>NZ_NKYF01000024.1 GCF_002262885.1 Pseudonocardia sp. MH-G8 | reverse complement strand
ATCCGATGCCTCAAACGCTACGTCGCCCGCGAGGTCTACACCGCCCTAACCCACAGCCACCAAGATCTTCAGATCACGGGTTGACTTCCATAGGAGCATCGGGAGGGGGGCGCGCCTCCACCCGCGAGTCGGGGCCTGGCGCGCGCGTGTCGCGCCGTCCGGGCCGGGTGTTCGGGCGGTCGGCGATCGCCGTGATCGTTTCGGGCCGCACGTGATGGTGGTGGACACCGCGCTCAGGTACGTCTCGCGAGCGGTGATCGCTCCGACCCGCACGTGAGCGTGGTTGGTGGAACCGTCAAGTACGGATCGAAGCGATCACCGCCGGGGCGGTGTGATCGCGGCCGGCCCGAGCCCGTTGATCGTGCCCGGCAAATCAGGAGGCGGTGCGCCGCCACCTGGCTAGGGTCGGGTCATGCCCTCGGTGGAGACCCTTCTCGCGTTCGCCGTCGCCTGCATCATTCTGGTGATCATCCCTGGTCCCAGCGTTCTGTTCGTCGTCGGCCGCGCGTTGGCGCACGGCAGGCGGGCCGCCCTCACCGGTGTGGCGGGCAACACCACGGGCGCCGCGATGGTGGCGGTCGTGGTCGCGCTGGGGTTCGGGGCGATCGCCGCCCAGTCGTCCACGGTGTTCACCGTGCTCAAGCTGGTCGGCGCCGCCTACCTGGTCTACCTGGGTATCCACACCATCCGAGCGCGCGGTGACCTGATCGCCCGGCTCGGCGAGCCCGCCGGCCCCGCCGACCGCCGGATGTTCTGGCAGGGCGTGATCGTCGGTTTCACCAACCCCAAGCTGCTGGTCTTCTTCGCGGCCGTCCTGCCGCAGTTCGTGGATGTGGAAGCGGGCAGCGCGACCACCCAGATGTTGGTGCTCGGACTGCTGTTCGCCGTCATCGCCGCCACCCTGGACAGCGTGTGGGGCCTGGCCGCCGGCACCGCCCGGTCCTGGTTCGCGACGTCGCCGGGGCGGCTGCGGTGGATGGGCGGGATCGGCGGCACGTCGCTGATAGTCATGGGCGCGGGTCTCGCCCTCACCGGCCGCAAGGACTGACGGCCGAACGCGCACCCGCTCCACCCGGAGGCGGAACGGGTGCACGTTCGCGAGCGTGCCGACTCCCGCCACAGGATCCGCGCGACCCGCAGTGCTCGAACGCCCGACTCGCGTGCTCCACACCCCGACTCGCGGAGGCCCGGGCCCCGACTCGCGTGCACGGAGGCCCTGACTCTCGGAGGCCAAGGCCCCGACTCGCGGGTCAGGGGTGGGCGCGCAGGGCTGCGCTGAACCACTCGAACGGCTCGATCTGCGCCGGGGCGCGTCCCCAGCCGTTCAGGATGCCGAGCAGGTCCCAGTAGCGGGACACCCGGCGGTCGGTGAAGGTGTCGATCGTGTCGGCCAGCTCGTCGCGGGCCGCCGCGTCCATGCCGGGCTCGATGATCCGGGCGAGAACGGCCTGGCCCTCGGGCGAATCGGGCGCGGTGCCGGCGGCGACGGCGCCACCGGCGTGCTCGACGACCGGCGCCGGGTCGAACTGCGGCGGCTCGGCGTCGGCCTGGGAGCCGGCGACGGCCATCTCCCGGGCCCGTGCGCGGAACGCCGGGTCGCTCACGAGCTCGGCGAGCTCCACCCACGCCTCCACCTGCTCGGTGGTCGGGTCGTCGGGCAGTGCGTTCGGGAGCGTGCGCATGTTCGTGGCGATGCCCGCTCCGGGTGCGTCGGGGTCGGTGCCGGCGAACGTGGCGTCGACGAACTCGTCGATCATCTGCTGGCGCTCGCTGGCGGAGAGCCGGGCGAGGTCGTTCATGAGTGCTGCCTTCCGTGCGGTGGGAGCGCCCCGGGCGAGCAGCGTGCACACGGCACGCTGGGTCCGAAGGGCGCGGATCTGGTTGTCGATGGCCTGCACGTGCGAGGCCGCCACGTCCTCGACGCTGCGCCTGCGCTCGAGCACGAGGCGGATGTCCTCCAGGCCCATGCCGAGCTCGCGCAGCGTGCGGACGAGGTCGAGCCGGGCGACGGCGCGGCCGTCGTACCGGCGGTAGTTGCTGGTGGTCCGGTCCGTCTCGGGCAGGATGCCTTCGTCGGACCAGAACCGGATGGTGCGCACCGGTACGCCCGAGCGGCGGGCGAGCTGCCCGATCGTCAGTAGGGTCGTTTCGGCCATGGGAAGATCCTCGACTCTCCAGCGGCTGGAAGGTCAACACGGAATTTCGCGAGCGTGCCAGACTTGCTCGTGTGGGGGACGGGGCGACGGCACTGCAGCAGGTCGTCGACACGGCCACGCTGCTGCTCGACGAGCGGCCCGCCGTGCTCCTCGCCGCGGCGCTCGCGCTGCTGGCGGTGCTGTGGTCGGCGTCGTGGCGCTGGACCCGCACCGTCGTGACCATCGCCCACGAGGGCGGGCACGCCCTCGTCGCGGTGATCGCCGGGCGCGGCCTCACCGGTATCCGGCTGCATGCGGACACCTCCGGCCTGACGGTCTCCACCGGTGCCCGCCGCGGCCCCGGCCTGGTCTTCACGTTCCTCGGCGGCTACCCGGCGCCGTCGCTGCTGGGGCTCGGCGGTGCCGCGCTCGTGGCAGGGGACCGGGCAGCCCTGATGCTCTGGATCGCGATCGCCCTGCTCGTGGCCACGCTGGTGCACGTCCGCAACTTCTACGGCGTGTTCTCGGTGCTGGCCACCGGCGCGCTGGTGGGAGCGGTCGCGTGGTGGGGCGAGCCCCGGCTGCAGGAGGGTTTCGCGGCGGCGCTGTGCTGGTTCCTGCTGTTCGGCGGCATGCGGGCGGTGCGCGAGCTGCAGCGCAGCCGCCGCAACTCCGGTGCCTCGGACGCGGACATGCTCGCCGGTCTGACACGCGTGCCACGCGGAATGTGGGTGTTGCTGTTCGGGTTGCTCGCAACAGCGACGGCGATCGTGGCGGCCTGGGTGCTGCTTTTCACATGAGGAGAGAACAATGAGCGACTTCAACCAGCAGATCATCGACGAGTTCCGCGCCAACGAAGGTCGTGTCGGCGGTCCTTTCGCCGGCGCCCCGATGATCCTGATCCACCACATCGGCGCGAAGTCCGGCACGGAGCGGGTGATCCCGCTCGTACAGTTCCCGGAGGGCGACGGCCGCACCATCATCGTCGGGTCCGCCGCGGGCGCCCCGACGCACCCCGCCTGGTTCCACAACCTGAAGGCCAACCCGAAGATCGTCGTCGAGGTCGGCACCGAGAAGTACGAGGTGGTCGCGGAGGAGGTCACCGGGGCCGAGCGCGACGCGTTGTGGGAGCGCGTGGTCTCCGAGGCCCCGGGCTTCCGCGACTACGAGGAGAAGACCGACCGCACGATCCCACTGCTGCGGCTCACCCGGGCGGCCTGAGGCAGGATCAGGGCATGCCCATCACCCTCGACCAGGCCCAGACCATCGTGCGCGCCGCCCTCGACCACGGCACCCAGCAGGGGTTCCAGCCTCTCACCGTCTCCGTGCTCGACCCGGGCGGTGCGCTCGTCGCGCTCGGTCGCCAGGACGGCTCCGGCTACCTGCGGCCCGACCTCGCCACCGCGAAGGCCTGGGGGCTGCTGGGCATGGGCATGACCAACCGCGCCCTCGCGGCCCGGGCCGCCGACTCCCCGGACATCTACACCTCGCTCGTCGGGCTCGCCGGCGGCAAGGTCGTCTCGGTGCCCGGTGGCGTGCTCGTCCGCGACGCCGACGGCGCGCTGCTGGGCGCGGTCGGCATCAGCGGCGACGCCTCGCTGAACGACGAGGCCGCCGCGGTGGCCGGCATCGAGGCCGCCGGCCTCGTGGCGCAGACGGGAGCCGAGGACTGACCACCACGACCGACCGCACCGCCGCCGGGCTCGCCCTCGCGGTCGTCTCGGCGGTGACGTTCGGGCTCTCGGGCCCGTTCGCGAAGGCGCTCACGGACGCCGGCTGGTCGGCCAGCGGCGCGGTGCTCGTCCGGCTGGGCGGCGCGGCCGCGATCCTGCTGGTGATCCTGGCGATCGTCCGGCCCGGCGTGCTGGCGGCGCTGCGGGCCGACGGTCCCGCACTCGTGCTCTACGGCGTGCTCGCCACGGCGGGCGTGCAAGTGGCGTTCTTCAACGCACTGCAGTACCTGCCGGTCACGGTCGCGCTGCTGCTGGAGTACACCGGTCCGATCCTGGTGATCGCCTGGGTCTGGGCCGTACGCAGGCAGCCGCCGAGCAGGCGCACGCTGGCGGGCGCGATCGTCGCGCTGTTCGGCCTGTCGCTCGTGGTGCAGGTCTGGAGCGGAGTCGCGCTGCAGTGGGAGGGCCTGGCCTGGGGGTTCGCCGCCGCCGTCTGCCAGGCCTCGTTCTTCCTCGTGGCCGACCGCGCCGGCAGTTCCACGCCGCCGCTCGTGCTCGCCGGCGTCGGGATGACCGTCGGCACGGTCGTCGTGGCGCTGCTGGGGCTCATCGGGCTGCTCCCGATCGTCATCGACACCGCGGCCACGGACGTGCTGCTCGCGGGCGTCGACGTCGGCTGGCCCGTCGCGGCCACGCTGCTCGTCGTGGTCTCGTCGGTGATCGCCTACCTGACGGGCGTGGCCGCGATCGCCCGGATCGGTGCCTCCCGCGGCTCACTCGTGGCGCTGCTGGAGGTGGTGGCCTCGGCCGTGGCGTCGTGGCTGCTGCTCAACCAGGTGCCGACGCCCGTGCAGCTGCTGGGTGGGGCGCTGATCCTCGCGGGCGTGGCCCTGACCAGCACAGCAGCGACGAAATCGGCCAGCCCGGCCGCACTCGCCGTCGAACCCTGAGGCTCACGGCCGCCGGAGGCGGCGCCACCAGGGGACGTGGGGTGGTTGCGGGGCCGGCGCTGCGGGTGCGGGCGGTGGGGCCGGGCGGTGCTGCCGCCAGCCCGCGACGATCGTGTCGGCGTCGACGAGGCGCACCGGCACCGCCGGCCCGGACGGGGCGCGCAGCCACTGCGCGATCCGCCGGTTCAGCTCGGCCACGGCGCCGCGGACGGACTCCTCGGTGGGCAGCGCGCGGACGGTGTCCGGGAGCCGCTCGGCCTCCTTGCGCAGCTGCAGCGGGGTGGGGAGCATCGCCTCCGAGGGAACGCCCTCGCGCGCGATGTATCTCTTGATCCACCAGTTCTCGTCGTCGGGGCCGTCGAGCCCGGGCAGCGGCTTGCCCTTGCCGGGGAGGTCGGCGAAGTCGCCGCGTTCCTCGGCCATGCGGATCTGCTTGTCGATCGTGGACTCGTAGCGGGCCCAGTACGCCTCGTTCATCCCACGCCTCCCCGGCCACCGACGGTACCGGGTGGAGGAGGATCTGCCGCGTGCCCAGACTGATCGAGAGCCCCAGCCGCGTGACGGCGGCCGGCGAGCCGCCCAAGACGATCGACGAGTACGTGGGCCGGGTGAACACCGGCGACGCACGGCTGTCGATGGCCCACATGCGCAGCCCCTCGGGCTGGTCGGAGCCGGGGCAGCGGCCGGAGTTCGACGAGTTCACCCTCGTGCTGCGGGGCGCGTTGCGCGTCGAGCACGAGGGCGGTGAGCTGACCGTCGCCGCAGGCCAGGCCGTGCAGACAGCGGCGGGGGAGTGGGTGCGCTACAGCTCCCCGGGCGCGGAGGGCGCCGAGTACGTGGCGGTGTGCCTGCCCGCGTTCGCCCTGGACACGGCCCACCGCGACTGAGGCCTGACGCAACGAACGGCACCCTCGTCAGCCAGGAAGCAACGAAAGTGCCGTTCGTCCCTCAGAAGGCGTCGGTCGTGCGGACCGTCAGGACGTGGAGCTTCCGTTCTCCTTGGTACGCGTCTCGGCCGTGCAGGTAGCGGTAGTTGTCCAGGACCAGGAGGTCGCCCGCGTCCATCCGGAAGGCGGCGGCGCAGTCCTGCGCGGTGGCGAGCACGTCCGCGTACTCCTCGAGGAAGGCGAGGTGCTCGTCCCAGCGTGGCTCGCGTGGCACCGGGGCGGCGTAGTCGCTGGCCCGCACGGCCCGGCGCCCGCCGCGGGTGTGCTCCACCATCCGACGCACGAGCGGGGTGGCCGGCACACCCCGCGCCGGGTTCACCCACGCCCCGAAGTAGTCGACGTCGCAGCCGGTGAGGAACGCGTGCAGCTCCGGACGGGCGGTGCGCAGCGCCTCGACGAGCGCGTAGCCGTCGAGCAGCACGGAGTCGCCGCCCTCGCGGGCCGGGGCCGTGCACAGCATGAGCAGGTAGTCCTCGTCCGGGTGGCGCAGGCGGACGTGTTGACCGTGGACGTCCACGACGACGTTCGCTCCGTCGCTGTGGATGCCCAGGCGTGCCGCGTCGACGCCGTGCTGGGCGCGGATGCCGAACAGTTCCCGGAGCCGGCCGCCCAGCAGCCGCGCCGCGGCGACGACCAGCTCCTCGGGGTCGTCGCCGCTGTTCGGCACGATCACCGCCCCGTCGCGCTCGAGCACGGCCCGCGCCACGCCGCCCTGGGCTCGCGCGGGCACGATCCCCAGATCGCCGACCAGCACCTTCAGCTCCGGCCGCACCGTCCCGCTACGCCGTCCGTCGTTCCCGGCCACGCCACCTCCTGGCTGTCGCAGATATGTGGCAGCAGCCTACGCGGCCCAGCGCCGCTCCAGGGCCCGGCCGAGCAGGACGACCACCAGCGCGACGGCGACGATCGCCGCGGCCGGCACGAGCACCAGCCCCGGCCGCAGGAACAGGTACGGGCGCGCCTCGTTCAGCATCGCGCCCCACTCGGGCGTCGGGGGCTGCGGTCCGAGGCCGAGGAACGACAGGCCGGCCACGGTCAGCAGGGTGTGGGCGAAGCGCATGCAGGCGTGCGCAGCCAGCGGGCGGATCGCGTTGGGGAGAACGTGGCGGGCGAGGATGCGCCGGTCGGTGGCGCCGATCGCGAGCGCGCCCTGCACGTACTCCGCGCCGGCCTCCCGCACGGCCAGGCCCATGGCCAGGCGGGCGAACGGCGTCCACCCGGTGACGAGCACCGCGAGCAGCAGCGTCGCGACGCCCGGACGCAGCACCGTGGCGAGCACCAGGCCGATCACCAGCGACGGCACCGCGACCAGCACGTCCACGACCCGGCCGAGCACCTGCGCGAGCGCTCCGCCGCGGTAGCCGGCAGCGAGCCCGACGGTGGTGCCGAGCACGGCGCAGACGGCCACCGCGAGCACGGTGAACCCGACCGAGATGCGGGCGCCCGCGGCGAGGCGGGCGAGCACGTCGCGGCCGAGGTGATCGGTGCCCAGCGGGTGCGCGGGTGAGGGCGGCGCGAACCGGTGGGCGAGGTCGTTGCCGAGCGCGTCGAGCGGGAGCAACGCGGCCACGAGCAGCAGCACGCCGAGCCCGGCGGCCACCGCGACCAGTGGCGGGACCCGCCTCACGACGCCTCCCGTGCCACCGGATCGGCGGCGAGCGCGACGGTGTCGGCGACGGCGCTGGCCACCACCGCCACGGCGACCACCAGCAGCAGGCCCGCCTGGAACACCGGCAGGTCCTGCCCCAGCACCGCGTCGTAGAGCAGCCGGCCCAGCCCGGGCACCGCGAACACGACCTCGACCACCACCGCGCCCCCGAGCAACCCGGCGAAGAACACACCGGACAACGACGTCACCGAGGTCAGCGCGAGCCGCGCCCCGTGCGCCCAGAGCACCCGCCGCTCGCTCACCCCCTTCGCGCGGGCGAGGGCGACGTGCGGCCGCGCGAGGACGTCGAGCATCTCGGCGCGGGTGAGCTGCGCGGCGAGCGCGGTGGGGAACAGCGCGAGCGTGAGCGCGGGCAGCACGGCGTCGGCCGGATCGCCCCAGCCGGTGGCCGGCAGCACCGGCAGCGCCACGGCGAAGACCAGGATCAGCACCGGCGCCAGGATGAACTCCGGCACCGCCACCCCGAGCACCGAGGCGCCGGTGACGACCCGGTCGAGCACCCCGCCCCGCCGGCGCGCGGCCTGCACCCCGGCCGGGATGCCGACGGCGGCGGCGATCGCGAGCGCCAGCGCCGCGAGCAGCGCCGAGACCCCGAGCGCGTCGAGCAGCTGCGGGGCGACGGGCGCGCGCGTGGCGAACGAGAGCCCGAGATCGCCGCGCAGCACCTGCCCCAGCCACGTCAGGTACTGCTCGGGCAGCGGGGCGTCGAGCCCCAGCTCGCGGGCGAGCCGTGCGGCCACGGCGGGATCGGGCACCGACTCGGCCGTGCGTGCCCGCAGCACCGCCCGCACCGGGTCCACGCCCGCGAGTCGTGGCAGCAGGAACACCACGACCGACGCAACCAGCAGCACCACCGGCAGCGGCGCCAGCCGGCGCAGCAACGTGCCGAGCACGGGTCCCCCTCAGCTCAGCTTTGTCCGTTCACTCCGCAAGCTCCGCTCATCCAGTGGCCGACAGCTCCGCGGTGACCAGTGCCTTGCCGGTGGGGTCGGCCGTGAAGCCGACGACGCCGCGTGCGGCCGCGCTGTCCTGGCTGTGCACGAGGTGCACCCCGACCGCGTCGGCCACGAGCTGCTGCGCGGCGCGGGCGAAGACCTCCTGGCGCTCGACCGGCTCGGTGACGCCCGACAGCCCGGCCACCAGCGCGTCGAACGCCGGCGAGCAGTACCGGTCGAGGTTGTAGGAGCCGTCGCAGGTGTAGTCGCTGGTCAGCACGCCTGCCGCATCGGGCACGTCGGTCAGGTAGCTGCGGGAGAGCAGGAACATGTCGTAGCTCCCGGCGAGGACCTCCGCCTCCTGCGTGGCGTACTCGCCCACCTGGATCTCGGCGTTGATCCCCACCTCGGTGAGCATCGCCTGGACCGCGGTGGCCAGCACAGGCAGTTCGGGGCGGTTCGGGTAGGTCCACAGCCGCACGGTGAGCGGGTTGCCGGGCCCGTACCCGGCCTCGGCCAGCAGCGCGGTGGCGGCGGCCGGGTCCGGGGGCGGTGGTGCCGCGGTCGACCCCCACGGCACCGCAGGTCCGAACAGGTCCGACGCCGGCAGCGCCGCGCCCGCGAGGGCCTGCTCGGCGAGCGCGGTGCGGTCGATCGCCTGCTGGACCGCGCGCCGGACCCGCATGTCGGCGAACGGCGCCGCGGACTGGTTCAGGAACAGGGTGACGGTGCGGGGCGCGGCGACGGTCTGCACCTCGACGCCGTCGGTGGCCGACAGCTCGAGCACGGCCGGCTCGGGCAGGCCCTGGGCGATGTCGACGTCCCCGGCGCGGAACGCCAGCGCCCGGGCGGCCGGGTCGGGCACGTACTCGGCGCGCACGGTGGCGAGCTGCGGCCGTCCACCCCAGTACGCGTCGTAGCGCTCGAGGCTCGCGGCGCCCGGGTCGGTGGTGGTCAGCCGCATCGGGCCGGTGCCCGTGCCGAGCACCGCGGGCGGCCCATCGCCCTGGTAGGCCGACGGCGCGAGGATCGCGGTGTTCGGGCTGGTCAGTCGCAGCGGCAGGATCGGGTCCGGGGCGCTCGTGCGCACCAGGACGGCGGCGTCGCCCTCGGGTTCGGCCACCAGCCCGATGCCCCGCACCGCGCGGGGCGGCGCGGCCACGCCGGCCACCCAGTTCAGCGCCGCGGCGGCGGCCTGGCCGGTCAGCGGGGTGCCGTCGTGGAAGGTGACGCCGGGGCGCAGCTCGAAGCGCCAGGTCTGAGGGTCCGCCCGGGCCCAGGACGTGGCGAGACGGGGGACGGGCTGCCCGTCCGGGCCCGCGGCGACGAGCGTCTCGGTGGCGCCGAGCTGGGTGAGGACGAACGCGTCGTCGGTGTCGAGGGCGTAGCCGGAACGCGGGGCGAACTGCATGGCGATCGTGAGCTCGCCGTCGGGCACCGGCTCCCCGGTCGGCTGCGGCGCTCCGCAGGCGGCGGCCAGCAGGACCGCGAGCAGCGCGACGACGGCGCGTGGCAGCGCCGGGGGACGGGCACGGAGCACGGGGGGCCTCTCGGCGGGGCGTCCGGACGATCGGACGCGGCGGGACCGGCAGCGGCGCCGGGATCGACTCGACCCAGATCATCTGATCGGGTGAGCAGGCTGTCAAACGTGTGCACGGACGTGCATGGGTGCGCTGGGGCCGGTTTGTCGCCCCTTGGCCGCAGATGCTAGTTATTGGCGATTATGGATCCCTCGACCGGACTCCGCCGCTGGCGCCTGCTCGGCGGGCTCGGCCGGCTGCCCCCGGTCATGCGGCTGCTGGTGCTCACGCAGCTCGCGTTCAACGTCGGCTTCTACATGGTCGTGCCCTACCTCGCGGTCCACCTCGCCGAGGACCTCGGGCTGGCAGGCGGAGTCGTCGGGCTCGTGCTGGGCCTGCGGACCTTCAGCCAGCAGGGCCTGTTCGTCATCGGCGGCACCCTCGCCGACCGGATCGGTGCCAAGCCGGTGGTGCTGGCCGGGTGCGCGCTGCGCGTGCTCGGCTTCGTCCTGCTGGCCGCGGCCGGCGGTCTGGTCGGCGTCATCGCCGGCGCGCTGCTCACCGGCTTCGCGGCGGCGCTGTTCTCGCCCGCGGTCGAGTCCTCGCTCGCGCGGGAGGCGGGCGAGCGCTCGGGCGAGGGCCTGGTGCGCGCCGACGTCTTCGCGATGTTCGCCGTCAGCGGCCAGGTCGGTGCCGTCGTCGGCCCGCTGGTCGGCACGCTCCTGCTGCTGGTCGACTTCCGGGTCTCGTGCCTGGTCGCCGCGGTGGCGTTCGTCCTCATCGGGCTCGCGCACCTGCACTGGCTGCCCAACCGCCCCGCGCAGCACGCCGGCGAGCCCGTGCTGGCGGGATGGGCGGAGGTGCTGGGCAACAGGCCGTTCCTCGCGTTCGCGGCGGGGTACGCCGGCTACCTCGTCTGCTACAACCAGCTCTACCTCGCGTTGCCCGTCGAGCTGGTGCGGGCGACCGGCAACCAGGCGGCACTCGGCTGGCTGTTCGCGCTCGCCTCGCTGCTCGTGATCACCGGGCAGCTGCCGACCACCCGCTGGATCCGCCGGTTCGACACCGGCCACGCCATCGTCCTGGGCTTCGCGCTGATGGCGCTCGCGTTCGTGCTGGTCGCCGTGGCGGCACTGCTGCCGACGCCGTCCGGCCCGCTCGCGCTGTGGTCGGCCGTCGGTTTCGTGGTGCTGCTCACCGGGGGCCAGATGATCACGCAGCCGCTGGCGCAGGACCTCGTGCCCCGGCTCGCGGGGGAACGCCGGCTCGGCGCGCACTTCGGCGTGCTGTCCTCGGCGGGCGGCGTCGCCGTGCTGGTCGGCAGCACGGCGGCGGGCACGCTCCTGGACCCGACGGTGGCGCCCCCCGCCCTGGCCTGGCTGGCCCTGGCCCTGATCCCCGTGGCGAGCGCAGCAGCGATAGCGATGCTGGCCCGCCGAGGCGCCCTCCACGTCCCCGCTGCCTGACCCGCCGCACCTTGGAGCCTTACTGAAGATTGTGTGCGCTCACCATTCGCATCATGGCTCCGACGTGCGGGGTGGGCGGGTGGCGATGACGGCTGTCGCGTCTCGTTCCTCGTCCCGGACGACCTGCGCGTGCAGGCCGGCTGCTTCCATCACCGCCGCTGTGTGCGGGGACTGGGCCCCGCTCGTCTCGATCAGCAGGTGCCCGCCTCCCGCGAGCCAGAGCGGTGCTGCGGCGATCACCCGTCGCTGCACGTCGAGGCCGTCCGCGCCGCCGTCCAGCGCGACCAGCGGTTCGTGCAGGCGCGCCTCGGGCGGCATCATCCCCACCGCCTCGGTCGGCACGTAGGGGGCGTTGGCCACCAGGACGTCGACGCGGCCGCGCAACGACACCGGGAGCGGCGCGTCCAGGTCGCCCTCGTACACATGGGCGCGGGGCACGTTGCGGCGGGCGCAGCGCACGGCGACCGGGTCGATGTCGGCGGCGTGCAGGTCGATGCCCGGGACTGCGGCGGCCACCGCGGCACCGACCGCGCACACCCCGCAGCACAGTTCCACGACCGCGGAGCCGGGTGCGGCGAGCGCCGCGGCTTCGCGGGCCAGCAGCTCGGTGCGCCGGCGCGGCACGAAGACGCCGGCCTCGACCGCGAGGCGCAGCCCGGCGAACTCGACCCAGCCGAGGAGGTGTTCGAGCGGCTCACCGGCGGCGCGCCGGTCGACGAGCGCGTCGAGCTCGGCGGGCGTGCGCGCGGCGTCGTGCAGCAGGCGCGCTTCGTCCTCGGCGAAGACGCAGCCTGCGGCGCGCAGGCGGCCGACGACGTCGGGGACGGCGGAAGGGGTGGACACGAGGGTCTCCAAGGGGGTCGCGAGGACGCTCCCGGAGCCGCCTATCCGGCGGGACGAGGGGGGAGCGCCCGATCGGGCCGTGCGTTGATCGGTCTCACCTCCTCGTGCTGTCGCCGATGGGGCCTGCGGACATTAGCCGGTCACGGCTCGCCCGCCCGGAGCAGGCCCGTCTCGTAGGCCGCGATCACGGCCTGCACCCGGTCGCGCACACCCAGCTTGCTCAGCACGTTGCTGACGTGGGTCTTCACGGTGTGATCGCTGACGACAAGCTCGGCGGCGATCTCCGGGTTGGACAGCCCCCGGCCGAGCAGGACGAGGACCTCGCGTTCGCGCTGCGTCAGCACGTCCAGCCGGTGCGCGGGCGGGTCGGACCGCAGCGTCGTTCGCACGGCCTGGTCGATCAGCCTGCGGGTCACGGCCGGGGCGAGGAGGGCGTCGCCCGCGGCAGCCACCCGCACGGCGTGGACGAGGTCGTCGCGCCGCACGTCCTTGAGCAGGAATCCGCTGGCCCCGGCGCGCAGCGCCGCGTAGACGTAGTCGTCCTGGTCGAACGTGGTCAGCATGACGACCTTCGTGGCCGTCTCGGCGCACACCGTGCGGGCGGCCGCGATCCCGTCCACCCGCGGCATCCGGACGTCCAGGAGCAGGACGTCGGGCCGCAGCTGCCGCACCGCGGCCACGGCCTCGACCCCGTCCGCAGCCTCGCCGACGACGTGCAGGTCGGGCTGGGCGTCGATGATCATGGCGAAGCCTCCGCGCACCAGCTCCTGGTCGTCGGCCACCACGACGGTGATCGGCGCCGTCACGGCGCGCCGTCCGCCGCCGGGAGCCGCACCTGCGCCCGGAACCCGCGTCCTCCCGGGCCGGGTCCGAACCGCGCGGTGCCGCCGCACGCCGCGACGCGCTCCCGGAGGCCGAGCAGGCCGTGGCCCGGTTCCGGGCGGGAGCGGGCCGCGCCCGTGCCGTCGTCGCTGACGCTGATCACCAGCTCGTCGTGCGCCCAGTCCAGACGGACCTCGACGGCCGTGGCCTCCGCGTGCTTGAGCACGTTGGTGAGCGTCTCCTGGACGACGCGGTAGGCGGCGACCTCCGCGTCCGGCGCGAGCGGGCGGGCGTGGCCACTGGTGACCAGCCGCACCGCGGGCCCCGTGCGCGACACGTCCGCGACCAGCTCCGGGATGCGGGCGAGCCCGGGCGCCGGGTCCCGTGGCTGATCCGGCGACCGCATCAGCCCGAGGATGCGCCGCAGCTGCGCCTGCGCCTCCCGGCCGGCCTCGCCGATGGCCTCGAACGCCGCCTCCGCCTTCTCCGGCGCGGTGCGCAGCGCCACCGGGCCCGCCTCGGCCTGCACGATCATGACGCTGACGCCGTGGGCCAGCACGTCGTGCATGTCCCGGGCGATCCGCGTGCGCTCGTGCGCGGCGGCCCGCTCCCGCGCCAGCTCGAGGTAGGCCCGGTTCTGCACGGCCGAGCGCCCGAGCGCGTACGCGGCGAGCGTGGTGAGCGCTCCCCGGACGAACGTCGTGAAGGACGCCGACAGCGCCCCGCTGACCCCGAGGCAGAGCGCGAGCGCCCGCTTCCACGGCGGCGACAGCGTGGCCACCGTGTAGGTCGCGACGAGCCAGCCGTACCAGATCGGCTGTTCGGGGATGTCGGGGTCGTTGAGCGCGTAGGCGTACGAGGAGGCCAGCACCGTCATCAGCACGGCCAGGGGGTAGCGGCGCCGCAGGATCAGCGGCAACGACGCGCCGAGCACCGGCAGGTACTCGGCGACGGTCCACGCCTGCGGCCCGGCCAACCGCTGGGTGAACAGGAACGGCACCGACTGCCCGATCAGCACGGCCAGCACGATGGCCGCGTCGACGGCGAGTGGCGGGGGAGTGCGCCGCCGTGCCCATGCCCGGAGCCGCTCGCGCGTGTGGGCGTCGGGACCGGGCACGCAGGAAGTATCCCCCGTCCGGGCGAGGCGGAGATCGCCGACGACGGCGATGTGCCGCCGCGGTTCTCCCGCGAGGCTTCGAGCTCCCCGCTCTCCTGGAGGTTCTCGTGATTCTCGCCGCCGTGCTGGCCGCCGCCCTGGCCGTGGGTCCGGGCCCCGACGGGTCGCAGGTCGTGGCGACGCAGGACGTGACCATCACGACCACCGACGGCCAGCAGCTCGGCGGACGGATCTTCCGACCCGCGGGCGACGGCGGCGAGCTGCCCGGCATGGTGCTGGTGCACGGCTCCGGGGGCGGCAACCCGTGGGAGAGCCTGACCGCCGAGGCGGAGGCGTTCGCCCGGCAGGGCATCGTGGTGCTGGCACCGGACAAGCGCAGCGTCGGCTACTCCGGGATCCACCGGGACTACGCGCAGCTCGCCGGCGACACGCTCGCCGCGCTGGACGTCCTCGAGGCACAGCCGGGGGTGGCGCGCACCGGACTGTGGGGCATCAGCGAGGGCGGCTGGGTGGCGCCGATCGCGGCGGCGCGCGACGAGCGCGTGGAGTTCGTGGTGACGGTCGGCGGGCCGGGGTGGTCGCCGCTGCGCTCGCAGATCTGGAACGCGGCCAACAAGCTGCACCGCGCGGGCGTCGAGGGATCCCTGCTGCACACCTACCCGTCGACCTTCCACCGGCTCGCCGCCGATGCCGGTCTGTTCGCCGCGGCGCACCACGACCCGCAGCCGTGGCTGCGGCGGCTGGACCTGCCGGTGCTCGCGCTGTGGGGTGCCGAGGACGAGCAGGTGCCGCCCGCCGACAGCGCGGCGCGCTTCCTGGAGACCGTCCCCGGCAGCCTCACCGTCGAGTTCTTCGCGGGGGCGAACCACTCCCTGCACCCCGGCACCGCGGAGGGCATGGACCTGAACTCCCTGACCCCGGGTTACGCGGACGTGGTCGGCCGGTGGGTGCGGGCGGTGGCCGCGGGCGAGGTGCCCGCGGCCACCGCCGAGCCGCTGCCGGCCCAGGCGACGCCGAGCGTCGAGCCGGCGCGCTCGGCGTGGTGGGAGTCCTGGCAGGTGCAGGTCGGGACGGCGGTGGTGCTGCTGCTCGCCTTCACGACGCACCTCGTGGCCGCGCTCGTCGCTCGTCGACGCGTCCGGTGCAGTTGGCCCGCGGTGACGCTGGCCGCCTCGGGGGCCACGGCGATCGTCGGCCTGGTCCTGTCGCTCCTGTCGCTGCTGGCGTCCTCGGGCTGGCAGGGCGTCGACACCGGTCCGCTGGTGCTGGGCAGGCCCCTGCCGTGGCTGGGCGCCCAGTTGCTCAGCGCCGTGGCGCTCGTGGCCACGGTGGCCGCGGTCTCCCGCTGGCGCTCCGCGCTCCTGCGCGATCGCCTCGTCACGGTCGCGGGCGCGCTGTTCGTGCCCTGGGCGCTGTACTGGGGTCTCCTCCTCCTGTGAGTATCTGTTATACATCTAGTAGAACAATGAGGAGGTGAGGACCTGATGCTCACAGGGACGAGGATCGTGCCGGCGCTCGTGGCGTCGGTGCTCGCGCTCGCCGGCTGCGGGGACGCCGTTCCCGCGCCGGCCGCCGCCGAGCCGCCGCTGCGGAACGAGGACGTGAGCTATCCGGGCGACGGCGTCGAGCTGGCCGGCACGCTCGCCCTGCCCGCGTCGCAGCGCCCGGCGCCTGCCGTCCTGCTGATCTCGGGGAGTGGTCCGCAGGACCGCGACAGCGCGCTGTTCGGCCACCGGCCGTTCCTGGTGATGTCCGAGGCGCTCACCCGCGCCGGCTACGCGGTGCTGCGCGTCGACGACCGCGGCGTAGGTGGGTCCGGTGGGGTGCTGGACAAGGCGACCTACGGCGAGCTCGTGGCCGACATCACCGCGGGTGTGGAGTTCCTGCGCGCACGCCCGGAGGTCGATCCCGCGCAGGTGGGGCTGCTCGGGCACAGCGAAGGCGGGGTCCTGGCGCCGCTCGCGGCAGGGCAGACCGGTGCGGCCTTCGTCGTGTCGCTGGCCGGGCCCGCGGTGTCCGGGGAGGAGGTGCTCGTCGCGCAGAACCGCACGCTGTTCACGCAGCTGGGCCGGCTCGCGGACGCCGAAGCGCAGGTCGCCTACGTGCGCGAGCTGACCCGGTTGCTGCGAGTCGGCGACACCGACTCCGCCCGGGTGCTCGCCCGCCGGGAGATCGGGCGGCAGCTGGAGCTGATGCCCCCCGAGCAGCGGCCGACTCCGGAGCAGATCGAGGCGCAGCTGCCGGTCACGCCGTACTTCCGCTCGCTCGTGCTGCACGACCCGGCGCCGTCGTTGCGCGCGCTGAGGGTGCCGGTCCTCGCCGTCTACGGCGGCAAGGACGTGCAGGTACCCGCCACGCAGAGCGCGCCGGCGGCGCGGGAGCTGCTCGCGGCCGGTCCGGACGCGACCGTCTGCACGTTCCCGCAGCTCAACCATCTGATGCAGCCCGCGGTTACCGGCGCACCCGCCGAGTACGCGTCGATCCCGACGGCCATCGATCCCGAGGTGCTCGACCTCGTGAGCGGCTGGCTCGCCACCCGCTTCGCGACCGACCACGGCCTGGCGCCGCCCGCACTGCCCGCGGTCTGCACCCGGGCCTGACCGGTGATCTTTGCGAGATCCAGCTCTGCGTCCTCGGTGGGGCGATCCGCTCGATCTCGCAACGATCATCGGCTGCGGATGGATCTTCGGCGGGGTGCGGGCCGGTGGGCCCGGCCGCGCCCAGTGCCCCCCACCGGAAGTCCGCCGAACAGTTTCGGCGGCCCAGCTCCACGCTGCGCGCACCGGTCGACGACCCGGTACGAGGGTCGCCGCCCGGCACACGCAGCGAGAACCTGGATCCACCGACTTGCCCAGCGGACTTCCGGCGGGGGGACACTAGGATCTGGCGATGCTGGGCCGCGCACGGGGCATCGTCCGTTCCCTGGTCATCTACCACGGCCAGCCCGCCAAGCACCGGCGCGCGCTGGCGCTGTACGGCGGGTTCCTGGGGCCGGGGGACCTCGCCTTCGACATCGGCGCTCACGTCGGCGGCCGGGTGCGCACCTGGCGGCGTCTTGGGGCGCGGGTCGTCGCGGTCGAGCCGCAGCCGGACTGCCTGCGCGTGCTGCGCCTGCTCTTCGGCCGCGACCGCGGGGTCACCCTCGTGCCGTCCGCGGTCGGCGCCACGGCCGGGCGGGCGCGGCTGGGCGTCTCCACGGCGACGCCGACGGTCTCGTCGCTCTCGCCCGCCTGGCGGGAGTCGGTGGCCTCGGACCGCAGCTTCGCCCGCGTGCGCTGGGACCGCTCCGTGGAGGTCGAGGTGGTGACCCTCGACGGCCTCATCGCCGCGCACGGCGAGCCCGCGTTCTGCAAGATCGACGTCGAGGGCTTCGAGGCCGAGGTCCTGGCCGGGTTGAGCCGGCCGCTGCGCGCGCTGTCGTTCGAGTACCTGCCCCCGACGCACGACGCGGCGCTGGCGGTGCTCGGTCGTGTCGAGGAGCTGGGCGCGGGCGGCTACACCTACAACTACTCGCCGGTCGAGACCATGCGGTTCGCGTCCGAGCGCTGGCTCGACGCGGCCGAGCTGAGGCAGCTGCTCGAACGGATGCGGCCGCTGGGCCGTTCCGGCGACGTCTACGCGCGCCTGAGCTGACGCCGCAGATCAGGATGCGGCGTCGCGGGCGGCCTGCTCGATCTTCGCGACGTAACCGGCCCACCAGGCGGCGTCGCCCACATCGTCGTGGTCGGCGCCGGCACGACCGTCGATCGACTCCCGGACGATGTCGGCGTGCCCCGCGTGCTGGGCCGTCTCCGCGACCACCCGGACCAGCAGCGAGCCGAGGGTGGTGTCCCGCCGCTCCTCGGGCCACCAGCCGACGTGGGCCGGTGCGCCCAGGCCCAGCTCCGCGACCGAACGGTCGGAGTGACGCCACGCGGACCGGTACAGCTCCACGGTCCCGGCGCGGCTCTCGCCTGCGGTGGCCCACATGTCCGCGCCGTCCCAGACCGAGCCGTCGGCCACCCAGGCCAGGGTCGGGCCCGGACGCCCGACGCAGTCGCCGAGGTAGCCGAACTCGACCCCGGCGAGGTGCTTGACCAGCCCGAGCAGGTTGGTCCCGCTCGGTGTCAACGGGCGGCGGGCGTCGTACTCCGACACCCCGTCCAGGGCCGACACCAGGCGTTCCCGCGACTCCTGCAGGTAGCGGAGCAGGTCGGACGCGATCGGGTCGGCAGCGGTCTCCGGTCCGGTCATGCCGCGACAGTAGCCGGGGCTCCGCATCCATGATCGGGGGTTCGGCGCGTCCCGGGCGGATTGAGCGTGTTGCCGAATTGGGGCCCGCGGACGCGCGATGGTGATCGCTGCGAGAAGTACCTGACGTCGCCGCGACAGCACCCACGCACTGCTCGGACCGATCATCCGGCCCTGATCGCTGCGAGAAGTACCTGACGTCGCCGCGACAGCACCCACGCACTGCTCGGACCGATCACCCGGTCCTGATCACCCCGACAAGTACACCACTGTCGCCGCGCCCGCCCTCAGGTACTGATCGGACTGATCACCCGGCCGTGATCGCTCCGACGAGGACGCCACTGTCGCCGCGCCCGCACGCAGGTACTGATCGGATCGATCACCGCGCGCCGCGTCCCGACCAGCAGCGTCGGCCACGGGTGGACGGTCGTGGTCGGCGATCGACCGGCCACCGCGTGCCGTGATCGACGCAGCGGCCGCGGTGCGGGCCTGACCGATTCGACAACAGGCTCGATTCGACCCGTTCTCGCACCGTCTCCACGATCATGGAGGTGTGCCGGGGAGGATCAGCACGGCTTCCAGGTCTTGCCGCCCGGCGCGTAGCAGCGCGGGCCCGTGTAGCCCGAAGGAGCGCCCGACCCGCCGGCGTCGGGTGCGGACGGCCGTGCCTCACCGTCCCCGCCGCTCCGGCTCTGCGACTGCGCCTCGCGGGCCTGCCGTTCCGCGGCTTCCCGGGCCTCCTGCCGGGCTGCGGCTTCCCGCGCCTCTCGTCGCTCCGCGGCCTCACGGGCCTGGCGCTGTTCCTCCGCGCGTCGCTCCTCGGCCTGTCGTTCCTCGGTGCGTCGCTGCTCCTCGGCCCGTCGCTGTTCCTCGACGCGCGCCGCCTCGGCCTCCTGCGCCGTCGCC
Source organism: Pseudonocardia sp. MH-G8 (assembly GCF_002262885.1). Lineage (GTDB taxonomy): Bacteria > Actinomycetota > Actinomycetes > Mycobacteriales > Pseudonocardiaceae > Pseudonocardia. Next base: position 136,818 of record NZ_NKYF01000024.1, on the reverse strand, counting down.
GCTGCCTCGGCCTCCCGCAGGGCACCGGCCTCGCGTTCGGCCCGCCCCGCCGCGTCCCGGACGTCCTGGAGCAGGCGGTCCCGCTCGTCGGGGGTGAAGACGGCCCACGCGAGCCCCATCGCGTCCCGGACGAGCGCGTCCTCGAGGGCCCGCGCCGTCGTGACCGCCGCCACCGCCAGCGACGCGGACGTCGCGAGCTCGGCCGAGGACGCGCCAGGCGGCTGCGCGGCGGCTGCCGGCGCCTGCTCGGCAGCCGCGGTCACGGTGGCCACCTGCGCGGGCACCGTGCACGTGATCTCCGGCGAGAAGAGGCCGCGGCCCTGCGCGGCGGCCTCGTCGCGCGCCTGCTGCACCGGCGGGAGGAAGCGGTCGTTGTCGCCGACGACGAGCGGCACGGCCAGCCCGGCCCGGGCCATCTCCGCGTTGACGAGCGCTCCGTCCCGGGTCCGCACCCCGGCCAGCGTGCGGTCGTAGCCGTCGGTGCGTTCCTCGTCGAACTCGAGCACCACGGGCGTGCCGACGGGAAGCAGCTCCGCGAGGTGGGCGGCCGCCTCGGGCCCGAGGCACTGGACCTCGGGCCCGGTGATCTCGGGGGTGTCGATGTTGAGCATCCGGACGCGCTCACCGCGGCCGTCCACGGTCACGTCGATGGTGTCGCCGTCCACCACCTTCGTCACGACGGCCTGCGCGGTGGACGCGGGGGCGGCCTGTGCGACGACGACCGCCACGGTCGTCGCGCCGGCCGCTGTCAGCGCCAAGGCGCTGAACTTCAGGAGCGTCAGCACGGGTCGTCCTTCCCGACGGGCACGCGGGCCTCGGACGGTTCCGGCAGGCTGATCGGCGTGTGATCGGCGGTGAGTTCGTCCGCTCGGACCTGCTCGTTACAGCCGCGCCGACGGCGCCGCTGATCGGGGACTCGCCGGACGGGCCGCGGCCCGCGACGATGGGGGCACGACGATCGCGGAGGAGCTTGGCATGGAGTGGACCGGTGCCCGTTACGCCGACGGCCCGACGGCCGAGGTGACCACCTGGATCGACGCCCCGGCCGAGGCGGTCTGGCCCGCGGTGGTGGATCTCGCGGCGATGGCCGGGACGAGCCCGGAGCTGCAGGCGGTGGAGTGGCTCGACGGTGCAGGACCCGCGGTCGGGTCGCGCTTCGTGGGGCACAACCGGCACGAGGCGCTGGGCGAGTGGTCGGCCACCTCGCAGGTCGTGGAGTGCGCGCCGCCGCGCGTGTTCGCGTGGGCCGTGCACGACCCGGCCGACCCCTCGGCGACGTGGCGATTCACACTCCATCCCGAGGGCAGCGGCACGCGGCTGACCGAATGGGTGCGGTTGGGGCCCGGGCGCTCCGGGTTGAGCCAGGCGATCGAGAAGATGCCCGACAAGGAGCAGAAGATCGTGTTCGTGCGGCTGCGGGAGTTCGAGGCGAACATGACCGCCACCCTCGCCGGCATCAAGGAGCGGGCGGAGGGTCGCGGCTGATGCGCACGGCCACGACCGTCGAGGGCTCGGGCGGCGCGGGCTTCCGCGACACCGTCGAGTTCGTGTGCGAGGCGGAGAAGCTCGGCCTCGACGTCTGCTGGGTCGCGGAGGCCTGGGGCTCCGACGCGCCGTCGGTGCTGGGCTACCTGGCTGCGCGGACCGACCGGATCCTGCTGGGCTCGGGGATCATCCAGGTCGGCACGCGGACGCCGGTCGCGGTCGCGCAGGCGGCGCTCACGCTCGCCGACATGTCGCAGGGCCGGTTCCTGCTCGGCCTGGGGCCGTCCGGGCCGCAGGTGATCGAGGGCCTGCACGGCGTGCCGTTCGCCCGGCCGCTCACGCGCGTGCGCGAGACCGTCGAGGTCGTCCGGCAGGTCCTCGCGGGGGAGAAGGTCGCCTACGACGGGCGCACGGTCCGGATCCCGCTGCCCGGCGGGGAGGGCCGTCCCATGCGGGTGTCGGCGGCGCCGAACCCGGACATCCCCGTCTACCTGGCGGCGCTCGCGCCGGGGCTGCTGGAGCTGACCGGTGAGATCGCCGACGGCTGGCTGGGCACCAGCTTCGTGCCCGAGGGCGCCGACGCCTACTTCACCCACCTCGACGCGGGGCTGGCGCGCGCCGACCGGCACCGCCGGGACCTGGACGTGTGCCAGGGCGCGGAGGTCGCCTTCGCCGCCGACGAGGACGCGCTGCGCCCGATGCTGGCCGACCGGAAGCAGAAGCTGGCGTTCAGCCTCGGTGGGATGGGTTCGGCCGGCACGAACTTCTACAACGACGCCTACAGCCGCCAGGGCTGGACCGAGACCGCCGCGGCCGTGCGCGAGCGCTGGCAGGGCGGCGACCGCGAGGGCGCCGCCGCGCTCGTGACGGACGAGATGGTCCTGGCCACCACGCTGGTCGGTACCGAGGAGATGGTGCGCGACCGGCTGCGCGTCTGGCGCGGCGCGGGCGTCGACACCGTGCGGCTCTACCCCGCGGGCGACACGCTCGACGAGCGCCTGAGCACCCTGGCCCGCGCCATCGACCTCGTCCGCGCCACCGGTTGATCGTTGCGGACCCGGCTCGCAAGGATCATGCGGGCTGGGGCGCCGGATGGGAGCGGTCCGGGGCACGCAGCGTGCGCTTGCGCGCCACGACGGCGACGACCAGCGTCACGAGCGACAGCACCGGGGTCGGGAAGCCTACGGCGGTACCGACGGCGATGTCGACCAGCGGGGCGAGTACCGCGGCGGCGAAGTGCGCGGCCGACGCGGTCGGGAGGCGGACGGTGCGGCCGGTCCCGCGGTCGCGTGCCCACCGCGTCCGCGGTCCGGGCTTGGCGAACGAGAGCCAGGCCTGGAACCCGATCGCGCCCGCCATCGCCGCGGTTCCGACCGCGAGGGCGACCGGGGCGCTGCGTGCCTCGGCGGCAGCGCCGAGCGCGCCGGAGAGCAGGAAGATCCCGGCGTAGAGCTGGACGAGCGTGATGGCGGCCTTCGCCAGCACCCAGCGGTGGTGGGCGAGCCCCCACACGGTGCCGAGCGAGAGCATCAGCCCGGTGGACGCGGACGCGTTCGCCAGCGGCGCGAGCAGGACGGTGTCGAGGTGGTGGGCCATGGCCACCGCAGCGGCCGCGATCTGCGGGTCCTCGGTCGTGAGGCCGAGGGCGAGGAGGGCGAACAGCGACAGGGCCAGCGCCATCCAGCCGATCGAGGACACGGCGTGCGCCCACACGGTCAGGTGGCGCCAGCGGCGGACGGCTCGTGACATGCATCCAGCGTCCGGGACGGCGGGGCGTGCGGCATCGGGGACCGCCCCGACGGCGCCCCTGATCCTTCCTGATGCACCGGCGGCGGATCGGCGTCAGGATGTCGGCACCGCGACGGAGGGGGACGGACGTGGCCGAGCCGGCGAGCCGGGTGACGGGGGCGGGCAGCGACCCGCGGACGCTGCGCAAGGTGGGGGTCGCGAGTTTCGTCGGCGCCCTCGTCGAGTGGTACGACTACTTCCTCTACGGGCTCGCGGCCGCTCTGGTGTTCGGCGACCTGTTCTTCCCGGGCGGCGGCGGCCTGGTCGGCACGCTGTCGGCGTTCGCGACGTTCGCCGTGGGTTTCTTCGCCCGGCCGATCGGCGGCGTGATCTTCGGTCACATCGGCGATCGCGTCGGCCGCAAGTCCGCACTGGTCATCACGCTGCTGCTGATGGGGATCGCGACCTTCGGCATCGGCCTGCTGCCCGGCTACGACGCGATCGGGGTCTGGGCGCCGGTCCTGCTCGTGCTGCTGCGCATCCTGCAGGGCGTCGCCGTGGGTGGTGAGTGGGGTGGCGCGGTGCTGATGATGACCGAGCACGCCCCGGTGCGGCGTCGCGGCTTCTACGGCAGCTGGCCGCAGATGGCCTCCTCCGCGGCCCTGCTGCTGGCCACCGGGTTCAACGCCGCGCTGTCGGGCGGGTTGAGCGAGCAGGCCTACCTGTCGTGGGGCTGGCGGGTGCCGTTCCTGCTCTCGATCGTGCTGGTGGCGGTCGGCCTCGTGATCCGCCTGCGCGTGCCCGAGTCACCCGAGTTCACGGAGCTGAAGGAGAGCGGCGGCGAGGCAGGGCGTCCGGTCGTGGAGGCGCTGCGCACGCAGCGCCGCGCGATCGGTCTCGTGATCGGGATGCGGGTCGCGGAGAACGCGTGCGGCTACCTGATCAGCGTCTTCGCGCTCAACTACGTCACGAACGACCTCGGGCTGGCGGCCGGGATCGGGCTCGTCGCCACGATGGTCGCCGCCGTGGTCCAGTTCGTCATCACGCCGCTGTACGGGGCGCTGTCGGACCGCATCGGCCGGCGACCGGTCTACCTCTTCGGCGCCGCGTTGCACGTCGTCTTCGCGTTCCCGTTCTTCCTGATCCTGCAGACCCGCGACCCGGTGCTGGTCGTGATCGCGTTCGTGATCGGCTACGCGGTGGCGAACGGTGCCATGTTCGCCACCCAGCCCGCGTTCTTCACCGAGCTGTTCGGCACCCGGGTGCGCTACTCCGGCATCTCGCTCGGCTACCAGTTCTCGGCCATGTTCGCCGGCGGCCTGGCCCCGTTCATCGCCACCGCGCTGGTGGCGGTGTCGGGTGGGGCGCCGTGGCTCGTCGCCGGCTACTGGGCCCTCCTCGGGCTGATCACCCTGCTCACCACGCTCCTGGTCCGCGAGCAGCGGCCCGCCCCGCACGGAGGACGCAGTGCCTGACCCGACCCGCCAGGACGAACCCGTCGACGCCCGCTTCCGGGCGTTCCCGGACCTCGGGCTCACCCTCGGCGAGGTGCCGGAGGCCGGCTGGACGGTCGCGGACCTGCTGCTGCCCGTCGTGACGCTGCGGGAATCGGCGGTGGCCCACAACATCGCGCGCATGGCGGCGTGGTGCGCCGAGCGTGGGGTCTCGCTCGCCCCGCACGGCAAGACCACGATGGCGCCGCAGCTGTTCGAACGCCAGCTCGCCGCCGGGGCCTGGGCGATCACCGCGGCGACCATCGGCCAGGCGCGGCTGATGCGCGCGTTCGGCGTGCCGCGCGTGCTTCTGGCCAACCAGGTCGTGGACGCGCCCGGGCTGCGGTGGCTCGCCGCGGAGCTGCGGCGGGACCCCGGCTTCACGTTCCTGTGCCTCGTCGACTCGGTCGAGGGCGTGGAGCTGATGGAGGCCGTTCTCGCCGAGGCGGACGCCGCGCGACCGGTGGACGTGCTGGTCGAGCTGGGCGTGCCGGGCCGGCGGACCGGCGTGCGGGACCCGGCCGACCTCGTCGCCCTCGCAGAGCGGGTGGCCGCGAGCCGGTGGCTCGCGCTCGCGGGCGTCGAGGGGTACGAGGGGGTCCTGCCACCGTCTCGGGCCGCGGCGGCGGTGCGGCGCGTCGACGACTTCCTCGCCCGCCTGGTGGCAGCCGTGCAGGTCCTCGACGGGAAGGGCCTGTTCCGCGACCGCACCGAGTTGGTCGTCACCGCGGGCGGCAGCGCCTTCTTCGACCGGGTCGTGGCCGCGACGAGCCGGCTCGCGGGTACGAGCGTGCCGGTGCGGGCCGTGCTGCGCTCGGGCGGGTACGTCACCCACGACCACCTGTCCTACGAGCGCAGCTCGCCGCTGCGCGCCGAGGCGGCGGGCCCGGGGGAGCGGCTGCGGCCCGCGCTCGAGCTGTGGGCGCGGGTGCTGTCGACCCCGGAGACCGGGCTCGCCGTCGCCGGGTTCGGCAAACGGGACGCGCCCTACGACCTGGACCTGCCCGTGCCGCTCGCCCGTCGCGCCGCCGGGGCCGTCGCGGCCGAGCCGCTGGTCGGGGCCGCCGAGGTTGTCGAGCTCAACGACCAGCACGCGTTCCTCCACCACGACGGGCGGCTGCGGGTCGGCGACCTGCTCACCTTCGGCTTGTCGCACCCGTGCACGGCATTCGACAAGTGGTCGCTGCTCCCGGTGCTGGACGATGAGGACCGGGTCGTCGACGCGGTGCGCACGTACTTCTGACGCCCGCCGTCAGCGACGCACCTGGACCGCGTCGCCGGGGCGCAGCCCCTCGTAGAAGGCGGCCGCGGCGTCGGGGGAGAGCCGGACGCAGCCGTGCGAGCGGGAGTTCCGGTCACCCTCGTGGAACGCCACGCCGCTGGTCGTGAAGAACACCGCGTAGGGCATCGGCGTGTCGTCGTAGGCGCGGCTGCGGTGGTCGATGTCCTTGTAGGTCACCGCGAACGTCCCTGCAGGAGTGCGGTGGCCCTGGCCGCCGGACGCCACCGGGACCGGCCCGTAGGTCACCTCGCCCTCGTCCATCAGCCAGGCCGAGCCCTCCGACAGGTCCACGCAGGCGCGCGCCGTGGCGTCGCAGGATGCCGGGGCAGCCGCGGCGGAGCCCGCGCCGGTCAGCAGACCGGCCGTGGTGGCGCCGGCCAGGATCGCGCCGGCGACAGGGCGTGCGAGCCGCATCGAAGTGTTCTCCTCGTCCATCGGGAGCAATCGGATCTGAGGAGGCGTTCCCCCGATGGGGTGGGCTCATACGTCAGCCGGTGTGCACCTGCTCACCATCGGGTGCCGGGGTCGCGAAGCCCATCGCCGCATCGATCGCGGCGGCTGCGGCCATCAGGGGGCCTGCGGCCGACCGCATCAGGGGCTCGTCGAACCGGCTCGACGGCCCGGACACGCTCAGGGCCGCCACCTCGGACGGGCCGATCCGTACCGGCGTGGCGATCGTGTGCACCCCGCGGATGGTCTCGTCGAAGGCCATGGCGTAGCCGCGCCCGCTCTCCGCCTCGAGCTGGGCGACCAGGCCGGCCATCGTCGGCGGCTCGACGTGGGTGAACGCCGAGGCACCCGCTTCGGCGGTGAAGCGGCGCAGCTCGTCGCGGGGCATGGCGGCCAGCAGGACACGTCCCGCCGACCCGGCCCACAGCGGGTAGAGCCGGCCGAGCTCCGCCTTCGCCTTGAGCTCCGAGCGCGCCTCGATCTGCTCGACGTAGATCCGCGACGCACCGGCGCGGATCGAGAGCTCGATCGTCTCGTCCAGCTCCTCGTGCAGCCGGTGCATGTGCGGCCGCGCCTCGGCGCGCACGTCGACCCGTTCGAGGAACGCCATGCCGAGGGTCAGGGTGCGCGGGCCCAGCCCGTAACGGCGGGTGGCGAGGTCCTGCCGGACGAGGCCGCTGGGCTCCAGCGCCTGCAGAAGCCGCTGCGCGGTGCTCTTCGGCACGTCGATGAGCTCGGCGAGCTCCCGTGCGCTGAGGTGGCGTTCCACCTCGGAGAGGGCGAGGAGCACCTCCGTGGCCTTGCGCACCGACTCGTTCATCGCGTTCCCCGCCCGAGCACGCCGGACCTTACCCCGGAGGAATTCCCGGCCACTACTTCCCCGATCCCATGGTGATGCCTTCCACGAGGCGGCGGCCGAACCACGCGTACAGCGCGACCATCGGGAGCACGAGGATGCACACGCCCGCGAAGAGGCTCCCGTAGTCGGCCCCGGAGAACTGCATGCTCGCCATGAAGTTCAGCAGCGCCAGCGAGAGGGTGTAGTTCTCCGCGCTCTGCAGGAACACGAGTCCCAGCAGCGTCTCGTTCCAGATCGAGATGACGTTCAGGATCAGCACCGTCAGGATCCCGGACCGGGCGAGCGGGAGCATGATCTGCCAGAAGCTGCGCCACGCCGCCGCGCCGTCGAGCGCGGCCGCCTCCTCGACCTCGGCCGGCAACGACCGGAAGAAGCCGGTGAGCAGGAACACCGTGAACGGGACGTGCGTCGCGGAGTAGAGGATGTAGAGGCCGAACAGGCTGTTGACGAGCCCGACGTCGGCCATCATCGCGAACAGCGGGATCACGGTGACGTGGGCCGGGATGCCCAGCCCGAGCACGAAGAAGACCGAGATCGGCCCGGCCGAGCGCGTGCGCACCCGGCTCAGCACGTACGCGGCGGGTGCGCAGACGGCGGTGGCGGTGACCGCCCCCGCGAGCGCGAGGAGCACGGTGTTCGCCGTCGCCCGGGCGAACCCGCTCTCCGCCCACGCCCGCACCCAGTTCTCCACGTGCAGCGTGGTCGGCAGGCCCCACGGCTGGGCGAAGATCTCCGCGGTGCTGCGGAACGACGCGATCAGCAGGAACGCGAAGATGGCGAGGTTGAACGCCACGATCGCCCACACCAGCGCGCTGCCCACGGTCCGTCCCGGGGTGAACCCCGTGCGGGGGGAGCGGGGACGACGCCGCCGCGGTGCCGGCGCCGGGCGCGTGGGCCGGTCGATGGACACGTCAGAACTCAACGGGATCCCTCCGGAGCACGCGCCGCAGGACGACCACCAGTACCGAGAACAGCGCGAGCATCAGCATCGCCGACGCCGAGGCGTAGCCGAACATGTAGGACGGGCTGCGGCCGCCGAACGACTCGCCGTAGACGAAGAGCGCGGAGTTCCACACGGCGGGCGGCGGAAGGTCGGCCGTGGTGCCGCCGAATGCGTAGATGAACTCGAAGATCTTCAGGGAGCTGATCGTCCAGAACGTGGCGGCCACCGTGATGACGTCCCAGGACAGCGGGAGGGTGACGTGGCGCAGCCGCTGGAACGCATTCGCCCCGGCCAGGAGGGCGTCCTCGTAGAAGTACGTGGGGATGCGGTCGACGCCGGCGAGGATGATGGTCACGTACAGCCCCGTGGACAGCCACACCGTACCGAGCAGGATCATCGGGAACAGGTTCGCGTCGTCGAGCCACGGGATCGGGTCGGTGCCGAACAACGCGTTCAGGATCGCGTTGACCACGCCGTTGTACTGGAACAGGAATCCCCACACGATCGACAGCACGATCGCCGACACGATGTGCGGGAAGAACAGCACCGAGCGCACGAACTTGCGCCCGCGCATCTCCCGGATCAGCATCGTGATCCCGAAGCTGAGCACGAAGATGGCGCCGCCCGCGACCACGAGGATCACGAGCGTGTTGACCAGGGCGGTGTGGAAGGTCGCGTCCGACAGGAGCGCGACGTAGTTGCCGAGGCCGCGCCACTCCATGTCGCTCACGCCGTCCCACCGGTGGAAGCTGATCCACAGGGCCGCGATCGACGGGACGATCACGAACGCCAGGTACAGCAGCAGCGCGGGCACCAGGAACGGGATGTAGAGCTTGCGGCGCTCGCGCTCGAGGACCGACCCCGCGGACGGCGCGGCCTTGCGGGTGCGCCCGCCCGCGGCCGGAGCGGCGACGGCCATCAGCCGTTGGCCTTCCAGTAGTCGACCTGCTTGGCCTTGATCTGCTCGACGAACTGGTCGGCGGTGATGCCGCCGGTCAGCAGCTGGGCGCTCAGGGGCTGGAAGCTCTCCCGGGAGAAGTCGGCGTACGTGGCGGCGACGCCGTCGGCGATCGGGTGCAGCTCCTTGCCGCTCACCAGCTCGTTGGCGTCGACGAGCTGCGGCGGGACCGGGAGGTCGCTGCGGGGCGTGAGGTTGTTCGCCTCGGTCGAGATCTTCGCCAGCCGGTCGGCGTTCAGGAAGAAGGCCATGAACTCCTTGGCGGCGCCGGCGTTCTCCGCCGACTTCGGGACGGCGAAGCCGATCGCGCTGGCGGGCAGCGAGTCGTCGCTCCCGAACGTGGGGAAGTTGAACGAGCGGTACTCGACGCCCTCGGCCGCCACGCTGCCGGTCTCGGTCGGGGCCCAGCTGCCCATGTACAGGAAGTCGGCCTCGCCCTGCGCCCACCGCGACTGGACGGCCGGGAACTTGCTGCTGTCGTAGCCGGGGATGAACCAGCCCTGCGCGGCGAGACCGGCGATCTTGCCGAGCGCGTCGCGCACCTCCGGCCGGTCCCAGCCGGCCGCGTCCGGCTGGGACACCAGCTCGCGGAAGCCGCCCGGGCCGAGGGTGCGCACGAGCGCGGTGCTCGTCCAGTACTCGGTGTACCCGGCGATGTCCGCGTCGAGCGCCAGCGGGTTGCGGCCCGCCGCCTCGGACGCGGCGAGCACCTGGGTGAACTCCTCCCAGGTGGCCGGTGGCTGCGCAGCGACGTCGGGGAGCCGGGCGGCGTCGTACCAGAGCGTGTAGGCGATGACCTCGTACGGCACGAGGAAGCGGGCGCCCTCGTCGGTGGTGGTGAACGGGTCGTACTTGGCCGGGACCACCTCGCCGACAGTCTGCTCCTCACCGGGGACGGGCATGTCGTAGACGTCGGCGAGGTCGGTGTACTGGTCGTTGCCCACGATCGCGTTCTTGATCGTGAAGTACTGCTGGTCGACCAGGTCGGGGACGTCGCCGCCGCGCAGGGCGGCCACCAGCTTGGTCACGTTGTCCCGGCCCTGCCACTCGACCTGGACGTCGACACCGGTCTCCTGCTCGAACTCCGCGATCGCCGCGGCGACGACCTTCCCCTGCGGTTCGCTCTCCTGCCACATGGACCAGTAGGTGAACCCGTCGGCGCCCCCGGCACCGCCTTCGTCGCCCGCGGAACACGCGGTGAGCACCGCGCTCAGCGCCGCGGTCGCCAGGAGGGCGGTCGCCGTCGTCAGCCTCGGCCGGTAGCGCATGTGCAGCTCACCCCAGTCTCAGAATGGGACATTGTCCCGCGAACGGCTGCGAACCTAGAGGCGTGGGTCTGGCGCTGTCAACGGCGCGGTGACCCTGTTTTCCCAGGTGACTGTCCTATTGCTGCAGCATGTCCGCCCGGTGGCGGAAAGGTGGATCGAGTGGACGCGGCCCGTTGACAGGCGCGAAGAGGTCCATAGGATGGCTTCGCGTCCTACCCAGCGGGACAAGGAGGATCTGTGAACGGTGTCGCGGGCACACTCGCCGGGCGGGCGGTCCTGATCACCGGCGCCACCGGTGCCGGGATCGCGTCCGGCATCTGCCGCGCGCTGGCCGACGCCGGCGCGCGTCTGGTCGTCAACGGGCTCACCGGCGACGACGTCGCCGCGACCGTCGCCCGCCACCCGGGCGCCGTGGGCGTGGTCGGTGACGTGTCGCGGCCGGATGACGTCGAACGCGTCGTCGAGGAGGCCACCGCGCAGGTCGGGCCGCTCACCGGGCTGGTCAACAACGCGGGAGTGGGGCTGAGCACCCCGTTCGACGAGGTCGACGAGGCGCAGTTCGACCACGTCGTCGGGATCGACCTGCGCGGGGTCTGGCTGGTCTCGCGTGCCTTCGCGCGGCAGTGTCCCGGGCCGCCCGGCGCCATCGTCAACGTGTCGTCGGTGCACGCCCGGAGCACGATCTCGGGCTTCGGGATCTACGCGGGTGCGAAGGCGGGTGTCGAGGGGTTCACCCGGGGCTGCGCTGTCGACCTGGGCCCGCGCGGGGTGCGCTGCAACGCGATCGCGCCCGGCTACGTGCCGGTCGACCCCGCGCTGGCCGACCGCGCCCACGCGGTGGAATGGATCGATCGGCACACCCGGGATGAGCAACCGCTGCACCGGCTCATCGAGCCGATCGACTGCGGCTGGGCCGTGCGCTTCCTGCTGTCGGAGGAGAGCCGCTGCATCACGGGTCAGGTGCTCACCGTGGACGCCGGGCTCACGGCGCGGCTGTACGACGGCGAGACCACCGCCCGCACCCATGCCGACCGGGCAGGCCGCTCGTGACGGGCAGCGCGATCGTCTCGATCCGGGCCACCGAGGTCGTCGTCCGCGCGCACCCCGGCGCGATCGACTCACCGTCGGTGCACCGCCCGCTGCACAACAAGCCGTGGCAGGGCGCCGCAGGCTGGTCCGTGCAGTTCGACGAGATGCCGAAGGTGGTGCTGGAGCTCGAGTTGCGCGACGGCACCGTCGGCCTCGGTGAGCTCTACCGCGCCCACGACTGGACCGTGATCGACGCGTTCGCCCGCTCGCTGGTCGGCGTCGACGTCCGGGCACTGAGCCTGCAGGAGCTCCCGCTGGCCCGCACCCACGAGTACGACGGGTTCGAGATGGCCGTGTGGGACGCGTACGCGCGCTCGCTGGGCGTGCGCGTCGCCGACCTGCTCGGCGGCCCGCTGCGCGACCGGGTGCTCACCAGCGCGTGGTCCAGCCACCGCACGGTCGACGAGATCGGCGAGCTGGCCCGCGGCTTCCAGCAGGAGGGCTTCTCGACGCTCAAGCTGAAGTGCTCGCTCGAGGACGACGTGGTGGGGTGGGCGGCCGCGATCGCCGAGCACGCGCCCGGCCTGCGCCTCGTGCTCGATCCCAACGGCCGGTTCGAGCGGCTCGCCGACGCCCGCCGGATCGGCCTGGCGCTCGCCGAGATCGGCAACGTCGCGTGCCTCGAGGACCCGCTGCCGCACTGGATGCTCGACGCGTGGACGCAGCTGCGCGCCGCGGTGCCGATCCCGCTGGCGCGCCACATCTCGCTCGCCTACCCGCAGTTCGCCGACCGGGGCAGCGAGGCCGTGATCGCGCAGCGCTTCGCGATCGCGGACATGTTCAACTTCACCGCGGGCCTCGCCGACTTCCAGCGGTTGGACCACTTCGCCGACCTCGCGGGCGCGCCCTGCTGGCACGGCTCGCAGGTGGACCTGGGCATCGCCGAGGCCGCCTACGTCCACTCGTGCGCGGCGGCCCGCTCCGCCACCCTTCCCAGCGACGTCTTCGGGCGCCGGATCCGCTCCCACGACCTGCTGCGCGAGCCCCTGCGGATCGAGGCCCCGCACGTCCTGCTGCCGGACGGGCCGGGGCTCGGCGTCGAGATCGACGACCACGCGCGGGTGGCCCACCGCGTCCACGAGAAGGAGTACACCGCCCGTGACCGCACCTGAGTCGCCGTTCCCCGCCGATCCCGACCGGCACGAGATCGGGTCGATGCTCGTCGAGCGGGACATCGCAGCCTACGTCGCGGGGGACTGGTCGCGGGTCGCGGACGACTTCGTCGACCATGCGGAGTTCCTCGCCGTCGACGCCCGCACGCGGTCGAACCCCGACTCCTGGCGGCTGGGCCGCACCCTGGACGGCTACCGCGACGCGTGGCTCGCCGGCAGCGCGCGCCTGCGGGCGCAGACCTCCCCGGAGGAGCTCGGCGCCGCCCTGCACGACCTGACCACCCTGCGCGACATCGAGATCCGCGGCGACGACGCGATCGCGCACAAGAAGTTCGACGGCACGGTCCCGCAGGGCGACGGCGGCGCGGCGCGCCTCGACCGGCAGACGCTCTACCTGTGCCGGCGCGTCGACGGGCGGTGGCGCATCCGCGGCTTCGTCGGCTACCTGCCGAACGTGGCGCAGGCGCAGCCACCGTCTCCGGCCGGCAAGCAGGTCCCGGCGGGCGCGCGGCAGCACGCCACGGCGGGCCCGTACTCGCCGGTGCTCGAGGTGAGCACCGACCGGCTCGTCGTGATCTCGGGGCAGGCCGCCCTCGCGCCGGACGGCTCGGTCGTCGGCCACGACGTCGAGGAGCAGACCCGGGTGACCCTGGAGAACTGCCGCCGTCAGCTGGCCACCGCCGGGTGCGACCTGGCCGACGTCGTGAAGGTCAACATCTATCTCACCGACATGGCGATGTGGGAGCGGTTCAACGCCGTCTACCGCGAGGTGGTCCCGGAACCGCGTCCCGCGCGCACGGCGGTGGGCACCGCGCTGCTCGACGGCCTGCTCGTCGAGGTCGAGATGTGGGCCACCCGCCGATGACCTACTGGGAACACCTGACATCGGCACGGATCGACGCGTTCGACCGCTGCGTGCCGGCCGTGCTCCCGCTCGGCGCGATCGAGCAGCACGGCCCGCACCTGCCGCTGGCCACCGACCGGCTGCTCGCCGACCACTTCTGCCGCGAGCTCGACCGGCGCCTCGGCGACGACGTCCTCGTCCTGCCCACGGTCAGCGTCGGCTACTCCCGCCACCACGACGACTTCCCCGGCACGCTGTCGCTCTCCCACGAGACGCTGTTGCACCAGGTCGTCGAGATCGCGGGCTCGGCGCTGCGGCTCGGCGTGCGGAGCCTGCTGCTCGTCAACGCCCACGGTGGCAACGAGGGCGTGGCGCAGGTCGCGCTGGAGCAGCTCGGCTACTCGTGGCCGGACCGCACGATCGCGCGCACCACGTGGTGGCAGGTGGCCTCGGACGCCCTGCTGGAGCTCACCGAGACCGGGCCGGGCGGGGTCGGGCACGCCTGCGAGCTGGAGACCTCCCTGCTGCTGGCCGTGGCGCCGCACCTCGTCGACACCGCGGTCGTGCCCGAACGCGAGAACGAGTCGCCCTTCGCCTGGGACACCGGCGACATGCTGCGCGGCGCCCCCGCCACGCGCTACCGGCGCTTCGCCGACGTCTCGTCCACCGGGGTATTCGGGGACCCGCGGGCGGCGTCGCGGGAGAAGGGCGAGCGGATGAGCGGGATCGTGGTCGAGCGGCTCGCCGAGATCGTCCGGTCGCTGCGCACGGAGGCGAAATCATGATCAGCGGGGTCTGCCCGGTCCTCGAGGTTCCCTTCACCGCCGCGGGTGAGGTCGACGGCGACGGCTTCGTCCGCGTGGCCGAGCACGTCATGGGGGCCGGCGTCGGCGGCGTGATGTTCCCCGGCTTCGCCTCCGAGTTCCCCAAGCTCGACGACGCCGAGCGCAGCCGGCTCACCACGCTGCTGCTGCGGGCGGGGCACGCGCACGGGGTGCCGGTGGTCGTCTCCGTGCCCGACCACGCCGCCGTCGTCGCGATCCGGCGGGCACGGGAGGCCGTCGACGCCGGCGCGGCGGCGATCAACATCCTGCCTCCGCACCTGTTCGCCCCGTCGCCTGCGCAGGTGCGCCACCACGTCGAGGCCGTGCTCGACGCCGTCGCCGGCACGCCGGTCGTGCTCCAGTACGCGCCGGCCCAGACCGGTACCGCCCTGGACGCCGCGACGATCCGGGGCCTCGCCGAGGGCCACGACGCCGGGCTGCAGGTCAAGGTGGAGGCCGTGCCCCCGGGCCCCGTGATGAGTGCGCTGGCGGCAGGACCCCGGCCGGTCGGGTGCCTGGTGGGCTACGCGGGGGTCCAGCTGCCGGACGCGCTGCGGCGCGGCGCCGTGGGCGTGCAGCCCGGGTGCTCGTTCGTGGAGGTCTACGTCGAGATCTGGCGGCTCTGGCACGCCGGGCACGCCGTCGACGCGGAGGCCCTGCACCGGAGGCTGCTGCCCTACATCGCCTACTGGATGCAGCACGTCGAGCTGATCGTCCAGGCCGAGAAGACGATCTCCTACCGGCGCGGGCTGATCGCCGACGACCACTGCCGCGTTCCCGGCCGGCCGCTGGACGGCCCCGAGTCGGCCGACGTGGACCGGTTCCTGGAGGAGTTCTCCGACCTGCTGGTGCCGCCGCGGGCCTGACGTCAGCTGGTGGCGTGGTCGGCGTGCATCAGCACCTGCGTGAGCAGGCGGTGGACGTGGTCGTCGGCCGCGGAGTAGTAGATGAAGGTGCCCTCGCGGCGGCCCTTCACCAGGCCGGCGAGGCGCAGCTTGGCCAGGTGCTGGCTGACCGCCGTCGGTGCGGCGCCGGCCAGCTCGGCCAGGCACGCGACGGACGACTCACCCTGCAGCAGGGCCCAGAGCACCTTGATGCGGGTGGGGTCGCTCAGCATCCGGAACGTCTCGGCCGCCAGGTGCACCTGGTCGTCGTCGGGCATCGCGAAGTCCGGCAGCGACTCGTGCATGGGGGCAGGGTACTCGCGCTTCCCGGGTATTCTACTGCTTGCGTATCTGCGTGAGTGCGCAGTTATGCTGCCAGTCATGGCACTGGATCTCGACCTCACCGCCGGGCCGTCCCGTGGCGTGCTGCCGCGTCGCCGCGGGGCCTGGTCGCTGCCCGAGGTGCGGTGGGCGACGCTCGCGACGGCGCTGTTCGCGCTCGGCCTCCTGGCCCAGCTGGCCGGTGCGCCGGCATGGGTGTGGTGGACGTTCCACCTCGCCTGCTACGCCGCGGGCGGCTGGGGTCCGGGCCTCGCCGGGCTGCAGGCGCTGCGGGAGAAGGTGCTCGACGTCGACCTGCTGATGGTCGTGGCCGCGATCGGCGCGGCCGCGATCGGTCAGGTCCTGGACGGCGCGCTGCTCATCGTCATCTTCGCGACCTCCGGCGCGCTGGAGGCCGTCGCGACCAAGCGCACCGAGGACTCCGTCCGCGGCCTGCTCGACCTGGCCCCCGAGCGAGCGGCCCGGCTGAACGGGCACGGGGGTGAGGAGGTGGTCGACACCGCAGACCTCGTGGTCGGTGACGTGATCGTGGTGCGGCCGGGCGAGCGGGTGGGCGGTGACGGCCTCGTCGTGGACGGCGCGAGCGACGTCGACCAGGCGAGCATCACCGGCGAGGCGCTCCCGGCGGACAAGGTTGCGGGCGACGAGGTATTCGCCGGCACGCTGAACGGCCGCGGCGCTCTGCACGTGCGGATCACCCGCCCGGCCGCGGACACCGTGGTTGCGCGGATCGTGGCGATGGTGGCCGAGGCGAGCGCCACGAAGGCGCGTACCCAGCTGTTCATCGAGAAGATCGAGCAGCGGTACTCGGTCGGGATGGTCGTCGCCACCCTCGCGCTGTTCGTGGTCCCGCTGCTCCTCGGCGCGGCGCTGCAGCCGACCCTGCTGCGGGCGATGACCTTCATGATCGTCGCTTCGCCCTGCGCGGTCGTGCTGGCGACGATGCCGCCGCTGCTGTCCGCCATCGCCAACGCCGGCCGCCACGGCGTCCTGGTGAAGTCGGCGGTCGTGCTCGAACGGCTCGCCGGTGCCACCGTCGTCGCGTTCGACAAGACCGGCACGCTCACCGAGGGCACACCACGGCTCGTCCGGGTGCACCCGCTCGGGGGTACGGACGCCGACGCGGCGCTCGTGCTGGCCGCCGCGGCCGAGCGCGGCTCGGAGCACCCGCTCGCGCGTGCGGTCGTCGCCGCGGCGCACGACGCCGGCCTCGACGTGCCGGTCGCGCAGGACTTCTCGTCCGCACCCGGGCGCGGCGTCGTCGCGCGTGTCGGGGGGCAGCGCGTCGAGGTGGGCAGCCCGGCCCAGCTCCCGGCGCAGGACGAGCGGGTCCGTGAACTGGTGTCCGAGGTGGAGGGTGCCGGGCAGACGGCGGTCGTGCTCCGCGTCGACGGCACGGTCACGGCCGTCCTCGGCCTCGCCGACACGGTGCGGGCCACGGCGGCGGAGACCGTCGCGCGGCTGGCCGCGCTGACCGGCGCCCGTCCCGTCCTGCTCACCGGCGACAACCCGCGCGCCGCCGCCCGCCTGGCCGCCGAGGTCGGAATCGACGACGTGCGCGCCGGACTGCTGCCCGAGGACAAGGTCGCCGTCGTGCGCGAGATGGAGGCCGCGGGACACCGCGTCGTGGTGGTCGGGGACGGCGTGAACGACGCCCCGGCGCTGGCGGCCGCGCACGTCGGCATCGCGATGGGGCGCGCCGGCTCGGACCTCGCGCTCGACACGGCCGACGCGGTGATCACGCGCGACGAGCTCGCCACGGTGCCCACCGTCCTCGCCCTGGCCCGGCGGGCCCGCCGGCTCGTGGCCGCGAACCTCGCGATCGCCGCCACGGTGATCGCGGTACTCGTGGCCTGGGACCTGTTCGGCACGCTGCCGCTGCCTCTGGGAGTGGCCGGCCACGAGGGCTCGACGATCCTGGTGGGCCTGAACGGCCTACGCCTACTGAGCAGGTCGGCCTGGGCCCGCGCCGCCACCACCTGACACCCTGACGCACCTCGGAGCCATCCTGCTGATCCTGCGCCCGAAAAACAGCAGTACGGCTCCAAGGTGTGGTCAGGGTTGCTCGGTGAGCTCGGCCATCACCTCGGCCGCCTCGGATTCCTCCTCCGGCGTGGGCCCTGCGTCCTGCGTCATGTGCAGGCGCCAGTAGCCCGCGAAGGCGATCTGCCTCTTGTCGACGCCCCGCTCGCCCACGAGGTGGCGACGGAGCGCGCGGACGGCCGAGGCCTCGCCCGCGAGCCAGGCGTACACCGCACCCGCGGGCAGGTCGGCGGCCCGGACCGCCTCCACCAGGGCGTCCGAGCGGCCCGCGGGCACGTCGCCGCGGTGCAGCCAGCGGACGCGCGCCTGCGCCGCGGTGGGCAGCGGCTGCTCCTCGCCCGCGTCGGCGACCTCGACGAACACTTCGGCGCGCTGCCCGGCCGGCATCGCCTCGAGCAGGGCGCCGATGGCGGGCAGGGCGGTCTCGTCGCCGGCGAGCAGCGTCCAGTCGTGCGGGCCGGGCGTGCGGAAGTGGCTGGCTGCGGGGCCGACGAGCGCGATGACGTCACCCTCGCCGGCCTGGGCCGCCCACCGGGAGGCGGGGCCGGTGGTGTCGCCGTGATCGTGCAGCACGAAGTCGACGTCGATCTCGTTGCGTTCCGGGCGGTGGCGGCGCACCGAGTACGTGCGCATCCACGGCCTGCGCTCCTCGGGGACGGCGAGGTAGGCCTGGTACCAGGACATGCGCACGGCCATGCCGTCGCCGCCCGCCGGCGGCGCAGGCACCTCGGTGACGTCGTGCCCGGGCCGGGGGAAGAACAGCTTGACCTGCTGGTCGGGGGCCAACGGGGTGTAGCCGCTGAGATCTCCGTGAAGCGTCACCCGCGCCATCTGCGGGGTCACCCGCTCGGTCCTGCGCACCTCGAGCAGCCATCGGCCCAATCCGCCCGCCATCGACGCCTCCTCCTATTGGTGAGGCTCACCTTAGTTCGGCGTCGAGTGGGGAGGAAAGGGGAGGCGGGCATCGCACGCGACCCACCGGGCTGAGGGTCGGTCCTCACGGTCAGGTCTCGCGCGCGGCACCCCGGGACTGTCCGGGTGCGGCGCTGCCGCTGTACTCGCCGACTCCGGCGACCAGTTCGGCGATATCGGGCACGTTCTCGAACCTGCGACGGTGGATGTCGGCGATCTGCTTTCCCACCTCCGGGTCCGGGTCGTCGACGATGTCGTACGACACGAACTTGTCGACCAGCGGCAACCCGACCCGGTCCATGGCCAGGTGCGCCGGGTGGTTCATGTACTCCTCGTAACTCTCGAGGTCGGCGAGGACGGACACCGCGCCGTATTCGAACTCCCCTCCGAAGTCGGGCCCGACGATGCGTTCCTCGATGGCGGGGATGGCATTGATGTGCTCGCGCATCTGCGCGAGAGCGGCCTCCTTCTCCTCCTCCGCGACGCCGGGCCTGACCGTGAACCGAATGCAGTGGTAGATCATCGACTCTTCCTCTCAGCGGGCGTAGGCCACCGAAGCGAACGCGGCGGCGTAATCGCGGGCGAAATCGGTGATGTCGCGGGCCGGGTTCCCGGTGATGTCGGCGACGGCCGTGTGCACCTCGGCGGCTTCGCCCCGGGCGTAGTGGGCGTAGTCCTCGACGAGACCGGCGAGTTGCCACGGTGGGAGCACGCCGGTCAACGCGGCGGTGAACTGCTCGGCGGACGAGTCCTGGAAGGCGATGGCCCGCCCGGTCGCGCCGGAGAGGGCGTGGGCGATCTCGTCGTGGGTCACGGCGCGGGGGCCGGTGAGCGTGTAGGTGCGGCCGGCGTGTCCCGTGCCGGTCAGCACGACGGCAGCGGTGTCCGCGATGTCCCTGGCGTCGATGGCGCTGACGGCCGTGTCGCCGATCGGCGCGCCGAACCAGCCTTGCGCGATGGTGCCGGCGAACCCGAGCAGGCCCTGCATGTAGAGGTTGGGGCGCAGCACGGTGTGGTCGAGCCCGAGTTCCTGTACGTGGGCCTCGACCTCTGCGTGCCAGCGCAGGAACCGCACCGGCGAGTCGGCGTGTGCCGCGTACTGGGAGAGCAGCACGAGCCGGTGCACACCGGCGTCGCGGGCGATGTCGGCGAACCGGATCTGGAGCGCAGCGGCGTCCTCGGCCGAAGGGCTGTTGAGGAAGGCCGCGTCGACGCCGTCCAGCGCGGCGGCGATCGACGCCGGATCCCGCAGGTCGGCGACCACGGTATCGGCGCCGGGGACCGGGTGGTCGGGGTTGCGGGTCATCGCGCGGACGGCGGCGCCGCGGGACCGCAGGGCGGTCACCAGCGCGGATCCGACCGTCCCGGTCGCGCCGGTCACGAGCACGGTGGGTGCGTTCATCGTCGGTTGTCCTTTCTGCGAAGGAGGTCAGCGGGCCGCGGTGGCCGGCGCCGGCTGTGTCGTGGCAGCGGGGATGAGCGACAGTGCGAGGGCGATGAGGCTGAGCGCGACCTGGCCGAGGAACGCGGTCGTGAACGAGATGTCTCCGTGCTCTCCCGCGGCGCCGATGGCGATCCCCGCGAGCGCGGCGAGCCCGACCGCGCCGCCCAACTGCTGCGCGGCGTTGATCAGCCCGCTGAGCAGGCCGGATTCATCTTCCGCGCTGTCGCGCACCGCCATGGCGAAGGCGTTGACGAGACCGAGTCCGAGGCCGGTGCCGATCAGCAGGAACGCGCCCAGGAGACTCACCGAGAAGCCGCTGGTCGTCGGGTCCAGCGCCAGCCACAGGAAACCGACGAGCAGCACGACGAGCGCGACCGGCAGCGCGCGGCCCAGCCCGATGCGCTTCGCCAGCACGGGCGCGGTGGCGCTGCCCACGATGATCATGACGGCGATGGGGATCTGCGTCATCCCGGTCGCCAGCGGGCTCATCCCCAGTACCTCCTCCTGGTACTGGGGCAGGAAGAAGAACAGGCTCGTCAGCGCGCCGCCGAGCAGCAACATCACCGCGTTCGCCGTGACCACCGACCTCCTGCTGAAGACGGCGAGCGGGACCAGGGGGTGTGTGGAGCGCTGCTCGGCGATCACGAACGCGACCAGGGAGGCGAGGCCGACTCCGAGGCCGACGAACGTGGTCGGCGCGGTCCATCCGGCGTCGGAGGCGGAAACCATGCCCAGCGCGAGCCCGGAGATCCCGACTGTGATGGTGACGGCGCCGAGCGCGTCGAACCGGCCGGGCCGGCCAGGGATCGACGGCACCGAGCGCCACACGATGATCGCCCCGATGATGCCGAACGGCACCGGGGTCACGAACACCGCCTGCCAGCCCAGCAGCTGGGTCAGCGTTCCACCGAGGAAGACGCCGATGAGACTGCCGGCACCCGCCACAGCGCCCCAGATCCCCATCGCACGGGTGCGTTCCCCGGGAGACGAGTAGAGAGCGAGTACGAGAGCGAGCGCGGCCGGCATCACGATCGCGGCCCCGACCCCCTGCCCGATCCGCCCGGCGATCAACATCGGACCGCTGGTGGCCAGCGCGCAGAAGGCCGATGCCGCGAGGTAGACGGCCATTCCGGCCAGGAACACCCTCCGGTTCCCGAGCACGTCGGCGAGCCGGCCACCGATCAGCAGCAGACCGGCGAATGCCACCAGGTTGCTGTCCACGACGACCGTGAGTTCTGCTGCCGTGAGCCCGAGGCCCTCGCGGATCGTCGGCCCGGCCAGGTTCACCATCGCGCTGTCGAGGATGACCAGGAACATGGCGGTGGCCAGGCCGACCATCGCCACCCCACGGGACACCGGCGGGTGGGCGTTCAGGGCAGTGGGTGCGGCGTCGGTGCGCATCGCGTCGTCCTTCCTCATGCCACGACGATCGCGCGCGCACACCCCGGTTCGCGTCGGCGACGGTCGCCTACTCACCGGCTGCCTACTCACCGGCTACCTACTCGGCGGCTGCCGCGGGCGGCATCCCCCATAGGGTCCGACCGTGCCCACGACGTCGGTTCGCCCGCTCATCGGCCGGAGCGAGGAGATCTCCCATCTCCGCGCGCTCGTCGCCGCGGCGGAGCAGGGCGACGGTGGTGTGCTCGTGCTCCGCGGAGAGCCGGGGATCGGCAAGAGCACGCTGCTGGACCACGTCGAGCACGCGGCACGGGAGAAGCTCCAGATCATCCGCGCGTCCGGCTCGGAGTTCGAGGCCGAGCTGCCGTTCGCGGCACTGCACCAGCTGTGCGTTCCTGCGCTGGCGCACCTCGACACGCTGTCGGCTCCCTACCGCGACTCCCTCATGGTCGCGTTCGGGCTGGCCGAGGGCACACCGGA
The DNA here is from genome assembly GCF_002262885.1 of Pseudonocardia sp. MH-G8. Lineage (GTDB taxonomy): Bacteria > Actinomycetota > Actinomycetes > Mycobacteriales > Pseudonocardiaceae > Pseudonocardia. The sequence continues at coordinate 114,980 of NZ_NKYF01000024.1, read as the reverse complement.
CCCGTTCCGCGTCGGCCTCGCCGCGCTCGAACTGCTCGCGGCCGCCGCGGCGGGGCGGCCCCTGCTGTGCGTCGTCGACGACGCACACTGGGTGGACAGCGCCTCGGCCAGGGCGTTGACGTTCCTGGCCAGGCGCATCGCGGCGGAGCCCATCGCGATCGTGTTCGCGGCCCGCGACCAGGTACCCGTCCGCGGGCTGGACGAGCTGCCCGGGTTGACCGTGGATGGCTTGAGCGACACGGATGCGCGGGCGCTGCTGGCCCGGGAGAAGATCACCACGCTCGACGAACGGGTGCGTGATCGCCTGCTCGCCGAGTCCCGCGGCAACCCACTCGCCCTGATCGAACTGCCGAAATCCGGTGGTTTCGCACTGCCGACGCCGTCGCCGGTGCCGGGCCGGATCGAGCGGAGCTTCCAGGTCCGGATGGCGGCGTTGCCGCCGGACGCGCGGCTGCTGGTGATCCTCGCGAGCGCCGACCCCACCGGCGACCCGGCGCTGGTGCGGGCGGCCGCGCAGCGTCTGGACATCGACGTTCCGGCCGCGAGCGCCGCCGCCGAAGCGTCCGGGCTGGTGGTGTTCGACACCCGCGCGCGGTTCTGCCACCCGCTGGCGCGCTCGGGCGCCTACCGCGCCGCGGAACCGACGCTGCGCCGGACCGCGCATCGAGCGCTGGCCGACGCCACCGACCCGGTGGCCGCGCCGGACCGGCAGGCCTGGCACCGTGCCCAGGCCACCACCGGCCCCGACGAACAGGTCGCGGTGCAGTTGGAGTCGTCGGCGTCGCGGGCGCAGGCGCGCGGGGGCGTCGCCGCGGCCGCCGCGTTCCTCCGCCGTGCTGCGGCGCTGTCAGGCGATCCCGGCAAGCAGGTCGAGCGCACGCTCGCCGCTGCGCGCACGACGCTCGAGACGGGCGGGGCGGACGCGGCCGCCGACCTGCTGGGCAGCATCGACACCGAGACACTGGACGACCCCCGGCACGCGGCCGTCGACATGCTGCGCGGGCAGATCGCCTTCGTCCACGGTGCCGACGGCGTGGTCCGAGGGCCGGAGCTCATCGTCCGGGCGGCGCGGCGGCTCGCGGCCGTCGATCCGGAACGCTCGCGCGAGTACCTCGTGGCAGCGCTGGACATGGGGCTCGTGGTCGGGCGGGCCGCCGGGGTGATGGACCGCGTACTCGAGGCGGCCCGTTCGGCGCCTCCGGCCGCGCGACAGCCGGACCTCCTCGACGCGCTGGTGCGGCTGAACGCCGACGGGCACCGCGTCGCTGTGCCGATGGTGCGGCAGGCCCTCACCGGCGAGGACGCCGGCTGGACCCGGAGGCCGGCTCTGGCCACGGTGCTCGCGGGCGAGCTGTGGGACATGGACCTGCACACGACGATCGTCGACTGGCTGGTGCGAACCGGGCGCGAGACGGGCGCACCGATGACCATCCGGCTCGGCCTGGGCCAGGCGGCGCTGCACGCGGTGCTCACCGGGCACTTCGGGCAGGCGATGGCGGCGATCGCCGAGGAGGAAGCGATCGCCGACGCCCTCGGTGACCTGCCGCAGCTGTATCCGAGGGTCCATCTGGCCGCGATGCGTGGCCGTCGCCAGGAGGTGCTCGACCTGTTCGCGGAGGCCACGAGCCGGGGCACCGGCTTGCTCACCGCGAACCTCAGCTGGGCGAAGGCCGTGCTCGACAACGGCCTGGCCGACTATCCGGCCGCGCTCGACGCGGCACGCAAGGCCGTGGCGAGCGGTGACCTCTTCCTCGCAGGCTTCGCGCTCCCCGAGCTGGTGGAGTCCGCCGTCCGGTGCGGTGAGGACGCGGTCGCGCGGTCGGCGCTGGAATCCCTGCTCGAGCGCACCGATGCCGCCGGAACCGACCTCGCCCTCGGCGTGGCGTCCGGCGCGCGGGCACTGGTCAGCGACGCGGAAGACGACTACCTGGAGGCACTCGACCACCTCACGGGCAGGTCGCTGCCGTCGCACCTCGCGCGGGCGCACCTGAGGTACGGGGAGTGGTTGCGCCGGGCGGGCCGCCGTCGCGACGCCCGGGAACACCTGCGCATCGCCTACGAACAGGCCTCGAAGATCGGGTTGGAGGCGTTCGCCCAGCGGGCCGCAGGCGAGCTGCGGGCGACCGGGGAGGTGGCCCGCAGCCGCTCCGAGCACACCTACGACCACCTGACCATGCAGGAGATGCACATCGCGCGCCAGGTCGCGACGGGTGCGACGACGAAGGAAGTGGCCACGAACCTGTTCCTCAGCCCGCGGACGGTGGACGCCCATCTGCGCAACATCTTCCGCAAGCTCGGCGTCACCTCGCGCAGACAGCTCAGAGACATCCCCGACCTCGGGTGAGGCGGGATCTCGCCCGGAGTCGCGTCAGAGGCGGACCGCGGTGAAGGCGTCGTCCGTGCGCGTCAGGATCTCGTCGATGTCCTCGTCGGTGTGGGCGGCCGAGAGGAACCAGTTGTGCCACGGGTGCAGGTACACCCCGCGCTGCACCGCGGCCTCGGCGAACGCGGTGGCCAGCCGGAAGCCCTCGTCGCCCGCGAACGAGAGCATCGGCATCTGCACCGGTCCGGTCTGGCTGATCTCGACCCCGTGCGCGGCGGCCTGTGCGGCGAGCCCCTCGCGCAGCCGGGTACCGGTGCGGGCCATGTCCGGCAGCGCCACGCCCTTGCGCAGCTCGGTGAGGGTCGCGAGCCCGGCGGCGAGCGGCACCGCCGCCGTCCAGAACGACCCGGTCACGTAGATCTTTCCGACCGCGTCGCGCAGCGCCTCCACACCGGTGACCGCGCCCAGCGCCTGCCCGTTGGCGATCGCCTTCGACCAGGCCGAGAGGTCCGGCCGGACGCCGAGGGGCTCCCAGCTGCCGCCGAGGTCGAGCCGGAAGCCGCAGCGGACGTCGTCGAGGATCAGCACGGCGCCGGTGCGGTCGGCCAGGGCGCGCAGGCCGCGCGCGAAGGCGGGGTCCACGAGCTCCTGCTCGCGCTTGATGTCGTGGCGCATGGGGCAGACGACGATGGCGGCGAGGTCGTCGCCCGCCTCGGCCGCGGCGGCTTCGGCCGAGGCGAGGTCGTTGTACTCGTAGTGCACGAGGTGCGCCTGGTCCTCGGCGGTCACCCCGGAGCCGCGCAGCGAGCACCACGGCACCGCGCCGTGGTAGGCGCCGTGGGCCACCAGCAGCTTCCGCTTCCCGGTGGCGGCGCGCGCGATCGTGACACACGTGGTGGTGGCGTCGGAGCCGTTCTTGCAGAACATCGCCCAGTCCGCGGACGGGATCGTGTCCACCAGCAGCTCGGCGAACTCGACGGCCACGGGGCTGGTGCCGTCGAGGCAGTCGCCGCGATCGAGCTGGTCGAGCACGGCGGCGGTGACGCCGGGGTGGCGGTGCCCGAGGACCACCGGGCCCCAGCCGCACATGAGGTCGAGGTAGGTGCGCCCGTCGGTGTCGGTGACGCGGCAGCCGTCGCCGGAGGCCATGAACTGGGGGTGCGCGGCGCTGAACGCCTGCACGGACATGTGGCCGTACATCCCGCCGGGGATCACCTGGCGGGCGCGGTCGCGCAGCGCGAGCTCGCGCTCGCCGAGGACGGTCGGTGCGGTGGTCATCTCTGGGTTTCCTTGCCGGAGTCGAGCAGCTCGCGGGCGACGGCGGCGATGCCGGGGCCGTCGAGGCGGTAGTGGGCGTAGAGGCCGGCGGGCGGGCCGACGGGCACGTGCTCGTCGGGCACGCCGTGGCGGCGGAACGGGACCCGGGCGCCCGCCTCGAACAGGCACTCGGCGACGGCGGAGCCCAGACCGCCGGTCACGTTGCCCTCCTCGACGGTGAGGACGGCGCCGGTGGCGCGAGCGGCGTCGAGCACGGCGTCGCGGTCCAGCGGGGCGATCGTGAACATGTCGACGACCCGGGTGGAGACGCCCGCGCCGGCGAGCTCGTCGGCGGCCTGCAGCGCGGGGTGCACCTCGGAGCCGGTGGCGATGATCGTCAGGTCGGTGCCGTCGCGGACGGTCTCGGCGCGCCCGATCGCCAGGTCCGGCACCACGTCGTAGACCTGCGGGTCGCGGCCGCGGCCGAGCCGGATGTACATCGCGCCGGGGTGGTCGAGCGACAGGCGCAGCAGCGCGCGAAGGTGGTTGGCGTCGGTGGCGCAGACGACGGTGAGGTCGGCGATGCAGCGCATCATCCCGAGGTCCTCGAGGCTGTGGTGGCTCGTGCCGTAGAAGCCCATGGACATGCCGGAGTGGTGGCCGACGACCCGCACCGGCATCCCCGGGTAGGCGCAGTCGGTGCGGATCTGCTCGGCGCACAGCAGCGCCGCGAACGCGCCGAACGTGGCCGCGAACGGGACGTAGCCCGAGGCCGCCATGCCGGCGGCCATCGTGACCATGTTCTTCTCGGCGATCCCGACGTTGACGAACCGGTCCGGGTGCCGGTCCGCGAAGTCGGTGGCCCGGTTGGAGCGGGCCAGGTCGGCGGTGAGCACGACGATGCGCGGGTCGTGGTCGGCGAGGTGGGCGAGCTCCTCGCCGAAGACGAACGCGGGGATCGCGCGCGTGTCGGTGCCGTCGACCGAGCGGGCGTCCTTCAACCCGACGTTCGCGGTGCCGTTGAACAGCTCGGACTGGTCCTGGGTGCTCATGCCCGTCCCTCCAGCTCGGCCAGCACGTCGTCGTAGTCGGAGCCGGCGAGGTTGCCGACGTGCCAGTCGGGCGACAGCTCCATGCGCGCCACCCCCTTGCCCTTCACCGTGTCCGCGACCACGAGCTGCGGAGGACCGTCCGCGGCGGCCGGCAGGCCCGCGAACAGCTCCAGCAGCGCGGGGATGTCGTGACCGTCGACGCGGTGGGTCTGCCAGCCGAACGCGGCGAAGCGCCGGTCGATGGGTTCGGCGGCCATGACGTCGCGGACGAAGCCGTCGATGCCGAGCTGGTTGGCGTCCACGATCGCGACGAGGTTGCCGAGCCGGAAGTGCCCGGCCGACATCGCGGCCTCCCAGATCTGGCCCTCGGCGAGCTCCCCGTCGCCGAGCATGCAGTACGTGCGGTGGTCGGAGCCCGACATCCGCCCGGCCAGCGCCATGCCCGCCGCGATCGACAGGCCGTGCCCGAGCGAGCCGGAGGAGAAGTCGACGCCGGGGATGCCGCGCATGTCCGGGTGGTCGCCGAACGGGCTGCCCAGCCGGGTGTAGGTGTCGAGCTCGAACGGCTCGAAGAAGCCGAGGTCGGCGAGCACCGGGTAGAGCCCGATCGCCGCGTGCCCCTTGCTCAGCACGAACCGGTCGCGGTCGGGCCAGTCCGGGCGGGTCGGGTCGAGGCGCAGCTGCGCGTAGTAGAGGACGGCGAACAGCTCCGCGCAGGAGAACACGGCGCTGTAGTGGCCCGCTCCCGCGATCCGGGTGAGCCGGACGGTCTCGGTGCGCACGAACTTCGCCCGGTCAGCGAGGTAGGCGACCTTGTCGGTACTGGTGACGGGCACTCCTGCTCCTTTACTGCTCGCCGAGAACCGGGCCGGGCTCGTCCCGGAACCGGTCGAGGACGTTGGCGGTGATGCGGGAGACGTCGTTGTCGCCGTTCTCGTGTGTCATCGCGGTCGACCAGGCGATCGAGCCGACGGAGAAGACGGCGCCGCCGCCCGGCCGCCCGAGCAGGACGACGTCGGCGCGGACCTTCGGGTGGATGCCGGGCGGCGCAGCGGCGTAGCCGTGGTCGGCCTCCTCGGGCACCAGCGCGATCTTCTCCGAGTGCCCGACCGACGAGGCCAGCACGACGGCGCCGGCCGGCGTCCCGAGCGTGACGTCGGCGCGGTCCAGCTCGTCGCCCGCCGCGCCACCCAGGCCCGGTCCCTCGGTGCCGAAGACCCCGCCGACGTGGGCGCTCACGCCGTCGAACACCCAGGAGACCGACGGGTCGGCGCTCGCCGCGGAGCGGGCGTACCCGTAGCCGGAGTCGAAACCCTGCGCGGTGAACCCGACGCCGGCCAGCAGGTTCGGCGCGCGCCCACGCATCCGCCAGAGCCCGCCGGGCTCACCGGTCGCCGCGAGGTGCTCCTCGCCGGGGTCGGAGACCCAGGTGGCCACGCCCGCGTGGCCGCGGCGGATCTCCAGCGCGTCCGGGTGCCCGGGATGGCGGGCCGTCACCTGGTAGAAGCCGTTGCCGCCCAGGTACATCAGCCGCCCGCCGGCGTGCGTGTAGCCCAGGTAGGCGTCGAGCATGCCCGCCGAGCAGTACTCCGGGTGGCTGCCGGTGAGCACCACGTCGTAGCGGGAGAGCAGGTCCGCGCCCTCGCGCTCGACCTCGTCGTCGGTGACCACGGCGTAGTGCTCGCCGCGCCCGTCGAGCCAGTCGAGCAGCAGCAGGTCCTGCGCGTAGTGGCGGAACCCGCGGGTGGTGGGCGTGAAGTAGTCGGGGCGCAGGTTGACGATCGGGCGCAACCTGCTGGAGTGGCAGACCCCGCTGCCGTCGGTGTGCACGTCGTAGAGCGAGCGGCCGAGCTCGGGGTGCGCGACCAGCCAGCGGTCGCGCTCGTCGATCCCGCGCGCCTCCCCGTAGATGATCAGCCGCTCGGCCTCGTACTCGGCGTAGGTGCGCCAGTTGGCGTAGGCGAGGTAGGTCCAGGTGGGCAGCACGACGAGGACGGGGGCGTCGTGGCGGGCCGGGGTGACCACGAACGGGATCCGGTCCACGTCCCCCTCCGCGCTCGTCTTCAGCGCGTAGACGCCGCTGGACAGGTCGGTGGGGACGGTCCAGCGCAGGTCCGGCGCCCAACCGGCGTCGGCGAGGTCGTCGTCGTGCAGGTGCAGCGCGTCGAACTCGGCGGGGGAGCGGCGGAAGTCGGTCTCCGCGCCGGCCCAGAACGGGCCGGGCACGCCGCGGGTGGGCAGGTGGTGGACCGTCGCACCGCTGGTCAACCCGCCGCGGTCGGGCACGCGGGTGCCGCCGGGGTCGGCGGCGAGGTCGAGCGCGCTCGTCGTGGCGGGGACCAGCAGGGCGAGCGGGTCGGCGCCGGCCGCGAGCGCCGCCGTCGTCGCCTCCGGCCACGCCGCCGCGGCGACGACCGGGCGCGCCACCTTGCCGTTGAACGTCCGCCCCAGGCTGCCGGTGGCCGTGCCGTCCGAGCCGATCCGCAGCACCCCGGCCGCCGGGGCCGGCTCCACGCGGGACGCCGCCGTGGCGACCGGCAGGTCCGGCCGGTGCAGGTGCAGCCGCACCTCGCCCGCGGCGTCGAGCGTCGCGGCCGCGAACGCCCAGCGTCGCTCGGTGGGCGCGGCGGCGAGGGTGGCCAGCACGGTGTGGCCCCGGCGCAGGCCGATCCCGGCCGCCGATACCTCGAGCACGAGGTCCCCGACGGCCAGCAGCGGCCGGGGTCCGTCGCCGGGCAGGGTGGGCTGGAACCAGATCGCGAGGCCCAGCTCGTCGAGGGAGCCGCCGGGGGTGGCCTCGACGAACGAGCCGGAGGTGGTGCTCTGGACGCGACCCGGCAGCGTCGCGGGCAACCCGGCTTCGACCGGCTCCTCGACGAGTGGGCTCCCGTGCCGTTCCGAGCCGCCGCGGCGCAACCGGACGATCTCCGGCGCGTACGCGTCGTGCTCGGAGCTGACGCAGAACGCGATCTCCTCGCCCGCGCGGACGGAGAGCCGGTCGGCGTATCCGACGATCCTCATGCGCCCGCCACCGGCCCGGGGTGGTCGCGGAAGCGGTCGAGGACGTTGGCGGTGATGCGGGAGACATCGTTGTCGCCGGCCTTGTGGGTCATGGCCGTGGACCAGGCGATCGAGCCCACCGCGAAGACGGCACCGCCGCCGGGCCGGTCGAAGACCACGATGTCGGCCCGCACCCGCGGATCGGGCGCGACCGGCGGCTTGTAGGAGATCGTCCGGTCGTCGGCGACGAGCACGATGCTCGACGAGTGCCCGACCGAGGTCGCGAGGACGACGGCGTCGGCCGGTGTGCCCAGCGCGACGTCGGCGCGGTCGATCTCGTCGCCCGCCGCACCGCCCAGGCCCGGGCCCTCGTCGCCGAAGACCTCACCGACCGTGGCGTCCACGCCGTCGAAGACCCACTCGACCGCGCGGCTCTGCGCGGACCGGCGGTAGCCGCTCGCCTTGTCGAAGCCCTGCGCGGTCATCCCGACCCCGAACGCCCGCTGCGGGGCCCGGCCGCGCCAGCGCCACAGCCCGCCGGGCTCGCCCGTGCCGGACAGGTGCTCCTCGCCCGCTCCGGACGCCCACGCCGTGGTGCTGCCCCGCGCGCGGCGGATCTCGATCGCCCCCGACGGCCCGGGGTGGCGGTTGGTGACGTGGTAGAAGCCGTTTCCGCCCAGGTACATGAGCCGGCCGCCGTGGGCGGTGAAGGACCCGTACGCGTCGAGCATCCGGGCCGACGAGTACTCGGGGTGGCTTCCGGTGATCACGACGCGGTGCCCGGACAGCGCGTCGGCGCCGCGGTCCTCGATCTCGTCGTCGGTGATCACCGCGTAGTCCTCGCCGCGCTCGTCGAGCCAATGCAGCAGCGAGAGGTCCTGGGCGAAGTGGCGCAGCCCGCGGGTGGTGGGGGTGTAGTAGTCGGGCCGGATGTTGACGATCGGCCGCGCCCGCGAGGAGTACATGACGCCGCTGCCGTCGGTGTGGACGTCGTAGAGGGACTTCCCGAGCTCGGGGTGGCGCGCGAGCCAGCGGTCGCGGGCGTCGACCCCGCGCCGCTCCCCGTAGAGCCCGACGCGCTCCTCCTCGAACTCGGCGTAGGTGCGCCAGTTCGCGTAGGCCAGGTAGGTCCAGGTCGGCAGGACCACCAGGACCGGGGCCGGCCGGGCGTCGGCGGGCGGGGTGACGACGAACGGGATGCGGTCGACGTGCTCGCCCGCGGTCACCTTCAGCGCGTAGGCCCCGCTCGGGAGACCGGCCGGGACCGTGAGGACGACGTCGGTCTCCCACCCGGCGTCGTCGAGGTCGTCCTCGTGCAGGTGCAGGGCGTCGTACTCGTCGGGGACGCGCCGGAAGTCGGTCTCGGTGCAGCGCCAGAACGGGCCGGGCACGGCGCTCGCCGGCCGGTTGACGATCGTGCCGCCCGCCGTCACGGCCCCGTCGTCGGCGACGGTGGTGGCGGCGGGCTCGCGACCCAGCGCGAGCGCGCTCACCCCGGTGGCCCCGAGAACGTCGACGGCGGCCGCGCCCGCGGCGAGCCGCGCGGCGGCTTCGGGCGACCACCCGGCGACGGAGACGACGGGCCGGGCGATCCGCCCGTTGAAGAACCCGCTGGCCGCACCACGCCCCCCGGCCCCGACCCGGATGAGGCCCCCACCCCAGGCCGCCACGCCCCCCTCCGGAAGGGCAGGAAAGCCACTTTCCTGCCCTGCAGGTTCATGAATGTGGCTTTCCTGAACCATCGGGGCGGGGCTGCCCGGGCGGTGCAGTTCCATCCGGGCCTCGCCCGTGGGGGAGAGGGTCGCTGCCAGGAAGCTCCATTGGCGCTCCACCGGCGCCGTGTCGAGGCGGGCCAGCTCCGTCCCGGTCGCGTTGCGGAGCACCACGCCGTCGGGCGTGACGGCCAGTCGGTACCCGGCGCTGCCATCGGATGCTGTCAGCGCGAGGACGGTGTGCTCGCCGTCCAGGAGGGTCGGGAAGATCCACGCCGCCAGCCCGGCGCCGTGCACGGTGACGTCCTCGCGCACCGCCGCCTCGACGTAGGAGCCGGCGTGGGCAACCTGGACGCGGCCGGGCACGCTCGCGGGGAGGTTCGCGATGACCTCCTCGTCGAGCACGTCGTCCTCCAGCAGGTCGCACTCGTGCACCGGCGACCCGCCGCGGCGCAGCCGCTGAAGCGTCGGCCTGAACTCCGGCAGCTCGCAGCTGACCTTGAACTCGATGCGCCCGCCCGCGGGCACCGACAGCCGGTCGCCGTAGCCGAGCAGCCTCACCGGTTCACCCAGTTCGTCCACCGCTGGGTCGCCTCGTCGAGGTTCGCCGCCCACCACTCGTTGTCGCGGTTCACCTCGGTGCCGGTGACGTTGCTCGTGGCGATGAAGGAGTTCAGCAGCGGGTCCTCGGAGGGCTTCGCGTTCGCGTTGGCCGCCCCGTAGGGCTGGCGCTTCATGATCTCTTCCTGCGTCGGCACCGCGATCAGGGAGTTGATCAGCTCGTACGCCTCGTCCATGTTCGGGGCGCCCTTCACGATGCCCAGGGAGTCGGTGTAGTAGAGCGGCTGGTTCCAGACGACCTTCAGGTTTGCGCCGTTCTTCGCCGCCTCGTAGGCGCGGCCCGGCCAGGCGAGCATCATGTCGACCTCGCCGGACTCCAGCGCCTGGGTCTGCTGGGCGCCGGTCTCGTAGAACCGCACCGAGGGGCGGATCGTGTCGAGCGTGGCGAACGCGCGCTCGTAGTCGAGCGGGTAGAGCTGGTCACCGGGCACGCCGGAGGCGAGCAGCGCGGTCTCGATGCCCGCGTCCTTGGCGTAGTTCATGATCCCGCGGGTGCCGGGGAAGTTGGTGGTGTCGTAGAAGTCCGTCCAGCTCTGCGGGGGCTGGTCCCCGTACTTGTCGGCGTTGTAGACCAGCAGGAACGCGGACTTCAGCACGGGCACGCCGCACTCGGAGGTGAGCTCGGGGTCGAGGCCGTCGGTGTTGATCCGCGACATGTCGAGCTTCTCGAACAGGACGTCGCACTTGGCGACGGTGCGGTAGGGCGAGGCGTAGAAGACGTCCCACGTCGGGGTGCCCGACTCGACCATCGCCGTCAGCTTCGCCTCGTTGTTCGGCGACTCCTCGGCCACCTGGACGCCCTGCTCGGCGAGCTGCTTGTAGGCGGTGTCGGCGAAGATCGAGGCGAGGGCGCCCCCGGTGTTGCTGAAGACGACGGTCCCGCCGGCTCCCGCGTCCCCGCCCACCGTGGCGAAGCACCCGGTGGCGCTGATCGAGACGGCCGCGCAGAGGGCCAGTGCGGACAGGAGTCTGCGGTTGCGCACGGGGACCACCTTCGTTGACGGGGCGAGACGCCGAAGCCGTTTCACCATCCAGAACGCACTTCGCGATGTGGTACCGGCAGGATGGTCGGGCAACCGAGGGGCGTCAAGAGGGTGGACGTGAATTGGCTGCTCCGTTGCGTTTCGACTGCGTAACCGGCCCGACGAAGGGTTGACAACACGCGCCGTGACCCCGACGCTCCCATTTCGGTTGGTGAAACCCGTACCGGATTGCGTGATCGAAGTGGGGTGTGTCCATGGTGTCGGTCAGCCCGGTCGACGCGGCGCCCGCCGCGACCGTGCCAGCGGCGCCGCGCCGCAGGTCGCGAGCCCGTCCGCTGCTGTTGCTCGCGCTACCGGCGGTCGTCGTGCTCGCGGTCTTCTTCGTGGTGCCGGCGGCCCGGCTGGCCTGGCTCTCGGTGAGCGAACCCGCCCTCGGGTTCGGCAACTACACCGGGATGGCCTCGGACGGCGTGGTCGTCACGGTCGTGCTGCGGACGTTGGGGATGGCCGCCGTCGTCACGGTGCTGTGCGTGCTGTGCGCCTACCCCTACGCCTACCTGATGACGATCGTCGGGACCCGGTGGCGCGCGGTGCTCACGGCGCTGGTGCTGCTGCCCTTCTGGACGTCGCTGATGGCGCGCACCTTCGCGTGGGTCGTGCTGCTGCAGGACACCGGCCTGGTCAACGGGCTGCTCGCGGCCGTCGGGCTGGGTCCGGCGCGGCTGCTGGGCACCACGGCAGGCGTCAGCGTCGCGATGGCCCAGGTGATGCTGCCGTTCATGGTGCTGCCGGTGTACTCGGCGATGCGGGGCATCGACCAGCGCCTCGTCGACGCCGCGATGGGGCTGGGCGCCACCCCGGTCGCGGCCTTCCTGCGCGTCTACCTCCCGCTGTCGCTGCGCGGTGTGGCGGCGGGCGCGACGCTGGTGATGGTGCTGTCGCTCGGCTTCTACGTCACGCCGTCGCTCGTGGGCTCGCCGCAGCAGTCGATGCTCGCCCAGCTCATCGCGGTGCAGGTGAACCAGCTCGTGGACTTCGGCGCGGCCGGTGCGCTCGCCGTGACGCTGCTGGTCGTCACGCTCGTGCTGGTGGCGGGCGTGCAGCGGCTCACCCGCACCGGCGGCGCGCCGGTCGGCCTGGTCGGGGGTGCGGGATCGTGAGGTCGGTACGCCTGCGCCGGGCGCTAATGGCGGTGGGGGTCCTGATCGGGGCGTGGCTGCTCGTGCCGACCCTGATCGTCATCCCGATCAGCTTCTCCGGCGAGGACAGCTTCGCGTTCCCGCCGAGCTCGTGGAGCCTGCGCCACTACGCGACGTTCTTCACCGAGCCGAGCTGGCTCAACGCGCTGCTGGTCTCGATCCAGCTCGCCGTGATCGTCACGGTCGTCGCGACGGTGCTCGGCACGGCCGCCGCGTTCGCCCTCTCCCGCACCGCCTTCCGGGGCAAGGGCGCGGTGAACGGGCTGTTCCTGGCGCCGCTCATCGTGCCCGGCATCGTCGTGGCCATCGCCGTCTACGCCGCGTTCCTGCAGTGGGGCCTGATCGGCACCCCGACTGGCTTCATCCTCGCGCACACGGTGCTCGCGATCCCGTTCGTCACCGTGAACGTGGGCGCGGCGCTGGGCGGGTTCGACCGCACGCTCGAACGCGCGGCGGCCGGCCTCGGCGCCTCGTCGCTGGCCACGTTCCGCAGCATCACGCTGCCGATGATCATGCCGGGGGTGCTGTCCGGCGCGGTGTTCGCGTTCGTCACCTCGTTCGACGAGGTGGTGGTGTCGCTGTTCGTCCAGTCGCCGCAGCTGCAGACGCTGCCGGTGCGGATGTTCACCTCCGTGACCAACGAGGTGGACCCCACGATCGCCGCCGCGTCGACGGTGGTCATCACGGTCACCACCGCCCTGCTGGCCCTGGCCACCGCACTGAGGAGGAACCGCCGCAATGCCTGACACCACGTCCGGAGCCCGGATCGAGGTCGCGGGGCTCACGAAGGTCTTCCCGGGGGCGGCCGCGCCCGCGGTCGACGGCATCGACCTGGAGATCCGGCCCGGCGAGTTCATGACCCTGCTCGGGCCCAGCGGGTCGGGCAAGACGACGACGCTGAACATGATCGCCGGGTTCGAGTCGATCACCGCGGGCCGGATCGGGCTCGACGGCGCCGACATCGCCCAGCTGCCGGCCTACAAGCGCAACCTGGGCATGGTGTTCCAGAACTACGCGCTGTTCCCGCACATGACGGCGGCCGAGAACGTCGCCTTCCCGCTCAAGCAGCGCAAGGTCGGCAAGGGTGAGATCGCGCGGCGCGTCTCGGAGGCGCTCGAGCTGGTGCACCTGGGCGGGCACGGCGAGCGCCTGCCCTCGCAGCTGTCGGGCGGGCAGCAGCAGCGCGTGGCGCTGGCCAGGGCCGTCGTCTTCGAGCCCCGTGCGCTGCTGCTCGACGAGCCGCTCGGGGCGCTGGACAAGAAGCTGCGCGAGTCGCTGCAGCTGGAGATCTCGCGGCTGCACCGCGAGCTGGGCATCACGTTCGTCTTCGTCACCCACGACCAGGACGAGGCGCTGGCCCTGTCCGACCGGATCGCGGTGTTCCGCGACGGGCGCATCGAGCAGGCGGGCACGCCGGCGCAGCTGTACGAGACCCCGTCGTCCCGGTTCGTCGCGACGTTCCTCGGCGACTCCAACGTGTTCACCGGCCGGGTACACGACGGCCTGCTCGACACCGGGTGGTGCAGCCTGCGCGCGCCGGGTGGGCCGGAAGGCCAGGTGGCACTCGTCGTGCGCCCGGAGAACCTGCGCCTCGCCGTGCGCGGCGGGCCTGCGGCGGAAGGCAACATCCTGTCCGCCACCGTCACCGACGTCGTCTACCAGGGCGCGTTCCGGCGCGTGCTGGTGCGGTTCGACGGCGGCGGCAGCGGGCAGGTGCGCGACACCGCCGGGGTGAGCCGCTCGGTCGCCGTGGGAGAACGGGTCGAGGTGTGCTGGGCCGAGGACGCGGGCGTGCTCGTGCCGGACGGCGAGGAGACGCCGGCGGAGCAGCCGGTGGGTGCCCGGTGAACGACCTGGACGACGCTCGCCGCCAGGTCGCCGAGTGCGGCCGCCGGATGGTCGCGGACGGCCTGGTGCTGGGCACGGCCGGCAACGTCAGCGTGCGGGTGGGGGAGCTGGTGGCGGTCTCGCCGTCCGGCACGCCCTACGACCGCATCGAGCCGCAGGACGTGTCGGTGGTCGACCTCGCGGGGCAGCGGGTGGACGGGCCGCACGCGCCCTCGTCGGAGACCCCGATGCACCTCGCGGTCTACGCCACGACCGGGGCGGGTGCGATCGTGCACCACCACGGGCTGCACAGCGCCGCCGTGTCCACCGTGGTCGACGAGCTCCCGGCGCTGCACTACTACGTCCTGCAGCTGGGCGGGCCGGTGCGGGTGGCCGGCTACGCGACGTACGGCACCCCCGAGCTGGCCCGCTCCGTCCGGGCGGCCCTGGAGGGACGGACCGCGGCACTCATGCAGAACCACGGCGCGGTCGCGCACGGCGACACGCTCGAGGCCGCCTACGACCGGGCCCGGCTGGTGGAGTGGCTGTGCGCCCTGCACGTCACCGCGACCGGGATCGGCACCCCGCGCGTCCTGAGCGGGGAGGAGCTCGCCGCGGTCGCGCGGCGCCGGACGGAGGTCCCGGCATGAAGGTCGTCTGCCTCGGCGCGCACATCCTCGACGTGCTCGGACGCCCCGTCCCCGACATCCCGCCCGGGCAGGGACGCAGGGTCCTCGACGAGATCCGGATCACCGCGGCGGGCACCGCCGGTGGCACCGCGGTCGACCTGGCGAAGCTCGGGGCCGAGGTCGTGAGCATCGGCCCGGTCGGCGACGACACCACCGGCAGGCTGCTGCTCGACCTGCTCGCCGACCACGGCGTCGACGTGCGCCACATGGCGCACCGGCCCGGGCAGGCCACGCCGGCGACGATGCTGCCGATCCGGCCGAACGGCGAGCGGCCCGCGCTGCACGCGCCCGGCGCGATGGCCACGCTGACGGCGGCCGACGTCGACCTGCAGCTCGTCGCCGAGGCCGACGTGCTGCACGTCGGCGGCCCGGACGTCCTGGGCGACTTCACCCGTGACGCCCTGCCCGACCTCCTGCGCTTCGCCGCCGAGAACGGCACGGTCGTGAGCATGGACCTGCTCAGCATCGGGCGGCCCGAGCTCGTGGACGTGCTGGCGCCGTCGTGGGCGCACACCGGTTTCCTGCTCCCCAACGACGACCAGATCCGCGGCGTCACCGGCCGCGACGACCTCGTCGAGGCCGCGGGGGTGGCGCGCGCGTGCGGCGTCGGCACCGTCGTCGTCACGACCGGCGCGCAGGGAAGCCTGCTCGTGACCGAGGACGGCGCCGAACGGATTCCCGCGTTCGACATCCCGGTCGTGGACACGACCGGCTGCGGGGACGCCTTCACCGCGGGCTTCCTCGTGGGTTTCGGGGCGGGCCGGTCCCTGCCCGACGCGGCCCGGCTCGGTACCGCCGCCGCTGCGCTGGTGGCCCAGGGCCTCGGCTCCGACGCGGGCATCGTCGACCTCCCGTCGACCCTCGCGTTCGGCGCCGAGCGCTCACCCGGAGTCGCGTAGCGTGATCGAGCGGTGGACGGAAGTGGGGCGCTGATGGCCGAGAGGGCCGCCGGTACGGGTGAGCCCGTCCGGGTTCTGGTGAAGGCGATGGCGGTGCTGGAGCTGCTGGCCGAGGCCCCGGACGAGCTGAGCCTGGGCGACATCGCCGCGCGCCTCGAGCTGAACAAGAGCACCTGCCACCGGATCCTCACCACGCTGGCCGCAGGTGACTTCGTCGAGCGACCCTCGCCGGGCACCTACCGGCTGGGCATCGGCGCGTTCCGCGTCGGCAGCGCGATGGCACGTCGGCTCACCGTCCGCGAGCGGGCGCTGCCCGCCATGCGCGAGCTGTACCGCCACTCCGGCGAGACGGTGTTCCTGCTGGTCCTGCGCGGTGACGAGGCGGTGTGCGTGGAGCGCCTCGACGGGCGCTACGCATCCACGCACACGCTGCGCGTGGGCGGCACCCTGCCGCTGCACCTGGGTGCCGGGCCGCGGCTGCTGCTGTCCGCCCTGCCCGACGAGCAGGTGGAGGGCTACCTCGCGGGCCCGCTGCAGCGGCGGACCTCACCGACTCAGGCCACGGCCGAGCAGCTGCGCGAGGAGGTCCGGCGGATCCGCGCCGACGGCTACGCCACCAGCCGCGACGACGTCGAGCTCGGCGTCAAGGCGCTGAGCGTGCCGGTCCGGGACCACACCGGGGCCACGGTCGGGGCCCTGAGCCTGAGCGGCCTCACCGCCCACCTGCCCGACTCCGAGCAGGAGCACCAGCTCACGCTGCTGCGCACGGCGGGCGACGAGGCGTCGCGGGCGTTGGGGCTGCGCGCTGCGGGATGAGTGCGATGGCGGGTCGCTACTAGGCTCCCGGCGTGGCCGAGACGCGACCGCAGTTGTCCGCCGCCGAGCAGCGGGTGCTGGGTGCGCTGTTGGAGAAGCAGCGCACGGTCCCGGCGAGCTACCCGCTCACCCTCAGCTCGTTGCGCACCGCGTGCAACCAGGCGAGCAGCCGTGAGCCGGTCACCGACTACGACGACCCGTTGCTGCAGGCGACGCTCAAGGACCTCAGGGACCGCGAGCTGGTCCGCCCGGTGTGGACCGGCGCGGGATCCCGGGTCGTGAAGTTCCACCAGCGGCTCGAGGAGCACCTCGGGATCGGTGAGCCCGAACTGGCGGTGCTGACCGTGTTGTTGCTGCGTGGGCCGCAGGCCTCCGGCGAGCTGCGGACCCGGACCGCGCGGCTGCATCCCTTCGAGGACCGCGCCGAGGTGGAGGCCGCGCTCCGCGGGCTCGCCGAACTGTCGGAGCCCGTGGTCGTCGAGTTGGAACGCAGGCCGGGTCAGCAGGACCGCCGGTGGCGTCATCTGCTCGGCGCGCCGCCGGACGCGACACCGCCGCCCGCGCCGGTCGACCGGGACATCGTCATCGCTGCGGGCACCGAGGCCCGCAACGCCCGTGTGCTCGCCGGGTACGACGCCGCTGCGGCGGGCTACGCGCGGGAACTGTCGGCCGAGCTGGCGCAGAAACCGTTCGACTGCTGGTTGCTCGACCGCATCGCCGGCGACGCGAGCGGTGGTCCGGTCGCTGACGTCGGTACCGGACCGGGGCACGTTGCTGCCCGGCTCGCGGCATCCGGGGCCTCGGTGGTCGGCGTCGACCTGTCGCCTGCGATGATCGACGAGGCCAGGAACTCGTTCCCGGATCTGGAGTTCGAGGTCGGTGACCTGACGAACCTGCTGCGCCCGCGCGCCGCTGCGGGATGGTCGGCCATCACCGCGTGGTACGCGTTCGTGCACATGGCCACCTCCGAGCTGCCGGCCGTGATCGCAGGGCTCACCCGCGTGCTGATCCCCGGCGGACGGTTGGCGTTCGCCTTGCACGCGGGTGAGGAGGTGCGCCAGGTCGACGAGCTCTTCGGTGTCCCCGTCGACCTGGAATTCGTGCTGCACAACGCTTCCGAGGTGGTCGACGCCGTCGCCGCCGCCGGGCTGGTGGACATCGAGTGGTACCTGCGTTCCCCACTTCGCGACGTCGAGACGCCCACCGAACGCCTCTACGTCGTCGCGTGCCGACCCCTCTGACCGACGCCTCGCCCCGCAACCAGCGGCGGCTACGGCGCGACATAGACAGGGAATTAGCAAAGTGACATAGTCCCTTTGTGCTGGATGTGGGCCTTGTCAAGGCGTTGGCCAACACCAACCGACTCCTGGTTTTGGACTGGCTGCGCGACCCGCGAGCGCACTTCCCGCCCCAGCGCGACGGCGACCTCGTCCGAGAGGGGGTCTGTGCGCTGTACATCGCCGAGAAGCTCGGAGTGAGCCAGCCGACCTGTGGAGAGCATCTGAAGGTGCTCAGCCAGGCCGGGTTGGTCCGCGGTAAGAAGATCAAGCAGTGGGTGTTCTACCGGCGTGACGAGGAGCGGATCGCGCAGGTGAAGGAGATGATGAGCGGTGACTGGTAAGGCTCCCCGGCTCGATCGGGTCGGTGCTGCCGAGCACCGGGTCTCGGCCCAGGACATCGCCGACACCTACGACCTCATCGGCTCGCACCTTCGGCGCACCCCGCTGCTCGAGGTCGGCCTCGACGAGCTGGATCCCGCGTGCTCGCCCCGATCAGTGGTGCTCAAGCTCGAACAACTCCAGGTCGCGGGGTCGTTCAAGGTACGTGGCGCGTTCGCGAACCTGATGCTCCGTGACCTTCCCGAGGCCGGAGTCGTCGCTGCCTCTGGCGGCAACCACGGGGTTGCGGTTGCCTACGCCGCCCAGCGCCTCGGCGTGCGGGCCTCGGTGTTCGTGCCCACTGTCTCCGCCCCGGAGAAGATCGCGCGGATCCGCGCGCTGGGTGCCGAGCTGGTCGTGGGCGGTGAGCGCTACGCCGACGCGCTGGCCGCGGCCGAAGCGCACCAGTCGGCGTCGGGCGCCCTCGGGGTCCACGCATTCGATCAGCGCGAGACGGTGCTGGGCCAAGGGACGCTGGCCGTCGAGCTCGACCGGCAGCTGCCCGCGGTCGACACCGTGCTGGTACCGGTCGGCGGTGGTGGCCTCATCGCCGGGATCGCGGCCTGGTACGGCGACGCGGTGCGGGTCGTCGGTGTCGAACCCGACGAAGCGCCGACCTTGACCCGGGCCCGCGCGGCTGGGCGCCCCACCGACGCACCCGCCGGGAGCGTCGCCTCCGACGCGCTGGCCCCTCGCCGGGTCGGCGAGCTCGTCTTCCCGATCACCCAACGCTTCGTCGACGACGTCGTTCTGGTCGACGATGCCGCGATCATCCACGCTCAGGCCGCTCTGTGGCGAGCGGCACGCGTCGTCGCCGAACCTGCGGCGGCGGTCGGGGTGGCAGCCCTGCTCGGTGGTGCCTACACGCCGTCGCCCCACGAACGGGTGGCCGTGGTGATCAGCGGAGCGAACACCGCCCCGGCGGCACTCGAGGTCACCACGGCCGGATCCCGGAATGAGCCCCATGCCTGACCGGCGGCCCGACGTAGCGCGACCCGGATGAGCGCCGCGGCCGGTCGCCGCCCTCAGACGGCCCCCGGCGGGATCGTGGCGAGGACCGTCGCGAGCTCCTCGACGAGCCGGTCGGCGTGGCCGCGGGTGAACGGCAGCGGCGGCCGGATCTTCAGGCACGCGCCGTCGGATCCGGTGGAGCTGATGAGGATCCGCCGCTGTCGCATCCCGTCCACGACGGCCTGGGCCAGCGCGGTGCCGGGCGCGCCGTCCGCGCCGGCCAGCTCGACACCCAGGTACAAGCCCGCACCGCGGACCGCGCGGATGCGGTCGTCGCCCAGTTGCCGCAGCCCGCTCGCGAGGTGGGCGCCCACGTCACGGGCGTTGCCCGGCAGATCCTCGTCGCGCAACACGTCCAGGACCGCGTCGGCGGCGGCGATGCTCACGGAGTTGCCGCCGAAGGTGTTGAAGTAGCGGGCAGCGGTGGCGAACGGCGCGAGCACCTCGTCGCGGGCCATCATCGCGGCGATCGGCTGGCCGTTGCCCATCGGCTTGCCCGTGACCGCGAGGTCGGGCGTCAGGCCGTGGCGCTCGAAGCCCCAGAAGGTGCTCCCGGTCCGGCCGAAGCCCGGCTGCACCTCGTCGGCGACGACGAGCCCGCCTGCGCGGCGGACCGCTGCGGCCGCGGGTTCGAGGAACCCCGCCGGATCGGGGATCACACCGTCGCTCGCCAGGATCGTGTCGACGATCAGGCAGGAGACGCCGAACCCGTGTCGTTGCAGGTCCGCGGCCGCGGCGGCCACCGCGGAGCCGAACGCGGCACCCGGGTCGGTGGCGTCGGACGGCGGAGGGGCGACGGTGCGCACGTGCGCCCCGAGCGGCACGCCGGGACCCAGCGACGGCGAGATCTCGGCGGATCTCGCGGTCGTGCCGTGGTAGGCGTTCGCGGTGACGATGATCCCGGTGTGGCCGGTCGCGGCGGCCGCGACGCGCAGCGCCAGGTCCACCGCCTCGCTCCCCGAACACGTGAACATGACCTTGTCGAGCGCGTCGGGCAGAGTGGCGAGCAGCCGCTCGGCGTAGGAGACGAGGGGCTCGCTCGCGTAGCGGGTGTGGGTGTTCAGGGTGGCCGCCTGCGTGGCGACCGCTGCGACGACGTGCGGATGGCAGTGGCCGACCGACGGCACGTTGTTGTAGGCGTCGAGGTAGGCGTTGCCGTCGAGGTCGTAGAGGTACACCCCCTCGCCGCGCGCGAACTGGACGGGCTCGGAGTAGAACAGCCGGTAGGCCGGGCCCAGCGCGCGTGCCCGTCGCTCGACGACGGTGCGCGTCCGGTCCGGCAGGGAGCCCGTGCGTGCCGGATCGAATCCGTTGACCATCCCCCCGGCGCTCATGGGGCTGCTCCCTCGGCACGGAGCGCGAGGAGCTCGTCGCCGAGCGCGTCAGGGGAATGCTCCTGCATGTCCGTCAGCTGGCCCCAGGTCCGTGCGACGTCGCGGAGGATGTAGTCCCGGTTCTCGGGGAAGCGCGCCGCCCGCCACTCGCTGATGGCCAGGCGCGCGACCATCCGCGTCATCATCAGGTCGGGGAGCATCCGCAGCTCCTCCTCGGTGAGCGCGGTGACGGACTCGTAGCCCCGCACGAGGTCGGCGACCGCGGCGAGCGGGCGGGCACCGGTACCGGCGATGTGCGTGGCGGCGATGGCGACGTCGTTGACGAGCTGCGTCTCGGCCATGTCCCCGAAGTCCAGCACCCCGCTGACCCGGGTGCCCTCGACGAGGATGTTGTCGCCGTTGAAGTCGTTGTGGACCCACTGGCGGCGCTGATGCGCGAGCCGGGGGGCCAGCTCCCGGTCGTAGCGGTCGAGGAAGGCTTCGAGCTGTCGACGCCGCTCGGGGCGGTCGATCTCGCCGACCATGGAGCGGAGTTCCGACGCTCGGGCGAGGTCCCAGAGCAGCCGCGGGTGGGACCCGGGCGCGGGTCCGAAGCTGCGCAACGCGCGCGCCACCCGCGCCAGCGTCATGCCGAGAACCTCGCGCAGAGCCGCCGACGGGGTGGCCTCCCGCAGCGGTGTGCCGGCGCAGAAGGTCGTCATGCGCAGGGCCCGGCCGGCCGCGGTGCCGCCGGTCGCCCGTGGCGCGAGGGCGCCGTCGGTGGCCGGGACCAGGCGGGCGATCGGAAGCCCGGGATCCGTGCGGGCGACGTGGTCGAGCACCTCGGTCTGAGCCGTGGTCACCGCCGCGACCTCCGCCGGGTGCACGACCTTCAGCACCAACCGGCGGCCGTCGATCGTGGTCAGCGCGAAGTTGTCATCCCGTTCCCCCGCCAGCGGGTACGCCCGCACGGACAGGCCGTAGTGGTGTGCGGCGAGATCCTCGGCGGCAGCGAGGCTGATCGGCGGCGCGGCCTCCAGCAGCGATGCGGTGCCCGTGCCGGTCGGCCGATCGAGCATCGTCCCTCCTTCCGGGGATCCCCCTCAGCCTCGCCCGCGGGCCGATGCTCGTGCCATCGTGTTCTGCACGAAACGCAGCGGTGACATTCGTGCAGGAAACGGATCGTGATCAGAGCAGGTTCGAGGCCGCGCACGCGAGGTAGAGGCTCGCCAACGTGCTCGGGCGGCGGATCGGGGCTCCCAGCACGCCGGCGGCGCGCTCCAGCCGGTAGCGGAACGAGTTCGGGTGCAGGTGCAGGCGCTGAGCCGCGGCGGCGACGTCCTGGTCGCAGCGGAGGAACTCGACCACGGCGTCGAGGAGCAGCGGTTGCTCGACGAGGGGGGCGAGGAAGTCGTCGACGGCGTCGTCGCCGAGCACATCCCGGATCTGCTCGGCCGCCAGAGCCGCGGGGGGCAGCCCCGCGAAGTCGAGCGCACCGAGGCGGGGGGCGGACCCGGGCCGCGCGTGGTGGTGCTCGGACCGGAGCATGCGCAGGGCGAACTGCGCCTGTCGCACCGAGGCCGGCAGGTCCTGCGGGGCGACCGGCCCCCCGATCCCGGCCGGGACGCCGAAGCGCTCGGTGAGGGCGAGCGCGACCTCGGACGAGCACTGCACCGCCGCCACGAGGGTGTCGTGCTCCACGGCCCACGCGTGGGGGATCCCGGCGGCGCGCAGGACCCGTGCCAGGTCGTCGGGTCGGTGCGCCGCGAGATCGAGATCGTCGGCCACGATGGCTCGGATCGGATCGCTGGTGGTGAACCCCAGCTCACGCAGCACGGCCATGCTCGGAGAGCCGACGAGGGCGTTCAGATCACCGGCACCGGTTCGCGGCCGGCGCGCCGGCTGCCGCAGCAGGTGAGCCATCAGGTGCTGGCCCAGTGCCTCGAGGTTGTCGGTGCTGCGCCGGCGGGCGAGTGCGGCGACCGCGATCAGCATGGCCGCGGCCTCGGCCGCGGCCAGGACGTAGCGGTGCCCGTCGGTCCTCGAAGGCAGGTGCACGACGAGCCAGCCCGTGAGGCGGGCGCCCACCCGGCAGGGCACGGCGAGCACGTCCTCGCCGTGCACGCGCAGGTGCGTGCTGCCCTGGTCGGACACCCCGTTGACCACCGAGCTCAGCTCGACCGCGCCGCCGTCCTCCGGGTCGACGGGTGAGCCCTGAACGTCGACGTGGTCGACCGACAGCCCCAGCATCTGGCGCAGGGTCACCACGATCCTCGTCTCCGGCACGAGCGAGGGGGGCATCGGCCCGTCGAACCCGGTGAGGAGGTAGTCGGTCAGCGCGATGGCGCGTTGCAGCAGCACGTCGTCGGTGCCGAGCACCAGCCGGTGGACGTGGGTCATCACGTGCCGCACCGGGACGTGGTAGGGCACGTCGAACAGCGGGAGCCCCAACGTCGCCGCCTCGTCCAGCAGGGCAGGTGGCACGGCCTTGGTCTTGATCCCGGTGCAGTACCCCAGCGCGGACGCGTTCATCGTCACGAGGTCGCGCACCAACTGCCGCTGCCGGGCGGGGTCGCGGTACATCTCGACCCCGCTCGTCATCATGATCCACTCTTCTTCGAGCCAGATCTGCGGATCGAGGATCTCGCTGAAATGGGCGCCCCGGACGATGGTGGTGGTTGCGTTGCCGCCACCGCAGACCAGCTTGAGCTCGAGCTCGGGCGGAGCGAGCACGTCCGCCAGGGTGACGACCTCGTTCATCACCATGCTCGGTGGATCATCCGGCGTGTCGTCGTGCATCGCCCGACTGTAGGAACCCTCCTTCTGGGAATCAACGAAATCTCCGGTGCCGCGACTGGGCTAGCGTCGATCGCCACACGCACCGAGGGAGCTGCAATGTTCACCATCTCCGTCGACACGGGCGGTACTTTCACCGACGTCGTGGTGGCAGATGCCGAGGGCGGGATCTGGCTGGCGAAGGCGCTGACCGCCGGGGACCGCGCCTACAGCGCGATCGACAGCGCACTGCAGGACATCGGAACCCGGCTCGGGATCAGCCCGCGCGAGCTGCTCGCGCGAACCGGCAGGTTCAACTACGGGACCACCCGCTCGACGAACGCGGTGGTCGAGGGCGCCACGGCCCGCACGGCGTTCTTCACCACGGCGGGGTTCCCGGACATCCTGCTCCTGCGCGAGGGCGGGAAGCCCGATCCCTTCCGGCCGATGCCCTACGGGCGGCCCTACGTCCCGCGGCATCTCACCTTCGAGATCGAGGAGCGTATCGACTCCGACGGGTCGGTGTACCGGCCGCTCGACGAGGACTCCGTCGTCCGGGCCATCGAGTCGGCACGGGCGCAGCGCGTCGAGGCCGTTGCGGTGTGCCTGCTGTGGTCGGTGGCGAACGCGGCGCACGAGCGGCGCGTCGGCGAGCTGCTCGCCACGCACGCCCCGGAGCTGGCGGTCACCCTGTCCCACCAGCTCAACCCCACGATCCGGGAGTACCGGCGGGCGTCGGCCACCGCCCTGGACGCCTCGCTGAAGCCGCTCATGCAGGCGTACCTGCGCACCCTGGAGACGGACCTGCGCGACGCCGGGCTCGCGGGCGACCTGTTCATCTCGACCTCGTACGGCGGATCGTGGCGGGTGCCGGAGATCGTCGACAAGCCCATCTACTCGATCGGCTCCGGGCCGTCGATGGCGCCGGTGGCAGCGGTGCACTACGCCGATGCCGATCTGCCCGGCGGCGCCGCCGCGCACGACCTGCTGGTGACCGACACCGGCGGCACGACGTTCGACGTCGGCCTCGTGCGCGGGGGCGAGATACAGCAGACCGGGGAGACCTGGCTCGGCGGCAGGTGGGTCGGAGCCATCACCGGGATCCGGGCGGTCGACGTCAAGAGCATCGGTGCCGGCGGCGGGTCGATCGCGTGGATCGACTCGGGAGGGCTGTTGCGGGTGGGTCCGCGCAGTGCCGGATCCTCGCCCGGCCCGGCGTGCTACGGCCGCGGTGGCACCGAGCCCACGGTGACCGACGCGGCGCTGCTGCTGGGCTACCTCTCCGGCGAGAACTTCCTCGGGGGCCGGCTCCCGATCGACAAGGGGGAGGCCCGGACGGCCTACGCGGCGCTCGCCGCGCAGCTGGACATGTCGGTCGAGGAGGCGGCGCACGCCGCGCTCACGATCGCCACCGACAACATCGTCACCGCGGTGCGGGAAGCGACGATCGCCCAGGGCGTCGACCCGCGCGAGGTCACGATCGTCGCGGGCGGGGGCGCGGCCGGCGTGAACGTCGGCCGGATCGCCGCGGAGCTGGGCACGCGCACCGTGCTCCTGCCGAGCACCGCGGGCGCGATGAGCGCCTGCGGGGCGTTGTTCTCCGACGTCGTCTCGGAGTTCACCACCGTGGACTTCACCGCGACCGCATCGCTGGACGCGGCGCGGGCCGCCGAGGCGCTCGCCACGGTCCGCGCCGGTGCGCAGCGGTTCCTCGACGGGCTCGCCGACGGCACCACGAAGGAGCAGCAGATCGACTTCTCGGTCGAGGCGCGCTACCCCCAGCAGGTGTGGGAACTGACGGTCCCCCTGCCCGAGGGCCGGCTGACGTCGGCGGACACGCCGGCGCTGCACGAGGACTTCCACCGGGTGCACGAGCGCATGTTCGGGGTGCGGGAGCCGGGCCAGACGCTCGAGGTGGTGGCGTGGAAGGCGCGTGCGACCGCCGTGCTGGAGAAACCGACCGTGATCGTCGATCCGGCCGGCAGGCGGGAGAGCGCCACCCCCGAGCGGGTGTCGCAGGCCTTCTTCGGCGGTACCGGCTGGGTCGACGTCGCGATCCACCGCGGTGATCGGCTCCCCATCGGCGCCGAGATCGCCGGGCCGGCCGTCATCCAGGAACCGACGACCACGATCGTCGCGTACCCGGGTCAGCGGATCCGCGTGACCGCGGGTGGCAACTACCTCCTCGAGACCGGGAGCTGAGGGCGAGATGACGACGACGTTCGACCCCGTCCAGCTGGCCGTGCTGTCGAACCGCCTGGACAGCATCGTGCGGGAGATGGAGAACACCCTCCTGCGGTCGGGCCGCTCCGCGGTCCTGAACATGGCGCGGGACTTCTCCTGCAGCATCATCACCGGCGACAACCGGCTGCTGTCCACGGCGGAAGGGCTGCCGGTGCACGTCATCGGCACCGAGCGGCTCGGCGTGGCGATGACCGACCTGCACGACGACATCGCCGACGGCGACGCCTACCTGCACAACGACCCGTACCTCGGGAACACCCACGCCGCCGACCACACGATCCTGGTCCCGGTCTTCGTCGACGGCCGGCACATGTTCACGACCGCGGCGAAGGCGCACCAGGCCGACATCGGCAACTCGTCCCCGACGACCTACACCCCGTACGCGCGCGACGTGTACGAGGAGGGTGCGTTGATCTTCCCGGCGGTGCGGATCCAACGCGACCGCGAGGACGTCGGCGACATCATCCGCATGTGCCGGCGTCGTATCCGGGTGCCCGACCAGTGGTACGGCGACTACCTCGCGATGGTCGGGGCGGCGCGGATCGGGGAGATGCGGCTCAAGGAGCTGTGCGACCGCTACGGGGTCGACACGGTCGCGGCGTTCATCGAGGAGTGGTTCGACTACTCCGAGCGGAAGATGTGCGCCGCGATCGGGGAGCTCGCCGAGGGGACCGCGACCGGCACGGGCTGCCACGACCCGCTCGACCCCGTGCTCCCCGACGGCATCCCGGTACGCGTCACCATCTCGGTCAAGCCCGCGGAGCAGCGCATCGAGCTCGATCTGCGCGACAACGTCGACTGCGTCGACGCGGGGCTCAACGAGTCGGAGACCTGCTCGGTCAACAACGTGATGACCGGCATCCTCAACGGGCTGGATCCCGACGTTCCGCGCAACGCGGGCAGCTTCCGGCGCATCACCGTGCACCTGCGCGACGGGTCCGTGGTCGGGGTCCCGCGCTTTCCGCACTCGACCTCGGTGGCCACCACGAACGTCGGTGAGCGCCTCGTGATGACCACCCAGAAGACCTTCGCCGACCACTGGGAAGGGGTCGGCTACGCGGAGGGCTCGTGCAGCATCGGGCCGGGCTTCGCGGTGGTGTCGGGCACCGACACGCGGGGCGCGACCCCGACGCCGTTCATCAACCAGGTCTTCATCGGTTCCCAGGGCGGTCCGGCCAACACCGAGTTCGACGGGTGGCTGACCTACGGCAACTCGGTGACCAACGGGCTGATGTTCCGCGACAGCGTCGAGGTCGACGAGCAGAAGTACCCGATGCGGATCGAGGAGCTGCGTGTGCGCACCGACTCCGAGGGCGCCGGCCGCCGCCGCGGGGCGCCCGGCACGATCTGCACCTACGGCACCAAGGAAGAGCGGATGACCGCGTTCTACGCGGTCGACGGCATGGTCAACCCGCCACGGGGCGCACGGGGTGGCGGCTCGGCGGCCCCGTCGATCCCGTTCGTCCTCGAGGCCGACGGCACGGAGCGGCCCGCGCCGCCGATCGGCAGCGTCGAGCTCGGCGCGGGGCAGCTCCTGGGGCACCGGCTCAGCGGTGGCGGCGGGTACGGCAACCCGTTCGAGCGCGAACCCGAGCTCGTGCGGGAGGACGTGCTCGCCCGGTTCGTCAGCATCGAGCGCGCCCGCGACGTCTACGGCGTCGTGTTCGCGAACGCCGAGCTCACCGACGCACTCACCGTCGACCACGCGGCCACGGTCGCCCTCCGGAACAGCGTGATCGCATGAGCGGCGCGGCCGAGTCGGACTGGGCGGAGAACCGGGAGGACTACGCGCAGTCGAGCGTGCCCGTGCAGTACCGCACGTGGAGCACGGTCTCCCTGTTCGGCGTGATGTTCGGCATCACCACGGCGATGTTCTTCCTGTCCTGGGGCGGCACCCTGGTCCTCGCCTACGGCACGCAAGCCCTCGTCTGGGGCATGGTGATCGCGGGCGTCGCGATCGGCGCCCTGGCGTACGCGTGGTGCCGGAAGGCGTCGGCCACGGGTCTGGGCGCCGACCTGATGAGCCGCTCCTCCGGGTTCGGCTACTTCGGGTCGGCGGTCACGTCGCTGATCTACACGCTGACGTTCCTCATGTTCTTCGCGTTCGAGGGCGCGATCATGGCGAACGCGATCCACGCCCAGTGGGAGTGGATCCCGATCTGGGTCGTCTACCTCGGCACCGGGCTGCTGATCATTCCGATGACCTGGTTCGGCATGCGGCTGATGAACATCATCATGTGGGTCACGCTGCCGGTCTACTTCGTGTTCCTGGCAATCACGATCGTGCAGGCGGCGAACCAGCCCGTCGAGGTGGACTTCTGGTCCTATATGCCCGCCGAGACGACCAACCCGGCGGCGGGGCCGCCGCTGCTGCAGGTGCTCGCCGGTGCCCTCGCCGTGGTGTCGCAGGTGACCATCTCGGCGGACATGGGGCGCTTCATCCCGCCGCGGCGGCGCACGTCCGGGGCCGTCATCGTCGGGTTCGCCTCGCAGATCCTCACCTTCACCGGGTGCGGAATCCTCGGCGGCTGGCTCACCCTGCGGTTCGGCGAGAGCGACCCCGGTGTCTACCTCCCGGCGATCATGGGCGCGTGGGGCGTGCTGTTCGTGGTGATCACGCAGATCCGGATCAACGTGACCAACGCCTACTCGGGCTCGATCATCTACAGCACCCTGTTCACCCGGCTCTTCGGTTTCAGCCCCGGCCGGCACTGGTGGGTGGTGCTCACCACCGTCCTGGGGACGGCACTGATGTTCGGCGGCATCTACAACAGCCTCAACCAGGTCCTCACCTTCGAGGCCGTCTTCATCATCGCGTGGGTCATGGCGGTGGTCGCCGACATGTTCGTGGTCAAGCGCTGGTTGAAGATCGTCCCGGACGTCTCGCCCCACGAACGGTCGCAGCTGCGCGACTACAACCCCGTGGGGCTGGTCTCCGTCGGTGTCGCGCTGCTCGTCGCGGTGCCGATGGCCTTCGGCGTCGCGGGCCCGCTCGGGGTCTCCCTCGCGCCGTTCGTCTCGGGCGCGGTCGCCTTCGTCCTGGTTCCCGTCGTGGCGCTGGCCACCAAGGGGCGCTACTACGCGCCCGCCGTCCCCGCCGGGGATGCGGCCGCCGGCAGGGACGACGCGGCGGTGACCTCGTGACGAGCCGGGGCGTGATCCGGTACAGCGAGCACGACGTGGACACCACCTCGCCGCTCGCCGGTGGATGCGCCTGGATCGACGGGGAGTACGTCCCCGCAGCCCAGGCCCGGATCAGCGTCTTCGACGCCGGCTTCGCCCACTCCGACCTGACCTACACCGCGGTGTCGGTGTGGCACGGCGGGATATTCCGGCTGGGGGAGCACGTCGAGCGGCTCGTCGCCGGGGCACGGAAGCTGCGCATCGAGAGCCCGCTCGCCGCCGAGGAGATCGAGGCGATCGCGCTGCGCTGCACCGCGCTGTCGCAGCTGCGGGAGGCGTTCGTCTGGATCGGGGTGACGCGGGGGCTCGGCCCCACACCGGGGGACCGGATGTCGCCCGCGATGGCGCCGAGGGTCTACGCCTACGCCATCCCATACCTGTGGGTCTTCCCGCTGGAGGCCCAGCTCGACGGGGCGAGCGCGGTGGTCGCCCGGCACGTTCGCCGCTCCGGCCGCGGGACCGTGGACCCGACCGTCAAGAACCTGCAATGGGGCGACCTCACGAAGGCCACGCTGGAGGCACGGGAGCGCGGGGCGATGCAGCCGATACTGCTCGACTCGGACAACTGCCTGGCCGAGGGCGCGGGGTTCAACGTGCTCGTCGTGAAGAACGGGACGATCGCGACTCCGGTGCGCAACTGCCTGCCGGGGATCACCCGGCGGACGGCGATCGAGATCGCCGCTCGACGAGGCGTACCCGTCGAGGAGCGGGACGTGAGCTCCGAGGAGCTCTACGCGTCGGACGAGATCTTCGCGACCACGACGGCCGGTGGCGTGACGCCCATCGTGGAGCTCGACGGCGCCCCCGTCGGAACGGGGCGACCGGGCCCGATCACCACGGCGATCCGAGACCGGTTCTGGCAGCTCGTGGCCGAGCCGTCCGCCCTCGTCCGCAAGATCGACTACTGAGCGGGCTCCGACCATGTGGTGGTGAGTCGCACGTGACGCTCTCGCGCCATGATCGCCGGGAGTAGCGGGGGAGTCCGTCTCTCTTGCGCCACTTTCGCCGATCGAGTCCGCCCCTCACGTTCCGCGGAACGCCCTTTTCATGATCAGATAGACGTGAGAGGGATTCGGGAAGATCCAAAAACCCTCACGTCTATATCGTCATGAAACACCTGTGGGCGCGCCGTCCCCGGCTCGCAGCCACTGCCCCACACCCCGCCCCTGGTCTTCGGCGCAGTCGGCCGAGTTCCCCTGCCCTGTCCGCCGGCGGGGTGGCCGGGTTGGCGGAACTACCGAATATCCGGGCTGGGTGGACAGCCGTCCCCGGCGCGGGCCCAGGCCCGTTCGGGACGAGCCCGTCCCTGCCGGGTGGGGCCCACCTTGCGGTGGTCCCGTTCCACACCCCCTTATCGATGATCAGCGGTCAGTTCGGAGGCGTGCCCACCTCCGGTGACCGGCGGGATCAGGACGTGAGGGGTACGAGAACGCCACCACAGCAAGGTGGGCACGGACCCGGCCGTCACGGACTCGGCCGGAACGGGCCTGGGCCCGCGTCGGGGACGGCGACCCGGCCGACCACGATATTCGTTGCTTGGACCCCACCCAGCCACCCTCGGCGCGGAGGACGGGCTCGGCGCCGGACCGACTGCGCGTGAGACCCCGGGTGGCGGCGGGGCAGGAAGTCTCGAGCCGGGGACGGCGCGCCCACCGCAACCGGGGCTACGAGGCAGAGCCACGGGGGAGGGGCAGCGGCAACGCCTCGCGGCGCAGGGCCGAGGAGGTGCGCACGCACCCGTGTCCTGTCATGCCCCCGGATCCGCGCAGCGCACCCCGTCGACGGGTGGCGTGGGAGGAGGAGGGGAGCGTGGTGGCCGCCGCGTCACCAGGCGAAAGACAACCCGGGTCCGGCGGTCACCTGACCGCCATGTCCCGTGCAAGCCGGGTTGAGGAGTGCGTCACCGCCGCGTCCTTCACTCACGGGCGACGACCGGCCACATCCGAACGGAGCCGCCATGACCGAGGGACCGACCGAACCCGCCGCCACGCGCGAGCGGCTGCGGGCCGACCTGCGCGCCGTCGCGGACCTGCCATACGGCGGCGAGGCCGTCGACCAGTTGGCGCACGCCCTGCAGTGCGGCACGCTCGCCGTCCGGGCCGGTGCGCGGCCCGCGGTCGTCGCGGCCGCCCTCCTGCACGACATCGGCCGCTCGCCCGCGGTGACGGCGCAGCTCCCGGACGCGCCGCACGAGCGCGCGGGGGCCGCGTACTGCACGCGGTTGCTCGGCCACGAGGTCGGCTGGATCGTCGGGGCGCACGTGCTGGCCAAGCGCGCGCTCGTGTCGCTCGACCCCGGGTACGCGGCGCTGCTGTCGCCGGTGTCGGTCCGCTCCCTCGAGGTCCAGGGCGGGCCGGCTGCGTCCGCCGAGGTGGACCGGTTCCTGCGCCACCCGCTCGCGCGCGAGGCGATGGACGTGCGGCGCTGGGACGACGAGGCGAAGGTGCCGGGCGCGCCGACGATGGCGCTGGACGAGCTGCTCGACGTCGCGACGGCCGCCTGATCACCCGGGCGAGCCGGCTCGTGTGATCACCGGTCCGGTGCAGGAACGGCGATATCCGGCCGCTTCTGCGCCGAACTGGTGATCACGGACGATGGAGCGTTCGGAACCGGGGGCATGTGGATCTCCGGCGCCGTTGCGAGAAGACTGGGGGGAGACGCAGTGCTGTCGTGATCGAGAGGGGAATTCCTCGTGCGCTATGACGCCGTGCTCGCCGAGACCGTGGGCATCCGGGGCGCGAACGACGACGAGATCGAGGCCTACACCGCGCGCCCGATGGACGGCGGGAGCCGGGGCGGTGTGGTGGTGATCCACCACATGCCCGGGTTCGACCGCGGGAGCAAGGAGGTGGTGCGTCGCTTCGCCACCTCCGGCTACAACGCGATCTGCACGAACCTCTACAGCCGGGAAGCGCCCGGGGCCGACCCGGACGACGCGGCGGCCACGGCGCGGGCGAACGGCGGGGTGCCCGACGAGCGGTTCGTCGGGGACGCGGCGGGCGCGGCGCGCTGGCTGCGCGCGCTGCCGACCTCGAACGGGAAGGTCGGCACGATCGGCTTCTGTTCCGGTGGGCGGCAGGCGTTCCTGTCCGCGCTGGAGCTCGACGTCCAGGCCGCCGTGGACTGCTACGGCGCGTTCGTCGTCGGCACGCCGCCCGAGGGCTTCCCGCTGCAGGTCCAGCCGCTGGCCGACCGCACGGCCGAGCTGCGCGCCCCGCTGCTGGGGCTGTTCGGCAACGAGGACTCCTACCCCTCGCCCGACCAGGTCGACGAGCTGGAGAAGCTGCTGCAGACCCACGGCAAGACCTACGAGTTCCACCGCTACGACGACGCGGGCCACGCGTTCTTCGCCGTGGACCGGCCCTCCTACCGGGTGGCCGCCGCGCTCGACGGGTGGCAGCGGGTCGAGGCGTTCTTCGCCGCGCACCTGGACGGGGAGGCCTGATCGCCGTGTGCACCTACAGCACCGAGAAGATCGCGGTCAGGGCCAGCAGCGGCAAGGGCCCGCAGGGCTGGTTCCCGCTGCAGACGGCCACCGTCTACTACGACCACCCCGTGCACGCCCCCGACGAGCACACCGTGAACATCGACTTCCTGAACCCGGAGCACGGCCCGTCGGCCCGGGTTGCGGTGGAGCTGAGCCTCGAGTCCGCCCGCGAGTTGCTGGCGGCGTTGGAGGTGACGGTGGAGCGGGCGCAACACCACTGACACCCGCCGGTCAGGCGGGGGCTCGGCGGGACAGCTCGGCCTTCACGTCGTACAGGTACTTCTCGTACAGTTCGGCGCCCGTCCTGATCTCGGTCCTGTCCGGGTGCTCGACTCCCGACCGGCCGCCCAGCCGGCGCGAGCAGGTGCCCAGGGCGTCGCCGGTCACCGCGGCCGCCGCGAGGACGGCCGCGCCCAGCGCCGCCGTCTCCGCCTCGCGGTGCGCCACGAGCGGGCGGCCCAGCGTCTCGCGCTGCACCCGTGTCCACTCCGGCTGCGCGGCGCTGCGCCCGCCGACGTGCACCGGTCCGGCCGGCACGCCGGTGGCCTCCGCCGCGGTGCTCAGGACGTGGCGCGTGCTCAGCGCGACCCCGCGCATCACCGCCCGGGCGACCTCTGCGGGCCCGGCCGCGCTGCCCAGGTCCTGCAGGACGCCGCGGACGTCGGGGCGCCACAGCGGTGCGCGCTCGCCGTCGAGGTAGGGCAGGAACCGGGGGACCGCGGCGGGGTCGGCGGTCATGGCCAGCGCCACCAGGTCGTCGGGCTCGCGCCCGAGCAGGGCGGCCGCCCAGGCGAGTGCCGCCCCGCCTGCCTGGGTGGGGCCGTAGCAGATCGGCAGCGGCGCGCAGGTGGCCGGCACGGTGAGCAGCGGTGTGGGCCCGGCGGGCTCGGCGCCGGTGAGCCCGGCGATCTGCGAGGTCCCGGTGAGCAGGAACGCCGAGGGCTCCTCGAACGCGCCGATCCCGGCCATCCCGGCGAGCGCGTCGCTCCAGCCGACGGCGACGGGCACACCCTCGGGCAGCCCGGACGCCGCGGCGCCGGCGCTGTCCACGCGGCCCAGCAGCGACCAGGGGTCGCGCCGCGGCGGCAGCAGCGACGGGTCGGTGCCGGCCGCCGCGAGCACCGGGCCGACCGGTCGTGCACCCGCGTCCACGCGGCACAGGCCCTTCGACGACCACGGGTCGGTGGCGGCGACCCCGGTGAGCACGTAGCCGACGTGGTCCTTGGGCTGCAGCAGCCAGCGCGCGGCGTCCAGCGCGTCCGGCGCGTGCCGCGCGGCCCACAGCAGCTTGGCCGGCAGGTACGACGGACCCCACGGCAGCTCGGTGCCCACCAGCGCGCGGGCATCCGGGAAATCGCGCGCGAGCTCCCGCGCCTCGTCGCCCGCGCGGACGTCCTGCCAGGTCAGGCACGGCAGCACCGGGCGCCGCTCGGCGTCGGCGAGCACCAGGCTCGGCGTGTGCCCGACCACCGCCACCCCGTCCGGGACGCCCGCGGCCGCGCACTGGGCGACGACCGCGGCGAGGCCGCGCACCCAGTGGTCGGGGTCCTGCTCGACCCGGTCCCCGTCGCGCCGCGTCGGGTGCGCGGCGTGACCCCGCGCGAGGACGGTGCCGTCGTCGGCGAGGGCGAGCGCCTTGACCGACGACGTCCCGACGTCGATCCCGAGCCAGACCGTCACGCGGCGGCCAGCTCGACGGCGCGGGCCGCCCGCCTGCGCACCTCCTCGACGCCGTGCTCGCCGCTGGTGCCGAGCTCGCGGCCGACGGCCACCGCGCGCGCCCCGGCGGCGCGCCACGTCGCCAGCACCTCGGGGTCGAGCCGGATCCCGCCGCTGATGACGTAGCCGGCGCCGGGCACCAGCGGTGCGAGCTCGCCGAGGTAGCCCGGGGTGATCATGCCCGCCGGGAACAGCTTGATCAGGCCCGCGCCCTCGGCGTGCGCGGCGTGCACCTCCGACGGGGTGAGCGCGCCGGGGACCGAGAGCAGGTCGCGCTCCCGCGCGGCCGCGACGAACCCGGGCGCGCAGCGGAACGACACCACGAAGCGCGCCCCGGCGTCGGCCGCACGGTGCACGTCGTCGGGGTCGGTGATGGTGCCGACCCCGACCGTGACGCCGTCGTCGGCGAGCCGGCGCACGGCCGTGAACACGTCGGGCGTGCTCATCGTCAGCTCCACCGCGCGCAGCCCTCCGTCGCGCAGGGCGGTGCCGGTGGCGACCGCGTCCTCGACGTCGGGGCAGCGCAGCACCGGCACCACGAACTGGGCGGCGAGCGTGTCGGCGAGGTTCATCGGGTCCTCCCGGTGGTGGCGGCGATCAGGGCCTGGATGTAGCCGATGGCGTGGGCTCGACCGCGGTAGCCGTAGCCGTCGTCGTCGACGAGGCCGGGCGTGTGGTCGTCGAGGATGAAGCCGTCGAAGCCCACGTCGTGCAGCGCCCGCACGACCTCGAGCGGCGAGTAGTTGCCCTCGCCGAGGAAGCACTCGGTGAAGCGGGGCATCGTGCCGGCGACGTCGCGCAGGTGCACGTAGAGGATCTTGCCGCGGGCGCCGAGACGCGCCACGGCGTCGAGCACGGCCTCCTGCCCGCCCATCTCCGAGACCGTGCCGAGGCACAGCTCCACGCCCAGCGCCGGGCTGTCGACGACGGTGGCCGCGCGCTCCAGCGCGTCGACGCTGGTGAGGATGCGCGCCACGCCGTGCAGCTCGTCGGCAGGCGGGTCGTCGGGGTGGAACCCGATCCGCACGCCGGCGTCCTCGGCCGCCGGCACGAGCGCGCGCACGAAGTACGCGTAGTTGTCCCACAGCCGGTCGTGGTCGATCCGCGCGTCGCCGCCGAGGTGCGCGCCGCGCACCCAGGAGTCCTTCGCGTCGGCGATGCGCCGGTCGCGCCGGGCCACCCAGATCTCGTCGCGGCGGGCGGGGTCGGCGGCGATCGCCTGGTCGTAGGTCGAGACCGTGGCCCCACCGCGTCCGGTCGGGCCGAGGCCGGTGCGCCAGACGGACTGCAGCATGAAGTTCAGCCCGAGGATCGGCACGCCCGCCCGGCCGAGGTGGGTGATCGTCGCGCGGACGTGCTCGATCTGCTCGTCGCGGCCGGGCAGGCCGAGCAACGCCTTCTCGTAGAAATGGTTGGGCAGGTTCTCGATCGCCTCGACCCGCAGGCCGAACGCGGCCACCCGGTCCACGAGCGCCTGGACGTCGGCCTGCTCCCAGCGGTGCTCGCCGGGCAGCTCCGGGGTGTTGAACTGGACGCCCTCGACGCCCAGCTGGGCGGCGAAGGTGAGGTAGGCGTCGGTGGCCACCGGTGACTGGCCGACCGCGACCCGCAGTCCCACGTCAGCCGCCCTCGGGGAGGACGACACCGACGGTGGCGGTGAGCCCGCCGTCCACCCGGACCTCGCTGCCCGTCATGAACGACGAGCGCGGTCCGGCCAGGAACGCGCACACCTCCGCCACCTCCTCGGGGCGGGCCGTGCGGCCCAGCGGGTGCGACCGGCCCCACTCGGCGAGCAGCTCGGCCGGCTCGCGGTCACCGGAGAACCGCGCCGCCGACGTGCGCAGCATCGGGGTGTCGACCGAGCCCGGGCACACCACGTTGCAGCGGATCTGTTCGTGCGCGTGGTCGACGGCGATCGCCCGGCTGAGCGCGTTGATGGCGCCCTTGCTCGCCGAGTAGGCGACGACGTCGGACTGCGCCACGAAGGCCTGCACGGACGAGATGTTGACGATCGACCCGCCGCCCGCGGCCCGCAGCAGTGGCACGAGGTGCTTGGCGAACAGGAAGATGCTCGTGACGTTGACGGCCAGCACCTCGTTCCAGACGGCTTCGTCGGTGCTCTCCACCGTGCCGTAGCGCTGGATGCCGGCCGCGTTGACCAGTACGTCGGCGCCGCCGAACTCGGCCTGCGCCTGTTGCGCGGCCTGCGTGGCGGTGGCGGCGCGGCTGACGTCGCCGACGACCTCGACGACCCGGGCGCCGCCGGCCCGCATCCGCGCGGCGTGCTCGCCGAGCGCGTCGGCGTCCACGTCGCAGGCCACCAGGCCGGCGCCCGCCGCGGCGAGCCGGGCGGCCACGGCGCCGCCGATGCCCGCTGCGGCGCCCGTGACCACGGCGGTCCGGCCCGCGAACTCCGCAGGCGGGGCGGGCGGGGTGTTCATGACGAACCTCCTGCGGTTGGTATGGCTGCTACCATACAAGCTGAAATGGTAGGGGCCGCAAGACGAGATCGGGAAGGCCTCCCGCACATGGACGCACCTGGAGTGCCGGACCGCAGCGCGCTGCTGCTGGCGCGCACGGCGAACGCGCCGGCCCCGCAGCTGAGCGCGCGCCGGCGCGTCCACGCGCTGCTGCGCGCGCGCATCGTGTCGCTGGACCTGCGGCCGGGCACGGCGCTGTCGGAGAACGAACTCGCCGCCGAGCTGCAGGTGAGCCGTACTCCCGTGCGGGAGAGCCTGATCCTGTTGGCCGACGAGGCACTGGCGGAGATCTACCCGCGGCTGGGCACCTTCGTGTCCCGCATCCGGCCGGAGGCGGTTGCCGAGGCGCAGTTCGTGCGGGAGGCGATCGAGCTGGCGGGCCTGCGAGAGGCCGCTCCCCGGGTGCGCGAGGGCGACATCGCCGATCTGCGTGCGCTGCTCGTGGCGCAGCGGGAGGCCGTCGCCGAGCCGGGGGCGGCCCGGTTCTTCGCGCTCGACGAGGCGTTCCACCAGCGGCTGCTCGAGATCAGTGGGCACCGGACCGCCTGGAAGGTGGTCAACACGGCCAAGGCCCACCTGGACCGCGCGCGCCGGCTGAGCCTGCCGATGCCCGAGATCGTCGCGCGGATGGTCGACCAGCACGAGCAGGTCGTGGAGCGGCTGGCAGGTGGTGACGGCGACGGCGCCGAGGCGGCGCTGCGCACCCACCTGCGCGCGGTGCTGCACGACATCGACGAGATCCGGCGGCGCACCCCGTGGTACTTCGCGGAGCCGGAGCCGGGCAGCACGTAGTCCCGGTTGGTGCGTGATCGCGACGAGGCGAGGGAGGCCCCATGGCGGGAGACGGCAGCGCGACGGAGCGGGGATCGGTGACGGCCGGAGATCCGTACCGGCTCACCCCGGAGGGGATCAAGGAGCCGCCGCAGGGCTGGCGGCACAGCCTGCGCTACCTCGGCCCCGGCCTCGTGCTCAGCGCCGCGATCGTCGGGGCGGGTGAGCTGGTGGCCACCACCACCCTGGGTGCCGAGGTCGGCTTCGTCATCCTGTGGCTGGTCATCGTCTCCACCCTGGTCAAGGTGGCGGTGCAGATCGAGCTCGCACGCTGGACCATCTCGACCGGCCAGCCCGCGCTCACCGGCTACAACAAGGTGCCGCCCGCGGTCGGCCGGCTCGGCTGGATCAACGTCCTGTGGGTGGTGCTGGCGCTGTCGAAGGTGCTGCAGACCGGCGGGATCGTCGGCAGCGTCGCCGTCGCGTTCAGCATCCTGCTCCCGATCGGGGGCGACCCGCTGGGGTTCACCTCCGTCCTCGTCTGGACGCTGGTGGTCGTCGCGGGCACCGTCGCCGCGCTCTACTCCAACCGCTACGCGCTGATCGAGAAGGTGGCCGTCGGGCTGGTCGTGATCTTCTCGCTGGTCACGGTCGTCATCGCGGTCGGTCTACCGTTCACCCCGTTCGCCTACGGCGCCGACGACCTGCTCGGCGGCCTCACCCTCAGCATCCCGGCCGGCGCGCTGGGCGCCGCGGTGGCGATGTTCGGCCTCACCGGCGTGTCCGTCGACGAGATCAGCAGCTACCCGTACTGGTGCATCGAGAAGGGCTACGCCCGCTGGGTCGGCCCGAACGACGGCAGCGCCGACTGGGAGCGCCGCGCCAAGGGCTGGATCCGGGTCATGTACAAGGACGCGCTGCTGTCCTGGGTCGTCTACACGGTCACCACCATGGCGTTCTTCGTCATGGGCGCCGCGGTCCTGCACCCGCAGGGGATCGTGCCCGAGGGCAACGAGATGATCACCACGCTCTCCCGCCTGTACACCGACACCCTCGGTGAGTGGGCGAGCGTCCTGTTCCTCGTCGGAGCGATCGCCGTGCTCGGCTCCACGCTGTGGGCAGCCACCCCGGCCTGGTCGCGCATGTACGCCAACCTGCTGTCCTGCGCCGGCGTCTTCGACTGGAGCGACCCGGTGGCGCGCACGCGCTGGGTCCGCGTCTTCACCGTGGCGCTGCCGGTGGTCTGGGGAGTCGTCTACCTGTTCGTGCAGTCGCCGGTCGTGATGATCCTCATCGGGGGCGTGATGAGCGGGGTCTTCCTGCTCGCCGCGGTGGTGGCCGTCTGGTACCTGCGCCGGTCCGAGATCGACCCGCGGCTGCACGGTGGCGCGTTGTTCACCGTGGCCCTCGTCGTCAGCAGCGTCGCCATCGGGCTGGTGGGCGTCTACTCGGTGCTGAACGTGTTCGGATTCTCGATCGGCTGACCCGGGCGGCCCGCCTCCGCCTAGTGTCAGGACAGCACCGCGGGCGACGGCGGCCGCGGCGGGGGAGGACTGGTGCGCGCAGCGTTCGTTCCGGAACCGGGCAAGGTCGAGGTCGGCGACTTCCCGGTGCCGGTCGCGGAGGCGGACGGTGAGCTCGTGGTCCGCATGGAGCGGGCGTCGATCTGCGGCTCGGACGTCCACGCCGTCTACGACGGGTTCCACAACGAGGAGTGGCTCGGCAGGCCGGGGTACCCGGGCCACGAGGGTGTGGGCGAGATCGTCGAGAGCCGTTCGGCGCGGTTCCCCACCGGGGTGCGCGTGCTCACGGTTCCCGTCGGCAGCGCCGGGGGGTGCTTCGCCGAGTTCCAGCTCCTCGACGAGGACCACGTGGTCCCGCTCCCGGTGGACGGCGACCCGGCCCGCCTGCTGATGGCGCAGCAGTACGGCACCACGCTCTACTCGATGCGGATGTTCTGCCCGGAACCGGGCACCGGGACCGCCGCGATCATCGGCGCCGGGTCGGCCGGGCTGTTCTTCCTGCAGCAGGCGCTGCAGCGAGGCTTCGAGAACCTGGTCGTGTCCGACCTCAACGCCGAGCGGCTCGCCGTGGCGGGCCGGCTCGGCGCCCGCACGCTGATCCACGCGCCGGAGGAGTCCTTCGTCGACGCGGTCCTGGACGTCACCGGCGGGACGGGCGCCGACCTCGTGATCGAGGCCGCGGGGTACGACGCGCTGCGCGCTGACGCCGTCGCGGCCGTGGCGGTCCGCGGCACGCTGGGGTTCTTCGGCTTCCCGGAGCGGCTCGGCATGGCGCGGTTCCCGATGTACGACGCGTTCCGCAAGATCGTGCGCATCCAGTGGGCGGGCGGCACCCAGTCGGAGCCGGGCCTGGTCGCGTTCCGCGACGCCGTGCAGCACATCCACACGGGCGCGATCGAGGTGGAGCACTGCCTCGGCCCCGCGCACCGGCTCGACGACGTGCCTGCCGCGCTGGAGATCGCGCGGGACCAGGGGCACGGCGCGGTCAAGCTCTCCATCGACATCACCGGCCGCTGAGCGGCCGTCAGGGCTTGCGACCCACCGCGCAGTAGGAGTCGATCGGCTCGGGTGTGCCGATGTCGGTGGGGGCCGGTCGCCACAGCGGTGTCGGGACCAGACCCGGTTCGACCATCTCCAGGCCTTCGAAGCACTGCCGGAACTGGTCGAGCGTGCGCAGTTGGTAGTTGTTCATCACTGCGCTCTCGCGGACGGTGTCGCTGGTGTCGCTCCCGTCCTGCAGGACGAGGTAGCTCCCCGAGGGCAGCCCGGCCATCAGCGTCGTGATGATCGAACGCATGTCGGCGAAGTCCGGTGCGGCGTGCCCGAGGATGCCCAGCAGCATCACGGCGACCGGCCGGTCGAGGTTGAGGACGTTCCGGGCGTCCGCGAGGATCGTCTCCGGTTCGCGGACATCGGCGTGCACGTAGGTGGTGACGCCCTCGGGCGCGGTGTTCACGAGCAGCGTGCGGGCGTGGGCGAGCACCAGCGGGTCGTTGTCGACGTAGACGATCCGGGCGGCGGGCACGTGCTGCTGCGCCACCTCGTGCGTGTTCTGCATCGTGGGCAGGCCGGTGCCGATGTCGAGGAACTGGTCGATGCCTGCCTCGGCCGCGAGGAAGGTCACCGCGCGCACGAGGAACTGCCGCGCTTGCCGCGCGATGACGAGGATCTCCGGGTTCTGCGCCGCCACCGCATCCCCGACGGCCCGGTCGGGCGGGTAGTTGTCCTTGCCACCCAGCCAGTAGTTCCAGACGCGGGCCGAATGCGGGACGTCGAATCTCAGCTCGGTCGAGCGATCGGTCACGGGGCAGCTCCTTCGTACGGTTCGAGGCGATCGTCGAGTTGCAGCTCCGGCGGCCTGCGGGTGAACATCCGCGTCAGCCCGAGCAGGTAGACGAAGCCGACGCCGACCCAGGAGAGGCCGACCGCGAACGTCGTGCCGGACAGGCTCGTCCACAGCCACAGCGTGAGCAGCACGCCGACGCCCGGCACCACGGCGTAGGCCAGGACGTCGGCGGGGGAGCGGCGCCCCTGGTCGAGGACGTAGTGCTTGATCACCGACAGGTTGACGAGCGAGAACGCGACCAGCGCGCCGAAGCTGATCACCGCCGAGGCCAGTTCCAGGCTGATGACCAGCGCGACGCAGGACAGCAGCCCGACCACCACCGTGGCGAGCGTCGGGGTGTGGAAGCGCTGGTGGAGCCGTCCGAAGAACCGGTGGGGCAGGACGCCGTCCCGGCCCATGGCGAACAGGATCCGGGACACGCTCGCCTGCGATGCCATCGCCGAGGCGAAGCAGCCGGCGATGTAGGCGGCGGTGAAGAAGGCGGCCAGAGCAGCGCCGCCGGCGAACCGCATCACGTCCAGGGCCGCCGAGTCGACGTCGGTGAACTCCTGCCAGCGGGGGAAGACCAGGTGCCCGACGTAGGAGATGACGATGAACGTCACGCCGCCGATCACGGTGACCAGCATGATCGCGCGTGGGATGCGGCGCCGCGGGTCGCGGGTCTCCTCGCAGAGCGTCGAGACCGCGTCGAAGCCGAGGAAGGACAGGCACAGGATCGCGGCGCCGCCGAGGAGCGCCGGAACCTGCGAGCCGCTCACCAGGAACGGCTCGGTCGGCGACGGCAGGCCGTTGCCGGCGATCGAGGCGGCCGCGGCGACCAGGAACACCGCGATGAACACCACCTGGAACGCGACGAGCACGAAGTTCATCCGCGCCAC
Organism: Pseudonocardia sp. MH-G8; assembly: GCF_002262885.1. GTDB lineage: Bacteria > Actinomycetota > Actinomycetes > Mycobacteriales > Pseudonocardiaceae > Pseudonocardia. Next base: position 73,714 of record NZ_NKYF01000024.1, on the reverse strand, counting down.
GAGGGTGATGCCGAGGATGTTCAGGCCCGTCACCAGCAGGATCGCGGCGAGGATCCAGACCGCGACCGGCACACCGGGGAACGCCGCCTCCAGGTAGATCCCCATCACCAGGTAGTTGATCATCGGCAGGAACAGGTAGTCGAGCAGCAGCGCCCACCCGGTCATGAAGCCCAGGTGGGGTCCGAAGGACCGCTGCGTGTAGGTGTAGGCGGAGCCCGCGAACGGGTGGGCGCGCACCATCTGCCCGTAGCTGTAGGCGGTGAACAGCATCGCGGTGAGCGTGACCACGTAGGCGGCCGGCAGGTGCCCCGCGGTGAGGTCGGTGACCACGCCGTAGGTGGTGAACACCGTCAACGGCACCATGTAGGCGAGGCCGAAGAGCACGATCGAGGGCATCCCCAGCACCCGCCTGAGACGGGGTGCCGCGTGCGGCCCGGGTGGGGACATCGTTGCTCCGCCCTCGCTGCCTGGTGGCGGAGTAGACCAGCACCGAGGACACCGCGCAAGCATGCAGACGTGGAGATCGTGCTGCGTGCGACCGCGCCGGCGGCCTTATCCTCGAACCGTTCGATGAGGGACGGAGCAGGCGTGCATCGGGATCTGCGGGTGTCGGACGCCGAACGGCAGGCGGTCGCGCGGCGGCTCGAGCGGGCGCTGCGGGACGGGACGCTCACGATCGTCGAGTTCGACGATCGCGTGGCGGGCGCCTACGCCGCGAAGAACCGCGGTGAGCTGGAGGACCTGACCGAGGACCTCCCGCCCGACCTGTGGTGAACCCCTAACGATCCACGCCGTCACCGTCGACGGGTTCGGGCCTACCGACACGGGCGCTGCGCAGCACCGGAGGTGCCGAGGGCGGCGTGGGAGGCGTCGGCTCGGCGATGGCCGGCGTGGAGGTCGACGGGGTGGTGTCGGCCGCCCCCTTCTCGCCGGTCGGGTTCTCGAAGAAGCGCAGCAGCTCCACCGGCAGCGGCATGACGAGGGTGCTGTTGTTCTCCGAGGCCACGTCGCTGACGGTCTGCAGGAGCCGCAGCTGCAACGCGCCGGGGGTGTCGGCCATGACCCGCGCCGCGTCGGAGAGCCGCCTCGAGGCTTCGAACTCGCCATCGGCCGAGATGACCCTGGCGCGGCGGTCCCGCTCCGCCTCGGCCTGGTGCGCCATCGCCCGGCGCATGCTCTCGGGAAGTGCGATGTCCTTGATCTCGACCCGGTCGACGCTGACGCCCCAGTCGTCGGTCGGTGTGTCGATCACTGCGCGGAGCTCGTTGTTGACCTGCTCGCGGTCCGACAGCATGGTGTCGAGGTCGGCCCGGCCGATCACCGACCGGAGCGAGGTCCGCGCGACCTGGGAGATGGCGCCGAGGTAGTTCTCGACGTTCACCACGGCCTTGACCGGGTCGGTGACGCGGAAGTACACGACGGCGTCGACGCTGAGCGTGACGTTGTCCTTGGTGATCGCGCCCTGCGGGGGCACGTCGAGCACGATGGTCTGGACGGGCACCTTCACCATGCGGTCGGCGACCGGCACCAGCAACTGCAGGCCGGGTTGACGGACCTCGGGCAGCAGCCGTCCGAAGCGCAGGACGACGCCCTTCTGGTACTGCTGCACCATCTTGACGCTGCTGGCGAGCAGCAGCGCGATCAGCGCGATGACCACGATCAGGACTGTCGTGAGCACGGTTCCCACTTCCTTCGGTCGACGACGTGGGGGACTCAGCCCGACCTGACGTGCTCGATCGCGCGAAGCAAGGTGCGGGAACGCCTGCCGATTCGATCCGATCGCACGCCCGTGCAGAACGAGGATCGGGCGTGCGATCGGCCGGCTCCCTGCCGACCGGACGGCCGAGGTGTCCTTTTTGTCAGGGTAGGCCTCATCCGTCTCATCGGCCACCATCGCGCGGGTCCACGAGTCGGAGGCGGCGCACCGGCCGCTCGCCGGGGACGCTCACCGTGACTCCTCGCCGCTGCCCTGAACAGCGCGACGGCGGTTGGCCTCGACCACCTCGCCCGGCACCGCCGCCGCCGGGCGGGTGAGGATCTCCCGGATCGTCGACACGGGGAGCTTCGGCTCGCGGTCCTCGGTGAGCAGCCCGTTGCGCTCCTGCTCGGTGTCGGTGAGCTGGGTGTAGCAGAAGCCGGCCAGCTCGGGGTTGTCGAGCACGGCGTCGACGAGCTCGCGCAGCCGCTCGGCCAGCTCCTCGGGCGAGCCGACCGTGCCGTAGCCGAACCACTTCTCGCCTGCGGCGGGGGCGTAGCTCAGCCCGCCGAACTCGGTGAGCACCACCGGCTGACCGCGGTCGACGGGGTCGCCGAGCACCACCTTCTTGCGCCCGGGCCAGCGGTCGTCCAGCACCCGGTCCACGGCCGCGGCGCCGTCGTAGCGCTCGCGCAGCGACTCCCCGCGCGGGGCGTAGTCGTGCACGCCCCAGATGTCGGTCTCGGTGATCTCCCAGCCGTCGTTGGAGATCACCGGGCGGGAGCCGTCGAGGCTCTTGGTGAGGTGGTAGAGCGCGGTGGCGTAGTGGCGCTGCTCGGCGACCTCGGCCATGTGCCACACCCCCCAGCTCTCGTTCATCGGCACCCAGGTGACGACGCACGGGTGGCTGCGGTCGCGGCGCACGACCTCCAGCCACTCGCGCACCACCCGCTCCACGGCGCGGGGCGCGAACTCGAAGGCGCTCGGCATCTCGTCCCACACCAGCAGGCCGATGCGGTCGCACCAGGCCAGGAAGCGGGGGTCCTCGACCTTCTGGTGGATGCGGATCCCGTTGAAGCCCAGCTCCTTGATCCGCTCGGCCTCGTGGCGCAGCGCGTCCGCGTCCGGCGCGGCGAGGTGCGACTGCGGCCAGTACCCCTGCTCGAGGGCGAGCCGCAGGAACCGGGGCCGGCCGTTGAGCAGAAACCGCCCGTCCTGCACACCGACGCTGCGCAGCCCGAAGTACGAGCCGACGCAGTCGAACGCCGCCCCGCCCTCGTCCAGCAGCTCGACGTCGGCGTCGATCAGGGTCGGCTGCTCGGGCGACCACAGCAGCCTGCTGTGGTGCATGTCGTGGCGCGCCGCCGGGATGGCCACGTCGAAGCGCGAGTGCGCGTCGCGTACCCGCACGGTGTGCTCGGCGAGCTCCTCCTCGCCCAGGCACAACCGGATCCGCAGCCGGACGGGCCGGTCCGGGCGGCGTGACAGCGCCACCTCGCAGGTGACCGCGGCGCCGGGGACGTCCGGGGTCCAGTGCAGCTCGGAGACGTGCAGGTCCGGAACGATCTCCGCCCAGACCGGCTGCCAGATCCCGGTGGTGCGCTTGTAGAAGATCCCGTGCGGCTCGGCGCGCCAGTCCTGCTTGCCGCGGGGCTGGGTGACGTCGTCGGCGTGGTCCTCGGCGCGGACCACGATCAGCTGCGTGGCCCCGGGCACCAGCGCGTCGGTGGCGTCGAACGAGAACGGCGTGTGCCCGCCCTCGTGCCCGCCAAGGTGCACGCCGTTGACCCAGACCTGCGCTTCGTGGTCGACGGCCCCGAAGTGCAGCAGCAGCCGCTGCTTGGGCCCGGGTGCGGGCAGCTCCACCTGCCGCCGGTACCAGACGACCGGGCGAGGGCTCGGATCGCCGATGCCCGACAGCTGCGACTCGTAGGGGTAGGGCACCGTGATCGTCTGGTCGAACGGGTCGGCCGCCGTGGCCCAGCCCGCCGCGCGCCCGGTGTCGGCGTCGTCGAAGGCGAAGCGCCACTGCCCGCACAGGTCCTGCCACTCCGAGCGGACGAGCTGGGGACGCGGGTACTGCTCGTGCACGTTCTCTCCGTTCACCAGTGCGCCAGCCGCGGCCGGCTGCGGTCCTCGATGCCCACGAGGACGTCGATCAGCAGTTCCTGCAGGTCGGCCCGGGTCTCGCGGTGGGCGGGGTCGGCCCAGCGGTTCACGAGCTCGTCGGGGTCGGATTCCAGGTCGTAGAGCTCGCCGGTGCGCTCCCGCGCGCTCGCGGGCCCGCCGTGGTGCACGACCAGCTTCCAGCGGTCGTGGCGCAGCATCGTGGCGTGCACCGGCGGGTCGTAGGCGTGCCCGCTGTTGCGGTACTGGCACAGCGCCCAGTCGCGCCACGCCGTGTCCTCGCCCGTGAGCAGGCCGCGCAGGCTCGCGCCCTGGTGGCGGGGCGACGGCGCGACGCCGGCGAGGTCGAGGAAGGTCGGCGCCAGGTCGACCCACTGCACCAGCTCGGCCCGCCGTGCGGGGGCGAACCGGCCGGGCCGGCGCACGATCAGCGGCACGCGGACCGCGCAGTCGTAGTGGAACGGGCCCTTGAGCATCTGCTGGTGGTCGCCGAGCATCTCGCCGTGGTCGCTGGTGAACACCACGACGGTGTCGTCGGCCAGCCCCTGCGCGTCGAGGGCGTCGAGGATGCGCCCGACCTCGTCGTCGACGAGGGTGACCATCGCGTAGTACGCGGCGCGGGCCTCGTCGAGCTCGTCGTCGGTGTAGTCGGCGAAGCCGCGCGCGTGGCCCGCGTAGGAGCCCTTCGAGGCCTCGGTGAACAACGGGGGCGCGGACGCCAGCTCGCCGTCGGTGGTCACCCGCGGCGGCAACGACGCCACGTCGTAGCGCTGCCGGTACTCCGGCGGGGCGCCGAACCCGTGGTGCGGGTCGAAGAAGTTGGCGACGAAGAAGAAGGGCTTGCCGTCCTGGCGGCCCGAGGAGAGGAACTCGATCGTCTCGTCGGCGATCCAGTGGCTGTAGTGCGCCTTGGTGGGCAGGGTGTCCCAGGTGACCTCGCCGCCGGGCGCGGACGCCTGCGCGTACAGATCGGGGTGCGCGGCGCGCAGCCACCGGTGGTAGGCGTTCTCCGACGACCCGGGGTACGGGTCGTGCGCCCACCGGAACACCCGGAAGCCGTCGTCGAGGCGCGGCTCGGAGCGGCCGGCGAAGCAGGCACCGAGGTGGAACTTGCCGACCAGGCCGCAGTCGTAGCCGTCGTCGGCGAGCAGTTGCGTGAACATCTCCTCGTCGGGGCTGATGTCCACGCCGTTGGCGTGCAGCCCGTGCGTGGAGACGTAGCGCCCGGTCATCAGGGACGCCCGCGACGGGGAGCACACCGGGTTCTGCACGTAGCAGTTCTCGAACAGCACGCCCTCGGACGCCAGGCGGTCCAGGTTGGGCGTGGCGATGTGCGGGTTGCCATAGGCGCCGAGCGCGTCGAAGCGCTGCTGGTCGGTGCAGAGGAACAGGACATTCGGTGCGGGACTCACGACTTCACGGCTCCGGCGATCCCTTCGAAGAAGTAGCGCTGCAGGAACAGGAACAGGGCGACGATGGGGAGCAGCGACAGCGTCGCGGCGGCGGCCATGCCGGGCCAGTCCACCGAGTTCTCCCCGACGAACGCCTGCATCCCGACGGCGAGCGTGCGCAGTTCCGGGTTGCTGAAGGTGAACACCAGCGGGAGCAGGAACGCGTTCCAGGTGGCGAGGAACGTCAGCACGACGACGGTGGCCGTGACCGGGCCGGCCAGCGGCAGCATCACGCGGAAGAACACGGTGAAGAAGCCGGCGCCGTCGATCACGGCGGCCTCCTCGAGCTCGCGGGGGATGCCGCGGAAGTAGCCCATGTAGAGCAGCACCGCGGCGACGTGCCCGCCGCCGGCCAGCGCGACGACCACGCCCGTCAGCGAGTTGAGCAGGCCGAGCCGCTGGGTGAGCTCGACGACCGGGATGATCGTGTAGCCGGCGGGCACGAACAGCGTGCCGACCAGCACCCCCACCACGAACTTGCGCCCGAGGAACGAGTAGCGCGCCAGCACGTAGCCCGCCATCGCGCACCGGATCACGACGATGGCCACGGTGAACGCCGTGACCAGGATCGTGTTGAGCAGGTAGGTGCCGAAGTTGCCGTCGACCCAGGCCCGCGAGTAGTTCTCCCAGACGAAGGCCTCGGGCAGCAGCGACAGGCCCGCGGTGAAGACCTCCAGCTGTCCCTTCACCGACGCCGAGAGGACCCACACGAAGGGGTAGATCCACACTGCGGCGAAGCTGAGCAGCAGCAGCGTGGCCAGCCACAGCAGGGGGCTGCGGTGGACCCGCCCGCGCACCGGCCGGGCAACCTCGCGCCGCGCCTCGCGTGCTCGGGTGTCGGTCGCGGTCATGCGGCACCTCCGGCCGTGCGCCGGGCCGCCCGCACACCGAGCAACTGCCCGATGCCCACCACCAGCAGGACCAGGCCCAGCACCACCGCGGCGGCGCTGGCGAACCCGAGCTCGGGGATGGTGGCGGCGAAGGCCCAGCGGTAGATGTAGAGCTCGATGACCTCGGTGGCGTAGTACGGGCCGCCGCCGGTCATGGTCATGACGAGGTCGAAGATCTGCAGGTTCTGCTCGATCGTCAGCAGCGTGATGATGACGAAGAACGGGATCAGCATCGGCACCGTCACGTGCCGGAAGGACTGCCAGCCCGACGCGCCGTCCACCTGGGCGGCCTCGAGCACGTCGCGCGGCACCGTCTGTAGCGCGGCCAGCCAGTAGATCATCGTGACGCCCACCCACTTCCAGGTGTGCACGGTCATCACGGTCCAGATCGCGGCGCTCGGCGACCCGAGGAAGTCCACCCCCGGCGCGCCGGCGCCCGCCAGGACCTCGGCCACGGGACCGTCGGAGGGATCGAAGATGAACTGCATGACCACGCCGACGATGGCCGTGGTCGTCACCACCGGCAGGAAGAACGCGGTGCGGAACAGCCACTGGAACGGCAGCCGCGGGTGGTTGAGCAGCAGCGCGATCGCCAGGCCCAGCAGCACCCGCAGCGGTACGGTCACGACCATGAACAGCATCGTGATCCCGAACGCGTTCCAGAACAGCGGGTCCGCGAGCACGTCGCGGTAGTTCTGCAGGCCGACGAACGTCTTGTCGCCCTCGAACCCGCTCCAGGACAGGAACGAGTACCACCAGCTCGCGCCGATCGGCCAGAGCGTGTAGAGGCCGTAGAGCACGGCCGTCGGGAGCAGGAACAGGTAGGGCCAGCGGGCCTGCCACAGCTGGCGGGCCACTCCCGGCCGGGCCTTCTGCACGATGGAGGTCATGCGCTGTAGTCCTCTCCGCGCCGCCAGTCCGGGAAGGCCCAGTCGTCCGTGCTGACGCCGCCGACCTCCGCGATGGCGGTGTCCCGGGCGGCGGCCTTCTCCTCCGACAGCTGCCGCAACCGGCCGCGCGCATCGGTGATCTGCCCGCTCGCGATGCCCTGGACGATCTCGCCGAGGTCCGGCTCGACCGGGGTCATCGCGGCGTGGACCTGGGCCGTCCGCGGGTTGCGTGAGGTGGCGGCCGGCGCGATGAAGACCTGCTCGGTGAACATCTCGACGCAGCGCTTGTACGTCGGGTGCGCGTCGGAGGCGGCGACGACGGAGAGGTCGAGCGGCGGCTGGTCCATGGCCGCCGCCAGGCCGCGCTGGTACTCCCCGGTCACGAGCAGCTCGAACAGGGCGGAGGCGCCGTCGACCTCGTCGGACTGGCTGGACACGTAGAACGTGCCGGCGGTCGGTGGACGGGTGATCACCGGCGGCCGGCCGTCCGGGGTGGGGATCGGCCCGACGCCGAGCCGCCCGAGTACCTCCGGGAACTGCGTGGCGATGGCGCCCGCGTTGTAGGGGCCGTCGGGGAAGAAGGCCGCCCCTTCCGCGGCCCAGCGCACGCGCGCCGAACGCGCGTCCAGGGCCGTGCTGGCCAGGAACATCGTGTCGTCGTGGGCGAAGGATCGGAGGAACTCGATGGCGGCGAGGAACGCGTCGTCGTGGAAGCGGTACTCACCGGTGGTGAGGTCGATGCCGTCCAGATTCCCGGTGCGGGTGCCGGGGAAGCCCGCGGTCTGGGCGAGCTCGAGGACGAAGCTGGACAGCCGGTCGGGGAACTGCAGCGGCAGCACGATCCCCGACGCCGCGCCGCTGCGCTGCACGGCCCGGGCAGCAGCGCGCAGGTCGTCCCACGACGCGGGAGGCGACTCGGGATCGAGGCCCGCCTGCGCGAGCAGATCGCGGTGGAACCACACCAGCGTCTCGTACTGGCGCGGACTGAAGATCGGGAACGAGTACAGCTCGCCCTCGAAGCTGTGCACGCCCTCGGCGAGGGTGCCTGCGGGAAATCCGGCCCGGATCGCGTCGGGACGCCGGAGCGGGGAGAACCAGCCCTGCTCGCGCAGCAGCGGCACCGGAACGGCGAGCCCGCCGAGGGAGAACACGTCGGGCAGCTGCCGGCTCCCGAAGGCCAGCTGCAGGGCCTGCTTCTGTTCGTTGGGGTTGTAGACCGTGTACTCGACGGGCGCCCCGCCACTCTGCGCGAACCGGTCGAACGTGGACTGCTGCAGCTCTTCCAGCGGCCCGAAGTGGTCCCACCAGCGCAACGCGCCAGGGGCGCCGGAAGCGCCGCCCGTGTCGGCCGGCGCGCCGCCCGGCGACGGCGCGGTGGTGCACCCGGCGAGCGCTGCCGTGCCGGCGAGGAGGCCGGCCGAGCGCAGCAGCGCGCGCCGGGTCAGCGGTCTTCCTGGGGTCTTCACGGACACCTGCCTCGTCGCGGTCGCCGATCGTGCGGCGAAGGTTTACTACGAAGTAGAGCTCCGTGTAAAGAGCTACTGGCACAGCGCCTGTCGCGTGTCTACTACGAAGTAAGGGTTCGGGTACGCTACGTGCCTGCGGAAAGGAGCCGAATGGACGTCGATCGCGTCGCGTCGTCCGCGCGGCCCCGGATGGTCGACGTCGCGCGCGTCGCCGGGGTCTCGCAGAAGTCGGTGTCGAACGTCCTCGGCGGCTACGCGGAGGTCTCGCCCGAGCTGCGCGCGAAGGTCGAGCGCGCGGTCGCCCTGCTGGGCTACGTGCCCAACTCCGCCGCCCGGACGCTGCGCACCGGCCGCACGGGCGTGATCGCCCTCGCGGTGCCGAACCTGTCGGCGCCGTACTTCGCCGAGCTGGCCAGCCACCTCACCGACGCCGCGGCCGAGCGCGGGTTCACGATCCTCATCGACGAGACCCACGGCGAACAGGACCGCGAAGCGCTCATCGCCCGCGGGCTGCGCCACCACGTGATCGACGGCCTCATCATGAGCCCGCTCGCGATGGATCCCGCGAGCATCGCGGCCGCTGCGCGCAGCGTCCCGATGGTGCTGCTCGGCGAGCGGGAGCTTCCCGCCTCCGTCGACCACGTCGCCATCGACAACGTCGCCGCGGCGCGCGAGGCCACCGAGCACCTGCTGCAGCTGGGGCGGCGCCGGATCGCCACTGTCGGTGCTCCGCTGGACGACGCCACGAGCACCGGGTCGCTGCGGCTGCGCGGCTACCAGGCGGCGATGATCGACGCAGGCCTCTCCGACGATGGCCTGGTCGTGCGCACGCGGCGCCTGCAACGCCACCACGGCGTGGAGGCCGCCGAGCAGCTCCTCGCGGCCCCCCGGCCACCCGATGCGGTGTTCTGCTTCAGCGACATGCTCGCGATCGGCGTGATGCACGCCCTGCGGATGCACGGCCTGCGCGTACCCGACGACGTCGCCGTCGTCGGGTTCGACGACGTCTCCGAGGCCGCCTACGCCAACCCGACCCTCACCTCCGTGCACCTCGACCGGCGGCGGATCGCCCGTGCCGCCCTGGACATCCTGGTCGGGCGGCTCGACGGGTCCCGCGCGCAGGGCGCCGGGCGCACGATGATCGAGCACCGGCTGGTGGTGCGGGAGTCGACCGGCGGGCGGCCGGACGGCGCAGCGCTCCAGCCGTAGATCGAACTGCCCGGTCAGCGGGCGGCCGGGCCCGTCCGCGTCAGACCGGGGGCCGCGGCCCCCGGTGATCCGTCCGAGAAGTACACCCCAGCGGCCCCGGAGCACTCACGTACTTCTGACGACGATCACCGCCCGGTGATCCGTCCGATCAGCACGGCAGAGTGCACCCCGGAGCCCTGAGGTGCGGCTCACCACGATCACTGCCCCCGGTCGGGCCGCCTCGCGCGCACCCGGGACCCGACTCGCGGGATTGGTGGCGCGACTCGTGCACCTGGTGGCGCGACTCGCGGTGTTGGTGGCGCGACTTGTGTGTCTGGTGGCGCGACTCGCGGTGTTGGTGGCGCGACTCGCGTGTCTGGTGGCGCGACTCGCGGGTTCATGGGGGAGGGCTCTTCGGCATGACTTTACAGCGCTGTAAATCGCTGCTAGAAATCCGCCAGACACGACGGCCCGACCGGCTGTCGCCTTGATCCCACCGATGCGGAGACGACGTTGTCAGTCCCGGAGCGCTCCCCGGCGCCGAACATCCTGCTGATCATGACCGACCAGCAGCGCGCCGACTTCACCGCGGCCGGTGGCTTCGGCCTGGACACCATGCCGTTCGTCGACTCGCTGGCCGCGCGGGGCACAGCGTTCTCCGGCGCCTACACCAGCTACCCGGCCTGCGTCCCGGCCCGCACGAGCCTGCTGACCGGGCGCTTCCCGACGGCCCACCGGGTGCGGCAGAACAGCACGCCCGGCGCGGCCACCTTCGCCGAGGACATGCTCGACGTCGTCCGCAAGGCCGGCTACAGCACGCACTTCGTCGGCAAGCCGCACATGCACCGCGGCCCGGACGACTTCGACTCCTTCCGCGGCCCCTTCATGCACACCAACGGTCCGGCGGACGGCCGCAGCGAGGAGGAGGCGGCGTTCGACGTGTGGCTGCACGGGCTCGACCACGGTGTGCACCCCGAGCCGACGCCGTTCCCGCTCGAGTGCCAGCTGCCCCACCGCATCGCGTCGGGGGCGATCGAGGCGATGGACGAGGCCGACCTCGAGCGGCCGATGTTCCTGTGGGCCTCGTTCCCCGAGCCGCACAACCCCTACCAGGTCCCGGAGCCCTACTTCGGGCTGTTCGCCGAGGGCGAGGTCCCCGAGCGGATCGCCGGCCCCGAGGCGATCGCGGGCAGGTCCGAGAAGTACCGGTGGCTGCGCGCCCTGATCGAGGAGAAGCGACCGGGCTACGACGACGCGTGGCGCCGCTACCGCGCCAACTACCTGGGCATGCTCCGGCTGCTGGACGACCAGATCCGCCGGCTCGTGGCGCACCTCGGCCCGCGGGCGGACAACACGGTGATCGTGTTCCTCGCCGACCACGGCGACTACGTCGGTGAGTACGGGCTGCAGCGCAAGGGCGCCGGCATGCCGGAGTGCCTGCTGCGGATCCCGTTGCAGTTCACCGGTCCCGGCATCGCGGCGCAGCGGCGGTCGGAGCTGGTGTCCATGGTCGACGTGCTGCCGACGCTGTGCGCGCTGGCCGGCGCGCCGGTGCCCGAGGGAGTGCAGGGACGCAGCCTGGCGCCGCTGCTCGCGGGGGAGGATCCGCCGGCCGAGGAGTTCGACAGCGTCTACGCCGAGCTCGGATACGGCGGCGTCCCCTACGGGGTCGACGAGCGCCCGCCGCTGCACTTCCCCTACGAGGGCGCGACGTTCGACGAGCTGAACTCGGTGACGCAGAGCGGCGGCCAGCGGATGGTGCGCCTGGGGCGGCACAAGCTGCTGATGGACGGCGAGGGCAACGGCGAGCTCTACGACCTCGACGCCGACCCGGCCGAGCTGGACGACCACTTCGACGACGCGGAGTGGGCGCAGGTCCGCGACGCGCTGCTCGTGCGGCTCGCGCGCTGGATGGTGCGGGTCGCCGACGACCTGCCCACCGGGGCGTACCGGGCGAAGACCGTCCCCCACAACTGGCGTTGGGCCGAGCAGGCCCGCTCCTCGACGACTCGCCCCTCGACGACGACGGGAAGCAGGGATCTCTGATGACTCGACACGTGATGGACCGGCGGGGGTTCCTCGGGCTGGGCGCCGCCCTGCTCGCCGCCACCGCCGTCAGCGGGTGCGGCGGTGGATCGGGCTCGGGCCTGCGGGTCGCCTGGTACGGCGGAGCGCCGGTGCACGAGGCGCTGGACAAGGCGCTCGCCGCCTTCTCCGGTGACCACCCGGACGCGCAGCTCGCCGCGGAGAAAGCGGCCTTCGCGGACTACTGGGACAAGCTGGCCACCCAGGCCGCGGGCGCGCAGGCGCCCGACGTCTTCCGGATGTCCATGAGCTACTTCAGCGAGTACGCGAAGCGCGGCGCGCTGCTCGACCTGGGCGACGCCGGTATCCGGACCGGGGACCTCGACCCCACCGTGGCCGACAGCGGCACGATCGACGGCAGCGTCTACGGGATCGGGCAGAGCACGATCACGCAGGCCACGTTCGTCAACCGGACGCAGGTCGAGGCGCTCGGCCTCGCCGTCCCGCAGCCGGGCACGACGTGGGAGCAGTTCGCGCAGTTCGCGCGCTCCTTCGCCGCGGCCGCGGGTGACGGGCGCTTCGGGACCTCCGACCCCGGCGGCAACCTGGAGATCTTCGACGTCTTCGCGCGCCAGCACGGCACCGACACCTTCACCGCGGACGGCGCGCCGGCCGTGGGGCGCGACGTGCTCGAGGAGTGGTTCACCTTCTGGGACGAGCTGCGCCGCGACGGCGTGGCGCCGCCCGCCGACATCACCGCCGAGTCCCGGACCTTCGAGACCTCGACCCTGGTGGCGGGGCGCTCGCCGATCCAGTTCGGCTGGGTGCAGCAGGCCACCTTCTTCCAGCCGCTGGTGCAGGACACGCTCGAGGTCGTCGCGATCCCGGCCGGGCCCGACGGATCGCTCGCCGGGCAGTACACCAAGGCGCTCGACTTCTGGTGCGTCTCGTCCGAGACCGGCGACGCCGAGCGGGCGGCCCAGGTGATCGACTTCCTCGTCAACGACGACCGGGCGATCGACGCCATCGGCGTCACGCTGGGGATCCCGCCGTCGGCCCGCGCGCGCGAGCGGCTGGCGGCCGACCCGAGCTCCGCCGCCGGCAAGGCCGTCGCGTTCGTGGAGTCGATCAGCGGGCAGGTCGGCCCGCCGCCGGCGGCCTGGCCGCAGGGCTACGGCGAGCTGAAGACGACGTTCCAGCGGGTGAACGAGGAGGTCGGCTTCGGGGAGTCCGACCCGGCGCGGGCCGCCGCGGACTTCGCCGACGAGGCGGACCGGGTCCTGTCGTCATGACCGCCCCCGCGGTGCACCGCGACACGACGGTCACCCGGCTGCGCAAGAGCCTCCCCGCGTACGCGTTCCTCGCCCCGTGGATCGTCGGGATGCTCGGCATCACGCTCGGGCCGATGCTCCTGTCCCTGTACTACTCGTTCACCGACTACTCCCTGCTCGGCGATCCGCAGTGGGCCGGCGTGGACAACTACGCGCGGCTGCTGACCGACGAGCGGTTCCACGCCTCGCTGCGGGTGACCTTCCTCTACGTGGCGCTGTCGGTGCCGCTGGAGCTGGTGTTCGCGCTGCTCGTGGCGGTCGTGCTCAACCGGGGGCTGCGCGGGCTGGCCACCTACCGCGCCATCTACTACCTGCCCAGCCTGCTGGGCGGCAGCGTGGCCGTCGCGATCCTGTGGCGCCAGATCTTCGGCCGGGACGGCCTGGTCAACGACGTGCTCGCGATCGTGGGCATCGACGGCCCCGGCTGGATATCCACCCCGGAGTACTCGCTGCTCACGCTCGTGGTGCTGCGGGTGTGGCAGTTCGGGGCGCCGATGGTGATCTTCCTCGCCGGCCTGCGCCAGATCCCCGACGACGTCTACGAGGCGGCGACGATCGACGGGGCGAACGCGGTGCAGCGGTTCGTGCGGATCACGCTGCCGCTGCTGAGCCCGATCATCTTCTTCAACCTGGTGCTGCAGACGATCGGGGCGTTCCAGGCGTTCACGCCGGCGTTCATCGTCTCCGGCGGCAGCGGCGGGCCGTCGGACTCCACGCTGTTCTACACGCTCTACCTGTACCAGCGGGCGTTCGGCAGTTTCGAGATGGGCTACGCCGCGGCGCTGGCCTGGGTCCTGCTGCTGATCATCGGTGTCCTGACGGGCCTGAACTTCCTGCTCCGCCGGTACTGGGTGTACTCCGAGGACGAGCCGGGAGGGCTGCGCTGATGACCTCGATCCTGCAGGTCCGGACCACGGAGCCGCCGGCGCCCGCGCCGCCCGGCAAGGCGCCCCGCCGGCGTCGCGGCCGGCTGCTCGCCCACGCCGGGCTCGTGCTGGGCGCGCTCGTGATGCTCTACCCGGTGCTCTGGATGCTCGCGAGCTCGTTCAAGTCGCAGGCCGAGATCTTCACGTCCTCGTCGCTGGTGCCCGTGGCGCCCTCGGTGGCCAACTACGTCGACGGCTGGGACGGGCCGGGCCTGCCGTTCTGGGTCTACCTGCTGAACTCGCTGCTCGTGTGCGCCGGCGTGGTGATCGGCAACCTCGTGTCCTGCTCGCTGGCGGCGTACGCGTTCGCCCGGATGCGCTTCATCGGGAGCGGGCCGTTCTTCGCGCTGATGCTCGCCACGATCATGCTGCCGCACCACGTCACCCTCATCGCGCAGTACGCGATCTTCCGCGACCTCGGGTGGATCGACACGTTCCTGCCGCTGGTGGTGCCGAAGTTCCTCGCCACCGACGCGTTCTTCGTGTTCCTGATGGTGCAGTTCATCCGCGGGCTGCCCCGGGAGCTGTACGAGGCGGCACGCATCGACGGCTGCGGCCCGTTCCAGATCTACCTGCGCATCGTGCTGCCGCTGCTGAAGCCCGCACTGGTCACCACCGCGATCTTCTCGTTCATCTGGACCTACAACGACTTCTTCAGCCAGCTCATCTACCTGTCCAGCCCGGAGAACCTGACGGTGCCGCTGGCGCTGCGCTCGTTCCTGGACGCCTCGGGCGAGTCGGAATGGGGCCAGATGTTCGCGATGAGCGTGGTCACCCTCGTCCCGGTCGTCATCGTCTTCGTCTCCTTCCAGCGCAAGATCGTGGCCGGGATGGCGCACACGGGTCTGAAGTGACGGGCGCCCCTATCCTGGGCGCCATGCTCGCTCGCGGTGCGCCGCCCCGATGAAGCCGCGCCTGCAGGACGTCGCCGACCGGGCCGGCGTCTCGATGAAGACGGTCTCCAACGTCATCAACGGGTACGTCCACGTCTCGGAGGCGATGCGGACCAAGGTCCTCGCGGCGATCGAGGAGGTGGGCTACCGGCCCAACCTCTCGGCGCGCAACCTCGCCCGCGGCCGCGCCGGGATGATCGCCCTGGTCGTGCCGCAGCTGGACATGCCCTACTTCGCCTCGCTGTCGATGCACGTGCTCGAGGCGGCCGAGGAGCAGGGCTGGGTCGTGCTGATCCAGCAGACCCGTGGCGACGCCGAGAAGGAGCGGGCCGTCCTGTCGGGCCGGTTCGCGCAGCGCGTCGACGGGCTGGTGTTCAGCCCGGAGGGCGTCACGGCCGAGGAGATCGGGCAGCGCAGCGACCGGACGCCGCTCGTGCTGCTGGGCGAGCGCGCCACCGGCGGCCTGGCCGACCACATCGTCGTGGACAACGTGGCGGCCGGGAAGCTCGCGGTGTCGCACCTGCTCGACCTCGGCCGCCGGCGCGTCGCGATGATCGGCCCCGAGGGCGTGGCGACGACGAACCGGCGTTTCGACGGCTACGCCGCGGCCCTGGCGGAGCGCGGTCTCGAAGTGGATCCCCTCCTCGTCGAGCCCGTCCCGCGCAACCTCGGCGAAGCGGGCGAGGCCGCCATGAACGCCCTGCTGGCACGGTCGGTGCCGCGTCCGGACGCCGTCTTCTGCGTCACCGACTGGGTGGCGCTGGGCGCCATCCGCTCCCTGCACCTGCACGGGCTGCGCGTGCCCGAGGACGTGGCCGTGGTCGGCTTCGACGACATCCCCTACGGGCGGGCGTCCACCCCGACCCTGACCTCGATCTCCCCGGATCGCGCGGCGGTGGCCCGGGCCGCCGTCGCCTCGCTCGCGGCGCAGCAGGGATGCAGCTCCGAGCCCCGCGAGATCCCCGCCGGGTTCGAGCTGGTGGTGCGGGAGAGCACCGCCGGCGTAGGGGGCGCGGCGTTCGTCGCACCCGCCGCGGTGGACGACGCAACGCTCCCGTTCGGCCGCGCGGCGCCCTGAGGGGTTCTAGCCGCCGTCCGGGAACGTGGTCACGTAGCACCGTGACGCGAGCCAAGGCAGGAGTTGCGCCAGCGCCGCGACCGTCTGGTCGCGGGGCCCGCCGCCGTCGTGCAGGAGCGCCACCGCGCCAGGGCTCATCTGCTGCTGCACCTGCTCGACGATCGCGTCGACCCCGGGTCTGGTCCAGTCCCGGGAGTCGACGCTCCAGCCGAGCGGACGCATGCCGTGTGTGCCCGCCGCCTGTTGTACACCTGCGGACCACACGCCTCCGGGCGCCCGGAACCAGGGCACATCGGTTCCGGCGAGTTCCGCGAGTTCGTCGTGGGCCATTCCCGCTCCGGGCCTCGACGGGTCGATCTCATGCCGATGGCTGTGGTCGCACAGCTGCATCCCGGCATCGACGATCGCCCGGACCAGCTCCGGATGGCGCATCGCGTTCTCGCCGACGATGCAGAAGGTGGCCACGGCGTGGTGGCGGGTCAGCAGGTCCAGCACCTGGGGCGTCCAACGGGGGTCCGGACCGTCGTCGAACGTGAGGGCGACGGTCCGGGCAATCGGCGAAGCGTCCTCCACCCCGGTGACGACCGCGGGGACGGATGGGGGTGCGATCAGCGAGCCGGTCGCCGCGCCGGCGTCCACCGCGATCCCCACGCCGGAGGCCGCCACGGGCTGTAGGACCGCCGACTGCTGCGGGACGAGCGGGGTGATGAGGCCGTGCGCGAGCAGGGCGAGCGCGCAGGCGCGGATCTCGAATCGCGTCAGTGCTCGCATCCCGCCTCCGCACGCTCGGCCGGGGACGAGATCTACCCGATCGGGTGACGCGAGGGCGCTCGACGCGCCGGTGGGTCAGGGAACGGCTTCGCAATCCCGGCCGGGTCCGTGACGGGGCGAGGATCATGCTCGACGGAACAGCGGAAGGAGCATCGGCATGACCGACGACCACCGGGGTGGTGCATCCCGCCACGTAGAGGTCGACGTCGACGGAGCCGGCGTCGCGACGTTGACGTTCCGGGACGCGAAGGGGTTGAACATCCTGGCCACGCCGGTCGTCGAGCGCCTCACGGGCCTGCTCGACGACCTGGCCGCCCGTCCCGAGCTGCGGGTGCTGGTGCTGCGCGGCAGCGGGGACCGGGCGTTCAGCGCGGGCGCCGACGTCCACGAGATGGCGCGCCTCGAGCCCGGCTCGGCGCGCGCGTTCATCCGACGCCTCGCGCGTCTCTGCGAGACGGTCCGGACCTTCCCGGTGCCGGTCCTCGCACGTATCCCCGGCTGGTGCCTCGGCGGCGCGCTCGAGCTCGCGATGGCCTGCGACCTGCGGATCAGTAGCACCGAGGGCCGCTTCGCGATGCCGGAGATCGAGGTCGGCATCCCGTCGGTGATCCACGCCGCCCTGCTGCCGCGGCTGGTCGGCGCGGCCCGCGCCCGCCGGTTGATCCTCACCGGCGAGACCGTCGACGCCCGCACAGCGCTCGACTGGGGTCTCGTAGACCAGGTCGTCGAGGCCGATCAGCTCGACGACGCCGTGCGGCGGGCCGCGGAACGCCTCGCCGGCTTCGGGCCCTTGGTCGTGCGGCAGCAGAAGCGCCTGCTGCGGGAGTGGGAGGAGCAGGGCCTCTGCGAGGCGGTCGAGGCGAGCGTCGCCGAGTTCGGTGCGGCGTTCGAGACCGGCGAGCCGCAGGAACGCATGCAGCGGTTCCTCGCGCGCAAGCGCGGCTGACCGGCCGCGCGAGGTGGGGCCAGCCCCCCTGGTCGGTCGGCGGGTCTGCCGGGTGGGTTCGCCGCTCGCGCCCCGTCACGCTCGACGGCATGACGACGAAGCGCACAGGTGCGCTGCTGGCCGCCACCACCGCCGTTCTCCTCGCCGCAGTGCCGCTGCGCGCAGCGGCGGACCCCGTCGGCCACGCGCCGGCCGCTCCGTCGTGGAGCGCGTGCGTGGGCGCGGGGCTCGACCCGCGGCAGGAGTGCGCCACGCTGGAGGTGCCACTGGACCACGACGATCCTCGTGGCGAGCGCATCGACCTCGTGATCTCCCGCATCCCCGCCGCTGACCCCGCGACGCGCCGCGGCACGCTGCTGCTGGTGCCCGGAGGGCCGGGGGAGCCGGGGCTGTCCGACCCGACCACCGCCGCCCGCAGCCTTCCCCCGGAGGTGCTGGACGCCTACGACCTGGTCAGCTTCGACCCGCGCGGGGTCGCGAAGTCCTCCCCGATCAGCTGCGACCTGGCCGGCGAGGACCTGTCCCTGGTGAAGCTGCGCTCCTGGCCCGGCGCCGACGGGGAGATCGCGGAGAACGCGGCGACCGCGCAACGCCTGGCCGACGCCTGCGCAGCCCACGGTGGCCCGCTGCTCGACGAGATCAGCACGGCGAACGAGGCCCGCGACATCGACCACATCCGGCGAGCGCTGGGGGAGGCCCGGATCTCGCTGTGGGGCGTGTCGTACGGAACCTACGCCGGCGCCGTCTACGCCCAGCTGTTCCCCGAACGCACCGACCGCGTGGTGCTCGACAGCGTGGACGACCCGGACCCGACGCGGGTGGCCCGCGGCTGGCTGGCGAATTACGCGGTCGGGGTCGAGGACGCCTTTCCCAGCTTCGCGCGGTGGGCGGCCGACCCGACCAACCCGCAGCATCTGGCCGACGCTCCCGAGCAGGTGCGGCCGCTGTTCCTGGATCTCGCCGCCCGCCTGGACCGCGAGCCCGTCCCGTGGCCGGGCGCCAACCCGCCGCAGCTGTCGGGCAACGTGCTGCGGCAGACGCTGTTGGACGCCCTCTACGCGCCCGACCGATACCCGGCGTTGGCCGAGCTGATGCGCGCAGCCCTGGACGGCACCGCGCTCCCCGCGGCGAAGACCGCGCCCGACGAGGTGGTGCAGAACTCGGCGGCCGTGATCGCGGCGACCATCTGCAACGACGTCGCCTGGCCCACCGACATCGACCACTACGCCCGCAGCGTCGCCACGAGCCGGGAGCGCCACCCGTTGACCGCGGGCATGCCGGTGAACGTCACGGCCTGCGCGTTCTGGAACGGCGGGCCGGCCGAACCGCCCGTGGAGATCACCTCACGGGGCCCGTCCAACGTGCTGCTGGTGCAGAACCTGCGCGACCCCGCCACCCCGCACTCCGGAGCCCTCCGGATGCGCGAGGCCCTCGGTGACCGGGCACGGATGATCACCGTCGACGCCACCGGCCACGGTTCCTACGCGAGGACCGGCAACGCCTGCGGCGACCGCCACGTGACCACCTTCCTCCTGACCGGCCACCGCCCTGACCAGGACACGTTCTGCGATGGGTGAGCGCCCCACGACTGGTCACGCCCGATCGGCGGCCGCCACGACGCACACCGGGGACGGAACGACCTGCGACCCCACGAGCTCCGGCACGCCGGTGGCCGGGTCGAGCCGGAACGTGCTGATCTCGTCGGACCGCTCGTTCGCGACGTGCAGCCACCCGCCGTCCACCCAGATGTCGCGGGGCCAGGTCCCGCCGCAGGGGGTGTCGACCACCGGGCGCAGGCCCACGTCGGTGACCTCGTGCGTGGTGATCACGTCGGCGCCGCGGGTGGAGGTGTAGACGAAACGCCCGCCGGCACCGAGCCGGATGGCCGCGCCCGAGGAGCCGTCGTCCGTGGCGGCCACGGTCACCGGCGTCTCGGCGCGGATCCGCAGGTCGGCGTACCCGGCGCCCGGCGTCAGTGCGATTACGGTGCGCCCGAGCTCGGTCAGGACGAACACCGTGCCGTCGGGGTGGATCACCATGTGCCGCGGGCCGCAGCCGGCGGGCAGCGGGATGTCGGCGACGGGGCGGAGATTCCCGCCCTCGACGCGGTGGGCGCGCAGCAGGTCGGCGCCGAGGTCCGTGCTGAGCACGGTGGCGTCGGGGGCGAACGCCACCGCGTGGGCGTGCGGCCCCTCCTGGCGGTCCGATCGCGGCCCGCTGCCGTGCCCGGGCACCGTGGAGACGGGCCCGTCGAGCCTGCCGTCGGTCAGCGGGTGGGCGCTGACCTCGCCCGTGCCGTAGCTCGCAGCCACGACGACGCCCTCGCCCGCCGCGAGGTGGCACGGCGCGGCGGCGACGGCCGCGGAGCCGGTCGGGCGCAACCGGCCTCCGGCGGCGTCGAAGGCGAGCACGGCGCCGGGGTCCTGCTCGCTCACCGCGTACAGCGCGCTGCCGCGCGCCGCCAGGTAGGAGGGGCTGTCCACCTCGACGGCGAGCACGGGGGCCTCGAGGACGCCGTCGGGGGAGCGGTCCGCGCGGTAGATGCCGCGCCCGTTCCCGGCCGCGCCGGTGTAGGTGCCGATCCAGAAAGCCGACGACATGGGTGTCCCTTCGCTGCGGTCCGCGAGTATCGGATCACGCGGCCGGGAGCACCTGCGCCGGAGGTCCCTCGCCCACCAGCCGGCCGTCGCGCAGCAGCAGGCAGTGGTCGGCCCCGGCCGCGACGTCCGGGTCGTGGGTCACGCGGACGACGGTGACGCCGTCGGCGGCCGCCTGCCGGAGTGCCTCGTCGATCCGGACGCGGGCCTGCGCGTCGAGGCCGGCGGCGGGCTCGTCGAGCAGCAGCAGGTCCGACTCCTGGGCCAGCCCCTGCGCGACCAGCACCCGCTGGCGCTGCCCGCCGGACAGGGCGCCGAGCGGGCGGTCGGCGAGGTCGGTGACGCCGAGGCGCTCCAGGCAGTCCGCCACGACGCCGCGGTCGCGCGCGGTGAGCCGCCGCCACGGCCCGCGGGTGGCCCAGCGGCCCATCGTGACGGTGGCCCGCGCGGTGATCGGCAGCGTCTCGGGGGCCGTGCTGCGCTGCACGACGTAGGCAGGGCGGGCGTTCCCGAGCCGTTCCACCACGCCCGCGACCGGGGTGAGCACGCCGGCCAGCACGTCCAGCAGTGTCGACTTGCCCGCGCCGTTGGGGCCGAGGACGGCGGTGATGACGGCCCGGGGGATCGCCGTGCGGATCCCGTGCAGGGCGGGGTCGCCGTGCCCGGCGACGAGGTCGCGGACCCGGATCGCGTCGTGGATCTCGTCGTCGCTCATCTCGCCGTCGTTCATCTCGCCGTCGCTCATCTCACAGCCTCTCGATAACGGAAATCGATGTCGTTAAGGTACCCGGCGTGCTGGAGTGGCTGCTCGTCCCGTTCGAGGTGTCGTTCGTCCGGCGGGCGTTGGTGGCCGGGGTCCTCGTGTCCCTCGTGTGCGCGCTCGTCGGCACCTGGGTCGTCCTGCGCGGGATGGCGTTCCTGGGCGAGGCGGTGTCGCACGGGCTCCTGCCCGGGGTGGCGCTCGCGTCGCTGACCGGGCAGAGCGTCCTGCTGGGCGCCGCGCTGAGCGCGGGCGTGATGGTGGCAGGCGTCGCGCTGGTCGGCCGCTCCCGCCGCGTCTCCCGCGACACCGCGATCGGCCTGCTGTTCGTCGGCATGCTCTCGGTCGGAGTGATCATCGTCTCGCACTCCGACTCGTTCGCCGTGGACCTCACCGGGTTCCTGTTCGGCGACGTCCTCGCGGTCGGGCCTGCGGACCTGTGGCAACTCGGCGCCGCGCTCGCCGTCGCCGCGGTCGTCTCCCTGCTCGGCCACCGCGCGTTCCTCGCGCTGGCGTTCGACGCGCGCAAGGCCCGCACCCTCGGGCTGGCGCCGGGCGTCGCGCACGGCGTGCTGCTCGCCCTGGTGACGCTGGCGATCGTGGCGTCGTTCCGGGTGGTCGGCACGCTGCTGGTCTTCGGTCTGCTCATCGCCCCGCCGGCCGCCGCGCTCCTGTGGGCCCGCCGCGTCGCCACGATCATGCTCGGCGCCGCGCTGGTCGGTTGCGCCTCCACCGTGCTGGGGCTCGTCGTCTCCTGGCACGCCGGCACGGCCGCGGGCGCGACCATCGCCGCGGCCGCGGTCTCCCTGTTCTTCGTCTCCGCGCTGGCCTCGCACCTGCGAGGTCGGCTGTCCGTCGGCGCCACCGTGGCGTCCCCCGAGGAGGTTCGCGCGTGATCGCGCATTCCCGAACACCGCTCTACCGCGCCACCGTCCTGGCCGCCACGGCCGCCGTCGCCGTGGCCTGCGGCGCGCCCGCCGAGGAGCCCGCGCCCGAGGCGCCCCACGGCTACGTGGCCGGCGCCGAGGAGACGGCCGAGGTGCAGTCGCGCCTCGTCGTCGCCGACGCGGCGGGCGCCGTCCGCGTGCTCGACCTCGCCACCGAGGAGGTGGTCGAGGCGGGCCGGGTCGACGGCGTCGGGTCGGTGACCGGCGACGGGCGCCACGCCTACCTCGCGAGCGACGACGGCTCGGTGCGCATCGTCGACAGCGGCTCCTGGACCGTCGACCACGGCGACCACACGCACTACTACCGGGCCGCGGTGCGGGAGGTCGGGTCGGTGCCCGGCGCCGACCCCGTCGCGGTGCACGCCGACCAGGCCGTCACCGCGCTCGCCCTCGCCGACGGCACCGTCGCGCTGCTCGACCGCGCCCGCCTCGACGAGGGCGCTGTCGTCGAGCTCGCGACGATCCCCCGGACGCCGCACCGCGGCCCGGCCGTCCCGTACGAGGGGCACGTGCTGGCGTCGGTGGCCGAGCCGGGGCAGCAGTTCGGGTCGGGCGTCGCGGTGCACGACCGGGCCGGGGCGCCGGTCGCGACGATCGACGAGCCGTGTCCTGCGCTGGAGGGCGCCGCCGTCACCCGGCGCGGCGTGGTGTTCGGGTGCGCCGACGGGGCGCTGCTGGTGAGCGGCTCCGACGGCGCGTTCGCCGGGGAGAAGATCCCCTACCCGCAGGCGGTGACCGCCGACGAGCGCGTTCGCGAGTTCCGGCACCGCCCGGGTAGCGCGCTGCTCACGGCCCGGGCGGGGGAGGCCGGTATCTGGGCGCTGGACGTCACCGCCCGGACCTGGACCCGCCACGACACCGGCCCGGTCGCGGCCGTGAACAGCGCAGGCGCGGGCACGGCACTGCTCACGCTCACCGCGGACGGCGTGCTGCACGCCCTCGACCCCGCATCCGGGGCGGAGCTCGCGGCCACGCCACTGCTCACCGCCCCGGTCGCGCCGGGCGTCCGCATCGAGGTCGACACCTCCCGCGCCTACGTCAACGACCCGGCCGCCGGCGTGATCCACGAGATCGACTACGCCGACGCCCTGCGCGTGGCCCGCACCTTCGACCTCGGCGGGACGCCGAGCCGCATGGTGGAGACCGGGCGATGAGGCGGCGTGCGCTCGCAGCCCTCGTCGGGGTGCTGCTGCTCGCCCTCGCCGGGTGCGGGGAAGCGGAGCAGGAGCGCTCGGTCGTCGTGACGACCAACATCCTCGGCGACGTCACCCGCCAGATCGTCGGCGACCAGGCGGAGGTCACGGTGCTGATGGCGCCGAACGCCGACCCGCACTCGTTCGGCGTCTCCGCCCAGCAGGCCGCGCGGCTCGAACGCGCAGGGCTCGTCGTGCACAACGGCCTGGGCCTGGAGGAGGGCGTGCAGCGCCACGTCGACGCCGCCCGCGCCGCCGGCGTCGCGACGTTCGCCGCGGCCGAGGCCGTCGACCCGATCGCCTTCGCCACCGACGGCAGCGCCGGGCATCCGGACCCGCACTTCTGGACCGACCCGCAGCGCGTCCGCCGCGTGGTCGACCTCGTGGCCGACGAGGTGGTCGCGCACGTCGAGGGCGTCGACGAGGCGGCGGTCCGTGCGAACGCCGCACGCTACGGCGCCGCCGTCGACGAGCTCGACGCCGCGCTGACCGCGCAGTTCGCGCGCATCCCGGCGGAACGGCGCAAGTTGGTGACCAACCACCACGTGTTCGGCTACCTCGCCGAGCGCTACGGCTTCGAGGTGGTGGGCGCGGTCATCCCGAGCGGGACGACGCTGGCCTCACCGAGCGCCTCGGACCTGGAGTCGCTCGCCACCGCGGTGCGCACCGCGGGCGTGCCGGCCGTGTTCGCCGACTCCTCCCAACCCGACCGCCTCGCCCGCGTGCTCGCCGACCGCGCCGGCGTGCAGGTGGCGGTGATCCCGCTGTTCTCCGAGTCGCTGACCGACGAGGGCGGTGGCGCGGCGACCTACCTGGAAATGATGCGCGCCAACGCCGACGCGATCGCGCGCGGCCTCGGCGCGACGCCCTGAGGCCGTACCCCCCGAAACCGAGTAGAAGAACGAAAGGCGATCGCATGCCCCTCCCCGTACGCGTCGCGGCACTCGCCGCCGGAGCGCTGGTCCTCGCGGCCTGCGGTTCCGGCGCCGGTTCCGAGGAACCGCAGGCCGCCGCGCCTGCGCCCGCGCAACCCGCGCCCACCGTCGCCGAGCCACTGGTGACCACCTACGACGGTGGTTTCCACGTGCTCGACGGCACCACCTTGGCCGTGGCCGCGGACATCCCGCTCCCCGGCTTCAACCGCGTCAGCCCCGCGGGCGACGACCGGCACGTCATCGTCTCGACCTCCGAGGGTTTCCAGGTGCTCGACGCCGGGGCCGCGACCCTCACCGACGTGCGGTTCCCGGGCGCCGAGCCGGGCCACGTCGTGCGCCACGCCGGCCGCACCGTCCTGTTCACCGACGGCACCGGCCAGGTCCGGGTGATCGACCCGGCCACGTTCGGGACCGGCGCGCCGAGCGTGCAGGAGTACACGACGCCCGAGCCGCACCACGGCGTCGCCGTCGAGCTGGCGAACGGCGAGCTGGTGACAACGGTGGGCAACGAGGAGGAGCGCCCCGGCATCGTCGTGCTCGACGCGCAGCGCCAGGAGATCGCCCGCAACGAAAACTGCCCCGGCGTGCACGGCGAGGCAACCGCGCAGGGCGAGGCCGTCGTGATCGGCTGCGAGACCGGCGCGCTGGTCTACCGGGACGGCGCGATCACCAAGATCACCAGCCCGACGCCGTACGGCCGCATCGGCAACCAGGCGGGCTCCGACGCGTCCCCGATCACGCTCGGGGACTACAAGCAGGACCCGGACGCCGAGCTCGAGCGCCCCACGGCGGTCTCGCTGATCGACACCACCGACGCGACCCTGCGCCTGGTGGACCTCGGCACCAGCTACACGTTCCGCTCGCTCGCCCGCGGGCCGCAGGGGGAGGGGCTCGTGCTCGGCACCGACGGGCACATCCACGTGATCGACCCCGCGGCCGGCGCCGTGACGCGGACGATCCCGGTGATCGAGCCGTGGCAGGAGCCGATCGAGTGGCAGCAGCCGCGGCCGGCGATCTTCGTGCGCGGTGCCACGGCCTACGTGAGCGACCCGGCGGAGAACGCGGTGCACGCCGTCGACCTCGCGGCAGGCACGGTGACGGCGACCGGAACGCTTCCGTCGACCCCGAACGAGCTGAGCGGGGTGCTGGCAGCCCACTGAGCCCGCCCCGGCCGTGTCTGCTAGACGCGCCGCGGACCGATCACGGTCCGCGGCGTGCACGGGCCGGCGATGCCCGCCCCCATCCGTCCACGTCGAGGAGCGTGTGCTACGGATTCCGGCGGGGTTTCTGATCCGGGTCGATCCATTTCGGCGGGATGAACTCCGGTAACCCGTCACGGATCCGCACCACCCACCCAGAATCGTGGATCAAGCGGTGGTGCACCTTGCACAAACTCACCAGGTTGCCCAGTTCGGTGGGCCCGCCGTACTCCCACTCCCAGATATGGTGGATTTCGCACCAAGAAGGTGTCCGGTCGCAGCCCGGGTGCGCGCATCCACGATCCCGGGCGGTGACCGCCCTGCGCAACCCGTCGGGGATCACCCGGGTGGAGCGCCCCACGTCCAGGGGTTGCCCGGCGCCGTTCATGACGATGGGTACGACCGCGGCGTCGCAGGCCAGCATCCGTAGCGAGGCGGGGCTCATGCGGCCGCCGAAGTCGAGCATCGCCGAGCGGGCGCGGGTTTCGAGGTCCTCGAGCCGGATCAACACGTTCAGGTGCGGCCGCCGCCCGCCGGCGTCGGGGAGGGTGGCGTGATCGGCGTGAGCGAGGACGAACCCACACGCATCGGCGAGGGCCTCGGCCTGACGCTGCCCCGTCGATCGTTGATCATCGCGGCCGAGGGGCTTCGCCTTGGCACCGATCACAGTGGCGATCGCATCGAACATCGCCGCATCGTCGAACTGCCCGCTGATCGTCCCGCCCGACCCGTCGCGACGCTTACGGACCTGCAGCCGGTTGACCGGCTCCGGCGGATTGTCATCAGGCTCGGGACCGTCGCCGTCGAGCGCTTCCAGGAGCTGGGTGCCCAGCTTGCGTAGTTGCCCGGGCGAGTATTCGGCGGCCATACCGGCCAGCTGCTCTTCCAACCCGGCCCGCTGCCAGTCGGTGATCCGCCCGGCCTCGGGGGTGTTGAGAAGGGCGGCGATGACCTCGACGTGACGCAGCCCGGCCTGACCGGCCGCGAACGCCTTCCCCGTCGCCGGGAGCCGGGCGGGCAGCACGGTGCCGTCGAACCCGATCTGCTCGCACGCCTGCTCCGCGGCCACCACGCGGCGGCGCGCCTCGTAGGAGTCGCATCCCAGCAAGTCGGTCAACGCGCCTTCGGGTTTGCGATAGCCGCGTTCGGCGAACGTGCCGCGCCGTTGCAGCGCGGCAGTGGTGGAGACGGTCACGTAATCCAACTGCCGCGACACACCTTCGGTCACCGACAACACCGACAGCAGCTCATTGTCCGAGGCCAGAGCGGATTCCGCAGCCGTCCGCAAATCCTCGATCGCCTCGTGGAGGCGTTCGTATGCGGCGGCGACTGCGGACATACCCCGAGTTTAGTCGAACAGGTGTTCGATGGCATGGGTCTGTTCGGGTGGTCCACCATTTGCAATAGTGAACGGTGCAGCGGAGGGCGCAGCGACCGGTCCGCATCCACCCCGCCCGTGCACCCCTTCTCCGCCCCAGGCCACCCGTCGGCGGGGTGCGCGACACGAATCCGGGGGCATGACCGGACACAGCGAGCGTGAGCGTCCCGCCGTCCCGGCGTCCCGCCGTCCCGGCGTCCCGGCGTCCCGGCGTCCCGGCGTCCCGGCGCCCCCGCGCCCCGCGACCGGCCTCCCCGGGGTCCTGCCTCGTAGCCCGGTTTGCCGTGGGCGCGCCGTTCCCGGCTCGACGCCTCCTGCCTCACCCCGTAGCTGGGTCTCACTCGCAGTCGGTTCGGCGCCGACCCCGACCCCCCGCGCCGAGGACGGCCGGGTTGGGCGCAACCCACGAATATCGTGGTCGGCTGGGCAGTCGTCCCCGACACGGGCCCAGGCCTGTCCACGACGAGCCCGTCGCAGCCGGGTGCCACTCGACCGGCGGTGGTGCCGTCCCCGAACCCCTCCGACGACGCCCTTGATCAGCGCACCGGGGACACGAACCGCACCCCTGCAGCCCATGTCCCAATCCCGCCGATCATGAGGGGTGAACACGCCTCGAACCGGCCCGATGATCATCTGGAAGGGGTGGAACGGGACCACCGCAAGGTGCGCGAGCACGCAGCAGGGGCGGGCTCGTCCGGACGGGCCTGGGCCCGCATCGGGGACGGCCGCCCGGCCAGCCACGATATTCGGCAGTTGTGCCAACCCGGCCACCCCGCCGACGGGCAGGAGTAGGGGGAACCGGCCGATTTCACGGAAGACCTGGACCGAAGGCGTGGGGCAGTGGCAGCGAGCCGGGAACGGCGCGCCCACAGGAGATTCCATGACCATATAGACGTGAGAGGGGTTGGATCTTCCCCGAATCCCTCTCACGTCTATCTGATCATGAAACGGACGTGGAATGCGAAACACGCGCGGCCATGAGCAGTGCCGTGGCGATCATGACGGCGAGCCGGCGGGTGAGGAGTAGCCCTCTCTCCGCGCTGATCACGAACCGAACCCGGTCATGCGTCGGTCTGGCGCCGGCCCACCGCAGGCACGCGCCGACGCGCTCAGGGCAGAGGCGTGCTCGGCGGCCGTGCAGACACCGACCCCGAGGCAGGCGACGACGGCCAGCGTGATCGTGAGCGGAGAGCGGTCCCCGTCGATGATCCAGAAGTACGGGATGACGAAGACTGCGGAGAACGCGATGCGAACAGGATCACCGGCTTGCGCCCGATCCGATCGGACAGGGTGCCGAAGAGCAGCGACCGCCACGTTCGGATCTGGTCGCGGGTGATCGCCCGCAGCTGTGGGATGCGCTCCATGATCGACTCCCTGGCCGCGACGGGAATGGCGGTCGCCGATGCGAGGCGTTCGTGCCCGGCCACGTCCTCGGCCGGGAGGTCCGCGCCCGGCTGCTCACGGGCGCGTTCTGAGCTCGTCGGGAGACACCGCTCACATCCGGCGCGTCCTGGCTTCCCCATTGCTTGCGGATGCGCAACCGTTGTGCCATGAGTGCTGCACAAGCGCGCCCGGCGCAGGACCGGGACTGGAAGGACCAGCTGGTCGAGCTGCACGTCCTCGCGGCGAACGGCGACAAGGCCGCTGCCTCGGAAGCCGAGCGGTGGATGGCCGACGACCCCGAGGTCCGCAAGGCGTGGGCCGAGGTCGAGGCCACCTGTGATCGGATCCGCGGCTCCGAGGGGTCCGCGTAGCCGGGATCGCGGGGTGCCGGTCCGCGCATCGGCAGACTGGTGCCGTGGCCGATCCCGGCAGCGACGAGGTCTCCGCGGTGATGAGAGCCGCGCGCCTGCTCGTGGCGCTCAGCGCGCGCTCGGTGGCGCTGGTCGAGGACGTCGTGACGTTGCCGCAGCTGCGGGTGCTCGTGATCGTCGCCAGCCGCGGCCCGCTGCACCTCGGGGCTGTCGCTCAGGGGCTCGACGTCCACCTGTCCAACGCCACGCGCGCGTGCGACCGCCTCGTCGCGGCGGGCCTGCTCGACCGGCGTGACGATCCCGCCGACCGCCGCCACCTCCTGCTCGAGCTGACGGTGGCGGGCCGCGACCTCGTCGAGCGCGTCATGGGCCACCGGCGGGCGGCGATCGCCGAGGTGCTGGCCCGCATGCCCGCACACGAGCGCGAGGCGCTGGCCCCCGTGCTGCGCTCCTTCGCCGCGGCGGGCGGCGAGGTGCCCGAGCCGGCCGCCTGGGCGCTGGGGTGGACGACCTCGGACTGAGCGCGCGGATCCGCTCATCCTGTTACAACAGGTGATAGCGTCCCGACCGTGAAGGCCGTTCGCTACGAGAAGCCCCGCGAGTTCACGGTCTCGGACGTTCCCGAGCCTCATGCCGGGCCCGGCGAGGTGCGTCTGCGGGTCACCGCCGCGGGCGTCTGCGGCACGGACGGGCACCTGCACGACGGCCAGTTCGACCCGGTCTACCCGTTGATCCCCGGCCACGAGATCGTCGGCGATGTCGACGAGGTGGGTACGGGTGTCACCGATCTGCGCGCGGGCCGGCGGGTCGTGGTCGACAACATGCGGTCCTGCGGGGTGTGCAGCAGCTGCCGTCGCGCACGCCCGGCGTTCTGCCGCGACCTGGTCGCGCAGGGCGTCAACGCCCCGGGAGGGTTCGCGGAGTACCTCGTCGCGCCCGCCGGGAAGTGCCATCCCGTCGACGACCTCGAGCCCGAGGTGGCCGTCCTGACCGAGCCGCTCGCGTGTGTGATCCACGGCCTCGACGTCCTGGACCTGCGACCGGGCAGCGATGTGCTCGTGTTCGGGGCGGGGCCCACCGGCCTCCTGCTCGCCCAGCTGCTGCGCTACTCCGGGGCGAGCCGGGTGACGGTAGCGGCCCCCACCGCGTTCAAGCTGGAGATCGCGGCGCGCCACGGAGCGGACCGGACCGTGGAGATGGACCGCGAGCGCCCCGACGCCGCGCTGGAGCAGCTGCGGGCGCTGTCGCCCGAGGGGTTCGACGTGGTGGTCGACGCCACCGGGGCGGTCGGCGTGCTGGAACGGTGCACCGCGCTGACCCGGGACGGCGGCACCGTGTTCGTCTACGGGATGGCCGACGAGTCGGCGCGGATGACCGTGTCGCCCTACGAGGTCTTCCGCCGCGAGTTGGTCATCAAGGGCTCGTTCTCGCAGGCGTACAGTTTCGACCGCGCATTGCAGGCGCTGCGGTCCGGTCGTGTCATCGCCGATGGCATCATCACGCACCGCTTCGGGCTGGACGAGTACGGGGACGCACTGGCGGCGCTGCAGGACCGCGCCTGTGTCAAAGCGGTGATGCGGCCGTAGCGAGGTCCGGGGAAGGGCGGGAAGCGGTGTCGAGCGGGGGAGCTGCCGACGGCGGCCGCATCGACCGCACGTCGGCGTTGCCGTACTACCACCAGCTCAAGCAGCTCCTGGTGGGCGAGATCGCGCGCCGCGGGCTGCAGCCCGGCGATCTGCTGCCGGGCGACAACGCCCTGTGCGAGACCTACGACGTGTCGCGCACGGTCGTGCGCCAGGCGCTCACGGAGCTCGAGTTCGAGGGCGTCATCGAGCGGGTGAAGGGCAAGGGCACCTACGTCGCCCGACCGAAGACGGCCGAGGGGCTCGTGCAGTCCCTCACCGGGCTCTTCGAGGACGTGGCCGCGCGCGGGGCGCACCTGCGCAGCGAGGTGCGCACCCTGAAGGTCGTGCCCGCCGACAGCCAGGTGGCCGCCGACCTGCAGCTCGCTCCCGACGCGCCGGTCGTGCTGCTGGAGCGCCTGCGGTTCGTCGAGGGGCAGCCCTGGGTGCTCACGGTGACGCACCTGCCCTACGACCTCGCGCCGGGTCTCGAGCACGAGGACCTCACCGACCGCTCGCTCTACGCGGTGCTCGAGCAGACCTACGGGGTGCGGCTCGCCCGCGGCCGCCGTTCGGTGGAGGCGATGGTGGGCCGCCCGCCGCTCACGGGCGCGCTCGGGATCGCGGTGGGCGCGCCGGTGCTGGTCCTGCGCAGCCTCAGCGTCGATGCCGGCGGCAGGCCGGTGGAGAGCTTCGTGGCCTACCACCGCGGTGACCGCAGCCGGTTCGAGGTCGACCTGGTGCGCGAGCCCAGCCTCGCGTCCCGCCCGTCGATGATCGTCACGGAGACCGGCGTCACGTCAGGGTGAGCACCCGAGCGGGGTTGGTGACCAGGAGCAGGTCGAGCACGTCGTCCCCGACGCGTTGCCGGACGCGGGGCAGGAACCGCACCGGCAGGTAGTCGAGACCGGGGATGCCCCCGTAGGCGCGGTAGCGGCTGCGCCGGGCCACGTCCCCGCCCAGCAGCAACCGGCGGGGATCGCCGCGGGTCAGCACCTGCTCGAGGCAGTCGAGGATCGCGGCGTCCGGTGCCTCGCGGTGCCGGGCCATCCCGTCGTAGCCCAGGTACGCACCGGCGCGGGTCAGCTCGGCGTGCAGCCCGGGGTCGAGGTTGCGATCGGCGTGCGCCAGCACCACGCGCTCGGCGGACAGCCCGGCCGCGGCCAGCACGTCGAGCACCTCCCACGCCGCCGAGCCGTGCTCCAGGTGCACCATCATCGCGACACCCGTCGCGTTCGCGGTGGCGGCGCCCGCGGCCAGCACCCGCCGCTCGAAGGCGTCGATCCGCCAGTAGCCGACGCCGGCCTTGACCATCCCCGCGCGTACCGGGGCCCCGTCCGGGGCGGTGGCCACCGGGCCGTCCGTCGCACCCTCCGCCGCCGGGAGCCCGTCGCGGACGTCGGCGGCGAAGCGCGCGGCGAGGGCGGCCTCGGAGAGCCCGGTGAGCCGATGGCCCTCGCGGTAGTGCTCGCTGCGGTGCGCTCCGGTGACGTGCACGACGACCAGCCCGGTGGCCGCGCTGATCCGGGCCACGGCGGCCGGGTCGCGGCCGAGGCCGGTGGGGGTGGCCTCGACCATCGCGCCGATGCCCGCTCGATGCAGCGACACCGCTTCGGCGCCGCTCGCGGTCTCGTCGTCGAGCTCGTCGCCCGGGAGCAGCGGAGAGGTCTGGAAGAGGTGCTCGTGGTAGTCGCAACGCCCCAGCGCCGTGGCCGGAACGTCTCCCAGGACCGTGCGGACAAGGGGGCGGACCACGCTCACAGGGTCTCGAACCACGGTTCCAGCCGCCGGTAGGCGTCGAGGAACACCGCGTGTTCGCCCCGGTAGCGCGCGTGCGCCGCCGCGTCGGGGACGCACGGCGCCGCCTGCTCCGACATCCGCCGCGCCACCGCGAAGTCGTCGAACAGGCCGACACCCACCCCGCCGACGACCGCCGCACCCAGGGCCGTCGCCTCGTCCACCAGCGTGCGGCGGCGTACCGGCACACCCCAGACGTCGGCGAAGATCCGCAGCAGCGGAGCGGCGTTGGCGGCGCCGCCGATCGCGTCGATCCGCTCGATCGACGCGCCGTTCTCCAGGAACGCCAGCAGCCCGGTGCGGAGGTTGAAGGCCACGCCCTCGACGACGGCGCGGGCCAGGTGCCCGGGCCCGTGGTGGCGCGCGAGCCCTGCGAAGACCGCGCGGGCGCGCGGGTTCCAGTAGGGGGAGCGCTCGCCGAGCAGGTGGGGCAGGAAGTAGAGGCCGTCCTCGGCGGCCTGCACGCCGTCGGCCGCGTCGAGCAGCCGCTCGTAGCGGGACTCCTCGCCGGGGGCCAGCACATCCATGATCCATTGCAGGGACGCCCCGCCCGCCTGCATCGTCGCCGTCGGGACGTACCGGCCGGGGATCACGTGGTTGAAGGTCATCGAGCGCATCTGCGGGTCGTGCAGGGGCGCGTCGGCGGCGAGCGAGACCCAGGACGACGAGCCGAGGTAGGCGTAGGCGCCGGACGCGGCGTCGACGATGCCCGCGCCGAGCGCGGCCATCGGCCCGTCACCGCCGCCGAGGACGACCGGGGTGCCGGCCCGCAGGCCCGTGCGGGCCGCCGCGACGGCCGTCACCGTACCGACCTCCGTCGTGGACGCCACGACCTCCGGGAACAGGGCCCGGTCCAGGCCGGCGGCCTCGATGAGCTCGTCCGACCACGCGCCCGCGGACTGGTCGAACGCGTTGGTGCTGCTCGCGTCCGAGGGGTCGGTGACGAGCGCCCCGGTGAGCCGGTGCACCACGAAGTCCTTCGCGAGCACGACGCGGCGGGCCCGGGAGAACACCGCCGGTTCGGTGTCGCGCACCCACATGACCTTGGTGAGCGAGTAGGTCGGGTTGAGCCGGTGCCCGGTGATCCGGTAGCCGCGCTCCATCCCGACGCGCTCCAGCAGCCGGTCGGTCTGCGCCGTGGAGCGGGTGTCGGCCCAGATGATCGCCGGGCGCACGGGATCGCCCGCGGCGTCCAGCAGCACCGCGCCCATCATCTGCCCGGAGAAGCTGACGCCCTCGATGCGGTCGACCGCCCCCGGTACATCGTCGAGCAGCCGGCGGGTGGCCGAGCAGACCGCGTCCCACCAGGCCTCGGCGTCCTGCTCGGCCTTGCCCCGCGGGCCGAAGTCGGTGTCGTAGGTCGCGGTCACGGCGGCGACCACCCGGCCGTCGGCGTCGACCAGGGTGGCCTTGTCGCCGGTGGTGCCGAGGTCGTGGGAGAGGATCATTCCGGTGGTCATCGCAGGGAGAACCCTCCGTCGATGAGTAGTTCGGTGCCGCAGCAGAACGCCGAGTCCTCGCTGAGGAAGTACTCGACGGCACGCGCGATCTCCACCGGCTCCGCGAACCGGCCGAGCACCGTCTCGCCCTTCCACTGCGCGTGCATGTCGGTCTTCAGGCTGTTCAGCGGCGTGTTGACGTAACCCGGCGAGACCGTGTTGAGCCGCACGCCGCGGGGACCCCACTCCACGGCCAAGGACCTGGTCAGTGCGCTGACC
This sequence comes from Pseudonocardia sp. MH-G8, assembly GCF_002262885.1. Lineage (GTDB taxonomy): Bacteria > Actinomycetota > Actinomycetes > Mycobacteriales > Pseudonocardiaceae > Pseudonocardia. The sequence continues at coordinate 40,136 of NZ_NKYF01000024.1, read as the reverse complement.
GCGGCCTTCGACGTGTTGTAGGCGCTCTGGCGCTGCGGGTGGTTGACGATCGCGTTGCCCGACATGGACGCGATGGTGACGATGGCGCCGCCCCCGCGGGCGAGCAGCTCCCGCCCGAACTCGCGGCAGGCCAGGAACACGCCGCGCAGGTTCACGGCCATGACGCGGTCGAACTGGTCCAGCGACATCTCCTCGGCGGCGACGTCGTCCTCCACGATGCCGGCCGAGTTCACCAGGTCGACCGGCCGGTCGACGGCGGCGTAGAGGCCGCGCACCGCGGCGGCGACGGACTCCTCCGAGGTCAGGTCGGTCGGCACCGCCTCGACGCCTGCGGGCAGGCCGTCGAGACCTTTCAGGTCGAGGCCGTACACCTGCGCACCCTGCTCGGCGAGGCTGCGGCAGATCGCCAGGCCGATCCCCCCTGCTGCGCCGGTGACGGCGACACGCCGTCCCTCGAAGCGGTTCGTCATCGTTGTCGCTCTCCCGGGGTTTCGCGGCGGGCTGTGATGTAGTACTACTAGCTCATCGCCCGGCCGGGCGCAATGATTCGGGCCGTGCGGCCGCTCCCGACCGTAGCTTCTCGACACGGGGGCGGACGACTGTGCAGTGTCATGTAGCAGCACTACAGAACGAGCGCGTAGGAGATCTCCGATGACAACCTTCGGGCCGGTGCCCGAACCCGCCAGGCTGACCATCGACGTCGGCGGCGGGATGCGCGGGCGGACCGGCGGCTACGACAAGCGGCTCGGCGACATGACCGGCGTCTACCGGGACGGCGAGGCGCACGCGGGCGCCGTCACCGAGCGCGGGGCCGACCACCTCGTCTACCGCGTCGAGGAGCACCGCGCGGGCGACGGCCCGGGCGCACTGATCATCGGTACCAGCACCCTGGCGCCCGGCCGGTACGGCGACGAGTTCGCGATGACCCGCGGGCACCTGCACGCCAAGGCCGACCGCGCCGAGCTGTACCACTGCCTCAGCGGCCGCGGCGTCATGCTGCTGGAGACGCTCGACGGGCGCAGCGAAGCCGTCGAGCTCGGCCCCGGGGACGCCGCGCACGTGCCGGGGTACTGGGTGCACCGCAGCGTCAACACCGGCGACGAGCCGTTCGTGACCCTGTTCTGCTACCCCGCCGACGCGGGGCAGGACTACGCGCTCATCGCCGACGCGGGCGGCATGGCTCAGCTCGTGGTCGACGACGGAGCCGGGGGCTGGACCACCCGGCCCAACCCCGACCACACCGGATACCGGAAGGACGCCGCCTGATGGCCGCTGCAGACTTCGCCGAGACCGCCACCGACCCGGCCGCGCAGGACGGGGCCGACGTCTTCGACGTGATCGGGCGGCTCGCGGTGGTGCCCGTCGTGGAGATCGACGACGCCGCCTCGGCTGTGCCGCTCGCGCGCACCCTCGCCGACGCGGGCCTGCCGGTCGTCGAGGTCACGTTCCGCACCCCGGCCGCGCGCGCCGCCGTCGCGGCGATCGCGGCCGAGCTGCCGGACTTCCTGCTCGGCGCGGGCACGCTCATCACCGCCGACATGGTCGTGGCCGCCGCGCAGGCCGGAGCGCGGTTCGGCGTATCGCCCGGCCTGAGCAGTGCCTGCGTGACGGCCGCGGCCGAGCACGGGCTGCCGTTCGTGCCGGGCGCGGTCACGCCGAGCGAGGTGGGTGGCTGCCTGGAGGCGGGGGCGAAGCGCGTGAAGTTCTTCCCCGCGGGCGCCTACGGGGGAGTGGCCACGCTCAAGGCGCTCGACGGGCCGTTCGGGTGGACCGGCGTGCAGTTCATGCCGACCGGCGGGGTGCGGCCCGACAACGCGGCCGAGTACCTGGGCCTGCCGAACGTGTTCGCCGTCGGCGGTACCTGGATCGCGCCCCGGGCCGACATCGTCGCCGGCAACTGGGACGCCATCGCGGAGCGCGCCCGCGCGGCGGCGTCGCTGCGCCCCGGCGGAGCCCGACCGTGACGCCCGACCCGACGGCGCTCGATCCCGCGCCGGGGCAGCTGCCCCGGCCGGCGCAGCGCCCGACCCTGTACTTCATCGGCGTCACCACCGGGAAGTCGTCGATCCGCACGGTGTTCCCCCGCTGGGCCGACGCGCTCGGCCTCGGTGACGTCCCGCTGGTGGGCGTCGACCTGCCGCTGCACGCCCCGCGGGAGGACTACCGCCGGATCGTCGAGTTCATCGCGCGCGACCCGCTGAGCAGGGGGGCGCTGGTCACCACGCACAAGCTCGACCTCTACGCGGCGAGCCGGGACCTGTTCGACCGGGTCGACCCGCTCGCCGCGCTCATGGACGAGGTCAGCTGCCTCTCGAAGCGGGACGGGGCGCTGGTCGCGTCCGCGAAGGACCCGATCTCGTGCGGGCTCGCCCTCGACGCCGTCCTGGCGCCGGGACACTGGAGCGCGAGCGGCGCCGAGGTGTTCCTGATGGGCGCGGGCGGCTCGGCCATCGCGATCAGCTGGTTCCTCACGCGCCCGGAGCGCGGGGCGGACCGGCCGGCCCGGATCGTGGTCTCCGATCCCGACGCCGCCCGGCTGGAGGCGTTGCGCAGCGTGCACGCCGAGCTCGGCACCGACGTGCCCGTGGAGTACCGGCAGATCGCGGGCGCGGTGGACAACGACGAGGTGCTGGCCGGGCTGGCGCCCCGTTCGCTGGTGGTCAACGCCACCGGCCTGGGCAAGGACGCGCCCGGCTCGCCGCTGACCGACGCCGCCCGCTTCCCGCGCGACGCCGTGGCGTGGGACCTCAACTACCGGGGTGAGCTCGTGTTCCTCGACCAGGCGCGGGCCGCGGGTCACGTGCGGGTGGAGGACGGCTGGGTCTACTTCCTGCACGGCTGGACGCAGGTCGTCGCGGAGGTCTTCGACATCGAGATCCCCACGTCCGGGCCGTCCTTCGACGAGCTGGGGCGTATCGCGGCGGGAGTGCGCCGGTGAACCGGCCCCGCGTGCTCGTGACGCCGCGGTCGTTGACCCAGGCCGGGCTGGACACCGTGGCGGAGCTGGACCCGCTGCGCGCCGCCGGCTTCGGGCTGGTGGCCGGGCCTGCGGGAACGGCGCCGTCGGAGGCGGAGCTGCTGGAGCTCGTGCCCGGCTGCGTCGGGTGGCTGGCCGGGGTGGAGCGCATCGGCGCCCGGGTGCTCGAGTCCGCCACCGAGCTGCGGGTGATCAGTCGCAACGGCAGCGGTGTCGACGCCGTCGACCTGGCCGCGGCGCAGCGCGCCGGGGTGCGCGTCGAACGGGCGGCCGGGGCCAACGCCCAGGGCGTGGCCGAGCTGGCGCTGGCGTTGGCGCTTGGCGCGCTGCGCCACGTGCCCTGGTCGGCCACCGCGTTGCGCGCCGGCGCCTGGCAGCGGTGGCAGGGGCGCGAGCTCGACGACTGCCGCGTCGGTGTCGTCGGCCTCGGCGCCATCGGCCGCCGCGTGGCGCGCCAGTTCACCGCCCTCGGTGCCGAGGTCGTGGCGTACGACCCGGTGGCCGTCGCCGAGCCCGGCGTGCGCCTGGTGGGGATGGCCGAGCTGCTGGCCGGGAGCGACGTCGTCACCCTGCACGCGCCACCCCCGTCGGACGGGCACCCGCTGCTCGGCGCCGAGGAGCTGGCGGTCGTCGGCCCGGGCGCGGTGCTGGTCAACACCAGTCGCTCGGCGCTGGTGGACGACGCGGTCGTGTTCGCGGCACTGGACGACGGCCGGCTGGCCGCGTACGCGGTGGACGCGTTCGACACCGAGCCGCCGGAGCTCACCCCGCTGCTGCGCCACGAGCGCGTCCTCGCGACGCCGCACATCGGCGGGTACACCGGCTCGAGCGTGCGGCGCGCGACGGCCCAGGCCGTGGAGAACCTGCTCGCCGCGCTGCCGCGCACCCTGCAGGACACGGCGTGAAGGCGGACGCCGCCGACGGGCCCCTGCTGGAGGTGCTCACCGCCGGGATGGAGCGGATGCGGCCCTCGGAGCGCAAGGTCGCCGCTGTGGTGCTGCGCGACCCGGGCGCGGCGGTGCAGCTCAGCATGGCGGCGCTCGCCGACGCGGCCGGGGTCAGCGAGCCGACCGTGATGCGCTTCTGCACCGGGCTGGGGTTCGCCGGCTTCCAGTCGTTCAAGCTCGGGCTCGCGCAGGCGCTGGCGATCGGCCTGCCCGTGACGCACTCGGCCATCGAGCTCGACGACCCGGTCGACGCGATGGCCGGGAAGATCTTCGATCACACGTTGAGCAGCCTGGACCGGACGCGCCGGGCGTTGGACACCACCGCGGTGGCCGCCGCCGTCGACGTCCTGCTGCGGGCGGGCAGCGTGCTCTTCGTCGGGCTCGGGGCGTCCGGGCTCATCGCCCAGGACGCCCTGCAGAAGTCGGTGCTGTTCGGCGTGCCCTGCGCCGCGCCCACGGACGTGCACCAGCAGTACATGGCCGCGTCGATGTGCGCGGAGGGCGATGTCGTCGTCGCGATCTCGAACACCGGACGGACGGACGCGGTGCTCGAGGTGGCGGCGGCGGCGCGGGCCGGCGGGGCCACGGTCGTGGCGATCACGGGAGGGCCGGGTCCGCTGGCGGAGCTCGCCGACGTGCCGCTGGTCGTGCGGACGTTCGAGGACACCGACATCTACACCCCGACGATCAGCCGGCTCGCCGGGCTGGTGCTGATGGACATCCTCGCGACGTCCGTCGCGGTGCGCCGCGGCCCCGAGCACCTGGAGCGGTTGCGCTCCATGAAGGAAGGCCTGTCGTCGTTCCGCGGCAGTGCCGATGAGCCGACCACTTGACATCCTGTCATTACAGGTGCTGCCATGTCGTCATGCATGAGGAGGTGCAGGGGATGACCAGCGACGGTGCGTCCTCCGCGACCGGTCCGACGGGTGAGGTCGTGTTCTCCGCCCGCGGTGTCGGCAAGAGTTACCCCGGCGTCCAGGCGCTCTCGGACCTGGACCTGGACGGCTACGGCGGCGAGGTGCTCGCGATCTGCGGGGCCAACGGCGCGGGCAAGTCCACGTTCTCCCGGCTCCTGGCCGGGCAGGAGGCCCCCAGCAGCGGCGAGATCCGCGTGGCGGGCCACGCGGAGCCGGTCACGAGCCCGGCCGAGGCCGACCGGGCCGGCATCCTGCTCATGCACCAGGAGCCGCTGATCATCGACGACTTCACCGTCGGCGAGAACGTCTGGCTCTACCGGCTCCGCTCGGGTCGCGACATCCGCGCGTGGTCCCGCGCGCGGCGCAGCGACGACGAGGAGACGCGCCAGGCGCTGCGCGACGTCGGCCTCGGTGACGTCCCGGCCGGCCGCCTCGCCGGGTCACTGGCGCCCGGCCAGCGCCAGATGCTCGCGCTCAGCCGCGCCCGCGTGATGCCCCACAAGGTGCTGATCCTCGACGAGACCACCGCCTCCACCACGGAGGAGCACTTCAAGGACGTCCAGGAGATGGTCGCGGTCGAGAAGGCCGCCGGCACCGCCGTCGTGTTCGTCTCGCACCGGATGCCCGAGGTGTTCGCGTTGTCGGACCGCATCGCGGTGCTGCGCAACGGGCAGCTCGTCGACGTCCTGCGCACCGCGGAGACCGATGCCGAGCAGATCACCACCCTGATGATCGGCGACGCCGTGCGCTCGCTGGAGCGCCCTCCCGCGCACCGCGCCGAGGGCCGCACGCCCGCGCTGTCGGTGCGCGGGCTGCACGCCGGCTCGGCGACCGACGTCTCGTTCGACGTCGGGGCGGGGGAGGTCGTCGGCCTCTACGGCCTCGTCGGCAGCGGCCGGTCGTCGGTGGCGCGGGCGGTGTCCGGGCAGGGACCGTCGCGGGGCGGCGTCGTCGAGATCGGCGGGGAGCCCGTTCGGCTGCGGTCCCCGGGCGCGGCCCTGCGCAGGGGAATCGCCTACCTCACCGAGGACCGACGCCGCGAGGGCTTCGTCGACGACTTCACCAACGCGGAGAACCTCAGCCTCGTGACGCTCCCCCGGCTCGCCCGGGCCGGTGTGGTCCGCCGCAGCGCCGAGCGCGCCAGGGTCACCGACCTCATCGAGCGGTTCCAGGTCAAGGGCGGCCCGGATACCCCCACGCGCACCCTGTCCGGCGGCAACCAGCAGAAGGTCTGCCTGGCGAAATGGCTGGAAGCCGACCCGGACGTCATCGTCCTCGACGAGCCGACGAAGGGCATCGACGTCGGTGCCCGCCTGAACATCTACGAGATCATCCACGACCTGACCCGGCAGGAGAAGGCCGTCCTCGTGGTCACCAGCGAGGCCGAGGAGGCCCTGCTGCTCTGCCACCGCGTCCTCGTGCTGCGCGACGGTCGGGTCGTCGCCGAGCTCGACGCCGCCGACGCCAGCACCGAGGACCTCATCCGCGCCGCTCTCGGAGGAGAAGCAGCATGACCCTGACCGAGAAGAGCGTCGAGGCGGGCGCGGCCACGACCCCGTCGCGAGCGTGGGCGGGCCGCGCCACGGGCTGGCTGCGCCACCAGTACCCGCTGCTCATCCTGATCGTCCTCGCGATCATCGCGGCCACGCTGAGCGACGCGTTCCTGTCCAGCCGCAACCTCGAGAACCTCGTGCTGCAGATGGCGGTCATCGGCATCGTCGCGCTGGCGCAGTTCATCGTGGTGGTCTCGGGCGGCATCGACATCAGCGTCGGCTCGGTGCTCGGCCTGGCGTCCGTGCTCTGCGTCGGGCTCGGCGGGTCGAACCTCGTGCTGGCACTCGTGGTGGCGCTCGCGGTCGGGGCGGCGCTCGGGGCAGTGAACGGCTTCCTCATCGCCTTCCGCGCCCTGGAGCCGTTCATCGTCACGCTGGGCATGCTCGCCCTCGCCCGCGGGCTCGTGTACGCCTACACCGAGGGCGTGCCGGTGCGCCCGTCCGACGAGTCGTTCACCGCGCTCGGCACGGCCACGTTCGCGGGCATCCCCGTGCTGGGCTGGCTCTGGGCCGCGGTGGCCCTCGGTATGGGGTTCCTGCTGCGCCGCACGGTCTTCGGGCGCCGCGTCTACGCGGTCGGCAGCAAGCCGGAGGCCGCGCGGGCGTCCGGCATCCCGGTGCGCGGCACCCTGCTGTCGGTCTACGTCATCGCCGGCGGGCTCGTCGGGCTCGGCGGGTTCCTGCTGGCCTCCCGCGTGGGGGCAGGCACCCCGACCGCGGGCACGCTCTTCGAGCTCGACGCGATCGCCGCCGTCGTCATCGGCGGCGCGCGGCTGAACGGCGGTCAGGGCCGGGTCTTCGGCGCCGTCGTCGGAACCGTGATCTTCGGCGTCATCACCAACCTGCTGGTCCTGCTCAACGTCTCGACCTTCCTCCAGGACGCGTTCCGCGGCGGACTGATCCTGCTCGCGGTGGCGCTGGCCACGATCGGCCGCGGCTCGCCCCAGCGCGGCCACTGATCCCCATCCCTTCCCATTCCCCGGAGATCCTCCATGCGCACCACCCGGCTACTGGCCCTCGCGGCCGCCACATCGATGGTCGTGCTGTCCGCCTGCGGCACGACCGGCTCGGGGTCGGACCCCGCCCAGCAGCAGGAGGCGAAGCCCGCCTCCGAGGTGAAGATCGGTTTCGCCCAGCGGCAGATGGACGCCCCGTTCTACGCGGCGATGGAAGCCATGGCCCAGCAGCGGGCGCAGGAGGACGGTTTCGAGCTGCTGTTCCAGAACGCGGGCGGCGACCCCGTCACGCAGCTCAACCAGGTGCAGGCGATGCTCTCGCAGGGCGTGGACGCCCTCGTGGTCAACGCGATCAGCCCGGAGACCCAGCGCACGCAGCTCGAGCAGGCGGCCGGTGAGGTCCCCGTGCTGTTCGTCGACACCGGGGTGCCGGAGGTCGGCCTCACCGCGGTGCAGTCGGACAACCACGAGATCGGCAGGCTGTCGGGGCTGCTGACCGCGCAGCGGCTCGGCCAGGGAGCGAGCATCCAGGTCGCGATCCTCAACGGCGGCCCGAACGACGAGATCGTCGGCCCGGCCCGCCAGGAGGGGTTCCTCGCCGGGCTGACCGAGGGCGGGGTCACCGCCGAGGTCGTCGCCTCCGCCACGGCCACCTACACCCAGGAGGAGGCCGTGCCCGCCACCGAGTCGATGCTGGCGGCGCACCCGGACACCGACCTCGTCCTCGGCCTGAACGACGCGATGGCGCTCGGCGCCCTCAGCGTGCTGCGCAACCAGGGCAACACGACCACGCTCGTGGCGGCGGCCGCCGACGGTCAGAAGGAAGCCCTCGCCGAGATCTCCGAGGGTGGGTGCACCGGGCAGTACGTCTCCACCGGCCTGAACTCGCCCAGCATCGCGGCGGACCAGGTGTTCGACATCGCCGTGGGCGTCGCCACCGGTGAGATCGACCCCGCGACCGTCGAGCCGACCTCGCTGACCCAGGCCGCCGGCATCGGCTGCGAGAACGTCGGCGAGTTCTACAACCCGGAAAGCATCTTCTGAGCTCGGAAAGGGCTGAACCGATGGGCAGGATGCGCCAGGTCGTCGTGACGTCCAGCGACGACATCCGGGTGGAGGACGTTCCCCGGCCCGGTCCGCCCGGGGCGGGGGAGGTGCTGGTCGCGAGCAGGCTCGTGGGCATCTGCGGCACCGACGTCCACGCCGCCGCCGGCCACCACCCCTTCATCGACCGGCCCTACCGACCCGGCCACGAGGTGGTCGGCGTCGTCGAGCAGGTGGGGGAGGGGGTCACGGCCCTCGCGGCGGGTGATCGCGTCGTGCTCGAGCCCAACCTCGTCTGCGGGCAGTGCCGGCAGTGCCGCGACGGTCGGTACAACATCTGCCGCAACCTGGCCGTCTTCGGCTGCCAGACGCCCGGCGGGATGTCCGACGCGTTCGTCGTGGCGGGTGACCGGCTGCACAAGCTGCCCGACGACATGTCCGACGAGCTCGCCGCCCTCGTCGAGCCGCTCGCCACCCCGGTGCACGCCGTGCGCAGGGCGGGCGTCCGTGCCGGCAGCCGGGTGGTCGTGCTCGGCGCGGGCCCGATCGGGTTGCTCGTGCTGGTCGCCGCCCGCGCGGCGGGCGCCGAGACCGTGGTCGTCACCGACGTCCTGCCGGAGAAGCTGGAGCGGGCCCGTCGGCTCGGTGCGGACGTGGGCGTGCGCGCCGACGCGCCGGACGCGATCGGGCTCGTCGCCGCGGCGGTGCCCGGCGCCGACGTCGTCTTCGACTGCGTCGCCACCGCGAGCTCCATGGCCCAGGCCGTCGAGCTCGTCGACAAGGGCGGCACGGTGGTGGTGGTCGGCATCGCCGCGGGCGCCACGTCGATCCCGCTGCACCTCGTGCAGGACCGGGAGATCTCCGTGATCGGCAGCCTCATGTACGTCCGGGAGGACGTCGAGCACGCGATCGCGCTGCTGGCCTCCGGTGTCGTGGCGGCGGACGAGCTCGTCACCGGGGTGTTCCCGCTGGAACGCGCCGCCGAGGCGTTCGCGGCGTCCTCGGACCCGCGGCAGGTGAAGGTGCTCGTCTCGGTCGGCTCTCCCTGAGGCTCGCCCCCAGGTCGGTCAGGTTAGGCTCCTCTAACCTACCGAGGATCGATCTGGGGGCCGTCCCGTGAGAACCATCCCGCCTCCCGCGGTCGGTCCCTCCCGTCGCGGGTTCCTCGCCGGGGGCCTGCTGCTGGCCGGCGCGCTCGCCGGCTGCGGCGCCCCGCGGGAGGCTGCGGGCACGACGGCCCCGGCGGCGGGCTTCCCGCGGCGGGTGGACACCGCGCTGGGGCCCGTCGAGATCCCGGCGAAGCCGCAGCGGATCGTCACCCTGGGCCGGGAGGCGGAGGTCGTGCTGGCTCTCGACGTCGCCCCCGTCGGCATGCCGAAGAGCTACTACGCGCCGGGCGTCGAGCCCTACCTGGAGGACCGGATCGCCGGGCGCGAGGTCACCGTCCTCGACACGGCGCAGGGCATCCCCTACGAGCAGATCGCCGCGTTGCGGCCGGACCTGATCCTCGCCGGCACCTACTTCGGCATCGAGGCCGAGGTCGCGCGGCTGTCGGAGATCGCGCCCGTGGTGACCTACCGGCACGGGTCCTACGTGGACACCTGGCAGGAGCAGGCGGCGCTCATCGGCGAGGCCATGGGCGAGGAGCAGCGTGCGGCCGCCGTCGTGTCGGGGCTCCAGGACCGGATCGCCGGCGTCGTGGCCGCGCACCCGTCGTGGCGCGGCCGGACGTTCACCCTCTCCTTCAACTACGAGGCCGGCCGGATCACCTCGATCGTCGACCCGGACGACTTCGCCCTGCGGATGGTCGCCGAGCTCGGGCTCGTGCCGTCGCCGGAACCGGCGCAGCTGACGACGCGGGGCGACGCAGGCCAGGCCGACCTCAGCTACGAACTCGCGTCCTCGCTCGACGCCGACGTGGTGCTGATGGCGCACATCTCGCCCTCGGTGCAGGCGCAGCTCGAGTCGCTCCCGGTGTTCGCGGGGGTGCCCACGGTGCGCGAGGGCCGCTACATCCCGGTCGACCTCATCACGGTGAGCGTCCTGCGCTCGCCGATGGTCCTGGGCATCGAGCACGCCCTCGACCGGCTCGTACCGGAACTGGAGCGCGCCCTCGGCTGAGGGCCGTCAGCGCCGGCCCGCCAGGATCGGGCGCAGTGTCTCCGCCAACGCCAGCGGATCCGTGAACTGGGGTACGTGTGCCCCCGGCGTCTCGATCAGCGGAGCGCCGAGACCGCGGGCGAGCCATTCGGACGCCTCGTGGAACCTGGCCGGACCTGCTCCACCAGGCCGGCGAGTCGCGAGGGCATCCCGGCTGCGGTCGTCGGCCCACGCCGAGGAACAGCCCTCGCGAGCAAGATCTTTCCGAGATCCAGCTGTTCGCCCCGCCCAGGGCGATCAGCTCGATCTCGCAACGATCGATCCTTCCGAGATCGAAGGGATCGCCCTCCGCGGGGCGATCCGGTGGATCTCGCAACGATCATCGGCCGCCGCGGGCCGCCCGGGCCCGTCCCCAACCCCGCGGGCGGTACAGCTCGTGTCGACCGGAGGCGTGTCCACCCTCATGATCGGCGGGATCGGGACATGGGCTGCAGGGGTGCGGCTCATGTCCCTCATTCACTGATCAAGGCCGTTGTCGGAGCGGTTCGGGAACGTCACCACCACCGCCGCCGCTTCAGCAGCTGCTCAGGCCAGCAGGTCGTCCAGGGCGGCCAGCGCGTCGCGGCTGCGGTCGTCCGCCCCGTCCACCACGCCGAGGAAGGCGAAGTAGCCGTGGATGAGCCCCGGCCCGGGCAGGTGGCGCACCGGCACGCCGGCCGCGCGCAGCCGCTCGGCGTAGGCGTCGCCCTCGTCGCGCAGGGGGTCGAACTCGGCCGTGACGACCACGGCGGGCGGAAGGCCGGTCAGGTCGGCCGCGTGCAGCAGGGCGACGGTCGGGTCCGACCGCTGCGCCGGGGTGGGGAGGTACTGGTCGTAGAACCAGTCCAGGTCGGCGCGGGTGAGGAAGTACCCCTCGCCGTTCTCCCGGACCGATGCCATCCCCATGCTCGGGTCCGTGCACGGGTAGACCAGCAGCTGGGCGGCCAGCGCCGGTCCGCCCTCGTCGCGGGCCCGCAGCGCCGCTCCCGCGGCGAGGGACGCCCCCGCGCTGTCCCCGGCCACGACGTGTGGCCTGCCCGGGAACGTGCTCGCGGTCCACACGAGCGCGGCCGTCGCGTCGTCGAGGGGCGCGGGGTGCGGGTGTTCCGGGGCCAGCCGGTAGTCGACCGCGACCACGGTGGCGCCCACCGCGTTGGCCACCCGCCGGCACACGGGGTCGTGGGTGTCGAGGTCGCCGACCACCCAACCCCCACCGTGCAGGTAGGTGACGATCCGCCCGCGGTCCTCGAGCGGGCGGTAGACCCGCACCGGGAGCCGGCCGCCCGGCCCGTCGAGCGCGCGGTCCTCGACGTCGGCGACCGGTTCCGGCTGGTAGTCGCCCCCGCGGCGGGCCATCGCGAGCGACCGGTAGTGGCTCCTGGTCTCCTGCGCGGTCCCGCGGACCAGGGGAACGGCCCCGGTCTCCTCGAGCCGGTCGAGCACTGCACGGAACTGCGGGTCGAGCGGTGGCACTGGTCCCTCCAGCGGGTCGGTGCATACGGTGGCAGTTGTTGAGCATGCCCAACGATCCACGGAGGCGGAATGGGTGAGGCGGAGCGCGACCTGGACGCCGTGGTCGTCGGTGCCGGCTTCTCGGGCCTGTACATGCTCCACCGGCTGCGGGGCCTCGGCCTCCGCACGGCGGTGCTCGAGGCGGGCGACGGCGTCGGCGGTACCTGGTACTGGAACCGCTACCCGGGTGCCCGGTGCGACTCCGAGAGCTACTACTACTCCTACTCGTTCGACGAGGACCTGCAGCAGGAGTGGGAGTGGAGCGAGCGCTATCCCGAGCAGCCGGAGATCCTGCGCTACCTCGACCACGTCGCCGACCGGTTCGACCTGCGCCGCGACATCCGTTTCGGCACGCGGGTGGCCGAGGCGGTCTTCGACGCCGACGCCGGCCGCTGGCGGCTGCGCACCACCGACGGTGAGCGCTTCACGGCCCGGTTCCTCGTCACCGCGGTCGGGTGCCTGTCCGCGGCGAACGTCCCGGAGATCCCGGGGCTCGATTCGTTCCGGGGCCGGTGGTTCCACACCGGCCGGTGGCCGCACGAGGGCGTCGACTTCACCGGCCTGCGGGTGGGCGTCGTCGGAACGGGGTCCACGGGCATCCAGGCCATCCCGGTGATCGCCGAGCAGGCGCGGCACCTCACGGTCTTCCAGCGGACGGCGAACTACAGCATCCCGGCGCGCAACGGGGCGATGGAGGCGTCGTTCCAGCGCGAGGTCAAGGACGATTACGAGGCGATCCGGCGCACGCAGCGCGCCTCGACCAACGGCCACCCCTTCGACGTCTCCGACCGGCCCGCGCTGTCGGTCTCGGAGGAGGAGCGCCGCGCCGTCTACGAGGCGGCCTGGGAACGCGGTGGCCTACGGTTCCGGGCGACCTTCGCCGACCTCCTCACCAGCAAGGAGGCCAACGACACGGCCTCGGAGTTCCTCCGCGCCAAGATCCGCGAGATCGTGCGCGACCCGGCGACGGCCGAGAAGCTCGTGCCGCGTGACCACCCGTTCGCCACCAAGCGCCCGCCGATCGACACCGACTACTTCGAGACCTACAACCGCGACGACGTCACGCTCGTCGACGTGCGCGCGACGCCGATCGTCGAGATCACGCCGGACGGGCTGCGCACGACGGCGGGGACCCACCCCCTCGACCGCCTCGTGTTCGCCACCGGTTTCGACGCCCTGACCGGGCCCCTGCTCGCCATGGACATCCGGGGCACCGGCGGGCGGTCGCTGCGGGAGAAGTGGGCCGACGGCCCGCGCACGTACCTCGGTCTCCAGGTCGCGGGCTTCCCGAACATGTTCACGATCACCGGGCCGGGCAGCCCGTCGGTGCTCACGAACATGCCCACCTCCATCGAGCAGCACGTGGACTGGATCGCCGACTGCATCGCCCACCTGCGCGAGGCCGAGCTGGACCGGATCGAGGCCACGGAGGAGGCCGAGCAGGCCTGGGGCGAGCACGTGGACGAGGCGGCGCACGCGACGCTCCTGCCGCTGGCCGCGAGCTCGTGGTACCTCGGGGCCAACGTCCCGGGTAAGCCGCGGGTGTTCCTGCCCTACGCAGGCGGTTTCGCGGCCTACGCCCGCCGGTGCGCCGAGGTGGCGGACTCGGGTTACGACGGCTTCGCCCTGACGCCCTGACGGCCGCGCTGCAGGACGGCGCGATCGTCACCGGCCGCGTGAGCGCCAGCCGCTCGTCTGCGCCGCCGCGGCGATCTGTGCCGCCACTTCCGCGTGGCCCTCGGCCAGCAGGCCCGTCGTGACGCGGATGTGGTCCTGCACCGGCGGCCCGATCGTGAACGGGGCGCCGGGCGTGACGCCGATGCCCTGGCTGGCGAGCCGGACGATGGCGGCCGACTCGTCGTGCACCGGCACCCAGATGTTGATCCCGTCGGTGCCCCCGACCGGCACACCTGTGGCCGCGAGTGCGTCGACCACCAGCCGGCGGCGGCGCGCGTACTCGTGGCGGGCCGCCGCCACCGCGGCGCCCGCGGCGTCGTCGGTGAGCAGGCTGAGCAGGATCCGTTGCAGCAGCCTGCTGCTCCAGCCCTGGCCGTTCTGGCGCCGCGCGGCGACGGCGGCGAGCACGTCGTTCGGCCCGCTCATCGCGGCCAGTCGCAGGTCGGGGCCGTGGGACTTGGAGAAGCTGCGCACGTGCACGGTCTGGTGGGGCAGGCGAGGGCCGAGGCTCGTGGGCGGTGAGATCGAGGTGGCGCCGGCCGAGTCGTCCTCCACGACCAGGGTGGAGGTGCCCTCGAGCAGCCCGGCGAGGGCGTCCGCCCGGCCGTGCCCCATCGAGACCCCGGTGGGGTTCTGGGCGCGCGGCTGCAGCACCACGGCGGCCAGCGGGGTGCGCAGCGCCTCGGCGAGCGCGTCCGGGTCCGGTCCGTCGCCGTCCAGCGGCAGCGCGACGACCTGCGCGCCGACGGCCTCGAGCAGGTCGACCAGCGGCGGGAAGCACGGGTCCTCGATCGCGACCCGGTCGCCGAACCGCAGTACCGAGCGGGCCACCAGGTCCAGGCCGTCCATCGCCCCGTCCACGATCGTCAGCTCGTCCGCGTCGTAGGGCCAGTCCGCGCGCAGGACCTCGCGCAGCTCCGGCAGGACGGGCTCGTCGAGGTAGCTCCCGGGCGTGCCGGCCGTGGTGAGCGCGGCGAGCGCGCCGGTGAGGCTCGGCAGCAGCGTGGCGTCGGGCACCCCGGTCGACAGGTCGGTGCGGAAGTGCGTCTGGTGCTCCAGTGCCTGGCGGTATCGCCCGGCGCGCGGCTCGGACCGGTCGACGACCGTGGTGCCGCGCCTGCCGTCGGTGCGGATGGTCCCCGAGCGGGTCAGCAGGGCCCACCCGGCGCTGACGGTGGTGGGGGAGAGCGCCAGCTCGGTGGCGACCTCGCGGATCGGCGGGAGCTTCGTGCCCGGCGCCACGACCCCGTCGCTGATCGCCCGGCCCACGGCATGGGCCAGGTCCCGCGCGGTGGGGTGTGCGAGCCGCTGCTCGATCGCGGACAGGAGCTCGGCGCGCACTTTTGTCACAGAGCAAAAGGTATATTGTTCTAGCGCATCGTCACACATACCGTGCCCAGCATGACGACGCGCATCTCCCACTGGATCGACGGCCACGAGACCCCGGGCACCTCCGGCCGCGCGGCGCCGGTGTTCAACCCGGCCACCGGGCAGCAGACCGGTGAGGTCGACCTCGCGAGCGTCGCGGAGACCGGCACCGCGGTGGCGTCGGCCGTCGTCGCCGCGAAGGCGTGGCGTCGCGCGTCGCTGTCGAGCCGCAGCGCGGTGCTGTTCCGGTTCCGCGAGCTGCTGCACGACCGCTCCGACGAGCTGGCCGCGATCATCACCGCGGAGCACGGGAAGGTGCTCTCCGACGCGGCTGGCGAGATCGCCCGCGGCCTGGAGAACGTCGAGTTCGCCACCGGGGTGCCCCAGCTGCTCAAGGGCGGGTTCTCCGAGCAGGCCTCCACCGGCGTGGACGTCTACAACATCCGCCAGCCGCTCGGCGTGGTCGCCGGCATCACCCCGTTCAACTTCCCCGCGATGGTGCCGCTGTGGATGTGCGCGAACGCGATCGCGTGCGGCAACGCGTTCGTGCTCAAGCCCAGCGAGAAGGACCCGTCCGCCGCGCTGTTCCTCGCCCGGCTCTGGCAGGAGGCCGGCCTGCCCGACGGCGTGTTCACGGTCCTGCAGGGCGACGCCGAGGCCGTGAACGCGCTGCTGGTGCACCCGGACGTCGCCGCGGTCAGCTTCGTGGGCTCCACGCCGATCGCGCGCCACATCTACGAGACGGGCACGGCGCACGGCAAGCGGGTGCAGGCGCTCGGCGGCGCCAAGAACCACGCGATGGTGCTGCCCGACGCCGACGTCGACATGGCCGCCGACGCCGTGGTGTCCGCGGCGTACGGCGCCGCTGGGGAGCGGTGCATGGCGCTGTCGGTCACCGTGGCGGTCGGGGACGTCGCCGGCCCGCTCGTCGACGCGATCGCCGCGAGGCTGCCGAAGCTGACGATCGGCGACGGAGCCGCAGCCGGCACCGACATGGGGCCGCTGATCACCCGGGAGCACCGCGACCGGGTCGAGGGCTACATCGGCGCCGGTGCCCAGGCGGGCGCCACCGTCGTCGTCGACGGCCGCGAGGCCGACGTGCCGGCCGACGGGTTCTTCCTCGGCACGACCCTGCTCGACCACGTGCGCCCGGAGATGACGGTCTACACCGACGAGATCTTCGGGCCGGTGCTGTCGGTGGTGCGCGTCGACACCTACGAGGAGGGCCTGGAGCTGATCAACGCGAACCCGTTCGCCAACGGCACCGCCATCTTCACCCGCGACGGCGGCGCCGCGCGGCAGTTCCAGTTCGACGTCGAGGTCGGGATGGTCGGCATCAACGTGCCGATCCCGGTGCCGGTGGCCTACTACTCGTTCGGCGGCTGGAAGTCCTCGCTGTTCGGCGACACGCACATGTACGGCCCGGAGGGGATGAACTTCTACACCCGCGGCAAGGTCGTCACCTCGCGCTGGCCGGACCCGGCCACGTCGTCGGTGGACCTCGGTTTCCCGAGGACGCGGTGAGCGGAGCTCGCGGAGCGAAAGGACAACGCTGATGACGATCACCGCGCCCGAGCCGGCCCGCGTGCGCACCGTCGACCACGTCTTCCACTCGTGGTCCGCGCAGGCCCGGATCGACCCGCTGCCCATCGCCCGTGCGGAAGGCTCGTACTTCTGGGACGACCAGGGCCGGCGCTACCTCGACTTCTCCTCCCAGCTGGTCAACGTGAACATCGGCTACCAGCACCCGCGGCTGGTGGCGGCGATCGCCGAGCAGGCCGCCAGGCTCTGCACGGTGGCGCCGGGCTTCGCCAACGACACCCGCTCCGAGGCCGCCCGGCTGATCGCCGAGGTGGCGCCCGGCGACCTCGACAAGGTGTTCTTCACCAACGGGGGTGCGGAGGCCAACGAGAACGCCTTGCGCATGGCGCGGGTGCACACCGGACGGCACAAGGTGCTCGCCGCCTACCGCAGCTACCACGGCGCCACGGCGGGGGCGATCGCGGTGACGGGCGAGCCCCGGCGCTGGGCGTCGGAGCCCGGGGTGTCAGGGGTGGTGCGCTACTGGGGGCCCTACGCCTACCGCTCGGCGTTCCACGCCGCCGACGAGCAGGAGGAGAGCGCGCGGGCGCTGCAGCACCTGCGCGACCTCCTCGCGGTCGAGGGTCCGCACACCGTCGCCGCGATCCTGCTCGAGACGGTCGTGGGCACCAACGGCGTGCTGGTCCCGCCGCCGGGCTACCTCGCGGGCGTGCGCGCGCTGTGCGACGAGTTCGGCATCGTCATGATCGCCGACGAGGTGATGTCGGGCTTCGGTCGCTGCGGCGAGTGGTTCGCGGTGGACCACTGGGACGTCGTTCCCGACCTGATCACCTTCGCGAAGGGCGTGAACTCCGGGTACGTGCCGCTCGGCGGCGTCGTGATCTCGACGGCGATCGCCGCCACCTTCGACGAGCGCCCCTATCCGGGCGGGCTCACCTACTCCGGGCACCCGCTCGCGTGCGCCTCCGCGGTGGCCTCGATCGGCGTCTTCCGCGAGGAGGGGATCCTCGAGCACGCGCGTGCCCTCGGCCGCGACGTGATCGGCCCGGAGCTGCGGGCGCTGGCGCAGCGGCACCCGAGCGTCGGGGAGGTCCGCGGGCTCGGCGTGATGTGGGCGCTGGAACTGGTGCGCGACCGCGACACGCGCGAACCGCTCGTGCCGTTCAACGCCACGGGGGCCGCGGCGGCGCCGATGGCCGAGTTCGCCGCGGCGTGCAAGGCGGGCGGGCTCTGGCCGTTCACCCACTTCAACCGCACCCACGTCGTGCCACCCTGCACGACGACACCCGAGGAGATCCGCGAGGGCGTCGCCGTCCTCGACGCCGCGCTCGACACGGTGGACCGCTACTACACCGGCAAGTAGGAAGGTGACCATGTCAACGTCGACAACGGTCCCGAAGGTGTCGCCGGCGAAGGTCGCGTTCGCGAGCTTCGTCGGCACCACCGTCGAGTGGTACGACTACTTCATCTTCGGCACGGCCGCCGTGCTCGTGCTCAACGAGCAGTTCTTCCCCACGCTCGACCCGGTGGCCGGCAGGCTCGCCGCGTTCGCCACGTTCTCGGTGGCCTTCGTCGCGCGGCCGCTGGGCAGCATCCTGTTCGGCCACTACGGCGACCGCGTGGGCCGCAAGAAGATGCTCGTGTACTCGCTGCTGGGGATGGGGCTGGCCACCGTGCTGGTCGGCGTCCTGCCCGGCTACGCGACGATCGGCATCGCCGCGCCGGTGGTCCTCGTCGCCCTGCGCTTCGTGCAGGGCTTCGCCGTCGGCGGCGAGTGGGGCGGCGCGGCGCTGATGGCGCTGGAGCACGCCCCGGCCCGCAAGCGGGCGTTCTTCGCCAGCTGGCCCCAGGCCGGGGTGCCGGCCGGGATCGTGCTCGCGACCGGCGCGTTCTACCTGGTCCAGCTCATGCCCGAGGCGCAGTTCCAGGCGTGGGGGTGGCGCATCCCGTTCCTGGCCTCCGCGGCGCTGATCGCGGTGGGGCTCTACATCCGGCTGCGGATCACCGAGTCGCCGGAGTTCGAGGCGCTGCAGCAGGTGCAGGCCCGCCGCGAGGAGCCGCAGCGCGCGCCGATCGGGGAGGTGCTGCGCGGACACAAGCGCTCGGTGCTGATCGGGGCGCTGTCCATCGCCGGCGGAAACACCGTGTTCTACCTGGCCACGGTCTACATGCTCGCGCACGGACCGCAGGACCTCGGGTTCGACCGGGGCCTGATCCTGCTCATGATCATGGCCGCCGCGGCGATCGACATCGTCAGCATGCCGCTGGTGGCGATGATCGCCGACCGGATCGGCCGCAAGCGGCTGCTGCAGTTCGGCGCCGTCATCGGCATCGTGATCGGCGTGCCGATGTTCGCCCTGTTCCAGACGGGCACGGCGTGGGGCATCTTCCTGGCGGCGTTCCTGGCGCTTCCCGTGGGACACGCGTTCTCCAGCGCGGTGATCACCAGCTTCATCCCCGGGCTGTTCGAGACGCGCGTGCGCTACACCGGCGCGGGCCTGTCCTACCAGCTCAGCGGCATCATCGCCTCGGCGCCCGCTCCGTTCGTCGCGACGTTCCTCTACGCCTCGACGCAGAGCAGCCTGGCCGTCGGCGCGTACCTGTCCGCGGTGTCGCTCGTCGCGCTGGCCGCGATCTCGTGCGGGCCGCGGACGCACCTGGACCGCGAGGTCACCCCGGCCCAGGGGCTGGTGGCGCCGTGAAGGTCGTGACCGGCCCGCGCATCGTGGCGCTGGAGGGCCCGGAGCCCGAAGCGCTCGCGGTCGACGGGGAGTGGATCGTCGCGTCGGGTTCGCGGGCCGAGCTGCGGGATCGCTACCCCCTCGCCGAGTGGGTGGAGCTCGATGGCGCGCTCCTGGTGCCCGGCTTCAACGACGCGCACTGCCACCCGTCGCAGGCCGCGCTCGCGCGCGTCCGCGTCGACCTCACCGGGGCGCGTGACCGGGAGGCGGTGCGCGCCGCGCTGCGCGAGCGGGCCGCCGTCGTGCCGTCGGGGGAGTGGGTGGTCGGCCAGCCGATCAACGAGCGCGAGATCGGCGGCGTCGACCGGGACTTCCTCGACACGGTCTCCACCGAGCACCCCGTCGTGATCATCCAGTACACGTTCCACCGTGCCGTCGTGAACAGCCGCGCGCTGGAGGTGCTCGGCTACCGCAGCCCGGCCGACGCGCCGTCCGGCGGGGAGCTGACCGTCGACGCCGACGGCCGACTCGACGGCTGGATGTACGAGCGGGCGTGGCTGGACCCGTGGCTGCCCGGCCCGCGGACGCCCTCGATCGCCCCGGCCGGGGAGACCGCCGCGCAGGTGGCCGCCCTGCGGGAGGTCAACGCCGAGCTGCACCAGGTCGGGATCACCTCCTACTGCGACGCGATCGTCACGCCGCTGGAGCAGGAGATGTACACCGCCGCGCTGCGCGCCGAGCAGCTCACGCCGCGGGTGAGCATGCTGCTGTGGCACAGCTGGTTCGACCCGGCCACCTGGCCGGCCGAGCAGCCCGACAGCACGCACCTGCAGCTCGCGGGCGTCAAGCTGATGCTCGACGGCGCGTTCTCCGGCGGCACATGCCTGTGCCGGCACCCGTACACCAGCGCCACCGGTAGCGACAACGGCCTGCAGGTGCTCGGTGACGCCGACTTCGCCGAGACGGTGCGCGCCGTGGACGCCGCGGGCCTGCGGGTGGCCGTGCACGCCAACGGCGACCTCGCGATCTCGAAGGTCCTCGACGTGCTGGAGTCGCTGCCGGCCCGCCCGGCGCGGCCCAACCACCGCATCGAACACTGCAGCATCGTCGACGACACCCTGATCGCCCGCATCCGCGACGCCGGCGTGACCCCGGTGCCCTTCGGCCCGTTCATCGCGCTGTTCGGGGAGGCGGTGAGCGAGTTCTACGGGTCGCAACGTGCCGGGATGGCGTGCGCGCACCGGTCGCTGCGGGACGCGGGCGTGCAGGTCGGCGGCTCGTCGGACTTCCCGATCGTGCCCATCGACCCGCTGCTCGCGCTGCAGAGCCTGGTCACCCGCCGCACAGCAGCGGGCCTGGTGGTGGGGCCCGAGCAACGGCTCGACGTGCTCGACGCGCTCGCCGTCTACACCGCGGGCTCGGCCCACGCCACCGGCGAGGCCGCGATCAAGGGGCGGCTCACACCCGGCCGGCTCGCCGACTTCGTGGTGCTCGACGCCGACCTGACGGCCGTCGGCCCCGGCGAGATCGCGTCGATCGGGGTGCGCTCGACGTGGGTGGGCGGGAGCTGCGTCTGGGCCGCGGGCTGACGTGCGACCCCGGTGAGGCCCGAGGTGTGCGCCCAGCTACCGGAATTCTCCGTCCGGCTTTCGGGGAGGGTTCCCGGCTTGGTCAATGGCTTGATACATCGCCAGGCTTGCTGCATCACGTGAATCCGCGAACCCGTGGAGCTCGGTAGCGGTGGTCTCGTGCCAGGCGTTCCACCACCAAAGTTTCCGTACCTCGAGGAACACGACCCGGGTGTCCCACCGCAGGGAAGAGGGCCACAGACCGTTCATCGCACACCGCCTCCGGCAGCGTGCACGGTCACCACGTCGTCAGCCACGATCGTTCCCATCGTTCTCGGTTCTGCCGGTCGCGCGGCCGAGAGGACGACCGGCGGGCGAGCGCGTTCGCGTAGCCTGTCGGACACGGAGGGTCGCTGGAACGGTTCTGCTGTCTACACGGCGTCTACCGCCGTCTACAAGGAGCGAGTTCGTGTCGGACCTCGGCGGGAACCTGCGCGCCGCGCGCGAAGCTGCCGGACTGAGCCTGTCCGCGCTGGCGGGACGTATGCATTTCAGCAAGTCGCTTCTGGGCCTGCTGGAGACCGGCAAGCGGACCGTCGCCCCGGAGCACGTCAGGGCCTACGCGAAAGCGCTCGACGTGCCCGTGGAGCAGCTTCATGACGCGGGGCCACCGGACGCGATGGACGATCACGACGGTCGGTGGTCGGCTCGGGCAGCACCGCTGGATGCTGAGTACGTCGAGTGCCTCCGGGCGCGCACGCGCACCCTGATCGATCTTGAGATCCAGTTCGGTGGCGACCAGCCGGCTGCGATTGCGCGAGGGCTGTTCCGGTCGGTCCATCGCACGATCGGCAGCGCTCCCCGTGCGCCTGGTGTCGAACGGGAGCTGGTCGCCGCGGCCGCGGAGTTGGGTGAGTTGACCGGCTGGCTGCTTTACGACGCGGGCGAACACGCGCTGGTCAGAACTGCGAATCATGAGGCCTTGCACCTTTCCCGGCTCGCAGGGGATACGAGCATGGAGCTGTTGACCCTGCAGAACATGTCCATGCACGCGGTCGATCGGGAACGTCCGGCGGAGTCTCTCGGCATCGCCCGGATGGTGCTGGACACCGCCAGACTCTCTCCGCGTCTCGAGGCGTTGTTCCGCATCCGCGAGGCGCGCGCACTCGCGCAACTCGGGGACGGGTCCGGAGCGGAGCGGGCCTTCCGGCACGCCCGATCGCTCTACCTCGACGGTCTCCGGGATGACGACCCCGAGTGGACGTGGTGGATCAATGACCACGAGCTGGCGTGGCACGAGGCCATGATCAGAGCCGACACGGCCGACCGGGGAGCGGCCATCGATACCTTGGCCACCTCGATCGCGAGCATCCCCGGCCGCGAGGCCCGGCGCCGCTACAACGACATGGCCAACTTGCTCAAGCTGCAGGCGCTCGCGGCGGCGTGGGTCGATGTGCAGGCGACGATCACGAGCATCGCGCCGTGTGTCGACGAGGTTCGTTCAACTCGAACCGACATCACCGTGCTGGCCGCGCTGGACACGCTGGGTGCCGCGGACGCGCCGCCGGTGGTCCGCGAGGCGGCTCGGCATCTCGGGAACGTGGTGGCGGGTGCCGGGTCCGGCATGCCCGCAGGGTGATCGACAGGTCCCGGCCGCGCCGCGTGGCCCGTCGGAGTGGCGGGCGCGGTCGGCAGCGGATCGCCGTAGCCGCCCGGGCGGGGTGATTTTCACGGCTCGGCCGGGCGTAGGTTGTGCTCATGACGATCTCCGTGGGTGACCGGATCCCCGATGTCGAACTGCGTGTGGTGACCGCGGACGGCCCGACCGTCGTGAAGTCCGGCGAGGTGCTCGGCAGCGGCAAGGTCGTGCTGTTCGCCGTGCCCGGCGCGTTCACCCCGGGCTGTTCCAACGTGCACCTTCCCGGGTTCGTGGAGCGGGCCGACGAGCTCAAGGCCAAGGGCATCACGACGATCGCGTGCGTCGCGGTCAACGACCCGTTCGTGATGGACGCCTGGGGCAAGGCCCACGGCGTCGGTGACGACATCCTGATGCTCTCCGACGGCAACGGCGAGTTCGCCGCGGCCATGGGCCTCGAGCTGGACGGCCGCGGCGCCGGCCTGGGCACGCGGTCGAAGCGCTACGCCGCCATCGTCGAGGACGGGGTGCTGAGCAGCCTGGACGTCGACGAGAAGGGCATCGACCTCTCCTCCTGCTCGAACCTGATGCTCAAGCTCTGAGCGGGCACCCCGGTCCGCGTGGCGTCGACCGGGTTTCCGGTGGCGGGGCCGACCACCACCGGCGCCGCCGGAGGAGCATGCTCGGTGCATGACCCGCTACGTGGTGCCCGTCCTCGGTGTCCTCCTGCTCGCGATCGGTGCACTGTGGACGCTGCAGGGGGCCAACGTCGTCGGTGGCAGCTTCATGTCCGGGTCCCGGCTGTGGCTGGTGATCGGCATGGTGGCGCTGGCCGCCGGCGTGGCCCTGTTGGTCCGGGCGGTGCGCGCCCGGCGCTGAGGCCCGAGGCCGGCGGCTCGTCAGGCCGGGGCCCAGTCCTGTGACAGCACCACGGCCATCCCGCGCGCGGGGAAGATCGAGCGGACGAATGCGTCGTGCAGGTCGTCGTCGGCGTCGGCGCAGCAGTCCTGCAGCACCGTGACCCGGTAGTCCCGGTCCGCGGCGGCGTACGCCGTGGCGGCGATCATCGCGCTGGTGGCGACGCCGGTCAGGACGACCTCGTCGATGCCGCGGGCGCGCAGAACGAGGTCGAGGTCGGTGCCGGCGAACGCGCTGGCGCGCCGTTTGAGCACGGTCACGTCGCCGGCGTCACGAACGAGCGCCGGATCGACCTCGGTCTCCGGCGCGCCCTCGCGGAAGGCATCACCGGTGTCGAAGAACGCCGTGATCAGGGGGTTGGTCTCGGCGAGGTCGGTCCGGTTGGGCCGGAACGCCGTGCGGACGAAGACCGGCAGGACGCCGGCGGCCCGGGCGCGGGGAAGCAGCGCTGCCACCGGCGGGAGCACCCGGCGGCTGAAGGCGTAGTCGCGGGTGATCCCGACCTGCAGGTCGCCGACTACGAGCGCGGCGGTCATCGGCGCACCTCCGACCCCACCCGTCGACCGACGAACAGCAGCACCGCGAGGCCGAGCCTCGGGGTGCGCCGGAACCGGGGCACGGCCGTTCCGGCACCCGCGACATCGATGCTGACGTTCACGAGGACGAGCATGCCGTCCCCGGTGGAGGTCGCGCACCGGGGGCCGGCTTCGTGGAAGAACTGGCAGGACAGACGGAGCGATCGGTCCTCGGAGGTCGCGGACCGGCAGCCCTCGTCAGCCCGCGGAGTGGGCCGGGACCATCGACAGCGCCTGGGTCAGCAGCGTGACGAGCGCCTCGTGCTGCACGTCGGCCGAGGACCCGACCTCCTCCTCCGAGCCGTCGAGCGCCTGAGCAGCGAGGCCGGCCTTGCTGTCGATCAGCTCGGCGATCCGGGCGTCGATCGTCTGCGCGGCGATGATGCGCCACGCGGTGACGGGCTGCGACTGGCCGATGCGGTGGCTGCGGTCGATCGCCTGGGTCTGCTCCGCGGCGGTCCAGGAGAGCTCGGCGAGCACGAGGTCGGAGGCGACCTGGAGGTTGAGGCCCACGCCGGCCGCGGTCAGCGAGCAGACCGCGATCGCGACGCCCGGGTCGTTCGTGAAGGCGTCGATGTTGCGTTGCCGCGCGCTGGACGTCTGGTCACCGCGGATCGAGGCGAAACGGACCCCCTGCTCGGCGAACATCTCCTCCGCGGCGTCCATCACGTCGACGTGCTTGGCGAAGAAGACCACCTTGCCCGCGCTCCGTGCGAGCTGAGCGGCGTAGTCGGCGGCGAGACGGGACTTCGCCTGACCGATGCGGCGCATCATGCTGAAGACGTTCTCGCCGGTCTTCGAGTTGGCGGCGTCCTTCTGCTCCCACCGGGCCACCTGGCGCACGAGGTCGTGGTCGATGCCGTCGTCGGGGCCCTCGATGGCACCGGACCGGGCGGCCAGCGCCTCCTCGTACCGCAAGACCATCCGGTGGGCGAGTTCGCGCTCGGCCGCGCGGATCGATCGGCCGGCCGGCCCGTCCAGCTCGACGGGGAGGTCGGCGATGCGGCGCGCCGGGATGTCGGCAGCCACGTCGACCTTGCGGCGGCGGACGATGCCGAGGTCGACGACGCGCTGGCGGGCCGCGGTGTAGAAGCCCGGGTCGGCGGGTGTCAGGCCGGTCTCGTCGAGCGCGCTCATCAGCTCGGCGAGCGGCTTGCGCTCGTCGATCCAGCCGAGGAACTGCCAGATCGCCCGGAAGTCCTCGATGTCGTTGATCAGCGGGGTGCCCGTGAGCGCCATCAGCAGCGGGCGTGCGGTGAAGGACCGGATGCGCTCGGAGAGCTCCAGGACGTGGCGCGAGCGCTGGGAGGTCTTGTTCTTGATGAAGTGCGCCTCGTCGACGATCATGCCGCGCAGCCCGAAGTCGGCGAGCCACCCGACGTGGCGATCGAGCACCTCGTAGTTGACGACGACGATGTCGGCGAACCCGTCGATCGTGTCGCCGTTGCCGTGGATCACGGTGGTCGAGCGGTGGGGTGTCCACATGCCGGCCTCGCGTGCCCAGTTCGTCTTGACGACGTTCGGCACGACGACCAGCAGCGGGTAGGCGTTGGCGGCCTCGGCGGCGAGCAGCGCCTGGGCGGTCTTGCCCAGCCCCGGCTCGTCGGCGAGCAGGAACGTGCGGTGCCCCCTGGCGGCCGCCGCGACCAGCTCGGCCTGGTGCGGCATGAGCTTCAGGTCCCGGGGCGTGTACCGGGAGGTCGGCGCGGGCAGGCTCATGCACGCCGCGCCGGTGCTGCCGGCGCGCTCGAACGAGCTGAGCAGCGGCCCGATCAGCTCCCACGTGGCCAGCCGCGTCCGGGGGCGGGTGGTCGGCCGGACGGCGGAGGCGTCGGGGGCGAGGAACGGGTTGGCCAGCTGCCGTGAGACGACCGACTGCGGCACCACCCGGTTCTTGGGGGCGGGGGCCGGGGGCTCCACCGGCGGGAGCTCGTCGACGGCCGGCTCGATGCCCGCGGTCCGCAGCACGTCCCGCTTGAGCGACCTGGCCTCGTCGGAGACGACGGCATCCTCGGCGAGGAGCGCCAGTAGCCCGGCATCACGGACGGCGGTCTTCGCGAGGATCGTCGCGACGCCGTCGAGGCGCTTGAGCTGCTCGGCCCGGTGCGCGTCGCTGCTGCTCGCGTCCGCCCGGACCCGGGCGCGCTCATCACGCAGCAGGAGCGCCACCGCCTGGAACTTCGTACGTGTCGCGGGGGTCACGCGGCCGCCCCGCAGGGCTGCTTCGACCTCCCGGACGGCGCGCGCGAGTACCGACATGACGTCGTCGGGCCCGCTCTCGCGGCCGCGTCGTCGGTCCCGTGGGGCGCCACGGCGAGCCCTGGTCTGGGGCTGGCCTCGTCGAGCCACGAACTCCTCCTCCTGGGTGCACGGCACGGCCGCCGTGGCGGCCGTGCCGCACACGGTGGTGCGATCAGGCGGTGGGGCGTCGCGGGGAGCGGGCCGAGGTGGCTCCTCCGCGCTGCGACCCGGTTCCACGGATCTGCGGGTAACCGACGCCGCGGGGGCGAACAGCCCGCACACGGGAAGGCATGGCCGTCGATCGACGGCCGCGGATCCCACCGCACAGATCCAGCCGTCGATCGACGGACGGCATGCGCCGGGTCGGTTCCCCCGGCCGATCCTACCGTCTGGCGGCGGGTGTGAGGAGGGCACCGACGGGCTGACACGGATGACCTGCGTAACACGACAGCCGACCGCGTCGGCACACACCTGCCGGGCTCCGCACACAAGACCCATCGTGTGTGCGGAGCCTGCGAGGTGTGTGCGGTGCCCGGCGCGGGCGTCGGCGTCAGCGGCGGGCCTTGCGGCCGGTGACGCGGTTGTAGATGACCAGAACGATGATGGCGCCGATGACGGAGCCGATCCAGCCGGAGGGCTCGAAGCCCCGGAGACCGCCGGTGATCAGGCCGAACAGCAGGCCGCCGACGACCGAGCCGATCATGCCGAGGCCGATCGTGCGCAGGATGCCGATGTCGTCCTTGCCCGGGACGATCGCGCGAGCGATGAACCCGGCGATGAGGCCGAAGACGATCCATCCGATGATCGTGCCGATCATGAGTGCTCCCCCGTAGGTCGTGCCGTCTGCGTCGTTGGCGACGCCTGCCGATCAATGTTTTCACCCTGCTCGGCAACCAGCGACGCTGGCCTCGACTCGCTGCCCGTCGCCGTCGGTGACAAGGTGCAGATCGGCGAGGGCTACGAGCGAGGCGCCCGCTGCGGGGTGAGCAGGACGACCGGGATCTCGCGGTCGGTCTTCTGCGCGTACTCGTCGTAGAGGGGAAAGATCTGCGCCATCCGGGGCCAGAGTGATTCACGCTCGGCCGGGGACGCGACGCGGGCGCGGGCGGTGAACCGGTGGGTGCCGACCTGCACCCCGACGCTCGGTTCCGCCAGGAGGTTCGTGAACCATTCCGGGTGCTCGTCGGCGCCGCCCTTGGAGGCGACGACGACGAACTCGTCGCCCGCGCTGCCGTAGATCAGGCAGGTGCGGCGCGGCAGGCCGGTCCTGCGTCCGGTCGTGGCGAGCACGAGCGTGCGCACCCCGTTGTTCTCGTGTCCTTCGGTGCCGCCCGAGGCCAGGTAGGTGCGGGTGTGCTCGGCGACCCAGTCCCACTGCGAGTCGGTGGCTCGGTCGAGGTCATCGGCGACGGCCATCTCGAGGGTCCTCTCCGGGTGTGGTGCGGCCCGGATGGTCGCACCTGCCCCGGGGACGGCGCCGGCAGTCCGTTCTCGACATCCTCTGCGGATGCCGAAGGCGAATATCCCGTTGGCGAATCGCTCAGGCAGCGGCGCGCTCCTCGACCGGCCGGCGGCGTCGCGCCACCTCCGAGACCGCCAGTGGCGACGGAGAGACGTCGAGGAGCCCGATGTCGGCGCCGGGCGGTGCGATGACGTCGAGCTGGTCGAGGACGTCCTCACCGAGCACGGTGTCGGCACCGGCGAGGAGGTCCTCGAGCTGCGCCGGCGTCCGAGGCCCGATGATCGCCGAGGTCACCGCGGGGTGTGCGATGGTGAATGCCATGGCCAGCCTGGTCAGCGGTGTTCCGACCTCGTCGGCGAGAGCCAGGAGCCGCTCCACGACGTCGAGGGTGTGTGCATCGGTGAGATGGCGCGGAACCCACCGCATCCTCGCGTTCTGGATGGTGTGTCCCTTGCGGTACTTGCCGGTCAGCAGGCCCATCGACAGCGGCCCCCACACGAGGGTGCCGAGGCCGTAGCTCTGGCAGGTCGGCAAGACGTCGCGTTCGATGGCGCGGTTGAGGATCGAGTAGGGCGGCTGCTCGGTGCGGTAGCGGGCCAGGCCCCGCCGCTCCGATGTCCACTGCGCCTCGACGATCTCCGTCGCGGTGGAGTTCGACGCTCCGATCGCTCGCACCTTGCCGCTGCGCAGCAGGTCGGTCAGGGCGCCGAGGGTCTCCTCGACGTCGGTGTCCGGGTCGGGGTGGTGGATCTGGTAGAGGTCGATGTGGTCGACCTGCAGACGCCGCAGCGAGTCCTCCACCGCGGTGGTGATCCAACGTCGCGAGCTGCCGACCCTGTTCGGGTCCCCGCCCATGCGCCCGTTGCCCTTGGTGGCGAGCACGACGTCGTCGCGCCGACCCTTCAGGGCTTTGCCCAGGATGACCTCGGACTCGCTCCCGGAGTAGACGTCTGCCGTGTCCACGATGTTGATGCCGCTGTCGAGCGCGCGGTGCACCATCGCCACGCACTCGTCGTGATCGGCATTCCCCGCCGCGCCGAACATCATCGTGCCCAAGCAGAACGGGCTGACGCGGATCCCGGTCCGTCCCAGCAGCCGTGTTCTCATCGTCGTCACGGTCAGTAGCTCGCAGCCACGTCCAGAACCCAGGTGATGCCGAAGCGATCGGTCACCATCCCGAACCCCGGCGCCCACGGCGACGGCCCGAACGCCTCGATCACGGTGCCCTCGGCCGCGAGGCCCTCCCAGAACCCACCGACCTCCTCGACCGTCTCCCCTCGAAGCGACAGGAAGAACCGCTCCGTGGTGACCGTGGTGCCGTGCTCGCGCCGCGTCGCCGGCGCCGGTCCCTGCGGCCCGTCTGCGCCCGGCACGTCGTAGGCCATCACGCGGAAGCCGTTGGGCGCCACGACCTGTCCGAACACCACCTTCTCCGCGCCCGGCGCGTCCTCGGGCGCGCCGAAGTCGCCGTAGGTGGCCACGGTGGTCTCGCCACCGAACACCGACCGGTAGAACTCCAACGCCTCCCGGGCCTCGCCGTGGAAGTTCAGGTGGGCGACCGCGTTCACAGACATCTCGGGCTCCTCGCCGATCGTCGGCCGGGGGCGTCCCGGCGACAGGAGCCACTCTCACACCGGTAGCGGACAGGGAACGTCCTGTTCTGCTGGCATGCTCGGGACATGCCCCTCAGCGCCGCCCCGACGACGTCGCAGCGCCTGCTGTCCCTGTTGTCCCTGCTCCAGGTGCGACGGGACTGGCCGGGCGACCTGCTCGCCCAGCGTCTGCGGGTCAGCCCTCGCACCGTCCGCCGCGACGTCGACCGGCTCCGCGAGCTCGGCTACCCCGTGCGCGCGACGAAGGGACCCGAGGGCGGTTACCGCCTCGACGCGGGGAGCCAGATGCCGCCGCTGCTGTTCGACGACGACCAAGCCGTGGCCCTCGCGATCGCGCTGCGCGGCGCCCCGCAGCTCGGCGCCGGGATCGGGGAGGCCGCCGCACGCGCCCTCGCCACCCTGCGCCAGGTGATGCCCTCCCGCCTCCGCAGCCGCCTCGACGCCGTGGAGCCGACCGTCGTCGACCGTGGCCCACCCGCCGGGGCCGACCCCGACGTCCTCCTCGCCGTGGGTGCTGCCGTCCGCGCTCACGAGGAACTCCGCTTCGACTACGCCGCGCCCACGGCGCCGGCCGAGCAGGACGGGCCGCCGCGGCGTGTGCAGCCCCACCACCTGGTCGCCCGCGCCGGCCGGTGGTACCTGATCGCGTGGGTGCCCGACCGCGAGGCATGGCGGACCTACCGCGTCGACCGGATGACCCCGCGCGTCCCCAACGGTCCGCGCTTCACCCCCCGCGACGTTCCCGGGGGAGACCCCGTCGCCTTCCTCTCCGCGCGGTTCAAGGGCTCCGACGGACCCGACCAGTGGCCTTGCCGCGCCGAGGTCGTCCTCGACCTCCCCGCGGCCGAGGTCCTCCCGTTCGCCGGAGACGGTGTCGTCGAACCACTCGACGCTGCCCGCTGCCGCCTCCAGATCGGGTCGTGGTCCTGGCCCGGCCTCGCCGCGTCACTCCTGCGCTTCGACGCCGACATCGAGGTGGTCACCCCACCCGAACTCCGCGCCGCGTTCGGTGACCTGGCGGTGCGAGCGGAGAAGGCGGCCCGCGTACGCGGCGACTAGCTCGCAGCCTGACTTCGTGATCTGCGCGGCGGGTGCCGTGGCGGGGCCGGCCAGAAGCATGATCGTCGGTTGGGTGCACGGGCGGCCGCATCCGGCCGTTCCTGCACCCAACCGCTGATCACCGCAGCTCCAGGGCATGCGCACGGCCGGTCCTTCTCGAAGTCCTCCGTCACCCACTCACCCGGGCGGCCGGATGACCCGAGGGGTGACCGACCGGGGCCCCGTCCCACTCCGCCGCTGATGGACGACCTGGTTGCGCCGGCAGCAGCCGATTCAGGAGCGCAGGGCGATCAGGACGACGCCGAGCCCGAGGGGTACGTCGAGCGCGATGCAGGCCTCTGCGAGTGAGCGGGGCACGACCGTGTTGCGGTGGTTCGGGTCGATCGAGACCCTCCGGCACCACTTCGCCCGGCACCTCGGTACCGCCCCGAGGGCCTACCGGATGACGTTCCAGGCGGGGCGGGAACGGCCCGGGACCTGACCCGACGCAGACGAAGCGACCAGGATCGCGGTGGACAGACCGGCGGTCACACCCCTTCGGCCGGCTACACGTCGTAGTAGCGCACACCGTGTGTTGTGCGAACCCGCCAATCCGTACCGGGGCCAGGGGTGGGCGTCGAAACGGCGGGCGCGCTGGCGAGTGGGCGGTCGCCCACCCGCGGCCGGTGCATCGCAAGTCTCGATGGTGGGTGGCACCGTCGGTGGAACGGGTTGCCGGCCGGGAGCGCGGGTGCCCGTCAGGCTCCCGGGTCGGGCAGCACGTCGCGCCAGGAGTGCCGCGGCTCGTAGCCGAGCAGCCGGCGGGCCTTGTCGATGCAGTAGAACGTCTCGTCGCGGCCCATCGGGCGTCGCACGTCCACCCCGTCGTAGAACCGGTCGATGATCTCGGTCGTGGTGGCGGCGACCGACATGTCGGCGTTCGCGACGTTGAAGACCTCGTAACCGAGCCCGTCGGTCTCCAGGCAGCGCAGCGTCAGCTGCCCCAGGTCGCGGGTGTCGATGTAGGCGAAGAGGTTGCGCCTGCGCAGCGCCGGGTCTTCGAGGAAGCCCGGGAAGAGCTCGGTGTACTCGTGGGGTTCGATGACGTTGTTGATGCGCAGGCCGTAGACGTCGGCGCCGGTGCGGGCGTGGAAGGACCGCGCGGTCACCTCGCCCGCGACCTTCGACATGGCGTAGGAGTCCTCGGGGACGACCGGGTGCTCCTCGTCGACCGGGACGTAGAGGGGCTTGCGTTCGCCGCGCGCGAAGCAGACGCCGTAGGTCGTCTCCGAGGAGGCGAACACGATCTTGCGGATGCCGAGGGCGGTGGCGGCCTCCAGGACGTTGTAGTGCGCGAGGACGTTGGTCGCGTAGGTGGCCTGGTCGGAGGCGAGCAGCGGGCGGGGGATCGCGGCGAAGTGGACAACCGCGTCGTAGGCCGATCCGCCGTACGGTTCGGGGCGGGGGTCGTCGAAGTCGTCCGGGGTCGGGACGCCGGCCAGCGCCGAGTAGACCTCGCCGACGTCGGTGAGGTCCACCCGCAGGTCGGTGACGTCGTGGTGGCCGAGCGGGGTGAGGTCGGCGTTGGTGACCTGGTGGCCGCGGGAGGCGAGGTAGGGCGCGACGTGGTGCCCGGCCTTGCCGCTGCCGCCGGTGAAGAAGATCCGCATGAGGCCAAGTCAAGCACCCCGGCGGGCCGGAGCATGTCCGGCTGAGGAGGGTCGGTGCCCGCCGACCACAGGATTTCCGCAGCTCAACGGTCATACAGTGGCCATGCTCGTCCACGAACGACCACCCCGGTACAGGCCGATAGTCACTCAGCTGGTCACTCAGCGGGCGCTGCCGCGGTTCGCCCTGACCGTGTTCGCGAATACGCGGATGCGGGAGGCCGGCGAGGTCGAGCGGGCGCGCCGGGCGATGGCGCGCTGCATGGCGGGCGGATCGTGCGGGCGTTGGACGCCGACCTGACCGTGATTCGTAGGACCATCGGGTGTTCTGGCACGACGAAGGCCCGGTCTTTCCGTCCGAGGACAGGAACACCGGGCCTTCGCAGTCTGACGGCCTGATCATGCTGCCCAGACCTGTTGCCACAGGTCAGGCAGGGCTACCGATCAGACGTCGTAGTAGAGCGCTATGTATTGCGCTGACCTGCGCGGATGAACATCATCTCGAAGATCGTGGCACATCTGTGGCACATGGGCGCGGCCCGGGACGCCGGGGGAGCGCCGGCAGTGCCGAGTCGATGATCTCCTTCGTTCGGCTCTCGCTGCTGGGGAGGAGGTGGGTGTAGGTGCGCAGGGTGAACGCTGGGTCGGCGTGGCCAAGGCGTTCGCTGACCGTCTTGATGGACTCGCCGCCGTCGAGCAGGACGCTCGCGTAGTAGTGCCGCAGCGCGTGGCAGCCGTTGTCCCGCGTCGGCGGGACACCGGCGACGACGAGGGCCGGCTTCCAGATCTTCGCGTTGAAGTAGTGCCGGTTCACCGGCGTGGACTCCCGGCTGGTGAAAACCAGCGAGACGGTGAGCGGGTCTCCGTCGGGTCGGTCCCACGGCAATGTCAGCGTCCGGGCGGGGTGGTCCGTGATCTGGTCGAGGACCGCGTCGATCACCGATGCGGGAACGGGAACCGACCGGGTCTTTCGGCCCTTCGGCAGGGCGAGGTACGGCTGGTTGCTGGCCGTGAGCTTGACCTGCCGTCGAACATGGACCGTCCCCTGCCGGGTGTCGATGTCGTCGGGGGTGAGGCCCAGGATCTCGCCCTGTCGCAGTCCCGCGCCTGCGGCGAGTGTGGCGAGGACGGCGTACCGGGCGGGAAGGGCTTCGCGGACGTCGGCGACCCACCGCGCTGGCCACGGGATGATCGTGCGCGGGTCAGGGACCGGTTTGCGAACGGTCCCGGATTGGCAGGGGTTCTTGGCGATGAGGTCGTCGGCGATGGCGGCGTTGAAGACCTGGGAGACGTTGGCGAAGATCGTGCGCTGGTAGCTGCGCGCCATCCGCAGGCCGCTCGTCCACTGGCGGATGAAGGATGGGGTGATGGTGCGCAGGGGCAGGTGCCCCAACGTCGGGTAGACGTGGAGCCGGAACCTGATCCCGACCTGGTAGGTGGTTCCAGGGTCGGAGAACTGCGCCTGTCTCCACTGCTCGGCGTAGTCGCGGAAGCGGATCATGCCGGCGTCCGGGTCGAGGTAGGTCCCTCGTGCCAGTTCGGTCTCGATCTCGGCCGCGGCGCGTTCGGCGTCTGCCTTGCGGGCGAAGGACTTCTTACGGGGTGTGCCCGCGTCGTCGCGCCATCGGACCAGCCACCGGGAACCGACACCGTGGCGCGATGTGGGGACCTTCTGCGTGGTCCCGTCCGGCCGCTTGATCAGTGCGTACCAGTTGTCGTCGACGGTGGCCATCGGCTACCCGACGTGCGTCGGCAGGCGGCCTCGCCGGAACGGGCCGCGCGAGGCCGCGGCGGGGGAGATCACGTGACCGTCTCGCTTTGGTCGCTGAACCAGCTGCGGACATCGTCAGGGTCGTAGCGGATATAGCGGCCAACGCGACGGCCTCGGGGTCCGTACGCGCGGTGGCGCCATTGGTAGAGAGTGGCGACGGGAACGCCGAGGTAGGTGGCGACCTCATGGACGCCCCACAGCTGGTGCGGCTGACCTTCCATCGATTCCTCCGAAATGATGTGCCTCTATCCGGAGAGTTCGCGGCCGTTGCTGTGGCTGCGTTGCTTCGTGTGGTCGATCGCGGTCATGACCGGGTTCGCGGGCTCATCCATGAGGGATCGCCGGTATTTGCGCCGGTCGCATCGCGGTCGATCACGGCACAACCACGTTGTTTTGTCCGGCCCGCAGGCTAGCTGTGGGAGGTGGATCAACCACCTCCCCGACAGATCCCGATCGATCCGTGGTCGCAGCGTGGCGTATCCGTGGTCAATGCGTTGCTGCCCGAGGACGTGGTGGGGGTTCGGTACCGAGGACCGTCTTGACCACTACGTCCACGCCCTGCGACGTGAAGCGCGGTTCGCGTTGTAGGCGCGGCGGCTGGCGAACGACATGTCCGCTCAGCATCTCGTCTTGAGCGCCGGGTCGAGAGCTGAGCGTCGATGGCGACCCGCCTGATTCGGCAGTCGAAGCTCAGGCACGGATCCCGACGACAGATGACGACTTTCGCCGGTACGTGCGGTCCCATCACGGATGCAACGTCCGCCGATTGCGCGGGCGCACCTTGACGACGACAGCAATACTGCTGTAACCATGGTTGCATGACAGCGGGTGGCGAGTGGGTGCTGCTGTGCTACCGGGTGCCTCGGGAGCCGTCAACGCCGCGGATCGCGGTGTGGCGACGGTTGAAGGCGTTGGGGGTTGCGCAGGTGGGGGACGGGGTGGTGGCGCTGCCGGCGGACGCCCGGACCCGTGAGCACCTGGAGTGGGTGGCCGAGGACGTGGTGCGGGTCGGCGGCTCGGCGATGGTGTGGGTGGCCTGGCCGGGCGCGGCGCGGCAGGCGCGGGAGCTGGCGGAGCGGATGCGTGCGGCTCGGGACGAGGAGTACGTGCGGCTGGTCGACACAGTGCGGCAGGCGACCGCGGACCCGGACCGGGCGGCGCCGGGCCGGGTGGGGGCGCTGCGCAGGGTGCGGGCCGAACTGCGGCGGGTGGAGCGGCGGGACTACTTCCCCGGCCCGGCCCGGGCGGCGGCCCGGGCAGCGGTGGCCGCGCTGGCCGCCGATATCGACGCCCGGACCGACGTTGCGGCGGAGGCAGGTCGATGAGGTGGGCGACCCGGGCCGGGGTGCACATCGACCGTGCGGCGTGCGCCTGGTTGATCCGCCGTGCCGTCGACGAGGATGCCGAGTTCGTGTTCGTCGACGATCCCGAACAGGTCCCTGGGGACGCGACACCGTTCGACATGCGCGGTGTGGTGCTGGGGCACCAGGGCGCCGACTGCTCCTTCGAGACGATCCTGCGTCATCACGGGCTGGCCGACCCGGTGCTGTGGTCGCTGGCGCGGATCGTGCACGAGGCCGACCTGGAGGACGGCCTCTTCGACGCCCCCGAGGCGGCGGGTCTGGACGTGGTGCTGCGCGGGCTGTCGATGGTGTGTGACGACGCGGCGGTGCTGGCTGTGACTAGACCGGTGTTCGACGGGCTCTACGAGTACTTCCGCCGGGCCACCCTGCTCGACCGGCCCCCGGCCTGACCACCCCGACCCCGCCCTGCCCCCTGACAAGGAGAACGATGACCCACCCCGCCGACGACCCGACCCCCGGCGCCCGGACCGGGCCGCCGGACATCACCTCCGGGCCTGCGGCATCTCCGGTGGTGGCGTCCCCTAGTGGGCCGGGGCGCTCCGACGGTGATGTGGTGCCGTTCGGGTCGGCGGTGCGGGCGTGGTTCGCGATCTCGTTGCAGACCTTCGGGGGTCCGGCGGGGCAGATCGCGGTGATGCAACGGGCGCTGGTGGATGACCGGCGCTGGATCGGGCAGCGCCGGTTCCTGCACGCGTTGAACTACTGCATGCTGCTCCCCGGCCCGGAGGCGCACCAGCTAGCGATCTACGTGGGCTGGCTGCTCAACGGGCTGCGCGGCGGGGTGGCCGCCGGGGTGCTGTTCGTGCTGCCTGGGATGGTCGCCCTGCTGGCGTTGTCGGCACTGTATGTCGAGTTCGGCGACACCACCGCGGTCGCGGCGCTGTTCACCGGCCTGGGAGCCGCGGTGGTCGCGGTGGTGGTGCAGGCGGTGGTGCGGGTCGGGCGGCGCGCGCTGACCCATCCGGTACTGGTGGTGCTGGCGGTGGCCGCGTTCGTCGCGCTGGCCGGGTTCGCCGTGCCGTTCCCGGTGGTCGTCGGCGGCGCTGCCGTGGTGGGGCTGCTGGCGGGGCGACGGATCCCGACCCTGACCCGACCGGCCGGGCACGACCCCGGTTCGGAGGGTGCTGCACCGTTGGTGCCTGATGATCACCTGCACGCCGAGCGACCCTCGATGCGGCGGACGGTGCGGCTGCTGGGGATCGGCCTGCTGCTGTGGACCGCGCCGGTGGGGGTGGTGGCGCTGGTGACCGGGGTGGGGAGCGTCTTCACCACGCAGGGTGTGTTCTTCGGCGGCACGGCGCTGGTCACCTTCGGCGGGGCGTATGCGGTGCTGGCGTTCGTCGCGCAGCAGGCGGTGTCCACCTACGGGTGGGTGAGCGCGGGGGATATGGTCCGCGGGCTGGCGCTGGCCGAGTCCACCCCCGGTCCGTTGATCATGGTGGTGCAGTTCGTGGCGTTCCTCGGCGCGTACGCCGACCCGGGGCCGTTCGATCCGTGGGTGGCCGGGGTGCTGGCGTCCGTGCTGGTGACGTGGGTGACGTTCGTGCCGAGCTTCCTGTTCATCTTCCTGGGCGCCCCCTACATCGAGGCGCTGCGCGCACACCGGGGTCTGGCGGCGGCGCTGGCCGGGATCACCGCCGCGGTGGTGGGGGTGATCGCGCACCTGGCGGTGTTCTTCGCCGCCGCGACCCTGTTCGCCACCACCCCGGTGGTGGCGGCCGGCCCGTTCGTGGCGACGGTGCCGGACGTCGCGTCGCTGCGTCCGGTCGCGCTCGGGATCGCCGTCGTCGCCGCCGGGCTGGTGTTCGGGGCGCGATGGCCGGTACTGCGGGTCCTCGGGGTGTGCGCTCTGCTCGGGCTGGGAGCCGGGCTGGTCGGTCTGCCGGTCAGCTGAGCTGCCCTCGCGCCTGCATCGGCCGGAGTGCACCTGGGCCGGCGAGCCAGTCGGCCAGCGGGCGTGGTGGGCGTACGGCCAGCTCGGCCACATCGCCGGTGGTGAGGTCGAGGCCGCCGCTGCGGACGTGACGGCGAGCTCGTCGGGGGTCATGTCGAGCTGGCGGAGGGTCGATCGGGTCCGCCGGCAACGAGCTTGCCGCGGTCTACCGGATCCGGGTCGGGCGTCGGAACAGGTCGGCCGCGCTCGTCGCCGACGGCCTGCACGCCCGCACCGACGTCCTCACCCCCTCGCCGTCGTCCCCGCCGCGCCGGGCGTGCTCGTTGGCTTGCCGCTGGTCGACCTGATCATCGGCCTGCTCATCACCGTGGTGATCCCGGTCGTGCTGCGCAGCGCGGCCCACGACGTCGCCACACAACCGAGCACCGGCTGCTGCACGCCGTACCGAAGCTCCACCCGTCCACCGTGTACGTCAGGCCCCGGTAGCGACTCGGGGACGACCCGCACGCCGTCCTCGCCCACCACACCCGCGCGTCGGCCTCGGTGACCGCACGATGACGCGATGCGCCCTCACGTGCGCAGCGACCAGCCGAGCACCGCGAGCGCGACGACCATCCAGGCGACGAGATGGCCGAACGCGACGCTCGGGGAGGCGAAGGTGTAGAGCAGCCCGGCGACGGCGCTGGCGGCGACGTTGCCACCGGCCTGCCGTGGCGAGCATTCCGAACGCCGACCCGCGCAGCCCAGGCGGCGCGGTGGCGGCGATGGCGGCGTGTTCGGCGGTCTCGGCGCAGCCGATCCCGACCCCCGCGTACGCGAACGCCACCGTGAGCACGACCAGCTCGGGCCCGGCCACGGCGAACAGCGTGTAGGCCAGCGCGAACGCCGCCACCCCGAGCAACGTGACAAGCAGCGGCCCGCGGCCGCCGCCTGCGGATTCCGGAACCGGGACAACTACTGGCGCCGGGTACGGTTGCACTGCACCCGGCAGACCCGCCGATTGTCAGCGAGGAATCCGACGGTGCCCGCCTAAAGTCGAAGAGCCTAGAATCTCGCACCGTGGAGCAGGGGCAGTCGCGGACATCGGTCTGGTCATGGCTGGATGCTCACGTCAACCGTGAAACGGGAGTGGGCATCCCGCCTGGTGGGTCGGTGTTGCCGCGCCCTGACCTCGGCGCCATGGAGCGGCTCCTCGGCGTGCTGGGCCATCCCGAGCGTCAGCTACCGGTGGTGCTCGTGGCCGGAACGAACGGCAAGTCGACGACTGCTCGGGTCCTCGCCCGGCTGTTGGAGCGCAGTGGTCTTCGGGTAGGGCTGTACACCAGTCCTCATCTCGATGTGCCGCACGAGCGCATCGTCATCGGGGACACCACGATCACCGATGAGGAACTTGCGTCCGTGCTCCGCCCGGTAGTCGAGCATGAGCGGGACGGATCGAAGCCGCCGAGCTGGTTCGAGCTGATGACCGCGGCCGCCGTCCGCTGGTTCGCCGACCAGGGTGTCGATGTCGCGGTGGTCGAGACTGGCCTCGGCGGCAGCGGCGACGCCACCACCGCGCTCGGCGCTCGGGTCGTGGCGGTCACGTCGGTGGGGATCGATCACGTCGAGTACTTCGGCGCAACCCTGTGGGACAACGCAATTGCCGAAGCCGGTGCCGTCCCGGCGGGAGCGGCCGTGGTGCTCGGTGAGCCGGACGCGGCGATTCACCCGCCGTTCGAGGCGCGCTGCCCGTCCTTGCTGCTGATCACCGGTCACGACTTCGGTGTCATTGCTGACTCGCCGGTGGCGGCCGGGCGATCGGTGTCGTTGTTCACACCAGCCGCGACGTACGACGAGGTCTTCCTGCGTTTGCTCGCGCCGTGGCAGACGGCCAGCGCCTCCGTGGCGCTGGCCGCGGCAGAGACGTGGCTCGGCGCGGCGGTGGACGACCAGGTGGTCCGGGACGTGTTCGCTGCGACGCACGCCCCGGGGCGGTTCGAGCTCGTGCACGCTCCGGGTCCTCTCGTCGTGGACGGGGCACACAACGCCGCGGCAGCCGCCGCCCTGTCCCGCGGGTTGCGCGAGCGGTTCGCCGGGCCTGCTTCCACCGTGGTGGTCGGCATGACTGGGGAGCGCGATCCCGAGACGTTCTTGCGTGCCCTTGGAGTGCGGCCCGCAAGTCTGGTCATCTGCACATCGCCTCGCACAACCCGGGCAATGCCGGTCAGCGCGCTAGTCGCTGCCGCGCGAGCGGTAGGCGCGCGGACTGTCGAGGTCGAGGCCGACGTCGGTGCAGCGGTCCGCCATGCTGCCCGCCACCGCGACCGTGGTGTCGCGGTGGTCACTGGATCGCTGTATGTCGCGGGCGAGGCACTGCCGGTTGCGCGCTCACTGGCATTGAGCTTGGCCCCTGGCACCGGACACTGTGATGTTGACCCCGCTTCACGGACACGTCGGTGAGGAGATCAGGCCCGACGGGCGGTCGATGGTTTCGAACTGTACGGGGCTCATCCACTCCAATGCGGAGTGTCGGCGGCGTCGGTTGTAGAAGCCCTCGATGTACTCGAAGATCGCATTCGCGAGCTCGACGCGGGTGCGCCAGCGCCGGCGGTCGAGTAGCTCGGTCTGCATCCGTCCCCAGAAGGCCTCGGCGACGGCGTTGTCGTACGGGTCGCCGATGCTGCCCAGCGAGGGCAGCAGGCCCGCTCTGCGGGCGCGTTCGGTGAAGGTCCAGGAGGTGAACTGCCTGGGCTCAACTGGTGGTTGCAACACCGGCTTGGTGCAGCGACCGTAGCTGCTCGTCGAGAACTTCGGCTGGCGTCTTCCAGACCAGGACTTTCCGGGGTCTGCTGTTGACCGCCGCCTGGACGGCGAGTAGCTCGTCGTGGGTCCAGCGAGACAGGTCGGTGCCTTTGGGGAAGTACTGTCGCAACAGGCCGTTGGTGTTCTCGTTCGTGCCGCGCTGCCAGGGCGAGTGCGGGTCGGCGAAGTAGACGGCGATGCCGGTGTCGACCTTGAACTGCGCGTGAGCGGACAGCTCCTTGCCGCGGTCCCAGGTCAGCGACCGCAGCAGTTCGGCGGGCATCGTGGTCATCGT
>NZ_NKYF01000023.1 GCF_002262885.1 Pseudonocardia sp. MH-G8 | reverse complement strand
GGGGGGGGGGGGGGGGGGGGGGGGGGGGGGGGGGGGGGGGGGGGGGGGGGAGAGAGAGAAATGAGCGTGCGTGCACTGGTTCGTGTGATGAGCGTGATGGTGGTGGTGTTCCTTTTGCTGTTCGGGGCGTCGACCGCGGGTGCGCAGGAGTTGGCGGCTCCTGTGGATCGAGTCGAGGTGTCGACGGGCTCCTACAGGCTCGAGCTGGTCATGGACCGGCCCCTCACGGCCGCGCAGGTGGCCCGGTATGAGCAAGAGCTTCGCGGCATGCTCCGCCACGAGCAGCAGGTCGATGGGCCGGTGGACATGGACTGTGGCGCAGTCTTCAGTCCTGCGGACGAGAACGGGCGAGCACGCATCGAGCGGATCTGCGATCGGAGGCAGCTGAGGTGGACGTACCGGATTTCCTCGCAGGTGCGCATGATCATCGTTGGCCCGGTCACGGAGACGGGGTTGTGGTACTTCATCAACGGGGTGCGGCAGCCGCGGAACTCTCCGCACGTCGAGCCGTCCGACTACCTCTTCCACGGTACGATGAGTGGCGTCGATGCCGGCGTACAGGTTGACTTCCAGGACTACCTCACGTTCCGTCACAACATCGGGCCTGGCGGGGCTGGGTCGATCACGTTCGCTGGATCTGCCAGGATGGTCTGATCGTCCATCGACGTGGTTGAGTAATCCTGCAGCTGTCCGGCGCTCATCGAATATTTGGGGGCATAATGGTACGCGGGGTTGTCCGGGAGTGGCATCGCGACGATGGATGGGGAGTCATTGAATCGCCGGAGACGCCAGGTGGATGTTGGGTCCTATATTCGCACATAGACATGCGTTCACCTGCAGAGCTTGCTGTTGGCCAGCAGGTTGAATTCACGTTCGAGCAGGTCACCTCGCAGGACGGGTATCGGTGGCGTGCGATCACCGTGCTGCCCGATGGCCCTGTTTCGTCGAGTGACCGCCATGAGGTTCCCGATGGGCGAGGGGCTTTTCGTAGTTCCTTGCGGATCGAGTTCGACGAGTCGGACTCGAAAAATTCTGGCCCGGGTCGGTAGACGAAGAGGACGCTGGAAGAAATTTGGGCTGTCCGGGCTCAGTGGGTCATCAAGCTCGCCGAGGACGGTGCGGAACTCGCCTGTGTCGATCGCGCGGATCCGCGCCTGACGCGGCCGAGGCTGAGCCGGCCGCCGCCCTCGCCGCCGAGCGCTGTCGCCCGAGCGCTGGGTGAGCCTGGCGTTGCCGTCGACGTGAAGGTCTAGCGTCGCTGACGTGCGGATCGGTGAGTTGGGGCGACGCGCCGGGGTGAGCACCCGGGCGCTGCGCCACTACGAGGAGCTGGGACTGCTCGAGGCGCGGCGGCGGGCCAACGGCTACCGCGACTACGACGAGCGCGACCTGCAGGTGGTCGCCGAGATCCGGTCGCTTGTCGAGCTGGGGTTCGCGCTCGACGAGACGCGCCCGTTCGTCGAGTGCCTACGGGCCGGGCATCCCACGGGGGCGAGCTGCCCGGACTCGCGCGCCGTCCAGCGCCGCAAGCTCGCCGAGGTGGACGAGTGGATGGCGCGGCTGTCGGCCGTGCGCCGCGAGCTCGTGGCCCAGCTCGGCGATCCGCCCGTCCCGCGGTGCGCGGTGACACCCGACGAAACCTGGGAGAACCGATGATCCTCTCCGTCTCGGACGCCACGTTCGAGGAGCTGGTGCTGCACGCCGAACTGCCGGTGCTGCTCGACTTCACCGCCGACTGGTGCCCGCCGTGCAAGATGATCAAGCCGGTGCTGCGCGAGCTCGCCGAGGAGCTGGCGGGGCGGCTCGTCGTCGCCGAGCTCGACGTCGACGCGAACCCGGCCACGGCGCGCGACGCAGGGGTGCTCGGGATGCCGACGCTCAGCCTCTACGTCGGCGGGCGGGTGGTCACGCAGGTCGTGGGGGCGCGGCCGAAGGCGTCGCTCCTGCGGGCGCTCGACGAGCACCTCTCGCTGCCTGCGGCCTGACGGCCCGCACCACGACGGCGAGCCGGCAACCGTTCGGGTGGGGACTCGAGCCAACTGCGTCGCGGTCGCGGGCGCCACTCACTACGGTCCGCCGCATGGACGTGCCCGAGGTCGTACGGGCCAAGGCTCTGCAGGCGGGTGTCGGCGCCTGGCTCGGCGAGCTCCCCGACCTGGTCGCCGGGTTGGCGGGGGACTGGGGGATCACTGTCGGGCGCGCGTTCGGCGACCCGACAGAGGCCTACGTCGCCGAGGCCGTGCTCGCCGACGGCACTCCTGCGGTGCTGAAGCTGCTGGTCCCGCGGCCGGGCCTGGCGGCGGACGAGATCACGGTGCTCCGGCTCGCGGACGGCGCGGGGTGCGTGCGGCTGCTCGCGTCCGACGTCGAGCGCAGCGCGTTGCTGCTCGACCGGCTCGGGCCGTCGCTGTACGAGCTGGGCGTGCCGCTCGAACGCCGCCTGGAGGTCATGTGCGACCTGGTGGTCCGGTTGTGGCGTCCGGCCCCGGGCGCGGACCTGCGCACGGGCGCGGAGAAGGGGTGGTGGCTCGTCGAGCACATCGAGGCGATGTGGGCGCAGCTCGACGCGCCCTGCTCCCGCGCGGCCGTCGACCACGCGCTG
Organism: Pseudonocardia sp. MH-G8; assembly: GCF_002262885.1. GTDB lineage: Bacteria > Actinomycetota > Actinomycetes > Mycobacteriales > Pseudonocardiaceae > Pseudonocardia. The sequence continues at coordinate 153,696 of NZ_NKYF01000023.1, read as the reverse complement.
GCCTGCGCGGAACGGCGCATCGCCGCTCACTCGCCGGAACGGGCGGTACTGGTGCACGGCGACGTCCACCGGTGGAACACCCTGCAGACCCGGGACGGCGGCTTCGCGCTCGTCGACCCGGACGGCCTGCTGGCCGAGCCCGAGTACGACCTGGGGGTCCTCATGCGGGAGGACCCGGTCGAGCTGATGGCGGGCGACCCGCGCGAACGTGCCCGCTGGCTCGCCGCGCGCACCGGGTGCGACCCGGTGGCGATCTGGGAGTGGGGCGTGATCGAGCGCGTGTCGACAGGACTGCTGGCCACGGCGATAGGCCTGCAACCGGCAGGTGTGCAGATGCTGAGGGCAGCAGACGCGATCACTGACGCCACCTTGGAGCCGTACTGCTGATTTCTCGTCGGCTGGACAGCAGTAAGGCTCCAAGGTGGCGTCAGTCGGTCGTGTGAGGTGGTTCCCTCCTCAGGCCCTTGAGCCGATCATCGAACACGTGTTCGACTCTTCCGGTGGGCTGGAACAATCCGGATGTCTCGTGGAACGAGCTGGAAGCGGCGCTGTCGGGGCGCACGCGGGACGTGCCGAACCTCGCGGGTCCGCCCGACGGCGGTGACGGTCCGGCGTGGTCGCGCAAGCGGGAGCCCTACGTGGCGCCACCGGTCGGCGAGCCCGGCGAGCGCGTGCCGTACGCCGAGCTGCACTGCCACTCCAACTTCAGCTTCCTCGACGGCGCGAGCCACCCGGAGGAACTCGTGGAGCAGGCGGCGCGGCTGGGCCTGGACGCGATCGCGCTCACCGACCACGACGGCATGTACGGGGTGGTCCGGTTCGCCGAGGCCGCGGCCGAGCTGGGCGTGCGCACGGCCTTCGGCACCGAGCTGTCCCTGGGGCTGTCCGCCGCGCAGAACGGGGTGGCCGACCCGGAGGGCAGCCACCTGCTGCTGCTCGCGCGCGGCCCGGAGGGCTACCGCGCGCTCTGCCGCACGATCAGCACCGCGCAGCTTCGCGGGCAGGAGAAGGGGCGCCCGGTCTACGACCCCGACGAGGTGGTGGCCGACACCGCGGGGCAGGTCGTGGTGCTCACCGGCTGCCGCAAGGGCAGCGTGCAGCAGGCGCTGCGCACGGGCGGACGCGACGCGGCCGGCAAGGAGCTGCGCCGGCTCGTCGAGCGGTTCGGCGCCGACCACGTGGCCGTCGAGCTCACCCACGCCGCGCTGCCCACCGACACCGAGCGCAACGACGCGCTCGCCGAGCTCGCCCGCGACGCCGGCCTGCCCACGGTGGCCACCACGGCGGCGCACTACGCCACGCCGCGCCGGTTCCGGCTGGCCACGGCGCTGGCCGCGGTGCGGGCGCGGCGCAGCCTCGACGAGGCCGACGGCTGGCTCCCGGCGGCCGGTACCGCCCACCTGCGTTCCGGCGCGGAGATGGCCGCGCGGTTCGACGCCCGCTACCCGGGCGCGGTGGCGCGGGCCGCGGACATCGGCACCACCTGCGCGTTCCCGATCCGCCTCGTGGCGCCGGACCTGCCGCCGTTCCCGGTGCCGCCGGGGCACGACGAGGCGAGCTGGCTGTGGGAGCTGATCCGGCGCGGGATGGCCCAGCGCTACGGCAGCCACGCCGAGCACCCCGAGGCCATCGAGACGGTGCGGCGCGAGTTCGAGATCATCACGCAGAAGAACTTCCCCGGCTACTTCCTGATCGTCCACGACATCGTCCAGTTCTGCCGGCGCGTGGACATCCTCTGCCAGGGCCGGGGCTCGGCGGCCAACTCGGCCGTCTGCTACGCCCTGGGCATCACCAACGTCGATGCCGTGGAGATGGGCCTGCTGTTCGAGCGGTTCCTGTCCCCGGCCCGGGAGGGCTACCCGGACATCGACCTCGACATCGAGTCCGGCCGCCGCGAGGAGGTGATCCAGTACGTCTACGCCACGCACGGGCGCGGCTGCGCCGCCCAGGTGGCCAACGTGATCAGCTACCGGCCGCGCTCGGCCGTGCGGGACATGGCGAAGGCGCTGGGGTTCTCGCCGGGCCAGCAGGACGCGTGGAGCAAGCAGATCGAGCAGTGGGGCGGCCCGGTCGCCACGGCACCCGGGGGAATGCCGGACCAGGTCGTCGGGCTGGCCAACGAGCTGCTCGGATTCCCGCGCCACCTCGGCATCCACTCCGGGGGCATGGTCATCTGCGACCGGCCGGTGTCGGAGGTGGTGCCCGTCGAGTGGGCCCGGATGCCCGGCCGCACCGTCGTGCAGTGGGACAAGGACGACTGCGCGTACGCCGGCCTGGTCAAGTTCGACCTGCTCGGGCTGGGCATGCTCACCGCCCTGCACCTGATGATCGACCTCGTCGCCGAGCACCACGGCAGGCGGGTCCGGCTGCACGAGCTGCAGCCCACCGACGAAGCCGTCTACGCGATGCTCGCGCGCGCCGACTCGGTCGGGGTGTTCCAGGTGGAGTCCCGCGCGCAGATGGCCACGCTGCCCCGGCTGAAGCCGCGCAAGTTCTACGACCTGGTCGTGGAGGTGGCGCTGATCCGGCCCGGCCCGATCCAGGGCGGCTCGGTGCACCCCTACGTCCGGCGGCGCAACGAGCTGGAGGACTGGGACTACGAGCATCCCCTGCTCAAGGGCGCGCTGGAGAAGACGCTGGGCGTGCCGCTGTTCCAGGAGCAGCTCATGCAGATCGCGGTGGACGTCGCCGGCTTCTCCGCCGCCGACGCCGACGAGCTGCGCCGCGCGATGGGCTCGAAGCGCTCGGAGGAGAAGATGGAGCGGCTGCGCGACCGCTTCTTCGCCGGCATGGCGGCCAACGACATCACCGGTGAGGTCGCCGACGGGATCTTCCGCAAGATGATCGCGTTCGCCAACTTCGGGTTCCCGGAGAGCCACGCGATCAGCTTCGCCTCGCTGGTCTACTACAGCGCCTGGTTCAAGCACTACTACCCGGCCGCGTTCTGCGCGGCGCTGCTCAACTCCCAGCCGATGGGCTTCTACTCACCCCAGTCGCTGGTGGCCGACGCGCGCCGGCACGGGGTGCTCACCCGCGGCGCCGACGTCAACCTCGGCCGGGCCGACGCCGTGCTGCAGCCCGACCCGCTCTCCGCGGGCGGGCAGGCCATCCGGCTCGGCCTCGCGGAGGTCCGCGGCATCGGGGAGGAGCTGGCCGGGCAGATCGACGCCGAGCGCGACCGCGGCGGTCCCTACCGCGACCTCGCCGACCTCGCCCGACGCGTGCGGCTCACCGTGCCGCAGGCCGAGGCGCTGGCCACGGCGGGCGCGTTCGGCAGCTTCGGGATCGACCGCCGCTCCGCGCTGTGGGCGGCCGGGGTGGTGGCGGCCGTGCGACCCGAGCAGCTGCCGGGCACCGCCGTCGGGATGGAGGCCCCCGCGCTGCCCGGGCTCACCGACGTGGAGCTCACCGCCGCCGACGTGTGGGCCACCGGTGTCTCGCCCGGCGCCCACCCCATGCAGCACCTGCGTGAGCGGCTCGACGGCCTCGGCGCCGTCCGCATCGACGGCCTCGACGCGATCGGTCGCGCCGTCCCGCCCGGCGACTCCGAGCACGTCATGCCGCGGGTGCTGGTCGGCGGGCTCGTCACCCACCGGCAGCGGCCGGCGACCGCTCGCGGCGTCACCTTCGTCAACCTGGAGGACGAGAGCGGCATGCTCAACGTCACCTGCTCGGAGGGGCTGTGGGCGCGCTACCGCACGGTGGCGGTCAGTAGCTCGGCGCTGCTGGTGCGCGGGCGGCTGGAGCGCAGCCCGGAGGGGGTGCTGAACCTGGTGGCCGACCGGCTGCAGAAGCTCGCCCTCACGGTGCCGGTGAAGTCGCGCGACTTCCGCTGACGCGCCCGCACACCGACTCGTGTCCTGACACACCGACTGCAGTCGATGTGTGAGCACCACAATCGGTGTGCGAAGGCGACACGGTCCCGGCGGCCCCTGACACACCGACTTCGGCGTGAGACACCGACTTCGGCGTGAGACACCGACTTCGGCGCTGACGCACCGACTGCAGTCGGTGTGCCAGCGACGTAGTCGGTGCGTGAGTGGCGGAGTCGGTGTGCCAGCCGGGGCTCAGGCGGGCAGCTCCAGCGTGCGGGTCAGCGGCACGCCGGGCCGGTAGGCCAGGTGCCGGTAGGACGGCGCGGCCAGGACGCACAGGTCGGCGCGGGCGCCGATGCCGAGGTGGCCGACGTCGCTGCGACGGAGCGCGGCCGCGCCCCCGGCGGTCGCGGCCCGGACCGCCTCGGCGGGCGTCATCCGCATCTCCCGCACCGCCAGTGCCACGCAGAGCGCCATGGACGACGAGAAGCACGTGCCGGGGTTGCAGTCGGTCGCGAGTGCCACCGTGACGCCGGCGTCGAGCAGGCGGCGGGCGTCCGGGTAGGGCTGGCGGGTCGAGAACTCGACGCCCGGCAGCAGCGTCGCGACCGTGTCGCCGGACGCGAGCGCGTCGACGTCGGCGTCGGTGAGGAACGTGCAGTGGTCGACGCTGGCCGCGTCCAGCTCCACCGCGAGCGCCACGCCGGGGCCCGGCCCGAGCTGGTTGCCGTGCACGCGCAGGCCCAGCCCGGCGTCCCGGCCCGCCACCAGCACCGCGCGGCTCGCGTCGCCGTCGAACGCGTGCGGGGACGCGGGCTCGCAGAACACGTCGACCCACCGCGCGTGCGGGGCGCAGGCCGCCAGCATCGGCCCGGTGACCAGCGCGACGTACTCGTCGGTGCGGCCGGTGTACTCGGCGGGCACCACATGGGCGCCGAGGAAGGTCGTCTCGGCGGTCACCTCGCCGGCCAGGCGCAGTGCGCGCACCTCGTCGGCCGTGGTGAGGCCGTAGCCGCTCTTGACCTCGACCGTGGTGGTGCCCTGCGCCCGCATCTCCGCGACCAGCTCGCGCAGGCGGGCGCGCAGCACGTTCTCGCCGGCCTCGCGGGTGGCGCGCACGGTGGAGGCGATGCCGCCACCGTCGTAGGGGACGCCCGACATCCGGGCCTCGAACTCCGCGGAGCGCTCCCCGCCGAACACGAGGTGCGCGTGGCTGTCGACGAAACCCGGCAGCACCGCGCGACCTCCGACGTCCACGCGCGCGTCCGCTGCGGGCGCCGCGGCGGCGGGACCGACCCACGCCACGGCGCCGTCCTGCACGACGAGCGCCGCGTCGGGCACCAGTCCCAGCGGACCGTCTCCCAGCGACCCGTCGTTGGTGACGAGCTCGCGGATACCCGTGACGAGCGTGCTCACGATCCCTCCCAGAACGGTGCGATGGCGGCGGCGAGCAGCGCGCCCACGTCGCCGAGGACGTGCTGCCGGTCGCGGACGACGACGCGGCCGTCCACCACGACGGTGCGGACGTCCTCGGCGCTCGCGGCCATCACGACCTGCTCGGGTGCGACGCCCGCGGTGCGGGGCGAACCGAGCGCGATCGCGACGAGGTCGGCGCGCTGCCCGGGGGCGATCCGGCCGGCGTCGGGCCAGCCCAGGCAGTGGTGCGCCGTGAGCGCGTCGACGAGTGCGGCGGCCGGGAGGCGGCCCCGCTCGCCGGAGGCCAGCCGCTCGTGGCACTCGACGAGCCGCGCTTCGGCCAGCAGGTCGACCACGGCGTGCTGGTCGGTGCCGACGGCCAGCGGCGACCCGGCTGCCCGCAGCGCGCGGAACGGACCGATGCCGTCGGCGAGGTCGGCCTCGGTGCTGGGGCAGGCGCAGACGTTCGTGCCGGATCCACCGAGCAGCGCGATGTCGGCCTCGGACAGGTGCGTGGCGTGGACGGCGGTGGTGGCCGGCCCGAGCACACCGTGCTCGGCGAGCAGCGCGGTGGGTGTGCGCCCGTAGAACGCCTGGCACGCCGCGTTCTCCCGCGGCTGCTCCGAGAGGTGCACGTGCAGCGGGCGACCCGCGGCGGCCGCCGTGACGTCCGCCAGCTGGTCGGCCGGAACGGCGCGCACCGAGTGCACCGCGGCGCCGACCCGCGCGTGAGCGTGCTCGCCGAAACCGTCGACGCGGGCCGCCCACGCCGCGGCGTCGCGGTCGCCGAACCGGGCCTGCACGTCGTCCAGCGGGGTGTGGCCCGTGACGTCGAGCCCGCCGGCCAGGTAGCAGGTGTCCAGCAGCGTGAGCCGGATCCCGGCGTCCGCCGCGGCCTGGACGAGCGCCGCGCCCATCGCGTTCGGATCGGCGTAGGGCGCGCCGCCCGGGCCGTGGTGCAGGTAGTGGAACTCGCCGACGCACGTGACGCCGGCCAGCGCCATCTCCGCGTAGGTGGCACGGGCCAGCGCGAGGTAGGTGTCCGGGTCCAGCCGGGCGGCCACCGCGTACATCCGTTCCCGCCAGGTCCAGAACGTGCCGCCGGCGTCGTGCGTGCGGCCGCGCAGCGCCCTGTGGAAGGCGTGGCTGTGGGCGTTGGCGAAACCGGGCAGCACCAGGCCGGGTAGCCGTGCGTCGCCCGGCGCGGCGTCCACCCCGGTCTCGACGTCCGTGATCCGGCCGTCCGCGACGACCACCCGGACCCGCGGCACCGGGCCGCCGTCGATCCAGGCCCGCTCGCACCAGTACGTCACGCCAGCTCCTCCAGCACGCGGGCCAGGGCGGCGACGCCGTGGTGGCAGTCGGCGGGCTCGGCGTGCTCGTGCGGGGAGTGGGAGACGCCGGTCGGGTTGCGCACGAACAGCATCGCGGTGGGGATCCCGGCTGCGGCGAGGATCCCGGCGTCGTGCCCGGCTCCCGTCGGGAGGACGGGGGCGCCGCCGAGGAGGGTGGCGAGCCGGTCCCGCAGGCCTGCGTCGAAGGTGGTGGACGGGGTGAAGGACTCCTCGACCGGCTCGACGCCCGCGGCCGCGCCGACCGCGGCGACCACGGACCGGACGTCCGGCTCGCCGGGCCCGCGCGCGTCGAGCCACGCGGTGACCGCCGACGGGATCGCGTTGACGCCGTTGGGCTCGACCGCGAGCTTCCCGATCGTCGCCAGGATCTCGTGCTCGGTGGCGGCCGAGCGCGCCGCGGCGATGGCCTCGGCCAGCCGGAGCATCGGGTCGTCGCGGTCGGCCAGCAGCGTGGTGCCGGCGTGGTCGGCGCGTCCCCGCAGGTCCAGGCGCCACCGGCCGTGCGGCCAGATCGCGGCGGCCACCCCGACGGCCGCCCCGGTGTCGACGAGGGCGCGCCCTTGCTCGACGTGCAGCTCGACGAACGTGCCCACGCGGCGCAGGGTCTCCTCGTCCTTTCCGACCCGGCCCGGGTCGTGGCCCGCGGCCGCCATCGCCTCGGCCATGGAGGTGCCGTCGGCGTCGGACAGGGCGCGGGCGCGGTCCGCGTCGAGCACGCCGGTGAGGATGCGGCTGCCCGCGCAGGCCACCCCGAACCGGGCGCCCTCCTCGTCGGCGAAGACCGCGATCCCCAACGGCCGCCTCGGTGCCCAGCCGCGGGCGCGCAGGGCGTCGAGCGCGGCGAGGGCCGAGACGACGCCGAGCGGCCCGTCGAAGGCTCCGCCGTCGGGCACCGAGTCGAGGTGGCTGCCGACCACCAGGCCGGGCCCGTCCGCGTCCGGGTCGCCCGCCCAGGCCCACAGGTTGCCGGCGCGGTCGGTGGTGACGTCCAGCCCGCGGGCCTGTGCCGCGCCCGCGAACCACCCGCGCAGTGCCGCGTCGGCGCTCGTCCAGGCGAACCGGCGGTAGCCGCCCGAGCGGGCGTCGCGGCCGACCGGTTCGAGCTCGGCCCACATCGCGTCGAAGGTCATCGCGCACCCGCCTCCTGCCCGACGACGCCGGGCGGGTAGATCATCTCGGCAGGCACGTCGGTCGTCCGCCTGGCCCACGGGTGGTAGACGGCCGCGGTGACGATCAGGCCGACGATCCACGAGATGTCGGCGCCACCGAGCAGTTCGGTGACCGGACCGGTGTAGAGCGCCTGCGCCATGAACGGGATCTGCGCGAGCACACCGACGCCGTAGGAGACGAGCGCCACGCGGTTCCACCGCCCGTAGCGGGCGTCCGGGTCGTAGAGCGCGGGGACGTCGACCCGCTCCCGCGAGACCAGGTAGTAGTCGATCAGGTTGATCGCGCTCCACGGCGTGAAGACCATCAGCAGGGCCAGGATGAACTGCCGGAAGTTGTCCAGGAAGTTCGCCGACGCGAGCAGCGCGATCAGCACCGACACCAGGAGGAACCCCGCGATGAAGGCCACCCGTCCCGGGCGCGACACCCGGACGGCGCGCGTCACGGACGTCACCGTGGTGAGCAGGCACATGAATCCGCCGTAGGCGTTGAGGCAGTTCACGGTCAGCTTGCCCACCACGATCACGAGGAAGATCGCGATCGCCGCGGCGCCACCGCCGCTGAGCTCGCCGAGGAAGCCCACCTGCTCGTCGAGGAACTGCGTGCCGGGGATGGCCGCGATCAGCGCCCCGAACGTCATCGACCACTGCGAGCCGAGCACGCTCCCCCAGAGCGTCGAGTGGAAGGTCATGCGCTCGCTGGTGTGGCGGGGCAGGTAGCGCGAGTAGTCGGCGACGTAGGGGCCGAAGGTCAGCTGCCAGCCGGCACCGAGGGAGATGGCGAGCAGGAAGGTCGAGGCCTCGAACGGGACGACGCCGAGCAGCGACCCCACGTCGTACCCGGTGAACAGCCGGATCCCGAGGTAGGTGAAGCCGACGATCCCGACGACCGTGGCGAGGCGCCCGAGCATGTGGATGTGGCGGTAGCCCAGCGTCGCCACGATCGCGGTGAGGACGCCGAAGGTGATGATGCCGACCGCGGGCGCCTCGACGTGCAGGATCTCGTTGACGGCCTGCCCCGCGAGGACCGTGCCGGTGGCGGCGAAGCCTAGGTACAACAGCACCACGAGGACGAGCGGGACGACGGCGCCGAACACCCCGAACTGGGCCCGGCTCGAGATCATCTGGGGGAGACCGAGCCGCGGCCCCTGCGCGGAGTGCAGCGCCATCACGCAGCCGCCCGCGAGGTTGCCGATCAGCAGCCCGACGATCGCCCACAGCGCGTCGGCCCCGAACACCACGGCCAGCGCCCCGTCGACGATCGCCGTGATCTGCATGTTCGCGCCGAACCAGAGCGTGAACTGGCTCAGCGGCGAGCCGTGCCGCTCGGCGTCGGGGACGACGTCGATGGAGCGTGCCTCGATCCGGCTCACTCCGCGGCGCTCCCGGTCATCGGCACGCGCAGGCCGTGCACCTGCGCCGTCTCGGCCGCCGTGTCGTACCCGGCGTCGACGTGGCGCAGGACGCCGGTGGCGGGGTCGTTGGTGAGCACCCGCTCGATCTTCGCCGCGGCCAGCTCGGTGCCGTCGGCCACGGTGACCTGCCCGGCGTGGATCGACCGGCCCATGCCGACGCCGCCGCCCTGGTGGATCGACACCCACGTCGCGCCGGACGCCGTGCTGACCAGCGCGTTGAGCAACGGCCAGTCGGCGATGGCGTCGGAGCCGTCGGCCATGCCCTCGGTCTCGCGGTAGGGGGAGGCCACCGAGCCGGTGTCGAGGTGGTCGCGGCCGATCACGATCGGTGCGCTGATCGCCCCTGAGGCCACCAGCTCGTTGAACCGCAGCCCGGCGCGGTCGCGCTCCCCCTGCCCCAGCCAGCAGATCCGCGCCGGAAGCCCCTGGAACGCCACGCGCTCGCGGGCCGCCCGGATCCAGCGGTGCAACCGGTCGTGATCGGGGAAGAGCTCGAGCACGGCCTCGTCGGTGACGGCGATGTCGGCCGGGTCCCCGGACAGGGCCGCCCACCGGAACGGGCCCTTGCCCTCGCAGAACAGCGGGCGGATGTAGGCGGGCACGAAACCGGGGAAGGCGAACGCGCGGTCGTAGCCGCCCTGGCGGGCCTCGTCGCGCAGGGAGTTGCCGTAGTCGAACACCTCGGCGCCCGCGTCGAGGAACCCGACCATCGCCTCGACGTGGCGCGCCATCGACTCGCGCGCCCGGTCGGTGAACTCCTCGGGCTTCTTCGCGGCGTAGTCGTCCCAGTCGTCGAGGTCGACGCCGTCGGGGAGGTAGGACAGCGGATCGTGGGCCGAGGTCTGGTCGGTGACGATGTCGACCTCCACCCCGCGGCGCAGCAGTTCCGGCAGCACCCGTGCGCAGTTGCCGACGAGCCCGACCGACAGCGCCCGCCGCTCGCGCCTGGCCGTCTCGCAGCGGGCGACGGCGTCGTCGAGATCGGTGGCCAGCTCGTCGAGGTAGCGGTGCTCGACGCGGCGCCGCAGCCGGGCGGCGTCGACGTCGATCACCAGGCAGACACCGTCGTTGAGCGTGACGGCGAGCGGCTGCGCGCCGCCCATGCCGCCGCAGCCGCCGGTGACGGTGAGGGTGCCCGCGAGCGTGCCCCCGAAGCGCTTCTCGGCCACGGCGGCGAACGTCTCATAGGTGCCCTGCAGGATGCCCTGGGTGCCGATGTAGATCCACGAGCCCGCGGTCATCTGCCCGTACATGGTCAGCCCGAGCTTCTCGAGCCTGCGGAACTCCGGCCAGCTCGCCCAGTCGCCGACGAGGTTGGAGTTGGCGATCAGCACCCGCGGCGCCCACTCGTGCGTGCGCAGCACCCCGACCGGACGGCCGGACTGCACGAGCATCGTCTCGTCGTCGGCGAGCGTGGTGAGCGTGGCGACCATGGCGTCGAACGAGCGCCAGTCGCGGGCCGCGCGGCCGGTGCCGCCGTAGACGACGAGGTCGTCGGGCCGCTCGGCTACCTCGGGGTCGAGGTTGTTGCAGAGCATCCGAAGCGGGGCCTCGGTCTGCCACGAACGGGCTGTGAGTGCCGTGCCGCGTGCGGCTCGGACCGGTCGGGCGCCTTCCACGGTGTTCCTCTCGCCGATGAGAACTCCCTGCATGGGACACCCGCGGCGGCCCGTTCCACCATGGCTGCACACGCATAGGTGTCCGGGATCCCGGACAGTTGCTACGGTCGCCGCCGTGCCCCGTCCGGCGAAGGTCCCCGCGGCCGAGCAGGTGCTGGCGATCCTCGGCCACCTGGCCCGGCAGGCCGGTCCGCTGCCCGCCGCGGCGATCGCCCGCGACCTCGACCTCCCCCGATCCACCGCGTACCAGCTGCTCGGCGCGCTGGTGGACCAGGGATTCGTCGTGCACCTCTCCGACGAGCGCCGCTACGGCCTCGGGGTGGCGGCCTACGAGCTCGCCACCGGATACGCGCGGCAGGCGCCGCTGCAACGCGTGGCCCGGGTGCCGCTCGCCCGGCTCGTCGACGTCACGGCGCACACCGCGCACCTCGCGGTGCTGCACGGCAGGGAGGCCGTCTACGTGATCGAGGAGCGCGCGCCGGGCCGCCCGCCGCTGGTCACCGACGTCGGGGTCCGGCTGCCCGCCCACCTCACCGCGAGCGGGCGGGCGATGCTCGCGGCCCTGCCCGCAGCCCAGGTGAGGGCGCTGTTCCCGCAGCCCGACGCCTTCGTGACCCGCCACGACGAGGGCCCCCGTTCGCTGTCGGCGCTGCGCAGGCTGCTCGCGGAGACACGGCGTTGCGGCCACGCCGTCGAGGAGGGGGAGGTGACACCGGGTTTCGTCTCGATCGCGACGGCCGTCCTCGACCACACGCGCCACCCGGTCGCCGCAGTCGCCGTGACCGTGCCGAGATCCGAGCTGAACGCACAGCTGCACGAGACGGTCCTCGCGGAGGTAGGCCGCACGGCACGCGCCATAGCCGCCCGGATCAGCGCCCGCAGCCCGACGTGATCGCGGTCCGCCTACTGCACACACCCAGCAGCCACTTCACACAAGGCCCGCCGTGTGTGGAGTGCACGGTGGGTGTGTGCAGTGACGCTGCTGGGCCGTGGGAGGGTCCCCCGGTGGACTTCGGGGACGATTGCGAGTACGCCGATCTCGATCTCTCCGACGTGCGGGCGGGTGACTCGTCGTGGCGGCGGCGCCGGTTCTCGCGCTGCAGCTTCGCCGACGCCGACCTGCGGGGCCTGGTCACCGAGTCCTGCACATTCGACGAGTGCGACTTCACCGGCGCCGACCTCGGTGACTCCGTGCACAAGGGCAGCGCGTTCCGGACGTGCACGATCGTGCGGGCCACGCTCGGCGGATCCGCGTTCCGCGGCTGCTCCCTGCTGGGGACCTCGCTGATCGACTGCCGGCTGCGCCCGATCACGTTCACCGACTGCGACCTGACGCTGGCCGCACTCGGCCGGGCCGACCTGCGCAGGACGGACCTGTCGGGACTGCGGCTGCGCGAGGCGAACCTCGTGGAGGCCGACCTGCGGGAGGCCGACCTGCAGGGCGCCGACCTCACGGGTGCGCGGCTGCTGCGCGCCCGGCTGGAAGGTGCCGATCTGCGGGGCGCCCGGCTCGGCGCGGACGCGATGGTGCAGGCGGGCCTGGCCGGCGCCACCGTCGACGTCGAGCAGGCCATCGCCTTCGCCGCCGCCCACGGCCTGCGCGTCGCCTGATACACCGACTACTGGGCTCGCGCACCGACTGCAGTCGGTGTGCGAGCACCACGATCGGTGTGTGAGCGAGGCGGGCGCACACCTCGGCGGCGCACCGGCCGATGGACGACATCGCCGGGGCTGGGAGGATGGGCACCGTGACGGCGACGGTGATGGACGGCAAGGCCACGCTGCAGGAGATCCTGGGCGAGCTGGCGGGGCGGGTCGAGAAGCTGCAGGCTGCGGGCGTCGCGCCGGGGCTGGGCACGCTGCTCGTCGGCGACGACCCGGGCTCGCACTCCTACGTGCGGGGCAAGCACCGCGACTGCGCCAAGGTCGGGATCACCTCGATCCAGCGGGAGCTGCCGGCCGACGCGAGCCAGGCCGACGTCGAGCGGGCCATCGACGAGCTCAACGCCGACCCCGCCTGCACCGGGTTCATCGTGCAGCTGCCGCTGCCGAAGGGTCTCGACTCCGGAGCGGCGCTGGAGCGGATCGACCCGCTGAAGGATGCCGACGGGCTCGCGCCGGTGAGCCTCGGGCGGCTCGTGCTCGGCGAGCCGGGACCGCTGCCGTGCACGCCGCGCGGGATCGTCGAGCTGTGCCGGCGCTACGGGGTCGACCTGAAGGGCGCGCGCGTCACCGTGGTCGGCCGCGGCGTGACGGTGGGTCGCCCGCTCGGGCTGCTGCTCACCCGCCGCTCCGAGAACGCCACCGTGACGCTCTGCCACACCGGCACGAAGGACCTGGCCGCCGAGGTGCGCCGCGCCGACGTGGTGGTGGCCGCTGCCGGCGTGCAGGGACTGATCACCGCGGACATGGTCGCTCCGGGTGCCGCGGTGCTCGACGTCGGCGTCACGCGTACGGACATCGGCCTGGTCGGCGACGTCGCGCCCGAGGTGGCCGAGGTGGCCGGGCTGCTGGCCCCGATGCCAGGTGGCGTCGGCCCGATGACGCGGGCGATGCTGCTGACGAACGTGGTGGAAGCAGCCGAACGGGCAGCTGGGGGATGACGGTGTCGGACCTGCGCTCGCGGCTTCCGGTGCACGCACCGCTGACGTTCGTGCTGCTCATCGCGGCCGCGGGCATGGTCAGGACCCTCACCCAGCACTGGAGGGAAGGCGCGGTGCTGCTCGGCGGCGCGCTGATCGTGGCCGCCGTGCTGCGGGTGCTGCTGCCCACCGACCGGGTCGGGCTGCTCGCGATCCGCAGCCGCCCCGTGGACGTGCTCTGCTACGGCGGCCTCGGCGTCGTCATCTCCGCGCTGGCGATGACGATCACAGCGAGCCTGCTCAACGGAGGCTGACGCAGGCATGATCGGGTCATGACCGACCGCTCGGAACGGATCGTGGCCACCCTCGTCGACGCCTTCTCCGACCTGATGACGGCTGACCCGGCTGCGTTCCGGACGAAGTTCCGCAAGATGGCGGCCGATCCGTTCGCCTTCTACCGCGGCAGCGCGTGCCTGTTCTACGCCGACGTCGCGCTCCGGGACGACCCGTGGGCGGACGAGCGGACCAGCCGGATCTGGATCCAGGGCGACCTGCACGCGGAGAACTTCGGCACGTACATGGACGGCGACGGCGTGCTGATCTTCGACGTGAACGACTTCGACGAGGCCTACATCGGGCACTTCACCTGGGACGTCACCCGGTTCGCGGCGAGCATGGCCCTGCTGGGCTGGCGCAAGGCGATCTCCGACGACGACATCACGATCCTGGTGCAGCGCTACGCGCGCTCCTACCTGGACCAGGTGCGGACCTTCGTCGACCAGGCCGACGACCGCAGCTTCTCGTTGCGCCTGAACACCACCGAGGGTGCCGTCCACCAGGTGCTGGAGCTGGCGAAGCTGCGCACCCGCGTGGGGTTGCTGGACGGCATCACCGAGACGGAGGGCTTCGACCGGGTGCTGCGCGAGGTGCCGGGCCTGCGGCGCCTCGAGGACGCCGAGCGCACCGCGGTCACGGACGCGTTCGAGCGCTACCTGGAGTCGATCCCGCCGGCCAAGCGGCAGCGCGGGGTGGCCTACACGGTGAAGGACGTGGCGGGCCGCTCCGGGTTCGGCATCGGCAGCGCGGGCCTGCCCGCGTACACGGTGCTGATCGAGGGCTACAACCAGGCGCTGGACAACGACGTGGTGCTGTCGATGAAGCAGGGCAACGTCGCGGCGCCGTCGCGGGTGGTGACCGACCCGGCGGTCGCGGGCGCGTTCCGGCACCACGGGCACCGCACGGCGGTCTCCCAGCGGGCGCTGCAGGCCCACGCCGACCCGCTGCTGGGCTGGACCGACCTGTCCGGCGTGGGGTTCGTCGTGAGCGAGGTGTCGCCGTACGAGGCGGACCTGGACTGGTCGGAGCTCACCGAACCGGCGGAGATCGCGCCGGTGGTGGACTCGCTGGGCCGGGCGACCGCGAAGGTGCACTGCGTCGCCGACTCCGACTCCGACGACTCGCTGGTCCCGTTCCAGACGGAAGAAGCGATCATGCAGGTCGTGTCCGGGCGGGAGGACGAGTTCGTCGCGTGGGTGGTGGAGTTCGCCCACGAGTACGCGGCGCAGGTGCGGGCCGACCACGCCCTGTTCGTCGACGCGTTCCGGCACGGGCGGATCCCGGGAGTGGCCGCATCCGTCGGGCCGTGAGTGGATACAGGGGTGCGGGAGCACCCGTATCCACTCACGGCGGGGCGTAGAGCGTGCGGACGAGGTCCTCGATGGACGGCTCGACGACGGAGACGTCGCGCAGCTCCACCCGCGCTGCGACCGCGGCGATCAGCGCGGCGGCGGTGGTGTCGCCCGGCGCGAACACCAGCCGTTGGCGCAGGCCGTCGGCCTCCACCCGGACCTCGGCCACCCCGGGCAGGTCGGACAGCGGCGCGGCGGGTGCCACCAGCTCGACCACGACCTCGCGGGCGCCGCCGGAGCGGGTGCGCAACGCGTCGATGGCGTCGTCGGCGACCACCCGGCCGCCGCTCATCTCGGCATCGCGAGGACCGCGCCAGCCGTCGTCGCGCAGCCGTGGGTCGCAGTCGATGACGACGACCCGACGGCAGAGCCGCTCGACGTCGGGCAGGTCGTGCGTGGTGAGCAGGATCGTCACGCCGTCGACCAGGTTGACCTCCTGCAGGAACGTGCGCAGCCGTTCCTTGCTCACCAGGTCGAGCCCGACGGTCGGTTCGTCGAGCACCAGCAGGCGCGGGCCGTGGAGCAGGGCCGCGGTGACCTCGCCGCGCATCCGCTGGCCCAGGGAGAGCTGCCGGACCGGCACGTCCAGGAACGGGCCGAGCTGCAGCACGTCGACGCAGCGCTCCAGCCGCACGCGGTGCTCCGGATCCGGGACGCGGTGGATCGCTCCCAGCAGCGCGAAGCTGTCGCGCAACGGCAGGTCCCACCACAGCTGGCTGCGCTGCCCGAAGACGACGCCGAGGTGGCGGGCGAGCTCGCGGCGCTGCCTGGCGGGCTCGAGCCCGCAGACCCGCACCCGGCCCGCCGTCGGGACGAGGATCCCGGTGAGCATCTTGATCGTCGTCGACTTGCCGGCTCCGTTCGGACCGAGGAAGCCCACGGCCTCACCGGCCGCGATGTGCAGGTCGACGTCGCTCACCGCGACGACACGGCGCCCAGCGCGACGGCGGCCGACGGTGAACTCCCGACGCAGGTTCTCGACTTCGACAACGGGCTCCGCAGCAGCGGTCATGATCCGGTTCCCTGGTAGTGGCGGACGGCGGTGCGCCAGACGAGCGCCGCCACGGCCACGGCGGCGACGGCGACGAGTGGCGAGGCGTAGCGCAGGGCGTGCGGCAACCCCAGCGGGTCGGGGCGGTCGAGCAGCGCGAGGGTCGGGAAGTACGCGACGAACGCGGACGGCACGGCATAGCACAGCAGGCGGCGCAGCCAGGGGCCGAACACGGTGATCGGGTAGGCGGTCGTGAGGGTGGAACCGTAGGTGAACGCGTTGGCCAGCTCGCGGCCCTCGACGACCCAGAACGACACCGCGCAGGTCGCCACCCAGATCGAGCTGGTGATCGTCGCGCCGATGAGGGGCGTGACCAGGACGAGCAGTGTGTTCAGCGGGGTCGGCTCCACCTGCCCCTGGGCGAGCACCGCGACGAGCACGATCACGCCGACGGCCACCCGGCCGAGCCGGCGCAGCTGCAGGTCGCTCGTGACGAGCTGGGGGAGCACCCCGAGCGGCCGTGCCAGCAGCACGTCCAGCTCACCGGTGCGGATCCAGCGGGGCAGTTCGTCGAGCTGCCCGACGGCGAGGTCGGCGAGCCCGAACGCGATCCCGGAGAGCGCGTAGATCAGCAGGACCTCGTCGCGGGCGAAGCCACCCAGTGTCTCGACCTGGGCGAACACGGCGAGGATCACGACCAGCTCGCCGGCCTGGGCGAGTGCCTGCCCGAGGACGTCGAGGCCGAACGACACGGGGTAGGCGAGCTGGCTGCGCACGCGGGAGCCGAGGATCCGCAAGTAGACGGGAGTGCGGTCAGCCACCCTGCACCACCAGCTTGCGGGTGGCCCGTGCGAGGACGAGCTGCCCCGCGGCCAGCGCCACGGCGGCCCAGAGTGCCTGGTGGGCGAGCAGGGCGACCGGGTTCCCGCGCTCGCTGAACACATCGATCGGTGTCTGCAGCATGGCCGGGAACGGCGTGGCGTAGAGCGTGATCCGCAGGGTGTCGGAGAAGAAGGCGAGGGGGACCGTCAACCCGCACAGCACACCCGTGGCGGAGGCGTAGACGGTGGCGACGCCGCGGGAGTCGAGCAGCCAGAACGTGGTGAGGTCGAGGAGGAACCGCATCGCGAAGCTGATCACCACCGCGAGGGCGGTCGACACCGCGAAGAGCAGCACCGACCACGGGTTCTCCGGCCAGCGGAACGGCAGCACGAGCGCGCCGAACGCCACCGGCGGGGCGAGCCGGACCAGCACGGCGTGCCCCGCGCGGCCGAGGTCCTGCGCCAGGAGCGCCACCTGCAGGTTCCAGGGCCGGGAGAGGTCGACGGCGATGTCCCCGGACCGCACGCGCAGGGCGAGCTCCCGGTCCGGCCAGAGCAGGACCACCGCGAGCAGCCCCTGCCCCAGCCAGACGAACGTGCCGGTGTCGGCCGCGTCGTAGCCCGCGGCGCTGCCGGTCTCCCCGACGACGGCGAGCAGCACAGCGACCCGCAGGAGCCCGAAGACGGTGTTGGTGAACAGACCGGCGAGGCTTGCGGCGAGGTAGGTGGAGTGGCGGCGGAAGCCTGCCCTGACCAGGCGGAGGTAGGGCCTGAGCACGTCGGTCGACGTTACGGCCCCCCGCAACCGGTTTTCCGGTCTCCGGCGCCTCAGGCGAGGCCGGCGTCGTGCACGAGGAGCGCGACCTGCGTGCGGTTGCCCAGGTCCAGCTTCGTGAGCACGTGCGACACGTGCGCCTTGACGGTGGCCACGGTCATGCCGAGGCCGGCGGCGATCTCGGCGTTCGACCGGCCGCGGGCCAGCTCGAGCGCCACCTCGTGCTCGCGCGGGCTCAGGGCGCGCAGGGTGCGGGCCGCGCGGTCGGCGTCGCCCGCCTCCGCGGTGACCCGGGCCATCAGCCGCCGGGTGACGGCCGGCGACAGGATCGGCTCGCCCGCGGCGACCCGGCGGACCGCCTCGACGATCTGCGGCGGCGGTGTGTCCTTGAGCAGGAAGCCGCTCGCACCAGCGCGCAGCGCGCGCACCACGTTCTCGTCGGTGTCGAACGTGGTCAGCACGATCACCTCCGGGGGCCGTGGGCGTGCCCGCAGCCGTTGGGTGGCCACGATCCCGTTGACCCGCGGCATCCGCAGGTCCATCAGCACGACGTGGGGCGCGTGCGCGTCGACGATGGGCGGCACCTCGTCGCCGTCACCCGCCTCGCCGACGACCGCGATGCCGTCGGCGCCGTCCAGCATCATCGTCAGGGCCCCGCGCACCAGCGGGTCGTCGTCGACGACCAGCACGCGGAGGCTCACGGCGGCCACGGTAGTGCGGCGTGCAGCCGGAATTCCCCACCAGGGGTGATCTCGTGGCCGAGGGTGCCGCCGGCCAGCTGGGCGCGCTCGGCCAGCCCGACGAGGCCGGTGCCGCTGCCGGGCGGTGCCGCGGGCGGTCCACCGGGCAGCGGGTTGCGCACCTCGATCAGCAGCCCGTCACCGGGCCCGCCCTCGAGCAGCACGTGCGCGGCGGCGCCCGGTGCGTGCTTGCGGGCGTTGGTCAGGCCCTCCTGCACGATCCGGTACGCGGTGCGCCCGGCGATGTCGGGGACGGCGGCCGCGTCCGGGATGCGGTCGTCGACCCGCACGTCCACGCCGACGTCGCGGGATTCGGCGAGCAGCGCGGGCAGGTCGGCGAGCACCGGCTGCGGGCGGTCGGTCGCGGGGTCGGTGCCGTCGGCGCGCAGGACGCCGATGACCTCGCGCAACTCCTCGAGCGCCTGGTGCACGCCGGCGCGCACCACACCGGCCGCCCGCGCGATCTTCTCGGGCGGGGCGTCGGGCCGGTACTCCAAGGCCCCGGCAGAGGCCGCCACCAGGGAGAGCCGGTGGGCGAGCACGTCGTGCATCTCCCGGGCGATGAGCGTGCGCTCGTGGGTGCGGGCGGCGGCTACCCGTTGCGCCTGCTCGGCCTCGGCGCGCCGGGCCCGCTCGCGCAGCGAGGCGAGGAGCGCGCCCCAGGCCACCAGCGCCGCGTGCGCCGCAAGGGCCAGTACCAGCCACCACTCGAAGTCCAGGCCGGCCGTGGGGCGCCAGAGCCCCTGGAGGGCGTGGCCCGCGAACCCCGCGGCACCGGCGGCGATGGCCACGACCAGCGGGCGGCGTTGCGCCACGAGCACGACGGCGCAGGTGGCCGGTGGCGTCGCGACCGGGGAGATCGCCGCCAGGACCGCGAGCACGAGCACCACCGGCACCGGCCTGCGCAGCAGCAGCGGCAGCGATGCGCAGGCGAGCACGGCGACGGTGACGTCGAGGGCCAGCAGCCCGCGCGCCGCGCTGTCGTCGAACCGCGACACGAGGGTCAGGGCGGCGAGGATCCCGACCGCGACGACGAGCACGACACCGCCGCGACCCTGCCCGCAGTCCTCGTCCCTCCCGGTCACCCGCACGACCGGAGCGTAGAGCGGCACGGGGAGCGCGGACACCGACCGAAGTCGTAGGCCGGTGCTACCGGTTGCCGATGTGGCGCGCGCCCGGGACCGGCCACAGTGCCGCCATGACCGCGACCCCTCGGACCGCCGGTGCCGCCGCCCGGGCCCGTGCGGCCTGGTACGACACTCGCTCGGCGCTGCTGGGCCCCTCCGGGGACGCACCGCGACGGCGCCGAGCCGCGCGGACGCTGCTGCTCGGCCTCGCCGCTCCGTTGGTGGCCTACTACGTGCTGCGCGCCGCCGGCGTGCCGGACGTGGTCGCCCTCGCCCTGGGCGCGGTGCCGCCCGCCGTCAGCGCCGTGCTGACGGCCGTGCGCGAGCGGCGGGTCGAACCCGTCGCGGTGCTCGTGCTCGCCGCGGTGGTGCTGGGGCTCGCCGCGACCGCGATCACCGGTGACCCGCGCGAGCTGCTCGTCCGCCACGCCTGGTTGAGCCTGCCGTTCGGGCTCTGGTTGCTCGTGTCGCTGCGGGGCTCACGGCCGTTCTGCTTCGCCGCCACCCGCACGCTGCTGCCGCACCGGGCGGCCGCGCTGGACGAGCTGTGGACGTGCGATGCGGCGTTCCGCCGGGCGTGGCGGCAGATCACCGCGGTGTGGGCCGGCGGGATGCTGGCCGACACCGCACTGCGCGTGCTGATGGCCTCGACGCTCCCGGTGCCGGTCGTACCGGCGCTCGACACCGCCCTGACCGTGACGACACTGCTCGTCCTCCAGGTGCCGACGCACCTGCTCCTGCACCGCTCCGGCTGCTGGGACCTGATCTTCCGCCCGTACGTCCGACGAGGAGCCGGCCATGACCACCGCCACTGACCGCTCGACCCTGCCCGCCCGCGCCGGGGCCGTCGCCGCCGCGGTGCTCGCCGCGCTGGCCGTCTGGGTGCTGGCCGTCCCGGTCCTGGGGGCCGCACCGGCCGCCGTCCCGATCGGCGGGCCCGTGCAGGAGGTCGGGCCGGTTGCCGTGGCCGCGGGGTCCCTGTGCGCAGGCTTGTCCGGTTGGGCCCTGCTGGCGGTGCTCGAGCGGCGCGCGGCCCGACCGCGGCGGAGCTGGACGGCCGTCGCGATCATCGTGCTCGTGCTCTCGCTCGTCACGCCGCTGCTCGGGGGCGTGGGATCGGCGGCCACGGTCACTCTCGCAGCCATGCACGTCGTCGCGGGCGGCGTGTTGATCGCGCTGCTGCCACGCCGGTGACGAGCACCGTCGCGCTGCCCGGGAAGGCGGAGCACCTCGCGCCGAGGACGTTCCGCGCGGGGACCGTTCGGCCGTCGCCACACCGGTCCGGGCGCCCACCCGGGCGTACGCCGCGGTCCGGCTGCGACCGCGTGGACCGATAACGGCTGGAGGCGGGTCCCGCCGACCTCCTACCGTGCCGGGGTGCCGGCTTGGTTGTGGGCGCTCGCTTCTGCGGCGTTCGTGTTCTTCACCGACGACTACGTGATCGCGGGGGTGCTCCCCGAGATCGCAGCCGAGTTCGCCGTCACGGAGGCGGTCGCCGGCCAGCTGATCACGGTCTTCTCGTTGACGGTCGCGATCGCGGCCCCGGTCGCCGCGGTGGTCACGGCGTCGTGGCCGCGCCGCCGGCTGTTGCTCACGGCGTCCGCGGTCTTCGTCGCGGCGAACGTCGCCGCGGCGCTCACGCCGTCGTTCGGGCTCCTGATGGCGTTGCGGGTCCTCGCCGCGCTCGCGGCGGCCGCGGCGACGCCGACCCTCTTCGCGGTCACCGCGGCACTCGCACCGGAGGAGCGCCGAGGCCGGTACCTGGGCGTCGTCTCGATCGGGGTGACCGGGTCGATCGCCGCGGGCGTCCCGATCGGCACCTGGATCGGCGGTGAGTTCGGGTGGCGGGCGACGTTCGCCACGATCGCGGTGGCCGGCGCCCTCGCCGGGCTCGCCATCCTCGCGAGCGTGCCGGCGACGCCGAGCGGACCGGTACCCCGGCTCGGCGAGCAGTTCGCCGTCCTCGCCCGGCGGCCGATCACGCTCGGGTTGCTCGCCAACGCCGTCACGCTCGCAGGCAGCATGTTGCTGCTGAGCTACCTCGCCCCGTTCGTGCGAGAGCTGTCCGGGACCGGTCCGGACGGCCGGGCGCTGCTGTTCGCGGTCTCGGGGGTCGCGGGGATGCTCGGGGTCTGGCTCGGCGGGCTGGCCGTCGACCGCGTCGGGGCGGACCGCGCGCTGTTGATCGGCATCGGCGGCCTGGTGGCCGTGCTCGCCGTGTTCGCCGGCCTGTGGTTCGTCCGGCCGGTTCCGTTCTGGCTGGTCGTTCCGCTCTCCGTGGTGTGGGCCGGGTTCGCGTTCTGGAACTCCCCGGCGATCCAGGCCCGCCTGCTCACCCTCGCCGGCCCGGTCGGCGGACAGGCGCTGGCGCTCAACACCACCGCGACCTACCTCGGGGTGTCACTGGCCGGGGCGCTCGGCGGAATGGTGCTCGCCGGCGTCGGCCCGGGCGGGCTGGCCCCGGTCGCCGCCGTGCTCGTCGCCGCGTCGTGGGTGGTGTTCCGGCTCGCGGTGGTGGACGCGCGTACGTCCCGGAGTCCGACCGGGCACCGGTAGGTGACCTCGAACGATCACGTGAGCGCCCCGTCCGGCGGGGCCCTCAGCAGTCGCGCATGACCCGGGCGATCTCCTCGGGTCCGAGCGCGGGCACCGGCAGCGGGTGCGCCGCGGAGGCCCGCAGGCCGTCGAGGACGAACCCGAGGTGGCGGCGCCACGCGTCGTTGCGGACGTCGGCCGTGGCCGCGATCGTGCGGGTGATCGACCAGGTCACGAACGCCATGTCGGGCAGTTCGAAGTCGGGGCGCAGGTCCCCGCTGTCCTGAGCCCGGGCGACGATCCGCGTCATCAGCTCGTGGCCGCGCCGGTGGCCCGCCGTCGGGGCTGCCTGCGGGACGCTGCGGGCGGAGAGGTCGTTGTAACCGCGGTCGGCCGCCTGCATCCGGCAGACCTGCTCCACGAAGTGGGCGAACCCGGTCCAGGCGTCCTCCATCGACAGCGCGTGCTCGGCGAGGCTGATGACCGTCTCGGCACGGTCGGCGAATACGGCCGCGACGAGGTCGGCGCGCTGCGGGAAGCGGTTGTAGAGCGTCCCGATGCTCACGCCGGCGCGGCGGGCCACCTCGTCGAGCGCGACGTCGAGCCCGCGCTCGGCGAACACCGCGCGCGCGGCCTCGACGAGCCGCTCGCGGTTGCGCTGGGCGTCCTTGCGCAGGGCCACGGGTCCTTCCCCGGAAGTTGACGACGTCCTCATGTTAGCTGATAGCGTGGCAGCGTACTTGAGGGGTTCCTCAACTTTGTTCGAAGGGGATGCGCATGACCGCAACGCGCAAGGTGATCGCAGTGCTCGGCGCCGGACCCGGGCTCGGGATGGCGATGGCCCGCCGGTTCGGGCGGGAGGGGTTCGCGGTGGCTCTGGTGTCGCGCAGCGGGACACGGCACGAGGGCTATCGGGCCGAGCTCGCCGCGGAGGGTGTCGAATCGCGCAGCTACGCCGCCGACGTGACCGACGGGGTGCAGCTGCGCGCCGCGCTCGATCGGATCACGGCGGATCTCGGCGCGATCGACACGGTGTACTTCGGCCCGGTATCGCCGGACGCCGGTGCGTCCCTCGTCCCGCTGACCACGGCGGACGGAGCCGCGGTGCGCCGCCCGTTCGAGTCGGTCGTGGTACCCGCCGCCGACCTCGTCGCCGCCGCGCTCCCACCGCTGCTGGAGCGCGGCGAAGGCGCGCTGTTCTTCGGCGGCGGGCTCAGCGGCGTGCAGCCGATGCCGATGCTGGGCAGCCTGGCCCCCACCGCGGCGGCGCTGCGCATGTACGTGCTCACGCTGCACGAGGCGCTGCGCGACAGCGGCGTGCTCGCCGGGATCCTGACGATCGGCGGGCTCGTCGAACGCGGCGACATCCACCGGGCTTTCACCGAGCACGCCGCGGCGCACGGCGGGCCGGTGCCGGCCACGCTCGACCCGGACGAGATCGCCGCCGCGGCGTGGTCGATGTACGTGGACCGCGACCGCGCGGAGGAGGTGTTCGACGTGTTCACGGCGGCGACGTGACCGCCACCGAGGTTCAGGAAAGCCACATTCATGAACCTGCAGGCCCTGAATGTGGCTTTCCTGAACTCTGGAGGCTCGTCAGAACTCCGCCAGCGCTGCGTTCAGCGTCGTGCTGGGGCGCATGACCTCGTCGGCCTTGGCCTTGTCGACGTAGTAGTAGCCGCCCAGGTCCACCGGCTCGCCCTGCACGCCGTTCAGCTCCCCGACGATCGTCTCCTCGGCCGCGCCGAGCTTCTCGGCGAGCGGGGCGAAGACCTTCGCCAGCTCCGCGTCGTCGCTCTGCTCCGCGAGCGCCTCGGCCCAGTACAGGGCCAGGTAGAAGTGGCTGCCCCGGTTGTCGAGCTCGCCCGCGCGCCGCGACGGCGACCGCCCGTTCTCCAGCAGCGCCCCGGTGGCGTCGTCGAGGGTCGTGCCGAGCACCTTCGCCCGCGGGTTGTCCGTCTTGTCGGCGAGGAACTCGAAGGAGACCGCGAGCGCCAGGAACTCCCCCAGGGAGTCCCAGCGCAGGTGGTTCTCGCGCACGAGCTGCTGCACGTGCTTGGGCGCCGAGCCGCCGGCCCCGGTCTCGAACAGCCCGCCGCCGTTCATCAGCGGGACGATCGAGAGCATCTTCGCGCTGGTGCCCAGTTCCATGATCGGGAACAGGTCGGTGAGGTAGTCGCGCAGCACGTTGCCGGTGACCGAGATGGTGTCCTCGCCGCGCTTCGCCCGCTCGAGCGTGTAGCGGGTGGCTTCGGCCACCGGGAGGATCTCGATGGTCAGCCCGTCGGTGTCCTCCTCGGCGAGGTAGGCGCGCACCTTCTCGATGACCTGGGCGTCGTGCCCGCGGGTCTCGTCGAGCCAGAAGACGGCCGGGACGCCGGTGGCGCGGGCGCGCGAGACGGCGAGCTGCACCCAGTTGCGGATCGGCGCGTCCTTGGTCTGGCAGGCGCGCCAGACGTCACCCGCGGCGACCTCGTGCTCCAGCAGTGTGGCGCCGGCGGCGTCGACGACGCGGACGGTGCCCGCCGCATCGATCTCGAAGGTCTTGTCGTGGCTGCCGTACTCCTCGGCCTTCTGCGCCATCAGCCCGACGTTCGGGACGGTGCCCATGGTGGTCGGGTCGAACGCGCCGTGCTCGCGGCAGAACGCCAGGGTCTCGGCGTAGAGCGGGGCGTAGGACGAATCCGGGATGACGAACTTCGCGTCCTGCTGCTCGTTCGCGGCGTTCCACATCTGCCCCGACGAGCGGATCGCGGCCGGCATCGAGGCGTCGATGATGACGTCGCTGGGCACGTGCAGGTTCGTGATGCCGCGGTCGGAGTCGACCATGGCCAGGGACGGGCCGCTGTCGTAGGTGGCGGTGATGGCCTTCTCGATGGCGGCGCGCTTGTCGGCGGGCAGCTTCTCGAGCGCGGTGAGCACGCTGGCCAGCCCGTCGTCCGGGTCCGCTCCGACGCTCGCGAGGTCGTCCCCGTACTGCGCGAACACGTCGGCGAAGTAGATCTGGACGGCGTGCCCGAACAGGATCGGGTCGGACACCTTCATCATCGTGGCCTTGAGGTGCACCGAGAACAGCACACCCTTCGCCTTGGCGTCGGCCACCTGCTCGGCCAGGAACGCCCGCAGCGCCCCGGCGCGCATGACCGCGGCGTCCACGACCTCGCCCGCCTGGACCGGCACGGCCGGCTTGAGCACCGTGACGGTGCCGTCGGCGGCCACGTGCTCGATCCGCAGCTCGCCGGCCTCGGCGACGGTGACGGAGCGCTCGGAGTGGCGGAAGTCGCCGTCGGACATCGTGGAGACGTGCGACGCGGACTCGCTCGACCACGCGCCCATGGAGTGCGGGTGGGAGCGCGCGAAGTTCTTCACCGACGCCGGCGCCCGCCGGTCGGAGTTGCCTTCACGCAGGACCGGGTTGACCGCGCTGCCCTTGACCGAGTCGTACGCCGCGCGCGCGGCGCGCTCCTCGTCGGTCTGCGGGTCGTCGGGGTAGTCGGGCACCGCGTGCCCGGCGCCCTGCAGCTCCTTGATCGCCGCCTTCAGCTGCGGGATCGAGGCACTGATGTTCGGCAGCTTGATGATGTTGGCCTCGGGCGTCTTCGCCAGCGCGCCGAGCTCGCCCAGCGCGTCCGGGACCAGATCGAACGCCGCGAGGACGCGGGCGGCGAGCGAGATGTCGCGGGTCTCCACCGCGACGTCCGCCTTGCCGGCGTAGGCCTCGATGATCGGCAGGAACGAGTGCGTGGCCAGCGCCGGCGCCTCGTCGGTGTAGGTGTAGATGACCTTCATCGTCTGTCTCGGCCTGCCTCGTGACGGGTGCATCGGACTGGTGTGGCGGAGCGCGCCTCCCGCGCCACACGCTATCCCGAAGCCACACCGGTCCGCGTCACAGAGGCGCGAACGCCACAATCCCGGCTACCGTGGGAGCACACACCGTCTCGGGGAGGCAGGGCCGTGGCCAGGATCACCGTTCCGAAGCTCGAATCCTCGACCTTCAAGGGATGGGCGTTCGTGCTGGTGGCCGGGGTGGTCCTGGCGGCGATCGCGCTCCTCGACCGGGGTGGGCTGAACGAGGTGGCCGCGGCCGACGGCTCCACCGGGTGCCGGCTCGAGGTGTCCGCCGACGAGCTCAACATCCGCACCGGACCGAGCCCGGGTGCCGCGCTCGTCGAGACCCTCGCCCGCGGCGCGGTGGTCGACGGCACGCGCATCGTCACCGACGGGTTCCGCGAGCTGGAACAAGGGCGCTGGGCCGCGGACCAGTTCCTGACCCCCCTGCCGAACACCAACTGCGCTTGAGCAGACTCAGCACGATGATCACGGTTCGCGCGACCGGTCCCGCCGCGTGACCGGCATCAGCCCCACCCGCGTCATCGGCGGTCGGTACGTGGTGCTGGGCGAGCTCGCCCGCGGCTCCGCCGGCGTCGTCTGGCGTGCCCAGGACCGGGTGACGGGCCGGCAGGTCGCGGTGAAGGAGCTGCACCCACCTGCGGGGCAGGGCTCCGAGGAACGCCTGCTGTTCCGCGAGCGGCTGCTGAAGGCGGCCCGCGCGGCGGGCCGGACCGACGCGCCGGGCATCGTCACCGTGCACGACGTCGTGACAGACGACGGGGTCGACCACATCGTCACCGAACTCGTCGAGGCGCCGACCCTGGCCGATCAGGTGGCCTCCGCCGGACCGCTCGACCAGCGCGCGGTCGCCGCGCTCGCCGGGCAGCTCGCCGCGGCGCTGCAGGCGATCCACGCCGCCGGCATCGTGCACGGCGGCCTGGCACCGGCGGCCGTGCTGCTCGGTCCGGGCACGCAGGTGCGCCTCGCCGACCTCGGGATGTCCGAGGCCGCGGGCGAGTGCGCGAGCCCTCCGGCGCCCGGCTACCTCGCGCCGGAGCTGCGCGACGGTGGCCCGGCCACCGCGGAGTCGGACGTGTGGGCGTTGGGCGCCACGCTGTGCCACGCGCTGCACGGCAGGCCCCCCGAGGCCGGCGCCTCGCGCGCGGACACCGGCGGCCCGCTCTCGGCGCTGCTGGCCGGGATGCTGCACCGTGAGCCGCGGGCCCGGCTGACGGCCCTGCAGGTGACGGCCCTGCTCGAGTCGGAGGCCCCGCCGCCGTCGCGGTCCCGCGCCACGCGCCGGTGGTGGCTCGCCGCAGCCGCCGTGCTGGCGGTGCTCGCCGGCGGCGTCGGCGGGTTCGCGCTGGCGCGCCCGGGTGCACCGGAGGTCCGCACGCTCACCCACGGGGAGGGCGGCGAGGTGCCGCTCACCTCGCTGAGCGACGCCGCCTGCCTGCGCGGCCCGCTCGCCGAGGCGGCCTCCGTGAGCTGCGCGGAGCCGCACGAGCTGGAGGTGGTCGCGACGCTCGACCCGTTCGGACCCACGGCGCGCGACCCCGGAACCGACCGGGTCCAACGGTTCGCGTCGGCTGCCTGCGCCGCGGCGGTCGAGGCGCTCGTCGCGCAGCGGGACGGGCTGGAGATCGTCGCCCTCGTCCCGGCGCGCGCCGTGTCCGCGGCTGACGGTGCTCCCGGCGACCGTGCGGTGCACTGCCTGGTCCGAGAGGACGACGGCGCCCCCATGGTCGGCAGCCGGATCTCGGGTGTGGGCGGCTGAGCGGCGTGGTCTGATGGCGGGGTGAGTAGTACCGCCACCCACCGCAACGTCGAACTGGTCGTGTCCGCCCTCACCGCGGGCGGCGCCGACCCGGCACGGATCGGGCGCCTGAAGGTGCTGCCCGACGCCGTCACCACCGCGGCGGCTGCCGCGGCCGCCCTGGGTGTCGAGGTCGGCCAGATTGCGAACTCGCTGGTCTTCGACGCCGACGGCGAGCCGCTGCTCGTGCTCACCTCCGGCGGCCACCGCGTCGACACCACCGCGGTCGCGGAGCGGATCGGCGTGCAGCGCCTGCGCCGCGCGTCGCCGGACTTCGTGCTCGCGGCCACCGGGCAGGCGATCGGCGGGGTCGCCCCGGTGGGGCACCCGGCGCCGCTGCGCACGCTCGTCGACCGGGCGCTGGCGGCCTACGACGAGGTGTGGGCGGCGGGCGGCATCCCGCACGCCGTCTTCCCGAGCACCTTCGCCGAGCTGGAGGCGGTCACCGGAGGCGAGCCGGCAGACGTGGCGTGACGGGCGCAGTCGCGTTCACCGATCAGCGGCCAGCACCGCCGCGAGGCCTTCTTGCAGGTCCTTGACGAAATACCCGGGAACCTCCAGCGACGGGAAGTGTCCCCCGGACTCGGCGAACCTCCATCGGACGATCTGCCGGTACCGCTCCTGTGCCCAGGGGCGCGGACACTTCTCGACGTCGCGGGGATACCCGGTGATCGCTGACGGGACGTCGACCCGGAGTTCGGGATCGAGCGAGTTGTGGCTCTCGTAGTAGATGCGGGCCGCCGACGCGCCGGTCCGCGTCAGCCAGTACAGGGTGACGTCGTCGAGGATCCTGTCCCTGGAAATCGTCTCGAACGGGCTGTCTCCGGTGTCCGTCCACTCGGCGAACTTGTCGAGGATCCAGGCGAGGAGCCCGACCGGTGAGTCGACGAGGGAGTAGCCGATGGTCTGCGGTCGGGTCGCCTGCAGCTTCGCGTACGCCGCGCGGCGGAGCCAGAAATCGCGGGTTTCCTCGGCCCATTTGCGCTCGTCCGCCGTCAGCCCGTCCGTCGTCAACCCGGGTGGCCCCTCCGCGAACGTGGTGTGGATGCCGAGGACGTGCGCCGGGAACCTGCCGCCGAGGACCGTGGTGATATTGCCTCCCCAGTCGCCGCCGTGGGCTGCGAACCTGTTGTAGCCGAGCCGCCCCATCAGTTCCACCCATGCGGCCGCGATCTTCTCGGTTCCCCACCCGGTGGTGGCCGGCTTGTCGCTGTAACCGAATCCCGGCAGCGACGGGACCACGACGTGGAACGCCGGCGCGTCGACATCTTTCGGGTCTGCCAACTCGTCCACCACGTCGATGAACCGCACAACGCTGTCCGGCCAGCCGTGCGTCAAGATGAGAGGAGTGGCATCCGCGCGCGTGGACCGGCGGTGCAGGAAGTGGATTCCCAGACCGTCGATGGTCGTGCGGAACTGGCCGATCCGGTTGAGGCGCTCTTCGAACGACCGCCAGTCGTACCCGGTGCGCCAGTAGTCCACGAGATCGACGAGGTCGGCGAGAGGAACGCCTTGATCCCATCGGCGGGGGTCGGGCGCGGCGCGATGGACCGTCTCCGCCTCCGGTAGCCGCGCCGCGGCCAATCGCGCGCGCAGATCGTCGAGGTCGGCGTCGGTCGCGTGGGCTTCGAACGCTCGCACGTCGCTGGTGGGGCGGGACATGAGACCTCCTGGCATTGCGGAACCGGCTTAGACGGTTCTAGCATGGCCTCGTGCCGGTGAGCAACGAGCGCATCCCCGCCCGCGGCCAGGACGGTCGAGACCGGCGATCGGGGCTAAGGTGGTTCCATGCGTGCGGGATTCCCCGACTTCCGCCTCGGCAGCGTGCTGGCGACGAGCTTCACCGGAACCCTGACGGAGCGTCATGGCGACGCTGTGGAGCGCATTCCCACGCCGCAACGACTCGTCGACTGGCTGGCGGTGAACGGCCTGGCGGTGGACTCCTGCACCGCCGCCCAACTCGAACTCGCGCGGGAACTGAGAGAATCGATTCACGCCGCTGCGACAGCGGCCGCGAGCCAGGGTGCTCTCCCTGCGTCTGCTGTCGACATCATCAACGACCGCAGCGTTCAGGGTCGGGCCGCGGCTGTTCTGACGCCCGACGGCGAGCGTCAATGGCAGCTCAGCTCGGCTTCCCGCGTAGAAGATGCCCTCGGTGTGATCGCCGCCGACGCGATCGGCATCATCGCGGGCGAACGAGACGGGAAGTTGGCCTTGTGCGCATCGCCGACCTGCCGGGCCGCATTCTTCGACACCAGTCAGAGCCGAACCCGAAGATGGTGTGACATGAACACGTGCGGGAACCGTCAGAAGAAGGCGCGCTTCAACGCCAACCAGCGCAAGGCCACCTGACGCTTCCGCCCGGCGTGGGCGTCGACCTGACGGTGCTCGCGCACCGGCCCTGCGAGGACGGTTGAAACTCAAGCCGCTCGAGGTCCCAGAGTGGGCACCATGAACGACAACCACCTGTACTCCATCGGGCACGCGGCACGCCGCACCGGGCTGAGCGTGAGCGCCATCAGGTACTACGCCGACGCCGGCGTCATCGCGCCCGCCGAGCAGACCGTCGGCGGGCACCGGCTCTACGACATCGATGCCATCGCGCGGCTGGAACTCGTCCGCACCCTGCGGGAGCTGGGCGCGGGCCTGGAGGGCATCCGCGGGCTGCTGGCCGAGGAGACCAACCTGCACGACCTGGCCGCGACCCACCTGCAGGTGGTCGAGCGGCACCTGCGTGACCTGCGCGCCCGGCGCGCCGTCCTGCGCACCATCGTCAACCAGCCCACCACCATCGACCAGGTGGCCCTCATGCACGGCCTCGTGCCCATGTCCGACGACAGCCGCAACCTGCTCCTGGACGAGTTCTGGGGCGAGGTGACCGAGTGCAGGCCGGGGAGGCCGAGCGGTCCGGAGTGCCGCCGGAGTCACCGCGGGCACAGGAGATCGCCGAAGCCGTCCTGGCCTCGCTCGCCGACCTCGCCGCCGATGCCACCGGCGCGCCCCTCGGCGAGCAGGAACTCGTCGACCTGCGGCGGTCCATGACCCACCCGGATCCGGACTGCGCAGCGCGTGAGCACGCCGAGCGGGCCGTGTCCAGATTCGACGAGCTGCTCGGCACCTACCTGTCCCTGATGGCCACCATCAACGAGACCTCGCCGGACGAGTGGCACGTGACCGGGCCGAGCGACGAGTGGATCGCCGCCGCCCTCCGCGCTCCCGCCGACGCGTGACTGGCCGGGCGTGCTAATTTCTGGCCATGCGGCCAGAAATTGAGCCTGATGGTCAGAAACGGACGTCCTACATCGAGGAGGCCCGCCGTGCCCAGATCATCGAGAGCGCCATCGAGACCTTCGCGGAGCTGGGCTACGCCAACACGTCGCTCGCCCGCATCGCCGAGCGCGTGGGCATCAGCAAGGGCGTGATCTCCTACCACTTCGCAGGCAAGGCCGAGCTGATGGAACAGCTGGTCGAGCAGGTCTACCGCGAGATCACCCGGTTCGTCCTGCCGAGGATGGAGCAGGAGACGACGGCCACCGGCGCGCTGCGGGCGAACATCCGCGCGGTCGCCGCGTACATGCGGGACCAGCCCGCCCGGCTGCTCGCTCTCGGGGAGATCTTCAACAACCTCCGCACCCCCGACGGCAAGCGGCGCTACGGCGTCGTCTCGAACGAGCCGATCTACGCGGCGCGGGCGGAGCAGTTCCGGCTCGGTCAGCAGACCGGCGAGCTCCGCCCCTTCGACCCCCTCGTCATGTCCATCACCGTGCAGGACGCCATCGACGGCATGTTCGCCTACTGGGTGACCTACCCGGACCACGACCTGGAAGCGCACGCGGACGAACTGGCGGACCTGTTCGTGCACGCCACCCGCGCCGAACGCCCGGGAGGAACGGGAACCCCATGACGCAACCCGCCGGCCGTCCGACCGTCTCGCCCACAGCTCGCCCCCGGCTCCTCTACGTCGACAACCTGCGCACCGCCCTGACGGTCCTCGTGGTGATCCACCACGCAGCCATCACCTACAGCAACATCCCGCAGTGGTACTACGCCGAGGCGCCGACCGACTCCTCGGGAACGCTCCTGGACGTGCTGCTCCTGCTCAACCAGGCGTTCTTCATGGGCGCCTTCTTCCTCATCTCCGCGCTGTTCGTGCCGGGCTCCTACGACCGCAAGGGCGCGAGGCGCTTCCTCGCGGAACGGCTGCTGCGCCTGGGGGTCCCCCTGCTGATCTGGCTGCTGGTGCTCCGTCCCGTGGTGACCGTCGGCCGCTACGCCGCCGCGTGGGACGCCGCCGCCCAGCAGGGGATCGACCTGCCCTACTGGCAGTACTACCTGCACTCGTTCACACCGGGACCGATGTGGTTCGTCGAGGTGCTGTTCGTGTTCAGTGCGCTCTACGTCCTCTGGCGGCGCCTGGCCGTCGGGGAGCGGCGCGGATCCGGATCGGTGCCGGCCACGGACCGGGCGCCCGGCGCCGTCGCGATCGTCGGGTTCACCGTCGGGTTGGCGCTGGTGACCTACTTGTGGCGCATGGTGGTGCCGATGGGTGTATCGGTCCTGGGGCTGCCCACGCCCGCCTACCTGCCGCAGTACGCGGCGATGTTCACCGTCGGGCTGGTCGCGGCCCGGCGCGGCTGGCCGGCGGGCCTCTCGAGGGCGGCGGGCCGGGCCGGGTTCGCCACCGCGGCCTTCGCCGCGGTGGCGCTGGTCCTCGTCCTGGTCTCCGCAGGCGAGGCGATATTGGGCCGCGGAACCTGGCCGTCCTTGATGGCGGCGACCTGCGAGTCGGCGCTCGCGGTCGGCGTCACCCTGGGCCTCCTGGTGCTGTTCCGGGAGCGCGGGAACCGGCAGGGACGGGTCCACCGGTACCTGTCGGCGCACGCCTACACCGTCTACGTGATCCACCCGGTCGTGCTGGTCGGCGTGGGCTACGCCCTCAGCGGCGTGCCGGCGCCGGCGGTGGCGAAGTTCGTGCTGCTCGCCGTTCTCGCGGTGCCGCTGTGCTGGGCGATGGCGTTGCCGGTACGCGCCCTGCCGGGCGCCCGGAAGGTGTTCTAGCGGTACAGCCGGACTTCGTGATCTGCGCGACGGGTGCCGTGGCGGCGCCGGAAGCGCCGGCCAGACCGGTGATCATCGCAGCTCCGGGGCATGCGCGGTGACGGTGATCGGTGGAATCGGGACCTCGCAGCCACTGGGGTCAGGTGCTTCTCGGAGTGATCACCATCCGCCATCCGGCGCCCGGTCGGCAACGCTACCGAGCGCACCGCCGGCACGCTCCGCCCCGCGTCTCCCGATGACCGGATGATGACTTGGTTGCGCCGGTAGCCGTCCCCGACTGAGGAGCACGCCGGACCGGCGATCATGACTGGCGCCATCACCATCTACCGCTGTACCAGCTGTGACACAGCACACCTCACGATGCGCGCTGTCACAACGATCGGGTCGCCGGCATCTCGTGTTCGTTCGTTGTTCGACACCACGAGTGAGGACGAGGCCATGGACTCCCGGTTCAACCTGATGGACAGCCCGACGGCCGCGAAGGTCGTCAAGCGGTTCTACAACGCTTCTCTTGCCCTGGACCAGTCGACGCTGCCGAAGGCGCTGCGGGAACTGGTGGAGCTGCGCGTCAGCCAGATCAACGGCTGCGGTTTCTGCACCGACCTGCACGCCACGGAGGCCGCGGCTGCGGGTGAGTCGTCGGTCCGGCTCAACCTGGTCGCCGCCTGGCGCGAGTCCTCCGTGTTCACCGAGCCCGAGCGGGCGGCGCTGGCGCTGGCCGAGGAGGGAACCCGGCTCGGCGACGCCCACCGGGGTGTTTCCGCGGAGACCTGGACCGAGGTGCGCAAGCACTACGACGACGACCAGATCGGTGCACTGGTCTGCGCCGTTGCCATGATCAACGCGTCCACGCGGATGAACGTCATCGTGCGGAACCCGGGGGGTTCGTACGCGCCCGGCATGTTCGCCGCGCTCGTTCAGGACTGATCGGAGGGTGAGCGCCGGACGGCGTACCGGACGTGGACGGCGTAGGGCGAGTGGTGCACCGAGAGGATCTCGAGGTCGACGTCGTGGTCGAACCCCTCGAAGAGCCGCTTCCCGCGGCCGAGCAGGACGGGAGCGGTGGTGATCCCGAGCTCGTCGACGACCCCGGCCGCGAGGGCCTGCCGGATGGTGTCGGCTCCGCCGCCGATCGCGACGCCACCGTCGCCCGCCTCCCTCCGGGCGGCCGCCAGCGCCTCGTCGAATCCTTCGACCAGGAGGAAACCCGCGTCCGGGTCGGGCTGGTCCGCCGTGCGGTGCGTCAGGACGATCATGGTGCCGCCGAACGGGTTGTGGCCGCCCCAGGCGCCGGAGCTGTCGTACATGCCTCGGCCGCACAGGCCACCGGTCGTCCCCTCGAGCAGCGCGTCGTAGTAGGCCCGGTCGGCGTCGGTCATGCCGGCTCCGGGTTCGCGGTCGGTGGCGTAGGTCCACGGGCCGCCCATCACCCAGTAGTGGAGCCGCTCGCCGCCGACGCCGAGCCCCTGGCCCGCGCGGTCGTCGGGGCCGGTGATGTAGCCGTCCAGCGACACGGTGATGGCGGCCTTGACCGGGCCGGGGTTCTCGGCGGTGCCCATGGGTGCCTCCTCGGAGTGGGATGCAGGTCGGACCGATCGCCGGGCCCGAATTCATCGGTCGCACCACCCGACGGGATCGCTACTTCGCGGGGAGATGTGCCCTTGCGGCCGCCCGGAAGCCCGTGACCAGGGGATTCGGGTCGTCGATGCGGCTTGCCATGACGACCTTGCTGGTGGGACCGCCCTCGAGCGGGATGGTGGCCAGGTCGGGGCGGAGCGTGCTGCGCCGGTCGCCCGTCGGCAGCACCGCGATCGCCCGACCTCCCGCGACGAGTTCGAGCTTGTCCTCGAAGCTCTCGACCGCTGGCCCGGCCGGCAGCGGGCCGGGGCCGAGCAGCCGGTAGGCGCTCCACGCGCTCGCGGCGGCGGGGCAGGGGAACGGCCGCTCGTCGGCGAGGTCCTCCGGGGTCACCGATTCGCGGGCGGTCAGGGGGTGGCCGACCGGAACCACGAGCATCCGCGGTTCCTCGTACAGCACGGTCGCGCGCACCTCGTCGGTCGGGAACGGGAGCGGGCTACGAGCGACCAGGACGTCCACGCGGCCCTCGGTGAAGGCGTTCAGTTCCTTGCAGTCCAGGTGACGGGTGTCGATCTCGGCCTCCGGGTGGCGGCGGCGCAGCTCGCGGACCGCGGGGGTGATGACCAGGTCCTCGACGTAACCGATGGTGACCCGGATGGCCGGTGCGTGCGCGCGAGCGGTCCGCGCTGCCCGTCGCGCCGCGGCCAGCAGTGCGTGCGCTTGGGGGAGGAACGCCTCCCCCGCCTCCGTGAGACGGC
The DNA here is from genome assembly GCF_002262885.1 of Pseudonocardia sp. MH-G8. Classification (GTDB taxonomy): domain Bacteria; phylum Actinomycetota; class Actinomycetes; order Mycobacteriales; family Pseudonocardiaceae; genus Pseudonocardia. The sequence continues at coordinate 118,610 of NZ_NKYF01000023.1, read as the reverse complement.
TGCCCTGCGGTGTGCGGTCCAGGAGGCGTACCCCGAGCCGCTGCTCGAGGCGCTGGATCTGGCGGCTCAGCGACGGCTGCGCCAGGTGCAGCTCGGCGGCTGCCCTGCCGAAGTTCAGATGCTCCGCGACCGACGTGAAATAGCGCACCAGTCGCAGTTCCAGATCCTCGCCGAGGTCGTTCACCCACCTGACAGTACCGCCATGCGGTTCCGGTATGGCGGAGTGCGAACCAGATCTTGGACAGCCGTTCCGGACTGCGGTTTGACTCGTGGGCGCAGGTGGCGACGACGAGGAAGTGGAAGCGATGCCGACGAACACGATGAAGGCGATCCGGCTGCACGGGCACGGTGGTCCCGAGGTGCTGCGCTACGACGAGGTCCCGATTCCGGAGCTGGAGCCCGGCGAGGCACTCGTCCGCGTTCACGCGGTGGGTGTCAATCCTCCCGACTGGTACGTGCGCGAGGGGATGACCAACCTGCCCCCTGCGATGAGGCCGCCACTGGGCTTGCCCGCCGTTCCGGGGACGGACGTGTCGGGCGTCGTCGAGGCCGTCGCCGCGGATGTGGACGGTCTCGCCGTCGGCGACGAGGTCTTCGGTCTCCTCCGCTTCCCCGGTCCCGAGGGCGGCACCTACACCGCGAGCGCCTACGCCGAGTACGTGGCCGCGCCCGCGTCGGACCTGGCACGCAAGCCGAGCGGTGTCGATCACGTGCATGCGGCGGGGGCGCCCATGGCGGGGCTCACCGCGTGGCAGTTCCTGATCGAGCTCGGGCATGATCACCCGTCGCCGTTCCAGGCGGCCCAGCACCGCCCGATGGGTCTGAACGCCGAGAGGACGGTGCTCGTCAACGGTGCTGCGGGCGGTGTGGGGCACTTCGCGGTGCAGTTGGCGAAGTGGAAGGGGGCACGTGTCATCGCGGTGGCGTCGGCCGCGCACGAGTCCTTCCTGCGGGAACTCGGCGCCGATGAATTCATCGACTACACGAGGAATCGTCCCGAGGAGATCGCACACGACGTCGATCTCGTGCTCGATACCGTCGGAGGTCCCGACAGCGGCCGTTTACTGCGGACGCTCAAGCGCGGGGGAGCGTTGTTCCCGGTGTTCTTCGCTGAATACGACTCCGAGGAGACTGCGAAGCTCGGCGTCACGACCTCGGGCACCCAGGTACGCGCGAACGGCACACAACTGGCAGAACTCGGACGCCTGCTCGATGCCGGAACGCTGCGCGTGGCCGTGGACAGCACCTTTCCGCTTTCGGACGCTCGACGGGCGCACGAACGGGCCGCCCGCGGGCACCTCCAAGGCAAGATCGTGCTCACGGCTGTGTGAGGAGCGCGCGCAGGTGATCGACGACGACCCGGACCGCGGGTCCCGTGCTCCGGTCCGGATGGGTGACGAGGTGGACGGTGCATGCGGCCACCGGCGGCCCGGCCAGGGCGACGAGGGTGCCGTCCTGCAGTTCCGCGGCGGCGGTGACGGCGGGCAGGACCGTCCAGCCGAGGCCGGCGGCCACGCACCGCTTCACGGCTTCGATGCTGCCGAAGCGGGTGCGGCGGGCAGCGGGTTGACCGGCGGCCAGGAGCCTGCGGGCGGCGTCGTCGCTGTAGCTGCATCCCTCCTCGAGCAGGAGCGCGTCGCGGCCGGCGAGGTCGGACCAGGTGACGGGCGCGGCGGTCCGGTCCCGGTCCGGTGCGTCGAGCAGGACCACGTCCTCGGTGCCCACCGCGTCGAGGTGCAGGTCGGCCACGGTGAGCACGGGTTCCAGTACGAGTGCGATGTCGGTGCTCGCCCGGCGCACGGCGTCCAGCGCGGCGGCAGTGCCACCGGGGGCCAGCGCGAGCCGGACGGCGGGCTCCGCGGCGCGCACCGCAGCGACCAGGGCCGGGAGCCGCGAGGCGCACAGGGACTCCGGCGCGATGAGCCGCACGGTGCCGGCGGGTCGCCCGGCGCGGGAGGGCACCTCGGCGACCATCCGGGCCTGCAGGCTCAGCAGCTGTTCGGCGTAGGGCAGCAGCCGCAGCCCCGCCTCGGTGGGGACCGCTCCCGCCGGGAGCCGGTCGAGCAGCCGGGCGCCGAGGCGCCGTTCGAGGGTCTGGACGTGGCCGGTCACGGTGGACTGGACGTATCCCAGCTCCCGGGCCGCGGCCGTGAAGCCGTGGCTCTGCACGACCGCGACGAAGGTGCGCAGCAGTTCGGTGTCCACCGGCCGCCTTTCCGTTCCGTGATGGGTTCGATCGGTCTTCATCGTTGGACGCGATGGGAGGCAGAGGCAAGTATCGGGGCATGACCGAGATCGATGTTCCTGCCCGCGGGCTGCCCGTCGCGGTGCTGCGCTACGCCGCCTTCACCTCGGAGCAGGGGCGGGGCGGCAACCCGGCGGGCGTCGTGCTGGATGCGGCCGGCCTGGACGGCGCGGCGCGGCTCGCGGTGGCGGCCGAGGTGGGCTACTCCGAGACCGCGTTCGTCGAGGAGACCGGCACGCCGGGGCGCTACCGCGTCCGCTACTGCAGCCCCCAGGCCGAGGTCGCGTTCTGCGGGCACGCCACGATCGCGACGGCCGTGGCGATCGCCGAGCGGCACGGCGCGGGCCCGCTGGAGTTCGAGACGGCGGCCGGGCTGGTGCCGGTGCGCACGGCGGCGACCGGTGCGGGCTTCACGGCCACGTTGACCAGCGTGGCGTCCCGCACACGGCCGGCCGGGGCCGAGGAGCTCCACGCCGCGCTCGCGGCACTGCGGTGGACCGCGCAGGACCTCGACCCCCGCTACCCGGCCCACGTCGCGTTCGCCGGCAACGAGCACCTCGTACTGGCGGTGCGCGACCGCGACCGGCTGGCCGCGCTGGACTACGACTACCCCGCCCTCGACGCCCTGATGTCGCGGACCGGCTGGACCACCGTGCACCTGGTGTGGGCCGAGGGCCCGACGTCGTTCCACGCGCGCGACCCGTTCCCGCCGGGCGGGGTGGTGGAGGACGCCGCCACCGGGGCGGCGGCCGCGGCGTTCGGCGGGTACCTGCGCGCGCTGGGCCTGGTCGAGCTCCCCGCCCGCGTCGCGATCAGGCAGGGGGAGGACATGGGCCGCCCGAGCGACCTGCTCGTCGACGTACCGGCCGACGACGACCGCATCTCGGTGACGGGCACCGCCGCTCCGATCCGCTGAGAAGGCGCCATAGGAACCCCCTATGTCGCCTGCTGGCTTTTGGTCTTTGCTGCCGGCTCCTTTCCGGACGTACCGTGAAACGCGTCGACGAGGTGCTCACCGCGATTTCTCGAAAAGATTCGCGCGCTACGCACGTCGATCCTCCTTCCGCGGGGCGGACGAAACGAAATCGAGAGGACCGGTGGCATGACCACGATCGAGAACGGATCGGGAACGCGAGAACTCGCGGGAAAGCGAGCCCTGGTCACGGGTGGCTCCCGCGGAATCGGAGCGGCCATCGTGCGCCAGCTCCTGGACGCGGGCGCCGAGGTGCTCACGACCGCCAGGTCGGCGACGAGCACGGTGCCGGAGGGCGCCACGTTCGTGGCCGCCGACGTGCGGAGCCGGGCCGGCGCGGAGGCGGTGGCCGCGGCCGCGCATGAGACGTTCGGTGGGGTGGACATCCTGGTCCACAACGCGGGTGGGGCGCAATTCCACAGATCCGCCCTGGCCATCCCCGACGAGGAGTGGCAGGACTCGCTGGACCTGAACTTCCTGGCGTCGGTGCGGCTGAACGCCCTGCTGGCACCGGGGATGCGGGACCGGCGTTCGGGGGCGATCGTGCACGTGTCCACGGCCGCGGTGGTCCCCCCGGCACCGATTGTCCTGCACTACCAGGCGGCGAAAGTGGCGCTGGAGAACTACAGCCGCGGGCTGGCCGCCGAGCTGGCCCCGTCCGGGGTGCGCGTCAACACCGTGAGCCCGGGCCGGACCGCCACACCCGGCGGCGAAGCGACGCGGAAGAAGTGGGCGAGCCTCGACCTGGGGCCGGGCGCGACCGACACCCCGCCGCTGGGGCGCGACGGTCAGCCCGACGACATCGCCCACGCAGTGCTGTTCTTCGTGTCCGACCGGGCGAGCTGGCTGACCGGGCAGGTCCTCGTCGTCGACGGCGGCGAATACCCCCGTGGGTGACGAGGACGTGACCCCGTACAGCGACAAGAACGTAGTGATCACGGGCGGCGGCGCCGGCATGGGGTTCGCGTTGGCCGAGCTGCTGGTGGACGGCGGAGCCCGGGTCGTCATCACCGGTCGGTCCCAGGCCACGCTCGACGCGGCGCGGCATCTCGGCGAGAACGCGGTGGCCGTCCGGGGCGATGTGGCCTCGCTGCCCGATCTGGATGCCTTGGCCGATCGGGTGAAGAGCGAACTCGGCTCGATCGACGCCCTGTTCGTGAACGCCGGCATCGCACGCACCACGCCCTTCGATTCGACGACCGAGGAGGTGTTCGACGAGATGCTCGCGATCAATGTCAAGGGCGCCTTCTTCACCGTGCAGAAGCTCGCCCCGCTGCTGAGCACGGGCGCGGGAGTCGTCTTCACCACGTCGGCCGCCAACGTCATCGGGATGCGGGACACCAGCGTCTACGCAGCAGGCAAAGCGGCGTTGCGCTCGATGGCCCGCAGCTTCTCCCGCGAGCTTCTCCCGCGCGGGATCCGGGTCAACGCGGTCAGTCCCGGTCCCATCGACACGGGGATCCTGGAGAAGGTGATGACCGGGGAGGCGGCCGAGCAGTTCAAGGCGCAGGTGCTCGCGGACAATCCCATGCAGCGCTTCGGCACCCTCGACGAGTTCGCCAGAGCGGCTGCATTCCTCGCCTTCGAGGCCACCTACACCACCGGTGCGGAGTTCGCCGTCGACGGCGGCCGCACCCAGCTCTGAGGGGCCCTGATCGGCCGTCAGGACACCAGCGCGAGGGCTGCGGACTCGTTCCAGGTCTCCTGGCGCAGGAGCTCGAGCAACGCCGTTTCCGCCGGGCCCGCGGGGTGCCGGACCACGGCGATGACGGGTTGGGACACCACCGGGGACAGCGGGCGCGCGAGGTGCTCGTACCCGTGGGGCACCACGGACGCCGGGACGAGCGTCACCCCCAGCCCCTGGGCGGCCCAGCGCACCGCCGTCGCCGTCTGGGACACGCGGGCGACCGTGGCCGGGGTCAGCTCGCTGTTCCGCAGCACGTCCAGCAGCACGCCGTCGAGCGCGCTGTCGCGATCGAACCTCACCCACGGCTCCTGCTCCAGCTCACGCAGGTCGACCCGGTCTGCGGCGAGCTGCCGGTGCCCGGCGCCCAGCACCACGACGAACTCCTCGTCGCCGAGGTGGTGGGCGTCGTCGGGGGTCTGCTCGCAGGCCGCCATGAGGGCGAGGTCCAGCACGCCCCGGCGGCCCAGCCGCTCCAGCTCGGCGGAGCTGGGCTCCTCGAAGACGGTGACCTCCAGCCGCGGGAAGCGGCGGCGCAGCGCGCCCAGCGCGCCCGGCAGCTGCCGCGTGCCGAACCCCATCTGCACCGCGACCGACAGCTCGCCCACCAGCTCGTCGGCACCGGCCCGCGCCGTCGCCCTCGCCCGCCGCGACGCGCTCACCGCGACCTCCGCCTCCCGCAGGAACGCGCGGCCGACCACGGTGGGCACCGATCCGGTCGGTGTGCGGGAGAACAGCGTCACGCCGAGCTCCCGCTCCAGGTTGCGGATCTGCTGGGACATCGACGGTTGGGCGACGTGCAGCAGCTCCGCCGCCGCTGTCACCGAGCCCGCCTCGGCGACGGCCAGGGCGTACTCGTACTGGCGAAGGCTCATCCGCTCCCGGCTTCCTCCCTGCGGTGAACTGCCGCCCACCGTTGCATCGGTGTAATCATAGGCCCGTTCTGCACGTGCGGGACGACATCGCCCGGCTCAACGGCCCACCGCGGTCTCCCGCTCGACCCGCGACAGCTTCTCGGGGTTGCGGACGACGTAGAGCCCCGTGATCAGGCCGTCGTCGATCCGCACCGCCACGATGTTGTCGATCTCCCCGTCGATCCGCACGATCAGAGCGGGGCAGCCGTTGATCTGCGCCGGCTCGGCCGCCGCCATGCCGACGATCTTGGGCAGGCCCGCGGCCAGCAGCCGCGCCACCTTGTCGGCGCCCGCGACGGGGCGCAGCACGGCCTGCACGACCCCGCCCCCGTCGCCCAGCAGGACGACGTCCGGCGCGAGCATGTCGACCAGGCTCTGCAGATCCCCCGTGTCGATCGCCCGTTGGAACGCCGCGAGCGCGTCCCGGGACTCGGCGGAGGTGACGGCGCCGCGCGGCCGGCGCGCAGCGACGTGCGCCCGCGCCCGGTGGGCGATCTGGCGGACCGCGGCCGGCGTCTTGTCGACGGCGTGCGCGATCTCGTCGTACTCCAGGTCGAACACCTCGCGCAGCACGAACACCGCCCGCTCGGTCGGCGCGAGCGTCTCCAGCACCAGCAGCATCGCCATCGAGACGCTCTCGGCCAACTCGACGTCCTCGGCCACGTCCGGCGCGGTCAGCAGCGGCTCGGGCAGCCAGGGGCCGACGTAGGACTCCTTGCGGCGTCCGAGGGTCCGCAGCCGGCTCAGCGCCTGGCGGGTGGTGATCCGGACCAGGTACGCACGCTGGTTGTGCACCGTGTCGAGATCGACGTCCGTCCACCGCAGCCAGGTCTCCTGCAGGACGTCCTCGGCGTCGGCCGCCGATCCGAGCATCTCGTAGGCGACGGTGAAGAGCAGGTTGCGATGGGCGACGAAGGCCTCGGTGGCGGAGTCCATGCGCTCGTTCACGGGTGGCTCCTGTCTGTTCCGTCTCGACTGCGGTCATCCATCAGACGCCCGAGCTCGCGGCCGTGTGACATCGAAGGGCTCGGACACATGCTGTGACGCAGGGCACGCGACCGTGCTGTCACAGGAGCCCAGCGGCCGGCATCTCGTGGTCGTCCGATGCAGCACCACGACACACCACGAGTGAGGACGACCTGATGGAACCCCGTATCAACCTGATGGCCAACGGGACCGGCGTCAAGATCGCCAAGCGGTTCGCGGGTCTCGGCCACGCGATCCAGGAGACGTCGCTGCCGAAGGCCACGCAGGAGCTGGTGTCGCTGCGCGCCAGCCAGATCAACGGCTGCGGCCCGTGCCTCGACATGCACACCAAGGAGGCCGCGGCCGCCGGGGAGACCGCGGTCCGGCTGCACCTGGTCGCCGCGTGGCGCGAGTCGACCGTGTACACCGAGGCCGAGCGGGCCGCACTGGCGCTCGCCGAGGAGGGCACCCGGCTCGCCGACGCCCACCCCGGCGTGTCCGACGAGACCTGGGCCGAGGTGCGCAAGCACTACGACGACGACCAGATCGCCGCGCTGGTCTGCCTGGTCGCCATGATCAACGCCGCCAACCGGCTCAACGTGATCGTGCGCAACCAGGGGGGTTCCTACGAGCCCGGCATGTTCGCCCACGCGATGAGCTGATCGGGAGGACTCGCCGGCCACGTTCCCGGCTGCGATACGCGGTTAAGGCCAGGCTAGCCTCAGGTTCCCGCGATCACCTGGAGGCCCCGTGTCCGCCGCAGATCCCGTCGGATCCCTCAGCCGGCGCCGGCTGCTCGTCGGCGCGGGTGCGCTGGGGCTGCTCTCGGCGTGCGGTGGCGGTGGCGGTGGGTCCACCACCGCACCGCCCCCCGCGCCCGGTGCCCCGGGTGCGTTCCCGCTCACGGTCGAGCACAGCAAGGGCGCCACCGAGATCGCGAGCGCCCCGCAGCGTGTGGTCACCGTGGGCTTCAGCGACCAGGACCCGGTGCTCGCGATGGGCGTCCGTCCGGTGGCCGTCACCGACTGGTACGGCGACCACCCCCACGCCACCTGGCCGTGGGCGCAGGACGAGCTCGGGGACGCGCAGCCGGCGGTGCTGAACCGGGGCGCGTTCACCGGCACCCCCGACTACCGGTACGAGGAGATCGCCGCCCTCGCCCCGGACCTGATCGTCGGGCTCTACACCTCTATGGACGACACCCAGTTCCAGACGCTGTCGCGGATCGCGCCGACGGTCGGCCCGCCGGCCGGCTACCCCGAGTGGGGTGCGCCGTGGCAGGAGTACACGCGCCTCGCCGGTCGCGCGCTGGGTGCACCGGAGCGGGCCGAGGAACTGATCGCCGGCATCGACGCGCAGCTGGCCGCGACGCGGGCGGCCCACCCGGAGTTCGCGGGCCGCACCGCCGTCGTCGCGGAGCGGTTCGAGCCGGGTTCGTCGTTCGTCCGCTCCCCGGGTGACCCGCGCTCGCAGCTGGTCACCGCGCTCGGGTTCACGATCCCGCCGGAGATCGTCGAGGTCGCAGGCGAGCTGGACGGCGGGACCCTCAGCGACGAGCGGATGGCCCTGCTGGACCGCGACGTGCTGATCTGGAACACCGGCTTCAGCCCCGAGGTGCGCGCCCAGGTCGAGGCCGCGCCGCTGTACTCCCAGCTGCAGGTGGTGCGCGACGGCCGAGCGGTCTTCGTGGACGACCCGCTGGTCTCCGCCGCGTGGACCTGGGGCACCGTGCTGAGCCTGCCGACGGTGATCGACGCGCTGGCGGGGCAGCTCGCCGGCGCGCTGGCGTGACCGCACGCTATTCCCGCTGCCTCCTGTGATCTGAACCGTTCGGGGGAGCGGTCGACCGGGGCAGCTCGCCGACCTACTGTCAGCTCCATGGCCGATGTGCTCCCCGAGCCCGCACCGAGCGATGCCGCGCTGCGCCGGGCGCTGCGACGGGCCCGCGACGGCGTCACGCTGGATGTCACCGAGGCGTCCGTGCTGCTCGCCGCCCGCGGTGACGCACTGGACGAGTTGCTCACCGTGGCGTCCCGGGTGCGTGACGCCGGGCTGGTCGCCGAAGGGCGCCCGGGCGTCGTCACGTACTCGAAGAACGTGTTCATCCCGCTCACCCGGCTGTGTCGCGACCGCTGCCACTACTGCACGTTCGCCACGGTGCCGCACCGGCTGCCCGCCGCGTTCCTCGAGCGCGACGAGGTGCTGGAGATCGCCCGCGCCGGTGCCGACGCCGGGTGCAAGGAGGCGCTGTTCACCCTCGGGGACCGTCCGGAGGAGCGCTGGCCCGCGGCCCGGGAGTGGCTGGAGGCGCGCGGGTACGACTCCACGCTGGACTACGTGCGCGCGTCGGCGATCGCGGTGCTGGAGGAGACCGGCCTGCTGCCGCACCTCAACCCCGGCGTGCTGTCGTGGGCCGAGCTCACGCGGCTCAAGCCGGTGGCCGCGAGCATGGGGATGATGCTGGAGACCACGGCCGAGCGGCTGTGGAGCGAGCCCGGCGGGCCGCACTACGGCAGCCCGGACAAGGACCCCGCGGTGCGGCTGCGGGCGATCACGGACGCCGGGCGCGTGGGCGTCCCGTACACGACCGGGATCCTGATCGGGATCGGCGAGAACCGCACCGAGCGCGCGGAGTCGCTGTTCGCGATCCGGTCCGCCGCGCGGGCGCACGGGCACGTCCAGGAAGCGATCATCCAGAACTTCCGGGCCAAGCCGGACACGGCGATGGCGAACGACCCGGATGCCGATGTGCACGACCTGGCGGCCACGATCGCGGTCGCGCGGCTCGTGCTCGGGCCCAAGATGCGCATCCAGGCCCCGCCGAACCTGATCGGCGAGGAGTTCTCGCTCATGCTCCGGGCCGGCATCGACGACTGGGGCGGCGTCTCACCCGTCACGGCCGACCACGTCAGTCCGGAGCTGCCGTGGCCGGCGATCGACGAGCTGGCCACGCGCTCGGCGGCCGCCGGGTTCCGCATCCGCGAGCGGCTCGCGGCCTACCCGAAGTACGTCCTGGCCGGGTCGCCGTGGATCGACTCCCGGCTGCACGCCCACGTCGCGGCGCTCGCCGACCCGGAGACCGGGCTCGCCGACGAGAGCGCCGAGGTGATCGGGCGGCCGTGGCAGGAGCCGGACGGCGGTTTCGCCTCGTCCGGGCGCACCGACCTGCACACCGCGATCGACACCGAGGGGCGCACGGACGACCGCCGCGGCGACTTCGCCTCCGTGTACGGCGACTGGGACGCGGTCGCCGAGGAGCTGGCCGGCACGCAGCGCTCGGCCCCGCAGCGGTTGGACTCCGACGTCCGCGCCGGGCTGGACCTGGCCGCGTCCGACCCGGCGGCGCTGCTCGACCCGGCGCACGAGGCGGCCGCCATGGCGGCGCTGACCTGCTCCGGTGACGCCCTCGAGGAGCTCGCCCGCCTCGCCGACGCGGTGCGTGCCGACGTCGTGGGCGACGAGGTCACCTACGTCGTCAACCGCAACATCAACTTCTCGAACGTCTGCTACGTGGGGTGCCGGTTCTGCGCCTTCGCGCAGCGCGAGCGCGACACCGACGCGTTCCGGCTCTCGCTCGACGAGGTCGCGGCCCGCGCCGTCGAGGCGGCCGAGGCCGGCGCCACCGAGGTGTGCATGCAGGGCGGGATCGACCCGCAGCTGCCGGTCACCTTCTACGCCGACCTCGTGCGCGCGGTGAAGGCCGCCGTGCCCGGCATGCACGTCCACGCGTTCTCGCCGATGGAGATCGTCTCCGCGGCCGCGAAGGCGGGCGTGTCGATCGAGGAATGGCTCACCGAGCTGCGCGACGCCGGGCTCGGCTCGATCCCGGGCACCGCCGCGGAGATCCTCGACGACGAGGTGCGCTGGGTCCTCACCAAGGGCAAGCTGCCCGCCGCGCAGTGGCTGGAGGTCGTGGGCACCGCGCACCGGCTCGGCGTCCCGTCGTCGTCCACGATGATGTACGGGCACGTCGACGAGCCGCGGCACTGGCTGGGCCACCTGCGCACCCTCGCCGCGCTGCAGGACGAGACCGGCGGGTTCACCGAGTTCGTCCCGCTGCCGTTCGTGCACCACAACGCGCCGATCTACCTCGCGGGCATCGCCCGCCCCGGCCCCACGGCGCGGGACAACCGGGCCGTGCACGCCTTCGCCCGGCTCGCCCTGCACGGCCGGATCGACCACGTCCAGTGCTCGTGGGTGAAGCTCGGCGACGACCTCGCCGCCGACATCCTGCGCGGCGGCGCCGACGACATGGGCGGCACGCTGATGGAGGAGACGATCAGCCGGATGGCCGGGTCGGAGAACGGCTCGGCCCGCACGGTCACGGAGCTGGCGTCGATCGCGACGGCGGCAGGCCGCCCGGTGCGCCAGCGCAGCACCACCTACCGCGAGCCGGTGGAACGCCTCGTGCCGGCACAGCGTCCGGGCCCGCGGCTGCTGCCGCTCGCCCCCGCGTGATCGCTGCGAGCCGTACGCCACCGCGGTCCGGGCCGCGATCCTGTGCGTCTCGCGGCGATCACGCCGGCGTCGTCCGGGGCGGGCCGCGGCGCCGGAACGACGACCGTGACGTGCGGGTCGCAGCGATCATCGCCGTTCGTGGGCCGAGGAGCCTCTCCTGCCCGGGCCTCGATCCGCGCGGGGTGTGCTGAGTGCGCGCCGTCGTCTTCGACACCGTCGGCGGGCCGCTCGCCGTCCGGCAGCTGCCGGAGCCGGAGTGCCCGCCGGACGCCGTGGTGGTCGACGTGCGCGCGACCGGCGTCTGCCGGTCCGACTGGCACGCGTGGCGCGGGCACGACCCCGTGGCGCTGCCGCACGTGCCGGGGCACGAGTTCGCCGGCGTCGTCGCCCGGATCGGTGCCGACGTGCGCGCGTTCCGGCCCGGCGAGCGCGTCACGGCGCCCTTCGTCTGCGGATGTGGGGTGTGCGCCGTCTGCCGCGCCGGGGATCCGCAGGTCTGCCCGGACCAGACCCAGCCCGGCTTCACCCACCACGGGTCGTTCGCCGAGCAGACGCTGGTCCGGGCCGCGGACGTCAACCTCGTCCGCCTGCCGGACGCGCTGTCGTTCGTCGCGGCGGCGGGGTTGGGGTGCCGCGTGGGCACCGCCTACCGGGCCCTCACCGCCCACGGACGGGTCGCTGCCGGGGAGTGGCTCGCCGTGCACGGCTGCGGTGGTGTCGGGCTCTCGGCCGTGCTGCTCGCGACGGCGCTGGGCGCCCGGGTGGTGGCGGTCGACGTCTCCACCGAGGCGCTCGCGCTGGCCCGCGCACGCGGCGCGGAGGCCGTCGTCGACGCCACGACCGCGGACGTCGCCGCCGCCGTTCACGGGATCACCGGTGGCGGCGCCCACGTCTCGATCGACGCGCTGGGCTCACCCGCCACCGCCGCGAGTTCGGTGCTCTCGCTGCGCCGCCGCGGCCGGCACGTCCAGGTGGGCCTGCTACTCGGCGCGGATGCCGCCCCGCCGTTGCCGATGGACCGCGTGCTCGCGTGGGAGCTGTCGTTGCACGGTTCGCACGGCATCGCCGCGCACGAGTACCCCGCGCTGCTGGACCTCCTCGCGACGGCCGGGCTCGACCCGGCGGCGCTGGTGGGCCGGGTCGTTCCGCTGGAGGAGGCCGGCGCCGCCCTCGCGGCGATGGACGGCCCGACACACCCGGGGATGACGGTGGTGGCGCTCGACCGCTGACCGGCCACACCCTGGTGGCATTCAGCCGGGCCGGCAGCCGTGCAGCTCGGGCGCCTCCACGCCGTGCACGACCTCCTCGGCGACGAGCCGCCCTGCGACGGGCGCGAGCGTGACGCCCGAGTGCATGACCGCCAGGTACGCGCCGGGGACCAGCGGTCCGATCAGCGGATGCCCGCCCACCGGCATCGGGCGCGCCCCGACCCGCACGCTGCGCAGCCGCACATCCTCGCCGCTGTGGAACATCGCGGCGATCCGGCCGCGCGCCCGTTCCGCGGAACGGGCGAGGGCGGTCGCGGTCGTCTCCCCCGTGTGCGCGAGGGGGGCGAGCAGCTCGCCGTCACGTCCGGCGCGGATCTCCACCTCGGGTGTCGCGATCACCGTCCGGACCAGGTCGGGCGGCCCGGTGAGCCGCAGCAGCAGGGCGGGGGAGGACGCCACCGGCACGGCGACACCGAGCGGCGCGCACAGCACGGCGACGTCGGCGCCGGCGGCCAGCACCACCGCGTCGGCACCGACAGCACCCGCCGTGGTCTCGACGCCCACCACCTGACCGCCCGCGCGTCGCAGCCCGGTCACCACGGTGGCGAACAGCGTCCGAGCCCCCTGCGCGACGGCGGCGGCGACCAGGGCGTCGGTGGTGGCCACCGGATCCACCACGCCGTCTCCGGCGAGGTGGACCGCACGCTCCGGCGGGTGCCGCAGGTGCGGCTCCAGGGCGGCGACGGCGTCGGCGTCGAGCAGCCGGGCGCCCGCCTCGCGCACGTTCTCCGGCTCGGCCCCGCCCCACGACAGGGATCCGGTCCACCGCACCCGCACGTCCGGCACCTCGTCCGCGAGCCGCCGGTACTCCCGCAGGGCCGCCGCGCGCAGCGGCCCGCCAGGCCCGGGCACCCGGTCCGAAGCCCCGATCCACGCGAACGAGTCGCCCGTGGCGCCCGCGCCGGGCAGTGTCTTGTCCACGAGCGTGACCTCGGCGCCGAGCCGGGCGCAGTGGTACGCCACGGACGATCCGATGATCCCGGCACCCACCACGACGACGGTCCCCATCGGACGCGACCGTAGAGGCGGGCCCGGCCCGCGTCGACCGGGTCGCGCCGGTCCCGGCGTGCGACACGACGCGGCGCGTACCGTGGCGGGCATGGGCGTTCTGGGCGAGATGTTCCCCGGGCGGAAGATCCGCGACGAGTCGACCGAGGCGGGCGACGGCCGGCAGGAGTGGCAGCTCGGGCCGATCGACCTCGACAACCGCACGGTCGAGGTGCGCGCGGTGGAACCCGACCCGGAGCCGGACAGCGAGAGCTAGTGGATCGACCGCAAGCTCTGGTCACCCGCGGCGCGAGTCGCACGCCAGGGCCCTCGCGGTCGCGCTGACGTACGTCTCGCACCGCGACTCGCTGCCATGATCGCCAGGAGTGGTGTGAGGGCGCCAGATCTGTCGCTCTCACACCACTCTCGCTGATCATGGCCTCCCCGCGCTCCGGGAACGGACGGCGCGCCCACCGCGAACCGGGCTACGAGGCACGGCCACGGTGAGGTGCAGCTGCAACGCCTTGCGACGCCGGGTCGGGGTCGCTCACGTGCCCCGTGTCTGGTCCCCCCCCGGATTCGTGCCGCGCACCCCGTCGACGGGGCGCGTGGGAGGAGAAGGGGGCGTCAGCGGAGAAAGGAGTGCGGCCGCGGACCGGGCCGCGTGCCCGGTGGAGGCTCGTCTCCAACAGGTCAGGGCAGGTGCGTCACCGTGCCGAGGGTGCCGTCCACACGCACCTGCTCCCCGGTGCGCAGGGCCGTGGTCGCGTCCCCGCACCCGACCACCGCCGGGATCCCGAGCTCGCGCGCCACGATCGCGGCGTGGGACAACTGTGCACCCACGTCGGTGACGATCGCGGCGGCGCGCGGGAACAGCGGCGTCCACCCGACGTTCGTGACCGCGGTGACCAGCACCTCGCCCGCCCGGAGGGCCTCGGCCTCGGCGACGTCGGAAAGCACGCGCACCCGTCCGGTGACCACGCCCGCCGAGGCGCCGGTGCCCCGCACGCTGCCGGCAGGGCGGGCGCTCGCGGCCGTGGCGCCCCGCACGAGCGGCGGCGGGGCGGGTAGCGACCGGTAGTGCTCGTACGTCGCGCGCCGCGCCGCGAGGTCCACGCCGGCCGGCGAGCCCGCCAGCGCGCGGCGCAGCTCGTCGATCGACAGCAGGAACGCTTCCTCGCCCAGCCCGGTGAGCACCCCTGCGCGCAGGACGAACTCCCGCGCCACCCAGAACACGCGCATGCTCTCGGAGCGGATGCGCTCCCGCTGCCGGGCCGCGTCCGCCCAGCTCGCCAGGCCGCGGCGGGCCCCCTCCACCCGCCGCGGCCGCCGGTCGACGAGCCGCTGCCACGCCGCGCTCCTCGCCGACTCCCTGGAGGCGAGCAGCGCATGCGGGTCCGGGCCGCCGCGCAACTGTGCGAGGTGACGGTCCAGATCCTCGGCCGGGCGCGGCACTGAGAGCTCGAACTCGTGCGGGCCGCGGTGGCCGTACTCGCGCACGTAGGTGTCCCGGTCGATCTCGCCGCGCTCCAGCTGCGCCAACCCGATGAGCGGTCCCAGGCTCGCGAGGTGTTCGCCCCCGGACGTCAGAGTGGCCGCGTCGGCGGCCCCGACGAGCCGGGTCAGCCGCGATGGCACGCTCACGAGCGCCTTGCCGTCGCGCCGCACCACGTCCATCAGGTCGCCCACGGTGGCGAGCAGCGGCTCGACCTCGGCCGTCCAGATCGTGGAGAGCTGGTGGGGGTCCGTGGTGGCGGTGATCCTCGCGCGCAGGTCCGTGCACTGTTGCCCCAGCGTGGGCAGCACGGTGGCGAGGGCGCGGCGGGCGGCCCGTGCCCGCCGCGCCCCCGTGACCGACGAGCGCAGGAGCGCGAGCGCGGTGCGTGCCCTCGGCAGGGCGACGAGGGGGACCTCGACGTCCGGCGGCACCGTCCCGAAGATCGGCTCCATCGCCGCGAGCACGCGACGCGGGGGCACGCCGAAGGTCGCCGCGAGCGAGACGATCACGCTCAGGTCCAGGTAGAAGCGCCCCTGGAGGCGTCCGAAGGCACGCGCTCCCGGCACCGCCGAGGTGGTCATGGCCCGCGACATGAACAGCGAGACGACCGACCACGTCGCGGGCGTCATGACGTCGGGCACGGCCTCGCCGAGGTTGCCGTTGGTCCAGAGGTGGTCGACACCGACGCCGTCGTCCCACACTTCCAGCGCGGTGGTCCCGCTCGTCATGCCCGTTCCTCCTGCGCGATGCCGGCGGCGAGCCGGTAGGCGGCCGTGGCCTGCTCGACGGCCGCGTCGAGGTAGGCGGTGGTGATCCGGGCCGTGCGCGTGGCGTCGGCCGAGGTGGGCGCGGCGCCGCGGTCCAGGGTCCGCGCGACGGTGTCGGCCACGAGGTCGGGCAGCCGGTCGGGCGCAACCGGATCGGGCAGCAGGGCGCCGGTCGTGAGGAAGCCGATCAGGACCGCCGCGACGGCGGCCACCAGTTCGCCGGCGGGCAGGTCGGTGCGCACGAGGCCGGCTGCACGCAGCTCCCCGAGGTAGGCGGCGAACCCGCGGGCGGTGCCGGGCATGTCGGGGACCGGCTCGGCGTGGGCGAGCCGGCCGAGCACCTCGGCGTCGCGGCGCAGCACGGCGGCCAGCAGCGGTCGGCGCTGCAGCGCGCGGACGGAGGCGCCGACGACACCCTGTGGGGTGTCGGCCGCGCGGTCGGTGGCCACCGCGGAGATCAGGGCGAGGCGTTCCCGGCGAAGCACCGCCGCGAACAGGGCGTCGCGGCTGGGGAAGTGCAGGTAGATCGTGCCCTTGGCGACCCCGGCAGCCCGCGCGACCGCCTCGATCGTGGTGCCGGGGTACCCGGCTGCGAGGACGGATTCCGCCGCCCGGTCGAGGATCCGCTCGGTGCGTTCGGTCCACGCGCGGACGTCGCGACGGCCGGGCGGGCCGGGGGCGGTCGTGCGCATGACTCTGACTGTACACGGCTACATGGTCAAAGTTATGGGTCGGAGGTGTGCGGGGGACCGGAGTTGAGAGAATCGGGGCATGACCACCGCCGCCACCGACCGCCGTCCGCGGGTGCTGTCGGGCATCCAGCCGACCGCGGAGTCGTTCCACCTGGGCAACTACCTCGGTGCGGTGCGGCAGTGGGTGGCCATGCAGGAGTCCTACGACGCCTTCTACTTCGTCCCCGACCTGCACGCGATCACCGTCGAGCACGACCCGAAGGTGCTCGCGGCGCGCACCCGCAACGCGGTGGCCCAGCTGCTGGCGCTGGGGCTCGACCCGCAGCGGTGCACGCTCTTCGTGCAGTCCCACGTGCCCGAGCACGCGCAGCTGACCTGGGTGCTGGGCTGCCTCACCGGCTTCGGCGAGGCGAGCCGGATGACGCAGTTCAAGGACAAGTCGCTGCGCCACGGCGCCGACCGCGCCACCGTCGGCCTGTTCACCTACCCGATCCTGATGGCCGCCGACGTCCTGCTCTACCAGGCCGACGGCGTGCCGGTGGGCGAGGACCAGCGCCAGCACCTGGAGCTCACCCGCGACCTCGCGCAGCGGTTCAACAGCCGTTTCGGGCGGACGTTCACGGTGCCGGAGCCGTTCATCCCCACCGGTATCGCGAAGATCCAGGACCTGCAGGACCCGACGGCGAAGATGAGCAAGTCGGCGTCCGCCCCCGGCGGGATCATCGAGCTGCTCGACGACCCCAAGGTCAGCGCGAAGAAGATCCGCTCGGCCGTCACCGACACCGAGCGGGAGATCCGCTTCGACCCGGAGGCGAAGCCGGGCATCTCCAACCTGTTGACGATCTACTCGGCGCTCACCGACCGCAAGATCTCCGAACTGGAGGCCGATTACGCGGGCA
This sequence comes from Pseudonocardia sp. MH-G8, assembly GCF_002262885.1. Lineage (GTDB taxonomy): Bacteria > Actinomycetota > Actinomycetes > Mycobacteriales > Pseudonocardiaceae > Pseudonocardia. The sequence continues at coordinate 101,259 of NZ_NKYF01000023.1, read as the reverse complement.
AGGGCTACGGCGACCTGAAGAAGGAGCTGGCCGAGGTCGTCGCGGCGTTCACTGAACCGCTGCGCGAACGGGTACGGACCTACCAGGACGACCCGGCGGAGCTCGATCGGGTGCTCGCCCGCGGAGCCACCCGGGCGCGCGAGATCGCCGGCGCGACATTGAGCGCTGTCCACGAGAGGATCGGCTTCCTGCCGCCAACTCCGGAGGGGTGACGCCCGTGGCCGCACCGGCTGCCGAGCAGACGAAGGATGCGGCCGCAACGCCGTCGAAGCTCGAGCGGTTGCGGGCCCGGTACCCGTGGCTGGACCACCTCGTGCGGGCAGGCGCCCGCTACACCGAACGGCACGGTGACCACTACGCCGCCGCGATCACGTTCTTCAGCGTGCTGTCGCTCGTGCCGTTGCTGATGATCGCTTTCGCGGTAGCGGGCTACGTGCTGTTCTTCAACCCGCCGCTGCTGGACGAGCTGCGCACGTCGCTGACCGAGAACGTGCCGCCGCCGTTGGCCCCGACCATCACCGGGATCGTGGACCAGGCCATCGACCAGCGTGGGGCCGTCGGCGCCTTCGGTCTCCTCGGTGCCCTGTACTCCGGCATCGGGTGGATGTCCAACCTCCGCGAGGCGCTCTCGGCGCAGTGGGCGCAGGTGCCCGCCGTGCCGGCGCTGCCCAAGCGCCTGCTGTTCGACCTGCTCGCGCTGGTGGGTCTGGGCGCCGCACTCGTCGGCTCGTTCGCCGTGACGGGCATCGCCACCGCGTTCGCCACCACCGTGCTGGAGTGGGTGGGCCTCGGTGACGTGGGGTGGGCGCGGTTCCTGCTCGGCCTGCTCGGTATCGCGCTCGGGATCGTGGCCAACTGGCTGATCTTCCTCTGGGTCATCGCGCGGTTGCCCCGCGAGCACGCGACGCTGCGCAGCGCCGCGAAGGCCGCGCTGTTCGGCGCCGTCGGCTTCGAGGTCCTCAAGATCGTCATGCAGTACTACCTGGAGAGCGTCACCGGCTCGCCGAGCGGCGCGATCTTCGGGCCGTTCCTCGGTCTGCTCGTCTTCGCGTTCTTCGCCTCCCGGTTCGTGCTGTTCGTGACGGCGTGGGCGGCCACGGCGCGGGAGAACGAGCAGGAGGAGCCGGTGCCGGTGCCCGACCCGCCGGTGCTGCACTCCGAGGTGGTGGTGCGCAGCGGCCCGACCGGCCGCACCGCGCTGGGCCTGCTGAGCGCGGGGATGGTGACGGGCCTGCTGGGCGGCCGCCTGCTCCTGGGCCGCCACCACGACCGCACCTTGGAGCCGTAGCGCAGTTCTGAGGCTTCAAGAACAGCAGTACGGACCCAAGGTGCGTCAGTGGCGGCGGGCGAGGTGGGCGGCCAGGCCGTCCAGGTGGCGGGTCAGGGCGTGCTCGTACAGGGCGTCCAGGTCCTGCACGGCACCCTCGGGAATCGCTGCCAGGCGCGGGTAGCGGCCCGACGCCATCAGCCCGCTCACCTCGTCGTCGAGGGTGACCCACCACTGGTCGTTGGGTTGCCCGGTCTCCCGCTCGGCGCGGGTCTCCGCGGCGGCGCTCGCGGCGAGCCCGCGGACGAGGGAGGCCAGGGCGATGACTTCCCGGGCGCGTTCGGCGAGGGTGAGGTCGAGGCCGTCCAGGGCCCTGAGCGTCCATTCGGTGTGCGCCATCGCTTCCGGGAGGAGCAGCGGCCGCGTCAGCGACACCAGCTCGGGCAGCCACGGGTGGCGGCGGTAGGCCTGCCACTGCGTGCGACTGACCAGCTCCAGCTTCGCCCGCCATCCCTCCGGTCCGGGCTCCGGCAGTGGATGGGCCCGGAACACGGCGCGGACCAGCAGGTGCTCCAGCTCCTCGCGCCCGGCGAGGTGCCGGTAGAGCGACATGGGCGCGACGCCGAGCTCGGCCGCGAGCCGCCGCATCGACACGGCCTCCAGTCCCTCGCCGTCGGCCACCGACAGGCCGGTCGCCACGATCCGGCCCGTCGTCAGCTCGCGGTCCCGGGGCCGCGCGGCGCGCCGTGGCGGCGGGTCCGGGGAACGCACGACCGTGCCCGAGCCGGGCCGGCTGACCACCAGCCCCTCGTCGCGCAGCACGGCGAGCGCCCGGGTGGCGGTGGCCATCGCCACGCCGAAATCGCGGACCACCTGACGGGTGGACGGCACGCGCGCGCCGGGGCGCAGCGCGCCCGAGACGATTCGCTGCCGGATGACCCCAGCTACCCGCAGATAGGGGCGTGAACTGTCGTCGCCGTCGTCCACGGCACTACTGTACTAGTGCGGATGTGTCCGGACGTAGGGCGAGTTCGGGCTATCCCCCAAGCGCAAGGCCAGCAGACCCCCGCTTCGATGAAAGTGCACTGCTGTTGATCGACGCTGCACGTGGACGCTTTCTACGGTGTACGCATGTTCACTGTTGCTGCGGAGCCCGACACCGCGATCCGAGTGCTCACGGCAGCGTTCGCCGACGATCCCGTGTTCCGCTGGCTCCTGCCCGGCGACGGCCTCGACGCCGCGCGGGTTTTCCGCCCCGTCGTGGAGCAGGCCGCCGCGCAGGGTGAGCTCGTGGTCGATCCCGACGCGGCAGGCGCCGCGGTCTGGTTACGTCGGGGCGCCGAGGCTCCGGCCGGTGACGACACGCAGCTCCCGGACGAGCTCGCCCGGCTGACCGCTTTCATGATCCTCGCCGAGCAGCGGCACCCGGTCGGCCGCGAGCACGTCTACCTCGCGTTCCTCGGCGTCGTGCCGGGAGCGCAGGGCAGCGGCACCGGCGGGAGGCTGCTGCGGGAACGACTCGCCCGCGCCGACGCCGAACGCGTGCCCGCGTACCTGGAGGCGAGCACGTCGCGCAGCCGGCTCTTCTACGAGCGCCACGGGTTCCGCACCACGGGGGGCCCGATCGTTCTGCCCGACGGCCCGCGGTTGTGGCCGATGTGGCGCGAACCCCGTCCCTGAGACGCACCCCCACGAGGAGGACCCCCATGCCCGTCACCAGCCAGATCGCCGCCGGCGGCGACGCCGACTTCATGACCGTGCCACACCTCACCGCAACCGGGAGCCAGGTCGAGATCGGCCGTGCGTTCGCCGAGCAGGCCCGCCGCGTCTTCGGCTGGACGCCGGAGCCCGCCGATCGCGTCAAGGCGCGTGCCCGCCGCGCGTGGTTCGCCCGCCACTGGCCCCAGCACCTCGCCCGGATGCAGGGCGCCGCCGACGCGCTCGGCGTCGACCTCGAGGCCGACGAGGTGTACCTGGACGGTCTCACCGGCATCCCGGGCGGATCGGCCTGCTCGGCGAGCTACTACCCGCCCGCTGCCACCGTCGACGGGCGTGCCGTCCTCGGCCGCAACTACGACTTCTTCACGACGAGCGCCACGGCGCTGTTCGCCCTCATGAAGGGCGAGCCGGTGGCGGGGGACGACGAGCCGGCCATGTCGTCGCGCCCGCACGTGCTGACCAGCGTGCCGGACGACGGGGTCGCGACCACGCTGATCACGATGAACGAGCTGGACTCCTGCATGGAGGGGATCAACGAGCACGGCCTCGCGGTGGCCCTGCTGATCGCCGACGTCGAGTCGGTGTCCGAGCCCGTCGCCGCCGGACCGCAGGTCGGGCTGGCCAGTGCGCAGCTCCCGCGCTTCCTGCTCGACACGTGCAAGACCGCCGCCGAGGCGCTGGACGCGCTGCTCGGTGCGAAGCAGTACGACCTCGGGGCGCCGCTGCACTACCTCGTGGCCGACCCCTCCGGAGACGCGTTCGTGTGGGAGCGGGGCCCGGGCGGCGCCGAGCACGCCGTTCGCGCCGAAGCCGGCGCGCTGTGCGTGACCAACCACCTGGTGCACCGGCACGCCGACCCGGCCGACCTGCCCGCCGACAACGCCGAGACGTTGCTGACCTACGAGCGCTACCGCACGATGTCCGAGCGCTCGGCCGGCGCGGGCCTGTCGGGGGAGCGGATGCGCGAGGCGCTCGACGCGGTGCGCTGCGACGCCTCGAGCGATGTGCCCTACCCGGTCCGGACGTTGTGGCGCACGGTCTTCGACCTGGAGCGCGCGACGATGTCCACGCACTTCTACCTGGGCGACGCCCCGGACGCCGCGCCGCGCTACAGCCCCGAACTCGAGTTCGCGGTGCCCGCCCTGCTGCCGCACTGAGGCGCGACACCCGTGCATCCACCCCGCGACACGCGTGCACGGAGAGCCCGACTCGCGGAAGGGGCGGGCACCCCACCTCCGCGAGTCGGGGTCTCCGCCGCGCGAGTCGGGGTCTCGGTGCGCTCGTGTCGCGGCCGGGACAGGGCGGGTCAGCGGCGGCGGCGCAGGGCGAGGCCGCCGATCACGAGCCCGGCCACGGCGACGGCGCCGAGCCCCGCGGGGAGCACCATCGACGTCGCGGTGGCCGCGCCGATGGTCCCGCCCGCGGCCAGGGTCGTGGTGTCAGGGGCGACCGGTGCCGGCGGGGTGTAGTCCAGCGTGCCGACGGCAGGGGTGGTGGCGGGGAGGTCGAAGCCCCAGTCGAGCAGGTCGGCACCCTGCTCCCACATCGGCTCGGGCTTCTGCTCGCCCCGCACCAGCGCCACGACCAGCCGTCTGCCGTCGCGCTCCGCGGCCCCGACGAGCGTGTGCCGCGCTGCTTCGGTGTAGCCGGTCTTCCCGCCGATGGTGCCCTCGAAGCGCGCGAGCAGCTTGCTGCTGTTGTAGAGCTCGAACGGGGGGTGCTCGCCGTAGCCGGGGAAGTGGATCGAGCGCAGTGCGGTGGTCTCGGCGAAGAGCGGCTCGCGCAGCGCCGCGCGGAACAGCAGTGCGAGGTCGTAGGCCGAGGAGGCCATGCCGGGGCCGTCGAGGCCGGACGGGGTGGCCGGCCGGGTGTCGAAGGCACCGAGGTCGCGGGCCACGTCCGTCATCAGGGCGAGCGCGGCCGCGTCCCCACCCATCGCCCGGGCGAGGGCGTGTGCGGTGTCGTTGCCCGAGTTGAGCAGCAGCCCCGCGAGCAGTTGGCGCACCGTGTACTGCCCGCCAGCGCCGATGCCCGCCTTGCTGCCGTCGATCGCCTGGTCCTCGGCGGTGCCGGCGACGACGGCGTTCGGGTCCAGCGTGCGGATCGCGGTGATGGCGGTGAGCACCTTGAGCGTGGACGCCGGCCGGTGGCGGGCGTGCGGGGCCCGCGCGGCGAGCACGGCCCCGGTGTCGAGGTCGGCCAGCACCCAGGACTCGGCGGTCAGCTCGGGCGCACCCTCGGGGCCGATCCTCCCGCAGGTGCCCATGCCCGGCCCGCCCACCGGCTCGTCGGGCCAGGGGAGCGGCACGGGCGGGGGATCCACCAGCTCCTCTTCGGCCGCGGGCGGCGGCGGCACCTGCTGGCCGCGGCAGCCCATGGTCACGTTCGCCACCGGGACCGGCACCGTGGTGACCGGGCACGCCAGCGCGAGTACCAGCGTCAACGCCGCGGCCCACCGCACACGTCGACTGTAGATCGGTTCCGCGCCACTCCGCCGGGGAACGGCCACAATGATCACATGATCGGGCGACCCCGGTCGTGGCGCATGTGTCGTCACGCTCTGGAGTCGACGATTCGGTCACGCCCCGGCGTCCATCGTGTGAACCACAGCCTCCCTCGACTACGGTCCCTCCGGCGTGGCGGGGCGAGATCGGCCCGGCCGGAACAGGAGAGGTCTTCAGTGCGGATCAAACGAGGATTCGTGCTGGCAGCGGCCGTGCTGACCAGCGCGTTGGTGGTGGCGGGCTGTGCTCGCGACACCGGTTCCCCCCAACAGGGCGGGGATGCCGCGAGCACCGAGTGCACGCGCAACGCGCCTCCTGCGGCGGGTGGCGTCGCGGCGACCCCGGCTCCGGTCGCGCCCAACGCCGACGCCAGCGCGCTGAAGGTGGGCCTCGCCTACGACATCGGCGGCCGTGGCGACCTGTCGTTCAACGACTCGGCCGCCGCAGGCCTCGAGAAGTCGATCAGCGACCTCGGCCTGCAGCAGGCCAACACGCGTGAGCTCGCCGCCGCCGAGAACGAGAGCGAGGACGCGGCGGCCACCCGCCTGCGCCAGCTCGTCGCGGACGGCTTCAACCCGATCATCGCGGTGGGCTTCAAGTACGCCACGGCCACGCAGACCGTCGCCGCCGAGAACCCGACGGTGCAGTTCGCGATCGTCGACGACGACACGGTCGACCTGCCGAACGTCACGCCGCTCGTCTTCGCCGAGGAGCAGGGCTCGTTCCTGGTCGGTGCCGCGGCGGCGATGAAGACCCAGTCGTGCCACATCGGCTTCGTCGGAGGCGTCGAGACGCCGCTGATCCAGAAGTTCGAGGCGGGCTACGTGGCGGGCGCCCGCGCCGTCGCGCCGGACATCCAGGTCGACGTCGACTACATCAGCCCGGCCGGCGACTTCACCGGCTTCAACGACGCCGCGCGCGGCACCGAGGTGGCCCGCGGCCAGCTCGACTCGGGCGCGGACATCGTCTACCACGCGGCCGGCGCGTCGGGGCAGGGCGTGTTCGAGGCCGTCAACGGGGCGAACACCCCGGAGGCGCCGAAGTTCGCCATCGGCGTGGACTCCGACCAGTACAACACCGTCGCGCCGCCGGTCAACGAGGTGATCATGACTTCGATGGTCAAGTCCGTCGACGTCGCGGTGTTCAACTACATCAACGCGGTGGCCGCAGGCGACACCGGCGTACTGCCCGAGGCGTTCGACCTGTCCGTGGACGGCGTGAGCTACTCGACGTCCGGCGGCATGGTCGACGACATCGTCGGCGACCTGGAGGCCTACAAGGCCGCGATCATCAGCGGTGAGATCCAGGTGTCGAGCACGCCGTAACGGGCGCGTTCTCGCATGAGGCACCATCAGGGGCCGGGACCACGCATCCCGGCCCCTGTCGTCTCCCCGCACGCCCCAGAAGGGCTGGAGGAATGGTCGTAGCCGACAACCCACCGGCTGACGGCGAGCACGCCGTCGCGCTGGCCGGGATCACGAAGCGCTTTCCCGGCGTGGTGGCCAACCGCGACGTGTCGCTGCAGGTGCGCCGCGGCGAGGTGCACGCGCTGTGCGGTGAGAACGGGGCCGGCAAGTCGACCCTGATGAAGATCCTCTACGGGATGCAGCAGCCCGACGAGGGCACGATCTCGGTGAACGGCGAGGTGGTGCGCTTCCGCTCGCCCGCCGACGCGATCCGTGCCGGCATCGGCATGGTGCACCAGCACTTCATGCTGGCCGACAACTTCACCGTGGCCGAGAACATCCTGCTCGGCGCGGAGGCGATGCACGGCATGGGAGCCGCCGCCCGGCGCCGCATCGCCGAGCTGGCGAGCACGGTGGGGCTGCAGGCCCCGCCCGACGTGCTCGTCGAGCGGCTCGGTGTGGCCGACCGGCAGCGCGTCGAGATCCTCAAGGTGCTCTACCGCGGGGCGCGCACCGTCATCCTCGACGAGCCGACCGCCGTACTGGTGCCGCAGGAGGTGGACGAGCTGTTCGCGACCCTGCGCGCGATGCGGGCGGAGGGCTACACGTTCGTCTTCATCTCCCACAAGCTCGACGAGGTGCGCGCCATCGCCGACACCGTCACCGTGATCCGGCGCGGAGACAGCGTGGGCAGCGTCGACCCGAGGTCGGTGACCAGCCGCCAGCTCGCCGAGATGATGGTCGGCAGCGAGCTGCCCAGCCCCGAGACGCGGGATTCCACCGTCACCGACCGCGAGGTCCTGCGCGTCACCGGGCTGGCACTGGAGGCCGAGGGCGGCGGGCGGCCGGTGCTCGACGGCGTGGACCTCGTGGTGCGGGCGGGCGAGGTGCTCGGCATCGCAGGCGTCGAGGGCAACGGGCAGACCGAGCTCGTCGAGACGATCATGGGCATGCGGCGGGCGAGCGGCGGCACCGTCGTGCTGGCGGGCAGGGACATCACCCGGGCGCACACGTTGCAGCGGCGCGAGGCGGGCATCGGCTACGTGCCGGAGGACCGCACGCGCCACGGACTGCTCGGCACCCAGCCGCTGTGGGTGAACAGGATCCTGGGCTACCAGAGCCGCAAGCCGATCGCCTCGGGAGGCCCGCTCGGCCTGCTCGACCGGTGGGCGGCGCGCCACGACACCGAGCGCATCGTCCGCGAGTTCGACGTCCGCACACCCGGCGTCGACGTGCCCGCCGCCGCGCTGTCGGGCGGCAACCAGCAGAAGCTGGTGGTCGGTCGCGAACTCTCCGGCGACCCGGTGCTGCTGATCGCCGCCCACCCCACCCGCGGGGTGGATGTCGGTGCGCAGGCCGGGATCTGGGACGAGCTGCGCCGCGCCCGGGCGCGAGGGCTCGCCGTGCTGCTCGTCAGCGCCGACCTGGACGAGCTGATCGGGCTGTCGGACACGATCCAGGTGATGCTGCGCGGGCGGCTCGTGGCCGACGCCGACCCGGCCACCGTCACACCCGAGGAACTGGGGGTCGCGATGACCGGCGCCGGCGCGGAGGAGGATCGGTGACGCGCGTTCGCACGGTACTGCTGCCGCCCGCACTGGCGATCGTTTTCGCCGCGCTGCTGTGCGCGGTGGCCCTGCTGATCACCGGCGACTCGCCGCTGACCGCGCTGCGGGTGATGATCACCCAGGTCGGTGCGGGCACCACGGCGGTCGACATCGTCAACAGCGCGGCGATCTACTACATCGCCGGCCTCGCGGTGGCCATCGGCTTCCAGATGAAGCTGTTCAACATCGGCATCGAGGGCCAGTTCCGCGTGGCCGCCTGCGTGGCCGCGATCGTGGGCGGCGCTCTCGTGCTCCCGCCGGTCGTGCACGCACTCGTCATCATCGTGGTCGGCGCGCTGACCGGAGCGCTCTGGGCGGCCGTGCCCGCGCTGCTGAGGGCCTACCGCGGGGTCAGCGAGGTCATCTCCACGATCATGCTGAACGCCGCGGCAGGCGGCCTGATCGCCTACCTGATCAGCACCGACTCGTTCGGCGTCCTGCAGGGCAACAACATCTCCACCGACCCGATCGAGCCCAGCGGCCACGTCCCGGGAGTGTCGTTCGGCGACGCCGGCACGATCTTCGGGATGGTGTTCGTCGCGGCCGCGCTCGGGCTCGCGTACGGGTTCATGCTCAACCGCACCCGGTTCGGCTTCGAGCTGAAGGCGTCGGGCGAGTCCCCCACCGCGGCGACCGCGGGCGGGGTCGACGCGCGGCGGATGGTTCTCGTGGCGCTGCTGCTCTCCGGGGCGATGGCCGGGCTGGTCGGGTTGCCCGAGCTGCTCGGCCGCGATTTCGCCTACACGCTCACCTCGCCCCAGGGCTACGGGTTCACCGGGATCGCGGTGGCCCTGCTCGGGCGCAACCACCCGGTCGGCATCGCCCTCGGCGCATTGCTCTGGGCGTTCCTGGACAAGTCCGCGCTGGCCCTGGACAACGTCGGGGTGCCGCGCGAGATCGTGCTGATCATGCAGGGGTCGGTGGTGCTGTCCGTGATCGTGGCCTACGAGATCGTGCGCCGCTACGAGCTCGCGGCGGAGCAGCGGCGCGTGGCCGCGCAGCTGCGGACGATCCCCGCCACGCCGGCGGAGGTCTCGTCATGACCGCCCTCGGTTCTTCGCCGGTGTCCGCGCCCGAGGCCGGGACCCGCCGACGGCTGCCGGGCTGGGCGCGCGCCGCGCTCGTCGTCGCGATCGGGGTCGGGATCCTGGCGATCACCACCACGCTGACCGGCCAGGTCCAGCTCACCTCCAGCGGCACCACCCAGGCCGCGGTGCGGCTGTTGCTGCCCATCCTCTTCGCGGCGCTCGGCGGGCTCTGGGCCGAGCGCTCGGGCATCATCAACATCGGCCTCGAGGGCATGATGATCCTCGGCACGTGGGGCGCGGCCTGGGCCGGTTTCTACGGTGGGCCGTGGGCGGCCGTGGTCGGTGGCCTGGTGTTCGGGGCGCTGGGCGGCGTGCTGCACGCGGTGGCCACGGTGACGTTCGGCGTCAACCACATCGTCTCCGGCGTCGCGATCACGCTGCTCGGCTTGGGCGTCACCCAGTACCTGTCCACCCTGATCTTCCTGCCGCTGTCGCAGAACCCGCGGCAGTCGCCGCGCATCGAGGGCTTCGAGGAGTTCTCGATCGAGCCACTGGCCGGCTGGCTCGCGTCACTGGAGGACGAGCAGCGCGTGCTGCTGTCCGACGCGGCCGGGCTGCTCGGGGGACTGGTCACCGGCCTCAACCCGCTGGTGATCCTCGGGTTCCTGCTCGTACCGGTCAGCTATCTGGTGCTGTGGCGTTCGCGCTTCGGGCTGCGGCTGCGCTCCTGCGGGGAGAACCCGGTGGCGGCCGAGTCGCTGGGCGTGCAGGTGTTCCTCTACAAGTACACCGCGGTGATCATCTCCGGTGCGCTCGCCGGGCTGGGCGGCGCCGCGCTCACGCTCAACCCGGGCCAGCTCGGCTACCTCGAGGGCCAGACCGGGGGCCGCGGCTACATCGGCCTGGCGGCCATGATCTTCGGCAACTGGCGGCCCGGCGGGCTGCTGGCCGGCTCGGCCCTCTTCGGCTACGTCGACGGTGTGCAGCTGCGCGCCGGCGGGGAGGCCGTGCACGCGCTGCTCTACGCCACCACGATCGTCGCCGTCGTCGTCGCCGTGTACTGGGCGATGCGGCGCAGCTGGCGCTCGGCCGTGATCGCGCTCGCCGCGGGCGCCGTCGTCTACGGGGTGTACATGGTGATCCCCGAGGTGCCGCGCGAGTTCGCCGCGTACGCACCGCAGCTGGTCACGCTGCTCGTGCTCGCGGTGGCCTCGCAACGGTTGCGGCCACCCGCTTCCATCGGCTCCGAGTACCGGAGGGGGCAAGGTGGCTGATCCGGACTGGCCGTCCCTGCGCGACGCCGCCGTCGCGGCCGCCGGGGCGGCGTACGCGCCGTACTCGCGGCTGCAGGTGGGCGCGGCCGCCGTGTGCGACGACGGCCGTGTCGTCATCGGATGCAACGTCGAGAACGCCTCGTACGGGCTCGGCCTCTGCGCCGAGTGCACGATGGCCGGCCAGCTGCGCCTCACCGGCGGCGGCCGGTTCACCGCCGTGGCCTGCCGTTCGGGCACCGGTGAGCTGCTGATGCCGTGCGGACGCTGCCGCCAGGTCCTCTACGAGTTCGGCGGCCCCGACTGCCTCCTGGACACTCCCCGCGGCATCCTGCCGCTGCGCGAGGTACTACCCGACGCGTTCGGCCCCGAGGACCTTCCGGCCTGACCCGACCCGGTGCGCATGGGGTGGGCCGACCCCTTCGGAATAGGGTCGGCCCGTGAACGCGATCGACGTCATCCAGGCCAAGCGGGACGGGCACCGGCTCAGTGACGAGCAGGTCGACTGGGTGGTCGCGGCCTACACGCGCGGGGACGTCGCCGACGAGCAGATGTCCGCGCTCGCCATGGCGATCCTGCTCAACGGCATGGATGCCGCCGAGATCTCCCGCTGGACCCAGGCGATGATCGACTCCGGCGAGGTGCTGGCACTGGGCGACGTCGGCCGGCCGCTGGTGGACAAGCACTCCACCGGCGGCGTCGGCGACAAGATCACGCTGCCGTTGGCGCCGCTCGTCGCCGCGTGCGGCGCGGCGGTGCCGCAGCTGTCCGGGCGCGGACTCGGGCACACCGGCGGCACGCTGGACAAGCTTGAGTCGATCCCGGGCTGGCGCGTATCGCTGTCGGAGACCGAGATCGCGGCCCAGCTCGCGGACGTCGGCGCGGTGATCTGCGCGACGACCCCGACCCTCGCCCCCGCCGACCGCAAGCTGTACGCGCTGCGCGACGTCACCGGCACCGTCGAGTCGATCCCGCTCATTGCCAGCTCGATCATGAGCAAGAAGATCGCGGAGGCGACGGGCGGGCTGGTCCTGGACGTCAAGGCCGGCTCCGGCGCATTCATGAAGACGCCGGAGCGCGCCCGGGAGCTCGCCGAGACGATGGTCGCGATCGGCGCCGCCCACGGCCTCCCGACCACCGCGCTGCTCACCGACATGTCGGTGCCGCTCGGGCGGGCCGTCGGCAACGCGCTGGAAGTGGCCGAGTCGGTCGAGGTGCTGCGCGGGGGCGGGCCGCCCGACGTCGTCGAGCTGACGGTGGCGCTGGCCCGCGAGATGGTGGCGCTGGCCGGGATCACCGGTGTCGATCCCGCCGAGGTGCTCGCCTCCGGTGCCGCGTACCCGGTCTGGGAACGCATGATCGCGGCCCAGTCCGGCGACCCGGACGCGCCGCTGCCGGTGGCCTCGCACGTGGAGCAGGTGGTGGCCGACCGGTCCGGCGTGCTCACCCGCCTCGATGCGCTCGCCGTCGGCGTGGCCGCGTGGCGGCTCGGCGCCGGGCGCGCGCGCAAGGAGGACACCGTCCAGGCCGCCGCCGGCGTGCGGCTGCTGGTGGACGCCGGCGACGCCGTCGATGCCGGGCAGCCGCTGCTGGAACTGCACACCGACACCCCCGACAGGGTCGCCGGCGCCCGTGCGGCGCTGGACGGCGGCGTGCTGGTGTCCGACGAGCCCGCGGCGCGCCCCGCGCTGATCACGGACACGATCCGCTCCTGACGCTCGGCGCACCGGTGCTGACCTCGCGCCCGGTTGTCGCCATGATCATCGGTCTGGCGCAGTAGCGGCGACATGTCGCCGCGGGTGCACCCATTTGGTGATCACGGCCCCGCGCTCGCACCGGCTGCGAGGGTGATCGTCGTTCCGGTGCGGAGGCGGCAGCATCTCGCCGCTCGTGCGCCCGTCCGCCGATCACGGCGTTCAGCCTCAGCCGGTCCTTGTCGTGCTCTGGGTCACCGGGCCGCCGGACAGGACGCCGCCCACCTGGACCTGGGGGCTCACCTCCGCGTCCACGGCCACGAGCGGGCCGTCGACCACGCCTCCGACGAGCCCCGCGAGGAGGCCGTCCCCGCCGAGGAGGCCGGTCGGACCGACGAGCCCGTCGACGAGGGCGGTCAGCGGACCGCGGGGCCGCTCGGCCTCGGTCCGACGGGCCTGCCCGGGCACGGTCCCTTCGGGCGCGCGGGAGACGGCCGAGGACGGGGCGGCGTGGGTCGAGACCGCGGGTTCGCCCGCGCCCCCACCCGCGTGCGGCCTTCCTGCGTCCGGTACGTGATCGCGGCTGGTCGTTCCCGGGAGGCCACCGCTCGCGTCGTCGGCCGCATCACCGCCGAGGGTGTCCCCGCGCCTGGTCCCGTCGGGGCGGGCACCGGTGCCCGTGTCGCCACGGAGGTCGCTGTCGACGCCGCCCGAACCCGCGAGCGGGGCTTGCGCGGCCCCGTCGGCGCGGGCCTCGGTGTGGTCGCCGTCGGTGTCGTCGAGCCCCGTGCGGTCACGGGGGTCGGTGGGGGCGAGGGTGCCGGCGACGAGGTCGTCGGCGCGGAAGGTGTCCTGCCCGGCATCCATGGCCGGCGCCTCGGAGAGCTGGTCCGGATCCGGACCGCGCTCGTCGGCCGTGGTGGTCTCGTGGGCGTGCGCCGTGGTGCCCGCGGCGGCGGTGAGGGGCAGCGCCGCGAGTCCGGCGACCCCCACGCGGACGAGAAGTCGTGCGTGCCGCATCTCGATCCTCCTGGTCGGGAACGGGCGGCGGCCCCGGGCTCCGGGGCCGCCGCCCGGGGGGATTTCAGTCCTGCACGATCCCGGAGTTCGAGCTGTCGTGGTCGGAGCTGCCCTGCTGGACCGGGCCACCGGAGAGGATCCCGCCGAGGTTGAGCTGCGGGTCGGCCTCGAGGGTGCCCTCGACGAGGTCGCCCGCCTGGGACGCCTCGTGGTCGCCGCACCCGGACTGCAGGATCCCCGAGTTCGACGCGTCGCTGCGGCTGTTGTGCTGGGCGACGGGGCCGCCGCTCAGGATGCCGCCGAGGTTGAGGGCCGGGGACGACTCGATCCCCAGGTCGGCCAGGCCTCCGTCCTGCGCGGCGCTGTGGCCGTCGCAGTCGTGGCTGCGCTCGTGCTCGCCGGCGTTCGCGAGGCCGGCCGCGCCGAGGCTCAGCGGCAGCACGAGCGCCCCGACGGCGACGGCACGACGCACGGTGACGGAGAGGGTGTTCGGCTTGCGGTACATGGGGAGTCCTCCTGCGAGTGAACGATTCCCGGTCGAGTGGCTGTCTGTGATCAACCGGCGACAGCAAGTTAGCGAACGCGCCCTCGCGCTACCCGAACGGGATCTCCGAGAGCGCTCTCGGCTGTCGCGATAGACGCTCTCCGTGCTCGAGTCGGCACGCTGAGTTATACGGAGAGAGACCGACGCGCCGAGATTCTGTCGCTCTGCGTGATCAGTCGACTGCGTTACGTGTCCGTTACCCGGACCGGGAAACAGCGGAGATCGTCACTTCGGCGCAACCGCCCGTGCGGTCGGCACGTCCAGTGGAGGTCGACGCATGCCGTCGGCCGGGCGCGGCCACGTGGCGCTCACACGACGAGACCCCCGGTACCTGCGGGTACCGGGGGTCTCGAGGAGGCTGTGTGCGGTGTCAGTCGTCCGGGTCGTCGGTGACGGTGTCGTGGGACGACGCGCCGTTCGGGCTCTTCACCGTGACCTTGCTGCGCGACCGGCGGGGGGTCTGGCGCGGCGGGGGCGGCGGCATCTGGTGCGTCGACGGCCCGCGGCCCAGGATCAGCTCCGCGAACGTGGCCATGGCCTCGTCGAGCTGGCCGGCGTTGCGCCGCTCCGACTCCGAGTTGGCGTTCTCGACGAGCGAGCGCAGCGCCGTGGCGTCAGGACGGTCGACGAGGGCGGCGTCGAGCTTGCCGAGCCGCTCGTCGAGGGTGCCGCCGAGGGTGCCGAGACGCCCGGCCATGCCCTCCTCGAGCGACTCCAGCCGGCCGGCAAGGGCCTCGAGCCGCTGCTCGAGGCCGTTGAGCGGCTCGGTCGGGTCGACGGCCGGGCGGGCGGCGAGGTCCTCGAGCCTGCGGTGCAGGCCGATGCTGGTGTCGCCGAGCAGGTTGCGCAGGCCCTCACCGGACTCGTCGACCGAGCGGACGGCGTTGTCGAGGTACTCGCGGACGCTGCGGTCGATCCCGTCGATGCGCTCCTTGATCGGCGCTCCGACCGAGGAGGGCATCGCGTCGAGGCGCATCTCGTGCCGGTCGAGGCGGCCGTCGAGGTCGTCGAGGCGCTTGTGCAGGCCGCCGAGACGGTCGTCGAGCCCGTCCATGCGGCCCGAGACGCCCTCCAGGCGACCGGCCATGCCGTCGAGGCGGCCGTCGAGCTGAGCGATCGGCTTCGCCATCTTGTCCGGCATCGCCTCCACGGCCCGCAGCACGGACGCGATGGCGGCGTCCTGGGCGTCGAGCTTGGCGACCGTCTCGTCGAGCCGCTCGGCCAGGACGCTGACCTCGGTGCGATCGGGGAGCTCGGTGAGGCGCTTGCGCACCGTGCCGAGGGCGTCCAGCGCCGCGAGGCGGGCGTGGATCTCGTCGAGCGAGTCGAAGATCTGCTGCTGCTCGCTGTCGCGGATCTCCGCAGCGCGCACCAGCATGCCGCGCATGCGGTCGAACGAGAGGGTGGAGTCATTGCTCATGGCGGCGGGGAGCTTCCTCTGAGCCGGACATCGGGCCGTGCATCGTGCGGATTGAGGGTAGCGACCGCAATGTGTCACCCGTCCGCGGCTCCCCGTTCGGAGGCGTTTACCCCGATCGGAGCAGTGCACACGGGCCGAAAGCTTCGCGTGACGGTGCGTGTTCTAGCGTGACCTCGTGCCTGCGCCGCTGACCGTCGAGACCATCCGCGACGCGCCCAAGGTGCTGTTGCACGACCACCTCGACGGCGGGCTGCGCCCCGCCACCGTGATCGAGCTCGCCGAGGCGTCGGGCTACGCGGACCTGCCCAGCTCGGACGCGCGCGAGCTCGGCGCGTGGTTCCTCGCCGCGGCGCACTCGGGCTCGCTCGTGCGGTACCTCGAGACGTTCGGGCACACGGTCGGGGTGATGCAGACGCACGACGCGCTGGTCCGGGTCGCCGCGGAGTGCGCGGAGGACCTGGCGGACGACGGGGTCGTCTACGCGGAGGTGCGATTCGCGCCGGAGCTGCACGTGGAGGGCGGGCTGGCACTCGACGCCGTGATCGAGGCGGTGCTGGAGGGCTTCCGGGTCGGTGCGGCCCGTGCGGCGGAGCGCGGCCGGCGGATCCGGGTGGGCTGCCTGCTCACCGCGATGCGGCACGCCGCGCGGTCGCGGGAGATCGCGGAGCTGGCCGTGCGCTACCGCGACCTCGGCGTGGTGGGCTTCGACATCGCAGGCGCCGAGGCCGGGTTCCCGCCCACCCGCCACCTCGACGCGTTCGAGTACGTCCGCCAGCAGAACGCGCACTTCACGATCCACGCCGGTGAGGCCTTCGGGTTGCCCTCGATCTGGGAGGCGCTGCAGTGGTGCGGTGCCGACCGGCTGGGCCACGGGGTGCGCATCGTCGACGACATCACGCTGGGCGCCGATGGCACTCCCCGGCTGGGGCTGCTCGCCGCCTACGTGCGGGACAAGCGGATCCCGTTGGAGATGTGCCCGACGTCCAACGTGCACACGGGTGCCGCCACGTCGCTGGCCGACCACCCCATCGGCCTGCTGACGTCGCTGCGCTTCCGGGTCACGGTGAACACCGACAACCGCCTGATGTCCGACGTGTCCATGACCAGCGAGCTCACCGCGCTCGTCGACACCTTCGGGTACGGCTGGGCCGACCTGCAGTGGTTCACCGTCAACGCGATGAAGTCGGCCTTCCTCGGCTTCGACGAGCGCCTGGCGCTGATCAACGACGTCATCAAGCCGGGGTACGCCGCGCTGACCGCCCCGTGAGCCGCCCGGGTCAGCCGACGGTCAGGCTGCGCAGCCGGGGCCAGATCGCGGCCCACGGCTCCTGCCGCCCGGTGCACAGCCACACGCTGGACTCCCGTGCGTCCGGCCCGCCCTCGTCGATCCTGCGCACCTCGTCGAAGTAGGGCCGCACGTCGTCGGGGGTGCGGCCGACGAAGATGGCAGAGGTCGCCGCCTCGGGTGGCGGGGGGAACCAGCCGTAGCCCCGGTTGCCGCTGTAGGCCTCGGGCAGCCCGTACTCCGTGGAGTAGCCGTCGAGGTAGGCGGCCACGATGTAGGACTGCGCCATCAGCGCGGTGGTCTCGCGCTCACCGGGCGGCAGGGACCGGTACGCGGCCGCCGCGCTCTGCGCGATGCGCGTGCCGGCGTCGTCGGACTCCGCCACGGCGTCCCACGACGCCGACAGCATGACCCCGGCCGCCGCGGCGCTGAGGGCGAAGGCGGGCCAGACGACCCACCGCCACCGCCGCGCGCCGGACTCCCGGCGCCGCTGCAGGCCCACCGCGCCCGCGGCGGCGAGGGCCGCGTAGAACCCGCCCAGGTAGTAGGGACGTCCGACGCTCACGACGAAGAAGACGTAGAGGGCGAGGAACGTGACGGCGAGGAAGCGGTAGGGACGCATCTCGTCGGCGCGCAGCAGGCGCCACACGCCGTAGACCGCCAGCGCGGTGCCGGCGATGCCCGCGCAGGCGACCAGCAGGACGGCGACGCCGGTCCGCCCGCCGTAGAGCGCGTCGGCCTCCGCCGTGACCACGGCGCCCATCTGCAACTGCGGCCACTCGTTGAGGGCCTGCCAGACCAGGGTCGGCAGCGCGATCAGCACCCCGATGCCGGCGCCGGCCCACAGCAGCGGGCGGCGCAGCAGCTCGCGCGGCCCGCAGACCAGCACGGCGAGCAGCAGCACCGCGCACAGGAGCAGGACCTGGAACTTGGTCTGGGCGGCGATCCCGGCCACGGCGCCGAGGGCGAGCAGCAGCCGGTCGTCGCGAAGCCGGACCCAGCGGACCACCAGCCAGATCAGCAGCAGCCACTGCACCGGCTCGAGCGTGTACGGGGTGAGCCAGTGGCCCGCGAGCGTGATCCAGAGGGTGGTGGCCTGCGCAGCAGCGGTGATCGTCTGCGCGCGCCGGTCGCCGCCGAGCTCGCGTGCGATCAGCGCCGCGACGAGCACCGCCGCGGCGGTGGCGAGGACGGCCGGTAGGCGCAGAGCGACGATCGAGCCTGGGGCGACGGCGTCGGCCAGCGCGGCGAGCAGGGGTGTGAGCGGGGGCTGGTCGGCCGAACCCCAGTCGAGGTGGTTGCGGCCGATGGCCAGCATGTACACCTCGTCGAACCAGTATCCGCTGCCGAAGCTCGCGGCGAGGTGCGCCACCGCGACGACCGCGGTGACCGCGAGGACAGGGCCGCGGGCGAACGGGGCGATCGGCGGAGCGTGCCGGGCCCGCGTCGCCGCGCCGGTGCTGTCCATGGTGGTCATGGTGGTCATGGTGGTCATGGTGGTCATGGTGGTCATGGAACCGGGGCGGCGCCCTCGCCCACCAGCGCCGGGGGACGGTCGAGGATCCGACGAAAGTCGGTGCCCGCCCCCACCCGGAGACGGTGATCCGCAGGCCGGGGGCCGGATACCGTGTCCGGGTGCGCCCGCAGGCGGAGGCGGGACCCGCCTCCACAGTTCACCGGAAAGCGGGGATCGCCATCCTCGTGGGCGGGGTGCTCCTCTTCGTCTCCCTCGACGTGCTCGTGTTCGCGCTCGGATCCCGCACCACCGGTCCGGCCGGTCCGTGGGCCGGCCTCGCGTTGCGGCTCGTGCTCGACCTGGCCGCGCTCGCGATCCTGCGCGCCCCGGTCCTGGTGACGGGCCTGACCATCGCCGGCGCCGCCGCCCTGCAGCTGAGCGAGCTCGTCAGCCCGGGCCTGCTCGTCGCCACCCCCGTGCTCACCGGCGACCCGCTCACCCTGTCCGTGACCCCCCTCGTGGTGACCACCGCCGTCCAGGCCCACAACCGGCGCTCCACCTGGGTGCTCATCGGGATCCTCACGCTGCTCGCCACGCGCCCGTGGGACCCGTCACTGCTGACGATCTCGCTCGGCCTGCTCGTCACCGCGTTTCCCGCATTGCTGGGCCGCTACCTGGTGGCCCGGCGCACCCTGATGGCGAACCTGCGCGAACGCGCGGAGCGCACCGACCGGGAGCAGCACCTGCTCGCCGAGCAGGCCCGTGCCGAGGAGCGGCGGCGGCTCGCGTCCGAGATGCACGACGTCGTCACCCACCGGGTGAGCCTCATGGTGCTGCAGGCAGGCGCCCTCGAGGTCACCGCACGCGACGACGCCGCCCGCCGGGCCGCGGCGGGCCTGCGCGAGGCGGGCATGCAGGCACTGGACGAGCTGCGCGACCTGGTCGGGGTGTTCGGCGGGCAACGGTCCGGGCAGTCGCCCCCGGTCGGTCCGCAGGCACCGCGTACCGACCTGGGCGAGCTCGTCGACGCCTCGGTCGCCGCGGGTGTCGCCGTGCAGCTGCACCGCACCGGGGACGCCGACACCGTTCCGGTCGCCGTCCTGCGCACCGCCCACCGCGTGGTGCAGGAGGCGCTCACGAACGTGCACAAGCACGCGCCCGGCGGCCGGGTCCGCGTGGAGGTGCGCTACGGCGCCGACCTCGTCACGGTGGCGGTGTCCAACACCGCGGCGACCGCCGATCCCGTGCTGGTCGCCAGCGGCTCGGGGAGCGGCCTGCGCGGGTTGCGGGAGCGCGTCGAGATCATCGGTGGCACGCTGCGGGCGGGCGCGCTTCCCGACGGCGGGTTCGCGGTCCGTGCGGAGATCCCGGTGGTGGCGTCGTGACGGTGCGGGTGTTGGTGGTCGACGACGAGCCCATGGTCGGCGCCCACCTGCGCACGATCCTCGGCGCGGCCGACGGGATGGAGGTCGTCGCGACGGCCGCCGACGGCGCCGAGGCCGTGGAGGCCGTCGTGCTGCACGCGCCCGACGTCGTGCTGATGGACCTGCGCATGCCCGGCGTCGACGGGATCGCCGCCACGACCCGGATCGTGGCCCTGCCCGACCCGCCGCCCGTCGTCGCGCTCACGACCTTCGACGGTGACGAGCACGTGCAACGCGCGCTGCGCGCCGGAGCGGCGGGATACCTGCTGAAGTCCACGCCGCCAGAGGACCTCGTCGCCCTCGTGCGGGTGGCGGCGCTGGGACACACCGTGTTGTCGCGATCGGCGGCTCGTCGGCTGGTCGACCGCTCGAGCGACGCGCACGCCTCCCGACGCCGGGCCGTGGCGCGCCTCGCGCCGCTGACGGAGCGGGAGCGCGAGGTCGTCGCGCTGCTGGGAGAGGGCTGTTCCAACGCCGAGGTCGCGCGCAGGCTGCACCTCACCGAGGCCACGGTGAAGGGCTACGTCTCGAACGCGCTGGACAAGTTGGGCTGCAGCAACCGCACGCAACTGGGCCTGCTGGCCCGCGAGGCGGGCCTGTAGAACGGCCCCGAATGCACCTTGGAGCCTTACTGCTGATTTTTGGCGCCCACGACAGCAGTAAGGCTCCAAGGTGCTTGCGTGGAATCTCCTGGGGGCGCGCCGCGCTGGTCAGTGACTGCGGAAGCGTGCCACCAGCTCGTCCACCAGCTCGCGGAACCGGGCGGCCTCGGCGCCGAACGGCGGGCTCGGGGCCAGGCGGGTCGGGTCGGGCCGGGTGACGAAGGAGACCAACCAGCCCAGTGCCTGGGACTCGGCGAGCGCGCGGCGCGGCTCGTCGTCGCCTGCCCAGTCGCCGACGTCGAGCAGCAGCTCCGCGGCGAGCTCCAGCTGCGAGCCGTCGACGGCGGAGGGGCCCTCGGCGAGGTCGTCGGCCAGGCCGGTGAGGGTGTAGGCGTTGAGGTCGTCGACCTCGACCTCCAGCTCGCCCACACCGGCGCGCTCGACGATCTCCGACCACGTCGAGGCCGTCACGAGGTCATGGCCCTCGGCGCCGTCCTCGCCGAGCCAACGGGCGAGGGCCCGCTCCGAGCGGAACACGTCGATCCGCCCGTCGGAGCCGAGGAACACCGGCTTGTCGTCGAGGTAGCAGCGCAGCGTGTAGTGATCGCCGTCGCGCGTGGTGATGCGGACGGGGTCGATGCCGACCTCCTCCCAGAAGCCGGGCTCGTCCGCGTCGTCGGCGCCGTCCTCGTCGGCCCCGGTGACGGTCGGCTCGTCGGCCTCCTCGACGACCTCGACCTCCTTCTCCGCGGCCGCCAACGCCGACGCGTCGACGTCGGGTGTGGAGACGAGGTCGTCGAGCGCGTCGATCACGTCGTCCCAGCGCTGCGCGATCGTCTCGACGAGCTGCGTCCACAGCCGCATGCCCTCGCGGCCGGCGAACGGGAGCGTGCCCTGGCGCAGCAGGGCGAACGCCGGGGCGGCGTCGAGCACGTCGGTGACGGTGTCGAGCTCGCAGACGTCGGCGATGGAGCGGACGATCTCGGTGATCTCGGAGAGTTCCCCGACGGTCCAGGTGTCCGGGTCCTCCGCGACGATCTCGGGGACGCCCACGATGTCGTAGCGCTGGGTGTCCTCGGGCGTCAGCTCGGCCACGGTGAGGTCGGGCACCACGGACCACGCCGGATGGTCGACGAGGTCGTGCTCGGTGACGGTGCGGACGAACGCCGCGAGTTGGGCGACCTCCGGAAAGGCGAACAACGCGTCGTCGTCGCCGAGGAAGGCCTCCCACTCCTCGCCGTCCTCCCGCCACCGCGGTGCCCACAGCGTGACGAGGTCGCCGTCGGTGAGCGAGAGCTGGATCGGGACGATGTCGCTGGCCACGGGGGGAAGCCTAGGAGAGGGTGAGCTCAGCGGCCCACGGGGTGCCACACCGTCTTGAGCTCGGTCCAGGCGCGCAGCCGTGTGAGGTCCGGTGTGCGGGCCGGGTCCGGCTCGGCGGCCGGGCGCGGCAGCACCCGCTTGACGCCGTCGGCCGCGGCCCGCTCGAGGTCGGCGGCGATCTCGGTGGGCGCCCCCACCAGGTCCAGCGCCTGCACCTCGCCGTGCGCGGCGAGCCACGGCGCGAGCTCCGCGGTGCGCCCGGTGAGCACGTTGGCCACGCCGCCGGGCAGGTCGGACGTGGCGAGCACCTCGGCCAGCTCGACCGCCGGAAGCGGGCGCTCCTGCGAGGCGACGACCACGGCCGTGCACCCGGTGGCGAGCACCGGCGCGAGCACGTCGACGAGCCCGAGCAGCGACGACTCCTGCGGCGCCAGCACCCCGACCACGCCCGTTGGCTCGGGCGTGGACCAGTTCACCATCGGCCCGGCAACGGGGTTGACCGACCCGAGCACCGAGGTGATCTTGTCTGTCCAGCCCGCGTACCAGACCCACCGGTCGATCGCGGCGTCCACGAGCGCGGCGGCCCGCTGCGGGCGCACGCCCTCCGCCGCCACGACCTCGTCGACGAACTGCGCGCGGCGTCCCTGCAACATCTCGGCGACGCGGTAGAGCACCTGGCCGCGGTTGTAGGCCGTGGCGCCGGACCAGCCGGAGAACGCGGCCCGCGCCGCGGACACCGCGTCACGCACATCCTTGCGCGAGGCCAGCGCGGCGTGGGCGCGCAGCGTGGCATCGGCGCCGGTGACGGGGTAGCTGCGGCCCGACTCCGAGCGCGGGAACGCGCCGCCGACGTAGAGCTTGTAGGTCTTGGCGACGGCGAGCCGGTCGGTGGTCACAGGGGCAGGCTACGACAGGGCGAACCGACCGGAGGGCCCGCGAGCCGCCGGAGCTGTGCGGCGGGCGAGGCCGTCGCCCGCCAGGCCGCGACCGTCGCACACACCTCCGCGGCGCCGCACACACGTCCGGACATGTGTGCGAGGTCCCGGAGGTGTGTGCGAGGGCCGAGACTGTCCGCGGGTTCGGGGAAACGCGCCTGCCCGCGGTCCCTTCCGGCGCATGCTCGGGCCGTGGAGCTGCCTGACATCTACCGGCGGAAGGCCTTGCGCCTCGAGGGTTCCGGTGACGACGAGGTGCAGCGGATGCTGCGGGCCGGCGACCTCACGCCGGTCCGTCGCGGCTCCTACATCCGCGAGGCGGTGCCCGAGGACCTGGACAGCAGGCACGCGCTGCGGGTGCGCGCCCAGCTCGGGCACCTCCACACCGCACCGCTGCAACCCGACGACATCGACCTCGTCGACGGCCTCCCGGTCACCTCCGTCGCGCGCACGGTCGTGGACCTGGCGCGCACGCTGCCGTTCGAGGCCGCCGTCGCCGTCGCCGACGCAGCCCTCCACGCCCTGATCAGCGAACCGGGGCACCTGGCTGCCCTCCGGGCCGCGCTCGACGATGCCCTCGCGCGCTCGGCCGGCTGGCCGGGATGTCCTGCCGCCCGCCGGGTGCTCGCGTTCGCCGACGGTCGCAGCGCAAGCGTCGGTGAGTCGCGCAGCCGGGTCGCGATGGCGCGGGCCGGGTTGCCGGTTCCCGTGCTGCAGTGGGAGGTGTTCGGCAGCGGGGGCTGGATCGGCACCGTCGACTTCGGCTGGCCGGAGAAGCGCACGATCGGTGAGTTCGACGGCCCTCGCACACACGTCCGATCGTGTGTGCGGGGCCGCGAAGGTGTGTGCGACCGCTCGAGCCCGGCCGGACCACCGCGACCGGGGTCAGCGGAGGTGCCGGCGCGTCCGCGCAGCCTTCATCAGCAGGTAGCGCCGTTCCGGCTCGCTGGTGGTCCGTTCCGCGGCACGGCGGAAGTGCGTGGCCGCGGTTGCGGTGTCGCCGAGCATCTCGTGCAGGTGGCCGCGCACGGCGTCGATCCGGTGGTGGCCGGGCAGGCGCCGATCGAGGGGTTCGAGCCGTTCCAGGCCCGCGGCCGGACCGTGGACCATCGCCGCGGCGACCGCGGCGCTCAGCCCGACCACCGGGTTGTCGGTGAGGCGTTGCAGCAGCTCGTAGAGGCCGAGGATCTGGGCCCAGTCGGTGTCCTCGGCGCGCGCCGCACCGTCGTGGAGGGCGGCGACGGCGGCCTGCAGCTGGTACTCGCCGACGGCGCCGCGGGACATCGCGACGGCGTTCAGCCGCATCCCTTCGGCGATCGCCCGCCGGTCCCAGAGCGAGCGGTCCTGCTCGGCGAGCGGCACGAGTTCGCCGACGCGCCCGGTGCGGGCGGGCCGGCGGGCGTCGGTGAGCAGCATCAGCGCGAGCAGCCCGGCGACCTCCCCGTCGCCGGGCAGCAGTGCGTGCAGGGCGCGGGCGAGCCGGATCGCCTCCCCGGACAGGTCCACCCGGTGCAGGTCGGTCCCGGCGCTGCTCGCGTACCCCTCGTTGAAGAGCAGGTACAGCACGTGCAGCACGGAGCGCAGCCGGTCGCCCCGCTCGTCGGCCGTCGGCATCCGGAACGTGCCCCCGGACGCGGCGATCCGCTGCTTGGCGCGGCTGATCCGCTGCGCCATCGTCGCCTCCGGCACGAGGAACGCCGTCGCGATCTGGGCCGTGGTGAGGCCGCCGACGGCGCGCAGCGTCAGCGCGATCGCGGACGCCGGCGTGAGCGTGGGGTGGCAGCACAGGAACAGCAGCGCGAGGGTGTCGTCGTGCTCCGCAGGCTCCGCGCCCGGCACCTCCCGGCGGGCGACGGCCTCCTCGCGACGCCGCCGGGACTGCTCCGCGCGGTAGGAGTCGGTGAGGCGGCGGACGGCCGCCTGGATCAGCCAGCCCCGCGGGTTGTCGGGCACGCCCTCGACGGGCCAGTGCCGCGTGGCGACGAGCAGGGCCTCCTGGACGGCGTCCTCGGCCGCCTCGAAATCGCGGTAGCGCCGCACGACGACCCCGAGGACCTGCGGCGCCAACGTGCGCACCAGGTCCCCGAGGGCCGCCGGCGTCGTCACAGGTCGGCGCCCGGCAGCGGACCCATCACCCGCCGCACCTCGATCCGCTGTCCCATGGGGATCCCGCCGGGCCCGGGGGCGGCGGAGACCTCCGCCGCGATCTCGACCGCCCGCTCCTCGGACTCGACGTCGATCATCTGGTAGCCGGCGAGGGCCTCCTTGACCTCGGCGAACGGTCCGTCCGTGATCACCGGCGGGTCGCTGCCGTCGGACACCACGACCTTCGCGAGCTCCGGTCCGGTCAGCGCCTGCGCCTCCACCAGCTCGCCGCTGTCGATCAACCGTTGGTTCACCGCCCGCAGGTAGTCGAGCAGCGCGGTGAGGTCGTCGGGGTCCCACTCCTGCATCGGCGGGGCCGACAGCCCCTCGTCGTACTTCGTCAGTACGAGGTAGCGCGCCATCGTCGTCACCCCTGTCCGCTCTTCTCCCGGGCCAGGTCCTCGACGGCCTGCGGGATCGTGGTCTCGAAGTCCAGCAGCTTGGCCCACTCCGGCACCACCCGGATCCGCACCATCTCGTCGTACAGCGCGCGGACGCCGGTCTCCCACTCCGGGAAGACCTCGGCCGGGGTGATCTTGCGTGACCCCGCGACGTACTCGTCCGGTATCCCGTCCACGTGCTCGATCCGCGCCGTCCCGCGGACGAGCAGCACCCGCGGCGGCCACTCGCCCTGGGTGTCGATCGTGATCGCGACGCGCGGGTCGCGCCGCAGCGCCGCCACCTTCGCCATGGTCGGCAGGGAGCACACCACGATCTCCGCGCCGGTCCACCAGAACGCGACCGGCACCACGCGCGGGCCACCGTCCAGGCCCGTGTAGGCGAACCTCGCCGGGATGCCCGACCCCAGCAACCGCTGCGCGATCGGCTTCTCCAACACCTCGATGACGTCGTCGCGGTCCATGGGTCCTCCTCGTGTCGGGGCTTGCAGGAATCGGACGGAGCCGACCCCGCGTCCTCGACATGCAGCGGGTCCTAAGTTCGGGGTGTGGAGTCCCTCCCCGGTGCGCAGACCCGGCCCGGCGTGCGGGTGGCCGCGCGCGTCCTGCTCGTCGACGCGCAGCAGCGGCTCCTGCTGTTCCACGGCGTCGACCCGCACGTCCCCGACGCGTCGTTCTGGTTCACCGCCGGCGGAGGCCTGGAGCCGGGGGAGGAGCTGCTCGACGGCGCCCTTCGCGAGCTGCGCGAGGAGACGGGCATGCAGGTGCCGCCGGACCGGATGGCCGGACCGGTGTGGTTGCGCCGCGTCCGGTTCTCCTTCGAGGGCGTGGAGTACGACAGCGACGAGTGGTTCTACCTCACCACCCTCACCGACGCGGCCGTGGTCGACACGGGCGGCTTCACGGAGCTGGAGAACCGCACCGTGCGCGGGCACCGGTGGTGGAGCGCGGACGACCTGCGCGGCACGACGGAGACGCTCTACCCGCTGCAGCTCGCCGAGCTGCTACCCGGCCTGCTCGCCGACGGGTGGGACGGGCAGCTCCGGCTGATCGACTGACCGGGTCCGCGCAGCCCACGTCTCGCTGTGGCCCTGGCCGGATCCAAGAGCGGTGGGCGCCCCGACTCGCGCGGTGGACGCCCCGACTCGCGCGGTGGACGCCCCGACTCGCGGAGGGTGGCGCGCTACCAACTCCGCGAGTCGGGGTTTCGTACGCGCGAGTCGCGGCGCTGCAGGCCGCGAGCGGTCACCGACTGCCGCTGCGACCCGGCCCGCGCGGTCGATGCCTACGGCGCGAGCCGCGGCACCCGGATCCCCTTGGCCTCCAACCGCGGGATGACCTCCGCCGCGAACTGCTCCAGCTCGCCGACGTAGTCGACGAACGACAGCGTCATGCCGGCCAGGCCCGCGGCCGCGTACTGCTCGATCTCGTCGGCGATGTCGTCCGGGGTGCCGATCAGGGGGCAGGTGCCGTGCCCCGCGGCGAACCGGGAGCGGAACGTCGCCAGCATCTCCGGGGTGAACGACTGCGCGTGCATGCCCTGCAGCCGCATCAGGTTGTCCACCGCGTCCCAGTCCGCGTTCTCCTCGGCGTAGTAGTGCAGGTACTCCTGCGCCTCGGCGCGGGTGGGGCGGCACACGACGTGCGCCGGGGACATCACGCCGACGGTGCGGCCGTACCCGGTGCGGGCGGAGGAGGTCAGTTCCGAGACGACCCGCGCGCCGTCGGCGGGATCGCCGATGATGGTGAACACGAAGTCGGCGTTGCGGGCGGCGAACGCCCGGCCCTGTCTGCTGGACCCGGCGTTCAGTACCGGCAGCGTGCCGTGCACCGGCTTCGGCTTCGACTCCACGCCCTTCAGCGCGAAGAACCGGCCCTCCAGGTCGAAGCGCCCCTCGCGGGTCCACAGGGTGCGGACGTGGTCCCACCACTCCTGCGCCATGGCGTAGCGGTCGTCGTGCTCGGTCGGCAGCGGCACGCCCATCGCCTCGTACTCGGGCTGGTTCCAGCCCGCGACGATGTTCACACCGGCCCGCCCGTCGGCGACCTGGTCGATGGTGGCCAGCTGCTTCGCGCTGACCACGGGATGGTTGAACGCGGTGTGCACGGTGGCGAAGACGACCACCCGGCGGGTGCTCGCCAGTAGCGCGGAGGCCCAGGGAACGGGCTCGAGCACGCCGTCGTGGAAGTTCGTCTCGCCGCCGTAGCCGATCCAGCGCGCGATCGGCAGGATGAAGTCGATGCCCACCTCGTCGGCGAGCCGTGCGAGGCGCAGGTTGTCCGACCAGGTGGCGCGCCACCGCTCCGGGATCTTCGTGACGGCCAGCCCGCCGGCGCAGTTCGGGGAGAACAGCCCCAGCTTGAAGTCTCGACCGTCGACGAGCGTGTTGCTCATGGTGGTGCCCTCCTCGGCCGCCGGCGCAGCTCGCCACGCGCCGTGCTCTGGTCGCCGCACTGTAGGGCAGCGCCCCCGGTATTGACCTTCCCCCAGGGGCAGGGCCCACGGTCGGGTCGACCGGGCGATCGCCTGGTGTCGAGGGAGGATCGATGGCGTGGGTCTGCTGACGATCGGAGCGTTCGCGAGAGCATCGGGGCTCACGCCGAAGGCTCTGCGCCTCTACGACGACCTCGGCCTGCTCGCGCCGGCGATGGTCGACCCGCAGACCGGCTACCGCCACTACCGGCGCGACCAGCTGGACCAGGCGCGTCTCGTCGCCTGGCTACGCCGGATCGGGATGCCGCTGGCCCGGATCACGTCCATCACGCGGTTGAGCTCCGAGGCCGCCGCGCGTGAGGTGGCGGAGTTCTGGGATCAGGTCGAGGCGGAGGTTGCCGAGCGCCGCGCCGTCGCCTCCTTCCTCGTCGAGCACCTCTCCCGGAAGGACCATGCCGTGCCGACCGAGCTGCTGTTGCGCTGCGCTGCCGTTGACGACCGCGGTCTCGTGCGCCCTCTCCACCAGGACGTCGCGTACGCCGACGACCACCTCCTCGCGGTCGCCGACGGGTTCGGGCCGCGGGGCGAACAGGCCAGCGCCGTGGCCGTCGAGGCGCTGACCCGCCACCGCCTCGGCGCCGGCGACGTCCTGGTCGCCCTCCGAGAGGCGGCCGGGCACGCCGACGAGTCGGTGCGCACCGCCGTCGCGTCCGAGTCCGAGACGGGCACGACACTGACCGCACTGGTCTGGTCCGGCTCGCAGCTCGCACTGATCCACATCGGGGACTCCCGTGCCTACCTGCTGCGCGACGGCGAGTTGCTACGCCTCACCCACGACCACACCGTGGTCCAGGAGATGGTCGACGACGGGCGGCTCACCGCCGCGGAGGCCGAGTCGCACCCGCACCGCGCGATGCTGGTCCGTGCGTTGCACGGCGGCAGGCCTGCTCCGCACGACTCGTTGCTCCAGGAGCCACGCCACGGGGACCGGTACCTGCTCTGCTCCGACGGGGTGCACGCGGTGTTGCCCGAGGAGGTCCTCCGGGAGGTGCTCGTCGGCACCACCGGGCCGGAGGAGGTGCTGGCCGAGCTGGTCCGTCGCGTCCACGAGGCGGGCGCTCCGGACAACATGGCGTGCGCGCTCGCGGACGTGGTGACTCGCTAGATGCGTCTCACGACGTCAGGTACGCCTCCAGCCCGGCTCGTCCGCCCTCGCGCCCGAAGCCGCTCTCGCGGTAGCCGCCGAACGGCGCCGTCGGGTCGAAGCGGTTGAACGTGTTGGTCCAGACGACCCCGGCCCGCACCCGCTGCGCCGTCCACATGGCCTTGGAGCCCTTCTCCGTCCAGATCCCCGCCGACAGGCCGTAAGGCGTGTTGTTCGCCTTCGCCACGGCCTCGTCCGGGGTGCGGAAGGTGAGCACCGACAGCACCGGCCCGAAGATCTCCTCGCGGGCCACCCGCATCGTCTGCTCGACGCCGGAGAACACCGTGGGAGGGAAGAACAGGCCGCGCTCGGGCAGCGGGCACGAGCTCGTCCAGCGGCGCGCGCCCTCGGCGTCGCCCGCAGCGGCGAGCTCGGTGATCCGGTCCAGCTGGGGCCGCGAGTTGATGGCCCCGACGTCGGTGTTCTTGTCCAGCGGGTCGCCCACGCGCAGCGTCTCGATCCGGGCGCGAAGCAGCTCCGTGAACTCTTCCTCGATCGACTCCTGCACGAGCAGCCGGGAGCCTGCGCAGCAGACGTGGCCCTGGTTGAAGAAGATCCCCTCGACGACGCCGTCGACGGCCTGGTCCAACGGCGCGTCGTCGTAGACGATGTTGGCCGCCTTGCCGCCCAGCTCCAGCGTGAGCCGCCGGCCGGTGCCCGCGAGGCGCCGCTGGATCTCCTTGCCCACATCCGTGGACCCGGTGAACGCCACCTTGTCCAGGCCGCCGTGACCCACGAGCCCGGCGCCGACCTCGCCCGCGCCGGGCAGCACGTTGAGCACGCCCGGCGGGAGCCCCGCGTCGGCGGCGATCTCGGCGAGGACGAGCGCGGTGAGCGGGGTGGTCTCGGCGGGCTTGAGCACGACCGTGTTGCCGCACGCCAGCGCGGGCGCGATCTTCCAGACGGCCATCAGCAGCGGGAAGTTCCACGGGATCACCGCCCCGACCACGCCGACCGGGCGCGGGTCGGGACCCAGCCCCGCGTAGCCGAGCTTGTCGGCCCAGCCCGCGTGGTGGAACAGGTGCGCCGACGCCGTGGGCACGTCGACGTCGCGCGCCTCGCGGATCGGCTTGCCGTTGTCGAGCGTCTCCAGCACCGCGAGCTCGCGGGCCCGCTCGGCCACCACCCGCGCGATCCGGAAGAGGTACTTCGCGCGCTCCGCGCCGGGCATCGGGCCCCAGACCTGCTCGTACGCCCGGCGAGCCGCGGCGACCGCCCGGTCGACGTCCTCGACGCTCGCCGTGCCGACCTCCGCGAGCACCTCCTCCGTGGCCGGGTTGAGCGTCTTCAGCGGCTCACCACCCCCGTCGACGAACTCCCCGTCGACGAACGGGCGGTAGGCCGGCTTGAGGTTCGCGAGCGCGGCCGACTCGGGCGCGGGCGCGTAGGTCCAGTCCGGCATCAGGCCCCTCCGATGTGGTCGCGGTCGGTGTAGTGGCCTTCGAGCTGGGTGCGCCGCTGCCGCAGCAGGTCCCCGAGCAGCGACGACGCCCCGAACCGGAACAGCTCGGGCGTGAGCCAGGCGGGCCCGGCCACCTCGTTGACGGCCACGAGGTGCCGGATCGCGTCCTTGGCGCTGCGGATCCCGCCCGCCGCCTTGACGCCGCGGTGCTCGCCGGTGGCGCGGTGCCAGTCACGGACGGCCTGCAGCATCACCTGCACCACGGGCAGCGTCGCGGCGGGGGAGACCTTGCCGGTGGAGGTCTTGACGACGTCGGCCCCGGCGAGCAGCGCCAGCCAGGACGCGCGGCGCACGTCGTCGTAGCCGGCCAGCTCCCCGGTCTCGAGGATGACCTTGAGGTGGGCGCTCCCGCAGGCCTGCTTCACGGCGACGATCTCGTCGAACACCGCGCCGTAGCGGCCGGTGAGGAACGCGCCGCGGTCGATCACCATGTCGATCTCGGAGGCGCCCGCCTCGACGGCCAGCGCCGTGTCGGCGAGCTTGACCGCCCGCGACGAGCGACCCGACGGGAACGCCGTGGCCACCGCCGCGACCACGACCCCGGAGCCGCGCAGGGCCTCGACGGCGACACCGGCCAGGTCCGGGTAGACGCAGACCGCCGCGACCGACGGCACCTCCGGGTGGTCGGGATCGGGCACGCGGGCCTGGGCGCACAGCGACCGCACCTTGCCCGGGGTGTCGGCGCCCTCCAGCGTGGTCAGGTCGATCATCGAGATCGCCATGTCCAGGGCCTGGAGCTTCGACTCCTTCTTGATGGATCGGGTGGCGAGAGTGGCCGCACGCCGCTCGACGCCCACGTGGTCGACGCCGGGCAGGCCGTGCAGGAAACGCCGCAGCGAGGCGTCGTCGCGCACCGCGTCCGCGAAGGGCCCGTCGCGGCCTGTGGTGCGCGGGGCGGGAACGGTCGTCGTCACGCGGGCGAGTCTAGGTGCGGACGAGCCGGCTGGAGGGCCCGCGAACCGCCGCAGCGAAGCGGAGGCCATCCGACACTGTGAGCGGGCCGGCGCCGTTCTGCGGGGGAGGAGCGCAGGGAGCGAGGTACGAGCGACCGAGCACCGGAGGAGCGGGGCGGTGCCTGGAGGGCCTGCGAGCCGCCGGAGCGAAGCGGAGGCCATCCGACACAGCACACCGCCCGCCGCACCACAGGGGCGGCGGGCGGGGATGAATGCAGGGGGAGCGGGGGGTAATGCTGTCGTGCAGCCTTGCGGACGTGCTGAAGCGCGAACTGTCGTGCGTACTGCCGTGCGCGCGGTCGTCAGCTCAGGTGGAGCTGTGCAACCGCACGACGCCCACGGTCACGTCCTCGAGCCCGCCGCGGTCGAAGTCGCGGCGCAGCTGGTCGGCCTTCAGGGTTGCCGTCAGCCCGTCGAACGGGCCGTGTGCGTCGACCTCCCCGGTCTGGGGGTCGACGGCGAGTACGACGTACCCGTCGCACTGCGTGAGTTTCTCCGCCGCTGCGACCAGTGTCGCCTCGTCGGAAGTCGTGTTCTCCGGCACCGGATCACCTCCTAGTCATCTAGTACAGCGTCGGTGGGGGCTCCTATGTGACAGGGTTCGTGGCATACCACCCGTTCGGGTCAGGGTGAAAGTTCGAGTTGATCACTCACGGTGCCGCTCACCGCACGCTGGGCACGTCCACGGGACGTGTAGGCAGTATGCGTGACCTAATCGGCACGGACGGTGATCATTGCAGGCGATCGTGGCCCCCTCGTGCTGCCCGCGGTGTGAGGGGTACCGCCGGCGGGGTGCGGCTGCATCCGGACGGGCGAGAAATGCGCCGCATGGGGTGCCGCGGTGGTTGCGGAAGGTGACCGCAACCACCGTTACGCGAGCTGTCAGGATCCCGGTATGCGTACCCTCCGCACCCCGGACGAGCGGTTCGCCGGACTCCCCGGATTTCCCCTGCCGCCCCGATACGCCGACGTGCCCGATCCCGACGGTGGCTCACTGCGCGTGGCGTGGGTCGCCGACGGGCCCGCCGACGGCCCGGTCGTGCTGCTCCTGCACGGCGAGCCGAGCTGGTCGTTCCTGTACCGGACGACGATCCCGGTCCTCGCCGCCGCCGGGCTGCGCGTCGTGGCGCCGGACCTGGTCGGGTTCGGCCGCTCCGACAAACCCGCCGAGATCGGCGACCACAGCTACGCGCGGCACGTCGAGTGGCTGCGCGCACTGCTGTTCGACGTGCTGGACCTGCGCGGTGTCACCCTCCTCGGGCAGGACTGGGGCGGCCTGCTCGGCCTGCGGTTGGCGGCCGAGCACCCCGAGCGCTTCGCCGCCGTCGTCGCCGCGAACACCGGGCTGCCGACCGGCGACCGCGACATGCCCGAGGTGTGGTGGCAGTTCCGCCGGGCCGTGGAGAAGGCGGAGCGCCTCGACGTCGGCCGGCTCGTGCAGTCGGGGTGTCGGAGGACCCTGACGCCGCAGGAGCGCGCCGCCTACGACGCCCCGTTCCCGGACGAGTCGTTCAAGGCCGGGCCGCGGGCCATGCCGCTGCTGGTGCCCACGCGCCCGGACGACCCGGCCACCGAGGCCAACAGGGCGGCGTGGGCCACGCTGACCCACAGCGACCTGCCGTTCCTGTGCGCGTTCAGCGACGGCGACCCGATCACGGCGGCGATGGAGCCGGTCCTGCGCCGCAGCATGCCGGGCGCGGCGGGCCGGACGCACCCGACGATCACCGGCGCGGGCCACTTCCTGCAGGAGGACGCGGGTGAGGAGCTCGGAGAGGTGGTCGCGGCGTTCGTGCGGGAGGTCCGGCGGTGACGTGTCCCGGAGTTCAGGAAAGCCACATTCCTGAACCTGCAGGACAGGAATGTGGCTTTCCTGAACCGCCGGGGCCGCCGGGGCCGCCCGGGCCGCCCGCTCCCGCACCCTCGCGCACCTCCACCGGCGGCGCCGGGTGGGGGTGTCGGGAGCGCGGGATCGGGGCCGGGCTCGCGCCTGCCGGCAGCCGGTTCTCCTGGCTGCGGCTGGCGCCGCTGATCGCGTCGCGCAACGACGTGCTGGTGCGGTGGTTCGGCGACCCCACCGACGCGCAGCGCCGCGAGTGGCTGCGCCGCCTCGACGGGTACGCGGCCGCCGCCGGTGTCGCCCCACCGCGGCGCGACCGGCTCGTCACCCGCCACGCCGGCCCGGAGCGCGTCTCCGTCGCGGTGCTCGGCGATCCGGGCGAGGGCGACGCCTCGCAGTACGTCGTGGTCCCGGTGTTGGAGCGGGTCGCCAACGACACCGACTTCGCGGTGCTGTGCAGCGACGTCGTGTACCCGGCGGGCGGGGTGCGCGCCTACGCCGACCGCTTCTACCGGCCCTACGCCGACTACCCGCGCCCGATCTACGCCCTGCCCGGCAACCACGACTGGTACGACGGGCTGTCGGGGTTCATGACCGCGTTCTGCGACGCCCCACCGGACGCGGGCGCCCCCTCGCCCGCAGCCACCGGGCCGTGGTGGCGGCGGCTGCTACGCACGCTGCTGTGGCGGCGGGCCCCGCGGGCGGGCGTCGAGGACGTCGCCGACATGCGCTGGTACCGCGACGCCGAGTCGCAGCAGGGCGGCCAGCCCGGGCCGTACTGCGCCATCGACGCCGGGCCGGTCCGCCTGGTGCTGATCGACACCGGGCTGGACGGCCACATCGACCGCGACCAGGCGGCGTGGCTGCGGGAGGTCTCGGCGGGCGACCGCCCGAAGATCCTGCTCACCGGGCGTCCGATCTACACCTATGCGAACCGGCAGGAAAGCCCGATCGAGGGGGGCGGCGACGTCGACGAGATCGTCACCGACCCGGCCTGCAACTACGTGGCCTGCATCGGGGGTGACGACCACAACTACCAGCGCTACCCCGTGCGGCAGCGGGACGGCAGGACCATCCAGTACCTGGTGGCGGGCGGGTCGGGCGCCTACCTCTCGGCCACGCACCAGATCCCGAACGTCGACCGGCTCGCCCCGGCCGTGCACGAGGAGGACTTCCGCTGTTACCCGCTGCGCGGTGACTCCCTCGCGTACTTCAGCCGGCGCTACGACAAGCTGCTCGGCCTCGGGCGGGGCGGGCTGGTGATCTCGCCCGACGACGCCACCACGTTGATGGCGGAGCGGGTGGCCATCACCCCGCCGCGACCGGGCTCCTCGACGGTGGACGCGCGCACCCGTCGGGCGGCCGAGCGCGTCTTCCCGCTGCCCGCGCGGGGTTCGGCGCCCGCGCACAACATGATGTCGTTGCTCTTCGACTCGAACGCCGTGCCCCAGTTCAAGAGCTTCCTGCGGCTCGACGCCGGCCCCGACGAGATCGTGCTCTCCTGTTGGGCGGCCACCGGCTGCCGCGAGCACGAGATCGACCCGGTGCTCGAGGACCGCGTCCGGGCGCTCCGGACCCAGGACGGCGGCTGGGAGTGGCACAGCGAAACTCCCGGAAGGGCAACTCCCTGACGAACGAACGGCACTCTCGTTGCTCCCTGGCGGATTCCAGTGGCCGCCGAGAGTGCCGTTCGTTGCATCAGGCGGCCGCCACCGCCACGCGCGTCCGACGGCGCAGGCCGCTCGCCGTCAGCGCCGTGCCGAGTACCGCGGCCACCAGCGGCACCACGAGGCCGGCGCGGTAGCCCGCCAGGACCGCCTCCGGGGACGCGTCCGCGGTCGCCGCGACGATGACGGCCGACACCGCCGCGAGCCCGAGCGCGGCGCCGAACTGGAACGAGGTGGTCAGCAAGCCGCTGGCGAGGCCCTGCTCGTGGTCGTCGACGCCGTCGGTGCCCGCGATCGTGAGCGGTCCGTAGGCCAGCGCGAACGCGACGCCGAGCACGGCGAGGGAGGGCAGCATCGCCAGGAACCCCCAGTCCGCCCCGACCGGCAGGAACAGCAGGTAGGCGAGTGCGGTGAGCGCGAGCCCGGCGACCACGACGCGCGCGTTCCCGAAGCGCGCGACCAGCCACGGCGTCAGCGTCGGGGCGAGCACCGCGTCGATCCCGGCGACGGCGAGCGCCAGCCCGGTCTCCACCTCCGACCAGCCCCGCAGCTCCTGCAGGTAGAGCACCACCGTGAACTGGAAGGCCATGAACGAGCCGATCAGCAGCATCGCGCCCGCGTTCGCCCGCAGCAGGGGGCCGGAGCGCAGGATCCCGAGCCGCACGAGCGGGGCCGGCGAGCGGCGCTCGATCCGGACGAACGCCGCGAGCAGTGCGACCGCGCCGGCCAGCGTGGCCAGCGTCGTCACGATCGCGACCTCGGGCGCGTGGACCACGGTGACGACCAGGAGCATCATCGCGCCGGTCAGCGTCGCCGTGCCTGCGACGTCGAAGCCGCCTGCGGTGCGCGCGGGCCGCTGCTCGCGGGGGATCAGCGCGGCGGCCGCCACGAGGAGCGCGGCCGCCACGACCACGGGTGCGAAGAACACCCAGCGCCAGTGCACGGCGGTGAGCAGCCCGCCCACGACCATGCCGAGTGAGAAGCCGCCCGCGCCCGCACCGGCGTAGACGAGCACGGCCCGGTGGCGGGTCGGGCCCGCGGCGTACGTGGTGGTGATGATCGAGAGACCTGCCGGAGCGAGGAACGCGGCGGCCACGCCCGTCGCGAAGCGGGCGAGCACGAGCACCCAGCCCTCGCCGGCGAAGCCGCCGAGGCCGGAGAACGCCACGAACACGACCAGCCAGAGCAGGAACATCCGGCGCCGGCCCAGCAGGTCGGCGGCCCGCCCGCCGAGCAGGACGAACCCGCCGTAACCCAGGACGTAGGCGCTCACCACCCATTGCAGAGAGCCGGTCGACATGCCGAGCTCAGCGCGGATGGACGGTAGCGCCACACCCATCATCGAGACGTCGATGCCCTCGAGGAAGATCGCCCCGGACAGGACGAGCAGCAGCCCCCAGGCGCGGGCGTTCATGCGTTCCTCGCGCGGCGGGGCGGGTTGTGCGGACACGGCGTCTTCTCCGTTCGTCGGTTCTCTCTTGTAACCGACCGCATCGTGCGTCACCATTGCTTACTGTGGAAGAAGGCACTTCGAAGTCACCGACGCACTCCATGGGCACCGCCGAGGACTGCAGGGACGCCTACCAGTGGGACAGGCGCGAGGACTGCGAGGTCCGCCAGATCCTCGACCGGGTCGCCGACAAGTGGTCGCTGCTGGTGATCGCCCTGCTCGACCGGCGCGTCCTGCGGTTCACCGAGCTGCGCCGCGAGATCGACGGCATCAGCCAGCGCATGCTCACCGTCACCTTGCGCCAGCTCGAACGCGACGGGCTCGTGCGGCGAACCGTGCACCCGGTCGTGCCGCCGCGCGTCGACTACGAGCTCACCCCGCTGGGCGCCTCGCTCCACGAGACCATCCAGGCCTTGGTGTCCTGGACCGAGTCGCACCAGCAGGAGATCGCCACCGCCCGCAGCGCCTACGACGTCCGTGCCGCCCTCTAACCTCAGGCCCATGGACGTGCAGGTCGTCGACCACCCACTGGCCAAGGCCCGCCTCTCGGAACTGCGCGATGCGCGCACGGAGAACGCGGCCTTCCGCGCTGCCCTGCGCGACCTCACCCTGATGCTCATCTACGAGGCCACCCGCGACGCCCCGCTGGCCACAGCGCCGCTGCACACCCCGGTGGCCCGCACCACCGGATACCGGCTCGCGACGCCGCCGCTGCTCGTGCCGGTGCTGCGCGCCGGGTTGGGCATGGCCGACTCCGCGCTCGGCCTCATGCCGGAGGCGCAGATGGGTTTCGTCGGGCTCGCCCGCGACGAGGAGACCCTCCGGCCGGTGCCGTACATGGAGTCGTTGCCGGCCACCCTGGAAGGCCGCCCGGTGTTCGTGCTCGACCCGATGCTGGCCACCGGGGGCTCGATGGCGCACACGATCCGGCTGCTCACCGAGCGCGGCGCCTCGGACGTCACGGCGATCTGCGTGCTGGCCGCCCCGGAGGGGGTGGCCCACCTGCGCGACAGCGGCCTGCCCGTACGCGTGGTCACCGCCAGCGTCGACGAGCGGCTCAACGACTCCGCGTTCATCGTCCCCGGCCTGGGCGATGCGGGCGACCGGCAGTTCGGGGCCGTCTGACACAGCCGGTACGGGCCCACCACGAGCGACCACGGGAGCACGACATGACCGATCCGCTCCTGTTCGATCACGAGATCGACAGGCTCCTCCAGGGGATCGCCGAGGGCTTCCGGACCCCGCTGCGCGCGCCGGTCCTGCACACGCCCGACGAGGTGGGCCTCGAGTTCGAGGACGTCACCTTCCCGTCGTCGGACGGGGTCCCGCTGGAGGGCTGGTTCATCCCCGCCCCCGGAGCGGATCGCGTGGTCGTGGCCAACCATCCGAGCGGGTTCAGCCGCTCCGGCCTCCCGACCCACCTCGAACCGTGGCGGTCGCGGTGGGAACCCAGCGGCAACGGGAGCGAGGTGGACTTCGTCCCGGACTACCGGATCCTGCACGACGCCGGCTACCACGTGCTGGCCTACGACCTGCGCAACCACGGTCTCAGCGGCGCCGCCAACGGGGGCATCGGGACCAGCGGGATCTTCGAGGCTCGGGACGTCGTCGGGTCGCTGCGCTACGTGCGGTCCCGGCCGGACACCCGGGAGCTGCCGGTCGGGCTGTTCAGCCGCTGCCTCGGCGCCAACGCCACCTTCGCGGCGATGACGCAGTTCCGCGAGGCGTTCGCGCAGGTGCGGAGCCTCGTCGCGGTGCAGCCCCTCACCACCCGGGTGATCATCGAGCACCAGCTCGCCCTCGCCGGGGTTCCGGAGCCGCGCATCGACGACGCGTTGATGGCCGACCTCAGCCGTCGCATGGTCGTCACCACCAGCATCGGGCTCCCGCGGCGCGCCCCGGTCGAGTGGGCGCGCAACGTCACGGTGCCGGCGTTCCTCGCTCAGGTGCACGACGACGTCCTCACCGACCCGAGCGACGTCCAGGCGATGTTCGACGCCGTTGCGGGCAACCGCAAGAAGCTGCACTGGATCCGCGGGACCACGCGCCGCTGGGACGGCTACCTGGAGTTCCAGCGCCGGCCCGAGCCCGTGTTGGACTGGCTGGACGCCACCATGGCCACGGCGGCCGAACCCGGCGCACGGGCCCCACTGGCACCGGGCGCCGAACTCACGGAGCCGCTCGTCCAGGGCGGTGGGCCCGGGGCATGCAGCGCCCGGTCCGCCACTGCGTCCACGCCCTAGGCCGGCTGCCACCCGGCCAGCACTGCGCGCACGGCGTCCTCCATGCGATCGCGCCCCTCGGGCAGCAGGTGGCGGCGCTGCAGCGAGACCCAGCCGTGCACGGTGGCCCAGAGGGTGAGCGCGGCGGTGGCCGGGTCGAGGTCGGAGCGCAGGGAGCCGAGGGTCACACCCCGTTGCACCAGCTCCCGCAGCGGGCCGAGGGCCGTGTGCGCGGTGGCCGGCGGTAGCGCGCCGCCGAACATCGCGTCGAACAGCTGCGGCGCGGCCAGCGCGGCATGCCGGTAGGCCCCGGCCAGCCGGACGAGCGCGGTGACCGGGTCGTCCCGCGCGCGTGCCGCGTCCACGTGCGCGGTGAACCGCCGCAGCGCCTCGTCCAGCAGCTCGGCGAGCAGCTCCGGCTTGCCACCGAAGAGCGAGTAGACGGCGGTAGTGGACGTGCCGCAGTCCCGCGCGAGCACCCGCAGACTGACCCCGTCCGTCCCGTCGGACGAGAGCAGCTCACGGGCGCGCGCCAGCAGGCGCGCACGGAGCGCTGCGTCATGGACCTTGGGCCGGGCCACGCGAGCAGGCTAATCAATCCCCGTCCGCGATGCCCGCGGCGAGGACGGCGCCGAGCTCCCAGCACGCCTCCAGCGCGGCCTTGTCGGGCGCGCCGGTCACCTCCACCGGCGCGGCGGCGCGCGTCCACCCCATGCCCTCGGTGACGGACCCGACAGCCCGGACGGCGCCCTCCACGCCGAGGTTGCCGTGCACGTAGAGGCCGTAGGGCAGGCCACGGGTGTCGTCGCCGCAGACGTAGTAGACGGTGTCGAAGAAGTGCTTGAGCGCCCCGGACATGTAACCGATGTTGGCCGGTGTGCCGAGCACGACCGCATCGGCGGCGAGCAGGTCAGGGGCCGTGGCGGCCAGCGCGGCGCGGCGCACCACCTCGACACCGGTGATCTCGGGATCGGACGCGCCCCGCACCACGGCGTCGAGCAGCTCCGCCGTGGCGGGTGAGGGTGTGTGGTGGACGATCAGCAACCGGGCCACATCCGAATGCTGCCACCCCGGCCCGTGCTCCGGATACGCTCGAAGCGCTGGACGACGTGATGCGGGACGGGCGGGCAACGGTGGGGCGGATCTGGTTCGGGCGCGCCGTGCTGGTGCTTGCCTGCCTGGCCACGGTGCTCGCGGGCGTGCGGTCCGGCACCGTCACCGTGCAGCGCAGCGCCGACGCGGTGCCCGGCACGGTGCGGATCATGCCGCTCGGCGCGTCCAGCACGGTCGGGAAGGGGAGCCCGCGCACGGCGGGCTACCGGGGTCCGCTGCAGGAGCTACTGGCGCGGGACGGGCTGTCGGTCGACCTGGTCGGATCGCGGCGCGACGGCCCGGCCTCGGTGCCCGACCGCGACCACGAGGGCCGCAGCGGAACCACGTTGGCGCAGATGCTGCCGCGGGTCGCCGAGTGGGTCGTCCGGGCGCGCCCGGACGTCGTGCTGCTGCACAGCGGCACCAACGATTTGCAGAAGGGGGCATCGGCCGCGGAGGCCGCGCGGCGCCTCGAGGACGTCCTCGAGACGATCGTGTCGGTGTCCGACGCGCACGTCGTGGTGGCGGGGGTGTGGGCGCCACTGCCCGGTGACGGCCGGGACCGCGAGGAGTTCGAGCGCTTGAGCGCTCTCGTCGTCGCCGGGTTCCGGGAGCGCGGCCACCAGATGCGGTTCGTCGACGCCACCGGCCTGCTGACGCCCCAGGACATCGCCGACGGGCTGCACCCGAACGCCGCGGGCTACCGCCGGATCGCCGGGATGTGGGAGCGGGAGATCCTCGGCGTCCTGGACCCCCGCCCGTGAGGCGTCAGCCGGTCAGCAGGGTCGTGACCTCGGTGCGCAGGTCGGCCAGCCGGGCCTCGGCGGCCGCCCGTGCGGTGGCGAGGCCCGCCGCGTCGGGCACCGGCTCCACCACCTCGAGGTAGGCCTTGAGCTTGGGCTCCGTGCCGGAGGGGCGGACCACCAGGCGCTCGCCGGCGCGGCGCAGCACCAGCACATCGGGGGCGGGCAGTTCGCTGGTCCAACCCTCGGGCGGTGCGGCCCGCAGGCGGGCGGCCGCGGCGTCGCGGGCCTGCGGCTCCATGCGCAGCGACACCCCTTCGGTGAGGTGCACCCCGTGCGCGACGGCCAGCTCGTCGAGCCGGTCCGGCAGGCCTCGCCCCGCGGCGGCCATGGTGGCGGCGAGGTCGCAGGCCAGCACGGCGGCCGCGATCCCGTCCTTGTCCCGCACGGTGTCCGGGTCCACGCAGTAGCCCAGCGCCTCCTCGTACCCGTACACCAGACCGGGCCCGCCACGCACGATCCACTTGAAGCCGGTGAGCGTCTCGGCATAGCGCACCCCGTACGCGGCGGCGACGGCACGCAGCATCGACGACGACACCACTGTGGTGGCCACCAGCGGATCCGGGTAGCCACCGGAGCGCAGCAGGTGGTCACCGAGCAGCACACCGGTCTCGTCCCCGCTCAACACCCGCCATCCCCCCGCGTCCGCCCGCGAGTCGGGCTCCGGGTGTACGCGTGTCGCGGTGGGAACGGCGAGCGCGCAGCGGTCGGCGTCCGGATCGAGGGCGATCGCCAGGTCCGCGTCGACCTCGGCGGCCAGCGCGAGCAGCGCGTCCATGGCGCCCGGTTCCTCCGGGTTCGGGAACGCGACGGTCGGGAAGTCCGGGTCCGGCGCCGCCTGCGCCGCGACGACGTGCACGTCGGTGAACCCGGCACGGTGCAGTGCGTGCACCGCGGTGGCGCCCCCGACGCCGTGCATCGGGGTGAGCGCCACCCGCAGCTGCCGCACCGGTCCCCGGGGGAACCGCGCGACGCGCTCGAGGTAGGCGTCGGTGACGTCGACCTCGGTGGCCGCGGCGTTCGTCGGGATGCTGACGGCCGCGGTCGTCGCGGCGATCGCGGCCTCGATCTCGGCGTCCGCCGGCGGGGCGAGCTGCGCGCCGTCGGCGAGGTAGACCTTGTAGCCGTTGTCGGCAGGCGGGTTGTGCGAGGCCGTGATCTGGACGCCCGCCACGGCGCCCAGGTGCCGGACGGCGAAGGCGAGCACCGGCGTCGGGAGCGGGGCGGGCAGGACGTGCACGCTGAACCCGGCCCCGGCGAGCACCTCGGCGGCCGCGGTGGCGAACGCGGCCGAACCGTGGCGGGCGTCCCGGCCCACGACGACGCTGCCGCGTGCGCCGTCGCGGCCCAGCCACGCTGCGAGCCCTGCCGTCGCCCGGCGGACGACGGCCACGTTCATCCCGGCCGGTCCTGCGCGCACCGGCCCGCGCAGGCCCGCCGTGCCGAAGCGGAGCATCCCCGACATCCGGTCCGCGAGGTCGTCGACCGCACCGGCGGAACCCGCCATCGCCGACGCGAGCACCCGCTGCAGCTCCTCGCGCGCAGCCGGGTCGGGGTCGTCGGCGATCCAGCGCAGCGCCGCGTCGCGGGGCGCGGGGCGGAGCGTCATGCCCGGCTGATCAGATCGCGCAGCAGCTCGCCCATCCGCCCCGCCGAGGCGGCGCCCGCGGCCAGCACCTCGTGGTGGTCGAGCGGCTCGCCGGTGATCCCGGCGGCGAGGTTCGTGACGAGCGACAGGCCGAACGCCTCGACGCCCTCCGCGCGCGCCGCGATCGCCTCGAGCACCGTGGACATGCCGACGAGGTCGGCGCCCATGCCCCGGAACATGCGGATCTCGGCCGGTGTCTCGAAATGCGGGCCGGGCAGCCCTACGTAGACGCCCTCGGACAGCTGCGGGTCGATCTCGCGGGCGAGCGCGCGCAGCCGCGGGGAGTAGAGGTCGGTGAGGTCGGTGAACCGCGGCCCCACCAGCGGCGACAGGCTGGTGAGGTTGAGGTGGTCGGAGATCAGCACGGGCTCGCCGACCCGCATCCCGTCCCGGATCCCGCCGGCCGCGTTGGTGAGCACGATCGTGCGGCAGCCCGCCGCGGCGGCGGTGCGCACGCCGTGCACCACGGGCTCGACGCCGTGGCCCTCGTACAGGTGGGTGCGGCCCAGCAGCACCAGCGCCCGGCGCTCGCCCACGCGGACCGAGCGCACGGTGCCCTTGTGCCCGGCCACACCCGGAGGGCGGAACCCGGGGAGATCGGCCATGGCGAGCTCGTGCTCCGGCACACCGAGCACGTCGGCGGCAGGCCGCCAACCCGATCCCAACACCACGGCGACGTCGTGGGTGTCGATGCCGGTGGCTTCGGCGATGGCCGCTGCGGCCGCTGCGGGCTCGTTCATGCCCGGCAGCCTACGGGTGGCCCCGATCAGGTCGTCGTCGGCGCGAAGCCGTCCACCAGCAGCTCGAACAGCGCGGCCGAGGTGGCGCCGGCCGCGCGTTGGGGCACGGTCAGCGTGACGGTCCAGGCGCCTTCGTCGGCGGGCAGGACGTGCCGCCAGGAGGCGCGCTCCTCGTCGTTGTAGCGCAGCTGGACGGCGCCCTCCGGCTCCGACGCCGACTCCTCCAGCGTCGTGCCCGGCACGGACCGCGCGTCCTCCGTGGACGCGGCCCGCTGCACCATGAGCTCCTCGCTGCCGTCCGGGCTCACGAAGCTCACCGACGGCTCGCCGTCCACGGGCTGGTGCGGGTAGGGCGTCCAGTTCTGCGGCACCGGGATCGTGAAGCCGAGCTCGTCGCTGTGCTGCTGCAGCTGGGTGCTCGTCGACGTGACGTTCAGCGTGGTGGCCGGGGACTGCCCGCCCAGCAGGCGCGTGGCGCTCCAGCCACTGGCCACACCCGCCAGCACCACGACGGCGCCGGCGACGACGAGGCCGACGGCGGCGGCTCCGGTGACCGTCTGCCTCGGGGCCGGTCGGGCCGCGACCCGGCTCGACCGGGTGGCGGACGCGCCGCGCGGCGGCACCGGCAACGCGCCGGGTGAGGTGGCGAGCGGCGACGCGCCCACCGGCGCCCGGGTGCCCGTCGGGCTGGGCGCCAGGGGCGCGGCGCGACCCGCGTGCTCGGCCCGCGGTGGGCTGGGCACGGTGATGCCCGCACCGATCGTCGGCGCGTCCGGTGAGCCGGGGTAGACCGGGTCGTCCGGGTCGTCGATCAGCGGTCGCAGGCGCTGGCGCACCTCCTCCAGCGGCATCCGGGCGTCCGGTTCCTTGCGCATCAGCGCCGCGATCACGTCCACGACCGGGCCGGACCCGCGCGGGCGCGGGACCTCGCCGTCCACGACCTCGGTGATCGTGGCGACCGGATCGCCGTTGACGTCGTAGGGCGGGCGGCCCTCGACCGCCGCGTACAGCGTGGCGCCCAGGCCCCACAGGTCAGCGGCCGGTGTGACGAGCTGGCCCATCGCCACCTCGGGCGCGATGTAGGCGGGCGAGCCGAGCACGAGGCCGGCGCTCGTCATGGGTGCGTCGGCGACGTTGCGGGCGATCCCGAAGTCGGTGAGCTTGACGCGGCCGTCGTCGGCGATGAGGACGTTGCCGGGCTTGACGTCGCGGTGGGTGATCCCGCTGCGGTGCGCGGCGCGCAGGCCGCCCGCCGTGGCGAAACCGACCACCGCGACCTGCGACATGCTGAGGGTGCCGTGCTCCCCGATCA
The DNA here is from genome assembly GCF_002262885.1 of Pseudonocardia sp. MH-G8. GTDB lineage: Bacteria > Actinomycetota > Actinomycetes > Mycobacteriales > Pseudonocardiaceae > Pseudonocardia. The sequence goes on along the minus strand of NZ_NKYF01000023.1, from coordinate 57,387 downwards.
TCGTGGCGAGGTTGCGCGACGGCACGAGCTCCATCACGACCATCGGCTCGCCGTCGACGTCCACCACGTCGAAGACGGTGATGATGTTCGGGTGCGACAGGCCACCGAGGGCCCGCGCCTCCCGCATCATGCGCTCCCGCGCCTCCTCGGCCTCGTGGGCCGGCACCCCGGGCGGGACCTTCAACTCCTTGACCGCGACGCGGCGCTGCAGCACCTCGTCGAAACCGGACCAGACGGTGCCCATGGCGCCGGCGCCCAGCAGACCGGACAGGGTGTACCTGCCACCGATCTGCCGCGCCTGCTCGACGTCCGAGCCCTCCTGCGTCACCTGCCCATTCTGACGAGCCGGACCCCACCGTGCCGCCTCGCCCCCCGGATCACCGCTCCGGGTGGCCTCGCGTGACGCGCGCGTCGGGGCCGGGGCAACGGGTAGCACTGGGGGATGCGACCACCCGCCGCGTTCGCGAAGCTGCGACGAGCGGCGCCATTCCCCGTTCGGCGCACGTCTTCGCGACCGTTCGTCACGACCCGTGCGCCCGCCTGCCTCAGATCGGCAACACCTCGGCGCCGAAACCGCCACGAGGGCCGATTCCGGTTGGTACACCGCCGTCCGGGTGAGCACCATTGGGAGATGCACGCCAGAGCAGCCTCGATGCGCGGTCCGGTGCCGCACCGCGCCGTCGCGGATCGACCGGCGGTGAGTGGGCGCGGTGATGCCCGGTGACCTTGCTGGAGGCGCACACCGACCTCGTGCCGTCCGCTGACCTCGCCGTTGCCGACCTCGGCGCCGGCAGCGGGCCCGCATGGCTGGATTCGTGGCTCGCCGCCCACGGCACCGATGTCGTGGGCTGGCGCCGTCGCCTGCATTCGGTACCGGAGCTCGGCCGCGCCGAACTCCTCTCCACGCAGCTCGTCGCGCAGCAGCTGATGGACGCCGGCCTCGAGCCCCGCACCCTCCCCGGTGGCACCGGGCTGGTCTGCGACGTCGGTTACGGCGACCGCTGCGTCGCGCTGCGGGCCGACCTCGACGCGCTGCCCCTCCAGGAGGCCACCGGCCTGCCGTTCGCGTCCACCGTCGACGGCGTGATGCACGCCTGCGGTCATGACGCCCACACGGCGATGCTGCTCGGCACCGGGCTCGCGCTCGCGTCGGCGCCGTCGCTGCCCGGTCGCGTGCGGCTGATCTTCCAGCCCGCCGAGGAGGTGCAGCCCGGCGGCGCCATGGACATGGTCGCCGACGGCGCCATGGAGGGCGTGGAGCGCATCTTCGCACTGCACTGCGACCCGCGGCTGGAGGTCGGGAAGCTCGGCACCCGCGTCGGGCCGATCACGTCCGCCTGCGACGTGGTCGAGATCCGGCTCACCTCGCCGGGCGGGCACACCTCGCGCCCCCACCTCACCGCCGACCTCGTGGAGGCCATCGGCCTGCTGATCACGCAGGTCCCGCTGCTGCTCACCCGCCATGTCGACCCGCGCTCGGGCACCGTCCTGGTCTGGGGCGCCGTGCAGGCGGGTGAGGCGGCCAACGCGATCCCGCAGAACGGCGTACTGCGCGGCACGCTGCGCACCGCCGACCACGCCACCTGGGGCGAGCTGGAGGGCACGATGCAGCGGCTGATCGCGTCCGTGCTGGCCCCCACCGGTGTCACCTACGAGGTCGATCACATCCGCGGTGTGCCGCCCGTCGTCAACGAAGAGCTCAGCGCCGGCATGCTCGCCGACGCCGCCGTCACCGTCCGCGGCCCCGACGCCTCGGCGAGCACCGAGCAGTCCAGCGGGGGCGAGGACTTCGCCTGGTACCTCGAGCACGTCCCCGGCTCGATGGCCCGCCTCGGCGTCTGGTCCGGCCACGGCCCGATGCGTGACATCCACCAGCCCACGTTCGACCTCGACGAACGCGCCCTCCCCTTCGGGGTCCGCGTCCTCACCCAGGCCGCCCTCACCGCCCTGACCAGCTGACCCCTGCTCCCCGACCCCGCGAGTCGGGGTCTGCCCCGCGCGAGTCGGGCTCCCCATCCCGCGAGTCGGGGCTTGGGTGCGTACGTGTTGCGGCGGGATGTGGCAGTCAGTCCAGGTCGCCGTGGCGCATGAGCTGCCGCCCGGCCTCGGTGATCGAGCCCGACAGCGACGGGTAGACCGAGAAGGTGTGGGCGAGGTCTGCGACCGTCAGCCCGTTCTGCACCGCGAGGGCGATCGGCAGGATCAGCTCGCTCGCGACCGGTGCCACCACCACACCGCCGACCACCACTCCTGTGGCCGGGCGGCAGAACAGCTTCACGAACCCCCGCCGCAGGGCCTGCATCTTGGCCCTGGGGTTCGTGGAGAGCGGGAGCATGATCGTGCGCGCCGGCACCTCGCCTGCGTCGATCGCGCGCTGGCTGATACCGACGGTCGCGATCTCCGGCCGGGTGAACACCGCCGCCGCCACGGTCTTCAGCTTGATCGGTGCGACCCCCTCGCCGAGGGCGTGCCACATCGCGATCCGTCCCTGCATCGCGGCGACCGAGGCGAGCATCAGCACTCCGGTGCAGTCGCCCGCCGCGTAGACACCGGGCACGGAGGTGCGCGACACCCGGTCGACCGGGATGAACCCGCCCCGCCCGGTCTCGACACCGATCTTCTCGAGCGCGAGGTCGCTGGTGTTGGGTACCGAGCCGACCGTCATGAGCGCGTGCGAGCCCGTGATCGTGCGGCCGTCGGAGAGCGTGACGACCACGCCGTCACCGTCACGCTTCACCGAGTCGGCGCGAGACTGCGAGAGGATCTCCACGCCGCGATCGGTGAAGACGTCCTGCAGGACGGCTGCGGCATCGGCATCCTCGCCGGGCAGGACGCGGTCGCGGCTGGACACGAGGGTCACCCGCGCGCCCAACTCGACGTACGCCGACACGAACTCGGCGCCGGTGACACCCGATCCCACCACCACGAGGTGCTCGGGAAGCTCCTCCAGGTCGTAGAGCTGACGCCAGGTGAGCACGCGCTCCCCGTCGGGTTCCGCATCGGGCAGCACCCGGGGCGTGGCGCCGGTCGCGATCAGGACGACGTCGGCGGGCAGCTCCTCGCGGCCGCCGTCGGGTGTACGGGCCACGACGAGGTGGGGCGCGCGGGCAGCAGGCTCGTCGGTGAACTCGGCCGTGCCCCGCACGATCCGCACGCCTTCCCGCTCGACGCGCGCCCGCACGTCAGCGGACTGCGCCAGCGCAAGTCCCTTGACCCGGGCGTGCACGGTGGGCAGGTCGACCCCGATCGCGTACGGATCGGCGGTGACACCGAGGTCCGGTGCCTGGTTCATCTCGACGCGGATCCCGGCCGACGAGATGAACGTCTTCGACGGCACGCAGTCGTCGAGGACGCAGGCGCCGCCCATGCCGTCACGCTCGACGACGGTGACATCACTTCCGTGCTGGGCCGCTACGAGGGCGGCCTCGTAGCCCGCCGGTCCGCCACCCATGATCACGATCCGCGTCACCGGGCTACGCCCCCTTCGTGTCCGATCCGTTCCCCGAGCACGGTACGCGGCGGAGCTCGCTCTACTCTGTTCCGGTGCCGCTCTACGCCGCCTACGGGTCGAACATGGATCCCGCCCAGATGAAGGAGCGCGCTCCGCACTCGCCGATGGCGGGTACCGGGTGGCTCATGGGCTGGCGCCTCACCTTCGGGGGTGAGGACTACGGCTGGGAGGGCGCGCTCTCCACGGTGGTCGAAGAGGCGGGCTCGCAGGTGTTCGTCGTGCTCTACGACGTGTCCGAGCTCGACGCCCCGCAGCTCGACCGCTGGGAGGGCGGGGAGCTCGGCCTGCACAAGAAGCTGCGCCTGCGGGTGCACACGCTCGACGGCGACGTGCTCGCCTGGATCTACGTGCTCGATGCCTACGAAGGTGGCGTGCCGAGCGCGCGCTACCTCGGCGTACTCGCAGATGCCGCAGAGCAGGCGGGCGCCCCCGATGACTACGTCGCGGCGCTCCGCAGCCGTCCCAGCCGCAAGTCCCTCTGACGCCGCGGTTCTCGCGCCGTCCGTCCCGGTGTGGGCGCCCGACGCGGATTCGACTGACGGAGATCAGCCCGGGCGCAGTACCGGAGCTGTGGATGCCGGGGCGGCGCGCCGCGGGCGCTTCCGCTCACGTAGGTCGCGGTGCGGGCGGCCCTGGAGGACGCGGGGTGTCCGCCTGCCCATGTCCACACCGCGCCGGCGGAACGCGTCTTCGAGCAATCCCTCGAAGTGGCCCGGATGAGCGAGGTCGTCGACCGCCACGGTGATGACGATCCAGCCTCGGCGCCGGAGGTCCTCGGCACGTGCCGCGTCTTCGGCCTCCCGCCCGACGTGGTAGGCGTAGCCGTTGTACTCGATGGCGATGCGCAGCTGGGGCCATGCGTAGTCGAGCCGGAAGAGCTCGTGCCCGTCCGGGCCCACCAGCGACCAGTTGACCTCGGGTGGAGGAAACCCGTTGTCGACGACCGTCCAGAAGAACCAGCTCTCGGCCGGCGATGCGGCCTTGCCGGTGGCGACAGCGAGGAGCCGGGCGGCACGCCGCGTCCCCCGGCGGTCCAGCCGACGCTCCACCCTTCGCGTGATCGCAGCGCGGCAGGCAGCACGCTCACCGGGTTGTGTCCTGGCGAGGACCTCATCGATCAGCGCCAGAGCATCAGACGGTCTGCTACGGCACAGCATGTCGGCGAGCACGCGGTGGAGGCAGAGCACCGGCAGCTCCTCGCGGACCTCCCGATCCGCACGAAGCTCCGCACCGTTGTGCACGACGAGCCCGGGGCGGGTGCGCAACCAGTGCCCGTACGGGACGATCAGGTGCACGGGAAGGGGCTCGACGGAGCGGCACCCGTGCAGATGGGCGGCTGTGGGACCGGCCAGCAGCGCGTCGTCGCCGCCGAGGAGCACCGCTGCCGAGGCGATCGTGAGCGGGTCCGTCGTCCGCGCCGCCTCGACCAGCAGGCCCGGCCAGAGGGCGTGCCACCTGCCCGACTCCTGCCGGCGCCGCACCTCCTGCTCGCCGAAGCGGGTGATGGCGTCCTTGCGGGAGAAGGCGCCATGCCGCCCGGCGCTCGTCGTGTCCATCCATTCACGATCCGGGCGTCCCGCGGCCGGGAACAGATCGACCGCGAACTTGTGGATGGACCGATCGTGAGGTGGACAACCACGCGCGATCGTGCCGCGCGCCGACCTGGGGCATGATCTCGCGACTCGCGCGCGGGAGCGCCCGACTGGCGGGGAGGGGGCCCCGATTCGTGGGGAGGGGGGCGCGATTCGCGGGGAGGTGGGTGCGACTCGTGCGCGCCCAGAGCTCGACTCGCGGGATCGGGGGCCGGGTCGGGGGGAACCCTGATGGCTGCGGGGCTGCTCGCGCGGACGATCGGTGCCATGACGATCCTGCCTGCCACCTCGCGTGTGCCCACGAGCGCCGTCCTGCTCGCCGGGCTCGGCGCGCAGTTCGTGGACGACGTCGCGTACTTCGTGCTGCCGCCCACTGCGGTGATCGCTCCGCTGAGCGGGTTGCTCGCGATCCTGCTGACGGCGGCGGCCGCCCGTTACGTCTCGCGGAACCGGACCGGGGCCGCGGTGGCGCGCACCGGCCTCGCGATCGGCGCGACCTCGGCGGCGCTCGGCCTGCTCGCCGCCGGCCTCGGGTGGTTGACGATCCTGCTCGCCGGGCTCACGGTGCTCGCCGGCGTGGCCGGTGCCGTGGCGGGGCGCGGGCTGACCGCGCGCGTGGACCGGTAGCCGGTCACCCCGCGGCGGTCGCGTTCGCGGTGGCCAGCAGCTGCGTGATCCGGTGCCGGAGCTCGCGCGTATCGGCGGGGGCCACCGTCACCCACTCGGTGCCGTCGTCGCCGGCGCTGCGTGTGAGCAGGTAGCGCCCGCGCGCGCCGTCCAGTACGCCGAGGACGCCTCCGGCGCGCCGCAGCACGCCCCAGCGGTCGGCGGCGAGCGCCACGACCTGGGCGCGCCGGTCGGTGTCGGTGAGCATGCGGACGAGCAGGCTCGCCTCTGCGGCCGGGACCCCGTGCCGCAGCAGCGCCGGGCGGGCGTCGGCCACGGGCACACCGGCGAGCGCGGCGGTGGGCGCGGTACAGGCGCGGCCGGCACCGCGGCTCGCGGGCGGGAACGCCGAGACCAGCGCGGCCGGCAGCGAGCCGCAGGCCGTGACCGTGACCGTGCCTTCGGTCCGGTGCCCGAGCGCGGCGACCCCGGCGCGCCCGGATCCCAGCACCCGGACCTCCCGTCCCCACACGGCGCGCAGTTCGAGCTGCTCGGTGGGCCGGGCGAGCAGGTGCAGGAGCCGCACGAGCTCGGCCTCCGGACCGTCGGACCCGGCGAGCCCGCGTGCCCGAAGCCCGCGCCAGGCGTCGGCCTGCACGGCGCGTCGTTCGAGATGGCTGCGGCCGGGTGAGGCGATCTGCAACACGACCGGGGTGGGCCCGAGGCCCAGCCACTCCCACAGCACGTCGAACTCGACCGCGGTGAGGACGTGGCGGGGCGTGTCGAGGACGGAAGCGGGTTCGGTCACGGGCCGGACGGTAGGCGTCGCGCTCCGCCTCGTGGGCCGGTTCGGTGAGAACGTGTGCAGGTGTGAACGGTGCGGACACACCGGTGGCCGGTGCTGCTGCAGTCAGCACCGGCCACCGGTGAGGCACCTGGTCAGCTCGTGTGGGCCAGCGTCGTGTTCGGCGTCCGGCACCCCGAGAGCGAGCAGAGGGTCGTGCAGGTCATCCGGGAGTGCAGCGCGGCGTCGCCGAGGGTGCTGGCGAACGGCCAGTCCCCGGTGAAGCGCTGCAGGTACCAGTAGAGGAACAGGTAGTCCGGATCGGCGGTGTCGGCGACGAACACCGGACGTCCTGGCAGCCGCTCGAGCCACCGGACGTAGGAGTTCATCGCGAGGGCGGGTGGACGGCTGGCCCGGCGGGTGGAGAGCCAGTCCTCCGCCCGTCGCCTCCAGGACTGGAGGGCGACCGGGTGCAGGGTGGCGCCGGGCAGCTCGCGGACGTTGACGGTGAACACGGATGTCGGTCGTCCGCCGCCGCCCGGGTGGGCCGCGGAGACGAGGGTGAGCAGGGAGTGTGGGCCGGGTATCGGCCCGTCGGTGTGGATGTGGCTGGTCACGTGAATATCGGGGGGCATGACGGATCCTGGGTCGCCGATGGATGGTGGCGTGTTCGCGGCGCGGCTGGGCCGGCGTGGCGAACGGATCCGCGGCGCGGTGTTCCGCGTGGCGGGATCACCGGGCCCCGTGGACGGGTGGACACACGGGTCTTCACTGCTATCCGCTATGCACTTGTCCAGCACGGTGCGGGTCGCTGTGGATTCACCTGGCGTGATGACGTTAATTCGGTGTGTGGTCGACCGTCAACGATCTGTCGCCAGGTGGTGCATCGGGCACTCGGATCTCTCAGCTGTCGGTCGCCAGCCGTGCGGCGATGTGCACGTCCACCCGCCGCCCGTCGACCACCCACGCCGCGCGCTGCCGGCCCTCGAGCGCGAAGCCGCACTTCTGCGCCACCCGTCCGGACGCGTCGTTGCCGTCCGCCCAGGCGTACGTCACGCGGTGCAGGTCGAGCCCGCCGAACGCGAAGCGCAGCACGGCGGCGAGCGCGGTGCTCGTCATCCCGCGCCCGCGCGCGGCCGGGAGCGCCCAGCACGCGACGTCGGCCGTGCCGTGGCAGAGGTCGAGCTGGGCGAGCTCGACCTCGCCGAGCATCTCCCCGGTGGTGGGCTCGCACACCGCCCACGTGCACCGCTCGTCGCGGTCCCAGTCGCCGGCGCGGCGGCGGACGTAGGCCTGCGCCTCGGCCGGGTCGGCGGGCGGCCGGTGTCGCCACCGCAGGATCTCCGGGTCGAGGCTGGAGGCGACCACCGCAGGCCGGTCGTCCACCCGCTCGTCGCAGCGCAGGGCGCGCAGGTACCAGAGACCTGCGTTGATCTCGACGGGTTCCAGGTCAGTCCTTGATCTCGCAGAGGACGGTGCCTTGCGACACCGGATCGCCCTGACCCGCGGCCAGTCCGGTGACGGTGCCGGCCTTGTGGGCGGTGACCGGGTTCTCCATCTTCATGGCCTCGAGGACGACGACGAGGTCGCCCACAGCGACCGAATCGCCGTCGGACACCGCGACCTTGATGATGGTGCCCTGCATCGGCGCGGTGACCGCGTCACCCGACACCGTCGCGCCGCCCTTGCCGCCACCTCGCTTCCGGGGCGGCGCCTTCGCCGCTGCCGCCGGCCCGCCGCCGCCGAGGGCGAGGTCGCCGGGGAGCGAGACCTCCAAGCGGCGGCCGCCGACCTCGACCACGACGTTGTGCCGCGGCGCATCGTCGGTGTCGGCGCCCTCGCCGCCGGTGAAGGGCTCGACGGTGTTGTCCCACTCCGTCTCGATCCACCGGGTGTGGACGGTGAAGCCGTCGACCTCGGTGGCCGCGAACGCGGGATCCGCGACGACGAGCCGGTGGAACTCCAGCACCGTGGCCATGCCCTCGACCTGGAACTCGGCGAGTGCCCTGCGGGAGCGTTCCAGCGCCTGTGCGCGGTCGGAACCGGTGACGATCAGCTTGGCGAGCAGCGAGTCGAACTGCCCGCCGACGACGGAGCCGGCCTCGACGCCTGCGTCGACCCGTACGCCCGGGCCGGCCGGGAACGAGATCGCGCTGACGGTGCCGGGGGCGGGCAGGAAGCCGCGCCCGGCGTCCTCGCCGTTGATGCGGAACTCGATGGAGTGGCCCCGCGGCTGCGGGTCCTCCAGGAGGTTGAGCACCTCGCCCTCGGCGATGCGGAACTGCTCGCGCACCAGGTCGAGCCCGGAGGTCTCCTCGGAGACCGGGTGTTCGACCTGCAGTCGGGTGTTGACCTCGAGGAACGAGATGAGCCCGTCCTGCCCGACGAGGAACTCCACGGTGCCGGCCCCGTGGTAGCCCGCTTCCTTGCAGATGGCCTTCGCCGACTCGTGGATCGTGGCGCGCTGCTCGTCGGAGAGGAACGGCGCGGGGGCCTCCTCCACGAGCTTCTGGAACCGGCGCTGCAGGGAGCAGTCGCGGGTGCCGACGACGATGACGTTGCCGTGGGTGTCGGCGAGCACCTGCGCCTCGACGTGGCGCGGCTTGTCCAGGTAGCGCTCCACGAAGCACTCACCACGGCCGAACGCGGCGGTGGCCTCGCGCACCGCCGACTCGTAGAGCTCCCGGATCTCCTTGCGCTCCCGCGCGACCTTCATGCCACGCCCGCCGCCGCCGAACGCGGCCTTGATGGCGATCGGCAGGCCGTGCTCGTCGGCAAACGCCTCGACCTCCTCCGGCCCGGACACCGGGTCCGGTGTGCCGGGGACGAGCGGGGCACCCGCACGGGTGGCGATGTGGCGGGCGGTGACCTTGTCCCCGAGGTCGCGGATGGCCTGGGGAGTGGGACCGATCCACGTGACACCCGCGTCGATCACCGCCTGCGCGAACTCGGCGTTCTCGGACAGGAATCCGTACCCGGGGTGGATCCCGTCCGCGCCTGCCTGCCGCGCCGCCCCGATCACCTTCTCGACGTCGAGGTAGGACTCCGCCGCGGTGCTGCCGCCCAAGGCGAACGCCTCGTCGGCCAGCCGGACGAACGGCGCGTCGCGATCGGGGTCGGCGTAGACCGCGACACTCGCGATCCCGGCGTCACGGCAGGCACGGACGACGCGGACGGCGATCTCCCCGCGGTTGGCGACGAGGACCTTGCTCAAGCGCGGCACGGTCGGCCTCCTGGAGTGGCGTCCCGGGGACCGTGCCCCGGTGCAGTGGTTACCCGGGAGTTTAGGGCCGCACGCCAGGCCCGGCGGTGTGGCATGAGCGACGCTGGTCACTGTGCGACGCGCTCCGCCTACACCTCGCTCCCGCAGCTCCGCCACCCCTCGAGGCGGCCCTGCGGGAGCGAGGGACTCCGGCCGGCGTGGCCTGATCAGCCCCCGTCGCCCCCACCGCCGACGGCGGCGGCGCCCCCGCCACCCGCGATCGCGCGCGGCGCAGCGATCGTCTCGGCGAAACCGGGGTCGGATGCCCACACCGCGCGGGTACCGAAGATCCCGATCCCGAGCGCCGCGGCGGCCGGGCCCTGCACATGCCAGTCCGGCTCCGTCTCCGGCGCGAGGCCCTCGTGCTCGGCGCGCAGCCCTCGCAGCACGCGGTCCCCGTGGCGGCTGCGCCGCGGGGCGCGGTGGAACTGGACCACCGCCACTGCTGTGACCACCAGCAGCGCGACGACCAGGAGCCCCACCGGCCGGGCCTGCGCCACGACGGCCAGTACCCGTACCAGCCCGAGCAGGGCGACGGCGAGCATCCACGCGCCCACCCTGCGGATGTGTCGCCGTCGCTCCTCGGAGAGGAGGAAGCCACCGACGACCAGCCGGTCCTCCGCCACGGTCAACGCGGTCTGCACGGGCCGGTGGAACAGCAGCCGCCTGCGGGCGACGCCTCCCGCGGCGGTGGTGTGGATCGCCCGCTCGAGCGCGTCGGCGTCGGGGCCGAGGCGCCCGACCGCCCGCACGCTCCCGCGCGCCGTGGTGATCGCGCCGCGCAGGTGCATCGCGCAGAGCGCCCCGTAGACGGCCAGCTCGCCGCCGCCGTGCAGGTAGGCGACGTCATGGGGATGCTCGAGGAGGTCGTCCACCGGTCTCGGGGTCTTCGGTTCGGCGAGCGCGCGTCTCTCCCGCGCAGCTGCCACGCCGACCGCGGTCGCGATCAGCAGGTAGGCCAGCAGGAACGTCGGTCCGCTGATGCCCCAGGTGTCAGCGGTCGCTGCTGCTCGGGCCATCGAACACCTCCTGAGCCGTCCTCATGAGACGGCTCACAGTGTCGCGGCCCACACCCGGTAGGGGGAACGTTCTTCACCAGGACTTGAGGTTGTGCACTCTGCGTCAGGTGGTAGTGGCCGTGGCCGCCCGCACCTGCTTCTTGATCCGCGCGAGCATGGCGGCCATGCCGCGCAGGCGCAGCGGGCTGACCGCCTCGCCGAGCCCCAGCGCGGTGTAGAAGTCGTTGGGCACGGCCAGCACGTCAGCGGCCGGCTCACCGTCGAGGCCGGTGTGCATGATCGAGGCGAAGCCGCGGGTGGTGGGGGCCTCCGGCGGGGCGGAGAAGTACAGGTGCACGCTCCGCTGCGCGTCGGGGTCGACCTCGACCGCCAGGAACAGCGGCGACTGGCACTCGTGCACCTGCTCCATCGAGTCGGCCGCGTCGGCGTAGCGCTCGGGGAGCTCGGGCAGCTCCCGCGAGAGCTCGAGCAGCAGCTGCAGACGCTCCTTCGGGCCGACGTCGGCGAAATCCTCGACGAGCTCCGCGAGCTGCGGGGGCAACGTGCCCGCTGTCGGTTCGGTCATGCCGACCCGCGCTCCGATCCCTGCACGATCGGCACGCGCACCGCGTTGCCCCACTCCGTCCAGCTGCCGTCGTAGTTGCGGACGCGGCCGAAGCCGAGCAGGTGGGTGAGCACGAACCAGGTGTGGCTCGAGCGCTCGCCGATGCGGCAGTAGGCGACCACGTCGTCGTCGGGGGACAGACCCTGCTCCTGCAGGTAGATCGCCTCGAGGTCGGCGCGCGACTTGAACGTGGCGTCCTCGGCGGCGGCCCGCGCCCACGGGACGCTCGCCGCGCCCGGGATGTGCCCGCCGCGAACGGCGCCCTCCTGTGGGTAGTCGGGCATGTGCAGCAGCTCGCCGGAGTACTCGCCGGGCGAGCGGACGTCGACGAGGGGCCGGCCGAGGTGAGCGAGCACGTCCTCCTTGAAGGCCCGGATCGTGGCGTCGTCGCGCTCCACGACCGGGTACTCGACGGGCGTGGGCTTGGGCTGCTCGCTGGTGAGCTCGCGGCCCTCGGCCACCCACTTCGCGCGCCCGCCGTCGAGGATCCGCACGTCCGGGTGCTCGAACAGGGAGAACACCCAGAGCGCGTACGTGGCCCACCAGTTGTTGCGGTCGCCGTAGAAGACGACGGTGGTGTCGCGGGTGATGCCGCGCTCGCCGCAGAGCTGCGCAAAGCGTTCGCCAGCGACGTAGTCGCGGGTGACGGGGTCGTTCAGCTCCGTGTGCCAGTCGACCTTCACCGCGCCGGGGATGTGGCCGGTGTCGTAGAGCAGCACGTCCTCGTCGGACTCCACGACGACGAGACCGCCGGTGTCCAGGTTCTGGGCGAGCCACTCGGTGGTGACCAGACGCTCGGGGTGCGCGTACTCGCTCAGCTTCGGGTCGGTGTCGTTCGGCAGGGCCATGCTCGCGAGGTTAGTCGCGGCCTCCGACAGCTGCAGCGGTGCCGTCGTGCCGCTCGCCAGGGTCGGCGTGATTTGTTCGCTCCGCTCAGTCCAGGAGGACCGCGCGCAGGTCCAGGCGCCGCAGCACACGGTCCGCCGCCTCCGGGTCGACGCCTGGCTCGCGGCGCGCCGCCAGTACCTCCTCGCGGGCGGCGGCGAGCGCGTCGGCCTGCACCTGCACCGCGATCCGCCGGCCCCGCCGCAACGCCTCGAACCGGTCCCGCTCGTCGGACGTGGCCGGTTCACCGCGCAGCACCGCCTCCAGCCGGCCCATGCGCTCGTGCAGCGCGGCGACCGCCTCCTCGGGCAGGTCGTAGCTGCGCTCCTCCGCCGTCATGCGCGCCAGCGCGGCCTGCCGGGCGCGCTGTGTGAGCGCCTTCTCGGCCCTGTGCTCGGTGTCTGCGTCGGCCTGCACGCCCAGCGCCCTGACGAGGAAGGGAAGCGTGAGTCCCGGCCCGATCAGCGTCACCACCAGCACCGAGCACGCGATCACGACCAGCTCGGCGCGCGCAGGGAACGCGCCGTCGAGCGTGGTGGTCGGGAGGGCGAGCGCCAGCGCCAGCGTCGCGAGCCCGCGCATCCCGCACCAGGTCATGACGACCGTCTCCCGGCCGGTGCGCGGGGCCGCGGAGGCGTCGGTGGAATGCCGCATCAGCAACCACGCGCCCGTCAGCCAGAGCGCCCGCACCCCGATCACCACGCCGCAGACGACGGCGGCGTGCGCGAGCATCCGCGGCAGGTCGGGCCCGGCCGCGTCGAGGACCTGGCGCAGGTCCAGCCCGATCAGGCCGAACGCCACACCCGTGACGAGCAGCTCGACGACGTCCCAGAACGAGCGCTGCACGATCCGGTCGGCGGCCTCGTCGACGGCGCTGGCCGAGCGCAGCTGCAGGGCCACCACCACGACGGCGACCACACCGGACGCGTGCAACTCCTCGGCGGCGAGGTAGACCGCGAACGGCAGGACCAGGGTGAGCGCGCTGCGGCCGGCCGCCTCGGTGACGCGGTCGCTGACCCAGCGGGCCGCGCGGGCGAACACGATCCCCAACGCCACGGCCGCGGCTGCCCCGACCACGAACCGCAGTACCAGGCCGGGGGCGGACAGCTCGTGGCCCTGCACGGTCGCGAGCACGGCGGTCTGGAAGACCACCAGGGCGGTGGCGTCGTTGAACAGGCCCTCGCTCTGCAGCACCGACAGCAACCGGCGTGGCATGCGGACCGGCCCCGCGACGGCCTCGACGGCCACCGGGTCCGGAGGCGCGACCATCGCCCCGAGCGCGACGGCCGCGGTGAGGGTGAGGCCGGGGACCAGCGCGAGCGCGGTGCCGGCGACCGCTGCGATCGTCACGGCGACCAGCGCGACGGCCAGCAGCGCGATGCTGCGCCAACGCGCCCGGAACAGCGCCCACGACGTGCGTTGCGCCGTCGCGAACAGCAGGGGCGGCAGGAACAGCGGGAGGATCAGCTCGGGATCGAGCTCGAACGCGTCCGGGAGGCCGGGGACGGCGGCGACCGCCACGCCGAGCAGCACCATCAGCGCGGGCCACGGGAGCCGAAGCCGATCGCCGATCCCGACCAGAACGACGGCCGCGAGCATCAGCCCGACGACGAGCAGCAGGACCTCCACCGTCCCAGGGTGCCCTGCCCCTCCACCGCGCCCACCACGACCCGCGGGTGCTGGGGCGCGACTCGCGGGTGGGCGCCTCCCGTCCGCGAGTCGGGGTCTGAGTGCACGCGTGTCGCGACCTGGGGTGGTTGTGTCGCGGGGCGGGTCAGCCTCCGGCCGGGGTGCCCCAGAGGTCGGTGACCTGGATGTCGACGCTCCTGAACAGCGTGCGTACGAGCGGGAGGCTGATCCCGATGACGTTCGACGGGTCGCCGTCGATGCCCTCGACGAACCAGCCGCCCAGCCCGTCGAGCGTGAACGCGCCGGCGACGACGAGCGGTTCGCGCGTGGCCAGGTAGGCCTCCAGCTCCGCCTCCGACGGATCGGCGAACCGCACGGTGGTGACCGCGTGGCCCTCCGCGACGCGGTCGATCTCGCCGTCGGCGAGGCGGAGCACCGCGTGGCCGGTGACGAGCTCGCCGGTGCCGCCCGCCATCGCCTTCCAGCGGCGGCGTGCGGTGTCCGGGTCGCCGGGCTTGCCGACCAGCTCGCCGCCGATGTGCAGCATCGAATCGCAGCCGATCAGCACGGCGTCGGGGTGAGCTTCGCCGATCCGCCGGGCCACGGTGGTGGCCTTCGCCGCGGCGAGGTGCGTGACCTTCTCGGCGGGCGTCGCCTGCGGCATCGCCGCCAGCAGCGCCTCCTCGTCGACGTCGGCGACCTCGACGAGCGGGTCGACGCCCGCGGCGCGGAGCACGGCCAGGCGGGCGGGGGAGGCGGAAGCCAGCACGACGCGCACGACCGGTCAGCCTACGAGATGCCGCCCTGTGCACGCGGAACCCTACGACGAGCCCGCGCCGGGGCGTGCGGTGATCGATCTGATCAGTACCTGGCGGCGGGCGCTGTGACGGTGGCGTACTTGCCGGAGTGATCACGGCCTGGTGATCGGTCCGAGCAGTGCGTGGGTGTTGTCGCGGCGACGGTCAGGTGCTTCTCGCTGCGATCACCGTCCGGCGGCCCGATCCGGCACACACGCTCGATCCGTCGCACCCGCACCACTCTCGGCGGTCATGACGGCGGTTCAGGCCGCCGCGTGTCGCAGCCGGCAACGCGTGTGGCCAACGCGCTAGAAGCCCGCGCTGCGGGTGAGCAGGGCGGCGTGGCGCCCCGGCCCGGCGGCGTGGCGCGCGGGCGGCGCGGCGGGTGAGGGCTGCTTGGTGACGAAGGCGTGGCGTGCGGCCGCGAACCCGTGGCGGTCGTCGAAGATGTCGCGGCTCATCTCGGCCAGTTCCCGGACGCGGTAGGTCTCGAGCGGCCGGCGCTGCTCGTCGGCGGCCCGGGCGGCCGCCTTCGCGGCGAGCTGCTGTGCCAGGCCGGCGTCCGTGGCGAGCCGGGCGGCGCGCTCCAGGACGGCGGCGTCGAACTCGTCGGGGGCGGCGGGCAGCACGGCGTCGGCGAGGCCGATGGCGAGCGCCTCGGCGGCGCCGATCGGCAGGCACTCCCCGGTGATCCGTTCGGCCTGGGCGGCGCCGACGCGGCGCGGCAGCACGTAGGTCCAGTACTCCGAGCCGGTGAGGCCCATCGTCCGGTAGTGCGGGTTGAGCACCGCGCCGTCGCGCAGCAGCACCTGGTCGGCGCCCAGGCCGAGCATCACCCCGCCGGCGCCGGCGTTGCCGCCCACCGCCGCGACGACGAGCTGGTGCGTGCAGGTGATGATCTCGCGGCAGACGTCGTTGATCGCGTTGATGTTCCGCCACGCCTCCGTGGACGCGTCGGGTCGTGCGTCGATGACGTTGAGGTGGATGCCGTTGGAGAAGAACTGCCCGCCTCGCAGCACCAGCACCGACGTGTCCTGGGCCGCGGCGGCCCGCAGCGCGGCCGCGAGCCGCTGGCACTGGGCCGTGGACATCGCGCCGTTGTAGAAGTCGAAGCCGACGACCCCGACGGGGCCGTGCCGCTGGTAGGAGATCTCGTGGTGGGCGGCGTCCGGGCGGTCGTGCGCCGTGGGGTGCCCGAGCGGCTCGAGGGCCTCCGGGACGCCGGCGACCCGGTCGCCGAGCAGCGTCGTGGCAGGCAGCTTGATCCGCGGCCCGCCGTCGGCGTCGACGCGGCGCAGGTGACCGATCCACAGCGCGCCGTCGCCGGTGCGGACGAGCACCGCGCCCTGCCTGCGCAAGGCGATCGTGCCGGGATCCCCGGGTGTGGCGGTGCCGCGGTGCGCGTCGAACACCGAGACCGGCACGCCGGCCAGCTCGGTGCGGACGCCGGGTGAACCGTCCGAGGCCCGGATCCGCCGCAGCACGTGCTCGGTGGGGTCCGACCACGAGAAGGCCCGGTCCGCCTGCCGCATCGTGGGGCGGAGGCGCCCGTGGACACCGGGACGGGAGTAGTCGAGCGGGCGCGGGACGAACCTCGGGTCAGCCACCTTCGCCACCACCTCGCGCGCCAGCGCGGCGGCGGCGTCGGTGACCGGCCCGGCGTAGAGCGCGCTCTTGCGGGGCGGGTCGACCGGCATCCGGAACGTCCGCGTGCCCCAGATCGGGCCCGCGTCCATCTCGTCGATCGCGCTGAGCGCCGTGACCCCCCACTCCGGCTCCGCTTCGCGGATCGCCCAGTCCAGCGAGGACGGGCCGCGGTCGCCCTCCGGCCCGGGATGGATGATCACCGTGGGCCGGGAGCGCCACACGTCCTCGGGGACGCGTTCCTTGAGGAACGGGCAGAGGACCACGTCCGGGTCGGCGGCGGCCACGGCGCCCCGGACCGCGGCGTCGGAATCGGCCGTCTGCATGGTGACGTCGTGACCGTCCGCCCGCAGGTCGGTCCAGATCCGCTGGGTGAGGCCGTTGAACGACGAGCACAGCAGCAGGATTCTCACGCAGATCTCCGTTGTCGGAATTTCCTCGGACGCGCTCGATTAGCGGGCCGCCGGAAACGGCCCGTTCGAATGCGCGCCCGCGATCGGCTCGACCCTGACGGTCGCGGTTTCGGGCGCACCTCCCCGGCGCGTCGGTCGTTGAGGGGACGGGGAGCGGTGCGTGATTGAACTGTAACCGCTCTCGGCGGCAGCCTGCACCATCTAACGGCCGCTCTGCGGCGGCCGTTTGCCGTACCTTAGTTACTCCGTTTGGCCGCAAACACGCACGGTTGCCCGCGTGGCGCCCAGTGGCCGTCCTCCGGCGCTCAGGGGCCCGTCGTCGTGACTCTCTGCGCTCAATCGCCTTCGAGGCGTAGTTGATCCTGGACTTCTCCAGTCAATTCCCCTGGTGGTTGAGGAGCCGAGCGGGGGAGTGTCGGAGGCGAGCGGCCAAGTGGTTACGCCGTTTCCCGTATCGCCACCATGATGGTTTCCGTGGAGCCCCTGCCGCCTTGTACTGTCCGCCCACTACAAGTACGGAACGGTGACGGCGACCGGACGGAGCAGACCTCCATGCAGATCAGTACGCCGATCGGTCCTCCCGTGGAGGGGGTCGACGGAGAGGGCCGGGCGGTGAGCCGCCTGCTGGCCTACCTGCCGCGCGGCAACACGCTCGACGACCGGTCGTGGCAGCGCAGGCACCGGCTCCTGCAGTGGGTCCTGCTGCTACACCTGCCCGGCATGGCAGCGCTGGGGCTGTTCCTCGGGAACACGCCGCTGGTCGTCGGCTACACGCTGATCGCGCCGGCCGTCTTCCTCGTGCTCGGCCACGTGCTGCGCACCAGGAGGCTTGCGTCGTTCAGCGTGACGGGCGGCCTGGTGTTCTGCTCCGCGGGCCTGGTGGTCCTCACCTCGGGCACGATCGAGGCGCACTTCCACTTCTTCATCATCATCGGGTTCATCGCGCTCTACCAGGACTGGGTGCCGTTCCTCTGGAACGGCACGTTCACCTTCGTCAGCCACGGCATCGGCACGATCTGGCTGGGTGACCTGATCTTCGCCCACGCGGCGGGCCAGGCGAACCCGTGGCTGTGGTCGGCCATCCACGGCATCGCGGTGATCTTCGCCTGCGCCGGCATGGTGATCTTCTGGCGCATCACCGAGGACGAGCAGACCGAGAAGGAGGCCCTGGGCCGCCGCCTGGTGACCGCCGACGCGGAGATCAACCGCCGCCGGTTCACCTCGGACATGCTGGTGAACCTCGCCCGGCGCAACCAGAGCATGCTCTACCGCCAGCTGGACATCATCAACCAGCTCGAGGAGAAGGAGCGCGACCCCGACACGCTCTCCGACCTGTTCACCCTCGACCACCTCGCCACCCGCGTCCGGCGCAACGCCGAGAGCCTGCTGGTGCTCGCAGGCGAGCAGCCGCCGCGCACCTGGACGGCACCGGTGCCGCTGCGCGACGTCGTGCGGGCCGCGATCGCCGAGACCGAGGACCTGGACCGCGTCGTGTTCGCCATCGACGACCGCGTGGCGGTGTCCGGGCAGGCCGTTGCCGACTTCACCCACCTGCTCGCCGAGCTCACCGAGAACGCGGTGCGCTTCTCGCCACCGGACACCGCGGTGACGATCCGCGCCCGCCCCGACCGGCGCGACGACGGCGGGTACCTGCTGACGATCGAGGACTGGGGCGTCGGGATGCCGCCCGACGACCTCGACGCGGCCAACGAGCTGCTCGCGGTCCCCCGCGAGGTCGACCTCGCGGTCGCGCAGCGTCTCGGCTTCCACGTCGTGGCGCGGCTCGCCGCCCGGCACGGCATCGGCGTCTCGCTTGGCAACACCCCGGGTTCGGGCGTCACGGCGATCATCACGCTCCCCGCGGCGCTCTTCGCCGGCTCGACGGTCGACGTCGCGCCGCCGCAGGCGACGCAGGCCGAGGCGCGCCCGTACGTCACCGGTCAGGTCAGCCGCCGCGAGGCGCGCGTCGAGCAGCCGGCCGACGGCACGGGCTGGGTCGAGCCGATGTCCACCGCGGCGCCGGCACCGGCCACGAACGGAGCGGAGCACGCTGCCGCCCCGGCAGGCCACCCCCACCGGGCCGAGGCCGGCGGGTGGCGCGGGTGGTGGAACCCCGAGTCCGCGGCTGCCGGATCCCGCCCGCCGGACGGTGTGCCGCACGACGGTGTGCCACACGACGGTGAGCAGCCCGAGGCGCCCTTCGAACCCGCCCGGCGCCGGCCGCTGCCGGACGCGACCGAACCCGCCCCCGCACCGCAGGCGAGCCCGTCGCCCAGCCCGTCGCCGCGACCGCGGCCTGCGGAGTCCGACATCCCGGCGCCCCGGCACGGCGCCGAGCAGCCGGCGCCCTCCGGGGAGGGCCGGCCGGGCCTGCGCCGTCGCGTGCCGCAGGCGCACCTGGCGCCCGAGCTGCGGCACCCGACGGCCGAAGAGCCCGACTTCTCGATGCCGGCCGACGGCGGTGCGGCGAGCGCGTTGTCGCGCTACCAGGCCAGCAGGCAGGCCGCGCAGGCCGTCGTCGAAGGCGCCGGGCCGGACGGGGCGAGGTCGTGACGCGTTCGGGACAGCTGGACTGGCTGCTCGCGGAGTTCGTCCGCGACGTGCCGGGCGTCGTGCACGGTGTCGTCGTCTCCGGCGACGGGCTGCGCCTGGCGACGTCGCCGGACGTCGGCGTCTCCCTCGGCGACCAGCTCGCCGCGGCCGCGTCCGGGATCGTCAGCCTCGCGCGGGGCACGGCGCACCTGCTCGCTGCCGGCGCCGTCAGCCAGACGATCCTCGAGATGGCGGGCGGCTACCTGTTCGTCACCTCGATCAGCCAGGGAGCCACCCTGGCGGTGTTCGCGCAGCGCACCTGCGACATCGGCATGGTGGGCTACGAGATGACCATGCTCGCGTCCCGGGTGGGGCATGCCCTCACCCCCGCGCCGCGGTCGAGCGCGGGAGGCTAGAGGTGAGCAGCCCAGATCCGGGCGGGCGGGTGGTACCGGTCTACGCGCTCACCGGTGGGCGCACCCGCTCCAGCACGGGCTCCGACATGCCCGTGGAGACCCTGGTGACGGTCACGCCGGCCGGCGGTCGCGCCACGGACCTGCACCTGGAGTACCGCGCCACCGTCGAGCTCGCGGCGCGCCCGATCTCGGTGGTCGAGATCGGTGCGGCGTTGAGGGTGCCGGTCGGCGTGGCCAGGGTGCTGGTCAGCGACCTCGTCGACGGGGGATACCTGACCGTGCACCTGCCCCCGTCCTCGAACGGTGAGGGGCCGGGCCCCGAGATCCTGGAACGGTTGTTGGAGGGACTACGTGCACGCTGAGCGGAGCTCTGCGGAGCGGGCGGACGACTCCGAGGCGGACGAGCTGATCCCGCTGAAGGTGCTGATCGCCGGCGGGTTCGGGGTGGGCAAGACGACACTCGTGCGTTCGCTGTCGGAGATCCCGCCGCTGCTCACCGAGCAGGCGATGACGGCGGCCTCGATCGGTGTCGACGAGGCGGGCGCGGTGCCCGACAAGCAGACGACCACGGTGGCGATGGACTTCGGCCGCCTGACCGTCGACGACTCGCTGATCCTCTACCTGTTCGGGACCCCGGGGCAGTCCCGGTTCTGGTTCATGTGGGACGAGCTCGCCCGTGGGTCCGTGGGTGCGGTCGTGCTGGTGGACCTGCGCCGGATCGACGACTGCTTCCCCGCGATCGACTACTTCGAGAACCGGCGGCTCCCGTTCGTCGTCGGGGTCAACCGCTTCCCCGGTGCCGACGACTACGACGAGGAGACGGTGCGCGACGCGCTGGCCCTGCCCGCGGACTGCCCTCTGGTCTGGATGGACGCGCGTGATCCGGCGTCGAGCCAGGACGCGCTGGTGGCGCTGGTCGAGCACGCGCTCGCGCGCACCACGATGGCCCGGGCGGGCTGAAGGGCCGGCGACACCACGGTGCCGCCGGCCCGCTCCGGCTAGCCGCAGCCGCCGCCGCCCCCGCCGCCGCCGCCGTCTCCGCAACCACCGGAGCCGCCGCCATCACCTCCGAAACCGGCCGCGAAGATGCCGGAGTCGGGGCTGCCGGAGTTGCCGGAGTGGTGGCGTGCGCCGACGCCCGTGCCCTTCCTGCTGCCGCCGCCGCCCGAGCGGTCGATGGCCACGAGTGTCGCGATCACGGCGAGTACGGTGATACCGACCCAGACGATGTTCTCCATCTCGATCGCCTCCTCTCGGCCGCGGCGCACCGTCCCCCCTGGACGCCGATCACCACGGCCTCGCGTCGAGTGTGAGGGGCGCCACGCGTCGGCGGCCAGGCTTTTGAGGAGGACTTGAGGTGCCTCCGAGCGCGGCTCAGCGGGGCCAGGCGGAGGCGCGCCAGGCCCCGGGACCCGGGTGCAGCGGGGCCCGGAACCGGGCAGCCGGGTCCGACCAGCGGTCCTGCGTGACGGGCGGTGCGGGCGCGGGGCCTGCGGTCGCCGCGGCGAGCACCGCGGTCAGCGCGGCGAGCTCCTCGTCGGTCGGTGCACCGCGGACGACCCGGAACGCCGCCCGCCGCTCCTCGGGGGTGCCCGTCCCGGTCACGGCGCCGACGGTGTCTCCGCTCCGCTCCGTCACAGCGCCGAGGGTGCCTCCGCTCCGCTCCGTCACAGCGGGATGTTCCCGTGCTTGCGCGCCGGTACGGCCTCGCGCTTGGTGGCCAGCATCCGCAGCGCGCGCCCGACGTAGCCGCGGGTGTGCGAGGGCGGGATGACGCCGTCGATGTAGCCGCGGTCGGCCGCGATGTAGGGGTTGGCGAGCGTGTCCTCGTACTCCTGCTGCAGCTCCGCGCGGCGGGCGGCCAGCTCGTCGCCCTCCAGGCCGCGCAGCTCCTTGCGGTAGAGGATGCTCACCGCGCCTGCGGCACCGGTGACGGCGATCTGGGCGGTCGGCCAGGCCACGTTGACGTCGGCGCCGAGATGCTTGGACCCCATCACGTCGTACGCGCCACCGTAGGCCTTGCGGGTGATCACCGTGATCTTCGGGACGGTGGCCTCGGCGTAGGCGTAGATCAGCTTCGCGCCGCGGCGGATGATCCCGTTCCACTCCTGCTCCGTGCCCGGCAGGAAGCCCGGGACGTCGACGAACGTCACCACCGGCACGTTGAACGCGTCGCAGGTGCGCACGAACCGCGCGGCCTTCTCGGAGGCGTCGATGTCGAGGCACCCGGCGAACTGGGTGGGCTGGTTGGCCACGACGCCGACCGACCGGCCCTCGATCCGGCCGAACCCGACCACGATGTTGGGCGCGAACAGCTCGTGCACCTCGAGGAACTCGCCCTCGTCGAGCACGCGGTTCACGACCTCGTGGATGTCGTAGGGCGTGTTCGGGGAGTCGGGGACGATCGCGTCCAGCTCGAGGTCGGTGTCGGTGAGGCCCTCGGCGATCGCGCCCGCCGTCGGCTCGGGCGCCGGGTAGGCGGGCGGCTCGGACAGGTTGTTGGACGGCAGGAACGACAGCAGCTCCTTGACGTAGGAGAACGCGTCCTCCTCGTCGCCGGCCAGGTAGTGCGCAACCCCGGACTTCGTGTTGTGGGCCCGGCCGCCGCCCAGGTCCTCGAAGTCGACGTCCTCGCCCGTGACGGTCTTGATGATGTCCGGGCCGGTGATGAACATGTGGCTGGTGCCGTCGACCATCACGGTGAAGTCGGTGATCGCGGGCGAGTACACCGCGCCCCCTGCGCAGGGGCCCATGACCAGCGAGATCTGCGGGACGACGCCGGAGCTGCGCACGTTGCGCACGAAGATCTCGCCGTAGAGCCCGAGCGCGACGACACCCTCCTGGATGCGCGCGCCGCCGCCGTCGTTGATGCCGATGACGGGGCAACCGATCTTGGTGGCGAGGTCCATCACCTTGACGATCTTCTCGCCGTACACCTCGCCGAGCGCCCCGCCGAACACCGTGGCGTCCTGGCTGAAGATCGCTACCGGACGGCCGTCGATGGTGCCGGTGCCGGTGACGACGCCGTCCCCGAACGGGCGCTTGTCCTGCATGCCGAAGTTGGTGGACCGGTGGCGCGTCAGCGCGTCGAGCTCGACGAACGATCCGGGGTCGAGCAGCTGGTCCACGCGCTCGCGGGCGGTCTGGCGTCCCTTCGCGTGCTGGCGCTCGACGGCGGCCTCGCTGCCCGCGTGCACCGCGCCCTCGATGCGCAGGTGCAGGTCGGCCAGTTTGCCCGCGGTCGTGTGGATGTCGGGCTCGGGCTCGTCGGCACCGGACGCGAACGGCTCCGTTGCAGCGCTCATGGGCCGGAGCCTAACGCCGTCGGCGCGACCCGCACCGCGACGATCGTCACCCCGGAGCGCGACACCCGTGCGCCCAGGCCACGACTCGCGGGGGTGGGGGCGCGACTCGCGGGAGTGGGGGCGTTCTTCCGCGAGTCGGGGTTTGAGTGCACGGGTGTCGCGGTCCGGGGGTGCGCTCGGCGCGGTCGTGCGCGCGTCCGGCGACCGCAGGGCTCCGTCCGTCGCGAGCCGTGCGCGAGGTGGGCGGCGGGGGAGGGCGCGCCGGTAGCGTGCCGAGACATGAACCGGACCGTCCAGCCGCTGGACGCCGACGCGCTGCGCGCGGCGCTCGGCGGTAGATGGGCCCAGGTCGACGTCGTGGAACGCACCGGATCCACCAACGCCGACCTGCTCGCGGCCGCGGCCGACGGTGCCCCGGACCGTTCGGTACTCGTGGCCGATCACCAGGAGGCGGGCCGCGGGCGGCTCGCGCGCAGCTGGGTCGCTCCCCCCGGCTCCGGCCTCGCGGTGAGCGTGCTCCTGCGGCCCACGGGCGTGCCCCCGTCGCGGTTCGGCTGGCTCCCGCTGCTGGCCGGGCTCGCCCTGCTCGACACCATCCGCGCCGTGACCGACGTCCCCGCCGGTCTGAAGTGGCCCAACGACCTCCTGCTGGGCGCCGGGCAGCGCAAGGCCGCCGGCATCCTCGCCGAGGTGGGCGACGCGCTGCGCCCCGCGGTCGTGATCGGGATCGGGCTCAACGTCGCCGCCTCGCCGCCGGACCACCCCGGCGCCACCTCGCTCGCCGCGGAGGGTGCCACCGTCGACCGCGGCCAGGTGCTCACCACCCTGCTGGGCTGCCTCGCCGAGCGGGAGTCGGCGTGGCGGGAGAGCCGCGGCGACCCGGAGGCCACCCGCCTGCGCGCCGACTACCGCGCGGGCTGCGCCACCCTGGGCTCGGAGGTGAAGGTCGAGCTGCCCGGTGGCGCCGCGCTGCACGGCATCGCGGAGGACGTCGACCGGGACGGGCGGCTGCTGCTGCTCGAGCCGGCGGGCCGCCGCCGGGCCGTCGCCGCGGGCGACGTGGTGCACCTTCGCCCGTCCCCGTAGGCGTCCCCCGGTCGGGACCGGACGCGGCGCGGATCGAGCGCTTACCGTGGTGACGTGGCCTTCCCGGACGAGCTGCTCGTGGAGGACGAGCAGGTGGTCGTGCACAAGCACCCGCACTGGAAGATGCTGCTCGGGCCCGTGTTCGTGCTGCTCCTCGTGGTCGGTGTAGCCAGCTTCCTGGCCGCGCTGGTGCGCACCCAGGCCTGGGCGCCGTGGGGGTGGGCCGGGCTCGCCGCCGCCGGGCTCGCGCTGGTCGGCCGGTTCACGGTGTTCCCCGTCGTGCGGTGGCGCACCACCCACTTCGTGGTCACGGACCGACGCGTGCTCGTGCGGGAAGGCGTGTTCAGCCGCCACGGCATGGACATCCCGCTGCGCCGGATCAGCAGCGTGCGGGTTCGCCACACCCTGTGGGAACGGATGCTCGGCTCGGGCACGCTGGTCGTCGAGTCGGACTCCGACGAGTCGCTCGAGTTCGACGACGTCCCCGGCGTGCAACGCGTGCACGCCCTGCTCTACCTGGAGGCCGCCCCGTGACGCGAGACCTGCCGATGTCCGTGCCCGCTCCCGGGCTGCCCGAGCGCGTGACGATCTACGAGGTCGGCGCGCGGGACGGCCTGCAGAACGAGGACGCCGTCGTCCCGGTGGAGGTGAAGGCCGAGTTCCTGCAGCGGCTCGCGGCCGCCGGGCTGACCGTGCTGGAGGCCACGAGCTTCGTGCACCCGAAGTGGGTGCCCCAGCTCGCCGACGCCGCCGACCTGCTGAACCGGCTCGTGCGGGCCGAGGGCGTCGACTACCCGGTGCTGGTGCCCAACGAGCGCGGGCTCGACCGCGCGCTGGAGGCCGGCGTCTCGCACGTGGCGATCTTCGGCAGCGCCACCGAGACGTTCGCGAAGCGCAACCTCAACCGCACCCTCGACGAGCAGTTCGCCATGTTCGCCCCCGTGGTGCAGCGCGCGCTCGACGCGGGCTTGCGGGTGCGCGGCTACGTGTCCATGTGCTTCGGCGACCCGTGGGAGGGGGCGGTGGCACCCGAGCAGGTGGCCTCGGTGGCGCGACGGCTGGTGGAGATGGGCTGCCACCAGCTCTCGCTGGGCGACACGATCGGCACCGGTACCCCGGGGCACGTCGAGGCGGTGCTGGACGCCTGCGTCGCGGCGGGCGTGCCCGTCCGGCAGCTCGCCGTGCACTTCCACGACACCTACGGCCAGGCGCTCGCCAACACCCTCGCGGCGCTGCGCCGCGGTGTCGCCACGGTGGACGCGAGTGCGGGCGGCCTGGGTGGGTGCCCCTACGCCGAGTCGGCCACCGGCAACCTCGCCACCGAGGACCTCGTCTGGATGCTCGACGGGCTGGGCATCGGGCACGGCGTGGACCTCGATGCGCTGGTGGGCACGAGCGTGTGGATGGCCGAGCAGCTCGGGCGGCCGTCGCCGTCGCGGGTGGTGCGGGCGCTGGGCGGCGCGTGAACGCGGGTTTGTCGGCGGAGGCCAATGATGTTGCCGTTCCCACGGGAGCTGATGACTCTCGACGAGTGGGACGCCCTGCCCGAGGACAACTCGGCGCACTACGAGCTGCAGGAGGGCGTGCTCGTCGTGTCGCCGAAACCAGCAAGGAGAGACATCAGCGCGCGCTCGTGGATCCGCCGGCCGCCTCGATCACCGTCTACGGCCTCGGCGCCCCGGGTGACGGCTACGAGGAGAGTCGGACGGCCACGGGTGAGCTCGTCGTGCCGGAACCGTTCGGGATGCGGATCGACATCGTGGTGCGCAGGGACGGCTCCTGACGGGCTCGCCCGCCGCGCGGATCAGGGCGCGAACTCGCAGAAGCTCTCGTAGTGGTCGCCGGTGTAGAACCAGTGTTCGGGCGCGCGCTCGTCCGGGCCGCCGGTGACGATCCGGCGGGCGCCGCGGTGGTCCAGCCCCGGCGTCTCCACGGTGAACTCGCGGTAGTAGCCAGGGTCCTCGTCGGGGAGGATGCCCTCGCGGTTCTCGAACTCCACCCCGTCGTTGCGCGGGTACTCGTAGGGGCCACCCGCCTCGATGTCCGCGACCACCTCGTCGGCCTCGGCGGGCAGCGCCTCGACGCATGCCGGGATGGCGCCGGCGGACGCGGGGGTCGCTGCCGGGGATGCCGTCGACGCCGGGGCGGCGGGAGCCGGTGCGGCCTGGCAGCCCGCCAGCACGAGCCCGGCCAGCAGCAGCCCGACGACCGTCCGCGCGCGGTTCAGGACGGCGCGCTTCACGATGAGGCCTCCGCGATCGTGCGCACCCCGTGACGCTCCACGAAGGCCACAGTCTCGAACTGGCGGTCGCCGATCCGGCCGCCGGGGCCGAGCTCGGATGTGGCGGTTCGCAGGATCTCGGTCAGGATCAGGAAGCCCGGCAGGTCGGCGTCGACCAACCGGCCGGCGTCGTGCCAGAGCAGGACCACGCGCTCGTCCTCGGGCCACCAGACGGCCAGGTCGCGCAGCGCGTCGACCAGCGCGTCGAGGTTGCGACCCCCGCTCTCGGGTAGCCGCAGCGCCCGGGCGATCGCGGCCTGCGCCGTGCGCATCGCGTCGGTTGCGCCCTCCACCTCGGCCAGGGCGACGCCGTCGGCGGCCAGGTTCGTGCGCACCGCCTCGACGTCGGCCGGGCTGGCGAGCAGCACACCTCGACCGGTCAGGCCGGGGACGAGCCGGCTGACCGGCGTTCGTTGCCTCCCACTCACCGGGCCATCGAACCACCGCTCGGTGACCGGGCCGGTACGGGGCGTGGAACTCGCCGCTCCCGCCCGGTTGCGCCAGGCTGTCGGAGGCACCTACCACCCCTGCAGCGATCGGACAGGAGGACGTGCGACGGCCATGCCGCTGCACCGAGATCTGATGACGCTCGAGGAGTTCGTCGCGCTGCCCGAGGACAACTCGGGCGCGCTACGAGCTGCAGGAGGGGGTGCTCGTCGTCGGAATCGTCTCGCCCGGCTCCCGCAACGTCGGCCTGCACCCGAAGCCCTTCGAGTACGCCGATGCCGGCATCCCGCACTACTGGGGGTGGTCGACCTCGATCCGCCGGCGCCCACGATCACCGTGTACGAGCCGGGTGCTCCGGGTGACGGTTACGTCGAGAGCCGGACGGTCGCGGGCGAGCTCGTCGTCCAGGAGCCGTTCGCCATGCGGATCGACATCGCCGCCCTGGTCGCGCGCCGGGGCGGTGCCAGCCGAACGGAGGGGTGACCGGGAGCACCGGTCGTGCTTACTGTCGAAGCTCCCCGTCGACGACGACTGGAGCTCCGCATGACGCGTCTGAGGTTCGGCATCTTCCTGGCTCCCTTCCACCCGGCGGGTGAGAACCCGACTTCGGCGCTGCAGCGCGACCTGCAGCTCGTCGAGCACCTCGACGTGCTCGGGTACGACGAAGCGTGGATCGGGGAGCACCACTCCGCGGGATCGGAGATCATCGCGTCGCCCGAGATCTTCATCGCGGCCGCGGCGGAGCGCACGCGACGCATCCGCCTGGGCACCGGCGTGACCTCGTTGAGCTACCACAACCCGCTCTGGGTGGCCGAGCGCATGGTGCTGCTCGACCACCTGACCAGGGGCCGGGTGATGCTGGGGGTCGGGCCAGGGTCACTGCCCACCGACTCGGCCATGATCGGGCTGAACCCCACCGACACCCGCGAGCTGCTCGACGAGAACCTCGAGATCGTCATGCGGCTGCTGCGCGGCGACGAGCCGGTCACGGCCACCACCCGCACCCACCGGTTGATCGACGCCCGCCTGCACCTGCGCCCCTACTCGGACCCGCTGTTCGACGTCGCGGTCGCCGCGGTGGCCTCGCCCACCGGGCCCCGGCTCGCGGGCCGGCACGGCGTCGGCCTGCTCTCCATCGGCGCCACGCTCACCCAGGCGGGTTTCGACGCGCTGGCCCACCACTGGGACGTGGTGCAGGAACGGGCCGTGGCGCACCAGCGGGGTGTGGACCGGGCCTCGTGGCGGCTGGTCGGTCTGATGCACGTGGCGGAGACCCGGGAGCAGGCCTACCGGGAGGTCGAGCACGGCATCGAGCAGTGGTTCCGCTACTTCCAGAAGGTCGCCGCGTTCCCGCAGATGGCCGTGGAGGGCGGCGACGTCCGGGAGATGATCGAGTTCATCAACGAGGCGGGCATCGGCGCGATCGGCACGCCGGACGACGCGGCCGCGCAGGTGCAGCGCCTCGTCGACCAGTCCGGCGGGTTCGGCGCCATGCTGCTGCTCGCCCACGAGTGGGCCGACCCGCAGGCCACACGCCGGTCCTACGAGCTGATCGCGCAGCACGTCATGCCGCGCTTCCAGGGGCACGCGCAGCCCACGCTCGACGCGAAGGCGCGGGCCACGCAGACCCGCTCCGGCCACGCGGAGCAGCAGCTGGCGGCCGTCGCGCACATGACCGAGAAGTACGAGAAGGAGCGCGGCGCCTGACCCTCAGCCGCGCGCGCCGAACATGCCGGTGAAGCTCGCGCGGTAGACCTCCACGTCGGCGCGGTGCAGCCGGCCGCGCAGCCGCACCAGGCCCAGGCCCGGGCGGCTGCGCGAACGGCGCGCCTCGAGCACCTCCATCGAGGCGGCCAGTTCGTCGTCTGCGAACACGGGAGCGGGCCACGCGATCTCGTCGCCGCCGGGGGAGCCGAGCGACGTGGCCCGCGCCAGCACGCCGTCGGCGTAGGCGCGCATCCACAGGCTCGCGGTGAACCATCCCGACGCGGCGAGCGCGCCGAAGATCGAGGCCTTGCCGGCCTCCTCGTCGACGTGGAAGGGCTGGGGGTCGAAGCGGCGGGCGAAGGCGAGCATCTCGTCGCGGTCGACGACGGTGGTGCCGAGGTCGAAGACACGGCCGACGGTGAGGTCCTCGAAGGCGAGTTCCGGGGTCATGTCGCTCACCGCCCCACCATCGCCAGCGCGGCCTTGTGGACCAGGCCGTTGGAGGCGAGCCCGTCCCCGCCGGTGAACGTCGCCGCGCCGGAGAGGTCGGTGAGCGCGCCGCCGGCCTCGGTGAGCAGGGGGACGAGGGCGGCGAGGTCCCACGGGTTCGCGGCGGCGTCCACGGCGAGGTCGAGCACGCCCTCGGCCACCAGGCAGTACTGCCAGAAGTCACCGAAGGCGCGCGTCTCCCAGCAGGCGTCGACCAGCCGCAGGTAGTCCTCGCGACGGCCGAGCTCGGCGAAGGTCTTGACGTCGGTGGTGGACAGGTAGGCGTCGGCGAGCTCGCTCACGCCGGAGACGGCGATCCGCCGCGTGCCCTGCGCATCGGAGGTCCACGCGCCCTCGCCGCGCGCGGCCCACCAGCGCCGGCCCAGCGCGGGCGCGCTCGCCACGCCCACGACCGGTTCGCCGTCCACGGCCAGCGCGATCAGGGTGGCCCAGACCGGGACGCCGCGGGAGAAGTTCTTGGTGCCGTCGATCGGGTCGATCACCCAGCCGCGCTCCGCGTCGGTGACGGCGCCGCCGCGCTCCTCGCCGAGTACGGCGTCGGCCGGGCGCTCCGCGGCGATCAGCTCGCGCAGCGCGTCCTCGGCGGCCGTGTCCGCGTCGGTGACGGGCGTGCGGTCCGGCTTGCGGCTCACCCGCAGGTCGGCGGCCCGGAAGCGGGCGAGGGTGATCGTGTCGGCCGCGTCGGCCATGCGCAGGGCGAGCTCCAGGTCGGGGTCCACGATCACAGAGCCTGTCACCCCCGCGACTAGACTTGTCCGGTGACCACCGTCCTGCTCGCCGAGGACGACGCCGCGATCGCCGAACCGCTGTCGCGCGCGTTGCAGCGCGAGGGCTACGCCGTCGACGTCGCCACCGACGGCGCCGCGGCCCTCGAGCGCGTCCGGCGCGGCCAGGTCGACCTGCTGGTGCTCGATCTCGGCCTGCCCGGGATGGACGGGCTCGAGGTCTGCCGCCGCGTGCGGCTCGGCGACCCGGACCTGCCGGTCCTGATGCTCACCGCCCGCACGGACGAGGTCGACTTCGTCGTCGGCCTGGACGCGGGCGCGGACGACTACGTCGGCAAGCCGTTCCGGCTGGCGGAGCTGCTCGCGCGGGTGCGGGCCCTCCTGCGCCGGCTCACGCCCGAAGCCGTCGAGGTCGGCGGGGTGCGGATGGAGCTGTCCGGGCGCCGGGTGCTGGTGGACGGCACCGAGGTGGGGCTGGCCAACAAGGAGTTCGAGCTGCTGCGCGTGCTGCTGCTGCGCGCGGGCCAGGTCGTCACGCGCGAGGAGATCCTGCGCGAGGTGTGGAACGACCCGGAGATGAAGACGTCCAAGACACTGGACATGCACATGTCCTGGTTGCGTCGCAAGATCGGTGGCGAGCGCCGCATCGCGACGGTGCGCGGCGTCGGCTTCCGCTTCAACCACGACTGACGGAGGCCGGGAGCGGTGCGCCGACGGATCCTGCAGTCCACGTTGCTCGTGGTCGCGATCACGGCGCTCGTGCTGGGCGGGCCGCTCGGGATCACCACCTGGCAGCTCGTCGAGGACATCCACCGCGCCGACCTCCTGTCGCGCCTGGAGCAGGTGGCCGCGCGGCTGGACACGCCGGGAGCGCAGATCGACCGCGCGTCGATCGAGCTCGCCGTACCGGTCGGCGGGCGGCTGCTCCTGCAGCGGGCCGGGGAGCGGGAGCAGGTGATCGGGGCGGAGGTCGGCGCCGACCCGGTGTCGGAGTCGCTGCCGTTCGGCCCGGGCGACGTGCTGACGCTCCAGGAGCCGCTGTCGCTGATGCGCACGGAGCAGGTGCAGGTCACGCTGGTCGTGCTGCTGCTCGTGGTGCTGTCGGTCGGCACGGGCGCCGTGGTGGCCACGGTCACCGCACGGCGGTTGGCGGAGCCGCTGCGCGGTGTGGCCGACCGTGCCGCCCGGCTCGGTGCCGGCGACTTCCGCGCCGTGCCCGACCGGCACGGGATCCCCGAGCTGGACCGGGTGTCGGACGTCCTCGACACCTCCGCCATCGCACTCGCCGACCTGCTGCAGCGGGAGCGCGCGCTCGTGGGTGACGTCTCCCACCAGCTCCGCAGCCGGCTCACGGCGCTGCAGCTGCGGCTCGACGAGCTCGCCGCGCACCCCGATCCGACGGCGCGTTCGGAGGCGCTCGCCGCCCTGGAGCAGGCCGAGCGGCTCGGCGAGGTGCTCGACGAGCTGCTGGAGGCCGCGCGTGCGGCGCGGGCCGCCGGTGCCGAGCTGCAGGACCTGCGCGAGGGGCTCACCGCGGCGGCCGACGAGTGGCGGCCCACCCTGCGCGCCGCAGGCCGGTCGCTGAAGGTGCGGGTGCCGGAGGGGCTGCTGGCCCGGGTCACGCCGGCCCGCATCCGCGAAGCCGTCGGCGCCTTGGTCGACAACGCCATCCAGCACGGTGCCGGCACCGTCACGCTCAGCGCCCGGGCCGCCGAGGGCAGCCTCCTGATCGAGGTCGCGGACGCGGGAGCCGGGGTGCCGGAGGAGCTCGTGCCGCACGTGTTCGACCGCGGGGTGTCGGTCGGCGCGTCCACCGGCATCGGGCTCGCACTCGCCCGCGCGCTGGTCGAGGCCGACGGCGGGCGGCTGGAGCTGTCCCGGGCGCGCCCGCCGGTGTTCACGATCTTCCTGCCCGCCGCCCGCGCCGACGACATGGTGGGCGTCCCGCCCCGCCGAGGGGCCACCCCGCGCTGACCGGGTTTGCGAACGCTGGCCGCATACGCATATGCTGACTTTGCAAACGCTGTTCGCAAAGGAGGCGTCATGGGGACCCGGTACGTGCGCAACGGTGAGGTGTCGATCGCGTTCGAGGACCTGGGAGGCGCAGGCGGGCGCCCGTTGCTGCTGGTGATGGGCCTCGGGGTCTCACGGTTCTGGTGGCAGCCCGGGATGGTCGCCGAACTCGTCGAGCGCGGGTTCCACGTCGTGGCCTACGACCAGCGCGACGCGGGGGAGTCCACCCGCTTCGACGCCCACGTCGCGGGTCACCCGCTCGTGACCCTGCTGCGCGGCCGGCGCGTGGCCTACACGGCCGAGGACATGGCCGACGACGCCGTCGCGGTGCTCGACGCCCTCGGGTGGAGCTCCGCATACCTGTTCGGCCACTCCATGGGTGGCGCCCTGGTGCAACGCATCGCGCTGCGCCACCCCGACCGGGTGCGGGGCGTCGCGGTGTCGGGGGCGGTGCCGAGCGACGCCGGCCCGCTGCAGGTCCTGCGCTACGTCCGGCTGGGCTTCGTGGCGCGCATGTCGCGGCTGCGCTTCCCGGAAGGACCCGAGGGTGATCTGGCCGCGGGTCTGGCGCTGGCCCGGGCGGTGGCCTCCCCGGCCTACCCCTTCGACGAGGACGCGGCGCGTGGCGTCGTCGATCGGGAGCGGGCCGCAGGGGTGCGCAGCGGGGTGCGGGACGCCACGGCGCAGGGCCGGCAGACGGGTGCGCCGTGGAGCGGCGCCCGGCTGGCGGCGCTGCGCGTGCCGGTGGTCGTCCTGCACGGGGACGCCGACCAGGTGGTGCGCCCGAGCGCGGCCCGCGCGACGGCTGCGGCCGTCCGCGGCGCGCGGCTCGTGATTTTCCCCGGCGTCGGCCACGACCTGCCCCGGGAGCTGTGGCCGCGGGTGGCGGACGAGGTGCGTGCCCTCGCCGAGCGCGTGGAGGGCCGGCAGGCGGAGCGGAGCTGAGGTTCGCCCGAACTCAGCCGGTGGGGACCTGGCGCCGCACGTCCTGGTCGGGGAAGACGAACCGGCGGAACGCCCACCAGCGGAACACCATCCCGGCGAGCACGCCGATGATCTGGCCGCTGACGAAATCGGCGATCCCCTCGGTGAGGGGGGTGACCTCGGGGACCTCGAGGTGGAACACGTAGCGCGAGAGCGCCAGGGGTGCCGTGTACACGGCGACGCCGATCCCGCTCACGAGGAAGAACAGCGCGGCCTCGTGGTGGCGCTCCCGGCCGCCGCGGGTGCGAAAGGACCACTCGCGGTTGAGGACGTAGGACGCGATGGTGGCCACGAGCACCGCCATGATCTTGGCGGTGAGCGGCTTCTCGTCCAGAACGGTGGCCTTGAGCAGCAGGAACACTGCCGTGTCGATCACCCACGTGGTGCCGCCGACGAGGGCGAACTTCACCAGTTCGCGGTGTTTGATGGCGACGTCGCGATAGGGCTGGGGGATGATCGCCAGCGCCGACTCGACAACGGACACCTGCTCGATCGTGCCAGACGTCGGTGCCGAGCTCCCCGCCGGTAGGCTCCCTCCACCGTGGACGCCTCCCGATCACACCCCTCCGGGGGCCTTCCCGTCGTCGGAATGGTCGGCGCCGGACAGCTCGCCCGCATGACGCACCAGGCCGCCGTCGCGCTCGGCCAGTCGTTGCGGGTGCTCGCCGCCGATCCCGCCGACCCCGCCGCGCTGGTCTGCGCCGACGTGCACGCCGGCCAGGCCTCGGACCTGCCTGCCCTGCGCTCGTTCGCGCGCGGTTGCTCGGCCGTCACCTTCGACCACGAGCAGGTCCCGCAGGAGCACCTGCGCGCGCTCGTCGCGGCGGGCGTCCCGGTGCACCCGCACCCGGACGCGCTGCTGCACGCGCAGGACAAGCTCGTGATGCGCCGCAAGCTCGCCGGGATGGGGCTGGCGGTGCCCGCCTTCGCCGAGGTGCGCGAGCCCGATGACGTCGCGACGTTCGGGGCCGAGCACGGCTGGCCCGTGGTGCTCAAGGCCGCGCGGGGCGGCTACGACGGGCGTGGCGTGTGGATGCTGCCCGCGCCGCAGCCCGACCTGGTCGTCGAGCTGCTGGCCGCGGGCACCCCGCTGCTCGTGGAACAGGCCGTGCCGATGCGCCGCGAGCTCGCCGCGCTCGTCGCCCGCTCGCCCTACGGCCAGGCGGCCGCGTGGCCGGTCGTGGAGACCGTGCAGGAGGACGGCCAGTGCGTGCAGGTGCTCGCGCCCGCTCCCGGCCTGCACGAGGACGTGGCCGCGGGCGCCCAGGAGACGGCGTTGCGGGTGGCCGCCGAGCTGGGGGTGACCGGGCTGCTCGCGGTGGAGCTGTTCGAGCGGACCGACGGCGTCATGGTCGTCAACGAGCTCGCGATGCGCCCGCACAACTCGGGGCACTGGACGATCGAGGGCGCGCGCACCTCGCAGTTCGAGCAGCACCTGCGCGCCGTCCTCGACTACCCGCTCGGCGCCACCACGCCCACCGCCCCGGCCGTCGTCATGGCCAACGTGCTGGGAGCCGCGTCGGCGCCCGCGATGTCGGTCGACGAGCGGGTGCACCACCTGTTCGCGCGGTTCCCCGACGTCAAGGTGCACCTCTACGGCAAGGCCGAGCGCCCGGCGCGCAAGGTCGGGCACGTCACCGCGCTCGGCGCCGACATGGCCGTGGTGCGGGAGCGGGCGGCGCTGGCTGCGGTGTGGCTGTCCACGGCGCAGTGGCCCGACGGGTGGTCGGTGCACGAGAACGAGGGGCACGAGAACGCACAGGAGGCGCAGGGTGTCTGACCCGCGAGTCGGCGTGATCATGGGCAGCGACTCGGACTGGCGCGTGATGCACGCCGCCGCCGAGGCGCTCGCCGAGTTCGAGGTGCCCTACGAGGTGGGTGTCTACTCGGCCCACCGCACCCCGCAACGCATGCTCGACTACGCGACGAGCGCCACCGCGCGCGGCCTGCAGGTGGTGATCGCGGGCGCCGGGGGTGCGGCGCACCTGCCCGGCATGGTCGCCGCGGCCACCCCGCTGCCGGTGATCGGGGTGCCGGTGCCGCTCGCGCAGCTCGACGGGATGGACTCGCTGCTGTCCATCGCCCAGATGCCGGCCGGGGTGCCGGTGGCCACCGTCGCCGTCGGCGGGGCGCGCAACGCGGGCCTGCTCGCCGTGCGGATGCTCGCGACGGGCGACACGGCGCTGCGGGAGCGCATGGTGGCATTCCAGGCCGAGCTCGCGGAGTCCGTGCTGGTCAAGGACGCGGCACTGCGCGAGACCGCCGCCGGGAAGTGATCTGCGGAATTCTCGTGGCGCGCCCGCGCGTCCCGGACGTAGGGTGGTTCTACACGTGAGAGGAGGTGGTCCAGCGTTGAATAGCTACAGGACTCGTGAGGTGGCTGTCCGCTAGCACCACAGGATTCGTTCCGACCGCCTAGTGGAAGCCGGTTGTGGTGCCGGCCAATTCCAGGCAGTCACCCGTGATCCCCGGGCCCGAGCCCGTCCAGCTCGGCTTGCGCAGCATCCGCTGCGGCCCGGGGATCACGCATGTCCGCACCCCGCACTGACAGCGGGGGTTCTCCCTACCTGCATGAGGGGCGTTCGCTCCAGCGCCGTGCGGCGCCGATCGCACGAGCATGGTCTCCCGTCGCACCACGAGGCAGCAGGGGGAACCGTGTCCATCTCCGTCTCCGAGTTCCGGTCGTGGCACCGGCCTCTCATGATCATGGTCGTGGCGATGGCCGGGCTGGTCGTCGCCGCCGGCATCGGGCTCGTCGTGGACGACCGCCAGCTCCTGACCGAGTCGATCTGGTCGAAGCCGTTCAAGTTCGCGGTCTCGTTCGTGATCTACGGCGCGACGCTCGCGTGGATGCTCCCGCAGCTGCGCCGGGCGCGGCGCACGATGTGGACGCTGGGCACGGCCTTCGCCGTCACCGGGATCGTCGACGTGGGGTTCATCGCGCTGCAGGCCGCGCGCGGCACGTTCAGCCACTTCAACCTGAACGCCGACCCGGTCAACGTCATCGGCCAGCAGATCTTCATGTCGGGCGTGATGGGGTTGTTCGGGGTGAGCCTGATCATCGCCGTCATGCTGCTGTTCCAGCGCGTCGGCGAGACGGCGCTCACCTGGGCGCTGCGGGCCGGGATCGGGCTGGCCGCCCTCGGCATGGTCGTGGCGTTCTTCATCGCCGGGTCGAGCGAGGGGAAGCGGACCGTCGAGGACGCGTACGGCAACCCGGTCGCGCTCGGGGGCGCGCACGGCGTCGGCGTGCCGGACGGCAGTGGCATGCCGATCACCAACTGGAGCGCGGTGGGCGGCGACCTGCGGGTCCCGCACTTCATCGGCCTGCACGCCATCCAGGTCTTCGTGCTCGCCGTGCTGGTCCTCACCGCCCTCGCGGGCCGCGTGAGCTGGTTGCGCAGCGAGCGCGTGCGCGCGCAGCTGACGGGCCTGGTGATCCTGGGCTACACCGGGCTGTTCGTCATCACCGCGTGGCAGGCGCTGCGCGGCCAGTCGTTGATCCACCCCGACGCCGCCACCTGGACGGCCGCGGGCGCGACGCTGGCCGGAACCCTCCTACCGGCGGCCATGGTGGTGGCAGCGGCGCGGCGTCGACGGCCGCAAGGCCGGCACCGTGCGCCGAGCGAGGAACTCGCCCGCGCATGATCGCCCCTCCACCCCGCACCTTGGAGCCAGGATGCGATCTGTGGGCGCTCACATCGCGCAGCAAGGCTCCAAGGTGCGGCAGGTCATGGTGTGGTCGTGCGCTCCAGGCGCACCACGGCCTTCTCCAGGCGCTCGGTCATGGCGTGCAGGCCGTCGCGCTCGCCGGGCAGCATGCCCGCCACCTTGCGGAACCGCTCCTTGCCGGCCTCCAGGCCGTCGGCGGGGGCGCCGTCGGCGAGCCAGGCGCGCAGCGCGAAGTTGTGCGCGGCCACCACGGCGGCCCCTACGACCGCCGCGCGCAGCTCCCCGTCGGGCTCGCCGGCGAAGCGGTGGCGCAGGTGGCGGGTGAACAGCCGCCGGTAGTGGTCCACGCGGGCCGACTCGCGGTCGCGCAGCACCGGCACCTCGTGCGTCAACGCGAAGCGCTCCACCGACAGCGCGGGGTCCTCGGCGTAGAGGTCGAACACCGTCTCGCCCGCCCGCAGCACCAGCGCCGCGGCCGCCTCGGTGGGGTGCGCGGCCTCGAAGATCTCCGCGATCCGGGCGAGGGCGGCCTCGTGGTCGGGGGAGACCGCGTCCTCCTTGCTCGGGAAGTAGCGGAAGAACGTCCGCCGCCCGACGCCGGCCGCGGCCGCGATCTCGTCGACCGTCGTCTCCTCGTAGCCGTGGCTGCGGAACAGGCGGACGGCAGCGGCCACCAGCTCGCGACGGACCTCCGCGCGCCCCTCGGGCGAGCGGCCGCGACGGGTGGCGCCGGTCATGGCACACAGGGTAGCAAGCATCTTGAGTAGCGGCACGCAGTGCCGTTAGAGTGTCGGGCATGAACCCCGACTTCGACACGTACCGGCTCAGCGACGAGCACGAGGCGCTGCGCGAGGCGGTGCGGGCACTCGCCGAGAAGGAGATCGCCCCGTACGCCGCGGAGGTCGACGAGCAGGGGCGCTATCCCATCGAGGCGCAGAAGGCCCTGGTCAAGGCCGGGTTCCACGCCGTCGTCATCCCCGAGGAGTACGGCGGCCAGGGTGCCGACGAGCTGTCGGGCTGCATCGTGATCGAGGAGGTGGCACGCGTGTGCGCGTCGTCCTCGTTGATCCCGGCCGTCAACGGGTTGGGGCTCACGCCCATCCTGCTGTCCGCGTCCGACGAGCTGAAGCGGCAGGTGCTGCCCTCCATCGCCGCGGGCGAGGCGATGATCAGCTACGCGCTGTCGGAGCGCGAGGCGGGATCGGACGCCGCGTCGATGACGACCCGCGCGCGCCGCGACGGCGACTCCTGGGTGCTGAACGGCACCAAGTGCTGGATCACCAACGCGGGCGAGTCCACCTGGTACACGGTCATGGCCGTGACCGACCCGGAGAAGAAGGCCAACGGGATCTCCGCGTTCGTGGTGCACCGCGACGACCCGGGCTTCGAGGTCGGCCCGAAGGAGCGCAAGCTCGGCATCAACGGCTCGCCCACCCGGGAGATCTACTTCACCGACTGCACGATCCCCGCGGACCGGATGATCGGCGCCGAGGGCACCGGCTTCAAGACCGCGCTCGCCACACTCGACCACACCCGCCCGACGATCGGCGCCCAGGCGGTCGGCATCGCGCAGGGCGCGCTCGACGTCGCCACCGCCTACATCAAGGAGCGCAAGCAGTTCGGCAAGCGCCTGGCCGAGTTCCAGGGACTGCAGTTCATGCTGGCCGACATGGCGATGAAGGTGGAGGCCGCGCGCCAACTCGTCTACGTCGCCACCGCGCGCGCCGAGCGCGGGGAGCCGAAGCTCGGGTTCATCTCCAGCGCGGCGAAGTGCTTCGCCTCCGACACGGCGATGAGCGTCACCACCGACGCCGTGCAGCTGCTCGGCGGCGCCGGCTACACGCGCGACTTCCCCGTGGAGCGGATGATGCGCGACGCGAAGATCACCCAGATCTACGAGGGCACCAACCAGATCCAGCGGTTGGTGATGGCCCGGGCGCTGCTCAAGGGCTGATCCGCCGCGTTGCCCGGGGTCAGCCGAGCCGGACCGTCGTGCGCTCGGTGGCGGCCCGGCGGGCCATCGCCTCCTCGTCGGGGTGGCGCACCTGCACCAGCGACGCCTCCGCGGCCAGCACCGCGAGCAGGCCGTCCCGCAGCCCGTCGACGGTGCTCCAGTCGAGGGTGGACAGGACCCGGTCGCCCCGGGAGATCCCGAGTGCGCCCGCCCGCGCCCGCGCGGCCGCGAGCACCTCGCCCACCGTGGCGCCGGCGAGCGCGGGAGCGTCGTCGGGCACCGGGCTCCACGGCACGAACTCGTCGCCCTGCAGCCGGACCTCGGTGGCGAAGTCGACGACCCCGGCGGGCAGGCCGGGCACGCCGGCGCCGAACGCGTCGAGCGACAGCGCCACCACGCCGCCCGCGGGCTCGGCCCCGAGCGCGAGGTCGACGCGGTCGGCGTCGCACAGCACCCACTCGGCCTCGGCGGGCTCGGTGACGACGGCGCCGCACCACCACGCGGCGAGCAGCACGGCGGCCGTCTGCCAGTGCGCGGGCAGCAGGACGGCGACGGGTGTGCCCGGCTCGACGTCGCACTCCTCACGCAGCAGGTTGGCGGCCTTCGCGGCCCAGTTGGCGGCGGTGGTCGCCGAGAGCTCGACGCGCTCACCGGTCGCGTCGTCGTAGAAGGTGATCAGTGGGCGGGCGGCGGCCGCGCCGGAGCGCAGCGGGCCCAGGAGGGCGGCGGTGAGCGTCACGGGGCCACGCTATCGACCCGTGCGAGGTGCTCAGTCCACGCAGGGGACGCCGGCCGCCGTGATCGGGGCGTTCGGCGGCGGGGCGGGGGCCGCGGAGGAGGGCTGGGCGGCAGTGGCGGGAGGTGCGTCGTCGGGGGGATCGGGTACGACGGTGGGGTTGAAGTCGGCGCCGAGCACGACCTGCAGGTGCCCGCGGGCGACCCCGCTGTCGCTCTCGATCTCGATGCCGCCCAGCTGGTCGGCCACCGACTGCGCGGCCTCGGCGTCCGGATCGGTGTAGCGCACCACGGACGTCGCGGCAGGGTCGGTGTTGTCCACGATCCCGGGGACGAAGCCGAGGCCGTCCAGGTGCTCGGAGACGTCGCCCGCCATCCCTCCGAGGTTCGAGCCGTTGCCCACGTCCACCACGTAGCGCGACGCGATCACCTCGACGGGTGGGGGCGGCGGGGGCGGGGTGTCGGTGGCCTCGACGGCCGCAGCTTCCGCCGCGGCAGCGGCGGCCGCCTGCTGGGCGGCGATCCGCTCCTCGACGAAGGCCTCGACCGCGAACGGCTCGACCAGCACGACGTCGCCACGCGTGTTCGTGTCGCGCCCGTTCGTCGGGATCGTGAGGAACTGGATGTTCCCGGCCGCGATGTCGGCGGCCTGCTGGACGAACGCGAGGAGGTCCCAGCCCTCGTCGATGACGAGCGCCTGCTGCGCCACCCCGACGAGCGCGGCGAGCCGCGCGGGATCGGTGAGGGTGCCGCCGGCGAGAACCTTGTCGGCGACGGCGGCGAGGAACACCTGCTGGCGGCGGATGCGGGACAGGTCGCCGTCGGGGAGCCCGTGCCGCTGCCGGACGAAGGCGAGCGCGTCCGTCCCCGAGATCGTCTGCGGGCCGGCGGGGAAGTGGGCGCCGGAGAGCGCGTCGTCCACCGGCTTGCGCAGGCAGACGTCCACACCCCCGACGGCCTGGGTGAGGTTGTGGAACCCGAGCAGGTTGATCTCGGCGTAGTGGTCGACGGTCTGTCCCGTCAGCCGCTCGACGGCGCCGATCAGGGCGCTGCGCCCCTCCTGTGCCGCTGTGGCGTCGCGGCTCTTCCCGGCGCGGACGCCCTGCGCCGCGAGCCGTTCCTGCGCGCGGGCCGCGGTGGCCGGGTAGGCCGCATTGATCTTGTCGCGGCGGTAGCCGGGGATATCGACGTAGGCGTCGCGGGGGATCGAGAACGCCGTTGCGGCCCCACCGCCCTCCGGCACGTGCAGCAGGATGATCGTGTCCGAGTTCAGCACCCCGGTGTCCGGGCCGCTGTTGAGCATCTGCTGCACCTCGGGCGGCAACGGGTTGCCCTGCGCGTCGGTCCGGCTGTCCACGCCGACGAGCAGGATGTTCTGCGCGCCGCCGTCACCGCCGCCCGCGATGACGTCGGTGGTCGTGATGCCCGCCGTGATGTCGCGGTAGAGACCCCATGCAGTCCCCGTGAGCGC
This sequence comes from Pseudonocardia sp. MH-G8, assembly GCF_002262885.1. Classification (GTDB taxonomy): domain Bacteria; phylum Actinomycetota; class Actinomycetes; order Mycobacteriales; family Pseudonocardiaceae; genus Pseudonocardia. The sequence goes on along the minus strand of NZ_NKYF01000023.1, from coordinate 16,803 downwards.
CAGGACGAGCACCGATGCCACGACCAGCACGACGCGCAGGCGCCGGCGCAGAGTGCGCCCCCGTGGCGGCGGGGCCGCCTGCGTGCGTGCGGCGGCGCCGGGGCGTGACCCGCGGGTGGGAGCCGGGCGCCCGGACGGTTCGCGGGACGGCCAGCGCCGGGACGCCTCCCGCGGGCCGCGCGGGTCCCCGGACGTGCGGGCCGGGTGGACCCTCAGTGCGGAGCGCTGCGTGGCCGAGCCCCCGGTCACCCGTCCGTCCATCGATGACCACCTCCGCTCGCTCTCGGCACCCGCTCTTCTAGGGTGCAACACCGGACGCGCTCGTCCGGATCTCCGCGGTGCGTGTCGCGGGTGACCCGTGACGCGTCCGAACTCGTTACGCACCGTGACTCCGGTGGATTGCTCCGGAGCAGAGGGGAGCCCGCGATGTCCGAGCGACTGTCGCTGTTGCTGCCGGTCTGGGCAGGCGACCGCCCCGATTTCCTGACCGATGCGTTCCGCTCCTCCGTGGACGCGCAGACCCGGCGACCCGACCAGGTCGTCATCGTGCGTGACGGGCCGGTGCCCGCAGCGCTGGCCGAGCGGATCGCCGAGCTCGCCGCGTCCAGCCCGGTGCCGGTGGACGTCGTGGAGCTGGAGCACAACGTCGGGCTCGGCCCCGCGCTGGACGCCGGGCTCGCCGCCTGCCGCCACGACGTGGTGGCGCGGATGGACGCCGACGACATCTCGCTGCCCCAGCGGTTCGCCGTGCAGATGCCCGTCATCGAGTCCGGTGTCGACGTGGTCGGCTCCGGCCTGCTGGAGTTCGGCGACGACCCGGACGAGGTGGTCGGCGCGCGCACGGTGCCGACCGACCCCACCGAGATCATCCGGCGGGCCCGCTTCGCGACCCCGTTCAACCATCCGACGGTCGTGTACCGGCGTCCCCTCGTCACCGGCGTCGGGGGCTACGGCGACTTCGCGAAGATGGAGGACTACCTGCTCTGGGCGAAGTTGATCCTCGCCGACGCGCGGGTGGCGAACGTCGCCGAACCGCTCGTGAAGTACCGCGTGGGCGCGGGCGCCTACGCCCGGCGCGGCGGGTTCGCGCTGCTGCGCGCCGAGGTGGCCCTCCAGGGCCGGTTCCGCGCGCTCGGGTTCACGACGCGCGCCCAGTACGTGCGCAACGTGGTCGTACGCGGTGGCTACCGGTTGGTCCCGGAAGGGCTACGCCGGTCGGCGTACCGGAGAGTGATAGCCCCCTACCGACGGTGATCTCCAGGCGGTCGAGTGGCAGCATCGCGCCACCCGACCGAGCGGAGAGTGATGAGCGAGCCACCCGTTCCGTCCCCCGAGGACATGGCGGTCCAGGGCGCCGCGCTGCTGGCCCAGGGCCGTTCGCTCGAGGCCGTCGACGTCCTGCGCCAGGCCGTCGCGGGCGGGGAACCCTCGGCCCCGGACCTGCTGGTCCGCGCCTACCTCGACAGCGGCAGCTTCCGCGCCGCCGCCGACTGGCTGGGCACGCTCGTCGAGCAGGGGCACGTGCGCTTCGCCGGCCGGCTCGGCGTCGCGCTGGTGCAGCTGGGCGAGCGGGACCGCGCCGAGGCCGCGCTGCGGCTCGCGGTCGAGTCCGGCGAGATCAGCGCGGCGAACGACCTCGCGATCCTGCTGCGCGACGAGGGTCGGTTGCAGGAGGCGTTGCGCCTGCTGGCCGACGCCGTGGACGCGGGGGACCAGCTGGCCGCGGCCAACCTCGTCGAGCTGCAGCTCGAGGCGGGCGACCTGCCCGCGGCGGCCGAGACCGCCGAGGCCTACGCGAGCGACGGCAGGCCGGACACCCTCGTCGCGCTGGCCGACGTCCGCGCGCTGCAGGGGCGGCAGACCGACGCCGACGCGCTCTACCGGCGGGCGGGCGAGCTCGGCGCGCTGCGGGCGCACACCGCGCACGCGCAGTTCCTGCTCGGGGTCCGCGGCGACCCGGTGGCCGCGGAGCGCGCGTTCCGCGAGGCGGAGCGGCGCGCCGAACCCGGCTGGGCCTTCGCGCTGGGCCGGTTCCTCTTCGACGAGGGCCGGCGGGACGAGGCACGGCACTACCTGCAGCTCGCGGTCGACGAGGGCGACGAGACGGCGGTGGAGACCCTGGCAGAGCTGGACGGAGTGGACCTGGACGAGTACTGACAGCGAGCCCCCCAGGGAAGGTCAGGAAAGCCACATTCCTGCCCCCCCACGTTCGTGAATGTGGCTTTCCTGAACCCCGGGGCGGGCCTGCGGCTACCGTGCGTGGGTGTTCACCGATCCCGTCCGGGACTACGGCGACGCGATCGCCGTCGTCACCGTCACGCGGCGGGGCCTGCCCGGCCTCGACGGCTTTCGGGCCGCGCTGCCCGCCGGCACCGGACGGCCCGTGCGCCTGCTCGTCGTCGACACCGCGGGCGGGTCCTCCGCGCGTGATGCGGACGTGCTGCGCCTCGCCGAGGACGTCGGACGGGCCGCCGCGCTCAACCGCGCCGTGGCCGGGCTGGAGCCGTCCGTGGGCTGGATCCTGCTCAGCGATCCGCGGGTGCGATGGCGGCCGGGGGCGGTCGACGCGCTCCTCGACGCGGCCGCTCGCCACCCGCGCGCCGGCCTGCTGGGGCCGCGCACGCACGCGGGGGGATCCGTGATCCCGACCGGTGGAGCCCTGCCGGGGGTGCTCGCCGCGGCGGGCGGACGGATCCCGCGCGGCGCGGTGACCGGGCCGACCGGATGGCTGTCCACGGCAGCCGTGCTCGTGCGCCGCACCGCCTGGGACTCCGTGGACGGTCTCGACGGCCGCTACCTGGGTGGGCCCGGCGAGATCGGCGACGTCGACCTGGGGGACCGGCTGGGCCGGGCCGGTTGGCTGGTCGTCGCGGTGGCGGACGCGGGCGTGGATGTCGAGCCCGATGACACGTTCGTGAACGGACACGGCATCCTGGAGCCGCACGCGGCCGGACTGCACCGGTACGTGCGCGACCGCGCCTCCGTACCGGTGCGGGCGCTGGCGGCGCTCGCGCGCCGCCTACCCGATCCGAGAACGTAGGAGGAGAACGCGTGCTGGACGACGTCGAGGCCGTGGTGCTGGTCGGCGGCAAGGGGACACGGCTGCGGCCGCTCACGCTGTCGGCCCCCAAGCCCATGCTGCCGACGGCCGGCGTGCCGTTCCTGGCGCACCTGCTCTCCCGGATCCGGGCGGCGGGTGTGCGCCGGGTCGTGCTCGGCACGAGCTACCTCGCCGAGACCTTCTCCGAGTACTTCGGTGACGGCTCGGAGATGGGGCTGGAGCTCGAGTACGTGGTCGAGACCGAGCCGCTGGGCACCGGGGGCGGCATCCGCAACGTCCTCAAGTACCTGACCGCCCCCGACGTGCTGGTGTTCAACGGTGACGTCCTGTGCGGCACCGATCTGAACGCCGTGGTCGACACCCACCGCCGCACGAAGGCCGATGCCACGCTGCACCTGGTGCGCGTGCAGGACCCGCGCGCGTTCGGTTGCGTGCCCACCGACGACGACGGCCGGGTCACCGCGTTCCTCGAGAAGACCGAGGACCCGCCCACCGATCAGATCAACGCCGGGTGCTACGTGTTCCGCCGCGAGGTGATCGAGTCGATCCCGGAGGGTCGCCCGGTCTCGGTGGAGCGCGAGACGTTCCCCGGGCTGCTGGAGGCCGGCGCACGGGTGTCGGGCCACGTCGACACGGCCTACTGGCGTGACCTGGGCACCCCGCTCGACCTGGTGCACGGCTCGGCCGACCTGGTCCGCGGCGTGGCGCCCTCGGCCGCCCTGCCCGGGCCGGCCGGTGAGGCGCTGCTGCTCGACGGTGCGCAGGTCGACGACACCGCGCGCGTGTTCGGCGGCACGATCGTCGGGCGCGGCGTCACGATCGGCAAGGGCGCCCGCGTCGATGCCTCGATGCTGTTCGACGGCGCCGTCGTCGAGGACAACGCCCGCGTCGTGAACTCGGTCGTCGGCAACGGTGCGCGGATCGAGGAGAGCGCCGCTCTGTTCGACGCCGTCGTGGGCGACCGCGCGGTCGTGGGTGCGGGCTGCGAGCTGCGGTTCGGCATGCGCGTCTGGCCCGACGTGACGCTGCCCCCGCACGGGCTGCGCTTCTCCCCGGACGTCTGACGGTCGTGGCCGGCGCGAGCACCCGCGAGTGGCGGCCGGACTTCCGGCTGGACGTCGCCGGTGTGCTCGCGCCGCTGCGCCGGGGCCCCGGTGACCCCAGCTGGCGCGCCGACGGCTCGGCGGTCTGGCGCACCGGCAGCACGCCGGACGGCCCGGCCACCCTGCGGCTGCACCGCCAGCCGGACGGCACCGTCGCCGCGCAGGCGTGGGGGCCGGGTGCGCAGTGGTCGCTCGACGGGATCCCGGCGCTGCTGGGCGCCGCGGACCGGCCCGAGGAGTTCGTGGCCCACCACCCGCTCGTCGCCGACGCGCACCGGCGGATGCCCGGGCTGCGCCTCGGCGCGTCGATGCGCGTGTGGGACATGCTGGTGCCCTCGGTGCTGGAGCAGAAGGTCACCGGCACCGAGGCGCGGCGGTCGTGGCGGGAGCTGTGCCGGCGCTTCGGCGACCCGCCGCCCGGACCCGCTCCCGACGGCATGCGGGTGCCGCCGTCCCCGGCGCAGGTGCGGGCGATCCCGGACTGGGAGTGGCACCGCGCCGGCGTCGACCTCGCCCGCAGGCGCGCCATCCTGGCCTGCGCCGCGGTGGCCCACCGGCTGGAGGCGGCCTGCGAGCTGGGCGGCGAGCGCGGCCGGGAGCTGCTGCGCAAGGTCCCGGGCATCGGCGTGTGGACCGCGGCCGAGATCGCGCAGCGCGCCTGGGGCGACCCGGACGCCGTGAGCGTCGGCGACTTCCACATCCCCACCCTGGTGGGCTGGGCGCTCGTGGGCCGCCCGCTCGACGACGCCGGGATGCTGGGCGTCCTGGCCCCCTACGCGCCACAGCGCCAGCGGGCGGTGCGCTACGTGGAGCTGTCGGGCTTCAAGCGCCCGCGATTCGGCCCCCGCTACAGCCCGAGGGACTACCGGGCGATCTGACGAGCGCCCACTCCAAGGTGCGGGCATGGGGAGCGGGGTGCGGGACCTTCAGCCCTTCACCGCTCCGCTGGCCAGGCCTGCCACGTAGAAGCGTTGGAGTCCCACGTAGAGGATCACGCAGGGGATCATCGCGATCACCGAGCCGGCCGCGATGAAGCCGAAGTCGATCTGCCCGTAGGCGCCCTGCTGCAGGTTCACCATGGCCACCGGCAGCGTGTAGAGGTCGCTGTCGGTGAGGAACGTCAGCGCGCCGAGGAACTCTGTCCACGCGGCGAGGAACGCGTAGAGGGCGACGGTCGCGGCGCCCGGCGTGATCAGCGGGCGCAGCACCGAGGTGACGATCCGGACGGTCCCCGCGCCGTCGATGTGCGCGGAGTCCTCCAGCTCGCCGGGGATCGAGGAGAACGCGTTGCGCATCACCAGCACCCCGAACGGCAGGTTCAGCGTGGTGGTGAACAGCACGAGCCCGAGCAGGCTGTCGGTGAGCCGCATGAGGTTCATCTGCAGGTACAGCGGCGTGAGGATGGCCTGGAACGGCACCATCATCGATGCCACCACCAGCGCGAACAGGAGAGGACCGGCCCGGAAGCGGAACCGGGCGAACCCGTAGCCGGCCGCGGTGGCCAGCACCGTGGTCAGAACCGCGCACGACAGGGCCACGACGAGGCTGTTGCCCACCGAGCGGATGAGGTTGCCCGGGCCGGTCACGAGCGCCGCGAAGTTCTCGCCGGTCAGGTCGAAGAAGGTGGCCGGGTCCGGGGCCGCCACGATGACGTCGCCCGGCTGCAGCGACCGGAACAGGGCCCAGGCCAGCGGCACGGCGAAGACCAGGAACGCGCCGGTGCCCCCGACGGTGTAGAGCAGGCGCTTCATCCGGGTCTCACGCCTGCCGGTGCTCGTGCGGCCGGTGCCCGTGCTGCGTGCTGCGGGTGCGACGACGGTCATCGGTTCACTCCTCGCCTCGGACGAGCCACATCTGCAGGGCCGTCACCAGCGCGACCACGACCACCAGCACGACAGACAGGGCCGTGGCCGCGCCGAGCTGGAGCTGCACGAAGGCGCGCTTGTAGATGTAGAGCACCACGGTGGCCGTCGCCGAGCCCGGCCCGCCCTGGGTGAGGATGTAGAACTGCGTGAACGCGAGCAGCGAGCCGATCACCGAGATCACCAGCGACATCGCGATCGTGCGGCGCAGCATCGGGATCGTGATCCGCCACTCCTGCTGCCACCAGCTCGCGCCGTCCAGGTCGGCCGACTCGTAGACCTCGCGCGGGATCGCCTGCATCCCGCCCATCAGCAGCAGCATGGTCAGCCCGGACACGCCCCAGATCACCAGCGCGGAGACGAGTACCGTGGCCAGCGGCCCGTCCACCAGCCAGGCCGTGCTGCCGTCGGTGATGCCGAGCGCCGCGAGCACCAGGTTGATCGCGCCGCTGTTCGGCTGCGCCTCGAGCAGGGTGATGAACGACAGCGTGGTCAGGCCCACCACGAACGGCAGGAAGAACACGGTGCGCAGCAGGGTGGCCCCGCGGCGCCTGCTGCGCACGAGCACCGCGAGCGCGTAGCCGAGCACGAGGATCGGCAGCGTGACGATGCCGGTGTAGAGCAGCGTGTAGAGCACCGCGTGCAGGAAGCCGAGGTCGCTGCCGATGCTCACGTAGTTGGTGAGGCCGGTGAACCCGACATCGCCGATCAGCGGCCAGTTCGTGAAGGAGATCCCCAGGGCGAACAGCAGTGGCGCGAGGACGAACACCGCGATCAGCGCCAGCGCGGGCGTGACGAGCAGGAGCCCGACGCGCGGGGGGTGGGTCAGTGAACGCCGCGCTCCGCGGGCGCCGGACGGCGCGGGCGGCGCGGGCCGCTCGGCGGTGGACACGGCGGTCATGCCTGGGCCTGCCGGAGGATGCGGTCGTAGCCGATCTGCGCTTCTGCCATGGCCGCCTCGATCTCGCCGTCGAAGACCGCGCGGCGGAGCATCGTGAGCCACGGGCCGTCGGGCTGGTTGTAGATCTGGTTGTATGACAGCGTCTGCGGCGCGTAGCCCTCGTCCTGGTTCAGCAGGGGCGGGAGCACGAGCGGGTGCCGCGCCGCGAACTCCGGTGTCGCGACGTCGGAGCGCACCGGCGTGAAACCGCCCTCGGGCAGCGCCGACTGCTGCGGCAGGTCGAGCGCGAACCGCGCGAACTCCCAGGCTCCGGACGCGTTGGCGGCGCCGCGGGGGATGCACATGTTGTCGCCGCCGTCGAAGAAGGCGCGCCCGCCGTCGGGACCGGGCAGCAGCCGCACCGTGGTGGCCGCCACGAGCTCGGGGTCCGTGTCCGTGGTGACCGTGCTGTAGTTGGAGGGGATCATGCCGATCCGCCCGGCCTTGTAGTCCGAGCCCCAGCGGGAGGCGTCGTCGGCGAAGTTCTCCGGCGGCACGAGCCCGTCCACCCAGAGGGCGCGGTAGAACTCCAGCAGCCGGGCCACGGCGTCGTTGCCTGCCACGTTGCCGCTCTGGGCGCCGACCTCGCCGCGGATGAGGTCGGTGTCGGCCGCCCACACGTGCGGCTGCACCACGAACCCGAGCGAGCCCTGGTTGTTGCCGGGGAAGGTCCAGCCGCGCACGTCGCCGCCGAGCGCGGTGATCCGCCGCGCGGCGTCGAGCAGGGAGTCCAGGTCGGTCGTGGCCTCGTCGACGTCGAGGCCGGCCCGCTCGAACAGCCGCGTGTTGCAGAACAGCGCGGAGTTGTCGGCCAGGTACGGCACGGCGTAGCGGCGGCCGCCGACCGTCGCCAGTGCCAGGTGACCGGGGCTGAGCCGGTCGGCGAAATCGAGATCCGCGATCAGGTCGGTCAGGTCGGTGAACGCGTCCCGGTAGACGAACAGCAGCGAGTTGATGTCGTCGATGTCCACCAGGTCCGGCACGTCCCGCGCCCGAATCGCGGTCGCGAGCTTCGTGACGTACTGGACGTCCGGGATCGGCGTCAGCTCGACGGCCAGCCGGTCCTGGCTCGCGTTGAACGACTCCACCAGCGCGGTGAGGCCCTCCTGGGTGTTCGCCCGGCACCAGACCCGGACGAGGCCCGTGGCCGAGGTGCCGAAGCCGGGCGCCGAGGTGTCCGGCGCCGGCAGCACGGAACTGCAGGCGGGCAGTCCCGCCGCGAGCGCGCCGAGGCCGGCGAGCCGGAGGAAACCGCGTCGTGAGGTCGTCATTGCCCTCTTTTCCGGGTCCTCAGGTGGTGGTCGGGATCCAGACCCGCATCGGTGCGGGTCCGCGGTTGGCCCAGGCGAAGTACGGCACGAGGGTCAGCTCGCCCGCGGTGACGACGGTGACGCCGCCCAGCAGGTCCGGGCGGTGCGCGCTCGCACACGGAGCAGCCGGGTCGATGTGCAGGTCGTCCACCGGGGTGTCGTGATCGGCCTGCTCGGCCGCGTAGACCAGCGGTCCGCGCTCCAGCGCGACGCAGCCGCGCACGGCGTCGACGCGCGGGTGCGCGGTGGTGGTGCGGACCTCCATCGGCAGGTTCAGCTCGACCACGTCACCCCGGGCGACCTGAACACGGGCGTAGCCGGATCCCACCGGTGCGCCGTCGAGGGTGGCTCCCGTCGCCCAGGCCGGCACCCGCAGGGACAGGGTGAGGGGGGCGTCTGCGGCGTCGACGCGCACCCGCACCAGCCCGTCCCAGGGGTACTCGGTCTCGACGGTCAGCGTGGTCGCGCCGGCCGTGACGGTCCCCGGTGCGTACTGGTGCAGCTGGACGCCGCCGCCGTCGTGGGTGGCGAGGTAGCCCTCCAGCCCGGACAGCGTGCGCATCACGTTGGGCGGGCAGCAGGCGCAGTCGAACCAGCCGCGCCGGCCGTGGGCGGGGGAGCGGTCGCCGTCGGCGTGGGCGTCGCTGCGGTGCTGCAGCGGGTTGACGTAGAAGTACTCGGAGCCCGACAGCGAGAGCCCGGCCAGGAAGCCGTTGAACAGCATGCGCTCGATCGCGTCGGCGTAGCGGGCGTCGCCGGTGGCCAGCAGCATCCGCCACGCCCACTGGACGCCGCCGATCGCCGCGCAGGTCTCGGCGTAGGCGCGGTCGGTGGGCAGCTCGTAGGGGTCGCCGAAGGCCTCCCGGTCCCACCGCGCGCCGAGGCCACCGGTGAGGTAGGTCTTGGTGGCGAGCATGTGGTCGAACTGCGTGGCGAGGGCGTCGAGCAGGGCGGTGTCGCCCCGTTCCGCCGCGACGTCGGCGGCGCCGGCGGCCAGGTAGACCGCGCGCACCGCGTGGCCCTCCACCGTGGTGGCCTCCCGCACCGGGACGCGGTCGGAGAAGTAGGTCGGGTCGTGGCCGTAGGCGCTGATCAGACCGTGGCCGCGGGCCTCGACGAAGTAGCGGGCGAGCTCCAGGTGGCGGGGGTCGCCGGTCTCGCGGTGCAGCTCGACGAGCGCCATCTCGATCACCGGGTGGCCGTCGACGTCGTGGCGGCGGTCCTCCCCGAACGTGTCGGCAAGGTGGTCGGCGACCTTCACGGCCACGTCGAGCAGTGCCGTGTCGCCGGTGCAGCGCACCTGGGCGACGGCGGCCTGGATGAGGTGGCCCGCGCAGTAGTGCTCGTGGCTCCACGGCAGGTCGGTGTAGCGCTCGTCGGCGTGGCGGACCTGCACCACGGAGTTCAGGTAGCCGTCGCCGGCCTGCGCCTCGGCGACGATCGCGGTGGCCTCCCGCTGCATCGCCAGCAGCTCGTCGGCGGGCTGCCGGGCGTACTCCCACGCCACGGCCTCGAGCCACTTGTAGACGTCGGAGTCGGCGAAGATCGGGCCGATCGCCTCGCCCTCCGCGCGGCCCGCGGCGATCCTCAGGTTGGTGAGGTTGCCCGCCTCCTCGAGGCGCCGGCGCCCGAGCGGGATGGCGGTGGTGTTCGCCTGCTGGCGGTCGGCCCAGAAACCACCGGTGATCGTCGCTTCGCCGAGACCGAGCGGGTGCAGCGCCACCTGCGCCGCGGTCGTCGGGGCGGCGGGTCCACGAGTGCTGGTGGTGCCGGTCCGGGGCGAGGTCGCCGTCATGCCACTCCTGCGTGTCACGGAAACAAGGAATTCGATTTCCGGCCCGACGGTAGAGTGGGTGCCCCGGGCAGTCAAGGCCTTGTGCCGCTACGATGCGACGAGGCCGGAACGTACGGAAAGGGGTGCCGGTGGCGAGCAGTGCGTCGAGCCGCGCCGGCGTCGTCCGCATCACCGACGTCGCGGCGCTGGCCGGGGTCTCGCCGGGAACCGCGTCCAAAGCCCTGAACGACACGGGCCAGCTGCGCAGCGAGACCCGCGAGCGAGTCCGCCGTGCCGCCGAGCAGTTGGGCTTCACGCCCGACGGGCGTGCCCGTGCCCTGTCGTCTGGGCGCAGCTACACGGTGGGGCTGGTCACGACCGACAGCTCCGGCCGCTTCAGCATCCCGATCATGCTGGGCGCCGAGGACGCGCTGTCCGCGGGGGAGATGGCCCTGCTGCTGTGCGACACCCGCGACGACCCGTTGCGCGAGCAGCACTACGTGCGCACCCTGCTCGCCCGCCGCGTGGACGGGATCATCGTCACCGGGCGGCGCACCGAGCCGCGCCCGCCGATCGACGTGCCCATCCCCGTCGTCTACGCGTTCTCTAGCTCGACCGACCCGGCCGACGCCTCGGTCGTCGTCGACGACCGGGGCGGCGCCACCGCGGCCGTCGGGCACCTGTTGGACATCGGGCGCACCGCGATCGCCCACGTCACCGGCCCGCAGCGGCATCGCAGCGCCGTGCAGCGGGCGTCCGCGGCCGTCGATGCGGCCGGAGAGGCGTTCCGCGGCCCGCCGCTCTACGGCGAGTGGAGCGAGCGCTGGGGTCGCCATGCCGTGGACCTGCTGATGCGCGCCCACCCCGATCTCGACGCGATCTCCTGCGGCAGTGACCAGATCGCGCGCGGTGTCTGCGAACGGCTGCGCGAGCTGGGCAGGCGCATCCCCGAGGACGTCGCCGTCACCGGCTACGACAACTGGGACGTGATGGCGCTGGCCAGCCGTCCGCCGCTCACGACGGTCGACCTGGAGCTGGAGGAGCTGGGCCGCCACGCCGCCCGGCTGCTGCTGGACGCGGTGGCCGGCCGTGCGCACCGCGGAACGGTGGAGCTCCCGGCCCGGCTCGTGGTCCGCGCCTCGACCCTGCCCGACTGACCCCGCGAGTCGGGGTCTGGCTGCCCGCGAGTCGGGGTCTCCTGCCCGCGAGTCGGGGTCTGCCTGCGCGGGTGTCGCGCTATGGGCGGCGCGAGCCGGAACCTTGGGTGCGTGATCGTCGATCGGGTGCAACAGCGGCGACGTGATGCCGCCCCTGCACCCGTCCGGTGATCACAGGCCGCGTGAGCGCCGATGGTGCGTACGGCGTCGGGGAGTCGCGTGCCGGGCGAGCCCCAGCGCGCGGATCACGCGCGCGTAGGCTCGCGCGCGTGAGAGTCACGGTGCTGGTCGGTGGCGTCGGTGGGGCCCGGTTCCTGCTCGGGGTGAAGGCGGCGCTCGGGTTGCCGGCCACTGGTGAGGGGGAGTCGGAGCACCAGGTCACGGCCGTGGTGAACGTCGGTGACGACGTCTGGATGCACGGCCTGCGGATCACCCCGGACCTCGACACCTGCATGTACACCCTCGGCGGTGGGATCGACACCGAGCGCGGCTGGGGCCGGGTCGGCGAGTCCTGGACGGTGCGCGACGAGCTCGCCGCCTACGGAGCCGAGCCCACCTGGTTCGGCCTCGGCGACCGCGACCTCGCCACCCACCTCGTCCGCAGCCGGATGCTGCGCGCGGGGTACGGGCTCGCCGACGTCGTCACCGCGCTGTGCGACCGGTGGCGCCCGGGCGTCCGGCTGCTGCCGGCCACCGACGACCGGGTCGAGACCCACGTGGTCGTCGACGACCCGGAGACCGGCCCGAAGGCGCGCAAGGCGATCCACTTCCAGGAGTGGTGGGTGCGGCACCGGGCCGAGCTGCCCGCCTACGACATCGTCTCGGTCGGTGCCGAGCAGGCGAGCGTGCTGCCGGCGGCGCGCGACGCGATCCGCGACGCCGACGCAGTGCTGCTCGCGCCGTCCAACCCGGTCGTCAGCATCGGCACGATCCTCGCCGTGCCGGGCGTGCGCGAGGCGCTGCGCGAGACGACGGCGAAGGTCGTGGGGCTGTCGCCGATCGTGGGCGGCAAGCCGGTGCGCGGGATGGCCGACGCCTGCCTCACCACGATCGGCGTGGAGACCAGCGCCGAGGCGGTCGGGCGGCACCTCGGTGCCCGCGCCGACGGCGGGGTGCTCGACGGCTGGCTCGTGCACACCGGCGACGCCGCCGACGTCCCGGGCGTCGAGGTCCAGGCGGTCCCGCTGCTGATGTCCGACGTGGACGCCACCGCCGAGATGGTGCGCCGGGCGCTGGAGCTGGCGGGGACGACCGTTGCGTGACCACGCCGCCCCCGAGGGGCTGACGGTCCTGCCGGTCCGCGGGCTGCCCGACTTCCGTCCCGGCGACGACTTCGCGGGTGCTCTCGCCGAGGCCGCACCCTGGATCGCCGACGGCGACGTCGTGGTCGTCACCTCGAAGGTGTTCTCCAAGGTGGAGGGCAGGCTCGTGCCCGCCCCGACCGACCCCGAGGCGCGCGACGCCCTGCGCCGCGAGCTCGTCGACGCCGAGACCGAGAGGGTGCTGGCGCGGCGGGGCCGCACGCTGATCGTCGCGGGCAAGCTGGGCATCGTGCAGGCGGCGGCGGGCGTCGACGGTTCCAACGTGCGTCGTGACGAGCTGGCCCTGCTCCCGGCCGATCCGGACGCCAGCGCCGCCCGCCTGCGCGACGAGCTGCGGCGCCTGCGCGGGGTCGAGGTGGCCGTGGTCGTCACCGACACGCTGGGCCGCACCTGGCGCGTCGGGCAGACCGACGTCGCGATCGGCGCGGTCGGCCTGCCCGTGCTGCACCGCTACGAAGGGCAGCAGGACGCCGAGGGCAACGAGCTGCTGGTCACCGAAGTGGCGCTGGCCGACGAGCTGGCCGCGGCCGCCGACCTCGTCAAGGGCAAGCTCGGCGGCCTGCCGGTGGCGGTGGTGCGCGGGCTGCACCCGGTGGACGACGGGTCCACCGCGCGTGACCTCGTGCGCCCGATCGACGAGGACATGTTCTGGCTCGGCACCGACGAGGCCATCGCCCGCGGCCGTCGCGAGGCCGTGCTGCTGCGGCGCAGCACCCGTGCCTTCACCGACGACGCGGTCGACGCGGCGGCGTTGCGCCGCGCCGCCGGCGTGGCGCTCACCGCGCCCGCGCCGCACCACAGCACGCCGATCCGGTTCGCATGGGTGCGTGAACGGCGCGGGGCGCTCCTGGACGCGATGGCGGCCCGCTGGCGCGAGCACCTCGAATCCGACGGTCGCCCCGCGGACGAGGTGGAGCGCCGGATGCGGCGCGGCGACCTGCTGCGCCGTGCCCCCGAGCTGGTGCTCGCCTTCCGCACCGGCGACGGCATGCACACCTATCCCGACGACGCGCGCCGCACGGGTGAGCGCACGATGTTCACCGTGGCCGGGGGTGCGGCCGTGCAGTCGTTCCTCGTGGCGCTGGCGGCCGAGGGGCTCGGCTCCTGCTGGGTGGGCTCGACGATCTTCGCGCCGGACGTCGTGCGCCGGGTGCTGGACCTGCCGCCGGACTGGCAGCCGCTCGGTGCCGTGGCCGTCGGGGTGCCGGTCGAGCCGCTCGCACCGCGTCCGCCGCGCGATCCGGGTCAGGGGTTCCTCGAGTGGTAGCCCCCGCCGCAGCGGTCGCCGAGCTCACGGCCTGGCACCCGCCCGATCCGGCTCAGAAGGGCATGCGGCACGCGCTGCTCGCCTTCCTCGACGCCCGCCCCGACGATGCCTGCTCGCGCTCGTGCGAGCCGGGCCACCTCACCGCCTCCGCGCTCGTCGTCGACGCCGCGGCCGAGCACACGCTGCTCACCCTGCACCCGCGCGTCGGGCGGTGGTTGCAGCTGGGCGGGCACTGCGAGGACGGCGACGCCTCCCTCGCGGACGCCGCGCTGCGGGAGGCCACCGAGGAGTCCGGCATCGACGGCCTCAGGATCGACCCGGCGCCGCTGCACGTGGACGTCCACCCGATCACCTGCTCGCTGGGCCTGCCGACCCGCCACCTCGACGTCCGGTTCCTCGTGCGGGCCCCGCAGGGCGCGGTCCCGCGGATCAGCGCCGAGTCCGACGACCTGCGCTGGTGGCCCCTCGACGCGCTGCCCGACGACACCGACGTCCCCACGATGGTCGCCGCCGCGCGGACCCGCCTGGGCTGAGGCCCGCGAGTCGCGTGAGCCCCGCGAGTCGTGCTGTGGGGCCCGCGAGTCGTGCTGTGCGGCCCGCGAGTCGACGCGTCCGGGAGGCACCAGCGCGTCAGGTTCCGCCGTGCGGTCAGGTCCGGTGCACGGGCGGGGCGGGCGGGAGCGGTGGCTCCGGTGGGTCCGGCGGTTTCGGCGGCGACGGAGGGAAGGGCTCGGGTCCTGGCGGCTCCGGCTCGGGGCCGGGCCCGGCGGGGCCGGTGGCGTGGACGCGCATGGTTTCCCCTTGTTCGCGAGGATCGCCCTACCCGACAGCCGTACCCGCTGTGCCTCGCCTCACTCCCAGAAGCGCAGCTCGTCGTAGCCGACGAATGCGAGCTCCGTGTTGCCGCCGACTGCCGCGAAGAGGTTGCCCGTCGCCTGGAAGAACGCCGAGGAGACGCCCGGCACTGCGATGATCAGCAGGAACAGCACGAGCGGCGCCCAGGGCCGCACTCGTGCCGCCAGCCGGCGCGCGGACAGCGACAGGAACGGCTCGAGGATGCCGAACCCGTCGAGCCCGGGGATCGGGATGATGTTGAGCACGAACGCGATCACCTGGATGAACGCCAGGCAGGAGAGCCCGACGGCGAGTCCGATCGGCATCGGCACCAGCGCGACGGCCGCGGTGAGCAGAGCGCCGAGCACCAGGTTCGTCGCCGGGCCTGCGAGCGACACGAGGCTCCGCGCGCCTCGGGAGCGGATCGCGGCGTGGTTGATCCACACAGCGCCACCGGGCAGCGGGATCCCGCCTACGAGGAGGATCACGATCGGGAGCACGAACGACAGCCCCACGTCGGTGTAGCGCCGGATGTCGAGGGTGAGGTAGCCCTTCGACCGCACCGACCGGTCGCCCGCGCGGTAGGCGACGGCGGCGTGCCCGAACTCGTGCAGGCACAGCGAGACCGCCCAGCCGCCCAGCACCAGCAGCACCACACCTGCCGTGAGCAGCGGTGACGTTCCCGAGGCGACCGCGGCCGGCGTTCCGACGACGGCGAACAGCGCTCCGGCGGCCGTGATCGCGACGAGGAGGAGGAACCAGGGACTGATCCGATCAGAGGTCGCGCGCACCCGCTCATTGTGCTGATCGGGGGACCGACCGGGTGGACTGCGTCACCCGGTCGGCAGCTTCAACTTGCAAACCTGGAACCGACAGCGCTGTACTTACATCGCTGTCATTCCCAGCCCGTAGGGTTGGTGGCGGCCACGCCGGGGGCGCGCGGGGAGGTGGGCAAGGTGAACGTCATCACAGCCACGATGGAGCTGGTCGAAACCACAGCGGGGGTTCCGTATCCGGCCGCCGACCCGTTCGGGGAGGCGGTCGCGGTACTGGGCGAGGACGAATCCGAGGAGCAGGACTGGCAGGAGCGCGCGCTCTGCGCGCAGACCGATCCGGAGGCGTTCTTCCCCGAGAAGGGCGGCTCCACGCGCGAGGCCAAGCGCATCTGCTCCGGGTGCGAGGTGCGCGCCGAGTGCCTCGACTACGCGCTCGCCCACGACGAGCGTTTCGGCATCTGGGGTGGGCTCTCCGAACGGGAGCGCCGCCGGCTGCGCCGCGCCGCCTCCTGACCGGGCGCGCCGTCGGCTACTGGCCCTCGCCGCCGTCGACGGCGTCCGGCTCGATGTTCAGGTACTCCGCCACCTGCTCCACGAGCACCTCGTGCAGCAGGTCGGCGAGGTCGGCGCCCACGCGGGCGCGGGCCTCGAGCGGCCGCCGGTAGATCACGATCCGGGCCCGCGACGGCAAACCTTCGGGGTCGACTCCGGCCGGCACGAGCTGGGCGAGGGGCACTCCGACGTCGGCGAGCACGCCCTGCCCCCACACCACCTCGTCCGGCGAGGTCTCCTCGACCTCGGGGACCTCGTCCACGGCGAGGTCGAGCTCGGCGAGCTCGGAGCCCCAGCGCAGCTCGATCGGCTCCAGCGCTTCCAGCACCAGGGCGTCGAACCTCTCCGCCCGCGTGCGCGAGGCCGGCGTGGTGGCCGGGTACATCAATCCGCGCAGGCCCCGCCCCCGGCGGTCCCGCCTGCGGGGCGAGCGGCGCAGAGTCCGGCGCGCGGTCGTCACCCCGCGAATCCTACGGCCCCCCGGCACCCGCTCCCACTCCCCGACGCGGCGGCGCGCGAGGACACCACCCACCCCGGCGACCCTCCGAGCTCGGTGCCGCCGCCGGAGATCGCTCCGAGCCGCTCGCGGTGGTCCCCGCGCGGGCGCCAGGGTGCTGGTCGGAACGATCACCATGCGCGAGCAGCACACCAGCGCCGTCCGCGCGACCACGGCGTGCGGCTCGCGCCGATCTGCACCGTCAGAGCGCACCTGGGACTCGCAGACACGCGGATGGCGACGCGACTCGCGTGGGTGGGGCAGCGACTCGCGTGGGTGGGGCAGCGACTCGCGTGGGTGGGGCAGCGACTCGCGTGGGTGGGGCAGCGACTCGCGTGGGTGGGGCAGC
>NZ_NKYF01000022.1 GCF_002262885.1 Pseudonocardia sp. MH-G8 | reverse complement strand
CTACCTGAAACCACTCACCCAACTCGTGGTCGACTACCTCGAAGACGCCGGCATCGAAGTCGTCGACGCCCTGTCCCTCGAAGTCCCCGACAACCTCGCCGTCGCCCGCCTCGACCCCACCGACCTACGCGAACACTGGCGCAAACTCGACCTCACCGGCGCCGACGCCCTCGTGCTGTCGGCGTGCGTGCAGATGCCATCCCTCGAATCGATCCAGGCCGTCGAGGACGAGGCCGGCATCCCGGTCCTGTCCGCAGCCACCGCCACCACCTTCCGGATCTTGTCGCAGCTGGGCCTCCCGACGGTGGTTCCCGGCGCGGGCGATCTGCTGAGCGGCCGGCACCGAGACCCCACCGCCGCGTAGCCGTCGACGGCACACATCCGGTGCGGTCCGCACACCGAGTCGTGGTGTGACATGGGTCCGCGAGTCGGGGTCTGAAGCGCGCGAGTCGCGGCCCAGCATGTGGGTCGCGAGCCGGCCTGCGGGCCTGTGCTGGCGGGGGCCATGCACGTCTGGTTCGAGGCGTACGTGCGGTTGGGCGGCCTCGCGATGGGCGTGCGGATCGGACATCCGAATCCAGGCCATGATCGATCCGATCGGCACACCACTGCGGTCGGAACGACGCTGATGTACATGTCGCGGCGATCTTCGCCTGTTGATTTTTGCGGGCCGAACACCAGCGCGGCCCGTGGCGAGTTCATGTGCGGGTGAGAACGATCAAGCTGGTCCCGACTCGCATGGCCGGCGGACGGTGTGTGCGGACCCCACCGGACGTGTGCGGCGGGGCCTGTCGTCAGCCCCAGGTCAGGAAGCGGTAGTGCAGGCCCGTCGACGACTCCTGCCACGTCCCCACCGAGTCCGGCGGGCGTCCCACCTCCGGGGCGTGCGTGTCACCGTCGAAGTGCTCCCTGATCTCGGTGACCACGATGCGGTCCGCGAACGGCAGCGCCGCCCGGTACACCGCCGCACCGCCCATCACCCACACGTCCCCGGACACCGCGGCGAGCGCCTGCGGCAGGTCGGGGAACGTCTCCGCGCCCTCCCTCTCGACGTCCGGCTGCGGCGTGCGCGACAGCACGAGGTTGCGCCGGCCCGGCAGCGGCCGGAACCGCGGCGGCAGCGACTCCCACGTGCGGCGGCCCATGAGCACGGTCGCGCCCGCGGTCAGGGAGCGGAAGTGCTTCATGTCCTCGGGCAGGTGCCACGGCAGCGCACCGTCGCGGCCGATGACGCCGTTCGCCGACTGCGCCCAGATGAGCCCGATCACACCGCCACCGGTGCCTTGATCCCCGGGTGCGGGTCGTAGCCGTCGATCGTGATGTGCTCGTAGGTGTAGTCGAACAGGCTCTGCGCCGGCTTCAGGCTCAGCGTGGGGAACGGGCGCGCGTCGCGGGCGAGCTGCGTGCGGACCTGGTCCTCGTGGTTGTCGTAGACGTGGCAGTCGCCCCCGGTCCAGATGAAGTCACCGACGGCCAGGCCCACCTGCTCGGCGACCATGTGCGTCAGCAGCGCGTAGCTCGCGATGTTGAACGGCACGCCGAGGAACAGGTCCGCGCTGCGCTGGTACAGCTGGCAGGAGAGCTCTCCGTCGGCCACGTAGAACTGGAAGAACGCGTGGCACGGTGGCAACGCCATCCGGGGGATGTCGGCGACGTTCCAGGCGGACACGATGATCCGCCGGGAGTCGGGGTTCTCGCGCAGCGTGCGCAGCACCTCGCTGATCTGGTCGACGTGCCCGCCGTCCGGGGTCGGCCACGACCGCCACTGCACGCCGTAGACCGGGCCGAGATCACCGTCGGGCCCGGCCCACTCGTCCCAGATCGTGACGCCGTGCTCCTGCAGCCACGTGACGTTCGCGTCGCCGCGTAGGAACCACAGCAGCTCGTACGCGATCGAGCGGAAGTGGACCTTCTTCGTCGTGATCAGCGGGAAGCCGTCGGACAACCGGTAGCGCAGCTGGTGCCCGAAGATCGACCGCGTGCCCGTCCCGGTGCGGTCCCCCTTGCGGGCGCCCGTGTCGAGCACGTGGCGGAGCAGGTGTTCGTACTGCGTGTCCGGCATGCCCCCGAGCCTAAGCGTGGCGCCCGGACGGGTTTGGGGTCGTAGGCGGTCCGGGAACGAACCGACAACCCCGCCAGCTCATGTGCAGGAAGGCCCGTAGTGACCGGTGAGCGTTTCATCCCGTTCCGCAGGACCAGCATCGTCACGATGTGCGCGGACGAGGTCGCGCCGCAGGAGCGGGAGTCGTTCCGGATGTTCGCCGAGTTGCTGGCCAGCCTCCTGCACCACGAGTTCCGCGGCAGGCTCGAGGCGCTCAAGGAGGCCTACCACCCGTTCAACCCGGACGCCGACACGCGCACGCTCGTCGAGCTGGGCCCGGCCGAGCGGCAGGCGGCGCAGCGGCGCCTTGTCGACGAGCTGACCACGCTGGCCGAGGACGCCAACTTCGAACGCATCACGGCCGACGACCTCGGCCGCGCGTTCGTCGAGGAGTCGTTGATGAAGGTCCGGCTGGAGGCCGACTTCGACGACTTCGAGGAGGTCGTGTTCTACCGACGCGGCGAGCACACCCGGCAGGAGGAGGTGAAGTACCTGTTCGGCCTGCGCCGCCGGACCATCGAGTTCACCAACTACGGGAAGGTCCTCGTGTATGTGAAGTTCAAGGGCGCGGACCACTTCGAGGCCCAGGACAGGGACGTCGACGACCTGCCGTTCACGCCGGGCTCCACGATCATCAAGCTCTTCCAGGACGTGCCCCGCGCCGACCTGGAGATGCTGTTCCCCAACGCGCGGGTGCGGATGCGTCTCATCGACAAGCTGCTGATCGGCGTCCCGGCGGTCGTCTCCGGGATCATCGTGATCGTCACCAAGCTCGTCGCGGCGCTGCTGCCGGTGTTGTTGTTGCTGGGGTTCTGGCTCGGCGTGCGGAGGGAGCCGGTCGAGCTCGACCAGGCCCAGCTCGTCGCGCTCGGAGCAGGTCTGGCGACGTTCGGCGGCTACCTGGTGCGCCAGTTCACCAAGTTCAAGAACCGCAAGATCAAGTTCATGAAGTCGCTGTCCGAGAGCCTCTACTTCCGCAACCTCGACAACGACGCGGGCGTCTTCCACCACCTGCTGGATGCGGCCGAGGAGGAAGAGGTCAAGGAGGCGGTGCTCGCCTACCACTTCCTGCGCGGCGCCGACGCGCCGCTCACCGCCGCGGAGCTGGACCAGCGGATCGAGGACTGGTTCGACCGGCGGTGGGACGCAAGGTTCGACTTCGAGGTCGACGACGGCGTGGGCAAGTTGCGCCGGCTGGGGCTGATCGACGACGACGGACGGGGACGTCTCACCGCCGTCGCGTTGGACGAGGCCAAGCGGCGGCTGGACCAGACCTGGGACGACCTGTTCACCTACCACGCACCGACGCGCGCGGTGCAGGCCTGAGCCTGCGGCGGCTCGGGGCCTCCGTCAGCGCCGAGGGCCGCCACCCCGCGTCCTCGGTGTTGACATCGGTCCCGGGTGCGACGATCTCGTCGATGCGGTCGAGGACCGCCTCCTCCAGGCGGACGTCCGGTACCGGGAGCTGCGCCTCGAGCTGCTCCATGGTGCGCGGGCCGATGATCGCCGAACTCACCGCGGGATGTTCCAGCACGAAGGCCAGGGCGAGTTCCACCATGGTCAGCCCGGCGTCGTCGGCCACCGTCGCCAGTTCGGTGACGAGCTCGAGCTTGCGCTGGTTGGCCGGCACCGTGAGGTCGAAGCGACCGCCGGCTCCCGGCCGCGCGGGCAGCCGCCTGTCCCGCTCGCTGGTGTTCTCCTTGCCGACGCCGAAGCGCCCCGACAGCCACCCGCCGGCCAGCGGGCTCCACGTGAGGACGCCCATGCCGTAGTCCTGCGCCAGCGGGAGCACGTGGCCTTCGATGCCGCGGACCAGCATCGAGTACGGGGGCTGTTCGGTGCGGAACCTCTCCCGCCCGCGGTGCTCGGACATCCACCGGGCTTCCACGATCCGCCGCGCGGGGAACGTCGAGCTGCCGAACGAGCGGATCTTCCCGGCGTGGACCAGGTCGCTCAACGCCCCCAAGGTCTCGTCGATGTCCACCGACTCGTCGGGCCGATGCACCTGGTAGAGGTCGATGTAGTCGGTCCCGAGGCGGCGCAGGCTGTGCTCGCACGCCGCGGTGATCCAACGCCGGGACCCGCCCCGGGCGTTGGGGTCCTCGCTCATCGGCGAGCCGACCTTGGTGGCCAGGACGACCCGCGAACGGTCCACCTGGGCCAGTGCCTTCCCGACGATCACCTCGGACTCACCACCCGAGTAGACATCGGCGGTGTCGACGACGTTGATCCCCGCGTCGAGGGCCCGGTGGATGATGGCGACGGCGTCGTCGTGATCGGGATTGCCCCAGGCACCGAACATCATCGCGCCGAGGCTGAGCGGGCTGACCGTGATTCCGGTCCTCCCGAGGTTGCGCATCTCCATGGTCCCCACCCGACCACGACACTCCTGCCCGCCGTGAGGTCGATCCTGGCTCCGGCTTGCACGATCCTGTCGACCTCGCGCGGATCGTGCTTCACTCCCCCGGTGGACAGCCTCGACGAGCTCCGGACGCTGGTTCGCGGGCGCGCCGTCGGGGCCCACCAGAGCGTCTCCGTGCTCGACGGCGTCTCCCTCACTGTCGTCGAAGCGCCGACGCCCCCGGTCGCCGCCATGACGCAACCCTCGTTCGCCGTCGTTGCCCAGGGCGTCAAGCGGACGACGCTCAACGGCCGCCACCACGACTACCAGGCCGGCCAGTACCTCGTGGTGACCCTCGACCTACCGGTCACCGGCCAAGCGCTCGAGGCCACGGCGGAGGACCCCCTCGTGGTGGTGAGCATGACGCTGACGCCGGCCGCGGTCGCACCGCTGCTCCTGGAGGCCCCGCCCGCCCCGCGGCGCCGAGGGCGCCCCGGCATCGCCGTCAGCACCGCACCGCAGGAGTTGCTCGATCCGATCGTCCGGCTCCTGCGCCTGCTCGACCGGCCCGACGACCTGCGGGTGCTCGCACCGGGGCTCCGGACGGAGATCCTCTGGCGCCTCCTCACCGGGGACCAGGGCGCGCTCGTCCATCAGATCGGCGCCACCGACGGGAGCCTCGCCCACATCTCCCGCTCGATCCGGTGGATACGCCGGCACTACGACGAGCCCGTCGCGATCGCCGAGCTCGCCGACCTGGCGTGCATGAGCCCGTCGACCTTCCACCGCCATTTCCGCTCCGCGACCTCGATGACCCCCATCCAGTTCAGGCAACAGATCCGGCTCCACGAGGCCCGCACGCTGCTCGCCACCCGGGACGCGGACGTCGCCGAGATCGGCTACCGCGTCGGCTACGAGAGCCCTTCGCAGTTCAACCGCGAGTACCGCCGGGCCTTCGGCACGTCCCCAGGGAGGGACGCCGAAGCGATGCGCACCCGAACCGGCCGATGACCTGCGGGCACAGCGCCCGGCTCGGCGGTCCGGGCCTACCTGATCGTGATCGCAGTGAGACGCCGGTCACGTAGCGTGCCCGCTGCAACCCGCCCACGGTGAGCGGCACGACTCGGAGGCGCACATGCGTATCGGCGCTGTCATCGTCGTCATCTGGCTGGTCATCGGCGCATTCGCGGCGTACCAGCGCGGCTACTTCTCCGGGGACGAACAGGTCAACTGCGCCGAGATCGGCACCGTGCTGGCCACGGTCGTCGTCGGGCCGCTGAACTACGTCGGGCTGAACCCGCAGATCGAGTGCACGGTGCCGCAGCCGTCGCCCTGAACGAAGGACGCACGATAACCCGGTGATGTGGGGACGCATCCCCGCGACAATGACCGCGTGGAGGAGGTCGAGGTCGTCGTCGCCCACAACGAGCGCGCGACGCTACGCGTCGGCGACGTGTTCCTGAAGATCGACGCCGACCAGGGGCGCACTGATGTCGAGGTCGAGGCGATGGCCTTGGCGCCGATCCCCACTCCGGAGGTCCTGTGGCGGGAGCCGCCCGTGCTCGCGCTCGCCGCCGTCGACGGCACGGCACTCGGACGCCTCGGCGAGCCGTCGCTCGCGTCGTCGGCGGCATGGGCCGCGGCGGGCGCCGCCGCACGGACGCTGCACGACGCGCCGCTACCGCCATGGCCCGGCCGCAGTCCCGACGAGATCGCATCGCAGCTCGACGACGAATGCGAGTGGCTCGCCGCGAACGGCGTCCTCCCCACGGACGTGATCACGCGCAACCGCCACGTCGCCGAGGCCGCGCTCCGGCCGTGGACACCGGTGTTCATCCACGGCGACCTGCAGATCACCCACGTGTTCGTCGACGGTGACGAGATCACCGGCGTGATCGACTGGTCCGAGGCGGCCCGCGGCGATGCTCTGTTCGACCTCGCCATCTTGACGCTGGGGCACGAGGAGCGCCTCGGCGACGTGGTCACCGGCTACGGCTCCGACGTCGACATCGACGTGATCCGCGCGTGGTGGTCGCTGCGGAGCCTGCTGGCGGCCCGCTGGCTGATCGAGCACGGCTTCGACCCGTCCTCGCCAGGCTGCGAGTTCGACGTGCTGAGGTCCCGGATGTGAGGTGGCACGAGCCCCGACCGGGGCTCACCTGTCGTCGAAGGTGGCCAGGTGGGCCGTCACGTCGTCGGCGAAGCGAGCGAGCAGGCGGCCGAGGTCGCGGCGGTCCTGCTCGGACCAGTCGGCGACGGCGCCGGTGAACCAGCTGATGAGGCTGCTCGCATAACGTTCGGCGGCTTCCCTGCCCTCGTCGGTCGGCGCGATGATGCTCACCCGGCGGTCGTTCGGGTCGCCGGTGCGGCGTACCAGTCCGCGGCGCTCCAGCTGCTGGACCTGCCGCGTGACGTGGGGCTGGACGATCCGCATCCGCTCCGCGATCTCGCTGATCCTCAGCGGCTCGCCGGCGAGGTGCACCGAGAGCAGGACGGAGAAGGCCGGCTGCTCCACCTCGATCCCGGCCGCCGCCATGGCGTGCTCGACCAAGCGTCTGCGGCTGACGGCGTTGGCCAGCTGCGTCAGCCGGGGCATCACGGCCAGCACCTCGTCGTCCTGACCGCCTGCAGCCTCCGCTCCTGTGTTCATCCTCAGCCCTCGTTTGCATACTTGACGTAAGTATCTATACCCTCGGCTCCGCCAACAAGGATACCTGAGGTAAGCATCTACCGATGCTTCAGGCCTGCGCAGGAAGGATCCCGATGAACCACCCGCCCAACCGCAAGGTCCTGATCTCCGGGGCCAGCATCGCCGGTCCCACACTCGCCTACTGGCTGGACCGCCACGGCTTCAAGGTCACCGTCGTGGAGAAGGCCACCCACCTGCGCGGAGGCGGGTACGCCATCGACATCCGGGGCACCGCCCGCGACGTCGTCGAACGCATGGGCCTGCTGCCACGTCTCCGGCAGGCCCACGTCGACAGCCGTCAGCTCACGTTCCTCGACCCCGACGGCGAGGTCATGGCCGAACTGCGCCCCGAGGCCCTCACCGGCGGCATCGAGGGAGTCGACCTCGAAGTGCGCAGGGGCGACCTGGCCGACTGCCTCTACGACCTGGCCAGGGACAAGGTCGAGTTCCTGTTCAACGACTCCATCGCCACGCTCGACGACCGCGGCGACCACGTGGACGTCACCTTCGACAGCGGCACCCGGCGCACGTTCGACCTGGTGATCGGCGCCGACGGGCTGCACTCGAACACCCGCAGCCTGGTCTTCGGCCCCGAGGAGCGCTTCCACCGCTACCTCGGCTTCTGCTTCGCCGGCTTCACACTGCCCAACGACGCCGACCTGGCCCACGAGGGCGTGCTGTGGAACGTCCCGGGCAGGTCCGCCATCCTCTACGCGTACGAGCCCGGCGAGTCGACGTACGGGTTCTTGACCTTCGCGCAGGACGAGCCGCCGTTCTCCGCCTTCCGCAACCCGCAGGCGCAGCGCGACCTCGTGGCCGCGACGTTCCCCGACACGGTGTGGGAGATCCCCCGGATGGTGGCGGCCATGCGCGGGGCCGACGACCTGTTCTTCGACGTCGTCAGCCAGATCCACATGCCCGCCTGGTCCACCGGCCGCGTCGCCCTCGCCGGTGACGCCGCCCATGCCACGTCGTTCATGTCGGGTCAGGGGTCGAGCGTGTCGCTGGTGGGCGCGTACGTCCTCGCCGGCGAGCTGGCCACCCGGACCGACCACGTCACGGCGTTCGCTGCGTACGAGAACACGGTCCGCGAGTTCGTGGAGCGCAACCAGGCCCTCGCGACGGAGGGCGGCGGCGTGGTGGCCCCGCGCACCCGGCAGCACCTCGACACGCGCAACGCGATCCTGCGCAACCGCACGACGATGCCGTCCAGCACCGAGGGCCGCTCCGCCCACACCGCCTTCGACCTGCCCGACTACGAGCAGTCCCTCCGAACCGCCTGACAGCGCCGGTCGCAGGCAGTCATCCGAGCAACCCGGAGAGGATCCGCTTCAGCGCTTCCGGGAGCGGGTCGCCGATCTCGGGCTTCCCGCTGAGGGCAGCGAGATGCGGGTGCTTGCCCTGGGCGGCGACATGCGCCACGTAGCGGGCGCTTCGCAGCGCGTCGACCGGGGATGCTTCCGAACGGGCGGCTGCCGCGACGATCGCGTTGAGCATCGCGAGGGCGACCAGCTTGTCCCCGTCGGGAGCCGAGTGGTCGGCGAGGACCGCGAGGAAGTGCTCGGTGACGTCGACCCCGTTCGGGCCGACGACGGGCCGGGTGAGGACCAGCTCGGCCAGCCAGGGGTGGCGCCGGTAGATCTCGCGTGCCTGCAGGCCCATGTCGACCAGGTCCGAAAGCCAGTCGCCGGACGGGGAGGGGAGGTCGTACTCGGCGTAGACGTGGTCGGCCATCAGGTCGAGCAGGTCGTCACGGGTCTCGACGTAGCGGTACAGCGAGCCGGCCCCGGTGCCCAGTTCGGCGGCCACGTGCCGCATGGACACCCCGGCGAGCCCGTCGCGGTCGGCCACCCGCACGGCCGCCTCGGTGATCTCGGCCCTGCTGCGCCCCGCCGGCCGACCGACTCCGGACTTCTCGGGCCGCATCCAGATCAGCTCGGACTCCACCGCCCCTCCCCCACTCCCGTTTGCGAACAGCGTATGCCATCAGATAGCTTTGCGAACGTTGTTCGCGAACGAGGGAGTGGCGATGCAGGTTCTGATCCTGAGTCCCGGAACCAGAGGGGACGTGGCTCCGGCGACCGGGCTGGGCGCGGCGTTCGTGGCCGACGGGCACCGGGTCACGATCGTCGCGAACTCCGAGTACGAGGCACTGGTGACCGGCGCCGGATGCTCCATCGCGCCGATCACCGCTCCGATCACCCCGCCCTCCGGGACCGTGGGTGCGCGAGGTGTTCGCGCCCACCTGGCGACCCTGCGCACCTACATGGACCAGGCCGCCACGGCGGCCCTGGCGGCTGCCGTCGGGGCCGAGGCGGTCCTGACGAACGCGATCTCCCCGTACGGCCATGACATCGCCGAGCACCTCGGGGTCCCCTCCGCCGAGGCGCTCCTGCAGCCCTCGCAGCCCAGCGCGGCGTACCCGCCGATGATCGCGAGCGGCACCGACCTCGGGCGCGTCGGCAACCGGATGGCAGGTCACCTCGCGCAGCAGGTACGCACGCCCTACGACCCGGCCCGCCAACGGGTCCGCTCGGAGCTCGGGCTGCCCCCCGAGAGCCGTCGAGCCGCACAACGGCGACGACGCTCGCAAGGACTGCCGATCCACCACGGCATCAGCCCCGCCGTGCTCCCCCGCCCGGACGACTGGCCCGCGGAGCTGACCCTCGACGGCTTCTGGTGGCCGCACGAACCCGACGACTGGGCACCCCCGCCGTCGCTGCTCGAGTTCCTCGACGCCGGGCCCGCCCCCGTGGTCGTCACCCTCGGCAGCATCCCGACGAGCTCGGCCACGGCACGCGCCGTGGCCGACGCGCTCACCGCCACGAAGGCCCGCGCCGTCCTGCAGGGCGAGGACCTGCGCCAGGTCGCCGAACACCTCGGCAGCCCCGACATCCTCCACGTGGGCGAGGTGCCGCACAGCTGGCTCCTCCCCCGGGCAGCCGTCGTCGTCCACCAGGCCGGCGCCGGCATCACCTCCGCCACCCTGCGCGCCGGCATCCCCTCCGTCACGCTGCCGGTGCACACCGACCAGCCGTTCTGGGCACGCCGACTGGTCGCGCTCGACGCGGGGACCGAACCGATCCCGGCGAAGGACGCCGACGGCGGCAGGCTGGCCGCCGCCATCACCACCGCCCTGTCCAGCCGACAGCTCCGCGACGGCGCACACGCGGTCCGGGACGCGCTGCGCGGCGAGAACAGCACACTGCCGCTGCAATCCTGGCTGCGCAGGCTCGCCGTCACCTCCTGAGTCCGCCACGGCGCAGCGCCGTCACCCCACAGCGGTCGTGATCCACTGCAGGATCGCGGCGTTGGTCTCGGGCGCGTTCTTGTGCAGCTGCACGGAGTGACCGCTGTCGGGGACGACGACGGCCGCGAGGTCGACCTCGTCGGAGTAGTAGGGCCGCTCGTGAGCAAGCATCGACTCGGCGGTGCAGACGCCGACGGTGCAGTACTGGTCCTGGTCACCGACGACGAGGAGGGTCGACACCGTGATCGCGCGCGAGGGCGACTGCGCCGGAGGAAGATCCGGGCCGTCCGAGTCCGCCGCGGTACTCAGGTCCTTGAGGCGCTCGTCCGCCTCGATGACGGCCGGGTCGGCGTTGGGCTCGTAGTAGAAGAACTGCCGCACGCCGGGTTTCGTCGTCAGGTAGCCGGGGTCGCTCACCGTGCCGCGGAACTTGGGGTCGTCCTTCGCCGTGACCTCGAACTGGATGTCCTCGCCGGGATCGGCCGACGGTGGCGGCTCCTGCCTCACGACGTGGCTCATGCCGGTGAGCACGAATGCGTCGACGTCGTCGAACTCCTCGTTCCAGGCCATCGACGAGCCCAGCGAGTGGCCGACCCAGACCACCTCGGCGAACTGGCGGTCCTCGATCTCGCCCGCGCGCAGCATGCTGATCACCTGGTGGATCGCTTCGGTTCCGGAGTCGAGGGTGTAGAGCGCGCTGGGCGGCAAGGTGCTCCTGCCGGTGGCGAGCCGGTCGATGTTGAACGTGGAGTAGCCGGCGCCGAGGGCCGCCGCGACGTACGAGTAGTGGGAAGGCTGCACGGGCATGTCGAAGTAGCTGTGGTTGTAGGAGGAGCCCGGCACCAGCAGCTGCACGATCTTGCCCGTCCCGTCGCCGTGGCGCGGCCGGCACAGCTCCCCGTACACGTGGGCGTTGCCGATCTCCGCGACCGACACCGGGACCTGCACCTCGTCACAGTCCGCGCCAGGGTGCCTGTCCTGCGTGGAGGTGATGACCGGCACGGCGAGGCCGACCGCAGCGATCGCCGCCAGCGACGCGACGATCGCCCTGGTTCTCGTCGACGCGGTGCGCCACCGGGATACGGACATGATCACGCGCTCGCGCTCTCCGGGTGGCCGAACCATCGGGTGACGGCCTGCGCGAACGCGTCGCGATCGGGGGCGTCCTCGTCGGCCCATGCCACGACGCCGTCCGGGCGGACGAGCAGGGCGCGGAACCCGAGGTCCTTGCGCACCCGGCCTCCGGCATACCGGATCCGGCCCTCCCAGCCCTTGGCCGTGACCTGCAACGCGGTGTCGGTGCTGAAGTCGAGCGCTACACCGTGGCCCTGGCGCATCAGGTCGCCGAGACGGGTGCCGTCATCGAAGCGGAAATCCGGGACGGTCCGGCCGACGAGCGGGTGCTCGCTGCCCAGGTCGTAGCGGTGGAACAGGCCCGATGTCTGCCGGTACACGTGCGTCGTCCCGTCGGAGGTGCGCATCAGGTCGTGGATCAGCCGCTGCAGTGCGGGCGCGTTGGGGCCCGGCTGCATGGTCGCCACCTGGGCGCGTGACCAGTCGAGCACCGAGGCGCCGACCGGGTGGCGCTCGCCGGTGTAGGTGTCGAGCAGGCCGACGGGCGCGTGCCCGTGCACGGTGGCGGCGAGCTTCCACCCGAGGTTCACGGCGTCGCCGATGCCGAGGTTGAGCCCCTGGCCGCCCAGCGGCGAGTGGATGTGCGCGGCGTCGCCGGCGAGCAGCACGCGGCCGTTGCGGTAGGTGCTCGCCTGCATCGCGCGGTCGGTGAAGCTGGTGGCCAGATGGACGTCGGTCAGCTCCACGTCGGTACCGGAGATGCGGCGCAGGACCGCCTGGAGGTGCTCGCGGGTCAGCGGCGTGGAGCGGTCGAACGCGCCACCGTCGAAGTCCATCATGCCCACGTGACCGTCGAACGGGGTGCGCAGGTACATGCCGTTCGGCGTCAGGGTGAACCCGAGGCGCAGCTGCTGCGGGTCGGCGAAGCTGACGCGTGCGACGTAGCCGGTGAACAGCGGCTCGGTGCCGACGAAGTCGAAGCCGGCGAGCTCGCGAACCACGCTGCGGCCGCCGTCGCAGCCCACCAGCCAGCGGCCCCGGTACTCCTGCCCGCCTGCCGCGGCGACCACAACCCCCTCGTCCTGGGTCACGGCCGTGACGGGGGCGCCCCGGACGATCTCCACCCCGAGGCCGGCCACCCACCGGGACAGCACCGCGGAGACCGCGTCGAGGCTGGTCATGAACCCTTCCATGGCCGGACCGGGCAGCCGGAACGGAAGGGCGGACGTGTCGATGTCGGCAGCGTCGAGGCCCATGCCGGCGAAATGGCTGACGCCACGGGGGGCGGGCGCGTCGACCGCGTCCGGATCGGCGCCCACCTGCTTCTCGTCGGCGCGCGACGCGCGCACGACGGCCTCGAGCAGGCCGCGCCGGTAGAACGCCTCGGCCGACCCGGCGGTGAGGCCCCGCAGCCCGAGCGGGAGCGCCGTCAGCGGCGAGCCGGGTTCCTGGTCCCGCTCGAGGACCATCACCGAGCAGCCGGACAGGGCGAGCTCGCCTGCCAGGAACAGGCCGACCGGACCGCCACCGGCGATCAGTACGTCATGCATGGGACCCCTTTGATGGCTAGCTAGCGGAGATGCGTCAGGCCGTCGAGGACGATGGCGATGCCGGTGAGGAACTGCTCGCGGTCGTCGTGCTCCCTCATCTGGGTCACGACGGCGTGCAGGAACGGGTGGTCCTCGGGATCGAGCTCCTGCCACGCCGCCGACGTCGCGTCGAAGAACTCGTCGCGATCGAAGGCAGGCCCCGGGCCCGGGACGTCCCCGTCGGTGCGGGCGTTCTGGCTGACGGCTCCGAGGATGTAGTGCACGAGCGTCGACGTCGCGTCGAACCAGGAGGCTCGCGGCACGCCCAGGGCGCCCACCTGCCGGCCGATCCTTTCGAAGATCCCCACCGTGACCGGTCCGGCCGGGTTGCGGACGATCTGGAGGGTCAGCCGCGTGGCGAGCCAGCGGTGTTCGGCCATAGCGTCGAACAGGGCCAGCGCAACCGCGCGGACCTCGTCCTCGGGTGCGGCCGCAGCCCGGGAGGGGTTGGCCGCCAGAGCCGCGGCGATGACCGTTTCCGTCGCCGCGTCGAGCAGCTCGCCCCGGGCGCCCACGTGATAGTAGATCGCCCCGGACCCGGTGGTCAGGCGCTCGGTCAGCGCCCGGACCGTCAGCGCTTCCTCTCCGCCCGCATCCAGCAGCTCGATCGCGGCATCGATGATCTGCTCCCGGGAGAGCACCTGGTTGCGCCGCTTGCCGGCCCGCGTTGCCACACCTCGACGGTAACAGGTTTTGGAGCATCGCACCAAATTGGTGCGATGCTCCAAACATCAGGGCGTCAGGCAGGCGAGAGTGCCGACGGCCTGATCAGCGGTGCAGCCTCAGCCCGTCGACGACGATGGTGAGCATGCGGTCGAACTGAGCGCGCTGGTCGGGCGCGCCGGCGACGGAGAGCACCCCGGCCATGATGCCGCCGACGTCGACCGGATCGATGTCACGGCGCAGCTCTCCTGCCTGCGCGCCCGCCTCGAGCACCATTCCCAGGATCTGCTGGACCTGGTCGCAGACCGGGCCGGTGCCGAAGCGCCCGGAAGCGCTCATGGCGACCAGGGCTTCGCAGATGCCGCGCCGTTCACCGGCCCACTCCGCGAAGCGGAGCATCCAGGCGTGGAGGGCCCGTGCCGGCTGCTCGGTGGCGAGGAGGGCTCGCGCGTCATCGCGCAGCGGGCGGATCTGGTCGCGGTAGACCTCCTCGACCAGGTCCTCCCGGGTGGGGAAGTGCCGGTAGAGGGTGCCACTGCCCACGCCTGCGCGTTTGGCGATCGCGTCCAGCGAGACCCCCCGCCCGGAGGCGAATGCCTCGGCGGCCGTGGCGATCAGGTGCTCGCGGTTGCGTTGGGCATCGGCGCGGCGGGGGCTCTGAGGAAGTGTCATGACCTTCGCGATCAGGAGTGTCGAGTAGGGGCGCGGGGCGAATCGGGGACCTCTCCGGTTGAGTGTACAGTCGCTGAAGCGGGGACCTCCCCGCTTGGCGACGACGCCCGATCCGCCCCTCCCGACGAAAGGCACGTCATGCCCACAGCACTCATCACCGGTGGCACGACCGGAATCGGGCGAGCGACCGCCGAGCTGTTGCACTCCCGTGGCTACCAGGTCGTTCTCACCGGACAGAACCCCGACTCGGTGGAGCGGGCGGGACGGGAGCTTCCCGACGACGTGCTCGTCGTGCGCTCCGACGCCCGGGACCTGGCCGGCACCGACGCCCTCGTGGCGACGGTGACCGAGCGGTTCGGATCGCTCGACGTGCTGTTCCTCAACGCCGGGATCTTCCGGCCGGCACCGGTCGCCGACGTCACGGAGGAGTCGTTCGACGAGCAGGTCGACATCAACTTCAAGGGCCAGTACTTCACGCTCCAGAAGGCCCTGCCGCTCATGAACGACGGCGGCTCGATCGTCCTCACCGTGGGCATCGGGTCCCGGCGCGGCAGCCCGGGCGCCACGATGGGGGCCGCGACGCGCGGTGCCCTGCTGGCGATGATGCCCTCGCTCGCCCTCGAACTGGCGCCGCGCCGGATCCGCGTCAACACCGTGAGTCCGGGGGCGACCGAGACCCCGCTGTTCGACAAGCTCGGAATTCCCCAGAGCGGCCGGGACGCCATGCGCAGCCGGATCCCGTTCGAGCGCTTCGGAACCAGCCACGAGGTCGCCGAGGTCGTCGCCTTCCTCGCCTCGGACGCCGCCGCCTACGTCACCGGGCAGGACGTCACCGTGGCCGGCGGCTACGGGCTCGGCGCCTGACCCACACCCTCACGTCAACGACCAACTACAGGAGATCCACGATGGCACTCACCCTCGACACCTACCGGCAGCTGGGACGTTCTGGCCTGTGGGTCTCGCCGCTCGCGCTCGGGGCGGCCACGTTCGGCAACGAATGGGGCTGGGGCGCGGAGCAGGACGAGGCGCGGAGGTTGTTCGACCTCTACGTCGAGCGCGGCGGCAACTTCATCGACACCGCGGTCACCTACACCAACGGCACGTCGGAGCGGATGCTCGGCGAGTTCGCCCGGGACCGGCGGGACAGCCTGGTCCTGGCCACGAAGTACACGACCCTGCGCCGGCCCGACGACCCCAACTCCGGTGGCGCGAGCCGCAAGAGCCTCTTCGGGGCGGTCGAGACCAGCCTGCGGCAGCTGAACACCGACTACATCGACCTGCTCTACCTGCACGTCTGGGACTCGACCACCTCGGCGGAGGAGGTCCTCCGCGGCCTGGACGACCTGGTCCGACAGGGCAAGGTCCTCTACGTGGCCATCTCCAACACCCCGGCCTGGCAGATCTCACGCATGCAGACGATCGCCGACCTGCGCGGCTGGTCGCCGCTCGCCGCACTGCAGCTGGAGTACAACCTGGTGGAGCGCACCGGCGAGCGCGACCTCATCCCGATGGCGAAGGAGCTGGGACTGGGGACGGTCCTGTGGTCGCCGCTGGCGGGTGGGGTGCTCACCGGCAAGTACAGCCGCGACGACCTGAACGCGTCGACGCCGGGTGCGGGCGAGAGCGCTCGCAAGAGCTTCAACGTGGCCCTCGGCGGCGTGACCGAGCGCGCCCTCGACATCGTGGACGTGGTCAAGGAGGTCGCCGGCGAGCTGGGCCGCACGCCCGCCCAGGTGGGGCTCGCATGGACCCTGCAGAACCCGGGGGTGACCGCGCCGATCATCGGGGCCCGGACCGTCGAGCAGCTGAAGGAGAACCTGGGGGCCCTCGAGGTCGACCTGACCCCGTCCCAGGTGGCACGCCTGGACGAGGTCAGCGCGATCGACCTCGGCTTCCCCCACGCCATGCTCGCCAGCGACCACATCCGCGCCCAGACCCGCGGCGATCTCAAGATCCAGGCCCACCGCTGAAGATCGAGCAGCGCCAGGGGCCGGCGACACCGTCGCCCCCTGGTGCCGGCCGGCCTCAGGGCAGCACGGCCACGGCATCGACCTCGACGAGGTAGCCCGGCGCGGCCAGCGAGGTGACCCCGATCCAGGTGCTCGGCTGCTGGAACTCGACGCCCAGCGCCGCGGCCGCTCGATCGCGACCGACGACGAACCGGCCGGCCTTCGCCTCGTCGAGGTCGACGATGTAGACGGTGACCTTGGCCAGGTCGGCCGCCGTCGCCCCGACCGCGTCGAGCGCGGCGGCGATGTTGAGGTAGCACCTCTCGGCCTGCGCGGCGACATCGTCGCGGCCCACGAGGTTGCCCTCGGTGTCCCAGGACACCTGTCCGGCCAGGTACACGGTGCGCGAGCCCTGCGTGTCGGCGACCTGGTGGTGGACCTCGACCCGGTTGACGCCTTCGGGATGCACCAGCTTGACGGTCATCGCCTTACCCCTCTCTCCTGCCTGCATCGCAAAACATAGCATAACTATGCCATGCTTCGGCTCACGTGACAGGAGCTGCTGCCGTGACGCCGCGTCGCAGGGCCTGTCGGTCCATCCCCTTGGGGCGGCACTGCCCCCTGCCGGTCCGCGACGATCCGCACTGACAGTGGCCCGGAGTTTCAGTGCCGCCGCAAACCCACCACACTGCAGCCCTCAAGGCGACCACTGCAGTCCGCTAGGCTCGACGAGCGAGGGCAGCTTTGGGTACTGCGCGAAATGGAGTAACGGCGTGACGGAACCACAGCCAGGTATCGATACGACCACGCCGCAGTCCCCGCGGGTATGGAACTACTGGCTGGGCGGCAAGGACAACTACGAGGTCGACCGGCAGGTGGGCGACGAGGTCATCGCGATGACCCCCCAACTGCCGAAGCTGGCCAGGGAATCACGGCGTTTCCTCATTCGTGCTGTGGAGTACCTCGCCGGCGAGGTGGGAATTCGGCAGTTCCTGGACATCGGGACGGGGCTGCCGACGGCGGACAACACCCATCAGGTGGCACAGCGCGTCGCTCCCGAATCGAAGATCGTCTACGTCGACAACGATCCGGTCGTCCTCGCTCACGCCCGCGCCCTGCTGGTAGGAACCCCCCAGGGAGTCACCCGGTACCTCGACGAAGACCTTTACGCGCCGGAGAGAATTCTTCGCGATGCCGGCAAGACCCTTGATCTCAATCAGCCTGTCGCCCTGATGCTGATGGGCATTCTGGGCCATGTGGCCGATTGGGATCAAGCGAAGGCGATAGTTCGGGAGCTGGTCAGCGGCCTCCCCTCCGGTAGCTATCTGACCACCTGCGACAGCACCAACGTGCACGACACGGAAGCGATGGACCGGGCGGCGAGCATCTACAATGCGGCCGCGAGTCCACGGATCCATCTCCGCCGGCCGTGGCATTTCACCGAACTGGTCACCGAGCTCGGGCTGGAAGCTGTCGCGCCAGGTGCGGTACCGGTGACGCAGTGGGGAGTCGCCGAGGATCAGCTCGTTCCCCGGCCGGAACCGATCGATGAGTATGGAGTGGTCGCACGAAAGCCCTGAACCTCGCTTTTGAGTCGGAGACGGCTTTGGCTGAGCCTGTCTCCCTGAGGTAGCGACCCGACCGACCGGGGCGAGCCTCTCGACGCCCTGGCGGACAACCAGGATCTGGCACGGGCCGAACCTGCCTGAGCCCACGAGCCCTTCGAAGCGGCGCGGGCGGTCTGGCGAACGACAGCACATCCGCGCCACGGCAGGTGTTGGAGCACGAGGAAACCCCCGCCCAGCCGCCGGTTGCCTAGGTCGCTGCCGGCTCCGGCTGCGACCCTCTCCGGCTGGCCGGCAACCTGAAGTGGTCGCGACGTTCGCATGAAGTTCGACCGCGACGGGGTTGCGCACCCGAGCGCTTGGCCCCAAGCTGGGACCGGTCCCACCATGGGACCGGTCCCAGCGGTCGCTGGGACCGCCCCGGATCCGTGCCTTCTATCCTGAAAGGCCCTTCCCATGCGCTCGTCCAAGCGCTTCAGAGGTCTCCTCGCGGCCGCTGCGGTTGCGGTCGTCGCCGGCAGCACCAGCTGTTCTGCAGGTTCGCCGGACAGCGGCGGCGCCGTGAACTTGAGTCTGATGATCTGGGATCCCGCCCAGACCGCCGGCGTGCAGAAGGCAGTCGATGCGTTCGAAGCAGCCAACCCGAACATCGCCGTCGCGCTCGAGCAGGTCCCGCAGGATCAGTACTACACGAAGCTCGATGCCTCCCTGGGGGCCGGCGAGGGGCCGGATGTGATGTGGCAGAGCTCGAGGGCTCCTGACTACGTCGACGGCGGCGCCTTGGAGCCACTGAACGAATACATCGAGCGCGACGTCGTATCGCTCGATGCGTATCCGAAGGAGCTCACGGGCCTCTACGAGTTCGACGGCCAGCAGTACGGGGTGCCCAAGGACCAGGATGCGTGGACGTTCGTCTACAACGCAGCGGTGTTCGAGGAGCTCGGTGTCGCGGACGTACCCACCGCGGGTTGGACGTGGGCGGACATGGTCCGGATCGCCGAGGAGGTCAAGTCGAAGCAGACCTCGCCGGCTGATGTCCCGCTGTACTACGACTACCAGTTCAACAACGGCGTATCGAGTCTCATCCACTCCCTCGGCGGCGATGTCGTCGTGGACGGGCAGGCCACCGTGTCGTCGCCCCAGGGAACCCGGGCGCTGGAGACCGTCAAGGATCTGCAGGATCGCGAGCTGATCCCGAGGATCGCCGATTCGGCGGACTTCGACGCGGTGTCGTCCCTGATCTCCGGCACCGTCGCGATCGCCGAGATTCCCTCCTGGAACCTCAGTCTCCTGTCGAAGGCCGACGTACCGGCCGGAACATTCCACGTCGTTCGGGCGCCGTCGGTCGACGGGGCATGGGCGACTGACACCAACGGGTTGGCGTACGTGATGAACGCCAACTCCTCCCACAAGGAGGAGGCCTGGCAACTGATCAAGTTCCTGACCTCCGACGCGGGAGCGGTGCTGCACGCCGAGGGGGGAGCGAGCCCGCCGGCGAACGTCTCGGGTGACGCTCTGGCGGCGTTCGTGGACGCGAACGATGCGCTCGCCGGCCTCGCCGACGCGCTCTCTGCGACGCACGAGCAGAGCTACCTCCGCACGTCCACGGAGTATCCAGCGACCCGCTCAAGCCTGCCGGAGATCGACAGCACGGTGATGGGGCCCTTCTACGCGGGGTCGCTGTCGCCGTCCGAGGCTGCGGCGAAGATCGACGAGATCCTCGACGGCGCCTTGCGATGACCGGCGTCACGACGCTTCCCCCCGCGCCCACCCGATCGAGCTCACGCCGGGCCCCCCTGCCACGCGGTCCCGGACGGCGCACCCTCGGGCGTCGGGAGGCCCGGATCGGATACCTGTTCCTGCTCCCCCTGTTCGCCGGCCTCCTCGTCTTCCGCTTCTACGGGTTCGGCTACAACCTGTGGTTGTCGTTCACGAA
Source organism: Pseudonocardia sp. MH-G8 (assembly GCF_002262885.1). Classification (GTDB taxonomy): domain Bacteria; phylum Actinomycetota; class Actinomycetes; order Mycobacteriales; family Pseudonocardiaceae; genus Pseudonocardia. The sequence continues at coordinate 138,083 of NZ_NKYF01000022.1, read as the reverse complement.
GGCCGGCGCGTTCGGGCCGCCGCGGTTCATCGGGCTCGAGAACTACCAGGAGTTGCTGTCGGACTCCCAGCTCGCGGTCGCACTGTTGAACACCGTGAAGTTCTGCATGATCACCGTCCCCGTCGTCGTCGTGGTCTCGCTCCTGTGCGCGACACTCATGCAGTACCCGATCCGCGGCGGGTCCGCGTTCCGGGCAGTCGTGTTCCTCCCGGCGGTGTGCCTACCGACCGCGATCATCTTCGTCTTCGGTTGGCTGTTCCAGACCCGCTACGGGCTCGTCAACGCCGCCCTCCATGCACTCGGCGCCCCGCCCGTCAGCTGGTTCGGCAGTGCCACCGGCGTCACGGTCGTCGTCACGCTGATCGTCGTCTACCTGTCCTTCAGCGTCCCGGCAATCATCCTCTTCGCCGGATTGCAGGACATCCCGCACGACGTCTACGAGGCCGCCACGCTCGACGGAGCCGGCCCGGTGCGCCGGTTCTTCTCGATCACCCTGCCGCTGCTGAGCCCGTCGTTGTTGTTCGTGGTTCTCACCACGACGATCAGCACGCTCAAGCTGTTCGACGTCGTCTACTTGTTACTTCCCCCGGAGCAGTCGGTGTCGGTGAACTACGGGATCACCGTGCTGTACTACTACTATCAACTCGCCTTCCTGGGCAGCGGCCAGCGGGGTTACGCCGCCGCAGTCTCCCTGATCCTGTTCGTGCTCATCCTCGGCGTGTCCCTCGTGTTGTTCCGGCTGCAGCGCCGGTTCGTCCACTACGGGGAGGACGGCTGATGCTGCTCCGACACCGTTCCCGCTGGTGGACCTCCGTCACCGCCGCCGTCGTCGGGCTCCTGATCGTGGCGCCGTTCGCGTGGATGGTCGCCACCGGCCTGATGACCACGGGTCAGACCCTCCAGGTTCCGCCGAGCGTGATCCCGGCACCTCCGACGCTCGACGGCACACGAGTGGTGTTCGAGCGCCTGCCGTTCGCGACCCTGCTGGCCAACACGATCGTCGTCTCGGTCGGCCGGGCCGTCGCAACCCTCGCGATCTGCTCGCTCGCCGCGTACGCGCTGGCCGTCATCAAGGTCCCCGGGGCCCGCGTCGTCCTCGTCCTGATCCTGACGCTGATCATGGTGCCGGGAGACATCTTCATCGTCCCGAACTTCGCCATCATCTCCGCGCTCGGCTTCACGGACACGCTCGGCGCGCTGGTCCTGCCGACGGTCTTCGACGTGTTCGGGGTGTTCCTGCTCCACCAGTTCTTCCGGGGCGTGCCGCGGGAACTGGTCGAGGCCGCTCGGCTCGACGGCGCATCGCACCTGCGCATCCTCACCACGATCATCGTCCCGATCGCCCGCAGCGGACTCGTCTCACTCGCGATCCTGACGGTGCTCTCCGAGTGGAAAGAACTGCTCTGGCCGATCGTCGTCAACCGGTCGGTCGACAAACTCACGCTGGGCCCCGGGCTCGCGTTGCTGCGCGGCACCGACACCACGGACTGGAACGTGCTCATGGCAGGAGGCGTCCTCGCCGCCCTGCCGATGATCGTCATCTTCCTGATCCTCCAGAAGCAGTTCATCGCCAGCTTCGCCCGGAGCGGGCTCAAATGAGCCATCCCACCGCAGCCGACCGAAAGGCCACGTTGCCCACCATCGATGCACTGGAGCTGCTGGACGTCGCTCGCGCGGTCGCCGCTGAAGCGGGCGCACTGGCCGCAGACATGCGGAGCACGGGCATCAGCGTGCAGTCGACGAAGTCCAACCAGTTGGACATCGTCACCCAGGCCGACACGGCCGTGGAGGCGCTGATCCGGGAGAGACTGACCTCGGCCCGGCCGGTGGACGGATTCCTCGGTGAGGAGACCGGCGAGACCGCGGGCGCGAGCGGCATCACCTGGATCGTCGACCCCATCGACGGGACCGTGAACTACCTGTACGGATCGCCCTATTACGCGGTGTCCATCGCAGCGACCGTCCAAGAGGGCAACGGGCGGCGCACCTCCCTCGCGGGATGCGTCCACGCCCCGGCCCTCTCGGTGACCTACACCGCCGCGATCGGCCACCCGGCCCGACTCGACGACAGGCCGGTGCTTGTCAACGCGAAGGTTCCGCTCGAGAAGGCTCTCGTCTCCACCGGCATTCCGTACGACCTCGCCCAACGGGCACGCGTCCTCGAGACCATCGCCGCCCTCACGCCACGGATTCGCGACCTCCGACTCGTCGGGGCCGCATCGCTGGAGATCTGCGGGGTGGCGGAGGGACGTACCGACGCCCACTTCCAACGCGGACTCCCGGCCTGGGACTACGCCGCGGCAGCCCTGATCGCCGCGCAGGCCGGCGCCGACGTCCGCGGTGCGAGCGGCGGCCCTCCCGGCAACGAGCTCCTCCTGATCGCCGACCGGCAGCTGGCCGACGAGCTCGATCCGCTGCTCGTCTGACGACGCCGGGCGGGCATTTCACCCGCTCGCCCCCCACGTGAAAGGACGGTGTGATGACGGACTCGCGGGCATTCGTGCTGTGCGGGCATCGCGGCAACATGGCGGGTTGGCCGGAGAACACGCTTTCGTCGTTCGCCGGCGCAGAACTCGCCGGCGTCGACGAGATCGAACTGGACGTGCGCATCACCCGGGACGACGTGCTCGTGGTCATCCACGACCGCACGGCAGCGCGAACCGCGGCAGCACCGACACCGCATCTGCACACTGCGATCGAGGACCTGACGTTCGACGAGGTCAAGAGCATCGACCTGGGCTGCGGCGATCGGATTCCGACGTTCGAGGAGGCGCTCGACGCGACGCGCGTCCTCCTCCAGGTGGAGATCAAGGCGCCGCGCGCCGCCCGTGTACTCGCGAAGTTCCTTCAGAGCCGCACCGGGTCGGATCGAGCCCGTTGCCTGGTGACCAGCTTCGACCCACTGTCGTTGAGCGACTTCATCGCTGAGTCGTCGACGCTCCCGCGGGGGACTGCCCTGCACGTACCGGACCCGGACACCAACTGGCGCGACGATGCCCGGAGGTTGGGTGTCTCGACGGTCCTCCTCCCGCTGGCGACGACGCAGCGACGCCTGGTCGACGAACTGCACGACGCGGGGTACGCAGTCGGCGCGTCGCTCATCGAGGGCCCTGGCGACGTTCGGCGGGTCTGCGAGCTCGATGTCGACACCTCCGCCTCGAACGCGCCGGAATACGCCCGTCGACTTCTCCGGGCGAGCGAACAGTTCATGGCTCGATTCCCCTCATTCGGTAGACGACCGCTACCCGTAGAAGGACCGTCATGACCTCTGCACTCCCCGCAGGTTTCCTGCTCACCGCGCACCGCGGCGCTGTCGACATCGCACCCGAGAATACGCTGCTGGCATTCACCGAGGCCGAGCGAATCGGAATGGACGAGATCGAGCTCGATATCCAGGTCACCCAGGACGACGTGCTCGTCATCGGTCACGACCGCACCTTCGAGCGCGTTGCCGTCACCGATTCGGCACACAACACCGTTCCCGTCGAGCACCTGTCCTACGAGACCGTGCGGAGCATCGATCTGGGCATGGCGCAGCGGGTGCCGACGTTCGACGAAACGCTCGACGCGACCAGCATCCCCCTCCAGGTCGAGATCAAGTCCCCGCGTGCGGCGTCCGGGCTCGCGGCCGCGCTCGCGCGCCGGTCTACCACCGACCGCGATCGCTGCATCGTGACCAGCTTCTACCCACAAGCGCTTGCGGAGTTCCACCGTCATGCCGCGCCGGGCGCGCGCGGGACGGGCCTTCTCGTTGCATCCTTGGACTCCGACTGGCGATTCGATGCCGAGGTGCTCGGGATCCGCAACCTCTACCTCCATTGGCCCGGCCTCACCCGGGCCCTCGTCGACGAACTCCGCGAGCGCGGGCACCGGATCTGCGCATCGATGTTCAACCATGCCGGCGATCTGCGGCGAATCGTCGAGACCGGGGTCGACGGCAGCAGTACCGACAGACCGGTGTTCGCCCGGTCCATCACGGCCGACGGGACCCGACCAGGCACGGCCGAGCTGAGCGCCCATGGCGGATAGCATCTCTGCCATGCCCAGCGGCCCGCGGCCTCGCGGCACCCATCGAGCGAGCACCATCCGCGACGTCGCGTCGCTCGCCGGGGTGTCGAAGTCGACGGCGTCCCGGGCGCTGCTCGGCCAAGCCGGAGTCAGCCCGGACAACTTGGAGAAGGTACGGCAGGCGGTCCTGCGGCTCGATTATGTGCCGAACCAGATCGCACGTAGCCTCTCGGCGAGTTCCCCGACGCTCCTCGGACTCTTCGTGCGGCAATCGGGGTCGCCGTTCTATGCTCAGCTCGCCGGGGCTTTCGAGAGTCAAGCCGGGGTTCACGGGTATGAGGTCCTGTCCGTCTCGTCAGACGACAGACCCGACGAAGCGAACTACCGCTCGTTGATGGTCCTCGCGGATCTTCGAGCCGCAGGGATCGTGGTTGCGACACCCACGGTCGATCCGCGGACGATCCGCCAGATCGCATCGCGTGTCCCGCTGGTGCTCGTCGGACAGATGGGCCAGCCGGACAATCCCGATGTGCCGTTCGTGGCACCGGATCCCACACGCGGCGAAGTACTCATCGACCACATCGCCGGACTCGGCCACGAGTCGATCGCCCTCACCGCGAACCCACCCGAACACTCGCCCACGCAGTGGGCACGAGTCGAACTCATGCAGAAGCAGCTCCAGGACCGGCGGCTCGCCGGACGGTTCACGGTGTTGCAGCCCGGCACGAGTATCACCAGAACGGTCGATGAGCTGCACCGGGCCGGGATCACGGCCATCCTGTGCAACGACGATACGACCGCACTCGACGCGATCGCCGCAGCCGAGCAGCTCGGCCTGTCCGTTCCGCGCGACATATCGATCGCGGGCCACGACGGCATGGCGCCGCTCGATCACGCTGCGATCGGCCTCACCACTTACCGCGTGCCCATCGAAGCGATGGCAGCGGCGTCGGTCGAGCTCGTCGAGAAGCTCGTCCGAGCCGAGAAGGTGACCACCGGCGGCGTCCTGCTGACCGGGAAGTTCATCGAAGGGCGCACGACCGGGCCACCGCCGCCACCCTGACAGCGGATTCGGCGTCGTCGGGGTGATCACGCACCCGGCGGTGGGACGGCAGCACAGCCGGTCGTCAGCCCGGCCGATGCCACGCCGCGTCGGCCTCCCCGGGTAACCACAGGCCGGGCAGGTTCACCACGATCGCCTCCTGGGTGGTGCGGGAGATGACGACGACCGCGTCCTCGTCCGGGTTCGGGTTCTCCTCGCGGTGCGGCACCCAGGGCGGGACGTAGACGAAGTCGCCGGGGCCCGTGCGCATCCGGCGCTCGGCCCCGTTCTCGAGGAACACGAACTCGGGGTGCCCGGACACCACGTAGATCGACGTCTCGGACTCGCCGTGGTGGTGGTCGGCGGAGTTGGTGGCCGGGGCGACGGTCGTGCGGCCGGTCCAGAGCCGGTCCGAGCCGACGGTGCGCCCGGAGATCGCCTCCTCGCGGCGCATGCCGGAGCTCTGGGCCGTGTCGCCGGTGAGCTCGCCCGCGCCGACGCGGTACAGCCGGCTCATCCCACCAGCTCCGCCGCGCGGGCGGCCGTGTGCCGGTTGGGCGGCACCGGCAGGCCGAGGTTGCCGCGCAGCGTCGTCGACTCGTAGGCGCTGCGGACGATGCCGCGCTCGCGCAGGATCGGCAGCACCTCGTCGGTGAACCGCGCGAACTCGCTCGGCACGGTGACGGTGAGGTTCAGCCCGTCCAGGGCCCCGGCCTCGAACCAGCGCTGGATCTCGTCGGCGACGGTGCGAGGCGACCCGACGAACGGGGAGCGCTGTTCCCGCGTCACGTGCTCGACGGTCTGGCGCAGCGTGTAGCCGTTGTCGCGAGCGAGAGCCTTGATCTGCTCGGCGCGGGTGCGGAAGCTCGTCGCGCCGAGGTCGCCCAGCTCCGGGAACGGGGCGTCCAGGTCGTAGCGGCTGAAGTCGTGCCAGCCGAACGGGCGGCCGAACTGGGCGAGGGTCTTCGCGAAGTCCTTGCCGAGCAACGCCTCCTCCTGCCGGGCGCGGGCGGCCTCGTCGGTGTCGGCGATCACCGGGTTCACCCCGGGCAGGATCAGCACGTGCTCCGGGTCGCGGCCCTTCGCCGCGGCGCGCGCCTTGATGTCGCGGGCGAACGCCACGCCCTGCTCGACGGTCGCGGCGTGGGTGAAGATCCCCTCCCCCACGGCGGCACCCAGGTCGCGGCCCTCCTCCGAGTCACCGGCCTGGAAGATCACCGGTTGCCCCTGGGGTGAGCGGGAGATGTTCAACGGGCCGACCACGCAGAAGTGCTCGCCGCGGTGGTCGAGCCGGTGCTGGCGGGCCGGGTCGACGAAGACGCCGGTCGCCGCGTCGCGGGGGAAGGCGTCGTCCTCGTAGGAGTCCCAGAGCCCCTGCGCGACGCGCACGTGCTCGAGGGCGCGCCCGTAGCGGGTGGCGTAGTCGTAGTTCTCCTCGAGGCCGTAGTTGCCTGCGGTGCCGCCGTCGCCGGTCGCGACGACGTTCCAGCCGGCCCGCCCGCCGCTGATCAGGTCCAGCGAGGCGAGCCGCCGAGCCACGTTGAACGGCGAGTTGTACGAGGTCGTCAGGGTGCCGACCAGCCCGATGTGCGTGGTCGACACCGCGAGCGCCGACAGCAGCGTGAGCGGTTCGAGGCGGTTGAGGTAGTGGGGCGGCGAGTCCGGGGTGATGAACTGGCTGTCGACGATGAACACGAGGTCGAACAGCGCCGCCTCGGCCTGCTGGGCGCGGGCGGCGTACCAGCGGATGTCGATGCTGGCGTCACCCGGGACCTCGGGGTGGCGCCAGGTGTCGTGGTCGCCGGGGCCGCCGACGCCCATGAGGACGGCGCCGAGCTTGAGCTGTCTGGGCATGCGGGGGTGCACCCTTCGGATCGGGTGGGAACGGGGCCGGGTCAGCGCGAGAGGGCGCGACAGCCGGCCGACGCCGTGCGCAGCAGGTCGATCGACCGCCGGCGGGTCAGGAGGGCCACGCCGCGATCGTCACACCGTCCGGGGCGGGCGTCCAACAGCGAGTGAGGATCGGCATCGATCGTGGACTCCGATCGATCGGCCGCCGTAGCGTCGCCGGCGTGGGGCGGACGCTGGACCTGGAACACCTGCGCAGTTTCGTCGCGGTCGCCGACTGCGGCGGGTTCCACCGCGCCGCGAAGGCGCTGCACCTGTCCCAGCCGACGGTCAGCCAGCACGTCCGGCGGTTGGAGAGCGTGGTCGGTCAGCCCCTCACCGAGCGCGACGGCCGCCGGTCGCGGATGACGGCGGCGGGCGAGCTGCTGCTCGGCGACGCCCGCCGGATGCTCGCCCTGCACGACGAGACGCTGCGCCGCCTCGGCGCCGACACCGACGAGGACCTGGTCGTCGGCGCCACCGAGCACGCCGCCGACGACCTGCTGCCCGAGCTGGCGAGCGCGCTGGCCGACGACCCGGGCATCGGGCAGGTGCGGTTCCGGCTGGACCGCGGCACGCGGCTGCGCGAGGCGATCGACCGTGGGGACGTCGACGTCGCCCTGCTCCTGGGCGATCCGGAGGACGAGCGCTCGCAGCAGGCCGGGGCGCTGCCGCTGCACTGGTACGCCGCGCCCGGCTGGACCCGGTCGCCGGAGCGGGACGCGGTACCGCTGGTGGCCCTGGACGAGCCGTGCGCGATCCGCACCCGCGCGCTGCAGACCCTCGCCGCGCACGCGACGACCGCGGCGATCACGTGCGAGGCGGCCTACCTCGCGGGCGTGCTCGCCGCTGTCCGCTCCGGCCTCGGCGTGGCGCTGCTGGCCACGGTCGGGCCGGGGCCCGACGGCCTGGTCCGCCGCGACGACCTGCCCGCCGTGACACCGCTGCCGGTGGCGGTGCGGTCCCGGCGCGGGCTGCGCCCGGAGGTCGGCGATCGGGCCGCCGCGGCCATCAGGAACACACTCTCCGCAGGTCACGGCCGGTAATGTCCGGACGATACCGATCATCGCTGCCGATCGACCACGATGTGGATCCGCTATTGGACACCGCGACGCAGCGTCGGTGACACTCGCTGTCGTGCCGCTGACCACGACCGCCCGCCGCGCCGTCCCGCGCCGCGTGCCGTCGTGCCTGCTCACCCGGCGCCGGGTCGTCGACCTCGGCCGCACCGGGTCCGCGGGCTGTCGCCCCTGCTGACGACCCCGTCCGGCTGACGCGCTCCGACGCGTCCCTCCCCGCACCCCGACGCGCCCGCAGCCGGTCGCGCCGGGCCCCGTCCTGTGCAGATCCCTGACCCCAGGAGCGCTCGATGACGCTCGCCCAGCACCCCGTCCAGACCTGGTCGCAGCCGGCCGCGGTGGCGCCGCGCGGCACGCTCGTCGTCGTCCCCGGCCGGGGCGAGCACCCCGGCGTCTACGAGCGGTTCGGCCTGCGCCTGGCCGCCGACGGCTACCCGGTGCACGCGGTCGGCGACCCGGTCGTCGACGCCGCGTCCGCTCTCGCCGCCGTCCGCGCCGCCCTCGCCGACGCCCCGCGCCCGCACGTGCTCGTCGGGTCCGACACCGGCGGGCTGTGGGCCGCCGGGCTCGTCGCCGACGGCGAGGTCGCGGTGGAGGCCCTGGTGCTCGCCGGTCTACCCGGGCCGCCCGTCGTCGTGGGGTCGTGGGAGGAGGAGGTCCTCGCCCGCACCGCGTGTCCGACCCACCAGGGCCGGCTCACCGCCGACCCGGACCTGCGCCGCGGGGCGCTGCGCGAACCCGTCCCCGAGGGGTGGACCGAGCGCGCGCGACCTACCGCGATCGCGGTGCCGGTGCTCGGCCTGCACGGCGAGGACGACTCCGTCAGCCCCTTCGGCCTCGCCCGCGCCTGGTACGCCGACCTGCCCGCCGGACGGTTGGTGCGGATCACCGCAGGCCGCCACGACGCCCTCAACGACCAGACCCACCGCAGCGCCGCCGCCACGGTCGTGCTCTTCCTGGAGCAGCTGCGCTCCGGGCCGGACCTCGCCCCGATCGCGGTCGACGTCCGCTGATCTTCCTGCCCTCGAACATCGGACTGCGCATGAACACCAGACGCCTCAGAGCCGCGCTCGCGGCCGCCTCCGCCGCCGTCCTGCTGCTCGCCGGCTGCGGCGGGGGTGCCGGCGGGAGCGGCGGCCCGACCCTGTCGTGGGCCGTCGAGTTCCCGGCGCACTGGGACCCCGTCGTCCAAGGCAGCGGTGCCGGTTTCCGCGTCCTGTCGCTGGTCTACGCCTCGCTCACCGAGATCGACGAGAACGGCGACGCGCAGCCGGGGCTGGCCGAGAGCTGGACCTACAACGACTCCGGCGACGAGGTCACCTTCCACCTCCGGCCCGGCCTGACGTTCTCCGACGGCACCCCGGTGGACGCCGATGCCGTCGCGCAGTACCTCGAGCGCGCCCGGCACCAGGAGGACTCCGCGCTCGACGGCGACCTCGGCTCCATCGCGTCGGTCACGGCGTCCGGCGCGCAGGACGTCGTGACCGGGCTGACCCAGGTCGACTACCAGATCCCGCTGCTGCTCGGCCAGCGCGTCGCGCAGATCACCAGCCCGGCCGCGGCGCAGGACCTGGACCGGCTCGACCAGTGGCCGGTGGGCGCCGGGCCGTTCGTCGTCACCGACCTGGTGCCGGAGTCGCACGTCGTGCTGGAGAAGAACCCGGCCTACTGGGACGCGGCGAACATCCACCTCGACCGCGTGGAGGTGCACGCCACCCCGGACGCGTCGAGCGTGGTGTCGGCCGTCTCGACCGGCGTGTACGACTTCGCCCCGCTCGCCCCGAGCCAGGCCCGGGCGGCGCAGGCCGCCGGCCTGGACGTCGTCGAGCAGCCGGGGTTCAACGCCTCGAACATCAGCCTGAACACCCATCGCGCGCCCTTCGACGACCCCGCCGTCGTCGATGCGGTGCGCTACGCGGTGAACCGGGAGGAGTTCGTCGACAAGGTCACGTTCGGCCTCGCCGAGCCGACGACCCAGCCGTTCCCGTCGAACTACCTCGCCTACGACCCGCAGTCCGCCGACCTGTGGCCCCACGACCCCGAACGCGCCCGGCAGATCCTCACCGACGCGGGCTACGCGCCGGGCGAGATCCGCGTCGAGCTGGTGGCGCGCGCCGAGGATCCGCAGTCGGAGATCATCCAGAGCCAGCTCGGGGCCGTCGGGATCACCGTGGACATCCGGGTCTCGCCGGACTGGGCCACCCCGTTCTTCGCCAAGGACCTCGCGCTGTCCTGGTACTCGACCACCGGCCGGGAGTCGCCGGTGCAGACGCTCACGGCGCACTTCGGGCCGGAGGGGCCGCTCAACCTCAGCTCGCCCGCCACGCCGCCCGGCTTCGCCGAGGCCGTCGCGACGGCCCGCAGCACCCCGCTCGACTCCCCCGACTACGCGGCGAACCTGCAGGCCGCCACCCGCGCCGGGTTGCAGAGCAGCGCGCTGGTGTTCACCTACAGCCTGCCGAACCTGTTCGTGAAGAGCCCGCGCATCTCCGGCCTGCCGCCGATCCCCGGCCAGGTGCACTGGACGGGTGTGCGCATCGGGGACGCGCCGTGAGCCGTGCCGGCGCGGTCGGCGGGATCGTCCTGCGGTCGGTCGGCGTGTTCGTGCCGGTGTTCCTCGTCGGCACGTTCGTGACCTTCGCGCTGCAGGGGGCGTCCGGCCTCTCCCCCGCCCACCTCCAGCTCGGCGAGTCGGCCACCCCGGAAGCGGTCGCCGCGCTGGAGCACGAGTGGGGTCTGGACCGGCCGTTCCTCGTGCAGTACGGCGACTGGTTCACCGGCGTGCTCTCCGGTGACCTCGGCGCGAGCTGGTACAACGGCGTCGACATCGCCGACGGGCTGGCCTCGCGCGCCGTCGTCAGCCTCTCGGCGGCCGGGCTCGCCCTGGTGATCGGGATCGTCGGCGGGCTCGCCCTCGGCACGCTCGCCGCGCTGCGCCCGCGCACCCTGTTGGACCGCGCGATCACCGCCTGGACCACCCTGATCTCCACGATGCCGCCGTTCGTGGTCGGCATCGCGCTGGTCGCCGTGTTCTCGGTCGGCCTGGGCTGGCTGCCCTCGGCCGGGTTCGTGCCGTTCGAGCGCAGCCCGCAGCTGTGGCTCGCGCACCTGCTGCTCCCGGCGCTCGCGCTGTCGGTCGACACCGTCGCCGACGTCGCGCGGCAGCTGCGCGCCGGGCTGGTGTCGGCCTACCGGCAGGACTACGTGCTCGGCGCGGTCGTGCGTGGGCTCGGCCCGCAGCGGATCTTCTTCCGGCACGTGCTGCGCAACGCGCTCGGCCCGGCGCTGGCCATGCTCGCGCTGAAGTTCCCGAACCTGATCGGCGGCGCCGTCGTCACCGAGGCCGTCTTCGGGCTCGCCGGGCTCGGCGCGTTCGCCGCCGACTCCGCGCAGCGCGGCGACGTGCCCGCGGTGCAGGGCGTCCTCGTCGTCTCGATCGTCGTGGTCGTCCTGTTCAACGTGCTGGTCAACCTGGCGCTGGTCCGGATCACGCCGTCCTCGGCGCGGGGGGTCTGACGCATGCTGCGCTCCGTACTGGCGCTGCCCACCGGCCGGATCGCGGCCGCCATCCTCACCGGCGTCCTGGTCCTCGCCCTGCTCGGCCCCGTCCTCGCCCCGTACGACCCCCTGGAGGGCACCGACGCCGCGCTCGCCGCGCCGTCGGCCGCGCACTGGCTCGGCACCGACTACCTGGGCCGCGACGTGCTGTCGCGCATCCTCGCCGGCGCCCCGGCGAGCGTGTTCGGGGCCGTGCTCGTGGCGTTGATCGCGCTCGTCGTCGGCGCCGTGCCCGGGCTGCTGTCGGTGTACCTGGGCCGCGGGTTCGAGTGGCTCACCCTGCGGCTCGTCGACACGCTGATCGCGCTGCCGTTCCTGGTGTTCGCCGTGGCCGTCACGGCCCTGCTCGGCAACGGGGTCGTGCAGGCGATGACCACGGTCGGCGTGCTCGTGTCGCCGGTGTTCTACCGGGTGGCCCGGGCGGCGGCGCTCGGCGTCTCGCGGTCGCAGTACGTGGAGGCGGCAGTGCTCGCGGGCGCGTCGACGGGGTGGATCGTGCGCCGGCACGTCGTCACGCAGGTGCTCCCGCCGGTCGCGATCGCGCTCGCCAACACGATGGCCGCGGGCTTCGTGGTCGTCTCCAGCCTCACGTTCCTCGGGATCGGAGTGCAGCAGCCGGCGCCGACCTGGGGCGGTGTGCTCGCCTCCGACCTGGGCTACCTCGCCTTCCGGCCGTACGCACCGCTCATCCCCACCGTCCTGATCATGCTGACCGTGTGGGCCTTCAACCTGCTGGCCGACGCGCTCCGCGACACCGAGGGCGCGGCCGGCCGCGCACACGCGAAAGGGGCTGGCACCCGATGACCGATTCCGTGCTCTCCGTGCACGACCTGCACGTCCACGACCCGCGGTCGGGCAGCGAGCTCGTGCGCGGCGTCTCGTTCGACGTGCCGGCCGGCGGCGCGCTCGGCATCGTCGGCGAGTCCGGCAGCGGCAAGACGCTGACCTGCCGCACGGCGCTCGGCATCCTGCCCGCGCCGCTGGAGATGACGGGCGGGCGCGTCACGCTGCTGGGCCGCGACACCGCGACGCTGACCGAACCCCGGTGGCGGGAGCTGCGCGGCCGCGGGATCGGCGCGGTCTTCCAGGACCCGGGCGCGTTCCTCAACCCGTCGTTGCGGATCGGGTCGCAGGTCGCCGAGGTCCTGCGGGTGGGCAGGCGGCTCGGGCGCCGCGCGGCGAGGGCCGAAGCGCTGCGGCTGCTCACCGCGGTGCACCTGCGCGACCCGGAGCGCGTGTCGCGGCAGTACCCGCACGAGCTGTCCGGCGGCATGCTGCAGCGCGTCGTGATCGCCGCCGCGATCGCGCTCGACCCGCAGGTCCTCATCGCCGACGAGGCCACCACCGCCCTGGACGTCACCGTGCAGGCCGAGATCCTCGACCTGCTCGCCGACCTGCGGGAGCGGATCGGGCTCGCGCTCGTCGTCGTGTCGCACGACCTCGCCGTCGTCGCGCAACTGTGCGAGGAGGTGGTGGTGCTGCGCGACGGCGAGGTCGTCGAGCGGGGCGCCACCGACGCCGTCCTGCGCGCGCCCCGGCACCCCTACACGCGGCTGCTCATCGACGAGCACAACCGCTACGGCCTCGACCGCTACCTCGCCCCGGAGCTCGAACATGCCGGCTGAGCAGACCGTCCTGCAGGTGACCGGGCTCGGCGTCCGCTACGGGCGCACGACCGCGCTCACCGGCGCCGACCTGACCGTCGGCCGCGGCGAGACCGTCGGTGTGATCGGCGAGACCGGCTCCGGCAAGTCGACGCTCGCACGCGCCGTCGTCGGGCTGGTGGCACCCGCCACCGGGACCGTGACGATCGCCGGGGAGGAGGTCACCGCGTTCGGCAGGCGGCAGTGGCGTGCGTTCCGTCGCCGCGGCGTCGTGCAGTACGTCTTCCAGGACCCGCTGCGCAGCCTCGATCCGCACCTGCCCGTGGGCACGTCCGTCGCCGAACCGCTGCAGCTGCAGGGCCGCTCCCGGGCCGACGCGGACGCCGCCGCTCGCGCCCAGCTGGAGCGGGTGCACCTCGCCGCCGACCTCGCCGACCGCTACCCCGCGGAGCTGTCCGGCGGGCAGCGCCAGCGCGTCGCCGTCGCCCGCGCGCTGGTCACCGACCCGCAGCTCGTGGTGCTCGACGAGCCGGTGAGCGCGCTCGACGCGGCGAACCGGGTGCGGGTGCTGGAGGTCCTCACCGAACTGCGGGAGACCGGCACGGCACTCGTGTTCATCTCCCACGACCTCGGCTCGGTCGCGGGCGTCAGCGACCGCGTCGCGGTCCTGCACCGAGGCGCGGTCGTGGAGACCGCGCCCACCCGCTCGATCGTCAACGACCCGCAGCACCCGTACACCCGGCTGCTCGTCGGCTCGGCGCCCACCCTCGCCGCCGGCGCGGTGGATCGCGAGACGCGCGCCGAACTGCGCCGGCAGCTGCTCACCGTCGGCTGAAGGAGAGACCCGGATGACTCGTCAGCTCAAGCTCGGCCTGCGCCTCTACGGCGTCGGCGGACCCGGCCAGCACGGCCTGTGGAAGGACCCGCGCGTCGCGAAGGACGCGAGCACCGACATCGACTGGTACATCGCGCAGGCGAAGGCCGCCGAGGCCGCGAGGTTCGACCTCCTGTTCATCGTCGACAGCCAGTTCATCGACCCCACCTACCCGCCCCACTACCTCAACCGGCTCGAACCGCTCACGCTGCTGTCGGCCGTCGCCACGCACACCCGCCACCTCAGCCTGGTCGGCACGCTCAGCACGACCTACAACTCGCCGTTCAACGTCGCACGCCGGTTCGCCTCGCTCGACCACATCAGCCGCGGCCGCGCCGGCTGGAACGTCGTCACGAGCTTCGACACCGGCACGTCGCGCAACTACGGCCTGGACGAGCACCTCGACTACGCCACCCGCTACGGCCGCGCGCACGAGCACGTCGAGGTCGTGCGCGGGCTGTGGGACTCCTACGAGGACGACGCGTTCCCGGCCGACGTCGAGCGCGGGGTGTTCCTCGACCCGGCCAAGCTGCACGCCCTGGATCACCGCGGCGAGCACTTCGCGGTAGCGGGCCCGCTCAACATCTCCCGCTCCCCGCAGGGGCAGCCGGTGATCTTCCAGGCCGGCGTCTCCGAGGAGGGGCGCACGCTCGCCGCGGCCGTCGCGGAGGGGATCTACGCCCCACCCGGCACGCTCGAGGCGACATCGGCCTACTACGCCGACGTCAAGGCGCGCACCGTGGCCGCCGGCCGCAACCCGGACCACCTACTGATCTTCCTCGGCGCCGCCCCGGTGATCGGCGCGACCGACGCCGAGGCGCACCGGATCGCGCGGGAGGTCTACGAGGCCGACAACGACTTCGACCGCAAGCTCGGGCAGTTCGGCCGCGCCTTCGGCGCCCACGACTTCTCGCAGTACGACCTGGACGCACCGTTTCCCGACGTCGAGACGCTCGCCGAGCGCGGCGGCCGCACCCGCGGCGCCGACATCGTCGCTCGGGCCCGGGAGGAGGGCCTGACCCTGCGCCAGACCGTCGAGGCGTTCACGACCTTCACCCCCTCGCCGTTCACCGGTACCCCGGCGACGGTGGCCGACTCGATCGAGACCTGGTTCCGGGCGCGCTCCTTCGACGGGCTCAACCTGGGCTTCCGCACGCTGGAGGACGTGGAGCGGTTCGCCGATGAGGTGCTGCCGGTGCTGCGCACCCGCGGGCTCGTGCGCAGCGAGTACGACGCCGAGACGCTGCGCGGCAACCTCGGCCTCCCGATCCCGCAGAACCGCCACACGGCCGCCCGCACGCAACCGGCGACGATCGCCGGGCAGTAGCCCCGAGCGACCGAGCCGCACACCGTGTCGAACGGCGCCGGGTCACCGTGCCCCGAGGTTCGCACCGGTCGCATCCGCCCATCGGCGGCTGTGACCGGCCACCACCCGGCCCGGCGTCAGTTCCGCAGAGAGGACAACAACGGAATCTTGTTCCACGAACCGTCCGCGACATGCTCGGTCCGGCAGCGGGGAGCTGCGTGACATGATCGGTCGCCCGGAGGAGGCCGGAAGGACTGTTGGTGGAGCACACGTTTCAAGTTGATCTGCGCGGCGTCGTGGACCTCCTCAGCCGTCACCTCTACACCGGCCCCCGCGTCTACGTGCGGGAGCTGCTGCAGAACGCCGTCGACGCCATCGCCGCTCGTCGGCTGGTCGATCCGGATGCCCCAGCGGCCGTCGCCGTCGTCGCGGGCGAGGTGCTGGAGGTGCACGACAGCGGGATCGGGCTGACCGAGGACGAGGTGCACGAGCTGCTCGCCACGATCGGGCGCAGCTCCAAGCGCGACGACTTCGGGTTCGCCAGGCACGAGTTCCTGGGCCAGTTCGGCATCGGGCTGCTGTCCTGCTTCCTGGTGGCCGACCAGGTGCGTGTCACCACCCGGTCGGCGAAGGGCGGGCCGACCGTCGTGTGGACCGGGTTCGCCGACGGCCACTACACGGTGACGCCCGCGGACAACGAGCGTCCGCAGCCCGGCACGACGGTGACCCTGGCTCCGCGCCGCGGGATGGAGTACTGGCTGGGTGCGCCCGTCGTCACCGAGCTCGCCACCGCGTTCGGGGGCCTGCTGCCGGTGCCGGTCACCGTGAACGGGCAGGTGGTGAGCGAGGACGAACTGCCGTGGCAACGCCCGTACGGGACCCCGCACGACCGGACCGCCGCGCTGCGCGCCTACGGGGAGAGCCTGTTCGGGTTCACCCCGTTCGACGCGATCGACCTGCGGGTGCCACAGGCCGGCCTGTCCGGGGTGGCGTTCGTGCTGCCGGTGGCCGTCAACCCGACGGAGCGCGGCGGTCACCGGGTGTACCTGCGCCGGATGCTGCTCGGCCAGAACGTGCAGGACCTCTTGCCGGAGTGGGCGTTCTTCGTGCGGTGCGTGGTCGACACCAGTGAGCTCCGGCCCACCGCCAGCCGGGAGTCGCTCTACGACGACGACCTGCTCGCCGACACCCGCGATGCCATCGGCGCGCAGCTACGGGACTGGCTGGTGGCCCTGTCGGCAACGCAGCCGCAGCGGTTGCAGCAGTTCCTGCAGGTGCACCACCTCGGGGTGAAGGCGCTGGCCGTGCACGACGACGCGATGCTCGGCGTGGTCGACCGCTGGTGGCACATGGAGACCAACCTCGGGCCACGGACCCTCGCCGAGTTCCGCCGGACGAATCCGACGATCCGCTACACCGTGACCGCCGCCGAGTTCCGCGAGCTGGCCGCGGTGGCCGCCGCCCAGGGCATCGGGCTGGTCAACGGCGGCTACACCTACGACATCGAGATCATGAAGCGGGTGCCGCGGCTGGACCCGGCGGTACGGGTGCAGCACCTCGAGCCGGCCGACCTGACCACGAGCTTCGCACCGCCGGATCCGGTCACCGCGCAACGGCTGCGGCCCTTCGTCGCCCTCGCCGAGAACCTGCTCGGCCGGCAGCGGTGCGCGGTGCTCCCACGCACCTTCGACCCGCCCGGGGTTCCCGCGCTGTACCTGGTGAGCCGGGCCGCGGTGCACGCGGGCGAGATGTCCGCGGCGCGCGAGTCGGCGGGCGATCTCTGGTCCGGGGTGCTGGCCAACGTCGACGGCCCCCACCCGGCCGACGACCGGCCCCAGCTGGTGCTGAACCTGGCCAACCCGGTGGTCCGCCGCATCACCGAGCTGCCGGATGCGAACCTGGCCGGCCTGGGCGTGCAGGCGCTGTACGGGCAGGCACTGCTGCAAGGACAACACCCGCTGCACGCCGAGGACAGCGCGGTGCTCAACCAGGCCCTCCTCGGGCTGCTGGATTGGACCATACGGCCGGGAGAAGGTGCATGACCCAGAACGAACCGCAGCTGTGGGCCGCGTTGGCGGCAGCGCAGGCGACGGACTCGTACGAGGCGCAGCAGGCGCAGCTCGAGGACGTCGTCCGCCACGCCGACGCCGGAGGCTTCTCCCGGATCGCGTTCGCCGCCCGGCGTGCCCTGGCGAGCGCGTACTGCGTGGGCCGGCAGTGGGACAAGGCGTTCCCCCTGTTCTCCCGCTGCCTGTCCGAGCACGACGCCCAAAAGCGGGAGTTCAGCCCGGGCGAAGAGGCGTCGCTGCGCTCCTGGTACTGCTGGATCATCCAGACGATGGCCGAGTTCCCCGCCATCAGCCTGCCCCAGATCTACGCGGCGCTCGACGACGTCGAACAGCGTTACCAGGCGGCGGGCCAGAACCTGCGTGAGGTGTACGAGACCCGCCGCTCCGTGGCACACATCGCCGCGGACTGGCAGCAGGAAGAGCACTACTTCCGGCAGTGGATGGCCGCGGGCGGTCCAGGACCGGATCTGTGGGACTTCGCCCTTCAAGTCGACCGGCTCACCGACCGCGGCGCCGACGCGGCGGCATACGTGGTGGCCGCCCCGGTGCTGGCCGGCGCGCGAACCTTCGGCGTGCCCCCGGTGCCGGTGTGGATCGACATGTTGCTCCCCTTGGCGCGGCTGGGCAGGCACGCGGAGGCCCGGCAGGCGTTCCGGCGGGCCCAGCGGAACATCTTCCGTGGCGTGTACCGCTTCGAGTACAGCGGCAAGCTCATCGAGTTCTGCGCGCTCACCGGGAACCTCGACGCGGGTCTCGAAAAGGTCAGCGCGATGATGTGGGGCTTCGACACCCTGAACCGGCCGACCGGGCGGATGGGCTTCGCCACCTCCGTGGCCGTGCTGATGCAGCAGATGGTCCAGGCGGGCCGCGGCGACGAGCCCGTCCGCTGGAGCAAGCAGGACCAGGACGAGCACGTCACCGCGGCCCAGCTGCTCGAGCGGATGCGCGGCATCGCGCTGGATCTCGCGGCGCAGTTCGACGCCCGCAACGGCGCCACCGCCCAGGGCGATCAGGTGCGCGTCCGGCTCGCCTCGCAGCCGGTCGGGCGGGTCCGGGTGGGTAGCGTGGCCTTCCGGATCCACCTCCCGATTCCCGCAGGCCTGCCGGCCGAGGACCTGTTGACGCGGGCCGAGTGGCATTTCCACCGTGAGCAGCCTGCGGTGGCCCGCGACCACCTCCGGGCGCTCGGGCAGCCGCCGCCGCACCTGGCTCCCCGCCGCGCCCACCTGCTGGCGATGATGGACGACAGCCCGGAAGCGGGAGCCGCTCTGCACGAGGCGGCCGGGCAGTACAAGGCCGCGGACGACATGCTCGGCATGATGCTCTGCCTCTGCGACGTCGCGGTGTGGCTGACCGACGGCCCCTCCGGCCAGGAGGACACGGCCAAGGGGCTCGTCACCACGATGTGCAAGAACCTGCACAAGCTGGGCGACCAGCGGGGAATCGCCCTCGGCGAGCTCGCACTCGCCCTCGTGGTGATGCGTTCGAATCAGCGTGCGGCCGATAAGGCGCTGGCCCGCGCCGCCAACCACGCCGCCAACTCCGGCGATCCCCACACCGTCGCGAAGATCGCGCACCAGCAGGTGCAGCGGGCGTTGCGCCATAAGAAGAAGCCGCTCCAGCAGGTCGTCGCGCTCGCCACGACGCTGCGCGACGCCTCGTTCGCCGCGGGCTGGCTGGACAGCGCGGTTCGGGCGTTCGACATCATCGAGACGGCTCACGTCGACGCGGGCAGCACCGCCGCCTACGACCGGGAGATCGACGCGCAGATCGCCCAGCTCCCTCCGAACACGCCGCGCTGGGTGCGGGTGTGTTTCGGCTACGCGCAGGCACGGGGCTTCATCGCGAACGGCCGGGTAGCGGACGCGCTGCCCGGCTTCGAGCAGTTGGTCGCCGAGGAACGCCCCGGCGGGGTGCCCGCCGAGCACTGGTTCTGGCTCGCCCAGGCCTACTTCGCCGCCGATCGCCTCGACGAGGCGGTCGACGCCGCCGACATCAACGCCGCCTGGCTCGACACGCTGCGGGAACGCGGAAACCTCGACACCCCGTCGATGGCCGACCGGAACCGCAAGCTGCTCGTCGAGTGCTACCAGCGGCTGGGCGACCCCGAAAGCGCCCTGGAGGAGCTGGAGATCCTGGGCCGTGGCGCCCGTGAACGGGACGACACGGACCTGCGGGCCTACGTGCTGGCACAGACCGATCGGGTCGGTCGCGCTATGGCGGCGTCGCCCACGGCCGGCCGGATCGGGCCGTGACCGCCCCTGACGACATCCCGGCCACGAACCGGCTGCGGCCGCGTACTGGGCAGCGCGTGGGCGTGGGGTTCGAGATCATCGGGTGGTGGGGGCGTACTGCAGCTCCAGCGCTCCGCTGCGGAGCGCCTCGGACCCGGTGAGTCGGAGCGCCAGGCGTTGGGTGGGCATGTCGTCGAACAGCCGAGGACCCTCGCCGACGACGATCGGCAGCACGGTCACGTTGAGTTCGTCCAGGAGGTCGTTCGCCAGCAGCCACCGCACGAGCGTGGGGCTGCCCAGCACCAGGACGTTCCCCTCGCTCTCGGCCCGAAGCTGCGCGATCCGCTCAGGATCGCCACCGATGATCGTCACGCCGTCACGCCGGGCGTGGGTGAGTGTCGAGGACACGACGCAGGTCGGTGTCGCGTCCAGGAAGGCGAGCATCGGTGAGTCGGGGTGCTCGACGCGCAGTCGTTCGTAGCCCTCGTAGGAGTGCCGGCCCAGCAGCAGCGTGGCGGCACTGCGCCAACCGGCCAGGACGCGCGCGAAGAGCTCCTCGTCGAAGTAGGGGAACTGCCAGTCGTCGTCGGCGTCCACGATGCCGTCCAGCGAGGTGAAGAGCCCCGTCACGATCTTGCCCATCTGATCGGCCTCCAGGTCGGGTGGTCTGCTCAACGAGAGCAGACGGCGCGAAGCGCGCGAAATCATCGCTCCAGCGGTCGGCGCCCGCCGAGGGCTTCGGCGAGCATGGCGCGGAACCGTTGGTTGTCGGCGTCGAGGTGCCGGATGCGTTCGGTGGCCGATCCCAGGCGGCGCCGCGGGGAGGCGACGGTGGCGCGCTGCCGATCCGGAACGGCCGAGTCGGGCGCGGGACGCTCGCGTGCTCGCAGGCGCTCGATCTCTCCGGCCTCGTGGGCGACGATGTCGAAGGTGATCGGTGTTCCGACGGTGTCCATGCGGCGCAGCTCGGCGACGGCGCGTCGATGTCGTCGGAGTTGTCGAGGACCTGTTGCGACGGATCGACGCCCTGCAAGCGGTACACGCTCCCCTCCCGCTTGCGAGCGGCCGGGGGAAGCACCCTGGTGAGGCTGCTACGGCTCAGTCCGCGTTGGGGCGGAACTCCCGTAGCTGAGCAAGGACGTCATCGAGTAGCCACCGGTGTTGCCCGCCAGGGGTCGTGTAGGCAGGCGTGATCTTCCCGTCCTGGTGGTACCGCCGGATCGACTTCTCCGAGAGCCGCAGCGCACGCGCCAGCTCCGGGGTCGTCAGGTACTCGGCGGGCGGCACGCCCGCGACGTTAGGTCAGTGCGGACCGTGTTCGGCCGGGTCTGTCCAGGTAGTCGCAGGTAGTTCCGCAGATGTCCAGGTTTGACCTACTATGACCAGGTGGCGTTCTGGATCACGGTGACAAGGGATGGCGGCATGGCCATGGGCGAGGCGGCAGACGAAGCGGAGGCGCGACTCATGATCGAGTCTCAGCAACGCGGCAGCGTCAACTTCAACGAGCGCACCGGCCGGTACCGCTGGGCCGTGGTCGCCGGCGACGGGAAGAGCTCCCACGGGTGGGCCGACACAGAGGCGGACGCCTGGTGGTACGTCCGGGAAGCCGTGAATCGGCCACACCGGGGCACCCACTACCGAGGTTCTCGCTGCCGCTGGGTCCGCGAGCCGTGAGCACGTGAGCCACGAGGCGCGATGGGCACGCGCTGGCGATCGCGCTCCTCGCGGTTGACATCGCGATTGTCACCGATGTGCTCATCCTGGCCACCTGGTGACCGGGTCCTCGGGAATTCCGGCAGAACCGCTCCGCCTCGTGGCTGCTCCAGAGGGCTGGACCATCCCTGATCGAACACGGTCGACCCACCTGAAGCTCGTTGCGATTGATCGGCGTAGTTGTGGATCGAGGGCTCATCGATGCGCTGACCCAGCCTTTCACGATCGACGGGCACTCATCGGGCCGCCGCTCGACGGAGGACGCGATCGATGCGTTCACGGCTGCAATCGTCGGCGGGGGTGTGGACGACGATCCGGATGCCGGGGTGGTCGACAAGGGCCATGCCGGTGGAGCGGATACGAATTTCCCCGATCTCCGGGAAGCCGTAGTGCTTGTCGCACAGACGGGGTGGGGCCACGTCTTCGGTGTCCCACAAGCGGGCCAACAGTGGGCTCGCGTCGCGCAGGCGGGCGACGAAATCGCGCCATTGCGGATCGTTGAGGTGCTGGCTGTAGCTGTAGCGGAAGCCGGCCACGACCTCCGGTGCCTGTTCGTCGCGGTTGAGGATGCGGCTGTGCTCCTGCAGCGCCGTGAACAGGTACCAGATGGTGTTCCGTTCGGCGGCCGGCGCGCTGACCAGGTGATGGTGCAGGGCACCGTACGACCGGTTCCAGCCCAGGACGTCCGTGCGGGCGTTGACCAGAACCGCCGGCAGCGGGTCCAGGGCCCGCACAATGGCGTGGAGCTCATCCGGGATGTCGAGCGCGGGTTCCACGCCGGCCAAGGGCTGGGGGACCCCCGCCAGGCGGTAGAGGTGGTCGCGTTCGGCGTCGGTCAGGCGCAGGGTCCGCGCCACCGCGGCGAGTACCTGTCCGCTGGCGTTGATCGGCCGGCCCTGTTCGAGCCAGGTGTACCAGGTGATGCCGACCCCGGCGAGCTGGGCGACCTCCTCGCGGCGGAGCCCCGGGGTGCGCCGCCGGGTGCCGGGCGGGATGCCGACCTGGGCAGGTGTGATCCGTTCGCGTCGTGACCGCAGGAACGACCCGAGTTCCCTACCGTGTGCGGTGACTGTCACGCCACCATCGTGCCGGAGCCGGCAGCCGGTAGCCGGGTGGTGTCAGTACCGGTATGACCAGGCTCTCAGCACCGGTATCGGAAGAGGCTCATGCTCGGATCGCTGGTGATTTCCGAGCATGAACGGACGAAGATCTCGATGAGCGACACATTCGACTGCAAGATCGCGGTCGTGACGGGCGGCAGCGCCGGTATCGGCCACGCCACGGCACGGAAGATCGCCGCACGCGGCGGCGCCGTCTACATCACGGGCCGGGACGGGGATCGCGTGAAGGCGGCGGCGGCGGACATCCCCGGTGACGTCATCGGTGTCCAGGCCGACTCGGCCTCCGTCGACGATCTCGACCGGCTCTTCACGCAGGTCCAGGAGCGCAGTGGCCGGTTGGACGTGCTCATCGCCAACGCGGCGGCGATCGTGCCCGCCCCGCTGGGCTCGATCACCACGGAGATCATCGACACCGTGTTCGGCGTCAACGTGGCTGGGACGATCATGACAGTCCAGAAGGCGCTGCCGTTGCTGGTCGACGGGGGTGCCGTGGTGCTCGTCGGGTCGATGGCCGCGCACAAGGCGTCGCGCGGGCAGAGCGTCTACGCAGCGTCCAAGGCCGGGGTCCGTGCGCTGGCCCGTACGTGGGCTCTGGAGCTCAGCCCGCGGGGGATCCGGGTGAACGTGGTGAGTCCAGGCCCGACGGACACGCCCGGCATCGCGCAGCTCGCCCCGGGCGACGAGGCGCGGAAGGCGTTCTTCTCGAGGATGGGAGCCGGGACGCCGATGACCCGGGCCGGCACCGCGGAGGAGGTCGCCGCGGTCATCGCTTTCGTCGCCTCGGACGCCGCTTCCCACGTCAACGGCGCCGACTACCAGGCCGATGGCGGATACGGACAGGTCTGAACCGCCGATCGTGCTTGCTGAGGGTCTTCTTTTCGTGTTCGAGCATTGGGTCGGATGCGGAACGTGGGCCGGTGGTCGCGTTCGGTCCAGGCGACGGGTTCGACGGCGTGTCGAGGAACAGTGAGGGGTGCGGGTGCGGTCTCGACCACGGGCTCTGCGGTGGCCCCACCATGGCGGTCACTGGAGGCCCCACCCGGTGATCACGTTGCCGGGCAGGGCGGCCCTGATCTGGCCCCACTGGTCGGACCAGCTCGCGATCACTGCGGGTTGGTTCGTTTCTTGCGGGTGTGAGCGAGGCGGCAAGAGTCGCTGCCGGTCTCTGCGGATCGGTGAACGTCTCCGAGTGCTGCGAGTCAGGGCTGGTCGCCCACAAGAGCGATTGCGCGCGTCTCGGGGACTCCCAGCATCAGCAAGCTGGTGATCGTCGCTGCTCGGGCGCCGAGTGTCTCGCTCGACAGGTCGCTGTCCGCGATGGCGAACACGACGCCGTAGGCAACCTGGCTCAGAATGCCGGCCGGCAGGTGCTGTGCGAACACGTCGCTGTCCTGGCCCCGTTTCACGAGGTCGGCGAGGAGGTCATCGACTGGCCCGAGCAGGCCGTGGATCGCCTCGCCGTACTCGCCACGGCGCAGCGCCAACAGCACTCGGTACCGGTGAGCCACCGGCCAGACGCGGGCGATGAACTCGACCCACGTCGCGTCCGCTTCTGCGTCAGAGGCGTTGACCTCGGTGAGCACGGCTGTCACCTCGGTGACGGCTCGTTCCGTGAGTGTCCGAACCAGGTCGAGGCGCGTCGGGAAATGGCCATAGACCGTGCGACGGACGACGCCGGCAGCGGAGGCGATGTCACCCATTCCGGCGTCAGGTTTCTCTCCCAGCACATCGAGGGCGACGTCGAGGATGCGATCGCGTGTCTCGTTCATCGAGCGCACACGGGAGGACTCGGTGGGCACGACACCATGGTTGCACACTGGTGTGCAACGAAGTAGACTGCACACCGGTGTGCAACGGTGGGTTGCACTGTGCTTCGACGCCCCGGAGAAGAGAAGACGCGATGACCGCACCGACGCCGCCGACCTCGACCCTCGTCCGCCCGTTCACCGTCTCGATCTCGGATTCGGAGATCGGCGACGTGAAGCAGCGACTGGCCAGAACTCGATGGCCGGATCCGGAAACGGTGGGCGACTGGTCGCAAGGGGTTCGCGTAGAGAACGCCAGATCCCTGGTCGACTACTGGGAGCACGACTACGACTGGCGGCGCTTCGAGTCCGAGCTCAATCGCTTCCCCCAATTCCTGACCGAGATCGATGGGCTGGACATCCACTTCATCCACGTCAGGTCCAAGAATCCCAACGCGATGCCACTGATACTCACGCACGGATGGCCGGGTTCGATCGTCGAGTTCCTGAAGCTGATCGGCCCGCTGACCGATCCGGTATCGTTCGGAGGAGATGCCGCCGACTCATTCGACGTCGTCGTCCCGTCACTCCCCGGATTTGGGTTCTCCCAGAAACCCACGGAAACCGGGTGGACTGTATCGCGCATCGCAAGCGCGTGGGTGGAACTGATGAAGCGTCTCGGCTACACGAGATGGGCCGCGCAAGGCGGCGATTGGGGTGCCGTCGTCACCACCGCCCTCGGGGCCATGCAACCTGATGGGCTTCTCGGAATTCACCTGAACACCCAGTACGCCTTTCCCGCACAGATACCCGACACCTTGTCGCCCGAACAGCGCTACGCCGTGGAGACCCTCGCCCTCTACACCGGCGATCTCGGTGGGTCGAACCACCTTCAGGGCACGAAGCCGGAGACTGTCGGATTCGCCCTGGCGGACTCTCCCGCTGGTCAGGCAGTCTGGATCTACGAGAAGTTCCAGTCCAAGACCGACAACCACGGGCTCGCCGAGGACACCCTCAGCATGGACGACATGCTCGACGCGATATCCCTCTACTGGTTCACCAACAGCGCAGCATCGTCCGGCCGCATCTACTGGGAGAACAAATCGGGCACTCTCGCCGGCCCGAAGCTGACGCTTCCGGTCGCGGTGACCGTCTTCCCGAGGGACATCCCACGCCTGCCACGAAGCTGGATCGAAGACACTTACAGCAATCTGATCCACTACGGCGAGGCCGACAAGGGCGGGCACTTCGCGGCCTTGGAACAGCCCGAGATCCTGGTCAGCGAAATCCGCACCGGCCTGCGCACCCTTCGTTCCTGACGCCAACGCGCGATCGTCGTGCAGCAGTTCAGCCTCGCGGAGCGCACTGCCGCGACGTGCTCGGCGCTTGACACGGAAAGTGGCGGTCAGCGGTAACCAACTCGGAGTGTCGAACGGGTTCGTCCGGCGGCCGGCAACCCAGGGCGATGATCAGGCCGCGGCAGACGTCATAGCGCAGCCTTGACGACCACCCGTGCGTTTCCGCGAGGCTATCGGCGACCCGTGTCGCGTGGACGATGTGTGGTTCGGTCGATCGCAGACCGCTGAAGACAGAGGCACATCTGGTGGGTCTTGGTGCCCGTCTCGACGCCGACACCCCGTGCAGGGTGTCGGCGCGAAGGATCTCGATCGTCTCGCCGTCGAGATCGACATGCCGCCACCGGAGAGCGCACACCCCGCCGCGCCGGATGCCTGTCGTCATGACGACCCACACCAGCGTTCCCCAGTCGTCGTCCATCTCGAACGCGGCATCGAGAAGGCGGGCGGTGTCGGGCGCCGACGGCGGGTCGGGCACCGGCGCCTTCAGCCTCGGGCGCCGATGACCGTGCGGGAGCCACAGCCGGCGCTAGGAACGACTCTCCCCGGGTTCTGCGCGGTGGCCGATTTCCTGGATCCGGCCCGGCAGGCTCAGCCGTCTTTGGGCCGCAGGGATCGGAGCTGCTCTAGAACCTGATCGAGCACAAACCGGTGCTCGCCGCCCGGCAGTGTGTGGTCCGGCCGGATCTTCCCGTCGCGGACGTAGCGGTACACGGTTTTCCTGGACAGCCGTAGGCGCCGCGCGACCTCAGCGGTCGTCAGGAACTCTTCGGACACCTCCGGCACGTTAGAGGGCTTCCCAGCACGAGAGCTACGTGACGACGCTGACGATCTACGCGGACTACATCGACGAGGAGGACGGCAAGGCCGTCCCGCTCGCCCGGCCGACCGCCCCCGCCCCCCGAGAGGGGGGAGAGGTCATCAACCTCGCAGAGCGGCGCCGTAGCGCTAAGTAACAAGCGCGCCGAGCCGTGCGACTGCTCAGACGAACCACCGACCCGGCGGTACCGGGCTCCGCGCCAACCGGCGCCTACCAGAGAGCGAGAGAGAACGTCATGGCTACGTTCAACCCCCGCACGAAACACCCGAGCGCGACCTTCCTCGCGAAGGCCTGGCTGTGGGATGACGGCCGGATCCACATCGTTGGCGCCGACCCGGACCTGCCGAACAACGGCATCCACATCAACGTCCGTTCGGGAACGTCTACCGACGCCAACCTGCGCCAGATGCTCCGCGATCTCGACCCATCGACGCGCCAGTTGCAGGAGAAGATCGAGACGCTCACTCCTGAGCAGAAGGCGAAGCTGCTGTCCCAGCTCGAAGAGCAGGACGACGAGTAGCGCAGCCTGATCTGCTCCGTACGCCCACGAAAGCCCCGGCCCGTCTCCTCGGACGGTCACCGGGGCTCTCGCACGTCTACGGGCGAACCTCGCGTGCCAGGTCCGGAAGCATCGCGGCGTTCCCGGTCAGCACCAGAACGAGCGCGAGCAGGAAGGTCAAGACGACGGCGACAACGCGCCAGTCGGACAGGTTCATGTGCGGTCACTCCCATGGCAAAGAAGACGGACGGGTCCCGCACGCCGTCCGAGAGCGCGCGCACTTCCGTGCCATGCCTTGGGGTGCCTAGCGAAGGGTGGAACGGCGAGGATCGGGCCAGGCGGCTCGGACCCGACTGGTGGGTGCGATCTCGACGTCTCGCTAGCCAGCAGCTAGGAACTTGCGCTGCGATGCCCACCGTACGGACCGTTGCCCGCAGGCGCGGGAACCGACACGCCGCGCCCGGCGGCTAGCTCCGCTCCGCCCGCGCATGCCGCGCCGAGTCGGCGAGCGTCCACAACGAGCACGGCCACGCCGCTCTCGGCGTCCCCCGCCCCGGCGTCGTGCACTTGACGCACAACCCGGCGGCGTTCGGGCGGTGGTCCGCCATGAGCCGCTCGATCACGTCCCGCCGCGTCGCCAGCTCCAACACGAACTCCGCCCAGCTCCCCTGTGCCACGGGCCGGACGGTACTCCGAAACGGACAACTGCTCTAATACGTCCAAGCGGTCCAGATGTACCGAACGTGCTGCCAGGGCCGTTCGTGCTGGTTGGCGCACATACCGTCAGGGAGTGGACCGCCCGGAGAAGCTGCTCACCACCGCGCAGGCGGCGGAGCACCTCGGCATCTCCCGCGGCACGCTCGCGCGCTACGCCCGGGACGGGCTCCTGCGGCCGACGCTGACGCTGCCGACGGGACACCTGCGCTGGAGCCTGGAAGACCTCCGGCGCCAGATGCGGGAGTTGCGCGAGCGCGACGAGTAATCCCGCCGCTGGAGGGGATCTGAGAGGGAAACGATCTTCCTTGATCCACTGGCGGACCGGAAAAGCGGTCCTGACCAGCGGGAATGTGTGGGGCGAGAGGGGTTCGAACCCTCGACCTGACGGATTATGAGTCCGCTGCTCTGACCAGCTGAGCTACCGCCCCCGGGGACAGGCGAGACTACCGCGCCCGACCGCCGTCGGGACCGACGCAGGAGATCGACGTCACGCTCGTCCGGGCGACTGACCAGGGACCGTGGCTCTCCCGCCGCCGGCCGTGGCGGTTGACGGTGCGTGGGCGCGATGGGCCGTTCGGGGCCGGCCGCGGCCACCGGTGACCCGATCTCGTGGCACAGCCGTCCGGCCGCCGCTCGGCCTACGCACAAGTGCGTACCTCCGAGAATTTCGGTCACCGGTATTCTCCCGCGTCGCTGTCGAATACGCACACGTCATCCCGGAGCGCCATTAAGCGCTTTCCGGTGTCGGACGGTGACAATCGGAGCCGCAGCGCCCAGCGTCGGCGCGCTCTGTTGCGCTCAACGTGAGTCGCCCGGGTGGCGGGCAGACGGCGAGACCGTTCCTGCGCGACTCTGTCCGTCGCCTCGATCGGGCGGTACCGGTTCGCGGACTCGCTGTGACCCCGGAACCGCATATCTGACTCCGCCGGCACATATCGGTGCCGGGTGTCGCACGTGCATTTCGGCGGGCCGTCGCGCCTTCGATCGGTGTCGGCCTGTCATCCGGGTTGTGGAGAGACTGGAGGACGGCATGGCGCGAGGTATTTCCATTCAGGTCGGGATCAACAACGTGGATCCGGGGGTCTACGGATCGCCGCTCACGTTGCGCGGCTGCGAGAACGATGCGCGGTCGATGCGCGGGCTGGCTGAGGCGGCCGGGTTCGACATGTCCGCCTCGACCATGCTGCTCTCCCCCGCGGCGACGGCGGGCGCGGTGGCGGGGGCGATCCGGGCGGCGGCTGCCCGCCTGCAGGGCGAGGACCTGCTCTTCCTCACCTACTCCGGGCACGGCGGGCAGGTGCCGGATCCGAGCGGGGTGGAGGTCGACGCCAAGAACGAGACGTGGGTGCTCTACGACCGGCAGTTGCTCGACGACGAGCTGAACCTGCTCTGGTCGGAGTTCGCGGCGGGCGTGCGGATCTTCGTCCTCTCCGACAGCTGCCACAGCGGCACGGTGATCAAGGACTTCGACGGCTCCCTCTACGACAGCACGCGCCGGGCCACGCTGAACGCGCTGCCCGTGCTCGCGCGCGACCTCGGCGGCCTGGACGTCCCCCAGCCGGTGACGAAGGAACTGCCGTTCCTGACGCAGGCGCAGGTCTACCTGGACAACCAGGCGTTCTACGACGGCATCCCGCGCGCCAAGGACGTCACGGCGAAGGCGTCCGTGATCCTGATCAGCGGGTGTCAGGACAACCAGGTGTCGCTGGACGGTTCGGTCAACGGGCTGTTCACCGAGAAGCTGCTGCAGGTGTGGCAAGACGGCTTCACCGGCGACCACCCGGCGTTCCGGGACGCGATCGCAGCGCTGCTGCCCCCCACCCAGTCACCGAACTTCTTCGTGGCCGGAACCGCCTCGCTGCCGTTCCAGAGGCAGCGTCCCCTCACCGTCGCGGCACCGGTCGCCGGCGCGGCGCCGCTGCCGCAGCAGGCACCGGCCCAGCCTTCCGGGAGCACCTGGATGGACCGGCTCGGACTCTCGTTCGACAACATCTGGAAGGAGAAGGGAATGCCGCAGAGCACCAACGGTGCCCAGGAGAAGTGGTTGGAGTTCATCCCCATCGTCGTCGACCTCGGACTGCAGGTCGTGGACGCACTGTCGAAGGAGGGCTACCAGATCGAGAACGCGTCCGGGCAGAAGCTCGTGGCCACCCGGGACGCGACCGGCAACGAGAAGTGGTTGCAGTTCATCCCACTCGCGATCAGCCTCGGCGCCCAGGTGTACGACGCGCTCAGCAAGGAGGGCGCGCTGCCGCCGAGCAAGCAGGTGGCGCTACCCAAGGACATCTCGGCGGAATCCACGAAGGGCTGGCTGGACCTCATCCCGATCGTCCTCAACCTCGGGAGCCAGGTGCTGAACGCGGCCACCAAGGAGGGTTTCGTCGAATCCGACAACGGGACCCGGATGCCCAGCCTCGACGACCCGGACGCCAAGGGCTGGATGGACCTCATCCCGGTGGCCCTCGAGATCGGGACGCAGATCTACAGCACGCTGACGAAGGCGCCGGCCATGGCCGCCGCCATGCCGGTGCGGTCCCTCGGTGACGCCGTTGCGGGTGGACCGCTGGCCCGGGAGGTCGTCGCGTCGTTCAGCAAGCAGGTGCTGGAAGCCGCCCGGATGTGACCGAGCGATCCGAACGGCTCCGCCGCGCTCGTCGCGGCGGAGCCGCCGCGCGGCCGTCGTGAGGAGGGGAGGTCGACGCGATGGCGCTCACCCCGGTCTACCGCCTCGGTGACTACATCCTCGTCACCCTGCTCGCCCGCGACGGCTCCGCGAGCCAGCCCGAGGTCGTGGACGGCATCCGGCAGGACACCCGGCTGGACCTCACCGTGGAGGACCTCGAGGAGACAGAGCTCGAGGAGGAGGCTGGCGCACGCCCCGAAATCTGGGTCCGCCGCCTCTACGTGGCACTGCGCCGACTGATCGCCGCGCAATGGGTCCGGGTCGACAGCCGGCGCTGGGAGCTCACCGCGGCCGGGCGGTCCGTGGCCCAGGAGGCGCAGGAGCGGATCGCCGCGCCGGGCGAGCGGGCCACCGTCACGAAGCAGCCCGAGGACCGGACGCTGGTGCGGCCCAGCGTCATGGCCGAACCGCTCCTCGACCCCGACGAACGGGCCCGCATGGGCCTGCCCGTCGACGACGCCGCGGTCATCCCGGTGCTGGTGGAGCTGAACGTGCGGTACCCGGGCGGGGTGGTGGAGGCGCTGGGCAGGCTGCGCGAGGTCGTCGGCGCTGGCCCGGGACGGGTGGACCCGCTCACCGAGGACCTGGTGGCGATGCGCCTGTCGATGAACGACGTGCGCGCGCTGCTGCAGCGGGACGCGGCGGGGGCACCGACGCTGCGCGAGCGCGCGATCCACCGGGTGTGGCCGGACTTCCCGGTGCAACCGCTGATCGACTCGTCCTGCCGCGCGGTCAAGGCGGACGCCGCCCGCCGGGCGTTCAGCGCGCTCGGGGACGGCGTGGTGTGGGCGGTGGTCGACTCCGGAATCGACCGCACCCACCCGCACTTCCAGCACGGCCTCACGGTCGACCACGAGGACGTCCGCGACATGCACCGCGACTTCACGGTCTCGCTCGAGCCCGGCCCCGAGACCGCAGGCTCGGCGCTCGTCGACGAGCGGGGGCACGGCACACACGTCGCCGGCATCATCGCCGGCACCGCGCCGCCGGTCGACAGCGCTGTGCGGGTCGAGGTGCTGCGCGACCAGTTCGCCGACGCCGAGCAGGGCGCCCCTGGCACGGTGGCGCAGCGGACGTTCGACCGCGAGCTCCTCGCCGGCATCGCGCCGCGGGCGCGCCTGGTGAGCCTCAAGGCGCTACCGCCCGAGGAGGACGCGGAGTCCAGCCGCGTGATCGCCGCGCTGCGGTACGTGCGCCGGGTCAACGCGGCGAGCGACCGCCTCATGCGCATCCACGGCGTCAACATCAGCATCGGCTACGAGTTCGACCCGAAGTGGTTCGCCTGCGGCCAGAGCCCGCTGTGCCGGGAGGTCGACCGCCTGGTGCGCACGGGCGTCGTCGTGGTCGTCGCCGCGGGCAACACCGGGTACGGGCGCCTCAGCGCGTTCGTCCGGCAGACGAACACCGGGATCGGGATGACGATCAACGACCCCGGCAACGCCGAGCGGGCGATCACGGTGGGGGCGACGCACCGGGACCGGCCGCACACGTACGGGGTGTCGTACTTCTCGTCCAAGGGACCCACCGGCGACGGCAGGGCGAAACCCGACCTGGTCGCCCCCGGCGAGCGGATCGCCTCGTGCGCCGCGGGTGCGACGGCCGCGGCGCGGATGGCCGGCGGGCGGCCCCCGCACGTGGCGCTCTACGTCGAGGAGAGCGGCACCAGCATGGCGGCCCCGCACGTGTCGGGGGCCGTCGCGGCATTCCTCTCCGTCCGCCCCGAGTTCGTCGGCCAACCGGAGCGGGTGAAGACCATCTTCTGCCGCACGGCCACCGCGCTGGGGCGGGAGCGCTACTTCGAGGGCGCGGGCCTGGTCGACCTGATGCGCGCCCTGCAG
This sequence comes from Pseudonocardia sp. MH-G8, assembly GCF_002262885.1. Lineage (GTDB taxonomy): Bacteria > Actinomycetota > Actinomycetes > Mycobacteriales > Pseudonocardiaceae > Pseudonocardia. The sequence goes on along the minus strand of NZ_NKYF01000022.1, from coordinate 105,931 downwards.
TCGGTCTAGAGAGGGGAACGAGGACATGGATCGCATCGCCGGCCTGCCGTTCCGGGAGGTCCCGTTCGACGCCCACGGCGACGTCGACCGCACCGCCGCCCACGCCGCCGTCGCCGGCCTCCTGGCCGAGGGCGTCACCGACGTCGTGGTGCTCGCGCACGGCTGGAACAACGACACCGCCACGGCCCGGCGGCTGTACGAGCGCTTCTTCGGCCTGTTCCCGCCGCTCCTCGCGGGACGCACCCGGCCGGGTCGCACGCTCGGGCTGCTCGGCGTGCGGTGGCCGTCGACGCGGTGGGAGGACGAGCCGGAGCCGGACTTCGACGCCGGCCTCCTGCCCGACCTCGACCGCGGTGGCGCGGCGGGCATCGGGAGCCCACCGCCGGCGTTCGCCCCGCCGCCCCGGCCGAGTGCCGCGACAGCTGCTGTGATCCGCGGGGCCTTCCCCGACGCCGAGCCGGCCGCCGCCGACGAGCTCGTCGAGCTGCTGCGGATCCGCCCGCTCGGCGAGGCGGGGCTGCAGCGCGCCCACGACCTCGTCTCCGGGCTGCTGCGGGGCGCGCCCGAGGCGCCGTCGGCCGACGACGGCGACGGGGCGGGCGCCGTCCCCGCCGTCGCAGGCCCCGACCGGAAGGCCCGCGAGGTCGCGCGGAGCTACCTGCAGGAGCTGGAGCAGCTCGGTGTGACCACCTCCGGTCACGGCGGGCCCGCCGGGCTCGCCGAGGACATCGGGCGGCTCTGGCACGGCACCCAGGAGCTGGCGCGCCAGGCCACCTACTGGCAGATGCGCAACCGGGCAGGCGTGGTCGGCGAGCGGGGGCTGGGCCCGTTCGTCGCCGAACTGCTCGAGGTGGGCCTGCAGGTCGACCTCGTGGGCCACAGCTTCGGGGCCAGGCTGGTGTCCTACGCGCTGCGCGGGCTCCGGCCACCGCAACAGGTGCGGTCCGTCGTCCTGCTGCAAGGGGCGTTCTCGCAGTTCGCGTTCGCCGACGCGCTGCCCCACGACCCCGGCCGGTCCGGTGCGCTGCGGGGCGCGCAGGCCCGCGTGGCAGGGCCGGTGATCGCCTGCCACTCACGCTTCGACGGCGCGCTCGGCACCTTCTACCCGCTGGCGTCGCTGCCCGCGGGGCAGGACGCGACGATGGTCGAGTCGCTGCGGGAGCGGTGGGGCGCCATCGGGTTCGACGGGCACAAGCCGCACCCGAACCGCACCGCGATGCTCGCTCCGGCGGCGCCGTACACCTTCGCCGCGGGCGCTCTCACCAGCATCGACGCCGCCCGGGTCGTGCGGCACGGCCGGCCACCGTCGGGCGCGCACTCCGACATCGTCCATCCCGAGCTCGCGTGGATCGTGCTCTGCGCCGCGGGTCTCGTCGCCGACCAGTGAGCCGTGGCCCGGCGGGCCGGCGGCCTTGATCGCCGTTCGCGTGCACTCACTGCTGTGCCACCAGCAGTAGGTGCACTCAATGGGCGATCATGGGCAGCAGCCCGTCGTCGGCGTCTGGGCGCGTCACTCGGCCGCGTCGAGCACCCCGGTCGATCCGCGGGCGAACGCCTCCCACTCGCGGCGTCGTGTCGCGAGGACGCGCTCCCCGAGCGGGGTCAGGGAGTACCGACGCTGCGCGCCGCGGTCCCCCGTGACCTGCACCAGCCGGTTGGTCGTGAGCCGGTGCAACTGGTGGGTGACGACGGGGAGCGGCAGCGTGAAGAGGCCGCCGCTCCGCTCGCGGACGCGGTCGACCAACTCGCGTCCGTTCGCCGGGCCCGTCGCCGCCGTCGCGAGCAGGAGCAGGTCGACGTGCCGGCGGTCGCGGACCTCCACCGGGCGCCGCGGCGTCCGAACGGGGCTGATCGGGGTCCGCGCCGCCGAGCGGGCCGGGGCACTTCGGCTGTGTGGCACGTGCACGTCGTCCTCCGAGATCTGCGACTTCCCATCAACGGACCCGGCGGCCCGATCGTCGGCGTCGGAAGTCGGTTCCGGGAGCCCCCGGGCATTCCTCCTGCCGCGCCGACGCGAACCGCGGTGCAGCGACGTCGCTGCTGCGGCACCGAAGACGGACGAGAGGTCAACGGTGGTGGTCCGCCGGCCGTCGCCCGAACGCCTCGAGATCATGCCGGCGCGCCGCCGGGCGCGTCGGCGCGCTCGGATTCCTCGGCCGTCTGCAACGCGGTGAGCACCTCCACGCCCAGGGCGCGGTAGTCGCCCGCGACGCTCGCGGCCGTGGCCGAGACCCGGGGCGTCCGGATGTCCAGTCGCAGCGCCTCCCACCACGCCGGTTGCGCCGCCGCCTCGACCTCGAGCTCGTGGGCGAGCTTGCCGAGACGGCGGGCGTCCTGGGCGGTGCGCTCCGCGTGCCGGATCGTCGTGTGGAAGCGCGGCGAGTCGCCCCCGAACGCCCCGTCGATCGCCGCCCGCGCCTCGCCGTGGATCGCGCGGGAGCGCGAGCCGGTCGCGAAGAGGACCACCCCGAGCAGGCCCAGCCGCGGGTTGATCTCCTGCGCCAGGGCGAACCGCTCCGCGACGAGGCCCATGCCCACCAGACCACCGACGTCCGACTTCGTGGGCATCAGCACCCAGCGGGCCGCGGCCAGCGCCAGGTCGGACAGGATCGTCGACTCCGGCGGACAGTCGATGAACACGACCTCGTAGTCGGTGGCGATCGGCGCGAGCACATCCCCGAGCACCCGGAACGCCCTGCGCCCGCGGTGCTGCAGGCGCGAGACCATCACGGGCGTCAGATCCTCGAGCCGCGCTCCCCCGCACACCACGTCCAGCTGCGGACGCACCTCCCGGGCCGGGGTGAGCGGCGTGCCGGCGAGCACGCTGCCCAGCAGCCCCGCGCCCTGGTCGTCGTCGTCCGAGCCGCGGTAGCCGAGATCGTCGGCCAGGTTCGCCTGCCGGTTGAGGTCGATCAGGAGGCACCGGTAACCGGCGCCCGCGAACTGGCCACCGAGGTTCGCGGCGATCGAGGTCTTCCCGACGCCTCCCTTGTCGTTGACGATCGCGATGACCCGACCCAACGCGAAATCGCGCTCCTGGTCCTCCGAGCGCTCGACCATCGGCACCTCCGCACCGTTGCGCGTCCGCACTCCCGCTCACGGGGGTGCAGGCGGAACTACCCGCGGGAACCGACCGCCACGCAAGGACAGCGACGGCTGCGCCGGTTCGGGGAACCGCTCCACGAATCTGCCGGTAAGCACTGCTCCGAATGCCGAATCGTTGACGGCGATCCTTTCGCAGCAGTCGCAGAACTGGAGGCGCAGTCGGGCGCCGAAATCGTGCCGTAAGCCTCGGCCCCCACAAGCACGCGCTGTATGGGCGCGGGCATGCTCGACGAACTCCACCTGCGGGGATCACACCCTCGCTGGTGGTTCCCGCCGGAAGTTCGCCGGGGGTATCGGCGGATCCAGCTCCTCGCCGGGCGTGCCGGCGGGCAGCCCTCGTACCGGGCCGCCGGTGCGTCCAGCGTGGAGCCTGGCCGCCGAGACCCTGGGCGATCTTCCGGCGGGGACCACAAGCCACGCGCGCTTCTCAGCCGCCCGAGAGACCCGCTGCAAGGATCACCACGGACGCCCCGGGCGAGAGAACGAACGTCGCCCACCTCTAGCGGCGCGGCCTCCCCTCCCCTCCCCGGCCGCTGCGCGGTAGGGGGCGGTCGCCGCTGTCCCCCCTGGCCGGTCGCCCGGCTCGCGCCTGCTCCGCGCGCGGATGCGAGGAGTCGGCCGGCCGCGCCTGGTCGTCGCGCTCCGCCGAACCGGGGGTCTGCCGGCGAGGCCGCGACCGCGGGCCGTCGACGTCCCGGCGCGGGCAGGGTCCGCCCTTCCGGTCCCCGCTCTCCGCACGCGCGGCCTCCGGGAGCCGTCGGGGCCGCGGGCGGAGCAGGTGCCGGAGATCGGCTCGTGCGATCTCCCGGTCGTCCTCGTCCTCGTCCCCATCGCCGGCGTCCTCGTCGCCTTCCCTGTCGTCGCCTTCCCCGTCGCCGCCTTCCCGCACATCCGCGTCGTCATCGACCGCGTCCCCGGCGTCGTCCCAGTCGTCCTCGTCGTCTGTCTCGTCGTCTGTCTCGTCGTCTGTCTCGTCGTCTGTCTCGTCGTCTGTCTCGTCGTCTGTCTCGTCGTCTGTCTCGTCGTCGGCCTCGTCGTCGGCCTCGTCGTCGGCCTCGTCATCGGCCTCGTCATCGGGCCCGGCGACGTCTTCGTCTTCGTCTTCGTCGCGCTCGCCGTCGGTCTCGTCACCATCCTCGTCGAGCCCGTCGTTCTCGCCGTCCTCGTCGTCGAGATCCTCCTCGTCGTCGAACTCGTCCTCGCCGATCTGGTCGTCGGCCTCACCGTCGGTGTGGTCCCGATCGCCGGGTTCGGCGTCGACGTCCTCTTGGGTGACGTCCTCGAGGGTGACGTGGATGTTCAGCTTCTTCGTGCCCAGGATGATGTAGCCGGTGATGTCGACGGCATTGATCGGTGCTGGATCGCTCACGACACGTGACTCCTTCTCAGTCGCTCCCGGGTGGTGCCTCGCGGACGACGAGGCCGCACCACGCGACCTGTGATGCCGCGGCGAGCGCGCCGCGTGATCTCGGTGGGGGATTCGTTTCCCGGGCGCCTGCCGGGCGAGGCTCGGCTACCCGATCCACGAGGGCCGACTCGGGATTCCGCTCGCATTGCTCCGTACGGCGAGGCAGCGTTGCGGCATACGAACGAGTCGAGCGCGCAGCGCGGCGGTGCACCGGCATGATCGCCATTCGAGTGCACTCATCGCTGTGCCACTGGCAATAGGTGCACTCAACCGGCGATCTTGCGCTGGAAGCAGCCGAGCGCACGGCGCGCGATGAGTTCTGCCGTCGCCGCCGGTCAACCCACCGGGAGGGGCGGTGTCCGCTGCCCCGCGACCGTAGGGAGATCCATGCCGAGCACCGTGCAGCCGATGATCATCACGGCCGACCTGCCACGCCTGCTGCGCTTCTACGCCGAGCTGCTCGACGCGAAGGAGACCGAGCGGTTCCCGCAGGACGGGCCGGCGTTCTTCGTCGGTCTCCGGATCGGCGACTCCGACCTCGCGCTCGTGAACGACACCGGGGTCGAGCCGGGCGCGGGGCAGCGGATGCTGATCAGCGTGGACGTCGCGGACGTGGACGGCCTGCTCGGGCGGGTCGAGGCGCTCGCGGGGCGGGTGGAGGGGCCGCCGACGGACATGCCGTGGGGGCAGCGGGTCGTGCACCTGAAGGACCCGGACGGCAACGCGGTCAACCTCACCCAGCAACTCTGACACCCCGGCCCGGCACCGCAGTTGCGGTGCCGGGCCGGGTGTCGTGGGGTCAGTGGCTCAGCGCGTGGGCGCGCTTGCGCGCGTCTTTGGCCAGGCCCTCGGCCTGGTGCGCCACCTCGTGGCTGACGGCGGCGGCACGGGCGGCGACGTCGTGGCCGAGCTTGCCGGCCTGGTCGCGCAGCGGCGCCGCCTTCTCCAGGCGCTTCGCGGTGTGCTTCTGCAGCTCCGCGCTGCGCTTCGCAGCCCGCGCCTGCATCTCGGCACCACGCTTCTCGGTGGCCTGCTGCAGCTTGGCCGCGCGCTTCTCGGCCTTGTGCTGGGCCTTGGCGGCGCGGCGGGACCAGTCGGCGGAGATCTCGCCCGCGCGTGACGAGAGGTCCGCGCGGCGGCGCGACGCCCGCGAGGAGGCGGCGGCGGGAGCGATCCCGGCGAGGCCCGCGGCGAGGCCGGCGGCGGCGCCCCCCGCGTCGTGCGCCGAGCCGGTGACCTTGCCCCCGACGTCGTGCACCGCGCCGGAGACCCGGCCGGTCACGTCCGAGGCCGTGCCGGAGATCGCGCCGGCCTGGGCTGCCGTGGCCGCCGCGGCCAGCTTGGCCGCCTTGCGTCCGCGCCAGCCGAGCGAGGGCTTGCCCTCGGTGTCGGCCGCGGCGATCAGCAGGCCGCCGAGCAGGCCGACGTTCTTCATGAAGTGGATCTGCTGCTCCTGCTTGCGCTGCGGGTCGGTCTCCTCCCAGAACCGGTGCCCTGCGAGCGTGGTCGGAACGAGCGTGGCGGCCAGCGCGGTGGCGGCGAGGCGGGGGTACTTCCCGAACGCCAGCAGGGTGCCGGCCGCGATCTTGACGCCCGCGTCGATCTTGATCAGCATCTCGTCGTCGGGACGCTGCCCTATCGGGGCCATCTCCACCGCGCGGTCGACGGCAGGTGCCATCGCGTCGAACACCGGCTTCGCCGCGGCAGCGTGGCCCTCGGGCGCTTTCATGGCGTTGATGCCGCCCTGGATGAACAGGGCCGCGAGCATCGGTCGGGCGACTCGTCGAAGGAGCATGTCGTGCGCATTCCCACCTCGCGGCCGACCAAACGCTGTATCGATCAATCGGGGGTGCCATCATGCCTGTGTGACGACCACCAGGCTGGCCATCGGGCTCGACATCGGCGGCACCAAGATCGCGGGCGCCGTGGTCGACGAGCGCGGCACCGTGGTGGCCGAGCTCGTCGAGCCGACACCGGAGGATTCCGACGCGGAACCGGTCACCGCGGTGCTGGTGTCCATGATCGAGCGGCTGCGTGCCGAGCACGACGTCGTCACGATCGGGGTGGGCGCCGCAGGCATCGTCGAGTGGCCGGGCGGCAAGATGCTGTGGGCGCCGAACAACTCCTACCGGGACTGGCCGGTGCGCGAGCAGCTGGAGAAGGTCACCGAGCTGCCCGTCACGGTTGACAACGACGCCAACGTGGCCGCCCTGGCCGAAGCCCGCCTCGGCGAGCCCTACCCGAACATGGTGCTGATCACCGTGGGCACCGGGATCGGCGGCGGGCTCGTGATGGACGGCAACATCTACCGCGGCCCCACCGGGCTCGCCTCCGAGCTGGGCCACATCATCCTCAACCCGGACGGCCCGCGCTGCGGCTGCGGCAACCACGGCTGCTTCGAGGCCTACGCGTCGGGCACCGCGCTGACGCGCATGGGTCGCGAAGCGGCCGACGACGACCCGGACGGGCTGATCGCCCGGCTCGGCGCCCAGGACGGTGAGGTCAGCGGGCACACGGTCGTCACGGCGGTGCAGCAGGGCGACGAGACGGCGAAGGCCGTCTTCGCGCGGCTCGGGCGCTGGCTCGGGGTCGGCATCGCCTCGCTGGCCAACATCTTCGAGGTCGACGCCGTGGTCGTCGGCGGAGGGCTCGTGGAGACCGGCGAGCTGCTGCTCGCGCCCGCCCGCGTCGCCGCCCGGGAGTACGCCTACGCACCGACCGCGCGCGGCATCCCGCCGGTGGTCCCGGCGACGTTCGGCGGCGACGCCGGCAAGATCGGCGCGGCCCTCCTCGCCCTCGACCACGCCTGACACCGGCGCCTCGGCGAGCGACACGTCCCCCGGGACCCCGACTCGCGCAGGTGCGGGGCGAGCTCCCGATTTGCTCGCGAGTCGGGCGGTCGGCGCACGTGTGTCGCGATCGCCCCTCCCCGATCCGCCGGGGCCACTCGCGCGGCGCCATCACTCACTAGGGTGGTGAGGTGTCCCTCGCTCTCGGCCCGGTCCTGCGCCACGTCGGCGAGACGACCGCCTCGGTCTGGGTCCAGACCGCGCACGCGGCCACCGTCTCGGTGCTCGGGTGCAGCGCGCGCACGTTCGAGGTGGCCGGGCACCACTACGCGCTCGTCCCGGTCACCGGTCTGGAGCCGGGCAGCCGGGTGCCCTACGAGGTGGAGATCGACGGCGAGCGGGTCTGGCCGCCGCCCTCGTACCCGTTCCCGCCCAGCGTCATCTCCACGCGCCGGCGGGCCCCCGAAGAGCGGCAGCGGATCATCTTCGGCTCCTGCCGCTACTCGAAGGTGGCCGACCCGAAGCTGACGGCGCAGCTCGGGATCGACGCGCTCGACGCGTACGCGGCGCGCATGGCCACCCTGCCGCACGACGAGTGGCCCGACGCCCTGCTGCTGCTCGGCGACCAAGTGTACGCCGACGAGCTCACGCCGCGGAACCGCCGCCGGATCGCCGGTCGGGGCGACCGGCACCCGGACTGGCCGGACGACGAGATCGTCGGCTTCGACGAGTACGTCGGGCTGTACTGCGATTCCTGGAGCGATCCGGAGATCCGCTGGCTGATGTCCACGGTGCCCACCGCGATGATCTTCGACGACCACGACGTGCGCGACGACTGGAACACCTCCGCCGCGTGGCGGCACGAGATGCAGAGCACGCCGTGGTGGCGCGAGCGGATCCGCTCGGCGCTCGCCTCGTACTGGGTGTACCAGCACATCGGGAACCTGGCGCCCGAGCACCTGGCCTCCGACGCCGACTACCGCAAGATCCTCGACCACGACGGGGACACCTGGCCGCTGCTCGTCGAGCTCGCCGACCGCGCCGACGCCGAGACCGACGGCGCGAAGGGCGTGCGGTTCAGCTACCGCTGGGACCTCGGCACCAGCCGCCTCATCATGATCGACTCGCGGAACGGGCGCATCCTCGAGGACGGCCGGCACCTCATGCTGGGCGATTCGGAGTTCTCCTGGATCGAGGAGCAGGCCACCGCGCCCGGCCCCGTCGACCACCTCCTGATCGGCACCTCGATCCCGTGGCTGCTGCCGCACGCCATCGGAGACCTCGAGACGGTCAACGAGATCGCCGCGGCGCGGCCCGGCTGGCGCGGCCGGCTCGGGGAGAGCCTCCGGCAGGCCGCTGACCTGGAGCACTGGGCGGCGTTCCGCGCGTCGTTCGACCGCCTCACCGCGATGATCGGGCGGGCCGCCGAGAGCGGGGTCGCCACCGTCAGCGTGCTCTCCGGCGACGTGCACCACAGCTACGTGGCCCGGGCCGACCTGCCCGGCGACCCACCGGCCAAGGTGCACCAGCTCACCTGCTCCCCCGTGCACAACCGGATCCACTGGTTCGTCCAGCCCGGCTTCCGGCTGGGCTGGTCGCGCATCGCCCGCCGGCTCGCCGAACGGTGGTCGCTGCGCGTGGGGGCCCCGCCCAAGCCGCTGTCCTGGGAGCGGCTGAAGGGCCCGGTGTTCGGCAACACCATCGCCACCCTCGACGTCACGGGCCGGCGTGCCGAGGTGGTGTTCGAGCAGCCGCGCTCGTCGGCGGCGCTCGTGGAGCGGGCCCGACTCGATCTCACCGGATAACACTCGGGATGACACGAGGGATGACGGCCATGACTGCCACCACCATCGAGCCACCGTTCGCGATCGCGGGCCAGACCGTCGTGCTGCGGCCCACCACATCGGCCCACGTGCCGGAGTTCCTCGAGGTCCTGCGCCACCCCCAGATCGCGCCCTGGTGGGGCGGCTACGACCTCGAACGCGTGCGCCGCGAGCTGCTCGGCCCGCACGGCTACGCCATCGAGCTGGCCGGCGAGGTCGTCGGGCTGATCATCTACCGCGAGGAGACCGACCCCGACCACCGCCACGCCGCGCTCGACCTCGCGCTGCACCCCGACGCCCAGGGGCAGGGCCTGGGCTGCGACGCGCTGCGGGCGATGGCCCGGTACCTGTTCACCGCCCGCGGCCACCACCGCGTCACCATCGACCCGGCGGCGCACAACGAGCGGGCGATCCGCAGCTGCACCCGCGCCGGGTTCGAGCCGGTCGGCATCCTGCGCCGCTACGAACGGTCGACCGACGGCGCGTGGCACGACTGCCTGCTGATGGACCTGGTGAGCGACGACCTCCGGTAGCGCGTCGACCACCTGCGCCCACCGGCTCTGATCACGGTGCAGGGTGCGAGTCGCACGTCAGAGCCCTCGCGGCCGCGCTCACGCACGTCTCGCGGACGGGCCGGCCGCGGATCACCGCCGTCGGGCACACCGCGGGATCAGAAGGGCGTGCGTTCCAGCCACGTGCGCCACACACCGTCGTCGCCGAGCACCTCGATGCGCGGGTCGTCGGCCGGGATGCGCCGCAGCACCGCCTGCAGGAGCGCCGCAGCACTCCCCCGCACCGCCGCAGCCCCCTTCCCGTGCCCGTGCTCCCAGACGACGCGGCCGGCCTCGCCGCGCACCAGCCACTCACCGGCCGCGCCGAGCCCGTCGTCGGTGGTGTGCAGGTGCACCGTGGCGCCGTCGGGGAGCGCGGCGCCGCCGTCCGGCGTCGAGCGGGCGGCCAGCAGGTCCAGCCACTCCGACAGGCCGTCAGCGGCAAGCGCGGCGTCGACCTCGTAGGGCTCGTCCAGCGCGATCGCGGCGTCGGCCCGGTGCACCACCGCCTCGTGCAGCCGCCGCCGCACCCACCAGGACGCGGGCTTCGGACCGGTGAACGTCCAGACGGGGACGTCGGGCCCGGTGGTGGCGACCGTCTCGAGCAGCAGCGCCGCGCCATCGGTGAGCCACGTCACAGCAGCGTCGATCTCCGCAGGCGGCTTCCCGTCGGGAACCGACCGCACGTCGACCCGGGCGTCCGCCCGCTCCCGGACGATCATCGCCGCCCACCGGTCCTCGCGCCCCACGTGGGTGAGGAGCTTCCGCAGGGTCCATCCGGGGCAGGTCGGGACGGGGGTCGCGGGATCCGCCGCCCGCAGGACCTCACCCAGCTGGTGGTTCTGCTCGACGAGCGCGTCGAAGACGTCCATAGCGTGACGCTAGCCCCTTCGGGTGATCGGGGGTGGCCGCATGGCCGTAGATCGGACCGGGTAGAAAACGCATATGGCGCCTGACAAACGGGAATGGTCCGTCCCGGCCCCGGTCCGCGCCCTCCTGTGGTGGCCCGGGGTGGCATTCGTGCTGGTCATGGTCGCTCCGGACGCCGCGGCAGTGGGCATCGCGGCCTCCGGCGTGATGCTCGTGACACTCGGATTCGTCCTCCCCGTGGTGACGCGCAGGCTGCGCCGCCCCCGTCCCGGTCCTCCCAGGGCGTTCGACGACCACCCGACGGTGGAGATGCCCACGGTGGAGATGCCCCCGGTCGGACGCGCCGCCTGAACCTCCTCGGGTCCGGCCGGACGGCCGACGTCTACGCGCTCGACGGACGCCGGGTGCTGCGGCGCTACCGCGACGGCGGGGACGTCACCCGGGAAGCGGCGACGATGGCGTACGTCCACGCCCTCGGCTTCCCCGCACCCGCGGTCCACAGCGCGACCGGCCCCGACCTCGTGATGGAGCGGCTGGACGGGCCGATCCTGCGCGAGGCCGTGTCCGCGCACGGGCACGACGCCGCCGAGGCGGGCCGCGTGCTCGCCGACCTGCACACCCGCCTGCACGCGCTCCCCGCGCGCTCGGGGCACCCGGACGAGCGGGTGCTGCACCTCGACCTGCACCCCGAGAACGTCGTGCTCACCGACCGCGGGCCGGTGCTGATCGACTGGACCAACGCGGCCGACGGGCCGGCCGACCTCGATGTGGCGCTCTCCGCGGTGATCCTCGCCCAGGTCGCCGTCAATCCTGCGCACGCGTTCGCCACCGTGGCGGAGGCGATGCTCGCGGCGTTCCTCCCGGCCGCGGGCGGGCGGCCGCTGCGGATGCTGGAGCGGGCCGTCGCCCGGCGCGGGGCCGACCCCACGATGACCCCCGCGGAGCTGGGGCTGCTCGACGCCGCCGCGGCCCGCGTCACCGCGCTCCCGTCCTGATCACGCTCCGTGTGCAGTCGCACGCGTCACGCGCCGTTGTACTTGCACGTCCGATACTCGGAAGCCAAACTAAATTGGGTACCCGGGCGAGAGGACGACGTCATGGCAGAGCTGCACGTACCGGAGCACCCGGTGCGCTTCGTGACCGCCGCCAGCCTGTTCGACGGCCACGACGCGGCCATCAACATCATGCGGCGCATCCTGCAGCGCCAGGGGGCCGAGGTCGTACACCTGGGCCACAACCGCTCGGTGGACGAGGTGGTGGCCGCCGCGATCCAGGAGGACGCGCAGGGCGTCGCGATCAGCTCCTACCAGGGCGGGCACGTCGAGTACTTCTCCTACCTCGTGGAGCTGCTGCGCGAGCGCGGCGCCGGGCACATCAAGGTCTACGGCGGGGGCGGCGGTGTGATCGTGCCGCGGGAGATCGAGCTGCTGCACTCCCGCGGCGTCTCCCGGATCTTCTCCCCGCACGACGGGCAGCAGCTCGGCCTGCCCGGGATGATCAACACGATGATCCGCGAGTGCGACGTCGACCTCGCCGCGACGCCGCCCTCCTCGTTCGACGCCCTGCTCACCGGCGAACCGGCCACCCTGGCCCGCACGCTCACCCTCGCCGAGGCGGGCCGGTTGCCGGCGGGCCTCGACCTCACGCCGGAGCGGACGGTCCCGGTGCTGGGCATCACGGGCACCGGCGGGTCCGGCAAGTCGAGCCTCACCGACGAACTCGTCCGACGCTTCCGCCTCGACCAGGAGGACAAGCTCCGCATCGCCGTGCTGGCCGTCGACCCGACCCGCCGCCGCGGTGGCGGGGCGCTGCTCGGCGACCGGATCCGGATGAACTCGCTGTCGGGCGACCAGGTCTTCTTCCGCTCGATGGCCACGCGCGACGCCGACACCGGGCTGCCGCAGCACCTGGGCGACGTCATCGGCGTGCTCAAGGCCGCCGGGTTCGACCTCGTGATCGTCGAGACGCCGGGCATCGGGCAGGGCGACGCCGGGATCGTGCCGTTCGCCGACCGCTCGCTCTACGTCATGACGCCCGAGTTCGGCGCCGCGTCGCAGCTCGAGAAGATCGACATGCTCGACTTCGCCGACGCCGTGGCGATCAACAAGTTCGAGCGCCGCGGCGCCGAGGACGCCCGCCGCGACGTCGGTCGGCAGCTGGTGCGCAACCGCGAGGAGTTCGGCGCGTCCTGGGAGGACATGCCGGTCTTCGGCACCAGCGCGGCCACCTTCAACGACGACGGCGTCACGGCGCTCTACCACCACGTGCGCGACCTGCTGGCCGACAACGGGCTGGCGGTCGGCGAGGGCCGGCTGCGCCGCCCGGAGCGCAAGACCTCCACCGAGCACGCGGCGGTCATCCCGCCGCAGCGGGTGCGCTACCTGTCCGAGATCGCCGAGACGCTGCGCGGCTACCACGCCGACACCGCCGTCCACGTCGACGCGGCGCGGCGGCGCCAGCACCTGCGCACGGCGCGCGAGCTCGTCGGCGACGCCGTGGACGAGGCCATGTCGCGCGCGGAGCGGGAGCTGCCGGCGGGCTCCGCGGCCCTGCTGGACGAGTGGCCCGAGGTGGTCGAGGCGTACTCGGGTGACGAGATGGTGGTGAAGGTCCGCGACAAGGAGCTGCGCACGCAGCTCACCCGCGAGACGCTGTCGGGCAACAAGGTGCCGCGCGTGGCGCTGCCGCGGTTCACCGAGGACGCCGAGCTGCTGCGGTTCCTGCGCGCCGAGAACCTGCCCGGCAAGTTCCCGTTCACGGCAGGCGTGTTCGCGTTCAAGCGCGAGGGCGAGGACCCGGGCCGGATGTTCGCCGGCGAGGGCGACGCGTTCCGCACGAACCGCCGCTTCAAGCTCCTGTCCGAGCACGCGCCGGCCAAGCGGCTGTCGACGGCGTTCGACTCCGTGACGCTCTACGGGCACGACCCCGACACCCGCCCCGACGTCTACGGCAAGGTCGGCACGTCGGGCGTCTCCATCGCGACGCTGGACGACATGGAGGTGCTCTACTCCGGGTTCGACCTGACCTCGCCCACCACGTCGGTGTCGATGACGATCAACGGGCCCGCACCGACGATCCTGGCGTTCTACCTGAACACGGCGATCGACCAGCAGGTCGCGAGGTTCCGCTCCGACGAGGGCCGCGAGCCCGACGCGGCCGAACTCGAGGAGCTCACGGCGTTCGCCCTGCACAACGTGCGCGGCACGGTGCAGGCCGACATCCTCAAGGAGGACCAGGGCCAGAACACCTGCATCTTCTCCACCGAGTTCTCCTTGCGGATGATGGCCGACATCCAGGAGTGGTTCATCGAGAAGCAGGTGCGCAACTTCTACTCGGTCTCGATCTCCGGCTACCACATCGCCGAGGCCGGGGCGAACCCGATCAGCCAGCTCGCGTTCACCCTCGCCAACGGGTTCACCTTCGTGGAGAGCTACCTGGCGCGCGGGATGGACATCGACGACTTCGCGCCCAACCTGTCGTTCTTCTTCTCCAACGGCATGGACGCCGAGTACTCCGTGATCGGGCGGGTCGCGCGGCGGATCTGGGCGGTCGCGATGCGCGAGAAGTACGGCGCGAACGAGCGCTCGCAGAAGCTGAAGTACCACGTGCAGACCTCGGGCCGCTCGCTGCACGCGCAGGAGATGGACTTCAACGACATCAGGACGACGCTGCAGGCGCTGTGCGCGCTCTACGACAACGCGAACTCCCTGCACACCAACGCGTTCGACGAGGCCGTCACGACACCCACCGAGGCGTCCGTGCGCCGGGCCATGGCGATCCAGCTGATCATCGGCAAGGAGTGGGGCCTGTCGATGAACGAGAACCCGCTGCAGGGCTCGTTCGTCGTCGAGGAGCTCACCGACCTCGTCGAGGAGGCGGTGCTCGCCGAGTTCGACCGGATCTCCGAGCGCGGCGGCGTGCTGGGCGCGATGGAGACCGGCTACCAGCGCGGGCGGATCCAGGACGAGTCGATGCTCTACGAGCACCGCAAGCACGACGGGTCGCTGCCGATCGTCGGCGTCAACACGTTCGTCCGCGACACGTCCACGGCCGCGCCCGAGGAGATCGAGCTCGCCCGCGCCACCGAGGAGGAGAAGCAGAGCCAGCTCGACCGGCTCGCCGACTTCCAGCGCCGCCACACCGGTGACGCGCAGGCGGCGATCCGGCGGCTGCAGGACGTCGCGACGGGCGAGGGCAACGTCTTCGACGAGCTGATGCGCGCGGCGCGGGTCTGCTCGTTGGGCCAACTGACGGAGGCGTTCTTCGAGGTGGGCGGGGCGTACCGCCGCAACATGTGAGACGAGAAGGCCCGCGCCGGGCCCAGGAGGTTCAGGAAAGCCACATTCATGAACCTGCAGGACATGAATGTGGCTTTCCTGAACCTACGGAGCGGGCGCCGGGACTCGGCGGAGCAGCAGCGCGAGGGCCAGGGCGAACGCCAGTAGCGTCGTCACGTAGGCCACCACCGCGGGCCAGCCCGCCGCGTCGTAGGCGATCCCGCCGGCGGCGCCGCCCACGCTGCTGCCCAGGTAGTAGGCGAACAGGTAGATCGAGGCCGCGATGCCCGGTGACCCGTCGGGCAGCATCGAGGCCCGGCGGCCCACCCAGCTGCTGGCGAGCGAGTGCGCCGCGAAGAACCCGATGGTGACGACCAGCAGCCCGCCGAGGACGGCGAGCAGGGCGTCGGGCACCGTGATCCAGGCCCCGACGACGGTGAGCAGGACAGCGGCCCAGAGCACGTGGCGCCGGCCCCAGCGGTCGCCGAGCCGGCCCGCCCCGGTGGAGGCCCACGTGCCCGCGAGGTAGCCGAGGAACACCAGCCCGACCACGGCGGTGGGCAGGCCGAACGGCGGCGCGAGGAGCCGGAAGCCCAGGTAGTTGTAGATCGTGACGAACGCGCCCATCAGCAGGAACGAGATGCCGAACAGGCAGCGCAGGCCGGGGTCGCGCAGCTGGGCGCGCAGCGGGCGCCCGAGCTCGCGCAGCCGCACCCGGGCCGCGGGCGGGGCGAGCGCGGGCGGCAGCAGAAGCCGGAATGCCACGGTGCACAGCAGCGACAACCCGCCGATGACGGCGAGCGCGACCCGCCAGCCCGCCATGTCGGCCACGGCACCGGCCACGAGACGACCGGACAGGCCACCGATCGTGTTGCCCGCGATGAGCAGCCCGACGGCGCCGCCGAGCCAGCGCGGCGCGACCTCCCGCGTGACGTGCGCCATCGCGAGCGCGGGCAGCGCCGCCAGCGCGACGCCCTGCAGCGCCCGGATGCCGATGAGCGTGCCGAACGTGGGCGCGAGCGGCGCCAGCACGCCCAGCACCGCGGACGCCCCCAGCGCGATCGTCATCACGCGGGTGCGACCCCACGACTCGGCCACCGCCGACATCGGGATGATCGCCAGCGCCAGCGTGCCGGTCGTGGCCGAGAGCGCCAGGCTCGCCGCGGACGACGAGACGTCGAACTCGGCCGCCAGCGTGGGCAGCAGCGCTTGCACGCAGTAGACCAGCACGAACGTCGCCAGGCCTGCGCACCACATCGCCGCGCCGAGCCGCCGGTAGGCCGGGGTGCCGCGCTCGTGACCGGTCGGGGCCGGGGCGGTCGCTGTCATCGGTCACCACGGTAGGAGGGGCGGTCCGATGCGTCCAATGCATCTTGTTTGCATCTAGAATGCAGAAGTGGATGAGTCGGATCTCCTCATGACGCTCGCGCCGCGGCTCCGGCAGTTCACCGCCGTCGCCCGCACCGAGCACATGACGCACGCGGCCGACGCGATCGGCGTGCCGCAGTCCACGTTGAGCCGCGGCATCGCCCGCCTCGAACACGATCTCGGCGTGCCCCTGTTCCTGCGGGCGGGCCGGAGCGTGCGGCTCACCCGTGCCGGCCGCACGCTGCTGCGCCACGCCGAGCGGGCGGTGGCCGAGCTGGACGCGGCGGCTCGCGAGATCGTCACCGACGCCGACGCCGTACGCGGCCGGGTGGCGCTGGGCTTTCTCCACACGTTCGGCGCGGAGGCGGTGCCGCGGCTGCTGCGCGAGTTCCGCCGGACCCACCCCGACGTCCGGTTCGACCTGGCACAGGGCGGCAACGACGCGATCCTCGAGCGGCTGCGGGCCGGCGAGGTCGACCTCTGCGTGACCTCGCCGCTCCCGCCCGACCCCGGGCTCGTCACCGCGCCGATGTACGAGCAGGAGCTGCGCCTCGTCGTCCCGGCCGAGCACCCGCTGGCCGCGCACCGCGACGGGCTGCCGCTCGCCGCCGCGGCGGGCGCCCAGTTCGTCGGCTACCGCCCCGGGTTCGGGCTGCGCAGCCTCACCGAGGCCTGGTGCCGGGAGGCGGGCTTCGTGCCGCGGATGGCGTTCGAGGGCGAGGACGGCGAGACGCTGCGCGGGCTGATCGGGGCCGGGCTCGGCGTCGCGCTGCTCGCCCCCAGCGCGCACCCCGCCGCGGGTGTCGTCGAGCTGCGCGTCACCGCGCCCCGCACCGCCCGGACGGTCGGCCTGGTCTGGGTGGCCGACCGCCCTGTCGGCCCGGCCGTGCACGTGTTCCGCGACTTCCTGCGCCGGTCCGGGCCGGCGCTGCTCGCCGCGGGGCGGCGCTGACAACCGTCATGCCCGCGCCCTGCACACCGCCACCGCGGGCGGTGACGGCGGGCACTTCCGGGGCCCACCACGTCGGTGTGACCGTGGTCGCATGGCTGACACCACCGGCACGTCCATCCACCGTCGCCTCCGCAAGCCGGCCGCGGCAGCGGTCCTCGCACTGACCGCGGTGGCGATCCCGGTCGCCACCGCCGCGCCTGCCGCCGCCGACGAGCTGCACTGCGTCGACTACCTGCGACGCGAGCACGTCCTCATCGGCCCGAAGGTCGTGGACGCCTGCAACAAGGGCGCCAGCGACTCGTTCGTGGTGCAGCAGGTGTGCTTCCCGCTGCTGGTGAACGCCGGGCTGAGCGCGCCGAAGGCCGACCGCGCCTGCTACTTCGCGCGCGAGTACTGAACGCCTCCGCGGGGCCGCAGTACGGTTGAGCGGTGCGCGTTCCCGCCCGCGACGACCTCGGTCGCGACGTCCCCCTCCCCCCGCGGGTGAGCCGGGTCGTCTCGATCGTCCCGTCGCTCACGGAGGCCGTGGCCGCCACGGCGCCGGGACTGCTCGTCGGGGCCACCGACTGGTGCACGCACCCGGCGGACCTGGACGTCACGCGGGTGCGCGGCACGAAGAACCCGGACGTCGAGGCCATCGTGGCGCTGGCGCCCGACCTCGTCGTGGCCAACCAGGAGGAGAACCGCGCCGTCGATCTCGACGCGCTGCGCGCCGCCGGGCTCGCCGTCTGGGTCACCGACATCCGCACCGTCGAGGGCGCGTTCGGCTCGCTGGCCCGGATGCTCGCGGCGTGCGGCCACGAGCGCCCACCGTGGCTGGCCGAGGCCGAGGCGGCGTGGCAGGCCCTCCCGGAGCCGTCCGCGCGACGCCGGGCGGTCGTGCCCATCTGGCGCAGGCCGTGGATGGCGGTGGGGCGCGACACGTTCACCGGAGCCGTGCTGCACCGGCTCGGGGTCGACAACGTCCTCGCCGACGCCGACGAGCGCTACCCCCGCATCGACCCGGCGGAACTGCCGCCGCACGACCTCGTGGTGCTACCCGACGAGCCCTACCTCTTCACCGCCGAGGACGGCCCGGAGGCGTTCCCGGACGCGCCCGCGTCACTGGTCAGCGGCCGCCTGCTGACCTGGTACGGCCCGAGCCTCACGGAGGCAGCCCGCACCCTCCCCGCCGCGCTGACCCCGTAGGCGCCAGCCACACACCGACTCCTGCACCCACACACCGACTGCAGTCGGTGCGCCGGCACCGCGATCGGTGTGTGACCGGCGAGGGCCGCCGCGACGGCCCTTGCACACCGATTGCCGCCTCCCACACCGACTCCAGCACCTACACACCGACTTCTGCGCTCGTACACCGACTGCAGTCGGTGTGGCAGCACAGGAGTCGGTGTGTGAGTGCGGCGGGTCGGCGGACGTACGGTCAATCGCGCGCTACGTTCGATCAACACCTGGGCGGCACACCCGGCGATGCTCGTACGGTGACGATCGAACAAGACACCCGGTCCGGGACGGCCTCCCGGGAATGGACCCCCGTCATCGCGCTCACGACCGGGATCGCCCTGCTCGTGGCGAGCGAGTTCCTCCCCGCGAGCGTCCTGCCCGCGATGGCGGCCGATCTCGGCGTCAGCGAGGGCACGGCCGGCCTCGCCGTCGCGGCGACGGCCATCGCCGGCGCGCTCACGGCGCCGAGCATCGCGGTCCTGCTGCCCCGGGCCGACCGGCGCCTGGTGCTCGTCGCCCTGCTCGCGGCCGGGACCGTCGCGAACCTCGCGGTGGCGATCGCACCGCACTTCGCGCTGTTGCTCGCGGGCCGGCTCGTGCTCGGGGTCGCGATCGCCGGCTACTGGTCGTTCGCGTTCGGCGTGGGCACCCACGCGGTGCCCGGCCGCAACCGGCTCGTCTCGACGGCCCTCGCCTTCGGCGTCAGCGTCGCGACGGTCGTCGCGCTCCCGATCGCCTCGCTGGTCAGCGACGCGCTCGGCTGGCGAGCCGCGTTCGTGGGTGCCGCCGCCCTCGGCGCGCTCAGTGCCGTCGCCGTCGCCGCGACCGTGCCCCCGGTTCCCGCCCACCCGGCTGCCGGCCTCGCGATGCTGCGTCGGGCGGTCCGCAACCGGCGCCTCGTGGCGGGCGTCGCCTGCATCGTCCTCGTCGCGTTCGGCAACTTCGCCGCGTACCCCTACATCCGGCTCGCGATCGAGCGCGTCGACCCGGGGAGCACGGCCTGGCTGCTGCTGGCGTGGGGCATCGGCGGCATGGCGGGCACCATCGCCGCCGGCGCGCTCGCGCGCTGGCTCCGGCCGGCGGCGGCGCTCGCCCCCGTGTTGATCGCCGTGGGCCTGTTCCTCACCGCGACGGCGACGACGCTCCCGGCGCTGGCGGTGGGCGTCGTGCTGTGGGGGTTCGGGTTCAACATGGTGCCGGTGGCCACGCAGCTGTGGGTGACCCGCGTGGAGCCCGAGCGTGCGGAGTCGGCGATGTCGCTGCAGGTCACAGCGTTCCAGGTGGCGATCACCCTCGGCGCGAGCATGGGTGGCGTGATCGTCGACGCGCGCGGTGTCGGTCCGGCGCTGATCGTCGGAGCGAGCGTCGCGGCCGTCGCGGCGCTCGGGTTCGGGCTACTGCGGGTCCCGCGCGAGTGACGACGTCCGCCACTCCTGCGGGGCGACACCCTGGTGCGCCGAGAACGCCCGGCTGAAGGCGGCGGTCGAGCCGTAGCCCACGGCGAACGCGATCTGGGTGACGGTGCGGCCGCGGTCGCGCAGCAACTTGCGGGCCACCTGCATCCGCACGTCGCGCAGCACCTCGCTCGGGCTGCGGCCCAGCGCGCGCCGGAAGCGCTCGGTGAGCGCCGACCGCGACAGGTGCGCCAGCCCGGCCATCTCCTCGATCGTCCAGGCCTCGCCGGGACGGCGCATCACCTCCGCCATGACCTCGGCGACGACGGGGTCCGCCCCGGCGGGCGGCCCGTCGGGCCGCCCGGTGTCCTCCAGCCAGGAGGCGACCACCGCCGCGCCGACGAGTCCGCCGTAGCTCGCAGCGAACGTCGACGGCGTGCACGCGTCCCGCAGCGGACACATGTCGATCAATGCGGCCACGCCGGGGTGCCGGGCGCTGAAGCCCGGGACGACGAGCGGGCTGGGCAGCAGCCGCGTCGGGAGGGAGAGGCGGAGGTCGGCAACGGCGATCTCGGACTCGTCGATCGCGGTCAATCGGCGGGCGGTGGCCCCGTCGACGACGACGGCGTCACCGCCCCGCAGTGCACGGGTGCCGTCCAGCGTCTCGAGCGCGACCGCGCCGCGGAGCACCAGGAGCCAGAGCGAGGCGGGAACGCCCGCGACGTCGTCGCCCACCGCGAGCGTGACGTGCCACAGCCTCGACATCTCCCACTGCGGCTGTGGTGCCTCGATCGCAGGCGCGTCCGGCAGGACCGTCGTCATGAGTCGTGCAGCGCCGGTGCGCAGTGCGGCATTCCCCGAGCGCCCCGCCCGACGGGTGAGCGCCCTCCCGCCGCACCTGCTCGCCCTGTCCTGACCCCGGCCCGTACCGGTCGGCACGGAGTGAACAGGCCGCGACACGCGCACTGCGAGACCTCGACTCGCGGCGGCGGGGCCCGCGTCACGACGGCAGCCGCAGCCGCTCCGTCGGCTGCCCCGTGACCCCGGCGATCAGTTCGAAATCCTTGTCGACGTGCAGGACGATCAACCCGGCGAGCTCGGCCGACGCGGCGATCACCAGATCGGGGACCGACGGCGCGCGATGCATACCGCGGTCGGCCAGCATCAGCTGGACCTCGACCGCCCGGTCCTCAACCGCGGGCGTCAGGTACTCGACGGGCATCACAGCCAGCGGCGCCCGCTCCTGTGCCTGCCGCAGGTCCGGTCCTGATCGCGCGGAGAACCCGACCTCGAGCCGGGTGACGGTCGCGATCCGCACGAGCCCACGATCGATCCGCTCACGCCAGGACGGTGAATCCGGACTGTCGCGCATCCGGACCAGCGCCGACTTGTCGACCAACCACGCACTCACTCCCAGGCCTTGCCCATGAGACCGGGATCATCGAGGTCGGCGAACGTGTCGCCGAACCACTCCAGGTCCTCCTGTGCCACCGGCTCCGCAGAGCGCGCCGCCTGGGCGAGCTGACGCTTGAGGTACTCGGCGCGGGAGAGGCCCAGGCGTCGCGCGATCGCGTCGAGCGCGGCGACGACGTCGGGCGACACGTCCCGGATCAGGATGTCGGTCATCCGGCATCACCTCCCGACGTGAGGATAGCTCCTGATATCGCCGCCCACCAGGAGAAGCGGTCACGTAGTCTTCAGGGCTCCGGGTTCTCCTTCACCCGGGCGACCAGCTGCGTCGGGTTGACGTAGCGCAGGGCGATCACGAGCAGCACGAGCATCGTGGACGTGTAGATCACGGCCATCGCGTCGACCGACTGCTGGGCGCGGATCCCGGCCGCCGACATCGAGTAGTACAGCGCCACCACGAGCGTCTGCGAGTCCGGGCCTGCGGTGAGGAACGTCAGCTCGAACATGCCGACCGTGCGCACCAGCACCAGGATCGACGCGGCGAGGATGCCGGGCACCAGAAGCGGGCCGAGCACCCGCAGGAACAGCGACCGCATCCCGGCCCCGCACATCCGCGCCGCCGACTCGATGCTCGGGTTGATCTGCTCGATGAACGGGGTCATGGTCAGGATGACGAACGGCACCGACGGCACCAGGTTCGCCAGCACGACGCCGGACATGTTGCCCGCGAAGCCGTACTTGTAGAGCACGGTGGCCAGCGGGATGCCGTAGGTGATCGGCGGCATCAGGATCGGCAGCAGGAACATGAAGTAGACGAGGTTCTTACCGGGGAACGTGCGCCGCGCGAGCACGTAGGAGGCCGGCACCCCGATCAGCACCGAGATGACGACGACCAGCAGCGAGATCTGCAGCGTGACGCTGACGACGTCGAACAGCTGGAAGTCCTGCCACGCCGTGGCGTACCAGCTCGTGGTGAAACCCTCGGGCAGCCAGGTGCCGAACCACTGCGTGCCGAAGGAACTGACCAGCACCGACCCGACCACGCCGGCCAGGTTGACCAGGAAGAACGCGACCGCGCCCCAGATGATCCACGCGCTGGGGCTGGCGACGATCCGGCGCTTGCCCGGTTGCAGGACGGCCATCAGCCCTTACCCCCCGTGGATCCGGTGTAGAGCCGCGAGCGCCACAGCAGCACCACGGCGATGACGAGCAGCTCCACCACGCCCATCACCATCGCGATCGCCGAGGCGAGCGAGTAGTCGTACTGCTCGTAGGCGGCCTGGTACGCCGCGAGCGCGAGCACGCGCGTGTCCCCCGCCGGGTTGCCGACGAGCACCGCGGACGGGAACACGCTGAACGCCAGCACGAAGGCCAGGCAGAACGTGGTGGCCAGGCCCGGTGCGAGCAGCGGCAGCGTGATGTGGCGGAACCGCTGCTTCCAGTCGGCACCGAGCGTGGCCGCGGCCCGCTCGAGCGTGGGGTCGATGCCGGAGAGGTAGGACAGGATCAGCAGGAACGCGAACGGGAACCCGGTGATCACCAGCGAGAAGAACACGCCCCAGTAGTTGCCGGTGAGCTGCACCGGCTCGGCCACCCCGAAGCTCATCAGGATCTTGTTGAACCAGCCGGCCGGGCCGAGGAAGTTCAGCAGGCCCTGCGCGGTGAGCACGGTGCCGAGGGTGATCGGTACGACGAGCACGATCGTCAGCAGCCGCTTGCCGCGGAAGTTGCCGCGCATCCGGTAGGCGATCGGCACCGACGCCAGCACGTTGAGCAGGGCCGCCGGCAGCGAGAGCCCGAGGGTGATCCAGATCGTGTTCCGCTGGTACGGGTCGCTGAAGAACGCCGCGTAGCTGGCCAGCGGCCCGCCCTCCTCGGGCGCGAACGACAGCTGCAGCCCGTAGAAGAAGGGGTAGAGGAACAGCAGCGCCACGAACAGCAGCCCCGGGGCGAGCAGCAGCAGCTGCCGGTCCATCCCGCGCTCGGCCAGCCGGTGGCGCAGCGCGGGCGCCTGGCGGGCCGGACGCTCCAGGGTGGTGGTCACGACGCCACCGCCTCGGCCGCGGCCAGCGGCCCGGGCACCTGCTCGCCAGGGGCGAGCGGGTAGACCAGCAGGCGGTGCGGCTCGACGGTCAGGGTCACCGCGTCGCCGGGGGCCAGCCGCCGGTCGGTGCGCAGGTGCAGCGCGCGTCCGGTGTCCGTGCGGACCTCGACCGCGAGCTCGCGACCCTGGTACTCGACCACCTCGACGGTGGCCGCGATGAGGTTCGCGCCCTCGCCCGCCGCCACGCGCACGTCCTCCGGGCGGACGGCCGCGACCGCTTCCGCACCCGCGGACAGCGGGCTGACCGCGGTACCGGTGAGCCGCAGACCCTCACCCTCCACGACGACGTCGTCGCCGGAGGCCTGCACGGCCGTCATCGGGAGCATGTTGCGGAAGCCCATGAAGTCGGCCACGTGCCAGTTGGCCGGCCGGGCGTGCAGGTCCTCGGGGGTGCCGATCTGCTGCACCCGCCCGTCGCGCAGCACGACGAGCCGGTCGGCCAGCGAGAGCGCCTCCTCCTGGTCGTGCGTGACGTAGACGGTGGTGAGCCCGAGCGACTGGTGCAGCCTGCGGATCTCGGTGCGCATCTCCAGGCGCAGCTTCGCGTCGAGGTTGGACAGCGGCTCGTCCATCAGCACGAGCGAGGGCTCCAGCACCACGGCGCGGGCGATCGCCACGCGCTGCTGCTGCCCGCCCGAGAGCTGGCCGGGCAGCTTGTCCGCGTGCGCCTCGAGCTGGACGAGACGGATCGCCTCGGCCGTGCGCCGGGCGACGTCGGCCTTGGGCAGGCGCTGCATCTGCAGCCCGAAGGAGATGTTGCGGCGCACCGACATGTGCGGGAAGAGCGCGTAGCTCTGGAACACCATCCCGAACCCGCGCTTCTCCGGGGGCAGGACGTCGACCCGCGTCTCGTCCTGCCAGATGGAACCGGAGGTCAGCGGAAGGAGGCCGGCCAGGCAGTTCAGCGCCGTCGACTTCCCGCACCCCGACGGCCCGAGCAGGGCGATGAACTCGCCCGCCCGGATCGTCAGGTCCAGGTCGGCCAAGGCGTCCTTGCCGGAGAACCGGCGCCCGACGCCGTCGAGGCGCAGCTCGGAGAAGCCGCTCATCAGGAGTTGCCCCCACCGATCTCGCGGTCCCAGCGGTCGAACGCCGCGACCATGTCCTTCGTCTCCAGCGGGGTGGCCTTCGGGTTGTCGGCGATGAGCGACTCGTACTCGGGCCGGCCGAACTGCTGGATCACCTGCTGCGACTCCGCCGGGGCCATGTCGACCGTGACACCCTCGACGGCGGGGCCGGGGTAGAAGTAGCCCGAGTCGTAGGCCTTGGCCTGCTGCTCCGGGGTGAGCATGAACTGGATCAGCGCGAGCAGGGCCGCCTGCTTGTCGGCGGAGACGCCCTTGGGGACCGCCGCGTAGTGGGCGTCGGTGACCCAGGTGAAGCCCTCGAGCGTGCCGACCTGGAACTCGGCGGGCACGGTGCCCAGCGCCCGCGGGTTGATGTCCCAGCCGGTGGTCGTGACGACGATGTCGTAGGTGCCGTTGGCCAGGTTCTTCATCGTGTCCGTGGTGCCCGACGGGTAGGACGTGACGGTCTTGTCCAACTCGGCGAGGTAGGCCCAGGTCTTCTCCCAGCCGTTCACCGGGTCCTTCGGGTCGCTGTCACCGAGGATGTAGGGCAGGCCCATCAGGAAGGTGCGCCCCGGCCCGGAGTTGGACGGGCGCGCGTACCCGACCTTGCCCGGGTTGGCCTGCGCGTAGGCGAGCAGCTCCTGCGCGGTCTTCGGCGGGTTCGGCACCCGGTCGGGCGCGTACTCGATGAGCGGGCCCGACGGGTAGTAGGTGACGACCACACCCTGGTCGGCGGCCAGCTCCTGCATCGCCGCGGCCGGCTCCTGGTAGTTCTCCATGTTCGACAGGCGCTCGCCGAACTGCGGCAGCAGCGGCGTGAACAGGCCCTGCTCGGTGCCGGCGGACAGCCCGTCGGTGCCGGTGAGCACCATGTCGATGCCGAGGCGCCCGGCGTCCTGCTGCGCCTTGATCTTGCCGGCCATCTCGGGCGCGGCCGCCTTCTCGGTGGTCACCCGCGAGACGATGTCGGGGTTCTGCGCCACGAACTCGTCGATCATCCCCTGGGTCAGCTGCAGGTTGCCCGCGACGTCCAGGATGTTGAGCGAGACGGCCTCCGCGGGCCGGTCGGGCACCTCACCCGCCGGCACCTCGGCGCTGCCCGGTCCCTCCGGGGCGCCGCAGGCGGTCAGCAGCAGGAGCGCGCTGATCCCGCCTGCCGTCACAGCGGTGCGCCATTGCATCCTCATCGGGAAGGTCCCTTCGTCGGGGCGGGTGCGACGGCAGTGCTGCCGCGCACGATGAGCTGGGTGGGCAGTTCACGGTGGACCGGTCCGAGCTCGCCGTCGGAGCCGAGCATCGAGAGCAGCAGGCCGACGGTGGCGCGGCCCGCGGAGCGCTTGGGCACCGACACCGTGGTCAGCGCGGGTTGGCTCATGCCGGACATGTCGATGTCGTCGCAGCCGACCACGCTGAGCCCGTGCGGCACGGTCACGCCGCGCGCGCCGAGCCGGTTGAGCAGCCCGAGGGCGACCACGTCGTTGTAGGCGATCACCGCGGTGGCCCCCGAGGCCAGCACGAGGTCCGCCGCGGCGACCCCGCCCTCGAACTGCGGCGGGAAGTGCCCGACGTGCGCCAGCTCCGTGCCGCCCGCCTCGGCCGCCTGCCGCAGGCCGCGCTCGCGCTGGTCGTTCGACCACGACGTGCGCGGACCGGCCGCGTAGGCCACGCGCCGGTGCCCGAGGGCGGCGAGGTGGTCGACGGCCTGCCGCATGCCGTCGGCGTTGTCGACGATGACGCTGGGGCGCTCCCCCACGCGGCGGTTCATCAGCACGACCGTGGAGTCCGCGCCCACGGCGGCGAGCTCGGCGTCGGGTGCGCGGGGGGAACACAGGATCAGCCCGTCGACCTGCTTGGCCAGCGCGCGCATCAGGTCGACCTCGGCGTCGGCCACCTCGTCGGTGTCGGCGATGAACACCGAGTAGTCCGCGGCGCGGGCCGCGGCCTGCACGCCCTTCACCACGGAGGCGAAGAAGGGGTTGGACAGGTCCGGGACGATCAGCCCGAGGTTGCCGGTGCGCCCGGTGATCAGGCCGCGGGCCGCCCGGTTGGGGCGGTAGCCCAGGCGCCGTGCCGCCGACTCCACCCGCGCGCGCGTGGCGGGGCGGACCAGTTCCGGCATCGAGAGCGCCCGCGACACGGTGGCCTGCGAGACGCCAGCCGCGCTGGCGACGTCACGGATGGTGGCTGCCACGCGCTCTCCCGTCGTCTGCCCCGTTGCGTTGCCCGCAGATTCTGAAACCGTTTACGGAGTACGTCAACCTTTTCTTGCAGGGAACTTCCGCGCGCCCGCAGCCAGCTGATGTACCGCTTGCAATCCTTTGCAGGCAGGAGCGCTTACCGGCCCGGTCGGCCCGGGCTACAGCCAGCCGGCGTCCCGGGCGATCCGGATGGCGTCGATCCGGTTGCGGCCACCGACCTTGCCGATCGCGTTGGACAGGTAGTTGCGCACCGTGGCGGGCGAGAGGGCCAGCCGGGCGCCGATCTCCTCGGTGGTCCCACCGCTGCCGGCTTCGCGCAGGACGTCGGTCTCGCGCGGCGTCAGCGGGCTCACGCCCGTGGCCAGCGCCGCGGCGATCAGGTCGGGATCGATCACCCGCGCCCCCGACGCCACCTTCCGCACCCCGTCGGCGAGGGCGTCGGCCGGGGCGTCCTTGACGATGAAGCCGCGCACGTGCACCTTGAGCGCCCGCAGCAGGTACCCGGGCTGGGACAGCCCGGTGAGCACCAGCGTGCGGCAGTCGGGCAGGTGCTGGGCCAGCAGCTCGGCGGCGCCGAGCCCGTCCAGGCCCGGCAGGTCGATGTCGAGCACGGCCACGTCGGGTCGGGTGCGCAGGGCGGCGTCCAGGATCTGGTCACCGCGCTCGAGCTGCGCCACCACCTCCATGTCCTCCTCGAGGGTCAGCAGCGCCACCAGCGCGCCCCGGATCAGGTGCATGTCCTCGGCGATCAGTACCCGGATCACTCGCGCTCCTCGCCGCCGTGCGGGACCTCGACCACCAGCCGGAAGCGGCCGCCCGGCAGCCGCCCCGCGGTTGCCGAGCCCCCCACCGCCGTCGCCCGCTCGGCGATTCCGGCCAGGCCGCTCCCGCGCCCGTCGCCGCGGCCGGCGCCGTCGTTGACCAGCTCCAGCCGCATCCTGCCGTGCGCGGGGGTCACGGAGAGCGTGGCGCTGCGGGCGTCGCTGTGCCGGATCAGGTTGGTGACACCTTCGCGCACTCCCCAGGCCAGTACCTGCTGCGCGGCGGGCGGCCGGTCGGGCAGCCGCACGTCGGAACGGACCGCCACACCGGCCGCGCCGAGCAGGACGACCGCACCGTCGAGCTCGGTGGCCAGCGAGACCGGGCAGTCGTCACGGGTGATCGCCGACATCCCGTGCAGGGCGTCACGGGCGAGCGTGGTGATCCCCTCGATCTCGACGCGCGCGGCGGGCGGGTCGCGGGTCAGCAGGCGCAGCGCCAGATCGCCCTTGAGCGACACCGCCGACAGGCTCTGCCCCAGCAGGTCGTGCACGTCCCGGGCGACCCGCAGCCGTTCGCGCCCGACCGCTGCCTCCGCCAGCTCGACGCGGGTGGCGCGCAGCTCGTCGAGCATCCGGGTCAGCACGACCGCGCCGTACAGCACGGCCGGCGGCACGACGCCTGCCAGCGAGTACAGGGCCCACAGGGCGATCACCCCCGGTGGGAGGCCGTCACCGGTGGCGAGCACGATCGTGGCGCCGGTGATGAAGGCGCCGCTCGCGGCGAGGCAGCCGATCCCCGCCCCGCGGGGGAGCACCATGAGCGCGACCGCCGCGAACGCCCACACCCCGGAGGCGTACCAGTTCTCCCAGCCCCACAGCGGGCCGGGGACCGCTCCGAGCACCGCCAGCGCGGCGAGCGTCCAGGCCCAGCCCGCGGGCCGGCGCCCGGCCGCCGCGGCGAGGCAGTGGCGCACCAGCAGCGTCCCCACCAGCAGCCCGAGCCCGACCGGCAGCGCCCAGTCCTGTTCGTACGGCTCCCCCGCCACCGGGTAGGCGGTGTAGACCACCGGGACCGCGACCTCGACCACGGCCAGGGTGAGCAGCGACCAGTGCGTGCGGAGCGTCGACAGGGTCACGTCGGTGTCACCTCCCGGATCACCGGGCCGGCGCCGTCCGCCTCGATGCGCAGCCCCGTCCGGCCTCCCCTCGAGGTCACCGTGAAGACGCAGCGCCGCAGCGTCGGGTCGCGCAGCAGCCGGGCGACCTCGGCGCGCAGTGCAGCCAGGAGCGCCTCCCCCGCCTCGGGCACCGTCCCGGGTCGGGCGGGCGCCAGTGCGGCGTCGACTCCCGCCGCCCGCAGCAACGACACCGCCGTCGCCAGCTCCCCCGCCAGCGAGGGCTCCCGGTAGTGGCGCACGGTCCGGCGCGCCGCGGCGAGGGCGTCGCGCGACGTCCGGACGAGCGTGCGCAACCCGTCACCGGCAGCGTCCGGGGAGACCGCGGCGCGCTCGCCCGCCCGCTCGCCGAGGGCGACGATCTCCTCCAGCGAGCGTCCCACCGCGTCGCGCAGCTCGCCGTCGATGCGCAGCCGCTCCCGCAGGACCGCCTCCTCGGCGAGCCGGGCACGCGCGGTCTGCACGGCGCGAGCGGTCCCGATCAACCACGCCGGCACCGCGAGCACGGCCGCGTACAGCAGGGTGGCCAGCGCGAAGTAGACCCCCCAGTCCGGCCCGCCGGTGATCGCGGCGGTCCCGGCCAGTGCCGCCACGGTCAGGTACGACCACGGCCCGCGCAGCACGCACAGCGCCGAGGCCGCGAGCGGGTGCAGGGCACCGAGCCACGGCACGCCCAGCACGGGCAGCACGCCCAGGACCACGGCGGCCATCGCCGCCAGGCTCCAGCGGTCGCCCGCGGGCACCCGCCCCGCCATCGCGTGCGTGAGGTGCCGAAGGTGCAGCGGCAGGTACGCCACCGTCGCCAGCGCCGCCAGGGGCAGGGCGGCCGGAGCGGACCAGGTGAGCCTGCTCAGCCCGGAGCCCACGATCAGGACCGTGCCGACGAGGATCCCGGTGGCGGCGAGCCGCAGCCGGCGGTCGCCCGTCCCGCTGCCCGGCACGGACTCCTCGGGGAACGCCCACCGGACGGCCGTCGGCCGGCGCCACCGCGGCGCGGCGTCGACGGCTGCGGTCACGGGCCCGATCGTGTCGCAGCGGTCGGGGCGGTCGCCAGATGGCGATGTCATGCCGCACCGATGATGTTCATCATCGTTTTCCCCCCACCGCCCGACCTCGCCGCGGCGCTGATGTTCGTCATCGGGCGCCGGTGACATCGGCTTCTACCGCACACCGTCTCGCGACAGCAGCCTTTTGGCCATGACGACGACATTCGACATCCGCCCGTTCCGCGTCGCGATCCCCCAGGCCGACCTGGACGACCTGCAGCAACGACTCGCCCGCACCCGGTTCGCCGACGAGCTGCCGCTCGCGGTGCGCAGCAGCGGGAAGCCCGGACCCGTGCCGCCGGGCTGGGAGTACGGCGTACCGGTCGACCACCTCCGCGAGCTCGTCGAGTACTGGCGCGACGGCTACGACTGGCGCGCCTGGGAAGCGACGCTGAACGCCCACCCGCAGTTCACCACCGAGATCGACGGGCAGAACGTCCACTTCCTGCACGTGCGGTCACCCCGGCCGGATGCGACCCCGCTGATACTCACCCACGGCTGGCCGGGATCCGTGGTCGAGTACCTGGACCTGATCGGCCCGCTCACCGACCCGGGCGCCCACGGCGGCGACCCGGCCGACGCGTTCCACGTGGTGATCCCCTCGGTTCCCGGCTTCGGCTTCTCCGGACCCACCCACGACACGGGCTGGAGCCGGTACCGCGTGGCCGCCGCCTGGGCCGAGCTGATGCGCAGGCTGGGCTACGACCGCTACGGCGTGCACGGCAACGACGGCGGCTCGCTGATCTCACCCGAGGTGGGGCGGATCGACCCCGACCACGTGACGGGCGTGCACGTCACGCAGGTCTTCTCCTTCGCGAGCGGCGACCCGGACGAGATCGCGGCGCTCTCGCAGGAGGACGCGGCGAAGTACGCGTTCGGGCAGTGGTTCGTGCAGAACCGGGGCGCCTACGACAAGCTCCAGTCCACCGAGCCGCAGAACATCGCGCACGCGCTCGCCGACTCCCCCGCGGGCCAGCTGGGCTGGAGCCTCCAGCTGTTCGGCGCCGGCCTGCCGCGCGACTTCGTCCTCACCAACGTGATGATCTACTGGCTGACCGGCACCGCCGCGTCGTCGGCGCGCTTCTACTTCGAGGACGCCGAGGCCGCGCCCCCGCACCAGAAGTCGAACGGCCGCGGCACCGCGGGCCCGAGCGAGCCCACCACCGTGCCGCTGGGGCTGGCCAACTTCGCGTTCGACTACCCGTCGGTGCGCGCGTTCGCCGACCGCGACCACAAGAACATCGTGTCCTGGAACGTCTACGACCGGGGCGGCCACTTCGCCACGCAGGACGCACCCGACCTGCTGGTCGACGACCTGCGCCGGTTCTTCCGCGCGCTGGGCTGAGACGCGGCGTCAGCGCACCCGGATCGCCGGGGCCTCGGTCCGGCCGTACTCCTCGCGCAGCGCGGGCAACAGCTCGCGCTCGGCGAACCGGAGGTACGCGTGCTGCGTGTCCCCACCCACCTGGACCAGCGCGACGTGGGTGAACCCGGCATCGACGAACGGGCGCACCGCCTCGACGTGGGCCGCCACGTCCGGCCCGCAGGGAAAGGCGGCCGCGACGTCGTCCGGGGTGACGAACCGGGTGGCGGCGGCGAAGGCGGCCGTGCCGGGCAGCTCGGCGTTCACCTTCCAGCCGCCGGCGAACCAGCGGAACTGCGCGTGCGCCCGGTCGATCGCGGCGTCGCGGTCCGGGTCCCAGCTGATCGGCAGCTGGCCGATCTTGGGCAGCGACGTGCCCGCGGTGGCGTCGAAGCCCCGCACCAGGTCGGCCCGCGGCTCCACGGCGACCATGGCGTCGGCCACCGGCGCGAAGGCCCGCACGGACTGCGCCCCCGACACGGCCACCGCGATCGGCACGCCGGCCTCGGGGTGGTCCCAGAGCTTCGCCGAGTCGACGCGGTAGTGCGTGCCGCGGCGGTTGACGTACCCACCGGCGAACAGCTCGCCGATGATCTCGACGGCCTCGCCGAGCATCTCGTGCCGCACGTTCACCGGCGGCCAGCCCGCCCCGACCACGTGCTCGTTGAGGTTCTCCCCGGAGCCGAGGCCGAGGCAGAAGCGCCCGTCCCCGGCGAGCAGCGCCACCGTCGCCGCCTTCTGCGCCACGACCACCGGGTGGTAGCGCATGGTCGGGCACGTCACGTAGGTCATCAGCGGCATGCGCTCGGTGGCCGCGGCCACCGCCCCGAGCACCGGCCAGGCGTTCGGCGAATGGCCCTGGCCGTCCAGCCACGGGGAGTAGTGATCGCTGATCACCGCGAAGTCGAAGCCCGCGTCCTCGGCCCCGACCGCGTCGGACACCAGCTCGCGCGGTCCGCGCTGCTCGCAGAGCAGGGAGTAGCCCAAGGCCACCATCAGCCCGTCCTCTCGGTCGCCGCCTCGCAGGTGGCGGTACCCCCTGGCCCACGGAGCTACGCCGCCGTGCGTCAGGGGCCACCGGGACGGGTAGGCCCCACGCATGGCCGATGTCGACGACGAGCTGTGGAACGAGTTCCACCGCGTGGTGAACATGACCTCGCGCGAGCTGGGCGACTGGCTGCGCACCCGCGACGCGGGCGAGGACTCCGAGGCGCTGCCCGACCAGGCCGGCACCCCGACGGGCCAGGAGGTGCTCGGCATCCTCGGCAAGCGCCGCGGTGACCTGACCGACGTGGACGCGCACGTGATGCGCCGCGTCGTCGAGCGGGTACACGCCCAGCGCCGCGACGACCTGGAGCCGGCAGCCGGGCAGGCCGGCTGGCGGCACCGGCTGATGTCGCTGGGACACGACCCGCTGAAACCGGTCGGCTGATCACGAGTATCGGTTGTCCATTGCTGTGATCACAGCAATGGACAACCGATACCGCGGATCTTCGAGCTACGCCCGCCCCGTGACGACCTCGTACAGGCTCGTCCAGTTGTCGCCGCCGTGGCCCGCCGCGATCGCCCGGTCGTAGAGGGACTTGACCGCCTCCGGCAGGATCGTGTCGAGCCCGGCGTCCCGGCTCGCCGTGACGATGTGGTCGGCCGTCGCGCCCATCATCGTGGCGGTGCTGAGGTCCCCGGGGTACGTGCGCTCGTCGACGTGCTTCGCCGTCTCGCCCACGAACGCCGCGGCCAGCTCGAGCGTGTCCTTCACGTAGGGCATCAGCTCCTCGGCCCGCACCCCCGCCGCCGTCACCAGCGCGGCCGCCTGCAGCTCCGCCGCGAGCGCGGTGAGGAAGACGGTCAGGACCGCCTGGTAGAACAGCTGCGCCAGCGCCGGGTCCGCACCCCGGTAGTCGGGACGGCCGATCACGCCCAGCGTGGCCTCGTGCGCCTCGAACACCGACCGCGGGCCGCTGTAGAAGACGTAGGACCCCTCGGTGCCCACGATCGGAGCCGGCACCATCACCCCGCCGGCGAGCAGCTCCGCCCCGCGCTCGGCGAGCCAGGCGGCCGCCTCGCGCGTCCGCTCGGGGGTGTCCGAGCTGAGGTTGACGACCACCCGTCCGCGCAGCTCCTCCCCGACGTCGCCGAGGACGTCGTACATCGCCGCGTAGTCGGTGAGGCTCAGGATCACCAGCGGGCTCGCCGCCACGGCGTCGGCCGGCGTCCCCGCGCGAGCCGCGCCCGCCGTGACCACGGCGTCGGCCCGGGACGCGGTGCGGTTCCACACCGTCACCGGGTGACCCGCGGCCAGCAGCGCGCGGACCATCGCCTGGCCCATCGGACCCAGGCCCATGATCGTGACCGGAGCGTTCATGCCGTCGTCCTCCTCGTGTTCAGCAGCTCGACCAGGCCGGTGAGGTCCTCCGCCCCACCGCCCTCGACCAGCCGTCGCTGCATCAGCGGGTACAGCGGCGCGATCAGCTCGGGGCTCACGCCCTGCTCGTGCGCCGCGTCGTAGAAGTTGTGGAAGGCGGCGGCCTGCATCGCGAGGTTCGAGACGACACCGGTGGTGTAGTCGCGCGCCTCCATCTGCGCGGCCATCCGCTCCTGGAACCCGCTCATCGCGTCCGTCCAGCGGCGCAGCAGCGGCGCGAACGCCGTGGTGGAGAGGCCGGCCGAACGGACCATCGCGAACGCGTGCAGCTCGCCCATCGTCACGCCGTACATGGCGCTCAACAGCGCCAGGTCGTGCAGCGCGGCCAGGCCGGGGTCGGCGCCGACCCACATGGTCTCGCCGAGGGCGTCCAACGCGTCCCGGTGGGCGTCGAACACCTCCTGCGCGCCGCTGTAGAGCACGAACGCGCCGGGCCCGCCGATCATCGGGGGCACCGCCATGATGCCGCCGTCGAGGAACGCCGCGCCGTGCCGCCGCGCCCACCCGGCCAGCTCGCGCCCCTGGCCCGGAGTGCCGTTGGTCAGGTTCACCACCGTGCGCCCGGCCAGCGCGCCGGCGACCGGATCCAGCGCCTGTTGCACGGACCGGTGGTCCCAGAGGCAGACCACCACGAGCCGGCTCGCCCGCGCGGCCTCGTCGATCGTCGCGGCTTCCACCGCCCCGCCGGCCACCAGCGCGCCCGCCTTGCCCGGCGTGCGGTTCCACACCGTCGTCGGCCGGCCGGCGGCGAGGAACGCCCCGGCCAGCGCGGTGCCCATGGCGCCCAGGCCGAGCACCGTCACCGCCTTCTCGTCTTCTGTCATGCGACCAGCCTGAGCGGGCGCCCGCACGATCCACTGACGATCCGCGCACGACCGCCGAGCCGCACCCCACCCGCGAATCGCGCCCCACCACCCGCAAGTCGCGCCCCACCGGGGAGCCGCGGCCCCCTCACCCGCGACTCGCACCCACCACCCGCGAGCCGCGCCCCACCACCCGCGAATCGGGCCCAACCTCCCGGCCCCGGGTCTCGGGGTGTGCTCGGCGGGTTCCTGGTCGCCGTCGGGTGCAATGAGGGCCGCACGGTGCCGGTGCTGCGCCGAACCGGCGATCACAGCTGCCGGCCAGGCCGCCATAGGCCATGATCACCGAACGGGTGCAGGGACGGCGACACGCTGCCGCCAGTGCACCGAATCGGCGATCATGGGTGGGTGTGGCCGGACCGGGGCTTCGCACTCACCGGCTCGCACCGAGCGGGCGATCCCGGGTCCGCGCGTGCCCGACCGAGCCGTTGATCGTTCCCAGATCCAGCTCATCGCCCCGAGAAGGGCGATCGCCTCGACCTCGGACCGATCAACGACCGATGATCGTTCCCAGATCGAGCTGTTCGCCCTCGTCGGGGCGATGAGCTCGACCTCGGAACGATCACGGGCGTTGGCGCGGAGCGAAACCGTGCGCGAGTAGGCGGCCCGGCGGGGGCGGAGGAGCGCCCCGCGAGTCGCGGCTCCGTTGCGGGCGAGTCGCGTCCGCCTGAACGCGAGTCGCTGCCCCAGTGACGCGAGTCGCTGCCCCAGTGACGTGGGTCGCGGCCACGACGACGCGCCGCGTCACGACCGTGCACGAGTTCCCCGACCGAGCGCGCGAGTCGCTCCCGAGTGCGCGCGAGACGCGGTCCGGGTGCGCGCTGCTCGCCGCCAGGGCGCGCCGCTCACCGCCTGGGCGCTGCTCGCGACCTGGAAGCGCGATTCGAGGCGCGCCCTGCACGCGAGTCGGGCGGATGGTGCCGGGGAGGTCGGTGGCGGGTGTGCACGCGCCGCGGTCCTGTCGGTGCCGCTCGTTACCGTGGTGACGTGCGCTTCGGAGTGCTCGGCCCGGTGGCCGTCTGGACGGCCGACGGCCGCCCGGTGCGGGTGCCCGAGCGGAAGGTGCGTGTTCTGCTGGCCGATCTCCTGGTCAACGAGGGGCGTCCGGTTGCCGTCGAGCGGCTCGTCGAACACCTGTGGGGTGCGCAGGAGCCCGGCAACCCGCTCAACACGCTGCAGACCAAGGTCTCGCAGCTGCGCCGGACCCTGGAGCGGGCCGAGCCCGGCGGTCGCCGGCTCGTGGTCCGCCAGCCGCCCGGCTACCTGCTGCGCCTCGAGGAGGGTGCGCTCGACGTCCACCGCCTCCGCACGCTCACGGCGCAGGCCCGCGCCGCCGCTGATCCCGCGGTCCGCGCGGCCCTGCTCGCCGATGCGCTGGCGCTGTGGCGCGGGCCCGCCCTCGCCGACGTGGACGCCGAGCCGTTCGCCGTGGTCGCCGCCCGCCGGCTTGAGGAGGAGCGGCTGGCCGCGGAGGAGGATCGCGCCGAGGCCCGGCTCCGGCTCGGTCGCGCGGAGCTCGGCCCGCTCGTCGCCGAGCTCGGCGACCTCGTCGCACGCCATCCCCTGCGCGAAAGGCTGCGCGCCACGCAGATGCGCGCCCTCTACCGCGCAGGACGGCAGGGCGAGGCCCTCGCGGCGTTCGCGGAGCTGCGGGGCGGGCTCGTCGCCGAGCTCGGGCTCGAACCCGGTCCGGAGATCACCGCGCTGCAACGGGCGGTCCTCGCGCAGGATCCGGCGCTGTCGGAGCCGCCGCAGCAGGGCCCGGGACGGGCGGGTCCGGCGCCGGCAGCGCAGGCCCGGGCTGCCCACGTCGGGGCACCGCACGTTCCGGGGCCGCAGGCGGCGGCACGGACAGGTCCGGCAACGCCCGATACGAGGCCACCTGGCTCGACTCCACCTGGCGCGACACCACCCGACTCGACACCACCGGATCCGGCGCCCGGCCAGGGCACTGCCGCGCTCCGTGGCGTCCCGGTTCCGCTCACCGAGTTGGTGGGCCGCGACACCGCGGTCCGGCAGGTGCAGGAACGGCTGGCCGCCGCGCGGCTGGTCACGCTGACCGGGCCGGGCGGGGTCGGGAAGACCCGGCTCGCGGCCGCGGTCGCGCGCGCGTCTCCGGAGGCCGACGACGTGTGCCTCGTGGAGCTCGCGGGGCTCGACCGGCAGGTCTGCCCGGAGGCCCACTGCCCGGCGGGCGACCGGGTCGTCGAGGTGGTGGCCGCCGCGCTCGGCGTGCGCGCGGCCGCGGCGGCGGGTCCGGCCGATCTCGTCGCCCGGATCGGTGAGGCCGTGGCCGGGAGCGGGTTGTTGCTGCTGCTCGACAACTGCGAGCAGGTCGTCGAGCCGGTCGCCGCGCTGGCCGAGCGCCTGCTGCAGGCCGCTCCCGACCTGCGCATCCTCGCCACCAGCCGGGAGCCGCTCGGCGTACCGGGCGAGGTGCTGTGGGAGGTCCCGCCCCTGGCGCTGCCGGCGGCCACGGACCTCGCGGCCGCGCGGGCGTCGAGCGCGGTGCAGCTGTTCGCCGAGCGGGCCGCGGCGTCCGCGCCCGGGTTCGTCCTCGACGACGCCACCGCTCCGGCCGTCGCCACGATCTGCCGGCGTCTCGACGGGCTCCCGCTCGCGCTGGAGCTGGCCGCGAGCCGGGTGCGCGCGCTCGGCGTGCACGAGGTGCTGGTCCGCCTCGACAACCGGTTCGCCCTGCTCACGAACGGCCCGCGAGGCGCGCCCGACCGTCAGCGCACGCTGCGCGCGGTGATCGACTGGAGTTGGGAGCTGCTCACCGACGCCGAGCGGATCGTGCTGCGCCGCCTCGCCGTCCACCCCGAGGGGTGCGATCTGGCGGGCGCCGAGGCGGTGTGCGCCGGCGGCGGAGTCGGCGCCGACGAGGTCCTCGACCTGCTGGCCCGCCTCGTCGACCGCTCGCTCGTGGTCGCCCAGTCCGGCGCCCAGCCCGGTTCCGGCGCCGGGCCGCGGTTCCGGCTGCTGGAGACGGTCGCCGCCTACGGCCTCGAGCGCATGGCCGAAGCGGGGGAGCTCGAGCTCGTCCGACAGCGCCACAGCCACCACCACCTCGCCCTCGTCGAGCATGCGGAGCCGGAGCTGCGGGGCCCCGACCAGCAGCGGTGGCTGGAGCAGCTCGACGCGGAGGCGGCGAACCTGCGCACCGCGGTCGACCACCTGGCCCAACAGGCCGACGGCGCCGCGCCTGCGTTGCGACTGGTGCAGGCGCTGTGCTGGTACTGGTTCCTGCGCGGGCGCACCGCCGAGGCCACCCGGTCCCTGCGCGCCGCGTTGGCCGTTCCCGGTGCCGCGCCCGCCGCCGCGCGCACCCAGGCCGCGGCATGGCTCGCCGCGCTCCGCGTCCTCGACGGCGAGCCACCCGACGAGGCGGCGCTCGACCTGTCCGAGCTCACCGACCCGCCGGCCCGCGCCCGCACGCAGTGGTTCCTGGGCCACGCGCTCACCACCGTGGCCGACCCGCGGGCGGTGCCACTCACCTCCGCCGCGCTCGCCACCGCCGAGGCCGTCGGCGACCGGTGGGGCATCGCGGCGGCGCTCGCCGACCGGGTCAGCCAGGTCACCGCGCAGGGCCACCTCCCCGACGCCCGGGCGCAGGCCGAGCGGGCGGCCGCCCTGTTCCGCGAGGTGGGCGACCGCTGGGGGCAGGTGCAGGCCACGTTCGCGCTCGGCGCGCTCGCCGAGTACGTCGGCGAGTACGCGCGTACCGCCGCGCAGCACCAGGCCGGCCTGCGCATGGCCGAGGAGCTCGGGCTGTGGGCGGAGGTCTCCTACCAGCTGTCGTGGCTGGGCCGTGCGGCCCTGCTCCAACGGCGGTTCGCCGAGGCGGAGACGCTGCACCGGCGGGCCGTCGCGATGGCGGTCGCGCACGGGTTCGCGCCCGGCCGCATCTACGCGCTCACCGGCCTCGCCCTCGGCGCCCGCCGCACCGGCGACCTCGACACCGCCGAGGAGCACCTGCGCACGGTCCTCGCGTGGCACCGCGGCACCGCTGCCGAGCCCGGCACCACCCTGATCCGGGCGGAGCTGGGGTTCGTCGCCGAGTTGCGCGGCGACGCCCACACGGCCGTCCGGCTGCAGCTCGAGGGCCATGCGGTCGCGCGCCGCACCGGTGATCCGCGGGCACTGGCGCTCGCCCTGGAGGGTCTCGCCGGTGCGGTCGCGCTCGCCGGAGCGCCACGCCACGCCGCGCGGCTGCTCGGGGCAGCGGCGGCGGCCCGCCAGGGTGTCGGCGCGCCCCTCCCACCCGCGGAGCGCGGCGACGTCGACCGCATCACCACCGCGGCCACACGCGCACTGGGCGAGCCGGAGTTCACCGACGAGTTCGCGAAAGGCGCGGAAGAAGCGCCGGACGAGCTGGTGAACGCGGCGGCGACCGCCGTACGCGCACCTCCCCACGCAACGAGCGGCACTCTCGTCGGCTAGGTGTCGACGAGAGTGCCGTTCGTTGCTCAGGGGGCCGCGCGCAGCAGGTCGCTCGCCTTCTCCCCGATCATCATGCAGGTGATGTTCGGGTTGATCGCGGGCAGGAACGGCAGGATCGACGCGTCAGCCACCCGCAGGCCCTCGACGCCGCGTACGCGCAGCTGCGGGTCCACGACGGCGGCCGGATCCGTGGCCGGGCCCATCTTCGCCGTGCCGGCCGGGTGGTAGACGGTGTTGTGGGTCTTCGCGACGTAGTCGGCGAGCTCGTCGTCGGTGACCGCCTCCGGGCCGGGTGTGAGCTCCCGCGCCACCCATCCCTTCAGCTGCTCCTGCTCGGCGATGCGGCGGGCCAGCCGCACCCCGGTGAGCATGACGCGCATGTCGTGCCCGTCCGGGTCGGTGAAGTAGCGCGGGTCGACGCGGGGGCGGTCACGGAAGTCGCGGGTGCGCAGCCGCACCGTGCCCCGGGACCGTCCGCGGGTGACGTTCGGGGTGAGGCAGAACCCGTTGTCGGTGGTCGGGTAGCCCCAACGCACCGTGTTCAGGTCGAACGGCACCGATCCGTAGTGCATCATCAGGTCCGGGCGGTCCAGGTCCTCGCGGGTGCGGGTGAACAGCCCGATCTCCCACCACTGCGTGGAGCGGGTGACCATGGGCTGCGCGGCCTCCCACATCACGAGGCCCTCGACGTGGTCGTCCAGGTTCGCGCCGACGCCCGGTGCGTCCACCCGCACGTCGATCCCGAACTCGCGCAGGTGCTCGGCGGGCCCGATGCCCGAGAGCATGAGCAGCTTCGGGGTGTCGATCGCGCCTGTGCTGAGCACGACCTCCCTGCGGGCCGTCACCGTGCGCCGGCCCGGGCCGATGTCCTGCTGGTACTCCACGCCCGTGGCGCGGGCCCCGTCGAAGAGCACCCGCGACGCCCACGCCCCCGTCCGCACCTCCAGGTTCGGACGCGTGCCCAGGATCGGGTGCAGGTAGGAGCGGGAGGACGACGCGCGCGTGCCGTCGGGCTCGCGGTTGATCTGGAAGAACCCCGCGCCTTCGCAGACGGTGGCGCCCTCGTTGAACCGGACGGTGGGCAGCCCGACGGCTGCGGCCGCCTCCAGCAGCGCCACCCCACACGGGTCGTCCGGCGCGACCTGCATGATCGTGACGGGGCCGTTGCGGCCATGCCCGTCCCAGGGGCCGTCGTTGTTCTCCAGCCGCGCGATGAGCGGCCAGCACTCGTCGGCGCTCCAGCCCTCGCAACCGGCCGCGGCCCACTCGTCGAGGTCCTCGCGGGGCGTCCAGAACGCGATGCAGGAGTTGTGCGACGAGCAGCCGCCGAGCACCTTCGCACGTGCGTGGCGCAGGAAGCTGTTGCCGCGTTCCTGCGGCTCGACCAGGTAGTCCCAGTCGTAGCCGGAGTCGAGCAGCGCCATCCAGTCGGTGAGCTTGAGGATCACCGGGTTGTCCACGTCGGACGGGCCGGCCTCCAGCAGGCACACGGTGGTGTCCGGGTCCTCGGACAGGCGGGCGGCGAGCGCGCACCCCGACGACCCACCCCCGACGACGACGTAGTCGAACGCGTCGGTCATCACACGCCCCCTGTGAACCAGCCCGCCGGACCTGGCTGGGTGTTGTGCCAGATGTGCTTGTGCTCCTGGTACTCGGCCAGGCCGGTGGGGCCGAGCTCGCGCCCGTTGCCGGACCGCTTGAAGCCGCCCCACTCCGCACCCGGGAAGTACGGCCCGAAGTCGTTGATCCACACCGTGCCGTGCCGCAGGGCGCGGGCGACGCGTTCGGCGCGGCCCGCGTCGCCGGTCCAGACGGCGCCGGACAGCCCGTACTCGGTGTCGTTGCCCAGCGCGATCGCCTCCTCCTCGCTCGTGAACCGCTCGACGGTGAGGATCGGGCCGAAGGTCTCCTCGCGGATCACCCGCATGTCGCGGCGCACGTCGGCGATGACCGTGGGCCGGTAGAAGAACCCGTTGCGCAACCCGGGCTCCTCCGGCCGGTGCCCGCCCGCCACCACCCGGGCGCCCTCGGCCCGCGCCGACGCCACGAAGTCCTCGATCTTCGCCAGCTGCGCGGCCGAGACCAGCGGGCCCGACTCCGTGTCCTTGTCCAACCCGTTGCCCAGCCGGATGCGGTCGGCGCGCCGCGCGAGCTCCGCGACGAGGTCGTCGTGCAGCGCGTCCTCGACGATCAGCCGGGTGCCGGCCGAGCACACCTGGCCCGCGTGCAGGAAGACCGCGGTGAGGGCGTTGTCGACGACGGTCTCGAAATCGGTGTCCGCGAAGACGATGTTCGGGTTCTTGCCGCCGAGCTCCACCGCGACCCGTTTCACGGTCGTCGCGGCGGCCCGCATGATCGCCTGCCCGGTGGCGAGGCCGCCGGTGAAGCTGACCATGTCCACGTCCGGGTGCTCGGACAGCGGGGCACCAACGGTCCGGCCCTCGCCGAGCAGGATGTTGACCACACCGCGCGGCGCGCCCGCCTCCTCCAGCAGCCGCACGAGCAGCACCGACGTCAGCGGGGTGACCTCGCTCGGCTTGATGACCACGGTGTTGCCGGCCGCGAGCGCGGGCGCGACCTTCCACGACAGCTGCAGCAGCGGGTAGTTCCACGGTGTGATCAGCACGCAGACCCCGACCGGTTCGTGCACCACCCGGCTCACGACGGCCGGGTTGCCGGTGTCGACGAGGCGTCCGGTGTCCTTGCCCGCGAGGCCGGCGTAGTAGCGGAACACGGCGGTGACGTCGTCCACGTCGATGCGGCTCTCGACCAGGGTCTTGCCTGTGTCGAGGGTCTCGACCCGCGCGATCTCCTCCTTGTCGCGCTGGAGCAGGTCGGCCACCCGGTGCAGCAACGCGCCGCGTTCGCCGACCGGGGTGCCGGGCCACGGGCCGGTGTCGAACGCCGCCCGCGCCGCGGCCACCGCGCGCTCGACGTCGTCGGGTCCGGCCTGGTCGACCGTCTCGAACACGGAGGCGTCGAACGGGTTGACGACCTCGGCGCTGCCGCCGGAGCCGGACGTCCACTGACCGTCGATGAAGAGGCTGGGCACCCGCTGATCGTCCTCGAGAACTCGCGGACGTCAAGCGGGAGCGCCGGGGATCGCGGGCCGGGCGCGTCAGTCCACGGGGCGAGCCGGGGCAAGCGGCCGGGTCGCCCCGGCCGCCAGCAGGCCCAGCAGCAGCGCGCCGAGCACGACGAACAGCGCTCGCAGGATGCCGGTGCTCTCGGCGAGCAGGCCGATCAGCGGCGGGCCCGCGATGAAGGCCGTGTAGCCGATCGAGCTGACCACCGAGACGCGCGCCGCGGCACGGGCCGGGTCGTCCGCGGCGGCGCTCATGCCCACCGGGAAGCCCAGCGAGGCCCCGACCCCCCAGAGCAGGGCGCCGGCGAGCGCGACGGGCGTCGAGCCGCCGAGCAGCACCAGCAGCAGGCCGGCCAGCGCGATCACGGCGGTGGCCCGCAGCACCGGGACGCGGCCGTAGCGCTCCAGCGCCGTGCCGCCGAACATGCGCCCGACGGTCATCGCCGCGACGAAGAACCCGAACGTGATGGCCCCGAGGGTCTCGCTCTCCCCGTAGCCGTCGACCATCGCGATGGCGGCCCAGTCGTTCGCCGAGCCCTCGGTGAACGCGAACGCGAGTACGAGCAGCCCGACGGCAAGGGTGCGCGGCTCGCGCCAGGCGGCGAGCACGCCCGAGCCCGACGAGGTCTCTCCGGGCTCGGCTTCGGGCGCCGGCAGGAAGCGGCGCACCGCCAGCGTGACGACGATGGGGAGCGCCACCACGACACCGACCAGCTGCACCGGCAGCGAGACGCCGAGGGCGGCGCACACCGCGGCGATGGCGGCGCCGGCCACCGTGCCGAGGCTGAAGCCCGCGTGCAGCCGGGGCATGAGGGAGCGGCCGAGCCTGCGCTCCACGTCGGCGCCCTCGACGTTCATGGCGACGTCCCAGACCCCGGTGCCGAGGCCGGTGAAGACCAGGCCGAGCGCCGCGATCAGGACCTGCCCCATCGACATGCCCACGGCGAGCAGCGCGAGCCCGGACGTCAGCGACAGCGCGCCGGCGAGCACCGTGCGGGCCGGCCCGAGCCGGTGCACGAGCGGCCCGGACAGCGGCAGCCCGGCCACCGACCCACCCGAGGCGCACAGCAGCAGCAGGCCGAGCTGCGCGGTGGACAGCCCGAGCGCGTCGCGCAGCGCGGGCGTGCGCGCGATGAACGACGAGAACGCCAGGCCCGCCGCGATGAAGGCGACGGCCACGGCCGTGCGCGCCCTCAACGCCTCGGCGGAGGGCAGCGCCTTGGTGGTCACATCGGCTCCCGTCGAATGTGTCGAATCGATTCGATCGTTCACGGTACGCGGCGCGTGCGGCGGGCTCAACGCAGATGTGGCCCATCCCGCTACCGTTCCCGGATGTCCTCCCGTCCGACGCTCGCCGCCGTCGCGGCGCACGCGGGCGTGTCCCCGTCCACGGCGTCCCTCGCCTTCGCCGACAGCCCGCGCGTCGCCCCGGCCACCCGCGACCGGGTGCTCGCCGCCGCCGCCGAGCTCGGCTACGCGGGCCCGGACCCCCTCGCTGCGTCGCTGCGACGCGGCCGCAGCGGCGTCATCGGTGCGTTCATCGGCGAGCGGCTGCTCTACGCGTTCCGCGACCCGGTGGCCCTGCAGCTGCTCGACGGGATCAGCGAGGTGCTCGGCTCGCACGACGTGGGGCTCCTGCTGCTCGCGGGGGACTCCGGGCGCCCGTCCACCACCCAGATCGCGCGCATCCCGCTGGACGCGGCCATCTTCGCCACCTGCGGGCTCGAGGACGACCCGGCGCTCGACCAGCTGCGCGCCCGCGGCGTGCCCGTCGTCGCCGTCGAGGGTCCGGTCGTCGACGGGGTCGTGCTCGTCGACATCGACGACCGTCGCGGCACCCGCGACGTCGCCCGCCACCTCTACGACCTCGGGCACCGGCGGGTGCATCTCGTCGCGATGCCACTGCGCCTGGACGGCACCCGCGGCCCGGTCTCGGCGGAGCGGCGCGCACGGGCGCACTACCGCGACGTGCGGCACCGCATCGAGGGCGTGGAGGACGTGTTCGGTCCGGTTCCGGTGTACGAGACGCCGAGCAACGCCGTGGACGAGGGCTGCGCCGCCGGGCGGATCCTGCTCGACGTCGCCGCGGACCGGCGCCCCACCGCGATCGTGGCCCAGAGCGACATCCTGGCGGCCGGGGTGCTGCAGGCCGCCGGCGAGCTCGGTCTGCAGGTGCCGCACGACCTGTCCGTGGTCGGGTTCGACGGCGCGGACCTGCCGTGGCTGGCGCCCGACCGGCTCACCACCGTGGTGCAGCCGAGTGCCGAGAAGGGGCGCGCCGCGGCGCAGGCGGCGATGGATCTGGTGGCCGGCGCCGCACCGGAGGACCTGATGCTCCCGGTGACGCTGCGCGTCGGCACCACGAGCGGGCCCGTGCCGTCGTCCGATCGGTCGGTCCGGCGGTAGA
This sequence comes from Pseudonocardia sp. MH-G8, assembly GCF_002262885.1. Lineage (GTDB taxonomy): Bacteria > Actinomycetota > Actinomycetes > Mycobacteriales > Pseudonocardiaceae > Pseudonocardia. The sequence continues at coordinate 61,823 of NZ_NKYF01000022.1, read as the reverse complement.
CCTCGCGCAGCGGGGAACCCCCTGGAACATGGTGGTCCGTGTCGTGGTCGTCGATCGGCAGCCCCTGTTCCGGCGGCAGCTCGAGCAGTCGCTGCCCGCGGCAACCGAGGGGGGCGTGCGGGTGGTCGCCGGCACGGACCTCGCCGCGAACGCCGGGCTCCTGGTGCGGCGCCACCTGCCCGACGTGGCGCTCCTGGACCTCGAGCTGGCCGCACCCGGCGTCCTGGCCGCCCTCGCCGCGATGCGCCGCGTCCAGCCGCGGTTGCCCGTGCTGGTGCTCACCGGCTGCCGCGGCGAGCACCGGCGCCTCGTCGACGTGCTCGCGGCGGGCGCCAGCGGGGTGCTGCTCAAGACCCGGACGCCGGCCGATCTGGTCCCGTCCCTGCTGGCGGCGACCGGAACCCTCACACCGCCGGACCGGCCGGCCGGTCCGAGGTTGACGGAGGCCGAACAGCGCCTGTGGATGCTCATCGGGGGCGGGGGGAGCACCTCGGAGATCGCGCGGGCCATGCACGTCTCCGAGCGCACGGTCAAGCGGCTCACCGCGCGCCTGCTGCGCACCCTCGGGGTCGCCAACCGCACCGAGGCCGCGGCGCTCGCCGGACGCGCGGGCCTGCTCGACGGCAGCCCGCACCCCGAGGCGGCGATCCCGATGCCGCGCCCGGCCGCCGAGCCGTCGTTCCCGCATCCACCGACGGGAAAGGGTCACCGCTGAAAGGGGTCAGCGCTGACCGGGAGCGGCTACCCTGCGCCATGCCCACCTCGGCGCCGCGCGACCGCCGCGAGGAGCGCACCGCCACCAGCCGCGCCCGGATCCTCGACGCCGCGGTGGCCTGCCTCGTCGAGAGCGGCTACGCCGGCGCCACGACGTTGCGCATCCAGGCGCGGGCCGGGGTGTCGCGCGGCCGGTTGCTGCACCACTTCCCCTCCCGCGACCAGCTGCTCGTGGCCGCCTCCCGGCACCTGGCCGTCGAGCGGCTGCGACGCACCGCCGCCCGCGCCGACGAGCTGGAGCGCCTCTGCGGGACCGAGCGGCTCGACCGGGCGATCGAGCTGATGTGGGAGACCTTCTCCGAGCCGCACTTCTGGGCGGCCGTCGAGCTCTGGACCGCCGCCCGCACCCGTGACGAGCTGCGCGGCGCGCTGCTGCCCGAGGAGCGCGAGATCGGCACGGCCATCCGCGCCGGCATGGACCGCTTCTACGGCCCGGACCTCGTGGCGCACCCGGGGTATCCGCAGGTGCGGGACCTGCTGTTCACGAGCATGCGCGGCGTCGGCCTCGCCTACGCCCTTGAGCACCGCGACCCGCGCAGCGACCCCCACCTCCCCCTCTGGAAGCAGCTGGCCCGCACCCTCCTCGACGCCCCCTGACCGCGAAACCCCCACCTCGCGAGTCGCGGTCTCCAGGTGCCTGTGTCGCGCCGTCAGCTCGCCCGATGTCCCGACGACGGGACTGATCGCGTGATGGTGCGTCGAGGGTCACAGTGGTCTTAACTCGGCGGAAACCTTGCTGCCTGCGGCCACTTTGTATACATCTGATGCCTCGCCCCCGTTCCGAAGGACCGCCACGTGCCCCTCACCCTCCCGCACGCCGTGCGCCGCCGGGGCGCGATCGCGGCCGCCGGCGGAGTGCTCGCGATCGTCCTCGCCGGCTGCATCCCGGTGCAGCCCGTCGAACCCGCACCACCACGCGCGGACGTCCCGAGCGTCGAGTTCGACGGCCGCCCGGTCCGGGAGGGCGGTGACCTCGTCATGGCGCTGTCGTCCGAGCCCGACCGGCTCGACCCCACGACGTCGTCGTCGCTCTACACCCGCTACGTGATGAACACGATGTGCGAGAAGCTCTACGACATCGACGCCGCGGGCGAGCTCGTCCCGCAGCTGGCCACGGCCCTGCCGACGGTCTCCGCGGACGGCCTGACCGTGACGATCCCGGTCCGCACGGGCATCTCCTTCGCCGACGGCACGCCGTTCGACGCGGCCGCGGTGGCCACCACCCTCGAGCGCAACCTCACGATGGAGGGCTCCAAGCGCAAGGGGGAGCTGGGGCCGGTCAGCGGCATCGAGGTGGCGGACCCGACCACCGTGGTGGTGCGCTACGAGCAGCCGTTCGCCCCGCTGACAGCATCGCTGGCCGATCGCGCCGGCATGATCATGTCGCCTGCGGCCCTCGCCGAGCTGGGGGACGACTTCAGCAGCGCGCCGGTCTGCGTCGGGCCGTTCCGGTTCGCCGAGCGCGTGCCGCAGACGTCGATCAGCGTGGTGCGCGACCCGAACTACTACGACGCCGACCAGGTCCACCTCGACTCGATCACCTACCGGATCATGACGGACGCGAATATCCGGGCCGCCAACCTGCGCTCCGGCGACGTCCAGGTGGCCGACACGATCTCCCCGCAGGACGTCGACTCGCTACAGCTGGAGCGCGGGATCGGCGTCCTGCAGATCGGCTCGTTGGGCTACCAGGCCATCACGTTCAACCTCGGCAACGTCGCAGGCGTCGGCGAGCCGCCGCAGCCGATCGACACGCCGCTCGCGTCCGACCCCCGCGTGCGGCAGGCGTTCGCGCTCTCGGTGGACCGCACCACGCTGGTCAACGCGGTGTTCAACAACTGGCACGAGCCCGCGTGCTCGCCGATCTCGCCGGCCAGCCCGTTCTCGACCCCCGCGAGCGAGGCCTGCCCGCCCTACGACCCGGCGCGGGCGCGCGCGCTGCTCGCCGAGGCGGGGGTGCCGACGCCCTACCCGGTCACGATGCTGGTGAGCAACCAGCAGGATCAACTCCGGCTGGTCCAGGCGCTGCAGGCCAGCGTGCGGGCCGGCGGCTTCGAGATCACGATCCAGCCGATGGAGTACTCCACGCTGCTCGACACGCAGGACCGCGGCGACTTCGAGGTGCTGCAACTGGGCTGGTCGGGGCGCATCGACCCGCACGGCAACATGGCGAACTTCCTGTCCACCGGCTCGGCCGACAACGTCGCCGGTTACAGCAACCCCGACGTGGACCGGCTGCTGCGCGAGGCGACGCAGATCAACGACCAGCCCGCCCGCGCCGCGATCTACGGCCAGGTGGTGGAGGTCATCCAGCGCGAGCTGCCGATCCTCTACCTCTACCGGCAGCGCAACCTCACCGCGTACACCACAGACGTCGCGGGCATCGCGACCTACGCCGACGGCGTCGTGCGGCTCGGCAAGGCCGGCTTCCTCGCCGAGGAGACCGAGTGACCCGCTACCTGCTGACCCGCCTCGGCCAGGGCCTGATCACCCTCGTGCTGGCCTCGATCGTCGTGTTCCTCGGCGTGCGCGCCCTGCCCGGCGACCCGGCCCGCGCGCTCGCAGGCGAGGACGCCAGCCCGGAGGCGGTGGCCGCCCTGCGCGCGCAGCTGGGTCTCGACGAGCCGGTCGTCGTGCAGTACGCCCGGTTCCTGGGCAACGCGCTGTCCGGCGACCTGGGCGAGTCGGTGCGCACCGGCACCCCGGTCACCGAGCTGATCGCCACGACGCTGCCGGTCACGGCGTGGCTGTCGCTCTACGCGATCGTCATCGCCGTCGTCGCCGGGATGGCCGCCGGCGCGCTGGCCGCCGTCAACCAGGTCCGCTGGCCGGACCTCGCCGTGGGCGGGGTGTCGCTGCTGTCGCTGTCGGTGCCCAACTTCTGGCTCGGGCTGCTCGCGATCCTCTACCTCGCCGTCGGGTTCGGCTGGTTCCCCGCGTCGGGCTACGTGGCCGTCACCGAGGAGCCGCTGCGCGCGCTGTGGCACCTCACGCTGCCGGCGCTGATCCTCGGGACGGGCCTGGCCGCGATCGTGATGCGGCAGACGCGGGCATCCATGATCGACGCGCTGTCCGCCGACTACGTCCGCACGGCGCGCGCGAAGGGCTCCTCGCGCGGCACCGTGGTGATCCGCTACGCCATGCGCAACAGCCTGATCGTCGTGGTGACGATCGTCGGGCTGCAGCTGGGCGGGCTGATCTCCGGCGCCGTCGTCACGGAGCGGATCTTCGGCCTGCCCGGCTTCGGGAAGCTCACCCTCGACAGCGTCTTCAGCCGCGACTACCCGGTGATCCAGGGTGTCGTGCTGGTGGTGACGCTGGCCTACATCCTGATCAACCTCGCCGTCGACGTCCTGTACTCGGTGATCGATCCGCGGATCCGGGTCGGAGGGGGGAACACCTGATGGGTCTCTCGACGCCGGAAGTGGGCATCGACGACGAGCTGGGCAGCCGTCGCGGCCGGGTGCTGTCCGGCCTGCTGCACCACCGGCTCGGCGTGGTCGGCGGCGCGCTGCTGCTGATCGTGGTGCTCGCCGCGCTGCTCGCGCCGTGGATCGCGCCCTACCCGGCCGACGAGGTGCACTTCGAGACGCCGTTCCAGCTGCCGCGCACCGTCGGGTTCGCCCTGGGCACCGACGACCTCGGCCGCGACATCCTCTCCCGCATCCTCTACGGCACGCGGGCGTCGCTGCAGGTGGGCGTGCTGGCCGTGGCGCTGGCGATCGTGGTGGGCGCACCGCTGGGGCTGCTCGCGGGCTACTGGCGGTGGCTGGACGCGCTGGTCTCGCGGCTGACCGACCTGCTGCTCGCGTTCCCGTTCCTGATCGTCGCGGTCGGGCTCGCCGCCATCAACGGCGCCAGCCTGGCCAACGCCGCGATCGCGCTCGGCCTCGCGCAGGTGCCCACGATGATCCGCGTCGTGCGGGCGGAGACCCTGCGGCTCAAGGGCCACGAGTTCGTCCTCGCCGCGCGCACCATGGACGCGAGCGGCGTGCGCATCCTCGCCACGCACGTGCTGCCCAACGCGATGTCGTCGATCATCGTGCAGGCCACCGTGATCATGCCGGTCGCGGTGATCGGCGAGGCCCTGCTGTCGTTCCTCGGGCTCGGCATCCAGCCGCCGAGCCCCAGCCTGGGCATCATGCTGTCCGATGCCCAGCAGTACATCGTCCGCGCGCCGTACGCGGCGTTCTTCCCCGGCCTCGCGATCGTGATCATCTGCCTGGCCTTCAACCTGTTCGGCGACGCCCTGCGGGACGTGCTGAGCCCCGGCTCCCGCCGCAAGTGAAAGGACCCACGTGACCTTCGTCCCGCCCGCCGAGTTCACCACGCGCCCCACTCTGCAAGGCACGTTCGGCATGTCGGCCACCACGCACTGGCTGGCCACCGCCACCGCCCAGGCCGTGCTGGAGCGCGGCGGCAACGCCTTCGACGCCGCCACCGCGGCCGGGTTCGTCCTGCACGTCGTGGAGCCGCACCTCAACGGTCCGGGCGGGGACCTGACGGGGGTCTTCGCCACGTCGAGCGACCCGACCCCGCAGGTGCTCATGGGCCAGGGCCCGGCGCCCGCGGCCGCCACCATCGCGCACTACCGGGGCGAGGGCCTCGACCGCGTGCCGGGCGCAGGCGGGCTGGCCGCCGCGATCCCCGGCTCGTTCGACGCCTGGCTGCTCCTGCTCGACGAGCACGGGACGTGGGAGCTCGCCGACGTCCTCGACTTCGCCATCGGCTACGCCCGCGACGGGCACCCGCTCGTCGGCCGCGTCGGGACGACGATCGAGACGGTCGCGCAGCTGTTCACCGAGCACTGGCCGACGTCGGCCGCGCTGTGGATGCCGCAGGGCCGGGCGCCGCGCGAGGGCGAGGTCGTCCGCAACGCCGCGTACGCGCGCACGCTCGAGCGGCTGCTCGCGGCCGGTGCCGAGGCGAGCGACCGGAGCGGGCGGATCGCAGCGGCGCGGCGCGAGTGGAAGGAGGGCTTCGTCGCGCGGGAGGCCGCGGCCTTCCTGCGCACCCCGCACCGGCACTCCTCGGGCACCGACCACGCCGCCGTCATCACCGAGGCCGACTTCGCGGGCTTCTCCGCCTCGTTCGAGCCCGCCGTCACGCTCGAGTTCCGCGGCACGACGGTTGCCAAGACCGGCGCGTGGGGCCAGGGCCCGATGCTGCTGCAGACCCTCGCGATCCTCGACGGGCTGCCCGACGAGGCCATGGACCCGTCCACCGCCGAGGGCGCGCACCACGTCATCGAGGCGCTCAAGCTCGCCCTCGCCGACCGGGACGCCCACTACGGCGAGGACATCGCCGACGGAGTGCTGGACGAGCTGCTCTCCGCCGGGTACGCGGCGCAGCGCCGCGCGCTGATCGGCACCGAGGCCTCGCACGAGTTCCGGCCCGGGCGCGCGGGTGGGCGCGAGCCGTTCGTGCCGCCGCTCGACACCGACCCGGATGAGGCGACCGCGGCCGGGGTCGGCGAGCCGACCGTCGTGCTGTCCGGGGAGACCCGCGGCGACACCTGCCACGTCGACGTCGTGGACCGGTGGGGCAACGTCGTCGCCATCACGCCCTCGGGCGGCTGGCTGCAGTCCTCCCCGGCCATCCCGGAGCTCGGGTTCTGCCTCGGCTCGCGGCTGCAGATGACCTGGCTGACCGAGGGCACGCCCTCGTCGCTGAGGCCCGGTGTCCGGCCGCGCACGACGCTCACGCCGACGCTGCTGCTGCGCGACGGCCAGCCCGTCGCCGCGCTCGGCTCCCCGGGTGGCGACCAGCAGGACCAGTGGCAGCTGCTCTACCTGCTGCGCACGCTCGTGGGCGGCTACTCGCCCCAGCAGGCCATCGACGCCCCGGCCCTGCACACCACGTCGATGCCCGGCTCGTTCTGGCCACGCACCTGGACGCCCGGCGGCGCCGTGGTCGAGGACCGGCTGGGCGAGGACGTCATCGCCGAGCTGGAGCGGCGAGGGCACCGGATCACCCGCGGCGGGGACTGGAGCCTCGGACGCCTGTCCAGCGTCGGGCGCGACCCGGCCACCGGCGTGCTGAGCGCCGCGGCGAACCCGCGCGGCGCCCAGGGCTACGCGGCCGGCCGCTGAGACCTTCCTCGAGGAGATCCCGATGAGCACCACTCCATTGCTGCGGATCCGCGATCTGGAGGTCGCCTACGCCGGCAGCGGCGGGCTGCGGCCCGTCGTCCACGGCGTGGACCTCACCGTCCGGCGCGGGCACCGGGTCGCGGTCGTGGGCGAGTCGGGGTCCGGGAAGTCGACGAGCGCCGCCGCCGCGATCGGCCTGCTGCCCGGCACCGGGCGCGTCACCGGCGGGTCGATCGAGTTCGACGGCGAGGACGTCACGCACGCGGGCGAGCGGCGGTTGCGCCGGCTGCGCGGGCGCGAGATCGGGCTCGTCCCGCAGGACCCGATGTCCAACCTCAACCCGGTGGCCCGCGTCGGGCGCCAGATCGCCGAGACGCTCGTGACGCACCGGCTGGCGCGCGGGCGGGCGGCGCGGGAGCGGGCCGTCGAGCTCATGACCGAGGCCGGGATCCCGGACGCCGCGCGCCGCGCCCGCCAGTACCCGCACGAGTTCTCCGGCGGGATGCGCCAGCGCGTGCTCATCGCGATCGCGCTGGCCTGCGAGCCGCAGCTGCTCATCGCCGACGAGCCGACCTCGGCGCTGGACGTCACCGTGCAGCGGCAGATCCTCGACCACCTGGAGCGGCTCACCACCGCCCGCGGCACGTCGTTGCTGCTGATCACGCACGACCTCGGGCTCGCCGCCGAGCGCGCCGACGACGTGGTCGTGATGTGGCAGGGGCGGGTGGTCGAGACCGGCCCGGCCGCGCAGATCCTGCGCGACCCGCAGCACGAGTACACGAAGCGGCTCGTCGCGGCCGCCCCCTCGGTGGCCACCGGCCGCAGCCGGGCCGTCCCGGTGGCGCCGGTGGCCGACGCAGCACCCGCGCTCGAGGTCATCGACCTGGTCAAGACCTACAAGATCCGGGGGCAGCGGGAGCCGCTGCGGGCCGTCGGCGGCGTCTCGTTCACCGTGGCGGAGGGGACCACCACCGCGATCGTCGGCGAGTCCGGCTCCGGCAAGACCACCACGGCGCGGATGGTGCTGGGGCTGGAGCAGCCGACCGGGGGCAGCATCGCGATCGGCGGGCGGACCTTCGCCCGGGCCGACCGGAGCGGGCGCCGCGCCATCCGCCGCGACATGCAGCCCGTGTTCCAGGACCCCTACGGCTCGCTCGACCCGGTGCTGCCGGTCGAGCGGCTGATCGACGAGCCGCTGCGCGTGTTCGGGATCGGCGACGGCGGCTCCCGGCGCAAGCGGGTGGCCGAGCTGCTCGACCACGTCGCGCTCCCCCGCGCCGCCGCCCAGCGCCACCCCGTGGAGCTCTCCGGCGGGCAGCGCCAGCGCGTGGCGATCGCCCGGGCACTGGCGCTCGCACCGAAGCTGGTGATCTGCGACGAGGCGGTGTCCGCGCTCGACGTGCTGGTCCAGGACCAGATCCTGGAGCTGCTCACCCGGCTGCAGCGCGACCTCGGGCTGTCCTACCTGTTCATCGCGCACGACCTCGCGGTGGTGCGCCTGATCGCGCACGACGTGCTGGTGATGCAGGGCGGCCGGATCGTGGAGCACGGCGCCACGTCCGACGTCTTCGACCACCCGCAGGACGAGTACACCCGCGCGCTGCTCGACGCGATCCCCGGCGCCGCGATGACGGCGTGAGCGGGGCCGCGGGGCGGGTGCTGCGCGAGCTGCGCGGGGACATCCTGCGCGGCGCGCTGGCGCAGGGCACCCGGCTCACCGAGTCGAGCCTGTGCGGGCGCTACGACGTGTCCCGGGTACCGGTGCGGGAGGCCCTGCGCACGCTCGCCGCCGAGGGGTTCGTCGACATGCGGCCGGGTTCCGGGGCCACCGTCGCCACGATCTCCACCGACGACGCCGCCGACCTGTACGCGGTCCGCCGCACCATCGAGGAGATCACCGCGCGCCGCTGCGCCGCCCGGGTGCGCGCCGGCGAGGCGGACGACCTGGTCGCGCGCCTGGACGAGATCGTCACGGCCGGCCTCGCCGCCGTGCGCGCCGGCGAGCCCGCGGACCTGCCCGCCCTGAACACCCGCTTCCACCTGACGATGGCCCGCGAGAGCGGCAGCGCCAGCCTGCTCTCGCTGTTCCGGCAGGTCGCCGACCGCATCCAGTGGATCTATGCGGCGAACGTGGACGTGCAGGGCGAGCGGTCGTGGGCCGAACACCAGGGCATCCTGGAGGCCATCAGGTCGGGCGACGAGCCGACGGCGGCGGCACGCGCAGCGGCCCACATAGCGAACTCCCGCAGCGGGTTCCTCGAAACCCGACCCACCTGACGCACTCCGCACATCCAGCCTCCACCTCACACAAGGCGGGCGGTGTGCCAAGTGGCTGCTGGGTGTGCGAAGTGACGCTGGTCCATCATGGGCACCATGAGCGACCCGACCGATTCCGCGGCCGTCCCCAGCGGCACCGGCTGCCTCGAGTGCGACGCGGCCGGTGGCTGGTGGGTGCACCTGCGGCGGTGCGTCCGGTGCGGCCACGTCGGCTGCTGCGACAGCTCGCCCGCGCAGCACGCCACCGCCCACTTCCGCTCCACCGGCCACCCGGTCGTGCGCAGCTTCGAGCCCGGGGAGGGTTGGTTCTGGGACTACGGCACGGAGACCGCAGCCGAGGGTGTCGACCTCCCCGACCCCCAACACCGCCCGCTGGACCAACCGGTCCCCGGCCCGGCCGGCAGAGTCCCGAAGGACTGGCAAGCCCACATCCACTGAGCCAACCGCACATTGGAGGTGCACCGGAGGCGGGGGAAGATCTCCTCGTGGAACCTCTTCGCATTGGTGTTCTCGGTGCTGCCCGCATCTCCGTCGCCGCCATCGTCGGCGCCGCCCAGCTGACCGGCGCCCGGCTCGTCGCAGTCGCCGCCCGCGATCAGGCCCGCGCAGCGGCCTTCGCCGCCGAGCACGGTGTCGAGCGGGTGCACGCCTCCTACGCCGACGTCCTCGCCGACCCCGAGGTGGAGGCCGTCTACAACCCGCTCGCCAACGGGCTGCACGGCCCGTGGAACCTCGCGGCGCTGGCGGCCGGTAAGCACGTGCTCAGCGAGAAGCCGTCCGCGAGCAACGCCGGCGAGGCCCGCGAGGTGCGCGACGCCGCCGCGCGGTCGGGCCTGGTGTTCATGGAGGCCTTCCACTACCTCTACCACCCGGTCGCGCAGCGGATCCTGGACGTGGTCGGCTCGGGTGAGATCGGGGAGCTGCGCCACGTCGAGGTGCACATGGAGATCCCGCCGCCGCCGGACAGCGACCTGCGCTGGTCGTTCCCGCTCGCCGGCGGCGGGCTGATGGACGTGGGCTGCTACGGGCTGCACCTGCACCGGGCGTTGGGCCGCGTCGCCGGCGGCGAGCCGCGCGTCACCGGGGCCGCCGGACGCGAGAACCCGCGTCACCCCGGCGTGGACGAGTGGGTGCGGGCCGAGCTCGCGTTCCCCGGCGGCGCCACCGGCGTGGTGCACAGCTCGATGGCCGCGGACGAGGTCCGGATGACGGCGCGCCTCGTCGGCAGCCTCGGCGAGGTGAGCGCGGCGAACTTCGCCGTGCCGGGCCGTGACGACCGCATCCGGATCACGGTGGGCGGCTCCGAGCGCGAGGAGCGCCCGGGCCTGCGCCCGTCCTACGCCTACCAGCTCGAGGCGTTCACGGCCGCCATCCGCGACGGCGCCCCCGTCCCCACCGACGCCGACGACGCCGTGGCCACCGCGGAGCTGATCGACGGGTGCTACCGGGCCGCCGGCTTCGACCCGCGCCCACGATCCGCCCCGATCAGCTGAGGATGATCGCCGCGAGCCGCACACCAGAGCTGCCCACGCAGCAGTGGTGTGGGGCTCGCTCGACATGATCGCGCCGAGCCGCACACCACCGCGGCCAGCACGACGCTGACGTACTCCTCACACCGATCACCCGCGCTGATCACTCCCACCCGCACACCATCGCGCCCACGTCGACGATGGTGTGCGGCTCGGGCCGCCTGGCAGCCCCCTCGACCGGGTCTGCGACGGCGGGAGGAGGATCGGGTCGTGGTTTCCCGCACCGACCCGCTCGCCCAGCCCATCGCCGACGCCGTCACCGCCGCCGCCACCCGGCTCGACGGGATCGCCCTGCCCACACCGCTGCAGCGCAGCGAGCGGCTCTCGACCGCCGCCGGCGCTCAGGTGTGGCTGAAGCGCGAGGACCTGCAGGTCGGTCGCTCCTACAAGCTGCGCGGCGCCTACAACCTGCTCGCCCAGCTCGACGACGTCGAGCGGGCCGCGGGTGCGGTGTGCGCCAGCGCCGGCAACCACGGCCAGGGTGTGGCCTACGCCTGCCAACGGCTGGGCATCCGGGGCCGCGTGCACGTGCCGAGCACCACGCCGCGCCAGAAGCGGGAGCGGATCACCGCGCTCGGTGGTGACGCCGTGGAGCTGGTGGTGGGCGGCGACACCTACGACGAGGCCGCCGCCGCGGCAGCCGAGCACGCCGACCGGACCGGCGCCACCGTGGTCCCCGCGTTCGACGACGTGCGCACGATCGCGGGCCAGGGCACGGTCGCCGCGGAGATCGTGGCGCAGCTGGGCCGGGTGCCCGACGTCGTGGTGGTGCCGGTCGGCGGCGGTGGCCTGCTCGCCGGTGTGGGCGGTTACCTCGCCGCACGGCACCCGCAGGTCCGGCTCGTGGGCGTGGAACCGGCCGGCGCGGCGAGCATGACGGCGGCACTGTCCGCGGGCGGGCCGGTGGCCCTGCCCGAGCTCGACACGTTCGTCGACGGCGCCGCCGTCCGCCGCGTCGGCGATGTGAGCTTCCCGCTGGTGCGCGCCAGCGGCGCCGAGCTGACCACGGTGGCCGAGGGTCGCGTCTGCACCGAGATGCTGGACCTCTACCAGATCGACGGGATCATCGCCGAACCCGCGGGCGCGCTGGCCGCGGCGGCGCTCGACGAGCTGGATCTCGACCCGGGCGCCACGGTCGTCTGCCTGCTCTCGGGCGGCAACAACGACGTGAGCCGCTACGCCGAGGTGGTCGAGCGCTCGCTCGTGCACCGCGGGCTCAAGCACTACTTCCTCGTGGAGTTCCCGCAGGAGCCGGGCGCCCTGCGCCGCTTCCTCGACGAGGTCCTCGGCCCGGACGACGACATCGTGCTGTTCGAGTACATCAAGCGCGACAACCGCGAGACCGGCGCCGCGCTCGTCGGCCTCGAGCTGTCCGAGCGCGACGGCTACGAGTCGCTGTGGAAGCGGATGGAGGCGAGCCCGCTGAAGATCCAGCACGTCGCCCCCGGGACAACGGCCTACCGCTTCCTGGTGTGACGCGGCTCTACCCGGGCGAGCCCGCCGCGGGTCCGTGGCGCGCGGTTCCGGTCGAGGACGTGCTCGACCTGCTCGGCCGACCGCGCGTGCTCGCCGTCGACGGCCGCTCCGGCGGCGGCAAGACCACCGTTTCGCACCGCGTGGCGGCCGCGGTGCCCGGCGCGACCGTCCTGCACACCGACGACGTCGCCTGGTACGAGTCCTTCATCCACTGGGCCGAGTGGCAGGCGGCCGAGGACCCGTTCCAGACCGCGCAGCTCCCCCGGGAACGTGCCGGACTCGTCGTCTCCGGCGCGCCGCAGCTCCCGCACGACCCGCACCGCGAGCTGGTGGTCGCGCGGCCCTCGGCATGATGGAGGCGTGGCCCTCCCCTCGCGATCGCGTCGCCGCGCCCTGTTCGCCGTCCTCGTCGTCGCACTGATCGCGCTCGCGTGGGTGGTCAAGGAGGTCGTCGAGGGGCTGCTCGCCGACGGCGGCGCCGTCGACCTCGGGCTGCTGCAGCTGCGGCTCACCTACAACTCCGGCGTGGCGTTCAGCCTCGGCGCGGGGCTGCCGACCGGGGTGGTCGTCGCGGTCACGGGGGCGATCACCCTCGCGATCGCGGGCTACGCGTGGTTCACCGTCCCGACGGTGGCGACCGTCGGCGTGCTCGGACTCGCCGCGGTGGTGGCGGGTGCGGTGACGAACCTGGTCAACCGCGCGGTCGACGGGGCGGTCACGGACTACTTCCACACCGGCTGGTTCCCCACGTTCAACCTCCCGGACGCATTGCTCACGGTCGGAGTGGTGCTCGTACTGGCCGCCACGCTGCTGCCCGACGCCCGCACGGCGGATGCGCCGTCCACGCGGTGATCGCCCGGCGGGGCGGTGAGCCCGTGCAGGAGCAGTTCGGCGAGGCGCTCGTAGGCCACCGCGTCGTCCAGACCCGTTGACGCCGCGACCTGCCTCTGCTGGATGCGCACCATCGTCGCCGTGACGACGTCCGCGACGAAGCCGGTGTGCACGTCCCGGAACGCGCCCGCCGCGACCCCGTCGGCCACCAGCTGCTGGACGCGGGCCGCCGCGGCGCGGGTGTTGCGCTCGTAGACCTCAGCGGCCGGCGGGAAGCCCGCGACGTCGTCGAAGAACCGTGCGGACGCGGGGGCGAGCTCGGTGGCGACGGCCCGCAGGTAGGCGCCGACCCGTGCCGCGGGGTCGGTGCACGCGACGACCGCGGCCTCGACGCGTTCGGTCGCCCCGCGGAAGAAGTGCACCACGGCCGCGCGCACCAACTGCTCCTTGCTGCCCGCGAGCGCGTACAGCGTGCGCTTCGAGCAGTGCAGGCGGGCGGTGACGTCGTCGAGGGTGAGGTGGGCGAAGCCTTCGGCGAGCAGCAGCCGCACGAGTGCGTCGGAGAGCTGCTCTCTGCGGACCGCGCCACGCCGGACGGGGGTGGACACGCCAGCTACTCTAAACGGTACTGACGTTTCCGTACCAGTACCGATAGGACGTGCCATGCCCGTCGACCGGCTGCTGCCCACCACCGAGGCCGAGGATCTGCTCGCGCTCACCCGCGAGCTCGCCGACAAGGAACTCGCCCCGCGCGTGGAGGAGCACGAGCGGGCCGAGACCTACCCGGAAGGTCTGTTCGCCACGCTCGGCGCGGCCGGCCTGCTCGGCCTGCCCTACCCGGAGGAGCACGGCGGCGGCGCGCAGCCCTACGAGGTCTACCTGCAGGTCCTCGAGGAGCTGGCCGCGCGGTGGGCCGCCGTGGCCGTCGCGGTGAGCGTGCACGGGCTGTCCTGCTTCCCGGTCGCCACGTACGGCACGCCCGCGCAGCAGCAGCGCTGGCTGCCTCGCATGCTCGCGGGCGAGCTGGTGGGGGGCTACAGCCTGTCCGAGCCACAGGCGGGATCGGACGCGAGCGCGCTCACCTGCAAGGCCGAGCGCGTGGCGCAGGGCTACCGCATCACGGGCACCAAGGCCTGGATCACCCACGGCGGGCGCGCCGGCTTCTACGCCCTGTTCGCCCGGACGGCGCCGGGCGCCGGTGGCGTCTCCTGCTTCCTCGCGCCCGGCCATGCCGAGGGCCTGTCGTTCGGCAGGCCGGAGGAGAAGATGGGGCTGCACGCCGTCCCCACCACCACCGCGCACTGGGACGGCGCCGTGCTGGAGCCCGACCGGCTGATCGGCGCGGAGGGCCAGGGCCTGGCGATCGCGTTCTCCGCGCTCGACTCCGGGCGCCTCGGTATCGCGGCCGTCGCCACCGGCATCGCCCAGGCCGCCCTCGACACCGCCACGGCCTACGCGAACGAGCGCACCGCGTTCGGCCGCAGGATCATCGACCACCAGGGCCTGGGCTTCCTGCTCGCGGACATGGCCGCCGCGGTCGGCTCCGCCCGGGCCACCTACCTCGACGCCGCCCGCCGCCGCGACGCCGGTCGCGACTACGGGCGGGCGGCGAGCGTGGCGAAGCTGGTGGCCACGGACGCGGCGATGCAGGTGACCACCGACGCGGTGCAGGTGCTCGGCGGCTACGGCTACACGCGCGACTTCCCGGTGGAGCGCTACATGCGCGAAGCCAAGATCACGCAGATCTTCGAGGGCACCAACCAGATCCAGCGCCTGGTGATCGCCCGCTCACTGGTGTCCCGCTGACGCGGCCGCCGGTACCGCGACCGCCCGCAGCGCCGCGGCCACGTCCTGACCCGACGGCGCCTGCTCGGCGTCGACGAGCCACTGCAGCACGAGGCCGTTGACCAGAGCGAGGCCGAGCGAACCGACCGTGCGGGCCGACTCCTCGTCGACCTCGTCCTCCTCCACCTGCAGCAGCATGGCCGCGAACTCCCGCCTGCCGCGGGCATAGGTCTCGGCGAGCTGCCCGCGGACCAGGTCGGAGAACTCGATCTGGGCGACCCACTGCAGGCTCGCCGCCGCCAGGGGCCGACCCGAGCGCACGTTCTCGATGACGACGTCGAGGAACGCCGCCAGCCGGTCGACCGGCGAGCCGTCGCGGTGCTCGCCCAGCGCGTCCTCGATGTCGCCGTCCCAGTCGTCGAACGAGTCGAGGATCGCCGCGTCGAGCAGCGCGTTCTTCGAGCCGAAGTGGTAGCCGATGGACGCCAGGTTGGTGCCGGAGGCCGCCACGATGTCGCGCGCGGTCGTGTGCGCGTAGCCCTTCTCGAGGATGCAGCGCTTGGCCCCGGCGAGGAGCGCCTCACGATTGCCCATCGCCGCACCTTAGCGTACGGATGTCTTAAACATTGTCCTAGACGATCGTCCTTGACGCTCGTACCATTCCCGCTCGTGACCCGCACTGATTCCCGAGCCGGCCGCCGCGAGTGGACCGGCCTGGCCGTGCTCGCGCTCCCGGCCCTGCTGGCCTCCATGGACCTCTCCGTGCTGTTCATGGCTGCCCCCTGGCTCGCCGCCGACCTCGCGCCGACCGGCCCGCAACTGCTGTGGATCATGGATGCGTACGGCTTCCTGATGGCCGGCCTGCTGCTGACGATGGGCGCGCTCGGCGACCGCATCGGGCGGCGCAGGCTGCTCCTCATCGGGGCCGCGGCCTTCGGCGCCGCGTCCGTGCTCGCCGCCTACGCCCCCAGCGCCGAGATGCTCGTGCTCGCCCGGGCGCTGCTGGGGATCGGCGGTGCCACGCTGGCCCCGTCCACGCTGGCCCTGCTGCGCGGCATGTTCGCCGACGACGCGCAGCGCCGTGCCGCGATCGGCATCTGGACGGCGGCCTTCACCAGCGGCTTCGCCCTCGGTCCGATCGTCGGCGGGCTGCTGCTGGAGCGCTTCTGGTGGGGAGCACTCTTCCTGATCAACGTGCCGGTGATGGTGCTGCTGCTGGTGCTGGGCCCGCTCCTGCTGCCCGAGTCCCGCAACCCGCAGCCGGCCCGCTTCGATCCGGTCAGCGCGCTGCTGTCGATGGCCGCCGTGCTGCCGGTGGTCTACGGGGTGAAGGAGCTGGTGCACGCCGGCGCGGTGTCGTGGTCCGGGCTGCTCGCCCTCGTGTCCGGGCTGGCGTTCGGCGCGGTGTTCGTGCTCCGGCAGGCCCGGATGGCCGACCCGCTCATCGACGTCACCCTGTTCCGGAACAGCGCGTTCGGCGCGGCGTTCGGCGGCTACGTCGTCATGGTCGTGGGTAGCTCGGGGATGGGCTTCCTCGCGGTGCAGTACCTGCAGGTCGTACTCGGTATCCGCCCGTTCACGGCGGCGCTGTGGCAGCTACCCGCGATCGCCGGGACCGTGCTCGGGATCGGGCTGGTCACCGCGCTCGCCCGCTCCGTGCGGCCCGCCCTGCTCGCCGGCGCGGGCCTGCTCGCCGCCGCGATCGGCTTCCTGCTGGTGAGCCAGGTCGGCGTGGACAGCGCGCCGGCCGCGGTGATGGCCGGATACACGGTGGTCACGCTCGGCACCGGGATGGTCGCGCCGCTGGCGATCGACCTGATCGTGGGCACGGCGCCGCCGCACCGGGCGGGCTCGGTGGCCGGGCTGGGCGAGGCGGGCGCGGAGTTCGGCGGCGCGCTCGGGATCACCGTCCTGGGCAGCATCGCCGCGGCCGTCTACACCGGCCAGACCCGTGCCGCGCTCCCGGTGGGCCTCCCGCCCGCCGCCGCGGACGCCGCGGCCGAGACCCTCGGAGGCGCCGTCGCGGTGGCGGAGCAGCTGCCGGACACGCCGGCCGCCGCCCTCCTCGCCGTGGCCGAACGCGCCTTCACGGCCGGCTTCACCACCGCCGCCGCGGCCGGGGCGGCGCTGCTGGCGGTGGCCGCGGCGGTCGTGACCGCGCGGCTCTGGGACGTGCGCCCCGTCCCCGCTGCTCCCGCCCCGTGAGTGCGCGTCAGCGCAGGGGGCCCGTCACCGCCTCGGCGGCGGCGAGCAGCTCGCCCGAGGCCACCAGCTGCACGGCCTGTTCGATCTCGGGAGCGAGGTAGCGGTCCGGGCCGGGCCCGGCGACCGCGGCGCGCAGCCGGTCGCGGGCCGCGCCGGTGGCCGGGGCGGGGGCGAGCGGGGCGCGCAGGTCGATGGCGCGGGCGGCGGTGAGCAGCTCGATCGCCACCACGCGTGCCAGCCCGTCGACGGCGCGGCGCAGCTTGCGGGCCGCCGTCCACCCCATCGCGACGTGGTCCTCCTGCATCGCGCTGGACGGGATGGAGTCGACCGACGCGGGCACGGCGAGGCGCTTGAGCTCCGACACGATCCCCGCCTGCGTGTACTGGGCGATCATGTGACCGGAGTCGACGCCGGGATCGTCGGCCAGGAACGGCGGGAGGCCGTGGTTGCGGGCCACGTCGAGGAACCGGTCGGTGCGCCGTTCGCTGATCGAGGCCAGGTCCGCCACGGCGATCGCGAGGAAGTCCAGCACGTAGCCGATGGGGGCGCCGTGGAAGCTGCCGTTGCTCTCCACCCGCCCGTCGACGGTCACCACCGGGTTGTCGACGGCCGCGGCCAGCTCCCGGCCCGCCACCGTCTCGGCGTGGGCGAGGGTGTCACGGGCGGCCCCGTGCACCTGCGGTGCGCACCGCAGCGAGTACGCGTCCTGCACCCGTGTGCAGGCAGGCGTGCGGTGGCTGGCCATGATCCCCGAGTCGACGAGCAGCGCGCGCAGGTTGGCGGCGCTGTCGGCGAGCCCGGGGTGCGGGCGCAGCGCCTGCAGGTCCGGGGCGAACACCGCGTCCGTGCCCAGCAAGGCCTCCACGCTCATCGCGGCGGCGAGGTCGGCCGTGCGCAGCAACCGGCGCAGGTCCGCACACGCCAGCAGGAGCATGCCGAGCATCCCGCAGGTGCCGTTGATCAGCGCCAGCCCTTCCTTCTCCGCCAGCACGACCGGCGCGATACCCGCGGCCGCGAGCGCCTCCGCGGCCGGGCGCAGCACGCCGTCCGCATCGCGCACCTCGCCCTCCCCCATCGCCGCGAGCGCGCAGTGGGCCAGCGGTGCGAGGTCGCCCGAGCAACCCAGCGATCCGTACTCGCGCACGACCGGCGTGATGCCCGTCGACAGCATCTCGGCGTAGACGACGGCCGTCTCGGCCCGCACGCCCGTGCGGCCGGTGGCCAGCGTCGCCAGGCGCAGGACCATCAGGGCCCGGACGACCTCCCGCTCGACCTCGGGGCCGGAACCCGCCGCGTGCGAACGCACCAGGCTGCGTTGCAGCTGCGCGCGCCGCTCGAGCGGGATGTGGCGGGTGGCCAGTGCGCCGAAGCCGGTGGATACGCCGTAGTGCGGCTCGACGTCGTCGGCCAGCGCCTCCACGATCTTGCGACTCGCGGCGATCTCCGCCAGCGCCTCCGCCGACAAGGCGACGGGCGCGCCCTCCCGGGCGACGGCGACCACCTCCTGCGCGGAGAGCGGGCGGGTACCGACGACGACGGGAGCGAGTCCAGGCATCCGGCAATCTGACACCCTCAGTCCGGCCCGTCGCCAGCGTCCACCCGTGCAGAAGCCGCGGTCACGCTCCGCCACTTCGGACGAACGGCGC
Source organism: Pseudonocardia sp. MH-G8 (assembly GCF_002262885.1). Taxonomy (GTDB): domain Bacteria; phylum Actinomycetota; class Actinomycetes; order Mycobacteriales; family Pseudonocardiaceae; genus Pseudonocardia. The sequence continues at coordinate 43,208 of NZ_NKYF01000022.1, read as the reverse complement.
TCGACGGACGGTCCGGTACCTCCTCCGAGAGGCCGATGCGCGCGTGCAGACGCCGCAGGGGCGCAGGGGCCCACCAGTTGGCACGCCCCGCGAGCGCCATCACCGCCGGGACGAGCACGCCGCGGATCACCGTGGCGTCGACGAGCACGGCGAGCGCCATGCCGACGCCGAGCATCTGCAGGATCGTGACGCCGCTGGTCGCGTACACGGCGAACGACGCGGCGAGGATCAGGGCCGCGGCGCTGACCAGCGGTGCCGACCGCGCGATCCCCCGGGGCACGGAGCCGATGACGTCGCCCGTGCGGTCGTAGTCGGCCTTGATGCGGGCGAGCAGGAAGACCTCGTAGTCCATCGAGAGCCCGTAGCCGATGCAGAACATGAGGATCGGGATGCTCGGCTCGGTCAGGCCGGTGGGGGTGAAGCCGAGCAGCCCGGCCAGGCCGCCCTCCTGGAAGCCCCACACCAGCACGCCGAACATCACCGTGAGCGAGAGCAGGTTGAGCACCGATGCCTTCAGCGGCGCCACCACCGAACCCGTCATCAGGAACAGGACGACGAACGTGACCACCACGATCAGCCCGCCGACCAGCGGCAGTCGCTCCACGACGCCGTCGCGGTAGTCGGCGACGTCGGCCGGGTAGCCGCCGACGAGCACCGGCACCGGCGCAGGCAGGGCCCGCACCTGCGCGACCAGCCCCGGCGCGTCGGTGGCCAACCGCTCGCCGGTCGGCACCACCGACAGCCACGTCCCGCCGTCGGGGGCGAGGAACCGGCTCGACCCGGTGACACCGGTCCGGACGCCGTCGGTGAACGCACCGGCCGCGGAGTCGACCCGCAGCACACCGTCGATCCTCGACAGCGCGGACGCGTACTCCCCCACGTCCGCGGCGTGCGAAGCGACCACCTGGATCGCGTCGGCCTCCTCGGTGGCGAACTCCGCCCGGATCGTGTCGTACATCCCGCGCACCGGCTGCGAGGAGGGCAGCAGCCGGTCGTCGGGCGAGCCGAAGTCCACCGCGAGCGCCGGCGCGCCGAGCAGCAGCAGGACGAGCAGCCCCGCACCGCCGGCCGCCACCGGACGGCGCATCACACCCCGCGCGAGGCGGAACCAGAAGCCCTGCTCCCCCGGCGCAGGTTCGCGCCTGCGCAGCACACGGTGCCCGAGCAGGCGCAGCGCGGCGGGCAGGAGCACGAGCGCGGCGAACACCGCCGTGGCCACGACCGCCACGCCCGCATAGGCGAACGAGGCCAGGAACGGGAACGGGAACGCCAGCAACACGGCGAGCGACGCGGCCACGGTGACGCCGCTGAACACCACCGTGCGCCCCGCGTGCCGCACCGTGGCGCGCACGGCCGCGTCGACGGCGCGGCCCGCGACCAGCTCCTCCCGGAACCGGTAGATCACGAACAGGCCGTAGTCGACGCCGAGCCCGATGCCCATCACGAGCGCGACGTTCGCCGCGAACGTCGAGACCTCGGTGAACAGCGCGACGACGCGCAGGATCCCGAGCGCGGCCACCGCGGCGAACAGGCCCGCCACGAGCGTGACGAGCGCCGGCGCGATCCGGCGGTAGACGAGCCACAGCAGCAGCCCCACCAGCGGGATCACCACGATCTCCGCCCGGACGAAATCGGCGCGCGACTGCTGCGCGACCACCCGGAACACCTCGTCGGCGCCGCCGAGCTGCAGCGCCACCGCGTCCGTCGCCAGCGGGTCGATCACGTCGGCGGCGATCGCCGGTAGCAGTTCGGCGCGCACCCGGTCTGCGTCGCCGGGCACCCACGCGAGCACCAGCGCGTGGGTTCGGTCCTCGGAGGCCAGCGTGGCGGGCGCGTCCGGGCTCCAGTACGACCATGCGTCGCCCACGCCCGGGGAGGCGCCGAGCTGCCGGGTGAGGGCGGCGCCGACCGCGGCGACCTGCGGATCGTCGACGGTGCCGGCCCGCGGCGTGACCAGCACCACGACGTTGGCGCTGCCGGTGCCGAACCGCTCGGCGAGCTCGGCCCGGGCGGCGACGGACTCCGACCCGCTCGCCTCGTAGCGGTTGAGCGACAGCGCCTCGATCGCCCCGGCGGCGAGCACCGCGAACACGACGAAGGCGAGCCCGGACGCGGCGAGGACCCGCCGGGGAGCGCTGGTGACCAGACGGCCGAGCATGAACAGCCCTTCGCGACGAACACGAGCTAGCTCTCGTGTTCGTCCGAGATTACGAGCGCTTGCTCGTGTTGTCGAGCGTGTGCGTCAGCGGGTTCCGGGTACTGACAGGCATGGCACGGGCGATCTGGACGGGTGCGATCAGCTTCGGGCTGGTCTCCATCCCGGTCGGGCTGTTCAGCGCGACCGAGGACCACACCATCCACTTCCACCAGTTCGAGCGCGGCACCTCCGACCGCATCCGCTACCAGCGGGTGAACGAGCGCACAGGCAAGGAGGTGGAGTACTCCGACATCGTGAAGGGGAAGGACGTCGGCGGCGGCGAGCACGTGATCGTCGAACCCGACGAGCTCGCCGACATCGCACCCGGCCGCTCGCGCACCATCGACATCACCACGTTCGTCGACCTCGACGAGATCGACCCGATCTTCTACCAGAAGACCTACTGGCTCGCGCCCACCGACGAGCAGTACGCCCGCCCCTACGGCCTGCTGCGCGAGGCGATGACCCGCACCAACCGGGCCGGCGTCGCCACCTTCGTGATGCGCGGCAAGGAGTACCTCACCGTGCTGCGGGCCGACGGCGAGGCCCTCGCGCTGGAGACGCTGTTCTTCGCCGACGAGATCCGCGACCGCTCCGCGCTCGACCTCCCCGGGGAGAAGAAGCCCCGGGGGAAGGAGATGGACATGGCGACGGGGCTGATCGAGGCGATGAGCGGGCCGTGGAAACCCGGCGACTTCCGCGACACCTACACCGAGCGCGTCGAGAAGCTGGTCGAGGACAAGCGCCGCGGCCGCGAGATCGTCACCGAGGCCGCCCCGCCCGAACCGACCGCCATGACGGACCTGATCTCGGCGCTGGAGCGCAGCGTCGCCGACGCCCGCGGCGGCGGCGGGAAGAAGAAGCAGAAGTCCGACGGCAAGGCCGACCTGTCCGGGCTCAGCAAGGCCGACCTGACGTCGATGGCACGCGAGCTCGACGTCAAGGGCCGCTCCTCGATGAACCGGGACCAGCTGCAGGAGGCCGTGGCCGCCGCCTCCGGGTCGACGCGGGAACGGAAGAAGGCCTCGTGAGCTGCTCCGACTGCACCCGCGACGTCGAGCACTGCCACGGGACGCTCGTCGTGCTCGCCGGGTCCGCCGTGGAGTGCACCGACCCCGGCTGCCGGGACATCGCGCGCGAACGGCACGACCTGGTGGTCGTCGCCGTGCCGGACCGCTGAGGGCGGCGGACCGCCCCTACCGCGGCGGACCGTGCGGGTGCTCGCGGCTGTCGTCGAGGTGCGCGGGGTCGAACGGGACGCGACCGACGAACAGGAAGTTGACCAGCCACAGCACCGCGCCGACCGCCAGCAGGATCCCGGCGATCACGAACTGCTCGACCGGGCGCCCGGACAGCGGCGTCGCGAGGAAACCGCACAGGACGATTCCGAGCACCGGCGCCCAGGTCGGTGCCCGGAAGTGCGTGTGCTCGGCCTTGTCCTTGCGCAGCACCAGCACGGCGATGTTCACGATCGTGAAGACCGCGAGCAGCAGCAGGGCGGTGGTGCCGCCCAGCACGCTCAGGTCGACGCTGACCACCAGCACGTAGGCGATGACGCTGCTGAACAGGATCGACACCCAGGGCGTCCGCCGGTTCGGGTGCACCGTCGCGAACACCCGCGGCAGCACGCGCTCGTTCGCCATCCCGTACAGCAGCCTGCTGGCCATGAGCATGTTGATCAGCGCTGAGTTGACGACCGCGAGCAGCCCGATCGCGGCGAACAGCTGCAGCGGGAAGCCGGGGGCGCCGACCTCGAGGACGGCGAGCAGGGCACCGCTGCCTGCCGCGGCGAGCTCGTCGGAGGGCAGGAGCATCGAGGAGATGACGGCGACGACGACGTAGATCGCGCCCGCCACCGCCATGCCGATCAGCATCGCCCGCGGGAAGATCCGCACCGGGTCCTGCGTCTCCTCGGCCATGTTGACGGAGTCCTCGAAGCCGACCATCGCGAAGAACGCCAGCGAGACCGCACCGGTGACCGCGAGCAGCGGCCCGCTGTCGTCCGTGTTGATCTCGACCAGCCGGCTCGCATCCCCCTGCCCGCCACCGATCGCCCACACCCCGACGATGATGATGATCATCAGACCGCTGACCTCGATGCACGTGAGCAGGACGTTCGCCTTGACCGACTCCCCCACCCCGCGGTAGTTGATGACCGCGAGCCCCGCGACGAACGCCAGCGCCACGATCCACAGCGGCAGGACGGCGAACTCCTTCAGGTACGTGTCACCGAACGCCTTCGCCGCCGACGCCGCGGAGGTCACACCCGAGCTCATCACCGTGAAGGTGACCATGAACGTCAGGAACTGCACCCCGAACGCCCGGTGTGTGTAGAGCGCGGCACCGCCGGCCCCCGGGTACTTCCCGACGAGTTCCAGGTAGCTGAACGCGGTGAGGAACGCGACCACGAACGCACCCAGGAACGGCAGCCAGAGCGCGCCGCCGATCACGCCGGCCACCGAACCCGTGAGGGCGTAGATGCCCGTGCCGAGGATGTCGCCGACCACGAAGAAGAGGAGGAGCTTCGGCCCGATCGCCCGCTTCAGCTCGGGCTGTGCCTGGGGTGGCGCGGAGTCCGTCATATCGAGGAAGTGTGACGTGGCGCACCCGCCACGTCGACCCTGTTGATCCTGATTCGAGGAGCGCGCTACGGCGCACGCCGGCAGCCGTTCGACCGCACGACGAGCGCGTCGGCCCGGTGCGCCTGCAGTCGCCCGCACGGGCAGCGACTCCAGACGAGCACGCCCTCGGACGTCGCATGGCGGGAGAGGACCTGGTAGGGCTCGGTGACGAGCCAGCCGCAGCCGGGGCAGTTCCGGGGAGTCGCGTCCACACGGCGAGCCTGACGCAGCGGACCCGTCAGGTCCATTTCACGTTCTTGCAAAAGAATGTACGATTCTGCTTCATGATCGACCTGCGGCGCCTGCACGTCCTGCGCGTGGTGCACCAGCTCGGCACGGTCACCGCGGCCGCGCAGGCGCTGCACCTGACCCCCTCGGCGGTGTCGCAGCAGCTGCGCCAACTCGCCCGCGAGCTCGAGGTGCCACTGCTCGAGCCCGACGGCCGCCGGGTGCGGCTCACGGCCGCCGCCCACACCCTGCTCGGCCACGCCGACGACCTCGCCGCCCGCTGGGAGCAGGCCCGCGGGGAGCTGCACGCCGGCGCCGGTGGCACCGCGGCCAACCTGCGCTTGGCCGGCTTCACCTCCAGCCTGCGCACCCTGGTCGTGCCCGCCGTCGAGCACCTGCGCACGCACGGCCCGGACATCACCGTCCGGGTGATGGAGATCGAGACCGCGCAGGCGTACGGGCGCGTCCTCACCGGCGACATCGACATCGCCGTCACGCTGCCCCACCCGGACGGACCCCCGCTCGACGATCCGCGCTTCGAGCAACAGCCCCTCCTCGACGAGCCGCAGGACCTCCTCCTCCCCCGCCACCACCGGCTCGCGGAGCGGGCCTCCGTCGCCCTCGAGGAGGCCGCGCAGGAGCCGTGGGTGCTGCCCGCGCCCGGCACCTGCGACCACCACGACATCAGCACCGCCGCGTGCGCGGCCGCCGGGTTCACCCCGAAGGCGGCGCACGAGGCCATGGACTGGTCGGCCGTGGCCGCGCTCGTCGCCGCCGGGCTCGGCGTCTGCCTCAAGCCGCGGTTCGTGCGGGTCCCCGACGAGCTCGCGGTGGTGGCGGTTCCGCTCGCGGGCGTCGCCGCACCGCACCGCCGCATCCTCACGTGCACCCGCCGCGGCAGCAGGAACCAGCCGCACATCGTCCGCGGGCTCGACGCGCTCCGGTCCGCGGCCGCCCACGCCACGGAACCGGTCGAACGCCTCCGACCGGTCGGCTGACACCGCTGCGCCCGCGCTCGGGCAGCGAGGGCGAGGCGGTCACACACGTCCACCGCGTCAGACCCACGACCACACCGCCCACGCCCGCACGCCATCCGTCGACGGGGTGTGCGGCGCGAATCCGGCGGCGCAACCGCCAACACCCCTCGACCCGGCGCACCGCGGCCTGCGCGCCGTTCCGCCCCCCGAGGACCCTGCCTCGTAGCCCGGGTTGCAGCGGGCGCGCCGTTCCCGGCTCGACGCCTCCTGCCCCACCCGCACCTGGGCACTCACGCGCAGTGGGCCCGGTGCCGCGCACGCCCTCCGCGCCGAAGGTGGCTGGGTCGGGCACAAGCCACGAATATCGTGGTCGGCCGGCCGGCCGACTGCGCGGAAGGCCGGGGAGGGTGTGGGGCAGTGGTCGCGAGCCGGGAACGGCGCGCCCACGGGAGGTTTCCATGGTCACATAGACCTGAGGGCTGTCGGAGCTCGCGGTGACAGCCCTGACGTCGATCAGATCATGAAACGGCGGGTTCCGGAATGCGGGGCGGCCATGATCAGCGAAAGTGGTGTCAGAGCGACAGATCTGGCGCCCTCACACCACTCCTGGCGATCATGGCAGCGAGTCGGAGTGCGAGACGTACGTCAGCGCGGTCGCGAGGGCCCTGGTGTGCGGCTCACACCCCGCGGGGTCACGTGATCAGAGCTGGCGACCGCGCGTGGTCAAGCCACTAGCGCCGGCTCCCGCCGCCGTCACCGCCGTCCGAACCACCGTTGTCGGAACCGCCACCGTCCGAACCGCCACCGTCCGAACCGCCGTCGCCCGAACCGCCGTCATCCGGCGGACTGGAGGGGTCGTCGCCGTCGTCGTCACCGGGCGGGTCGGTCGGCTCAGGAGTCGGCTCCGGCTCAGGCGTGGGGTCCGGCTCGGGAGTCGGATCGGGCTCCGGCGTGGGGTCCGGTTCAGGGGTCGGGTCGGGCTCAGGCGTGGGGTCCGGTTCGGGTGTGGGATCGGGCGACGGGCTCGGCTGAGGGTCGTCGCTGTGGTCATCGCCGTGGTCGTCGCCGTGGTCGTCGTTGTGACCGTCGCCGTGGTCGTGGTCCGGGCGGTCCGGGCGCGACGAGGGCGCGTCCGACCGGTCGTCCGAGGTCTGCTGCGCGGTGTGGCTGCGGGTGGGATCGTCCGGAGCCGTCGAGGTCACGGGCGGCGCGGGCACTGTGGTCGGGAGGGCTGTGACCGGCCCGGGCGGGGTCGCGGGAGCGGCGGGCGCCGCCGCGGACGGGAGCCACTGCGGGAGCGCGACCGAGGCCAGCACCGTCGGGGCGGCGAGGCGAGCGAGCGCAGCGACCCGGGCCGGGTCCACGAGCTGCGGCCCGCCATCGGTTCCCGTGGGCGACGACTCGGCCGTGAACAGGCGGCCGGAGGCGTCCACGCTGCTGTGCCCGGCGGCCCGGACGTCGCCGCTGACGAGGCCGGTGGCACCCGGCGCGTCGGACAGCACGACGACCGAGGACACGCTCGCGGCGGCGACGCCTGCGACGGCCGTGGCGGCGAACAGCGGGGCCGGCGCCACACCGCGGCGCGGGGCCCGGCGGTGCGCACCACCTTCGCGGCCACGCGCCGTGGCGGCTTCCCGGTGGACGAGTGCGTCGACGCTGACCCCCGCTCGATGCGCGCGAGGCGACCCGCCGACGCGAGACGTCGCCGAGTTGTTACGGTCCGTATTCACCGTGCGCACTCCCGGGGAGCGAAGACGCCTGATCGGACGACGATCAGGGCCCGAACGGGCTATTCGTGCGCGCAGAATCTAACTCATCGTGTCAAGGAGGCACGCGGGGCGTCCGGGATCACCCACGTGGCGGCGTCAGGTCTGCGGGGCACCGGGTGCCGGCCACGGCGGCCGGGCGGCCCGCGAGCCGGTGACCGGCGGCCGTTGCGGCGCAGGGTCGTCCGTCTCCTGCTGGACGCCGCGGGCACGCTGCAACGCGGCCTCGGCGTCGTGCAGCTCCTGCGTCGCCCGCACCAGATCGGCCACCGACGGGCGGTGCCGCCGGGCCTTCGGGGCCGGTGGGTGCCGCCGTCGAAGGACGATGAACCCGGCGACCATGCCGGCGATGGTGGGCAGGACGAGCATGGCGACGGGCCCGACGTAGGCGGCCGCGAGCAGCCAGATGACGAGCAGCCCGCTGAGCAGGCCGCCGCCGATGATCAGCAGCAGCAGCTGCTGCCAGGTGGGCATCGGCCCGCGCGGGGCGCCGCCGTCGGCGACCGTGGGCGAGGCAGCGCCTGCACCGGCCGCGGCTCGCAGCTCCCGGTAGTGGGCTGCGGCCGCCTGCGCCGAACGCTCGGCGGCATGCAACATCCGCGCCGAACGCTCCTCGGCGCGGGCCCGACGCGCACGCTTCCACATCATGCCGACGGACTCGCCGCGGCTCGACAGTTCCCGGCTCGACCGGCGCCGACTCGACAGGTCCATGGGCACCCTCGCTCACCTCCGCCCCTCGCTCCTCTGGAATACCCGATCTTCGGAGCGGGGTCGCCGCTCGATCCGGTGACGTGCCTGCTCATCGCTCGGGCGCTGCGCCCATGGCGCGCTCGCCGACGCTCGCTCGTCCGCTGTAGATCCCGATGCCGTTGGGCACCAGTCGGGGTGAAGAGCCCGACGGGTCGTTGACGACCGTGACCTCGCCGGCGCCGGACGAGCGGAACGCGAGCGTCGACGAACCACCCCCGTCGAGGTTCACGGCGTCGTCCACGTCCATCTCGCGCAGCAGCGTGGCGAGCTCGCGCAGCGTGGCGCCGACGCTGTCGGACTGCCGCCCGTCGAGCGTGAGCAGCCACAGGTGGCGGCCGTCGGCGCTCGTACCCGCAGCGCTGCGGGGCGCGCGTTCCCGGTCGTCGAGATCGGCGACGGGCGTGCCGTCGTACATGATCGGACTACCTCCGACGGCGAACTCGGGGGCTTCGCCGCTCTCCGGTACCAGTTCGTAGGAGACCTCGACGTGATCGCCGACCTCCAGCGTGCGCACGGTCGCGGCGCCCTCGTCGCGACCCGTCAGGACGAGCTCGCCGTCCGGGATCCGTCCGGCGCCGGGGGCTCCGGCGCGCACGACGGTCGAGTCGCGCACCTGCACCTCCGCCTGCTCGGCCGCGCAGGGAGCGTTCCGGTCGGCGTCGGTGCCGCACAGCGTGCGGCCGCGCTCGACCTCGCCCCATTCGGGCGTGAAGATCCCGATCCCGTCGACGGGCACCGCGTACTGGTTCAGCGCCACCACCGGGAACGTCCCGGCCGGCGCCTCCACCTGTGCCTCCAGCCGCAACCGGTCGATCCGGGCGACGCGGTCGGTCCCGACCGTGAACACGTGCTCGGTCACGGCGCCGGGGACGGCGGGGCCCATCCGGCGGCCCTGCGGCACCGCGGCCTTCAGCGCGCGGCCGTCCATCACCGCAGGCCCGGTGGGAGCGCTGGTGGCGCCGATGTCGAAGAAGTCGCCGTTGACCGCTGCCATCGCGTCCGTGGCGTTCGCCATCTCCGCGATCGGCCCGGTCGCGGCGACGGCCCCGGGGGTGAGCAGGTCCGCGTGCACCGACGGGTCGGTGAGATCGACCTCGACGACGTCGCCGAGCACCTGGCCCGCGGCCGCGGTCGTGCGGAGCTCGCGGTGCGTGACGCCGGGCGCGAGGGCGCGGGCGGGGTGCAGCTCGGCGAGGGCGCGCTCGTCCTCGGGGGTGGGCGACGGCGGCGGATCGCCGGCCGGAACGGCGAGCGCGAGCGCTGCCGCCAGGACCACCGCGAGCACTGCCACCCCCGACCCCTGTGATCATCTCCGATGAGGCGGATGGGATCACGCGCGAGCGGGCAGGATGGGCGTCTGCGCGCGTCGTTCACCCTCAGGAGCCCCAACGGCGCCCGATCCGGTGATCCGGACCGCCCGCGCCCCGGCCCTCGCGCGTTTCGAGGAGCAGGACTGCGGGGTAGAAGTGATCATGAATCCGTTGCGGACGGTGGCCGTGTGCGGCGCCGCCGTGCTCCTCACGGGATGTGCCGGGATGCAGCGTCCGGACGTGGAACGCGTCGCGGCCGACTTTGCCACCGGCGACCCCGCTGCCCGCTGTGCCCTGCTCGCCCCGGCCGCACTCGCGTCCCTGGAACACGACGACTCGCAGACCTGCGCCGAGGCGGTCGCCGACGTGGCGCCCTCGGGCGGGCAGGTGCAGCAGACGCAGATCTGGGGCGACGAGGCGCAGGTCCACCTCGCCGACGACACGCTCTTCCTCACCCGTACCGGCTCCGGGTGGAAGGTCATCGCCGCCGGCTGCACCGCGAACGGCGACGCCCCCTACAACTGCCGGGTGGAGGGGCCATGAGAGCGGTGCGCGCGCTGTTCGTCGTCTACCTGGCCGTCATCGCGGTCGGGCTCGTGTACTTCACGCTGCTCGGGCTGCTGGGGAGGTAGCGCCGTGGGGAAGACCCTGCGCAACAACGGTCTCGGACTCGCGTTCGGCGGCCTGTTCCTGCTCATGCTGGTCGGGCAGGCCGTCTCCGGACAGGCGCAGTACAACGACCAGCAGATCTCCGAGGGCGCCGAGGCGGTCTCGCTCCTGCAGTACGTCACGTCCTCGACGTTCGCGGTGGACGTCGTGGAGAACTGGCAGTCGGAGTACCTGCAGTTCTTCCTCTACATCTTCGCCACGGTGTACCTGGTGCAGAAGGGCTCGCCCGAGTCGAAGGACGTGGAGAAGGCCGGCCCCGAGTCGGACGAGGAGCAGCTCGTCCGGTCGCACGCCCGGCACGACTCGCCGCGCGGGGCTCGGCTCGACGACTGGCGCGGCACGCTGTTCTCCCGCTCCCTCGGCATCGTGATGGGCGGCATCTTCCTGCTGTCCTGGCTCGCCCAGTCGATCGCGGGCCGGGCGGCGTTCAACTCCGAGCAGCTCGGCAACCGGCAGGACCCCGTCACCTGGCTCGGCTACCTCGCCGAGCCCGACTTCTGGAACCGGACCCTGCAGAACTGGCAGTCCGAGATGCTGGCCGTCGGTTCCATGGCCGTGCTCGGGGTCTACCTGCGCCAGCGCGGCTCGCCGGAGTCGAAGCCGGTGGGCACCGCGCACGCCGACACCGGCGAGTCGGGCTGATCCCCGGGCCGGTCAGCCCACCGGCGCCGGCTGCCGGTCGAGGCGCAACGCCTCGACGAGGCCGCGGTAGAGCTCGTCGGTGGCCAGCAGCTCCTCGTGCCGACCGCGGGCCCGCACGCGCCCGCCCTCCATCACCACGATGGTGTCGGCGTCGATCACGGTGGAGAGCCGGTGGGCCACCGTGACGACCGCGCCCTGGCGGGCCTGCTCGCGGATCGCGTCGTGCACGGCGGCCTCGGTGAGCCCGTCGACCTGGGCCGTCGCCTCGTCCAGGAGCAGCACGTCGGGCGTGCGCACCAGCGCGCGAGCCAGGGCGATCCGCTGGCGCTGACCGCCGGACAGCGACGAGGACGACAACGGCGCGTCGAGCCCGCCGTCGAGCGCCGAGACGACGTCGCGCAACCGCACCCGCTCCAGCGCCGCCCACAGCTCGTCCTCGCCCGCGTCGGGGTGGGTGAAGCGCAGGTTGTCGCGGACCGTGCCGGGCACCACGGGCGTCTCCTGCTCGACGTAGGCGAGCCGGGCCCGCACCTCGCCCGGCGTCTGCTCGCCGTAGGGCCGCCCACCGAGCAGGATCTCGCCGCGCTGCGGCTCGAGGAAGCGCAGCAACAGGGCGAGCACCGTACTCTTGCCCGCACCCGACGGCCCGACGATCGCGGTGTGCCCGCGCGCCGGCACCGCCAGGTCGATGCCGTCGACGGCCGGTTCGCGGTCCGGACCGTAGGCAGCCACGACGTCCCGCAGCTCCAGGACCGGCCCCGCGGCGTCCTGCGAGGCCGAGGCGGCGGGCTGCGCGGAACCGGTCTCCTCCTGCTCGAGCTGCTCGACCTGGGCGATGCGGCGGGCCGCGGCGATTCCGGCCTGCAGCGCGGTGAGGTTCTGGCTCAGCTCCATGATCGGTTCCATCAGGCCGAACGCGTAGAGCAGGAACGCGATCAGGGTCGAGATCTCCAGCAGCCCGGCGCCGACCCGCCAGGCCCCGAGGCCCAGGATCAGGATGATCGCGGCCTGGATCCCGGCCCAGGAGATCGTCCACGCCACCGCCTCCCGCCGCACGGCCCGGACGCTGTGGTGCATCGACTCGTCGGCGTGGACGAGGATCCGCGCAGCCTGACGCTCCTCCGCGCGGCTCGCCTTCACCGTGCGGATGGCGCGCAGCGCGGTCTCCAGCACGCCCCCGAGCCGGCCCAGGTGCTCCTGGGCCCGCTCCTGTGCCGTGGCGATGGCGGGCATCAGCACGGCGAACAGGACGATGACCACGATCACCGCGGCGACGGTGGTGGCCAGCAGCACCAGGTCGAGCACCGCCATCAGCACGAGCGTGCCGACGAGCATCACCACGCCGTTGGCGAGGCCGACCAGGCTGGACGCCACGGCCTCGCGCAGCAGGACCGTGTCGGACGTGACACGGGCGACGAGCTCGCCCGGCGGTCGACGGGTGATTCCCGGGACGGTGGCGCGCAGGAACCGGCGGACCATCGACTCGCGGGCCGACCGCACGACCCGCTCCCCCAGCGTCCCGAGCAGGATCCACTCGCAGATCCAGATGACGGCACCGACCACGAGCAGGACGGCCAGCGCGCCGATCGGCCCGGCGAGCGACGCCGACGCGCCGAGCGAGTCGAGGATCCACTTCGTGACCAGCGGTGTGGCCAGACTTGTGGCGGAACCGGCGAGCGCGAGCACCAGCCCGAGCAGCAGCGTGCGCAGGTGCGGGCGGGCGATCGCCCGGATGAGGTGGAGCCCGGACACCTGCGCGGGGGTGCTCATGCTCAGCAGTGGAACACGAATGTTCCGTTCTCGTCAAACCTGTTCTATTACAGTGCACTGAGGTACCGTCTCGAGCGTGGTCAACGAGCTCGGTGCCGCGGAGAGCAGCACGCGTGCGCGCACGCGCCGCGCCATCCTCGACGCGGGAGTGACCGTCCTGTCCCAGCACTCCGGCGCATCCCTCGCCGAGGTGGCGAACGCGGCCGGGGTGGGGCGCACGACGATGCACCGCTACTTCCCGGAACGCGCCGATCTCATCACCGGCATCACCGCCGACCTGACCGAGCAGATCGCGGCGGCCACCGAGCGCGCGCGGCCGCAGGACGGTCCGCCCCTCCCCGCCCTGGAGCGGGTCTGCCAGGCCTACTTCGCACTCGGCGACGGCCCGATGTTGATGCTGAACGAGCCGCAGCTGTTCGGTCCGGCCTGGGACCACATGAACGAGGCCGACCGGGCCGTACTCGAGCTCGTCGAACGCGGGCACGCCGAGGGCGCGATGGACGTCGCCCTCACCCCCGAATGGGTCCTGTCCGTGCTCTGGTCGCTGCTCTACTCCACCTGGCTGCACACGCGGGAGGACGACGTACCCGAGCACGACGCGCTCGCCCTGTGCCTGCGGACCCTGCGCAAAGCCGTCGCCGCGTAGGAGCCCTTCACCCCAGCGCCGCCGACGACGTACACGACCGACCGCACCACGTCCTCGGGACGCGCACCGGCGGCCTCGAGCGCCCGCTGCGTGTGCTCGATCGTCACGTCGACCTGGCGTTCGAGGTCGCCCACACCTACGACCCGCTCCCCCGTCGCGTCCATCGGCATCTGGCCGGCCAGGAACGCGAGCCGGCCGGGGCTCGCGATGGTGACGTGGTGGTAGCCGGAGGTGGGATGCAGGTGGTCGGTGCGAAGTCTTTCGATCACGGACCCACCCTGCCGGCGGCCGCCGCGCCGGGCACCCGGGTTCAGCGGGGCAGCGCCGCCTTGCGCAGCCTGCCGTGCTGGACCACGCCGTAGCTCAGGGCCCGGGCGTGCGCGAGCGCGAGCGCGCCGTGCGTGGCCAGCAGCAGCGCGACGTCCCGGTCCGCGGCGACGGGGCCGTGGGGTCGGCGGAAGTACAGGTTCAACGCGCCGAGCGCCATCGCAGGCCCGGGATCGGGCGCGAGGGCTGCGCACAGCACCGACCCGTAGCCGCGCCGCGCCGCGGCTCGGGCGAACACCGGCCAATCCCCGGCCTCGTCGACGTCGACGCTCACGAGGCCCGGCCCCGTCATCCGGGCGGCGGCCAGGCAGGGCCCGGCATCGGCGTCGTACTGGACCTGGTCGAGCTCCGCCGCCGCCGGGTGCAGGCTGACCGGCGTGCGGAAACCGCCACCGGAGTGCACCGTGACGCTGACGCCGTCGACGACGGCCAGCAGCCGGTGCGCGGCGAGCGCCACGTGGGTGAGCACCTCGGTCACGGTGCCGGCCGCGAGCAGCTGCGCGGCGAGGAGGGCGAACTGCCGGGCCGGCACACCGGAACCGACCGCGCCGGGCTCCCGTGCCGAAGGACCGGCGCTCGCCGGCATCGCGCCCATATCAGTTGCCGACGGCCCGAACGGGCGCGGCACCGCCGCGACCCCGCGACACCCTCATGACGCCCCCGTTCTGCTGGGCGCCGACACTGCACCCGTGACGGGTCGGCGTCAACCGCCGTGAGGGGCCCGCGCGCACGGTCACTCCGCGCTGAGTACGTCAGGGGTCGGCGCGGAGCTGGGCTGGTCGATCCCGTCGTCGACCACGACCTCGACCGACGAGGTGAGCGGCGGCATCTCCCCGGCGGCCCCCGCCGCCTGGATCACGCCGACACCGGCCGTGAAGGCGACGACGACGAGGAACCACAGAAGGCCCCACGCAACGGTGTGCGGGCGCACGATCCCGAGGATCACGGCAGCGGCAGGCCCCCCAGCCTGCCCTTGCGCGCGCGACACTGTGGACACCGGTGGAACCGCAGCAGCATGACTTCCCCCATCCTGCGCCCGCCGCGATCGTTGCGGCCGGCCCCGAGAAGCGGTTCACGAGCCCCACTCGCGAACCGCCTACTAGAGGCATCGCCCGGACGGGTAGCGCCATTACGAACCGCAGCGAAGCGGCGCCCGTGTTCACCCGCTCGGCGGCGCCTCCGCCACCCGTCCGAGCGGCACCCCCCGAGGATCAGCGCGGAGCGCGGCTCATCCCGGAACGCGGTCCAGGAAGCCGTGGACCGCCGTGATCCGGCCGTCGGAGGCCACCGTCGCGACGTCGAAGCCGATCACCAGGGGCTCGGCACCCTCCGGGCCCAGACCCCACCGGAACCGGCAGACGTCGTGGTGCGCGTCGACCTCGCCGACGCCGGAGAACCGCATCCCCGGGAACTGCGCCTGGACCCCGGCCACGAGGGCGTCCAGCGCGTCGGTGCCGCTCACGTCCGCGAGCGGGTCGACGTACCGGACGTCCGCGGCGAACACGCGCTCGATCAGCGCGCGCCGCGCCTGCGGCTCGGTGGCGTTCCAGGCCTGCAGGTAGTCCGCCACGAGGGCGGCGGTCGGCGTCTCGGTCCGGTCGGTGTCGGGCGTGGTGGTCATCGGGGTTCCTCCCGGTCGTCGTGTACTGACAGGACCGAGCTTCGGCGTTCGGCGGACGCCGGTCGATCACCTCGGAGGTAATCGCGCGGCGGAATACTCCGCGGGACGGGGACGCCTGAAACGAAGCAACGTCATCCCGAGCTTTCTGGAGGCCAGCTGTGCACGCCGTCGACACGATGTTCCTGTTCCTGAACCCCGAGGTCGACGCCGCCGGCCGGCGCGTCGAGCGCTCCACGTCAGCGGGGCCGACCGCGTTCGTCTGGGTGCCGGACGCGGACGCGGCGGCGCGGATCGCCGGCTCGCAGGCCGCGGCCGGGGTGCGTCTCGTGGAGCTCTACGGCGGCTTCGCCCTCGAGCAGGCCGGCCAGGTCGTGGAGGCGATCGCCGGTCGCGCCCCCGTCGGACTCGCCGTCGGTCCTGCGAACCGGATTCCCGGCGACTCGGTCATGATCTTCGGTGACGACTCGGGCGCAGGCGCCCTGGTCGTCGAGCACGGGGTCACGCGCACGACGGTGGTCGGCGTGCCCGACGAGGACGCCGCCGTCCGTGCAGCCGTCGACGCCGTCGAGGCGGGAACCGACACCGTGGAGATCTGCGGCGGCACACCACTGACCACTGCCGCCCGCGTGGCGTCCACCGTCGGCGACCGGGCGTCGGTCACCCTGGTGAGCTGGCCGTTCGAGTCGCTCGAGGGTGCCGCCGCCTACAAGGCGGCGTTCGAGGCGACGCACTGAGAGAACGACGCCGGACCGGATCGTCATCATCAGATCCGCGATCACGATCCTGCGCTGCCGCTTACAGTGACGAACATGAGCCGGTGGTTGCGGGACCTGCGCGGCGACGACCCGAACGGCCGCGCGCCTCTGGTCTTCGCGGACGCGATCGCCGCGCTGGGCCGGGACGGCGACATGATCGTTTATCCGGACGACGTGCGCACCGACCGGATCGTCGGCACCGTGGCCCGCGCCGGGGACTTCGATGCGCGGTTCCGGTTGGTGAACCGGGCGCTGCGGGAGCGTCACCGGTCGGTTGCGGATGCCGTGGCCGCCGGGATCGTGCTGCCTCGGGTGGAGCTGATCCAGCTCGGCGAGATGTACTTCGTGGTCGACGGGCACCACCGGGTGTCGGTGGCCCGGGCGCGAGAGCAGCACAGCGTGCCGGCGATCGTCCGTCGCATCTGCACCACCGCCTACGCGATGTGCTGCCTGCGGCTCTCGCACCTGGCCAGCAAGGCGGCCGAGCGGGAGTTCCTGCTGCGGGTGCCGCTGCCCCACGACACCCGACCCGAGCTGTGGCTGGACCGTCCCGCCGACTGGGCGCGGCTGGCCGACGCCGCCGAGGCCTGGGGCTTTCGCCGGGGCCTGGTCGGGATCGGCCCGCGCGAGCTGGCGCAGCGCTGGTGGACCGACGAGGTGGTGCCGCTGGTCGGCCGGCTCCGGGCGAGCGGGCGGGGCGTCGGCCTGCGAGACATCGAACTGTACGCGGCCGACCTCGCCGACCGGGACAGCCGCGCCGGCCTCATGCCGAGCTGACCCGATCGCCGAAACCTCGGATCGGGGGCGAACTACGGGTTCCGGCGGGGTTTCTGTTCCGGGTCGATCCATTTCGGCGGGATGAACTCCGGTAACCCGTCACGGATCCGCACCACCCACCCGGAATCGTGGATCAAGCGGTGGTGGACTTTGCACAGACTCACCAGGTTGTTCAGTTCGGTGGGGCCGCCGTGCTCCCACTCCCAGATATGGTGGATTTCGCACCACGACGGCGTCCGGTCGCAGCCCGGGTGCGCGCATCCACGGTCGCGGGCGGTGACCGCCCGGCGTAGTCCGTCGGGGATCACCCGGGTGGAACGGCCGACGTCCAGGGGTTGCCCGGCGCCGTTCATGACGATGGGTACGACGGCGGCGTCGCAGGCCAGCATCCGTAGCGAGGTGGGGCTCATGCGGCCACCGAAGTCGAGCATCGCCGAACGGGCGCGGGTTTCGAGGTCCTCGAGCCGGATCAACACGTTCAGGTGCGGCCGCCGCCCACCGGTGTCGGGGAGGGTGGCGTGATCGGCATGGGCGAGGACGAACCCACACGCATCCGCGAGGGCCTCGGCCTGACGCTGCCCCGTCGATCGTTGATCATCCCGGCCGAGGGGCTTCGCCTTGGCGTCGATCACAGTGGCGATCGCATCGAACATCGCCGCATCGTCGAACTGCCCGCTGATCGTGCCGCCCGACCCGTCGCGACGCTTACGGACCTGCAGCCGGTTGACCGGCTCCGGCGGATTGTCATCAGGCTCGGGACCGTCCCCGTCCAGCACCTCCAGTAACTGGGTGCCCAGCTTGCGCAGCTGCCCGGGCGAGTACTCGCCGGCCATACCGGCCAACTGCTCTTCCAACCCCGCCCGCTGCCAGTCGGTGATCCGCCCGGCCTCGGGGGTGCCCAGCAGGGCGGCGATGACCTCGACATGACGCAGCCCGGCCTGCCCGGCCGCGAACGCCTTCCCCGTCGCCGGGAGCCGGGCGGGCAGCACGGTGCCGTCGAACCCGACCTGCTCACACGCCTGCTCCGCGGCGACCACGCGGCGGCGGGCTTCGTAGGAGTCGCAGCCCAGAAGGTCGGTCAGTGCGCCTTCGGGTTTGCGGTAGCCGCGTTCGGCGAACGTGCCGCGCCGTTGCAGGGCGGCGGTGGTGGAGACGGTGAGGTGGTCGTGCTGTCGGGACATGCCTTCACCGATGGTGAGCACCGACAGCAGTTCCGCGTCTGAGGTCAGGGGGTTTTCCGCGGCCTGCCGGAATGCGTCGAACGCCTCTTGGAGGTGTTCGTATGCGGCGGCGACTGCGGACATGCTCCAAGTTTAGTCGAACAGGTGTTCGATGGCATGGGTCTGTTCGGGTGATCCCACCGTGTGCAATAGTGAACGATGCCTGCCGAGATGATCGGCTTGACAGAACAACGAGTGAGGGCCGCCCCTTGCCGCGAACGTCGTCTGTCGGTGTGTCAGCGGCGATCCTGCTCTGCCTCGTAGTCCGGGTTGCAGTGGGCGCGCCGTTCCCGACTCGAGACTTCCTGCGCCACCCCATTTCCAGGTCTCACGCGCAGTCGGTTCGGCGCCGAGGTCGACCTCCGCGCCGAAGGTGGCCGAGTGGGGCACAAGCAACGAATACCGTGGTCGACCGGGTAGTCGTCCCCGACGCGGGCCCAGGCCTGTTCTGGACGAGCCCGTGGCGGCCGGGTGGGTGCCCACCTGGCTGTGGTGCCGTTCTCGAACCCCTTCTAGACGGCCTTGACCAGCGAGACAGGGACCTGAGCCGCACCACTTCGTTGCACGTCCTGCTCCCGCCGGTCACCGGAGGCGGGCACGCCGTCGACCTGACCGATGATCATCGATAAGGGGTGTGGAACGGGACCACCGCAAAGTGGGCAAGCACCCGACAGGGACGGGCTCGTCGCGAACGGGCCTGGGCCCGCGCCGGGAACGGCCGCCCACCCAGCCCGGATATTCGGTAGTTCCACCAACCCGACCACCCCGCCAACGGAAAGGAGCAGCGGAACGCAGCCGACCACGCCGAAGACCAGGGGCGAGCGTGAGGCAGTGGTGGCGAGCCGGGGACGGCGCGCCCACAGGTGTTTTCATGACCATATAGACGTGAGAGGTGTTGAATCTTCCCCGAATCCCTCTCAGGTCTATCTGATCATGAAAACTGCGTTCCGCGGAACGTGGAGGGCGCCTTGATCAGCGAAAGTGGCACCAGAACAGCAGATCTGCGGCCCTGGAACCACTCCTGGCGATCATGACGGCGAGTCCACCGTGTGCAATAGTGAACGTGCTTGCGAACACTCCCGGGTCGAGATCAGGCGAGCACGTCCGGGAAGCCGAACATCTCGACCAGCGCCGGATCATCGTGGAACGCGATCACATGGGAGACACCGGTGGCGGTCGGGGCCAACACCACGATGCCGTTCGCCCGGAACGCGCCATCCGCGTCCCGGTGGTATGCGACGGCGGCGGGCTGGCCGTTGGCTGCAGTAGCCATCATCTTCCAGTCTCCCGGCGCTCCCAGCACGTACGTGTCGAGCATGCGGATACACTTCTGCCGCCCGGCCTGCCATTCCCGGAACGGCGTCGCCTCCAGCGTGGCGTCCATGCGCAGCACCTGTGCCATCAGGCCGGCGTCGGAGCGTTCGAAGGCTGCAATGTAGCCGTCCAGCAGCGCACGTGCCCGCTGGTCGGTCGGCTCGAGCAGTTCCTCGGGCTCGGGCTCCAGTTCGTGCAGCCGAGCGCGGGCGCGCTGCAGACCGCTCTTCACCGCCGCGGTAGTGGTGCCGAGAATCTCCGCGGTCTCGACCGCGGAGAACGCCAGCACCTCTCGGAGGACGAGGATCGCGCGCTGGCGGGCGGGCAGGTGCTGCAAGCTCGCGATGAGCGCCAGCCGTAGCGACTCGCGCGCGACCACCGCCGCGGCCGGATCGTCGGCGGCGGGGGCGGTCCATCGGTCCGGCAACGGTTCCAGCCACGCGACCTCGCCCGGCGGAACGTGACCGGGCGGACGATCGGGTCCGTCGTCAGGACCTGTCAGGCCCGAGGGCAGCACCCGGATCCGGCGCGGCCCCAACGCCGTCAGGCACACGTTGGTGGCGATCTTGTAGAGCCAGGACCGGATCGACGCACGGCCCTCGAAGCCGGCGTAGGAACGCCATGCCCGGAGATACGTTTCCTGCACGAGGTCCTCGGCGTCATGGGCCGAGCCGACCATGCGGTAACAGTGCGCCAACAACTCCCGGCGGAACCGCTCGGTCTCGGCAGCGAACCGGTCCTGGTTCGCTGCCTCCCGCAAGCGCGCCGTCATGCCGCGAACTCGAGCCGCGCCCGGTCGGCCGGAGGCGCGATCCGATCCCACCACCGCCGGCGCAGCTCCACACCCGCCGCGGACCTCCTGCGTTCCATACGCTGCTCCTTGCCCGGACCGGTCCCGCCGATCGGGACCGTCACCCACTACGACCAGGATGGCGTGGCGAAGGAATCGGCACGCAGGTCAGCCGGCATCCGGAGCTGCCCGGATCGTCAGGGACGCAGGGCCAACTTGCCGACCGTCGCCCGGGCTTCCAGCTGCGCGAGGGCCTTCGGGCCGTCGGCCAGGTCGTAAGTGGTGGGGGCAGCGGGAGCCAGGACGCCGGCGGCGATGAGGGCGGACAGCTCGCTGATGAGCTCGCCGAAGATCTCGGGTGCTGCCTGGATCAGCACGCCGATGTTGAGGCCGATGATGTGGACCTGGTGCTTGTACACCAGGTCCCAGTTGGTGATCGCAGCTGCGCCGCCTGCCACGCCGTAGACGACGACCCGGCCGGTGACCGGCTTCGCCGCGGCCAGGCTGGCATTGAAGGTGGCACCACCCGCCGACTCCAGCACCACATCGGCACCGCCACCGCCGGTCAGCCGCAGCACTTCGGCGGAGAGGTCGCCGTCGAGGGAGTCCAGGACGTGGTCGGCGCCCAACGCCAGTACTGCCTCGTGCTTGCTCGGCGCGGCGGTGGCGATGACCGTCGCGCCGTAGTGTTTGGCCATGGTCACCGCGGCCTGGCCGGTCGCGCCCGCCGCAGCGTGGACCAGCACGGTCTCCCCGGCGGCCATGCGCCCCAAGGGCTTGAGCGCGGCGAGTGCGGTGGGCCAGTTCACGACCAGGCCCAGCGCCTGCTCGCCCGTCCAGCCGGCCGGCACCGGCATCGCGGCAGCCGCCGTCAGGACCATGTACTCGGCGAAGGCTCCATGTCCGACGCCGATGACGTGAGTCCCCGGTCGTGGGCCGGTCACCGCCGCACCCACCGCAACGACCTCGCCGGCAGCCTCGAAACCCGCCAGGTACGGCGGCTGCGGGCCGCCCCGGAACGTGCCGTGGGCCTTCGAGATGTCGGCGAAGTTGACACCGGCGGCAGCGACCCGGATCAGGACCTCGCCCCGATCAGGGCTCGGTACCGGCGCGTCGGTGATCGAACGCATGTCCTGCGGACCCCTCGTCGAGGTCTGCTGCAGGGCACGCATGGTGGCAGGAATGCTCACGGCGACCGCCTCTCTTCCCCGGCTCGCCTCATCGCGGCCGGCCTCTTCGGTGCGGCTGCACCGTCGACCATGTAGACCTCGGCCACCGCGCGAAGGAATCGGCTCGGGCACCGCGCGCTCACCGCGCCCAGGCGTCGCCGAACCGGCGCAGGCAGTCCCGGATCTCCTGCTCAGACGACGTCGGTCAGCTCCTCGGCGAGGTAGCCGGCCAGGTCGGGGCCGGCAGGGCGGGTGAGGACGTGCGCGAGCCACGCGCGCCGCTCGAAGTCGGTGACGGCCAACTCCCACACGCAGCCGATGGCGACGCCGTCGTGCGGGGCGAGGCTCTCGGACCGCCCGGCCGGGGCCGAGAACATCCGCTGGTGGATCTCGTTCTCGCCGGACCACCAGCAGACCAGCACGTAGCTGCGGGCAGGGGCCGCGTGGACGACGACGAAACCCACGCCGTACCGCTGGGGGGTCGTGGCGGGCGCCGGAAGCGCCGCCGCACCGACGCGCAGCGCGTGCTCGACCAGCTCCGGCCCCACCGCGCACTCCGGAGCCGAGATCGCGTAGAGCTTCAGGGTCCAGTCGTCGACGTCGGCGCGGCGCAGGAACTCCACACGGCGGGCCCGGTAGGGCTGCAGTGCCGGGAAGGCAGCGGTGCTCATGCTGATACCCTTTGCGGCAACAACCTTGCTTGTCAAGGCATATAGGATTGAGAACTTTGAAAAGTGAGGCCCCGTGAGTCGACCCCTCGACGACGTCAACCGAACACTGCTCCGCGAGCTGACCCACGACGGCAGGCGGACCGTGCGCGCGCTGGCGGCCGGTGTGGGCATGTCGGAACCGGCCGTGCGCGACCGGCTGGCCAACCTCGAGCGCGACGGTGTGGTCTCCGGATACCGGGTGACCCTCGACCCGGCCGCGGTGGGCGCCGGCACGGCGGCGTTCGTCGCGTTGCGCTTCGCCCCCGACGCCAAGGCGGCCGTCAACGAAGCGCTGGGACAGGAACCCTGCGTGCTCGAGGTGCACGAGGTCGCGGGCGAGGACTGCTACCTCGCGAAGGTCCGGGTGGGCTCCACCGCCGAGCTCGCCGACGCCCTCGACCGGCTCCGGTCCATCACCGGCATGGTCGGCACCCGCTCGACGGTGGTCCTGCGGACCGTCTTCGAGCGTCCCCTGGACGTCGGTGGCCCCTGATCAGCCCGTCGCACGACGCAGCCAGTCGACGACGCCGTTGATGTGCACGGTGACGTGCGCGGCCACGAGCGCGGCGTCGCCGCCCGCGAGCGCGTCGACGATCACGCGGTGCTCGGTGAGGGTCCGCTCGACCGAGCCCTCCTGGGTCAGGCCGCGCCAGATCCGCGCCCGCAGCGTGCTGCTCGACAGCGTCTCCAGCAGGCCGGCCAGGTAGGCGTTGCCGGCCAGGTCGGCGATGTAGCGGTGGAACACCTCGTCGTGGGCCACCAGCTCGTCCACCGACGTGGTGTCGTGGACGGCGACGAGCAGGCCGTGCAGGTGCGCGACGTCGTCGGGCGTGGCGCGCGGGGTGGCGAGCGCGGCCGCCGCCGGTTCCAGGATGCGCCGCACCTCGAACAGCTCCAGCACCGACGCGTCCTGGTGCAGGTCCACCACGAACGACATCGCGTCGAGCAGGACCTCGGGGGTCAGGCTGGTGACGTAGGTGCCGTCGCCGCGCCGCACGTCGAGCACGCGGATGATCGCGAGCGCCTTCACCGCCTCCCGCAGCGAGCTGCGGGACAGCCCGAGGGCCTCCGACAGCTCCTTCTCCGGTGGGAGCCGGTCGCCGGGACGCAGTTCGCCGGACCGGATCATCGCCTTGATCTCGAGGATCGCCTCGTCGGTGACGGCCACGGCCGCGGTCCTCAGGCCGGGGTGAACGCGACCGCCACCGGGGTCCCGGCGGCCGGGAGCTCCACCGCGACGCCGCCGGCGTCCGGGCGCGCCACGACCGGCGTGCCGTCGGCGAGCGCGGCGGAGGCGAGGTCGAGCCGGTCGGCCCGGGCGGGCAGGACGAGCGGGCCGCCCGCCGGCTCCACCAGCGCCCAGATCCGGGCGCCGGTGCGGGTCCAGCGCACCCACGGCGCGTCGCAGGGATGGGCGAGGGCCGGGTCCACCGGGCGCGAGCCGTGCACCGCGGCGGAGTGCACGCCCATCCAGTCCGCGAGGGCCTCCAGCGTCCGGCGCTGTCCCGCCGGGATCGCCCCGCTCGCGGTGGGACCGACGTTGAGCAGCAGGTTCCCGCCGCGGGAGACGACGTCGACGAGGTGGCGCACCAGCTGCGGCCCGCTCAGCAGGTGCCGGGAGTCCTCCACCTGGTTGACGCCGAACGAGAGCCCGATGCCCCGGTTGTTCTCCCAGGCGGGGGCGCTCTCGGCCTCGAGGCCGTGCTGGTACTCGCTGGTGCGGTAGTCCCAGTGCGTGTCGCCCCACCGGTCGTTGACGACGCCGCCCGGCACGGTGGCGTAGAAGTGCCGGAAGAGCTCGAACAGGCCGAGCCGGCCGTCGTGCTTGCCGGCATCGGGCCACTCGATGTCGTTCCAGAGCACGTCCGGGCGGTACCGGTCGACCAGGTCGCGGACGTGGAGGTACGCGTACGCGGCGTAGGCCGGGTCGTTCGGGCGCAGGTCGCGCACGTTCGCGAACGTGTCGATCACGGGCAGGTGCGGGGTGACGTGCCAGTCGAGGCCGCCGGAGTAGTACACGCCGAACCGCATGCCGGCGCCCCGGACGGCCGTGGCCAGATCGCCGATGAGGTCACGACGCGGGCCACGGTGCACGGTGTTGCGCGCCGCGGTGCCGGGGGCGTCCCACAGGGCGATGCCGTCGTGGTGCTTGGTAGTGGGCACGACGTAGCGCGCGCCGGCCCGGGCGAAGAGATCGCACCAGGCGGCGGGGTCGAACTCCTCGGCCGTCCAGGCGTCGAGGAAGTCGTCATAGGGCGCGTCACCGTGCACCAGGCGGTGGTGCTCGCGCGCGGGGCTGTCATCGAACCTGATCGTGTTCCGGTACCACTCCGCGTAGGAGTTGTGGCGGAACCAGACCCCCTCGTCGACGGCGCCCAGCTCCCCGGTCGGCTCCGCCCACGCGGGCACCGAGTAGGCGCCCCAGTGGACGAAGATGCCGAGCTTGGCGTCGGCGTACCAGTCCGGCAGCGGGCGCTGCAGCAGGCTCCAGTCGGTCACGTGCTCCTCCGGGAGGGTCACCGGCCACCGAGGCCGGACAGGGCGATGCCGCGAACGAGGTGGCGCTGCAGCAGCACGACCATGGCGACCGTCGGCACCATGGAGATCGCCGACGCGGCCATCAGCAGGTGCCACTGGTTGCCGTTCTGGGACAGGAACAGGTTGAGCCCCAGCGGCACCGTCGACATGTCGCGGCTGTTCACGACGATCAGCGGCCACAGGAAGCTGTTCCAGTAGTTGATGAAGGTGAACGCGGCCAGCACCGCGACGGCGGGCTTGGCGATCGGCACGATCACCTGCAGCAGGACCCGCACCCGGCCGGCGCCGTCGATCGTCGCTGCCTCCTCCAGCTCCCGCGGGATGCCGAGGAAGAACTGGCGCAGCAGG
Source organism: Pseudonocardia sp. MH-G8 (assembly GCF_002262885.1). Lineage (GTDB taxonomy): Bacteria > Actinomycetota > Actinomycetes > Mycobacteriales > Pseudonocardiaceae > Pseudonocardia. Next base: position 18,063 of record NZ_NKYF01000022.1, on the reverse strand, counting down.
AACGTGCCGAACGCGGTGAACGCCCAGGGCAGGATCAGCGCGGCGTAGCCGTCCACCCAGCCGAACTGCTGCATGAGGATGAACATCGGGACGACCGTGACCTCCTGCGGCACCATCAGCGTGCCGAGGTAGAGCAGGAAGAGCCGGTCGCGGAACCGGAAGCGCAACCGCGCGAACGCGTACGCCGAGAGCACCGACGTCACGCACACCACGACGGTGCCCGTCACGGCCACGAACAGACCGTTGATCATGAATCGGCCGAACGGCAGGTAGCTCCATGCCTCGGCGAAGTTGGACCAGCGGATCTCCGAGCCGATCAGCCCGGTGCCGCCGAACACCTCGGCGGGCGGCTTGAGCGCGCTCGCGACCATCCAGACGAACGGCATCAGGAACAGCACGAGCACCGCGGTGAGCAGCACCTGCGACACCACGGCGCGCGCGCCGACGCGTCGACGTGGCGGGCGCGCGGCGGGCGGAGCCGGGGCCTCCTGCGGGGCCGGGAGCGTCGTCTCAAGCGTCATAGTGCACCCACCTCTTCTGCCCGAGGAACTGCAGCGCGGTGACCAGCATGATGATCATGAAGAGGAACCAGCCGATGGTCGACGCGGAGCCGAGGTCGAACTGCTGGAACCCCTGCCGGTAGAGGTTGAGCACCATCGTCTCGGTGGCCACGCCGGGCCCGCCCTGCGTGAGGACGTAGGGCTGGACGAACACCTGGAACGAGGTGATCAGCGTCATGATCATCGCGAAGAACATCGACGGGGAGAGCATCGGCAGCGTCACGCTGAAGAACCGGCGCACCGGCCCCGCCCCGTCGATCGCGGCCGCCTCGTGCAGGCTCTGCGGGACGGCGTCGAGCCCCGCCGAGAAGACGAGCATGTTGTAGCCGAACCCCTGCCAGACCGACATCACGATCACCGCGGCCATGGCCCAGCGGGTGTCGCCCAGGAAGTTCGGCGCCGGCATGCCGAACACGGTCCGGACGGCCTGGTCGAACACGCCGTCCGGCTCGTACAGCAGCCGCCAGACGAGCGCGTTCGCCACCATGGGCGTGACCGTCGGGAGGAAGAACAGCAACCGGTAGAGGCCGCGCCCGCGGATGCGCGAGGAGATCCACAGCGCCAGCCCGAGCGACACGACGATGTTCAGCGGCACGTAGACCGCCACGAACACCAGCGTGTTCAGCATGACCCGGGCGAAGATCGGGTCGGCGAGCAGGTCGGCGAAGTTCTCCAGGCCGACGAACCGCCGCTCGCCCAGCATCGGCCAGGCGAAGAAGCTGATCGCCAGCGATCCCAGCAGCGGGATCAGGGTGAACAGCAGGAACCCGCTCGTGCTCGGGGCGAGGAACCCGAGCGCCGCGCGTCCGTCGCCGCGCCGCGCCGGTGCCGGCGGGGCGGTCCGGGTCGTCGTCGGTCCCGTCACGGCGCTCACCCCGCCTGCCGCTGGAGGGTGGCGAGGAAGTCCGGAACGGTCTGCTGGCCGTTCACCGCCTGCACGCCGTACTGCGTGAACAGCTGCGAGACCTGCGTGTAGTTCTCGGTGGCCGCCGACGTCACGCCGTTCGCCACCGCCGTGCGCAGGCCCTCCTCGGCACCCGCGAGTTCGGGGCGGAACCACGCCTGTTGCTGGGCCGTCCGGCCCGGGTAGGCCCGTCCTTGCTCGGCGAGGTAGCGGGCGGCCTCCGGGCCGGTGAGCACGGCCAGCGCCCGCAGGGCCTTCTCCGGTTCCGGGCAGGTCCGCGAGATGCCGAACCCCGATCCCGCCACCTGGCTGTGCGAACCCCCCTCCCCCGCCGGGATCGGCAGCACACCGACCTCGAAGTCGGCCTGCTGCTGCAGGTTCACCAGCTGCCAGGGACCGTCGACGACCATCGCCGCGTCCCCGGCCATGAACGCGCTCAGCGCCGGTGTCGGATCGCTGCTCGCCGCCACCGGGGCCGCGACCCCGAGCCGGTCGACCAGGTCGGTGTACCACTGGACGGCGGCGACGAAGCCCTCCTGGGTGAGGTCGAGGCTCCCGTCGGGGGTGACCGGGTGGACCCCCTGCAGCGACAGCGACCACGGGATGACGCTGTCGATCGTCGGGTAGAGCGCGAACCCGTACCTCCCGTCGCCGGTGAGCGACTGCGCCGCGGCGAGGAAGTCCTGCACCGTCCAGTCGAGGGACGGGACCGGCACGCCGGCCTCGCGGAAGCGGTCGGCGTTGTAGAAGACGACCTGCGGCCCGAAGTCGTAGGGGACGCCGTACTGCCGGCCGTCCACCTGCAGGCCCTCCCAGATCGACGGCTCGAAGTCGGCGGCGTCGATGCCGGCGCCGGCGAGCACGTCGTCGAGCGGCATGAGCACCGGCGCGAACGTCCGCACCCGAAGCGACTGCACGCCCAGGATGCAGGCGGTGTCGCCGCCGCTGGCCTGCGCGGCGAGCTTCGTCCAGTAGTCGTTGAAGCTGGTGGTCTGGAACTCCAGCTCCAGGTCCGGGTGGGCCGCGGTCACCATGTCCCCGAGGTGGTTCCAGGCCTCGACCTCGGAGTTCGACCCGCTCCACATGTTCCACACGAGGCGCGTCCGGCCGTCCTCGGTGGTGGTGGCCCCGGCCGCACCGCCGCCGCACCCGGCCGCCACGAGGACGAGCCCGGTGGCGGCCAATGCGGCGGCGAGTCGCCTCCCTGCGGCGCGAACGGTCATGACGCTCCTCGACGTTGAGTGGAGACATCTGATGTTCGTCGACCTTTTCGCGAACTTCGTCCCAAGTCAAGGGCTCACGGCCGTTGATACATCCGATGTATCAGCGGAGCTTCTCGAAGAAGAACTCGTGCTTGAGGAACGAGACGTCGTACTCGTGCCCCGGCTGCGGCGGCAACAGTTGCGCGGCCTGGAACAGCCGCCAGCCGTCCTTCAACGCGTCCAGCCCGCTCTCGTACGGCGGCGTGTCGCTGTCGCCGGTGGTCGGCGCGCTCTCCCCGGTGCCGTCGTAGACCGACCAGCCGACGACGGGCGAGTCCAGCGCCGACGAGGCGAGGTAGAGCACCAGCACCTGCTGGCGGAGCGTCTGCTGCTGCGTGCTCGTCATGCGCTCTCCTGCGTCGGTGCGGGGGCGAAGGGGTTGAGGCTGCGCGGCGCCACCACCCGCGTCGGGCGGTTGGTCACGCGGGTGACCCAGTAGTCCGGGTCGTAGGTCTCGTCGCCGATGAGCGCCTGCCACAACCGGACCCGGTTGTAGATCTCCAACCGCCCGGTGGCGTGCTCGTACCAGGGGAAGAGCCGGCCCAGCTCGGCGGCGACGCCCGTGTCGTCGAGGTCGTCGGTGTTCCACAGCTTGAGCTGTCGGACCGTCGGGTTGAAGCGGATCTTGAACATGTAGCGGTCGATGTCGCTGTCGTTGCGCCGGCCGCCGTGCCAGATGCCGTGGTGCAGGAACACGACCGAGCCTGCGGGGCAGGTGAGCCGGGTCTGCCCCCGCAGGTTCTGGTAGCGGCCGGTGTCGGACTCGTTGGTGCGGCGCAGGTGGCTGCCCGGGACGGACAGCGTGCCGCCCATCTCGAGCGTCACCTCCTGCGGGTAGTACATGAGCTGCACGTCGAACGCGTCGGGCCGCACGTCGATGATCGCGTCACCGTGCAGGTTCTGGGCCGACCCCTCGTGGGCGCGGCGGATGTGCACGGCGTGGTGGTCGACGGTCGGGTCCGGCCCGACGAAGCTGCGGATCGCGCCGGCGACCTCGGGCAGCTGCACGAGCCGCTGCGCGAACGATCCGTCCCCGAAGGACTCCGACAGCGGGGTGCCGTAGGGCACCGCCGGGATGCCCGCGCGCAGGACGTCGATCGCCTCGACGTTCATCTCGGCGGGCACCACCGCATCGATGCGGTGGGCCCCGTGCGCGACGAACCGGGCCATCTGCACGGACGTGAGCAGGTGTTTGCGATGGGGATGGGCCACGTCTCTCCCTCACTGGGCGACTGGTCGGTGTTCGCCGAGCGTAGGAAGGAATGGCCGTGCAGCGCGTGGGTCTGGTTCGCCACTACTGGTAATTTCTCACCATGCGTGTAGCGCTGCACCTCGCGGAGCCGCCCGTCGTGGTGAACGCGGGCGTCGGCGTGCACGGCGTCCGCAGCCCGTACGACGTCTTCCGGCTGCCCGACCTGTGGCAGGTGCACGTCTACGGCTACGCGGCCACGCTCACGGTCGCCGGGCGGCCCCACGCCGTCACGCCCGGGTCGGTCAGCCTGGTGCCGGCGGGCGTGCAGGTCCGCTTCGACTACGCCGGGCGCTCGGAGCACCTCTTCGCCCACTTCCGCACCTCACCGGCCGGCGAGCCGGCGTCGGTGCCGGTCGTGCAGGACGCCGGGCCGGCCGCCGCCGGGCTCTCGGGCCTGATGCGCGCCGCGATCGAGGCCTTCCCCGGCGGCTCACCGCGGGTGGCCGCCGAGGTCTGGACGGCGCTGTGGCGGATCGCCCAGCTCCCCGAGCCCGACACCGGGCACGCCCGCCACGGCGCGGTCGCCGCCGCGATCGCCCACATCGAGGCCAACCTGGCCCGCCCGCTGACCGTGCCGGACGTGGCCCGCGTCGCCGGGATGTCGCACAACCACCTCACCCGGCTCTTCCGCGCCGAGACCGGCCTCCCGGTCGTCGGCTGGATCCGGCGACGACGGATGGCACGCGCCCGCCACCTGCTGACGGCCACGACGATGTCGATCCCGGCGATCGCGGCGACGGTGGGCATAGACGACCTGCAGGCGTTCAACAAGACGTGCAGACGCGAACTGGGTGCGAGCCCGCGAGCGGTCCGCGCCACCCCCTCCCCCGCGCCTTGGAGCCATAGCGCTGTCTGAGCGGCTGAAAGAGCAGTACGGCTCCAAGGTGCTTCAGGAGAGCGGTACTACCTGCGGATCTTGGGTCGCCTCCAGCCAGCCCAGGTCCACGCTGATCGCTCGGGCGCATGCCGCTACCTCGGGCATCAGCTCCTCCACCCGCTTCCTGGGCAGGCGGGCGGTCGGGGCGGTGAGCGAGAGCACCGCGGCCAGCTCACCCTGCGGGCCGCGCACCGGGACCGACATCGTGTTGACGCCGGGCAGCGTCTCCTCGAACGCGCACGCGTAACCCGCCGCCCGCACCGCCTGGACGTCCTGGACGAGGGCCTCCGGATCGGGCGGGTTGACCGGTGTGAGGTCGGTGCCGGCGCGCTCGGACACGACGCGGCGGATGTCCTCGTCGTCGCGCACCGCCAGGAACAGCCGGGCCGGCGCGCCGCTCCACAGCGGCAGCGGGCGTCCGATGTCGAAGCGGGCGTGCAGCGGGGACGCGCTCTCCACCTGGTCCACGTGCAGCAGTTGATCCGCCAGGCTGACCGAGATGCCGACGGTCTCGCCGGTGGCGTCGCGCAGCTGCGCCATGCGGGGCAGCGCGACGCGGCGGACGTCGATGCGACGCTGGTAGGCCATGCCCAGCGCCAGCGTCCGCGGTCCGAGGCGGTAGCGCCTGGTGACGGGCTCCTGCGTGGCCAGATCCGTGGCCACCAGGTCGGCCAGGATCCGCTGCACCGCGCTCTTGGACAGCTCCGCCCGCTCCGCGAGCGCACGGATCGAGAGCGGCTGCTCGGCGGCCGCCAACACGGTGAGGATGTGGGCCGCCCGGTGGATCAGGCTGCCACTCGCCCGGTCCTGCATGCACGCCCCTCCCTTGACACGCGCCGCGGCCGTGCCGACCATGGTGTCCCATGTGCCGTATCAGTGTCCCATAAATCGGGACAGAACTCAACGCAGAGGAGCTGACTGATGGACCGGAAGGACGCGGTCGAGACACCGATTCGGAAGGTCGCCGCCGCGAGCCTGCTGGGCTCGGTCGTCGAGTGGTACGACTTCTTCCTCTACGGGACGATGGCCGCACTGGTGTTCAACAGCCAGTTCTTCCCCCAGTTCGACCCGCTGGTCGGCACGATGATCGCGTTCGGCACGTTCGCCGCCGGCTTCGTGACGCGACCGCTGGGTGGCTTCATCTTCGGCCACTTCGGCGACCGGCTCGGCCGCAAGCGGATGCTCGTGATCACCATGCTGATCATGGGCTTGTCCACCTTCGCGATGGGCCTGCTGCCCAACTACGCCGCCATCGGCGTCGCGGCGCCCATCGTCCTGATGCTGCTGCGGATGCTGCAGGGCATCGGGCTGGGCGGGGAGTGGGGCGGCGCCGTCCTGCTGTGCGTGGAGCACGCCCCGCGGACCAAGCGCGGCTGGTACTCCTCCTGGCCGCAGCTCGGCGTGCCGATCGGGTTGCTGTCCTCGACCCTGGCGGTCACCGCCGTCACGGCGCTGCCCGAGGCCGCGTTCCAGTCGTGGGGCTGGCGGGTGCCGTTCCTGCTGAGCATCGTGCTGGTCGTCGTCGGCCTGGTGATCCGGCTCAAGATCGACGAGCCGCCCGCGTTCCGGTCGCTGGAGAACGCCGAGGAGAAGGCCGCGCTGCCGCTGGTCGAGGTGTTCACCCGCCACCCCAAGGTCACGTTCCTGGCGATGGGGGCCCGGGTCAGCGAGTCGGTGACGTTCAACATCTACAACGCGTTCCTGGTCACCTACACGGTCACGGTGCTGAGCCTGGACCAGTCGATCGTCCTCAACAGCCTGCTCGTCGCCTCCGTCGTCGGGTTCTTCGTCATCCTCGCCGCCGGTCGCGCATCGGACCGCATCGGCCGCCGCCCGGTCTTCGGCGCCGGCGCCGCGATCGCACTGGTGACGGCGTTCCCGATCTTCTGGCTGATCAACACCGGGAACCCGTACCTGATCTGCCTCGGCGTGGTGATCGGCTGGGGCGTCGCCGCGTGCATGATGTTCGGCCCCGAGGGCGCCCTGTTCGCCGAGGTGTTCCCGACCCGCGTGCGCTACTCGGGCATGTCGGCGGTCTACCAGATCGGCGTCATCCCCACGGGCGCGATCGCGCCGCTCGTCGCCACGTCGCTGGTCTCGTACTACGCGGGGTCGGTGTGGCCGGTCGCGGTGTACGTGATCGCGATGGCGGCGATCACGCTGGTGTCGCTCGCGTTCCTGCCCGAGACCCACCTGCGCGACATCGACGACGCGCGGGCCGCGCAGCCCGCGGCACAGTGAGAAGGAGCGAAGAGGCGATGACGAACGCAGATCAGCGCGCCCGGCCGGATGTCCTGCTGATCCTGGCCGACGACATGGGGTTCTCCGACATCGGCTGCTACGGCGGCGAGGTGCGCACCCCGGCGCTGGACCGGCTGGCGGAGGGCGGGGTCCGGATGACCCAGTTCTACAACACGGCCCGGTGCAGCCCGTCCCGCGCGTCGCTGCTGACCGGCCTGCACCCGCACCAGGTGGGCATCGGCATCCTCAACTTCGACGACTCCCCCGACGGCTACCCCGGCAACCTCGCCGAGGACTGCGCCACCGTCGCCGAGGTGCTGGGGGACGCCGGCTACGCCACCTACCTCTCGGGCAAGTGGCACCTGGCCGTCGACATGGACAACCCGAACAGCGCCTGGCCCACGCGCCGCGGGTTCGACCGGTTCTTCGGGACGCTGGAAGGCGCGGGGAGCTTCTACCAGCCCCGCACCCTGGTCCGCGGCGAGGAGAACATCGAGCACGAGGCCACAGCCGAGGGGTGGTTCTACACCGACGCGATCTCCGACTCGGCGGTGGAGTTCCTGCGCGAGCACGAGAGCGAGCGACCCGACGACCCGTTCTTCATGTTCCTCTCCTACACGGCGCCGCACTGGCCGCTGCACGCCGCCGAGCAGGACATCGCGACGTACGCGAACCGGTTCGACGAGGGCTGGGACAGCCTGCGCGAGCAGCGTATGAAGCGGCTGGTCGAGAGCGGCGTGATCAGCCCCGAGTGGGACCTGTCCGACCGCGACGAGCGCGTTCCGGCCTGGGCGGACGCCCCGCACAAGGAGTGGGAGGCCTCCCGGATGGAGGTCTACGCCGCCCAGATCGACCGCATGGACCAGGGCATCGCCAAGGTGCTCCAGCAGCTCGAGGACGCCGGGCGGCTGGAGAACACCCTGGTCGTGTTCCTCTCCGACAACGGGGGATGCGCGGAGGAGATGCCGCCCGAGTCGGTGAAGGAGTTCGTCGGCGCCTTCGTGCCCCTCAAGGAGACCTCGCGCACGGGAGGGCAGGTCGTCCCCGGCAACGTCCCCGGTCTGCGGCCGGGCCCGGAGGAGACCTACCAGAGCTACGGCCGCGCGTGGGCCAACCTGTCGAACACCCCGTTCCGCGAGTACAAGCACTGGGTGCACGAGGGCGGCATCTCCACCCCCTTCATCGTGCACTGGCCCGCCGGCCTGCAGGCCCCCGCCGGAGGGCTGTGCACGACCCCGAGCCAGCTCGTGGACGTCCTGCCGACCATCGCCGACGTCGCCGGCGCCGCCTACCCGGCGCAGCGCGGCGGACAGCCGATCCCCGCGCCGGAGGGCCGCAGCCTGCTGCCGGCCCTGCGGGGCGAGGCCGACGCCGACCGCGACCTGTTCTGGGAGCACGAGGGCAACTGCGCCGTGCGTCGCGGCCGCTGGAAGCTGGTGCGCAAGTACCGGCACCCGTGGGAGCTCTACGACATCGACGCCGACCGCACGGAGCTGCACGACCGGGCGAGCGAGCACCCCGACCTGGTGGCCGAGCTGGAGTCGGCCTACGAGAGGTGGGCGCGGCGCTGCGGCGTGATCCCTCGCGACAAGGTCCTGCAGATCTACGCGGAGAGAGGCCACGGCCTCCCGGAGGAGTGATCCTCTCCGACGAACGGCACTCTCGTCGGTTAGGTACCGACGAGAGTGCCGTTCGTCAGGTGGAGGCGGGGATCAGAGCTCGTCGAAGACCTGGCCCATGTCCGCCCACACCTCTCGGCGGCGCTTTCGCGTCCATGCCGCTACCGCGCCGCCTGCGGCGGCGACCGCCAGGCACACCCAGGGGACCATCGCCGTCTGCAGGGGGATCGGCACTCCGGGGGCGGCGGGCGCGAACGAGTAGTACAGCCCGCCGAACACCGCGAGCGCGCCGACGAGCGCCGCCAGCGCGCCCACCACCTGGAAGCCGGTGCGGCCGGTGCGGCGGCCCTGCGCGACGCCGGCCACGCCGAGCATCAGGTAGACCGCCATCACCAGCGGCGTGCCGATGCCGGCGAGGAAGGTGAAGACGAACACCCCGCCGGTCAGGCCGTCGTCGAGCCCGCCGGCCAGCGCCACCTGGCTCTCGCGGCTGGTGAGCAGCACCGCGCCCGCGGCGAGCAGCACCCACACCACGAGGTCGAGGCCGATCGCCCGCCACGGCGTGCCCCAGCGCGGGTGCAGCACCCCGAGCCAGGCGGGCAGCACCCGCTCGCGGCCCATCGCGAACAGCACCCGCGACACCGCGATGTGCACCCCGAGCGCACAGAACAGGCTCGCGAGCGCCGCGCACGCCAGCACGACGGCGGCGACGGCGTCGCTGGGCGCCACCGCGGCCAGCCCGGCCACCGACGCCGGCCAGTCCGTCGCGGCCTGCCGCACCCCGAACCCGACGGCGGTGGCGTAGGTGATGACCAGGTAGAACAGCCCGGCCACGACGATCGAGCCGACGACGGCGCGGGGCACCGCACGGCGGGGGTCCCGGGTCTCCTCCGACAGCACGGCGCTGGCCTCTGCGCCGGTGAACGACAGCATCGCGAACGACAGCCCGAAGAGCACGCCCGTCCACGGCACGCCGGCTGCCGAGGGCCAGAACGCGCCCGGGTCGAACCGGGTGCCCGCGCCGTCGACCGGTGTCGTCCCGTCGATCACGCTGACCGCCGGCGAGCCCACCGCGATCACCACGACCGCGACGACGAGCAGCGCCACCATCGTGACCAGCAGGATCGCCAGCTGCGTGCGCGTGGAGGCGCGGATGTCGTACAGGCTCATCAGCGCGATCACCACGAGGCCCGCCAGGGAGAACCAGTACCAGTCGGGGTCGGCGCCGGTGAGCAGCGCGACGAGGTTCGCGGTGAAGAACCCGAAACCGCACAGCACCGCGCCGCCCAGGACGAGGAACGCCGCCGCGTAGCACCAGCCGCCCAGGAAGCCGAGACCGCGGTTCGCGCCGCGCGTGATGTAGGTGTACATCGACCCCGCCGAGGACAGCGAGCGGGCGAACAGCGCGACGGTGCCGCCGACCGCGAGCATCGCCAGCGTCCCCAGCAGGTACGCGAGCGGCGTCGCGCCGCCCGCCTTCGTCGAGGCGAGGTAGGTCAGGAACGCCCCCGACATCGCCGGGGCGATCACCGAGAGGCTCTGCGCCACGACGTCGCGCAGGCCGAGCGTGCGGTGGAAACCGCCCCCGACGGCCGGGGCGCCCGCGTCAGTCACCATCGCCGCCGCGCTCCTTCCCCGGGCCCGTGACCTCGCCGCCCGCCGTGCAGTGCCCACCCGTCGCGGGCACGTCGAGCGCCGGGTTGCGGTCGAAGAAGCCGACGGGCTTGAGGGTGAAGCCGGTGTAGTCGACGGGCATGACCGGCCAGTCCTCGGGGCGCGGGAAGTGCGTGGTGCCGAACGTGTGCCAGACGACGATGTCCTCGCCGTCGATCTCCCGGTCGGCCTGCACCCACGCCGGCAGCCCGGCACCGCCGGGGTTCTGGTTGACGAAGTCACCGGCCGGGTAGCGCTGCGCGGCGTCGTAGCGGGTGACCCACAGGTGGTTCGTCGCGAACGTCGCCCGCGCGTGGATGGAGGACGCCTCGTCGGCGAGCAGCGTCGCCTTGCCCTCCGGGACCAGCGCGTACCCGACGTCCTGGCCGAGCGCGTTCTGCTTCTCCGGGTTGACGATGTGCCAGGTCCGCACTACCGAGCCGTCGGCCTGGCGCTGCGCCTGCGACTCGCGCGCCAGCCGCGTCCGGCGCTTGCGGAACGCGTTGCCGTAGGGGTTGCCCTCCCCCATCGGCACCCGCTCGGCCTGCACCTCGTCCACGGCGTTGCGCACCCCGTCGACGGTCATGTCCAGGCGCGCGGAGAACAGGTGCTGGTGGAACGGCGCACCCAGGCCCGGCGCGACCTCGGCGGCGTACTCACCGGGCGAGCCGGACGTGAACACGATGCCGGTGGCCTTGACCTCGAGCTGGATCGTCCCGTCCAGGTAGAGGTACCAGTAGAAGCCGTAGTCGTAGTTGCCGATCGGGGTGAAGAACGAGAAGACCATCCGGCGCTGGCGGCGGGTCTCGCGGCTGCCGGTGAACATGTCGGAGTGCTTCCAGAGGACGCCGTAGTCCTCCTCGTGCATGCAGATCGCGTTGGTGATGGTCTTCGGGGCGCCGAGGTCGTCGGCGATCACGGCGTCCAGGTAGTGGATCTCGCCGAGGCAGTCGCAGCCCAGCTGCAGCGAGTCGGCGTAGCGGGCGAACATGTACTCGCCGCAGTCGAAGTAGTTCTGCCAGAACCGCACCGGCGCCGGGTCGGCGTAGGGGACCACCATCTCGGCCACCGACGCGCGGTAGACGATCGGCCGCCCGTCGTAGCTGATCTGGTGCAGGGTGAGGCCCTCGCGCTCGTTGAACCCGACGCGCAGGTCCCAGCCCTCCCAGCGCACCCGGTTGCCCTCCACCGTGAACGACGGTCCCTCGGGCTGGGTGATCTCGATCGGCTTCAGCGTGGTGCGCGCCGGTCCGGTGACGGCGGGGTCGTCGAAGTTGCCCGAGGTCGCGGGCACCGGCACCTCGGCGGCGTCGATCACGCGGGTGACGCGGCGGGCCGTCAGGTCCACGTAGGCGACGAGGCCGTCGACCGGGTGCGCCCACGGGTGGTCGCGCTCGTGGTCCTGCCGGAACCCGAACGCGCGCACCATGCGGTGCCCGACCTCGTCGGGGTAGTCGTAGACGCCGGCGGACAGCGGCACCGCACGCACCGACGCGGGGTCGATCCCGCGCTTCGCGAGCGCCTGCGTCCACTCCTCGGAGGCGTTGAGGACGTCCTCGATCATCTCGAACTCGGCGTCGATGATCGGCGGCTGGCCGTCGCGGGGCGGGTCGACCTCCCGGCGCGACACGACCTCGCCGCTCGTCGCGGACACGACGGTGTCCCAGGACCGGCCGGTGGCCAGGTCCAGCAGCACGGCGCGGAACCGCCGGTCGACGGCCTCGCCGTCGGCGTGCGCGAGCACGTCGGGCTTCGGGGGCTCCTCCGGCGCGAAGAAGGCGAAGCGGACGGTCTCGCCGAGCAGGCCGACGGCGTCGAGGGCCGCGCGGGCCCGGTCGACCTCCCCGGCGCTCGTCATGTCGAGCGGGTGCGCCACCGCGGTTCCGGGGCGGGCTTCGAGGGTCGTCATACGATGTTCCTCCCTGCCGATTCGAGGCGTGCCGCGACGGTGGGCGCCGTCACACCCGGCGGTCAAAGGCCGCTCCCGGCGGGCGCGAAAGTCGCGAAGGCGCTCTCCCGTGGCGTGAGAACCGACGCGCGGCGATTCTCATTCGACCCGTCGGGGGCTGTCCGCGGCGTACGGGGACCGTTTAGCGTCCGCTCACCCGGCACGAGGAGGCGGACGGCATGCGCGACGCGGGTGGTCTCCTGCGGTTGCGGCGCCGCTCGCCGGTGCACGGGCTCGACCGGCGCAACCTCGGCCCGCTCGAGGTGCTCGTGCAGTCGGTGTCGAGCGCGGCCCCCGCGGCCGCGATGGCGACGGTGCCGGCGATCGTGGCCGCCACCGCCGGGTCGGCAACCGTGTGGTCGTTCGTGCTCGCCACCGTGCTGGCGCTGCTCGTCGCCGTCTGCATCGGGCAGTTCACGCGCCGGATGGCGGCAGCCGGGTCGCTGTACAGCCTCACCGCGAAGGGTCTGGGCCCCGGCGCGGCGTTCGCCTCCTGCGCGGCGCTGCTCGTCGGCTACGCGGTGCTCGTGATGGCGGCGCTGACCGGTGCCGCGATCTACCTCGACGCGCTCCTGGAACGGCTCGGCTGGCGGGCGCCACCGGTCGTCGGGGGCGCCGTCGTCGTCGTGATCGCCGTGCTGTCCGGGGCGCTCGTGCTGCGCGGGGTCCGCCTCTCGGCCCGCACCGTGCTCGCCGTCGAAGCGCTCTCGATCGCGCTGATGATCGGCATCTTCGCCGTGCTGCTCGGCGGCGGGCCCGCTCCGTCCCCCGCGCCGACGGCCGGGGCCGGGCTGGGCGGCGTGGCCGCGGGCGTGCTGCCCGCCCTCGGCGCGTTCATCGGGTTCGAGGCGGCCACCACGCTCGGGGTGGAGGCCCGCCGCCCGTTCGTCGCCGTGCCGCGCGCCGTGTTCGGGACGGCCGCGGTCGTCGGGCTGCTGTCGATCTTCGCGGCGCACACCCAGGTGTCGCGGTTCGGCGAGGCGCTCGGCGGCTCGCCGGAGCCGGTGCTCGCCCTGGCCACCGCGGGCGGCGCGCCGTGGCTCGCGATCGTGCTCGACCTGGGCATCGCGACCTCGTTCCTCGCCTGCACGGTCGCGACCACGAACGCGCTGATCCGCGTGCTGTTCTCGATGGGTCGCGACGGGATCGCACCCCGGCTGCTGGGGCGGACCCACCCCCGCTACCGCACACCGCACGTCGCGATCGCCGCCGCGTTGCCCGTGGTCGGCGCGGTACCGGCCGTGCTGCTCGCCGCCGGCGTGCCCGGCCCGGCCGCCCTGACCGGGCTGCTCGCCGTGGCCACGGCCGGCTACCTCGTGGGGTACCTGCTCGTCTGCCTCGCGGCCCCGCTGTTCCTGCGCCGCATCGGCGAGCTCACCGCGGCTCCGGTCGTCGTCACGGCGCTGACGGTGCCCGCGCTCGCGCTGGTCTGCGGCGCGTTCGTGGTGTCGGCACTCGGCGGCGCGGTGCCCGTGGCGCTCACCGCCCTGCTGGCCGCGGCGCTGGCCTGGTACGGCTGGCTGCGCCTCCGGCGCCCGGACCAGCTCGCCGGGATCGGCGTCTACGACGAGACCTCGGCCGCCGACGTGCACGGCCTCCTGCGGTGACCGGCATCGACCCACTCCCGCTGTCCGGGCGCCAGCCGCGGGCGGTGCGCAGCGCGCTCGCCGTCCTGGAGGAGGTGGTCGCGGCCGGGCCCGGCGTCACGGCGAAGGAGATCTCCGCGGCGCTGAAGCTGCCGCAGGCCACCACCTACCGGATGCTGAACCTGCTCGTGGCCGAGGAGTACCTGGTGCGGCTGCCCGACCTGCGCGGCTTCGCGCTCGGCCGCCGCGCCGCCCGGCTGGCGGTCCCGACCGCCGCCCCGCCCCCGACCGCGGCGCGGGCCGTCGTCGAGCACCTGCGCGGCCTCGTGCGCTGGGGCGTGCACCTCGCCTCGTTCACCACGGGGCAGGTCGTGCTGGTCGACCCGGACCCGGACCACCCGCCCAGCGACGGCGTCCTGCTCGCGCGCTACCCGCACGCGTCCGCCGTCGGGAAGCTGCTGCTCGCCGAGCAGCCGGACTGGCGCGCCCTCGCCCGGGACCTGCGCCCGCTCACCGAGCACACGGTGACCGATGCCCCCGAGCTGGACCGCCAGCTGGCCGCCGTGGCCCGCGCGTCGCTCGCCCGACAGTGCGGCGAGCTGCGGCCCGACCGCGGCTGCCTCGCCGTGCCGGTCCGCGGTCCGGGGAGCGGCGACCTCGTCGCCGGCCTCGCGCTCTGCGGCCCCGCCCACCGCGTCGCCGAGCCGAACGAGGACCTCGTGGAACTGCTGCGCGAGCACGCCGAGCGGCTGGCCCCGCTGCTGGCGTGACCGCTGCAGCACTCGGCCGGAGAACCGGCTCAGCTCGCGTCGTAGACGAGCAGACCGTCCGCCCGCAGCCGCACGCCCTGCGTCGGGCGGTGCTCGGTGCGGCGCCCGTCGGGCATGAGGTGCTCGACGGGGACCCCGCACGCGAGCACGGCGAAGTCGGCGATCATCCGGCGGTGGCAGCGCCACCACACCGACTCCGAGCACATCACCGCCGTGCACGCGGTGTCCCCGAGCACCTCCTCGACGGCGGCGCGGAACTCGGGCGTGCGCATGTGCGCGGCGTAGCCGCCGAAGGACCGGTTGCGCAGGGCCGTGTCCGGCGAGTCCGGCGGGTCGCGCCGCCACCCGCCGAGCCGGCCTTCCCAGCGGTAGTCGACCCCCTGCTCGGGCAGCCACCGCGCCATCGCCTCGCGCACCATCTCGGGGTTGTGCCTGCTGCCCGGTGCGGTGCGCACGTCCACCACCTGCTGCACACCGGCCTCGCGCAGCAGCTCGGTCAGCCGCTGCGCGCTCGCGGTGCCGTGCCCGATCGTCCGCAGCGTCATGGTGCGGGCTACCCGCCTCGCGACGCCTGATCCGGGCGGTTCAGCTCCGCGGTGCGGCGGGCGCTCTCCGCGTTGAGCCCGCGGACGAATCCGCCGAGCAGCTCCAGCGTCGCGTCGTCGTAGCCGTCGAGATATTCGAGCGTCCAGCGGTGCAGGCCGTCGAAGACCCCGGCGACGGGCCCGCCGTCGTCCGACGTCGGCACGACCACGACCTTGCGCCGGTCGGTCGGGTCGCGCCGGCGTTCGACGAGCCCTCGCCGCTCGAGCCGGTCCAGCACCGACGTGGTCGCCGACGTGGTGAGCCCGGTGATCTTCGCCAGCTTGCCCGCCGTCAACGACTCCTCCGACCGCGCCAGGTCGAGCGCCTTCATGTCGGTGGGGCCGAGCCCGGCCCGGTCCGCGATCGCCTGGTGGAACATCAGCGCCCGGCTCGCCTGCTCACGCAGCGCCAGGACCACTTCCTCGACGAGCTCGGGTCGGGGCTTGCGCGGCACGGCCACCTCCTGATTATCTCGATGCATCGAACTATCCGAGCGATTGAGATGTACGGTACATCGAGGGGGAACGGTGGAACAGAGGCGCGTGGTGATCGTCGGGGCCGGGTTGGCCGGACTGTCGACGGCGGTGTTCCTCGGGCTGCACGGAGTGGCGAGCACCGTGCTGGAGCGCCACCCCGGCACGTCGGTGCAGCCGAAGGCACGTGGCCAGTCACCGGTGGTGATGGAGGCGTTCGCGACGGCCGGCATGACAACCTCGATCCGGAAGGCCGAGCCCGCAGGGCAGCCCGGTCTGACGATCAAGATCTCGCGCAGCGTGGCGGGCCCCGTGCTGCACGACTTCGCCCCCGAGGCGCACGGGATGGAGGCGTTCTCCCCCGCGGAGGGCGGCAGTGCCAGCCAGGCCCGCGCCGAGCGAGCGCTGGCCGAGCGGGCTTGCGAACTCGGTGCCGTGCTCCGCTTCCGGACCCGCTGCGAGGAACTGACCCAGGACAGCGACGGTGTGACGCTGAGCGTGCGCGACCTGGAGTCCGGCGCAGTCGAGCAGATCCGCGCGGCGTACGTCGTCGCCGCGGACGGCCACCGCGGCGGCCTGCGCGAGGCCGTCGGGATCGGGAGCCACGGGCGCGGCACGTTCGACGTCTCCGACAGCGTCCGGTTCGCCGCCGACCTCTCCGCGGTCGCCCGCACCGACGCCGTCGTACTGCACTACGTGCAGAACCCCGAGCTGCCCGGCGGCGCAGGCGTACTGGTGTCGACCGACGAGCCGGACGAGTGGGTGGCCGCGATGGCGGCCGACCCGGAGCGCGACGACGCGGCCACCGAGGCCCTGATCCGCACCATCGTCGGGGTCCCCGACCTCCCCCTGCAGATCCTGGGCCGCGACACCTGGGAGAGCGCCCACCGGGTCGCCGACCGGTTCCGCGAGGGCCGCGTGCTCCTGGTCGGCGACGCCGCCCACGTGTGCCCGCCGACCGGGGGGCAGGGCGGGAACACGGCGATGCTCGACGGCTACCACCTGGGCTGGCGGCTGGCCGCGGTCGTCCGCGAGGAGGCCGGTCCGGGCCTCCTCGACAGCCACGACGCCGAGCGTCGCCCCTACGCCGAGGCGGTCTGCGACTGGCAGGTGGCCAACCTGGTGGTGCGCCAGCGACCCGATCTGGCCGACCCGTCGATCGGCGCGCCCATGGACGGCATGACGCTGCTGTTCGGCTACGTCTGCGGCGGCGCGGTCGTGGCCGAGCCCGGGGCTCCGGACGAGCTGTTCGAGGACCCGCGCACGCCGTCCGGACGGCCCGGCTCCCGCGTCCCGCACGTCGCGCTGCGCGGCCCGGACGGCCCGGTGTCGCCCCGCGAGCTGATCGGGCCGCACTGGCTCGTGCTCACCGGATCGGCCGAGGGAGTGCAGGCGGCGCAGGTGGCAGCCGGCGAACTCGGGGTCGCGGTGCGCGCGTACCGGGTCGGGGAGGACCTCCACGACACCGACGGCGCATGGGACCGCGTCAGCGGGACAGGCCCGCAAGGCACAGTCCTGGTCCGGCCGGACGGTGTCGTGGCCTGGCGCGGCGCTGACGCCGCCGGGCTGACCACGGCCCTGCGCACCGTCCTGCACCGCTGACCTCGTCCGGCGGCGGGATCACTGCAACCGACCGCCCTGGTACACCGCCTGCACCCCTGCACGTCGAGCGGGGAACCTGCCACGACCACGAGGTCGGCGGCCTTGCCCGGCATGATCGTGCCGACCTCGTCTGCGATTCCCAACAGCTGCGCGGCCGAGCCGGTGCCTGACCTGCACCGGCAACAGCCCGTGCTCCAGGAGGAGCGCGAGCTCGGTCGGGTTCTCGCTGTGCGGGAGCAGCGGCGTCGTGCCGTCTGCTGGAACTGCCGGCTATGTGGGCACTTGGGCATCCGCCGTCAGCGGCGCAGACCCAGGGCTGTGCTCGACCGCTGATCAGGCCGCCCCTCGCGTTCCGCGGAACGCCGTTTTCATGATCAGATAGACCTGAGAGGGATTCGGGGAAGATTCAACACCTCTCACGTCTATCTGGTCATGAAAACACCTGTGGGCGCGCCGTCCCCGGCTCGCGGCCGCTGCCCCACGCCCCGCCCCTGGTCTTCGGCGTGGTCGGCCGCGTTCCGCTGCCCCTTTCCGTTGGCGGGGTGGTCGGGTTGGTGGAACTGCCGAATATCCGGGCTGGGTGGGCGGCCGTTCCCGGCGCGGGCCCAGGCCCGTTCGCGACGAGTAACTAGTCAGGTCGGCGGGGCCGCTTGATCGACATGTGAGATGATCTTGGTGTGCCGGTCGAGGGTGAGCGTCCGTCCTACGACGAGCTCGCCGCGCTGGTCGCG
>NZ_NKYF01000021.1 GCF_002262885.1 Pseudonocardia sp. MH-G8 | reverse complement strand
AGCCCTGGCCACCCGCTACACGAAGCGGATCGCCTACTACCGATCAGAGATCGTCATCGCGGCCATCGTGTTGTGGCTGCGTACCGACTTACAGGACACGCCCTAGTTGCGGCCTGCCATGACCCCGCCGTCGACGTTGAGGATGGCGCCCGTGATCCAGCTCGAGGCCGACGAGAGGAGGAACGTGATCGCGGAGGCCAAGTCCTGTGGGGTGCCGACTCGGCCGAGTGGGTGCAGGCCGGCCATTTGTTGCAGTGTGGCGTCCCGCTGGTCGGCGGGCAGCCAGTCGAAATGGGGAGTACTGGTGACGGCCGGTGCCACTGCGTTCACCCGGATACCCTCGCCGGCGAGTTCGATGGCGAGGTTGTGCGTCAGTGCATGCAGGCCCGCCTTGGCCATCGAGAACGCCGACGATGGTGTCGCGGCGAGGGCCTGGTGCGCCCACATGGCGCCAACGTTCACGATCGCGCCGCCCTGACCGCCGGCGACCATACCTCGGACGACGGTCTGGGTGAGGAAGAAAGTCGCCCGATTGAGGTCGTGATAGGAATCGTAGTCGGCCACCTGGTGGTCGACGAAGGTCTTCAGCCGGACGAGCCCTGCCGAGTTGACGAGGAGGGTGGCGTCGGAGTGGTTCTCCGCAAGTTGCTTCTGCGCCTCGACGACCTGCTCCCAGTCGGTCAGGTCGGCCGCGATCGACCACGCGCTGCCGGAGCACGAAAGGCTCGCCACGGCGTCGTCGAGTTTGCGACCCGGGCGGCCGACGATCACCGCACTACCGCCCTCCGCGATCACATCCTCCGCGGTCTTGAAGCCGATGCCGCTGGAGCCGCCGATGACGACGCATTTTCTGCCTGCAAAGTCCGTGGCCACGCGAACCACTCTCCGTCCGGGTATGAAAACTTCCGATTTTCTGCTTTGCCGTGGCCGGACCGGCCGGCAGCAGGATCACCGATGCACGCGCGCCGACTTCCCGCGAGCAGGCTCCGCTGCTCCGCGGTGCACCAGCTCGCCTCGGGATCGACCTGGCTCGAGCGTCATCCGTCGGGCTCACGACTCGACTCGTCGGCCCACCCCGGTTGGACCCACTGCGGGGTCCAACTATGTGGGCCTCGAAGTGGACTGTCAAGTACTGCTTTTAGGGCTGTCAACCCGTCGGGATCATGATCCCCCACGAGACGCCACCTGCCCTACCTCGACCCATGGGCATGAAGTGCCGGAACCGCTGGCGAGCAGCGCTGATCTGGTCACCCTGGCTCGTGCCGGGACTCCTGCAGCGCCTCGGGGTCACCGGAGGAGCTGGCTAGACTAACCAGTTTGTAATATCGCGCATGACAGGCCGTGTCATACAGCCGGACTAGCATGACCACCATGACGAGCGTTGGCGCCCAGCCGCCTGCGCGACGCCTGACCGCGCGCGGAGCGTCGACCCGGAACCGCATCGTCCGTGCTGCCGCAGACCTCATGCACGCCGCAGGCGTTGCCGGCACCACCATGGACCAGGTGGTCGACGCGTCGGGCACGAGCAAGTCACAGCTCTACCACTACTTCGCCGACAAGGACGCGCTGGTCGCCGCCGTCATCAAGACGCAGGCCGCGCGGATGCTGGAATTCCAGGAGCCCCACCTCGAGCGGCTGGCATCCATCGCCGATCTGCGGCAGTGGCGCAACGCGGTTGTGCGGTCCGTCGACGAAGGTCAGGGCATCAACGGGTGCGCTGTCGGGTCGCTCTCCAGCGAGCTCGCGGACCGGTCGGAGCCGGCCCGGATCCTGATCGAGGCCGCATTCCGCTCGTGGGAGTCCTACCTCGCGGCCGGCCTGAGGCGGATGCAGGATCGGGGCGAGCTCGACCCCGAGGCTGACCCGGCCGAGCTCGCCACTGGCCTCATGGCCGCCTACCAGGGCGGTTACCTGCTCTCCCAGGCGGCGCGCAGCTCGCGTCCCATGGCAATCGCGCTGGACCTCGCGCTCGACAGCATCGAGGCTCGGCGGGCGCGCAGCGATCGCGCACCCGAGGCGGCGAGCTGACGTCGTTCGGGCGCCGCTGCCACCGCGTAGTCTGGACTTGACAGTCCAGTAGCGCGGCGGCCATATTCAGTCTGTCCAGGCCACCGCCGGCCTTCCGCCGGACGCCGAGGCCTGCCCTCCGAGCGCCGGCGATGATGATCGAGAGGGATTACCAGATGGCGTTGACGAGGGGATTCACCGGTCGCAGGCGTGGCGAGCGCGACACGCGGCTGCCTCCTGGCCAGTACGACGCCGGCACGAACTGGCCGGTCCTACATGCCGAGTCGACCCCCAGCATCGACACTGCCAGGTGGAGCTTCGAGATCGATGGTCTCGTCGACAGGCCGGCTCGGTGGAACTGGGATGAGATCCACGCGTTGCCGTCCTCTCGGTACGAGGGCGCCATCCACTGTGTGACCACGTGGTCGAAGTTCGACATGCAGTTCGACGGCGTATCGGTCGACACCCTCCTCGCTGCGGCCGGGGTCGGTGACGACGCGGCATTCGTGTTGGCCAGATCCCACACCGGCTACACCACCAACTTCCGGCTCGAGGACCTCACCGGCGGCAAGGCCTGGGTCGTGTGGGACGTCAACGGCGCCCCGCTGACCGGCATCCACGGCGGCCCGGCGCGGCTGCTCGTGCCCCACCTGTACTTCTGGAAGAGCGCGAAGTGGGTGTCGGGCCTGACATTGCTCGCCGAGGACCAGCCAGGCTTCTGGGAGGTACGCGGCTACCACGACCGGGGGGACCCCTGGCGCGAGCAGCGATACCAGGGGGACTGATGACCAGCGTTTCCGGAGGGCCGCCGCACCCGGGACCGTGGCAGACCGCCAAGGTCACCGGCATCCACCAGGAAACCCCCACGGCGAAGACCTTCACCCTCGCGCTGCCCCAACCGTGCTCGTTCTGGGCCGGCCAACACTTCGTCGTGCGCCTGACCGCACCCGACGGGTACCGGGCCCAGCGGTCCTACTCGATCGCCAGCCCACCCTCGGACTCGGCGGAGCTCGATCTCACCGTCGAGGTCCTGCAAGGCGGCGAGGTGTCGGGCTTCCTCAACGAAGCCGTCGAGGTGGGAGACGTGCTCGACGTGCGGGGCCCGATCGGCGGCGACTTCGCCTGGGATCTCCGGCCTGCGCTCGGCGTGGGCGGCGGTTCCGGGATCGTGCCCCTGATGTCGATGCTGCGCCACGCCCGCACCCTCGGCCGGCCGGACCTGTTCCGGCTCGTCGTCTCGGTGCGCAGGCCCGAGGAGCTGTACTACTCCGCCGAGGTTCCGGGGGTGGACACCTCGGTCGTCTTCACGCGCGCGGTCCCCGACGGGCATGTCCGCCCACCGGGTCGTCTCATGGCCCGGGACCTCACCACCGCCCTCGACGGGGACCGTGAGGTCTACGTCTGCGGGTCCACCGCCTTCTGCGATGCCGCGACCGAGCTGGTCGCAGCCGCTGGTGTGCCCACCGACCGGATCAGGGTCGAGCGGTTCGGGTTCTCGGGGTGATCGACCCGCAGCCCCAGCACGAGACGGCATTCCGCAACGACCGCCGGGCCGGCGCGTCGACAGGAGGACGACATGAGCAATGACAGCGACGGCGTGGACGGGGTCGACATCGACACCGGCCTGCTCGAAGACGACGAAACCCTGGACGGGCGCGGGGTCGACGTCCTCGACGAGGGCTACACGGTGCCCGAACGGCCGTGGGAGCGCGAGCACTACGGCGTCACGGCGCGGGAGGCCCACGATCACGAGAGCCTCGCCGGTCGCCTGGCCCGCGAACTGCCCGACCTCACCGACGCCGACGACGGCGACGGACTCGGCGACACCGCCGGCACCGACGGCGAGCTGTACGACGACGAAGTCGGCCTCGCCCGCTCGGGGCGTCTGGTCGACGTCGAGGCTGCCGGCGAATGGGACGACTTCGCCTATCTGACCGCCGTCGACGTCGGAAAGGATGGCGGGGCAGCCAGCGCCGAGGAAGCTGCCATTCACATCGTGCGCGAGCCCGACGACATCTGACCGCGACCAACCGCAACCGACAAACCGTACCGAGAAAGGAATCCCACGATGACCGAGCAGCAGCGGGCAGTTCTCGCCGGAGGGTGTTTCTGGGGGATGCAGGATCTCATCCGCGCCCGCCCCGGCGTGCTGTCCACCCGCGTGGGCTACACCGGCGGCAACACCCCCAACGCCACCTACCGCAACCACGGCACCCACGCCGAAGCCATCGAGATCACCTACGACCCGGCCGCCACCACCTACCGCGACCTGCTGGAGTTCTTCTTCCAGATCCACGACCCCAGCACGGCCAACCGGCAGGGCAACGACGTCGGCGCGTCCTACCGGTCGGCGATCTTCTACCTCGACGACGTACAGCGCCAGGTCGCACAGGACACGATCGCCGACGTCGACGCCTCCGGGCTGTGGCCGGGCAAGGTCGTCACCGAGGTCACGCCGGCCGGGCCGTTCTGGGAGGCGGAGCCCGAGCACCAGGACTACCTGCTGCGCCTGCCCCACGGCTACACCTGCCACTTCCCCCGACCGGGCTGGGTCCTGCCGCGGCGCAATGACGCCGCCTCGCAGCCGTCGTCGCAGCCGGCCTGACCATCACCACCATGGACGGGTCGGCGACCAGGACGAGTCCGGCGCTGCGGCGGATCCACGAACAGATCGTCGCCGACCCGACCAACCGGGACGCCACCGCCGCGGGCCTGCAGCCGATCTACACCGCGCACCCCGCCGCCCGGATCGTCCTCATCGGACAGGCCCCGGGAACACGGGCACAACACAGCGGGATCCCGTGGAACGACCCGAGCGGCGTCACACTGCGACGCTGGCTCGGGGTCACCGACGAGCAGTTCTACGACCCGACGCTGTTCGCGATCCTGCCGATGGACTTCTACTACCCGGGCAAAGCCACCCACGGCGACCTGCCGCCCCGCCCCGATGTCGCACCACGCTGGCACCCACCGATCCTCGCTGAACTCCCCCACATCCGACTCACCATCTTGATCGGCCGCCACGCCCAGAAGCACTACCTACCCGGATCCGCCGGAGCGAACCTCACCGAAACGGTCCGGGCGTTCCGCGACCACCTCCCCGACCGCATGCCCCTCGTCCACCCCTCCCCACTGAACTTCCGCTGGCAGACCCGCAACCCGTGGTTCGCGGCGGAGGCCGTCCCGGCGCTGCGCGCCCGCGTGCACGCGGTCCTCCAGCCGGACGTCGATCCGACAGGTCGGGAAACCGGAGCCTGATCGGCTGCTCCCCCCGAGGCCGTGCGCGGGCCGGTCGCCATGCGGCGCGCGACACGCTCGGCGCGTTCGGCCTGCTCGCCGCGATCGCCCTGGGGGCAACCGGCGGGCAGGTCTCGCCCCATCTCCCCCGCGGTCGCGTCGGGACCAGGTCCTGGTCACCTTCGCTCGCAGCGGTATACCCGTGCTCCTCGATCAGGCGCGTGCGTCACCACCCGAGATCACGCAGGCCTGGGACTCCCCGGGCCGCCGGCCCTACCGGCCCTCGTGCCGGCCGGACAGACCGGGCTACGCCCCGAGCCGCTCACCTGCTCGTCGATGGCCAGGTGCTCGTCTGCTGTGCCCGGCGGCCGGGCGGCCTGGCTCTCGACAGTCGGACACACCGCCACCCGGCGAGTCCCAACGTCTGGTGAATAAACTCGTTCGCGAGCGTCGGCCGCGGTCCGCCGCGTCTACCGGTAACGACCGTTGAAGCCGGAGCCGCCGCCAAGCTCAGCGAACCGGAGCCCAACGATCCTCCCGGCCTCGACGATCCACCGCAGGCCGTAGCATGCCCGATAGCTCGGAGGCCAGAACGAGCAGAAGCGACCGCCGTCGTCGAGATACCATTCGCCCTCGGTCGACCGGCCCCGCTCGACGTAGATGGTGGCGCCGGCGGGTTCGAAGACCTGCGTGGCGCCGTCGTCGTACACGAGACCGCCCGCGGTCAGCGCCGTGGGAATGTGCTCGGTTGCGACGACGTCGCCATCCGAGACGTGGATGTCGCTCAACGAGCTGGACATAGCTCCTCCTCAGCATTGCATTCCGGAAACACACGCACCACGATCGACCGCATGGAGCCCGGACGGCCGTGAGCGGTCAGCGCGACCTCGGGTCGTCGTTCGGCTTCGACTCCTCGCCCGCCGCGTGTGCGGCAACCTCGTACGGCGACGGCTTGCCGCCGACGTGCGCCTCCTGTCGGAAGCGCTTCACCATGTGCGGGTAGTGCAGCTCGAACGCCGGGCGCTCCGACCGGATCCGCGGCAGCTCCGTGAAGTTGTGCCGCGGCGGCGGGCACGAGGTGGCCCACTCCAGCGAGTTGCCGAATCCCCACGGGTCGTCGACCGTGACGACCCGGCCGTAGCGGTAGCTCTTGAACACGTTCCAGATGAACGGCAGCGTCGACGCACCGAGCACGAACGCGCCGATCGAGGAGATCGCGTTCAGCGTGGTGAAGCCGTCGATGGGCAGGTAGTCGGCGTAGCGGCGAGGCATCCCCTGGTTGCCCAGCCAGTGCTGCACCAGGAACGTCAGGTGGAAGCCGATGAACGTGAGCCAGAAGTGGACCTTGCCCCAGGTCTCGTCGAGCATCCGGCCGGTCATCTTCGGGAACCAGAAGTAGATGCCGGCGTAGCTCGCGAAGACGATGGTGCCGAACAGCACGTAGTGGAAGTGGGCCACCACGAAGTAGGTGTCCGAGACGTGGAAGTCCACCGGCGGGGACGCCAGCAGGATGCCGGTGAGGCCGCCGAGCAAGAACGTGGCCAAGAACCCGACGCTGAACAACATCGGGGTCTCGAAGGTCAGACGCCCCTTCCACATCGTGCCGATCCAGTTCACGAACTTGACACCGGTGGGCACCGCGATCAAGAACGTGGTGAACGAGAAGAACGCCAGCAGCACCGCACCGGTCGCGTAGAGATGATGCGCCCACACCGCAACGGAGAGCGCTCCGATCGCGATCGTCGCGTAGACCAGGCCCTTGTAGCCGAACACAGGCTTGCGACTGAACACCGGAAGGACTTCCGAGACGATGCCGAAGAACGGGATCGCGACGATGTAGACCTCGGGGTGGCCGAAGAACCAGAACAGGTGCTGCCAAAGGATCACGCCTCCGTTGGCCGGGTCGAAGACGTGCGCCCCGAAGTGGCGGTCCGCGAGCATCCCGAACAGCCCTGCGGTGAGCACCGGGAACGCGATCAGGATCAGGATCGCCGTCACCAGGATGTTCCAGGTGAAGATCGGCATCCGGAACATGGTCATTCCGGGAGCACGCATGCAGACGATCGTGGTGACGAAGTTGACACCACCGAGGATCGTGCCGAGACCGGACACGATCAGACCGGCGACCCACAGATCACTCCCCGTTCCCGGGGAATGCTGCACTGAATGCAGCGGCGCGTAGGCGAACCAACCGAAATCTGCCGGCCCACCTGGTGCGAGGAACCCGGACAGAACGATCAGGCTGCCGAACAGGAACAACCAGTATGAAAAGGCGTTCAAGCGGGGGAACGCCACATCGGGCGCCCCTATCTGCAGAGGGACGATGTAGTTCGCGAACCCGAACAGGATCGGCGTCGCGTACAGCAGCAGCATGGCCGTGCCGTGCATCGTGAACAGCTGGTTGTACTGCTCGTTGGACAGGAACTGCAGACCAGGTACCGCCAGCTCACCACGGATCAGCAGCGCCATCGCGCCACCGACCAGGAAGAACCCGAACGACGTGACCAGGTACAGGATGGCAATGTCTTTGGGGTCCGTGGTCCGCAACATCTTGAGGAACACCGAGCCCTTCGCCGATCGGCGGGTCGGGTTCGGTTGGGCCACCGGGACTGGGGTGAGTTGGGTCATGACGCCTTCTCAGGAGAGACAGTGCGGATTCGAGGGATAGCCGGACTCGCGACCTCGCGGACGGCGCCGTGCGAAATGCACCGGGTACGGCAACCAGGGCGGCTAACCGTCAGATGCGCACGAGCGGCGTGTCGACCAGGTGCTCGGCCAGGAACCAGCACTGCAGCTCTCCGGTACGGATGACCTGCGAGACCAGCAAGTCGTTGGTTCCGTCGTCGCCCAACTCCGCGCTCTTTGCGGCCGCCTTGTGAGCGTCGATCAAGATGCGTTCGTGCGCGTCGAGCAACCGGGAGAGCATCGCCGGAACCTGCTCGACGCCATCCGGCGGTCGCGGGATGCTGCTGAGCTCAGCCGCATGGCGCGGATCGCCCACCGCGACGGCGCCCAGGCTCTGGATGCGCTCGGCGATCGCGTCGATGAGGGCGAGCTGTTCGTCGGCGTGCTTGTCGAGCAGGAGGTGGAGCTGGTAGAAGGTCGCGCCGCGCACGTTCCAGTGACTCTTCTTGTAGAGCGCGTAAAGAATTTGCGTGTCCGCCAGAGCCCGGTTGAGCCTTTCGCCGGCATACATGCGCGCGTCATAGGACAACCCGACGGGGAACTGCTTCACAGTCCCGAACTTCTGGATCTCCCCTCCCCCGTGCTGATGTAGCCACGGCTGGCTCGACGGCGAGACGTGATCCGTTCCGTCCTGAGTCGCAGTCATCGGTGGACCTCCTCCACGTTCACAATTCGTACTGGCGCTCGATCCCGTTTTGCGCCGCGCACCTCGCACCGCAGCCATATCGAGCCGCTACTCGGTTGCCGCCACCATGGACCGCCTGACAGTCTCGTGCAGCTCCGCCCAGGACTGGGTGAACCGATCGACGCCGGCACGCTCCAGGGCTGTGAAAACTTCCGCGAGATCGACGCCTGTGGCACTGATGGCGTCGATCACCGCACGAGCCTCGGAGGCGCGGCCCGTCACGGCGTCGCCCTTGTCCGCACTGCTCAGTAGGCCGTGATCAGCGAAGGCGTCCAGCGTTGCCTCCGGCATCGTGTTCACGGTTCCGGGCACCACGAGCTCGGTGACGTACATCGTGTCCGGGTAGGTCGGGTTCTTCACGCCCGTCGATGCCCACAGCGGCCGCTGCACGCGAGCGCCCTTTGCCGCGAGGCGCTCCCAGCGGGAGCCGGTGAACGTCTCCCGGAATGCCTGATGGGCAAGTCTCGAGTTCGCGATACCGGCCATGCCCCGCAACGCGAGCGCTTCGTCTGACCCGATCTCTTCGAGGCGCTTGTCCACCTCCGCGTCGACACGCGAGACGAAGAAGCTCGCGACCGAGTGGACGCCGGGCAGAGGCGCGCCGGCGTCGAGTGCCCGCTCCAGGCCGTCAAGGTACGCCGCCATGACCTCCCGGTACCGCTCCACCGAGAAGATGAGCGTGACGTTGATGTCGATACCTTGCGCGAGCGCTTCTGTGATGGCCGGCAGGCTCGCCCTGGTCGCAGGGATCTTCACGTAGAGGTTCGGGCGAGCAACCGCTCGCATGAGGCTCACGGCCTCGAGGACGGTCGCCTCACAGTCGCCGGCCAGAGCGGGGTTGACCTCCAGTGACACTCGCCCATCCACACCGTCGCTCGCCTCCCAGACGCCGCGGAACAGTTCGCAGGCCTCCTGGACGTCAACGACCAACAGCTGTCGAACAGCGGCTCCGACCGTCGCTCTGTGCCGCGCGAGCTCCTGGATCTGCGGCGTGTAGACCCCGCCGTGCGCGAGTGCAGCGGCGAAGATGGTCGGGTTGGTGGTGACGCCGACGACCTGCTTGTCGTCGATGAGTCGCCGGAGTCCGCCGCTGACCAGACGGCCACGCGACAGGTCATCGAGCCAGATCGAGACACCCGCCGCGGTGAGTGCCGCGAGTCGGTCATCTGCCACGTGCGTTCCTCTCTGGGCTCCCCTGGGCGAGCAACGTGCCGGGCCACCGCTGGACCGCCCGGGTGGCCCGAGCTCCGCCCCGCGGTTCCGGCCGGTCACGACACCCCGCCCGCACGACTCGGTGCTCGCTCGATCCACCCGGGCGGAATGAGGCCTCGTCGAACAGTAGAGCTCAAACTAGACTGCTTGTTCCACTCTACGGCACCCGGCAAGCGCCCCACAGGAGGGAGGACAAGTGGCTCACATCACACCACCTAGCAGCCCTTCGATCGACGCGAGAGGCATCCTGATGGCCGCATACATCGATCTCACCTGCACGAACCTGGAGATCCAGCTCTCCGGTCCCCAGCAACGGCGAGCTGCCGCACATGCGCTCAAGCGCACAGCTGTGCTCCGATAGATCGCCCGCAGCGGTGTCCGCGCTCCTGACCTACCCCCAAGGGCGGTGCACAGATGGACCGTCTAGCACCAACGCAGCGGCACCTGGTGCGGTTGGCGTCCAGGTCCGTCGGCGCAGGCGCCGAAGCTGAGCCTGGCGACCCGATGAGCTTTCGCCGTCAAGGAGGAACATGTTCGCAGTGATGTTCGAGTCTCACCCGCAGCCCGGCCGGAGGGACACCTACCTGGAGTGGGCGACGCGGCTCGGCACCGACCTGCGGAAGATCCCCGGCTTCGTTGACGACCATTACTACCGGAGCTTGAGCCGGGAAGGCTGGCTTCTCTCGCTCTCGACATGGGAAGATGAGAAAGCGCTGGTCAGCTGGCGTACGCATCCGACGCATCAGCTGGCCCAGGCGAAGGGCCGCGACGAATTCTTCATCGACTACACCCTGAGAACAGGCCAACTGACGCGCGACACGGAGCTACCCGAAGGCCACGTCCTCGGCGAGCAGAGACTCGACGAGACCGTCGCCGGGGCGGGGAACACGGCCGTGCTCGTCGACAGGACGCAGCCCACCCACGCCCTCGACCCGCACGATGCGGTCGAGATGACCTCGCACCTCGGTCTCGACCTCGACGCCGCCGGACTGACCGACTGGGACGTCTACGAGGCCGTGCTGACGCCCGGCCACGTCCTCATGCGGACCGTGTGGCACGACTACGCCGCCGCCGAGGCATTCGAGACGACGGCAGCATTCCCCGATGGGTCACGCCTGCGCCGGATTCGGATCATCCGCTTCTACAGCATGTACAACCGTCGCGAGGCCCCTCAGTACTACCCGGACCGCCCGACCTGATCGAGTCCGCACGTCATACCGACCACCGCTTCTCAGCACTCATGGCTCGACCAGCGCCGGACGCGCGCCCTCGGCGAGCTTGAGCCGCGTCCAGATGTTCATGTTGATCACCACTCCGACGATCTCGAGCCTTTCCTCCTCGTCGAAGTAGGCGGCCATGCGGTCGTGGATCTGCTGGAAATCCTGACTCGCGGTAGCGTCCGCAGCCCGCGTCAGTGCCTCGGCATAGGCCAGAGCCGCCTGCTCCGCGTCGCTGAACAAGCCGGTCTCCCACCACGACGTGAGGGTCTCGATCTTGATCGGGGCAATATCGGAGCCCCGGGCGGCGGCATGGTGGACCACCAGGCAGTACGGACAGTTGTTCAGCTGGGCGACGCGCAGCCGCAGCAGTCGAGCCAGATCGCGGTCCAACTTCAGCTCGGCGGTGTAGCCGAAGGCAGCGGCCCCGGCCGCGGCCAGGTCCCGGAGTCGTTCGTTCTCCGTGGCGTCGAGTCGCGTGTTCCGGAAGCTCGCGACACCGTTCATCTGCTCATCCGTTCGGATCTGGGGGCGGGCTACTCGTCTTTCGGGCCGCCCCGGGCACGTGCGGCCGGGCGGTGGCGAACCCGGATACCGGGCAAGCGCTCAGGTCGGCTTCCGACTGCGAAACCCGATGAACGTGGCCTGGAGCCGCCGGTCCTGCAATGTGGGCGGCGAGCGCGACCCTGCCGACAGCGAGGTCGAGGGCTGACCGCAGCGGCTTCTCGCTCCGAGCGGCCTGAGCCAGGATCAGGCCGCCCTGGAGGGCCGCCACGACCCCGGTGGCCAACTCCGCCACGTCGGCCTCGGCGTTGAGTTCCCCGCGATCCTGCATCCGGCGAAGCCCTGCCGCCAAGTACGACTGCCAGGTTTGGAACGCATGATCGAGCTTGGCCCGCACGGGCCCGGGCTGCTCTGCCAACTGGCTCACCAGAGACCCGAGCGGGCACCCGCGCACACCGTTGCCCGCGCTGTTCAACTCGACCACGACATCGGCCCACTCCTGCAGGTCTGCCAGAGAGTGGAGGCTTCCGAGCAGCGCGCGCTGCCGGGCGAGCACCGCCGCGATCTGGAAGTCCACGACACCGTCGATCAACGCTTCCTTGGCTGGGAAGTAGCGATGGACCTGCGAGCGGCTGACCCCCGCCACGGCACGGACCCGCTCAACGCTGACCCCTGCGACGCCCAGCCGTAAGACGACCTCGGCAGCGCCCCGCACGATCCGGTCCCGCGTCGCCGCATCCCAGCCAGCGCGCCCCGAGGATCGCTCCTCGAGTTCCTCTCTCGACACGCACAGATGCTAACCAACTCGGACTAGCTGGTCCACTTCGCTTGCCGCACGTGAGCCGATCGGCAACGGCGAGCGCATTTGTGCCGCTCCACTGGCCGCTTCCCGCCGCGCGCAAGAGGAGGGCGGGTGGCAGGCAGAACGATCTCCGGTACCCGCGCGACAACGCCAGGAGCAAGTAGCGCCCGGTCCCGATCATCTAGACCAAGCGGTCCGAGATGTCCAGTTCAGACGTTGAACATCACGCCGTCAGGCTAGGATTGCATCTGTGACGAGTGCCGGAGCCGAACCGCCCGCGCGACGCCTGACCGCGCGCGGTGCAGTAACACGCGACCGCATCGTCCGAGCCGCAGCCGACCTCATGCACGCCACCGGGGTCGCCGGCACGACCATGGACCAGGTGGTCGAGGCTTCCGGCACAAGCAAGTCACAGCTGTACCACTACTTCGAGGACAAGGACGCCCTAGTCACAGCGGTGATCAAAATGCAAGCCGCACGTGTGATGGAGCGACAAGAACCCCATCTCGAACAACTCAGCTCGCTGCAGGGCCTGCGACGCTGGCGCGATGCGATCGTTCGTTTCGTCGACGAGCGACACGGAGCGTACGGCTGCGAGATCGGCTCGCTGGCCAGTGAGCTGACAGATCGGTCCGAACCAGCCCGGATCCTGATCAACGCCACGTTCCGAACCTGGGAGTCGTACCTCGCCGCCGGCATCCGTCGGATGCAAGAGCGCGGCGAGCTCGACGACAGCGCGGACCCCGCCGAACTCGCCACCGGAATCATGGCGGCCTACCAGGGCGGCTACCTCCTCTCACAGGCCGCACGAAGTGCCCAACCGATGGCACTGGCGCTCGAGCTCGCGATCCGCAACCTGGAAGCGTTCGCGCCCGCGAAGAAGCGTGCGTCCGGCGCCGCGAGCTGATAGCTCAGCTCCGAGGGGGCCTGACCGACGGCGGCGGTCAACCAGCGGTCCAGCACGAGGTGGCAGGACAACCGTCCCCCCGGAACGGGTTCCGGGGGGACGGCGGTGAACGGCAGTGCTTCGCTGAGCCAGCAGTTCGTGACGAGCGCGCGCCCGACCCCTACGACGGAAGTGCTACTCCACCTGCCGCTCGATCGGCCGAGGTCTCGCAGCAGTGCAGCTCAAGTATCAACTCGCACTGGCGGACTCGCCCTCACCCCACTTTTCCGCACCGAATAGCTCGCGATACTCGCCGTACCCCTCGCGCTCCAGGTCAGCTAGGGGCACGAACCGCAACGCGGCGGAGTTGAGGCAGTAGCGGCGGCTACCCAGGTCGCGCGGGCCATCGTCGAAGACGTGCCCCAAATGGCTGTCCGCATGAGTGGATCGAACCTCGGTCCTGCGCATCCCGTGGCTCCGGTCGTCAAGCTCCACCACGTTGCTCTGGACGAGCGGCTTGGTGAAACTCGGCCAGCCCGTGTGGCTGTCGTACTTGTCGACGGAGGCGAAGAGCGGTTCCCCCGACACGACGTCCACGTAGATGCCCACCTCCTTGCTGTCCCAATAAGCATTGCTGAACGCACGCTCGGTTGCGCCCTCCTGAGTGACACGGAACTGCTCAGGGGTCAATCGAGCGATCACCTCTGGCGTTTTGCCGTACTTCGCCGACTCCAATGTCATCTCCTCCGTTTCACTATGACTGACACCGCGATGATCGTTGCTCCTGGCCGAACCAGAGATCAGCTGCCCGGACAGCAGCCCGCCCTCCCCCTGATCGCAGCCGCTACCGAGCAGGTGGCGAGCAACCAGCGAGCCGGACTGGACCGTCTAGTCCGACTATAAGCGGTGCCTGTGGCGGCGTCGAGGCCGTCGCTCGCAGGCAGGTCGCAGACCTTCTCCGCGACGGCGACGTCACCCTGGTCTTCAACAGAGCCGCAGGGGTCGAGGCACGCTGAGTAGGGGCTGCACCATCCCGCTAGTCGCCTTGACCGAGCGCCGTCCAACCCTCAACACTCAGACTATATAGTCCAACCTGTACGCCCCAGGGGTCGACAGCCGGGAGCCGCATCCACCCTGGGCACTTGTACCAGGCAGTTGACTGGCCGCCGGCCAGCGAGTTCCTGCTCGGCAGCCGAGGTCCAACACGACGCCCGGAGAGACCGACATGTCCACACGCCGAATTCTCGATCTGAGCCACGCAGTACGAGCGGGGACGATCGCCGGTCCGGGGCTGCTCGCACCAGCGACCGCCGTTCGTCCTTCTCCTGATCTGCCACCTGAGGCCAACGGTCCCGGCACCGGGTTCGAGATCGACCGCATCACAACGGTGGGAGATGCTGGAACTCACCTCGTCGCTCCCTACCACCGGTTCCCCGACGGGACCGACTTGGCGGGCCTGTCGCTCGATTCACTGGTAGACCTGCCTGCCATCGTGTTGCGCGTCACCGGAACACCGGTACGTGCTGTAGACGCGTCGATGCTGGCCGTCCTCGGTGACGTCAGCGGCTGCGCGATCCTCGTGAACGCAGCGGATGAGGTCCGGTTCAGCAATCCCGATGGCCGCCCGACCCACGTCACGAGTGACGGCGCCCAGTGGCTGGTGGAGCATGACGTCAGGATCGTCGGCATTGATGCCGCGAACATCGACGATGCCACTGACCGGACCCGCCCCGCACACACGCTGCTCCTCGGCGCCGGGATCCCCATCGTGGAGCACCTCACGGCTCTTGATCAGCTACCGCTTCGCGGCGCACGCTTCACGGCAGTTCCACCCCGCATCGAAGCCCTCGGCAGATGCCCCGTGCGGGCGTTCGCCGTCGTCTGATCGGACTGGCCCATCGGTTCCAGGACGCGGACGACCGTTCTGAGCGGGCATACGGGCAACCGCGGCACGACGGCCTCCGGCTCACAGCAGCGCCCAGCGGCGTGTCGGCAACCGCCTGCGACGATCGGACGTAGGTCGGTCCAGCAGGTCGCGGGGTGAACAGCTCATATGCCCATGGCCGGGTCACCCCCGCCCGCACGGTTCTTCTCCGGCTTGTCGGCGATGACGGCCTCGGTGGTGAGGAACAGCGCCGCGATGGAGGCGGCGTTCTGCAGGGCGTTGCGGGTGACCTTGACGATGTTGGCGCCAGTGGCCTCGTCACCGTCCAGGCCCAGGCCCTCGAAGAGGCCTGCGCCGGCCTGGATCAGGGCGACGCCGCCGCCGGCGACGATGCCCTCCTCGACGGCCGCCTTCGCGTTGCGAACGGCGTCCTCGATGCGGTGCTTGCGCTCCTTGAGCCCGACCTCTGTGGCCGCTCCGCCCTTGAGCGCTTGCCGCGGGCCAGTCGTTGGGCTAACGGGTCCAATTCGAGGTCTGCTGTCGTGTAGTCAAGGTCGCAAGTCCAGGAGAGACGGCCCCGCGGATCGCTAGGGCGTGACTACACCTGCGTGTCCTCGGACTTCCCCACCCGCACCCTGCGCCGCGCGCTCGATGCCACCCTCACCCGGGCCACGTCCGCAGCGGCGAGCGCCGCCGGGGCCGTCAGGCCGCGACCGGACGGAAGCAGCCGATGAACCGCCGACACGTCAGCTACCGGTGGGGCTGCGCGAGATCATGGCTACCCGCGGGCTGTTCACCACCACCCACCTCGCGCCACTGCTCGCCGAGCGTGGCATCACGCTGTCGGCCTCCTTAGATCCACCGGCTCGTCACCGGCACACCCGAACGGCTGTCGCTGCCCGACCTCGCCGGGCTCATCGCCCCGCGCCGAGAACACGTCGGTCCGCAAGGCAGCCGACGCCAGCGGCCTGACGGCCATCGCAGGGCCGGCCGAGCTGCGCCCGGCTGCGCCCCGACCCGTGACCCGACCACCACACCCGCCCGACCACACATCGAGGTCGTACAACGACAGCGCCCAGACCTCCACCTCAACCGGGGCGAGCTGATCCAGCAGGAGACCCGGTCGGACGCGCGGGCCGTCGCCGACCGGCCAGCGGTGTTCCGCGTGCGGAGCGGCTTCAGGTCAGGTCGTGGAAGAAGGCGGTGATGTCGTCAGCGAGCAGGCCCGGTTCCTCGTAGGCGGCGAAATGGCCCCCACGCGGCATGGTGGTGTAGCGGGTGAGGTTGTAGGTCCGCTCGACCCAGCTGCGGGGCAGCCGGCCACCGAGGTCAGCCGGGAAGACCGCGACCGCGGTGGGCACCTCGACGTGCTCGACGCGTGGAGCGACCCCCTGGGTGCGCTCGAAATAGGGACGGAACGACGTCGAGATCGTGTCGGTGAACCAGTACAGGGACGCCTGGGTCAGCAGGAAGTCGTCGTCGAATCGAGTGGAGACGTCGCCGCCGCAATCGCTCCACGCCCGGTACTTCTCGAGGATCCAGGCGAGCAGACCCGACGGTGAGTCGGACAGCCCTTGGGCGAGGGTGAGCGGGCGCGTCTGCTGCTGGTGGGAGTACCCGCGCTCAGCCTCGAACCACGCCTTCTCCACTTCGAGGTAGGTGCGCTCCTCGTCGGTGAGCCCGGCCGGATCGAAGCCGGGCGGGTCGACGGCGTCCAGGAGATGGACGCCGGCCACGGCCTCCGGGTGGGCCTGCGCGAGGAAGCTGCACTCCCCTGCGCCGATGTCGGAACCGTGCGCGCCGTAACGCTCGAAGCCGAGCACGTCATGCATGAGCCGGTGCCAGAGGTCGTGGGTCGGAGTCCCGTCGAGGGCGGGCCGCTGCGGGGACAGCCCGAACCCCGGCAGGCTCGGGACGACGACGGTGAACGCGTCCTCGGGGCTGCCGCCGTAGCGGGAGGGCGCCGACAACCGGTCGGCCAGTCCGATCAGTTCGAGGAACGAGCTGGGCCAGCCGTTGGCGAGCAGGAGCGGCAGTGCGCCGTCGCGCTCGGCGTCGAAGCGCAGATAGTGCACGGACGCCTCGCCGAGGTCGGCGAACCCGGACGGCAGGGCATTGATCGCCGCTTCGTGCTTGCGCCAGTCGTACTCCGACTCCCAGTGCTCGACCAGTCGGCGCAACTCGTCGCCATCGGTACCGGCCTCCCAGGCCTCAACCGGCCACGGCTCCGCCCACCGTGTCCCG
Source organism: Pseudonocardia sp. MH-G8 (assembly GCF_002262885.1). GTDB lineage: Bacteria > Actinomycetota > Actinomycetes > Mycobacteriales > Pseudonocardiaceae > Pseudonocardia. The sequence goes on along the minus strand of NZ_NKYF01000021.1, from coordinate 144,155 downwards.
CGCAGGCGTGCGCGCAGGTCGTCGAGGTCAGCGTCCGACACCGTGAGTACCTGTCGGGGATCGGTCATCAGATTCTCCTCCTGTCGATCAACACCGTTGAACGGTAACAGCGGTGTCGCCGATCAGCAACACCGCTGAACAGGTATGGTGGTGTCGTGGATGCGCTCAAGGTGCTCGAGGAGTTCCTCAACACGGTTGACGAGCGATCGTTCAGCCGGCATGGCCGGATCCACGCCGGCGGCGAGCACCTGACGTCGCCGGGCGCACTGGCGGACTGGCTGGCAGCGCGCGACCTGGCCGATCCCGGCGTCGAGTTGGGGCAGGCGGATCTGGCCGACGCCATCGCCCTCCGCACGAGCTTGCGACGGTCGCTCGGGGGCGATGACGATTGCGGGGGCGGCTCCACCGAAGCCTTCGCGGACTACCCGCTGCAGCTCGCGCCTGGCCGGTCGGGCGAGCTACGCATCGCGGCCCGCTCCGGGCGGCGATGGCTCGACATCGTGGTCGAGACCGTGGCCGTGGCGGTCTGCCGGGGCGACTGGCGACGGATCAAGCTCTGCGCCGCACCGGACTGCCGATGGGCCTTCCACGACACGTCACGCAACGGTCGCGGGCGCTGGTGCGACATGAACGTCTGCGGCAACCGCCACAAGACCCGCGTCTACCGCGAGCGCCATCAACAAGCCACATGACCTATGCGCGGGGTGGCGCGGCGGGGCCCGTGCTGAGGGCGCGAGTGTTCGGCCGCAACAGGATCGAGCTGAGGTGCGGCTCAACCGGGTCGCCCGGCGCGCAACTGCGCCTGACCGACGCCGACGGGCACCGGCTGACCGCATCCGCCACCAACACTCCACCCGGCGGACCGCACCGCCAGCTCGCCGACCTCGAACTACACCACCGCCGCCGAGCCCGCGCCGAAGACCGCATCCGCAACGCGAAGGGTGTTCCTCGCGGTCGCGTGTACCGAGCGCGCCCCGAAGTTGATCGTGTTGACGGCGGATACATCATCGGCCGACCGAGCACGACGAGCTGACCGCGCGGTAACACCGTCATGGAAAAGGAGTAGCGGGTATGGCCATCGACGACGGGATCGAGCCCTTCGCACTGGAGTTTCCGGAGTCGGAGTTGCGGGAGCTGCGCGATCGGCTGCGGCGCGTGCGGATGCCTGAGCGTGAGACTGTCAGCCCGAGTGCGGATCCGGCGGCGGCCGACTGGCGTCAGGGGGTGCCGCTGGCCTATCTGATCGAGCTCGCCCGGTCGTGGGCCGAGGGCTACGACTGGCGGCGCTTCGAGTCGGAGTTCAACGCCCACGGGCCAGGACGCACTCGGGTCTTCGATCTCGACATCGCCTTTCTCCACGTGCGCTCGCCACGTGCCGACGCGCGGCCCCTCGTCCTCACGCACGGCTGGCCGAGCTCGGTGATCGAACCGCTCGAGGTCGCCGATGCCCTCGCAAACCCGGCCGAGCCCGACGCACCGGCGTTCCATGTGGTCGCACCCGCTCTCCCCGGCTTCGGGCCGAGCGGTCGGCCGTCGACGACGGGATGGTCGGTCGATCGGACCGCCGACGCCTGGGCGATCTTGATGTCGAGGCTCGGCTACGACCGGTTCGCCGCCGCCGGCGGTGACTGGGGAGGCCGCGTGGCGACCGCACTCGGTGTGCGGCACCCGCACCGCGTCGAGGCCCTCCATACTTTCACCCCCTACGTCGAGGTGCCGCCCGAGGAGGGCGAACTCACCGATCACGAGCTCGCCGGCCTGGCGGAGACCCGAGGCTTCTGGGAGCGGGGTGGCGGCTACTCCCTCGAGCAGTCCACCAAGCCACAGACGATCGCCTACGGCCTCAGCGACTCGCCGATCGCCCAGCTCGCCTGGATCGTCGAGAAGTTCCAGGGCTGGACGGACTGCGGGGGCCACCCCGAGAACGCCGTCTCCCGGGAGCGGATGCTCGACACGGTCACGCTCTACTGGCTCACCGGCACCGGCGGGTCCTCGGCAAGGTTCTACTGGGAGAACTTCCCACCCGAGCGTAGTGCGCACGTGCACGTGCCGACGGCCGTGACGATCTTCCCTCGCGACATCGAGCGGCTGCCGCGGTCCTGGGTCGAGCGCCGGTACCGCGATCTGCGCGTCTGGAGCGAAGTCGATCGTGGGGGGCACTTCCCGATGCTCGAGGTGCCGGAGCGCTACGTCGCCGAGCTGCGGAGCGCCTTCGCGGCGATGCAGCACTGACCGCACGGGGCCTCGCTGCTTTCGTTTGCGCAAGCCCGACTCTGGCCGATTCGAAAGTAAACCGAAGATTGCAACAAGGTCTCCGCCGGGATGGTGGCGGAGAAGCGCTGATGACCTAGCCTCGGCCACGCGACACCGGCTTTCGAGCGGTGCAGCGAACGAAAGCGACGACAGGAAAGGCACGATGGCAGAGCGGCCTCGCAGCGACAGCACACGTACCCGGGCAGCCACGCGATGAGTGTGCTCGGGGTGGACCTCGGCACCACCGGCGTCCGCGCGGTCGCCTTCGGCGCCTCGGGGGAGGTCGTCGCGAGCGCCAGCGAGGGTGTATCGCTCGTCCGACCGGCGGCTGGCCTGGTCGAGCAGGACCCCGCCGAGGTCATCGCCGCTGCCGAGGCCGCCATCCGGCGTGTCGCCGACGGGGCGAGTGCCCGCGCCGACGCGCCGGAGGCGATGGCCTTAGCCGTGCTCGGTGAGGCGATGTTGCCGCTCGCGACCGACGGGACTCCGCTCGCACGGATCGCGGTGAGCATGGACACCCGCGGCGAGGACTCGGCACGTGCACTCGCTTCGGCCGTCGCCCCCGGAGCGCTACACCGAGATCACCGGACAGCCCCTGCGCGGCATGTTCTCGGCCTTCAAGATCGCTGCCGGGTGTGCCGGCTGGCGGGAGGCCGCCGCATACCGCTGCGTCGGTGACCTCCTCATCGAGCGCTGGACCGGGCAGGCTGTGATCGACAGCACTGGTGCTGCCCGGATCGGGCTCTACGACGTCGAGGCGCAGCACTGGAGCGACGAGCTGCTGGTCGCGCTCAACGTGCTCGCGCCGTGGCTGCGGCCGGAGACGCTGCCGCGCCCCGTGCCGGGCGGCGAACTCGCCGCCAACTTGAGCGGCGAAGCCGCGGGTCGACTGGGGCTCGCCGAGGGCCTGTCGGTCGTCGCCGGCGCTCATGACCAGGCCGCGGCGTTCCTCGGGGCGGGCGGGATCGCGGGAGGCGCCTCCGTGATCGGTTTCGGCTCCAGCGACTGTGTGTCGGTGGGTAGCGCCACGCGGCCCTCATCCCTGCAGGGCACCGGCTTCGCCACCTACCGCGTCGACCCTGCGACGTGGGTCACGCTCGCGGGAACCGCCGCCGGCGGTTGGTCGCTCGACTGGTTCGCGCGCACGCTCGGCCGTCCGGTCGCGGAGGTGTTCGCTGAGCTCGCCGCGATGCCGCCGTCGTTGCTCGCGCTGCCCTACTTCGCCGGCCTCGACACGGACGCGGATGCCCGTGGCCTGTTCTTCGGCCTGAGCCTCGAGACGAGTGTGCCGCAACTTGCTCGCGCCCTGGTCGAGAGCGCCGGTTTCGAGTTCGCGAAGATCCTCGACGTCTTTCGCGGCGTCGGGCTCGATCCCGGGGAACTGCGCGTCACCGGCTCGGGCGCCCAGAACGCCGCTGCTCTCGCGATCCGCGCCAGCGCCGCCGACGTTGCGTTGACGCCGGTCCTCAAGGACGCGTCCGCCCGCGGCGCGGCCATCCTCGCGGCTCGCGGAGCCGGCATCGACGCCCCGGGGCTCCTGTCCCAGCCTGCGCCGATCGCTCTCACCCAGCATCCCGACCCCGCCACACGCAGCTGGTACGAGACCCAACGGGCGCGATATCGCCGGCTCTACGAATCCACCCAGGGTCTTGCCATCCCGCCTTTCACCGCCGATCCCACACATGCTGATCCGACACAAGGAGAACACGAATGGGCACCACCCTCGGCCCATCCTTCGACCTCGCCGTAACGAAGCGAGAGATCCTCGATTACTGCCTGCGGTCGATGGAGTACGGGCTGAACTTCAACACCCAGGGCAACATCAGCCTCCGGGTTCCCGGCGTCGAAGACCGATTCTTGATCACGCCCACCGACCTCGAGTACGACCGGATGCGCGCGGAAGACATTGTCCTCGTCAACGGCGACAGCGAGGTCATCGAGGGTGAGCTCCAACCGTCCAGCGAGGTCACCGTGCACATGGCGGTGTACCGCCGCCGTGCCGATGTCAACGCGATCGTGCACACCGAGCCGGTGTACTCGAACGTCTGGGGCGTCGTCGGCGAGCCGATCCGCGGAACGCTCGTGAACATGCTGAACTACAGCAAGGGCGACGTGCCGATCATGCCGTTCGCGATCAGCAACAGCACCGAGTTCGGCGAGCGCATGTGCGACGTGCTCGGCGGCGTCAACGCGGTGGTGTGGGCCAATCACGGACTGCTGACCGTCGGCGACAACCTCCGCGACGCCTTCAAGACCAGCGTTGCGGTCGAATCCGCCGCCAAGGTCCAAACCTTCGCCCGCGCCATCACCGATTCGCCGATCGTTCTCGAATGGGACAAGCTCGGCCTCGACCACGCTCTCTGACTGCGTGCTGGACGGCATCGATCCGCTCCGCACCGGTGAGCCGCCCCTGCGGCTCGACCAGCCGGGGCATTCGGACGACGTCGTGATCGCCGACGCCCGCCGACGCCCGGCGGCGCTCGCCGCGCTCCGTCGCCCGCTCCCACAACCCATCACCTCGTACAGCGCCGTAGGAGAGGACACGCTGATGATCCGTTCGAATCACACAACGCGCGGGGGCAGGCGGAGTCAGCGCCTTCTCGTTCTGACGACCGCGATGTTGGTTGCGGCTGGTGTCTTGAGCGCCTGCGGCGCCGGCGGCGTCGGCAGCACGGGCGATGACGGTCAGGTCACCCTGAAGATGGTCGCGATCAACCTTGCCCAGATCGAGGACCTCACGAAGCTGACTGCCGAGTTCGAGAAGGGCCATCCGAACATTCAGATCGACATCGTGCAGATGGAGGAGGTCGATCTTCGCGACACGCTGACGAAGGACATCGCCTCCGGCAGCGGCCAGTGGGACATCGCCACGGTCGGCGCGCTGGAGGTGCCGCTGTGGGCGAAGAACGATTGGCTCGTCGGCCTGACACCGCTGGCCGAGGAGACCGAGGGCTACGACGTCGATGACATCATCAAGCCGGTCCGGGAGATGCTGAGTGTCGACGGCCAGTTGTACGGGATTCCCTTGTTCGGTGAGGGCGTCTTCACGATGTACAACAAGGAGCTCTTCGAGAAGGCCGGCCTCACCATGCCGGAGAACCCGACCTGGCCGGAGATCGCCGATCTTGCCGCGCGGCTCGATACAGATGACCAGGCCGGCGTCTGCATGCGCGGGAAAGCTGCGTGGGGGGACCTCCTCGCGCAGATGGCGAACGTGATCCACGCCTACGGCGGAAACTTCTACGACGAAAGGTGGCATCAGACCCTTGATTCGCCGGAGTCGCTCGCGGGCATCGAATTCTACATCAACCTCCTGAAGGAGCATGGCCAGCCGGACCCGGCCGCGGCGGGCTTCCCCGAATGCTTCAACCTCTTCGCGCACGGCAAGGCGGCGATCTGGGTCGACGCGACGTCCGCGGCGGGCTCCCTCGAGTCGGCGGAGCTTTCGGATGTCGCCGGCAAGGTCGGCTATGTGCCGGCGCCCACGAACCTGCCGGGAGCGACCCCGTCGATCTGGTCGTGGAACCTCGCGATCCCGGCGACGTCCACCCAACAGCAGGAAGCGTGGGAATTCATCAGCTGGGCCACCAGCAAGGAGTACGTCAAGCTCGCCGGCGACACCGTCGGCTGGACGCGCATCCCTGCGGGGAGCCGCGCTTCGACCTATGACCTGCCCGAGTACCAGCAGGCGGCATCGGCCTTCGCCGACCAGACGCTCGCCGCCATGGAAAGCGCGAATCCGACGCAACCGGGCGTGAACCCGCAGCCCTACGTCTCGACGAACTTCGTGGCGGTTCCCGAGTGGCAGGACACCGGCAACCGTGTGGCTCAGTACCTCGCCGAGGCGCTGGCAGGCCGGGACACGATCGAGTCGGCGGTGCAGAAGTCCGCCCTGCTCCTGGAAGAAACGGGGGTCGCGCAGAAGTAGCCGCACGGATCCGAGCCGTGGACCCCGGGAAGAAGCCAGAGATGACACGAACAGAGAACCAGAGCTTGGGTGACGTCGATGCCGACGATCGCAGAACCTCCGACCAGATGAGTCTGCCGGCACCCCGACAGAAATCTGGGCGCCGGCAGGCGCGCCCGCCCGTAACCCTCAACGAGCGCCGACGGAGGCGGACCTCCCGGGCGCTGATCCTGCCTGCTCTGGTGATCTCGATCGTCATCACCCAACTGCCCTTCGCCGTGACCATCGTGCTGTCGTTCCAGCAGTGGAACTTGCTCCGGCCCGACCGGCGCGGCTTCGTCGGCTTCGACAACTACATCGAGGCGTTGACGCGCGGCGGGTTCCTGTCCTCACTCGGGTCCACGGTGCTCATCACCGGCGCATCGGTGATCACCTCGGCCGTGCTCGGCCTGCTGCTCGCTGTGCTCCTCGATCGGCGGTTCCTCGGACGAGGGACTGCGCGGACCTTGCTGATCACCCCGTTCCTCATCATGCCGGCTGCGGCGGCGCTGCTCTGGAAGTGGCTGATGCTGGATTCGACGAACGGGCTTGTCTCGTGGGTGCTGTCCCTCCTCGGTGCCGACCCCATAGCCTGGGTGACCGATCTGCCCGTGGTGACGATCATCATGGTGCTGGTCTGGCAGTACACGCCGTTCATGATGCTGATCTTGCTGTCCGGTCTGCAGTCGCAGGCCCCCGAGGTCCTGGAGTCCGCCGCGGTCGACGGCGCGGGACCCTTCCGGACCTTCTGGTTCATCACGTTGCCCCACATGCGCCAGTACCTCGAACTCGCGATGCTGCTCGGAACCATCCTCATGAGCCAGGTCTTCGACCCGGTGCAGATCATCACGAAGGGCACGGGTGGAACGAAGACGCTGCCCTACCTGCTCTACGAGCGGGCTTTCGGCGGCCTGGAGATCGGCGCGGCGGCCGCCCTCGGCGTCCTCACCGTCATCGTCACGATCATCGTGGCGACGGTCACTCTCCGCCTCCTCTTCTCGATCTTCACCAGTCAAGGAGCACGAGCATGAGCCGCAGCAGACGATCGCCTGGACGCAGGCTCGCCGGCGCGGGAGTCACCGCGTTCACCTGGATGATCGTCCTGCTTGCTTTCCTCCCCGTCCTGTGGATGGTGTTCACGTCCTTCAAGTCGGAGTCGGACGCGGCCACGAACCCGCCGAGCCTTTTTGTGCCGCTCTCCTTCGACCGGTACGTCGAGGCGTTCGACCGCGGAATTGCCGGTAACCTCCTCAACTCGGTCACAGTCTCCGTGTTGTCCACGGTGATCGTCATCCTGCTGGCGATTCCCGTCGGCTATGCACTGGCTTTCCGGCCGGGACCGAGGGCAACCGATATACTCTTTTACTTCATCTCTACGCGTTTCCTCCCGGTGGCGGTGGCTGCCATCCCCATCTACCTTCTACTGCTCTCGATCGGAGGACTCGACAAGGTCGGTTGGCTCATCGTCCTTTACCTCGGAATGAACCTCCCGTTGGCGATCTGGATGATGCGCTCGTTCTTCGCCGAGGTGCCGGCAGAGATCATCGAGGCGGCACAGGTGGACGGCGCGAACGTCCGTACCGAGCTCACTCGGATCGCGGTCCCGATCGTCGCGCCCGGGATCGCTGCGGCGGCGTTGATCTGCTTCATCTTCGCTTGGAACGAGTACTTCCTCGCGAACCTGCTCACCGCGACCGTCGGTCGGACGACACCGCCCATCCTCGGCTCTTTCGTCGACGGTCGCGGGCAATTCGTCGCCGTGCTGAGCGCGGCATCGACCATCGCGATCCTGCCTGTCGTCATCGCGGGATGGTTTGCGCAGAAACAGCTCGTTCGCGGGCTCGCCATGGGAGCTATCAAATGACCGAGACTACGCGCCGGGTCCATGTGACGCGCGAGGGTGAAATCGTGGTGCAGCGCGTCGGCATCCCGCGGCCAGCGGCGGGCGAGGCGCTCCTCGAGCTCGAGAGCGCCGGCATCTGTGGATCGGACCTCCACGCTGTTCGCGGGCGGCACCCGTTCCTCGCGCTGCCCTTCAATCCGGGCCACGAGGTCGTGGGCCGCGTCCGGCAGACGCGGTCCGGCCTCGTCGGAGAGGGGTCTCGTGTGGTCATCGAGCCGACGCTGCCCTGCGGCCGGTGCAAGATGTGCCGGACCGGGCGCGAGAACATCTGCCCCTACCGTGGCTTCTTCGGTTCGAACCAGCCGCAGGGCGGGATGGCCGACTTCATGACCGTCCGCGCCGACCGCCTGCACGTCGTCTCACCCGATCTCCCGGCGGGGGGCCGCGGCGATGATCGAGCCGCTCGCCACCCCGGTCCACGCCATACGGCTGGCGGGCGGGGTCGAGGGGAAGACGGTCGCGGTGCTCGGTGCGGGATCAATCGGCCTCGCGACGTTGATCGCGGCTCGCGAGGGCGGAGCCGCAGCCATCGCCGTCACAGATGTCGATGAGGGCAAGCTGGAGTGGGCACGCAACCTCGGTGCGGATCACACCGTGTCCGCCACCGAGCTCGACTACGCCGGCCGGGTGTCGGAGCTGATCGGAGAGAGCCTCGATCTCGTCGTGGACTGTGTGTCGATAGAGTCGACCGTCTCGGCCGCCATCGCCATGGTGGGCCGTGGTGGCACGGTGGCGCATCTCGGGGTGCCGGTCGCCCCGATGACCATCGACCTCCCGTATGTCCAGGAGAATCAGATCCGGCTGCAGGGATCAACCGTCTACGCCGGCGACGACTTCTCTACGGCGATCGAGATCGCGGGACGGCGCAGCGCTGAGCTTGCTTCCCTGATCTCGGGTGTCATCGATCTCGACGACGTCTCGAAGGGCTTCGAGCTTGCGCGGCATCCCGAAACGATCAAGGTTCTCATCGCGCGCGAGGCGTCCGAAGGTGTCGCCGCAGCGCCCAAATGACGCGACGATGCGCTGTACCCGAGCGAGGGATGACGGTCCAGGACCGACACGTCCCGATTGACAAGCCTTCGGGGAAAATCGAAGATCTGGGGATGTCACGCAACGCCGCTCCGCTTCTACCTGGTCCTCGCCGGGAGCGCATCCTCGCGATTGTCGAGCAGCACGGATTCGCCAAGGTGGCCGACCTCAGCAAATTCTTCGGCGTCTCGGAGGTCACGATCCGCACCGACCTCGACGCGCTCGCGAGGACTCGTGTCGTACAGCGGGTGCACGGCGGGGCGGTCTCCGGGCTGCGCTCGCGCGCCCTGGAACGGCCCTTCGAGAAGTCGATGCTCACCGCAGTGGATGAAAAAAAGCGGATCGGGCGCGCCGCATCGGGACTCGTAAAATCCTATCAGGCGGTGATGATCGACGTCGGCACCACCACCACTGCGGTGGCGCGGTCCATCGCATCCCGGGAGGATCTCTCCGATGTCGTCATCATCACCAACGCGCTGAACATCGCGCTCGTGTTCGAACGCGCGATCCCTCGTTTCACCGTCATCGTAACCGGAGGAACTCTTCGACCCGAACAGCACTCGCTGGTCGATCCGCTGGCAGACATGCTCTTCGAGCGGATGCAGGCCGATATTGCCTTCGTCGGCTGCACCGGGATCGACCTCGAGGTGGGGATCACCAACGCCAACGTGCCCGAGGCGGACATGAAACGGCGGATGCTGCAGGCCGCGCACCGAGGAGTTGTCGTCGCCGACAGCCAGAAGATCGGGATGACTCAGCTGAGCCGCGTAGCCGGCCTCGACGAGATCGACACGCTCATCACCGGTTCCGACGCCGACCCTGAACGACTTGAGCGGATCCGGAACACAGGTCTCGAGGTCTTGACCGCGTGATCGCCACGCGATGGAGCGGCGCTGGAAGCTCGGCGACACCGATCTGTTGTGCCTGGTGGTGGCCCCGGCAGAACACCGTGTTGACAGCTGGGGCAGTGGTCCCCAACTGGTCCCCAAGCAGGCTCTGCCTAGTGACTCGAGCAAGATCTGGCCGCTTCGGCGTGCCCTGTGAGTGGACTTGCCAGTCGTGGTCGCCGGCACCGGCCTGGCCCACCAGTTGGCCTGATCAGAAGCCTGTCCGCCCGCGGGCGTGACCCGTCACAGATGTGCCACTCGGTGACTCCTACCCAGGCCGGTGCCGACCGTTTGCCCGCTCCCTGCTGGAAGGACCAGGCCGGTGCCCATGCTGGCAGAACTCGTCGACGCCGTGGTCGGTGTCGACACCCACCGCGATACACACGACGTGGAGATCGCCCTACCGACCGGGACGCCGGTCGCGACCTGCCAGGTCAGCAACGACAGCACCGGTTACGCCGAGTTGCTTGCCTGGATCGTTGACCACGCTCCAGGTCCTCGGCTGGCGGTGTCGATCGAGGGCACCCGCAGCTACGGCGTCGGGCTGGCCCGCGCGGCCGCAGCCGCCGGGCTCATCGTGGTCGAGTGCGAGCAGCCCGACCGCAAGGCCCGCTGCGGGAAGGGCAAGTCCGAAGTCCGACCCGAGAGACGCACACCTGGCCGTACTGCTGCCCTTCGGCTCGACGCCGACCGTCTCCCGCGGGCCAGTCAGCGCCGCCCAAGCGATCGTGTCGTTCTCACACCCTGGGCGGTGCCGAAACGACGCGGCCTTCGCCGCGTTGGGCGGTGTCAGCCCGCTGCAGGCCAGCAGCGGGCGGGCCGTGCCACACCGGCTCGACCGCGGAGGCGACCGAGCGCTCAACCGGGCGATCGCGACGTCGCGGATGCGGTGCTGCCCACGACGAAGGCCTACGTCGCCCGGCGCATCGCCGAAGGCAAGACCGACCGGGAGATCCGCCGCTGCCTGAAGCGCTACATCGCCCGCCAACTCCACCGCACCCTCACCGCTGCGATGATTCTTGACAAACCATAGAAGCGTCCACCACGCGGTGATCATCACCGCCGGACGAGCCTCGGCCTCTCACGACACGCCGAAGTGCCGTTGCAGTACTAGCCAGCGTCGCCTTCGAACCGGGGACGGTTGGGATGCGGCTCGATCCAATCCTGTGCACGACGCCACCAGACCTCCGCGGAGCACTCCAGCCCTCTGGGATCGTCGAGGGTCCCGGCCTTGACGATCACCGTGTCGGGACGCTCGTGCAGGACCGTAAGAATGGGAGTGCCGCAGTCCCTGCAGAAGAGCCTGTCTCGCAGGTTTCCATTTTCGGCCCCCGTGGTCTGGTAGCTCTTCGGTGTGCCCGTGATCTCGATCCTGTCCCGTGGAACCAGAACGTTGACAGAGAACGCGGAACCGGTGTGCCGCTGGCAGTGCCCGCAGTGGCACACGATAACGGCGTCGGGCTCGCCCGTGTATTGGTAGCTGATGGACCCGCAGAGGCAGCGGCCGGAGCGCGCGGCGCGAGCGGGTGCGTCGGTGATGCTCATGTCGATCCCTTCTTCCTCGTCGTGGCGGATTTAGAACTCGAGGATATCGGCGACTAAATCGATCTCGAAGTAGCTGAAACGCTGGCTCTTTCCCATCTCCAGGACCGGCAGAGCCGCGTACTCGTCGCGCTCTCCCGGAGTATCCGACCCCCACGCCCAACGATCTCGGCGCGTTCTGCGACCGTTCGCAGACGCCAGTCCTCGCGATATCGCCTGTCCGCTACGACTAGGGCTTCGAAGATCTCCTCGTCGCCCTGAAGGGGAAACGCCGCTGCAAGTTCACCAGTGGTCGGATTGACTGTGCTGAAAGACATGACTCCCTCTCGGTCGTTCAGTTGGATTCTGCGATCAGGCTCCCGCCGGGAACGCGTGCTTCCTCCCAGCGAGTACAGCAACTGCGGCTGCCATCAGGAGCATGAGGGCTGCCCACGTGGTAGAGACGCCCACGGGGGCTGCGATCAGAAGCCCTCCAGTCAGAGCCCCCACAGCGATCGACTCCGAAAACACGGTGATCGTGATCGCTCGTCGCGAGGGCGTAGATGGTCACCGTCTACCCCGTCAGGGCGCCGCTGGTATTGAAGGTGTTGCTCATCTCCGGCAGCAAACCTGCTGGAAGCACCTCTGCCAGGATGCCTACGAAGCCGCTGAAAGAAGGACCAAAAAGCGCCGGCTAGAGGAATCGCGGAACGCGTCGATCGGTTCGTATCGGACCGCGGCGTTAGCCTTTCCATCTGCTTTCCCTGAGTCTTCGATTGATTCATTGCAAGTCTGCGGCAATACTGCAGCGTTGACCAGGCCTCCACTTTGCGTACGACAGCTGTGACTACGACCACCAGTGGTACGTTCACACCCGGGCCAGGCCCCGCGATGGGGGATGCTGGATACATGACGACGCAGACTGACAGTGACGCGAAGCCGCTCGACGTGCGTGCTGAACTCAGTGAGTTCCTCCGTACCCGGCGGGCCCGCTTGCAGCCGGGCGACGTCGGGGTGCAGGCGATCGGCCGGCGTCGGCGCGTTCCGGGACTGCGGCGAGAGGAGTTAGCGCAGCTCGCCGGCGTGTCTGTCGCGTATTACACACGACTTGAGCAGGGCAACGGGCGCAACGTGTCCACGGAGGTGCTCGAGGCGATCGCCACAGCTCTTCGCCTGGACGAGTCCGAACGCGCCCATCTGTTCCACCTCGCCAAGCCACAGCCAACGCGCCGCCGCCAGCCGACGCGTCCACAACGAGTGCGCCCAGAAGTGGCAGAAATGCTCGATGTGCTCGAAGGCACGCCAGCCTACGTCTGGGGCCGCCGTACCGATGTGCTTGCCTGGAACCGAGCCGCCGCAGCACTTTTCGGTCGCTGGTTTGAGCGATCCAGTTCGGAACGGAATTGGACCCGAATTGTTTTCCTCACCCCGGAGGCACGAAGCTTCTTTGTTGATTGGAACACTAAAGCATCCCAGGTTGTCGGCCAGCTCCGACTCGATGCAGGCATGAACGGCAACGACCCGCAGTTGAGTTCCCTGGTCGGCGAAGCGTCGCTGAAAAGCGACGAGTTTCGCCGCCTCTGGGCCGCACACGACGTGAAACGACAGTCACATGGACAACTGCGCATCAACCACGAGGCAGCAGGCGAGCTACTCCTCCACTACGAGACTCTCATGCTGCCTGACGACCAGGATCAGGCTGTCACGGTCTACCGCACCGAACCGGGTGCAGCGCGCAAGTCACTCCGCTTCCTGATCAATTCGACTGCTAGTGCAGGACAAGAGTAGGAACCAGCTGCACGCTAACGAATTTCGCTCGGATTGCAATGGGCTCACCGCCAAGTCGTTGCAGCCAACTTCTGCGCGGGCGCCCATATGATCGCAGGCAGGCTGCCGCCACTGGCCTCGAAAAGCCGAGTCCTGCCCGATGATCCGGTTGCCGTGCCGGTCGAAGCTGCGCGCGGTCACGGTGTCGACGGCGCCGCGGCGGCGGGTATTCACCGACCCGGTAGTAGCGCCGTGTGACCGCCCTCGGCGGCGAGCACCCGTTCCGGTGCCCGCGCTGGCGCCCGTGCCATAGCGCGCGGGCCTCGGGTGGGGTGAGGGCGGCCAGTACGGCCCGGCCGAACCGGTGAAGACCTGCATCGACGAGGTGCTCGCCCCGCAGGTCCTCGCGATGCCCGAGGCCATGCCCGCCGTCGTCGCCGAGACCCTCTACGCCCGCACCCGCGACTTCGGGCAGAAGGGCACCTACGTCGAGGCGATCAGCGCGATCGACATCGCACTGTGGGACCTCCTGGGTCGGACCCTCGGCGCCCCGGTCTCGACCCTCCTCGGCGGCCGGTTCCGCGAGCGGGTCAAGGCCTACGGCACGAGCGGCTACTACACCGACCCGGAGTTCCGCGCCGACCGCGACCTGCCGGGCCTGGCCGACGCCGTCACCGGCCACGTCGCGGACGGCTTCGACATGCTGAAGATGAAGATCGGTCTGCTCCCGGTCGCGCAGGACGCGGCTCGCATCCGCACGGTCCGCGAGACTGTGGGCGACGACGTCGTCCTGCTCGCCGACGCCAACCACGCCTACAACGCCGCGACCGCGATACGGGTGGGCCGGGTGCTCGACGAACACGGGTTCGCCTGCTTCGAGGAGCCCGTCGTCCCGGAGGACCGCGCCGGGTACTCCCGGGTGCGCTCCGCCCTGGACGTCCCGATCTCCGGTGGCGAGGCAGAGTTCACGCGCTTCGGCTTCCGGGACTTCATCGAGCAGGCGCGCGTGGACATCGTCCAGCCCGACCTGTGCGTCTGCGGTGGCTTCACCGAGACCCAGCGCATCGCCACGCTCGCCTCGACGCACGGCGCCCGCACCGTGCCGCACGTGTGGGGCTCGGCGGTGGCGCTCGCGGCCGCCCTGCAGATGTGCAGCGTTCTCCCGCTCTCCCCCTACACCCTGCGCCCGATCCCGCTGCAGAACGAGCCGGTCATCGAGTTCGACCGCACCCCCAACCCGCTGCGGGACGAGCTGCTGGTCGAGCCCTTCCGACTCCGGGAGGGCCACCTGGACGTCCCCACCGGGGCAGGGCTGGGGATCGAGATCGATCTCGGGCAGCTGGAGCGTTACCGTACGGCCTGAGTCCCGGGGGGGATCACGATGAAGGAGAGCAGGGGCCCGCGCAGCAAGCTCGCCGACACCGTCGCGCAGCAGCTGACCACGCTGATCCTCTCCGGCAGCTACCCGGTCGGCTCCAAGCTGCCCTCCGGCGACCTGCTGGCGAGCCGGTTCGGCGTGGGCCGCAGCTCGATGCGGGAGGCCGTCCGCACCCTCGAGGCAGCGGGCTACCTCCGCAGCACCCAGGGCGTCGGGACCTTCGTCATCAACGACCGCCCGCCACCCGGCCCCGTCGACCAGGGCTTGCGTGACGGGTACACGATGCGCGACCTCTTCGAGACGCGGATCGCGATCGAGGGCAAGACCGCCGAGCTCGCCGCGCTGCGACACTCGGACGCCCAGCGGACCGCGCTGCTGGACGTGCTCGAGGAGGTCGAGCAGCCCGGCCTCGAGCACGACGAGTTCGTCTCGCTCGACGCCCGCTTCCACCGCGAGGTCGCCGCGGCCGCCGGGAACCCACTGCTGCTGCGCATGTGGGACTCGATCCAGCCCCAGTTCCGGGAGTACTCGCTGCGGGTCGTGGGCATGCCGGGACGCCGCGAGCGCGCCCACAGCGACCACCGCGGGATCGCGGAGGCGATCTTCGACCGCGACCCCACGCAGGCCGGGGATCTCGCCCGCGCACATGTGGTGACCGTGCAGCGCGAGCTGCACCGGCTGGAACGCTGAACCTCGCGACTCGACTACCGCGACCCGGCCGGCGCGCCGGGTGCCGGAGCGCCGGTCCGCTCCGGGCCGTCGGCGAAGAACGGATCGGTCGCCTCTGCCGGGGGCGGCGCGGTCACCAGGCTCGTCGCCACCATGAGCACCAGCGCAGCGGTGAAACCGGGCAGGACCGGGTCGATCAGGTCGGTGTCGCCGAACACCCTCCATCCGATCGTGGCGACGAGCCCTCCGATCATCGACGCGATCGCCCCCTCCCGGGTCGCACGCCGCCAGACCACCCCGGCGACCACCGGTACGAGGAAGACCGCGCCCATGAGCGCACTGAACAACGCCACGATGAACTGGACGAGCTGCCCGGCCCCGACGCCGAGGATCAGCAGGACCAGCGGCACGAGGCCGGTGAGGACCGTGCCCAGCCGTCCGATCATCACCTTGCGCCGGGGCGAGCTGCTCGGGCGGATGATCCCGTAGATGTCGTGCGCGAGGGCGGTCCCGGCCACGAGCAGGATCGAGGAGACCGTCGACATCATCGCCGAGGCCACCGCCGTCAGCAGCAGCGTGCCGAGGAACGCCGGCAGCGCGTACTCGGCCAGGACGGGCATGGCGAGATCCCCGTTGCCGAGCGCCGGGAACAGTGCGGTGGCGCCGATCGCGAGCACGAAGACCAACGTGTGCGCGACCCCGACCAGGACGATCACGAAGCCGATGCCCCTGCGGATGGTCGCCATGTCACGCATCGCGTAGAACCGGACCAGCTGCTCGGGTCGCGCGACAGCGCCGAGGAAGAACGCCAGCGAGAGCGTGATCAGCAGCGACGGCGGCAGCCCGTCCCAGGTGAACATCGACGGGTTGGCACCCTCGGCCAGTGCGAACAGGTTGGCGAGCCCACCGACGTGCTGCAGGACCGCCGGGATCGCGAGCGCCGCACCGACGATCATGATCATCATCTGCAGGAAGTCGGTGTACACCACGGCGAACATCCCGCCGATCACCGTGTACAGCAGGATGATCACCGTGAACCCGATCATGCCGACGTTCAGCGGCACGCCGAGAACGACGTTGGCGATGAGTCCCCCGGCGATGACCTGGGCCGAGATGTAGATGACGAAGGCAACGAGGATGATCACCGCGGCGATCACCCGGGCCGCCCGGCTGTAGTACCGCGCCTCGAAGAAATCGGGCAGCGACACCTTGCGCTGTCGCGTGAACCGGGGCGCGATGACGGCGACCATCATCCAGTAGGCCAGCGGGAAGACGAACACGACCCAGGCGAACGACCAGCCCACGGCGTAGACCACGCCGATGGTGCCGATGAACAGCCCGGAGCTCATCTGGGTCGAGGCGATGCTGGCGCCGCCGACGGCCCACCCGAGCGAACCGCCCGCGATGTAGTAGTCCTCGGCGTTCTTCGTCATGCGCAGGCCGAGATAGCCCAGGCCCACCGTGAGCAGCAGGTACCCGCCGAGGACGATGCTCTCAGCCATCGTGGCTCCCCTCCCTCGCACTGCCCGCCGGGCGCGTCGTTCGCCCGGTGCCGCGATCGCGCCGGTCCCGGTAGGCGCTCCAGGCGTAGTAGGCGGCGGTGAGCAGGACGTACAGGAGCAGGTAGCCCCAGACGATGAACCCGGATTCGAGGACGGCCATCAGCTGCTCCTCCCCGCAGCGGAGGAGTCGCGCCGGGTCGAGGCGCGCAGGTGCAGGTAGGAGCCCGCGATGCCACCGATCAGCAGGACGACGATGATCCCCTGGGCGATGCGGTCGTAGGTGAGCACGGCGGGCGTCCCCGAGGTGGACACCGCGCGGATCAGGGCGGGCGCGGTCGAGACGTCGAAGGCGACCAGGGTCCGCCCGTCCTGCCGGCTCACCCGGGCCGGGGTGCTGGGGAAGCCCTCGACGTAGTCGTAGCCCGGTGCGAGCAGAAGGTTCGCGGTGAAGACGCCCGGGGTGGAGTCGGCCGGCGCCCACTGCGGGGCCAGAACCGGTACCTCGCAGATGAGCTCGTCACCGCTGGTGCGCGCCGCTCTCGCCACCCGGTAGCCGAGCACCAGCTCCAGTTCCTGGCCCGCGGCGAGCGGCACCTGCGGAGCCACGTGGACGGTGGTGCGTCGATCGTCCGCCGCGACGGTCGTGTGCAACGGACGACCGTCGAGCGTCCTGGCGTGGACCTCGCTGATCGGCTCCGGGCCGAACCGGAGCGCCGTGAACGGGACGGTCTCGACCGGCCCCGCCACGCCTGGGCCGGCGGTGAAGACGTACCGCAGCTCGACCACCGCGCTGTCGCCCTCGACCCGCATGTCCGCCGCACCGGAGCTCAGGCTGGGAGGTGTCGTCGCGGCCAGGGCCGGGGGCGCAGCGATGGCCAGGGCGGCGAGGACCGCGACGGCCACCCCCGCACCCCGCACGATCATCATGGCTGCCCGGGTCCGGCGCCGAGCAGCAGATCGCCCAGCTTCGCGCCGGCCTCCATCTTGGGCGGCGTGCGGTAGGCGTGCCGGCTGTGCGTGAGTCCCTGGGCGACCGTGGCCTCGGCGGCCTTCAACGCCGCCCTGGCCGGGTTGATCACCGGCACCCCGAGCTCGGTGGTGAGCTGCTCCGCGACGTCGAGGAACCCCATGCTCATGCAGCCGAGCACGATCACGTCGGCCCCGTCCTGCTCGACGGCGAGGCGGCCCTGCTCCCGCATGCGCCCGACCGCAGCGTCGTGGTCGGCGTTCACCTCGAGGACGGGCGTGTCGATGTGCCGGACCGAGGCGAGGGCGTCCGCCGCTCCCGCCTCCCACGCCAGCCGGCGCAACGCCGGACAGATGCTCGCCGTGACCGTGACGAAGCTGAACCGGTGCCCCAACGTCGTGGCGAGGGCGACCGACGCCCCGGCCGGGCCGACGACGAGCATGTCGCTGATCTCCCGCAGCCCGTCCAGGCCGGGGTCACCGAAGCAGCCGATGATCGCGGCGTCGTACCCCTGCTCCGCCACCCGGTTCAGCAACAGCCCGGTATGGGGGATCGCGAGGTACTCCTCGTACATCGACTCGATCGACGCGGGACCCTGGTCGACGGCGTGCACGCGCACCCCGGTGCCGGGGAACGCCCAGCCGGCGAGCTTCGCCTCGCGTCGTTCCAGCTCGGCCGCGCCCAGCTCGGTGAGGTGCATCGGGCCGGGCACGAGGTAGGCGATCCGTGGGCCGGTCGGTTCGAGCGGTGCTGTCATGACTGCTCCTCAGTGCTCCTCGTGGTCAGTCCGGGTCGGCGGTGACCGGACGGGGACGGCAGTAGCCGCGCGCGTCGACCACCTGGTGGCCCGCGCTGAACACCGCCCGCACGTCGAAGACGGCGGTGATGTCGTCGAGGGGGTCGCGCCCCAGTGCGACGACGTCGGCGCGGCGGCCAGGGACGAACGCACCGGCGTCGCCCGTGCCGGCGACCATGGCGCCGTGGAGGGTCGCGGCGGTGAGCGCCTCGGCCGGCGACCAGCCGTGCTCGACGAGCCATTGCAGCTCGTGGCCGAACAGCCCGTGCATCGAGTCGGTGCCCAGCGCCACCCTGATGCCGGCCGCACGGACCAGTTCCGCTGTGCGCTCCATCGCAGCGCGCGCCGCGCGGACCTTGGCGAGGATCGCCGGTTCTCGCGCGTCGCCCGCCTCGATGCCCGCGGGATGGAACAGGATCGTGGTGGTCAGGACGAGCCAGGCGCCGGAATCCGCGATGGCGCGGACGTTCTGCTCGGTCAGCAGCGCGCCGTGCTCGATGGAGCGGACCCCGTTCGCCACGGCCAGGTCGACCCCGGCCCCGCCGTGGGCGTGCGCGGCAACGGTCAGGCCCGCGGCGGCCGCCTCGGCGACGACGGCGGAGATCTCCTCGCCGCTGTAGTTCGAGTCCGTCAGCGCGGTGCCGGTCGAGGAGACCCCGCCGGTCGTGAAGATCTTGATGTGGTCGGCGCCCTTGTCCGCGATGCGGCGGACCGCTGCGCGCAGGTCGGCCGGCCCGGAGACGCCGGCCGGCCCGCTCCCGTGCCGGCCGGGTGGGCTGAGCCCGCGGCCGGCGACCCGCAGGCGGGGACCGGCGACCTCACCGCGCTCGATGGCTGCTCTGAACTCGAAGTCGATGTCGTGCTCTTCGGTCATGATCCGGGCGGTCGTCACGCCGGAGCCGAGCATCCGACGCAGGTTCGCCACGCCCCGGACGGCTTGCCAGGCCGGTGCCGCCTGCAGCTGCTGGTGCTGGTCGCCCTCGCCCGGTCGGATCGTGACGTGGGTGTGGGCGTCCACGAAGCCGGGGACGAGCACGGCGTCCCCCACGTCCACGGTGACCGCTCCGGCCGGGCGCACGTTCCCGGCGGTGCCGACGGCGATGATCCGGCCGGCCTCGACGAGCAGCCCGGCTCCCGGATCGACCGCGCCCCGGACCGGGTCGACGACGCCACCGCCCTGGATGAAGGTGAGCGGCTGGTCAGCGGCGGCGCTCAACGCTCACCCGCCCGACAGTGGTGCCCGGGACCAGGTCCGAGCAGTGGGCGAGGGCGGGCGTCGCACCGTGGTCCCACGTAGGTAGGGCGGGCTCGACCAGCCGCTGCAGCACCGCGGCGGCACGCTCGGGACCGGGCAGGACCGGCTCGCCGTCGACCATCACGGTCGGCACGAAGTCGACGGTCAGCCGCCCCGACCCCGGGTCGGGCAGTTCGACGACCAGGACGACCGACTCCTCGTTGGCGGCGGAGCCGAACGGGTTCTGGTACGGGGCGGCGGGGATCTGCAGCGGGAAGGGCTGGCCTGCGATCGGGCCGTCGGCCCGCGCCGCGCCGGAGAGGCTGCTCCAGCCGTGGAAGAGGTAGTTCCCGATCGAGTACGCGATGAGCCCGTCGCCGTACCGTTCGATCGGATGCACCACGTGGGGGTGGTGGCCCACCACGAGGTCGGCGCCGCTGTCGACGAGGCGGTGCGCGGCCGGCCTCTGGTACTCCGCGAGCACGCCGTAGCTGGTGGCGGCGAACCCGTGCGGCACCCCCCAGTGCACGGCCACGACCACCAGTGTCACCTCGTCCCGGACCCGGCGGATCTCGGCGCAGGCGGCCTCGAGGTCCGGCGCGTACGCCTGGGTGTGCACGTAGGGAGCGGCGCCGGGCTGCTCGGCGGCGATCGACGGGTCGATCGACACCTGCTGCAGGACCCGCAACGGCGCGATGCCGGGCCGGTCCTCGGTGGCGGCGAACCCGGGCGGCAGCGCGGAGCAGAGCCCGATCACCGCGACGTCGCCCGCCCGCGTGGACCGCACCACCGTCCGGAGCGCCTCGGCGGCGGTCTCCCCCGAGCCCACGGCGTCGACGCCTGCGGCCCGCAGCGCCGCACGGGTGTCCCGCATGCCCTCGACGCCGTAGTCGAGGTGGTGGTTGTTGGCGAGCGTGACCAGGTCGAAGCCGAGCGCGGTCACCTCGGCGACGCGGTCCGGGTGGGCCCGGAGCGTCGCGGCCTTGTCGGCGCGCGCGGTGGCCGTGGTCAGCGGGGTCTCGAGGTTCCCGACGGCCAGGTCGGCGGACCTCAGGAGTGCGCGCAGCCGTGCGTCGGCGGCCGAGAGCGGGCGCACGGGCACCACGTCCCCGGTGACGGCCAGCCAGAGCGATGCGAATACGTCGGGCGCGGCATCGTTCACCACCGCACCTCCTTCCGAGCGATGAGGCACAACAGGCGAGTGCTGTGGATCACGGAGGAGTGGCGGCAACTGTCGCAGAAATTCAGCCTTTCGACAAGAGAGATCGGGAGAATCCGTCGGACACGCGCCATCTCTGCATGATCTTGGCCGATAGTGGCCACATTAGCGCCGCGTCATCCGTTCTCGTCCCGATTGCTTGCGACCGGGGTGGACCTCTGCGACTCTCGGCTTCGTGAGGCCGAAACCAGTCATCCCGGCCGCAGCGACAGCCCTGACCGGCGCTGAGGCAGCGGTTCCCCTGAGCGATCTCGACCGGCGGATCGTCGCGGCTCTCCAGATCAACGGCCGAGCCACCTGGCAGCAGGTGGCGAACGTCGTGGGAGCGTCGGAATCGGCCGTCTCACGGCGCGCCAACCGGATGATCAAGCAGGGCGTCCTGCGCGTCTTCGCGGCGGCCGATCCGTTGCTGTGCGGCCTGGGCTACCCGGTCCTGCTCCAGATCGAGTGTGCGGTCGGCGCTGCCGGCGCCGTCGCCCGCACCCTCGCCGCCCGGCCCGACGTGCGGTTCGTCGCGCTCCTCGGCGGCGGGTACGACCTGGTCGTCGAGTTGATCGTGCCGTCGAGGGCCCACCTCACCGCCGTCCTCGTCGAGGAGCTGAACACCGTTCCGGGGATCGTGCGGACCACCACCGAGAACGTCGTGCGCACCTTCAAGACCTCCTACGACTGGGGCCGCACCCTGCTCGGCGACGCCGCCGCGCTGCTCGACCGGCCACCGGAGACGGCCTCGCCGCCCGAGCTCGACGACATCGACCTGAGGCTGATCCAGCTCCTCACCGCGGACGGGCGGAGCAGTGTCACGGACCTCGCCGAACGGCTCGCCGTCAGCGAGTCGATGGCGCGGCGGCGCCTGGAGCAACTCACCGCGAGCGGCTGCCTACGGTTCGGCACGCTCATCGACTCCGAGCTGCTCGGCTACCACTGGGAGCTGTTCGTCTGGCTCGGCGTCGACCTCGGTTGCCTGGACCGGATCGCCCGGGAGCTCGCCACGCACCCCGAGGTCCGCTACGTCTCGGCCACCGCCGGCTACAGCGACCTGGCGTGCGAAGTGGTGCTGCGCGACCACGAGGACCTCTACCGCTTCAACACCGAGGTCCTCGGCAGCCTCGAGGGCGTCAACCGCGTGGAGATCGGCACCGAGCTGCACACCGTGAAACGCGCCTACGTCAACGTCTCCACCCGCTACGGCGTGCCGGAGGCGCGCCTGCTCTGAGCGGGACCACCCGGGCACCACCCATCGACGAGAGGAGTCTTCGTGACCACCGAGGCAACTCGCAGCACGGCCCGGCAGACCCGGTACACCGGCTACAAGTCGTACTCCTACCTCACTCCGGGCGCGGACTACGTCGAGTTCGACCTGGACGACGAGCTCGACCGCGTGCCCGCCTACGACCTCGGCCTCACCACCGAGGAGGAGGAGCGCGCCCGCCGCCTCCTCGACGACAACGTCGTCATCAGCCTCCACGACCACCCGCAGGTGTTCCCGCGCGACATCTCCCAGATCCGGGACTACATCCGCACCGGCCGCGAGCACACGGGCTACCTGGGCCTGTCCCGCTCCGGCATGACCGCCGTCTTCGACAACCTGATGGACGGCACCGCGTGCGTCACCAGCCAGTGCGGCTGGAAGTGGAGCGACATCACCTACGACATCGGGATGCGGCTCTCCGACATCGCGCACCAGGACTATGTCCGGGTCGTCCACGGCGTCGACGACATCCTCGACGCCCACGAGACGGGCGGGCTCGGTCTCGTGCTGTGCCTGGAGGCGTCCACGCCGATCGAGAACGAGGTCGACCGCATCGACATCCTGTACGGCATGGGCGTCCGCCAGATGGGCATCGCCTACTCGGAGGCCAACACCCTGGGGTCGGGGCTGAAGGAGGCCGGGGACGGCGGCCTGACGGTGTTCGGCCGCCGCGCGGTCGAGCGGATGAACAAGCTCGGGATCGCGATCGACGTCTCCCACTCCGGCGACCGGACCTGCCTGGACACGTTCGAGGCCTCCGAGAAGCCGGTGTTGATCACGCACGCGGGGGCGCGCGGCGTCTGGGACACCCCGCGGATGAAGCCGGACGAGGTGCTCAAGGCCTGCGCGGAGCAGGGTGGCGTGCTGGGCCTGGAGGCGGCCCCGCACACCACGCTCTCCCACGACCACCCGCTGCACTCCATCGAGTCGGTCATGGACCACTTCACGTACTGCGTGGAGCTGATGGGGATCGACCACGTGGCGTTCGGCCCGGACACGCTCTACGGCGACCACGTCGGGCTGCACCGGATCTTCGCGTCCAACCTCGGCGTGCACGACGCCCACCGCGGGCCGCGGTACGAGCAGGTGCCCTACGTCGCGGGCCTGGAGAACCCGACGGAGTGCTTCCCCAACATCATCGGCTGGCTGGTCAAGCACGGCTACAGCGACGAGGACATCACCAAGGTCATCGGCGGCAACATCATGCGGGTGCTGCAGGAGATCTGGTGAGCGCGGCTCACCGCATCGCGGCAGCCGGTCCGGACCGTCGGAGCAGCCCGTGCGCGCAGTGACGATCGCCGCCTACGGCGGCCGTGAGCAGCTCGCGGTCACCGAGGTGGCCGACCCGGAACCCGCCCCCGGCGAGGTCGTCGTCCGGATCGCCGCGGCGGCGCTCAACCGGATGGACACCTTCATCCGGCAGGGGCTCACCGGACCCGGGGTGCGCCAACCGCGCGCGCTGCCCCACGTGCTGGGCGCGGAGGGCGCAGGCACGGTCGTCGACGTCGGCACCGCCGACACGGACCTGGCCGTCGGCGACCGGGTCGTGCTCTACCCCGGGCTCCACTGCGGGAGGTGCAAGTACTGCCGGAGAGGCCAGCACAGCCGCTGCGCTCACTACGGCATCCGCGGCGAGGACGCCTGGGGCACGCAGTGCGAGCTCGTCGCCGTGCCGGCGACGGACGTGCTGCGCATCCCCGACGACGTGACGTTCGAGGAGGCGGCCGCCGCCCCGGTCGGCTACACCACCTCGTGGACGATGCTGGTCACCGCAGGCCGGCTGCGGCCGGGCGAACGGGTCCTCGTGGTCGGCGCCAGCGGCGGCGTGGCGATCGCCGCGATGCAGATCGCCGCTCACAGCGGCGCGCAGGTGCTGGCGACGACCCGGGACCCGGAGAAGGCGCGCCGGCTGGCCGAGCTGCCGTTCGTCCACCAGGTGATCGACGGCGCGGCGCCGGGCTGGTGCAAGGAGGTGCTGGCCGCCACCGACGCCGAGGGCGTGGACGTGGTGGTGGATTCGGTCGGCGCACCCACCTGGCGCGACTCGATCCGCTCGCTCGCCCAGGGCGGGCGGCTCGTCGTGTGCGGTGCCACCGGCGGGGACACCCCCGACGTCAGCATCCGCGAGCTCTACCAGTCGCACCGGCAGATCATCGGAGGCCCGTTCGGTGGCTGGGACGATTTCCAGCGGGCGATGGAGTTCATGTTCCGCACGGGGGCCAGTCCCCTGGTGCACGCGGCGCTCCCCTTCGAGGAGATCGCCGAGGCACACCGGATCATCGAAGAGGGCGAACACATCGGCAAGGTCGTGGTCCGCCCGTCCTGAGCGGCGGAGGTCGGGGCGGGACGAGATCACCGAAGGGCCCCGCTCCCGGCTCCCCCGAGTGCCCGGGCTGTGCAGGCGGCACTGGCCTGCCCCCGGGGACCGGGCCTGTTGCACGGTGACGCTCCTCGCCCCCTCGCATAGCGTGCGACCAGGCCGGCCGGCGTGGACGCACCGGCGACGATCTGCGAGGAGGGCCCGATTGCGCATCGGCATCGATGTCGGCGGTACCAACACCGACGCCGTACTCATGGACCACGACCGGGTCCTCGCGGCCGTGAAGACGGCGACGGCACACAACGTGACTGACGGGATCTCCGAGGCGCTGGGCCTGCTCCGGGCGCAGCGGCACTTCGACGCCGGTGAGATCGCCGCGACGATGATCGGGACCACGCACTTCATCAACGCGCTGGTCGAACACCGACGGCTCGCGCCGACCGCCGCCGTCCGGTTGGGGTTGCCCGCGACGAGCGCCCTGCCGCCGATGACCGAGTGGCCGGACAGCCTGGTGGCGGCGATCAGCGGCCGGCAGTACCTGTGCCACGGCGGGCACGAGTTCGACGGCCGCGTGATCAGTGAACTCGACGAGGCCGAACTGAAGGCCGTCGCCGACGACCTCGGGGAGCACGGCATCCGGAGCGTCGCCATCACCTCCGTCTTCTCCCCCGTCACGGACGAGTTCGAGCGGCGCGCGGCCGAGATCCTGGTCGGGCAGCTGCCCGAGCTGGAGGTGTCGCTCTCGCACGAGATCGGCCGGGTCGGGCTGATCGAGCGGGAGAACGCGACGATCATCAACGCCGCACTCCGGCTGCTCGCCCGACAGGTCGTCGACGGGCTCGAGTCCGCGATCCGGGCGGAGGGCATCGACGCGCCCCTGTACCTGAGCCAGAACGACGGCACCGTGATGGACGTCGACTACGCCCGCCGGTACCCGGTGGCCACCTTCGCCTCGGGGCCGACCAACTCGATGCGGGGAGCGGCGTTCCTGTCGGGGCAGACCACTTGCGCGGTCGTCGACATCGGCGGTACGACGACCGACATCGGGGTTCTGCGCGGCGGCTTCCCGCGCGAGTCCAACATCGACGTCAGCGTCGCCGGCGTGCGCACCAACTTCCGGATGCCCGACGTGCTCTCGGTCGGCATCGGCGGGGGCAGCCACGTCCACGCCCCGGGGGCGACGCCGCCGCTGGGCCCCACGTCGGTGGGCTACCGCCTGGCCCACGACGCCCTGGTGTTCGGCGGCTCCACGCTCACCGCCACCGACATCGCGGTCGCCGCAGGGCGGGCCGAGATCGGTGACGCCTCCCGGGTCGCCGGGCTCGACCGCTCCCTCGTCGCCACCGTGCTCGACCACATCAGCGCCGAGGTCCTCGACGCGGTCGACCGGATGCGGACCGGGGCGGATCCGCTGCCGATCGTCGCGGTGGGCGGCGGCTCGATCCTGCTCCCAGAGAGCGTGGACGGCACCACGATCAGCCGTCCCGACCACTTCGCCACTGCCAACGCCGTCGGTGCGGCCATCGCGCAGGTCAGCGGCGAGATCGACCGCGTCTACTCCGTCGCACCCGGAGCACGCGACTCGGTGCTCGACGACGCGCGCAACCTCGCTGTCGAGCGCGCCATCGCGGCGGGCGCGGCCCCGTCCACCGTGGAGATCGTCGAGGTGGACGAGGTCCCGCTGGCGTACCTGCCCGGCAACGCGACCCGGGTCCACGTCAAGGCCGTCGGCACGCTGCACACGGCCTGAGCCGGAGAGGACTTCCAGATGAGCTTCGTGATCACGCGGGACGAGCTGCCGGACCTCGCCCGGGGGGCGGCCGTGCTCGGCACCGGCGGTGGCGGCGACCCGCGCCTCGGCCGGGCGATGGTCGCCCACGCGCTGTCCGGCGGGCCGGGTGAGGTGACCGTCCTGACGGTCGACGAGGTGCCCGACGACGCGTTCGTCGTCCCCGTCGCCGGGATGGGCGCGCCGACGATCAGCAACGAGAAGATCCCCAGCGTCGAGGCGCCGGTGGCCGCTCTGCGCGCCATCGAGCGGCACCTCGGCCGCACGGCCGACGCCGTGATCCCGGTCGAGGTCGGCGGGATGAACTCGATGGTGCCGCTGCTCATCGCGGCGCAGATCGGCCTGCCGGTGATCGACGGCGACGGGATGGGACGCGCGTTCCCCGAACTGCAGATGAAGACCTTCGCGGCCTACGGCGTACCGGGCTCGCCGATGTCGCTCGCCGGCGTCGCCGGGGAGAGCATCATCATCGACACCGGCCCGGACAACCACCGGATGGAGTGGCTCGCCCGCGGGGTGACCATGCGGCTGGGGGGCGCCGCGCAGATCACCGAGTTCACCATGACGGGCAAGCAGGTCAAGGACACCGCGGTCCGGGGCAGCCTGACGGTGGCGATGCGGATCGGGCGTGCGTTGCGCGAGGCGCGCGCCGAGCACCGCGACCCGATGGACGCCCTCGCCGAGACCATCGCCGCGACCGACTACGAGCACCTGCGGGTGCTGTTCCGTGGCAAGGTGATCGACGTCGAACGCCTCACGGACGGGGGGTTCGTCCGGGGCCGGGCGACGGTCTCCGCGTTCGGGGAGGACTCGCGCCTGGAGATCGTCTTCCAGAACGAGCACCTGACCGCGACCCGGGACGGGCGCATGCTGTGCACGGTGCCCGACCTGATCTGCGTCCTCGACATCGAGTCCGGCGAGGCGATCACGACCGAGGCCATGCGCTACGGACAGCGGGTCGCGGTCATCGGCATCGCCGCTCCGCCGGTCATGCGCACGGAGGCGGCGTTGGGCGCTTTCGGCCCCGCGGCGTTCGGCCTGACCGACGACTTCGTCCCTCTCGAGGAACGCCTCCCCGTCGGCTGACGCTCGCTCTCGAGCGCGCTCGTACGCGGATGCCGGGCGTGCGGCGCCTCTAGGATCCCGAGATGGCGATCAGCGTCGGGGCGTCCGATGTCCGGGCCCTGGAGCTGGGCACGGCGCTGCTCGGCTCGGGTGGCGGCGGACCCCTGCCCGCGGTGGGAGACCTGCTCAGGAGCGTTCTCGACCGGCACGGACCGGTGTCGCTGGTCCCGGTCGACGCGGTCGGTGCGGGCTCCTCGGTCGTCCCCGTCGGCATCATGGGATCGAGCTCGGCGCTCACCGAGGTCCTGCTGTCGGGCACCGAGTTCAGCGCGGCGATCACCGCGATGAGTGAGCGGTCCGGCCGGCGCCCGGACTTCCTGATGCCGTTCGAAGGCGCGGGGGTCAACGGCCTCATCGGCTGCTTCGTGGCCTCCGTCACCGGCCTCGACCTGGTCGACTGCGACCTGATGGGGCGGGCCCTGCCGCGCCTCGACCAGATCTCGACGGTGGCCGCGGGGACGGAGCTGGGCGCGGCGGCCGTCGCGTCGCCGAGTGGGAGCTCGGCCCTGCTGCACGCGGCGTCCCCGGCCAGGCTGGAACGCATGCTCCGCTCGCTGCTGCCCGAGATGGGTGGCTGGGCGGCGGTCGCCCTGCCACCGCTCGCAGGCGAGCAGCTCGCCGGCAGCGTCGTCGCCGCCACGCTGAGCCGGGCGCTCGCGCTCGGGCGGGCGCTCGAGCAGGCCGAGCGAGAGCACCGCGGTGACCCGGCCACGGTCGTGGACGTCCTCGCGGAGGCCACCTCCGCCTCGGTGCTCGCCCGCGGGCGGGTCGACGCCGTCGCCAGGTCCACGGCAGGCGGGAACGCCCTCGTGCGCGACCACCGCGCCGGTTCCGTCCTCCGGCTGGAACTGGCCAACGAGTACTTGCTGGCCATCCGCGACGGAGCGCTCGTCGCCGAGACGCCGGACATCATCACCTGCGTGGATGCGCGGTCGATGCGCGTGATCGGGTGCGACGAGCTCCGGGTCGGCTCGGACGTGGCGCTGCTGCGGTGGGCGGCCCCGCCGTTCTGGGACGTCCCGGCGCACCGCCGCCTCGTCGATGCCGCCGCCTTCGGGCTCGCGACGACCCGACCGGCGGAGCTGCGATGACGCCCGGCCCCACGGTCGCGGCGCTGGTCGCCCGCGAGGAGCTGGGTCTGCGGCTGGTGGCGGGCGCGGACGGCAGCCGACGGCGGGCCGGCTCGGTCGGCATGGTCTCCGCGGTGGACAGCACCGCCCTCTCCCCCGACGCCCTGCTGTTCACGGGTTTCGACCTGGCTGCGGCGGGGTGGCGGGCCGACGTCCTGATGCGCCGCGCCCACGAGGCGCGCGCCGCCGGTCTCGTCGTGCCGGCCAACGGGTCGCTCGCCGCCCCCACCAGCGCCCTCGCCGACCACCTGGGGCTCCCCGTCCTCGAGACCACCCGGGACGTGCTGGCCGCCGCGCTCGCCGTCCAGGAGTGCATCGCTGCTCCGCAGGTGCAGCGGGCCGCAGCGGTTCTCGCGGCGCACCGCGATCTCGCGCGCCGGGCCGGGTCACCGGAGGACGTCGTGGCGGTGCTGTCGGCGCTGGCCGGGGTGGACGTGAACGTCCAGGACGGGAGCGAACGCGCGCTCGCCGGTGCCCCGAGCCCGCCGGGCGACGGAGCCGGGCTGATCCGGGTTCCGGTCACCACGCACGCGACAGCTCCGGCCATGTGGGTCACCGCGCGCCTGCCCACGACCGACTCCGAACGCGAACGGACGGTGCGCGACCTCCTCACCGCCGGTGCGAGCGCGCTGCAGCGCTGGACCGCGATCCGGCGCGTCGAGCTGGAACGCGACGCACGACTGCGCGCCGGTCTGCTGTCCGAGCTGCTCCAGCTCGACGACGAGCCGTCAGGCGCCTTCCGCCGACGCATCCTGGAGCTCGGCTGGCGGATCGACGGCTGGCACGTCGGCTACCACATCCGCGCGCTCGGCACCGCCGACGTCGTCGCGGAGACCACGGACGTCGTCACCGTGCTGCACCGCCACGGCCTGGACCCGGTCGTGGCCGAGACCGTCGACGGCTGGTCGGGGTGGTGCACGTCGCCCAGCCCCTACGGGATCGACGAGGTCCGCGACCTGGTCCACCGGTTCCGGCAGGTGCAGCGCTCGCTCGCCGCCCAGCTGCCGACGTCGCTGGGGCTGGGCAGCGCGGAGTCCGGCCCGCTCGGCATGGTCGCGAGCATCAGGGCGGCAGGCGACGCGGCTCGCGTGGCCCAGGCCAGACCGCAGACAGGCCACTTCCTGCACGTCGACCAGCTCGGCGCCGCGCAACTGCTGCTCGCCACGACCCGCACGGAGGCCTTCGCGCCGCGGGCCCGCGACCTGCTCCGGCCGCTGCGCGAGCAGGGCGGGTCGCTGGTCGAGACGCTGCTCGCCTACCTCGACAGCGGCTCGCACGTCCTGGAGACGGCGGCGGTGCTCGGGGTCCACCGCAACACCGTCACCGCCCGGCTGGCCCGGATCTCCTCGGTGCTCGGCGTGGACCTGGAGGATCCCGACACGCGCCTCGCCCTGCACCTCGCCTGCCGGGCGCTGTCCGCCGAGCAGGGCTGACCCTGGCCTGGGCAGCCGGCACAGCTGCCGCCCGCAGGCTGTGCCGCTCGCCCATGGTCACTCCACCAGCCCTGTGATCAGGTGATCCCCGTTCAGCCGACCGTGGAAGGGGGGACCGACGATGCCCCGCACGTTGGGTCTCGTGACCATCGGGCAATCGCCGCGACCGGACATGACGGCCGACATGCGCCCGGTGCTCGGTGACGTCGAGCTGGTCGAGCACGGAGCGCTCGACGGTCTCGACGCAGGCGCGGTGCAGGCCCTCGCCCCGTCCGACACGGACGAGGTGCTGGTCACCCGCCTCACGGACGGCTCCACGGTCTCGGTGGCGCACGCCGCGATCGTGCCGCTCGTGCAGCAAGCGGTCGCTCGGGCCGAGGACGACCACGTGGCGGCGACGCTCGTCGTCTGCACCGGCAGCTTCCCGGAGGTGCCGGCCCGGCGTCCGGTGCTGTACGCGGAACGCCTGCTCACCGCGGGCGTCGACGGGATCGTGGGCTCGGCCCCACTGGCCGCGCTCTGCCCCGACGACCGGCAGCTGACGATGATGGAGCGCAAGTGGGGCGGCGGACGGGAGGTCGTCCCGGCTGCTGCCTCGCCCTACCTGGGCGACCCGGAGACGGCGGTGGCACGGGCCGCGGAGAAGGTCCGCGCGCGCGGGGCCCGGTTCGTCGTCCTGGACTGCATGGGCTACTCGTCGCGCATGAAGGACGCCGCCGAGTCCGCCGCGGGGATCCCCGTGCTGCTGGCGCGCACGCTCGTCGCGCGGCTCGCCGGAGAGGTGGCGGGCCGATGAGCACCCCGGTGATCGGCGTCGTCCGCGTGCTCAGCACCACCGACCCCGACGCCCTGCAGGCGCACGGGCGGGAGCTGCAGGCGGCGCTGGCGGTGCGCACCATCGACCGCTGCATCCCGGACCAGCCGCACGGGGTGCACGACGAGCCGACCCATCGGACCGCGGCGCCGAAGGTGGCAGAGCTGGCGGCCGAGCTGGTGCGGGACGGCGCCGACGCGGTCATGATCAGCTGTGCGGCGGATCCCGGGTTGGCCGAGGCCCGTGCGGTGGTCGACGTGCCGGTGATCGGGGCCGGGTCGGCGACGGCGGCGCTGGCCGCTGCGCTCGGGACCAGGGTCGGGGTGCTCGGCATCCTCGACGAGCCGCCCGAGCCCTACCGGCTGGCGCTCGGCGAGCGCATCGTCGGCACCGTCGCCCCGCGCGGGGTGGCGCGGGCCACCGAGCTCTACACCCCGGAGGGCGCCGCCGGGTCGCTGCGGGCCAGCGACGACCTCGTGGCCGCGGGCGCCGACGTGATCGCGTTCGCCTGCACCGGCCTGACCAGTCTGGGGCTGGCACAGCAGATCAGGGACCGGCACGGGGTCGTCGTGGTCGACCCGGTCCTCGCCGCCGGACACGCAGTCTGCGCAGCGCTCGGGCACTGACCGCATCCCCACTCCTTCCCGGAGGATCCGAATGGCCGACGCCGGAACGACGTCCGAGAGCCAGGCCCCCGCGCACCCCAAGGCCTTCGAGCCCGCCGTGCTCGTCCTGTCGATCGTCACCGCCGCCTTCGGTGCCGTCATCGGCATGCAGATCCTGACCACCCTGGGGATCACGCCGAGCACGGCGATCATCGGCGTGCTGGTCGCGATCCTGGTGTCACGGCTCCCGCTGCGGGTGATGCAGAGGTTCCGTGACGTGCACCGGCAGAACCTCGTGCAGACGAGCATCTCCACGGCCACGTTCACCGCCGCGAACTCCCTGCTGCTGCCGATCGGCATCCCGGTGCTGACGGGCCGGCCGGACCTGGTCCTCCCGGTGATGGTCGGCGCCGTGCTCGCCATGACCATCGATCTGCTGATGCTGTACTGGATGTACGACAGCCGGATCTTCCCCGCCCGCAACGCCTGGCCCCCGGGGCTGGCTGCTGCCGAGGCGATCGCCGCCGGTGACCAGGGCGGTGAGCGGGCGCGGTTGCTGGTCTACGGCCTCCTGCTGGGCGGCGCCGGGAGCGCGGTCGGCATTCCGATGTCCGCTTTCGGTGTCGCCTTCATCGGCAACGTCATGGCGCTGATGGCGTTCGGGGTGGGTCTGCTCGCCGCGTCCTACCTGCCCGGCCTGATCGGCTACGACTTCGCCGCGAACTACCTCCCGCACGGCATGATGATCGGCGCCGGGGTCGTCGCGCTCGGACAAGCGATCGTGATCGTCTCCCGCCGACAGCGCTCGGACAGCGGACACGTCCCCGCGTCCCCGGCGGGCTCCGACGCCGGCGAGCCCGGGGGCTCCGCTGCGCCCGCGACCACCGATCCGCTCGCCGCGGGGCCGCTGCTGCGCAGCGACCGGCACGCCCGCACCGGCATGATCGCCGGCTTCGTCGCCTACCTGGGGGTCGGCCTCCTCATCGCAGTGATCAGCGGGCTGGTCAGCGCGATGCCACTCGGGCAGTTCCTCGGTTGGTTGCTGTTCGCCGCCGTCGCCTGCCTCGCCGCCGAGTTCATCGTCGGCCTCTCCGCGATGCACGCGGGGTGGTTCCCCTCGTTCGCCATCGCTCTGATCTTCCTGATCCTCGGGATCGTGCTCGGCTACCCGCCGGTGGCGCTGGTGCTGCTGGTCGGCTTCGTCGCCGCCGGGAGCCCCGCGTTCGCCGACGCCGGCTACGACCTCAAGACCGGCTGGCTGCTGCGCGGCCGCGGCTTCGCCACGGCGTACGAGGTCGAAGGCCGCAAGCAGCAGTTGCTGATCAGCCTCGTGACCCTCGTCCTGTCCAGCGTCGTGGTGTGGTTCGCGCACGACCTCTACTTCAGCCGCGACCTCTTCCCCCCGGTGGACCGGGTCTTCGCCCAGCTCATCGACAGCGGCGTCGACGCGTCGGTGATCGGACCGATGTTCCTGTGGGCGATCCCCGGCGCGCTCGTCCAGCTCGTCGGCGGGCCGCGGCGCCAGGTCGGCGTCCTGCTGGCCACCGGCCTCCTCGTCGCCAACCCGTCGGCGGGCTTCGCCGTGCTCGCCGGGTTGACGATCCGGATCCTCGTGTCCCGCCTCCGGGGTGCGTCCGCCGAGAGCACGATGACGGTGATGGCCGCCGGTGTCATCGCGGGCGACGCCCTGTTCAGCTTCTTCAGCTCGGTCTACAAGCTCGTCGTCCCGGCGAGGTAGCCGCTCCCGGGGCCGGCGCCGTGCGGTCAGCCGGCGTGGCCGCGCTCCGCGCGGCGCCGGCGCTGCTCGACGGGGTCCGGGACCGGCGCCGCGGCGAGCAGCCTGCGCGTGTAGGGATCCCGGGGGGCGCGCAGCACCTGCTCCCGGGCACCCTGCTCCACCAGCTTCCCCTTGTTCATCACGGCGATCCGGTCGGCCAGCAGCTCGACGACGGCGAGGTCGTGGCTGATGAACAGGCAGGAGAAGCCGAGCCGCTCCTGGAGGCCGAGGACCAGGTCGAGCACCGTGGCCTGCACGGACACGTCGAGCGCGCTCGTCGGTTCGTCCGCGACGAGCAGCTCCGGGTCGAGGGCGAGCGCCCGCGCGATCGCCACCCGCTGACGCTGCCCGCCGGAGAGCTCGTGCGGGAACCGGTTCCGCCACGACGCCGGCAGCTCGACGCTCTCCAGCAGCTCGTCCACCCGGTCGTCCACGGCCTTCCGGGAGCCGGCCACCCGGTGCAGCCGCAGCGGTTCGCCGATGCTCTCCGCGATCGTGTACCGGGGGTTGAGCGAGGACGCGGGGTCCTGGAAGACCATCCCGACGCGGCGGCGCAGCGGGCGCAGCGCCCGCCGCGTGGCTCGCGTGATGTCCTGCCCGGCGACCACGACGGAGCCGGCGGTCGCCGGCTGGAGCCCGACGGCGACCCTGCCGAGCGTCGACTTGCCGGAGCCGGACTCCCCCACCAGCCCGAGCACCTCGCCCCGGCCGATCTGCAGGTCGACGCCGTCCACCGCCCGGAACGCGGGGCGCCCCAGCCCGCCGGGGAAGTCGACGACCACACCGCTCAGCGCCAGCGTGCGGTCGGACCCGCCCTCGTCCTCCGGCCCGGACGGGTCCGGGGGCTCCTGCGCGGCCGGTCCGGCCACATCGAGGATCCGGCCCGGATCCGCGCGGCTCCCGAGGTGCGGCACGGCGGCCAGGAGCCGGCGCGTGTAGGGGTGGTGCGGGTCGGCGAAGAGCTCCTCGACCGGCGCCTCCTCGACGACCCGGCCGTCCTTCATCACCACGACCCGGTCCGCCACGTCCGCGACGACGCCCATGTCGTGGGTGATGAGCACGATCGCCGAGGTCAGCCGGTGTCGCAGGTCGCGCAGCAGGTCGAGGATCTCGGCCTGGACCGTGACGTCCAGGGCGGTGGTCGGCTCGTCGGCGATGAGCACCTGCGGATCGCACGAGATCGCCATCGCGATCATCGCCCGCTGCCGCTGCCCGCCGGAGAGCTGGTGGGGGTAGTAGCGGACCCGGACCTCCGGGTCGGGCAGCCCGACCAGGCGCAGCAGTTCCACCGCGCGCGCCCGGACGGCGGACCGGGACAGGTCGGTGTGGAGCCGGAGCATCTCGGTGATCTGCCGGCCGATCGTGAACACCGGGTTCAGTGCGGTCATCGGTTCCTGGAAGACCAGAGCGACGTCCCGGCCGCGCATCTGCCGCAGCCGGGCCTCGTCGAAGCCGGTGACGTCCTCTCCCCCGACATCGATCGCGCCCACCCGGTCGGCGGTGCGCGGCAGCAGCCCCAGCACCGACTTGGCGCTGACGCTCTTGCCCGATCCGGACTCGCCGACGACGGCGAGGATCTCCCCCGGGTACACGGCGAGGCTGACGTCCCGCGTGGCGGCCACCGCCGCTCCTCCGACCCGGAACGTCACCGAGACGTTCCGCAGCGCCAGCGCGGGCTGCTCGTCGCGGGCCGGGCTCCTGCGGAACGCGGTCTCGGTCATGCCGGTGCTCCTCACTGGGGAGTTGCTCTGTGGGGTGGGCCCGGGGCGGGCTGCGTCCCGGACGGGGCGTCGAAGAAGGCGGTGGCGGACTCGTCGATCACGAACGCCCGCTTCAGGGTGGCCAGCTCCAGCCCGACCTCGGCCCGCCGCAGGCCCGGTAGCGCGCCGAGCACCTGGGTGAGGAAGCGGTGCATGTCCTGCTGGTCGCGCAGCACCACCTCGGCCGTGATGTCGCTGTAGCCGGCGGTCGTGGCGACGTACCGGACCTCGGGCCGGGCCGACAGCGCCCGCGCCGCCTCCTCCAGGTTTCGCAGGTCCACGCCCAGCCAGCACATCGCCTTCACGCCGTAGCCGAGCAGCTCCGGCTCGACGATCGTGGTGAAGCGGACGCGGCCCTCGCGGATCAGTCCGTCGAGCCGCCTGCGCACGGCCGACTCGCTGCTGCCGACCCGCTGCGCGATCAGCGCGTACCCGGCCCGGGCGTCGTCGGCGAGCACGTCCACGATCGCCTGCTCGCGCTCGTCGAGGGGCCGCGGCTCGCCGGGCTCGACCGCGCCCCGCTCGGCGGCCAGTGCCTCGGCGGCCTCGTCGGGCAGCGTTCCGTACGACCACACGCGGGCCACCTTGTAGTGCGCGAGCACGCTCTCGGTCGTCGTCGAGCGGATCCCGGGCTCGCGGTCGATCTCGCTGAACAGCACGCGGGCCAGCTCGGTCTGCGACCGGACGATCAGCTCGATGACCACGTCGAACGAACCCGTGATCAGCGCGGCGAACCGGACGTCGGGGCGGGCGGCCATCCGTCGCGCCACGGTGGTGGCGGCGCCCGCCTCGCAGCTGATCTGCACCACCACGGGGTAGCCCTGGGCGCAGGCCAGCGGGTCGATCGAGGCGGCCACCCGCACCAGGCCCTCGCCGAACAGGCGGTTCACCCGCCGGGCGACGGTCGAGTCCGAGGCCCCGACCGCTCTGGCGATCTGCTGCCAGCTCGCCCGTCCGTGGATCTGCAGGGCCGCCACGATGCAGCGGTCCAGGGTGTCGAGTGCTGCCTGGCCCCGGGTCACGGACCCACCTTCCCGGACGACGTCCTACCGCCCCGATCCGGGGCCACTGCTGATCTTGTCGAGTTGCGCCGACCGATCTCATTCTGGTGCAGCGATCCGCCGACACTCTTGAGTGGGATGAGGATATCTGCCATCTTGGCGCCAGCGAAAGCTCCGTCCAGGAAGAAGGCCACCTGTGCTCGAACCCGCCAAGCGCTACACCGGCTACCGCTCGTACAGCTACCTGGAGGAGGGACGCGACTACCGCTCCTTCCAGCTGGCTCCCGAGCTCGACCGGGTCGCGCCCTACCAGGGACCGGAGCTCTCCACGGCGGACCGGCAGCGGGTGCAGCGCCTGCTCACCGACAACATCGTGGTGTCGACCCACGACCACCCCTCGCGGTTCCCCGGCGACATCACCGAGACCATCGACTACAACCGCACCGGCCGGCACCGCACCGGCTACGAGGGCCTCGCGCGCTCCGGCATGACCGCGGTGTTCGACAACTTCATGGACGGCACGGCCTGCGTCACCAGCCAGGCGGGCTGGAAGTGGACCGACGTCATCGCCGATCTCGGCCTGCGCTTCTCCGACCTCGCCCACCAGGACTTCGTGATCAAGGCCGAGACGGTCGCCGACATCCACCTGGCGAAGGAGACCGGCCGGATCGCCCTGATCGCCGGCCTCGAGGCGTCGACCCCGATCGAGAACGAGCTCGACCGGATCGACATCCTCCACGGCTTCGGAGTGCGGCAGCTGGGCATCGCCTACAGCGAGTCCAACACCCTCGGCAGTGGCCTGAAGGAGCGGCGCGACGGCGGCCTCACCGTCTTCGGCAGGCGCGCGGTCGAGCGGATGAACCGCCTCGGGATCATCATCGACGTCTCGCACTCCGGTGACGTGACCTCGCTGGAGACGATCCAGCACTCCACCAAGCCGATCCTGATCACCCACGCCGGCGCGCGCGGCGTGTGGAACACCAACCGGATGAAGCCCGACGAGGTCATCACGGCGTGCGCCGAGCGCGGCGGCGTGATCGGCCTCGAGGCGGCTCCGCACACCACCCTGTCGCACCAGCACCCGCAGCACTCGATCGAATCGGTGATGGACCACTTCGTCTACTGCGTGGACCTGGTCGGCATCGAGCACGTCGCGTTCGGGCCGGACACCCTGTTCGGCGACCACGTCGGCCTGCACGACCTCTTCGCCGGGGCGCTCTCGCTGGGTGAGGCGCACGCGGGCGTCGAGTACGAGCGGGTCCCCTACGTCGACGGCCTGGAGAACCCGGCCGAGTGCTTCTGGAACATCGTCGCGTGGCTGGTCACCCACGGCTACTCCGACGACGAGATCCGGGCTGTCATCGGCGGCAACGCGATGCGGGTCATCGAGGAGGTCTGGACGTGAGACGGGCGGGGGGCGTCCGCCGGCGGCTGGGGCTGCTCACCGGGGCGGGGGCCGTCGTGCTCGCGCTCGCCGGGTGCGTC
The DNA here is from genome assembly GCF_002262885.1 of Pseudonocardia sp. MH-G8. Lineage (GTDB taxonomy): Bacteria > Actinomycetota > Actinomycetes > Mycobacteriales > Pseudonocardiaceae > Pseudonocardia. The sequence continues at coordinate 106,593 of NZ_NKYF01000021.1, read as the reverse complement.
CCGTCGAACCCGGACGCCGCAGGCTCCGGCGGTACCGCGACGCCGACCGACGCCCGCACGCTGCGCATCGGCACCACTGCCGACGTCGTCAACTTCAACCCGCTGGTGGGCAACAGCCGCACCGACACCTGGGTCACCAACCTCATGTACCCGGCGATGATGACCCTCGACGACGCCGGGCAGAAGGTTCCCGCGGTGGCGACCGAGTGGGGTTACTCCGAGGACGGCCTGACCGCCTGGGTGGAGCTGCGCGGCGACGTGACGTGGACCGACGGCCAACCGCTCGACGCGCAGGACGTCGTCTTCACCATCGATGCCATCAAGCGGGAGGAGCTCGGCACGGTGGCCGGGATGATCGGGGCCTACGAGCGTGCCGAGGCCGTGACGCCCACGCGGGTGGAGTTCACGCTCGGCCGGCCCGACGGGGCGTTCCTCAGCAGCGTCGGGTTCTGGATGCCGATTGTGCCCGAGCACGTCTTCGGCCGGGGCGAGGCTGTCGGGCAGTTCGCCAACGACGCCGACTGGGTCTCCGCCGGGCCGTTCGTGCTGAGGGAGGTCCAGCGCGGCCAGCGCTACGTGCTGGACGCGGTGCAGAACTACCCGCTCGCCGACGCGGGGCGACCGTGGCTGGACCAGGTGGAGTTCCGGGTCTACCCGGACGTCAACACCGAGGTGCTGGCGCTGCGCTCCGGCGAGCTCGACATGATCGCCAACGCGCTGCCGCCCGCCGTGGCGAGAGACCTGGCTGCCGACCGGTCGGTGCAGCTGATCACCGTGCCGTCACTGGGCTGGGCGCACATGCAGTACAACATGCGCCGGCCACCGCTGGACCGGCTCGAGGTGCGGCAGGCGCTCGCGCACGCGGTCGACTACGAGGCGATCCGCCAGGTGGTGCTCGGGGGCAACGCGATCTCCGCGAACTCCGGCGTGCTGACCCCCGTCTTCGAGCAGTGGGCCGACGGCAGCCTCCGGGAGTACGCCTACGACCCCGCGCTGTCCCGGCGGCTGCTCGCGGGCGCCGGCTTCACGGACGGGAACGGCGACGGGCTCTACGACGACCTCAGCCTCGAGATGATCTACGACCAGGCCGACCCGATGATCTCGACGTGGGCGGAGCTGGTCCGCGACCAGAGCCGCGAGGCGGGCATCGACATCCGCCTCGCCGGCCTGGAGCGCAACACCTACGTCGCCCGCAGCAACAGCCGAGACTTCGACATCTACGCCGGATCGTGGGCGGTCATCGACGAGCCGCAGTCGAACTTCACGTTGCTGTTCGCGCCGGACGGATTCATCAACTACGCGGGCGTGGACGACCAGCGGCTCAACGAGCTGATGGCGCAGGCCTCGGCAGCCCTCACGGTCGAGGCGGCCCGGGAGCCCCTGCAGGAGATCTCCCGGATCGTGCACGACCAGGTCTACGACAACGTCATGTACGTCGAGCGGTTCAACTTCGCCGTCTCGGCGGACTGGACCGGCTTCGTGCCCAAGCCGAGCGAGCTGCTGTCGATCGTCAACCCGCAGTCGCTCGCCCGGGCGACCGCGGGCTAGGCGGGACCAGTCGTGGACGTCGCTCGATTCGTCGCGTTGCGGCTGCTACGGGGCCTGCTGACCCTGTGGTTCGCCGTGACGGTGACGTTCTTCCTGGTGCGGCTGCTGCCGGGGGACCCGGCCCTCGCCATGGCCAGCACCACCATGACCGCCGAGCAGCGGAGCAGGATCCTGTCGGACTTCGGGCTCGACCAGCCGTTGCTCGTCCAGTACGGGACCTACCTGGGCCAGCTCCTGCAGGGCAACCTCGGGGTTTCGTTCCGGCAGAACGTGCCCGTCCTGGACGTACTGCTGGAACGGCTGCCGTGGACGCTGATCCTCACCGGCAGCGCTCTGCTGCTCACGCTGGTCGTCGGGCTGCCGCTCGCCGTGGCAGCGGCCCGGCGACCCGGGTCGCTCGTGGACCGAGCGGTCCAGGTGGGCGGCGTGGTCGGCCAGTCGCTGTTCGTGCCGACGGTGGGCATCTTCCTGCTGTACGTCTTCGGGCTGTGGCTGGGCTGGCTCCCGATCGGCGGAGCCATCGACAACGACGTCCACGGCCTGGCCGCGTACGGCAGCCTCCTGCGCCACCTCGCCCTGCCGTGCCTGAGCCTGGTGCTCGTGCAGCTCGGCGCCTACGTGCTGACCCTGCGCACCAACCTCATCGACGCCCTCGGCGAGGACTACACCGACGTGGCCAGGGCGAAGGGCGTCCCGGAGCGCTCGGTGGTGTGGAGGCACGCCCTGCGCAACGCGCTGCTCCCGACGGTGACGCTCGTGGGGCTGCAGCTCGGCTTCCTCGTCGGCGGCGCGGTGCTCACCGAGTCGATCTTCGCCTATCCCGGTATCGGCCGGGCCATCTACGAGTCGGTCGGCCAGCTCGACTTCCCCGTCATGCAGGGGGCGTTCGTGCTGCTGGCGGCCACCGTCGTGGTCGCGAACCTCGCCACCGACGTGGCCTACGGCTTCCTCGACCCGAGAGTGCGGCACTCATGAGCTCCTCCACCCGCCCCGTCGAGGCGTCGACGGACGGCCTCGCCCCTGCGCCTCGCGCGACGTCGGACGGGTCACCGCGGCAGCGGACCTGGCGGGCGTTCCGGAGCAACCCGCTCGGCGTCGGCTCCGTGCTCGCGCTGGTTTTCACGGCCGTCGTCGCCGTGGCCGCGCCGCTGATCGCGGACGAGCCCCGCGGCTACGGCACCGAGGTGCTGGCGCCACCGTCGGCCCGACACTGGTTCGGCACCGACAACCTCGGTTTGGACGTCCTCGCCCAGGTGGTCTGGGGCGCCCGCACCAGCGTGGCCGTCGGGCTGGGCGCCTCGTTGCTCGCCATCGTGCTGGGGGTGGCCGTCGGCGTCGGAGCCGCCTACTTCCGCAAGCTCGACACCGTGCTCGGCGTGCTCGTCGACCTGATGCTCTCGCTCCCGGTGCTGCCGCTGATGATCCTGGTCGCCGCGCTGGTCGGGCCGAGCGTCTCGACGCTGGTGGTGGTGATCGCGGTGTTCTCCTGGCCGGAGGTGGCCCGGGTCGTGCGGTCGCAGGCGCTCCCCGTCGTGACCCTCACCTACGTCGACGCCGCCCACGTCATCGGCGCACCGAACCGGTGGGTGCTGGCGCGGCACGTGCTGCCCGCGGTCGCGCCGGTCATCGCGGTGTCGGTGGTGCTGACCGCATCGCGGGCGGTGCTGAGCGAGGCGGGGCTGTCCTTCCTCGGTCTCGGCGACCCCACGAGCTGGTCGTGGGGCACGATCCTCTACAACGCCCAGCGCAGCGGCGTCCTCGGCTCCGCGTGGTGGACGGCGCTCTTCCCCTCGCTGGCGATCCTCCTGCTCGTCGTCGCCGCCACCCTCGCCTCGCTCGCCTACAACGACGCACGCAACCCGCGCACCCGAGGGGACTCCGTCCGATGACCTTCTCCCAGCGACTGGCGCCGTCCTTCTACCGTGAGGTGCACACCCGGGTGCGACGGGAGCTCGAACGCAGCCGCCTCGACGCCCTCGTCGTCGACGACTGGCACGACGTCGCCTACCTCAGCGGCTTCTTCCACCATCCCAACGAGCGGCCTGCGGCGGTGTGGATCTCCGCCGAGCGGACTGTGCTGCTCGTCCCCGAACTCGAGCGCGAGCACGCGCTGGCCCAGGGCGCGGCCGTCGACGACGTCGTGGCGTTCGCGGAGTACCCGGGCGTCGAGAGCCCGTTCGAGCCGCTCGCCCGTGCCGTCGGCCGGTCCGGGCGCTGGGGCCACTCCCCCGCGCTGTCGACGGGCCGGCTCGCACGACTGCAGGGCGTCTTCCCCGGCGTCCGCTGGGAGCTGTCCGGCATCGTCGACACCCTGCGCCTGGTCAAGACGCCCGAGGAGATCGCGCTGCACCGGCAGGCGGCCGCGCTGGGTGACGTGATGCTGCGGGCCGGCCGCGAGCTGATCGGGTCGGCGCTCGCCGAGAAGGCCCCGCTGCCGACGGAGTCCCAGCTGGCCGACCACGTCGTGCGGGCCGGAGCCGCGTGGATGTACGAGACGCACCGCGACGTGGTGGTCGTCCCGATGCTGACCGGCGGCCTGGTCTACGCGGGGGCCAACACGGCCTTCCCGCACGGCCTGCCCTCGTCCTACCGGCTCCGGCGCGGCGACACCGTGATCCTCTCCCTCGGTGGCGCGGTCGGTGGCCGGTACGCCGAGAGCGAGCGCACCTTCTTCCTCGGCGATCCCACCCCGCAGCAGCTGCGCTACTTCGAGGTCGACCACCGCGCGCAGGAGATCGGGACCGCCGCGCTGCGGCCGGGCGCGGTCTGCCGGGACGTCAACCGGGCCTGCCTGGACGTGATCCGGGACGCCGGGCTGGGTGAGCACATCCGCCACCGCCAGGGCCACGGCATCGGGATGGACTTCCATGAGGCCCCGTGGCTGGAGGACGGCGACGCGACCGTGCTGGACGCCGGCATGGTCGTCTCCAGCGAGCCCGGGGTCTACGTGCCCGGGCACGCTGGCTACCGGATCTCCGACACCGTGCTCGTGACCGCCGACGGTCCCGAGCGGCTCACCACCTACCCGCGCGACCTCGACGACATCATCATCGCGGCCTGATCGGAGCCATTCGTGATCCTGACCATCAACGGCAACCCGCTCGACGTCGAGGTGCTCGGCGCCGACGACGCCCCGCTGCTCATCGCCCACCACGGCGCCCCGGGACTCGGCTCGAAGAACGAGCCGAAGACGGCGTTCGGGCCGCTCGCCGACCTCTTCCGCGTGATCGTCTTCGACGCGCGCGGCAGCGGCAGGAGCGGGGACACCCCGCCGTTCACCCACGAGCAGTGGGTGGCCGACGTCGACGCGCTGCGGGAGTGGGCGGGCGCCGAGACCTTCGTCATGGCGGGCGGCTCCTACGGCGGGTTCATCTCGATGGAGTACGCCGTCCGGCACCCCGAGCGCGTGCGTGCGCTGGTGCTCCGGGACACCTCGGCCGACCACGAGCACAACGACCTGGCACTGACCAACGCCCGCTCGTCGACGCGCGTCGACGTCGACGAGGAGAAGCTGCTGCGCGTGATGGAGGGCCGCGTCCGGGACGACGACGACTTCCGCGACTGCTGGCGCGAGCTGCTGCCGCTCTACGACTTCGACTTCGACCCCGGCACCCTCGACGCCAGGGTGGACGGCGTCGACTACCACTACGCGACGCACAACGCCGCGTTCTCCGAGAACCTGCACCACTACGACCTCACGCCGCAGCTGCCCCGGGTGACCTGCCCGACGCTGGTCACCGTCGGGCGAACCGACTGGATCACCCCGGTCGAGTGCAGCGAGCGGATCGCCGAGCTGATCCCGGGCTCGCAGCTGGTGGTCTTCGAGAAGTCGGGGCACTCGCCGCCCGCGGACGAGCCGGAGCTGTTCCAGCAGACGGTCCGGGACTTCCTGGTCTCCCGTGCGCTCTGAGCCCGGGCTGGAGGAGGAGCAGGAGATGCAATCAGCACGGGTCGCCGTCTACGGCGCCGGCGGAGCCCCGTTCCACCACGCCGCCGTCCTGCGCAGAGCCGGGCACCGGGTGGACTTCGTCTTCCCGCACGACATCCTCGGGGGCGCACTGGCCGGGTTCGACGTGTTCGTCATGCCGGGTGGCGGCTACCGGGCGATGTTCGGTCAGCTCGAGCCCCTCGGCACGGAGGGAACCCGAACGATCAGGGAGTTCGTGCGGTCCGGCGGCATGTACCTCGGCTCCTGCGCCGGGAGCTACAGCGCCGCCGCGGTCGCACCGAGCTTCACCGAGCTGTGCCCGGCGCAGACCGAGATGCGCCTCCTCGACGCGACGGTCGTCAACGAGGACGGGGAGAGCTGGGGGCTGCGGTCGCCGGGGATCGGCGTGCTCGAGGCCGAGAACGTCGCACCCGACCACCCGGTGATGGCCGGGGTGGCGTCCTCGTTCGAGATCGCCCACTACAACGGGCCGCTGTTCCTCGGCGCGCAGGCCCTCGCGCGGGTCCGCGGACGGACGAGCCGGTTCACCGCCGCCGAGGCGTTCCTCGGCGCGGAGCCATCCGACACCCTGGCCGACGAGGCGGCCGCACGCGGTGTCGCCAACGTCGTGGCGGGCGCCTGCGGCGATGGACGGGTCGTCCTCTTCGGGTCCCACCCCGAGTTCGGGTTCGACATCCTGATGGACGACGAACCCGGAAGCGCCGTGATGGTGCGCAACGCGGTCGCCTGGCAGCTCGCCGAGAGTGGCGCGCCGCGGCGTCCCGAGGTCGACCTGCACACCGACGGCGCGCACGAGTCGCACGGCGCCGCGGAGCAGGTCGCGAAGCTGGCCGACGACCTGCGCACCCGCACCGCCGCGATCCGGGCACGGGGAACCGGTGCCCGCTGGCTCGAACCGGCGTACGCGATGTCCTTCTTCGGCCTCACCCCCACGGAGATCTGGACGCGCTCCCTCGACGCCGTCGACCGCCTCGCCTCCGATGCCGCCCGGCGAGCGCCCGGGACCCGGCCGGACGTCCTGTCGTTCCGGCCGCCCGTCGAATGGGAACTGGACGGCGGCTACCACGGGGTGGTCGCGCTGCTCGAGCAGGCGGTCGAGCTGCTCGACCGCGCCATCGCCACGTGGGACGTCGACCCCGGCCCGCCACCCACCAACGCCTACGAATCGATGCGCACGAGCCCGTACCACCTGGTCGCCGGCTCGTACCTCGCGGCCTCCGGCCGGGTCGCCGGCGCTGCCCTCCTCTGCACGGCGTACCGGCGGTCACCGGAGGACTGACCGCGTCCGGCGCATTGTGAACGTCATGGGCGCGTCCCCGGGTCCGACGGAGGCGCGGTCGAGGTCCGGACGACGAGGTGGGTCGCCAGTTCGATGTGGTGGCTCCCCATCTCCTCGCCGGCGGCTCGCTGCAGCAGCCTCCGCAGCGCCAGCGCCCCCAGCTCGCGGAGCGGCTGGCGCACGGTCGTGAGCGGAGGTGAGGACCACTGGGCCGCGTACGAGTCGTCGAAACCGACGACACTGACGTCCCCCGGCACCCGCAGTGAGCGAGCCCGGGCGGCTTCGATCACCCCGAGAGCGAACAGGTCGAACCCGGCGAAGACCGCTGTGGGGCTGTCCGGCCGGCCCAACCACGCCCGGCCCTGCTCCACCCCGGCCTCGTAGTCACCCTCGAGGTTCGCGATCAGTGAACTGTCGACCGGGATGCCGGCCCGTTCGAGCGCCGCCCGGTAGCCGTGCAGCCTGGCGACGTGGCACGCCATCGCCATCGTCCCGCCGAGGTGCGCGATGCGGCGGTGCCCCAACTGGATCAGGTGTTCCGTCGCGGTGAACCCGCCCGTGAAGTTGGTGGCGCCGACGCTCATCAGGTTCCTCCGTGGCAGGCCGACCGCGTCGATGACGACGAGCGGGACCCCGGGGACGTCGAAGACGTCTGCCTGCGTCGGCGTCAGCACCGCCGACACGACCACGTAACCGATGCATTCGCGGGCCCGCACCCGCGCCGCCCACCCTGCGTCCGTCTCGTCCGAGTACCGTCGCGCGACGACCGTCACCCCCGACTCGACCCCGGCGTCGAGCGCCCCGGCGAGCACTGCGGCCGAATACGGGCTCGAGAGGTCGTCGAACACGACGTCGACGGCGCGACGCTCGGACGACGCCCGCAGACCGACGGGCCGGTAGTCGTGCTCGCGTAGCACCGCGGACACGCGCGCCCGGGTGTCGGCGCTGACGTCCGGCCGGCCGTTGAGGACCTTCGACACCGTCGCCGTGCTCACCCCGGCATGCGACGCGATCACGGCGAGCGTCGGGCGGGCGGGGTCCGGAGTCTCTGCCGCCAGACTATTGATCAAGGTCGACTCCCAGAGGTGCAGTCCGAAAATATTTCGATCGGGACGCGCATACTTTTTGCACGTTAGCGACAGCGCGGCCGCCAATCAAGGGTTGACCGACCGCAGGACTCGGTGATTCTCTGATTAGCAGCACGACGAGCTGCACGAACCCGATCAAGATCGACCGAAATTGTTTCGATCAAAGATCTTCCAGAAGGGTCATCCGCCCGGTGGCGGGTGCCGTATCAACGAGGAGGCGGTTCGCATGAAGCTGGACGAACGGGAGCTGCGGAACCAGAAGCTCTCTGCGGAGCACCACGCGGAGGCGGCCCGGGACCTGGAGATCCTGGGATACGTGATCCTGGAGCGCGTTCTGCCGGAAGAGAAGGTCGAGGCGCTGTGCTCCGCGTTCTTCGCCCTTCTCGAGGAGAACCACGAGCGGGTCGGCGACAACCGCGGCAAGCAGCGCCAGGGCGGAGTGCCGCTCCCGATCGAGAAGCCGTTCGACGACCCGGACGTCCTGGCGAACCCGATCGCGCTCGACGTGTTCCGCGACGTGCTGCAGGACGACCTGATCTGTTCCTACTTCTCGTCCGACACGGGCCTTCCCGGGTCGCAGTACCAACCGGCGCACCGCGACGGCAGTCCGCTCTTCCCCGGCCTCCCGGTGACCGTCCCGCCGTACATGTACGAGATCAACATTCCGCTGGTCGACTTCCGCCCGGACAACGGCCCCACCGACATCTGGCCGATGAGCCATCGCATCTCCGACATCGACCTCACGGCCCGGGATGCACTCGAACGCGGATCTGCGGCCGCCACGGAGACCGAGATCCAGCGCTACGTCTCCGGCCTGAACCCGCAGCCGGTGCTCATGCCGGCCGGGTCGCTGCTGCTGCGCGACCCGCGGATGTGGCACCGCGGCACCCCGAACAACTCCGACCAGCCCCGGCCGATGCTCTCGCTGGCCTACCACTACCCCTGGTACCGCTTCAACTCCGTCACCATCAGCGGTGGGGTCTACGACGCCTGGCCCGAGCACATGCAGCGCCTCTTCCGTTTCGCCACGATCGACGGCCGGACCAGCACCGAATTCCCGTGAGCCACCGGAAGCACTGACAGGGACGGTTTCCCATGGTCTCGACGAAGAGATTGCAGCGGATAACCGCCGCAGCGACGACCCTCACCCTCACCACGGCGCTGGCCGCCTGCGGCGGAGTCAGCATCGGCCCGCCGGCGGCCAGCGGGACCGACATCATGATCTGGTCCACCAGCCAGCCGGGGTCGGCGCAGGATGTGATGCAACGCATCATCGACGAGCACAACGCGACCTACCCGGGCGGCGGGAACGTCTCCATCACCTGGATCGGTGGGGAGCAGTGGAAGCAGAAGATGGCCGTGGCGATGGCGGGGAACCAGGAGCCAACGGTCTTCTACAACTACGGCGGGCAGCTGCTCCACCAATGGGTGGATGGTGGAGGAGTCGCCGACCTGACGGCCGAGCTCCAAGCCGACCCGGAATGGACGGGCCAGTACGCGGCGAAGGACGTCTTCGGTAATGCGACGTTCGACGGGAAGATCTACGGCATTCCTGCGTCCGGGCCGGACTTCGAAGTGTTGTGGCAGAACGAGGCAGTGCTGCGGAACGCCGGGGCGGACCCCTCACCGGCCACGTGGGACGACTTCATCAGGGTCGCCGACCAGGTGCAGGCCACCGGTGTGGCACCGGTCGCGCTCGCCGGCAAGGACCTGTGGCCGTGCATGATCTGGATGCAGTACCTCGTACTGCGACACGGCGGACCTGAGCCGTTCGAGCGGGTCAAGGCCATGGAACCGGACGCCTGGAGCGACCCGGCGTTCCTCACCGCGGCCGAGACGGTCCAGCAGATGGTGCGGTCCGGCTACTTCGCCGAGGGCTGGAACACGATCAGCTACCAGGGCGGCCAGGCCGACCAGCAGTTGGCAAGCGGGCAGGCCGCGTTCCAGGCGATGCTCTACTACGACCTGGCGAACATGCGCGCGTTCGCGCCGGAGTTCGCCAACTCGCCGGATTACTCCCCGGCGCCGTTCCCGACCGTTGCGGGCGGCCTCGGTGACCCTACGGCGATGGTCGGACAGCCCGCTCAGTACTGGAGCATCTCCGCCCGCGCGTCGGATGAGCAGAAGGAGGAAGCGCTGGCGTTCCTCGAGTCCGCCACGACGTCCGAGGCCTACAACATCGACTACCTCGCGAAGCAGGGCTTCACGCCGTTGACGAACAGCGGGGCCGCCGCGCTCACCGCGGGCGACGTGCCGAACGGGGAACTGCTCGCGCGGCTGTACCGGATGGGCGTGGAGGCCTCGTCGTTCCAGTCGTACTGGGACCAGGACCTCCCCAGCGCGGTGATCACGCCGTTGATGACCGACATCGGTGAGCTGTTCAACCTGTCCATCACCCCGCAGGAGTTCGTGACCAGGATGAACGCGGTGCTGGCGGAGCAGTCGAAGTGACCGTGGTGACGACGGCGGCGGCCACCGGCGGGACCGGGCGGCGTGCATCGCCCCCCGTCCGGGCCCGGTCGCGGCGGCGGGTCGCGTGGTGGGCCGGCGGGTTCCTGTTCCCCGCCGTCCTGCTGTTCGCCGGGTTGGTGGTGCTCCCGATCGTCCTGGCGGTCCTGCTGAGCTTCACGTCGTGGAGCGGGTCCGGTCCGATCATCCCGGTCGGGGCGGCGAACTGGGTCCGGTTCGCCGGCGACTCCGACGCCCACGCCGCCCTCGTGCGCACCGCGGTGCTCGTGGTGGCGTGCTGGGCGATCCAGACGCCGGTCGCCGTGGCGATCGGCATCTACGCCGCCGGGCAACAGCGGCACCGGGCGGTGCTCTCGACCGTCTGGTTCCTGCCGGCGCTCGTCTCCTCGGCGGCGTTGGGCGTGCTGTGGTCCCAGCTGCTCTCGCCGGTGAACGGCGGCGTGCGGTACGCCGCGGAGCACTTCGGGTTCTTCTTCCTCGACCGCGACTGGCTCGGCGACCCGAACCTGGCGATGGGGACGGTCATCGTCCTGGTCTGCTGGCAGTTCATCCCGTTCCACGCGCTGCTGTTCCAGGCCGGGGTGCGGCAGATCCCGCGCAGCCTCTACGAGGCCGCCGCCATCGACGGCTTCTCGGGCTGGCAGCGGACCCGGTACATCACCCTGCCGATGCTGCGCCACACGATCGTGACGTCCTCGACGCTCAACATCGTCGGCTCGCTCACGGTCTTCGACCTGATCTTCACGCTCACCGGCGGCGGCCCGGGGCAGAGCACCCGCGTGCTGGCGCTCGCGCAGTACCTCGAGGGCTTCAGGGGGCTGGACTTCGGCTACGCGAGCGTGCTCGCCGTGGTCCTCGGGGGTGCCGCGGTCGTCATCTCGCTGGTGCTGGTGCGCGTCACCGGGTTCGGCGCGATGCGCAGCGAAGCCGAGGGGGTGTGAGCGGCATGAGCACGCTCGTGAACAGCCGGGCGAGCGGAGCCGGGCGAACACCGACGCTGCCGGCCCGCGGGCGCCGGACGAGGACGGGATCGCTGCCGGGTGCGGTGGTGACCACGGTCGTCGCCCTCCTCTGGCTCGTGGTGGTCGCGGCCCCGATGTACTACATGCTGGTCGTGAGCATGCTCGGCACCGACGCGTTCCTCAGCAGCAACCCGTGGTTCCCGTTCGGCGACCTCACGCTCGCCAACTACGCAGCCGTGCTGGAGAGCGGCTTCGCGCGATACCTGCTCAACAGCGTGATCGTGTCGGGCGGGGCGACACTGCTCGCGGTCGTCGTGAGCGTCTTCGCGGCGTATGCGATCGTCGTGCGGGCCGGGCGGTTGACGGGACTGTTCTTCCAGATCTTCCTCATCGGCTTCGCCGTGCCGATCCAGGCGTTGATGATCCCGCTCTACATCGAGGTCATCGCGCTCGGACTGTACGACTCGCTGCTCGGGCTGATCCTCCCGATGGCGGCGTTCAGCCTACCCATCACGGTGCTGATCCTGGTCAACTTCCTGCGCGAGGTGCCGCCCTCGCTCATCCAGGCGATGCAGCTCGACGGTGCGGGGCCGGTGCGGATCCTCCGGTCGCTCGCCGTGCCGATCAGCATGCCGGCGATCGCCACCGTCGCGATCTTCGACTTCATCACGGCGTGGAACAACTTCCTGTTCCCGCTGATCCTCACCCAGAGCCCGGGGGCTGCGACGCTGCCGCTCGCGGTGTTCGAGTTCCAGGGCAACCGGTTCGCAGATGTGCCGCCGATCATGGCCTGTGTCGCGTTGTCGATCCTGCCCCTGTTCGCCCTCTACATCGTCGCGCGCCGACAGATCTCGACGGCGCTCGCCGCCGGGTTCGGAAGCTGACAATCCTTTCCACGGACGGAGATAAGTTCATGGCAGTCACGGTCCTGTTCATCGGCGGGACGGGAAAGATCAGCTCGGCATGCGTCCGGTTGGCGGTGGAGAGCGGTTTCGAGGTCGCGGTGCTCAACCGCGGGCATACGGCGACGCGCCCGTTGCCGGCGGGCGTCGAGTCCTTGACCGGTGACATGCGCGACCCGGACAGCGTGCGCGCCGCCGTCGGAGGCCGCCGGTTCGACGTCGTCGCCGACTTCATCGGGTTCACGCCCGAGCACGTCTCGGCGGCGATCGATGTCTTCCGCGGCCGGGCGGGCCAGTACGTCTACATCAGCTCGGCCTCCGCTTACCAGAAGCCGATCGCACACCTGCCGATCACGGAGTCCACCCCGCTGGCCAACCCGTTCTGGCAGTACTCGCGGGACAAGATCGCCTGCGAGGCGCTGCTCAACGCCGCCTACCGCGACAGCGAGTTCCCGGTGACCCTCGTGCGACCCTCCAGCACCTACGACCGGACGTCGCTGCCCTGGCTCGGGGGCTGGACGACCATCGACCGGATGCGGCGCGGCAAGCCCGTGGTCGTACACGGGGACGGGACGTCGCTGTGGGTTCTGACGCACCACACGGACTTCGCCGCGGCGTTCGTGCCACTGCTCGGGAACCCACGGGCGATCGGCGACACGTTCCACATCACGAGCGACGAGGTGCAGACCTGGGACCAGATCTTCCGCACGCTCGGCGAGGCAGCGGGGGTCGAGCCGAAGCTCGTGCACATCGCCTCGGAGCGGATCGCCGCCGCCGTCCCCGAGTGGGGGCCGGGGCTGCTCGGCGATGCGACGCACTCGGTGATCTTCGACAACGCGAAGGTCCGCCGGCTCGCGCCGGGCTGGGTCGCCACCGTCCCGTTCACCCGCGGAGCCAGGGAGATCCTCGCCTGGCACGACGCAGATCCATCGCGCCGCCCGATCGACGCCGACGCTGACGCGGCCTGTGACGCTCTGGTTGAGGCGTACGGGGCCCACTGAACCGTACGGGGCCCCGGCCACCTCGCTCGCATGTTGGCGCGGCTCACCGCCCACGGTGAGGTGGCGGTGCCCCGGTTGCGAGAGGCGCCGGGGCCGGCACGGCGTATAGCAGGTCTCGGGGCGTCAGATCGAGGCCTGAGATCTGACGAACTCACCCGTGTGTTACTCCGGGGTCGCGGGTCAGGGCCTGCTGAGCCGCGGCGATGCTGTGATGGACTATGATCCGCTTCCCAGCCGGCGCGACGGTGAGCACGCCGTCTACCGCACCTCCGTTCGTCACGAAGTGCAACCCGACGAACTCCGCCCGAACGCGCTCGACCAAGGCGCCGAGCCTCGGTACGGCACCGGCGCGCAACTCCGTCACGCGCGTCAGGTCGACAACGACCGCCCAGGGCATGGTCGCCATACACCACTCGACAGCGCGACCGAGATCGTGGACTGTGGCCCGGTCCAGCCGCCCCCGTGCGCGCACCAGCGGCACCCCGGGACGCAAGCGTCCCCGCTCGAGGCTGAAGTCCGGCTCCTGTGGGCCAGCGCCCCAGAACATCGCCCCCCTTTCACACGATGTGGAAATCCGTGAACAACGCACCGGCCGGCGAGTTCGCTATGGCGGTGATCCATCGGTAGGGCACGCTCAGCCGCGCCCGCGGGTCGACGCGCGAGCGTCAGTCGGTCGAGATCGACCTGCTCGGGCAGGTCGATGGAGTCGGTCGCGGTCGGGCTGCCGCAGTGCCGCGGTCGGCTTGTCGGGAAGACGCCGGCGACGTTCGCCAACAATTCGCGCGTACTCGGCACGACGCCCTATCCCTTCACGGCGCCGGAGCTCAGCCCGCCGACGATCCACCGGCGCAGCAGGACCACGATCACGACGACCGGCAGCAGCGCCACGCAGGACGCGGCGAAGATCGTGCCGTACGGCAGCTCGAACCCGCCGCCGAACAGGGAGATCCCCACCGGCACGGTCTGGAGATCCGCGGCCGTGTTGAAGCTCAGCGCCATCAGGAACTCCTGCCAGCAGGCGACGAACGTGAGCACCGCGGCCACGAAGATCCCGGGCATCGCCTGCGGGAGGACGACCTGGACGACCGTCCGGAGGGTGGACGCGCCGTCGACCTCGGCCGACTCCTCCATCTCCCGGGGGATCGAGAGGAACGAACCACGCATGATCCAGATCGCGAGCGGGAGGTTGAAGGCCGCGTACGGCAGCACCAGCGCCTGGTAGCTGTTCAGCCAGTCCGCCGCGCGGAGGATGACGAACAGCGGCGGGACCACGGCGATCACCGGGAACACCGAGACGATCAGCAGTCCGACGAGGATGCTCGTCCGTCCCGTCATCGTGGTGCGACCGAGTGCGTACGCGGCGGGGATGCCCAGACCGATCACGCAGCACGTGCTCAGCAGACCGACGACCATGCTGTTGACGAGGAACCCGGTGAACCCCTGGTCGACGAAGGCGGTCCGGAAGTTCTCCAGGGTCGGCGGATCGGGGAGCAGGACCGGGGGGAACCGGGCCAGGTCGTTCGGCGACTTGAACGCACCCACCACCAACCAGCACAGCGGGAGCAGGAACCCGACGCCCGCGAGCACGCCGACGACGTTCACCGCTCTGAGCGGCTCCGGCAGCTGGCGGCGTCCGGTCGCACGGCGCATGGCAGGGCTCACCTCTCCGTGGGGTCGACCTGGAACCGGAACAGCCTGATGAATGCGATCACGACGACCAGCACGAGCAGGGCCGCGACCGACGAGATCGCGGCGCCCGCGCCGAGGTCGAGGTCCTGGAACATCGCGGTGTAGGCCAGCATCGCGACCGACTGGGTGAACCTGCCGGGGCCGCCGCCGGTGAGCACGAAAGGCAGGTCGAAGACGCCGAAGGCCTGCAGCACCCGGAAGACGACGGCCGTGATCAGCGCCGACTTCACCAGCGGCAGCGTGATCCGGAAGAGCGTGCGCGCAGGGCCCGCTCCGTCGACCCTGGCTGCGGCGTAGAGCTCCCGGTCGATCCCGCGCAGGCCCCCCAGCAGGATCAGCGCGACGAACGGCACCGTCTTCCACGCGTCGGCGACCACCAGCGTGGCGAACGCGCGCGCCGGCGTGTCGAGGAACGAGACCGGGGCCTGCACGAGGTGCAGCACGATCAGGATGTGGTTCGCGATGCCGTAGACGCCGTTAAAGATGTAGCTCCACAGGTGCCCGGCGATCACGGTGACCATCGCCCACGGTGCGAGCAGCATCGCCAGCACGGCCGGTCGTCCCACCGTCATGCGGTCCAGCACCAGGGCCAGTGCCAGGCCGATCACCAGCTCGATCACCACGCTGATCACCGTGTACAGCGTGGTGAAGGCGAGGGCGTGCCGCATCGCCTCGCTGCCGAGCACGTCGACGTAGTTGTCCGCACCGACCCAGCGGAAGTCGACCGACCCGCGGCGAGCGCTGACCTCGTTCAGGCTGAGGAACACCGCGAATCCGATCGGCACCAGCGTGACCAGGCCGACCACGGCGAGGGCGGGCGCGCTGAGCGCCCAGCCGCGCCGGGCCGACCGAACCGATCGGGCCGACCGGCCGGACCGGGACACCGGTCGGCCCGCTGTCCGATGCGATTCCGCGGACCTGGCGGCCACCGTGCTACCGGCCACTGGACAGGGCCTCGTCGATCTGGCTCTCGGCGGCCGCGAGCGCGTCCTCGACCGGGACCGTCCCCGCCAGCGCGGCGTTGATGTTCTGGAAGACCGCGCGAGAGATCTTGGAGTACTCGGCCGTGCCCGCCGGCCGACCGACGATGTCGAGCGTGGGCAGCACCTCCCCCGCCGGGCCGATGCCGCCTGCTGCCGCGCTCCCCTGCACCTCGACGTTCGCCGGCAGCACCTTCCCCACCTCGGCCAGCAGCGTCTGTGCCTGCGGTCCGGTGAGCCAGTCGATGAGCGCCGCACTCTCCTCGAGGTGCTCGCTGTTCGGGTTGATGTAGAGCTGGCCACCGCCCGCGGTCGAGGTTCCGGGGTAGGGCCTCCCGTCGAAGGTCGGGAGCGGCGCCATTCCGACCTTCCCGACCACCGACGACGACGCGGGATCCTGGGTGATCGCCCAGGCGTAGCTCCAGTTGCGCATGAACGCGGCGTCGCCCGCGTTGAAGGCGTTCAACGACTCCGGCTCCCGGAAGCTGGTGACGGCTGCGGGGGTGGCCTGGGTGTCGATGGTCTGCTTCAGGAACC
Source organism: Pseudonocardia sp. MH-G8 (assembly GCF_002262885.1). Taxonomy (GTDB): domain Bacteria; phylum Actinomycetota; class Actinomycetes; order Mycobacteriales; family Pseudonocardiaceae; genus Pseudonocardia. Next base: position 90,189 of record NZ_NKYF01000021.1, on the reverse strand, counting down.
GGAGGGCCCGGACGGCCTCCGGACTGTTGATCGTCGCGCGCTGGTAGTCGTCGTCGACGATGCTGCCACCTGCGTCGCGCAGCATCTCCGCCCACACGCAGGTCAGGCCCTCGTACGTGGCGCCCTGCCAGACGAAGCCGTGCTCCACCGCGCCCGACTCCTGCAGCGCCCGGGCCGCGGCGAGCAGCTCCTCCCAGGTGCGCGGAACCGGCACGCCCGCCTGCTCGAGGAGGTCCTCGCGGTAGTAGAGGAAGGACGCCTCCACGAGCAGGGGCACGTTGTAGTGCTCCCCGTCGACGAGCCCCGCCTCCGCCAGTCCCGGCGCGAACCGGTCCCAGAACGACTCCGGGAAGTGGTCGGTGAGCGCCTCCGCGAGACCGCCCCTGGCGAACTGGGCGGGCCAGATGATGTCGCCCTCGTACACGTCCGGCGTCGCCGATCCGCTGCCGATCTGCGTGGCCAGCGCACCGCGCACGACGTCGACGTCGGTGGGCCCGACCTCGAGGTTCACGTGGATGTCGGGGTGGGCCTCGTTGAACGCCGCCACCAGCTCCTCGAAGACCGGCGTGCTGTTGAGCGGCTGGACGTACCAGGTGAGCTCGACCGGCCCTCCGCGCGGGTCGGCACCGCCTCCGCAGGCGCTGCAGAGCAGGACGATCGCCGTGGCCACGGCGGCCGCCGCGGATCCCAGCCGCCGGCGGCGCAGAGGCATGCGCTGGCTCTCCATACCGTGACTCCTGTCTGGGTGGGTGCGCGCCGGGAGGGGCGGTCGGGCTCAGCGGAGGACTGCGGTGCGGAACAGGGTTCGGACCTGGTCGGGCAGCTCGCCGAACAGCTGCTCGTCGATCTCCACGGTCCCGTGGTGGTACCAGGGGCGGTTGTAGACCATCGACATCATCGGGCGGGGCTCGGTGGAGCGGTTGGGCGTGCCGCGGTGCCACATCCGGATGTCCCGGACGATGATCGAACCGGCCTCCGCCAGCAACGGCCGCGGACCGAGCTCCTCGCTGAACCGCCCGACGGCCGACTCCCGCCGGGCCTCGATGTCGTGGAACTCCGCGACCGGGATCAGGGCGGTGTCGGCGATCATGTGGGTGCCGTACGGCCAGATCTCCAGCGGGCCGTTGTCGGGCCGGAAGTCCACGAGCGGCACGTTGACCACGTAGCCGAAGGGCGGGACGGTCACGTCCTTCTCCGGGAACAGGGGCTTCGAGTCGGAGTGGGCGTGCTGGTAGTCCGAACCGGGCAGCGGCGTGTCCGAGGCGAAGAACGAGCAGACGACGTCGTCGCCGAGGATCGAGCGGACCAGCCCGAGCACCAGGGGGTTGGCCACCACCGTGGTCGTGGCGAAGGGCGGGGTGAACGGCAGCGGCATCCCGTACCTGCTGGCGCCCCGGCTGGGATCGGTCCGGTCGGCGTGCTCCCCGAGCAGCTCGGTGAAACGGGCCCGGATCCCGTCCAGCTCCTCGCGGTCGAGCACCCCCTCCAGCACGATGTATCCGCGGACGAGCAGGTGCATCCGGGCGGACTCGAGGTTCTCGTCCGACAGGACGCCGCTCTCGAGTTCCCCGCTGGTGAGCTTCACGCTGCCTCCTTCGACATCAGTCGTCGACTTTGTACACAGTGTTGAGTAACGAAGTCAACGGCCTTGGCGGCGGGCACTGCTCGGGTACGGGAGGGACGATGCGCTTCGGGCTGCGTCAGGGCTTCGGCTGCAACGCCGGCTCGAAGTGGCGGTGCAGCACGAGCGCGGCGGCGCCCACCGCCGCGGCGTCCTCCCCGGACCCGAGCGTCGACAGGCGCACGGAGTAGGTCCGGCCGGTCTTCGTCTCCCCCAGCCGCCGCAGCGCCACCTGGGCCGCCTCCACGTAGAGGTGCCCGATGGCACCGAAACCGTGGCCCGCGAAGATCACCAGCTGCAGGTCGAGGAGGTCGACCACCAGCTGCACCGCGGACCCCACGTAACGCGCCGATCGCCGCACGAGGTCCGTGGCGTGCGGATGGCCCTCCGCGACCGCGCGGCGCACCGCCGCGACATCGCTCCTGGCGCCACCACCGGTAGCGAGCGCGATCGGCTCACCCGCTCCCCCGGCGTTGTGGGCGCGCGCGGCCGCGGCCACGGCGTGCGGCGAGCTGTACAGCTCGAGACAGCCCCGGTTGCCGCAGAAGCAGGTCTCGCCGTCGACGTTGAGCGAGAGGTGCCCGATCTCGCCGGCGTGCGGGCTCGACCCGAGCACGAGCTTGCCGTTCAGCAGGATGCCGGAACCTATCCCCAGCTCCCCCAGGAAGACGCACAGCACGTTGCCCGCGGCCCGCGCGTCCGGGGCCAGCCAGTGCTCGCCCAGCACGACGGCGTTGGCATCGTTGCTGAGCAGGACCGGGTGCCCGACGAGCTCCTCCAGGCGCTCCCGCACCGGCACCCGCCGCCACCGCTCGAGGTGGGCGGGCGACCGGAGCGCCCGCCCGTCGGTCTGGTCCAGCGGGCGCGGGGCGGACATCCCGACCCCGAGCACGCGCTCGGCGGGCACCCCGGAGCGGGCGAGGACGCGCCGGATCCCGCGAGCGACGCGGTCCAGGACCGCCAACGGCTCGGAGCCGTCGACGCCGGCCGCCCTGGCCCGGGCCACGATGCGGCCCTCCAGGTCGCTGACCACGTAGGAGATCGCGTCGACGTCGACCAGTACGCCGACCGCGAACCCCGCGCTGGCGTTGAGCCGCAGCAGGGTCCGCGGCTTGCCGCCCGTCGACGCGCCCTGCCCCGCCTCCTCGATCAGGCCGTCCGCGAGCAGCCTGCGGACGAGGTTGGTCATCGCAGCCCCGGTCAGGCCGGTGGCGGCGGCGAGCTCGACCCGGCTGATCGGCCCGGTCGACCGGATGGCGTCCAGGATGACGCTGCGGTTGTAGCTGCTCACGCCGGAGAGGTTCGCGCCCCGGGCCACTTCCCACCCCGCACTAAGTCAACAGCGTTGATCAGACGACCACTCTAGCCCGCCCGGAGCAGATCCTGCGCCCGACCCTTGACCTCTCCCGGGGGCGCCTCTACAGTCCGTGAAACTGTTCATGAAACTGTTCATCAGCGGCGCTGCCCGCTGCTGACCGCCCCACCCGCTCCGCCCCTCGACACGGCGGGCAGCCGACCCCGGCGTCAGCCCCAGAGGTGCGGCGGCCCCCGGCCCCGCTCATCACTCAGGAGGAGAACCATGCCGACCGACAGTGCCGAACTGGTCGTCCTTGACACGGATCCGGGGATCGGGCCGGGTCTCGACGCCGACGACCCGCTCGCCCTCCTGCTGATCCTCGCGAGCCCCGAGCTCGACCTGCGTGGCGTGACCACCGTCTTCGGCAACGTCCCCGTCGAGCGGTCCACGGAGTCGGCGCTGCGGGTGCTCGAGGCGGCCGGGCGGCAGGACGTGCCGGTCGCCCGCGGGATGTCGGTCCCGCTGAACGGCCGGCTGCACGACGAGTCGATCGCCGAGTACGCTAAGCAGCACCAGCGGATCGGCCCCGTGGACGCGGACCGGGTCGAGCGCGGCCGGGTCGCCGAGCACGGCGTCGACTTCCTGATCCGGACCGTCCTGGAGAACCCGGACCAGGTGCGCATCATCGCCGTCGGCCCGCTGACCAACGTGGCCACGGCGATCCTCAAGGAGCCGGCGTTCGCCCCGAAGGTCAAGGCCATCACGATCATGGGCGGCGCCTTCGGCTTCGACACCGAGTTCGGCCGGGGCAACATCACGCCCAGCGCCGAGTACAACATCTGGCACGACCCCGAGGCCGCGAAGATCGTGTTCGAGTCGGGCATCCCGCTGACGGCGTGCGGCCTGGACGTCACCAACCCGAACAAGGGCACCGTCCTCACGGAGGACCAGCTCCTGGCGCTGGTCAGCGAGGAGACCGCGTTCACGGCCTTCCTGCACCAGATGTGCAAGACCTACATCGACGAGCCGCGGTTCACCTGGACCGCGGGGCAGAACAGCTGCATCCTCTACGACCCCGTGGCGGTCGGGTCGGTCATCGACCCGTCCCTGGTGCGCACCCGCAGGACGCCGGTCCGGGTGGAGACCCGCGGCGAGTACACGAGCGGGCAGACGATCGCCGACCTGCGGTCCGGCGCCGACAGCCACATCGACGTGGCCGTCGACGTCGACGGTCCGCGCTTCGTCGAGCTGTTCGTCAAGCGACTGACCGCGCTCCGGGATGCGACGTCGGCGTGAGCTCGGCGGCAGCGGGAACCGAACGAGAAGGGCAGAGATGAGCACTACGCGCAGTCGGGACGGCCGGGTGCGGATCGCGGTCGCGGGCCTGGGCCGGATCGGCGCCCTGCACGCGGAGAACCTGGCCGGGCGCGTGCCCCACGCGCAGCTGGTCCGCGTGATCGACGTCGACGAGGACAGGGCGCGCGCGATGGGCGAGCGCCTGGGCGTGGCCTGGTCGACCGACACGGCCACGCTCTGGACCGACGACGTCGACGCCGTGGTGGTGGCCAGTCCGACCCCGACGCACCCGGAGATGGTCCGCGCGTGCGCCGCGGCCGGGAAGGCGGTCTTCTGCGAGAAGCCGCTGGGCCTGACCGAGCGGGAGACGCTCGAGGCGCTCGCGGACGTCGACCGGCACGGCGTCGCGCTGCAGGTGGGGATGCACCGGCGGTTCGACCCGGACACCCTCCGGGCGAAGGAGCTGGCCGAGCAGGGCGAGCTGGGCGAGGTCTACAGCTTCCGGACCTCGTTGCGGGACATGCTCCCGCAGCCGATGGACTACATCCGGCAGTCGGGCAGCTTCTTCGTCGACGTCACGATCCACGACCTCGACCTGGCGCGCTTCCTGGTCGGCGAGATCGTCGAGGTCTCGGTGTTCGGCGCGAGCGTCTCCGACCCGGGGTACGCCGAGCTCGGCACGGTGGACCACGCCGCGATCGTCGTGCGCTTCGCCAACGGGTCGCTCGGGCTGATCGACAACAGCCGCGTCGCCGGGTACGGGTACGAGGCGTCCACCGAGATCGTCGGCTCGACGGCGGCGGTGCGCATCGGCGGGTCGCAGCGCACGAACGTCGCGGTGCTGAGCGGGGCGGCCAGCCGCCTCGACCACGTCACGGACTTCGTGGAGCGGTTCACCGAGGCCTACCGCGCGGAGCTGGAGGCGTTCGTCGAGTCGGTGCGCGGGTCGCAGCCCGTCGGCGTGACCGGGTGGGACGCCCTGGCCGCGTTCACCCTCGCGCGGGCCTGCGACCGCGCCTTCACGACCGGGCGCCCGGTGCGGCTGGAGCACGAGGTCGTCGACGGCCGGGTCCGGTACCTGCCGGCCGAGGACGCGACGGAGCCGCAGCATGCCTGAGCCAGCGGACCTGCGCGTCCTGCTCCTCGGCTACGGCTTCGCCGGCGGGTGGATCCACGACCCGCTGCTGCGGGCCACGCCCGGCCTGACGGTCGCGGGCGTCGTCACCGGTGACCCGCAGCGGAGGGCACTCGCCGCGCGCCGCAACCCCGACGCCGGGCTCTTCGAGACCGCCGACGCCGCGTTCGCGCACGGCGGGTTCGACCTGGCCGTGGTCGCCACCCCCAACAGCTCGCACCTCGCGCTCACCCTGCGCGCGCTGGACCACGGGATCCCGGTGGTCGTGGACAAGCCGCTCGCCACGACGGCGGAGGACGGGCAGCGCCTCCTGGAGGCCGCCGAGCGGGCAGGCGTCACCGTCAGCGTGTTCCACAACCGGCGCTGGGACGGCGACTTCGGCACCGTCCGCCGGCTCCTCGACGAGGGCGTGCTGGGCGAGGTGCACCGCTTCACGTCGCGGTTCGACCGGTGGGCCCCCGGCCCCACCGGGTGGCGGGACGAGTCAGCGAGCACCGGCGGCGGGGTGCTGCTGGACCTCGGCAGCCACCTCGTCGACCAGGCGCTCCAGCTGTTCGGCCCGGTGCGGCGCGTCCACGCCGAGCTGGACGGCCGCGGCGGCCGGGCCTCCGAGGACGACGTGTTCCTCGCCCTCGAGCACACCTGTGGCGTCCGCTCGCACCTGTACGCCTCCGCGGCGCAGGCCGAACCGGGGCTCCGGTTCCACGTGAGCGGCTCCCGCGCCGCCTACGTCAAGCGCGGCAAGGACGTCCAGGAGGAGCGGCTGCTCGCCGACGAGCTCCCCGCCTCCGGGATCAGCGGCGTCGAGCCCCGCGAGCGGTGGGGCCGGCTGCACGACGGGGTCGCCGCGGAGCCGGTCGAGACCGCCGTGGGCGACTGGACGGGCTACTACCGGGACCTGGCCGCCCACCTGCGCGGGGACGGGCCGAACCCGGTCCCGGTGACCGACGCGCTGGCCGTGCTGGAGGTCCTGGACGCGGCCCGGCGCAGCGCGACCGACGGCGTCGTGGTCGAACCGGCCGCGCCGGCAGCGGCGCACCGGACGGCCGGGGGTGTGCGGTGAGGCGCGGCGGCGTCATCCATCCCGAGCTCGCCCGCGTGCTCGCGAGCCTCGGGCACGGGGACCTGCTCGTCATCGCGGACGCCGGGCTCCCGGTGCCGCCCGGGGTGGCGCGCATCGACCTGGCCTACCGGCTGGGCGCCCCGGAGTTCGCGGACGTCGTGCGAGCGGTGGCCGCCGAGCTCGTGGCCGAGCAGGTCGTGGTCGCCGCCGAGGCCGAGGGGGCCAGCCCCGGGGCGGTCGAGGCGGTGCACGCGGCGTTCCCCGGCTGCGACCTCGACCGGGTGTCGCACGAGGAGCTCAAGCGGCAGAGCGCGCGGGCGCGCGCGATCGTCCGCACCGGCGAGGCGACGCCCTACGCCAACGTCCTGATCCGCAGCGGGGTGCCGTTCGGATGATCGGAGCAGAACCGTTGCCGTTCTCCATCACGCTCGAACCCCAGGAGGGCGAGACCTACCAGGACGTCCTGGCGGTGGCGCGCCGTGTGGAGGCGCTCGGCTTCGCCGGGCTCTACCGCAGCGACCACTACGCCCCGGTGTGGGGCGGCGAGGGGCTGGCGTCCACCGATGCGTGGGCCACGCTCGCGGGCCTGGCGCGGGACACCGAGCGCATCACGATCGGCACGATGGTCAGCCCGGTGACGTTCCGGCCAGCGGCGAACCTGGCGAAGGTCACCGCCACCGTCGCGCAGATGGCCGGCGCGGTGGACGGCCGCAGCCGGGTGCACGTGGGGCTCGGCACCGGATGGCTCCAGGCCGAGCACACGATGTTCGGCTTCCCGTTCGACGATCTCGGCACGCGGTTCCGCAGGCTCGAGGAGCACCTGCAGGTGCTGCGCGGGCTCTGGGACCCGCAGATCCCCCGGTTCCGCTTCGACGGCGAGTTCGAGCAGCTCCGGGACGCGGTCTTCGCCGCGAAGCCCGATCCGGTCCCGCGAATCGTGCTGGGCGGGAGCGGTCCTCGGCGCAGCGCGGGCCTGGCCGCGCGCTACGCCGACGAGATGAACACCCCGTTCCCGACGCCTGCGAGCTTCCGTGCGCTGCGCGCGGCGCTGGACGAGGCGTGCGCCGCCGCCGGCCGCGAGCCGATCCCGCTCACCGTGACCGCGGTGTGCGTCCTCGGCGCCGACGAGGCCGAGTTCCGGCGGCGGGCCGAGCGGCTGCACGCCCGCATCGGGGACCGCCCGCTCGACGAATGGCTCGCCCAGAGGTCCGGGACCTGGGTGCTCGGCACGCCGGACCGGGCGCTGGAGCACCTGACGGGCCTGGTCGAGGCCGGAGCCGCCGGGTTCTCCCTCCAACACCTGCTGCCCGACGACCTGGACATGCTCGACCTGCTCGCGGAGTCGGTCGCGGCCCGGCTCGGGGACATCCGGCCCGCGGCCACGGCACCCGATCGAGCAGTGTGAGCGCCATGCCGACCATGAGAGATGTCGCGCGGGTGGCGGGGGTGTCCCTCGGGACGGTGTCCAGGGTGATCAACGACCACGCCGACGTGTCCCCCGACCTGCGCCGGAAGGTGGAGGACGCCATCCGGGACCTCGAGTACGAGCCGAACGTGCTGGCCCGGATCATGCGGCGCCAACGGACCGGGACCCTGGGCATCGTCCTGCCCGATCTCACCGCGCCGTTCTTCACCGAGCTGCTCAAGGAGGCCGAGCGGGCCGCGGCGGACGCCGGCTTCGCCGTGCTCGTGGGCAACTCCTCGGGCTCCCGGGACATCGAGGGCGCCTACCTCACGCGGTTCGCCGACCGTGGCGTCGATGGCATGATCTTTTGCCCGTCCGAGGACGTGCAGGCCGTCGACGTACCGCGGCGGCTCGGTCTGGTGGCCATCGACCGTGAGCTGCAGGGCTTCGACCTGGTGTCCTGCGACCACGAGGCCGGTGCGGCGGCCGCGGTGGGCCACCTGTTCGAGCTCGGCCACCGGCGGATCGCGTGCATCGCCGCGCCGCCGACGGTGTCGGTGTTCCGGCAGCGGCTCGCCGGGTACCGCACGGTGGCGGAGCCTGCGCTGCGGGAGCTCGGGATCGCGCCCGAACGGTACGTGCAGGTGGAGAGCCTCGACCGGCAGCGAGGGCTGGAGCCGGCGCACGCGCTGCTCGCGCAGGAGCCCCGTCCGACGGCGATCTTCGCCTGCAGCGACCAGCAGGCGGCGGGCGTGCTGAGCGCCTGCGCGGAACGGGGCCTGCGCTGCCCGGAGGACGTGTCGGTCATCGGCTTCGACGACATCCCGCTCGCGGCGATGACGACACCGCGGCTCTCGACCGTCCAGCAGCCGATCGAGGCGATCGCGGACGCGGCGGTGGCCCAGGTGCTCACGCGCATCGAGTCCCGGGAGGCCGCGCCACAGCGGCGGATCCTGCCCGGGCAGCTGCGACTGCGGCAGTCCACCGCGCCGCCGCCGGCGGGCTGATCCCGGTCCGGCGGGACCAACGGCTTCGACGGAGAAGTGAGGCGAGGAATGGGCGAAGGACACGACAGCGGAACGAGCGACCCGCCCGTTCTGGTCGCACGGGACCTGACCAAGGCGTACGGCGCGACCCGGGCCATCGACGGGGTGTCGCTCGAGCTCGTTCCCGGTGAGGTCGTGGGGCTGCTCGGGGAGAACGGGGCCGGCAAGTCGACCCTGCTGAAGGTGATCTCCGGCGCGGAGCAGCAGGACGCCGGGACGGTGGAACTGGACGGCGCGCCGCTGCGTCCCGGGGACCCGCTCACGGCGTCGCGCCACGGGGTCGTCGCGGTCTACCAGGAGCTCAGCCTCTACCCCTTCCTGACGGTGGCCGAGAACATCCTGCTGGGCGACTACCCGCGCCGTGCCGGGCTGGTGCACTGGGCCGCGGTGCACCGGCAGGCCCGCGAGCTGCTGGACTCGCTCGGCGTGGACGTCCCGCCCGCAGCGCGCGTCGCCGATCTGCAGCTCGCCGAGCGCTACCTGGTGGAGATCGCGAAGGCCGTTCGCACCTCGCCGAAGGTGCTGATCCTCGACGAGCCGACCGCGGCCCTCGACCCGCACGACGTGCAGCGGATCTTCGCCATCGTCGAGCGGCTGCGGGCCGCCGGCACGGCGGTCGTCTTCGTCTCGCACCGGCTGTCCGAGGTGCTCGCCGTGGCCCGGCGGTACGTGGTGCTCCGCGACGGGCGGCTGGTCGGGGAGGGTCCGCTCGCCGGGGTCACCGAGCAGGACCTCGTGGGGCTGATGGCCGGCCGCCCGGCCGGGTCCGCCGCTGCGGAGGCGGGACGCGCGCGACACGCGCGCAGCCCGGGTGACGAGGTCGTGGCGGTCGAGTCGATCGGCGTCGCCGGCGTCGCGGACATCAGCTTCACGGCCCGGGCGGGCGAGGTGGTCGGCATCGCGGGCCTGCGCGGGTCGGGCCGGGGCGAGCTCTGCCGCGTCCTCGCCGGGGCGCTGCGGCTCGACAGCGGCCGGATGCGGATCCGCGGGTCCGAGGTCGCCCTGCGCTCCCCCGCGCAGGCGCTCGCCCACGGGATCGGGTTCGTGCCCGCCGAGCGGAAGACCGACGGGCTGGTCCTGAGCATGTCGGTCCAGGAGAACATCGCCATCCCGCAGCTGGTCCGGACGCGCAGGCGCGTCGCGTCCGCGGCCGCGGCGGAGCGGGTCGCGACCTCGTTCGTCGACCGGCTGCGCATCAAGCTCTCGCACCGGGGCACCCGGGGCGCCGTCGGCGGGCTGTCCGGTGGCAACCAGCAGAAGGTCTGCCTGGCCAAGTGGCTCGCCGCGGACGTGTCGATCCTCGTGCTCGACGAGCCGACCCGGGGAGTGGACGTCGCGGCCAAGTCCGCCATCCACGAGGTGATCTCCGATCTCGCCGACGCCGGCGCGTGCGTGGTGGTCAGCTCGTCGGAGATCTCCGAGCTGACCCGCCTCTGCGACCGGATCGTCGTCCTGCACCGGGGCCGGCAGGGCGGGATCGTCGCCGGCCCGGACTTCGACGAGCAGGAGATCGTCGCGCTCGCGGTCGGCACGGCCGCGGACGGCGGACGAAGCACCCACGAAACGACGGAGGTGGTCTGATCATGAGTACGGCTGCGCTGATCGATGAGGACGGCGCCGCGCCGGGCCCCGGCCGCCGGCCCCGCTCCGGGTCGCTCACCCGGATGGCCCCGCGCATCGGCCTGCTGGTCCTGCTCGTGGTGCTGCTCGGCCTGCTGGTGCCCGACTTCCTCAGCGTCGGGAACCTGCTCAACGTCCTGCAGCAGGTCTCCATCATCGGCGTCGTCAGCGTCGGGATGGTGTTCGTCGTGCTCACCGGCGGCATCGACCTGTCGGTCGGCTCGATCCTCGCCACGTCCGGCGTCGTGTTCGGCCTCGCCGTGCTCGGCGACGTCCCGCCGCCGCTCGCGCTGCTGCTGGCCGTACTGGTCGGCGGGCTCTTCGGACTGGTCAACGGCGTCGGCGTCACGGTGCTCGGCATCCAGCCGTTCGTGATGACGCTGGCGACGCTGGCGATCGGCGGCGGCCTGGCCCTCACGGTCTCCGGCGGTTCCGGGGTGGTGTTCACCCGCGAGGACGCCCTGGTCGACTTCTTCGGCAGCGGCGGGATCGGGGCCGTCCCCGGGCAGTTCATCGTGTTCGCCGCCACCGCTCTGCTCGGCTGGCTCACGCTCACCTACCTGCCCTTCGGCCGCTACATCTACGCCGTGGGCGGCAGCCGGGAAGCCGCGCGACTGTCCGGAATCCGGGTCAACCGCGTCCTACTGGCCGTCTACGTCATCGCCGGGTCGTGCGCCGGGCTCGCCGGGATGATGACCGCATCGCTCGTGCAGTCCGGTGAGCCGACCGCGGGCGGTCTGACGAACCTGCAGGCGATCGCCGCCGTGGTGATCGGCGGGATCAGCCTGTTCGGCGGGCGCGGCCACCTGCTGGGCGCCGTCGTCGGTGCCTTCGTGCTGGCGGTGATCGCCAACGTGCTCGTCCTGCTCGGGATCTCGCCCTACCAGGCCCAGATCGTGCAGGGCGTCGTGATCATCGCGGCGGTCCTGGTCGCCTCCGGCGAGATCCGGACCGCGGTCCGCAGGCTGCTGCGCCGTTCGACGGCCGGGGCGCCGCGGTGAGGGCGCGGCGCGCACTGGTCGGTCTGCTCGCCGCGGCGTCGCTGACCAGCGCATGCGCGGCGCGGGAACCGCAGGTCGGGGTGTCGGCCGCCGACCCGCTGGGCATGTTCTGCGGGGAGCAGTGCCGCACCGCGCTGGCGTCGGAGACCCCACCGGAGCAGGTGAGCTGCCAGGTGGCGTTCCTCAACCCGGCCACGTCGTTCCCGTACGGGGCGGCGCAGGCGCTCGCGGCGCAGCGCGTGGCGACCGCGTACCCGGGGATGCAGTTCTCCGTGCTGAACGCCGAGGGCAGCGTCACCACCCAGACCTCGCAGCTCGACACCGTGGTGAACGCCGGCGCCGATGTCGTGGTCCTCGACGCCGTCGTCGCGGACGCCCTCGCCCCGGCGGCGCGGCGGGCCACGGAGCGCGGCGCCGAGGTGATCGCCGTCGACCGCGCGGTGAACGCCCCGGTCCTCTCCACGATCAAGGCCCCGGACGTCGAGCTGGGCGACCGGGTCGCCGAGCACGCCGCCGAGCAGCTCGGCGGCCGCGGCCGGGTGGCGATCCTGAGCGGGACCCCCGGCGCGTCGCCGACGATCGACCGGACCACCGGGATCACCCGCACCCTGGCTCGGTACCCGGGAATCGAGATCGTCGACGACGTCAACGGCAACTACGACATCACCCAGGGCTACCAGGCCACCCGCAACCTGCTCTCCAAGTACGCGAACGGCGAGCTGGACTGGATCATCTCGCACGCCGACATCATGTCCCTCGGCGCGATCCAGGCGATCGAGGCCGCGCACCGCGAGGGCACCGTCCGGATCTCGGGGATCGACGGCCAGCAACAGGGGATCGAACGGGTCGCCGACGGCAGCTACGAGGCCACCGTGGTCTACCCGGTCGCCGTCTCCGCGGGGGTGGTCGCCGCGGCCAAGGCCTGTTCCGGCGAGCCGCTGCCCGAACGGATCCCGCTGGACTACCCGCTGGTCACCCGGGCCGACGTCCACCAGTACCTGGGCACCACATATGGATGACACCACCCGGAAGGAGATGAGCATGGGACGGTTCGACGGCAAGGTCGTGTTCGTGACGGGCGCGGCCCGCGGGCAGGGCCGCAGCCACGCGCTGCGGCTGGCCGAGGAGGGCGCCGACCTCGCCCTGGTCGACATCGGGTCGGCGGGCACCGTCGACAACCCCGCCTACCCCGTCTCGAGCGCGGCCGACCTCGAGGCCACGCGCAAGGAGGTCGAGGCGATGGGCCGGCGCGCCCTCGCGTTCGAGGTCGACGTCCGCGACCACGCCGGGCTGCAGGCGGCCGCCGACGAGACCGCCGCCACCCTCGGCGGCATCGACCACGTGATCGCCAACGCCGGCATCAGCGACGGCTTCCTGCCGGTGTGGGACCTGCCGGTCGAGAACTGGCAGACGATGATCGACATCAACCTCAGCGGCGTCTTCTACACCTGCAAGGCCACTGTGCCCCACCTCCGCCGTCGTGGCGCCGGTTCCGCGCTCGTCCTCGTCGGGTCGATCGCGTCGGTCAAGTTCTACGGCTGGCTGAGCCACTACACGGCCGCCAAGGCCGGCGTGCGGGCACTCGCCGGCGCATTGGCCAAGGAGCTGGGTCCCGAGGGCATCCGCTGCAACAGCCTGCACCCCGCGGCCATCGACACCACGATGACCGACGCGATGGTGCAGCTCGGCGGGGTGGCCAAGGAGCAGCTGCTCCAGCAGTTCCGCGACTCCCAGCTGATCCCGCACAACATCGAGATGAAGGACTCGACCGCGGCCGCGCTCTGGCTGCTGTCCGACGAGGCCCGCTTCGTGACCGGCCTCGAGCTGCTCGTCGACGCGGGTGAGAGCAAGAAGTAGCGAGGACCGGGCCAGGTCAGGGGCCGACCTCGGCCATCGCCGCCGGCGGGTGGTCCTGCACCGACCGGGCCGCCACCGCGACGAAGTCCGCGATCAGCGGGTGACCGCCGACGGTCTTCCACGCCAGCGAGATCGGGACCGGCGGCGCGTCGGAGACGGTCCGGTAGGCGATCTGCGGATGGCGGTAGACGCGGCCGGTGGCGGCCGGGGTGAGGCCGAACCCGCGCCCGGTCGCGATGGCCTCGAGCCACTCCTCGATGTTCTGCACGCGGACGAACCGCCTGGGCCGCAAACCCGGCCGCCACAGGTCGGGGTGCGTGGTCCCGGCGAGCACGTTGACCACGACGGGATGCTCCCGCAGGTCGTCCAGGGTGAGCACGTCCCTGCTGGTGAGCGGGTGTTGGACCGGTAGCGCGGCGATCCGGGGCTCCTCGCAGAGCAGCAGCGTGGCCCACGACGGGTCCCGGGCCCCGCCCACCATGAACGCGACGTGGCACTTGCCCTCGGCCAGGCTCGCGCCGGCGTCGTCGTAGCGCCGCAGATCGACCGTGACCTCGGCGTGCTCGGCCTCGAACGCGCGCACGACCGGGCTGGTGATCTCCGCGGTGGCCCCCGACGTGAAGCCGACGCGCAGAACGGAGGTGGCCCGGCGAGCCGAGTCGACGGCCTCGTCGAGGACGGCGAGCACGCGGTGGGCGTGCACCAGGAACCGGGCACCGGCCGCGGTCAGCGCCACCGAGTGCCGGTCACGGGTGAGTAGCCGGGTGCCCAGCGCCTGCTCGAGCGCCACGACGGCCCGGCTGAGCGTGGGCTGGGTCAGGAGCAGCCGCTGCGCCGCCCTGGTGAAGCTCCGCTCCTCGGCCACCACGATGAACGCCCGCAGGAGCCGGAGCTCGATGCCGTGCGAACCACGCTGTTCAGTCATCGCCGTTATGCATAGCACGTATGAGGCCTCCTCGAACGGCATTGGCAGGGGTGACGAGCACGTTCGTAACCTCCCGCCATGCCAGACGAGCTCACCCGCTTCCGCGGGGTCATCCCGGCGCATCTGCTGCCCTTCACCGCGGACCTGCAGATCGACGAGGCCAATCTCCGCAAGCACCTGCGGTGGCTGGTGGAGACCGACGGCCTCGGCGGGATCACGACCACCGCACACGCCTCCGAGGTCGCGACCCTGACCGCCGACGAGCAGCGCCGCGTCCTCGCCATCGTGCTCGAGGAGGTGGACGGGAAGGTGCCGGTGATCGCGGGCGTCTACCAGGACGGCACCGCGGAGGCCGCACGGATCGCTGCCCGGCACGAGGAGGACGGGGCCGACGGCCTGCTCGTCTTCCCGTCCAACGTGTTCAGCGACGGCGGCCACCTGCGCACCGAGATGGCGACGGGGCACTACGCCGAGATCGCGGCCGCCACCCGGCTGCCCATGATCGCCTTCATCTACCCGACGACGTCCCCGCTGCGCATCCAGCTCGACGGGATCCTCGAACTCTGCACCACGATCGACAACGTCGTCGCGATCAAGGAATGGTCGAACGACATCGTCGTCTACGAACGCACCTGGCGGGCGCTCAAGGCGCTCGGCAAGGAGATCACCGTGCTGTCGAGCTTCAGCCGGTCGCTGTTCGCATCGCTCTGCGTCGGCGCGGACGGCATCCTCTCCGGGCACGGCAGCGTGGTGGCGGACCTGCACGTGCAGCTGTGGAACGCCGTCGAGGCGAACGACCTCGACGGAGCCCGCGCGGTCTGGGACCGCATCTGGCCGCTCGCGGAGGCCTGCTACCGCGACCCGTTCCTGGACGGGCACAACCGCATGAAGTTCGCCCTCGAGCACCTCGGGCGCATCGACGAGGCGTTCGTGCGGCCTCCGCTGCGGCCGCTCGGCGCCGAGGAGCGCGTGCAGCTCGCGAAGGCGTTCGACCAGTCGGGGCTCGGCGATGCAACCCGCTGACCTGATGTTCCGCCCGATCCGGATCGGGACCGTGGAGATCCCGAACCGGATCGTGCTGCCCTCGATGACCACCCGGTACGCCACGCGAGAGGGGTTCGCGACCGACGAGACCGTCGGCTACTACCGGGCGAGGGCCCGCGGTGGCGTCGGCCTGGTCACGGTCGAGATGGCGGCGCCGGAGGTCGCCGGCCGGCACAGGTTCCACGAGCTCGGCATCTACGACGACAAGTTCCTTCCCGGCCTGACTCGCATCGTCGAGGCGATTCACGCGGAGGGGGCGCGCGCGTCGATCCAGCTCGGTCACGGCGGCAGCCGGGCCCGTCGGGCGGTGTCGGGGACCCAGCCCGTGTCCGCGTCCTCGATGCCCGTCCCGGTCTTCGAGATCGAGCACGAGATCGCGCGCCCGGAAGCGATGACGGAGAACCGCATCGACGAAGCCGTCCGCGCCTTCGTCGAGGCGGCGCAGCGCGCCCGCGCCGCCGGGTTCGACGTCGTCGAGCTGCACGCCTCCCACGGCTACCTCATCTCCCAGTTCCTGTGTCCGGCGGAGAACGACCGCACCGACGCCTACGGGGGCTCGCTGGAGAACCGGGCCCGGTTCGGCCTGCGCATCCTGACCGCTGTCAAGGCTGCGGTGCCGGACCTCCCGGTGATCTTCCGCATCACCGTGGACGACCTCTTCCCCGAGGGCCTGCCCTTCGCCGAGGGCCTGCAGGTCGCGATCTGGGCGGCGGAGGCTAGTGCCGACGCCATCAGCGTCACCGCAGGCCACTACCGCTCGGTGCCGGGCGCGGAACGGATGATCCCGCCGATGGCGTATCCGGACGGGGCGTTCCTCGACTTCGCCGCCGCGGTGAAGAAGGAGGTGCACGTCCCGGTCATCGGCGTGGGACGGCTCGGGAACCCCGCGGTGGCGACCGCTGCACTGGCCGAGGAGAAGCTCGACCTGGTCGCGATCGGCCGCCCGCTGATCGCCGACGCGAGCTGGCCGGCCAAGGTCCGGGCCGGTCGCCCGGTGCGTCGCTGCCTGGCGTGCAACCACTGCGTCAACAACATGCGCGGCGGCAACGTGCTCAGCTGCGTGGTGAACCCGCTGACCGGGCACGAGAACGACTTCCGGGAGGAGTCCGGCCCGCGCGGCAGGCGGATCCTCGTGATCGGCGCCGGCCCGGCCGGCCTGTCGTACGCGGCACTGGTCGCGGGGCAGAACGAGGTCACGGTCGTCGAGAGCGAGGGCCGGGCCGGCGGCGCGTTCCGCTGGACCGGGAAGGCGCCGCTCTTCAACGACGTCGAGGCCGCGGACGGCACCTTCGACGCCTACATCGGCGAGCTGGAGAGCGAGTGCCGCCGGCTGGGCGTCGACTTCCGGTTCGGCACCCGGCTCACCCGCGACTCACCCCTGCTGGCCGACGCCGACACCGTCGTGCTGGCGACGGGCGCGCGCTACCGCGGGCGCACCGGGCCGGTGGTGCGGGCGGTCCTGCGCTCCGGCCGTCTCAAGTCCGCGACCGGCCGGAAGGTCTTCGCCGACCCGAGGCTGCGCGACCTGTTCTACTACCGCGCCCGCGCCGCAACGGGAGCATCCGTGCGGCGCGAACTGGGACTGGCGACCGACGACCGGCGCGAGGTGATCGTGATCGGGGACGCCGCCGCGCCGGGCAAGGCGCGCGAGGCCATCGGCAGCGCCTTCGCCGCCGCACTGGACACCAAGGTCGAGTTCCGCCGCTAGCTCCGCGCGGCCGAGTGCGGCCGCACTCGATCAAGCGCGTGAGAAAATTATCAAAGGAGATGCACGTGAGCTCGTTGCTCAAGGGGAAGACCGCGATCGTCACCGGCGCCGGCCGGGGGATCGGCGCAGCGATCGCCACCGCGTTCGCCCGGGAGGGCGCGACAGTCGCCGTGCTCGACATCGACGGCGACTCCGCGCGCAGCACGGCGGAGCGGATCGGCGGGTACGGGTTCTCGGCCGACCTCACCGACCCGGCCGCCGTCGAGAGCGCGGTCGAGGACGCCGTGTCGGCGCTCGGCGGGCTCGATGCCTTCGTCAACAACGCGGGGGTCTGCAGCACGGGGAGCCTGCTCACCGACGGCGTGGAGGTGTGGGACCGGCAGTTCGCGGTGAACGCGCGGGCCGCTTACCTGTGCTGCACCGCGGCGGCGCGCCGGATGGTGGCCGCCGACGCCGGCGGCTCGATCGCCGTGGTGACGTCCAACTGTGCCCACGCGCCGCGCATGGACCTCGGCGCCTACTGCGCCTCGAAGGCCGCCTCGGAGATGATGGCCGAGTGCCTCGCGCTCGAGCTGGCGGGACGGCAGATCAGGGTCAACACCGTCAACCCCGGCTCCTGTGAGACCGAGATGCAGCGGCGGCAGTGGGCCGAGCTGGGCGTGGGCCCGGAGCGCCAGATCAACGGCGACCCGAGCACGTTCCGGACCGGCATCCCGCTCGGCAGGCTGGCGCAGCCGGAGGACATCGCCGACGTGGCGGTCATGCTCGCGTCGGACCGCACCCGGTTCGTCACCGGCCAGAACTGGACCGTCGACGGCGGACAGACGCTGTGAAGCCCGCGGCGGGCACCCGGTCCGGGGACGGCACGGAGCCGGACGCGGACCAGAAGATCAACAAGCGGTACGTCGTCGCGCTCGGCGGCGGGATGGCGGTCGAGTGGTTCGACTTCAGCGTCTATGGGCTCGTCGCGGCGCTGCTGGCACCCCATTTCTTCCCCGGTGACGACCCGGTCGCCTCGACCCTGTCCGCGCTGGCGGTGTTTGCAGTCGGGTTCGTCGCCCGCCCGCTCGCGGCGGTCTTCTTCGGTCCGCTGGCGGACCGCATCGGGCACAAGAAGGTGCTCCTGGCGTCGATCACTGCGATGGCGGCGAGCACGCTGATGATGGGCCTGCTGCCCACGTACGACCAGATCGGCGTGTGGGCCGGAGTGGCGCTGGTGGCGGCCCGGCTCATCCAGGGCCTGTCCACCGGCATCGAGCAGGCCGTGGGGAACGCGGCCGCACTGGAGCTGGCCGGCCCGCGCAACCGCGGGAGGTTCGCCACCACCGTCTCCGGATCCATCCTGCAGGCAGGGATTTTGCTGGCCGCGCTCGTCTGCTTCCTGGTCAGCGCGGTCCTCGGCGGCGAGGCGATGGCGGACTGGGGCTGGCGCGTCCCGTTCATCATCGGCGGGCTCGCCGGGCTGGTGATCTTCTACCTCCGCCGGTCCCTCCCGGAGACCGGCGCGAACGCCAAGGCCGAAGCTGCACCGAGGAGCTCCGCCGATGTCTGGAGCGAGCTGTGGCGCCACCGCCTTGGCCTGCTCGCCGTCGTCTTCGTGGTGGCGGGCACGCAGGTGGCCAACTACGCGTGGACCGTCGGGATGCCCAACATGGCCCGCTCCGTCTTCGGCGAGGACCCCACCCAGGTGTTCGCGGTGATGACGGGCCTTGGCTGCGTCATGGTGGCGGTCGGGCCGCTCGCGGGCAGCCTGTGCGACCGCTACACGAACTCGAAGATCTTCACGCTGTTCCGGCTCGGCCTGGTCCCGACGCTGTTCATGGTGCTGCTCTACCAGCAGCCCGGCATTTGGACCTTTGCCGTGGTGGTGCTGGTCGGCGGGATCCTGGTGTCGTTGAACCAGGTGCTGTTCAACTACATCATCTCCACCCTGATGCCCGACAGCTGCCGCACCACGGGCGTCGCGATCGGGTACGGGCTCGCGATGACCGTCTTCGGCGGCACCGCGTCCTACGTGCTCGTGTGGCTCCAGCAGCAGGGCGCGTTCTGGGTGTTCCCCGTGTACGGGGCGGCCCTCTGCATCGTGAGCGTGGTGCTGTACGACGCGGCACGGCGCCGGGGCCACGTCCACATCGGACAGTGAGGGGCGCTCGATGGAGCTCTCGCGGTGCAGTCTGAACTCGATGACCGTGCCCCGGCTGGACTTCGAGCAGCTGGTCGAGGTCGCGGCGCGGGCCGGTATCCCGGCCATCGCGCCGTGGCGGGAGGTCACCCGCGCCTACGGGATCCGGCGCGCTCGGGACCTGGTGGAGCGGGCCGGCCTGGCGGTCACGAGCCTGTGCCGGGCCGGCATGTTCACCAGCGAGACGGCGGCGGGTCGGCAGGAGGCAGTCGACGACTGCCGGCTGGCGATCGACGAGGCGCACGAGCTCGGGGCCCCGGTCCTGCCCCTGGTGTGCGGGCCCGTGGTCGACAAGGACCCCCGCGGTTCGCGGGCGATGATCCGCGACGGGATCGAGCGGATCATCGAGCACGCCGCGCAGGCATCGGTCGTGCTGGGGATCGAGCCCCTGCACCCGATGCTCGCCGGCGACCGGTCGATCATCACCTCGCTCGGTGAGGCGAACGGGATCTGCGGGAGCATCGACCACCCGAACCTGGGGGTGGTGATCGACGCCTACAACGTCTGGTTCGACCCCGATCTCGACGACGAGATGATGCGTTCGCCCTGCGTCGGACTCCAGCTCGCGGACTGGGTGGTGCCGATCCGCAACCACACGGCCGCGCGGGGCATGCCCGGCGACGGGTGCATCGACCTGAGCGGGTTCGTGCACCGCGCCAAGGAGAACGGCTATCTCGGCCCGATCGAGGTCGAGGTGATCAGCGAACGCTGGGCGGCCGAGGATCCCGAGCGCGTGGTGCAGCTCGTCGCCGAGCGCTTCACCGCGCTGTGACCGCCCGGGCGGCCCGGCGACCTCGGGGTCCCGGGCCGGCCGGGCTCCTCACGTCGCAGGCTCCCCCGCCATCCCGTCGATGCCGCTCCGCGCGTCCTCGACGAGGGCGCGGACCGAGATCCCGGCGGCGTACCGGTCCCATGCCCGCGCGACGCCGTCGGCGCGCAGGGCGGCCTTCTGCACCTTCTGGGTCGGCGTGCGGGGCAGCGCGTCTCGGAACTCCACGTACCGCGGAACCATGTGGTGCGCCAGCCGCGAGGCAAGGTGCGCAAGCAGCACCTCAGGGGCCACCGCCGGCTCCCCGCAGACGACGGTGAGCTTGATGTCGTCGTCCGCCTCGAACTCCGACTGGACACCCACCGCCGCGCAGTCGACCACGCCCGGGTGTGTCAGCGCCGCCGCTTCGATCTCCTCGGCGGACACGTTCTCGGCCCGCCGCCGGATCCGCTCGCTGGCCCGATCGACGAAGTAGACGTACCCGTCCGCGTCGATCCGGCCGCGGTCGCCGGTGTGGAACCAGGAGTTGCGCCAGGCTCGGACCGTCGCGGCGGGCTGGTTCAGGTAGCCCTGCATGCCCGTCCACGGCAACCGCGGACGGACGACGAACTCACCGACCTGGCCAGGAGGCAACTGCTCGTCGGTGTCCGGGTCCACCACCGCCATCTCGAAGAGGTCCTGCCGGATCCGACCGCACGAGCCCACCCGCAGCGGTTCGTCGTACGGGCGCCAGCACGGCACGTTGATCTCGGTCATCCCGTACACCTCGATCCCCCGGACCGCGAACCGCGCCTCGAACGCCTCCGCGATCCGGGCTGGGAACGGCGACGCCTGCACCCTCGTCAGCGGGTTGTCGGCGTCGTCGGCCCGCGCCGGCAGGCGGTGGACCATCTCGAGCATCGGGCCGTGCGCGACCGTCACCGTGGCGCCGAAATCCCGGATCCGCTCCAGCCAGGTGTCCGCGGAGAACCTCACGTCCAGGGCCACGGAGCCGCCGGCGATCATGCTGGCGAAGATCGCCATGAACTTGCCGGCCATGTGATGCAGGGGGTGGTAGCAGTAGTACACGTCCCGGCCGGTCATGCGCAGGCCCTCGACCGCGGTGCGGGCCAGCACGTGCGCCTGGCCGTGCGGCATGATCACGCCCTTCGGCGGGCCGCTGGTACCCGAGGTGTAGATGATCGACGCCGGATGTGAGGCGGCCACGGTCGGCAGGGCCGCCGGGGGCTGACCGGCCACGAGCCGCGCGAACTCCACGACCCGCAGCCCGGCCGGTCGCGGCAGCGGCGCTCCCCCGTCCCCCATGACCACCACGGTGCGCAGCGCCGGCAGCTGCCCGGACACCTCGAGGAGCCGGGGGAGGAACTCCTCGTCGATCAGGACGACCCGGGCGTCGCAGTCGGCGAGCAGGTGCTGCAGTGCCGTGCCACGCGCCCCGGGGTGCAGGGGAACCTCGACAGCCCCGGCCAGGTTGATGCCCAGCCAGGCGTGCACGGTGTCGATCGAGTTGGGCGCGAGCACGACGACGTTCTCGGCCGGCTCGACCCCGAGCTCGATCAGCGCCCCGGCGATGGTCCGGGCGCGCTGGAACGTCTGCGCGTAGGTGGTCCGACCTCCTCCCACCATGCGCAGGAACACCTCGTCCCCCGAATCCCGCGCCCGTGCCTCGAGGACGGCCGGCACGGTCCACTCGCGCATGTCGGGCACGCGCCCTCCCCTAGCGCTCATCGACGGTGACGAACGCCCCGTCACGCACCACGACCTCGACGATCGCGGCCGCGTCCAGGGCGTCGTGGTCGTCCGGACCGAAGCAGAGCTGCCCCTCGGTGTACGGAGCATCCATGCAGACCCGTTCCAGAGCGTCGCGGATCTCCTGGCCGCCGACCATCTCCGGCGATTGCTCGATCGCTTCGACGATCGCGACGACGGCGGTCGCCGCCAGCGCCTCGCCGAAGCCTTCCAGTCGCAGGCCACGCTCGGCGAACAGCGCTCCGAGCCGCGCCAGGCGCTCCCCCGGGTCGTACGGGTTCGCGACGGCCATCACGTGCAGGCCGTCGGCCGACGACCCGGCGGCATCGACGAACGCGCGCGTGCCGATCCCGTTCCCCACCCACTGCTCAGCCTCCAGCCCGACCTGCTGGGCGGCGTGCGTGAACGCGGCACCCAGCTTCGCGCTCGACAGCTGGAGCAGGACGGCGTCCGGCGCGGCGTTGCGCAGCTGGGTGGCCTGGGAGGCGACGTCGGTGACGGTGAGCGGTGCGCTCGCCTCGCCCGCGATGGTGACGGTTGGCTGCGCGAGCACGTTGCGGACGTAGTCGGCGGTGTCCTTCCCGTAGGCGTCCTGCTGGAAGAACAGTCCCAGGCGGGAGTGGGCACTGGCGGCGCCGTCGAACATGGCCTTGGTCGTCTCGAGGTCGCTGACCTGGGAGCGGAACACCCACGGGAAGAACGAGTTCGCCGGGTCTGTGACCTGGATCGTCCCGTTCGGCGCCAGCATCGGGATCTTGTTGCGCTCGGCGACCGGGGCGGCCGCGAGGGTGCAGGAACCAGTGGTTCCGCCGATGATCGCGACGACCTGCTCGCGCCGGATCAAATCCGATGCGCCGCGCGCGCACCGGGTCGTGTTGCCCGCGGTGTCATACACCGAGAGCTCGAGCTGCCGGCCGCGGACGCCGCCTTCTCTGTTGATCTCGTCGGCGAGGATCTGGGCCCCGTCCCGCTCGGGTACACCGAACGACGCGGCGGGCCCGGAGAGCTCGAGCAGCAGGCCGATCCGCAGTGGGCCCTCGGCGCTGGCCGAGCCCGGCCCGACGCCGGTCCCGCAGCCGGTGAGGCCGATCGCGGCGATCAGAGCAGCCACGAGTGCAGGGACGAGTGCGGGGGTCGGGCCGAACCGCCGGCCAGGGACGTTCGGCCTCATGACCCGTCCTCGTCCCCGGCGTCGCCGAGGACACCCGCCGCGGCGAGCCGGTCGATCTCGTCGGCGGCGAACTCGAACCGCCGCAGGACCGGCCGTGTGTGCTCCCCCAGCCTGCTCACCCCGTGCCGGACGGTCGCGGGGGAACGGGACAGCGTCACGGGGTGGGCGATCGTGCGCGCGGGCGGTTGCTGCGAGACGGGCACGGTGAGCACCGTCTCGTTGTGCCGCACCTGCGTGTGCTCGAGCGCCTCGGCCAGCGTGAGGGCCGGCGCGCAGAGCACGTCCACCGAGCTGAGCCGCTCCACGCAGTCCGCCGTGGGCCGCTTGCCGAACTCGGGCTCCAGGATCGCGTTCAGCTCCTGCTTGCCTGCCGCCATCGCCTCCGGCGTGGGATACGCCGCGCCGGCCGAGTCGTCGATCTCGAGAACCCGGCAGATGCGCGTGAACACGTCGTCCCGGTAGAACCCGAGCACCGTGATCCAGCCGTCGGCCGTGGCGAAGACGGCGTTCGGGAACCAGTCGGCCACCCAGTTGGTTTCAACGCCGTACATCAACTGCGACGTGGCTTCCAGCGTCTGCATCCCCATCGCGACGTCCAGCAGCGATATGCTGACCTTCTGGCCCTGTCCGGAGCGTTGCCGCTCCATCAGTGCCAGCAAGATCCCCTGCGCCAACGACATCCCGCTCGCGTAGTCCACGAACGGGGTCGGGCACAGGTGCGGCCGGCCTCCCGGCCCTCCCGAGTGCACCGCGATGCCACTGAGCGACTGGGCCACCATGTCCTGCCCGCCCGTCCTGGCGAGCGGGCCGGTCTCCCCGAAACCGGACGCAGCCGCGTAGACCAGGCCCGGGTGGATCTCGCGCAGCTCCTCGTAGCCGAGGCCGAGGCGTTCCATGACTCCCGGCCGGAAGTTGTGGATGAGGACGTCGACCCGGGGAACGATCCGGTGCAGGACGCCGCGCGCGGCCGGGTGCTTCAGGTCAAGGCAGATGCACCGCTTGTTCCTGTTGAGCGCAGCGAAGTAGCTGCTCACGAGGCCGTTCGCGGTGGCGTGCCGGTCCTGCCCGCGGATGGCGTCGCCCCGACCAGGGCGCTCCACCTTGATCACGTCCGCACCGAAGTCGGCGAGTGCCTGTGCGGCCAGCGGGGCCTGCATGACCTCGCTGATCTCCAGCACGGTGATGCCGTCGAGCGCGGCCACGGTCATTCGCCCCCGGCCCGCGCGTAGAGCGACTTCGCGATGAGCAACCGCTGGATCTGGTTGGTGCCCTCGTAGATCTGCGTGATCTTGGCGTCGCGCATCATGCGCTCCACCGGGAAGTCGCTCAGGTAGCCGTATCCGCCGTGCAGCTGCACCGCGTCGGTGGTGACGGCCATCGCCGTGTCCGTGCACAACAGCTTCGCCATGGCCGCCTCCGCCCGCGCGTGCGCACCGCCGCGCATGATCGTCCGGACCGTGTGGTAGAGCAGCGCCCGCGACGACTCCACCCGGACCGCCATGTCCGCGACCATGCCGCGCACCAGCTGGAAGCGGGACACCTTCTGGCCGAACGCGTCGCGCTCGGCGGTGTACCGGATCGACTCGTCGAGGGCACCCTGCGCGATGCCGAGGGCCTGGGCGGCGATGATGGGGCGGCTGTAGACGAGCGAGCCCATGATGTAGTCGTAGCCCTGGCCCGGGTCCCCCACCACGCGCCAGCCCGGGATCCGGCAACTCTCCAGCAGCACGTCGGCGGTCGGGCTCCCCCGGTGGCCCATCTTCTTCTCCGGCCGTCCGAAGGAGACACCCGGGTCGTCCCGGTGGACCATGAACACCGCGTACCCCTTATCCCCCGTCCTGGCCAGTACCGCGTACCAGTCCGACCAACCGGCGTTGGTGATGAAGCACTTGCGGCCGTCGAGCATCCAGCCGTCGCCGTCCGGCTGACCCCGCGTGCTCAGGCTGGCAAGGTCCGAACCCGAATGCGGTTCCGTGAGGCTGAAGGACACCCCGCTGACGCCGGACGCGGCGCCCGGAACGATCTCTTGGAGCAGCTCCGGCGCGCCGTGCGCGAGGGCGGCGTGCAGGCCCACCCAGGACCCGAGGAGCGTGAGCGCCGAGGTGGAACAGACGCGAGCGGTCTCCTCGATGCAGACCACCTGCGCCATCAGGTCGGCCCCCTGGCCGCCGTACTCCTCCGGGAAGGGCAGCCCCGTCAGGCTGGCCGAACGCATCGCGTCCCAGGACGCCTGCGGGAACATCCCGGTGGCGTCGGTCTCCGCGGCGTGCGGGGCGATCTTTTCCACGGCGATCTCGCGGACCTGCGCGCGGAACTCCGCAAGCTCGTCGTCTTCGGTTGCCAGTGCTGTGGTGTGCGAGTTCATGGGGCTCCTCTTCGAAGCTCAGGAGGGGGTGGCGGGGGCACTCAGATGGGGGGCCAGGTCAGCCCCTGTACGGCTCGGGGTCCGTCCGGCAGGGCCGCAGCGATATGCTCGGCGTCCAGCCCGAGCTCGCCCAGCACCGCCTCGGTCTGGTCCGCCGGCTCGGCCGGCGCCGCCACCCCGGGCGTCCGCGACAGCAGCGGTACCGGCGGCCCTTCCGGGAACGCGAGCGCGCCGTGCCGAGCGCGGATCTGCGGGTGGCCGTGCACCTCGTCCGGCGCCAGCACCGCCGTCACGCAGGCGTCGGTGCCCTCGAAGTGTTCGGCCCACTCGTCCCGCGTCCGTTCCAGGAACTTCTGGCTCAGCACCTTCTCGATCTGCGGCCAGGCGGACGGCGACATGTGCTGCGGGCAGTCGCCGAGGCCGAGCCCGTCCCACAGCGCGCGGAAGAATGCGTCCTCCAACGCTCCCACCGCGACGTACCGGCCGTCGGCGCACTTGTAGCAGCGGTAGAAGGGCGCCTCGCCACCGAGCAGGCCGCGCCCCCGGTCCGGCAGGGTCGGCTGCCCCCACACGGAGTAGTGCTGGACCATCATCGCGACGACGCCGTCGACCATCGCGGCGTCGACGTGCTGGCCCCGTCCGGAGCGTTCCCGCTCCAGCAGCGCCGAGACGATCCCGAACGCCGCCAGCATCCCGCCACCCCCGTAGTCGGCGAGCAGGTTGAGCGGGGGCAACGGCGGTCCGTCGACCGGCCCCACCGCCCCCAGCAGGCCGGACAGCGCCAGGTAGTTGATGTCGTGACCAGCGGTCGTCGCCAGCGGGCCGTCCTGCCCGTAGCCGGTGAGCGAGCAGTACACCAGGCGCGGGTTCACGGCGGACAGCTCCGCGTATCCGGCACCGAGCCGATCGGCCACCCCCGGGCGGAAGCCTTCGAGCAGGACGTCCGCCTCGGACACCAGCCGGTGCAGCGCGGCCCGACCGCCGTCCCGCTTCAGATCGAGGCTGATGAACCTCTTGCCCCGGCAGAGCGCGGTCAGCGGCAGCCCCGACCGGCCGCCGCCCACGACGATCACCTCTGCGCCGAGGTCGGCCAGCATCATGGAGCACAACGGGCCGGGGGCCAGCCGACTCATATCGATCACCCGGATGCCGTGCAGGGCGCCGGCGGGCGGTGGTGTCACGATCGCTCCCCGTCCTTCGAGAGGTAGGCGGCGGCGATCACGTCGCGCCGCAGTTCGTCGCGGGTCCCCTCGGCGACCAGCTCGCCTCCGACGATCACCACGAACCGGTCGGCCATCGCGGCCGCGAACGCGTGGTTCTGCTCGGCGATCAGCAGTCCGATGCCGCGCCCACGGAGCAGTGCGAACAGCCGGGTGAGGTCACGCAAGATCGTGGGGGCGAGCCCCTGGGACGGTTCGTCCAGCGCGAGCACCTTCGGCCGCCCCGCCAGCGCCATCCCGATGGCGAGCATCTGTTGCTCGCCTCCGCTCAACGCGGAGGCGGGTTGCGACAACCGGGACCGCAGGCCGGGGAACAGGTCCAGGACCTCGGCGTAGACCGTGTCGCGCTCGTTCCGCGGGGCCAGTCGCGCACCGAGGAGGAGGTTCTCCCGCACCGTGAGCGAGCCGAAGCAGTTCCCCCGCCCCTCCGGGACGAGGGCCAGACCCGCGGCAGCACGCCGGTGAGCGGGCAGCGCCTCGATCCGGTGACCACCGACCCGGATGCCCCCGGCACCGCGCACCTGGCCGCCGAGCGCGCCCAGCAGGCTGCTCTTCCCGGCGCCGTTGGGGCCGAGCACGGTGACGACCTCGCGTTCCGCGACGGTGAGGCTGATGTTCCGGCAGACCTCGATCCGCCCGTACCGCGCGGACACGCCCTCGCACGTCAGCGCCGGTTCGATCGTGGCGCTGGCAGCGCGGGTGCGCGCGGCGCTCTCGTCAGCGGTCGTCATGTCGTCTCCTGTGCGCTGTCCTCGTCGGTCACGCCCAGGTAGACGTCGACCACCCGCGGGTCCTCGGCGACGAGGCCGGGCGCGCCCTCGGCCAGAACCGCGCCGCGCTCCAGCACCACCACGTGCTCGCTCACGTCCTGGACGAGGACGAAGTTGTGCTCGACGAGCAGCACGCCGACTCCCTCCCCGGCCACCCGGCGGATCTCGCTGACCAGCAGCTGCTGCTCATCGGTGGTCAGGCCGGCCGCCGGTTCGTCCAGCAGCAGGTACTTCGGACGCATCGCCATCGCCCGGGCCACGTCGACGATCCGGACGAGCCCCATCGGCAGCTCCGAGAGCCGGTGGCCGGCGTGACCCTCGAGACCGAACCGCTCCAGCAGCTCGTCCACCTCGGTAACGAGACGGCGTTCCTCCCGCTGCACCCGCGGCGTCCGGATCAGCGCGGCCAGCAGCCCGGACCGGGTCGAGGGCAGGAACCCGCACAGCACGGTCTCCCGCACCGTCGCCTCCGCGTCGACGCGGGGAGTTTGGAAGGTGCGGGCGAGGCCGAGGCGGGCACGCCCGTCGGCGGCCACCCGGGTGACGTCGCGCCCGTCCACAAGCACGCTGCCCGCGGTCGGAGAGACGAACCCCGAGATCGTGTTGAACAGCGTGGTCTTCCCGGAACCGTTGGGGCCGATCACCGCGCAGACCCGGCCGCGGTCGACCGCCAGGTCGACATCTTTCAGCGCGGTGATCCCGCCGAACTGCACGGTGGCACTCCTGACGTCGATCATCCGCCGGCCCCCTTCCTGGTCGGCGCAGCGACCAGTGGCCGCGCTCCCTCCCGCACCGGGGCGAGTGGGCCCTGCTCCCCGCGCCCGTTGCGGCGACGGGAGCGAAGCGGCCACCCCATCCCCAGCAGGCCCTTCGGCAGGACGAGGAGGGCGAGGATGAGGACGGCGCCGTAGAACAGGCCCTTGGCCTCCTCAGCCGGGAGGAACTGGTCGGCGACGGTGAGCAGTGCTGCGCCCACCACCGGCCCCAGCACCGTTGCGGCCCCGCCGATCACCGCCATGAGCAGCACCGAGATGGACAGGTTGGTGTCCAGCGACTCGGGCCCGACGTAGGTGATGTAGTGGGCGTACAGCCAGCCCGCGAGGCCGGTGACGGCGGCGGACAGGGCGAACAGGGAGCCCAGCGTGTGCGGCACGTTCACCCCGTCCGCGGCGGCCCGGATCCGGTCGTGCCGGATCGTGCGCAGGGCCCGCCCTCGTGCCGACGCCCGCAGGTTCGAGTACAGCGCGACCACGACGACGACGCAGGCCCAGCCGAGGTAGTGGAACGAGACGAAGGTGGGCGCGATCGAGACCTCCGGTGCCCCGGACAGCCCGATATAGCCCCCGGTGAGGTCGCCGCCCTGCCGGACCGCCGTGTAGAAGATCTCCCCGAACGCGAACGTCGCGATGGAGAGCGAGAGCGCCGCGAGCCGGGTGACCACGCGGGCGAGCGGGTAGGCGACGGCGGCCGGCACCACGATGGCCAGCAGCAGACCCAGGTACGGCGAGAGGTCCCACTTGATGGTGACGATGCTGGTGGCGTAGGCGCCCATCGCCGCGAAGGCGGCCTGGGCGATCGACAGGATCCCGGCCTGCCCCCAGCTCAGGCCGACCGACAGTGCGATCAGGGCGTAGATCGCGATGGTTACCGAGGTGTCGGTCGCCACGGCGGACAGAGGCACGACGGTGCTCGCCAGCGCCACGGCGACCAGCAGGACCAGCGCCGGTCGCTGCCGGTGGAGCAGGTCGGTCATGGCCGCACCTCCGCCGCGGACAGCCGGCCGAGGCGCCCGGAGGCGAGCATGACCAGGATGAACAGCAGCGGGATCGCCGCGGACCATCCACCCGAGATGTAGCCACCGGCGAGTGCCTCCACGACTCCGATCGCGATCCCGCCGGCGAACGCCCGCATCGGACGCATCCCGAAGACCAGCGCCGAGCCGATGGCCAGCAGGCCGAGCTGCAGCACGCTCGTGTAGTCCATGCCGGTCGTGTAGAGGACGAGGACGCCGGCCGCCGCCGCCATCAGGCCCCCGGAGACGAAGGTGAGGAACTGGACCCGGCGCACCGGAATTCCGGCGAGCCCAGCACCCACCGCGTTGACCGCGCTCGCGCGCATCGCGCGTCCCAGCGACGTCCGGTACAGCAGCAGGAGCAGCCCGACGAGCATGCCGACCGCCAACCCCAGGTTGATCGCGCCCTGCGGGCTCACCCGGATCGTCCCGACCTGCCAGAACTCCGTGAACACACGCGCGACGAACGGGTCGGAGCCCATGCTCCACAGCACTACCGAGGCGAGCGCGATGCTGAACCCGAACGTCGCGAGGACCACCGTGACCGGGTCCGGCGCACCGGCGCGGGCAAGGATCACGAAGAGCGTGCCGACGGTCGCGGCGGCGAGCACGCCGGCGCCGAGTCCGACAAGCACACCGGTGACGCCGCCGACGACGGAGGCCAGCGCGCCGGAGAGCACGGCGTACCCGCCGACGGCGAGGTCCACCGTGTCGGTGGTTGTGTAGACCAGCGTGAGCGGAATGGCCAACAGGCCGTAGGTCACCCCGACCAGGACCCCGTGAATGAGGAATTCGACGAATGTCGACACCATTGTCTCCTTCTCCGGCCGGCGTCAGCCGGGCAGCCCGAGGGGCTTGCGGAGCGCGTGGCAGGCGAGCAGGAAGAAGCCCTGCCCGAACGGGGTCACACCGAACGGGACCCCGGGGCCACCGGGCGGCACCGAGACGCCGCGGACCGCTCCGTCCTCGCTCACCTCACCGCTCACGACGCGGACGGCGCGCACCGCGGCGTCGATCAGCTCGGGGTCGACCAGTCCCTGCTCCACCGCCTTCGCCGCGGCGTAGGCGAACATCACGCTGCCCGACGACTCCAGCGGCGAGTCCGGGTCGTCGAGGATGTTGCGGAGGTACCCGGTGCGGTCCTGGTGACGCGCCATCGCGCTCAGGGTGCGGACCGCCGCATCGGCCAGCCACCGGCTCTTCTCGTGGTCCGGGCACAGCTCCAGCAGCTGCACGGCTGCGGCCACCAGCCATCCGTTGCCGCGGGACCAGAAGGTGGACTGGGGGAATGAGTTCGGTGTCTCGCGCCAGGCGTGCCGCGCGAGGTGCGCCTGCGGGTCTACCAGGTGCTGGACATGCACGTCGAACTGGTGGAACGCCTCGTCGACGTAGGCGGTGTCCCCGGTCACCGTGCCGAAGCGGGCGAGGAAGGGGCACATCATGTAGACGAAGTCCACCCAGAGCTCGGGGCCGTCCTTGTGCGACCAGATGCCGCCGTCGCTGGTGCGCGGTGCCCGCATCAGCGCCGCGACCTGGCGTTCGGCAGCCTCGAGGTAGCGGGCGTCGCCGGTCCGCTGGTGCAGCTCCAGCAGCGGGTACCCGAAGCTCGAGCTGAGCGGGCCGTGCGGGGTCGCGCGCCCCACGTGGCTGCCCGCAGGGAAGTACTCGGGTTCGCTGAACGACAGGTTGCCCTGCGAGTTCTGGGTGGCGACGGCCCGATCGAGCCAGCCCTTGACGACGGCGACCTCCTGGTCGTCCCCGCAAGCCAGTACACCGCTCATCGCCGACGCGCGCTGCCAGTCGTCACGCTGCCGGTCGATCGTGATCGTGTACGTGAGGACCCTCTTGACCACGCTCTCGAGGTTCTGTTCGCTCACCTGTCAGCCCTTTCGTGCGTCGATGATGACTTTCAGTTCGAGTCCGGACCCGAGTCGTTCGAAGGCCGCCGCGGCATCGCCGAGCGGCACCGTGGACGTGATCAACACGTGGGGATCGATGCATCCGGATGCCAGCGCCACGACCGCCGCATCGATGTCGGGACGCTCGTAGGTCCGCGTGCCGACGACATCCAGCTCGCGGAAGGCGACGTCCTGCAGATCGAACGGGGTACTGCCCGGGTAGATCCCGACGACCACCAGGGTCCCGCCCGTCGCCACCGCCCCCGTGACCCCCGGCGACACGGCGGGGTGTCCCGTGCAGTCGAACACCACCGGGGCCCGCGGGGGCCGCGCCGGCACCTCGAACCCGAGCTGCCGCGCCGCCTCCGCTCGATGTTCGAGCGGCTCGCTGAACGTGATCGCCGAGCACCCGGTTGCCCGGGCCAGCAGGCCGACGAGCAGGCCGATCGGCCCGGCGCCCACGACGTGCACGGTGTCCTCGGGGCGCGCCCCGCTCCGGCGGAGCGCGCGGGAGGCCACCGCAGTCGGCTCGATCAACACAGCCGTGTGCAGGTCCAGACCGGGAGGCAGTGCTACCAGCCCTCCTTCGGGAGCCGCCAATTGCGTCGCCAACCCGCCGGGAACGTCGATGCCCAGGAGCCCCAGCCGATCGCAGATATGGCTCAGGTCCGTGCGGCACGGGACGCACTCCCCGCAGGAGAGGGAGGGGTTCACGAACACCGGGGTCCCGGCCGCGATGCCGCCGGTCTCGGCGGCGGTCCAGCCGACGATCTCGTGGCCGAGCACGACCCCCGGCTTCGCACGCGGATGCAGGCCCTGCCAGATGTGCAGGTCCGTTCCGCAGATGCCCGCGTAGGCGACGTCCACCACGGCCCAGCCCGGGGACGCCGCGGGGGCCGGTTTCTCGGCGACCGAGACCACGCCCGCGCCGCCCCATTCCACTGCCCGCATCGATGTGCCCTCCTGATCGGGACCGCTCACCGGGTAAGCCAGCCCCCGTCCACCGCGACGACGGCACCCGACACGTAGTCCGAGGCCGCCGAGGCGAGGAACACCGCCGCTCCCACCAGGTCGTCCGGCGTGCCCCACCGGCCGGCCGGGATCCGCCCCCGCACCGCCCGCTCGCGATCGGTGTCCGCGCGCAGTGCCGCCGTCGTCGCCGTGCTGATGTAGCCGGGCGCGATCGCATTGACCTGCACGCCCCGACCTGCCCATTCGTTGGCCAACGAGCGGGTCAGTCCGAGAATCGCGTGCTTGCTCGCGGCGTACGCCGGCACGTGCCATCCACCTTGGAAACTCAGCATCGACGCGATATTGATGATCTTTCCCTCGCCGCGATCCAGCATCGGCCCGCCGACCGCCTTCGCGAGGCGGAAAGCGGCAGTGGCGTTGACCTCCAGCACCGCATCCCAATCGCCGTCCGGAAACCGCTCACTGGGCGCGCGCCGCATAACCCCGGCGTTATTGACGAGGATGTCCACCGCCCGGTTCGCCAGCAGTTCCGATATCGCTCGGTCGGTGGCGGCACGATCAGCGAGGTCCGTCACGAGTTCAACGGCCTGCACTCCGTGCTCGCGCACCCGGCCGGCGATCGCGGCGAGGTTGGCCGAATCCGAGCCGAGCACGACGTCGGCCCCGGCGGCCGCGAGGCCGGCGGCGATCGCGGACCCGATGCCGCTCCCGGCTCCGGTCACGAGGGCCCGGCGCCCGCGCAGCGAGAACATCGGGAGGGGCTTCGGAGCGACCGCCCGGGCCGTCTCGTAGATCCGGCGCGCCGCGATCCTAGTCACGAGAGAAGACCACCGGCGCGAGCTTCAAGCCCTCCCGCCTGCAGAAGTCCTCGTACAACGCCAGCTTGGTCTCCGGCGTCTCCGTCCGCAGGACGCGGTCGTCGTCATCGAGGTACTCGATCGGCCCGTGGATATTGAACAATGTGATCATCTCGTCGGCGCCGTCCGTGACGAGGGTGTGCACGTCCCCGCGGCCTTCGAAGACGAAGTCCCCGGCGTGAGCCACCCAGTCGTGCTCGAGGTACCGCCAGCTCCCCTTGATCACCCAGGCCTCCACGGCACCGAGGTGGCGATGCCGCGAGATCCGCCCGGACTTCGTCACCTTGAGCAGGTTCACCCATGTCGAGCTGCTAGGCGACAGGCGCACAGGCTTGAACCAGATGTTCTCGCCCTGCGGGACCCACGGAATCTGTTCCGTCTGCACCAGCAGGTCGGTGACCGAACGGGTTTCCACGGTCGACATCGGATTGACCACCTCGCATTGTTGGACCTTGTGTGCGAACGACGCTACTGAGCGCGGATGCGAATCACCAGAACGTGCCGCGGATAGTGGATATCCGCTGTGGGGATATTCAGCCGCTCCCGATCTGGGCCGGCACTGCCGCCGTTGCCTCGGGAGGCGGCGCAGACCGGATGGACTCGATGAGAACACGCGCCGCCGGTTGCAGATCGCGGCGATCGTCCCAGAAGAGCGCGACCTGACGCATGCAGAGGGCATCGCGGATCGGCACGGTGGCGATGCCCTGCAGCTTGGAGATCGACATTGCGAGCGCGTTGGTCACGCCCACGCCGAAGCCGGCCCGCGTCAGTGCCACCAGGGTCTGCGGCTCGTTGGTCTGCAGGACGATGTCGGGATCCAGGCCTGCGCGCCGGAACGCCTCCTGGGTCTCGAACTGCTGGTTCCCCTCCGTGGTGCTGCCGATCGTGATGATCCGGTGTGCAGCGACCTCGGCGAGGCCCACCCGGTCCCGCCCACTCAACGGGTGTCCCTGTGCCGGTACGACCGCCACAAGGGGCTCCTCCCACAGCACGTGGGACGACAGCGGTTCGACGGGGGCCGGGAGGACCGGACGGAGCGCGAGTTCGACCTTGCCCTCGCGCAGCGCCCGCCCCAGCAGCGTCGTCGGCGCTTCCAGCAGCGAGACCGTGACGTCCGGGTGCTTCCGGGTGAACTCGCGCAGGAGCCGAGGCACGAACGCTGCGCCGACACTCGGGTAGAAACCCAGGCTGACGCTGCCGCGCAGGAGGTCGAGGACCGCGGCGACGTCGAGTTCGCCCGCTTCGAGGTGCCGGAGCACCGCGCGCGCGTGCGTCAGGAAGGCGGCGCCCGCCGCCGTGAGTTTCACCGGACGCTCGTGCCGGTCGATCACGGTGGCTCCGAGCCGTCGCTCGAGCTCGGCGATGTGCGTGCTCACCCGCGGCTGCGACCGGTAGGTGGCGTTCGCCGCCGCGGCGAAGCCGCCGTTGTCGACGACCGCGACGAAACTCGTGAGCCATTCCAGCCTCATGCGACCGACCGTCCGCCCTCGCCCCGGCCGGCGGCCGGAATGGTGGCTGCCATGGTTGCGCTCCTCACTGAGCGTTCGCATCTGGCGCGGTCGACTTCCGCCGACCCGGTGACGCTCACCATGCGAGCAGCAGATCTGCACACGCAAGGCGCAGATCTCCACGGCGCTGTGCACAATCGCACGCGTGGTGTCTGCTGACGATCTCCGGTACTTCCTCGCCGTCGCGAGGCGCGGTCGGTTGACGCTGGCCGCTGCCCAGTTGGGCGTGGACCACACCACCGTGGGCCGCCGGGTCGTCGCCCTCGAGCGCGCGCTCGGACAGCGGCTGTTCGACCGCGCAGCGCACGGCTGGCAGCTCACGGAGAGCGGGCACCGGCTGCTCGGTCCGGCAGAGCTGGTCGCGACCGCAGTCGCATCCGCCGAGGAGCTCCTGGGGGGACGGGGCCAGTCGCTGACCGGCGCGGTCCGCATCGTATGCCCCGACGGCTTCGGAGCCTTCCTCCTCGCCCCCGCACTGGGTGCGCTGCAACGGGACCATCCCGCATTGACCGTGGAGCTCATCACCGCCAGCCCGCACGTCGCGCACACGCTGCAGGAGTTCGACCTGGCGGTGATCCAACGCGTACCCAGCTCGCGCAGGGTGGTCCGGCAGCACCTCACGGACTTCTACCTGCGCCTCTACGCCACCCCCGACTACCTGAGCAGCCACCCGAGGGTGCGCTCGGCCGCGGACCTCGCCGACCACGTCGTCATCTGGCACATCGACGACATGCTGGACGTGCCGCCACTGAGCGCACTGCACGCGCTGCTGCCGTCGCGGATCGCCATTCAGTCCACCAACCTCGTCGCGCACTGGCAGGCCGCCGCGGCGGGTGTGGGCATCGCACCCCTACCCCAGTACATCGCCGCACACGACCCGCGCCTGGTCCCGGTGCTCCCCGAGCTCCAGTTCCGCGGCACCTACTGGCTCGCGCTGCGCCGCGAGCACGCGCGGCTCACCCGGGTCCGGGCGGTGGAGGTGCTGATGCAGGAGATCGTCGCCGCTCGTCAGGACGATCTCCTGGGGCCGATCCGCGGTCCACTGCCGCCGCGCTGAACCCGCCTCCGGCCGGGCCTGGAGCGGCCGCCACCGACCCTTGACTCAGACGCAGCGGCTCCTTACAGTTCGCTGCGCAATCGGTTGCGCTATCGATTGCGTAACCGTCCGAGATCGCAGGACGCGTCCTCACACCCACCCCCCACTCGCACTGGCGCGGCGCAGGGAGGAAACCCACATGCCCCTCAGGACACGGGTGCTCGCAACCGGAGCTCTCGCCACCGCACTGCTGGCCGTTGCCGCGTGCGGAGGACAGGGCCCGGCCGGCGGCGGCACCGCAGAGCTGACGTTCGCCTACGAGGGCCCGCTCGGCACGGGGCACGAGCTCGCCGCCGAGATCTTCGAGGACAGCCTCGACGAGGTGTCGAACGGCGCCTTCGAGCTGCAGATGTTCCCGGCTGCGCAGCTCGGCGGCGAACCGGCGCTGCTGGAGTCCGTCCGCAGCGGAGACATCGACTTCGTCCTCTCCTCGACGGCGAACGCCGCGGCGATCGCTCCCGAGTCGGGCGTGCTGTCGCTGCACTACCTCTTCGACGGACCGGACGACGTGATCGCGACCGTCGGCAGCCCCGAGGTCAACGAGGCGTACCAGGCCATGGCCGCGGAGCGCGTCCAGGGCGCGCGGCCGCTGACGCTCTTCACCCTCGACCTGCGCAACATGTACGGCGACTCCCCGGTGCGCTCCGTGCAGGACCTCCAGGGCAGCGCGGTCCGGGTCCAGGCCACCGCCACGGAGGACACCATCTTCAGCGCGTACGGGGCGCAGCCGGTGCACATGGCGTTCCCCGAGCTCTACACCGCGCTGCAGACGGGCACCGTCGACGCGGCCGAGAACGCCGTGACCTACTACGGGCTCAACCGGCACTACGAGGTGGCGCCGGTCATGTCGATGACCGAGCACGCCGGCAACGTGCAGGTCCTCTGGGTCTCGCAGCGCACGTGGGACGGGTTCACGCCCGAACAGCAGACCGCGGTCACGGAGGCGGCCATGCGGGTGCGCGACGAGCAGCCGCGGGCGGCCTTCGAGCTCCAGCAGGAGCTCCAGACGGAGTACCGCGAGCTCGGCGTGCAGTTCGTCGAGGACGTCGACAAGGAGAGCTTCCGCCAGCGCTCGGTCCCCCTCCAGGACCAGGTGGCCGAGGGCCTCGGCCCGCACGCCGTCACCATCCTCGACGCGGTCCGCTCGGTGACGCGGAATGGCTGACGCACGGCGCGGCGACGTGTTCGACCTGGACGGCGCCGTCGCAGTCGTCACCGGCGCGGCCCGCGGCATCGGGTTCGCGGCGTCCCGCGCGATGGCCCGGCGGGGAGCGGTCGTCGTGATGTTCGACCTGCTCGCCGCCGAGCTCGAGGACGCTGCCACCGCGATCCGCGCCGACGGCAGCGAGGTCGTCGCGGTCGCCGGCAGCGTCACCGACGAGGCCGACCTCGACCGGCTCGTCGAGGAGGCCACCGACCGCGGACCCGTCTCCGTGGTCGCGAACTGCGCCGGCGTCATCCGCCGCACCCCGATCGACGAGCTGACGCTCGCGGACCTGCAGGTCATGTGGGACGTGAACGTCGGCGGCACCGTCGGCGTCACCCAGCGGTTCCTGCCCACGATGATCGAGCAGCGCTACGGCAAGGTCATCAACGTCGGGTCGCTCGGCTCGGTCACCGGCCTGGAGCGGCGCACGGCCTACGCCACGACGAAGGGCGCGGTGTCCCAGTACACCGTCAGCCTGGCCTCGGAGGTCGGCGTCCACGGGATCCGCGCGAACGTCGTCGCCCCGGGCTACGTCGACACGGCGATGACCGGCCCCTACATCTGGGGCGAGCCGGCCCGGACCGAGGAGCTGCTCGGGCGGATCCCGCTCGGACGCTTCGCGAAGCCCGAGGACCTCGAAGGGCTGTTCGTGTTCCTCGCCAGCCCGGCCTCCGACTACATCACCGGCCAGGTGCTCGTCATCGACGGCGGATGGCGGGCCCGGTGACCGGCGTGGAAGGAACCCCGGCGACGACACCGTCGGTCGACGTCTCGTCGCACGGCCCGGTCGCGGTCGTCCGGGTCTCGAACCCGCCGTTGAACCTGCTCACCTCGCAGCTGCGCGGCGATCTGCACAGGATCGCGGACGACATCCGCGACGACCGGTCGGTGCGCGCGGTGGTGCTCACCGGCGCCGGCGAGCGCGCGTTCTCGGTGGGGTCGGACATCCGCGAGTTCCCCGTCGACGCGGCCGCGGGCCGGCGCCGCGCGCAGCACGAGCACGCCTGCTACGACGCGATCGCCGGCCTCCCCCAGCCCGTCGTGGCGGCCCTGACCGGCCACGTGCTCGGCGGCGGGCTCGAGCTGGCCCTCGCGTGCGACCTGCGGGTGGCCGACGCCGGCGCCCGGCTCGGCCTCCCCGAGGTCAAGCTGGGCGTGTTCCCCTCGGGCGGCGGAACCTCCCGGCTCCCCCGCCTCATCGCTCCGTCCCAGGCCAAGCGCCTGATGCTCCTCGGCGAGACCGTCGACGCCGAGCGGGCGGCAGCGCTCGGGCTCGTCGACGAGGTCGCGCCGGCCGGCACCGCCGAGGACGTCGCCCTGCAGCTGGCCGGGCGGATCGCGCAGCTGCCCGCCATGGCGGTCCAGGCGATCAAACGGGCCGTGGACCACGGGCTCGCCCACGGCGCCCGTGCCGGCCAGGAGCTGGAGGCGGAGCTCATCGCCGGGCTGTTCGGCACCGCGGACGCACAGGAGGGTGTCCGCGCCTTCCTCGACTCCCGCCCACCCCGGTTCGCGCACCGATGACACCACGAGACCCCGACGCGGAAGGACCCCACCGGTGAACCAGGACTGGTCCGACTACCTGGCGGCAGCCCGACGCGAAGAGCGGCGGACCCGCCGGCACCCCGATCGGCACTACCCCCACTGCAGCGAGAAGGGTGCATGGGAGCTGCTCGACGCCTCGGCGGTCAGTTCGTGGGACGGCGCGAGCTACGAACACGGCAACTGGACCGCCGGGTTCTGGTTCGGGACGATGTGGCTCGCGGCTCGCGGGCTGCAGGACGACGCGCCCGCCGACCGCGCCCGGGCCAAGCTGATCGACCTGCGCGAGCGCGCGTGCGACCACACCACGCACGACCTCGGGTTCCTCTTCCATTCCAGCCTCGCCCTCGGCTACCAGTGCGGCTTCCTGGACGAGAAGGACGTCGCACCCGCCCTCGACGCCGCGCGGATGACGGTGCGACGGTTCAACGAGCCCGGCCGCTACATCCAGGCCTTCGGTCCGGTCGGCGAGCTGCGCGGGGCCGGGACCAGCACCATCGACACGCTGATGAACCTGCCGCTGCTGTGGTGGGCCCACGACCTGACGGGGGACCCCCGCCTCCTCGAGGTCGCCCGGCAGCACGCCCGCACCTCGGCCCGCCTGCTCGTGCGGCCCGACGGCTCGACCGTGCACCTCATGGATCTCGACCCGGTCTCCGGCGCCTTCCTGGCCGAGTCGACGCTGCAGGGCGCGTCGCCGGCCTCCGCGTGGTCGCGCGGCTCCGGCTGGGCGATCTGCGGGCTGGCCTGGGCCTACGCGGCCTGCGGCGAGCCGGAGCTGCTGGCCGCCGCGGAGCGTGCCGCTGCCTACTACGAGCGGATGAGCCCGCTCGACGCCGTTCCCCCGTGGGACTTCGCCGACCGCTCGGCCGAGGCGCCTCCGGACGCGAGCGCGGGCGCCGCCGTCGCTCTCGGGTACCTGATCCTCGGCACCCACCACCCGGACCCGGCGGCCCGCGACCGGTTCGACACCTCCGCACGGCAGCTGCTCGCCACCCTCACCCGATCCGCCCTAAACCGGCAGGACGACGTCGACGGCGTGCTGCTGCACTCGTGCTACTCGGTGCCGCACGGCCGGGGCGTCGACGGCGCCACGGCGTGGGGCGACTTCTACTACGCGCTGGCGATGGCCGTGGCGCACGGGGCGCTGCCCCTGGCCACGGTGCTCGGCGGGCGGGCCGACCGGTGCACCGCACCCGCCGACGCAGCAGGGCGGGGGTGACGCAGGTGGTTACCGTCGCGGAGTTCCTCGCCGGCAACAGCCTGATCTCCCAGGAGGAGCGCCACCTCAAGGTGCGCGCGCTCGACGCGGTCGAGCTCGTCCTCCTGTGCGTGTGCGGGCTGCTCCTGTTCACGTTCACCTGCACCGTCCTGCTCGACGTGCTCACCCGCACGCTCGGCGCACCGTGGTTGTGGCTGCAGGAGGCCACGCTCATCGCCTTCGTGTGGGGCCTGTTCCTCGGCGCCGCGGTGGCCCTGCGCCGCAACGAGCACATCTACCTCACGTCCGTCACGACCTCGATGGCCGGACGCCGCAGGCTCGCCATGGAGACGTTCAACAGCCTGGTGATGATCGGCATCACGGTGACCGTGGCCGTCACCGGGTTCCGCGTCTTCCAGCAGGGTTTCGGCAACCTGCTCCCGGTCACCGGGCTCCCGCTGGCGTACCTCACGGGGGCCGTCCCGGTCTTCGCCGTCCTGTCCGCGGTCTTCGCCGTCGAGCGACTCGTGAAGGGCTGGCGCACGGGCTTCGAGGGCGCCACGCACGACCCCCGCGAGCAGGCGCTGCGCGCCGCCGAACTCGACGGCCCGGTCTCATGAGCAACGACGTCGTCATCCTCGTGATGCTGGGGCTCTTCCTCGGCCTGTCCTTCCTCGGCACGCCCGTCGCGTTCGCGCTGATCGGGGCGGTCCTCGTCGGCACCGCGCTGTCCGGGGCGGGCTTCGAGGCCGTCGTCTCGCAGCTGTTCAACGGCGTCAACAGCGTCCCGCTCCTGGCACTGCCCTTCTTCCTGCTCGTGGCCGAGCTCATGCACTCCACGGACGTCACTGCGAAGATCATCCGGTTCGTGCAGTCCCTGGTGGGCCACATCCGCAGCAGCCTCGCCCAGGTGGACTCCCTGTTCAGCATCCTGTTCGCCGGGGTGTCGGGCTCCTCGACCGCCGATGTCGCCGCCAACGCGAAGGTCCTCCTGCCTGCCATGCGCAAGGAGGGCTACGACATGGCGAGCGCGGCGGCGCTGATCGCCGCCTCGTCGACGATCGCCAACATGATCCCGCCGAGCATCCTCGCGGTCGTCTACGGCGCGGCGGGCG
The DNA here is from genome assembly GCF_002262885.1 of Pseudonocardia sp. MH-G8. Taxonomy (GTDB): domain Bacteria; phylum Actinomycetota; class Actinomycetes; order Mycobacteriales; family Pseudonocardiaceae; genus Pseudonocardia. The sequence continues at coordinate 49,757 of NZ_NKYF01000021.1, read as the reverse complement.
GCGTGTCGATCGCCGGGCTGTTCCTCGGTGGCGCCGTTCCCGGACTCATGATCGGTGCCGGCCTGATGCTGTACGCCTACTTCTTCGTGCACGCGGGCGAGCCCCGGCCACGGGCGTCGTTCCGTGAGATCGCGGGTGCCGCGAAGGGCAGCGCGCTGCCGATGATGATCCCGCTGATCATCATGGGCGGCATCCTGGGCGGGGCCTTCACCCCCACCGAGGCCGGCATGATCGCTGCCGTCTTCGTGATCATCGTGCTGATCCCGCTGACCGCGCGCAAGCACCTCCCCCGGCTCCCGCGGGACTTCGTCAACGCCGCCGTCCTCTACGCGCTCCCGCTCATCGCGGTCGCCGCGGCCTCCGCGTTCGCCTGGCTGTTCACCTACCTCGGCGGGGCCGAGGCCGTGTCCGACGTCGTGCTCGCTGTCGCGGGCGAGGAGTCGATCGGCATCCTGCTCACGGTCGTGGTGATGCTCGTCGTCATCGGACAGTTCGTCGACGCCATCCCCGCGATCATCGTGCTGATGCCGATCATTGCGACGCTGCAGGAACAGGGCGACGTCAACCCGATCCACATGGGCGTGGTCGTCATCGTCACACTCGCGCTGGGCCTGATCACCCCGCCCTACGGCCTCTCGCTGCTGCTCTCCACGTACTTCGCGAAGGTCAGCTTCTACTCCGGGGTGCGGCGATCGGTGCCGCTGTACGGCATCTTCTTCGGCGTCATCGCACTGCTGGTGTTCTTCCCGGAGATCTCGCTGTGGCTGCCGCGCCTGCTCACCCCGCAGGCCGCGGGCTGCTTCCCCGCACCGGGCGGCGATGGCTTCATCTGCCCTTGACGTCGACGACAGGTAGCGAACGGTAGTGAGGAACACATGAAGCTGAGCGGAGTCATCCCGGCGTGCATCCTGCCGATGCACCCCGACGGGAGCATCGACGAGACGGCCTACGCCGCCCACCTGGAGCAGCTCGTCTCCACGCCCGGCGTCCGCGGGCTGACCTGCAACGGGCACGCGGCGGAGGTCTCGACCCTGAGCCGGGGGGAGCGGCGGCGGGCCGTGGACATCGCCGTCGCGACGGTGGCCGGGCGGGTGCCCGTCATCTGCGGCATCCACGCCCGCGACCACCGCGAGGCGGCGGCGTACGCGGGCGACGCGCGCGCAGCGGGCGCCGACGCGCTGCTGGTGCTCCCCCCGGACTCGCTCGCCCACGACGCCGATCCGGCGGCAGCACTGCGCCATTTCGAGCACGTCGCGAGCACGGTCCCGCTGCCGCTGGTCGCCTTCGTCTACCCCGACTTCACGGGGATGCAGTACGGCGCGCAGCTGCTGGAGCGGATCTGCACCCTCGACGCCGTGGTGGCGATCAAGGAGTGGAGCCTGGACATCCGCGTGTACGAGCGCAACCTCGGCATCGCGCGGTCGGCGGGCCACGAGGTCACCATGCTGAGCAGCTTCAGCACGAACCTGCTGCCGACGCTGGCGCTCGGCGCGGACGGCATCCTGTCCGGTCACGGCAGCGTGGTCGCCGGGCTGCAGGCGCAGCTGTACGAGAGGGTCGCCGCAGGTGACCTCGCCGGCGCGCGGGAGGTCTACGGTCGGCTCCAGACGCTCACCGCAGTGGTCTACCGGGACCCGATGCCCAACATGTACGCGCGCATGAAGGAGCAGCTCGTCATGCTCGGCGCCGAGCTCACGACCACCGTGCGGGCGCCGCTGGTCCCGGTCACCGAGGCCGAACGCGCCGACCTGCGGCGGGCGCTCTCCGAAGCCGGTCTGCTCCCGGCCGGTGTCCGGTCGTGACCGATCCCGCACCGGACGCCCCCGCGAAGGGTGCCAAGGCGGTCGCGCAGCGGGCCGGGGTGTCGGTCACCACCGTCTCCCGGGTGCTGCGCGGTCAGGACGTCGCGATCTCCGAGGCCACGAAGCAGCGCGTGCTGGCGGCGGCGAAGGACCTGCGGTACCGCCCGAACTCGCTCGCCGTGGCGCTGCGCAAGGGCCACACGCGGGCGATCGGCCTGCTGGTTCCCGACATCGCCGATGCCTACTTCCACCAGCTCGCCCGCGGTCTGGAGGACGCGGCGCAGGAGGCCGGCTACACCGTCGTGCTGTGCAACACCGACCGCCAGCCGGCGAAGGAACGCTCCTACGTCGAGCTGCTGGCCGACCAGCAGGTGGAGGCGATCGTGTTCGCCGGCGGCGGGATCGACGAGGACGCCCACCTCACCGACTTCCCCTGGCACGGCATCCACGTCGTCGCGATCGGCCCGCACCGCCTGGACTGCCCGTCGGTCCGCGTCGACGACGCCGGCACGATCGAGCTGGCCGTCGACCACCTCGTCGAGCAGGGCAGCACCCGGATCCTGTGCCTCGCCGGGCGGCCCACCTGGCTCATCAACAAGGAGCGCCTGCGCGGGTACCGCCAGGCCGTCGAGCGGCACGGGCTGGAGCTCGACCCGCGGCTCGTGCGGACGGGTGACTTCTCGGTCGAGGCCGGCTACTCCTCGACCCGGGCCGCCCTCGGCGAGGGCGTGGAGTTCGACGGGGTGATGGCCTTCAACGACTACACCGCGATCGGGGCGGTGCAGGCGGTGACCGAGCACGGGCGGCGGGTGCCCGAGGACGTGGTGGTGGTCGGCTGCGACGACATCCCCATCTCGTCGCTGGTCTCGCCGCGGCTGACCTCCGTCAGCTTCCCCCAGTACGAGTTCGGGCGCGCGGCGATGGAGGTCATCCTCGAGATGGCGACCGGAGAGGTCGCCGCGCCCGTCCGGCAGTTCGCCTACCACCTCGAGGTGCGGGAGAGCAGCCGGCGCCCCTGAGGCCGGGCGTCCCGCCCCACCGTCATCGCACGTCGCCCGACGGGTGACGTCTGCCCATCGACCGAGAAGAAGGAGCACAACGTGCAGCAGCCAACAGTCGGGATGGAAACGACCTTCAGCAAGACCGTCGGAGAGGCCGACGTCTACGGCTTCGCCGGGATCAGCGGCGACCTCAGCCCCAACCACGTCGACGAGCAGTACATGAGCGGCACCCGGTACGGGAAGCGCATCGCGCACGGCGTGCTGTCCATCGCCTTCATGTCGACGTGCTCGTCGAAGCTCATCGAGAGCCTGGGCAACCCCCCGACCGTCTCCTACGGCTACGACCGGGTGCGCTTCATCAAGCCGGTGTTCATCGGCGACACCCTGACCGTGCGCTACACCGTCGCCGACGTCGACGAGCAGGAGCAGCGGTGCACGTCCGACGTCAAGGTGTTCAACCAGGACGGGGAGCTCGTCTCCGCCGCCACCCACATCCTGAAGCGGGTCTGACGTGGCGTCTTCCGCGTTCCTGACCGAGGACCAGCGCAGCGCGCGCGACCTCGCCCGGCGGTTCGCCACCGAGCGCGTCGCGAGGCGGGCCGCCGAGATCGACCGGGACGACGCCTTCCCGTGGGACCTCTACGGCGAGATGGCCGAGATCGGCCTGCTCGGCATCACCCTGCCCGAGGAGTTCGGCGGCGCGGGCATGGACGAGGTCTCGATGTGCCTCGTGCTCGAGGAGCTCGCCGCGGCCTCGGGCACCGTGGCCAACGCGGTGCTGCTGGCGAAGCTGCAGAGCGAGCTGATCACGCGCGCCGGCGACGACGAGCAGCGTCGCAGGCTCGTGCCCGCGATCGCCGCGGGCAGGCGCATCTGCCTCATCGCGGTGACCGAGCCGAACGCTGGCACCGACGTAAGCGGGATCGGGACGAATGCCGAGCGCGACGGCGACGGTTGGGTGATCAGCGGGACGAAGGCCTTCATGACCGCAGGCGCGGTCGGCGACGTGGCGGTCGTGCTCGCCAGGACCGACCCCGCGGCGGGCAAGCGCGGCTTCACCACCTTCCTCGTGGAGAAGAGCCCCGACGGCGACCCCTCCCGGGGATTCGTCGTCGGGCACAAGGACGAGCTGATGGGCATGCGGGGCCTCGCCACCGCCGGCATCGTCCTCGACGGGACGCGCGTCCCGGAGTCCGCCGTGCTGGGCGTCCCCGGGGAAGGCCTCCCCAGCGTGCTGCGCTCGTTCAGCAACGGGCGGATCGTCATCGCGTCCCTCGCCCTCGGCCTCGCGACCGGGGCGATGCAGGCCTCCCTCGCGTACGCGCAGGAGCGGGAGGCCTTCGGGCGGCCGATCGGCGACCAGCAGGCCGTGCAGATGATGCTGGCGGACATGGCGACCGAGACCGGGGCCGCCCGCCTGCTCATCCACCACGCCGCGCGGCTCAAGGACCAGGGCCTGCCCTTCGCCGCCGAGGCGTCGATGGCCAAGCTCTTCGCCTCCGATGTCGCCGTCCGCACCGCGAGCAACGCCGTTCAGGTGCACGGAGGGTTCGGCTACACGAAGGAGTCCACGGTCGAGCGGGTCTACCGCGACTCCAAGCTGACCCAGATCTACGAGGGCACCAACCAGATCCAGCGCGTCATCATCGCGCGCGACGCCCTCGGGGCCCGCCGACCCAGCCCTGCCGCCGACCGACCGTCCGTCAGCTCCTGAGGAGGACCAGTGGACCAGTCCCTGAAGCTGCTCGAGGGTGTGCGCATCATCGCCTTCACGCAGTTCCTGCTCGGGCCGGCGGCGGTGCAGTACCTCGCCGACATGGGCGCCGACGTCGTCAAGATCGAACCGCCTGCCGGACCGTACGAGCGGCGGTGGGCGGGCGCGGACGCCTACGTCAACGGGGTCAGCAGCTTCTTCATGCTGGCCCACCGCAACGTCCGCAGCATCAGCCTCGACCTGAAGCGGCCGGAAGGGCTCGAGGTGGCCCGCGAGCTCTGCCGCGGTGCCGACGTGGTCGTGTCGAACTTCCGACCGCGGGTCATGGAGAAGCTCGGGCTCGACCACCCGGAGCTGAGCCGGTTGAAGCCGGACCTGGTGTACGCCTGCGCCTCCGGCTACGGGTCGGACAGCCCGTACCGGGACCTGCCGGGGCAGGACCTGCTGCTGCAGGCCACCACCGGCCTCGCCGCGGCGACCGGCCGCAGCGACGGGCCGCCCGTCGCCGCCGGCGCCGCGATCGTCGACCAGCACGGCGCATCGCTGCTCGCCATGGGCATCCTCGCCGCGCTGCACCACCGGAGGGCGACCGGCGAGGGCCAGCGGGTGGAGGTGACGATGGTGCAGGCCGCTCTCGACCTGCAGCTCGAGCCGTACACCTACCACCTCAACGGCGGGACGGTGGAGCGTCCGACGACGGACCTCGCGTCGTCGTTCCACCAGGCTCCCTACGGCTTCTACGAGGTCGAGGACGGATACGTGGCGCTGTCGGTGTCCCCGATGCGCGCCATCAGCCAGGCACTCGGCGACCCCCAGGAGCTCGCGGACTACCTGGACCCGGAGGTCGCGCTCCCGCAACGCAACGAGATCCACAGCGCGCTCGCCCCCCTGCTCCGCTCCTTCCGCCGGGCCGAGCTGCTCGACCTGCTGCGCGCGCACGGCGTCTGGTGCGCCCCGGTCAACGACTACGACGAGGTGGACCGAGACCCGCTCGTGACCCACCTGAACCCCGTCGAGGAGATCGACCACCCGGAGGCCGGGACGGTGCGCCTGCTGAAGCACCCGATCCGCTACAGCTCGGGAGCGGCCGGAACCCGCCAGGTGCCGCCGGGCCACGGCGAGCACACCGACGAGGTGCTCGGCCAGGCCGGCTACTCCCGTGAGCAGATCGACGAGCTGCGGAAGGTCGGTGCGGTGACGTGAGCCTCGGTCGGACGGAGGTGCCGGCGGTCGACTGGGACGAGGCCCGCGCGCAGGTGCTCGCCCGGATCGACGACATGCTCGGGTCGGAACTTCCCGGCTTCCCGCACTGGGCAGACCCCACGACAGGCGAGTGGTTCTGCACCGAGGACGGCGACTGGACCGGCGGCGCGTGGCCCGGGATGCTCTGGTACGCCGCGGCGCAGACCGGGGACGGCCGCTACCGGGACGCTGCCCGCGCCTGGTGCGCGCGGATGTCGAAACGGGCTGACCGGACCACGGCGTTCAAGGGCTTCGGCTTCTTCCACGGCGTGGCGCTCGGCGACCTGCTCGTGGGCGACGAGCAGGCACGGGAGCTGGCGCTGCGGACCGCCTCGAGTCTCGTGACGATGTACGACGAGCGCCTGGGCCTGCTGCCGCTCGGCGTGCAGGCCGAGGAGTCGCACGCCGTCGGTGCGGCGGCTGCCAGCATCGACTCTCTGCAGGCCACCCCGCTCCTGCTGTGGGCTCATGGGGTGACCGGCGAAGCGCGGTACGCCGACATCGCCAGGGCGCACACCGAGCGGGTGCTCGACCTCCACGTGCGCGAGGACGGATCGGTGGTCCAGTCCAGCGAGCTCGATCCCGCCACCGGCGCCCTGATCCGCACGCACACGCACAAGGGCTACTCCGACACCAGCACGTGGTGCCGCGCCCAGGCCTGGGCGATCCTCTACTCCGCGCTGGCCGCGGCCCGGATGCCGGGAGCGGACGTCTGGTCACCGCACGCGATCCGCGTCGCGGACTGGTGGCTCGAACACGTCCCAGCCGACGGGGTGTCGTACTGGGACTTCGACGACCCCGCCATCCCCGAGACGCACCGCGACACCTCCGGCACTGCGATCGTGGCCAGCGGCCTGCTCCGGCTGGGCAGCGTGCTGGGCGAGCGGGGCGCGCGCTACACCGAAGCCGGCGAGCGCACCGTCGCCGCCCTCGTGGCGCGCCACCTCACGCCGTACCGCCCGGGCAGCGGCACGGCCACCCCAGGTCGGCTGCTCGACGGCTGCTTCAATCCGCGCCCGGAGTCGCGTCCGCAGGACGCGGTGGCGTCGGCCGAGCTGATCTTCGGGTCGTTCTTTCTGCTGGAGTGCCTGCAGATGCTCACCGGGGTCGCGGCGCCCGGCCGGGTCTGACCGGTCGGCACCGCGTCGGCTGCGGCCTCAGTGCTCGTGCAGCACCACGCCCCGGACGTTGCGGCCGTCGTACATGTCCCGGTAGCCCTGCTCGATCTGGTCCACCCGGTAGGTGTTGGTCACCAGCGTGTCGAGGTCGAGCCGCCCGCTTCGGTAGTACTGCAGCAACCGGGGGATGTCGCGGGTCGGGTTGCAGTTGCCGAACAGCGAACCCTTGATCGTCCGCGCGAAGATGGTCACGTCCCACGGCGACAGGTCGATCCCCTTGCCCCACTGACCGACGGCGGTCACCACGCAGGTGCCCATCTTGCTGGTCGCGCGCACCGCCTCCCCGAGCAGCCCGCCGTCCACCCGCCCGACGGTGACGATCAGCTTGTCCGCGCCCTGACCGTTCGTCAGGGCGTGCACGTGTGGCATCGCCTCACCGAGGCTGGGGAACGACGCGGTCGCCCCCAGCTGCTCGGCGACCTCCCGCTTGAGGGCGACCGGGTCGACGGCGACCACGTGCGCCGCGCCGGCCATCGCCGCGCCCTGCACGGCGTTCATGCCGACGCCGCCGGTGCCGAGCACGACGACCACGTCGCCAGCCTCGACCTTCGCGGCGTTGACGGCCGATCCCCAGCCCGTCGCCACTCCACAGGCGACCAGGCACGCGCGGTCGAGAGGGAGGTCGGGGTCGATGCGGATGCACTGCTCCTCGTTCGTCACGAGGTGGTTGGCGAACGTCCCGAGCCGTTGCATTGCGCCGATCCCGCGGCCGTCGCCGAGGTGGAACCGGGGTGTTCCGTCGAGGAGCAACCCCTCGGCCATCCCCTCGCCGTTGTCGCAGACGAACTGCATCCCCCGCGCGCACCAGGGGCACCGCCCGCAGCCCGGGATGAAGGCGGTGACCATGTGATCGCCGGGGGCGACGCGGGTGACCCCCTCCCCGACCGCTTCCACCACCCCGGCACCCTCGTGGCCCATGACGAGCGGCAGCGGCTGGAGGGTGTCGCCGGTGCGCAGGTGCTCGTCGGAGTGGCACATCCCCGACGCGACGACCCGGACCAGCACCTCCCCGGCCTTCGGCTCGTCCAGCCGCAGGTCCTCGACCTGGAACTCACCACCGACCTCGTGCAGCACGGCGCCGTGGACGGACATGGCTCTCCTCTCGTGTCACGTGCGGGACGGGTGGGCGGAGCCGGCGCGAACGACGCCGCGGTCGAGCAGGTCCTGGATCCGCGGCCCGTCGTAGCCGAGCTCGGCGAGCACCTCCCCGGTGTGCTCCCCGAGGCGTGGCGGGTGCCTCCGCACCGGCGGCAGCTCCCCGTCGTAGCGGACCGGGTGCTTCACCACCCGGCCGCTCCAGGAGCCGTCGCCGACCTCCTCGATCAGGCCGTTGTGCACGATCTGGGGGTGCTGCTCGACCTCGTCGTAGCCGAGCACCGGTGCGAACCAGATGCCCGCCCGCGCGAACGCGTCCGCGAGCTCGTCCAGCGTGCGCAGGGCGAGCTGCGCGGCGAGCGCGGCAGCGACCCGGTCCCGGTCGGCAACCGGGTCCAGGGCGACCAGGTCGGCCAGCTCCGGGAAGACCTGGGCCAGCTGGGGCAGCCCGACGAGCGACACCGCGACGTGCGCGTCGAGCGTCGGGTAGATCCCGTAGGGGGCCGGGTGGTACCAGGTGGCGAGCCGGGCGTGCCTGCCGAGCTGCTCCGCCCACGGGCGCTCGTCCCGGTTGAGGTAGAACGTGAACGCCTCCATCTGCAGGTCGACGCCCGCGTTGAGCAGGCTGGCCTCCACCCGGCAGCCGACCCCGCTCGTCGAGCGGCGGATCACCGCGGCGAGCACGCCCATGGCCAGCAGGGCGGCGCCGTGCTGGTCGGCCACCGCCGCACCGGCCGAGGTCGGGCTCGCACCGGACGCCGACGCGAGCCCGGTCAGGGCCTGGACGAGCAGGTCCTGACCGGGCAGGTCGGCCATCGGGCCGGTCGACCCGTACCCGGTGGCCGAGGCGTAGACCAGTCCCGGCCGGGTCGCGCTGAGCTGCTCGTAGGACAGGCCGAGCCGCTCCATGACACCGGGCCGGAAGTTCTCGATGACCACGTCGTAGTCGTCGAGCAGGTCCAGCACCACGCGGGTGCCCGCCGCCGACTTCAGGTCGACGGCGACGCTGCGCTGGTTCCGGTTGGCCGAGACGAACAGCGAGCTGGCCCCGTCCGGCCCGCGGCCGGGCCCGAGCACGCGCCGTTCCGCCGCCCCTTCCAGCGGCTCGATCTTGACGACCTCGGCGCCGAGGTCGGCGAGGTACTGGCAGGCGGCAGGACCCTGCAGCCAATGACAGAAGGACAGGACCCGCACCCCGGCCAGGAGCCGGGGTGCGGCGGACGAACCGTCGGGCATCGAACCTCGTCCAGTCAGTGCTCGTGCAGGACCACGCCGCGGACGTTGCGCCCCTCGCGCAGGTCGTCGTAGGCCTGGTTGATGTCCTGCAGCTGGTATTTGCGGCTGACGAGCTCCTCGAGCCGCAGCTTGCCGGCCTGGTAGTACTTCAGCAGCCGGGGGATGTCGCGGGTGGGGTTGGCGTTCCCGAAGAGCCCGCCGCGAAGCTGCTTGGCGTAGATCGTCAGCTCCAGCGGGTCGATCGGCAGCGGCCCCTCGTTCTGCCCGATCCCGGTCACCACGCAGGTGCCCATCTTGCGGATCGCGCGGAAGGCCTCTCCGATGTGCTCGGGCTCCACCCGCCCGATCGTCACGATCGAGACGTCAGCGCCCTGGCCGTTCGTCTCCCCGTGGATCACCGGCATCGCGTCGGCGATCGAGCCGAAGCTGTGCGTCGCCCCGAGCTCCTCGGCGAGCTCCCGCTTCGCCGCCACCGGGTCGACGGCGACGACGATGCGGGCGCCGGCGTGCGCCGCCCCCTGGATGGCGTTCATCCCGACGCCGCCGGTGCCCATCACGACCACGACGTCGCCGGGGCGAGTGCCGCCGGCGTACACCGCGGACCCCCAGCCGGTGGTCACCCCGCATGCCACCAGGCAGGCGTGCTCGAACGGGATGTCCTTGTCGATCTTGATGCACTCCTGCTCGGGGGCGACCAGGTAGTTGGCGAACGTCCCGAGCCGCTGCATCGCGCCGATCCCACGACCGTCGGCGAGGTGGAACCGCGGCGTGCCGTCGAGCATCATGCCCAGGAACATGTCCTTGCCGCCGTCGCAGATGAACTGCATGCCCTGCGCGCACCAGTCGCAGACGCCGCAGCCCGGGATGTAGGCGGTGGCGATGTGGTCACCCGGCTCGACCCGGGTGACGCCCTCCCCCACCGCGACGACGACGCCGGCGCCCTCGTGCCCGCCGACGAGCGGCAGCGGCTGGTCGAGGTCGCCGGTCGTCAGGTGGTCGTCGGAGTGGCAGAGTCCGGACGCCATCACCTTGACCAGAACTTCGTTCGCCCGGGGCTCCTCCAGCTCCAGCTCCTCGACCGACCACTTCTCACCGACGGCGTGGATGACCGCTCCGTTGATCTTCATCGCTCGAACTCCTTCTCCGGGTTGTGAGATGGTGGCAGCGTTCAGAAACCGGTACCGACGAACTGGGCGACGTTCTCCTTGTTGATCAGCGGCCCCTCCAGGAGGACGCGCTGCGGCAGCTCCTCGCCCAGGCAGGCCTTCGCCGCGGCGGCGATGGCCTCCGGCGCGTCGAGCGGGTAGACGACGCTCGCCTCGTAGTCGCCGGCGTTGACGGCCTCGATGGCGTTCTCCGCCCCGTCGAAGCCGATCACGAACATCTCCGAAGCCCGGCCCGCCTCCTGGATCGCCTGCAGCGCACCGAGGGACATCTCGTCGTTGTGCGTGAACACTGCGTCGATCTCGCCCGGCCCGAACCGCTGCAGGAAGTCCTGCATGACGGTCAGTCCCTGGTCGCGCGCGTAGTCCGCGGTCTGGCTGGCGATGACCTGGATGTTCGGGTGCTGGGAGATGACGTTCTCGAACCCCTGGTGGCGCTCGTTGGTGGCGCTCGCCCCCAGCGTTCCGGTGATCTCGACGATGGTGCCACCGGCGGGGCCGAGTTGGTCGACGATGTACTGACCTGCGGTCTCGCCCGCCTGAACGCTGTCGGCGGCGACGTGCGCGACGACCGGGGCGTTGACCGACCGGTCGTGCGTGATCACCTTGACCCCGGACTCGGTGGCTTCCTTGATCACGGGGGCGAGGGCGTCGCTCTCGAGCGGCGTGATCACCAGGACGTCGATTCCCCGCGTCATCAGGTCCCGCACCTGCGAGGACTGGGTGATGGCGTCGCCCTGCCCATCGGTGGAGAACACCGTCATGTTCGGGAAGTTGCGCTTCGCCGCGTCCTCGAGCGCCGCCTTCTGCGCGACGCCGTACGGGTGGGAGAGGTCGTTCTGGGAGATGCCCACCGTGCAGGCGACGGCGGCCGGGTCACCCTGCACCGTCAACGCCTGCTGGCACTCCGGGCCGCACGCGTTGCTCCACTCGATCGGCTGGGGCGGTCCGCTGCCCTTCGTGCCCTGCGTCGCGCTGTTGGAGCAGCCTGCTGCCGCCAGTGCGGCCACCGCTGCGAAGCCGAGGGCGGCAGTGCGCCACCCAACCGATCTGATCACCATTGATCCTCCTTGGACTGGCCGGTCATCGAGTGCGTGTCCGCCGCCGCATCCGCAGAGCCGTCGACGTGATGACGACGGCGGCGACGATGATCACGCCGCGGACGATCTGCTGGTCGAAGGCATCGACACCGAGCAGATTCAGAAGGTTCGCCAGCACGGCGAGCAGCACGGCGCCCAGGACCGCGCCGGTGACTCCACCGATGCCACCCATCAGGCTCGTGCCGCCGATCACCACTGCGGCGATCGCCTCGAGCTCCATCAAGTTGCCCGCCGTCGGTGCGCCGACACGGAGCCGGGCCGCCGTCATCAGGCCGGCGAGCGCCGCGGTGAGCCCGCTGATCGCGTACACGCTGATCCGGATCCGGTTGACGCGGACGCCCGACAGGCGGGCGACCTCGACGTTGCCCCCGACCGCGTAGACCTTGCGGCCGAACGGCGTGTAGCGCAGCACCACCCAGGCCGCCGCGGCGACCACCAGGAAGATGATCAGGGGCCCGGGGACGGGACCGATCTCCGCGCTCCCGAAGAAGTCCCAGACCGCGCTGTCGATCGTGAACGCCTGCGGCCCACCGCCGGAGATCCGCAGTGCCACACCGCGGGCGATCACCAGCATCGCCAGCGTCATGATGAACGGCTGGACACCGAGGTAGGCGACGCCGAGTCCACTGAGGATCCCGAACGCGAGGCCGATGAGCAGACCGATCAGGAGCACCAGCACCGGCGACATGCCGCTGTCGGCCAGCATCGCGCAGGCCACGCCCACCACCGCGAGGATCGATCCGACGGACAGGTCGATCCCGCCGCTGAGGATCACGAACGTGGCACCGACGGCCACCACGCCGACGATCGCCGCCTGGCGGGCCACGTTGATGAGGTTGTCGAGGCCGAAGAAGTTGGGTGAGAGCACGAAGGTGACGACGAGGAGCACCGCGAAGACGAGCAGCGGGGCGCCACCGGCGAGGACCGTTCGGGCGAGCGCGGTCAGCGCGCTGGGCCGCGGCCCCGTCCCGGGCGCCACGGCCTCGCCCGACCGTCCGCCATCGGGCCCGGACGCATGCGCCCGGGAATCAGTGCTGGTCGTCTGTTCGGTCATGCCGCCACCTCACTCACCATGTGTCGCGCGATGTTCTCCTCGGTGGCCTCCGCGCGGCTCAGCTCTGCGCAGATCCGCCCGCGCTGCATCACCAGGACCCGATCGGAGTTGAGCAGGATCTCGGGCAGCTCCGAGCTGATCAGGAGCACGCCGAGCCCCTGGTCGCAGAGCTGCCGGATGAGCTTGTAGATCTCCCCCTTGGCGCCGACGTCGACGCCTCGCGTCGGCTCGTCGAGGAGCAGCACCTCGACGCCCGCCCCGACCCACTTGGCGATGACGACCTTCTGCTGGTTGCCGCCGGACAACGTGTCCACCCGCGTCGCGGTGTTCGGGGCGCGGACCGAGAGGTCGGCCATCAACCGCTCGGCCGTCGCGCGCTCGGCCCGCCGGGCCAACCACCGCCGTCGGCCGACGGCGACGTCCACCATGGTCATGTTCTGCGCCACCGACATGTTCATCAGCAGGCCCTCGGCCTTGCGGTCCTCGGTCACGAACCCGATGCCCGCCGCGATCGCTTGGTCGGGGCGACCCGGCGGCAGCTCCTGGCCGCGCACGACGACCCGCCCGGCGGCGGAGCGGTCGATGCCGAACACCGCACGCGCGACCTCGGTGCGACCCGCCCCTCGCAGGCCGGCGACCCCGACGACCTCCCCGGCGTGCACGGTGAAGCTGGCGTCGGTGAAGCCCGCCCCGCTGAGCCCCTCGACCCGCAGGAGTTCCGCACCGCGGTCGTGCCCGACATGGGCGATCTCCCGGCGCTCGCTGACGGCCCGCCCGACCATCGCCGTCACCAGCGCATCGCGGTCGGTGTCGGCCACCCGCCCGGCAGCGGTGTGCCGACCGTCCTTGAGGACGAGGTAGGTGTTCGCCACGCCGAAGATCTCGTCGAGCCGGTGGGAGATGAAGATGACGGCGACGCCCCGCTCGCGCAGCGACCTGATGAGGTCGAGCAGCCGGTCGACGTCGTGCCCGCCGAGGACGGCCGTCGGCTCGTCGAGGACGACGATGCGGGCCCGCATGTGCAGGGCCTTCGCGATCTCCAGCATCTGCTGCTCAGCCACGGTCAGGTCCCGGACCGGCCGCCGGGGCTCGAGGTCGACGCCCAGCTCACGCAGGACGGCGACGGCGTCGGCGCGCAGTCGGGACCACGAGAGCGGGCGCCTGCTGACGGCGATGTCGTTGAAGAACAGGTTCTCGGCGACGCTCAGCGCCGGGAAGAGGCTGAACTCCTGGTACACGGTGGCGATGCCGTGTCCGGTCGCGTCCAGCGGGGCCGCGATGTCGATCGCCTCGCCGTCGATGCGAACGGTCCCGGCGTCCGGGCGGACTGCGCCGGAGAGAATCTTGATGAGTGTCGACTTGCCGGCGCCGTTCTCGCCGACCAGGGCGAGTACCTCCCCCGCGCGCACGGTCATGCTCACGCCGTCCAGGGCGCGTACGCCGGGATAGGACTTGCTCACCTTCTGCATCTCCAGGAGGGGTGGCGCCGTCGCCTCGCCGCGCTCGGTCGGGCGCTTCGCGCGGGCGCTGTGTTGATGATCCGCTCGCTGACGCTCGCTCATCTGTCGCTCCTCTTCCGTCAGCGGTCGGTGTGGGTGAGGAACCGGGCCCTGCGCTGCACGCTGTCGGCCCGACCGCGGCACACCGCCATGCCCGCCCGTTCCGCGCCGAAGCCGGCGTCCCGGCCGGCGCGCTGCCCGGCGGCCATCGCCTCCTTCACCGCCCGCGACACCGCGACGGGGGCGGCGGAAAGGCGCGCGATCCACTGCCGGGTGGTCTCCTGGAACAGCTCGTCGTCGGCGACCTCGTCGACGAGACCGAGCCGCAGCGCCTCCGCGGCATTGACCCGCCGCCCGGACAGGAAGAGGCCCAGCGCAGTGGCCCAGCCGACGAGGCCGGGGAGCCGCTGCGTCGCACCCCATGCCGGTAGGTGACCCAGCCCGGACTCCGGCTGCCCGAGGAACGCGGAGCGTGCCGCCAGCCGCACGTCGCAGGCCATCGCCAGCTCGAGGCCGCCGCCCAGCGCGTAGCCGTGCACGCACGCCACCGCGACGAGCGGGCCGGTGGCGATCCGGTCGAAGACCTGCTGCCCCCGGCGGGAGAAGGCATCCCCGCCTGCGTCGTCGAGCCGGTCGATCTCGGCGACGTCCGCACCCGCGCAGAATGCGCGGCCGGCGCCTTCGATCACGAGCACGCCCACCGTGGGCTCGGCGTCGAGGTGGTCGAGCACCGCAGCGAGCTCGGTCAGGGTCTGGCTGCGGATCGCGTTGAGCCGGTCCGGGCGGTCGAGGGTCACGTGTGCGACGCCGTCGACCACGTCGAGACGAACGTCCTGTCCAAAGGCTTGAGGCACCGTTGTCCTGCCTTTTTCTGATGGATGGAATCTTTCATCCGTTCAGTGGAACTGAGGCTATGGCGCGTCGGGTTCGCGTGTCAACGCATCCACGCGTTCCCGCCGACGCCGCCGGCCGGTCGCACCGGCGAGCACGGTCGGCCGCTCGACGCTCATCGCGTCGATCCCGCCCGGCTCGAGCAGCACGCTCGTCAGGGGCCGAGCACGCCCGCGGCGCGCAGCTGCGCGCCGCGGTCCGGCGAGACGCCGAACTCGCGCAGCACCTCGTCGGTGTGCTGGCCGAGCCGGGGCGGGGAGCGGCGAGGATGGCGCGGCACGCCGGACAGGTGCAGTGGGCTCCCGGTGGTCCGCACCGGCCCGGTCGGAGTGTCCAGCTCCCAGATCATGTCGTTGCGCGCCAGCTGGGCGTGGGCGAGCAGCGCGTCGTAGTCGTAGACCGGAGCGCACAGGATGTCCACGGCACCGAGCCGGTCCAGGCAGTCCTGCACCGGGTGCCGGGCGAAGACCGCGTCGAGCAGCGGCATCAGCCGGGCCCGGTTCTCCCGCTCCAGATCGGGCGTGGCGAACTCGGGCCGCAGGCTCAGATCCTCGACGTCGAAGGCGCGGCACACCGTGCGCAGCGGCTGGTCGCGGAACAGCCCGACGAGGGTGAACCACCCGTCAGCGGCCCGGAAGACCCCGGCGAGGTACTGGTTCACCCAGTTCGTCTCGAAGCGCCGCATCGTCCACTGGGTGATCTCCTGCATCTGGGCGGCCACCATGGTGTCCAGCAACGAGACGTGGACGTGCTGTCCGGCACCGGTGCGTTCGCGCTGCAGTAGCGCCAGCAGGATCCCCTGCACGAGCACCATCCCGCTGCAGAAGTCCGCGAGTGGCACCGGATGCAGGGTGGGGCGCCCGCCGTCGTCTCGGGAGTGCATCGCCACCCCGGACACCGACTGGGCGAGCATGTCCTGGCCGCCCCACGACGCCAGCGGCCCGTCGCTGCCGAACCCGGAGCCCGAGGCGTGGACGAGGCGGGGGTGCTCCGCGCACAGCTGCTCGTGCCCCAGCCCCAGCCGCTCCGCGACGCCGGGCCGGAAGTTGTGCACGAGCACGTCGACCTGACCGACCATCTGCTGCACGAGCTCGCGGCCGGCCGCTGCCTTGAGGTCGATCGTGATCGACCGCTTGTTCCGGTTGAGGCACAGGAAGTAGGCGCTCTCACCGCCGTCGGAGTTCGCCAGCTGATCGATGCCGCGGATGATGTCGCCGACCTCCGGGCGCTCCACCTTGATCACGTCGGCGCCGTGGTCGGCGAGGACCTGGGTGGCCGACGGGCCGAGCATCACCTGGGTGAGGTCGAGGACCCGGACACCGGACAGCGGCAACACCAGGGCGGTCATGCGGCCCTTCCCGTTCCCGCCGGCAGGAACTGCAGGATGTGGCGGGCGACCGCCACGGTCTCCCCGTGCTGATTCCTCGCCTCCACAGCAGACACCGCGCGCCGGGCGTCGTCGAGCCGCTCGGTGATCTCGTAGCGGACCGTCACCGTGTCGCCGATGAAGACCGGGCGGACGAACCGCACGCGGTCGTAGCCGTAGGAGACGGCGACGCCGCCCAGCTTGTCGATCATCATCGTGGACGCCGTCGACATGAAGCCCACGGTGAGTACACCGTGCGCGATGCGCCGGCCGTACCGGGTTCCCGCCATCGCCTGCTCGTTGACGTGGATGGCGTTCAGGTCGCCGGTGATCCCGGCGAAGAGGTAGACGTCCGACTCCCCGACCGTCTTGCTGAACAGGACGTGGTCACCGACCGTCACTCGCTCGAAGCTGTCCATGCCTGTCCCTCTCGGTCAGGGCCGCGGCAGCGCTGCCGATAGATGGAAGTTTAATGCCGTATGTTGGAATCGTCAACGCGGTCGGTCACACGAGCAGGCGTGGATACTGGGCGGCGACAGGACGATCCGACGATGCAGACAGGGACGATGTGACGAGCGAGAGCGTGGGCGCGGCGAGGAAGGCGTTCGCCGTGCTGTCCCGGCTGAGCACGTACCGCGACGGGGCGAGCCTCACCGAGCTCGTGACCGCGGTCGGCTACCCGCCCTCGACGATGCACCGGGTGCTCCGCGACCTCGTGGAGGCGGGCTTCGCGATCCAGGACCCGGTGACCAAGCTGTACTGGATCGGGCCGGAGGTCACCCGGATCGCCCGCCGGCGGCCCCAGGACGACCTGCTGCGCGCGATCGCCCGACCGCATCTGCAGCAGCTCGCGGACCGAACCGGCGAGACGGTGTTCATCTCGGTGCTCGGGGGGTTCGAGGTGCTCTCGGTCGACTGCGTGCTGTCCGGGCGCCGGTTGCGCATGTGGGGCGAGCCCGGGTCACGCGGGCCGCTGCACGCCACCGCGCAGGGCAAGGCCATGCTCTCCCGGATGCCCGAGACCGCCCGTGCCCGCGTCATCGCGGCGCTCCCCCTCGACCGGTACACCCGCAACACCATCACGAGGAAGGCCGAGCTGGAAGCCGACGTGGTGGCCGCCGCCGAGCGCGGTTTCGCGATCAACAACGAGGAGCGCGACGAGGGCTCCGTCTCGATCGCGGCCCCGATCGTCCATCCGGCAGGCCGGCTGATCGGCGCCATGTCGATCGGAGCACCGTTGCAGCGGTGGACGCTCGAGGAGATGATCCGCGAGTTCCGGCAGGACCTCCTGGAGACCGCGGCGCAGATCGCCGATCGGATGTCGGCGCTTGCGCACTCGCCGGGCGAGGGCGGGACGATCGAACTCCTGGCCGACGAGCCGACCGCTCGCACACCGACCGCCGGTAGCGGCTGAGGCGTTCACGTCCGGGATCAGGGCATCAGCCGGACCCCGAGCTCGTGCTCGACGACCCCCGGGTACCCGGCGGGCGCGGGCTGGTCGACGATGTCGTCGTAGTGGTTGTCGGCGAGCGGCTCGGAATCCGACGCGGTGAGCGAGAGCCCCACGGCGGCGACGTGCTCGCGGTGGTGCGGGAGCCGGGCGGCCCGCACCATCCCGTCCGGCGGGACGTCGAGCGTGACGGCGTCGGTCTCCCGCCGCCCGTCGTGGCACAGCACGCTCCAGCTGAGCGTCGCTCCCGGCAGGCCGCGCAGCAGGTCGTTGACCACCCGGACGTCCAGTCCGTCGGCGGTGACGTCCAGCAGCACGGCCACCGGTCGGCCGACCTCGCGGAACGCCCGCAGCGCGCCACCCGCCCCGTCGACCTTGGGGCAGCCCCAGTGGTCGAGGACGCCGTACCAGCTCTGCGGGCACGCGTCGATCCACATGAACTGGATGTAGCCCCCGTTCGGCCGCCACCGCTCCAGCCGGCACCGCTCGATGTAGAACTTCGTCAGGCGGTACTGGTAGTCGTGGTGGTCGGTGACGCGGTCGGGCTCCCGGCGCAGGCGCGCGGCGATCGGCCCGTCCGATCCGTACCGGGCCCGCGGCGGCGGCGCGTCCACCCCGAACTCGGTGAGCAGCCGGAACCGGGCGTCCCGCACGTCGGCGTAGGCCCCGCCGGTCAGCGAACCGGCGTAGACGTGCTCGTCGCCGCTACCGGGGTCCTCGGTGTCCCACGAGTTCGCGATCGTCGGCCGGGTCGGGTCCAGGGCCGCCACCACTGCGGCCAGGTGGTGGGCGAGGCGGCGGGTGGGCTCCCGCATCTCCTCCACGAGGATCCCGCCCTCGTTGACGCAGACCCACGCGGCGATGCTCGGATGCTCCCGCAGCGACCGCACCATCGCGCCGACCACGGCGGTGGCGCGATCGACGAACTCCTCGGTGTCCGGCACGACCCAGTTGAGGTCGGAATCCTGCACGACGAGCACGCCCAGCTCGTCGCACACGTCGTAGAAGGCCGGCTGCTCGACGTGCACGTGCACCCGCAGGCAGTTGACGCCCGCGGCGACGGCGGCGCCGACGTCACGCCGGTAGCGGCCCTCGTCCATGCTGCTCAGGTAGAGGTCGGGGAAGTAGCTGGTGCCCCGCAGGTAGTAGGGACGGCCGTTGAGCAGCAGGGCCGTGCGCTCCGGGCCCCGCTCCAGCTCGACCGTCCGGAACCCCACCCGGGACTCGTCGCGGGCGAGCACCTCGCCCCGCTCGCCCACCAGCTCGACGACCACGTCGTAGCGGTCCGGCGCGCCGCGGTCCCACGGCTGCCACAGCCGAGGACGGCTCACCCTCGCCGCTCCCGTCAGCCGGTTGCGGGCCGGGTCCAGGCGTGCGGGCGCCTCCGAGACGATCGCGGGCCGCATGCGGTCGGCCGGCGCGAGCGACACCCGCCACCGGAGGTCGTCGCGGGCACGCACCGACTCGACGTCCCACTCCACCGCGACCTCGCCCGTGGTGAGGTCGTCGGACAGCGTCGCGGTCACCTGCAGTTCGTGCGACCACACCTCGCCGACGCCCAGCTCGAGGACGGCGGGCCGCCAGATCCCGACCGGGTTCACGTCGCGGGGCACCAGCCCGTCCATGTGCTCGTAGGTACCCTTGACCATGGCGCGCTCGACGCCGAAGGCACGCTGGTCCTCCGTGCCCGCCACGATTCGCGCGTCCCACGGGGACGCGACCCGCACGACCAGCACGTTCGGCCGGCCGATCGTGAGCAGCTCCGCCACGTCGAAGTTGAACGGCTCGAAGTAGCCCTCGTGCTCGCCGAGGCGGTGACCGTTGAGCCAGACCGTGGCGTGGTAGTCGACGCCCTCGAACCGCAGCCGCGCGAACCGGAGCCGATCGCCGTCACCGGCGGGATCGACCGGGAAGTCGAGCCGGTACCACCACGCGTGGTCGTTGAACGACCGCAGCTGCCGTCCGCCCGCGTAGGGGTCGTCGGCGAGCAGCAGCTGCAGGTGGCCGAGCTCGGGGATCTCCTCCCAGCCCGACACCCCGTTGGCCGTGGTCGCGGCGAACCCCGGCTCGAAGATCCCGAGCCGCTCCCCGTTGTCGTGGACGTCCTGCAGGACGCGCCACCCGTCGCGCAGCTCGATCGTGCGCCGTCCCCCGACTCCGACGTGCTTCATTCCTGTGCGTCAGCCCTTCAGGGACCCGGCGAGGATCCCGTCGATGAACCGCTTCTGGAAGATCAGGAAGATGACGATGACCGGGAGGGTCCCGAGGAACGATCCGGCCATCAGGCTCCCGTAGTGCTGGCTGTACGGCGAGATCAGCGCCGGCAACCCGAGGCTCACCGTGAACATCGAGGAGCTCGTCACGGTGATCAGCGGCCACAGGTAGTCGTTCCACGAGGCCGTGAAGAAGAGGATCCCCATGACGGCGATGGTCGGCTGCGACAGCGGCACGATGACCCGCCGGAAGATCGCCCACTCGCTCGCGCCGTCGATCCGGGCCGCCTCGATCAGCTCGGTCGGGATCGTCGTCATGTACTGCCGGGCGAGGAACACGCCGATCGCCTGCGCCGTGAACGGCAGCACCAGCGCCCAGTACGTGTCGGTCCAGCCCAGCGTGGACATCATGTTGAACAGGGGGATGAGGATGACGTAGATCGGGAGCGTCAACGTGCCGATGACCAGGGCGAACAGCAGCTTCTTGAACCGGAACTCGAACTTCGCGAACGCGTAGCCTGCGGCGAGGGAGAGCGCGATGGCCAGCACCGTGCGCGCGAGCGCGATGATCGCGCTGTTGACGAACCACTGCACGAACCCGGTCTCCTGCAGCAGGTGCGCGTAATTGCCGAGGTAGACGCCGCTGGGGAGCAGGCGGAACGGCACGCTGAAGATCTCGTCGTTCGACATCAGCGATGCGCTCAGCACGTACAGGAACGGCACGAGCGTCACGACGACCGCCGCGATCAGCCACCCGTTGCCGAGGATGCGGACCAGCAGGGGACCGTCCGCCCGGGGTCTCGAGGTGGTCGTCATCTTCGCTTCCTTTCCGGTCTCAGTCGTCATGGGCCAGCGCGCGGAAGAGGAACAGCTGGATACCGGTGAGCACCAGCGCGATGAGGGCGATCACCCAGCCGATCGCCGACGCGTAGCCCTGGTCGAACTGCACGAACCCGACCTGGTACAGGTAGATCCCCAGCGTCAGCGCGGCGTCGGACGGGCCGCCCCCGGTCAGCAGCCACGGCAGTTCGAAGATCTGGAACGAGAAGATCGTGGCCTGCACCGCCACGAAGAGGATCGTCGGCCGCAGCAGCGGCAGCGTGACCCGGAAGAACGTCGTGCCCCGCCCTGCGCCGTCCAGCGCCGCCGCCTCGTACAGCTCGTTCGGGATGCCCTGCAACCCGGCGAGGAAGTAGAGGCTGTTGAGGCCGAGGTAGGTCCAGACCGCGATCATGATGATGCTGGGGAGCACCATCGCCTCGGACCGCAGCCAGTTCGCCGGCTCGACGCCGATCGCGCCCAGCACGGCGTTGGCCATGCCGAAGCGCGGTTCGAGCAGGAAGCTGAACATGATCGCGATGACGACGAGCGAGGTGACGTTCGGCAGGAACAGCGCGATCCGGTAGAAGCTGCGCAGCCGCTCGGAGCGCAGGACGAACGACTGCAGCGTCACCGCGAGCAACAAGGCCAGCGGCGACAGCACGAAGACGGTGCCGCACGCGTAGAGGGTCGTGTTCAGCAGCGCCCGCCCGAACCGGGCGTCCGACAGCAGCGCCACGAAGTTCTGCAGCCCGACGAACGAGGGCGCTTCGAACCCCGACTTCTCGTACATGCTGGTCTGCAGGGCCGAGAGCACGGGATAGAGCAGGAAGCACGCGTACACCACGAAGAACGGGAGCAGGAACAGGTACGGGGTGGCGCTCCCGCGCGTGCTGCGGCGCGCGACCGGGGGCCGGGCGCGCGGCACTCCCTGCACCGGGGTACCGGTCCGGATGGTCATCGGGGCTCCTTCCTCGGCGGTCGGGCCGGGCTACTGCTGCCGTGCCAGTTCCTCGCGCACCTGGCCCAGCGCGGCGGCGGGTTCGGCCCTGTCGTTCAGCACCGGGGTGATCGCCAGCCGGACGATGGCGTCGACGCCCCTGTAGAGCTGGGGCGACGTGCGCCACGGCGGGATCTGGTCGGCCACCTCCTGGTAGAGCGCGCCGATGTTCTGCCCGCCGTAGTACGCGGTGGGCGCCTGCAGCCACGACTCGGCGAGCGCCGGCTTGTAGGTCGGGAAGACCCCGCGCTGCTCGTACTCGAAGCGGGAGGCGTCCAGCGAGAAGTTGGTGAGCCGGACGATGTCCCAGCAGGCCTCGACGTTGCGGCTCTGCGCGGTGACGGCCTGGCCGGTGCCGCCCGCGAACGCGGTGGGCCTGCTCGCGCCGAGACCGGTCGGCAGGGTCTGCATCCGCCACTTCCCGGCCTGGTCGGGAACGTTCTTCAGCAACCCGGTGAACAGCCACGCCGGGCCGAGGATCGCCGCGTACCGGTTGGCCTGGAACGCCGCCCAGTACTGCGGGCCGTTGTAGTTGTTGTTGGCGTCGGCAGGCGCGATGTCGGCGATCCCGTGCAGGTGGACGAGGTCACGCAGCCAGGTGAGGGCCTGCTCGCCGGCCTCGCTGTCGCCGGCGTACCCGCCGTTCTCGTCGAAGAAGGTGCCGCCCATGATCTGGGTGACCATGTCCCAGTCGAACACCGAGAGGTCGTGGACACCGAACATCTTCATCTGCCCGGACGCGCTGACGACCTTGCCGGCCGCGATCACGTCGTCCCACGTGGCGAACGGCGTGGTGATGCCGAGCGAGCTCATGACATCCTCGCGGTAGGTGAGCGTGACCGCGTTGAGCTCCGTGCCGACGCCGTAGATCTTCCCCTGCCAGGACCACGGATCCACGGCGGCGGACCGGGCGAGGTCGGAGATGCTCGGCCCGATCCGCTCGGTCAAATCGAGGAAGGGCACCTCGCCGCTGCCGATGAACTGCGGGAACCGCTGGATCTCGATGTCGGCCATGTCCGGGGCCCCGCGACCGCTGACGAGCGCCGCGAGCAGCTTGTCGTGCATCTGCGCCCAGGTGAACTGCTGGAAGTCGACCGTGACGTCCGGGTGCAGCTGCGTGAACGCATCGGACTCGACGACGTGCTTGGCGATCGCGACGCGGCCCTCGTCGAAGCTCCAGTAGACGAGGTCCGTCGCCTGACCGCCCCCGGAGCCACCGCTCCCGCAGCCGGCCAGGCCCAGGGCCGCGGTGCCGGACACCGCGAGCGTGCCTGCGAGGAAGCCGCGCCTGGAGAGGGGGTGCGCTCTCGTCGCGGTGGAGGTCCGTCCGCGCTCTGGTGCGCCCATGTCCAACCCCTTCGTCGTCGGGTGCCGTTCCGGCCGTCGTGGATGTCGTGCGGTGTCGCGCTCAGCCGGTCCTGCGCCAGTCGCCGTGCGCGCCGACGGACCATCCGCCGTCGGCGACACCGGGGGGCGTGTGGCTGGTGACCTCGCAGAACGTGATGGAGTGCGGCGGCAGCGACGTCACGCCCTGCTCGAACGTGATCGCTTCCTTCTGCGGCTCGACGCGGCGCGGTTCCTCGACGCTGTTGTGGGCGTCGACGTGGTCGCCGGCCAGCACGGTGCCGGGGTGGGTGCCGGAGAGCGGGGTGTCCCCGATCTGCACGCTGCACGTCATCGCCTCGTCGGGGTGGCGGTTGACGAGCACGAGGACGACCCGGCTGCGCTCGGGGTCGCACGTCGCCACCCCGTCGACGACCGGCACCTCGGTGTCGCCGTGGCGCAGGGCGTCGGACACGAGCGAGCTGTCGGCCACCTCCGCGGGCAGGATGGTGGCGTACATGCTCATGACGTGGAAGGTCGTGCGCCGCACCAGGCCCTCCGGGTGCACGAAGAGCGGGCCACGCGTGTTGACGAGCGGGGCGAGGTTCGCCATCCGCACCGTGCGGGCGTGGCGCAGGCACGAGTTGAGGAAGCCGGCCGAGAACACGGCGTCGGCCATCGTGTAGGTGGAGTTGTCGTCGTTGCGGTCGCGCGCCGCGATCGCCTCGGGCGAGGACCCCCACGGGTGGTGCCAGCCGCGCAGGTTCCACTCGTCGAACGCGACGGCCACCCGGCCCTCGAGGCCCGCGACGCCGATCATGTTCTCCACGCGCCGGATCGCGGCGTCGGGCTCCAGCGACCGGCTCATGCACGTGAGGTAGTCGCTCGGCTCGTCGACGCTCTGCAGGTCGTCCCAGTAGCCGTGGATCGAGACGTAGTCGAGGAGGTGACCCGCCGACCGCAGCAGCGGAAGCGTCCAGTCCGGGTCCGGCCGCGCGGCGGCGAGCAGCGAGATCGACGGGTCGACCCGGCGCATCATCTTGGCCGCCTCGGTGACGAACCGGGCCCACTCGGCGGGCGCCTTGGCCCCCATCTCCCAGTGGCCGTAGTTCTCGTTGCCGATGCTCCAGTACGGCACGGCATGCGGCTCCGGGGTGCCGTTCGCGATGCGCCGGCGGGTGTCCGGTGCCGAAGAAGTTGAGCCACTGCCAGCGTGTCTGAGCCATCGGATGGAGCGCTGCCAATAAGTTGAGCCACGTCGTGTCGACGACGGATCGGATGGCAGCGACCGTGGCAGGCGAGTTGGCGGCAGTACCGCTGGACGCTTCGTTGCCGTCTGAGGTCGAGGCGGAGTTCTCCGGGCCGGAAGGCAAGGTGCGGCGCGAGCCGCTGCGGAGTTGCTGGGACGTACGGTTCGAGCGGGTCGCGCCGGTGCGGACGTTCCCGTCGTTCCGAGGTCAGCGGAACTGGCCGGGGCTGTGGTGGTTCGCCCGGACCGGCGAGCACGTCGGCTTCGAGTCGTGGGTCGAACGCGATCGGTTGATGGCCTTCGACGCGGATCCGTTCGTCGTCGGAGTTGCCGCGCAGCCGATGTGGCTGCACTGGACCGACGTCGAGTCCGGACGGTCGGTGCGGCATGCCCCGGACTACTTCGCGCGCCGCGCTGACGGCACGGGGGTGGTCGTTGATGTGCGCCCCGATGAGCGGGTCCGCGCGCAGGACGCCGCGGTGTTCGCGGCCACCGCGCGGTTCTGCGCGCGGGTCGGCTGGCAGTACCTGCGGGTCGGTGAGCTCGGGCCGGTGTGGGCGGCGAATCTGCACTGGCTGGCCGGCTACCGCCACCCGCGCAACGCCCGCCCGACGGTGATGGCCCGTCTGCGGGACACGTTCGCCACACCGACCGCGCTGCTGGACGGCGCGGCCGCGGCGGGCGAGCGGACAGCCACCCTGCCGGTGCTGTTCGGCATGCTCTGGCGCTGCGAGCTGACCGCCCCGGTGGAGACCGACCGGCTCGGCCCGTCGACCGTGGTCAGCCTCGGCACCTCGGCGGCACGGGGCAACGCCGAGCTCCCGGCTTTCGGTTCGGCCGGGTGACCAGGATGGGGTTGCCGGTCCTGGCGCCGGGCGACGAGATCCGCCTCGACGGCGACAGCTACCGGGTCGTCGCGCTGGACGGGACGGCGGTGCGGCTGGTCGACGTGACCGGCGCGGCCACGGCGATGCGGATCGGGCACCTGATGGCCGATGCGAGCTTCGAGCTGGTCACCGCGAACCGGCCGAGACTGTCCGGCCAGGCCACGATCGAGCAGCTCCCGCAGGAGGCGCGGGCGCGCGCGCAGTGGTGGGAACAGCACCTGGTCGAGGTGCTCACCGGTGTCGGGCCCGACGCTGCGCCGGGCGCCGCCCCGCGCCCCGAGTACGACCCGGCCCGACACTCGCTGCGGCAGCGAGAACTGGCCAAACACGCCGCCCTGACCGCCGCCGGCCATGAGGTCGGGTTGTCCACACTCAAGCGGCTACGCCGCCGCTACGAGCGCGACGGGCTCTGGGGCCTAATCGATCAGCGCCACGCCCGCGCCGCCCGCGGCCGGGCGCCCGGAGGGCGCACCGACCCGCGGGTGATCGAGGCGACCCGACAGGCGATCGCCGAGCAGACCGACCGGTCGACCGGCACCGTCGCCCGGCTGCGCCGGCGGGTCGAGCAGCTCGTGGCCGCCGACCCGGACCCGCCGGCGCTACCGGCCGAGCGCAGCTTCTATCGGCTGGTGGCCCGCCTGTCCGCGGGACAGCACACCTTCGGGTCGGCGCGGACCCGCCGCTCGCTGGCCAAGCAGCCCGACGGTCCGTTCGCCGCGGTGACGGCGTCCCGGCCCGGTCAGTGGACGCAGATCGACTCCACACCGCTCGATGTCCGGGTGGTCCTCGACGACGGCACCGTGGACAGGGTGGAGCTGACCGGGCTGGTCGACCACGCCACCCGCACCATCGCCGCCGCAGTGCTGCGCCCGACCACCAAGGCCGTCGACGCCGCGCTGCTGCTGGCCCGAGCGGTGACCCCGGAGCCGATGCGCCCGGGCTGGGCCGACGCGCTGCGGATGACTCGCTCGGTGCTACCGCACGAACCCCTGACCGCCATCGATGCCCGCCTCGAGCACGCCGCAGCCCGCCCGGTGATCGTCCCGGAGACGATCGTGTGTGACCACGGCAAGGCCTACCTCTCGGCCACGTTCCGGGCGGCGTGTCGCTCGTTGGGGATCAGCCTGCAGCCCGCGCACCCGGACACCCCGACCGACAAACCGATCATCGAACGCACCCTGGGATCGGTGTCGACGCTGTTCGCCCAGTACGTGGCCGGCTACGTCGGGCGCAGCGTCGAGCACCGCGGCCGCGACGCCGAGCAGCAGGCCGTGTGGTCGATGGCAGAACTGCAAGCGCTGCTCGACGAGTGGATCGTCGCGGTCTGGCAGAACCGGCCGCACGAGGGGCTGCGCGACCCGCTGACACCGGGCCAGGCGCTGACCCCGAACGAGCGCTACGCCGCCCTGGTCGCGGTCGCCGGCTACGTCCCGGTCCCGCTCGGCCCGGACGACTACATCGAGCTGTTGCCGACCACCTGGCGGGCGATCAACTCCTACGGGATCAAGCTCGGCCAACGGCGCTACGACAGCGCCGCGCTGAACCCCTACCGCGGCCAGGACTCCGGGGTGAGCACGAACAACGGCCGTTGGGAGATCCACCACGACCCCTATGACATCTCCCGGATCTGGGTGCGCAACCACCACGAGCAGGGCTTCCTCGAAGCCGCCTGGACCCACCTACGCAGCGCACCAGTCCCGTTCGGGGAGCTCACCTGGGCCCACGCCCGCGAGATCGTCGCCGCCCGCGGCAGCGACCCGGTCACCGAGTCCGAGATCGCCGAGGCCGCCGCCCGCCTGCTTGACACCGCCGAACACGGCCCTGACCAGCCAGAGCCTCACGAGGCGAAGCGCCGCCGATCGGCCCGCACCCGGCGGGTCGTCGGGCGCACCCGCGCCACCGCCGTCGACCGGCCCGTCCCCGCTCCGGACACCTCGACCGAGCCTGCGGCGGAAACCGCGGACGACACCGACGGCGACACGGCAGAGGTGATCGCGCTGCCGTTGTTCGACGCCCGAAAGGAAGCCGAGAAGTGGTGGTGACATCCAGTGGTAGTGCCATGACCGTTGAGGCCGACCCGAGCCAGGCCGAGTCCGGTGCCGGTGACGCCGGCCAGCTCGAGGACCGCCGGCTGCCCACCAGCACCCTGGACGGGTGGCGGCGATTCGTCCACGCCGACCCCTCCATCGTCGAGCTGCTGCACGCCGATCGCTGGTCGGAACTCTCCGAGGCGCAGCGGCGCGACTACGACGAGGCCCGCATCGCCCACCACGCCGAGCTGGTCGTAGTCACCACCTCGGCCATCTCCGAGATCACCGAGGAGGGCCGGCTGCTCACCCTGATGAACCAGCGCGAGATCGGCGCCCGGCGCGGGCTGATGGTCTCCGGCGCGGCGGCCACCGGCAAGACGACCGCGATCAAGCAGCTCGGGAGGGTGCACGAGCTGCGGACCCGAGCCCGGTTCCCGCGCAGTGACCGGATCCCGATCGTTTATGTCACCTGCCCACCCAAGGGATCTCCGCGCAAGCTGGCCATGGAGTTCGCCCGCTTCCTCGGCCTACCCCCGGTCGGGGCCCGGCAGAACGTCACCGACATCGCCGACGCGGTCTGCCGGGTGCTCATCGATGCCCGCACCGACCTGGTGATCGTCGACGAGATCCACAACTTGAACCTGCAGACCTCGGCCGGGGAGGACCTCTCCGATCACCTCAAGTACTTCACCGAGCACCTGCCCGCCACGTTCGTCTATGCCGGGATCGACGTCGAGCGCTCCGGGGTGTTCACCGGCACCCGCGGCCGTCAGCTCGCCGGGCGCTGCAGCCTGATCCCCACCGGCCCGTTCCCCTACGGCGACGAATGGCGCCAGCTGGTCGCGGCCATGGAAGCCACCCTGCGGCTGCACCAGCACCGGCCCGGCGCCCTGGTCGAGCAGGCCAAGTACCTGCACGCCCGCACCGGCGGCATGATCGGCAGCCTGGCGCACCTCACCCGAGCCGCGGCGATCCGGGCGATCCTGTCCGGCACCGAGGCCCTGACCCAGCCGCTGCTGGACAAGGTCCGCATCGACCACGCCGCCGAGTCGGCGACCCGGCGCGCCAGCAGCACCCGGTGACGGTCAACCCAGCCGGGCACGTCCGGATCCGCGACTGGATGACCGCGCTGCCGCCCGCGCCGTTGCCCCAGACGGTCGCGCCGCTGCCTTACGAGGCAATCCACCACTACCTGCGCCGCCTGGCCAACGCCAACCACCTGACCGTCACCCAGCTCAGCAACCTGATCCACGTTCGCCGCCCACCCGGGCACGCCGGCCGTGGCTTCGGAGAGCAGACCCGCGAGCGTCTCGCCGCCGCGACCGGGCAGCCCCTCGACCGCATCACGCGGCTCTACTGGGGGCCAGGCCCCGACGACCGGGACGCCTTCGGGCGCCGGCAGCCCTACGGCCACGGGCTCCGCCCGGCCTGTCGTCGCTGCGCCGCCCGCCACGGCCTGCTCGACCCGGTGCCCTGCAAGTTGCCCGACCACTACATGATCTGTCGGCGTCACCGGCTCTGGATCGGGCCCAGCATCCGCAACCCCGCCAGCCAGCTCGACCTCGCCGATATCCCCGAGCTCGCTCGGTCTCAGCGCCGCCAAGAACGGCTGCTGCGCGACCACGCCAGGGCCGTGGTGGCCGGCACGCACCACCATGCCTCGCAGATCTGGCGTTCTCGCATCCTCCGCCGGCCCACCTTGACCCCGCTCCAACGGCACCGCCTAGACATCCTCGCCCGCAACGGCGCCGCGATCCCGCTCATGGTCGACACGAAGCTCCTCGGCCACGACATGGTCAACAGCCTTGCCGTCCGGATCGCGATCTACCCCGAAGTCGTGCGACTCACCGAGCTTCTGCTTGACCTGCGCGGCGAGTCGCGCTGGGCCTGGATCTGGAACCGCCGCCGGTGACCCTGGGCGGACACGCTGCCGGATGAGCCGCACGTGGTTCGGCACGGTGGGCAGGCACGATTGACTGGCCCGTATGCACGCCCGCATCGCCGAGATCAAACCCGCTGCCCCGACCCCGACGCCACCATTTCGGCGCTGACGCCGAACCTGGGCGGGCCGATCTCGGCTACCCCGTTGTTCGTTCAACGGCCGCGTCCGCGGCCGCGGCCGCGGCGGTACCGCCGACCGGAGCTCCGACACACGGTTATCAGATCGGTGGCTTCTCGGCGATGACGTCCACGGGTTCGATGGTGGGCTGGGCGAACAGGGTGCCGGTGTTGTCGGCGAGGGCTTGGGCGACCTGGCCCGAGAGGTGGGCCTGGCGACCGGAGTCGTCGGGAAAGGCGTCGTAGATGCCGAAGGACGAGGGCCCGAAGCGGATGGCGAACCACCGCACCGTGTTGGGCTCCTGCTCCACGATGCCGAGCCCTTGCTGCAGGAAGTCCTCGACGTCGCTTTCTCGGCCTGGCAGCGCCTCGATACGCACGAGAAGCCCCACGGTCACTGGTTCAGCCATGATCGATCTCCTTCGAAAGACGTCGTCGCGTGCGGGGTGCTGTCACGACGACAGCGGTTGATCCGAGCGAGCCGGCGGCGTGGCGGCGGGTGCTCGCACGCCGTAGAAGCGCTCGGCGGTGTGGGCCCAGAATGAGTCGACCCCGGCGGGTCCCAGCTCGGGGACGAGCTGGTCGGTCAGCGCGACCACGTCGGTGTAGCCGAGTAGCTGGCTGGAAACCGGCCAGTCGCTGCCGAACATGACGCGGTCGGCGCCGAAAGTCTCGAACAGGAAGTCCGCGTACGGCTGGAACTGCGCCGCCGACCAGCCGCGGCCGACTTCGGTGAGCATCCCGGAGAACTTACACCACGTGTTGGGCCGCTCGGCCAACCGCAGCATCCATTGGCGCCACTGGTCGTCGGCGTCCGGCCGGTAGGTGGGCTTGGACAGGTGGTTGATCACTGCCGGCAGCTCCGGGACCGCCTCCAGCGCGGCAGCGACGGCGGACAGGTGCTCGGTGCGGGTGAGGGCCTCGAACCGCAGCCCCAGCTCGTGGAGCCGCTCGAGGTTGGCGCGCACCTGCGGGCGTGTGACCCAGTTCGGGTCAGGCAGGTCGTGGATCATGGGTCGCACCGCCCGCAGATACTCGTCGGCGGCGAGCTCGGCCAGCAGCTCGGCGTCCTCGGGCCGGTCGAGGGCCACCCACCCGGTCACCCCGAGCACGAAGTCGGTGGCGTGGGCGAGCTCGAGCAGGAACCGGGTCTCCTCCACCGTCGGTGCGGCCTGCACCACGATCGTCCCGCCGACCCCGGCGGCCTCGAGGGCCGGGGCGAGGTGCTCGGGCAGGTGATCCCCGCGCAGCGGCCCGTCGGTCGGCATCCAGTGGTAGTCGCCGCGCTCGACCCGCGCGGCGCTCCACAGGTGGTGGTGGGCATCCAACCGCCTGCCGGGCAGAACCTCGGGGGGATGAGTCATCGGCACTCCTGGCGGGTCCGGGACGGTCGGCGGGCGCGGGGTCAGAACGCGGCCATGGCAGCCTCGGCGACGATCTGGTCCTGCTCGCCGGTGCCCCCGGAGACTCCGACCCCGCCGACGACGGTCCCGTTGTTGCCGCGCAGCGGCAGACCTCCGGCGAAGATCATCACGCGGCCGTGGTTGGAGTCGCTGATGCCGTAGAACTGCTCGCCGGGCTGGGAGTTCTTCGCGAGGTCACCGGTCGAGGTGTCGAAGGCCCGCGCGGTGAACGCCTTGTTGATCGAAATGTCGATGCTGCCCATCCAGGCGTCGTCCATCCGGATGTGTGCGACCAGGTTCCCGCCCGCGTCGACCCCGCCACGTTGCTCGGAGACCCGATCTCGCGGGCCTTCTGCTCGCCCGCGGCGATCACCCTGCGGGCATCGTCGAGGGCCACCGTCTCGACCTGTCTCATCGTTGTTCCCCTTCCCTTTCCGTTTCTCGCGGCACCTGGCTCTCGGCCCGGTGGTTCACGCGGGGTTGAGCACGACCTTGGTCCAGCCGTCGTCGCGGGCGTCGAAGTGCTGGTAGGCCTCCGGCGCCTGGTCGAGGGTCAGGTTGTGGGACACGATCCAGGAGGGCGTCATCTTGTTTTCGGCGATCAGGTCGCGCAGGTGGCGGTTGTAGCGCTTGACCGGGGCCTGGCCGCAGCCCATCTGCTGGCCCTTGAACCAGAAGGTGCCGAAGTCGAAGCGGGCCTTGCCCTGTTGGGCGAGCTCGTCGGGGGCGCCGGGGTCCTGGGGGATGAACACGCCGACGGTGCCGATGCCGCCAGTGAATTTCACCGAGGCGACCAGGTTGTTGAGGGTCAGCGCGTTGTCCTCGTTGCCCTGGGGGTCGTGGGCCTGGTAGCCGACGCACTCGGCGCCGCGGTCGGCGCCGCGGCCGTTGGTCTGTTCCATGACCTGGTCGACCGGGGAGCCCTTGGAGTCGTCGATCGGGATCGCGCCGACCTGTTCGGCCAGCTTGAGCCGGTCGGGGTGGCGGTCGACGACCATCACCTTCGCCGCGCCCTTCACCGACGCCGACAGCGCGGCCATCAGCCCGACCGGGCCGCCGCCGTAGATCACGATGGTCTCGCCGGGGACCAGGCCCGACATCTCCACGGCGTGCCAGCCGGTGGGCAGGATGTCGGAGAGCATCGTGTAGTCGTTCTGCTTGTCCTTGGCGTCCTCGGGCAGGCGCAGGCACTGGAAATCGCCCCACGGGATGCGCAGGTACTCGGCCTGCCCGCCGGCCCAGCCGCCCATGTCGGCGAACCCGTAGGCGCCCCCTGCCATGTCGGGTTCGTTGGCGGTCAGGCAGTAGTTGGTCAGTCCGTGTTCGCAGTTGCGGCAGTGCCCGCAGCTGACGTTGAACGGGGCGGAGACCATGTCCCCGACCCTGATTTTGTCGACGCCGTCGCCGACCTCGATGACCTCGCCGAGGTTCTCGTGGCCGAAGATGCGGCCCTGCTCGAAGTCGGTGCGGCCTTCGTACATGTGCAGGTCCGACCCGCAGATGTTCGTTGCCGTGATCTTGACCAGGACGTCGGTGGGCTTCTCGATCCGGGCGTCGGGAACCTCGTCGACGCTGACCTGGCGCGGACCGTGATAGACGAGAGCCTTCATGAGCAATTCCTTCCCAGGTTCGGGTGCCGTGGCGGTCAGTGGTGGGGTCAGGTTGCAGCCGGGACGGCCGCGAACTGTTCGACGATCGCCGCGCAGAAGGCGGGCAGGTCGAACGGGGATCGGCTGGTGGTGAACTGGCCGTCGATGCAGACCTCCTCGTCGACGACCTCGGCGCCGGCGTTGCGCAGGTCGGTGCGGATCGAGGCCCACGACGTGAGTCGCCGCCCGCGGATCACGTCGGCCTCGGCGAGGGTCCAGGGGCCGTGGCAGATCGAGGCGACCGGTTTGCCGGTGGCCACGAAGGCGCGCACGAACTCCACCGCGGTGGGGTCGGTGCGTAGCTGGTCTGGGTTGACCGTGCCGCCGGGCAGCAGCAGCGCGTCGTAGTCGCTGACCGACGCCTCGCTGACCTCCCGGTCGACCGTGATCGTGCCGGCCGGGTCCTTGTCCCACTCCCGTGCCCACAAGGAGCCGGTGTGCAGTGAGAGAACCTCGACGGTGGCGCCGGCGCCGTAGAGGGCGCCGCGGGGCAGGTCGAGCTCGACGCGCTCGACCCCGTCCGCGGCCAGGGTCGCGATCGTCCGGCCGCGCAGTTCGTGGGCCATGGCTGTTCCTCCTTGATCATCGGGCGGGCCCGGGCTCAACGGGAATCGCACTGCGTCTACCCCGTTCGCCGGGAGCCACACCCTGTGGCGTTCATCAAGAGTCGGATGGTCCCGATTCACCGGCGATCGGTGCCCGTGTCGGGGTGGTCGCGGTGGGGCGGTGCACGGTCAGGGCGGAGTCGAGCCCGGTGAGCTGCAGCAGCCGCCGGGGTGTCCGGTCGGGTGGGTGAGCACCAGCCAGCCCGGGCAGGCGCGGAACTGGCGGTCGGCGCGCACGAGCACCCGGAGGCCGATCGAGTACGCCGGTCCAATCGCGCATCGCTTCAACACGCCGAGCCGGCCCGGGCTGCCGTCGCGGGCTGGAGTGGCTCAGATCGGATGGCAAACCGACGGTCTGTCGTCGCCAGTCGATCCGAGCCACCGCAGGCCAAGGACGCATAGTGGCTCAGATCGACTGGCACCGGACAGCGGGCCCACCGGCCTGCGGCGGGCAGGTTGCAGTACTCGAGCCAGTCGCTCATCTCCTCCGCGGTGCCCGTGCCCGCGTTGGTGCAGATGTAGGGCGTGGTGCCGACGGCGCGGCACCACTCGATGAACTCGTCGGTGCCGAAGGTGTTGGGGTCCTCGACGCGCCACGCCTTGTCCCAGGACGGAACGCGGTCCGGACCCACCCCATCGAGCCAGTGGTAGCCGGAGACGAAGCACCCGCCGGGCCACCGGACGACGTCGGGACGCAGCTCCTGGATCGCTTCGATCACGTCCGTGCGGAAGCCCTGCTGGTCACTGAGTGGCGAGCCGGGGTCGAACAGGCCGCCGTAGATCTGCCGGTGGAAGTGCTCGATGAAGTGACCGAAGATCCCGCGGCTGTACTCCACCGCGGGACGGTTGAGGGCCACGTGCATCCGGGCGTTCACGGCGTCGGGCAACGGTCCACCTTCCGAGGGCGTGCGGCGGCCCCCTGGAGCCCTGCCGGCACTGACGACTGCGATCGGCCGTTCGGGGAGGAGTAACCCGACGGCGGGGAAGACGGCCGGAACGCTACCTCGGTGTTCCACCGATACACAAGAGTCTGTTTCAGTCTTGTTCCGATCACGTTCGCAGCCGTTCCACGCCGCCCACCTGCTCATCCGCGGATCGGTCCCGGGAACCGGCACGACTCGGCGCCGGATCGACCATGAGCCCAGGCGATCACGTAAGCTCTTGTTCTTGTCTGTTCTCGTCTTGTTCAGGTCGCCGTGAATTCGCTGCTCGGGCGGGAACGGCGGGCCGTACCATCCCGGAGGTGGTTCCGACGGACACCGACGACATCCCGGTCGCACGGCGGGCGACCCTGCGCGACGTCGCGTCGGCGGCCGGGGTCTCCGTCTCGGCCGTGTCGCTCGTGCTCAACGGTAAGTCCGGGGTCTCCGCCGAGCGGCGCCGACGGGTGCTGGATGCGGTGGAGTCGCTGAACTACACCCAGGCCGCCCGGCCCACGCCCGGCAAGCGCACGGCGGTGCTCGGCCTGCTGATGGAGAACCTCTCCGCTTCTGCCAGCAGCGACGGCTTCATCGCCGAGATCGTGTCCGGGGTGGAGGAAGCGGCGCGCGATGCGGGCTTCCAGATGCTCCTGCACCTCTACCGGCCCGGCGCCGACCCGATCGGCGACATCCGCGCTCTCATGGGCCGTGACGTCGACGGCCTGCTCGTGGCGAACGGCGGCGACATCGGCGAGGCCGTCATCGACGGGGTGCTGCAGACCCACGTGCCGGTCGTCCTGATCGAGAACTACGTGCCGGCCCCGTCCCACGCCGTGGTCGCGGACAACCACACCGCGGGGCTCGCCGCCACGCGCCACCTGATCGGGCTCGGCCACCGCCGCATCGGGTTGCTCGCCGGCTCGCCCCGCTACGTCAGCCTCCTCGACCGGCGGCGCGGTCACCTGGCTGCGATGGAGGAGGCGGGCCTGCCCGTCGACCCGGCGCTGATGCCGCCGCAGGAGCCGGGCCACCCGAAGAAGGGCTACGCCCAGATGCAGCGGCTGCTGTCGCTCCCCGAGCCGCCGACCGCGGTCTACGCAGTCAGCGACAAGAGCGCGATGGGTGCGCTCGACGCGGTCCGGGAGGCGGGGCTGCGCGTACCCCACGACATCTCGATCGTCGGCACCGACGACGTGGCCGAGAGCGCGTACACCTCTCCCCCACTCACCACCTTCCACGTGCCGAAACGGGCGATGGGCCACGCGGCGGTGGCGATGCTGCAGCACCTGCTCGGCGCGGAGCGGCCGCCCCCGTCGCGGCTGGTCCTGCAGGGGCGGATCGTCGAGCGTGGGTCCGCCGGGCCACCCCCGCAGGGGTGACTCGGCGTGCACCCTGCTACTTGAGCATGAAGCCCGCATCAACGCGGACCTCGGTGCCCGTGACGTAACGGGCGTCGTCGGACACGAGGAAGGCGATCATCTTCGACACATCCTCCGGCTGCACGACGTCGACCGGCATGAGGTTGCCGCGCATCGGGCCCGCGAGCCGATCGTGCTCCTGGATCCATTGCGCGAACCACTCGTTGTTCGACATCTCGGTGTTCACACCGGTCGGGTGCACGACGTTGACCCGGATCATCTCCGGCGCGAGCTCCCAGGCGAGCGTGCGCATGAGCGCGATGCACCCGTGCTTGGCCACGTTGTAGTGGGTGCAGCCGGCCACCGAGCGCAGCCCGCCGGTGGAGCCGGTGATCGTGATCGCGCCGCCGCGCTTGCCCGCGATCATATGCGGGACGATCGCCCGGCAGACCTTCCACACGCCCGTGACGTTGACGTCGAGCATGTCGCGCCACTGGTCGTCGGTGAGCTCCCAGGTGCTGTCGGCCGCGCTCATCACGCCCGCGTTGCAGACCAGCGCGTCGACGCGGCCGAGCTCGTCCATCGTGCGTTCGGCGAGCCGCGCCATGTCCGCGGTGTCGCGGACGTCCGCCTCGACGGCGACGCAGCGGCGCCCCGCCTTCTCGACCAGCCGCACCGTCTCCTGCATGTCCTCGGCCGTCGCCATCCCGTACTCGATCGTGGCGATGTCGCCCGGCGCGTCGCAGATGACGATGTCGGCGCCTTCCGCCGCGAGCGTCACGGCGTGGGCGCGGCCCTGCCCGCGCCCACCGCCGGTGATGACCGCAACCTTGCCGTCCAACCTGCCCATCCTTGCCTCCGTCACTTCAGCAGGAACCCGGCGTCCACCGGGAGCGTCACGCCGGTGATCCACTTGGCCTCGTCCGAGCAGAGGAAGGAGACGACCGCGGAGACGTCCGCCTCCGGCATCGCGTCCACCGGCATGAGGTTGCCGCGCATGGCGTCGCCGAGCTCCTTGTGCTCGTCGAGCCACGGTGGGAAGTAGTCGTTGTTGGACATCGGGGAGTCCACACCGGTCGGGTGCAGCGTGTTGACGCGGATGCCCTCGGGTGCGAGCTCACGCGCGAGCGCCCGCATCAGCCCGACGATCCCGTGCTTGGCCGCCGTGTAGTGGGTGCAGCCCGCGACGCCCTTCAGCCCGGCGATCGACGACGTGATGATGATCGACCCGCCGTTGCCCCCGGCCCGGATGTGCGGGACGACTGCCCGGCAGGCCTTGAACACGCCCGTCAGGTTGATGTCGATCATGTCGTCCCACTGCTCGTCGGTGAGCTCCCACGTGGTGTCCGACAGGCTGAGGATCCCGGCGTTCGCCAGCAGGAAGTCGATGCGCCCGAACTCGTTCACGGCGGTGTCGGCGAGCCGGTTCATGTCCGCGGTGCTGCGGACGTCGGCTTCGATCGCCACGCACCGGCGGCCGGTCTTCTCGACCTCGGCGACGGTCTCGTCCAGGTCGCCGGGGCGGCCGGTCGGGAACATGACCGACCCCACCTGCTCGGTGATGTCGCAGACCACGATGTCGGCGCCCTCCGACGCGAGCCGCACTGCGTGCGACCGCCCCTGCCCGCGTCCACCGCCGGTGATGACCGCGACCTTGCCGTCCAACTTGCCCATCTGTTTCCTCTCAGTCCTTCCCGGCCGGCAGGCAGGAACGCACGTAGGCGTCCGCCTTGGCCAGTTCGTCCGTGACGCGGTGCAGCGGCCAGCCACCGGTGCCGTGGCACTTGAGGCTGGCCGGTCCGCGGTAACCCACCCGCGCGAGCGCAGCGAGCGGTACGGCGTGGTCGAGCGTCCCGTCCAGGCGGGGCAGCTGCTTCTCCCCCGGCCCGAAGTTCAGCCCGTCGGCTCCGCGGCGGTAGGCGCGGTCGATGTCCCAGATGTAGTAGTAGAAGAGCCGCTTGCGCTCGGCGAGGAACGTGATGGCTTCGCTGATGCCGTCACCCACCACCCACAGGTGCGGAGGGGCGAGGCAGATCCCCAGGTTGGGGTGGTCGATGTCGGTCACGAGCCGCGTGATCTGCGCGAGGGTGTCCACCCCCTCGTCCCAGCGCCGGTCCTCGCCGCCGCCGGACTCGAAGCCGGCGTGGAACGGCACGGTGAGGTGGTTCTCCACGGCGATCCGCACGCCGTTGCGGGCTGCCGTCTCGACCAGCGGCGGCAGGAACGTCGCGACGAAGTCGGGGTAGTTCGCCTCGCAGTCGAAGATGACCGTGTCGATACCGAGCTCACGGGCGAACTCGATGCGCTCGGCCATCTCGTCCTGGGTCTTGCCGTACATCGTGAGGCCGCAGGGCCGCATCCCGTACCGGTCCAGGACCGCGAGGATGCGCGCCGGGTCGTCGCCCGGGTTGACGTGCGCGGCGAGCGGCTCGGCCGAGGACCACAGGTTGATCTCGCGGAACCCGAGCCCGGCGAGCTCCCGCACGGCCACCTCGAAGGGGTAGTCGTGGTACGGGAGGATCTCCGCGGTGTAGCGCAGCATTCTCCAGTCGCTCCTTACTACTTGACGGCGCCGAAGGTCAGTCCGGCGACGATCCGGCGGCGCATGACGAGGGTGAGCACGAGGATCGGCGCGGTGATCACGGTGGCGGCGGCGGTCAGGTTCCCCCACTGCGTGCCGAACATGCCGGTGAACTCCTGGATCCCGACCGGCCCGGTCTTCGCGTCGGCACGGGTGAGTGACAGCGCGAACAGGAACTCGTTCCAGGCCAGCACCGCCGAGAGGATCGCGACGGTCGCGACTGCGGGCACCAGCAGCGGCCAGATGACGTCGCGCAGGATCCGCCCGGTCGACGCCCCGTCCACCATCGCGGCCTCCTGGATCTCGTAGGGGATCTGCAGGATGGTGCTGCGCAGGATCCAGACCGCGATCGGCAGGTTGAACGCCGCGTACGGCACGATCAGCACGATGTAGTTGTCGATCAGTCCCAGGTAGCCGGCGGCGATGAAGACGGGGATCACCGCGACGATCGGCGGGAACAGGTACGTCGACAGGATCCACGACGACAGTGCTTTGCGGGCACGAAAGTGCCGCATCGACAGCGCGTAGGCGGCCGGGACCGCGAGCAGCACGGTCAGGACGGTGGCGCCGGCCGTGACGACCATGCTGTTGAGCAGCAGGCGGTCGTAGCCGACGGAGGTGCCTGCGGCGCCGGTGAGCACGTCGCGGTAGTGCTGCAGGGTCGGTGTGAAGAGCCACGCGGGCGGCAGCTGCTTGGCGATCTCGTCGGGCTTGAACGAGGTCGTCAGCATGAACACGACCGGCACGAGACCGAGCAGGAGCCAGGCCCACAGCAGGACCCGGCCGACCACGGACGCGGGCGATCGCATCAGGCCTCCTCGGGCCGGGCGTAGCGCCCGATCACCCGCAACATCGCGGGCACCAGCAGCGACAGGACGATGAGCAGCAGGATCGCGGCGGCCGAGGCGGCGCCGATCCGGAAACTCTGCAGGGCGACCCGGTGGATCCCGAGATTCACGATCTCGGTCGCCTCACCGGGCCCCCCGTTGGTGAGGATCTTGAACGAGTCGAAGGTCTTGAACGCCTGGATCGTCCGCAGCACCACGGCGATCGCGAGGAACGGCATGAGCTGTGGCAGCACGACGTGCCGGAAGGTCTGCCAGCGGCCGGCGCCGTCGAGGGCGGCCGCCTCGAGCGGCTCGCTCGGCACGGCCTGCCGCCCCGCGATGAGGATCAGTACCACGAACGGCGTCCATGCCCACACCTCGAGGCCGACGAGCGCCACCCACGCCGTGACGGGCTGGGCGAGCCACTCGGTGCCGATCCCGAGGTAGTGGTTCACCCACCCGTAGTTCGGGTTGAGCAGCTCCCGGAACACCAGGCCCGAGACGGCGGGGGTGATGGCGAACGGCACCAGCAGCAGGAGCGTGCCGACCGTGTTGGCCCTCGTCCGCGCCGCGAGCGGCATCGCCAGCAGCATCCCGAGCCCCACCTGCAGCG
Source organism: Pseudonocardia sp. MH-G8 (assembly GCF_002262885.1). Classification (GTDB taxonomy): domain Bacteria; phylum Actinomycetota; class Actinomycetes; order Mycobacteriales; family Pseudonocardiaceae; genus Pseudonocardia. The sequence continues at coordinate 10,431 of NZ_NKYF01000021.1, read as the reverse complement.
CCACCGAGACCGCGACGAAGGCCAGCGTCGTGAGCAGGCTCTGCCGGGCGACGGGGTCGGTGAGCACGAACGCGTAGTTCTCCAGGCCGACCCAGTCGGTGCGCCCGCCCAGGAGGTTCTCGTCGCGGAAGCTCGCCCGCAGCAGGTAGACCGCCGGGAAGACGGTCATGAGGAGCAGCACGACCAGCGCCGGCGCCATCAGCAGCCAGGGGCGGCCGGACCGTGGGCCGCGCGCGGCCGCGCCCGCCCCGGCGGGCGAGTGCGGCCCGGCCGGCCGCGGACGGGTCGGGGTGCTGGTGCTCATGGGGTTCCCTCCGGCAGCCTGTAGCCGGCCTGGCGCAATCGCCGGTTGACGTCCTCCGCCGCCTTGTCCAGCGCCGCGCGCGGGGTGGCCGCGCCGCTCGCGGCAGTGTTGACCGCGACGGCGATGGCCCGGCTGATCTCGGTGTAGTTGGTCAGGCGCGGTCGTCCGACGCCCTCGGCGAGCGACTCCCCGAGCGCGGTGTAGAACTCGTCGCCCGCGAGCTGCTGGTAGACGGACGTGCGGCTGGGGTGCAGACCCTCCGCGGTCATCGCTAGCTGCTGCTCGGGCGCGGTGAGCCAGCTGATCGCGCGGTAGGCCCACGCCTTGTTCTGCGAGTACTTGTTGATCGAGAGCATCCAGGTGCCGAAGTGCGGGCCGCGGCCCACGCCCGTCGGCACCGGGGCGTAGCCGATCTCGCCGCCGACCGCCGCGTCGAGCTCGAGCGAGTGGTAGTTGAAGGTCATCGCGGTCAGCCCGCTGTCGAACGAGGACGCCGCCTCGTCCCAGGACGCGGCCGTGGTGCCGGGCGGGACGCTCTTCTTCCCGCTGATCAGGTCGTGGTACCAGGTCAGCGCCTTCTCCCCGGCGCGCCCGGTGAAGTCGAGCGACAGGTCGTCGTTGATCATTCGGCCGTTGCCGCCGAAGCCCGCGAGCAGCGACTTGAAGTCGTCAGTGGCCCAGTCACCGACCCCGGCCATCATCGTGGTGCCGTAGAGGCGCTGCTCCGGGCGCGTGAAGAACTCCGCGACCTGCGCGAACTCGTCCCACGTCGCCGGGACGGTGAGAGGGCGCCCGTAGCGCGTGCGGAACGCCTCCCGCTCGGCCGGGTTCGCGAACAGGTCCTTGCGGTAGGCCATCACCATCGCGTTGGCCTGCAGCGGCATCCCGTAGACCTCGAAGCCCTGGCTGCGTACCGACCCCAGGTCCGCGGCCGTCTCCGGCGTCGGGAACTGGCGCACCTCGTCGTCGGCGTCGTAGACCGCGGTGTCGGCGAGGACCTTCGGGATCATGTCGTCGAGCCGGGCGGGGGCCACGTCGCCCAGCGCCGGGTTCTCCAGGTACGGGCCGAGCGGCTCCAGCGCCCGCACGAGGGCCGGCGCCCACGGCGTGTCGACGACGAGGATGTCGTAGTGCGAGCTGCGGGTGGCCACCTCGGCGTAGACGCGCTGCTGCAGCGCGTCGTAGGGCTGGGTGTCAATCTGCAGGTCGAAGCCGAACACCTCGCGGAACCGCGGCAGGATGCTCTGCACCGCGGTCGCGTTGGCCTCCGCGGTGGCGTAGAGCATCCGCAGTTGCGGCGGCTTCGGGCTGGCCGGGTCGGTGCCACCGCCGGACGCGGCACCCGCGCAGCCTGTGATGAGGACTGCGGCGACGAGCACGGCGACGGCCCTGCTCGACCACGCTCGGGGGCCCCACCGGTGACGGGGGAAACGAACCACGGCGTCCTCTCCTCTCATCGCGTGTGCCGGTCAGCGCCTCGACGCCGTGCTCGCCCGCCCATGCCGCGATCCGGTCCAGCGACTGGCCGGGCAGGCAGGCGGTGAGGAATCCGAGCTTCACGAGGGACGAACCTCCACCCAGGCTCCGAAGGAGGTGGAGTCGATGACGGCGTCGGTGAGCACGGCGGCCCGCAGGCCGTCGGCGAACGTCGGGAGGCCGTCGGGGGCCTCGTCGGCCATCGCCGCGTAGGTGTCGCCGACGAAGGCGTTGAAGCAGTCCTGGTAGCCCTGCGGGTGCCCCGGCGGCAGCAGCGAGTACCGCGCCGCGGCCGGGGAGGCGGAGGGCGATCCGCGATGCACGGCCCGGTTCTCGGCGAGGCCGCCGACGTGCAGGGTCTCCGGAAGCTCCTGGTCGAACTCGTACGCGGCGGCCGCGCCGTCGAGGGAGAACCGCAGGACGTTGCGCCTGCCCACGGACGTCTGGCTGACCAGCATCGAGCCGGACGCGCCCGCGTCGGTCTCGAAGAGAACGGTCGTCGCGGTGCCCCCACCCGAGGTCCGCGCGGACAGGCGGGTGATGCGGTGCCCGGTGGTGAACTCGACGAGGTCGCACCAGTGCACGCCGATGTCGGCGAACGCGCGGTGCTCCCCGCCCTCGGCCGCCTCGCCCCGCCAGCCGGCCGGAGCCCCGCCCGCCTGCCAGTCCTGCAGGTAGGCCCCGTGCAGCAGGTGCAGCGGACCCGCCTCACCGGCCGCGATCCGGGCCCTGGCCTCGCGGACCGCGGGGTAGAAGCGGTAGACGAACGGCACGGTCGCCACGCGGCCCGCGGCGGCCGCGGTGAGGTCGGCGGCGTCGGCCAGGGTCATCGCGAGCGGCTTCTCGCAGACCACGGCCTTACCGGCGGCGAGCGCCCGGCGCGCGAGCGGCACGTGCAGGGAGTTCGGGGTGCAGATGTGCACCACGTCCACGTCGCCGGACTCGATCAGCTCCTCCGCCGTCGCCGCCGGCGCCAGCGCGCCCAACCGGCGGGCCGCCTCCGCCGAGCGGTCCGGAGTGGACGCGGCGACCCGTGCCACCACCGCTCCGGCCGCCCGCACGGCGTGCGCGTGCACCGCCCCGATGAATCCGGCTCCGACGATCCCGGCTCGTACCTGGTCGCCCATCACTTCTTCCTGGCCAGCGCGACCGCCACGATGATGATCAGTCCCCGGATGATCTGCTGCTGGCTGTTGTCGAGGCCCGCGAGAATCAGGCCGTTGTTGATCAATCCGATGAGCAGCGAGCCGAACAGCGCACCGATCACACTGCCCGCGCCGCCGAAGAGGCTGGTGCCGCCGAGGATCACCGCGGCGATCACCGACAGCTCGTCGCCCGTGCCCCACTGGTAGCGGCCGGACTCCAGGCGCCCGGCGTAGAGCATCCCGGCGATCGCGGCGACCACCGAGGACACGAGCATCACCGTGAAGGTGATCCGCTTGGTGTTCACGCCGCTGTACTCGGCGGCCACCCGGTTGCCGCCCGTCGCGAGCACCTGCCGGCCGTACCGGGTCTTCGCGAGCACGACCGCGCCGATCGCGACGGCGACCGCGGTCCACACGAGCAGTCCGGGAATCGGCCCGATGTTCCCGCCGCCGAACAGGGCGTTGAACGTGTCGTCGAGGATCGGGACCGGCGCCGACGCCGTGATCAGCTGGGCCAGCCCGAACGCGATCCCGAGCATCGCCAGGGTCACCAGGAACGACGGCATCCCCAGGAACGTCACGAGCCCGCCGTTGACGATCCCCACGACCAGCCCGACGCCGAGCCCGGCGAGCACGCCGAGCAGCGTGCTGCCGGTGGACCCGATCGCGAGGGCCGTCGCCACGCTCGCGAGCCCTGCCACCGAGCCGACGGACAGGTCGATCTGCGCCGCCGCGATCACGAACGTCATCGCGACTGCCATCACCGAGATGATCGCCGTCTGCCGGACGATGTTGAGCAGGTTCGTCCCGGTCAGGAAGCCGTCGCCGCTCAGGAAGATCGCGAAGAGCAGGAAGACGACGGCGAAGCCGATGTAGATCGCGTAGTTGCGCCAGTCGATCCCGCGCAGCCCGGCACGGGTGGTCTCCGGTTCGCGCGTCGTGGTCATGTGCGGACTCCTTGGATGGCGAGCTGGAGGGACTCCTCGTCGGGGATCTCGCGACGGTCGAGGTCGGCGGTGACGGCGCCGCCGCGCAGCACGAGGACCCGATCGCTCACGGCGAGCAGCTCGGCGAGCTCGGACGAGATGACGATGACGGCCTTGCCGGCGTCGGCCAGCTCGCGGATGTGCTGGATCATCTCGGTCTTGGTGCCGATGTCGACCCCGGCCGTGGGCTCGTCGAGGATCAGCACGTCGGGGTCGCGGCCGAGCCATTTACCGAGCACGACCTTCTGCTGGTTGCCTCCCGAGAGCAGCCGCACCGGGCGCTTCGGGGAGACGAGCCGGATGCGCAGCCGTTCGACGAGCCGGGTGACGATCCCGTCGCCGCGCCGGTCGTCCACGACACCGCCGCGGGTGAGCCCGCCGAGCACGGGGAGCAGGAGGTTCTCCCGCACCGAGTGCTCCAGCACGAGCCCCTGCCTGCGCCGGTCCTCGGGCACGAGCGCGATGCCCTTCGCGATGGCGATGCGCGGGTTGGTGATCCCGGCGGGCTCGCCGCGCAGCAGGATCTCGCCGGCCTCGGGCCGGTCGATCCCGAAGATGACCCGGGCCAGCTCCGTGCGCCCGCTGCCCATCAGCCCGGCCAGGCCGAGGATCTCACCGGCGCGCAGGGTGAAGGAGACGTCCTGCACGACGGCGCCGGAGCACAGCCCGCGCACCTCCAGGAGCGGTGGTGCGTCCGGGCCGGGGGCGGCGGGGCGCTCCTGCCACGCCAGCGCACTCTCCATCCGCCGCCCGACGATCGCCTCGACGATCCGCTCCGGGGTGAGGTCGGCCAGCGGCTGCGACAGCACCACGCCGCCGTCGCGCAGCACGGTGATCCGGTCGCAGATCTGGTAGATCTCCTCCATCCGGTGTGAGATGTAGACGATCGAGACGCCGCGTTCCTTCAACCTCCGGATCAGCGCGAACAGCGCCTCCGACTCGGTCTTCGTCAGGCTCGCCGTCGGCTCGTCCATGATCAGCACCCGGGCGTCGAGCGCGAGCGCCTTCGCGATCTCGGTGAGCTGCCAGTAGCCGGTGGGCAGGCCGGCGACCTCACGGCGCGGGTCGAGGTCCACGCCCATCCCGGCGAGGATCTCCCCCGCCCGGCGCACCATCGCCGCGTCGTCGATGAGCCCGCGGCGCAGCGGCTCGTGGTTGAGGAAGACGTTGCGCGCCACCGACAGCGTAGGCACCAGGCTGAACTCCTGGAACACCATGCCGATTCCGGCCGTCTCGGCCGCGGCGGTCGAGGTGAGGGAGACCTCGCGCCCGCCGACGGCGATCGTCCCACCGTCGGGCCGGTGCACGCCCTGGAGGATCTTCATCAGGGTGGACTTGCCGGCGCCGTTGCCGCCCGCGAGCGCGTGCACCTCGCCGGGCGCGAGGGTGAAGTCGACCCCGGTCAGCACAGGGGTGCCGCTGAAGGACTTCTCGATCCCGCGCATCTCGACGGCCGGCGGAGCTGCCGTGGTCGCGGTCGTCGGAGTCCCGGTCATCGCGCTCCCCCCTCCACCGACTCCACCAGGGCGGCGGGCGGTTCGGACCGGTACACCTCACGCCAGGCGTCCAGCACGTTGTCCTGGGTGACCGGCAGTGCGTCGAGCGCCACGTAGGGCGGGGCCTGCTTGCCGAGCAGGGCGTACGCCGCGAGGGTGGCCTCGGTGACGCCCTGGTCGTACGGGCGCTGGGCGCCCAGCCCCGCGACGAGCTCGCCGGAAGCCAGCGCGATCGCGACGTTCGGCCCGAGATCCTCCGTGGTGATCACGAGGTCCTGGCGGTCGATGGACCGGGCGGCGGCGATGATCCCCTCGGTCGGCACGTCCCACACGCCCCAGATCCCGGCGAGTTCCTGGTGCTTGACCATCATCGCGATGGCCGCGGCCTGGGCCTGGCCTGCGAAGTCGGGTCCGGTCACGCCCTTGCGGTCGACGATGCGGATGTCCGGGTAGTCCCGCTCGATCGTCTGCGTGAAGCCCTCGTAGCGCTGGCGGGTGACCTGGAAGTCGGCCTCGTGGTAGATCACGCCGATCTCGCCGCGGCCGCCCAGGGCGTCGGCCATGAGGTGCGCGGCCACCACGCCGTTGCCGACGTTGTCCGCCGACACCGCGGAGACGTAGTCGCGGCCCGCGACCATCCCCGACGGCGCGTTGTCCATGAACACGAGGCGGACGCCCGCCGCCGCGGCCTGCTCGTAGGCGCCCGCAGTGGCCACGGGGTCGGTCGGGATGGACACGATGATGTCGGGTTGGCGCGCGAGCACGGTCTCGATGTCGGAGACCTGCCGGTCGGGCTCGAAGCCCGCGTCGGTCACGGCGATGATCTCGATCCCGAGCTCGCCGAACCGCTGCCGCAGGCCCGCGATCTGGGCGTCGGTCCAGCCGTCGCCCGTGTAGTGCATGACGATCGCCGCGGTGGCCCCGATCTCACGCACCTGCGCGACCTCGGCGTCGGTGAGGGTCACCGAGTCGGCCCGGGCCGGGGCCTCCCCGCCCGGCCCCGTCGCGAGCACCTGGCCCTGCAGCGCGGCGAGCGCCGCCTGCGCGGGCGGGTAGCCGCCCTGCGGCCGCTCCCGCACGCTCGCGGCCCCGGCGCACCCGGTCAGCGCCACCAGGAGCAGCGCGCCCAGCGCGCCCGCGCACCGCACCGCGGTCCGGCGGCTCACGCGAGCGCCTTGTCGAGGAACGCCTTGCTGATCCGGGCGGCCTCGGCGGGATCCCCGTCGTAGGAGTCGAGCTCCACCAGCAGCCAGCTGTCGTACCCCACCTCCTCCACCGCGGCCAGCACGTCGGTGAAGTCGATGTCGCCGTGGCCGAGCGGCAGGAAGGTGGTGGTCGCGCGGTCCAGGTCCTTGAGGTGCACGTGCCGGACCCGGTCGGGGTAGCGGCGGATCAGCGCGGCGGGGTCGCCGCCGCCCGCGGCGAGGTGCGCGGTGTCCGGGCAGAACCCGATCCGCGACCGGGACATGACCTTGTCGACCTCGTCGGGGCTCTCGACGATCGTGGTCAGGTGCGGGTGGTAGCAGGCCGACAGCCCATGCTCCTCAGCGATGTCGGTGACGGTGTCGAGCGCCGCGCCCAGCCGGTCGTAGTCGCTGTCCGGGGTGCCGGCCGCCCGGCGGGCCCCGCCGCCGACCACGAGCTGCTCCGCCCCGAACAGCGCCGCCAGCTCGGCCGCGCGCCGCACCCGGTGCAGCTCGTCGGGAAGGATCTCGCGATACACGAAGTTCGCCCCGGTGTACACGCTGACCAGCGCCAACCCGGTCTCGCCGAGCAGGTCGCGCAGCTCGGCCGGGTCGTCGGCGAAACCCGCGACGCTGCCGTCGAACATCTCCACGCCCTCGTAGCCGGCCGCGGCGATGTCGCGCAGCGCCCGGTGCATCGAACCGGGGACCCGGTAGAAGAGGTCCTTCACGCTGGTCACGCCGGTCGCGTCGCCGGTGACGCCGCCCCACGTGATCGAGTGGTAACCGAGCCGCATCTCGCCCTCCTTTGGACCGACGCGAGCAAACTATTGCTCACGACATACAGAAGTCAATGCTCTACGCTCGGCTGTGGTCGCGCGGAGGCGCACGGGAGGGAGCGAGCACGTGGTGGCGCCGGTCGATCGCGGGATGGGTGCCGACCAGCTCGACTCGCTCGTCGCAGTGCTCGACCTGGTCCGGTTCCAGACCGCTCGCACCAGACCCGAGCTGGTCCAACGCAGTGGCCTCGGACGTACGGTGGTCACCCAACGCCTCGCCCAGCTGACGAGCAGCGGCCTTGTGGCCGAAGGCGCGCTCGGCCCTTCGACCGGCGGCCGCGCCCCACGTGAGCTGCGGTTCCGCGCCGAGGCCGCCGTCGTACTGGTGGCCGAGCTGGGCGCCACGAGCATCAGCGTCGGCCTCACCGACCTAGCCGGACAGTTGGTCATGCAGCGCGAGGAGCAGTGGGACATCGCCGTCGGCCCGGAGCCGACGCTCTCCCGGGTCGCGGAGCTCTTCGACCGCATGCTCGCGGCGCAGCCGGACACACCGCCATGGGGCATCGGCGTGGGCGTTCCCGGGCCCGTCGAGTTCGCATCCGGGCGGCCGGCCGCCCCGCCGATAATGCCGGGCTGGGACGGCTACCCGATCCGCGACCGGTTCGCCGCCCGCTTCAACGTGCCCGTCTGGGTGGACAACGAGGTCAACACGATGGCACTGGGCGAATACCGCGCCGGACTCGGCCGCGGCGCCGACGACCTCATCCACGTCAAGATCGGCACTGGTATCGGGGCCGGGCTCATCTCCGGTGGCCGGCTGCACCGAGGCACGCAGGGCTGCGCCGGCGACATCGGCCACATCGCGCTGGTCTCCGAGCTGATCGAGACCGGCCCCGGCGCAACCCAGCAGATGTGCCGGTGCGGCAAGTTCGGCTGCCTCGAGGCGCTCGCCAGTGGGTCCGCGCTCGCCCGCGACGCCACCGCGGCAGCCGAGGCCGGCCGCAGCCCCGCACTCGCCCGCTGCCTCGCGGAGGCCGGCTCGCTCACTGCGACGGATGTCGTGCACGCCGCTGAGTTCGGCGACCCGGTCGCGGTCGAACTGCTGCAGCGCGCCGGCCGCCTGGTCGGCGAGACACTCGCGGCGCTGGTCAGCTTCTTCAACCCATCGATGGTGCTGCTCGGTGGCGGCGTCGGGATGTCCGGCGACCTCCTGCTGGCGACCATCCGGCAGGCGATCTACCGACGCTCGCTGCCGCTCGCCACCCGTGACCTGCGGATCGCCCGTTCCCAGCTCGGCGACCGGGCCGGCCTCATGGGCGCCGGCTTCATGGTCGTCGACGAGCTGTTCTCGCGGGCGCTGCTCGGCCGCTGGCTCTACCAGGGCACTCCGGTCGGTCAGCCGACGCTCGCCGCCGGCTGACCAGCGTCGGCGGAGCAATCCCGGTTCGCGGGCCGCTCGGCATCGCCCCGGGGAAGCACGGGAGTGGCGCCCACGCCGAAGTCGTCATCGAGGATTTGGCGGGCGCTGGAGCGCCGTGGACCGTGCTCTCGTCGTGCGCGGCTCCTGCCGGGCCGGCGAGCAGTGGCCAGCGCGGGTCGTGCCGCAGGTACAGCACGATGCCACGCCCCTCCCGTCCGAGGCTGATCGAGGATGCGCACTGCACCTCCTCGCACCCGCACCCGCTGGGCCGGACACCTCGCCGAGCAGCCTGCACTAGGCCCAAAGCCGTTCAGTTAGGCCGGTGGCTGCGCTGTCAAGATCGGCTCTATCTCGATGGTGATCAGAGCGGGGCGGCTGAGACCGCGGTGGCGGCCCTTGGCGGTGCTGGCGACGTACTTGGAGATCGGGCGTTTGACCACGCGCGGGTTGGTTCGGACTCGGCGGGCGGGCAGGAGCTGGTCCAGGACGTGGCGGCCGATCGTGCCGACGAGATCGAGCACGGTGTCGGCTATGACCCCGGCGGCGGCGATGAGCTGGTCACGGGCGGCGTGGCGGGCGACGGTGAAACTGCCGCGGTCGGGATCGACGTCGGCGCGGTGCAGGGTGGTGTCGCTAATCGCGAGCCGCAGCACCTGGTAGGTGATCAACAGGGCGTAGATCTCCTGGGCGACCCCGGACGGGCTGCGTGAGCGCAGGACCCGCCCGCCCAGACTGGTGGACTTGAGCTCGGCGAAGCAGGTCTCGATCTCCCAGCGTTCGTGGTAGAGCCCGACGATGTCCACCGCCGGCACGGCGGGGTCGAGCACGGTAGTGACCAGCCGGTAGGTCTCGGTCCGGGCGCCCTCGCTGGTGGTGATCGTGACGGCGGCGGTGACCACCCGGACCTCGACCCGCCCGATCCGAGACACGAACGACCCGTCGGCCAGCGTGCGGCAGATCGGGAGCCGACGATCGTTCTTGACCCGCACGAGCAGGTCGGCACCGGTCGCAGCGAGCGCGGTGAGGAACTCGGCGGCGGCGAAGTTGCGGTCGGCCAGCACGATCATCCCGGCCCGGGCCGACACCAGCAGCTGATGGGCGTAGCCGAGTTCACCGACCCGGTCGGTGCCGAACACCGCGTCGATGACCGTACGCGTGCCACACGCCACCAGCGCCAGGACCCGGATCATCGGATAACCGGTCCTGGTGCCACGTGAGCTGCCGCCCTTGCAGAACTCCGTCAGGTTGGCCGGGCTGTCCGGGCAGCACAAGATCGTGCCGTCCACCGCGGTGACCAACCGGCCCCGCCAGAACACTCCCGGGCGGCCCGCGCGTGCGGCCCCGACCTGTGCGCAGCCGGTCTCTGCGCCGCGCAGCAGGTCGAACAACGCCCGCAGCGGCGCCACCCCCACCCGGGCCCGGGTGGACCGTTCCCGATCTTGTAGACACTCGGTCGTAGACTGCCGCTGATCGCAGCGGAGGGGATCGCGTGGCGACACGCCGTCATTTCACCCAGGAGTACAAGGACCAGGCCGTTAGTACTGCAACGGCAGTTCATGTCCGCGGTGGTCGGTGGCCGCGACGTCGGTAGTGGCATGCGCGTGCCTGGTGTTGGCGGCGTCGTCGCCAGATCGACCAGTT
>NZ_NKYF01000020.1 GCF_002262885.1 Pseudonocardia sp. MH-G8 | reverse complement strand
GCGCTGCAACGGCGCGGCACGTTCGCCGAACGCGGCTATCGCAAACCCGAAGGCGCGTTGACCGACCTGCTGGGATGCGACTCCTACGAAGCGCGCCGCCGCGTCGTGGCCGCGGAGCAGGCGTGTGAGCAGATCGGGTTCGACGGCACCGTGCTGCCCGCCCGCCTGCCCGCGACGGGGAAGGCGTTCGCCGCCGGGCAGGCAGGCCTGCGTCACGTAGAGGTCATCGCCGCCCTGCTCAACACCCCCGAGGCGGGGCGGATCACCGACTGGCAGCGGGCGGGGTTGGAAGAGCAGTTGGCCGGTATGGCCGCGGAGTACTCGCCCGGGCAGCTACGCAAGATCGGCACCCAGTTACTGGAGGTGCTGGACGGCGACGGTCCCGAGCCTGATGACAATCCGCCGGAGCCGGTCAACCGGCTGCAGGTCCGCAAGCACCGCGACGGGTCGGGCGGCACGATCAGCGGTCAGTTCGACGACGCGGCGATGTTCGACGCGATCGCCACCGTGATCGACGCCAAAGCCAAGCCCCTCGGCCGCGATGATCAACGCTCGACCGGGCAGCGTCAGGCCGAAGCCCTCGCCGACGCCTGCGGGTTCGTCCTCGCCCACGCCGACCACGCCACCCTCCCCGACACCGGCGGGCGACGCCCACACCTCAACGTGCTGATCCGGCTCGAAGACCTCGAAACCCGCGCCCGCTCCGCGATGCTCGACTTCGGCGGCCGCATGAGCCCCGCCTCGCTACGGATGCTGGCCTGCGACGCCGCCGTCGTACCCATCGTCATGAACGGCGCCGGACAACCCCTCGACGTGGGGCGCTCCACCCGGGTGATCCCCGACGGGTTGCGCAGGGCGGTCACCGCCCGCGACCGCGGATGCGCCCACCCGGGCTGCGACCGGACACCTTCTTGGTGCGAAATCCACCACATCTGGGAGTGGGAGCACGGCGGACCCACCGAACTGAACAACCTGGTCAGCTTGTGCAAGGTCCACCACCGCTTGATCCACGATTCCGGATGGGTGGTGCGGATCCGTGACGGGTTACCGGAGTTCATCCCACCGAAATGGATCGACCCGGAACAGAAACCACGCCGGAACCCGTGATGGGAGCGGGCGTCGGCACCGGGTGTCCGGGGTCGGGCATGCCCCGGGGTGTCGCTGTCCTGGTTCGGCGACGCGTCCCGGAGCTCGTGGGACCGAGTGCGTCCGACCGGTGGGGTGACCCCGCTCTCGCGGCCGTCAACATCGCGTCAAGATCCGGGCGCGTGGGGTCAAGACGGCGTTCGCAACCCCTCGATCGGCTGATCAGCGGACGCAGACTGCGTCGGCGTCGCCGGACGGTCCGGCGGCGGTGTCCGAGGAGAATGTCGTGGCCGATCTGCTGTACACGCTGCTGCTGTTAGGCGGCTTCGTGGTGCTGGCCCTGTGTCTGCGGGGGCTGGAGCGACTGTGAGCGCCGTCGAAGTGGTGAGCAACGTGCTGGCGGGGATCGCGGCGTTCGCGCTGCTCGGGTACCTGGTCGTCGCCCTGGTCCGCCCGGAGAGGTTCTGATGGGCGACACGTCGGCCGGACTGCTCCAGGTCGCCGCGCTGCTCGCGCTGCTCGCGATCGTGTACGTGCCGTTCGGTGACTACATGGCGCGGGTCTACACCAGCGAACGCGACTGGCGGATCGAACGCGCGATCTACCGCCTGGTCCGGGTGGACCCGGCCGCAGGGCAGCGCTGGCCCACCTACGCCGCGGGCGTGCTGGGATTCTCGTTCGCCTCGCTCGTGCTGCTCTACCTGCTGCAGCGACTGCAGCCGGTGCTCCCGCTGGGCTTCGACCGCGGTGTCGACGATGGTGGCGTGCCCGCGGCGATGGCGTTCAATACCGCGGTCTCGTTCGTGACCAACACCAACTGGCAGTCCTACGTGCCGGAGACCGTGCTGGGCCACACCGTGCAGATGGCCGGGCTGACCGTGCAGAACGTCGTGTCCGCGGCGGTCGGCATGGCGGTGGCGGTGGCACTGGTCCGCGGCTTCGTGCGATCCGGGACCGACCGGATCGGGAACTTCTGGGTCGATCTCACGCGCGGTGTCATCCGCATCCTGCTGCCGGTCGCGTTCGGCGCGGCGATCCTGCTGATCGCCATGGGCGTCACGATGTCGCTGCGTTCGGGCGTGGACGTGACCGGCGTGGACGGGTCCACGCACACCCTTCCGCTGGCCCCGACGGCCTCGCAGGAGGCCATCAAGGAACTCGGGACGAACGGCGGCGGCATCTTCAACGCCAACTCCGCGCACCCGTTCGAGAACCCGAACGCCCTGGCCAACCTGGTCGAGATCTTCCTGCTGCTGGTGATCCCGGTCTGCCTCACCCGCACCTTCGGCACGATGGTGGGCAACCGGCGCCAGGGCGGCGTGCTCCTCGCCGTGATGGGCGCGCTCTGGGGCGCTCTGCTGACCGTCGCGTGGCTCGCCGAGTCGAACCCGAACGGCCCCGCAGGCATCGCGGGTGCGGCGATGGAGGGCAAGGAGGCCCGCTTCGGGATCCCGGGGTCGATCCTGTTCGCGGTGTCGACGACGGGCACCTCGACCGGCGCGGTCAACTCGATGCACGACAGCTTCACCGGTGGTGCCGGCGGCGTGGTGATCCTCAACATGCTGCTGGGGGAGATCGCGCCCGGCGGTGTGGGGGCCGGGCTCTACGGCATGCTGATCATCGCGGTCATCGCGATGTTCCTGGCCGGGCTGATGGTCGGGCGCACCCCCGAGTTCCTGGGCAAGAAGCTCGGCCGGGTCCAGGTCACCGCCGCGGCCGTCTACATCCTCACGATGCCCACGCTCGTCCTGCTCGGTGCGGGGCTCGCGATCGCGCTGCCCGGCACGCTCGACGCGCTGAACAACGACGGGTCGCACGGCTTCTCCGAGGTCCTCTACGCCTACACGAGCGCGGCCAACAACAACGGCAGCGCGTTCGCCGGGCTCACCGTGACCAGCGACTTCTTCCAGGCGACCCTGGGGATGGCGATGCTGTTCGGCCGGTTCCTGCCGATCCTGGCCGTGTTGGCGCTCGCGGGCTCGCTCGCGCAGCAGAAGCGCGTGGAGCCGACCGCGGGCACCTTGCCCACTGACCGCCCGCTCTTCGGCGCGCTGCTCGCCGGCACCGTCGTCCTCGTGGCCGCACTCACCTTCCTCCCGGCGCTCGCGCTGGGTCCGCTCGCGGAGGCATTGACATGAGCACCCCCACCGACCTGCGGTCCGCCGAACCCGCCGCGTCGGCCACGCCGTCGCCGGTGCCGGCGGGCGCGTTCCACCCCCGGCAGATCGGGGCCGCGCTCCCCGAGGCGTTGCGCAAGCTCCATCCCCGCGCGCAGCTGCGCAACCCCGTGCTGTTCGTGGTGTGGGTCGGCTCGGTCCTGGTCAGCCTCGACGCGATCGTGGCCCCGACGGTGTTCGGTTGGCTGATCGCGCTCTGGCTGTGGTTCACCGTCCTGTTCGCGAACCTCGCCGAAGCCGTTGCGGAGGGGCGCGGCAAGGCGCAGGCGGAGAGCCTGCGCCGGACCAAGCGCGACATGGCCGCCCGCCGGCTGGGCCAGGACGGGCGCGAGGAACACGTCAGCGGTAGTGCGTTGCGGATCGGCGACCGCGTCGTCGTCGAGGCGGGGGAGATGATCCCCGGCGACGGCGATGTCGTCGACGGGATCGCCACCGTCGACGAGTCGGCGATCACCGGGGAGTCGGCCCCGGTCGTGCGGGAGGCGGGCGGGGACCGCTCGTCGGTCACCGGGGGCACCACCGTGCTGTCCGACCGGATCGTCGTGGAGATCACGACGAAGCCGGGGGAATCGTTCGTGGACCGGATGATCGCGCTCGTCGAGGGCGCGGCGCGGCAGAAGACGCCCAACGAGATCGCCCTGACGATCCTGCTGTCCGCGTTGACGATCATCTTCCTGCTCGCGGTCGTCGCCCTGCAGCCGATGAGCGCCTACGCCGGCGTCGTGCAACCCGTGGTCGTGCTGGTCGCGCTGCTGGTCTGCCTCATCCCGACCACCATCGGGGCCCTGCTCTCGGCGATCGGGATCGCCGGGATGGACCGGCTCGTGCAGCGCAACGTGCTGGCGACATCGGGTCGCGCGGTCGAGGCGGCCGGGGACATCGACACGCTGCTGCTCGACAAGACCGGCACGATCACCTTCGGCAACCGGCAGGCGACCGCGCTGATCCCGGTCACGGGCACGGAGTCGGAGGCGCTCGCCGTGGCCGCCCGGCTCTCCAGCCTGGCCGACCAGACGCCGGAGGGTCGCAGTGTCGTGGCGCTGTGCGCCTCGGAGCACGGGCTGCCCGCGGACGCGTCGGCGGAGGAGGCGCGCGCTCGGTTCGTGCCGTTCTCCGCCCGGACCCGGATGTCCGGGCTCGACCTGGAGAACCGGGTGATCCGCAAGGGGGCGGCCGCCGCCGTGCTCGCGTGGGCCGGGGTGGAGTCCCCGGAGGTCGACGCGTTGGTCGAGCAGATCTCCGACGACGGCGGCACACCGCTGGTGGTCGCGCAGGCCCTCACGGACGACGGCGCCGACGCGCGGGTGCTCGGCGTGATCCGGCTCTCCGACGTGGTGAAGCCCGGGATCGCCGCCCGCTTCGCCGAGTTGCGGGCCATGGGGATCCGCACCGTCATGGTCACCGGCGACAACCCGCGCACCGCTCGGGCGATCGCGGCCGAGGCCGGCGTGGACGACCACATCGCCGAGGCCACCCCCGAGGACAAGATGGCCTACATCCGCAAGGAGCAGGAGGGTGGTCGCCTCGTCGCCATGACCGGCGACGGCACCAACGACGCCCCTGCGCTCGCGCAGGCCGACGTCGGGGTCGCGATGAACTCGGGCACGGCCGCGGCGAAGGAGGCCGGCAACATGGTCGACCTCGACTCCGACCCCACGAAGCTGATCGAGATCGTCGAGATCGGCAAGCAGTTGCTGATCACCCGCGGTGCGCTGACCACGTTCTCCGTGGCCAACGACCTCGCGAAGTACTTCGCGATCCTGCCCGCGATGTTCGCCGCCCTCTACCCGTCGCTGGGCCTGCTCGACATCATGGGCCTGGCGTCGCCGGAGTCGGCGATCCTGTCCGCGGTCGTGTTCAACGCGCTGATCATCATCGTGTTGATCCCGCTCGCCCTGCGCGGGGTGCGCTACCGGCCGACGTCGGCGTCGCGGCTGCTGCGGCGCAACCTGCTGATCTACGGGATCGGCGGCGTCGTCACCCCGTTCATCGGGATCTACCTCCTCGACCTGCTCCTGCGACTCGTCCCCGGGATCTGACGTGCTGACCACTCTGACCAGGCAGGCCGTCACCGGCCTGCGCCTGCTGATCGTCCTCATCCTGCTGTGCGGTGTCGCCTACCCGCTGACCGTGTGGGCGGTGGCGCGGGTACCGGGTCTCGCGCACTCCGCCGAGGGCTCGGTGATCACCGGTGCCGGCGGCGCACCCGCCGGCTCCTCCCTGATCGGTGTCGACCCGGTCGCGCCCGACCCCGCCGCGGACCCGTACTTCCACACGCGGCCCTCGGCGTCGTCGACCGATGTGCTCGGCCCGGCCGACACCACCACATCCGGCGGATCGAACCTCGGTGGGTTCGACCAGGGCCTGCTCGAGACGATCGCGCAGCGCCGGGCCCTCGTCGCCGCGCGGGAGGGCGTCGCCGCCGCGGCGGTGCCACCGGACGCGGTGACCGCGTCCGCATCCGGCCTCGACCCGCACATCAGCCCGGAGTACGCGGCCCTGCAGGTCGAGCGGGTGGTGCGCAACACCGGGCTGCCCGCCGACACGGTGCGCGACCTGGTCGCGCAGGCCACCACCGGCCGGGTGGCCGGATTCCTGGGGGAGCCGACGGTGAACGTCACCGAGCTGAACCTCGCGGTGGCGACGGCCCGGTGATCACCGGTTCGAGGACACCGGGGCTACCGCGTCAACTGCCCGGCGGTGGTGCTGATGAGCTCGTCGGTGACCCACCGCGCCACGCCGGCGGGGAAGGGCGCCGGCAGCCCGAGGACGATGTGGCCGAAGCCGGCATCGATCGCCTCGCGGATCGCGTCCCGGGTGGTATCGGGCCGGTCGTAGGAGACGGGCACGTGGATCGAGCGGGTGATCGAGGCGGGGTCGCGCCCGATCTCGGTGCAGTAGCGGTCCAGCAGCGCACTGCGGCTGACGGCGTCGTCGATGTCCCCGCCGGGGATGTTCCAGACGTCGGCGTGCTCGGCCACCACGCGCAGCGTCGCGGACGCCCGACCGCCGATCATGATCGGCGGATGGGGGCGCTGCACGGGCTTGGGGTTGCCGAACGCCCCGGTGAGCTGCACGTGGGCGCCGTGGAAGTCGAACGGTTCGGCCTCGGTCCACAGCCGCCGGATCACGGTGCACGCCTCGCCGAGGGCGGCCACGGCGTGCGCGGCGTCGTGGTAGGGCAGGCCGTGCGCGTCGTACTCGCGCCGGGCCAGCGGGTGGCTGGGCCGGGAGCCGGCGCCGATGCCGAAGTCGAGCCGTCCGCCGGAGACGATGTCCACGGTCGTGGCGATCTTGGCCAGCACCGCGGGGGGCCGGAAGCGGTTGCTGGTCACGAGCAGGCCGAGGCGTAGCCGCCGGGTCTGTGCGGCGAGCGCCGAGAGCAGCGTCCAGCCCTCGAGGATCGGGCCGTCCGGGTCACCGCCGATCGGCATGAGGTGGTCGAACAGCCAGGCGTGCTCGATCTCCGGGATCGTGTCCGCCTCGCGCCAGACCCGCAGGATGTCGTCGTAGTCGACCTGCATGGGGGCGGTCAGGATCCCGAATCGCGGCCGGAGCGGGTGCGACATGGTGATCAGTGGTCCTCTCGGGGTCGCGAGCAAGTGGAGCGCTGCTCCGGTAACGATACGGAGCGGCGTTCCACTTGGCAAGGTGGCCCCGTCTTCAACCCCACGAAGTTCGGCCTGTAGGGAGGCATCGTCGTGTCCAGACGCGGGTCCGGGGAGACCGGCCGGACCGGCAGGCGTTGCTGGCCTCGTTGCAGGTGATCCAGCAGGGAGCGGCGCTCGGGCTGCGCACCGTCCGCAAGGTCTTCCTCACCGACCGCTCCAACCTGCCACGAAGCTCCTCGTCGGTGGCCTCCGGTGGGGCCGACCTCGTGCAGCTGATGCCCTGGCCGGTGCTCGCGCACGTGGGCAGTGCCCGGCTCGCGCCGTTCGGCTCGTTCATCGCCGGGGGATTCGTCGCGGACTGCGACAGCATCGAGCAGGCGATGGACCTCGGTGCTGTCGGCGTCTCCACCAGCGACACCGAGCTGTGGGACTACACCCGGCCGGACCGCTGACCGGTGGGGTCAGCGGATCGCGACCAGCAGGTGGCGATCGGCGACCTGGCGCATCACCGCGACCTCGGCGAAGCCGGCACCACGCAGCGCCGCGGTGAACTCCCCGAGCGTGGCACCGCGGTGATCGGCAGCGCGGGCGCCGAAGCGTCGCTCGCGCTCGGTGAACTCCGCCGGGTACAGCTGCGCCGCGCGCAGCCCCTCCCACCATCCCGCCCAGTCGTCCGCACCCGAGGACGCGAGCGCGCCGGCGGCGAGTGCTTGCCGATGTTCCTCGGCCAACGCTCGCAACCGGGGCGTCGCCGCGTCGAGGGGGAGCGTGTCGTAGTTGACGAACACGGCGCCCGGGCGAAGCGTCGCGGCGAGTCCCGCGACCAGCCGGTGCAGCTCGGCCGGGGTCAGCCAGTGCAGCGCGGTGGCGGAGACGGCGGCGTCCAGCGGTCCGTCCGCCGCGGAGGCGAGGTGGTCGAGGGCTCGCGCGTCGCGCAGGTCGTCCTCCACCCAGGTGATCGCCCGGCTCGAGGTCTCCCGGCCCAGCGCGAGCAGCACCGGGTCGAGATCGATGCCGAGCACGTGTGCCTGCGGCCAGCGCTCTGCGGCGCGGCAGGCCAGCGTTCCCGGGCCACAGCCGAGGTCGACGAGCGCACCCGGTGTGGCACCGAGCCGGTCGACGATCTCGAGCATCAGGTCGACGACGGTGCCACGGTCGGGGACGTAGGCCGCCTGCTGTCGGTCCCACCGGCGCCGCCACATCGCCGGTGCCCCCGACGTCGTGGTGGTGATCATGCCGTCTCCCGCTGCCGCAGGCCGAGCAGCGCGGCGGCCATCCGATCGATCGCCCTGTCCAGGATGTCCGGGGCGCTGGCGAAGTTGACCCGGAGGAACCCCTGCCCACCGGCGCCGTGCTCCTCCCCGGAGGTCGTGGCCACGCCGGCCTCGCGCAGCAGGAACTCCCGGGGGTCGTCGATCGCGAAGGAGCGCAGGTCGAACCAGGCGAGGTAGGTCGCCTCGGGCATGCCGACGACCTGGTCCAGCCCGACGGCGGCCGTCCGCTCGACGAGCAGTCGCCGGTTGGCGTCGAGCAGCCCGAGGACCTTCTCCAGCCAGGGACCGCCGTCCCGGAACGCGGTGATGGTCGCTTCGATGCCGAGCGGCGAGATCCCGCCCTTGGCGGCGCGGGGGAGGCGGTCCCACAGCCCGAGGTCGGCAGGGTTGGTGAGGGCGACGATCGCGCAGCGCAGACCGGGGATGTTCCAGGCCTTGCTGGCACTGGTCAGCGTCACGGAGTGCGCCGCGGCGGCCGGTCCGAGCGATGCGTACGGCGTGAACGTCGCCCCGTAGCTCAGCGGGGCGTGGATCTCGTCGCTGATGGTGCGCGCACCGTGGGCCTCGACGAGCTCGGCGAGGGACGCGAGTTCGGCGGCGGTGAAGACCCGCCCCACCGGGTTGCTCGGGTTGCACAGCAGTACGGTCCGAGCGCCTTCCACCAGGGCGCTGCGGATCGCGTCGAGATCGAGGGTGTAGCGGTGTCCGCAGCGCTGCATCGGCACCTCGATCGTCCGGCGTTCGGCCGCGTCGACCGCGTCGCGGAACCGGCTGTAGGTCGGGGTGATGACCGCCACCGGGCTGCCGGCCGGCGTGAGGTGCTTGATCGCCAGGACCATGCCCTTGATGACGTCGGGCATCAATCGGATCTGCTCGGCGGGGACGGTCAGGCCCCGGTCCGTGAGCCACTGCGCGGCGACCTCCGGGAGCCCGCTCATCGCATCCGGCAGCGGATAGCCGAACGCCTGCCGCTCCACGGCGTCGCGCAGCCGCACCATGATCGGCCCAGCCACCGGGACGTCCATCTCGGCGACGGTCAGGTCGATGACGTCCTCGGGGTAGACCGACCAGCGCTTGTTGTGCCGGGCCCGGGAGTGGGCCGCCGTCCAGCCCAGCAGCGCGCGCCGCTCGTCGGCGAGCGACGGGTCCGCCTTCGCGGTGGTCATCGGGCCGCCGCCGCGTCGGATCGGTCGGTGCGCGTGACCCGGGCCAGGAAGGTCTGGGTGCGGGCATGCCGCGGGGAACGGATGACCTCGGCCGGCGTACCGCTCTCGATGATCGAGCCTTCGTTCATGACGTGCACGTGTGTCGCCACTTCCTCTGCGAATGCGATTTCGTGGGTGACGACGAGCATCGTCACCCCGTCGTGGGCGAGGTCCCGCATGACGCCGAGCACCTCACCCACCAGCTCCGGATCGAGAGCCGAGGTCGGCTCGTCGAACAGGAGGACCTTCGGTGCGGTCGCCATGGCGCGGGCGATGGCGACACGTTGTTGCTGCCCGCCGGACAACTGCGCGGGATAGCGCTGCGCGTGGTCGGCGAGCCCGACCCGGTCGAGCAGTTCGAGCGCCCTGGTCCGGGCCGCGTTCCTGGCGACCCCGTGCCCGTGCACCTGGCCTTCCGTGACGTTCTGCTCGACCGTCAGGTGGGCGAACAGGTTGAAGTGCTGGAAGACCATGCCGGTGACGCGGCGTTGGGCGGCGAGCCGCCGGGGACTGCACTGCACCGGACGCTTTCGCCCCTGCTCGAAGCCGATGACGACCCCGTCGATCTCGACGTAGCCTTCGTCCGGCGTCTCCAGCCGGTTGAGGCAACGCAGCAGCGTGCTCTTCCCCGATCCGGACGGTCCGAGCAGGCACGTCACGCTGCCGCGATGGATCTGCAGGTCGACGCCCCGCAGGGCGTCGACCTGCCCGAACCGCTTCTTGATGCCCACGGCGCGCAGGAACGGTCGGTCGCTCATCACGCTTCCGCCAACCGGGCGTCGTAACCACGGGAGTAGCGCACTTCCACCCGGCGTTGCACCGCCGTCAGCAGGGCGACGATGACGAGGTACCAGCCGATGACGACCATCAGCAGCGGAATCTGCTGGAAGTTCTGCGTGTAGATGAGCTGGGCCTGGGTCATCATGTCTCCCGCGCCGATCACGAACACGACAGAGGTGTTCTTCAGATTGATGATCAGTGCGTTGCCGTAGGCGGGTAGCACGATCCGCATGGCTTGCGGCGCGACGATCCGGCGGAACGTGGTGACGGGGGTGAGCCCGCACGCGGCGGCGGCCTCGATCTGGCCGCGCGGCACCGCGGTGATGGCGCCCCGGAAGTACTCGGCGAGGAATGCCGCCTCGCCGAGTGCGAGCCCGAGAACGGCCGCGGTGAACTGGGTGATGAGCTTGGTGCTGTCGAACACCACGAGGTCCGGGCCGAACGGCAGGCCCACCCCGATGTAGGGGAGGATCGCGGCGAGGTAGTACCAGAACAGCATCTGGATGACGGTGGGAACGGTGCGGAACACCATCACGTAGAGGCGCGCCGCACCCACCAGCACCGGGTTCCCGGACAGCCCGGCCAGCGCGACGAGCAGGCCGAGCACCGTCGCCACCACCTGGGAGACCGCCGTGAGACCCAGGGTGATCAGCAGGCCCTCCAGGATCCGCGGGTCGAAGAGGTACTCACCGACGACGTGCCAGGACAGCCGCGGGTTGGTGGCCGCGCCCCTGACCAGGTCGGCCAGGAACACGAGCACGACGGCGGCGAGCACCCAGCGCACGACGTGGCGCCGGCGTCGCGGCGCGAAGTCCGCCGGGTCGAGGTCGGGCCCCGCAGGTGGGCGGGGTGGGGCAGCGGTGAGGACCGGCGGCTCGACGCTCACGAGTTCCCCCCGCCGTCGAGACCCTTGCCGAGGTTGACGGCGAAGAAGCCGGCGTCGGGCGGCACGATCTCGGTGAGCGCCCACTGCTGCGCGATCCGCTGGTACTCCCCGCTCTGCCAGAGCCTCCGGAACGCGTCGGCCACGGCCTGCACGAGCTCGCCCCGCCCCTTGGCGAACGGCATTCCGAGCGGTTCGCTGCCGTCGACGGCCAGCTTCCCGACGAGCTCCAACTCCTCGGTGTTCTGGGCGACCACGTAGGGCGTGGTCGTCATCCCGTCGACCAGCGCCTCGACCCGCCCGGTCTCCAGCGCCGTGCGGGAGGCGTCGTCGTTCTGCAGCGTCTGGACATCGATCGCCGGTAGGCCGGCCTGGGAACAGAGCTCTGCGACGCGCGTGGTCAGCACGCTGAACTCGTAGTCCCCGCTGGTGACGGCGACGACGCGGCCGCACAGCGAGGTGGGGTCCGTGGTGACGCCGGGGTTCTCGCCCTTCCGGACGACGATCACCGAACCGGACACCGCGTAGTCGACGAAATCGGCGGCCTCCTGCCGCGCCTCGCTGTCGCTCATGTTGTAGAGGGCGGTGTCGTACCGGCCGGACCGGACTCCCGCCAGCACCCCGTCGAACGGAACGGCGGCGAGCTCGACGGCGATCCCGAGTTCCCGGCTCAGCGCCCGCGACAGGTCGATGTTGAACCCGACCAGCTCGCCCTTCTCGTTCTTGAAATGGGTCGGGACCTTGTAGTCGCCGGTCGCGACCACGAGCTTTCCGGCGGCGACCACGTCGGCGGGAAGGCCGGTCGCGCTCACCGGACCGTCCTGCGCGATCTCGTCCGGGTCGACCACCGCGCCGCACGAGGCGAGCAGCGCCACGGCGGCGCCCGCTGTCAGACCCCGGCTCATGCGGTGGAACCAGCGTTCACCACGGTGGGAACTGCTGCGTGCCATCGGATTCTCCTCAAGATTCAGCAGGTGTTGGCGTCCCCCTCGATCACCTGCTAGGAGTCTCGGGTATGTGGTGGACCCGAGGTAGACGTCCGTTCCCTGCCCCCGGTGTGAGGCCCAGCCTGTGACCGGGACGGCACGGTCGACGACACCGCTGCTGGGGGAGAGCGTCGAGACCCTCGACCTCATGGTCTTCCTCGCCGTGGCGCGTTGCGGCAGCTTCACCGCCGCCGCGGCCGAGCTCCTGCTGGCAACCCCGTCGGTCAGCGCCCGGATGACCTCGCTGGAGCAGAAGGTCTCCAGCGAGCTGTTCGTGCGCACGCGGCGTGGTTCGACCCTGACGCCCGCAGGCGAGCGGTTCCTCGCCTACGCCCGCCGGTGCCTCGAACTGCTGCACGATGCGCACGACGCCGTCCGTGCACCGGAACGACGGCGGCTGGTGGTCGCGGCTCCGGCGAGTCTCGGCCTCGTGGTCTTCCCCGCGGTGCTGGACGTGCTGAGCGCGGCCGCGCTGAACGCGCACACGCGCGTGTCGCACTCGTCCGAGGTGATCGGACAGCTGCTCGACGGAACCGCGGACGTGGGCCTGCTGCTCAGCCGGATGGCCCGCCCGGGGGTGATCGTGCGGCGGCTGCTGCGCTCGAACATCGTCACCGTCGCGCACCCGGACAACCCGCTGGCCGGACGGCGGGCCGTCGCCGTCACCGACCTGCTGGACAGCGCCGTGGCCGTGTACCGGTGGAACGTCGAGGCGGAGGTGCTCGCCGAGACGTTCGCGCACCCCCGCCGTCCGTCGGACCGTCCCGTGCACTTCGTCGGCCTGCCGTCGGTGGCCCTCGACATGCTGGATCACCACGGCTACGTCGCGATCGTGCCGGCCTTCGCCGCTGCGGACGCCCTGCGGGCCGGGCGGGTCGTGGAGCTGCCGTTGGCGCTGCCCGGCTGGGCCTTGGAGGTGCAGCTCGCCCACCGCGCCGACGCGGCGGAGAGCGCCGGCGTCCGTGCGTTGCTGGCTTCCGAATCGCGCATCGTCGCCGCCCTCACCGCCGGGCAGAGTGGTGCCGACGGGTGAACGACGGTGCGCTCAGCGCTCTGCCGCGGAGCGCCTCGCCAGACCGTTCTGGTAGGCCCACACCACGGTCTGCAGCCGGTCCCGGGCGCCGATCTTGGTCATCGCGCGTCCGAGGTGCGACTTGACCGTGCTCGTCTCGATGTACAGCTCGTTCGCGATCTCGGCGTTCGACAGGCCCGTGGCGAGCAGGCCCACGATCTCGGTCTCCCGCGCCGTGAGCTGGTCCGCCGCCGCGGTGTCGGCCGCGGGCGCCGGCCTGCGCCGGGCGAACTCCGCGATCACCCGGCGGGTCACGGCCTGGTCGACGAGTCCGTCGCCGCCGGCGAGGCGCCGGACCGCGTCGACGCGGAAGCCGGCCCGCACGACCGCCTGGTCGTCGACGAGCATCACGGTGATCATGCGGGGTTCGTGTCCCTTCGCCATCGCCGCTGCCGACGGCGCGTGCTGCCGTGCGTTGGGGTGTGACTCCTGCGCCACCCCGACCGCGCAGCCGGCTCTCTCAGCGGGCCGGCTGCGCAGGCTCGTTCGGCGGGCTCCGCGGTCAGACCGTAGCCGGGGTGCCGACCGACGCCTTGGGGTCCGGCCCGTAGGAGTTGGTGGCGGTGTTGCCCGCGGTCGCGAGGAACACGATGAGCACGATCGCCCCGATCACCGGGATGAGCGCGATGAGCACCCACCACCCGGACCGGCCGGTGTCGTGCAGCCTCCGAACGGTCACGCCAAGGCCGGGCAGCAGAACGGCCAGGGAGTAGAGCAGGCCGAGCACGCCGGAGCTGCCCGCTGAGAACGACAATCCGAGCAGGTTGTCCAGCCCTGCGAGGACGATCGCGATGATCGCGCTGAACAGGACGAACATCCAGTACTCCGTCCGCCGGCTGCGGCCGGCGAAATCGACGTACTGGCGGAGCACCTTGAGATACCACTGCATGAAAAATCCCCACAGTTGCGAGTGAAGTCGCCTGACGGCGGGCGTGATCATGGCACATCGGCTCGGCGAGCGATGACACGGTCGGGTATCGGATCCGTCCGAACGTGGCACCAGCGAGAGTACGCCGGGTAAACTGCGCGCCGCCCGATCAGTTGCCGATCCCTGCCCGATGGCGTGCCGCCGCTCCTGGACACGGTGAATCGAGGAGACGGCCGCTGTCGCGAGGAGGAGGTCGGATGGGCGCCGGGGCGCCGCACTAGGGTGTCCGGGTGCCGATGACCGCGAAGTTCGCGACCACCTGCGGGGTCTGCTCGTCCGCCATCCGGCCCGGCGAGGAGATCCGGAAATCCGGCAGCAGGTGGGCGCACACCGGTTGCGCCGGCGATGCGGGAGCAGCCGGTCGGTCGGGCGGCGTCGCCTCCGACGCCGGTCCGGCGCGGTCCCCTCGCCACGAGATGCCGGCCGCCGAGGGGGCGCTGGAGGTGTGGACCGACGGCGCGTGCTCGGGCAACCCGGGCCCGGGCGGTTGGGCGTGGGCCACCCGGGACGGGCGGCAGGGCAGCGGCGGGGACCCGGCCACGACCAACCAGCGGATGGAGATCCGGGCGGCGCTGGAGGCGGTGCGGGCGCTGGAGGGCCCGCTCGTGATCGTGAGCGATTCGACGTACGTCGTGAACTGCTTCCGCGACGGCTGGTGGAAGGGCTGGCAGGCCCGCGGGTGGGTCACCAGCGCGCGCAAGCCCGTCGTGAGCCGGGATCTCTGGGAGCCGCTGATCACGCAGGTGAACGAGCGCGGCGACGTCTCGTTCCGGTGGGTGAAGGGCCACTCGGGCGACCTGATGAACGACCTCGTCGACGCCCTCGCGGTGGAGCAGGCACGCGCGGTGGTCTGAGGGGCGGTGGCCCCGCGGTCACCAGTTCGCGGGGGCGTAGTCCTTGAGGAAGCAGGAGTGCAGGTCCTCGCCCGCCTCGCCGCGCACGATCGGGTCGTACACGCGCGCGGCGCCGTCGACCAGGTCCAGCGGGGCGTGGAAGCCCTCGTCGGCGAGCCGGAGCTTGGTGGGGTGCGGCCGCTCGTCGGTGATCCAGCCGGTGTCGACCGCAGTCATCAGGATGCCGTCGCTCTCGAGCAACTCGCCCGCGCTGGTGCGGGTGAGCATGTTCAGGGCGGCTTTGGCCATGTTGGTGTGCGGGTGACCGGGGCCCTTGTAGGCGCGGCTGAACTGGCCTTCCATCGCGCTGACGTTCACCACGTACTTGCGCCGCGCGGGCGACGCGGCCAGCGCAGGCCGCAGCGCGCTGATGAGGATGAACGGGGCGGTCTGGTTGCAGAGCTGCACCTCGAGCAGCTCGAGCGGGTCGATCTCGTGGACACGCTGGGTCCAGCTGTTCTCCGGCGCCGTGTCGGGCAGCAGCCCGCCCGCGTCCACCGCGGTACCCGCGCTGATCCGCTCCGGTGAGGCGCTGCGGGCGGTGAGGGCGAGCGCGGTGAGGGCAGCGGGGGTCCGGTGCCCACCGACGACGCCGGTGAGCGCGGGCGGGTGGTCGTCACGGACGTGGTCGAACGTGAGCACCTCCACCGGCGAGCCGGCAGGCAGCGGCGCGCGCTCGGCCGCGACGAGGGGCGCGTAGGCGTCGGGGGAGCGGCGCACGGTCTGCGCCGCGTTGTTGATCAGGATGTCGAGTGGGCCCTGCGCGGAGACGGTGTCGGCGAGGGCGGCGACCTGGGCCGGGTCTCGCAGGTCGATGCCGACGACGCGCAGCCGGTGTAGCCAGTCGGCGCTGTCGGGCAGGCTGGAGAAGCGGCGCACGGCGTCGGTGGGGAACCGCGTGGTGATCGTGGTGTGCGCGCCGTCGCGCAGCAGGCGCAGGGCGATGTGCATCCCGATCTTCGCCCGGCCGCCGGTGAGCAGGGCGCGCCGCCCGGTGAGATCGGTGCGGGCGTCGCGCTTGCTGCGGTTCAGGGCCGCGCAGGGCGGGCAGAGCTGGTGGTAGAACGCGTCCACCTCGTGGTAGCGGTTCTTGCATGTGTAGCAGGCGCGCGGGCGCAACAACCTGCCGGCGGTGGCTCCGACAGCCTGCGACACCAGCGGCAGGCCCTGCGTCTCGTCGTCGATCCGGCCGGGCGCGCCGGTGGCGGTGGCCGCGGTGACCGCACCGTCGGCCGCCGCGACCGCATCCCGTTTGGCGGCCCGCCGGGCCAGCTTGACCGACTTGTAGATGCCTGCGGTGGCCCGGCGGACGCGGACCGCGTCGGGGTGTTCGGGTGGGAGGGCGGTGACCTCGGCGAGTACCCGGAGGCACGCCTGCAGATCGTCGGGGTCGATGCCGGACACCCGGGAAGCTTACGTGCGGGCTATTCCTCGATCTCCGCCAGCGCCTTGCGCGCCTGCTCGAGCTCGGCCTCCAGCGCCGCGACCCGGGCGGCGCGCTGCTCCCGCGCCGCGCCGATCACGGCGTCGATCGGACCGGCCAGCTCCGCGTGCAGCTCCTGCACCGCCCTCGACACGGCCGTGGCCGACACGGGCAGGCCGCGGCTGAGCCACGTGCTGCCCTGCTTGAGCTCGGCCTGCCAGTCGCCGTCGGCCGTGCCGGTGACGGTGAGGGTGAGCTCGATCGTGCGGGTGGTGCGCGCGGTGGAGCCCTTCGGCCTGCCGCGACGCGGCTTCGCGGGCTCGGTGGCGGTCGGAGCGTCCGGGCTCGCGGTGCTGCCGGCTTCTTCGGGCGTGCTCATCGCTGCGGGTGCTCCCTCGTGACGACGTGGTGGGCCGGGCTGATCCTAGAACAACTGTTCGACGGCCTCGTCGGCGGCACGGCTCGGCCGGAGTTCCTGCCGCGCAACGGCGGTACGGGTAGGGTCAGCGGGTCAGGTCGGGCGGGCACACCGTGTGCGCCTCGTGCAGATCGCCGCCTGACGCACGGTCGCGTCGGCCGCAAGCCCACCGGCGCGACGATCGAGGGAGTACGGACGCATGAGCTGGACCGGAGACCCTTCCCACGCCAACGAGACCGGGCGCTTCGCCGCCGCACAGGCGGCCGCGGCGGTCGAGTCGGACATGCAGCACCGGCGCGCCGCTCGCGTCGTCGCCGGACACTCCACCGACGCCGAGGACTGCGCGGAGATGCTGGCGATGCTCGGCCTGGCCGGGCGTGGGGAACCCGTGGCGCGCTAACCGGACCCGCCGTGCAGGTCCGAGACGTCGGTGCGGAACTGCATGGACCGGTAGGGCCAGTTCGTGGCGGTGTTCCACTGGCTCACCACGAGGTGCAGCTCGCGCACCGTGGAGCCGGGTAGCACGTACCCGCCGTAGAGCTGCGCGACGTGCCCGCCCGCGTGGTCCTCGCCGTCCCAGCCGCAGCCGCGCAGCACCGTGGCCAGGGGGGCGGCGTGCAGGTCGGCCGTCGGCCCGTCCAGCACCCGGACGTCGATGCGGTAGCGGCCGTCGTCGAACACCGACAGCACCCAGCGCTCGCGTTCCCCGTCGGGGACGCGGCGCAGGGACAACTCCCCGAACCGCCCGTCGAGCACGAGGGTGGGCGGGTTGCCCCATCCCCACCGGCCGGCGTCGAGGCCCCAGGTCTGCCACGCCGCGGGGTCGGTGAGCGCTGTCTCGGGCACCCGGTGCAGCAGCAGGCCGTGCGCGCGCTGGAAGCCGGTGGTGAGTGCATACACCCAACCGTCCGCGCCGCGTTCCCAGGTGAGCATCTGGAACAGTCCGTCGTGCCGCTCCGCGGGCCAGCGGGTGCCGGTGGGACGCCAGGTGCGCCCGCCGTCCCGGGAGCGGTGCAGCTCGGTCCAGAGCACGTTGCCCAGCTCCCGGCACACCATGACGTGCAGGTACATGTCGTCGCCGATGGTGAGGACGTCGGTGGGCAGGACGGTCGTCAGTCGACGCAGCCGCAGGCCCCGGCGGCGCCAGCCGTGGTGCAGGTAGCGCACCACCTGGCGGGCGTGCGCACCGCGCCCGGCGGAACCCGTCCAGCGCAGCCCGGTGCGGACGCTCGCCGGGTCGGCGAACAGCACGACCGGCGAGCGCCAACCGGGGCCGCCGACCCCGGCGTGGCGGAACGTGTCGCCGAAGACCGAGACCAGGTGCCCGTGCGGGGCGGTGGTGGTGGTGCCCAGGTCGGTGCCACCGATCCCGAACCGGTCGGTGATCCCGGGGCCCGTGAGGTCGGTGACCTTGGTGGCGAGCCGGTCGGTCACGCCTCTGCGGACGAACGGCGCCGCCCGGACGGACTGGTGCTGCGGAGCCTGGGCCTGCCCAGCCGGAGGTAGAGGCGGGTGGTCGTGCCGTGCGGCCCGACGTGGGTGCGGACCAGGTCCGCGATGTGGTGCACCACCTGGAGCCCGCGGCCGCCGAGGCTCGTGTCCGGCGGGCGGCGGCGGCCCGCGAGCGGATCGTCGAACCGTCCGGAATCGCGGACCTCGCCCGCGAGCATGCCGTCCTCGACCCAGACGTGCAGGGTGCCGCGGCCGCCTCCGTGCTGGATGCTGTTGGCGGTGAGCTCGCCGATCCCGAGGACGAAGTCGTCGACCCGGTCCTCGGAGAGCCCGGCGTGCTCGGCCCCGGCGGCCGCGATCCGTCGGGCGGCGCCGAGGAGCGAGGCGTCGAAGTCGAACGGCCGCGCCGGCGGCTCGGGGAGTGCCGTGTTCATCCTGGAGACGGCGCGCTCGGGCGCGTAGGTGCTGCTGGCCCGCCGCCCGCCGTCCTCGATCAGGAGGGGATGGGTCTGCGCGGCGTCCGCGAGAACCGCCGCGTCGAGACCCTCCGCGTCGTAGGGGCACAGGACGGTGACGTGCCGCCCGCGGAACGACAGGTTGATCAAGGCTTCGTGCTGCACGCAGGCCGGGTACTCCAGCGTGGTGCGGCCGGGCCAGATCGGCTCCCCGATGATCCGCACGTGCCGGTCCGGATGCCGGTCGGCGGCGGCGTGGAGCACCTCCGCCAGGATCCGGCCGGGGTTGCGCCCCACCTCGGACATGTCGAGCAGCAGGACGTCCTGCGCGGCGTCGCCCAGCGCGGTGCGCAGCAGCGACAGGTTCGGCCGGGGGACCGCCACCGCGACGGGATCACCGGCGGCGAGGCCGTCGCGGACGAACGGCAACGTGCCCGCGAGATAAGCGTCCTCGCCCCGGTAGAACAGGGCCGGATGCGCGAACCGGTCACCGTCGAGCGCCGTTGCCGCCTGCATCGCCTACCGTCCCGTCTCCGGTGGTCGCGTCCCCGCCGCCCGAGCCGTCCATGCTACGGGCCGTCCGTCGCCCGGCTACGGCGCCGGCCTCCTGGCGTTCTCGGGCAGAGCGCGATGCAGGTCGGGGGTCGTGCCGGCGCGCCCCTTCGAGATCACCGGGATGGCGCGGGTGGTGAGCGTCCACCACAGCGTGGACGAGGCGCTCTCCGCTCCCGGTGGAGATGCGCGCTGAGCGTTCCGGGCGGGAGCCGGCCGGGCGGTCACGGCGAGTGGTGCGAGACGTCGATCCGGCCCTCGATGACGTCGGTGGCGAGATCGGTGAGACGCCGGTTGCCGCTGCGGGCGTGCCGCCGCAGGAGGCCGAAGGCTTCTTCGGCGTCGAGGTTGAGCCGTTCGGCGAGCATCCCCTTGGCCTGCTCGATCAGCACCCGGCTGGTGAGGGCCGCCTGGAGCTGCTCGACGAGCACCTCCTGCTCGCGGCGCGCTCGCTGCTGCAGGATGCCGATCGTGGCCACGTCGGTGAACCCGCGCGCGATCGCTGCGGTGGTGGCGTCCAGCTCGCCGGGCGCCCGGTGGAACAGGTTCATCGCCCCGATCACCTCCGCCCGGCACCGCATCGGCAACGCGTGCACCGCGGAGAAGCCGAGCTGCTGCAGCGCCGGGGCGAGCTGTGGCCATCTGCGGCCGGCCGTGGCGAGGTCAGCGGCGGCCGCCGGCCGCCCGCTGTGGTAGCACTCCACGCAGGGGCCCTCGTCGACGTGCAGCTGGAACGTCTCGACCAGGCGGGCGTCGTCGCAGGTGGCGGCCACCACATACAGCTCGCCCGCCCCGTTGCCGAGCACCAGTCCGGCGGCATCGACCGGGAGGAGCTCGACGCACCGGTCGGTGAGCCGCTGGAGGAACTCGACGATGTCGAAGTCGGCCACCAGCGTGTCCGCGAACTCGACGAGCGCTCCGGTGAGCTCATCGCTGCGCATACCGTAGGCCCCCTTCTCTGCGAGGGGCGCGACGCGACCGCCGTCGGTCGCCTGTGCAGCGTAGCGATCGGGGGCGGTCGCCGCGAGGTCGGAGGACGTTCCCCCGGACGGACCTAGCCACCTGCCCCGACCTGGGAGTACTTCTCATAGTCACCGCTCCGGACCCCGGCGGCCGATCCAGATCGATGCGCCGGGCCGTCCTACGTCGCGCTGTGCCCGGCGGGAGCGAGGTGAGCATGTGCACCGGTAACGGACGACGGCCGCAACCGTCCCCCGCGCCACCACCACCGCCCTCGGGCGGGCAGCCGCCAGGGGCTCGTAGCGGCGGTGGTCCGGAGGTCGCCGCGCCGTGACGCCTTCATGAACTCGCATCTCGCGAACTGGGGAGCGCGCGAGGTGCTGCCCGCCGTACCGGTCCCGGCGAGGGGGTCGGGACCGGTACGGAATGAGTTGCTCAGGAACTCCTGCCCAGGAGCTCGCAGATCGCGGCCGCGCCCGCCGCGGCGCCCCCGTCCGCGGACAGGGTGGCGGCCAGCGCCCGGGCCGAGGTGCGGTGTGCCGGGTCGGTGAGCGCTTGCTCGACGGCGGCGCGCAAGGCCGCAGGAGGCACGGGTCGGTTCGAGAGGTTGTGGCGCAGGACGACCGCGGCGCCGCGGTCGGCGACGGCGCGTCCGATGACCAGCTGCTCGAACTGCTGGGGGAGCACGACGAGTGGCACCCCGTTCACCAGGCCTTCCAGCACGCTGTTCATGCCCCCGTGGGTGACGAACACCGCGGTTCGGCGCAGGACCTGCAGCTGCGGCACCGACGCGCGGACGAGGGTGTTCGCGGGGGGCCGGCCGAGCCGAGCGGGACCGGGGTGGGAGCCGACGGAGAGCAGGACGCGTGCGGGGAGGTCGGCGAGCACCTCGAAGCAGGTGCGGAAGAACTCGTCGGCGCCCGCGTGCAGCGTGCCGAGGGACACCAGGACGAGCGGTTCGGGAGCGTCCAGGTGGGCGGCGAGCTCGCTGTCCAGCTCCTCGTCGCGTGCCTCGGTGTCGAGCGTGGGGCCGACGAAGTGGCAGCGCTCGTCGACCAGCGGGTTGGGCGGCTGCATCCACCGCGGGATCGGGAAGATCGTCACTTCGCCCCGGATCGGGAACGTCGGTCGGGGCGGGAAGAGCTCTTCGCCGAAGCGGCGCACCACCCGCCGTTTCGCCGCGCGCACCGCGGGGACGTCCGGCACGGCGGCCCGGGCGAAGTGCAGCCCTTCCCGGATCGTCATGCTCCTGAGCTCGCGGCTGCCCACCATCATGGTGGTCATGAGCGAGATGCCGGGGAGGCGGGCACCCGTCGCGGCCATGCGCCCCCAGACGGCGTTGGAGTCGAACGCGACCGCGTCGGGCCGCTCGGCGCGGAGCTCGGCCAGCAGGAACGGCAGCAGCGATTCCGTGGCGGTCAGGATCCGGGTGACCACTCGTAGCGGGCTGCCGCTGCGGGTGGCCTCGGCGATGTCCGCCGCGGAGATCGTCCCCGCCGGGTAGGGGTGGAACCGGGCGCCGGCCCGCTCGACGGGGCCGCGGAACTCCTCGGCGGTGTAGTAGATGACCTGGACACCGTGGTCCACCAGAGCCCGCACGACGGGCAGGCTCGGGTTGACGTGCCCCGCCGCGGGCATACCGGCCATGACCACTCGACTCATCCTCGGCACCTCGTCAGCTCGGTCCGGGTGCCCCGGCGGGCTGCCCGGTGGTGGTGGCCGGCGTGGCCCGGAACTGCCGGTACCGCGCGAGCACCGCCGGAGCCACCGCGGCGAGGGCGGCGAGCGGGTCTCACACCGCTCCGAGTGCGCGTGCCAGGGCGTCGCGCACGTCGAGGTCGGCAGGTGCCGGGCGACCCGCCTCGTCGGCGAGGACCCGCAGGGACGTCATGGGGTCGGCCAGGCCGCAGGAGACGAACCCGTCGAAGACCTGCATGTCCGGGTCGACGTTGAGCGCGAACCCGTGGGTGCTGACCCCACCGCGGATCCGCATGCCGATCGAGGCGACCTTGCGGTGGTCGGGCGTCCAGACCCCCACGAGGCTCGAACCGCCCGGGGGCGTGTCGCGTCGGCAGGCCGGGAAGCCGAGCGAGGCGAGTGCGGCGATGACGCCCGCCTCCATCCAGCGCACGACGTCGGCGGGGCCGCGCTCGCGGACGTTCGCGACGAGGTAGCCGACGATCTGACCAGGACCGTGGTAGGTGGCCTGGCCGCCGCGGTCGACCTCGACCGTGGGCAGCCCGGACGCCGCGGACGGCAGGTGCCGGCGCGGCGTGCGCGGCCCGTAGGTCACGACCGGCGGGTGGGAGAGCAGGAAGAGCCGGTCGCCCGCGCTGCCGGCCCGGCACTGCGCGGCCCACCCCTCCATCGCGGCGACGGCCTCCTCGTACGGGATCTCGCCCAGGTCCATCCGGGTGAGACGGGGGAAGGGGGCCCTGCGCGTGCCGGTCGTCGTCACGGGTCGATCCTCGCGCGACGGGACGAGGGTGTTCCCGCCGGCCTCGCCACTATGGTCGCGGCATGCGTGCCGAGATGCGGACCGACCTGACCGCGGCGCTCAAGGCCCGCGACCGCGTGGCCACCGCAGCGCTCCGGTCCGCGCTCGCCGCCATCGAGAACGCCGAGGCCGTGCCCGCCGAGGCACGGCCCGCCGAGCACGGGGCAGACCGCGGGGGAATGGCGACCGGACCGGGGGCCACCGACGTCGAACGCCGCCGGCTCACCGAGGCCGACCTGCGCGTGATCGTCGAGACCGAGGTGCAGGAGCGCTCGGCCGCTGCGAGGCGGTACCAGCAGCTCGGCCGCAGCGACCTCGCCGAGCAGGCGCGCGCGGAGGCCGAGGTCCTGGACGGGTACATGTAGCGGCGTCGAGAGGTTCTGACAGGTGCAGAGCTGGTTGCCCGGGGCCGCCGCCACCCGGGAGGACCCCGCCGGGTCGGAGGGGTTCGCCCACGACCTGGCCGAGCTCATCGCCGACCTCCGCGGCATCGACGCCGTGATCGAGCTCGTCAGCCCGAATCCTCGCGGATCTCGTGGCGGCGGAGCATGGCGGTGATGCCCTCGGCGGGAACGGCCTTCGCGAAGAGCCAGCCCTGCCCGACGTCGCACCCGAGCGAGCGCAGCCGCTCCAGCTGGTCGGCCGTCTCGATGCCCTCGGCGGTGACCGTGAGGTCCAGACCGTGCGCCAGGTCGATCAGGGTGGACACGATCAGCTCGTCGGTGCGGTCCGTCGCGTCGCCGCCGCGCAGCGTCCTGACGAAGGAGCCGTCCAACTTCAGCCCGCGAACGGGGAGCCGGGGCAGGGCGGAGAGGTTGGAGTAGCCGGTGCCGAAGTCGTCGACCGCGATCCCGACGCCCAGGTCGTCGAGCGCCCGCAGGGCCTTCAGCGGTCCCGGTTCGTCGCGCATCACGGCCTGCTCGGTGAGCTCGAGCTGGAGCTGCGCGGCCTGCAGGCCGGTGTCGAGGAGGATCGCGGTGACGTCGGCGACCAGGTCGGGTTCCTCGAGCTGGCGGGGGGCGAGGTTGACCGACAGGAACGGTGCCGCCGCACCGAACTCGTCGCGCCACGACCGGGCCTGCGCGCAGGCGTGCGCCAACACCCAGCGGCCGAGCGTCACGATCGCCCCGGTCTCCTCGGCGAGCTCGATGAAGCGGTCGGGCTGCAGCAGGCCGAAGGTCGGGTGCTGCCAGCGCACCAGGGCCTCGACCCCACGGAGCGCACCGTCAGCCAGAGTGATCAGCGGCTGGTAGTGCACCACGAACTCGCCCCGCTCGACCGCCGCGGGCAGCGTGGCGGAGAGGGTGAACCGGGCGATCTCCTGGTCGGTGCGCCCCCGGTCGAACACGGCGTAGCGTCCCTTGCCGTCGTGCTTCGCGCGGTAGAGCGTGATGTCCGCGGCCGACATCAGCTCGGCCGCGGTCGTCTCCGCGACCGCCTGCTCCACGATCCCGATGCTGGTGGTGACGCTCAGGTCCCGGCCGTCCAACCGGATCGGGGCGGTCATCGCTGTGATGATCTCCTCGGCGAGCTCGACGAGCTCCGCGGCCCCCGAGGAACCGTCGATGAGCACGACGAACTCGTCGCCCCCCATCCGGGCGAGCAGCCGGTCCGGGCCGCAGCACTCGGCCAACCTGCCCGCGACGGCCACCAGCAGCTGGTCGCCGACGTCGTGGCCCAGGCTGTCGTTGACGCGCTTGAACCCGTCGAGGTCCAGGGAGCACAGCCCGACGCGCCGCGGGTTCACGGGGTCGGCGAACACCTCGGCGAGGCGCGTCGAGAACAGGGCGCGGTTGGGCAGCCCGGTGAGCGGGTCGTGGTAGGCGAGGTGCGCGAGCGTGGCCTGCAGCTGCTGCCGCTCGGTGACGTCCTCGAGCATCGCCACCTGGTAGGCGGGCGCGCCGTCGGCGTCGCGCACCAGGGAGACGGTCAGGTTCGTCCAGATGATCGCGCCGTCGGCCCGGAAGAAGCGCTTCTCGACACGGAAGTGGTCCCGCCGGCCCCGCACGAGCTCCTCGTAGAGCTGCCAGACGCTCGGCGCGTCGTCCGGGTGCACCATCGCGCTGACGTTGCGCTGCGTGAACTCCTGCGCCGGGTAGCCGAACATCCGCACGAGGGCGGGGTTGACCTCCTGGATGTTGCCCTCCAGGTCGGCGATCCCGATCCCGATCGCGGCCTCTGTGAACATCGCCCGCAGCCGGGACTCGCTGGTGGCGAGCTTCGCCTCGGACTCCCGGCGCGCCGCCAGCATCGCGCGCCGGATCGCCTCCTGCTCGTCGAGGGTCCGCTCGCACAACGCCTCGGCGTACCCGGCCGCGAGCGCGCCGAGCGTGGAGCCCAGGCGGCGCGCGAGGTCCGGTGGGAGCGGGTCGGCGACCAGCGTGGGGAGCTCCTCGCCGAGCACGGTGAGCGAGCGCCGCATGGTCTCGGGGCCGGTGAAGTGCGCGGCGACCAGCTCGACACCGATCCGGTGGGCCGGCGCCGGATCGTGGCGGGGGGCGGCGAGCGCGTCGACCAGCCGGTCGGTGAGCCCGGCCAGGTAGTCCGTGAGCTCGTCGGGCTTCAGCGACACGTAGCTGGTGCCGGCGACGGCCGCCGACCAGCGCTCGGCGAAGCGGCGGCGCACGCAGGCGGTGCCGTCCTCCGGTCCGATGACCACGCCTCCGGTCCCTACTCCCGACGCCCCACCGCGACGAAACCGGTGAACCGCTCGGGGCGGTCGTCCGGATCGGTGCCCGGGTCCGGGCGCCACTGCGGGAAGAACACCACCCCCGGCTCCACCAGCTCGAAGCCGGTGAACAAGGCGGTGACCTCGGCGCGCGAGCGCATCGTCATCGGCGTGCCGGTGCGTTGGTAGAGGGCGGTGTGCGGGCCGGCCTGGTCCGGCTCGCCCTCGTGCGTGGCGTGGGAGACGGCGAGGTAGCTGCCCGGCGCCATCCGGGCGCGGTAGCGCTGGATGATCGCCGCCGGGTCGGCCTCGGGGGGCACGAAGTGCAGCAGCGCCACCATCAGCACGCCCACCGGTTCGGACAGGTCCAGCAGCCTGGTGGTGCGGGGGTCGCCGAGCACCGCGTCGACGTCGCGCAGGTCGGCCTGGATCACCTCGGTGCGGTCGTTCCCGGCGAGGATCGCCCTGCTGTGCGCGACGGCCACCGGGTCGATGTCGACGTAGACGACGCGGGCGTCCGGCGCGCCCGCCTGTGCCACCTCGTGCACGTTGCCGACCGTCGGGATGCCGGACCCGATGTCGAGGAACTGCCGGATGCCCCGATCGAGCAGGTAGGTGACGGCGCGACGCAGGAAGGCGCGGTTGGCCTGCATGATCTGCGGGAGCTCCGGCCACATCTCGATCGCGCGCCGGGCCATCTCCCGATCGGCCGGGAAGTTGTGCGATCCGCCCAGGTAGAAGTCGTACACGCGCGCCGCGCTGGGACGTTCGGCGTCCAGGTCACCGGACGCCCAGTCACCGGACGCCAAGTCGGCGGACTCCGTCATCGACTCCTCCCGCGAGTGGCGTTGCACCCTCGGAACTTACATGGTCGCCCGCAGGCGAGCGCGTTGATCGATCTGCGCGCTTTCAGGACGGCGGGTCCGGGCGGCGCAGGCCCACCCCGGTTGCCTGCTCGAAGGCGTGGCCCGCCCGCAGCACGGCCAGCTCGCCGCGGTGCGGACCGACGATCTGCAGCCCGACCGGCAGCCCGTCGGGGGTGAAGCCGCCGGGGACCGACAGCGCGGGATGACCGGTGGCCGAGACGAGGTAGGCCGAGCGCATCCAGCCCAGGTAGTCCGGCTGCACCTCGCCGGCGACCTCGGTGGGGTACTCCTGCTCGACCGGGAACGGCGGGACCTGGCACACCGGCAGCAGTAGCAGGTCGTAGCGGGTGAAGAACTCCCGCATCCGGTGGAAGAGCGCGGCATGGAGCACCGCGGCCCGGGCGAGGTCGGCGCCGGTGAGTGCGCGGCCCTGTTCGATGTTGGTGGCGAGGCTGGGCTTGACCTGGTCGCGGTGCCGGTCGAGCACGGGCCCCAGCGCCAGGTCGAACTGCCAGGCCCGCAGGGTCCGGAACACCTCGTCGGCTCCGGTGAGGTCCGGGCACGCCTCCTCGACGGTGCACCCGAGGTCGGTGAACGCCGCGATCTGCGGCGCGAGCGCCGTCACGACCGCGGGGTCCACGGGCACCGTGGCGCCCAGGTCGGGCGTCCACGCGACGCGCAGGCCCGAGAGGTCGCGCTCGAGCGGGCCGGCGAACACCGAGCCGGGCTCGTCGATGGCGATCGGGGAGCGCGGGTCGGGGCCGGCGATCACCGAGAGCAGCAGCGCCGCGTCGGCGACGGTGCGCGCCATCGGCCCCTGGACCGACATCGTCGCCCACGGTGCCTGGTTCGGGTAGGTGGGGACGCGGCCGGGCGCGGGCCGCAGGCCGACGACGTTGCAGAACGACGCGGGGTTGCGCAGCGAGCCGCCCATGTCGCTGCCGTCGGCGATCGGGTGCAGGCCCGCGGCCAGCGCGGCCGCGGCCCCACCGCTGCTCCCACCCGGCGTGCGGCCGGCGTCGTAGGGGTTGCGGGTGGCCCCGAACACCGGGTTGAACGTGTGCGAGCCGGCTGCGAACTCGGGCACGTTCGTCTTCCCGATGGTGATCGCCCCGGCGGCGCGGATCCGCTCGACGATCAGCTCGTCGGCGTCGGGCACGTGGTCGCTGAGCAGGGGGGAACCCGATGTCGTGCGGATGCCGGCGGTCAGGTGCGTGTCCTTGTGCGCCACCGGCAGGCCGTGGAGGGGGCCCACCGGCTCGCCGCGGGCCAGCCGCTCGTCCGCGGCGGCGGCCTCGGCGAGCGCCCGCTCGGGCACGAGCGTCACGATCGCGTTGAGCGCCGGGTTCACCCGCTCGATGCGCTGCAGGTGCGCGGCGACGACCTCGCGGGCCGACACCTCCCGGCGGCGCAGCAGGTCGGCCAGGTCGCGCGCGGTGCGGTAGCAGAGCTCGGTGGACACGAACACCTCCGTCAGTCGGGCGGAAGCCCCATCGTCTCCCCGGGTGCGGCGTCGTCGACCACCGGGCCGGGGAGGGGTTCGCCGCGCAGGCACAGGCCGTCCAGCACGATGCGCAGGTGGCGCATGCAGTCGTGGCTGCCTGCGCCTGCGTGCACGCGTGTCGTTGCGCGATCAGGAGGCGCCTGCGAGCGTGAGGGCGGCGAGCCCGGCGAGGGCGACGAGCCCCGTGGAGAGTGCCCCGAGGACCAGGCCGCGGCGACCGGTGCGCAGCAGGGCGCCGATCCGCACGGCGCTGCCGAGGCCGAAGAGCGCGGCCGCGAACAGCAGGGTCGTGAGGACCTGCGCGGCCGACGCCACGGCCGGCGCCACGATCCCGGTGCTGCGCAGCAGCATCGTGGCGAGGAATCCCAGGACGAACAGCGGCACGAGGGGTGGGCGCTTCCCGCCGCCGGCACCGCATCGGTGGCGCTGCACGAGGCTGACGCCTGCGACCATCGGCGCGAGCAGGGCGACCCGCGTCAGCTTCACGACCACGGCGACCCCGACGGCGGCCGAACCCGCGGGCGAGGCCGCGGCCACGACCTGGGCGACCTCGTGCACGCTCAGCCCGGCCCACGCCCCGAGCTGCGGGGCGCTCATGCCGAGGCTGCGTCCGACCAGCGGGACCAGCGCGATCGCGGCGCTGCCGTAGAGCGTCACGAGGGTGACCGCGGTGGCCACGTCCTCCTCGTCGGTCTCCGCCACGCTGTCCATGGCCGCGATGGCCGAGGCTCCGCAGATGGAGAAGCCGGTGGCGACCATGAGGCCCAGGCCGGGGGAGACGCCCACGACGCGCCCGAGGAGCAGCGAGCCGGCGAAGGCGACGAGCACCGTCACGACGACGGCGATCACCGTGGCGGCGCCGAGGCCGAACACCTCGTTCAGGCCCAGCTGGAGGCCGAGCAGCACCACGCCGAGCCGCAGGAACCGCGAGGTCGCGAAGCGAAGGCCCGCGCGGGCCGACCCCGGCATGAGCTGCCCGACGAGGACCCCGAGCACCACAGCGACGGTCAGCGCGCTGACCGCCGGGAGCAGCGCGCTCGCGCCGAACGCGATGCCGGTGGCGATCGCGGCGGCCAGCACGCCCGGCAGGAGCGGGCGGGCTCTGCCGAGCGCCCGCCCGCCGCTGCCCGTGGTCTCGTCGGTCCTGCTCATGATGTCCACGGTCGCCGTTGCGGGGGTCCTCCGGTAGCGGTCGGTCCGACCTGACGTCATAACCTGGGGGCATGACCTGGCTTCCCGACGTCGAGTCGTTGCGGCTCCTGGTGCTGGTGGCCGACCGCGGGAGCCTCACCGCGGCCGCGGTGCAGGCGGGCACGACCCAGCCCGCGGCCAGCAAGCGGATGAGCGCGCTCGAGCGCAGGCTGGGCGTGCGCCTGCTCGACCGCAGCCGCCGGGGCACCGCGTTGACGGCGGCCGGTGAGCTCGTCACCGGGTGGGCGCAACGGGTGCTCGACGAGCTGGACGTCCTCGTCGAGGGGGTCGAGGTCCTGCGGCAGGAGGGGCCGGCGCAACTGCGGATCGCCGCGAGCCTGACCGTCGCCGAGCACCTGCTGCCGGCCTGGCTGGGCGAGCTGCGTCGATCGGAACCCGAGCTGCGCGTCGGCCTGCAGGTGATGAACTCGGCCCGGGTGTGCGACCTCGTGCGCGACGCCGCCGTCGAGCTCGGGTTCATCGAGTCGCCGGGCCGCCTGAGCGGGCTGCGCTCGCGGGAGGTGGGGCGCGA
Source organism: Pseudonocardia sp. MH-G8 (assembly GCF_002262885.1). Taxonomy (GTDB): domain Bacteria; phylum Actinomycetota; class Actinomycetes; order Mycobacteriales; family Pseudonocardiaceae; genus Pseudonocardia. The sequence goes on along the minus strand of NZ_NKYF01000020.1, from coordinate 141,265 downwards.
TCGCCTGGTGCTGGCGGTGGCGCCGGCGCACCCCTGGGCTCGGCGGCGCCGCCCGGTCGACGCCGCCGAGCTGGCGCGCACCCCGTTGATCAGCCGGGAGGTCGGCTCGGGGACCCGGGAGACCGCGGAGCAGGCCGTCGCGATGCACGGTGAGCACCTCGTCCGGCCGTTGCTGGAGCTCGGCTCGAGCACGGCCATCCGCAGCGCGGCGCTGGCAGGCGGCGGTCCGGCCCTGCTCAGCGAGCTGGTCGTGGCCGCGGACATCGCCGCGCGGACGCTCGTCGAGGTGCCGACCGCGGGAATCGAGCTGTCCCGGACCCTGCGTGCGGTGTGGCACGCGGGCACCCGTCCCGCCGGTGCGGCCGCGGCCCTGCTCCGGCACGCCCAGCCCGGAGCCAGAGCTCCCGTTCGCGTCGTTCGACGGCTACGGTGACGCGCGGAAAGCGCTTCAAGCGCCCCGCTCGATCGGCGCGGGGGCGACGAGAACGAGGTACGAGCAATGATGCTTGGGCAGTTCCGGCGGACCCGCGCGCGCCTGGTGGCGGGCGGGATGGTCCTCGCGTGCGCGTTCGCGGCCGGGTGCAGCGAGGGTGACCCGGTCGCCACCGACACCGGCGGCGGGCCGGGCGCCGAGGTCGAGGCGATCGGGCTGATGGTCCAGGACCTCAGCAACCCGTTCTTCCAGTCGATGGCCAACGGCGTGCAGGCGGCCGCGGAGGAGCTCGGCGCCACCGTCAACGTCCAGGACGGGCGGCAGGACCTCGGCGCCCAGAACGAGCAGATCGACGCGTTCATCCAGCAGCAGATCGACGTCCTGCTGATCAACGCCGTCGACTCCGAAGGCATCGGGCCCGCGGTCGACCGCGCCAAGGAGGCCGGCATCCGGGTGGTGGCGGTGGACGTGGCGGCGCGCGGCGCCGAGGCGATGGTCACCCTGGACAACACGGCGGCCGGCGAGATCGCCTGCACCTACCTGGCCGACCAGATCGGCGGCGCGGGGGAGATCCTGCTGGTCAACGGCACGCCGATCTCGTCGGTGCAGGACCGGGTCACCGGCTGCAAGCGTGCGTTGGAGGCCTACCCGCAGATCGCGATCGTCGCCGAGCAGAGCGGCGACAACGGGCGCGCCGAGGCGCTGACCATCACCACCGACATGCTCACCGCGCACCCGGACGTGGCGGGCGTCTTCGGGATCAACGACCCCACGGCGCTGGGGGCCACGCTCGCGGCCCAGCAGGCGGGGATCACCGACCTGGTGATCGTCGGCGTCGACGCGTCCCCGGAGGCCGTCGCGGAGCTGCAGAAGCCCGACTCGATGTTCCGCGGAACGGCCGCGCAGGACCCCAACACCCAGGGCGCCATCGCGCTGGAGATGGCCCGCCAGCTGTTCGCGGGTGAGCCGCTCGAGCAGGAGTCGGTGCTGGTGCCGACGCAGATGATCACTCGGGACAACCTCGCGGAGTACGAGGGCTGGCAGTAGGCGCGGGACCACGGATGTCCACACCGACGGCCCTGCTGACGATGCAGGGCATCACCAAGTCGTTCGGGGGCGCACCGGCGCTGCGCGGCGTCGACTTCGACCTCGCGGCGGGCGAGGTGCACGCGCTCATGGGCGAGAACGGCGCGGGCAAGTCCACGCTGATGAAGGTGCTCGCCGGCGTGCACGCCCCGGATGCGGGAACCATCCGCATCGACGGGCAGCCGGTGACGATCTCCTCGCCGAGCGAGGCGACGGCGCTGGGCGTCGCGATCATCCACCAGGAGCTGAACACGGTCCCGGACATGACGGTGGCCGAGAACCTCGCTCTCGGGGCCGAGCCCCGGACACGGCTGGGGCTGCTGGACCGCAAGCGCGTGCTGCGCGACGCGGGCGAGAAGCTCGCGCGCGTCCGCGCCGACGTCGACCCCCGCTCGCCGATGCGGCGCCTGTCCGTCGGCCACCAGCAGCTGGTCGAGATCGCCCGGGCCCTCGCGGAGGACGCGCGGATCCTGGTCCTCGACGAGCCGACGGCGGCGCTGTCGGACCGGGAGGCCCGGCAGCTGTTCGACCTGATCGACGAGATGCGGGCCGCCGGGATGGGGCTGGTGTACATCAGCCACCGCATGGAGGAGGTATGGCGGCTCGCCGACCGGGTCACGGTGTTCCGCGACGGCGCCGGGGTGGGCACGAGCGAGCGGGCCGACGTCACCCCGGAGCGGGTGGTGGGCCAGATGATCGGTCGCGACGTCGAGGAGCTCTACGTCCACGACGACCGCGTCCCGGGTGACGTCGTGCTCCGGGCCGAGGGCCTCACCGACGGCGCCGGCACCGGGCCGGTCGACCTGGAGCTGCGGGCCGGCGAGGTGGTCGGGATGGTCGGCCTGATCGGGGCGGGCCGCACCGAGATCGCCCGGCTGATCTACGGCGCGGACCGGGCGCGGGGCGGCTCCGTCGCGCTCGACGGCGAGCGGCTCGAGCGCCGTTCCCCGTCCGCGAGCATCAGGGACGGCATCGGGCTGCTGCCCGAGAGCCGCAAGGAGCAGGCCCTGTTCCCGCAGATGTCGATCCGCGACAACCTCGTCGTGTCGGCGCTGCAGCGGCTCAGCCGGCTCGGGGTGCTGCGCCGCGGCGCCGTCGCCGACTCGGCCCGCAGGCAGATGGAGGCGCTGAGCATCCGCAGCACGTCCCCGCTCCAGGAGGTGGGGCACCTCTCGGGCGGGAACCAGCAGAAGGTGGTGCTCGGGCGGTGGCTCACCGTCGGGCCGCGGGTGCTGATCCTCGACGAGCCCACCCGGGGCGTCGACATCGGCGCCAAGTACGAGATCTACCGCATCATCAACGAGCTGGCCCGCGACGGCGTCGCCGTGCTGGTCGTCTCGTCGGACCTGCCCGAGGCCCTGGGCATCAGCGATCGCGTGCTCGTGGTGCGCGGTGGGCGGATCGTCGCCGAGCTCGATCGGGCCGAGGCCACGGAGGAGGCCGTCATGCTGCACGCCACCGGGGTCGCCGACCAGGGCGGAGGCCGCGGGAGGTGACCGCGACCGAGACCGCGAACGCCCCTGGGCGCCGCTCCTTCGCGCAGGTGTGGGACCGCTACGGCATCGTCCTCGTGCTGCTCGCCATGATCGTCTTGATGGCGGTGATCGCGCCGAACTTCTGGAGCCTGAGCAACGGCTTCAACGTCGCCCGCGCGGTCTCGATCAACGCGGTACTGGCCGCCGGCATGACGGTCGTGATCCTCACCGGCGGCATCGACCTCTCGGTCGGCTCGATCATCGGCGTCGCGGGGGTGTCGTCGGTGCTGCTGTGGAACAGTGGCGCGCCCGCCGTCGTCGCGGTCGTCGGGGGGATCCTCGTGGGCGCCGCGGCCGGCCTGCTCAACGGCCTGCTGGTGGCCTACCTCGCGCTGCCCGCGTTCATCGTGACCCTCGGCGCGCTGACCTACCTGCGTGGCACGGCGTACGCCCTGACCGACGGCCAACCCCTGATCGCCGAGGGCCAGCTGGGCTTCCGGCTGCTCGGCAACGGCAACTTCGCCGCCATCCCCTCGCCCGTCCTCGTCATGGTGATCACCTACGTCGTCGTCTGGTTCATCCTGGAGCGCACCACCTTCGGACGGCACGTCTACGCCGTCGGCGGCAACGTCGAGGCCGCCCGGCTGGCCGGCATCAAGGTGAAGTCGGTGCTGCTGCGGGTCTACCTGCTCGCCGGGTTCACCGCCGGGCTGGCCGGTGTCATGTTCGCCGCGCGCGTCGAGTCCGGGCAGCCGCGCGCGGGGGAGGGGTACGAGCTGGATGCGATCGCAGCGGTCGTGCTCGGCGGCACGTCGCTGTTCGGAGGGCGTGGACGCATCTACGGCACCTTCGTCGGTGCCTTGATCATCGGGGTCCTCAGCAACGGGCTCGTGCTGATGAACGTGCCGTTCTTCACCCAGCTCATCATCAAGGGCGCGGTCATCGTCGTGGCCGTCGCGCTGGACAGCCTCAAGAACTGGCGGGCGCGGTGATCCGCGCGGTACCGCCGCTCCCGGACGACGGCGGTCCCGGACGCCCCCGCCCGCCAGCGGTCGCGCGCCCCGCCGCGGATGGCCATGCTGTGGGCGTGACGGGGGTGACGGGGTACTACCGGATCCGGTTCGCGGCCGACCCGGTGCAGCTGATCTTCTTCCGCGGTGGCCTGAACGCGTGGCTGGAGCAGCTGCGGTGGCCGGAGGCCGACCGTGTCGACGCCGTCCTCGCGATCAGCGAGGCGTGCACGAACGCGGTGGACCACGCGTACGCGACGGGGGACCTGGGAGACGTCGAGGTCGTCGGCCGGCTCGTCGTCGGTGCGCACGACCGCAGCATCGTGGTGGTCGTGCGTGACGAGGGCCGGTGGCGCGACCCGGGCAGCGGCGGACCCGGCTACGGGCTGCGCGCCGTCCACGAGTGCATGGAGCAGGTACGGATCCGTCATGACGGGGGCGGGACGGTCGTCACGATGACGAGCAGGCCCGTGCCGCTGCTCGACGCCGTCGCCGACGAACCCCGCGACGAACCCCGTGACGAACCGGCCGACGAGCCGGTGGGCGAGGGCCGGGTCACCCGACTTCGCACGCACTGAGGCTGCGACCACCCGGGCCACCTCCCCTGGCGGTGCCGATCAGCGGGAGAGCAGGTGGCGCAGGGCCTCGAGCACGTCCGCCGGGGCCTCCTCGGCCATGAAGTGGCCCAGGTCGAGGGTCAGGTGCTCGAGGTCGCGGGCCCAGGGCTTCCAGAGCGCGGCCGCGTCGTAGCCGAGGGCGGCGCCCCAGTCCTGTTGCACGACGGTCACGGGCATGGTCAACACGTGCCCGGCGGCGCGGTCGGCCCGGTCGTGCTCGAGGTCGATCCCGGCCGAGGCGCGGTAGTCGGCGACGATCGAGGGCACCGTGTTCCGACAGGCGCGCAGGTAGGCTGCACGGACGTCGGCCGGAATCGCGCCCGGGTGCCGGCTCCAGGCGTCGAGGAAGAACCCGAAGAACTCGTCGCTGCTGCCCTCGATCATCCGCTCGGGCAGGCCCGGTGGCTGCGCCATGAGGTAGAGGTGGAACGCCACGGAGGCATCGACACCATGGAGGATGTCCCACATGTCCAGGGTGGGCAGGACGTCCAGCGAGGCCAGGTGCGTCACCGCCGCGGGGTGGTCGAGGCCCGCGCGGATCGCGACCAGCGCGCCGCGGTCGTGACCTGCGAGCGCGAAGCGGTCCGCGCCGAGGTGCCGCGCCACCGCCACGACGTCAGCGGCCATGGTGCGCTTGGAGTAGACCGACGGGTCGGTGGCGGCAGGCGTGTCGCTGGCGCCGTAGCCGCGCAGGTCCGGGCAGATCACCAGGTGGTCGCGGGCCAGCTCGGGGGCCACGTGGCGCCACATGAGGTGGGTCTGGGGGAAGCCGTGCAGCAGGACGACCGGGCTGCCGTTGCCGCCCACCGCGACGTTCAGCCGCACTCCGTCGGCACCGGGTACACGCTCCTGGTGGAAGCCGGGGATGGTCGGTTCCATCGTTGTTGCTCCTCTCAACGGGGTGGCACCGATGCTCGACCCCGCCGATCAGCGTTCGATCAGTGACCGCACCGGTGGTCCGGGTCCTCGGCCCGGTCGAGGTGCACGACCCCCGCGGGCACCGGCTCGACGTCAAGGGGCCGCGGCACCGCGAGGTGCTGGCGCGCCTGGTCGTGGCCCGGAGGCGGGTGGTGCCGGTGCCGGTGCTGGTCGAGGACCTGTGGGGCGCGCACCCGCCGCGTCGCGCGGTCGGGGCCGTGCGCACGTTCGTCTCGGACCTGCGGGCGGCGCTCGATCCGCACCTGGGCGTGGACGGCGCCCGCTCGATCGTGACCGAGGGCACCGGGTATGCGTTCCGGGCCGCCACCGAGGTCGTGGACGCCTGGCGGTTCGACGCCGCGGTCGGCAGCGCGGCCGGGCGCCGCGGCGGTTCCGTGGACGAGCTGCGGCGCGCGTTGGACCTGTGGCGGGGAACGCCCTACGCCGACTTCCCCGATTCGCACTGGGCGCACGCCGAGCGGGCTCGGCTCACCGAACTGCGGCTGGCCACCGTGGAGCAGCTCGCCACGGCGCTGCTCACCGCGGCCCGGCCCGCCGACGCCGTGGCGGATCTCGACGCGCACGTCACCGAGCACCCGTGGCGGGAGGAGGGCTGGCGGCTGCTCGCGCTCGCGCTCTACCGCTGCGACCGCCAGGGCGACGCGCTCGCGGTGCTGCGGCGCGCGGCCACGCGGCTCGCCGAGGAGCTCGGGATCGACCCCGGCCCCGCGCTCGGGCAGCTCCGGACCGACATCCTCCGCCGTGCACCGCACCTCGACCTGAGCGGCGTGACGGGCCCGGCGCAGCAGATGTGGGCGGCATGGGGCCGCAGCACGACCGTGAGCGAGCGCGCCGCGCTCGTGTCGACGACCGCGCTGCTGCGCAGCCTCACGGTGCACGGCGGGCAGCCCGGGTCGGCGATCGCCCAGCACGCGGCCACCGTCGCGGCGGCCGAGGACCTCGGCGACCCCGAGCTCACCGCGCGCATCCTCGCCGCGTACGACGTGCCGAGCATCTGGTCGCGGGCCGACGACCCCGACGCCTCCGCCGCCGTCGCCGCGGCCGCCGAACGGACCCTGCGGCGGCTGCCGGGAGGGGGTCGGCCGCCGCTGCGCGCGCGCCTGCTGACGAGGATCGCCGTGGAGACCCGCGGCCTGCCCGGCGCCCGCGGCCGGGAGGCCGCGGGCGAGGCCGAGGCGCTCGCCCGGGCGTCGGCCGATCCGGCCCTGCTGGTCACCGCGCTCTCGGGCACGTTCCTGCAGACCTTCTCCCGCGCCGGCCTGGCCGCGGACCGTGACGCGATCGGGCGCGAGATCGTCGGCATCGCCGACGAGCACGACCTGCCGACGTCGTCGATCCTCGGGCGGATCATCCGTCTGCAGGCGCTCAGCGGCCTCGGAGATCTCGACGGGGCCGCCGCGCACGCCGATGCGCTCGCCGAGCTGGGCGAACGCCTCGACCGTCCCCTCGCCGGCATCTTCGTCGCGTGGTTCCGGGCCATGCGGGCCGCGGAGGACGGGGCTCCCGACGCCGAGGACCGGTACCGGCGTGCGGCGGACGCGCTCGCGGGTGCGGGGATGCCCGGCGTCGAGACCGGACTGCGCGCGTTCGCCCTCGCCTGCCTCCGGCTGCGCCGCGGCGATCCGCTCGGGCGGGTCGGCGACCTGGGCCCCTACGAGCCCTGGGTCCGCCCGCACGTCCTGCTGGCGCAGCAGCGCCACGAGGAGGCCGCCGCCGCGGTGAGCGCGCTCCCCGACCCACCACCGGGCCAGCTGCACGAGGCGCTGTGGTGGCTGGCCGGCCGCGCGGCGCTGGTCACGGGCGACGTGCGCGTCGCGGCCCGTGCCGAGGCGGCGCTGGCACCCGCCGCGACGGAGCTCGCCGGGGCGAGCAGCGCGATGGTGAGCCTGGGCCCGGTCGCCGACCTCCTGCGCGCACTGCGCGGTTAGCAGCTCTCCGGGGTCACGACGGACGGCGACGGGCCTCGCACACCGACTCCTGTGCTGCCACACCGACTGCAACCGGTGTGTGAGCGCGGTGATCGGTGTGTGAGCGCTGGGCCGGGCGTGCCCAGCGTTCCTGATCTGTGGGTGCGAAGCTGGAGGCATGAGGATCGCGCTCGGTAATGACCACGCCGGGATCGGGCTGAAGCAGCACGTCGTCGACGTGCTCACCGAGCTCGGTCACGAGATCATCGATCGGGGAGCTCCGGACGACTCGCCGGTCGACTTCCCCGACATCACGTTCGCCACCTGCGACCTCGTCCGCCGCGGGGAGGCCGATCGCGCGGTGCTCGTCTGCGGCACGGGGGTGGGTGCCGTGATCGCGGCCAACAAGATCCCCGGCATCCGCGCAGGCCTGGGCCATGACGTCTACTCCGCGCACCAGGGGGTGGAGCACGACGACACCAACGCGATCGCGATGGGAGCGTGGCTCATCGGGCCGGCGATGGCGCGGGAGGTGCTCCTCGCGTTCCTCGACGCCCGGTTCGACGACGACGAGGACACCCGGCGCCGGGTGGAGAAGCTGCGCCGGATGGAGCTCGACGCGGCCCGCGAGCTCGCCGACCGCATCTGAGGCGCCCGACCGTCAGTGGATCGTGTAACCGCCGTCGACGAGCAGGGTGTGGCCGGTGACCATCGCGGCGGCGTCGCCGAGCAGGAACGCGACGGCGCCGACGACGTCGTCGGGCTCGCCGAAGCGGCCGAGGGGGATCCGGCTCAGCAGCGCGTCGGCGCGGGGGCCGGGGGCGAGCGTCGCGGCCGTCAGGTCGGTGCGGACGAACGTCGGGGCCACGTTGTTCACGCGGATGCCGTGGGGCGCCCACTCGAGGGCGAGGTTGCGCGTCAGCTGCGCGACCGCCCCCTTGCTCGCGCCGTACGTCGCCCGGTCCTCGATGGCCACCTCGCCCGCCTGCGACCCGATGTTCACGATCGAGCCGCGCACCCCGCGCTCCACGCAGCCGCGGGCCACCGCCTGGCTGACGAAGAACAGGCCCTTGACGTTCGTGTCGTGAACGGACTGCCAGTCCTCGGGGCGGATGTCGAGCGCTGCGTCGACCACGTTGATGCCCGCGTTGTTGACCAGCAGGTCGATCCCGCCGACGGATTGCTGGAGCCGGGTGACGGCCTCGGTGGCCTGCGCGACGTCGGCGACGTCGAGCACCACCGGCTCCGTCCCGTGGCGCCGGGCGATCTCCTCGGCGCTCGCCCGGTCGCGCGAGGTCCCGTAGACCGTGGCGCCGAGCTCCTGGAGGCCCTGGGCGATCGCCGCCCCCAGCCCCCGGCCGGCCCCGGTGATCAGGGCGCGGCGCCCGTCGAGCCGGAAATCGAGGGTCATGACGGGGTTCCCTTCGAGAGGCAGCGGGCGGCGGTGCGGGACTGTATGCGTATCCATCTCGACGTGACAACATCACGACATCGGGGCGGGGCGGGCCCACGAGCGCGACCGCTCAGATCGTCCAGGCCATCCCGCCGTCCACCCCGAGGGTCTGGCCCGTGATGTAGGTGTTGCGCGGCGAGCCGAGGAGCAGGGCAGCGGGCACCGCCTCGTCGGGCCTTCCGAACCGCTGGAGAGGGATGTTCGCCTCGGCGAACTCCGCGCGCGCCTTGTCATCGGGGTAGGCGCGGTCGAGCTGCGCACTGCGGATCCGGCCCGGAGCCAGGCAGTTGGCCAGGATGGCGTCCTGGGCGAGTTCCCGGCTGAGGGACTTGGCGAGCGCGGCGGCGCCCGCCTTGCTCACGTTCGACACCACGTGGTTGGCGCGCGGTTCACGTGCGGAGAGTGCGCTGACGACGACGATGCGTCCCCCGCGTTCACGCAGGTGTGGGACGGCGGCCCGGAGCAGGCGCATCACGCTCAGGAGGTTGAGGTCGAGCCCGGTCGCCCAGGTCTCGTCGGATGCCGACTCGACCGTTCCGGTCACCGCGCCACCCGCTGCGGCGATCACGGTGTCGAGACCGCCCAGGTGACCGACGGCGGTACTGATCACGCCCTCGGTCGCACCCTCTGCCGTGAGGTCGGCGTGGACGGCCCCGACGACGCCGTCGGGCACCGCGTGGTCCGGGTTCCGGCCGCACGCGACGACGCGCGCGCCCTCGTCGACGAAACCCTGCGCGATGGCTCGTCCGATGCCGCTGCCGGCGCCGGTGACAAGTACCCGCCAGCCTGTCAGCCCAAGATCCATGTCCCGTCCTTCGTCTCGACCTTCGTTCAGCGCCGTTCGTAGTTCGCCGGGCGCTTCTCGATGAAGGCCCGCAACGCCTCGCCGTGGTCCCGGGTGGCGATCATCTGGAGGAACTTCTCGCGCTGCAGGGCCATCGCCTCCGCGGTGGAGAGGTCGAACGCCTGATTGGCGCACTCCTTGGTCGCTTCGACCGAGAGCGGTGCGCGCGTCGCGATCCGCTCGGCGAGGGCGAGGGCCGCGGGCACGAGGTCGGCGGGGTCGTGGAGCCCGCTCACCAGCCCCCACCGCTCCGCCTGCTCCGGGCCGTACATGGCGCCGCTGAGCAGCATCTCCTTCGCCCTGCCGAGCCCCACCACCCTGGGCAGGCGGAACCAGCTCAGGATCAGGCCGACGTTGACCCCCGCGCAGACGAACCGGGCGTCGGTGGAGGCGAGCCGGATGTCGCAGCACAGGGCGACCTCCAGGCCCCCGCCGAGGGCATAGCCGTTGATCGCGGCGATCACCGGGAAGCGCGCGGCCTCGATCCGCGCCATGATGCTGCCGAGTCCCTCGTTCGAATCGGCGTACTTCTCGAAGTCCGCCGGTGTCAGCTCCTCCTGGTGGCGCAGGTTCGCGCCCGAGAGGAACGACTTCCCGGTGCCCGTGACGACCAGGCATCGGATGTCGGGGTCCTGCGTGAACTCTTCGAAGGCCGCGATGAAGGCGAGGCACTCCGCGCGGCCGAACGCGTTCCTCGGAGGGCTGTCGATCCGCAGCACGCCCACGTGCGGGGTCGCCCGGGTGGCGACGACGAGAGGTGAGCTCGTGTCCGGGGCGTCGTCGGTCGTCGTCATCGGTCCTCTACAGGGGGTCTCGGCGGCGGGGTCTCGGCGGCGAGCGATTCGATCGAGAAGGCACTGCGGTCGGTCAGCAGCCGGTCGATGCCGGCGCGGTCGTATCCCACCTCGAGCAGCACCTCCTCGGTGTGCTCCCCGAGCAGGGGCGCCCCCGTGCGCAGCGCGCCGGGTGTGGCACTGAGCTTGGCCGGGATGCCGAGTGCGGGCATCGGGCCCTCCACGCCGTGCTCCAGCTGCTGGACCATGTCCCTGGCGCGGGTCTGGGGATGGTCGAGGGACGCGGCGTAGTCGTGGATCGGCCCGGCCGGGACGCCGGCGTCGAGCAGGTCGCCCAGCCAGTCGTCGACGGTGCGGGTCGCGAGGGCCGCCTCGATCTCCGGGACGAGCTCGCCGAGGTTCGTGCGCCGGTCGGCGTTCGTGGCGAAGCGGGCGTCGCCGATCAGGTCGACGCGGTCGATGACCGTGCAGAACGTCCGCCAGAACCGCTCGTTGTTGACGCCGATGGTGAGGTAGCCGTCCCGCGCGCGGACGGCCTGGTAGGGCGCCGACCCGCGGTGCGCCGAGCCGAGCGGACGGGGGACCCGTCCGGTGGACCACAGCTCGGTGCTCTCCCACACCGACAGGGCGAGCGCTGCCTCGAACAGTGAGGTGTCGATGTACTGGCCCACCCCCGTCCGCTCCCGGGCGATGATCGCGACGAGGACGGCGTTCGCGCAGATCAGCCCGGCCGCCAGGTCGGAGACGGGCAGACCGCACTTCACGGGCGGGCCGCCCGGCTCGCCGGTCACGCTCATGATCCCGGACATGCCCTGCGCGATCAGGTCGTATCCGGGTCGGTCCGCGTACGGGCCGGTCTGGCCGAACCCGGAGATGCTCGCGTAGACCAGGCGGGGGTTGAGCGCCTGCAGGGTCGGCCAGTCGACGCCGAGGCGCCGCGTCACGCCGACGCGGTAGTTCTCGACGAACACGTCGGCCGTCGCCACCAGGTCGTGCAGCGCCCGCCGCCCTGCGGCGTCCTTGAGGTCGAGCGCGACGCTGCGCTTGTTGCGGTTGAGGGCGATGAACCCGGATCCGTCCTCACCGGTGAGGGGGAAGCCCATCCTGCGCTGGGCGCGGTCGGCCTGCTCGACCTTGATGACGTCGGCACCCATGTCCGCGAGCGTCATCGTGCAGAACGGCCCGGCGAGCACCTGGGTCATGTCCAGGACGCGTACGTGTTCCAGCGGCAGCATCGGCGGCGTCATCCGGCGGCGACCGGTGAGGTCCCGTCGCCGACCGCCTCGAAGGAAGCGGGTTCGACGATCCCGACGGTGCTCGGCACGTGCTCGTCGGCCGGAACGATCACGGTGCCGCGAAGGCGACACCGCAACCGCATCCCGGCGCGCACCCCGACGTACGGGCTGAGCGTCGCGAGCAGGTCGGTGTCGAGGTCGGGGACGCGCAGGACCACCTCGATCGCCTCACCGAGGAAGAGCAGGTCCTCGACGGTGCAGTCGAACACGTCCGCATCGCTGCTACTCGCGTCCGGGACGATCTCGACCCCGACCGGACGGATGATGCCGAACACCTTCGTGCCGGGTGCGAGCTCGCGGGGGTACGTCCCGGCCAGCTGTCGTGCCCCGATCGTCATCGTGCCGGCCGGGCCCGCGACACCGGGAACGATGTTGGCGCGGCCGAGGAAGCCCGCGACGAAGGCGTTCGCGGGCCGCATGTAGAGGTCCTCAGGACTGCCGACCTGCTGCACCTGCCCGTCCTTCAGCACCACGATCCGGTCCGCCAGTGCCATCGCCTCGCCCTGGTCGTGGGTGACGTAGACGGTGGTGAACCCGAGTGCCGCGTGCAGACGGTGCAGTTCCGTGCGCATCTCCTCGCGGAGCTTCGCGTCGAGGTTGGACAGCGGTTCGTCCATCAGGAGGATCTTCGGTTCGACCGCGAGAGCACGGGCGAGCGCCACTCGCTGCTGTTGACCGCCGGACAGCTCCGCGGGGTAGCGGTCCCCGTGGCCCTCCATCCGCACCGTCGCCAGTGCCCGGTGCACCTCTGCCGCCAGGTCCTGCTTGGCGACACGCTTGAGCTTCAGTCCGTAAGCGACGTTCTGGTGCACGGTCATGTGGGGCCACACGGCGTAGCTCTGGAACATCATCCCCATCTCTCGACGCTCCGGAGGCACCACCCGCCGCGGGGAGGAGACCGGACTGCCGTCGACGAGGATCTGCCCCTCGGTGGGTGTCTCGAACCCCGCGACCATGCGGAGCGTGGTGGTCTTGCCGCAGCCCGACGGGCCCAGGAGGACGACGAACTCGCCCTCCTGGATCTGCAGGTCGAGCCGGTCGACCGCGGTCGTCGAGCCGAACCGCTTGACGATCCCGTCCAGTTCGAGGAGGGACACCGCGTCACCTGCTTCCGCTGAGGAGGAACTGGCGGCCGATGAGCACACGTCCGAGGACCACCGCGACCATCGTGAGCGCGACCATGAAGATGCCGATCGCCGCGATGCGCTCGTAGAGGGCCTGCTCGTAGAGATTGACGACCAGCGTCGGGAGGACCTGGGTGTCGATCGACACCAGCAGGAGCGCCGCGCTGATCTCATGGGTCGACAAGACGAAGCTGAAGATCCACGCCGAGACCATCGCGCTGCCGGCCAGCGGTGCGGTGATCCGCCCGAGCGTCCGGGTGATCCCGGCGCCCATGATCCTCGACGCGTGTTCGAGCTCCGGGTTGATCGACGCGATCGCCGGCTGGATGTTCTGCAGCGCGATCGGCATGAATCGGCCCCAGAACGCGATGACCAGGATCAGGCCCGTGCCCGACAGCAGGAGCGGCGGACGGGAGAAGGCCGCGAACATCCCGACGCCGAGGATGATCCCCGGCAGGACCAGGGGTGCGGTGGTGAGGAAGCTCAGCAGGCGGCTGACGCGCGAGTCCCGGCGCTCCCCGAGGTAGGCCACGGTGAAGCCGAGCAGCACGCACAGCGTGGCGGCGCCGATCGAGAACGTCAGGGTGTTCGCGATGGCCGTGCCGCCGTGGTCGAACAGCCACTCGTAGTGCCGCAGGGTGAAGAGGAACCCTCCCTGGGTCCACCGGGGCACCAGGGACACGTAGAGCAGCGTGACGCCGGGAAGCAGGACGGCGATGCTCCAGAGGCCCCATGCCCCGGTCGCGGCCAGCCAACGCCACCGGCCGAGCCGGATGATGTAGCGCTGGGAGCCCTTGCCGCCGACCGTCACGTAGCCGCGGCGCCCGATGATCTTCCGTCGGGCGTACAGGAAGGCCGCCGCCAGCAGGACGAGCGGGATGCCGTACGCCGCCGCGAGTTCCGGTCGGCGCGGGAACCCGAAGAAGAGGAACAGTTGCGTCGTGATGACGTGCTCGCCCGCGGGTACGGCGATGAGCGCCGGCGCCCCGTACAGCGAGACCGCCTGCAGGAAGGAGACCGTCATCGAGGCGAGGACGGCCGGGGTGACCAACGGCAGCGTGACGGTCAGGGCACGGCGCAGCGGCCGGGCTCCCATGATGGCGGCCGCCTCCTCGGTCTCGGCGCCGATGGTGTCGAGGCTCGAGATCGTGAAGATGAACGTGTACGGGAAGAGGCTGAACGCGATCACGACGGCGAGGAACTCCATCGTGAAGACGTTGAGGAAAGCGACGCCGAAGAGCGATTCGGTCAGCTTGTTGAGCAGGCCGGCGTTCGGGCTGGCGAGCATGACCCACGACACCGCGCTGAGCAGGGACGGGAGGATGAAGGACGCGTAGACGCACACGCGCAGCCCGCCCCGCCCCGGCAGGTCCGTGCGGGAGACGAGCCAGGCCAGCGGCACTCCCATCGCCACGCACAGGACCATCACCGAGGCGCCGAGCTTGACGGAGTTCCAGATCGGCCGCAGGTGGAGCGGGTCGGTGAAGGCGTCCACGTAGTTGGACAGCGTCACGCCGCCGCCCTGGCCGCTGCGCACGCTGTAGACCAGCAGCCAGATGGCCGGTGCGACGACCGTGACCACGAGTGCGAGCAGCGCCAGCCCGGTGGGAACGCCCCACAGCAGCCGCTCACTGATGCGCGGGGCGCGGCGCCGGCCGCTCGGCGGCGAGCTGATCGGGGCCGGTGTCACGACGTCGGAGATCTTCGCGGGTGCCACGATCCCCTCCCTTCCGGCCGGTGTCAGACTCCGAAGAGGCGGCGCCATTCGCCGATGACGGTCTCGAGGTTGTCCGTGAGTTCCTGGAGCTCGGGGCGGACGTAGGTCGCATCCGGGCGCACGTGCGCCGGAGGCTCGATGCCGGGAGTGAGCGGGATGAGCGCCTCGGACTCGACGAGGAACTGCTGCACCGGCTTGCTGATGATGAAGTCGGCGAGGAGCTTGGCGGCTGCCGGATGAGGCGCTGCCGCGGGGATGGCGTTCGGCGTCGGCATGACGACGGCGCCGTCGTCGGGGTAGATGATCCCGATCGGATCGCCTGCCGCGGCGGCCTTGGCGGTGGTCTGGTCGGAGGAGACACCGACGGCGCGTTCTCCGGCGGCGACGCGGGGAATGGTGTCGGTGATGGACTGTCCGACGAGCACGTCCTGCGCGGCGAGCTGTTCGAGGTAGCCGGGGCCGAACTCGAGGTAGGCCCATGTCGCCCAGGTGCCGACGTAGCCGCTCGCGCCCGGGTTGCCGGTGGCGATCTGGCCCCTCCACTTCGGATCCAGGAGGTCCTGCCAGCTGTGCGGGGCCTCCTGCTCGGACAGCATGTCGGTGTTGTAGGAGATGATGTTGTTGCCCACGTTCGCGACGTGGTAGTAGCCGTCCGGGTCGTTGTACGCGGCGTAGGCCGGATCCACCTCGGCGGCGTTCGTCGGGACGTAGCGGGCGAGCTGGTTCTTCGAGGCGAGGTCGGCCACCAGGCTCACCTCGGTGATCCCCAGCAGGTCGGCGACGGTCTGGCCGGCTTCCTGTTCCTGCGCGAAGCGCTGGTAGATGCGCTGCGCCGTCTGGCGGTAGAGCGTCACCGTGATACCGGGATAGGCCTCTTCGAACAGGCCCGCGATCGCTTCCGCGGTCTCGCTGCTGTAGTGCGACGTGTACCAGGTCACCTGGCCCTCGGCGCGCGCCGCTTCCAGATGGGGTGAGTCGGGCGCCGCCAGTTCGGCCCCGCTGCCTCCGCCGCCCCCGGCATCGCTCGCGGTGTCGGCGCAACCCGCGGCGAACACCGCCAGCGACAGCACTGTCGATATCAGAACGATGAGACGGCGTCGGCGCAATTTCTGATCCTCTCGACTGACGCAACGCTGCGACGCGGGAGGGCTCGTGAGAGCCCGCCCCGTCCGGGTCGAGTGAATTGCGCTTCCCGCATTGCGGGAAGCCATGCTGAGATACGGGAACAGTAGGTCGCGGTGGCGAGCCCGGTCAAGGCCTGGAGCATGCTCACCTGCATGGATGCGAAGGGCGCGGTGTTGGCAGACGACGGCGAGCGCGGTGAGCGCGCCCGCTCCGGCGTGCAGTCGATCGACCGGGCCGTGGCCGTCCTGCGATGCTTCGACGCGCGCAGGCCGGAACTCGGGATCAGCGAGATCGCCCGCTTGACGGGCCTGTCGACGAGCACGACCTACCGGCTCCTGACGGCCATGCAGGCGAACCACTTGGTGCGTCCGGCGCCCGGGAAGCGCTATGCACTGGGTCCCCTGCTCGTCCAGCTCGCCCGCAGCGGCGCGATCCCCACGACGCTGCGCGACGCGGCGCTTCCCCTGATGACGGCGCTGCGGGACGAGGTGGACGAGACGATCGGCTTGCACGAGGCGCTGCCGACGGGAGAGCGCATCGTGGTCGACCAGGTGGAGAGCCGCCAGGAACTCAGGCGTACCTACACCGACATCGGAGTGCCCCTGCCGCTGCCGCACGCCGCTCCGGGGCGGGCGATCCTCTCGGTGCTCCCGCTACGGCGGCAGGACGAGCTGCTGTCGCGCCCGATCCGGCCGGTCACACCTCTGACGATCACCGATGCCGACGTGCTGCGCACCCACCTCGCGCGAGCGCGGGCGCGTGGGTGGACGGTGTCGAGGTCGGAGCGCAGCCCCGGGATATGCGCGGTCGCCGCTCCGATCTTCGACCACGCCGCGCACGCCGTCGGGGCGCTCAGCGCGTCGGTGCCGGAAAGCCGGATCGACGCCGCGCGCGTCGAGGAGCTGGGGACCCGGATCAAGGACGTCGCCTGGCAGATCTCGGAGACGCTCGGCGCCACCGCGGCCGCTGTCCAGATCACCGTGGAGGCGGCCGGGCCGGCCGTCGAGTAGCCCGGCGCCCATCCACTTACGGTGCGCTGCTCATCCTTGCGGCGCGGCGCAGTGCGCGGCGAGCTCGTCGCTCGTGCAGAACCACACCTCCGGCGTGCCGACGATGGCCCGCAGCACGCGCGCGAGGTACTTCGTGCGGAGCGGCTGGCCCATGATGAACGTGTGCAGCGGCAGCGCCATGACCCGTCCGGTCCGGGCGGAGTCGGCGAGCAGCTGCTCGAACTGGTCGAGCGCCATCTGCTCGTAGTCGGCACCGGTGAGGCCGGGCCCGCGCATGAACATCACGAAGTCGTTGACCTCGAGCGAGTAGGGGACCGACTGCATGCCGGGCACGGTCAGCGGGAAGGGCTGGTCGTCGCAGCACCAGTCGAGGAGGTAGGTGAAGCCGGCGTCGGCGAGCAGCCGGGGCGTCGCGTGCGTCTCGGTGAGGCCGGGGCCCAGCCAGCCCGTCGGGCGTGCCGGCAGCGTGGCGTCGTACACGGCGCACATCTGCGCCAGGTGCTCCTGTTCCTCGTCGGGGGACATGCCCGAGAGGTACGTCGAGTTCGTCTGCCCGTGCGCCACCCAGGCCCACTGCCGCTCCACGCCCGCCTCGACGATCTCGGGGTAGGCGCGGGCGGCATCGGAGTTGATGATGCCCGAGACGGGGATGCCGAGGTCGTCGAAGACGTCCATCAGGCGCCAGATGCCCACGCGGCTGCCGTAGTCGCGCCAGCCGTACGCCAACGGGTCGGGCACGGGCCCCCCGGAGGGGTCGACGGGGAGGTCGGGACGGAAGCGCTCGATGTTGAGCCCCACGTAGACGGCCAACCGCGCCCCTCCGGGGAAGGTCAGCGGCGGGCGGGAGACGATCGACGAATGCTCGTAAGGGAGCGACTGTTCCTCGGTCACAGTGAGAAGGTACGACGTGACACCGGTGTGAGATACAAGTCCGGAGCGGGGGTGGCGGTGAAGATCGGTGAACTGGCGCGCCGGACGGCGGTGAGCGAGCGGTCGCTGCGCTACTACGAGGAGCAGGGGCTGCTGGTGTCCGAGCGCACGGCGGGCGGGCACCGGGTCTACGCCGAGGCGGCGGTGGCGCGCGTCATCCGCATACAGGAGCTGCTGGCAGCAGGGCTGGGCACCGCCCTGATCGCGCAGGTGCTGCCCTGCATGCGTGATGACGACGGTGGGCCTGCCGCCGATGCCAGCCCACGGTTGGTGGCGATGCTGGCCGCGGAGCGCGCGCGGATCGACCGGATGATGGCGGACCTGGCGCGCTCGCGAGAGGTGCTGGACGACGTCATCGCCACCGCCTCCCACGGATAGGGGCTCGACGTGGCGGGCGAGCTGGTCGCGGCGCTGGACCTGGGCACGAGCGGCGTCAAGGCCGCGACGTGCACGCCTGGGGGTGAGGTACTCGGCACCGGCTACGTCGCGTATCCGACGGTGCACCGGCGGCCGGCGTGGGCCGAGCAGTCGCCGCTGGACTGGTGGGAGGGTGCCTGCCGCGCGCTGGCGGCCTGCCCCCGACGTGACGAGGTCGGCGTGCTGGTGGCCACCGGGCAGATGCAGGACGTCGTGCTGAGCGATGGGGGCATCCCGCGTCGCGCCGCCCTGCTCTACTCCGATCTGCGCGCGGTGGCCGAGCACCGCGACGCCGAGGAGGCGCTGGGCACCGGCTGGGCCGCCGCGAGCGGCAACCTTCCCGACGCGTCCTGGCTGGTCGGGAAGCTCCGGTGGCTCGCGGCGCGCGAGCCGGAGGTGGTGCGCGGCGCGCAGCTCACGCTCGGGCCTGCGGGCTGGCTGCTGCACCGGGCCGGTGGCCGGGCGGTCGCGGACGTCACCACCGCGTCCACCACCGGCTTGTTCGACGCCGCCGCCCGCGCCTGGTGGGAGCCGGCGCTCGCGCATGCGGGGTTGGAGCCGGGACAGCTCCCGGATCTCGGTGAGGGCGTCGTCGGCGAGCTGTCCGCCGCGGCAGCCGCCGATCTCGGGCTGCCGGCAGGGACGCTGCTGGTGGCCGCGGCGGGGGACGCGGCGACGACGACGGAGGGGGTGGCCGGTGCCTCCGGGCGCGCGTACGCCTACCTCGGCACGAGCGGGTGGGTCGCGCACCGCGAGGAGGCGGGTGACGGTGTCCCGGATCCGGCGTTGCACCTGCTGGCCCTCGCCGGCGGGGAGTGGCTGCGGATCGGTCCGCTGCTGAGCGTCGGTGCGGCGGCCGACTGGGCGCTGCGCACCTTCCTGCCCGGCCTCGACCACGATGCGGCGGCATCTGCGGCCGCCTCAGTGGGGCCGACGCGGGTGCTGGTCCTGCCCAGCCTCGCCGGGGAGCGGTCTCCGGTGCGCGCCCCGCACGCGCGGGCCGCCGTCGTGGGCGCGGACCCCGGCACCGACGGGGTCGTGCTCTACCGCGCGGCGCTGGAGGGAGTGGCGCACTCGCTGCGCGCCGTCCTCGACGTGCTCGGGGCCCCGCGGAACGAGGTGCTGCCCGTGGCGGGCGGGGGCGCGCGCTCCGCGCTGTGGCGCCAGGTGCTCGCGGACGTGCTCGACATGCGGGTCGCGCCGGTATCGGGGGACGTCGCGGGCCTGGTCGGCGCGCACCGGGCTGCGGCCCGGGCGGTCGGCGGGCCCGAGGTCGCGCCGCTGGTCGAGCGCATCCGGGCCGACGAGGTGGTCGTGCCCGACCCGTCGGCGGCCCGCCACCACGCCCGGCTGCACCCCACGCACCGCGGGCTGCAAGAGGCGTTGCACGCCACCTTCACGGCCCTCGCCACGGAGCAGGGCGCCGACGTCGGTTGAACGCCGGTGGGTCAGGCCGGTCGCCCGGATGCGCGTGGCAGTGCCGGGAGGCCGAGGTTGTCGCGCAGGGTCGTGCCCGTGTACTCGGCGCGCAGCGAGCCGCGCTCCTGCAGGAGCGGGACGACCCGGTCGACGAACTCGTCGAGGCCCCACGGCACCAGGTGTGAGCCGATGATCAGCCCATCGGAGCCGTCGTTCTGGACGAAGTCGTCAATTTGCTGTGCCACCTGCGTGGGCGTGCCGACGAACGGGCCGCGCTCGAACTGGTCGATCACGAGCTCGCGCAGGCTGAGCTTCTTCGACTCGGCGATCTCGCGCCACCGGGTCACCGTGGCAACGCGGTCCTGGTGGACGAGAGCGCGGCCCTGGATGATCGGCGGGGCGTCGGGGTCGGGTTCGACGTCGGGGAGCGGACCGTCCGGGTCGTAGGCCGACAGGTCCCGGTTCCAGACCTGCTCCAGCAGGATCTGCGCGGTCTTCCCGGTGATCTGCTCGCGCCGCAGGTGCTCGTACCGCTCACGCGCCTCGGCCTCGGTGTCGCCGAGCACGAAGCTCGCCGACGGCAGGATCTTCACCGCTTCCGGGGCGCGCCCGAACCGCGCGGCCCGGGCCTTGACGTCGCGATAGAACTCGGCGGCCTCGGGCATCCTCCCGTACGGCGAGAAGATCGCGTCGGAGTGCGTCGCGGCGAAGTCGCGGCCTTCGGGGGAGACACCCGCCTGCAGGATGACCGGGCGGCCCTGGGGGCTGCGGGGCACGGTGAACCGGCCGCGGATGTCGAACTGGCTGCCGCTGATCGCGAACGCGCCGGCGTCGCGGCGGCCCAGGAACCGGCCGGCGGTCGCGTCGGCGACGAGGTCGGCGTCGTCCCACGAGGCCCACAGGGTGCGCAAGGCCTCGATCATCTCCGCGGCGCGCTCGTAGCGCTGCGCGCGGTCGAGGAATCCGCCCCGGCGGAAGTTCTGCCCGGTGAACGCGTCGAACGAGGTGACGACGTTCCAGGCGGCGCGGCCGCCGGAGAGGTGGTCGAGGGTCGCGAGCTGGCGGGCCAGCTCGTAGGGCTCGTTGAAGGTGGCGTTGATCGTGCCGGCGAGCCCGAGGTGGGTGGTGACGGCCGCGAGCGAGGTGAGTACCGGCAGGGTGTCGGGTCGCCCGACGATGTCCTGGTCGAAGATCTGCCCGGCACGTTCGCGCAGAGCGAGTCCCTCGGCGAGGAAGAAGAAGTCGAACTTGCCCCGCTCGGCGGTGCGCGCGGTGTGCGCGAAGGTGGAGAAGTCGATCTGGCTGCCGGCGTCCGGGCGCCACCAGGCCGTGTGGTGGTTCACCCCGCCGAGGTAGGCGCCGAGGATGATCTGCTTGCGGGGACTCATGCGGTCGCCTCTCCGACGCCGGCGGCGTAGCGGTTGGGGACGGTGATCGGCAGGCCCAGCAGCCCGCGCAGGGAGGAGTCCTCCGGGTAGGCCGTGCGGAACAGGCCGCGTCGTCGCAGCTCGGGCACGAGGTCCTCGACGATCCGGTCGAGGTCGTCGGGGAGCGTGGCGGGTCGTAGGCGTGCGCCGCGGTAGCCCAGTCCGTGCCAGGACGCCAGGAGGTCGGCCAGCTCCGGGGCGGAGCCGGCGAACACGGTGGTGTCCGACGTGTAGGGCTCGCCCGCGGCGTCGTCGAGGCGGCGCAGCCGGGCCGCGCCCGGTTCACCAGGGCCGTCGAGCGCGACCACGACGTCGGCGTAGACGTGCAGCGGCTCGCCGGTGCGGCCGGCGCCGGTGGCGGCGCGCGCCACGTCGGCGAGCACGGCTTCCGCACCGTGTGCCGGTGTCGGGGTGACGAAGACCAGGTCGGCGCCCCGCGCCGCCAGGTCGTAGGGTTCGCGGCGGTGCGCCAGCAGCCCGACCACCGGCTGACCCTGCGGGGGGCGCGGGGTGATCGACGGCCCGCGCACGGAGAAGAACCGGCCCGCGAAGTCGATGTGGTGCACCTTCGCCCGGTCGACGAACCGGCGGGTGGCGACGTCGCGGATCTCGGCGTCGTCCTCCCAGGAGTCCCAGAGCCGGCGCACGACCTCGATCACGTCGCCTGCCTCGGCGAACAGGTCGGACAGCGCGGGCGGCATTCCGTCGCCGAGGTCGGAGGGGTCGTACTGCGGCAGGTCACGGCGACCGAAATGGGCCGCTTCGGCCGGCCGGGCGGACACCCGCACCTGCCAGCCGGCGCGGCCGAGCGAGGTGTGGTCGAGCGTGGCGAGCGCCTTCGCGACGTGGAACGGCTCGGTGTGGGTGGTCGTGACGGTGGGGACGAGGCCGATGCGAGTGGTCAGCGGCGCGACGAAGGAGGTGACGAGCAGCGCGTCGAGCCGCCCGCGCACCTCGTCGACGCGCTCGTCGGGAGCCCACGACCGATGCGTCTGCAGGGCGAGCGAGTCGTCGATCGTGACGAGGTCGAGCAGCCCGCGCTCGGCCGTGGCGACCAGATCGGCCCAGTAGCGCGGGGAGAACAGCTCGCGGGGCCGTGCGGTGGGTTCCCGCCACGCAGCGGGGTGCCATCCCGCCCCGTCGAGTGCGACCGCGAGGTGCAGTTCCGAGAACATGGAGTGCCTTTCCGTCGAAGCTCGAGCAGGATTGCAGCATTCAATCCTGACGGCGTGCGCTGGGCATCTGCGCAAGTTTGACGAAACGTCGACCAGTTGTCGTGGCATCGACTACCGGGGCAACGGTATGCAGGTCGCGGCGTCCTCACAAGGCGGCGTGGTCTGCGTCACGGCAGGGTGTCGATGCCGTTCTGGCGGCCATTTCCGTGGAATATGTCCGGTCAATTCGGTGGGGTTGCGGATTGGTCGCACAGCATCTTATCGTTGCATTCTCACGCCAGGAGTGATGGGAGAACTCGTGCGCACCAGGACGCCGGCCAGGCCACGAACGGCCGGGACGCGGCGCAGGCACGTCGACCTGTGCCGCACGCAGACCGCGCTCTGTCGCAGCGCCGCGTAAGAGCCGTCCGCCTGCGAGGTGGCCGGTCCGTCCTGCCCCCCCTGCGCTGCTGCGAGCGGCGTTCCTGGAGGTTCTGCGATGAGTGCCCCGGCGCTCGATGTCCGGCTGGTCGCCTACACCGCCCCCCTCGTGCAGCCGCTGCTGGTCGAGCTCGACCGCGAGTACACGGCGCGTTACGGCCACACGCTGGGCGACCTGCGGGCGGAGGCCCGGCGGGGCGCGGCGGAGTTCGGCCCTCCCGATGGCGGGCTGCTGCTCCTGCTGCTCGCCGGTGTGCCGGTGGCCGGTGGCGCGTTCCGGCGGTTCGACGAGCGGACGGCCGAGCTGAAGCGCATCTGGACCGGTTCGGCCCACCGCCGCCAGGGCCTGGCCCGGCGGGTGCTGGCCGAGCTGGAGCGCGAGATCTCCGTGCGCGGCTACCGGCGCATCTACCTCACGACGGGGCCGCGCCAGCCGGAGGCGAAGGGTCTCTATCTCGCCAGTGGTTACACGCCGCTCTACGACCCGCGGCTCCCGGCCGAGCAGATCGGGCCCCACCCCTTCGAGAAGGAGATCAGGCAGTGACCACGTCCGACACCACCGCACCCTCCCCGGTGTCGGTCCCTTCGGGTCCGGGCGAGGAGCTGACCGTGGTGCCCGCCCGGCGCCCGTGGCGCTGGGTGGCCTCCGTCGTCGTCGCCGTGCTGGTCGCGATGGCGGTGAACGCGCTGGTGACCAACCCGGCGTGGGACTGGCCGACCGTGGGGGAGTACCTCTTCGCCCCGTCGATCCTGCGGTCGGTGGCCCTGACGCTGCAACTCACGGCCCTCGGCATCGTGGTCGGGTTCGTGCTCGGCACGCTGCTCGCGCTGATGCGGCTGTCGGACAACCCGCTCCTGCGCGCGGTGAGCTGGGCCTACATCTGGATCTTCCGCTCGGTCCCGCTGATCCTGCAACTGCTGTTCTGGTACAACCTGGCGCTGCTCTACCGGTCGATCGGGATCGGTGTCCCGTTCGGCCCGACGTTCGTCGAGTTCGAGACGATGGACCTGATCGGTCCGGTGACGGCAGCGGTGCTCGGCCTCGCGCTGCACCAGGCCGCCTATGCGGCGGAGGTGGTGCGCGCCGGGTTCCTGTCGGTGGACCAGGGCCAGCTGGAGGCGGCGGCCGCGCTGGGGATCCCGAAGCTGCGCCAGCTGCGGCGGATCCTGATCCCACAGGCGATGCGCACGATCGTGCCGACGGCGGGCAACGAACTGATCGGCCTGGTCAAGGGCACATCGGTGGTCTACATCATGGCGCTGTCGGAATTGTTCTACCAGGTACAGGTGATCTACACGCGCAACGGGCGCGTGATCCCGCTGCTCCTGGTCGCCGCGATCTGGTACCTGGCGCTGACCACCGTCATGTCCATCGCGCAGTTCTACGTCGAGCGCTTCTACGCCCGGGGTGCCCTGCGGACCCTGCCCCCGACCCCGGTCCAGCGCCTTCGCAGGTCGTTGCGCGCGCTGACGGGGTGGGCGTCGTGAGCGCGGCGATGGTGGAGCTGCGCGGCGTGCACAAGAGCTTCGGCGCCCTCGAGGTGCTGCGCGGGGTGGACCTCACCGTGCGTGCGGGCGAGGTGACCGTGCTGCTCGGTCCCTCCGGATCGGGCAAGTCCACGCTCCTGCGTGCGATCAACCACCTCGAGAAGGTGGACAAGGGATTCGTCCTGGTCGGTGGTGAACTGATGGGCTACCGCCGTGCGGGCTCCCGGCTGCACGAGCTGCCGGAGCGCCACATCCTGCGCCAGCGCACCCGGATCGGGTTCGTGTTCCAGGGCTTTCACCTCTTCGGCCACCTCACCGTGCTCGAGAACGTGGTCGAGGCCCCGGTGTCGGCGCAGGGCCGGGACCGGGCCGAGGCCACCGCTCACGCCGAGGAGCTGCTCGCCCGCGTCGGGCTCTCGGAGAAGGCGGGGGAGTACCCGCGACGCCTGTCGGGCGGGCAGCAGCAGCGCGTGGCGATCGCGCGGGCTCTCGCGCTGCGACCGCAGCTCGTGCTGTTCGACGAGCCGACGTCGGCCCTGGACCCCGAGCTGGTCGGCGAGGTGCTCGACGTGATGCGCGGCCTCGCCCGCACCGGCACGACCATGGTCGTGGTCACCCACGAGATCGGCTTCGCCCGCGAGGCCGCCGACACCGTGGTCTTCCTCGACGCCGGCCGCATCGTCGAGCAGGGCCCGCCCGCGCAGGTGCTCGATGCGCCGCGCGAGGAGCGCACCCGCGCCTTCCTGGGCGCCGTCCGCCAGTGAACCCACCCACCCTGCATCGGAGGCACACCGTGTCGACCTTCGTGAACCGACTGCGGCCGCTGGCGGCGCTGCTGCTGCTGGCCGCCGTCGCCTGCTCCGGGCCCGATCCGGACCAGATCGCCCGCCCCGCGGCGCCGCCCGGTGCGACCGTGAACACCAGCGCCGAGCAGGACCGCGTGCGCGCAGAGCGGGTGGACGCGATCGCGGCCACGGTGCCTGCGGAGATCCGGGAACGCGGCACGCTCGTCGTCGGCACCACCGGCCAGGGCAACCCGCCGCTGTCCTTCCGCGCCGACGACGACACCACCGTGATCGGCGTCGAACCCGACATCGCCCAGCTCGTGGCCGACGTGCTCGGTCTCGAGCTGCGGCTGGAGCCCACCTCGTGGGAGAACCTGTTCCTCGCGGTCGAGTCCGGGCAGTACGACGCCGGGCTCTCGAACGTCACCGTCACCGAGGAGCGCAAGGACAAGTACGACTTCGCCACCTACCGGGTGGACACCGTCTCGTTCGAGGTGCCGGTGGACTCGCCCGTGCAGCAGATCACCGGCCCCGCCGACGTCGCCGGGTTGCGGGTCTCGGTGGGCTCGGGGACCAACCAGGAGCAGATCCTGCTGCGCTGGGACGAGCAGAACCGCGCTGCCGGGCTCGCGCCGGTCGAGTTCCTGTACTACCAGAACGCCGGCGACTACTACCTGGCGCTGGACTCCGGGCGGATCGACGCCTACTTCGGGCCCCACCCGTCGCTCGCCTATCACGTGGCCGTCAGCGGCACGACCAGGATCGCGGGCTCGGTCTCCGGTGGTGGAGACGTGACCGCCGAGATCGCCGCCATGACCCGCAAGGACAACGGGCTCGTCGGTGCGCTCCACGCCGCGCTGGACGCCGTGATCGAGTCCGGGCGGTACGGAGAGGTGCTCGGCCGGTGGAACCTCACCGAGGAAGCGGTCGCCGACTCGCAGGTCAACCCGCCCGGCTTGCCCCGGACGCCGCCGGCATGACGTCTCACTCCCCGCTGGGCGCGGTCTCGGGCTCCGGGTCGTCGGCCGGCTCGGGACGCAGCGGCTCCAGGGCGGTGGTCTCGCCGAACCAGAGCAGCGCGTCGTAGCGGTCGCCCAGCGTGGAGGGCACGTAGTTTCCCCGGCGCTCCCGTTCGGGGTGGTAGACGACGCCGATCGCCCGGTGGCCGAGCGAGGTGCGCAGCCAGCGCGGGTGGTCGGCGGCGGGCGGGAAGACCACCAGCGCGGGCTCGTCGCCCAGGGCGGCAGGATCCGCAGCACGACCCGCCGCCGCGTCGCGCGAACACCTGGGAACCGCTGCCCCGTGACCTCGGCGCCCACGGCGAGTTCGACGACGAGGCGCACGAGCGCAGCCCGCAGGCCTGGCTGACCCGCCACCGCGGCGCCTTCCTGACCGGCGGGCTCGCGATCGCCGGGACCGCGGCGTTGCCGACGCGCCGGGGACGCCCTTGATCACATCGACACCGGGGCTGTGAGACGTCCGACTCCCGCCCGCCCGGCGGCGGGCTACCGTGATCGGCATGGTCCTGCACACCGTGCGGCTGCCGGCTCGTCGCTGGTGTGTGGTGGCCGCGCTGGCGGTCAGCGCGACCGCGGGGTACGGGGTTCTCACCTACGCCTTCGCCGTCCTGCTGGTGCCGATGCAGGAGGCGCTGGGTGCCGACCGGACCGTCATCACCGGCGCGCAGACCGTGGCGCTGCTGGCAGCGGCGCTGGCCGCCGTCCCGGCAGGACGGTGGCTCGACCGGTGGGGCGGGCGCCGGCTCATGGTCGGGTGCTCGGTCCTCGCCACGCTGATGGTGCTCGCCTGGTCGCGGGTGGACAGCGTTCCCGTGGCGTCCTCGGTGCGGCCGGGCTGCTCGCGCTCGGCCGTGCGGGACCGGCCGTGGGCGCGGAGGATGCCCGGTAGGTCGGAGCGCCGTCCGGGAGCCGAGGAGGTGGCATGGCCACGCTGCTGCAACAGGCGTTCCGGCGCAAGCCGGTGGCGGACATGGCCGCGGAGACCGGTGCCGACGGCCACGGCGGGGGCCAGCTCGCCCGCTCCATCGGGCTCTTCCCACTGACGATGATCGGTGTCGGCGCCACGATCGGGACGGGCATCTTCTTCGTCCTGACCGAGGCCGTGCCGGTCGCGGGGCCTGCGGTCGTCTGGTCGTTCGTGATCGCCGGCGTCGTCGCAGGGCTCACCGCGGTCTGCTACGCGGAGCTCGCGAGCGCCGTCCCGGTGTCGGGGTCGTCGTACTCCTACGCCTACGCGACGCTCGGCGAGGTGGTCGCGATGGCCGTCGCGGCGTGCCTGTTGCTCGAGTACGGCGTGTCCTCCGCCGCGGTCGCGGTCGGCTGGTCGCAGTACCTCAACCAGCTGCTGGGCAACCTGTTCGGGTTCCAGATCCCCGACGCGCTGTCCCAGTCGCCCGAGGGCGGCGGGGTGCTGAACCTGCCCGCCGTGGTGCTGGTGGCGGTGTGCGCGGTGCTGCTGGTGCGCGGTGCGAGCGAGTCGGCCACCGTCAACGCGGTCATGGTCGTCATCAAGATCGCCGTGCTGGTGATGTTCGTCGTCATCGGCATCACGGGCTGGAACAGCGACAACTTCGCCGACTTCGCGCCGTTCGGGGTCACGGGCATCACCGGTGCGGCCGGCATCATCTTCTTCGCCTTCATCGGCCTCGACGCCGTGTCGACCGCGGGGGAGGAGGTCAAGAACCCCCGCCGGACGATGCCGCTGGCGATCCTCTCGGCGCTGGTCGTCGTCACGCTGGTCTACGTGGCGGTGGCACTGGTGGCGGTCGCCGCCCAGCCGCAGGCCGACTTCGAGGGCCAGGAGGCCGGGCTCGCGGCCATCCTGCAGAACGTGGTCGGCGCCGACTGGCCGGGCACCGTGCTCGCGGCGGGCGCCATCATCTCGATCTTCAGCGTGACGCTGGTGACGATCTACGGCCAGACCCGCATCCTGTTCGCGATCGGCCGTGACGGGTTGCTGCCGCGGTTCTTCCAGCAGGTGAACGCGCGCACCAGCACGCCGGTGAACAACACGGTCGTCGTCGCCGTGGCCGTGGCCCTGCTGGCCGGGCTCCTGCCGATCAACTTCCTCGCCGAGATGACGAGCATCGGCACCCTCGTCGCGTTCCTCGTCGTCTCCATCGGGGTGATGGTCCTGCGGCGCACGGCGCCCGACCTCCCGCGCGGCTTCCGCGTGCCCGGCTACCCGGTCACACCGGTCCTGTCGATCCTGGGCTGCCTGTGGATCATCATCGACCTGCGGCCGATCACGATCGTGGTGTTCGCGATCTGGGTGGCCGTCGTGCTCGTCTGGTACTTCACCTACGGGATCCGGCACTCGCGGCTGCGTCGCCGGGCCCCGGACGCGAGGGAGGACCTCCGATGACGCTCCTGGTGGGGCTGCCGCGCGACGAACGGGCGGCGGCAGTGGTGGATCTCGGGGTGACGATCGCCCGCTCGCTCGACGAGGACCTGCTCGTGTGCACCGTGGTGCCGCCGCCGTGGCCGCCGGGGGTGGGCCGGGTCGACCCGGAGTTCCAGGCCCACCTCGACCGCGAGGCGGAGGAGGCCGTGGACCGGGCACGGGCGCTGGTGCCCGCCGACCGCGAGGCGGAGTTCGTCGTCGCCAGGGCGCGATCGACGTCGGCGGGGCTGCTCGACGTCGCGCAGGAGCACGACGCCCGCCTGCTGGTGCTCGGCTCGTCCACGGCGGGGGTGCTCGGCCGGATCGCGTTCGGCAGCGTCGCGGAGCGGCTGCTGCACAGCTCGCCGCTGCCGGTGGTGCTCGGTCCCCGGGGGTTCCGCTGCCGGCCCGGCGCCCGGGTGCGCCGGGTGACGACCGCCTTCGGTGCCACCGAGGGCGCCGACGAGCTGGTCCTCGCAGTGGCCGGGGTGGCCGCGCGGGCGGCCGCCGACCTGCGCATCGCCTCCTTCGCCGTGCGGCCGCGCACGCCCCTCACCGCCGGGATCGGTTCGCGGGCCGAGGACGCCGTCGCGCAGGAGTGGGCCGCCGACGCCGTGCGTGCCCAGCGCGCCGTGCTCGCGCAGGTCGAGCGGCTGCCGCGCCGCCCGTCCACGATCGAGGCGGCGGTGGGGCACGGCCCGGACTGGTCGGCCGCGCTCGAGGGCATCGGCTGGAACGACGGCGACCTGCTCGCCGTCGGCTCCAGCACGGCCGGCCCTCTGGAGCGGGTGTTCCTCGGCTCGCGCTCGTCGCGGATCGTCCGGCACTCGCCGGTGCCGGTGGTGGTGGTGCCGCGCGCCGCAGCGCAGGCCCTGGCCGAACGGGCGGAGCGGGGGTAGCGCGCCACTCGGCACACCGGACGCCGGCTGTGCGAAGTGACGCCGGATCACGCTGCGGACTTGGCGTGCACCGTGCCGGGGGTTATGCCTCGTCCCTCCAGGTGGCGGCTCGTCGCCCAGCCCAGGGCTGTGGCTGTCAGGGCGAACGCCACGAGCAGCCAGAGCAGCAGGTTCGGCGAGGATGCCAGCATGCTCGGCGTGACCAGCGCGAACAGGGCGAAGACGAACCGGCCGACGGCATAGGTGAAGCCCTGGGCGGTGGCACGGGCCTCGACCGGCAGGCTCTCCTGCGTCCAGACCTTGTAGTTGGCTTCGCCCGCCACGTTGGAGCCGATGTTGTAGATCACCAGCGCGAGGACGTAGACCAGGAGGACGCCGTTGCCGAGGCCGGCGACCGCCATGGCGCCGGCCTGCACCAGCCCGCCCACGACGAACACCGGATTGCGCCACTTCGTGTCGACGATGCGCACGAACAGCAGTGTGAACAGCAGCCCGACGGGAATGAGCGCAACGTTCAGGCCGGTGGCCAGGGTCTGCCCGGCTCCGCCGACGGTGATGAGGAAGTAGGTGCCGAACTGGCCGAACGTGTTGGCCATCATGCCCCAGAAGATGTAGTACACGCCGGTGAGCGCGATGGGCACGAGCATCGCGCGCGACGTCATGATCGTCCGCAGCGGCAGGGCGGGTCGCGCGGTCTCGTCGCCGCCGCGGCGGGTGACGACCTCGGCCTCCAGGGAGCGCAGCGCCGGGTGGAACCGGCGCACGGCCCAGGTGGCCAGTGCCACCACCACGAGCTGCGCGAAGATGATCCGGATGCCGGTGATCCCCAGGCCGGAGAACGCGAAGCCCAGCAGCTGGGTGGCGGCGATGCCGAGGAACCACATCACCTGCGTCGTGCTGACGAGCCGGCCCTGGGCGCCCTGCGGGGAGCGCTCGGACACCACCGCCACCGACGTCGGGAGGTCGGCACCGGCGGCGAGGCCTGCGATGACGATGCCGACGAACAGCATGGTCTCGTCGACCGCGGCGGCCATCACCGCCATGCCCGCCGCGTAGAGCAGGATGTAGAAGGTGAAGGCGCGCATGCGCCCCACCAGGTCGGCGACCCGCCCCCCGACGAACGCGCCCGCGGCGATGCTGAGCGTGAGGGCGGCGCTGAGGGCGCCGACACCCCAGGTGCTCATGCCGAAGTGCTCCTGCAGGACCGCGAGCCCCACCCCGAGCCCGACGATGATCGCCGAGTCCAGGTAGGACGCCATGCCCGCGGAGATCGCCAGGGTCCAGTGCCGGCGGTCGGGCCGGTCTCCGGAGAACAGCGGTGCGACGCCGGGATCGGTGGTCATCGTTGAACCATCCTTTGCGGGTGCTGGTACGAGCGGCCGTCAGTCGACGTGCACGGTGACCGGACCGAAGAGCCCGGATGCGAGTTGCGCGGGGAAGACCCACGTGGTGGGGGTGGACTCGTGCAGGAACGGGCCGAGGGTGCCTGCGACGGTGATGTCGAGATCGACGGGCCCGTCGGCGGGCGGCAGCGCCCAGCGGAACGGGGCGCAGAACGCCTCGGCCACCAGCTCGCCGTCCACCCGCACGTCGACGCTGCCGCGCAGGTCGCCGAGATCGAGCGTCCAGGGCCGCCCCGCGGGCAGCTCGACGGTGCGCCGGTAGCGCACCGCGCCGCTCCAGGAGCCGAGCCCGATCGCGCGCCAGTCGCCGAGCGCGATCGGGGCGGGCGCGTGGCGGACGAGCGCGGGGCCCGCCCACGCCGCCCCGCCGCGCCGGACCGCGGTGGCCTCGGTGACCACGTCCAGCGTGGCGGGCGCCGGGAGCGGGGCATCGAGCGTGATCACACCCTTCTCCACGGGCACCGGCACGCCGTCGATCGCGCAGCCGGCATCGACCAGCAGCGGCACCGTGACCTCGCAGGTCCCGGCGGGCAGCGCGACGCGGAACTCCTGGCGGGCGGGCGAGGCCGAGTCGGTGACGTGCAGATCCAGGACGGGCTCGCCGACCTGCGGCCTGCCGTTCAACCAGTCCGCGCCGGGCAGCGGGTGCGGTCGGCTGACGGCGTACGCGGACTCCAGCGGTGACCACTGCCCGGCCCGGGTGCGGACGCAGCCGCGGCGCCCGGCGGTGGCCGAGGTCCAGCCGCTGCCGCCGCTCACCAGCGTGCGCGTTCCGGCCGAGCCGGTGACGGCGAGGTCGACGTAGACGACGTCGTCCGGGTCGGTGGTGGCCAGCGCGACGGTGAGGGTCTGCCCGCCGCGCACCCGGCCGGTGAGGTCGTGGGCGAAGAACGCCGGGTCGGCGCCCCGCTGCGACTCGTAGTACTCGACCTTCTCCTGCCGGGCCAGCGCCGTGCCGTCGACGAGCACGGTGGCGGCCGTCGCGGCCCCGACCACGAGCTGCGCGCAGGACACCGCGCCCGCGTCCGGGACCGTCGCCGTGAAGGTGATCGTGCCGTCGCCCGCGCCGGACAGGTCCGAGGCCATGTACTCCGGCCTCGGCGTGTAGCCGCCGGGCGGGGTCAGGGTGAGCGCGGACCCGAGCGGGGCGTCGCCGCCCATCAGGTCGACCGTGGCGGAGGCGCCCAGCCGGTACTCGACGACGTTGACCTCCCGGTCGACGTCCACGCCGGACACCGTCACGTAGGTCTCCCCGGCCGGGGCGAGCAGGCGCGCGCCGTTCCACCACACCTGTGCCGGCGCGCTGGTGGTGAGGACGAGGTCGGCGGGCCCGCGGTGGTCGGTCACGACGAGCGCGCGCACGACCACCTGCCGGCCCGCGCCGGGGTCGGGCGTGAGCACGTGCTCGACCGGGACGCGGCCCTTGGTGCCCAGCGCCCCGGCGTGGTCGCGCCGCACGCCGCGGCTCGCCGAGTACTCGTGCCGGGTCCAGCCCGGCCCGGTCCCGAGCGCCGCGCCTGCGGCGACCTCGGCGCACTGCGCGGGGTCGAGCGGCGCCGGGAGGTCGGCCGGGGCCGCGGGCCGGTGCACGAGGACGCGCTGCCCGAACGTCGCGGTGGTCTCCTGCCACGCGCCGGTGTGCTGCTCGCGGGTGGACATGGCCCAGACCTGCAGGTCCGACAGGTCCGCACCGACCGGGCGGGCGAGGTCACCCCAGGTGTTGTCCAGGGTGGGCACGAGCTCGCCGGTCCAGCCGTCGCTGATGTCGAGCACCTCACCGGCCGCCGGTGGCGTCGGTCCGGCCTGCGCACCGGCGGGGCCGTCCTGCCAGGTGAGCAGGACCATCGGCGCCCCGCCGGTCTCGACCGTGATCGTCGAGGTGCCGTCCGCGGCCACCGCGACGGGGGCGGCGCGCCGCTCCCCGGTGGCGGGGTTCCACACCTGCGCGCCGGCCACCTCGGCGCGCACGGTGACGGCGTGCTCGCGGGCGTAGCGGGAGCGGTCGAAGTCGTCGTCGGTCCAGCGGCCCTGCGCGCCCGCGCGCCGCGGGTACGCGCTCGCGCTCGGGTAGGCGCCGCCGACCAGCGCGATCGACGTGCCGCCGTCGCGCCGCACCAGCAGCGGGGTGCCGGACCGCGCGTACTGCGCGTCGGCGGGCAGGGCCGCGACGGCGGCGGGCACGTCGTCCACGACCGTGCAGCGGGGGTGATGCAGCACCGCGGCGGCGGCAGCGTCGTTCCCGCCGCGGCCGGTGGCCCACCGCGGGCCCTCCCCGACGACGACCACGCGCCCGCCCGCGTCCATCAGCCGCACGAGCGCCCGGGCGCTGTCCTCCTCCAGGAACGGGGCCGACGGGAGCACGACCGTGGAGTAGGCCTGCTCCCGGATCCGCAGCAGGCCGTCGGTGGCGTCGCCGCCTTGCAGGGAGGCGTCGTCGAGCACGTCGAAGGCGATCCCGGCCGCGTCCAGGGCGCTGGGCTCGAAGTGGAACCAGTCGTTCTTGCCGCACAGCTCCCGATAGACCTGTTGCGTGCGCTCGACGTCGGTGAACCCGCCGGTCAGCGGCGTGGTGGGGAAGTGGTCGATCGCGACGTCGAGCGGGATCGCGGCCTGCATCGTCGCGGTCGGGTGCAGTACCGCGACGTCCGCCTCGAAGCGGCCCCACGACATGAGCGCCGCCACCCGCGCGACGGCGCGCGCGAACGCCGGGTAGTGCCGCCAGTAGGGCTGGCGCCAGTCGGTGGACGGCGGTGCCCACTCGAACCAGCCGCCCACGGTGGAGTAGTAGCTCGCGTGCGGGTTGTAGAGGGTGGCGCCGCTGCGCAGGAACGGCAGCAGCCAGTCCCAGGTGTCCTCGAGCGTGCCGCCCCAGCCCGAGGAGTGGAATGCCTCGATCCAGACCCGGTCGTGGCCGTAGAGGTGGGCCATCGAGCTGTGGACCTTGGCGTCGCCCTCGTGGTCGGAGCCGACGGCGGAGAACCAGCGGTGCGTGCGGAAGTAGTCGGTGTAGATCTGCGTGGACTGGGCGGGCAGCCCGGCGCGCGCGGGGTTGGACTGGTCGGCGCCGAGGAGCAGGCCGTGCCCGGCGTGCCACCGGGCCAAGGGCCGGAAGAGGGCCTCCTCGGTGAGCGCGGCCCGCACGGCGTAGTAGTCGGAGCGGACCTTCGCAGCCGCGAGGTCAGCCTCGTCGGATCGGGGGCGTCCGAACAGTGCGGGCAGGTGGTCGAGCAGGTCGTAGCCGGTGCGGGCGGCGAACTCCGCGGCGAACCGCGGCGTCCAGGCGTTGGTGGCGGGAAGCTCGTCCTGGAAGCTCCCGACGACGACGTCGCCCAGGTACTCCGGCACCCGGCGGGCGAACTCGCGGTGCACGGTGTCGAGGAGCAGGTCGACGGCGGCGGGGCTCAGGTAGTCGAACGCCGTCGGGTGCGCGGTGACGAGCAGCAGCTCGGTCGCCTCGGTGTCGGCGCCGACGTCGACGCGCCGACCGTCCGCGGTGTAGGCGGCGACGGGTTCGGCGTCCCCGGGCAGGACGACCCGGCCCGCGGTGGCCGGGGTCGTGGTGGCGCGCAGCGTGCGGCCGGTGGCCCACGGGTGCTCGTGGGTGATCCGGCCCTGGATGTTGGCGCCGGAGAACCCGATCTGGTCGTAGAACCACAGGCGCATGCCCAGCGACCGGGCCACCGCGCAGGCGTCGCGGAAGCGGTCCCACCAGGCGTCGGAGAACCACGGCGGGTCGTCGGCCACCGCGCCGAACAGCGGCCCCGCCGGGGCCAGGTTGATCACCACGAGGTCGTCGATCCCGCCCTCGTGGAAGCGGTGCATCTGCCACTCGAGGCGCTCGCGCGTGACGGGCTCGGCGCTCCACCACCACAGCGGCGTGGGCCCGAAACCGGGGGGCGGGGCGTCGAAGAGGGCGTCGAGCTCGGGGATCACGGGCGCACCTCGACCAGCTCGAGTCCTTTGAGCTCGGCGAACGCGCGCAGGTCGGCCACGCGGTGCCCGGTGCCGAGCGCCCAGTGGTGGTGCACGCCGGTGGCGCTCCAGGCATCCACCCAGTCGCCGGGGTGGCAGCCGAAGTCGACCCGCGAGGTGGTGTTTCCGATCTGCAGCAGCGGGCCCGGCACCGTCTCGCCCTCGGCGGCGACCAGCCGGTAGCGGCCGTCGCGGGTCTGCGCGACGCCCAGCAGCGTGACCGGGCCGTGCGCGACGTCGAACTCCACGGAGACGCCGTGGCCGCGCTTGCCGTGGTAGACGCCCAGGCCGCGCAGCAGCGGCCGGGCAGAACTGATCGCGAGGTGGGCCGGGCCGTCGTGGCCCATCTCGACGACGTCGTCGGTGAAGTCCAGGGCCTGCAGCTCCGTGAACGAGCCGCCTGCGCCGAGCCGGTCGAGGACCAGCATCGCCAGCGACGTGCGCAGCTCGTACTCGCCGACGGTCGGGACGCCGCGGGCGGTGAGCAGCGACGCGCCGAGGATGAGGCCCGCCGCGAGCCGCTCGTGCAGCTCGCCGCCGAGGCCGCGGTGGTAGTAGGCGAGGGAGTCGAGGTCGAAGTCGGCGACGAGCCGGTCGAGCCCGACCGAGACCTTCGCCGCCCAGGCGAGCTCGTCGGGTTCGACGGTGGCGTCCAGGTCGAACACCTCGCGGGCCAGCGCGGCACGCGCCGCCGCCTCGTCGTCGCCGACCTGGGCGACCCGGACCCGCAGGTCGTCGACCTCGAGCACCTCGACGTGGCCGCCGAACTGGCTGGTGACCATCGTGAGGTCGGTGGAGACGTCGAGCATGCCGGGGTAGAGGTGCCCCATCAGCCCGTGCCGGGTGGTGGTCAACGCCGCCGACAGCCCGGCCGCGGCGACCCAGCGCGCGATCTTCTCCCAGGCGCGCTCCTCCTCCATGTGGCCCGACACCGAGCGGAAGGCCACGCCCAGGCGCTCGAACAGGTTCGCGACCTCGGGCAGGGAGCAGGCGCCGCAGTAGGCGAGCCACTGCCCGGTGTCGAAGCTCGCGTGGTCCATCCGCTCGGTCGGCTGGAGGTTGAGCACCAGCACGGGGGCGCCGGCGCGCTGCGCGATCGGTGCGACCATCGACGAGGTCAGGTACGTCGGGACGTAGAGCACGACGATGTCGCAGCCGGCGACGCGCAGCTCCTCGGCGGCGCGGGCGGCGTCGGCGGCGTCGGAGACGAACCCGGCGTCGACGACGTCGGCGGGCATCGCCCCGATCCGCTCGGCGACGCGGGCGGCCCCGCGGCGCAGCTGGGGCAGCAGGTCGGGGAACTGCGGCCAGTAGGCGCCCAGGCCTCCTGCCACCAGTCCGACCGTCGGGCGGCGGGCGACCACCCGCTCGAGGGGTCCCGGCCGGTCGTCGGTCGCGGTCATCGTGGCGCTCCTCACGTCGTCGTGGGCGGGACCATAGCCCGCATTTAAACGTTCTAACAAGCCCGCGCGTCCGTCGCGGTCGGAGGGGCGCGGTTCGTACACTCGCGGCGTGAGGAAAGCGCCCGGGGTGCACGAGGACGGCGGGCCGGCAGGTCGACGCAGGTCGGGCGCTCCGGCGCGGCTCGCCGACGTCGCGCTCGCCGCGGGCGTGTCGACCGCCACCGTGTCCAACGTGCTGAACTGGCCCGGGAAGGTCGGGCCCGCGACCACCGAGCGCGTGCGGCAGGCCATGGCGGCGCTGGACTACGTACCGCACGAGGGTGCCGTGCGGCTGCGCCGGGGGAGCAGCCGGTCGATCGGGCTGGTGCTCCCGGACGTGGCGAACGCCTTCTACGCGCGCATGGCCCGGGGCGCCGCCGACGCCGCCTTCGACCACCACTACACGCTCATCCTCTGCGACAGCGCCGATGACGCCGAGCGTGAGGAGGGCTACCTCGCGATGCTCGCCGAGCAGCGCGCGGCCGGCGCCGTCGTCGCCCCGCTCGGGGCCGGCACGGCGCGGCTACTGCGGCTGCGCCGACGAGGGGTGCGCCTGGCCGTGGTCGACCGGGCGGAACCGACCACGCAGAGCTGCTCGGTGTCGGTGGACGACGTGCGGGGCGGGCGCCTGGCCGTGGAGCACCTGCTGGCGCTGGGGCACCGCAACATCGCCCTGGTCAACGGCGCGCTGTCGATCCGGCAGTGTGCCGACCGGTACGAGGGCGCGCTCCAGGCCGTCGCGTGCCGCCCCGACGCGCGGCTGCGGCAGGTGAACGTGGCCACGATGGATGCGGAGTCCGGGCGTTCGGCCGCCTCCGGGCTGACCGGCGCGGACGCGCCGACCGCCGTGTTCGGCACGAACGACCAGCTCGCGATCGGCGTCACGCAGGCGTTGCTCGGGGCCGGGCTTCGGGTACCGGACGACGTCGCGGTCGTGGGCTACGGCGACCTCGAGATCGCGCCGTACGGTCCCGTTCCCCTGACCACGGTGGCGCAGCCCGTCTACGAGCTCGGTCGCACAGCCGTCGAGCTCATGCTCGACGAGATCGACCAGGGCGACCGGCACGAGCACCGATCGCGGGTCTTCGCCCCGGAGCTGGTGGTCCGGCAGTCGGCACCCCGAGTTTCTTGAGCTGTTCCAGAAACTGCGACAGACTCCGGTCGTGGATCTTCGTGTCAGAGATCCCTGACGCCGTCGTCGGCGAGATGAACGAGGAGAGCGCGGGCGGTTGTCCCCCGACCGCGCCCGGCTTCAGGGGACCGATTTCGTGAGCGTCACGCCCGCCACTGACGGTCCCCGATCACTGCAGCTTCGGTGCCACCGTCGGCGAAGATCACCTGACCGGTGACGAAGCGGTTCTCCGGGCCCGCCAGCCAGCTGAGGAGGTGACCGACCCACTCCGGTCGGCCCGGGAAGCCGCCGAGGGGTTGCGGCGCGGCTGCCTCGATGGTGGTACGCACCTCGTCGTCGGCGAGTATCCAGGCGGCGGCCGGGGTGTCCACGACGCCGGGTGCGACCGCGTTGAGCGGGATGCCGACGCCGGCCCATTCGGGCGTTGGGGCGGTCCTTCGTACCCACCCGTTCAGCGCGCGCTTGGCAATGCCGTAGGCAGAATCGCGCAGCGAGGGATCGGCGTCCACCAAGGCGGTCGCGGTTGCTTCGTCGCCGTCCGCGCAGGCCTGCAGGACCCGTTCGTCCGCGGGCGCCAGCGATGAGGTCGAGGACACGGCGACGGCCCGAGGGGCCTCGCTGTCCGCCAGTAGGGGGCGCAACCCTTCGAGTGTTGCGACCGCGCCGAAGTAGTTCGTCTCGAGGAGCCCGGTCCGGCCGCCGCCGGCGATCGCCAGCACCGCATCGATGTGCCCCCACTTCGCCACCTGGTCGACCAGCGATCGGCGGCCGGCGGGCGTCGACAGATCGGTGATGACGTCGGCGTTGCTCAGGTCGCAGCCGATGACCCTGGCACCTCGGTCCCGCAGGATCGACGCAGTGGCGGCGCCGATGCCCGAAGCCGAGCCGGTGACGACGTACCTGCGCGCGGTCACCGGCCCTCCCCGCATGTGCTGTCGTCAGCAGGTTCGACCTGGAGGTACGGTGCGCCCTTGCGCCGGAAGTACACCTGACTGCACACCTCGGCGAGAATGATCACCGCCACGAGCTTGAGCGCCCCTATCAGCGGGACGCTGTCGATCGGCATCGTGTAGGCCAGTATCACCGTGGTCGCGGCGTCCAGCAGCAACGCGAAACCCCAGGTCATCGTGCCCACGCGCACCACCCGGCGGAAAGCCGGCGTGTCACGCCACGCGGCATTGATCTGCTCGCGCAACGAGCCGCTGGTGAAGAGCTGCAAGGCGGACAGGTAGTACGGGGTCCGCAGGAGGGTGAGGAGGATCCAGATGCCCGCCATCGCGGTGATCCAGCCGTCACGCGCCAGCAGGGTCCTCGGACTGCCGGTCAGGAACGACAGCGCAACGCTGAGAAGCAGGACGGTCACGACGAGACCGGCGAGCATGTCGATCCGCCGCTTCGTGACCACCGAGTGCACCGCCTTGGCGGCCGGTGCGACCAGGCCCAGCATCAGGGCCGGCCACTGGTCGACCCCAGCAGCGCGCAATCCGTAGAACACCGCGATCGGCGCCACCGCGTTGACCACCAGGCTGACGGCGATCGCGCGTTGCGGGCTGACCTCGTTGCTGGTCGGTGCCGGATTCGCGGCAGGGGAGGTCGGGTTCATCCTCGCCCGCCGCGAGCGTGGAAGCGCGTGCTGTTGACCACGCCGTCAATAGTAACTGACTGCGAGGTCAATAGTCGAGCGAGGCGGGTGCGCCGCGTGATGATCTCGATCCGCGGGCGGGCCTGCGCCTGCGTCAGCTCCTGGCCTGCATACCGCCGAGCAGGATCTCTGCGAGCTCCGCCGCGTAGGCGCGCGGTTCGACGTCGGGATGCTCTTCGAGGTACGCGAGCATGGTGTCGATCGAGCCCTGGTAGGTGACCGCCATGACCCTGGTATCGAAATCACCCAGGCTGCCCTCGGCCTGGCCGCGACGGAACAGCTCCTCCTGTCCGAGGTAGGTCTCCTCGTAGAAGTCGGTGGTCACCCGTTCGCCGCCGTCCGGACGGCGCAGGTTGTGCACGATGCGGCTCAGCGCGACCAGTTCGTTCCGGCTGGTCAGGATCTGAGAGGCGGCCTCACGCAGGGCGGCGCGGATGACGTCCGGCACGGGCTGACCGAAGTCGAGCGTGTCGACGATGTTTTCCCGAAGGGTCTCCATCGTCGCTTTCGCCGTCGCCTCCATCAGGTCGTCCTTGCCGCTGAAGTAGTGCCAGACCAACCCCTTGGCGACATCGGCGCGCAGGGCGATGCGGGTCAACGACGCGCCCTCGTAGCCGCGGTCGACGACCTCCTGGATCGCTGCCACCATGATCTGCTTCCGTCGTTGGTCCTCGCTGAGGCGTTGACGCGGGCCGCGCGGCAGGCGGGAGTGGGAAGTCATGACAGGGCCGGCTCCGGCAAAGGCTTCCCCTCCACGGCGCGCATGCTACGGCCCGCAACCTGCGGCCGAGGCCCGGCTGACATCGCATCGTGCGTGAGCAATTCCCGACACGGCCTTCGAGCGGCACCGGCGGCGCCACGGAGCCCGGTTCGTCCGTGCCCGCCCCGACCTACAGCCTGCAGACGTTCCGACGTCGGCGCCGTGCCCGCCGGACGAGAGCCGGAGTTCAGTCAACTGATCGAGTGGAAGCCGGGCGCCGACGAGGACATCGTCGAGGCATGCGACCGTGCCACCGGCGCGGTGCGGTGGACGGCAGCCGCGTCGACCTCGTCTTCGGCTCGAACTCCGAGCTGCGTGCCCTCGCGGAGGTCTACGCGAGCGAGGACGCCGGGGAGCAGTTCGTGAAGGACTTCGTGGCCGCGTTCGCCAAGGTCGTGGACTCCGACCGGTTCGACGTCTGACCTGCCCCGCCGGGGGGAAGCCCGAGCCGCTCAGCGCGTCCGCGGCTCGGGCTTCCCCGCGACGCGCTCGAGCAGCGGC
The DNA here is from genome assembly GCF_002262885.1 of Pseudonocardia sp. MH-G8. Classification (GTDB taxonomy): domain Bacteria; phylum Actinomycetota; class Actinomycetes; order Mycobacteriales; family Pseudonocardiaceae; genus Pseudonocardia. Next base: position 101,222 of record NZ_NKYF01000020.1, on the reverse strand, counting down.
GTGAGGCGGTAGTCGACGAGCCGGCGCATCACGAGCGAGGTCGTGGTGCGCTCCACGCCCTCGGTCGCCAGCAGCAACCCGGCGATGCGGTAGAGGTCGTCGGCGTCGCGGGCGACGACCTGCACCAGGAGGTCGGCCTCGCCCGAGAGGCCCTGGACCTCGAGCACCTCGGGGATCCGTGCGAGTGCCGCGGCCACCGGTCCCAGCTCGCGCTGCACGACCCGCACGGTGACGTACGCGGTGAGCGGGTAGCCCAGCGCCGCCGGGTCGATCCGGCGCTCGAACGTGTCGAGCACGCCCCGCTCCTCGAGCCGCGCCAGCCGGGCCTGCACGGTGTTGCGGGTGAGCCCGACCTCCTCGGCGAGGGCCACGACGGTCGCCCGCGGATCCCGGGTGAGCGCCTGCAGCAGGCGCCCGTCGACTGCGTCGATCGGAGTGCGCACGCTGCCGGTCCTTCCTGTCGTCTGGCTGCGCTGGATTGTGCATCCTGCTCGATCTGGCGTCCACCGCTTGTGCATCGAGATCTGCTCTGTTCGACTCGGTGAGCACACTGCTGCAGGAGGAGCCACCGTGACGACGATGTCGACCCGCCCGACCGAGAGCGACGCGCTCGCCGTCCTGCGGGAGGTCGAGCAGCGGGTGCTCTGGCTGTCGGCGGCCGTGGTGCACCACGCCAACCGGGTGCGGCCCAACACCACGGGGCTCAAGGTGGGCGGGCACCAGGCGTCGAGCGCCTCGATGGTGACGATCATGACGGCGCTCTGGTTCGAGCACCTGCGCGCGGGGGACCGGGTCTCGGTCAAGCCGCACGCCTCGCCGGTGCTGCACGCGATCAACTACCTGCTCGGCGAGCTGGACCAGCGCTACCTGACGACGCTGCGCGAGTTCGGCGGCCTGCAGAGCTACCCGAGCCGCTCGAAGGACCCGGACCCGGTGGACTACTCGACCGGATCGGTCGGGATCGGGGCCACCGCGCCGATCTGGGGGGCGCTGGCCCGCCGGTACGTCGACGCGAAGGGCGCGGGTACGGGTGCCGGACGGCAGTACTCGCTCGTCGGGGACGCGGAGCTGGACGAGGGTGCGGTCTGGGAGGCCGTGCTCGACCCGATGGTCGCCGAGCTGGGCGAGCTCGTGTGGATCGTCGACGTCAACCGGCAGTCGCTGGACCGCGTGGTGCCCAACATCGGGGTCACCCGCCTGCAGGGGATGTTCGCCGCGGCGGGGTGGCAGGTGCTCACCGTCAAGTACGGGCGGGTGCTGCAGGAGCTGTTCGAGCGTCCGGGCGGCGACGCGCTGCGCCGCCGGATCGACGAGATGACCAACCCCGAGTACCAGCGGCTGCTGCGGTGCAGCCCCGAGCAGCTGCGCGAGCGGCTCCCGGCCGGGGATGCGGCGCTGCAGCGGCTGGTGGCCGGCCTGGACGACGACACCCTGCACACGTGCGTCCGCAACCTCGGCGGCCACGACCTCGACGCGCTCGGCGAGGCCTTCGGCGCCATCGACGACACCCGGCCCACGGTCGTCTTCGCCTACACGGTGAAGGGCTACGGGCTGGCCAGCGAGGGGCATCCGCAGAACCACTCGTCGTTGCTGACCGACGAGCAGTTCGGCGAGCTCGCCGCCCGGGTCGGTGCCGCGGTCGACGCGCCGTGGGAACGGTTCGCGCCGGGCTCGGCGCCCGCGCGGCTGTGCGCCGCGGTCGCCGAGCGCCTGCGCCGCGACCCGGTGGTCCCGACGCCCGTCCCGGAAATCCCGGCCGACATCGGGCGCACCCCGTCCGGCACCGCCACGACCCAGGCCGCGTTGGGCCGCGCGCTGCTCGACCTCACCCGCTCGGCCCCCGAGGCCGCGGCGCGCGTGGTGACGCTGTGCCCGGACGTGAGCTCCTCGACCAACCTCGGCGGCTGGGTCAACAAGGTGGGCGTGTGGTCGGCCGCCGAGCGCCCGGACTGGTTCGACGACGACCCGGAGACGATCCTGCACTGGCGGGAGCGCCCGGAGGGCCAGCACGTGGAGCTGGGGATCGCCGAGACGAACCTGGTGGGCCTGCTCGGCGAGCTGGGCGCCACCTGGTCGCGGTGGGGCGAGCCGCTGCTGCCGATCGGGGTGCTCTACGACCCGTTCGTCGAGCGGGCGTTGGAGCCGTGGTCGTTCGGGATCTACGCAGGCGGCCAGTCGATCCTCGTGGGCACGCCGTCCGGGGTGACGCTCGCGCCGGAGGGCGGCGCGCACCAGTCGATCACGACGCCGTCCGTCGGCCTGGAGCAGCCGGGCTGCACCAGCTACGAGCCGGCGTTCGCGATCGACGTCGAGTGGACGTTGCTGGCCGCGCTCGCCCGGCTCGGCCGGCCCGACGGCACGTCGGCCTACCTGCGCCTGTCGACGCGGCCGGTGGACCAGTCGCTGGCCGCCGTGCCAGGCGATCCCGCCGCCCGCGAACGGCGGCGCCGGCAGGTCGTGGCCGGTGCCTACCCGCTGGTCCGCGCGTCCGGAACGCCGGCCGTGACCGTGGCGGCGATGGGGGCGTGCGTGCCGGAGGCGCTCGCGGCCGCCGCCCGCCTGGAGGCGCTCGGACACCCCGCCGACGTGGTGTGCGTGACCAGCCCGGGCCTGCTGTTCGAGGCGGTGCAGGCCCGGGCGGGGCAGGGTTCGTCCGAGAGCTGGGTGCTCGACGCCGCCTTCCCCGCCCGACGTGCCGCGCCGATGGTCACCCTGCTCGACGGGCACCCCCACACCCTGGCCTTCCTGGCCGGGATCCACCGGGTGCGGGCCGCACACCTGGGCGTCACCCGGTTCGGCCAGTCCGGCGACCTGGACGCGGTGCAGAGCCACCACGGGCTGGACGCCGACACGGTGGTGCGCGCCGCGCTCGACCTGATGTGAGCGACCTGACGGCGCGGAGGGCGGGCGGACCGGTGTCAACCCACGACGACCCGGTGGTGGGTGAAGAGCCTCCGCTCCCGGTCGACCACCGTCGCGTTCACCCGTTCCCGCCACTCGGTGGACACCGCTCGCCGGTACTCCGGGGTGTCGAACACCGCCGGGCCGCTGAGTTCGTGCACGGCGAGCCGATCCGGCCCGGCGCCCTCCACCCGCTGGTACCGGACCGTTCGCCGCCAGCCCGGCACCGCCGCGAGCAAGGGCAGGTGTTCCTCGGCGTACCAGGTGTCGAGCTCGTCCGGGTCCGTGCTGGTGAGCGCGACGGTGAGCAGGAGCGGACAGGCCGTGGGCGTGGCCTCTCCCGGCCCGTCGATCCTGGCGTACACGCGGCGGTCGAGTACCGCCAGCCGGTCGACGACCGTCTGCTCGTAGGGGCTGCGTACCCGGGCCGCCGCGTAGGCCGGCGAGTCCAGCGCCGCGAGGCGTAGGGGATAGACGGCCAACCAACCGGGTGCGAGCTCGTCGGCGGCTCGGAAGCGGTGCCCGGCGTGCACGCCCGGCACCCGCAGCCGGGCCGGGCCGTGGTCGGTGTCGTACCAGTGGTGGAACTCGTCCAGCGGTACGCGACCCGGCTCGGACAGGACGAACAGCAGGCCGTCCGGCTCGCCGGTCACGGGAAGTCGAAGCAGGTCGTGGGGTTGTCCACGAGCAGCCGCCGGCGCCGCGCGGGGTCGGGGGCGATGTCGGCGAGCAGGTCGACCAGGTCACCGTCGTCGGGGACGAACCCGTGCGTGTTGGGGTGCGGGAAATCGGTGCCCCACACCACCCGCTCGGGCGCGCTGCGCACCAGCAGCGCGGCCAGCGCCGCCGAATCCGCCATCGACGGCGGGGAGACCGCCAGGCGGTCGCCCCCGGACGCCTTCACCCACACCTCGCCCGTGTCGAGCAGCCGGCGCAGCGCGGTGACGGCGGGGGAGTGCAGGCCGGCACGCAGGTCCACCCGGGCCATGTGATCGATCACCACCGGCAGCGGCAGCGAGCGCACCAGGTCGGCGTGTTCGGCGATGCCGTCGCCGGCCACGTGCAGCGCGACGTGCCAACCGTGCGGGCCGATCAACCGCACCACCGCGTCGATCTCCTCGGCCGACGGCGCCGTCCCGAGGTGCGGGGTGAAGTGCAGCCGGGCGCCGCGGACCCCGGCCTCGTGCAGGCGGGCCACCTCGGCGGGCGAGGTGTCCGGGCGGATCAGCGCCACGCCTCGGTACCGCCCGGCGCCCTCGGCCAGCGCCGCCTCCAACGACGCGTGGTCGGTGCCGTGCGCGGCGGACTGGACGATCACCGCGCGCTCGAGCCCGAGCAGGCGGTGCAGCGCCTGCAGGTCGGTCAGTGGCGCTTCCGGCGGGGTGAAGGTGCGGTCCGGGGCGTAGGGGAAGGCGTTCGTCGGACCGAAGATGTGGCAGTGCGCGTCGCAGGCCCCGGCCGGCAGGGCGAGCGCCGGCCGGTGCGGGTCGGGGTGCGGGCCAGGATTGTGCGGGCCCTTCCGGGTCGTCGTCATTCTCCTGCTCCTCAGTCGCAGCGGGCGGTCATGCCGCCGTCCACGACGATCTCGGTGCCGGTCACGAAGCGGGCCTCGTCCGAGGCCAGGAACAGCGCAGCGTGCGCGGTGTCGCGGCCGTCGCCCATGAACCCCAGCGGGATGCGAGCCAGCCGCTGGGCGAGCAGCGCGTCCACGTCCCCTCCGGCGCGTTGCCCGGCCAGTCGGGCCTCCACCAACGGGGTGTGGAGCTGCCCGGGAACCACGGTGTTGACCCGGATGCCGTGCGGTGCGTGCTCGACGGCCGTGACCTTCGAGAGCTGGATCACTGCCGCCTTGGCCGAGGCGTAGGCCACCTGCGGCGATCCGGTGAACCGCTGCCCGGAGGTCGAGGCGATGTTCACGATCGCGCCGCCGCCACGCGCGCGCATCGCCGGGATGGCGTGCCGGCAACCGAGGTACACGCTGGTCAGGTTGAGCTCGATCTGGGCCCGCCACCCGGCCTCGTCGAGCTCGGTCGGGCCGCCGTGGCGGGACCCGCCGACGTTGTTCACCATCACGTCGACCCCGCCGAAGGCGGCGATCGCCGCAGCGATCATCGCCTCGACCGCCGCCGAGTCGGTGACGTCGCAGATGTGCCCCTGCGCGGTGCCGCCCTCCTCAGCGATGAGGTCGAGGGTCGCACTCAGCGGCTCCGGGGCGCGGTCCACGGCCAGCACCCGTGCGCCCTCCCTGGCGAACACCACCGCGGTTGCCCGGCCGTTGCCCCAGCCGTTGCCGACGCTGCCCGCCCCGGTGACCACCGCGACCTTGCCGTCCAGCCTGCCTGCCATCACGCCGCTCCGCGCTCGCCCTCGTCGCCGACGTGCAGGGCGACGAGGAACCGGGACACCAGGTTGTAGGCACCGATGGTGACGGTCAGTTCGACCACCTCCCGGTCGTCGAAGTGCTCGCGCAGGTATGCGAACACCTCGTCCGGGACGGTGACGTGCGCCGTCATCGCGTCGGTGTAGGCGAGTGCGGCGGACAGGCGGGGCGCGAGCGTGCCCGGGTCGCAGTCCCCGCGCAGCGCCGTGAGATCGGCGTCGGTGAGCCCGGCGGCCCGCCCGAGGGGCTCGTGCGCGCGCCACTCGTAGTCGGCGCCGTTCAGCGCGGCGACCCGCAGGATCGCCAGCTCGCGCACGTCGGCGGGCAGCGTGGAGGCGGTGCGCACCGCGCCCATCAGGGAGTTCCAACCGTCGGCCAGCGGGGGGCTGTGCAGCAGCATCCGGTCCAGCGAGGTCAGCGTGCCGCCGCGGCGGGCGCGGATCCGCTCGACGATCTCGTCGTCCGGGCCTGCGGGGAGGCCGGATCCGGCGTAGTCGAGGCGAGCCATGAATCTCCATGTCGGGTCGGGTGCGGGAGGTCAGGTGGTGGTGACGGCGCCGGTCGGGGTCTCGGTGGTGTGCCCGGCGCCTGCGGCTCCCGGCATCTCCGACTCCGGCAGCTCCGCCACCTCGTCGCCGTTCAACACCGCGCGGGCGCGATCGACGTCGAGCCGCTGCTCCCAGCGGGCGACGATCAAGCTGCCCATGATCTGGCCGGACAGGCTGACCAGGCCGCGCATGGTGGACATGAACCGGTCCACACCGATGATCAGCATGATGCCGACGACGGGGACCACCCCGGTGCTGCTCAGGGTTGCGGCGAGGATCACGAAGCCGGCTCCGGCGACACCGGCGCTGCCCTTCGAGGTGATGAGGAAGACGGCGAGCAGGCCGATCTGCTGCCACAGCGACAGTTCGAGGTCGAAGGCCTGTGCGATGAACAGGCTGGCGAAGCCGAGGTAGAGGCAGACCCCGTCGCCGTTGAACGCGTAGCCCGAGGGCACCACCAGGCCGACGATCCGCTTCGGCGCGCCGAGATGTGTGAGCTTGCGCATCAGGGCCGGCATGACCACCTCGTAGTTCGAGGTGCCGAGGGTGATCAGCAACTCGTCGGTGAAGTACCGGTAGAGCTTGAGGATGCGGAGTCCGCAGAGTCGGGCGACCACACCGAAGACCAGCAGGCTGAAGACGATGCCGCTGACCCAGAACAGCAGCACGAAGCTGCCAAGGCTCACGAGCGTGGTCAGGCCGAACTTCCCGGTGGTGTAGGCCATCGCGCCGAACGCGCCGAGCGGGGCCAGGTACATCACGAGCCTGATCACGCCGAAGGTCGCGTCACCGATCTTCGCGACGCCGCGGACGACCGGGTCCCCCGCGGACCCCATCGCCTTGATCGCCACCGCGAACAGGATGGACACCAGCAGCACCTGCAGCACATTGCCGTCGGTGAACGCGCTGACCACGCCGTCGGGGATGATGTCGAGCAGGAAGTCGTACCACCGGGTGTTCTCGGCCTGCTGCACGTACTGCTCCGCGGAACCGGAGATCTTCAGTGCGCCCGGGTCGGCGTGCAGAGCGGCCCCGGGGCGGAACACGTCCATCACCACCAGGCCGACGATCAGCGCGAGCGTGGTGACGACCTCGAAGTAGACCAGTGCCTTGACGCCGACCCGGCCGACCGAGGCCAGCTCTCCGGCCGACGCGATGCCGGTGACGATGGTGCAGAAGATCACCGGTGCGATCAGCATCTGGATCAGGGCGATGAACCCGGTGCCGACCGGCTGCATCGCGGCGCCGACGCCGGGGGCAGCGAGGCCGAGTGCGGCGCCCGCGACGATCGCGACGAGCACCGTGATGTAGAGCTTCGTCGTGAAGGCGCTGCGGACGAGCGAACGTAGTGACATCGGAAACCTCGCTGTCTCCAGGACGGCCTCGGGGAGCGGCACTTGTGCGACTGACGTACAACTGTGCGATGGACGTACACACGGTTCCGCCGTTGTGCGCCGATGTCAAGGCCTCCCGCGCGGTGCGGAGGTGATCGGGCACCGGCCGGGACCGGTGGGAGACTGCGCGGGTGTCCCGACAAGACCCGGACTTCATCGACTCGGTGGACAAGGCGCTGCAGGTGATGCTGGTGTTCTCGGCGGAGAACCCCGAGCTCAGCGTCAGCCGCGTCGCGGAGCTGACCGGGCAGACCCGGGCGACCGTCCGCCGGGTGCTGCTCACCTTCGCCCGTCTCGGCTTCGCCGAGGTGCGTGACCGCCGTTTTCGGCTCACCTCGAAGGTGCTGCGCCTGGGCTACGGCTACCTCTCCTCGGCGCCCTGGTGGGAAGCCGCCGAGCCGCACATGCGCAGCCTGTCGGGCGAGCTGCAGGAATCGTCGTCGCTGGCCACCCTGGACGGTGCCGAGATCGTCTACCTGGCACGGGTGCCGAGCCCGCGCAGCGTGGCGATCACGTTGAACATCGGTTCCCGGCTGCCGGCCTACCCGACGTCGCTGGGACGGGCCCTGCTGGCGGCGCTCCCCGAGGACGAGCTCGACGCCTACCTGGAGTCGGTCGACCTGCGTCCGCTCACCCCGCACACGATCACGGATCCGGCCCGGCTGCGGGAGGTCCTGCACGACGTCCGGCGCGACGGCTACGCGCTGATCGACGGCGAGCGCGAGGTGGGTGTCCGCTCCGTCGCCGCGCCCATCCGGGATCGGGACGGTGTGATCGCGGCCCTGAACATCTCGGTGAACGCGGCCCGGCTCTCGGTCGACGAGCTGCGCGAGCGGTGCGCTCCGATGGTCATCGAGCACGCGGAGGCCATCTCGGCGGAGATCGCCACTCGCTGACGCCGCGCCGCGTCACGGGCGTCAGCAGCGGCCGGACTGCTGATCGAGGGTGCTGAGGAAGTCGGTGAACGCCCTGTCCGTGCGGGCGTGGTCGCCGGTGGCGTCGAGGTCCATGAGGAGACCGCGGATGACCGCGAGGAGGAGGGTCGCGAGCTCCGGTCGCCCGATGCTGCGCAGGCCTTCTTCGAGCGGCCCGAGCCAGTCGGTCGTGGCCACTCGGCGGAAGTCGGGCCACAGCTGCTGTGCCGCGCTCTCCCGCAACTGCCCGAACATCCGCAGGTAGGGCTGCCCTTCGGGGCCGGTCATGACGGTCCAGGCGGTCGCCAGTGTGGCGGTGTAGGGCTGGTCGGGCCGCACGCGCAGCAGGTCGCCGAAGGCGGAGAGCTGGCGTTGCCGCGCGTGCGTCAGGACGGCGCGCAGCAGGGCGTCGCGGGTGCCGAAGTGGTAGATCAGCATGCGGGTCGAGGTGCCGGCGGCGCGGGCGAGCGGTTCGAGCCTGTCGGGCAGGCCGTGCTCGAGCGCGTGGTCGGTGCAGGCGTCGAGCAGCCGCTCCTTGATCTCCGGTTGCGGTCGCCGTCCCACCGGTGCATTTTTTCATGTAATTATCAGTACGTCTACTGTGGGTCGAAAGGCGGAGTTGGAGGTCCGGATGAGGGTCGTGTTCGTGCACGGGGCGTGCGTGCAGGACGGGTCGTGGTGGTGGCACCGGATGAGCGGGCTCCTGGAGGAGCACGGGGTGTCGAGCGTGGCCCCGGCGCTCCCGAGCTGCGGCGAGGCCGGCGTGCCGGGCGGAGCCGGCGGGCCCGGGCTGGCCGAGGACGTCGGTGCGGTGCGGCAAGTGCTGCAGGACGGTGACGAGCCGACGATCGTGGTCGCTCACAGCTACGGCGGGATCGTGGCGGCGGAGGCGGCCGCGGGCGTCGAGTCGGTGCGCCACCTCCTGCTGATCTCGAGCTACCTGCCCGAGGTCGGGCAGAGCCTGTCGGACTTCGGCGACGGGTCCCCGGCGCCGTTCCTCGACGTCGACCCGGCCGCCGGGACGTTCGGGGTTCGCCCCGAGCTCCTGGTGGAGACGTTCCTGCAGGACTGCGACGCCGACGTGCAGGCAGAGGCGGCCGATCACCTCGCCCGGCAGAACGTGCAGGTGACCGGGCAACCGGTCTGGGCGGCCGCCTGGCACGACGTGCCCTCCACGTACCTCGTGTGCGCCCGGGACGCCGGCACTCCTGCCCGGTTGCAGCGGGAGTTCGCCCGCCGCGCCGGCCGCGTCGTCGAGCTCGACGCGGGACACCACCCGTTCCTGTCCCAGCCCGTCGCGGTCCGCGACCTCCTGCTGAGCCTGTGAGGCGCCCGCGCCTCATCGACGTAGCAGATGCTGGGACCGCTGTTGCAGCTGTTGGGACGCGCTCCTAGCGTCGCGGGTGTGGTCGTCGACGAGCAGAGCTACGGGCAGGGGCATGCGGAGAGTGTCGTGCGGTCACAGACCTGGCGGACCGTGGACAACTCGGCGGCCCACCTCGCCCCGCACCTGCGCCGGGGGCAGCGGGTGCTCGACGTCGGCTGCGGTCCCGGCACGATCACCCTCGACCTCGCCTCCCGGGTGGCTCCCGGGCAGGTCGAGGGGATCGACCTCGCCGAGGCGGTGCTCGACCGGGCGCGTCGTGCCGCCGGGGAGGAGGGCGTCGGCAACGTCCGGTTCGCGCGGGGCAGCGCGTACGAGATCGACGCCGAGGACGACGCCTTCGACGTCGTGCACGCCCACCAGGTGCTGCTGCACCTGACCGACCCCGTCGCCGCCCTGAGCGAGTTCCTCCGGGTGACCCGGCCCGGCGGGTTCGTGGCGGTGCGCGACACCGACTACGCCGGATGCATGTGGTGGCCCGCCGACCCGCGCCTGGACCGGTGGTTGCAGATCTACCGCGCGGTGGCCCGGGGCAACGGCACCGAGCCCGACGCCGGACGCCGGCTGCTGGCCTGGGCGCACGCCGCCGGCGCCACCGACGTCACCCCGAGCGCGTCGATCTGGTGCCACTCCACGCCCGACGAGCGCGCGTGGTGGGGCGGGATGTGGGCCGACCGGATCCTCGACTCCCGCATCGCCGAGCAGGCCGTCGAGGGCGGGCACGCGAGCCGCGCGGAGCTGGCCGACATCTCCTCGGCCTGGCGGCGGTGGAGCACCGATCCCGACGGCTGGTTCGCGATCCCGCACGGCGAGGTCCTCTGCCGGGTGGCCGGCGCCGGCCCGTCCGGGCCCCGGACGGAGGCGTCGTGACCCTGGCCGACCCCACGGTCACCCGCGTCGACGTCGTCGCGCTGCCCACGTACTACCCGCGCCGGGTGGGCCGCAACGCCCGCCTGGGCAGTCACGGGACCGGCGGCGAGTCGCGCGTCGCGGTGATCAGCACCGATACCCGGCACACGGGTTGGGGCCTCGTCGAGGGCCCCGGTGGGGATGTCGCCGACGTCGTCGGGCATCCGCTGTCGGACCTGGTCGATCCCGCCGGCGGCACCCGGCACGAGCGCCACCTCTGGCTCGACATCGCCCTGCACGACCTGCTCGGCGTGGTACAGGACCTGCCCGTGCACGCGCTGCTCGGCGGCCGCGGCGACCGCTCGGTGGAGGTCTACGACGGTGCGATCTACCTCGACGACCTCGATCCCGACGACCTCGATCCCGACGACCTCGATCCCGACGACGCGCCGCGCGGACCGCAGGTCGTGCTGGAGAACTGCCGGTCCGACGCGGCCGCCGGCTACACGGGCTTCAAGCTGAAGATCGGGCGGGGCCACCGCTGGATGGATCGGGCCGCGGGTGACGCCCGCGACGTCGAGATCACCCGCCGCGTGCGCGAGGCGTGGCCGGACGCCAAGATCCTCGTGGACGCCAACGACGGCTACGACCTCGACGGGTTCTGCCGCTACCTCGATGCGGTGGCGGACGTGGGCCTGTACTGGGTGGAGGAGCCCTTCCCGGACGATCCCGGCGATCTCGCGGCCCTGCGGCGGCACCGGGACGTCGTCAGCCCCGCGACGCGCATCGCCGAGGGGGAGACCGCGCCGGACGTCGAGGCCCTGCTCCCGGTCGCCGAACGGCACGACATCGACGTGCTGCTGATGGACGTGGTCTCGTTCGGGATCACCCGGTGGCGACGGCTCGTGCCCCGGCTCGCGGACGCGGGCGTCGAGGCGTCGCCGCACGCCTGGGGTCGGCCCCTGAAGACCCTCTACGCCGCGCACATGGCTGCCGGCCTGGGCGGGATGCCGATCGTCGAGGGGGTCCCGGGGCGCACCGATGGCGTGGACGCCTCCGGGTACGTGTTCGTCGACGGGCACCTCACGGTTCCCGACCGGCCCGGCTTCGGGCTCCCCCTGCCTCGTCCCTGAACCTGATCGTCGCTTTGTCCGGGCCGGATCGCAGCGACACGCGCGCACCCACGCCCCGACTCGCGGGGTTGGGGAGGTCCCCACCCGCGAGTCGGGCTCACACTGCCCGCGAGTCGGGGCCTACTGCCCGCGAGTCGGGGCCTACTGCCCGCGAGTCGGGGTTTGGGCGCGGGTGTGTCGCCGGTCGATGCCGGGCCGGGCTCAGGTCGTGCGGCGGTCCCGCAGCCGCTGCAGCTTGCCCACCGAGCGTTCGAGGGTGTCGGGGTCGACGATCTCGCACGTCACCGTGACGCCGACGGTGTCCTTCACGGCCTGCACCAGTTCGGCGGCCGCGCTCACGCGGCGCTCGGCCGCCGCGTCGGGCCGGGCCTCCACCCGGACGGTGAGGGCGTCCATCCGGCCCTGCGTGGTGAGCTCCAGCTGGAAGTGCGGCGCGCAGCCGGGGGTGCGCAGCACGATCTCCTCGATCTGGGTGGGGAACAGGTTCACCCCGCGCACGATGATCATGTCGTCGCTGCGGCCGGTGATCTTCTGCATCCGCCGCATCCCCAGCCGCGCCGTGCCGGGCAGCAGGCGGGTGAGGTCGCGGGTGCGGTAGCGGATGATCGGCAACGCCTGCTTGGTGAGCGAGGTGAAGACGAGCTCGCCCTCCTCGCCGTCGGGCAGCGCTGTGCCGTCGATCGGGTCGATGACCTCGGGGAGGAAGTGGTCCTCCCAGATGTGCAGGCCGTCCTTGGTCTCCACGCACTCCTGCGAGACACCGGGGCCCATCACCTCGGAGAGGCCGTAGATGTCCACGGCGTGGATGCCCGTGCGGTCCTCGATCTCGGCGCGCATCTGCTCGGTCCACGGCTCCGCGCCGAAGATCCCGACCTGCAGTGAGGTCGAGCGCGGGTCGATGCCCTGGCGCTCGAACTCGTCGAGCAGGGTGAGCATGTAGCTCGGGGTCAGCATGATGACCTCCGGCCGGAAGTCCTGGATCAGCTGGACCTGCCGGGGGGTCATGCCGCCGGACACCGGGATCGCCGTGGCTCCGAGCTTCTCGATGCCGTAGTGCGCGCCCAGACCGCCGGTGAACAGCCCGTACCCGTAGGCGTTGTGCACCTTGTGGCCCGGCCGCCCGCCCGCGGCGCGGATCGAGCGGGCGATCAGCGCCGCCCAGTTGTCGATGTCCTGCGCGGTGTAGCCGACGACCGTCGGCTTGCCGGTGGTGCCGGACGAGGCGTGGATGCGCCGGACCTGCTCCTGCGGCACGGCGAACATGCCGAACGGGTAGTTCTCGCGCAGGTCGGCCTTGGTCGTGGTCGGGAACCGCGCGATGTCCGACAGTTCCCGGCAGTCGTCCGGGTGCACGCCGGCGGCGTCGAAGGCGCGCCGGTAGTGCGGCACGTTCTCGTAGGCGTGGCGCAGCGTCGCGCGCAGCCGCTCGAGTTGGGTGGCCCGCAGCTCGTCCACGGACATCCGCTCGGCCGGGTCGAGCATGTCGGCGGGCGGGGCGTCCCCGAGGTGCTGCGGGCGGGTGCTCGCGGGGTTCGACGGCGTCGTCGAGGTGGTCACAACCGTCCTCCGGGTGCGTGGATCGTTCGACCGGCGACAAGCTCGCTCATCGAGCAGCGTCCTCCTGCGCGTCCTTCTTGGCCACCAGCGTGAGCACGTCGTAGCGGGCGACGGACTCGCCGTCCTGGCGCGTGACGTCGGCGTCCCAGCGCACCTCGCCGTAGTCGGCCGACTCGCGGGGGGTGAGCTGCTTGCAGGTGAGCGTCACGGTCAGCTCGTCGCCGAAGCGCACCGGCGTGAGGAACCGCAGGGCGTCGACGCCGAAGTTCGCGAGCACCGGGCCGGGGTCGGGGTCGACGAACAGGCCCGCGGCCAGCGAGACCACCAGGTAGCCGTGCGCGACGCGCTCGCCGAACAGCGGGTTCGCGGCGGCGGCCTCGGCGTCCATGTGGGCGTAGAAGGTGTCGCCGGTGAACTCGGCGAAGTGCTCCACGTCCTCCTGGCTCACCACGCGCGGACCGGCGACGACGGTGTCGCCCGGGCGCAGCTCCTCCAGGTGCTTGCGGAACGGGTGCACGTCGGTCTCACGCCGCTCGGCGCCGGGCACCCAGCGCCCGGTGATCGCGGCGAGCGTGTCCGGGTCGGCCTGCACGGCGGTGCGTTGCATGTGGTGCAGCACCCCGCGGATGCCGCCCATCTCCTCGCCGCCACCGGCGCGCCCGGGTCCGCCGTGGACGAGCTGGGGGAGCGGCGAGCCGTGCCCGGTGGACTCCTGCGCGTCGCGGGAGTTGAGCACCAGCAGCCGGCCGTGCCACGGCGCGACGCCGAGCACGACCTCGCGGGCGAACGCGGGGTCGGCGGTGACGATCGAACCGGCGAGGCTGCCCTGGCCGCGGGCGGCGTAGTCGATGAGCTGGGCGGTGGAGTCGTAGGGCAGGACGGTGGACACCGGCCCGAACGCCTCCACCTCGTGCGGCTCGGCCCGCTCGGGGTCGCCGACCAGCAGGATCGGCGAGACGAACGCGCCGCGGTCCGGGTCGGCGTCGACCACCTCGACGCGTTCGGGGTCGCCGAAGACGACCCGCCCGGAGTCGGCGAGCGCCTTGACGCTGCGGCGCACCTCCTCGCGCTGGTCGAGGCTCGCCAGCGCGCCCATCCGGACGCCCTCGCTCGCCGGGTTGCCGATGGTGGTCCGCGCCAGCCGTGCCGAGACCGCCTCCACGACGGCGTCGACGTGCGCGCGGGGCACGAACGCGCGACGGATCGCGGTGCACTTCTGCCCGGCCTTCACCGTCATCTCGGTGACCAGACCCTTGACGAACAGGTCGAACTCCGGCGAGCCCGGTGCGGCGTCCGGGCCGAGTGCGGAGAGGTTGAGCGAGTCGGCCTCGGCGGTGAACCGCACGGCGTTGCGGACCAGGGTCGGGTGCGTGCGCAGCAGCTGCGCCGTGGACGCCGAGCCGGTGAAGGACACCAGGTCCTGGCCGGTGAGGTGGTCGAACGCGTCGCCGAGGCTGCCGGCGACGAACGCCAGTGCACCGGGCGGCAGGATCTGCGACTCGACGATGATCTCGATGAGCTCCGCGGTGAGGAACGCGGTCGGGCTCGCCGGCTTCACCAGGCTCGGCACGCCGGCGAGGAACGCGGGCGCGAGCTTCTCCAGGGGCCCCCACACCGGGAAGTTGAACGCGTTGACCTGCACCGCGACACCGTGCAACGGCGTGCAGACGTGCTGGCCGAGGAACGTGCCGCCACGCCCCAGCGGCTCGACGGCGCCCTCGACGTGGACGGTGTCGTTGGGCAGTTCGCGCTTGGCCTTGCTCGCGTAGGCGAGCAGCACGCCGATGCCCCCGTCGACGTCGAACTTCGAGTCGCCCAGAGTCGCCCCGGTGCGTGCGGAGACCGCGTAGAGCCGCTCGCGGTGCGCGCGCAGGTGCTGGCCGAGCGCCTTGAGTAGCCCCGCGCGCTGGTGGAACGTCAGCTCGCGCAGGGCGGGCCCGCCGGTGCGGCGGCCGTGCTCCAGCGCAGCGGCGACGTCGATGCCCGCCGACGAGACGCGCGCGACCTCGGCACCGGTGACGGCGTCGTGGAGCGGCCTGCCCCCGTCGGAGGGGCGCTGCCAGGTGTCGTTCACGTAGCTGCGCAGGACGGGCACCATCGAGTCCTCCGAGAGTAGCTGACCGACCGTTCGTTCGGACGCTAGCACGCGGGAGGTCGCGGGTCCCAGGGGTCCGCTCCGCTCGTACGAACGGCACACTCGTCCGATAGAGCGGTACGAGGGTGCCGCTCGTCCGCGTTCCGTGCGGTCGACGGTCGCGACCGATCGTTCGGTCGGCCGCTACGCTGGCGCGATGACCGATGATCCAGCTGTGCGCCTGGAGCGCGACGGCGCCGTCGCCGTGCTCACCCTGGCGCGGCCGGCCCGCTACAACGCCCTCACGCGGGAGCTCAAGGAGGCGCTGCTCGACGCGCTCACCGAGCTCGCCGGTGCCGAGGACGTGCGGGCGCTCGTGCTCACCGGGTCGGGGCGGGCGTTCTGCGTGGGCCAGGACCTCGGGGAGCACGCGGAGGCGCTGCGGCGCGACGCCGGGAGCGCGCTCGACACGGTCACGGAGCACTACAACCCGATCGTGCGGGGTCTCGCCGCGCTGCCGTTCCCGGTCGTCGCGGCGATCAACGGGCCGTGCGCGGGTGCCGGAATGGGGTTCGCCCTGGCCTGCGACCTGCGCGTCGCCGCGGCGGGAGCGTCGTTCTCGACGGCGTTCACCGGGATCGGGCTCACCGCCGACTCCGGGCTCTCGGCGAGCCTCGCCCACGCGGTCGGGGTCTCGCGGGCGCTGGAGCTGCTGCTGCTCGGCGAGGGCTTCACCGCGGAGGAGGCGAAGGCCTGGGGGCTGGTGCGCGCGGTCGTGCCTGCCGACGAGGTGCTCCCGGCGGCGCTGGAGCTGGCGCACCGGCTCGCGAGCGGGCCGACCAGGGCCTACGCCGAGGTGCGCCGCGCGGTGCGGGACGGCGCGGTGGCTCCACTGGAGGAGGTGCTGGCCGCCGAGGCCGCCGCACAGGCCCGGCTCGCCACGACGTCGGACCACGTGCAGGCGGTCGCGGCGTTCCTCGAGAAGCGGCGCCCGACGTTCGAGGGGCGATGACCACCGACGCCGGGCGGGTGCGGCGGCCGACCCGCGGGCCCGGGTCCCTCCTCGAGATCGCCGTCGGGGAGTTCCTGGCCCGGGGTTACGACGCCACGTCGATGGAGGACCTCTCGCGCGCCGCGGGGATCACGAAGTCGTCGTTCTACCACCACTTCAGCGGCAAGGAGGCGTTGTTGCGCGCCGCCCTGGAGCGGGCGGTCGACGGGCTGTTCGGCATCCTCGACGAGGAGGGTGCGCGGGCCGGGACGGCGCTTCAGCGGCTGCACCACATCGTCCGGGGGCAGGTGGCCGTGCTGGTGGCGGAGCTGCCCTACGTGACGGTGCTGCTGCGGGTCCGGGGCAACACGGAGTCGGAGCGCTGGGCGCTGGAGCGTCGCCGCGAGTTCGACGCGCACGTCGCCGCGCTGGTGCGCGAGGCCGTCGAGGCTGGGGAACTGCGCAAGGAGGTGGAGCCTGCGCTGGCGGCGCGGTTGCTGTCGGGTCTGGTGAACTCCGTCGTCGAGTGGGCGCGTCCCGACCGCGGCTCGGATGCGCTGCCCGATGCCGTGGCGCGGGCCGCCTTCGAGGGCATCCTGCCGGTCGCGGATCCCGGCGGCGGCTGAACCACGCGCCTTGCGCCGCGGGCTCCCGTGCGTCACGATGAGCCGAACGAACATTCGGTACGGAGGCGGGTTCATGAACGAGACGGCACTGGCGGCCGACTTCGACGCGACGATCGCCGCCGACCAGCGGATCGAGCCGCGCGACTGGATGCCCGAGGCCTACCGGAAGACGCTCATCCGCCAGATCGCGCAGCACGCGCACTCGGAGATCATCGGCATGCAGCCGGAGGGCAACTGGATCCTCCGCGCGCCGAGCCTGCGCCGGAAGGCGATCCTGCTGGCCAAGGTGCAGGACGAGGCCGGCCACGGCATGTACCTCTACGCCGCCGCGGAGACCCTCGGGGTCGACCGCGAGGAGCTGACCGAGAAGCTGATCGCCGCGAAGCAGAAGTACTCCTCGATCTTCAACTACCCCACGCTCTCCTACGCCGACATCGGCGTGATCGGCTGGCTGGTCGACGGCGCCGCGATCTGCAACCAGGTGCCGCTGTGCCGCTGCTCCTACGGCCCGTACGCGCGGGCGATGATCCGCATCTGCAAGGAGGAGTCGTTCCACCAGCGGCAGGGCTACGAGCTGCTGCTGGCGATGGTGAACGGCACCGATGCGCAGCGGGAGATGGTGCAGGAGTCGGTGGACCGCTGGTGGTGGCCGTCGCTGATGATGTTCGGCCCGGCCGACGGTGCGTCGCCGAACACACAGCAGTCGATGGCGTGGGGGATCAAGCGGCACACCAACGACGAGCTGCGCCAGCGGTTCGTCGACATGACCGTGCCACAGGCCGAGTCGCTCGGGGTGAGGTTGCCCGACCCGGGCCTGCGGTGGAACGCCGAACGGCAGGCGCACGACTTCGGCGAGCCAGACTGGGACGAGTTCACGGCCGTGATCTCCGGGTCGGGGCCGTGCAACGCCCAGCGCCTGGCGCACCGCCGGCGCGCCCACGACGACGGTGCCTGGGTCCGGGAAGCGGCGCAGGCCTACGCGGAGAAGAACCGATGATCCCGAGCGACGACACCCCCGAGGTGACGGCGGAGGGCGGCCACGGGGCCGTGCCCACCACCGGGGTGGAGACCGGCCAGGGCGAGCGCCCGTCGCGGCGCACCTGGCCCCTCTACGAGGTCTTCGTGCGCGGCAAGCGCGGGCTCAACCACGTCCACGTCGGCTCGCTGCACGCCGCGGACTCCGAGATGGCGCTGCACAACGCCCGCGACCTCTACACCCGGCGCAACGAGGGCGTCTCGATCTGGGTGGTGAAGGCCGCGGACATCACCGCGTCGAGCCCGGACGAGAAGGACCCGTTCTTCGCACCGTCCGCCGACAAGGTCTACCGGCACCCGACGTTCTACGCGATCCCGGAGGAGGTGCCGCACCTGTGAGTGGCGTGCACCAGGAGGAGCACGACGCGACCAACGCCTACCAGTCGCTGTCGGAGACCACCGCCCACGACGACCCGCGATGGGCGTTCGGGTCGGGGTTCGAGGATGTGGAGGCCGAGATCTCCGCGCCCGTGCCCGACGGCACGGACCCGGCCGACCTCGCCGCCTACTGCCTGATGCTCGGCGACGACGCGCTCGTCTGCAGCCACCGCCTCTCGGAGTGGGTGTCGCACGCGCCCGAGCTGGAGGAGGAGGTCGCGCTCGCCAACATCGCACTCGACCTGCTCGGCCAGGCGCGGGTGCTGCTCTCGCGCGCCGGGCACGTCGAGGGGGTGGGGCGGGACGAGGACGCGCTGGCCTACTTCCGCGACCAGGCGGAGTTCCGCAACGTCGCGCTCGCGGAGACCTCCGACGACCGCGACTTCGGCCGCTGCATCGCCCGGCTCCTGCTGTTCTCCACCTGGCGCCTCGCGCTGCTGCAGCGGCTGCGCGGCTCGGCCGACCCGGTGCTCGCCGCCGTCGCCGGCAAGGGTGTGAAGGAGATGGCCTACCACCGCGACTACGCGGCGCGGTGGACGCTGCGGCTCGGTGACGGCACCACCGAGTCGCACCGGCGGGTGCAGGACGGGCTGAACACGGTGTGGCCGTTCGTCGACGAGCTGTTCCGCACCTCCGCCGAGGAGCGCAGGCTCCTGGGGCCGGGCGTCTCGGTCGACCCCGCGCAGGCCCGCGAGGAGTTCGACGCCGTGCTCGACCAGGTCCTGGCCGCGGCCACGCTGACCCGGCCCGACCGGCCCGCCATGGGTCCGCTCGGCGGGCGCGGCGGCCGTCAGGGTGTGCACACGGAGGCCTTCGGGCACGTGCTCGACCAGATGCAGGGCCTCGCCCGCCGGCACCCGGGGGCGACGTGGTGACGGGCGTCCGCGGCGTCGTCGCCCAGGTCGTCGACCCGGAGATGCCGATGCTCACCCTGGACGACCTCGGCGTGGTCCGCTCCGTGGAGGAGGGGGAGTCGGGCGTGGTCGTGACGATCACCCCGACCTACTCGGGCTGCCCGGCCGTCGAGGTCATGCGCGACGACATCCGGGCCGCGCTCACCGGGGCCGGGTACGGGCCGGTCGAGGTGCGCACGGTGTTCGCGCCCGCCTGGAGCACGGACTGGATCAGCGAGGCCGGCCGGCGCAAGCTCGCGGAGGCGGGCATCGCGCCACCCGGGTCGACCGCCCGGCCGGCGACCGGGCCGATCCCCCTCACCCTCACCACACCCGCCGCGGACGTCCGCTGCCCGCGCTGCGGCGCCCCGGGCACGGAGGAGCTGTCGCGCTTCGGCCCGACCGCGTGCACCGCGTTGCGCCGCTGCCGGACGTGCCGGGAACCCTTCGAGCACATGAAGGAGCTGTGAGTCGCGTGATCGGCACCGACGTGGTCGCGCCCCGCACGGCCGGGTTCCACCGCCTGCGGATCGCCGACGTCGAGCGCCTCTGCGACGACGCCGTGGCCGTCACCTTCGACGTCCCCGACGACCTCCGCGAGCTCTACGCGTTCCGCCCCGGCCAGTACCTGACGCTGCGGCAGCGGACCGGCGACGGCGAGGAGCGCCGTTCTTACTCGATCTGCGCCCCGGCCGGTGCGGCACCGCGCGTCGGGGTCCGGCGGGTGGACCGCGGCCTGTTCTCGGAGTGGCTGGTCGACCGGGTCGCGGCGGGCGACGAGGTGGAGGTCGGGCCGCCTGCCGGTTCGTTCACGCCCGAGCTCGCCGCCGGCACCCACCACGGGCTGATCGCCGCCGGGTCGGGGATCACGCCGGTGCTGTCCATCGTCGCGTCGCTGCTGGCCGCGCACGAGGACACCCGCGTCACGCTGCTCTACGGCAACCGGCGCACCGACACCGTCATGTTCACCGAGGAGATCGCCGACCTCAAGAACGCCTACGGCCCGCGGCTGCACCTGCTGCACGTCCTGTCGCGCGAACCCACAGAGGCGGAGATCTTCAACGGCCGGCTCGACGCCGACCGGCTGCGGACGCTGCTCGGCGCGCTCGTCGACGTCGACGGTGTGGACGACTGGTGGCTCTGCGGCCCGCTCGGCATGACCGAGGACGCGGTCGCCGTGCTCACCGACCTGGGCGTGGGGCGCAAGCGCATCCACCGCGAGCTGTTCTACGTCGACGAACCGCCGCCCGAGCTGCACCGCCCCGAGGAGGGGCTCACGGGGGAGGGGAGCGAGGTCACGATCGTCCTCAACGGGCGGACGACCGCGCTCACGCTGCCGCGCGACGCCCCGGTCCTGGACTCCGCGCAGAAGGTCCGCGCGGACCTGCCCTTCGCCTGCAAGGGGGGCGTGTGCGGGACGTGCCGGGCGAAGGTCGCCGACGGCGAGGTCGTCATGCGGCGCAACTTCGCCCTGGAGGACGACGAGGTCGCGGCCGGGTTCGTCCTGACCTGCCAGTCCCTGCCGGTCTCCGGGTCGCTGACGGTCGACTACGACCAGTAGCGGTCAGGGAGCCGGCGGGGAGTGCGTGGTCGTCCCCGTGGCCGCCGTTGCAAGACTCTTCCGGTGATGAGTGAAGCCGATCGCCGGGTGTGCGTCGTGGGGGACTCGTTCGTTGCCGGCGTCGGGGACCCGGAGCACCGCGGCTGGGTCGGTCGGCTGGTCGTTCACCCGCACTGGGACGGCAACCCGCTCACCGCCTACAACCTCGGCGTCCGCCGCGACACGAGCGAGGACGTGTGGCGGCGGCTGCCCGCCGAGACCGCGGCCCGCTACGCATCCGGCTGCGACAACCGCCTGGTCGCGTCGTTCGGCGTCAACGACACCACCCAGATCGACGGTGTCGATCGCGTCGATGCCGCGCGCAGCGTCGCAAACCTCCGTCGCGTCGCGGGCCACGCCGCGGCGGTGGCCGTGCCGCTCCTCGTGGTCGGCCCGCCGCCGGTGGCCGAGGCCGGGCAGAACGAGCGGATCGCAGCGCTCGACAGCGCCTTCCGCGCCGTTGCCGCGAATTGCGGGTTCCCGTACGTCGGCGTGCTGGCCGCCCTCCTGGCCGATCCGGTGTGGATGCGCGAGGTCCGGTTCGGGGACGGGGCTCATCCGGGTGCCGACGGCTACGGGCGGCTCGCGGAGCTGGTGCAGCCGGCTTGGCGGAGTTGGCTCGGGCAGGCACCGTAACGGTCGACGTCGGCTCGTCGGCGCGGTGGCCGAAACCGGAACGTTCGCCCTGGTCCACCGGTCCCTACTCGTTCTGGACGCACTGCCCGTCGACATCGGCCGGTAGGTCGGGGGCGAACCCGCTCGGCCGCCACGTCGCCTGGCGAGTCGCCCAGCGCCGCCAGGCGGGGCTCGCCGCTACACGCGCGTCACAGCGTCGGCGCCACGCCGCCCTTCTTCTCCCGCAGCATGCGCCGCACCGCGGCGATGACCCGATCGATGCCGGACTCCTGCAGGACGATCTGCTGGTCGGGACGGTCGTCATCGCGGATGCCCACGAGGATCGCGCTCCGATCGCCGCTCGAGACGATGATCTCGAACTCGCGCGTCATCGTCTTGCGCAGCGAGAGGTCACCGTCCGTGCCGGCCTGCAGGTGCAGGGAGATCCCCTCCCTCGGCCGCGTTCGTGTCGAGACTGCGACGACGTCCGGGTAGTGGTACTCGTGGGTGTCTTCGTCCCTCCGCCGGCCGGAGGCGAAGTCGAGGACGCATTCGTAGATGGCCAGGTGGTGCCCGGTCGGACAGATGACCATGATGTCGTAGGAGGTGAACCGCCAGACCCGGTCGACGCCACGGCGGCCCTGGGAGCCCTCGGCGGGTCCGAAGACCACCAGCGGACCGCGGCCCTGATCGGCGAGCCTGCGACGGCCGCCGAGCTGGGCCCAGGGATCGACGTCGTCGCTGTGCAGCTCCAGCTCGTCCTGCGTGACCTCGAGTCGGCTCATGGCGCGGCGCGCGGCGGCCGCGAGGTCCTCGTCGAGCGTCCGGTCCATGTCGTGGTCGGCAGGCTTCGGCTCGGCGGCCGCGTACCGCCGGTGGTAGGTCGCCCGCAGCTCGAACCCCCGTACGGTGACCACCGCGCCGATGCCGACCGCCAGGAGGGCCAGCGGCGGCAGCCCGACGAGCAGGAGCGCGGCTGCGCCGAGCAGCAAGGCCATCCCCGCCCAGATTGTGCGCAGTGCCCAGGTCTCGTCCGCGGGATCCGGGGTGACCCGGAAGTACTTGCGGACCGCCCGCCTCCGCTCTGCGCTCCCGGGTGCGCCCAGCGGCGCCGTCACCGCGCCCTCCGCTCGTCCTGCCGGCTTTCGAGGGCGGACCACATCCGCGTCTCGCGCGCGGGAACGTGGCGCCGGATGAGCTCCGCCGACTCGCTCGTGATTCGCAGAACGAGCTCGAGGACGTCCGCGGGGGGCGTGGCGGACCGGCGCCGCATCTGCTGGTGGTCCTCGATGATCAGCGCGTGCAGCACGCGGGCCTCGGGCAGTTCGCGCGCCGCACGGAGGTGCGCGGTGACCCGGTCGAGAGTCTCGCCGCTGTGGCGGCGCGGGCGCCGCCCCTGCAGAAGGGCCACCGCGCGCCAGAAGTGGACCCGCGCGTCAGCCGGGCGCATGCCGAGCGCTTCCTCGAAGCGGCGTGCCGCGAGCGCGTACTGGTCGGTTTCGAGGAGCGCGAGTCCGGCCACCGCGGGGTCGACCGTGGGCGCGGAGCCGGCGTTGTTGATCGTCTGAGCGACCTGGACCGTGGTCGCTTCGATGCGCTCGAACCTATTGTCGTTCACGAGGCGCCGGTGATTGTTCGGACGATGCCGTCGACGGACTCCGCGATGCCAGCGGTGGCGGCCACGCCGGCAGCCAGGTTCCTGAGCTGCGTCAGTATGGTCAGCGTCCGGCTGCGGTCCGGCTGGTCAATGGCCACCTCGGCCTCCGCCGTGCGTGTGAGCGACCGCAGCTCGGTGGCGACCTCGTGGGGGACGGGACCCGCTGCGGTAAGCCGGTCTACGCGGTCCCGCACGGCTGCGATCTGCGACCGTGCCACGGCGGTCTCGGATGCGTCGAGCACCGGACCGCGGTTCGCGATGATGTCGGCGATCTGCACGACGGAGGCGTTGATGCTGTTGCTGGCGAAGTGGTTCTGCATTGTGTCCCCTCGGTGATCATGCGCTCTGCCCGGAGCGCGGGGGGTACTTCGTCGGTGCGCGCTCCGCTGTTGCTCACCTGAGTTGTGGCGCGGTGAAGTCCACTCCTTCGGACGAGCAGCACCGGCGGCTCTTCTCACGCGGAATGCCAGGGCGCGAGTGCATGTTGTTGAGGGCGCAACGACAGGTGGAGGAGGTCTCCCATGACCACGACGTTCGACCGCTACCGCTTCGCGCAGGTCCTGCTGGAGAGCGGCGAGCCGCTGGAGGCGCTGGCGCTCCTGGCGCCGGTGGAGGAGGAGATCGACGGGAACGCCGCCGCCCTGCTGCTGCTGGGCCGGGCCTACTTCCACTCCGCGCAGCTCGAGCGGGCGCGGCAGACGTTCGCGCGGGTCGTCGAGCTCGACCCCGCCGACGCCTACGCGCGTTTCCTCCTCGGCCGCACGCTGGAGCGCCGGAGCCGGCTGGTCGAGGCCCAGGCGCAGTACCGGGTGGCCGTCGCGATGTCGGACCGCGCCGAGTACCGCGAGCGCCTCGACGGCCTCGCCGCGCGCCTCGCCCCGGTCGGGGACTGACCCGGACGGAGCCTGATCCGGCGGACCCGCGCACGGTCGGCGATGCTCGCCGGGGACCGATCAACCGATGGAAAGGGGACCCGGTGGCGGAGCCGAACGTGCGCGGGGCGTGGCCCGCGCTGCGCGTCGCGGACTGGACGGACACGCGCGACACCCTGCACCTGTGGACCCAGATCGTGGGCAAGATCCGGATGGCCCAGGCCCCGCTGCTCAACCACTGGTGGCAGGTCACGCTCTACGTCAGCCCGCGTGGCCTGACGACCTCGTCGATCCCCTACGGGGGCGAGGTCTTCGACATCGAGTTCGACTTCGTCGAGCACCAGCTCGTCATCCGCAGCAGCGCGGCCGGCACGCGCACCGTCGCGCTGCACCCGATGCCGGTGGCGGAGTTCCTCGACCGCACCATGCACGCGCTGGCCGGGCTGGGTCTGGAGGCGCGCATCTCCGCGCGGCCCAACGAGGTCGACCCGGCGATCCCGTTCGCCCAGGACCGCGAGCACGCCGCGTACGACCCCGAGGCCGCGCACCTGTTCTGGCGCCAGCTGGTGTCGGCCCACCGGGTGATGGGGGAGTTCCGCGCGCACTTCGTCGGCAAGGTCAGCCCCGTGCACTTCTGGTGGGGGGCGATGGACCTCGCCTGCACGCGGTTCTCCGGCCGTCCCGCGCCGCGGCATCCCGGTGGGGCGCCGAACTGCGCCGACTGGGTCATGGTCGAGGGCTACTCCCGGGAGCTGAGCAGCTGCGGGTTCTGGCCCGGCGGGGGCGAGGAGGGTGCCTTCTACGCCTACGCCTACCCGGAACCCGATGGCTTCGCCGGGCACCCGGTCGGGCCCGAGGGGGCGTACTACAGCGCCGAGAACGGCCAGTTCCTGCTGCCCTACGAGGCCGTGCGCGCCGCCCCCGACCCCGATGGGGCGCTGCGCGAGTTCCTGCACAGCACGTACGAGGCCGCCGCCGACCTGGGGCGCTGGGACCGAGCCGCGCTCGAGGACGACCCCCTCCGGTGGGACGGGCACCGCTGAGGCGTCAGCGCGCCACCGGTGCCCGGCGCGCACGTGCCCGCAGGGGCAGCGGGATGCGTCGCCGGGGTCGCGCCCGCAGGTGTCCGGCGACGGCGTCGTCGACCAGCGCGCGCAGCGTCTCGGCGGCGCAGCTGCGGTTGGCCCCGATCCCGCCGGTCGAGCCGCGCTTGATCCAGCCGACGACGTAGGTGCCGGGCATCCCCGCCACGCGCCCGCCCGCGTTCGGGACGGTGCCGGTCACGTCGTCGAACGGCAGGCCCGGCAGCGGCGTGCCCCGGTGGCCCACGGCCCGCACGACCAGCCCGGCGGCGATCTCCCGCTCGCCGTCCCGGCCGCTGACCCGTACACCCGACACCCGGTCGGGACCCGTGATCGCGACCGGCGCCGAGTGGAAGCGCAGGACGAGCCGTCGGGGCCCGTCCGGAGGAGGCGCCGACCGGTCGAGGACCTCTCGTCGCACGCCCTGCAGCAGGGCGGCGTGCTCGCCCGGCGCGGCCGCGTCGATCGCCTCGCCGGTGCGCGGATCGCTGTCGTCGACCACCAGTTCCACGCCGTGCAGGTGGGCCAGCGCCAGCAGCTCCGGGCGCGTGTAGGCGGCGTCCTGCGGGCCGCGGCGCCCCAGCAGCACCACCTCGCGCACCGCCGAGTTCCGCAGCGCCTCCAGTGCGGGGCCGGCGATCGCGGTGCCCGCCAGGTCGGCGGGGTCCGCGGTGAGGATCCGCGCGACGTCGAGGGCCACGTTGCCGGTGCCGACGACGACCACCCGCTCCGCGCAGAGGTCGACGGCTGCCGGCGCGACCTCCGGGTGGCCGTTGTACCAACCGACGACGGTGGTGGCGGCGATGCTCGCGGGCAGCTCCTCGCCGGGCACCCCGAGTGCCCGCGGCTCGGACGCGCCCACGGCGTAGATCACCGCGTCGTGCGCGGCGGCGAGCTGCTCCACACCGGTGTCCCGGCCGACCTGCACCCCCAGCCGCATCCGCAGCCGGTGGTGGGCGTGGTGGCGCGCGAACGCCTCCCCGATGCGCTTCGTCGACGGGTGGTCGGGCGCCACCCCGAACCGCACGAGCCCGCCCGGCTCCCGCAGCCGGTCGATCAGCGTGACGCGCGCGTTCGTGTGCAGCAGCAGGTCCTGCACCGCGTACATGCCCGCCGGCCCGGTGCCGACGACGGCGACGTCGAGGGCCGGGAAGCCGGCCGGGATCACGCGGTCGAAGTCCGGCGGACCCCACGAGTGGAACACCGGCGGCTCGGTGGCCTTCGAGCTCGGCCGGTCCGCGTAGAAGTCCGCGTTGATCGCCGCGTAGTCCGCCGCAGCACCGGTCAGGGCGTCGACGGGGTGGACCGCGTCCACCGGGCACGCGTCGGCGCAGGCACCGCAGTCGATGCAGGTGCGCGGGTCGACGTAGAGCATGTCCGTGGTGCCGAAGTCCGGCTCGTCCGGCGTCGGGTGGATGCAGTTGACCGGGCAGGCCGCCACGCACGACGCATCCGTGCAGCAGGTCTGGGTGATCGCGTACGGCATGTGACATGGCCTCCGCTCCGCTCCGGCGGGCTCACGGGCCTTCGAGGCGCCGCCCTGCTCCTCCGGTGCTCGGTCGCTCGTTCCTCGCTCCCTGCGCGCCTCCCCCGCAGGGCGGCGCCGGCCCGCTCGCTCACACCACGGCCATCGACCCGCTAGAGCAGATGCGCGCGGCGGTAGATCGCGCGTGCCGGTGGTGTGAGCAGGCCGGCCGAGCCGAGGAACTCCATCAGCCCGGCGCAGCTCGAGCGCATCATCGACTTGTGGTGCTCGTTGGCGCGGGCCTCCCGCACGGCGCGCGCCCGGTCGAGCCCGGCGGCGGCGTAGACGTCCTCGCTGACCATGCTGGTCACGATGAAGTAGGCCGCGGCGGCGATCACGATGGAGTTGATCTGCCGGCGCAGAGTGCCCGTGCCCGCCATCCGCTCCCGGACCTCGTCCCGGGCGAACGCCATGTGCCGGGACTCCTCGACCACGTGGATGTTGTTGATGGTGCGCACGAACGGGGCGACCCGCTCGTCGCGCATCCAGTCGCGCTGCATCACGTCGAGGACCTCTTCGGCCACGAGGATCGCCGCGTAGGCGGCCTCCCCGCCGGCGAGCGCCTTGAACGCGCGGCCGAGCTCGACGACGTGGCGCTTGGGCCGGTAGGGCCGGGCCCCGAGCTTCGCGACGCCCCGCGCGAACATGATCGAGTGCCGGCACTCGTCGGCGATCTCGGTGAGGGCCCACTGGAACGCCGGGTCAGTGGGGTCCTTGGCGTAGAAGTCGCGCAGCACCATCTGCTGCAGGATCATCTCGAACCAGATGCCGGTGCTGGCCACCGACGCCGACTCCTGGCGGGTCAGCTCCCGCTGCTGCTCGGGCGTCAGCTCCGACCAGTACGCCGTGCCGTAGAGCGTGCACCACTCCGGACTGGCGCCGTGGTGCGCCGTGTCCAGCGGTGTCTCCCAGTCCACTTCGCGCGTCGGGTCGAACGACATCATCTCCGACGAGCGCAGCAGCCGGCTCGCGACGTCCTCGTGCTCCACGTTTCCGGTGCCGGTCCGGGCGGCGGGGTCCCGGGTCGCGGTGTGGTCCATGGTGGCCATGGTCGCTCCCTCGCGGTTCGACGACATTGCCGTTACCGCCGGTAACGTTACTGCTGGTAACAGCTGAGCGCAAGCCGGGACGGTCGACGCGCCGCCATCGGCCGGATGAACATCGGTCAACTTGTCCATACAAGTGGTTGCCCCGGCGCCGGCGGGATGACAGCGTCGGGGCATGAGCGCTGCCGTCCACCCCGACCTCGTCCACGCCCGTTACGCCCGGTGGGACGGGGTCGGGGAACCCTTCACCGTCGTGCCGGCGGCGGTCCCCCACGTGCCGGGGCCGGGGGAGGTGCTGGTGGAGATCGACCTCGCGACGGTCTGCGGCAGCGACCTGCACACCGTCGCCGGGCACCGGGCGTCGCCGGCGCCCGGGGTGCTGGGGCACGAGCAGGTGGGGCACGTCGTCGCCGTCGGACCCGGGGTTCCGGCCCGCTACGTCGACGGTGCTCCGGTGGTGCCCGGCGCCCGGGTCGTCTGGTCGGTGACGTCCTCGTGCGGCGCCTGCGTGCGCTGCCGCCGCGACATGCCGCAGAAGTGCCTGCAGCTGCGCAAGTACGGCCACGAGCCGCTCGACGAGGCCGCCCCGCTGACGGGTGGGTTCGCCACGCACTGCGTGGTCCTGCCCGGCACCGCGATCGTCGCCGTGCCCGACGACGTGCCCGACGCCGTCGCCGGACCGGCCTCGTGCGCCACCGCCACGGTGGCCGCCGTCCTCGCCGCGGCCGGGCCGGTCGTCCCGGGGGCGCGGGCCCTGGTCAGCGGCGCGGGGATGCTCGGGCTGACGGCGGTGGCCATGCTGGCGCAGGCGGGGGCGCACGTGCTCGCCGTGGATCCCGACGCCGCCCGCCGGGCGCAGGCGCGGCGCTTCGGGGCGGCAGAGGTCGCGCCGGACGGCGCGGATGCGGCGGACGTCGACGTCGCGGTCGAGCTCTCCGGCGCGGCGGAGGCCGTGAACTCGTGCCTGGACGCGCTCGCGGTGGGCGGTGTCGCCGTGCTGGCCGGCTCGGTCTCGCCCGGCCCGGCGGTGCCGCTCGACCCGGAACGGCTGGTCCGCGGCCTGCACCGGGTGGTCGGAGTGCACAACTACCGGCCGGGGGACCTGCAGGCGGCCGTCGACTTCCTGGCCGCCCACCACCGCACCTACCCGTTCGCCGAACTGGTCGGCGGCCGCTACCGCCTCGACGAGATCGACGAGGCCGTGGCGTCCGCCCGGCGCGGCCCGGCACCGCGGCAGGCGGTCGTTCCCGGCGCCTGACGCGCCGGGAGGACGCGACACATTCGCGCTCAGCCCCCGACTCGCGCAGGTGGGGGGCACGCTCCCCCTCTCCGCGGGTCAGGCGCCGGCGACCTCGGCCCGCGCGGCGCCGCCCGGGTGCTCCCCGGTCCAGGCCGGGCCGGTCCGGGTGCCCTCGGCTCGCGCGCTGCGCGTGTTGGTGACCGTGACCGTGGCGACGTCGGGCCGGTACCGGTCGTCGGACCACTCGATCGGCGCGCCGGACGAGTCCGTGGTGAGTCGGCGCTCGCGCAGCAGCGGGGCCCCGACCGGCACCTCGAGCAGTGTGGCGTCGACGGCGTCGGCGGCCACCGCGTCGAAGGTGTGGCGTGCTGCGTGCAGGTCCACGCCCTGCGTGGTGAGGAACGCGTAGATCGATCCGGCGTTGAGGTCGGCGGTGAGCAACGACCGGCCCACCTGCTCGACGTAGGTCATCCGCTCGAGCGCCGCGGGGCGCCCGTCGAGCAGGCGCAGCCGCAGCAGCTGGACGGCGAGCGCGTCGGGTTCGAGGCCCAGCGCCGCGGCGACCGTGGCGTCGGGCCGGCGCAGCGCGATCTCCTGCAGCCGTTGCCCCGGCACGTGCCCGGTGATCTCCGCGCGGCGGGTGAACGACAGGAACGACGCGAAGGGCTGGGCCGGGACGGCGTCGAGGACCACCGGCCGTTTCCCCTGCCCGCCACCGATCAGGCCTTCGTCGCGCAGGGCGGCCAGCGCCTGGCGGACCGGACCGCGGGAGGCGGCGAACTCGCGGCACAGCTGCGCCTCCGACGGTAGCGACTCACCCACCGCGAGCTGCCCGCTCCGGATCCGCTGCCGCAGCTCCGCCGCCAGTGCCCGGTGCAGGGGGATCGCCGTCACGAGGGCGGACTATACAAGCTGCGGGGCGTCTGACATGTCCGAATGGTGCCACCGAGTTGAACACTGGGTGCCTTGTCCATACAAGTCATTGCGCGGCTCCGCTCCCGGCTGCCACCGTGGCCGGCGTGACCTCGAGCAGTGGACCCGCCGACCTGATCGTCGTCGGCGCCGGCATCGTCGGGCTCGCGCACGCCGTCGAAGCGGTGGCGCGCGGGCTGTCGGTGACCGTCGTCGAACGGGACGAGCGCGCGGTCGGTGCGTCCGTGCGCAACTTCGGCCACGCGTGCATCACGGCGCAGGCGGGGGAGGCGCACACGTTCGCCCGGCGCGCCCGCGGCACCTGGCTGCGGATGGCGCGCGAGGCCGGCGTCGGTGTCCAGGAGTGCGGCACCGTCGTCGTCGCCCGTAGCGAGGAGGAGGCGGCGGCGCTCGACGAGCTCGCTGCCACCCGCGGCGCCGAGGAGGTCCGCCTGCTCACCCCCGCCGAGGTCACCGCGGCCGTGCCCGTGGCCGTCGAGGGTCTGCACGGGGGCGCCCTGCTGCCGCTCGACCTGCGCGTGGACCAGCGGCGGGCGGCCGGGGCGATCGCCGAGTGGCTCGCCGCACAGCCAGGGGTGCGGATGCTGTGGTCCACACCGGTGCTCGGCGTCGAGGACGGGCTGGTGCGCACGGGGCGCGGTGACCTGCGCGCCCGGCATGTCGTCGTCTGCGCCGGCCACGACCTCGACCGCCTCCTGCCCGAGGTCGCCGACGAGGCCGGGATGCAGCGGTGCCTGCTGCAGATGCTGCAGGTGCGCGTTCCCGGCCTGCGGATCGCCCCGGCCGTCCTCACGGGCAGCTCGATGCTGCGCTACCCGGCGCTGGCCGGCACCGACAGCGCGCGGGCGCTGCGGCGCCGCTGGGCCGCCGAACGGCCCGAGATGCTCGACGCCGTCGTCAACCACATGCTCACGCAGCTGCCCGGCGGCGACCTCGTCGTCGGCGACACCCACGCCTACGCCGCCACCCCAGACCCCTGGTCGCAGGAGGCGCTCGACGAGCTCCTGCTCGCCGAGACGCGCACCCTGCTCGGCCGCGACGACCTCGCCGTCGTGCGCCGCTGGCAGGGCGTCTACGCCTCCGCGGCCGGGGAGTTCCTGCGCGCCCGCGTCGCCCCCGGCGTCACCGCGGTCGCGGTCACCTCGGGGATCGGCATGACCACCGCCTTCGGGCTCGCCCCCGCCGTTCTCGACTCCCTCTGACACCCGCCCAGGAGACATCGTGTCCGTCCGCCGTCCTCTCGCGCTCGCCACGGCCCTCGCGGCCGCGCTCGTGCTCACCGCCTGCGGCGGTGGCTCCGCCCAGCCCGACTCGCCGACCTGCCCGGACGGGCAGATCCGGTTCGGCGTCGAGCCGTTCGAGGACCCCGCCCGGCTGACCCCCGCCGCGGAGGTCCTCGGCGACGCCCTGTCGCAGACGCTGAACTGCCCCGTGGAGGTGCAGGTCACCGACGACTACTCGGCCGAGGTGCTGGCCATGCAGAACGGCCGCCTCGACATCGCGATCTTCGGTCCGCTCGGCTACGTCTTCGCGAGCCAGCGGGCGGGCGCCGAGGCGCTGGCCTCCTTCGGTGATGCCGAGGGCAACCTCTCCAGCTACACCGCCGGCATCTGGGTCCCGAAGGACTCCGACATCACGGCCATCGACCAGCTGCGCGGCCGCTCGCTCGCGCTCGCCTCCGTCGGCTCCACCTCCGGCGACGCCCTGCCGCGCAAGGCGCTCGTGGACGCGGGCATCGCGCAGGAGGAGGTCCGGATCGACTACGCGGGCGGCCATCCCGAGGCGCTGCTCGCCCTGATCAACGGCGCGGTCGACGCGGCCGAGATCAACTCGCAGCAGCTGGCCAGCGCCACCGAGGCCGGCACCTTCGACCCCGCGGGCTACCGGCAGGTCTGGACCTCCGAGCCGATCCCGAACGACCCCGTGACCGTCCGCGGGGACATGGATCCGGCGTTCAAGACGGCCGTGCGCGACGCGCTGCTGAACCTCGACCCCGCCGCCGTCGGCGAGATCGGCGCCCTGCTCGACGTCTCGCCCCCCGGCCCGCTCGTCGCCGTCGACCGCTCCACCTACCAGCCGCTGTTCGACCTGGCGGCCTCCCTCGGGCTCACCGAGGAGGACGCCTGATGCTCGCCCTGACCGGCCTCACCGTGCGTTACGGGGACCGCACGGTGCTGCACGGCGTCGACGTCAGCGTGGCGGCGGGGGA
The DNA here is from genome assembly GCF_002262885.1 of Pseudonocardia sp. MH-G8. Taxonomy (GTDB): domain Bacteria; phylum Actinomycetota; class Actinomycetes; order Mycobacteriales; family Pseudonocardiaceae; genus Pseudonocardia. The sequence continues at coordinate 69,386 of NZ_NKYF01000020.1, read as the reverse complement.
GCTGCTCGCCGTGCTGGGCGCGAACGGCTCGGGCAAGTCGACGCTGCTCCGCGCGGCCGCCGGGCTCACCCCGGCGACCGGCACGGTGGCCGTGGACGGGCGCCCGCGGCAGGCGCTGGACACCGCGCTGGTGTTCCAGCAGATCCACCTCGTGCGCCGGCGCAGCGTGCTCGACAACGTCTGTGCCGGCGCGCTGGGCCGCCTCCCGCTGCACCGCAGCCTCGTCCCGGCGCTGTTCCCCCGCGAGGTGCGCGAGGAGGCCATGGCCTGCCTCGACCGCGTCGGGCTCGCCGACCGCGCCCACGAGCGCGCCGAACTCCTCTCCGGTGGTCAGCAGCAGCGGGTGGCCCTGGCCCGCGCGTTGTGCCAGCGTGCGCCCGTCGTCCTCGCCGACGAGCCCGTCTCCGCCCTCGACCCGGCGGCCGCCGAGCAGGTCCTCGCCCTGCTCGCCGAGCTGGCCGACACCCAGGACCTCGCCGTGCTCGCCGTGCTGCACCAGCCCGAGCTCGCCCGCCGCCACGCCGACCGCATCGTCGGCCTGCGCGACGGGCGGGTGGTGCTCGACGGCGACCCGGGCCAGCCCGTCGACGCCCTCTACCCCCACACCGTGCTGGAGCCCGTGCCGTGACCGTCCTCTCCCGGGAGGCGCCCCGCCTGCCCGTCCCCCCGAAACCGCGCCGCACCCGCGCGCAGGTGATCGGCTGGCTCGTCGCCGCGGTCGTCGTCGCCGCGCACGTCGTGGCCTGGCGGACCACCGAGATGTCGTTCACCGCGCTCGTCGAGGGCTGGCAGGGCATGGCCGACTTCCTCGCCGAGGCGATCCCGCCGGACCTCTCGTCCGAGGTGCTCGGCGAGGGCCTCTCCGCGGCGGCGGTCACGCTCTGGATCGGACTGCTCGGCACGACGCTGTCGATCCCGGCCTCGCTGGTGCTCGCGCTGCTCGCCGCCCGCGGCACCGCGCCCGGCCGCGGGACCTACCAGGCCGCCCGGTCACTGCTGTCGTTCCTGCGCGCCGTGCCCGACGTCGTGTTCGCGCTCATCTTCGTGACCGCGGTCGGCCTCGGGCCGTTCCCCGGCGTGCTCGCGCTCGTCTGCCACAACGTCGGGGTGATGGGCAAGCTCTGGGCCGAGTCGCTCGAGGACGCCGACCCGGGGCCGGCCCAGGCCCTGCGGTCGGCCGGCGCGGGCCGCATCCAGGTGGCCGCCCACGCCCTGCTGCCCACGGTGACCCCGCAGCTGGTGGGCCTGCTCATGTACCGCTTCGACGTCAACGTCCGGTCCTCGCTGGTGCTCGGGCTCGTCGGCGCGGGCGGTATCGGCTTCCTGATCAACCAGTCCATCCAGCTGTTCCAGTTCGACGAGATGCTCACCCACATCCTGATCGTCCTGGTGCTGGTCGTGGCCGTCGACCGGCTGTCCGCACTCGTCCGCCACCACCTGGGGAGCTCCACGTGACCACTCGTGTGATCGCACTCGCCGCCCTCGACATCGCCGGCACCACCATCGACGAGGGCGGAGCGGTCTACCGCGTGCTCGCCGAGGTGGTCGCCGAGCACGGCACGCCCGCCTCCGACGCCGATATCCGGCACTGGATGGGCGCCGACAAGCGCGAGGCCCTCGCCGCGCTCACCGGGGACGCAGGAGCCACCGAGGTGCTGCACGCGCGGTTCGTCGAGCGCCTGCGCCGGGCCTACGCCGACCACCCGCCGTCGCCGGTCACGGGTGTGCCCGAGGCGCTCGCGCAGCTGCGCGCGTCCGGGGTCCGGGTCGCGCTCACCACGGGCTTCGACCGCCAGGTCACCGACCCCCTCCTGGAGGCCGTCGGCTGGCGGGTCGGCGAGCAGCTCGACGCCGTCGTGTGCGCCCCCGAGGTCGAGGCCGGACGGCCGGCGCCGCACATGATCCACGAGGCGATGCGGCGCACCGGCGTGGCCGACGCGGCGCAGGTGCTGGCGGCGGGCGACACCGCGCTGGACGTCCGCGCCGGCCTGGCCGCGGGCGCGGGCCTGGTCGTCGGCGTCCTCAGCGGCGCGCAGGACCGGGACGAACTCGAACGCGAGCACCCCACGCACGTCCTGGGCAGCGTCGCCGAGCTGCCGGAGCTCATCGCGCGCGGGTGACCCGCCTCGCCGGCCCGGCACCGCATAGGGTCGAGTGATGATCGAGACGAACACCGCAGAGGTGGCGCGGCTGCTCCGGTCGGCCCAGCAGACCGGCACGCGCGTGCCGCGTACGGCGGCACCGGGCCTCGACGCCTCCGCGGGCCACGCCGTCCAGACCGCCGGCCGGGCGCTGCGGGTCGGGGACGGCGACCGGCAGGTCGGGTGGAAGGTCGGGCTCACCACGGCGGCCGCGCAGGCCACCGTGTCGGCGACGGGCCCGGTGAGCGGCTACCTCGTGGGCTCGACGATCACCGCGGTGGCGCCGACCTTCGACGCCACCGCCCTGCACGCCCCGCGCGTCGAGGTGGAGGTGGCGTTCGTGCTGGCGGCCGGCCTGGAAGGGCCGGATGTGACGCCGGCCGAGGTGCTGGCCGCGACCGCATACCTCGCGCCGGCCCTGGAAATCGTCGACAGCCGGTGGGAGGGCGGCCCCGACGGCGTCGGCGCGCTGCTCGCCGACGACGTGAGCGCCGCCGCGGTGGTCGTCGGCGAGCGCGTCGACCCGGACGCCGTGGTCCTGCCGGAGCTGCAGGTCAGCGGCCGTGTCGGGGCGGCGGAGGTCTCCGGGGGCGCGAGCAACGTCTTCGGCGACCCGGCGCGCGCCGTGGCGTGGTTGTGCGCCGACCTGCACTCGCGCGGTGAGTCCCTGCGGGCGGGCGACCTGGTCCTGAGCGGCGCCCTGTGCGGCCCCACACCCGTGCGCGCGGGCGACACCGTGGAGGCGGACCTCGCTGCGCTGGGCCGGCTGCGGACGGAGTTCGTCGCGGCGGGGTGAGCGCCGGCGGGGGCGTGGATCCGTGCGCGTTCCCGGCTGGCTATCGTCGCGGGTGACCCGGCCCGTCCGAACGGCGCGGCGGCGACCGGGCCCGTGAGGTGGCAGCCCGAATGTCCACGACGGCCCCCATGCCGGTGGAGACCGAGACACAGGCACCGGCCGGGCGGACGGTCGAGCTGGCGATCGGCGGGATGACGTGCGCGGCCTGCGTCGGGCGGGTGGAACGCAAGCTCGGCAAGCTCGACGGCGTGCGGGCGGCGGTGAACCTGGCCACCGAGCGCGCGCTGGTCAGCGTGCCCGCCGATGTCGCCGACGAGCGCCTGGTCGAGACCGTGGAGAAGGCCGGCTACACGGCCCGCGTCGTGGCACCGGATGCGGCGCCCGAGCCCGAGCGGGTGGACGCCGTCCGGGGGCTGCGGGTGCGGCTCGGCGTGGCGCTGGTGCTCTTCGTGCCGCTCGCGGACCTCTCGCTCGCGATGTCGCTCGTCCCGTCGCTGCGCTTCCCGTTCTGGCAGCTGGTCGTCGCCGCGCTGGCGCTGCCCGTGGTCGGGTGGGCGGCCTGGCCCTTCCATCGCACGGCATGGGTGAACCTGCGCCACGGCACCACCTCGATGGACACCCTCGTCTCCCTCGGGGTCGTGGCGGCGAGCGTCTGGTCGCTGGCCGGGCTGGTGGCGACGGCCGGGCAGCCCCCGGTGGCTTCGGGCTGGCAGGCGGTGTTGCACCCCACGGGGCCGCTCTACCTCGAGGTGGCGGCGGGCGTCACGACGTTCGTGCTGGCCGGGCGCTACTTCGAGGCCCGCGCCCGCCGGCGCGCGAGCGGCGTGATGCGCGCGCTCGCGCTGCTTCGCCCCGACGAGGTCTCCCTGCTCGACGGGGAGCGCGAGCACCGCGTGCCCGCGGCCGTCCTGCGGGTCGGTGACCGGTTCACCGTGCGGCCGGGGGAGCGGATCGCGGTCGACGGCACCGTCGAGTCCGGTGTCGCCGCGGTGGACACCAGCGCGATGACCGGCGAGTCCGTGCCGGTCGAGGCCGGTCCCGGCACGCCCGTCGTCGGCGGCACGATCGCCACCGGCGGGCGGCTGGTCGTGGTGGCCGACCGGGTCGGCGCCGACACCCGGCTCGCCCGCATGATCGCCGCCGTCGAGCGGGCGCAGGCCGAGAAGTCGGCCACCCAGCGGCTCGTCGACCGCATCTCCTCGGTGTTCGTCCCCGCGGTCCTCGCCATCGCCCTGGGCACCCTCGCCGCCTGGCTGCTCGCCGGCGGCGGCGTGCAGCAGGCACTGGCCGCCGCGGTGGCAGTAGTGATCATCGCCTGCCCGTGCGCGTTGGGCCTCGCCACCCCGACCGCGTTGATGGTGGCGTCGGGTCGGGGCGCTGAGCTGGGCATCTTCGTGAAGGGGCACCGCGCGCTGGAAACCGTGCGCGCGGTCGACACCGTCGTGCTGGACAAGACCGGCACCCTCACCGAGGGCCGGATGCGGGTCGCCGGCCTCGCCTGCGTGGCGGGGGCCGACGCCCACGTGGTGCTGCGCCGGGCCGGGGCCGTCGAGTGCGCCTCCGAGCACGCGATCGCGCGGGCCGTGGCGGAGCACGCGAGGCAGGAACTCGGCGAGCTGCCCGAGGTCACGGGGTTCGCCGCCCTGCCGGGCCTGGGCGCCCGCGGCACGGTCGACGGCGCGGAGGTCGTCGTCGGGCGGCCCGAGCGGCTGCCCGACGAGCTGGCCGCCCGCGTCACGGAGTGGGAGGAGGCCGGACGCACCGTCGTCGCGGTCACCGTGGACGGCGCCGTCGCCGGGGCGATCGCCCTGGCCGACCCGGTGCCCGACAGCTCCCGCGCGGCCGTCGACGGGCTGCGGGCCCGCGGGCTGCGCCCCGTGCTGCTGACCGGTGACAGCCCCGCCGCCGCGGCCGCCGTCGCAGCGTCCGTCGGGATCGACTCGGCGGACGTGCACGCCCGCGCCCTGCCCGACGACAAGGTCGCGCTGGTGCAGCGGCTGCGGGCGCAGGGCCGCACGGTCGCGATGGTGGGCGACGGCGTGAACGATGCGGCGGCGCTCGCCGCGGCCGACCTGGGCATCGCCGTCGGCACCGGCGCGGACGTGGCGCTGGAGGCCGCGGACCTGGTGCTCGTGCGCGACGACCTGCGCGCGCTCGTCGCGGCGATCGACCTGGCCCGCGCCACGCTGGCCACGATCCGCGGCAACCTGGTGTGGGCGTTCGGGTACAACGTGGCCGCGATCCCCCTGGCGGCGAGCGGCTTGCTCAACCCGCTGCTCGCGGGTGCGGCGATGGCACTGTCCTCGTTGCTGGTGGTGACGAACAGCCTGCGACTGCGCACCGCCGTGCGCGGCTGAAGATCGCCGGTTCAGTGCACCGGCTGCAGTGCCGACGACGCTGAGCGCACTCAACTCGCGATCATGGTGCCGCGACGGGTGAGTTCGGCGCGGACCACCGGGTCAGTGGTTAGCGGCGGCCCTGCGACAGCCGGGCGAGCATCTCGTTGTAGGCGCCCAGCTCGGCGTCGTCGTCGCGGTCGGCCTTGCGGTCGTGCCGCGTCGCCGACCGCTCGTCCTCGCGGGACCACTGCACCAGCAGGGCGATGACGACCACCAGCATGGGCACCTCGCCGGTTGCCCAGGCGATCCCGCCGCCGACCTTCTGGTCGGCGAGCAGGTCGGGAAGCCACGGCAGTGCCAGCGAGCGGTAGAACTCGCCGCCGATGAGGTCGTCCATGCTCATCAGGGCGATGCCGAAGAACGCGTGGAACGGCATCGCGGCCAGCAGCACGGCCAGCCGGCCCAGGTGCGGCAGCCGCACGGGTGCGTGGTCTGTGCCCACGAGCGGCCAGAAGAACAGGTAGCCCACGGCGAGGAAGTGCAGGTACATCAGCTGGTGCGCCCAGTGGTAGCGCAGCGACGCCTCGAACAGCGGTGTGAAGTACAGGACGTAGAACGAGCCCACGAACAGCGCCAGGGCGACCAGCGGGTGCGTCAGGAGCCGCGCGACCGGGGACGCCACGGCGGTGGTCAGCCACTCTCTCGGGCCCGGCGGGTTGCCGCGTCCGGCCGGGTGCAGCACGCGCAGGGCGAGCGTCACCGGCCCGCCGAGCGCGAGCAGCACCGGGGCCAGCATGTTCAGCGCCATGTGGCTGATCATGTGGACGCTGAAGAGGCCGGGCGCGTACCGCCCGAGTCCCGAGGAGGTCGCGAGCTCCAGCACGAGCCACCCGAGGAGCCACGCGGCGGTCCGGCCGGTGGCCCACTCGTCCCCGCGGGCCCGCAGCACCCGCACGCCGTGCAGGTACAGGGCCACGGCGGCGACCGCGGCCACGGTGAGCAGGATGTTGAGCCGCCAGTCGAGCAGCGCCCGCAGCGCGGAGAACGGCTCGGGCAGGTCGTAGCCGATGAGCACTTCGCCGTCGGTGTCCCCGCGGACCAGGAACCGCGGCGGGACGCTGTGCGCCATCGCCCCGGCCACCACGACCACCGCCGCGCTGACGGCGGCGAGCGGGGTCAGGAGTCGGCCGCGGCGACCCGCGAGGGCCCACAGGGCCAGGGCGAGGGCAGCCAGCCCCGCCTGCGCCAGCTGCCAGCGCCCCCACGCGGTGCCGGGCAGCGAGCCCGGCACCGTCAGCTGCAGGGCCAGCACCAGGGTGGACAGCATCCAAGCCGACCCGCTGCCGGCCAGCAGGATCCGGGCGCGGCGCCACAGCGGGCCGTCGAGACCGCCTCCGTAGCGGCGGTGCAGCACGAGGGCGACCAGCACTCCCAGCCACACCGCCAGCGCGACGGCCTGGACGACCGCGGCGTCCGTGCCCCAGTCGTGGCCGCGCCCGACCGCCGCCTGCCCGACCGCGGGCACCGGCAGCAGCGACACCGTGGCGACCGCGGCGAGCAGTGCGGCCTCCCACCAGCGCAGCGCCCAGGCGCATCCCAGCGCCACGACGGCGAACCCGACTCCGGTGAGCAGCCACGCCATCGGCTCCTCGAGGGCCGCGAAGGTGCTCAGCGGATCTGCGCCGGTCAGGACGTCGGTGAGGGCCGCGCCGGACAGGTCGGCCGCGGTGACCGGCGCGAGCAGCAGCGCAGCGACACCGGCCGCGGCGGCGCACCAGCCGGCCCTCCGGACCGCGCGGTAGCCGGCTGCGTCGACGGTGCCGGAGGGCTGGGCGGGCACCAGGAACGCGGCGTTGAGCAACGAGCCGAGGGACGCGGCCGAGGTCAGGACGACCACGGCGCGCAGGGCCGCGACGAGCACCTGGGTTCCCGTGGCGGCCACCGGGATGCCCAGCCGGGCGTACATCTGGGTGTCCAGCAGCGTCGCCGCTGCGGCCAGGGCGGCGAGCGCGGCGACCGCGCCGATCCCGGCGATGACCAGCCGGCGCGATCCCCACCGGACCTCGGCCCGCTGCGACCGCGCGCGGTCGGTGTCCTGCACGTGCCCTCCTCCGCGTCCGCCCCGCCCGGACCGGACGGCGGGGACAGTACGCCCGGGTAGCGCGTGCTCCCGTGGTCGGGCCGGGAACCGCGGAGCGGCCCGCGACGACCTCTACAGGGGGTTCGTGTGCTCGAATCGAGGTCATGACCTCTCCGCTGGCAGGCCTGCACATCGTCGAGTGCGCGAGCTTCGTCGCCGGTCCGACGGGCGGGATGACCCTCTCCCAGCTCGGGGCCGACGTGATCCGGATCGACCCGCTCGGCGGCGGGCCCGACCACGAGCGCTGGCCCGTCGCGGCGTCGGGGAGCAGCTACTACTGGTCGTCGCTGAACAAGGGCAAGCGCTCGGTGGCGCTCGACATGCGCTCCGACGAGGGGCGGGAGCTGGTGCTCGCCCTGGTCACCGCGCCCGGCGCGGACCGCGGCGTCCTGGTGGACAACGTGGTCGGCCGGCGCTGGATGTCCTACGACGCGCTCGCGACGCGCCGGCCCGACCTGATCCACCTGCGGGTGCAGGGGCACGCCGACGGGCGGCCCGCGGTCGACTACACCGTCAACGCCGAGGTGGGGCTGCCCGGGATCACGGGGCCGGAGGAGGGCGGCGCCCCGGTCAACCACGTGCTGCCCGCATGGGACCTGATCACCGGCCTGTCGGTGTCCACCGGCGTGCTCGCGGCCCTGCACGACCGGGGCCGCACGGGGCGCGGGGCGCGGATCGAGCTCGCGCTCGCCGACGTCGCCCTCGCGGGCGTGGCGAACCTCGGATGGCTCTCCGAGGCCGCGGAGCGCGGCACGGAGCGGCCGCGGCACGGCAACCACGTGTACGGCAGCTTCGGCGTCGACTTCGCCTGCCGCGACCGTGAGCGTGTCATGGTCGTGGCGCTGACCGAGGGGCAGTGGGCTGCGCTGTGCGCGGTGACGGGCACCCGCGAGGTGTTCGACGCGCTCGAGGTGGCGCTGGAGGCCGACCTCACCCGCGAGGCGGACCGCTACCGGCTCCGCGAGACGATCGCGGCGATCCTGCGTCCCTGGTTCCTCGCGCGCGACTTCCCGCAGGTCCGCGAGGAGCTCGACGCCGCGCGCGTGCTGTGGGGCAGCTACCGGGGCATGACCGACGTCGTCGGCGCCCACCGGCGCGGCACCCACCCCGTGCTCGCCGACGTCGCGCTGCCCGGCGGCGGGCAGGCGATCACGGCCCGCTCCCCGCTGCGGTGGAACGGGGAGCACGGTGAGCCGGGGCGGGCGCCGGAGCTGGGCCGCGACACCGTGCCCGTGCTCGCCGAGGTGCTCGGCCTCTCGGACGCCGAGATCGGACGCCTCGCGGGCGCCGGCGTGATCACCGCGGGCGCCGGGGACTGACCGCGGTCAGGAGTGGTGCAGCGCTGCGTAGCTCTCCGGCGGGAACGTGGTGTCCTTGTCGCCCAGGACGAGCGCGCGGTAGGTGGCGGTGGCGGCTTCCTCGAGGTTGGTGATCCGCCGGAACGCCATGCCGACGTCCGCGGCGTGCGCGGAGCAGCCGTGGAAGGACTGGATCACGCAGTCGTGCACCGTGGCCTGCTCCGCGGTGGTGTCGGCGAGCGCGTCGGAGCCGTTGGGGTGGTAGGGCACGGTGCCCACCGAGCGCACGTAGTAGGCGTGGTCGAGGGTGAACAGGCGGACCTCGTGGCCCAGCGCGTCGAGCAGCACGGTGTGCTGCGGGTGCAGGTGGATCACGCAGTTGACGTCGGCGCGCTCCTGGTAGGTGCGCTGGTGCAGCTTCCACTCGCTGGACGGGCGAGCGGCGCCGCCGACGACGTCACCGGCCAGCGTCATGACCGAGAAGTCCTCCGCGGTGAGCCGGTCGAGCCAGGTGCCGGCGCCGGTGACGACGTACTCGTCCTCGCCCGGCAGACGGCCCGAGAGGTTCCCGCCGCTGGCGAGCACGAGGCCGCGTTCGACGGCCATGTGCCCGACCTCGATGAGCTGGTCGATCAGCTCGGTACGGGTGGTGGCCGGTTGCATGGCGACTCCTTCAGACGTCTTCTCGCAGGGCCAGGCTCCACGGCGCCGCAGCTGTCGATCGTCCCTCAGGTCAGGCGAGCACGTCGCGGTGGGTCTCCCGGGAGGTGAGCACCGCGATCAGCGAGACGATCGAGATGAGCGCGTAGTAGCCGACGACGGCCCAGATCGATCCCGCCGCGGCGAACAGCGACGCCGCGATCAGTGGGAAGACGCCCCCGACGGCGCCGCCGACCTGGCGGCTGACCGCGAGGCCGGAGAACCGGTGGGCGGCGCTGCGGAACAGCTCGGCGAAGAAGCTGGCCTCCGTCGCGAAGATCATCGTCTGGATGAGGGCGGGCGGGATCGCGAAGGCCACCACCACGAGCGCCGGGTCGCCGGTCTCCAGCAGGGGGAAGAAGACGAACGCGACGTACAGCACACTGATCACCAGCGACGCCATGATCAGGACGCGGCGGCCCACGTGGTCGGAGAGGCGGCCGAACAGCGGGTTCATGACGATGCCGACGACGTTGCCGATCAGCATGCCGTTCAACATCACCGAGTTCGGGATGCCGAGCTCCTGGCCACCGTGGACCAGGGCGTACACCGTGAACAGCTGCAGCATGCTGGTCTCGGTGATCACGCAGAGGAACACGGTGAGGCACGCCCGTGGCTCCTCGCGAAGAGCGACCAGCAGGGGCGCCTTGCGCGGGCCGTGCTGCACCGCCTCCCGGAAGACCGGGGGCTCGTCGATCCTCGCGCGGATGTACACGCCGACCAGCACGAGCACGGCGCTGAGCAGGAAGGGCACCCGCCAGCCCCACGCGAGGGCGTCCTGCTCGGGCAGGCCCGCGACCAGGGCGGCGGCCAGGGCTGCCAGTACCGAGCCGAGCGCGCCGCCGATCTGGATGACACCTGCGTACCCGCCGCGCTTGCCCTGGGGCGCGCTCTCGGTGGCCATGATGACCGCGCCGACGGTCTCGCCGCCGAGCGCGAAGCCCTGGACGCAGCGCAGGAGCGTGAGCAGGATCGGCGCCGCCACGCCGATGGCGGCGTAGGTGGGGAGCAGGCCGATCCCGGTCGTGGCGGCACCCATCAGGACCAGCGTGACGAACATGATCGGCTTGCGGCCGATGCGGTCGCCGAAATGCCCGAACACCAGCCCGCCGAGCGGACGTGCGACGTAGCCGATGGCGAACGTCGCGAGCACCGCGATCGTCGCCACCAGCGGGTCGGCCTGCGGGTAGAACAGCTGGTTGAACACGACCGGGGCGATCAGGCCGAACAGCAGGAAGTCGAAGTACTCGATCGTGGTGCCGATCGTTCCCGACACCAGGACCCGACGTCGCTGCGTGCGGACGTGCGCGGTGTCGGGATGTGGCTGGGCTGCATGTGGCTGGGCTGCGCTGCCGATGGCCATGTCGGTCCTCCCCGCCGTCGGACACTAGGTCGCCGCCGGGGTCCGGACGACCGACCGATGCCGGGGCGCGATCACGACATCCGTCGCGTTCAGAGGATCAGTGCGAGCAGCAGGATCAGCGGCAACGAGGTCACGGACGCGAGGGTCATCGCCAGCGAGTGCGCCTTGAGCGTGCCCGGGGTCGACAGCCGCAGCACGGTCTGGAACAGCCAGAACGCGTTGCTGTTGACGTGTGGGAGGAACATCGCGCCCGAGCCGGCAGCAAGGAAGACCAGCACGGGATCGATCTGCAACTGCCCGAGGAGCGGGGCGAGGATGCCCGCGGCGGTGATGCCTGCGACCGACACCGAGCCGACGGCGACGTGCAGGACCGCGGCCACGAGCCAGACCAACAGGATCGGGACCGCCGCGCCGGCCGTGAACGCGCCGGCCAGGACGTCCTCGAGGCCGGTCTCGCCGCTCACCGCCGCGAGCGACCCGGACACCCCGGTGAGGATCAGGATCGAGCCGCACTGGTCGAATCCTTCGTTCAGCGCCCGGGTGGCGCCGCGGCGCGAGAGCACACGCCAGGCGAGGGCGTAGGCGAGGCAGAGGCCCAGGAACAGCGCCACGACGGGGCTGCCGAGGAAGCTGATCACGCCCCAGCCGGCCCCCATCGCATCCACGACCGCGGCGGCGCCGATCAGCACCAGCGCCAGCAGGACCGGGGCGCAGGCGAGGGGGAGCGGCAGGTGGCGCGGGGGCGGGTCGTCGTCCGCCTGCGTGGAAACCTGCTCGCCGGCCGGCGTCTCGGCCCAGGCCTGGTCGGTCGCCGGCTTCCACATCCCGTACCGGATCAGCAGCAGGTACGCGCTCGTCGCCAGCAGCGCGGTCGGGATCGCCACCGCGGTGCCGTAGAGCAGCACGGTGCCCAGCGGCACCCCGAGCAGCCCGGAGATCGCCAACGTCGCCGTGCCGGGGACGACGAAGACCAGGCCGACGGCCTCCCCGATGGTCAGGGCGCCGGCGAGCCGCCCCAGGCCGCTGCGGGGATCGATGCGCGGTGCGAGCTCGCGCAGCACCGGGGCAGCGAGGACGAACATGACCTCCGGGTAGATGGCGGGGAAGAACGCGGTCAGGGAGCCGCTGAGCACGTACGGCGTGCGCCGTGGCGTGAGCATCCGCAGCATCGGGCCCAGCGCCCGCTGCAGCGCGCCGGTGGCCGAGAGCAGCGACCCCAGCAGGACGCCGAACCCGATGAGCAGGCCGACCTCCGCCATGAGGTCGCCGAACCCGCGGGCGACGGCGTCGACCGTTGCCTCGAAGCCGAGCCCGCTGGCCAGTCCCAGGTACAGGGTGCCCGCCACCACCGCGATGACCGGGGTGACCCGGGCGAGGGTGATGAGACCGACGATCCCACCGAGCGCGATCGCCGTATGCGTGACGACGAGGGCGCCGCTCACAGCGCGGGTGCGGCGTCGGTCGCGCGCCCGGCGAACCGCGCGGTCGCCCGGTGCTCGAGGCGCAGCAGCAGCACCGTGGGTACGAGCGCGATGATCGTGATCAGGATGACCTCCCCGACGATGTTTCCCATCCGTACGAGCTGCACGTTGCGCAGCAGCTCCCCGCCCAGCCCCGCGGAGCCGCCGAGCAGCTCGGCGATCAGGAGACCGAGGAAGGTGAGGCCGAAGGCGAGCCGCAACCCCGTGACCGCCGACGGCACGATGCTGGGCACGACGATCCGGCGGACGAGCTGCGGTGTGGTGAGCCGCAGGCTGGCGGCGAGCTTGAGGTGGGTCCGGTCCACGCTTGCGGTGGCGCCCAGGACGATCAGCAGCATGGGGATCACCCCGTGCAGGAAGGCGAACCCGATGCGGCCGACGTCGCCGAGGCCGAGGAACACGAGGAACAGCGGGTAGAGCGTGATCTTCGGGATGCTGTAGACCGCGTAGATCAATGGCGAGAGCACGTCCGACCAGAAGGTGCTCAACCCGATGAGGAACCCCAGCAGGGAGCCGATGACCACCGCGAGCGCGTAGGAGCCGAGCAGGACCAGCAGCGTCTCCGCCACCGCGGCGAGGTACGCCGAGGAGCCCAGGTCGGCCACCAGAGTGGCGGCGGCCTCGAGCGGCGTCGGGAAGACCGTGCTGTCCAGCGCCACCGCTGCGACGTGCCAGACCAGGAGGAACGCCACCAGGAGCAGCAGCGGCGCCACCGCGGGCTCCAGCAGCCGCCGCAGTGCCGGACGCGGCCGCGGCGCAGCGACCCCGGGGACCCGGCGGGTCGCACTCGTCATGACCGCCTCCAGTCGAACCGGTTGAGCAGGGCGGACAGTCCGAGATTGGCCCCGAGCGCGAACAGGCAGACGAACAGGATCCCGGCGTACATCTCCTCGGCATCGAAGGTGATGTAGGCGTGCGAGATGAACTGCCCCAGGCCGCGCGTCGCGAGGATGAACTCGGTGGCGAGCACGCCGATCAGCGCGTAGACGAAACCCAGCTTCATGCCGGCGGCGATGTCCGGCGCCGCGGAGGGCAGCAGGACTCTGCGCAGGTACTGGCCGGGCCGCAGCCGCAGGGAGGCCGCCAGCTTGTTGACCGACGGGGCGACGGAGCCGAACCCGGTGAGAGCGCTGGCGGCGATGACGACCGAGCTGAACGCGACGGCGAGCAGCACGATCGGCACCGCGCCGGTGCCGAAGAGCACCACGAGGATCGGGTAGAGCGCGAAGGTCGGCACCGCGTAGTAGACGTTGAGGTAGGGCTGCGCCGCCCGGCGCCACCACCGGGCGCGCCACATGGTGTAGGCCAGCCCCACACCGAGCACGGTGGCAAGGGCGAAGCTCACGGCGATCAGCCCCACCGTCCAGAGCAGGTTCTGCACCAGGAACTCCGGGTCGACGAGCAGCCCGGCGATCCCGGCGAGCATCTCGCTGACCGGCACGAGTTCGGTACCGCTCACCGCGCCGGACCGGGCCAGTAGCTCGACCAGACCCACGAGCGCCACCGCGATCAGGACGGTCCAGGCGGGGGCGCGCAACCCAAGCACCCGGTCCGGCCGGGGCCGGACGTAGCGCGGCACGCCGGACGCGCTCCGGGCCGTCACCGGTGCGCCTGCATCGCCGAGTCGGCCTCGTCGCGCAGCAGCGACCAGAGCCGGTCGACGACCGCGGTGGCCGCCGGCGTGGTCAGGGCGTGCGTGGAGCGGGGGCGTTCCAGCGCGACCGGCAGCTCCTCGAGGACGCGCCCGGGCCGCGCGCTCATCACCACGACCCGGTCGGAGAGCAGCACGGCCTCCTGCAGGCTGTGGGTCACGAACAGCACCGAGCAGGACAGCCGCTCCACCACCGCGAGCAGCTCGGTGGCCATGAGCAGGCGGGTCTGCTCGTCGAGCGCGCCGAACGGCTCGTCGGCGAGGATGAGGTCGGGTTCCATCGACAGGCACCGCGCGATGGCCACCCGCTGGCGCATGCCGCCCGACAGCTGGGCCGGTCGCGCGTCCTCGAACCCGGACAGGCCGACCAGGTCGATCAGCTCGCGGGACCGCGCGTGCCGCTCGCCCCGGCCCACGCCGCGGGACTCGAGCCCGAACGCGACGTTGTCGAGCACGCTGCGCCACGGCAGCAGGGCGGAGTCCTGGAAGATGATCGATGTCGCGTCCCGAGGACCCGTCACCGGTGTGCCGGCGGCCCGGATGCTTCCGGAGTCCGGGATCTGCAGGCCGGCCACCAGCTCGAGCAGGGTGGATTTGCCGCAGCCGCTCGGACCGACGATCGAGACGAACTCGCCGCGGCGCACCGTCAGGTCGACAGGGTCGAGTGCGTGGACGTCGCCGAACCGCCTGGTGACGCCTCGGACGTCGATCATGGTGTCGGTACCGGCCGGTCGGTCGACGGTCGAGCTGGAGTGGGACGTCATCGTCGCTCTCCTTCACAGGTCGGGGATCAGCAGGTGACCGGGAGCCGGAACTGGGTGCCCTCGGGGAGGAACGTCGGGTCGAACAGGTCGCAGTAGGGGATCTCGCCCTCGAACCCGGCGAGCTGGACCGCGCGCTGGGCACTGTCGAGGGCCTCGGGCGAGACACCCGCGGACCACGTGTCGAGCTCCGCCGCGCTGCGAACGGCCGCCACCGCCGACTCCAGGGGCAGGTCGGTGTGCGCGGCGTAGAGGGCGCCTGCCTCATCGATGTGCCCGTGGATCCAGTCCGCGGACTCCTGGTACCCGCCGAGCACCGCCGACACGACCTCGGGGTTGTCCTCGGCATAGTCGGTGGTGGTGGTGAGCACCGTCTGCTGGAACCGTTCGATGTAGGTGTGGGTGGGCACCACGAGGCGGAACGTGTCGGGGTTCTTGGCCCGCACCGCGTCGGGGACGATCGCCACGTCGACGGCGCCGGACTCCAGCAGAGCGACCCCCTCGCCGATGCCTCCTGCAGCGACCCGTTCCACCGCCCGGTCGCCGATCCCGGCGGCCTCCGGGATGAGGTGTGTGAGGGACTCGGTGACTGATCCGGGGTTCGTGAAGGCCCACGTGCGAACGTCCTCGATGCGTTGCACCGCGGTGTTGCTGGACAGGGCGTAGAAGTCGTTGCCGTAGAGGCTCTGGAAGGCGCCGCCGACGGCTGCGACCGGAGTGCCCTCGGCGGCCGCGTCCACGACCGCCGGGTAGCTGACCTCGCCGATCGCCAGGTCGCCGCTGATGAGGTTGCGCAGCGTGGTGCTGCCGCCCTGGCCTGGCACGAGCTCTCCGATCCGGACGCCGCGCTCGGTGAAGAATCCCTGGTCCATGCCGACGAGCCAGGGGACCGTGTAAGTCTCGGTCGCGTTGGTGACGGTGATGTCGATCGTCACCGGATCGGCCGGGTCAACCGCGGCGCCGTCCCCTCCCGCGCAGCCTGCGGCCAGCAGCATCGTCGTGGCTGCTCCAGCTATCCACGTGCGGCGCATCTAAGCGCTCCTCTCCGTTGAGGTGGTCAGGTGGCCGTCGCGTTCTAGCTGGGCGATCAGCCCGCCGCTGCGCAGGATTCGCAGGAGGAACTCAGGGATCGGTGGGCTCTGGAGCTCCTGCCCGGTGCGCCGGTCGCGCACGGTGCCCGCGGCCACGTCGACGTCCACGGTGTCGCCGTCGGTGACCTGGCCGGTGATCCCGGGGACCGTGAGCGCGGCCAGTCCGTAGTTGATGCAGTTGCGCAGGAAGAGAGAGTTGAACTCCTCCGCCAGCAGGCACCGGACTCCGAGCTCCTGGAACAGCAGCGCGACCGGCCGGCTCGAGCCGAGGCCGAAGTTGCGCCCGCCCACGACGATGTCCCCCGGCCGCACCAGCTGCGGCCAGTCGGGCCGTGTCGCGTGGAACATGTGCCGCGCACCCTCGGCGATCGGCAGCTTCATTGCGAAGCCCGGGTACATGTCGTCGGTGTTGATCTCGTTGCCGAACACCCAGACGCGTCCGGCGAAGGCGAGCCGATCGTCGTTCACGACGCCGCCCCCGCCTGCGCGGTGTCGCGGACGTCGCTGATCCGGCCGCGCAGGGCCGACACGGCCACGGTGGCAGGTGAGGCCATGTAGATCGACGCCTCGCGGCTGCCCATCCGGCCGGTGAAGTTGCGCGTGCTGGCGGTGAGGCAGACCTCGCCCGGCCCGACCACTCCCATGTGGTAGCCGAAGCACGCCCCGCACGTCGAGTTCGTGACCACCGCACCCGCCTCGACCAGGGTCTCGACGTAGCCGAGCCGCACCGCGTCGAGGTAGACGGCCTGCGATGCGGGGGTGACGATCAGCCGGACTCCCGGGGCGACCCGCTGTCCGCGCACGATCTCGGCGGCGGTCGCGAGGTCCGCGAGCTGCCCATTTGCGCAGGAGCCGATGAAGGCCTGGTCGATCGCCACGTCCGGAAACGCCGAGACCGGCCTGGTGTTGTGGATGACCGTGCCGGGCTGGGCGATCATCGGCTCGAGCGCGCTCAGATCGATCTCCCGGACCTCGGCGTAGGTCGCGTCGGGGTCGGGCAGGACGGGGTGCATCGGCGCGTCGGGCGCGACCGATGCGACGAACTCGAGGCACGCCCGATCGGCAGGGAAGATCGAGAAGTCTGCGCCGACCTCAGCACCCTGAGTCGCGATCGTCCGCCGATCCGCCATCGACAGCGCGCCCAGCCCTGGTCCGCCGTACTCGAGCGCGCAGTTCGTGGCGTCGCCGAACTCGCCGGCGATGTGCAGGAAGAGGTCCTTGCCGTTGATCCAGGAGTGCGGCGCGCCGGTCAACTCGTAGCGGATCGTCGGCGGGACCCGGTGCCACGTGGTGCCGGTGCACACGATCTGCAGGATCTCGGCAGGCCCGAGCCCGCGGGCGGCGCAGCTGTACGCGCCGGCGGCGCAGGTGTGGGAGTCGGTGCAGGCCACGAGCGTGCCGGGCAGCGCGAGGCCCTGCTCAGCAAGAACCTGGTGCACGATCCCGTGCCGGCCCACGTCGAAGAACTTCTCGACGCCGTGCCGGGCGGCGAACTCGCGCGCGTGCGTCCCAGCTTCTGCCTCCCGCAACCCGGGGGCCGGCACAGCGTGGTCCATGACGATCGCCAGCCGATCCCGGTCGTGCACGGCGACCACGTCGAGCAGCCGGTCGTGCAGGAACTGGATGTCGAGCAGGACGGTCATGTCGACGTCGCACACCACGATGTCGCCGGGGCGTACCGCGTCGCGGCCGGCCGCGCGGGCCAGCACCTTCTCGATCAGGGTGCCCGCCACGGGTCAGGCCCGAGCAGCTGCGACGTCTTCCACGGGCAGCTCGTGGCGCTGCCGCAGGTCCTCCCAGAACGGGAGACCGAGCGCGTCGAACAGCTCGTGCGGCGACAGCTGGGGTACCGCACCGGTGTTGTGCTTGCCTGCGCGCAGTGCCCGCAACCCGGCGTCGATCGCCACCGCCGCCGCGCCGTTGCACAGTCCGGGCGCGATGACTAGCCCGTACCCGAGCTCCGCGAGGGTGGCGTGGTCGACGGCCGGCGTGTGTCCGCGTGGGACGTCGTTGAACAGGCACGGCACATCGAACTCACCTGGGATGCGGCGAATCTGCTCCATCGTCTGCGGGGCCTCGACGAAGATCAGGTCGGCGCCGGCCTGCGCGTAGAGCTTCGCCCTGCGCAGCGCCTCGTCGAAGCCGAGCGGGGCGAGTGCATCGGTTCGCGCGATGATCAGGAAGTCCTCGTCGGTGCGCGCCTCCTGCGCCGCGTGAAGCTTCGCGGCGAACTCCTGCGCCGGGATGACCTCCTTGCCGTCGAGGTGCCCGCAGCGCTTGGGGAATGCCTGGTCCTCTAGCTGGATCGCCGACACCCCGGCCCGCTCGTACTCGCCGACGGTGCGGTAGACCTGTGCGACGTTCCCGAAGCCGGTGTCGGCGTCGGCGATGAGCGGGATGTCGCCGAGCACGGCGGTGATCCGCTCCGCCGCCTGGCGCATCTCGGTCAGCGTCGTCAGCCCGATGTCGGGCCGGCCGAGGACGCTCGCGGCCACGCCCGCCCCGGTCATGTAGGCGGCGCTGAACCCGGCGTTGCGCACGAGTGCCGCGGAGAGGCCGTCGTAGACGCCCGGTGCGAGCACCGGTGCGCGCTCGGCGAGCTGGGTGCGCAGGGACTGGCGTGGATTCATCGGGACCTCCCGGTGCCGCGGGACGGAGGGTGGTGCCCTCCAGGGGTGGGTGTGGGTGTCGGGCCGTCGATCCAGCCGATGGCGCGTGACAATGCGGTGGCGCCGCTCGCCACGTCCGGCCCCAGGCGCTCGGCCACATCGCGGGGGAGGCGAAAGGCAGGCGCGCCGAGGCTGAGTGCGGCGACGAGGCGCCCGCCCGGCCCGAACACGGGTGCGGCAATCGAGCTCAGCCCGGTCTCGCGCTCCTGGTCAGCGAACATGAAGCCGCGTTCCCGGCCCCTCGCGAGCTGCTCGTCCACGGCATCCCAATCGGTGACGGTGCCATGCGTGAACTGTGGGATCCCGAGGGGACGGGCGCGTTGCAGCGCGGCGGGGTCCCATGCCATGAAGACCTTGCCGGCGGCGCCCGCGGCCAGCGGCATCGCCTCGCCGACGGTGCCGCGGAAGATGATCGATTGGCGGGACTGGGCCACGTCGACGATGACGCGCTGGGCGTCCTGCCGCACGAAGAGCACGCTCGTCTCGCCGGTGTCGTCGCGAAGCCGACGGATCAGCGGTCCCGCGGCGGCGAGCAGCACCGACCCGGCGGTGGCCGCTGCACCCCAGACGAGCACGCGCAGCCCGATCCGGTACACGTCGCCCTCGCGCTGCAGCAGGTCCTGCTCCACCAGGGTGCGCACGATGCGCAGGCACGTCGTCGCCGGCAGTCCCGTCCGCTCCCTCAGGTCAGCCACGCGCATCGCCGGGTTGTCCGCCGAGAAGCAGTCCAGCACCTTCCCGGCCTTCTCGAGCACCTGGACCGAGCCCGAACGTTCGACGCGAACCCCGGCGTCCGTGGTCAGCACGAGCATCCGCCTGACCGCGAGGCTCCGCATCGTGGACATGTGAACTGCATAGCGGATGTTTAGATCGCGTGAGGTCGCGCTGTCAAGGAAACGACGGGCCCCTTGACGGGGGACACCGCCGGCCCGCACCCTGAATTGGTCAGTCCACTGACCACCGCCGGACAAGGAGGTCCAGGTGACGGGGACGGTGCAGGGGAGCGGGAAGCAGTCCTTGGCGCGGGTGGCGTTCGCGTCGGGGATCGGGTCCTGCCTCGAGTGGTACGACTTCTTCATCTACGGCACCGCCGCGGCGGTCGTGTTCAACGTGCTGTTCTTCCCGGAGCTCGACCCGGCGACCGGCACCCTGGTCGCGTTCGCGACGTTCGGGGTCGGCTTCGTCGCACGGCCGCTGGGCGGGCTGTTCTTCGGGCACTTCGGCGACCGCATCGGCCGCAAGAACGTGCTGATCGCCACGCTCCTGCTCGTGGGCGGGGCGACGTTCCTGATCGGGTTCGTGCCGGGGTACGACACGATCGGCATCGCCGCGCCGGTGCTGCTGGTCCTGTTCCGCCTGCTGCAGGGGTTCGGGGCCGGCGCCGAGTACGGCGGTGCGGTGATCTACGCGGTCGAGCACGCCCCGCCGGACCGGAGGGGGTGGTTCGGCAGCTGGTCGCCGATGGGGGTCTCGCTCGGCACGCTGCTGGCGTCCGGGGTGTTCGCGCTGGTGTCGACGTTGCCCGAGGAGCAGTTCCTGTCGTGGGGCTGGCGGGTGCCGTTCTGGGTCAGCATCGTCCTGGTCGGTGTCGGGCTCTACCTGCGGTTGAACCTGGCCGAGACGCCGGTGTTCGCGCAGGCGCGGGAGCGCCGCGACGTCCTGCGCACTCCGATCGTGCACGCGCTGAAGACGCAGCCGCGCAGCTTCGTCGTGGTCATCGGGGCGCGGTTCGCGGAGAACGCGCTGGGCTACCTGTTCCCGACCTGGAGCATCAGCTACCTCAGCAACTCGCTCGGCTACTCGCGCACCACGGCGCTGATCGCCGTCACGATCGCGACCTGCGCGCAGTTCGTCATGGTGCCGGTCTGGTCGATCCTGTCCGACCGGATCGGCCGCAGACCCGTCTACGCGGGCGCCGCGCTGTTCTGCGCGCTGTTCGCCTACCCGTACTTCCTGCTGCTGCAGTCCGGCAGCACGCCGGTGGTGGTGTTCGCGATGGCCGCGGCTGTCGGCATCGGCGTCGCCGGGATGTTCGGGCCGCAGGCGGCGTACTTCACCGAGCTGTTCGGGCCGCGGGTGCGCTACAGCGGGTTCGCGTTCGCCCGCGAGCTCGGCTCGATCCTCGCCGGCGGGCCTGCGCCCTTCCTCGCCAGCCTGCTGCTGGTCTGGGCCGGCGGCACGCCGTGGGCCGTGGCCGGGTACATGGTCGTGCTATCGCTCATCACGTTCGCCGCGGTGCTGTGGGGACCCGAGACCTACCGGAGCGACATCATGGCCGAGCCGGTCGGCCCGGCCGCGTCGCGGGAACGGTCATGACCGCAGGCGCCACAATCGCGGTCATGACCGCAGAACGCCGTCCGTTCCGCCTGCTGCCGATCACCCAGGTCCACGTGTACCGGGAGGTCTTCGGCCAGCTCGACCGGATGGTGGGGAGCATGGCGCCGGGCGAGCGCGTGGCGTCGGAGCGCGACCTCGCCGAGCGTCTCGAGGTCAGCCGCGTCTCCGTGCGCGAGGCCCTGCGCGCCCTGGAGAGCATGGGCAAGATCGAGATCCGGCGCAACGCGGGCGCGTTCGTCCTCGATCCGCAGGGCACGCTCCCCGCCGAGCAGTTGCTCGCAGGCATGGAGCCGGCCGCGGACTCGCTGCAGTGGCTCACGGATCTTCGCGCCGCGATCGAGACCCGGGTCGTGCAGGTGCTGGCGCGCCAGGCGGAGCCGGACCTCGCGGCCGTGCGGGAGTTCCTCGAACGGGCGGCGGGCGAGCTGTCCGACCAGGACGTCGAGCAGGGCAGCCTCGACGTGCGCTTCGAGGCGCTGTTGGCCCGGGCGGCCGGCAATCCCGTGCTCGAGCGCGTGCAGAAGTGGGTGCACCAGGCCTGGGTGACCGCGTGGGGCGAGTTCGGCCGCGCGCCCGGTGACCGCCAGACCCTGCACGCCGAGCACCTCGCGATCCTGGCCGCGCTGGAGGCGGGCGACGCCGCCCTCGCGGTGGCCCGGATGGAGGACCACGTCGACTGCCAGGTCCGGGACGCCGCGACGCGCGGCCGCCACGAAGGGAGACGCCAGTGCACCTGACGCCCGAACAGATCGACACCTACCGCGCGCAGGGGTTCCTCGCGGTACGCAACGTCTTCACACCCGAGGAGGTCGCCGAACTGCAACGGGTGACCGACGAGTTCGTGGAGCGCTCGCGCGAGGCCACCACGCACACCGACGTGTTCGACCTCGAGCCGGGTCACACCGCCGCCGACCCGCGGCTGCGGCGGTTGAAGGCGCCCCACCGCCGCCACCCGGCCTACGACGGCGCGTTGCGCAACGAGTCGGTGCTCGCGGTCGTGCGGCAGCTCGTCGGCGACGCCGTGCGGTTCCAGAACACGAAGCTCAACCTGAAGTCGCCCGAGTTCGGCAGCCCCGTCGAGTGGCACCAGGACTGGGCGTTCTACCCGCACACCAACGACGACGTCCTCGCCGTCGGCATCGCCGTCGACGACATGATGCTCGAGAACGGCTGCCTGATGGTGGTGCCCGGGTCGCACCACGGCCCGGTGCACGACCACCACCAGGACGGCGTGTTCGCCGGGGCGGTGCCGGCCGACGGGTTCGCCGAGCAGGCGGTGCCGATCGAGCTGCGTGCGGGCGACATCTCCGTGCACCACGCGCGGCTGCTGCACGGCTCGGCCCCCAACCGCTCGCAGCGCCCGCGCCGGTTCCTGCTCCACGAGTACGCCGCCGCGGACGCGTGGCCGCTGGTGGACTTCCCCGGCTGGGAGGCGTTCAACGAGCGGCTGCTGTGCGGCGAGCCGACCGCCACACCGCGGGTCGAGCCGGTGCCCGTGCGGATCCCGCTGCCCAAGCACGCGCGGGAGGGCTCGATCTACGAGGTACAGAGCGCGCTGGCCCGCAGCGCCTTCTCCTCCTGACGTCGCAGCCGCACCCGGCAGGCGTCACCCGTGGGTCGTCGCCGCCCACCGGCCTGCCCACCGGTCGAGCGGGGCGATGGCGTCGCCGAGTTCGCTGCCCAGCGCGGTGAGCTCGTAGCTGCCGCCCGTGTCGCGGTGCAGCAGCCCCGAGGCCTCGAGGTCGCGGAGGCGGTCGTAGAGCACCGACGAGGAGAGCCCGTCGCATCGCGCGAGGAGGGCGCGCGGCCCGAGCGGGCCGTCGCGCAGCTCCCAGAGCACGCGCAGCGCCCAGCGGCGCCCGAGCAGGTCGAGCGCCGCCATGAGTGGCCGGCCGGTGGTCGAACCGCGGACCGGTCGTCCCGGCCGCGGGGTTCCGGGCGGCGGACGTGTCGCCAGGGTCCTCACCTCGTCGCTCGAGCGGTTGTGTTTCGGAAACCAGAACACTAGCGTTCTGATTTCCGAAACGCCGGGAGGTACCCCGTGACACCGCGCATCGCGCCCCTGTCGCCGCCCTACGCCCCCGCGGTTGCGGCGCAGCTCGAGACGATGATGCCGAAGGGCGTGCCGCCGATCCGGCTGTTCCGCACGTTCGCGCGCAACCTCCCGATGACGGAGGGGCTCGCGGCGTGGGGGCGCTACTACCTCAGCCGGCGACTGTCGCTGTCGCTGCGCGACCGCGAGCTCGTGATCGACCGCACGACCGCGCGGTGCGGCTGCGAGTACGAGTGGGGCGTGCACGTGCTCCACTACGCCGAGCGCGCCGGCCTGACGGCGCACCAGGTCCGCTCCCTCGTGTACGGGTCGGCCGCCGACTCCTGCTGGGACCCGCACGACGCGCTCGTCCTGCGCGCCGTCGACGCGCTGCACGACACCGGGTCTGTCGACGACGAGCTGTGGGCGCACCTCGCCGCCGAGTTCGCCGACGCCCAGCTGCTGGACCTGCTGCTGCTCTGCGGCTGGTACCACGCGATCAGCTTCGCCGCGAACGCCACGCGGGTGCAGCCCGAGGACGCCGCGCCGCGGTTCGGGGACGTGCGGGGGTGATCGGCTCGGCGCCGCCCGAGTAGGTTCGGAACCGATGACGAAGCCACGGGAGCGCGCACGGGCTTTCTGCGACCGGTACGGGTTGCGGGTTCCGATCTTGGCGGCCCCGATGGCGGGAGCCTGCCCCCCGCAACTGGCCGTCGCGGTGGCCGAGGCGGGCGGGATGGGTGGCAACGGGGTGGTGCTGGACCAGCCGGAGCGCATCGCCGAGTGGTGCGAGCAGTTCCGTGCGGGCTCGGCCGGGCCGGTGCAGCTCAACATCTGGATCCCCGACCCGCCGGACGCCCCGCAGCAGCGGATCGACGACGCGCTGCAGTTCCTCACGCGCTTCGGCACGCCGGGCGAGCCCGGGCCGGCCGGGCCGGACCACGCCGAGCAGTGCGAGGCGATGCTGGCGGCCGCGCCGACCGCCATCTCCTCGATCATGGGCCTGTTCGAGCCCGACTACGTGCGCCGGCTGAAGGAGCGGGGCATCGCGTGGTTCGCCTGCGCCACCACGCTCGACGACGCGCTGGCGGCGCAGGAGGCCGGCGCCGACGCGGTCGTCGCGCAGGGCATGGAGGCAGGCGGCCACCGCGGCACCTTCGATCCCGAGACGGCCGAGTCCACGTCCGTCGGGCTGTTCGCGCTGCTCCCGCGGTTCGTCGACCACCTCAGTGTGCCGGTGATCGCCAGCGGCGGGATCGCCGACGGGCGAGGGGTGGCCGCCGCGCTGGCCCTGGGCGCGAGCGCCGTGCAGGTCGGCACCGCGCTGCTGCGGGCCCCGGAGACGGGCATCGCGAAGGACTGGGCTGCGGCGCTCGACGGACTGGCGCCCGAGGCCACCGTGGCGACGCGCGCCTACTCGGGGCGGCTCGGGCGGGCCGTGCCCACCCCGTACGTCACGGCGTGGAACGAGCCCGACGCACCGCGTCCGGCGCCGTACCCGCACCAGCGCAGGCTCGTCGGCCAGTGGCGCCGGGGGGAGTCCCACGGGCTGGACCGCGTCAACCAGTGGGCCGGGCAGAGCGCGGCCATGGCGACCGAGGAGCCCGCCGGGCAGATCATCGCCCGGATGTGGCGCGAGGCGGGAGAGCTGCTCGCCTGACCGCGTTCCGCGGAACGCGCGGCGGGATCGACGATTCGGGATACCCAGGCCTGGGTGTCGGGGTGATCAGGCTGGGTGATCGGTTCGAGAAGTGCGTGGGTGCTGTCGCGGCGACGTCAGGTGCTTCTCGCGGCGATCACCGGCGGGCATTCGCGGGCCCTGCCCGAGTCTCTAGCTGCGCCCCCGCCGGGTGCCCGGGCCGGCTTCCGCCAGCTCCTGCTGGGCCTCCTGCACCACGGTGCACGCGTCCTCGCCCTGCGTGGTGCGGGTGGCGAGCACGCGCAGGAGGTGGCGCAGGTGCTCGCGTTCGGCCGGTCCGAGCGGGTCGAGCAGGTGTTCCTCGGCCGCGGCGAGCCGGCGTTCCAGGTCGCAGAGCCGCGCGCCGCCTGCGGAGGTGAGCACGATCCGCCGGACGCGCCGGTCGGCCGGGTCCGGGCGGCGTTCGAGGAGCCCGGCGCGTTCCAGGTCGTCGAGCAGGTAGGTCATCACCGTGCGGTCGAGGCCGAGGTGCTGGGCCAGTGCGAGCTGGCTGCGCGGCTCGCCGGCGGCGGCGGAGAGCACCTGGTAACCGCGGGGGCCGCCCGGGACGTCTCCCACGGCCTCGGTGGTGGCGCGCAGGTACGACCGCATCACGGCGCCCAGCGCCCAGCCGAGATCCGACTCGACGGGACCGGGTGTGCTCACGCTCGCATCGTACCGGGGGAATGTGATGCCGCAGGCGATCTGTTGACAAGACCATCTGGAGGGCAGACGATCTGCTCAACATCCCAACCGTCTCACAGGAGTTCCGATGACCTTGTTCCGCGTCGACGCCAGCATCCGCGTGGAGGGTTCGGTGAGCCGCGAGCTCGCCGACACCGTGGAGCGGACGTGGATCGAGCACCACCCGCACGACAACGTGCTGCGTCGCGATCTCGCCGCCGACCCGGTGCCGGCCGATGCGTGGCCGCTCGCGGCGACGGCCTCGTTCGCCGCCGAGGAGGACCGCACTCCCGCGCAGCGCGACGCCGTCGCGCTGGCCGCGCGGCTCGCCGACGAGGTGAGCGCCGCCGACGCCGTCGTGGTCGCGTCGCCGCTGTACAACTTCGGCGTCTCTCAGCACCTCAAGGCGTGGATGGACCTGCTGATCACCGACCCGCGCTTCGCCCCCGGTCAGCAGCCGTTGCAGGGGAAGCCGGTCACCGTCGTCGTCGCCCGTGGGGGTGGCTACGCCCCGGGCACCCCGCGCGAGGGCTGGGACCACGCCACGCCCTACGTCGAGCGGATCTTCGGCGATGTCCTCGGGGGAGACGTCGCGGTGGTGACCGCCGAGCTGACACTCGCCGACGTCAACCCGCAGATGGCAGGCCTGCGCGACCAGGCGGCCGCCTCCCGCTCGGCCGCCCGCGAGCTCGCCGAGACCACCGGGCGGGCCCACGCCCGCCACGTCGCCCTCGCCCGCTCCGGCGCGGCCTGATCCCTGCCGGGCCGGCGCGCGAGGGGTCGCGCCGGCCCCAGAGCGTCCTGTTCAGGGCACCGGAGCAACTCGATTGCCCCGAGCGGTGATCCTGCGCTCGAATGCCGAAGTGGCCTTCTCAGAGATGCCCTTCGACCCTCGCTCCAGCTTCGGGCCGCGTGTCGCGGCCGGGTACGACGACGAGCCGCGAGGCGACGAGGCCGCGGCGGTGGCCCGCCTCGCCGAGCTCGCAGGCGACGGGCCGGCGCTGGAGCTCGCGATCGGCACCGGCCGGATCGGCCTTCCGCTGGCCGCCTCCGGTGTGCGGGTGGACGGCGTCGAGCTCTCGGCCGCGATGATCGAGCGGCTGCGGGCGAAGCCGGGCGGCGACGCCCTGTCGGTCACCTGCGGCGACATGGCCACCGTCGTGCTCCCGGACCGCTACCGGCTCGTGTACGTCGTGTTCAACTCGCTGATGAACCTGGTCACCCAGGACGCGCAGGTCGAGTGCGTGGCCAACGCGGCGCGGCACCTCACCGCCGACGGGGTGCTCGTCGTCGAGAACGTCGTGCCCGACCCGATGTACGGCCTGCGCCAGGACCGCGACGGCGTGGACCAGTACGTCGACGCCGGGCGGATCGGGCCGGACGGGGTGACGATCGAGGTCGGCCGCTACGACCGGGTCAGCCAGCGCGTGGACAAGTGCCACCTCGGGTTCGGGGCGTCGGGTGTCGAGGCCGAGCCGCTCGCGCTGCGCTACGTCTGGCCCAGCGAGCTGGACCTGATGGCGCGGCTGGCGGGCCTGCGGCTGCACGCCCGCTGGGGCGGCTGGTCCGGCGAGCCGTTCGACGCGCGCAGCACCCGGCACGTCTCGGTGTACGGCGGCTGACCCGCGGGGCGCTCAGCCGCACTCGTCGAGCAGCGGTCGCACCGCGTCGAGCAGGCGCTCCGCCGCGCCCCGGGCGAACGGGCCGGGCATGCCGTAGTAGCGGTGCGCCTCGGTGACCTCGTACCCGCCGGACGCGTGTTCCTCGGCCGGCGGGAGGTAGCCGGGGCAGCCGTTGCTGTAGCCGGCGACGAGCACGGTCGTGCCGGGGCCTGCCTGTCGGCGGATCTCGTGCGCGGCGGCGGCGAACGGCTCCCCGGGCAACGCGACGAGCAGCGCGGGGCCCCAGCGCAGCACGCTCACCACCCCCGACCACGTCGCCGGGCCCGCGGGCCGCGCGCGCCCCCACGCCGACCACTCGCGCAGCAGAGCGGCGCGGGCCGGCTCGGCCGTGGCCGCCTCCGCGTCCCACGCCGCGATGTGGGCGGCGATCTCGGCGGCCGCGGGGACGTCGAGGTCGAGCACCACCTCGCGAGCGGCCGCGAGCACCGGGCCCGACCCCGGTCGCGGCTCGGCGGTGAGCGCCGCGTCCGCGACGCGGGTGCCGATGCGCTCGGCGGCGGCGAAGGTCCGCCCGGCCGCGGCCGCCGTCGAGATCGACGCCGCGGCGCTGTGGCCGGTGTTGGCGTCCCCCGCGCACCCGGTGACGAACAGGACGGGCCCGCCGAGCCGCTCGGCGAGCATCCGGCGGGCGACACCCGGGTAGTCGGCGGTGAACAGGGTGTTGTCGGCGCCGAGGACCACCGGGTGGCAGGCGTAGGAGAGGACGGCGGCCAGCAGTGACCCGTCCGGGCGGCCCAGGTGCAGCACCGGGAGCGCGTCGTCGACGGGGCCGCCCGGCCGGCGGCGGTTGCGGGCCACACCCGGGCCGGCCCCGTACCCCGCCCGCACCTCGACCGGCTCGCGCGCGGCGCGCGCGGCGTCCACGGCCTCGGCGCAGGTGGCGACGAGCGCCGCGAGCCAGGCCTCGTCGACCGGGGCTCCGAGGCGCCCGCGCATGCTCACGGGTCCGCCGTGGGTGTGCGTGGCGTGCACGACCACGCCGTCCGCGGGCCCGGTGCACCGCCTGCGGATCTCCGCGCAGTCGTCCTCGTGCAGGCCGACGACGTCGACCGTCACGAGCGCGGTCTCCTCGACCACGAGCGCGTGCACCAGCAGCGGGTCGTGCACCCCGGTGGCCGGGGCCGTCCGCGCCGCGAAGCCGGACATCGCCGCGCCAGGAGGCGGTGTGACGTCGCGGACCGCGACCCCGGCCCTCACCCCACGACCTCGCCGCCGGCCACCACCTGCCGGACCCGCAGGTCCGGGTCGAGGAGCAGGAGGTCGGCGGGCGCGCCGGGAACCAGGTGGCCGCGGCCGCCGGTGAACCGCCCCGGGTTCGCCGTGGCGAGCCGCACGGCGTCGCCCAGCGGGAGCCCGGTCAGCCGGACGACCTGCGCGACGCCATCGGCCAGCGAGCGCGCCGCCCCGGCGAGGTAGGGCGTGCCGGCCTCGGACAGGCGGCCGTCGGGGGAGAGTACGACCGCGCCGCCGACGGGTGTCGTGTACTCGCCCGGCGGCATCCCGGCCAGCGCGACCGAGTCGGACACCAGCACCGACCGCTCCAGGCCCTTCGCGCGGAGCATGGCGGTGAGGGTGTCGGCGGGCAGGTGGTGGCCGTCGGCGATGAAGCTCGCCGTGAGCCGGTCGTCGGCGAGCTGGGCCCAGAGGTAGTTCGGGTGCCGCGCGAGCACGGCGTGCGCGCCGTTGCCGAGGTGGGTGGACAGGCGCGCGCCCGCGTCGGCGACCGCGCGCACCTGCGCGGGCGTGGCGTGCGTGTGCCCGATCGCGACCAGGGTGGCGCTCCGCGACAGGTGCGCGGTGTAGGCGGGTGCCCCGGGGTGGTGCGGGGAGAGCGTCACCATCCCGACGAGCCCCTCGCACGCCTGCTGCCAGCGGTCGAACTCGTCCGGGTCCGGCGGGCGGACCTGCTCGACCGGGTGCACGCCGCGCGGGCCGTCCTCGGGCGAGAGGTGGGGGCCCTCCACGTGCACGTACGGCACCGCCCGCCGGACGGTCGCGTCGCGTGCCCGCGCCTCGGCGATCGCGCGCAGCGACCGGACGATGTCGCCCTCCGGCGCCGTGATCACGGTCGGGACGACGGTGGTGGTGCCCGCGCGGGCGAGGGCGCGCACGAGCGCGACCACCACCTCCGCGGTGACGTCGGGGCCGTTGACGTCGTGCCCGCCGAACCCGTTGACCTGCAGGTCGACCAGGCCGGGAAGGAGCCACGGGACATCGCGGGCGCCCGTCGCCTCGCGGACGTGGGCGATCACCGGGCCGTCGGTGTCGACCTCGAGGAGCCGTCCGGTGCCCGGATCCCGCCCGCGGAGGATCACAGCGAGCGCACCCGGCCCCGGAACCGCGCCAGGAACCGCCCGTTCGCCTCGTCGCCGCCGGGCGCGTTGCCGCTGCGCCACACCGGCGGTTCGACGCCGCGCGCCGCGAGCGCCTCGACGGTGGCGAGGGTGAGGCAGTTGAGCACGTAGGCGTTCGCGAACGTCGAGACGGCGGCGACGGGCTCGGCGGAGCCCGGCACGTCCACCACGGCGTCGCCGATGGGCACCTTGCAGTCGATCGCGACGTCGACCAGGTCGTGCAGGTTCGCCGCCGTCGGGTGCCGTGCCGGGTGGTCGGGCGCGGTGTTCTCGGCGTGCGCGCGGGAGCTGATGCCGATCAGGCGCACGCCGCGCTCGCGGGCGGTGAGCGCCGCGTCGATCAGGGCGGCGTTGATCCCGTAGGCGTTGACGAGCACGAGCAGGTCGCCCTCGCCGAGGCCGCGGTCGGTGATCACCACCCGCCCGTAGCCCGGGGTTCGCTCGATCGCCATCGACCGCAGCGCCCCGTTGGACAGCAGCGTGCCCTCGTCGAGGATCGCGGAGACGTGCATCAGCCCGCCGGCGCGGAAGAACACCTCCTGCGCGGCGAGGTTGGAGTGCCCGCCGGGGCCGAACACGTGCACGAGGCGGTCGGCCGCGATCTGGTCGGCGAGCAGGTCGGCCGCCGTGCGGATCGTGCCGGTCTCCTCGTCGAGGATCCGCTCGAGGAGCCCGTTCACGGTGTCCAGGTAGGAGCGGAACGTCGGGTCAGGCACGGGGGTCGGCCTCCGCATCGAGGTAGAGGGTCACGGCCGGGTGCGTGCGCAGCGCGGTCGCCGGGTCGGCCGCGGAGACCGGCGCGTGCAGGGCACGCTGCACCGCGTTCCGCTTCGCCGCGCCCGGCACCACGCAGAACAGCCGGCGCGCGTCCAGCAGCCGCGGGATCGTCAGCGTGATCGCGTGGGTCGGCACGTCCTCGAAGGTCGCGAACTGGCCGTCGTCGACCTGCTGCTGCCGGCAGGTGCGGTCGAGCTCCACGACCTTCACGTCCTCCGGGTCGTCGAGGTCGGCCACCGGCGGGTCGTTGAACGCGAGGTGCCCGTTCTGGCCGATGCCGAGGCAGACGACGTCGATCGGCGCCTCCGCCAGCAGCTTCGCGTAGACGGCGGGGCCGACCTCGGGGTCCACGCGGTGCACCTGCGCGAACGGGAGCCGCGTGAACACCGCGCGGTCCAGCCAGTTCGCGAACCGCGCCGGCGAGTCCGCGGGCAGGTCCAGGTACTCGTCCATGTGGAACGCGGTGACCCGGGACCACTCGATCCCCGGCGCCGCGACCAG
The DNA here is from genome assembly GCF_002262885.1 of Pseudonocardia sp. MH-G8. Taxonomy (GTDB): domain Bacteria; phylum Actinomycetota; class Actinomycetes; order Mycobacteriales; family Pseudonocardiaceae; genus Pseudonocardia. Next base: position 38,912 of record NZ_NKYF01000020.1, on the reverse strand, counting down.
CCGGTCGAGCATGTCGCTCTGGCTCGGCGCCGCGGCGAAGATCACCCGCACGGCGTCCTGCGCGGCCAGGCGGGCCCGCAGCTCCTCGGCGACGTCGGCGGCTGCGGCCGCGCCCATCGCCGCGCGGTCCGGGAAGGACCGCACCTCCGGCATGCCTGGCACTTCCTCGTTCACCCTGCTCCTTCCATCTCCACCAGCATGAGCAGCGACCGCGCGATGTGGAACGGGTCCTTCACCGGCAGCGCCACGGTCTTCTCGAGGGGCACGCCGTCGCGGGCGCGGATCTGCGTCCACTCCCGCCCGGGCCCCTCCGGGAACGTCGCGAACACGTAGTCGTGCAGCTGCTCGTGCCGGTCCGGCAGGAGCAGCGCGGTCGCGTACAGCGCCTCGGCGTTCGGCCACCACAGCTTGGTGTCCCAGGTGTCCACCACGAGCGCCTCGTACGGGTCGTCCGTGCGGGCGCCGGCGGGCACGCCGCCGTCCTGGTCGACGTAGCGCAGCAGGCCACCGTGCTCGTCGTCCCAGCCGAGGTCCAGCGCCCGCGCGGCGATGCGGGCGAGGCGCTCGCGCTCGCCGAGCGCCGATCCCGCCAGCAGGTCGCGGGCGTGGTGCAGGAACCACGTCGCCTCCAGCACGTGGCCGGGCGTGCGGTGGCGCGCGAGCAGCCCGTCGGTCTCCGAGGGCATCTCGGCGACGTCGTCGCCGTGCAGGTGGTGCTCCTCGATCTGACGCGCGGCCTCCCGCACGATCGCCGCGGACGCCGCCGATCCGGTGGCGCGATGCACCTGCTCCCCGACGCCGACGAGGATCATCGGCAGCCCGAACGAGCGGTGCCCGGCCGGCACCGGGTACGGGTCGGAGCGGAAGCGCGCGGCCTCGATCGCCGCCGCCGAGCGCACGAGGATGTCCTCACCGAGGGCACCCCAGTCCTCCTCGGGGCGCAGCCGCGCCACCCCGGCGAAGCCGAGCGCGGCGAACAGGTCGGCGTAGACGCTGGTGTGCGGCCCCGCCTCGGCGCCGCTCCGGTCGGTGACGAACGCGGTCGTGCCGTCGGGCAGCAGCGCGTGGTCGCGGACGAAGCGCGCGGTGCGCACCGCCTGCTCGGCGTACCAGCCGCCGTCGACGCCCAGCAGCCCGGCGGAGAGCGCGACGCGGGCGGTGAGCCAGGCCCACCGGCCCTGCGACCAGGTGTACTTGTCTTCCCCGACGAGCCGGGTCCCGGCGTTGTCCCAGCAGGTGAGGACACCGCCGTGCTCGTGGTCCGGCCCGTGGGTCGTCCACCAGGCCAGCACGTCGTCGACGAGGTGGTCGCGGTAGCTCACCGTGCGGGCTCGCCCTCGGCCGCCGGCTCGTCGCGGGAGATCGCGTCGACCAGCTCGTCGGACGCCGCGTTCCGCCACGGTGCGACCAGCCCGACGACCACGAACGTGATGATCGAGCAGACCACCGGTCCGCCGACCGAGACCGCGGTGGCCTGGTCCGGGGCGAGCGCGTCGATCGCCCCGTCGAACACGTAGCGGGTGAGGGCGAACACCGCGAGGCCTACGGCCCACGACGAGATCGCCGCGACCGGCCCGCACCGCCGGAACGCCGGCAGCATTCCCAGCAGCATCGGGATCGCGATCGGCCCGACCAGGCCGCCGAACCACAGGATGATCAGGCCGAGGACGCCGCCGAAGCTGTCGGCGGTCAGGGCGATCACCATGCTCAGCGCGATGAACGAGAACACGCTGATCCGCCCGATGACGAGCTCGGTGCGGGTGTCGAGGGAGCGGCCGCGCTTCCAGACCGCGGGCAGGATGTCGCGCGTCACGACCGAGGAGATGGCGTTGGCGTCCGAGCCGGTCATCGCCATCGTGTGCGAGAACAGCCCGGCCAGCACCAGCCCGACGAGCCCGGCGGGCAGGAGTGCCTCGGTGAGCAGCGCGTAGGACTGCTCGGGGTCCTCCAGCCCGGGCAGCAGCAGCGGCGCGGCCCACATCGGGAAGAACATCACCAGCGGCCAGACCAGGTAGAGCGCCGCGGAGAACAGCGCGGCGCGCCGGGCCGTGCTGCCGGTGGGGGAGGCGATGAACCGCTGCGCGAGGTTCCAGGTGCCGCCGTTGTAGGACAGCGTGTTGATCAGCAGGTAGACCATGACGAACAGCACCGTGTACTGCCCGTTGAACGGCTCGGCGTTGCCCTCGGGGAGCCGGTCCCACAGGGTCCAGATCGTCGGGAGGCCGTCCAGTGCGGAGAGGACGGCGAAGAACATCACGACGCCGGCGACGAGCTGGATGAGGAACTGACCCATGTCGGTCAGCGCGTCGGCCCACAGGCCGCCGATGGTGGAGTAGATCAGCGTGACGCCGCCGGTGAGCAGGATGCCGAGGCCGAGCGGCACGCCGGCGAACACGTTGAGCAGCAGGGCGGTGGCCGTCCACTTGGCACCGACGTCGAAGACCTTCAACGCGGTACCGCTCCACGCGAGCAACTGCTGCGTGGGCACGTTGTAGCGGATCTTGAGGTACTCCAGCGGCGAGATGATGCCGAGCCGCTGCCGCAGCCGCGGCCAGCGCGGCACGAACACGAACGCGCCGACCACCATGGCGAACGTGATGCCGAGCGCCCACCACACGTAGAGGACGAAGCCCTCGGTGTAGGCGATGGCCGCGTACCCGACGAAGACCGCGGAGCTGTAGCCGGACATGTGGTGCGAGATGCCCGAGAGCCACCAGGGCATCCGCCCGCCCGCGGTGAAGAAGTCGCGGGAGTCGTGGATGCGGGACTTGGCCCACAGCCCGATCACCACCATCACGACGAAGTAGCCGCCGACGACCAGCCAGTCGAGGATGCCCATTGTTCCTCCGGTGTTCCGCCATCCGTTGGCGGGGGATGTTTGCGTGCAACCGGTTGCACGTCAAGCTCGTGTCCTGATCCGTTACCCGGAGGACACGCGGGGCGGCGCCGTAGAGTGCACCGCGTGGCTCGACGCGACGGGCGCCGCAAGCTGCCCACGATCAAGGTCGTCGCGGCGGCCGCAGGGGTGTCCACCTCCACGGTCTCGCGCGTGTTCTCCCGGCCCCATGTGCTGAGGGAGAGCACGGTCGCGCACGTCACCGAGGTGGCCACCCGGCTCGGCTACGTCCCGCACCACGCCGCGCGGGCGCTGAGCACCGGCCGGCTCGGGATGATCGCCGTGGTGGTCCCCGACATCGCGAACCCGTTCTTCCCGCCGGTGATCCGCGCCGCGCAGGCCCGGGCGTCGGCCGGCGGTGCCAGCACCGTGCTCGGGGACACCGACGAGGACCCGGCGAAGGAGCTCGACCTGCTCGTGAAGCTCCAGCAACGCACCGACGGCGTCGTCCTGGTCTCCTCGCGGCTGCCCGAGGACGTCGTGCGCGAACGCGGGCAGCACGGGCCGCTGGTCCTGGTGAACCGCGACGTCGCAGGCGTCGGGCGGGTGCTGGTGGACTCCGCGCCGGGGATCCGCGAGGCCGTCGACCATCTTGCCGATCTCGGTCACCGGCACCTCGCCTACGTCAGCGGGCCCACCACGTCCTGGTCGGACGAGCAACGGCGCCGCGCCGTGGGGGAGCGCTGCGCGGCGCTCGGGGTGGCGGTCAGCGTGCTGCGCGCCCACCGCCCCGACCACGAGGAGGGCCGGGCCGCGGCGGGGGAGGTCCTGGCCGTCGGCGCCACCGCTGCGATCGCCTTCGACGACGCGCTCGCGCAGGGCGTGCTGGCCGGGCTGGCCGAACGCGGCGTCGCCGTCCCGCGCGACGTCTCCGTGATCGGCTGCGACGACATCCTCGCGGCCACGACGTACCCGCCGCTCACCACGGTCCACGGCCGCGGCGCCGAGGCCGGCCGCCTCGCCGTCGAGCTGCTGCTGGAGCTGGTCGAGGACCCCGACGGCGAGCCGGACCACCGTCGCCTGCTGCCGTCGTCGCTCACCTGCCGCGCGACCACGGCGGTACCGCCCGCGGGAGACGGACCAGGGAGAGGGGACTCGTGATGCAGGAGCGGTACGACGCCGTCGTGGTCGGCGCCGGGATCAACGGCATGGCCGCCGCCGCGCACCTCGCGCAGGCCGGCTGGTCGGTGGCGCTGGTGGACGAGCACGAGAGCATCGGCGGGTTCGTCGCCGCCGGGCAGCGCACGGTGCCGGGGTACCGGCACGACACCTACTCGTCGTGGCACCCGCTGTTCGTCACCGGCCCGGTGTACGCCGAGCTGGGGGCGGACCTGCACCGCCACGGCCTGGAGTACGCCAACACCGACGGCGCGCTGACGGCCACGGCGAGCGACGACGGCACCGTCACCACCGCCTTCCGCGACGTCGAGGAGACGGTGGCGGGCTTCCGCGAGCCGGCGGACCGCGACGCCTACCGCGCGGCGCTGCGCCGGTTCGGCACGCACGCCGGCCGGATCGGCGGGCTGCTGGGCAGCGAGCTGCGCTCGCGTGAGGCATTCGGCCCGCTGTGGGGGCTGGCGCGGGCGGGTGGGCGCACGGAGCTTTCGGCCTACGCCCGGGAGGTCGCGACGAGCGGGCGGGCGTGGTCGCGCTCCCACTTCCGCGGCCCGGAGGTCGACCGGCTCTGGGCACCCTGGCTGCTGCACGCGGGGCTCGCGCCCGACAGCGCGTCCGGTGGGCTCATGGTGCCGGTCCTCGCGGCGACCCTGCACGGCGCGGGCCTGCCCGTCGTCGTCGGCGGCGCGGGGAACTTCGTGGCCGCGTGGGAGCGGCTGCTGGCCGAGCGGAGCGTGGCCGTCCACACCGGGCGCCGGGTCGAGCAGGTGCTGCTGCGCGACGGCGCCGCCGTCGGGGTGGCGGGGGAGGGCTTCAGCTTCTCGGCCGAGCGTGCGGTGTTGGCGTCGGTGACCCCGACCGCTCTGTACGGGTCGCTGCTGCCCGCGGACGCCGTGCCGCCGGAGGTCGCGGACGAGGCGGCGCGCTTCCGGCCCGGGCGTGCGGCGATGCAGCTGCACGTCGCGCTGTCCGGACCGGTGCCGTGGCGCGATCCGGCCCTGGCCGCGGTGCCGCTCGTGCACCTGTCCGACGGGTCGGGATCCACGGCGATCGCGTGCGCCGAGGCGGAGGCCGGGCTGCTGCCGCGCCGCCCGACCGTGGTCGTCGGCCAGCAGCACGTCCTGGACCCCTCGCGCGTGCCGGCCGGGGCGGGCTCCCTGTGGTTGCAGCTGCAGGAGGTGCCCTTCGCCCCCGTGGGCGACGCGGCGGGGGAGCTGGACCCGGCGGGCGGCTGGGACGCCGCGCTGGCCCGCGGCTACGCCGACCGCGTGCTCGACCGGGTCGGGGCGCACGCCCCGGGCCTGCGCGAGCTGGTCCTCGGGCTCGACGTGATCACCCCGACCGACCTTGCCGCCCACAACCCGAACGCGCTCGCGGGCGACCCGTACGGCGGCTCGGCCGAGCTGGACCAGAACTTCCTCTGGCGTCCGCTGGCCGCGACCTCCGGCCACGCGACGCCCGTGCCGCGGCTGTGGCACATCGGCGCGTCCACCCATCCCGGGCCGGGCTTGGCGGGGGCGTCGGGCCACCTCGTCGCCCGCCGCCTCCTGACCCCGACCCGTCGCGAGCGGCTGCGCAGGCGCGCTCGCGGTTGAGCCCCGCCGGGGACCACGACGAGCGCGACCGCGATCACTGTCAGGCGGAGGAGAGTTCGACGACCGCCTTCACCACGGTGGCCGCCGACCCGACGATCGCGAGCGCGGCCACCATCGTGCGGGCGCGGCCCGGGGTGACGACCCGGGCGAGAAGGTGCCCGACCAGGACGCCGATGACGAGCGCGCACCCGGAGACGAGCCAGACGGCGGGCGCCAGGTCCGGCCAGCCCTTCGCCGCGATCGACCCGGTGTTCAGCAGCACCGAGTACAGCTGGACCGTGGCGACGTAGGACCCGTGCGCCCACCCGGTGGACAGGGCGTAGAGGGAGATCGCCGGGCCGCCGACGGCGGCGGTCACGTTCATGAAGCCGGACGCGGCCCCCGCGGTGATCGCGCCGCCGGTCCCGCGCAGCACCCGGGCGCGCTCGCTGGCCAGGACCGCGAGGAGCGCGACCAGTACGAGCCCGCCCGCGGTGAGCGCCAGCAGCGGCGCCGGGAGCGTGTGGGCCACCCAGGCCCCGGGCACGACGGCGACCAGCGCCGGCCCGGCCAGCAGGAGCGCCTTGCGCACCTCCACCGCCCGCCAGGTCTGCGCCAGCACGACGAGGTTGGTGCCCAGGCTGAGTGCGTTGGCCAGCAGGATGCCGGTGAACGGCCCGAGCAACAGCACCAGGAACGGGGCGCTGACCAGCGAGAAGCCCAGCCCGGTGACGCGCTGGGTGCCCGCCCCGACGAGGACGGTCGTGCCGAGGAGCGCCAGTCCGGGGACGGTCGGGTCGATCACGCCGGGCCGGTGCGTTCGGGCAGGTCCGAGAGGCCGTGCCGGACGACCCGCTCCGCGACCGCCTGGGTCCCCACGGAGTCGGCGGTCGCGCCGCGCAGCGCGACGTGCGTGGTCGTCCCGTCGAACCCCAGCAGGGAGCGCGTCCCGTCCGTGTCCCCCACGACATGCAGCGTCCACGCAGCGTCGCGCAGGTCGTCGGTGTTGCGGATGTGCTGGCCCACGGTCACGCGGGGCAGCATCGCACCCGTTCGCGCCAGCAGCGGCATCCGTTCCAGCGGCACCTCGACCTCGGCGAACGCCGGCCCGGTGAACGACTCGCCGGTGAGCAGGTCCGTCCAGCGACCGTCGGGCACGAAGAACCGGCGCTCCACCGGTGCGAGACCGTCGTCGAAGACCGGCACGACGAGCAGGTCGGACCCGAGCAGGAACTGGTCGTCCAGGCCGGGCGCCACCGGGTCGTCGGGGTACTCCAGCGCCAGCGGGCGCAGCACCGGCCGGCCGTGGTGGGCGGACTCCGCCGCCACCTGCCAGAGGTGGGGGAGCAGGGAGTAGCGCAGCCGGACCCACTCCCGCGCGATGCCCAGGGCGCGCTCGCCGAACGCCCACGGCTCCCGCGGGCGCAGCCCGTGGGCCCGCATCAGCGGGGAGAGCGCACCGAGCTGCGTCCAGCGCACGTACAGGCCGGGCGTGAGCTCGGGACCGAAGAACCCGCCGATGTCGTGGCTCCAGAAGCCGGGGGCGGACATGGCGTAGGAAAGGCCGCCGCGCACGGTGGCCTGCATCCCGGCCACCGTCGACTCCGCGTCGCCGCCCCACTGGCCCGGGTAGCGCTGCGAGCCCGCCCAGCCGCTGCGGCCCCAGACGAGCGGGGCGCGCCCGGTTCGCGCGCCGATCACCTCGCTGACCGCGCCGTTGTAGCGCAGGGGGTAGAGGTTGTGGGCGTGCGCGGCGGGGGTGCCGTCGGCGAGGGCGACGTCGTCGGGGAGCCCCTCCCCGAAGTCGGTCTTGAACACGGCCACCCCGTCGTCGAGGAACGGCTCGTGCATCCGCTGCCACCAGTCACGGGCCCGCGGGTTCGAGAAGTCGACGAGCGCACGATGTCGTCCGTCCGGGGTCGGGGTGCCGCGCACGTGGGCGGTGGCGCCGTCCGGGCGCCGCACCAGGTACCCGGCCTCCTCCGCCTCGGCGTAGCGCGGTGATGCCGGGTCGAGGTAGGGCAGCTCCCACACCGAGAGGCGGCAGCCGAGATCGCCCAACGCCGCGACGAGCTCGCGCCGGTCGCCGAACCGGTCGGTGTTCCAGACGAAGTCGGTGTTGAGCCGGTCGACGACGAGCCAGTCCGGATCCAGGTGCAGCACGTCGCAGGGCACGCCGTGCTCACGCATCCCGCGGGCGACGCCCTCCAGCTCCTCCCGGGAGTGGTACCGGCAGCGCCCCATCCAGTACCCGAACGCCCACAGCGGCGGCAGCGGGGCCCGGCCGGTCAGCGCGGTGTGGTCGGCGAGGCGGACCTTCGGGTCCGGCGCCACCGTCACGTACAGGTCGAGGGCCTCGTCGGCCACGGTCAGCCCGAGCACGCTGGGCCGGGTGTGGCCGACGTCCGCCGTCACCGTCGCGCCGGTGTTGAGGAAGCCGGTGTAGCCGAGGCCCCCGGCGCGCGAACCGGAGTGCCACACCGGCACCGGCTTGTACGCCATCCCGGTGCCGGTGCCCAGCGCGTCCTCGACGCGCAGCCGCAGCCGCTGCCCGTTCTTGACCAGCCGCCCGAACTGCTCCCCGAAGCCGAGCACGTCCTCGTCGGTGGAGAGCTCCAGGTGCAGGGTGGTGCCGCGATCGTCGACGAGTACCGGGGGCGCCATCGGGAAGCCGGCCACCTGCCGCAGCCGCTCGGCGGTGCGCAGCACCGTCCGACCGGTGGCCGGGTCCTGCACCTGCAGCGTGAACGGGCTGCGGGTGATCCGGACCCGGATCCCCGGTCCGCAGACCGTCACCGCCTCCTCGTCCTGCGCGACGTGCAGGGCGGCGGGCTCCGGGTGCGGGTCGGTGACGATGCCGAGCCACGTCGGGTCCTCGCCGTGGACCTGCGCGTCCGGACGCCCGACGACGATCCGCGCGGTGCGCGGCCCGGCCAGGGCGACCGACACCTCGAACGGCTCGTCCTCGACCGGGGGAAGGGCGAGATCCGGGGGGAGGTTGGGCATCGTCACCTCGATGCCCTGGTGGCGGGCCGGCTCGCCGGTCAACCAGCCCGGCGTGCCGGGCAGCTGCACCGCGGGCAGGGCCGTGACCCCGATCCGGACCTCCTCGCCGCGCTCGCGGACGTCGGTGACGTGGCGGAGGATGCGGGCGCTCATCCCTTCACCGCCCCCGACGTCATGCCGGCCACGAAGTAGCGCTGCAGCAGCACGTAGGCCAGCACGACCGGCAGCGAGGCGATCACCACCCCGGTGAACAGCAGCGGGTAGTCGGTGAGGAACTCCCCCTGGAACTCCAGCAGCGCCAACGGCAGCGTCTTCAGGTCGGGGGAGCGGATGAACAGCAGCGGGTACAGCAGATCGTTCCACTGGATGACGAACAGGAAGATGGCGGTGGCCGCTACCGACGGCAGTGACATCGGCATGATCACCGACCGGTAGGTGCGCCACGGTCCGGCGCCGTCCACCGCACTGGCCTCGTAGGCCTCGCGCGGCAGCGTCTTCATGAAGCCTCCGAGGATGAAGACCGCGACCGGCAGGCCCACCACCACGTTGATCGCCACCAGACCGACCCGGCTGTCGAGCAGGCCGAGCTGGTCGAACAGCACGTACTGCGGGATCATGTTCGCCTGCGCGGGCACCGACATCCCGAGCACCAGGAACCCGAAGATCAGCCAGCCCTTCCATCCCGGCGTGCGGGCGATCCCGTAGGCGGCGAGGCTCGCGACGAGCAGCGTCAGCGCCACGGACGCGCACGTCACCAGCACGCTGTTGAGGAAGGCCTGGTCCAGGTTCTGCTCGCGCAGCACGATGTCGTAGTTCTCCAGCGACATCGACGACGGCAGCCCGAAGGGCGACTCGAACAGCTCGGGCGTGGTCTTGAACGTCCCGAAGACGACCACCGTCAACGGCACGACGATGAGGACGGCGTAGACCGCGAGGACGATCCAGCGTGTCGGGTTCACGCGCATGGCAGGCCCCTCAGACGTCTTTCTGCGTGAGCTTGAGGACGCGGCGCTGGGCAACGACGATCGCCGCGATGACCGCCATGAAGACCAGCGACTCGGCCGCTGCGTATCCGAACTCGGAGTTCGCGAACGACGTGTAGATCCGCGTGGAGAGGATGTCCATCGAGAGCTTCGGCGGGTTGCCGCCCAGCCCCAGGATGAGGTCGAACGCCTTGAACGACTGGATCGTCGTGTAGGCCACGACGATGGCCGTGGCCGGAGCGATCATCGGCCAGGTGATGTGGCGGAACTGCGCCCACTTGCTCGCGCCGTCCATCTCCGCCGCTTCGTAGAGCTCGGCCGGCACGGCCTGCAGGCCGGCCACGAAGATCACCATCATCTGTCCGGCGTGGAACCAGACCTGCGTGATCGCCACCCAGTAGATCGCGGTGGATGCCTCCCCGAGATAGGCCAGCTGCACGTCGATGCCCACGCCGTCGAGCACCCGGTTGCCCAGCCCGAAGTTCGGGTCGTAGATGAACTTCCAGATGAACGCCACCGACACCGACGACAGGATCGTCGGGAAGAAGAACAGCGCCCGCAGCAGTACCGAGCCGCGCGAGTTCTTCACCAGCAGCACGGCCAGCAGCAGGGCGAACGCCGTCTGGAAGACGACCACGACGAGCATGAACTTGACGTTGTTGAGCAACGCGTTCACGAACAGGTCGTCAGCGGTGAGGATGCGCCGGAAGTTCTCGGTGCCCACGTTCTCGAACGTGGCGCTGAACCCGTCCCAGTCGGTCACCGCGTACTGCACCGCCTGCACGGTGGGGATCGCGAAGAAGACCACGTAGATGACGAGGGCGGGCAGCGGGAAGAGCAGGAGCGCCGGATGCGGCCGGGTGGCGCCGTGGGGCCGCCGGCTGCGCGGGGCCCGGGGCGGTGTCGCGGCCGGTCCGGACTCCACCTGGGTGGTCACGGAATTCCCTCCCTCGGTCCGTGGTGCTCGGACTAGCCGCCGACCCGCTGGTCGACGATGCGCTGGGCGTCCTCGGCGGCCTGCCGGGGATCGGTGCCCCCGACCACCTGGATGCACGAGCTCTCGACGGCGTTGCGGATGTCGAGGTCGTTGAACTGGAACCGCGGCGCCAGCAGGGTCTTGCGCTCCAGCCAGTCGGCCGTGGCCGCGAGGTCGGGGTTGTCGTAGGTGACACCGGTGACGGTGAGGTGCTGGCCCGTGCCGTTGGCGTAGACGGCGGCGTTGACCGGGTCGGAGAGGAACTCGATGAACGCCAGGGCGGCCGGCCGCACGTCCGAAGCCGTGTTGACGCCGAGGATGAACGTGGCGTTGTGGATGCCCTCGTAGGCCGCCTCCTCCGCCGACGTGGTGATCGGCGACAGGAGCCCCACGGGGAACTGTGCGCCGAGCGCCCGGACGGCGGCGATGTGGAACGACCCGGTGGCGAGCAGGGCGGCCTGCCCGGTCGCGAACAGCTGCTGCGCCGGTTCCACCGCGGTGCCGGTGGCATTGGGCTGGACGTAGGGGCGCAGCTGGGCGTACTGCTCCAACGTCTTCAGGAACCAGTCGTCGGTGCACTTGTACTCGCCGCTCTCGAGCTTCGTGCACATGTCCGGCGACGGCGCGTTGTTCATGACCATCGAGTTGAACAGGTGCCCCGCGTTGCCGGTCTCCCCGCCCGGCCAGGCGATCGGCACGAGCCCGGCCGCGAGCACGGCCTCGCACATCGCGAGGAACCCGTCCCAGTCCGCGGGCGCTTCGCCGACCCCGGCCGCGGAGAGCACGTCGAGGTTCGACACCGGCATGTTGAAGACCATCTGGTAGGGCAGCCCGTACTGGACGCCGTCGGCGGCACCGGGCTCGATCAGGGCCGGCGCGTAGCGGTCGACGACCGGGAGCCCGGACAGGTCGGAGAACATGCCTGCACCGACCATGTCGACGAACTGCGCGCCCCGGAAGGCGGTGAAAACGTCGCCGACGGATCCGCCGCGGATCCGTTGCAGCGCCGTGCTCTGGTAGTCGTTGGAGGGCGCGATGTCCTGGCTCACGCTCACCCCGGCGTGCGCCGCGGCGAACGTCGCGATCAGCGTTTCGAGCACCTGCTGGTCCTCGGCGCGCCAGTGCGCGAAGGAGATGTCGCCCTCGACCGGGCCGTCGGGGATGGGTCCGGCGTCGCCCTGCGAGCCACCGCCCGTGGAGCCCGGCCCGGCGCAGGCGGCCGTGGCCGCGAGGCCGCCGAGACCCAGGAGCCGCAGGAGCTGCCGGCGGTCCAAGGACTGGTCCAGTCGTCTGTTCGGTGTCATGTGTCGGTCTCCTTTGAACGACGGGTGGTCACCACTCGGTGATGGGGATCCCCAGGTGGTCGGCGGCGGCGCGCAGCTCCGGCCGCACGTCGGTCCAGGCGAGCACGGTGTGGTGCGGGAACCCGCCGGTGACCAACCCGTGCACGAAGGTCGTGGCGTCGGTGTCCAGCCGGACGTCGGCGGTGTTGCCCTGGAATCGGTTGACGGCCGGCAGGGACTCGCCCGCGGCGATGAGCAGGCGCAGCCCGCCCGAGGCGTTCTCGGTGAGTCGGGCCAGCACCACGCGTCCGGGGCGGAGCGCGAAGTCGCCGGCCACGCCGATCTTGCGGTTGCAGTGCACGGACTGGCGCGCCGCCGCGGGGTCGGCGGCGAGCTCGGTGGCCGCGGACCCGCAGTGCCACAACCGCACCAGGTTCTGCGCGGCATCGAGGTCGACGGTGTCGACGAGGTAGGTCGTGCCCGACCCGAGCGCCTCGAGCAGCAGCATCGTCACCGCGCCGTGGACGTCGCGCTCGCACTGGGTCGGCACGCCCTCGTCGGCGAGCCGCGACAGCGACGAGCACGGGCACACACCCAGCTCGGTGGGGAACTCCGGCCAGCACCGCACCGCGACGGCCGCGAGTGCGGCATCCGCGGACCAGTCCCGCAGGGCCGAGGTGACGGCGGCGTGCCGGTCGACCACGTCGTCGTCGAGCTCGCGCAGGCTCGGCCGCTGCGCGGTGGCCGCGGTGACCTCGTGCCGGCGCTGCGCCGGGCCGATCGCCCGCACGCGCTCGAAGACCTCCTCGACCGTCACGGGCTCGACGCTCAGGCCGAACAGCCGCTCCAGCACCACGGGGTCGAACTCGCTGGGCGTGAAGCCGGGCGGTGCATCGCCCACGGCGCCGATCACCTTGCCCCGAAGCGAGTCCAGCGCGGCGCGTGCACGGGCGGCGTCGCCGCGGCGCAGCTGCCGCTGTGGCAGCGTCGGCGCCGGGGGCAGCTCGCCCGCAAGGGCGGCCCTCAGGACCTCGGCCACCTCGGGCTCGTCCGGGTCGCCGTGGACGAGCCGGACCTGCCCACCGCCGCGCACCAGCGCGTGCCCGAACAGGTTGGCCCCGCACAACGAGTTGAGCCACAGGCGGTCGCCGACCGGGCCCGACTCGCGGAACGACCAGAGCAGGACGGGCCGGTCCAGCTCCTGGTAGAGATGCAGCGCAGGGTTCGCGTCGGAGAAGGACGCGCAGATGTTGATGACGAGATCGGCGCTCCCGTCGAGGTGGGCGGCGGCCTTCTCGACGTCCTGCGGGCTCATGACCAGCTGCTCGGGGCCGCTGACCTCGGCGCCCAGGTCGGTGAGCAGGGCGCGGGCAGCGTCCGCCCGCTGCTGCGCGACGTCGGTGACGAACGTCGGCCGCGCGGTGGGGATGACCACGACCTGTGGCACGGCGCTGCTCACTTCCCCACCGCGGCATCGACGATGTCGCCCAGCCGCTGCAGCCGCGCGGCCGCGGGGCCTTCCAGCTCGCGCTCGACGTCCGCGGCACCGATGCACGATGCCCACACGGCGCGGCCGGCGAGGAAGCCCGAGGCGCCCTCGGCGCAGGCGAGCTCCACGGCGGTGGGGAACACGTCCTGCGGCACGCCGGAGGACAGCACGACCCACGGCGAGTCGACGGTCGCGCTGATCCGCGCGCAGCGCTTACGGATCTCGTCCTCCTCGCCCTGCCCGCGCATCGGTACCTCGGCCTTGTACAGGTCCGCGCCGAGGCGGCCCAGCTCCCGCGCCGCGGCGAGCACGCCTGCGTCCCAGTCCCACTCTCCGCCGCCGAGCGGGGCGCGCGAGACGGGCTCGATGATGCTGATCAGGCCTGCGGCGCGGCAGGTGTCGACGAACTCCTCGACCATCGCGACGCGCGGCCGGGCCGGTGTGTCCGGGCGGTAGAGGACCAGCAGCTTCATCGCCACCGCGCCCTGCTGCTTCACCTGGTGCGGGTCGACGGCCCGGTCGATCGTCACCTCGCCGACGAGCTCCCCGTGAGCCGAGGTGAAGTCGTCGGCTGCCGCGATGAGCCCGCACCCGGGGGCGACGGCGGACTCGGCCACCACCCGGTCGAAGGCGAACTGCCGGTCGACGAGCACCGCCGACGCGTACGGGGTGAGGATGCGGGCGGCGGCGAGCTTGAACGCGGTTACCTGCTCGTCGGCGACGGGCTGGGCCTGGTGCTCGGCGAACATGTTGCGCAGCGCCTCGCGCTGGTCGATCGCGAGCATCGCGAATCCGCCGGACGGACGCGCGAGGGCGGACAGGTCCGGGGCGGGTGCGACACCGGATGAACTCACTCAGTCTCCTCGGATCGGGTCGACGCGGGGACCGTGGAGCGTCCGGCGATCGTGTCCGGCGTCAGGGCGCCGGTGCACAGGACCCTCGCTGCCATGGCCCCTCCGCACCTCGCGGTCTACATTGGCGGCTAGTAAACACGAGATGTTGGAAACTCAACACCCCGAGATGGTGGGCGGAAGGGCGGGCATGACGGAGTCGACGACGGCCGCGAGGGGCGGCCGCGCGCGCCGCGACGAGATCATGCGGAGGCTGCAGGCTGCCGGGTTCCTGTCGGTCACGTACCTGACAGCGGAGCTCGGGGTCTCCGACATGACCGTCCGGCGGGACCTGAAGCAGCTGGCCGAGGCGGGTGAGCTGCGGGTCGTGCACGGCGGCGCCAGCCTGCCCCACGGCACCCTGCGGACGGCGGACTTCTCCAGCCGGGCCCAGCACGAGCGGGAGGCCAAGCGCCGCATCGCGCGGCAGGCCACCGAGCTCGTTCGACCTGCAGCCACGATCGCCGTGGACGCGGGGACGACGGTCTTCGAGCTGGTCGCCGCCCTTCCCGACACCTTCCGCGGCTGCGTGATCACCCACTCCGTGCCGGTGCTGCAGCACATGCTGCACCTGCCGGCGGCCCGCGTGATCGGCCTGGGCGGGGAGTTGCTCGCCGACAGCCAGGCGCTGGTGGGTGCGCTCACCGTCCAGGCCCTCACCGGGCTGCGGGCGGAGGTCGTCTTCCTCGGCGTCGCCGCCGTGAACGAGCGGGGCCTCTACGTCGCCACCGACCTGGAGCGGCCCACGAAGCTGGCCCTCATGGAGGCCGCGGACCGCGTGGTGCTGCTGGCCGATCACTCGAAGTTCAGCGGGTCCGCCCCGGTGCGGCTCGCGCCGCTGGACGCGGTGGACGTGCTGGTGACCGACGCCGTGCTCCCGGCGCCCGCCGCCGAGGCAGCCGAGCGGGCCGGGGTCGCCGTCCGCATCGGCGAGCCGGCGCCGTGACGGGGCTGGGGTCGACGCGGGGGTCGGCGCAGGAATCGGGGCTGGAGCGCCGCCTGGCGCGGGCCTCCGCCCACGGGTTCCACGCTGCCGAGGTGCCCGCGCCCGCGTTCGTCGCCAAGCCGGGGAGCCACGACGACGGTCCGTCGCACGGCATGTTCCTGGGCGCGATCGGCGGGCCCGCGTTCTCCCGCGACCTGACGGGCCGGTTCTCCCGCTGGCACCTGCGGCCCGGTACCCACCTGGTCGCCGACCTCGACTGCGCGTTCCTCGTCGTGGCGTGGGAGGCCGACGGGACGCGGCGGCACGCGGTGCTGCGCCGCGAGGCGGTGGCGCGCCACGAGGTGAGCGTGCTCTTCCCGATCACGCACGAGCGGTTCTCCGGCCCGGACGTGCCGTTCGTCGTCACGCTCTCCGCGTTCTCGCCGGTGGTCCCCGGCCGGGAGGAGGACGCCGCGCTGCCCGTCGTCGTGTGCGACGTGCAGGTGCAGCCGGCCGCGGACGGGGCCTGCTGCCCGCCGGTCGACGTCGCGTTCTTCTGGCCCAACCTGAACGGCTGGACCCCCTCCCTGGTCACCGCCGACGATCGGGGGGACCGTGCCTGGCCCGGGCACCACCACGCCGGGAACGTCAACGACCTGCTCGACCCGCCGGTGCGAGGGGCGTTCGTGCGCCAGGGCCGCCGTGGCGTGGCGGGATCGGACGGGGCGATCTGCCTGAGCGTCGCGGCGGGGGCCGGGGCGCAGTTCTCGGCACAGGCGCAGTTCAAGACCGAGCAGAACGCCACCGGCGTGCCGGACGCCGAGCAGCCGTTCACGATCGCCGCGGTGCGTCACGCGTTCGCCACCACCGGACGACTGGGGACGACGCCGGACGGCAGCTGGGAGGCCCACTGGCACGAGCCGATCGGCTCCGCGGTGGCCGCGCACCTGCCCTCCGGCGGTGGGCGGGCGCGCTTCGTGCTGGCCTTCGACCAGCCCGAGGTGCGCTTCGGGCAGGGTCGGCGCTGGGCGCGTCGGCATGCGGCCCGCGAGGTCGGCACGGTGGTCGACCTCGCCGTGGACGCGCACGCCCGCGCCGACACCTGGCTGGCCGGGATCGACGACTGGCACGTGGGCACGCTCGACGGGCTGGCCGCCGCGGGCTGGTCCGCGCGCGTCGCCGGTTGCGTGGTGAACGAGCTCGGGCTGGTCACCGCGCTCGGCACGGCGTGGGTCGACGGGACCGCACCCGGTCATGAGCCGCCGGGCGACGCGGTGCTGACCGGTCGCGAGCACCTCGGCCTGCTGGAGGGCTTCGACGAGGGCTACTTCTACTACGACACCAGCGACCTGTGGCACTACGCCTTCCCGGCGGTGAGCCGGTCCTGGCCGCGGCTGGCGGAGCTGGTGTTCGACGATCTCACCGAAGCGCTCGCCGCCGAGGTGCCGACCCGCAGGCCGGTCTACCGCGTGGGCGAACCCCGGCCGCAGCTGCTGGCCGACAACCTGCCCCACGACCTCGGCAGCGCGCCGGAGGATCCCTTCGTGCGGCTCAACGGCTACGTCATGCGCGATGATCCGAACACCTGGCGTGACTCCACGCCGGCGTTCGTGCTGGCCCGGCTGCTGCACGCCCGGATGAGCGGTCTTCCACCGGACGACCGCTCCTGGGACCGGTTGCGCGCCGCGGCGGAGCTCACCGATCAGCAGGACGCCGAGGGGGCCGGGGTCCCCCGGCACGACGAGTTCGGCGACAGCACCTGGGACAACCTCGCCCTGCGCGGCTACTCCACGTACACGGCGGCGCTCTGCGCCGGGATGTGGGCCGTCCTCGCCCGGGAGACCCGCGCCCGCGGCGAGGCACCGGACCGCTACGAGCGCCGGCTCGCGGGGGCGCGCACCGTGCTCGACGGCTTGTGGACCGGCTCGTTCTTCCGCGCCGCCTCCGAGGGCAAGTACATGGAGGCGGTCATGCCCGACTCCGTGATGGGCGTGTTCTACGCGGACCTGTGCGGTGCCGGGCCCGTCGTTCCCCGTGAGCGCGTGGCTGCGCACCTGCGGGCCGCCTACGAGATCTGCCACCGCGGGTACGCCGACGGTCGGGTCGGGCCGCTGTTGATCGGAGAGCGGGAACTGCGCACCTACGCACGGGACGGCGGCGAGGAGCTGCAGGTCAACGAGGTGCTCATCGGTTCTGGGTGGTTGTTCGCGGCGATGTTGCGCCACTACGGCCTGGCCTCGGAGGCCGACGACGTGGCGGGCAGCCTGCGCGAGGTGCTCTACGGCGGCACCGGGCTGCAGTTCCGGACCCCGGCCGCGGTCGACGGGCACGGCCGGTTCCGCGCCCCGCTGAACCTGCGTCCCCTGGCCGCGTGGTGGCTGCCAGGAGTGACCGGGTAGCGCCGCTCGCGCGCCGTCGGCGCTACCGGCGCCGGAGCAGGATCGCGCCGCCCTGCCCGCCGCCCCCGCAGATCGCGGCGACGCCGTGCTCGGCGCCGCGGCGGCGCATCTCGTGGGCCAGGGTGAGCACGAGGCGGAAGCCGGACGCGCCCAGCGGGTGCCCGAGGGCGATCGCCCCGCCGTTGACGTTGACGCGGTCGTGGTCGATCTCGAGGTCCCGTTCCGTGGCGAGCACGACCGCGGCGAACGCCTCGTTGATCTCCCACAGGTCGATGTCGCCGGGGGCGAGCCCGTGGCGCTTGAGCAGGTCGCGCGCCGCGTTCGCCGGCTTGAGGTGCAGGGTCGGGTCCGGGCCCGCGACGGCGGCGTACCCGACGATCTCGGCCAGGGGCTCGACCCCGAGCGCCGCCGCGTGCGCGCTGGTGGTGACGATCCCCGCCGAGCCCGCGTCGGACATCTGCGACGAGTTGCCCGCCGTCAGCGTGCCGCCCTCGACGAAGGCGGGGCGCAGGCGGGCGAGCCGCTCGGCGGTGCTGTCGGGGCGGACGCCCTCGTCGGCGGCGAGCTCGGGGATGGCGACGATCTCCTCGGCCAGGCGTTCCCCGGCTGCGGCGGCCCGTTGATGGCTGGCGAGGGCGAGCGCGTCCTGGTCGGGGCGTGCGATGCGCAGGTCGGCCGTGGCCGCGTCGGACATCTCGCCCATGCCCTGCTCGCTGAGCGCGCACCAGAGCCCGTCGCGGACGAGCAGGTCGACCAGCGCGCCGTCGCCGGTGCGCGTGGCCTCCCGCACCTGCACGCCGTGCAGCGCCCGGCTCATCGACTCGAACCCGCCCACCAGCGCGGTGTCGGACTCACCGGTGCGGACCAGCGTGGCGGCCATGCCGGCCGCCGTCATGCTCGCAAGGCAGACGTTGTTGAGTGTGATGCCGGGAACGGTGGTCGGCACGCCGCCACGGGTGGCCGCGACGCGCGCGGGGTTCTGCCCGTTGCCGGCCTGCACGACGTTGCCCAGCAGGATCTGGTCTGGCACCGCACCGCCGGCCCGCTCGAGCGCGGCCCGCACGGCGGCGGCGCCGAGGTCGACGGCGTCGACGCCGCGCAGCGCGCCCCCGAACCGGCCGACGGGTGTGCGCGCCGCGCTGAGCAGGACGGGGGTGCGGGATGCCGGGTCTGCCACGGCCGCGACCCTTCCAGCCGGGCGCGGGCGCCGTCCAGCGGAGCGGCGGTGATCTGCGCCGTGCTCAGCGGCGCAGGGCCGCGGCACCGGCCGCGACCAGGACCAGCGGCACCGCCGCGGTGACGAGCCCGCCGAGCCCGGTCTCGGACACCGCGAACAGTCCCACCGCCGCGGCGAGGGCCCCGGCGAGCACGGCAGGCGTCGCCACCGTGCCGCGCGCCCGGGCGCCCGGCCGCTGCTCGACGCGGCGGAACAGCGCGACGAGCCCGACGCAGGCCAGGGAACACGCGACCAGCCAGCCCGCGAGCGCCGGGAACCACAGAACGGTGTCGGCGGCAGGCAGCCGCGCGTCGACCACCAGGAGCACGCCCTGCACCAGGTAGCAGGCGGTGAGGTGCCAGCAGAACAGCGTCATGATCACCGAGTTGCCGGACGCCACCGCGAACCACGCCCGCGGCCGGGCCACCAGCGCGCTGCCCGCCCGGCGCAGGAGCAGCGCGGTGCCGACCAGGAAGAGGCTCTGCGCCAGCAGCGCGAGGGTGGGCGGCGCCGAGTTCGACGCGTCGTTGCCGGGCAGCCCGACCATCAGCACCGGGTACGCCGAGGTGCCGAACACCAGCAGCACCGCGCCGGCCAGACCGCCGCACGCGAGCAGCCCCGCGAGCCGGTGGCCGCCACGCTGCAGCGTCCCGTCGGCGTAGCCGTAGCCCAGCTGGTGCACCGCCACCCAGACGAACAGCATGTTCGCGTAGCCGATCTGCGCCACACCCGTGCCCATCCGCAGCCCGTCGACGGTCGCGACGGCCAGCACGAGCGCCCCGAGCACCGGCCACAGCCCGAACCGCCGATGCAGCGCCATCGTGGTCGGCGCCGCCAGCACGATCACCAGGTAGACGCCGAGGAACCACAGCGGCACCGTGATCATCTGGAGGCCGGTGGCGAACGCGCCGGTGGTGAGCCCCGTGGCGTGCATCAGCACCGCCAGCGCCGTCCAGACCGCGAGCATGACCAGCGCGGGCGGCAGGAGCCGGGCCGACCGGGCCCGGACGAACTCGGCGGCGCGTGGCCCGCGGCGCAGCGCCCGGGCGTGTGCGAACCCGCCCACGAAGAAGAACAGCGCCATCACCTGCCACACCCAGGTCGACAGCATCAGCGGCAGCGACGTGGCCACCGGGCCCGCGCCGTGCATCGTGAGCAGCGCGACGACCCAGTGCCCGAGCACGACCATGCCGATCGAGAACAGCCGCAGCAGGTCGACGTAGCGGTCCCGGTCGAGCGGTGTGGCGGCGGCGAGCGCCGCCGCGTTCGGCGGGGCCGTGGGTGCGGTCGTCGTCATGCGGCCAGACTCGTGGGCCGCGGCCTGCGGGGGATCCGCGAGACTACGCAGCTCCCGACGCGGCGACCCGGCGTGCCCACGCGAGCTCGAGCTTGCCGGTGGGCGTGCGCGGGAGCCGGTCGACCACCACGACCGTCCGGGGGATCTTGTAGCCGGCGAGGGTCTCCCGGGCCAGGTCCTGCAGCTCCCGCGCCAGGCCGGGGCGCGGGACGGCGGCGACGACGGCCGCGACCCGCTCACCCCAGGTGGCGTCGGGCACGCCGACCACGGCGCAGTCGGTGACCTCGGGGTGGGCGAGCAGGACCTCCTCGACCTCCGGGGGGTGCACCTTCTCCCCGCCGGTGTTGATGACCGCGGCGCCGCGGCCGAGGAAGCGGATCGCGCCGTCGGGCTCGAGCGCGGCGAGGTCGCCGGGAATCGCGTACCGCACGCCGTCGATGTGGCGGAACGTCGTGGCGGTCCGGGCGCCGTCCTTGTGGTAGCCCAGCGGGAGCGGGCCGCTGTAGGCGAGCACGCCGACCTCTCCCGGCCGGGCGACCCGGTCGTCCGCGGTGACCACCGTGGTGGCGGGCACGGGGTGGAAGCGGGACGGGAGGTCGGCGCCGGACCGCGTGATCGCGAACGCGTAGGGGCCGCCCTCGGTGGAGGCGATGGCGTCGGTGACCGTGACGCCCGCGCGGTCGTGCAGCGCCCGCTTGAGCTCGTCGCCGAGCGCGGTGCCCGAGCTGAGCACCGACCGCAGCGACGACAGGTCGTGCGGGCGCCCGGCCCGCTCGGCGGCGACGAGCTCGTCGACCAGGGGCCGGCACACCGCGTTCCCGGCCACGATGATCATGCTGACGCGCTGGGCGGCCACCGTCTCCCACACGTGCCGCGGGTCCAGCCCGCCGGCGCGGGCGGTGACGGCCCGCCCGCCGACGAGCAGGGCGCCCATGGTGTTGAACAGGCCGGTGCCGTGCATCAGCGGCACGACCGGCATGACCACCGGAGCACGGCCGGTGGCGCGGGCCTGCGCGGCCAGCGCGACCGCATCGTCGAGCGTGTCCGGCAGCGCCGCGGCGCCCAGCGGCCCGAAGACGGGCACCGCGAGGCTGTGCAGCAGGTCGGACTGCTGCCAGACCACGCCCTTCGGCATCCCCGTGGTGCCGCCGGTGTACATGAACAGCCGATCGGTGCCCGGCCGTGGCGTGGCCGGGCGCGGGTCGGTGGCGGCCAGCAGCGCCTCGAGCTCGGGCGCGTCAGGTCCGGGATCATCGTCGGGTGCGGGCCCGTCCCGGACCAGCAGGCGCAACGTCGGCACGTGCGCCGCGGCGTGCGTGACGTGGGCGGCGAGCGCCCCGCTGAACACGATCGCCGCCGCGTCGGCGTCGGCGAGCAGCGCGGTGAGCTCCTCGCGCGTGTAGCGGTAGTTCGCGTTGACCGGGACCGCCCCGATCTTGAAGGCCGCGAACACGGTCTCCAGGTAGGCCGCGCCGTTGTGGAGGTAGCAGGCTACCGTGTCGCCCGCGCGCACGCCCGCGGCCTCCAGCGCGGTGGCCAGGCGCGCCGCGCGGTCGTCGAACTCGGCGTAGGTGGTGTCGCGGCCGGGCTCGGAGAGGGCGATCGCGTCGGGGAGCCGGGCCGCGACCCCCTCCCAGACGGTGCCGAAGGAGGCGTCCACTACACGGAGGCAGCCGTGCGCCACCCCGGGCGGTAGTGCTCGCGCGCCGTGGCCGCGTAGGGCGCCGGGCTCACCACGGCCCGCACCGCGAGCTGCTCGTGGGGCTGCACCGTGGTCTTGCGGCTCCCGCCGTCCGGCTCGCCCCAGAACACCTGGACCTCGGCGCCCAGCGGCACGTCCGGGTTCACCGTGGCGAGCGAGAGGGCCTTGCGCTCGTTCGCGCTGTAGCCGGTGAACAGCGACAGCCCGACGACGTTGCCGCCCCCGTCGACCACCGAGTCGAAGTTGGACGAGCCGAAGTTGGCGTTGGGCAGGTCGAAGAACTGGTAGCCCGGCCCGTCCGGGTCGACGGGGGAGGCGAGCAGCTTCGCCACGTCCTCGGCGTTCCAGGCGAGCGTCACCTTGCGGCGCTGGCTCTGCGTGTCCATGGCCGCCAGCGCGTCGCGGCCCACGAAGTCGTGGTCGAACTTGACGAAGGAGCCGTAACCCAGCTCCCACGGGTTGAGGTAGTAGTCCTCGATCCGGTCCGACACGAAGCTCCCGGCCAGGGCGTTGGTGGCCTCGTAGCCGTCCGCCGGCAGCCACTCGCGGTACGGGCGCAGCTCCTCGCCGGTGTAGACGGCCGGCAGCGGCGAGGGGATCCAGCCCGATTCGAGCGTGTTGCAGGAGTAGGCGCGCGCCCCCGCCGGCTCGAGGCCGAACTCGCGGCCGGCCTCCAGGATGGCGTCGCGCACCTTGTCGTAGCTCTCGTACGGGCCCCAGATCTCCAGGCCCGGCGCGCCCGCCATGCCGTGGCGCAGCGTGCGGATCTGCTCGCCGGCCACGCTCATGCGGCCCATCGTGAAGAACTTGACCTGCTCGACGGGCCCGCCGTTGACCTTCTCGATGACCTCCCACGCCCGCGGGCCCTGGATCTGGAAGCGCCAGACGTCGCGGGTGACCGGCTTGCCGTAGGGGCGGGAGGGGGAGCGCTGGTCCTGGCGGATGTCGACGTCGTAGCCCTGGCCGGCCCGGAACGTCAGCCAGTTGGCCACCGGCGCGCGGCCGACGAAGACGAACTCCTCCTCGGCGAGCCGGAACAGGATGCCGTCGCCGATGACGCCGCCGTTCGGCGCGACGGGCACGAACTGCTTCGCTGTGTCCACCGGGAACTTCGCGAAGCTGTTGATCGCGGTGTCGGAGAGCAGCCGCAACGCGTCCGGACCCGACACCCAGAGGTTGACCATGTGGTGGGTCTGGTCGAACAGCACCGCGGTCTCGCGCCAGGCGATCACCTCGCGGCGGAAGTTCGTGAACTCCGCCGGGACGACCGGGTAGATGTAGGCGCCGAGCTGGGAGTTCCGGAGCAGCTCCACGGTGTCGCCGGCCTGGTCCAACACGTCCTGCAGGTTCTTCGCGCTCATGTGCACCCGTTCTCGTTCGCCGTACCCCGCCCGCCGCGGCCATGCTCGGCGTCCTGTGGACGTGGGGCTACCCGTCGGCGCCAAGCTACGCACGGCGGCGCCGGCGCAGACAGCGTGCAATGGCGTGGCCGGCCCGGCCGAGGACGCAGGGGAGGTCGGGTCATTTGACGTAGCGGCAGTGGAAGGCGAACGGGCTACGTCATCCGTCGCGGGCGCGCGGTGCCGATGGGCGTCCCGGCGACCGTCATCCGCGCGATGGCCCCTGCCGACGGGGCGGTCTAGCGTCGGCTGCCGGAACCGGTCGGCACGCACGCCGCGACCAGGGAGCGCCAGATGAGCAGTGCGACATGACCAGTGAGGATCGCGTGGGCCCGCGGGCCACGTACGTGTTCGACGGGGCGGCGAGCCGCCTCGGTTACCGGATGAACAAGCTGTTCATGAGCCTGCGTGACACCTCCGCGCGGGAGGAGTTCCTCGCGGACGAGGCCGCCTACTGCGACCGGTTCGGGTTGTCGCAGGCGCAGAAGCGGGCGGTGCTGCACCGCGACTGGCAGGAGATGCTCGAGCTGGGCGGCAGCATCTTCTACGTCTACAAGCTGGCGATGATGGACGGGCGATCCATGCAGTACCTCGGTGGCGTGTTCACCGGCATGAGCGAGGAGGAGTTCGTGGCCGCGATGCGGGCGGGAGGGCGCACGGATGGCTGAGGTGATCTGGGGCCTCGCGACCTCGCACGTCCCGTCGATCGGGGCGGCGATGGACCGGGGCAAGACCGAGGAGCCGTACTGGAAGCCGCTGTTCGACGGGTACCGCCCGGCGCGCGAGTGGCTCGCGCAGAACCCGCCCGACGTCGCGGTCCTGATCTACAACGACCACGCCAACGGCATCGACCTCGACGTGGTGCCGACCTTCGCCCTCGGCACCGCGGAGGGCTACCGCGTGGCCGACGAGGGGTTCGGCCGGCGCCCGGTGCCCGATGTCGTCGGCGCCCCCGAGCTGTCGCAGCACCTCCTGAAGAGCCTGGTGGACGACGGCTTCGACCTCACCGTCTTCCAGGAGCTCGACGTCGACCACGGGTTCACCGTGCCGCTGTCGGTCTGGACCCCGGAGCCCGGCGAGGCCTGGCCGTGCCCGGTCGTGCCGCTGCTGGTCAACGTGATCCAGTACCCGCAGCCGACCGCGGCCCGCTGCTACGCGCTCGGGCAGGCCCTCGGGCGCGCGATCGCGAGCTTCGACGGCGCTGCCACCGTGGGGATCCTGGGCACGGGCGGGATGTCGCACCAGCTCGCGGGCGCCCGCGCCGGGTTCATCAACTCGGCCTTCGACCACATGTTCCTCGACGCGATCGAGCACGATCCTGGGAAGCTCGCGGCGCTGAGCCGCGAGGACTACATCCGGGAGGCCGGTGCCGAGGGCATCGAGATGATCATGTGGTTGGTGATGCGCGGCGCGATGAACGCGCAGATCCGCAAGGTGCACTCCACCTACCACGTGCCGGCCTCCAACACCGCTGCGGCGCTGGCGCTGTTCGACAACCGTCCCGCGTGACTCCCGACCACGAGGAAACGATGCCCGAATCCCTGCTGGTCGTCAGCGCGCACGCAGGCGACTTCGTCTGGCGCGCGGGCGGTGCCATCGCCCTCACCACGTCCCGCGGCGGCCGCGCCACCGTGGTCTGCCTGAGCTACGGCGAGCGCGGCGAGTCCGCGCGGGCGTGGCGCGAGGGCCGCTCGCTCGAGGAGATCAAGGCGATCCGCAGGGGCGAGGCCGAGCAGGCCGCCGCCGTCCTCGGAGCCGACATCCGGTTCCTCGACGCGGGTGACTACCCGCTGCCCGAGACCCCCGAGCTGGTCGACCGGCTGGTGGGGGTCTTCCGCGAGACGGTGCCGACCGTCGTGCTGACCCACACGCTCACCGACCCGTACAACGGTGACCACCCTGCCGCGGCGCGCATGGCCGTGCAGGCCCGCATCCTCGCGCAGGCCGTGGGCTACGACGCGCCGGGCGAGCCGCTGGGTGCCCCGCCGCTGTTCCACTTCGAGCCGCACCAGCCCGAGGTGAGCGGGTTCCGGCCGGACGTGCTGCTCGACGTCACCGACGTCTTCGCCACCAAGCGCAAGGCGATGGAGAGCCTCCCGGCCCAGCAGCACATGTGGGACTACTACACGGACCTGGCCACGCGCCGCGGCGTGCAGCTCAAGCGCAACGCCGGACCCAACCTCGGACTGCCGGTGACGGCGATGGCGGAGGCCTACATGCGCCTGTACCCCCAGGTCACGGACACCCTCGCATGAGGCCGGTCGTCGTCACCGGGCCCCCGCGGGCCGACGTCGACGAGGCCGAGCGGCTCGGCGCGTACGGCGTGGCCACGGTGCACGAGGCGCTGGGCCGCACCGGCTACCTCGGGCCCGCGTTCCGGCCGGCGTGGGCGGGCGCCCGCACCGGCGGCACCGCCGTCACGGTGCTGTGCTGGCCCGGCGACAACCTGATGATCCACGTGGCCGTGGAGCAGTGTCGTCCCGGTGACGTCGTGGTCGTGGCCACCACCTCGCCCTGCACCGACGGCCTGTTCGGCGACCTGTTCGCCACGGCCTTCGCCGAGCGGGGAGTGCGCGGGGCGGTGCTCTCCACCGGCGTCCGCGACGTCGCCGACCTGCGGGAGACGCGGTTCCCCGTGTGGTCCACCGCGGTGAGCGCCCAGGGCACGGTGAAGGCCACGGCCGGCGCGGTCAACGTGCCCGTCGTGCTGGGCGGGCAGCTCGTGCACCCCGGCGACGTCGTGCTCGGCGACGACGACGGCGTCATGGTCGTGCCGCGCGCCGACGTCGGCCGGGCGCTGACCGGCGCGCAGGCCCGGGTGGACAAGGAGGCCGCCACGCGCGAGGCGTTCCGGCGCGGCGAGCTCGGCCTGGACCGCTACGGCCTGCGCGAGCGGCTGCCCGGCCTCGGCCTCGAGTACGTCACGCACGAGGAGTGGGTGGGGCAGGAATGACGAGCTACGTCCTGGTCCACGGGGCCTGGCACGGGGGCTGGTGCTGGGACCGGGTCGCACCGCTGCTGCGCGGCGCGGGCCACGAGGTGCACGCGCCGACCCTCACCGGGCTCTCGGAGCGCGCGCACCTGCTGTCCCCGCAGGTCGGGCTCGACACCCACACCGAGGACGTCGTGCGGCTGCTCGACGTCCTCGACCTGCGCGACGTCGTCCTGGTCGGGCACAGCTACGCCGGCCAGATCGTCACCGCGGTGGCCGACCGGCGCCCGGAGCGGATCGCCCGACGCGTGCACCTGGACGCGTTCGTCGGGGACGACGGCGAGGCCGCGCGCGACCTCCTGCCCGAGACGGTGGCCCACCACTGGGCGGAGTCGGCGACCGAGGCCGGGTTCGGCTGGCTCGTGCCCGTCCGGAAGCTCTCGGTCCTCGGCGTCACCGCTGCGTCCGACGTCGACTGGCTGACCCCGAAGCTCACACCGCACCCGTGGAAGACCTACACCGACGCGCTGGACCTCACGGGCGCCGTGGACGCGGTTCCCGCCGCCTTCGTCGAGTGCGTCTCGTGGATGCGGGTCTTCCGGGCGCAGGCCGAGCGTGCCCGGGAGCGCGGGTGGCCGGTCCACGAGCTCGACACCGGGCACGAGGCGATGGTGACGGCGCCGGAGGCGCTGGCGGAGGTGCTGCTCGAGATCTCGGGGGCACCGGTCACGCGAACACCACCGTCCGGGAGCCGTTGAGGGCCACCCGGTTCTCGCTGTGCCAGCGCACGGCGCGCGCGAGTGCCCGGCACTCCACCTCGCGGCCGTGGGCGGCGAGCTCCTCGGTGCTCATGGAGTGGTCCACGCGCAGGAGCTCCTGCTCGATGATCGGTCCCTCGTCGAGGTCGGCGGTGACGTAGTGCGCGGTGGCGCCGATGACCTTGACGCCCCGCGCGTGCGCCTGGTGGTAGGGCCGGGCGCCCTTGAAGCTCGGCAGCATCGAGTGGTGGATGTTGATGGCCCGCCCGTCCAGCTGCTTGCACGTGTCGTCGGTGAGGACCTGCATGTAGCGGGCGAGCACGACCAGGTCGATCTGCTCCTCGCGCACGAGGTCGAGCAGCGCCGCCTCGGCCTGCGCCTTGGTGTCGGGCGTGACCGGGATGTGGCGGAACGGCACGTCGTAGCCCTCGGCGAGCCGGGCGAGGTCGGGGTGGTTGGACACGACCGCGACGACGTCCAGGTTGAGCTCGCCCACCGACGTGCGGAACAGCAGGTCGTTGAGGCAGTGTGCGAGCCGGCTCACCATGAGGACCACGCGCTGGCGCTCGGCGGCGTCCACCATCCGCCAGGTCATGCCGAAGCGGGCGGACACATCGGCCACGTCGCGGCGCAGCTGCCCGACGTCGAGGACGTCGCCGTCGGCGTCGGCGTCGGCGAACTCGACGCGCATGAAGAACGTGCCGCTGCCGGGGTCGCTGAACTGCTGGCTCGCCACGATGGTGCACCGCTGCGCGACGAGGAACCCGGCGACGGCGTGGACGATGCCGGGGGCGTCGGGGCACGAGAGCGTGAGCACGGCGTGCCGGCCGGGGCGGTCGGGGGTCACGACGCCTCCGCGGCCAGCCGGGCGATCCGGTCGCGGCGCCACGCCTCGGTCTTCTCCAGCTCGTTGAACGTGAAGACGTGCAGGCCGTGCAGCGGACCGCCGAGAGCGGGGGCGAGCCGGTCGACGAGGCGGTCGGGGCGGTAGCCGCCGGGCAGGAAGAAGCGCCAGAACATGCTCTGCTGCTTGGCCAGGAAGCGCGCGGACTGCCCCAACCCGAGCCCGGCCGAGATGCGCACGAGCTTCTGCCGGCTCACCACACCGGGCACGCCGACCCGCAGGGGCAGCGTGACGCCCCGCTCCCGCACGGACCGGGCCCAGCCCGCCGTCGTCGCGGCATCGAAGCACAGCTGCGTGAGGACGTGGGTGGCGTGGGGCGCCTTGCGGTGCAGGGCCTTCTCGATGAGGTGGTCGTCGATGCGGGCGTGGCCCTCCGGGTAGCCGGCGATGCCGACCGAGCGGAAGGGGCGGCCCAGCGCGTCGAGCGCCTCGAGCAGGGACAGCGCGTCGGGGAACGGGCCGGCGGGTTCGGGGGCGTCGCCCGCGATCACGAACGCGCTGGTGACGCCCGCCTCGCCGAGCCGGGCGACGACGTCGGTCAGGTGCGCCTTGTCCCGGACGAGCCGGGCCGCGAGGTGGGGTGCGACGCCGTACCCGTGCCGGGACAGGCTCTCGGCGAGGTCGAGGGTGCGCTCCAGCCCTTTCGCCTCCGTGGTCGTGACGGTCAGCGCCACCTCGCGCGGGACGTGGGTGACCACCGCCTCCTCGGTGCTCCGGAAGGGCAGCACCTCGTAGCTGGCACCGCGCAGCGCCCGAGCCAGCAGTTGCCGCGGCGACACCCCGGGGCGGGGCGGGTGCGCCACCGCGTCCGGCGCAGCCCGGTCGGCTTCGGAAGTCATGTCAGCGGCCCCCATCCCTACGACCGCCTGTGACGGCCGACACCGGCCCCGACGAGCTCCGGGCCTGCAGGAACGGTAGGAACTGGGGCCCCCTCAGGGGATCGCGCGGATGACCGGAACTCCGCGCTGCCGCCGTCGCGAGGTGGCTACGTCAACTGACCTACCTCCGGGCGGTGAGGTCGTCGGAACGACCCGCTTCCACCCGTGCCCACTGGCTGATGGGACGTCCGTTCACGCGGTAGGGATGGGGGTGCCCGCGTTCGCTCCCCCATGGCTGCGGCCAGCCGGGCGGGGAGTCCTCGAAGGGCTCCTGCCTCCCGTAGACGGTGAGATCCAGTAGCCCGTAGCTGTTGTCCATCGCCTCGACGCCACGCGAGTGGGTCCAGTAGGTCTCGAAGACGCGGTCGCCGTCCCGCAGGTAGCACACGATGTGGAACAGGCCGATCTCACGCCCGACGAGGAGCGAGTCGAGCGACGGTTGCGCCGAGTACCACGGCAGGTCCCAGCCCATGAAATCGCGGTACCGGACGCTCTGCGCGTACGGTCCTTGGCAGAGCACGGCGAACGTGGTGTCGCGGGAGTGCAGGTGGGCGAGCTCGTGGAGCTGGGCGTTGTAGAACGTGCAGCCCTCGCACTGCTCCTGGGCAGGGCGGCCGTCGGCCCACATGAAGAAGTAGGCGACGAGCTGCCTGCGCCCCTCGAAGACGTCGAGCAGGGTGGCGGTGGCATCGGGCCCGACCAGTTCCTGACCGGCGTCCACCTCGACCATCGGCAGGCGCCGCCGGGCCGCGGCGATCGCATCGCCCTCCCGGGTGTGCGCCTTCTCCCGCAGCCGCAGCCCGTCGAGCTCCGCCTGGAACACTGCCCGGTCGACGACCGCGGGCACGGACTGTGCGTTCATGACATCTCTCCCTTCCGCGCGAATCCGGTGGCGGCGACGACCACGCCGAGGACGGCGAGGACACCGACGACCGTGAAGGCGGCGTGGAAGCTGTCGAGGTCCGAGCCCGTGACGAGCACCGTTGACACCGCCGCGACCCCGGCCGCGCCGCCGATCTCGCGCGAGGTCTCCACGAGTCCGGACGCCAGCCCGGCATCCGATCGCGATACCCCGGACAGGGCGCCGAGCTGCAGCGCGGGTCCGCAGAACCCGAAACCGACCCCGGCGAGCAGAAAGGCGGGCAGCAGGTCCGTGACGTAGCCGGCGTCGGCGGGGACCCGTGTCATCCAGAACGCCCCGACGGCGACCAGCGACATCCCGGCGATCAGCAGCCCGCGCCCCCCGATCCGGGCGACGAGCCGACTGCCCGTCATGGCCGCCACGAAGAGGGTGACCGTCGTGGCCAGCCACGCCACGCCCGCGATCGCCGGCGAGTAGCCCAGCGCCTGCTGCATCAACAGCGAACCGATGAAGATGAACGACAGGAGCGCGGAGAACGCGAGGAAGGCGGTGACGTTCGCGGTCACCCGCGTGCGGTTGCGCAGCAGTGCGGCGGGCACGAGCGGAGCGGTCGCCCGTGCTTCGATCCGGACGAAAAGGGCCAGCAGCGCGCCGGCCGCGGTGAACGTCACCAGGGCGGACCAGGTGAACCAGCCGTGACCCGCAGCGTGGTGCAACGCGTAGACGAACACCAGCAGGCCACCCGTCACCGTGACGGCTCCGGCGACGTCGAGGCGGGGAGCGCGCTCCTCGGCGCGATCCGCGGGCAGGAGGACGAGGGCGGCCACGAGCAGCGAGATCCCGACCGGCACGTGGATGAGGAACGCCCACCGCCAGCCCGGACCGGCGGCCAGCAGCCCGCCCACGACGACCCCGGCCGACGCGGCCACGCCGTCGACAGCCCCGAAGAGGCCCACGGCGCGGTCCCGTTCGGGACCTTCGGCGAACGTGACGGCCAGCAGCGACAGCGCTGCCGGTACGACCAGTGCCGCGCCCACTCCCTGGACCGCACGTGCCGCGATCAACAGACCGGCGTGCGGCGCGATCCCGGCCAGCAGCGAGGCGCCGGTGAAGACGGCGATGCCGGTCAGGAAGACGCGTCGCCGTCCGAGCTGGTCGGCCATCCGCCCGCCGAGCAGGAGGAACCCGCCCAGCAACAGGCCGTAGGCCACCACCACCCATTGCAGCGCGGCGTGATCGACACCGAGGTCGTGCTGGATCGAGGCGAGCGCGACGTTCACGATGGCCCCGTCGATGCCCACGATCGCCGTGGCGGTGCAGACGAGGGCGAGCACGAACCCCGGTCCGGCCCGCATCGCCGCAGTGCGTCCGGTGGGCGTGGTGCTCCGTCGTCCTCCCGTGCGGGAGTCGGTGGTCGTGTCGGTCGTCGGGATGGACATGCTGAGACCTGCCGATCTCGTCGTGGGTGGAAGGGGACGTCGGGCATGCGGGGTCACGCGGCGAGGCGCGTGCGGCCTCGCCGCGCGAACCCGTCGTCGTAGGGGGTGTGCGGCGATCAGGACCGGGGCGGCGGGTCCTCGTCGGGCTGCTCGGCCAGTTGCTTGATCCGCAGCAGGCGGCTGTCCCATGACCGGCCGATCCGGTCCAGCTCGTGGGCGAGCGAGCTCAGCCGGGCGCCGACGACGAGGTAGACGACCTCGCGCCCGCGCTGCTCCGGCTCGACGAGCCCGACCTCACGCAGCACCTCGAGGTGCTTGCCGATCGCCTGCCTGCTCACCGGGAGGACCCGGGCCAGTGCGGAGGCCGACATCGCGCCGTGCCCGAGCCGCGCGAGGATCTCCCAGCGGGTCGGGTCGCTCAGCGCGGCGCACATGGTCGGGAGGTCCTGCACGTTCATGATCCCGCGTCTGCCTGCGCAGCCCCTGACTCGACGAACGCCTTGGCGCAGCCCAGCTCCTCCGCCCAGCCGCGGTCGTTGCCCTCGCGCTCCTTCAGCCAGGCCGCCGGGTCCTCGGAGAGGGTGGAGAACCCGCTCTCCAGGACGCGCAGCGTCACCCCGCCGCCGGAGCGCTCGTCGATCCAGAACTCGACGAGCGTGCCCTCGGAGACGGGGCGCGACGGTGTGCTCAGCCAGCGGAACGCGGCGTAGCGCGGCTTGTCCAGCTGCACCGTCCGGAAGCGGAACTCCCCGTGCGGCGCGAGTGTCACGACCGCGACGTCGCCCTCGTACCTCAGGTCGGGCTCGGGCTCGACGGCGCCGTCGTTGACGTACCAGCCGGGCCGCGCGACGAGCTCCCACACGCGATCTGCCGGCGCGTCGATGTCGATCTGGCGAGCGATGCTGTCGAGCTCGGCCAGCTCCGCCTCGGTGTACGTGGTCTCGCTCATGGTGTTCCCTCCAGCGGGGTCTGTGTGCAATAAGAGGGTTGCACATCACTCTTCTACGTGCAACCACTGAATTGCAGAGCAGGCGATCATGATCTGTGACCCACTCGTTCGGGCTGTTCCGGCCCCTCGGCCGGGCGACCTGCGCGGCGTGTCGCCTTCCTGGTGCGCACGATGCGGTCAGGGCGACGGAGGTGGCGGGTGGGACGCGACGGGAGACGGGCGGGCCGACGGCGCCTGCGGCTGGGCGATCAGCTGCTCCTCGCGGGAGCGCTCGTCCTGGTGCTGGTGCTGCTCGTCGGCCAGCAGTTCCCGCCGCCGTCGGCGGCCGCGCCGGCCGCGCCCGCACCGGATCGCGACGCGACAGCCGATCCCGTCCAGGCCCAGGTCGACAGGGCGGGCGCGCGGCTCGCGCAGTGGATGCGGCCGCTCGCACCGGGCGAACGGCCCCCGCAGTTCGTGCTCTTCTCCTTCGACGGCGCCGGCTCGCACCGGCACTGGCAGCAGATGCTGGCGGTGGCGGCCCAGGCGGAGGCGCGGTTCACCGGGTTCCTGTCGGGCGTCTACCTCGTGCCCGACGACGAGCGCACGCGCTACCGGGCTCCGGGGCACACCGCGGGCAGCTCGGCGATCGGCTTCGGCGGGTCGCGCGAGGAGATCGACGTGCTGATCGCCGACCTCATGGAGGCGCGCAGGCGCGGCCACGAGATCGGCACCCACTACAACGGGCACTTCTGCGCGGGCGACGCCCCGGGCGTCGGGTCCTGGTCGCGGGCGGCGTGGACGTCGGAGCTTGCGCA
This sequence comes from Pseudonocardia sp. MH-G8, assembly GCF_002262885.1. Taxonomy (GTDB): domain Bacteria; phylum Actinomycetota; class Actinomycetes; order Mycobacteriales; family Pseudonocardiaceae; genus Pseudonocardia. The sequence goes on along the minus strand of NZ_NKYF01000020.1, from coordinate 6,241 downwards.
GTTCTCCGCGTTCGTGGACGCGGCGCGGGAGCGCGGGTTGGACCTGGACCCGGTGCGCGGCGGCCGGACGCCGTGCCTGGAGGGGAAGTGGTCGCAGGCCTACCCGGCGATGCGCGAGCACGGGCTCACCTATGACGCCAGCCGCCCGGCCGACGGCATCGTCTGGCCGACGAGGTCGCACGGGATCCGGGTCTTCTGGATGCCCTCGGTCCGCGTGGAGGCGCTGGGGGAGCAGGTGCTGCTGATGGACTACAACCTGTGGCTCGCGCTCAACGGCGGCCGCGACGAGCCGGAGAGGGCGATCGAGTTCCGCGACGCGGCGCTCGACGCCTACCGCGGCGCCTACGCCGCCGCGCTGAACGGCAACCGCGCGCCGCTCGTGCTCGGCAACCACTTCAACCGCTGGTCGGGCGGCGGGTTCTCGGACGCGATCGCGCGGTTCATGGCCGAGGTGTGCGTGCAACCCGAAACGGTCTGCGCGACCCACTCGGACGTGAGTGCGTGGATCGACATGCAGGATCCTGCGGTCCTCGACGCCTGGAGGGACATGCGGCCTGCCGGAGTGGGGTGAGCGTTCGATGAGTCCCGGGCGGGCCGGCGGGCACCGCCGACGGACTGATTGACAGGACGGGGGCCGGTCGGCAGCATCGACCTTCTGAACGATCGCTCAGTAACGGCGGGTGGCGCGGGCGACGAGGGGAGCTGCGACGGTGCAGCAGCAGGACGCGGGGGAGCGGGTCGATCTCGCCGAGGCGTACCGGGTGCGCGGCGGGCTGGGGTTCTTCGAGATCGCCGACGCCGATCCGCAGCGGCTCGCGATCGTGGACGTCGACGGGTCGCGCACCCGGTTCGGCGAGCTGCGGGACCTGGTGCACCGCCTCTCCCACGGGCTGCGCGCGCAGGGGCTCGTGGCGGGTGACACCGTGGCCGTCGCGCTGCCCAACCACCGCGCGTTCGTGGCCCTGCAGCTGGCCACGAGCCAGCTCGGGCTCTACCTCACCGCGCTCAACTGGCACCTGACCGCGCCCGAGCTCGCCTACATCCTCGCGGACAGCGAGGCGAAGCTGCTGCTCACCGGGCCGCGGCTGGCCGACGCGGCCACCGCGGCTGCCGACGAGGCCGGGCTCCCCACGCAGCGCCGGTTCGCGGTGCCCGCGTTCCCCGGTTTCCGCCCGCTCGAGGATCTCCTCGAGGGCATGCCGGTCACGCCTCCCGAGGGCAGGCGCCAGGGGTCGGTGATGCTCTACACGTCCGGGACGACCGGCCGGCCCAAGGGCGTGCGCAAGCCGCTGCCGCAGGCGGGCCCCGAGGAGAGCTTCGCGGCGAGGCTGGACATCCTGCCGCGGATGCTGGGCAGGCCCGGGGAGCAGGGCTGGGCGGCCGGGTCGGGCGTGCACCTGGTAGCGGCACCGCTCTACCACGCCGCCCCCAACGCCTACGGGAACCTGGCCCTGCACCTGGGGCACCCGCTGGTGCTCATGGACAAGTGGACCCCGCCGCTGTTCCTCGAGCTGGTGGCGCGCCACCGGGTCACCGCCACGCACATGGTCCCGATCATGTTCCACCGCCTGTTGGCGCTGCCGCAGGAGCAGCGCGGCGGCGCCGACCTGTCCTCGCTCACCCGGATCGTGCACGCGGGCGCGCCGTGCCCGGTGGCCGTCAAGCAGGGCATGATCGACTGGCTCGGCCCGGTGCTGTACGAGTACTACGCCGCCACCGAGGGCGGCGGCACGTACGTGGGTCCCCATGCGTGGCTGGAGCACCCGGGCACGGTCGGGCGGGCGTGGGAGGGCAGCGAGGTGGTGATCCTCGACGACGAGGGCTCCCCGCTGCCGCCGGGCGAGGTGGGCACCATCTGGTTCCGCAGCGGCGACGCCTTCGAGTACTTCAAGGCGCCGGAGAAGACCGCGGCCGTCCGCCGAGAGGACCTGTTCACGGTCGGCGACCTGGGCCACCTCGACGCCGACGGCTGGCTGTTCCTCAGCGACAGGCGCTCCGACCTGATCATCTCCGGCGGGGTGAACATCTACCCCGCCGAGGTCGAGTCCGTGCTGCTCACCCACCCCGCCGTGGCCGACGCCGCCGTGATCGGGGTGCCCGACGCGGAATGGGGGCAGCGGGTGGCGGCGCTGGTCCAGCCGCACACCGGCGCGGACGTCGGGCCGCAGGAGCTGCTTGCGCACTGCCGGGCCCGGCTGGCCGGGTTCAAGTGCCCCACCTCGATCGCCTTCCGCGAGCTGCCCCGCACCCCGACCGGCAAGCTGAGCCGGGCGGCACTGCGGGCCGAGACGGCCGCCGAGGCCGGGGGAGCGTGACGTGCCGACCACACCGATCGAGAGGAGAGACATGGCCGCCGACGCCCCCGAGGTAGCCGACGCCCCCGAGGTGCTGGTGAGCACGCCCGCCGACGGCGTGCTCGTGGTGACCATCGACCGTCCGCGGGCCCGCAACGCGGTGACCGCGGCCGTGGCGCAGGGGATCGCCGAGGCGATGGACCGGCTCGACGCCGACCCCGGGCTGCGTGTCGGGGTGCTGACCGGCGCGGGCGGCACGTTCTGCGCCGGCATGGACCTGAAGGCGTTCGTGCGCGGGGAGCGCCCGGTCGTGCCCGGGCGGGGGTTCGCCGGCGTGACGCAGCAGCCGCCCGCCAAGCCGCTGATCGCCGCGGTCGAGGGGTACGCGCTGGCCGGTGGCTTCGAGCTCGTGCTCGCGTGCGACCTCGTGGTGGCCGCCGAGGGCGCCACCTTCGGCATCCCCGAGGTCAAGCGGGGCCTCGTCGCCGCCGCGGGTGGGCTGCTGCACCTGCCCCGGCGCATCCCGTACCACCAGGCGATGGAGCTGGCGTTGCTCGGCAACCACATCCCGGCCACGCGGGCGCGCGAGCTGGGCCTGGTCAACCGCCTCGTCCCGGACGGCACCGCGCTCGACGCGGCGATCGCGCTCGCCGGTGAGATCTCGGCGAACGGCCCGCTCGCGGTCCGGGCGAGCAAGCGCATCGTGGCCTCGGCCCCCGGCTGGTCGGACGAGGAGCGGTGGGAGCGCCAGGCCGAGGTCGCCGGGCCGGTCTCGTCGTCGAAGGACGCGATCGAGGGTGCCCGCGCGTTCGCCGAGAAGCGTGCGCCGGTGTGGAGCGGCGAGTAGACATCCGATCGAGCCGCTCGGCTCCGGCCACCGAGGGGACCCTATGACCACCGCGCATCCGCCCGACCTGACCCTGCGCACGCTGTTCGCGAGCGCGCTCGACCGGTTCGGCGAGCGCCCGGCCCTCGTGTTCGCGGACCGCACATGGTCCTACCGGGAGCTGGCCCGCGACGCGAACCGGCTCGCGCACGCACTGGTGGCTGCCGGTGTGGGGCCGGGCACCCCGGTCGCGCTGATGATGTCCAACCGGGCCGAGTACGTGATCGCCGACCAGGCGGTGCTGCGCTGCGGGGCGGCGAAGGTGCCGATCAACGACATGCTCTCGCCGTCGGAGATCGCCTACATCCTGTGTGACTCCGGCGCGGTCGTGGCGCTCGCCGACGAGGGCATGGCCCCTGCGGCCCTCGCCGCGGACGCGCCGGCGCTGCACACGGTGGTGCTGGTGGGCGACGGCGACGTGCCCGGCACCACGGCATGGCTCGACGTGTTCGCCGGCACCGACGCCGACGCGCCCCCCGACGTCGCGGTCGCGGGCGGGGACGTGGGCATGATCGCCTACACCGGAGGCACCACCGGCCGGCAGAAGGGCGTGGTGCACACCCAGCGCGGGCTCGCGGTGAACATCCTGGCGCATGCCGTCGAGATGGCGCTGGGCGACGACGAGCGCCTGCTGCTGACCTCGCCCCTGCCGCATTCGGCCGGGTTCGTGTTGCAGGCGGGCCTGCTCAAAGGGGCGCTGCACCTGCTGGAGCGCCGGTTCGACCCCGAGGCCGTGCTGCAGCGGATCGCCTGCGACCGCGCGACGTTCCTGTTCATGGTCCCGACGATGATCTACCGGTTGCTCGACCGGGCCGAGGGGCGGCAGCTCGACCTGTCCTCGCTGCGCACGATCCTCTACGGCGCCGCCCCGATCACGCGCGAGCGCCTCGAGCAGGGGCTGCACCGGCTCGGGCCGGTGTTCATGCAGCTCTACGGGCAGACCGAGGCCCCGAACTTCCTCACCCGCCTCACGCGTGAGGACCACGACCCCGCCCACCCCGAGCGCCTCGGGAGCTGCGGACGGGCCGCGTCACTGGCCGAGGTCGCGATCCTCGACGAGGACGGCGCCCCGGTGCCGGCGGGCGAGCCCGGGGAGGTGTGCGCCCGCGCGCCGTACGTGATGGCGGGCTATCACGGGCTGCCGGAGAAGACGGCCGAGACGCTGCGCGGCGGCTGGTTGCACACCGGCGACCTGGGCCGGATGGACGTCGAAGGCTACGTGTACCTGCTCGACCGGAAGAACGACATGATCATCAGCGGCGGGATGAACGTGTACTCCACCGAGGTCGAGAACGTCGTGCAGGGCTGTCCCGGCGTCGCCCAGGTGGCGGTCGCCGGCGTGCCGCACCCCGACTGGGGAGAGGCGGTCGTCGCGTTCGTGGTGGCGTCCGGAGCCGGCTTCGACGAGCCGGCCGCCGCGGCGACGTGCCGGGCGGAGCTCGCCGCGTACAAGCGGCCCAAGGCGTACCGGAGGATCGACGCGCTCCCGGTGACGCCTTACGGCAAGGTCGACAAGAAGGCGCTGCGCGCCACGTGGCCGGGCTGGTGAACCCGCCGAACACACGGCGCGCGCCGATATTCACTTCAGACAAGGCCCGCCCTGTGCGAAGTGACCACTGGATGTGCGAAGCGACGCTTCCGCCCGGGATCGGGAGGGCGGATCAGCGGTGGTGGTCGACGATCCGCAGTGCGATGGCGGTGTAGCGGTCGGCGAGGTGGGGCAGGTCGATGTCGCCGTGGGGCTCGTACCACTGGGCGATCGCGTTGCAGGCCGCGACCACGGCGCGCCGGGCGTCGTCGGGGTGTGCGCAGCGGAAGGCGCCGCGCGCCACGCCGTCCTCGATGATGTCGGCCCACAGCTGGCTGGCCGCGCGGCGCAGCCCGTCGAGGCGCTCGCGGTTCTCCGGCTCCAGGTTGCGCCACTCGAGGTTGCCGATGTTGCTCTCCACACGCCGGCGCACGCGGTACTCCACGGTGGCGCGCACCATCGCGCGCAGCCGGTCGGCCGGGTCGTCGCCGACCTCGCGCAGCGCCCGGTCGCAACGCTGGAAGTAGTCGTGCGTGCTCTCCTCGATCAGCGCGGCGAGCAGGTGCTGCTTGCTGGGGTGCCAGTAGTAGAGGGCCGAAAGTGACAGTCCGGCGCGTTTGGCGATGTCTCGGATCGACGTGCCGTGGTACCCGCGGTCGGCGAAGATCTCGCGCGCCGCACCGGTGATGGCCTCCCGGCCGGCGCCTCGCGGGAGCGCAGGGGCGCCACCGGGCGGCGGGTCGGCTGCCGTGCTCATCGAGCCAGCATATGGGCGCGGGCCGGCCGGGACCGGGCGTGGAGGGCCGCCGTCATGAAGCGGATGCCGCACCGCCGCCGGGGCGCGCCGGGCGACTTCGCGCGGCTGGCCGTGTACCTGGCCACAGCGGGAGTGGGTGTGCGCGCCTGGCGGTGGGTCCGTCGGTGTCCTCGTCGGGGGCTGGGTGCGTTCCGCGGAACGCGGTCAGGCCGCCGCCCGGGCCCGGGGCCGGCGCGGGAGCAGCGCATCCAGGATCGGCTCCGGGTCCAGACGCTCGCCGAACCAGTTCGGGGTCAACGTCGCACCCTCGATCCGGCCCGGGCGTGCATCTCGACCAAACGCTCGGCCCGACCGCTCAACACCGGCCCGACCGCCGGGACCGCGGAGCCGTCGGGGCGTAGGAACTGCCACCGGTCACCCAGCCGGTGAATGCGGTAGCCGTGATCATGGATTACACCGTGGTGATACGAACACACCAAGATCAGATTGTCGACGTCGGTACGACCACCCACCCGCCACGGAACCAGATGATGGGCGTGCAAGTGACGGGTATGGGCACAGCCCGGGAACTGGCACCGTGCCCCGTCCCGGGAGGTGAGCGCCGCGATCTGCGCCGGCGACGCCAACCGCCGAGATCGGCCCAGGTAGAGCCTGTTGCGGGCGCGGTCCTCGAGCAACACCTGCACCCGCGCATCACAGGCCAGCCGCTCCACCGTCGCCGCCGGAACCTCCGGCCCGCCGCGGATCTGCGCGGCACCGGTGGCGGCGTCCAGGTG
>NZ_NKYF01000002.1 GCF_002262885.1 Pseudonocardia sp. MH-G8 | reverse complement strand
TCCGATGCCTCAAACGCTACGTCGCCCGCGAGGTCTACACCGCCCTAACCCACAGCCACCAAGATCTTCAGATCACGGGTTGACTTCCATAGGAGCATCGGGGGTGGGGCCCCGACTCGCGGGGGTGGGGCCCCGACTCGCGGGGGTGGGGCCCCGACTCGCGGGTCTAGGGCCGCGACTCGTGGGTGCGGTAGATCAGGTCGTGCACCTCGCGGCCTTCGAGGCGGGCCCGCTGCTCGAACTTCGTGACCGGCCGCCAGTCCGGGCGCGGTGTCCAGCCGCCCGGCTCGTCCGCCGCGGTGTTGCGCAGCGCCGGCTCGGCGTCGCACACCGAGCGCATCTGCACGGCGTAGTCGTCCCAGTCCGTGGCGAGGTGCAGGGTGGCGCCGGGCACCAGTCGCGACGCCGCCAGCGCCACGAACTCCGGCTGGACGAGCCGGCGCTTGCGGTGCCGCCGCTTGGGCCACGGGTCCGGGAAGAAGATCCGGATTCCGGCCAGCGACGCGGGCGGCACGCGCTCGCGCAGCAGGGCCACGGCGTCGCCGCGCAGCAGCGCCACGTTGGTGAGCCCCAGCTCGGTGGTCCGCATCAGCAGCTGGGCGAGCCCGGGCTCGTAGACCTCCACTGCGATGTGGTCGACGTCCGGCGCGGCGGCCGCGAGCGCCGCCGTCGACTCCCCCATCCCTGACCCGATCTCCAGCACGAGCGGCGCGGTGCGCCCGAACCAGGACGCCGGGTCGTACGGTTCCGCGCCGCCGAGCAGGTCGGCGACGTCCCGGCCGCGCTCGGGCCACCAGCGGTCCCACGCGTGCTGCTGGCCCTCGGTGAGCCTGCTGCGGTGGTGGACGAAGCTGGTGATCGGGCGGTGCGGCGCGTCAGCCACCACTGGTCGGGCGGGCGGTCGGCGCCTGCGCGGCCGGGAGCCGCACCCCGGCGGTGGCGCCGGGCAGCTTTCCGCGGGCGTAGCCGGCGGCCGTGCAGGCCAGTGCGGTGACGACGGCGAAGGCCGACGACACCCGGCCTTCCTTGAGCTCGCGCAGCACCGCGGTGGGGAGCACCTTCGCCACGTAGCTGCGCTCGGTGGACAGCGCGTCCTCGCTGCCCACGAGCTTGGAGACGGCGGCCTTCGACAGGCCCTCCGACCAGGAGCGCCGCCGCAGGTAGGCCCATTCGACGCGGTCGGTGCTGACCCGGTGGTCGACGACCGCGGCGGGCTCGAACACGATCCGGATCTTCTCGCCCGCCCGCTGGTAGGCCTGCCGGGCGCGGATGCAGAGCTCGGTCTCCTCGCAGCCCAGCGGGTTCTTCCCGATGCGCCCGATGTCCTCGGCGAAGCCGCCGACCCGGGCGAACACTTCGCGTCGGAACGACATGTTGCAGCCCATGAGGTTGCGCACCTCGGTCTGGAACCCGGGCTGGCCCGTGTAGGTGCAGCCGACGATCCAGTCGAGCTCGCCGGTGGCGTTCGGGTCGTATGGCGCTGCGCTGGGCAGCACGCGTGGCCGGTTGGTGGGCCAGCGCGGGTGCGCGACCCCGCCCACGCCCGCGACCGTCGGGTCGCTGTAGGGCGCGAGGAGCGCGGCGAGCCAGCCGGGCCGGGCCTCCGCGTCGTCGTCGAGGAAGACGACCACGTCGGCCGCCGCCTCGGCGATGGCGGTGTTGCGCGCCCCCGACAAACCCTGCTTGTGGGCGTTCGGCAGGACCCGCACACCGTGGGGCCCGAACTCCTGCTGCGCGCGCGAGAGCAGCGCCGGGTTGTGATCGACGATCACCAGTGTCTCCGCCGCCCGCACGTCCTGGGCGGCGACCGAACGCACGGCCGCGACGATGTCGTCCCACCGCTTCTCGGTGTAGACGCAGATCACGACGGTCGCGGTGACGACCGGACTGCTCACTGGCGGTCTCCTCTCACCGGGCGACCGTCGGCTCAGAAGCGGCGGTCGCGCGCGGCGCTGATGTTCGAGCGGCGGTCGGCCCGCCGGTGCTCGGCAAGAAGAGTACGCAGCACCCGCGCGCCGTCCGCGAAGGTGCGCAGGTTGGTGTCCCCGAACACCCGCTGCCGCTCGATCGACGGCACCTCGGTGATCTTCAGCCCGGCCGCGGCGATCCGGCAGTTCAGCACGGTCTCGATCTCGAAGCCGTCGCCCCAGAGCATTCCCTCGACGGGAGCCGGCGCATCGACCGGCGGCAGTTCGAGCAGGGGGAGCAGGTCCGCCCAGAACGCGTTGTAGCCGTAGCAGAGGTCGGTGTAGGACGTGCCGAACAGCGCGTTCGCGACGCCGTTGAGCCCGGCGTTGCCGCTCTTGCGCAGCAGCGTGATGTCGTCGCTGCCGCCGCCGGGGGTGAAGCGGCTGCCCTTGGCGAAGTCGGCGCCCGCCACCAGCGCGGACACGAACGCGGGGATCTCGGCGGGGTCGGCGGAGCCGTCGGCGTCGAACATCACGACGACGTCGCCGGTGGCCGCGGCGAACCCGCACGCCATGGCGTTGCCCTTGCCCTTGCGCGTCTGCTGGGCGATCTTCACCCATGGCAGGACCCGCTGGGCCGTCTCGATCGTCCCGTCGGTCGAGTTGCCGTCCACCACGATGATCTCGTGGACGGTCGGTCGCACCGCCGCGATGGCGGGCAGCACGATCTCCAGGTTCCGCGCCTCGTTGCGCGTCGGCACGATCACCGACACCGTCGGGAACGGCGTGCGGGTCCGATGCGGCTGCGGTTGCGGCCCAGGCCTGCGGGTGGGCCGGTGCGCGTGCGCAGGGGCGGCCGGGGCCTGCCCGCTGTACGTGGCCACACGGGCGGATGAAACGGCGCTCACACATCCTCCAGACGGGTCCGCTCCACCGGGACAACGAAGAGGCCCGGGACGGGTTGCGGGTCGGGGCGATCGGGTCGCCCGTACGGGGGTGCGCTGTGGGGGCGCAGGACCGTCGTCACACCATGGAGGACGCGCGAACCCGCAGAGTGGTTGCTCCCGACCCGTGGTTCGCCCGCTGGGGTGGTGGCGTCCGCGACCGCTCCGACTCCCCTGTACCCTCTGCGACCAGGTGGAACGGCGGTCTGCGCGTGCCGTCGCACGCAGGTGTGACGGGTCGGCCGCCGCCGTGACCCAGGCGTGACCTGATCCGGGTATCTCTACGGACCTCCGGACGTCGACGTGCCCGCATGCTCGGAGCCGCAGCTGCGGCCACGCCGCCGGGCATTGCGGGGACGGAGGGGTTCCTCGCAGCACCGGCAGGCCGCTGCGGCGCAGGCTGCGCGGGCCGCGGGGGCGCCCGCGTGCCATCCCTCCGGTTCCCGGGGCGTGGGGGGACCCGGGAACCGGAGGACCACCGGGTGGTGCCGCTGGGACCGGCGCCGATCCGGACCGTTTGCAGGTGCACACGTTCCCGGCCGTTCCGGCCCCCACGGCGCCGGGAGCTGCGAGCCTGGGTCCATGCCGGATCGCTACGCCGATGCCGTGCGGGCGCGCCGTGCCGAGCTGCGGGAACTGCGTGCCCGGCTCGGCGGCGGGCACCGCGGGGAGCTGCGCAGCTGCCTGGCCCTGAGCCGGCTGGCGGCCGCCGGTCAGGCCGCCGCCGCGCTCGCGGCGCTGCGGCGGGAGGTGGCTGCGCACGTCCGCAGGGGCGACCGGCAGGTCCGCGAGCGGCTCCCGGCCCGGCTCGAGGACGCCGTCGCCGCGGTGGGCGCGGCGGTCGCCCTCGCGTGGGGAGAGGGGTTGCGCCCGCCGTTGCGACGGATCGCCACCGAACGCGGGCTGGCGATGGAGCCGGGCTTCCCGGCGCTGCCGCCTCCGCGGGCCGTCCGCGTCCCGCCGGCCCCGGAGCCGCTCGACCCGGTCCCGTCGCTCCTGACGGGGGTGGTCGAGGGCGCCGCGCTGTGGAGGCTGGCGCTGCTCCCGCTGGCGGTTCTGCCGCTGCTCGGGCTGCCCGCACTGGGGGGTGCCGCGCTCACGCCCCTCGCGGTGGGCGCCGGCGCCGCCGCGGTCGTGGTCGCCGCCGTCTCCCGGCGCACCGCCGCGCAGCGGGCGCGGCTGCACCGCGGCGCCGAGCAGGTCCTCACCGCGGCGGCCGCGGCCATCGACGCCGACCTGGACCGCCGGCTCGTCGAACTGGAGCGTGCGGCCGGTGCCGCGCTCGACACCGCGGTGCTGCACCGCCGCGCCGCGGTCGAGCGCGAGCTGGCGCGCCTGGCCGCCGATCCCGGGAGCGAGCACGATGGATGAGCCCCGAGGGCCGGGGCACGTCCCCGAGGACGTCGCCGGCATCGACGTCGGCTCGGGGTTCGACACCGACGGGGACGGCAGGCCCGACACCGTGCTCGACTCCGACGGCATCGATCTCGTGGTGGCCGTCGACCTCGACGGCGACCGGTTCGCCGACCAGGTGCTGCGCATCGGCCCGGACGCGGTGGTGCGGCTGGTCGGGCCGGCGGAGCCGCCCGCGCCGGCGGTGGACGGCGTGATCGAGGGCGTGGGCGATCAGTAGGTTGGGCACATGCCCGCAGACCGGATCGACCCGGAGTTCCGCGCGCTCCCGCTCGCCGCGTTGGCCGACGCCGCACTGGGCCGGGCCCGCGAGCTCGGCGCCCAGCACGCCGACGTGCGCGTCGAGCGGATCCTGTCCCAAGGCATCGACCTGCGCGACGGCTCGGTCAGTGCCGTCAGCGACACCACCACGCTCGGGCTCGCGGTGCGCGTGATCGTCGACGGTGTGTGGGGGTTCGCCTCGCACGTCGAGCTCACATCGGAACGGGCGGCGGCCACGGCGGAGCGGGCGGTCGTGGTGGCGCGCACGCTCGCGCCGGTGGCGGTCGAGCGCGTCGAGCGGGCGGGCGAGCCGGTGCACGCCGACGTCGAGTGGGTCTCGCCGTACGAGGTCGACCCGTTCGCCGTGCCCACGCGCGAGAAGATCGCGCTGCTCACCGAGTGGTCGCAGCGGCTGCTGGCCGCCGACGGCGTCGACCACGTGCGCGTCGGGGTCGCGCAGGTGCGGGAGCACAAGTTCTACGCCGACACCGCCGGTACCCGCACCCTCCAGCAGCGCGTGCGGATCGAGCCGTCGATCACCGCCACCGCGGTGGACCGCGCGGCGGGCGGGTTCGAGACGATGAGCTCGACCGCCCCACCGGTCGGGCGCGGCTGGGAGTACCTCACCGGGCACGGCGGCTGGGACTTCGACGGCGAGCTCGCCGTGATCCCCGAGTTCCTCGCAGAGAGGACGTCGGCGCCGTCGGTGCAGGCGGGCACCTACGACCTGGTGATCGATCCCAGCAACCTGTGGCTCACGATCCACGAGTCGGTCGGCCACGCCACCGAGTACGACCGCGCCATCGGCTACGAGGCGGCGTATGCGGGCACCAGTTTCGCCACCCCCGACCAGCTCGGCACGCTGCGCTACGGCTCGGAGCACATGCACGTCACCGGTGACCGCACGGTGCCGCACGGGCTGGCCAGCATCGGGTTCGACGACGACGGCGTCGCCACCGGCGAGTGGGACCTCGTCCGGGACGGTGTGCTGGTCGGATACCAGCTGGACCGCACCTTCGCGCCCCGGCTGGGCCTGGACCGCAGCAACGGCTGCGCCTTCGCCGACTCACCCCACCACGTGCCCATCCAGCGCATGGCCAACGTGTCGCTGCGGCCCGACCCGGCGCGCGACACCACGGCCGAGGAGCTGATCGCCGGCGTCGAACGCGGCATCTACGTCGTGGGCGACAAGTCCTGGTCGATCGACATGCAGCGCTACAACTTCCAGTTCACCGGCCAGCGGTTCTACCGGATCGAGGGCGGGAAGCTCGCCGGGCAGCTGCGCGACGTGGCCTACCAGGCCACCACCACGGACTTCTGGGGCTCGATGGACGCGGTCGGCGGGCCGTCGACGTGGCAGCTGCACGGTGCGATGAACTGCGGCAAGGCCCAGCCGGGGCAGATCGCCGCGGTGAGCCACGGCTGCCCGGTGGCCCGGTTCCGGGGCGTGAACGTGCTGAACACGCAGGAGGAGGCCCGATGACCGGCGTCATCCGCCCGCAGGAGGTCGTCGAACGCACGCTCGCGGCGGCGGGGCACCTGCACGGCTGCGCGGTGCTCGTGCGGGAGTCGAGCGAGGCCGTGCTCCGCTGGGCGAACTCGACGATGACGACGAACGGGCACACGACGTCGCGGCGCACCACGGTGATCGCCTTCGTCGCGCTGGAGGGGGGCGTCGCGGCCGGCGTGGTCGGCTCGAGCGTCGCCGTCACCGACGTCGCGCAGCTCGAACAGCTCGTGCGCGCGGCGGAGGCGGCGGCCCGCGACGCCGGTCCGGCGGACGACGCGGCCCCGCTGCTGGAGCCCGCGGCGTCCGGCCCCGCCTGGGACGAGCCGGCGGCCGAGACCTCGATCGGGGTCTTCGGCGGGTTCGCCGAGGGCCTGGCCGAGGTCCTCGGCGGCCCGCACCGGCAGTACGGCTTCGCCAGCCACGAGCTCTCCACGGTGTGGCTGGGCACCTCCACCGGGATCCGCGGGCGGTGGGTGCAGCCCACGGGCTCGGTCGAGCTGAACGCCAAGACCCCGGACCTCGCGAGCTCGGCGTGGGTCGGCGCCTCCACCGCCGACTTCACCGACGTCGACGTGGTGGCGCTGGCCGGCGAGGCGGGCCGGCGGCTGGACTGGGGGCAGCGGCGCGTCACGCTGCCCGCGGGTCGCTACGAGACCGTGCTGCCGCCCTCGGCGGTGTCCGACCTGATGGTCTACCTGGCCTGGTCGATGGAGGGGCGGCCGGCGCAGGAGGGCCGCAGCGCGCTGGCCGGGCCGCACGGCGTGCGCGTCGGGGAGGAGCTCACGACGCTGCCGCTCACGCTGGCGAGCGACCCGGCCGCTCCCGGGCTGGAGTACGAGCCGTTCCTGACGGCCGCGCGCTCCGGCGACGGCATCTCGGTCTTCGACAACGGCGCCCCCACCCGCCGGGTGGAGTGGATCGCCGACGGCGCGATCCGCGAGCTCGTCTACTCCCGGGCCGAGGCCGCCGAGTTCGGCACCCGATTCACCCCGGCCGGGGACAACCTGCTGCTCACCGGCGGGTCGGCGGCGTCCACGGCGGATCTGGTGGCGGGCACCGAACGCGGCCTGCTGCTCACCTGCCTCTGGTACATCCGCGAGGTCGACCCCACCACCCTGCTGCTCACCGGGCTGACCCGCGACGGCGTCTACCTCGTGGAGGGTGGTGAGGTGGTCGGCGAGGTCGACCACAACTTCCGCTTCAACTACTCCCCGCTCGACGTCCTGCGCCGGGCCACCGAGGTCGGGGCCACGCAGCGCACGATCCCGCGGGAGTGGAAGGACTGGTTCACCCGCGCCGCGATGCCGCCGGTCCGGGTGCCGGAGTTCAACATGTCCTCGGTATCCCTCGGGCGCTAGTCGCCCGCCGCGAAGCGCTGAACGGCCGTACCGATGATCGGTTGGGTGGGCGTGTCCTGGGTCACTGCCAGGGGGCCGTTCGCCGCCGGTCGGCGCACCGGTCGGCGCGTCGTCACCCCAACCTGCACCCGACGGTGTCGCTTTGCCGTTGACTACCCCGACAGAGCGAAGGCGTCGTCGCCAGGTCGTGGGACCGGGAAGGGGCGAGGAGTGTCGTTCGAGGTAGTGAGCGCTTACACCCTGCTCGTCGGGGACGCGGACGAGCCCGCCACCGTCAGCGTGCACAACACGGCCGAGGACGCGTGGCGCGCGCTGGACCGGGAGGTGCGCCGCCGCTGCGGCATGCGGCCGCGTCCGCGCCGCCGTACGGACGCCGACGTCACCGCCCGCTTGGCCAACGCCTGGCGGGCCGGCGATCCCGAGACCCGGTACTGGAACGTCACGGTCCACCGGCTGCCCATCCCGCTGCCGGTGATCGCCCGGGAGGCAGTGGTCTCCGGCCGCTGAGCCCGCACCGCGCCAGCGACTCGCACGCACTCGGACCCCGACTCGCGGAGGGGCGCCGCCCCCCAACTCCGCGAGTCGCGGTGTGGGTGCACGCGTGTCGCGGGCCCGGTGCACGCGCGCTGCCCGGTGTGAGCGGGCCGGCAGCTCAGGCGCGGGCGATGCCGAGCAGGTGTGCGCTGGCCGCGAGGAGCGCAGGGTCGTCCTCCAGCAGCCGCGCGGCGCGGAGGGCCGCCGGTAGCCGGTCCGCCGCCGGTCCGTCCTCGAGGGCCCGCAGCACCGAGCCCAGCGGACCCTCGACGCCGTGGACGCCCACCTCCCGCAGCCCCGCCTCGCGCATCTCGTCGGCCAGTTCGTCGGCCCGGTGCAGGTAGGCCGTGGTGAAGCCGAGCCGGGGGTCGTGGTGGCCGGTGTCGGTGATCTCCCGCAGCAGCGGTTCGGTCGTGTCGTCGATCCGGGCCCGCGCGGCCATCTCGAGGATCACGGAGTGCCGGCTGATCACCGCCGCGGCGACGAGCCCGCCCGGCACCGTGACGCGCGCGGCCTCGCGCAGGGCGCGCACGCGCTCGGCCCGGTCCACGAGGTGGTAGAGCGGCCCGAGCAGCAGCGTGGCGTCGGCGTGCGCATCGGGCTCTGCGAGCTGCCGGGCGTCGCCGACGGCGGCCGTGACGCCGGGCAGCGCGGCGGCGACCGCGACGTGCTCGGGCACCAGGTCGACGACGTGCACCGCGTAGCCGTCCGCGGCGAGCCAGCGGGCGTGCACACCGGTGGCGCCGCCGACGTCGAGCACCCGGGCGGGCGGGTTCGGCAGGTAGCGGCGCAGCAGCTCCCGCGTGCGCTCGTACTCCAGCCGGCCGTGCGCGGTGGTGTGCAGCCGGTCGTCCTCGACGTAGTGCTCGGCGTAGAAGGCGTGGATGTCGGGGATCGGCGGGCGCAGCATGCGGGGATCGTGGCGAGCGGCCCGCCGTCCCGGCAATCCGATTGGCGGCGTCGGCAGGATGGCGGTGTGCAGTCCTTCCCGTTGCCCATCACGCTCGTCGAGACCGTCGCGCAGGAGGGGACGCCGGAGCGCACGGAGTGGCTCGCTCGGCTGCCGGACGTCGTCGGGGCGCTCACCGCGCGCTGGTCGCTCACGGTCGGGCCGCCGTTCCAGCCCGGTGGCTCGGCGTCGTGGGTGGCGCCCGCGCGCGACGACTCCGGCCGCGAACTCGTGCTGAAGGTCGGGTGGACCCACTACGAGAGCCGCGACGAGGCGCACGGGCTGCGGTTCTGGGACGGGCGCGGCGCGGTGCGGGTCCACGCCGTGCACGAGGACGGCCCGACCACCGCCCTGCTGCTCGAGCGCTGCCGGCCCGGCACCACGCTGAAGCAGGCGCGGACCGAGCCCGAGCAGGACGAGGTGGTGGCAGGCGTGCTGGCGCAGCTGTGGCGCGAGCCGCCTGCGGACAACCCGTTCCGCCCGCTCAGCTCGATGTGCGACGAGTGGGCGGCCGGGTTCGACCGCGCCCACGCCGCCGAGCCGGACGCGCTCGACCCCGGGCTCGCGCGCGCCGGTATGGAACTGTTCCGCGGCCTGCCCCGCGAGGACGTCGCGGCGCGGCTGCTGGTCACCGACCTGCACGCGGACAACGTGCTCTCCGCGGAACGGGCGCCCTGGCTGGTGATCGACCCCAAGCCCTACGTCGGCGACCCGGCCTACGACGTGCTGCAGCACATGCTGAACTGCCGCGATCGGCTGCTCGCCGACCCGCGCGGGCTCGCCCGGCGGATGGCCGGCCTGGCCGGCCTGGACGCCGGGCGCGTCGAGCTGTGGCTCTTCGCCCGGGTGGTGCAGGAGTGCCTCGAGATGCAGTGGCTGCGCCCGGCCGTCCCGTTGTTGGCGCCGCGGTAGCGCGAGGCGCCGACCGGCGGGCATCCCCGCCGGTACCCCTACGCGGCGGCCGTGCGCAGCAGGCCCGGCGTGGTCCGGACGGCCACGTTGATGACGTTCCAGGCGGTGATCGCGGCGACCGCCGTGACCAGCGCGGCGAGCGCGGGCGGGTCGTAGTGCTGCTGCGCCTCGGCCCACGTCGGGTCGGAGACGCCGTCCGGTCCCATTCGGGTGGCCTCCTCGGCGAGGGCGAGCGCCGCGCGCTCGGCCGGGGTGAACCACGGCGCCTCCCGCCAGGTCACCACCGAGAACAGCCGCTCGTCGGTCTCGCCTTCGTCCTTGAGCTCGAACGCGTGCATGTCCGTGCAGAACGCGCAGCCGTTGATCTGGCTGACGCGCAGCTTGAGCAGGTGCAGCACCTGACGTGGCACCGGGCAGTCGGCCAGGTACTTCTCCAGCCCGAGCATGGCCTGGTAGGCCTTGGGCTGGACCTCGGTGATGCGCAGTCGCGTGGTCACGGGTTGTCCTTCCACGGCGCGCCGGTGCGCGCCAGCTTGTCGGGGTTGATCACCATGTCGACGCGGGCGACCCGCCCGTCGACGACGGTGAGCGAGACGGCCGCCACGGGCCTGCCGTCCCGGCTGAGCACCACGCCGGGGCCCGCGTTGATCCGCGCGGGCCACGGCCGGTAGGAACGCTTGCGCTGGATGCCGGCCAGGAAGCGGGCCACCCGGTCGGCGCCGTGCACGGGCTTGCGCGCCGCGCGCACGCGTCCGCCGCCGTCGCTGTGCAGCACGACGTCGGGGTCGAGCAGGTGCAGCAGCCCGTGGACGTCGCCGTCCTCCATCGCCGCGGTGAAGGCGGCGACGACCTCGCGGTGTCGCTGCGGGTCGGCGTCGAAGCGCGGGGCGCCCTCGCGCACGTGCCTGCGGGCGCGTGCGGCCAGCTGCCGGACCGCGGACGGTGTGCGGCCCACGATGTCGGCGACCTCGCCGAACGGCATGCCGAACACGTCGTGGAGGACGAACGCGGTGCGCTCGGCGGGCGTCAGCGTCTCGAGCACCACGAGGACCGCGGTGCTGACCGCCTCCACCAGGGTGACGCGGTCCGCCGGGTCACCCGGAGGGGGCGCGCCGACCGGGTCGAACGTGACGATCGGCTCCGGCAGCCAGGGCCCCACGTAGGTCTCGCGGCGCCTGCGGGCCGAGCCCACGGCGTCGAGCGCGAGTCGCGAGGTGGTGACGACCAGCCAACCGGTCACCGACTCGATCGCGTCCGTGGCGGCCGTGCGCCGCAGCCGCAGCCACGCCTCCTGCACCACGTCCTCGGCCTCGCCGAGGTCGCCCAGGATGCCGTGGGCGATGGCGACGAGCCGGCCCCGCGCCAGCTGGTACTCCGTGAGGAGCCGTGCCTCCGAGAGTTCCTGCACGCCACCAGGACGATGCGGGGCGCCGCGCTGTGACATCGCCCGTCCCCGACCCCATTTTCGGATCAGCGGACGTGCGGTCAGGTCTGCGGGTCGGTGGGGGCGTACCGGCGCATGCGCTCCAGCAGCTCCTGCACGCCCAGGTCGGGTGGCAGCGGGGTGCCGGTGAGCGTGCGCAGGTAGAGCCCGTCGCCGACGAGCTGCGCCAGCCAGGCCAGCACCGGGTCGTGCAGCTCGTCGCGCAGGGCGGCGTAGCCGTCGGCATCCACCACGGCGAGGGCGTCGCGGACCGCCTGGCCTGCCGCGGTGCCGTCGGCGAGCCGGAGCACGGCGAGGTAGGTGCGGGTGAGGCCGCCCGGCGCGGCGCCGCCCGGCGCGGACGTCCGGACGTAGTAGGCGACGGCCCCCTCGGGCGCGGTGCGGATCGCCTCGGCGTCGGCAGCGCTGCGGTCCCGCAGCCGGTCGAGCAGCCCGGTGGAGAGGGCCTCCTTCGAGGCGAAGTGGTAGAGCAGGCCCCCCTTCGACACGCCGGCCGCCGCGGCCACGGCGTCGAGGGTGACGGCCGCGCCGCCGTGGTCGATCAGGAGCGTCTCGTACGCGTCGAGCACGCGATCGCGGGCGTTGGGCACCCGACGATCCTAGGTGGCGCTCGCCACCACCGGGAATGACCAGGGAATCTGTACCGTCTAGACGGTACAGATCAGCACCTGCGACCGAGGGATCCCGTGACCGTCACCGCCCAGCGTCCCGCCTCGCCCGCTCCCGCTCGCGCCGGCCGCCGCGAGTGGGTCGGGCTCGCTGCGCTGCTCCTGCCCACGCTGCTCGTCACGATCGACAACACCGTGCTCGGGTTCGCGCTCCCGGCGATCAGCGCGGCGCTCTCGCCGTCGGCGGCGCAACTGTTGTGGCTGGTGGACGTCTACCCGCTCGTGCTGGCGGGGCTCCTGGTCACCATGGGGACGCTCGGGGATCGCATCGGCCGCCGCCGCACGCTGCTGATCGGCACGGCGGGATTCGGCGCGGTCTCGCTCCTCGCGTCCTTCGCCACCGACGCGGCGCACCTCGTGGCCGCGCGTGCCCTGCTCGGGTTCTTCGGCGCGATGCTGATGCCGGCCACGCTCGCGTTGCTGCGCACGCTCTTCCGCGACCGCAACCAGCGCCGGCTCGCCGTCGCGGTCTGGGCCACGGGCTTCGCCGCCGGCTCCGCGCTCGGCCCGATCGTCGGAGGGCTGCTGCTGCAGCACTTCTGGTGGGGCTCGGTGTTCCTGGTCAACGTGCCGGTGATGCTGGTGATGCTCGTGCTCGTGCCCACCGTGCTGCCCGAGTCGCGCCGGCCGGATCCGGGGCGCTTCGACCCCTTGGGCGTGCTGCTGTCGCTGCTGACGATGGTGCCGGCGGTGCTGGCCGTGAAGCTCGTCGCGCACGACGGCCTGACGGGGACCACCGTGCCGGCGCTGCTCGTCGCGGTCGTGGCGGGCGTGCTGTTCGTGCGCCGCGCCCGGGCCCGCCGCGCCGCGGGCGAGGAGCCGCTGCTCGACGTCACGCTGTTCGCCTCGCCGGTGCTGCGGCTCTCCGCGCTGGCCAACGCCACCACGATGTTCGCCCTCACCGGGCTGCTGTTCTTCTCCGCGCAGCACCTCGTGCTCGTGCGGGGCCTCGCGCCGGTGGACGCCGGCCTCGTGCTGGTGCCGGGGTTCCTGGTGACGATGGTGGCCGGCCTGGCCGCCGCGCAGCTGGGCCGGAAGTTCCCGCTGCGGGTGCTCGTGCCGGTGGGTCTGCTGCTCGCGGCATCCGGGTACCTGCTCTGCACCCTGCTGGGCGCCGGGCCCGACGTCGCCGTGCTGCTGGTGGCGAGCGTGCTGGTCGGAGCCGGGGTCGGGCTGTCGGAGACGATCACGAACGACGCCATCCTCGCCGCTGCGCCGCCCGACCGGGCCGGATCGGCGTCCGCGGTGTCCGAGACGGCCTACGAGATCGGCGCGGTGCTCGGCACGGCCGTGCTCGGCAGCGTGCTGTCGGCCGCGTACCGGGCCGGCGTGGAGGTGCCGGGCAGCGTCGGACCGACCTACGCCGCAGGCGCACGCGAGACGCTCGGCGGCGCCGTCGACACGGCGCAGCGCCTGACCGGCGCGCCGGCGGCGGAACTGCTGGATTCGGCCCGCACGGCGTTCACGGGCGCGGTCGGAACGACCGCCTGGGTAGGAGCGGGTGTACTGGTCCTGGTAGCCGTGACGGTGGTGACAGGCCTGAGCAGCAAGCACCCCTGACCGCCCCTCCGTGTGGGGCTCAGGTGCGCAGCTCTTCGAGGAGTGTGACCGCTTGGCGGCTCAGGGGGCGCAGCACGGGCAGCTTCGAGAGCCGCACGAGCCGGGCGAGCATCGGTGCCGTCCGGTCCACGAGCAGCTGCGTGCGAGCGGCGCCGGGCGAGGTGTCGTGCACCCAGAACAGGACGACGCCGAGGTGGTAGAGCCAGAGCAGCTCGGGCAGCTCGCGCGCGAGCTGCGGGTCGACCTCGGTGCGGGATCCGGCGAGCACCTCGCGGTAGAGGTCCACGGCTGCGTCGCGGCTCGGACCGGCCTCGGGGCTGAACGGCGAGAGCGGGTTGCCGGGCTGGGCGGCCACCGCGGAGAAGCGCCCGGCGAACTCCCGGTACGGCTCGGCGACGGTGATCCACGCCCGCAGCGTGCTGCGGAGCCGGTCGGCCAGGTCGCGGCGTCCGGCCAGCTCGGGCAGCGCGAGCGCGCGGTGGTCGGCGACGATCTGGTCGTAGAAGCCCTGGACCAGCTCGTCCTTGGAGGAGAAGTAGTAGTAGGCGTTGCCGACCGAGACACCCGCGCGGTCGGCGACCGCCCGCATCGTGGTGCCCTCGAAGCCGTGCTCCCGGAACAGCTCCAGCGCGGCGGTGACGATCGCCTCGCGGGTGCGCCGCCGGGCCGCCGTCACTGCGCCGCCGTCACTACTGCGCCCCGGGCTCGCTGCCCCGCTGCGGCCGACCGGGCGGTGGTGCCACCGCGGGCGGCGTGGACTGCGCCGGCCCGGTGCTGATCCCCCGCTCGGCGAGGCGCTCCTGGACGTTCTCCGAGATCTGGGAGGCCCGCCTGCGCTCGCGGACGCGGATCAGGACGAGCATCGAGATGCCGTAGGCGACCCCGAGCGTCAGCAGCACGACGCCGAGCTTGACGACGAACGTCTGCAGCGCGTTGTCGCCGGACACCGAACTCACCGAGATGATCGCCAGGACGCCGAGCGTGATCAGGTGGAACAGGACCGAGAGCAGCAGGTTGACCGAGCGGGTGACCTTGCTGTCCTGGAACACCTCTTGCAGGAACGGCTCACCGGCGCGGACGAGGAGACGACCCACCAGGAACGTCAGGCCGATCGACACCGCCAACAGCGCGACGTACTGGGTCATCTCGGCTTCCATCGAGCCCCTCCCCCGGGTTTTGAACGTGTTCAAAACACTACGCGCCCCGGGCGGTCCGGTCCACGGTCCGTGACGCCCGCTGCGGTGGCGGGCGCCACCCGGTAGTACCCGTTCGAGAAGGTCACTACGCGTGGCCGACGGGTGTCACGGACCGCAATCGCGGAAAGCGCTTCCTATTGTTCTGAATCGATTACCTGATCGGTCCTGTGAGTCAGTCGACAGCAGTCAGAGGTGGGGGAATCGAAGTTCCGCAGGTACCGTCGGGTCCCATCTCTCACCAGCACACCCGTTCCGATTCGGTCGGGTGTGCGCAGCATTTCCGGGGGCCGGGAAGCCGGCGAGGAGCGAGGACGATATGACTGCGATGACCGTGTCGGGGATCGACGGAGCGCCCACGACGAACGCTCGACTGCTGTCCTGGGTGCGCAACGTCGCGGAGCTGACCACGCCGGACCGGGTGGTGTGGTGCGACGGGTCCGACGAGGAGTGGGACCGGATGACGGCGCAGCTCGTCGAGGCGGGCACGTTCGTCAAGCTGAACGAGGCGAAGAAACCGAATTCTTTCTGGGCCGCCTCGGACCCCGATGACGTCGCTCGCGTCGAGGAGCGCACCTTCATCTGCACGGCCGAGGAGGTCGGCGCCGGCCCGACCAACAACTGGGTCGCTCCGGCCGAGATGAAGAACACGATGACCGAGCTGTACCGCGGGTGCATGCGGGGCCGCACGATGTACGTGATCCCGTTCTGCATGGGCCCGGCCGACGCGGATCCGCCGATGCTCGGCGTCGAGATCACCGACTCCGAGTACGTCGTCACCTCGATGAAGATCATGACCCGCATGGGTGCGTCGATCCTGCCGCTCTTCGCCGACCGCGGCGACTCGTTCGTGAAGTGCCTGCACTCGGTCGGCGCGCCGCTCGAGGCCGGGCAGCAGGACGTGGCGTGGCCCTGCAGCGACACGAAGTACATCAGCCACTTCCCCGAGACCCGGGAGATCTGGAGCTACGGCTCCGGCTACGGCGGCAACGCCCTGCTGGGCAAGAAGTGCTACGCGCTGCGGATCGCCTCGGCGATCGCCCACGACGAGGGCTGGCTCGCCGAGCACATGCTGATCCTCAAGCTGATCTCGCCCCAGGAGAAGGTCTACTTCGTGGCGGCGGCGTTCCCGTCCGCGTGCGGCAAGACGAACCTCGCGATGCTGCAGCCCACCGTGCCGGGCTGGCGCGCCGAGACCGTCGGCGACGACATCGCCTGGATGCGCTTCGGCGAGGACGGCCGCCTCTACGCGGTCAACCCGGAGTTCGGCTTCTTCGGCGTGGCTCCGGGCACGAACTGGAAGACCAACCCGAACGCGATGCGCACGATCGAGCAGGGCAACTCGCTGTTCACCAACGTGGCCCTCACCGACGACGGCGACGTGTGGTGGGAGGGCCTCGAGGGCGACCCGCAGCACCTGACGTCCTGGCTCGGCGAGGACTGGACCCCGGACTCGGAGAAGCCCGCCGCCCACCCCAACTCGCGCTACACCACCCCGATCGCGCAGTGCCCGGTCGTGGCACCGGAGTGGGACGACCCGAAGGGCGTGCCGATCTCGGCGATCTTCTTCGGCGGGCGCCGCAAGACGACGGTGCCGCTGATCACCGAGTCGCGGGACTGGCAGCACGGCACCTTCATGGGGGCCACGATGTCGAGCGAGAAGACCGCCGCCGCGGCGGGCGGCCTCGGCCAGGTGCGGCGCGACCCGATGGCGATGCTGCCGTTCCTGGGCTACAACGCCGGCGAGTACTTCCAGCACTGGGTGAACGTCGGCAAGGGCGCCGACGCCGACAAGCTGCCGCGGATCTTCTACGTCAACTGGTTCCGCCGCGGCGAGGACGGGCGCTTCCTGTGGCCGGGCTTCGGCGAGAACTCGCGCGTGCTCAAGTGGGCCGTCGAGCGGATCGAAGGCACGGCGGCGGCCGCCGAGACCGCGATCGGCTACGTCCCGAGCGCCGACGAGCTCGACCTGGACGGGCTCGACGTGGTGCGCGAGGACATCGAGGCGGCTCTCGAGGTGGACGTCGAGGAGTGGAAGGCGGAGCTCCCGCTCATCGAGGAGTGGTTCGACAAGATCGGTGAGAGCCTTCCGACGTCGATGCGTGACGAGCTGGAGGCGTTGAAGCTGCGCCTGGGCGCCTGACCGACCACCTTGGAGCCGTACTGCTGTCCTGTGGAAATCAGCAGTACGGCTCCAAGGTGTGTTCCGGGCCTAGCATGGCTGCGTGGACCAGCGGGCTTCGGCTTGGCACCTGCTCCTGCTCGTCCCGTTCCTCGTCCTCGTCACGCCGTGGGTCAACACCGTGGAACCGAGGCTGTTCGGGATGCCGTTCTTCTACTGGTCCCAGTTCGCCTGGATCCCCGTGACCGCCGGCTGCCTGGCCGTGGTGTACGTCCGCTCGCGATGATCACGGAGAGTATGCGGCGACCACGACCGTTCACCGCGTGAGAACTACCGCTTGTCGAGTAGTGCCGCATCGTCTGCGCACCGGCGCCGTTTACGGCGCCTCGTCTTCCGTTCGAGGCCCGCTCGCCCCGGCCGGGAGCGCCGGACGCCGCTCGGTGACCGGCAACGGCTGTCGTCTCCCGGACCGCGGGTGCAACATTCGGTCGGCGCCCACGATACGAAGGGTGACCATCGTCGGATGGCGGTGGCAGCGGAGGTGACCCAGTGCTCGAAGTCGGACCGACGGACCAGGACGGCGAGGACGACGCCGACCTCGCCGTCTTCGTCGACCGTCTCGCGGCCGCGGGATCGGACCAGTCCACCACGGACGCCCAGACGCACATCCGCCGGGTGATCGCGGCCGGCTCGCCGCCGCCCGGGTTGCGCCGGCTGGCCGAGGCGCTCGCCGCCTCCGTGGCCGAGCTCCCGCCCTCGCCGCGGCGCCCGGCCGAGGACCCCGCCTCCGTCGTCGCTGCGATGCGCGACAACGCGCTGGTGGTCCTCGAGGACTTCGACACCGCTGCAGCTGCGGCCGCCATCGCCGCGCTGATCGCCGACGGGCGGCGGGTGATCGTCACGGGCGCCACGCCCGCCGAGGTCGCCGGCGTCCGCTCGGCCCTACCGCCGGACGCGGCCGACCGCGCGCTCCCGCACCTGCCGGCTCTCACCCCTGCCGAGCTGCGGGAGCTGCGCCGGCTCCTGGCCACCTCCACACCGGGACGCAGGGCGCGCCCGGGTCAGGAGCTGCCGCCGGAGTCCTCGTTGCCCGATCGTGGCGGCGTGGCGCAGCTGTGCGCCGAGGCGCTGCGGCACACGGGGGAGGACGCCGGGGCCTGGATGGTGCCCACGCTGCTGGCCGACCTCGACGAGGGCCGCCGCTCGGCCGTCACGTCCGTGGCCCGGGGCGTGTACGGCTCGCTCGGCTCGATGCCCGGCCACGCCGGGAGCGAGTGGACCTGGCGGTTGCTGTCCGAGCTGATCCACGGGGGTCGTCGGGCGGAGTTCGACCAGCTGGTGGATGACATCGCACGGGTGACCGCGGCGCTCGACCGCACCCGTACGGATCCGCCGGTGTCGTTCTCGGCGGCTCCCCCGCCCGGCGCGGTCGCGGTGCTCCTGCGCTATCGGGAGTTCCTCGCAGGCGGTGGCCGCACGCGCGCGTACTTCCGCTCCGCGGTGCAGCGCGAGGCCCAGCCGGTGCTCGACGTCGTGCGGGTGGGTGAGCGCCGGCCGGAGAACGAGGCCGACATCGACCAGGTGATCGACTACCTGGATCTGGTGGACCGCCAGATCCAGGTCGATGCCGCGTGCTCCGAGCTCGGCGTTCCGGTGCCGGGCGACGAGGACGAGCTGGCGGAGATCGCCGACGGCCTCGCCAAGGTCGCCGGCGCGGCGCGTTCGGTGGCGGCACTGCGCCACGACGTCCTGTTCCTCGCGCCCGACTCGCCGCTGGCGGTCCCCGATGTGGAGACCGCCGAGGAGATCGCGATCGCGATCATCGAGTACGCCGACCACGGCTCCGCGGTCGCGGCGGCCCGCAAGCTCGACCTCCTGGCCGCGGCGCTGGCCGACTGCAGCCCGGTGGCCGCGACGGCACCGGAGCACGAGCAGGCCGTCACCGCGCTGCGCGAGCGCGACGCCGAGGGTTACGCGGCCGCCGTCGAGGCCCTCGGGGCGGCGCGGCGTGAGGCGCGCGACGAGGCGCAGCGCCTGGAGCTGCTGGAACGGCTGCGGGAGGGCGCGCCTCGCCTCGCCGAGGCCTGGTCGGCGCTCGCCGAGGTCGAGCCCGCTGCGCTCGGCATCGCCTCGTTCGTGCCGGTGGCGCCGCTGCTCTCCGCGCTCCCGGCGCCCGACAGCGCCGACATCGTGCTCGTACTGGGCGCGAGCGGGCTCGGGGTCGAGCGGCTGCTGCTCGCCGCCGTCGCGCCACGGCTGGTCGCCGTGGTCGGCCCGGGTGACACCCGCGACGACTCGCCGAGCCTGCTGAGCGTGCTCCAGCGCGCGTCGGCGCTGGTCATCCGCGGCCCGGCGAGGCGTGGCCAGGTCCTGCCGTTCAGCGGGGGCGCGCCGCGCTCGGCCGCGCCGGTGGGCCAGGCGGGGGCCTGAGGCACGTCAGACCGTCACACGGTCCAGCAGCTCGATCGGGTCGCTGCCGTCGGCGTCGTGCTGCCAGTGGCCGGTGCCGACGGGCCGGTCGAGCAGCCACCCGCCCGTGCGGCGCCGCAGCCGTGCCATCGGGGTGGCCGACCAGGCCGCGCCGAGCTCCGGGTACGCGGGGGCCCTGCGCTCGAGGATCGTGACGTCGTCCCCGTGGATGGTGTAGGCGATCTGGCGCTGCTCGCGCTCGGCAGCGGGGATCCGGGCGGCGCACCACCGCGACAACCGTGTGCGTATCTCCTCGGGCACGGCCATGCCCCGATCGTCCCGGTCGGGCGGACTGCCGTCGAGCGCTATCAGCGGGACTCGCCACGCCCTAACCTGGACCCATGACGTCTCCGCAGGTCAGCCGGTTCGGCCACGTCGAGTTAGAGGACTTCCCGGAGGATCTCCGTGTTCGGGTCGGTGCCGTGTCGGAGAAATCCGGGTTCGTGCCGAACGTGTTCCGGGCGCTGGCGCGCAGACCCGCGGAGTTGCGGGCCTTCCTGGACTACCACGACGCGTTGATGGACTCCGACGACGGCCTGAGCCGGGCCGAGCGCGAGCTGGTGGTCGTGGCGACGTCGGGCGCGAACCACTGCACGTACTGCGTGGTCGCCCACGGCGCGATCCTGCGGGTGCGCACGAAGGATGCCGAGATCGCCGACCTCGTCGCCAGCAATCCGTGGGGTGTGGAGCTGAGCACGAGGGAGCGGGCGATCGTCGACCTCGCGTTGATGATCGCCACCGACTCCGCGTCGCTGACCGACGCGGAGCTGGACGACGCGCGCGCGGCGGGCCTGTCCGACGACGAGATCTGGGACGTCGGCGCGATCACGGCGCTGTTCGCGATGTCCAACCGGCTCGCCCACCTGACGGCCCTGCGGCCGAACCCGGAGTTCTTCCTGATGGGCAGGCTGCCCCGGTCCTGACGCCGCACCGGCGCGCAACCGCGCGTACACGTGCCCGTGACGGAGAACGGAGACGATCTGACGATGTCGAAGCTCTCCGGGAAGCGGGCGGCGATCGTGTCCTACCGCCTCGGGATGGCCGACGGGGTGTCGGTCACCGCGGCACAGTGGGTCACTGCCCTGCACCGCCTCGGTATGCAGGTGCGCACGGTCGCCGGTGACGGCAATCCGGACGTGCGCGTGCCCGGCCTCGCGCTCGACGCCCCACGCCCGCCCACGCGGCCCGCGCTGGCCACGGTGCTCGACGACGTCGACGTCGTGATCGCCGACAACGTGTGCTCGCTGCCGATGAACCGTGCGGCCGGCGACGCCGTGGCGGACTACCTGCGGGGCCGGCCCGCGGTCCTGCGCCACCACGACCTGCCGTGGGAGCGCGAGCGCTACGCCGCCGTCACCTCGTGGCCGCCCGACGACGCGGCGTGGCGCCACGTCACGGTCAACGAGCTCGCCCGCCATGCCCTCGCCGCGCGCCGCGGCATCGCGGCCGCCACCGTCTACCACGGGTTCTCCGAGCATCCGCGTCCCGAGGAGCGCGACGCGGTGCGTTCCCGGCTGGGGGTGGGTGACCGGCTGCTCGTGCTGCAGCCCACCCGTGCGATCCCGCGTAAGAACGTGGACGCCGGGCTGGGGATCGCCGAGTCCCTCGGGGCGGTCTTCTGGCTCACCGGTCCCGCCGAGGACGGCTACGCCGATGCGCTCACGCGGCTGCTCGCCCGCACCCGGGTGCCGGTGCGCCGCAGGCTCCCGGCGGGCGTCGACATGGCCGCGGCCTACGCCGCCTGCGACGCCGTGGTGCTGCCGTCCTCGTGGGAGGGCTTCGGGCTGCCGCTGGTCGAGGCGGCCCTGCACCGCAAGCCGATCGCGGTGGGCGGGTTCCCGGTGGCACGTGAGCTCGCGACCTTCGGTTTCCGCTGGTTCCCGGCCGACGACCCCGCGCGGCTGCGCGCGTGGCTCGCCGACCCCGATCCCGCGCTGCTCGACCACAACCAGCAGATCGCGGAGACCCGCTTCGGCATCGACGCCCTCGCGCGCCGGCTCGAGTGGCTGCTGTCCGGGCCTGCGGTGTGCCACCATGCTGGCACTGCCGGTGACGACGGGGGCCAACGATGCGACTGCGTGACCGCCTGATCGCCCGGGTCCTGCGCGGCCCGGTCGAGGCGCTGGTCGCGGAGGAGGTGGCCCGGCAGGTGCGGGAGCGCAAGCTCGACGCGCTCTACTCCTACCGCTGGCACGGCGACCGCGCCCGGCTGCACATCCCCGACACCGCCGTGGTCAACAACGCCCTGTTCAACATGTCCGGCGGCACGATCACGCTGGGCGAGTACGCGTTCTTCGGCCACGACGTCGCCGTCCTCACCGGCACCCACGACATCACGCAGTTCGGGCGCGACCGCCAGCTCGCCTTCCCCCGCTCCGGCCGGGATGTCGTGATCGGCGAGGGCACGTGGTTGGCCAGCCACGTCCTCGTGCTCGGGCCGGTGACGATCGGCGAGCACGCCGTGGTGGCCGGGGGCTCGCTCGTGCGGGAGGACGTGGAGCCCTACACGGTGGTGGCCGGGCGCCCCGCGAAGGTCGTCAAGAAGATCGGCCGTCCCGGCTCGTGAAGCTCGAGATCGGTGCCGGGGAGAAGCCGCACCCCGGCTACGACCTGCACGTGGACATGCTGGCGCTCCCGGGGATAGCCGTGCGCTGCGCGGCCGACGCGCTGCCGTTCGCCACCGGGTCGCTGGCCGCGCTGCGCGCCAACCACGTGCTGGAGCACCAGAGTTACGAGCTGGTGCAGGAGACCCTGCGGGAGTGGGCCCGGGTGCTGCGCCCCGGTGCACCGGTGGACATCGGAGTGCCGGACGCGAAGTTCGTGGCCGCGCAGTGGGTGCGCGGGGAGGTCGACACCGCGGAGGCGAACCACTGGATCCTCGGCGGGCACTCCGAACGCGCGGCGCACCGGGGCACCGACGCGCGCGGCGTGCCCTTGTGGATCTGGAACGCCCACCACACCCTGTTCGACGCCGAGTCGCTGCGCGCGGCGGTGGAGGCGTGCTTCGTGGTGGAGGAGCTGTTCACCTACGACATCCGCAACCTGCGGCTGCACGGGCGCAAGCCCTGACCGTCTACGATCGGCCCGTTCGTCCGATGGGTTCGGACGAACGGGCCGGATCGTAGCTACGCCTTCGGCCGCAGCCGCAGCTCCTGCATCCCGCCGTCCACCGCGAGCACCACCCCGGTCGTGGACGTCGAGCGCGGGTTCGCCAGGTAGGCGACCGCGTCGGCCACCTCGTCGGCCGACACCAGCCGCCCGTGCGGCTGGCGCGCCGCCAGCGCGGCGCGCTCCGCGGCCGGGTCGTCGGCGCTGTCCAGGAGGCGCCCCACCCAGGGGGTGTCCGCCGTTCCGGGTGCCACGCCGCAGACGCGGATGCCCTCGCCCAGGTGGTCGGCGGCCATCGCGCGGGTGAGCGCGTGCACCGCGCCCTTGCTGGCGCTGTAGGCCGCGCGCTGCGGGATGCCGGCCGTCGCCGCGATCGAACCGGTGTTGACGATCGCTGCGGACGGCGAGCGGCGCAGCGCCGGCAGCGCCGCCCGGCTCGTGCGGACGATCCCGAGCAGGTTGACGTCCAGGACCCGGTGCCACTCGTCGTCGGGGTTGTCCGCGACGGTGCCCTGCGACCCGATCCCGGCGTTGTTGACCAGGATGTCGAGCCGGTCCCACTCCTGCAGCACGCGATCGACCGCGGCGCGCACCGAGGTGTCGTCGGTGACGTCGGCCTGCACGGCCAGCGTTCCCTCCGGCGGGTTGCTCACGTCCCGGTCGAACACGGCCACGCGCGCGCCACCGGCCGCGAGCCGCCGCGCGATCGCGGCGCCGATCCCCGACGCCCCGCCGGTGACCGCCGCGACCAGACCGTCGAAGTCGCCCGCCATCAGCGGGTCCCGTCGACGAGCGCGTGCCGCTGCCGGCCGAGGCCCTCGACCTCGATCTCCACGACGTCGCCCGCGGTCAGGAACGGGAAGCGGCCGGACAGGGCGACACCCTGCGGCGTGCCGGTGATCACCAGGTCGCCCGGTTCCAGGGTCATGTACTGCGAGAGGTGCCAGACGATGAACTCGACGTCGAAGATCATGTCCTTCGTCGTGGAGTCCTGGCGGGGTTCGCCGTTGACCCAGCTGCGCAGGCGCAGGTTGCGGTGGTCGACCTCGTCCGGCGTGACCAGCCACGGGCCGGTCGGGCAGAAGCCGGGCGCGCACTTGCCCTTGCTCCACTGCCCGCCCGAGATCTCGATCTGGGCGTGGCGCTCCGAGAGGTCGTCGGCCACCACGAAGCCGGCGACGTGGGCGAGGCTCTGCTCGGGCGAGTCGAGGTAGGCCGCGGTCGAGGAGATCACGATGCCGAGCTCGACCTCCCAGTCGACCTTGGCCTGGGCGCTGCGCGGCATCGCGACGTCGTCGTCGGGGCCGCCCACGGTGTTGGGCGTCTTGAAGAAGACGACCGGGTTCTCCGGCGGCGCCGCACCCGACTCCGCAGCGTGGGCCGCGTAGTTCATCCCGATGCAGACCACGGCTCCGGGACGGGCGACGGGGGAGCCCACGCGCAGGTCCGACGCGCCGTCCAGGGCCGGCAGCGAGCCGGCCTCCGCGGCGGCGCGCACGTCGGCGACACCGCCCCGGGCGAGGAAGCCGCCGTCGATGTCGCGGGCGAGTCCGCGCAGGTCGTAGGTCCCGGTGTCGGTGACGAGGGCGGGGATCTCGGCTCCGACAGGTCCGAGGCGGGCGAGCTTCATCGGCGGCTCCTCACCGGTCGAGGTGATCGAAAGAAAGATCTGATGTCCGAGGGGGAACCTACCGGCCGCGCGGGCCGGAATCGACCGGGCAGGCGCGGTGATCTCGAGTATCGGTTGCTCATCGTCGTGGTGACAGCAATGTGCAACCGATACTTCGGATCTTCACCCTCGGGGAGCGGGGTGGACCTGCGGGAATTCGCGACCCAACCGCGACCTGATCGTTCTTGACCGGCCATACATCCGATGTCTACGGTGGGCCGCGCATCGCCGACGAAGGGACTGCGCGTGGGCCGCATCACCGCTCTGGAGACCGCGGACGTGCGGTTCCCGACCTCGCTCGAACTCGACGGGTCGGATGCGATGAACCCCGACCCGGACTACTCCGCGGCCTACGTCCGGATCGTCACCGACGCCGCGGACGGGCTCGCCGGGCACGGCTTCGTCTTCACCATCGGCCGGGGCAACGACGTGCAGGTCGCGGCGATCGAGGCGCTCGCCGGGCACCTCGTCGGCCGCGACGTCGACGCGCTGCTCGCCGACATGGGTGGCACCTGGCGCGAACTCGTGCACGACTCGCAGCTGCGCTGGCTGGGCCCGGAGAAGGGCGTCATGCACATGGCGATCGGCGCGGTCGTCAACGCCCTGTGGGACCTGCGGGCCAAGCGGGAGGGCCGCCCGCTGTGGCAGGTCCTCGCCGCGATGACGCCCGAGCAGCTCGTCGACCTCGTCGACTTCCGCTACCTCAGCGACGCGCTGACCCGCGAGCAGGCGCTGGAGATCCTGCGGGCGGCCGAGCCGGGGCGCGCGGAGCGGGAGGCGCGGCTGCTGCGCGAGGGCTACCCCGCCTACACGACCACGCCGGGCTGGCTGGGCTACGACGACGAGAAGCTCGACCGGCTCTGCCGGGAGGCGGTGGCCGAGGGCTTCGACCAGATCAAGCTCAAGGTCGGTGGCGACCTCGCCGACGACGTGCGCCGGCTGCGGATCGCCCGTGACGCGGTCGGCCCCGAGGTGCGCATCGCCGTGGACGCCAACCAGCGCTGGGACGTCGCCGACGCGATCGCGTGGATCAAGGAGCTGGAGGGCTTCGACCTCGCCTGGGTGGAGGAGCCCACCAGCCCCGACGACGTGCTCGGGCACGCCGCCATCGCGCGCGGCATCGCCCCGATCCCGGTGGCGACCGGCGAGCACATGGCCAACCGCGTGCTGGCCAAGCAGTTCCTCGCCGCCGACGCGCTGGCGGTCCTGCAGATCGACGCCACCCGCGTGGCGGGTGTCAACGAGAACATCGCGATGCTGCTGCTCGCGGCGAGGTTCGGGGTGCGGGTCTGCCCGCACGCGGGCGGCGTCGGGCTGTGCGAGGCCGTCCAGCACCTGGCGATGCTCGACTACGTGGCGGTGTCGGGGCGCATCGACGGACGCATGATCGAGTTCGTCGACCACCTGCACGAGCACTTCGTCACGCCGGTCCAGGTCGCCGGTGGGCGCTACCGGGCGCCGACCGAACCCGGAGCGGGAACCGAGATGCACGCGGCGTCGCTCGCCGGGCATACGGTGTCCACCGATGAATGATCTCGCCCTCGGCGCGCTGGGATTCGGTGGCGCCAACCTCGGCAACCTGTTCACCGCGATGTCCGACGAGCAGGCGCACGCCGTGCTGGAGCAGGCGTGGGAGTGCGGAATCCGCTACTTCGACACCGCCCCGCACTACGGCCTCGGCGTGGCCGAGCGGCGGCTCGGAGCGTTCCTCGCCGGCAAGCCGCGCGAGGAATTCGTCATCTCGACGAAAGCCGGCAGGCTGCTCCGTCCCAGCCCGGAAACATCAGATGAGTGGGACGAGGAAGGCGGCTTCGTCGTCCCCGCCGACCGGCGCCGGGTGTGGGATGTCTCCCCCGACGGCGTGCGCCGCAGCCTCGACGAGTCGCTGGAGCGGCTCGGCCTCGACCGGGTCGACGTGCTGTTCCTGCACGATCCCGACGAGTACGACGACATGGAGGGCTCGGTCCGCGCGGCCGTCCCGGGCCTGGTCGCGCTGCGCGACGAGGGCCTCGTGCGGGCGGTGGGGATCGGGTCGAAGTCCGTGGCCGCGCACCTCGCGGGCGTACGCGAAGGCGGGCTCGACCTGCTCATGGTGGCGGGGCGCTACACGCTGCTGGAGCAGCCCGCCGCCGCAGAGCTGCTGCCCGAGTGCCGGGAACGCGGCGTCGGTGTGGTGGTGGCCGGCGCGTTCAACTCCGGCCTGCTGTCCACCCCGCACCCGGCCGACGGTGCCCACTACGAGTACGGCGACGCGCCCGCCGAGGTGATCGCCCGCGCGGAGCGGCTCGCCGCCGTCTGCGCCGAGCACGGGGTGGAGCTGCCGGCCGCCGCGTTGCAGTTCCCGCTGCGGGAACCGGCGGTTCGTTCGGTCGTGCTGGGAGCCACGGAGCCCGCCCACGTGCGCCAGAACGTGGCTCGGGCGGCCGTGCCGATCCCCGCCGAGCTGTGGGAGCACCTCACCGCGCAGGGGCTCCTGCCGTGATCGACGCCCACCTGCACCTGTGGGACCTGCAGCGCAGCAACTACTCCTGGATCACCCCGGAGCTCGGCCCGCTGCACACCACGATCCGGGCGGAGCGCGCCGAGGCCGAGCTGCGCGCGGCAGGCGTCACGCACGCGGTGCTGGTGCAGGCCGAGGACTCGGTCACCGACACCGAGTTCATGCTGGACGTCGCGGCCGCCCACGGCTGGGTGGCCGGTGTCGTCGGCTGGGTGCAGCTCGACGACCCGGCGCTCGCCCAAGCCCAGCTCGACCGGTTCTCGGGCGACCCGGCGTTCCGCGGGGTGCGCCACCTCGTGCACGACGACCCGCGCGACGACTTCCTCGCCCTGCCGTCCGTGCGCACGTCGCTGGGCCTGCTCGCCGAGCGCGGCCTGCCCTTCGACGTGCCCGACGCGTGGCCGCGCCACCTCACCGCCACCGCGGAGCTGGCCGGGGCGCTGCCCGGGCTCACGGTCGTGCTCGACCACCTCGGCAAGCCGCCGCACGGGAAGCCGGACCTCCCGCGGTGGCGCGAGGCGTTCGCCGCCGTCGCCGCGCGCCCCAACACCGTGGCCAAGGTGTCCGGGCTGCAGGTGGCCGGCGAGCCGTTCACCGTGGCCGCCATCCGGCCGGCGTGGGAGACGGCGCTGGAGCTGTTCGGCCCGGACCGTCTGCTGTGGGGCAGCGACTGGCCGATGACGCTGCTCACGGCGGGCTACGCCGGCACCTGGGAGGTCATGTCCCAGCTGGTCGGGGAGCTGACCGCCGAGGAGCAGAACAAGATCCTCGCGGCCACGGCCCGGCGGGTCTACGGTCTCGCTGCGAACTCCTGAGGAGGATCTGTGCTCTCGGGCATCCACCCGCTCCTGACCGGGCCGCTGCTCGCCCACCTCGATGCGATGGGTCATTCCGACGCCGTCGTGCTGGCCGACGCGCACTTCCCCGCGCACCGGCTCGGTTCGCGCGTGCTCGACCTGCCCGGCGTCACGACACCGGACCTCATGGCCGCGATCCGGACGGTGGTGCCGCTGGACGACGCGCCCGCCGTCGACCTCATGGCCACCCCGGACGGGGAGCGGCTGCCCGTGCAGGAGGAGCTGGCGGCCGCGGCCGGCACCACCGACGTGCGCTTCCTCGACCGGTTCGGGTTCTACGAGGCCGCCGCGCCCGCCTACCTGATCGTGCGCACCGGCGAGACCCGGGTCTACGGCAACGCGATCCTGCGCAAGGGCGTCGTGACGTGAGCAGCGAGCTGCTCCTGGCGGCCCGGGGCGTCGGGAAGAGCTTCCCCGGCGTGCGGGCGCTGCAGGACATGCACCTGGAGCTGCGCCGCGGCGAGGTGCTGGCGCTCGTGGGCGAGAACGGCGCCGGCAAGTCGACGTTGATGAAGCTGCTGTCGGGCATCTACACCGCCGACGAGGGCGAGTTCCTCCTCGACGGGAAGCCGCTGCAGGTCAGCGGCCCGCGGGACGCGCTGGAGCAGGGCATCAGCATCATCCACCAGGAGTTCAACCTGATGCCCGACCTCACGGTCGCGCAGAACATCTTCATCGGCCGCGAGCCCCGCGCCGGACGGGTGTTCCTGGCCGACCGCGCGCTCGAGGCGAAGGCGGCCGAGCTGCTGGACCGGCTGCACCTGCCGCTGCGGCCCGGGCAGCGGGTCGGCGACCTCACGGTGGCCAAGCAGCAGATGGTCGAGATCGCGAAGGCGCTGTCCTACGACGCCCGCATCCTGATCATGGATGAGCCCACGGCGGCGTTGAACGACGCCGAGGTGCAGGTGCTGCACGACCTGATCCGCCGCTTCCGGACGCCGGACACCGCCGTCATCTACATCTCGCACCGGATGGACGAGCTGAAGGCGATCAGCGACCGCATCACGGTGATCCGCGACGGTCGCTACGTCGACACGCTGGAGACGGCGACCACGACGATGCCCGAGGTCATCGCCCGCATGGTCGGGCGGGAGATCGCGGGTGGCGCCGGGCCGGAGGGGGTGCGCGAGGACCGGCCCGTCGTGCTCGCGGTCGACCGGCTCAGCACGAAGGAGCTGCTGAAGGAGGTCTCGTTCGAGCTGCGGGAAGGCGAGATCCTGGGCTTCGCGGGGCTGATGGGCGCCGGGCGCACCGAGGTGGCCCGTGCGCTCGTGGGCGCCGACCCGGTCGCGTCCGGCACGGTCACGCTGCGCGGGAGGCCGGTGCGCATCACCAACCCGGCCGAGGCCGCCAAGCACCGCATCGGCTACCTGTCCGAGGACCGCAAGCAGCTCGGGCTGCTGCTCGAGCAGGACGTCAACGCCAACATCGGGCTGAGCTCGGTGAAGGAGAAGTTCCAGTCCTTCGGGTTCGTGCGCGCGAAGGCCATGCGGGCGCGGTCGCGCGAGCTGGTGGACGGCCTGCGCATCCGCACCCCGTCGGTCGACCAGACGGCCAAGTTCCTCTCCGGCGGCAACCAGCAGAAGGTCGTCATCGCGAAGTGGCTGGTCAAGGACTGCGACATCCTGATCTTCGATGAGCCGACCCGCGGGATCGACGTGGGCGCCAAGGAAGAGATCTACCGGCTGCTCAACGACCTCGCCGCCCAGGGAAAGTCGATCATCATGATCTCCTCCGAGCTGCCGGAGGTGCTGCGGATGTCGCACCGCATCGTCGTCATGAGCGAGGGACGGGTCACCGGGCAGCTCGACGCCGCCGAAGCCACCCAGGAGAGCGTCATGCACTACGCAACGCTGCGTCCCGACACGGAGGTCCTGACGTGACCACCCCCGCGGCCACCGACGAGGAGCAGCGCAGCGCAGCGCCCGATGCGGTGCGGCGTTCGCTGCGCGCGGGCCTGCAGCAGTTCCTCGCCTTCGCGAGCCTGCTGGCGATCTTCGCGTTCTTCTCGATCGTCGACCCGAACTTCTTCAACTACGGCAACATCACCAACATCCTGTTCTCGACCGTCGTGATCGGGACGCTGGCCCTGGGCACCACGTTCGTGATCATCACGGGCGGCATCGACCTGTCGATCGGCACCGGGATGGCGCTCTGCGCCGTCATGTCCGGGGTGCTGATCGTGAACAGCGGGCTGCCGATGCCGCTCGGGGTGCTCGGCGCGATCCTCTTCGGCGGGCTGATCGGGCTGGTCAACGGCCTCAACGTGGCCGTGCTCGGGCTGCCGCCCTTCATCGCGACGCTCGCGATGATGATGGTGGCGCAGGGGCTCGCCCTCGTCCTCTCCGACAGCGCGCCGATCTACTTCGACCAGACCCCGTCCTACATCGACATCTCGATCGGCAGCCTGATCCCGGGCACCGACTTCCCCAACGCGGTGCTCGTCCTGGCGCTGGCCGCGGTGATCGCCGGCGTGCTGCTGAACAAGACGGTGCTCGGGCGCTACACCTACTCGATCGGCAGCAACGAGGAGGCCACCGCGCTCTCGGGGATCGACGTGCGCCGCTGGAAGATCCTCATCTACACCCTCGCCGGCCTGTTCACGGGCCTTGCGGGCGTGCTGATCTCGGCGCGGTTGGGCTCCGCCCAGCCCGCCACCGGCATGGGGTACGAGCTGCAGGCGATCGCGGCCGTCGTCATCGGCGGCACCTCCCTCTCCGGGGGCAAGGGCTCGATCATCGGTACGGTCATCGGCGCTCTGATCATCTCCGTGCTCAACAACGGGCTGCAGATCATGCTGATCCCCCAGGAGTGGCAGAACGTCATCCTCGGCTGCGTGATCCTGCTCGCCGTCTACGCGGACCGCGCGCGCAAGCGCGCGACCTGACAACCGTTCGACCAAGGGAGTTCGATCGACCATGCGGATCCACCGGATCGGAGCGGCCGTCGCGACGGCCGCGTTCGCCCTGACCGCCGCGGCGTGCGGCGGCGGGTCGGACGCGGGCGGGGGTGGCGGCGAGGCCGACCAGCCCTACGTCGCGATCGTGTCCAAGGGCTTCCAGCACCAGTTCTGGCAGGCCGTGAAGCAGGGCGCCGAGCAGGAGGCGGCCCGCCAGGGCGTGCGGATCAGCTTCGAGGGCCCGGCCACCGAGGCCGACATCGAGGCCCAGGTGACGATGCTGACGAACGCGCTGGGCCGCCAGCCCGACGTCATCGGCTTCGCTGCCCTCGACTCCCGGGCCGCGGCGCCGCTGCTGCAGCAGGCGCAGAGCCGCGACATCCCGGTCATCGCCTTCGACTCGGGCGTCGACAGCGACATCCCGCTCACCACCGCCGCCACCGACAACAAGGCCGCCGCGGCCGAGGCCGCGAAGCACATGGCCGAGGCGGTCGGCGGCACCGGCAAGGTCGCGCTCGTCGTGCACGACCAGACCAGCAAGTCCGGCACCGACCGGCGCGACGGCTTCACCGAGTGGATGCAGGCCAACGCGCCCGGCATCCAGCTGCTGGAGCCGCAGTACGGCGGTGGCGACCAGGCGAAGTCCGCCGACATCACCAAGGCGATCATCGCGTCGAACCCGGACCTGAAGGGCATCTACGGGTCGAACGAGGGCTCGGCGATCGGCGTCGTCCGGGGCGTGCAGGAGAGCGGTGTGCAGGGCCTCACCGTCGTCGGCTTCGACTCCGGCGCGGCGCAGGTCGAGGCGATCCGCAGCGGCACGATGCTCGGCGCGATCACGCAGAACCCGGTCGGCATGGGCGAGCAGCTCGTCGACGCGGCGGTGAAGGCCACGCGCGGCGAGCAGCTGCCACCCGTGATCGACACCGGCTTCTTCTGGTACGACCAGAGCAACATCGACAGCCCGGAGATCCAGGAGGTCCTCTACCAGTAGGCCTCCCGCGTCCGGCGCGGCATTGCAGCAAAGCCACTTTCACGCAACCTCGTTGCAGGAAAGTGGCTTTGCTGCAACCAGGGGCCCTCAGCCCAGGGCTCTGCGCACCCATTCCGTCACGCCGTTGATGTGCACCGTCGCATGTGCCGCCGCAAGGGGCGCGTCGCCTCGGGCCAGCGCGTCGACGATCGCCTGGTGCTCGGTGAGGGTGCGGGTCACCGCGCCCTCCTCGGACAGGCCGCGCCAGATGCGCGCGCGCATCGTGCTGCTGGACAGCGTCTCCAGCAGGCTGGTCAGGTAGGCGTTGCCCGCCAGCTCGGTGATGTAGCGGTGGAAGACGCCGTCGTGCGCAACGAGGTCGTCCACCGACGTCGTGGCGTGCACCTGGGAGAGCAGGCCGTGCAGGTGCTCGACGTCGCCCGCCGACGCCCGCGCGGCCGCCAGACCGGTGGCGGCCGGCTCCAGGATCCGGCGCACCTCGAACAGTTCGAGCACCGACGCGTCCTGGTGGATGTCGGCCACGAACGACATCGCGTCGAGCAGGAGGTCGGGGGTCAGGCTGGTGACGTAGGTGCCGTCGCCGCGCCGCACGTCGAGCACACGGATGACCTCCAGCGCCTTGACCGCCTCGCGCAGGGAGCTCCGGGAGAGCCCGAGCGCCTCGGAGAGCTCCTTCTCCGGCGGGAGCCGGTCGCCGGGGCGCAGCTCACCGGACCGGATCATCGCCTTGATCTTCAGGATCGCCTCGTCGGTGACGGCCACCAGTGGAGTCTGCCAGGCGGCCCGCTGTCGGTGTCCCCGGTTAGCGTGCCCGCGTGCTGACAACGCTTGCCGTCGAGAACTACCGCTCCCTGCGCGATCTGGTGCTGCCGCTCTCCCGGCTCACGGTGGTCACCGGGGCGAACGGGAGCGGCAAGTCCAGCCTGTACAAGGCGCTGCGGCTGCTCGCCGACGCCGCGCGCGACGGGGCGGTGGCCGCGCTCGCGCGGGAGGGCGGGCTGCCCTCGGCGCTGTGGGCGGGGCCGGAGACCGTCGGCGCGGTGCGGGGCACACGGCGCACGAAGGCGGTGGGCCTGCGGCTCGGGTTCTCCGGCGACGAGTTCGGCTACGCGCTCGACCTCGGGATGCCGATCCCGGGGGAGACCGCCTTCAACCGCGACCCCGAGTTCAAGCGCGAGTGCGTGTGGAGCGGCCCGGTGCTGCGGCCCGCCGCGCTGCTCGCCGACCGCGGAGGACCGGTCGTGCGGGGGCGCGAGCCGAGTGGCGCGTGGGGCCGCGAGCAGCACCGGATAGGGCTCACCGACAGCCTGCTCACCGCGTTCGCCGATCCGAGGATCTCGCCCGAGGTGCTGGTGGTCCGCGAGCGCATCCGGTCCTGGCGGTTCTACGACCACTTCCGCACCGACGCCGACGCGCCCGCCCGGCAGGCGCGGGTGGGCACCCGCACCCCGGTGCTCGACCACGACGGCGCCGACCTGGCGGCCGCCCTGCAGACCATCCGAGAGGTCGGCGACCCGGCGGAACTGGCCGCCGCCGTGGACGACGCGTTCCCCGGCTCCCGGCTCGAGGTGGCCGCAGCGGAGGACGGCCGCTTCGCGCTGCAGTTCCACCAGCCCAGGCTGCTGCGCCCGCTGAGTGCCGCGGAGCTGTCCGACGGCACGCTGCGCTACCTGCTGTGGGTGGCGGCGCTATTGAGCCCCCGCCCGCCGGAGCTGCTGGTGCTCAACGAGCCGGAGACCAGCCTGCACCCGGACCTGCTGCCCGCCCTGGCCGCGCTGATCGCCGCCGCAGCGGCACGCACCCAGGTCGTGGTCGTCACGCACGCCCTGCCGCTGGTGCGCGCCCTCGAGGCGGTCGGCGACGACTCCGCGCTGCTGGAGCTGGAGAAGGAGGACAGCGCCACGGTCCT
The DNA here is from genome assembly GCF_002262885.1 of Pseudonocardia sp. MH-G8. Classification (GTDB taxonomy): domain Bacteria; phylum Actinomycetota; class Actinomycetes; order Mycobacteriales; family Pseudonocardiaceae; genus Pseudonocardia. The sequence continues at coordinate 549,563 of NZ_NKYF01000002.1, read as the reverse complement.
GGCCGGCCAGGGCCTGCTGGACCGGCCGTCGTGGCACTGGCCGAAGCGCTGACAACCGGGCCCGGTGGACGGACACCGACCAACGCCGCAGCAGAACGTTCACTATTGCAAACGATCCGTCCCAACTGCTTGGCGTAGGTCAGACATGCATCTATCGTCGCCACTGCGACTAGTAATCCAGCCGTAGAAAGTTTCCGCACGTAGGCCGCTCACGAGGAGCGCTGGAGGTTGGATATTAGGAGTCCATCGGGCGGATTCTTCGATCTACAGCAGCTTACGTTTGAAAAATGGGGGAGATTCTGATGAGGGTGCTTGCAAGTAAGGCCGTCGCGGCAGTGCTGACATCGGCAGCAGGTGTCATCGTCGGTCTCGTGGTAGCGGCCACTCCTGCGTCTGCCGCCTCTTCCGGTGTCCTCCAGCAGGGTGTCTGTGAAGGGTACAATTGTCTCTCAAGTGGATACGGATACGAGTCCGAATGCCGCCAGTCTCAGAGTAACTTCGCCAGGCATTGGCGCATCGTTGTTCCCTGCTTCGCCACGATTGATAGCTGGGGCTTCACCTATACAGCTCGATAGGAAAATCAGTTGTTCGTCCAGTTATAGTGTATCGATGGTAGGGTCAGACCTCGGCCGTGCCGTGCAGCACCCGGGCGAGGAACGTGCGCGTCCGCTCCTGCTGCGGGTTGCCGACCACGTCGGCAGGCGGGCCCTCCTCCACGATCACGCCGCCGTCGATGAACAGCACGCGGTCGGCCACCTCGCGGGCGAACTGGATCTCGTGGGTCACCACGAGCATGGTCATGCCCTCCCGGGCGAGGCCCCGCATGACGTCGAGGACGTCGCCCACCAGTTCGGGGTCGAGCGAGGACGTGGGCTCGTCGAAGAGCATGACCGTCGGGTCCATGGACAGCGCGCGGGCGATCGCCACGCGCTGCTGCTGGCCGCCGGAGAGCTGGCGGGGCATCGCGTTCTCCCGGTTCGCGAGCCCCACCCGCTCGAGGTTCTCCCGGGCCACCCGCTCGGCGTCCTGCTGGCTGCGCCCGAGCACGCGGCGCTGGGCGATGGTGAGGTTCTTCAGCACCGAGAGGTGCGCGAACAGGTTGAACTGCTGGAACACCATGCCGGTGGTACGCCGCGCGGCGTCGATGTCGACGTCCGGGTCGGTCATCTCGTGGTCGCCCACGACGACCGTGCCGCCGGTGGGCACCTCGAGCAGGTTCACGCAGCGCAGCAGCGTGGACTTGCCGGACCCGGACGGGCCGATGATGCAGACCACCTCGCCGCGGGCGACCTCGAGGTCGATCCCGCGCAGCACGTGGTTGCTGCCGAAGGACTTGTGCAGGTCCGTGACGCGGACCACGGTGTCGGTCATACCTCGGCGCCCTTCGGCATGCCCGCGCTGCCGAACCGGCGCTCCAGGCGGCGCGCGAGGTACGAGAGCGGAATCGTGATGATCAGGTAGCAGAGCCCCACGACGAGCAGGGGGGTGAGGCTCTTCACCTCGTTCAAAGCGGCGCGGCCGAACTGGGCGAGTTCCTGCTGCGTCAGGGTGGTGCCGAGCAGGAACGCCAGCGAGGAGTCCTTGGTCAGCAGGATCAGCTCGTTGGTCAGCGGCGGCAGGACGATGCGGAACGCCTGCGGGATCACGATGAACACCATCGTGCGCGCCGGCGACATCCCGAGCGAGCGCGCCGCCTCCACCTGGCCGGGCGGCACCGCCTGGATGCCGGCGCGGATGGTCTCGGCGATGTAGGCGGAGCCGACCATGCCGAGGGCGAGCGTGATGGCGAGCGTGCGGTCGAGATTGGTTCCGGGGAAGGCCAACGGGATGCCGAACCCGATCGCGATGAACACGAGCAGGGCGGGCAGCCCGCGGAAGAACTCGATGTACGCCCCGGCGACCCCGCGGTAGACGGCGATCGACGACAGACGCATGAGGGCCAGTACGAGGCCGAGTGCGAGCGCGAGGAGGAAACCCAGCGCGGTGAAGACCACCGTGTTGCGCAGCGCGATGATGATGACGTCGGGGAACAGGCTCGCCGCGACCTCGAGGTCGAAGAAGGCGCGGCCGATCGTGCCCCAGTCGGCGGTGAACGCGACGACCAGCGCGACCGCGACCGCGATCCCGTACTGGACGCCGCGCCACGCCTGGGCCCGTTGGCGTCGGGTGAGTGCCATGCGGGGGGTCAGCCCTGGCTCGGGGCCTGGCCGAACCACTTCTCGTAGATCCGGTCGTAGCTCCCGTCGGCCCGCGAGGCGGCGATGGTCTCGTTGATCGCCGCCAGCAGGGCGGTGTTGCCCTTGCGGACGCCGATCCCGTACTGCTCGTCGGTGCGGAATTCCGCGGTGACGGCGAGGCCCGGGTTCTTCTTCGCGAAGTCCAGCAGCGGGCCGTTGTCGGCGATCGCCGCCTCGACGGTGCCGGTCTGCACCGCAGTGGTCAGCAGCCCGAGGTCCTCGAAGACGACGATCTCGGCGCCTGCGATGTTCTCCTGCGCGTACAGCTGGCCGGTCGTGCTGTTCTGCACGCCCACCTTCTTCCCCGCGAGCTGGGCCGGGTCGGCGATCCCGGAGGCCTCCTGCACCAGCAGGGCCTGCGTGGCGTCGAAGTAGGGGTCGGAGAAGTCGATGTTCTGCTTGCGCTCCTCGGTGATCGTCATCGCCGCGGCGCCGAGGTCGCACTGGCCGGAGTCGAACGCGGCCCCGGACTGGATGCCGTCGAACGGCATGTCGATGATCTGCTGCTCGACCCCGAGCTTGGCGGCCACCAGGTCGACCATCTCGACGTCGAAGCCGACGATCTCCGCGCCGTCCTGGAACTGGAACGGCTCGTACGGCAGGTGCGTGCAGGTGGTCAGCGCGCCGTCGTTCACCAGCTCCACGCCTCCGGCGGCCGGGGCCGCGTCGTCACCTCCACCCCCGCATCCCGCGAGGACGACGGCGAGCGCGGCTGCGCCGAGCGCGATCGGGATGGAACGACGGATGGCGGGCACGGGGACCTCCTCGTGGGCGGTGAGTACGCGGGGATGCTGCCATCCGGCGGCTTCCAGGACACCTCTGAGTCGGTCACTGTTGTGTGACGTCACCCTGAGTGATTCATCGCCGCGGACCTGTGAGGACCAGGACTAGGTTGGGTACTCCTGGAACCAGCAGACACCGCAGGCGCGTTGTCCGCGATGAGTGCACCTACCACGGAGGACCGCGATGCCCCTGTTCAAACGGCTGGCGATGCTGGCCACGGCGGCCGAGGCCGCGCGCCGCTACGCGAAGAGCAACCCCGACAAGGCGTCCAAGTACCTCGACCAGGCTGCGTCCTTCGTGGACAAGCAGACCAAGGGCAAGTACTCGGGCCAGATCCGCGGCGCCACCGACAAGGCGAAGGGCGTCGCCGGGATCCGCCAGACCCCGGGCCACGGGCCCGCGGGCAACGGATACCCGCAGGGCGGGCCCACGCAGGGCTACGACCAGAACGCCGGGTACGGCAAGACGGCGGGCTACACGACCCCGCCGCAGCAGACGCCGCCCGCCCCGCAGCCCGGCCAGTCGCCGACGCCGTAGGGCCATCTCCGAACGGCACGTCCCCGTGGTCGGGGACGTGCCGTTCGTGCGTGCCGACAGGTGCGCCCCGCGGGGGCCGCCCGTGCCAGGATGACGGCGAGCCGGCAAAGGCGCCCTCACCCCGGGCGACTCGGCCGGGCCGCGTCCTCCGCGCCCGCCACGAACGGGAGCGGCTGGAGAGAGTACGAGGAGGCAGCGTGTCCGTTCCACACGACTGGACCCCGCCCACGGCAGCCAGCCCGGAGTCCCGGCGCGGGCGCGACCACGTGGTCGCCGGCCTGAAGGCCACCGACGAGGGGGATCCGGAGCTCGTCCAGCTGCTCACCCCGGAGGGCGAGCGGGTGTCCGACCCCCGTTTCGACTCCTACGGGGCCGACCTGGGCGTCGCGGAGCTGAAGGACCTGTACCGCGACATGGTGCTCGTCCGCCGCATCGACCGGGAGGGCAACGCGCTGCAGCGGCAGGGCCAGCTCGGCATCTGGGTGCCGCTGCTCGGCCAGGAGGCCGCCCAGGTGGGCGCGGGCCGCGCGCTGGCACCGCAGGACATGGCCTTCCCGTCCTACCGGGAGCACGGCGTCGCGTGGACCCGCGGGATCGACCCCACCGACCTGCTGGGGATCTTCCGCGGCACCGACCACGGCTCGTGGGACCCGCAGGAAGCCCGCTTCCACCTCTACACGATCGTCATCGGCAACCAGTGCCTCAACGCCACGGGCTACGCGATGGGCCAGCGCTTCGAGGGCAAGGTCGGTGAGGGCCCCGACAGCGAGGCCACCATCTGCTTCTTCGGTGACGGCGCCACCAGCCAGGGCGACGTGCACGAGGGCTTCGTCTGGGCCGCCGTCTACGACGCACCCGTCGTCTTCTACTGCCAGAACAACCAGTGGGCCATCTCCGAGCCCACCGAGCGCCAGACGCGGGTGCCGCTCTACAAGCGCGCTGCCGGCTACGGCTTCCCCGGCATCCGCGTCGACGGCAACGACGTGCTGGCCTGCCTCGCCGTCACGCGGTGGGCGCTGGAGGAGTGCCGCTCGGGCAACGGCCCGGTGCTCGTCGAGGCCTTCACCTACCGCATGGACGCGCACACCACCTCCGACGACCCGTCGCGCTACCGGCTCGCCGACGAGCTGGAGCTGTGGAAGCTCAAGGACCCGATCGAGCGGGTGCGGGTGAACCTGGTGCGCGAGCACGGCACCGGCCAGGAGTTCTTCGACGAGGTGCAGGCCGAGTCCGATGCGCTGGCGGCGCGGTTCCGCGAGTTCTGCGTGAACATGCCACCACCGGCCCCTGACCGGATGTTCTCGCAGGTCTACTCGGAGCCCTCTCCCGTGTTGGAGGCCCAGAAGGCCGAGTACCTCGCCTACCACGAGTCGTTCGAGGAGGCCGGGCGATGACGCAGCTGACCCTGGCGAAGGCCCTCAACGACGGCCTCCGCACAGCGATGGAGCGCGACCCGAAGGTCCTCGTCATGGGCGAGGACGTCGGCAAGCTCGGCGGCGTCTTCCGCGTCACCGACGGGCTGCAGAAGGACTTCGGGGAGCAGCGCGTGCTCGACACCCCGTTGGCCGAGTCCGGGATCATCGGCACCGCCGTCGGTCTCGCGATCCGCGGCTTCCGGCCGGTGTGCGAGATCCAGTTCGACGGGTTCGTGTTCCCCGGCTACGACCAGATCGTCTCCCAGCTGGCCAAGCTGCACTTCCGCTCGCAGGGCAAGGTCCCGGTGCCGGTGGTCGTGCGCATCCCGTTCGGCGGGGGCATCGGCGCGGTCGAGCACCACAGCGAGTCGCCGGAGTCGCTGTTCGCGCACGTCGCAGGCCTGAAGGTCGTCGCCTGCTCGAACCCGACGGACGCCTACTGGATGATCCAGCAGGCCATCACCTCCGACGACCCGGTGATCTTCTTCGAGCCGAAGCGGCGGTACTGGGAGAAGGGCGAGGTCGATCCGGAGAGCGATCCCCCACCGCTGTTCGCGTCCCGGGTGGTGCGGCCGGGTCGCACGCTGACGCTCGCCGGGTACGGCCCGGTGCTCAAGACCTGCCTGGAGGCCGCCACCGCGGCCGTTGCCGAGGGCCTGGACATCGAGGTGATCGACCTGCGCACGCTGTCGCCGCTGGACCTCGACCCGGTCGTGGAGTCGGTGCGACGCACCGGGCACCTCGTGGTCGTGTCCGAGGCGCCGCCGGAGTCGTCGGTCACCTCGGAGGTGGCGGCCCGCGTGCAGCAGGAAGCGTTCCACTCGCTGGAGGCGCCGGTACTGCGCGTCACCGGGTTCGACGCGCCCTACCCGCCGTCCAAGTGCGAGGACGACTTCCTCCCCGACCTCGACCGGGTGCTCGACGCCGTCGACCGCTCGCTGGCGTGGTGAAACCGGTGCGCCGAGAGTTCGCCATGCCCGACGTCGGTGAAGGTCTCACCGAGGCCGAGATCATCAGCTGGCAGGTCCAGCCGGGCGACACCGTCACCGTCAACCAGGTCATCTGCGAGATCGAGACGGCGAAGGCCGCCGTCGAGCTGCCCTGCCCGTACGCGGGCACGGTGGGTGAACTGCTCGCCCAGCCCGGCACGACGATCGCGGTCGGCACGCCGATCATCGCGATCGAGACGGAGGCCGCTGAAGGCGGGGCGCCGACGGGCGGGGCACCGACGGGCGGGGCGCCGACGGGTGGGGCGCCGACGGGCGAGGCGCCGACGGGCGAGGCGCCGGCCCCCAGGGCCGGCGACGAGGGAGGAGCCAAGATCGGAGAGGCCGGCGCGGACGGCCGCATCGCCAACTTGGTGGGCTACGGCCCGAGGCCGGGTTCGGTGACCCGCCGTCCCCGCCGCTCGACGACAGGGGCGCAGCCCCGGGAGGCCGCTCCCACCGCTCCCCCGGTGGACGAACGGCACGTTCGTCGGCCAGGTAGCAACGAAAGCGCCGTTCGTTCGGGCGAGGAGGGTGTCGCCGCCACCGTTCCATTGGCCAAGCCGCCTGTTCGCAAGCTCGCCAAGGATCTCGGCGTCGATCTGCGTTCCCTCGCCGGCACGGGCTCCGGCGGTGTGATCACCCGGGCCGACGTCGAGGCTGCCGCCGCGCCCGCCCCGGCGCCGGCCGCTGTGGGTGGTGTGCGTCGGGAGCCGATCCGCGGGGTCCGCAAGGCCACCGCGGCGGCCATGGTGAGCAGCGCGTTCACCGCGCCGCACGTCACGGAGTTCCTCGCCGTGGACGTGACGGCCACGATGGCGCTGCGCGACCGGCTCCGGACCACGCGCGAGTACGCGGACGTGAAGCTCACACCGCTGGCGATCGTGGCCAAGGCCGTGTGCCTGGCCGCGCGGCGCACGCCCGAGGTCAACGCGTCCTGGGACGAGGCGGCCGGCGAGATCGTCTACTACGACCGGGTGCAGCTCGGGATCGCCGCGGCCACGCCGCGCGGGCTGATCGTGCCCAAGGTCCGCGACGCCGACACGCTGTCGCTGCGCGAGCTGGCCGGCGCCCTCGGCGAGCTCACGGCCACGGCCCGTGCCGGGAAGACACCGCCCGCCGACCTGGTGGGCGGCACCTTCACGATCACCAACGTCGGGGTGTTCGGCGTCGACACCGGCACGCCGATCATCAACCCCGGTGAGGCGGCGATCCTGGCCGTCGGCGCGATCAAGCCGACGCCCTGGGTCGTGGACGGTGAGCTGGCGGTACGCACGGTGTGCCAGCTGTCGCTCTCGTTCGACCACCGCCTCGTCGACGGTGAGCAGGGGTCGCGGTTCCTCGCCGACGTCGGCGCGCTCCTGACCGATCCGGGGCTCGCGCTCACGTGGTGACGGAGGTGACCTATCCGTGACCCGTGGACCGGGAGCACGGAGGGCATCTCGTGCGTTACTAGGGGTATGGCGTTCGTGCTCCTGTACCTCGTGGTCGAGATCGTCGCGCTGGTCGCGCTCGGGTCGGCGATCGGGCTGGGCTGGACGCTGCTCGTGCTGCTGGCCGGCTCGGTGCTCGGCCTGTGGCTCGCGCGCCGCGAAGGCGTGCGGGCCGCGCAGGCGCTCGCCGAGGCCGTGAACAACCGTCGCGTGCCCACGGCCGAGCTCACCGACGGGATGCTGGTGGCGGCGGGCGGCGTGCTGCTGTTCGTGCCCGGTCTGGTCACCGATCTCGCCGGCCTGCTGCTCCTGCTGCCGCCGGTACGGGCGCTCGCCCGCCGGCGGCTGGTCCAGGCCGCCGAGAAGCGTTCACCGGATCTGCGCACCGCGCGCATCCGGTCCCAGGCCCCGGTGGTCGACGGCGAGGTGGTGGAGGGCGACGTGGTCGAGCGCGAGCCGCGTCCGGACCGCTCCGACCCGCTGGTGATCGAGGGCACCGTGGTGCCCGGCGACAAGCGCTGAGCCCGACGGCGCCACCGTCCGTGTGCGGTGGTCGGTCAGGACAGGAACACCCAGGTCGTCGTGCACTTCGCCGTGACGCGCACGGGCTCTGGCTCGAGCCCCAGCGCGCGTACATCGGGGCCGCCCGACTCGACCGCCGCCGTCCGGTAGGCCATCGGGGCGGAGTGCTCGGCCACCTCGGACAGCCGCCGCAACGGGCCGAGCCTGCCGCCCAGCGCGGTGGCGTACCCCTCGGCGCGGGTCCGGGCGTCGGACACGGCGCGCTGCTGCGCCTCACGCAGCGCCGCAGCGGGGTCGGTGAGCACCCAGCGGGGCCCTCGCAGGTCCGTGGGCTCGGCGCCGAGCAGGGCCGACAGTACGTCGTCCAGCGCCGAGACGTCCGTGACGAGCAGCGCGAGATCCTCGGCCGCCCGGCAGCCGACCACGCGGCCGTCGCGCCACTCGTTGTGCACCCGCAGCCTGCGGTGCCGCACGTCCAGCCCGGGGCGCCGCAGCGCGGCCTCCGCACCGGCCATGCGCGTGCCGAGCTCGGCCACGGCGGTGGAGCGTGAACGGGCCACCGCGGTGAAGGTGACGTCGACCTCGGCGCGGTCGCCGAGCTGCTCGAACCAGCCGTTCCCCTCCGTCACGATCTCGGGTGTGCGGGCCTCATCGGTCGCGGTCACGGCCACAGGAAACCAGATCGGGGAGTATCGGAGTCTCTAGGAATCGGGCGAGAGTGCGGAAGAGACTGGGATGAGCGGACCGGGATGAGCGGCGGAGGAGCAGGTGATCGGATGGCGCGCCCGCTCGTCCACCTGCGCAGGAAGGTGCGGGAAGGCCCGTCCGATGCGCCGGGCCGCGTCGTCGACGTGCTCGGCCGGATCGGGCTCGTCGGCTACGGCATCGTGCACCTCATCGTGGCGTGGCTGGCGCTGCAGGTGGCCTTCGGCGTGCCCGACGCTCCCCCGGACGCCGACGGCGCCGTCGGCACGATCGCGCGCACGCCGGGTGGCGTGTTCGCGCTCGGGATCGCCGCCGTCGGCCTGCTCGCCTTCGCGGTGTGGCAGCTGATGGCAGCCGCCGTCGGCTTCCGTTGGGTGTCGGGCGGCGAGCGGATGCGCAAGCGGGTGGGCGCTGTCGCGAAGGCGATCGCCATGTCCGCGCTCGCGGTGATCGTGCTGTCCTACCTGACAGGCATGCAATCGGGCGGCGAGAGCACGGTGCAGACGGTGGCGGCCGACGTGCTGGCGCTCCCGGCCGGCCGGGCCCTGCTCGGGCTCGGCGCCGCCGTGGTTGTCTTCCTCGCCTGCGCGATGACCTACACCGGCGTGCGGCGCACGTTCATGGGCGACCTCGACGTCCGCCGCCTGCGTCCGGGCCTCCGCCACACGATCGAGGTCGTCGGCGTGGCGGGGCACCTCGCGCGGGCGCTCGCCCTCGGCGTCGTCGGCGTGCTGGCCGGCGCCGCCGCGCTGTTCGCGGACCCGGAACGGGCCGGCGGGCTCGACGCGGCGCTGCGCACCCTCGGCACCACCGGCCTCGGCGCGGGCCTGCTGGCGCTGGTGGCCGTCGGCTTCGCCGCCTTCGGGCTGTTCTGCCTGGCGGACGCCGCCACGCGACGGGCCTGATCGCCGTTTCTCGCGCTTTCTAGCAGCTTCACGATGAAGCCGTAGAGAGGGCGATCGGAGTCCATGCCGCCTGCTACCGGCGGTGGTCCGCGGTGATGAGGCCGCCGAGGATCAGGTCGGCCAGTGCGGTGACCGCGTCGGCGGCGGTGGTGCGCTCGCGGGCCAGCTCGGCGGCGATCGCCTCGGCCGCACCCAGCACGCCGGCGCAGCGCAGCAGCAGTGCGCCGGTCGGCAGGTCGGAGTGCGGCGTCAGGGCGGCGACCATCAGGTCCGTGTAGCCGTCGAGCATCTCGTGCCGGCTCGCCTCGACCTCCGGGTTCCCCTTCAGTGCGGCGGAGACGGCGGCGAACTCGGGCATGTCGGTGACGCAGTCGAAGTACGCGGCGCTCATGACGCGCGCGACCGCGCCGGCGGTGGGCACGGCGGTCCGCAGTGCCTCGGCCAGCGCTGCCCGGTGCCGCTCCTCGAGCCGCCGGTAGAGCGCGAGCAGGAGGCCGGAGCGCGTGCCGAAGTGGTCGTACGCGATCGGCCTGCTCACCTCGGCGGCCTCCGCGAGGGTGACCAGGGTCAGGCCGTCCGCGCCGTGCGCGCGCACGACCCCCAGGGCGGTGTCGAGCAACTGCTCCCGCCTGGCCTGCTTGGACAGGCGGCCCGGTCGCGTCGTCGTCATCGCCCTCCTTGCGCTCCAACCCACTCTAAGCTACAAAGTGTAAGTTACAAAATGTAGCTACGAGGGATCGAGGTAGTCGTGGAACGTGATCCAGTACTGATCCTCGGGGGTTCGGGGCAGGCGGGCGCGGGCGCCGCCGCCGTCCTGCGGAGGTGGCATCCCACGCTGCCCCTGACGATCGCGGCCCGGGACGTCGACCGCGCCCAGCGGGTGGCCGACGAACTCGGCAATGCCACGGCCGTCGCCGGCGACGTGGGGCGCAGCGACCTCGGCCTCCCGGCCGGTCACCGCTGCTCGGCGGTGGTCGCCGCGCTGTGGGACGACCACCTGCACGGGTTGCGCCACGCGCAGCGGCACGCGGTGCCCTACCTCAGCATCTCCAGTGGCCTGATCGACATCGCCCCCGAGGTCGTGGCAGGTGTCCAGCGGCCGGCGACCTCGCCGATCCTCGTGGCCAGCCACTACTGCGCCGGCGTCGGCGTCCTCGTGGCGCTGCACCTGGCCCGGGAGTTCGGCCGGGTCGACGCCATCCGGGTCGGTGCCGTCCTGGACGAGCAGGACGTCGGCGGACCGGCGGCGCTGGCGGACCTGGAACGCTTGTTGGCCGCCACCTCGGCAGGGCTGCAGCGCCGCGACGGCGTCTTCACCTGGGTCGGTGGCCCCGAGGTGCAGGGCGAGGTGCGCAGCGTCGACGGCACCGTGCTGGCGGCGCAGAGCATCGCGATCCTCGACGTGCCGAGCCTGGCCCTCGCGACGGGCGCGCGAGGAGTGCGCTTCGACTTCGCGGTCGGCGAGTCCGCGGGCCGGCGCGGCGGCGGGCAGCCGTCCGTCGAGATCCGCATCGACATCGACGGGGTGGATCCGGCGGGTGCACCGCTGCACACCGCTCATCACCTCGTCCACGCGGAGGGGCAGCGGCCCCTGACTGCGCTCGGCATCGCCCTCGGTGTGGAACGGCTGCTCGGGATGCGCGGCGAGGCGGTCCCGCCGGGCATCCACATGCCGGAGTCCCTGATCGACCCGGCCTACGCGGTCGAGCGGTTGACCGAGATCGGCGCATCCGTCGTGGACGCACGGGCGGGCGCCCTGCCGGGCTGATCGTGGAGTATCGCGGACTCTAGAGAGCATCGTAGAAAGCGGTAGAGGGAGCGATCGGCGACACGCCATCGTCTTCGATAGCCGCTTCTAGGATTTGAGCAAGATCCGCCGATACCGTCCGATGGGTGGACCCCGTGCGGAACCCGTTCGCGCCCGGAGCGGGCCAGCGGCCCCCCGAGCTGGCCGGCCGCGACAAGGAGCTCGACGCGTTCGAGATCGTGCTCGAACGCGTGTCGCGGGGCCGGCCGGAACGCAGCCTGGTGCTCACGGGGCTGCGCGGCGTCGGCAAGACGGTCCTGCTCGGTGAGCTGCGGTCGATGGCGCTGCGCGCAGGCTGGGGTGCCGGCAAGATCGAGGCGCGGCCGGACGCGGACCTGCGCCGCCCTCTCGCCGCCGCCCTGCACCGCGCGATCCGCGACCTCGCCGTGCGCCACCGCGACCCGGAGCGGGCGGGCGACGAGCCCGTCGACCCGGAGCGGGCCGACGAGGTACTGGGCGTGCTCAAGGCGTTCGCCCTGCGCTCGGCGCCCGACGGGGCCAAGCTGCGCGAGCGCTGGCAACCCGGCATCGACGTGCCGGTGGCCAGCGGCCGGGCCGATTCGGGGGACATCGAGATCGACCTCGTCGAGCTGTTCACCGAGGTGGCCGAGCTCGCCAAGGACGTCGGAACGGGCGTGGCGCTGCTCATCGACGAGATGCAGGACCTGCGCCCCGACGACGTCTCCGCACTCTGCGCGGCGTGCCACGAGCTGTCCCAGTCACGGGCTCCGCTCGTCGTGGTGGGCGCAGGCCTGCCGCACCTGCCTGCGGTGCTCTCGGCATCGAAGTCGTACTCGGAGCGCCTGTTCAAGTACTCCCGCATCGACAAGCTCGACCGCGCCGACGCCGACTTCGCGCTGCTCGCGCCTGCCGAACGGGAGGACGCCACCTTCGACATCGACGCCCTCGACGTGCTGTACGAGGCCTCCGGCGGCTACCCGTACTTCGTGCAGGCCTACGGGAAGGCTGCCTGGGATGCGGCGCCGCGCAGCCCGATCGGTGCGGCCGACGTCAAGCTGGCGGCACCGGAGGCCGAGGGCGAGCTCGCAGTGGGCTTCTTCGGCTCGCGGTACGAGCGCGCCACCCCGGCGGAACGGGAATACCTGCGGGCGATGGCCGAGCTGGCCGAGGGTCGCGACGATCCCGTGGGCACCTCCGGGATCGCTGACCACCTCTCACGCAAGGCCTCGTCGCTCTCGCCCGCCCGCGACAGCCTCCTGAAGAAGGGGCTCGTCTTCTCGGCGCAGCGCGGGCAGATCGCGTTCACAGTTCCCCACTTCGGCCGGTACCTGCTCACGCAACCCTGACCTGCCATGGTCCGAACGGGTGAATTCGGCGCGTACGCGGATCAGAGGTAACGACAGGGCCCTCATGTCCGATTCTCAGTACAGCCCCGCGGTGCTGTCGGACCCCCGACCTGACAGCACCGCGGGGCTTTCCCATACGGGCCGGTCAGTGTGGTGTCGGACCCGGCTCGTAGCATCGTGCCGGTGCAGGACGCCAAGCTCGAGATCCAGATGCTGCACGACCGGGTGCTGGTGAAGCCGGAGTCGTCAGGCGAGCGGCGCAGCGGAGCCGGAATCGTCATCCCGGCAACCGCAGAGGTCGCCAAGCGTCTTGTCTGGGGGGAGGTTGTCGGCACGGGGGCACACGTGCGCACGGTCAAGGTCGGCGATCGCGTGCTGTTCGCGCGTGACGACCAGTACGAGGTCGACGTGCACGGAGCCAACTACCTGGTCTTGCGGGAGCGGGAAGTGCACGCCGTCGCCACGGAGCGTACCGAGCACGGTACGGGGCTGTACCTGTGACAAGCCGGGCTGATGCCCGGTCCGATGGTTGAGGGGAACGGACTTCATGCCCGAGCGGCGGTCATCGCCTGGGGAGGCGGCGGCTCCTCCGGAGCCGGAGACGACGCAGAACGGACACGGCGCGGACGAGGCGCACACGAGCGGCTCAGCGGGGGGCACCGCGCAGGTCGCGTCGGGTGAGTGGGGCCAGGCGGCCGAGTCGCCCGTCCGGGCTCCGGGGGATGCGGGGAGCGGCGACCAGCCGGCTGCGCGTCCCTCGCCTGCCGCGCGCCCCGCGCCCGGCCCGCGCGACGAGGCCGAGGACGACAGCGAGAGTCCTACGGTGCGCACGCCGGCCGGTCGGGCGGGCAACGCCTCGCCCGCTGCCGCAGCACCGACCGGCCAGCCCGGCAACGGCCAGGCCCCCAACGTCCAGGCACCGAACGGCCAGGCCCCGAACGGCCAGGCTCCGAACGGCCACGCGGGAGCCGCCCAGCCCGTCAGCGGGGAGTCGAACGGCCACCCGCCCATCGGGGAGGCGGCCACCGTCGCGGTTCCGGCAGGCGGTGCGCGCCCGTCCTGGCCGGGCCCCGACGCCGAGGCCACCCAGGTGCTGCCCCGTACCCCGGCCGGCCCGACCGCCGAGCAGACCACCCAGCGCATCCCGGTCGCGGCGCGGCCCCCGATGCCCCCGATGGACGGGCCCACGCGCGTCGGTCCCGTGGACGACGGGCCCGGTGGTCCGGGTGGTCGCCGCGGTCGCGGTCGGGGCCGTCGGCGCCTCCTGGTGCTCTCGGCCGTGGTGGTCGGGCTCGGTCTGCTGTACGGGGCCGACCTGCTCCTGAGCGCCGGCTCGGTGCCACGCGGGGTCTCGGTGGCCGGAGTGGGCGTGGGCAGCATGTCCCTCGCCGACGCCGAGGAGCGCCTGCGGGCCGAGATCGGTCCCCGCACGGAGGCGCCGATCCCGGTCACGGTCGGTGACGTGCGCGGGGAGATCGACCCCGTCGCGGCGGGGCTGTCGGTGAACTGGGCGAGCACGATGGAGCAGACCGGCGCCCAGCCGCTCAACCCGATCACCCGGATCACCTCGTTCTTCAGCGAGCGTGAGGTCGGTGTCGTCACGAGCGCCGACCCCACCGCGCTGAGCCAGGCGCTCGAGCAGCTCGGCCCGATCGTCGACCGGGAGCCGGTCGAGGGGTCGGTGCGGTTCGAGGGCACGCAGCCGCAGCCGGTGGACCCGAAGCCCGGCCAGCGACTCGACGTGGCCGCGTCCGCCGAGGTCCTGCAGCGGGAGTGGGCGAACGGGAGCGCCGTCGCGCTGCCCCTCATCGAGCTGCCGGCCACCACCACGCCCGAGGACGTCGCCGCCGCCATCGAGCAGGTCGCACAGCCCGCGGTCGCGGCCCCGGTCACGGTCGTCGGGGAGAACGACGTGCGCGGAGAGCTCACGCCCGAGGTGATCGCAGCGTCGCTCAGCTTCGCGGCGGCGAACGGCGACCTGGTTCCGGAGCTGAACCAGCAGGCCGTGCAGGAGGCCCTCGCGCCGCAGATGGCGGCGTCCGAGGTGCCCGGCCGCGATGCCACGTTCGAGTTCTCCGGCGGCCGGCCGGTCGTCGTGCCGTCCCAGGACGGTCGCGGCGTCGACTACGAGGCCACGCTCGCCCAGCTGCTGGGCGTGCTCACCGGTGCGCCGCCGCGGGAGATCACCGCCGTCTACGCCGACCAGCCCGCAGAGGTCACCACCGAGGAGCTGCAGGCGCTGGGCAACCCGGAGGTCATCGGCGAGTTCACCACCGGCGGGTTCGCCGCCGACTCGGGAGTGAACATCCGCCGCGCGGCCCAGCTGGTCAACGGCACCGTCGTGCAGCCGGGCGAGACGTTCAGCCTCGACGCCGTCACCGGGCCGCGCACCGCGTCCAACGGGTACGTCGAAGCCGGCGTGATCCAGGACGGGCGCTCGGCCACCGGCATCGCAGGCGGTGTGTCGCAGGTGTCCACCACGCTGTACAACGCCTCGTACTTCGCCGGAATGACGCTGCTCGAGCACCAGGCGCACAGCTTCTACATCAGCCGCTACCCGGCGGGCCGGGAGGCGACGATCGCCACCGGGGCGATCGACAACCGCTTCCGCAACGACAACCCCACACCGGTGCTGATCCGCACCAACTGGACCCCGACCTCGCTCACCGTGCAGATCTTCGGTCAGCGCCAGTTCGAGGTCACAGGGTCGTTCGGGCCGCGCACCAAGCCCACCGAACCCAACGAGCTGACGCTGCCGGCCGGCGAGGACTGCCACCCGAGCACTGGCAAGCCGGGGTTCACGATCACCGACACCCGCACGCTGCGCAACGTCAGCACCGGCGAGACGCGCAGCGAGACCATGACCACCCGGTACAACCCGGCGCCGCGCATCGTGTGCGAGGAGTGACCGCTGCCCGTACCCTCGATCCGTCAGCGACGACAGTCAGCGACGACGAGATCGGGGGTTCGGGATGCGGATCGCGGACGTGCTGCGGAACAAGGGCAATGCCGTGGCCACGGTGGAACCGGGCGCCACGGTCAGCCGGTTGATCAGCGAGCTGGCCGCCCACAACGTGGGTGCGCTGCCCGTCGTCGACGGCGGGCGGCTCGTCGGCATCGTCTCGGAGCGGGACGTCGTGCGCCGCCTGCACGCCGGCGGCCCGGGGCTGCTCGAGGCGCGGGTGGCCGACATCATGACCACCGAGGTCACCACCTGCAGTCCCGGTGACGACGTCACCGACCTCGCGGCCGTGATGACCTCCCGCCGCTTCCGGCACCTGCCCGTGGTGGTCGACGGCGAGCTGGCGGGCATCGTCAGCATCGGCGACCTGGTGAAGGCCCGGATCGACCTGCTCGAGTCCGAACGGGCCCAGTTGCAGAACTACATCGCCGGCTGAGGCAGCCGCGGCCGCGTCCTCACGAGGGCAGGACGCGACCGCGGCTCAGGCGATCAGGCGGGCGTCAGCACGAGCCGCAGGGACGCGGGCTCCGCGTACAGCTCGTGCTGGGCAAGCACGTCCGGGCCGCAGCTCGCGGTGCCGACGCCGCGGTGGGCGAGGTCCACGGTGAGCCAGACCCGGTCACCCGGCTCCAGGTCGACCGGGTGCCGCGCGGCGGCGAGGTCGGCGCTGGTCCAGCGACGCACCGTCAGGCCGAACGTCGCAGGCCCGTCCTCGGTGGGCAGGGCGGCCACCCGCAGCCCGGTGCCGGAGCCGCCGGTGATCTCGGCCCACCGCACGTCCGTACGCCTGCCGTTCTCCTGCGGCATGACGTAGGGCGTCTGCAGGGCGTCGATCGAGCTGGTGAACCGGCCGACGCGGGCGGCGGCCCGGGTGTCCGGATAGGCCTCACCGGGCCCGCCGCCGTACCAGGTGACGGTGTCCAGCTCGGCGGGCAGCGACCACACCAGACCCAAGCGGGGCAGGGAACCGGGCCACTCGCCCTCGGGTTGCACGGACACGTCGAGCTGTAGCCCGGCTCCGGACAGCGGCGTCCAGCGCATGGTGGTGAGCAGGCCGACGTCCAGGGCGGCCGGGGCGGTGCGGGTGCGGACGACGACGCTGCTGCCGTCCTCGTGCCGCACGTCCTGCACGCGGTGCCGCAACCGGTTCAGCCCGATGGTGTGCCAGGCCTCGGCCGCGGAGCCGCGCGGGATCCGGTCGTTGTCGGTGGGGGCCCGCCAGACGTCCAGGCGCGGGCCGTCGACGGCGAACCCGGCGAACTCGGTGAGCACGCCCCGCACCGGGTCCAGCGCGACCGGGCCGTCGGCGCGGACGATCTCGGTGGTGGGCCGCTCCGCCAGCAGCACCTGCCCCCACGCCACCTCGTGCCCGGCCGGCGCCCACGGCTCGTCCGCCGCGAGGGCGGCGCGCACCGTCAGCCACGCCTCGGCGCCGCCGTCGGCCTTCGCCGGCAGGTCGAGCTCGACACTCGCACCCGGCGCGACCGCCGGGACCTCCAGCTCGCCGGCGGAGACCTCCACGCCCTCCTCCTCGACGTTCCAGGCGAACCGCAGGTGGGTGAGGTCGCGCACCTCGTGCAGGTTGGTGATGCGCAGCCGGCCCTCCGCGGTGGCGGCGATCCGCACCGGCTCCACGACCTTCGCGAACTCGTGCAGGCCCGGCGAGGGCGTCCGGTCGGGGAAGAGCAGGCCGTCGGCGACGAAGTTGCCGTCGTGCAGGTCCTCCCCGAAGTCGCCGCCGTAGCCGTAGAACTCCCAGCCCTGCGCATCGCGGGTGCGGATGCCGTGGTCGATCCACTCCCAGATGAACCCGCCCTGGCAGCGGGGGTGCGCCTCGAAC
Organism: Pseudonocardia sp. MH-G8; assembly: GCF_002262885.1. Taxonomy (GTDB): domain Bacteria; phylum Actinomycetota; class Actinomycetes; order Mycobacteriales; family Pseudonocardiaceae; genus Pseudonocardia. Next base: position 532,124 of record NZ_NKYF01000002.1, on the reverse strand, counting down.
AGCTCCTGGTACTCGGTGAGCCCGCCGGGGCCGTTGCCCATCGCGTGCCCGTACTCGCAGAGCACGAACGGGGACTCCCGTCGCGCGGCGTCCTGCACCGGGTCGACCCCGCGGGCCGGCTCCTCGCGGCGGCCGATCAGCTCGACCTCCGCGTGCGGGGCGTACATGCGGCTGTAGACGTCGGACCAGCGCCCGTCGGGGGCCCGCTCGTAGTGCACCGGCCGGCTCGGGTCGCGGTCCTTCGCGTAGTCGTACATCAGCGCGAGGTTGCGGCCGGTCCCGGCTTCGTTGCCGAGCGACCACATGATCACGCCGGCGTGGTTCTTGTCCCGCTCCACCATCCGGCGCATCCGGTCGGTGAGCGCGTCCGCCCACGTCGGGTCGTCGGTGGGGTTGCCGCGCCAGCCCACCTGCTCGAAGCCGTGGGTCTCGAAGTCGCACTCGTCCACGACGTACAGGCCGTACTCGTCGCACAGGTCGAGGAACCGGGGGTGCGGCGGGTAGTGGCTGGTGCGCACGGCGTTGACGTTGTGCCGCTTCATCAGGTGCACGTCGTCGAGCATGTCCTGCTCGGTGACGGCGCGGCCGCGGTCGGGGTGGAACTCGTGCCGGTTCACCCCGCGCAGCAGCACCCGGTTGCCGTTGACCGTGAGCAGCCCGTCCGCGATGCGCACGGTGCGGAAACCGACCCGCAGGTCGATGTGCTCGGTGTCGGTGACCACCTGCACGTCGTAGAGGCGCGGTACCTCTGCGCTCCACGGCTGCACGGCGTCCAGGCGCACCTGCTCGCCGGGTGCGACGTCGACGTCCAGCTCGGGCAGCAGCACCCGGGCCTGCGGGGCGCCGTCGACGTCCACGCGGAACGTGCCGACGCCCTCCTCGTAGTCGGCGTGCACGTACACGTCGTCGATGCCGCGCGCGGGCCGGAACAGCAGCGCGACGTCGCGGAAGATCCCCGACATCCACCACATGTCCTGGTCCTCGAGGTAGCTGCCCGCCGACCACTGGTGCACGCGGACGGCCACGAGGGTGTCCTCCCCGGGCCGGACCACATCGGTGACGTCGAACTCCGCGGGGAGCCTGCTGCCCTGCGCGGTGCCGACCTCGTGCCCGTCGACCCACACCGCGAAGCAGGAGTCGACGCCCTCGAAGCGCAGGACGATCCGGCCGCCCGTCCAGTCCGCGGGCACGGCGACCGTCCGGCGGTAGCTGCCCGTCGGGTTCTCCGTCGGCACGTGCGGCGGGTCGATCGGGAACGGGTAGCGGACGTTGGTGTAGGCGGGCCGGCCGTAGCCGTGCAACTGCCAGTGCGCGGGAACCGGGAGCTGGGCCCAGCCGCCGTCGTCGAAACCGGGGTCGGCGAACCCTTCCGGGGCCTGCGCGACCGTCGGCGCCAGGTCGAAGCGCCACTGCCCGTTCAGGCTCAGCTGCGGCGCGTTCGACGCCACCGCCGCCCGTGGTGGGAGCGTCCGGGCATCCGGGCGCGGGTCCTCGTGGTAGGGCAGGGACGTCACTGCGGCATTCCTCCTACGGGTGGGGATGGGGTGTAGCGGCCGGTGCTGGAGCGCACGACGAGGTCGGGGAACATCCGCACGGGGACGGGCTCGGTGCCGGGGTGCTCGATGCGGTCGAGCAGCATCCCGACGGCGCGCCGCCCCTCATCGGCGAAGTCCTGGCGCAGCGTCGTGAGCGGCGGGATGAGGTAGGCGGCCTCGGGGACGTCGTCGAAACCGACGACGCTGACGTCGCCCGGCACGGCGCGGCCGGCCTCGTGCAGCGCGCGCAGCAGCCCGATCGCCATCTGGTCGTTGGCGGCGAACACCGCGCTGACGCCGTGATCGGCGGCGAGCACGTGGCCGGCCTCGTACCCGGAGCGCGCGCTCCAGTCCCCCAGCAGCGGCTCGTGCACCGGCGCCCCCGCGGCCTCGAGAGCGGCTCGCCACCCCTCGGCGCGGGATCGGGCGGCGGCCCAGCGCAGCGGACCCGCCAGGTGCCGCACGGTGGGGTGGCCGAGGCCGAGCAGGTGCCGGACGGCGTCCCGCGCGCCCGCGGCACCGTCGAAACCCACGCCCGCCGCCACGGCGTCCAGCCCGCCGCGCAGCACCACGAGTGGGCGCCCGTCCCGCCGCTCCCGCAACGCCGCGGCGGCGTCCACCTCCGGGTCGATCGCCACGATGCCCTCGACGCCCTGCGCGGTCAGCCGCTCGCCCGCCGCGAGGGCCGAAGGACGGTCGAACCGCGAGAGGGTCTCCGTGCTCACCGAGTAGCCCGCGTCGCGGACGGCCTCGTCGACGCCGCGCAGCGTCCGGACCGGGCCGTGCAGGTCGGAGCCGGCCGCGACGATCCCGATGGTGCGCGAGCGGCCCGAGGCCAGCGATCGCGCGGCGAGGCTGGGCCGGTAGCCGAGCTCGCGCATCGCGGCGAGCACCCGCTCCCGGGTCGATCCGCGCACGCCCGACTGATCGTTGATCACCCGGGAGACGGTCTGGTAGGAGACGCCCGCCCGGGCCGCGACGTCGAGCATCACGGGAGCGCCGTCGCGCCCCCGCCCGTCTCGGACCACGACCACCCCCGTGAACGCTCACAGTGCTGCGCGCAACGTGGCGCACCCACGACGAGCGCGCTTCGTGAGCGCTCACATTAGGCAGTCGCCACCACAGCAACCCACGCCGGTATGACGCACTTCACAGACTCGGGTGGCCACTCCACGCAAGACCTGCACTGCGTGAAGTGGCAACCCGGGGTGAGGGCTAGAAGGCCGCCTCGGGCAGCTCCATCAGGCTGTTGTCGGTGCTCTCCAGGATCGCGCGCTGCGCGCTCAGCTGGGGCAGCACCGTCTTCGCGAAGAACCGGGCGGCGCCCACCTTGCCCTCGTAGAACGCCTTGTCCCGGTCCGACGGCTCCCCGCCCAGCGCCGTGAGCGCCACCTCGGCCTGACGCAGGAGCAGCCAGCCGATCAGCACGTCGCCCAGCGCCATCAGCAGCCGGACGCTGTTCTGCCCGACCTTGTACAGGCTCGTGGGGTCCTCGCCCGAGGCCATCAGGAAGCCGGTGAGCGTGCCGAGCATCCCCTGGACGTCGGTGAGCGCCGTGGCGAGCAGGGCGCGCTCCTCCTTGAGGCGCCCGTTGCCCGCCTCCGCGTCGAGGAAGGCCTGGATCTCGCCGGCCACGTGGCCCAGCGCCTGACCGTTGTCGCGCACGATCTTGCGGAACAGCAGGTCGAGCGACTGGATCGCCGTGGTGCCCTCGTAGAGGGAATCGATCTTCGCGTCCCGGATGTACTGCTCGATCGGGTAGTCCTGCAGGTACCCCGACCCGCCGAGCGTCTGCAGGGACAGCAGGAGCTGCTCGCTGGCGCGCTCGGACCCCACGCCCTTGACGATGGGCAGCAGCAGGTCGTTCACGCGCGACGCGAGCGTGGTGTCGGCGCCGGTGGCCTCGCCCGTGGCGATCTGCTCCTGGAAGGTGGCCGTGTAGGTGTACAAGGCGCGCAGGCCCTCGGCGTAGGCCTTCTGCAGCATCAGGATGCGCCGGACGTCCGGGTGGTGCGTGATCGTCACGCGCGGGGCCGTCTTGTCGAGCTGCCGGGTGAGGTCGGCGCCCTGCACCCGCTCCTTGGCGTACTCCAGCGCGGCCAGGTACCCGGCCGAGAGCGTGCCGATGGCCTTGGTGCCCACCATCATCCGGGCGTACTCGATCACCTGGAACATCTGGGCGATGCCGTTGTGCACCTCGCCGAGGAGCCAGCCCACGGCGGGTGTGCCGTGCTGGCCGAAGGTGAGCTCGCACGTCGTGGAGCCCTTGAGGCCCATCTTGTGCTCGACGTTCGTGACGAAGGCGCCGTTGCGCTCGCCCGGCTCGCCGGTCTCCGGGTCGAAGTGGAACTTCGGCACGAGGAACAGCGACAGGCCCTTGGTGCCGGTCCTGGCGCCCTCCGGGCGGGCCAGCACGAGGTGCATGATGTTCTCGCTGAGGTCGTGCTCGGCCGAGGTGATGAAGCGCTTGACGCCCTCGATGTGCCAGGTGCCGTCCGGCTCCTGCACGGCCTTCGTGCGCCCCGCGCCCACGTCCGAGCCCGCGTCGGGCTCGGTGAGCACCATGGTGGCTCCCCACCCGCGCTCGATCATGAGCTCGGCCCAGCGCTTCTGCTGCTCCGTGCCGTTGCGGTGCACCACGGAGGCGAAGTTCGGTCCGGCCATGTACATGAAGGCGGCGGGATTCGAGCCGAGGATCAGCTCGGAGGCCGCCCATTGGACGGTGGACGGGATGCCGTAGCCGCCGAGCTCGGCCGGCAGGCTCAGCCGCCACCACTCGCCGTCCCAGAGCGCTCGGTAGCTGTCCTTGAGCGACTGCGGCAGCGTGACGGAGTGCGTGGCCGGGTCGAACACCGGCGGGTTGCGGTCGGCGTCGACGAACGACTCGGCCAGCGGGCCGGTGGCCAGCGCGTTCAGCTCGGTGAGCACTCCGCGCACGGTGTCGGTGTCGATCGCGTCGTAGGGCGTGCTGCCCAACCGGTCCTGCACCCGGAACACCTCGAAGAGGTTGAACTCGAGGTCCCGCAGGTTGCTCCTGAAGTGGCCCATCTGACTCGCTCCCCATCGCCTACCCGTCGGTAACCCCAGCATATTACCCATCGGTAACCGCGACAAGGGCGGGCGCGCACCGCCCCGCGCGCCCGACCGGGCGATCACACCTTCGAGGAGCACCCGTTGTGCGTGGCCGGTCCGTCACGCATCGTGCGGAGATCGACAGTCATCCGATGTGCACGCGCCGAGAGGGCACCGACGGGAGGACGGCATGGCTCCTGATCTGCCCCGTCGCAGCGTCATCGTCGGAGGTCTCGTCCTCGCGGGCGCCTTCGGCGGCCTCGCGCGGCCTGCCCGGGCGCGGGCCGCGGAGAGCCCCACGATCATCGGGTGCGACGAGTGGGGCGCCCGGCCGAACCGCGATGTCATCCCGGTGTGGAACCAGCGGCCGATCCGGATCATCGTGCACCACACCGCCACGGCGAACGTCGAGGACGTCAGCCGGGGCGCCGCCGACAACGTCGCGCGGCTGATCCAGGGCTTCCACATGGACCGGCGCGGGTGGATCGACACCGGGCAGAACTTCACGATCAGCCGTGGCGGCTTCGTCCTGGAGGGCAGGCACCGCAGCCTCGAGGTCCTGCGCGGCGGCCGCCGGCAGGTGGAGGGGGCGCACTGCACCGGGCAGAACGTCGTCGCGGTCGGCATCGAGAACGAGGGCACCTACAGCGCCGAGGAACCTCCCGACGCGCTGTGGGAGAGCCTGCGCACGACGTGCGCCTACATCTGCGAGCAGTACGGGATCGGACCGGCGGAGATCGTCGGGCACCGCGACTTCAAGGACACCGCCTGCCCTGGAGACGCCCTATACGGGATGCTGCCGGCGCTGCGCGGCGAGGTGGCCGGGCTGCTCGGCGAGCGCCTGTCCGGGAAGGCGGCCCGCCGGGCGTCCTGGCCGCTGCTGCGCAAGGACGACCGCGGGGCTCCTGTGCAGGCGGCCCAGCACCTGCTGCGGGCCGCAGGCCTGCCTGCGGTGCAGGCCGACGGCCGCTTCGACGATCGGACCCTCGACGCCGTCCGGCTGTTCCAGACCGCGCACCGCACGGAGGAGGTCAACGGCGTGCTCGGCGGTGAGTCGTGGCCGCTGCTGGTGACGGCCGACGGCGATCCGGCCGAGGTCGAGCGCGCGATCCGGGCGCTCACCCCGGCACCGGCGGTGCGGGCGTCCTCGATCTCCGGCGTCGACGACTGGCTGCGCCTGCTCGACGCCGCCGCCAGGCGCGCCTGACGACCCGCTACCTCACGACCCCGACTCCCGGGGTCTCGTGGCGCGACTCGCGCGCCTCAGGCCCCGACTCGCGGGGGATGCGCGCCGTACCCCCGCGAGTCGGGGCCTGGGTGTGCGTGTGTCGCGCCGGCGTCACCAGGTGGCGCGCTCGTTCTCCCACAGCTTCCAAGGGGCGTCGCCTGCGGCCCAGAGCCCGTTGAGTGCCTGGTAGTCCTTGTAGGTGTCCATCGCGGCCCAGAAGCCCTCGTGCTTGTTCACGGTGAGCTGCTTGTCGCGGGCCAGCTGCTGCAAGGGCTCGGCCTCGAGGAACAGGTCCTCGTCGTCGTCGAGGTAGTCGTCGAGGAACGTCTTCTCGAAGACGAAGTACCCGCCGCTCACCCAGCCGGTGACCTGCGTCGGCTTCTCGTTGAACTCGGCCACGACGTTGCCGTCGACCTGCATCTCGCCGAACTTCGACGTCGGGTGCACGCCGGTGACGGTGCCGATGCGGCCGCCGTCCGCGTGGGCCTTCGCGAGGTGGGCGATGTCGACGGCGCTCACGCCGTCGCCGTAGGTCATCATGAACTGCGGGGTGTCGATGTAGTCGCGGATGCGACGCAACCGCGCGCCGGTGCCCGCCTCGAGCCCGGTCTCGGCGAAGGTGATCTCCCAGTTCTCGTCGGCCACGCCGTTGCGGAACTGCGGCTGGTGATCACCCTCGGAGAGAGAAAGGGTGAAATCGGACATGTGGGACCGGTAGTCCAGGAAGAACTGCTTGATCTCCCAGCCCTTGTACCCGAGGCAGAGGATGAAGCGGCGGTAACCGAAGTGGCTGTACAGCTTCATGATGTGCCAGAGGATCGGCCGTCCGCCGATGTCCACCATCGCCTTCGGCAGTCGCTCGCTGACCTCGCGGATCCGCGTGCCCTGTCCTCCGCAGAGGATGACCACCGGGGTGTCGTAGTCCATTGGGTAGCGTGTCCCTCCGCTGTATCGGGATTGCTTGCGCATGTCGTAGTGCAGTGCTGGTCCGGTCAGCAAATCTCACGAAACGTCAGACTCTCGGCTATCGCCAGTTCTGCCCGTGTTGTGACATGGACGTTGCGGACATCACCGGCAACGGTGACGACCCCGTACCCGCGCTCCACGACCAGGCCGGAGTTCTCCACCGGACGGGGCCGGTCGGCGTGCACGGCACGCAGCGCACCGGCGCGGAACGCCTGCGGGGTCTGCGTCAGCACGAGGTCGTGCTTCGGCAGCGTCTCGTGGACACGGCCGTCGGCCACGCGCTGGACGACCTCCAGGATCGGGACGACCGGCACCGCCCCGTCCGCGCCCTCGCGCACCGCCGCGATCACCGATCGGAACAGCGCGTCGGACGCGAGCGGGTGGGCGGGGTCGGCCACCACGACGACCGCGGCGTCGGGAGGCAGCGTGGCGAGCCCCGCGCGCAACGACTCCGACTGGTGGTCGCCGCCCTCGGCGAAGGAGTCGACCGGCTCGCCCGTCCACCCGTGTCCGGACGGCAGGACGAGCGCGACGCCGTCGCAGGTGCGGCGGGCGGCGGCGACGGTCCGGTCGACCATGCGCACCCCGCCGACCGGCTCGAACTGCTTCGGCCGGTCGCCGAACCGGCGTGCCGCTCCGCCGGCGAGCACGATGCACCAAACGGGTCCGTCCGCGTCCATCCGCCTCCGCTCCGCCACTCTCCTCGGGGGGCCGAATCGTCCCATCTCGCCCGTTCGGGGGATGGGGTGGGCACGTGCTGCAACCGCCCGATGCTGAGACGGGGACCACGCTGAGTACCCTGCGAGCAGTGTCGACGCGAACCCAGCCGGCGCCCAGAACGCCGGAGAGGCTGCTCGCGGGTTCGCCCGTGGCGCGGCGCCTCGTGCACGAGGCAGCCGCGCGTTCGGCAGCGGTACGTCGCGTCGACCTGATCGGCCCTGGTGGTCACGGCAAGTCCGTGCTGCTCGACGCGCTCGCCGCGGCCTTCGCCGCCGCCGGGGCCACCGTCGTCCGCGATCTGCCCGGGTCGGTCGCGCTCGGTGCCGACGACGTGCTGCTGCTCGACGACGCCCACCTGCTCGGGCCGGACGAGCTGGAGCACCTCGCCGCGCTGGCTGCGGCACCCGGCGGGCACCTCGTGGTCGCTCACCGCCCGTGGCCGCGCCCCACCGGCACCGCCGCGCTCGGAGCGGCGCTCGCCGCGGCCCGCCCACCGGTGGTGCTGGGTGCCCTTGACCGCACCGGCGTCGCCGCCCGGGCCACGCTGCACCTCGGCGCCGAGCACCCGCCCGTCGAGCTGGTCGACCACGTGCTCGAGCGCACCGCAGGCGTGCCCGGCCTCGTCGACCGCCTGCTCGCCGCCCTCGTGGAGGAGGCGGGGCCGGACCGGCGCTCGGTTCCGCTGCCCGACCGGCCGCCCGCGGGTCTGCTGGTGCAGCTCGGCTACGTCCTGCACGGACTGGGTGACGACGTCTGCGGGCTGCTGCTGGCCCGCGCGCTCGGCGCTCCGCTGGAGGCCGAGGTCCTGGTGCCGCTGCTCGGGCTCGCCGACGACGGCGCGGCGCGGCTCGACGAGCAGTTGGAGGCCGCCCGGGCGGCCGGTGTGCTCACGACCGAGGGCGGGGCGATCCCGCTCGTGTCGGCCGCGGTGCTGGCGCGCACCCCGCAGGCGTCGCGGGTGGAGTTGCGGCGCGCGCTGGCCGAGATCGAGTTGAACCGGGGCGGCAGCGTGCTCACCGCCGCACGCGGCCTGCTCGGCACCGGAGCCAGCGGCGCGCGGATCGCCGAGGTCTTCACCACCGCGGCCGGGGAAGCGCTGCGCATCGGGTCGTCCTCGGCGGGTGAGCTGCTCGACGCGGCGGTGCGCGCCGGCGGCTCCGCGCTCGGGCTGGCCGCGCAGCGGGCCGAGGCCGCGGTGCTCACGGGGGACCTCGAGCTGGCCCTCACCCAGGCCGACCAGGTGCTGTCGGCTCCCGAGCAGGTGCCGCCCGGGGAGGCCGTACGGGCCGGCACGGTGGCGGCTGCCGTGCTCGCGCACCGCGGCATGCTCGCGCGCAGCGCGGAGCTGTACCGCTGGATGGGCACCGCGCTGGGGCCGGAGTTGGGCAGCGCGGCCGTGCTGGCCGTGCCCGCGTTGATCGGCACCGGCGCTCTCGACGAGGCCCGCAAGGTGCTGCACGCTCCCCCGTCCGCCGCCGGTGCCCCGCCCCGCCCGCCGACCTTGCTCGCCGGTGCCGAGGAGCTCATGGCCCACGGCGTCTACGACTCGGTCGCCGGATCGCCGACGGCCGCGCTGTCGCAGCTGACGCGCGCGGCGTCGTTGCTGGAGTCCTCGCAGCGGGCTGCGCTCCTGCCGGACACCCCCGCTGCTCTCGCCGCGCTCGTCGCCGTGCACTGCGGGGAGCTCGACGTCGCCCAGTCGGTGCTGGAGCGCGCGCTGCGGGTGCGGCTGGGCGGGCGCGGAGCGGTCACCCGCCACCGGCTGCTGCTCGGCTGGATCGCGCTGTTCCGGGGGGCGACGCCGGCGGCGCGCTCGGCCCTGGCCGCCGCATCCCCGCCGGGCGCCCGGCTCGAGCCCCGCGACGAGCTGCTGGCCGCAGCTCTCGACGTCGCGCTCGCCCGCCGGGCCGGTGACCTCGCGGTACTGATGACGGCCTGGGGCCGCGCGCGCGAGGCGATCGTCCGCCACCCCGTCGACCTGTTCGTGCTGCAGCAGCTCGGGGAGCTCTGGATGGCCGCCACCCGGCTACGGGAGGCGAGCTGGGTGCGTCCGCACCTGGACGAGGCGGCCGAGCTGCTCGCCCGGCTCGGTGATCCGGCGCTGTGGGCGGCCCCGCTGCACTGGGCGGGGCTGCAGGCGGCGATCCTCTCGGAGAGCCGGGAGGCCGCGCAGCGGCACGCGGCAGCGCTGGAGACGGCGGCGGGCGCCAGCCGGTACGCGGCGGCGATGGCCGCTGCCGCACCGCACTGGGTGGGCATGCTCGACTCCGAGGTCGACGCCGCCGGGGTGGAGGCGGCGGCGCGTGGCCTGCACGCCGTCGGGATGGCGTGGGAGGGCGGGAAGCTCGCCGGCCAGGCCGCGATCCGGACCCGCGACCGCAAGGCGATGACCGCCCTGCTCGGCTGCGCCCGCGCCCTGCAGAGCAGCGGCCCGGCAGTGCGCGCCGTGGCGGTCGACGCGGATGCCGCAATCGCCACCGCCCCGGGCGGCATCCCGGTCACCCCCGCGGCAGAGCCCGAGACGCCGGACACCGCCCCGGAAGGAGACGGTCCCCTCAGCGAGCGCGAGCGGGAGGTGGCCGGGCTCGTCCTCGAGGGCCTGACCTACAAGCAGATCGGCGAGCGGCTGTTCATCTCGGCGAAGACCGTGGAGCACCACGTGGCCCGGATGCGCCAGCGCCTCGGCTCGGGCAGCCGCGGCGAGCTGTTCGCCCACCTGCGCCAGATCGTCGGCCCCGGCACGGACTAGCGGGCGGGGTCAGCGGGGCAGGCTCGCCAGCACTCCCTCGCAGCTGCGGACCACCAGCCGGGCCACGTCGGACACCGCGCGGCTGGACATCGGGCTCTCGGCGCGCCGCTGCCAGCGGCCGGCCGCGTCGATCGCGGCGTCCCACAGCTCCTGCGGCCCCGCGTCGGGCTCCAGGCCCAGCCGGGCCGCGGGCGCCCCTCCGTCGCCGCCGAGCAGCCGCTCGGCCTCCTGCACCGCCTCCTTCGGGAGCTTGACGGCGCCCGCCCGCAGGGTGGAGAGCAGCCTCAGCTCCGCGAACTCGTGGGCGCCGGCGAGGATGCGCTCCAGCTCGGCCTGCAACGGCGCGGCGGACGGGCGCGGCTCGCGGGACAGCACCAGGTCGACGGCCAGCAGTGCCGAGCGCGCCTTGAGCAGGTCCCGGCGCTCGGCGAACTGGGTGACGAGCACGCTGCGCAGCTCGTCGAGCCCGCTGCGCTTGACGAGCTCGGACGCGATCGTGTTCGGGTCGGTCATGCCCTGGCGGATGAGCGTGGTGCTCAGCCGCACCCCGAACAGCCCGAACCTCTCCATGAGCTTGGCGCGCGTCTCGGCGTCAGGAGTGTCGAGTTCGGTGCGGGAGAAACGGTCCGCGGACAGCAACATCGACTCGATGTCGGAGCGCGGCAGGGCGGCGAGCGCGGTGAGCGCCGTGAACTCGTGCTGGCGCATCGTGCGGCCCGTCTGCGCGAGCAGACCCGCCACCGGCACGACCGTCTGGCACAGACCGCGGATCTTGTCGTCCGCCCGGTAGCGCCGCGCGATCCGGCGTGCCGAGGTCAGCGCGTCGAGCCGGCCGACGCCGATCTCGTCGGCGCGCGACAGCACGCCGATCGTGTTGATCGGGGTGGCCCGCGCCACGCCCTGGTCGAAGAACGACTCGAGGAAGCGGACGTCGGTGGCGTGCAGGTGCCGCATCAGGTAGACGACGGCATCGGCCTGGGTGGGCGCGTCCTCGGGAGCGAGGAACGCGCCTGCTCGCGCCGAGGTGTCGGCCGACAGGGACGCGATCCCGGGCGTGTCGATCAGCGTCTGGGCCCGCAGGTTCTGCGACGGCCACTGGACCTCGAGCTTCTCGAGCTCCTCCACGGGCGTGCCGCGCAGGTCGAACGACAGCCCGCCGCCCGCCCGGTTGATCGTGAGCTGCTGTGGTGGCGCGGCGCGCGGGAACATCGTGACCTTGGGGATCTGCGCGTCGATGTACCACGTGACCACGCGGGTGCACTCGCCCGCGTCGGTGGGCGCGATCTCCTCGCCGACGAGCGCGTTGAGCAGCGTGGACTTGCCGGCCTTGACCTTGCCGGCGATCGCGACGCGCAGCGGCTCCTCGAAGCGCTGCAGGTTGTGCTGCAGCCAGCCGACCGCCTGCGGGCTGTCCTGGTAGGCCTCGATGGTGCGCCGCAGCAGGACGCGCACGACCGAACCGAGCGGCGGTGCCGGGGTACTCATGCGGCTCCCCCCGCCGACACGGCCGCGGGCCGCTTGTCGCTCACCAGCGCACGGGCCCGCTCGGCGAGACCGTTGACCCGCCCGATCTCGGCCTTGAGATCGCGGATGCGTCTCTCGCGCTCGGAACTGCTGGTCTTCACGGCGCTCTGCGCCGCGTTGACCGACGCGGAGATGGAGGTGCTGACCTCCTCGGCGAGCGCGCTGAAGTGGTCGCGCAGCTGGCGCTGCGTCCGGCGCAGCATGTCGCGGGAGTCCTTCCCGACCTGGAAAGTGACCTCGTCGATGTGCTTGCGCACGCCGTTCTTCGCGTCCGAGCGACGCTTCTGCAACATCCGCTTGCGCTCGTCGCGCACCGACTTGATGCCCAGCAGCACGCCGGCGGGGGCGCCGGCGAAGATCGGCAAGCCCGCGAAGGTGCCCAGCATCCCGAACATCAACATGCCGCCGTACCCGCCGCGCATGCCGGTGAGCAGCGTGTTGCCGATCCCGGTGTTCTCGTGCTCCGGCTCCGCGAGCGGGTCGACCTTGCCCGCGATGCCCTCCTCGTCGAAGCGCAGTTTCGGGAGCGCGACGTCGGCTCCTTCGGCGAAGTGCTCGGCCACTTGGGTGGCCAGCCAGCGGGCCCGTTCGGCCGCCCACACGAAGTTGGCCGAGGACGCCGAGGAGATCTGCTGGTGGAACCACTCGGTGAACTGTTCCCACACCTCGGCGGGGTCGCCGTCATCGATCAGCTGCTCGGCCTCGCGCCCGATCGAGCGCAGCCGGTCGCGCAGGTCGTACTCGATGTCGGACTGCAGGTCGGCGACACCGTCGTTCAAGGTGAGCTGCCAGCGCGAGGAGCGCTGCTTGAGCTCGTCGGCGCGGGACTTCGCCCTGGTCAGATCCTGGACCAGGGCGTCCATCCGCTCGGGGTCCTGCTGCACGGCGAGCTCGGCCCTCATGCCCGAGGCCAGCTGTTCGGAGATCGAGATGACGTCCTGGCTGGTGGAGCGGCGGTCGAGCTCGTCGGACTGCGCCACCACCTTGCGCAGCAGGTAGTCGACCAGCGGCTTGAACCCCGACTCGTCCATCAGCGCGGCGTCCTGCGTCTTCGCGGCGTGCAGCCGCAGCACCGACGAGACCGGGAAGATCTCGGCCTCGACCCCCGCCCGGGCCAGGTGCCCGCGGTCGAGCTCCTCGATCCGCCGCCAGTGCGGGTAGAGGTCGGTCTTGGTGAGCACGCAGGCGACGTTCGGGCACAGCTTCATGGCCGCGTCGAGGAACTCGAGCTCCGGGCCGGTGTACTCCTGCGCGGCGTCCGAGACGAGCAGGACGGCGTCCGCACTGGGCAGCGCGGACATCGTGGCTGCGCCGTGGGCGGACCCGAGGCCACCCACGCCCGGGGTGTCGACGAGCACCAGACCGCCGGCCAGCAGCTTGCGCGGCAGACCCACCTCGGCGTAGCTGAGCCTCGCCTTGTTGCCCGGGTTGCCGGCCTCCGAGACGTGCTGGACGAGCTGGCCCGCCGACACCGCGGTGCGTTCGTCGGGGCTGCTCTCCGACTCGCTCTCGCGGACGACGACGGCCTCGGTGGACTCGGCGTACTTGACCACCGTGGGAACGGCGGTGGCGATGTCGTCGTCGACCGGGCAGACCGGTGCGTTGACCAGCGCGTTGACCAGCTGGCTCTTGCCTTGCTTGAACTCGCCGACGATGAGTACCCGCACATCGGGGTCGGCCAGCCGCTTGCGGGTCTGCAGCAGCCTTCCCCCGAGGTCCGGACGGTCGTAGGCGGTGGTCGCCTTCAGCGCGAGGTCGACCAGGTCGACCGCTGCCGGAACCGCCACGTCGTCCCTGCCTCCCCCATCGTCGGATCATGCCTGTCCCGTGCGCCGGACCGGGCCCGGTACGACACCGGGCCCCGCCACCTCGGGGTGTCCCGGACAGTGGCGGGGCCGGCGGCGGTTCATGCGGCAGGCTACAACGCGGCACTCGCGGCGCTGCGACCCGTGACGGTCACACGACCTGGGTGTGGATCGACTCCTCGGTCTCGTTGTTGCTGTTCTCGGTGGTCTCGCTGGTGTCGTTGTAGGAATCGTCGATCGAGTAGTCGGTGTTCTCGGTGGTCTCGGTGGTGTCGTTGAACGAGTCGTCGACCGAGTTCTCGCTGTTGTCGTTGCCCGAGTCCTCGACGGAGTTGTCGACGGAGTTGTCGGTGTTGTCCACCGTCGAGTCGCCGCCGACGGCCACCGAGCCGCCGTCGTCGACGCTGACGTCGCCGTCGATGTCCGTGGAGGTGGAGTCGCCGTCGCCGAAGCTGGTGGTGTTGTCGTCACCGGTGACGGTCTCGTTGTCGTCCCCGGTGACGTTGCCGTCGCCCGAGATGTTGTCGTCCCCGACGACGTTGTCGTCGCCCGTGACGATCTCGGAGTCCTCGATGTCGTCGCCGGCCGCGACGGCGCCGTCGCCGGAGGCGACCGTGGAGTCGATGTCGATGTCCTGGTCGAAGTCGCCGCCGCCGGTGTCGATCTGCTGGTTCACCGAGTTGTCGGTGATGGTGTCGCGGTCGTCGATGTGGTTGTTGGTGATGTAGGTGTTCAGGTACTGGACGGCGGCCTCGTGGTCGCTCTCGCCGGGCTCCGGCTGCGGGGCCGGCGGGGGCGGCGGGATGTGGACGGTGTTGCCGCCGGTGTTGTAGTCGCGGTCGAAGTCCGCGTCCTGGTTGTCCTGCAGCAGCACCAGCGCCTCGCGGATGTCGTCGGGCGCGACGTCTCCGCAGGAGGAGAGGTAGCCCTCGGGGTCGTCGCGGTAGGCGTCGAGTGCGCTCGGGTCCCGCAGAAGGTTGAGAAGGAGCTCGATCAGCGTGGTCGAGGACGTCATGGGAAGGCTCATCTCCTGATCGGTGGGAGTGCCGGTGCCGGGGTGATCCGGCGTTGGGGAGAACGCTATGACGATCAGCCGCCGCGGCCATCGGGGATCGGCCAGAGACTGGACGATGGCCCGTACGGGGATCGGAGCACCGGATCGTAGGGGGTTCGGGGTCCTCGCCCAACCCCCTGACCGGGGGTTCCGGGGTCTGCGACTGCGGAGACGCGCGCGGACACGGGCCGCGAGGCAGCGGTCGCGAGCCGGGAAAGGCGCGTCCGCGGGAGGTTTGCATGGTCACATCGACACCAGGGCCGTCGGATCGCCCGGCATCAGCGCTGACGTCGACCTGATCAGGAAACGCCTGGATCGGCGGAAGTGGCGCCACAGCGACAGATCGAGCGTCTTGCCGGATCGGGCCGGCGAATGCCTGTGGTGATCGCTGCGAGAAGCAGCTGACCGCCGTCGCGACAGCACCCACGCGCCGCTCGGCCCGATCACCAGGCCGTGATCACTGCACGGCGCCGGTGATGCGGTGGCGTCACGCTCCGGCGGAGAGCTCCGGGCCGGGGCCCTGGGCCGGGTCCTCCCCGTCGGAGCCACTGCTGTCCGGGTCGGGGCCTTCGGGATAGGTGCTCTCCGGGTCGATGTCGTCGAGACCGGCGTCGAGACCTGCGTCGAGGGCGAAGGCGGACGCGTCCGGATCGCCGTACGCCCCGAGGTCGTGCCCGCCGAGGTCGAATCCGTCGGCGCCGGCGGCGTGGAGGCCGGTGGCACCCGCCCCGTAGCCGAGGTCCTCGCCCGCGCCGAACTCGTCGAGCGGCGCCTCCGGGGCGGCCGGCGTGATCACGGCAGCATCCGGGTCGAGGTCGGCCCACGGATCTGCGGTCGCGGGGGGCTGCGGGTCGTCGAGGTAGCGGGCCAGGTACTCGACGGCGGCCTCGTGCCCGTCACCCGCGGGCGGCGGGGGCGGCGGGGCGGCGTCGAGGGTGAAGTCGACCGTCTGGTTGTCCTGCACGAGCACGAGCGCGTCGTGCACGTCGGCCGGGCTGAGGTCGGAGAGGCCGTGGCCGGCGAGGGTGCCCTGGGGGTCCTGCGCGAAGGAGCTGCGCAGCTCGGCGTCGGCGTGCAGCGCCTGCAGGAACTCCATCAAGGACAGCGTCTCGGCCATCGGGGTCGTCTCCGGTGCTCGTGGGGTCGGACAACGGTATGTCCGGGATGGGGTGTGGCCATCGGGGATGCGCCACCGTCCCCCGGACCGGTGTTAGGGGATCCGTCCCTCGGGGGCCCTGACATGGAACGGCCCCGCCGCCGGTGTGACCGGCGGCGGGGCCTGCGGGATTCCGCGGATCAGGCCTGGATCTCGACCTCGTGGTTGTGGTCGACCTCGTTGTTGCTGTCCTCGGTGGACTCGTTGCTGCTGTTGTACGAGTCGTCGATGTCGTAGTCGGTGTTCTCGGTGGTCTCGGTGGAGTCGTTGAACGAGTCCTCGACCGAGTTCTCGCTGTTGTCGTTGAACGAGTCCTCGACGGAGTTGTCCTCGGAGTTGTCCGAGTTGTCGACCTCCGAGTCGCCACCGACGGCGAACGAGCCACCGTCACCGACGCTGACGTCACCGTCGATCTCGGTGGAGGTGGCGTCACCGTCGCCGAAGCTGGTGGTGTTGCCGTCGCCGTTCACCACGTCGTTGCCGTCGCCGGTGACGTTGCCGTCGCCGTCGATGTTGCCGTCGCCGACCGTGTTGCCGTTGCCGGACACGATCTCCGAGTCCTCGATGTCGTCGCCGGCCGCCACGGCGCCGTCGCCCGACGCGACGGTCGAGTCGACGTCGATGTCCTGGTCGAAGTCGCCGCCGCCGGTGTCGATCTGCTGGTTCACCGAGTTGTCGGTGATGGTGTCGCGGTCGTCGGTGTAGTTGTTCGTGATGTAGCGGTTGATGTACTCCACGGCCGACTCGGAGTCGCCGTCGTCGCCGTGGTTCACCGGCTCCGGCGCGGCGACGTTGATCTCGTTGCCGCCGGTGTCGTAGTTGCGGTCGAAGCTGGCGTCCTGGTTGTCCTCCTGCATGAGGACCAGGGCGTCGTGGACGTCGTCGCCGCTCAGGTGGCCGAGGCCGGCGTCGTCGAGGGCCTTGTCCGGGTTCTCGGCGAAGTCCTCGCGGGCCTCGTCGTTCCAGATGAGGCTCCGCAGGAACTCCAGAAGGTTCATGTCAGCCATGTCGTGTTTCCCCTCAAGTCGGTGTCGGCGGCTGGGTGGACCGCGTTGCTGCAAAAGCTAGGGGCTCGGGGGTGGGGGGCCATCGGGGATCGCACAGGGTTGCGGGAGGGGCCCGTTCGGGGATGCCCCGGGGCACCCGATAGGGGGATTGAGGGGTTTCATGATCGCTCTGGTACCGCCGTAAGGGGGGCTAACGATGGCGCGGGATCGCGCGATGCGAGGGTGGAGGTGGCCTGGAGGCCGACTGTCGGGGGTGAGGGGAAGGCCATGAGCTACCAGCTCGGGATCGATCTGGGCACCACGTACACGGCGGCTGCGGTCTGCCGGTCCTCCGATCGACGGTGGGTCGAGCCCGAAGTCGTGACGCTGGGTAGCCGGAGCGCCACGGTCCCGTCCGTGATCTTCGTGGCTCCCGACGGTGCGGTCGTGGTCGGCGAGGCCGCCGAGCGTCGTGCCGTCACCGACTTCGATCGTGTCGTGCGCGAGTTCAAGCGCCGTATCGGCGACCCCACGCCGGTGATGGTCGCCGGGCGGGCATGGGCCCCCCAGGAACTGTCGGCTCGACTCGTCCGCTGGGTGGTGGACAGGGTCGCCGAACGCGAGGGCGGACCCGCCGACCGGATCGCGGTCACGCACCCCGCGGCATGGGGCTCGCACAAGAAGGACCTCCTCGGATCCGCCCTCGCGGGCCAGGGGCTCACCGTCACGTTCCTCGCCGAGCCGCAGGCCGCGGCGCTGTCCTACTCCGCCAACGAGCGGGTGGGTGGTGGATCCACGATCGCCGTGTACGACCTCGGCGGCGGCACGTTCGACGCGGCGGTGGTGCGCAAGGGCGACCCGTCGGCGCCGGGCGGCGCCGCGGGGTTCGGGCTGCTGGGCAGGGCGCACGGCCTGGAGCGGCTCGGGGGCATCGACTTCGACGAAGCGGTCTTCGAGCACGTCATCGAAGGCATGCCGGACGCGTTCGCGGAGCTGGACGACTCCGACCCGGCCGTGCTCTCGGCCGTGGCCCGGCTGCGGCGCGACTGCACGGAGGCCAAGGAGGCGTTGAGCAGCGATACCGAGGTGTCGATCCCGGTGATGCTGCCGTCCGCCCGCGGCTCGGTGCGGCTGCACCGCAGCGAGTTCGAGGCGATGATCCGGCCGCAGCTGGAGGAGACCGTCTCGGCCCTGCGCTCCGCGGTCGGCTCGGCGGGCGCGGCGCCTGATCAGCTCACCGCCGTGCTGCTCGTCGGGGGTTCGTCGCGGATCCCGCTCGTGGGCCAGTTGGTCTCGGAACAGCTCGGCAGGCCGGTCGCGGTGGACGCCGACCCCAAGAACGCGATCGCCAAGGGCGCCGCGCTCGCCATCTCGCCCCAGCCGACCGCGTCGTGGCCGGGTGTCTCGATCCCGCCGGTCCCCGCTGCGGCGGCGGCTCAGGGTCTCCCCCAGGCCCCGCCTCCGCGACCTGGCATGGGGGCGCCGCCGCCCGGGGGGCGGCACGGGGGTGGCCCCGGCGCGCCGTACGCCCCAGCGGGTGTGCCCGGCGCGCCGTACGCCGCGGGCGGCACCCCGCCGCGCGGCAGCGGGCCCGCCTCCCACGCCGCGGGCCCGATGTACGACGACGCGGAACCCCCCACGACGGAGCTGGCCCAGGTGGGGCCCCCACCGCCGGCCCGTCCGCCGGCGGACCCCGAGCCGGACGACTGGGACTACGGGCCCGAACCCGAGCCGCGGCGCAGGCCCAACGGGATGCTGATCGGGCTCGGCGCGTTGTTGGCCGTCGCGGCCGTGGTCGCGGCGGTCGTGTGGTGGCCGACCGGCTCGACCGGAGCCGGCGTCGACGCCGGGAGCGACGGTTCGCTCACCACCTCCGACTCCGCGCCCGCGGAGGACGAGTCGAGCGGGAGCGGCTCCGGTGGCTCCGCCGGTTCCGGCGGGGAGGACCCCGCTCCGCCGGCCCCCGGCACGTCGGCTCCGGAGGAGACCACCGCACCGGCGCCGACCAGCGAGGACGAGCCGCCCGCCGACGAGGAACCCACCACGAAGCCGTCGACGAAGCCGTCGAGCACGGCCGGGAGCGGTGACGACTCGGGATCCGACGCGGACACCGGTGGCGATTCCGGGGGAGGCGCGGATAACGACAGCGACGCCTCCGGCGATAATGCTTCGGGTGCGGACGGTGCCGGGGGCGGCACCGTCGGTGAGGTGCCGGTCGCACCCACCGAGGTTTCCGCGCCGGTGTAACGGCGCGAGTATGTGAAGGGGAGTACCGCTGTGGTGCGGTTGGGGGCGATGGTCGTGGCCATGGAGCTGGTGGCCGTCGTGATGGCTTACGGCTACTTCGGGTGGCCGGTGCTGTTGATCGGGGCGCCCGCCGTGGTGGGCACCACAGCGGTCCTGGTCTTCGTGCGCGCGTCGGAGGCCCCGCGGCGCAAGTTGCAGGCGCACCGCGCGGCCCGGTGGGACCCGGAGGCGGCGCTGCCCGGCGGCCTGATGAGCGGGTTCTTCGACCTCTCGAAGCAGCGGCAGCAGAGCTGACCCCACCGACCTGCGCGGTGCGCTCGGCCGTGGGGCATGCTGAACGCCGTGCTGGTGGGGATCCTGTTCGCCGCCGTGGCGATGGTCCTCAACAGCTGCGGCGCGCTGCTACAGGCCCATGGCGCTCGGCGGGCCACGCGCGCGCGGCCCGCGATCGTGCAGCCGCGGTACCTCGGCGGGATGCTCGTGGACCTCGTCGCGTGGGGCTGCACGGTCATGGCGCTGCGGGTGTTGCCCGTGTTCGCCGTGCAGGCCGTCATCGGAGGCACGATCGCGCTCACCGCGCTGGTCGGCGCCCGGATGATCGGCGCCCGGCTGCCGGTCACCACCCGGCTGGCCGTCGCGGGGTGCCTCGCGGGCCTCGTGCTGGTGGCCGCCAGCGCGGGTAACGAGCAGCCGCCGCTGCACCGTCCCGGCGTCGACGTGGTGCTGCTGGTGTCGGTGCTCCTGCTCGGTGTGGCGGTGCTCGTGCTGCGGCAGGGCAAGCACGCGTGGCCGCTCGCGGTGGTCTCGGGTCTCGGCTTCGGCGGTGGCGCCGTCTCCGTCCGGGCCGCGCACGTGCAGACCGGGGAGGGCTTCGACCTCGCGCTGCTGCTCGGCCAGCCGTCCACGTACCTCGTGATCGGGTTCTGGCTGTTCGGCATGGTGGGCTACACCGCGGCTCTCGGCCGGGGCGACGTCGGAGCGGTCACGGCCGTCTTCACGGTCACCGAGGTGCTCGTGCCCGGCATGGTCGGGATCTGGTTGCTCGGGGACCCGGTCCGGCCCGGCTGGGGGTGGGTGCTGGCGCTCGGTCTCGCCGCAGCGCTCGCCGGCACGGTGGTGATCGCGAAGGCTCCGCCCCTACGACCCCGACGCACGCGCTAGTGGCTCCGGTTCCTTCATGACGAGGCGGCGCGCGGGGGTCCACGATGGCCGTCATGGAGTGGCAGGACGTGGTGGCGATCGCCCGCAGGCTGCCGGAGGTCGAGGAGTCGACCTCCTACGGCACCCCCGCGCTGAAGGTGAAGGGCAAGGGCTTCGCGCGGTTGCGCAGTGAGGCCGAGGGCGGGCTCGTGCTGATGTGTCAGCTGGACGAGAAGGAGGCGTTGCTGGCCTCCGGTGACCCGGCGTTCTACACGACACCGCACTACGAGGGCTACGGGGCGATCCTCGTCGACCTCGAGGCGGTTGCCCGCGACCAGCTGGTGGAGCTCATCGAGGAGGCGTGGCGGGCGAAGGCGCCGGTCCGGGTCCGGAAGGCGTTCGACGCCCCTCCCGACGGGTGACGGTTGTCGGGGTCGGATGCGAACATGTGTTCGTGTCCGAGGCGTCCATCCTCCACGCCGATCTCGACGCGTTCTACGCCTCCGTGGAGCAGCGCGACGATCCCCGCCTGCGCGGGCGCCCCGTGATCGTCGGCGGCGGGGTCGTCCTCGCGGCCAGCTACGAGGCGAAGGCGTGCGGGGTGGCCACCGCGATGGGCGGGCGGCAGGCCCGGGCGCTGTGCCCGCAGGCGGTCGTCGTGCCGCCGCGGATGGCGGCGTACTCCACGGCCAGCAAGGTGGTCTTCGAGGTGTTCCGCGACACGACCCCGCTGGTGGAAGGGCTCTCGATCGACGAGGCGTTCCTCGACGTGGGGGGCCTGCGGCGGATCGCGGGCGCTCCGGTCGAGATCGCCACGCGGTTGCGCCGCGAGGTGCGCGAGCGGGCGGGCCTGCCGATCACGGTGGGCGTCGCGCGCACGAAGTTCCTGGCCAAGGTCGCCAGCGGTGTCGCCAAGCCCGACGGGCTGCTGCTCGTGCCGCCCGACGGGGAGCTGGCGTTCCTGCACCCGCTGGCGGTCGAGCGGCTCTGGGGTGTCGGCGCGATCACCGCGGCGAAGCTGCGCGAGTACGGCATCGGCACCGTCGGCGAGGTGGCGGCGCTGCCGGAGTCGGTGCTGGTCTCGGTGCTCGGGCGCGGGCTGGGGCGCCACCTCCACGCCCTCGCGCGGGGTAGCGACCCGCGCCACGTCGTGGTGAGTCGCCGGCGGGGATCGATCGGTTCGCAACGGGCCATCGGGCGCGGGCCGCACACCCCCGAGTTCCTCGACGCGGTGGTCGTGGGCCTCGTCGACCGGGTCACCCGGCGGATGCGCCGGGCCCACCGGGTGGGACGCACCGTCGTGGTGCGGCTGCGTTTCGCCGACTATTCGCGCGTGTCGCGCTCCCACTCCCTGGCGCAACCGACGTCCGGCACCGGCGAGGTGCTCGCCGCGGTCCGGGCGCTCGTGGCCCGGGCGCGGCCGCTGATCCGGGAGCGCGGGCTCACGCTGGTCGGGATCGCGGTGGGCAACCTCGACGACGACGCCGTGGTCCAGCTCGAGCTGCCGTTCGACGAAGGCGACGCCGACGCCCTCGACACCGCTCTCGACTCGGTGCACGAGCGCTTCGGCACGAGCGCGGTCACCCGGGCCGTCCTGTTGGGCCGTGACCAGGGCGTGTCGGTGCCGCTGCTGCCCGACTGACCACGAGTGGATGATCAGCAGCTACCGGAGCCGCTCAGTTCCTTGAACCGGGCCAGCACCGCCTCGAGGGCCTCGACGTAGGAGTCGAACAGCACGGGCGGCATGTGCGCGAACAGCGCGTCGGCCAGCTCGTGGCGGCCCCGGACCATCGCCTCCGCGGTGGCCCGTCCTCGAGCGGTCGGCGTGACGAGGGTGGCCCTGCGGTCGGTCGGGTGCGCCTCGCGCGTCACGAACCCGGTCTCGACGAGCGCGTCGACGATCCCGGTGATGTTGCGGGCGGTCACGCCGAGCGCCTCGGCGAGCGTGCGCTGCGGCACCGGGCCGCGCTGGTGCAGCTCCCACAGCAGGTGCGCGCGCGATCGGGTCAGGCCGTCGCCGGCCAGCCCGCGCTCCATGTCCTCGTTCACGAGCACGGCCAGTTCCAGCGTGCGGCTCAGCGCCTCGTCGACACCCATCAACGCTCCAGATGATGTATAAGCTTCACTATGTGCTAGCTTCAGTTTAGCGACGATGACCTCGGAGGTGCTCGTGGACACGCCCACCCTTCTCCTCGACCGGCCCGTCGCGTTCGGGCCGACGCCCGCCTACGCCGAGCTGCGCGCCGTCGCTCCCGCGATGCGGGTGCTGACGCCGGCCGGTGAGCCGGCGTGGGCGGTCGTGGACGCCGCGACCGCCCGCCAGGTCCTCTCCGACGAGCGGTTCCTGATGACGCCTCCGGGCTCGCCGGACACCGGGTCGCTGCACTCCGACGGGCCCTCGCACGCCCGCCTGCGCAGGCTGGTGGCGCGAGCGTTCACCCCCCGCGCCGTCGAGGGTCTCCGACCATGGGTCGCGCAGCACGCGGCGGACCTCGTCGAGGACCTGGAGCGGCGCGGGCCGGGCAGCGATTTCGTCGCCACCGTCGCGCGACCGCTGCCGCTCGGCGTCACCGAGCACATGCTGGGGATCCGGGTGGCGGACCGCCGCAAGTTCCACCACTGGACGGATGCGGTGTCCGGCCTCACGGCCGGTGCCACGGGTTCTGACGCCGAACGGGCGTGGGAGGAGTTCGCCGGCTTCCTGGGTGGCGTGAT
Source organism: Pseudonocardia sp. MH-G8 (assembly GCF_002262885.1). Classification (GTDB taxonomy): domain Bacteria; phylum Actinomycetota; class Actinomycetes; order Mycobacteriales; family Pseudonocardiaceae; genus Pseudonocardia. Next base: position 509,227 of record NZ_NKYF01000002.1, on the reverse strand, counting down.
CGCCGAGAAGCGGGCGGAACCGGGCGAGGACCTGCTCTGCCACCTGATCGCGGTGCGCGACACCGACGACGGTCGGCTCGACGACCGCGAGCTGCTCACCACGGTGCTCGCACTCGTGGCCGGGGGCTACCTGACCGTCGCGAACGCGCTCTCCATCGGCATCGTCAAGATCGTGGCGGCCGGTGGTCTCGCGGGTCTCGACGAGCCCGGTGCGGCCGCGCGGGCGGCCGAGGAGGTGGTGCGCCTGCAGATCGGGCTCTCCGGAGAGGCCTTCCCGCGTTGGGCGCGCGAGGAGGTGCAGCTCGCAGGCGTGACGATCGCGGCGGGCGAGCAGGTGCTGGTGCGTCTCGAGGCGGCCAACCACGACCCGGCGCGCTTCGTCGACCCGGAGCGGTTCGACCGGGACCGCGACCCCAACCCGCACGTGGGATTCGGCCACGGGCCGCACCACTGCATCGGAGCCTCGCTCGCCCGCATCGAGCTCGCCGCCGCCCTCGCCGCCCTGGCACGCAGGCTGTCCGGCCTCGCGCTCGCGTGCCCCCCGGAGGAGGTGCCGTGGACCGGCAACCCCCTCGACGACGGACCCGCGTCGCTCCCGGTCACGTGGTGAGGTCCGCGGGATGTGCGCTCAGCGGCTGGCGAGCACGAGCGCACCGCGCTTGGTGACCGGTAGCGGCAGCGGGCCCCGTGCGGCCACTCCGTCGGCCAGCCGTTCGGCCTCGTCCGCGGCGACGAACCGGGCCCGCAGGTAGTCGCGCACCGCGTCGCGGTCGGGCAGCGTGACGAGTGGCGCGTCCCACGCGTCCGTGGTGACGGGCCCGAAGACCCCCGCCACCACCTCCGGTGCCTCCTCCGCGTCGAAGGGGGTGCGCCCGGGACGCCAGAACGGAGCCAGCTCGGGCGAGTCCGCACGCGCCACGGCGCCTGCGACGAGCAGGCCGCTGGGGCGCAGAACCCGGTGCGCCTCCCGCAGCGCGACCGCGGGCCGGTCGAGGTGATCGAGCACGTTGATGCTGACGACGGCGTCCACGCGCGTGTCGCGCACGGGAAGGGCGGTGACGTCGCCGTGCAGGACCGGGCCGTGCCGGCCGGCGGCCCGGAGCGCCGGTGCAGCGGCATCCAGCCCTACGACCCGCAGCGCGGTGCCCGCCGCGGCCGCCGCGAGCGCTCCGTCGCCGCAGCCGGCGTCGAGCACGACGCGCGCACCGGCACTGACCAGGTGCTCGACGACCCGGATCTGCAGGTCCGCGCGCGAGTGCTCGGCCGCGAGACGCATGCCGAGGCGGTACCGCTCCGGATCGGCGTCGTAGTCGCGAGGTGTCGGCACGTCGGCATGGTGCCACCGGGGCGACCCTGTCCTCGCGGTCATGCCGAAGATCCACGTGACGGTGTGGGACGGTCCGGAGGGTGCTGACCGAGCGGTCTTCGTCCACGGTTCGACGACCTGGGGGACGTCCGCGTTCGCCCGGCAACGCCCGCTGACGTCGGAGCACCGGCTGGAGCTGGTGGACCGCCGGGGTTACGGGCGCAGCCCCGCCCTCGAGGTGCTGGACGGCGAGGGCGCCCATCGAGATCCTCAAAGGTGACGGGATCCGGGCGTTGCGTGCCGCGGGTATAGACGCGTTCCGCGACAAAGTCGTGCGGCTTGCTCCGTTCCTCGCCGACCGGGTCGGCGAGATCGAGTCCGTCGACGCGCTCAGCTTCCTTGACGTGCGGGTCGATCGGCTGCGCCGCTGGCACGTGCCGGGCATGCTGGTCATCGGGGACGCCGCGCACTGTGTGTCGCCCGTTGGCGGAGTCGGGGTGAACCTCGCCGTGCAGGACGCGGTCGCCGCGGCGAACACCCTTGTCGAGCCATTGCTCCGGTGCCAGCGCGAAGGGATCCCAGTACCCCGATCGGCCCTGGCGGCGGTCCAGCGGCGCAGAACACTGCCCACGACCACGATTCAGCTGCTGCAACGCGCCGCGCTGCGGGTCGACCTCAACGGTGGGACGGCCGGGACTGATATGGGAACCGACGATGGTGCCGGGGCAGGTGCCGGTCTCGTCGGCAAACTCATGGGGTGGGTGATCGCCTACGGCATCTGGCCGGAACGCGTGCGCGACAAACGAATCCTGACCCCAGCCGGCGGCGAGACCGCGCGGTGAAACCCGCGGCGCTACCCGCACTCCCCGTCGCCGCGGCGAGCGCCGGCTGTCACGGTCGCGCTGACGTGGTGCTCGACGGCGAGCCGATGCGCCTCGCGTGGGGAAACCCAGCGCGACCTCCGCCCATGCGAGGCCTCCGAGGGCACTTCCTCACGAAGTCCCACCGGTACTCGACGACGTCCGGCGCCATCCTGCAAGTCAGGTTCGGCCACCGCGACCACGCCGAACGAGAACTCGCCCTCGCCGAGCGCAACCGACAGCAGCGGCGGAGGCGTTCGTCCGGTGCCGTGTCGTGTCAGGCAGTCGCAGAGTGGAGCTGTACCGAATGTGTATCGGGTGGGCTGCCGGAGCCAGGCTCCCGGTGCGGCGGTCCACTGTCAGCCTTCTGGCTGTCGGGTGCTCGACCGGTATGCGCCGCGCAGGATCAGTTCGGTCGCAGCCACCACGGCATCTGCCGGGACCGCGTCCGGGTCGAGGGCGCGTTGGATGGCCAGGCCGTCCTCCAGTGCGTGCACCACGAGGGCGGGGAAGGATGCCTCCTTGGCATCGATTCCCCACTCGTGGGCCACGGTGATCGAGCACCGATGACCGAGACCCTCACCGTCCTACGCAACCAGTTCGAACTCGTGTGGGCCCTGGCCGAGGTGCACCTCGGCCAGCTCACTGACGACGACTTGCTGTGGGAGCCCGCCACCAACCACTGGACCGTCCGGCGCAGCGAAGACGGCAGCTGGATCCCGGACTGGGACCTCGACGAGGCCGGCCGCGAACCCGATCCCGTGCCGGCACTGACCGGCGCATGGGTGAGTTGGCACCTCGGGTGGTGGTGGACGACCACGCGTGACCACCTACGCGGCCTCGATCCGCCGCGCCGCGAGGACGTGCCCTGGCCCGGATCCGCCACCGGGACAATCGAGTGGCTGCGCGGACTTGCCGATGACTGGCGCACCCTGCTCGGCGACCTCGGCAACAACACGAACGCGCTCGACGCCCCCGCCCCGTTCCCGTGGCCACCCGACTCAGGCCACTCGATCGGGGACACCCTCGCCTGGGCCAACGCCGAGCTCATGAAGAACGTCGCCGAGATCGGCCAACTCCGAATGCTGCGCACTGCGGACAGGATCGAGATGTGAGGACTCGCTTCGGCTGATCGGCTCGCCACGGCGCCGACGCCGGTGGACTCGGCGCTCATTTGTACCGAGTCTGTCCCCCGGCACCTCCATACAGCGGGTGTGCGAGACATGGCCAGAGGGCGGCGCGGACCGGCGCGAGCACCACCGGCGCGGCTGTTGGCGTCTCGTGCGGAAGACTCCCACGCTTTCGAGGTCTGCCGATGAGTGTCTGCTGGAAGCTGTATGAGTCTCGACCTGGGACGCTGCTTCCCGACGACTGCCACCGGACTGAGCCGGACCGGAGCGAATGAGACTACGACTGAGAATGCTGAAGATCATCATCGCAGGGCGAGCGGGCTTAAGGTTGCCTTGACCTGCGAAGGAGGCTAGTCAGCACCGTCTGCGCGAGTTCTGCTTGACCTCAACCTAAGTTGAGCTTCTAACGTGGTCATGGCACCCACCTCACGAAGGAGCTCACGCCGTGGTCATGCACAAATACAGCACAGAAGAACTCGCCGCTCAGCCAATTGGCTACTGGAGCGGCGTTGTTTACCGAGCCGTAACGGACCGCATCCGGGCTTCTCTCGGCGAGGAACAGCTCACGCAACCTCATTGGTGGACGCTCAACCACGTTTCCGGTGCACCAGGCACCTGGGACCGCGGTCGGCTGGCAGAGAAGTTGCTTCCCTACGCTGACGCCGATGTGGACTTTGGTCCCGTCTTCGACGACCTCATCTCGCGCGCCTGGTTGACGGAAGCCTCGGACGGAGCCCTGACGCTCTCGGAGGCGGGAGAAGCAGGCCTGGTCCGCGCGCGCGATCGAAACGCCCTATCGCACGCGCTGATCCACGACGGCATTGCTCCCGAGCAGTACGCCGCGTGCGTAAACGTGCTCCGGAGGATGGTTGCCAACCTCGGTGGCGACGGGAACCTTCCTCGGTAGTGGCGATCTCCTCGCGGCCCGGCTGGCTCTGGCGCGCCGTGAGGAGATCGCTGCCGCACCGCAGCTCCCCCTGATCTCTGAGCGGTGCCGGGTCCGGGCAGCGCCCGGGTTCTTCTCGTCGTGCTCGTCGGCGGTCGCGCTGATGATCGGGCTTTGGTATGAGGTCGCGTCTATCGGTGGGAGCGGGGCCGGCGCGACATCGCCCCGGACGGCAGCACGGTGCGCATCGCGTTCGCGCGCACAGAGATGATCGGGCGCGGCATCGTCGTCGGGCCGCCGAAGTCCCGGACCGGCGTGCGGGAAATCGCAAGTGCCGGCGGCCGTCCGGCCCGACCTCGTCGAGCACCTGGCCGAGTTCGTCGAGCCGGCGGAGGATGCCTTGGTCTTCACGGGCGTGCAGGGGAGGGCACTGCGCCGTGGCGCATGGAGCCAGCGCGTGAAGTGGCCCGAGCTCGTGACGACGATGACGACGGCCCGGTGGCTATGGTCCCCGTTGCCTAGTTGCCGGGCCGTTGCTGTGGAGCCGGATGGCCCGTCAACGACGAAGGCCCAGTTCGGAGGGAAACACCCTCTGACCTGGGCCTTTTGTCTGGAGCGGATGACGGGAATCGAACCCGCGTATTCAGCTTGGGAAGCTGATGTTCTACCATTGAACTACATCCGCATGGCGCTCCGGCTAGCCTAGCAGCTCACTCTCGGTAGTCGGCAAGGTCTCCTCCGTACCGCCAACAGAGTGGTTCTCGCCCTCCCGGACTCGTCAGATGAGGCGAACCCTCGACGCCTGGTCAATGCCCGGTTCACACTCCATGCACCTCGTTCTGCCAGCTCCCCGGCGAAGGACCCAGCATGACCGAGTTCGAACCGCCATTGGGCGGCCTGCCCGTCCCGGAGCACGATCACGACATCCTGCTGATCGCCGGAAGCCGCCCCGAAGTCGCGCGCCTCGCGCCCATCGCGACCGCGTTCAACGACGCCGACCGGATCCAGGCCCTCACCGTGGCGACCGGCCCGGACCCGATGACCGTGCACGAGGCGTTCGAGGCACTGGGGGTGCCGGCCGACGTCACGCAGCTGCTGCGCGAACCACCGGATCCCCAGCCGGCCGCGATCGCGGCCCTGCTGATGACGCGGATCGACGAGCTGCTCGTCGACCTGGATCCGTCGGCGGTCATGGTCTACGGCGGCGGGATGACGCCCGCGGTGGCCGCCCAGGTGGCGTTCTGGCGGCAGATCCCGGTGGTGCACCTGCAGAGCGGTGTCGCCACCGACGACCTGCTCTGCCCGTTCCCCCAGGAGGCCAACCGGCGGATCATCGGGCAGCTCGCGTCGCTGTTCCTCACCACCGGCGATTCCGGGCTCGGGAGCCAGGCCGGGCCGAACGCCATCACCGTCGGCGACACGATGACCGTCAACCCGCAGCCCGCCGACCTGCGGTTCGCCCGGCTCGTGCGGCGGGTCCGGGCGAACGGGCCGCGGCTGGTGCTCGTCGGGCTGGACCGGCCCGATTCGCTCGGTGTCCTCGCCGGGCTGCCCGAGCTGCTCGACGGCGAGCCGGAGATCGAGGTCGTCGTCTTCGGGGAGTTGGCGAGCCACGGGGCCGCGTACCCCTTGCTGCACCACGATCGGGCCACCGTCGTGCGCTCGTTGCCGCTCGCGGAGCTCGTGCAGCTCGTCGCGGCCAGCGCGGTACTGGTGTCCGACGACCCGGAGCTGGTGGCCGACGCGCCCGGCCTCGGCACGCCCGCCGTGCTCGTCGACGGGCCGCACGTCCCGGAGCCGGGCGATTCGATCCGCAGCATCCTGAGCCCCGACGTCATGACCACGGTGCGCCAGGTGCTCGCCGCGGCCGGGATCACGCCCACCCCTCCCGCGGACGGGCTCGCTGCCGCCCGTGTCGAGCAGGCCGTCGCCTGGATGTTCGGGCTCTGCCCGTCGCCGCTGCTCACCTCGCCGTTCCCGAGCAACACCGAGGTATGAGGGCATCGCTACCCTGATCGCGTGTTGCTGTCGGACGGAGACCTGCGCAAGGAACTCGACGCGGGTCGGCTGGTGCTCGATCCGTGGGACGAGGCGATGCTCCAGCCGTCGAGCGTCGACGTGCGGCTGGACCGCTTCTTCCGCGTGTTCCAGAACTCGCGGTACACCCACATCGATCCGGCGCAGCAGCAGGACGATCTGACCTCGCCCGTCGAGACCGAGGGCGACGACCCGTTCGTGCTGCACCCGGGCGAGTTCGTGCTGGGGTCGACGTTCGAGGAGGTGTCCCTCCCGGACGACCTCGCCGGTCGCCTCGAGGGCAAGAGCTCCCTGGGGCGCCTCGGCCTGCTCACACACTCGACGGCCGGGTTCATCGACCCGGGGTTCACCGGGCACATCACGTTGGAGCTGTCCAACGTCGCGAACCTGCCGATCACGCTCTGGCCGGGGATGAAGATCGGGCAGCTGTGCCTGTTCCGGCTCTCCAACCCGGCCGAGCGGCCCTACGGCAGCAGCGGCGTCGGCTCCCGCTACCAGGGGCAGCGCGGGCCCACACCGTCACGGGCGCACCTGAACTTCCACCGCGCCGACACCCGCCGCTGATCTTTCCCGGGTCGTCCCTCTGCGGTGCAGTGGCCTGCCCCGCGGAGGGCATCCACGTCAGTGCCGCGGGTCCCAGCGGAACCTGCGCAGGGCGAGCGCTGCGAAGATCACCGGCCAGCCGATCGACGCGACGAGGGCGGGTGCCACCGCGGGCAGGCCGCCGAGCGTGGGCTCCCAGGTCGCGCCCGTCATCGCCAGCTGGGCGAGCCGGCCGACCGCGGCACCGGGCACGGCCACGAAGACCTGCCACCAGCCGCCCGACGGGACGATCGCCAGCATGATCGCGGCGCCGAGCAGGACGAACACCATCGGCAGGGTCGTGATCTGGGCCCGCTCCGGGGTGGGCGTGACGATGCTGGTGGCGAGGCCTGCGGTGACCCCCAACGCCAGCCCGCCGACGACCGCGAGCGCCAGCGGCACCGGGTCGGCAGGCGCGGGTACCCCGGTGAGGGCGTTGATCACGGCGAACACGACGAGCTGCACGAGTCCGAGCAGCACGATCGGCAACACGGTCGCGATCAGGAGCTCGGGATCGGTGAGGCGGGTCGTGCGCATCCGGGTGAGCACGCGGGTCTGGCGGCGCGCCACGAGCGTCTGGGTGACGGTCACGTAGACGCCCATGCCGATCACGACCGCGAGTTGCAGGGCGATGACGACGGCGAAGGCGACCGGTCCGCTCCCGGCGCGGAAGGTGAGGGCCCAGAACACCCCGAGACCGATCGGGATCAGGATCGAGGACACCGCCACGGTCCGGTTCCGCAGCAGCAACCGCATCTCCGCGGAGGCCACCGCGAGCACCCGGCTCGTGGCCGTCGAGGACGCGGCGCTCGTCGTTGCGCTGGGCATCACGGAACCTCCAGGTCGCGGTGGTCGTCGCGGTGGTCGTCGCTGGCGTGGTCGCCGTCGCGCACGGAGTGGTAGACGTCGGTGAGCGAGGCCGGCGCCGCGCGCAGACCGGACAGCCGCACCCCTCGAGCGGCCGCCCAGCCCAGGAACGTCGTCAGATCGCCCTGCAGGTCCTCGGTCCGCACCCGCACCTGGTCGTCGTCGTACTCGACCGTGCCCGTGAGGGTCGGCAGTTGCTCCCGGCCCGGTGGGAGCGTGGCGGAGAAGCGCGCCGGCTGCGTGGCAACGATCTCCGCGAGCGTGCCCGCAACAGCCACCCGCCCCGCGTGCATGATCGCCACACGGTCCGCGAGCGCCTCGGCCTCCTCCAGGTAGTGGGTGGTCAGCACGACCGTGCGGCCGGCCTCCTGCAGCTCCTGGATCGCGTCCCAGGTGCGCCTGCGCGACCCCGGGTCCAGGCCGGTGGTCGGCTCGTCCAGGACGACCAGCTCCGGCGACCCCCACACCGCCAGAGCCAGGTCCAGGCGGCGCTTCTCGCCGCCCGACAGCTTCCCCACCGGCACGCCCCGGCGCCCATCCAGCTCGAAGCGCTCCATCAGCCGCTGCGGGCGGTCGGGCCGGTCGACGAGCCGCTGCCACAGCTCGAGCGTCTCCTGCACGGTCAGCTCCTCGACGAAGCCGCCCTCCTGCAGCTGCACCCCCATGCGCTGCCGCAGGGCCGCCCGGTCGGTGGCCGGGTCGAGGCCGAGGACGGAGACCGTGCCGCCGCTGCGCCTCCCGAACCCCTCCAGCACCTCGAGGGTGGTGGTCTTGCCCGCGCCGTTCGTGCCGAGGAGCGCGAAGACCTCGCCGCGCCGCACGTCGAGGTCGATGCCGCGCACCGCCTCGAACTCGCCGTAGTGGACGTGCAGGTCCCGTACGGCGACGGCGATGCCGGCGCTCGACGTCGCCGTCGTCCCGGCCGGCCGCTGCGTCGTCTCCGTCATGCTCCCCAGATTCGCGCTCGTCCCGCGGCCCCCGGTAGTACCGGTGCTCACCGGTGGCGCTGACGCGCACCACGAGCCCCGATGACAGCTGTCATGCCCGGTCAGCGCCGTGCCTCGGCTAACGTCCAGGCCGTGGACGCGACACCGCTGCTCGGGCCCGAGGAGCGCAAGGTCCGGGCAGCGCAGCGGTTCGGCCGGATCGGGCTCCTCATGACGATCTTCTGGCTGCTCACCGTGCCCGCCTACGCGATCTGGATGGGCGGCCTGGACCTCGTTTCCGGGTGGTACCTGTTCCTGCTGTACGCCGTCGCGTTCGGCCTGCACCTGTGGCGGATCCGGCAGCACATGACGGCGCTCGGGACCAGCGCCCCGTGGTGGTTCGTGCTCGCGGCGGCCGCCGTCGGCATCGCGATCACACTGCTCGGCCTGGCCACCGGCTTCCCGGGGTTCATCTGGGCGCTGGTCGGTGGCGTCCTGCTCGGTGACCTCGTCGCCGGTCTCCCGGCGCGGTGGATCATGGTGTGGGTCGGGCTGGGCACCGCCGTCACGCTGGTCGGTGGCTACGTCCTCACCGCACCGTCGCTCGTCGGGGCGCCGATCAGCCCGTGGTTCCCCGCGGGGTTCGCGGCGTTCTTCGTGGCCACCATGTGGACGGTGGACGTCGAGCGGCTGTGGTGGCTCAAGGCCGTCACCGACCTCGACGACTCCCGGCGCACCGCCGCCGAGCTCGCCACCGCCCGCGAGCGGCTGCGCCTGGCCGACGACCTGCACGACATCCTCGGGCACGCGCTGGAGGTCGTCGCGTTCAAGAGCGAGCTGGCCGCGCGCCTGCAGGAGGGAGACCCGGTGCGGGCCCGCGTCGAGATGGAGGAGGTGCAGGCCGTGGCGCGCCGATCGCTGAGCGAGGTCCGCGCCCTCGTGCGCGACACGCGTCCCACCGACCTGAGCACGGAGCTCGCGGGCGCGCGCGCCGTCCTGGAGACCGCGGGCGTGGACCTGGTGGTGCGCGGCGACCCGGCCGGCGTCGGCCCTGCCGCGGGCAACGTGCTCGGCCGGGTGCTGCGCGAGGCGATGACCAACCTGCTGCGCCACTCCGAGCCCAGCCGGTGCTCGATCGAGATCGACGTCATCGACGGGCAGGCGCGGCTGCAGGTGGTCAACGACGGTGCCCTGCCCGGCGACGACACCGACCCCGGCACCGGGCTCGCGGCCCTCGGCCGGTACCTGCAGGAACACGCAGGCCGGCTGGACGCCCGGCCGGGCCCGGAAGGCACGTTCCGGCTCGACGCCGAGCTGCCCGCGGGTGTGCGGTGAGCGCGCCGGGCCCGATCCGGCTCGTCCTGGCCGACGACGAGTCGCTGACCCGCGGTGCGGTCGGCGCGCTGCTGGGCATGGAGACCGACCTCGTGGTGGTCGCCGAGGCCGGCACCGGTGACGAGGCCATCGCGAGCGTCCGCCGGCACCGTCCGGACGTCGCCGTCCTGGACGTCGAGATGCCCGGCCGGGACGGCGCCGAGGTGGCGCAGTGGGTGGCCGCGAACGAGCCCGCCACCCGCTGCATCATCCTCACCCGGCACGCACGGCCGGGGGTGCTGCGCAGGGCCCTCGCCGCGGGTGCCGCGGGGTTCGTCACGAAGAGCGCGCCCGCCACGCTGCTCGCCGACGTCATCCGCCGCGTGCACGGTGGTGGGCGCTACGTCGACCCGGATCTCGCCATGACGGCGCTGATGACCGAGGAGTGCCCGTTGACCGACCGGGAGCTGGAGGTGCTGCGTGCGGTGGACGCCACGGGCACCGCGGCCGACATCGCGGCCCGCGTCCACCTCTCCCCGGGCACCGTGCGCAACTACCTGTCCTCGGCGATGCAGAAGCTGGGCGCCGGCTCGCGGACGGAGGCGGTGCAGCGGGCTCGCGACCACGGCTGGTTGTAGCGCTGTGACGTCGGCCTGCGCTTCGCTCCGGCGGCTTGCGGGCCCTCGAGACGCCGCCTCGCTCCTCCGGTGCTCAGTCGCTCGTACCTCGCTCCCTGCGCGCCTCCCCCGCGAGACGACGTCGGCCCGCAAGCTTGTGACATCGGCCTGCGCTTCGCTCCGGCGGGACGGACGGTCAGCAGCGGGTGGCGCGGACGTGGAGGACGCCGAGGCGGCCGCGTTCCCCGGTCCGGATGTCGGTGAGGCCCGCCTCGCGCATCCGGTCCGCGATCCCGTCGTCCGCGTTGGCCCGCAGGTGCTCGTTGCGGTGCACCCAGCGTCCGGCGACGCCGTGGTGGTGGCCGCCGAAGTCGACCAGGTGCAGCTGCCCGCCGGGGCGCAGGACACGGCCCACCTCGGCGAGCATCCGCCGCTTCTCCGCGTCGTCGAGGTGGTGGAACATGAACGCGGACAGCACGCGGTCCACGCTCGCGTCGTCGTACGGGAGCGCGCCGGCGGTGCCGCGGTCCCAGCGGACCGGCGACCCGCGGCGATCGGCCTTGCGCCGTGCCCGCGCGAGGGCCAGCGGGTCGGGGTCGAGCCCCACCACCTCGGCGCCCGGGTGCAGGCGCTGCACCCGCAGCGCCAGGTTCCCGGTGCCGCACCCCACCTCCAGCACCCGGTGGCCCGGTACGACACCGGCCCGGGCGGCGAGGCGGCGGTGCACGCGCGGCGCGCCGACGAGCCAGGTGAAGGGGTCGTAGAGCGGGAGCAGCCGGTCCCTCCCCATCGCGGGCACGTAGTCGTGCTCGTTGCGGGTGCCGGTGGGACGGTCGGACATGGCGGTAGTTCTCCCTCTGCTGGGACGATGTTCGGAGTTCCTGCCTCCAGGCTGGAACGGCCGCGGGCTGTTGCCAAGTGAGGATCCTCGGCAGTGATGGGACGTTCTTCGGATCCGACGTCGCGAGTTCGCGGTGTACCCGTCTACGGCTACCGCCGGGTGCCGGGGGTGCCACCGATCGGTGTGGTGCGGGGCCGCGACGGCCGTGAGGAGCCGGCGGGCGTCGTGCGCCGGCACCCCCACGCCCACGACTTCCTCGTGCTCGTCTACTTCGAGCAGGACGGCGGCTGCCTGCGCGTGGACGAGCGCGAGTGGTCCCCGGTCGCGGGCGACGTGTTCGTCGTTGCTCCGGGCGAGGTGGTCGTCGTCGACCAGGCGGGGGGCCTGGCGGCGGCCGACGGCTGGGCGGTGTTCTTCCCGCCCGACGTCGTCGGGGCCGCCGACCCCGGTGCGTTCCTCTCCTGGCGCTCCCACCCGTTGCTGTTCCCCTTCGTCCGTGGTGTGGCGGGCGGGGTCCAGCGGCTGCACGTCCCGCCGGCCGGACGGGCGGCGTTCAGCGAGCGGCTCGCTGCGCTCGACAGCGAGCTGCGCGAGCGCCGGGACGGCAGCAACGAGGCCGCCGTCGCACACCTGACGCTCCTGCTCGTCGCCGTCTCCCGGCTGGCCACCGACGTCCTCGACGGCTTCGTCCTGCGCGACGAACCACTGCTCGCCGCAGTGTTCGACGTGATCGAGGAGAGGTTCCGCGGGACGTTGACCCTGGCCGACGTGGCGGCGCAGGTCGGCCTCACACCCGGCCACCTCACCACGGTCGTCGGGCGCAAGACGGGCCGCACCGTGCAGCAGTGGATCACCGAGCGGCGGATGGTCGAGGCAAGACGGCTGCTCGCCGAGACCGACCTGACGGCCGAGGCCGTCGGCGCCCGTGTCGGCTACCGCGATCCGGGCTACTTCGCCCGCCGGTTCCGCCGGGCCCACGGCGCTGCGCCGTTGGAGTGGCGCCGCGCCGGCCGTCCCGCTGACCCACGGCGACCGCTGGGACACGGTCCGTCCGACCGGTAGCCTCCGACAGCGATGGAACCGCGACGTGATCCCCAGGCCCCCTGGCTGCCTGCGGCGCGTCCGTCGCACCCGCCGGCCGTGCCCGTCCCGCCGCCGGAGCCGGGCGCGCCGCCGCCGCGCCCGCGGTTCGACTGGCGGCGGATCGTCCGCTCACCCCGCGGGGCCGCCTCCCTCGCGGTGATCGCGGCGGCGCTGCTCCTGTGGCCCTTCGCCGGCTTCTCCTGGATCCCCTGGATGATCGGCCTCGGCGCCCTCGTCGTGCTCCGGCTGCTGCGCCTCGAAGGGCTGCTGCGCGGTTGGGACCTGCCGCTCGCGTTCCTCGTCGTGGTCATCGGGCTGATGGTGAGCACCGGCCCGTGGGCCTGGGCGCTCGCCGGCAGCATCGGCGTCCTGCTGGCAGGGCTCACCCAGCTGCCGTGGTGGCGGCTCGCGGCGGTGGGGGCCGTCCTGTGTGCCGCGAGCGGGATCGGCTTCGGGTTCTCCGTCCACCAGGACCGGATCGAGCTCTCCCAGATTCAGGCGCAGGCGGGAGACCTGTCCCGGGCAGGCATCGCCGAGGAGAGCGGTGACATCGTGCCAACGCTCGTCCTCGCCATCACTCAATCCGGCCCGGACCCCGACCTGCTCTGCGCCGTGCTCACGCCTGCGGCGGAAGAACAGCTGGCTCAGGCAGCCGGTGCCCCCGACTGCGCCGCCGCGGCGGTACTCCTCCACCAACGTGGCCAGACGACGGCCGAGTCGCGGGAGCTCGGCATGCCCCGTGGTGCCGACCCGCGCCTGCCGGCTCCTGCCGCTCTCGTCCTGGACGGCTGCGCGACCGCGTGGGCACAGACCGCAGGCTCGGAGATCGGCCGCGTACAGGCCGAGCTGGTGGACCCGAACCAGCGCACGTACCTGGTGACCGGGTTCGCGCCTTGCGGCTAGCCAGCCCACTCCACACACCGGATGCTCACTGCTGAATGTGTGGAGTGGCTCGGCTTCACTGGCCGGTGCGGCGCTCCTCGTCGCTGGTCGTGCCCTCCGGTCGTGCGCCCTTCGGTTCTGCACCCCCGGTGCTCGCGCCGCCCACCGAGACATCGCCTGCCGGGTCGGCCTGAACCGCCGACTCGTCGCCCGGACCGTTCGCCTCGGTTCCGCTGGCCGGGGTCGTGTCGGCCGTATGGGGGGCGCCCGCGCCGACGGAGTCGACCTTCCCGTTCGGCGCCGCGTCGCCGCGCCTGACCGAGGCGAGCAGCATCTGGGAGACGTCGAGGATCTCCACGCCGCTGCCCTTGTCCTCGCTCTGGCGCTGGGTGAGACCGTCGGAGAACATCACGCGGCAGAACGGGCAGCCGGTGGCGATCTTCTCGGCGCCGGTGTCGAGGGCCTCGTCCACGCGCTCGAGGTTGACCCGCTTGCCGATCTTCTCCTCCATCCACATGCGGGCGCCACCTGCGCCGCAGCAGAAGGACCGATCGGCGTGCCGGGGCATCTCGTTGAGCTTGACGCCCGCTGCCCCCACGAGCTCGCGGGGCTCCTCGTAGATCTCGTTGTGCCGGCCCAGGTAGCAGGGGTCGTGGTAGGTGACGTCGGTGAGCGCGCCGCCGTCGGGGGCGGCCACCGGCACGAGCTTGCCCTCGCGCACCAGCTTGTTCAGCAGCTGCGTGTGGTGCACGACCTCGTAGTGCCCGTCCAGCTGCGGGTACTCCCGGCCGAGGGTGTTGAGGCAGTGCGGGCACGTGGTCACGATCTTGCGCGTGCCCGGCTCGCGCCCCTCGAACACGGTGTTGAGCATCTCGACGTTCTGCTGGGCCAGCATCTGGAACAGGAACTCGTTGCCCGAGCGGCGCGCCGGGTCACCGGTGCAACCCTCCTCCGAGCCCAGCACGACGTAGTCCACGCCGGCGCGGTGGAGCAGCTCGGCGGTGGCGCGCACGGTCTTCTTGGCGTTGTCGTCGAACGCGCCCGCGCAGCCGATCCAGTAGAGGTACTCGGTGTCGGGTGAGAGCTCGCCGTCGAAGACCGGCACCTCGAAGTCGAGGTTCTTGGTCCAATCCAGACGGTCCTTGGCGTTCTGCCCCCAGGGGTTGCCCTTGTTCTCCAGGTTGCGGAACAGCACGCCGAGCTCGGAGGGGAACTCCGACTCGATGAGCACCTGGTGGCGGCGCATGTCGACGATGTGGTCGACGTGCTCGATGTCCACCGGGCACTGCTCGACGCACGCGCCGCAGGTGGTGCACGCCCACAGCACGTCGGGGTCGATCACGCCGCCCTGCTCTGCGGTGCCGACGAGAGGGCGTGCCGCCTGTTCCGGACCGGAACCGGGCACCCGCTCGTACCCGGACTCCGGCACCCCGTGGCCCGGGTGGGCGGTGAGCCCGGCGGAGAAGTCGATCGACCCGTCCTCGGGGGCCTGCTTGCCGTCGATGAGGTAGGGCGCCTTCGCGAGCAGGTGATCCCGCAGGTCCATGATCACGAGCTTCGGCGAGAGCGGCTTGCCGGTGTTCCAGGCCGGGCACTGGCTCTGGCAGCGACCGCACTCGGTGCAGGTCGCGAAGTCGAGCATGCCCTTCCACGTGAAGTCCTCGACCTTGCCGCGGCCGAACGAGGCCTCCTCCGGCGGGTCCTCGAAGTCGATCGGCTTGCCCTCGTGCTCGATCGGCTGCAGGGGGCCCAGCGCCTTCGGGAAGCGCTTGGCCGAGACGTTGATCGGGGCGGTGAAGATGTGCAGGTGCTTGCTGTAGGCGATGATCACGGTGAAGACGAGCATCACGCCGATGTGCAGCAGCAGCCCGACGCTCTCCAGCACGAAGAGCGTGCTCTCCGGGATCCCGGTCATGAGCCGGCCGACGCCGATCGAGACGAAGGCCCCCGACTCGTAGGGGAACACCCCCAGCGCCGACGATGCGCCGCGGAAGAAGAACATCGTCCACAGTACGTTGAAGATCATGAACAGGATCAGCCACGCGCCGCCGGTGTGGGAGCCGTAGAACCGCGACGCGCGCGCCTCCCGCTCCGGCGCGTTGCGGATCCGGATCACGGAGAACACGGCGAGCGAGATCAGCGCGGCGAAGGCGATGAAGTCCTGCAGGAAGCCGAGCACCGGCCAGCGGCCGATCAGGGGGATGTGGAAGTCGTGGTCGAACAGGGCCCCGTAGGCCTCGAGGTACACCGTGATCAGGATCACGAACGCCCAGAACGTGAAGAAGTGGGCGAGTCCGGGCACCGACCACCGGAGCAGCTTGCGCTGCCCGAAGACCTCGACGAACTGCGCTTTGACCCGCTCGCCGAGACCCTCGGTGCGGTCGTGCGCGGGTTGGCCGGCGCTGATCAGCCGGTAGAGCCAGTAGGCGCGACGGCCGGATACGACCAGCGCGAGCACTGTCATCGCCAGGCCGATGACGAGTCTGACAACCACGGGCTCTCCTCCCAGGGCTGGCGCCGCGGGTGGTGGGCCGCGGAGCCGTTGCGGAGCAGGGTAGACCGGTGCTCCCCGTCCATCGCCGATGTCGGTCCGGCCGTTCACCGCGGAACTTACTCACGGGTAACAGCGGAGCGCGATGTGACCTTAACCCGCCGTTCGGGTGCGCGCCTCGGTCCCCGCGCCGGGTCTTCGTCACTCAACCGGTCCAGATCGACCGCTCACCGCACGCCCCGTTCACCCCTGCGCAGTGTTGCGTGGCTGTCCGTGTCACGCGGTTCTGCCGGCCGGGCGACCCTCTATGCTCCCGCTGGTCAACATGGTCTACTCGTCGCGGAGCCCGAGCAGGCCAGGTCGGGTGTCCACCAGCCCGAGGAGGTCGGGTCAGCGGCGAATTCGGGTTGGCAGCGCCACGAGGAGGAGCCGTCATGACCGGACCACAGGTGCTCGTACTGCACGCGCAGACCCTGAGCACCAACGGTCTCCAGGGCTGGATCACCGACAACGTCGTGCCGCTCATCCTGCTCGGCATCGCGATCATCCTGTTGTGGATCGGCGGCAAGGGCGACAACGCAGGCGTCGCGCGCCGCAGCGTGGGGCTCGTCGTCGGGCTCATCGCGCTGGGCATCGCCGTCTCGGGTAACGGCCCCGAGATCGGTAACTTCCTGGCCGGCCTCCTCGTCGGCTGATCAGTGCTCGTCCGCACCGACGACGAGATCTACCGCGTCGACTCCGTCTGGCTCGGCCCGCCGCGCGCCACGTTCCCGTGGCGCGCGCGGTACGTGAGCTACGGGCTCGGCCTCCTCGTCATGATCGTCATCATGTTCGTGCAGCGCCGGATCGGTATCGGCCTCGACTTCTTCTCCGTGGCGTGGGCGCTCCTGCTCACGATCGCGGTCACCCGGTTCCTCGGGCAGCGCATCAACTACGAACGACCGCTCGGGCAGGTCGTGGGGCTCTTCCGGCACGAGGTCACCGGTCCGCGGCGGCGCACCACGGGCGAGGGCGGCGTGGTCCGCTCGAGCCGGGTGCGGATCGGTCCGGCCGTCCGGCCGCGCAGGCGGCCCAAGGCGTGGCGCGAGGCGAGCCCACCCCGTGAGGGGGCCGGCGGTGTTCTGCGGGGAAGGCCCGCGGGCACGCCGGAGTGGAGCGGAGGCAGTTCACGACGGAAGGGACGTTCGCGTGTCGCGACGTGACACGGGCCGTGATCGCAGATCGCCGGAGAAGGCGGGGCGGCGGCGCGGCCGGGCACTCGCGGGGGACGGCGGCCTGCCGACCTACGAGCCCGACATCGCCCTGCGGTCCATCGAGGGGCACCTGACCCGCACCGGCTCCCAGGTGATGGCCTGGTACCGGCTCGCGGCCCAGGCCTGGAGCTTCCGCAGCGATTCGCAGCGCGAAGCGCTCATCCGCCAGATCGCCGCGCAGCTGGGCGAGCTGCAGGGGCGCTGGCTGCACCTGCGCGTGACCACCCGGCCCTACCCGGTGCACATGTGGGCCGAGTCGTTCGACCACAACGCACTCGGCCGCATGCCCGACGTCGCGGGGGCGCTCGGCTGGGACGGCTTCCTCGAGGGCGAGCAGCGCCACCTGATGGGCCTGTCGATGTCGGACAAGGAGGTCTTCCTCGGCATCGAGGTCTCCGGTCGCAGGATGCTCGACCGGTGGGTGGAGCGCGCGGCGCCGGTGCTCGGCAAGCTCGCACCCGCGGCCGTCCGGGCCGAGATCGCGGCGCTGTCGTCGGAGGTCGGCCACCTCGACGCGCTCGTCGCCGGCTCCGGGCTCGACGCGGTGCCGGCCTCGTCGGACGACATCGCCTGGCTGATGCACCGGTCCTGCGCGCTGGGCCTGCCCGCGCCCCGCACCCTGTCGGTCGTGCCCGGTGGCGGCCACCGCTGGGAGACCGAGGACCTCGCGGCGTTCACCGACGGCGTCGAGATGCACCAGGAGCCCTACGCACCCACCGTGCGCGTGGTCGGGCGGCTGCGCGCGCAGACGGTGAGCCGCAACGTCGCCGTGATGTCGCTCGGGCTGATGGAGGGTCTGCGCATCCCGGAGGTCGACGACCCGTGGATGCAGCACTCCGACCGGCTCCCGTTCCCGGTGGAGTGGTCGGCCCGGATGTACATCCGCCGGCCCGAGGAGGTGGCGGGCGAGCTGCAGCGCCAGATGGGCAAGGTGCGCAGCCAGATCCGGCACTACACCCACGACCACGACCTCGACCCGCCGATGTCGCTCGCCCGCCAGGCCGACCGCGTGCTGGAGGTCGAGGACGAGCTCACCAGCGGCCTGACCCAGATCAACACCCGCCTCTACGGGTGGTGGCGCGTGGCCGTGTCGGGCAAGGACGAGGCCGAGGCGATCAGCCGGGCGCAGCAGGTGCTCGACGTCTACCGGCCGAAGGTGCAGGTGGAGCACCCCGAGGCGCAGTACCGCTACGCGCGCGAGTTCATCCCCGGGGAGCCGCTCGCGTCCACCGCCTACCGCCGTCGCGGCTCGGTGATGTGGGCCGCCGCGGCGGTACCCGCAGCCACCGCGTCCGTCGGCGACCGGCGCGGCATCATGATCGGCGAGACGTGCACCGCCACCCGTCGGCCCGTGGCGTGGGACCCGTGGCTCGCGCAGGAGGTGCGCCGCGCGTCCGGGCTCACGGCGGTGGTCGGCGGCCTCGGCTCCGGCAAGTCGTTCCTGACCGGTCTCATCACCTACAAGACGCTGCGGGCCGGGGCCCGCTGGACGCTGCTCGACCCCTCAGGGCCGCTCGCGCAGCTCACCAAGCTGCCCGAGCTGGCGCCGTTCTCCCGGCACATCAACCTGCTGCGAGCCGATCCCGGCATCCTCAACCCGTACCGCGTGGTCGCCGAGCCGCGCCCGGAGCACTTCGCCGACGAGGAGGACCCGGAGCGGGCGTGGCGCCGCGAACGCTCCCTGGCGGCGGCCACCCGCCGCCGGCTCGTGCTGGACGTCCTCACCGGCCTGCTGCCCTACGACGTGGCCCGGATCCCCCACACCCGGATCGTGCTGCTGCGCGCCGTGCGTGAGGTCGGTGGCGCCCCGGACCGGCATCCCGGCCTGGTCATCGACGTGCTGCGCCGGCACGCCCGCGACGGCGAGGACCACGCCGGCGTGGTCGCCGACTTCCTCGAGGAGCGGCGCGAGCTGCCGCAGGCGGCGCTGCTGTTCCCTGACACGACGCGGGAGGACCCCTGGCAGGCCGACCGCGACTACCGGCTCACGGTGCTCACGATGCAGGGCATGACGCTGCCGCGCCCGGGCAGCCCGCGGGAGGAGTGGACCGATTCCGAGGCGCTCGCCGTCGAGCTGCTCAACCTGGCGTCGTGGCTCACCCAGCGCACGATCTACGACGCCGACCGCAACCTGCGCAAGGGCGTGGCGCTGGACGAGACGCACTTCCTGTCCCAGGTGCCCACCGGCAAGGTGCTGATCGACCGCCTCGCGCGCGATTCGCGCAAGTTCAACGTCCGCGCGCTGTTCGCTTCCCAGCTCGCGGGTGACCTGCTGCGGGTCTCGGGGTTCGCGTCGCTGGTCAACGCCGTGTTCGTGGGGCGCACCGACGACGAGGAGGCGCAGGCCGAGGCCTTGCGGCTGCTGAAGGTGCCCACCGGGGTGGGCTACGAGCAGATGCTCGGCACCCTCTCGCCGCGGCCGCGCCACGACGACCGGCCCGACGACACCCCGCGCCAGTTCATCTTCGCCGACGGGCACGGTGGCGTGGAGAAGATCCGCATCGACCTCGAGGCGCCGCACCTGGAGCACCTGCGCGAGGCGCTCGACACCAACCCGGACGCGAACCGCGTGGCCGTGCGGGGCGTGCCCGCGGCCACCGCGCCGGAGGCGGTGCGGGCGCCCGACGAGCCCGCGTCGCCGCGGCCGATCGTGTTCGGGCGTCCGACCGGGCGGGTCGTGGACCTCGGCAGCGACCTGGGCGACGAGCTGCCGGGCGAGGTTCCGGCCGTCCTCGACGTGGACGACGAGTTCCACGCCCTCGACGACCCCGACGGCCTCATGGCCGGTGCCGCGGCCGACGGGTCCGGAGGCGCGGCCGCCGGTGCTCCTCACCTGCGCGAGGACGAGCACCTCGATCTGCTCGGGGACGCCGACGCCGACGACATCGACGCGGATCTCCTCGACGCGCAGCCCGGAGCCGACGCCGCCCGCGGCGGTGACGGCCGCGTGCAAGCGGCCGGGGAGGCCGTTCGGTGATCCCCGCGGACCCGCCGGCGGTAGCCGGCTGGCTGCCGGTCGTCCTGGTGGTGGCGGCGGCCGTCTTCGTCGAGGCGCGTCGCCGCCGCGGGCGCCGCCGCCGCGGTCCGGCGCGGCCTGCGCGCCGGCGGCTGTCCGTACTGGTCGTCGCCGGGCTCGTCGGGGGATCGGTCCTGCTCGGGCAGCCGGCGTTCGGGCAGACCTTCGACTGCAAGGAACCCCCCGAGCCGGATCGGCCGGGTACGGGACTCGTGGGCTCGCTCGACCCACCGCGGGCCAGCCACGGCGAGTTGGGCAGCGTGTACCGCGAGGTGGGCTACGCCGGCCTCGTCTGGCACAACTACGACATCGGCTGCGGCGGGGCGGCGCTCAACCCCGCAACCACCACGGACACCTGGTTGGGTAACCAGACCCTCAACGTCGCGAAGTTCGCGGTCGGCGGCGTGAACTGGGCGCACTACCTCATCGCCGACGGCGGGGAGCTGCTCTCGCCGCTCGACCAGCTGATCAGTGACGGCACGCGCGCCATGTACGACGCGGTCTTCACCACCTGGATCGGCGTAGCGCTGCTCGTGCTGGCCGTCATGCTGCTGCTGCTCGCGCTGCGCGGCGACCTCGCCCGCCAGACCCAGCGCGCGGCCTTCGCGGTGGCGGCGCTCGTGGTCGGCTCCGCGGCCTACCTGGCGCCGGTCGACTGGGCCAAGGCGGCCGACGGCCTGCTGCTCGACGGCGTCACCCAGATGCAGGAGGGGTTCCTGGGCCAGGTCGGGCTCGGCAACCGCGACACGCTGCCCACGGTCCTCGTCGACCAGGTGATCTACCAGAACTGGCTCCGCGGGGAGTTCGGCTCGCCCGACGTGCCGCAGGCCCGGGAGATGGGTCGCGACCTGCTGCGGGCCCAGACGTTCACGAAGCCGGAGGTCGCCGAGGGTCGGGACACCCAGCAGCTCGCGGAGCAGAAGAAGGCCGAGTTCACCGCCCTCGCCGACCGCATGGGCGACCGCTACCCGTACTTCCAGGGCGAGTCGGGCAGCCGCATCGGCGCCGGCATCCTCTCGGTCGTGCAGGCGCTGTGCATCGCGCTGTTCCAGCTCCTGTCCAAGGTCCTCGTGCTGGTGGCGATGCTCCTGCTGCGCCTGATGGTGATGACCGCGCCCGCGGTGGCCGTGGTTGCGATCCTCAAGCCGGAGATCCTTCCCGCCATGCTGCGCGTGGCGGGTGCCGCGATCGTCAACACGCTGGTGGTCGGCGCGCTCGCCGGGCTGCACGCGCTGCTGGTCGTGTCGCTCTTCCGACCGGGCGCGGGCATCGACCTGTGGCTCGCGCTCCTCGTCACCGGCGTGGTGACCGTCGTCCTGTGGGCGGTCGCGCGACCCTTCCGGCGTCTGGTGTCGATGGTGTCGCTCACCCGCGAGCAGTTCGGCGGCATCGTGCCGGGCGCAGGAACCGGCCCGATGTCCCGTGTCTGGCAGCGGGTGCGTGGCGCCGAGACCGAGGACCGCCAGACGCGGTGGTGGGACGAGCGGCGGGGCGCGAGCGCCGGCGGCGGGCACCCCGACGGGGGGCGGCCCGAGTCGGAGCCGGGTATGCGGGTGTCCGGGGCGGAGCGATCCGCCCGGCGGCACCGCCCCGCCGAGGCCCCCGCGCCGCCGGAACTCGTGCCGGCCGCGCGCAAGCCCGCCCTGCCTGCGGGACCCGACGCGCGCGCGGCGGGCGGCAGGATCCCCGACCGGTCCGATGCCGGCGAGGTGGACGAGCGGGTGATCTACCGCAGGCCGGACGCGGTGCCGTTGCGCCCCGGCGCCGCCCGACCGGTGCAGGCCGAGATCGTCGACGGCGTGCCGGTCTACCGCATCTACCGGCCGCACTCGACGCAGTCGGCCTACAGCCCGCAGGGGACCGGCCGTGCCGATTAGGACGCCTCACGGACGATCTGCGGCATACCGGATGATCTGGGGCTGGCCACTGCGCTCGCCCGTGCGTCTTGCGGTCACCGTGGTGATCGTGGCGGCGCTGGCGGTCGGGGTGACGCTGGCGGTCACGGCCCTCAACGGAGGGTCCGCGGGCGGCGGGGCGCCGGGATCCGACGACGGTTCGACGACCAGCGGCCCGGCCACGCGCAGGCCCGGTGGCTCGGGCCCGCCGCCGAGCCCCACCCCCACGATGCTTCCGCCGGTTCCCGCACTCACACCGTCCCCGCGGCCGCTGTCGCAGGCTCCGGACGAGGCGATCGAGGTGGCGGCGCTCTGGGCGGGCGCGTGGGTGCGCCCGCCCGAGGGCACCTCGGCGCAACAGTGGCTGGAAGGGTTGCGGGCCACCACCACCGACGAGTACCTCGGCGTGCTGAGCGGCGTGGATCCGGGCAACATCCCGGCCACGCGGGTGACCGGGGAACCCCGTCCCGTCGGGGTCGCGGCGAGATCCGTGCAGGTGGAGGTGCCCACCGACGCCCTCACGCTGGTGGTACTCGTCGTGGACACCGAGGCGGGCTGGCGGGTCGCCGGCTACGACCGGGTCTGAGGGCGGCGCGCGGTGTTCCTGGCGCGGCCGTTGCGGCTCCTCGTCCCGGTCGTGGCCGTCATGGCGGCGCTCGGGCTGTTCCTCGGCATCGGGTTCATCGCGTTCACCGCGAGCACCGGTGGAGGCGGCGGGGTCGCCACCACCGGGTCGTGCGACCCGAGCGTGCGCGCGCCGGCCGGACCGCTGGCAGGCAGCCGGGCCGGCACGCGGATCGGCGACCTCAGCGAGGAGCAGCGCCGCAACGCGGCCACGATCATCGGTGTCGCCCGCGAGATGGGGGCGCCGCCCCGGGCGTGGCTGGTCGCGCTGGCCACCGCGATGCAGGAGTCCACCCTCCGCAACATCAACTACGGTGACCGCGACTCGCTCGGGCTCTTCCAGCAGCGCCCGTCCCAGGGCTGGGGTTCGCCCGCCGAGGTCACCGACCCGGTCTACTCCACCCGGATCTTCATCGAGCGGCTGCTGCAGGTCGGTGGCTGGGAGGACATGCCGGTCACGGTGGCCGCCCAGACCGTGCAGCGTTCGGCGTTCCCCGACGCCTACGCGAAGTGGGAGGGCCTCGCGGCCGAGCTCGTACAGCAGCTCGCCGACGTCGCCGACCCGACCGGGTGCGGGCGGACCGCGGTCCTGCCGCAGGGGGCGGCGGGCGCGGCGATCGAGTTCGCGCTGGCCGAGGTCGGCAAGCCCTACGTCTGGGGCGCCACCGGTCCCAACACCTACGACTGCTCGGGCCTGATGCTGCGCGCCTTCCAGGCGGCGGGGATCAACCTCCCCCGCGTGTCGCGGCAGCAGTTCCACGCGGGCGGGCACGTACCGATCTCCCAGGCACAGCCCGGAGACCTGCTGTTCTACGCCACGGACCCCTCGGACCCCTCGACGATCCACCACGTCGTGCTGTACATGGGCAACGACCAGATGGTGGAGGCGCCCTACACCGGCGAGCGGGTGCGGGTGCGGGCCGTGCCGTGGGACTACGAGGAGCTCGTACCGCTCGCGACCCGCCCGGGCACCACCCCGAACCGCGCCTGACGGGGCAGCCGACGTCACCCGTCCGGACCGGGGCCGGGCCTTGCACCCGGCAGCACTACTGTCGCGCTCGGCCTCTCGTACGAGCTGGAGTAGCAATGCCCACCGACAGCCCGATCCCGGCGTCCACGACCCCCGTGCAGGACTACCTCGACCGGTCCGCGCCCGGCGCCACCACCGACCACCTGGTGGTTCCGCGTTCGTTGGCCCAGTCGATGCCCCTGCGTTGGCAGCAGGTGTTCGTCGGGCTGCTGGCCGACCTGCACGACGCGTACGGACACCTGTCGTGGCCGGACTACAAGGTCGTTCCGAGCCGCAGGGAGCTGCTGGTCGACCTCGACGAGGAGCAGCTCGCCGCCGCGGGCTACCACGCCGACCTGGGGCCCGAGGGCGAGCTGGAGTACCGCGACGCCGCGGAGGACGTGGTGGCCGAGCCGGAGCACCACCGCGTGCTCGCTCCGGTGGACGACCCGCTGCCGCCCGCGTCGGCGGGCCGCGTCGAACCGCGCCCGGCCGCTCCGATGTAGGTTGCAGCGGCGGCGCGCCCCGTCACGGATGGGCGGGACCGCGGAGCCGGAACAGCCCGAGGGCGAGGGGCACCAGCAGGGCGACGGTCCCGCCCGCCACCATCACCGCGGACGTCGATGCCGCGTCGACGACGACGCCGCCCAACAGCGCCCCGAGAGCGATCGTGGCCTGGAAGGACGAGGTGAACAGCACGGTCGCCGCTTCGGGGGCGTGGGGCGCCGCCGTGACGAACCACGTCTGGGAGCAGACGGGCACCGCACCGTAGGCGAGCCCCCAGACGACCAGCAGGGCGACGGCGCCGACGTCGGTGCGCCCGAACACCGGGAGCAGCATGGTGGCCGCGGCCAGTGCCGCCGCGGCCACGCAGAACGTGCCGCTCGGGGCGCGGGCGACGGCGAGCCCACCTGCGAAGTTCCCGGCGAGGCCGGCCGCACCGTAGACGAGCAGGTAGGCCGTGATCGATGCGGGAGCCGCGCGCGTGACGTCCTCGAGGAAGGGCGTGACGTAGGTGTAGGTGCCGAAGTGCGCGGAGACCACCAGCAAGGTCACGAGCAGGCCCACCCGTGTGGCCGAGCCGCGCAGCACCGTCCTGAGCACGGACAGGCGGGTGGGGGTCTGCGGTGGGAGCGCCGGCAGGAACACGAGGAGCGCGACGACGACCCCGACCGTGAGCAGCCCCATCACCACGAACGCCGCCCGCCAGCCCGCGAGCGTGCCGAGGAACGTGCCCGCCGGGACGCCGAGCACCGACCCGAGCGGCACCGCGGCGAAGATCACGGTGGTGGCGCGGCCCGCGTGCCGATCGGGGACGAGCCGGGCGGCGAGACCCGCGCCGACCGACCAGAACGCGCCGATGACGACGCCGACGAGCACCCGGGACACCACCATCACCCAGTAGGCGGGTGCCGTGGCCGCGAGCAGGTCGGCCACGGCGAGGACGACCATCAGCGCGCACAGCACGCGGCGCCGGTCGAGCGACGCGGTCGCCACGGTCATGGCGGGCGCGGCGAGGGCCGCGAGGATCCCGGGCACCGTCATCGTCAGACCCGCGGTGCCCGCGGAGATCCCGAACGTGCGGCCGATCGGGGTCAGCAGCCCGATCGGGAGGATCTCCGTGGTGACGATGGCGAAGATCCCCATCATGACGGCCAGCACCGCGAGCCAGCCGTTCAGAGGCGGTCGCGTTGCGGCGGATCCGGTATCGGCGGCGGTCGGGAGCGTGGCCATGAGGACAGCCCAGCAGCCTCGTACGCCCGGGTCTGGCGCCTTCCGGTCGCGACCCGCTCTCCCGTCGTGACTCGGGTGCGACGAACGCCACTGTCCGCGCACGGCGGCGGCGCGGGAACAGAACTGCCAGGTGGCGCGTTGGACGGGCAGACAAGTTGAGCGGGGCAGGCTCAAGGGTGGCGTGATCGCCCGAGCGGCGCCGTGGCAGACTTGAGCGAACCGAACTCAAGCTACACAGATCTACCTCGGAGGCACACACCATGGCTCGTGCGGTCGGCATCGACCTCGGGACCACCAACTCCGTCGTCGCCGTCCTCGAAGGAGGCGAGCCGACGGTCATCGCCAACTCGGAGGGCGCGCGCACCACCCCGTCCGTCGTGGCATTCGCCCGCAACGGCGAGGTGCTCGTCGGGCAGTCGGCGAAGAACCAGGCCGTGACGAACGTGGACCGGACCATCCGTTCGGTCAAGCGCCACATCGGCACCGGCTGGGCCACCGATGACGTCGACGGCAAGAAGTACTCGGCGCAGGAGATCAGCGCCCGCGTGCTGCAGAAGCTGAAGCGCGACGCGGAGTCCTACCTGGGCGAGGACATCACCGACGCGGTGATCACCGTGCCCGCGTACTTCGAAGACGCCCAGCGTCAGGCCACCAAGGAGGCCGGCCAGATCGCGGGCCTCAACGTCCTGCGCATCGTCAACGAGCCCACCGCGGCCGCCCTCGCCTACGGCCTCGACAAGGGCGAGAAGGAGCAGACGATCCTCGTCTTCGACCTCGGCGGTGGCACGTTCGACGTGTCGCTGCTGGAGATCGGCGAGGGCGTCGTCGAGGTGAAGGCCACCAACGGCGACAACCACCTCGGTGGCGACGACTGGGACGAGCGGGTCATCAGCTGGCTCGTCGAGAAGTTCAAGAACAGCCAGGGCATCGACCTCACCAAGGACAAGATGGCGATGCAGCGGCTGCGTGAGGCCGCGGAGAAGGCGAAGATCGAGCTGTCGAGCCAGTCGACGGCCACGATCAACCTGCCCTACATCACCGTCGACGCGGAGAAGAACCCGCTGTTCCTCGACGAGACGCTCTCGCGCGCCGAGTTCCAGCGGATCACCTCCGACCTGCTCGACCGCACCCGCGCGCCGTTCAACCAGGTGGTCAAGGACGCCGGCATCTCCGTCGGCCAGATCGACCACGTGGTGCTCGTCGGCGGTTCCACCCGCATGCCCGCCGTCACCGAGCTCGTCAAGGAGCTCACCGGCGGCAAGGAGCCCAACAAGGGTGTGAACCCGGACGAGGTCGTCGCCGTCGGCGCCGCCCTGCAGGCCGGTGTGCTGCGCGGTGAGGTCAAGGACGTCCTGCTGCTCGACGTCACCCCGCTGTCCCTGGGCATCGAGACCAAGGGCGGCGTGATGACCAAGCTCATCGAGCGCAACACCACGATCCCCACCAAGCGGTCGGAGATCTTCACCACGGCCGACGACAACCAGCCGTCCGTGCAGATCCAGGTGTTCCAGGGCGAGCGCGAGATCGCGGCCTACAACAAGAAGCTCGGCATGTTCGAGCTCACGGGTCTGCCGCCCGCCCCGCGCGGCGTGCCGCAGATCGAGGTCTCGTTCGACATCGACGCCAACGGCATCGTGCACGTGTCCGCCAAGGACCTGGGCACGGGCAAGGAGCAGTCGATGCAGATCACCGGCGGGTCCGCCCTGGGCAAGGACGAGATCGACCGGATGATGCGCGAGGCCGAGCAGCACGCCGAGGAGGACAAGCAGCGGCGCGAGGAGGCCGAGGTCCGCAACCAGGCCGAGTCGCTCGTCTACCAGACGGAGAAGTTCGTCAAGGAGAACGACGAGAAGCTGCCCGCCGACGTCAAGGACTCGGTGAACGGCGCGCTCGGCGAGGCGCAGACGGCGCTGAAGGGCACCTACACCGACGCCATCAAGGCGGCGATGGAGAAGCTCGCCACCGAGTCGCAGAAGATGGGCTCCGCCCTCTACCAGCAGCCGGGCGCCGAGGGTGCCGCTCCTGGTGCCGACGCCGGCCAGGAGCAGCAGGCGCAGGACAACGCCGATGACGTGGTGGACGCCGAGATCGTCGACGAGGAGAAGGACAAGAAGTGAACGACCACGACAACCGCAACGAGAGCGCCGAGCACGGCGACGGTGAGCGGGTCGTGGTCCGGGACCGGCGCCGGATCGACCCGGTGACCGGCGAGGTGCGGGCCCCGGTCGGTGAGCCGGCCGGGGACGCTCCCGAGGCCGGCGAGCCCGAGCAGCCCGTCGGGCCCGACGCCGTCGCGTCCGCGGAGCTCGCCGCCCAGGTCGCCGAACGCACGGCCGACCTGCAGCGGGTGAGCGCCGAGTACGCCAACTACCGGCGACGGGTGGACCGCGACCGGGAGAGCGTGCTGGTCGGTGCGCGGGTGCAGTTCGTCTCCGAGCTGCTCACCGTGCTGGACGACCTCGACCGCGCGGAGTCCCACGGCGACCTCACCGGTGCATTCAAGTCCGTCGGCGACAAGCTGGTGGCCGTCGTCCAGAAGCTCGGTCTCGAGCCGTTCGGATCGGTGGGCGAACTCTTCGACCCGTCGGTCCACGAGGCCGTGCAGCACGAGGCCGGCACCGACGAGGGGCCCACGGTCACCGTGGTCTCCGCGGTGCTGCGGCGTGGCTACCGCATCGCCGACCGCGTGCTGCGGCCGGCGATGGTCACGGTGGTGGACCGCGCCGACGACGGCACGCTGACCGAGCCCGCGCAGGACCCGGTGTCGCCCGAACCCGATCCGGCCGTAGAGCCCTGAGTCGCACGGAGGAGGCGGAGTGACCCAGCGGGACTGGATCGAGAAGGACTTCTACCGCGAGCTGGGCGTCGCCTCCGACGCCTCGGCGGACGAGGTCAAGAAGGCGTACCGGAAGCTCGCGCGCGAGCTGCACCCGGACGCCAACCCCGGTGACGCCAAGGCCGAGGCCCGCTTCAAGGCCGTGTCCGAGGCGTACGGGGTGCTGTCCGACGAGAAGAAGCGCCGCGAGTACGACGAGACGCGCGCGCTCTTCGCAGGCGGTGGCGGGTTCGGCCCTGGCGGGGGGTTCCCCGGCGGGTTCGGCAGCGGCGCAGGCGGGCAGGGGTTCGATCTGAACGACCTGTTCGCCCGCGCCGGTGCCGCCGGGCCCGGCGCCGGCGGTACGGGTGCCGGCGGGCTGGGCGACATCCTCGGTGGCCTGTTCGCCAACCGGGGTGCCGGCCAGACCACGGCTCCGCGCTCGCAGCGCGGCGCCGACGTCGAGAGCGAGCTGCGGATCGACTTCGTCGACGCCGTGCGCGGCGCCGAGGTGCAGCTGCGGCTGTCCGCGCCGGGACGGTGCGAGCGTTGCGGTGGCACCGGCGCCCGGCCGGGTAGCACGCCGCGCACCTGCCCCACCTGTTCCGGGGTGGGGCTCGTGAGCCGCAGCCAGGGCGCGTTCGCGTTCTCCGAGCCGTGCCGCGACTGCCGCGGCACGGGCCGGATCATCGACGACCCGTGCTCGGAGTGCGGCGGCGACGGCGTGAGCACCCGCACCCGCACGCTCACCGTGCGCGTCCCCGCGGGTGTGCAGGGCGGCCAGCAGGTGCGTCTGAAGGGGCAGGGCGAGCCCGGCCGGGGCGGCGCTCCGGCGGGTGACCTGTACGTGAAGGTCAACGTCACCCCGCACCGGTTGTTCGGCCGGTCCGAACGCAACGCCGACGACCTCACGTTGACCGTCCCCGTCACCTACCCGGAGTTGGTGCTCGGCAGCACGGTCACGGTGCCCACTCTCGATTCCACCGTGTCCCTGAAGATCCCCGCGGGCACGGCGAGTGGGCGCACCTTCCGGGTCCGGGGCCGTGGCGTGCAGCGCCGGGGGAAGTCCGGTGACCTGCTCGTCACCGTCGAGGTGGCGGTTCCGGCGCGCCTGGACGACCCCGCCACCGAGGCGTTGCAGGCCTACGCCGAGGCCACGAAGGAGATCGACCCGCGCGCCGACCTGCTCGGAGGTTCGCGATGACCAGCGGTGGTCCCGGGCTCCCGCCCGGTACCAACATGGACAGCCCGGTGTTCGTCATCTCGGTGGCCGCCGAGCTGGCCGGACTGCACGCGCAGACCCTGCGCAGCTACGACCGGCTGGGGCTCGTCCGCCCCGGCCGGTCGGCCGGCGGCGGTCGCCGCTACTCGCCGCGCGACATCGCCCTGCTGCGCGAGGTGCAGCGGCTCTCCCAGGAGGAGGGCGTCAACCTCGCCGGCGTCAAGCGGATCATCGAGCTGGAGCAGCTCGTCGACGAGCTCCGCGCCCGCCTCGAGGAGATGGCGCAGGAGCTCGACGCCGCCCGTGCCTCCGCCGAGCAGGCCGCGGCCTCGGTGCACGCGTCCTACCGGCGCGACCTGGTGCCGGTGGACCGGAGGCAGGCGCTGGTGGTCTGGAAGCCGAAGCGCCGGTCCTGACACCCTGACCGACACCGGGCTATTCTGTCTGTCATGTCCGATGAAGTGTCGGTCCCCCACCCGCGGTCGCCCGAGCGGGAGATCGCGATCCGCGAGCTGCGCAACGCCGGAAAGGTCGTCGCAGAGCTCGCGGCCGCCGGAGCCGTCGGCCGCCTGACCAGCGGCGGCCGCCTCGTCGGCTGGCTGGTCCCGGCCAGTGAGGACGAGCAGCGCGTCGAGGACCTCGTTGCTCGTGGAAAGCTCCGGCTGGGACGCCCGGGCGGGCTGACCGGCCGCCGGCCGCGGCCGCGCCGGCCGGGAGTCCGTCCTCTCGGCGAGACGATCGAGCAGCTTCGGGGCGACGAGGACCGGTGATCTACCTCGACTCGTGCGCGCTGGTCAAGTTGATCCGTGACGAGGACGGGTCGGACGCACTCCAGGCATGGTTGGACGAGCGGGGTGACGAGCTCGTCGTCACGTCGGAGCTCGCCCAGGCAGAGGTGCTCAGGGCGGTCCGGCGAAGCAATCACAACGATCAGGGAGCGCTCATCGACGCGGCTGAGCTCGCTGCGGAGCTCGCCGAGGCTGATGACGTTCTGGACGCGATCGCGCAGGTCTCGATCGATCGTGACCTGCTGGCTCGGGCCGGTGCACTCGAACTCCCGATGCTGCGGACGCTGGATGCCATCCACCTGGTGTCGGCACTCGAACTCGCGTCCGTGGGCACAGGCTTCGTGACCTATGACAACCGGTTGGCGGCGGCCGCACGTGCTGCCGGGCTGAGGGTGATCAGCCCCTCCTGACTGTTCTCATTCGCGTCGGTTAGCCGGAAAGGACGAACTCCGGCGGGTCCTCCGGTATCGAGTAGGGCTGCAGACGAATCGATTGGTCTTCGGTCGCGTTCCGCGCCGAAAAGCGCATCCTCAAAGACGTGCCTACGAGGTCGGCTACGGGGTGAGTGCCGAATCCTGTATCTGTGAGGGGCCACGGTGTGGCGAGATGGCCGCTCACGAGGTCCTGTACGTCCGCAAGGACGTTCGCCGCGATGTCGGCCAGATCTTGCCGGGTGACGGCTGCAGGAATGCGGACTGCTTGCGTGGCCACCACGTGTGGTCTTCCGCTCGTGGTCAGGAGCGCGATGTGAGGGGTAGCGAGGAGCGCGAGGCCTTCGGGGAGGCTGGGACCGAGCTGGTCGATGATGTGCGCCACCATGTCCGGCACGACGGGCGCCCAGTCCGCCGAGTCACTGCTCACCAGGGTGGGATCAGACATTCGTTGTCGTCCCGGACGGACCAGCCACTAGTCCATCGTGAACGGGTCGTACTTGATCCGGTCCAGCGGCGTGCCGGCCACGAGCATGCGGGAGACGGTGGCGCGGATCATCGCGGGCGAGCCGCAGACCAGCACGTCGTGGTCGGACCAGGCGCCGTAGCGGGTGACGACGTCGGCCAGGGTGCCGCGCTCGGCGCCGGTGGCGCCCTCGTCGTCCTCGACGACCGGGATCACGTCGACCCAGGTGTTGCTGTAGGAGAACTTGCGCAGGCTGGCGAAGTCGTAGAGGTCCTCCCAGGTGCGACCGCCCACGAAGACCTGGGTGCGGGGCTGCTCCGGGCGCTGTGCGATGTCCTCGAGCAGGGCCTTGATCGGCGCCATGCCGGTGCCGCCGGTGACCATCAGCAGCTCGCGTTCGGACGAGGGGTCGACGTGCATGCGACCCATGGGTGGTCCGATGCGCCAGGTGTCGCCGATCTGGGAGTGGGCGACGATCGCGCGGCTGACCCATCCGCCGTCGACGGCGCGGACGTGGAACTCGAGCGTGCCGTCCTCGCGGGGGGAGTTGGCGGGCGAGAGGTAGCGCCACAGGCGGGGCCGTTGCGGTGTCTCGACGCTCACGTACTGCCCGGCTCGGTACGGGACGGGTTCGGGGGTCTGGAGGGTGATCATGGCGAGGTCCCAGCCGACGCGCGTGTGCTCGACCACGCGTCCCAGCCAGGACGCCGGGCCGCGCTCGGCCTGCGCGGCGGTGCGCATCGCGGTGGCGAGGTCGGCGTAGGCGCCGGTCCAGGCTTCGTGCACCTGGGGGGTCCACGACTCGCCGGCGTGGGCGCGGATGGCGCCGATCAGGGCCTGGCCCACGGCGTCGTAGTGCTGCGCGACGACACCGAACTTGCGGTGGTCGCGACCGAGCTGCTCGAGGAACGGCACGAGGTCCTCGGGCTGGTCGACCATCTGCACGAAGTGCACGAGCGCCCGCATCAGCCGGCTGCGCTGGACCTCCATGTGCACCGGGAACAGGTCGCGCGTCTCGGGCGCGATCCGGAACAGCGTGGCGTAGAACAGCCGTCCCATCTCGTCGCTGTGCGACTCGGCGGCCGCCCAGCTGTCCTTGATGAGCCGCATCCGCCCCGACTCCTCGCCGCGGGACTCACCGATGCTCGGAAGGCCTGCGGTGAGCAACTGGTCAGCGGTCATGGAGGCCGGCTCTTCCTGCTCGACGGACGGGGAGCGGGGACGGGGTCCCGGGGCGCCAGCCTATCGCGCGCAACGCCATCCGGTGACTCTCGAGCCCGAGGATGGCACGGTGGTGGGGTGGCTCCGCACACCCAGCCCCTCGCTGGCACCCGTTCGGTGACCGTTCAGCGTTCCGTGGACGTGCCGTCACCGTCCGTAGAGCATGATCCCCTCCCGGGGTCGGGGGGTGAGCACGAGCTCCAATGCGCTTACGGCACGGAGACGCGCGCTCGGCGCTTCTACGCCGACCAGCTCCGGGACCGGCTGTTGCCGACCATGATGGCCTTCGTGCAGCGGATGGAGATGGTCTTCGTCGCCTCCGCCGACGGCAGGGGCGAGTGCGACGCGTCGCTGCGGGCGGGGCCGCCCGGCTTCATCCGCGTGCTCGACGCCCGGACGCTCGCCTACCCCGAGTACCGCGGCAACGGGGTGCACGCGAGCCTGGGCAACATCGCGGAGAACTGCCACGTCGGCCTGCTGATGGTCGACTTCGTCCAGGACCTGATCGGGCTGCACGTCAACGGCGCTGCCCGCATCGTGGAGGGTGCCGACTTCACAGTGGCGTTCCCGCAGGTCCCGGCCGACCTCGGCCAGGGTCCGCGGGTGGAGCGGTGGGTCGTCGTGGACGTCGAGGAGGCCTACGTCCACTGCCGCAAGCACATTCCCCGCATGGCCCGGGTGCACGAGAAGCGCGAGTGGGGCACCGACGACCCGGGCCGCAAGGGCGGCGACTACTTCGGGGCCAAGCAGACGCCGCGCTGGCGCCCGCGTCCGCATGCCGCGCGCAGGCGCTTCCCCAGCACCACGCACCTCGGCGGGGGGAGCTCGCGGACCCTGCGCCCCCGTTGACGTCGGGCGGGTCAGGCCCGCCGGAACCGGCGCGCGAGCCCGACGACCAGCGCCAGCACCCCGAGCAGGCCGAGCACGAGCCACACCAGCGCGGCGAACAGGCCGATCCCGGTCACGGCCACGGCGAGGAACAGGACCGCGCACGCCACGATCGCCAGGTAGGTGAGGCGGAGCGGACCGTCGGCGCGCAGAGCGGCCCGCACGGCGGGGCGGGTCCGTTCGGGCAGGGTGCGGATGGTGCGCCACACCAGCAGGCCGATCACGAGCACCGCGATGGTGGCCGCGATGCGCGCCGACCAGGTCGAGGCGTCCGGGGTGGGACCCGCGGCGGCGACGCAGGCGACCGTCGCCACGACGAACAGCATCCGCAGCCGCCACGACAGCTTCCAGAGCACCACCGTGATCGTCTGCAGCACGATCGGCAGCGTGGGGTCCAGCGTCCCGGCCTCGACGAGCCCGCGCAGCGCCCGTGCCGGGTGGCGCGTGTTCGCGTCCAGCACGGCCAGGTCGTGGCGGGCGACGGCGTTCTGCGGGTCCAGCCGTAGCGACTCCTCGTAGGCGCGGCGCGCGGTCCGCCGGTCCCCGAGGTCGTCGGCGATGTCGGCGAGCAGGAGGTGCGCGACCGAGGACTCGGGGGCGAGCGCCACGGCGTGGCGGGCGGCGTCGCCTGCCTCGCGCAGCCTGCCGGCGGCGGCGAGGACGCGAGCGCGGGTCCGGGCGGTCCCGGGATCCTGCGGGGCGAGCGAGCCCGCCGTGCCGACGGCGGCGACGGCGTCGTCGTGCCGCTCGAGCGCGGAGTGCAGCACGGCCCGCAGGAGGTGGTGGCGGGCGTCCTCGGGGGCCCGGGCGGTGGCGGCCTCCGCGGCCGCCAGGCCGTCGACGTGCCGGTCGGCGGCGTGGAGCACCCATCCCAGCGCACCCAGCAGGTCCGGGTCGTCGGGTTCGGCGGCCAGCGCACCGCGCAGCGTCTGCTCCGCCTCGTCGAGCCGCCCGAGCTGCCGCAGGCCCTCCGCGCGCTCCAGCGCCCCTGCGGTGTTCGGGGCGGTGGTCACAGCTTCTTGTTCTTCCGCAGGTACACCGACAGGTCGTCGTACTCGCCGTCGGTGTTGGCGAAGGCGACGACGTTGCGCGCCGTGGCGAACCACGGCCCCGTGCTCGGCCGGACCTCCTTGACGGCCATCTCGAGGTCCTTGGTGGTGAGCGCGTGCATCCGGCCGTCGCGCATCGACAGCGCGAGACCGCGTTCGGCTGCGGTGGTGCAGACGTGCGCCAGGTCGGCGCCGGAGAAGTGCTCGGTGATCTTGACGAGCCGGTCGAGGTTGACCTCCGCCACCGGCCGGTCCCGCAGGTGGTAGCGCAGGATCGCGGCGCGGGCCGTCGCGTCGGGCGGGAGCACGAGCACCATGCGGTCGAAGCGGCCGGGCCTGCGCAGCGCGCTGTCGATGTCCCAAGGGTGGTTGGTGGCCCCCAGCACGAAGACGCCCTCGTTGTCGGCGGCCACCGAGTCCAGCTCCGTCAGCATCTGGTTGACGGTGTTGCGCATGCTGCTGGAGTGCGTGAGGTGGGAGCGCTTCTGGCCGAGCGCGTCGAGCTCGTCGAAGAACAGCACGCAGGGGGCGTGGCGGCGGGCCTCGGCGAAGATCCGGGCGAGGTTGCGCTCGCTCTGGCCGGTGTACATGTCGAGCACGTCGGAGACCCCGATGCTGAAGAAGCTCGCGCCGAGCTCGCCCGCCACCGCCTTCGCGAGGAAGGTCTTGCCGCACCCGGGCGGGCCGTAGAGCAGCAGGCCGCCTCCCAGGCTCTTGCCGAACGCCTTGGCGAGCGCCGGGTTGCGCATGGGCCCGAGGAAGGCCAGCTCCAACCGCTCCTTGACCTGCTGCATGCCGCCCACGTCGGTCAGCCGGACGGCGGGCCGCTCGATGTCCTCGACCACGGGCGACGGCGCGTCGTCCCCGGCGGGGACGGGCTCTTCGATCCCCGCGACCTGCTCCTCGGCCTGGGCCCAGTCGAAGCCGCGCAGGCGCTGCGGCGCGGGCCGTGGTGGTGCCGCAGGTGTGACGGGCAGCGGGGCGGTGGGGCTCGCCATCGCGGCCGTGACCCGCTGCAGCAGGGCCAGCGCGTCGGGGTTCCCGGGGTCGCGGGTGAGCGCGTGGCTGCAGTGCTGCAGGGCGTCGGTCGGCCGGCCGTGGTCGGCGAGGAGCGCGGCGACGTGCAGCCGCAGCGGGACGTCGTCGGGGGCGGCGTCGACGGCGGTGAGCAGACTGGTCAGGAGCACGTCATCAGGCATCGGCGGCAGTATCACCGATGGGTGACGATCCGACCGCCTTGAGCGGAACACGCTCAACTTTCCTGACGTTGTTCTTCTCGACAGGGCACGATGGTGCCCGCCCGACCCGACGCAGGAGGACCCGAGGGGATGGATTCCTTCAACCCCACCACGAAGACGCAACAGGCGATCTCGGCCGCGGCGCAGGCCGCGGCGCTGGCCGGCAACCCCGACGTCGGCCCCACCCACTTGCTGGGTGCGCTCCTCGCCCAGGGCGACGGGATCGCCGCGCCGCTGCTGGCCGCCGTCGGTGCCGATGCCGCAGCCGTGCGCGCCGAGCTCACGCAGCTGGGCAACCGGCTGCCGTCGGCGTCCGGTTCCACGGTGAGCGCGCCGCAGCTCTCGCGCGCCGCGCTGGCCGCGATCAACGCGGCCCAGCAGCTGGCCACGGAGATGGGTGACGAGTACGTCTCCACCGAGCACCTGCTGGTCGGGCTCGCCACGTCCGGCAGCCAGGTGGCCGACCTGCTGGGTCGCCACGGTGCCACGGCCGACGCGCTGCGCGAGGCCTTCTCGAAGGTCCGCGGCTCGACCCGGGTCACGAGCCCCGATCCCGAGGGCACCTACCAGGCGCTGGAGAAGTACGGCGTCGACCTCACCGCCCGGGCCCGCTCCGGCGACCTCGACCCGGTGATCGGGCGCGACACCGAGATCCGCCGCGTCGTGCAGGTGCTGTCGCGCCGCACCAAGAACAACCCCGTGCTGATCGGCGAGCCCGGCGTCGGCAAGACCGCGATCGTCGAGGGCCTCGCCCAGCGCATCGTGGCCGGCGACGTGCCGGAGTCGCTGCGTGGCAAGCGGGTGGTCTCGCTCGACCTCGGGGCGATGGTCGCGGGCGCGAAGTACCGCGGCGAGTTCGAGGAGCGGCTCAAGGCCGTGCTGAAGGAGATCACCGACAGCGCGGGCGAGATCGTCACCTTCATCGACGAGCTGCACACGATCGTCGGGGCGGGCGCCAGCGGCGAGGGCGCGATGGACGCGGGCAACATGATCAAGCCGATGCTGGCTCGCGGCGAGCTGCGGCTGGTCGGGGCCACCACGCTCGACGAGTACCGCCAGCGCATCGAGAAGGACGCCGCGCTGGAGCGACGCTTCCAGCAGGTGCTGGTCGGCGAGCCGTCCCCCGAGGACACCGTCGGCATCCTGCGCGGGCTCAAGGAGCGCTACGAGGTGCACCACGGCGTCCGCATCACCGACGCCGCGCTGGTCGCCGCCGCCACGCTGTCCGACCGCTACATCACTGCGAGGTTCCTGCCGGACAAGGCCATCGACCTCGTCGACGAGGCCGCGTCCCGGCTCCGGATGGAGATCGACTCCCGGCCCGTCGAGATCGACACGGTCGAGCGCGCGGTGCGCCGCCTGGAGATCGAGGAGATGGCGCTGTCGCAGGAGCCCGACGCCGCCTCCGTCGAGCGCCTGGCCGCGCTGCGCGCCGAGCTGGCCGAGCAGCGCGAGCAGCTGTCCGCCCTCACCGCGCGCTGGCAGAACGAGCGCGGGGCCATCGAGTCGGTGCGTGAGCTGAAGGAGCAGCTGGAGTCGCTGCGTGGCGAGTCGGAGCGTGCCGAGCGCGACGGCGACCTGGGCCGGGCCGCGGAGCTGCGCTACGGGCGCATCCCCGCGCTGGAGAAGAAGCTCGCCGAGTCCACCGCCGTCACCGCGCCCGACGCCGACGTGATGCTCAAGGAGGAGGTCGGCCCGGACGACGTCGCCGACGTCGTGTCCGCGTGGACGGGCATCCCGGCCGGTCGCATGCTCGAGGGCGAGACGGCGAAGCTGCTGCGCATGGAGGACGAGCTGCGCAAGCGCGTGGTCGGGCAGGCCGAGGCCGTGCGCGCGGTGTCCGACGCCGTGCGGCGCGCCCGTGCAGGCATCGCCGACGAGAACCGGCCCACGGGATCGTTCCTGTTCCTCGGCCCCACCGGCGTCGGCAAGACGGAGCTGGCCAAGGCTCTCGCGGATTTCCTCTTCGACGACGAGCGGGCGATGGTCCGCATCGACATGAGCGAGTACTCCGAGAAGCACTCGGTGGCCCGGCTGGTCGGTGCGCCTCCCGGCTACGTGGGCTACGACCAGGGTGGGCAGCTCACCGAGTCGGTGCGCCGCCGCCCGTACAGCGTGGTGCTGTTCGACGAGGTCGAGAAGGCGCACCCGGACGTGTTCGACACGCTGCTGCAGGTGCTCGACGACGGCAGGCTCACCGACGGGCAGGGCCGCACGGTTGATTTCCGCAACACGATCCTGGTGCTCACCTCCAACCTGGGCTCGCAGGTCATCGCCGACCAGGCGCTCGACGACCGCGGCCGCCGGGACGCGGTCATGGCGGTCGTGCAGAAGCACTTCAAGCCGGAGTTCCTCAACCGGCTCGACGACGTGGTGGTCTTCCACGCGCTGTCCACCGAGGAGCTCACCTCGATCGTCGACATCCAGCTCGACGTGCTGCGCCGCAGGCTGGGCAGGCGCAGGCTCACGCTGGAGGTCACCGACGCGGGGCGCGAATGGCTCGCCATGAACGGGTTCGACCCGGTCTACGGGGCGCGGCCGCTGCGCAGGCTGGTCCAGTCGGCCATCGGCGACCAGCTGGCGCGCCAGCTGCTGGCCGGTGAGGTCCGCGAAGGCGACGCGGTGCGGGTCGACCTCGACCCGCTGGCGGAGGGCGGCACCGGCGGTCTGATCGTCGGCCGCGGCCTCCCGGTCACCTCGAAATGACGGGCGAGGTGGCGGTCCGGTGGGCCCGCCACTCCCGGTGATCGTGGTGTTGCGGGGCAGCGGGGCCGTCCGGGGCTAGGCTTGTCCACCGTGGGCCTTTCGTCGACGGTGTGGTTCGTCATCGCCGTGATCGCGCTGCTTCTCGGCGCGGCGCTGCTGCTGGTCGAAGGCCGCCGCGGAGGCGGCGCGAAGGACCGCAAGCGGTGGGCCGCGATGCGCGAATGGGAGTTCCTGGACACCGATCCGGTGCTTCCCAGCCGCTGGCGCTACGGCACGATCCACCAGGGTGGGCCCGGCGTGGCCCGCAACCTGATCAGCGGCGACGTGCCGACCCCGGACGGGCCGCGGATGGCGTACGTGTTCGACCACGAGCAGGCCGGGCGGCTGACGTCGATCCTGGTGGCCGTCCAGCTGCAGGACCAGCTGCCCGCGGCCGTGGAGCTGCGGCTCCCGTCGGCCCCGCTGCCCGACGACGCCGGGCTCGACCTGCTGCAGCCGGTGGGCGAGCGCTACGCGTTCGTCTCCGACGCCGCGTCCGTGCGCCCGTTGCTCACGCCGCGTCTCGCCGGCGCGGCCGACGCCCTCGGCGACGACGTCGAGCTGCTCTGGGGCGAGGAGTCCTGGGTGCTGGCCACGGCGCCGCTGGGCTCGAGCGCCGAGCGCGTGCAGGACCTGCTCGCCGACCTGGCCGAGTTCGCCACGGCGCTCGAGCAGGGGCTCGGGGTCCGCCTGCGCAAGGAGGGCTGACGGTCGCTCAGTAGGGTCGGGGCGTGCCCACTGCCCTGATCACCGGCGCCAGCGCGGGTCTCGGTGCGGCCTTCGCCGACCGCCTCGCGCGCGACCGGCGCGATCTCGTCCTCGTCGCCCGCGACCGCGAGCGGCTCGAGGCCGCCGCCGACCGGTACCGCGCGGCCGGCGTGGTCGTGGAGGTGCTGCCGGCCGATCTGTCCGACGCCGACGGCCGCGAGCGGGTGGCGCGCCGCCTCTCCGATCCGGACGCGGCACCGGTCGACCTGCTCGTCAACAACGCGGGGTTCACCCACGGCGGCTCGTTCCTCGGGGCCGACGTGCCGGTGCTGCAGAGCCAGCTCGACGTGAACGTGACGTCGGTGCTGCGCCTGACCCGTGCCGCGCTGCCCGGCATGATCGAGCG
Source organism: Pseudonocardia sp. MH-G8 (assembly GCF_002262885.1). Lineage (GTDB taxonomy): Bacteria > Actinomycetota > Actinomycetes > Mycobacteriales > Pseudonocardiaceae > Pseudonocardia. The sequence continues at coordinate 469,897 of NZ_NKYF01000002.1, read as the reverse complement.
CGGGCGCGGCGGGGTCGTGAACGTCTCGAGCGTGCTCGGGCTCCTGGCCGGCACCGGGTCGACCTACAGCGCCGACAAGGCGTGGGTGGTGTCGTTCACGGAGGCCGTCGCCGGTCAGCTCGGAGGCACCGGGGTGCGTGCGCTCGCGCTGTGCCCGGGCTTTATCCGTACCGAGTTCCACGAGCGCGCCGGGATCGACGGCGGCGCGCGCAAGGGGCCGTTCTGGCTCGATCCGGACCGAGTGGTCCAGGAGTGCCTCGCCGACCTGGCGAGGGGGAAGGTGCTCTCCGTGCCCAGTCCGCAGTACAAGGCGGCGGTCGCGCTCAGCGGTGCGCTGCCCCGCACGGTGGTGCGCCGCCTGATGGCGTTCCGCGATCGGGACGCGCGATGAACCCCGACGTGAAACGCGACGAGCTCGCCGGGTTGGTCCGCGAGCTGGGCGTCGTGCACGAGCGCGTCACCCTCTCCTCGGGGGCCGAGGCCGACTACTACGTCGACCTGCGACGCGTCACCCTGGACCACCGGGCCGCGCCGCTCGTCGGGCAGCTGCTGCGGGTGCTGACCGCCGACTGGGAGTACTCCGCTGTCGGCGGGCTCACCCTGGGGGCCGACCCGGTGGCCGACGCGGTGCTGCACGCCGCGGCCGCCGAGCGCGTCGCCACCGCGGACGTCCCGCCGGTCGACGCGTTCGTCGTCCGGAAGGCGACCAAGCAGCACGGGTTGCAGCGGCTCATCGAGGGTCCCGACGTGTCCGGACGCCGCGTGCTCGTGGTCGAGGACACCTCGACCACCGGGTCGTCGGTGCTCACCGCCGTGCGGGCGGTGCGGGACGCCGGGGCCGAGGTCGTCGGTGTCGCCACCGTCGTGGACCGCGACACCGGCGCCCGCGAGACCATCGAGGCCGAGGGCGTGCCCTACCGAGCGCTGCTCGGCCTGGCCGACCTCGGCCTCGGCTGAGACGGTCTACTGCACGGGGATCCGCACCACGTCCATCGCCGGGGTCTGGTCGGCCCGCTGCATCATCGGGATCCGGTGCGACCCGTCCCCCGCCCACACCGAGCACTGGGCGGTGCCCGACTCCGGCATGCCGCCGTCCACAGTGATCTTCACCGTGTCGGCGTCGGCGCCACCGCCGTTGTCCTGCGTGGCGAGGAAGAACTCCGGCTTCGGAGCCGCATCGGGAGCGGTGCTGGTGCTGTCGAGCATCCGGCAGGCCGTGTGGAAGTGGCCGCGCTGGATGCCGGACTCGTCGAGGAACGAGCTCTCCTTGTAGTAGCCGCCTGCCGCGGCGCCGAGGAAGCGGTCACGCACGAGGTTGCGGGTGCTCACCGTGATCGTGAAGTCCTCGGAGGCCTTCACCGACTGCGGTGCCTCGGTGATGAGCAGGGACGGGCTCTGGTCCTCGGCGGCGACCTCACCGAACGACGTGGAGACGCAGCGCGGCGCCTCCTCGAACCCGTCGTGCGGCTCCAGCTCGCTGTTCGTGCAGTCGGTGCCGAGCACGTCGAGCTCGTCGTCCGCGGCGTCGCCGTTGCCGCCCTCCTCCTCGGCGGGGGGTTCCTCCTGCTCGCCCTGCGCGGCAGCGGCCGCCTGGTCGCCCTCCTCCTCGGCGGGTGCCCGGGCCTGGTCGCCGCCCTGGTCGCGGCCTTGGTCGCGGCCCTGGTCGCGGCCCTGGTCGCCGTCCTGCCCGGCGGCGTCCTGCCCGGCGGCGCCCGCGTCCTCGGCCTCCTCCGCGCCCTCGGCCTCGTCATCGGGCCGCGGCTGGGCGGCGTCCTCGCCCCCGACCTCGACCTCGGAGCCGTCGGCTGTGGAGCTGTGGTGACCGGCGTGGCCGGGCTCGGAATCGGCGTAGGCGGCGCCGCAGGCCGTGGGCAGGACGGTCACGATGAGCGCGGCCGCGCAGATGGCGATCTTGTGGACGGTCGCTCGGTGTCGTGCGGTGCTGTTCGGGGACACGGGTCCTCCGTTCGGGGGTCGGGGACGGACACCGGCAGGCGGGGGCCGGCCGGATGGCGCGGAATCGGGGAGCGTGCGCCGGGGGGAGAGGGGGTCAGCGCCGCATCGAGTGCCGGGCGCGAGAGCGTGGGAGCCGGTGGGAGCCGGACGCGGAGACGCTGCGCTGGGCTCCCGATTCGGTCACGGCCTGCGCCGACCCGACGTCCGGCACGGCGGGCTGGGATCCCGTGTCGCTCGGCCGGGAACCGGTCGAGGACACGGAGCGGTGCGGGCCCGAGTCGGCAGGGTCCGTGGACGCGGCGTCGGGGACCAGCGGGATGGGCCCGGTGTCGTCGAGCGCGGGAGCGCGTGGAGCGGGGATCGCGGACACGGCGGCGAGCTCCGGCATGCGCGCAGCGGCGCGCGGCACGGTGGCGCGTGGGACGGTGACGCGTTCGCGGGGGGCAGGCGCCCGGTTGCGCAGGGCCCAGAACAGCGCGACCGCGGCCAGCAGGGCGGCGAGGAACACGAGCATCGGCACGAGGAGGTCGGTCAGTTCGGTACCGCCGCCGAACAGGCCCGGCCCGTGGTGCGGCAGCGCCGAGTAGTCGACGAGTCCGGTGCTCTCCAGGTAGTCGTGGTGGCGCCCGACGAACTCGGCGGCGGTGACGGCGAAGTCGCGGACCATGTCGTTGCGGGTGCTGCTGCGGACCTCGGAGATCACCGGGAGCACCGCACCGTGGGCCTCGCGCAGCCGCTGCACGTACACCCGGTCGTAGTCGGACCCGGTTGCCGAGGAGATCTCGTCCATCCACGCGTTCTGCTGCGCGCTCGGGGCGCTCGGCAGCAGCACACCGAGCTGGTTGGCGACCCGGCGCACCTCCTCGTCGAGCTCGGCGTGCTCGGCGGAGATCTTGCGCGCTATGTCCTTCACCTCGGCGCTGCTCGCCTGCTGCTCGGCCTGCTGGCTGGTCGGTCCCTCCCACAGCCCGGCCAGCCGGACCTTCACGAGCAGGTCACGGTCGGCGGGCCCGAGCGGCCCGAACTCGGTCTGCACCCAACCGTTCGCGCCGGGCGAGCCCGTGGACCAGGACTGGTAGACCGACGCGGACACGGCCAGGAGCACCGCGACGATCACGGCGCGACGGAGCATGCGGGGGATACGGCGGAGCATGTGGGCCTTCCTCTAAGCGAAGTCGAACTGCTCGGTGTGCACGCGGCCGGGCGCGACACCGAGGACGTCCAGGGCGCTCACGGCGTCGGAGACGAGGGACGGGGGGCCGCAGACGAAGTAGTCGACGTCGTCGGGGTGGGTGCCGTCGAGCGCGACGACGGAGAGCAGTTCGACGCCGATCTCCCCGGTGTGCCCGGACCAGCCCGGCGTCGGGCGGCGCAGCACCTCGGTGACCTCCAGGTCGAGGTGGCGGCGCAGCTGGGCGAGCTCGGCCCGGAACAGCAGGTCGCCGGGCGCGCCCGCGACGACGACGAGGCGGTACGGGCGCTGGTCGCGCCGGTGCGCCGCCGTGCGCAGCATGCTCATCATCGGGGTCACGCCGACGCCGCCGGCGATCATGACGAAGCCCGCGGCCCCGCCGACGTCGTTGGTGAACGCCCCGTGCGGCCCGTCCACCCAGACGGCCGCGCCCGGCGGGAGCCTGCGCAGGGCGCGGGTGAAGTCGCCGGCGTGGCGGATCGTGAACTCGGTGGCATCGGAGTGCGCGCTGGACGCGATCGTGAAGGGGTGCTCCTCGGCGGCCAGGGAGCGCTCCAGGCGCAGCCAGGCGAACTGACCCGGTGCGAACGCCCAGACGTCGGCGTACCGGTCGTCGCGGCAGCGGGGTTCGAGCACCAGTGTGCTCACCGTCGGGCTCTCCCGGCGGACGTCGCGGACCACGAACTCGGTCGACGGGTCGAACAGCGGGCGCCACAGCCAGCGGTGGCCGAACACCAGCACCAGCAGCGCGGCGAGCAGCCCGAGCATCGCGGCGAACGTGGTCTCCCGCACGAGCTGGTCGAGCCACCAGACGTGCAGCGCCGAGAACCCGAGCACCATCGCGGCGAGGGCGAGGTGCGACCACTTCCACAGCTCGTAGGACAGCTGGGCGCGGCTGCGCAGCACCGCGAGCACGGCCAGCGCGACGAGCGCCATCGTCGCGAGCGTGGCGGCCTGCGCCCGTCGGGGGGCCGCGAGCAGGTCCAGCAGGGCGACGTTGGCGGGGTCGGCGGCGACGACGCACGCGAGGTGGGCGAACACCAGAGCCGCGGTGACCAGGCCGAGGAAGCGGTGCAGGTCGATGACGGACTCGATGCCGAACGCGCGGTTCAGCGACCGCAGCCGCGACGGGAGCACGGCCGCGCAGACGAGCGCCGAGAGGGCGAGCAGGCCGGTCAGCACCGAGAGCCGATCCCAGAGTCCGCCGGGTTCCGGCATCACGAGGTGGGCGAGCGCCGGGCCGACGACGATCGCGCCGAGGACGCTCAGCCACCCCACGCGCAACAGCCGCTGTTCCATGGCCGGGGACCGTAAGAGGTGTCTGTGGGCCCGGGTTGCGAAACTGAGAGGGCAGTGGGCCGGGAGTATCGGCAGGCGCGACGAGTGGCGGCGAATTGCGCCGGACGTCGCATCCGTTGGACCGAACGCTACGCGCCGTCTTCAGAGAGTGACCGTTCTGCGCTTTCCTGACGGTTCGTCGCGCCGCTCGCCGCCCCCGCGGGACCGCAGATGGACGTCACGCCGGACGACCGGAAGCAGGAAGACGCCGAACGGGCCGCCGACCGGTCGAGCTGCACACTTACCTGAACACACCTTGGAGCCGTACAGCTGTCCGGAGGCCCGGAAAACAGCAGTACGGCTCCAAGGTGGGGTGGTTGTGGGGTGGTTACGGAATCAAGATCGCTCTTCCGCGCACCCTTCCGGCGTCCAGGTCGTCGATCGCCTTCTGGAAGTCGGCCAGCGGGTACTTCGTGGTGTGCAGGGTGACCTTGCCGCGGGCGGCGAGCACCATCAGCTCGCACAGGTCGCCGTAGCTGCCCACCAGGTTGCCGATGATGTTGATTTCGGCGGAGACGAGGTCGATCGTCGGCACGTCGACGTTCTCGCCGTACCCCACCACGTGGTAGTCGCCCGCCCGGCGCGTCATCGCCAGCCCCTCGCGGGTGCTGCCGCCCTCACCGACGAAGTCGAGCACCACCTCGGCGCCCTCGCCGCCGGTCAGCTCCGCCACCTGCGCCACGTGCGTGCCGTCCGCGACGACGCCGTGGTGCGCGCCGACCGAGCGCCCCAGATCCACGGCGTCCGGGTTGCGGTCGACGACCACGAGCTCGGCCGCCGTGAGCGCCGCGAGCACCTGGATGCCGATGTGCCCGAGGCCGCCGGCCCCGATCACGACGCACCGGTCACCCGGCCGCAGCCGGCGCGCCGCATTGGCCGCGGCGTGGTAGGCGGTGAGGCCGGCGTCGGCGAGCGCCGCCACGTCGGCCGGCTCCAGCGAGTCGTCGAGCTTGACGACGCTGCGCGCCGTTGTCCGCAGGTACTCGGCGTACCCGCCGTGGGTGTCGATGCCGGGGAACTGGCTGCGGGCGCAGTGGACGTCGTCGCCGGAGCGGCAGGCGCGGCACAACCCGCAGGTCATGAGCGGGTGGACGATCACCTTGTCGCCCTCGGCGACGTTCGTGACCGCGCTGCCGACGGCGTGCACCCAGCCCGCGTTCTCGTGCCCGATCGTGTAGGGCAGCGTGACGCCGGACTTCTGCTCCCACTGGCCCTCGAGGATGTGGATGTCGGTGCGGCACACCCCGGCCCCGCCGATGCGCACGATCACGTCGTGCGGGTCGACCGCCGACGGCGCGGGGACCTCGGTCATCTCGAGGTCGCGGTGGTAGCCGATCACCTGCACTGCTCTCATGACGCCTTCTCCTCCTGGGTGGTGTCGGCGGTGGTGTCGGGGTAACGGGTGCGCAGCAGCCCGCGGCAGAAGTGCGCGTTGCCCTCGATCGAGATACGGGTGGAGCGCGCCATCCGCAGCCGCAGCGGTACCTCGTCGGGCGGGTACGGAACCCCGTCGGAGCCGACCAGGACCGGCAGGCCGGGATCCTCGCCCAGCCCGATGGCCGCGCGTCGGCGCAGCAGGGCCGCGGTGGCGTCGTCGGCGGGGAGATCGCCGAGGCTGACGCCGTGCAGGTCGGCCTCCGTCAGGTCGCGATCCGCCCGCAGCAGCCGGGTGAGCACCCGTTCCATCGCGGCGGTGTGCGCCTTGCGCTTGAACGTCTCCCGCAGCTCGTCGAGGCTCTCCTGCGCCTCGTGGGCGAACGTGCCGCGGTAGCCGGCGTCGGCCGCCAGCCCGCGGTTGATCAGGTCGGAGTCGTGGTGGTCGTCGAGCTCCACGCTCACCCGGCGCGTCCAGGCCAGCGCGACGAGCGCGTCCTTGGTGTCCGATGCCATCAGGTAGGCGAAGTTCGGCGAGCAGAAGCTCGTGGGCAGGCGCAGGTGCACCGTGACGGCGTCGCCGTCGACGTCGAGCGAGCGGACGAAGCCGAGGTCGGTGATGGGCTCGTCCAGTTCGGGGTCGACGACCGCGTGCAGGGCCTCGAGCGCGTCCCGTTCGGGGGTGGGCATGTTCAGGCCACCGCCACGGCCTGCGGCTCCTCGCGCGGCAGTTGCAGGTGCTCCGGCACCGGGATGTCGTACATCGCCGCGGCGTTCAGCCCGAGGATCTTCTTCTTCTGCGCCGTGGTGAGCGGCGCGTACTCGGTGAGGTCCTCGGGGATCTGGAAGTCCACGAACCGCTCGATCAGCCAGCGCGGCGTCCAGATCGCGTAGTCGCTGGAGAACTGGATGCGGTCCTCGTCGAGCCAGTACAGCAGCTCGCCGATGATCTGCGCGAAGTACTTCGGGCGGGTGTGGATGAACGGCATGGCCACCGCCAGCCCGGCGTGCACGTTCGGTTCCTGGGTGGCGATCCAGCAGAAGTCCTCCAGGCGCGGCAGCCCGCAGTGCTCGATCACGAAGTTCAGTTCCGTGAAGTCGGTGGCCACCTTGTCCACGTCGGCGACGTCGAACGCGTCGCGGTCCAGCGGCCGGATCGTCGGGCCCTTGTGGATGTGGATGTTCTTGACGCCGAGCTCCTGGGCGGCCTCCAGGTAGCGGTAGGACCACAGGTCGTCGAGCTTCCAGCCGCGGGACTGGCCGTGCCACTCCGCCGTGTAGAGCTTGGCGCCCTTCAGGCCGAACCGCTTCACGTCCTCGCGGAGCTGCTTGAGGCCCTCCTCACCGTCGCGGGGGTCCCAGTAGTGGTTGTAGGTCAGCTTGTCCGGGTGCGCCTGCGTGAGGGCGAACGCCTCTTCCGTCTGGCCGAACCCGCCCGAGTAGAACTCGCCGAGCCGAGCCGGCTGGAAGATCGCGTGGTCGGCATAGCCGTCGGTGAACAGGTCCTTCATCAGCCGCTCGCCGCCCTGGTAGAGGTAGTCCTCGTAGGGCCAGACCTCGGATTCCGGGCTGAGGTTGCGGTGGTAGTCGTAGAAGCAGTCGATGAACTGCTTGCCGTGGATGTTGCGCTGGTTCTCCGGGCGCGCGTCCCAGAGCGCGACGTGCGCGTCGACGATGAAGTAGTTCTCGCCGTCCTTGGTGTACACCGTGGTGGGTCCTCTCGCGCGGCAGCAGTGGCACGTTCGTGCCGGGACGCTAGGGACGTGCCGCTTGCGCGAGGGCCGCCCGACGTCTCAATCTGAGACGGACGATCGGTGGCAGAGCCTGCGCGCTGTGTCACAGTCGGGGGGCGGGAGACGCACCGGAGCGTCCGACGGAGGTTCGGGATGGACGAGCAGGCGCACCTGTCCGAGCGCGAACAGCTCGCGATGGCACGTCGTGGCGCGACGGCGGTCACGACACGGCTGTCCGCGTCCTGGCGCCGCAGCGAGAGCTACGGCGTGTCCCTGGACGCGGTCAACCCGGTCTTCGCAGGGCAGGTCGACGACGGGTCGCTGTTCTACGAGTGCGGGCAGGAGGTGCTGCGGGGCCTGCACGCGACGCTGGCGAACGAGCCGATCAGCCTCATGCTCACCGACAACGCCGGGCTGGTGCTGAGCCGGATGTGCAACGAGTCCGCGCTGCTGCAGGCCCTCGACCGGGTCTACCTCGCACCCGGTTTCGCGTTCTCCGAGCGCGAGGCCGGCACGAACGGGCTCGGCCTGGCCCTCGCCGACCGCACGCCGTCGCTCGTGCGTGCCGACGAGCACTACTGCACCGGGCTGTGGGGCTACACCTGCGCAGCGGTCCCGGTGACCGACCCGACGAGCGGTTCCCTGGTCGGCAGCGTCAACCTGACGACCTGGTCCCGGCAGTCGGACGACCTGCTGCTCGCACTGGCGCAGATGGCCGCCGGGCACACCTCGGCGCTCATGCTGGCGCGCTCGCGGGGGGCGCAGGCCCGGTCGTCGCCGCGCGGCGAGGTGTTCCGGGTGGCCCCGGTCGAGCGCGACGCGTCGCCGCCCGCGCTGTCGGCCGCCTGGCGCACCGCGCTGGACGGGGCGGCCGCGGCACTGGCGGACGACCGGGTGATTGCGGTCGTCGGGGAGCCGGGCGCCGGGAAGACCGCGCTGCTGGCCGCGGCGCACCGGCGCGTCCGACCCAACGGTCGCGTCCTGAACGCGAGGCCCCCGGATCCGCGCGACGCGGAGTCCTGGCTCGCCCTGTGGACCCCCGAGCTGGGCAAGGACCGCACCAGCGTGGTGGTCGGACGGGTCGACGGGCTCCCTTCCTGGGTGGCCGCGGAACTCGCGGGGATCTTCGAGCGCGTCGCCGCCGCCGGGTCCGGGCACCACCGCAGGCCGTTCGCGCTCACGGCCGAGACGCCCGAGGCGATCCCGGCCCCGCTGCGGGAGCTGGTCGACGAGGTGGTGGCTGTCCCGGCGCTGCGCTACCGCCCCGACGACGTGCTGCCGCTGGCCCGGTGGTTCGCCCGGCGCGCCCGTGGCCGCGAGGTCCGCTTCACCCCCGCGGCCACCCGCGCGCTGGCCGCCTACCACTGGCCGGGCAACGCCGCACAGTTGCAGCAGGTGGCGCGCGAGGCGGTCACGCGCGGCGACGTCGTGGACGCCCGGCACCTGGCCGCCGAGGTGTTCAGCGGAGCCACCCGAAGGCTCACCCGGATCGAGACGATCGAGCGGGACGAGATCGTGCGCTGCCTGCTGGAGCCCGGCGCCACGGTGAACCGGGCGGCGGCCGACCTGGGCATGAGCCGGGCGACGATCTACCGGAAGATCACGCAGTACGGGATCCGGATGCCGGGCCGCGGATGAACCCGGCGTGCCACACAACGAACGGCACTCTCGTCGGTTCCTAGCCGACGAGAGCGCCGTTCGTTGCGTGGGAGGGCGCCGGGCATCATCGCCGATGTGACTGCCGAGGACGACGGAGCGGGACCCAGCGAGTGGGCGGTGCCGGGGCAGGTCGGTGTGGGGCCGTGGCCCGACGGTCCGGCCTCGTGGCCCCGCGACGAGCGGTACGACCCCGAGCTGCTCGAGCACGGCGACGCCCGCAACGTGGTGGACGACTACCGCTACTGGCGCCGCGACGCCGTGGCCGCCGACCTCGCCCGCCGCGCCCATCCTTTCCACGTGGCGATCGAGAACTTCGGCCACGACCACAACATCGGCACGGTCGTGCGCACGGCGAACGCGTTTGCGGCTTCCGGCGTGCACATCGTGGGCCGGCGCCGGTGGAACCGGCGCGGCGCCATGGTGACCGACCGCTACCTGCAGGTGCACCACCACGAGACGCTCGCCGGCCTCGCAGGCTTCGCCGACGCGAACGGGCTCGTGGTCGTGGCCGTGGACAACACGCCCGGCGCGGAGCGGCTCGAGACCGCCGCGCTGCCCCGCGAGTGCATGCTGCTCTTCGGGCAGGAGGGCCCGGGCGTCACCGGTGAGGCCCGCGCCGCGGCCGGGTTGACGGTGTCGATCGCCCAGTTCGGCTCGACGCGTTCGATCAACGCCGGCGTGGCGGCCGGTATCGCCATGCACGCGTGGATCCGGCAGCACGCCGACCTCGACGCGGCCTGGTGAACGCTGCCGATCACCGCCGGCGGAGGGTCAGACCGGCACCAGCTCGTCGGCCGGCACGACCAGCAGCGCGGGGACCGGGGGACCGCCGGGCAGCTGGTAGAGGTCGTGGGCGGCGAACAGCCAGTCGGCCGATTCGGGGAACGTGAGCAGGTGCACGTCGCCGCTGCGCAACCGGATCCGCTCGCAGGGGGAGAGGACGTGGCCGAGGCGGACCAGCTCGCCGAGGTCGTTGAGCACCGCGGCCGAGACGGCGGGGGCGGTGGCGAACAGGATGAGCTCCGGGTGCCGGAACCCGGACAGCCCGACCGTGTAGACGAAGGGCGGGCCGTCCTCGTCACCCGGAACTGCGTGCAGCGCCCAGCCGTGCAGGCGGATCGTCTCGCGCTGCCAGGCATCGTGCTGGTCGGCCTGGTGGACGGATGCGATGGGGTCCATGGTCTCGAACATACATTCGAACCCTGACGAAATCGCGTGGGCACGCCGGTCGGGGCTCGCCTGGTGCCGACCGATCGCCAGGCGGTCGTGTCGGACCGGCGCGATCTCGCTCAGCCGGAGCTCGTGCTCGCCCTCCGTGCCGAGGGCGGCTGGGTGGGGTGCCCGATGATCACCGGTAAGGGTGGATCTGGACCACCGCAAGGTGCGCGAGCTCGCAGCAGGGGCGCTCTCGTCCGGGACAGGCCTGGGCCCGCGCCGGGGACGGCCGCCCACCCAGTCCTGATATTCGGTAGTTCTGCCAACCCGGCCGCGTCGCCGACGGGCAGGAACAGGGGAACCCGGCCGACTGCGCGGAAGGCCTGGGCCGGGGTGTGGGGCAGTGGCTGCGAGCCGGGAACGGCGCGCCCACAGGAGATTCCATGACCATGTAGACGTGAGAGGGGTTGGATCTTTGAGGGACCCCTCTCAGGTCTATCTGATCATGAAGAGGGCGGCTTTGATCAGCGAAAGTGGTGTGAGGGCGACAGATGTGACGCCCTCACACCACTCCTGGCGATCACGACGGCGAGCCGCGTGCGAGAAGCACATGAGCACGGTCGCGAGGGCCCTGACGTACGTCTCGGACCGATCATCCGGCGGCCGGCACGGATCCCACCGCGTAACTCGGGTGCCCACCCCTCGGGGGTCGTGGCACCCTCGCCGGATGCGCCTGGTGGAGCCCGGTGGGAGAGCCTGCCTCCTCTTCGACGCCGATGACACGCTGTGGGAGAACAACGTCTTGTTCGAGCGCGTGATCGACGCCTACCTGGACTGGCTGGCCCACCCGACGCTCGATCGGGCCGCCGCACGGGCGGTGCTCGACGAGGTGGAGCGGGCCAACGTCGTCGTGCACGGGTACGGCAGCGCGAGCTTCCTGCGCAGCCTGCACGACTGCTTCGCGCGGCTGTCCGAGCGGCCGGCCTCCGACGCGGAGGCGCGGGAGATCGAGGAGCTCGCGGCGGCGCTCGCGTTCGACGAGGTGGAACTCGTGCCGGACGTCGCGGCCACGCTGACCGACCTCGGCAGCCGTCACGACCTCGCCCTGCTCACCAAGGGTGACCCCGCCGAGCAGCAGCGCAAGATCGACGCCTCTGGCCTCGCGCACCACTTCACGGACGTCCGCATCGTGGCCGAGAAGCGCGTGGACACCTACCGCGCCCTCACGGCGGAGCTGGGTCTCGCGCCCGCGTCGACGTGGATGATCGGCAACTCCCCGCGCTCGGACATCCTCCCGGCCCGGGCGGCCGGCCTGCGCGCGGTGTTCATCCCGAACGCCCACACCTGGGTGCTGGAGGAGGACGAACTGGACCATGCCGACGACGGGGTGCTGCACCTGCGGCACTTCCGGGAGCTCGTCCAGCACTTCTGATCGGGGAGCCCGATGTCCGTCGACCCGCGCGCACCGACGAGTCGGTGCGGTTCGGACCGATCACCGCTCCGCGTCAGGAGCGCAGCTTCGCGTACTCCCCCACTCGCTCCATGACGACGGCGTCCACCTTGCTCGGGTGCCCCGCGTCGAACGGCGGCTGCGGGTCGTACTCGATGAACACCTGCGCGGCCCGGGCCGCCACGTCGTCGACGAGCAGTTCGGCCAGCCGGATCGCCATGTCGATGCCGGACGAGACGCCGGCCGCGGTGATGATCCGTCGGTCGAGGTGCTCCACGACCCGCTGCTGCACCGGTACGGCGCCGAGTTGCCGCAGGTGGTCGTAGACGCTCCAGTGGCTGGTGGCGGTGAGGCCGTCGAGCAGCCCGGCGGCGGCGAGGGCGAGCGAGCCGCTGCACACCGAGGTCGTGAACCGCGTGCCCGGGTGCACCGCGCGCAGCCAGTCCAGGGCCGGCCCGCCGCCGAGCATGTCGCGGGTGCCGACGCCCCCGGGCATGACCACGACGTCGGGCGCGGGCACCTCGTCGAACGCCGCGTCGACGGTGAGGCCGAGGAACCCGTTCTCGGTGCGGACCTCGCCGCGCCGCTCGCCGGTGAACACGATGTCCAGCTCGGGGATGCGTTGCAGCACCTCGTAGGGCCCGATCGCGTCGAGCGCGGTGAGGCGGGGGAACAGGGCGATGGCGACCTGCACGGTCGTCTCCTTCCGGGAGGTTCAGGCGCGGACCACCGCGAAGCGGCGGCGGTAGTGGTCGGGTGCGACGCCCAGCCGGCGCAGGAACGCGCGCCGCATGGTCTCGGCCGAGCCGAAGCCGGCCCGGGCGGCGGCGACCGTGACGAGCACCGGTTCGGACTCGAGCACCCGGCGGGCGGTGTCGACCCGTACCTGCTCGACGTAGTCGCCGGGCGGGCAGCCCAGCGCTCGGGTGAACTCGCGGCTGAAGTGCCGCTCGCTCATGCCGACCCGGGCGGCGAGCACGGACACCCGCAGGTCGGCTGCGGGGTCGCCGTGGATGAGGTCCTGCGCCTCGCGGACGCCTGCGCGGCGGGCGGGCGGCGACCACACGGGTCCGGCGAACTGGCTCTGGCCGCCGGGCCGGCGCAGGAACACCACGAGGTGGCGGGCGATCTGCTGGGCTACCTCGGCGCCGTGGTCGGCCTCGACCAGCGCGAGCGCGAGGTCGATGCCGGCCGTGACGCCGGCGGCCGTCCAGATGCGGCCCTGCCGCAGGTAGATCGCGTCGGCCTGCACGTCGACGGCGGGGTGGTCGCGGGCGAGCTTGGCGGCGTAGTGCCAGTGCGTGGTGACGCAGAGCCCGTCGAGCAGCCCCGCGCTCGCGAGCGCGAACGCGCCCGTGCAGACCGACACGACCCGCTCGGCGCGCTCGGCGGTCCTGCGCAGCCAGCCGACGAACGGGTCCCCGTCCGCCATCGCGAGGGTGCTCGTGCCGCCGGGAACCAGCAGGGTGCCGACGGGGCCCGACTCGGGTAGCGGGCCCTCGGCCACCAGCTGCAGCCCACTGCGCGCCCGCACCGGGCCCGGCCGCTCCGCCACCAGCGACACCCGGTAGCCGGGGCCGTCGCCCCGGTGTTCCAGGAGCTGGTCGGCCCCCGAGAGCACCTCGTGCGGCCCGGTGACGTCGAGCGGCTGGACGCCGTCGAACAGCGGGATCAGTACGTGGTGCGCGGGCACGTCACGAGCCTCGCCCCGCTGCGGCATGGCGTCAACGACAGGGATCCCACCATTTCGGCCATCGGGCAGACTGGCCGGATGGCTCCCGCGGACGTCGACTGGTCGGTACGGGCGGGCATCGCGGAACGGGCGGTCGTCCGCCGGCACCTGCGGCGCGTGGGCGGCGTCCTGCCCGGCACGCGGATCGGTCGGGTCCGCTGGCCACGCCGGGCGCCCGCGCCGCCCGCGCCGTGGCACTACTGGTGGCAGGCCCACCTGCTGGACTGCCTGGTGGACGCGCAGCTGCGGGCCCCGCAGCGGCAGCGGGCCAAGGCGATCGCGGCCGTCGCGCGCAGCGTGCGGGTGCGCAACGCCGGGTCGTGGCTCAACCGCTACTACGACGACATCGCGTGGCTGGGCCTGGCCGTGCAGCGCGGGGGCACGCTGTCCGGCCGCTCCGGGCCCTCCGCGCTTCCCACGATCATGGCCCGCCTGCACGACGGCTGGACCGAGGGCGGGGGCGGCGGGATCTGGTGGCGCCGTGACGACGACTTCAAGGCCGCCCCGGCCAACGGCCCCGCGGCGATCCTGCTGGCTCGCGACGGGCAGACGGCGTTCGCCGCTGCCATCACCGACTGGATGGCCGAGACGCTCGTCGATCCCGGGTCCGGTCTGGTCCGCGACGGTGTGCGGGTCGCGTCCGACGGCAGCATCCGGGTGGTCGAGCCGAACATCTACACCTACAACCAGGGCGTGTACCTGGGTGCCTGCGTCGAGCTCGCGGCGCGCGACGGGCACCAGCGCTGGACCGACCGCGCGATCGCCCTCGTCGACGCGCTGCGCCAGCGGCTCGCCGGACCGGACGGGGTGCTGCCTGGGTCGGGCGGGGGCGACGGCGGGTTGTTCGCCGGCATCACGGCCCGCTACCTCGCCGATGCGGCGCTGCGGGTGCCGGAGCTGGCGGACGCCACGAAGGGGCTCGTGTTCGCCAACGCCGAGGCGGCCTGGAAGGGCCGGGCCGAGATCGGTGGCGGTCCCGTCTTCTCCGCGGAGTGGCGGGACCCGGCGCCGGAACCGCGGCGCGGCGTGCCCGAGGCCGACCTGTCGGTGCAGCTGTCGGGCTGGATGCTGCTGGAGGCCGCGGCCCGCCTGCAGGTGACCTGAAGCCGCTGCCTGCCGGACACCCCCGACCCCGACATGCGTGCACCGAGACCCCAACTCGCGGGTGTTGGGGCGCGACTCGCGGGTGTTGGGGCGCGATACGCGCGCTCGCGCGCCCCGACTCGCGGGGCACGCCCGTTCTCCGCGAGTCGGGGTGTGGATGTGCGCGTGTCGTCGTCTGGTGCCTGTGTGTCGCGGGGGTGGCGGGGCCCGGCGTCAGGCGGCGTCGCGCAGGTCCGGGTCGTTCGCCCGGTCCTCCGGGTGCGGCGCGGTCTCGTCCACGGGCCTGCGCACGTCCTGGACGTACCGGTACAGGCCGTAGCCGCTGCCGATGACGAAGAAGCCGACCGCGAGGATCGTGGCCACCTCCTTGAGCCACGGCAGCGTGTCGAGCAGGCCGGCGCCGTAGTAGCCCAACATGATCAGCGTGGGCACCCAGATCACCGCGCCGACGGCGTTGGCCACGATGTAGCGCCGGTTGTCCATGCGGGCGGCGCCGGCGATCATCGGCGCGAGCGTGCGCACCCAGGGCAGCCAGCGCGCCACGACGATCGCCCAGAACCCCCAGCGGTCGAAGAACGCGGCCGCCCGCTCCAGGTTGGTGCGGTTGAGGATGCGCCCCTCGCGGCGGGCCAGCATGCGGGTGCCGGCGTAGCGGCCGACGAGGTAGCCGACCTGGTTGCCCGCGACGGCGACGCCGGCGGCCACGAACCCGAGCGTCCACGCGCTGCCCTCGTGCGCGCCGTGGGCGAGCACGACGCCTGCCGCGAGCAGCAGCGAATCGCCGGGTAGGAACATCCCGACGATGAACGCGCACTCCAGGAACACGAAGGCGAGGACGACGGCCCAGACCGTGATCGGCCCGGCCGCCTCCAGCGGCCCGGCGAGGGCGAGCTGATGTGCGGCGGCGACGGTCACGGGACTCCAGGGTAGGCGCTCACCCCAGCCTCGCTGCTGCGCCGATCGGCGTTACGTCGCCTGCGCGCGCCGGGCGCGCACCAGCTCGATGACGATCGGGAGCAGCGACAACGCGACGATGAGGATCAGCATCATCTCGATGTTCTCCCGCACGAAGGCGAACTGGCCGAGCCAGAACCCGAGAACGGTGACGCCTGCCGCCCACACGACGCCGCCCAGCAGCGAGTACGTGAAGTAGCGACGCGCATCCATCCGCCCGACGCCCGCCATGACCGTGATGAAGGTGCGCACGATCGGCACGAACCGCGCGAGCACGATGGCCCGGTTGCCGTACCTGTCGAAGAAGCCCTGTGTCTTGACGACGTGCTCGGGCTTGAACAGCCGGGACTGCGGCTTGTCGAAGATCGCGGGTCCGGCCGCCCGGCCCATCCAGTAGCCGGTGGCATTGCCGACGAACGCCGCGGCCACGAGGATCAGGCAGACCAGCCAGAGCGGCGTGTCGATCGCGCCCTGCGCGACGAACAGGCCCGCCGTGAACAGCAGCGAGTCGCCCGGCAGGAAGAAGCCCAGCAGCAGGCCGCACTCGGCGAAGACGATCAGGGCGAGCCCCACGAGCGCCCACGGGCCGAGCCACGCGATGATCGAGTCGGGCTGGAGCCACTCCGGTCCGAGTGCGAGCGTCGTCACGGGAGGAGAACGTACCTGGCGGGGCGGTTCACCCGAGAGGCGGTAGCACCCCCGGGGCCAGGAGGGAGATCAGCGCGAGCACGGTGCCCAGGGCTGCGCCCCCGAGCAGGGCGACCAGCAGGGCAGCGGTGAGGTTGGCGCCGGGGGGTGTCCGCGCGGGCCGCGCCGCCCGCGGGGTGCCCCGCGGGGCACCCGAGGCCCGGGCGCTCAGCGCCTCGGCGACCCGGCGCTCGGACTCGTCGCTCGCGGTCACGGACGTCATGGTGCCGCACGCGGTGTCACGTGCGCGAACCCATCACCCGTCCGACCGCGTCGAGCGCGCGACTCGCCGTGGACTTCACCGTGCCCCTGCTGATCCCGGTGGCCTCGGCGATCTCGGCCTCGGTGAGGCCGCCGTAGTAGCGCAGCACGAGCACCTCGCGCTGGCGCGGCGGCAGCGTGGCCAGGGCGTCCACCACGGCCTGGTGCTCGGTGGACAGCATCGCCAGCGACTCGGCGGAGCGGGCGTTCACCTGGTGGGGAGGCACGTAGTCGCGGGCCGTGCGCCTGCGCCGCAGGACCGAGCGCGAACCGTTGACGACCGCGGTGCGCAGGTAACCCACGGCGGCGGCTTCGTCGCGCAGGCTCGACCAGTGCCGGTGCAGCCCGGTGAACGCCTCCTGTACGACGTCCTCGGCGGTGCTCGGATCGTCGACCAGCAGGACGGCGAGCCGGACCATGCGCATCCGGTGGTCGCGGTAGAGGTCGGAGAGCGTGAGGGGGGCGCCCGGTGTGGGCGCAGGGGCAGGCTGCGCGTCGAGGCGCCTCAGCCGAGAGAGCGTCGCCTCGACGGCGTTACCCCCGCCGCCACCCAGCACCCGACCGAGCCTAGTGCTTCCCGCCGAACCTCCGGCAGGGAGCACCGGTGCCCGCGCCGCTCCGCTCCGCCACGGGCGACGCCACGCGGGTGGTGCGCGATACTGCGCGCGGAAAGCTGCGGACGTCGAGGAGGGCCAGCCGTGCCGATCGCCACCCCCGAGATCTACAACGAGATGCTGGACAAGGCCAAGAGCGGCGAATTCGCCTACCCGGCCATCAACGTCACCAGCACGGAAAGCCTGAACGCCGCGCTGCGCGGGTTCGCCGACGCCGAGAGCGACGGCATCGTCCAGATCTCCACCGGCGGGGCGGAGTTCCTGTCCGGCACGAAGGTCAAGGACATGGTCACCGGTGCCGTGGGGCTCGCCGAGTTCGCGCACGTCGTGGCGAAGAAGTACCCGGTGAACATCGCGCTGCACACCGACCACTGCCCGAAGGACAAGCTGGACACCTACGTCCGGCCGCTGATCGCCATCAGCCAGGAGCGCGTGGACCGGGGTGAGAACCCGCTGTTCCAGTCGCACATGTGGGACGGGTCGGCCACCGAGCTGCACGAGAACCTGCGCATCGCGGCGGAGCTGCTCGACACCGCGGCCAAGGCGAAGATCATCCTCGAGGTCGAGATCGGTGTCGTCGGCGGCGAGGAGGACGGCGTCGCGAACGACATCAACGAGAAGCTCTACACTGCGGCCGGCGACTACGAGGCCACGGTCGAGGCGCTCGGGGGCGGCGAGAAGGGGCGCTACCTGCTGGCGGCCACCTTCGGCAACGTGCACGGCGTCTACAAGCCGGGCAACGTCAAGCTCCGGCCGGAGATCCTCAAGCAGGGCCAGGAGGTGGCCACCGCGAAGCTCGGGCTCGCGGCGGGCTCCAAGCCGTTCGACCTGGTCTTCCACGGCGGCTCGGGCTCGTTGCTCGAGGAGATTCACGAGGCGCTCACCTACGGCGTGGTGAAGATGAACATCGACACCGACACCCAGTACGCCTTCACCCGGCCCATCGCCGCGCACATGTTCTCGAACTACGACGGCGTGCTGAAGGTGGACGGTGAGGTCGGCAACAAGAAGGTCTACGACCCGCGGTCGTACCTGAAGGCCGCCGAGGTCGGGATGGCCGAGCGCGTGGCGCACGCCTGCGAGAACCTGAAGTCGACGGGCACCACCGTGCGCTGACACCCCCGGGTCGTGAGTGGGAACGAGTGCCAGGGCCCTCGTTTCCACTCACGGGTCGCGGAGCGGCAGGATGGCCCCATGAGTCTTGAGGGCAACCTGCTCGGGCCGGAACCGACACTGCTGCCCGTCGACCCGGCGGCCGCGGTCCTCGACCGGGGCGACGACCCGGCCGAGGTGGCGGCGGCGCACCCGACGTCCAGCCTCGCGTGGGCGGTGCTCGCCGAGGGCGCGCTCGCCGAGGAGCGCACGATCACCGCGTACGCCTACGCGCGCACGGGCTACCACCGCGGCCTCGACCGGCTGCGCCGCTCGGGGTGGAAGGGCTTCGGGCCGGTGCCCTGGTCGCACGAGCCCAACCAGGGTTTCCTGCGGGCCCTGGCGGCCCTGTACCGAGCGGCGGCGGCGATCGGCGAGGCCGACGAGGCGGAGCGCTGCCGCGTCTTCCTCGCCGACTCCGACCCGGCCGCGCCGGCCGCCCTCGGCCTGAGCTGATCGGTGCCCGCGGCCGCGCGGATGCGCGCCCGGCTCGCCGACGGGACCCGCCGGCTGCAGTTCTCCGCGCTCCCGATCGGGCAGTGCGCGGTCGCCGCGGGCCTTGCGTGGTTCGTGGCGAGCGACCTCGTCGGCCACGCGCGCCCGTTCTTCGCGCCGATCGCCGCGGTGATCTGCCTCGGGGTGTCGCTGGGCAGCCGGCTGCGCCGGGCGGCCGAGCTGGTGGTCGGGGTGGCGCTCGGCGTGCTCGTCGGGGACATCCTGATCTCGTTGATCGGCAGCGGTCCGTGGCAGATCGCGCTCGTCGTGGCGCTCGCGATGGCCACGGCGGTGTTCGCCGACGGCGCCACCCTGCTCGTGGCCCAGGCGGGCGCGTCGGCGGTGCTGGTGGCCACCCTGCTGCCGCCCGGTGACGTCGGCGGGCTCGACCGCTGCGTCGACGCGCTGATCGGCGGCGCCGTCGGCCTGCTCGTGGCCGCCGTGCTGCCTTCGGATCCCGTCGGCCCGGTCCGTCGAGAAGCGCGTGCTCTGCTCGACGAGCTGTCCAACGTCCTCGCCCGCACCGGTGACGCGCTGCGGGACCGCAACCCGGAGGCCGCGGCCGCGGCGTTGAACCGCGCCCGCGAGAGCCAGCCGCTGATCGACGAGCTGCGCGGCGCGTTGCGCGGCGGGCACGAGGTCACCCGCGTCTCGCCGTTGCTGCGCCCGCGGCGGCGCGTGCTGGGCAAGTTCGCGGAGCTGGCGGAGCGGTCCGACTACGCCATGCGCAACGCCCGCGTGCTCGTCCGGCGCGCGTACACCGCCCTCTGCGACGACGAACCGGCGGCTGCCGAGCTCGCCGACGTCCTGGCGGAGCTGTCCACCGCCGTCAAGGTGCTCACCGCCCAGCTCGGCCGGGACGGGGACCGGGAACGGGCGCGCGGACCGGTGCTCGAGACGGTCCGGCACGCGCGGCGGCTGCAGGCGACGTGGAGCCCGGGGCCGTCCGAGGTCGTGATCATGGCGCAGCTGCGTTCCATCGTGCTGGACCTGCTGCAGGCCACCGGGTTGACGCGGACCGAGGCGCTCGCGGCGATGCGGGACGCACCGGACGGGGGAGGCGACGCGAACTCCTGATGGAGGACGCATCCCGAACCCGGGGCTGACCGTCCGCGGTCGCGGCGCACGCGACACGCCGCGCCGTGCCTCCGTCCGGGTGGTCGTGGACCCGTTCGGGAACCCGACGCGGGCGCTCACCGTTCCCCGCGCGTGCATCTGCTCATGCGCTGGCTCCTCGCACCGCTCGCCCGGCTGATCTACCGGCCGGTCGTGCACGGGCTGGAGTGGGTGCCGCGGGAGGGGCCGGTCATCCTGGCGGCCAACCACCGCGCGGCCGTCGACACGGCGGTGATCGCGCTGACGACCGGGCGCCCCGTGTCGTTCCTGGGCAAGGAGGAGTACTTCGTCGGCACGGGCCTGCGCGGCCGCGCGCTCGCGTCGTTCCTGTCGGCCCTGGGGTACGTGCCGGTCGACCGGACGAACGCCAAGGCCGGGCTGGCCGCGTTGACGGCCGCACGCCGCGTGCTCGACGAGGGCGGCGCGTTCGCGATCTATCCGGAGGGCACGCGGTCGCTCGACGGGTGCCTGCACCGCGGCCACACCGGAGTCGCGAGCCTCGCCCTGGGTACGGGTGCCCCGGTGGTGCCGGTCGGGCTGATCGGCACCGAGCGGGTGCAGCCGGTCGGGGTCCGGATCCCGCGGCCCCGCCGGGTCGTCGTCCGGTTCGGGCCGCCGCTGGACTTCACCCGCTACGAGGGTCTGGAGGGCTCGAGCGCGATCCGCCGGGCGGTCACCGACGAGGTGATGGACGCGATCGTGCGGCTGTCGCACCAGGAGTACGTCGACACCTACCACGAGCGCCCGGCCGCCTGACGACGCTCCGTCGCGGTGCGTCACGGCTGGTCGAGCCGGTGATGTCGGGCATCGCCCGTCCGAGTGGCGCCGGAGGTGCGGCACCGCGTGCAGTAGGCGTCGCTCGCCCGTGAGAGGGTGCCGTGGTGAGCGAGCCATCCCGGTGGGGCCCGCCCGGCTTCGACGCGGCTTCCGGCCCGACGGTCCCCCTCCCGACAGCCCCTCGACAGCCAGTGCCCAGGCCGCCCGTGGCGACCCGACCGACGGCACCGCACCCCACGCGCCAGATGGCGCCGCACACGCGCCAGATGGCGCCGCCCCCTCCGCAGGCCTCCCGCAACGCCTACGCCGGCTACGACGACCCCGCGGGTGACGACGGCGCGGACTACGGCCGGGCCGACTACGAGCGGGCCGACTACGACGACACGCGCCGCGACGATCGCCGGCCTGCGCGGTCGCAGAGCCGAGGACAGCTCTTCGCCTGCGTGGTCCTGGTGCTCACGCTCATAGTGTCCGCCCTGCTGGGCGTGCTGACCTACCAGGCGCTCGTGTCGGTCGACCTCATCTCCGCGGACCCGTTCGGCAGCATGGCGGGCTGGGCGAGCACCCTCGGAGCGGTGGCGGTGGGCGCCATCGTGGTGTTCGTGCTCGCCGTGGTCGCGGTGGCCGTCGCCCGCCCGAAGGCGCTGGCCGGACTCGCGCTCGGTGCCTCGCTGCTGCTTCCCCTCGGGGCCGTCGGAGTGGGTGTCTGGTACGGGGGCGACGTGCTCCGCCAGAACGTCCAGAACGACATCGAGGCGGAGAGCGCCGAGGCGGCTCGCGCCTTCGTGGCGGAACTCGAGCGCAACGTCCCGGACATCGGGCCCCTGCGGGACCTGGTCCGAGGCCTCGCCGAGCAGAACGGCTGAGCCGCACCCGGCCCCTCCCACTCGGGGTCAGCTGTCGGCGACGCCCGGCGACGAGGGGTAGTCCAGACCCTCGGCCAGCAGGTCGAACGCCTCGTCGAGCAGGTCCGACAGGAGCGCTTCCGGACGGTGGACCTGCCACCCGCTCACGGTGCTCTCGAGCGCGCACAGGGTGATCGTCGCCACCAGCTCCGGTCGCCCGTCGCGCGCGGGGTCGACCCCCATCCGCAGCGCCAGCAGGCGGGCCAGCTCGCCACTGCGGAGCACACCCTGGTGCAGGGACGCCGCCCGCACCGTCGCACTGGTGAGGAGTAGTGCGCGGACGTCGCGGAGGCGGTGCTGGCCGTCTCCGGACCTGTCGTCCTCGTGCGAGCGTGCGACCCCGACGACGGCCCGGCGTAGCGCCGTGAGCACCGACTCCGCGGCCGGCCGCGCCTCCAGCGCTCGGATCACCGCCGTGACCTGGTCGTCCAGCAGCGAGACGGCGACCTCCTCCTTGGAGGAGAAGTAGCGGAAGAAGGTGCGAGGTGAGACGTCGATGGCTGCCGCGATCTGCTCGACGGTGGTGTTCTCGACGCCCTGGCGCGCGAACAGCGTGCACGCCGCCTCGGTCAACGCCTCCCGCGTCCTGCGCTTCTTGCGTTCACGCAGCCCCGCTTCGCTCACCGCAGCACGGTACGTCGAGCGGGGTGCGCCGGACAAACAGAAGTTGTCACTTGCTGACAAATGTCACGACATGACAGAATTTCGCCATGCCGAAGGCTCCGCACGCCGCACACCCGTTCTGGACGCTGCACCGTCAGGGCGCCCGACTCAACCGAGCGCTCTTCCGTTGGAGCGGAGGCCGCGTCGGAGGGACGTTCCGCGGCGTACCGGTCCTGCTGCTCGACCACGTCGGTCGCAGATCGGGAGTGGCCCGCACCAACCCCTTGATCTACCTCGACGATGCCCCTGACCTGGTTGTCGTGGCTTCGAAAGGAGGGTCCGACACGCACCCGGCCTGGTTCCACAACCTGATGGCGATGCCCACGACGGACGTCGAGCTGCCGGGAGGCGTTCGGCGCCGGGTGCGGCCGCGGGTCGCCGATGGGCCGGAGCGTGAGCGGCTGTGGGGCCACCTCGTGCAGATCTACCGCCCCTATGCGAGCTACGCGACCTACACCGACCGGGAGATCCCCGTCGTCGTCCTGGAACCCGCATAGGGCGAGATCGGCGGAACGCGGCTCAGGGCCGCACCAGCAGCCAGTCGTCGGTGTGCCGGTACCAGGTCCAGCGCGGCACCGCCCGCGGGTGGGCCACCCCGTCGACGATGACCGTGTTCGGCTCGAAGCCCACCTGCACCGCGCGCCCGCGACTCGAACCCGTGCCGCTCGTGGCGCGCGACGACACCGGACGCGTCCGGCCGTCGGGAGCCCGCCCGCTCCACCCGGCCCGTACGGAGATCCCTTCCGGACCGGGGGTGACGACGAGGCGCCGGGCCGGCCCGCGCAGCACGAGCACGTCGTCGCAGTAGCACTCGCCGCGCACGTCGTGCAGCTCCCCGCGGCCCACGAGCACGCCACCGCTGTCGTCGCGGACGAGCGGGACGCGCGAGGCCTTGCCCTCCACCGCCAGCGTGGCCGCGTGCGCTCCCGTGGGCAGCCCCCACGCCGCCGTCGCCGGTGACGGTGCTTGCGGCAGGTAGGCGACCTCGGTGCCCAGCCGGTCGGTGCGCAGCAACCGCAGCAGCACGGCCGCGAGGGCGGCGTCGGTGCCGCTCACCACCACGCGGCGGGGTCGGTGCTCGGCGAGTACGGGGTCGAGCGTGGCCCGATCCGGACGAGCGGGCAACGCCACTACCGGGAGGGCGGCGAGGGAGTCGGCACGGCGACTACCGTGCACGGGGAGCCGCGGTGCCTGCTCGGTGTCGGAGCAGGTCAGCAGCACCACGTCCGAATCGATCGGGTTCACTTGATCGGTTACCCTTCCCCGCCGCGTGTCGATGCGCGGCCAGGAGTGGAGTTTCACATGCCGGCGATCGTGCTGATCGGCGCCCAGTGGGGCGACGAGGGCAAGGGCAAGGCCACCGACATCCTTGCTGGCCAGGTCCAGTGGGTGGTGCGTTACCAGGGCGGCAACAACGCCGGCCACACGGTGGTGCTGCCCGACGGCCAGGACTTCGCCCTGCACCTGATCCCGTCCGGGATCCTCACGCCCGGTCTGCGCAACGTGATCGGCAACGGTGTGGTGGTGGACCCGGGGGTGCTGCTCGACGAGCTGTCCGGGCTCGAGGCCCGCGGCGTCGACACGAGCAACCTCATGATCAGCGCGGACGCGCATTTGATCATGCCGTACCACGTGGCCATCGACAAGGTCACCGAGCGGTTCCTCGGCAAGGCCAAGATCGGTACCACCGGCCGCGGCATCGGCCCGGCCTACCAGGACAAGGTCGCGCGCGTCGGCGTCCGGGTGGCCGACGTGCTCGACGAGAAGATCCTGCGCCAGAAGGTCGAGGCCGCTCTCGACCTCAAGAACCAGATGCTGGTCAAGGTCTACAACCGCCGGGCCCTCGACGTCGACGAGGTCGTCGACACCGTGCTGCAGCACGGGCGCCGGTTCGCCGAGCGGATCGCCGACACCCGCCTGCTGCTCAACAAGGCGCTCGAGAACGACGAGACCGTGCTTCTCGAGGGGTCGCAGGGCACCCTGCTCGACGTCGACCACGGCACCTACCCGTTCGTGACCAGCTCGAACCCGACGGCGGGCGGCGCGGCCGTCGGCTCCGGCATCGGGCCGAACAAGATCACTCGAGTGATCGGGATCCTCAAGGCCTACACGACGCGTGTCGGCTCCGGTCCGTTCCCCACCGAGTTGCTCGACGCGATGGGTGAGCACCTGCGCAAGGCGGGCGGCGAGGTGGGCGTCACCACCGGGCGGCCTCGGCGCTGCGGCTGGTTCGACGCGGTGATCGGGCGCTACGCCGTGCGGGTCAACGGGATCACGGACTTCTTCCTCACCAAGCTGGACGTGCTCTCCGGGCTGGAGAACGTGCCGATCTGCGTGGGCTACGAGGTCGACGGCAAGCGCGTGGACGACATGCCGATGACGCAGACCGACGTGCACCACGCCCTGCCCGTCTACGAGGAACTACCGGGCTGGTTCGAGGACCTGTCGGCCTGCCGGACCTTTGACGATCTCCCCGCGAACGCGCGGGCCTACGTGCAGCGGATCGAAGAGCTCACCGGGGCGCCGGTCAGTGCGATCGGTGTCGGGCCCGGGCGGGACCAGACGATCACGCGGGACGTCTGACGTCGGTGGCCTCGGCGACCGCGGTCGCCGGGGCCGCACGGCCGGCACGAACACGGCCAGTACCGCCACCACCACGAGCGTCGCGGCCGCCACCACACCCGCCTGCCCCGGCAGCGACGGCCGTTCCGGCCAGCCGAGCAGCATCACGCAGGCGGCTGCGGCGACCGCTCCGGCCAGGAGGGGTGCGACGGTCCGCGCGGTCGTCACCTGCCGCCTGGTCGATCGCTCGGAGCGGGATCGGGGATTGGCGTAGTTCACGCTAGGACAATCGGTCCAACGCGGGCTGGCGTTGCACCCGTCGTCGCTGCGTGACCGCGCGTGCGAGGCCTGTGACCAGCAGGAACAGGCCGTGGCGTGATCGCTGCTCCGGGTCAGACCGCGCAGTTGCCGGTGTCGACCTCGCGCCGCAGGCCCGAGGCCTGCTCCACGGCGCCCGCGACCTGGTCGACGGTGAGGACGAACCCGGTCTCCTGGTCGTCGAGCGCCGCACCGAACACCACGCCCACGACGCGGCCGTCCGGCGCGATCATCGGCCCACCGGAGTTCCCGGAACGCACGACCGCCCGCACGGTGTACACCTCGCGGGTGACCTCGCCGGAGTCGTAGATGTCCGGGCCCTTGAGGTTGATCAACGACCGGACCTTCGCCGCCGTGGCCGTGTACGGGCCGTCCAGCGGGTAGCCCACGATGATCGCGTCGTCGCCCGCGGCGGCGGCACCCGGATCGAACGACAGCGGATCGGCCTCCAGGTCGGGCACGCGGATCACGGCGAGGTCGACGGCCGGGTCGTAGAGCACCACCTCGCCGTCCAGCTCCCGCACCTTGCCCCGGCTCGTGCGGATCTCGACCCCGGTCTCGGCGGTGCCCGCGACGACGTGGGCGTTGGTCATGACGAGCTCGGGGCCGATCACGAAGCCGGTGCCCTCGAGCTGCCGGGCGCACGATGGCGCGCGCCCGCGGACCTTCAGCACGCTGCTCGCGACCTCGTCGACGACCGCGCTCTGGGCCAGCGCCGGGTCGGGCACACCGACCTCGGTGATCGGGGTCTCCGAGAACGGGCTCAGCACGTTCGGGAAGCCGGAGTTGTTGAGCAGCTGGCCCAGCTCGGCCGGCAGCGCCTTGGCGGCCTCCGGCATCACGTTGTCGACGGTGCGCAGGACGTCGGAACCCCGCACGGCCGACGCGAGCCCGGGGAAGCTCGCCGAGGCCAGCGGCAGGGCGACGAGCCACGCCGCGACCACGACCGTGAGGGCCTGCAGGATCGAGCCCAGCGTGGAGTCGACCTGCAACGAGCGCGCACCGGTGATGCGGTCGCGGATGCGCCTGCCGAAGAAGACGCCCGTGGTCTCCCCGAGCGCCACCAGCAGCACGACCACCGCGATGCTGACGATGATCCGCGTGGTGGGTGCCTCGACGCCCGCGGCCAGCAGGGGCGCCAGCCGCACGCCCAGCACGGCACCGGTGAGCACCCCGACGAACGACAGCAGCGCCACCGCCATGCCGTGGCGCCACCCGGAGACCGCCGCGATCAGAGCGAGCAGGACGACGACGACATCAACCCAGCTCACGTGGTCCCGGCCCCCGAGTTCATCCTGCGACCTCCCGCCGACCGGCCCGTGCCGCCGACCACGCAGCGTCGAGGCCGACCACCCGAGTGGTGTCCCACGAACGCGCCCATCCCCCACGATCCAACAGCGCGGACAATAGGCCCCCGGTGAAACCCCACACGAGCAGACCCGCCACGGTGAATGCCGGGCCGGTGTAGCCGGACGGGTGGCGCACCCGCAACCGGTGGGCCGGATCGGCGAGCGCGGCGACCGGCACGCGCACCACGCTCGCGGTCTCGCGCGGATCGACCGCGTGCACCGCGACCGGGCGCTCCCAGTGGGCGAGCACCGGGGTGACGACGAAACCCGACGGTGGGACGAACAGCTCGGGCAGCAACGCGAGCGGGACCACTCCGGACGGCTCCACGCCGGCCTCCTCCTCGGCCTCCCGCAAGGCCGTGGCCACCACGTCGGCGTCGTCGGGATCGGCCCCGCCGCCGGGGAAGGCCACCTGACCGGCGTGGTTGCGCAGCGTGCTGGCCCGCTCGACCAGCAGCACGTCCGGGCCGTGCGCGAGGTCCTCACCGAAGAGCATCAGCACCGCCGCGCGGCGCCCTCCGGTCGCAGGAGGGATCCTGCGGTGGCCCAGGGTCGCTGCGTCGACGTCCTCGACGCCCTGAAGCAGGGG
Organism: Pseudonocardia sp. MH-G8; assembly: GCF_002262885.1. Lineage (GTDB taxonomy): Bacteria > Actinomycetota > Actinomycetes > Mycobacteriales > Pseudonocardiaceae > Pseudonocardia. The sequence continues at coordinate 442,762 of NZ_NKYF01000002.1, read as the reverse complement.
CTGCAGCCACGCCGGGGCCCGCTCGGGTCGCAGGACGGGTGCGGTCACGACAACCGCTCCACGGCCTCGGCAACCTCGTCGGCGGTGGCGAACGGGGTGGGCGGGTCGACCCGCACCGCGGTGCCGTCGGCGCGCACCACGTACGAGGCGGGCAGCGCGGGTGGAACGTCCAGCGCGGCGCGCAGCGCGCCGTCCGGGTCGGTGACCGACGGGAGGGCCACGCCGAGCTCGGCGAGCAGGCCCAACGCGGCGCGCGGATCGTCGCGCACGTCGATGCCGAGCACGGGCACGGCGCCGGGCCGCGCGGCGTACTCGACGAGTGCGGGCAGCTCGTCGCGGCACGGCTCGCACCAGGAAGCCCAGACGTTGAGCAGGGCGGGGCCGCCGGCGAGCGCGGCGCCGACGTCGACGACGCCGGGGGCGCCCAGGCAGGGAACGGTGACCCCGGCCAGCGGGCCTGCGGGTGCCGTGCCGGTGGGGCCGGGGCAGGCCACCGAGCCCGCGGCCGCGCGCGCGTCGGCGAGCTCCGCGTCGGGCACCGGGGCCGGCTCGCCCGTGGCCGCGGGCGGGCGTTCGGGGGCCGGGGCGTCGTCGCGGGGCCATAGCGCGAACACGGCGACGGCTGCCAGCACCGCGACCACGACCGTGGTGACGACCTCCGAGCGGCGCATGCCCGCGCCAGGACCGGTCACGCGCTCGCCCGGACGCGGTCGCACACCGACTTCCGCGCTGCCACACCGACTGCAGTCGGTGTGGCAGCGCCAGGATCGGTGTGCGAGCGACGGCGGGCGGCGGCGGCGCGAAGGGTCACGGGGCGTCCGCGTCCTCGCGGCCGACCGGCGCCGGCGCGTCGTCGTCGGGGATGCCGACGATCTCGAGCAGGTGGGCCCGCGACGGGCCCTTGAGCAGCGCGGACGCCGCGATCGGGTCGGTGGGGCCGGCACCGAAGGTGGGGCAGTCGGCACTGAGCGAGCAGGCCCCGCACGCCGGCTTGCGCGCGTGGCAGACCCGACGCCCGTGGAAGATCACGTAGTGCGACACCATCGTCCAGTCGCGCTTCGGCACGAGCGCACCGATGGCGTGCTCGACCTTGACCGGATCCTCCTCCTCGGTCCAGCCCCAGCGCCGCACCAACCGGCCGAAGTGGGTGTCGACCGTGATGCCGGGGACGTCGAAGGCGTTGCCGAGGATGACGTTGGCCGTCTTGCGCCCGATCCCGGGCAGCGCCACGAGCTCCTCGAGCGTGCGCGGCAACTCGCCGTCGTGCTTCTCGACGACCGCGGCCCCGAGACCGATGAGCGAGCCCGCCTTGTTCCGGAAGAAGCCGGTGCTGTGGATCATCTCCTCGAGCTCCGCGCGGTCGGCCTGCGCGTAGTCGAGCGCGCTGCGGTAGCGGCGGAACAGCGCCGGTGTGACCGAGTTGACCATCTTGTCGGTGGATTGGGCCGACAGCACCGTGGCCACGGCCAGCTCGAGCGGCGTGGTGAAATCGAGCTCGCAATGGGCGTCGGGATGGGTGGCGGCGAGCGTGCGCAGCATCCGGCCGACGCGCCGGGCCCGGCCCAGCGCGGGCTCCCCCGCGGCGATCCGCTTGGCGAGGCGGGCCGCGCTCCGGGCCGTGGCCCGCGGTGCGGGAGCGGGCTCTGCGGCGCCCCGCGCCGACGTGCTGCGGGAGGCGGTGGTCACGGTGTGAGAGTACGGAAGCCCCCCGACAGTGTTGGATGGCCTCCGCTTCGCTGCGGCGGGTCGATCCGACGCAACGGACGGCACTCTCGTTGGCTAGGTAGCGACGGGAGTGCCGTTCGTTGGTGGTCACCGCGCTGTTCGTGGCGACATTGGTCACGAAATGGTCTCGGGATGGGAACGCGCCGACCCCCGCCGCCGCGTCGCCGGGCCCGGTGCGGGAGCATCAGCGTCGACATGACTGCCTGGTTGTCCGTCCTCGTGCCGCTGCTGGTGATGTTCTTCGCGCTCGGAATGGAGCGCGTGGAGTCCAAGCTGCGGGAGACCACCGTGCGCCCGGAGGAGCTCGAAGAGCTGCTCGAACGGCCCCGTCCCGACGAGGTCCGTGCCCTCTTCCGGCAGGGCTCGGGCCGCGCTCTGGAGCTGTTCCGGCTCCGCAACCGGAGTTCGCGAGGGCGGCGCCCCGGGCGTCGCAGTAAGGCTGCCTGAGCGGCAGATCAGGGCGATCCGGGGTGAATGTCCCCCGGTCGTGGGAGCAAATCGGCGGTTGCCGCGTCACCGACGGTGCGCGCACCCCCTAGACTGACGCGCCGGTGATCCGCCGCGGGGCAGCGGCCGGGACGAGGAGCGGTGCAGTGGACGAAGTTCTGATCCGCGCAGGGATCTTCCAGGGCGTCGAGCCCCACGCGGCCGACGCGCTGGCCCAGGCGCTCGAGCCTGCGGAGTTCCCGCGTGGGCACGTGATCTTCGCGGAGGGCGAGCCGGGCGACCGGCTCTACATCGTGGGCAGCGGCAAGGTGAAGATCGGGCGGAAGTCGCCGGACGGCAGGGAGAACCTGCTGATGGTGGCCGGGCCGTCGGACATGTTCGGTGAGCTGTCCATCTTCGACCCGGGGCCACGAACGTCCTCGGCCACGGCGGTCACCGAGGTCCGCACGTACACGATGGACCGGCCCGCGCTGCGGGAGTGGATCGGCAAGCGCCCGGAGATCGCGGAGCAGCTGCTGCGCGTGCTCGCCCGGCGGCTGCGGCGCACCAACAACGCGCTCGCCGACCTCATCTTCACCGACGTGCCCGGTCGCGTCGCGAAGGCGCTGCTGCAGCTGGCGCGCCAGTTCGGGTCCCAGGAGTCGGGCCTGCTGCGCGTCACGCACGACCTCACGCAGGAGGAGATCGCCCAGCTGGTCGGCGCGAGCCGTGAGACGGTGAACAAGGCCCTCGCCGACTTCGCCCACCGCGGCTGGCTGCGGCTGGAGGGCAAGAGCGTGCTGATCCTCGAGCCCGAGCGGCTCGCGCGCCGCGCCCGCTAGCTCCCCGCCTCGACGTACGAACGGCACTCTCGTCCGATAGACCGGGACGAGGGTGCCGCTCGTACGTTGCTTCGTCGGAACTGAGTGGTACGGCCGTACCAGAATGTGTCACGCTGGACGCGTGACAGCCGCTCCCGCCACCCTCGCCGACTACCGCGCTGCGCTCACCGCACCGGGAGCCGCCGTGCCGGTGCTCGCATCGGCTGTCGGCCGGTTCCCCATCGCGATGCTGTCGCTGGCCACGCTGCTCTACATCCAGCAGGTGAGCGGATCGTTCGCCGTGGCGGGGCTGGTCTCGGCGGGCACGATGATCGGTGTCGCGGCCGGGTCGGTCACACAGGGCCGGCTGATGGACCGGTTGGGGCCGACCCGGCCGTTGCTGGTGATCATCGCGTTGTTCGTGGTGGCGGTGTGCGCCCTGGTGGCCGCCGTCGAGACCGGGCAGCCGGTGCCGGTGCTGGTGGTGTTGGCCACGTTCTCGGGCCTGGTGCACCCCGCGCTCGAGGGCGCCTCCCGGTCGCTGTGGAGCGTGCTCGTGCCGCCGGGGCCCGCCCGTGCGGCGGCCCTGAGCTACGAGGCGATCAGCCTGGAGGCCTTCTTCATCCTCGGGCCCGCCACTGCTGCGTTCCTCGTCACCGCGCCGTGGCCCGGCCTCGGCCTGGCGGTGGCCGCCTCCGCGATGACGCTCGGCGCCACCGGCTTCGCGCTGAGCCGGCCGGCTCGTCGGACGGCGCCGATCCCCACCACGGGCCGGAGCACCCTGCTGGGCCCGCTCGCGAGGCCGGGGATGCGGACGGTGGCGCTCGCCGCGCTGGGATTCGGGCTCGTCGTCGGATCGGTGGAGGTCGGGGTCCCCGCCGTCACGGCGGCTGCCGGGTCGCCCGCGATGGGTGGGGTCCTGCTGTCCGCGTGGTCGGTGACGTCCGTGCTGGCCGGCGTGCTCTACGGCATGCGCCCCTGGCCCCGCCCGCTGCACCTGCGGATGCCGGTGCTGCTCGCCGTGTTCGGCGTGCTGGTGGCGGCGATGGCGTTGTCCGGGCCGACGGCCTCGCTGCCGGTGCTCGTGGTCACCATGCTCGTTGCCGGTGCGCTGATCACCCCGCTCGTCACCGGGCAGTCACTCGCCGTCGACATCACCGCCCCTCCCGGTACTGCCACCGAGGCGTTCGGGTGGGTGATCACCGCGGCCACCCTCGGCATCGCGACCGGGCAGTCGAGCGCCGGCGTCGTCGTCGAGGCGTATGGGCCGACTGTGGCGTTCCTCACCGGCGGCGCGGCGGGCGTGGTGCTGGCGGCGGTGCTGTGGTTGCGCCGCGCCACCCTGCTGCCCGGCCCCGTGGGACAGCCGGCCGTCGCGGCCTGAGCGGGGCTCGGCTAGGCGGTGCCGCGCAGGTGCTCCAGCTGGGCCCGCACCGACAGCTCCGCCGCGGGCCACACCGCGCGGTCGACGTCGGCGTAGACGGTCTCGACCACCTGTCGTGGCGACGCCTCGGGCCCCAGCCGGGCCAGGGCCGCCCGGACCTGCTCCAGCCGCTCCGCGCGATGGGCGAGGTAGGCCCGGGCGACGGCGGGAGCGTCGGGCAGTTCGGGTCCGTGGCCGGGCAGCACGGCCGTGCCGGGTGCGAGGTCGGCGAGCCGGTGCAGCGAGTCGAGATAGGGCCCCAGCGCGCCGTCCGGGTGCGCGATCACGGTGGTGCCGCGCCCGAGGATCGTGTCGCCGGTGAGCACGACCGGATCCGCGTCCGGCCCGGTGAGCAGGAACGACAGCGAGTCCGACGTGTGGCCGGGGGTGGCCACCACGCGCAGCTGCACCCCGGACTCGGCCACGACGTCGCCGTCGGTGAGGGCCTCCGAACCGAGCACGAGCGAGGGGTCGAGGGCCCGCACCGGCGCCCCGGTGAGCTCGGCGAACCGGCGCGCACCGCCCGCGTGGTCGGGGTGGCGGTGGGTGAGCAGCACCAGTGCCACCGGTCCGTGCGCGGCCACGCGCTGCAGGTGCCCCTCGTCCTCCTCGCCCGGATCGACCACGACGCACGACCTCGTGCCGGGCGCCCGCAGCACCCAGGTGTTCGTGCCGTCCAGCGTCATCGGAGAGGGGTTCTCGGCGAGCAGCACCGCGGCCAGCGGGGTGACCGGTCGCAGGACGCCGTACGCGGGACGGGTCATGCGCGACGATCCGGGAAACCGGTGGCGGGCACGGTGGTCTCGTCGGGCAACACCGCGACGAGGAGGTCGCCCTCCTTGCGCACCCCCGGGACGATGGGGCGGATCTCGCGCCCGGCCGCTGCGGCGAGCACAGCGGTGCTGTCGGCGTGCTCGGCGATCTCCTGGAGCGTGTACGACGTCGGGGGCATCAGCTGCATCTCGCCCCGCCGCCAGTGCTCCAGCGCCTCGTCCGGGTGCCACCACGTGGCTTCGACCGCCTCGGTGGTGTGCGCGTCGGCCTCCTGCCCGTCGGGCACCAGCGCCGCGAAGAACGCGGTGTCGTAGCGCCGCGGAGGGCCGGGCGGGGTGATCCAGCGGGCCCAGGGGCGCAACAGGTCGGCACGCAGCGCCAGGCCGCACTCGGTCAGGACCTCGCCCAGCGTGCGGCGGCGGGCCACGAGGTCGTCCCGGTGCCGTCCCACACCGGCCGGTGCGTCGGGTCCGGCGAGCAGCACCCCGCACTCCTCGAACGTCTCACGCACCGCGGCGTGCACCAGCGCGCCGCCGAGTTCGGCGGGGAGGCCGAACCGGTCTCCCCACCACCGGGGGTCGGGCCCGGTCCAGCGCGCGGCCTCGGTGCGGTCGCCTGCGTCGACGCCACCGCCGGGGAACACCGTCATCCCACCGGCGAACGCCATCCCCGCGACACGGCGCTGCAGGAACACCTGCAGGGGTGTGCGTCCGGGGGGCGGCGCGGGATGGTCGCGCAGCAGCAGCACGGTCGCCGCCGGTCTGGGATCGACTGGCGGGGAGGGCACGCCTGCACACTAACCCGGACCGGCAGGATGTGCGCATGGATGGGCTGCGGGTGGGTCTGGTCGGCGGTGGGCCGTGGGCCCGCACGGTGCACGGTCCGGGGCTCGTCGCCCACCCCGCCACCGAGGTGGCGGCGGTGTGGACGCGCCGGCCGGAGGTCGCCCGTGAGCTGGTCGGCGAGTTCGGCGGCCGCGCGTTCGCCGATCTCGAGGTGTTCCTCGACGCCGTCGACGCGGTCGCCTTCGCCGTGCCGCCCCATGCGCAGGGCCGGCTGGCCCTGCACGCCGCGGCTGCGGGCAAGCACCTGATCTGCGAGAAGCCGCTCGCGGGCTCGGTCGCCGAGGCGCGGGCCGTGGCGGACGCGGTGGCGGCCGCCGGGGTCCACTCCACGATGGTGCTGACCATGCGGCACGCGCCCGGCGTCCGAGACTGGCTCGCCGGGATGCCCGAGGAACCGGCGGGCCCGGACACCGTCGCCTCGGCCCGCTGGCTCTCCGGCTCGCTGCTGGGTGGGCCCTACGCCACATCGTCCTGGCGCATGGAGCACGGCGCCCTGTTCGACATCGGTCCGCACGTCATCGACCTCCTCGACGCGGCCGTCGGGCCGGTCGTCGAGGTGGCGTGGGCGCGGCACGACGAACCCGACCTGTGGCGCTTCGGCCTCGTCCACGCCGGCGGGGCGCAGAGCACGGTCACGCTCTCGATGAGCCTGCCCGTGGACCCGTCGGACATCGAGTTCACGGTCCTCGGCGGGGCCGGGCGCCACCGGCTCGCGGGCCGCGGCGCGGACGCGGCCACCTGCTACGCCGCCCTGCTCGACGAGCTGGTGGCTGCGGTCGACGGCTCCGGCCCGCCCCCCGCGCTGGATGCCGCACGCGGCATGCGCGTCCAGGAGCTCGTCGAGGCCGTGCGCACCGCCGTCCGCTGATTCGGCCCTGCCGACGGGTGATCGTTGCGGCGCGTGCACCGTGGCGGTCGGAATCGTGCTGGTGTGCGGGTGGGAACGACCGCGGGTCGGGGTGGGCCCGTGGTCGTCCCGAGGCGTGCGTCGCGGGCGTCGACCGCCGCGAGGTCGGCCGGATGTGGGCAGGTCAGCCGGCGAGGTCGGGTGGTGTGCTGCGCCGGCTGCCGTTCGTCATGGGGCCGGCCCCGCGGGCGAGGTCGGGCCGCCGGGTGAGTCGCGGCTTGCGGCCCTCCACCAGCTCGGCCTGGAGCCGGGCCAACAGCTGCCGGTCGGCGTCGCTGAGCCGGGCGAGCGATTCGGGACGCAGGCCGAGTTCCGGCCGGTCGGTCCCGGGCCCCGGCCGGGTGGGGGTCCGGTCGCCGGTCGTGTCCCGGCGGTCGTTCGGGTGGTCGCGCCGGTCGGGCCCGTCGTCCACGCGCTCGGGCTGGTCGGTGCCGTCGTCGGCGTCCTCGGCGTGGTGCTCGTCGGAGTCGTGCTCGTCGGGGTCGTGCTCGTCGGGGTCGTGCTCGTCGAGGTCGTCGGCGTCGGAGTCGTCGGCGTCGGAGTCGTCGGCCGAACCCCGGCCGTCCTCGCCGCCGGTGCCCTCGGCGACGCCCTGGTCCCCGGCGAACCGGTGCCGGGGCGTCGGGCGCGGAGCAGGGTGGTCCGCTGGTTCCGCGTGCCCGTCGTCCTCGCCGGTGCTCCGCGGGTGCTGGCCGTTGCGGTCGGGCCGCTCGTCGAGAGCCGACGGCGCCATCGCCCAGGTGCCGGAGAGCCACTCCTGCGACCACTCGTCGTCGGGCTCCGGCTCGGGCTCCGGCTCGGGCTCCGGCTCGGCGGCGGGCGCCGGACGTCGCGCGTCCAGCCCGAGCGGGTCGTCGTGAACGGTGGGGTCCAGCAAGGGGTCGAGCAACGGCTGGTGCAGCGGCCCGTTGAGCGGGTCGCTCAACGAGTTGAACGCGGGCGTCTCGCGCCGCTCCGATGCGTCGAGCTTCCGAGGGGGGAGCTGCGCCCGGTCCGGTGTCGCGCCGAGCGCGGTGCCGGTGGGGCCTGCGTCCGGTGGCGGGTCCTGGTCCCGGTCGTCGTCGTCGAGACGGCGCACCGTGGGGCGGGGTTCGGTGACCGGCATGGGCCGAGGGGTCGGGTGCGGGCCGGTGCGCCGGACCAGCGGGATCGGAGGCGGGACCGGGGCGCGCGAGATCGGCATCACCGTCGGCCGTGGCCGGGTGGTGGGTGCCGGGCGAGGCCCAGGCCGGGTCTCGTCGCGCACCGGGACGGGACGGGGTGGCGCGAGCGGGTGCGGCGCCGGTGGTTCGGTGGGGGACTCGTCGCCGCGTGCGGGCGGTCGTTCCTCGTCGCGCCGGTCGTCGCGCCGGTCGTCGCGCCGGTCGTCGCGGATGTCGTCGGCGACGTCGTCCTCGCGCCAGTCGTCCTCGTCGTCGCGGTGGTTGTCGCGGTGGTCGAAGTCGTCGTCGTGGTCGGCGTACCCGTCGACACCGCGGAGGCGGCGGTCGTCGCGGGGCAGGACGGGGACGTCGGCCGGCCAGACGCTCCGGAGCTCGTCGCGGGAGTGCTCGTCCTGGTGGTAGCCGTTGCGGGACTCCCCGCGGTAGCCGTCGCCGAGATCATCGTGGTAGCCGTCGGGCCGGTCGTCGTGGCCCGTCCCGTCGCCGTCGGGCCTGCCGTCGGCGGCGGGGCCGTCCTCGTCCACGGTGCCGTTCCACTGCTCGCGGGGCGGCGTCATCGGGTCGTGCTCCGGGCCGGGTACCGGGTCGTCGTCCGCCGGCCCGCCAGCCGGAGGCCGGCCGTTCTGCCCCGCGAGGGGGAACCGGTCGAGCCGGTGCGTGCTGGCGACGTCGTCGACGAGCGGCCGGGGAGAGGGCGCGGGGGTGCGGCGGTGGTCGAGCGGCGCTTCCTCGCGGGGGTGTGGTGGCGCGGGCTCGGGGTCCCGCTGCCACGCCGGCGGCTCGTCGTCGGCCAGGGCCGGGGGCGCGGCGAGCACGTGCCGTTCCGGTGCCGGGCCCGGGGTGGGCCGCTGGACGGCCGCGCGCGTGGTGGTGGGGAGCACCGCGGTCGCCGCGGTGTCGTCCGTGGCCGCGGGCTGCAGCGGCTCGCCGTCGTCGCTGCGCAGCAGCACCGCGTTGTCCAGCGCCGCTGCGTGGTAGTCGGACAGCGGACCGTGCGCGGCGAGCACCTCGACCGAGCCGCTCGCGCCCGCCCGTTCGAGGGCCGCGGCGAGCTGGTAGGCGAGCACCTCGGCCGGCCGGGCGGTGCCCGGCAGCTGGACGAGGACGACGGGGTGCGGGAGCGGCCCGGGCGCGGTGCCCGCAGGGGTGACGCGGCGGGTGAGCAGGACCCGGCAGCCGGCGAGCGTGCGGGCCGGGAGGCCACGCAGGGTGGCGGCGACGGGGTCGTCGTCGTGGGGGGCGGTGAACCGGTGCTCGGTGCCGTCCTCGTCGCGGGGCGCCGGGAGCGCCGCCGCGGGACCCAGATCGGTGCGGGCCACCCGGGCCGCGGCGACGAGCGCCTCGCGCAGCGGGCCCGGCAGCACGGCGCGGGCGGCCACGAGGCTCGCCGTGAGCATCTCGACGGCCCGGGCGTCCTCCCCGACGGCCACGAGCTCGCGTGCCCAGTTCAGGAGGTCGTCGTCCACCCTGCCGGCCAGTGCCAGCAGCAGGTCGTGCGTCGTCCCCTGCGACGTCCGGTCCCCCATCTGGCCTCCTTCCGTCCCGTCGGCGGCTCCCCTCACGCGCCGACCAGCGCCGCGGATCTCCAGAGCGGCGCCGAACCGATGATGGCTGCCTGGTGGTACGCGGGGGGTTCTCCGTGCGGTGGGAGCACCTCCACGCACGGTGTGCGGTCGCCGTGGGCGCGCAGCAACCGTTGGAGCGTGCCCGCGAGCTCCCAGGGCCGCTCGGCGCCGAGCACGAGCACGACGCGCTGGCTGCCGCGCCAGCACTGGCGCAGTTCGACGCAGCCGGGGTGGGACCGGACGACGGCGAGCACGGCCAGGGCCGGGGTGTCGACGGTGCGGTCGCCCGGCCGGAAGGCCGCGGGCGGTTCGTGCGGCGCCGACGCGGGCAGGACGGCGTCGAGCAGCGGGTGGGTGGAGCCGACGGCCGCCTCGAGCAGGCCGCGTTCGTCGTCGGTGAGCCCGACGCGGTGACGCAGCAGCTCGCGCGGCACGGTGGCGCCGAGGACCTCGCGCCCGCCGTCGGCGAGCCAGTCGCGCATGCGCCACAGCAGCTCGTCCGGCAAGCGGCCGGCCAGGCGCAGCAGCAGCTCGTGGCAGGCCGCGTCGGGACCGGTCACGCGGTGCCCAGCTCGACGATCAGCTCCACCTCGACCGGTACCCCGAGCGGCAGCTCCGCGACGCCGACGGCGGACCGTGCGTGCAGGCCCGCCTCGCCGAAGACCTCACCGAGCAGGTCCGACGCACCGTTGATCACCTTCGGCTGACCGGTGAAGCCCGGCGCCGACGCGACGAAGCCGACGACCTTCACGATGCCGGCGACGGAGTCGATGCCCACGAGCGAGTGGACGGCCGCGAGCGCGTTGAGCGCGCACAGCCGGGCCATCCGGTAGGCCTCGTCGGCGTCGACCTCGGCGCCCACCTTGCCGAGCGCGGCCGGCTTCCCGTCGACGAACGGCACCTGGCCCGCGGTGAACACCAGCGAGCCGCTGCGGCGCGCCGGGATGTAGGCACCCGCGGGCGCGGGCACGGACGGGAGCGTGATGCCCAGCTCGGTGAGCCGCGCGCTGGGGGAGGTGGCCGCGCTCATCCGCGCACCGGCCGCTTGAACCACGCCACCAGCTGCTCCGGGTTGGCGGCGGCGGTGACGGCGACGAGCTCCCAGCCGTCGCGCCCGAAGTTGTTCAGGATCGCCTGGGTGTTGTGGATCAGGACCGGTGCGGTGAGGTACTCCCACCTGGTGACCTCGCCATTGCTCATGGAAAGTCACTGTAGCCAGCGCCTCACCCGCTCGGGCGGCCGGTCGGGCTCACCTTTCGTAATCTGGGACGGTGACGTCTTCCGGTTGGCCAGCAGCGCTGTCGGCCGCCCGCCTCCACGTCGTCTCGGGGAAGGGCGGCACGGGCAAGACCACCGTGGCCGCAGCCCTGGCGCTGGCGCTGGCCTCGGGTGGCAGGCGCACGCTCCTCGTCGAGGTGGAGGGGCGGCAGGGCATCGCGCAGCTGTTCGACACCGCCCCGTTGCCCTACGAGGAGCGCCGGATCGCCGTGGGGCCCGGTGGTGGGGAGGTCCGCGCGCTCGCCGTGGACGCGGAGGCAGCGCTGCTGGAGTACTTCGAGCTGTTCTACCGGCTGGGCATGGCCGGCCGGACGCTGCGCCGGATGGGGGCGATCGAGTTCGCCACCACCCTCGCGCCCGGCCTGCGCGACGTGCTGCTCACCGGCAAGGTCAAGGAGTGCGTCAACCGGCGCGACGCCGATGGCCGGCCCGTGTACGACGCCGTCGTCCTCGACGCTCCGCCGACCGGGCGTGTCCTGAGCTTCCTCGACGTCACCAAGGCGATGGCCGACCTCGCCCGCAGCGGGCCGATCCACAGCCAGGCGGAGGGCGTGGTGCAGGTGTTGCACTCGCCGCTCACCGCCGTGCACCTGGTGACGTTGCTGGAGGACCTGCCGGTCACCGAGACGCTCGAGACCGTCGACGAGCTCACCGAGGCGGGTTTCCCGACCGGCGCCGTGTTCGTCAACCGGGTGCGGCCGCAGTGGCTGCCGGAGCGCTCGGTGGCGGCCGCGGCGGGCGGGCGCGTCGACGCCGCCCGCATCCGGTCCGGCCTCGCGTCCGCGGGCCTCGACCTGCCGGCGGACGTGGTGGACGGGCTCGTGGCCGAGACGGTCGAGCACGCCGTGCGCGTGCACGGTGAGGCGGCGGCGCTCGGACGGCTCGAGGCGGCCACCGCGTTGCCGCGCCTCGAGCTGCCCCAGCTCGTGGAGGGGGTGGACCTCGGGTCGCTCTACGAGCTCGCCGAGACGCTGGCGATGCAGGGCGTCGGCGTGCAGGACGCCGAGGTGACCTCGTGAGCCCGCGCACGGCGCCCGCGCTGGAGATCGACGCCCTCCTCGACGACCCGCACACGCGCATCGTCGTGTGCTGTGGCTCCGGTGGCGTCGGCAAGACCACCACGTCGGCGGCGCTGGCGATCCGCGCGGCCGAGCGGGGCCGGCGCACGGTCGTGCTCACGATCGACCCGGCGCGGCGCCTCGCCCAGGCTCTGGGGCTGGAGGCCCTGGGCAACGACCCCGGTCGGGTGTCGGCGGCGGACGGTGATCTGCACGCGATGATGCTGGACATGCGCCGGACCTTCGACGAGATGGTCCACGCCCACGCCGAGCCCGACCGCGCCGAGGCGATCATCGCCAACCCCTTCTACCAGACCATCTCCACGTCGTTCTCCGGCACGCAGGAGTACATGGCGATGGAGAAGCTGGGGCAGCTCGCCGCCACCGGCGAGTGGGACCTCATCGTGGTGGACACGCCGCCGTCGCGTTCCGCTCTGGACTTCCTGGACGCCCCCCAGCGGATGTCGACCTTCCTGGACGGCCGGATGATCCGGTTGCTGTCGGCGCCCGCCCGTGCCGGCGGGCGGAGCCTGCGCAAGCTCGTGGGCGCGGGGTTCACGCTGTTCGCCAAGGCGGTGTCCAGCATCCTCGGCGGGCAGCTGCTGGCCGACGCCTCGGCGTTCGTGCAGGCCTTCGACACGATGTTCGGCGGGTTCCGGGAGCGGGCCGCCACCACATACGCCCTGCTGCGGGCGCCGGGCACGGCGTTCCTGGTGGTGGCCGCCCCCGAGCCGGACGCGCTGCGCGAGGCCGCCTACTTCGTCGACCGCCTCTCCGATGAGGAGATGCCGCTCGCCGGGTTGGTGCTCAACCGCACGCACCCGGTGCTCGCCGACCTCTCGGCCACCAAGGCCCGCGCGGCCGCCGACGAGGTGCGCGCAGCCCCGCTCGCCGCCGCCGTGCTGCGGCTGCACGCCGACCGCATGGACCTCGCCGAGCGCGAGGAACGCCTGCTCACCCGCTTCACGGGCGCCCATCCCGGCGTGGCCGTGGCGAGGGTGCCGGTGGTGGCGCGCGACGTCGCCGACCTCGACGGCCTCCGCGAGGTCGGCGAGCGGCTCGCCGACACCCGCGGGTCGGCTGCGGAGCCGCTGCGCAGCGCCCGCTAGGGGCGTGGGCGGCGAGAACCCTGACGTCGACCTGATCATGGAACGGGCGGCGATGATCAGCGAAGCCGTCGGTGACCCGGCTGACCTCGACGCCGTGCCGGCCGGCCCTGGAGGCTCTCAGGCCGATTCGTGCAGATCCGGCTCCTCCTCCTGCTCGTCCACGGCCGCGAGCTCGTCCGCCGTCTCCTCCGCCGAGGACGCGTAGTGCGCGGCGCGGGCGTCGTGCAGGAGGTCGTACCAGGACCGGACCTCCGGGCGGGCCCGCAGGAGCGCGCGGCGCTCACGCTCGGTCATCCCGCCCCAGACGCCGAACTCGATGCGCCGGTCCAGGGCGTGGGCGAGGCACTCGGTGCGCACCGGGCACGCCCGGCAGAACCCCCGCGCCTCACGCTGGCGTGCCCCCGTGACGAAGAGCCCGTCGGCGTCGGTCGTCCGGCACCGCGCGGCTGCTCGCCAGTTCCACCGCCCCGTCATGGTCGTCCTCCCCGGATCCCCGTACGCATGAACCCTGTGCTCGTCATGACCAGCACAGACGAATTCTGAGAGCGCGCGGTTCCATCGGAAACCGAGCAAAACTACTCAATCCGTGGACGGGTCACCCGCCCGGCGAAGGGGGGTCACCCGCGTACCCTGACGACCTGTGAGCTTCCCGCGCCATCTCGCCCGGCCGATCGGCCTGCTGCTCGGGCTCGGGCTCCTTGCCGGGATCGTCGTCGGGGGCATGGCCTTCCCGATCACCGCGGGACTCGGGCTGGTCGCCAGCGACACGGGCGACAGCGTCAACACCGTCTCCGCCGACCTCGTGGACGGTCCCCTGCCGCAGACCACCACCGTCACCGACTCGGCGGGCGCCCCCATCGCCCGGTTCTTCGAGCAGAACCAGAACCGTCATTCGGTCACGGCCGCCGAGATTTCCCCCGCGATGAAGGCCGCGATAGTGGCTGTCGAGGATCGGCGGTTCTACCAGCACCAAGGCGTCGACTGGCAGGGCACGCTGCGTGCGCTGGTCGCGAACTCCGCCTCCGGTGACGTCGTGCAGGGCGCGTCCACGCTCACCCAGCAGTACGTCAAGAACTACATGCTCTACGTCGCGGCGGAGACCGAGACGGAGCGGCTCAAGGCCACCGAGCAGACACCGGCGCGCAAGCTCAAGGAAGCGCAGATCGCGCTCCAGATGGAGCAGTCGCTGCCCAAGGACGAGATCCTCACCCGGTACCTGAACATCGTCTCGTTCGGCAACGGCGCGGCGGGTATCGCCTCGGCTGCGCGGCTGTACTTCAACACCACGCCCGACCAGCTCACCGTGCCGCAGGCGGCCCTGCTCGCCGGCATGGTCAACAGCACCTCGGCGTTCGACCCGGTGCGCAACCCGCAGGCGGCGACCGAGCGGCGCAACATCGTCATCCAGCAGATGCGCGACCAGCAGATGATCGACGAGGCGCAGGCGCAGGCCGCCTTCGCCACCCCGCTCGGCCTGGCCGACCCGCTCAACACACAGCCCAACGGCTGCAACGGCGCGGGTGACGCCGGCTTCTTCTGCAAGTACGTGGTCGAGTACCTGACCGAGGCGGGGTTCTCGCTCGAGCAGCTCAACCGCGGTGGTTACACGATCAAGAGCACCCTCGACCGCAACGTGCTGCAGCAGATGAAGACCGCACTCGACGCCGAGGTGCCCCCGGACCAGCCCAACGTCGCGAACGTCATGTCCTTGGTGGAGCCGGGCACCGAGAAGCACCGGGTCCTCGCGATGGGCTCGAGCCGCACCTTCGGGCTGGACGCCGAGGAGCTGGAGACGAGCTACGGACTGCCGTACGAGCCGGTCAACCTCGGTGCCGGCTCGGTCTACAAGGTCTTCACCTCCGCCACCGCGCTGGAGAAGGGGCTGGGCATCAACTACCAGCTCACGGTTCCGCCGAGCGGGTACGCCTCGCCGATCTACACCGACGGCGGCGGCCGCCCCCTCCCGGTGGCCAACTCCAGCGACAACTACGCGCCGCGGCTGAGCCTCACCGACGCTCTGGCGCAGTCGCCCAACACCGCGTTCATCAAGCTGGAGGAGTTCACCGGCGTCCCGCCGGTGGTGGACATGGCGGTCCGGCTGGGCATGCGCTCCCTGGCCACCACCCCGTTCGTCGACCCGGGCACCGGCCGGGCCACGGACCGCTCGATCGCCGAGGTCACCAAGGCCCAGAACCTCGCCTCGTTCACCCTCGGGGTGAGCCCGACGAGCGTCCTCGAACTGTCCAACGTCGGTGCTACCCTGTCCAGCGACGGCACCTGGTGCCCGCCCAGCCCGATCGAGTCGGTCACCGACTCGGAGGGCAACCCGGTTCCCATCACCGAGGCGCCGTGCGAGCAGGCGGTCGAGCCGGGGCTGGCCAACGCGATGGTCAACGCGCTCAGCAAGGACGACCTCCCCGGCGGCACGGCGGCCCGCGCGGCCGGTGAGGTCGGGTGGAACCGTCCGATGTCGGGCAAGACCGGTACCACCCAGCAGCACAAGTCGGCGGCGTTCCTGGGATTCGTGCCGCAGATGTCCGGCGCGGTGATCACGTTCGACAACTCGCGCGCCCCGCGCCCGCTCTGCGACAGCGGGGGCGCGCCCTTCGCCTGCCGCAGCGGCAACATCTTCGGTGGCAAGACCCCCGCGGAGACGTGGTTCGGCACGATGCAGTCGGTGCTCGCGAACCAGCCGGTGCTCCCGCTGCCCCCGGTGGAGGAGCGCTACCTGGAGGGCGGCGCGGAGTCGCGGGTGCCCGACGTGATCGGCGACCCGGAGAACGAGGCGCGTGGGGAGCTCGAACGGGCCGGTTGGGCCGTGTCCGCGCGCAGCGTCGACAACGCCGCCGAACGCGGCACCGTCGTGGGGCAGAACCCGAACGGCTCCGCCCTGCCCGGCGAGACGATCGAGCTCAGCGTCAGCAGTGGCACCGTGCCGCCACCTCCCGCCGCTCCCGGCGAGGACGACGACGGGGATGACGGGGACGGCGGCGATGGTGACGACGGGGACGACGGCGGCGGCGACGGCGACTGAGCGCCGGCGACACACGCGCATCGAGACCCCGACTCGCGGAAGGGGTGGCACCCCACCCACCCGCGAGTCGGAGTCTCGCCGTACGTGAGTCGCGCTGCGGGATCGACCGACGGTGGGATCGGCGCGGCGCGCGCTCCGCGTCCTCCCGGCATCGGACGGATCACCGATCTACCATGCGTCCCCGTGACGGTGGGGCCGGGTGATCGGCGGTTCGGCCGGGACGGCTCGGGCGCCGACGCCGCCGTCCCCGAGCCTCGGGCTGCGCCTGCCGGGGACGGGCCGCCGGGCGACGACGTCCGGGCGCCGGCGCCACCCCCTGTGGTGCCACGGCAGCGCCGCCCCGCCGTGCCATCCGACCGCCACGAGCTGCCGCCGCGTCCCCGGGTCGTCCCCGACCCGGCGATCCTCGGGTTGTCGCGCATCACCCGGGGCCGGGTCGGATCGCGGCTGTTCACGTTGTTCTTCGTGCTGGTGTTCACGGTGATCGTCGTGCAGATGGTGGCCGCGATCCTGGACCACCCGTGGTGAAACGCCCGCGCACCGGGTACCTGGAGGTCGTGCTGAGAGGCCACTGTGACTGGCTACCGCCCAGGTCCGGAGCCTGTCAGCACCGCCGACTACCCTGTCGGCGGACGGCGAGCCCGCGTCCGGCCTGAGCACCCGCTGGTACGCGGCCCGCCCGCCGAGGAGGTGAGGAGCGATCGCGCCCGAGCCCTCTCCATCCCGCAGCGCGGGGGAGGTGCCGCGGTTGTCCGCGCCCACCTCCCACCGGGTCCGCAGCGTGCTGGCCATCCCGGCGTTCCGGCGGCTGTGGCTGGTCACGTCCGTCGCGGGCATCTGCGACTGGATGAGCCTGCTCGCATTGTCCGCGCTCGCCACCCAGCTCACCAGCGGTTACACCGCGCAGAGCTTCGCGCTCGGCGGCGTGGTGGCCACCAAGCTGCTGCCCGCGCTGGTGCTGGGGCCGTTGGCCGGCGCGCTCGCCGACAAGTTCGACCGCCGCCGGGTCATGGTGGTGTGCGACCTGCTGCGGTTCGTCCTCTTCGTGTCCATCCCGCTCGTCGGATCGCTGTGGTGGCTGTTCATCGCCACCTTCCTGATCGAGATCTGCGCGCTGTTCTGGATCCCGTCGAAGGACGCGTCGGTGCCGAACCTGCTGCGCAGGCCCGACCAGGTCGAGACGGCCAACCAGCTCAACCTGGTGATGACCTACGGCGTCGCTGTGATCACGGCGTCCGGCCTGTTCACGGTGTTGTCCAGCGTCGGTGGGTTCTTCGGGGGCGCGGATTCGGCGTTGCCCACCGTGTTCCTCGCGCTGGTGCTCAGCGGGGTGGCGTACCTGATCATCGCGCTCACCGTGCTCTTCCGGATCCCGGAGATCTCCGGACGCGCCACCGAGCAGCGCGCCGCCGCGCCGGGCCTGCTCGCGCTGCTCCGTGACGGCGCCACGTTCGTCGTGCGCACCCCGCTCATCCGCGGGCTGGTCATCGGCATCATCGGCGCGTTCGCCGCCGGCGGCACCGTGGTCGGATCCGCCACCCTGTACGCGGCCAGCCTCGGTGGCGGCAACGCGGCGTACGGGGTGCTGTTCGCGTCGGTGTTCATCGGGCTCGCGCTGGGCATGGGCGCGGCGCCGCGGATGGCCCGCCGGATCCCGCACAACCGCCTTTTCGGGGCGGCGATCGTCGCGGCCGGCGTCGCGCTCGTGCTGGTGGCGGTGAGCCCGCACCTGTTCGTGGCCATCGGCGCGGTGATGCTGGTCGGCGGGTTCGCCGGTATCGCGTTCCTCACCGGCCTCACGATCATCGGCTTGCAGGTGGCCGACGAGATCCGCGGCCGGATCGTCGCGTTCGTGCAGTCCATCGTGCGGCTCACGCTGCTCGGCTCGATGGCGCTGGTCCCGGTCATCGTCGGCCTCGTGAGCGCCCGCCGCGTCGACGTCTTCGGCTACCCGTTCCTGATCGACGGCACCCGGGTCGTGATGCTCGCCGGTGGTGCGGTGGCCTCCGTCGTGGGGATGTTGGCCTACCGGCAGATGGACGACCGGCGCACCGAACCGATCCTGCCCGACCTGCTGGCGGCGCTGCGGCGTGGCGAGCCGCGCCAGGGTGCGGGCGTGCTGATCGCCGTGGAGGGCGCTCCCGCGGAGGAGACCACCGAGCAGGCCGCGCGGCTGGCCGAGCGGTTGCGCGCGGCGGGCTACCCGGTCGTCGTGCCCGACGGCGGCCAGCGCGACCGGGAGCGCTGGAGCGCCGCCACCCGGGAGGCGGCGCTGTCCGGGGCGCGTGCGAAGGCGCTGGCCGCCGCGGCCGTGCGGGCCGACCAGGTCGAGCGGGTGATCCGCCCGGCGCTGGTGCAGGGCGCGGTGGTGGTCGTCGACCGCTTCCTGGTCAGCCCGCTGGTGCAGTTCGGCGTGGCGGCGGGCGGGCACGTCGAGCTCGACACCGGCGAGCTGGAGAACCTCGCGGCGTGGGCCACCGGCCGGTTGCGGCCGGACGTGTCCGTGCTGCTGGACAGGGCACCGTCGGATGCCGCGCCGCGAACGGTCGGCGTGGCCGGGGAGGAACACGTGCGGGTGCAGCGCCTGCTCACGCGGATGGCGGCCGCGGAGCCGCACCGCTACGTCGTCGTCGACGCCGACGGCTCGCCCGACGAGGTGGCCGAGCGCGTCTTCCGCGGGCTGGCACCGGTGCTGCCCGAGCCGGCGCAGCGGCCGGCCGACGCGGAGGTGGCGCCGTGACGGTCTGGGACGAGGTGGTCGGCCAGCCCGCTGCCGTCGCGGAGCTGAGCGCGGCAGCGTCCGACCCGTCCGCGATGACCCACGCGTGGCTGTTCACCGGGCCGCCCGGCTCCGGTCGCTCCGTGGCCGCCCGCGCCTTCGCCGCGGCACTGCAGTGCCCGCAGCACGGGTGCGGCGAGTGCAGCACGTGCCACACCGTGATGGCGGGCACCCACTCCGACGTGCGCGAGGTCGTGCCCGAGGGGCTGTCGATCTCGGTGAAGTCGATGCGGCAGCTGGTGCAGCAGGCGGCCCGCCGCCCGGCCACCGGCCGCTACCAGATCCTGATCATCACCGACGCCGACCGGCTCACCGAGAACGCGGCCAACGCGCTGCTGAAGTCGATCGAGGAGCCGCCGGAGCAGACGATCTTCCTGCTGTGCGCTCCGTCCGACCACCCCGAGGACGTGTCGGTCACCATCCGGTCCCGGTGCCGGCCGGTCCCGCTGCGCACGCCGGCGGCGCCTGCCATCGCCGACGTGCTGGTCCGCCGCGACGGGATCGATCCCGAGACCGCGAGCTGGGCCGCGTCCGTCTCGGGCGGGCACGTGGGCCGGGCCCGGAGGCTCGCCCGCGACGACGCCGCCCGCTCCCACCGCGAGCTGGTGCTGGGCCTGCCGCTGCGGGTGCGCACGCTGGGCGACGCGTTCTCCTACGCGGGCGACCTGGTCCGCGACGCGAAGTCGGAGGCGGGCGAGCTGAGCGAGAGCCGTGACGCCGCGGAGCGCGAGGAGCTCGCGGTCGCGATGGGAGCCGGCGGCACCGGCAAGGGCGTGGCGGCCGCCGCGCGCGGGGCCCGGGCCGCGGAGCGCGACCTGGAGCGCCAGCAGAAGTCGCGCAACACCCGCACCCAGCGCGATGCGCTGGACCGCGCGCTCGTCGACCTGGCGGGGTTCCTGCGCGACGCGCTGGTCGTCGGCAGCGGGGCGCAGGTGCCGCTCACCCATCCCGACCGGGAGGCCGACACGCGCCGCGCCGCCACGGACTGGAAGCCGGAGTCGGTGCTGCGCCGGTTGGAGGCCGTGCTGGCGTGCCGCACGGCCCTGGACCAGAACGTGAAGCCGGAGATCGCGGTCGAGGCGATGATGAGCGCGTTGCAGCGCGGCTGAGCGTCGCGGGAGGCAGGGTTCGTCGGCGCCGTCCGGCAGAATCGACCGGGTGGGGCACACCGCGGACACCTCCGTCTCGGCACGTGAGGCCGAGGTGCTGTCTGCTGTCGGGGAGCACCTGAGCAACGCCGAGATCGCCGCGCGGCTGTTCATCTCGGTCCGCACGGTCGAGAGCCACGTGTCGTCGCTGCTGCGCAAGCTCGGCGCCCAGGACCGCAGGGCGCTCACACTCCTCTCCGGGCAGCGCACGGCGGCGGTTCCGTCGCCCGCGCTCCCGCCTGCGCTCACCTCGTTCGTCGGCCGCGCCCGGGAGCGGGCCGAGCTGGCCGCCATGCTCCACGGGGAGCGGCTGCTCAGCGCCGTCGGCCCTGGTGGCGTGGGCAAGACCCGCCTCGCGCTCGCCGTGGCCGGTGACGTCGCCGAGCGGTTCGCCGACGGCGTCTGGTATGTCGATCTCGTCCCGGTCACCGACGCGTCCATGATCGCTCCGACGGTGGCGGCGGCGTTGGGGCTGGCCGAGCAGCAGGGCCGCACCCGCCAGCAGACGGTGCTCGACTGGGCCACCCGGCGGCGCACGTTGCTGCTCCTGGACAACTGCGAGCACCTCCTCGACGGCGTGGCCGAGCTGGTGGAGCGGTTGCTCGCCCACGGTCCGGACGTCGTCGTGCTGACCACGAGCCGGGCGCGGCTGCTGCTGCCGTTCGAGCGCGTGTTCCCGGTGGCCGGCATGTCCGCGGCCGAGGAGGACCCGGACGGTGACGCCGTCGCGCTGTTCGCGGAGCGTGCCGCGGCCGCCGGCGTCGAGATCGGCGACGGGGACCGGCGCCGGGTCGCGCGCGTGTGCCGCGCTCTCGACGGCGTGCCCCTGGCCATCGAGCTGGCTGCCGCCCGGCTGCCCGCGCTCGGCGTCGACGGGCTGGAGACCGGGCTCGCCCACCGGCTGCAGCTGCTCACCGGGGCGCGCCGCGTCGACAGCAGGCACCGCTCGCTGCGCTCCACGCTGGACTGGAGCTGCGCGCTGCTGGATCCGCAGGCCCGGGCGGTGCTGCGGCGGGTCGCGGTGTTCGCCGGCCCGTTCCGCGTCGGGAGCGCGGCGGCGGTGGCCGGCTCGCCACCGGTGTCGGAGCACGATGTCGGCAACCACCTCGCGGCGCTCGCCGACCACAGCCTGCTCGTGCCCACCGCGGGCCCCGACGGCACCCGCTACCGGGCGTTGGAGGCGGTCCGCCAGTACGGCGTGGAGCAGCTCGAGGACGAGGGCGAGCTCGACGGGTGCCGGGCGCGTCACCTGGGGTGGGCGCGGGAGGCCGGCGCCGAGCTGCTCGCCGACGGCTCCGTCGACACGGCGGGCTGGCGAACGCAGTTCGACCGGCTCGCCGACGAGCTGCGCGCTGCCCTCGGCTGGGCGGTGGCCACCGGCTCGCCCGACGCGTACGAGGGCAAGGCCCTGCTCGCCACGCTGTGCCACCGTCGCGGCATCGCGGGCGAGGCGCAATGGCGCTTCGAGCAGGCCGCCGACCTGGCGCCCGACCCGCAGCGCGCGGCCGCGGCGCTGCACCGGGCCGCGAGCGTGGCCGGGGGACGGCTCGCGGGTGACGACGCGATCCGGCTGCATCGCGCGGCCGCCGATGCCGCGGTGCGCGCGGGCGACCCGGCCGCCGCGGCCGTGGACCTCGCGCGGGCCGCGGAGCTGTGGAACCGGGCGGCCGGCACCATGACCGCGCCTCCTTCCACGGTGTCGGTGAGCGCGTTGCTCGACGAAGCCCGCCGGTACGCGGGCGACGACCCGCAGGCCCTGGCGGGGATCGCGGCGGCGGAGGCGTTCGCCGTCCCGGAGACCGATGGGGACGCCACGGAGCTCGTCCGCGCGGCGCTGGAGGTCGCCCAGCGCTCCGGTGACCCGCTGTTCGAGAGCGGTGTGCTGGACCGGCTCACCACGATCCAGCTCTCCCGCGGCGAGAGCCGCGCCGCCCTGGCGAGCGCGCGGCGCCGGATCGAGCTGCTGGCTCCTGTCGCGCTCGACCCCGGCGCCAGTTTCGAGCTCTCCGACGCGCACGTGATGGCGGCGGAGTCGGCCATCGCAGCAGGTGACCTCGGGGAGGCACGCCGCCTCGCGGAGCGCCTCCGCGACCTGCCCCTGCACCGCGAGGTCGGGCACGTCGCGGTCGCGCGGCTGATCGTGGTGTGCGTCCTGGAAGGCGATTGGCACCGCGCGATCGACGCGGGCACGCGCTTCCGGGAGGGGTGGGAGCGGGCCGGGAACCCGCGCGTGCCCACCCTCCGCCGGGCGGCGCGTGCGATGGCCACCGTGCACGGGATGCGCGGCGACACCGAGGCTCGCGCCGAGTGGCTGCAGATCTTCTCCGCGCTGGTGCCGACCGCGTGCCAGACGGACGACCAGCACTGCACCGTGTTCTTCGAGGGGCTCCTGCTGCTGCACCTCGGCCGCGCCGACGAGGCGGTGCGGTTGCTGGAGGTTCCGCCGCAGGAGCTGCGTCGGCGCTGGTACCAGAGCATCTGGCGGCCGTGGTACACCGCGACGTGGGCGGAGGCCGCGGCGCTGGCCGGCGCGCCCGACGCGGCCGAGCGGATCGCCTCGGTCCGGGCCACCACCGGCGACAACGTGGTCACCTCCGCCCTGCTCGACCGGGCCGCGGCCCTCGTCACGGGCGATCGTGGTGGCATCCTCGCCGCGGCCGACGCGCTCGACGCCGCCGGCTGCCACTACCAGTGGGCGCGCAGCCTGGTCCTGGCCGGCGGCGCGGAGCGGGAGAAGGGCGCGGCGGCGATGGCCGCGCTGGGTGGCGTGGTCGTCTGAGGCCCGCACGCACGGAGCGCACGTTCCGTGGTGGCTCCGTGCTCGGCACGGATGTTCCGGGGGCCGCGGCGGACGACCGTTGCAGGCATCGCCACCGCAACCCCGAGGACGTGACCACGATGCTGAACCAGCTCCACACCGCCGCCGACATCGCCGCCGACCGCCGCCGCACCCTGCTGGCCGAGGCGCAGGCGTACCGGCTCGCCCACGCCGCCACGCTCGGGGCGTCGACCGCCGCCGCCCGGCCGCCCCGTCGGGGGTGGCTCCGGGTCCTACCCGCCCGACGGGCGGCCGGCACGGCGTGACGGGAGTGCGCCGGCGTACCGCACGGCGAGCGCACGGACGTGCTCGACGAGCTCCGGCGGTTCGGTGACGTGGAAGTCCAGGCCGAGCATCCCGATCCACACCGCCACGATCTCCAGGCTGTCGCCGCCGGTCACGAGCACGCTGCGGTGCTCGTCGACGGTCTCCACCACGCCGACCGTGGGATTGATGCGGGCCAGCACCTGCTCCGCGGGTGCGTCCACCTCGATCCTGGTGTGCACCGACCAGCCGGTGAAAGCCACCTCGCGCAGCACGAACGCCGTGTAGTCGCCCCCGGGGAGCGGGTCCGGCGTGAACCGGGGCCCGCCGGGCACCTTGATCCGCATCCAGTCGGCGCGGTAGCTGCGCCACTCCCGCGAGCGGCGTTCCCGCGCCACCACGTACCACCGCTGCTGCCAGCTCACCAGCCGGTACGGCTCGGCGTCGATGTGCTCGGCGTCGCGGTACGCGAAGCGGATGCCGACGCCGTCCCGCACCGCGACCGCCAGCTCGGTGAGCAGGCCCGGGTCGACGGGCGGGTCCGCCACGTTGGTGCCGGTGTTCGCCGGGCCGGTGGAGGTGCTGTCGTGCAGGGCGCGGACGCGGCGGCGCAGCCGGGACGGCAGCACGTGCTCGAGCTTCGCGAGAGCCCGCGCCCGCGCCTCCTCGACGCCGCGGACCGCCGTGACCGCCTGCAGCCCGACCGCGACGGCGACGGCCTCCTCGTCGTCGAGCAGCAGCGGCGGGAGCTTGCCGTGGTCACCGAGCCGGTAACCGCCTGCGGGGCCACGCAGCGTGTCGATCGGGTAGTCGAGCGCCCGGAGCCGCTCGACGTCCTTGCGCACGGTCCGCTCGCCCACGCCGAGCCGGGCGGTGAGGTCGGCGGCCGACCAGGTGCGGGGCGTCTGCAGGAGGCCGAGCAGGGCGAGCAACCGTCCGGACGTCTCGCGCACATCGCCTCCGAGTACAGGAACGAAACATGCCGGTACTGGTCATAGCGTAGCCACCATGACCAGCACCCAGACGCTCGACATCCGCTCCTTCGAGGTCGCGATCCCGCAGGCCGACCTGGATGCGCTGCAGCACCGGCTCGAGATCACCCGCCTCCCCGAGCCCGCCCCCGGCGACGACTGGAGCTACGGCACACCGGTCGGCTACCTGCGCGAGATGGTCGAGCACTGGAGCAGCTCGTTCGACTGGCGGGCCCAGGAGGCCCGGATGAACGAGTTCCCGCACTTCCGCACGGAGGTCGAGGGGCAGACCGTGCACTTCGTCCACGTCCGGTCGGCCGTCGAGGACGCCACTCCGATCGTGCTCACCCACACCTACCCGGGCTCGTTCGTCGACTTCCTCGACGTGATCGGCCCGCTGACCGACCCGGTGGCCCACGGCGGCCGCGCCGAGGACGCCTTCCACGTCGTGATCCCCTCGATCCCCGGCTTCGGGTTCAGCACCCCGCTGGCCGACGGGGACTGGACGATGGCCCGGGTCGCCCGGACCTGGGACGCGCTGATGCGCGGGCTCGGCTACGACTCCTACGCTGCGCACGGCAGCGACGGCGGGGCGATGGTCTCGCGCGAGCTCGCGATCCTGAACCCGCCCGGGTTCCTCGGCGCCCACGTGCTGCAGCTGTTCTCCTTCCCGTCCGGCGACCCCGCCGAGTTCGAGCGGATGACGCCCGCGGACCACGCGGCCCTGGAGTTCGCCGGCTGGTTCCAGACCGTGAACGGCTACGCGCTCATGAACGCCTCGCGGCCGCAGACCATCGCCGCGGCGCTGTCCGACTCGCCGGTCGGCCAGCTCGCCTACAACGAGCTGTTCGAGAACTTCGGCAACGGCACGAGCCTGGTCGGCCGGGACCAGGTCCTCACGCAGGTGTCGCTGTACTGGCTCACGAACACCTCGTCGACGGCGGTGCGCTACCACCACGCCGAGCGCAACGCCGCGCCGGTCGTCAACCACGGGCCGATCGGCGTCACGGTCTTCGCCGACGACTTCAGGTCCATGCGACCGTTCGCCGAGCGGGACAACACGAACATCGTGTCCTGGACCGAGCGGCCGCGCGGCGGCCACTTCGCCGCGATGGAGGTGCCGCAGGACCTCGTGGAGGAGATCCGCGCCTTCTACGCGTGACCGCTGGACGGCATCTCGAAGAAGATCATCGGGTTGTCGCCCTTCCCCCTGATCGGCTTCAGACCCAGGTCGTCCCGCAACACGGTGAGCGTGTCGTAGGCCGTGCGGCTCTTCGCCCGCGACGGTGTGAAGAACGGCACTCCGCGCTCGTCCAGCCAGCGCACGACGACCTTGCCCTCGTGCAGGGGCAGGGTGGCGCGGAAGTGGTAGACGTCGTGCACGCTCACCGGGATCCCGGCCGGCACCCGCGGGAACAGGTGCTCGAGGTACCAGCGGGCGAAGCGGCTGTTGTGCGCCGCGTCCACGAACAGGTAGCCGGTGTCCGCCGGGACCTGGTCGAGGTTCTCCTTGATGTCGCCCCGCACGAACGTCCACCGACCCTCGGCGAGGTCCCGGGGCACGTTGCGCACGACGTTGTCGATCCGGTCGAAGCTGTGCAGCTGTCCCGACCCGTTGTCGCGCAGGGCGCTGAGGATCCAGGACGTCGACCACCCGTGGAACGTGCCCAGCTCCATGACCACCGCAGGCCGCGCCTCCCGCAGCAGCAGGTAGGTGATCTCCGCCTCGAGGTCGTCGAGCTGCGGCGTCATCCGCGACCCCATCGCCTCCGCGAACGCCCGCTGCTGCGTCCCGACCGCGGCCAGGTCGTCGGAGTAGGCGCGGTAGAGCGCCGTGACGAACCCCAGGTCGATCTGCTTCAACGGAGGGACCTCCAGGCGGTTCGGGACGGGCGGCGCCACTGTATCGGCCGGTCAGCGGCGGGCCGGGGAGGGCGACGGGGCCCGCCGGGCGGTCGCTACACTGGGCCGCGCACCACCTGCCGCCTTAGCTCAGTCGGTTAGAGCGACGCACTCGTAATGCGTAGGTCTGGGGTTCGACTCCCCAAGGCGGCTCCAGTCCAGGGCCTCGATTAGCGATCTTGGCCGCTCCAAGTGGAGCTATACGTGGAGCCATCCCACGCTTACCGTGAGTCTCATGGCCAAGACGGGGACGGCCGGTAGGCGGCAGCGAGGCGAGATCGAGACGCTGCCCAGCGGCTCACTGCGGGTCCGCGTGTACGCCGGGATCGACCCGCTCACCGGCAAGCGGCACCACCTGACGGAGATCGTCCCGCCCGGTGCACGCGCGGCGAAGGCGGCCGAGAAGGCGCGGACGCGGCTGCTAGCGGAGGTGGACGAGCAGCGCAACCCGCGCACCCGCGCCACGGTGGGGCAGATGCTCGACCGGCACCTGGAGATGCTGAACGTCGAGCCGACGACGCTCGACAGCTACGAGGTGTTCGTTCGCAACCACATCAAGCCGCTGCTCGGACACGTTCAGGTAGGCCGGATCGACGGCCAGATTCTGGACTCGTTTTACAAGCAACTCCGGCGCTGCCGAACCCACTGCAAGGGCAAGGCGTTCGTCGAGCACCGGACGGACGCCGAACACGAGTGCGACAAGCGCTGCAAGCCGCATGTTTGCCGTCCGCTCGCGGCAGGTTCGCTTCTGAAGATCCACGCGATCCTGAACGGCGCGGGCAAGCGCGCCGTCCGGTGGGGTTGGGTCGGTCGCAACCCGTTCGAGCAGACGGAGCCGATCCCGGTGCCGCACCCGGACCCGCAGCCGCCGACGGCCGCGCAAGCCGCCGCGATCGCAGATGAGGCATGGCGCGACCTCGACTGGGGCATGATGGTCTGGCTCGCGATGACCACCGGCGTGCGACGTGGCGAACTGTGCGCCCTTCGTTGGGATCGGGTCGACTTCGAAGCGGCCGTCCTGAGCATCCGGTCGAGCATCGGTCAGCGCGGTGCGCGGACGTGGGAGAAGGACACCAAGACCCACCAGCAGCGCCGGATTTCGCTCGACGCGCAGACCATCGGGCTCCTCGCGGCGTACCAGCGGCACTGCGCATTGCGGGCGGGCTTCGGCACGTCGATGCCCGGCGCAGCCCGGATCTTCTCGTTGATGCCGGACGGCTCGACCTGGATCAAGCCGGACACGGCGAGCCAGCGCTACGAGCGCATGTGCGCGCGTCTCGGATGGGACATGCACATCCACCAGCTCCGCCACTACTCCGCAACCGAGCTGATCGCTGCTGGTGTCGACGTGCGCACCGTCGCGGGTCGGTTGGGCCATGCTGGTGGCGGGGTCACGACGCTCAGGGTCTACAGCGCGTTCGTGGCGGAGGCGGACCAGCGGGCGGCCGGGTCGCTCGCCAGTCGTATGCCTGCTCTACCTGTGCGCCTCACGGTGGTTGGTGGTTCGCCCATGCATGCCCCTCCCGAGGAGGATAAGGAACCGGCGAACCCCTACCAGCGTATTGCTGCCGACCTCCGCGGAGCGATCGCCTCAGGGGCTCTTGTAGCGGGCGCACAGCTTCCTACCATTGAGGAGTTGACTGACCGGTACGGCGTATCGCACGGGACGGCGCAACGGGCCATTGCAGACCTGCAAGCTGATGGCCTCGTAATCGTGAGCCGCGGCCGACGAGCCAAGGTCGCCGGGTAACTGCGCGCGTTGAAGCCGCTGTGGGAACGAGGTGTCGTCTCATGTCTGTCCTGTCGGGAACGGCGATCTCTGATGTGCGAAACGCGGATCACTGATTTGCTGGGGATCGCCTTCGTGGCAAGGCGGATTGGCGACGCCGTATGGTAACGGCCTAGGAGCGTTCGCTCGACGAGACACAGTAGTAGCTACACCGCGAGATTGGTCAGGCTAGTCAAATGAGAACCCAAAGATTCCACCTCCTTCGACGTCGCTCAAGCCAACGTCGAGATCGTACGGATTCGGATCAAAGCTGCCTTCAGTTACAACGGACCCAACAAAGTCTGAGTTCATGGTAACGATGTATTGAAAGCCGTACTCTTCCGCAAGCCTGGCCCCGATATTAAGGCAGGAAGCTACTTGCCGGTGATCGACCGCATCAAATAGATGACTATCGTGAACAAGTAGGCCGGGGCTGCGGCCAAGTGACATGGAGGTGACCATAAGTGTCATGTCCAGGAGGAACGTCTCGACACCGCGAATGCCGTCACTCGCGTCTCCAGATATGTGTGGAGTTACTTTGACGATACCGTTCTTCGTTGGACTCACAAGCAGATCGGCAGTCCGGTCCACGTATACTTCCGACCCCAGCTCGCGAAAGAGCGCAAGAGGGCCGGACACCAGAAATGCCTGCCGCTCCTGCAGCTCTTGACGAACAAGACGCTCGGACTCTGCTCGCTTTGACTTGACTGTGTTCGCCATCTCGCCGACAGATGCGGCGACCTCTAAGCGTCGTTCGAGATCCGAAATTTGACTGTCAAGCTGCGAAACGCGTGTTTGTGCGCTGACGAAAGTGTCGAAGGCTACCGAGCTCCGCAGGATATTCATGACATTGGCGCGGTCGGCATCTTCCTGCACACGCCTCGCTGAAAGTAAAGCAATCTGAGTAGCAACTTCATCTTGCTCAGCCCTCAGATACTGCGCCCGGTTCCTGGCGACGGACTGGTGAAACGCAACAACTTGATCGAACCTTTTTGAAACTTGATCGGGCAGAACTAGCCCCAGTTCGGAGTACATTCGTCCAATGCGCCGCTCTGAAAGGTCCTCCCCGAGATTGGGAAGCTCGGCATTGATTGCTCGTTCTAGCTCGCTAGAGCGATTCGAGAGCGCGAGCAGATCCTCGTTGATCCTCTTTATGGACTGACTCAGCTCATTCGCGCGTTGTTGGTTCGACTCGTACTCGGCATCGACTTTGAAGCCAGAAAGCTGATCTGCCAGCCGCTCGCGCTCTCTGCTTACACCTGCCAGCTCCGAACGTAGTTGTGCCTCGTCTAGCTGAAGATGCTGTAATGCGCCCTCGCTGATGGCCTGATTAAGCGCTTTTCGTTGCCGCTCCAAGGCCGCTACCTCGCCTGGCGCCGCCGCGATGTTCGGCGCCAGGCCAAGGAGATATCCGAGCTTGAGCCCGACAACCCAATCGGCGTCCGTAGGCAACGCCCGAGTTGGTGTACCAAACTGATTGCGCAGGAAGTATGCCCACAAAGAACTGGATGTAAGCTCAGTCGGCTTGTCCTCTCTCAGGGAGAAAAGGACCTCTTCCTGGGCCGTCCGCCACTCCGCCACTCTCAGATCATGGCGATTCTCCAAGTAGGACCAGCCAACGACTGACAATCGAGTTTGCGGTTCCGAAACACCTCGCGTGACTGAGACTTCCTCGTCGCTGCCCGCGACACCGGGAAGTAGCAGGTCTAGGCGAAATCGCCATCCTTCGAACTCCGGCCGACGAAATCGCGACGGTAAAGTACCTCCCAGTAGGTACCGAATCAGGAGGACGAGGCTGGTTTTTCCGGTGCCATTGCGGCTATCGCCTTGAGAGGACTCATCCCTTCTCTCAGCGATGACGAGGTTCATTCCCTCGCGAAACTCGACTGTCTTGAATCGAGAATCGTTCGCACTAAGCCGGAGGAGCCGCATGTGCCCTCCTGATTCGGCCATCTGCCGTGTAGTCGACGAGACCCAAGGCGTAAAGCATCGACATCGCCAAGACGAACCAATCGAAGGTAAGACGTTCTCTTATGCTTCGCGCCTGCCAATCGGCCTGGAAATCTTCCCATGCTTCGGTAATAGACTTGGGTTGCTCTAGCGTTGCCACGATGCTTTCGCCGACAGCTAGCAGAGACCGGTCGGCGCTAATGCCTTTCGTCGGTAGGATCATTGTCTTCCCTGCACGGAGTGTTCTGAGTGCGATTCGTGTCCGGACCAGCCTGGAGGAGGCTCCTCAAATATGTGGCACTGATCAAAGAAGTAGGAAGCGATCGCGAATACGCACTCAGCACGTCTTGTTTCAACGCGCACATTCCCTCCCCCGATGCTGATGTAAAGTCTCTCGATCACCTCTTTCGGTATCGTTGTGACGGCCGCGTGGGATTGATATATCTGCGTCAGGTTTCGAGCTACCTTGTCTTGTAGCTCCGGATCTGAGTTCTCATCGAACCAGCGAGCTATTGCTGGGTTCATGCGCCGGCCCGAATTCAGCTCGACCCTGGTGTCTAGCGGGATTCTGTTGTAGTCGAGTTTGGTCGGTTCGACTTCTCGAAGAGCTTCCATGCCGGCATCTAGAACGGTATCGTCCGCACTTAATGACCCGAGTAGGGGAAGTACGTCCTCAAGGGTAATGTCCTGAGATCCGGGGACCCCCGGGAAGATGCGGTCGAGATCTTCAGCTGCAAGCCTGCTTACAACTTCGTTCCAGAGCTTCTGTACACTCCACGTCAACGCACGAATTGGGCGAGCCTGACCGACTTTGTGGTCTTGTTGAATCAAGTGTAAGGCTCTTAATGCTTCCGGCCCAAATGGAGCATTCGTCACGAACGTCCAGGTGGTCATTTCTGGCCACTCGGATAGTGCTCGGATGAAGTCTGAGTTCAGCTTCCTTGCTAGGGCGCGTTCCCCGCCATCTCGCGCACGCGATCCGTAGCAGGCATATATCGTCTTCCCCATACTTCGTGCACCATCGCAGCCGCCGTCGCCGAGTGAGCCGGCAGGGGCGGGATTGACATAGTCGTCGTAGTGACTTGTCATCAATTCTTCGAAGTATGCCTCGAACTCGCTGCCGGTCTTTAATGAGCGTTCTGAATGCTTGGCGTGGTACCAGTCTTTCCAGTTCGCAGAGGGTAGCAGTAGTACCAAGGTTCCTCCGTCGCCTCCGCGCCATGGGTGCGTGTTGGCGAGAACGTTACCGTGAGGGCTGGCACTTCGCGTGGGCCTGATGGGTGCGATGCGATCCGTGTTCCTGTCTCGTCCGCGCCGAGGGTGAGGCCCACGAGTTGGTCGCAGCGTCGCCTACTTTCATCGCAGCCGCGTGCAGTGCAGTGACCGGAGGGTCGCCCGCCCGCCCGCGCGCTAGCTGCGCTTGCGGCTGCGTCGGACGTACGCCCGTCCTCGGACAGGCGGGAAACTCGGAGCACCGATGCTAGCGGCGTGGCGAGTGGGGATCGGCGGCCAGCGGTGATTGGCGTACGTTGCCGCCGTGACGGAGGAGCACGGGACGTGGCGGACGTTCGGCGAACGAACGGTCTACGACAATCAGTGGGTGCGGTTGGGACTGGTCGACGTCGAGGCGCCGGACGGCCGTAGGTGGGACTACCACGTCGTGCACCTGGCACGGATCGCGATCGCGCTGATGGTGAACGAAGCGGACGAGGTCCTGATGCTGTGGCGGTACCGGTTCGCCACCGAGCAATGGGGCTACGAGTTACTCGGCGGCCTCGTCGACGAGGGCGAGGAGTCCGTGGCGACAGCCGCACGTGAGGCGGCCGAGGAGTCCGGGTGGGCGCCGGTTGGTGAGCCGGAGAAGCTGATCAGCTTCGAGCCGCTGCCAGGGAACGTGACGGCGCCGATGGACGTGTATCTGTGGCGCGAGTTCGAGCACGTCGCCGAGCCGACGGACGCCGAGGAGGCTGGTCGGGTCGAGTGGGTGCCGCTGGCGCGGGTTGTCGAGCTCGCGCAGCGGGGCGAGTTGCTCGGCGCGGGCACGCTGGTGGCGCTGTTGTACTTCCTCGCCTCACGCGGTGGCGCGCCCGCCGGTGGGCAGGACGAGGGCGGCGAGGCGTCGTAGGTGGCGGTCGGAGTGGATCTGTTGGGCGAGTTGTCGCGCGGTGCGGGCGTGGGTGAGGGCGGCGTCCCGATCGCCTGCGGCGGTGTGGGCGAAGGCGAGATCGACCAGTAGGGCCGCGCGGACTCGGACCCATGACTGCGGGAGGCGGGCGAGCGCGCTGCCGAGGTCGTTGATCGCTTCGTGGTCGCCGAGTTGAGCGAGCGCGTTCCCGCGCCAGCGGTCGAGGTGTGCGCCGCCGAGGAACAGGAACGGCAGCGCCGGGTCGACGGAATCTCCTGGGAGCTGCGCGTGGGCATCGTCGAAGGCGCGCAGCGCGGCCTCACGCTGCCCGGTGGCGGCGAGGGTCTCCCCGTGCGCGGCGGCGAGCCACGCGCGCAGCAGGGCCGGTCCGTCAGCGGCGAGGGCGCGGGCGTGCGCGGTCTGCTCGGCGGCGTAGGTGTTCTCGCCGAGCGCGGTGAGCACGAAGCCCTGTTCAGCGGTGGCGTGCGCGAGTAGCAGCGTTGAGCCAGCCTCGCGCGCGGCGTTCTTGGCACGCTCGTAGTGGCTCCACGCCTGGGTATGGTCGTCGCGGTCGAGAGCCTGCCAGCCGGCCAGCGTGGACGCTTCGGTGAGCGCCTCGGCCAGAGAGGCGCGGTGCCCGGCGGCAGGCCCATGCGCGAGCAGGCCTCCCACCTGGTCGATCTGTTGGCGGAGCTGGTCGAGCTGGGTGAGGCCGCCGAACTGGCGATCGAGACGGCGGGTGTTCTCGATCTGCGCGCGGAAGGCGGCGATGGTCGTCGGGTCGACCGTGCGTGCGGCGGCGATCCGTGCGCGCAGGTCGTCGGCAGGGCCGGGCACGTCGGTGGCCGGGAAACCGAGTTCGGCGTCCGTGCGGCCGTAGACCTCGCGGAACAGGCGCCGGTACTCGGGCAGGCCCACGGCTTCGTGGCCGTTCTCCCAGCGGGAGAGCTTCGTCTTCAGGCTCGCCGCGGTCATGATCGGGATGCGGCGAGCGTGTGCGTGCCGGGTGAGTAGGGAAATGGTGGTGGCGGCGGAGTAGCCGAGTTCGTTGCGGACGGCCTGGAGCTTCGTCCGATGCGCCACGTGCCACCACCCATCAACCGCGCTGACCTGCAGGGTTAATAGGAGTTATCAGGTCTGGCGATAACTCCTGCCATCTGTGGGGAGCGACTTCAGGAGCGTTTTCTGGTTGGCATGAGCTACATGTCAACCACCATTCCGAGGCCTGTCGGCGCCAAGTTGGGCTTGGACGTCGATCAGTCGTTCCTCGATCGAGCGCAGGTGTCCTTCGATGGCGGCGAGCCGTCCGGCGACGGCGTCAGCGGGCAGCGTCACCGGCGCGCTTGGGTCGGGCGGGTTGTGCCCGCCCAGCACGGCGTGCAGGTGGCGGGGGTGCCAGCCCAGGGCCACGGACAGGGCTTCGAGGGTGCGGGCGCTGCGCCGGCGCTGGGCGGTGTTGCGGTGCAGCTCGCGGACAATCGCCTGCGAGACGTGCGCCCGGTCGGCCAGATCGCGCTGGCGCATACCGAGTTCGGTCAGCCGCGCATCCATCGCCCGCGCCACAGCCGCCCAGTCTTCCGACACCGATTCCCCGCTCCCTCTCGCTCACCACCGTGATCGTCGAGGTTAGCCGGGTCCTCTGATTGCTCGGGGCCGATTCGCCGCACTCGCGCGCCTTTCGACCCGTTCCACGCCAATGAGAGCTGATATCAGCTCTCGAATAGCTGAAATTATTTCTACGTTTGATGGAGACGAGTCATGAGCGAGCACGATCACGACAAGGAACACGGCAACTCGGCCGCGGTGCGGCCGGTCTTCTACACCGTCGCCGAGGCCGCCCGGCTGCTGCGGGTGGACCGCGCGACGCTCTACCGGGCAATCCGCGAGGACGCCTTCCCCGCGGTGCGGGTCCGGTCCCGGTACGTGATCCCCGCAGTGGCGGTCGAGCGGATGGCCGCCGACGCCGCCGAGTCGGGCGGATGCGTCGACGTGGCGGCGATCGCGGCCGGTCCGCGGGTGGCCCGTGAGGTCGCTCGGATCGTCGGGGGCCGGTCATGAACGGCCGGCAGGGCGAGGCCGGCGGGCCGGACGAGGGCGCAACGCACGAGCAAACGGCGGCCGAGTTGGACGCACTCGCGCGCGTTCCGGGCGAGGTGCTGTCCCAGCTGGTGGCCACACACGGGCTGTGCCTGTGGGAGATCACCTACGGCGACCCGCCGGACTGGACCGGCGAGGGACCGCCGGACCGCGAGTTGGCGGCGCGGCTGTGCGCGGGATGCCCGGTCCGGCGCGAGTGCCTCGAGTTCGAGTTGCGCACTGCCGGGGCGCAGACGGTCGGGGTGTGGGGCGGTCTGTCCGAGGACGACCGGCGGGCCCTGCACGCGGTGTGGCAGGCCCGCGCGGGCCGGAGCGACGAGGACGAGACCAGCGGCGAGCAGCTGGAGGGAGGTGAGTGGACATGAGCGGCGGGATCACGCTGACCTCGGGTGAGCTGTTCCTCGGCGGGATGGCCGCGTTCGCGGTGCTCGCGATGGTCGTCAAGACGCGGGCGAGCACGAAGCGGGCGCGGGCGGCGGCGGAGATCGCGCAGGCCGGAACCGCGTCGGTGTCGCTGGTCGGGCGAGTGCTCGTCACGGCCGGCGTGATCGTCGGCGTCCAGTGGCTGGTGATCACCTACGCGGCGACCAACACGACGCTGCTGCTGGTGGTGCTCGCGCTGCCGGCGCTGTTCGCCGCCTACACGCTGACCAAGACGCTCACCGTGACCCAGGTGCGGCCCTCGAAGCGGGGTGCGCGGTGATGCCCGAGAGCGAGGCGGGCCGGGACGACGAGAGCGTCCCGGCCTCGCCGGTCCTCGAAGCGGAGCTTGTGGCGGCGCCAGCCCTGGACGGAAGCGCGCCGGGGACCGAGGTCGCGCGCTGGCAGCAGGTGACCCTGCTGCCGCCCACCTGGCGCGCTCGCTGGGCGGCCCGGTGGGGCTCGCGGGCGATCGCCCGCCAGACCGTCCGGGACGCGATCGCCCGGGTGCTGCGCGCGCCGTGGCGAGCGGTTGCGGCGGTCGCCCGCGGGGCGGTGCACCTCGCCCGCGCCTGGCGGCGGTGGGTGCGGGTGCACGACTACCGGGAGGCGGCCGAGCAGGCCGAGAAACTGGCCGACAAGTTCGTGGAGATCCGCGCGCTCGCGCTGTTCCGGTGGAAGATCACCGTGGCCGTCCTCGTCGTGTCCGGGATCGTGGTGGCGATCGCGGCCAGCATCAATGGGCCGCGTGTGCTGTGGCTCCTCGCGGTCACGGCGGCCGTGGTGCTGGCGTGGGTCGGTCGCCGCCGGGACGGCGCCCCGGGCCGTACCGCCGTGCTCGCCGGCCCCCGGTCGCTGACCTGGACGATGGACCCACAGGTACTGGTCGACGCGTTCCGAGACGCGAAGCTGATCGGCAAGGACGAGACGCTGCGGCTGGTCGAGCGCGCCCACAGACAGGGCAAGGGCTGGGCGATCACCGTCGATCTCCCCGCCACCCGCAAGGCCGCCGACGTGATCAAGCAACGGGACGCACTCGCGTCCGCGCTCGCCGTCGACGAGGTGCAGCTGATCGTCGAACGCGTCCGCGGACGTGGCGGGCACGCCGGCCGGGTCGCGATGTGGGTCGCCGACGAGGACCCCTACGCCACCCCGCCCATCCCGACACCGCTGATCACCGCCGACCAGTGGGACGCGTGGGTACCGGTGCCGTTCGGCCGTGACGCCCGGGACCGGCGGGTGGCGCTGCCGCTGGTGTGGACTTCGCTGCTGGTCGGCGCGATCCCCCGCCAGGGCAAGACCTTCGCGACCCGGCTCCCGGCGGCCGGCCTGATCCTGGACCCGCACACGCGGCTGTACGTGTTCGACGGCAAGGGCGGCAAGGACTGGAAGGCCGCCGAGTCGGTCGCCTACCGGTTCGTGTGCGGCGACGAACCCGCGCACGTGGAGGCCGTGCGGGACGGACTGGTGGAGCTGGTCGCCGAAACCCAGGCCCGGTACGCGCGCATGGCCGAGCTGGACGACGTCATCTGCCCCGAATCGAAGATCACCCCGCAGATCGCGCGGAACCGCGACCTCAACATGCCGATCACCGCGGTGATCATCGACGAGGTGCAGGTGTACCTGGAGAACCCCACGAAACAGGAGGTCGGCGAACGCAAGACCACGATCGGCGGCTACATCGCCGAACTGCTCACCTACCTCGCGAAGAAGGGCCCGGCCGCGGGCATCATCGTCATCCTCGCCACCCAACGGCCGGACTCGAAGACGATCCCGTCCGCGCTGCGGGCGGTGCTCGGCTCGCGGTTCGCGCTGCGGGTGATGGACTGGCGCGACTCGAACATCATCCTCGGCGAGCAGATGAACACCCGCGGCTACGACTCCAGCAAGCTCCTGCCCTCGCACAAGGGTGTCGGGATCCTGCGGCCCGACGGGGAGTCCGACGCGGGCGCTGACACCGTGGCGCAGATGGTTCGCTCGGACTACATGCCCAACCCGGACTGGCGCGCCATCTGTGAACGCGGGCGGGCGCTGCGCGAGGCCGCCGGAACGCTCGACGGGCACGCCGCCGGGGACGAAGCCAACCGCGCGGTCGACCCGGCCATCGTGATCCGCGCGCTCGGCGCTGGACCCGCCCCTGCCGAGAACGACGGCCCGACACCGGGTCTTCCGGAACCGCTCGCGTCGGTGGTCGTGCACCTCGGCGACGAGCTGAACCGACGCCCGTTCGTACCCACGGCCGAGCTGGTCGCCGCGCTCGGGGTCGAACCGACCGGGTTCGGACGCGACATGGGCGAGCTGGGATGCGCGCCGCGTCCCGGACGCATCACCGACACGGACGGCACGGTCCGGCAGGTCCGCGGGTACATCACCGCGGATCTCCGGGCGGCGGTCGAGCGCTACCGGGCAGGTGGGTAGCCCGTCACAAACCCGAAGGGCCCGTCACAGCGGCAGTGACGGGCCCTTCGGGTCTCTGAACAGGCGGAACACGTGGTGGTGACGGGCGTGACGGGTAGGGGAAGCACGTCACGCCCGTCACGATCGGGGCCCGGGGAGCGGGCTACAGACCGAGTCGTGTGACTCGGGCAGGCCGCAGACGAGCAGCTTCGGTCGCCAACGCCGCGATCACGCACGGCCACGGCGAGTGCGGGGTGCCGCGACCGGGAGTCGTGCATTCCACGCACCACTTGCCGTCCGCAGTCGGGGTGTGAGCGGCGGAGATTCGCTCGATCACGTCTGGCATGGTCGCGAGCACGGCCGCGAACGTGCGCCAGCCCGCAGCATCGCCGGTCATCTCGGACTCGACTGCAGTCGGCTCAGGTGCTGGATCGCCCACCGTTGGCAACGTCGCGGCTCGCGCTCGTGGCGACGACACACGGCGGGGGCTGGCCCGCTCGCCGGAAGCTTGATCACGCGCCTGCATACCCGGCACCGCGCTCGAACCTGCACCGTCCCACCCCCATGCCACCGAAAATCGCCCTCCGGGCCGAACCTCTGACAAACTGAAATCAGCGTTGCGTCAGCGGGCGCGGATCGGAACGACACAGCGCGGACATAGGGGCGACACTCACCCGCCGTCCGCGGTACAGCGGCGGATCCAGGAGGGCAACAGCGTGGAAGCCAGCGGCAGCCCGAAGCCCCCGCGCACCCTGCTGGAAGCCAAGATCCGCGAGCGCAACATGACGCTGGAGGAGTTCGCCGAGTACGCCGAGACCTTCGCCCGCGAGAACGGCGAAACCGGCACGCTCAGCGTCCGCCAGCTACAGCGCCTGCTCGCCCCACGCCTCGACCGCCCGGCGGGGATGCCGCGACCGGCAACCCGCCGCCTCCTCGAAGGAATCTTCGGCGCGCCCACTCTCGAGCTGCTCGGCCCGCCGACCCAGCGCGCGCCGCACGAGCGCGCGGACTTCGCCGAGTGGGAGGTGAGCGCTGCCGAACTGAACCGACTCGTCGCCACGGCCGAACGCGTCGATGTCGAGACGCTCCGGCTGCTTGCCGACCAGATCGAGAACACCCGCCGGCTCGACCGCCGCTTCGGCGCGACCGCCCTACTCGGCGCCCTGCGGCTGCACGCCCAACACATCGAAGCGCTGTTCGCGCACTGCACCAACGACGCCACGACCCGCGCGCTCGCGGCAGTGCTCACCGACGCCCATACCCTCGCCGGATGGCAGTCGCTCGACCGCGGGGAGGTCGGACGCGCGTGGGACCACTACCAGCGCGCTTGCGACGCCGCCCGCGCCGCCGACTCGGCCGCTCTGCACGCTCACGCCCTCGCTGAACAAGCCGTCGTGCTTGCCGACATCGGGCGCACCACTGACGGCGCCGCCGTCAGCAGTCGTGCCCGCGAGATCGGACGCGGGGGGCCACCGTTGCTGTGTGCGTGGCTCGCCGCCGCCCACGGCGAGGCCCTCGCCGCTGACGGCCAGCAAAACGCGAGTCTTCACGCCTACACCGACGCCGAACTCCTATTGCCCGTCAGCGTCGAGCGCGACGACAAGGGGCCCTATCTCGCCCTTGACTCCGTACACCTCGCTCGCTGGCGAGGTCATGCCCTCGCCCGCTTCGGATGCACGGAAGCCGTCACAGTGCTCTCAAAAGCGCTGATCGACCACGATGTCGAGTTCAGCCGTGCCGAAGCTGGACTGCGGGTAGACCTCGCGCTCGCGTACCTCGCATGCGGTGAGCACGACGCGGCCCGCGAGCAGCGCACCGCCGCATCTGGTATCGCTGAGGCTGTCGGGTCTGCCCGGCAGCGTCGTCGGCTGCAGCTCGTCGCAACAGGCGCTCTTGGCCAAAAGTTCCGTAAGTGGGCTGCAGGCGATTAGTGTTGATTCATCTCCCCTGTGTACAGGCTTACCCACATCCTGCGGGCCTGTTCTGGCAAGCTGAGAGGATCGGTATGGGCGAGCCTCGCTACCTCCGAAAAGGCCGACGCCCGTCGCGCGACGACATATTATCGAACGCCTCAAACCAAGCGGTCGGACGATAGTCTCCGATTCGCATCACCTGGTTCAGCTCTCCGTCGGGGTCCTCGATGCCGTCCAGATCTTCACTAAACAGTTCAAGTATGTCTTGATCTTGAAGCAACGTGTCTTTGACAGCCTCCCAGTCGACGTCATCGGAGTGCTCCGGAAGTTTGTAAAAGAGGCCGCCGGGTTCGTCGATCCACTCGTCCTCGACCATCGAGTCCGCGTACTCCACCATGCGATGGATGGCCATCTCCTCGCCTGGGCAGGTTGGCCGCGGCCAGTGGCCCTGTTCGAGATCGGAGACCAGGTCGTCGTATGACCGCGCAGCTTGTCGGCGCCAGACGGCATCCTGTCGCCAGGTTATGCGCGGATAGGTGTCGAAGACGGACCAGTCCGCGTGATTGGGGTCGACAGGCTCGTCCCCGAACTCGACGACGTCGTCGTAGGCGCCGTCCGCCAGTACCGAGCCAGCTGAAGCTAGCGCCATCGCGGTCCGCGGAGTTATCTGGAAACCTTCGCACCTGGGGCAATTAGCTTTACTGCAGCGGCACGGCTGAAAGAGCGTCGTCCAGTCTGGCTCGACGTGTATCGCATTCCCTTTTTCGTCGATCTCACGTGCTCCGACGCTGCTCCCGAGGGTCTCGATATGCGTGCTCGAATATGCCTCGAAAGGGTCGGCGAGGTGGACTACGGCGTTCAGAACATCCTCTCGAATATACTCGCGCTCAGTAGCGCGAGTTTTCTCCACGTCGTCACCACTGTAGTCGGTTGAATCGATTGCGGACAGCGCTTCCCGTTCAACCGCACCGGCGTCTCGTACTTCGATGATTACTTCCATCTCTACTTTGAACCTGCGTAGCCCTGGGTCGTCGGTGACCATGACCTTCCCTCGTGTGTGACGCGGATCGGGTGTGTAGTGGCCGAGGCTAGCGATGTTCGTTGCCCTCAACCTCAAGTTGGGCAAACGTTGCGCTGGTTGGCCGCGGTCCGCGCGCCGTTGAGACGAGGCGTCCCCTCCGGGTCTGCTGTCGCATTGGCATGCTGGTAGGCCGCCGCCGGTCGCCAGTGGCGATCGACTGGGTAGCAAGGGCTCGTGACCGCGTCCGTTCGAGTGATCTTCGGGTGCAAGGTCATGGAGCCAGTCGTGGAGCGATGTGTGGCCGAACGGTGCCTCTGGAGCCATGTGCACCAAAACAGGAGGTACTAAAACACCAGGTAGACGCTGTGGTCCGCGCTGGAGGGGGCACTCGTAATGCGTAGGTCTGGGGTTCGACTCCCCAAGGCGGCTCCACAAATTCCCTGGTAGATCGATTGCCAGGCGATCATGACATCTCGTCCTGTGTACACAGATGACCGGTGTGTGCGACGTGTGTGAAGGTTGATCGTCGCGCGTACACACACTTGCCGTCAGGGACACTGGTCCAGTGCTTCACCCCCTGGTCGATACGTCGGCGTGGTTGGACCTCGCCAAGCGACGCGACGGCCAGAAGCTCATCCATGCCCTGGGGCAGGTCGTCATGGACGGCGACGGCGGCCGTGTGGAGCCTGTGTCAGTCCGGGCGCTTCCGGAGCGCTCGGAGCTGCTCGCGAACGTCGTCGAGGTCCCAGCGGGC
This sequence comes from Pseudonocardia sp. MH-G8, assembly GCF_002262885.1. GTDB lineage: Bacteria > Actinomycetota > Actinomycetes > Mycobacteriales > Pseudonocardiaceae > Pseudonocardia. The sequence goes on along the minus strand of NZ_NKYF01000002.1, from coordinate 402,307 downwards.
ATGGCCCTTCGGGGTCTCCAGGGTCGGCACGAGCGTGCCCTCCTGGCGGTACTGCTGGATCAGGCGGGCAGAGACGCCTAGCTCAGCGGCAAGTTCAGCCGTGAGCAGCAGACGTCGCTTCGGTACCACCCCCCGACGGTATGCGCGCCTTCGTGCGCCCGCTGCTGTCTACGCGGAGTCTGCGGCGTACGCGGGTTCTGCGGACTTCGCGGTATCTTCGGGTATGACGTTCTGGCGAATCGATCTTCCCGACGGCGGGACCGTGTTCGGTGAGGCCGAGACGAGCGCGGGCGCGCGGTGATAGACGGCCTGGCTCGAGGTTCTGTGGAGCTGCACGGCGACCGTTGGCGGTGGGCGGTCGACGACCACCGCGGGCTCGCCGACACCCGTGCTGAGGCGTGGGAGACCGTGGCAGACGTGTTGTACCGGCCGTTCCGCGGGACGCACCTCTGTGCCCCTCGCGGCCTCTGGGTGAGGGAGCCGTGACCTCCGTGCGAGGCGGCCCGCTCCGGCTGGTGCCACTCAGCAGGGATGGACTACGCCGGACCGGCGGTTCGTCGCGAGGAAGACCGGGTACGGGGGCCGAGCCAGCGTCTGGCGCGTGGTCGATCAGCGGTCGTGCCGCGCCGTCGAGGTCCGGGGCATGCCCGCTGTACGGGCCGCGATCCGTGGAGCCTTGGAGCGTCGCTGAGTGGAGCGTTGACACCCCCGTGGCCCCCGTAGCCCCCGGAGAGGGCTCTGCGGGGCTTCGTGTGGGCTCTCGCAGGCAGCCGCTGATTGCGCCGGGCACGGTATGACTAGCGCGACAGCCGACAGCCGACTACTCGAACGCCGAGACCGACCGGCGCCATGAGATCGAGGAGGCCGTTCACGCGGTCGACTCGACTCCGGCCCGGGTTCGAGGTCTCCGCGCTGTCGTTAATCCGTCTCGGTCGGGACAACGCCGTGCACGAGTGGACCGAGGTAGCGACCGTGCCCATCGGGAGCTCGACTCCCCCGAGGCGGCTCCACAAGTTCCCCGGTTGTTGCGGTGTACCTGCGCGAGGGCAGGGACTACCTGAAGACTGCAGCCGACGCGGTGCACAAGGTTCGGAGCCCGGTGGCGGTGGCAGCAGCGGTCGAGGGAAGCGGCCATCGCCGGCGTAGGTCTATCCGGGACCACAGACCGAGCCGATCGGCCACAACCCGCGTGTGAACTCCCGGTCGCGGCTCTTCGGGCCGGTCGGGAGCGGCTTCGTGCCGTCCGGCTTGTTCGGGTGGCACAACCGCGGGTCAGCCCCGGGGTCCGGGTAGCTGTGCGTCCACAGCTCCCGCGCCTGATCGAAGACGACCGTCCGGGCGCAGTGGTGGCACGCGTAGAGCCGGCGGTTCCGGGCCGCGGCGCCAGCACGGTTCGCGGTCTCGACGTCTGGCGCCAGGCCGTGCACGAACTGCCCGGACGACGTCCGGACCTCGTAGTAGACGCCGTCCCCCTCGGGCCTCACCGAGACCGCCGGCGGGCCAACCAATACGCGACGACGTCCCGAAAACTGAGTCCTATGTAGCCAGGGCGCCCGAATCGTTCCCGCCTGATAGACACGCTGTCACTCCTGCAGTCCGCACCGACCGATCAGACCGATCGTCGTAGCGTGGCGTGCCACCTGGCAGAGGCAACCAGGGGGCACATCAGGGGGCACAGGTGCCCCCATCTCTGAAGTGTTCAAGGGTTACTGGCCTGCATACCAGGTTTGTTCGGTCACTGTTGCATATTCTGATGAGCTATCATGGCGGTGTGACACCGGACACGGAGGGCCGTCCCGCCTGGGCCGAGCGTCTCCACAGAGAGCGGACGGCCCGCGGCTGGACGCAATCGGATGTTGTGCACGCTATGCGTACGTTCTCTGATTCGCCATTACCGGCGGGCTTGCTGGATCAATGGAAACGTTGGGAACGCGGTCGGAACAAGCCTGATGAAGCGTACCGTCCACTGATCGCCGCCACGTTCGGCACCGTCGTCGAGTCCATCTTCAGTTCGGGTCGGACGCCGTACCGGCCGAACCAGCCTGACGATTTGCTGATTGCCCGAAGCGGGATGGACACACACGAACTGGTCCAGCGCATCCGGCGGTCCTCGGTGGATGACGTCACGCTCGACGCGCTTGCGCTCACGGTCGAGCAGCTGTGTTGCGAGTACGCGATGCGCCACCCGGCAGATCTGATCGCGGACGGGCGGGCATGGCTGGCGCGTATCACGCGCTTGCTCGACGAACGCCTGACGTTCACGCAGCACTGTGACCTACTCGACGCGGCGTCGTGGCTGACGCTGCTGATCGGCTGCCTGGAGTACGACACCGGCGACTACCGGAGCGCTGAGGCGACGCGGACGGGGGCCCTGCAGCTCGGAACGGAGGCGGGCAACCCCGCCGTTGTCGGGTGGGGCCACGAGATGCGGGCGTGGTTCGCCCTGACTACCGGTAGGTATCGAGAGGTCGTCGAGGCAGCGCAAGCGGGCCAGGACGCGGCCCGGAACCGCTCCGTGTCCGTTCAACTCCTCGCTCAGGAGGCCAAGGCCTGGGCCAGGTCCGGGAATCAGCGGAATACAGTCCGCGCGCTAGAAAAGGGTCGAGTGTTGCTCGACTCGCTGCCCTACCCGGAACGTCCGGACAATCATTTCGTTGTCGACCCGGAGAAGTTCGACTACTACGCGATGGATTGCTATCGCTTGATCGGTGACGATCAGCTGGCCGAGCTGCTCGCGCGCGAGATCATTGGCAAGACAGTCACGCCTGACGGGCGCGTGACGGCACCCATGCGGCGGGCAGAATCGCTGCTGACGCTCGGAGTCGTCGCCGCGAGAGCGGGCGATCTGAGCTCGGCCATCGAGTACGGAAACGATGCATTGTCGATTGACCGGAAGTCTCAGCCCTCGCTCTATATGGTGGCATCCGAGATGACCGACGTTCTCAGCGAGCGGTATCCGGGCGAGCCGGCGGCCCGGGACTTTCGGAAGCTCGTCGACCAGCTGACCACCACCGGGATGGGAACGTCGGAGGATGACCGAGCCGTGCCGCTGACCCCCTGAACGCCGGGGGCGGCCGCCTACCTGCGGCTGTCGAACTCGCTCGCCACGTCAATCCACAGGTGTGGGCGACGCGACCTTGACGACCGTCTTCCCCCGGGTGCCGCCGGACAGTGCCTGGTTGAGGGTGTCGCGGGCGTTCTCCAAGCCTTCGACGACGGTCTCGTCGTACGACAACGAGCCCTCCCCCAGTGCTGCAGCGAGCTTTCCGATGATCTCGCTATAACGCGCGACGTGGTCAGTGACGATGAACCCTCGTAGGGTGGCTCGCTGCATCAGCAACTGGTTCACATTGCGCAGACCCAGTTGGTCGCCGTTGTCGTTGTAGTCGTCGTACTCGGATATCAGCCCGCACAGCGTGATACGCGCTCCGACGTTCAGCCGGCTCAGGACGTGATCCATGATCGGCCCGCCAACATTCTCGAAGTCGACGTCGATGCCATGGGGGGTCACGTCGTCGAGCGCCTTGCGCCAGTCGTCCGAATGTCGATCTACGCACGCGTCGAAGCCGAGTTCCTCCACGAGGCGGCGGGACTTCTCAGCGCCGCCTGCTATGCCGACAACCCGAGCGCCGCGCTGCTTCGCCAGCTGGCCGGCGATGGAGCCGACAGCCCCTGCAGCGGCAGAGACTACGAACGTCTCCTCCGGCTGCGGATCGCCCAGTTCCACACCGATGAACGCTGAGATGCCAGTGTGTCCGAGCACTCCGAGGAAGGCGGACAGCGGCGCCGGCAGCGGATCGGGAAGGACAGTGAAGGGAATTTCGAGGACGGAGTCGTCGGCAACACAATATTCCTGCCAGCCGGTGAAGCCGAGGACGAACGCGCCGACCGGCAGGTCTTCTCGCCGACTTTCGACGACTTGCCCCACGCCGAGACCCCGCATGACCGCGCCGAGCGCGACCGGCGGGATGTAGGACCGAATCTGGCTCATCCAGACGCGGTTGGTGGGATCGAGTGAAAGGTAGAGCGTGCGAACCAGCGCCTGCCGATCGGCGATTTCAGCAACGGGTTCCTCGCCCCACTCGAGATCCCCCTCGCCGACTCGGCCCTGGGGCCTGTTGCGCAAACGAAACAGCCGATTGATGGGCGAGTTCATGATCGATCCCCGTTGGTCGCGAGCAGTGACGTGGCTGGTCAACCTGCGGCACAAGTGCCGCAGCAAGGGATGTCCGCAAGACTGTCAGGAGACTAGACCATGCGTTGATGATAATCAACAGCACGTCGAGACTGGCGACCCGCCGACTGTGTCCTTGCAGATGAGCGGCTCGGCGCAGCGTAGTCGACAGTGTGTTGACTACTACCGACACCTCGTGCAGTGTGGGCTGGGACACCGGCTGAGACATCGGCCGACGAGAAGATGGAGGCGGCGTATGAGCGCGCAGGCGGACAACCGCGCGACGGTTGAGCGCTTCTGGAAGGCCCTCGACGAGGGCCCGCCTCGCGGCGCGGCCCTGGAGGCCTGGAAGGACACCTTCGCCGAGGACGGCGTCTGGGAGATGCCCTTCGCGCCCGAGCCGCTGGCCAAGAGCGTGCCGGGGCGACACCTCATCGGTCATTTCATCGACTGGTTCTTCAGCTCGGTTCCGGACCTGCGCGTCGACTCGCTGACGGTGCACGACACCACTGACCCGGAGCTCTTCGTCCTCGAGCTGCGTGGAACGGCGACGGTGTCGCAGACCGGAAAGATCTACGCGAACACCTATTGCACACACATGCGGATCCGGGACGGCAAGATCGTCTTGTTCCGTGAGTACTTCAACCCTGACGTCGTCCTCGGGGCGTTCGGGCACGACGAGATCGCCAAGGGCATGTCGTCTGTTCTTGCCGCTGCTGGAGTGGAGGTCGGTCAGTGAAGTTGGAACCGGAGTTCAGCTACACCGCAGAGCTTGCCGAACCGCAGGTCGTCGGCCCGGGCCCTTACGGGCTACGCCAGGTCCTCGCCGTCACGGGGGGCAAGGTCACCGGCAAGCGAATCAGCGGAACAGCAGCCCCCGGTGGCGGCGACTGGCTGCTGGCCGGCGACGACGGCTTCGGCCGGCTCGACGTGCGCGCGCAGTTCTACACCGACGACGGTGCGGTCATCTACATGAATTACCAGGGCCTGGTCGAGGTGACGGAAGCAGCCGCAGGCGCACTCGGTGGCGGCGCAACGGGCACCGACTTCGGAGACCACTACTTCGTCACGACGCCACGCCTCGAATGCGGCGACCCCAGGTACTCCTGGGTCAACCAGACCATCTTCGTGGGGCAAGGACGCGTCCAGCCCGGGCCGGTCGTCGAGTTCCAGGTCTTCCGGGTCGACGCATGACACCCACCACCGGTTTCGGCGAGTCCCTCCCGCTCCGGGGGTGACGGCTCGCATGAGCGTGCTGCATGCGCAGGTCGAGCAGCTGTTGCACTCTGTGTCCGCACGCCCGACTCCGCAGCCGTGGGAGATTCCCATTGCCTCCTACAGGCAGGCCGGCGAGGACTTGCGGGCGCTGTCGGGCCCCGTTGACGAGAGCTGCGCAGTAGAGGATTTCACGATCCCCGTTCGCGAGGGGGTAGTCGCGGCACGGTGCTACCGCCCTCCCGTAGCTGGATCCACCCTGCTCCCAGGCGTTGTCTACCTGCACGGCGGGGGGTTCGTACGGGGGAGCCTGGACACCCACGATCGACTCTGCCGGGAGCTCTGCGTGCAGGGCGGGCTCGTCGTGGTCTCCGTCGCGTACCGGCTGGCACCGGAGAACCGGTACCCAGCTGCCCAGAACGACGCCGCCGACGCATTCTCGTGGGTGAGCGAGCATGGCGACGGGTCAGGCATCGACGTCGAGTCGCTCGCGATCGCCGGCGACTCCTCAGGGGGTGCGCTGGCGGCAGGCATCGCACTCGCCTCGCGCGCACAAGGCCCGCTGGTCAAAGCGCAGGGTCTGCTGTGTCCCGCTCTCGATGCCACCATGAGCGGCGAGTCGGTGGAACGGTATGCGGATGGTCCGTTCCTCACCCGGGCCACGCTCGAGTGGGCATACGACCTGTACGTCCCCGACGCCGATGACCGCCGTTCGAGCCTCGCCTCACCGTTGCTGACGCAGGACCTGACAGGTGCCCCACCGGCGGTCATCGTCAGTGCTCAGGTTGACCCCGTTGCCGACGATGCCCAGCGGTACGGCGAAAGGCTCGCGGCAGCAGGAATCGAAGTCCGACGCCATGAGTACGAGGGCATGCCGCACAGCTTCCCGTTGCTGGCCGGCGTACTGGACGATGGTGGTCACGCCATCACCGTATTCGCGAGAGAGCTCTCCGAACTACTCGCATAGGTTCTTATCGCAGTTTGCTGGATAGCCACGGCTCGTGATCCCCCAACACGCCCAGGGTGCAACAACAGAAAGAGGAACGAGGACTGACATGGCCACTGCATCAGACGTCGACCAGATCCAGCCTTCAACCTCTCGCGACGGCGAGAGCTACGTCTCGCACCGTGACGAGATCCACTTCAAGATGACCGGCGATTTCATGACGGGTGTGGACTTCTGGATCCACGCGACCGGCGAGACCACCAACGGTCAGCTGATCGTCATCGAGACGAACTGGGTCCGCGGTACCGAACCCGTCTGGCACATCCACCACCGCGAGGAAGAGGGCTTCTTCGTGATGGACGGCGAGATCGCTATCCACACCGAGGCCGGTTCGTACAGCGCCAAGCGAGGCCAGTTCGTGTGGGGGCGCAAAGATCAGCGGCACACGTACGAGGTGGTCGGTGACGAGGCTCGGATCCTCGTGGTGTTCGTGCCCGGACCCGAAAGCAAGGGTTTCGAGCCCGACGGCGGAATCGACAAGTACTTCTACGAAGCCCGCGATCGTGAGCTCCGGACGCCCGAGCAGCTGCAGGCGGAAGTCGAGAACCTCAAGGAGAACTACGGCTTGGAGATGTTCCCGGATCTTCCGCACCCGCGTGACCGCAAGGGTGAGGTCTGACTTCATCTGGGATATCCGGCCATTGCTGAACAACGGAGTAGCTGTGACCATCGACGTTTCCCTCGACACCGTGCCGCACTGGATCGCCGGCGCGGCCGTCTCCCCGACGAACGGGCCGCGAGCCGAGATCCACGATCCGGCTACCGGGCGTGTGGTCAGGACCGTCGTGTTGGGCGGTGCTGATGCCGTCGAGGAAGCTGTGGCCGATGCGCGGACCGCGGCGGCGGCCTGGGCGGCCACCCCGGCTCCGGCACGCGCATCGGTACTCCACCGGTTCCGTGCCTTGCTGCACGAGCACATGGACGAGCTCGCATCGCTCATCACCTCCGAACAGGGCAAGACGATCGCGGATGCCCGAGGAGAGATCGCCCGCTCCATCGAAGCCACCGACGTGTCGCTCTCGGTCGTACAGCAGCTCAAGGGTGAGTACGCCGACCAGGTGGCCAACGGTGTCGACACGTACTCCTTCCGTCAGCCTCTCGGTGTGTGTGCGGGCATCACGCCGTTCAACTTCCCGGTGATGGTGCCGGTGTCGATGTTCACCGCCGCCATCGCCTGCGGCAATGCGTTCGTGCTCAAACCGAGTGAGCGGGTGCCGTCGGCGTCGGTACGGCTGGCACAGATGATGAGCGATGCCGGTCTGCCTGCCGGTGTGTTCAACGTCGTCCACGGTGGCTCGGAAGCGGTCGAGGCGATTCTCGATCACCGCGATGTCGCGGCGGTGTCGTTCGTCGGATCCACCCGGGTCGCGCGCATCATCTACCGCCGCGCGGCCGAGGCAGGCAAGAAGGTCCAGGCCCTCGGGGGTGCGAAGAACCACATGGTGGTGATGCCCGACGCCGACCTCGATGCGGCTGCCGATGCACTGGTGTCAGCGGCCTACGGCGCCGCAGGTCAGCGATGCATGGCCGTGACCGTCGCGGTCGCCGTCGGCGAGGCGGGAGAGGCATTGGTCGCCAAGACCGCCGAGCGCGCGAACGCGTTCGAGGTGGGCCCAGGGGCCGCGCCGGGCACCGACATGGGGCCGTTGATCTCAGAGGTCGCTGTCGACCGGGTCCGCGGGGCGCTGGGGCTCTCCGTCGAGCAAGGGGGCCGGCTGGTCGTCGACGGCCGCGAACGATCGACGCACGGAGCCGGCTACTTCATCGGTCCCAGTCTCGTCGACCACGTCAGCGTCGAGAGTGACCTCTACCGCGAAGAAGTATTCGGACCGGTGCTGAGCGTGCTGCGCGCCAGAGACCTCGAGCACGCCCTGCAGATCGTGAACGACAACCCCTACGGAAACGGCGCCGCCATCTTCACCGGCAGCGGCGCGGCCGCGCGGCGATTCACCCGGGGCGTGCTGGCCGGAAGCGTGGGGGTCAATATTCCCATCCCCGTGCCGATCTCCTGGTTCGGCTTCGGCGGTTGGGGGGACTCGCGATTCGGGGACGACGGGCTCAACTACGACGCCTACCGCTTCTACACGAGGTCCAAAGTCGTCACCCAGCGGTGGACGGAGCCCGCGCCGGGTCTTGCTCCGCACTTCGTCGCGGCGTCAGGTCAGTAACGCGGCCACGAAGGAGCTGACATGTCCGAGAACAGTTCCACCTCGCCGCCCGGTTCCCACCTTCCGCGCCTCGATCACGTCGGAATACTCGTGCGCGATCTGGATTCTGCCGTCGCACACTGGTCCGGTCGGTTCCAGGTCGAGGTTGCTCGAACGGTCGAGGCGCCGGCCATGAGTATCAGCGCGGCCTTCCTCAACGTTTCCGGGGCAGAGGTCGAGCTGTACACCTTGCACGACACGGATGCGCTTGACGCGGCTCTCGAAGGCGCACCGGCCAAACTCGATCACATAGCACTACGGCTACACCACGCCGACGGCCCTGAACTCGCCGGATGTGCAATCCGAGGGCCTGGTAGAGCGGATCCCATCGCAGCACCAATTCGGATGGGAGATGCGACACATGTCTGGACCGAGCCGCCCGGGATCGACGTTCTTCTTCAGCTGATCAGGCCTGGCGGGTAGAGCTGTCCGGTAGGACTGCAGAACAATGAGCGGCTCGGTGCACGAGACGCCAACGAAGTCACACTCAAGGAGGAGTGCAATGGGGCGCATGGAAGGAAAGGTCGCGCTGGTCACCGGCGCAGCCCGAGGTCAGGGACGAGCACACGCGATCCGCCTCGCTCAAGAAGGTGCAGACATCCTCGCGTTCGACTGCCCGGCGGATGGAAGGGTTCCCTACCCCGTCGGCACGTCGGATGAGCTCGCGATCACGGTCAAAGAGGTAGAGGCGCTGGGCCGGCGGGTCATCGCGCACGAAGGGGACGTCCGGGAGCAGGCCGCGCTGGACGAGCTGGTCTCTGCGGGGGTCCAGGCTTTTGGCGGGCTCGACGTCGCAGTGGCCAACGCCGGCATCTGGACCGTGCACCCCTTCGCAGATGTTCCCGAGGACGAGTTCCTGGATGTGCTCAACGTCAACATCATGGGGGTCTGGCGGACCCTCAAAGCCGTGACTCCGGCCATGAAGTCGCGCGGAGGCGGGTCGGTGATCGTCACCTCGTCCGGCAACGGCGTCGAGGGATCTCCGCACTACGTCCACTACGTCGCGTCGAAGCACGGCGTGCTCGGCCTGGCGAAGAGCGCAGCCCTCGAGTTCGGCCAGTTCGGCATACGGGTCAACTCGTTGCTTCCCGGACCTACCGACACCCCTGCGCTCGACTGGCAGGGTGGCTACGACCTGTGTGCAGGAAAGGGGCCGGGCCAGGGAGTCAAGGAGGACCTGCAGGGAGCGAAGTACTGGTCGGTTCTGCGGGATGTGGGCCTGCTGCCGACGCGAGCCATGAGCGAGGCCGTCCTGTGGCTCGCATCCGACGAATCACGGTGGACGACCGGCCTCGAGATGCTGGTCGACGGGGGCCACATGCTCATGCCGGGGCTGAACATGGCGAAGATCGCGTCGGACAACCAGTAGCGTCCGCGCAGAAGAAGGGCGGCTTCACCGGGGCTTCCACTCGCGGCCGTAGACGGTCCGCAGCCAGATGGTGGTCATGGTTTCGAGCATGTCGTCCAGCGGTATTGCATTTTCGCTGCGCAGGCTCATCAACGAGAGGTTGCGTTCGCCCATCCACATCAACGCAGCAGCCAACGACCTGGCCGGCGGTCCACCGATCGCCACGCCGGTGGCCCGGTCCCGCTCGATGCCGGCGGCCGCTGCGTCGATGAACCGACCGAGGATCGCGTCCCATTGCTCCTGCAGGGCCGGCTCGGCCGCAGCGGCGTCGGCAACTTCACGAAGAACATGACCGTGCTGTTCCCACACCTGGATGACCTCGTTGACGGCTTGCTCGATCGCCGCCTCCGGCGGCATGCCGGCGGGCCGGTCAAATATCAGTTGGGACGCTCCGAACACGTCAGCCGTGACCCGCGAGAGCAGCGCGGACAGCACCTGCCACTTGGATTCGAAGTAGAAGTAGAACGACGACCGGGACAGCCCCGCGCGATTGGTGATGTCGTGGATCGAGATGTTGCGCAAGGGCATCGTGCGCAACAGGTCGTAGGCGCCCTCGAGAAGGGCTTGCTCGCGCCTGTCGCCCTTGATGTTCCGCCGGCCCACCCGTGCTTCCGCTGTGCTCAGGCTGAACGAGGAGTTGGTCGCCACAAGCGACATGATAGATCAGGTCGACCACCGGGCGCGCACACAAGGTGGAGTTGGGCACCGGATCACGGGAAGTGGGCAGTTGTGATCAAGGCCGGGCCACCGCTCTGCCTGCGTTCGACGAAGATTCGGAACAGGAGCAACCGTGTCGAACCTCGCTGAAGATCTGGTCGCGGCCGCGCGTGAATACGGAAGCCGCCCGGCCGTGAAGCTCGACGAGTACGTCCTGTCCTATGGGCAGCTGCATCACCACGCCTCGGCTGTGGCCGGCGACCTGCGCGCCCGGGGCGTGCAGCCGGGCGATCGGGTGGGCCTGATGATGCCGAACGTCCCTGCGTACGCAGTGCTGTTCTACGGCATCCTGCTGGCAGGCGCGGTGGCGGTGCCGATGAACCCGTTGCTCAAGTCGCGTGAGGTCGAGTACTACCTCGACGACTCTGGCATGACACTGGTGTACGGGTTGGACGGTAGCGATGCGGTCGTCCCGGCTGCGGCGGCGAAGCTCGGGATCCGGTCGGTCTCGGTGCCTCCTACGGGTCCGACCGACTTGTCCGGCGAACCGGTCCGTGAAGCCACCGATCGTGCCGACGACGACACCGCCGTGATCCTGTACACCTCCGGGACCACCGGGCGGCCCAAGGGTGCGGAACTCACCCACCGGAACATGTCGACCAACGTTGCGACGACGGTGGACACTCTGATCGAAGTGGGTCCCGACGATGTGATCCTGGGTTGCTTGCCGTTGTTCCACGTGTTCGGCCTCACGTGCGCGCTCAACGCAGCGGTGAAGGCAGCTGCGCTGTTGACCCTCGTCCCCCGCTTCGAGGCGAGCAGGGCATTGCAGGTCCTGGCCCGCGATCGTGTGACGGTTCTCGAAGGTGTGCCCACCATGTACGCCGCGATGTTGCACTCTCCTGATGCCGGCACCACGGACACGTCCTCGCTCCGCACCTGTATCGCTGGTGGCGCCGCCATGCCCGTCGAGATCCTCAGGGCGTTCGAGAAGGAGTTCGCCTGCGAGATCTATGAGGGCTACGGGCTCTCGGAGACCGCACCCATTGCCTGTTTCAACCAGCCCGGGCACGAACGCCGACCCGGCACGATCGGGATACCTGTACGCGGCTGCCGGCTGCGGCTCGTCGACGACGACGGCGCGGACACGCCTGACGGCGAGCCGGGCGAGATCGCCATCCAGGGCGAGAATCTCATGAGGGGCTACTGGAAGCGCCCTGAGGCCACCGCCGAAGCCATCCCCGATGGGTGGTTCCGTACCGGGGACATCGCCACTCGCGATCGCGACGGGTACTACACCATTGTTGACCGGAAAAAGGATCTGATCATCCGCGGCGGGTACAACGTCTACCCCCGCGAGGTCGAGGAGGTTCTCTACGAGCATCCCGCTGTCGCCGAGGCAGCGGTGATCGGCATCAAGCACGTGGACCTCGGGGAGGAGATCGGCGCGGCCGTGGCACTCAAGCAGGGAGCACGTGCCGAGACCGAAGAGTTGAAGGAGTTCGTCCGAGGTCGACTCGCCGCCTACAAGTACCCACGCGAGGTGTGGATCGTCGACTCCTTGCCGAAGGGTCCGACCGGCAAGATCCTCCGGCGAGAGGTCTCGCCACCGGTGGAGGTCCGACCCGTCGGGTGATCCTTCGGGAGCGATGTCGAGAACCGGTCGGTGGCGACGTCCCCTGGACGGATCGACGACACGACCGCTGGAGGATCGACCATGGCGCGCATCCAACGCTTCGACCACGTCGGCATCACCGTCGCCGACCTCGACACCGCGACGGAGTTCTTCGTCGGGCTCGGTCTCGAGGTCGAGGGCACGCGGATGGTCGTGGAAGGCGAGTTCCTGGACACGGTGATCGGGATCCCCGGCTCCCGCACCGAGGTCGTCATGCTGCGGCCGCCCGACGGGGGCACCCGGCTGGAGCTGTCGAGCTTCGTCCGGCCAGGCCACGAGCCGGGGTCGCCGGCGGCGATGGCCACCGAGCTGGGGCTGCGCAACGTGGCCTTCGAGGTCGACGACCTCCAGGCCACCGTGGACCGGCTGGCCACGCACGGGTACGGGCTGGTCGGCGGTGTCGGCGAGTACGAGGGGTTCTGGCGCATGGCCTACGTGCGCGGGCCGGAGGGGATCATCGTGTCCCTGGCCGAGCGCATCGGGTGACGCGAGCTCCTTGCGCATGATTGTCCGACAGCCATACAGTCGGACGTCAGTTCGTAGTGGCGAGCAAGCCGACCCGAGGGAGCAGGGATGCCCGACGCGGGCCTCGAAGTCGTCCAGGTCAAGTACGGCGAGCGGATGGTCGACCGCAGCGTGGTGTTCCACGACTACGCGCAGTACGGGCTCCCCGACGCCGAGCTGCACATGGAGTACAACTTCTGGGTCATCCGCGACGGGCAGACCGTGATGCTGCTGGACACCGGCTACGACATCCCGGCGCGCGACTGGCTCGGAGAGATCCCGGTCGTGTCGACGCCGGACGGCCTGGCATTGCTCGGCGTCGACCCGGCGGACGTGTCCATGGTGATCACGTCGCACTTCCACTACGACCACATCGGTTACCTGCGGCTGTTCACCAACGCGCGGGTGGTCAGCGGACGGGCCGAGTACGACTACTGGTTCGGCAAGTGGGAGCGCGGCGAGCTCGAGGGCGAGTTCACGATCGCCGAGCACCTCGAGCCCGTGAAGCGCGCCGAGGACGAGGGCCGGCTCTGGCTGATCGACGAAGAGACCGCCGTCCACCCCGGGATCACCGTCTACCCGGTGGGCGGGCACTGCCCGGGCGAGCTGCTGACGAAGGTCCAGGGCCGCTCCGGCCCGCTGATCCTGGCGGTGGACGCCGCGCACTTCTACGAGCAGGTCGAGAACGAGTGGCCGTTCTTCGCGTTCACCGATCTCCAGGAGATGCGCTCGGGTCTCTCGTTCATCAACGAGCTCGCCGCCCGCACCGGCGCCACGGTCATCCCGGGCCACGACGGCCGCGTGCGGGACAGGTTCCCCGCGGTGGACGGGGCGGCAGCGCACATCGCCACGGTTCTCGGCTGATCGACGAACGCTGACCGACGAACGGGGAGGAGCGAAACCGATGGTGGATCGCCTGAAGGACAAGGTCGCGCTCATCACCGGCGCGGCCCGCGGCCAGGGCCGTGAGATGGCCGAGCTGTTCATGCGCGAGGGCGCGAAGGCCGTCGTGTCGGGCGACGTCCTCGACGCCGCCGACGCCGCCGACAGCAAGGTCACCTTCGTGACGATGGACGTCACGCAGCCCGATCAGTGGAAGTCCGTCGTGGCCGACGTCGTGGCCGCGCACGGACGACTCGACATCCTGATCAACAACGCCGCGGTGTGCGAGTACGAGCCGATCCTCGAGACGACGGACGAGCAGTACGACCGGGTGCTCGACATCGATCTGAAGAGCATCTTCCTCGGCATGCGCGCCGTGCTGCCGCAGATGATCGAGCAGCGGGCCGGCTCGATCATCAACGTCTCGTCCATCTGGGGCCTGGCCGGCGTGCCCAACTCGTACGCCTACCAGGCAGCCAAGGGTGCGATCCTCAACGTCAGCAAGAACGTCGCGGCCACGCACGGCCAGGACGGGGTGCGCTGCAACTCCCTCCACCCCGGCTACATCCTCTCGCCGATGAACGAGCACCAGGCACCCGAGATCAATGCCGCGCTCATCGCAGGCACCGTGCTCAAGCGACCGGGCGTGCCGATCGAGACCGCGTACGCGGCGTTGTTCCTCGCCAGCGACGAGGCCAGCTACGTCACCGGCACCTCACTGGTGGTCGACGGGGGCTATCTCGCCCCCTGATCCCAGGGGCACGGAGGTGTGCCAGAGCCGGGCAGATGACTTCTCGGCGCGCCGGCGGTCGTACCCCCATGACACACGAACCCGCCCCCGGTATCCGGGTGGCTCGCGATCTCGTCCTCCTCGTGGCCCGCATCGGCCTCGGGATCATCATGCTGGGGCACGCCAAGCTGATGTACGACTTCGGCGGTGGTCTCGGCGGCGTGGGGGAGCTCTTCGCGCAGACGGGCGCCCCTCTACCCGCTGTCACCGGGCCGGCCAACGTCCTCTTCGAGTTCGTCGGCGGCATCACGATGATCCTCGGCCTCGGGGTGCCGATCGTCGGCGTCCTGATGGCGCTGAACATGGCCGGGGCGTGGATCCTGGCGCACCCCGGCGGCCTGTACGCCATGGACCACACCGGCCCCGAGCTGGTCATCGCGGTCGGGCTGCTCAGCCTCGTCCTCGCCGTGGTCGGCTCCGGCAGGTTCGGGCTCGACCACCTGATCGTCGGGCGCGGCCGTCGGAAGGTAGGGCCCGCGGCCGCCTGAGCGGCGCATCACCCGGCCACCTCGTCCAGCGGCGACGCGGTGCCCTCCGTGAACGCCTCGGCGAACGCCGCCGCACCGAGCGCCGCGCGGGCAGTGCCGGCGATCCGGTCGACGTCACCGCGCTCCGCGGGAGGCAGCGGGGCTCCGACGGCCTCCCGCCCCGCGCTCGCCGCGCCGAGCAGCCGGGCGGCGCGGACGTGGTCCCCTGCGACCGCCGCCGCACCCGCCAGCCCTTCGACGGCGAGCGCGACGGCCCGCGGCTCGCCGACCTCGCGGGCCGCGGCCAGCGCCTCGCTGTGCAGGGTGGCGGCGCGGGTGGCGTCCCCCCGCAGCTCCGCGACGAAGCCGAGCTCGGCCAGCAGCAGCGTGATGCCGTAGTACGCGACCCCGTAGTCCGCATGCAGCGTGCGGTTCCGCGCGAGGGCAGCGCCGAGGTGCGCCTCTGCCACGTCGAGGATCCCCTGCCGCCGCGCTCCGAGCCCGAGGCCGACCTGGGCGTACTCGGCGGCGAACGGGTTGCCCTGGTCGTTCGCGAGCCGGCGGGCGCGCTCGTGCAGCTCGCTGCCGGCGGCGAAGTCACGCGTCAGCAGCGCGATCCGGCCGAGGCCGGAGAGGCGGTAGGAGGCGTCGGTCCACAGCTGCAGGCCCTCCGCGATCCGCAGGTCCTCGCGGTGCAGCCGGGCCGCCGTGTCGTGGTCGCCGGTGACCTCCGCGTGGTAGGCGAGCATGTCGTCGGCCAGCAGCCTGCCCCAGCGGTCACCCAGCTCCACGAACCGGCGGAGGCTGTCCGTCGCGGCGCGCTCGGCCGCGGCGAGCTCTCCCCGGAACATCGCCACCTTCGCCCGACTGCTCTGCGCCGCGGCGATCCCCCAGCCGTCATCGACGTCGCGGAACGCGGCCAGCGCGGCCGCGCTGAGCTCGTCACCGGCGGGAACGTCGCCGAAGTGCAGGTGGGCGTGCGCGAGGAACCACTGCGCCCGCGCCCGCTCCCGTGGTGCGTCCACTCCGTCGTAGGCGGCCAGGGCCGCCCGGCTGCCGCGCAGGGGGTCGTCGCCGTCACCGACGAGCATCGCGAACGCCGCTTGCCAGGCGCTGGCACGCGCGACGGCGGCGGGCGGTCCCCCGACCGCCAGGGCGCCACCGAGGGCCCGGCGCGCCTCCCGGTGCCGCCCGCGCAGGTACCAGTACCAGGACATCGCATTGACGAGCCGCAACGCGCCCTCGCCCGCGCCGCGGGCGACGGCGCCGTCGAGGGCCACGCGCAGGTTCGCGCTCTCGGCGTCGAGGCGCTGCAGCCAGCGACGTTGGTCGGGGCCATAGAGATTCGGCTCGGCCCGCTCGGCCAGCGCGGTGTGGTGGTTCTGGTGGCGCACCTGCACGTCGTCGAGCTCTCCGGCCGCCGCGAGCTGCTCGCGCCCGTAGGCCGCCACCGACTCGAGCAACCGGTACCGGGGGCCGTCCGCGTCGTCCGGGGAGCCGGCGACGACCAGGGACCGGTCGACCAGCCGGGCAAGGACGTCGAGAACGGCATCCGGCTCGACGTCCTCCCCTGCGCAGACCGCCTCCGCAGCGCCGAGAGTGCACCCACCGGCGTGCACGGCCATCCGGCGCAGCACGGCGCGCTCCGGCGCGGCGAGCAGCTCCCAGCTCCAGTCGATCACTCCCCGGAGCGTGCGCTGCCGTTGCGGGGCGTCGCGCCTGCCGCCCGCGAGGAGCCGGAACCGGTCGTCCAGGCGTTGGGCGACGCCGTGGACGCCGAGCGCCCGTACCCTCGCCGCGGCCAGTTCCAGTGCCAGCGGTAGCCCGTCGAGCCGGGCGCAGATCGCGGCGACCGCGGCGGCGTTGGTCGCGTCGAGGGCGAATCCGGGGGTGGTGGCGGCGGCGCGCTCGGCGAACAACTGGACAGCGCCCGATGCGGCGACGGCGGTGAGGTCGCCCGGTTCCGCGGGCAGGCCCAGCGGCGGGACCTCCTGCAGTGTCTCCCCGGCCACGGCGAGCGGCTCGCGGCTGGTGGCCAGCACGCGCAACCCCGGCGCGGCCGCGAGCAGTGCCGCGACGAGCCCGGCGGCCCGCTCGACGACGTGCTCGCAGTTGTCCAGCACGAGCAGCAGAGCCTGGGACCGCAGCGCGTCGCACAGCTGATGGGTCAGGTCGGCGGGGCGCCCGCCGGTCTCGTCGCGGATCCCCAGCACCGCCGCCACCAGCTCGGCCACCCCTGCCACGGACGCGTCCGCACGGTGGCCCGCTCCGATCGCGGTGAGGTCGACGAACCACGCGCCGTCGGCGAACTCCCCGGCGACCTGCGAGGCGACCTCCAGCGCGAGCCGGGTCTTGCCGACCCCGCCCGGGCCGGTCAGCGTCACCAGCCGACCCGTCGCGAGCCGGTCACGTGCCGCCGCGACCGCCGCGGACCGGCCGACCAGCCCGGTCACCGGCGCCGGCAGGTTGCCGCGGGGGCGGGCGCTCGACGTCGCGGGCACCGGCACGGCCGCCAGCGCGGGATCGTGCCCGAGGATCGCCTGGTGGAGCGCGACCAGCTCCGGACCGGGGTCGAGGCCCAGTTCCTCGACCAGCCGCGTGCGGAGCGTCCCGAAGCTCCCCAGCGCCTCGCCCTGCCGGCCCGCGCGGTAGAGCGCGAGTACGTGGGCGGCCCGCAGCCGTTCCCGCAGCGGGTGCTGCGCCACCAGGTCGCCGAGGTCGTCGGCCAGCAGCGCGTGCTCGCCGAGGGCGAGGCGGGCCTCGGCGAGTTCCTCGACGACGGTGAGCCGCTGCTCGTCGAGGCGGGCCATCGCGGCCCGGGCGAACTCCTCGTCGCGGAAGTCGGCGAACGCCGGGCCGCGCCAGAGCGCGAGCGCGTCCGCGAGCAGCGCAGCCTTCGCGGCGGGATCCGGCGTGGCGCGGGCCTGCGCAGCGAGCGCGGCGAACCGCGCGGCGTCCACCGCCTCGTCGCCGACGTCGAGGACGTACCCGGACGCCACGGACGCCACCAGCTCGCGGCCGCCCGGCTCGGCGTCCGCCAGCGCCCTGCGCAGCTGCGACACCTTCGCCTGCACAGCGCGGACGGGGCTGCCAGGCCGTCGCCCGCCGGCCCACAGGTCCTCGGCCAGCCGATCGGCCGACACCGGGTGTCCGTCCTGGGCGAGCAGGGCCGCGAGCAACGCGCGGACCTTCAACTCGGGCACCCGCACCGCCCGCCCGTCCGCCGTCCGCACGTCCAGCGGTCCCAGCACCCCGAAACGCACGTCCCGACGGTAGCCCGGCGCGTCCGAACGGGATCACAACAGGACCCGAGCCGGATCCGAACACCGCCGGCGCACGGTGGGTCCTGTCGCAGCGAGAACACACGAGAGGAACGAGAAGATGAACGCCACCCTCCCCACCACCCGCGAGATCCGGCTGGCCGCGCGCCCGGTGGGCGAGCCCCGCCCGGAGGACTTCGCGCTCGCCCACGCCCCGCTGTCCGCGCTGAGCGACGGGCAGGTCCTGGTGCGCAACACCTGGATGTCGGTGGACCCGTACATGCGGGGCCGGATGGACGACATCCCGTCGCCCGTGCTGCCACCCTTCGCGATCGGCGCCCCGCTGGAGGGCTCGGCGGTCGGTGAGGTCGTCGCCAGCCGCGCTCCCGGCGTCCCCGTGGGCGCCACCGTCGCGCACTTCCTCGGCTGGCGCGAGCACGCCGTCCTCGACGCGGAGGCCGCGACCGTGGTGGACACCGCCCTCGCCCCCGCGCAGGCCTACCTCGGCCCGCTCGGCACGACCGGGCTCACCGCGTACATCGCGCTCACCGAGATCGCTCCCGTGCGTGACGGCGACGTCGTGTTCGTCTCCGCCGCGGCCGGCGCCGTCGGCAGCGTGGCAGGACAGCTGGCCCGCCGGTTCGGTGCCTCGCGCGTGATCGGCTCCGCAGGAGGGCCGGAGAAGGTGAAGAAGGTGGTGAGCGACTTCGGGTTCGACGCTGCCGTCGACCACCGCGCCGGTCCCATCGCGGCCCAGCTGGCCGCTGTCGCGCCCGACGGGATCGACGTCTACCTCGACCACGTCGGCGGCGAGCACCTGGAAGCGGCGATCGGTGCCCTGCGCGTCAACGGCCGGGCCGCCCTGATCGGGGCGATCAGCGGGTACAACGCCACGGAGCCCGTACCCGGGCCGAGCAACCTGATCGACGCCGTGAGCAAGCGGCTGTCGCTGCGCGGGATGCAGGTGGGCGACCACCTGCACCGGTTCGGGGAGTTCATCGGGCTGGCCGCTCCGCTGCTGGCCGACGGCAGCCTGCACACGGAGCAGACCGTGGTCGAGGGCCTCGACGAGGCGCCGGCGGCCCTCCTGGGCGTGCTCCGCGGCGCCAACGTCGGAAAGATGCTCGTCCGGCTGCGCGGCTGACCAACTTCCTTCTCTCGTTCGGGGGACGATCAGCCGCGCATCCGGCGCCGGTAGCGCAGCGGCGACTCCCCCACCTCCCGTGTGAACGCGGTGCTGAAGGCGCTGTCCGACGAGTAGCCCAGCTCGACCGCCAGCGCTCCGATGCGGACATCGCCGTCCCGAAGAGCGCGCTGCGCCAGCAGCATCCGCCACCGGCTGAGGTAGGTCAGCGGCGGTACGCCCGCCACGGTCCGGAAGCGCTCGGCGAACGACGTCCGCGACATCGCGGCGGCCCGCGCCAATTCCTCCAGCCCCCAGCGCCTTCCGGGTTCGGCGTGCAGGAGGCCGACCGCCGGACGCAACCGCTCGTCGGTGAGCACCCGTAGCCATCCCGGGGGCAGCTCCGCCTGGTCGACGTAGGCCCGCAGCACCTCCAGCAGCAGGAGCTGGCCGTACTGCCGTATCGCGAACGCCGAGCCCATCCGGTGCCCGGTCGCCTCATCGAGGAGCCGGTCGAGGCTGCCGCGCAGACGGGCCGCAGTGGCAGCCGCTCCCCGTACGTGCCCGACCGGCGGGAGAGCTTGCAGCAGCAGCGCCCGACCGGCCGGGTTGAGGTCGACGTGACCGCCGATGACGATGTCGTCGGTACCGGAGTCGGCGCCGACGAGGCGGGTGAAGTCCGCTTCGGGCTCGATCTCGCGGCGCGGCCCGTCGCCGTCGCCGCCTTCGAGCTCCAGCCATGTCCTGTCGTTCAGGATGGCGACGTCGCCCCGCCCGAGCTCGATCGGCCCGTCGCCGCCGTCGGTGGTCAGCCGGGCCCGCCCGCAGACGATCGCGAGGTACTTCAGCCGGCCGCCGGTGGCCGCGCGCGACACCCACGGGCCCCGCATCGCGAAGCCCCCCGACACCACACCGCGGACCTCCACGAGGTCGAACACCTCGGAGAGCTGATCGCCCGGCACTTCCGTACGGTCGCGCAATAAATGCGGACCGTCAACCATTCACAGTACGGACAGGTGCTCGCACAGTGGTGGCATGGTTCAGAAGCAGCACCCCATCGGCTCCGGCTTCACGGCGGCATCGACCGCCGACGAGGTCCTCCAGGACGTCGATCTGGCCGGCACGAACGCCATCGTCACCGGCGGCCACGTCGGGCTCGGCCTGGAGGTCACCCGAGCGCTCAGCAAGGCCGGCGCGTCCGTGACCGTCGGCTCGCGCAACCCGGACCGGGCAGCGCCGGCGCTGGCCGGGGTCGAGCGCGTCGAGATCGGCCGGCTGGACCTCCTCGACCCGACGTCGGTCGACGCCTTCGCCACCCGCTACCTCGATTCCGGCCGTCCCCTCCACATCCTGGTCAACGGCGCCGGCCTCATGGGAGGTCCGCTGGTGCGCGACGCCCGCGGCTACGAGTCGCAGTTCGCGACCAACCACCTCGGTCACTTCCAGCTGACCCTGGGTCTGCTGCCCGCGCTGCGCGCTGCCCACGGCGCCCGGGTGGTCAACGTGTCGTCCGGGGGTCACCGGCTCTCCGACATCCGGTGGGACGACCCGCACTTCACCACCGGCTACGACGGAATGCTCGCCTACGGCCAGTCCAAGACCGCCAACGTGCTGTTCGCCGTCGAGTTGGACCGCCGGTGGGCCGACGCGGGGATCCGCGGCTACGCCGTGCACCCGGGGGTCGTCGTGAGCACGAACCTGGGCAACTCGATGCCCGAGGACCATGTGCGGGCCATGAACCTGGCGATGGGGCTGATCGACGAGTCCGGTCGGCCGGTCATCGATCCCGACCGTGAGATGAAGACGCCGCAACAGGGCGCGGCCACCATCGTGTTCGCCGCGGCCGGCCCGCAGCTCGCCGGCATCGGCGGTGTCTACCTGAAGGACAACGACATCTCGCCACTGGACGACGCACCGGAGCCCATCGACTTCGGCACCGAACCGATCGTCACGTCCGACGTCGTGCCGCACGCCGTGGACCCGGGATCGGCACGACGCCTCTGGGACCTGAGTGAGCGGCTGCTGACGGCGTAGGGCACGGCAACCAGCGTCACGGGGAGACCTGGACGCGGTGGTGTTCTCCGTCTGACAGGAATGCCGCCAGTACTCGGCCCTCCTCGGCTACGGCTGTGCGGTCGGTTCGGGAGAGGCGGCGCAGCGGGGTGACGGTCACGGCGCCGGCCTCGACCGTCCAGGTGGCGGCGACACGGCCGTCGACCAGCACTGGCCGTTCGCCGGCCACCGACAGGCCGCGGTGGGCGTCGTCGACGATCCGACTGCGGTCGTCGTAGCCCAGGATCGCGTTGTCGAACGCCGGCAGGAAGCGCACCGGGGCCGGGGTGTCGGGGTCGGGGCGGGGCGCGTCGGGGAGGTCGAGGAGGACGCGGCCGCGCTCGTCCCGGAAGGAGATCAGCTCGTCGCGGACCGCCGCCACCGCGCGGGGCAGCCCGGCGAGGCCGCACCAGGCACGCAGGTCGGCGGTGGCCGCAGGGCCGAACGCGGCGAGGTAGCGCCGCACCAGCGTCTTCCCGACCGGGTCGGCTCCGTCCGCGGCCGACGGCTCGACCTCCCGGCCCAGCCAGGACGACATCGGAACGTTCTGGACACCGGCGATCGTGCGCCACAGCCCGCGGGGCGGGAGTTGCACCATCGGGACGAGGGCGGCGACCACGGTCTCGCCGAGCACGCGCGGTCCCGGCCCCGGCCGGTGTTCGGCGAGCACGCGCCCGAGCTCGGACATGGAGCGGGACCTGCCGTCGGCCATGACCGCGCGGCCCGCCGCGGCGAGCTCATCGAGATCGATCCCGGCGAGCTCGCGCCGGTACACCCCCAGCACCCGCTGCCGCAGCATCGCGTCGTGGCGCGATCGCCATGCCAGCGCGTCCCGGGCCGTGACCAGGTGGACCGTGCGTCGCATGAGGTGGGTGCGCACCACCTGCCGGTCCACGAGCAGACCCGACAGCGTTGCCGGGTCGAACGAGCGCAGCCGCGACCAGAGCCCGACGAAGGGTTCCTGCGGTTCCTGGGCCTGCAGGCCGCACAGGTGTGTGACGGCATCGACGACCGGGACGTCGGCCCGCTCGAGCAGGAACTGCCGGGCGAGCATCGCGCGGCCCAGCGCCCGCGCACCGATGGTCTGCGTCGGAGCGCGCATCGTCTCGTCTCCGTCCCGTCGGTCTGCAGGGTGTCGAGCGGCGCGGGAGGTGGACCAGTACCCGGCGGCGCCAGGATCTCGGCAGAAGCGGACAACTGCTGGCCTCTTCTCGCGGGCCGGCTCGGTGGTGTGCGCCACATCGGCACGGGTGCTGCCCGTCGAGCCACCGGCGGGGATGGCCGCTCACGGTTCGTAACTGCCCCGCTCACCCATCGTGTCGGGCTGGGTAGCCTCGCCTTCATGATCAACTTGGTGCGATGGCTCCGGCGGTACTTCCGCCGCGGGCGCCATCGCGTCAGGCGGGGGCACCGCTCGAGCGTGGAGCTGCGTGCGCCGCACGGGCGGCGACGTCACGAGCGGTGAGCGGCCATCATCGTCCGCCGAGCCCACCATCGGTCGGCACTTCCGCCCACACCGTCTTCCCTGTGCTGTCGGCGCTCCAACTCCACCGCGTCGCCAGACCGTCGATCACCCGCAGGCCCCGCCCCCGCAGTGCCGACAGGCTCGGTGGGCGAATCCGCGGCGGGTCGGGAGAGGCGTCGCTGACGGCGATCCGAACGGATCCGTCGGAGAACGTGGCCCGCACGTCCACCTCGCCGTCGCCGTGCTCGACGGCGTTCGCGGCGAGCTCGTTGGCGACGAGGAGTACCGCATCGTGGCTGTCGCCGGACGCGTCCAGCCGGCTGAGGGCGGTGTCGAGCTCCTGCCGCATGCGCCCCACCGCGGCGGCCGAGGACGGGAAGTGCCAGCGCAGCACCGGCGACCGCCCCACTCCCACGTCGCCGGATCGTTTCGAACCGCTCACAACACTCACCTCCGACCTCAGCGTCTAACCCATTCCCGGTTCGGGGGCCGCTACACGGACCTGGTCCCCGTGAGGCCAGGCCGCTCAGAAGCGCTGGTCCAGGGCGAGCAGGATGATGGTCGTGACGCTCATCGCCATCGAGGAACACTGGGTCATGCCCGAGCTGGCCGCCGCTCTCGGCGCCGTGCCGCACCAGGATCGCGACGAGAGCCTGGCCTTCAACGAGATGGGTGACAACCGGCAGCGCCTGGAGGACCTGGGGGCAGGCCGAATCGCGGCCATGGACGCTCAAGGCATCGACGTGTCGATCCTCGCCCTGACGCCACCGGGGACCCAGCCGCTGCCCCCCGCGGATGCCCTGCACCTGAGCCGCGCCGCGAACGACGTCGCCGCGGCGGCCGTCCGCAGCAACCCGTCCCGGTTCCGATCGTTGTCCACGCTGCCCATGTCGTCGCCACGAGATGTTGCAGGCGAGCTCGAACGAGCGGCGGCCACGGGTCACGTGGGCACCATGGTCTACGGCCGCTCGGGAGACCTCGTCCTCGACGATCCCGTCTACGACGACTTCTTCGCGGCCGCATCCGAGCTCGGCCAACCGGTGTTCATCCATCCTCAGATTCCGTCGACTGCTGTTCGGGACGCGTCCTACCGCGGTTTCGATCCCATGACCGATCTCGCCCTCGCCACCTTCGGATGGGGGTGGCACCTGGACGCCGCGACGGCGGCGCTGCGGCTGGTACTCCGCGGTACCTTCGACCGGCATCCCGACCTCCAGGTCGTGCTCGGCCACTGGGGGGAGATGCTGCTGTTCTGGTTGGACCGGGCCGACAGCCTTTCCCGCGTCGCCGGATTGCAGCGATCGGTGTCCGACTACATGCGGTCG
This sequence comes from Pseudonocardia sp. MH-G8, assembly GCF_002262885.1. GTDB lineage: Bacteria > Actinomycetota > Actinomycetes > Mycobacteriales > Pseudonocardiaceae > Pseudonocardia. The sequence goes on along the minus strand of NZ_NKYF01000002.1, from coordinate 378,097 downwards.
AACTTCTTCATCACCACCTCCGGCATGCTCAACCCGGCGCTCCTGCAGCACGCCCTGTCGGTGACCTCCGTCGACCGGCTGATCTTCTCCACCGACTACCCCTTCCAGCAGCCGACCCGCGAGGAGATCGATTCCTTCCTGGGGGAGTTCGCATCCGATGCGGAGCGCCAGAAGTTCTCGTCGGCCAATGCGGCATCCCTGTACGGCCTCGACATCTGAGACGAGGTCGGCGGGCGGAAAGCAATTGTGGTGACAGGGCCCGGCGGCGACTCGGTGTGAGACGCGGGGTTGTCCACAGCTGTGGAGGGCCGTGGGTGAGGATGGACGGCATGAACAGCGTTCGTTGGGGAGTGGTGGGCCCGGGCCGGATCGCCGCGAAGGTGGTGCGCGATTTCGCGCACCTGCCCGATGCGGAGGTCGTCGCCGTCGCGTCCCGGTCGGCCGAGCGTGCCCAGGCCTTCGCCGCGGCGAACGGCATCGGCCGTGCCCACGGCTCCTACCGGGCGATCGTCGAGGACGACGAGGTCGACGCGCTCTACATCGCCACGCCGCACCCGCAGCACCGCGCGGTGGCGCTGGCGGCGTTGAAGGCGGGGAAGGCGCTGCTGGTCGAGAAGGCGTTCACGGTCACGCCCGCGGCCACCCGCGAGATCGCCGCGGCCGCCACGGAGGCCGGCGTGTTCGTGATGGAGGCGATGTGGACGCGCTTCCAGCCCGCGGTCGTGCGCCTGCGTGAGCTGCTCGCGGCCGGCGCGATTGGGGACGTCCGCAGCGTGCAGGGCGAGCTGGGCGTGAACGCCCCCATCGATCCGCAGGACCGCTTCTACAACATCGCCGCGGGTGGCGGCGCGCTGTTCGACCTGACGGTGTACCCGGTCTCGTTCGCCCAGATGCTGTTCGGCGCGCCCGACACCGTCGTCGCGCACGGCACCCTCGCGCCGTCGGGCGTGGACGTCGAGGAGGCGGTGCTGCTCGGCTGGGCCGACGGCCGCACGGCCTCGCTGTTCACGTCGCTGCGTTGCGCCACGCCCGGACAGATGCGGGTGTTCGGCAGCGCCGGCTGGATCGACGTCCTGCCGCGCTTCCACCACCCCGACACGATCGTGCTGCACCGCACCGGCCGGGACCCCGAGGAGATCACGGCACCGGCCACCGGCGCCGGTTACGCGCACGAGCTGCGGGAGGTCACCGACGGCGTGCTCGCGGGGCGGCCGGAGAGCGCCGTGATGCCGCTCGTCGACACGATCGCCGTCCAGGACGTGCTCGGCGCCGTCGCCGACCAGCTCGGCATGGTGCCGCAGGAGGGTCCCGCCGAGTTGCCGTGACCGGGCTTGCGGGAATTACGTAAATTCGTAATAGTTGGTGCATGACCGCTGAGCCGTGGCGTGACCTCGACGCCCGGCTGCGCGCCGTCGAGGCCCGGCTCGGGATCGAGACCGCGTCCGAGGAACCGCCATCGGGGCCCGCGGACGCAGGCGTCTACTGGGTGCTGCAGGGCCTGCGGGAGCAGCTGGCCGGCGTCGAGGGCGGCGGAGTCGTGCTCGCCGGGACCGTCGACACGGCCGCCGGCCGCGCCGAATGGCAGTACGGCCTCGCAACCCAGGCCCTCCTCGCGCTCGACGAGGGTGCCACGGGCAGCGCGGCGGCGCGCCTCGCTGCGCTGGGACACCCCGTGCGCCTGCGGCTCCTGCTCGCCGTGCTGAACGGGCACACGAGCCCGGCCGCGCTCGCCGAGCTGGCGGGCATGGGGACCACCGGGCAGGTCTACCACCACGTGCGCACGCTCACCGGTGCCGGATGGCTGCGCTCGAGCGGCCGCGGCCAGGTCCAGGTTCCCGCGGAGCGCATCGTGCCGCTGCTCGTCGCGATCGTGACCGCGCTGTGAACGGGCGCGTCGTGACCCCCACGGGGAGAGCTCCTGGCACCGGGCGGCGCGTGCTCGTGATCGTGATGTGCGTCCTGCCGGCGCTGGCGGCCGGGCTGCTCTGGCGCCCGGCCCCGGGACCGCTGCCGAGCGGGCACGTCGGCGACGCCGGGTTGGCCGAGCTGGCGCGCGACGTCATCGGGCCGGACCGGCCCGCGCTGGCCGTCGCGGCCGTGACCGCGCAGGACGTGCGTACCGCCGCGATCGGCGCCGGCCTGCAGGACCGGTTCGAGATCGGCTCGATCAGCAAGGGCCTCACCGGCCTGCTGTTCGCGGACATGATCGGCCGGGGCGAGGTGACGCCCGAGACCCGCGTGGGTGCCCTGCTCCCGCTCGACCCGCCGCTCGCCGACGTCACCCTCGCGCAGCTCGCCACGCACCACTCGGGCCTGACGTCGCAGCCCGAGACGATGGGGCAGTTCCTGCGCAACTACTGGGGATCGCTGGCCGCCGCCAACCCCTACGACGCGACGCTCGCCGAGCGGCTCGCATCGCTCGAGGGTGCCGAGCTCACCGAGCCGCCCGCCACCTACTCCAACACCGGGTTCGAGCTGCTGGGCGCCGCGCTCGCCGCGGCGGCCGGCGCGTCATACCCGCAACTGCTGGCCGAGCGGGTGCTCGGGCCGCTCGGGATGCAGGACACGATCGTCCCGGTGTCCGCGGCCGAGCTCGGCCCAGGTGACGTGATCGGCGAGACCGGGGGTGGCCGCCGCGCCGACCCGTGGCTCGGCGAGGCGGCGGCACCTGCGGGTGCCGTGCGGGCCGACGTGACGGACATGGCCGTGCTCGCCCGCGCGCTGCTCACCGGCGAGGCACCCGGGATCGACGCCCTCGCCCCGCGCCTGCCCTTCGACGAGGAGGACCGCATCGGCTGGGCCTGGTTCACCCGGACCGACCCCGAGACCGGGCACGAGGTGGTGTGGCACAACGGCGGCACCGGTGGCTTCACCGCGTTCATCGGGATCGATCGACAGGCGGGAGTGGGCGTCGCCGTGCTCTCCGCGGTGGGCGAGTCGCCGAACCACGTGACGCGGGCCGGGTTCAGCCTGCTGGCACGGATCGGAGCGGACGCGTGAGTGCTGTGGTCGGGCCCGTCGTGCTGGTGGTCGCGCTCGCGATGGTCACCGGGCAGGTGTTGCGGGCGTGGTCGGTCCGGTTCGCGGCCCCCGACCGGTACGTGCTGGTCAGCGCAGGCGTGGAGGCGGTCGTGGCGCTCGCGGCGGTGCGGGCCGTGGCGCCCCCGCCCGTTCCGCTGTCGTGGCTGTGGGTGGTCGCGGTGGGTGCGGTCGGGTTCGGCCTCGCCGGCGCGGTCCTGCGCTGGCCGACGCTGGGGTGGGCGCCCACGGGCGAGGACGGGCCGGATCGCGGCGTGGCGCGGCGCCGGGCGGCCCTCGCCGCGGTGTACGCCGTGATCGGGGCAGGCGCGCTCGTCGTGCTCGCCTGACTCGGTTGAGGTCGAGGTCGGGCGGGGCCGGTCATGGGATGGTCTCCTCGCCGGGCAGCTCGTCGCGCAGGGCGGACAGCCGCGGGAACAAGGGCTTGAGGGTCGGGTAGAGGTCGCGGTACACCGCGTAGGCCTGCCGGTAGCGCCCACGGACCGCCGGATCGGGGGTGCGGACCTCGGCCACCCGGCTCATCCGGGTCGCGGTCGCGGGCAGGTCGGTGACACCGGCCAGCCCGACGCCTGCGGCAGCGAGCATCGCCGCACCGAGCGCGGTGGTCTCGACCGCGGCGCTGATCGCAACCGGCCGCTCGAGGACGTCGGCGAGCAGCTGGGTGAGCACCGGTGAGCGGGAGGCACCGCCCATCACCACGACGCGCTCGATCGGGCGGGCGGTGGCCTGCTCGACGAGCTCGACGGTGAGGCGCTCCTCGTAGGCGAGGCCCTCGAGCACCGCGCGGAACATCTCGGCCCGGCCGTGGCCGTCGGAGAGCCCGATGAAGCAGGCCCGCGCGTCGGGGTCCCAGTGCGGGGACTCCGCGCTGGTCAGGTAGGGCAGGTAGAGCAGCCCGCGGGCCCCCGGCGGGACCGCGGCGGCCAGCTCGCCGAGCTCGATCTCGCCGCGACCGGTGGCCGCGTCCGGGCTCGCCACGAGGTCGCGCAGCCACGCGATGGACAGCGCGCCCGAGGACAGCAGCGCCTCGAGGGTGTAGGCGCCGGCGACCGGGCTGGCCAGGGTGCGGAAGGCGCGCGTCCACACGTAGTCGTCGCTGTGGGTGCCGAGGGTGAGGCCGGTGCCGAGGTTGAGGTAGGCCGTTGCCGCGTCGACCGCGGCGCCGAGGCCGGCGCACTGCCCGTCGCCGGCGCCGGCCACGACGGGCAGGTCCGGGGGCAGGCCGGTCGCCGCCGCGGCATCCTTGGTCACACCGCCGAGGACCGCGCCGGGCGGCACGAGCCGCGGAAGCTGGTCGGGGTGCAGTCCGGCCGCCGCGAGCAGGCCGGCATCCCAGTCGAAATTGAGCATGTCCAGCAGGGAAAGCGGGTCGGCGCTGGCCCAGCTGGTGGCGCGCTCCCCGGTCAGCCTGCCGACCAGGAACCCGTGCACGTCCACGACGGTGGCGGTGCGGGCCAGCGCCGCGGGCTCGTGCTCGGCTAGCCATGCGAGCTTGTACAGACTCGGCGTGGTCGACGCCGGCTTGCCGGACCGCTCGTGGACGGCGGTGCTGCCGAGCCGGGCGATCTGCTCGCCGGCCCGGGTGTCGAGCCACATCACCGCCGGCCGGACGGGGTGGCCGTCCGCATCGAGGCAGGCGAAGGTCTCCCGCTGGTGGGTGAGTGCGAGACCGACGGGTTCGTGGCCGCCTGCGGCGAGCAGCGCGGCGAGCTCGGTGAGCGCGCCGCAGGCCGCGTCCCACCAGTCCTGCGGATCCTGTTCCTGCCAGCCGAGGCGGGGGCTGCGTCGGCCGTACCCGCGACGGGCCTGGGCGACGGCCGCGCCGGCCGCGTCGAAGGCGACGGCCTTCGCCCCGGTGGTGGAGCAGTCCACACCGATCACGACGGGGGTCCTGGTGGGCACGGGGGTCTCCGATCGGGTCGACTTCGTTCAGTGCTGGGGGAGCGCGGCCTCGACCAGCAGCTCGACGGGGTCGTGCTCGTCGGCGAGGATGGCGCGCACGGCGCGCAGCAGCGGCAGCCGCGGCCACGCGTCGGGGGCACGCTGGTCCACCAGGCGGGCCGCCAGCGCGGCCGCGGGCACCCCCTCGACGGTCTGCTCCGCGCCCTGCATCGCCGCGAGCGCGGCCCGCGCGGTTTCGCCGCGCCCGATCCGGGTGCCATAGACCTTGTTGCGCCCGGACAGCCCGGTGACCTCGAGGTCGCCGACCCCGGCCAGCCCGACCGCGGTGTCGGCGCGGCCCCCGACGAGCTCGGTGAGCAGGACCAGTTCGCCCACGGCCTTCGCGAACACCGCGGCCTTGAGGTCGTGCCACGGCGTGCCGTCGCGTTCGGAGCGACCGTCGGCGACGCCGAGGGCGATCGCATACACGTTCTTCATCGGCGCGCACACCTCCACACCGACCTCGTCGGCGCTGCTCTCCGCACGGTAGCCGGGGGTGGCGACGCTCTTGGCGACCTCGGCGGCGAGCGCGCGGTCGGCGGCCGCGAACACGGCGGCGGTCGGCCGGCCCGCGGCGACCTCGTTGGCCTTGCACGGCCCGCCGACGGCGATCACCGGCGGGGGCGTGACGCCGCGCTCGGCGGCGGCGGCCCGCACCGCCTCGGGGAGCAGCCGGATCCGGCCCGCGGCGTCCGGCGCGAAGCCCTTGCTGGTCAGCAGCACCGCGCGCGTGCCCGCCATCGCCGGGGCCGCGCGGCGGGCAACCTCCTCGACGCCGCCGGAGGCGACGGCGAGCACCACGAGCTCCGCGCCGTCGAGCGCGGCGTCCAGATCGGCGGCGGTGAACAGCCGGGTCCCCGGCGCGAGCGGCACCCCGGTGCGGGGGTGCGGCTCGCCGGCCCGGCAGGCCGCGAGCAGGTGGTCGTCGAGCCAGGTGCCCCACAGCCGCACGCCCCACCCGGCGTCGCGGAACGGGGTGGCCAGCGCCGACCCCATCGCACCGGCGCCGAGGATCGCGACCTCGCGGGGGCGGGCCGGCGCGCCTGCGCTCATCGGACCGCCGCCCGGGCGCCGTCCAGGGCGACGAGCTTGGCCACCTTCGACGCCGACCGGCCGCCCTCGTACTCGCTGGCCAGCCAGGCGTCGACGATCGCTCGGGCCAGCTCGGGGCCGACGGTGCGCGCGCCGATGGCGAGCACCTGAGCGTCGTTGGACTTGCGGGCGCGCTCCGCGCTGTAGGTGTCCGCGGCCTGCGCGGCCCGCACGCCGGGCACCTTGTTGGCCGCGATGGCCATCCCGATCCCGGTGCCGCACAGCAGCACCGCGCGGTCGTGGGTGCCGTCGGCGACGCGCTGGGCGACCTGCACCGCGACGTCGGGGTAGTCCTCGCCGGCCGCGGATGCGGTGGCGGGCCCGTAACGGTCGACGCGGAAGCCCCGGGCAGCGAGGTGCTCGGCGAGCACCTCGCTCAGGGCGATCGCCGCATCGTCGTTGCCGAGGGCGATGGGCTTGTCGGACATCGAGCGCCTCCGAGGGTGGTCGGCCGCCCAGTGCGGCTCCAACACGAGAAACGTTGCCTTTAACAGTAGACACGTGAGATTTCTCGTTAGCAACCCTTGACACGGGGTTTCTCACGTGAATGATGTGCGGAACAACGCATGCCATGTGAGAACAGCGCCTTCGTTGGCGCGGACAGCGGAGGCGTCATGGCGGACACCACCCTGGAATGCCGCGGACTGGTCAAGGCCTTCGGCGGGGTCCCGGTCCTGAAGGGGGTGTCGCTCGCCCTCGACCCGGGCACCGTCACGGCCCTGGCCGGGGAGAACGGCGCCGGCAAGTCCACCCTGATGAAGATCGTGTCCGGGCTGGTGCGCCCGGACACCGGCGAGGTCCTGGTGGCGGGCCGCCCGCTGCACCGGGCCGATCCGCGGGAGGCCAGGGGCCTCGGCGTCGCGATCGTGCCCCAGGAGCTCGCCCCGATCAGCGACATGACCGTCTACGAGAACCTCTTCCTCGGCCGCGAGCTGCGCACCCGCGTGGGGCTGCTGGACCGCCGCCGGATGGCCGCGCAGGCCCGCGAGATGCTCGCCGTGTTCGACGTCGACATCGACCCCGCCACTCCGATGCGGCGGCTCGGCGTGGCGCTGTGCCAGCTCGTCGAGATCGTCAAGAACTCCAGCTGGGGCGCCCGGGTCCTGCTGCTCGACGAGCCCACCTCCGCCATCCCCGAGCGCGAGGTGGACCGCCTCTACGGCGTGGTCGGCAAGCTGCGCGAGCGTGGCGTGGCGATGCTCTACACCACGCACAAGATGGAGGAGATCCGCGCGGTCGCGGACCGGGCGGTGGTGCTGCGCGACGGCGAGCTCGTCCTCGACCGCGCGGTCGCCGACCTGGCCGACGACGAGATCGTGGCCGCGATGATCGGCCGCGAGCTCGGCGGGCTGTTCCCTGCGACCGTCGAGCCCGGCGGCGGCGCCCCGGTCCTCGAGGTCGACCGGCTGCACGTCGCCGGGTTCGCCGAGCCGGTCAGCTTCACCGCCCGGCCGGGCGAGGTCGTCGGGCTCGCCGGACTGGTCGGGGCCGGCCGCACCGAGCTCCTCGAGTCGATCTTCGGGGCGCGACGGCGGGTCGGTGGCGAGGTCCGCGTCGGCGGCCGGCCGGCGCGCCCGTCCCCCGCCGGGTCGATCGCCGCGGGCATGGCGCTGGTCCCCGAGGACCGCAAGGGCGCGGGCCTGGTGCTCTCGATGAGCGTGCTCGACAACGGCTCGCTGCCGCGGCTGCCGACGTTCTGCACCGGCGGCTGGCTGCGCCCGCGGCACCGGCAGCGGCGCATCGGCGAGGTCATGGAGTCGGTCGGGCTGCGCAGCCGCGGGCTGTCCCAGCAGGTGGCCACCCTCTCCGGCGGCAACCAGCAGAAGGTCGTGCTGGCCCGCTGGCTCACCCAGCACGTCGACGTCCTGCTGCTCGACGAGCCCACCCGCGGCGTGGACGTCGGCGCCCGCAGCGAGATCTACCGCCTCGTCGCCGAGCTCGCCGCCGCCGGGATGGCCGTCGTCATGGCCTCCTCGGACATGCCCGAGGTGCTCGGGCTGTCCCACCGGGTTCTGGTGATGCGCGGCGGCGCGGTCGCCGGCGAGCTCGACCGCGCAGCCCTCGATGCGCCCGACGTGCAACGCACGATCTTCCACCTCGCCGCCGGATCCGATCCCGAGACCGGCGAGCCCCAGCCCCTGACCACCTCAGCGCCAAGGACGGCCTGACATGACCGTGCAACAGACGAGCCCGCCCACCCCGACCCGCCCCGCAGAAGCCGCCACGGCCCGCCGGTTCCGCAGCACCTGGGTCCAGGACCTGCTCACCCGGCACGCAATGGTCGTGGTGATGCTGCTGGTCATCGCCTACTTCAGCTACCGCAGCGCGCGCTTCGGCACGCTGGAGAACTGGCAGACGATCGCGATCGCGGCCGCGCCGTTCGCGCTCATCGCGCTCGGCCAGACCCTGGTCATCCTCACCGGCGGCATCGACCTGTCCGTCGGCAGCGTCATCGCCGTCAGCGCGATGGCCGCCGCCGCCACCGTGAAGGACCATCCCGAACGGCTCGCCCTGGCCGTGCTCGTGGGCCTCCTCGTCGGGCTCGCCGCGGGCGCGGTGAACGGCTTCCTGGTCTCCCGGCTCAACGTCCCGCCGTTCGTGGCGACCCTCGGCATGCTCACCACGGGCTCCGGGCTGGCGTTCGTCATCGGCGCCGGCGCCCCGATCAACGGGCTCCCGGAGAACTTCGGCGCGATCGCCAACACCCGTGTCCTGGGCGTCCAGGTCCCGGTGCTCGTCATGATCGTCGGGATCGTGGCGCTCGCCCTGGTCATGTCGCGCACGGCGTACGGGATGCGCGTCTATGCCGTCGGTGGCAACCGGGTCGCCGCCGAACTCGCCGGCATCAAGGTCCGCCGCGTCCTGTTCAGCGTCTACGCCTTCAGCGGGCTGCTCGCCGGGCTCTCCGGGGTCATCCTCGCCTCCCGCGTGATCTCCGGTCCACCCACCCTGGGCACCGGCTACGAGCTCGACGCGATCGCGGCCGTCGTGATCGGCGGCGCCAGCCTGATGGGCGGGCGCGGCTCGATCTGGGGCACCGCGCTCGGGCTGCTGCTCATCCAGACCCTCAACAACGGCTTCGACCTGCTCACCGTCCCGGCCTACTGGCAGAGCGTCATCAAGGGCGTGCTCATCGTCGCGGCGGTGGCCGTCGACGTCTGGGCCAGCAACCGCCGTTCCTGAACCGCGGACCACGGAAGGACCCCACATGATCACGAAGTTGCGCCGCGCGTTCACCGCCGTCGGCACCGCCGCCGTCCTGACCACCAGCGCCGCATGCGGCGCAGGCGACCCCGCCGCCGACGCCGCCATGCAGATCGGCGTCACGGTCTACGACATGTCCTCGTTCATCAGCCAGGGACGCGAGGGCATGGAGGCCTACGCCGCGGCCCACGACATCGACCTGGTGTGGACGTCCGCGGGCGACGACGTCAGCACCCAGGCGAGCCAGGTCGAACAGCTGGTCAACCAGGGCGTCGACGCCATCATCATCGTCCCGGTGCAGGCCGACTCCCTCGGTCCGCAGCTCGCGCAGGCCGAGGCCGCGAGCATCCCCGTCCTCGCCGTCAACACCACGCTCTCGGCGGACGCCGGCCTCGCCGCGACCGTGCTGCCCGACGACGTCGCCGCCGGCGAGCAGGAGATGCGGATGATGGCCGAGCGCCTCGGCGGGCAGGGCGAGATCGTCATCCTGCAGGGGCCGCTGGGCTCCTCGCCGGAGCTCGGCCGCACCCGGGGGATCGAGAACGTCCTGCGCGAGTACCCCGGTATCCGGGTGCTGGCACAGGACACCGCGAACTGGGAGCGTGCCGAGGCCGTCAACAAGGTGAAGAACTGGTTGGCCGGCTTCGGCGACCAGGTCGACGGCATCGTCGCCGAGAACGACGACATGGGTCTCGGCGCGGTGCAAGCCCTGAACGAGGCAGGCAAGGACATCCCCGTCGTCGGTATCGACGGCATCGAGGACGGCCTGCGCGCGGTCCAGAACGGCGACTTCATCGGCACGTCGCTGCAGCACGGCCGCGTCGAGCTCGCCGCGGGCCTGGCAGTCGCGAAGCGCATCGTCGAGGGGCAGCCCGTCGAGGAGGAGTACGTCTACCGGATGCCGCCGGTGACCACCGCCAACGTCGACACCGTCATGGATCACGTCGTCACCGGCAAGGACGCCTTCCTGCAGCAGCTGCCGGCGCTGGTCGAGCGAAACCTCGGGACCGGTGACATCGCCGACGAGGAGCTCGCCGGCGGTGCCTGAGTCGCCGATCGGCTGCCGGGCCCGTGGGAGGATCGCCCCCGCGGGCCCGGCGGTCCGTGCCGACCATCGCCAGCGAATCAGGGGATCGATCGTGGACACCGACGAGCAGTCCTCGTCCCGGGCCTCGAAGCAGCGCACCCGGCAGTTCGGCATCGCAGAGACCGTCATCGCCGAGGGCACCGTCCGCATCGAGGCCCTGGCCGAGCGATTCGGCGTCAGCGTCATGACCGTGCACCGCGACCTCGACGAGCTCGAGAACCAGGGCGTGCTGCGCAAGACCCGCGGTCAGGCCACCGCCCTGGCCTCGAGCCTCTTCGAGTCCAACACCGCGTTCCGGCTCGGGCAGAACCAGGCCGACAAGGAGGCGCTCGCGCACGCGGCCCTGGACTACGTCGAGCCAGGCCAGGCCATCCTCATGGAGGACTCGACCACCGGGATCTACCTCGCTCGGCTGCTCCCCGCACGCGCCCCGTTGACGGTCATCACCAACTTCCTCAGCGTCGCCGCCGAGCTCGCCCGGGAATCGGGGATCACGCTCAACCTGCTCGGCGGTCAGTACTACGGGTGGTGCGACGCCACCATGGGCGGGATGACCCTCGCCGCGATCAAGGCCATCCGGGCCGACACCTTCATCACCTCCACCTCGGCGATCACCGACGACGTCTGCTTCCACCAGACGCAGGACACCGTGCTGGTCAAGCGCGCCATGTTCGAATCCGCAGCTCAGCGGATCCTCTACGTCGACCACACGAAGTTCGACCGCCGTGCACTGCACGCCCTGCTCCCCCTCACGGACTTCGATGTCGTCATCGTCGACGCCGCCACCCCGGCAGAGCACCAGCGTCGGTTGCGGCAGAAGGGCGTGGAGGTGGTGGTCGCTCCGTCGCGATCGCGCACCGGCACGGCCACATCTTCCGCCGGTCGGGAGCTGTCCGACTTCGGGCCGGACAGGTCGGCCTGACCCCGGACACCGCGGCGGCCTCGCTCGTCGTACGCGCCTGACTTGCTCGATCTGCGCATCTTCGTGACCTTGAAGTGCTTGCTTCGAGCAATTCCACGGGTCGAGGATGGCTCGGGCCCGATCACCGGGCCCGATCACCGCCCTCGACGAGGAGAGCCCTCCACGTGGACCTTCAACTCCTACTGGCACTGGTCCTCGGGATCGCGACCATCATCGTGCTGGTCCTGCGGACCCGGCTCGACGCGTTCGTGGCGCTGCTCGTCGCCGCGGTCGTCACCGGCGCGGTGGCAGGCCAGAACGCGGGCGACATCGTCTCCTCGATCACCACCGGCTTCGGCAACACGCTCGCGTCGATCGGCATCGTGATCGGCCTCGGCGTCGGGATCGGCAAGATCCTCGAGGTGTCCGGCGCGGCGGGCGCGCTCGCCCACGCGTTCCTGCGCCTCTTCGGCAAGGGCCGCGAACCGTGGGCGATGGCGAGCACGGGCGCCCTCGTCTCGATCCCGGTGTTCTGCGACTCCGGATACGTGATCATGAATCCGCTGGCGCGCTCGATCGCCCGCGCCGAGCAGCGCGGCTACGTCACGCTCGCCCTCGCGCTCGGCGCAGGCATGGCGATCACCCACTGCCTCGTGCCGCCGACCCCGGGACCGCTCGGCGTCGCCGGCATCATCGGCGCCGACCTGGGCGGTCTCATCCTCGTCGGACTGGTGTTCTCCGTGCTCCTCCTGCCGGTCGCCGTCGTGTACGCCAAGTGGCTCGGCCCGAAGCTGGAGAGCGAGGTCAGCCCGGCCGTGCGCACGGCGGTCTACGGGACGACCGGCGGGAGCGGCACCGCGCGCACCACCACGATCGAAGGTGGACCCGGTACCGAGGACGCGGGCGAGGCCGCCGGGACGCCGTCCGAGCTCGGCACTCCGCCCGAGGGCGCCCGGCCGCACCGGGTCGGCGCGCTCCTCGCGTCCGTCCCGCTGCTGGTCCCGTTGCTGCTCATCGTGGCGAACACGGTGGCCACCGCGATCGACCGCAACAACCAGGGTGCCCTGACCGGCGAGGGCTACGTCGCCTCCGACTGGGCCGCGGCACTCGCGTTCATCGGCAACCCGGTCATCGCACTGGTCATCGGGATCGCGCTCGCGGTCTACCTGCTGCTCCCGCGGTGGACGCCGCGCGGTCGGGTGCACAACTGGCTGGCCGACGGGGCGGCATCGGCCGGCCTGATCATCCTGATCACCGGTGCCGGTGGCGCGCTCGGCCAGGTCCTGCGGTCCTCGGGCGTGGGGGACGCGCTGGCCGAGGCGATCGCGGCGATCAGCCTGCCCGGCGTCCTGGTGCCGTTCCTGGTCTCCACGCTGGTCCGCCTGGCGCAGGGGTCCGGCACGGTCGCGATGATCACCGCGGCATCCGTGACGGCGCCGCTGGTCGGCTCGCTCGGGCTCAGCCCGCTGGTCGCGGCGCTGGCGTGCTGCGCGGGCGCGCTCGTGACGAGCTACTTCAACGACTCGTACTTCTGGGTCGTCACCCGGTTCACCGGGCTGGACGGGACGGCGGCGCTGCGCGGCTGGTCGGGGATCACCACGGCCGTCTGGCTGGCGTCGCTCCCCCTGCTGCTCGTGGCCGACCTCGTGCTCGGCTGACCGGTCGTGTCGGAGCTGCGCCGCGGTACCCGGTCCCGGCACGAGCGGCTGCTGGCGCTGCTGCGGGCCGGGACCACGCACGTCGAGGCCCTCGCCGCGGCGCTGGACGTCTCGCCGTCGACGGTGCGCCGCGACCTGGGCCGGCTGACCCGCCAGGGTGCGGTGACCCGGACCTACGGCGGGGCGGTGACGGCCGCGGCGTTCCACGAGCGCGAGCTCAGCGAGCGGGTGCGGCTGGAACCGGCCGCCAAGGCTGCGATCGGCGCGGTCGCCGCGGGCCTGCTGCCCGAGAGCGGCACGGTCTTCCTCGACTCCGGCTCGACCTGCGCCCGGCTCGCCGAGCACCTCCCGGGCCGCGACGGGCTCACCGTGGTGACGCGCAGTCCGGAGATCGCGCTCTTCCTCGCGGGTGCGGCCGGACTGGAGGTCGTGCTGGTGGGCGGGTCGGTCACCGCGAAGAGCCACGGGCTGGTCGGCCCGCTGGCGGCGCTGGCGCTGGACCGGCTGGTCGTCGATGTCGCCTTCCTCGGCGGCGACGCCGTGCACCCGGTGCACGGTGTCGGCGAGCCGACACTGCCGGAGGCCGCGGTGAAGGAGAAGGTCGCCGAGCGGGCCCGCCGGGTGGTCGTCCTCGCCGACGCCACCAAGCTGGCCCCGCACGCGGTGCCGTGCTGGGCGCCGCTGCCCGCGGGGTGGACGCTCGTCACGGACGAGGCCGACCCGGAGGTGCTCGACCCGTACCGCGCGGCCGGGGTGACCGTCGTCGGCGTCGCGCCGGAACGCCCCTGACGGCGTCAGGTGGTGGGCAGCGCCTGCCCGGCCGCGGCGCCCGTGCGCCGCTTCTCGCGGCGCGCGACGACTGCGGTGAGCCCGGCCGCCAGCAGGCAGGCCACGGCGCCCATCGCCAGCCCGGCGCGGCCGCCGAAGTGCTGGCTGACGTAGCCGGCGATCGGGCCGCCGATCGGTGTGGAGCCGAGGAACGCGACCGCCCACAGCGCCATGACGCGCCCTCGCATGTGCGGGGCGGAGGCCAGCTGCAGGGTGCTGTTGCCCGTGGACTGGAACGCCACGCTCGCGGCGCCGACCAGCGCCATCCCCACGAGCGCGACCACCAACGTGGGGGCCAGCGCGGTCGCCAGCATCGCGACGCCGAACGCGGCCGCCGCGACGGCGAGCGACCACATGCCGGTGCGGCCCCACGCGGCCATGCCGAGGCCGCCGACCACGGCGCCCACGCCCATCGCGGCGGTGAGGAAGCCGTAGGTGCTCGCGTCGCCCCCGAAGGTCTCGCTCGCGACGATGGGCAGGACCACCTGGAACTCGTAGGCGAGGCAGCCGACCAGCGCCATCATCACCAGCGGCACGGCCAGCACCGGGGTCCGCCGCACGTAGTCGAGGCCCTCCCGCAGCTGGCCGGGTGCGCGCGGGGCGGGCGCCGAGGGGGTGAGGGCGGTCCTGTCGAGGCGGGTCAGCGAGGCGATGACGGCGGCGAAGCTCGCCGCGTTGAGCAGGAAGCAGACGGCCATGCCGCCGGTGGCGATGACGATGCCGGCGAGGGCGGGCCCGACGGCGCGGGACACGTTGGCCAGCACCGAGTTGAGGCTCACGGCGTTGCGCAGGTTGTCGGGGCCGACGAGCTCCTGGACGAACGTCTGGCGGGCCGGGTTCTCGACGCTGCTCACCGCGCCGAGCAGGAAGGCGAGCACGTAGACGTGCCACAACGCCACGGTGCCGGTGGCCGTCAGCACGCCGAGCAGCACGGCCTGCGCGCCCATCACGGAGAGCAGGCCGACCAGCAGCGTGCGCTTGTCCAGCCGGTCGACCACCACGCCGGCGTAGGGGCCGAACAGGAGGATCGGCAGCGTCTGCAGGGCGACGACCAGCCCGACGGCGGTGGCCGAGCCGGTGAGCTGCAGGACCAGCCAGGACTGGGCGATGGTCTGCATCCAGGTGCCGGCCAGCGACACGGCCTGGCCGCCGATGAAGAGGCGGTAGTTGGGGATGGTCAGGGAGGCGAAGGTCTGACGGCGCAGGGCGTCGAGCGGGGCGAGCGCGCGCTCGCCGATGAGGGTCATCCGTTCTCCGTTCGGGGGGCGAGTTCGTCGGCCAGTGACTCGAGGGCGGACAGCGCGGCGAGCAGTTCGTCCGCGCGGGCCGGGGGCAGCGCGGCGAGCCGGGCGCTCAGCAGCTCGCTGCGCTCGGCGCGCAACCGCAGCTGCTCGATGCGGCCGGCCTCGGTGACCTCCACGAGGACGACCCGGCCGTCTGCGGGGTCGGGCAGGCGCCGGAACAGCCCGGCGTCCTCCAGCTTCGCGACGATGCGCGAGAGCATCGTGGGGTTGACGCCCTCGACGTCGGCCAGCTCGGAGATCCGGATCGGTCCCAGCCGCATCACGCTGGCCAGCACGGACGCCTGTGTGCGCGTGAGCTGGTCGCCCCGGGAGAGCCGGTCGAGGAAGCGGGAGATGCGCCCGAGCGCGATGCGCAGGCGGGCGACGTCGTCGTCGTCGAATCCCGCGGTCACGTGCCCTCCCAGATTATTTGTCTGCCGACAAGCAACTATACGCCTGCGCGGGAGGGTCGGGGCGCGAGCCGCGTCACGCCGGGCCGGTGCTCCCCCGGACGACGAGGTGGGTGGCCAGCTCCAGGCGCGGCGGCGGGTCGGGGATGCCGTCCTCGCCCGCGGCGAGCAGCAGCCGCACGGACTCGGCGGCCATCCGGGCCAGCGGCTGGCGCACGGTGGTGAGCTGCGGGGCCATGAGCTCGCTGAAGGCGATGTCGTCGAAGCCGACGACGCTGAGGTCCTCCGGGATGCGCAGCCCCCGCTCGGCCGCCTCCTGGTACACGCCGAACGCCTGCATGTCGGAGCCCGCGAAGATCGCCGTCGGCGGGTCTGGCAGGTCGAGCACGGTGCGGGTGCCCGCCCGGCCGCCGGTGGGCCGGAAGTCGCCGAAGTGCACGAGCCGCTCGTCGACCGGGATGCCGGCCCGGGCCAGCGCGGCGCGGTAGCCCTCGACGCGCTCCTGGCTGCAGACGAGCTGCGGGCGTCCGGAGAGCACGGCGATCCGCCGGTGGCCCAGCGCCACGAGGTGCTCGACGGCGCTCACCCCGCCCGCCCAGTTCGTGGCGCCGACCGTGGCGAACTCGGGCGCGCTCCCGCCGACGGGGTCGAGCAGCACGACCGGCGTGTGCAGCGCGGCCAACTGCTCGAGGGTCTCCGGCCCGGCCTCGCTGACCACGAGGACGAGCCCGTCGGAGCGGCGCGTGGCCAGTCGGTCCAGCCACCGGCGTTCGCCAGCGGGCTCCCCGTCCGCCGAGGTCACGGCGATCTGCGTGCCCGACCTGCGGGCCTCGGCCTCGGCTCCGCGCAGCACCTCGACCACCCAGGGGGAGTCGAGGCTCGGCAGCACCATGTCGACGAGCCCGACGGGGCGGCTGCCGCCCGACGCGCGCCGGCGGTAGCCGCGCTCGGCCATGATCTGCTGCACGCGCTTGCGGGTGGCCTCCGCGACGTCCGAGCGGCCGTTGAGGACCTTGGACACGGTCGGCACCGAGACCCCGGCGAAGGCGGCGATCTCCGCGATCGTCACGCGACGGCTGGGCATGAACCCTCCTCCGACCGAAAGTTTCGAGGACTACGAGCTCCAAGCGAACATGCTTGACGGGCGATGGGGCGCAACTTACCGTCAGCGCCGCAAGTCGCAAGTATTCGAAACTTTCGGCTACCGGAAGGGCTCCATGAGCACCGACGTGTCCCCGCGCGCCACCGTCGGCGAGCGGTCGCGGATCGACCGGCTCATCGCGGGCATGGGCCTCGAGGAGAAGCTCGCCCAGCTCGTCGGGCTGTGGGAGGGACGCGGCGGCTCGGGCGAGGGCGGCGACGTCGCCCCGATGCAGGACGCGATGCAGGCCGTGGAGAGCGAGTTCGCGGCGTTCGCCGCGCACGGCCTCGGCCAGCTCACCCGCCCCTTCGGCACGGCTCCGGTCGACCCGGTCGAGGGCGCCAGGGCGCTCGCCGAGAAGCAGCGGCTGCTCACCGCGGACACCCGGCTCGGGATCCCCGCCCTCGTGCACGAGGAGTGCCTCACCGGGCTCGCCGCGTGGAAGGCGACGACCTTCCCCGCGCCGCTCGCGTGGGGTGCGAGCTTCGACCCCGCGCTCGTCGAGGAGATGGGGGCGGCGATCGGGGCGTCGATGCGCAGCCTGGGCGTGCACCAAGGCCTTGCCCCGGTGCTCGACGTCGTGCGCGACGCCCGTTGGGGCCGGGTGGAGGAGTGCATCTCCGAGGACCCGTACGTCGTCGGCACGATCGCCACCGCCTACGTGCGAGGCGTGCAGTCCACCGGCGTGCTGGCCACGCTCAAGCACTTCGTCGGCTACTCGAACTCGCGGGCCGGGCGCAACCTCGCCCCGGTGCACGCCGGCCCGCGCGAGGTGGCCGACGTGCTCCTGCCGCCGTTCGAGATGGCCGTCCTGGACGGCGGCGTCGGCTCGGTCATGAACTCCTACGCCGAGATCGACGGTCTCCCGGTCGCGGCCGACGCCGCCCTGCTCACCGGTGTGCTGCGGGAGCGGTGGGGGTTCACCGGAACCGTCGTGGCCGACTACTTCTCCGTGGCGTTCCTGCACACCCTGCACCGGGTGGCCAACGACCTCGGCGACGCCGCCGCGCAGGCGCTCGCGGCCGGGATCGACGTGGAGCTGCCCACCGGCACCGCCTACCTCGAGCCGCTGGCCGAGCGGGTGCGCTCGGGTGCGCTGCCGGAGGAGGTCGTCGACCGCGCCTGCGCCCGCGTGCTCGCGCAGAAGGCGCAGCTCGGCCTGCTCGACCGGACGCCGCAGGACTACGCGGACATCGACGCCGCGGCGATCGACCTGGACCCGCCCGCGCACCGGACTCTGGCCTCCCGGCTGGCCGAGGAGTCGGTCGTGCTGCTCGCCAACGACGGCACCCTGCCGCTCGCTGCGCCCGCCCGCGTCGCGGTGGTGGGACCGAACGCGGACGACACCGCCGCCCTGTTCGGGTGCTACAGCTTCGCCAACCACGTTCTGCCCCAGCACCCGGGCTTCGAGCTGGGCCTCGACGTGAACAGCGTGCTCGACGCGCTGCGCGGTGAGCTGCCCGCCGCGGCCGTGGTGCACGCGCGCGGCGCGGACGTCGACACCGACGACACCAGCGGGTTCGCCGCCGCCGTCGCTGCCGCCCGCGAGGCGCAGGTGTGCGTGGCGGTGGTCGGCGACCGGGCCGGGCTGTTCGGCCGCGGCACCTCCGGCGAGGGCTGCGACGCCGACTCGCTCGACCTGCCCGGCGTGCAGCGCCGTCTCGTCGAGGCGTTGCTGGAGACCGGCACGCCCGTCGTGCTCGTGCTGCTCACCGGCCGCCCCTACGCATTGGACTGGGCGCTGGACCGCTGCGCCGCGGTCGTGCAGGCGTTCTTCCCCGGGCAGGAGGGCGCGGCAGCGGTGGCAGGCGTGCTCACCGGTCGGATCAACCCCTCGGGCCGGCTGCCGGTGAGCCTGCCGCGCTCGGTCGGCGCCCAGCCCTACAGCTACCTGCACCCGGCGCTGGGCGGGGCGAGCTCGGTGAGCAACCTCGACACCGCACCCGTGCGCCCGTTCGGGCACGGGCTGTCCTACACCACGTTCGCCCTGGACGACCTGCGCATCGACGAGGCCCGCGTGCCCACCGGCGGCGCGATCGTGGCCCGCTGCCGCGTCACCAACACCGGCGACCGGGCGGGCGCCGAGGTCGTCCAGCTCTACGCCCGCGACGTCATCGCCTCCGTGACGCGGCCGGTCGTGCAGCTGCTCGGCTACGCCCGCGTGCACCTCGAGCCCGGCGAGAGCGCCGAGGTCGTGCTCGACGTGCCGACCCACCGCCTGGCGTTCAGCGACCGGCGCATGGTCCGGGTGGTCGAGCCGGGCACGGTTCCCCTGTTCGTCGGCCGCAGCTGCGTCGACCCGGTGCTCACGGGCGAGGTGGAGTTGACGGGTCCGGTGCACGAGATCTCGACCGCCGACCGTCGGGTCGTGCGGGTGGAGGTCGACCGGGGCTGAGCCCGGCGCGGTCCCGACGCTCGAGATCGACGTGGTGGGGATCTGGGCGCTCGCGCAGCCCTGACACGTCGATGTCGGTGACCGAGGAGATCCCCGCGGATCTGCTCGCCGTCCGGGGTGAGCCGTCCATGATCCCGACTTTCGGTTGGCTGTGGTTGTCCGCACGACCACAGCCAACCGATACCGGGGATCTTCGCTGTGCAGCGGCGGCCGCGGGTGGGCGCGCGGCTGAAGTGGAGCGTCTAGTCGGTGACAGCTGTGACGTGCGTGCCGTCGTTCGTGGTGCACAGCACAAGGGCCGTGCCGGAGGTCTTGTCGGCCAGGAGCCCGCGCTCCCCGGCGCAAGGCTGGCGGGCGACGTCGCTGGACGCGAGGACCCGGACGCGCTCCGGCGTCTCCGCATGACGGAACTCGGCCAGCGTGACCAGGCTGCCGGAGCGTGTGAGGGCAAGAATGGGCGAATAGGTTCCCATGTCCATGGGTCCCTGCCAGCCGTCGAGGAGGCGGGCGCCGTCGACGTCCGCCAGCCCGACGACCGGGTCTCCCGGCTTGGGGGAGACGGCCCACCATCGGTCGAAGCCGCGGGAGAACATCATCACCACGGTGTCGCCCCACACCTCCGCCAGGTAAGTGGATCGGCTACGGACGAACGTGAGGTCCGGCGCCACATTCGCCTCCGGTGACAGCGTCCACTCCGGTGTTGAAAAACCGTCGATGCTGATGCTGGTCCGCGCTCGGTACCCCTTCCCGGCGCAGTCCATGGCGGTCTCCACCACGGTGGCGGAATCGGAGGTCGAACGAATCCGCACTGGGCCGCTGCTGCAGCCGGGCGGAGGGGCGGGTACGGGTGTCTCCGACGCGGCGAACTGAGGTGCCAAAGTCGGAACCCGGTAGGGCGGGGGCCGCGTCCCGCGCAGCTCTTCCGGGGTCGCCAGGTCGGGCAGGTTCACGACGGTGGCCAGGTCGGAGCAGTAGTCCACGAGTAGCTGTCCGGTCGACCCTCGTGGCCGGAGTACTCGGCGAGATAGGCACAGACTCCGTAGCGGCCGGACCGTGCAACGAGCTCGGCGTCGCTGCGCCGTACCGTCACGACCCCCCGATGCTCGGACGCCAGATGCGCGTACTGCGCCTGAGGAAGCCCCACCAGCCGCGGCGGAGACTCCACCTCGGCCGGTCCGAGGAAATACCATGCGACGGGACCCGCCGCGGGGGAGCACCGAACTGCCCACGACCTGTCCCGTGTAGGTGTCGACGGCGAGCAGGACGGTGCCGATCAGGACCAGTACGGAGCATCCTTCGCCGACCGCCACCTGGGTCAGCTCGGCCGTCTCCTGCCGGTGCACGGTGAGGGACCAGCGCGGGGTGCCGTCCCGCGCGTCGTGCCCGATGATGACGGAGCGCTCCGCGGACTCCTCCAGCGCGACGAGGGTGGCACGGGCCCGACCGTCGCGGCCGCAGGTGCTGAGTGCCGCCGGACCCGCGAAGTCGTGCTGCCAGGAGACTCGGGTCGGCTGTTCCGGCAGCAGGGGGATGTTGTTGCGGTCCCATTCGACCGAGCCCTCGTGGAGCCGGTCCTCCGGCACCGGCACGGACTCGGCGAGCGGCCCCCACCAGGGTTCGAGTGCCGCCATCCGCAGCTCGTTGGCCCCATAGGCCGTGCCTGCCCCCGACAGCCCGCCCACGAGCACCCCGACGAGTCCCGCGGCCATCGCTCGGCGGGCGGTCCTGGTCGGAGGCTGCCCTTCACCGTCCGCCGGCCCGGGTCCCATCCACGGATCCTGTCGGCGGACCAGCACCACGACACACAGCACCAGGACCACGGCAGCCGCCAGGGCACAGGCCAACGGGGCTGCCGGCGGGTTGGCCGGATACAGCCTGAGCCACCACTCGGGCGGGACGTCCCCGGGCCAGGGGTGAGCCCGGATCCGCTCCTGCGTCCGCCCGTCCAGCTCGACTTCCTCCCGTGGCGAGGTCTGGAAGCTCACGACCCCCGCCACCATCGCCGTGCCGCCGAGCAGGCCCGCCCAGGTCGTGTACCGGCGACCCCCGACCCCCACCAGGAGCAGCACCACCGCCGCCACCAACGGAGCCGACACCCACCAGGGGACGTGGCCGTAACCTTCCGGCCACGAGGTCCACGGGAGGACGAGCACGGAAACGACGAGCGCCGCGGCGGCCGCGAACGTGAACGGTGCCCACCACCGTGGTCGTCGAGGCCGTTCCGAACCTGCGTTCCCGGCCACGCGGCTCCCCCCGGATCAGCGAACGCTCCGCACGAGACGCTAGGAAGTGCGACGCAGGTCGATGTCGGGTGAACACCTGACACCCGCCGGTCGAGCGCGTGTGTGGCCGATCACGGGGTCACCGCGCCCCTGACAGCTTGTCGGGGTTGGTGACCGAGTAGATCCCGCAGATCTGCTCGCCGCCCGGCGCGAGGTCGAGCACCAGGACGGCGAACGGCGCGTCGCCCACGAAGAGCACCGCCGAGGGATCGCCGTTGACCCGCCGGTAGCGGACGGCCAGGCCGGGGGGCCGGGTGCTCGCGACCTCGATGAACAGCCCGGCGACGGCGTCGCGGCCGTGGACCGGGTGCAGGCTGACCGCAGGCCCCTTGCCACCGCCGTCGGTCCACAGGGTGACGTCCGGCGCGAGCACGGACATCAGTGCGTCCAGGTCACCGCCGAGGGCCGCGGTCAGGAACCGGTCGGTCGCCTCGCGTCGCCGCCGCGGGTCGGCCGGGTAGCGGGTCCGGCGGGCGCGGACGTGCTCGCGGGCGCGGTGGGCGACCTGCCGGACCGCCGTGGGGTTGCGGTCGAGCATCTCGGCGATCTCGGTGTACGCGAAGCCGAACGCCTCGTGCAGGACGAAGACCGCGCGCTCGAGCGGGCTGAGCGTCTCCAGCACGACGAGCAGCGCCATGGAGAACGACTCGGTGCGCTCGACGTGCTCGGCGCCCTCGTCGAGGGGCGTGACGACGGGCTCGGGCAGCCACTGCCCGACGTAGGTCTCCTTTCGCCGGGTGAGCGCGGCCCGCCTCGCCAGTGCGTGGTTGACCGCGGTGCGCACCAGGTACGCCCGCGGGTTGTCGATCGGCGCCCCGCCGTCGCCGCCCGCGCGCGGCACCCACGACAGCCAGGTCTCCTGCAGCACGTCCTCGGTGTCGGCGACGCTGCCGAGCATGTTGTAGACGATCGAGAACAGCAGCTCGCGGTGGTCGACGAACTGCTGGGTCGCCGCGTCCTGCGGCCGGATGCCGGACATCGTGAGAACCCCTTCCCAGCGGATTCCAGCACAGAGGGGTGCGGGGGCCCGGAACGTGACACGGGAGTGAGGAGCGTCTCAAGGCGGTCGCGCCGATGTCACGCTCGATGCGGTGCAGGCCTCCTGTCCCCGCGGGCCCACGATCCGGGTCCGCGGAACCGACGGGAGAACCGATGCGCACCTTGATCCGCGATGTCCGCGTCTTCGACGGCGATGTCACCACGCCGCGATCCGATGTGCTGATCGACGGCGACGGCATCGCCGCGCCGGACGCGCAGCCGGTGGACGTCGAGGTCGACGGCTCCGGCCGGACGTTGCTGCCGGGCCTGATCGACGCCCACACCCACGCCGTGGACGGCAGCCTCGCGCAGGCGCTGGCCCACGGCGTCACCACCGAGCTCGACATGTTCAGCCTGCCGTCGAACATCGCGCGGCAGCGCCTGCTGGCGGCCGAGCGCGACGACGTCGCCGACATCCGCTCCTCCGGGGTGCTCGCCACGCCGCCCGGCGGGCACCCGAGCCAGCTGCTGGACGCGCTCGACGGCGCCGCCCGTGCCGTCTTCGGTGACGCGGCGGGCGAGTTCGACACGATCACCGACGGCGGCAGCGCGCGGGCCTTCGTCGAGGCGCGGCTCGCCGAGGGCGCCGACTACCTGAAGATCGTCGTCGACGACGGCGCGACGGCGGGCGCATCGCTGCCGGCCCTCGCACCCGGCGTCGTGGCCGCGCTCGTCGAGGCGGCGCACTCCGCGGGCCTGCGCACGATCGCCCACGCGGTCACCGCGCGGGAGGCCGCGATCGCGCTCGACGCGGGCATCGACGGCCTCGCCCACGTGTGGTCCGACGCCGGAACGGCCGACTCGTGCGAACGGCTGGCGCAGCGGGTGGCGGCCCACGACGTGTTCGTGGTGAGCACGCTCGGCTGGTTCGAGGTATTGGACCAGCACGGCGGCAACGTCGAGGTCATCCGCAACACGCCCGTCGACGCGACCGACGGGATCGCATCCGCGGCCGGCCCGGTCGCCGTGGCCGCGGCACTGCGCAGGGCGGGCGTGCCCGTGCTCGCCGGCACCGACGCGACCCCCTTCGCCCCGGCCCACGGGGCGGGCATGCACCGGGAGCTGGAGCTCCTCGCCATGGCCGGTCTCACCAACGAGGAGGTGCTCGCCGCGGCGACCAGCGTGCCGGCACGGCACTTCGGCCTGGCCGACCGCGGCCGGATCGCTCCCGGGCTCCGCGCCGACCTCGTGCTCGTGGCCGGGGATCCGACCACCGACATCACGGCGACGAGCGCGATCGTCGACGTCTGGCGCCGCGGGGTACGTCGAACCCGGCCGTAAGCGGTCCATGATCCCGACTTTCGGTTGTCTGTGGTCGTCCGCACGACCACAGACAACCGATACCGGGGAACTTCGCTCAGAGCCGGAGCCAGGAGGGCTGGCGCTCCGGCCGGAAACACTCGATCATCAGCCGCGTCGATCGGGTCACGGACTGGGCGGGCAGTGGTGCGGTGAGAGGCCAGGCCGGGGAGTCCGTGCGGCTGCTGGGACGGTTCGGCCGGCGGTACGCGGCCGCGGTGCGGCTCGCCGTACTGATGCTGATCGGGGCGATCGCCCTGCTCGAGGCACCACCGGAGAACGTCACCGCCGTGGCCGTCTCCGTCGCGGTCCTGACGGCGTGGACCTGCGCGTACGCGTGGTTGCTGATCGGGGCCGGCGGAGTCGCACTGCCCCTCGTCCTCGACGTCATCATGATGCTCGGCGCCTGCACGGGCACCTGGACCGATGTCGTCGGGGACGAGAACCGCGCCCCGCTGAGGCTGCTCATCACGTTCGCCGCCGTGACCTACCAGTGGTACACACCGCCGCTCGTCGGTGGCGTCGCCGCGCTGGTGACGATCGGCGGCATGCTCGCGAGCAGCGCCATCGCGGGAGCGGACGCGAACACGATGCGCGGGCAGGCGTGGGTCCTGGTGGCGGCAGCGCTGTCCCGGGCCGCCTGGATGCTCGTCCTGCGCGCCGCGACGCGGGCCGACGAGCTGGCGGCCGAGGCCGAGCGGGCGCGCCGGGAGGCGCAGGTGGAGGCGGCCGCCCGGGCCGACGAGCGGGAACTCGCGAACGCGCTGCACGACACCGCCGCCACCACTTTGCTCATGGTGGGCACCGGCCGGGTGCCCGCGGGTGCCGGCTGGCTGGCGCCGCAGGCGCGCCGCGACCTGGAACGGCTGCGTGCCGATGACCGACGGCCGCCGGAGCACGCCGACCTGGTCGCCCTGCTCCGCGAGGACCTCGACGCGGTGCACCTCGCCGTCGAGTTCGAGGGGCCGGCGCAGCTGCCGCTGCCCTTCGACGTGGCGAGGGCGATCGCCGATGCGACGCGGGAGGCGCTCAACAACGTTCGCCGCCACGCCGGTGTGGACCGGGCGACGGTCCGGCTCAGCAGTGACGCCGGCGGCGTGCGGCTCGAGGTCGCCGACGTCGGGAAGGGTTTCCCGGTGGACGACGTCCCGGACACCCGCCGCGGGCTGCGGCACTCGGTACGCGGCCGGATGAGCCGCGTCGGGGGCACGGTCGCGATCACGTCGACCGTCGGGGCCGGCACCGTCGTGCGGCTGGGATGGCCTGCCGGGAACGGATGAGCTACAGCCGGCGTCGGGGTGGTTGGGTGTCACCGAACACGTCGACCTGCGGCGTACGGGGGGAAGATGCGGCGTCCGATGGGCTGCGACGCTGCGTACCCGGTGGGTGACGGTGGCGAGGAGCTGGCTCGGTCGCAGCTGCTGCGCGGCCTGCGGATCGCGACGCTGCTCGTCGCCGCGGTCATCGCCCTCGGGCTGGGCGGGTCCAACATGGTGCGCCACCTGGGGGCCTACGACGATCCACTCGCGCAGGTCGGTTCGTTCGCCCTGCTGGCCGCGGTGCTCGCCGTCGAGGCCGTACTGCTCGCCCTGCGCCGTCCGTGGGGCCGGTGGCGCCGGCCCGCCATCGCCGTGGTGCTCGCGGCGTCCGTGCTCTCGTCGGTGTCCGTGCCCGACGGGCACACCTCGACCACCGTCGACTGGATGTTCGGTGCTGCCAACTTCGTGGGCCTCGTGGTGCTGCTCGACCGCCCGGTGCGGGTCGTCGGCGCGTTCCTGTTCGCCCACGAACTGATCGCGCTGCTGAACCTGCTCCTGCTCCACGACGTGACCCGCGACGCGCTGCTGCGGCTCGCGACCGGTTCCGTGAACGTTCTGGGGGTCCCGCTGTGCGTGGCCGTGGGGGCGGCCGCGGTGCGCAGGATCCATGCGGCGGCGGTGGCGTCCCGGCAGGAGATCGAGCGGGTGCGCACCGAGGAGGCCGTCGCGGCGGAGTCCCACCGGCGCAGGCAGCACCGCTTCGCCGAGATCTCCGCAACGAGTGTTCCGCTGCTGGAAGGCCTTGCCGACGGATCGCTCACGCCCGAGGGGCCCGGGGTCCAACGCCGCTGCGCCATCGAGGCCGCCCGGATGCGGCGCCTCTTCGCCGAGTCGGACGCGGTCGAGAATCCCCTGCTGCACGAGCTGCGTCATTGTGCCGACGTCGCCGACCGCAAAGGTGTGGTGGTCGAGCTCGTTTCGCGCGGCCACTGGCCGACGCCACCGGTGGCGGTCCGCCGCGACCTCACCGATGCGGCGCTCACCGCACTCGCGACGGCCGCCTCGTGGGCCCGGGTCACGGTGATGGGAGATGCCGACTTCGTGTCGGTCGATGTCGTCGCCGACTGCGCCGATTTCAGTGTCCCCGCTCCGGCGACCCACGGCGTGCGGATCGAGGCGTTCACCAATGACGACACGGTGTGGATCGAGGCGCAATGGCAGCAGGTTCGGTAGCGGAGCACGCGATCACGGCAGTGATCGTCGACGACCACGCGGCGATCGCCGCGGGAGTGCGGTCGTGGTGTGAGAACGCGCTGCCACCCATCGAGCTCATCGACGCCGAAGGCAGGCTCGCCGATGTCTGGACCGGGAGTGGGGCCATCGCGGACGTCGTGATCTTCGATCTCGAGCTCGTACCCGGGAACCCGGATTTCGGTGAGCTCCGCAGGCTGGTCGACAGCGGTCGGCGGGTGGTCGTCTACTCTCAGCACGCCGACGATGTCACCGCGCTCAAGTGCATCGATCTCGGAGCGCTCGCGTACTTGACGAAGAGCGAAGGCCCGGAGCACCTCGTGCCGGCAATCCGCGCGGCCGCGCAGGCGGAGCCGTACACCGCGCCGTCGCTGTCGGGCGCGCTCGTCGTCGACGACGCACCGGGCCGGCCACGCCTCTCGCCCCGCGAGACGCAGGTTCTGCGGGCCTGGTTCGCGTCCTCGTCGAAAGAGCTCGTCGCCGCGAAGCTCCACATCACCGTCAAAACGGTCGACACCCACATCACCCGCGTCCGGGTGAAGTACGCGGACGTCGGCCGGAGGGCCCGCACGAAGAGCGATCTGGTGAGCCGGGCGCTCGAGGACGGGCTCATCACGCTCGCCGAACTCAACCGCCCGACCCCGTCCGGCACCTTCGCCGGCCACCGGGCGGTCGAGCCCGGTCGACCGCCCTCATGATCGCGAGTATCGGGTGCCCATTGCTGTCACCACGACGATGAGCAACCGATACTTCGGATCACGGAGTGCCGATTCCGTCGACGATCGCCCGCACCAGTTCGACGTGCGCCGGCCGTGGCTCGGTGACGGTGTCGGAATCCTCGCCGTAGGACGCGTCGATCACGAGGACGTGGTCGCCGAGGTTGATCCGGGCGCTCAACGCGCCGCCCTCCGCGATGACTATCCGGGCGCCGTCGCCCAGATCGGAATGGGTGACCTGGTCCGGCGCGACCGCTCTCCCCTTCGCCGCCGCCGGGTCGGTCACCAGGCTGATGTCCAGGCTTGCGCCGTCGCCGCCGAAGTGGCAGTTCAGGGCATCCCCGCCGGATTCGACGGACCGGGCCATCACCAGTTGCCTGCCCACGGCCTCGGTGGCGTGGTCGAGATCGATGCCCGCGCACCGGCCCTGCGGCGCCCCGTTGGTGATCGTCACTTCGTCGGGCAGCCGTTTCATCGCCGTCGTGAGCAGGGTGGCCGCGGCGGGCCCCTCGATCTCGGGCATGCCGCTGCCGCCGTCGCGGTAGGCGTAGAAGAGGTGGAGTCCCCGGTCGCCGTCGAGCGTTCGAATCTCGATGAAGTGGTTCGGGGTGTCCACAGCGCCGTAGGCCACGACCTCGGTGCGGTCACCGAGATTGTCGAGGGACCCCACGTTGTCGAACGTCTCGAACGGTGCGAAGAACCGCTCGGCGTCCGTGTCCGCAACCGTACTGAGCTGCATGCCCATCATTCCCGGGATGTCCTCGGGGAAGTACCTGCAACTCGCGCTGAGGCTGCCGTCCGTCAGCGCCATCGCCGAACGGGACGTCACGTACATCGCATCGACCCCGAGTCGCTCGGCGACTTCGCGCGGTGTGACCAGGCTGCACTCGTCGAACCCGTCGGCCGGCCTCGGTGCCACACTCGGGGATTCGCCGACAAGGTCGGGCGTTGCCGCGCCATCGGCGCTGCAGCTCGCGAGTGCCAGCCATGCCGTGGCTCCGAGCACACCGAGCAGCCGGCGGGACATCTTGGTCTGTCCCAAGGATCGGGAACGAGTGGACACGCGGCCTACCTCACGATGTTCTGAGAAGGTCGCCGGGCAAGCACGGCCCGGCAACGCACGATGATCGACAATTGAGATGAGTCACGGAGCCGCCACGCTGCACTAGCTCCGGCCGAATGCGACCACGTCCACCTCGCCGACGTTCTCGTCGCGGTGAACCATTCGGAACATGACGAAACGCTCGCCCGTCCAGACCGCCTGCTGGTTGTCATCGCCGAACCGTCCGCTCCTGAGGTGCTGCCGGAGCTCGCCGTCCTCGTGGGCCTCTTCGGCGATCGGCAGCAAGGGGGACACCGCGCCCGTGGCGGGGTCGACCGACAGCAGCAGGCCGGGGACGTCGTTGGCGTTGGCCGACTGGTAGGTGACGACGCTGCCGTCGGTCGTGGGCACCAGGTGCATCGCGCGGCCGTCGACCATGCCCGTGCGCCACGCCTCCGCACCCGTGCCGAGGTCGACGGCCACCAGTTCGTTGCGGAACTCGGTGCTCTCCATCCCCGGATAGGCGCGCTCGGCTCCGGGGTTGATCTGCTCGGGGATCGTGGTGAGGATCAGCTTGCCGTCGACGATCCGCGACTGCGCGCAGTGCGCGAGCCCGCGATCGCCGCACGGCGAGAGGAAGCGGCTCTCGTCGTCGGCTCCTCTCGGCCGCGAGAGGAGCGTGGCGACCTCGTTCGCCTGTCGGTCCACGCGCACCGTCTCGATCGTGTCGTCGCCCGCCCGGTACAGCTCGACCACCAGCGGCTCGACCGAGAGCACGCTGCGGACCTCCAGCGGCTCGCCGGCGCGCTCCACGGGCGCCCTCCACGACCACTGCTCGTCGAGGTCCGTGTTGTAGATCCGGAGCCCGCTGAGGGCGACGTCGCTGCCCGGCGGCCGCTCGCGACAGCTCACCCGCGCGACCAGCACGTCGTCGACCACCGCGTACGCATCCTCACGGCACTGCCCCTCCTCGGCGACCGCGACGTGCTTGCCCGTGTCGATGTTGAACAGGTGTCCGCCCGCCCGGGTGCCGAGCAGCACGAAATCGCCGAACGCCGCAGGCACGTCGGCCAGGGTGACCTCCGTGCGCTCGATCGTCGGGATCACCGTGGTGAACACCTCCTGGCCGGAGGCGATGTCGACCACCGTGAGCGTGCCGCAGTTGTTCAGCTCGCCCTCGACCGCGCGCAGCAGCGCCACCCGGTTCCCGGACCGCTGTGGGGACGAGGGGCAGTCGTCCTCCGGATCGCCGGAGAGTGCGAGCTCCCAGGCCTCCTCGCCGGTGGCCAGGTCGTAGGCGACGACGCGGCCGGGCAGCCGGCGCACCAGATGGGTGTCGGTGACCCAGTGATCGCCGGTCGGCTGCACCCCCGGGGTGACACCCTGGGGGATCCGCCACAGCTCCTGCGCGGTGCCGGTCTCGTCAGCCGCGGCGGCCCAGTCCTGCGCGGCAGGAGCGCCGGACCGACCTCCGCCGCCCGACGACAGGAGCAACCCACCGACGGTGCCGACGACCGCGACCGACACGGCGATGGCCGCTGCCACGAGGAGCCGCCGCTGCTTTCCGCCGCCCGGCGCCGGTGGCGGAACCGGCCGGCTCTGCCCGGCGGTGTTGGTCGGGCGGGCCTCGGCTCCGCGGCCGAAGGCGTCCTTGAGCCTGCCGAACCCGTACAGCAGGTAGCCGATCGCGATCACGCCCACCAGCAGCCCGGCGATCATGAGGGCGAACCCGTCCTCGCGGGGGTCGAGGAACTCGTAGAGGGAGCGGTAGATCCCGGCGCTGAGGAAGAACGCCAGGTAGGCCAGCGGGAAGGCGATCCAGGTGAGCGGGTGCCACCAGCGGGCCGCCACCTGGTTCCGCCCGACGGCGAGCCAGTCCACGAGCACCAGCAGCGGCGTGTAGACGTGCTCGAACGGCAGGTAGCCGAGGTCGCCGCCCATGATGCCGAAGAACGTGCCGGCGACCAGGAGGAGGAGCACCGCGGTGGCGCCGCGCAGCCAGGGCGAACGCGGCTCGTGGCGCGCGCCGCCGGTGAAGGCCGGGTACAGCAGCAACCCGATGTAGGCGGCGGCGGTGAACAGGCTGGCCTGTTGGCTGAGGCCCTCCAGGTTCTGCGTCCAACCGGTGGCGTCGCTGAACCCGTACAGCGCGCTGCCGACGATCACCAGCCGCCAGAGGCTGACCCCGGCCAGCACCCCGGGCGACACCCGCCGCGCCGGCACCGGTGACACGCTCGCTGCATCGTCCCGGGTGAACAGCCCGCGGCCCGGCAGGAGGATCGGCTGCGTCAGATCCATGTCTTCCCGACCATGTCGAACCGGGTCGGGGATCCTCATGGCGACCTTCAATCGTCTTCTCCGGGGAGCGATGACGGCCTCGACGCCGCACCTGTCGCGCGTGATCCTGATGCAGCCGGGCGTCTGCTGTTGCCGGGTGAACACCTGACAACGGCCGCCGCAGGCTCCTGCCCGGGGACCACGGAGACGGCGACGAGGCGGATCGCCGGTCCGTGGGGCACGATGTCGTCGACCGACCGGACCTCGTCACCCGATCGCCCGAAGATCGAGATCAGCTCCGCAGTGATCCGTTGATGATCCCCGCCGAGGATGGGTTCAGATGCAGGTGCCGTCGCAAGCGGAGACCGCGCCGGCCCGCGCCGCTGGGCGGGCGGCGGACGTGCTCGCGATGCACCGGCTGGCTCGGCGCGCCGACGGGGGCGAGACGCTGCTGCGCTGGCTCGCCGGCCGAACGGGAGGCTGGGTCGGGCTGCTGGAGCCGTCCGGCACGGTCCTCGTGGGCAACACGCCGGCCCTCGACGCGGCCGGGTCGTCGCTCGTCACCCGCGGTCTTGACGACATGCACGCACGTGGCCTGCAGACCTTCGCAGCCGACGACGGGCCGACGCGGAATGCGGTGTTCCTGGCCGTCGACCTGCCGGGCGGCGCGGAGAACCCGGTCCTCGCGTTCGTCGGCGCGGACTCGGTGCCGCGGTCACTCGCGGCCGACGCGGCGACACTGCTGGGGACCTGCTGGTGGGCCGAGGCGATCCGGCGCAACCGGCAGCGGGTGGAGGACACCGAGGCGGGTTGCCGCGAGGCCGTCCTGCACCTGCTGATGTCGCGCCAGGTCTCCACGGCCCGGCAGCTGGCGTCGGCGCTGTCCCCACGGCTACCGGATCCGGTCCGGGTCCACGTCGTCGACTGCGGAGCCGACGACCGCGCGGCCGTGATCCGCCGGTGCACGGAGCTGTCCGGGGGCATGGCCTGGGTCGTGCGTTGTCCCGTGCACGTCCGCCAGGTGATCGTCATCGCCCCCGGGTCCACGAAGGGGCTCCCGCGATGGGGCCGGCCACTGGAGGTCGCGATCGCGTCCGAGGTCGGCGGCAGCGTCATCGGGGCGAGTGACGTGGTCGGGCTGCGTGACACGGCCGTCGCGTACGAGCAGGCGTTCCACGCCCTCGCCGTCGCCCGCGGCCGGGTGCAACGCTGGGCCTGCTTCGATTCCCGGTTGGAGCTCGCCGCGATCCTGGCGCCGCACGGCCTGCAGTGGGCCACCGGGCTGCTGGAACCGTTGACGACCTACGTACCGGCGCGGGCGACGGACCCGGACGCCCACGAGCTCGCGGCCACGGTCCGATCCTGGTTGGCGTTCTCGACGGCCGCCACGCGACATCTGAAGATCCACCGGAACACGTTGTCGGCTCGGTTGCGGCGCATCGAGGAGCTCCTCGAGCTCGACCTCGGCCGTGCGGATCAGCAGGCCGTGCTGGATCTCGCCCTGCGGATCAGGTCGACGCCACGCGCCTCCGGGCCACCGGGGCCGGCCGACCCGGCTCGGGTGGTCGCCCTGGACGACCTGCTGACCATGCCCGCGGCCCAGGAGTGGGCACGGAACCTGCTGCGCCCACTTCGCGAGACCGCGCACGCGTCCCGGCACGAAGCGACCCTCCGCGCATGGCTCGACAGCGGCTCGCGGCTCAGCGCCACGGCCGTCGTGCTCGGGATCTCCGTCGCCGCAGCCCGCAAGCGATGCGCCCGGCTGGAGCAGCTCCTGCGGCGGTCGCTGCTGCACGCTCCCGACGCACGGCACGATCTGTGGCTGGCCCTGCACGCTGCGGATCTCGGGCGCCGGGCCGGACACGCGTGACGCACAGATCTGAAACCGGCGCGAGCCGCCGGTGGGCGAACTGCGCACTCCCGCTGTGGTCCGCCCGCTCGTAGCGTGCTCCACGCGGGCCCCGGGGACGGGACCAGATGTCGCACCGCCCGGACTCGGAGCAGGCTGCACGGCGACGCGGGCGCGGGACCGGGATGCGAGGGGTGTCCCGGTGCTCGAACGCGATTCGACCGGATGTCGCCCATCACCCACGTTCGGCAACGCGTGCTGGCACGGATCGAGGGCGGGATGGCAGGCGGCTCGGCGGCAGATGACCTGATCTCCGCCGTGATCGTCGACGATCATGTCGCGATCGTCGCCGGGGTCCGGTACTGGTGTGAGCGGGCGGTGCCGCCGATCCGCGTCGTCGACGCCGGGGGGCGGCTCGCCAACGTCTGGACCGGGCCGGGTGCGGATGCGGACGTGGTCGTTCTCGACCCGGAGCTGGTGCCGGGAGATCCCGGTTTCCACGAACTCCGCAGGCTGGTGGGCAGTGGACGTCGCGTGATCGTGTACGCCCAGCACTTCGACCGACCCGCCGCGATCAGGTGCGTCGATCTGGGAGCGCTCGCGTACGTGACGAAACGTGATGGGCAGGAGCACATCGTCGCGGCCATCCGAGCGGCCGCGCAGGGCCTTTCCTACTGCGTGCCGAACCGACCGGATGCACACCGCGCGGATCGGCCCGCGGACCGCCCCCGGCCGTCCCCGCGGGAGCTCGAGGTGTTGCGAGCCTGGTTCGGGACGACGTCCAAGGACCTCGTCGCCGTCAAGCTCAACATCACCGTCAAGACGGTCGACACCTACATCACACGGGTGCGGGTGAAGTACGCCAACGCCGGACGGGCGGCCCCGACCAAGAGCGAGCTGCTGAGCCGGGCGCTCGAGGATGGGCTGATCACGGTCACCGAGCTCGACCATCCGTGATCACCGGTCGGGCGGCGGTCGCGACCGCTGCCACCGACGCCCGCTGCCGCGGGTCAGCCGATCAGAAGCGGCCGCCGCCGCCCCGGCGCCCGCGCCGGGAGGAGCCGCCGAAGCTGCCGGGCGAGCGGTGGAAGCCGCCGCCCTGCCGCCGTCCGCTGCTGCGGTACCCGCCCGCTGCGCCGGAGAGGATCCCGCCGAGGATCAGGCTGCCCAGGTCCACGCCGGTGCTCGACGCGGGACGCGACCACTGCGTCACGTCCGCGCGCGCCAGCCGCAAGGCCTCCTGGGCGAGCGCGTCGGCCTGCTGCGCCTCCCGCAGCGCGGCCACCGGGTCCGGGCCGCCGGCCTGCTGGAGGTGG
Source organism: Pseudonocardia sp. MH-G8 (assembly GCF_002262885.1). GTDB lineage: Bacteria > Actinomycetota > Actinomycetes > Mycobacteriales > Pseudonocardiaceae > Pseudonocardia. The sequence goes on along the minus strand of NZ_NKYF01000002.1, from coordinate 344,789 downwards.
CGGCGGGCCTCGGCCAGCCGGGTGCGGGCGTGCGGGCCGACGGCGCCACGGCGCGTGGCGACGAAGTCCTCCGCGGCCGCGACCGTGGAGCGGGCGGTGAGCACGGACTGTTCGAGCGCGGCGGCTGCGTGACGTTGCCGGTCGGCGGCAGCACGGGCCTCGGCGATGCCCGCGTCGAGGGCACTGCCGGCTTCGCCGAGCAGCCGCAGCGCGGCGATCGGATCCGGTTGCGCGCTGCTTGCGGCCTCGCCGGCGGCGGCGATCGCGGCGCCCGCCCGCGCCACCACCGGGGCCAGCGCGTCGCCCCCGATCGCGCGGGCCTCCGCGAGGTCCTGCTCGGCCTCGGCGCGGGCCGCCGGGACCCGGGCGGTGGCATCAGCCAGCTCGGACTCCCGGCGGGCGATCCCGTCGAGCAGCGTCTCGGCCTGCGTGACGGCGTCCTCGGCCGCCCGGGCGTCGACGACGGCGGCCGCCTGGCCCGAGACCCCGTCGTCCGGGGCGGCCGAGCCTGGGGCGGTGAGCCCTGCCCTGGCCTCCTCGAGCTCGGATGCTGCCGCCGTCAGCAGTTCCCGCGCCTGTGCGATGTCGCCGTCCACGGGCTCCAGCGCCGTGGCCGCGTATCGAGCCTGCAGCGCCGACCAGGCCGTCTCGGCCTGCGGGAGCCGCGCCACGACCGCGTCGAGCCGGATCTGCAGCTCGGCGACGTACTCGGGCGCCCGTGCCTCCAGGCCGCGCATCGCGTCGAACGCGTCGACGTGCGCGTCCAGCCGGTCGTCGGCGGCTGCGGCGATCGCGATGATCTCGCCGTGCAGGGCCCGCTGCGTCCGTTCGTCCTCGGGCTCGTCGTCGCGCCCGTTGTCGTCGAGCCGCTGGCGCAGCGTGAACGCGCGGAGCATGTCGGCCCGCGACTGCTCCAGCGCCGCGGCGAACCCCGCCACCGCCTCGTCCCCGAAGTGGGCGCGGGCGGCGGTGAGTTCCTGCTCCGACGTGCGCACGGCGTCGTCGACCTCGATCAGCGCGGCGCTGGCGCGGTACGCGAGGTCCTCGGTCGACCGGTCCCCGAACTCGTCCGGGGCGTCGCTCGCCGGTGCCTTCCCCCGCGCCTGCTTCCGCCGGTGGAGCGCGTAGGCGCCCACCCCGGCCACCGCCAGGCCACCGGCCACCACCAGCCCGGTCGGGAATCCGCCACCGCCGCCCGTGCGCAGCCCGTCGGCCATCGCGACGGCGGCGCCGGCCCAGTCGTCCGCGCCGAGTCGGGGTTCCACCTGCTCGGAGCGGATGTCATCGACAGTGGACTCCGAGAGCGGGAACCCCTCCGCGACCGAGACGCCGTAGGCGCGGTCGGTCACGGCCACCGCGAGCAGGACGTCCTCGTCGCCGAGCTGAGACGTCGTGGCCGCGTCGTCGGCCCAATCCTGACCGCCGGCCCCGTCGAACGACTCGACGAAGACCACGAACAGGTCCACACCGTCCTCGGCGCGCAGCCGCTGGATCGCCGCCTCGATCTCCGCCGCCTGTCCGGGCGCCAGCACGCCGGCCCGGTCGGTGACGCGCTCGGCGAGGCGCGGCGGCGGTTCCGCGGTCGCGATGCCGGCGGACAGCACCAGCGCGGCCAGCACCCCGAGCAGGACGGACAAGCGGCGCACCAGGACCTCCGATGATCGGCGGCCCGAGAGGCAGGGCCTGATCTACATCCCTGCCATCATCCCGCCTCCGGGCCACGCTTCCCCGATTGGCCATCGGCACTCGCGTGCGGGCGGGCGAGGATGGTGGCATGGCCGCCGTCGATCTCCGCCCGATCCCCGTCACCCGCGACCCCGCCAGGCGGCTGACGCAGCTGTTCGCCGGCCTCGCGCTGTACGGGGTGAGCATGGCGATGCAGATCCGCAGCGGCCTGGGCCTCAACCCGTGGGACGTGCTGCACGAGGGCATCGTCGTCCAGACGCCGCTCAGCTTCGGCACGATCACGGCGATCACCGGGATCGTGGTGCTGCTGCTGTGGATCCCGTTGCGGCAGCGTCCCGGCATCGGCACGGTGGCCAACGTCGTGGTGATCGCGGTGGTCGTCGACCTCGTGCTCGCAGTTTTCCCCGCACCCGACGCGCCGGCGGCGCGGATCGCGCTGCTCGTCGGCGGGGTCGTGCTGAACGGCCTCGCGACCGCGGCCTACGTCGGTGCGCGCCTCGGCCCCGGACCCCGGGACGGGCTGATGACCGGGTTCGCGGCCCGGACCGGTCGATCGGTGCGACTGGTCCGGACCGCCATCGAGGTCGTCGTGCTCGCCACGGGTTGGTTGCTCGGCGGCACCGCAGGAGTGGGTACCGTGCTCTACGCCGCGGCGATCGGACCGCTCACGCAGGCGTTCCTCCCGCTGGTCGCGGTGCGCGAGCGCTCCTGACGCCCTCGGCAGGTCAGGCCACCGCCGCGGCCACGTCCTCGGCGGGCACCGGCTCGATGTCGGCGAGCCGCCACGGCTGCACGACCAGGACGAGCACGAGCAGCGACAGCACCAGGCCGCCCGCCATCGTGGTCGCCATCGCACCGGCGTCGTTGCCCAGCACGCCGACCAGCGGCGAGACGGCCGCGCCGACGCCGAACTGCACCGCGCCGAGCAGGGCGGCCGCCGTACCCGCGGCCTCGCCGTGCCGGGAGAGGGCGAGCGCGGGTGCGTTCGGCAGTGCCAGCCCGACCGAGAGCAGCACCAGCCAGAGCGGCACCAGCACCCCGAACAGCCCGCCGGTGCCCGAGCTCGCGAGCGTGAGCAGCAGCAGGCCGGCCGTCGCGCCGGCGATGATCGCGCCGAGCAGGAGCTGTCGCGGCTCGAAGCGGCGCAGCAGCACCGGGTTGAGCTGGCTGGCGATGATCATCCAGATCGCCCCGCTGCTGAACGCGAGGCCGAACTGCTGCTGGTTGAGCCCGAACTGCTCCTGGAACACGAACGAGGCGCCGGAGACGTAGCTCATGACCGCGGACATGGCCAGGCCCGCGACCAGGATCAGGCCGAGGAAGGTGCGGTCGCGCAGCAGGCTGCCGTAGGTGCGCATCGTCCCCAGTACGCCGGAGGTCCGGCGGCGCTGCGGCGGCAGCGTCTCCGGGAGCATCCGGGCGGCGATCGGGAGGAGCACCAGGCTGTAGAGCGCGAGGACGCCGAAGAGCCCGCGCCACGAGGTGAACTCCAGCACCTGGGCGCCGAGCGTCGGCGCGAGCACCGGCGCCGCACCCATCACGAGGATCAGGCGCGAGAGGAGGGTGGCCGCGGCCCGTCCGGTGTAGAGGTCGCGCACGATCGCCATCGCGATCACCGCGCCTGCTGCGGCGCCGAGGCCCTGCAGCACGCGGAGGCCGCCGAGCACGGCCACGTTGGGCGCGACGATGCTCAGCAGGGAGGCGAACACGTGCACGGCCGCACCCGCGAGCAGCGGCCGCTTGCGTCCCAGGCGGTCGGAGAGCGGGCCGATCAGCAGCTGGCCGAGCGCGAGCCCTGCGAGGGTGCCGGTCAGGGTCAGCTGCACCGTCGCCGACGTCGTCAGCAGCTCACTGGTGATCGTCGGGAGTGCGGGGAGGTAGAGGTCGATGGTCAGTGGTCCCAGCGCGATGAGCGAGCCCAGCACCAGGACCAGCCGGAGGCGATCCCCCCGGGTGTCCGGTACGGCCTGTGGGACACGATCGGGAGTCAGCGTCACTGGTCGCTCAAGGCAACACGCGGGTGCACGGATTCCCCAGCTCGAGGATCTGTGGGGCAGGACACGTGTGGGGGGCGGTAGCGTGGCCGCGCGTGCGGATCTCCGAGCTGACCACCCCTGCCCTGCTCGTGGAGCGGGACCTCCTGGACGCGAACCTCGCCACGATGAGCGCCGCGCTGCCGGGCCCGCGGCTGCGCCCGCACGTGAAGGCGCACAAGACCACGGCGCTCGCGAGACGCCAGCAGGCCTCGGGCCACTCCGGCTTCACCTGCGCCACCGTGCGCGAGTGCGAGGTGATGGCGGCCGCCGGGCTGGGCGCGGACCTGCTGCTCGCCAATGAGGTGCTCGACGCCCGCCGCCTGGGCTCGCTCGTGGCGGACGGCGCCCGGGTGACGACGGCCGTCGACTCGCCCGAGACCGTGGCGGCCGCAGCCGGCGGTGGCGTGCGCGAGGTGCTCGTGGACGTCAACGTCGGGCTGAACCGCTGCGGCTGCCCGCCCGAGCGCGCCGGCGAGCTGGCCGCCGCGGCCCGGAGCGCGGGCCTCGAGGTGCGCGGCGTGATGGGGTACGAGGGCCACCTGCAGCTCGTGAGCGACCCGGAGGAGCGCAAGCGACGCACCGGCGAGGCGATGGCGCTGCTGCAGGCCGCGGCGGCCGACGTGGGAGGCGAGGTCGTCAGCGCAGGCGGTACCGGCACCTACCGCGACAACATCTGGGCCACGGAGATCCAGGCCGGCTCGTACGCGCTCATGGACACGGCCTACGACGCGGTGGGGCACCCCTTCGGGCAGGCGCTGTCGGTGCTCGGCACGGTGGTGTCGGTGTCGGCCGGGCACGCCGTGGCGGACGTGGGCCTCAAGGCGCTCGGCATGGACCACGGGCTGCCCAGCATCGACGGCGCGCAGGTGCGCCGCTGCGCCGACGAGCACACGACCTTCGTGCGGGACGAGCCGGTGCGGGTCGGCGAGCGGGTGCGCGTGCTGCCCGCGCACGTCGACCCCACGGTGGCGCTGCACGAGCGGATGCACCTCGTGGACGGCGACACCGTGCTGGAGACGTGGCCGGTGGACATGCGCGGCTGGTGAGCTACGACGTCAGATCGGCCGAGAGCCAGCGCTCGGGGCGCACGACGTAGACGACCTGCTCGCCGTGTTCGGCCAGCGCGAACTCGACGTACGACGCCACCCGCTCCGCGGGCAGGTACCGGGCACTCATCTCCCGTACGACCTCGTCGGTGCCCGGCTCGGTGCGCACGACCGGGCCCTCCACCGAGACGTAGCAGATCCGCTCGTCCGCTACGTCGACCATCAGCGACACGCGGCCCGCGGCGTCGATGAGGCGGGCCTTGCGCGAGCCGACCGGGGTGTGGAACCAGAGCTCGCCGCCGGGCGAGTACTGGTACCAGATCGGCACGGTCAGCGGCCCGCGTTCCGGCCCGGCGGCCACGGACAGCGCCGCGACGTGGGGCTCGGCGAGGAACTGCTCGCGATCGTGTTTCGAGAGTGGCATGGCTCGCACGGTAGGCGGGCCTCCCGACAGTTTCGGGTTTGCGCGCGGTCGAGTGCGATCTTGTCGGTACGGCTGGTGCGTTGACCCCTGCCCGGTGGGCGATCCCGGCGCCGTACCGTGCACCCCATGCTGGTCGAACGCATGCGCGCCCACTCGTCGACGATCTTCGCCGAGATGTCGGCGCTCGCCCTGCGCACCGGCGCGATCAACCTCGGCCAGGGCTTCCCCGACACCGACGGCCCGGCGTCGCTGCTCAGCGACGCCGCCGCCAACATCCAGGGTGGGATCAACCAGTACCCGCCCGGCATCGGCATCCCCGAGCTGCGCTCGGCGGTGGCCGAGCACCAGCGGCGCTTCTACGGCCTCGACGTCGACCCGGACACGGTGCTCGTCACCACCGGGGCCACCGAGGCCATCGCCTCCGCCATGCTCGCTTTGTGCGAGCCGGGCGACGAGGTCGTCACGTTCCAGCCCTACTACGACTCCTACGCCGCCACGATCGCGCTGGCCGGAGCGCAGATCCGCCCGGTCCCGCTGCGGCCGAGCGGTCTCTCGTTCGCCTTCGACCCCGACGAGCTGCGGGCCGCGTTCTCCGCCCGCACACGAGTGGTGCTGGTCAACACCCCGCACAACCCCACCGGCACCGTGCTCGACCGCGCGCAGCTCACGTTGATCGGCGAGCTCGCGGCCGAGCACGGCGCGGTGATCGTCACCGACGAGGTGTACGAGCACATGCTCTACGACGGCCGTCCGCACATCCCGATGGCGAGCCTGCCCGGGATGGCCGAGCGCACGCTCACGATCTCCTCGGTCGGCAAGACGTTCTCGGTCACCGGCTGGAAGGTCGGTTGGGTGCACGGGCCCGCCGAGCTGGTGTCGGCCGTCCGCGCGGTGAAGCAGTTCCTCACCTACGTCAGTGGCGCGCCGTTCCAGCCCGCGCTCGCCGCGGCACTCGGCCTGCCCGACTCGTTCTACGCGGAGCTGGCGGGCGACCTGCAGCGCAAGCGCGACCTGCTCTCCGGCGGGTTGCGCGAGGCCGGCTTCACCGTGTTCGACACGGCAGGCACCTACTTCGTGGTCACCGACGTCACCCCGCTGGGGTTCACCGACGGCGCCGAGTTCTGCTGGAGCCTGCCCGAGCGCGCCGGCGTGGCCGCGGTGCCGGTGTCGGTGTTCTGCGCCGACCCCGAGCTGGGCCGCTCGCTGGTCCGCTTCGCCTTCTGCAAGCGCGACGAGGTGCTCGCCGAGGCGGTGTCCCGGCTCGTCACGTTGCAGCGCGCGGCCGGCTGAGCCGGGCCCGCTCCCCGCGCGCGACCGTCCGCGTCAGGGCGCGACGGTGAGCAAGGTCTTGCCGAACACCGTCCGCGCCTCGATGCCCGCGTGCGCGTCGGCGGCCTTCGTCAGCGGGTGCGTCTGACCGATCACCGGAGCCACCCCGCCGGCGGCCGCCTCGGCCAGCGCTCCGGCCGTGAGCCGGCGAACGTCGTCGGGGGAGAGCTGCACGTCGGCGATCCCGGTGAGCCGGACGCCCCGGCGCTGCGCCTCGGCCGGGTCGATCTCGGTGAACCGCCCGCTCGGCGTGCCGTGTGCGGAGAAGCGGCCACCCGGTTCCACCAGGGTGAACGCCGCTTCGCCGACGGTGCCGCCGATGTTGTCCAGCACCACCGTGGCGCCCGTGCCGCCGAGTGCCCGGCGGGCCCGATCGACCCAGTCCGGGGCCTCGGAGTCGATGACCGCATCGACGCCCAGCTCGCGCACGCGGGCGATCTTGCGCTCGTCGCGGGCGGTGGCCACGACCGTCGCGCCGCGTGCCTTCGCCAGCTGCACGGCGACGATGCCCAGCCCTCCGCTCGCCCCGACCACCAGCACCCTGTCCTCCCCGCCGATCCGGGTGATCTCGAGCAGGGCCAGCGCGGTGACGCCGTCGTGCAGCAGCGCGGCCGCAACCTGCAGGTCAACACCGTCCGGCACCGGGGTCACCTCCGACGCCCGCACCGCCACCTGCTCGGCGTACCCGCCGGTGCCGCCGGTCCGCGCCACCACCGCCCGGCCGAGCAGGCCCGGATCGACCCCGCTCCCCACCGCCAGCACGTGCCCGGCCACCGCGTTGCCCGGAACGTAGGGCGGCGTCTGGGGCCAGTGCGGCCTCCCGTCGCCGCTCCGGATCACCGTCTCGATCCACAGGGTGTCGGCCGCCCGCACGGCGACGACCACCTCGCCCGATGCGGCCACCGGGTCCGGCGCGTCCCGGGCCACCAGGACCTCGGGCCCGCCGAACCGCTCCACCACGATCTGTTGCATCACGTCATCCCCTCGTCCGTCGCCCCAGTCTTGAACATGAAGCTGACTTCAGGGCAATAGTGCGGCGACGGGTGGCGCGACGGGATGCTGGGCTGCATGACGGACTGGGCGAGCTGGCACCTGCAGTACGAGGACCCCGGGAGCGAGCTCTCGCAGCGGCTGGTCGCGGTGCAGGAGCAGATCGCACTGGCTCTCCAGCGGGCTGCACCCGGCTCGCCGAGGTTGCTGTCGTTGTGCGCGGGCGACGGGCGCGACGTGCTCCCGGTGCTCGCCGGGCACCCCCGGGGGCGCGATGTCACGGGACGCCTCGTCGAGCTCGACCCGGTGCTGTCCGGCGCGGCGCGCGCGGCAGCGCCGCCCTCGATCGAGGTTCTGACGGCCGACGCGGGCAGCACGGCGGCGTGCGCGGGGGCGGTCCCGGCTGATCTGCTGCTCCTCTGCGGGATCTTCGGCAACGTCGGTGACGCGGACGTCGCACGGACGGTGGCGGCGGTTCCGGCTCTGCTCGCGACCGGGGGCACGGTCATCTGGACCCGCCACCGCCGCGCGCCCGACCTCACCGTCCGGATCCGCTCGTGGCTCTCCGAGGCCGGGGTGGAGGAGGTCGCGTTCGCCACCGCGCCCGGGTCGGGTTGGTCCGTCGGCGCCGGTGTGCTGCGGGCGCGGTCCGCCCCGATGCCGACACCTGGCGGGCGGCTCTTCACCTTCCAGGCGCGGGAAGGCTGATCGGGATCGTCAGGGCACCGCGCTGCGGCAGATCGCGCCCGCGAGGGTGTCGAGGGACAGGTCGAGGGTCGCGGCGAGCGCGGACACCGTGAAGAACGCGGGTGTGGGGATGCGGCCGGTCTCGATCTTGCGCAGGGTCTCCGCCGAGATGCCGGCGGCCGTGGCCACGTCGGCGAGGCTGCGCTCGCCCCGGGCCTCGCGCAGCAGCACGCCGAGCCGCTCGCCGCGCTCGCGGTCGGCCGGGGTGAGGGGGACGCGCACCATGCGTCCGATAGTAATACCGGTGTGGCCGGGCCGCGGGTCGCCCACGGCGGGTCGCCCCTCCGACCGGCCAGGTGTGCGGCGCGCCGCCGCCTGCTAGAACCGGGTGATGCCCGTCACCGCGCTCTACCGCTACCCGGTCAAGTCGATGCTCGGCGAGCCGCTCGAGAGGTGCCGGATCGACGCACGAGGTCTCGTCGGCGATCGCACCTACGCGCTGGTCGACGTCGAGACCGGCACGGTCGCCAGCGCGAAGGTGCCGCGCCTGTGGGCCGGACTCCTCGACTTCTCGGCCCGCTGCCTCGGCGAGCCGGAACCCGGCATCCCGCCGGACGTCGAGATCACCTTCCCCGACGGATCGGTGCACCACAGCGGCGAGGACGACATCGACGACGCGCTCAGCGCCGCCGTCGGCCGCCGGGTGCACCTGGCCACCACCCCGCCCGACGGCGCCGCCTTCGAGGAGGTGTGGCCCGAGATCGAGGGCCTCGCCCCCGATGCGGTCATCGCCGCCACCCGCGTTCGCGAGGAGGAAACCGGCGAGGTGGTCAGCCGGTTCGACCTCGCGGCCATGGCGCCGCAGCCCTCGTTCGTCGACCTCGCCGCGCTGCACCTGCTCACCGCGGCCACGCTGGACCGGTTGCGCGAGCTCGGGCCCGGCGCCGACTTCGACGAGCGGCGCTACCGGCCAAACGTCGTGCTCGACACCGACGAGACCGGCTTCGTGGAGAACGGCTGGCCCGGACGCGCGCTCGCGTTCGGCGGCGGCGCGTCCGTCACCGTCTCGATACCGACGATGCGCTGCGTCATGACCACCCTCGCCCAGGGCAGCGGGCTCCCGCGCGACCCGGCGACGCTGCGCACGATCGCCAAGCACAACCGCGTCGAGATCCCGGAGTTGGGCACGTGGGCCTGCGCCGGCGCCTACGCGGACGTGACCACGCCAGGCGAGCTGGCGGTCGGCGACCCCTATGAACTGCGGTCCTGACTGACGGCAGGGCGCGCGCGGAGCGCGTCCACGAACCCCGGGGCCCAGGCGAGCAACTGTTCGTCGGCACCGGGGCGGGCGACGCACTGGAGCCCGATCGGCAGGGCCGGGCCGCCCGGCTCGCGCGCGACCACCCCGGCCGGCAGGGACATGGCCGGGAGCCCGGCCTGGGTCCACGGCACGCTCATCGCCGGGTTGCCGGTGGCGTCCAGCCCGCGCGGGGCCGGACCGGTGGCCGACGGGCAGATCCAGACGTCGATCCCGGCGTCGGCCATCCGCGCCGGCATCGCCTGTCGGAAGGCGTGGACGCCGTCGAGCGCCGCCTCGTAGGTCGGGGCGTCGATCGTGGCGCCCTCGCGGATCGCGGCCGCGGACTGCGGCCGGTAGCGATCGGCGTACCGGTCGAACCAGGCGTCGTGGCCGCGGGCGAACTCGACGAGGTTCACCACGCTCTGGCGCCGGTTGACCTCCGCGACGTCGTCGAGCGCCGCGACCTCCCGCACCTCGTAGCCCGCCTCGCGCAGCGCGATGATCTGGGCGGCGAACTCCCCGCACGCGCCGAGGTCGGCCTGGTCGAGGTAGGGGCCGGTCGGCACGCCGAGAACCGGCGTGCCCGAGGGAGCGTGCGGCGTCCACCCGTCGCACAGCGCCGCGGCCGCCGCCGTGGCGAGCGCCGGGTCGGCGGCGAAGAAGCCGACCGTGTCGAACGTCGGCGCGTTGGCGACCACCCCGTCGCAGGGGATCCGGCCGTACGTGGGCTTGAAGCCGATGCACCCGCAATAGGCCGCGGGACGCACCACCGACCCGACGGTCTGCGTGCCGAGCGCCAGCGGGACCAGGCCGGCCGCCACCGCGGCCGCCGACCCGCTGCTCGACCCGCCCGGGGTGTGCTCCGGGTGGTGCGGGTTGCGCGTCGGGCCGGGGGCGAAGTAGGCGAACTCGGCGGTGACCGTCTTCCCGGCGACCACGGCACCGACCGCGCGCAGCCGCGCCACCGCGGTGGCCTCCGGTCCTGCGAACACGTCCGCGGGCAGCGCGGACCCCGCCAACGTGGGCAGCCCGTCGGCCCGGAACACGTCCTTCACCCCGAGCGGCACGCCGTGGAGCGGGGGCCGGTGCGCCGGGTCCGGCCAGCGGGCGGCGAGCGCCTCGTGGGCGGCGCGGACCCGCCCGGCACGGCCGGGTTCGTCGACGAAGGAGCGCAGCTCCCGATCGGCGTGCGCGATGCGGTCGACGACGGCGGCGAGCTCAGCGGCGGTGGGCACCCGCTCACCGTAGGCGTCGCGGCCAGGCCGGAGCAGCTGATCGTTCCGACCCGCAGGCCGTGCCCGTGCGGCGCGACGGGAGCAGGAACACGACTCATGATCGGTCCGAGCCGTACGGCAGCGGCCCCCCGCGAGTCGCCCCCCGCGAGTCGGGCCTCCCGTCCCGCGAGTCGCGCTCGCCGTCCCGCGAGTCGGGCCTCCCGTCCCGCGAGTCGCGTTCCCCGCCCCGCGAGTCGCGCCTGCCGCCCCGCGAGTCGCGCTCGCCGTCCCGCGAGTCGCGTTCCCCCACCCGCGAGTTGGGTGCGGGACGCATCTGTCGCGGGCGGGGGAGTCGTTCGGCCCTCCAGGTGATCGCTCCCAGGCGCACACGATCGCGGTCACGTCAGCGCTGAGGTGCGTCCCGCATCGATCAGGGTCACCAGGTCGCTGGTATGCGGATCGGAGGAGGCACAGGCGGTCGATCGGCCCGAGTCGTACCTGGGCGCGGTCGCCGAGTTGGTGGTGTGCTTCTCGGAAGGATCACGGCCCTTGATCGGTCCGAGTCGCGCGTGAGCGTCGTCGCTGGTCGGTGGTGTGCGGGTCGGACGGATCAGGTGGGTGATCGGTACGAGGCGCACGTCAGGGCGGTCGACGGGTCGTGGTGTGCTTCTCGGAAGGATCACGGGCGGTTGATCGGTCTGAGTCGTGCAGCAGCGCGGTCTTGGGGCCCGTCTTGTGCTGCTCGGAACGGTCTCGGGTGTGGTGATCGATCCGAGTCGCGCACCAGCGCGTTCGGACAGGTGCGCTGCGGGCCCGGGGTCCGGCATCATCCGGGCATGCCCGACGCCGCGCCGTTCACCGTCGACACCGCCGCCGCGATCGCCCGCGCCCGCCAGCACGGCGTGGGGGATCTGCTGCGGCGCACCGCCCTGCGTTACCCGGACAAGCTCGCGGTGGTGACGGGCGAGCGCCGGGCCACCTACGCCGAGTTCGACGCGGCGGTGAACCGGGCCGCGAACGCGCTCGGCGCCCGCGGCGTCCAGAAGGGCGACCGGCTCGCGCTGCTGTCGCGCAACTGCTGGGAGTTCGCGGTGGTGGCGTTCGCGACCGCGAAGCTCGGTGTCGTGCTGGTGCCGGTGAACTTCATGCTCGGAGCCGCCGAGATCGGCTACATCCTCCAGCACTCGGGCGCCACCGGGATGGTCGCGCAGGCCGCGCTCGTCGACACCGCCGAGGAGGCGCTGACGATCGCGGGCGTCACCGCGGGTGTGCGCGGGCGCATCGGCGGGGCGGCCGAGGGCTGGGAGGACGTCGCGGACTGGTGGACGGCCGGCCCCGACCACGACCCCGAGGTGGTCGTGGCCGACGACGACCCGTTGCGGCTCATGTACACCTCCGGCACCGAGTCCCGGCCCAAGGGCGTGCTGCTGACGAGCCGCTCGCTGATCGGCCAGTACGTGTCGTGCGTGATCGACGGCGGAATGGAGGCCGACGACGTCGAGGTGCACTCGCTGCCGATGTACCACTGCGCGCAGCTGGACTGCTTCTTCTCCGTCGACGTCTACCTCGGCGCCACCAGCATCGTGCTGCCCGGCCCGGACCCGGCGGCGCTGCTCGCGACGATCGAGGCCGAGGGCGCCACGAAGCTGTTCTGCCCGCCAACGGTCTGGATCTCCCTGCTGCGCCACCCCGACTTCGACACCCGGGACCTGTCCAGCCTGCGCAAGGGCTACTACGGGGCGTCGGCCATGCCGGTTGAGGTGCTCAAGGAGCTGCAGCGGCGGCTGCCCGACGTCCGGTTCTGGAACTTCTACGGCCAGACGGAGATGGCCCCGCTCGCCACGATCCTGCGCCCGGACGAGCAGCTGCCGAAGGCGGGGTCGGCGGGCCGGGCGGCGATCAACGTCGAGACGATGCTGGTCGACGACGCCGGCGAGTCGGTGCCGCCGGGTGAGATCGGCGAGATCGTGCACCGCAGCCCGCACGCCGCGCTGGGCTACTACGCGGACGAGGAGAAGACGGCCGAGGCGTTCCGCGGCGGCTGGTTCCACTCCGGCGACCTCGGGATCATGGACGCCGACGGCTACCTGTCGGTGGTCGACCGCAAGAAAGACATGATCAAGACCGGTGGGGAGAACGTGGCCAGCCGCGAGGTCGAGGAGGCGATCTACCTCCTCGACGGGGTGGCCGAGGTGGCCGTGTTCGGGATCAGCCACCCGCACTGGATCGAGGCGGTCACCGCGGTGGTCGTGGCGAAGCCGGACGCGCAGCTCACCGCCGAGGCCGTCCAGACGCACGCCCGCGGGCAGCTCGCGGGCTACAAGTGCCCCAAGTACGTCGTGTTCGCCGACGCGCTGCCGAAGAACCCGAGCGGCAAGATCCTCAAGCGCGACCTGCGGGCGCAGCACGCGCAGCTGGCGGCAGGCGAGGCCTGAGGTCGGCCGGCTGTCGGCCCGGTCCGTGACGAGCTGCGCGCCGGGCGTCGCGAAGTACGGGTCGGCGGCGATGGCCGCCTCGGTGCCCGCGGCGTCCGAGCCGAGGATCAGCAGCACGTCGGAGTCGTCGTCCCAGGACCCGCGGCGTGCAGCACCCCTCGGGAGTGCAGGTCCCGCAGTCGCCCCCGTGTGTCGGGCAATCCGCCGCTGAGGGCAGCGGGACCCGCCGTGATCGGTCCGAGAAGCACGGCCGGGTGTTGACGACCGCGCCGGCGCGCGGCTCGGGCAGATGCCGGCGCGCGGCTCGGGCTGATCAACCGTCCTGATTGCGACGAGTCGAACGCCGTGGTGGTGGGGATCGCGGGGGTGTGCGGCTCGGGTTGATCAGCCGTTGTCGATCGCTGCGAGCCGGACGTCATGGTGGTGGGGATCGCGGGGGTGTGCGGGTGGGGTTGATCAGCCGTCTTGATCGCTGCGAGTCGAACGCCGTGGTGGTGGGGACCGCGGGGATGTGCGGCTCGGAGCGATCACGAGGCGAATCGTCCCGGGCCGCCGGCGGGCCGGGCCCTCACGACCGCAGCACTGCCTCCACTGCGGCCCGCAGGCCCACCGGCGGACGCCCGAGCAGCTTCTCCAGGTCGCCGGAGGGCTGGCTGAACAGCCCGGACGCGATGAGGTCGTGGACGAACGCGATCGGGCCGACGTCCGCGGCGGGCACCGCGCGGTAGACGACCGGGCGGCCGGAGACCTCGGTGAGCGTCTGTGCGAGGTCGGCGACGGTCCACAGCGGCCCGCGCAGCTCGTAGACCTGCCCCACGTGCCCGTCGCCGACGAGCGCGGCGGCCGCGGCGCGACCGAGGTCGTCGATCGTCGCGAAGTTGACGGGCACGCCGCCGTCGGCGCCGCGCAGCTCGCCGGCCTCGACGGCCGCGTGCAACCCCGGGTTGACGAGGGCCTCGGTGTAGAAGGTGTTGCGCAGGATCGTGTGCGGCACGCCGGAGTCACGCAGCAGGCCCTCGGTGACCGTGTGGTCGGCCAGGAAACCCGGTCCGTCGTCGGCGCCGACGGCGCTCGTGTAGACGATCCGGCCGACGCCGACCGCGCGCGCGGCGTCGATCGCGTTGCCGTGCTGGCGGGGCCGGGTGCCGGGAGTGGTGTCGGGCGAGGAGACGAGCAGCACGACGTCGGCGCCGGCGAACGCGGCTCGCAGCGACTCCGGGTCCTCGTAGTCGCCCGCGCGGACGTCGACCCCGCGCCCGGTGAGGTCGGCGGCCTTGCGCGGGTCCCGCGCCACGGCGGCGACCTGATCGGCAGGAACGTGTTCCAGCAGGTCTTCGACGGCCACCCGGCCGAGCTTCCCGGTGACCCCGGTGACGATGATCATCGTTCCACGGTAGCCGCGGTACTCTCTTCTGGTAAGTACGTACCTCGCCGTAAGTGCCGGAGGTGGACGTGAGCATGCAGCTACTGGGGGCCGTCGGGGGCGGCCGGGGTGACGTGTTCGACAGCGCCTGCCCGGCCCGCACGGTGCTCGACCACGTCATGGGCAAGTGGGCGGTGCTCGTGCTGGTGGCGCTGCGCCGCTCCCCGCTGCGGTTCAGCGCGCTGCGCCGCGCCGTCGGCGGGGTGAGCGAGAAGATGCTCGCGCAGACCCTGCGCACGCTCGAGGCCGACGGCTTCGTGCACCGCGAGGTCGCCCCCACCACACCCCCGCAGGTGACCTACAGCCTCACCGTGCTCGGGCAGGAGCTCACCGGACACCTCACCGGGCTGCTCGACTGGATCGACACCCGCCTGCCCGACGTGCAGGCCGCGCGCGCCGAGCGCGCGGCGGTGCGGGCCGGGACCTGAACGGACCGCGCGCCCGCGGCAGGGCTCAGCCTTCGAAGCCCTTCGGGTCCATCCACATGATCTCCCAGTGGTGGCCGTCGGGGTCGAGGAACGAGCGGCCGTACATGAAGCCCATGTCCTGCGGGTCCTTCGCCTTGGCGCCGCCGTTGGCGAGCGCGGCATCGGCGATGCGGTCGACGTCCTCGCGGCTGTCCACGCCGAGGGCGATGATCGCCTCCGTGCTGGCGCCGTCGGAGGTCGGCTTGACGGTGAAGTCCGCGAAGCGCTCCGGAGACAGCAGCATCGCGAACAGCGAGTCGCCGAGCACGAGGTTGAGGGCGTTCTCGTCGCTGAACGCCTCGTTGAAGGTGAAGCCGAGGGCGCTGAAGAACGCCTTCGTGCGCGCCTGGTCGGCGACGGGCAGGTTCACGAAGATCTGGCTGGCCATGGGGCCCTCCCTCTGGTCGGTTCGAGTGGTGGACCAACGCCGCGCCCGGAACTCATCGGTGCTCCGAGCACGGGTTTGTGACGTCCGGGGCTCCACCGACGATGCCCGGGTGGACCCGACACCGGAGGACGACCGTGCCCCATGATCAGCTGACCCTGCGCGAGCGGGCGGCCCTGCTGGCGCTCATGGCCGAAGCGCGGGAGCTGACGAACGCCGAGCTGCGCGCCGTCGCCGGTTTCCCCCTCGACGGCCGGCCGCGACGCCGGCTGAACGAGCAGAAGCTGGTGGCCTCGCGCAGGACCGGGCGGAGCTTCACCCACGAGCTGACCGACGACGGCTGGGCCTGGTGCCGCGCGGAACTCGGTGCGTCCCGTCCGGAGCGGGCCGGCTACGGCGGCGGCGCCCTGTACGCGCTGCTGGCCGGGCTCGACCGGTACCTGGCCCGCACCGGTCTGCAGCTGTCGGACGCGTTCCGTCCGGACGTGGAGATGCAGGTGCGCGCCGCCTACCGCCGGCTGGGCGAGCCCGGCCACTGGGTGGGCATCGCCGCGTTGCGCGAGGAGCTCCCCGACGTGCCCCGCGCGGCCGTGGACGCCGAGCTGGAACGGCTCGCAGCCACCCCCGGCGTGCACGTGCGGGCGGCGTCGGACCAGAAGGCGCTCACCGAGGCCGACCACGCCGCCGCCGTGCGGTTCGGTGGCGACGACCGGCACCTGCTGATGGTCGAGGCGGGATGACGTCCGTCGGAACGCAGCGGAGGCCGGTGAGCCCCGACGAACAGGCCGCGCTCGAGGCCGTCCAGTTCAACTCGGCGCTCACGCCCGACGACATCTGGAGCCCGGTCCGCAACCACGTCGAGGGCCTGCACACGCGCGTGGCGTCGGCCCTGTTGCGCGACGTGCAGGCGGCGCGCCGGAGCAGCGGGAGCAGCCCGATCGGCGTCGCGTTGCAGGGCGAGCGCGGCGTGGGCAAGACCCACATGCTGCGTTGGGTGCGCCAGCAGGTGCAGGACCAGGACGGCTACTTCTTCCTGGTCAAGCTGTTCGACTCCGAGGACTTCTGGTCCAGCGCCGTCCGCGGGATCGTGGACGGTTTCGACGGCGGGCAGGTCGACCAGCTGGGTCCGCTGCTGCGCCGGCTCGCGGTACGGGCGGGCCTGCTCGCGGAGCAGCAGAGCCGCATCGCCGGGATGATCCCGGTGTTCCGGAAGGACCTGGACGACCTGCTGGCCGGGTTGCGGCTCGTCGACCGGCAGGTGTGGGCCGACTGCCAGAACACGCTGCGGGCGCTCGTGCTGTTCCGGGCGGCGGAGCCCGAGGTGCAGGAGATCGGCTACAACTACCTGAACCTCGACGGTGACGTGGAGGACGCGGCGCGGGCGGAGTGGGGCTTCCGGCCCGGCGCCCGCCCGAAGCAGGTGGTGCTGCGCGACATCTCCCGGCTGCTGGGGCTCACGGGCCCCACCGTCGTGGCGGTGGACCAGATCGACGGGATGCTGAACCTGCGCTCCGGGCCGGGGCCGGTCGACGCGGCCACCGCACGCCGGCAGGCCGACGCCGTGGGCCGGATCGCGGACGGGCTGATGGAGCTGCGCGACGCCGCACGCCGCACCCTCACGGTCGTCGCCTGCCTGCCCGAGACCTGGGAGATGATCGCGACCCGGGCGGCGATCTCCGCCGCCGACCGCTTCCACCCGGCGTTGCTGCAGGGCGCGCTGCCCGACGCCGACGTGGCGCGCGCGATCGTCGAGCAGCACCTCGGCGGCCTCTACGGCGAGGCGGGCTTCACGCCGCCGTACCCGTCGTGGCCGGTGCTGCCGGAGGCGTTCGACGGTCCCGCGGTCCGCACCTTCACCCCGCGCAAGCTGCTGCAGCAGGTGGATGCGCACGTCCGCCGCTGCCTGGACGCCGGAGAGCTGCGTGAGCTCGCCGACTTCGCCGAGCCGGTGGGCACCGGGGGCGGGAGCACGGGGCCCGACGCTGACGCGCTGCGGCGCCTCGACGAGCGCTTCGCGCAGCTGCGGGCGGAGGCGGACGTCGCGGCCCCGCTCGACCCGGACACCGAGGACCAGCGGATGCCTGCGCTGCTCGCCGCCGGGCTCAAGGCCTACGTCGCGGAGCTCGGCGAGGGCGGGCAGGTGCTGGCCGTCGACCAGGTGCGCGGCAAGAAGCCGGCGCTGCACGCCCGGCTGCGCCGCACGGTCGACGAGCGCACCGAGGACGAGGTGCACGTCGCCTTCCGCGCGATCGCGCACGGCCACCACCGGGCGGTGCAGAGCCGGCTCGCCACGGCCGTGACCGAGGCGGGCCTGCGCGCCGGCGCGGACCGGCGCCGGCTGGTGCTGATCCGCAACCTCGCCTGGCCCTCGGGCCCGAAGACGGCGGCGGCGGTCGCGGACGTCCACGACCTCGGCGGGCGCACCGTGGCCGTCGGCGAGGACGACGTGCGCACGCTCGCGGCGCTCGAGGTCATGCAGCGTCCGCCGCTGCCCGGGCTGCTCGAGTGGCTCGCCGCGCGGAAGCCGGCCGGTACCACCGAGCTGTTCCGCCGCACGCTGGGCGACCTGGCGATCCCGGCACCCGGGGCCGCGCCCGACGAGGACCGCCGGCCGGCGGCGTCCGTGGCGCAGGCCCCGCGGCCGGAGCCCGCGCGGCGGCCGAGCCCGTTCCCCCGACCGCGGGTGCCGAGCGTGCCGGTGGGGCGTTCAACCGCGACCGGGCAGGACGTCCTCGTGCCGCTGGAAGGGCTGCGCAAGCACACGGTCGTGTTCGCCGGTTCCGGGTCGGGGAAGACCGTGCTGCTGCGCAGGATCGTCGAGGAGTGCGCCCTGCAGGGCGTGTCCGCGATCGTGCTGGACCCCAACAACGACCTGGCGCGGCTCGGGGACGCGTGGCCCGCGCCGCCCGAAGGCTGGTACGAGGGCGATGCGGCGCGGGCCGAGGCGTACCTGGCGGAGACGGACGTGGCGATCTGGACGCCGGGCCGGTCGAAGGGGCGGCCCCTGGCGTTCCAGCCGCTGCCCGACTTCGGGTCCGTGCTCGACGACGAGGACGAGTTCCGGCTGGCGGTCAGCTCGGCCGTCGCGAGCCTGGCGCCCCGCGCGCAGCTCACGGCGCGCAAGCTCGGCCAGGGTCAGGCTGTCCTGCGGGAGGCGCTGGAGGCGTTCGCCCGTTCCGGCGGCTCGTCGCTCGGCGCGTTCGTGGAGTTCCTGGCCGACCTGCCCGACGGCACCAGCGGGCTGCGGAACGGGCGGAAGCTGGCCGGGGAGATGGCCGAGGAGTTGCAGGCAGCCACGATCAACGATCCGCTGTTCGGCGGCGCCGGGCAGACCGTCGACCCGTCGGTGCTGCTCACGCCGCCCCCGGGGAAGCAGGCCCGCATCTCGGTGATCAGCTTCGTCGGGCTGCCGGCCGACGACCAGCGGCAGAGCTTCGTGAACCAGCTGCAGATGGCGCTGTTCTCGTGGGTCAAGGCGAACCCGGCCGGGGACCGTCCGCTCGGCGGGCTCTTCGTGATGGACGAGGCGCAGACGTTCGCGCCGTCCGGCGCGCTCACCGCCTGCACGCAGAGCACCCTCTCGCTGGCCTCCCAGGCCCGGAAGTACGGGCTGGGGCTGGTCTTCGCGACGCAGGCGCCGAAGGGCCTGCACAACCGGATCCCCGGCAACGCCGCCACGCAGTTCTTCGGCTTCCTCAACTCGGTCGCCCAGATCAACACCGCCACCGAGCTGGCCCGGGCGAAGGGCGGCCGGGTGGACGACATCTCGAGGCTGGGGGCCGGCCGGTTCTACGTGGCCGGTGAGGGCCTCGCGTTCGAGCAGGTCGCCACGCCGATGTGCCTCAGCTTCCACCCTCCGAGCCCACCCTCGGCGGAAGAGGTGATCCGCCGCGCAGCCTCCTGAGGCCGGGGTCAGCCCACCGACGCCAGGTCGGTCGGCTCCTCCTGGGCCGGCGACGGGTCGCTGCCCGCGGCACCGGCGTCGCGCTCGCCGTCCAGCAGCGGGCAGGCGAGCCACGGCTCCGGGATGCCGAACGCGTCGACCAGCGTGCGGGCGTGCGGACGCAGCCGCCCGCAGAGCGCGTTGACGGCCTGCGTGACGGCCTTGGCCCGGCCCGTCGTGAGGTAGGCGTGCTCGGTGAAGAACGCGCGGTCGCCCTCGATCACCGTGAGCGCGTGCAGCGCGAGCACGTCGGCGAGCAGCGCGCGCACCTGCGCGTCCTGCACGCGGTCGACCGTGGCGGCGAACGAGTCGAAGACGAGCCGGTCGACGTGGGCGCGGGCCGCGGCGAGCAGGTGGTCCTGCGCCCCGTTGAAGATGCCGAACTGGTCGGCACCCGGCGCGAGCGCCTTGCGCATCCGCTGCGCCGCGTTGGCGAGCAGGTGCTGCTCGCGTTCGGCCAGCAGCCACCGCTGGTAGGTGCGGTCGCGCAGGTCCCCGCGCCGCACGAGTGCGCGCACGCCGGTGCGCTCGGCCACGGCACCGGCCACGAGGTCGGCGGCGAACCGGGCCTTCCCGGTGAGGTCGAGCTTCCCGACGCGGCGTCCGTAGTCCGACAGCAGGGTCTTCGCGACCAGCTGCAGCAGCACGGTGTTGTCGCCCTCGAACGTGGTGAACACGTCGGTGTCGGCCTTGAGCTGCGGCAGCAGGTTGTCGGCGAGGTAGCCGGCCCCGCCGCACGCCTCCCGGCAGGTCTGGATCGTGGCGGTGGCGTGCCAGGTGCCGACCGCCTTGATCCCGGCCGCGCGGGTCTCCAGGTCGCGCTGGCGCCGCTCGTCGACCTCGGCACCCGGGTTCTGCAGGTCGTGCATGTCGGAGACGAGGTCGCTCTGCGCGAAGTGCAGCGCGTACGCGGTGGCGAGCGCGGGCAGCAGCTTGCGCTGGTGCACGAGGTAGTCCAGGACCACGACCTCCTCGCCGGTGGCCGGGTCGGCGAACTGCCGGCGCGTGGCGCCGTAGCGGATGGCCAGCGCGAGCGCCTTCTCGGTGGCCGAGGCCGCGCCGCCGGCCACGCTGATCCGGCCGCGGACGAGCGTGCCGAGCATGGTGAAGAACCGGCGCGTCTCGTTCTCGATCGAGCTGGTGTAGGTGCCGTCCTCGGCGACGTCCGCGAACCGGTTGAGCAGGGCCTCCCGCGGCACACGCACGTGGTCGAAGGTCAGCCGGCCGTTGTCGACGCCGTTGAGGCCCGCCTTCACCCCGCAGTCCCCGATCGTGACGCCCGGCATCGCGTCGCCGGCGTCGTCCCGGATCGGGACGAGGAGGGCGTGCACGCCGTGGGTCTCCCCACCCGTCACCAGCTGCGCGAAGACCACGGCCATCCGGCCGTCGCGGGCGGCGTTGCCGATGTAGTCCTTGCGCGCGCCCGCGTCCGGTGTGTGGACCACGAACTCGCGGGTGGCCGGATCGTAGGTGGCCGTGGTGCGCAGGTGCTGCACATCGGAGCCGTGGCCGGTCTCGGTCATGGCGAAGCAGCCGAGCAGCTCGCCGTCGACGATCCGCTCGAGGTACTCGTCGTGATGACGGGAAGTGCCCAGCACCTGCACCGCACCGCCGAACAGGCCCCACTGCACCCCGGCCTTGACCAGCAGCGACAGGTCGCCGTAGCCGAGCATCGCGAACGCGGTGACGACGCCGCCGACGTCGCCACCGCCCCCGTACGCCGGGTCGAAGCCCTGCCGCGGACGGCCGCTCTCGGCCAGCCGGTGCAGGTTCTCGGTGGTGAGGGCCCGGTAGTCCGCGGTGCTCAGGTCCGGGTCCGGGTGCACCGACAGCGTGCCCATCTGGGTGCGGACGTCGTGCCGGACGTCCGCCCAGCGCCCGTCGAGGACGCTCTGCAGCGTGCGCGGGTCGACGGTCATGGCGTCTCCTCCTCGGTGCGGCCGACCACCCCGGACAGTCCGGTCCACGCGAGCGCGGTGAGGTGATCGGCCAGTTCGTCCTTGGTCGTGCCCGTGGGGCGGGCGATCCAGTTGTCGGCCGCCGCGCGGACCATCCCGACCACGCCGTGGCCCCACGCCACTGCGGGTTCGGGATCGGCGCCCACGCGCGCGAGGTGCTCGGCGATCACGTCCGCGACCTGGTCGCCGATCAGCGAGACGAGGTCGGCGAGCGGGTCGGCACCGGGTGCCCGCTCGACGAGCGGCCGATGCGCCACGAAGCGGTACACCTCCGGGTCGTGCTCGATCAGCCGCAGGTACGCGGCGATGGCCGCGGCGGCTCCGGCACGCGGTCCCGCGGCCCCGTCCATCGCGGCGCGTACCTGGCCGAGCAGCACCTGCGCCACCCGCTCGCAGACGGCGAGGTAGAGCGCGGTGCGATCGGCGAAGTGGCGGTAGACCACGGTCTTGCTGGTGCCGGCGGCGGCGGCGACGTCGTCCATCCCGACGCCTGCCCCGTGGCGGCGGATGGCGGCGACGGCGGCGTCGGTCAGTTCGGCACGACGGGTGCGCCGGTGGTCGTCCCACCGGCTGGCGCGCCGATCCCGTGCCGCCTTCACGGCACTCACGGTACCGGGTACGTTGAGTACCGGCTACTGATGGGTAGGAGACCGACATGCCGGAGACCCGGAGGAAGGCCGCTGTCATCGGCGGCAACCGCATCCCGTTCGCCCGCGCGAACGGCGCCTACGCCCGCGCCTCCAACCAGGACATGCTCACCGCCACGCTCGATGGGCTCGCCGCCCGCTTCGGGCTGGCGGGCGAGCGGATCGGCGAGGTGGCCGGCGGCGCGGTGCTCAAGCACAGCCGCGACCGCGACCTCACCCGTGAGGCGGTGCTCGGCAGCTCGCTCTCGCCCTACACGCCGGCCTACGACGTCCAGCAGGCGTGCGGCACCGGTCTGGAGACGGCGGTGCTCGTCGCGAACAAGATCGCGCTCGGGCAGCTGGAGAGCGGTATCGCCGCCGGGGTCGACACCGCGAGCGACGCGCCCGTCGCCCTCAACGACGACCTGCGGCGCGTGCTGATGGCGCTGAACGGCGCGAAGACGCTGGGAGCGCGGCTCGTGGCGCTGCGCGGGTTGCGGCCCGGCCAGATCGTGCCCGAGATCCCGCGCAACGCCGAGCCGCGCACGGGGCTGTCGATGGGCGAGCACGCGGCGCGCACCGCACTCCAGTGGCAGGTCGGACGTGAGGAGCAGGACGCGCTCACCGTCGCGAGCCACCGCAACCTCGCCGCCGCATACGACCGCGGCTTCTTCGACGACCTGGTCACGCCCTACCTCGGCCTCACCCGCGACCAGAACCTGCGAGCCGACAGCTCCGTCGAGAAGCTCGCCAAGCTCGAGCCCGTCTTCGGGAAGGGCGAGGGCGCCACCATGACGGCGGGGAACTCGACGCCGCTCACCGACGGGGCCTCCGCCGTGCTGCTCGGCTCCGACGAGTGGGCCGCGGAACACCGCCTGCCGGTGCTCGCCCACGTCGTGGACGCCGAGACCGCGGCCGTCGACTTCGTGCACGGGGATGACGGGCTGCTCACCGCACCGGTGTACGCGGTGCCGCGGTTGCTGGAACGCAACGGCCTGACGTTGCAGGACTTCGACTTCTACGAGATCCACGAGGCCTTCGCCTCCACCGTGCTCGCCACGCTCACGGCGTGGGAGGACCCGGCGTTCGCGAAGGAGCGGCTCGGCCGCGACACCCCGCTGGGGGCGATCGACCGCGCGAAGCTGAACGTCGCGGGCTCCTCGCTGGCCACCGGGCACCCGTTCGCGGCCACCGGCGGCCGGATCGTCGCCACGCTGGCGAAGCTCCTGCACGAGAAGGGGTCCGGCCGCGGCCTGATCAGCATCTGCGCGGCGGGCGGCCAGGGCGTCGTGGCGATCCTGGAGGCAGCGTGATGAGCAACGACGCGTTGCGGGACCTCTCGCAGAACAAGATCGTCCAGCGGCTCGGGGTGCCGCGCATCCCGGTGCTGCGCCGGTACGCGCCCGGGCAGCCGTTGCTCGAGGGCCCCGCGCTCGTGGGAGCGGTCGGGAAGGGCGGGCACGCCGACGGCGTCCGCGCGCTGCTCGCCGGCGCCGGCATCACGGAGGCGGGCGAGGAGGGGAAGGTCGCCGCCGCGGTGCTGGACGCCACCGGCGCGCGCACCCTCGACGACCTCGCCGCGGCCCAGCAGTTCCTCACCCCCGCGGTGCGGCGGCTCGCCCCGTCCGGGCGGCTGCTGCTGCTCGGTCCGGTCGCCGACGCGCAGGACGCGGAGGCGGCGGCGGTCGCGCAGGCGTTCGAGGGGCTGGTCCGGTCGGCGGGCAAGGAGGTGCGAGCCGGCGCCACGGCCAACCTGCTCGTGGTGGCGCCCGACGCCGGCCCGGACGCGCTCGCCTCGACGCTGGGGTTCTTCCTGTCCACCCGTTCGGCGTTCGTGTCCGGGCAGGTCGTGCGGATCGGTGCGCCGGTCGGCGCCGTCGAGCCGGGAGATCCGGCGCGTCCGCTCGCCGGGCGCGTCGCCGTGGTCACCGGCGCCGCGCGCGGTATCGGTGAAGCCATCGCCGACACCGTGGCACGCGACGGCGCCACGGTGGTCGCCGTCGACGTCCCGGCGGCGGGCGACGCGCTGGCCCGGGTCGCGAACCGTACCGGCGGCACCGCGCTGCAGCTCGACATCACCGCTCCCGACGCGCCCGCCCGGCTGCTCGCGCACCTGCGGGAGCGCTACGGGCGCGTCGAGATGGTGGTGCACAACGCCGGCATCACCCGCGACAAGCTGCTCGCGAACATGGACGCGGAACGCTGGAACGCCGTGCTCGCGGTGAACCTGCGCTCCCAGCTCGCGATCAACCAGGCCCTGTCGGCCGAAGCCGGCCTGCTCGGCGACAGCGCGCGGATCGTCAGCATCTCGTCGATGAGCGGCATCGCGGGCAACCGGGGCCAGACGAACTACGCGGCGAGCAAGGCGGGCGTGATCGGGATGGTCCGCGCGCTCGCCCCGCGGCTCGCCGAGCGGGGGGCCACGATCAACGCGATCGCGCCGGGCTTCATCGAGACCGCGATGACGGCGAAGATGCCGCTCGGCACCCGCGAGGCGGGCCGGCGGGTCAGCAGCCTGCGCCAGGGCGGGTTGCCCGTGGACGTCGCCGAGGCGGTCGGCTGGCTCGGCCAGGCCGCGTCGGGCGGGGTCACCGGGCAGGTCGTGCGGGTCGACGGCCAGAACATGTTGGGGGCCTGATGCCGACGATCCTGGACGCGGCGCCGCGCCTCGGTCCGCTGTACGCGAAGGCCGCGCTCGGCGCCGTCGGGTCCCGCGGGACGACGCTGCCCGACACCGAGCTCGCCCGCGAGGACGTCACCGTCGACCGGGACCGCCTCGCGGAGTACGCGCGGGTGTGCGGCTTCCCGGTGGCCGACGCGCTCCCGGTGACCTACCCGCACGTGCTGGCGTTCCCGCTGCAGGTGGCGCTGATGGCGCAGCGGTCGTTCCCGCTGCCGCTGCCGGGGCTCGTGCACATCCGGAACGTGATCACCACACACCGCCCGATCGACGCCGCCGAGCCGCTCGGTGTGGCTGTGCACGCCGAAGGGCTGCGGGCGCATCCGAAGGGCGCCCAGGTCGACCTCGTCGCGCAGGTCCAGGCCGGCGGGTCGATGGTGTGGGACGCCCGCAGCACCTACCTCGCCCGCGACGCCACGGCGCCCGAGGGCCCGGCCGAGGCGCCCGAGCCGTCCGGGGTCGAGGGCGGAGCGCCGGCCGCCACGTGGCACGTCGACGCCGCCACCGGCCGCCGGTACGCGCACGTGAGCGGCGACGTCAACCCGATCCACCTGCACAGGTGGACGGCGAAGGCGTTCGGCTTCCCGCGGGCGATCGCGCACGGCATGTGGACCGCCGCCCGAGCGCTCGCCGCGCTGCAGGGCCGCCTGCCCGAGGCGTTCACCGTCGACGTGGCGTTCGGCAGGCCACTGCTGCTCCCCTCGACGGTGGACCTGCGCACCCACCGGTCCGCCGAAGGCTGGGCAGTGGAGGTCAGCGGCAAGAAGGGCTCGCACCTGAAAGGCGCACTCACCCCACCCTGACCCACCTTGGAGCCAACCTGGCTGTTCTCGAGGGCTGATTTCGGCAGTAAGGCTCCAAGGTGCGGGTGGTGGGCGGCCTAAGATCGCCGGTCATGGCGCGGTCCAGGCGGGTTCGGCGATGGGTCATCGACTGGCCCGCCCGGATCGCGCTGTCGGTCGTCGTCGTGCTCGCGAACGTCGTCGGTGCCGCGGTGGTGTTCGCGCTCGCTGCGTGGGTGCTCCCGGAGGGCCCGCTCGTCGACCCCGGCCGGGTCCGCGTGCTGAACATGATCGCGTTCGGGTGCTACCTGGTGGTGGCGTTGCCCATCGGGCTGTTCTGGGGCGGCCGCCGGTTCCGCCTGCGCCGCGGCGAGGCGGACGCCGAGCAGCGCCGGGAGCGGCGGATGGTGCTCTTCGGCCCGCTGCGGCTAGTCACCGTGCAGGCGGTGCTGTGGGCGCTCGCGGTCGCGGTCTTCGTCCTGCTCAACCTGCCCTACTCGGTGCGGCTGGCGATCTCGGTCGGCGAGACGATCCTGCTCGGGGGCATCACCACGTGCGCGCTGGCCTACCTGCTCAGCGAGCGCATCCTGCGCCGCACGGCCGCTCGCGTGCTGGCCGCGCGCCCGCCGAAGCCGCGGCGGGGCCTGCCGGGGATCGTCGTGCGCTCGCTGCTGTTCTGGGCGCTCGGCACCGCCGTGCCGGTGGTCGGCCTGATGCTGACGGCCGTCTCGGCGCTCGTGTACGGCGACGTGCCGGCCACCCGCCTCGCCGTGATCGTGCTGGCCATCGGGGGCGTCGCGCTCGGCGCCGGGCTGCTGGTGAACGTGGGCGCGGCCCGCGCGGTGGCCGACCCGGTCAACGCGGTGCGCATCGCGATGCGTCGCGTCGAGAAGGGTGAGCTCGACGCGGGTGTCACCGTCTACGACGGCACCGAGCTCGGCCAGCTGCAGTCCGGCCTCAACACGATGGTCGCCGGCCTGCGCGAGCGGGAGCGCATCCACGACCTGTTCGGCCGGCAGGTCGGCCGGGACGTCGCGCGGGCCGCCGCGGCGGCGCAGGAGGTCCGGCTCGGTGGCGAGGTCCGCTGCGTCGGCGTCCTGTTCGTGGACCTCGTCGGGTCGACGGCGCTGACCGCGCGGCGACCGCCCGCGGAGGTCGTCGAGCTGCTCAACCGCTTCTTCGCGGTGGTGGTCGAGGTCGTCGAGGAACACGACGGCTGGATCAACAAGTTCGAGGGCGACGCCGCGCTCGCCGTCTTCGGCGCGCCCGTGGCCGGGGAGGACCCGGCCGGGTGCGCCCTCGCCGCCGGACGCGTGCTGGCGGCGCGGCTCACATCGGAGCTGTCGGACGTCACCGCGGGGATCGGGATCTCAGCCGGCGACGCCGTCGCGGGCAACGTCGGCGACGTGCGGCGCTACGAGTACACGGTGATCGGCGACCCGGTGAACGAGGCGGCGCGCCTCACCGACCTCGCGAAGTCGGTGCCGGGCCGGGTGCTGGCCGCGGCGGACGCCGTCGGGATGGCGGCTCCCGAGGAGGCCGCCCGGTGGCAGCTGGGCGACCCGACGCAGCTGCGCGGCCGCCCGGCCCTCACGAGGCTGGCCACGCCGGTGCAGCTGACACGGCTTTGCTGACACCGAGAACGGCGGGATCTTGCGGCTGCATGTCCGTAATCCGCGCGTTCCGCGTCGGGGTCCGGAGCTAGCGTCGGTGTCATGAGCTCTCCGGCCACCCGGGCCGCCGTCCCGACCTCCCGCTACCGCTGGGGCGCGTTCGCGGCCGTCACGGTCACCGTGTTCGCCTGGGCGTCGGCGTTCGTGGCCATCCGCGCGGTCGGGCAGGCCTACGAGCCGGGCCCGCTGACGCTGGGCCGGCTGCTCGTCGGGTCCGTCGCGCTCGGCGCCGGGCTGCTCGTCACCCGCCGCTGGGTGTGGCCCACGCGGCGGGAGTGGGCGCTGGTCGCGCTCTGCGGGCTCTCGTGGTTCACCGTGTACAACCTCGCCCTGAACGCGGCGGAGCAGAGCGTCGACGCCGGCACCACGGCGATGCTGGTGAACGTCGGCCCGATCCTGATCGCGCTGTTCGCCGGGCTGTGGCTCGGTGAGGGCTTCCCCCGGTGGCTGGTGATCGGCGCGCTGGTCGCGTTCGGCGGCGCGGTGCTCGTGGGCGCCGCCACCTCCCGTGCCGAGGAGTCCGACCTGCTCGGTGTGGTGCTGTGCCTCGTCGCGGCCGTCACCTACGCGATCGGGGTGCTGGCGCAGAAGCCGGTGCTGCGCCGGCTGCCCGCGCTGCAGGTCACGTGGCTCGCCTGCACGATCGGCGCCGTCGTCTGCCTGCCGTTCACCCCGGGTCTGGTCATGGAGCTGGCCTCCGCCCCGGCCGCGGCCACGGCCGGTCTCGTCTACCTCGGCGCCGTGCCCACGGCGCTCGCGTTCAGCACCTGGGCCTACGCGCTCGCCCGGATGGATGCCGGGCGCCTCGGCGTGAGCACCTACATCGTGCCGCCGATCACGATCCTCATGTCGGCCGTGCTGCTGGGTGAGCTGCCGGCGCTGCTCGCGATCGTGGGCGGGGCGGTCTGCCTGGCGGGTGTGGCGCTCTCCCGCCGCCGCTGACCGCCACGGCTCCTACCGGAGCTTCCCGAAGAACTCCCGGATGTCGGCCACGAGCGTGTCCGCATCGACCATCGCCACCATGTGGCTCGCGGCGTCGTGGCCCGACCAGTGCACGACGTCGTTGGCCCGTGACGCGATCCGGCGAAAGGCATCGGGGCCGCCGTGGGACACGCCCGTGGGTACGAGCGCCTGGTCGACCGGCATGCCGGCGGCGCCGTCGTAGTACGTCCACGACGACGTGCCGCCGGTGCCGGTGAACCAGTACAGCGACACCGTGGTGAGCAGCCGGTCGCGGTCCAGGCGCGGCAGGAGCTCGGCGGCGCCCTCGGGCCAGCCGTCGAACTCGGCGAGCCGCTCCAGCACGAAGGCGAGCTGGGCGACCGGGGAGTCGAGCCAGCCGTAGGCGAGCGTCTGGGGCCGGGCCGCGAGGTAGGGCGCGTACCCGCTGCCGCCGCTGAACAGCGACGCCAGCCGCTCCAGCCCGGCGCGGTCCTGCGCCGTCATCCCCTCCAGCTCGGCCGGGTCGCCGGTGGGTATGCCGAGCCCACCGGTGAGGTGCACCCCGACGACGTGCGCGGTGTCCACGAGCGCCAGCTGCGGCGACACCAGCGCGCCCGCGTCGTTGCCGTGCGCCCCGTACCGCTCGTAGCCGAGCCGGGACATCAGCTGAGCCCAGGTGCGGGCGACGCGCGCAGCGGTCCACGGGCGCTCGTCGGCTGGCTCGGGGAACGTCGAGTAGGCGAACCCGGGCAGCGAGGGGATCACCACGTGGAACGCGCGGTCGGGATCGCCTCCGTACGCGCGCGGGTCGGCGAGCGGCCCGACGAGGTCGAGGAGCTCGGCGAACGAGTTCGGCCAGCTGTGCGTGAGCACGAGCGGAAGGGCCCCGGGCTCCGGCGACCGGACGTGCAGGAAGTGGATCTGCTGACCGTCGATCTCCGTCCGGAACTGCGGGAACGCGTTGAGCTCCGCCTCCCGCGCCCGCCAGTCGAACCCGTTGCGCCAGTGCTCGGCCAGCTCGCGCAGCTGCGCGACCGGCACCCCGCGGCTCCACCCGCCGGGCAGCTGCCGGGGCCAGCGGGTGCGGGCGAGGCGGTCGAGCAGGTCGTCCAGGTCGGCCTGGGGGACAGCGATGCGGAAGGGGTGGATCTCCTCGTTCATGCCGGTGACGGTAGGACCGGAGTAGGTCAGCTCCTGTCACACATGGGTGACGCGGTAGTCCTCGTCCTCGGCGTCGGTGATGAGCATGTGGCCAGGCGCGTGCGCGATCGCCAGCGGCGGTCGTGACTCGACGACCGCGGCCTGCGGCGTCACCCCGCACCCCCAGAACACCGGCACGTCACCCGGCTCGAACGCCACCGGGTCGCCGTAGTCGGGGGTGTGGAGGTCGCGGATGCCGAGCTCGCGGGGGTCGCCGACGTGCACGGGCGCACCGTGCACCGCCGGGTAGGCGGCGGTGACCCGCACCGCCGTCTCGACGAGGGCCGCCGGCACCGGGCGCATCGACACGACCAGCGGGCCACGGACGGAGCCCGCGGGCCGGCAGCGTCGCGACGTCCGGTACATCGGCACGTTGACGCCCTGCTCGACGTGCCGCACCGGCACCCCGGCGATGCCGAGGGCGCGCTCGAACGTGAAGCTGCAGCCGATCAGGAAGCTGACGAGGTCCGCGCGCCACCAGCCCTGGACGTCGGTGGGCTCCTCGACCAGCTCCCCGTCGACGTAGACGCGGTAGCGCGGGATGTCGGTGCGGATGTCGCCGGCGAGCAGCGGTCCGGCGACGGCGCCCGCCTCCAGGACGTCGAGCACCGGGCAGGGCTGCGGGTTGCGCTGGGCGAAGAGCAGGAAGTCCCAGGCCAGGTCGCGCGGCACGGTGATGAGGTTGGCCTGGGTGTAGCCGTCGCACCAGCCCGCGGTCGGGGTGACGAGCCCGGCGCGGAACCGGGCGCGGGCAGCGGAGGGGAGCTCGGAACCGTTCACGGGCAGTCCTTCCAGACGGGGGCGACGAGGACGAACCGCACCCGCTGCCCGGGCCGCACCTGGGCGGCGCGGTCGACGTCGGCGTCCAGCACGACGGCGACCACGGGGTAGCCGCCGGTCACCGGGTGGTCGGCGAGGAACAGCACCGGCTCGCCGCCCGGCGGCACCTGGAGGGCGCCGCGGACGATGCCTTCGCTGGGCAGCTCTCCGGGGCCGGCCCGGTCGAGGGCGCCGCCCTCCAGGCGCATGCCGACCCGGTCGCTGCGGCTGGACGCGGTCCACGTCGTGCGGGCCGGGGCGGTGGGGTCGGCGAGGAAGTCCGCACGCGGACCGGGAACGGCCCGGAGCGCGACCTCCCCCGCGGGCGGGACCGCCACCGGGGCGACGTCGATGAGCGGCACCGCGTCCGGCTCCGGCCCCACCGGCAGCACCGCTCCCGGGGCGAGCTTCTCGGGCCCGAGCCCGGACAGGACGTCGGTGCTGCGCGACCCGAGCACCGGCGCCACGGCGATGCCGCCGCGCACCGCGAGGTAGGTGCGCAGGCCGGTCGGTGGCGTCCCGAGCCGCAGCACCTGGCCCGCGCGGAGGCGGACCACCGCGTGGTGCCCGACGGGAGTGCCGTCGACGTCGGCGGGCGCCGGGGCGCCGGAGAGCGCCACGGTGAGCGGACCGCGGGCCCGCACGATCAGGCCGCCGAACACGACCTCGATGCCGGCCGCGCCCTCGGCGTTGGCCACGAGCCGGTTGGCCAGCCGCAGCGCGGCGCGGTCGGCCGCCCCCGACCGCCCGACCCCGGTGGCGGCGAGCCCCGGCCGCCCGAGGTCCTGGACGAGGGCGAGCGCCCCGGTGGCGAGCACCTCGATCGCGCGCGCGCTCACCGCGTCTCCCGGAACACGACCGTGCAGCCCGGTTGCAGGAGCGCGCCGCGGTCCGGGTTCCACAGCTCCGCCCGGGTGTGGCCGATCAGCTGCCAGCCGCCGGGGGACGCGCGCGGGTAGATGCCGCTGAACTCCCCCGCGAGCCCGACCGAACCGGCCGGCACCGACGTCCGCGGTTCCGTGCGGCGGGCGACCTCGAGCCGGGCGTCGCCGCCCACCAGGTAGGCGAACCCCGGGGCGAACCCGCCGAACGCGACCCGCCACGGCGTGCCCGTGTGCGCCGCGACCACGCCTTCGGCTCCCAACCCGGTGAGCTCACCGACCTCGGCGAGGTCGGGCCCGTCGTACACGACCTCGATCTCCACCCGCTCCCCGTCGGGCGGCGCCGCGCCCGGCTCGACGTCCAGGTCCAGCACGGCGCGCCGCACGGCGGCGAGGTCGGTGCCCGGTTCCACGCACAGCAGCACGGTGCGGGCGGCCGTGACGACGTCCAGGACACCGGACGGCGGCGCGGCGCGCACGGCGTCGGCCAGCGCGAGGACCTCGGGCAGCCCGTCGACCTCGATGAGCAGCCCGGTGTCCCCGCAGGGGAGCAACCTCAACCCGGTTCCTCCACGAACGCGCGCAGCGCGACGCCGGCGGCCTCCAGCCCGGCGCGCACCGCGGTGGCCATCTCGACCGCGCCCGGTGAGTCGCCGTGCACGCACGCCGACTCCGCGGACACGCGCACGTCGTTGCCGTCGACCGCGGTGACGACCCCGTCGGTGACCATCCGCAGGACGCGTGCGGTGACCTCGTCCGGGTCGTGCAGCAGGGCCCCGGGCTGCGACCGCGGTACGAGCGTGGCCTCCGGTGTGTAGCCCCGGTCGACGAAGAACTCGCGGACGACGCGCAGCCCGGCCGCCGCGGCGGCGTCGAGGAACTCCGAGCCCGGGAGCCCGAGCACGGGCAGCGTCGGGTCGTAGGCCCGCACGGCGGCGACCACGGCCCGGGCCTGCGCCTCGTGGTGCACGATCGCGTTGTAGAGCGCGCCGTGCGGTTTGACGTACCGCACGCGGGCGCCGGCCGCTCGGCACATGCCGTCGAGCGCCCCGATCTGGTAGAGGACGTCGTCGGCGAGCTCCTGCGGCGCCACGTCGAGGAAGCGGCGGCCGAAGCCGGCGAGGTCGCGGTAGCCGACCTGCGCCCCGACCGCGACCCCTCGTTGCGCGGCCAGGGTGCAGGTCGTGCGCAACGTCGTGGGATCGCCCGCGTGGAAGCCGCACGCCACGTTGGCGGAGGTGACCAGTGCCAGCATCGCCGCGTCGTCGCCGAGCTCCCACCGGCCGAAGGACTCGCCGACGTCGGAGTTGAGGTCGATCCTGTTCGCGTCCATCCTGTTCGCGTCCATGGCCTGCATGCTCACAGCTTCGCGAGGTTCGTGAGGGCCGCGTAGCCCATGTAGAGGGTGAGCAGCCAGGCGAGGACGCCGATGGTGAGCAGCCACGCCGGGTAGCGGTAGCCGCCGAGCAGGTCGCGGCGCCGCCACGCGACCCACAGGATCACCGTGAAGCCGATCGGCAGGATCAGCCCGTTGAACGCGCCGGCGAACACCAGCAGCGTGGCCGGGGCCGTCCCGATCACCAGGTAGATCACCGCCGAGAGCGCGATGAACGCGACGGTGAGCAGGTTGCGCCGCCGGTCGCTGCTGGTCCGCGAGGTCATGAACGACACCGACGTGTAGGCGGCGCCGATCACCGAGGTGATGCTCGCGGCCCACAGGATGATGCCGAACAGCCGCAGGCCGACCTGCCCGGCGGCGGCCTCGAACGCGCTGCCGGCCGGGTCGTTCGCGGCCAGCGTGACCCCGCCCGCCACGACGCCGAACACCGCGAGGAACAGCACCACCCGCATCACGGCGGTGACCAGGATGCCGATCACCGAGCTGCGGGCGATGCCGCCGGCGTGCTCCGGGCCGGTGAGGCCGGAGTCGAGCAGCCGGTGCGCCCCGGCGTAGGTGATGTAGCCGCCGACGGTGCCACCGATCAGCGTCGTGATGATGAGGAAGCTCACGGTGTCGGGGAGCACGGCGTTGCGCAGCGCCTCGCCGACCGGCGGTCCGGACACCACGGCGACGTAGGTCGTCAGCACGATCATGATCCCGCCGAGGACCACGACGATGCGGTCGAGCGCCACCCCGGCCCGCTTGCTCAGGAAGATCGCGATGGCGATCGCCGCCGAGATGCCGCCGCCGATGCGGACGTCGACACCCAGCATGGCGTCGAGACCGAGCCCGGTGCCCCCGACGTTGCCGATGTTGAAGACGAGCCCGCCGATCACGACGAGCGCGGCGAGGACGTACCCGACGCCCGGCGCCACCTTGTTGCCCAGTTCGTGCCCGCGCTGACCGGACACCCCGATCACGCGCCAGACGTTCAGCTGGACCGCTATGTCGACCAGGGTCGAGGCCACGATCGCGAACGCGAACGCCGCGCCGAGCTGCGCGGTGAACGTCGCGGTCTGGGTGATGAAACCCGGACCGATCGCGCTCGTCGCCATCAGGAACATCGCGCCGATCACCGCACCGCGGCTCGTGGCCGAGCCGGCCGCGGACACCGCCTTCGCGTCGCTCATGTCGTTCCCCTCCGACGGGACGTGACCGGCGGCACAGCACGCGCCGGTGGATGGCAGCGTAAGGATCGTTCAACGATCCGGCAATACTTTCGGCGGGTTTTCCGCGCGCCGGAGCCTCTCGGCACAGGCGGGACTTCCGCTGGGTCGTGTTCGAACTCCAGCGATCGGAGCTGTCAGGCGTAGGCGTCGACGGCGAGGAGCCGGTCGGCGAGGGCGGCGTAGAGCGTCGTGCCGTCAGGAGAGAGCGCGATCCCGCTCGCGCCCGTCCGCCCACCGGTCTCGACCGTGGCGACCACGCCGCCGTCCAGCGTGCGCACGGTGATCCGCGAGTCGCCGGGTTCGTTGATGAACACGTGCTCGTCGTCCGCGGCGAGCAGGACCGTCCAGTCCTCCGCCTTGATGATGTCTGGGCCGTACACCGGCGGGATGTCCTGCTCGATCCGCCCGGTCGCGGTGTCGACCAACAGCGCGCGACCCCGGGTGACCGCGTAGAGCGAGCGGCCGTCGGGTGCGATCGACATGTGGTAGTAGATTTCGGGCCCCGAATTCGGGACGCCGTCGATGCCGTCGGGCACCGACCGCCACACCCGCCCGTCCGCACCCACCGCGAGAACGCCCCCCGGCCCCTTGCCGGTGATCGCGGCGCCGCTGCGGTCCACGGCGAGCGATCGCACGGACGGGACGCTGTCGGCGGCCACATCCCCGTTCTTGATCACCGACGTGACCGCCGTCCGGTCGATGTCCACGGTAACGGTCACGGCATTCCGGTAGGGCGCCCTCGCGGGCACCGTCGCGAGTACCACCGCATTCGACGTCGCGGGCACCATCGCGATGCCGGGGCCCGGGACGAGGGAGCCCAGCGGGACCGTCGCCGTCACCTCGCCGGTCGCGGCGTCGACGATCGCGATCGCGTGCTCCTGCTGCACGAGGAGCCTGCTCCCGTCCGGATGGGCGACCACCGACTGGCCCGACACGGGAAACGTCCTGACCTGGAGCGGCAGCGGCACCTGGATGAGCGAGACCACGAGACCGGCCACCAGTACCGCGGTGAAGGCCGACGCACGCCGGGTGGCGGCGTTCGCGTCGCGGTACCAGGTGCGCAGGGCGTTCACGCGACGAGCACGCTCGTGTCGTAGACGAGCACACCGTTGCGTTCGCCCTCGACGCTCACGTACAGCCTGCGGCCGTCGGGGCTCAGGCCGGCCCCGTTCACCTTGCCGCCGGTGTCGATGTCCTGGCGAGGCACGCCGGTGCTGTCGGCGATGTGCAGCACCGGGTCTCGCCAACTCCACCCGACCATCGCGTTGCCCCCCGGGGTCACGACCAGCGAGCTCACGCCCTCGGGGAAGCCCTGCACCGGCGGACCGAGCAGTGTGGCCGACGCGGCGTCGACGATCGTCATGCCACCGAGCGGCTGCAGCACGAAGGCGCGATCGCCCGCCGCGTCGACGGCGACGTCGAAGGCGCTCCCGGGCAGGGTTCCGACGACCCTCCTGGCTGCCGGATCGACGACGACCATCCCCAGCTCGTCACGTCCCGCGTCGACGGGGTCCTCGCCGCGGACCACGTACAGGCGCCCGTCGTCACCCCGGAGGAGCGAGCCGCCTACCGTACCGATCGGGACGGCTCCGATCTCGCGCCCGTCGGTCAGGTCGATGATGCCCAGGTCGGTGCGGCCGTCGAACGTGACGTAGGCGGTCCGCCCGTCCAGGGCGATCAGGGTGTCGCTCGTGGTGCTGCGGATGCTGTCGGGGAACTGGCCGATCACTCCGGTCACCGTCCTGGAACGGACGTCGAGCACCGAGACGCTGGGGCCGACCAGGTAGACCCGCGTGCCGTCGGGGGTGAACGACAGCGTCGACGTCCCGGCGGGCAGCGGGACGGCCGGCGACACCGAGCGGGTGGCCGTGTCGATGAAGCGGACCCCGCCGTCGGTGACGACCATCAGGGTGCGCCCGTCCTCGGTCATGGCGATCCCGCCGGTCGGCGCGTCCAGCGGGATCTCTGCCACCTCGGTGACCTGTGGGAGGACCCCGTCGGGGCGGGACGCCACCGCCGCGGCCGTGGGCGCGGCCGAGGTGGGCACCCAGAGGAACGCGAGCGCGAGCGCGGCCGCGACCAGCACCGCGAGCACCGCGTTCGCGACCACCCACGGACGCGGGGCGCGCGCCGGGGGAGGCGCGACGGAGGAGGTGGAGATCCGCGTCGCGGCGGGTCTGCTCGTTCCGGCCGTCGGTGCGGTCGGGGACGAGGCAGCCCGGGTGCGTCCCTCGTCGGGGTCCCGGTCGGCGGCCAGTTGCGCCGCGGTCGGGCGGTCCGCGGGCTCGCGCGCGAAGCACGGCACCAGCCGATCGCGCAACGGGGCCGGTACCGCGTGGAGGTCGGGATCCTGCTGCATGACCCGCAGGAGCATCGCGGCCGGATGCGCCGCCGTCCCGAACGGGCCGCGGCCGGTCGCCGCGAACACCAGCACCGACGCCAGGGAGAACACGTCGGACGCCGCGCCGGCCGCCTCCCCCGACGCCTGCTCCGGTGCCATGTAGGCGGGCGTCCCGACGACGTGTCCGGTGTGGGTGATCTTCGTGGCGTCGACCGAGCTGGCGATCCCGAAGTCGATCAGCCTCGGCCCGTCGGCGGCGAGCAGCACGTTGGACGGCTTGAGGTCGCGGTGCACCACCCCGGCCCCGTGCAGCCCGGCCAGTGCTTCGGCGAGACGCCGGGCGAGAACGTCCAGCGCCGACGCCGGCAGCGGGCCGGCGCGTCCCACCTGCTCCTCGAGCGATGGCCCCGCGACGTACTCCGTGGCGAGCCACGGACGCGGCGCGAACGCGTCGGCATCGATCACCCGGGCCGTCCAGGGTGTGTCGACGCGGTGGGCCAGCGCGATCTCCCGGCCGAACCGGGATCGGAAGTCGGGGTCGCCGATCAGGTGCGGGTGCACCACCTTCACCGCGGCCGGGCGGCCGTCGTCGTGACGGCCGAGGTAGACGACGCCCATGCCGCCCGATCCCAGCCGGGCGGTGAGCGCGAAGGGCCCCAGCCGATGTGGGTCCTCGGGCAGCAACGGGTGCGTGCTCGGTGCCGTCCCGGTCATCTGCACCGCCACGAGGTGCCCGCGCGGGCGCTGCGACCAGCCCGGATCGAGCGCGTCGACGCCCCCCGGATCGTCACGCGCCGACCATAGCGCTCGCGTCGCGGAGGGAGAAGACGATCAGCAGAGCTGTGAGGCCCCGTGGAGGCGCGGCGACCAGGACCGGGACGTGGTCCGGAAACAGGTCGTACAACCTGATCACGAAAAAGCCGTTCGGCGGCGGAGCGGTTCCCCTGTACACGGGCCGGGCGCGGGCGGACACTGAATGCGACCGCGCGGGGAAACGTCGGCGTCGGGTGTGCCCGCCCGGGCCGGAGCGCGGTCAGGGCCGTCGACCGATCCCCCCTCCTCGGTCGACGGCCGTCCCCGCCGTCGGTCAGCGTGTCTGCGAGGGCGGGCAGAAGGCACTGGAGAAGAGCCCGACGAGGGTCTCGGCAGTGCTTTCTGCGCCGTCTGTGCGCCCCGACGGGTTGTAGGAGAGGGTCAGCCGCCGTCCGCTGTCCGTGGACATGGCGTACGTGGTGTAGCCGAGCAGCTCACCGCTGTGCCCGACGAGCGTGACGCCGCACGGGAGCGCGAACTCCTGGAGGCCGAGCCCGTACCGGAACCCCTGGCCGGTCTCGACCGTGTCGCGCATCGCGGCGAGGGCGGCCGGGCCGATGAGCTCGCCGCCGAGCAGCGCGGCCAGGAAGCGGTTGAGATCGCTCGTCGTCGAGATCATCTCGCCCGCAGCCCAGTCGAGCGAGGGGTTCATCCCGGTGGCGTCGACCTCGATCCCGTCGACCGCCGTGACGGCGCGCACGTGCGGTTCGGGGAGGTGGGGATCCGATCCCGGGACGGTCGTGTGGCTCAGCCGGAGCGGTCGCAGGATCCGGTCGGCGATCGCGGTGCCGTAGGGCCGGCCCGTGAGCCGTTCGACGAGCAGCCCGGCGAGGACGTAGTTGGTGTTCGAGTAGTGCCAGCCCTGTCCCGGCGGGAAGTAGGGCGGCGTCGCGAACGCCGCGTCCAGCAGCTCCTGGGGCTGATAGGTGCGGAAGCGGGCCTCGCCCCGCCAGCGGTTGGTGGACCGGTCGCGCTCGTGGGCGTAGTCGTAGATGCCGCTGGTGTGGTCGAGGACCTGCCTGACGGTGATGCCGTCACCGCCGGGCACCAGGCCGGGCAGGTGCCGCGCGATCGGGTCGTCCAGGGCGAGCCGACCCTCGTCCACCAGTTGCAGGACCACGGTGGCCACGAACGTCTTCGTCACGCTGCCGATCCGGAACCGGCTGGATGCGCTGGCCGGGACGGTCGAGGAGGGCTCCTGCGGCCCCGCGCTCGCCGACCACTCGTGCTCCCCCTCCTCGATCCGCAGCAGAGCCGCTGACGCCGCTCGCGTCTCGACCAGGCGGTCGAGCCCGGCCTGCAGCGCAGAACGGGGGAAGGGATCGGGGGCCGGGAGGGCGCACGCGGCCGTGGCGGCGGTGACCACCAGCGCAACGAGGACGGATGTCGATCTCACTGGAGCGACGCTAGGAACGAGGGACGTGCGCGCCCATGGGGTGTTCGGCGTCAGCCGTTGTGGTTCTCCGCAGTCCAGGGCGGTGGGGGGCCCGAGGCTCGGGGCAGGTCGTGCAGGGCGGCAAGGGCCATGCGGCGCAGGAGCGCCGCGGCCTCCGAGGTGCGGCCGGCGTGCGGCGTGGAGTTCAGCAGCCCGAACGCGCCGTGGGCCGCGGTGCGCGCGGCGTCCACCGGGAGGCCGGGGTGCGCCCGGCGCAGCGCCTGCACCCAGATCTCGACGTACGTGCGCTGCAGGCGGCGGACCTTCTGCCGCTCGGCCGCGGGCAGGTTCGCGAGGTCGCGGTCCTGCACGACGATGAGCTCCGGCTCGCGCCGCGCGAAGTCGGCCTGGAACTCGACGAGGGAGGCGAGCAGCTCGTGCGGGTCGGTCGTGGCCGCGGCGAGCGCCTGCCCGCCGGCGAGCAGGTGCTCGCTGATCCCGACGAGCATCTCCGCGAGCAGGGCCTCCTTGCCCGGGAAGTGCCGGTAGAGGGCGGGGCCGCTGACGCCGACGGCGGCACCGAGGTCGGCGATGCTCACGCCGTGGAAACCGCGCCGGGCGAACAGCTGTGCGGCCACCGCGAGGATCTGCTCGCGCCTGCTCCCGGCAGGAGGTGCGGCAGGGGTGGCCATCGGCGCAGCCTAGCCGCCGGTTAACGTCCGCTAACAGCGCTGGAGGCCGTTGGTCGCGTTCAGCGCGCCCACAGGCTCGCTCGCCTACCCTGTTGTGATGCCCCGGCCGCTGGGATGGCTGCGCGCGCGCATGGGCGTGCGCGCGGTGTCGGCGCTGTCCGCGGCCGTCGTGGTCGCGCTCGCGTTGCTGGTCGCGGGTGCGGCGCTGCTGTTGCTGCTGCAGCAGTCGTTGCGCGCGTCCGTGGAGGCGGAAGCCGTGCAGCAGGCCGGGCTGATCACCACCAGGCTCGACCAGAACTGGCAGGGCTCGGCCAACGAGAACGCCCGCGAGGCGCTGAGCGCCCTCACCCGGGAGTCCGAAGACCTCGCGCAGGTGATCGTCGAGTACGGCGACACGCCGCAGCGCACCCTCGAGGCGGGCACGGACCCGCTGGGTGGCTACCGGGACGGCGCTCCCCCGATCTCCGACATCCGGCCCGACGACGGCGAGACCGTCGTCCGGACCGACGTTCCCGTCCGCAAGGTCGACGGCAGCGTGGTGGACGCCGTGCTCGTGGCGACCGCAGGTCAGTCGGCCGGCAACGACGTGGTCGTGCTGTACGCGGCGCCGCTCACCGCCGTCGACCACACGACCGGCACGCTGCTGTTCTACCTGCTCTTCGGCGTCCCGCTGCTCATCGTCGTCGCGGGCCTCACCACCTACCTGTTCTCCGGGCGCGCGCTGCGTCCGGTGGAGGCGATCCGCGCGCAGGTCGCGGAGATGACGGAGAAGGACCTGGGGCAGCGCGTGCCGGTGCCGCCCTCGCGCGACGAGGTGGGCCGGCTCGCCGAGACGATGAACGGCATGATCGCCCGGCTCGAGGACGCGCAGGGGGTGCAGCGGCGGTTCGTGGCCGACGCGAGCCACGAGCTGCGCAGCCCGCTCGCCACGATCGCCACGGGTCTCGAGCTCATGCAGAGCGGCACGGTCGACCGGAGCACGATCACCGCGCTGCGGGGCGAGACCACGCGGCTCAACAAGCTGGTCGAGGCGCTGATCCTGCTCGCTCGCGCCGACGAGCGCGGGCTGCAGCCCCGCCGCGAGGAGGTGGACCTCGACGAGGTCGCCGAGGGCGAGCGCGGCCGGCCCGCCGACGGGAAGGTGGTCGCCGAGGTGCGCACCGTCCCGGTGCGCGTGGTGGGTGACCGCGGCCAGTTGGCCCGGGTCGTCCGCAACCTGGTCGACAACGCGCGCCGCCACGCCCGCTCCCACGTTCTCGTCACCGTGGGGCAGCACGACGGCAAGGCGGTCCTCGAGGTCTCCGACGACGGTCCGGGCGTGCCGCCCGCCGACCGCGGCCGGGTCTTCGAGCGGTTCGTCCGCCTCGACGACGCCCGCGCGCGTTCCGACGGCGGCTCCGGGCTCGGGCTGGCGATCGTCGCCGAGGTCGTGGCCGCCCACGGAGGCAGCGTCGAGGTCACCGATGCGCCGAGCGGCGGAGCGCTGTTCCGGGTGCGGTTGCCGGTGGCTGCCGCCCCGGAGTCGGAGTCGGAGCCGGGGCCGGAGCCGGACGAGGCGCCCGTCCCGGTGGCGGCGCCGTCCCCCCGCCCCGCAGCCTCCACCGGGCCGGCCCGCGCATCGCAGCCCGCGCCTGTGGGGCCCGCCGCGACATCGGGCCCTGCTGCCGGCGCGGCCCCTGCCGGGGAACCGGCGCCCGCCGCCAAGCCGGCTGCCCCGGTGGCCGCAGGCTCTGCGGAGAAGCCGTCGCCCGCCCGGAAGCCGGCTCCCGCCCCGCCGGCCGGCGCGCGGAAGCCGGTACCCGCCGAGAACCAGGCACCTTCCGGGACGCCGCTCCGCCCCGCGTCACAGCGGGGCATGGCACCGCAGGGCAGGCCGTCACGGGGCACGCCGCAGCAGGGCACGCCGCCACGGGGGACACCCCCGCGGGGCACGCCGACACCGGGCACGCCGCCGCAGGGAGTTCCGGCTCGTCGCGACTCCGCCGGTGCCGCCCCTGCTCCGCCCGCCCGCCCCGCGTCGCCTCGCCCCGTCACCCGGTGGTCTGCACCCCCGTGGTCCGCATCCCCCCGGCAGGCATCCCCGTTGTTCGCGTCGCCGCGGCCCGGCAACGGCCGCCCGGCTGCCGACCGCGGGTCCGCGCAGCCCGCGAACGGCCGCTCGGCCGCCGAGCCCGCGAACGCGGAAGGCGGCTCGCGGGCCGAGACCGCATCCGCGGGCGGCCGGTCGGAGCCCGTGCCGTCGGAGAGCGATCGAGCGTCGGTGGAGCGGGCGAACGGACACGTTCCGCCCGCCGAGGCCGGCACCGGCCCCGTACCGCAGCCACGGGACAGGGTTCAGCGCCCGGTCCGCGACGACGAGGCCCGCCGTGATCCGGCCACCGCGCCGTACGGCGTCCCGGCCGTTCCGCCCGGGGAGCGCACGCCCGATCCCGCCCGGCGCGACGTCCCGGAGCGTCGTCGTCAGCCCGGTTCGGCCATCCGGTAGCCGACCCCGCGCAGCGTCTCGATGCTGGCGGTGCC
The DNA here is from genome assembly GCF_002262885.1 of Pseudonocardia sp. MH-G8. Lineage (GTDB taxonomy): Bacteria > Actinomycetota > Actinomycetes > Mycobacteriales > Pseudonocardiaceae > Pseudonocardia. The sequence goes on along the minus strand of NZ_NKYF01000002.1, from coordinate 303,512 downwards.
GAACGGAGCGTCGATCTTGCGGCGCAGGTAGCCGACGTAGACCTCGACGACGTTGACCTCGCCCTCGTAGTGGGCGTCCCAGACCGCGCGCAGGATGTCGGTCTTCGTGACGACCTCGCCCGCGTGCCGCATGAGGTGCTCGAGCACGCCGAACTCGCGGGGCGTCAGCGTGATCTCGACGTCGCCGCGGTGCACGCGGTGTCGGGCCGGGTCGAGCCTGAGGTCGCCGACGGTCAGCACGGTGGGGCGGGCTTCGCCCGCGCGCCGCAGCAAGGCCCGCAGGCGGGCGAGCAGCACGACGAACGAGAACGGCTTGACCAGGTAGTCGTCGGCGCCCAGGTCGAACGCGTCGGCCTCGTCGTACTCGCCGTCCTTGGCGGTGAGCATGAGCACCGGCGTCCACACCTCGGCGGCGCGCAGGCGCTGCAGGATCCGGTAGCCGGACAGGCCCGGGAGCATGATGTCGAGCACCACGACGTCGTGCTCGCCGGTGCCGGCCGCGGCGAGGCCGGAGATCCCGTCGTGGACGACCTGCACCGAGTGCCCCTCGGCGGCGAGCCCGCGCCGCACCATCTCCGCGAGCGGAACCTCGTCCTCGACCAGCAGTACGCGCACCCCCGAACCGTAGCGGCCCACCCGGGCGAGCAGCGCGCCCGGAGCCCGGCCCTATGATCATCAAGGCATCAGCCGATCAGGTGAACCCGGGGGAAACATGGGCTGGGACGAGATCCGCGAGCTGCACGTCGAGTTCCTCGCGGAGCAGGGGTTCCGACCGAAGGTGGATGACGAGGGCGACATCCACTTCCGGTACGAGGGCCGCCACCACTTCATCATGGAGTCGCAGGACGACCAGTACTTCCACCTGCTGTTCCCGAACTTCTTCCCGCTCGCCACCGAGACCGAGGTCGAGGAGGCGGCACTCGCGGCGTCGGCGGCGTCGCGCGCCACGAAGGTCGCGAAGGTGTACCTCAACCCGGCGCAGGACAACGTGAGCGCGTCCGTCGAGCTGCTCGTGGGTGAGCCGGCCGACGTCCACGCCCACTTCCTGCGCTGCCTGGGCATCATCGGCACGGCCACCGGCAAGTTCCTCGAGGAGATGAGCAGCCGGCTCGCCGCCGCCACACCGGCCGCCGGCTAGGCCCGACCCGAGCCGGCCCGTGCTCAGCCGCGGGCCGGTTCCTCGGGGTCGAGCAGGCGCCGGACGGACCGCTCGACCAGCACGGGCAGGTAGTCGCGGACGGTCGCCGAGTCGAGCTGCCTGCGCTGCTGCGCGATGTGCTGCAGCACCACCTCGGCGTCCGCACCGCCCGCGGGGGCGAAGTCACGGCAGAGCCGGCTGGTCACGTCCTCCCACTGCATGGCCATGCGCTCTTCCCACGCCTTGGCGAGGACGTCGTCATCGGTCTCCGGCGCGTCGCCGGCGGGCCCTGCGGCGGGCGCCTCGTCGCCGGGCTCGCGCTGGGCCACCCGGGCCATCAGACCGGGCGCGCCGGGGAGCACGGGGCGCGCCGAGCGTGGATCGACGCCCGGGGCGTTGTCCACGAGCGGCACCCGGGACTGCAGGTTCTGGTCGATCTTGCGGTGCACGTGCTTGAGGTTCTCGTCGGTCCGGGACGGCCCGGGCTGCGTCCAGCGGGACGAGGGGGTCGGTAGCCCGGGCTCGGATCCGGTCGGCGAGGTCACGGGTGCGGTCCTCCGGTCGGTGGGCGGCGCGGCGGTCGCCGCTGCTGGCGATGATCAAGCCCGTTGGAGGTTATCGGATACGGATCGGGGGACCTCACCCGAACGGGGGCTGTGGCGCAGTCGGTTAATGAACGTTAACATCGCGACCGTCCTGACGGAGGAGGTCCGATGTCGGTTGGCACGTCCGGAGCCGTGGTGCGCACGGCCGCCGACACGGGGGGCGAGGGTGCCGAGCGCAACGTGGCCGCCCACCGGGAGCTGGTCGCGGACCTGCAGGCGCGGCTCGCCACCGCCGCCCGCGGCGGATCGGAGCGCGCGCGCACGCGGCACGTCGAGCGCGGCAAGCTGTTGCCGCGCGACCGCGTGGACGCGCTCGTGGACCCGTCGAGCCCGTTCCTCGAGCTCTCCCCGCTCGCCGCGGGTGGCATGTACGGCGACGAGGCGCCGGGCGCGGGGATGATCACAGGTGTCGGCCGGGTCGCCGGGCGCGAGGTCGTGGTGGTGGCGAACGACGCCACCGTCAAGGGCGGCACCTACTACCCGATGACGGTCAAGAAGCACCTGCGCGCCCAGGAGGTGGCGCTGCACAACCGGCTGCCGTGCGTCTACCTGGTCGACTCCGGTGGCGCGTACCTCCCGGAACAGGACTCCGTGTTCCCGGACCGGGAGCACTTCGGCCGCATCTTCTACAACCAGGCGCAGATGTCGGCGCGCGGCATCCCGCAGATCGCCGCGGTGCTCGGCTCGTGCACGGCGGGTGGGGCGTACGTGCCGGCCATGAGCGACGAGGCCGTGATCGTCCGGAACCAGGGCACGATCTTCCTGGGCGGCCCACCGCTGGTGAAGGCCGCCACCGGCGAGGTCGTCACGGCGGAGGAGCTGGGCGGCGGCGACCTGCACTCACGGGTGTCGGGTGTCACCGACCACCTGGCCGAGGACGACGCGCACGCGTTGCAGATCGTCCGCTCGATCGTCGGCACCCTCGGGCCCCGCGCGCCGCGGCCCTGGGACGTCGCGCCGACCGAGGCGCCGGTCGCCGATCCGGACGAGCTCTACGCCGTGGTCCCCACCGACTCGCGCACGCCCTACGACGTGCGCGAGGTGATCGCCCGGATCGTCGACGGCTCGCGGCTGCACGAGTTCAAGGCCGAGTACGGCACCACGCTCGTCACCGGCTTCGCCCGCATCCACGGCCACCCGGTCGGCATCGTCGCGAACAACGGGATCCTGTTCTCGGAGTCGGCGCAGAAGGGTGCGCACTTCATCGAGCTGTGCGACCAGCGCGGCGTGCCGCTGGTGTTCCTGCAGAACATCTCCGGCTTCATGGTCGGGCGCGAGTACGAGGCCGGGGGGATCGCCAAGCACGGCGCGAAGATGGTCACCGCCGTCGCCACCACCCGCGTCCCCAAGCTCACGGTGATCATCGGTGGCTCGTTCGGCGCCGGGAACTACTCGATGTGCGGACGTGCGTACTCGCCCCGGTTCCTGTTCATGTGGCCGAACGCCCGGATCTCGGTGATGGGCGGCGAGCAGGCGGCCACGGTGCTCGCGACGGTGGGTTCGGGCGCCGACCCCGACGCGGTGCGTGCCCAGTACGAGTCGCAGGGCCACCCCTACTACTCCACGGCCCGCCTGTGGGACGACGGCGTGATCGACCCGAAGGACACCAGGACGGTCCTGGGCCTGGCGCTCTCGACAGCCGCGAACGCGCCGCTGGAGGCGCCGGGCTTCGGGGTCTTCCGCATGTAGCCCGATCCCCGTCGGACGAGCGGCACGTTCGTACCGCTCTATCGGACCAAAGTGCCGTTCGTACAGGGCCGTCGTCAGGAGGGTGTGTGTTCGACACCGTGCTCGTCGCCAACCGGGGCGAGATCGCCGTGCGCGTGCTGCGCACGTTGCGTCGCCTCGGCATCCGGTCCGTCGCCGTGTACTCCGATGCCGACGCCTGTGCGCCGCACGTTCGGATGGCCGACACCGCCGTGCGGATCGGGCCCGCCCCGGCCGGGCAGAGCTACCTCTCGATCCCGGCCGTGCTGGAGGCTGCGCGCGTCACCGGGGCGCAGGCGATCCACCCGGGCTACGGGTTCCTCTCGGAGAACACCGCGTTCGCGGCGGCCTGCGTGGACGCCGGGGTCGTGTTCGTCGGGCCGCCCGCGTCGGCGATCGAGGCGATGGGCGACAAGATCGCGGCCAAGGCCACGGTGGCGAAGGCCGGGGTGCCGGTGGTCCCCGGTTCCGACGGCGCGGGCCTGTCCGACGACGAGCTCGCGGACGCCGTCGCCGGGATCGGCTACCCGGTGCTGCTCAAGCCGAGCGCGGGCGGCGGCGGCAAGGGCATGCGCGAGGTGCACCGGCACGAGGACCTGGCCGAGGCGATCACGTCGGCACGACGAGAAGCCCGCGGCTCCTTCGGTGACGACACGCTGCTCGTCGAGCGCCTGGTCACCACGCCCCGGCACATCGAGATCCAGGTGCTCGCCGACGCCCACGGCACCGTCGTGCACCTCGGCGAGCGCGAGTGCAGCCTGCAGCGGCGGCACCAGAAGATCGTGGAAGAGGCCCCGTCGGCCCTGCTCACGCCCGCGCAGCGGGAGGCGATGGGCGCCGCGGCCGTCGAGGCGGCCCGCGCGGTGGGCTACACCGGGGCCGGCACCGTGGAGTTCATCGTCGGAGCCGATGACCCCGAGCGCTTCTACTTCATGGAGATGAACACCCGGCTGCAGGTGGAGCACCCGGTCACCGAGCTCGTCACCGGGATGGACCTGGTGGAGCAGCAGCTGCGGGTCGCGGCGGGCGAACCCCTGCCGATCGGTCAGCACGACGTGCGGCTGTCCGGCCACGCGGTCGAGGCGCGGGTCTACGCCGAGGACCCGGCGGCGGGGTTCCTGCCCACCGGCGGGCGCGTCCTCGCCCTGCGCGAGCCCCACGGTGCGGGGATCCGCGTCGACTCCGGGATCGGCACGGGCACCGTGGTCGGCAGCGACTACGACCCGATGCTCGCCAAGGTGATCGCCTGGGGCGAGGACCGGGCGCAGGCCCTGCGTCGCCTGGACGCCGCGCTGCGCGACACCGTGCTGCTCGGGCTCGACACCAACATCGGCTTCCTGCGCGCCCTGCTCGCCGACCCGGACGTCCGGGAGGCGCGCCTGGACACCGGCCTCGTCGGGCGCAGGCTCGCCGACTGGAGCGCCGCCGACCTCCCGGCCGACGTCCTCGTCGCGGCCGCGGCGCACGCCCTGCTGGAGCTGGAACCGAGCGGCGCCGTGGTCGACCCGTTCGACGTGCCCGGCGGGTGGCGGGTCGGTGAGCGCGCGTGGACGACGTGGCGGATGACCGCGAGCGGCCACGAGCCGGTCGGTGTGCGCATCCGCGGGCGCGCCGCCGCTGCCGAGGTCGCGGTCGGGGACACCGGGCCCGTGCCGTGCACCGCGAGCCGCGACGGCGACGCGCTGTCCGTCACGGTCGAGGGCGTCACCCGGACCTATGCCTGCGCACTCGACGGCGAGACGCTCTGGCTCGGCCGCGACGGGCGCGCGTGGGGCATCCGCGAGCAGGCCCCGCTCGACGCGGCGACGTCGGCCGAGAGCGGTGCGGGCGGCCCGGTGCTCTCGCCGATGCCGGGCACCGTCACCGCGGTCGAGGTGGCCGAGGGGCAGGCGGTCGCGGCAGGCGACCGGCTGGTCGTCGTCGAAGCCATGAAGATGGAGCACGTGCTCACCGCCCCCGTCGACGGGGTGATCCGCGACCTGCGTGCCCGGCCGGGCGGCACGGTCGCGAAGGACGCCGTGCTGCTGGTCGTCGAACCGCCGAACCCGGAGGGGAACTGATGGACCTCACACCCAGCGAGGAGCACGAGGCCCTGCGGGCCACCGTCGAGGACTTCGCCCGCAAGGAGGTGGCGCCGGTCATCGGCGAGCTCTACGAGCGCGGCGAGTTCCCGTACGCGCTGGTGGCGCGGATGGGAGCGATGGGCCTGTTCGGGCTGCCGATCGACGAGGAGCACGGCGGCATGGGCGGTGACTACTTCGCCCTCTGCCTCGCGCTGGAGGAGCTCGCCCGCGTCGACTCGTCGGTGGCGATCACCCTCGAGGCCGGCGTCTCGCTGGGCGCCATGCCGCTGCACCGCTTCGGCACCGCCGAGCAGAAACGCCGGTGGTTGCCCGAGCTCGCGGCCGGCACGAAGCTGGGCGCCTTCGGCCTCACCGAGCCCGGCGGCGGGTCCGACGCGGGCGCCACCCGCACCACGGCCCGCCTCGACGGCGACGAGTGGGTGATCAACGGCTCGAAGGCGTTCATCACCAACGCGGGCACCGACATCACCTCGATCGTCACCGTCACGGCGATCACCGGCACCCAGGACGACGGCCGCAAGGAGATCTCCGCGATCGTCGTGCCGGCCGGCACCCCGGGGTTCCGCGTCTCCCAGAAGTACTCGAAGGTCGGCTGGTCCTCCTCCGACACCCGCGAGCTGTTCTTCGACGACTGCCGCGTGCCGGCGGAGAACCTGCTCGGCGAGCGCGGCCGCGGGTACGCGCAGTTCCTGTCGATCCTCGACGAGGGGCGCGTCGCGATCGCCGCGCTGTCGGTCGGGCTCGCGCAGGGGTGCGTGGACGAGTCGGTGCGCTACGCCCGCGAGCGCGAGGCGTTCGGCGCGCCGATCGGCAGCTACCAGGCCATCCAGTTCAAGATCGCCGACATGGAGGTGCGGGCCCACACCGCCCGGCTGGCCTACTACGCGGCCGCGGCGAAGATGCTGCGTGGCGAGCCGTTCAAGAAGGAGGCGGCGATCGCCAAGCTCGTGGCGAGCAACGCGGCGATGGACAACGCCCGCGACGCCACCCAGGTCTTCGGCGGCTACGGCTTCATGAACGAGTACCCGGTGGGCCGCTTCTACCGGGACGCGAAGATCCTGGAGATCGGCGAAGGCACGAGCGAGGTCCAGAGGATGCTGATCGCGAGGCAGCTGGGCCTCTAGCCGGCCCCGGAAGGCTCCGGAAGGCTCCAGAAGTTCAGGAAAGCCACTTTCCTGTCCTGCAGGTTCATGAAAGTGGCTTTCCTGAACCTGGGGCCGGGCGGGGGCGGCGCGGGGGTGGGCGCGAGGATGGTGGGGTGAACGCCCTGTTCGCCCGGATCGTCGTACTCGTGAGCGGTGCCGCGATCCTGGTCGTCGAGACGCTGGCGACGCGGCTCGTGGCGCCGTACGTCGGGCTGACCCTCGAGTCGACCTCGGCCGTCATCGGCGTGGCGCTCGCGGGCATCGCCGCCGGTGCGTCGCTGGGCGGGCGGTGGGCCGACGTGCTGCCGCCGCGGCGGGTGGCGGCCGGTGCGCTCGCCGTGGGCGGGCTCGGGGTGCTCGCGGTCCGGCCGCTGGTGCGGGTGCTCGGGCCGGCGCTGGGTCCCGGGCCGCTGGCCGCGGTCGTTCTGGTGGCGGCGTCCACGCTGGTGTCGGTCACGGCCCTGGCGATGGTGACGCCCGCGGTCACGCGCGCCCGGATCGCGCAGGTGGAGGGCGCCGGCGCGGTGATCGGGGGGCTGTCCGCCGCGGGCACGGTCGGGTCGCTCGCCGGGGTGTTCCTCACCGGGTTCGTGCTGGTCGCGCTGCTGCCCGTGGCGGTGATCCTGCTGGTCACGGCGGCGGCGTGCCTGCTGATGGCGGCCTTCACCGCCGTCGAGCGCACGCGGAACGCGGTCGTCGGCACCGCGGTCACCGCCGCCGTGCTCGCCGCCGCGCTGGTGGCGGTGCCGGGGCGGTGCGACGTCGACACGGTCTACTACTGCGCCAGCGTGGAGACCGACCCGGCCGACCCGCACGCGCGGGTGCTCGTCCTCGACGACCTGCGCCACTCGGCGATCGACCTCGCCGATCCCACGCACCTCGAGTTCGCCTACACGCAGCGTTTCGCGGACGTGATCGACACCGCGTTCGCGCCGGGCGTGCCGCTCGACGCGGTGCACGTGGGCGGAGGCGGTTTCACGATGCCCCGCTTCCTCGCCGCCACGCGTCCCGGCTCGGCGTCCACGGTGCTGGAGGTCGATGCGGGCGTCGTCGAGCTGGGACGCCGGGAGCTGGGCGTCGCGGAGATCCCCGGGGTCGACACGCGGATCGGGGACGCGCGCAGCCTGCTCGCCGCGCTGCCGTCGGCGTCGGCGGACGTGGTGGTGGGCGACGCGTTCGGCGCCCGCTCGGTGCCCTGGCACCTGGCCACCGCCGAGTTCGCCGCGGACGTGCACCGGGTGCTGCGCCACGACGGCATCTACGTGCTGAACGTGATCGACCACGAACCCTGGGACCTGCTCGCGGCCGAGCTGGCCACGCTCGCCGCCCGGTTCCCGCACGTCGCGCTGCTGGCGCGTCCCGAGCAGCTCGCGCCCGGCGGCGGGGGGAACGCGGTCGTGGTGGCCTCGGACCTGCCCATCGACGTGGCCGCGCTCGCCGATCGGGCAGCGGCGCGCGGCGAGCCGGGCTCGGTGCGGGGCGATGAGGGAGCACGCCGATTCGCAGGCGATGCCCGGGTGCTCACCGACGACCGGGCACCGGTGGACCAGCTCATGAGCTGACCCCGGTACGGTCCGCGCAAGGGAGGTGGCGGGGTGGCGGAATGGGACGACCTCGTGGCGTTCGTGCGGGTGCGCTACGAGATCATGAGACAGGTCGGCGGCGAGCTGTGGTTCCGCCTGCCCACGCGGGAGGACCGCACGCAGATCGTGGCCGTCAGGCCGGTCACCGGCGAGGACGACCACCCGTGGGCGCAGATCACCTCACCGATCGGGCGTGCGGCCGACATCGACCTCACCCGGATGCTCGAGCTGGCCGGCGAGTGCGTGGCCGGTGGTGCCGTGGCCGTGGACGGGCTGGTGCTGTTCCGCCACTCCATCCCGCTCGGAGACACGGCGCTGGACGGCTTCGACCGTTCGTTCCGGCTCGTCGTCGAGGTGGCCGACCGGCTCGAACACGAGCTCACCGGCGCCGACGAGCACTGATCCGCCGCCCGCTCGGCCGAGGCGCCCGACGGGTCAGCCCGCTCGCCTGTCCATGTCGGCGCCGTCGAGCAGGCCGGGCCGGTCGGACACCGACTGCAGCTCGGTGATCGTCGGGTGCCCCGCGGCGAGCAGCGCCGTGTCGGTGCCCGGCTCCGGCGGGGTCGCGAGCTCCGCGGCGTGCGAGTGGAGCAGGTCGTTGTCGTCGCCCGCGATGTGGTCGACCCGAACCTGCACGGAACCGAAGCGGGCCAGCCGCGCCTCGCGCAGCTCCCGCAGCTCGGAGACGGGCACGTCGGGCACGTTGAGCGACAGGACGGTGGCGTCGGGGGAGGCCAGCAGCAGGTCGAAGACGTCGGGCAGCAGCTTCAGCGCGCTCTCCCAGTGCGGGCGCTGCGGCGTGACCGCGGGTGTGCCCAGCGAGACGGCCAGCCCGCGCCAGCCGTGCAGGGACGCCGCCAGTGCGGCGCCGATGGTGCCGGAGTGCAGCACCGAGTGCCCGAGGTTCGCGCCGATGTTGATGCCGGAGAGCACCACGTCGGGCTCGGGGTCGAGCCAGCCGCGACCGGCCGCGTGCACGATGAACGCCGGGTGGCCCTCCACGGCGAACGCGGGAACGTCGGCCAGTTCGGGCAGCTCGCGGCGGTGCAGCCGGGTGCGGCCGTCCTCCCGCACCGCGAGCACCGAACCGCCCACGCCGCTCGCGTCGACGTGCGGGGCGGCGACCACCACGTCGAACCCCGCGTCCCGGGCTGCCGACGCCAGTGCCCACAGGCCCGGCGACTCGATGCCGTCGTCGTTGGTGATCAGGGCGCGAAGACGTCGGGAAGAGGCCACAGGTCCACCGTAGGCGAGCGAGGTGGCCGTCGGACGGCGTCGCGATGACGCTCACGGGGTTCAGCATCGGCGAATCTGGTTCTAGGATGCGGGTCACGGCGTTGCCGGCCTCGACGAAGAGGAGTGGCGTTCATGACCATCGAACAGCACACCGTCCTGCGGCAGGAGGCGGTGGACGCGTCCACCCTCGCCGAGATCCGGGACGTCGACATCGACGACGTGCTCGACTACGTGCACGCCGACCTGAAGAAGCTGCCCGGTTACCTGGACCTCTACCGGCGCTACCTGCGCCAGCGCTGGGACGTCTACGAGCTCGACTTCGGCCAGGACGTCCTCGACTGGCGCACCCGCATGACGCAGGAGGAGCGCGACGCGTTCGTGGCCATCTCCTCGGGCTTCCACCACGGCGAGCGCCAGGTGGAGGTGGAGCTGCCGGTGTTCATGCTGGCCGGCAGCGAGGAGTCGAAGATCTACATGTCGAGCCAGATCGAGGACGAGGCCCGGCACACGATCTTCTTCGACCGCTTCTACCGCGAGGTCGTCGGGCTGGCGGGCGAGAGCGTGCAGGACGTGCTCGACGCGTCGTTCCCGCACATCTCGGAGACGTTCGTGGGCCCGTTCGGGCTGCTCGCCTACCAGGCCGACGAGCTGCGTCGCGACCCGGAGGACCCGGCGGCACGCGTGCGCTACGGCACCACCTACTTCCTGTGGATCGAGGGCGTGCTCGCCCTGTCGGTCATGAAGATCACCCTCACCTACTGCCGCGAGCGAGGTCTGCTGCCGGCCTACTACGCGGGCTTCACGGCCACCTGTCGCGACGAGGCGCGCCACGTCCAGGGCGGGATGCGGTTCCTGCGTGACGCGGTGCGGGCCGACCCGCCGCTGCTGCGTGAGATCCACGAGACGCTGCGCACGATCCTCGCGATGAACGGCGCCGTGAGCCGCAGGCTCGCCCTCGAGGCGCTCGGCTGGACCCCGGAGGAGGTGCGTCGGCTGATGATCCGGCAGCTGTCGATGAAGCTCTCGGACGTGGGCATCGACCTGCCGCCCGACCTGCAGGAGAAGATCCAGCAGATCGAGCCGGAGGTGGCGGGCGGATGACTGCACCGACGCTGTTCGCGCCCGACTGGGCCCAGGCCGTCCGCGAGGCGGTCGACCGCGGCCCGGACGACGACGTGCGCGCCGGCAAGCTGCCCACCTACTGGGAGTGGATCGACAACGCCCGCGCCCCGCACGACGGTGTGTGGGCGCTCGTGGCCACCGACCTGCCCGCGCACCTGCTGCTCGAGTGGGAGCAGGGTCGCTGCACCCGTGCCGAGATCGCCGGACCCGATGCCGTCGCCACCGCCTCGTACGTGCTCGCCGCCCCGCTCGCGGTCTGGCAGGAGCTGCGCGACGGCGCCGACGCCGGGCGGCTGGTGATGTACCGGCGCATCCGGCTGGAGCGCGGCGACGTGCTGGCCTTCTTCCGGATGATCTACTTCGTGGTGGAGTCGCTGGCGGCGATAGGCCGCGTCCCGGCCCGGGCGACCTGACCTACGTCGAACGAACGGCACTTCCGTCGCTACCCAGCCGACGGGAGTGCCGTTCGTCGCGCGGGGGGTTGCGCCACGGCCCGCCGAAGAAGCAGATCGCCACGGCGAACAGCGCCATGCACCCGGCCGTGCACGCCATCCAGAACTGCCAGCTCGTGGCCGCGACGACGTGCGGCACCACGAGCAGCACGACCACGGCCATCCCCTTGACGAGGAACGAGAACATGCCCCACGCCGTGCCCTGCAAGCGAGGGTCGATGTTCTCGGCGTCCTCGGAGAAGTTGGCCATCCACGGCGAGTAGGCCGCGCCGAGCACGCCGCCCAGCACCACGCCGGTGACCATGAGGACCGGCAGCGACACCGTGGGCTGCCCGAGAACGGACACGAAGAACAGCAGCACGGCCAGGCCCGCGATCGTGCCGCCGAGCGCGAACGGGCGGCGCAGCTGCACCCGGTCCGACCACCGACCCGCCACGACGAGCGTCACCAGGTTGAGGACCCAGAAGACCGTCATCACCGCGGAGGCCTGCGCGGTGCCCATCTCGAAGGTCTGCACGAGCATCGTCTGGCCGAAGAGCGTGAGCGTCAGGTAGAGCACGAGCCAGAACGCGATGCCCACGACGTGCGCCCACATCGTGGGGTGGGTGAACAGCGCGCGGGCGAGCGCCGGACGTGCCTCGTCGACCACGGTCACCGCGCTGTGCTCGGTCTGCACGACCTTCGCGCGCAGCGCGGGCGACAGCTCGGCGATGTTGGTCGCGATCACCACCGAGGCCACCAGCGAGACCGCGCCCATGATCACGAGCTGGGACTGCCAGGCGCCACCGAACAGCGGCAGCGTGAGCCCGGCGATCGCGGCGGCGAGGAAGTTCGCCCCGACCGGACCCCACGTCCAGAACCCGAACGCCTGCGCGCGGCCCATCCGCGGCGAGAAGTCGCGCACCAGCGGGGCCGTGCAGGCGATCGCGGCTCCCTCGATGAACGACATCGCCGCCTTGGCGGCGAAGAACTGGCCGGGCGTGCGGACCAGCGCCATCCAGAAGCAGCACAGCGCGGTGAGCACCATCAGCGGGATCAGCAGGCGCACCCGGCCGACCTTGTCGGTGTACCGCCCGCCGACGATCCCTGCCACCGCACCGGCCACGGCCGCGACCGCGGAGATCGCGCCGTAGGTGGCGAGGGACATCTCCAGGTCCTCGAGCAGCAGTGGGACCACGGGTGCGATCTGGCCCTCGTAGGAGCAGATCAGGCTGGCGAGGACGGCCATGCCGAGGATGCGCAGCCGCCGACGGCCGGTGGGGTACTCGTCGAGCAGGCGCACGTACCGCGGACCCATCGCGACCTCCTCGTCGCCCGATTCCGAATCGCGCTCTAGAACCGTTTCCCAGATTCGACTCGTGGCGCGGGAGTGTCAAGAGGTGCTCGATCTCACGCACCGATCCCCTCGGTCACCTGTGGCAGGGTGACCGGGAGGCCGAGGATCGGAGCGAAGGATGCGCGTCTTCAACGGGGTCGACGAGCTGCGTGCGGCGGTGGGGTCGACGCTCGGGGTGAGCGACTGGGTGACGGTGGACCAGTCCCAGATCGACACGTTCGCCGACGCCACGGGTGACCACCAGTGGATCCACGTCGACCAGGAACGGGCGGAGGCGGGGCCCTTCGGTGCCACGATCGCGCACGGGTTCCTCACGCTCTCGCTGCTGCCCGTGCTCGTCGCGCAGACCTTCCAGGTCGAGGGCACGAAGATGGGCGTCAACTACGGGCTGAACAAGGTGCGGTTCACCTCGCCGGTGCCGGTCGGCAGCAAGGTACGGGCCGGCGCCGAGCTGGTCGACGTGGCGGACGTCGAGGGTGGCGTCCAGCTGACCACGAAGGTGACGATCGAGATCGAGGGCTCCGAGCGGCCCGCTCTCGTCGCCGAGTGGCTCACCCGACGGTACGTCTGAGAGAGGTTCTTGCGATGCGCGATGCTGTGATCTGCGAGCCGTTGCGGACCCCGGTGGGCGGGTTCGGCGGTGCGCTGCGCGACGTGCAGGCCCACGAGCTCGCGGCCACCGTGATCCGGGCCCTGCTGGAGCGCACGGGTCTGCCGGGGGACGAGGTGGACGACGTGGTGCTGGGCCACTGCTACCCCACGATGGATGCTCCCGCGATCGGGCGGGTGGCGGCGCTCGATGCCGGCCTGCCGGTGAGCGTCAACGGCCTGCAGATCGACCGGCGCTGCGGCTCCGGCCTGCAGGCGGTGCTCTACGCGGCCATGCAGGTCCAGGCGGGGGCGTCGGAGCTGGTGCTGGCCGGTGGCGCCGAGTCGATGTCGAACGCGCCGTTCTACTCCACGGCGATGCGTTGGGGCTCCAAGAGCGGGCCCGGCGTGATGCTGCACGACGCGCTGGCGCGCGGGCGCGTCACGGCGGGCGGGGTCAACTTCCCGGTGCCGGGCGGCATGCTCGAGACCGCCGAGAACCTGCGCCGCGAGTACTCGATCCCCCGGGCGGAGCAGGACGAGTTCTCGGTCCGCTCGCACCGCCGCGCCGCGGCCGCGCGGGACGAGGGGCGGTTCGCCGACGAGATCGTTCCCGTCACCGTGAAGGGCCGCAAGGGCGACACCGTGGTCGATGCCGACGAGCACATCCGCGCCGACTCGTCGGTGGAGAAGCTCGCCGGCCTGCGCCCCATCCTGGGCCGCGACGACCCGGAGGCCACGGTCACCGCCGGCAACGCCAGCGGTCAGAACGACGGCGCCGCCATCTGCGTCGTCACCCATCCCGCGAAGGCCGCCGAGCTGGGGCTGCGGCCGCTGGTCCGGATCGTGTCGTGGGGCATCGGCGGCGTGCCGCCCGCCACCATGGGGATCGGCCCGGTGCCCGCCGTCGCCAAGGCGCTCGCCACCGCCGAGCTGACGCTGTCCGACGTCGACCTGATCGAGCTCAACGAGGCCTTCGCCGCCCAGGTGCTGGCCTGCACGCGGGAGTGGAAGCTCGTTCCCGACGATTTCGAGCGCGTCAACGTCAACGGGTCCGGCATCTCGCTGGGGCACCCGGTCGGGGCCACCGGCGGGCGGATCCTCGCCACGATGGCGCGCGAGATGGTGCGCCGCGACGCCCGCTACGGCCTCGAGACGATGTGCATCGGTGGCGGCCAGGGCCTCGCGGCGGTCGTCGAACGGGTGAACGCAGCCTGACGCCCTGTGCCCCGCTCGGGTGGCGTGGTGTGAAACGCCGCACGCGGGAGGTACGACACCCCTTGTGAGGGATCGCCGAGCGCGAGGGGAGTCGAGGGAGATGCCGGGCGCGGAGACGTCCACGTTGAGCCGCCGGGACCAGGCGGTGCTGCGGGCCGTCGCGGAGGGTCGTTGCCAGCTCGGGGCCGGGTGGGCACCGCTGCTGCTGGTCGACGGCCTGGTCTGCGCCGATTCGGCCGCGGGCCGCAGGCTCGTGGCCGCCGGGCTCGTCCACGAGCCCGACCCCGCTCGTCCGCTGGGGCCTGCGCGGGTCACCTCGGCCGGGCGCGCGGCCCTCGGCTGACGTCACAGCGCGGGGAGTTGCCGTCGCGGTGGGTTCCGGTACACGCTTGCGCGAGTCAAGTTCTTTCCGCCCCGCCCGCGAGCAGCCTCAGGAGCGCGCCGTGCCGTCCGACGACGACCTCGCCCTCGCCGATGAGGTGAGCGGCCAGCTCATCCGGCTGGTCCGCCTGATGGAGCGCAAGCAGGCGCAGTACCACGCCGACCATCCCGATGCGGTGGAGCGCGCCACCTACCTCCTGCTCGTCCACCTCGTGAAGGACGGGCCGCGCCGCGCGGGGGCCCTCGCCGAAGCGGTCCACTCCGACCCGTCGACGATCAGTCGCCAGGTGGCGCACCTGGTGCGGCTCGGCCTGGTCGAGCGCACCACCGATCCCGAGGACGGCAGGGCCACCCTGCTCGCCGCGTCCCACGAGGGGCGGCGGGTCTTCGAGGAGAACCGCCGGGTGCGGATCGAGCGGATCGCCGAGATGCTCGACGACTGGCCGGTGGACGAGCGCCGGAAGCTGGCGGAGCTCCTCGGCCGGTTCACCAGCGATTTCGCGAAGAGCAGCATGCGGCCCCCGGCACGGCCGGTCGAAGCCGCGGCCGGGGGCCTCCCCTGAGGAGGCGCCCCGAGGAGGCGCCCCGAGCCGTGGGGCGGCTCAGTGGTCCTCGCGCGCCTCGGCCTCGCGCTCCGCGGCCGCCTGCTCCTCGGCCTCGTGGTCCCTGGCCCGCTGCCACGACGCCTTGATCTCGCGCTCGGCGTCGGCCCGGCCCACCCACATGGCGCCCTCGACGCTCTTGCCCGGCTCGAGGGTCTTGTAGATCTCGAAGAAGTGCTGGATCTCCGCCCGGTCGAACTCGGGCATGTGATGGATGTCGCGCAGGTGCTCCTGGCGCGGGTCGTCGCTCGGGACGCAGAGGACCTTGTCGTCCCCGCCCTTCTCGTCCTTCATCCGGAACATGCCGATCGCGCGGGAGCGGATCAGGCACCCGGGGAACGTGGGCTCCTGCACGAGCACCAGCGCGTCCAGCGGGTCGCCGTCCTCCCCCAGCGTGTCCTCGATGAACCCGTAGTCGGCCGGGTACTGGGTGGCGGTGAACAGCGTCCGGTCGAGCCGGATGCGTCCCGTCTTGTGGTCCACCTCGTACTTGTTGCGGCCGCCCTTGGGGATCTCGATCGTGACGTCGAAGTCCACTGGCGCTCTCTCCTGCGGGTCTGTGCGGTCGGTCGATGGGGTGCCGGTACCGGTCGGGCGACCGGCTCCGGCGCCTGGCTCTAGTGTGGGGGACGGCGCCGGCGGTGCCGACATCGCGGGGGCACCGGACGACGTGGAGGAGCGTGCGCGTGGGTCTCGGGCAACGGATCGGTGACACGCTGCGACTTCCCGGTCCCGGAGCGCGACGCAGTGTCGCCGTGCTCGCGGTGTTCGCCCTCGCCGGCGCGGCCGGCGGGGCCATCGCGCTCACCAGCCCGGCGCTCGTGCAGCGGTTGGGCCTGGTCGAGGAAGTGACCGAACTCGCGCCACCGGTGCCGCAGGCGGCCCTTCGCCCGCTGGCGGCCGACGCGCCCACGCCGAGCACCGCCGGGCTGCGTGACGTGCTGGACCCCGCCGCGGACGAGATGCCGGGGCAGTTCGCCGGCGTCGTCATCGACCCGGCCAGCGGAGCGCAGCTGTGGAGCCACACGCCGGAACGCGCGCTCGTCCCGGCGTCCACCGGGAAGGTGCTCACCGCGGCGGCGGCGCTGCTCACGCTCAACCCCACCGACCGGCTGGACACCCGGGTCGTGGCCGGGGCGGAGCCGGGCACGGTGGTGCTCGTCGGGGGCGGTGACCCCACGCTCACCGCGCTGCCGGAGGGCGAGGAGAGCCTCTACCCGGACGCGCCGCGGGTCAGCGAGCTCGCCGACGAGGTGCGCGCGAACGTGCAGGGGGAGATCGACACCGTCCTGGTCGACACGAGCCGGTACTCGGGCCCGCAGCTCGCCGAAGGTTGGCTCCCCGGCGACATCGCGGCCGGGTACATCACCCCGATCGAGCCCCTGATGGTCGACGGTGGTCGTGTCGACCCCGGCTTGCAGGACGGGCCGCGCGTCGAGGACCCGGCGCTGGGCGCCGGTCGGGCGCTCGCCGAGGAGCTGGGCGTGGACACCGTCGACGAGGGCACGGCGCCTCCGGGTGCGGTGGGTCTGGCCTCGGTGTCGTCGGCGCCGGTCGTGGAGCTGGTCGAGCACGCCCTGCGCACCTCGGACAACACGCTGGCCGACATGCTCGCCCACGAGGTGTCGATCGCCCGTGACGACGAGGGCTCCTTCGACGGTGCGGCGCGCCAGGTTCTCGCCGCACTCCGGCAGGCGGGTATCGACCCGGCGGACGCCCACCTCGTCGACGGCAGCGGGATGTCCACCCTCAACAAGGTGCCGCCGCAGCTGCTCGGCGCCGTGCTCGCCGCCGCGGCGGCTCCCACCGAGAACCCGCTCGAGCCGCAGTTCCTGCGTCCGATCCTGTCCGGCCTCCCGGTGGCCGGCGGCAGCGGCACGCTCGTGAACCGGTACGCCCGCGACGGTGACGCGGCGCTCGGTCGTGGCGTCGTACGGGCCAAGACGGGCTCGCTCACCGGGGTGAGCAGCCTCGCCGGGATCGTCACCGACACGGACGGGCGCCTGCTCGTCTTCGCCCTGATGTCCAACGGCGCGAACCCCGGTGACGTCCGCCCACTGCACGACGAGATGGCGGCCGACCTCAGCCGCTGCGGTTGCTCCGCAGCCGGCTGACGCATCCGGTGCGTAGCGTGGGGCGGGTGTCGCACGTGACCGAGGAATCCCAGCCCAGCCCGAGCGCCGCGGTGGAGCGCGGGCTCCCGGTCGATTGGGAGCTGGCGAGCCGCACGGCGGGCCGCCTGATGCAGCCCGGCCCGGACGCCACCCCGCAGGAGGCCACCGAGCTGGTGCGGCGCCTGCGGTCCGACGCGGCGGTCGCGGAAGGGCACGTCCGGGAGGTCACGGGGCTCGGCCACGGGTTGCCCCTGCTGCCCGCCGACGTCGTCGACCGCAGGGCATGGGCCGCGGCCGCGGTGTCGGGCATGGCGGCGCTGACGGCCGGGGCGGAGCTGCCCGAGGTGTCGCGCGTCGCGCGTGCCGTCACCGCACGCACCGCCGGCCTGCAGGTCGGCGGCGTCGTCGCCTACCTCGGCGGCCGCGTCCTGGGCCAGTACGACCCGTTCGGCGGCGCGGACGGCAGCGGGCGGCTCCTGCTCGTGGCGCCCAACGTCCACGCGGCGCGCACGGCCCTCGACGTCCCCAGCGCCGATTTCGGGCTGTGGGTCTGCCTGCACGAGGCCACGCACCGGCTGCAGTTCACGGCGGTGCCGTGGCTGCGGTCCTACTTCGCCGACGAGGTCGGCAAGTTCCTGTCGATCGCGCAGGGGGACCGCAGCGCCGTCCTGGACCGCCTCCCGGACGTGGTGCGCTCGCTGCGGGAGTCCGGTGGCGATTCGCTCGCCGTCGTGGAGCTGCTGCAGGGCCCGGAGCAGCGGGAGGTGCTCGACCGCCTGCTGGCGCTCACCACGCTGCTGGAGGGCCACGCCGACCACGTGATGGACGCCGTCGGTCCGGACGTCGTGCCGAGCGTGGCCACGATCCGCAACCGGTTCACGGTGCGCCGCCGCGGGGGTGGCCTCGTCGACCGCCTGCTGCGGGCTCTGCTGGGGGTGGAGGCCAAGGTGCGCCAGTACGCCGTCGGCTCGGCGTTCACCCGCCACGTCGTGCTGGCGGCGGGGATGGAGGGCTTCAACCGCGTCTGGGAGAGCCCACAGACGCTGCCCACGCGCGCGGAGCTGTCCGACCCGGGCACCTGGCTGGGTCGCATCCACAACCTCTGACCCCACCGAACGCACTGTGGAGCCCTACTGCTGTTCTTGGGGCCGGGAAACTGCAGTAAGGCTCCGAGGTGCGGTTCTGGTGAGGGGAGGGCGGCTTGGGTGCGCCTGATCCTTCCGTTGCCGCTGTGCGGCTCGCGGTGCGCTCCGGCCTCGCTCGGCTGCCGGGGCCGCTGAGCGACGTCCCGCTGCTCGTCGGCTGCTCCGGTGGCGCCGACTCGCTGGCGCTGACGGCGGCCGCGCTCGCCGTCCGCGGGGGCGGCGTGCACGCGGCCGTCGTCGATCACGGCCTGCAGGACGGCTCCGCCGAGCGGGCGGCGGCCACCGCGGAGCTGCTCACCGGCCTGGGCGCGACGGCGGCCGTGCACCGCGTGGACGTCACCGGGCCGGGTGGCACCGAGGCCGCGGCCAGGCGCGCCCGCTACGCCGCGCTGCGGGCGGCGCGTCCGCACCCCGACGCACCCGTGCTGCTCGGGCACACCCTCGACGACCAGGCGGAGACGGTCCTGCTCGGTCTGGGCCGCGGGTCGGGGGCCCGCTCGCTCGCCGGGATGCGGGCCTGGGAGGCGCCGTGGTGCCGCCCGCTGCTCGGGGTGCGCCGGACGGTGACGCGCGCCGCGTGCGCCGCGCTCGGCCTGCCCGTCTGGGACGACCCGCACAACACCGATCCCCGGTTCACCCGGGTCCGGCTGCGCCACGAGGTACTACCGCTGCTGGAGGAGGTCCTCGCGGGCGGTGTGGCCGAGGCGCTCGCCCGGACGGCGCGGCAACTGCGCGAGGACGGTGACGCCCTCGACGCCGTCGCCGCCGACCTGCTCGCGCAGGCGCACGACCCGGCCCCGCCCGACGGCACGGTCCCCTCCGACCCCCGCGCCGGCGCCGCCCACCGGGCGGGTTCGCTGCGCACCGACCCGCTCGCGTCCGAGCCCCCCGCGCTGCGCCGGCGGGTGCTGCGGGCCTGGCTGGCCGCGGCGTCCGTCACAGCCCTCACCGACGAGCACCTCCGTGCCGCGGACGTCCTCGCAGGTCGCGGGCCCGATCGGGGTGGTGTCGCCCTCCCGGGCGGGTTGGAGCTGGTGCGTGCACGTGGCAGGCTCACCCTGCGCCCCGTCCGCTGGCCACCACCCGGCGGCTGATCCCACCACACTCGCTGGAGGACGTCCGCCGTGTACGACGGTGACATCGCATCGACGCTGGTCACCGAGCAGGCCATCCGTGAGAAGACCGCCGAGCTGGCCGCACAGATCGCGGCCGACCGCTCGGCGGAACACTCCGGTTCCGGCCCTGACTCGGACCTCCTGCTCGTCGGCGTCCTCAAGGGCGCCGTCATGTTCATGACCGACCTCGCGCGGGCCCTGCCCGTGCCGGTGCAGCTCGAGTTCATGGCCGTGAGCTCCTACGGCTCGGCCACCTCGTCGTCGGGTGTCGTGCGCATCCTCAAGGACCTCGACCGCGACATCGCGGGCCGCGACGTGCTCATCGTCGAGGACATCATCGACTCCGGCCTCACGCTGTCCTGGCTGCTGAAGAACCTGGAGTCGCGTCAGCCCGCGTCCCTGTCGGTGTGCACGCTGCTGCGCAAGCCGGACGCGGTGAGGGTCGACGTCCCGGTGAAGTACGTCGGCTTCGACATCCCCAACGAGTTCGTCGTGGGCTACGGCCTCGACTACGCCGAGCGCTATCGGGACCTGCCGTTCATCGGCACGCTCGACCCGGCCGTGTACGCCTGAGGCGCCCGTTCAGCCCGCTGGGAGCGTGGGCACGGCCAGCGTCTCGGCGGGGACGCCGGTCGGGCTCGGGTCGAACGGCTCGGTGCCGGTGGCGAGCTCCACGTCGCCCACGTCGCCGTACGTACCGGCGTAGTCGAGCGCGGTCGCCAGGTCGATCACCCCGTTGCTGACCGGCAGCGGCGCGAGGTTCAGCGTGGACAGCACGCCGATCGCGGAGCCGGAGCCGTCGACGAACGCGCTGCCGGAATCGCCGGGCACACCCGGGGTGAGGGTGTAGACCTCGTGGGACATGCCCGCGCCCTCTTCGGTGGCGTTGATGCCGACCTTCGGGCTGAGCGCGCTGATGCCCAGCCGCAGTGGCGAGTTGCCGTAGCTGTAGACCAGCTCGCCCGGCGCGACGCCGTCCCTGTCGATCCCGGTGGGGCCACCGAAGAACGGGATGCTCGGGTTGACGTCGGCCACGTCCTCGGCCGCGATCTCGACGAGCGCGAAGTCGTTGTAGGCGCAGACGTCCGGGTCGGACTCGCCGTTCTCCTGCATCGTGACCCACGAGCTGTAGGCGAGGCGCCCGGTGCGGTCGCTGCCGTCCGCCGCCCTGATGGTGACGGGCGTGCCGATGCCGCCGGTGCCGGAGTCGCAGCCGTCGGTCTCGGTGGCGTCACCGGTGCCCGCGCAGTGCGCGGCCTGGCCGATGAACGTGCGGTCGCCGCTGGTGAACACGAAGTTGCTCGTGCAGGAGCCGCCGCCCTCGGTGTCGGTGACGACGCCGGGCCGGATCGGCGCGGAGTCGGCCGCCGCCCAGTCGCCGGGCGCGCTCTGGCCGGGCGCTGCGACGGCCGCCGGGGCGACCACCGCTCCGAGCCCGATGCCACCCAATGCGACCGCCAGCGCGATGCCACGGGCCCTGACCGTCATCGTGCTACCCCCATCACCGACGCCGTCGTCGCGAGCGTCCGGGTCGTCCGCCTCCGCCAGTGGCTCAACGACGCGGGCGCCGCGGGGATACCCCCCGCCATCGGCCCTGCTCACCGGCGGGAACACCGGCTCCGGTCCATCCGTTGAACGTGCACGTACCCGTCAGGGGTGCGCCGGTGGACATGGACGGCGCGGCCCGGCTCCCGGACCGCTATCCTGGCGGACTCAGGGCCGGTCAGTCCGCTGCGCCGGGTCTCCGCAGGAGAAACTCGCCAGGGAGGGTGAAGGCCGCCACGGCCGAAGCTGCATGGACCGTAAGCGCCTGCTCCGAAACCCGCTGATCTGGATCCTCGCCGCGATCCTGGTCTACTTCACGTTCAGCGTGTTGTTCGATGACACACGCGGTTACACGCGGGTGGACACCTCCGTCGCTCTCGCGCAGATCGAGAGCGGCAACGTCGCCGAGGCCGAGCTCGAGGACCGCGAGCAACGCCTGCGGCTCACCCTCGCCCAGCCCTTCGAGGGCCACACACAGGTCATCACGCAGTACCCGGCGCAGACCGCCGGCACGATCGTCAGCTCGCTCGAGGAAGCCGGCAACAACCCGTCGTTCGACACGACGGTGCGCCAGGACTCGTTCCTGATGACGATGCTGATCTACCTGATCCCGCTCGGCCTGGTGCTCCTCATCCTGTTCTGGATGATGAACAACGCCCAGGGCGGCGGGAACCGGGTGATGTCCTTCGGGAAGTCGAAGGCCAAGCAGCTCAACAAGGACATGCCGAAGACCAGCTTCGGTGACGTCGCGGGCGCCGACGAGGCGGTCGAGGAGCTGTACGAGATCAAGGACTTCCTGCAGAACCCGGCCCGCTACCAGGCGCTGGGGGCGAAGATCCCGAAGGGCGTGCTGCTCTACGGCCCGCCCGGCACCGGTAAGACGCTGCTGGCGCGCGCGGTCGCGGGTGAGGCGGGCGTGCCGTTCTACACGATCTCGGGTTCCGATTTCGTCGAGATGTTCGTCGGTGTCGGCGCGTCCCGCGTCCGCGACCTGTTCGAGCAGGCCAAGCAGAACTCCCCGTGCATCATCTTCGTCGACGAGATCGACGCGGTCGGCCGCCAGCGCGGCGCGGGCCTCGGCGGCGGTCACGACGAGCGCGAGCAGACGCTCAACCAGCTGCTCGTCGAGATGGACGGCTTCGACGCCCGCGGCGGCATCATCCTGATCGCGGCCACGAACCGCCCCGACATCCTCGACCCGGCGCTGCTGCGGCCCGGCCGCTTCGACCGGCAGATCCCCGTGGCCGCGCCCGACCTCGCCGGCCGCCAGGCGATCCTCGCCGTGCACTCGAAGGGCAAGCCCTTCGCGAACGACGTCGACTTCCTGAGCCTGGCCAAGCGCACGGTCGGCATGTCCGGTGCGGACCTCGCCAACGTCATCAACGAGGCCGCGCTGCTCACCGCGCGCGAGAACGGCACGCTGATCAACGGTGCCGCGCTCGAGGAGTCGGTCGACCGGGTCGTCGGCGGGCCCCGTCGCAAGGGCAAGATCATCTCCGAGCAGGAGAAGAAGATCACCGCCTACCACGAGGGCGGCCACGCGCTCGCGGCGTGGGCGATGCCCGACCTGGAACCGGTCTACAAGCTCACGATCCTGCCGCGCGGGCGCACCGGCGGCCACGCGCTCGTCGTCCCCGAGGACGACAAGGGCCTGATGACCCGCTCCGAGATGATCGGGCGGCTCGTGTTCGCGATGGGCGGGCGCAGCGCCGAGGAGCTCGTGTTCCACGAGCCCACCACGGGCGCGTCCAGCGACATCGACCAGGCCACCAAGATCGCCAAGGCGATGGTCACCGAGTACGGCATGAGCGCCCGGCTCGGTGCCGTCCGGTACGGGCGCGAACAGGGCGACCCGTTCCTGGGCCGCTCGATGGGGGCTCAGGCCGACTACTCGCTCGAGGTCGCCCACGAGATCGACGAGGAGGTGCGCGCCCTCATCGAGGCGGCGCACACCGAGGCGTGGGAGATCCTGAACACCTACCGCGACATCCTCGACGAGCTCGTGTTCGAGCTGCTCGAGAAGGAGACGCTCACCCGCAGGGACCTGGAGCGGATCTTCGACCGGGTGGAGAAGCGGCCGCGGATCACCGCGTTCAACGACTTCGGCGACCGCACGCCCTCGGACAAGCCGCCGATCAAGACGCCGGCCGAGCAGGCCCGCGAGCGCGGCGAGCCGTGGCCGCCGCACACCGAGCCGGCGCGCGAGCCCGCACCCGTCGGCTCCTACCCGGGCGGCAGCAACGGTGTGCCTGCACCCGGCCCGAACGGTGGCCCGGTGCCCACGCCGGGGCCGCACGGCGGCTACCCCGGTGGGCCCGCCCAGCCGCCGTTCCCCGCCGCCTACCCGGGCCAGCCGGTCCGGCAGCAGCCGTGGGGCCCACCGCAGCAGCAGCAGCCCAACTCGGTGCCGCACAACTACGGTGCTCCGCCCGACTGGCGCCCGGCCACGACCCCGCACGGGCAGACCTGGCCGCCGCCGGGGCACCACCAGCAGCCGGCGCCGCAGTGGGCACCGCCGCCGTCCGCGCCGCCCGCGGCCAACGGCAACGGCGCCGGGGACGTGCCGGTCGTCCCGGAGCAGCAGGCGTCGCCGCCCGAGCGCGCCCCCGGCGAGGAGAACGACTCCGACAAGGGTGGCTCGCGCTGAGCACTGCAGCACAGGGGTCCACGGCCGCGGGAGCGGCGCGGAACGGCCGTCCGGGGGTCGACCACGCGCGCGCCGCGGCCGCGGTGCGCGAGCTGCTGATCGCGGTGGGCGAGGACCCGGACCGCGAGGGCCTGCGGGAGACCCCGGCACGCGTTGCGCGCGCGTACGAGGAGATCTTCCAGGGCCTCTACTCCGATCCCGACGAGGTGCTGGACCGCACGTTCGACGAGCACCACCAGGAGCTGATCCTGGTCAAGGACATCCCGATGTTCTCGATGTGCGAGCACCACCTGGTGCCGTTCCACGGCGCCGCCCACGTCGGCTACATCCCCAACGTGGACGGGCGTGTCACGGGCCTGTCGAAGCTCGCGCGTCTCGTCGACCTGTACGCGCGGCGGCCGCAGGTGCAGGAGCGGCTCACCGCGCAGGTCGCGAACGCGCTGATGCGCAAGCTCGACGCGCGCGGCGTCATCGTCGTGATCGACGCCGAGCACCTGTGCATGGGCATGCGCGGCATCCGCAAGCCGGGGGCGCGCACCACCACCTCGGCCGTGCGGGGCATGCTCCAGTCCTCGCCGACCTCCCGCGCGGAGGCGTTGTCGCTCATCCGGAACGGGTGAGGAGGGGGATTCGATGGCTTCCGCTATCCCCCGTCCGCAGCGATGCGTCGTGATGGGCATCCTGAACGTCACGCCCGACTCCTTCTCCGACGGCGGCCGCTTCATCGACCGCGACCAGGCCGTGGCCCACGGCGTGGCGATGCGGGACGCGGGTGCCGACCTCGTGGACGTGGGGGGCGAGTCCACGCGACCCGGCGCAGGGCGGGTCGAGCCGGACGTGGAGCGGGAGCGCGTGCTGCCGGTGGTGCGCGAGCTCGTCGCCGAAGGCGTGTCGGTCAGCATCGACACCACGCGCGCCGCGGTGGCCGACGCGGCCGTCGCGGCCGGCGCCAGCGTGGTGAACGACGTGTCCGGGGGGATGGCCGACCCCGGGATGGGTTCCGCGGTGGCCGCCGCGGGTGTGCCCTGGGTGCTCATGCACTGGCGCGGGCACAGCGACCGCATGACCTCGCTGGCGCGCTACGACGACGTCGTCACCGACGTGCGCGACGAGCTCGTCGCCCGCGTCGACGCGGCGGTCCTGGCCGGGGTCGACCCGGCACGGCTGGTGCTCGACCCGGGCCTGGGCTTCGCGAAGAACGCCGCCCACAACTGGGCGCTGCTGCGCAGGCTCGACGTGCTCGTCGCGCTGGGGTTCCCGGTGCTGGTGGGGGCCTCGCGCAAGCGGTTCCTCGGCGACCTGCTGGCCGACCGCGAGGGCGCAGCGCGAGTCGCAGGCGGTCGTGACACCGCCACCGCCGCGGTGAGCGCGCTCGCGGCACGCGACGGCGCCTGGGGCGTGCGCGTGCACGACGTGGGCAGCACGCTCGACGCGGTGCGCGTGGCGCAGGCGTGGCGCCACGGTGCCCCGCCGCAGGAGGTGGGCTGATGGACCGCATCGAACTGCGCGGGTTGCGGGTGCGCGGCCGCCACGGCGTGTACGAGCACGAGCGCCGCGACGGGCAGGACTTCGTCGTGGACGTCACGGTGTGGATGGACCTGGGGGCCGCCGCCCGTTCCGACGACCTCGCCGACACCCTCGACTACGGGGCGCTGGCCCAGCGGGCGGCCGCCATCGTCGGCGGTGAGCCGTGCGACCTCATCGAGACCGTCGCCGGGCGCGTGGCCGACGACGTGTTCACCGACGCGCGCGTGCAGTCCGTCGAGGTCGTGGTGCACAAACCGCAGGCGCCGATCCCGCTCGAGTTCGCCGACGTCGCGGTCGTGGCGCACCGGTCCCGGGTTCGTCCCGGCCGGGTGGTGCCGGCGTGACGCGTGCCGTGCTGTCGCTCGGCTCGAACCTCGGTGACCGGTTCGGCCACCTGCAGGCGGCGGTCACGGGGTTCGGCGTCACCGTGCGGGCGGTGTCCCCCGTCTACGAGACGGCCCCGTGGGGCGGTGTCGCGCAGGACGATTTCCTCAACGCGGTGCTCGTCGTCCAGGACACCGGCACGGACGCGTGGGGCTGGCTGCGCCGCGGCCAGGGGCTGGAGCGGGCCGCGGAGCGCGTGCGCGACGTGCGGTGGGGGCCGCGCACGCTCGACGTCGACGTCGTCACCGTCCAGGGGGCGGAGGGGGCTGTCCTGAGCGAGGACCCCGAACTGCTGCTCCCGCACCCCGGCACGCCCCAGCGGGCCACCGTGCTGCGCCCGTGGCTCGACGTCGAGCCGGAGGCGGTGCTGCCCGGCCACGGTCCGGTGGTCGCGCTGCTCGCGGCGCTGGGCCCGGAGGCGGAGGCGGGGATGCGCCTCCGGGACGACCTCGTGCTGGTGGGTGCGCCCCGGTGAAGGCCACCCGTCCCCGAGACCTCTTCGCCGTCGGCCTCGTGGTGGCGGTGCTGGCCGGCCTCGTCATCCGGCTGTCCTACGGCTCGCTCCCGCCGATCCCGGTGCTCGCGGGCGCGCCGTTCGGCGTGCTCGGCATCGCGGAGGCGATCGCGGGCAACGCGCTGCGGGCCCGCATCCAGCGCCGCCCGGGCAGCGAGCCCGTGCAGCCGCTCGTGGCCGCCCGGGCCGTAGTGGTGGCCAAGGCCTCGGCGCTGGCCGGCGCGATCATGGCCGGGGTCTGGGCCGGTCTGCTGGTGCACGTGGTGCCCCAGGCGGGTGACATCACGGCGGCGGCGGGCGATTCCCTGGCCGGCGCGGTCGCGCTCGCCTGCGCCCTCGGGCTGGTCGCCGGGGCGCTGTGGCTGGAGCACTGCTGCCGCACCCCGGACGACGAGCCGGGCGGCGAG
The DNA here is from genome assembly GCF_002262885.1 of Pseudonocardia sp. MH-G8. GTDB lineage: Bacteria > Actinomycetota > Actinomycetes > Mycobacteriales > Pseudonocardiaceae > Pseudonocardia. The sequence continues at coordinate 276,917 of NZ_NKYF01000002.1, read as the reverse complement.
TCGAACGGCCGCGCGACGGGTGCCGACCACCCGTAGGCTGGCGCCCCGTGACACAGCCGCCCGTGGACCAGCCGACGCGCGTGATCCCGATGCCCACCCCGAGACGGCAGCGGCGCGCCGTGCTCGCGCCGGTCCTCGGCCTGATCGCGCTGGGGTTCTGCGGCCTGGTGGTGCTGGGCCTGGTGGGCAACAGCGTGGGGGCCACCGGGGTCGTGGTCGGTGCGCTGTGCGCGCTGCTGCCGGTCGGTCCGGTCGTGGCCACGTTCCTCTGGATCGACCGCTGGGAGCCGGAGCCGCCGCGCACCCTGCTGTTCGCGTTCCTGTGGGGCGCGTGCTTCGCCGCGCTGACCGCGCTACTGATCAACACCAGCGCCAGCATCGTCGTCGAGCAGGCCCTCGGCAGCGGCAGCGGCGATGTGCTCGGTGCCGTGGCCGTGGCCCCGGTCGTCGAGGAGGCCGTGAAGGGTGCCTTCCTCATCGGATTGCTGGTCTTCCGGCGCCGCGAGTTCGACGGCGTGGTCGACGGCATCGTCTACGCCGGGCTGGTGGCCGCCGGCTTCGCGTTCACCGAGAACATCCTCTACCTGGGCCGGGCGTTCACCGAGGACGCCGGGGCGGGGCCGGTGGGCAGCGTGCTCGCGGTGCTGCTGCTGCGCGGGGTGCTGTCCCCGTTCGCGCACCCGCTGTTCACCGCGATGATCGGGATCGGGGCGGGCATCGCGGCGCGCACCACCAGCGTGGCCGTGCGGATCGCGGCGGTGACGATCGGGTTCCTGGTCGCGGTGGCGCTGCACTCGCTGTGGAACACCTCCGCCTCGGTGCCCGGGAACGGGCTGTTCCTCGTGGTCTACGGCTTCGTGATGGTGCCGGTGTTCCTGGCGCTCGTCGCGGTGGTCGTGTGGCAGCGCCGTCGCGAGCAGCGGATCGTGGCCTCGCAGCTGCCCGGCTTCGCCGCCGCCGGCTGGATCGTGCCCAGCGAGGTGCCGTTGCTGGCCAGCATGGCCGGCCGGGAGGGGTGGCGCGCCGCCGTGCGCAGGCGCTCGGGCCGCAGGGTCGCGAAGGCGGTCGCGGAGTACCAGGCCGCGGTCACCGAGCTCGCCTTCCTGCGGCACCGCCTCGCGCGCGGCACCGTGGGCGCGAACGGTCCGGCGTGGCACGTCGAGGCGGTCGAGGCGGTGCGCGCGGCCCGCGCCCGGGTCGTCGGCCACCCGGAAGCGCTCTCGGTGGCCATCCGCCACCACGGCCCGCCCGGCTGGGCCCCGCCGCCCCCCGGCCCGCCCCCGCCGGTCCCGGGCCGCGCCACCTGGTGACGTCGCCGGAGCCGGCGTCGCTCTCCTGACGATCGGCCGCCCGGACCGGTGAAGCCCGTCACCGATGCGCTGCCCTCCCGGCCCGCCCCGTTAACCTTTCCGCACATCGTCCGGTACCCCGCGCGGGACCGGAACGAGTGAGGAGCGGACTCGATGACTGCTGGCAGGCCTGCCCGGCTCACCGTCGGTGTCGTGTCGGCGGGGCGGGTCGGTGCCGTGGTGGGCGCGGCCTGGGCAGCCGCCGGGCACCACGTCGCCGCCGCCTCGGGGGTTTCCCGCGCCTCGGTCGCGCGGGCCGCAGCCCTGCTGCCCGACACCTCGCTGCTGCCGCCCGACCAGGTCGTGGCCGGCGCCGACCTCGCGCTGCTGGCGGTTCCCGACGACGTGCTTCCCGGCCTCGTGCGGGGGCTCGCCGCGGCGGGCAGCTTCCGAGCGGGCCAGATCGTCGTGCACACCTCGGGGGCGCACGGCGTCGCGGTCCTCGCCCCCGCCGCCGAGCACGGCGTGCTGCCGCTCGCGCTGCACCCGGTCCTGACCTTCACCGGTCGCACGGAGGACGTCGCCCGCCTCGCGGGCGCGAGCGTCGGCGTCACGGCCGCGCCCGGCGACGAGGCCGCGTGGAGCGTCGGCGAGGCGCTCGTCGTCGAGATGGGCGCCGAGCCGGTGCGGGTGGCGGAGGAGGTCCGCCCGCTCTACCACGCTGCGCTGGCGCACGGCGCCAACCACCTCGTCACGCTCGTGCGCGACTGCGTGGACACGTTGGAGCGGGCCGGCGTCGGTCCGGCCGAGCGGCTCGTCGCCCCGCTGCTCTCGGCGGCGCTGGACAACGCGCTGCGCCACGGCGACCGCGCGCTCACCGGTCCGGTCGCGCGCGGCGACGTCGAGACCGTGCGCCTGCACCTGCAGGAGCTGGCGGCCGCCGACCCGGACCTCGCCGAGACCTACCGCGTGCTCGCCGCGCGGACTGCGCGGCGGGCGTCCGATGCGGGCCTGCTGCCCGAGCACGCCGCGCACGACGTGCTCACGATCCTCGAGGAGAAGCCGTGACCGGACCGATGGCCGCCTCGCCGCTGCGCGGCGGCGCCCGCACGCTCGGCGGCTACCGGCCCGGAGCACTCACCGTGCACCGCTCGCCCGCCGAGATCGGCCCGGTGAGCCGCGCGCTGCGCGCCGCGGGACGCAAGATCGCGCTCGTGCCGACGATGGGAGCCCTGCACGAGGGGCACCGCGAGCTCATCCGGCACGCCCGCCGGGCATCGGGTGCGATCGTGCCCGCTGTGTCGATCTTCGTGAACCCGCTGCAGTTCGGCGCGGGCGAGGACCTCGAGCGCTACCCGCGCCCGCTGGAGGCCGACCTGGAGGTCTGCCGGGAGGAGGGCGTCGAGCTGGTCTTCCTGCCCGGGGTGACGGACATGTACCCCGAGGGCGCCGACACCACGGTGGCGCCGGGCGCGCTGGGCGACCGGCTCGAGGGCGAGGTGCGGCCCGGGCACTTCGCAGGCGTGCTCACGGTGGTGGCGAAGCTCTTCCACATCGTGGCGCCCGAGCTCGCCTTCTTCGGCGAGAAGGACTACCAGCAGCTGGTACTCGTCCAGAAGATGGTCCGGGACCTGGACTTCCCGCTGTCGGTGGTCGGGGTGCCCACGGTCCGCGAGCCGGACGGGCTGGCGATCTCCTCGCGCAACGCCTACCTCTCCCCCGACGAGCGGCGGTACGCGCCGGTCCTGCAGCGTGCGCTGGTCGCGGGGGCGTCGGTGTCGGCCCGCGGATCGGAGGCGGTGCTCGACGCCGCGCGCGCCGTGCTGGCCGAGGAGTCCGCGCTGCAGGTCGAGTACCTGGAGCTCACCGCCCCGGAGCTCGGGCCCGCCCCGCAGACCGGGCCTGCCCGGCTGCTCGCGGCCGCCCGCCTCGGCGGCACGCGCCTGCTCGACAACGTCGCCGTCCGCCTGTAGGCCGCCGTGCTGCTGTGCGTGGACGTCGGGAACACCCAGATCGCGCTGGGGCTCTACGCCGACGAGCCGGGCGCGTCCGACGAGCTCGACCCGCCGCTGGTGCGTGACTGGCGGATGCGCACCGACCCGCGCATGACCGCCGACGAGCTCAGCGTCGCCTTCGACGCCCTGCTCGGCCCGTACGCGACGCAGGTCACGGGCGTCGCGGCGCTCTCGACCGTGCCCACGCTGCTGCGCGAGCTGCGGCTGCTCATCGATCGCAGGAACGTGCCCGCGGTCGTCGTCGGGCCGGGGGTGCGCACCGGGGTGCCGCTGCTGGTCGACAACCCGCGCGAGGTGGGCGCCGACCGCGTGATGAACACGCTCGCCGCGCACCGGCTCCACCACACGGCGTGCGTGGTCGTCGACTTCGGGACGTCGACCAGCATCGACGTCGTCTCGGCCAAGGGCGAGTTCCTCGGCGGTGCGCTCGCGCCGGGGATCGAGATCTCGCTGGACGCGCTGGCCACCCGGGCGGCCGCGCTGCGCACCGTCGAACTGGTGCCCCCGCGCTCGGTGATCGGCAAGAACACGGTCGAGTGCCTGCAGTCCGGGGTGCTCTACGGCGTCGCGGGCCAGGTGGACGGGCTGGTGCGGCGCATCGTCGCCGAACTCGGACCGAAGGCGGGGCCGGTGACCGTGCTCGGGACCGGCGGGCTGGCGCCGTTGGTCACCGGCGAATCGGAGACGATCACCGAGTTCGTGCCGGACCTCACACTGCTCGGTTTGCGCCTGACCTACCTGCGCAACATCCGCACCACGTCGGTCACCAGCGGGAGCTCGAACTCCCCGGACACCGTCTCGGGACGGGTGGCGAGGTAGGTCCGGATCCGGTCGAGGGCGGCCTCCCGCTCGGCCGGTTCGGCGGTGAGGGCCCACGACTGGGTTCGCTGGGTCGCCACGAGCAGGTCGACGGTGGTGGGCACGGGGTTGGCGAACTGTGCGATCTCGGCCGGTTCGAAGGCGGGGTGCGCCGGCAGCCGGGGTTCGTCCTGCGGGGCCCGCACGACGGTGCGGCGCATCCCGGCGGCGTCGTTGTAGCCGCGCACCCACTCCACGCTCGCGTCGTCGCCGTTCCAGAGAGCCGCGAGCACCCCGCCCGGCCGCAGCACCCGGGCGATCTCCGGGTGGGCGCGCTCGGGGTCGAACCAGTGCCACGCCTGCCCGACGAGCACGGCGTCGAGGCAGCCGTCCGGCAGCGGGATCTCCTCGGCGCTGCCTTCGTACGCCTCGACCCCCGGGACGCGGGACCGCAGCTCGGCGAGCATCGCCGGGTCGGGCTCGACGGCGATGACCGTGCCGCGCGGGAGCAGGGAGGCGGTGAGCTTCCCGGTACCCGCGGCGAGGTCCAGCAGCCGAGGGTCCGGACGGCCGGCGATCGGGGCCAGCGCCCAATCGAGGGCGGCGTCCGGGTACCCGGGCCGGTACCGGGCGTACTGGGTGGCCGCGGTTCCGAACGAACGAGCCCGGTGCGAGTCCATGATCCGACCGTACGGCCGGGTCGCGCCCTGAGGCGACGGCAATGCCGTCGAGCGGCGTCATTACCCTTGTCCCGTGAGCAACGAGCCCCCCACCGGCCCCGATGACGACCTGCCCGAGCAGATGCGGGTGCGCCGGGCGAAGCGGGCGGCGATGCTGGAGCAGGATCGCGACCCCTATCCCGTCGCCGTCGAGCGCACCCACACGCTGCGCGAGGTGCGCGAGGCGCACCCGGACCTGCCGCCCGACACCGGCACCGGCGAGGTGGTCTCCGTCGCCGGGCGCGTGATGTTCCTGCGCAACACCGGGAAGCTGTGCTTCGCCACGTTGCGCGAGGGCGACGGCACCGAGCTGCAGGCGATGCTGTCGCTCGCACTCGTCGGGGACGACGAGCTGGCGCGCTGGAAGGCGCAGGTCGACCTGGGGGACCACGTCGTCGTGCACGGCGAGGTGCTCACCTCGCGACGTGGCGAGCTGTCGGTGATGGCCGACCGTTGGCAGATGGCGGCGAAGGCGCTGCGGCCCCTGCCCGTGACGCACCGGGAGCTGTCGGAGGAGACGCGGGTGCGGCAGCGCTACGTCGACCTCATCGTCCGGCCGCAGGCGCGCGAGATGGTCCAGCGCCGGGCCACGGTCGTGCGGACGCTGCGGTCGGTGCTGCACGATCGCGCCTTCACCGAGGTCGAGACGCCGATGCTGCAGCTGCAGCACGGTGGGGCGACCGCGCGCCCGTTCGTCACGCACTCCAACGCGCTGGACCGGGATCTGTACCTGCGGATCGCGCCGGAACTGTTCCTGAAGCGGTCCGTGGTCGGCGGCATCGAGCGGGTCTTCGAGATCAATCGGAACTTCCGGAACGAGGGCATCGACTCGTCGCACTCGCCCGAGTTCGCGATGCTGGAGGCCTACCAGGCCTACGCCACCTACGACGACATGGCCGAGCTGACCCGCGAGTTGGTGCTGAACTCGGCCCGCGCCGTGTTCGGTTCGACGGTGGTGCGCCACGCCGACGGCACGGAACACGACTTGGGCGGTGAGTGGCGCTCGGTCACGCTGCACGGAGCCGTCTCCGAAGCGGTGGGACAGGACGTGACACCGGACACGTCGGCGGAGGAGCTGCACAAGCTGGCGATCGCGCACGATGTCGAAGTCGACGCTTCGCTCACGGCGGGCCAGATCGTCCTCGAACTGTTCGAGAAGCTCGTCGAGCACACCCTGCAGGAGCCGACTTTCGTGCGGGACTACCCGTACGAGGTGCGCCCGTTGACCAGGCGTCATCGCACGGACCCGCGCCTGGCGGAAGCATGGGACCTGGTCGTCTTCGGCACCGAGCTGGCCACCGCGTACTCCGAACTCGTGGATCCGGTGGACCAGCGGGAAAGGCTTACCGCCCAGGCCGTTGCCGCCGCGGCGGGTGATCCCGAGGCGATGCAGCTCGACGAGGACTACCTGCGCGCGATGGAGTACGGATTGCCGCCGACCGGGGGCATGGGAATGGGCGTCGACCGGCTGCTCATGGCCCTCACCGGGCTCGGAATCCGGGAAACCATTCTGTACCCGCTCGTGCGTTCCGAGTAACTGCCACGCGACAACCGGACAGGTGACTCGACGGCCCACCACAATTGGTTTATGGTGCGCTTGCGGCATCGCCGCGTGACAGGAGCAGGTTCGAAGTGAGTGGAGGTTGCGGCGATGGCGCAGATCCGCGAGGTGCGGCTGATCGATGACCTGGACGGAGAGGCCGCCGACGAGACGATCGAGTTCGGTATCGACGGGAAGAACTACGAGATCGACCTGTCGAAGGCGAATGCGGGGAAGTTGCGCGACGCCCTGGCGTCCTACGTCGCGTCGGCCCGGCGTTCCGGCGGTCGCCGCCGGAGCGGGTCGAGCGGCAGCAGCGCGCCGGCCCGTCGGCCTTCCATCGACCGCGAGCAGAACCAGGCGATCCGGGACTGGGCCCGCAAGCGGGGCATGAAGGTGTCCGACCGCGGCCGCATCCCCGCCGAGGTCCTCGAGGCCTACCACCGGGAGAACTGAGCGCGGCCGGTGGTCCAGCGCCGGGATGGTTAGGCTGTCCTCATCAGTTGACGATGAGGAGGCGCCGTGGCGCGCAGGACGACCACCCTCGAGGTGCGCCGCACCGAGCGGCTCACACCGCACATGATCCGCGTCGTGGCCGGCGGGGAGGAGCTGTCGGAGTTCCCCGACACCCCCCACACCGACCGCTACGTCAAGATCCTGTTCCCGCGGCCCGAGGTGCGCTACCCCGATCCGTTCGACATGGACGTCATCCGGGCCGAACTGCCGCGCGAGCAGTGGCCGATGACGCGCACGTACACGGTGCGGGCGCTGGACCACGACGCCGGCGAGCTGACGATCGACTTCGTGCACCACGGCGACACCGGTCTCGCCGGGCCGTGGGCCGCGGCGGCCCGCCCCGGCGACGTGCTGCGCCTCGCCGGCCCCGGCGGCGCGTACGCGCCCGACTCGACGGCCGACTGGCACCTGGTGGTGGGCGACGAGAGCGCGTTGCCGGCGATCGGAGCGGCCTGCGAGCGCGTGCCCGCGGGAGTGCCGGTGCTGGCCGTGCTCGAGGTGGGCGACGCGGCCGAGGAGCAGGAGCCGGGTTGCCCCGGGCGGCTGCGCACCACCTGGCTGCACCGCGACCCGGGAGCGCCTGACCAGCTCGCGGACGCGGTGCGGGCGCTGGAGTTCCCGACGGGGCGCGTGCACGCGTTCGTCCACGGCGAGGCCGGGTTCGTGCGAGACATCCGGCGTCACCTCGTCAACGAGCGCGGCGTGCCACGCGAGGCGCTCTCGGTGTCCGGTTACTGGCGTCGCGGTGTCGACGAGGACGGCTGGCAGGCCGAGAAGGCCTCGGAGCGCGCCGGCGCCACGTCCTGACCCGTCCTGACCCGTCCGGACGTGTTCGCGGCGGGTGAACGGAACACCAGGGCTCTTCAGCCGTGATCGAACAGCGCTGGTGTTCCGCTCACCCGCGGACTCGGGGCGAGCGCCCGCCGCCACGAAGGCCGACGGTCCCTGGCCGGACCCATAGCATCGGCCTCGATGGATCAGCACCTTCGCGAAGCCCGTCCCGCCGACCTCGGCCCGGCCACCGACACCCTCGGCGCCGCCTTCGCCGACTACCCCTTCACCCGGCACACCGTCGCCGCCGATGACCACCAGGGCCGGGTTCGGCGCCTGCAGCGGATGTTCCTCGAGCGGATCGGCCTCGCGCAGGGGCGCGCCTGGGTCGTCCCGGATCCCGGCGGGGAGATCGGCGCGGTGGCCGTGTGGACGACGCCCGACACCGATCTGCGGGTGTTCGCGGAGATCGCGCCGTTGGCCCAGGAGATCGCCGGCGACCGGGCGGCGGCGTCCGAGGCAGCCGAGCGTGCGCTGCAGCCGCTCCGACCTACCCATCCGGTGTGGTTCCTCGCCACGGTGGGCGTCCGGCCGGACCGGCAGGGACGCGGCCTCGGACGGGTGGTGGTGGAGCCGGGGCTGCGCGCTGCGGACGCCGCGGGGGTGCCGTGCTTCCTGGAGACCTCGCTCGCGTCGAACGTGGCCTTCTACCGGCGGCTCGGGTTCGAGGTGGCGGGCGAGGTCGACATACCCTGTGGGGGACCGCGGACCTGGGCGATGCGACGGGCGGTCCCGAACACCCCCGGATGGGCGATCGGGGCCGCTCCGACCAGGTGAAACGAGGCGCGGCGGAATCTGGCGGAGCGTGCACGCGTTGTGCCGGGTACGTGAGAGACGGGCGTCCGGGTGTCTCGGCCCGATACAGTGGGCGTCGGGGTGTACTCGGCGCAGTGCGCCGGTGCATGGCGCAGCAGGCTAGGAGCGTAAATGTTCGAGAGGTTCACCGACCGAGCGAGGCGGGTTGTCGTCCTGGCGCAAGAAGAAGCCAGGATGCTCAACCACAACTACATCGGCACCGAGCACATCCTCCTTGGCCTCATCCACGAGGGCGAGGGTGTCGCCGCGAAGGCGCTGGAGTCCCTCGGTATCGCCCTGGAGGGCGTCCGCCAGCAGGTCGAGGAGATCATCGGTCAGGGCCAGCAGGCGCCGAGCGGGCACATCCCGTTCACGCCGCGGGCCAAGAAGGTGCTGGAGCTGTCGCTGCGTGAAGCGCTGCAGCTCGGCCACAACTACATCGGCACCGAGCACATCCTGCTCGGCCTGATCCGCGAGGGCGAGGGTGTCGCGGCGCAGGTGCTGGTCAAGCTGGGCGCCGACCTCAACCGGGTCCGCCAGCAGGTCCTGCAGCTGCTGTCGGGCTACCAGGGCAAGGAGCCCGCCGAGGGCGCCTCCGGTGGCCGCGGCGAGGGCACCCCGAGTTCCTCGCTCGTCCTCGACCAGTTCGGTCGCAACCTCACCCAGTCCGCCCGCGAGGGCAAGCTGGACCCGGTCATCGGCCGGGAGAAGGAGATCGAGCGGGTCATGCAGGTCCTCTCCCGGAGGACCAAGAACAACCCCGTGCTGATCGGCGAGCCCGGCGTCGGCAAGACCGCCGTCGTCGAGGGGCTCGCGTCCAACATCGTCAAGGGCGAGGTGCCCGAGACGCTCAAGGACAAGCAGCTCTACACGCTCGACCTGGGTTCCCTGGTCGCAGGCTCGCGTTACCGCGGTGACTTCGAGGAGCGCCTGAAGAAGGTCCTCAAGGAGATCCGCACGCGCGGCGACATCATCCTGTTCATCGACGAGCTGCACACGCTCGTCGGCGCGGGTGCCGCCGAGGGTGCGATCGACGCCGCGTCGATCCTGAAGCCGATGCTGGCGCGCGGCGAGCTGCAGACGATCGGTGCCACCACGCTCGACGAGTACCGCAAGTACGTCGAGAAGGACCCGGCCCTGGAGCGCCGCTTCCAGCCGATCCAGGTGGGCGAGCCGAGCGTCACGCACACCATCGAGATCCTCAAGGGTCTGCGCGACCGGTACGAGGCGCACCACCGGGTCACCATCACCGACCCGGCACTGGTGGCCGCGGCCACGCTGGCCGACCGCTACATCTCCGACCGCTTCCTGCCGGACAAGGCGATCGACCTGATCGACGAGGCCGGTGCCCGGATGCGCATCCGTCGGATGACCGCGCCGCCGGACCTGCGCGAGTTCGACGAGAAGATCGCCGGCGTCCGTCGCGACAAGGAGTCGGCGATCGACGCGCAGGACTTCGAGCGGGCCGCGCACCTGCGCGACTCCGAGAAGCAGCTGCTCGGCCAGAAGGGCGAGCGGGAGAAGCAGTGGAAGTCCGGTGACCTGGACGTCGTCGCCGAGGTCGACGACGAGCAGATCGCCGAGGTCCTCGCCAACTGGACCGGTATCCCGGTGTTCAAGCTCACCGAGGAGGAGACCACGCGTCTGCTCCGCATGGAGGACGAGCTGCACAAGCGGATCATCGGCCAGGAGGAGGCCGTCAAGTCGGTCTCGCAGGCCATCCGCCGCACGCGGGCCGGCCTGAAGGACCCGAAGCGCCCGTCCGGCTCGTTCATCTTCGCCGGCCCGTCCGGTGTCGGTAAGACCGAGCTGTCCAAGGCGCTGGCCAACTTCCTGTTCGGCGAGGACGACGCCCTCATCCAGATCGACATGGGCGAGTTCCACGACCGCTACACCGCCTCGCGGCTCTTCGGTGCCCCTCCCGGGTACGTGGGCTACGAGGAGGGCGGCCAGCTCACCGAGAAGGTGCGCCGCAAGCCGTTCTCGGTGGTCCTGTTCGACGAGATCGAGAAGGCGCACCAGGAGGTCTACAACACCCTCCTGCAGGTGCTGGAGGACGGCCGCCTGACCGATGGCCAGGGCCGCACGGTGGACTTCAAGAACACCGTGATCATCTTCACCTCGAACCTCGGCACCCAGGACATCTCGAAGGCCGTCGGTCTCGGGTTCGCCCAGGGCAACGACGAGCAGTCGAACTACGAGCGGATGAAGAACAAGGTCAACGACGAGCTGAAGAAGCACTTCAGGCCGGAGTTCCTCAACCGCATCGACGACATCGTCGTGTTCCACCAGCTGACCGAGGACCAGATCATCACGATGGTCGACCTCATGATCACGCGGGTGGAGGCTGCGCTGGCCAACAAGGACATGGACATCGAGCTCACGCCGGCCGCGAAGGGCCTGCTGGCCCGTCGCGGGTTCGACCCGGTCCTGGGTGCGCGGCCGCTGCGCCGCACCATCCAGCGCGAGATCGAGGACCAGCTGTCGGAGAAGATCCTCTTCGGCGAGGTGGAGCCCGGTCAGATCGTGGTCGTCGACGTCGAGGGCATCGACCCGGACGCCCCCAACTCGCGGGCGGCCGACGACAAGGCTGTGTTCACCTTCCGCGGTGAGCTGAAGCCGGTCACGGTGCCGGACTCGCCGCCGGTCGACCTGGCCAAGTCGGGCGACGAGTGAGCCGCTAGATCCACCGGGACGGCCCGTCCGGACGTGAGTCCGGGCGGGCCGTTCTGCTGTCCGCCCTATGCCGTCACGCGGCGGTGGCGGAGCTAGAGGGCGTCGGCGAGCGGTGTGAGCCGCACACCAGCGTCCTCACGACCCCGCTGACGTACTTCTCGCATGCGGGCGGCCGCCCGTTTCATGATCAGGTCGACGTGAGGGCTGCCGCCGCGGGGTCCCGCAGCTCTGGTGTCGATATGATCTTGGAAACCTCCTGTTGGCGGGCCGTTCCCGGCTCGCGACCACTGCCTCACGCTCCGGCCCTGGTCTTCGGCGCAGTCGGCCGGGTTCCCCCTGCTCCTGCCTGTCGGTGGGGTGGCCGGGTTGGCAGAACTGCCGAATATCGGCGCCGGGAACGGCTGCCCGGCCGACCACCATATTCGTGGCTTGTACCCAACCCGGCTGCCCTCGGCACCGGACCGATTGCGGGTGAGACCCGGCTGCGGGGTGGGGCAGGAAGTGTCGAGCCGGGGACGGCGCGCCCACCGCAATCCGGGCTACGAGGCAGCGCCACGAGGAGGGGCGACGGCGGGGCGCCGGAAGGGGGGCTCGCGCACCCCGTGTCCGGTCGCGCCCCCAAATTCACGCCGCGCACCCCGTCGACGGGCCGCGTCCGCATAGAAGGGGTGCGCGGGCGGGCCTACCGGTGTCGCGGACCGGCAGTTGCACGACCCGGTGGACGATCGTGGTCACCGCAGGCGCTCCTGGGTGGGGCAGCGACCGCGGCAAGGTGATTACATTCGTGGCGTGAGCTCCGTCCGCGTGGTTCCGGAGACCGAGCTCATGTCCGGTGAGCTGCTCTCGGCCGACGACGCCTGGCACACCGTGCGCCACTACGGGCTGTGGCACCTGCTCGCCACCGCGTTCGTCCGCTTCCGCTACGGCGACGGGTTCAGCCACGCCCGCGCGTTCGCCCTGCAGCTCGCGCTGGCCGCGGTGCCGCTGGTGATCGCCGGTGCCGGGCTGGCCACGGCCATCGGGGTCGAGTCCTTCGCCGAGGTGGTGGCCCGCACCGTCGTGGCCGTGTCGCCGGGCAGCAGCGACTCCCTGCTGGCTGCGGTGCTCGAGGGCGGGGAGGAGGGCAGCGAGCGCGGCGAGGTGGTGCTCGTTCTCGGGCTCGTCACCGCGTTCGCGGCCGCCACGTCGGCGTTCGCGCAGCTGGAGCGCGGCGCCAACCGGATCTACGGCACCAAGCGTGATCGGCGGGCGCTGCGCAAGTACGCGCGCGCCGCACTCCTGACGGCCACGGCGGGCGTCGCGCTGGCCGTCGGCCTGCTGCTGATCGTGGCGGGTGAACCGTTCGGCGAGGCGATGGAGGCCGTCTACCACTGGGGCGACGGTGCCGAGGAGGTCTGGGACGCGTCGCGGTGGCCGGTGGGGCTGGCCGCGCTCGTCGTGGCGGTCACGCTGCTCTTCCGCCATGCCCCGCGCCGGCGCCAGCCCGGCCTGAGCTGGCTCGCCGTCGGGGCCGCCGTCACGGTGCTCGCCTGGCTCGCGGGCTCGGGCCTGCTGGCGCTGTACGTGGTGCTGGCAGCCGGTTTCGACGACACCTACGGGCCGCTGACGGCGATCATGGCGCTGCTGCTGTGGGCCAACGTCACCGGCGTGGCGCTGCTCGCGGGGATCGCGCTCGCCGCCCAGCTGGAGGCCGTGCGGGCCGGACGGCTCGACCCGCTGCTGCCCGACAGCGACGACGACGGCATCCCCGACGAGCTCGACGAACACCCCGACTCGCCCGCTCGCTGAGCGAGCCGGAGCCCCACGCGCTCACTAGATCAACTCGGTAGACTGTGCACGCAGTCACTCTGTGTCATCAAGGAGGCTTTGTGCCAGACGAGTCCGGGCCCGACTGGTCCCGAGTCGAGCAGCAACTCCCCGACGACTACTTCCGTCGGCCGTCACCCGCGCGGGTCTGGAACTACTGGCTGGGTGGCAAGGACAATTACGAGCCCGACCAGACGGTCGGCGAGGTCGTCGCCGACATCTATCCCGGCATCCGGACGATGGCGAGCCAGTCCCGCCAGTTCCTCATCCGCAGCGTGCGCCACCTGGCCGGAGAGGTCGGCATCCGCCAGTTCCTCGACCTCGGTTCCGGCTTGCCCGATCCGATCGGCAACAACACGCACAGCGTCGCCCAGGCCGTGGCTCCGGACGCGAAGATCGTCTACGTCGACAACGACCCGGTGGTGCTGGCCCACCAGAGGGCGCTGATGGTCAGCGGCCCGCAGGGGGCGTCCGCGTACCTCGACGAGGACTACCGGGCTACCGATGAGGTCATCGCCCGGGCGAGCCGGACGCTGGACTTCACGCAGCCGATCTCGGTCATGTTCATGGGTGTTTTCGGGTACCTGCCGCCCTACGACGAACTGCGGTCGATCGTCAGCCGGACGATGGCTGCCGTGCCCCCGGGTAGCTACCTGACCTTCTGGGACGGCACCGACACCAGCGACGAGATCCGCGAGTCGCACAGGCTGCAGGCGGAGATGGGCCACCCGTACACGCTGCGCACCGTCGAGGAGATCGAGCAGGTCTTCACCGGGCTCGACCTCGTCGAACCGGGTGTGGTGCAGCTGTCCCGGTGGCGGCCGAACGAGAACGGCATCGCCGCCGGCCGGCAGCAGGTCGACGCCTTCGGAGGCGTCGCGCGGAAGGCCTGAGACCTGGTCCCCGGCCCGTGGAGCCGCACGCGAGCCGTGCGGGCGGCTGAGGCCACAGCGATGCGGCCGGCGACACCCGTGACGGGTGGCCCGGCCGTTCGCCCTGCCCGGACCGGCGTCAGGATCCCGACGCCGTGGAGCGCTGCACGACCTCGAACTCCAGCAGCGACGACCCGCTGGCCACCGGGCGTGCCCGCTCGCCGGAGTGGGCCTCCTTGGCGGGCCCGTTCAGCCACGCCTGGAACGACGCCTCGTCCTCCCAGTGGGTGAGCACGAAGTAGCGGTTCTCGCCGGCCACCGGGCGCAGCAGTTCGAACGACAGGAAGCCCGGCTGGCCGTCCACGGCGTGCAGCCGGTTGGCGAAACGCTTCTCCAGCTCGGGTCCGGCGCCCTCGGGCACCTCGATCGCATTGATCTTCACGACGGCCATGGGTCCAGGGTAGCCACTGCCCGTCGGCTCATTTCTGACTACTCATATGTGAGTGGTTAACTGGCCTCGTGAACCCGACGAGGCTCTTCGTGCTGGGCGCGCTGGCCAAGGGCGGCGCGATGTACGGCCACCAGATCCGTCGCGACGCCCGCGTGGACCGCGCCGAGCTCTGGTCCGATGTGCGCCCCGGCTCGCTGTACGGCGCGTTGCACCGGCTCGAGGACGAGGGGCTGGTCCGCGCGGTGCGCACCGAGCAGGCGGGCCGGCTGCCGTCGCGCACCGTCTACGAGATCACCGACGAGGGTCGCCGCGAGCTGGGCGTGCTGCAGGCCGAGGCGTTCGAGGAGGTCCGCTTCCCGCCCGACCCCGTCGATCTGGCGTTGGCCACGGTGAACGGGATGGACGAGGCCACGCTGCGCGGCCACCTCGAGGACCGCGTCCGGGAGCTCGACGCCCGGCTGGTGCGGCTCCACCACCTGGCCGACCGGCGCTGGCCGGACCAGACGCCGGCCGACGACCTCGTCGTCGAGCACGCCCGGTTGCGGTTGCGGGCCGAGCTGGAGTGGCACGCGCTGGTGCTGGACCAGCTCGGGAAGGTCGGGGGGACGCGATGACCGTCCGGGAGCTGCGGCTGATCGGCGACCCCGTCCTGCGTACCCCGTGCCGCCCGGTGACCCAGTTCGACGACGGGCTGGCTGCGCTGGTCACCGACCTCGTGGACACCGTCGCGCTGCCGGGCCGCGCCGGCCTCGCGGCCAACCAGATCGGCGTCTCGCTCGCCGCGTTCTCCTACGACGTCCACGGCGCGCGCGGCTACGTCGTCAACCCGCGGCTGGTCGCCACCGACGGCGAGTACGACGGCGAGGAGGCCTGCCTGTCGGTACCGGGTGTCTCGGCGATGCGGCTGCGTGCGGAGTACGCACGGGTGGAGGGCGTCGACGCGCTCGGGCGGCCGGTCGTCGTGGAGGGCACCGGCGAGCTCGCCCGTTGCCTGCAGCACGAGACCGACCACCTGCGTGGCGAGCTCTACATCGACGCGCTCACCGGCGAGCGGAGGCGGATCGCATTGCGGCAGTTGCGGGAGCGCGGGGTCTGAGGGTCGGCGCCGGCGCAACATCGACGGCGCGCGCGAACGCCGGCACCGGCAGCCCGCGATCCCACACTGCCATCCCGGAGATCTGGGATCCCGCCCCCCGATCTCCCATGCTGGGCCGATGACCGCAACGATCCGGCTCTACATGTCGATGTCCCTGGACGGCTTCATCGCCGGCCCCGACGACCGGCCCGGGCAGGAGCTCGGCCGCGGCGGGGGACGGTTGTTCAACTGGCTCGACGACCGGATGTCCCCGGGGGTGAACGGGCAGGTGTTCGGTGAGGCGTTGGCGACCGGCGCCGTGATCGCCGGACGACGCACGTTCGAGCTCGCCGGCCGCTGGAACGGCGATCACCACGACGGCGTGCCGATCCGGGTGCTCACCCACCACGTCGACGACGGCGACGTGCCGCCGGGCAGCGCGAAGTTCTGCACCGATGTCGTCGAGTGCGCCACCGAGGCCAGGGCCGCGGCCGGTGACCGGGCCGTCATGGTGCACGGCGCGGGGGCGGCACAGGCGCTGCTGCGGGTCGGCGAGCTCGACGAGCTGGAGATCCATCTCGTTCCGGTCCTGTTGGGCGCGGGACGTCGGCTCTTCGGGGACGCCGACGAAGGGCCGGTCGAGCTGGAACTCGTCCGGCGCCTCGAGGGCCGTGACGTGACGCACCTGCGCTACCGGGTGCTCCGGCCTGCCTGATCGCTCCGCGAGCTCCGCTCGGCATTGGTGTTCGCTCCGCAAGCTCCGCTCAGCATTGGTGTTCGCTCCGCAAGCTCCGCTCAGCCGACGTCCACCGCCACCACCCGCGCGCGGACGGTCGGCACCGGGTGCAGCACGGCGAACGCCTCGGCCGGGCGCTCGGTGGCCAGCACGCAGTGCGGCAGCCAGGTCCCCGGGAGGTACGCCGCCAGCGGGGAGCGCACGCGACCGGCCAGCGCGTCGTGCACGGCGCCGTGGACGGCCAGCAGTTCGGTGTCGACGACGGCGGCGAGCACGAGCTCGTCCGGACGGCCGGCCACGGTGCCGAGGGTGGCCAGCCAGATCGAGGGCAGGGCGAGCAGGCGCACCTCGGTGGCCAACGCGTCGCGGGCGGGTTGCGGGATGGTTCCGGCCGCCGCGGCGGTCACGGCGGGCGCCCCGTCCGGAACCGCGATGCCGTGTGCGATCAGCTGCGCCCGCAGCGCGGTCAGCTCGGCGCACGCGGCGTCGTCGAGGCGGAAGCGGACGGTCTGGGCCACGGCGTCAGGCGGGCAGCGCGAAGCGGCCGTCGTCGTGCTGCTCGGCCAGCCCGTCGACGAGCAGGGAGTCCAGGCAGCGGTCGCGTTGCGCCGCGTCGGACCACGCGGCGTCCAGCGCGGCGCGTTCCACGGGCTCGTCGGCGCCGCGCAGGACGTCCAGGAGGCGGCCGCGGACCTGGCGGTCGGTGCCGGCGAAGCCCTGCACCGGGCGGCGCGGCCCGGTGTACTCCGGGCGGCCCGCTGCCCGCCAGGCGCACGTCTCGTGCAGCGGGCAGGCGCCGCAGCGCGGGCCGCGCGCCGTGCAGATCACCGCGCCCAGCTCCATGAGCCCGGCGGAGACGACGGCTGCGGAGTGGGCGTCGGGCGGGAGCAGGGCGTCGACGTCGGCGAGGTCGGCGGTGGTGCGAGCGGGCCCGGCGTCGCCGCGGCCGTGCACCGCGCGGGCGACGACGCGGCGGACGTTGGTGTCGACCACCGGGCAGCGCCGCCCGTAGCCGAACGCGGCCACCGCCCGTGCCGTGTACGAGCCGACGCCGGGCAGCGCCTCCAGGGCGTCGACGTCGGCCGGGACGGCGTCCCCGTGCCGGGTGGCGATCACGCCGGCGGCCTCGTGCAGCCGCAGGGCGCGGCGGGGATAGCCGAGCTTGCCCCAGGCGCGCAGGACGTCGGCGCGGGAGGCGGTGGCCAGGTCCGACGGGGCCGGCCAGCGCGCGAGCCATTCGGTCCAGACCGGCTCGACGCGCGCGACCGGCGTCTGCTGGAGCATGAACTCGCTGACCAGCACCCCCCACGGCGTGGTGTCCGGGCGCCGCCAGGGCAGGTCGCGGGCGGCGGCGGGGTACCAGTCGAGCACGACTGCGGCGGTCGACACGGCTGACGATCGTGCCACTGTGCCTGGTGGCGGCCCTACGGGGGCGAGCACTGGCGCAAACGATCTACCGTGGGACCGTCGCTCGGGTGCTTCCGGCGCGTCGCGACGCGCCGTGGCAGCACGGCATTCGCAACATGTGGTAGTCGCTCAGATACTCTGTGTGACGTGTGGGAGCCGGTGGGTCCGCTGCCCGCGTCCGTCTACTGGAGACGACGCTGGGCCGCGATCGCCTCGGTGTTCACCGTCCTCGTCCTCCTGGCCTCGGGGACCGCCGCGATCGCCCGCGCAGCCGCCGCCCCGGAGGGCGACGACACCACCAGCCTCGCAAGTCGCCCTGCCGCCGTGTCCGCTCCCCAGCAGGCCTCCCCGTCCCCGGCTGCGCCGGGCGCCTCCGTGCTGCAGCCGGGGACGGAGGGGCCGCGGTCGCTGCAGCCCGAGCCGGAGGGTGCGCCGCCGCAGTCCCGGCCCGAGGGTGCGCCGTCGCTGCAGCCCGGGCCGGAGGGGCCGCCGTCGGCCACCGGAGAGCCGCCGCGCGCGCTCGTCGAGGGCGGCCCCGACACGTCGACGGCCGAATCGAGTGCGCCCGGCACCGGCGAGAGGCTCCTGCCCGACGACGCCCCGCGCGCCTCCTCGTCGGCGCCCTCTCCCGCCCCTGTGCCACCCACCGGGCCCGTCGCATGCACGAACGAGATGCTCGCCGTGGCGGCCGAGGTGGATCGTCCGGAGCACCGCGTGGGCGAGCGTCCCCTGCTGCGACTGGTGGTCACCAACGTCTCCGACCAACCCTGCGTGCGCGACCTCGACCCCGTCCGGCAGGAGATCGTCGTCTGGAGCGCGGACGGCAGTGAGCGGTTGTGGTCGAGCAACGACTGCTCGAGCGCGCAGGGCGTGGACCTGCGCACCCTGGTTCCGGGCCAGCCCGTCGCCTCCTCGGTGCGCTGGGCGGGGCGCACCTCGGAACCCGGCTGCCCGCTGGAGCGTTCGACGGTGCCCGCGGGCGACTACCGCGTCATGAGCCGGGTGGACGACGTAATCAGCCCGCCCACGCCCTTCGTCCGCACCTCCTGAACCGGACCGGCGACTCCTGACGGGCATCCCGCCCGTCGGCCACTGCGCGATTTGACACCGCTTCCCGTGCTGCCTACGCTTTCCATATAGAAAGTAGTTGCCGCTGAACGGAGGAGTCATGTCCGGAACGCCCGAGCTCGACCAGGTCGCCGCCGCGCGGCGCAGGCTCGCCGCGCACGCCCAGTTCCCCCGCTCCTACTGGGTGGTCTACGGGGTGGTGCTGGTGCTGTTCGCGGGGGTGCCGGTGTGGTTGTCGTACCTGCCGTCCGGCAACTGGATGTACCTGCAGTGGGCGGTCGCCGCGGTGGGTATCGGCTCGGCGGTGTACTCGATGGTCCGGCGGCGCCGCTCCGGCGTGTACCTGCCCCGTCGGATCAGCGCCTACCCGAAGGCCTACAAGATCTGGCTGGCCGGACTCGTCATCACCGTCGGCGGGTTCTTCGGGATCCAGCAACTCGTCCAGCACTCCCACCGCGACATCGCGCTGTACATGCTCGTTCCGGTCGCCGTCGCCGTGTTCATCGCCCAGGTGGCGACCCGTTCGGCGATGCGTGCCGACATCGAGGCCGGCCGAGTCACCTCATGAGCGGGCACGGTCCCGCGCAGGCCGACTCCGCCGATGGCATCTCGGTGTCGGGTCGGGACCCGCTGCTGGAGACCGGTCCACGGCTGGCGTTGTGCGCGCTGCTGCAGGGTGCCGATTGGGTCGATTTCGCCACCGCCCGGGACATGCTCGCCGTGAGCGACTCGGCGATCTCCAAGCACAGCCGCACCCTGGAGGACGCCGGCTACCTCGAGGTCCGCAAGGGCTCGATCGGGCGCCGGCCCCGCACCTGGTTCCGCCTCACCGCCGTCGGGCGAGGGGCCCTCAGCGCCCACCTCGCCTGGCTGACCGACCTGAGCCGGGCCCACGGCTCGCCCGAACAGCCCGAAGCGGCAGACCGGTGACGGCTCACTGCTTGCGGGAGGGGCGGATCGCATCGAGCACCACGCCGACGTCGCGCACCTCGGTGAGGCGCATGCCCTCGGGTGCCTCGCCGCTGTCGGGCGGGACGAGGGCGTGGGTGAAGCCGAGGCGGGCGGCCTCGGCGAGCCTGCGGTCGAGGCCGGTGACGCGGCGCACCTCGCCGGCGAGGCCGAGCTCTCCCAGCACGACGACGTCGGCGGGCAACGCCACGTCACGGCGGGCCGAGGTGATCGCCAGGGCGAGTGCCAGGTCGGCGGCGGGCTCGACGACGCGCATCCCGCCCACGGTGGCCGCGTAGACCTCCGCGTCGTGCAACCGCACGCCGGCCCGCTTCTCCAGGACGGCGAGCAGCATCGCCACACGGGCGTTGTCGAGGCCGCTGACGGCCCGGCGCGGGCTGGGGATGTCCTTGCCCGTGACGAGGGCCTGCAGCTCCGCAGGGAGCGGCCTGCGACCGTCCATGACGATCGTGACGGCCGTGCCGGGCACCGGCGGCCCGCCGAACCGGGCCAGGAACAGTCCGGACGGGTCGGGCAAGCCGACGATGCCGGAGTCGCGCATCTCGAAGCAGCCCACTTCGTCGGCCGGGCCGAAGCGGTTCTTGATCCCGCGGACCATGCGCAGCGTCGAGTGCTTGTCGCCCTCGAACCCGAGCACGACGTCGACGACGTGCTCCAGAACCCGGGGGCCCGCGATGCCCCCGTCCTTCGTGACGTGCCCGACGAGCAGGACGGGCAGGCCGCGCTCCTTGGCCAGCCCGGTGAGCGCGACGGTGACGGCGCGGGTCTGGGTGACCCCGCCCGGGGCCCCGTCGGCCTCGGCACTTGACATGGTCTGCACGGAGTCGACGATCAGCAGGTCCGGGCGCAGCTCGTCGAGGTGGCTGATGATCGCGCCCAGGTCGGACTCGGCCGCGAGGTAGAGCTCGTCGTGCACGGCCCCGGTGCGTTCGGCGCGCAACCGCACCTGCCCGGCGGACTCTTCGCCCGTGACGTACAGCACGCGCCCGCTGCGCGCCACCTGCGCGGCGACCTCGAGCAGCAGCGTCGACTTGCCGACGCCCGGCTCCCCGGCGAGCAGTACGACCGCGCCCGCGACGAGACCACCGCCCAGCACCCGGTCGAGTTCGGAGATCCCGGTGGGCCGGGACCGTGCCGAGTCGAGCGCGACGTCGCCGATGCGGCGCGCGGGCGCACTCGGCGCCCCGGCGGCCACGCGCTGGCGGGGCCGGGCGGGCGCGCTGGGCGTCGCCTCCTCGAGGCTGCCCCAGGCCTGGCAGGTGGGGCACCGGCCCACCCACTGGGCGGCCTGGTGCCCGCACTCGGTGCAGCGGTAGCCGTTGCGGGTGGATCGGGTGCGGGTGGCCACGCCGGAGCTACGCGTGCCCGTCCTCGCGCAGGGCCTCCGGGTTGGCCACGGGGATCTCGAACCGCACTTCGCCCGCCCGCTCGAAGGTCAGGACGAGCGGGTACGTGAGGCCGGCCTGGATGTCCTCCTGCAGGCCGCTGAGCACGATGTTCGCCACGCCCGGCACGCCTTCGTCGACCGGCAGCGGGGCGACGGCACCGGCCTGCGGTGCGGCGTCGGGCGCCTGCTCCTGATCGGGCGCTGCGGCCTCGGCCGGCGCCGGTGCGGGGGTCGCGGGTGCGCCCCGGACGGCGAGCGCCTGCCCGCCGGGGATCCGCATGTCGCCGTTGACCTGCACGGTGGTGGCCACCGGGCTGCTGGCCGACACCAGGCGGTCCAGCTCGGCGCCGGAGTTGACGATCGCCATCGTCAGCGCGGCGTCGCCGCCCGCGCGGTGGACGATGCCGGCCTCGACCGGGCCGTCGTACTCGACGGTGGCGTTGCGGACCGCGATCGGGCCCGCGGTCGCGTTGGCGCCTTCCACGGCGGCGACCTGCTCGCTGGTCTGCGTCACCTGGCCCGCACCACAACCGGCGAGCGCGAGGGCCCCGATCAGGGTGCCGACGGCGAGTGCAGCACGGGTCGGGCGGCGGCTCGCTCGGTCGCTCACGGGGGTGACGTCCTTCCTGTCGCCTGGCATTCCGCCGAGCCGGTGGATCGGCGGAGCGAGGAATGCGGACGCAGCGCGCCCGCGATGATCGCTCGGGTGGTCGCCGGGTGCGACCGGAGAGAGCCTAACGCCACGGGTAGCTGTGCTGGTCGCGGTCCCCTCCGGCCCTCCCCTGCACGCGCACCTGCACGTTTCGTCGCCATTGTCAATCCCCTGACCTGCGACGACAGGGCCTACCGGGCAGCGAAGGCAGGTTCGGGCGTGTTAACCTGGGTGCAGCGAAAGGGGCAGAGGACACATGGTTTTCAAGGTCGGAGAGACCGTCGTCTACCCGCACCACGGTGCCGCTCTCATCGAGGCCATCGAGACTCGGACGATCAAGGGCGAGGAGCGCAAGTACCTCGTCCTGAAGGTCGCGCAGGGTGATCTCACGGTGCGTGTTCCCGCCGAGAACGCCGAGGTTGTCGGCGTCCGCGACGTGGTGGGCCAGGAGGGTCTGGATCGGGTGTTCGAGGTGCTCCGCGCCCCGCACACCGAGGAACCCACGAACTGGTCCCGCCGGTACAAGGCCAACCTCGAGAAGCTGGCTTCCGGTGATGTGAACAAGGTCGCCGAGGTCGTGCGCGACCTGTGGCGGCGCGAGAAGGACCGCGGCCTGTCCGCGGGGGAGAAGCGAATGCTGGCCAAGGCCCGGCAGATCCTCGTCAGCGAGCTCGCGCTCGCCGAGGGCACCGACGAGGAGCGGGCCGAGGTCCTGCTCGACGAGGTGCTGGCCACCGCCAACGCCTGAGCGCGGTCGCTCTGCCTGGAAACGTCGAGTCCCCTCCCACCGACCTCCGCGAGTCCGTTGTCGCGGCGGTGGTGGCGGGCTCGGCGCATGCTCTCACGCCGGTCGACGGTGTGCCGGTGGTCGTGCGCGCGGCACGTGTGCTGCGGGCCACCGGCCTGGTCGACCGCATCGTCGTGCTCGCCGAACCGGCGTTGCACGCGGCGCTCGAGCTCGCCTGTGCCGCGGAGCCCGTCAGCGTGCGCGCGGGCGGGCTGCACGCGCTGCTGGATGTCGGGGCACACACCGCTCAACGAGCCTCCGACACGATTGGTGAC
Source organism: Pseudonocardia sp. MH-G8 (assembly GCF_002262885.1). Classification (GTDB taxonomy): domain Bacteria; phylum Actinomycetota; class Actinomycetes; order Mycobacteriales; family Pseudonocardiaceae; genus Pseudonocardia. The sequence goes on along the minus strand of NZ_NKYF01000002.1, from coordinate 254,253 downwards.
GCCGTGAGCACCGCGGGTGTGCGGGAGATCGTGTTGCTGCACGACGCCCGCCGCCCGATGGCGCCGGGTGCGCTCGTCGCCGCGGTCGTCGCCGCGGTGCGTCATGGTCACGAGATGGCCGTACCCGTGTTGCCGCTCACCGACACCGTCAAGCGGGTGGACGGCAGCGGCGTCCTCACGGCGACGCCGGACCGATCCGCGCTGCGCGTGCTGCAGACGCCGATCGCCCTCCGCGCCGACCTGCTGCCCGCCGAGATCGGCGCCGATCCGCTCGACGTCGTCCGCCGGCACACCGCGGCGGGAGGCACCGTGCACACCGTGGCCGGGCACCCTTCGGCGTTCGCGCTGCACAGCCCGTGGGACCTGGAGCTCGCCGAGCTGGTGGCGCAGGGGACGATCGCGCTGTGAGGGTGGGGATCGGCACGGACGTGCATCCCGTGGAACCGGGGCGGGAGTGCTGGGTCGCCGGGTTGCGCTGGGACGGCGTGGACGGCTGTGCGGGGCACTCGGACGGCGACGTCGCCGCGCACGCGCTGTGCGACGCGCTGCTCTCGGCGGCCGGCCTGGGCGACGTCGGGGCGGTGTTCGGCACGGGGCGTCCCGAGTGGTCGGGCGCGAGCGGGGTGGTGCTGCTCGCCGAGGTGCGCAGGATCGTCGCGGCGCAGGGCTGGGCGGTCGGCAACGCCGCGGTCCAGGTGATCGGCAACGCGCCGAAGATCGGCACCAGGCGAGCGGAAGCGCAGCGGGTGCTCTCCGACGCGGTCGGCGGCCCGGTCGCGGTGTCCGGTACGACGACGGACGGCCTGGGGCTGACCGGCCGCGGCGAGGGCATCGCCGCGATCGCCACGGCCCTGCTGGTGCCCGACTCCTGAGGTTCAGGAACTTGTCGGGGCCGACGGCGGGCCGTCAGCCGACGCGTTCCTGGATCTGCTCCGGCGTGAGGGCCTCGACCCGCTGGGCGATCAGCCACTGGTGGCCGAACGGGTCGCGCAGGCGGCCGCCGTAGTCGCCGTAGCCGTGGTCGGCGATCGGGAAGATCACCGATGCGCCCGCGGCGAGCATGCGCTCGGCCACGGTGTCGGCGTCGGCGACGTCGAGGGACATGATCACGGGGATGCCGTCGCCGGTCGGGGCCGGGTCGCCGTCGCCCGCGTCCTTGACGGCGAAGCGGGCCGGGCCCGCCTCGACCATGGAGTGCACGACGCGCCCGTCGGGGCCGGTGTAGCGCTCGGTGACGGTGGCGCCCAGAGCGCGGGTGTAGAACTCGAGTGCGGCGTCGGCTCCCTCCACGACGAGGCGGGGGTGCAGGCCGGTGATGGGGCTCATGCCGACCATCGTGGCGGTGCCGCATTACACCGTCGTGGACGAAACGGAACACCGCGCGCGATGGACGCCACACCGGCTCCGTACCCTGGAGACGTGAGCCTCCGCCTGCACGACACCGCCACGAGGATGCAACGGGACTTCGTCCCGCTGCGGGCCGGGGCTGCGTCGATGTACGTGTGTGGGGCCACCGTGCAGGGACTGCCGCACATCGGGCACGTCCGTTCCTCCCTCAACTACGACGTCCTCCGCCGCTGGCTCGCCCGCTCCGGGCTCGACGTCGTGCTGGTACGCAACGTCACCGACATCGACGACAAGATCCTGCGCAAGTCCGCAGACGCGGGCCGGCCGTGGTGGGAGTGGGCCGCCACGCACGAGCGCGCCTTCACCGCGGCCTTCGACGCGCTGGGCTGCCTGCCGGCCTCGATCGAGCCGCGCGCCACCGGGCACGTCACGCAGATGACCGAGCTGATCGAGCGGCTCGTCGCGGGCGGCCACGCCTACGCCTCGGGCGGCGACGTCTACTTCTCGGTGCGTTCGTTCCCGGCCTACGGCGAGCTGTCGCACCAGAAGGTCGACGACGTCGCGCAGGGCGAGGGCGACACCGGGGCCAAGCGGGATGCGCAGGACTTCACCCTGTGGAAGGCCGCGAAGCCGGGTGAGCCGTCCTGGCCCACGCCATGGGGCCGGGGGCGACCGGGGTGGCACCTGGAGTGCTCGGCGATGGCCACGGCGTACCTCGGGTCCGAGTTCGACATCCACGGCGGCGGGCTGGACCTGGTGTTCCCGCACCACGAGAACGAGCGGGCCCAGTCGAACGCCGCGGGCGACCCGTTCGCCCGGTACTGGCTGCACAACGCCTGGGTCACCATGGGCGGCGAGAAGATGTCCAAGTCGCTGGGCAACACGCTCTCGATCGAGGCGCTGCTGCAGCGGGTGCGCGGGGTCGAGCTGCGCTACTACCTCGTGGGCCCCCATTACCGCTCGTCGATCGAGTACTCCGACACCGCGCTGCAGGAGTCGGTGGCCGCCTACCGGCGGATCGAGTCGTTCGTGCACCGCGTGCGGGAGCGGGCCGGCACGCCGGAGACCGGCACGGTGCCCGCGGAGTTCGCCGCCGCGATGGACGACGACCTGGGCACCCCGGGTGCACTGGCTGTGGTGCACGGCGCCGTCCGCGAGGGCAACACCGCGCTGGACCGCGGTGACCACGCCGCGGCGGGCGCCGCTGCCGCAGCTGTGCGCGCGATGACCGGCGTGCTGGGGCTCGACCCGCTCGATCCCTTCTGGGCGGAGTCCGACGGCCCGGGGGACATCACGGGCAGCGCGCTCACCGCACTCGTCGAAGATCTCCTCGCGCAGCGCCAGGAGGCGCGGGCCCGCCGCGACTTCGCGGCTGCCGACGAGGTGCGCAACCGTCTCACCGCCGCCGGGGTCTCCGTGGAGGACTCCCCCGACGGCCCCACCTGGACACTGAAGGACGCATAGATGGCCGGCAATTCCAAGCGCCGCGGAGCGATGCGCAAGGATGGCACCAAGAAGGGCATGGTCGTCGGTTCGGGCGGCCAGCGCCGCCGCGCACTGCAGGGCAAGGGCCCCACGCCACCCGCCGACATGCGGCCCGGTCACCCGGCGGCGCGGCGCGCGGCCAGGGACACCGCGGCGAAGGCCAAGCAGGGCGGCCGTGGCGCCGCGGGCAACCGGCGCCGGCCCGGCGACGGGGACGCCCCGGAGACCGTGCTCGGCCGCAACCCGGTCGTGGAGTGCCTGCGCGCGGGCGTTCCGGCCACGGCGCTGCACGTCGCGCTGGGCACGCACGCCGACGAGCGCGTCGCCGAGGCCGTACAGCTGGCCGCGGACCGGGGGATCTCGATCCTCGAGGTGCCACGGGCCGACCTGGACCGGATCACCGGTGGTGCGTTGCACCAGGGGCTCGCCCTGCAGGTGCCGCCCTACTCCTACGCCCACCCCGACGAGCTGCTGGAGATCGCGAGCGAGTCGCCGTCACCGGGCCTCATCGTGGCGCTCGACGGTGTCACCGATCCGCGCAACCTCGGTGCCGTGGTCCGCTCGGTCGGCGCGTTCGGCGGGCACGGCGTGGTCGTCCCGCAGCGCCGGGCCGCCGGCATGACGGCCGTCGCGTGGCGCACGTCCGCCGGCACCGCCGCGCGCGTGCCGGTGGCGCGGGCCACCAACCTCACTCGCACGCTGCGCGAGTACGCCACCGCGGGCTTCATGGTGGCCGGCCTCGACGCCGAGGGCAGTGTCTCGCTCGACGACTTCGAGCTCGCCAACGACCCGCTCGTGCTGGTCATCGGGTCGGAGGGCAAGGGCCTGTCGCGGCTGGTCAAGCAGACCTGCGACGTCACCGTCGGGATCCCGCTCGACGGGGCCGTGGAATCGCTCAACGCCTCGGTGGCCGCGGGAGTGGTGCTGGCCGAGGTGGCCCGCCAGCGGCGGACCTTCTCGGGGTAGGTGCGCGGCGCGGCCCGGGTGCGCCGATCAGTGCGATAGATCAGTGCGAGTCGCACCCCAAGGTCCTCGCGACCGCGCTGACGTGCTTCTCGCGCGCCGGCTCGCCGTCGCGTGTTCCGCTGAATCTCCTGTGGGCGGGCCGTCCCCGGCTCGCGACCACTGCCCCACTCCCCGCCCTGGCCTTCCGTGCAATCGGCCGAGTTCCCCGACCCCGCCCGTTGGCGAGGTGGCCGGGTTGGCACAACTACCGAATATCGGGGCTGGGTGGACGGCCGTTCCCGGCGCGGGCCCAGGCCTGTCCTGGACGAGCCCGCCCCTGCTGCGTGCTCGCGCACCTTGCGGTGGTCCCGATCCACCCCTTCACGATGATCATCGGGCCGGCTCGAGGCGTGTTTCCGACCATGACCGGCGAGATCGGGACATGGACCGCGCCGGGAGCCTGTTGCCGAGTCGGTCAGGCCCGCACCGCGGGCGCTGCGTCGATCACGGGCACATGGTGGTCGGTCGATCGTCGAGCACGACCATCCGCCCGTGATCGACGATGCCGGCCGCGACGCGGCCCGCGGTGATCGATCTGATCAGCACCTGGGCGCGGGTACGACGACGGTGGCGTACTTGTCGGAGTGATCAGGGCCGGGTGATCGGTGCGAGCAGTGCGTGGTTGCTGTCGCGGCGACGTCAGGTGCTTCTCGCAGCGATCACCACCCGCACTGCGGCCCCATCCGGCAACACGCTCCCGTTGGCTGCACGGACGGTTGAACCTCCGTGGCGATCCACGCCTCTGGCGGTCGCCGGTCAGGCTGACGTTGCAGGCTCCCGAGGACCCCGCGCTCGCAGTCGGGACGCCCTCGCCGGATCTCGCATCTTCCCGATGACGCGGCAGCAGAGGTAGATGAGGAACGAGATCGAAGCGACGTAGCCGGAGATCGGGAGTCCGGGCGCCAGGGAGAGGAGTGCCCCTCCCACCAGGGCGGTCTCCGCGAAGGCGAAGGCCAGCACCGTCGCCACCGCCGGGTTGCTCGAGATGCGAGCAGCTGCGGCGCCGGGGGTGATGGTGACCGACAGCACCAGGATGGCGCCCACGATCGGGACGGCGACCGCGGTCAGCAGCCCGACCAGGACGGCGAACAGCACCGAGAGCTGCCGAACGGGGACGCCGCGGGCTGCGGCGACCACCGGGTCCGTGCTCGAGAACAGGAGCGGCCGGTACAGCACACCCGTCACGAGGATGATCACTGCCGCCGTGACCGCGAGCACGATGAGGTCTTCGCGGGTGACGGAGACGATGGAACCCACCAGCAGGCCGAACTTGCTCGACGCGCGCCCGCTGTACATGGCCAGCAGCAGCACACCGAGCCCGAGCCCGAACGCGAGGACGACGCCGATCGCGGAGTCGCGTTGCCGCTCGCGCAGGCCCAAGATGCCGAAGACCGCTCCGGCGATGATCGCGCCGGCCGCGGCTCCGATCCCGACGCTGATCCCGAGGAGCAGGGCGGCTGCTCCGCCGGTGAACGCGAGCTCGGCGCTGCCGTGCACGGCGAACGCCATGCCGCGCGCGACGATGAGGGGGGCGAGGCTGCCGGCCACGACGCCGAGCAGAGCGCAGGCGATCAGCGCGTTCTGCACGAACTCGGCCGTGAGCAGCTCGCCGATCCCCTCGAACGAGAACAACTGCTCCAGGAGCTCGCTCACGCCGACTCCTCGTGGCAGTGCTCGCCGCGCTCCTCGGCGCCGACCACGACGAGCCGCCCGCGCACGCGCAGGACGTCGACGTGGGTGCGGTAGAGCTCGGAGAGCACCTCGGACGTCATGACCTGCTCCGGCGGCCCGATCCGGAAGCGGCCGTCCACGAGGTAGAGCACGCGGTCCACGAGCGGCAGCACCGGGTTGATCTCGTGCGTCACGAACAGCACGGCCGTGTCCGCGGTGCGCCGCCGTTCGTCGACCAGCCGGGTGACCGTGCGCTGGTGGGACAGGTCGAGCGAGAGCAGCGGCTCGTCGCACAGCAGCACGTCCGGGTCGCCCACCAGGGCCTGGGCCACCCGCAGGCGCTGCTGCTCGCCGCCGGACAGGCGCCCGACCGGCGCGTCGGCGTAGGCGGTGCCGGCGACGGCGGCCAGCGCGGCGTCCACCCGGTCCCGCCGCTCGCGCCGGCCCCGCAGCCCGAGCCCGAAGCGGTGCCCGTCCAGGCCGAGGCCGACGAGGTCGCGTCCGCGCAGCGGCAGGTCCGGGTCGAGCGCCTTCTGCTGGGGGACGTAGCCGATGGCGGGGCTGCCGCGCCGCGGCGCGCGGCCGGCGATGCGGACCTCGCCCGCCGACAGCGGGAGCAGCCCGAGCAGCACCCGCACGAGGGTGGTCTTGCCGGAACCGTTGGGGCCGAGCACCGCCACGAACTCGCCGGGCGCGATGTCCAGGTCGAGTCCGTCCCACAGCGTGCGGTCGCCGAAGCTCACGCGCGCGCCGCGCAGCGACACCGCAGGCGCGACGTCGGTCGGGGCGTCGGTGGGTGTGGTGGGTGGTGCGGGCACGGGCCTCAGCTTCCGGTCGCGGTCCCCAGCGCGCCGCCGAGGGCGTCGATCTGGGCGCCCATCCAGGCGACGTAGTCGGTCGTGCCCTCCGGGAGCGTCTCGGTCATCTCCACGACGGGCACCCCTGCAGTCTGCGCCGCCTGGCGCACCTGGTCGGTGCTGGGGGTCTCGGTCTGCGCGTTGACGATCAGGGCCCGCACGGGGTCGCCCTGGAACAGCGTGAGCGTCTCCTGGAGGACGGCGGCCGGCGGGTCGGTGTCCTCCTCGATGGCCTCGGTGAACTCCGGGGGCGTGACGTCGGTGAGGCCTGCGGCCTCGACGAGGTAGCCGGGGACCGGCTCGGTGACGGCGACCCGGGCGCCGGGCTGTGCGGCCCCGATCGCCTCGGCGCGGCTGACCAGCTCGGCCACGCTGCCGTTGAACGCCTCCGCGTTCGCCGTGAACTCGGCCGCGCCGGCCGGGTCGGCCGCGCCGAGGTCGGTGGCCAGCCGCGTCGCGAGGGCCTGCACGGTGGGCAGGCTGTACCAGACGTGCTCGTTGAACTCGCCGTGCTCGTGCGCGTGCCCGTGCCCGTGCTCGTCCGCGGCGTGCTCGTCCGCGGCGTGCTCCTCGCTCTCGGCGTGCTCTTCCTCGGGCGCGAGACCGGAGACCTCGACCGCCTCGATCACGGTCGGCGCGCTGCCGGAGGCTTCCACGAGCTGCGTCACGAAGTCGTCGTAGCCGCCTCCGTTGGCGACGACGAGCCGCGCTTCGGCGACGGCGGCGGCGTCGGCGGGGGTGCTCTCGTAGGAGTGCGGGTCGGCGGCGGGGTCGTCGATGATCGATTCCACGCTGACGCGGTCGCCGCCGACGGCCTCGGCGATGCTGCCGTAGACGTTGGTGGAGGCGACGACGGCGAGCGGCTCCTCGCCTACGGGCGCGTCGGCGGGGGGTGCCTCGGGGCCGGCGCCGCAGCCGGCGAGGGCGAGTGCGGCGAGCGCGGCGACGGCTGCGCGGCGGTACGGCATGGGGAAGCTCCCGGACATATCGTAAGGAGTGATAACCGTTGTCGATTCACTCTAACCCGTGATGCGAGGCCCTCCCCGAGGGCCGCGTCACACGACTTTCCCGCTGAGTGTCTGAACCGTTACGGTTCGCGGATGGCAGGGCCTCCCAACGTCCGCCGGCCTGCGACTCTCGCCTCGCTGGCTGCCGAGCTCGGTGTGTCACGGACGACGGTCTCGAACGCGTACAACCGCCCCGACCAGCTGTCGGCGCCCCTGCGCGCGCGCGTGCTGGAGGCGGCCCGCCGCCTCGGGTACCCGGGGCCGGACCCCGTGGCCCGCTCCCTGCGCACGCGCAAGGCGGGCGCCGTCGGGCTGCTGCTCACCGAGGCGCTGTCCTACGCCTTCCGCGACCCCGCGGCCACCGGGTTCCTCGAGGGTCTCGCGCTCGCCTGCGAGAAGGCGGGCCAGGGACTGCTGCTGGTGCCGGTCAGTCCGGAGCAGGTGGACGTCACGACCGTGCACCAGGCGGGTGTCGACGGGTTCGTCGTCTACTCCGTGCGCGAGGACGACCCGCACTTCCTCGCCGTGCTCGAGCGTCCGTTGCCCACCGTGGTCTGCGACCAGCCCACGGGCGTGGAGGGCGTGGACCGGGTCGGTGTCGACGACCGCGCCGGCATGCTCGCGCTCACCCGGCACGTGGCCGGGCTCGGGCACCGGCGGGTCGGGGTGCTGTGCATGCGCCTGGCGGCCGGTCGCAACGACGGTCCGGTCTCCGCGGAGCGGCAGGCGGGCGCCACCTACCCGGTGCAGCGCGACCGGCTGGCGGGGATCCGGGACGGCCTGGCCGAGGTCGGTGTGGACTGGACGGGTGTGCCCGTGCACGAGCGCTTCGAGCACACCGTCGAGGCCGGGCAGGACGCGGCGGCGGCCCTGCTCGCGGCGCACTCCGACCTCACGGCCGTCATCTGCACCTCCGACATCCTGGCCCTCGGCGCGCTCGGGCACGCCTCGGCCCGTGGCCTGAGGGTGCCGGAGCAGCTCACGATCACCGGGTTCGACGGCGTGCCCGAGGCCGAGCGCGCCGGCCTGACGACCGTGCGCCAGCCCGTGCTGGAGAAGGGTCGCGTGGCCGGGGAACTGCTGCTGGAACGCGGCGACCGCAACCGTCCGCGCCGGGTCACGCTGCCCACCGAGCTCGTCGTGGGCTCGACGAGTGCCCGCGCCCGTGCGGAGGAGCGCTTCTTCTCCGGCTGGTGATCATGGCACGCCTCAGGGCGGTGGGCGCAGGTGTGCGGTGACGTCGCGCGCGAGCGTGGCCACGTCCGACCCGGGCTCGGGGGCCACGGCACCTTCGAGGAGCAGGGCGGCGAGCCCGTGAACCAGTGACCAGGCGGCCAGGGCGGTGGCGCTGTTCCCCCGCCCGCTGCCGGTCGCGAAGCGCTCCGCGCCGGACTGCAGTTGCGCCTCTGCGCGGCGCATGGCGGCCTGAAGCTCCGGGTCATCAGCCCGAGCGAGCCCGGGGGCGCGCATCACCGCGAAGTGCGCGGGGTGGGAGGTGGCGAACAGGACGTAACCGACGCCGACCTCGCCGAACCCCTGGCCGGCCGCCTCGCCCAGCGCGTCCGCCAGCAGCGACCACCCCTCCGTCGCGAGCGCGGTGAGCAGCCCTGCCTTGTCGCGGAAGTGGTGCGTGGGCGCCGCGTGGGACACCCCGGCCCGCCGCGCCACGTCGCGCAGGCTGACCGCGGCCGGGCCGTGCTCGCCGATCGCCTCGAGTGCGGTGTCGAGCAGGGCCCGTCGCAGATCGCCGTGGTGGTAGGGCACCCGCTCAGCCTACCGCGTGTCTTGTCATTGACAAGATGTGGTCGGACGGGCATCTTGTCAACGACAAGACTCATGGAGGTTCCCGTGCCCACCCTGCCCTGGATCACCGTCGCCACGCCCGAGCCGACCGCCGAGGTCCTCGTGATGGCGTCCCGGTTCCGTGTGCGCGGCCTGCGCCACGTGCTGCCGTTCTTCGTCGACGCGATGCGGGTGCACGCGCAGATGCGCAAGGCGCCCGGCGTCGTCGGCCTCTCCCTGGTCGCGCACCCGCTGCGCCGCGAGTTCGCGACCCTCAGCGCCTGGCGCGACCGCGCCTGCCTGGACGCGGCCGTGCGGGCCGAGCCGCACCGCACCGTGATGGCACGGCAGCGTGGCGCCATGGCCGGTTCGGTCTTCCGGTTCTGGAACACCCCGGGGAGCGCGCTGCCCACCTGGGAGGAGGCCGGACGCCGGTTGGCCGCGGCCGAGCGGCGCTAGTGCCTAGCGCCCGCCGCGCTGCTGCACCAGCAGTTCCAGCAGCGCGCCGACGTCCGGCGGCCCGTCCACGCGGTGCTCGGCTGCGGTGTCCCCAGGTCCCACCTTCACCCCGACGTCACCGGGACGCAGGCGGGCGAACGCGGTCTCGTCGGTGACGTCGTCGCCGGCGAACAGCACGGCGCCGGCGTCCGCGCGCTCGCGCAGCACCTCCAGCGCCGCGCCCTTGTCCATCGTGACGACCGAGAGGTCCAGCACCGCCTTGCCCGGGGTGACCGCGACGCCGTGGCGGGCAGCGGGCCCGGCGCGGACGGCGTCCAGAACGCGGGTGCCGACCTCGGGCGGGGCGTTGCGCACGTGCACGGCCACCCCGGCCGGCTTGTCCTCCAGCGTGACGCCCGGCTCGCCGGCCACGAGTTCGCGCAGCTCGGCGGCGAGCCGTTCGAGCCGGTCGCGCTGCGCGTGGTCGAGCAGGGAGCTCGCGTCACCGTCGTCGAACTCGCCGCCGTGGCTGCCGACCAACCGGATCGGGCGGCCGAAGCCGGACACGGCGGCGAGGTCGGCCAGGCCGCGCCCGGACAGCAACGCGACGGTGGTGTCGGGCAGGGCGGCCAGCGCGTCGATCGCCGCCGCGGTGGCCGGGAGGGGCCGCGCCTGTGACGGCACGTCGACGATCGGGGCGAGCACGCCGTCGAAATCGAGGGCCACGAGCAGCCGGGGCACCCGGGCCAGCTCCCGGGCCGCGGCGTCGAGGTCGGTCACGAGTCCGCCCCGTCCGGCGGCGGGAGTCCGAGCGCGTCGAGGAAGCTGCGGGCCCAGCGGTCGACGTCGTGCCCCATGACCTGCCTGCGCATCGCCCGCATCCGGCGCTTGCCCTCGTCCGGCGCGAGCGTGAGGGCGGCGAACAGGGCGTTCTTGACGCCGTCGGTGTCGTGCGGGTTCACCAGGATCGCGTCCTTGAGCTCGATCGCGGCGCCGGCGAACTCCGACAGCACCAGCACGCCGCCGTTGTCGTGCCGGCAGGCGACGTACTCCTTCGCGACGAGGTTCATGCCGTCGCGCAGCGGGGTGACCAGCATGACGTCCGCAGCCACGAAGAACGCGGCCAGCTCCTCGCGCGGCAGCGCCTGGTGCAGGTAGTGCACGGCGGGGTGCCCGACGCGGGCGTACTCGCCGTTGATCCGCCCGACGGACTGCTCGATGTCGTTGCGCATCTTCTGGTAGTGCTCGACGCGCTCCCGGCTCGGGGTGGCGAGCTGGATCATCACGGTGTCTTCCGAGTCGATCCGGCCCTCGACGAGCAGCTCCTCGAAGGCGCGCAGCCGGACGTCGATGCCCTTGGTGTAGTCGAGCCGGTCGACGCCGAGGACGACGCGCTCCGGGTCGCCCAGGTCGGCTCGGATCTGCTTGGCGCGTTCGAGGACCTCGGGGGTGCGGGAGAGCCGGTCGAGGTTCGAGGAGTCGATCGAGATCGGGTACGCGCCGAGCTTGACGGGGCGGCCGTCGACCAGGACCTCGGTGCGCCCCTGCCCGGGGCTGGCCCCGGCTAGCCGGGTGGCGAGCCAGCGGAAGTTGCGGGCGCCGCCGGGGGTGTGGAAGCCGACCAGGTCGGCGCCGAGCAACCCCTCCACGATTCGGGTGCGCCACGGCAGCTGCATGAACAGCTCGGTGGGCGGGAAGGGGATGTGCAGGAAGAACCCGATCCGCAGGTCGGGGCGCAGCTCCCGCAGCGCCGCCGGGAGCAGCTGCAGCTGGTAGTCCTGGATCCAGACGGTGGCGCCCTTCGCGGCCACCTCCGCCACGACCTCGGCGAAGCGCTGGTTGACCCGCACGTAGCTCTGCCACCAGTGGCGGTGGAAGGCGGGACGCTCCACCACGTCGTGGTAGAGCGGCCACAGCGTGGCGTTGGAGAAGCCCTCGTAGTACTCCTCGACGTCCTGCGCGGACAGCCGCACCGGGTGCAGCTGCAGGCCGTCCTCGACGAGCGGCTCGACGTCGGCGTCGGGCAGCCCGGGCCAGCCGACCCAGGCGCCCTCGCGGCTGCGCAGCATCGGTTCCAGCGCGGTGACGAGACCGCCCGGGCTCCGCTTCCAGCGCTGCGTGCCGTCGGGGAGCTTCTCCAGGTCGACCGGCAGCCGGTTGGCCACCACCACGAACTCGGCATCGGACAGAGCATCGCCGGTCGGCATGTTCCTCCTCGTGCGCTCAGCGAACACGAGCCTACTGTGGCTCGGCCTCCGATGGGGGCTCCGTGAGACCGAGAACGGGTTGCGTGCGCGGCCGGGCCACGAAGTCGCCGAACGCCACGCCGGCGGCGAGCGCGAGCCCCGTGCCGAGCGCGATGGTGACGGTGACCAGCCCGTCGGCGAGCCCTTCGACCGCCAGCTGGTAGAAGCCGCGGTAGGCCGAGAAGCCCGGCAGCAGCGGCGTGATGCCGGCGAGCGTGACGACGAGTGGCGAGACCCCGCCGACCCGCCGCAGCAGCCCGGTGGCGAGCCCCACGACCACGGCCGCGGCACCGGTGGCGGCCACCGGTCCGAACGCGACCACCTGGGTGAGGGCGCCGTAGGTGCTCCAGCCCAGCGCCCCGGCGAGCCCGGCCGCGAGGAGCGGGCGCAGCCGCGCGTAGCCGGCGAGCGAGAACGACGCCGCGGCGAGCGCGCCCGCGAGCGCGGAGATGCCGAACTGGGCCACGCCCGTCGGTAGTTCCCCCGCCACCTCGAGCGCGACGCCGAACTCGAACCCGATCTTCAGGGCGAGCACCACACCGGTCAGCAGTCCCGCGGAGAGCAGCATGATCTCCGCTGCGCGGCCGGCCGATGTGACGTAGTAGCTGGAGATGGCGTCCTGCACGGTGCCGACCACCGACAGGCCCGACAGCAGCACCGTGATGCTCGCCGCGACCACCAGCGATGGTCGGGTGCCGGGCGGGAACATGCCGACGGCGAACAGCGCCAGCGTGACCCCCGTGGCCACCATCCCGCCGACCACCTGCTGGAAGAACGCGGGCAGCCCCCACCGGTTCAGAAGCCGCCCGAGCCGGTCGATGAGAGCGGTGACGAGGAATGCGACGAGCGCCGTGAGCGGCTCCGCCCCGAGCAGCAGCGCGATGGAGCCCGCCAACCCCGCCCAGCCCGTGGTGGCGACCCAGCGCGGGTAGGGGTGGGGAGCGCTGACCGCCTCGGAGAGCTCGGTGGCGGCCGCGTCGAGGTCGAGCTCGGCCCGTTCCAGCCGCTCGATGATCCGGGCGACCTCCTCGAGCCGGGTCAGGTCGAGGGAACGGTGGCGGACCAGTCGCATCGAGGTGACCGGCGCAGCACTCATCCCGCGGTGGCAGCACATCGTGATCGAGGTGAACGTGATGTCGACGTCGACCGCCGACAGCCCCGCCACCGCCGCCAGTCGCTGCATCGTCTGCGTGGTCTCGTCGGCGCTCTCGCCGCTGGAGAGCAGGACCTCACCCACCCGCATGCAGAAGTCGAGCACCTGCTGCACGCGCGCGTCGTCCGGAACGCGGGGGCCGAGCGGCCGCATCAACTGCACCGACGGGGGACCGGCATGCAGCAGCCCGTACGCCTCCTTGCGCAACGCACTGCGGACCCGGCGCGTGAACCTCTGACCTGGCGTCATACCGGCCCGCCCGGACGGACGCCGCCTGTGGCGACGATCGACTGCGGCATGGCGCCCAGGGTAGGCGGGAGCGGCGCCGGCACTAGGATGGCGGGCAGTACCGGCCGGTGTAGCTCAGTGGTAGAGCAACCGCCTTGTAAGCGGTAGGTCGTCGGTTCGATCCCGACCCCCGGCTCCACAGTCCTCTGGCCAGGGGCGATGCGGTTCATAGCTACCTGCGGTCCGGCATGCCGTACGCGGGCTGAACACGGCAGGCCCCCGCAGGAGCGGCAGGATCGGGACCAGGCTCACACCCGGCGGCCAGGTCTCGACCCTGGCGATCACGGCGGCTCGCCCTCCCCGCTCTGGTGCGCCGGCGGGGATGGTGCGGCTCACGTCGGGCGCCGGCGCAGTGCTCGGAGCTGCTCCTTGACGTTCTCGACGTTCCACCGGTGCTCGCCGCCCGGCGTCGTGAAGTCCGGGGTGATCTTCCCGTCCGCGTAGTAGCGGTAGATCGACCGCGTGGACAGCTTGAGACGCGCGGCAAGCTCGGCCGTCGTCACCAGCTCTTCATCCACGTCGGCACGTTACGTCTGCCCTGGTCATGACTGGAACCAAGCTGGCATACGTGGTCGCCAGCTGGCGGCAGCTGTCATATGCTGTCATGTGCGGCGTTCTGGATGGCCGAGACCCCGGAGGGGTTCGCGATGGGCGAGGCAGCAGACGAGGCGGAGGCGCGACTCATGATCGAGTCGCAGCAACGGGGCTCCGTGACGTTCAACGAGGCGAGCGGCCGGTACCGCTGGACCGTGGTTCTCGACGGCGGCAAGTCGTCGCACGGGCATGCGGAGACACGCGACGAGGCGTGGTGGCACGTCAAGGAGGCCCTGCACCGACCAAGCCGGGGAACGCGCTATCGGGCGGCACGCGGCAGGTTCGAGTTGCCGCCGACGTAGCTGTTGAGGGGGCGCCAGGCGGAGGCTCGAGCGACGCGCCAGGCGTGGGGGACCGCCAGGATCGGCAGGATCGGGACCCGGCGTCCACATGTGGATGCGAGGTCCCGATCCTGGTGATCAGAGCGGGTGAGCGGTGTCGGCTGTCACGCGCACGCGGCGACGGGTCTCGGTGCCCGAGCACGGTTCCGGTCGTTCCAGTAGCCCTGCGTGTGGATGCGGTCGGGCGCGATGCCGGCGTCGGTGAGGGCCTCGCGAATCCGTGCGGCCCGGGTGCTCTCGGTGGCCACCCAGGCGTAGAACGCCTCGCCGTGCCGGGCCGCCTGCTCGCCGTGCACCTGCGACCACGCCTCGGCGGCGCTCTGGAGTGTGGACACGCCGCGCACGCACACGGCCCCCGTGACGTGGGCGTGCGCGGTGGTGAGGCCGGCCGCGTCGGCGCGGTCCGCGACCTCGGCGATGAGCTGTCCTCGGATGCCGGGGCCGAGCGATGCGAGGATGCCGCGCATCGCGGGGATCGCGGTTTCGTCGCCGGCGAGCAGCACGGAGGTGGCTGTGCCCGGCCTCCACTGGATGCCGTGCGTGGGACGACCGCGGCGGGCGTCGGGACCCGACAGCAGGACCCGATCGCCCACACGGGCCGACGTCGCCCACGCGCTCGCCGGCCCGGGCCGGGTGTGGAGGAAGACGTCCAGGTCGACCTCCTGCCGCTCGGGCCGAGCGGCGCTGACCGTGTAGCTGCGCAGGACCGGGCGACGACCGGCAGCGAGCGCCCGCCAGAGCGTCCGCCATTCCGCTTCGGGGAGAGGTTCCGGCCCGGGGCCCAGTTCCACCGGATAGCCGTCATGGGGAACGAGGATCTTGATGCGCTGATCTCGACCGTGCGCGGCGAAGAGCGCGAGCTGGGATCCCGTGACGGTCAGCCGCACGAAGCTCGGAGAGAGCATCGCCGTTGCGGCGACGCGTGCCTCGAACAGCGCGTTCGGGGACGCGATGAAGCGCACCGCTACCGCGGACGGTCTCGGCCGGACAGGATGCGCTCGATGTCGTCGAGCACGGCCATGCCGCCACGGGGGCCGACACCGGTGATCCAGAATGCCTGGTCCACGACATGGAGCTGCGGGAACGCCTCATCCCGCACTGCGGCCATCGCCGGAGGGATCGCCGTCTCGTCGCCCGGCTCCGTGGCCGTGACGAACACGTGGTCCGCCTTCGCCTCGAGAACCAACTCGAAGGACAGGTCCGCCGAGATGGAGCCGCCCCAGTCGTGTGGAGGCGTGGTGAACCCGGCGCATTCCAAGGTGCTTCCCGCGAAGGAGGTCGGACCGTAGAGGGTGAGGAGGTCATTGCGCGGCCGGACGAGTTGCGCAGTACTTCCTGCCGTTCCGTACTTCTGCGCCACCTCCGCGCACCGGGCCGAGTACCGGTCCAGCAAGGCCTGGGCGTCGGCCTCGACGCCGAGCGTGCGCCCCATCAGCCGGACGTTGTCGGGCCACGGGTCGGCCTGGCTGGCCATGAACACGGTCGGCGCGATCGTCGACAGCTGGTCGTACAAGGCCGAGTGCCGGGACTCGGTACCGAGGATGAGGTCGGGGTCGAGCGCCGCGATCTTCTCCAGGGACGGCTCGGTGACCGTCCCGACCGAGTCGATGTCCGCCGCCTCCGGACCGAGGTAGGCGGGCACACCGGTCGCCTCGCTGAGCACGGCGGCGCCCACGGGGGCCCTTCCCAGCGAGACGGTCGTGTCCAGCTGCACCGGCTCGAGCACGACGATCCGCTGCGGGTCCGCCGGCACCTGCGTCTCACCTCGAGCGTGCGCGACGGTACGGAGCTGTGCGGTCGGCTCGACGTTCTCGCTCGTGCCCTGGCCGCCACATGCGACGAGCGCGAGGGCAGGCGCGACGCACAGCGCGAGCACGAGTCGGGTGCGTGATGGAGGGTGAGCGGGCATGGCGAGCGGACGACCTTCCGGCTGCAACAGGAATGGCAGCCTAACCTCACTCGCCGCAGGTGGGGGTGTGACGCAGATCGCGACCGGCCATCGGCGTAGGGGCCCGCGGCGGGCGGCCGGTGTGCGACCGTCACCACCGGTCGCTGCCGAAGCGCGCCAGCAGGTGCCACACCTTCTTGAGGACCTGCGGGTCGTGCCCGCCCTCCCGTGCGGCGGTGCCCAGTAGCGCCGGATCGAGGACTTCGCCGCCGGCGATGGCGAGCCCGAGCGCCACCGGCTCGGGGCCGCGGTAGTCGACGTGGCGGGCCAGCTCGGCGGGCTCCAGCCGGAAGCCTCCGTGCCACTGCACCGGGCAGCCGAGCCGGGCGGCCGCCTCCTCGACGGCGGTGCCGCGGTGGCTCGGGTCGAGGACGAGCGCCTCGACGTCCTCGGGCAGCCGGAGCGGGCCGTGCACCTGGGCTTCCACGTAGTCGTCGAGGGGGTCGAGGTCCCCCGCGAGTGCCAGTGCGATGAGGTCGCCGGCCGCTCGCGCCGGGGCGAGTGCGGTGGGCTCGAACACGCTGTCGGGGAAGCAGCAGGTGGTGCGGTCGAGGACCGCGGCCGCGAGCCGCAGGTGTGCGGAGCCGAAGCGCGGAGCGGCGCCGATCGGGCGGCGGTGCACGTCCAGCGCGCCGTAGGTGGGCCGGTCGGCGGGCGCCGCGGTGTCGTAGGCGCCGCCGAACATCCGGTTCTCCCAGCGCCAGCGGTCCCCGCCCGGACGCGCGGTGAGCCCGCCGTTGCTGGTGGCCGTCTCGAACTGGCTGCGGTACCGGCGGTCGCCTGCGATCGCCTCGAGCACCGTGGCCGCCCGGAACGGCCAGTCCGGGTGGAAGTGCAGCATGACCCGCCGGTCCGCTCCGGTGGGGCGGCCGGTGGATCCGACGTGCGCGAGAGCGGCACGGTGCGCGTCGCCGAGTGCCACGGGTGCGATCGTTCCACGTCGGTTTTGGAACGTTGAGTCTAGAACGTGCTACGGTTCCGCGCGTGCCCCGCCCCCGGACGTTCGACGAGGACTGCGCCGTGGATGCGGCGATGCGCACGTTCTGGGCCCAGGGCTACGAGGCGACCACAACGCAGGACCTGTGCGAGGCCACCGGCCTGGGGCGCAGCAGCATCTACAACACGTTCACCAGCAAGCACGAGCTCTTCACGCGTGCACTGCTGCGCTACATCGAGACCACGAACGCGGCGCAGCTCGCCGTGCTCGAGGACGAGCGGCGGGCGCCGGCGGAGCGGCTGCGCGCCCTGCTCTCCCAGATCGTGGACGGTGAGGCGGCGAACCGTCGGAACGGTCGCAGTCCCGGCTGCCTGACCGTCAACACCACCGTCGAGCTCGCCGGGCGCGATCCGGAGGCCACCGCCCTGCTCGAGCGCGACCAGCAGCGCCGGACCGAGGCCCTGCGCGACGTGATCGCGGCCGGGCAGCGTGACGGCGGGATCGCCACCGCCCGCGACGCGCTGGCGCTGGCCCGCTTCGTCAACGCCGTGATCGGCGGGATCCGGGTGGCGGGGCAGGGTGGTGCGGACCGCGACGTGCTGCAGTCGATCGCCGACGCAGCCCTGGATGCCCTGATCACCTGACCTCGGTCCCGAGTCGGGGCGCGCTTCCGCGCGGCCAAGTTTTGTACAGATCATCCCAAAATAGGAGGAGCACCGTGCCCCGCGCCGTCTACGTGCTGGCCCTCGGCATCTTCGCCATGGTCACGAGCGAGTTCGTCGTCGCCGGACTCATGCCGCAGATGGCCGACGGGCTGGGTGTCTCGATCCCGCAGGTCGGCTACCTGATCACCGCCTTCGCGTTCGCGATGTCCGTCGGCGGGCCCCTGCTGATGGTCTTCGTGATGCGGATGCGCCCCAAACCCGCGCTCATGCTGCTGTTCGGGATCTTCCTGGGCGGGAACGTGCTGGCTGCTGTGGCGACGGGGTACGGCGTGATGTTCCTGGCCCGGCTGGTCACGGGCACCGCGTCGCAGGCGTTCTTCGGTGCGGCGGTCTCCATCTGCGTCGCGATGGCCGCCCCCGAGGTCCGCGGGCGGGCGGTCGCGGTCGTCCTGAACGGCCTCATGCTGGGCACGCTGCTCGGCCTGCCGCTGGCCACCCTCGTGGGCTCGGCGTTCGGGTGGCGCGCGGCGTTCTGGGCGATCGCGGTGCTCACGGTCGTCGCCGCGCTCTGCACGGTCCGGGGCGTCCCCGACCTGCCGCGCGTCGACAGCGGGCCGATGCGCCAGGAGCTGGGCGTCTTCCGCAGACCCCGGCTGTGGCTCGTGCTCAGCACCAGCACGCTCGTGATCGGTGCGACGTTCTCCGCCTTCAGCTTCCTGAACCCGATCCTGACCGGGATCAGCGGCTTCGCCTCGGGTGCCGTCCCGCTGCTGCTCGTGGCCTACGGAGCCGCCACCCTCGTCGGGAACGCGGTGGTCGGGCGGCTCGCCGACCGGCACGCGCTGGTCGTGCTGTGCGCCGGGCTCGTCCTGAACCTGCTCTTCCTGGTGGGGTTCGGACTGTTCGCGCAGGTCAGCGTGGCGGCTGTGGTGTGCATGCTCGGCATCGGCCTGGTCGGGGTGACGATGAACCCGGCGATGGTCGTGCGCGTGCAACGGGCGGGGAACGCCGGGCCGCTGGTCAACACGATCCACGGCTCGTTCATCACGGGCGGGATCATCATCAGCTCGTCCCTCGGGGGCGTCGCGATCGACGGGTTCGGGCTGCGCGCCCCGCTGTGGCTCGGGGCCGGGCTGGCGCTGATCGGGATCCTCACGCTCGTGCCCGACCTCGCCCGCCGGACCCGCGGTGGTCGGACCGCGGTGGTCGGCGCGCCCGCGGCCGGCTGACTCAGGTCCCGGCCTCGCGGGCGATGCGCTCGAGGTGGTCGCGGTGCTCCCCCCACCACGCGGCGTCGCCGGGCGGCAGGTTCGCGTTGTCCAGGCGGAGCCCGACGGCCCCGTCGACCAGCTCCCGGACGATGTCGGCGTGCCCGGCGTGCCGGTGCGTCTCCGCGATGACGTGCACGAGGATCCGGTGCAGCGTGACCTCGCCCCGCGGCCACAACGGCACGTGCCCGGGGGCGTCCAGGGGGAGGGTCTCGATCGTGACGTCCGCGTGAGCCCAGGCGCTGTGGTAGAGCCCGATGACGTGCTCGCGCGACTCGTCGGCGGTGGCGAACATGTCCGCGTTCGGTTCGGCGTCGGTCGCGAACCAGTCGCCCGGGGGCTCGACGGGCCGGCCGAAGGTGGCCCCGAAGTAGCCGAGCTCGACGCCGGCGAGGTGCTTGACCAGCCCGAGCAGGTTGGTGCCGGTGGGCGTCAACGGGCGCCGGACGTCGCGCTCGCCCAGGCCGTCGAGCTTCCACAGCATCGCGTCGCGGGCCGCCTGCAGGTAGCGGCGGAGGTCTGCCTTGGCATCGTTCGGGGTCATGCGCGGATTCTCCCGGCTCACCCGCCGCGCAGCAGACGTCCGACGACCGCGTGACCCGCCCGCGCCCGCCTCCGGTGACGACCGACGGAGCGGGGCGCGGGGGCGGAGGGCACGGTCGCAGGCTGGTCGGTGTGACGGTTGTTGCGATTTCGTGATGTGTGGCCCAGGCTACCCCCTGAGGGCGACTGCAACACGCCTGAAATCGCGCCGTGAGCTGGTGGAACGACCCCGTTCCCGGCAGGCATGATCGGCAAACCAGATTGTGATAGCGCTCACATGTTGAGTGTCCGGATCATCCCCGGGGGGACGCGTGGCGGATTCCGGCCTGTTAAGTTCCTTAGACATGGCCGCATCCGCTGGATCTCCGAACCTCGCTCGGCGAAACGTCGGGGAACAGTTGACCATCGGCCGCCCGAGTACGCCCGACGGAGTGGCCTGCTGGCGGCTCGCGGCGGAGTCCGGCGTCCTGGACGTCAACTCGCGCTACGCCTACCTGCTGTGGTGCCGCGACTTCGCAGCCACGTCCGTCGTGGCTCGCGACGGCGCCGATGTGATCGGGTTCATCACGGGCTTCCGCCGCCCGGACGAGCCGTCCACGCTGGTCGTGTGGCAGGTGGCGGTCGACGAGGCAGCCCGGGGGCGGGGTGTTGCGGGGCAGATGCTCGACGCTCTGTTCGACGCCGTGCCCGACGTCGGGCACCTCGAGACCACGATCACGCCGGACAACGAGGGTTCCATCGCGCTCTTCACCCGCTTCGCGCAGCGGCGTGACGCGGAGGTGCGGCGGAGCGAGCTGTTCGGCGCGGAACTGCTCGGCGCCGGCCACGAGCCCGAGATCCTGTTTCGGATCGGACCGGTTCGGCGCTGACCGGACGATCCATTTCGACATTGCTAGGGGAAGCACGTGGAGACCACCGTTTTCGACGACATGGAATCCCAGGTCCGCAGCTACTGCCGGACCTGGCCCGTGGTGTTCGACACTGCCCGCGGGTCTCACATCAACGACATCCACGGCCGTAGCTACCTCGACTTCTTCGCCGGTGCCGGCGCTCTGAACTACGGCCACAATCCGCCCGCGCTGAAACGTCCGCTGATCGAGTACCTCGAGCGGGACGGCATCACTCACGGTCTCGACAAGTACACCGTGGCCAAGGGTGAGTTCCTGCGGACGTTCGAGGAGGTCGTGCTCAAGCCGCGCGGCCTCGACTACAAGGTGCAGTTCCCGGGACCGACCGGCGCCAACACCGTCGAGGCGGCGTTGAAGCTGGTCCGGAAGATCACCGGCCGCGAGTCGATGATCAACTTCACCAACGCGTTCCACGGCATGACGCTGGGCGCGCTGTCCGTCACGGGCAACTCGATGAAACGGGGCGGGGCGGGGATCCCGCTGGTGCACGCCACCCCGATGCCGTTCGACAACTACTTCGACGGCACGGTCCCGGACTTCCTGTGGTTCGAGAAGCTGCTCGGCGACTCCGGCAGCGGGCTGAACGAGCCTGCCGGCGTGATCGTCGAGACCGTGCAGGGCGAGGGCGGCATCAACCCGGCGCGGATCGAGTGGCTGCAGGGCCTCGAGGAGCTGTGCCGGCGCCACGGCATGCTGCTGATCGTCGACGACGTGCAGATGGGCGTCGGACGCACCGGTCCGTTCTTCTCGTTCGAGGCCGCCGGGATCAAGCCCGACATCGTCTGCCTGTCGAAGTCGATCAGTGGTTACGGGCTGCCGATGGCACTCACGCTGATCAAACCGGAGCTCGACCAGTGGGGCCCGGGCGAGCACAACGGCACCTTCCGCGGGCACAACCCGGCCTTCATCACGGCGACGGCCGCGCTGAACGAGTACTGGACCGACGACACGCTGGAGCGCGGCACGATCGCCAAGGGCGAGCGGGTGGAGGAGCGCCTCACCGAGCTCGCGGCATCGTCGCAGGCGGTGGACCTGACGCCCAAGGGCCGCGGGCTCGCGCGCGGGTTGTCGTTCTCGCAGCCGGAGCTCGCCGCGAAGGCGTGTGCCGCGGCGTTCGAGCGGGGACTGTTGATGGAGACGTCCGGCCCGTCCGACGAGGTCATGAAGATCATGCCGCCGCTCACGATCTCCGACGCGGAGCTGGACGAAGGTTTGTCCGTGGTCGGAGAGGCCGTCCGCGCCGTGACCGAAGGAGTTTCTGCATGATCGTTCGTACGCTGGAGGAGATCACCGACACCGAGCGCGACATCAAGACCCCGCACTGGCGCAGCAAGCGCATCGTGCTGGCGGGCGACGGTGTGGGCTTCTCGGTGCACGAGACGGTGCTCGACGCCGGTTCGGTGAACGACTTCTGGTACGCGAACCACATCGAGGCCGTCTTCATCACCGAGGGTGAGGGCGAGCTGTACGACAAGAACAACGACGTCACGTACAAGCTCGCTCCGGGCTCGATCTACGTCCTCAACGGCAACGAGCGCCACCAGCTGCGGCCCAAGACCCAGATGCGGACGGTGTGCGTGTTCAACCCGCCGGTGACGGGGCGCGAGGTGCACGACGAGAACGGCGTGTACCCGCTGATCGTCGAGCCCGACGCGACGGCGTCGGGGAAGAGCGAGTCGGCCTCCTGAGCGAGGCGAACGACCGAACGCCGCGAACGGCTGCCACCGAGTTCTGGTGGCAGCCGTTCGCAGGTCACTGGCCGCCAGCACTGGCGGCGTGGCGCGATCCGTGCTCGGATCGGGAGCAATCCGACCCATAGCGGTCTCGCGGCCCGACGTCGGGTCGTCCGGGGCCCGGCGGTAAGTCAGCCTCCGGCACCACCGACCTCCGGTGTCGGCGATGCCGGCAGGCCTGACATCGGGCGGCGAAGTGCCGCGGAGGTGTGATGAACGAGGAGTGGCTGGAGAGCTTGGTACTCGGCAAATTGCTCAGATCGCGCGCCGAGACCCATGGGGACGTCGTGTTCCTGAAGTTCCGCGACGGTGAGTGGACCTTCGCGGAGGTCGACGATGCGGCCGACCGGTACGCGAGCGGCCTGGCGGCCGAAGGCGTGCGCCGTGGCGACCACGTCGCGGTGATGCTGCCGAACTGCGCCGAGTTCGTGCCCGTGATCTTCGCGCTCGCCCGGCTCGGTGCGGTCGCGGTGCCGGTGAACACGGCCTATCGCGGCGAGCTGCTGCGTCACGTGCTCGACAGCGCGGACGTGTCCACGCTGCTGATCGACGTCGAGTACGCCGACCGGTTGCCGCCGGTGGCGTCGGAGCTGCCCGGCCTGGCCCGGGTGATCGTCCGTGGGGCCGAGCCCGCACTCGGTCTGCTCGGTGTGCGGGCGGTACCCATGTCGCGGCTGCTCGTCCACGGCGCCGAGCCGGTGCACGACGAATCCCGGTTCACCGACCTGCTCGCGATCATGTACACCTCCGGCACGACCGGCCGCTCCAAGGGCGCGATGGCGCCGCACGCGCTGGCCCTGACCTGCGCCCGCGACTCGTTGGACTACCTGGATCGCTGGGGCAGTACGACGTACTGCCCGCTGCCGCTGTTCCACGCCGCAGGTCTGTGGGACGGCGTCTTCGCGGCGCTGCTGTCCGGGAGCGCGGTCGGCATCGTGGAGCGGTTCAGCGCCTCGCGCTTCTGGGACGACGTGCGCCACTTCGACGCGCAGGTCGCGATGAGCGTGTTCGCGATGATCCCGATCCTGCTCAGCGCCCCGCCGGGACCGCGGGACCGCGACCACCCGCTGAAGACGTTCTACATGGGCAAGTCCGCGCTGGACGCGGCCCTGCTGGAGCGGTTCGGCGTCCGGTCCGCGGAGACCTACACCAGCACCGAGGTCGGCATCGCGACCGGCAGCCCGTACGGCGGGTGGCGCCTGGGCTCGATGGGCCAGGTCAACGCCGAACGGTTCGACGTGGCGGTCGTCGACGAGGACGACCGCGAGGTCCCCGCAGGCGAGCCGGGTGAGCTCGTGGTGCGTCCCAAGCAGCCGTTCGTGATCACGCCGGGCTACTACGGGATGCCCGAGGCGACCGCCAGGGCGTTCCGCAACCTGTGGTTCCACACGGGCGACCGGGTCTGGCGCGACGACGACGGCTACTTCTACTTCCTCGACCGCATCGCGGACGCGATCCGCAGGCGCGGGGAGAACATCTCCGCCTTCGACATCGAGTGCGAGGTCAACCTGCACTCGGCCGTCATCGAGTGCGCGGCGTTCGGCGTGCCCTCGGAGCTGGAGGAGGAGGAGGTCAAGCTCGCCGTCGTCCTCGCCCCGGGCGCCGAGCTGACCCACGCCGAGCTCATCGAGTACTGCGCGGCGAAACTCCCCTCGTTCATGGTGCCGCGGTTCGTTGAGTTCGTGGACGAGCTCCCCCGCACACCCAGCGACAAGATCGCCAAGTACGCGCTGCGCGCGATGGGTGACCGCGGTATCACCCCCGGCACCTGGGACCGGGAGAAGGCGGCGCCCAGCACGTGGGCGGGCCAGGCGTCCGCCGCGGCCGGGTCGACCCCCGGGAGGACGGCATGAACTGGGAAGACACCCCCGACCAGGCCGCGTTCCGCGAGGAGGTGCGTGCCTTCGTCCGCGACCGCTTCCCGGCCGCGTACACGCCGGACCCCGACGCCGAGCAGAGCCTCGAGCCCGAGGACGTCCGGGGGTACAACTGGCCGGTCGACCGCACCAGCGCGGACCCGGCGCGCCGCGAGGGCGCGCGGGAGTGGGCAGCGGTGCTGGCCGAGCGCGGCTGGATCACGCCGCACTGGCCGGTGGAGTACGGCGGCGCCGGGCTCTCCGCCCTGGAGGAGTTCATCCTCCAGGAGGAGATGATGCGGGCGCGCGTGCCCACCGTGAACGGCATCGGCGCGTTCCTGCTCGGGCCGACCCTGCTCGCGCACGGCACGGACGCGCAGCAGGCCGAGCACCTGCCGCCGATCGCCCGCGGCGAGCGCACGTGGGCGCAGGGGTTCTCGGAGCCGGAGGCCGGATCCGACCTCGCCGGGTTGCGGACGAGGGCGGTCCGGGACGGCGACCACTACGTCGTGGACGGGCAGAAGGTGTGGACCTCGCTCGGCCAGCACGCCGACTGGCTGTTCGTCCTGGTCCGCACCGACCCGGACGCGTCGCCGAAGCACCGGGGCATCACGTTCCTGCTCGTCGACGTGAACACGCCCGGGGTCACGGTGCGCCCGATCCGCGACATCCGCGGCGACACCCCGTTCTCGGAGATCTTCTTCGAGAACGCGCGGGTGCCGGTCGCGAACCGGGTGGGCGAGGAGAACCGCGGCTGGTACGTCGCGATGGACGCGCTCAGCTTCGAGCGCGCCGGTATCGGAGCGACCATCAAGTACGAGCAGGCGATCGCCCGCCTCGTCGAGCACATCGGCTCGCCCGAGGGGCGCGAGCACCTGCGGGAGGGCTGGGAGCACGGCGTCCGGCAGGAGATCGCGCGTCGCTACACCGAGATGCGGGTGCTCTACAACATCGCCCGCTACACCGTGTCCAAGCAGGCCGCGGGCGGGGTGCCGGGGTACGAGGCGTCGGTCAACCAGCTGTTCAGCGCCGAGCTGCACCAGCGGCTCGCGCGCACCGGGGCCCGGGCCTTCGGCTCGCACGCCCTGCTCTGGCAGCGGCGGAACGCCCCGCTGGCCGGCGCGTTCACCCACATGCGCATGGACGCCGTGGCCGCCACTTTCCTGGGCGGCGCCTCGGAGATCCAGCGCAACGTCATCGCCACCCGGGGCCTCGGCCTGCCCCGATCCTGAGGAGGACCACACATGACTGAAGGACTCGACGTCGCGGTCAAGGACCGCGTCTGCTGGATCACCCTGGACCGGCCCAAGAAGCTCAACGCGCTGACCCCGGAGATGATGCACGGCCTGCGTCAGGTCTTCACCGACATCGACGACGACCCCGAGGTCTGCGTCGCGGTGCTGCGCGGGGCGGGCGAGAAGGGCTTCTGCGCCGGCATGGACCTGGACTGGTCCGAGTCGCTGACCAAGGCCGACCGGATCGAGCAGGGCCGGCTCGGTGAGAAGACGTTCGCCATGATGGAGCGACTGTCGATCCCGGTGTTCGCCGCGGTGCACGGGTACGCCGTCGGCGGTGGGCTGGAGCTGGCGCTGGGCGCGGACTTCATCGTGTGCGCCGACAACGCGAAGATGGGGCTGGTGGAGATCACCCTCTCCGCCCGGCCGCCGCACCAGCCGAAGTTCATGGACGGCAAGGAGGACCCCGACCAGCCCGAGGTCGGCGGCAGCGCGCCCGGCTGGGGTGGGCTCAAGCGACTGCCGGCGAGGATCGGCGTGGCGCGGGCCAAGGAGATGCTCTTCACCGGTGTCCGTCTCGACGCGCAGCGCGCGCTGCAGCTCGGCCTGGTCAACGACGTGTTCGCCGCCGAGGAGTTCGACGACAAGGTGGCCGCCCTCGCCGAGCGCATCGGGGCGATGAACCGCTACAACCTCCGGCTCGTCAAGGAGCTGGTCACCGGCGGCTACGACTGGATCGAGCCGCACCCCAGCTGAGGAGGGCATCCCATGCTCAAGATCTACCGGATCGACCACGTCGCGGTGGCGACCCCCGACCTGGACAAGCAGCTCGCGTTGCTCGAGGGCCTGTTCGGCTTCCGGCGCACGCACACCTGGGACAACCCGGCCCAGGGCGTCCGCGGGGTCCGGCTCGAGGTGCCGGGCAGCGCGGGTCAGACCTGGGTGGTGCTCGCGCCGTCGGGCGAGGGCGGGGCGCTGCAGACCTGGCTCGACGAGCACAACGGACGCCCGGGCCTGCACCACGTCGGCGCCGAGGTTCCGGACCTGGACGCCGCCGTCGCCGAGCTGGACCGGCGCGGGCTCAAGGTCAGCGACTCGGTCGCGGGCCGCTGGGTGGAGGCGTCGCTGTCACCGCCCGAGCACGGTCCCGGCGTGCTGTGGCGCCTGCGCGGCCCCGGGAACCTCGCCATGCTCGGCGACGACGAGGCCACGGCCGTCAAGCCCGTCGACGGTGACGGCCCGACGCTGGGCATCCGCGGCATCGACCACATCTGCCAGGCCTTCCACGACCGTGACGAGCTGTCGCGCTGGTACTCCGAGCTGGCCGGCTTCGTCGAGGTCTGGCGCACCGCGGACGACGAGATCCCGGACATGGCCGACCTCGTGCTGAACGTGCCCGGCTCCAGCATCTGCTGGGAGGTCATCACCGGTCGCGGCGAGGACTCGTTCGTCGACAAGTTCCTCGCCCGCAACGGCGCGGCGGCCCACCACGTCACGTTCGAGGTCGCCGACTGGGACGCCGCCCTGGACGCCTGCCGCGTCCACGACATCCCCACGTTCGACGACGAGGAGGGCGTCAAGGACGGCGCGGCGTGGAAGCACACGTTCATCCACCCCAAGCACGCGGGCGGGGTCCTCGTGCAGCTGTTCTGGGAGGAGCGACCCGGGGTCTGGGTGCGCTCGGACAAGATCGCGCCGCAGCAGTAGGAAGGCTCGCACCATGGACCTGACCCTGACCGAGGACCAGGAGCTGATCCGCAGCACCGCCCGCGACGTGCTCGGCGCACGCGCGGCGACGGCAGGTGCGGGGGCGGTGGCCGGGGACCCGGCCGGCTTCTCGGCCGACCTCTGGAAGGAGATGGTCGAGCTCGGCTGGACCGGGCTGGCCGTCCCGGAGGGCCACGGCGGCGTCGGCGAGGGGTTCCTCGAGGCCTGCCTGCTCGTCGAGGAGATGGGTGCGGCCCAGGTACCGAGCCCGTTCCTGCACACCGTGGCCTGCGGGGCCGCAGCCGTCGAGCGGCACGGCTCCGCACCGCAGCGGGAGCGCTGGCTGCGGGGCGTCGCCGAGGGCCGGACCATCGCCTTCGCGCGCGCCGCCCCGCGCGCCGGCTGGAGCACCGGCGGGTCCACCGTGACCGCCACGGCCTCGGATGACGGGTTCGTCCTCGACGGCGTGGCCCGGTACGTGCCGTTCGCGCACGTGGCCGACGACCTGCTGGTGGTGGCCGCGACCGGGGACGCGCTCACCGCGTTCCTCGTGGACGCCTGTGCCGCCGGCATCACGCACGAGCGGCTCGACGTGGTGGGCCCGAACGCCGAGCACGACGTCCGGTTCGCCGGTGTCGCGGTGCCGGGCGACCGGGTGCTGGGCGAGGTGGGCGGTGGCGCCGCGGTGGCGGCCACGGCGACTGCGTTCGGCGCCGCCGCCACCTGCGCCGAGATGGTGGGCGGCGCCCAGCGGGTGCTGGACAGGAGCGTCGAATACGCCGCGCAGCGTGAGCAGTTCGGGCGCGCGATCGGCGGCTTCCAGGCGGTCCAGCACCACTGCGCGGACATGGCGATCGACGTCCTCACCGCGCGCTTCATCGCCTACGAGGCGATCTGGCGGCTGACCGCACCCGGTCAGGCACCCGACGAGGTGGCGTTGACGGTGTCGGTGGCCAAGTCGTGGGTGAGCGATGCCTACCAGCGGGTGTGCGCGCTCGGGCACCAGGTGCACGGCGCGATCGGCTTCACCGCCGAGCACGACCTGCACCGCCACCTGCAGCACGCGACCAGCGCCGCGCTCGCGTTCGGCGACGGCGACTTCCACGCCGACCTCGTGGCCGACGCGATCGGGCTGCCGAGCTCATGACGCCGTGAGTGGGTACGAGTGCTCCAGCACCCGTATCCACTCACGAGGGTTCGAGGGTCTGCAGGGGCAGGAGCTCGGGGCGCTTGGGCACGAAGCCGTCGCCCGTGGCGCGGCCCCGCAGCCGCTTGTGGACGTAGGGCATCACGAAGTCGCGCATCCAGCGCAGGTCCTCGCGCACCCAGTCCTGCCAGCCGATCGGGGCCATCTCGGGCAGTGGGGTGCGCCAGTCGTCGGTGACGGGCTCACCGAGCGTCTCCAGCACGCGCAGGGCCACGCGGCGGTGTCCCTCGGTGGTGAGGTGCAGCCGGTCACGGCCCCAGCTGCGCGGATCGGCGAGCGGGGCCATGCCCCACAGGTCCACCACGGTGCTGCCGTGCCGCTCGGCGCTGGCGCGCACCAGCTCGTTGAAGCAGGCGACACGCCCGCGCAGGCGGCGCAGGATCGGGTGCATCCGGCCCAGGTCGAAACCGGTGAAGACGAGCACCTCCGCGCCCGTGGCGGTGACGCGCGCGAGCGCGGCGTCGAAGCGGCGGGCGAGGTCGTCGGTGTCGCAGGAGAACCTGATGATGTCGTTGCCGCCCGCGCAGAACGTGATCAGCTCGGGTCGCAGCCGCTCGGCGAGGGGCAGCTGGTCCTCGACGACCTGGTCGAGGAGCTTGCCGCGCACGGCGAGGTTGGCGTAGCGGAAGTCCGGCCGCTGCGCGCCGAGGTGCTCGGCGAGCCGATCGGCCCAGCCGCGGGGCGTGCCGTCGGGACGCCAGTCGTCCAGTCCTTCGGTGAAGCTGTCCCCGAGTGCGAGGAAGCTGCTGATGGGTCTCACCGGCGGTTGCCCCCTTCCGTTCACGATCCCGTCATCCCCACGACGGGCCGAGCACTCCCCAATATCACCCAAGAACCCTCGTGCGCGCCACCGGGGTGATCGATCCGTAGTGGTAGGGCACCCTTATCCCATGGGGAGTCGGAAGGAGACCGCCGAGCCGGGCCTCGCGGAGGTTCTCGGTGGGCGCGGTGGCGCCGTCGACGCGACGGTGCCCGTGGTCGCCTTCGTGGCGGCGTTCACGGTGGCGGACGCGTCGGCGTGGGCGTCGCCCGTGGCCTGGGCGGGCGGGGCGGCGGTGCTCGTCGGGGCCGTCGTGGCGGTGGTGCGTCTGGTGCGCGGAGGGCGCCCGCGGGCGGTGCTGTTCGGCCTGCTGGGCGTGGCGGTCGCGGCGCTGGTGGCGCTCTACACCGGCCGAGCCATCGACTTCTTCCTGGTCCAGATCGTGAGCAACGCGGCGAGCGCGCTCGCGTGGGCGGTGTCGATCGTGGTCCGGTGGCCCCTGCTGGGGCTCGTGGTGGGCACCGTGCTCGGCCAGCGCACGCGGTGGCGCGCGGATCCGGACCTGCTGCGCGGGTACCAGCGCGCCAGTTGGATCTGGGTGGGGCAGTACCTCGTGCGGCTCGCGGTGTTCCTCCCGCTCTACGCCGCCGACGCCGTGGTCGCGCTCGGCATCGCCCGCACCGTGCTCACGTGGCCGCTCGTCGCGCTGTGCGTGGCGCTGTCGTGGCCCGCCCTCCGCTCGGCTCTCCCGCCGGGGCACGGCGGGCTGCGGCACCCGACCGTCCCAGGTGAGGACGCTCACCAAGAGTGATCGACCGGAGCGATCCGCAAGATCGTCCCGTTGGAGCGTGACGGAAGCACCCGCCGCGATCCCCCCCCGGAGCCATGCGCCAGCCACCGAGTCCCCGACCCGAGCCCACCACCGCCGACACGTCGCCCGAGCGCGCTCCGGCCCCGGCCGCCACCTCGGCTGCGCAGAAGGCGGCGGACCTCACCGTCAACAAGGTGCTCGCGGGCGCGGGCGCGGCCGCCACGGCCGCCGTGCTCGGCTCGTACTTCGGCGCGACGGGCACCGTGGCCGGTGCCGCGCTCGGTTCGGTGGCGAGCACGCTGAGCACCACGCTGTACCAGCGCTCGCTCGACCGGACCCGCGACACGCTCGTCGCCCGCGTCCGGGTGCCCCGGGGCCGGCGGACCGACCCCGCGGACGCGCCGACGGTCCGGCTGGTGCTCCCGGAGCCGCGCGTCTCGCCCGAGGACGCGACCACGCGGTTGCGCGTGGAGCCCCCGCTCGGCAGGCGACGGCGGGTCCTTCTGTGGGTCGGGTCGACGGTGCTGGTCTTCGCCCTCGGTCTGCTCGCCGTGACCGGGGTCGAGTGGGCCAAGGGCTCCACGCTGAGCACGGGCCAGGAGGGCACCTCGGTGGGGCGGGTGCTGACGCCCGGTCCGACGACGGACGACACGGGCGATGCCGGCACGGGTGCCTCGGAGTCGGACGGGTCGGCGACCGACGACTCGGACGGCACGGACGGCGGGTCGGACGCCGACGGAGCAGAGGGTGCGGACGCGTCGGACGGCGAGGGGTCCGACGACGAGCGGTCGGGTACGGATGCCTCGGACGCGAGCGGGACGGACGGCTCGGGCACGGACGCCACGGACGACTCGGACAGCGCGGGCGGCGCGAACGGAACGGGCTCGGACGGGACGGGCTCGGGCGACGCGGACGAGGACAACGCGCCGGGCGCCGAGCCCAGCACGCCCCCGAGCGGCGCCGATGAGCCCGAGCCGGCGTCCGGGGACGCGACCGGTACGGCACCGACGGGCCTGCCGGATCGCGGGAGCGGCTGACCGGGCGCCGGAGGCCCCTCGCACACCGATCGTGGTGCTCGCACAGCGACTGCAGTCGGTGTGCCGGCCCCGGAGTCGGTGTGCCACCGCAACCGACTGGTGGCGAAACGCGTGGGCGCCCGGCGCGCGGGCCGCGCCGCCGGAGTGCTCGCCTCCGCACCCGCGAAGGTCACACATCGATTGCTGTGCTCCCACACCGACTGCAGTCGGTGTGGGAGCACCCGAATCGGTGTACGAGGCTGCTGCCGGACTTGTGACGGCTCGGGAACGTCTGCGCGCCGTTCCGGCCGCCCGCGCCTACCCTCGGCCGATGCGGGTGTTGATCACAGGTGGGGCCGGGTTCGTCGGATCGCACGTCGCCGACCGGCTCGCCGCCGACGGCCACGACGTGCTGCTGCTCGACGCGTTCCTGCCGCAGGCGCACGGCGACCACGGCGCCGGGTGGCCCGGGGAGCACGAGGGCGTCGTCGGTGACGTGCGCGACGCCGACCTGCTGGCCCGGCTGCTGCCGGGGGTGGACGCCGTGTGCCACCAGGCCGCGATGGTGGGGCACGGTGTGGACCCGTCCGACGCCCCCGACTACGCCGCGCACAACGACCTCGGCACCGCGGTGCTGCTCGCGGCGATGTACGCGGCGGGCGTGCGCAGGCTCGTGCTCGCCGGTTCCATGGTCGTGTACGGGGAGGGGCGCTACGACTGCCCCGAGCACGGTGTGGTGCGGCCGCTGCCCCGGGCCGTGGCCGACCTCGAGGCGGGGTTGTTCGAGCCGCGCTGCCCGCGCTGCGGTGCCGCCCTGGTGCCCGGGCTCGTGGGCGAGGACGCGCCGCTCGACCCGCGCAGCACCTATGCGGCCACGAAGCTGGCGCAGGAGCACCTGGCGAGCGCGTGGGCGCGGCAGAGTGGCGGGCAGGTGTGGTCGTTGCGCTACCACAACGTGTACGGCCCGCGGATGCCCCGCAACACCCCGTACGCGGGCGTCGCGTCGATCTTCCGCTCGGCCCTGGAACGGGGTGAGGCGCCCCGGGTGCTCGAGGACGGGTGCCAGCGGCGCGACTTCGTGCACGTCACCGACGTCGCGCGGGTGAACGCGCTGGCACTGGCGGCCGAACGCGAGGGCTTCACGGCCGTGAACGTCTGCTCCGGCGAGCCGCACACCGTCGGCGAGCTGGCCCGCACCCTGGCGG
Organism: Pseudonocardia sp. MH-G8; assembly: GCF_002262885.1. GTDB lineage: Bacteria > Actinomycetota > Actinomycetes > Mycobacteriales > Pseudonocardiaceae > Pseudonocardia. The sequence goes on along the minus strand of NZ_NKYF01000002.1, from coordinate 222,240 downwards.
AGCGGATGGGCGGGCCGGCGCCCGAGATCGTGGGAGGCGCGCGCCCGGGCGACGTGCGGCACGTGGTCGCCGATCCCGCCCGGGCGCGCGAGCTGCTGGGCTTCGCCGCCGCGGTCGGGTTCGGCGAGGGCGTCGGGGCGTTCGCCACCGATCCGTTGCGGGCGGCCGTCACCGTTCGGTAAGCCGATCAGGCGGTTTGGCGACCGCCGTTCCGCCCAAGATCAGGGTGTGGTCAGTTCACCTCCGGAAATCGTCCTGCCGTGCCTCGACGAGGCGGATGCCCTGCCCGCCGTGCTGCGCGAGCTCCCGGCGGGCTGGCCGGTGCTCGTCGTCGACAACGGCTCCACCGATGCCACCGCGGCCGTCGCGGCCGCGCACGGTGCCCGCGTGGTCCGCGAACCGCGCCGCGGCTACGGGGCCGCCGTCCACACCGGCCTGGTGGCCGCACGGGCCGAGCTCGTCGCCGTCCTCGACGGTGACGGTTCGCTCGACCCGGCGGCCCTCGCCCCGCTCACCGAGGCCGTGCGCTCCGGACGGGCCGACCTGGCCGTCGGGCGCCGGGTACCGGTCTCGGCCGGTGCGTGGCCCTGGCACGCGCGGGCGGGCAACGTGGTGATCGCCGCGTTGCTGCGCCGTCGCGGCGTCCCGGTGCACGACATCGCGCCGATCCGGGTGGGTCGCCGCGACGCCCTGCTCGCGCTCGGGGTCGCCGACCGGGCCTTCGGCTACCCCCTCGAGCTGCTGCTGCGGGCCGGGGCGAGCGGCTGGCGCCTGCACGAGCTCGACGTCGCGTACCGGCCGCGGGCGGGCGGGCGCTCCAAGGTCTCGGGGTCGGTGCGGGGCACGGCGCGCGCGGCCCGCGACATGACCCGGCTGCTGCGCGGTGCGGGCCTGCGCGCGCGGCCGGCGCAGCCGTGACCCGGCCCCCGGCCGCGGTGGTCGTGCTGGCCAAGGCGCCCGAGCCGGGCCGCGTCAAGACCCGCCTGTGCCCGCCCGCGACCCCGGAGCAGGCGGCGGAGCTCGCCGCCGCCGCCCTGCTCGACACCCTCGACGCCGCGGCCGCGGTGCCCGGCGCGGCATCGGTGGTGGTGCTGACCGGCCGGATGCTGCGGGCGGCCCGCGCCACCGAGCTGGCCGCGGCGCTGCAGCGGACGCACGTCCTGCCCCAGCGCGGCGACGGCCTCGGTCGCCGCATCTGCGCGGCCCACGCCGACACGGCGGCGCTGCTGCCCGGACGTCCCACCCTCCAGCTGGGCATGGACACCCCGCAGGCCGGGGCCGCGCTGCTCGCCGAGTGCCTGGAACGCCTCCACGCCCCGGGCATCGACGCCGTGCTCGGCCCGGCCACGGACGGCGGGTGGTGGGGGCTGGGGCTGCGCGACCCGCGGGCTGCCGCACTCGTCGCGGACGTGCCGACCTCGCGCGACGACACGGGCGCCCGCACCGTGGCGGCGCTGCGCGACGGCGGGCTGCGCGTCGGCCTGCTGCCCGAGCTGACCGACGTGGACACCGCCGCCGATGCCGTCGCCGTGGCCGCAACGGCCCCCGCCGGGCGCTTCGCCGCCGCGACCGCGCGCTGTCGGGCGTTCGGAGCCGTGGTGTGACCGCCGCGACCGGCCCGGGACACAGGGCAGGGCGTGATCAGGACCGCGAGTTCGCCGGAGTGCGGTCGAGCCAGATGTCCCCGCTTGCGGGCCGACGCGGTCTTGCGGGGGAGGAGCGCAGGGAGCGAGGTACGAGCGACCGAGCACCGGAGGAGCAAGGCGGCGTCATCAAGGGCCCGCAAGCACGCCGAAGCGAAGCGGAGGCAATCGATACAGCGTTCGACGCCGCCCTCGCCGGCGCCCCCGTCCGCATGCTGCGCAGCGACGGCGCCGAGATCGCCCTCGCGGTGCAGCGGTGGCGCGGCGACGCCGCGGGGGACGACGCGTGGCTGCTCGATCGCTGCACCGGCCCGGTGCTCGACCTGGGCTGCGGGCCCGGGCGGCTGGTGGCGGCGCTGGCCCGGCGGGGGATCCGGGCCCTCGGCGTGGACGCCTCGGCCGCGGCCGTGGCGCAGTGCCGCGCCCGGGGCGCCGCCGTCGTGCGGCGCGACGTGTTCGGCGCCCTGCCCGCGGCGGGCCGTTGGCAGCACGTGTTGCTGGCCGACGGCAACATCGGGATCGGCGGCGATCCCGCGAGGCTGCTCCGGCGCGCCGCAGCGCTGCTGGCTCCCGGCGGCACGCTGCTCGTCGAGACCGATCCGGATCCGGGTGCGCGCTGGTCGGGTACGGCGCGCGTGCACACCCCCGACGGAGCCGGGATGCCGCTGCCGTGGGCCGTGGTCGGTGCGGCTGTGCTCCGCGAGGTGGCCGCGGGGCTGGGGCTGCGGATGAGCGCGACCGCCGCCGGGCCGCGCTCTTTCGCCGAGCTCCACGTGGAGCCGGGCACCGGCGGCGAGGAGGTGTGAGGCTCGCCCCCTCCGACTGATCATTGCGATCCGTACGCGGGTGCGGTCCGCGCAACAGCGGTGTGCTGCTCGCACCGATCACGGGTTCGGCGGGTGCCGGCCCGGGCCCTCGTGCCGCGACGCCTGATCACCGGATGGGTGCACGGACGGCGGTATCTCGCCGCTTCCGCACCCATCCCGCGATCTTCGACGGGATCGGCCCGCCCGGACCGGCCGCACCGTCACCGGGCGAGAGGCAGCGTGATCTCGAACCGGCAGCCCGGCGCGACGTTGACGACCGTGATCCCGCCCTGCTGGGCTTCCATCAAGGCCTTCGCGATGGCCAGGCCCAGCCCGGCGCCCGAGCCCTCGTCCGGTGTGCGCGCCGCGCCGCCGCGGTAGCCGGGTTCGAAGACCCGGTCGAGATCCGCGTCCGGGATGCCGCCGCAGGCGTCGTGGACACGCAGCCACGCGATGTCGTCCCGGGTACCGGCCGAGAGCCGCACCGTGCCACCTGCCGGGGTGTGCCGGACCGCGTTGGACAGCAGGTTGCGCAGCACGCGGACCAGGTCGGCGTCGCTGCCCAGCACCGTGGGCCAGCACGCGGGCTCCGCCGCCGTGACCGTGACCCCCGCCGCCGCCGCCACCGCCGACCCGGCGGCCACCGCGTCCGAGCCGACCTCACCGAGCGCGACCCGCCCGACCGGAAGCCGCAACGCGGCGGAGGTGGCCCGTGACAGCTGGAACAGGTCCTCGACCATCCCCGCCATCCGCACGGTCTCCTTGCGGATCCGCCCCAGGTACTCCTCCACCTCGGGCGGCCGGTGCACGACGCCGTCGAGCAGGGCGTCGGTCATTCCGCGGATGCCGGCGAGCGGCGAGCGCAGGTCGTGCCCGATGCCGGCCACCAGCTCGCGGCGGGCCGACTCGGCCCGCCGCTCGGCGTCGAGGGCCTCGCGCTGCCACAGCGTCTCCCGCGCCACGCTGCGGCCAAGCAGCATGCCCGCCGGCACGGTCACCGCGGCGACGACAGCCACCACCGCGACCGTGCCCACCAACTGCGGCGTGTACATGAACCCGCTGGTGGCGATCACGCCGACGAGGGCGGCGACCAGCGGCACCAGCACCAGGGCCGTCATCGTGGCGACCATCGAACGGCGGCGCATCCGCTGCACGACGACGCCGCCGACGGCGGCCACCGGCAGGACGAACACCAGCGCCAGCGGCGCGGCCTTCGCCAGCTCGTCGAGCACGTTCATGCGGGGTCCAGGTTCATGCGGGGTCGTAGCGGTAGCCGGTGCCCCAGATCGTCGCGATCCGCACGGGCCGGGTCGGGTCCGCCTCGATCTTCTCCCGCAGCCGCCGCACGTGCACCGTCACCGTGGACTGGTCGCCGAACTCCCAGCCCCAGACCTCGGCCAGCAGCTCCGCGCGGGTGTAGGCCCGCCCGGGGTGGGTCAGCAGGTAGGCGAGCAGGTCGAACTCGCGCGTGGTCAGCGCGAGCGGCGTGCCGTGGAGCTCGGCGAGCCGGGCCACCGGGTCGACGCGCAGCGCGCCGTCCACGAGCACGGAGCCGGTGGGCTCGGCCGGGCGGGCACGGCGCAGCACGGAGCCGATGCGCAGCACGAGCTCCCGAGGGCTGAACGGCTTGGTCACGTAGTCGTCGGCGCCGAGCTCGAGCCCCAGTACCCGGTCGTCCTCCTCGCCGAGCGCGGTGAGCATGACGATCGGCAGCCGCTCGTCGTCGCGGCGCAGCTCCCGGCACACGTCCAGACCGGTCATGCCGGGCAGCATCAGGTCGAGCACCACGGCGTCCGGGCCGCGCTCGCGCGCCGCCCGCAGGCCGGTGGGGCCGTCGGCGGCGAGGTCGACCTGGTAGCCGGCCTCGTCGAGGTAGCGCCCGACGACGTCACGGACGGTGGCGTCGTCGTCCACCACGAGCACGCGGGAGGCCATGCGGTCGAGCGTAGAGACCCACCACCCGGACGAGTCTTACGAGACCCTCACCGCTAGCCGTACTGCGGCCCCTCCGGATCTAGCGTCGCCGGCGTGCGACCAGTCCCCCGCTTCCGGAGCCCGCTGCGCGGGCCGTGGCTGACGTCGGTGTTCGCCGTCGTCCTGCTCGTCGGTATGCCCATCCTCATCATCACCGGTCTGCTGGACCGCGTCGCCTACGGGCCCGCACAGGGCCTTCCGGTGGACGTCGGGCTGCTGCAGCTGCCCCCGTTCGACTGGCCCACCCGGCCGTCCTGGCTGTTCCGCCTGACGCAGGGCGTGCACGTCGGGCTCGGCCTGGTGCTGATCCCGGTGGTGCTCGCGAAGCTCTGGTCGGTGATCCCGAAGCTGTTCGACTGGCCGCCGGTGCGCTCGCCCGCCCAGGCGCTGGAGCGGGCGTCGCTGCTGCTGCTGGTGGGCAGCCTCCTGTTCGAGATCGTCACCGGGGTGCTGAACATCCAGTACGACTACGCGTTCGGCTTCAGCTTCTACACCGGCCACTACATCGGCGCGTGGGTGTTCGTGGCGGCGTTCGCGGCGCACGTGGCGCTCAAGCTGGGGACGATGGTGCGCAGCCTGCGCTCGCGCTCCCTGCGGCGCGAGCTGGCGACGCCGCTGGCCGAGACGGTGGCCGAGCCGCCGGACGCCCACGGGCTCGTGGCGCCCGACCCCGCACCGCCGACGATGAGCCGCCGCGGCGCGCTCGCCCTGGTGGGCGGCGGGTCGGCGCTGCTGGCCGTCCTGTCGGTCGGGCAGGTGCTCGACGGGCCGCTGCGTCACACCGCCCTGCTGCTGCCGCGCGGGCGCGACCACGGCGACGGGCCGAACGCGTTCCCGGTGAACCGCACCGCCGCGGCCGCCGGCATCGTCGCCGCCGCGACCGGTGCGGACTGGCGCCTCACGCTCCCCGGCGCCGCGCCGGTGACGCTCTCCCGCGCCGACCTCGCGGGCCTGCCCCAGCACACCGCGCGGCTGCCGATCGCCTGCGTCGAGGGCTGGTCGACGCTGCAGACCTGGACCGGGGTGCGGCTGCGGGACCTCGCCGCGCTCGCGGGCGTTCCGCAGCCGGCCTCGGCGTTCGTCGAGTCCCTGGAGGTGGGGCCGTTCGCACAGGGCACGCTGAACGCCGGGCAGGTGCTCGACCCGGACGCGCTGCTCGCGCTGCAGGTCAACGGCGCCGACCTGAGCCCCGACCACGGCTTCCCCGCCCGGATCATCGTCCCGGCGCTGCCGGGTGTCCGCTGCACCAAGTGGGTGCGCTCCATCGAGTTCCGGGAGACCTGATGCGCCGGTTCACCGACTTCTACGGTGCACGACCCGCCCACCTGCTGGTGCTGCTGGCCTGCGTCGTGCTGGCGGCCTACGCGGGGTTCCTGCTGCTCGGCGACCCGGCCCTGCTCACGATGCTGGTCTGGTTCGTCGGCGCCGCCGTCGCGCACGATTTCGTGCTGTTCCCGGTCTACGCGCTGGTCGACCGTGGGCTGAGCCGCCTCCCCCTGCCCGTGCTCAACCACGTGCGCGTGCCGCTGCTGGGCGCGGGGCTGACGTTCCTGGTGTTCCTGCCCGGGATCATCAGCCAGGGCGGGGCGACGCACCTGGCGGCCACCGGCCTCGACCAGACGCCCTACCTGGGCCGCTGGCTCGTGCTCGTGGCCGCCCTCTTCGGGGTGTCCGCACTGGTCTACGGGATGCGGCTGCTCACCACACGGTCAGCAGCAGGTGGTTGACCGTCAGCGCCAGCACGGCCTGCGCGGCGAGCCAGTAGCGGGCGGCGGGGAGCAGTGCGCACGGGAGCACCAGCCAGACCGCGAACGGCAGCCAGATCCGCTCGACCTCGGCCTTGCTCATCCCGGACGCGTCGGCCAGCAGGATCGCGGCCAGCCCGGCGCCCGCCAGCACCACGACGGCCACCGGGAGCGCCTGCGACCGTGCGACGGCGCGCCGGACGCCCGCGACGACCGCGGGACCGAGGGCGAGCAGCACCGCGGCGAGGTTGGCCCAGACGAAGTAGCCGTAGGGCCGGGTGGACGCGATGCTCGCGGCGTAGATGACCTGCACGCGGTCGAACCCCGTGAACCACCAGAAGCCGCTCACGGTGAACGCGGCGACCACCGCGAGCACCCCGGCCGTGGCGAGCAGGCCGGCCCGCAGGCTGCGGGTGAGCGCGAGCACCGCCAGCGCGAGCAACCCGCCCAGCACGAGGCCGTAGGACAGGTACAGGCACCAGCCGAGCAGCACCCCGCCGGCGAGCGCGGTCAGGTCGGCCCGGCGTCCGCAGCGGGTGGCGCCGACCGCGAGCAACGCGACACCCCACGCGAGCACCCCGGCGAACATCCCGTCCGCGGAGACCCCCACCCACACCGCGCCCGGCAGCAGCACACCGAACGGCAACGCCCGCCGCGCCACGTCCTCGGCGTCGAAGGCCGCCACCGCCACCGCCACCGCGATCGGAGCCGACGCGCCGACCAGCATCACGAACAACCCGGCGGGCCCGCCGCCCCCGAGCCCGAGCCGGTCCAGCCACACGAACGTCAGGAACGCACCAGGCGGGTGCGCCCCCACGTGCGTCGTCCAGAAGCCGGGGGCGTCGGTGAGGATGTGGTCGCTGAACGTGCGCAGCATCGCGCCGACGTCGGTCACCCGGGGCACGTCGTGCAGGTACTCCTGGCTGCTGGAGAGCCGCTCGACCACCCCGCGCTGCCAGCCGTCCACGAGCGCGAGCGACACCGTCCACGCGAGCGCGCCCGCGTAGCCCGCCGCGAGCAGCGGCCCCCACCGCAGGCGCTGCGCCAGCACCGGCCCTTGCACCACGACCAGCACCGCGACGGCCACCGCGGCCGGCGTGCCCGGCCCCACGTGCGGCAGCCACCCGGCCAGCAGCGGTGGGAAGGGCAGGAAGATGTCGACGCCTGCGGCCAGCAGCCCCTGACCCACCAGGGCCGCGGCCACCACGACCAGCGCCGCGAGGCCCACCGCGACCAGGTCGGCCGCCGCACGGGACCGGCGCTCGGTGATCGGCACGGGAGGACGGTAGCGGCGCACCCGGGCGCCTGATCCTTACGGCTCGCGGACGGTCCTGCTCACGGGCGTGCGGGCCCGGGACAGGGCAGTTCGAGATTTCGCTCAGCGCCGTTCGACCCGGGCAGAGCAACGCTCACTGCCATCTCGACGGGCGCGGCCCGGCGCCGTCCACGGCCGAACGCCCTCGCGGCGGATCCGCCTCGCCCATCCGGCTCCACTCACCGGCAGAACGATCAGCGCGTGCCGGGGCGGGAGCCGAAGGGTGTGCGGACGCCGCAGAGCAGGGGCCGGTCGGAGCCTCACGCCCGCAGCTTCGCCGCGAACCTCTCCGCCGCCGCGCGGGGGTCCTCGGCCTCGGTGATCGCCCGCACCACGACGATCCGCTCGGCACCGGCGGCGAGCACCTCGTCGAGCCGGTCGTGGTCGATGCCGCCGATCGCGAACCACGGACGCGACGGTGCCCGGCCGGCGACCGTGCGCACCAGGTCCAGGCCGGGGGCCGGGCGGCCGGGCTTCGTGGGGGTCGGCCAGCAGGGGCCGACGCAGAAGTAGTCGACGCCGGGTTCGCCGGCGGCCGTGGCGGTCTCGTCGGGGCTGTGCGACGAGCGCCCGATGACGACGTCGTCGCCGACGACCTCCCGGGCCCACCGCACCGGCAGGTCGTCCTGACCGAGGTGCAGGACGTCGGCGCCGGCGGCGAGGGCGACGTCGGCGCGGTCGTTCACCGCGAGCAGGGCCCCGTGCCGGGCGCACGCCTCGGCGAGCACCTCGAGCGCGGCCAGCTCCTCGCGCGCCTCCAGGGGGCCGTCCGGGCCCTTGTCGCGGAGCTGGACGATGTCGACGCCGCCTGCGAGGGCGGCGTCGGCGAACGCGGCGAGGTCGCCGGTGCGGCGGCGGGCGCCGGTGCAGAGGTAGAGGCGGGCGTCGTCCAGGCGCTTGCGCACGGTGGCGCCGTCGAGGGCAGGCACGCCCGATGACGCTACGCGCCGCCTCGAGATCGAGGGAGGCAGTGCCGCCGGAGCGGAGCGGAGGCCAACAGACAGGGCGTAGGCTGGATGGCAGGTGACGCACGGGAGCCCGTACGGCGGGCTGAGAGGGGATCGGACCAGATCCCGACCGTCGAACCTGATCCGGGTCATGCCGGCGCAGGGAGCGGAGATGATGACGAACTCGTTGACGGTGGTCGGTGCCGGCGTGGTCGGCCTGTCCTGTGCGTGGCGCGCCGCCGAGGCGGGTGTCACGGTCACGGTGCTCGACCCGGCGCCCGCGTCCGGGGCGTCCTGGGTGGCCGGGGGCATGCTCGCGCCCGTCACGGAGGCGTGGCCGGGCGAGGAGGAGCTGCTCGAGCTCGGCGTGGCGTCGGTGCAGCGGTGGCCGGGTTTCGCCGAGGAGCTCACCGCGGCCGCCGGCCGGGCGGCCGGGTTGCGCACCGAGGGCACCGTGGTGGCGGCCACCGGCTCCGGTGACCGCGCCGAGCTGGACGCGCTGGCCGCGTACCTGGGCCGGCTCGGCCGCGACGTCGAGCGGCTGTCCGGCCGGGAGCTGCGCCGCCTGGAGCCCGCCCTCGGCCCGGACGTGCGCGGCGGGCTGTCGGTCCCCGACGACCTCGCGGTGGACAACCGCGTGTTGCTGGCCGCCCTGCGCGCCGCCGCGGAGCGCGCCGGGGTCACGCTCGTGGAGCGCGCCGTGCGCGCCGTCCTCGACGACGGCTCGCGGGTCACCGGCGTGCGCACGGACGACGGCGACGTCGCGGCGGAGGTGGTCCTCGTCGCGGCGGGTGCCCACTCGGCGGCCCTGCATCCGACGCTGGACGGCCTGGTGCGCCCGGTGAAGGGCGAGATCCTGCGGATCGCGCACCGCGCGGGCGCGTTCCCGCCGCCGCGACGCACGGTCCGCGCGCTCGTGGACGGCCGCCCGGTCTACGCCGTCCCCCGCGACGACGGCGGGCTCGTCCTCGGCGCCACCCAGGCGGAGCTGGGTTTCGACACCGAGGTCACCGTCGGCGGGGTGCGCGACCTGCTGCGCGACGCCGAGCGGATCCTGCCCGGCATCGCGGAGTACGCGCTCGTGGAGAGCGCGGCGGGCCTGCGACCCGGCAGCCCGGACAACCTGCCGCTGGTGGGCGCGCTCGGTCCGGAGGGCCTGCTCGTCGCCACCGGCCACCACCGCAACGGGATGCTGCTGGCCCCCGTCACCGCCGATGCCGTCGCGGCGATCCTGCGCGGCGAGCCCGTCCCCGATCCGGTGCGCGCCGCGGACCCCGCCCGGTTCTCGTACGCCAGGAGGTAGCACGTGCAGGTGTGGATCAATGGAGAGCAGCGCGAGCTGGCGGACGGCGCCCGCGTGCGCGATGCGCTCGTCGCGCTCGGCGCCCCGCAGAACGGGGTGGCGGTCGCGGTGGACGGCGAGGTCGTGCCGCGCGCGGAGTGGCCGTCGGCGGCGCTCGCGGACGGCGCGCGCATCGAGGTGCTGACGGCGGTGCAAGGAGGATGACCGTGGACGACACGCTGCTGATCGGAGACCGCAAGATCGCGTCGCGGCTGATCATGGGTACCGGCGGGGCCGCGAACCTGGAGGTCCTGGAGCGCGCGTTGGTGGCGTCGGGCACCGCGCTCACCACCGTCGCGATGCGCCGCGTCGACGCCGTCACCGGCACCGGTGTGCTCGACCTGCTACGCCGCCTCGGCATCGAGGTGCTGCCCAACACGGCGGGCTGCCGCACCGCCGCCGAGGCCGTGCTCACCGCGCGGCTCGCGCGGGAGGCGCTGGAGACCGATCTGGTCAAGCTCGAGGTCGTGGCCGACGAGCGCACGCTGCTGCCCGACCCCATCGAGCTGCTGGACGCGGCCGAGCAGCTGGTGGACGACGGGTTCACGGTGCTGCCCTACACCAACGACGACCCGGTGCTCGCGCGCAAGCTCGAAGGCGTCGGCTGCGCGGCCGTCATGCCGCTGGGCTCGCCGATCGGCACCGGGCTGGGCATCCGCAACCCGCACAACATCGAGATGATCGTGGAGCGGGCCGGGGTGCCGGTCGTGCTGGACGCCGGCATCGGCACGGCGTCCGAAGCGGCACAGGCGATGGAGCTGGGCTGCGACGCCGTGCTGCTGGCCACGGCGGTCACGCGGGCGGGCGACCCGGAGCGGATGGCCCACGCCATGCGCCTGGGCGTGGAGGCGGGCCGGGCGGCGAGGGAAGCGGGCAGGATCCCCCGCCGCTACTGGGCCCAGGCCTCCTCGCCGGACGTGGAACCCTGACCCTGCATCAGGCCTTTCGGGCGACCGTCGTGCGGAGTGGGACCTCCTTGATCAGGAACACCGCCGCCAGCGTCAGCAACGACGCCACCGCGGAGATCCCGAAGACCGTGCCGACCGCGTCGCCGTATGCGGCCCGCACCGCCTCGGCCTGCACCGGCGGGAGCGCGGCGAGGTCGGAGAGCCCGGTGCCGGCGCCCGCCCCGCCGCCCAGCATGTCCGACACCCGGGTGCTGAGCACCACGCCGAGGACCGTGACGCCGACGGTCCCGCCGAGCGAGCGCAGGAACGCCACCAGCGAGCTGGCGGCACCCACGTCGCCGACGTCCACGGTGTTCTGCACGGCCAGCACGAGGTTCTGCATGGTCATGCCGAGCCCGAGGCCGAGCACCACGAGGAAGGCGCCGACCCGCGGGATGGGTGTGGTGTGGTCGACCGTCGACATCAGCGCCAGGCCGGCCGTGATCATGACGGCACCGGTGAGCAGGTAGGGCTTCCAGCGTCCGAACCGGCTGATCAGCTGGCCGGACCCGGTCGAGGCGACGAGCAGTCCACCGATCAGCGGCAGCGTGAGCAGGCCGGCCGTGGTGGGGTCGTACGAGCGGGCGATCTGGAAGTACTGCCCGAGGAACACCGAACCGCCGAACATCACGATCCCGACCACGAGGCTGGCGACGACGGACAGCAGGACGGTGCGCTCGCGGAACAGCCACAGCGGCACCACCGGCTCGACCGCCCGCCGCTCCACGAGCACGGCCGCGGCGAGCGTCAGAGCGCCGAGCGCGGCCAGTCCGAGGGACATCGGCGAGCTCCACGCGAACTGTTCGCCGGCGAGCGACACCCACACGAGCAGTACGGACACCCCGCCCGAGATCAGCGCGGCACCGGCGTAGTCGAGGTGCACCTCGCGCCGGACCGTCGGCACGTGCAGGGTGCGCTGCAGCACGGCCAGCGCGACCAGCCCGACCGGCACCCCCACGAAGAAGCACCACCGCCAGCCCAGGGCGGGCGTACTGACGAGCAGGCCGCCGGCGAGCGGGCCGGAGACGGTGGCCGCGGCCAGCACCGAGCCCAGGTAGCCGGAGTAGCGGCCGCGTTCGCGCGGCGGGATGAGCGCGGCGATCACGACCTGGGCCAGCGCCTGCAGGCCGCCCGCGCCGATGCCCTGAACGGCACGCCAGCCGATCAGCGTGCCCATCGAACCGGCGAGCCCGGCGCCGACCGACCCGAGGATGAAGATGACGATCGCGATCTGGACCAGCAGCTTCTTGCTGAACAGGTCCGAGAGCTTGCCCCAGATCGGCGTGGTGGCGGTGGTGGTGAGCAGGGTCGCGGTGACCACCCAGGTGTAACCGGTCTGCGAGCCGTGCAGGTCGGCGATGATCGTGGGTAGCGCGTTGGCGACGATCGTGCTGGACAGGATCGCGACGAACATCGCGAGCAGCAGGCCGCTCAGCGCCGTGAGGATCTCGCGGCGGCTGCGGACGGGCTCGTCGAGCACGGTCCCGCGGTGCTGTGCCGGGTTCTCGGCGGCACCTTCCCGGGCAGTCAATTGCATCGCACAAGCATACATTTGAATGGTTGCACCATACAACTGAAAGCGGTGTGACCCGGCCCTCAGGACGAGGCCCGCGTCAGGCAGGGGTGATTCCGTCGCGGTGGCGGCGGGCGAGGGCTCGGTAGGCGGCCGGGTTGCCCTCGACCCACCAGCGCGCCGACGCCGTCAGCGGGCCCTTCTCACGGGCGGCGCCGCCGAGCACGAGCCGGTCGTCGGCAACCACGGTGTTCGGGGGCACGGTGGCTCCGGCGCCGATCAGGCAGCGGGCCCCGATCCGCGCGCCGTCCTGGACCGTCGCCCCGTTGCCGATCAACGCCTCCGGCCCGATCACACAGCCGTGCACGACGCACAGGTGGCCGACCGTGGCGCCGGCGCCGATCTCCGTGACGGGGTCGTTGCCACCGTGCAGCACCGAGCCGTCCTGCACGTTCGCCCCCTCGCGCACGACGATCGGACCGAAGTCGGCGCGCAGCACGGCGTTGTACCAGACCGAGGCGTGCGCCTCGACGCGCACGTCGCCCACGAGCGTGGCGGTGGGCGCGATGAAGGCGTCGGGGTGGACGGTCGGGGAAAGGCCCTCGAAGGCGAACAACGGCATGCGGCGGAGAGTGCCACCCGAGCGGGTCCGGCGTGCCGAACGGGTGACGCGCTGCGAGCGCGGGAACCTGGGCGCGGAGGTGATCGGATGGTCGCGCGCCGGGGTGCGACGCTCGCCCTGTCCGCTGCCGCGCTGCTGGTGGCACTCGTCGCCGGGTGCGGTGCCGAGCCGGATGCCGTGGACCGGGTGCCCCCCGCTGTGCCGCCCGGCGCCGGGACGTCCCCGACGCCGGCTCCCGGCCCGACGCCGACGCCCTCGCCCACCGCTGCGCCCACACCGACGCCGGCGCCACCGCCGGAGCCCGACGACGGGCCGCAGGCCACGGTCCCGGTGTACTTCGTGAACGAGACGGCGGCGGGCTACCGGCTCCAGCGCGAGTTCCACCGCGTTGCCGGCGGCGACCCGGCGAGCGCCGCGGTGCGCGAGATGCTGGCGAACTTCACCGGTGCCGACCCGGACTACCGGACGTACTGGCCCGCGGGCACCACGCTGCGCGCCCCCGTCACGCAGGACGCGGGCGCCATCGTCGTCGACCTCGCCGGCACCGGGGTCGGGGCGGTGGGTGCCGGCCTCGCCGAACTCACGGTGCAGCAGCTGGTGTTCACCGTGCAGGGCGCGCTCCAGTCGAGCTCCCCCGTCCGGATCCTGGTCGACGGGCAGCCCGTGCCCGAGCTGTGGGGGGCGGTCGACACCTCGGCTCCCGTGGAGCGCGGCGACCCCTACGCGCTGCGCTCGCTCGTGCAGATCGACGCCCCGGCCGACGGCGCGCAGGTCGGCCGGGAGGTCGAGGTCAGCGGCGAGGCCGCGGTCTTCGAGGCGACGGTGCTCTGGGAGGTGCTCCAGGACGGCGCCCTCGTGCAGAAGGGGGCCGCGAGCACGAGCGAGGGCCAGCGGTTCGCGCCCTTCAGGTTCACGGTGACGCTGGAACCCGGCGACTACACGGTGCGCATCCGCGAGGACGACCCGTCCGGCGGCGAGGGGCGCCCGGTGCTGACGGACGACAAGACGTTCACGGTGGTGGGCTGAGGCCCGCCTCCGGACGCTCAGTCGGGCGGGGTTCTCGGGGCGCGCAGGCCCAGGCTGCGCAGCTCCAGTGCCGCCAGCGCGCGAACGACGCCGCGGTCGTCGCGCCGCCACGCCGCGGCCGGGTCGGGCGATACCGCGAGCAGCTGCCGCACCGGCCTGCGGGCGATGGCGCGCAGCGCGAGCAGGTCGGTGTCGACGGCGCGGGCGGCGACCGCCGAGCGGGCCAGCCGGGCGTAGCGCAGCCGCAGGGGCAGCCACACGAGCAGCACCGGGAGCGCGCCGAGCAGCACGACGACGACGCCCGTGCCGAGAGCGACGGCGGCGATCGTCTCCACCTGCTCCTGGCCCGCGGTGGTCAGGGAGTCACCCGCCCCGGTGCCGGTGGCCAGCGCCCGCGCGAGATCGTCGCCGACGAAAGGCACCTCGGACGCGGTGCGCGCAGCGCCGTCGAACGCGCCGCTGATGGAGTCGCCCGCCCCGGCGAGCGCCCTCGCCGGCTCCTGCAGGCGGAGGACCACGCCGTGTGCTGCGCGCGCCACCAGCACGCACAGCGTGACCCAGCCGATGGCCAGCACGTCGGCCAGCAGCTGCAGGAACGCGCGGGCGGGACGCTCGGCGTAGAAGCGCATGACGGCGGAGCTTAGTGCGGAGCGATCGCCAGTTTTGATCATGCGGCCGACGCGCGAGCCGCACGTCAGGTCGCCCGCGACCGCGCTGACGTACGCCGCGCACGCCGGCGCGTCGTCATGATCGCCAGGAGTGGTGTGAGGGCGTCACATGGAGCCGGTTGCCGAATCGGTCAGGTCTGCACCGCGGGCGCTGCGTCGATCACGGGCACATGGTGGTCGGTCGATCTTCGCTGGCCGGGTCGCGGTTTGCGGTGATCGATCTGATCAGTACCTGGGTGCGGGTGCTGCGACGGTGGCGTACCTGTCGGAGTGATCACGGCCTGGTGATCGGCCCGAGAAGTGCGTGGGTGCTGTCGCGGCGACGTCAGGTACTTCTCGCAGCGATCACCATCCCTCTCGTGTCCGGTCGCGCCCCCGGTTCGGCGCCCGCCACGCACCCCGTCGACGGGTCGCGTGAGAGGAGAGGGGGGCGTGGGCGACCGGTTGCACCAGGCGCAAGAGGCCGGCCGGCGTGGTCGAGGATCTCGGGGGTCGGGGCGAGCGAAGTGAATCAGGCGACGGCGGTTGCCTCGAGCTCGATCATCTGACCGGGGATCGCCAGCCGTGTCACCCCGAGCATCGTGGTGGCCGGTGCCACCCCTGCCGCGCCCAACCGCGATGCCAGCACTCCGTAGTGCGGGAAAAGCAGATCCACATCGGTGGTGTAGACGTTGAGCCGCACGAGGTTCGCGAGGGACATCCCGGCCTCTTCGAGCACGGCCTCCAGGTTGTCGACACTCAGCGTCAACTGTGCCGCCATATCACCGTCGTGCTGGGGCTTGCCGTCGTTGCTCATCGCGGTCTGCCCGGAGCAGTACAGCGTTCGGGCCTGCCCCGAGACGACCTCACCCTGGTTGAATCCCATCCCCACCGACCACGTGACCGGGTTGACCGCCGTTCGATCCATTGTCCTATCAGCTCCATTTGATTCGTCGAGGTCCTCTACATCCATGAGCCTCTCACCAATACACGACATCCTTGGTCATGTATTCTGGTAACGTTCTCGTATGCGCGCCGACCGGCTGGTCTCGCTGGTGCTGTTGCTGCGCCAGCACGGTCGGCTGACGGCGACAACGCTGGCCCGCGAGCTGGAGGTGACCCCTCGCACCGTGCTGCGCGACATCGAGGCGCTGTCCGCGGCCGGCGTTCCGGTCTACGCAGAACGCGGCAGGCACGGCGGGTTTTCGTTGTTGCCCGGTTTTCAGACCGAGCTCACCGGACTGAATCACGACGAGGCGCTCGCTCTGCTGGTTGCCGGATCGCGGCGCGGCGCACAGGTGTTCGGCCTCGGCTCGGCGCTCGCGTCGGCGATGCTCAAGGTGGTCGACGCGCTGCCCGAAAGCTACCGGGCCACCGCGAGCGACGCGGCGCAGCGATTGCTCATCGAGCCGGAGACGGATTTCCTCGCGCGCCCGCTGGTCGCTGAAGAGGTATCCGACACCGTGGTGGCCGAGGTTCGGCGCGCGGTGCTCGCCGGGCACAAGCTGCGCATCCACTACGCGGCTGTGGACCAGGCCCCGAAATGGCGCACGGTGGACCCGATCGGCCTCGTCACCGCACGTGGCCAGAGCTACTTGCTGGCCACGAGGTCTGGCGCAGACCGCACCTACCGACTCTCCCGGGTATTGGGCGCCGAGGAACTCACCGAGCCCGCACAGCGACCGAAGCGGGTTGATCTGGATCAGGTCTGGCAAGAACGCAGCACGCGCTTCCGGACCGGCGGCGACCAAGTCACCGTGCTGGCACGGGTGAATCCGGCGATGCGGGAGGACCTGCTGAACACCGCACTGGCCGTCCGCGCCGAGGAAGCCGGCGCGGACGGCTGGCTGCGGCTGGAGGTGACCTTCCAGGATTCGCGGCACGCCGAATGGGCACTGTGGCAGCTCGGCACCAACGCGGAAGCGCTGGCCCCGCAATGGTTGCGCACCGCCCTCCGCAACCGCGCCACCACGATTGCCGCCTGCTACGAGCAGTCGCACTGAGAGTTGCCGGCTCCGCGATGCGGAGGCCCCACCCCCGTCGTCATCCCTCGGTGGAGAGCTGGAAGGTGAGCTCGCGGATCCGTGACCGGCGCGTCGAGCGACGGGCGAATCACGCAAAGCCACAAAATCAGGACGAATCGGACGTGGTGCGCATCACGTCACCGTTGCGCTCACTCCTGTGCCCTGCCTGGAAACCTTCTGTTAATCTCGCCGTGCGGTACGGCCTTCGGGTCGGTGGCCTGGTTGCTGACGTTGCGCAACTCGGTCCTCCGGCACCTGGCCACCTGGGCGTGACGAACACCGTCCAGTAGCGGGTCGCTGCCTCTGGCGCGACGTGCAGCACGTCTCCTCTGTCTGTCATGCCTCCATGGCGACGGTCTCGCAGTTCCTCTGCCCTCTCGCACCTCGGTGCCCACGATCCACGGGAGTCCTTCGCATGCGCACGCATCCTCGTCACGACGGTGGGGCCAGTGGCCTCTCCGCGTGCGGTGATGTCGCCGTGCGGCTGCGGCTCTCGCCGAGCGACCGGCTCCTGGTGGCCGTGAGGTGGACGTTCGGCCTCGGTGTCGCGGTCGCCGCGATGTGGGTCGGGGCTGCGTTCCTGGCGACGCCGGCTTCCGCTGCGGCGGTCGTTCCGGCGGGTGCCGCTTCGCAGAGCCTCCAGAAGGGAGGCAAGGACAAGGGCTCGGACGGCGGCAAGTCGAAGAAGAAGGACGAGGGCTCGGGCGACAAGAAGAAGTCCGAGAGCAAGGATGAGGACTCCGGCGACGAGAAGAAGTCCGAGGACAAGGATGAGGACTCCGGCGACGAGAAGAAGTCCGAGGACAAGGACGAGGACTCCGGCGACGAGAAGAAGTCCGAGGACAAGGACGAGGACTCCGGCGACGAGAAGAAGTCCGAGGACAAGGACGAGGACTCGGACGGCAAGAAGAAGTCCGAGAGCAAGGACGAAGACTCGGACGGCAAGTCGGAGAAGCAGGGTAAGTCGGAGAAGCAGGGCAAGCGATCTGGTGACCCGAAGAACTCCGGGGAGCAGGGCGAGGAATCGGACGCCGGCAAGTCGGAGAAGCAGGGCAAGCGTTCCGGTGACCCGAAGGACTCCGAGGAGCAGGGCAAGGAATCCGGCGCCGGCAACTCGCAGGGCAAGGGTGCAGACGGCGAGAAGTCGGAGAAGTCGGAGAAGAAGACCGAGGCCGCCACCGCGGACGAGACCGAGGAGGAGGCCGAACCCGGCCACGGCGAGAAGCCGAGCGGGAAGACGGCCAAGGCCGGCCACGGTGGGAAGAACGCCTCGAAGCAGGCGGAGGCCGGAGACGGCGAGAAGCCAGCTAAGAAGAAGACCGCTGCGAAGAAGGCCGCCGCGAAGAAGGACGAGGCCGACCCCACCGAGAGCTCGGCGGAGGAGGCGAAGGCCGATCGCGGCCGGAAGGCCCAGAAGGACCGGAAGAAGGCTGAGAAGACCCGCGGCCGTATCGACGCGGACGCGCTGCGCGAGAAGGTGGAGGCCGCCGCGGAGCGCCTCGGCGAGGAGTTCGAGGACGTCGCCGAGCGTCTCGACGCGGAGCGTTCGGAGCGCGCGGAGGCCGCCGCCGACTCGAAGCGGCACAAGAAGGCTGCCACTTCGAAGCGGCACAAGAAGAAGGCGGACGCCGGCGAGGCGCCGCAGACGGCGTACCGGCACGCGTTGCGACAGGAGCGGGCCGACCGGGCGAGCGCCGACGAGGGTCGGGCGAAGCGGGGCGGTTCGCACGCCCGTGAGCGCGCGCCCCCGCGCGCGAGCGTGTTGCGGTCGACGTCGGACGACGAGCGGTCCGACGAGGACGAGGACGAGCGCGAGTACGACGACTCGGCCGAACAGACCGAGCGGGTCCTGGACGGGCGGCTGGACCTGGCCGACAGCAAGGCCACGCTGACCAAGGAGAAGAAGAAGCTCGCTGCCGCGGAGAAGGCGGCCGCGAAGAAGCCGTCGAAGACGACGTCGAAGAAGAAGGCGGCAGCCGCCAAGAAGGATGCGGCGGCCGCGAAGAAGAAGGCGGCGAAGGCGAAGAAGTCCTACGCCGAGAAGCAGCGCAAGCACGAGCGGCTGTCGCAGCAGGTCGAGTCGGACAGCGCACAGCTCTCGCCCGAGCGGGCCGAGCTGGTGGACGAGGTCCTCGACGGGCAGCGCGACATCGGCAAGCGGTCGGCGGCGCTGAAGCGGGAGAAGAAGAAGGTCTCCGCGGGCGAGATGAAGGCGGCCACGTACCGCAAGCACGTCAAGGCGCACGAGCGCGCCACGAAGCAGGTCTACGAGTCCACCGACGAACTGCGCGAGGCGGCCGGTGTCGACGCCCCGGACACCGTGCAGGACGACGATCTGGACGGGAAGGGCTCCGCCGCCGGGTGCGGGTCGAGTGGCGTGTTCGTCGCCTGCGGAGCGGTGAGCCAGGACGATGACGGAGAGCAGGACCGCGACGAGTGCATCGCGGTGTCGGGGAGCTCGACCGGGTGCGGGGTCTCGACCCGCGTCGGCGACACCAAGGCGTCCGCGTCCTGCGCGCTGAAGGGGTCGAGCAAGAACTGCCGCAGCAGCGCGACGTCCGGGAAGACGGGCGGCAAGGCCGCAGGCGACACCGCCGAGAAGGCGGCGCACGAGACCGGGCGCGACTCGAGCCGGACGACGTCCGCGTCGGGCACGTGCTCGGGCGACTGCGCGCAGAGCAGCCGCGCTGACCGCTCGGATGCGGTCGCCGAGTGCCGGACCGACGGCGGTTCGTGCTCGGGCAGCGCGAGCGGTGGGGCGGACTCGGGCGCGGACGGCGCGAAGGCCGGGCGCAGCGCCGCCGAGAAGGTGTCGCGCAAGACCGTGCACAAGGGCTCGGCGTCGGACCGCTGCACGGCCGCCTCCGGGGGCTGTGAGGGCTCGGCCGCGGTGGCGGTCGACGAGGACGAGACGGTCACCGCGGAGGCGGACGCCGGCTGCGCCGATGGGGCCGGCGGCTGCGCCGGGCGGGCTTCCACCCGGACCGACGGCTCGGCCTCCGGTACCACCGACGAGGACGCGAGCACGGCGCACCTCGCCGCCGCGACGGCGACGAAGGCGGCCCGCCCGGCATCGACCTGGACCAGCGACGCCGGGTCCACGGCCGGCTGCACGACGAAGGCCGGCTCGTGCGGTGCGCGTAGCAGCATCGAGCGTTCTGAGGACGAGCAGGATCGCGACGGGTACCGGGCCTCGGCCGACGTCGAGGCCGGCTGCGACGGCGCGACGCGCTGCTCCGGCACGGGCTCGACCACGACGAAGGCATCGGTCTCGACCACGGCCCCGACCGCCACGGCGGCTTCCACGAAGAAGCCCGCGGTCCGCACGACGAGCGGCTCGGCCGGCTGTACCACCGCGGACGGCGACTGCGCCGCGGACGCGTCGTCCAGCGCAGGGGTGGCGCACTCCGAGGGCGACTCGGCCGGCGACGCCGCCTCCGTCACCGGTGTGACCCGCCGCGCGGTGCTCGACGCCTCCAGCGACGCGCGCGCCGGCGCCGACTGCTCCACCGCGTCCTGCACGGGCACGGGCCGCACGGCCACCACGGCCGCGGCCTCCGGCGACATCACGGGCACGCGCGACAGCAAGGCCGGCTCGGCCTGCGAGACCCGCGGCGCCGGGGGTTCCTGCTCGGGCGAGGCGGGCAGCCGCATCGAGAACCGTGACGCCTCCACGGCGGCGACGCCCGGGGTGGCCCAGGTGTCCGGCCCCGTCAGCGTCTCGCACGCCGCGGCCGGTGCGGAGTGCTCCGGCGGCGACGGTTCCTGCGGCGGGAAGGCGACGAGCTCGACGAGCGCCCGCGACACCGCGGTCTCGCCGCATCGCCGCGGGTCGTCGAGCAGCGCGACCTGCACGGTGACCGGCGGCGACTGCCGGGGCGAGACCACCTCGGACGCATCCAGCGCGCCGGACCACCTCCGCATCGACCCGAAGACCGGGCTCCCGGTGAAGGGCCAGGCGACCAGCGGCCCGTCCAGCACGTCCTCGGCGAGCGCGTCGGTGGACTGCGAGTCGGCCGGCTGCTCGGGCAGCGCCGGCACCAGCTCGGCCGCCTGGGACGGTGCCGTGGCGGGCGGGAAGCCGCGGACGTCGACGGCCTCGACCACGTGCACGGCCGGGGGCGGCAGCTGCCACGCCGAGACGCGCTCGGTGTCCTCGACCGGGCCCGGCGTCACCGCAGAACTGGCCGCCGACAGCGCGACGCCGCTGCACGCCGGTCGCCGCCCGGCCGGACCGTCCGCGGCGTCGGTCGCGGGAGCCCAGCTGGGTTGCTCCGGGGACAGCGTCTGCGAGGGGAAGGTCACGAGCGCCGCGTCCGCGACGGACCCTGCCACCTCCCCGCACGCGCGCGGCTCGCGCGGCCAGGGATCCTGCGAAGGCGTGTCGGGTGGTTCCTGCCAGGCCGTGACGAACGCAGGCGCCTCTTCGGGACCGGACGCCAACAGCATCGCCCCGCTGGTGCAGGCGCGCTCCACCGAGAACGCGACGGTGTCGAGCGGGACCACCGGTGGCGACGACACCGGCGACCAGGGCGGGCAGGGCATGCCGGGGCCGGACGAGCCCAGCACGCCGCCCGCGCCCACGGCCCCCGGCTCCTCGGCGGGCTCCGGTGCGCCGACGGTGCCCGGCGCGTCGAGCTGGTCGATGTCCTCGGCGACCCTGGACTGTTCCGGGTCCGAGGGCTGCTCCGGCACCGCGCGCAGCTCGGCATCGGGCAGCGACGGCCCGAGCACCAGCAGCGGCGGGGTGGGCGCGCGCGGCCCACCGGCGGGCGGATCGTCCTCCACCGGCAGCTGCACCAGCTCGGAGAGCGGCTGCCAGGCCTCCACCAGCTCGACCGCGGGGTCGGGTCAGGTCGTGGCCGACATCGTCGCAGAACAGCAGAACGACGCAGCCGAACAGGCGAAGCAGCAGGCCCTCGAGGCCGAGCAGCGCGCCACGCAGGCTGCAGACACCGCCGCCCGTGAGGGCGCGACCGCCGCGCAGCGCAAGACCGCCGCCGCGGCCGCGAAGGCGGCGAAGGCAGCGCGCAAGACCGCAACCGAGGCCGCGAAGCCGGTCACCGGGGCGCCGGCCACCTTGGCGCAGTCGGATGCGACCGCGCAGTGCGCCGGTGCCGGGTGCACCGCCGCGACCACGGGCGCCACGAGCGGCACGCCGGGCCGCACGCAGACCGCGGCCACCTGCACCGCCGCCGCGAGCGGGTGCGGGACCACCAGCGAGGCCACCGCCTCCACCGGGCGCGACTCCGGCCAGAAGACCGGCAAGGGCAAGAAGGCGAAGGCCCTCCCCGGCTCGTCGGGCAACGCGCAGGCCGGCTCCCAGATCGACTGCCCCGAGGCCGGCTGCACCGGAACGCTCACCGGCAGCGTCACCACCGCCGCCGGACCGAAGGGCCAACGCAGCACCAGCACCGCGAAGGGCTCGACCGGCTGCGCCGGCAGCACCGCCTGCCGGGCGCAGATCAGCACCACCTCCTCGACGGCGTCCGCCGCGCCGGGGGCGAAGACCCAGCAGCGCTTCGCCACCACCACCGCCACGGTGTCCGCAGCCTGCGATGACGGCTCGAAGACCGGATGTGCCACCCGTACCTCGTCGCGGTCGAACGCCGTGGGCGCGGCGAAGGTCAAGGGGAGCTCCACCGCCACGTGCGCTACGGCGGGCGGATGCGAGTCCTCGACCGGTGGCTTCGCGGCCAAGGGCGTCGCCGAGTTGACTGCGAGTTGCGCGGGCACGGGGTGCCGCACCCGTACCGAGGGCACGGCTCGTGCTGCCGCGCTGGGCGGGGTCAACAAGGCGACCTCGCGCACCGACTGTTCGGCGGGGAAGAACGGGCAGTGCGCCACTTCCGGTCGGGTCGGAGCGACCGAGTCCGGAGCCGAGGTCTCGGCGGCCTGCCAGAGCAGCTCGGGCTCGACCTGCCGGCACAGCTACTCCGCGAGCAGCAAGGCCGGCTCGG
This sequence comes from Pseudonocardia sp. MH-G8, assembly GCF_002262885.1. Classification (GTDB taxonomy): domain Bacteria; phylum Actinomycetota; class Actinomycetes; order Mycobacteriales; family Pseudonocardiaceae; genus Pseudonocardia. The sequence continues at coordinate 199,729 of NZ_NKYF01000002.1, read as the reverse complement.
CCACCGGTGGCAACCGGGCCGCGGCTTCGGCCGGCTGTGGTGCCCGTGGCGGGGAGGGCTCGGGCTGGTGTGGCACCAGCGCTCAGGCCCAGACCGGCGCCGACGGTGCGCAGGCTGCCGCAGCCTGCCAGGGCAGCAAGAACGCCGGCTGCCGCTACTCCTATCGGGCGAGCACCTCCGCGCGGGCGGGCGGCGGCGCGGCACGGGCGCATGCGGCCGGTCACGGTGCGGGCACCACGGGCGCCGGCCAGGTGACGACCTCGGCCTCCGCGCAGGCGGGCAACGGGTCGGCGCAGGCCGCCGCGTCCTGTCAGGGCAGCGCGGGTACTTCGTGCGGTTACTCGTACTCGGCGCGGTTGGCCGCTTCCGCTCCTGGAGCATCCGCTGATGCCTCGGGTTCGGGTTCGGGTGGCATGGGCGGCGGCTGGGTCGCGGTCACCGCGCAGGCGGGTTCGGCCGTGTCGCCGGACGGGACGAAGTCTGCGAACGCGTCGGCGTCCTGCTACGGGAGCGCGGGCACCAGCTGCAGCCATCACTACGAGGCGAGCCTGTCGGCCTTCGCCGGAGACCGGAAGAAGAGCCGGACGAAGTCGTGGGCCGAGGCGTCTGCTTCCGGTTCCGGTGGTGGCGGCATGGGCGGCGGCGGCGTCTCGGTCGCGGTGCGGGCCTACGTCAAGGGCAACCACGCCGAGGCCTCTGCCACCTGCTCCGGGGCGGCGAACTGCGCGTCCCCGTTCACAGCGCACGCGGCCGACTCGGCCGGCGCGACCGACACCGACCCCGGGTCCGGCCGTACGCGGAAGTGGAGCGCGAACCACTGGACCGAGTGCTCGGGCAGCAACGGTGGCTGTGGCGTCACCGCGCACGCCGTGGCCGGCCCGAACGGCGGGAAGGACGGCGGCTGGGGTGAGTGCACGACCGGCAGCTGCCCGGGCTTCCGCGAAGGCGGTGCCAACACGTTCGTCCTCGTCGGGCCGGCGCCGGGGGCCAAGGGGACGAAGGGCAAGGGCGGCAAGCTCAAGCCCTACAAGACGATCCAGGAAGCGCTCGCGGCCGCCGAGAAGCTGAAGGGCAAGAAGCGTGAGATCCTCGCCGTCAGGGAGGCCGACGGCGACGTCGCCCTGATCGTCCGCAACACCGACGGAACCGTCGAGACGCAGATCCGCGACTCCGGTGTCGTCACCGAGTCCAACGGCGCTCAGCACGGGAACCCCTGCGGTCCCGAGTGCGACGAGCCGATGGAGATCACGGGCAAGAACGGTCAGAAGGGCCGGTACGACCCTTCGGCGAAGGAGGGCCACCAGTTCAGCGGGAGCAACCCGACGGGGCAGGGCAGGTCGAGGGACACGGCGCACAGCAGCGGCGGCTTCCGGCTGTCCGCTGACGAGCACGGCAACCGAACCGGGATGATCGCCGGCAAGGGTGCGATGCGCGACGGCGTCAGCGGAACCGTCACGCGCTCCACCACGTCGCGAAACACCACGGCGGCCACGTTCGTGGGTGGGAAGAACAAGCGCTTCTACGGCGACTGCACGGGCACCTGCACCGTCGACGCCCCGAACCCCCGCAACCCCGGCAAGATCGACCACGTCGAGATCGGCAAGGCCGGCGGCAGCTTCGTGGGCCGCACCAAGGCCGGTGCCCCCGCGCAGGTCGCCTTCAACGGCGCCGGCTTCTTCCGTACCGCGGACGGCGACACGTTCAGGGCCGACCGCAACAAGGTGATCATCGACGTCGACAACGAGACGCGCCGGACCGCCGACCACGTCAGCACCATCACCACCCGCGACGCCGCCGGCAATCCGGCGACGTGGGACTTCGCCACCGGCCAGACCGGGCGCATCACGCTCAAAGAGGGCTACGTCGTCACCAACCGGGACAACCGAAAGATCAACTCGCCTGACCCGAAGGTCGTCTACCAGGGTCGGCACGCGATCGATCAGCTCAAGGGCAGCTCGCCCGGCCGCGACGGCAAGGGCGGCGTGCTCGACTGCGCGGGCCACTGCTCGGTCAGCGGGCCCGGCATCAGCAAGAAGAACACCACTTGCGACGTGTGCCACTGGGTCGAGCACCTTGCCACCGGGAAGGGCGAGACGCCGGGCGGCTACCGGGAGATCACCAACGCCGGACGCAAGATCACCACCTACACCCCCGACGGGGACCGGCAGTCGTGCTGGGGTTCGTGCCAGTACACCCAGGTCAACCGGGACGACCACGGCAACGGTGGGTTCGCGGTCTGCTCGGCGAGCTCCCTGCGAGGCGGGTGCAGCGGGACCAGTGCCGAGGGCACCACCGTGACCGACAGCGTCAAGGACGACGTCCACTGCGAGTCGAAGAAGCACTGCTCCATGCCTGGCACCCGGCTGCTCTACGAGAACGCCGATGGCTCCCACCAGGGCTACTCCTGCCGAAGCGGCAAGTGCAAGGGCTCGAAGGGCGTCCGCCAGTTCGAGTGGAAGGGCGACCCGGACGAATCCTGGGCGCTGGTGCTGGACGACACCTTCCTGCGGCCGTCCCTGAACACGCCCGAGGACAAGGCGCTGGCCAAGGAGATGCGCAAGACGGCCAAGAAGCTCGGTATCGACTGGAAGGTGAGCGACGGCCTGCTGCCCTTGACCAAGGCGGCGCGCGCCAAGCTCAGCGCGGAGGACAGGAAGGCCTACGACCGGGCGCTCCAGAAGCGGGACCCGAAGACCGGCTTCCTGTCCCCGAAGCTTTCCCAGACCGATCGGGACCTGATGGCCGGGGAGTACCTCGGCGCGCAGAGCGATGACCACCGGCTGCACAAGAAGTACGGCAAGGTCTGGGACAAGGACATCGAGCCCACCCTCGATGCGATCGACAAGGCCAACGCCAGCGGTGGCGGGACCAGCGCTGCGGAGCGCGCGAGGCTGCAGCCGAAGGTGGATGCGCTGAACGCGAAGTACCCGGGGTTCCTACCCGAGTGGAACGCTGCGCGCGGCATCCTCAACGGTGTCGATGACGCCACCCACGTGCGGCGCAAGGTCAAGGCCGCGGACCCGAAGCTGATCAGAGATCCTGCGGTGCGGGATTACTACAGCCAGGTCGCCGGCTCACTTGGCCCGGGCAGCGCGTACGACCCGGACCGGCCAACCGTGGAGGAACGCGCCCTGGCCAAGCTGGAGGGGGGCAAGGGCGGCAACTCGGGGCTGCGCTACGACCCGTCGCAGATCGCGTTGCTGGGTCTGCGACCTCACCAGACCCGGCAGGACCGGCAGACCGCCGCCTACGAGAAGGACGCCGCGGCGCACCGCAAGAACGTGATCGCCTTCAAGGCCGGACCGTACGACAACGCCATGGCGTTGCGTCTCGACGCGAAGACCGACGCGCTCGACGCGCGGTACAAGGCGCTGGAGAAGGACTCCAAGAAGCTCAACGGTGCGATCGATGAGGTGCAGCCCAAGGCGAGCGGGGTGGGCGCCGACCCGCGTTCCGGCGACCTGGCGTGGGCGGGCGCCTCGGGTGATGGGCGGTGGGCCGGCCGGCTGCGTGCGGGAGACGCCGACCTCGACCGGCTGAACGACACGATCACCGCGCTGTCGGCGGACAAGAAGAACAAGAAGCTGGTCGAGGGGCTCGCCTGGGCAAACGGTGTGGCGTCGCTGAACTACTCCGCGCTCAGCCGCAACCCGGAGCAGCGCGCGGCCGGTAACAAGCTCAAGGGCAACCGCAAGCTCGGGGAGGCCGACATCGGCCTGCCCACCGTCAACGACGACACCACCCCCATCCTGGGCTCCTACGTCAGGCAGCCCGGGTACAGGAACGACGCGCCCAAGGCGCTCGAGAAGTACATCAGGTCCCTGTCGAAGGACGAGCTCGCCGACCTGGCCTCGCAGCAGTCGGTGGACGACTTCGCGCTGAGCACGTTCAAGATCGCCAGTCTCGGGAGCGGCGAGAAGCGGCGCAAGAACCTCCTCGCCCAGCTCGGCGGCGACGAGGGCGCCGCCGACGCCGTTCTCAAGGCGTTGCGCGACGAGGGCCGCAAGGGAGCGAAGGCCGAGACCGTCCCGTTCCTGTACCGCCACGGTGGCCAGGACGAGTGGACCCCGATGGCGCTGTACCGGGTCAGGAACAAGGACGGCAAGTACCGGTTCATCGATGCCGCCGGTGGGACCTACACCTCGCTGAAGAACTACCGGGATCGCAACGAGCTGGCCGACGACTCGGAGATCATCGCGCTGAGCGATCTGTCGGCGAAGAACCCGACGACCGGGGGCGAGCTCGACCTGACCATCACCTCGGCCCATCACACCTCGACCTCCGAGAAGGTCATGGAGAAGGCCGCTCCGGTGATGATCCTCACCGGTATGGCGCTGGATGTCGCTGCTGCCGCCGCCACGATCGGCTCCGCCGGCATCGGTGCCCCCGTCACGATCCCGGTCGCCGTCGTCGGCACCTCCTTGATCGCCGGCGGGGCGTCCTACTACGCCGCGGCCGCCGGTGAGGACCTCTGGCAGCGGCACAAGCACAACCAGAGCGTCAACCCGCTGACCAACGCCACCGCCCGCTCGGACGTCCTGATGCTCGCCACCGCGCCGATCGGGTTCGGCAGGCTGGGCTCCGCGGCGCTGCCGAAACTGTCGGCGCGGGCGGCGTCCAACCCCGTGGTCCGGGGGGCCGCAACGTCCTACCGCGGGGTCGCCCACACCTCCTTCGCCGGGATGTACGTGGAGAGCGCCTACCACACGGTGCGGGACTGGGACTCCATGACGCCTGGCACGCGCGAAATGGCGGTGCACAACCTGGCTTTCGGGGCCACCGTCATGGGCGCGGCCGGAGTGGGGCGCTACGGGCGGCCCACGGCGGCCACGCCGGCACGTGGTGGTGGAGGCCTGCTACGCGGCGAGACGGCGGGGACCGCCAGCCGGCCGCTCACCGAGCGGATCAACGAGCTGCTGCCGTCCAGCAAGGCGCAGATCTCGGTGGGCACGCTCACCCGTCGGTTGAACACCTCGACAGAGGCGGCGCCGGTCAGCCAGGCCGACGTGGCCGGGGCGATCAGCGGCGCACCTCGACACTGGACGGGCCAGTCCCGCTACAAGGTGCGCCACAACGGGAGCGGCGGTGCCTACGTCCAGCGGACGCGGGGGCGCGGCCCATCGGCTCAGGCGTGGGCCGCCACGAACACGGCCGGTTCCCGCACCCCGGGCGACCAGCCGGGCACCGTGGAGCGGCTCGAGGCTCCGGCGCGCAGCGAAGGCTCCGTACGCCGCGCCGCCGAGGGCCCCGCGGCCCGGGAGCGCACACAGGCCGACACGCAGGCCCGTGGCTACCAGCGGAGCGCGGCAGAGACCGCGGATCGCGCACATCGAGACGCGGCCGAGACAGCGAACCGCGCCTACCGGGAGGCTGCCGCCGCCGGAACCCCGGAGGCGCTGCAGCAGGCGCGGAAGACCGCGGACGACGCCTACCGGAAGGCCGCCGACATCACGTCCGGGGCGTACCGGAACGCGGCCGATGCCACCAACCTGACGTACCGCAACGCCGCGAAGTCGACGAGGGGCGCGTACCGGGACGCGGCCGGCCGGATGGCGGAGGGCGGTGCTCGCGACGGCCGGACGGCCCCGGCGACGGCGGCCCCCTCCCGCTTCGGCGGCACCATCTCCCTTCGCGCGCCGGGAGAGTCGAAGTCGGCGCAGGGTGCTGATCCCGCCGGTCCCGCCGCCCCTGCCGCCCCTGCCGCGCGGCCGGGCGAACCAGCGGCGTCGGCGCCCCCCGCCGTACCTCGGGAAGGAGCGAGTGACGGCGGTCGGGTCGGTCGGTCCGTCACGGCGCTCGCCGACCGCTTCGCCGCAGCCGCGGCGAAAGCCGCTGATCTCGCCGCCCGCGGGGCGAAGTCCGTGGCCGGCGCAGGGTCGGTGACCAGCCGCGTGCAGCGGATCATGGGCGAGAACAAGATGATGTCCGTCGAGGATGTCGTCACCGCCTTGAAGGACCCGAACATCCAGGACGCCGGGCAGCTGCGTGACGCGCTGGCTGCGGAGGGCGGCCTGTCACGGTCCTTCGGCGAGGGAGGCCTCCAGATCCTCGGCGAGGGCGGCACCGCCGCCGTTCGTCTCGACGACGGCGCCCATGTCGGCACCCAGATGCGCTACGAGGGTGAATCCCGACCCGGCCACGCCGACGAGCAGCACAACGGGATGGAGCGGCAGCGCCAGGGCGGGAATCGCCAGACCGGCGCCTCCCCGAGCGATCTGCCGGCCGCCCTGACCGGCGGCGGCACGCCGCCCCGCCCTGAGCCGGCGGCGCCGCCGTCGAGGAAGCCGGTCGTCCCACCGGACAGCGCCGCCACGGGTGGCCGGGCGACGCAGCAGTCGGGCGGGAACGGCGGCGTCGACCAGGCCGCGGCGACCGGGCAGCCCGGCATGAAGCCGGCACCCGAGCACGTCACCCCGGCCACCACCGGGTCCGCCGCCGGCGACAGATTGCTCGTCTCACCCAAGCGAGGGCCTCCGGGCGCCGGTAGGTACGACCTCTACACCGTGCGGACCGTCGAGCACGGCACCGGCAAGCCGACCACCGTGCGCAAGCACGACGTGAAGGCCTCCGCGGTGCACGGCGCGCCGGCCGGCCGCAAGAGCGGCCCGGGCCCGCACGGCAAGCGCGATCCGGCACCGACCGTGAGCGAGTTCAACCACGGCCAGGTCAGCTCCGGCTGGGTGCGACGGCTCGCTGCCAAGACCAGGAAGCTGACGGCTGCCGTCGCCGTGACCGCGGTCGCGGGTGGGCTCTACCAGCTCCCGCTCGTCGAGCGGGCCGGCACGCCGACACGTCCTGCGGGGCAGGTACGCCAGGTCGATGCGTCGTCGCACCGGGCACTCGGCGAGCAGCCGGGCGCCCGCGTCGGTGACATCGCGGGCCAGAAGTCCCACACCGCGCCCACGGTCGAGCGGACCGGGGGCAACCGCACTGATCCCGCTGCCGCGGCGGCCCGACCCCATGCACAGCCGAAGACGAACCTGGAGAAGGAGGCGCCCGCCCCGACCGACACGCAGCTGGTAGCGCCCGCGTACCGCACACCCGCCTACGACTGGCGCTGGCTGCGCGAGTTCGGCACGCATCCCGACCAGAGGGTCGACACCACCCGCACCGTCTACACGGGCGAGTCGTACCGCCACCGGGCGGTCTTGGTGCCGTTCCTCCGGAAGACCGTGAACGACGGGCCGATGATCGAGCGCGGCGCGGTCTGGCGGTCCGGTGGCGCATTCGACCACCGCGACCACGTCGGGCGGCTCGAGCGCGCGCTGCGGCCTGCGCACGTCTCCGCACCGCACTGGTGGTTGATCAAGCGCCTCGGGCAGGAGAAGGGTGCATGGCGCCAGCACGTGGCCGGCAAGAGGGCGGAGTCCAGGCAACGCCAGGCCGAGGCCGCCCGCGACGCCGCGATCGTCGAGGCGCAGCACGAGTACGAGTACTGGTCCGACCTCGCCGACGCCTACCGGCACGAGGCCGATCAGATCCGCGATGCGACCGCCGGGCAGCAGCGGTCCCTGCAGCTTCCGCCGCTCAAGCGCGACAGGAGCCGCTGGCAGTCGAGCCTGACCGGGCAGCAGAACGAGGACCGGACCACGACGTCGCAGACGCGGCGGAGTGGACGCGCGCAAGCCGAGCGGGCCGCCGCTCTCGAGCAGGAGTGGCGCGCCCGCGCCGCGCTGGCGCGCGCCAAGGCTGCCGAGTACCGAGCCGTGCTCGACGAGCACGCCGCCCACGTCGATGGCGCACGGCAACGCCATGAGCTGCGTCAGGCCAGGAAGGCCTACGCCGACGCATCACACGCGCTGACCAACGCCGACCAGCGCCACCGGGTGGCCCAGCGCGAGCTCGAGCAAGCCCGGAAGGCGCTCGAGGGAGCCGAGGAGGCCTATCAGGCGCTCGAGCGATCCGAGCGCGCAGGCGACCCGCGTGACGTCGAGAGAGCTGCCCGCGTCCTCGCCGCGGTCGAGCGGCTCGAGCGTGTCCTCGACAAGGCTGCGAAGAAGGCCGAGAAGGCTCGCGTCAGGGTTGCGCAGCTGCGGGCCGAGACCGCGAAGGCCCATCAGCGCTTCGCCGATCTCCAGGCCTCGGACCCGCAGCGCGCCGAGGTGGACCGGGCGCGGGCGGGCCTGCGGGCCGCCATCAGGATTCACCAGCTCGCGATGCGCGCACACCGCCGTGCTGCGGTGTCGGCGGGACCGCCCGCGGTGCGGAAGGACCCCAGCACCGAGCGAGCGGCTCGGGCCGAGCTCCGGCAGGCCCGCGCAGCCCAGGCCGGCGCGGCGAAGGCGGTCCGGCGAGCCGCCGAGCGGCTCGAACGAGCGGAGGCCGAGACCGGCCACCGGTGGTCCCCGTCCCCGTCCGCGCAGCGCGCGCGGTTGCGCGCAGCCCTGCTCCTCGATTGGTGGCGGACGAACGACCTCCCCGTCCGTGCCCTCGACGGCCTCTCCGAACTGCTCGACCGAGCGGTCGACGACCGTGCGCCGCGCCACGTCCGGCGGCTGGCGGTCGAGCTCGTCGACCTGATGCGGGCAGCCTGGCGGTCCGAGGAGCTCGGCGCGCGTGCCATCCGGGATCTGGCCGACCGCCACGGGCTCGACTGGGACGAGAACACCCGCACGCGGCTGCTCACGGCGCTGCGCCGCTTGAGCGCCACCGCGCCCCAGCACTGGCCGGGCCGCGAGCCGCGCAGCCCTGGCACCGGATGGTGGGCGCAGACCCCGGCTCGCACCGCGCGCGTGCCGGTCCTGCTCCAGGCGATGGGCATGGGCCTGCTGGCAGGCGGCGTCGCCGTGCTGGCCCTGGCCGGCCTGATCACACAGCTGGCGACCGCGGCCGCCGTGGGCGTCGCCCTCGTCGCGCTCCACCGGCTCCACGCCGCCAGCCCGATCCGAGGGCCGCCGAGCCGGCGGCTCATCCTCTTCGCGGTGTCCGCGCCCGGCGTGCTCCTGGCCATCGGGCTCGCGGTGCCGGGCGCGATCGTCCCGGCAGCGGCTGCCCTCGGCGCCAACCTGCTGGTTGCGGTTCTCGCCGTCGCCACCTGGCCGTCGGTATCCTCCGCCGGCACGCGTTCTGCCGGACTGCCCGGTCCGCGTCGCGGGCAGATCGCGGACGAGCCCACCACCCGCATCGGCACCGGCGCGCCGCTGCGCCGCGGCGGCGGAGACCTCACCGGTCGGAGGCGCGGGAAGCTGGCGCGTTGGCTGGCCAGGCAGCGGGGCGCCACCGTGGTCGTACCGGTGGAGGTGCGCGGCGCGGACGGCACGGCGGTGGGTGTGCTGCGGCTGCTGCCGGTGCGCGGGATGTCGGCGTGGGTGGCGCGCAGGCTCTGGGTCCACGACCTGGTCGCGTTCGCGTGGGTGGGCAGCAGCGAGCAGCTGGTCGCGATGGACGCCAAGCTGGTCGAGCGGATCCAGCGGATCAGGGACGTCATCGTCGAGGCGCGCCACAGGGGCCACCACGGTCGGGCCCGGGAGCTGCAGGGCCCGCTGGACGGCTGGCTGTTCGACGTCTTCCAGCACGAGGAGCTGCACTTCGCACACCCGGACGCGCGCCACGGCGACCCCGTGTTCGACGGTCACCGCGATGTCCGGCACCACCTGCTGGAACAGGCGGAGAAGACCGCGAAGCGCCTGGACCGGATGATGTCGTCCCCGGCGCCGCCGACCCGGCGGAGCGCTGCGGCGTTGCCGGGTCCGGTGCGGGCACGGGCGATGCAGCGGGCGACCGAGGTGTGGAAGCGGCTGCGCGAGGGCCGGGCTGGTGCCGGTGACCGCGGTACGGAACTGCTGCACAGAGGGCTCCGGTTCCTGTCCGGAGCGGCTGCCGGCGCCGGGATCTGGATCGCGGTGGCCGGTTCGGGAGCGCTGACCGCGTGGGGCGGCGCGACCCTGGCGGCGGGCTGGGTGCTGGTCGGGGTCGGTTCGTGGCGTACGCCCGTGAACCCCCGTGCACCGCCGTGGCTGCGGGCCACGGCAGAAGCAGCGGCGGCTCGGTTGGGCCACGCGCGGGAGTGGTGGAAGAAGCGGCTGGTCTGGGAGCACCGCCTCTACGTGACGGGGCTGCAGTACGCCGTCCTGTGGATGGTGAACAAGCACCTCGCCGCGGCCATGGCGATCACCCAGCTGCTCCACTTCAAGCGCGGGCCCAAGGCCCCGAAGGTCTGGCTCAAGCGGGAGCAGGGCGAGCTGGGACCGCGCGGACTGGCGCAGCGGAGGGCTGCGGTCACGGCCTGGTGGGAGCGTGCTCGCGAGTACCTCCGCAAGCTGCGGTACAACCGGGCGTTCACCGGGGGCCTGCCGTGGTACTTCCCCTCCGTCGGCCCGGAGATCGACACCGGGCTGTTCGGCGCCGGGGTGAAGCTCAGCGCCGGCAACCTCGGTGCGCTGAGCGTGCTCGACCTCGTCGACGTCTCCGACGGGACGCTGAAGCGGCCGCGCACGGCGGGCACGTTCTGGTTCGTGCGGGCGTCGGTGCAGGTCTACGTGCTGGGCTTGTTCCGGGTCGACTTCTTCGTGATCGCGTTCATCGTGCCGGGCAAGCAGATCGAGCGCGTCGTCGCGCCGCCGAGGCTGGTCGGGTGGCAGCGGTTCAACCTGCTGCTGCGGATGCGCAACTGGTTCGCGGTGCACGGCTGGAGCCCGTTCACGTGGCGGCCGTTCGAGTTCCTGACCCAGGTCCAGCCCGGCATCGGCATCGGTCCTCGCAACGCGATGTTGCCGAACTTCGTCGAGGGGCGCTCCTCGCTGCAGAAGATCGTCGGTGATGGCGGGAAGAAGGACGTGGTCGTGGCCTCGCGGCCCGCGCAGTGGCTGGGTGAGCAGGTCACGGCCGCGGGCGAGCTGGCGCACCGGTACTGGGCGGGTCTGCCGTCGCGGGTGCGCCGGGCCGCCGAGGCGTTGTGGAGCAAGGTCTTGTGGCGCCGGAGCCTGGCGGAGCGACGCGCCCGCGCCCAGGCCGGGGTGCAGCGGCGAGTGCTGCGCCTGTACGACGCGACGATCCCGCGCCAGCAGGCCCGGCTGCCCCGCGTCGAGCGGCAGTTGCGCGAGGTGAACGCGCTGATCGCGGCGATGATGACGCGCGACGTCGATCCGCTGCCCGTCACCGGCGAATGGGTCAACCCGCTGACGTGGCTGTTGTGGCGCAGGGCGCAGCTGCTCGAACACCGGGCCGCGCTCGTGGCGAACCTGGCGGCCCGCCGCGCGACCGAGGAGGGGCCCGGAACGGCCTCCCCGTCCACCCCTGCCCTGCCGTCACCGCGGGTCGACGTGCCGCCGGTGACCGAAGGTTCCGGCGTCACCCGCTCGGGCACGCTGCCCCGGGACGGCCAGGACGCGAAGGGGCGACTCGGGTTCGACTTCGACGGCGTGGCGGGTCGCACCGACCCGGGCCACCAGGACAACCAGAACTTCGACGCGATGGCGGCGGCGCGGGCGGCGAACGGGCGAATCGTCGCGGTGGTCGCCGACCAGCAGGGCAGCAACGCGCTCGGAACCCCGGCGTCGCAGGCGGCGGTGACCGCGGCGATGGAGGCGGCGCTCGCGCAGGACCCGGCCGCGTCCGGGCAGGACGTCGCGCGAGCCGCGTACGCCGCAGCGCAGCAGGCGATCGCGAGAGGCGGCCTCACCACCACCTTCCTGCTGGTGGTGGCCACCCCGACCACCCGGGGCACCGTGCAGCTCGCCTTCGTGTGGGTGGGTGACAGCCGCGGGTACCTCGTCGGGTCCGGTGGGCGCACCGAGCAGGTCACCCGCGACCACACGTGGAGCGAGGTGCACCACGACGAGGTCGAGGCGACCCCGAACCCGGTCCAGTACATCAACCGCTGGCTGGGCCGCGACGCCGCGTTCGAGCCCGGGGTGGAGGTGCGGGAGGTCAGCGAGGCCGTCACGGTCGTCCTGGCCACCGACGAGCTGCACGACTTCTTCCCGGCCGCCGATGACCTGGGCGCCGTGGTGTCCGCGGCGTCCGGCTCGGGCCCGGCGGCCGACGCCCTCATCGATACGGCTACCGGCCGCGGAGGCGCCGGGAACAAGACGGCTGTCGTCATCCGTCTCGGGCCGGCCGGGACCACGACGGGGACCACAGCGCGGGGCAGCGCCGTCCCGTCGGGCGGCGCCGGCACGTCCGCGCCGCGTCGCGACTCCGGCTCCGTTCGACCGGGGGTGGTGGGCGCGGTGTCGCTCGTCGGCGCGGTTGTCGGCGCGGTCCACCTGTTCGGGGGTACGGGTCCCGCGGTGCTGGTGGCCGCCGCGGTGGGCGCTGTCGCCGTGGCGGTCGCGATCGCGCGCGGGGTGGCCGGGCTGCGGGGATCGCGGCTCCGGGGGAGCGTGCACCCGCGGGCACCGCCGGCGCTGCGGTGGTCGGGACGCATCGCCACGGTGCTGGTTCCGGTGCTGGCCGGTCAGCTGTTCGGGGCGGACACCGCTGCCGGCGTCACGGCGGGTGCCGTGTCGAACGCCGCGTCGTGGGTGCCCGGTATCGGCACGGCCACCGTGGTGCTGGTCGCGGTCGCGGTGTACGGCCCGGCGCTGGCGGGGTCGCGCTGGGGCGCGGCGGTGCGCACCAGGTCCCCCGACTGGGGGCCGGTGTGGCAGGGCGCGGTCTCGGCGCTGCGGATGGTGTGGTCGCCGCCCGCCTACGTGCGGGAGCTGTGGGACCGGTCGAGCACGCCGGCGGGGCCCACGGTGTCCGTCCAGCGTGAGTGGCGGCTCTACCCGACCTGGTTCCAGGAGTGGATCGGCCCGGTGGGCGGGTACGCGTACCAGCTGCTGCACCTGAAGCTGAAGCGCCAGGACCCGGCAGAACGGCGGACGCTGCGCGCCCGGCTCCGCGCGGCGCTGTGGAACCGGGCCTTCGTCGTGGGGACCCAGCAGCTGGTCTCGATCGTCGTGCCGTTGCCCTTCCAGCTCTGGAACGGCCTTGTCCGGATGAACCTCAAGTTCAGCGGTGGCAACTACGGGTACGGCTCGGTGCTCGACCTCGCCGAGGGTGCGAAGCGCGCACCGAAGAAGAAGAACCGGCTCCTGGGCCTGTTCCTGCTGGGCCGTGCCGAGCTGCAGGCGGTGGTGGCGCACCTGTTCCGGATCTCGGTCTTCACCGTCGCGTTCTACGTGCCGGGCAAGAAGATGGTGGTCGGGGCGTCCCCGCCGGTCGTGGTCGGGTTCCACCCTGTCCGCCGTCTCGCGCACTGGGTGGTGTCGCAGGACTGGTCGGTGCGGGCGTGGCGGTTCGCCAACCACGTCGCGCAGCTCCACCTCGGGCTCGGCATCGGCCCGGCCGCAGCGGCGCTGCCGAACTTCCTCGAACTGCGCGTGTCCCTGCTCAAGGTCGGCGTGGAGGCGTTCGGCAGGAAGGCGGAGGTCACCCCGCTCACGCTCGTGCGGTGGCTGTTCAGCGCGGTGACGTGGCCCGCCCGACTGCTGTTCCGCGCGGTCGGTGGACGGCTGCCGGAGCAGTCGCGCGCGTGGATCGGGCAGCTGCGGGAGCGGGTGGCGAACGCGCGGACCGAGCGCGCCGAGCGGGTGGAGCTGCGGCTGAAGCGGCGCGTGCTCGCCCGGCTCGAGGCGGAGATGTACCGACAGCAAGCGCAGCTCGCAGCGGTCGACGGGGAGCTGGCGCGCCTCCACGTCGCCCACGCCCGCCACGCGCGCGTCCGCCTGCCCTGGTACTCGGGAATCCTCATCGCGGGCGGGGTTCCGCACACCCGCGGCGACCTGCTGGCCGCGCGGCGCGGGCACCTGCACGCGGTGCGGAGCCGGTTGAACGACGCGATCCTGGCCAACGGCCAGCGCCGCGACCTGATCCTGGAGTCGAACCCCGTCCTGCGCGCCGAGCTCGACGGGAGCTCCGGTCGGCGCCGGCTCGCGGGGGCCGCGCAGGTCGTGGCCGTGCACGGAGCGGGAGCGGCCACCGCGGCCGGCGACGTGGGCAGGCGCAACGGCGACACGTGGCGGGCGGGTACCGCGCGGGGCCGGGTGCTCGGTGTGCTCGCCGACCAGCAGGGGAGCGCGCACGCCGGCGGTTCGGCCGCGCACCGGGCGGCCGAGGCCGGTTTCGCCGCCGCGGCCCACCAGCCACGCTCGGGCGCCCAGGAAGACGTCGCCCGAGCGGCGTTCGACGCCGCGGCCGCCGCGACCACACCGCTTTCGGGTGCGGTCACCGCGGAGACCACCACCTTCCTCGCCGCCGTGGTCGAGCCCCAGGCCGGTCACGGCGCCCGGATCGTGCTGATCGGGGTGGGGGACAGCCGGGCCTACCTGGTCCACGCCGACGGGACCGTGCGGCAGCTGACCTCCGACGACAACCTCGCCACCCGCCACAGCGCCGAGACCCAGGTGGCGTGGGACCCGACCTCGGTGGCCACCCGGGTGCTCGGCCAGAACCCCGCGCCCGCGGCGGCGACCACGACGGTCACCGTCGCCGGTCCCGCCCTGCTGGTGCTGGTCACCGACGGGGTGTCCGATCCCTTCCGCCGGCCCGAGGACCTCGCCGCCGTGCTCGATGTGCCCGCGGCCATGCACGACCCGGCCTCGGGCGCCCGCCGGTTGGTCGATGCCGCGGCGGCGGCCGGCTCCCTCGACGACCGGACCGCCGTGGTCATCCCCGTCCACGGCCCGGGAACCGGCAGCGGGTCGGACGGGTCGACGATCAGCCCGGCCGCGCCGGGGTCCAGCTCCCGCGAAGGCGGCACCCGGCCCGCGGGCACGGGTACGGGTACCACCCGGGCGCGCGGCGACACCGGCGCGGTCGAGGTCCGGACCGCGGTGGCGCTCGGCGCCGCAGCGTTGGTGGGCCTGTTCGCCGTCACCGCGGGTCCGTTGGCCGCGGTGGTCGCCGCCGGGGCGGTGGCCGTGCTGACGGCGGGCGTGGTGGTGTCCCGAAACCTGGACCGGCTGATCAGGATCGGACGTTGGCGCGCTCTGCTGCGCAACGGGGCCCGCAGCTTGCGGGCGGCGTGGCTGGAAGCCGGCTCGGCGCTGCGGTTCGCGTGGTCGCCGCACGTGTCGCCGCGCGCGACCGGTCTCACGGCAGCGGATTTCGTGCACGCGTACCTGCAGCTGGCGGCGGAGCGGTGGCGGGCGGCGAACCTCGCCCGCCTCCTGCCCCACCTGGTCCTGCAGGTCGGCTCGATGCTCGCGCTCGGAGCCGGCGTCTGGGTGGTGCACTCGGCGGCGTCCGCGCCGGACGTGGCTCGCGGCGCCCTCATCGCGCTCAGCGCGTTGCTCGTCGGGGCCGGGACGTGGGCGGCGCCGATCGGGTTCGGCGGCCCGCCCTCCCAGCAGCTCGTACGGGTGGTGCTGCTCGGTGTGGCAGGTCTGGCCGTCGCGGTTCCGGTGGCGGCCGCGGAGCAGCTGTTCCCCGACCAGGCGAGCAACGCCGCGTTCGCGCTGCGCGGCGGGCTGAACCTGCTGTCGCCACTGGGCGGGTGGCTGGGCGTGCTCGTGGCGGTGCCGCTGCTGGGCTCGTTCGTGGTGAACCTGCTGTCGCTGGTCCCGGCCACGGCGTCCTCCGGGTCCGGTCTCGACGCCTGGACGTCGGGCCTGTACACGGCGACCGTCGCGATGTTCGGGCTCTCGGTCGTCACCGCGACCGCTCTCCGGGTGCGCCGCCTCGGGGAGCGGCTCAACCGGAGCACGGGGTGGTTGGTGACCTGGGTGGCGTTCCCGATCACCTCGAACGTCGGCAACGCGCTGCTCATGTTCCAGAACGGGTGGGTGGCGTACGACCCGGTGATGCTGGCGGCCACGGTGGTGCTCACGGTGGCGTTCGCCTACAACAGCGTGCTGGGCATCGTGGAGGCGACGCGGCCGGGCCGGTTCGGGGGCACCTACCTGCGGGTGATGGGGGCGGCGGGCAACGTGAGCCTGGTGCTCTGGGGAGTGCTGGCGTTGTGGCCGCGGCAGTGGCCGCTGGTGGTGACGGCGGTCGCGCTGTCGGGCCTCGTCGTCGGTGCGATGCTCGGGGTGTCGCGGTTCGAGCAGTGGCGGGCCCGGCTGACCCACAGCCCTCCTGCGGGCCGGCCCGGTGCCCGGTCGTCGTTCGTGGCGGTGGGGTCCGGGCTGGTGCTGGTCGGGGCGGGAGTCGGCCTCGTCCTCGCGCTCGATCCGGCCGCGGCGACCACCGTCACCGCGATCTCCGGATGGGCCGCGGCCACCGCGTTGTGGGTGCTGCACCGGCTCACCCCGCACCTGGGTGGCAGCACCGCGCCCCGCACAGCGATCCACCGCTGGACCGGCGGTGCCGCGGTGGCCGGGTTGTCCACGCTGGTCTGGCAGACGCGCCGGCTGCTCGCGGTCCCGCTGGCTTGGCTCGGCAACCGCTTCCTGGTCTGGCGGCTGGAGGGCCGCCGTCCCAGGGCGAACGCGAAGGTCGCCGATCTGGCGGACCTGCGAGCGGGGAACCCGCCCCGGTCCGCCAGGGTCGAGAGGGCGTCGGGGCGTTCCGCGTCCGATCTGCTGCGGGCGGTCTTCACACCGGCCGACGGGCAGTTCATGGCGACGCACCCCCTCGCACCCGGCGTGGTGTTGCAGGGCAACCACCGCCGCCGCGATCTGCTGCAGCGCGCAGCGGACCCCGACGACGTCGAGATCACGTGGGACACGCCGATCTTCGTCAACGACGCCTCGACGATGTGGCGCGACCTGTTCGTCGCCGTCCGGCAGTGGGCGCGCGGCCTCAGGACGTCGGGCGACGGGGACGGGTCGGGTGAGCTGGACGGCGGCGCGCTGGCCAAGGGGCCTTCTCTCACAAGGGAGGAGACGGCGCTGGTCCGTACGGCGCTGGTGTCGATGTGGCGGCGCGCGGTGGCGGCGAGGCTGCGTGCGGGCCGCCCGCCGCTGAGCCGGGGCCCCGTGAGCGCGGGCCTGCGTCCCCAGGAGGACTTCTTCGTCCCCCGCGGGGAGCAGCTGATCCGAGAGCTGCAGGAGCTCGAGGTCGCGCCGGCACGTGCGGTCGACCTCGCCGAGCGACTGATCGCGTTCGGGTTCAGCGACCGGGACGTTCGGACCGGCGAGGTCATCGGCGTGATCACGGTGCTGGAGCACCGGTTGGCGGAGATCGAACGGGACGCAGGGCTGCTCGCCGATGTGGTCGAGCACGAGCGAGGCCACTTCGACCTGGAGGGCAAGGGGGTGCGGTGGGGCGCGCACGACACGCGCGCGCACGAGGTCGAGAACCGGTCGATCCACCGAAGGCTGACGGGGGGCGGGAGGACGAAGGCCTCGCTGGACGAAGCCGTGGTACAGCAGGTCCTGGCGCGGCCGCTGAACGTACCGGCCGTCGGAGCCGGCCGTGCCGAGGCCGACCCGACCGGGCGGCCAGGCGCGGCGAGCGCTGACTCGGATGCCGGGCGGATGGCCACAGCTCTGCGGCGATCGCTGTCGCGCCTGGTCCTGCGGGCCGTGGTGGTGGCCGGCGGGGCCGCGATCGGTGTTCTGGTCGGGCTCGCCGCACCGGCTGCTGCGGTGACCTCCGCGGCGGGTGCCCCGACGGCGGGCGGCGGTCTCGTGATGTGGGTCGTTGCGGGGGTGGCGGCGGCCGTTGCCGTGGCGTCGCTGCGCTGGCGCGCCTCGGTCAAGCGGAAGCGGGCGTGGGCGGCGAGGGAGACCGCGTGGGACGCGATCGCGTCCGCCGGGCCGCTCGGCGTCCCCGGAGAGACGGGTGTTGCGCCACTGCAGGTGCTTCAGCGGGCGTTGGGCGAGCTGCCGGGCGTGCCGGGGCGCCGTGGTGAGGGCCCGGGGCTCGCCCTGCTGTCGGCCGAGCTGGCGGCGCTCGGAGAGTTCGTCGACGCCGGTCTGTTCCGGATCGAACGCGCCCCGCAGGGGCAGGTGCTCGCTGCGGGCGAGGTGTTCGGGCAGCTGTGGGAGGCGGCGCCGGCGACCCTGCGGGCGGCGATGGCGCGGGACCTCGCGGCAGTCGTCGGTGACGATGACCTCTCCCGGCGTTCGTCCGTCGAGGTGGCCGCGGCCGTGCGCGAGGTGCTGCGCGAGGCGATCTGGGACCGGGCCGAGGCGCGGACCGGGCCGTTGTCCGGGCTGCCGCGACGCGCGCATGGCGACCGCGCCGGGGTGAAGCGACTGTTCGCGCCGGTGCGGAGGGTGAGCCGGAAGATCGACGGGACGGCCGCGGAGCTGCGCGAGATGCGGGGCCTGCCCGCGGCGGTCGAGGGTATGACGGATCGCTTGGTCGCTGCGGGTCGAGCACGGGGGGAGGCGCTCAGGCGCTTCCTCGCGGCCGATCGTGCGGCGGATTCGGCCCCTCGTGATCTGGGTCGGGCCGCTGCGCGGGCGGTGGCGCGCCGGCAGCTGCTGCGGGCCGAGCGCGTGCACACGAGGCTGCTGCGCAGGGTGCCGCCGCGCCTGCGCGACGTCGGTCCGTACCGGCTGCCTGCTCGCCTGTCGGGCGAGGTCCGGGAGTTGGAACGGGTCATGTCCGCCGCGCAGGAGGCCGAGCGGGCATCGGCGCTCGCGGCGTCCGACGCGGCCGCTGCCGCCGGGTACCCGCGCCGGCAGGTGGCGCGGGCCCGGGAGGTGGCCGTGCTCGGTCGGGCGCGGTTCATCGCCCCGCTGGCCGGGTTGATGGGGGCCTTCCCCGGTCAGGCGGCGGGCGCGCCCGGGATCTCCTCGACGGCGTTCGCCGAGAACTACGACCGGTCGCCGTCCTGGGTGCTCGGGCAGTCAGCGGCGAGCACGTCCGCGTCCGCGGGCGTCGGGCTCGCGGCCGGCCTGCTGGGCGACCGGCTGATCAAGAACATGGTGCCGGTGCTCGTCATGGGGCTCGCGGGCTCGGCGGCGCTGGTGGCGCTCGGATCGTCGACGGCAGCGGTGCTGTTCATGCCGCTGGTGTTCGTGGTGGGTGCGATGGGCACGGCCGGCGGCCTGGTGCGCGGACGGATGGACCGCTACCACCCGGTGGCGCGGGAGCTCAAGGACGCCCGGGACGCGCGTTACGAGACCGCCTTCAAGGCCGCGCAGTTCGTGTTGCCGGTGGCGATCGGGCAGGGCATGGCCGTGGTCGGGATCCAGGCCACGATGCTCGCGCTGTCGGTGCTGGCCGCGGCGTTGACGCTGGCCGTGTGGGTGCTGATGCGCGGTGAGGGCAGGGGAGCGCAGCCGCGGGCTCCGCCGTCGGTGTGGTCGTCGATCGTGGGAGGCGTGCGGCAGCTGGCCGGCACGCCGCACGGGCCGGCACGGGCGCTGCTGTCGATTCCGCTGCTCACAGCCCTGACCGGGCTGTACGCCACCGCCCTCGGCGGGACGATGGTCGACCAGCTGGTGCTGCTCAACGACCCGACGCACGCGGTGTTCGCGACCACGGCGCTCGCGGTCAGCGTGTTGATCACGGTGCGCGGGGTGGCGACCATGCTCACCGGGCCGGCCTGGGTCCGGCTCAAGGTCCTCCTGGGCAGCCGCGGGGCGATCGCCGCGATGCTGGGCCGGGACGTGCCGGCTGCGCCGGTCAGCGAGGCCCGGGTGCTCCGCGGGGTCACGCTGCTGCCGGTCGTGCTCGCGGCCCCGGCGGTCTGGCTCCTGCTCGCCCCGGGGCTGTGGCCGTTCGGAGCGCTGCTGACCGTGGGCGGTGTCCTGTCCTCCTGGGCGCGAATGCCGTTGAACCGGTGGGTGGAGGGCGCGACCGGGGCCTCGTTCAACAACACCGCGAAGGCCGCCACGATCGCGCTGGGCGTCGCGGTCTCCGCCGCCCTGCTGGGCGACTACTCCACGCTGGTCGGCGACCGCGTCGCGGCCGGGCTCCCCTACGGCGACCTCGTCGCGGCCGGGAACCTGCGGCTGGCCCTGTTGGTGATCCCGGTCGTCGTCATTCCGGCCGTGGCGGCCCACCTCATCGCCACGCTGCGGGTGGGGACCCTGGACGAGCTGCGCGCGGCGCTCGAAGATGCCGGCGTCGACGGAGCCACCGCGGGCACGATCGGGGCGAAGCTGTCCGCCCGAGGTCTGAACGACATCGGCTCGGCACGGGCGCTGTTCCTCGAGACGGGGTGGACCCCGCGGTGGGGGAGCGACCGGCGCCTCGCCGCCCGCGCAGCGCGGCGAGCGTCGGTCGAGCTCACCGAGGACGAGCACGCGTACCTGATCAGCGCGTTGGAGAGCGTCGGACCTGCGGCCCGGCCCCAGCGCCCCGGCTCCGGGCCCGGGCAGCCACACCGGCTCCGTCGCGCGGCGTCCGGCCTGGTCACCGCCGTGTTCACGCAGGTGCGCGAGCGGATCGGCGCCCGTACGACGACCGCCCAGAACGCGGTGATGCACGGGCGCAACCGGGCACCGGTCCGCGCCGTCGCCGCGGCCGTGGCACTGGTCGTCGCGCTGGTCACGACGGCCCTGCCCGGGGCCGGCGTGGGACCGGCGGTGGTCAGACCGCCGGCCGCGACCCGGAGCCACGGTGCGCCGCGCCGCGGTCCCGGTCCCGGCGACCCGGGGCGACCGGGCGGGCGCGGGTCCCGCAACCGGGTGGTCGGCCTCGACGACGGAGCGCCCTCGCCGTCGTTGCGCAGCGAGATCGAACGTACGCTCCCGGAGCTCGAACGCCAGGGCGCGTTGTACGACGCCGAGATGGACGGGCAAGGCGGGCGGCCCCGGGACGGCCTCGCCCCGGTGTGGGTGCTCTCCGAGGAGGGGTGGCGTTCAGCGATGTCACCCGCCGAGCGGCGGGCGTGGACCGACGTGCTGGCCTTCGGCTGGCACGAGCGCGGTGTCGTGGTCATCACCGAGGCGATGCTCGAGGAGCTCGTGGCGCACGAGGTCCACGGCCGGGTGCGTCGCGACTTCCTGACCGACCTGCGCAGGCTCCTCGACGCCGGCGACGAGCGGGCGAGCCGGTTGGGCCGGCGCCTCGCCGCTGCTCGTGTCCTCGGCGTCGACCTGACCGATGACCAGCTCCGCACCGACACCGGCTTGGAGGGCCTCGAGGGATTCGCGTTCGTCCCGGTCCGCGACACCGACGATGCCCCGATCTGGGCGCTCGCCGTTCGGGACGGCACGCTCGAGGTCCACCAACCCGGCGACCACGGGTCCTCGTTCGAGGACGCCCCGGCGGCGAGCGGGTTGAACCGGCTGGTCGCGGTGACCGCCCCGTGGCTGCCGGCGGGGTCGGCGGCGGAGCGACCGGCCGGGGCGCTGGATCTGCTCGCGCGTGCCGCCCTGGCGGCACCGGTCGCGGTGCGGGACACCGTGGTGCCGGCGCCGGCGCCGGCGCCGGCGCCGGTGCCGGTGCCGGTGGCGGACGGCGTGACCGTGCTCGTGCGGGTGACGCGGGTGCGGTTCGACGAGCCCGTGGCGACGATGCCGTGGCACGGGGGCGCGCAGACCCGGGAGCTGGAGCTGGTGACGAACGAGTCGTCGCCGGGCCGGCACCGGGTCGTGGGCTTCTACCCCGTGCCCGAGGGGGCCCCGGGCGGGCTGCTGGAACACCCGGACCGGGCCGCCGAAGCCCGGCGCAGCGTCCTCGAGGAGCGCGGTGAGATCGGCCAGAGCCTGGGCACCGCTTACGCCGTCGAGGCCGGCACGCCCGAGCAGGGCTCCACCACGGGGCGGGTGCGGTTCACGGTCCACCAGGCGGAGACGGTCACCGCCGAGCACAGCATCGGTGACGAGCCGGTCTCACACGTGCGCACGGTCCCCTTCGAGGCCTACGCCGACCCCGCGGCAGCGCGGCGGGGGCAGCGGCGCCACGTCGAGATGGGGGCCGGGCTCGTCGACCAGACCGTGGACCTCGCGGAGGCGCGCGTGCCGGTGCGCGGGGAGATCGCTGCGCTGCGCGGCGAGCCGGTCGAACCGGGAGATCTGCTGACCGTCATCGGCTACCCGGCAGGCGTGTTCACGGTCACCCAGGGACCGGTGATCGCGGTGAGGGACGGGATGGTCACCGTGCTCGCCATGCTCGTGGCCGGGGTGTCGGGGGCGCCGGCGTTCGACGCCACCGGCCGGGTGGCGATGACCGTGTCGGTCGGGACCCACGGCGAGGTGATGGGTCCGGGGCCGGAGCTGAACTCCCAGTTCGATGCGAAGATCACCACTGCAGAAGCGGTCCCGGTTCCGACATCCGAGCACTGGACCGAGCTCGGGACGTGGGAGCCCGGGGGGATCGAGGACGCGCTGCGGGAGGTGCAGGAGTCTCTCGACGGGCTCGCGGACCGGTTGCGCACCGGATCCGACGTCCGTGAACCCGGATACCTGGACCTGCTGCGCAAGGACGGCGCGCACCTGTTGCAGGTGCAGACGCTGCTGGTGCACGCGCCGCAGAGCGCCCGGTTCCGCGACCTGGCCGCGCAGGTGGCGGCGTTGCAGGTCCGCAGCGACGACCTGTGGCACCTCGGGGTCGCGGCGGAGCGGATCGCTCTCGAGCTCGGGTCCCTGGGACGCGACCTGGACCGGCTGAAGGCCCGTGCGACGTTCGCCGACGGGCACGGCCGGAGCGACGCCGACCACGCCGCACGTCAGCTGCTCGTGGTGTCCGACCTGCTGGCGAGCGAGGCCGTGGCGGGCCGGCTCGCGGCGCTGGCCGAGCGCCACGAGGAGCTCGCCGCCGACTTCGAGGCCCTCCTCCGGAGCAAGCGCGGGTCGGGTGCCGGAGGCGGCCGGCGCAAGCTCCGTGACTTCTTCGGGCGGTGGCGAGGCGGCCCGGGCTCCGATGGCGCCGGAGGTTCGGGCGGGCCGCTCGCGCTCGGTGGCATGTCCGAGAGCCAGGTTCAGCAACTGGTGGAACTGCTGCCCGCACTGGTCGAGCACCTCCGGCCGCTTTCGAGCGAGTTGCCGGGCATGCCGCGGGGACCGCCGGTGCTCGTGCTGGACACCGCGGCGGCGGCGCCGCTGCTCCCGGCCGAGCTGATCGAGGTCCTGGAACGCCTGGTGGCCTTCGGCTGGCGCGACCCGCGCGTGGAGGTGGCAGCGGGCGGCGTCGTCGTCATGACCGAGGCGATGGTGGCCGAGATCCGGGAGCACGTCGCCGCTGGACGGCTGCATGAGGCATGGCTCGCCGAGGTCATCGACCACGAGGTGCGCTTCCACCTCGCCGAGCGCGGTGCGGCGAACCACGACGACCACGCCGCGGCGGTCGCTGCCGCGCTGGTGATCGCCCGGTTGCGCGCGGGCAGGGGCGTGCCCGGCCTGGAGGAGCTGGACAACCGCAAGCCCGAGTCGTTGGAGGAGGAGCTCCGGCGGGTCGTCGCGGGCGCGGACCCGGCACCGGTGAGCGCCGGCAGCCCGCAGGCGGTGTCGCTGCTCGCGTCGTCGCTC
Organism: Pseudonocardia sp. MH-G8; assembly: GCF_002262885.1. Classification (GTDB taxonomy): domain Bacteria; phylum Actinomycetota; class Actinomycetes; order Mycobacteriales; family Pseudonocardiaceae; genus Pseudonocardia. The sequence goes on along the minus strand of NZ_NKYF01000002.1, from coordinate 176,486 downwards.
GAGCCGTTCCTGGAGGCCACCCGCCCGGTGATCTGGGTGGTACGCCTCGACGGATCGCTGTGGCTGGGCCGGGGCCCGACCACACACGCCGTGCTCGCGGGAGCGGGTGCACCGGTCCTCGCCGCGGGCGAGGTGGTGGCGCAGCTGCGGGGCGCCCGGCTGGTCGGGCTCGGGATCAACGGGTTGAGCGGGCACTACACGCTGGGTGTCCGGGCCCCGGACGACCCGGTGGTACTGGCGATCGGGCGGTCGGCGTTCGCCCGGCACGGGGTGACCTTCCCCGCGGACCCGACGGTGGCCGAGCACAGCGACCGCAAGATCGCGGGGAAGTTCCCGCACCACGGCGACGCGCTCCTGCGCCACCACGAGGTGGTGGCCGCGGCGATCGACTTCTCTGCGCAGGCCGCGGAGCAGCGGGCCGAACGGCTCGCCGGGGAGCTCGACGAGCTCGTCGAGCGCGTGGAGGCGGAGCTCGAGCGCATCATGAGCGACGCCGGTCTGCGGGAGCTCGGGATGCTGCTCGTGCAGATCCACTCCGCCGCGGACGAGCTCGACGATCCGTTGCGGGTGGCCGCGCTGCGGTCGTGGTTGCGGCTCGTCGAGAGCACCGAGACGCGCTACCGCGCGGCGGTCCGGCAAGGCGCGGCTGTGACCGACGCGCTCTTCCTCGACCTCGCGGACCGGGCCCGGCGCTTCGGTGAGCTCGAACCGGAGGAGGTGCTCGCGGAGCTCGACCGGGACCTCCACCTGGTCCGCCGCGAGCACGGCGGTGCGCGGCACGACGGGCACGCCGCGGGGCTCGCCGCGGATCTGCGGGACGCGCGCACCGCCGCTGACCAGGTGGCCGCCGAGCCGAGCGTGAACCTGCTCGACGACGTCGACGTCCTGCTGCCCGGTGGCGACGAACCGCTATACGGTGGGGCGCGCCGGGAGCTGCCGCCGCGCTTCCCCGCGGTGATCGGTGCCGTGCTCGCCCGCGCCCCCGTGGCCGCGGAGATCCCGGCCGGGGCGCCGGAGATCGCATCCCTCACCGGCGGGATGACCGCTCCGGACTTCGCGCGGCACGGGGCGCACGGCGTACGTGCGATCGAGGTCCTCAACGCGCGCCTGCGGATCGCAGGGGTGCGGGGCGAGACCTGGATCTGGGCGCACAGCGACGGCTGGTTGTACGTCGACACCGATGTCCTCGCCGTGCTGCGCGGTGACGACCGGGAAGCGCTGGACGCCGTGCTCGGCGATCCGGAGCTGGTGCTCGCCCGCCTCGGCGGAGGCCCGAGCGCGGCCACCCGCCGCGCTCTGTTCCGGCACGGGCTGACGCGGCTGGCTCGCCCGGAGCTGTCGGAGGCGCAGCTGGGCGGGATCGCGCCGCTGCCGTCGCTGCCGATGCTGTCCGACCCGGGGCTCGACACGGACGGTCCGACCGTGTTCGTGCGCGTCGTGGGCGAGTCGGGGCGCTCGGTGTTGCAGGCGCGCGAGCTCGGCGGGCTGACACCGGCGGTCCTCGACCGGTTCGTGGATGTCGGGTCCGGCGACGGCCGGCCCGGCCAGGCCGATCCGGGCGTGCTGCTGTGGACCGACGGGCCGGCCGGCTACGTGCTGGCCCACCTCGGCGAGGCGGGCGGCCGGGGCCGTGCGCGGCGGGGCCGGATCCACGCGGTGCGGCTCCACCTCGCCGGGGAGACACTGCTGCTCGACGGCACCGTCCTGCCGCGCCCGTCGCGGCGCGTCCTCGCGGCGCTGCCGATGACCGATGGCCTCGTGGTGCTGCGGGTCGAGCACCCGGGGCTCGCGCGGGCGCCGATGGCGCCGCTGGAGCTCGCCCCCCTCCCGAGGCGTGCGATCCCGGTCGTCGTGGCCGCGCGGCCCCGCACGCGAGTGATGGTCCACTTCCTCGAGGGAACCCGCTGGCAGGACACTCACGGGGCGGTCATCACGAGCGGCGCGGTCGCCGCACCGATGGCCGACGGCGCAGGTGTCGCGCTCGCGGCGCTCGCGTGGGACGGCTCCACCGGGGCGGGACTGGTCAGTACCCCTGCCGCGACCGGCGGCCCCTCGCAGCTGGTGGCGCTGCTGCCGGCGGACCCCGGGTACGGCGGCGTCGTGCTGGTCGGGCCGGTGCTGGGCCCGTTGCTGGACGCGGCCGGGGCGATCCCGCCCGCGCCCCGGCCCGCGGCTGTCGACCTGGCTTGGCAGGCGATGCTGACCCGCGCTCCGCGCTTCGAGAACCGGGCGGCGCCCGTGTTCGCGACCGAGCTGCGGGAGGCCACCCACGCCCTGGTGGCTCCGGCTCCGGTCGGGAGCCGCGCCGCCGAGCGGATCATGCTCGGACAGGAGACGGTGATCTGGGCGCTGCGTGGCGACGGCACGCTCTGGGTGGCGCCGCGCACCGTGCACAGCGCCGTGCTCGGCGAGGTGCGCGTCAAGCACCCGGTGGTGGCCGACGGGCGTCCGGTGATCGCCGCAGGGGAGGCACGGTTCACCCGGAGCGCCGCCGGCGCGCTGGGCGGGATCCACCTCGACGTCAACAGCGGGCACTTCCACGGTGACAACAGCGCCGCCGAGAACCGCGGCGTCACCGCCATCGGACGGGCGGCGTTCGCCCGCCACGGGATCGGGTTCCCCGGCGACGGGACGACCGACGACCAGGGGCGGGCCCGCGAGGGCGGGGCGGTGGCGGTGCTGCGCGGCAGCGGTGCGCCGACGCGCCTGACCGACTCCGAGCACGCGCAGGTCGTCCGACTGCTCGCCGAGCTGCGCGGATCGCTGCGGGAGGTGGCACGGGGCGGGCCCGCATACCGGCTCGCCGACCCGGCCGGGACGTGGGGCGGGTACGGGCCGCGGTTGTACGCCGTGCCCGGGCTGAACGCCGGCCTGCCGGGCCGGTTCGCCGTGGTCGAGTTCGTCGCCCCGGATCCGGCCGACCCGGGCCGACTCGCGGTGTTCGTCGACGCCGAGGTGCTGGCCCGGTTGGTCCTGCTGGACGCCGGGCAGCGCGGCCTGCTCGCGGCGCGGGAACGGGCGCGGCTGGACGGGCTGCGCGAGGACGCGGTGCAGGCGATGCCGCTGCCACCGGCTGCGGCGCTGCACGCGCTGGTGCGACCGGAAGCGGGTCGCGCCGTCACGACCGGGCCGCTGGGCGCGGCCGAGCGCCGCAGGCTGGCTCTGGCGTTCGCGCTGCGGCTGGGAGCCGCGCCCGCCGGACGGCCGGGCGGTGCGGTCACGGCGGAGTGGGGCGGCTGGCAGGCGGAGCTGGAGCGGCTCGGGCTCGGACGGATGCGCACCGAGCTGGTCGCCTTGCGCGTGGTCGACGTGCACGGCAGGGCGTGGACGGTGACGTTCCGGCACGTCCGGGCCGAGATCGGGCAGCTGGTGCGGGACCGGCTCCTGGACACGGGCTTCGACGCGCTCGTGACCGCACAGCTCGACGGGCACGGGCGTCGCGACGACGAGCAGCTCGCGCCGGCGGCGATCCGGCTGACCCTCGCGCGCGTCCGGCGTGCGGAGATCGCGCGGGCCGGTCAGCGCGACCGGCCCGAGGGGCGGGCGTCGGCCCTGCGCGCGCTGTTCGCGCTCGTGGCGAGCAACCCGGGGGTGAGCCTGGCCCAGCTGCGGACGACGGTCCTGCCCGCACCGCCCGACCAGGCCCGTGCCGTCGTGGATCGGTTGGTGGAGGCGGGGCTGCTCCGCGTCGGCCGGGCCGGGCCGGGCTACGCGCCCGTGGACGGGGTGCTGCAGCTGCTGGAGCGGGTCGATGCCCGCGCAGGCATGCCCGCCGGACCACGACGCGCGCTCCTGGACGACGTGGCCATGGCGCTGTCGACCCGCCCTGCCCTGTGGGACGCGCGGACCGCCGAGCAGGTGGCCGGGGTCCTGGGCCGGCTGGCCAGGTCGGCAGGCGTCGCGCCTGCCCCGCCCACCTACCTGGACGCGCTGCACGCTCTCGCGGCCACGCCCGCCGGGATCGCCGTCGACACGCCGCTGTCCGAGACCACGGCAGCGCTGCACGCGCTGCGCGGCGCCGGGCTGGTGCAGCTGGCCGGGCGGCGGTCGCCGGTGCACCGGGTAGGGGTGCCGGCCCGCAGGCTGCTCGGTGACCTGGCACACCAGGCGGACATCGAGGACCCGGCCTACCGGCGCGAGCTCACCCGGCTCGCCCTGCTGCTGCGGCAGGTGCCGGGGACCGGCGACGAGGTGGTGGAGCAGCTCGCCGCCGCCGTATCGCGACTGCGGCGGTTCGCCGACAGCCCGCTGCACCCCGATGCGGATCGCGGCGGGCTGTGGGAACCCGGGCCCACCAGCTACGGGGCCGCGCTGCTGGCCGTCCGGGACGACCCAGGAGCGACCGCGGCGGGGCTCGCGGAGGCCCTCGGGGTCCCGCGTGACCTGGCGCAGGCCACGGTGCGGAGGCTGGGCCGGCTGGGTCTGGTCCAGATCACCCACCGCGGGACGGGCGCGGACAGCTACGTCCTGCGCGAGCCGGTCCGCGCACTCCTCGATGTGCTCGCCGACCCCGCGCGGGTCGACGACCCCGCCTACCGCGCCGCCCTCCTCGACGTGGCCGACCTGCTCATGCGCGAGCGGCGGGCGCGACCGCCGCTGGCGACGCTCGCCGGAGCCGTGGCGCGGCTGCGGGCGAACCCGGCGAGCCCCCTCGAGGAGCACGCGCGGATCGACCCGCTCTACGAGCCGCCCGTGGTGAGCTACCTGGACCTGCTGGTCGTGATCGGGGCGGCACCGGGCTCGGGCAACCTCGAGATCGCCGTCGCACTCGGGACGAACCGGCAGTTCGTCGACGCCGCCGCGCTGCACCGGTTGGCGCCGGGACTGGTGACCGTCACCCGGCGCGCGCTGGATTGGGACTACCGCTACCTGGTCGTGGTCCCGCGCGGCTCACGGTGGGCGCCCGAGCCGGACCACGTCCACCCGAGCCGGACGAAGTTCACCTACGAGCTCACCGAGCTCGGCCTGCGGTTCGTCGATGCGCTGCGCCACCCGGATACCGTCGCCGACCCGCTGGACGCGGCGGCCCTGCATCGGGCTGCGGTGCTGCTGCGCCGCAACCCGGGACGCGACCGGTTCGCGATGGACGAGCTGGTGGACGTGATCGCGAGGCTGCTCGATCCGGCGCCCCCCGCGCACCCGGACCGTGCGCGCGGCCTCGAGACGATCGCCGTGCCCTTGCGCGCGACGCTCGACGCCGTCGCCGCAGCGGGTGAGGTCACGACGGCAGCCCTGGCGGGTCCGCAACAGCGCGCGGTGATGATCCGGTTGAGCAGGCTCGCCGCATGGGGCCTGCTCGAGCAGCGCTTCGAGGGCTCGCGGGCGCTGTACCGGCTGCCCGCGCACACCCACCGGTTGCTGCACGACCTCGACCACCGGGTGACGATCCCGGACCGGCGCTACCAGGAGGTGCTCGGCGTCCTCGCCGGGTGGCTCGAGCAGCCCGTCAGCCTGCAGGTCCAACTCGCCGCCACGCGGCGCATCGAGGCTGTGCTGGACGTCCTGCGCGAGCTCGCGGAGAGCCCGCTCCCGCCCTCCGATCACGTGCGCGTGACGGTCCGGTACCTGCTCGAGCTGATCGGGTCGCGGCCCGACGGCGTTCCGATCGGCGATCTCGCGCGCGCCCTGCCCGGCCTGAGCACGATCTCGGTGTTCCGGCGGTTGCGGGCGTTGCACGCGTGGGGCCTCCTCGACCGGTGGTCGGACCCGGCCTCACCCGCGGGGGCGGCCCGCTACCTCTACGCGTTGCCGGAGCACACCCGCAACCTGCTGCGCGACCTGGGCGTGCGCACCGTCCAGCCGGATCCGCACTACCTGGTGCTCCTCGACGAGCTGGGCGACCGGTTCGACCAGCCGCTCGGGCTGCTCGCCCGCTCCGAACGGACGCAGCGCCTCGCCGCCGTGCTCGCCGCGATCCGCGAGCTGCCCTCCGGCGCCCTGCCCGCCGACCCGCTCGCCGGGCGGAGCGAGGGGTCGGTGCGACGCCTGCTCGACGTCCTCGCCGAGGCGGGGGAGGTGTCGGTCGGACAGCTGGCTCGGCTCGTCCCGGACGTGTCGAACGTGGTGCTCGGGCAACGGGTCGCCCTGTTGCACGGCTGGGGGCTGCTGGAGCGCCGGCTCCCCGTGGACGCCGGCCGTCGCCGCTACCTCTACCGCCTGGCCGAACCCACCCGGTCCCTGCTGCGCGACCTCGACTTCCGGCTCGGCCATCCCGACCCGCGCTACGCCGCGGTGCTGGACGAGCTGGCCCGGTTGCTGGAGCTGCCGCTGGGCAGCGAGCAGACGGCCGAGCTCGGTGCGCTCGTCGCCGCGGTGCGGTCCATGCCCCCGGGTGCCCTCCCGCCCAGGCAGGTGGCGCCCATGACGTCCTACCGCGGCCTGCTGGACGCGCTCGCCGCAGCGGGTGACCGGGGGACCGCCGCAGAGGACCTCGCGGCGACGTCACCGGTGCCGGGGATCGTGGCGATGAACCAGCGGCTGCGGCTGCTGCACGCCTGGGGTCTCGTGGAACGCGGCACCCGGGCGGGCCGCACGGTCCACCGCACGCCCGAGCACACGCGGCGGCTCCTCGGCGCGCTGGATGCTGCGGCGGGGCACCCGGGTGAGGACGGTGAACGGCGGCTGCGCGCGCTTGCCGGGCTGCTGGACGCACCCTCCACAGAGCTTGGCCAAGGATCGGTGCAGCGCATCACCGGCGCGCTCGACGCGGTCCGCGCGATGCGCCACGGTCCCCTGCACGCGCAACCCACCGGACCGCGCCTCGACTCCGCGCACGCCGCGCTCCTCACCCTGGAGACACCCGGCGGGGCCACCCTCGGGGAGGTCGCCGCGGTCACCGGCCTCACCGACGAGGTGCTCCAGCGGCAGTTGCACCTCCTGCAGGAGTCGGGGCTGGTGGTGCGCCGCGGCGGTGGTCGCACCGCCCGCTACAGCCTGCCCGGGCCCACCCGGGAGCTGCTGGCCGAGCTGGCACATCCGGAACGGGCGGGCGACCCGGCGCGCCGCAGTGCCGTGGAGCAGCTGGCCGCGGCGCTCGATCGCGCCGCGCTGCGCCGGGAGGAGCTGCGCGAGTCCGTGGACGCGGTCCGCGCCGTCCCGGGCGGACCGCTCGCCGCGATGGGCCGGCCCGTCGCGCCGGACTCGGTGTGGGCCACGCTCGGGGCGGTGGCCGCTGCCGGGCCCGTGAGTGCCGAGGACCTCGCCGAGCGCATCGGTGTCCTGGCGCTGCCTGCACTCCGTCACCGGCTGCACGTGCTCGCCGACTGGGGCCTGCTCGACGCCCGGCGCGGTGCTCGCGCCCGCAAGCTCTACTCGGTCCGGGCGGTCACCCGGCTGCTGCTCGGCGACCTGGCGGCCCCCGTCGTCGTGGCGGACCCGCACCGCCGGGCCACCGTGCAGGCGCTCGCCCCGCTGCTGGCGCTCGACGCCGACCTGGCGCCCGGCTCGCCCTCGACCGAGGCGCTGGCGCGCGCCGTCGCGGGCGTCCTCGAGCGGGATCCGACACCCCAGGTCCCGGTCGACTCCCTGTGGGGCACGCTGCGCGCCCTCGCCGCCGGTGCACCGGCCACCGCCGCAGCCGTCGCGCGGGCCCAGCAGGTCAGCGAGGCAGGGGTCGTCGGCCGGCTCGCCGACCTGGGCCGGTGGGGCCTGGTCGCGCTCGACATCGACTGGGACGGCCCGGGGCGCGCCGCGCAGGTCGTCCACACCCCGACCGCGGCCGGCCTGCGACTGCTCACGCAGCTCGCGGATCCGGCGGCCGTCGAGGACCGCGGCCGCCGTGCCACCGTGGAGGAGCTGGTCGTCCTGCTCTCCGCGCCGACGACCGTCGTCTCGTCGGTCACCCGGGAGGGCGTGCGTGCCGGGGTCGACGCGATCGCCGCGCAGGCCGGGGCGCCACTAGCGCCGCCGGTGCCGCACGCACCGTCCGGTTCGCTGCAGGCGGTGCTCGACCTGCTGGCCGAGGCGCCGGACGGGTGGACGGAGGCCGAGATCGTCCGCCGCACCGCCGTGGACCGGACGGCGGTGCGGCTGCGGCTGGCGGCGTTCCTCGACTGGGGCCTGGTCCAGCGCGAGCCCCGCCGCGGCGCACGCGGCTACCGCTACCGGCTCGCCCCGGCCACGCTCCGGCTCCTCGCCGAGCTCGACCGCCCGGAGACCCACCACGACGAGCGCCGCCCGCTCGCCCTGCTCGCCCTCCGGCTCGCGGGCACCGACCGCCTCGACCCGGTCTCACCGTCGACCGCCCGCACCGCGGAGATCCTCCAATCCGTGCGGGACGTGCCGGACGGCCCGTTGCCCGCCCGCGGCCGTCCGGCACCGTCGAACTCGGTGCGCGCGATGCTCGAGGTACTCGCCCGGAACCCGGACGGGCTCGCGGTCGCCGAGCTCACCGCGGGCCTACCGGGGACGGAGCCCTCCGCCGTGCGGTTGCGGCTGCAGGCCCTGGTCGAGTGGGGATACGTGTGGCAGGCCAGGGATCCCCGACCCGGGGCGAACCCGCGCGACCTCGCCTACCGGTTGCCCGAGGCGACGCAGCGGCTCGTGCAGCTGCTCGCCGCCGTCCCGGTGCAGCCGCAGACCCGCCACCAGCAGGCTCTGCACGACCTCGCCGTCGCGCTCGACACCCCGACCCGCCTGCAACCGGGCCACGCCACCACGACCGCCGTCGCCGCCGCCATCGACACCGTGCGAGGGCTGCCGCGCGGTCCGCTGGCCGCCCGGGTTGTCCCGGCGGCGCCGAACTCGGTACGCGGAACCCTCGATGCCGCCGCCGCCGCGACCGGCGGCGCCACCGCGGCGGAACTCGCCGAGCAGGCCGGCACGACGAAGCCTCCGATGCTCCAGCGGCTACGGGCGCTCGGGCAGCTCGGGCTCCTGCAGCAGCGGCGCGAGCGCGGTCGTGCGGTCCACGTGCTCGCGCCCGGTACCCGGGCCCTGCTCGCTGCGCTCGATGACGCGCCCCTGCACCCGAGCACCCCGCCCGAGCGGGCGCTGCGGAGGCTCGCCTCGGCGGTGAACCGCCCGGCGAGCCTCACCCCCGGCACCGCCTCCCACGCCGAGGTGACCGCCGCACTGGCTGCCGTCCGTGAGCATTGAGGCGGTGGCGCGGCCACCGCGCCCGCACGCCGGGCCGATCACGGCGCCGGGCGCGTGATCCCGCGGACGTCCCAGACCCAGGCACCGGTCGCGCGCCGGCCGGGGCCGAGCAGTGTGGAGAGCGTGGTGTGCAGCTCCTGCTGCCGCGGGCCGTCGACGAGGACGACGGCGTCGGCGCGCCAGAAGCGCAGGTCGTCCACCGCCGCCGCGCGGTCGGCGTCCGAGACCGCGGGCACCGCTCCGGTGGTGGCGACCGCGTCGAGCAGCGTGGCGCTCGGCCGCGGGGCGGCTCCGTAGCCACCGACGCGGTCCTCCCCCCACGGCCCGACGAAGTAGCCCTGGGCGAGCGCGAAACCCATGCCGGCGTCGACCTGCCAGCGCAGCGCCTCGGCACGTCCGGGCCGGGGCAGCGGGGCAGGCACGATCGTGCGTCCGGGATCGGCGAAGCGCCGCCACTCCCCGTCCGTGAAGAAGGCCGGGGTGGGGGCGCGGGAGACCGTCTCGAACGGCAGCGGGACGAGCGGGAGCAGCACCGCGACGAGCGCGACCGACCAGGCGGCCCGCACCGACACCGACACGACGCGGCGCTCCGACCGCGTGTCGAGGATCCGTTGGGTGGCCAGCGCGAGCAGGCACCCCACCGCGGGGACGGCGGCCAGGGCCATGCGGGACTCGAGCACCGACTCGAACAGCGGCAGCTCCGACAGCAGCGCCCAGGGGCCCGGCACACCCGTCGGGCGACCGTCGACGGTGACCTCCGCCCCGAGGGACAGGACGGCGGCGACACCGGCGGTGGTCGCGGCCAGCCGGGCGACCAGGTCGTGGCGCAGCCAGACCGCCAGCCCGGCGACGAGCACGACGAGGGCCCACCCGAGGTAGGCGTTCTCCTCCGTGGGGTTCATCGCGAGGTGCGGGGAGGTGTCGGACACCAGGCCGCCCACCGACTGGGTGGGCCGGGCGCCGAACGCGGCGAGCGGGTTGCCCCGCGGGCCGTGCTCGATGTTGCGGTAGCTCTGCGCACCGAAGAACTGCCACCACAGCGGGTAGGCGAGCAGCGCGCAGGCCACGACTCCCGCGCTCGCCAGTCCGACGAGGACCTGCCGGGGGACGGGCCTGCGCGCCACGGCGAGGCCGATCACGAACGGCGCGGTGGCCGTCACCGCGATCAGGAGGATCTCCTCGCCGATGAGCACCTGGAGCGTCACCAGCAGCCCCAGCCCCACCCCGTGCAGCACCGGGCGGCGCGCCGACGGGAGCCGGACCAGCCAGATCACGATCACCGGCAGGAGGAACGCCACGACGAAGTTGGGGTGGGCCTTGGCGTGGGAGATGACCGGCGGCGCGAACCCGCAGAAGCCCGCGCCGAGCGCCGCGGCCGCCCGCGAGGTGACGACGTAGCGCGAGAACAGCCAGTACCAGGCGGTGGCGGTGCCGGCGAGGCCGCCGGTCAGGACCAGGGTCCAGGTGACGGTGGGGCCGAAGGCCAGCGTGACGGGCGCCAGCGGCACGGCGAGCGCGGGCAGCGCGGTGTTGGCCATCAGGTTGACCCCGAGCGGGGCGTTCTGCAGCCCGGAGAACAGCAGCGGGCCGCCGTGCTGCAACGCGTGGGCCTGCGCCGCGAACAGCCACTCGAACAGGTTCTGGTCCTGGTCGCTCGCGACCAGGTAGCCGCGGTCGAGGTCACGCCAGAGACCGGCGTACAGGAGCATCGCCGCGGCCAAGTAGCCGGCGACGACGAGGACGTCCGAGCCGGTGATCGAACCCCGACCCGGACGCACGGCGCGTGCGAGGTCGGTCACGAAAAGATCACCGCCAAGGGCTTCGGTAGGGAACGACGATAGGCGCTGGGGATCACCCGCACCACGCCACCCCGGTCAGCCTGCGTGGATGGGGCCCTCTCGTTCCGCCAGGCGGGATCCTGCGCCGCCCCAGTGCATGGCGATCATCTCGGCGGCGATCGAGACGGCCGTCTCCTCCGGGGTGCGGGCGCCGAGGTCGAGGCCGATCGGCGACGACATGCGGTCGATCTCGTCCTCGGTGACACCGACCTCGCGCAGCCGGGCGATGCGGTCGTCGTGGGTGCGGCGCGAGCCCATGGCGCCGATGTAGCCGACCGCGGGCAGCCGCAGCGCCACTTCCAGCAGCGGCACGTCGAACTTGGGGTCGTGGGTCAGCACGCACAGGACGGTGCGCGCGTCGATGCGGCCCGCCTCGGCCTCGGCGGCGAGGTAGCGGTGCGGCCACTCGACGACCACCTCGTTGGCCCCGGGGAAGCGCGACGCGGTGGCGAAGACCGGCCGGGCGTCGCAGACGGTGACGCGGAAACCGAGGAAGCTACCGATCTTCGCGACGGCGGCGGCGAAGTCGATCGCGCCGAAGACGATCATGCGGGGTGGCGGCGCGAACGACTCCACGAACACGTCGAGGCCTTCGCCGCGGCGCTGCCCGTCGACGCCGTAGTGCAGCATCGCGTTGCGACCGGCGTCGAGCAGCCCGCGCGCGTCGTCGCGAACCGCGTCGTCGAGCCGGGTGGAGCCGGTGCCGCCCTCGGTGCGGTCCGGCCACACGACGAGCCGGGTGCCCAGTCGCTCCGCCGGCCCGGCCACGACCGTGGCGACCGCGACCGGCGAGCCGGTGCGGATCGCCTCCGCCACGTTGCCGAGCTGGTCGTACCCGGGGCGGTCGATCTTCTCGACGAAGATGTCGATGATCCCGCCGCAGGTGAGGCCGACGGCGAAGGCGTCGTCGTCGGACACGCCGTAGCGCTGCAGGACCGGACGGCCGTCGGCGAGGACCTGCTGCCCCAGCTCGTACACCGCGCCCTCGACGCAGCCGCCGGACACGCTGCCCACGGCCTCACCGTCGGGCCCGACGAGCATCGACGCGCCCGCCTGGCGGGGCGCGGAGCTGTAGGTGCCCACGACCGTGGCGAGCGCCGCGGTCTGCCCGTCCTTCCACCAGGTCTCGAGCCGATCCACCACATCACGCATGTCGTACCACCTCGAGCAGTCTCTCCAGGGTGGCCAGGCTGTGGCCGGCCAACAACTCGTCCAAGAACGGGAGCGCCGCGACTATTCCACCCTGCACCGGCGCGTACCCGTCCTTGCCGACGTGCGGGTTGACCCAGATGACCCGGTGGGCGAGGCGGCGCAGCCGTGACATCTGGTCGCGCAGCACGTCGGTCTCCCCGCGCTCCCAGCCGTCGGAGAAGATCACCACGACCGCCCGGCGGGCCGCGCCGCGCTGTCCCCAGCGGTCGACGAACGCGCGCAGCACCTCACCGAGGCGCGTGCCGCCCGACCAGTCCGGGATGGTCGTAGCCGCCGCGGCGAGCGCGCGCTCGGGGTCGCGCATCCGCAGCTCGCGCGTCACGCGGGTGAGCCGGGTGCCGAGGGTGAACGCCTCCACGGAGGCGGGCGAGCGCCGCACCACGACGTGCGCGAAGCGCAGCAGCGCGTCGGCGTAGGGCTCCATCGAGCCGGACACGTCCACGAGCAGCACGACCCGACGGTGCCGCCGGGACCGGTCGCGCCGGTGCAGTTCCCGGAGCTCGCCGTGGTTGCGCAGCGCGGCGCGCAGCGTGCGGCCCGGGTCCGGGGCACCGTGGCGGGACGGGCGCAGCCGTCGCGAGGCGCGCAGCGGCGGCTCGGGCGTCAGCATCGCCAGCAGGCGGCGCAGGTGCTCGCGCTCGGCGGGGGTGAGCTCCCCGAGGTCGCGGTGGCGCAGGATCTCGGCGCCGCTGGCCCGCGCGTGGATCTGCGGGGCGTCGGTGCTCTCCTCCTCGCCGCTGCCCGCGTCGTCGGACGTGAGCGCGGCCAGCCGTGGCGGCGGTGGCGGGCGCTCGTCGCGTATCTGCGTGCGGCCGCCCTGCGGCGGGGTGAACCAGCTCGCGAACGCCTGGTCGTAGCGGGGGAGGTCGTCGGGATCGGAGCAGAGCGTGAGGCGGCCGGCCCAGTAGGTCTGGGTCCGATCGGTGACGTCGAGGGCGTCGAGCGCCGAGAGGAACGCCGTCACCCGGTCGGTCGTGATCGCCAGGCCCGCGTTGCGGAGCACGACCGTGAACCCGACGAGGCCGGGGACCGGGTCGTCGGTGTCGGGTGCGACCGGCGGAGACACCAGCGGGGACACTAGGAGGCGAGCAGCGTGTCGAGCTGGCTGCGGACGCGGTCGGCGTCCTCGCGGTACTTGAGCACGGCACCGAGCGTGGCGGCCGCGGAGTCGACGTCGAGGTGGCGGGCGCCGACGAGCTGCAGCGCGCGCGCCCAGTCGATCGTCTCCGCGACGCCGGGCGGCTTGAGCAGGTCGGCCTGGCGCAACTGCCGCACGGCGCCGGCCACCTGCGCCGCGAGCCGCTCGGGCAGGCCCGGCAGCCGCGAGTGCAGGATCTGGATCTCGCGCTGCAGGTCCGGGTGGTCGAGCCAGAGGTAGAGGCAGCGCCGCTTGAGCGCGTCGTGCACCTCGCGGGTGCGGTTGGAGGTCAGCACGACGAGCGGCGGCTCCTTCGCGCGGACCTCGCCGATCTCCGGGATGCTCACGGCGTGCTCGGTGAGCACTTCCAGCAGGAACGCCTCGAACTCGTCGTCGGCGCGGTCGATCTCGTCGATCAGCAGGACGCTCGGGCTGGTCTGCAACGCCCGCAGGATGGGGCGGGCGAGCAGGAACCGCGGGTCGTAGAGGGAGGCCTCGACGGCGTCGGCGTCCAGGGTGTCACCGGTGGCCGAGGCCGCGGCCTCCAGTGCGCGCAGGTGCAGCAGCTGGCGGGGGAAGTCCCAGTCGTAGAGGGCCTGCGACGCGTCGATGCCGTCGTGGCACTGCAGCCGGATCAGCTCGGCGCCCAACACCTGGGCGAGGGCCTGCGCCAGCGCGGTCTTGCCGGTGCCCGGCTCGCCCTCGCAGAACAGCGGCCGGTTCATCTGCATGGCGAGGAAGGTGGCGGTGGCGAGCCCGTCGTCGGCGAGGTAGCCGGTGGCGCGCAGCGCGGTCGCCAGCTCCGCGGGCGATCCCACCGGGTTCGAGGGGCGTTCGGTCACGTATCCAGCATGACGGACCGGTGCGCCGCCAGCCACCACAGGTGCCCCGCGTCATGCCGGACGGCCTTTTCGATCATGCACCGGGAGGGCTCAGGAGTGTGACGAGATCGGTAATACTTCCGCTTTGAAGGTATTGCAATGGCTGTGATCGGTCCGTGATCATCGGCTGTTGACCAGCGGATACTCGGTTCTCGTCACGTTAATCTATCCGTTACCGTGACGATGGTCACGTCGCCGAAGTTTGACGATTCGGTCGATCCCCCTCGTACCGTCATTGCTCGGCGGTTCCGCGAGGGGCCGCCGAAAAAACATCCGGAACCGTCGCGCATCGTCCAGTCCCGCGGTTCCGGTCCGTCGAGCCAGAGATGGGACTGGGCCGAGGACGGCATTCTTGACGGGGTTCCCCCTGCTCCGTCTTGATCGCCACAACGTGATCGGGTCCCGTTAGCGGGCCCCGGACATGCACGTTCGCTTCGCCGGCGCGACCTGGAGAGCTCCGAAATGACTACTCGACCGGATTCCCGTCTGGGCCGAAAGCTGGTGCGCCTGGCCGTCGTCGGTGCAGTTGCGGTCGGCGCCCCCTTCGCCGTCGCGGGTACCGCGAACGCCGCCTCGGATTCCACCTGGGATCGCCTCGCCAAGTGCGAGAGCGGCGGCAACTGGAAGACCAGCACCGGAAACGGGTACTACGGCGGGCTGCAGTTCAGCCCCCGCACATGGCGCGCCCACGGCGGTGAGGGCATGCCTCACAAGGCCAGCAAGGCGCAGCAGATCCGCGTTGCGGAGCGCGTCCTGGACAACCAGGGCTGGAAGGCCTGGCCGTCCTGCTCGAAGAAGCTCGGCCTGCGCGGCAGCGACTGATCGACCGCCGCCGGGCCCCGGGTCAGGCGGAGCCGACCCACTCGTCGGTGCCGTCGGCGAACAGCTGGTGCTTCCACACGGGCAGCTGCCGCTTGACCTCGTCGACCAGCTCGGCGCAGGCCGCGAAGGCCTCCTTCCGGTGATCGGCGGCCACGGCGCACGCCAGCGCCACGTCGCCGATCCCGAGCGGGCCGATCCGGTGGCTCACCGCGATCGCCCGCACCCCGTTGGCCCGGGTCGCGACATCCGTCGCGACCTGGGCCACGATCTTCTCCGCCGTGGGGTGGGCGCTGTAGGACAGACCGCGTACGGCACGTCCGCCGTCGTGGTCGCGCACGACACCGGCGAACGTGACCACCGCACCCGCCGCGGCCTGGTCCACCAGTGCGGCGTGCTCGGCGACGTCCAGCGGGGCCTCACCGACCGCCGCGCGCAGGACCGCGGCTCCTGTCGGAGTCGTCATCGGTGATCGCCTCCTCGTAGCTGTTCGACGGCGTGATCGAGGACGTCGGCCAGCACGGCCAGACCGTCGCGAACTCCACCTGTCGATCCGGGCAGGTTCACGACGAGGGTGCGCCCCGCGACGCCGCTGAGGCCCCGGGAGAGCACCGCTGTGGGAACGGTGGGCGCGCCCGCGGCCCGGATCGCGTCCGCGAGCCCGGGCACCTCGTAGTCGAGCACCGCACGCGTGACCTCCGGGGTGGCATCGGTCGGAGAGATGCCCGTGCCCCCCGTCGTGATCACGACGTCCACGGCGTCGGCCACGGCCGCCCGCAGGGCTTCGCCCACGGGTTCGCCGTCCGGCACCACCGTGGGATCGGGTGTGGCGTACCCACGGGAGCGCAGCCACTCCGCGATGATCGGCCCGCCGCGGTCGGCGTAGACGCCCGCGGCCGCGCGGTTGGACGCCGTGACCACGTGGGCGCGCCGCTCGGCGGTCACGGCCGGTCCTGCGGGCGCGTCCAGAGGCCGGTCTTGCCGCCTTCCTTGCGCTCGACCCGCACGCCGTCGAGCACGGCGGCCGGGTCGACGGCCTTGACCATGTCGTGCAGCGCCAGGCCGGCGACGGCCACCGCGGTGAGTGCCTCCATCTCGACGCCCGTGCGATCCGTGGTGCGGACCGTGGCCCGGATCCGGACCTGCGCGCCGTCCGGCTCGAGGTCGGGCTCGAGGTCGACGACCACGCCGCTCAGGGCGATCGGGTGGCAGAGCGGGACGAGGTCCGGGGTGCGCTTGGCGCCCATGATCCCGGCGATCCGGGCGGTGGCGAGCGCGTCGCCCTTCGGGAGGCCGTCCCGGCGCAGCAGCTCCACCACCTCGGCGGTGGTGCGCAGCGTTCCGGTGGCCACCGCGGTGCGCGCCGTGGCCTCCTTGCCGGTGACGTCCACCATCCGGGCCGCGCCTGCCGCATCGACGTGCGTGAACTCCACTCCCGAACCCTACGACGTGCGCGGCGACCCGTGCCGAGACGCCGGGGAAACGTCATCGTGATCTTCTGGTGACGTGACGTGCGTCACTACTTAGCAACCTGGAAGTAATTCGCACGTTGTCTCGCATGTCGTCGCTGACCTGCGACAACGGTGCACCTCTCACCCGTTCGGTCGTACTGCCTGCTACTTCCCGCCCGAGATGGGGGGTTTGCGCGCGGCTCCTCCGGACGTAGCGTCCGTTCTCGGTCCGAGCGGATGCCCCAGATCCGGCCGGACCCCGGGAATCGCAGCGCTCCCCTGTCCGGCGATCTCGGCCCCTCCCCCGAACGAAGCGTGGGACAGGAACGGACGCGGCTCCCCCGGCCGCACCGCCAGCTCCCCGGCGGTAACCGTCCGACGCGCAGCGCGCGGAGTTGCCCCATGGCCCGCTACCGCGGCCGTCATCGTGCCCCGAGCACGGCAGGTCGAACCATCGCCCGCACCGCTCTGGCCGGCGCTGTCGCCGGCGCTCCGCTCCTCGTCGCCGCCCCGGCCTACGCCGCGTCCGACTCCACGTGGGACAAGCTGGCCGAGTGCGAGAGCGGCGGCCGCTGGGACATCAACACCGGCAACGGCTACCACGGTGGCCTGCAGTTCTCGCCGCGCACCTGGTCCGGCTTCGGGGGCAAGGAGTTCGCCCCGGCCGCCTACAAGGCCAGCCGCTCGGAGCAGATCGTCGTCGCCGAGCGCGTGCTCGCCGAGCAGGGCTGGAACGCTTGGCCGTCGTGCTCGCGCAAGACCGGCGTCCGCGGCGAGTCCGCCAGCAAGCGCGAGGCCCCGGCACGCGAGTCGAGTGAGTCGTCCGACGACGACCAGGTGCGCCTGGCCTCCTCCGGCTCCACGAGCGGTGGCTACACCGTCAAGAGCGGCGACACGCTGAGCCGTATCGCGTCGGCCAACGGCGTGGCGGGCGGCTGGAAGACCATCGTCGAGAAGAACCCGGCGCTGCAGGGCAACCCCAACTCGCTCGTCCCCGGCCAGAAGCTCACTCTCTGACCGGAAGCCCGCCCCACGTCGTGGAGCCGTAGCGCTGTACTCCGCCCCCCGGCGCAGCGCTACGGCTCCACGGTGCTTGCGGGGGGATCGAAGCGGGCGAGGTCCTCGCGGGTGTCCACGTCCTCAGGGGACGCGACATCCCCGCACTCCACCAGCTCCAGGTCGGGGTGGCCCGCCAGGTAGCCGCGTGCGCCGGCGTCGCCCGTGGCCGATGCGCTCGCGCCGAGCCAGTGCGCGCGGCCCAGGAGCACCGGGTGGGCTGGACGGCCGCCGTAGGCGGCGCGTACCAGCGCATCCGGGCTGCTGCGTGATGCGAGCCGGGCCACCGCGGCCGAGGTGACGCCCGGCAGGTCCACCAGGTGCACGAGCACCGCCTCCGGCGCCGGATCGAGCCGTGCGACGGCGTCGAGGCCCGCGCGCAGCGAGGCGCCCATGCCCTCCGCCCAGTCCGGGGCCGGCACCGCCGCCACGCCGACCGGCAGGAGGTCACGGACCTCGTCGCCGGCGGCCCCCACGACCACCACCAGCGGTGCGCAGCCGCCGTCGGCGAGCACGCGGACGGCGCTCTGGACGAGCGGTCGGCCGCCGAGCGTGACGAGCGCCTTCGGCCGGCCCATGCGCCGACCGGCGCCGGCCGCGAGCAGCAGGCCGACCGGCGCCATCCGTTGATCGCTTATTCGTCGATCGCTTATCTGTTGATCTCCGTGACGGGGTGCACGTAGGGCACCTCGTCCAGCGGGAACTCCACGTCGCCGAACGGCGAGAGGGAGCCCTGCAGAGGGCTCGCGAGCTCGGTGACCGGGTGCGTGCCGTCGGGCAGGTCCGGCCACGTGGGGTCGATCCGGCGGGAACGCTCGGCCACGGTGTCCTCCTGGTGCTCTAGTGGTCCTTCCGCAGTATCCCGCACCGGTCCCGGCCGCGTCGACGCGGCGTGAACACGGCGGCCGATCACCGATCGCGCGGAGGCGCTCCCGCATCAGGCGAGTCTCCGGATCAGCTCCAGTGCCTCGTCCCCGTGCGCGGCCGCATTCCACAGCCGCTCCCACAGCGTCACGTACACCTCGACCACGCCCGGTTCGGCGATGTCGTCCTGAGCGCCGTGGATGAGCTCGGTCGACACCGTCGTCGTCCCGCCGTCGGCCGCGTCGCGGATCACGAAGTTGTGCCACGGGACCGCGCCGGCGCTGACGGTATCCGGGAGGATCGCGATCTCGACAGCAGAGGCCGTCGCCAGCGACTGCAACCGGTCCAACTGCCCGGCGAGCGCCCCCGGAGCCGGGGACCACCGCAGCACGTGCTCGGCGAGAACGAACTCGAAGCGCCGTCCCGGCTCGTGCAGCACCTGCTGCCGCTCGAGTCGCGCCACCAGCGCGGCGGCGACGTCCTTGCTACGGCCCAGCTCGAGGACTGCGCGGGCGTAGGCCGCAGTCTGCAGCAGCCCAGGCAGCACTGTGGGCTGGAAGTTGCGGATCACTGCGGCGGCCGCGTCGCGCTCCCGCGCCTGCGCCTGCAGGTGTGTCAGTTCGCCGAACAGCGTGCGCCATGGCCGGGTCTCGCCGTGGGCGGCCTCGGCGAGCGCCTCGACTCGTTCCCGGGTGTCGGAGTCGGTATTGCACGCATCCAGCCACGTGCGGACGACGTGCATGCTGGGCAGCGCGAGGCCGCGATCGATCCGCGACATGGTCGGCTGCGACACCCCGGTCCGCCGGGCCATGTCGCGGCCCGACATGCCGGCCAGGTCACGCAGCCGCAGGAGTTCCTTCGCCAGTTGCGATCGGATCGGGTTGGGCTCAGCCACAGCCCACCGAAAGGAACTCGTTCAGTGGCACCGCGCGTACCGCGACACGGCGTAGCAGTGCGACGAGGTCGGCAATCTGCTCGCGGTGCTCGACGATCTCGCGGCGGTCCAGCCGCCCGTCGGAGTGGTAGTGCATCAGGACCGCGCGCGGCTGGTCGCCGTGCTCATCGAACAGCCAGAAGTCGGTGCCCACGTCTCCGACCTGGCTTCGCGGGGCGATCTGCACCTGCTCTCCGACTGCCTGCGACTCCCGATAGGACTGCAGTTGGTATCGCTGGTAGTCGGTGAGCGGCTCGTCGACAACGCGTACCCGCGTCCAGGACTTTCCCGCCGTCAGCGTGGAGATCGCCATCCGTGCCAGCCACGGGTCCGTGACCACCGACCTCAGCGGCCTGGCACGGCCCTGCCGGTAGGCCGACAACCGCTCGGCCTCAGCCCCACCGACGGCGTACGCCGGCAGCGCCTCCAGCCGGGCGACGCTGGTCTCGAACCTGTCGAACAAGGAGTCGAACTCGGAAGCGGTGAGCCCGCGGGAATGCTCTGCCGTCACCTGGGCAGCTGGGCGACCAGGCGCGCCCACTGTGCCGGTGGGATGTCCACGTCGAGTTCGCGGGTCGAGTCGTTCGGGTCGTAGCCGCGTACCCGCACTACCCCCGTGCCGGGGTCGATGAAGAAGGTCGGGCAGTCGCCGCCATCGCAGCCCTCTGCAAGCACCTGGAACGCCATGGGTGATCCTCAGCTTTCACTGTGATTCGCGATGATGCAGAGCATCGCCCACTCGCCTCTCGCGGTCAAGACCCGAGGCCGGCTTGCGCTCGCGCCCGCTGGCGAGCCATTATGACTAGCAATGATTCAACGTGAGTCACTCGCGTCCAGTCGGTGCCGTTTCTCGATCGGTGACGCCCGCGACGCAACCACGAAGAAGGGCAACCCATGAGCTGTCGCCGGGGTGAGGGGTGAGTGCACCGGACCCGTCAGGGGAGCTACCGCGCTTCATGATCGAACACAGGATGGTGGGGAAGATCCTCGCCGAACACGAACCGACGAGGGACGGGCGCTGCCCGCGCTGTACAGCGGGCGGGACAGGTGCGGGGAGGGTGAGGTCGCCCTGCCCGCTGTATGCGGCGGCGCAGGCGGCTGCGCGACTGGAAGGGCCGCCTCATGTCTGGTGATGACGGGTCATCGCGGGCTCACGGGCCGGTTTCCGTCGGCGAGCCGCCCGGTCGCGACGATCCAGAGCGCCAGCGCCGCGGTCGGGACGGCCATGACGAGCGTGTGCGCGGTGTCGTCGAGCCTGCCCGCCATGAGCACGTCGCCGGTCAGCAACGCCAGGACCATGTTGTTCCCGGCGTGAGCGAGGCTCGTCGGCCAGATGCTGCCGCTGCGGATGCGCAGCCAGCTCAGCAGCACCTGCTGCGCGGTGAACGAGATCGTCCAGATCAGCAGGCCGAGCGGGACGACGGCGAAGTGGATGTAGCCGACGAAGGCCAGCGGGTAGTGCCAGACCGCGGGTTGCTGGCCCGGTTCGGGTTCGACGTCGTGGCGGCGGTCGGTGACGGCGCGGCGCTGGTGGTGGCGGTCGGTGAGCACGAGCCCGATCTCGTGCTCACCGACATCCGGATGCCGCCGACGTACACCGACGAAGGGCTGCGGGTGGCCGTCGAGCTGCGCCGCAACCGACCTGGGCTCGCCGTCACTGCGCTCAGCCAGGACGTGGAACGCAGCTACGCGGCCGACCTGCTGGACTCCGGGGACGGGCGGCGGGTCGGGTACCTCCTCAAAGACCGGGTGGTCGACGTCGTGGAGTTCGCCGCCACGCTGCGGCGGGTCGTCGAGGGCGGAACCGTCGTTGACCCGCAGGTCGTCCGCCAGCTGCTGACCCGCAGACGTGATCCCCTGCGCCGGCTCTCGGCGAGAGAGCACGAGGTCCTCGCCCTGATCGCCGAGGGCCTGTCCAACGCCGCGATCGCCGCGCGCCTCGTCGTGTCCGAGGCGGCGGTGGGCAAGCACGTCGGCAACATCCTCGCCAAGCTGGACCTGCCGCCCACCGGAGACACCCACCGCAGGGTCCTCGCCGTGCTGGCCTACCTCGGAGGAACGGACGGTCCGGGCAGCGGCTCCCGCTGAGCGGGTGAACACGCTCGAACCGGCCGCGGCGCCGCCGACTACCGTGGAGGCGATGCCCATTCCGCTGGTCGACTGGCTGCGCGCCCAGGACGACGAGACGCTCGCCACCCTGCTGCGGTTGCGCCCCGACCTCGGTGTGCCTCCGCCCGCGGACCTCGTCGTGCTCGCCACGCGCGCCGGGATCCGCGCCTCGGTGCACCGGGCCTGCGACGACCTCGACTCGCTGACGCTGGCCGTGCTGGAGGCGGCCGTCGTCGCCGATGCGGACAGCGGTCCCGTCCCGCTCGACGAGATCCGTCGCCTGCTGGGACCCGACGTGCCCGCCAGGACGCTCGACGCGGCGTTGCGGGCCCTGCGCGCGCGTGCGCTGCTGTGGGGACCGGACGCGGAGATCACGCTCGTGCCCGCAGCCCGCGAAGTGGTCCCACGCCACCCGGGCGGGCTGGGCAGGCCGGCCACCGGTCCCGCGGGCTCGTCCGCACTGCCCGATCTGCTCGCGGCCGTCACACCCGAGGAGCGCCGCGTGCTCGACGCGCTGGCCGCCGGACCGCCGATCGGCCGCAGCCGGGCGGGCTCGGACCCGGACAGCGCGGTCGGGCGCCTGCTCGCGCGCGGGCTGCTGCTGCGGGTGGATCCGGAGACCGTCGAGCTGCCCCGCCAGGTCGGGCTGGCCCTACGGGGGGATCGGCCGATGGGTGCGGTGCCGGTGGCGCCGCCGGACATCGGGGCACGTGACCGCGGCTCCGACGTCGTCGACCGTACGGCCGGCGGGGCCGCGCTCGAGGCGTTGCGCAGGCTCGACCTGTTGATCGCCTTCTGGGGGCGCACACCGCCGCCCGTGTTGCGTTCGGGTGGGCTCGGGGTACGCGAGCTGCGCCGGGCCGCGCGGGAGATGGACACCGACGAGACGGCGGCCGCCCTGCTCGTCGAGCTCGCGCACGCGGCCGACCTCGTCGGGGCGAGCGATGGCGCGGTCCCGGACTGGGTGCCCACCACCACGGCTGATGTCTGGGCCGCGGGGGGACCCGAAGTACGTTGGTCGGCCCTGGCGCGCACCTGGCTGGACATGCCGCGACTGCCGGGCCTCGTCGGCCGCAAGGACGACGCGGGCCGCCCGATCTCCGCGCTGTCCGACGGTGTCCGCCGCCCGCTGGCGCCCCGCGACCGGCGTCGCGTGCTCGCCGGGCTCGCCGAGCTGCCCCCGGGCACCGCGCCTGCGTCGTCCGCCGCGCTCGCCGACCTGCTCGCCTGGCGCGCCCCGCGCCGCGGCGGCCGGCTGCGCGACGAGGTGGTCGGCTGGGTGCTCGCCGAGGCCACGGTGCTGGGGGTGGTGGCCCTGGACGCGGTGACCGCCCCGGGCCGGGCGTTGCTGGCGAACCCGGACGGGATCGTGGGCGCGCTGCGGGCCACGCTGCCCGAGCCGGTGGACCACGTGCTGCTGCAGGCCGACCTCACCGCCGTCGCCCCCGGGCCGCTCGAGACGGCGCTGGCGCGTGAGCTCGACCTGGTGGCCGAGGTCGAGTCGGCGGGCGGGGCCACCGTCTACCGCTTCACCGAGGCCACCGTGCGCCGTGCTCTGGACGCGGGCCGTTCGGCCGCCGACCTGCACGAGCTGTTCGCGAGGCGGTCGGCCACCCCCGTGCCGCAGGGCCTGACCTACCTGGTGGACGACGTCGCGCGCCGGCACGGGCAACTGCGCGGGGGCGTGGCGGCGTCGTTCCTGCGCTCGGACGACGAGGTGCTCATCGCCGAGGTGCTCGCCCACCCCGAGAGCCCGCAGCTCGAGCTGCGGCGCATCGCGCCCACCGTGATCGTCTCCCCGCTCCCGCTGGTCGAGCTGATGGACGGGCTGCGGGCCGCCGGGTTCAGCCCGGCCGCCGAGGACACCGGCGGTGCGGTGCTCGACCTCACCGACCGTGGACGACGCACCTCGCCACGCCGCCGGCCGGCATCTCGCAGCGGCCCCCCGGAACAGGACGCCGAGCAGCTCGCCGCCCTGGTGGCGCGCATGCGGGCCGGGGATGCCACGGCGGGCGTCCGGCGCGGCACCGCGTCCCCGGTGACGACGAACGGCTCCACGCTCGACCTGCTCCGCTCCGCCGCGGCGGCCCGGCGCGCCGTCTGGATCGGCTTCGTGGACGGGCACGGCGTGGCGGGGGAGCGGGTGCTGGAGCCGCAGAGCGTCGGCGGGGGCGTGGTGGAGGGCCGCGACGCCGTGGACGGCGCGGTGCACCGCGTCCCCCTGCACCGCATCACGAGCATCGCGATGGTGGAGGAAGGTTCTGCCTGATGGCTCGCGGGACTCGGGAACGAGACCCGCGAGCCGCGGCGGGTCAGCGGGCGCCGGCGGTCATCCGGTGGTGCATCGCGTGCTCCACCAGCGTGATGAGCGTCTGCTTCGTGGACTGGCGGTTGCGGGCGTCGCAGCTGACGATCGGGATGGCGGGGTCGATCGACATCGCCTCGCGGACGTCCTCGATGCGGTGCTGCAGCAGCCCGTCGAAGCAGTTCAGGCCCACGACGTAGGGCAGCCCGCGGTCCTCGAAGAAGTCGATCGCGGCGAACGAATCGGCCAGTCGACGGGTGTCGACGAGCACCACGGCGCCGATCGCACCCTTGACGAGGTCGTCCCACATGAACCAGAACCGGTGCTGACCCGGCGTACCGAAGAGGTAGAGGATCAGCTCGGCGTCGAGCGAGACGCGGCCGAAGTCCATCGCCACGGTGGTGGTGGACTTGTTCGGGGTTGCTGCGAGGTCGTCGACGCCCGCGCTGGCCTCGGTCATGACGGCCTCGGTGGTGAGCGGCATGATCTCGGACACGGAGCCGACGAACGTGGTCTTGCCGACGCCGAAGCCACCCGCCACGACGATCTTGGCCGAGATCGTCGCCGCAGTGGCGATCGCCGGGGGCCGGCCGGGGTAACTAGAGCCGACGGAGTCCACTCAACACCCTTTCCATCAGTGCGAGGTCCGGCGTGTCGCCGGCGCTCGTCGCGGTCTGGTGCACGGTCACCAGGTTGAGCCCCGCCATGTCGCCCAACAACACCCGGGCGACGCCGAGCGGGATCGACAGGAGGGCCGCAACCTCGGCGACCGATCGCGTCTGCTCACAGAGCTCCGCTACTGCCCGGTGCTCGACCTGCAACAGGCCCATCTGGTCGCGGCCACGCTGGCTCGTCGAGACCAACGTCTCGATCGCCAGGTCCATGCCCGACTTCGTGCGTCCGCGGGTCCAGGCATAGGGCCGGACCGCGGCGGCACCGACCTCCTGGCCGCCCTGCTCCGCGCCCGGGGTGCGTATGTCGATGGGAGCGGTGCGCGGGCCCGGAGCCACCGGTGGTGCCGCGGGAGCAGGCGTAGGTGCAGGCGCCTCGGCGGTCTCGTCGACCGCGTCGACGTCGGAGCCGCGTTTGCGACCCCACCTCCGGCGGCGCGACGAACGGCTCGCGTCGAAGCTGAAGCCGTTCATGACGTCGGCGAAGGTCGGCTCCGAGGGTTGCCGGCGCTCGTCGTCGGGACCGGAGCTCATCGCACCTCACCTGCTCTCTGCCGGTCGGTGGCTTGCCTGTCGGAAACGCTGTCGAACCCGGCCGCTCAGCGGCCGAAGGTGCCCTGCAGCTCGGCGCGCAGCTCGGGCGTGAGCAGCTGACCAACCCGGTCGACCAGCAGCGTCATCTCGTATCCGATCAGGCCGATGTCACAGCTCGGTGACGCCAGCACCGCAAGGCAGGAACCATCGCTGATCGACATCAGGAGCACGATGCCGCGGTCCATCTCGACCACGGTCTGCACCACACCCCCCGCGTCGAAGCAGCGTGCCGCGCCCTGGGTGAGGCTGATCAGGCCCGACGCGACCGCGGCGAGCTGGTCGGCGCGGTCACGCGGCAACCGGTCCGACGCGGTGAGCAGCAGGCCGTCCGCCGACACCACGATGGCGTGTGCCACACCGGGCACGCGCTCGGCGAAGTTCGTGACAAGCCATCCGAACCGGCTCGGCTGGACCTGCGGTGCCGTCATGAGGACTCCTCGTCGTGATTACCACCCGCGTTGGCGGGTCCCGAGCCACCATTGGCTCCGGGAACCGATGATCCTTGCTGCTGGTGACCGCGCATCCTGCTCTCGCGGCCCTGGCGGACGCCCTGCTGGTAGCTCGCAAGGCGACCCCTGATGTTCTCGGCACTGCGCGACGGCGTCGCAGGCGGGGCCAGAACGGCGGACCCGGCGCTGCCGGGGACCAGCCGCGCACGGGGGCGCCGCTTCGGCAGACCCGCGGCGGTGACCTCGTCGGGCTGCTCGGACACGGCGCCGTCCGCGGCGCGCCACCCCTCGTCGGCCGTGCTCGCGAACTCCTGCGCCTCGACGTCCTGGACCGGCTCCGCCGCCGTGACAGGCACTTCGCTCGTCGGCGGGGCAGGCGCCGGCGCAGGGGTGGGTGCCGGTGTAGGTGCCGGTGCCGGTGCCGGTGTGGGCCGCGGTGCGGGCGCCGGGCGCGGCGGTGCGGGCGGCGGCGCCGCCGGGGGTGCAACAGGCGCTGCAGCAGGCGGTGCCGCCGGCTGCTCGTCCTTCTCCGTCTGCCAGTTGACCGGGATCGGCCGGTTCGAGCGGAACCAGGCCGAGGCGATCTCCTCGAAGATCGGCGTGGTCTCCCCGAGGTCGAAGCTCGAGCCGTCCGGCCGGCCTTCCGGCATCCGGGAATCGGGCTCGGCGATGACCGGGACGCTGGGCGCGAACAGCCCTTCCGCGTCCGAGCCCCCCTGGGTCGGCGCGGGCCGGGATGGTGCGGACCGCTGGGCCTCGGGCCGTGGTGTCTCGGGCCGTGCTGCCTCGGGCCGTGCTGCCTCGGGCCGTGCTGCCTCGGGCCGTGCTGCCTCGGGCCGTGCTGCCTCGGGCCGCGGGGCCTCGGGCCGCGGGGCCTCGGGCCGCGGGGCCTCCGGCCGCGGGGCCTCCGGCCGCGGGGCCTCCGGCCGCGGGGCCAGGGGGTGTGGGGCCGGGCCGCTGCGCTGCGGGAACGGCCGAGGCGTCGGACGGGGGGCGGGCCGCGGGCCGGGCTGGCCCGACCCGGGTGCGCCGGCCGCGGGCCGTCGCAGCGTGGGCATCGGCATCGTCGGCGGGGACACCGCCGTGGCGTCCTCCACCGACTGCTCCGCGGCGGCACGCTCGGCTTCCGCCTGGGCGGAGGCCTCCCCGCCCTGGTCCGGGCTGCTCTCCTGCGCGTCGTCGGCGGGCGTCGGCTCGACCGTCGCCGGCTCCGCGGCGAAGGGCTCGGCGTTGGCAACGGAGCGTTCCTGGCGGCTCTGCTCGCCCTGCGCCTGCTCGTCCCGTGCGTGCTCGTCACGGCGGGCCGGGGCCGGCCGCGGGCGGAGCGGCTCGGGCCGAGCCTGGATGGCCTCGGCCTCGGCCTCCGCGGGCGCCTGCGCCGACGGCTTCGCCGGGCCGGACTGGAACAGGTTCTGCGGTGCCTGGGTGGGCGGCTCCGACCGGGGCCGCTCGAGACCCGGTGTGCGCCGGGGCAGGCCGGCCCGCGTCGGCTCGTTCTTCGGCGCCTCGCCCTCGGGCGCGGTGCCCCGCTGCTCGAGCGGCTCACGCACCGCGCCGTTCTGGTCGGCGGGCTGCCGGTCGATGCGGGCCTGGGGCTCGCGCTCGTCGGTGGGCCGGGCGTCGGACGGTGCGGAGCCGGCGTCACGCTGCTTCTCGAGGCCGGGACCGGCGTGCCCGTTGAGGCGCGTGGATTCCGGCCGGCTGCCGTTGCGGCCCGAGGACTCCTCGGCGCGGGAGGCCGCGGCACGCGCGGCGGCCTCCTGGTCGCGCCGGGCCTGCGCGGCGACCTCGCGGGCCTGCTCCTCGGCCGAGTGGTCGGCGGGCTCGGGGTTGCCGTCCGGCTCGCGGTGCGCGCCACCCTCGGGCGGCTCGCCCGGCCCGCCCGGCCGAAGCGTGGAACCGGGGCGCCTGCTCGGCAGCGAGGGGGTGTTGCCGTTGGAGCCGGGCGGCGAGCTGAACAGCTGCCCGTCGCCGCCGGCGGGCGCGTCGAACACCCCGGTGGGGTTGGCGGGCCCGTCCGTGCCGGCGACCAGCGAGGACAGCCCGCCCGTGCGTGCGGCGCCGTTGACCCCGCGCTGCGGCGGCACGCCGGGACGCCCGCCCTGCGTCCCCGCGGCGATCGGGAGGCTCGCGGTGCGGCTGACCTCGACCGGCTCGATGGTCGGGATCAGGTGCGCGGGCACGGTGACCGACGCGGTGAGGCCCGATCCCTGGACGCCCGTGGCGGAGGTGGACAGGCGCACCCCGATGCCGTGGCGAGCCGCGAGGCGACCGACCACGAACAGGCCCATGCGGCGCGACGCCGACACGTCGACCGAGGCCGGCCCGCCGAGCCGCATGTTGGCGTCGCCCAGCTCGTGCTCGGCCATGCCGACGCCGCGGTCGGCGATCTCCACGACGACCGCGCCGTCGGTGGTGCGGGCGGTGCTCATGACCACCTGCGAGTCGGGCGGGGAGAAGTTGGTGGCGTTGTCGAGCAGCTCGGCCAGAAGGTGCACGACGTCGGACGCGGCACGGCCGGCGACGGTGGCCGTGGGCGGCGTCTGCACGACGATCCGCTGGTACGACTCGACCTCCGAGACCGCGGCCCGGAGCACGTCGACCATCGGCACCGGCGCGATGTTGCGCTTGGCCAGGTCGGTGCCCGCGAGGACCAGGAGGTTCTCGCTGTTGCGCCGCATGCGGGTGGCGAGGTGGTCGAGCTGGAACAGGTTGGACAGCTGGTCGGCGTCCTGCTCGTTGCTCTCCAGCTGCTCGATCAGCTGCAGCTGGCGCTCGACGAGCGCCTGGCTGCGGCGCGACAGGTTGACGAACATGGCGCTGACGCCCGCCTGCAGGGCGGCCTGGTCGGCCGCGAGGCGGACCGCCTGGCCGTGGACCGCGTCGAACGCGCGGGCCACCTGGGCGACCTCGTCGCGCCCGGCGAGCGGGACGGGGTCGACGGCGACGTCGGGGGTGTGCCCGGCGCGCATGCTCTCGACGGCGAGCGGCAGGCGCCGCTCGGCGACGTCGAGCGCGGAGGTGCGCAGCACCCGCAGCGACCGGATCAGCGCCCGGGCGATCAGCACCGCGACCGCGATGCCGATCAGCAGGCCGAGCATCAGGACCACCGAGTTGACGCCGGCCAGGTTGCTGGCCTGCTCCTCGGCCGCGACGCTCAACGCCACGAGCTCGTTGCGCAGCAGGTCGGCCGTGCGGTCCGCGGCTGCGCGGGAGCCGTTGTAGGCGGTGTCCCACTCGGCGGGCGCGAGCGCGATCGGCTGGCCCGGCGGGGTGGCGAGGATCGCCGCCTCGAGCCGCTCGCGCTGCGCGTTGGCGGCGTCGTCGAGGAAGCTGCCGAAGCGCGCGAGCTGTTCGGGTGTCAGCGCGGCGCGGTACTCCGCGACGGCGCCGGCCAGCTCGCTGTCGGTGGCGATCTCGTTGGCGTCCTCGGGGATGAGGCTGCCCGAGCGGATCGCGGCACCGAGCACGGTGTGCTGCACGGCGAGCTGCTCGCGGGCGTCGGTGACGGCAGTGAGCGCGTCGGCGATGCCCGCGACGTTCGGCGTGCGCAGCTGGCGCAGCAGGGCCCGGTCCAGCACGTCGACGCTCGAGACGACCTCGTCGTAGCGGAGGCGGACCCCGCGGGCGTCGGCCGGGTTGTCCGTGACGTCATCGCGCAGCACCTGCAGCTGCGAGACCTCTCCCTCGGTCTGGCGCAGCGCGGAAGCGGTGGTGGCGTCGAGCTCACCCGTCTCGCGGACGCCGCCCAGCATCCCCTCGACCTCGGCATCGGCCTCGCCGAAGCCGACCTCGAGCACGCCGCGATCGCCTGTGCGTCCGGTCGCGATGAACAGCATCGCCTCGTTGCGTTCCTGGCGCAGCGCGTCGGCCGTGGCCGCCACCCGTTCCTGGACCTCGAGCAGACGGGTGCTGCGGCCGAGGTCGGACGCGGCGCCCGCCTGGTCGGAGACGCGCAGGACGCCGAGGACCAGCGCCAGCAGGGCGGGCACGAGCCCGACCACCACCAGCTTCCAGGTCAGCGTCCAGTTGCGCGGGTTCAGCCGCTCGGACCAGGAGTGCCCGGTCTCGATGCTGGTCACGTCAACGTCCCCCTGAGGATTGCCGGCGACGATCTGTCGAACTCTGGCACGCGCCGACCCCCGCGCGCGAGGGTGGGCGGGACGAGCTGCGGCCCATGGGCGGTGGATGGCCGCGTTCGGGCGGGCAGCCCGGGGTGCAAGAGCATCGAGTGGGTCCGTCGCGCCTTCGGTCGGGGTCGGACCGGTCGGGTGTTCCGGCCCGCATCGTGCGCGCTCCGCTCCGACACGCGCCCTCTGGGGAAGGGTAACGGCCTCCGGATCCGGTAGGATCCTGACGGCACACGTGCGCTCTCGGGCAAAGCTGGGAAAGTATAGCCCGAGTTCAGAGCGTTCCCATCCGGCGAGGTCGGCTCCCCCGACCCGTTCCCCCGAACGGACCTATTCGACACTCTGAGTAGCGTACCGTCCGGGAGCCGCTGCTGCGTTCGAGGAGTACCACTGCTCATGACCGACGGGCCGCTCATCGTCCAGTCCGACAAGACGCTGCTGCTCGAGGTCGATCACCCCGACGCCCCGGCGGCGCGCATCGCGATCGCCCCGTTCGCCGAGCTCGAGCGGGCGCCCGAGCACGTCCACACCTACCGCGTCACCCCGCTCGCCCTGTGGAACGCGCGTGCCGCGGGCCACGACGCCGAGCAGGTGGTCGACGCGCTGGTGCGCTACTCGCGCTACGCCGTGCCGCAGCCGCTGCTCGTCGACGTCGTCGACACGATGGGGCGCTACGGGCGCCTGCAGCTCACGCACTCGCCGGTGCACGGGCTCGTCATGGTCGCGCTGGACCGGGCGGTGCTCGAGGAGGTGCTCCGGCAGAAGAAGATCGCGCCGCTGCTGGGCGCGCGCGTGGACGACGACACGGTGATCGTGCACCCGTCCGAGCGCGGGCACATCAAGCAGGCGCTGCTGAAGATCGGCTGGCCGGCCGAGGACCTCGCGGGCTACGTCGACGGGGAGGCGCACGCGATCGCGCTCGCCGAGGACGGCTGGTCGCTGCGCAGCTACCAGCGCGAGGCCGTCGAGGGCTTCTGGGCGGGCGGTTCGGGGGTCGTCGTGCTGCCCTGTGGCGCCGGCAAGACGCTCGTCGGGGCGGCGGCGATGGCGCAGGCGCAGGCCACGACGCTGATCCTGGTCACCAACACGGTCGCGGGCCGGCAGTGGAAGCGCGAGCTGATCGCGCGCACCAGCCTCACCGAGGACGAGATCGGCGAGTACTCGGGCGAGCGCAAGGAGATCCGCCCGGTCACGATCGCCACCTACCAGGTGATCACGCGCAAGTCCAAGGGCGAGTACAAGCACTTGGAGCTGTTCGACTCGCGCGACTGGGGCCTGGTCATCTACGACGAGGTGCACCTGCTGCCCGCGCCGGTCTTCCGGATGACGGCCGACCTGCAGTCCCGGCGCCGGCTCGGGCTCACCGCCACCCTCGTGCGCGAGGACGGTCGCGAGGGCGACGTGTTCTCGCTCATCGGGCCGAAGCGCTACGACGCCCCGTGGCGCGACATCGAGCAGCAGGGCTGGATCGCGCCGGCGGAGTGCACGGAGGTGCGCGTCACCCTCACCGACAGCGAGCGCATGGGCTACGCGGTGGCCGAGGCCGAGGAGCGCTACCGGGTGGCGGCCACGGCCCACACGAAGCTCGCGGTCGTGAAGGGCATCCTCGGCCGCCACGCGGGCGAGCCGGCGCTCGTCATCGGCGCCTACCTCGAGCAGCTGGACGAGCTGGGCGAGGTCCTCGACGCCCCGGTGATCCAGGGATCCACCAAGAACCGGGAGCGGGAGGCGCTGTACGACCGGTTCCGCCGCGGCGAGCTGCCCGTGCTGGTGGTCAGCAAGGTGGCCAACTTCTCGATCGACCTGCCCGAGGCCAGCGTCGCGATCCAGGTGTCGGGCACCTTCGGCTCGCGCCAGGAGGAGGCCCAGCGGCTGGGGAGGTTGCTGCGGCCGAAGGCGGACGGCCGGCAGGCCCACTTCTACTCGGTGGTCTCCCGCGACACGCTCGACACCGACTACGCCGCGCACCGCCAGCGGTTCCTGGCCGAGCAGGGCTACGCCTACAAGATCGTCGACGCCGACGACCTGCTCGGACCCACCGTGCCGGACGTCGGCTGACGCCAGCCATCCGTGGTCCCGCTGTGCGACCCGCACCCGCCGGTAGGAGACTGGGCGCGGCAACCACAGGGAGCGGGTATCGGCACTCTCGGCTGGATTCTCGTCGTGGCGACGGCCTGGCTGGCCGTCGCCGCGGCGGTCGGCCTGCTCGTCGGCCGGATGATCCGCGAGCGGGATCGCCAGGTGCCGCCGGCGCCCGACGCCCCTGCTCCGGTGCCGCCCGAGGCGCAGGAACGCCGCGGGCCGCGGGCAGGGGCAGGCAGCGCCGGCGCTGAGCCTCCACCGGGCACCCTCTGCATCCGGGGCTGTCGCAGGCTCCTGACCTGTGCCATCGTCCGCGGATGGGGTCGAGCGAGCGCGCCGCGCCGGAGCGGGTCCTCGGGCAGGAGCACCTGCTCAATGCGCTGCTGGCCGAGCGCGACGGGCTGCTGTCCGTGCTCGACCGGGTGCTGGCACTGCACGGCACCGCGCGGTTGATCCGCGACGCCGCCGGGGCCGATGCGGGGTTCGTCGCGGAGGTCGAAGGGACGTCCCAGGCGGTCATCAGGTGGCTGGCCGGCAACCGGACCGACTCGCTGCAGGACCTCGCGGTGCCGGCGGGACAGGGCGTCGGGGGCCGGGTGCTGGCGCTGGGCCGACCGGTCCGGGTCAGCGACTACGTCACCGCACCCAGCATCACCCACCAGTTCGACGGGCTGGTGAGCCGCGAGCACATGTCGGCGATGCTCGCGGTGCCGATCCTGGACGATCGGCCGGGAAGCGCGAGGACCGTGGCCGTGGCCTACGCCGCCCTGCGCGGTCCGGGTGCGTTCGGGGACGACGCGGTGCGGGCGGTGCAACGGGTGGCGGTCGACGCGGCCCGCGCCCTGCGCCTCGCCGACCGGGCCGCGGTGGGCCGGGCCGCGGCGGTGGCGGCCGAGCGGCAGCGGATGCAGGCGTCGCTGCACGACTCCGTGGGCGCGATGCTGTTCTCGATCGGGGCGCAGGTCCGGGACCTGCGAACGGCGCTGCCGGACAACCCCGTCCTGCGCACCCGGCTCGGCCGGCTGGAGACCGACATCTCGGCGGCGTCCCTGGCCCTGCGCGAGGCGCTGCTCGCGCTGGCGGAGTCGAGTCCCGAGCGGGCGCTGCCGATCGAGATCGCCGAGCACTGCCGCAGTTTCGAGGCGCGCACCGGCGTGCCCGCCCGGTTCGTGCAGCTCGGCGACGTCCACCCGCTGGACGCCGAACGCACCACGCTGCTGATCAGCGCGGTGCGGGAGGGCCTGCTCAACGTCGAGAAGCACGCCGGGGCGGCCACCGTCGTGGTCAGCCTCGGTGAGGTGGACGGCGGGGTGCAGGTCGCCGTGGCCGACGACGGCGTGCTCCATAGGGGTGACGGCGACGACGACACCGGTTCCGACGGAACGGGCCTCGGCGTC
The DNA here is from genome assembly GCF_002262885.1 of Pseudonocardia sp. MH-G8. Lineage (GTDB taxonomy): Bacteria > Actinomycetota > Actinomycetes > Mycobacteriales > Pseudonocardiaceae > Pseudonocardia. Next base: position 143,460 of record NZ_NKYF01000002.1, on the reverse strand, counting down.
CGCATGCTGGTGGAGAAGGCGGCCCGGCTCGGCGGCCGGGCGAGCCTGGTGCACGACGAGGACGGCGGCACGACCCTGCGGGTGCTGGTGCCGGGGCCGCCGCGATGACGCCGGCGCGCGTCATGGTGGTGGACGACCACCCGGTCGTCCGCGACGGCGTGGCGCTGCTGCTGCGGGGTGAGCCCGCGCTGGCCGTCGTCGGGTCCGCGGAGAGCGGGCGGGCGGCGCTCGAACGGGCCGCCGCGCTGCGGCCCGACCTGGTGCTGCTCGACCTGCGACTGCCCGACATGCTCGCGCCCGAGGTGGTGGCCGGGCTGCGGGCGGTGGTGCCGTCCGCCCGGGTGGTGGTCTTCACCGCGCACGGCGACCACCACGGGGTGCGGGCCGCACTGGACGCGGGCGCGCACGGCGCCCTGCTCAAGGACGCCGCAGTCACCGACCTCGTGGCCGCGCTGCGCCGGGTGCTGCGCGGCGAGCGCGTGTGCGACCCCCGGATGGTGCCGGACGAGCCGGCCGGCCGGGCCGCCCTCGCCCGCAGCGGCCTGACGCGCAGGGAGTACGAGGTGCTGCGGCTGGCAGCGCAGGGGCGGACCAACCCGGAGATCGCCGAGACCACGGGGCTCGCGCGCAACACGGTGAAGACGTACCTGCAGTCGGCCCTGCACAAGCTCGGAGCCCGCAACCGCGTGGAAGCCATCGGCAAGGCGAGCGAGGCCGGGCTCCTCTGATCTGCCGCGGCTCCCGCCCGGCTCGGAGGTTCAGGAAAGCCACGTTCCTGCCCTGCACGTTCATGAAAGTGGCTTTCCTGAACTCTCGGGCGGCCGTGGCAACGCTGCGTGTGTCGCCGTGCGCAACGCGCTACAGCCGGGCGTCGCGCGAGTAACGGACTGTCAACATTCCGGCGGTCCCTCTCCACGTGGGGGTGGCCGGGCGGTGTGACGGGCCACACGATGTGCGCGGCCGCAGCGCGGTGGCCGGGGCGAAGGGGCTCGAGGGTGGCGGTACGACGAGGTGCAGGCCGGGCAGGGCCCGGGTGGTGGCCGTGCTGAGCGTTCGTGGTCTCTCGGTGCGCTACGGGCGCTCGGTGCGTGCCCTCGAGTCGGTGGACGTCGAGGTCGGCGACGGCGTGCTCGCGGTGCTCGGCGGGAACGGGGCGGGCAAGTCCACCCTGCTGCGCGCCGTCTCGGGCACGGTGCGGATGCACGGCGGCGCCGTCACCGACGGCGAGGTCCTCGTCGACGGGGAACGGGTGGACCGCCTGGACCCGGCGGCCGTGGTCCGTCGCGGAGTGGTCGCGGTGCCGGAGGGCCGCCAGGTGTTCGCGCGGATGACCGTGGAGGAGAACCTGCGCGCCGGTGGCCTCGGTGCCCGTTCGGCCGCGGAGCGAGCGGCGGCGCGCGAGCGGGTGCGCGAGTTGTTCCCGGTGCTCGCGCAGCGGTCGGGCCAGCGCGCGGGCCTGCTGTCCGGCGGCGAGCAGCAGATGCTGGCGATCGGGCGGGCACTGATGGCCGGGCCCCGGATGCTCCTGCTCGACGAGCCGTCGCTCGGCCTGGCGCCGCAGATGGTCGGGCGCATCGCGGCGATCATCCGGGAGATCCACGCCCGGGGCACCGCGGTGGTGCTGGTGGAGCAGAACGCGACGATGGCCCTGCAGGTGGCCGACCGGGCGGTGGCGCTGGAGGTGGGCCGCGTCGCGCTCGCCGGGCCGGCCGCCGAGCTGGCGGCCAGCGACGAGGTGCAGCGGCTCTACCTCGGCGGGCACGCCGAGTCGGCCGAGCAGGCGGACGCCGAGGCGCGGGCGGCGGAACGGGCGCTGTCGGGCCGCACGCTCGCGAGGTGGCGGGCATGAGCACCGACACCGCTCGAGGCGAGACCGGGCCCGCGACCGACCGCACCGACGTTCCCGAGCTGCGCGTCGAGGGGCTGGGCCTGCGCTTCGCGGGCATCCGCGCCCTCGACGACGTGTCGTTCGCCGTGCGGCCCGGCACCGTCCACGCGCTCATCGGCCCGAACGGCGCGGGCAAGTCGAGCTGCTTCAACGTGATCTGCGGGGTCTACCGGCCCACGTCCGGCCGGGTCGTGCTCGGCGAGACCGCCCTGACCGGGCTGGCACCGCACCGGCTGGCCCGCCTCGGCGTCGGCCGGTCGTTCCAGAATCTGGCGCTGTCGGAGCACTCGACGGTGCTGGACAACGTGCTGCTCGGTCGGCACGCGCTCACCCGCGGCGGCTTCCTGTCCGCTGGATTGCGGTTGCCGTGGGTGCTCCGGCAGGAGCGGGTGCACGCGCGCCGCGCGGCCGAGATCTGCGAGTTCCTCGGCATCGCCGACCGGCTGCACACCCCCGTGGCCGCGCTGCCCTACGGCGTGGCGAAGCTGGTGGACGTGGCCCGCGCGCTGGCCGTCGAGCCCCGCGTGCTGCTGCTCGACGAGCCGGCCGCCGGGCTGAACGCGGTGGAGACGGCGGTGATGGCGAGCACCATCCGCGCGTTGCGCGACGCGCTCGGCATCTCGGTGCTGCTGGTCGAGCACGACATGGGGCTCGTCATGGGCATCGCCGACCGGGTGAGCGTGCTCGACTTCGGCCGGCTCATCGCCGACGGGGAGCCGGCGGCCGTGCAGCGCGACCCCGAGGTCGTCAAGGCCTACCTGGGCACCGGCGACGACGAGGAGCCCGGATGAACACCTTCGTCCAGCTCATGGTGAACGGCCTGGGCAAGGGGGCCGTGTACGCCCTGCTCGCCCTCGGCTTCGTGGTCATCTTCAAGGCCACCGAGGTGATCAACTTCGCGCACGGGTCCCTGGCGTTGATCGGCGGCTACGTCATCGCGGCCACCGTCGACATGCTGGGCTTCCCGCTCGCGGCGGCACTCGGGATCGGCGGCGCGGGCCTGGCCGGCCTGGTGATCGAGCGGCTGCTGCTCTCCCGCAGCAGGTTCGCCGACCCCAACAGCCTCGCGCTGCTCACGATCGGCGTCGACGTCGTGGTCGTCGAGGACGTCTTCCGCAGGCTCGGCACGACCGTGCCCTACCTGGGCGCGCCCTGGGACGCGCGGCCGATCCAGCTCGGCGGGGTCACGCTGTTCAGTACCCAGTTGGTGGCGCTGCTCGTCGGCCTCGTGCTGATCACCGCGTTCTTCGTGGCCTTCCGCTACACCGACTGGGGTATCGCGATGCGGGCCCAGGCGGAGAACCGTGAGGCCGCGGCGCTCATGGGGATCCGCAGCTCCCGGGTGACGGCGACCGCGTGGCTCGTCGCGGGCGCGCTCGCGGGGGTGGCGGTCATGTTCATCGTCACGCAGGACTTCTCCGGCACCGGGCTGTCGCGCAGCACCCACGCCATCGCGTTCGCCGCGTTCCCCGCCGCGGTCATCGGCGGGCTCGACTCGACGGCGGGCGCGGTCGTCGGCGGCGTGGTCGTGGGCCTCACCCAGGCGCTCACCGAGGTGTACGTGTCGATCCCGTTCGCCAAGGTCGCGGTCTTCCTGGTGATGCTCGTGGTGCTGGTCGTCCGCCCGGCCGGGCTGTTCGGGACGAGGGAGCTCAGTCGTGTCTGAGACGACCGCCCCGGCTCCTCCCCGCCCGCCTGCCGCGCCGCCGCCCACGCGCCGCCGCGGCCGCCTCCTGCGCGCCGCGGCGTGGGCCGCCCTGCTGCTCGTGCTGCTCGCGCTGCCCCTCGTGGTCGGGCCGGGCCTGCTGTCCGCGGGGCAGTACGTGATGGTCGGCGCCGTCGGCGCCATCGGGCTGACGCTCGTGATCGGCCAGGCGGGCCAGCTCTCCCTGGCCCACGCGTTCTTCCTGCTCGTCGGCGGCACGTCCTACGCGGTGCTGGCAGGCGAGACCGAGCAGGCCGGCAGCGAGCGCATCGTCGGGCTGGGGCTGCCGCCGCTGGTCGCGCTCGTCGGGGCCGTCGCGATCTCCGCGCTGGCCGGCCTGGCGTTCGCGCCGGTGGCGGGCCGGCTCAAGGGCATCTACCTGGGCGTGGCGTCGCTGGCGCTGGTGTTCCTCGGCTTCTACCTCGGCCAGGCGCTGCCCGCCCTGACCGGCGGCGCGGCCAGCGGGCGCAACCCCGAGCCGTTCTCGCTGTTCGGCTTCCCCTTCAGCAACGAGGGCTACCTCGCCGTGCTCGGCGTGCCGTTCCGGCAGTCCGAGCGGCTCTGGTACCTGTTCCTCGCACTCACCGTGATCGCGTTCGTGCTGGCGACCGGCGCCGTCCGGAGCCGGGTCGGTCGTTCCTGGCGGGCGGTGCGGGACAACGAGGCCGCTGCGGCGGTGATGGGCGTCGACGTCCTGCGGGCGAAGGCGGGGGCATTCGCGGTGAGCGCCGCTTACGCCGGGCTGGCCGGGGTGATGGTCACGCTCTGGCTGGGCCTGCTCAAGCCGGACGAGAGCGAGTTCGGCACCTACGGGCTCAACACCTCGATCGCGTTCCTCGCGATGGCGATCATCGGCGGCCTCGGCTCGATCCCCGGTGCCGTCGTCGGCGCTGTGATCGTCTTCGGCACACCGCAGGTCCTCACGCTGTTCGCCGACGAGCTCGGGCTCGGCGACACGCTGGCCGGGCTGAGCCCCACGGTGATCAGCCTGTACGTCTACGGCGTCGCCGTGATCCTCGTCGTGCTGTTCGAACCCGGCGGGCTGGCCGCGATCGGCCGCCGGCTGGCCGGGCTCGTGACCAGGACCGGGGCAACGGCGCCCCGGTCGCAACCCCCGGGAGAGGAACGATCATGACCCTTCGGCGAGCATGGCGCCGCGCGGGCGTCCCGGCGGCGGTCGCCGCCGCCATGGTGCTGGCGGGCTGCACCACGCAGGCGCCCGAGCCGGGAGCCGGTGGCGAGGGCGGCGGAGCGGTCGCGACCGACGTGGGCGTCACGGCCGACACGATCACCCTCGGGGTGCTCACCGACACGTCGGGCCCGTTCCGCAACCTCGGCACCGGCATCACCCAGGGCAACCAGCTCTGGGCCGACGAGCTCAACGCGCGCGGCGGGGTGTGCGACCGGCAGATCGCGCTGGAGATCGCCGACAGCGGCTACAAGGCCGACACCGCCACGACCGTCTACCGGCAGCAGCAGCCGAACGTCCTGGGGTACCTGCAGCTGCTCGGCTCGCCGATCAACGCGGCACTGCGCGGCAACCTGGAGACCGACGAGGTCACCTCGCTCGCCCTGTCGTGGTCGTCGTTCATCCTCGACAACCCGTACCAGATCATCCCGGGCACCACCTACGACCTCGAGATGATCAACGGCCTCGCCTACCTGCAGCAGCAGGGACTGATCGCGGACGGCGACACGCTCGGCCACATCTACATCGGCGGCGAGTACGGCGACAACGGGTTCCTCGGCGCGCAGTACTACGCGCAACAGCACGGGATGACGCTGCAGCCCGCCAAGATCGCGGCCACGGACACCGACATGACGAACATCGTGACCGGGTTCCAGGGTGCGGGCGTGAAGGCCATCCTGCTGACCACGGCGCCCGCGCAGACCGCCTCCGCGCTCAACGCCGCGAACGCGCTCGGGCTGGACGTGCCCGTGCTGGGCAACAACCCGGTGTTCGACCCGGCCACCAACCTCGCCGGGCCCGCTGCGGCGTCGGTCGGCAACCTCTACGTCTCGGCGAGCAACGTCCCCTACTCCGCGGACGTGCCGAAGGCCCAGGAGGTGCAGCAGGCCTTCGAGGCGGCCTTCCCGGACGCGTCGGCGAACGCCGGCGTGCCCTACGGCTACGCGGGCGGCCTGATCTGGGAGCAGATCCTCACGCAGGCGTGCGAGAGCGGCGACCTCACCCGCGCCGGAGTGCACGACGCGTTCGTGACCAGCGAGAACATCACCACCGACGACCTCGTCGCGAGCGAGCTCGACTTCTCGCAGGCCGGCTCCCCGCCGAGCCGCTCGGTCTACATCGCGCAGGCCGACCCGGCCCAGGAAGGCGGCCTGCGCCAGGTGGTGGAGCCGTTCACGTCCCCCGAGGCTGGCAGCTACGTGGCGCCGCACCAGCAAGGGGCGTGACCGAGCGGCCGGCTCGCGGATCCGGGGTCACTCAGGGGCCGGATCCGGGGCGGGGCCGGGGTGGACCCGGAGGTGGCGGGCCCGCCGGGGCGGCAGAGTCGGTGGCATGGAAACGACGACCGACTCGGCCACCACCCGCCTCACCAAGGACCCGGTCGACCCGACGGGACCCGTGTTCGGCCCGCCCGTTCCCCCGGACGAGGCGACGAGCGCGCCCTCCTTCCCGGCCCTCGCCCCCGAGCCGGCGACCCGGCCGAAGTTCCGGCTGCGCCGCAGCCGCACCGACCGCATGATCGGCGGGGTCTGCGGCGGGCTCGCCGAGAGCTTCGGCGTGGACGCCGCCGTGGTGCGGATCGGCCTGGTGACCCTGACGGTGCTCGGCTTCGGCACCGGAGTGGTGATCTACGGAGCGATCTGGCTGCTTGCCCCGGAGACCGACGAGCCGTGACCGGCCGGCGCCACTCCACACACCCACCCTCCACTCCACACGAGGCCCGCCTTGTGTGGAGTGTGCAGACGGTGTGTGGAGTGGATCAGGGGAGCGGTGGCGTGCTCTCGCGGAGCACGACCTCTCCGCGCACCCGGCGGACCCGCGGCTGTTCTGCCTGGGGCTGCAGCACCATCTCCAGCGCGTGCGCGCCCAGCTCCTCGAGCGGCAGCCGCACCGTGGTGAGCGCGGGGGTGACGTCGCGCAGCGTCTCGATGTCGTCGAAGCCGGCCACCGCCATCTCGGACGGCAGGGCCACCCCGCGGTCGCGCAGCGCCGCCATGGCACCCACGGCCATCACGTCGTTGACGGCGAAGACGCAGGTGGCGTGGATCCCGCGGTCGAGGAACTCCTGCATGGCCGCGTAGCCGCCGTCGCGGGTGAACCCGCCGTGCACGACGTCGTCGGCCTCGATCCGCACGCCTGCACGCGCCGCGCCCTCCCGGAAGCCCGCGCTGCGGTCCCGGGCGGTGAGCAGGTCGGCCCGGCCGGCGAGCACCGCGAACCGCCGGTGCCCGAGCTCGCACAGCGCCTCCGCCAGCGCCCGCGCTCCGGCCCGGTTCTCCACGACCACGGTGTCGGCCGGAATTCGCCGCTGGCTGACGAACGCGACCCGCCCGCCGGACTGCTCGAACGAGCGGACCTCCGCGCCGAGCCGGTCGATCAGCCCGCGGTCCTGCACCCGGCTGCCCACGACGATCACGGCGCGGGCCCGCTGCCCGCGCAGCGCGGCGACGTAGTCGAGCTCGCGCTCCTCGCGGCCGAACGTGCACGCCATGGTGACGACGAGCCGGTGCTCCTCGGCCGCGCGGATGGCGCCGGCCGCGATGGAGGAGAAGTAGGGATCCGCCACATCGCTGAGCACGAGCCCGACGATGTCGGTGCGCCCCCTGGCCATGGCCTGGGCCTGCGCGTTGGCCGAGTACTGCAGCGCCTCCGCGGCGGCGAGCACCCGCTCCTGCAGGTCCGGGCGCACCCGCCGGGTGCTGCCGTTCAGGGCCCGCGACGCGGTGGCCAGCGACACGCCCGCAGCCCGCGCGACGTCGAGCAGCGTGACCGACGCGCTCGGCACCCGTTCCGTCATCACATCGCCCTGTCCGCTCGCCCCGCGAGTTCCCGGTGCGCCCGGCCTCCTACCGCTCGGGCGTCGCCAACCCGTCCGGCGGGTGGTGCCGCGACCTTACCGTCTGCCCGGTTGTGGGAAAACGCATTCCTGACGCCATCACCCACTCGGCGGGGATCGAACCGGGTCGTACGGGGACAGGTGGCCGCACATACCTGGCCCGGACGGCTCCGGTTGCGGGATGCGGGCGACCGTCGCCTCCCGCAGGTGGCGGTGATCGCCCGCGGCGAGGGCGTCGATCTGCTGCCCGGTGCGCGCGCTCACCGCTGCGGCCCCCTGCTCCCAGCGTTGCCGCCAGCGTGGCAACTGGGGCCGGACGAGGGCGGCGGCCGCGGCGTGGAACGCCTCTAACGCGCCGCCGCCGCACAGCCCGTCGGCCGCCTCCCAGTCATAGAACCGCAGCGCCGTGATGCCCACGGCGCCGGGGAGGTCCGGCAGGGGGTCGGTCACGGCGTGTGCTCCGCGGCGAAGCCCTCGATCTCGTCCCGGTCCCAGATCCGGTCGGCGACGACGACCCGGTGCGACAGCGCGAGCGAGTCGCCGTCGGCGAGCGTGATCTCCTCGTCGAACGCGGGCGAGGGGTTGATCGCCGGGAACGGGTCGTTGCGCACGAACCAGGTGAGCTCGCCACGGCTGGTGGTGCCGGCGAACACCAGCATCGTGGCGCCGCCGTCGACCTCGTCGTTCTTGCCGGTGTAGGCGAGCCACGGCGACGCGGTGGTGCCCATGGTCTCCGGACCGCCGCCACCGTCGGCGGTGATGATCTCCCCGCTGGTGAACCCGCGGGGCCCGCGCCAGAAGAAGCCGGTGTACCCGGCGTTCTCGCGGCCGTGGGTGGTGGGGCTGCCCAGCTCGAGGGCCTCGCCGCGGATGTTGGTCAGCTCGGTGGCGAAGTCGAGCATCCACGTGCCGCGCCCGGTGTCGACGCCGTGGAAGCGCAGCGTCCGGCGCTCCGACACCCACTCCTCGCCGGTGGAGGCGACCCAGGTCAGCGACTCGGAGATCGCCAGCTCGGCACCGGTGAGCTCGATGACCTCGAACGAGTCGTGCCGCATCGACCCGACGTTGTCCTTCGGGATGTAGCCCTGCCCGTGGGTGTAGGTGTTGCCGCCCCAGAAGTTCTGCCCCGAAACGTGCGACCACGTCATCTGCAGGCCCTTGTGCCAGCGGTGGTCGTGCGGGCGGTAGGCGGAGACGAGCGCGCCGGACAGGGTCCGCATCGGGTGCAGGTAGGGCTTCGGCGCCTCGAAGGCGGGGATGTCCGCCCCGTAGACGTAGCTCGCGATCTCGACATCGCCGACGGCGATGCCGATGCCGGTGCCGTGGTCGTGGATCACTGCCAGGGGGGTCGCTGTCATGTGGTTCGCCGGCATGTGGGTCACCGCGCCATCTCCGTGCCGTCGGGCTGGTACCGGCCACCGCCGTCGAGGTGGCCGTAGAAGGGGTTCCCGGGCGTCAGCTCGTGGCGCCGGACGGGCTGCCCGGTGATCGCCGACTGGTACAGGGCCGTGATCAGTTCCATGCTGCGCCTGCCGTCGGCGCCGCTGGCCGCCGGACGCTCGCCGCGGTCGAGCGATCCGAGGTAGTCGGTGAGCTGCGCGGTGTGCGAGGAGTCGACGTCGTCGGCCGGTAGCCAGCCGGAGGCGACGTCCTCGGCCACGCCCTTGCGCGGCGTCCACTTCCAGTTCGAGTTGCCGTAGCCGTAGAGGTGCGAGACCTCGACGGTGGCGTCGGTGAAGTCGAAGCGCAGGTAGCTCTCCTCCCGCGGGGACAGCACGCTGTTGACCACCGACACGAGCGCACCCGACTCGAACTGCACGGCGGCGAGCGAGACGTCCTCGGTCTCGACGCTGCGGTCGAGGGTGCCCATCAGCGCGCGGATCTCCCGCCAGTCGCCCAGCAGCGACAGCATGAGGTCCATCTGGTGGATGCCGTGGCCCATCGTCGGGCCGCCGCCCTCGGTCTCCCACTTGCCGCGCCACGGCACCTCGAAGTAGGCGTGGTCGCGGTACCAGAGCGTGTGGCAGACGCCGACGAGCGGACGGCCGAGCGTGCCGTCGGCGATCTGCGCGCGCAGGGTGCGGGCCGCGGAGCCGAAGCGGTGCTGGAAGACGTACCCGACGTACGGGCCGCCCTCGCGCTCCAGCGCGGCCAGCGCGTCGTACTCGGACAGCGAGAGCACCGGTGGCTTCTCGCACCACACCCACGCCCCGGCCGCCAGGCACGCCTCCACCCCTGCCCGGTGCGCCGCCGGCGGCGTGCAGATGATCGCCAGGTCCGGACGGGCGGCGGCGAGCATCGTGTCGAGGTCGGTGTAGCTGTCCGGGATGCCCCACTCGGCGGCGAACGCGGCGGCGCGGTCGCTGTCGACGTCGACGGCGGCCACCACCTCGATCCGGTCGTCCTGGGCCCGGATCGCGGGCATGTGCCGGTGCCCGGCGATGCCGCCCGCGCCCACGATCGCCACGCGGTACTGCTCCTTGCCGTCTGGCATGTGCTGTCGAACTCCTCGGTATGCGCTTTCCAAGGATGAACTCGCACATCTGAGGAGTCAAGATCTGCGGTATCGGTTGCACATGGTCGTGCGCACGACCATGTGCAACCGATACTCGAGATCACGGTCGGGCGTGGCCGCACCAGTTGGCCAGGCGCTCCGTCGGTCCGGCGTCCGCGCGGGGCGGCACCGGGGCCGCGAACGGCACCGGGCCACCGCGGGGCTCGGCCGGCAGGGCGTGCTGCATCGCGGCGAGCGCGGCGGCGGCCACCGCGGGGTCGTCGGCCTCGACGTCCTGCCCCGTGGCGACGGCCAGGTCCCAGCCGTGCACCAGCGTCTCGGAGGTGTAGGCCATCAGCGCAGCGCGACCGGGCACGGTGCCGAACGGCGCCCGGACGGTGCCGTCGAGCGGGGCATCGGCGGCGCGCCACACGGTCCACATCGAGTCGATCGCGTCGGCGTAGGCGCGGGACCAGTCGTCGCCCGGCACCGGCGGGACGCTCCACGGCACGGTGCCCGCATCCTCGCCCCGCCCGGCTGCGGCGGTCCGGTGGACGGTGGCGACGAGGTGGGCGAGCAGGCCGCGCACGTCGAGCTCCGAGCACGGGGTCGGGTGGGAGAGCTGCTCGGAGCGGATGGACCGCATCACGCCGAGCGTCCAGGAGAGGGCGCTGTCGTAGAGCGGGCGGGGGTCGGTGGTCTCCGTGGTCGTCATGCGGTCGAGTCTGGAGCGGATACACGACGCCTTGTGTCGTATATCCCTGGCACTCTCGAACCATGCGCGCCGACCGCCTGCTCTCGCTGTTGCTGCTGCTGCAGCACCACGGCCGGATGTCCGCCGCGGCGCTCGCCCGCGAGCTGGAGGTCTCCACGCGCACGGTGCTGCGCGACGTGGAGGCGCTCTCGACCGCAGGCGTACCGATCTACGCCGAGCGGGGGCGGTTCGGTGGCTTCGCGCTCGTGCCCGGCTACAGCACCGACCTCACCGGGCTCACCTCGAAGGAGGCGGTCGCGCTGCTCGTCGCCGGATCCCGCGCCGCCTCGCCCGATCCCGGTATGGCCCCCGCGCTCGCCTCGGCGATGCGCAAGGTCGTGGCGGCGCTCCCGCAGCAGCAGCGCGACGACGCCACCCGCGTGGCCGGACGCATCCTCGTCCGTCCCGACGGGATGATCACTCGGCGCGAGGCCCCCGCCGACGACGAGGCGCCGCTCGACGCGGTGCGGTGCGCCGTGTTCGGGGGCCGCAAGCTGCGCATCCGGTATGCCGCCAGTGGTGAGGAGCCGCGGTGGCGCACGGTCGACCCGATCGGGCTCGTGAACGCGCGCGGTCAGTGGTACCTGCTGGCCACCCGTGACGGCGTCGAGCGCACCTACCGGCTCTCCCGGCTGCAGGACGCCGAGGCGATGGTCGAGCCGGCGGACCGGCCGACCGGCATCGACCTGGAACGGCTGTGGGAGGAGCGTCGTGCCCGGTTCATGGCCGGAATCCGGGAGGTGACGGCCGTCGTGCGCGTGCGGGAGACGGCGCGGGCGACGCTCGTGGAGCGCGCGCGAGGGATGGGCGCCGAACGCCGGGACGGGGACGGGTGGGTGCGCGTGGAACTCGAGTTCGGCGGTCTCGACCACGCCTTGGCGATGATCTGGGCACTGGGCCCGGACGCGGAGGCCCTCGGCCCGGAGCCGCTGCGCGCCGCGCTGGCCGAGCGTGCGGCGGCGACGGCGGCGCGCTACGGATCCGGCTGACCCCGTCCACGGCGCCCCTGCGTAGTTGCGCGGAGGTACGCCCGATCCACGCTCACTAGCGTCGGGATCGTGGACGTGAAGGGTATTTCCCTGGTGCTGCCCGCGGTGGTGGTCTCGGCACTGCTGTCGGTGCCCTCCGTCTACCTGGGTCTGCTCTTCCTCGGGCTCTCGCCGATGTGCTACGACGCCGGGCCGCGGCCCGAGGCCGCTGCCTGTATGGGGGAGGCGATCACCCTCGCCGTCGTCCTGCTCTCGACGCTCGCGGTCCCGGTGGCCATCGCGGTGTGGGGCTACCGCCTGCGACGCAGTGGGGGGACCGGCAACCGTGCGCTCCTGTCCCTGCTCTGGTACGCGTTCGTGGTCCTCGTGTCCCTCGCCGTTTTCGCCGGAGGCTGAGCCCGCACGTGCAGAACAGGGCACTCAGGGTCCCGCCGCGCCGGTGCGGGCGGCCCGCTCCTCGAGGTAGCGCTTCTCGGGTTGGTTGAGGGCGGCGCGCGCGGCCCGCCGGTAGTGCTCGCGGGCGCCTGCGTGGTCCCCGAGCCGTTCGAGCAGGTGGGCCCGGACGGCGTCGGGCCGGTGGTTGCGGCGCAGGCGCGGGTCGTCGGCCACGGAGTCGAGGACCTGCAGGCCCGCGGCGGGGCCCTGAGCCATGCCGACTGCCACCGCCCGGTTGAGGGTGACGACCGGGTTGTCCGACCGCCGCTCGAGCATGGCGTAGAGGACGACGATCTGGTGCCAGTCGGTGTCGGCGTCGGTCGCGGCCTCGGCGTGCACGGCGGCGATCGCGGCCTGGAGCTGGTAGGGCCCGAGCGGTGCGGTGGCCAGGGCGTGCGCGAGCAGCCGCGCCGCCTCGGCGATGGCGTGGTGGTCCCAGCGCCGCCGGTCCTGCTCGGCCAGTGGCACGAGACACCCGTCGTCGCTGATCCGGGCGTCCCGCCGGGAGTCGGTGACCAGCATGAGCGCGAGCAGCCCGGCGATCTCACCGTCGCTCGGGTGGAGCTCGTGCAGCCTGCGGACCAGGCGCAGTGCTTCCGCGGTGAGATCGACCCGGGTCAGCTGCCGGCCCGCGCTGGCCGTGTACCCCTCGTTGAAGATCACGTAGAGGACGTGCAGGGCGGCGGCGAGGCGCTCGTCGCGGTCGTGGTCGGGCAGCGGGAACGATCCCCCCGCTGCGCTGATCGTCGCCTTGGCCCGGCTGATGCGCTGGGCCATCGTGGGCTCGGGCACCAGGAACGCCCGCGCGATCTCCACGGTGCTCAGGCCGCCGACCGCGCGGAGGGTCAGCGCGATCCGGCTCGGCCCGGACAACGCCGGGTGGGCGCACAACAGCAGCAGGTCGAGCGTGTCGTCCACCGGATCGGGGGAGCCCGCCAGCAGGTCGACGTCGGCGCCGGGAGCGTGGCGCCGGTCCGGCGGCTCCTGGACGGCCAGCGCCTCCTCGCGCCGGCGTCGCGCGTGCTCGCTGCGCCACTGGTCGGTCAGCCGCCGGCCCGCCACGGTCACCAGCCAGGCGACCGGCTCGTCCGGGATCCCGTGCTGCGGCCATCCGGTCGCCGCGGCGAGCAGGGCCTCCTGGAGCGCGTCCTCGCACAGGTCGAAGCGGCTGTGGCGGCGGACCAGCGCGCCGAGGACCTGCGGCGCGCTGCGGCGCAGCAGGTCCTCGACGTCCGGCTCGTGGCTCACCCGCCGGCCTGCTCCTCGAGCCCGTAGCCGGCAGTGAAGATCACCGGACGGACCTCGATCGGCAGCCGGTCGGTTCCCGGGATCATGGCCGCGAGCTCGTGGGCGCGCTCCACGTTCTCGCAGTCGACCACGTAGAAGCCGCCCATGTACTCCTTGGCCTCGGCGAACGGCCCGTCGGTCACCGTGAACGCCCCGGGACGGCCCTGCACCACCGCGCTCTGGGAGGGGTCCGCGAGTGCGTGGGTGCCGACCAGCTCGCCCGTCGCGGTGATCGTGTCCATGAACCCGCTCTGGCCCTCGGCGATCGCCGTGCGCTCCTCCTCGGACAGCGACTCCCAGGTGGCCGGGTTCATCTGGATGATCAGCAGGTACTTCACGGTTCCTCCTCGGCGTCGCGCCGCCCGGCTGCCGGGCGGCGTTCGACAGCAGTACGGAGCGGGCGACCCGCCGGTCGACATCCTCGTTGCGTGTCCGCCGTCACACTGATGGGTCGTTCGCGCTCCGACTCGTTGCCGCAGGATCCGCGCGATGGAGCCGCCGCCATCAAGATCCGGAGTATCGGTTGCTCATTGCTGTCGTCACGACGATGAGCAACCGATACCTCGGATCTTGGCGCCCTCGCCCCGCCGGCGTCGACTTGGCGACGCGAAACCGCTCCCGGACGCTGGCGACCCGACTCGCGCGCCGCAGGGCCCGACTCGCGCACCGGAGGCGGCGACTCGCGGGCTGCTCGGGCGCGCGTGGTCGTCTCGGCCGAGACGCCGCAGGGGCGGCACCCTGTCTGGTGTGACAGTGGGTGCCGCCCCTGCGGGACGTGCGGTACTGCGGGTGGAGTGGACTCAGAAGTCCATGCCGCCCATGCCGCCGGTCGGGTCGCCCCCGGCCGGGGCCGGGTTCTTCTCCGGCTTGTCGGCGATGACGGCCTCGGTGGTGAGGAACAGCGCCGCGATGGAGGCGGCGTTCTGCAGGGCGGAGCGGGTGACCTTGGCGGGGTCGATGATCCCGGCCTTGACCAGGTCCTTGTACTCGCCGGTGGCCGCGTCCAGGCCCTCGCCCGCGGGCAGGCCGCGGACCTTCTCCGCGACGACGCCACCCTCGAGGCCGGCGTTGATCGCGATCTGCTTGAGCGGAGCCTCGAGGGCGACCTTGACGATGTTGGCGCCAGTGGCCTCGTCACCGTCCAGGCCCAGGCCCTCGAAGAGGCCTGCGCCGGCCTGGATCAGGGCGACGCCGCCGCCGGCGACGATGCCCTCCTCGACGGCCGCCTTCGCGTTGCGAACGGCGTCCTCGATGCGGTGCTTGCGCTCCTTGAGCTCGACCTCGGTGGCCGCTCCGGCCTTGATGACCGCGACGCCGCCGGCGAGCTTGGCCAGGCGCTCCTGGAGCTTCTCGCGGTCGTAGTCGGAGTCGGTGCGGTCGATCTCGGCGCGGATCTGGTTGACCCGGCCGGCGATCTGGTCGGCGTCGCCCGCACCGTCGACGATGGTGGTCTCGTCCTTGGTGACGACGACCTTGCGGGCGCGGCCCAGCAGCCCCAGGTCGGCGTTCTCCAGCTTGAGGCCGACCTTCTCGGAGATGACCTCGCCACCGGTGAGGATGGCCATGTCGGCCAGCATCGCCTCGCGGCGGTCACCGAAGCCCGGGGCCTTGACGGCGACGGACTTGAAGGTGCCACGGATCTTGTTGACGACCAGCGTGGCCAGGGCCTCGCCCTCGACGTCCTCGGCGATGATCACGAGCGGCTTGCCGCCCTGCATGACCTTCTCCAGCAGCGGGAGCAGGTCCTTGACCGTGGAGATCTTGGAGCTGACGAGGAGCACGTAGGCGTCGTCGAGCTCCGCCTCCATGCGCTCGGCGTCGGTGACGAAGTAGGGCGAGATGTAGCCCTTGTCGAAGCGCATGCCCTCGGTGAGCTCGAGCTCGAGCCCGAAGGTCTGCGACTCCTCGACGGAGATGACGCCTTCCTTGCCGACCTTGTCCATGGCCTCGGCGATCAGGTCGCCGATGGCCTTGTCGGCGGCGGAGATCGAGGCGGTGGCCGCGATCTGCTCCTTGGTCTCGACCTCCTTGGCGGTCTTGAGCAGCTGCTGCGAGACGGCCTCGACGGCCTTCTCGATGCCACGCTTGAGCGACATCGGGTTGGCGCCCGCGGCGACGTTGCGCAGGCCCTCGCGGACCAGCGCCTGCGCGAGCACGGTGGCGGTGGTGGTGCCGTCACCGGCGATGTCGTCGGTCTTCTTGGCGACCTCCTTGACCAGCTCGGCCCCGATCTTCTCCCAGGGGTCCTCGAGCTCGATCTCCTTGGCGATCGACACACCATCGTTGGTGATGGTGGGCGCGCCCCACTTCTTCTCCAGCACCACGTTGCGGCCGCGCGGGCCGAGCGTCACCTTGACGGCGTCGGCGAGGGTGTTCATGCCACGCTCGAGCCCGCGGCGCGCCTCCTCGTCGAAAGCGATCATCTTCGCCATGGGGGTGTAGTCCTCCGATTGGGATGACCCGAAAGTCTCGCGTCGAACGCGGCGCCCGCGACGGACGACCGGCAACCCTGCGCCGATCTCACCCGCTCGACGATTGGCACTCTACCGTGCCGAGTGCCAACCCCGGTTTTAGCACTCGGGGCAGGCGAGTGCAAGGCGACCGGCCGGGTCCGGACGCACGTCGGGGGGACCGGCCCGGCCGGTCCCCCCGTGTGACGCGTTGCTGTGGATCGAGCGGTTCCGCTAGATCCGGCGGACGGCGTCGGCCTGGCTGCGGCCGTCCCGCCCCGCGGTGGTCTCGAACTCCACGCGGTCGCCCTCGTCGAGGGTGCGGAAACCCTCCGACTGGATCGCGCTGTAGTGGACGAAGACGTCCGGCCCGCCGTCCGTGGCGATGAAGCCGAAGCCCTTCTCCGCGTTGAACCACTTGACCGTGCCCTGGGCCACGGCACCTCCATGTTGCTGTGCTGCCCGTGCGTCGCCGCTCGCGCATCGTGCTGTTCCGACGTGGCCGACGCTACCCCAGATCCGACACGTCGTCCGGGCCCGAAAAGGGCGGTCGGGCAGGATGTCCACTCGTGGTGAGCACCCCGAGAACGGTCGACGAGCACCGCGCGGTCGTCGCCGCGCTGCTGGCCCCGATGCCGTCGGAGGACGTCCCGGTCGGGCTGGCGCGCGGGCGCGTGCTGGCCGCCGACGTCGTCGCGGCCGTGGCCCTTCCCTCGTTCGACAACTCCGCGATGGACGGCTACGCCGTGCGCGCCGCCGACCTGGCGGGTGCCACGGCCGCCGCGCCCGTCGAACTCCCGGTGGCCGCGGACATCCCGGCCGGCCGCACCGATGTCCCCGCGCTGGGGCCCGGTACGGCGCACCGGATCATGACGGGGGCGGCGGTGCCCGAGGGTGCGGACGCGATCGTGCCCGTCGAGCAGACCGACGCGGGCCTCGATCGGGTGCGGCTGTCCGCGGCGCCGGCTGCGGGAGCCCACGTGCGACGCGCGGGGGAGGACGTCCGCGCGGGCGACGTCGTCCTGTCCGCCGGGACGGTGCTGGGGGCCCCGCAGATCGGGGTCGCCGCCGCGGTCGGATGCGCCACCGTCCCCGTGCGGCGCAGGCCCCGCGTGCTCGTGCTGTCCACCGGTTCGGAGCTCGTCGCCGCGGGCACCCCGCTGCAGCCGGGCCAGATCTACGAGTCGAACGGGCCGATGCTCGCCGCCGCGGTCGAGGACGCCGGGGGCAGCGCGGAGCTGCTCCGCTTCGTCCCCGACGACGTCGAGCAGTTCCTCGGCAGGCTGCGCGAACGCCTCGCCGACGGGCCCGTCGACCTCCTCCTCACGTCCGGGGGTGTGAGCGCAGGCGCCTACGAGGTCGTCAAGGACGCCTTCACCGGCCGGGGCGTCGAGTTCGTCAAGGTCGCGATGCAGCCCGGCGGGCCCCAGGGCGCGGGACGGCTGACCGACCCGGGCGGCGTCGCCGTCGTGACGCTGCCGGGCAACCCGGTGAGCTCGCACGTCTCGTTCGAGGTCTTCGTGCGGCCGGCGCTGCGTGCCGCGCTCGGCCACCCGCACCCGGACCGGCCGGTCGTGACCGCCACGCTGAGTGAGCACTGGACGTCCCCGTCCGGCCGCCGGCAGTTCCGCCGCGGGGTGCTGGACGCCGTGCGCGGCACCGTACGGGAGCTCGGCGGGCCGGCATCGCACCTGCTCGGATCGCTCGCGCGGGCGGAGTGTCTCGTGGCGGTTCCGGAGGACGTCACCGAACTCGCCGAGGGCGCGAGCGTGGAGACATGGTTGCTCGAAGGCTGACCCGTCCAGTAGATTGTGTCAGGGATCACAAACCGAGTGGGCAACGTTCGGAGCCATCGGAGCGTCTTACTGGTGAGTGTTCGGCCGATCGGTGCACATCGCGCGGTTCCTCACCGTGTGACCTGGACGATCGAACGTACGCTCGGGGATACTTTCACCACGGACCGGGTAACCGGGCCACACGCACTGGACCTACCGCCCGTCGCTGGGGAGCGGACGAGCGGTTCCACGGCCGGGGTCGTCGTCTCGGGGGATGGCGGCCCCGGCCCTTTGCGTGGTGCCGGTCCGTTCCACGTGACGGCGATGTGGCAGACGGTGACCGCTGCCGTCGTCGGCCACCTCCCCTGGGCGTACCGTAACCGCCGCCCCTGCGGCCCGACCGGGCCGCCACGCCGGAGGAGCCGATCCACTCCCATGCCCGACCCGACGCCCTCGCTGTCCCTGCCGCACGTCGCCGGGTTGGTGCGGGCCTCGATCCCGCCGATGCACCCCGGTGGCCGCCCCCTGGTGGCCGCGGTCGCCGGCGCGGCCGCCCTCGTCCGGGCCGCCACCGGCCGCGGTGCCGTCGCCGGTGCGCTCGCGACGGCCGCCACCGCCCTCTTCTTCCGCAACCCGCGCCGGGTGCGCCCGCCGCTCACCGGGGTCGTGCTCGCCGCGGCCGACGGCACGGTTGCCACCGTGTCGGAGGTCCCGCCGCCCGCCGAGCTGGACCTGCCGCGGGAGCCGGTGCCGCGGGTGAGCGTGTTCCTGTCCGTGCTCGACGTCCACGTGCAGCGCATCCCCGTCGACGGGCGCGTGCTCGATGTCGCCTACCGCCCCGGCACCTTCCTCTCCGCCGACCTCGACAAGGCCAGCGAGGACAACGAGCGCAACGCGCTGCTGCTCCAGACCGGTGACGGCGCGCGCATCGGCGTCGTCCAGATCGCCGGGCTGCTCGCCCGTCGCATCGTCTGCGACGTCGCGCCCGGCGACGAGGTGGCCGCGGGAGAGACGTACGGCCTGATCCGGTTCGGTTCGCGGGTCGACGTCTACCTGCCGCCGGGCTCGCGGGTGGCCGTGGCGCCCGGGCAGCGCACCATCGGGGGAGAGACCGTGCTCGCCGCACTTCCCGGGACCGCCTGATGCCCGCTCCGAACTACCCCGCGAGGAACTACCCCGCGAGCGTGCGGCTGCTGCCGAACGCCGTCACCGTCCTCGCGCTGTGCTCGGGCCTGTCCGCCGTGTACTTCGCGCTGAGCGGGCGGTTCGAGCTGTGCGTCGCGGCGGTCGGGGCGGCGGCGCTGTGCGACGCGCTGGACGGCAGGCTCGCCCGGATGCTCGATGCCACCACCCGGATCGGGGCCGAGCTCGACTCGCTCGCCGACCTCGTCTCGTTCGGCGTGGCGCCCGCGCTCGTCCTCTACATCTGGGCTCTCGAAGGCAACCGGTACGGCTGGATCGTCGCGCTCGTGTTCGCCGTCTGCATGATGCTGCGGCTCGCGCGGTTCAACACGCTCATCGACGAGGAGGACGAGTTCCCGTTCACCCGGGAGTTCTTCGTGGGCGTGCCCGCGCCCGCCGCGGCCATGTCGGCCGGCATCCCGCTCTACGCCGAGCTGCACTTCGGGCCCGGCTGGTGGTCGGCGGCCCCGCTGGTGGCGGTCTGGGCGCTCGTCGTCGCGGGGCTCATGGTGTGCAGGCTGCCGACCGTGTCCTTCAAGAGCGTGCGGGTGCCGGCGAACTACATCGCGCCGCTGCTCGTCCTCGTCGGCCTCGCCGCAGCGGTGCTGATCACCGTGCCGTTCCTCGGCCTGGCCATCGGGTCGCTGGCCTATCTGGGCCTGATCCCCTACACCGTCCACCGGCACCGCTGGCTCACCAAGCATCCCGAGGCGTGGGGCGTGCCCGTCCGCGAGCGCCGGGCCATCGCCCGGGCGGCCCGGTCGGCCCGCAGGCTCGGGCTCCGGTCGCCGCTGCGTCGCCGCGTCGCCGGGCGGGCCAGCGCCGTCGCCGCCGCCGTGCGCCGCTTCGGCGACGACCCGGCCGGGGCCATGCAGCGCGCCGCCCGCCCGGGCAACGGCCGCGCCCCCGGCCCGGCCGCGCAGTCCGCGCGCCAACCCTCGCGCAACCGCCTCCGCCTCGGTCTGCGCCGCGCCCGCCGGCGCTGAACCGCATCCTCCGATGCGCGAGTCGGGGTGTGGTGTGCGCGAGTCGGGGCGGGAGGCCTCGATAGCGTCTGCGTCGTGGTCCCCTCCATCACTCTGGTCGCCCGGCTCGCCGCATCTGCGGCGGACGCGCGGCGCGGCGTCGTCCGGTTGCACCCCGAGGTCATCGACGCGCTCGGTCTGCGCTCCTGGGATGCGGTGACGCTGACCGGGGCGCGGGTGACCACGGCGCTCGTCGCACCCTCGGAGGGACCGCCGGGCCAGGCCACGCTGGACGACGTCACGCTGTCCAACGCCGGGCTGGCCGACGGGGCCGCGGTCGTGGTGGCGCCGGGGCAGGTGGAGGCGGCGCGGCGCGTCCTGCTCACCGGGTCACGGCTGGCGCGGGCGGCGCTCACCCCGGAGACGGTGCGGCTCGCGCTCGTCGGCAAGGTCGTCACGGGTGGGGACGCGGTGTCGTTGCTCCCGCAGGACGTCGAGCCTGCCCCCGGCCTGGACGCGCCGGCCGCCCGGAAGCGCGTCTCGGGTGCGCTGGGGAGCGCGTGGACCACCGAGCTGCTCACGGTGGCCGCCGTCGAGCCGGCCGGAGCGGTGGCCGTGCGCCCGAGCACCGTCGTCGGCTGGCAGGGCGGGGTGACGACGGGCGCTCCGCCGGTCGAGACGCCGGTTCCGACGCCCGGCACGGCGCGCTCGGCGCCGGTGGTGTCCGACGCCCCCGCGGAGCCCGCGGTGCCCGTGGACGACCTGGTCGGCAACACCGATGCCGCCCGCAAGCTCGTGGAGTGGCTGGAGCTCACGCTCGACCGGCCCGAGCTGCTCACCCGGCTCGGTGGCACCCCCCGGCTCGGCGTGCTCGTCGTGGGGCCGGAGGGCGTCGGGAAGCTGACGCTCGTGCGCAGCACGGCCGCGGCGGTCGGCGCCACCACGGTGGAGCTGGCCGCGCCGACCGTGGCCGCGCTCGAGGCGGGCACCGCGTCGCAGCGGGTGCACGAGGTGGCCGGCAGGGCCCGGGCCTCGGCCGCCGCCGGCACCCGCACCGTCCTGGTCGTCACCGACGTCGAGGCGCTGCTCCCGGCCGCGTCGCCGCCACCGCTCGCCACGATCGTGCTGGACGCGCTGCGTGCCGCGGTGGCCACGCCGGGGCTGGTGCTCGTCGCGACCACGGCCTCGCCGGAGTCGGTCGACCCGCGGCTGCGCGCGCCCGATGTGGTCGACCGCGAGCTCGGCCTCGCCCTGCCCGACCTGCGTACGCGTTCCGAGCTGCTGCGCCGCCTGCTGGCCGCCGTGCCGCTGGCCGACGGCGTCGACCTCAAATCGGTGGCCGAGCGCGCGCCCGGTTTCGTGGCGGCCGACCTCGTCGCCGTGCGGCGGGAAGCCGCGGTGCAGGCCGCCCTGCGCCACCCCGCTCGCGGTTCCGGGAGCGACGGTGAGCCGCAGATCGGTCAGCAGGACCTGCTCGACGCCGTCGGCTCGGTGCGCCCGATCTCCATGTCCTCCTCGGACACGCTGCAGACCGGTGGTGTCACGCTCGACCAGGTCGGCGACATGGCCGAGGTCAAGCAGGCGCTCACCGAATCGGTGCTGTGGCCGCTGCAGTACCCCGACTCGTTCGCCCGGCTCGGCGTCGCCGCCCCGCGCGGCGTGCTCGTCTACGGGCCGCCCGGGTGCGGCAAGACGTTCCTGCTCCGCGCGCTCGCCGGCACCGGCCAGCTCAACGTCTTCGCGGTCAAGGGGGCCGAGCTGCTCGACAAGTACGTCGGCGAGTCCGAGCGGGCGGTGCGCGAGCTGTTCCGCAAGGCCGCCGACGCCGCCCCGGCGCTCGTGTTCCTCGACGAGGTCGACGCGCTGGCGCCGCGGCGCGGGCAGTCGTCGGACTCCGGCGTGGCCGACCGGGTGGTGGCCGCCCTGCTCACCGAGCTGGACGGGGCCGAGCCGCGCCGCGACGTGATCGTCGTCGGTGCCACGAACCGGCCCGAGCTGATCGACCCGGCCCTGCTGCGCCCCGGCCGCCTGGAGCGCCTCGTCTACGTGCCGCCGCCGGACGCCGCCGCGCGCGCCGCGATCCTGCGGGCCGCGGGGAGGCACACGCCGCTCGCCCCGGACGTCGACCTGGACGCGCTGGCCGCCGAGCTGGAGGGCTACTCGGCGGCGGACTGCACCGCGGTGCTGCGGGAAGCGGCGCTCACCGCGATGCGCGAGTCACGCGACGCCAGCGAGGTGACCGGCGCGCACATCGCGGCGGCCCGCTCCGCCGTACCGGCGTCGCTCGACCCGGTGCAGCTCGCCGAACTGCGGGCCTACGCCGACCGCCGCTCGTCCTGACGCGGGCCGTCAGCGGCCGTAGTCGTTCGTGACGATCACTATGACGCCCGGGCTGGCGTCCTCGAGCCCCGGGAAGCGCGGGTTGACGCGCATCCCGAACCGCTCGCCCAGCGCCTTGGCCGCCGCCTCCTCGTCCGTGCCCGGCCGGAAGTAGACCGTGGTGGTGGGGATGACGCCCTGCGGGTAGTTCGCGACCACGTCGATCGGCCAGCCCGCATTGCGGAAGTCCTCCGCGGCGCGCGCGGCGAGACCCGAGACGGTGCTGTTGTTGTAGACGCGCAGCGGCATGCGCGCGACGCCGTCGTTCGCGCTGCCCGCACCGCCACCGCCGCCACCGACGCGGCCCTGTACCGCGGGACCGCTGCCGCTGCCACTGCCGCGCTCGGCAGGGCCGGGTGCGGGCGGCCCGGGGGCGCCGGGATCACCCGGCGCGCCCGGGGCCTCGGGTCCGCCCCCGGGTGCGGGAGCGGGCGCGGGTGCGGGAGCGGGCTCCGGCGGAGCCTGCTCGCCCGGTGCCGGTGCCGGTGCCGGTGCCTCCGGGCCGGGGCCGCCAGGGGCCTGCTCGCCGGGGGCGGGCTGACCGGGGGCGGGCTGACCGGGCGCGGGCTGACCGGGCGCGGGTGCTCCCGGTGCGGGCTGACCGGGTGCGGGTTCGCCGGGTGCGGGCTGACCGGGTGCCGGCTCGCCGGGCGCGGGCTGACCGGGTGCGGGCTCACCCGGCGCCGGCTCACCGAACGACGGGATGGGGACGCCGTTCTCGTCCGTGGGAACGGGCGGCGGCGGGAGGACCGGTGGCGGCGCGGCCTCGGGGGCCGGTGCGGTGGTCGTGGTCTCGGGCTGCGGCGCGGCCGTGGGCGTGGGATCGCCGGTCGCGGCGAGGCCGGCGAGACCGATGATCGCGGCGACGACCGCGACCCCGATCAGGGCCAGGCCACCGACGCGTAGAGGGGTGGGGCCGCCACCGGAAGAGGGCGTGGTCACGGCCGGAACCGATCGACGGTCGCGAGCTCGGTCACGCTGGCCTCCGAATGCGGTGGGTGGTTCGATCAGTGGCCGGGTGCCGGAGCGACCCGGTTTCCGATCATGCTGCCGTCACCAGGGCTCGATTCCCAGGCGACGCGCCGCGCGCGTGCGTTGCCTGCTGGCACGCAACCGGCGCAGCCGCTTGACGAGCAGCGGGTCGGCCGCGAGGGCAACCGGCTTGTCGACGAGGGCGTTGAGGATCTGGTAGTACCGCGTGGCGGACATGTCGAAGAGCTCGCGGATCGCCTGTTCCTTGGCGCCCGCGTACTTCCACCACTGGGCCTCGAAGGCGAGGATCTCGCGCTCCCGGCGCTCCAGGGCACCGGCCGCCCCTGCTGCGGGAAGGCTCTCGATGGGTTCGGTGGCCGACTCCATCACGCTCCTCGATGGCCTCGCTCACGACGAATCACACGCCTGTGATTCGCGTCGACCATTCAACCACGCGCGGCCGACACGAACCGTGCAGGGACGCGCTGCCCCGATGGGGTGGATCGGCGCGCAGTAGGGTCGGTCACCGTGCCCGTCCGACCCATCCGCATCATCGGCGATCCCGTCCTGCACCGCCCCACCCGGCCCGTCGAGGCGTTCGACGACGGGTTGAAGGCGCTGGTCGAGGACATGTTCGAGACGATGGCCGCCGCCGACGGTGTCGGGCTGGCGGCCAACCAGATCGGCGTGGACCGGCGCTTGTTCGTCTACGACTGCCCCGACGAGGAAACCCGTGCCCGGGTGCGTGGCGTGGTCGTCAACCCGGTGCTGGAGATCTCGGTGCGGCCCGAGACGATGCCCGACCCCGAGGACGACGAGGAGGGCTGCCTCTCCGTCCCCGCCGAGAGCTTCCCCACCGGCCGGGCCGGGTGGGCGCGGGTCACCGGGGTCGACGCCGACGGTGCCCCCGTGGAGGTGCAGGGCCGCGGGTTCCTGGCCCGCTGCCTCCAGCACGAGACCGACCACCTCGACGGCCTCCTCTACGTGGACCGGCTGGTCGGCCGCAACCAGCGCGCCGCGAAGAAGATGCTCAAGCGCAACGGCTGGGGCGTCCCCGGCCTCTCCTGGGATCCGGCGACGCAGGAGGCCGAGGACGCCTGAGCGCGACACGCACGCCGTCGGACCCCGACTCGCGGGTGGGGGGCGCGACGCCACACCTCCGCGAGTCGGGGTCTGGGTGTGCGTGAGTCGCGTCAGCGCACGTGGCCGTGCTCCCACGCCCAGGCGGCGATCTCCACGCGGTTGCGGGCCGACAGCTTGGCCTGCACGTTCGTGAGGTGCGTCTTGACCGTGGAGAGCGAGACGAACAGCTCGGCCGCGATCTCGGCGTTGGTGCGGCCGCGGGCGACGGCGCGGACGACCTCCAGCTCGCGGGGTGAGAGCGGGTCGGGCAGGGCGGGAGTGGCGACGGCCGGGCGGGCCGCCAGGTGCTCGAGCAGCCGTACCGTGACCGACGGGGAGACCAGGGCGTCGCCCGCCGCGGCGGCCCGGACCGCTTCGACCAGCAGCCGGGGGCCGGCGTCCTTGAGCAGGAAGCCGCACGCGCCCGCACGCAGGGCCCCGTAGACGTACTCGTCGAGGTCGAACGTCGTGACGACGACGATGCGCGGCGGCTCCGGGTCCGCGGTGAGGGCGCGGGTGGCCTCCAGCCCGTCCAGCAGCGGCATCCGGATGTCCATCAGCACGACGTCCGGACGCAGCTCGCGCGCGAGCGTGACCGCGTCGACGCCGGTGCCGGCCTCGCCGACCACCTCGACGCCGTCCTCGGCCGAGAGGATCAGCCGGAAACCGGTGCGGACCATCTCCTGGTCGTCGGCGAGCAGGACCCGCAGCGGTGCTTGCGGGGCGACCCTCGGTGCCGTCACCGCGCACCTCGCAGCGGGAGCCGGGCGGAGACCGTCCACACACCCGGCGCGGTCGGCCCCGCGGCGAGCGCGCCGTCCAGGGCCGCGACGCGTTCGCCCATGCCGGCCAGCCCGAAGCCGCTGCTGCCCGTCCGCGGTCCCACGGGACCGGACGGGACACCGTCGTTGCGCACCGACACCAGCAGGGCCTCCTCGCGGATCCGGACGTCCACCTCGACGGTCGCGGCCTCGGGTGCGTGCCGGCGGACGTTGGTGAGAGCTTCCTGCACCACCCGGTAGCCGGTCGCGGCGACCCCGGGCGGCAGCACCGCGTGCTCCAGCCCGGCGTCGGTCGCGAGGCGGACGAGCCTCCCGTCGGGGTCGAACCGGGCGACGAGCGCCGGCACCTCGCGCAGCTCGGCCCCCGGCGTGCGGGCACCCTCGGCGTCCTGCCCGCGCAGGACACCGACCATGCGCCGCATCGCCGTCAGCGCGTCGGTGCCTGCGCTCTCGATCGCGCTCAGCGCCCGGTCGACGTCGTCGGGCGAGGTGCGGGCCACCACGGCAGCGGCCTGCGCGGCCACGACGATGCCCGTGACGTGGTGCGCCACGACGTCGTGCAGCTCGCGGGCCAGCTCCATGCGCTCGGCGGAGCGGACGTCGTCGAGGGCGGCCCGGCGGCGGGTGTCGACCTCGCGCAGGACGAGCCCGATCGCGACCGCGCCGCCCCAGCCGAGCGCGGACAGCACGCTGAAGTTGTCCGCGTCCGTGTCGGTCATCCGCAGGATCGGCGAGCCGACGATCGCCACCGCCGCGACCGCGGTGAGCACCAGCGCCGCGCGCAGCTCGCAGCGGTGCAGCACCAGCACGACGACGACGGCGAGCGCCAACTGCTCGGCGAGGGAGATCGTGAGGACCGTGCTGCCCACCGGCGCGAGCAGCGCGAGGGGAGTCCGCGCGAGCACCGAGGCCAGGACCGACACGGAGACGGCAGCGGTCGCGGTCGGGACCAGCCGCGCCTGCGGCCTGCGGCGCAGCAGCACGATCGCCGGGACGACGACGGCCGGGACGAGGGCGAGGGGCGTGGAGCCGGTGGCGGTGAGGACGAGGTCGGCGAGCAGCCAGAAGCCGTAGGCGGCCAGCTCGACGACCAGCCCGAGGTGCCGCCGGACCCAGCGGAACAGGCGGATCACGCCACGAGCCTAAGCAGGACGGGGCCGTTGTCCCTCGGCCGGAAGTACGACCCGCGGCGATCGGGTTCGATCCTCCGGCCGAAGCGACCGCCGCCCGTCCGGGGAGAGGGTCGTGGCATGACGGAGATGATCGCCTCGGTGCTGGGGACCGCAGCCTGGTTCTCGGGAGTGCTCGTGCTCGTGCTGATGGCGGCGCTGCCGCTGCTCGAGTCGATGGCCGACGCGGGGCACGGCCGATGACCGCGCCGGTCGCGCAGCCGGTGTTGCGCGGCGTCGGCCTCACCCACCGGTTCGGGGCGACCACCGTGCTGCGCGGCGCCGACCTCGCCGTGCACCGCGGCGAGGTCGTGGCGGTGACCGGGCCGTCGGGTTCGGGGAAGTCGACGCTGCTGCACTGCCTCGCCGGCATCCTGGCGCCCGACGAGGGCGAGGTGTGGCTGGGCGGCGACCGGATCGACGGGTGGCCGGACGCCCGGCGCACCGCGCTGCGGGGTTCGCGGCTCGGGTTCGTGTTCCAGTTCGGCCAGTTGCTGCCCGAGCTCCCGGCAGTCGAGAACGTGGCGCTGCCGTTGATGCTCGGCGGCATGCGGCGGTCCGCGGCGGTGGTGCAGGCGGCGGCGTGGTTCCCCGCGCTCGGTCTCGCGGGGCTCGAGCAGCGCAGGCCCGGGCAGCTCTCCGGTGGACAGGAGCAGCGGGTGGCGATCGCCCGGGCACTGGTGACCGAGCCCGAGGTGGTCTTCGCCGACGAGCCGACCGGCGCGCTCGACAGCGAGACCGGCTGCCGGTTGATGGAACTGCTCGTGGCGCTGGCCGCGCGCACCGGCGCCGGGCTGGTCGTGGTCACGCACGACGCCGACGTCGCGAGCCGCTGCCACCGCAGGGTCGTCCTGCGCGACGGCCACACGGACACGGCCCGCGTCCCGACCGCTGCGGGAAGCAGGTGAACGTTGCGACGGCGGCGCTGAGCCTGCGGTTGCTGCGGCTCGGTGGGCGGCGGGCGGCCGCCTCGGCGGCCCTGATCGGGATCGGGATCACGGTCGGCACGGCGCTGCTCGCCGTGGCCCTCGGTGCGGTGCACGGCTGGGACGCGCGCGAGGCGCGTGCGGGCTGGCGCACTGAACAGCCCGTCCGGGCGAGCGGTGCACCGGTGGCGATGGTCGGGACGAGCACGGACGCCGCGGCGGGTCGGCCCCTCCAGCGGGTCGACATCGCAGGGCTGGCGCCCACGCCACCCCCGCCGGGGCTGCCCCGGGTGCCCGGGCCCGGGGAGGTGTGGGTGTCGCCCGCGCTCGCCGCGCTCCTGCGAGAGCTCCCGCCGGACGCGCTCGCCGACCGGTTCCCCGCTCCGACCGGCGAGATCACGGAGGCGGGTCTGGTGGCGCCGGACGAACTGGTGGCCGTCATCGGCCGCACGCCGTCGCAGGTGCCGGACGCGGTGCCGGTCGGTTCCTTCGCCGCGGGCACGACCGGGCTCCTGGAGCTCTACCGCCAGCTCACCTACGTGGCCGCGGTGCTGCTGGTGTTCCCGGTCGCGAGCCTGCTGGGCGCCTCGGCCCGCCTCACCGCCGCGCGGCGCGCGGAGCGGCTGGCCGTGCTGCGCCTGCTCGGCGCGTCGACGGGGCAGGTCACCGTCGCGGCGGTCACCGAGGTGGCGGCGGTCGCCGCGGCGGCTGCCGTGCTCGGGATCGGGGTGCAGTGGGTCGCGGCGCCCGCGCTGGCGGCCATCGAACTCGGAGGCGCCGGCTGGTTCGCCGGTGACCTGCGACCCGGACCCGCGACGGCCACGGGCCTCGTCGCCGGGGTCGTCGTGCTGGCCCTGCTGGCCGCGCTCGGTGGCATGCGCGAGGTGGTGGTCGAGCCCCTGGGTGTCGTGCGACGGCAGCGTCCCGGCACGGCCCGGCTGTTGCGCCTGCTCGGGGTGGCCGGCGGGATCGGGGTCTTCGCGGTCGCGAACGGGGCCCGGCAGGTGGGACCCGCCGACGTCGCCGGTCTGGTGTTCGGGGTCGGGGTGCTCGCCCTCTTCGGCACCGTGTCGCTGATCGGCCCGCTCGTGGTCCGGTTGCTCGGGAACCGGATGACCCGCGCGGCCCGGTCCCCGGCCGCCCTGATCGCCGGGCGCCGGCTCCTCGACGACCCGCGCGGCGCGTTCCGTCCGCTCTCCGGGGTCACCCTCGCGGTCTTCGTCGCCGGCTTCCTCTCCCCGCTGACGGCGACGCTGTCGGCCTCGACGTTCGGCGACGACACCGCCCTGCGGATCGTGGCGCCGGCCGGCGCGGTGGGCGAACTCCAGGCCGAGGTCCGCGATCGCCTCGCGGCCCGGGGAATTGCGGCCGAGGTCGTGATAGCAGGGATCGACGCAGAGGTGGGGATCGCGGTGACACCGACACTTCCGGCCGACCGCGATCGCGTCCGCACCGCGCTCGAACCCGTCGCGGCCGGTCCCGTTCTCACCGAGCGCGAGGCGCAATCGGAGGACGCGGTGTTCGTCGCGGACCTACAGCGCGGCGCATTCGTCGTGCTGGCCGGAACTTTCCTCATCGCGGCCACGGCGACCGGCACCGCGGCGGCGGGCCGCGTGCTCGACCACCGGCGCACGCTGCGATCGCTGCGGCTGGCGGGGACCCCGATCTCGGTGCTCGATTCCGCTCGACGGGCGGAGACCGTCCGGCCGTTGCTGGTCCTCGCCGCGATCGCACTCGCTCTCGGCCTCCTGTGCGCATTTCCGTTCGCGGCGGCGACGAGTGCCCTCGAACCGGCCGGAATCGTCCTCCTGGGTGCATCGTTGGTCGCCGGAGTTGCAGTGGTGGCGGCCGCTTCCGCCGCGTCGCGGCCCCTGCTGCGCGCCGTCACCGGCACTCCCGTTCGCGACGATTGAGGGCCGGAGGATCTCCTGACCGACCGCGAGGAACGGGTGACTGAGCCGGGGACGAACTCCCCCGGGGCCGATCCGAATCGTGATCGGTCGGCGACCGGAGTTCGGGGCAAGGTGTCGCGCCGCGATGCCGGTCAGCGTGCGCGACGTCGGCGCAGGTGGTGGCCGTGGCCGCGGCCGGCGCCACGGCGTGGGCGGGCGAATCCGCGTCGCAGGGGTCGCGGACGACATGGACGTCTGGTAACTTCCACGTTGCCTCGCCCTGTGGGGGAGGTTGCGGTTCCGGTTCACACCGGTTGCTGACGTTGCGCAACGGGATGGTGGCCGGGGAACCGCGGGGTTGCCGGGCGTGACGTCATCCGTCCGGTAGCGGGTCGCTGCCTCAGGCGCGACGTGTGGTGCCCCTTAGTTCTGTACGTCTCCGATTGTTCTGTGCGCCCACGGCGTCCGCCGGGGTTCTGCACACTCGTTCCTGACCGCTTCGATCCACGGGAGTCGTTCGTCATGCATCGGCAGTCTGCTCACGACGGTGGGGCCAGCGGCCTCCCCGCGTGCGGTGGTGCTGTCGTGCGGCTGCGGCTCTCCGTCGCGGACCGCGTGTGGCGGCTCGTGCGGTGGACGTTCGGTCTGGCCGGTGCCGTTGCGGTGCTGTGGATCGGCGCGGCGTTCCTCGCCTCGCCTGCATCCGCGGCCGTGGTGGTTCCGGTGGCGGCTGTCCAGCAGGGCGTGCTGAAGGGAGGGAACAGCAGGCCCGCCGGCGGCAAGAAGGACGACTCCGACTCCTCGGACAGCGACTCCGGCGACAAGAAGAAGTCCGAGAAGAAGGACAAGGAGTCCGGCGACGACAAGAAGTCGGAGAAGTCGGACGACAAGAAGAAGTCCGAGAAGAAGGACGAGGAGTCCGGCGACGACAAGAAGTCGGAGAAGTCGGACGACAAGAAGAAGTCCGAGAAGAAGGACGAGGAGTCCGGCGACGACAAGAAGTCCGAGAAGTCGGACGACAAGGAGAAGTCCGAGGAGAAGTCCGAGGACGATCCGGAGAAGTCGAAGGATAAGCGGGAGTCGGACGAGTCCGACAAGGACGGCAAGGAGCGGGAGAAGCGCTCCGCCTCCGAGTCCTCCTCCGATCAGGAGTCGAAGACCGACGCCGGTCGCGATGGCTCGGACGGCGACCGGGCCGGACGCGACGCGGATCGCGAGGACGTGCAGAGCGCACGATCCGAAGAGGGTTCCGACTCGTCGGATCGGAAGGCCGAGAAGAAGGCCGAGAAGAAGGCCGGTGAGAAGTCGGGCGACGACGAGCGGAACGGTGCCGATAGGCGGTCCGGGAACCTGCGGTCGGACGGGTCGGCCGGCGAGGAGGACGAACGGGTCGACGGATCGGGCGAGGAGCGGGCGGGCCGTGATGAGCGCGCCGACGGCGACCGCGCCGACCGTGACCGCGCCGACCGTGACCGCGCCGACGGTGAGCGCGCCGACCGTGAACGCCGGGACGGCGAGGGCGCCGAGGACGTGCGCGGGGTGAGCGGGCGCGCCGACGATGGCGAGCGCGCCGAGAGCCGATCCGAGGACCGCGGTGAGCGCGCCGACGCCGAGCGCCGCGAGAGCAAGCGCGACAAGAGCGACGACAAGAGCGTTGACAAGAGCGACGCCGACGACATCTCCACCGCCGTCCGCGAGGCGCTCGACGACGGGGAGAGCGTCCGCGAGCGCGTGAAGAAGGCCGCCCGGGACGAGCGGGCCGACGGGCGCGACCGCGAGGAGGACGTCGACCGCGAGGCGCGGTCCGTCCGAGAGCGGGCGGGGCGCGACAGTAGCGAGCGCGACAGTAGTAAGCGCGATAGTAGTAAGCGCGACAGCAGCGATCGCGACGGCGACGCACGGCGCTGGGCCGAGGAGTTGGCCGACCACCTCGACCGCGGCAGCCGCGACCGGGACGAGGACGCCGGCGAGAAGCAGGCGAACCAGAAGCAGGCGAAGAACGAGAAGGCCCGCTCGAAGGACGGCGACGGCGAGCGGAGCGCCGATGCGCGGTGGGTTCGTGAACTCGCCGAGGGCATCGCGGATGCACGGTCCGTGGACGTGGACGTGGACGTGGACGAGAGCGACCAGGACGAGCGCAAGGACAAGAAGAAGGACAAGGACGAGCGGGCGTCGGCTACCGAGGCGCACTGGTCGGAGCTGTCCGAGAAGTTCGGTGAGGACCGCGCTGGGGAGCGGGACGGCGAGAGCAACCGCAAGGAGGCTCGCCGGTGGGCGCGGGACCTGGCCGAGGAGATCGACGGGACCCGCGCCGACAAGACTGACGACAAGACCAGCGACAAGACCGACGGCGAGAGCCGTCGGAGCGCCGACCACGCCGGCTGGAAGTGGGCGCAGGAGGCGGGCGAGCTCGTCGAGCGGGTCGAATCCGAGCTGTCGGACCGCTCCGACGAGCGCGCCGAGGAGAAGGACACCCGGTCGGAGAAGGCCGTGCGGAAGGAAGTGCGCGACGCGCGAGACGCGGCACGCAAGGCGGGGGAACGGGACTCCGACGGGGAGCGCGACGCGTCCGCTGCGGTCGGCGATCTGGTCGACGGGGCGGTGCGGTTCGCCGCGGACCGGGCGGGGGTGTCCGACGACGACGCCGAGCGGGTGACCGGAGCGGTGCGCAAGGCGGTCCGGAAGGCAGCTGAGAAGGCAGCGGAGAAGGGCGCCGAGCGTGGTGACGGGAAGAAGGACGGGAAGAAGGAGAAGCGCGACCGGGCCGCGGCCGAGGAAGCGGTGCTCGCGCAGCTGTTGGGCTCGGGCGACGGCGAGCGCGTCTCCCCCGACGGTGTCGAGGGTGACCGCAACGGGCGCACCCAGGCCTGCGGTGGTGGAAGCGACGGGTGCGAGGGATCGCTGCTCGGCTCGCGCGAGTTCTCCGACGCGCGGTCGCGAGGCCCGCCGGCCGACCGACTCCTGCGCGCGGAGGCCGAGGACTCCGACCGCGACGAGGACGAGGACCGCGAGGACGAGGACCGCGAGGACGAGGATCGGGAGTACGACGACTCGGCCGAGCGCACCGAGCGGGTGCTCGAGGGTCGGATCGAGGCCGACAAGGGCGAGAAGGCACTGGCGCGGGACAAGAAGAAGGTCGCGTCGGGTGAGCTGAGCAAGGCTGCGTACGACAAGAAGGCCGCCGACCACGCCGAGCTGGAGCACCAGGTCGCGCAGGACCGGGCGGAGCTGTCGGAGGATCGCGCCGAGCTGGTCGACGAGGTCGTCGACGGGCACCAGGACCTGGACGCGGCGAAGAAGGAGCTCGAGGCCGAGGAGAAGAAGGTCTCCGCGGGGTCGGTGACGAACAAGGCGGCCAAGAAGGAGCACGCCCGCAATGCCGCGGAGTTCGAGGAGCGGCGTGACGAGGTCTACGAGGCCACCGACGAGCTGATGGAGGCCACCGACCGGGACGCGCGGGTCGTGCCCGAGGACGGCCTGGACGACGAGGGCTCGGCCGCGGGGTGCGGTTCGGACGGCGCGTTCGTCGAGTGCGGCTCGGTGTCGGAGTCCGAGGACGGGGAGCGCGACGAGGACCGGTGCGTGGCCCTGTCGGGTGTGTCGTCGGGGTGCGGTGCGTCGTCGAAGTCGGGGGAGAGCAAGAGCGAGGCCTCGTGCGACCTGTCCGGTGCCGATGCCGGCTGCGGGTCCAGCGCGTCGAGCCGGGGCGCCGACGGCGAGGAGACCAGCGCGTCCGCGCGGTGCGACGGCGACGCCCGCGGGTGTTCCCAGCACAGCGTCGCGACACCGGGCGGCGGGGCGTCGGCGTGCGAGTCCGGCGGCGGATCGTGTCGCAGTGACAGCTCGGGTCCGAAGCGGGCCGACGCGCCCGAGGACCGGACGTCCGCGGCGGCCTCGTGCACCGGCGAGTGCGGCACCGAGTCGCACGCCGATCGGTCGCAGGCCGGGTCGGACTGCGACACCGACGGCGGGTCGTGCGACAGCAGCAGCAGCGGATCCGGCACGGACCGGAACGCCCGTGCGGCCGACGTGGACGGCGAGGGCGGTGCCGAGGCCGTCACGGCGGGCCGGACCGTCGCCGCGGCGGGACCGGTGAGCGAGCAGCGTCGTGAGGGCACGGGTTCTGCCCACTGCGATTCGGCCGCGGGTTGCGGCACCTCCAGCTCGGTCGAGGTGTCCGACGAGGGCGGCGAGGCGCATGCGGAATCGTCCGTCGACTGCGACGCCGCCTGCACCGGCACGGCCACCAGCACCACCGACGCGGGCCACGACGACGTCACGGACGCTGCGGGCGCTGCTGCCGCGAAGAGCTCCCCGCGGAGCGCGACGAACGGATCGGCCACGTGCACGGTCAGCGGCGGCGGCTGCGAGACCCGCAGCGACTCCGCCACCGACGCCGAGGACGGCGACAGCGCCGGCGCGAGCGAGGCCGACGCCTCGGTCGACTGTGCCGGCGCCGCAGGATGCTCCGGCACGGCGAAGACCACCACGGGCGGGAAGGTCACCGGCACCGCCGCGCTCGCGGGCGGGGCTGCCCCGGTCCGCGAGACCAGCGCCTCCACGAGCTGTGAGGCCGCCGCGGGCGGCTGCTCGACCGACTCCACGTCGGAGGTGAGCGACCGGGCCGGGGAGCAGGAGTGGAGCGGTTCGGACGATGCGCTCGCCGCGGTGCGCCCGGTCGCCGCCCGCGAGCTGGTCGCGTCGAGCACGGCGGGATCTCGGGTCGACTGCGACGACGTGGCCTGCACGGGCTCGGGTCGTGCGACGACCTCCGGTGCGGCGTCGGGGGACGTCACCGGGGTGCGTGACAGCACGGCGACGTCGGCCTGTTCGGTGCACGGTGCCGGTGGTGGGTGCGGGGCGCAGGCCGACACGACGGTCGCCGACCGCGACGTCGTCTCGGCGCAGGAGGCCGCGGCCACCGGCGTGACCGCGGTGTCCGGCCCGGTCAGCGTGTCGAACGCGGGCGCGTCGGTGGCGTGCTCCGGCGGTGCCGGCTCCTGCGGCGGTACCACGGCGTCGGGGACGAGTGCGCGTGACACCGCGGTCTCGCCGCACGCCCGCGGGTCCCGCGCGTCCGCGGACTGCACGGTCACCGGTGGCGGGTGCGAGGGGTCGAGCAGGTCGTCGGCGTCGTCGGCGCCGGACTTCGTGGTGACCGACCCGGAGACCGGGCTCCCGGTGGCGGGGCAGCCGACCAGCGGCCCGTCCTCGACGTCGTCGTCGACGGCGAGCGTGGCGTGTGAGGGCGGGACGGCGTGCTCGGGCACGGTGAAGACCAGCACGGCGGCGTGGGACGGCGCGGTGAATGGTGGCGCGCCGCGCACGTCGGAGGGTACGGCGAGCTGTGCGAGTGGCACCGGCGGGTGCCAGGTGCGGTCGGTGTCGCAGGCTTCGACGGGTTCGGGGGCGGCGCTGGCGCTGTCGGGTGAGCAGGTCGATGCGAACGGGAACCCGAAGGCGATCAACGCCGCGCGGCTGTCGGCCGGTCCGTCGGCGGCGTCGGCGGCCGGTGCGGCGCTGACGTGTGACGGGTCGGTGGTCTGTGGCGGGAAGGTGTCCAGCGCGGCGACCGCGACGGACCCGTCGGTGTCGCCGGATGCGCGTGGCTCGCGCAGCGAGGGCTCGTGTGAGGGCGTGTCGGGCGGGGTGTGCCAGGCGGTGACGAACTCCGGGGCCTCGTCGGGCCCGGACGCGAACGTGATCGCGCCGCTGGTGGCGGAACGGTCGACGGCGAACGCGACGGTGTCGTCGGAGACCACTGGTGACGCTCCCGAGGAGCAGCAGGCGCCGGCTGATGGCCAGGACCGGCCGGCGGTGCCGCCCGCGCCGACTGCGCCGGGTTCGAGCGCGAACACCGGTGGCCCCACGGTGCCGGGTGCGTCGAGTTGGACGATGGCCTCGGCCACCCTGGACTGCGCCGGGAGCTCGGGCGACTGCGCCGGCACCACCCGGACCTCGGCCGCCGGCAGCGACGGCCCCACCGCCGTGAACGACGGGAACGGGGCGCGCGGCCCACCGGCCGGCGGATCCAGCACCACCGCGAGCTGTGCGGCCGGTGAGTCCGGTTGCCAGGCTCAGAGCAACTCCACGGCGGGATCCGGCCAGGTCGTGGCCGACATCATCGCCGAACAGCAGAACGACGCCGCCGAGCAGCAGGCCCAGCAGGCCGCGCAGGTGGAGAAGGACGCCGCAGACGCAGCGCGGATCGCCGCGCGGCCCGGCGCCACCCCAGAACAGAAGAAGGCAGCCCGCGAGGCGGCGACCGCCGCCACCGAGGCGCGCAAGGCAGCCGGTGAGGCGGCCGAGCTGGCCGCGAAGCCGGTGACGGACGCCCCGGCCGCGCTGGCGCAGTCCTCGGCGGCCGCGCAGTGCGCCGGGGCGGGCTGCACCGCCCGCACCACCGGGGAGACCTCGGGCCTGGCGGGCGAGTCGCGCACCGACGCGAGCTGCACCGCCGCCGAGGGCGGGTGCGCCGTCGCGAGCGATGCAGTCTCCACGGTCGTGCGCAACGCCGGGCAGACGCAGGGTGAGAAGCCGGAGACGATCCCCGGCGCCACCGTCACGGGTCAGACGAGCTCGCAGCTCTCGTGCCCCGAGGCCGGCTGCACCGGCACGCTGAACGGTTCTGCGGACGCGACGGCCGGGCCGGACGACCGGCGCAGCCACAGCACGGCCGACGGCACCACCGGATGCGTCGGCACCCGGGCGTGCCAGGCGCAGATCAGCGCGAACGCGACGGTGTCGATCAGCACGGCGGGCGACGCGGCCGCGAGGTTCGCCACCACCACCGCTGCGGTCGCCGCGATGTGCGACGACGGAACCGCTGGTGGTTGCGCGACCCGCACCTCGTCGACGACCGACACGACCGGCGCCACGGACGGCGCCGTCCGCGCTCGGGCCACGGCCACGTGTGCGGCGGCCGGAGGCTGCCAGTCCACGACGAGCGGGTTCGCCGCGAAGGACATCGTCGAGGTCACGGGCAGCTGCGTGGGCACCGGGTGCCGCACGCACACCGAAGGAACTGCGCAGGCCGCCGCACCCGGGGGGACGAACCGGGCGGAGACGCGCACCGACTGCACCGCGGGTGTGAACGGGCATTGCGCCGGCTCCGGCCAGGTCGGTGCCACCGAGGGCGGTGCGCAGGTCACCGCGGCGTGCCAGGGCTCGGAGGGCTCCACCTGCAGCCACAGCTACTCGGCCATGAGCAACGCCGCACAGGGCAGCGGCGGCAACCGGGCGGCGGCGCAGGCGAGCTGCGGCACGAGCGGAGGTGCCGGGTCCGGGTGGTGCGCGACGAGCGCTGTCGCGCAGACCGCGCCCGGCCAGGCGATGGCTGCGGCGACGTGCCAGGGCAGCGAGGGCTCGGGGTGCCGGCACAGCTTCTCCGCCTCCAGCTCGGCGGCCGACTCCGCCGGCGGGAACACGGCGTCCGCGAACGCGCGCTGTGGTTCCGGCGGTGGCGCCGGCTCAGGGTGGTGCGCGACGAGCGCGATGACGGACGCCGGCCCCTCGCACGCGATGGCAGCGGCCTCCTGCACGGGCAGCCCGGGGTCCGGGTGCTCGTACTCCTACCGGGCCCACAGCTCGGCCTCGGCGGCAGGCGCGTTCGCGACGGCGACCGGGTCCGGCGCGGGCGCCTTCGGCGGCGGCCAGGTCATGACGAGCGCAACGGCGACGTCGGGGCCCGGGTTCGCACAGGCGTCGGCGTCCTGCACGGGTAGTGCCGGTACGGGCTGCAGCCACTACTACGAGGCGTCGGTCTCGGCGTACGACTCGCACCCGTCGGGATCGTGGGCGTCTGCGTCCGCGTCCGGCTCGGGCGGTGGCGGCATGGGCGGCGGTGGGGTCGCCGTGTCGGCCTACGCGGTGGCAGGGGACGGCTTCGCGAACGCGGGGGCCAGCTGCACGGGCGCGGCGAACTGCTCGGCGACCTACACAGCGCACGCGGCGGCTCACGACGAGCTGGTCACGCCCTACGGCACCTACACGGCGGACAAGTGGGCGACGTGCTCGGGTTCGGGCAACGGCGGCTGCGGGGCGTGGGCGGTCGCGATCGCCGGGCCCGACGGTATGGGCGTCGCCGATTCGGGCTGCTCGGGTGACGGTGGGTGCAGCAGGGGCGGCGACGGTCTCGGGTTCATCGCGGCGGAGATCGACGTCAGCGGCCTGGGCATGGCCGTGGACGAGAACGGCGATCCGATCCCGATCGAGGAGGTGGGACCGGACCAGGCCGCGGTGGAGGTCACCCCGGGCGAGAACGGCACGATCATCATCAAGATCAAGCCGCG
Source organism: Pseudonocardia sp. MH-G8 (assembly GCF_002262885.1). GTDB lineage: Bacteria > Actinomycetota > Actinomycetes > Mycobacteriales > Pseudonocardiaceae > Pseudonocardia. The sequence goes on along the minus strand of NZ_NKYF01000002.1, from coordinate 105,978 downwards.
GGGCCAGGACACCGCGACGACCTACACCTGCCAGGCGCCCTGCACGGAGACGAAGGGCGGCATCACCGGCGGCAACGACAAGGGCCAGCAGAACGCCAACGGCGACTACTACGCGGGTATGCCGGTGGAGGGCGAGCCCGGCAGCCGTCACCATGTGCGGGGCGAGAACGGCGTCGGTATGGCCCAGGACGCGCAGGGCAACGCCGAGGCATGGGTGCGCGGCAAGGGCAAGGCCGTCGACGGTCGCAGCGGCAACGAGATGGTCTTCACGCGCAAGTCGGCGTCGGAGGCCGGGCAGAACAACGTCCGCTTCTCGAACAAGGCGGGCTCGCCGTTCGCCAGCTCGTGCAACGGTGGCTGCGAGTGGACCTCGCCGACGGGCGAGAAGCTGACCGTGAACGGCAATTGGGGCGAGATCCAGGCCCAGGACGCGGGCGGCGCCCCTGCGCGGATCAAGTTCCACGGTGGCGGCGAGTTCACCAACGAGCAGGGCGACGTGGTGCACGCGAACGGCTCGGAGGGCCCGGGCGCCGGCCTCACCAGCATCATCGGGCGGGGCAAGGACGGCTCGCCCGGCATCTACTCCATCAAGGGCACCACCGGGTACCTCCAGTTCAAGGACCCGAACTACAACAAGGACAACAACCCGAACTTCTCCGACGCCGCGGGCACGGACCTGTTCAAGGTCGAGCTGACCGGCGGGGACCTGACTCACGGGATCAAGGGCACGACGCCCGACGGCGAGGGCAAGGGCGGCTCGCTGTGGTGCGAGGGCAACTGCAAGCGCACGATGCCGGGCGTCTACAACGACGCGTCCAACGGCAAGCCGATGTACGACCCGGTGACCGAGTGCTCCAACTGCCGGATCACCGAGCAGCTGCCGACCGGGACGGGTCGGTTCCCCAACGGCTACGGCAGCGTGGAGCTGTTCGACGACAGCAACGGTGGCCCGGTCTCGCGCTACACCCCGTGGGGGGACAAGCAGAGCTGCACCGCCGGCGATTACTGCGGGTTCACGCAGTACAACCGTTCCCTCGCCGACGCGGACGGCAAGGGTGCGGGCAAGGGCGGCGGGGCGATCTGCAACGCCTCGGGCGCGGGCGGTGGCTGCTACGGGCAGAACGCGGCAGGCGACATCCAGAACGCCACCGTCCCGGTCGACAGCAAGGGCAACCCCCTCAAGGACGCTGAGGGCAACGAGATCGGGGTGCGGACCGGGCTGCTCTACCGCACCGAGACCGACGACTCCTACGCCGGCCGGTTCTGTGCCGGCGGTGGGGACGCCTGCCAGGGCTCGGGCGCGCCGGAGATCAAGGCGCCCGGCGAGTCGAACGGGGCGATGGTCGCGGTGCTCGACCCGAGCCTGAAGGTCTCGAAGGAGACCGCCGCGGACCTCGCCGCGATCGAGGGCCCGGACGGGGAGTCGCTGCTGGGTCGCGACGCCGACGACCGCCGCCCGCTGAGCCAGTCCGAGTACGACGCGCTGAAGGACGCCGGCAAGGACGATGAGCTCGCCGCCTACAACGACGACCTCGGCCAGCTGTCGCGCACGCAGCTCGACGGCGCGCAGATGTCGATCCTCGACGACACGGTCACGGAGCGGAACCTCGCGCCGGAGTACGAGGCGATGGAACCGAAGATCGACGAGCTGGCGCAGCTGACCGAGGACGCGTTGGCCGGCGACGACCACATCGACGCCGGCGAGTGGGCCGAGATCTCCCCGCTGCGCGAGGAGATCGATGACAAGGCGCCCGGCCTGCTGGAGAAGTGGGCCCCGGTCCAGCAGCGCCTGCAGCAGATGCGCTCGGCGTCGTGGACCATGGACGACTTCCGGGCGGCGAACCAGGAGGTCGGCAACAACCGGCAGCTCATGGAGCACGTGCTCGGCGACGCATACGACCCGTCGAAGGCGCCCACGGCGGAGCAACAGCAGGACGCGATCGACGTCGTGGCCGGGCAGCAGCAGGCAGTCGGGCAGGCGCAGCTGGCCCTGCATTCGGCGACCGGCGAACGCGCCATGGCGCTCAACGAGCGGATCACCCGCTTCAACGCCGCGTACGGCCGCGTGCAGGAACGTGGCGGTCCGAACCAGGCCGAGTCGATGTGGCTGCTGGGTGAGCACAACGCGATCACCCAGGAGCAGGGCGCGATCGCCGACATCGCCAGACCCCTGCAGGGGAAGATCGACGACAAGGAAGAGGTGCTGCGGCGCACCGACCTGGCCTACGCCGACGCCTCGGGCAACCCGGGCTGGGCGGGTGAGCTGCACGGTGCCTTCGACCGGCACAACCGGGTCAACAATCTCTACCAACGCCTGTCGGTGTCGCCCCAAGCGCGGCAGAAGGACCTGTCGACGACCTTCGGCACGCTCTCGTCACTGACCGAGTTGCGGTACAACTACGTCCGCGACAAACCGTTCGAGGCGCCGCGGAACTACAAGCCGGGCGATTCCATCGGGCCGAACCAGAGCCTGCTCGGAGGCAGATCTCTGCCCTCGACGATGATGCCGGACTTCCGCTACATCCACACCGCGGCGAAGTTGCAGCCCAAGTGGCGCAACTACGGCGGCGAGCTGCGCACGCTCATCGACGACACCATGGATCTGGACGCGCAGGCTGCCTCGGCCGCCGTCGGTCGGACGCCACTGCTGATGGAGGCGGAGCGGCTGCCGCATGCGATCGAGAACGATCGCGAGGTCATCGCGGACCTGCTCGGCGGCGACGACGAAGCCGCGGGGAAGGTGCGCGACCGGATCGACGAGCTGAGCGCCGACGGCCGGGTCGAGGCCATCGACATGCCCTACTACCAGCCTGAGACCGACGAGAAGGAAGGCTTCTGGACCACCGTCACCCTGTTCCGGGTGAAGCAGGACGACGGCACCTACCGCTTCATCGACGCCAAGGGCGGGCATTACGACGGGCTGGAGGACTTCCGCAACGAGAACGAGATGCTGGCCGAGGACGGCAAGCTGGTCTCGCCGACCGACCTCACGATCGCCGGTGTCGACGCCGACGGCGAGCTCGCCGACGGTTCGAGGCCCGAAGGGTGCAACGGGTGCACCCTGACCACCGGCGAGGGCAAGCACATATCCGGATGGGACAAGGCCAAGGGCTGGGTCGTCGGCGGGGCGATGGTCGTCGGCGGTGTCCTGCTCTGGGCCGGAGGCGGCGTGGCCACCCTCGCCACGCTGGGCGCGGCGTCGCCGCTGGGCGTGGCGGCAGCGGTCGGTGGCACCGCGTTGATCGCCGGCGGGGTCGCGTACACGACCTACGACGCGGTCAGCAACATCGTCAGCCGCAACAACCACGGGCAGTCGAACAGCTGGTCCAACCCGGCGGCCAGGGCGGACTACCTGGGGCTCGCGGGCAACGTGCTGGTCGTCACCGGACTCGGGGTCGGGCTCAAGGCCGCGGCGAGCGGCGCGGCCGCGGCAACCGCGAACGCCGGTGGACTAGGGGTCAGAGGCGCGAGCTCCAGCTCCGGGTTGTGGGCCCGCGCCACCACCGGAGCGCCCGGGTGGAACGCCGCGTGGAGCGGTGCCCAGGCCGCGTCCAGCACCAGCTGGCGCGGGATGGTGGGGCTCACCGCCGCGAGCCCCGCGAGCCGCGTCGTCTACGGGGCCAACGCGGCCGGCATGGGTGTGTTCGGCTCCATGGCCGTGGAAGCGACCGGGTCCTACTTCGCCAATCGCGGTTCCATGACGGACGGGCAGAAATCCCAGGCGGTCTCCGGGCTGTTCCAGAGCTGGGGGATGCTTGCCGCGCCGCTCGCGATGGGGGGCGCCGGCAAGTTCTCCGGCCACCGCGCCTTCGGCCTGCCGCGCATGAGCCGCAGCGGCGTCATGGTGCCCCAGAAGGGCGCGATCGCGCCGATCGCACGGCCCGGCAGCACCCCACTGCGGTCGGTGACCCCGGTGAAGCCGCTGCCCGCCCGCGGCGGGAAGGTGGGCGAGGGAGCCTCGTACCGGCCCCCGACCGCCCGGCAGCTGGCGCGCGAACGCGGTATCAGCACGTCGGCGGCACGCCAGATCCTCCGGACGAAGGCGAACGCCCGGCTCCGGGAATGGGTGGGCTCCGGGTCGCGGAGCGCGGTCCGGCCGACCGCATCAGCGCTGGCCAAGCAGCTCGGTGTCACCAAGGCGCAGGCGCGCGACGCGCTCGCCCACACCGGCGTCCAGCGGCTGAACGAGCGTCTCGCCGGCCTGAGCCAGCGGGGCGTGCAGGAACCGGTCCGGGTGCTGGCCCGCGACCACGGCGTGAGCCCCTCGGTCGCGCGTGCGGCGCAGCGCATGGCGAGCGTCAACCGCTTGGCGGAGCGGATCGGATCCGTGCCGACCACGACCAAGGTGGCGGACCTCGCCCGGGAGTTCGGCATCTCGAAGGCCGAGGCGCGGGCGGCGCTGAAGACGGTGAAGTCGGCGCGCCTGGTCGAGCGGATCGAACTGCTGTCGCACACCACCGATCGCCCGTCGGTCACGCAGCTCGCCCGGGAGTTCGGGATCTCCAAGCTCGAGGCCCGTGCGGCGCTGCAGGCAGCGGGCAACCCCCACCTGGCCGCCCACATCGCCGAGATCGCCCGCAGCGCGGCACGGCCGAGTGTCGATGTGGTGGCGCGCGAGTTCGGCCTGACCCGGCCCCAGGCGCGGGCCGTGCTCCGGGCCGCAGGCAACCCGCAGCTGGTCACCCGGCTCGGTGCGATCGCGCGCGGCGCGAAGGCGCCGTCCGTCGGCACCATGGCCCGAGAGTTCGGCATCACCCGGGCCACCGCGAGGACCCTGCTGCGGGTGGCCCGCAACCCGCAGGTCGTGCAACGGATCGCGGAGATCGCGCAGCGTCCGGCCCGACCGACGGAGGAGGGGATCGCACGCGAGTTCGGGATCGGCGTCCCCGATGCGAAGGTGCTGCTGGGCATCGCGCTCGGCGAGTCCGGGCACGGTGCGCTGGGCACGCAGACGGCGGCCGCCGCTGCGGGATCGGCCCGTCCCGGGGCGCGTAGCAGCGGCGACGACGCGAGCGGTGGCGGTCCCGCGGCCGGACGCAACCGTGTCGCCGCGGACCCGAGCGGACAGGACCCGCAACCCGGGCGGCAGGCACCCGGTGACGACAGCGGAATGCCTGTCGAGTCGGCCGGCAACAACCGGTCGGGACAGACCGGCGGTCCCGGCTCGGGGGGCGCCAAGTCGGACACCCCCGGCTTCCAGCCCGGGGTGAACCGTCCCGCCGGGTCCGGTGAACAACCCAGCGCCGGCTTCCCGACCGAGCCTGCACCGATGTCCGGGCGCAGCACCGGCATCCCGCCACCGGGGACGAAGTTCACCGTGGAACTCCCCGGCGGCCAGAAGGTCGTCGTCGAGATCGTGGCCGCCCCCTCGCGGGCCGGTGTGAAGGAACGTGTCCAGGCGCTCCAGGAGCGCATGGTCGAGATCGAGACGGAGCTGACGGCTGCGCGCGCAGCGCAGGGAGAGGCGGTACGCCAGGACATCACGACGAACAGGCAGCTTCGGGACGAGCGGTCCCGGCTGCAGAACCAGCTCGACCAGCTGCGCAAGCCGGACGACCCGGGAGCCCCCGAGGCGACCGACATCCCCGGCCTGCACTACCGCGACGTCGGTGAGCCGATCGAGGTCGCACCCGGCGTCACCGTGCAGCGCGTCGAACCAACACCGCAGCGGGCGCAGCTGCGGGCGCAGCGCATCGCGCAGATCGAAGCGCGGCTCGCGGAGATCCAGGCACGCCTGGGTGACCGCAGCGGCGGAGTCGCCGCGGGCGAGCGTGTCGCAGTGCTCGAGGCCAAGCTGGACGGGCTGCGGTACGAGCTCGCGACCGAACGCGCCGAGGCGGACGGGCCCGGCGTGGTCGACCTCGGGTTCCTGACCGGGATTCCGGTGCGCAAGTCCGGGGTGGACGCCGACGGCCCGTCGTCGACGAGGCAGAAGACGGCCGAGGCGGACGAGGGCCCGCTGCCCGAGGCGCCGACCACGCCCGCGAAGCCGTCGGGCTGGACCAAGACGAAGGCCCGCGCGCAGGCGTTCTTCGTCAAGGGCGTCATGACGGTCGCGGTGGGGCTCTACTCGGTCGTGCCACATCCGCAGGCCGCTCCGGCGCACGTGTTGCAGTCGTCGCACACCGCGGTCGTGTCGCAGGTGGAGGCGGTGGGCAAGCCGGCACTCCCCGGCGACGGCCTCCTCGCTCCTCAGGGAGCTCGCAACCTGCCCGAGCCCGGCGCGCGCCCCGCGAGCACCGATGCGAGCGCCGGCACGCCGCACGCCGGGACGCACAGCGCGCCGGCGCGCCAGTCGCCTGTGCTCGACTCCGCACCCGGAGGCGCGCCTGCCGGCGGGACGGCGTCCGTCGCGTCGCTCCCGCACACGGGTTCGGTGGCTCCGGCGGCCGGGAGCGGACTCGGTTCCGGTCCAGGGGCCGCGAAGGGTGTGCCGGAGATGCTGACGGGCGACGATGCCGGCGCCGTCGTGGCGGAGACCGGATCGTGGCTTGCCGAGGTGGCGCCGCGGTTGGTGCCGATGAACCCCGTGCCGGGTGCCCCGACTACGAGCGTCGGGCCGATTCCGGTGTGGGACCGGCGGCTCCAGGAGATCGACGGCAAGATCCACTTCAGGGTGTTCCCCCGCAGCCTCTCGCGTGCCGAGTCGGTGCGCCCGTCGCACATCAGCACGGCGGAGTGGGCGGGCTACACGCCGGCGCAGCGGGCGGAGGCCTGGTACGTCGCAGGCGACGCCGCGCGCCAGCAGCAGGTCGGTGATCTCGACATTCAGCTCGGCGCGATGCGCTCACTGCTGGTGCAGGTCACCGAGGCGTTCCGCTCCCTCGACCGCGCCACCACGAAGATCCGCGCGAAGCAGGCGATCCCCCAGCGGACACGGAAGAAGGGCGACCGCTTCACGCGCCCGGAGGTCTCCTGGCAGCGCGAGGCCGAGCGGGCCCGCGAGCAGCTCGCGGAGCTGCGCGAGGAGCGCGACGCGCTGCAGGAGCAGATCGCCGAGCTCGAACGAAAGCGTGTCGACCTGGTCGAGCGCCAGGCCGCGACGACGTGGCCCGCGGCGGGTACGCCGCGCATGCCCGGGTTCGGTGCTTCGCCGAAGCTGCAGGAGTTCTCCCGTTTCGCGCAGGGCTACGGCGACATGCACCGCAAGGTCGCCGAGGGCAGCCGGGGCGGGAAGCGGCAGATGGCGCAGATCGAGCGGCACCGGGTCGAGGGCCGGACGTCGGTCCAGGTGCGCGACGCGGCGTGGGCGCAGCAGCTGGGCCGCTGGCTCGCCCGCCGGGTGCCGGCCGAGGTGATGAGCGATCTGCAGCGCTTCGTCGACGCCGGCGACGCGCGGACACTGATGACAGTGGTGGGAGCAGGCCTGGCGCGAGAGCATGCTGACCTCGTCCTCGCCCGCTTCGCGAAGGCCCACGGCTTCGGCTGGCACGTTGACACCCGGGACGCGCTGCTCCGGGGGCTGCCGAGGACGATGCGACTCGCATGGCGTGTCACCCAGCCGCCGCGCAACGCGGCCTGGCCCGACACGCAGCAACGCAACCACCGCTTCCGGGTGGGGGCCGCTGCCGTCACGGGGACACTGCTGCTCGGCGGCGGACTCGCCGTCCTCGGCGGGGGTGGCTCGGTGCTGCTGGTCCTCGGCGGGCTCGGCGCGCACTGGCTCAGCGCGGCCGCGCTGCACCTCGTCCCCGACGCCGTGCGGATCCGCGGACCGCCAGCGCTCGCGCGGATCGTCGCGGCGGCAGCGGGACTGTCGGCCGTGCTGCTCACCGGCGCCCCGGTACTTTCCGAGGCCGGTGCCCTCACCATCGCGGCCGGTGCGGTCGGGGCGACGCTCGGTGCTGTCGTGTTCGCCGCCCGCGGGGGCGACGAGGCCCATGCCCGTGTGGCGGAGGGCAACGGCGGGCACGGTGGGGTCGGCGGTGGACCGATCGCCGAGGGTGGGCTCAGCCCGGAGGAGATCCGGCTGGTCCAGGGCGCCCTCGAACGGATGTGGCGGGCCGAGTCGGCCCGTCGCGACGCCCTCCCGGTGCGCAACCGCGGTCCGCCGGCCGCGCTGCGCGCGGAGGCGGGGCTGCGCGAGGGCGAGGAGCTGTTCGTCCTGCCCGTGTCCGATCTGATCGGGGCCATCCGGCGGCAGGACGGGGTGACGCGGCGCCAGGCCGCGGAGATCGGCCGGCGCCTGGTCGAGTTCTCCTGGCGGGACGAGGGCACCGGCATCGGTGTGATCGTCGTGCCCACCCACCGCCTGGCGGAGCTGCGCGGACGGAAGTTGCTCGGCAGCGCCGTCGAGCACGCCCGACTGTTCCACCTCGACCCGGACGCCACCCACGACGAGGCCGTGCACGCAGCCGACGCGGCTCGCATCGCCGAGCAGCTCGGTGACCGGCCGGCCGGGGCGACGCCTTCCCGGGAGCTGACCGCAGACGAACGCGTCCTCATCGACCGGGAGGTGGAGCGACGGGGCGGCGTCCTGAGCCGTCGGGCGGAGCACCGAGTGAGGTTCCGCAGCGATCCCCGGGCCTACGCGCGCACCCAGCCCTGGGCGGGTCAGGTGAGTGGTGGTGTGCTGGAGGAGCTGGCCAGGCCGCTGATGGCGGAGCTGGCCGCCGGCCGGGGCGAGCGTCTGTTGAAGAACGTCCTGGTGCGGATGGTCACCGAGTCCGGGACGGTCTTGGGTGACCTCCTCGAGCTGGACTACCTCCTCGTGGGTGACACCGGCCCATCGCTGGTGGTCAGCGTGAAGGCGAACCCCGCCAGGTTCCAGGAGAGCCGCGAGCGGGACGCGGTGGCACGCCTGCTTGCAGATCTGCCTGCGGACTCGCCGGAGTCGTTGCAGCGGATGCTGGGCGAGCTGCGGGTGCAGATGCCCGAGACCATCGCCCGGATCGTCGACCTGAACGTGTCCTGGGACGGATCGGACGGCGCCATCACGCTGGCGCAGTTCCGGGACCGGTTCGTCAAGGGAGCCGACCCGGCGCTCGTCCGGATCGAGAAGCTCACCCCGGCGCGTCCTGGCGGCGACGGGTTCCAGGTGGCACTGTCCCGTGACGAGCTGGCGGCTGAGGTACTGCAGGCGATCGAGCGGTACGTCGGCCGGATCGAGACGCAGCAGCCTTCCGACAACGACCACCGCCCCGGTCGCACCGCCTCGGGCACCTCGCCACCGACCGGCGAGCAGAACGGCGGCGGCCCTGCCCGCATCTCCCTCGAGGACCTGACCCCGGACCAGCGCGTGGCGATCGCGGCGCTGCTCGCCCGGGCGCTCGAGGTCGACCGTCTGACGCCCGAGCAGGTGGCCGAGCTGTTCGGGCTCCCGCAGGTCGAGGTGGACAGCGCGGACTGCGCGGGCATGTGCGTGGTCCGCGGGATGACCAGGGACATCCAGCGGGTGAGCGGCGTGGACGACGTGGTGCTCTACGCCGACGCGCGCAGCGGCCTGCTGTACATCGACGCCGACGTGCTGGCCGCGCTGCACCGCGGGGTCCTGGACCACACGGCGCTGCGGATGCTGGGCGTCCACGAGCTCGCCGAGCTGCGCAACGGGCGGTTGCCGGCCGGGGAGCGGCTGTCGCACGACCGGTTGCCGACGTTGCCGGACCTGAGCCCGCTGCAGGCGGGGCTCGCCACCCCGGACGGCCCCGGGACGAACGCGTCCCGGCTGCCGTCGCAGCATGTCGGCGACCTGCCTGGCCGGGCGGACGCGGGGTTGGCGCGTTGGCTGGCGGGCCTGTACCGCAACGGTCGTGCGGTGGTCGTGCCGGTCGCGGTGCGGGACGGGCGCGCCCAGGTGGTCGGGGTGCTGCGGCTGCTGCCGGTGCGGGGCCTGACGGAGCAGGCGGCCGACAGGTTCGGTGTGGACGGCGTGACCAGGTTCGCGTGGGCGGGCAGCCGGGAGCGCCTCGTCGCGGTGGACGCGGGCTGGTTCCTGCGCGTCCAGCGCGTGAACGAGGTCGTCGAGGTGGCGCGCGACCGGGGCCACGACGATCTGGCCGAGGAGTTGCAGCGCCTGCTGGACGGCTGGGTGCTGGATCTCTTCCGGTACTCGGAGGCGCGCTTCGACCACCCCGGTGCGCACCACGGCGACCGCGTGTTCGACGGGCGGCGAGAGGTGCGCGACCACCTGCTGGACGAGGCTGCGGCCTTCGCCGAGTACGTGGACCGGCGGATCGGGGTGTCGATCGGCCACGCGCGCGGCGGCGCGTTGCGCGGGCTGCTGGACGGGCTCGCTCGGTTGCGCGAGACGGTGGGGAACGCGCTCGGTGTGCGGGGCTCCCGGGAGCCGGTGCCGGTGGAGCGGATGCTCGACCGGCTGGCGCAGAGCCACCGCGCGCTGCGATCGGCACGGCCTCAGGAGCGGGCGGCGTTGCTGACCGAGGCAGGGCATCTGCTCGCCGCGGTGGATGCGCGGCTCGGCAGGCGCCCTGTGCGGGCGCCGGTGGTGGTGGGCCGCGGGTTGCGCGCCGCGGTGACGAGTTGGGCCCGGCTGCCGCAGGCCCGGCCCGGTACGGGCGACGACGCCAGGTGGGACGTGTGGCGGGTGCTGGGCGCCGCGTGGTGGGGCGCCGAGGTGCAGGGGAGCAACCCGCACGGGGTCTCGGTCGGCGAGCTGGGGGTTCTGATCAGTGACCTCGCGCAGCAGCGCGTGCCCGGCGCCCCTGGCTGGATGGTCTCCACGGCGCGGCAGGTGGCGCGCGCAGGCCTGCACCGGGACGCGGCTGCAGGCAAGATCGCCGGCTGGCTGCACGAGCTCGAGAGCGCCGGGCTGCTGGAGCGGGTGACCGACGGCGCCGGTGTGGAACGGTTCCGGCCGGGCGGGGTGTTCGGGCAGCTTCTGGCCCGAGCGCCGCCGCAGGTCGTCGACGCGTTGTGGCGCAACCCGCTGGGCGTGGCCGGTATGGGGCTGGCTGCCCTGCCGTTCGCGGCGCAGGCCGTCGCGGTCCGCACGTGGTTGCGCGACGCGGTGCTGGCCTGGGGCGAGGGCGAGCGTGGGTTGTGGCGGGTGGTCCCGCTGCGGCTGCGCGCGTGGCGGTTCGCCGGCGAGGTGCGCCGACGGATCAAGGAGTCGCGGGAACGGTTGACCGACCTGGACCGGGCGTCGACGGAGCTGGCCGGTGCGGTCGCTGCGGGCGCCACCGACGCGGCGCGGGCGCCTCTGGTCACGGCCCGGGACACGGCGAGCCGGGCACTTGCGCAGAAGGTGGGTGAGGCACGCGAGGCGGCCGCGGCGCGCGGGCTGGGTGCGCACCGGGTGCGCAAGGTGGGCACGCACGCGCGTTTCGGCACCGAGGGGCGGATCTACGTGCCGATCGTCCCGGCGGGGATCTACGCGCTCGTCTGGGCGGCGCTGGGCCCGCAGTGGGCGGTGGTGGTCACCGCGTTCTGGTACATGTTCCCGCACCTGAAGACGACGCGGGCGCCGAACGCGGGGCCGGGGCTGCGGGGCTTCCTGGGCTCGATCCGCTGGGAGCGCACGTGGATGGTGGCGCTGCTGGTCCCGCTGGCGAGCGTTCCGCTGTGGACGCACGCGTTCGCGCCGTTCGTCGCGCTGGAGCTGGTGGGCGTCGCCGGGGTGCTGCTCGGCACGTTGTCGACCTCGATGTCGAGGGGCTTGCACGAGGAGCCGGAGAACCGCATGAAGTGGCCGTTCACGGTCATTCCGGATGGGCGGTTGTGGCTGCGGCTCAACGTGCTCGGGCTGCAGTTCGGGCCGTTCGTGTACGTGTTCTGGCAGAGCCCGGCCGAGGTCACGACGATGCCGGGGGTGCGCGCCCCGAAGGCGATCGGGTGGACGCGGATGTGGAAGCGGCTCGGGAACTGGGTCGCCTCGTACGACAAGGGCATCGCCGGTCGGCGGCTCACCCTGTACACGTTCCACTTCGCCGGGTTGCTGCTCGCGTTCGGTGACCAGCCGATCCTGGAACCGCGCCGGCTGTACAAGGAGATCGTGCGCGAGCGGAACGCGCGCAGGCAGGTGGTCGACCTCTGGACCGGCGTGAGCCGGGTGGTGGGCACCCTGATCACCGCGCTGGCCCGGGGCCTGGTCAAGGTGGCGCCCGGGCGGTTGGGCCGGTGGCTGGCGGGTGTGCCCGACCGGTGGGCGGACCGGGCGTTCCGGCACCTGGTCAACCACGCGCAGCGGATGCTGGTGCGCAACCTGACCGAGCAGGCGTGGCAGCGTGCGCAGCTGGGGAAGGCGCGTTCGGAACGGCGGCGCGCGCGGCTGCAGGCTGCGCTGGAGGAGAACGAGGCGCGGGCCGCGCAGATCCGAGAGGTCCTCGAGCGGCTGCCCGGCGAGTTCGCACAGCGGGCCTCGGCGAGCCGTTCGGCGACGATCGAGCGGTTGGCCGCGCAGCTGGCGAGGATCGACGAGCGGCTGGACTGGAAGCCGGGGCGCAAGTGGCTGTCCTCGCGGACGGCGCGCCTGCGTAGCGAGTGGATGCGGGTGGCATTGGCCGCAGAGGGCGCGGCGGTGCCGCCGTTGCACGAGAGCAGGCACCTGCACTGGGCGCGGGGCAAGGAGCACGATCGGCAGCAGCGGCTGGCCGCCGCCCTGGCGCGGCTGGACGAGCGGCTCGAGGCCGCGCGGGACGCGGACGCGCAGGACCGCGTCCGTGCCCTCGAAGCGCGGCGGGGTCCGCTGCAGGCGCGGCTCGCGGCGGCGAAGGCGCACGGGGACGCACTCGGCCGGATCCCGGGTGCGGAGGTTCGCGGATCGGACCCGGAACGAGCCGGACTCGTCCAGAAGTTGCGTGCGACCGGCGCTGCCTTCGCACGGTGGGCTGCCGCCCACCCGTGGACGGCGCGGTTCGCCGTGGCGGTCCCGGTCGCCGTCCTCGTGCTGCTGGTGTCCGCTCCGGCAGCTGCCGCAGCCTCGGCGTCGGCGTCGGCCACCGGGGTGGGCGCACCGCTGCTGACCGCCGCCACGACCGCAGCGGCGGCCGGCGTCGGCGTGCTCGTGACCCGCCTGGTCCGGCACCGGATGACCGCGACGCGCACGGGCACCGAACGCTCGGACCAGGCGGCGGGCTGGGGGTCGCGCGTGCTGGCGGGGGCGGCGCTGGCACTCGTCATCGCCGGTGCGGGTGCGGGCCTCCTGGCCGGGCCGGCTCAGGCGGACGCGCAGCCGCGGGCCCCGCCGAGCGGGACGGTCGCCATCGAGAACCGCTACATCGTGCGGCCCGGGGACACGCTCTCCGGCATCGCCGCGGCGAGGGGCACCACGGTCGACGCTCTCGTGGAGACGAACCCGGGCCGCTTCCCGACGCTCGCGAGCCGGGACCTCATCCACCCGGGTGAGCGTCTGCGGCTTCCGCCGTCCGAGGCTGTGCGGGAGCCGGGCCGTGAGGAGCCCGGCCCGCAGGCGCCGACTCCGACTCCGCCCGGGACGTCGGAGACTCCGGGGCCGACCGCGACGCCGACCGCGCCGGAGCCGGTGGACCCGCCCGCCGCGCGGTCCGGCGGCGACGGCGGGTTCGGTGGGTGGCGCTGGATCCTGTCCGGCGCCGGCGCCGGCCTCTCCGCGGCGATGCTGTGGCTGGGTCGGCGGTCCGCCGTGCGCACGCGGGCGCGGGAGCGACTGCGCAGCGTGTGGACCGCGGTACCGCCCGCGGGGCTCCCGGTCCGCGGCCGGACGACGGCGGATGCGCTCGTCGTCTGGCGGATGGTCGCGGCGGTCGCTCAGCGCGAGATCGCGGCAGGTCGTACGCCCTCCGTGATCGGTGCCGGTGACCTGCTCGCGCTGCACGAGCGGGCGGGCACGCCGGAGTGGCTCGCGGCCCTGTCGCGGGAGCTGGCCGCGTCGGGGCAGCGCGGTGGCGTCGAGGCGCGGCTCCAGGAGCTGGCGACCGCCGGGCTGCTGGTCGAGGTGGCGTCCCGGAACGGCGCGCGGCGCTACCGTGTCGGCGGCCCGCTCGGTCGGTTGCTCGCCAGGGCGCCGCCGGAGTACCTGGCCGCCCTCGTGCGGAACCCGGTCGACGTGCTGGGCGACCACGGGCTGCCCCAGCGCCCGGCCGTCGAGCTGGCGGGCATGCTGAGCGCAGGGCTGCGCGACGCCATCTGGCGCACGGCGCCCGCGTCCTCGCGGTTGCGGGGGCTGTTGCCGCTGCGGCTGCGCGGGGCCGGGCGGCTGCAGGCGCTGTTCGAGCCGGTCCAGGAGGCGCAGGCCGCTCTGGCCGAGGCGGAGCGCGGGCTGGCCGGGCGCAGAGCGGCACAAGCGGCGGCCCCCGCTGCCGAGCAGGAGGCGGCGGCCGCGGCCCTCGACTCCGCCGAGTACGCGGTCGACACGGCGCGCCGCGACCTCTGGCGCGCGGCGACGGCCGCGCAGAACGGCGCGCTGCTGGGTGGCTTCACCCGCGTCGACGTGCTCCGGGCGCTGGACCGCGCGCCCGGCCTCCGGGAGCGGCTGCGCCGGACGGTCCGCTCCGCGCCGCGCACCGTCACCGAGGCCTGGCGGGCGCGGGCCGAGCGGGCGGGGCTGCGGTCCGAAGTCGTCCTCGCGCACGAGGCCCTCGTGAACGCGGCGATCGCGGACCGCCCGGAAGCGACCGCACGGCGCGACGCCGCGATCGTCGCGGCGCTCGACGCGGGCGTCCGCCCCCGGGTGGTCGTCGGGCAGGTCGGATGGGAAGCGGCGCTGTCGGGGGGCCGCCACGATGCGTTGAACCTGCTGCTGGAGGCCGGTGGCCTGCTGGACCTCACGCCCGCATGGAGTCGCGGCCGCGTGCTGGCGCGCATCTCGGACGGGGCCCGGGTCCGGGTGCGTCCGGCCGACCTCCGTGCCGAGGTCGCGCTGCTCGCCGGCCGGATCGACGACGGTGCGCCGACCGACCGGGTGCGGGCGGAGGCCGTGGCCTGGTGGGGCGCGCACCTGGGCCTGGCGCTCGGAACCGCCCCGATCGCCGGAGTGCTGAACGCCCTCGGGGTCCTGCACGCCACCGGCGACCCGGCTGCGCAGGCACTGGCCGATGTCGTGCTCGCGTCCAACGGTGGCCCGTCCGCCGTGGACCGTGCCGAACTCACGGTGGACGGAGCGCGGCTCGGCGACGTCGTGACCGAGACCGGCCCCGCAACCGGAGCCGTGCTGGGCCGGGCGGCGCTGCACCGCGACCTGGACGAGCCGATGGCGGCGATCCGGGCAGGCGTCGAGGAGCTGGCAGGCGCGCCGTCCGAGGATCTGACCGGCCTGGTCACGGCGCTCGCGCGGACGTTCGGGAACGTGCACGGCGAGCTGGCCGAGCGGGCGAGGGCCAAGCGCACGGCGTCGGCGGAGGCGGCGACGCAGGCCCGCTCGGCGTCGGCGAAGGCGGGCCGGACGCGCCGCCACACCGACCGGTCGGCCGCGGAGCGGCGTCGCAAGGCGCTCGCGGACGCGCTGGTGACCCGGGAGCGTCGCGATCGGCTGGTCCGCACGGCGGCGGCGTACGACGCGGCGGCGACGGCGGCCATGAAGGCCCGCGCGGACCTCGAGCTGCTGGCCGAGGTGCTGCGACGGCTGCACGGCCTCGGTGCGGGTGACGTCCGGGACGCAGTGCTCGCCGATGCGCTGCGGGCCGCGGAGTCGGCGGCGCGCCGAGTGGGGTCCTACCAGGCCGCGCTGGACGACGCGGTGCCGCCGCGGTCGGCGCTGCCGGCCGGGGTCCCGACGGATCGGCTGCCCGCGTTGCCGGGCCTGACGTCGGCCGTGGCCGGCCTGCTGAGTGGGCAGGGGGTGCGCACCCGGATCACCGAGCAGGAGCTCGCCGACGAGCTGGCCGCGCAGTTCCGCCGCGCCGCGACCGCGGACGGCCTGGTGCTGCGCGTCGGGGGCGCCGAGCTCGCGCTGCGGTGGGTCGCGGGCCGGGTCGTCGAGGACGTCGCGACCGAGGAGCAGGTGACGGAGGTGATGCTGGGTGACCTGACCCAGGCCGGCGCGTCGGTGACCGCAGGGGTGGCGCGCAGCCTCGGGCTGTCGGTCGGTACGGACGTGTTCGTCGGCAAGGCCAGCGGCAACGTCGGGCGCAACGAGTCGACGTCGGGCGGCGCGGCGGGCTACCTGGTGGGCGGCGGTGTGGTGGACAACCGTGGCCCGTCCGTGCTGCTGGAGGTGTCCGGCGGCTGGGAGATCGCCGTGCGCCGCGGCGACCACCGGGCCCGCTGGTCCGCACCCACCCGCGTCGAGACCCGGGACGAGGTGTTGCGCCTGGCGGTCCCGCACACCTACGAGGCGCGCGGACCGCCCGCGACCGTCCGGCGCGCGGCCACGCGTCCCGGGTTGCCGTTCCACGCGCCCCTGTGGGCCGAGGGGCTGCAGGAGCTCGCCGACGGCGTGGTCGCCGAGCTGGGCGCCCGGCACGGCCGGGTCGGTGCTCTGACCCGTGAGCAGGTCCGGGCGTTGCTGGTGCACGGGCTCCCGTCGCGGCTGGACACCACCGTGAACGACCCGGACGGGTGGCGTCCGACGATCACGGACGGGCGTGGCCGGCCACTCGCCGTGCTGACGGTGCGCAGCCGTGTCACGGGCTCCTCGGCGCTGGGTACGCCCAGCACCAAGGAGCACATCGAGGATCTCCACGTCGCCTTCTCGAAGGTCTCCGGCGGGTGGAGCTCGGGCCGGTCGCGGGGCGTCGGGATCGAACGTGGCCTTCCGCGGCCGCTGCGGTGGCTGGTGCGCCTGAGCGCCGAGCTCAAGGGGTCGCTGTCGCAGTCGTGGTCGCGCACGGTCGGGGCGAGCGTCGGCGGCGACGCCATCCACCCGGGCGTGCACCGCCACTCCGGCTACACGCAGGCGGAGCTGCTGGAGCTGGAGCACTCCGTCGCGATCCGGTGGCTCGACGCGCCGGGGCGGACGGCGGAGCCGGTGCGCGCCGCGGGTCGGGTGCTCGTGCGGATGGCCGAGGCGGACGCCTACGCGCACGGCTTCGAGGTCGCCGCGGCCGCGGTCCGCCGCCACCGCGACGGCACGGAGACGGTGCGCGGCGCGCTGGACACGGCGGCACCGGAGGGCCACCTGGCCGCGCAGCCGACGTTCATCGGCAGCGGTCCGGGACAGATCCGCGGGGTCGGCCACGGTCTCGTCCGGGAGATGACCGGGTTGGACCGGCTGCGGGCGAGGATCGAGGACCGGCTGCGGGCCGAGGGCCTGCTGCCTCCCACCGACCCCGCGGAGTGGTCCGGCGACCGGCTGCTGCTGGCCACGCAGTGGGCCAACGCGGCGGAGATCGCGGAACAGCTCTCGGGCAAGCGGGTGGCGGGCAGCCTGGACCAGGCGGCCCAGCAGGGTCTCGTGCTGTCGCTGCGGCGCTACCGCGCCCTGCGGGCACCCGAGCACGTCACGCTGCGGGTCCGCGTCGAGGCCGACTGGGACGACCTGGACTACCTGGGCCACTCGACGCAGTGGACGATGGTCGGGCTGGACATCGGCTCCAACACCTCCGGCCGTTCCCGCTCCCGGTCACGCACGAGCAAGCTCGTCGCGGTCATCGCCGCCACGCTGCACCTCGGCCCGGACCGCGACGCCGCCACGGAGGGGCTGCAGGGGGACACGACCCCGGGCGTCGGTGGCGAGTTCGGCTACAGCCGCGGCCGCAGCTGGGGCACCTCGGTGGGCGACACCGTGAACCAGGTGACGTTGGTCGAGTCGACCACGACCACCGCGGCCTTCCGGCTGGGCTACCGGGTCGTCGTCGAACGGCTGGCGCCCCGCGGTGGCCCCACGGTGCTGGGCTCGGAGCCGGGCACCGCGAGCGTGTACCTGCCGAGCGACTGGCTGCCGTCGACGGACCCGATCCGCGCGGCGTCCCAGCCCGTGCCCGATGAGGTGCTGGAGCGGATGACGGCGCTCGGCCTCGACACCGGCCACGGCCCGCGGAACGTGGCGGTGATCGCGGAGCGGCTCGCCGCGCGCGCGATGCGGGGCGACACCCCGGCAGCCCAGCACCTGCGGGAACTGTTGAGCGTCGACGGCACGCGCTCGCACCTCGGGGAGCTGCTGGCCGAGGGGTACCGCACGTCGCTCGCCGTGCGGGGGAAGGGGTGGCGGGCGCGGCGCGTCGCGATGCAGGTGTCCGGGACGCCGGGCGAGGCGACGTTCCTGGGCGCCTCCGCGCTGGTGACCGGCGACATCAACCTCACGCTCGGCAGCCGCGGTGCCGAGTTCGGCAGCTCCGGCGGGTGGAACGCCGGAGTCAACGGCAGGTTCGGCTGGCGGCAGGTGTCCGGCCCGAAGGCCTCGGTGGGGGCGAGCGGATCGGTGTCGCGGTCGAGTGGCGTCCGCAGGCTGTGGCTGCGGATCTGGGGCCGTGAGCGGCTCACCATCGAGACCGGCCAGCACTACCTCTACGCGATGCCGCTCGAGCTGCGGGTCGCTGCGGGCCGCCCCGGGAAGGTCGGCGCACCCGAGGCCGCCGACGCCGGTCTGGTGTTCGCGCTGCCCGAGCGCGTCGCCCTCGACCTCTACGCCCGCGATCTGTGGCAGCTGCCCCGCGAGCAGGTCGCCGACGTGATCGCCCGCTTCGCGGAGAAGAACCTGCTGCTCGACGACGCGCTCGCGCACCGCGTGCTCGACCGGTTCCTGCGGGAAGGCGGCGTCCTGGCGCCCGGGCGGGGTGCGGCGCTCGAGCGGCGGCTCGACGCGCTGTTCCGCACGCGGGACGGCTACCCCGTCAAGCGGCTGCGCGGCACGGTGGAAGACCGGGTCCGGGCCGGTGTCGAGCGGGCGCGGCGCGCCGTCCGGGTGGTGCTGCCCGAGCAGTTCCGCACGCGGCTGGGGCAGTCGTCGATCGAGTCGGTGTCCCTGTCGCGTGACGACGTCCGGGCGCGGCTGTTCGACCAGGTGCGCGCGGCCGTCGCGCAGCAGCTACCCGCAGGCGCCCTCGATCACGATCCACAGGTGTGGCAGCGGCTGTGGAACGACCTGGCGGGCAAGCGCTTCCTGGGCAAGCTCGACGCGATGCTCGACCGGGGCGGCTTCAGCGTGCGGATCCCGGTGCGGGTCCGCGGCCCGACGCCGGGCGCCGACCGCGTGCACCGGGTGGACGTGCGGATCACCGCCCGCCTCGTCGACGACGCGGTCCGCCTGGACGAGACCGACGAGGTCGTCCAGATCGTCCAGGACTACGGCTACCAGCAGTTCGAGCGCGGTGCGACGTGGGGCCGCACGGCGGGCGCCGGCGTGAACGGCGACCACGCGGCCGGCGGCAGCGGGTTCGGCGGGGACGCGAAGCTGAGCACCGACCACGCCCGTGGCAGTGCCGGCGGCGTCGTGCGGCAGCGCACGCGGCTCGACGGCACCGCCTCGTTCCAGGGCGCCGACCGGATCCGTCAGGGCCTGCGCGTCACCATCGCGGCGCAGGTGGGCGGGCGGTGGCTGCGGCGGCCGAAGGTGGGCGCCCCGGTCGTCCTCGACGGTTCCGTCGTGCGGCTGGTGCCCGACGGGCTGTCCGAGGCGGTCACGGCGAAGCCCGCGCCCCGGGCGGCGGTGCGGGCCCGCACCCACCCGGGCCTGCAGGACGTGCGGCCGTTCGGGCTGCCGGCGGCGTTCAGCGTGGAAGCCGTCGAGGCGCCCACCCTCGTCGACACGATCGTGGATGCACTGAGCGGCGCCACGATGCTGGGCCGCATCCGCGCCGAGGAGCACCGCGCCGACGTCGAGCACGCCATCGCCGCGAACGGGCTCACGGCGTTCCTGCGCGACATGGCGACGGCCGACGGGGCCGTGCTCCTGCCGATCCCGGTGCGCGGCCGCACCGTCATCGACGTCGTGGTGCGAGCCCGGCCGGCAGGCGGTCGCAGCCTCGTCGACGATCGCGAGCTGGAGCTGCGCACGGTGCGGCGCACGGAGACCCGGGTCACGACCGGCGTGTCCGACGCTCGGATGCTGCCGGTGGGCCGCGGCGTGGGCGGGAGCAGCAGCGAACCCGCCGGGAGCGCGGGACTCAGTGGCGGGGAGCAGTCCACGCACTCCGGGGCGGTGACCGCCGGCGCCCGTGCCGAGACCAGCATCTACGTCAAGGGCAAGGGCGCAACGGTGGCGGCCGAGCTGGAGCTCGTCGTCGAGCTGCGACGCGGGGTGCTGCGAAGCGACGACACGCTGGCGGTGCGGCGCACCGCCACCGCCTACGACCGTGGCCTCGCCACGGTGACCCTGTTCGATCGGGATCTCGCAGCGTCGCGTGCCGTCCAGGAGTCCGCGAGCCCGCAGGACCGCGGCTGGTGGCTCTCTGGCAGGGGCGCGACGACGCCGTTCGTGCCGTGGACCGGCGCGCGCAGGCACCGGACCGACCTCGCGCAGCTGACCGCCGACGCCGCGCTGGCCGACCCGCTCGGTTTCGTCGCCGATCGGCATGCCGCCATGGCCGCCCTGCTGCCCGCCCGTGGCGACGTCACGATCACGAGCACCGCCACGCGGGACCGCAACGCGGTGCTCACCAACGTGCGGCTGATCGCGGCGCGGCTGCACCGACCGATCACCCTCGAGGGCACCCGCAACGGGCGGACCGAGCAGGTGTTCGTGACACCGGAGGGCGGGCTGCAGGGCGAGCGCGACGGCGGCTACGCGGCGGCGCTGGCGACGCTGCCGCCGGAGTTGCTCGCGGCGGCCGACCGGCACCTGCCCGACCTCGCGCAGTTGCACGCGGCCGGCCCCGCTTCGTTCGCCGACGCGGTGCGGGCGGCGTTGGCGGACCGCGGACACGCGGTCGAGACGGACGCGCCATGGCCGGTGCGCACCTGGGGCGAGGGTGTCCTGCTGCACGTCGGAGGGGCCAGCGGGATCGGCGGGGCCGGGGCGCTCGGCCTGCTCTCCGACGAGGAGACGGCGTTGGCGCAGCAGGCCTTCGCCGCGGTCCGGCTCTCCCCGTCGCCGAGGACGGCAGCCACTTCGAGCCAGGCCCCGGCCCTGCCCGTCGGACCGGGCGAGGAGCTGGTCGTTCCGGAGCCGGCGGCGGTGGCGGACGCGCTGCGCGCGCTCGACGCGACCCCCGAGCAGGTCCGGCGGATCCTCGGGGTCTGGGCGTTCAGCTGGCGCGAGCCGGGCGGCACCCTCGTCGTCGCGGTGTTCGAGCACCGGCTCGCGGTGCTGCGCCGGATCGGCATGTGGCAGGAGGTGCTCGCCCACGAGCGGCGCCACGCCCGCGACGGGTTCACCGACGCGGCGGAGCACGACCGCGAGGTCCGCGGGCTGATCGGGCGGATCCAGCGTGCCGTCGCCGACGAGTACCGGGCGGCGCGCGCTGCCCGCCCGTCCCGGCGCGTGGGTGGCATGCCGCTGTACGAGCTGAGCGGGCAGCGCTACCTGCGGGACCTGGCGCCGGGCCGGGCGCTGCGCGACGGTCGCCCGAAGTTCCTGCTGACCGTCGACGCGGCCGGTCGCCGCTGGGTGGTCAAGCAGCGGGCCGCCGACGTCGACACGATGCTCCCCGGCATCACGGCGGCGACCGTGTACCGGAGGCTCGCCGCGTCGGGTGTCCGCGTGCCGGTGGTGCGGTTGGCCGTCGCCGTCGAACCGATCGTCGACCCGGACTACGGCGACCGCGTCGTCGAGGTCGGTGACGTGGTGGAGCTGCACGAGTACGTCGAGGGTTCCGAGGGCCGGCGGCACGTCTCCCTCTCCGCCCCGAACGCCGCGCACCTGCGGGACGCCCTGGCGCAGCAGTACGCGATCACGGCGCTGCTCGGCGACTGGGACGGGTTGCTCGAGACGAACCTGCTCCTGGGACGCGGCGGGGAGCTCCACCGCATCGACTTCGACCAGTCGCTGGGCGGGCCGGACGCGTTCTTCGCCCTGGTGGTGCCGATGTTCCGCCAGATCTTCGGCCGGCTCACCGAGGAGGACGTGCTCGCGCAGTTCGCCGACCTGCTCGCGGAGCACCCCGCGGTCCTGTCCGTGATGCCGAACGAGGACCTCGCGGCTCAGGTCGGACAGCGCCTGGCCTGGTTCGCCGAGGTGCTCGCGGCGGGCGTGCTCCCGCCGGTGGAGGGCCGGTCGCTGCAGAACGCCCGGGAGGAGCTGGCCCGCGTGCACCCGCACGAGGTGGTCGCGCCGGGCGCCCACCGCCTGCCCCTCCCGAACGCGGAGCCGCAGGTGCGGGACCTGCTCGCCACGGGTGAGCGTCAGGTCCTCACGTCCGGGCAGCTGGCGGACCTCGTGCGCGCCGGCGGCCCGGTGTGGGTGCACGACCACCGAGGCGCGGGGACGTGGGACGTCACCACGCCTGGTGTCGGAACGCCGTCGGCACCCGTGGCCGCCCGCCCGTGGTGGAGCAGGCTGTTCCCGCGCCACGGCGGCGGTGCGCTGGCGGTCGGCGACCTCCCCCGTCGCGTGGCGCGGCGGGTGCTGCGGATCCTGCCGGAGCTGGCGTCGCGGATGCGCCCGTTGTCGGGCGAGGAGCTGACGCTGCTGCCGCGCGGGCCGCCCGCGACGGTGCCGATCCTGACCTGGGACGCGGACCGCGCCACGGTCGACGCGCTGGAGCAGGCCGGCGTGCTCGATCCGCGCGGGACGCTGATCGCGTTCGGGTGGGTGCATCCCGAGCACGCCCCCGGCGGAGCGATCGTGATCTTCCAGCACGTGCTGGAGGAGGTGCGCCGGCTGGTCGGGTCCGGCCGGCTGGATCGCGAGTGGTTCGCCGACCTGCTCGCCTACGAGACCCGGTTCCGGATCGAGGGCTACCGCCGGGCGGTCGACGGCCGCTCCCGGAAGGCGGTCGCCGGCGAGCTGATCACGCGGCTCGACCGGGCGACGGGCGGCTACCGGTACTCCGTGGTGCCGGGCGATCGGGCCGCCCAGCGGCGCGCCGACACCCTCGACCGGGTGCGCGCCATGGCCGAGCACCCCGACGAGTTCCGCAACCGCCCGCGGAGCGCGGCGGATCCGGCCCCGGCCTGGGCGACGCTGCACGATCTCACCCGGGCTCTGGAGGAGGCGGCCCGGTCGCCGCGGCCGTCGTCGCTGGACGAGCGCACCGCGCAGCTGGTGCCCCACGTCCGGCGGCGGCTGGCGCTCACCGAGGCCGTCCACCTGCTCCGTACGGGGCGCCGCCCGGTGGGCGTCGACACCCTCGACCTGGCCCGGCTGGCGCAACTGCTGCCGCTGACCGCTCCCGCAGGGGAGGTTCCTGCGGATGCGGCGGATGCCGTCGACGGTCTGGACCGGCAGAGCGCGGAACTCGCCGCGCTGCTGGTGGGCGTCGAGGGACTGACCGGGGCAACGGACCCCGACGTCCTCGGGGAGCCGGCCAGGTCGGTGGTGTCGAGCGCGTTGCCGGCCGCCGGGCGTCCGGGCTGGCTCGACACGTGGTCGCAGGCGGCTCCTCGCGCCCGGCTGGCGGTGCTGGCGCTCGCCCTGCTGCCCGGCACCGCCGGCCTGCTGGCCGAACTCGACACCTCGCCCGGGCCTGCCGACCTGCTCGGGTTCGTCGAGCGTGAGCGGGCCGTCCTCGAGTCCGCGCCGGCGCAGACATCGGACCTGGCCGCCGTCGGTCGCCGCAGCGCGCTCGCCATCGCCCTGCTGGAGCTGGTGGACGACCCGGGTGGGTTGTGGCGGCACTGGTGGAACTCGGAGCTCGCCCTGCGCCAGGACCAGGCACGGCACGACCTCAACCGACTGTGGGGCCTGACCGTCCTCCTCGGCGACCGCACCGGGAGCAAGCCGCTGACGTCGGCGCAGCGGCGCGTCGTGGCGGAGCTGTTCGCCACCACCGCGCGCTTCGGCACCGCGCCCGCGACGGCGGACCGCCGGCGGATCCGCGATGCGGTGTCCACGGTCGTGACGGGCGTGGAGCCGGAGACCCTCGACCGTGCCGAGGGCTGGGCGGCGCTGCTGGGCCGGGACGCGATCGACTGGATTGGTGCGGTGCGCGGGCCGGGGGTGTCATGGACCCGGCCGCAGTGGGCCACCACCTCGTCGCGTGAGCGGACGGCGTCCGCGGTCGCGCTGCTCACGGCGGGCCGGCCGCTGCTCGGGCTGCTGCCCGACCGGATCACGCCCGCGCTCGCGGCCGGGTCGCTGGCCGACTGGTACACCCACCCCGACTTCACCAGGCTCGTCGAGCCGATGGACGGGCTGCTCGAGCTCCTGCCGCGGACGGGGGCGGCCGAGTCCTTCGTGGCGGCCTGGGCGGACCTGGTCCTGCTGCTGGTCGCCGACAGCGAGGTGCTCAACGGCGGCCGTGGGTTCGGTGCGCATGCCGCCGTCCTGATGAACCGGCTGGCCGACGAGGTGCGGGCCAGGGGGCCCGACGATCGCGCCGCGCCGCTGGCCGAGGTGACCGCCGCGCTCCGCGCCGTCGTCGCGCGTCGGCTCGCCGTGCCCGGACGGAGGGCCGCCGGCACCGGGGCGCCGTGGCGGGAGCCGCTGGAGGCCGGGCCCCGCCGGACAGGCGTGGCGCAGTGGTCCGACGCGGAGCTCGCCCGGCTGGCGGCGCTGCCTCCGGAGGAGGCGGTGCGCCAGGTGTGGGCCGCCCAGGGCATGGACGGCCGACCGGTCGTGGTGCGGGAAGCCGACTGGCCGCGGTTGGTGGCGGCCGGGCACGTGCCCGTGTACCGCGGGCTGCACGACGTGCACGCGATCCGCAGGGCGGAGCAGTTCCGCGACGGGCGGGCGTTCGTCGGGCACTCGGCCACCTTCTGGGGATACGGAACGAACTTCACGACCGACCGTGAGATCGCCACCGGGTACGCCCGGTGGCCTGCCACCTTCGCACCGGGCCGACGGGTGGGCCGGTCGGCGATGCTGCAGGGCTACCTGCACGCGGATGCGATCGCGTTGCACCGCGACGAGGCGATGCGGTGGCGCACGATGGACGCGGCCGCCGCCCGGCGCCGCGGTCAGGAGAACCTCGCCGTGGCGCTCGAGTACGACCTCGGGCTGTGGGCGGCCCTGAGCGGTGTGGACGCACTCTCGACCGGGCTGGGGAACGACAGGCTCTTCCTGGTGGGCAATCGGGCCGCGATGTTCGTGGACGAGGCCGCGGAGCCGGGAGTCGGGCCGCACCGGTCCGGTGACGGGTGGGTCGAGTGCCGCTGCGGGGAGTCCCACTGGGGTCGCTACGGCGCGGCCGGACTGCTGCTGACCCACCGGGATCCCGAGGGCACCCGGTGGGTGCTGATGCAGCACCGCTCCGGGATGAACCAGCACGGCGGGACATGGGGCCTGCTCGGCGGCGCCGCGGACTACCGGGAGTCGGCGGAGGTGGCGGCCCGCCGGGAGGCGTACGAGGAGGCCCGGGTCCTGCCCGACAGGTACCGGGTCACCGGCCGCTACGTCGACGACCACGGCGACTGGTCCTACACCTGGGTGCTGGCCGAGGCCGAGTACCTGCTCGACCCGACCGCGAACCACGAGAGCAGCGAGCTGCGGTGGGTCCCGGTCGACGAGGTGCGGGGTCTGGACCTGCACCCCGGCTTCTCCGCGCAGTGGCCCACCGTGCGGGCCGCGCTGCTCGACGGCGCCGACTCCGAGGCGAGAGACGTGGGCTGGGCCGCGTGGTCGGACGCCCGCCCGTCCGGGCCGGAACCGGACCTCGGGCTGCTGCACCGGCTGGTGGTCGAGGAGTCCGCGCGCGGCGACCGCCCGGAGGCGCAGCGGCAGCTGCTGCGCTACGCGCGGGCGCTGGCGCACCTCCGCCAGAGCCTGGACAGCATCGGGCCGCAGCTGCCCCGTGCCACGCAGCTGCCGGGCGGGCTGGCCGCCGCCGGGGAGTTGCTGTGGACGGTCAGCGTCCTCGGGGCGGAGCTCGACCGGCTCCGGCCCTTGCCGGGCCAGCTCGATCTGCTCCACCCCGACGTGCTGTACCGGATCGCCCCGCACAGCGTGCTGGGGTATGTGGTGGCGCGCCGGCTCGGCTCGGAGCTGACCCCGCAGGAGCACCTCGAGCGCGTGCACGAGCCCTGGGTCGCGATCGCGGACCTCACCGACAGCACCGGTCTGATCGCGCCCGAACACGCGGGCACCGAGGACGACGGTCACGGCGGGCCGCTCGTGGTCGGTGGCCGGATGGACCCGGCGCACGAGGCAGCGCTGCGCGCCGTGCTGCCCGCCGTCGCGCGCGGTGCGCCGCTGGTCACCGGGCCCGCGAGCCCCCTCGGCCCGGTCGCGCCGCCGGTGCGGCTGCTGGACGGCGCCACCCTCGCCGCAGCGCTGCGCGAGGCCGGCGTCGCCGATCCCGCAGACCTGCTGGAGGGCCTGATCGCCTACGCATGGCCTGGCCCGTCCGGCTGGGAGATCGCGATGCTCGCCTCGACGGCCGCGGAGATCACCGGGCACCGCGAGGCCGGCCGCCTGCCCCGCGGATGGCCGGAGCAGGTCGCCACGCACGAGACGGGGCACTTCCACGGGCCGCCGGCCGCGGACCACACCTCGGTGGCGGCCGCGCTCGCGCAGCCGCTGGTCGACGCGCGTGCCGTGGTGGCCCGCGCCCGCAGGGGCCACCACGACCGCACCGCCGAGCCGCGAGCTCCCCCCGCGGTCGGCGCCGGGTGGGGACACCTGCTGCTGCACCTCCCCGTGGTCGCGCTCGCGCTGGTGGAGCCGATGAGCATCGCGATCGGCAGCGCGGTGCGCGATGCCGCCCGCACGGCCTGGGCATGGGGGAGGGGTCGGTGGCACGCGGCCGGCATCGGAGACCTCCTCCCGAACCTGGCGCACCTCGGTCTGCAGGTCGCGACCACGATCGCGGCCGGCGTCGGCGTCTGGATGGCGGTGTCGGGGACGGCGCCGCTGGACGTGGCACGCGGCCTGGCGATCGTGGCGAGCTCGCTCGTCGTCGGCCTCGGGGCGTGGTGGTCGCCCATCCGTTTCGGGAGCCGGTGGGCCGACTCGCTGGCGCGGTGGCTGCAGACCGGCGTGGTGGCGCTGGCGGTGGCGGTCCCGTCGGTGGCGCTGGCGCTGCTGTTCCCCGGCGGGGCGAGCAACGCCGGGTACGCGTTGCGGGGTGGGTTGAACCTGCTCCCGCTGCGGCCCGGGCCGGCCGGGGTGGTGCTGGCGGTGGTGCTGGTGAGCACGTTCGTGGTCAACCTGGCGTGGTTGGTGCCGTCGGCGGTGTCCGGCTCCGGGGCCGGCGCCTGGATCTCGGGCCTCTACGCCGCCACGGCGGCGATGTTCGGGGCGTCGGTGGTGAGCGCTGCCTACCGCAGCGTGCACGCACGGGGAGAGCGGTTCGACCGCACCGCGGCGTGGCTGGTGAGGTGGGTGGCGTTCCCGATCACCTCGAACGCGGGCAACGTGCTGCTCACGATCGACACGGGCTGGGGCGTGTTCGATCCGGTGATGCTCGCGGCCACCGTCGTCCTGACGGTGACGTTCGGCTACGCGAGCATGCTGGGGATGGTCCAGGCGGTCCAGCCGGCCAGGTTCGGAGGGTCCTACCTGCGGGTGATGGGCGCGGCAGGCAACGTCAGCTTGCTGTACTGGGGTCTGCTCGCGCTCTGGCCGGCACAGTGGTTGCCGCTGGTGGTCGCGGGCGGCGTCGTGGTGGTCGCGCTCGCAGCTCTGCGCGGGCCGTCGAAGATCCAGGCCTGGCGGGCGCGACTGACCCACAGCCCGCCCGGGGTGCGACCGCCCGGCCTCCGCCGGGAGCTGGGCGCGGTGGCGCCGGTCCTGGCCGCGGCACTGGCAGGCGTGGCTCTGGTGCTGGCCCTGGGCCCGGACCGGCCGACGACCATCACGGCGATCTCCGGGTGGCTGAGCGTCACCGGGCTGTGGCTCCTGCACCGGCTGGTCCCCCACGAGGGCGGCAGGACCCCACCCCGCACAGCGGTCCGCCGCTGGATCGGCGGCGGCGCGGCACCGGGGTTGTCCGTGCTGCTGGGCGCCGGCAACCGGGCGGCGCAGGCGCTCGCCCGGGCGATCCGGGCCAGGTTCGGCAGGTAGCCGATCAGCTCGCGGTCGGCTCCAGCACGAAGACCGGGATCTGCCGATCGGTCTTCTCCTGGTAGTCGGCGTAGTCGGGGTAGGCCGCGACGGCCCGCTCCCACCACTGCGCCTTCTCGTCGCCGGTGACCTCGCGAGCCACGAAGTCGCCCTTCTCGGTGCCGTCCTGCAGCTCGAGGTGCGGGTCGGCCTTGACGTTGTAGTACCAGACGGGGTGCTTCGGGGCGCCGCCCAGCGAGGCGACGATCGCGTAGCGACCGTCGTGCTCCACGCGCATCAGCGGCACCTTGCGCAGCTTGCCGCTCTTGGCCCCGCGCATGGTGATCAGCACGACTGCGTTGCCCTTGATGTCGACGCTCTCGGTCGTACCCGTCTCGAGGATCTTCTGGGTCTGGTCGCGGACCCAGCCCTCGGGGCTCAGCTCGAACTCACCGTCCAGTGGCATATGGGCATCCAACACCGGAGAGACCGAAGATCTTCCCTCCGCTCCCGGATCGGGTTACGGTCGGCCGGACGGGAGCTCGCAGCAGCGGGCTGAGAGGGTGGCTGGAGCGCCACCGACCGCAGGAACCTGTCCGGGTAATGCCGGCGTAGGGAGGCAACAGATGGCTCTGCCGACGGTGGGAACCACCCCTCCGCGGGTGCTCACGATCGCGGGCACGGATTCCGGGGGCGGCGCGGGCGTCGCCGCGGACCTGCGGGCGATGGCGGCGTGCGGCGTGCACGGCTGCGTGGCCGTCACCGCGGTCACCGTGCAGAACACCCTGCGGGTGAGCGACTTCCACCCGATTCCGCCCGAGACCGTCGCGGCGCAGATCGAGACCGTGGCCACCGACATCGGCCTGGGCGCCGCGAAGACCGGCATGCTCGCCGACACGCCGATCATCGAGGCGATCGTCGGCGCCTGCGACCGCGTCGGGATCGGGCGCGACGGGATCCCCCTGGTCATCGACCCGGTCGCGGCGTCCATGCACGGGGATCCGCTGCTCGCCGACTCCGCCCTCGACGCCTACCGCACCCTGCTCTTCCCCCGTGCCACGTTGGCCACCCCCAACCTCGACGAGGTGCGGCTGCTGGCAGGCGTGGACGTGCACGACCGCGCCGCCCAGTACGAGGCGGCGAAGGTGATGTACGCGTTCGGGCCCGAGTACGTGCTGGTCAAGGGTGGGCACCTGCGCGAGGACACCGACGTCTGCGTCGACCTTCTCTACGACGGCCACACCTTCACCGAGCTGCCCGGGCCGCGCTTCGACACCGGCAACACCCACGGCAGCGGCGACAACATGGCCTCGGCCATCGCGTCGGGGCTCGCGCGCGGCATGGACGTGCCCGAGGCGGTCGCGTTCGGCAAGCGCTACATCGTCGAGGCCGTGCGGCACTCCTACCCCCTCGGCGCGGGCCACGGCCCGATCTCGCCGCTGTGGGCGGTCCGCAACTGGTGGGAGCAGCCCTCCTGAACCCCTGATCACAACTCCACACATCGCGGGAGCTCGTGCGCGCAACGGGCTGAGAGGGCATGTGCAGCCGACCGCAGAACCTGTCCGGGTAATTCCGACGTAGGGAGAAGCGACGATGACCGCTGTCGCGCCGTCCGTCACCACCGGCCCCGTGCGGGGCTCACACAAGGCGTACGTGGACGGGCCGGACGGCCTGCGCGTGCCGGTCCGCCGGATCGCGTTGTCCACCGGCGAGCACCACGACGTCTACGACACCTCGGGCCCGTACACCGACGACACCGCGGCGATCGACGTCCGCGCGGGCCTGGCGCCGCTGCGCGCGCCCTGGATCGCGGCCCGGGAGCCGGGCACGCAGCTGTCCTACTCGCGCGCCGGCGTGATCACGCCCGAGATGCGCTTCGTCGCGATCCGCGAGGGCGTGGACGCCGAGTTCGTGCGCGCCGAGGTGGCGCGGGGCCGGGCGGTCATCCCGGCGAACCGCCGCCACCCCGAGTCGGAGCCGATGATCATCGGCAAGCGGTTCCTGGTGAAGGTCAACGCCAACATCGGCAACTCCGCGGTGACCTCCTCGATCGAGGAGGAGGTGGAGAAGATGGTGTGGGCCACGCGTTGGGGCGCCGACACGGTCATGGACCTGTCCACGGGCAAGGACATCCACGTCACCCGCGAGCGGATCCTGCGCAACTCGCCCGTCCCGATCGGCACCGTGCCGATCTACCAGGCGCTGGAGAAGGTGAACGGCGACCCGGCGCGGCTGTCCTGGGAGGTCTACCGGGACACCGTGGTCGAGCAGTGCGAGCAGGGCGTCGACTACATGACGGTGCACGCCGGCGTGCTGCTGCGCTACGTGCCGCTCACCGCGAAGCGCGTCACCGGGATCGTCTCGCGCGGCGGGTCGATCATGGCGGCCTGGTGCCTGGCCCACCACCGCGAGTCGTTCCTGTACACGCACTTCGCCGAGCTCTGCGACATCCTGCGCGCCTACGACGTCACCTTCTCCCTCGGCGACGGGCTGCGCCCCGGCTCGATCGCCGACGCCAACGACGAGGCGCAGCTCGCGGAGCTGAAGACCCTCGGCGAGCTGACGGCGATCGCGCGGTCGAAGGAGGTCCAGGTGATGATCGAGGGGCCCGGGCACGTGCCGCTGCACAAGGTCGACGAGAACGTGCGGCTCGAGGAGGAGTGGTGCGGCGAGGCGCCGTTCTACACCCTCGGCCCGCTCGCCACGGACATCGCGCCCGGCTACGACCACATCACCAGCGCCATCGGCGCGGCCCGGATCGCGCAGATGGGCACCGCGATGCTCTGCTACGTGACGCCCAAGGAACACCTGGGGCTGCCGGACCGCGACGACGTGAAGACCGGCGTGATCACGTACAAGATCGCCGCGCACGCCGCCGACCTGGCCAAGGAACACCCCCGCGCCCAGGCCCGCGACGACGCCCTGTCCGCGGCCCGGTTCGAGTTCCGCTGGCTCGACCAGTTCCACCTGTCCCTCGATCCGGACACCGCCCTCGCCTTCCACGACCAGACCCTGCCCGCCGAGCCGGCCAAGACCGCGCACTTCTGCTCCATGTGCGGGCCGAAGTTCTGCTCGATGCGGATCAGCCAGGACGTCCGCGACTACGCCGAGGCCCACGGCCTCACGACGGTGGCGGCGATCGAGGCGGGGATGGCGGAGAAGGCGCAGGAGTTCACGGGGAGCGGCGGGCGCCTGCACCTCCCGCTGGCCGACGGCTGACACGCAGGGCTGTCGGTCCTCCGGTGGCCGGCGCTCGACGGGACCTGGTGTCCCCCACCGGAAGCACGGGCCCCGGGTCGGACATGATCCGAACTTTCGGGTGCACATGGTCGTGATCACAACCATGGACAACCGATACCGCGGATCATGCGCGCGGCCACCACCCGAACGGCCTCTCCCGCCGCCGAAACACCCGTTGGTCACGTGGCGATCGCCAACGGTGGTCGCCACCGGGTTGCGGCCGCCCGACGGTCCCGTTCCACCTGCGTCATGCCGGTCCCGGGGAGTGGACGAGCCCCGCGGGACCGCCGGAACCGGTGGGTGAGCGCGGCGACCCGTTCGCGTGAGTCGTCGCCGGTTCGGGCGACCACCGGGGTGGCGAGCTAGGCTCCCCGACGATGAGCATCATGGGCACGCGCGTGGTCCGCACCGAGGATCCGGTGTTCCTCTCCCGGGGCGCGATCTACACCGACGACCTGACCGACGAGCGGCTGACCGGTGCACTGCACCTCACCCTCGTGCGGTCCCCGATGGCGCACGCTCGCATCACCGCGATCGACGTCGAGGCCGCCCGTTCGGCGCCCGGCGTCGTGGCGGTGTTCGGCGGCGCCGATGTCGACCTGGCCCCGGCCCTGCTGTTCCCAGCAGCCGCCAAGGGCATGGTCCGGCCGTTCCTCGCCACCGACCGGGTGCGCTTCGTCGGGGAGCCGGTCGCCGCCGTGCTCACCGAGCAGCCCTACCAGGGTCAGGACGCGGCGGAGCTGGTCGAGGTCGACTACGACCCGCTGCCGGCGGTGATCGGCCTCAAGGACTCGCTGGCCGAGGAGGTGCTGCTGTTCGAGGACGTGGGCACGAACCTCGCCCTCGGGTTCGGGCACGACCAGCCCTTCGACGAGCACCTGTTCGACGACTGCGAGGTCGTCGTCACCCAGGAGGTCGTGAACCAGCGCCTGGCGGCGGCACCGCTGGAGACCCGTGCGGCCTCCGCGGCGTGGGGTGAGGACGGGCGTGTCACGCTCTTCGCCTCCACCCAGAACGCGCAGGCCGCGCGGGACGAGGTGGCGGGCTGGCTGGGCGTCGAGCCCGGCCTGGTCCACCTGATCACCCCGGACGTCGGCGGCGGCTTCGGCGCGAAGATCGGCGCCGACCCCACGTTCGCGCTGGTCGCGTGGCTCGCCAAGCGGGTCGGGCGGCCCGTGCGGTGGAGCGAGAGCCGCTCCGAGAACATGACGGGGATGCTGCAGGGGCGCGCCCAGCTGCAGACCCTCACGATCGGCGGCCGCCGCGACGGCACCGTCCTGGCCTACCGCCTCGACGTGCTCGCCGACGCGGGCGCCTACCCGGCGCTGGGCACGTTCCTGCCGTTCTTCACCCGGCAGATGGCGCCGGGCGTCTACGACATCCCGAAGGTCGAGTCGCGGGCCCGCACGCTCGTGACCACCACGACGCCCACCGGTGCCTACCGCGGCGCGGGCCGCCCCGAGGCCACCGCGGCGATCGAGCGGGCGATCGACCTGTTCGCCGCCGAGATCGGGATGGACGCCGCCGAGGTGCGCAAGCGCAACGTCATCCCGCCGGAGGCGTTCCCCTTCACCACGAAGGGCGGTGCCACCTACGACAGCGGCGAGTACACCAAGGCGATCGACCGCGTGCTGGAGGCGTCGGGCTACGCCGACCTGCGGGCGGAGCAGGCGGCGCGCCGCGAGCGCGGCGACGTCCTGCAGCTCGGCATCGGCGTGTCCTCGTACGTCGAGATCACCGGTGGTGGCGAGTTCAGCGAGGACGCCGCGGTCGAGGTGCACGCCGACGGCACGGTCACCGTGCTCACCGGTACCTCTCCACATGGTCAGGGTCATGCCACGGCGTGGGCGATGCTCGCGAGCGAGCACCTGGGCATCCCGGTCGAGAAGATCACCGTGAAGCACGGCGACACCGATCTCATCCCGCGCGGCGCCGGCACCATGGGCTCGCGGAGCCTCCAGACCGGTGGCGTCGCGGTCTACCAGGCGGCGGGTGAGCTCGTCGAGCTGGCCAAGCAGCGGGCCGCGGACCTGCTCGAGGCGAGTGCCGAAGACCTCGAGGTCACCGAGGGGCGGGTCACCGTCAAGGGCACCGGTGCAGGCATCGACCTCGCGGAGCTGGCCGAGCGCGAGCAGCTGCGCGTCGACACCACCTTCGACAGCGGCGCGCCGACGTTCCCGTTCGGCGCGCACGTGGCCGTCGTGGAGGTCGACGTCGAGGTGGGGAAGGTCGTGGTCGACCGGATCATCACGGTCGACGACGCGGGCCCGGTGCTCAACCCGCTGCTCGCCGAGGGCCAGCGCCACGGCGGCATCGCGCAGGGCATCTCGCAGGCCCTGCTCGAGGAGGTCGCCTACGACGCCGACGGCAACCCGCTCACGGCTACGTTCGCCGACTACGGGTTCCCCTCGGCCGCGGAGCTGCCGAGCTTCACGCTGCTGGACATGGAGACGCCCACGACGCTCAACCCGATCGGCGCGAAGGGCATCGGCGAGGCGGGCACCATCGGCGCCACGCCCGCGGTGCAGAGCGCCGTCGTCGACGCCGTGTCGCACCTCGGCGTCCGCCACATCGACATGCCGACCACCCCGCTGCGGGTGTGGGAGGCCATTCAGGCTGCGCAGGCAGGAGGGAACCGATGACCGAGAAGGTCGAGATCACGGTCAACGGCGAGCCGACGACCGCCGACGTCGAGCCACGGCTGCTGCTCGCGCACTACCTGCGCGATGTGGTGGGGCTCAAGGCCACCAACATCGGCTGCGACACCACGTCCTGCGGGGCCTGCACGGTGCTGCTGGACGGGGAGTCGGTGAAGTCGTGCACGGTGCTCGCCGTGCAGGCCGACCGGCAGTCGGTCACCACGATGGAGGGGCTCTCGCCCGACTCCGAGCACCTGCACCCGGTGGCCGCGGCGTTCCGGGCCGAGCACGGGCTGCAGTGCGGCTTCTGCACGCCGGGCATGGTGATGGCGACGGTGGGGCTGCTCTCGGAGAACCCGAAGCCCACCGAGCGCGAGGTGCGGGAGGGGCTGGAGGGCAACCTCTGCCGCTGCACCGGCTACCACAACATCGTCCGTGCCGTGCTCGCCGCGGCGGGGCGCGACCCGCGAGAGGCGGAGGACAAGCCCGCCGAGCTCGCCGCGCCCGGATTCTCCACCGGGAGCAGCGAATGATCCCCGTCGGTTTCGACTACGCGCGCCCCGACTCGCTCGACGGCGCGCTCGCGCTGCTCGCCGAGCACGGCGAGGACGCCACAGTGCTCGCCGGTGGCCACTCGCTGCTGCCGGTGATGAAGCTGCGGCTGGCCGCCCCCGAGCTGGTCATCGACATCGGCAAGCTCGCCGAGCTGCAGTACGTCCGCCTGGACGGCGACGAGATCGCCATCGGTGCGGGCACCCGCCACCGCACCCTCGAGGCGTCGGAGGAACTGGCGGCGGAGTGCCCGCTGCTGCCCGCCGTCGCCCGCACGGTCGGCGACCCGCAGGTGCGCCACCGCGGCACGCTCGGCGGCTCGCTCGCGCACGCCGACCCGGCGTCCGACCTCCCGGCGGCAGTGCTCGCGCTCGGCGGCACCGTGGTGCTGCGCAGCCCGCGCGGCGAGCGCCAGGTGCCGATCACCGGCTTCTACACCGGCGTGTTCTCGTCGGTGAAGGAGCCGGACGAGCTGATCGTCGAGATCCGCGTGCCGCGCACCGGCGGCGTCGGCTGGGCGTACGAGAAGTTCACCCGGCGCGCGAACGACTGGGCCATCGTCGGCGTCGCGGTCGTGGACGGTCGGGTCGGGCTGGTCAACATGGGTTCCACGCCGCTGCGCGCATCGGCCACGGAGGCCGCACTGGCCGACGGCGCCTCCATCGAGGAGGCCGCCGTGCTCGCCGACCAGCGCACCGAACCCCCGAACGACCTCGCCGCCACCGCCGACTATCGTCGGCATCTCGCCCGGGTCCTCACCCGTCGAGCGTTGAGCACCGCCGCCGGAGTGTGACGCTCGTCCGGGCGTTGTTTTCGCGGAATCGTGCATGCGCTGCCCCGGTCGGGGGAAGGTCACCCTCATGGCCCCCGACCAGGCTGGTGCGACCGACGACGCGATTCGCGTCGTCGCGGGTCGTTACGAGGTCGGGCCGGTGCTCGGCGCCGGGTCGTCGGCGGTCGTGTACCGCGCCCGCGACCTGCGGTGCGGCGACGCGGTAGCGATCAAGTGCTTCCGGCCGGGGGCCACCGAGCACGACCTTCGCCAGCAGCGCCAGGAGATGACCGCTCTCGCCCAGCTGGACCATCCGGGTCTCGTCCGGCTGCACGATGGGGGGAGCGAGGACGGCTGCCCGTTCGTCGTCACCGACCTCGTCGAGGGGCCCACGCTCGCCGAGCGGATCGCCGTGGGCCCGCCGCTGGCCCCCGGCGCCGTCCGCCGCCTCGGTGCCCAGCTGGCGGAGGCGCTCGCCCACGTCCACGCGGCGGGGATCGTCCACCGTGACGTGAAGCCGGCCAACGTCCTGCTCGGCGACGGCGGCCATCCGCGCCTCGCCGACTTCGGCATCTCCCGCACGCTGGACGCCACCACGGCCACTGCGAGCGGATGCGTGGTCGGCACCGCGGCCTACCTCGCGCCGGAGCAGGTGCGGGGTGAGCTGGTCGGGCCGGCCACGGACGTCTACGCGCTCGGGTTGGTGCTGCTCGAAGCGCTGACCGGGCGCCGTGAGTTCCCCGGGCTGGCCGTCGAATCGGCCACCGCCCGGCTGTACCGCTCGCCCGCCGTGCCTGACGGGCTGCCCGCCGGGCTCGGCACCGTCCTCACCGCCATGACCCGCGACGAGCCGCGCCGCCGGCCATCGGCGGAAGCCCTCGCCGTCGCCCTCGCCGCCGATCCGGCATCGCCTGCGGCCGCGCTCGGCCCGGCGCTGCCCGTCCCGTCCCGAGCGGTCCGCCACGGCCGGCACCGCCTGGGCCGACCCGGGTCGCGTGCCGCGTCGCGGATCGCGCTCGCGGGCTTCATCGCCGTGCTCGCGTCGCTCTCCGCCGCGGCCGCCCCGCCGGCACCGCGGTCGACCGCGCCGCCGCTCACGAGCGTTGCCGACGCGCTCGAGCCGCCGCACCGGATCGGCCCGTCGGTCCGGATGCGTTAGCGAGCGCCGCACCGCCGCACGGCCCGGCATCCACAGCGCGACACACGTGCGCGCAGACCCCGACTCGCGGGGTTGGAACAACCGCAACCCCGCGAGTCGGGCCCTACGGGCGGCCGTGTCGCTGTCGCCTGCCCGGCTCAGGTCAACCCGGAGTCCTGCGCCGCGATCGCGGCCTGCACCCGGGAGCGCAGGCCGAGCTTGGTCAGCACGCGCGAGACGTGCGTCTTCGTGGTGGCCTCGGTGATCACCAGCTCCGTCGCGATCTCCGCGTTGGACAGGCCTCGGCCCAGGCAGGCGAGCACGTCGGTCTCGCGGGGGGTGAGGTCGTCGAGGCCCGCCGGTCGGACCGGCCTGCGGGACGGGGCGCCGAGGCGTGCGATGACGCGGCGGGTGATCTCCGGAGCGAGTACGCCGTCTCCGCGCGCCACCGCGCGGACCGCGGCGAGCAGCGCGGGCGCATCAACCGACTTGAGCAGGAATCCCGCCGCCCCGGCCGCGAGGGCGGAGTCGACGTACTCGTCGAGGTCGAAGGTCGTGAGCACGAGGACCTCGCACACGCCGTCCCCCACGAGGCGGCGGGTGGCCTCGATGCCGTCGATGCCGGGCATGCGGATGTCCATCAGCACGACGTCGGGCTGCTGCTCGCGGGCCATGGTGACAGCGGCGAGCCCGTCGGCTGCCTCGCCGACCACGGTGATTTCCGGGGCGGCGTCGAGGATCATCACCAGGCCCGTGCGGACGGCGGCCTGGTCGTCGGCGACGACCACCCGGACCGGCACGGGGGGCGCGGTCACCGCGATGCCTCGGCCGCGGCGGGCACCGGCAGTACCGCGCGTACCCGCCAGCGCTCGCCGTCCGGGCCGGCCACGACGGTGCCGCCGACGGCGTCCGCGCGCTCGTGCAGCCCGAGCAGCCCGGTGCCGGTGCCCCCGCCGGGTGGGGCATCGGGCACCAGGTCGTTCTCGAGTTCGATCACCAGTTCTCCGTTGCGGTCGTCGAGGTGCAGGCCGGTCAGGCTGCCGGGTGCGTGCTTGGCGGCGTTGGTGAGCGACTCCTGCACGATGCGGTACGCGGCCAGGTCGACCGCGGCTGCTGCCGGTGCCCCGGTACGGGCGTCGTCCACCGCGACCCGCAGCCCGGTGGCCCGTGCGGTCTCCAGCAACTCGTCCAGGCGGTCCAGTCCCGCGGGAGCGGTGCGCGGGTCGGCGTCGCCCGCGCCGTCGGCGCGCAGCAGGCCGATCATGGTGCGCATCTCGGTCAGCGACGCGACGCTGTCGCGGCGCACCGACGTGAGCACGCGCCGCAGCACGGCCGGGTCCGGATCGGGCAGGGTGAGGGCGGCCTCGGACTGGATCGCGATCCCCGACAGCTGCCCGGCGATCACGTCGTGCAGGTCGCGGGCCATCCGCGCGCGCTCCGCGGCCACGGCGGCCGCGCGGTCCAGCTCCGCCATCCGGGACGCCTGTTCGGCGCGTTCCCGTTCGACCGCGGCGTGCTCGCTGTGCAGGCGCACCTCGCGCCCCCACAGCACCGGCACTGCGAGCACGAGGCCGAGGTTGAGGAGCACGAGGACGGCGGCGCGACCGCCCTCGAACACCAGGCTCATCAGGGCCGTGCCACCGGCCACGACCGCGCACGCGCCGGCCACCGCCCAGCTGACCCGCCGTGCCGTGTACAGGACGGAGCAGTAGAGCAGGTCGCCGAGCACCAGCATGACCGCGAGCGGGACGAACGCCAGCTGCACCATCCCGACCAGGGCGACCAGCGCGGTCGCCAGCCCGAGGACCGGTCGCACCCGGCGCTGGGTCTCGCCGAGCGCCGCGACCGCGAGCCCCGCCAGCACGAGCCCCGTCGACGGAGCGGGGCCCTCGTTCCAGCGGACGGCGACTTCGGGCACGACCAGGTGCAGCAGCATGCCGACCACGAAGTAGCCGAGGGCGTAGAGGGCGTCGTCGAGCCGCGCGCGTCCCGTCGACAGCAGCGCCATCACGCGGCCATTGAACACGTGCCGCGCGCACGGCGCGTCGATCGAAGGTCGCACGACCGGGCGGGCGGGGATCATCCGCGCGACCGACGACCGGGGAGGGCCGCGGGCGCGATCCTGCCGTCATGGCATCCACCACCGTCGAGCGCGGGCCGGGCCGGGTCGCCGCCCTCGACGTCCTGCGCGGCGTCGCGATCCTCGGCACCCTCGGCACCAACGTCTGGCTGTTCGCGGCGCCCGGTGGCCCGGCGGCCTGGATCTCGCAGGGGTTCGGGTCCGGCGGGCCGGTGCAGACCGCGCTCCAGACGCTCGCCAACGGCAAGTTCCTCGCCCTGCTCACGCTGCTGTTCGGGGTGGGGTTGGAGCTGCAGTACCGGTCGGCCGTGCGGCGCGGGAACCCGTGGCCCGGCCGGTACCCGGTGCGGGCCGCGATCCTGTTCGTCGAAGGGCTCGTGCACTACCTGCTCGTCTTCGAGTTCGACGTCCTGATGGGGTACGCGATCGCGTCGTTGTTGGTCGCGCACCTGGTCGGCCGCAGCGATCGGGCGGTGCGGGCCTGGGCGGGCGCGGTCGGCGGGGTGTACGCGGCGGTGCTGCTCGGGGCCACCGCGCTGCTGATCGCCACACCCGACACACCGGTGTCGCCGTCGGCGTCCGACCCGTCCCTCACCGCGAGCTGGCCGGAGCAGGTGCTGCTGCGGTGGGAGTACATCGGCGTGTTCCGGATCGAGCTCCTGATGATCGTCCCGTCGTCGGTGGTGCTGTTCCTCGTCGGGTCCCGGCTGATGCGGGCGGGAGCGTTCGACGACACGGGCGCGGGTGCGCGCATCCGCCGGCGCCTGATGGCGGCCGGGTTGGGGGTCGGCATCCCGCTCAACGCGCTGACCGCGGCCCTCGGGCAGGACTGGTTCCTGGTCGACCGCTACCTGGTCCCGCCGCTCGTCGCGCTCGGCCTGCTCGCGCTGGGCACGACCCTCGTCCTGCGATCCCGCCGCGAGCCGGGCCCGGTGCGGCGCGGGCTGACGGGCGTCGGCCGCACCGCCCTGTCCTGCTACGTCCTGCAGAACCTGATCGCCGCGGTGCTCTGCTACGGCTGGGGGCTGGGGCTCGCGGAGCGGTTCGCCGACGCCGGTCCGTGGTGGGTGGTCGGGCTCTGGGCCGCGATCTCCGCGGTCCTGCTGCTGGCCGCCCCGCGGTGGCTGCGCAGGTTCGAGAGGGGCCCGCTGGAGCTGCTGATGCACCGGGTCCACGCGGTATCGCCCCCCGCGCGAACGCGCTGAGCTGAACGAACGGCACTCTCGTCGGTTCCTAGCCGACGAGAGTGCCGTTCGTTGCGCGGGCGACGGTTCGGCGGGTCCGTCGAAGGGTGTACGTCGGAGATCGGTCCTCCGGCCGACGACCTGCGCGTTGGCAGCGGGGAGGCTCGCGGCCATGGGTCGCTTCCTGTCGGAGAACCCGCTCGTGCTGCTGATCGGCGCCTGCGAGGTCGGTTTCTGGGTGCTGCTCGGCGCGGGTCTGGTGGCTCGCTACCTGCTGCGGGCGCGCCGTGTGAGCACGGTGCTGCTGGTGCTGGTGCCGGTGCTCGACGTGGTGCTGGTGACGGCGTCGCTCGTCGACGTCGCGAACGGGTCGGCGCCGGGCCTCACGCACGGGCTGGCCGCGGTCTACCTGGGCTTCACGGTGGCGTTCGGGCACTCGATGATCCGCTGGGCCGACCGTCGGTTCGCCCACCGATTCGCCGGCGGCCCGCCCCCGCCATCCCCGCCCCGCTACGGCGCCGCGAAGGTCGCCTACGAGTGGAGGGAGTGGGGCAAGATGCTGCTGGCCTGGGGGATCGCGCTCGGCGTGATCGCCGTGACGGCGGTGGTGGCCGGCACCGGCATCCCCGCGCCCGCAGAGTGGACCGCCGACCCGATGTGGTCCTGGGGCGCGCGGCTCGCCCCGGTCGTCGGCATCTGGTTCGTCGGCTGGCCCCTCTGGACGACGCTGTCCCCGCCGCGGGCGCCCGCCGGCACCCGGTGAGCAGGTGCCGAGCAGCCCTCCCGTCGTGAACCGTCAGTCCCCGGCGACGAGCTCCACCGTCCCGCGGCTGCCGTCCACCCGCACCCGGTCGCCGGTGTGGAGCACGCTCGTCGCGTTCCCGCAGCCGACGACGGCCGGGATGCCCAGCTCGCGCGCCACGATCGCGGCGTGCGAGAGCGGCGCGCCGACGTCGGTGACCACGGCGGCGGCACGCGGGAACAGCGGCGTCCACCCGATGTTGGTCACCGTGGTCACGAGGATCTCGCCGGGCCGCAGCTGCGCGCCCTCGTCCACCGACCGCAGCACGCGCACGGTTCCCTCCACCACGCCGCTCGCGCCCGGGAACCCGGAGACCGTTCCGTCGGACGCCGCGGGCGTGGCCGAGGCGTCGAACAGGTCCCCGCGCCGATCCGGGTCTGCCGCCCACGCGAACGGGTCGAACCGGCCCCGGATCACCGACGGGTAGGGCGGGAGGGCGGCGTAGCGCTCGTAGGCGGCGCGCCGCTGCGCCGTGTTCGGGGCGGGCGCGCCGCCCAGCACGGCGGCGACCTCGTCGAGGTCCAGCATGAACACCTCGTCGCCGAGCCCGGTCAGGTCGCCCGCGCGCAGCAGGTGTGCGCGCACCACGGAGAAGGTCCGCACCACCTCGGTGCGTGCCTGCTCGCGGGTCCTCGCCGCGCGGGCCCACCGCCGCAGCCGCTTGCGGGTGGCCGCCACCTTGCGCGGGTGCGTTGCGACCAGGCGGTCCCAGGCCGCGTGGTGGGCCGCCTCCTGCTTCCGCAGCAGCTCGAGCGGGTCGGCGCCGGCCTCGCGCAGCGCCGCGAGCTGGCCCTGCAGCCAGCCGGGCCGCTCCACCGGCCGCGGCATCGACACCTCGAACTCGTGCGGGCTGCGGTGCCCGTAGCGCTGCGCGTAGCCGGCCTCGTCGATGTCGCCGCGCTCCACGAGCGCCAACCCCACCACCGGGCCGAGGCTGGCGAGCACCTCGCCGTCGACGGTGAGGCCGGACGTGAGCGCGGCGGCGTCGGCCTCGCCGACGAGCTTCCGCAGCCGTCCCTGGGTGGTCAGGAGGGCGACCGGAGCGCTGCGCCCGGCGGCGGCGAGCATGTCGGAGCCGGTGACGACGAGTGGGCGCACCTCGTCCCACAACCGGACGAGCGCGCGCGGGTCGCCTGTCGCTTCGATCCGGGCAATGAGGTCCGCGCAGTGGCGCGGGTTGCCGGCGACGAACGCGGGGAGCCGGCGCAGGGTGGCGGGCACGCTCGCCACGAACCGGACGGCGGTGGGGACGATCCGGCGCAGGACCTCCAGCGACGACAGCGGGACGGGTGGGATCTCGACGCCGACCGGGAGCCGTCCGAACGTGTTCTCGGTGAGCGACCGGAAGCGGGATCCGGAGATGCCCACGAGCCGGGACATCGCAGCGGACAGGCTCAGGTTGAGGTAGAACCGGCCGCCGATGAGCCCGTAGCCGCGGAAGCCGGGCAGCGAGAGCGTCGGCATCGCCCGGGACATGAACAGTTGCACCAGCGACCAGGTGCTCGGCGTCATGACGTCCGGGATCGCCTCGCCGAGGTTCGTGTTCGTCCACAGGTAGTCGCCGTCGCGGCTCTCGTTCCACGGGTCGCGCAACCCGGTGATCGGGCGCGCCTGCACGATCGCGAACTCCCCCCGGGAGCGGGTCCACTCGACGTCCATCGGCCGGCCGTAGTGCGTCGCGATGCGCCTCCCGAGCACGACGAGCGCGGCGGCGCCCGCGTCGTCGAGGACCGGGGCGGCGCGGCGGTCGTCGGGCACGGGCCGTTCCACGGGTCCCTCCGGCGTGCGGACGGTCATCACGGCCTTGTCGCCGGTGCGCCGCTCGCGCACGGCGCCGGTTGCGGCGTCGAGCACCAGCTCGTCGGGGGTGACGTGCCCGCCCACCAGCGACTCCCCGAGCCCCCAGGTGGCGTTGACGACCATCCGGCCGGTCGCGCCGGTCACGGGGTCGGCCGTGAACAGCACGCCTGCCGCGTCGGCGTCGACCAGTTCCTGGACGACGACGGCGAGCGCCACGTCGCCGGGCCCGATCCCCTCGCGCCTGCGGTAGGAGATCGCCCGCGCGGTCCACAGCGACGCCCAGCAGCGCCGCACGGCGTCGATCACGTCGTCGGCGCCGGAGACGTCGAGGAAGGTGTCCTGCTGACCGGCGAAGGACGCCCCCGGCAGGTCCTCCGCCGTGGCCGAGGAGCGCACGGCCACCGCCGGCGCACCGAGCGCCGCGTAGGCCTCCCGGATCGGCGCAGCGATCTCGTCGGGGACCTCGTGCGCGGCGAACAGCGCGGCGATCCGGTCCGCGGCCTCCTCGGTCCCGGCGGCGGCAACGATCTCGTCCTGCAGGCCGTGTCGCTGCACGAAGTGCCGGTAGGCGGCCGTCGTCACGTGGAAACCGGGCGGCACCGGCAGCCCGGCGCGGGTGAGCGCCGCGAGGGAGGCACCCTTCCCGCCGGTGGTGGACAGGTCCGCCCCCGGATCGTCCAGGTCCCTCACGTACGCGGTGCTCATGGCTGGTCCTCCTCGAGGAGTCGTTCCGCCGCGGCCGTGATGTGCTCGTGCACCGCCCGATCCACCGCCGCCACCTCGTCGGGCGTGAGCGGTTCCGGGCGGCACAGCGCGCGCTGCACGGTCTCGGCGATGAGCCCGGCGACCGCGTCGTCGGGCACCCGGAACTCACCGGGCAGCAGCGGCTCGGTCAGGAAGTAGCCCAGGTACACCGCGGACAGCACCGTGACCTGCTCGGCGAGGGTGCGATCGGTGCGGATCCAGCCGCCGTCCCGCAAGGTGGCGAGGAGCTCGACGATGCTGCCCCGCCGGACGCCGTCGCCCGCCGCCGCGCGCGCCAGGCCCCCGAGGATCTCGGTGTTGCGGGTCAGGACGGCGATGACGAGCGGGCTGGCCTGGTAGGCGCGCACGCTCTCGGCGAGCACCAGCTCCAGGTCGGCGGGCCGGCCGGCGGCACGGACCCGGTCCCGCACCCGGCGCAGGACCGTCACCTGCTCGCGACGCAGCAGCGCCAGGAAGAGCTGGTCCCGGCTGCGCCAGTGGGCGTACACGCTGCCCTTGGCGACGCCGGCCTCCCGGGCGATGTCTCCGATCGTGGTGCGGTCGTGGCCGTAGCGCAGCAGGAGCCGGGCTGCGGCGTCGAGGATGCGGCCCGCCCGCTCGGCCGGATCGACGGGAACGCCTCGTGGCGACACCGGCACCTCCGCGATGATGACCAGATGGACGAATCTGGTCATCATGATGCCACACCCCCGCGAGTCACGCCCCCACGCCCGCGAGTCGCGCCCCCACGCCCGCGAGTCGCGCTCCGACACCCGCGAGTCGCGCCCTCCAGCATGCGAGTCGGGGCGTGGGCCGCCTAC
Organism: Pseudonocardia sp. MH-G8; assembly: GCF_002262885.1. Classification (GTDB taxonomy): domain Bacteria; phylum Actinomycetota; class Actinomycetes; order Mycobacteriales; family Pseudonocardiaceae; genus Pseudonocardia. Next base: position 62,377 of record NZ_NKYF01000002.1, on the reverse strand, counting down.
GTGTCGGTCAGGCGCTGAGGTCCGGCGCGCCGAAGCTGCCGTCGGGGCCCGGCGCGTAGGGCCGCACGTCCACCACGGCCGACGTCGGGATCGGGCCGTAGGCGTGCGGGAAGCGCATCGACTCCGGGTCGGTGGGCACGCCCGGCTCGAACCGGACCTCCACGCCGATCCGCTCCGGGTCGAGCACGAGTAGCAGCAGGTCGCTCCGCCCGCCGTAGATCCGGTTCGCCGGGAGCGCGACCTGCTCGGGCGTCGAGAGGTGCACGAACCCGACCTCGTCGAGCGACGGCGGCGCGATCACGCCTGCAGCGCGCATGGTCTCCCACTCGGTGGGGTTCGAGATGTGCAGCAAGGGGGTGGTGTCCACGACCCGCAGTGTCTCGCTCCTCGGATCGGCGCTGCGTTCGAGTGGCGGAGGCCTTGTCTTTGGCACCGGGTGCCAATTAGCGTCGACCCTGCCCAGCCAACGACGTCAGGAGGAACGCATGGCCCCCACGAACGACACCCAGCAGGCCGTCGAGGAGCCCGTGGTCGAGGAGATGCTCGTCGAGGAGGTCTCCATCGACGGCATGTGCGGCGTCTACTGACCGCCGTGTCCATCGAGGCGTCCGGTGCCGCGCCTGCGTTCGACCCGGCGCGGCCCCATCGCTGCAGCCCACGGGTGGCGGTGCGCCCTGAGCCGTTCGGGGCGCTCGTCTACCACTTCGGCACGCGCAAGCTGTCGTTCCTGAAGACACCGCAGCTCGTCACGGTCGTCTCGGGGCTCGAGCAGCACCCGTCGGTGCACGCTGCGATCGACGCGGCGGGCGTCGAGGAGTCGCAGCGTTCCGCCTACCTGCGCGCGCTGGCCGGGTTGGCCGCGAACGGAACCATCGAGGAGCGCTCGTGAAGCTCGTGGACCACTTCCAGTACGGCCTCAACTCCCCGATCTGCCTCACGTGGGAGCTCACCTACGCCTGCAACCTGGCGTGCGTGCACTGCCTGTCCTCCTCCGGGCGGCGGGACCCGCGCGAGCTGTCCACCGCCGAGGCGAAGTCGGTGATCGACGAGCTGCAGCGGATGCAGGTCTTCTACGTCAACATCGGCGGCGGGGAGCCGACCGTCCGCCCCGACTTCTGGGAGCTGCTCGACTACGCGGTCACCCACGACGTGGGCGTCAAGTTCTCCACCAACGGGATCAAGCTCGACAAGGCGCGGGCCGCGCAGCTGGCCGCCACCGACTACGTGGACGTGCAGATCTCGCTCGACGGCGCCACCGCCGAGGTCAACGACCACATCCGCGGGCCCGGCTCGTACGCCACGGCGGTACGGGCGCTGGAGAACCTGGCCGAGGCGGGGTTCGGGCAACCGAAGATCAGCGTGGTCATGACGCGGCAGAACGTCGACCAGCTCGACGAGTTCAAGGCCATCGCCGACAAGTACGGCGCGCAGCTGCGGATCACGCGGCTGCGGCCGTCCGGTCGCGGCGCGGACGTCTGGGACGAGCTGCACCCCACGTCCACCCAGCAGCGGCAGCTCTACGACTGGCTGGTCGCGCGCGGCGACGGCGTGCTCACCGGCGACTCGTTCTTCCACCTCTCCGCCTATGGCGAGGCGCTGCCCGGGCTCAACCTGTGCGGCGCGGGCCGGGTGGTCTGCCTGATCGACCCGGTGGGCGACGTCTACGCGTGCCCGTTCGCGATCCACGACAACTTCCTGGCCGGCAACGTGCGCTCGCCGGGCGGGTTCCAGGAGGTGTGGCAGAACTCGGAGCTGTTCACCGAGCTGCGGCAGCCGCAGACCGGCGGCGCGTGTCGCAGCTGCGGCTTCTACGACTCCTGCCAGGGCGGGTGCATGGCCGCGAAGTTCTTCACCGGCCTGCCGCTGGACGGCCCCGACCCGGAGTGCGTGCGCGGCTTCGGGGAGGAGGCGCTCGCTGCGCGGGACGGTTCGACCACGATCCCGCGGTCGGAGGTGGACCACTCCCGCTCGGCACCGCGCAACTCCCGGGGCCCGGTCCCCGTGACGATCGGCCGGCGTCCGGACAAGGCGTGCGAGACGAGTCCCCTGGTGGGCGTGGCCGACGACGCGAGCGACTCGCGGCTGCGGGTCCCGGTGGCGGGGAGCTGAGCGAGCCGACGAGCGACGAACGGCACTCCCGTCGGCACCTGGCCGACGGGAGTGCCGTTGGTCGGGGCGGCTCCTTGGGCGGCACCGTGCAACTGCGGGGGCGCACCGCCGCGAGTCGTGTCCTGTTCGGGCCGCACGAGACCAACCTCGCGTTCCGGCGGGAGATCTCCGATCGGCACGTCGCCTACTACGCCCGGCGGGCGGCAGGGGGCGCGGGCGTGATCGTCACCGAGGTGGCGAGCGTGCACGACTCCGACTGGCCCTACGAGCGCGCGCCCCGCGCGGCCGACGCCGTCGACGGCTGGGCAGCGGTCGTGGCCGCGTGCCGTCCGCACGGCGCGCTGGTGCTCGCGGGGCTCGGTCACGCCGGCGGGCAGGGCAGCACCGGGTACGCGCGGCAGGCGTTGTGGGGTGCGTCGCGGGTGGCCGATCCGGTCAGCCGTGAGGTGCCGATGGCGCTGGAGCAGCCCGAGATCGACGCGCTGGTGGCCGGGTTCGGTGCGTCCGCCGCGCTGGCGGCCGAGGCCGACCTGGACGGCGTCGAGGTCAACGCCGGGCAGCACTCGATCCTGCGCCAGTTCCTCTCCGGGCTCACGAACCACCGCGCCGACGGATACGGCGGTGACCGCGCCCGGTTGCTGCGCGAGGTGCTGGCCGCGGTCCGCGCCGGGCTGGGCGACGACCGCGTGCTCGGCCTGCGCCTCTGCGCGGACGAGCTCGCGCCGTGGGCCGGGATCACGCCCGAGGACGCCGTGGCGACGGCTGCGGCGCTCCCCGTGGACTACCTCGTCCCGATCCGCGGCTCGGGCCTCTCGGTCTGGGCCACCCGCCCCGACCTGCACGAGGAGCCGGGGTTCAACCGGGAGCTGTGCGCCCGGGTGCGCGCGGCCGTCGACGTGCCGGTGATCCTGCAGGGCAGCGTCGTCGACCCGGCCTTCGCGCAGGCCGCCCTCGACGACGGCGTGGCCGATCTCGTCGAGATGACGAGAGCGCAGATCGCCGACCCGGACCTCGTCGCGCACGTCCGCGCCGGCACCCCCGAGCGCATCCGCCCGAGCACCCTGTCGAATCAGCGCACGGCAGTCCGCGACCCCCACAACCCGCTGATCAGCGACGACGCGGAGCCCGGCGCAGGCCACGAGACGCAAGAGCCACCGTTGGACGGTGAGGCGGGGCGCGGCGGGCACCGGGAGCGCCCGGCGTCGGACGAGCGGCACGTTCGTACCGCTCTATCGGACGAGGGTGCCGTTCGTACGGGGCGGGAGGTGCTTGTCGTCGGGGGTGGGCCTGCGGGGCTCGAGGCTGCTCGGGTGCTCGCTTCCCTCGGGGTGCCTGTGCGGCTTCTCGAGCGGGCGCCGGTGCTCGGGGGAGCCTTGCGGCTCGCGGCCGCCGTTCACGGGCGGGCGCGGATGGGGGTGTTGATCCCGTGGTACGAGCGCGAGCTCGCCCGGCTCGGGGTGCGCGTGGAGACGGGGGTCGAGGTGGGTGCCGCCGATCTCGATGAGGGCCGGGTCCTGCTCGCGACGGGCTCCCGGCCCGGGCCCCGGGACTACCCGTGCGATGTGCCGGTGCTGGACGCCGCGGCCTTCGAAGCGGCGGTGTCGGGAGCGGCGGTGTTGCCGGCCGGGCCGGTCGTCGTGCACGACCCGCTCGGGGACTGGACGGGGGTGGGGATCGCCGAGCAGGTCGCGGCCACGGGGCGGCCGGTTGCCCTGGTGACCCCCGACCAGGTCGTGGGCCACCAGCTCGCGGCCACCGGCGACCTCGTGCCGGCGAACGCCCGCCTCGCGCGGGCCGGGGTCGCGCGCGAGCGGCGAGCCCGGCTGCGCCGCGTGGAGCGGGGCCGGGCGGTGCTGGAGGACGTCTGGACGGGCGCGGCGCGGGAGATCGACTGCGCGCTCGTGCTCGACTGCGGCCACCGCCTGCCCGACGACGCGCTGTGGGCGGCCCGCCCGCACCTGCCCCGCGCGGGTGACTGCGTGGCCCCGCGCACCGTCCACGAGGCCGTGCGCGAGGGCCGCGCGGCCGCGCTGGCGCTGTCGTGATCGTCCACTCGCCGCTGGACGTCGGCCCGCTGCGGCTGCCCAACCGGATCGTCTTCGCCGCGCACCTGACCAACGCCGCGACCGACGGCCTGCCCACGGACCAGCACGCCGCCTACTACGCCGCACGCGCCGCGGGCGGGGCCGGATTGGTGATCACCGAGGAGCACTCCGTGCATCCCGCCGATCGGCCGTACGAGAAGCTGATCCGGGGGTTCGACCCGGCGGCCGTGCCCGGCTACCGGCGGATCACCGAAGCGGTGCACGCGCACGGCGTCCCGGTGCTGGCGCAGCTCAACCACAACGGCGGGCAGTCGAGCGGCCTGTACTCGCGCCGAGCGCTGTGGGCACCGTCGCCGGTGCCGGACCCGCTGTTCCGCGAGGTGCCGAAGGCCGTCACGACCGCGGAGATCCGGGAGGTGGTGGCCGGGTACGCCGCCACGGCCGCGCACTGCGTCGCGGGCGGGTTCGACGGCGTCGAGCTGCAGTGCTCGCAGGCCTCGCTGCTGCGCCAGTTCCTCTCCCCGCTCACCAACCACCGCACCGACCGCTACGGCGGGAGCCTCGCCAACCGGGTGCGGGTCGTGCGGGAGGTGCTCGCGGCGGTGCGCGAGGCCGTCGGGGCGGCGGGTGCGATCGGCGTGCGGCTGTGCGGCGACGAGGGGCTGGCCGGCGGCATCGGGATCGCCGAGGCCGTCGAGACGGCGCGGATCCTCGCCGCCGACGGCGTCGACTACGTCAACACGACCACGGGGGTCGCCACCGCGACGCTGCACCTCGTCGAGGCGCCGATGCCGGTGCAGGCCGGGCACGCCCTGCACGTCGCCGCGGCGATCCGGCGCGCCGTGGCCGTGCCGGTGGTGGGGATCGGCCGGATCACCGGCCTCGACGCGGCCGAGCGCGCCCTCGCCGACGGCCACTGCGACCTGGTCGGTGTCGTACGCGGCCAGATCGCCGACCCCGACTTCACCACGGCCACGCGCCCGCGGACGTGCCCGGCCTGCAACCAGGAGTGCGCCGGCCGGGTGGGGCTCAACCAGCGGCTCGGGTGCGCGGTCAACCCCGTGGCCGGCCGGGAGTCCCTGCGGCTCCCGCTCCGGCCTCGGCGTGGGCGGCACGTGCTGGTGGTCGGCGGCGGGCCGGCCGGGATGCAGGCCGCCGCGACGGCCGCGGAGCGCGGGCACCGGGTGGTGCTGTGCGAACGCGGGCCCCGCACCGGCGGTCAGGTGGTGGTGGCGGCTGCGGCGCCGGCCCGGGCGGGGCTCGGTGTGGTGGCCGACGACCTGCTGGCCGCCTGCCGCGGCGCCGGCGTCGAGGTGCGCACCGGCGTGGCCGTCGACGCGGCGTACGTGCAGCGGGAAGGCCCCGAGGCCGTCGTGCTCGCCACCGGCGCCCTGCCGGGTCGGCCCGCCTGGGCGAGGGGCCTGGACCGCGTGGTCGACGTCCGCGACGTGCTCGACGGGCGCGTGGCGCCGTCCGGCTCGGTGCTCGTGTACGACGAGACGGGGTTCCACCCGGCGACGTCGGTGGCGGAGCTGCTGGCCGCGCGCGGCTGTGCGGTCGAGATCGCCACGCCGGGCCTGGTGGTCGCGCAGGACCTCGGGCTGACCCTGGACCTGGAGCTGTTCCACCGCAGGGCATACGCCGCCGGTATCGCGACGACCACCGAGCGCGTCGTGCTGGACGCCGCGCCCGGCGTCACGCTCACCGTGCTGGACCACCTGGTCGGTGCGACCACGCAGGTGCGCTACGACTGGGTGGTGTGCGCCGTGCCCTCCGAGCCCGAGGACGAGCTCTGGCGCGCGCTGCGCGGGGGCGAGCTGCCGGTGCACCGGATCGGTGACTGCCTCGCGCCGCGGCGACTCGACGCCGCGGTGCGGGAGGGCCACCACGTGGGGGAGGCGCTGTGAGCCTGGGGGAATCGACCTGGCCCGAGGTGCGCGCGGCCACCGTGCTCGTCCCGCTGGGGGCGTTCGAGCAACACGGTCCGCACCTGCCGCTGGACACCGACGCCCGCATCGCCGGGGCCGTCGCCCGCAGGGCCGCCGCCGACGACGCGGAGCTGCTGGTCGCGCCGCCGCTGGTCTACGGCGCGTCGGGCGAGCACGAGGGCTTCCCCGGCACGCTGTCGATCGGGCACGAGGCGCTGCGGGCGGTCCTCGTGGAGCTCGGGCGCTCGGCGTCGCGGTGGGCGTCGCGGCTGGTGTTCGTGAACGGGCACGGTGGCAACCTCCCGACCGTGCCCGACGCCGTCGCGCAGCTGCGCGACGAGGGACGCGACGCCGCCTGGTCCCCGTGCGTGGTGACCGGCGGCGATGCGCACGCCGGGCGCACCGAGACGTCGATCCTGCTCGCGCTCGACCCCGCGGCGGTCCGGCTCGAGGCCGCCGAACCCGGGGCCACGGCGCCGCTCGCCGAGCTGCTCCCGGCCCTGCGCGCCGGCGGGGTCGCGGCGGTGAGCCCCAACGGCGTCCTCGGCGACCCCACCGGCGCGACGGCGCAGGAGGGCGAACACCTCCTGGCCGAGATGACCGAGGCCCTCCGAGCCGGCCTGAACCGCTGGCACCCCGACCGCACGGGCCGCCTGACCTGAGCCCTCCGCCCGCACACCGATAGCTGCGCTCCCACACCGACTGCAGTCGGTGCGTCGGCACCGGATTCGGTGTGTGACCGTCGATCGGCGACTCGCGCAGGCGGCCTCCGGGAGCGAGGGAGGTCCGCCGCCGCGGCCACGCACCGAAAGCTGTGCTCCCACACCGACTGCAGCCGGTGTACGAGACCAGAAGTCGGTGTTTGACCGGTGGCGAACGCGCGGGCGCCACGGTGCGAGGGCCATGGCGTCGGAGAGCTCGCCTCCGCACCCGCGACGCTCACACACCGATTGCTGCGTTCGCACACCGACTGCAGTCGGTGTACGAGACCGGAAGTCGGTGTGCGACGGGTCAGGGGGTGGTCGTGACCTCCGGGGCAGCCGCCGTCCAGGTGCAGGTCGTGCGCGCGCCGTCGGCCCAGGTCACCGCGACCTGCGTGCCGTCGACGCCGACCTGCGGCGCGGCGGGTGCGGGAGCCGAGGTGAGGGTCGAGGCGCTCACCAGCAGCTCCCCGCGCTCGGCCGTGCCACGGAGGGTGGGCACGAGCGCCCAGGCGCCGTAGGCCGTGCCCTGCGGGGCCCGCTCGACGCCCGCCGCGTCGAAACCGTGGCAGCCGACGAGGCGGGTGGCGGTCTCCTCCGTGCTCAGTGCGACGGCGACGCCCTCGACCTGCTCGTCGAGCTCCCGGGGCGTGGCGGCGGCGAGCGCCCATCCCGTCACCGTGACGGGAACGCCGGCCGGCACCGCGCGCAGCCGGTGGACGTGCACCTCCCAGGCGCCGCGGGCCACGACCAGGCTCTCGATGCGCGACTGGGGCAGCACCGGCCCACCCGCGACGGGCGGGCCGCCGGGGAAGGCGGGCGGACCGGGGAACTGCGGTTGGTGCCACGAGGCCACCCAGTCGGGCCCGCTGCCGATCGGGTGGATGCGGCGCCGGACGCTGTCGCGGCCCCGCACGTGCAGGGCGATGTGGTTGTCGGCCGCGTTGCGCACGGCGGTGGGGCCGGTGCGGGTGGAGTAGGCGAGCCGCGCGTAGAGCGGGTCGGGGTGGCCGCCGTCTGCGTCCCACGGGTTCACGTGGTCGCTGCCGTGGTTGTGCACGCGGACGAGGCCGTCGGCCTGCGTGGTCTGCACGAGCCAGCCGACCGATCCGATGGCGAGCGTGCGGTCCGGCCCCGCGGACGGCGGCGGCTCCTCGATCGCGGTCCACAGCGGCGCCGACGCCGGGAGCAGCAGCCCGACGAAGCCCTTGCTCGCCCAGTACGGCGAGGCCGGGCCGGAGTAGTCCTGCAGGCTCGCGTCGTGCGGCCCGTGCCAGCCGCGGGAGAAGATCCCGTCGGTCAGCGCCCCGCGGTCGAGGAAGTAGCGCAGGCCGGCCGAGAGGATCCGCCGGGTCTGCCCGGGCCGCAGCGGCGTCCACCCGACGACCTCGCCGAGCGCGACGGCCGACAGCGTCGCGGTGCGGTAGGTGAGGGAGCGGCCCTGGTACAGCGGGGCGCCGTCGACGTCGAACGTGGCGGCGAACGAGCCGAGGAACTCCCGCAGCCGTGGCCCGAGGTGCTCCAGGCGCACGGTGTCGCCGCGCAGGTGCGCCACCAGCACCGGGTAGAGGTGCATGGCCCAGCCGATGTAGTGGTCGAACGCGCGCCCGTCGCCGTCGCTGTACCAGCCGTCGCCGCGGTACCAGCCCTCCAGCATGTCGGACGCGCGGTCCAGCGCGCGGGCGGTCTCGTCGTCACCGCGGCCGACCTCGTCGAGGAACGCCGCCACCGCCATCGGGAACAGGTACCAGTTGTTCGGCGCCGGCTCGTTCCGCAGCGCCCCGCGCAGCCACTCCTCGAGCCGGTCCTGCGCGTCCCCGTCGAGCCGGTCCCAGGTGTGGGCCCGGGCGGCGAGCATGCCCAGGGCCACCGACGCCGACTCCACCATCGGCTGCCCACCGGGCCCGTGCGAGCCGATCGGCGGCCACGCGTCGGGCCCGTCCGGTCCCGGCCCGCAGGCCAGACCCTCGACGTACGGCGCGAGCGGCGCGGCGTCGTCGTCCCCGGCGGCGCGGAACGCCGCGAGCAGGAACGTGCGGGCGAAGCCCTCCAGCCCGTCGGAGACGACGCCGGCCTTGGCGGGCGCGCCGGGCAGGTCGATGCGCCCACCGCGGGGTGAGCGGTACCGCTGCACCGCGGCGAGCAGGTCGTCGGCCACGGCGGTCCAGTGCTGCCGGGTCCAGCCGGTCTCCGGGCTCAGGGTGCGGTCCTCGGCGGGAATCGGGGCCTCCTCGATCAGGCGGTCAGGGGGAGCAGCTCGCGACGGACGGGGTGGGCGAACGGTCGCCCCGCCGCCCAGCGCTGCACCTCGTCGGCAGCGGCGTCGGCGAGGCGGCGCAGCTCGTTGCCCTTCGAGCCGGCGACGTGCGGGGTGAGCAGGACGGCGTCGCAGTCCCAGAGCGGCGAATCCGGCGGCAACGGTTCCGGTGTCGTCACGTCGAGGATCGCGCGCAGCCGCCCGGACAGCAGCTCGCGCTCCAGCGCGGCGGGCTCGACGATCCCGCCGCGTGCGGTGTTGAGCAGCGTGGCGCCGTCGCGCATCAGCCCGAGCAGCCGGGCGTCGACCATCCCCCGCGTGCTCGGCAGGAGCGGCGCGTGCAGCGACACCACGCCGCCGCGGGCGAACAGCTCGTCCAGGCCCACCGGCGCGGCGCCGAGCGCCCGGACCTCGTCGTCGGCCACGTACGGGTCGTGCAGCAGGACCTCGAGGTCGAACGGCCGCAGCAGGTCGGCGACCCGCCGCCCGATCAGCGAGGCCCCGAGCAGCCCGACGGTGGCGCCGTAGTTGCCGGCGTCGGGGTGGAGAGCGTTCCAGTCGCGTTGCGCCCGCGCGGCCCGGAACTCCCGCGCGATGTCGGGCACCCGCTTGCCGGCGAGCACGATCATCGCGACCGCGTACTCGGCCACCGGCACGGCGTTGGCCGCGGCCGCCGAGCTGACCGCGATCCCGCGCTCCCAGCACGCGTCCGTGACGTGCTGGCGCACGGTCCCCGCGGTGTGCACGATCGCCCGCAGCCGCGGCGCGGCGGCGAGCACGTCCGCGGTGACGGGCGGGCAGCCCCAGCCGGTGATCAGCAGCTCGAGGTCGGCGAGATCGGCGCGGGCGAACCCGTCGAGCACGACGTCCGGGTGGATGTCGACCGCGGCCGCGATGCGCGCGACGGCAGCGGGGTGCAGCACCTGGCGGGCGGTCGCCGCCGCCATGGCGAAGGCCGCGCGCGCCACTACTTCACGCTCCCCGCGGTCAGGCCGGAGCGCCAGTACCGCTGCAGCATCAGGAAGGCCACGACGAGCGGGACCAGCGCGAGCAGCGATCCGATGACGACCAGCGGGTAGTAGTCCGGGAACGTCGTTGCCGCGCTGTTCCAGGTGTAGAGGCCGAGGCTGATCGGATAGAGCTTCTCGTCCGACAGCATCACGAGCGGCAGGAAGAAGTTGTTCCAGATCGCGGTGAGCTGGAACAGGAACACGGTGACGAACCCCGGTCCCAGCATGCGCAGCCCGATGCGGAAGAAGATGTGCAGCTCCGACGCCCCGTCGACGCGCGCGGCCTCCAGCACCTCGCCGGGGACGTAGCCGGTGGCGAACATGCGGGCGAGGTACACGCCGAACGGGTTGAACAGCACCGCGATGAACACGGCCCACATCGTGTTGGCCAGCCCGAGCCGCGACGCGATCAGGTACATCGGCAGCGCCAGCACCGTGCCCGGGATCATCACGCTGATCAGGACGAGCGCGTAGGCCTGCTTCTTGCCGCGGAACTCGTACTTGTCGAACACGTACCCGGCCGCGGTGCTGATCAGCGCTCCGAAGCCGGCGCCGACCACTGCGTACAGCAGGCTGTTGGCGTACCAGCGCAGGTAGATGCCGTCGTCCTCGGCGAGCAGTGCGCGGACGTTGCCGACGAGGTCGAAGTTGCCCAGGTCGAGCAGCCGGCTGCTGAACAGGGCCTGCGTGTCCTTGGTGGCCGCGAGCAGCAGCCACAGCAGCGGCAGCAGCGCGTACAGCGTGGCGGCCGCGACCACCACGTTCGTCGTGATCGAGCCGGCGCGGGTGCCCTGTCGGACCCTGCGGTCGACGGTGGTGGTCATTCCGGCGCTCATGACTTGGCCCCTCGCGAGCTGAAGCGCGCCACCGCGTAGGACAGCAGGCAGCACAGGACGAGCAGCAGCACCGACGCCGCCGAGGCGAGGCCGTAGTTGCTGCGGTTGAAGGCCGCGTCGAAGATGTACATGTTCGGCGTGAACCGGGAGCCGACCAGCGGCGTGGCCTGCGCGAGCAGCATCGGCTCGGTGAACAGCTGCAGCGAGCCCACCAGCGTGAACATCGCGACCGTCACCACCGAGGCGCGCACCATCGGCACCTTCACGCGCAGCGCGGTGCGCACGGCGCCCGCGCCGTCCACCGCGGCGGCCTCCATCACCTCGCGCGGCACGGCCTGCAGCGCCGCGTAGAAGATCACGGTGTTGTAGCCGAGCCCGCCCCAGAGCGCGATGTTCACCAGCGAGGGGATGAGCAGCGTCTGGCCGAGCAGGTCGATCCGGATGTCCAGGCCCGCCAGCGTGGTGAGCACCGGGCTGATGCCGGGCGTGTAGAGGTACAGCCAGATGATCGCGGCGATGATTCCCGGGATCGCGTGCGGCAGGAACAGCACCGTCTGCGCGAACCGCCGTCCCCGGGCGAGCCCGGAGTCCAGCAGCAGCGCCATCAGCAGCGAACCCACGACGATCAGCGGGATGAACACCACGATGTAGGCGAGCGTGACGCCGATGCTGCGCAGGAAGCTCGGGTCGGTGAGCACCACGACGAAGTTGCGGAAGCCCACGAACACCGTGCGCGCGTTGCCGAAGCCGAGCCCGGAATGCGACGTCGAGAAGAAGCTCAGGTAGATCGCGTAGACCGCGGGCACGATGAACACGGCCAGGCAGAGCAGGCCGAACGGGGCGAGGAGCGCGGCTACCGCGCCGCGCTGTCCCGGCACCCGGCCGGCGCGGCGTGGACGGTGCGTCCCCCGCGCGGCGTCCCGGGCGGCGGGCGGGGTCTCGAGGGTGGTGGTCATCGCGAGGCCACCGCCAGTCCGAGCGCACGCATGTCGGGCAACGACTCCTCCTGGGCCTGCGCCAGCGACTCGACGACGGTGCCGTCGTACCGGATCCGGGCCAGCCCTTCCTGGATCAGCTGGTTGGTGGCGGTCATCCGAGGGCCCCAGACCCAGCCCTCGGGCACCTTCGCGGCCTCCTCGCGGAACAGCGCGTAGATGTCCTGCCCGCCGAAGTAGCTGCGGTCGAAGCCCTCGTCGGCGACGCCGACCAGACCGGGAGCGGCCGGGTACTGGCTGCTGGCACCGCTGGACAGGCGCGCCTGGAACGCCGCCGGGTCGGTGACCATCCAACGGATGAACTCCATCGCCTCGTCCGGGTGCGCGCTGCCCGAGCCGACGGTGAACACCGACCCACCCTTGACGCCCACGCGCGGCTGCGCCGGGTCCCACTGGGGCAGCGGCGCCACCGCCCACGTGCCCGCGCCGTCGGGGGCGGACCGCATGAGGGCTGCGGCCGCCCACGCCCCGTCGATGTACGTGGCGACGGACCCGTTGTTGATCGCGGCGTTCCACTGCTGGCTGCTGCCGGGGGCGACCTGCACGAGGTCCTCGTCCGCCAGCCGCTGCCAGTACCCGGCGACGCGCGTGGTCCCCGGGTCGGTGAAGTCGAGGTTCCAGCGGCCGCCCTCGGTGGAGAACCACCGCCCGCCGGCCTGGTCGGCGAGCCCGGCCAGGTGTGGCGCGCTGTTGGTGAAGAACGTGGTGAGCCGGACGTCGGGTGCGGCGGCCTTGAGGTCGCGGGCGGCCTGCTCGAACTCGGCCCAGGTCGTCGGCACCGCGATGCCGTGCTGCTCGAGCAGATCGCGGCGGTAGAACAGGACCATCGGCTCGATGTCGAGCGGGATCGCGTAGACGCGTCCGTCGAACGTGGTCTGGTCCCAGGCCTGCGGCAGCAGGGCCGTGCGGAACTCCTCGTCGACCCGGTCGGTCACGTCGAGCACCGCGCTGTCGAGGGCGAACGCAGGCAGGGCGTTGTACTCCAGCGTGGCGACGTCGGGGGCGTTGCCGGCGCGCGTGGCGTTGCTGAGCTTGGCGTTCGTGCCGCCGGTGCCGGTCGGGGTGACCTCGAGGTCGACCTGGATCTCGGTGTGCGTGGCGTTGAACGCGTCGACGACCGGCTGGGTACCTCGCAGCGAGGACCAGAAGGTGACCACCGTCGGCCCGCCGTCCGCGGGCGCCGGGGCCGCGCTCGAGCACGCGGAGAGCGTGAGCGCGGCGGCGGTCGCCGCGCAGGCCAGCACGCGGGATCTGTGGGGCATGGGTCGTTCCCCTCGTCATCGAGAGAGCGCTTTCCCTCACGATTGCCGAGCGATCGATCCATGTCAAGGTCGAACGATCAAAATGATCGAACGATCAAATTCAGGTGATCTCGCGCGTCGAACCACGATCCACGAGCGCCGGCAGCAGCTCGACGTGCCGCACCGGCCCGCCCCGCTCCACACGGTCCTGCAGCAGCGTGAGCGCCTCCCTCCCGACCTCGCGCTTGGGTGGCGCCACCACCGTCAGCTCGAGTCCGCCCAGGCCCGAGACCATGTCGTCGTAGGCGACCACCGAGAGGTCGTCGGGCACCCGCAGCCCGGCGGCGTGCAGCTGCGTGACGAGGTTGAGCGCGTCGACGTCGCTGTGCGCGACGAGCGCGGTCGCGCCGGTCCTCCGCACGACGTCGGGCAGGTAGGGCATCGGCGTGGCGGGGTCGGGCGCCGCGCCCGGGGCGCTGAGCAGCGGCTCGGCGATCAGCGGCAGCCCGAGCTCGGGCACGAGGCCCAGGTACGCCGACCGGATGGTCCGGCCCGTCGGGCTGTCGTCGCGCGCCGCGAGCAGGATCCGCGTGTGCCCGCGCTCGCGCAGGTGGCGCAGGGCGAGCAGCACCCCGCGGGTGTGGTCGGTCCGTACGGCGTCGAGCTCGGCGAGCACGCTGCCCACCGGCGGGAAGCGCTCGAGGAGCACCGCGTGGACGGACGGCGCCGCGTCGTCGACGGGTTCCGCCTCCTCGGCGGCGACGGTGGTGATCGAACGCCAGCGGGGGATGATCAGAGCCCCGAGCACGTCCGGCACCGCGGCGGCCCGGCGCATCGCCGAGCGCGTGGGTTCCGTCTCCTCGACGCCGAGGAGCTCCCAGCGCAGGCCCTGCTGCTCCGCCGCCTCCCGCGCCCCGGTGAGGATCTGGCCCAGGTAGGTGTTGTGCAGCGGGGCCATCAGCACCACGACGTCCGCGGCGGGTCGCCGGGACCGGTCGGTGCGCCGCGTCGAGGGCAGGCGGACGATCCCGTGCCCGCGCACCACCTGCTCGTCGCGGGCCAGCGCCTCGACGTCGCGACGCATGGTGATCGGCGAGACGTCGAACTCCTGTGCCAATGCGGCGACCCGCGCCTGCCCTCGCGAACGCAGGATCGCGAGGATGCGCTCCTGGCGCGCCGACGGCTTGCTCAACGCACGGCCTCGCTAGCGCTCGGCCGGCGCTTCGCGCGGGCGCTGTGCTGATGATTCGCTCGCTGACGCTCGCTCAACGCACGGCCTCGCTAGCGCTCGGCCGGCGCTTCGCGCGGGCGCTGTGCTGATGATTCGCTCGCTGACGCTCGCTCAACGCACGCCCTCGCCGGCGCTGTGCTGATGACGCTCACCCACCGAGGTCCACCTCCGGCGGGGAACGCTACCGGCGCGCGGCGCCGGGGCCGGTCAGGCCACGAGCTCCAGCCGCCCGGCCGTGGTGACGACGGCCGGCAGCCGCTCGCCGACGGACGCGTCGGAGACGGGGGCGATCAGCCCGGCCCGGACGAGCCGGTGCACGGCGTTCTGGTCGCAGCAGAACCGCCCGTCCAGGTACAGGTCCGGCTCGGAGCCCCAGACGATCTCGGCGCGCCCACCGACCACGGCGCGCAGGATCGACCGGTCACGGGCTGTCAGCTCGACGTCGATGACGAGCTCCATGGCGCATCCCCCCGATTCGAAAGCTTCCCCGACCGAGGGTGGGGGATCCCCGGGCTGCGGGCCAGGGAATTGAGCTACATCTGAGGTTGCGGACAGAGGGGGAAAACCGCGGTGCGTCGGACGGGAGCGGTGGGGCAGGATCATCACAGTGCCTGCCGTACCCGCCGACACTGCCGTGATGCGGCCTCCGCCGCAGATCCGTCGGGCGAGGGCCGCGGTCGCCGCCCTGTTCTTCGCCAACGGGGCGCTGTTCGCCAACGTCGTTCCGCGCTACCCCGACCTGAAGGCCGCGCTCGACCTCTCGAACACCGCGCTCGGCACGGCGGTCGGCGCCGCGGCGCTGGGCGGCCTGCTCGCGGGTCCGGTGGCCGGCGCGCTCGTGGCCCGGTTCGGCTCGGTCCGTGTGGCGCCGATCAGCACGTTCTGCCTGGCCGGGAGCGTGGCGCTGATGGGCGTCGCGCCGTCGTGGGCGGCGCTGGTGGCCGTCCTGTTCCTCATGGGCGCCGTCGATTCCGCCGCCGACCTCGCCGTCAACGCGCACGGCCTGCGGGTCGAGCGACGCTACGGCCGTTCGATCCTGAACTCGATGCACGGGATCTGGAGCGTCGGGGCCGTCCTCGGTGGGGCGACGGGCGCCGCGGCCACCGGGCTCGGGGTGCCGCTGCCGTGGCACCTGGCGGGAGCGGCGGTCGTGTTCGCGCTCCTCGGCTGGGCCGTGGCCCGGTTCCTGCTGCCCGGTCGCGACGACCACGACGCGCCCGCCCGGCCGGACGGGGAGCGCGGACCGCTGCGCTGGCGGAGCTTCGGGCCCGCGGTGCTCGGCATGGGGCTGATCGCCGCGATGGCGCAGTCCATGGAGGACGCCGGTGCCACCTGGTCGTCGCTCTACCTGCGGGAGGACCTGGGCGCCGCGGCGGCCGTCGGGGGGTTGGGGTTCATCGCCCTGCAGGGGTTGCAGACCGTCGGCCGGTTGCTGGGCGACGGGCTGGTCACGCGCTTCGGCGACCGGGCCGTGGCGCTCGCGGGTGCCGCGCTGGCCGCCGGCGCGATGTCCCTCGCGCTGGCCGTGCCGACGGCGGTGGGAACGGTGATCGGGTTCGGCGCGGTGGGCCTGGGCATCGGGACGCTGATCCCGGCGGCGATGCGCGCCGCCGACTCCGTGCCCGGTCTCCCGCGGGGGCTCGGCCTCGCGCTCGTCGGCACGGTGGACCGGGTGGCGCTGCTGGCCGGCCCGCCGCTGATCGGGCTGGTCGCCGACGCGGCCGGCCTGCGGTTCGCGCTGCTGGTCATCCCGGCCGCCGCGCTCGTCGTCCTCGGCCTGTCCCCGGTGCTGTCCGGGCGCCGGGAGCGCGCCGCCGCACGCTGACCCGTCACACCGCTCGCGCCAGCAGGAGCGGGACGAGCTGCTCGTCGGCGGTGAGCGAACCGTGCTGCCCGGGCATGCGCGAGATCAGCGGTTCGGCCGCCGAGCGGATCACGGCCGTGCCACCGCACGCCGCGACCACCACGTCCCCGATCCGGTCGCGGGCGTGCGCCGCCACCGGCCCGAACCACCCTTCGGCGATCGCCTGCTCGCCCGGGACGACCCACGCGCCGTCGCCCAGCTGCGCGGTCCAGGTCGCCAGCACGTCGTCGAGGGCGCCGGGGTGGACGTGGACGTGCCGCGCGCGCGGATCGCCCGTGAGCGCAGCGACGCCGTCGGACAGCACGGGGTCGGTGTCGGCGTCGTGGATCCGGTCCACGGTGACCATGCCGTGGTCCCCGGTGACCGCGAGCACCGCGTCCGGCGGCAGCCGTTCGGCGATCAGCGACGCCAGCCGGTCGACCTGGGCCAGCTGCAGTCGCCAGGGCAGCGAGCCCGGGCCGTGCAGGTGCCCCATCGCGTCGAGGTCGCGGTGGTAGCCGTAGCAGAGCTGCCGCCCGCTGCCGCTGACCGCGGTGAGGACGCCGGCGGCCAGGTCGCCGAGCGCGTGCGTGCCGTGGTAGCGGCCGCCGCGCAGCGCGGCCCGGGTGAGTCCGGAGCCGGCGAACTCGCGCAGCGACACCACGGTGACCTCCACGCCGTCGGCCTCGGCGCGCTCGAACGCGGTCGGCACCGGCTGGACCTGTTCGGGCACCAGCTGCTCCCGCAGGTCCGTGCGGGTGCCCTGCGCCGTCCACGTGAGGGTGTCCAGGATCTCCCCGCCGGCCCGCAGCGCGATCCCGAGCATGCCGTGCGCGCCCGGCGGCACGCCGGTGCCCAGCGTGGCCAGGCTGATCGAGGTGCTCGACGGGAAGCCCGCCGTGAGCGGGCCCGCGTCCGGCAGGCCCGCCAGGAACGGCGCGTCCGCGGCGTGGCGGCGCAGCAGCTCGCTGCCCAGCCCGTCCACGAGCAGCAACGCCGCGGCGCGGACCGGCGGCACGGCGAGTGCGACCGGCGGGCCGGGCACACCGAGCGCGCCCAGCAGCGAGGGCAGCACCGAGGCGAGCGAGCGGGCGTAGGAGGGCAGGAGAGGCGAACTCACAGGACGAGCATCCCCCACACAGCGCCTTCGAGCCGTACTGCTGATTTTTCGGCGTGAGAACAGCAGTACGGCTCCAAGGTGCGGGCTCTAGGCTCGCGAGTGTGGATCTAGCGCTTCCCCACGGCACGCGCGTTGCGCTCGATCGGCAGGCGCTCGTCGTCGACGGCGGCACCGTCCTGTTCGGGGGCGCCCCACCCCGGATGCTGCGACTCTCGGCAGCCGCGGCCGCCCTCCTGAACGGCGGTGAGCTCGAGGTCGGTGACGCGACGTCCGCGGCGCTGGCCCGCAAGCTCCTCGACGCGGGCATCGCCCATCCCGTGGCCGAGCCGGCGTCGGCGGTGCCTGCCGCGTCGGAGGTCACCGTCGTCGTGCCGGTGAAGGACCGCGTCGACGGGCTCGCCCGGCTGCTCGCCGCCCTCCCGGAGGGGCTCGGCGCCACGGTCGTCGTCGACGACGGGTCGGCCGACGCGGCCGGGATCCGGGACGTCGCGCAGCGCGCCGGTGCCGTCCTGCTGCGGCACGAGCGGGCGCGGGGCCCCGCCGCTGCCCGCAACGCCGGGCTCGCCGTCGCGCACACCCGGCTCGTCGCCTTCCTCGACTCCGACGTCGTACCCCAACCCGGATGGCTCGAGCCGCTGCTCGCCCGCTTCGCCGACCCGGTCGTGGCGCTCGCGGCCCCGCGGATCGTCGCGCTGCCCCCCGTCGACGGATGGCTGTCGCGCTACGAGGCGGTGCGGTCCTCACTGGACCAGGGGCCCGACCCCGCACTGGTCGTGCCCAAGAGCCGGGTGGCCTACGTCCCGAGCGCCGCGATGCTCGTGCGCCGCGACGCCGCGGGCGCGGGGTTCGACGAGCGCATGCACGTGGCCGAGGACGTCGACCTCGTGCTGCGCCTGCACGAGGCGGGGTGGCGGATGCGCTACGAGCCTGCGGCCCGGGTCGCGCACGACCACCTCACCACGCTGTCTGCCTGGTGGCTGCGCAAGGCCTACTACGGCACGGGGGCTGCCCCGCTGTCGCTGCGCCACCCCGGTTCGGTGCCGCCGATGGTGCTCAACACCTGGTCGGCCGCGGTGGCGGTGCTGCTGCTGCGCGGCCGTCCCCTGGCGGCGCTGGCAGCGCTCGCCGTGGCCGCGGGCGCCGCCGAGCGGCTCGCGCGACAGCTGCCCGTGCAGAACCCGCGGCCCGTCGCGGCCCGGCTGATCGGTCTGGGCGCGCTCGGCACCGTCGCCCAGACCGCCGACGCCGTCACCCGGCACTACTGGCCGGTCTCGCTCGTCGCGTGCCTGGTGTCGCGGCGGGCCCGGCGCACGGTGGCCGTGATCGCCCTCGCGGAGGGCGTGCTCGACTGGTGGCGCCGTCGGGGAGACGCCGACCGCCCGGGCCTGCCGGCGTACCTGCTCGCCCGCAGGCTCGACGACCTCGCCTACGGCGGCGGCCTGTGGTGGGGCGCGTTGCGGCACCGGACCCTCGGGCCGCTGCGCCCGGTGGGCACCGGCGAAGGCGACCGGAAGGGGTCTTCGGCGGCCCGCCCGGGAGGTTCAGGAAAGCCACATTCATGAACGTGGGGGGCAGCAAGGTGGCTTTCCTGAACTCCGCGGGCACCGGAGCGGCCCCCGGGTGCCTCGGGGAGGCACTCCACCGCGTCATCGGGATTGCTCCAGACAGGTGATCCTGCGCGGCGTCTGGTTCCGCGCATGCGGACACGGGTGCGGCTTAGTTCCGAGTACGCGGTTCCGTTCGACTCGGCTCGGCATGTGCGGGGCCTCCGAGCGGGGAGGTGCTGCCGCGCGCCGTCCGGTCGACCTTGCATGTCCGGAAGATCGGCGGTGTGATTGTGCCCGCCGCCACAGCGTCGTGTGCGGCACCCGGGCGTCGGCTCGGCTGCGTCCGGTGCGTCCAGTGCGGATCCTTCGTGCATCGCGCGAGGGCGGCACCACGCTCGTGGTGAGGAGAGGTCACATGGCACAGGTTCGGGTCACCGTCGACGGCGTGGAGTACGTCGACGACGTCGAGCCCCGCATGCTGTTGGTGTATTACCTGAGGGAGCGGCTGGGCAAGACCGGCACCGTGGTCGGCTGCGACACCAGCAACTGTGGCGCCTGCACGGTGCACCTGAACGGTCAGAGCGTGAAGTCCTGCTCGGTGCTCGCGGTGCAGGCCGACGGTGGTGAGGTCCTCACGATCGAGGGTCTGGCCCGCGACGGCGAGCTGCACCCGGTGCAGAAGGCGTTCAACGAGTGCCACGCGCTGCAGTGCGGGTACTGCACCCCGGGGATGATCATGCAGGCCGTCGACCTGCTCGGGGACAACCCCGACCCCGACGAGCGCGAGGTGCGCGAGGGTCTGGAGGGCAACCTCTGCCGCTGCACCGGTTACCAGAACATCGTGCGCGCCGTGCAGAGCGCCGCGCAGGCGATGAAGCCCGGCGCCACCGCCCGGGCCGACACCCCGACCTCCGTCGCCGGAGGCTGACATGACGACGACCGCCGAACCCACCACAGTTGCCGAGGTCGGCCGTTCCCGCGTCCGCAAGGAGGACGCCCGGCTGATCACCGGCCGCAGCCGCTACACCGACGCGATCACCCCGCAGGGCACCCTGCACATCGCCGTCGTCCGCTCGACCTTCGCGCACGCGCAGATCACCGGCATCGACACGTCCGCCGCGAAGCAGGCGCCGGGCGTCCTCGGCGTCTACACCGCCGCCGACCTGGGCGTCGAGGGCGTGGGCCTGCCGTGCGCCTGGCCGATCACCCCGGACCAGAAGGCGCCGCAGCGCCCGCTCCTGGCCAGCAGCGCCGTGCACTTCGCCGGGGAGGGCGTCGCGGTCGTGGTCGCCCGCACCGCCGCGGAGGCCAAGGACGCCACCGAGCTCGTCGAGGTCGACTACGAGCCGCTCGAGCCCGTGCTCGACATGGAGGCCGCGGTCGGCGAGGGCGCCACCCTCGTGCACCCCGACCTCGGCACCAACGAGAGCGCCACCTGGGTGTTCGACTCCGCAGAGGCCGGCACCGGCACCAGCGTCGCCGCGGCGATCGCCGCGGCCGAGGCGGATTCCGACTCCGTCGTGGTGCGGCGCCGGTTCCGCCAGCAGCGGCTGATCCCGGCGTTCATGGAGCCGCGCTCCGTGGTCGTCGACCCGACCGGGGAGCAGATCACCTTCTACTCCTCCACACAGGTGCCGCACATCCTGCGCACGATGACGACGGTCACCCTCGGCGTCCCGGAGAGCAAGCTGCGGGTCATCGCTCCCGACGTGGGCGGCGGCTTCGGCGGCAAGATCGGCGTCGTGCCCGAGGAGATGCTCTGCGTCGCGTTGGCGCAGAAGCTCGGCAAACCGGTGAAGTGGACCGAGACGCGCTCGGAGTCGCTGCTGGCCGCGCACCACGGGCGCGACCAGATCCAGGACATCACGATCACGGCGAAGAAGGACGGCACCGTCACCGGCCTGGACGTGAAGCTGCTCGCCGACATGGGCGCCTACCTCGGGCTCGTCGGGCCGGGCGTGCCGATCCTCGGCGCGTTCATGTTCAACTCGATCTACAAGTTCCCGGCCTACAAGTTCGCCTGCACAAACGTCTTCACCACGAAGACGCTCACCGACGCCTACCGCGGCGCCGGGCGGCCCGAGGCCACGTTCGCCATCGAGCGGATCATGGACGAGCTGGCCGTCGAGCTCGGGCGCGACCCGATGGAGCTGCGCGAGCAGAACTGGATCAAGCACGAGGAGTTCCCGTTCACCACGGTGTGCGGGCTCACCTACGACAGCGGCAACTACGAGCAGGCCACGCAGCAGGCGATGGAACTGTTCGACTACGCCGGCCTGCGTCGCGAGCAGGAGGAGCGGCGGCGCTCGGGCGACCCCGTCCAGCTCGGCATCGGCATCTCGACGTTCACCGAGATGTGCGGGCTGGCTCCGTCGCGGGTGCTCGGCTCGCTGTCCTACGGCGCGGGCGGCTGGGAGGCCGCGAGCATCCGGATGCTCGCCACCGGCAAGGTGGAGGTCAACACCGGCGCGTCGGCGCACGGTCAGGGCCACGAGACGGCGTTCAGCCAGATCGTCGCGGACCAGCTCGGCGTCCCGTTCGAGGACGTGGAGGTCCTGCACGGCGACACCCAGGTCTCGCCGAAGGGCCTGGACACCTACGGGTCGCGCTCGCTGGTCGTCGGCGGCATCGCGATCGTCAACGCCGCGCAGAAGGTGGTCGAGAAGGCGAAGAAGGTCGCTGCGCACCTCCTCGAGGCCGACGAGAGCGACATCGAGTTCTCCGCCGGCACGTTCTCGGTGCGTGGTACCGACACGGGCAAGTCGATCCAGGAGATCGCGTTCGCCACCTTCATGGCGCACGACCTCCCCGACGGCATGGAGCCCTCGCTCGACGCCGACTCGGTGTTCGACCCGGAGAACTTCTCCTTCCCGCACGGCACGCACCTGGCGGCGATGGAGATCGACACCGACACCGGGCGCGTCCACCTGCGCAAGTACGCGTGCGTGGACGACATCGGCAACGTGGTCAACCCGCTCATCGTCGAGGGCCAGGTGCACGGCGGGCTCGCCCAGGGCATCGCGCAGGCGCTGTTCGAGGAGGCCAACTACGACGAGCAGGGCACGCTGGTCAACGGCACGTTCGTCGACTACACGCTGCCTTCCTCGGCCGACCTGCCCAGCTTCGACACACGCGTGGTGAGCACTCCGGCCACCACGAACCCGCTGGGCGTCAAGGGTGTGGGCGAGGCGGGCACCATCGCCTCCACCCCGGCAATCGTCAACGGTGTGCTCGACGCGCTGCGCCACCTCGGCGTCACCGAGGTGGAGATGCCGTGCACGTCGCAGCGCGTCTGGCGGGCGATCCAGGACGCGAAGGGCCGCGCCACGCAGGAGACACCGGTCGACACCCACTCGCCGGGCGCGGGCCTCGGCTCGATCGACCCCAACAACCCCCAGGGAGAGGTCCAGTGATCCCGGCCAAGTTCGACTACGTCAAGCCGACGTCGGTGGCGGAGGCCGTCTCGGCGCTGCAGCAGGGCGGCGAAGACGCGAAGATCCTCGCGGGTGGCCAGAGCCTGCTCCCGGTCCTGCGGCTGCGCCTGGCGGCGCCGTCGGTGCTCATCGACCTCGGTGGCATCGCCGAGCTGCGCGGGATCCGCGACGACGGCGACCGGATCGTGATCGGCGCGATGACGCCCTACCACGACATCATCCGGGACGAGTCGGTGCAGCAGCACGTCACGCTGCTGGCGCAGGCCACCGAGACCGTGGCCGACAACCAGGTGCGCCACCGCGGCACCCTCGGTGGCTCACTGGCACACGCCGACCCTGCAGGCGACCTCGGCGCCGTCGCGCTGGCGCTGGACGCGGAGCTGGTGATCGCGGGCGCCTCCGGCAGCCGCACGGTGCCCGCGGCCGAGTTCTTCGTCGACTACTTCACCACCGCGCTCGGCGAGGGCGAGATCCTCACCGAGATCCGGTTCCCGAAGTACACGGGCTGGGGCAGCCACTACGAGAAGTTCAACCGCACGGCGCAGGCCTGGTCGATGGTCGCGATCGCGGCGGCGCTGCGCGTCGAGGGCGGCACGATCGCGGAGGCCCGCGTCGGGCTGACCAACATGGGCACCACGCCCATCCGCGCCACGGGCGTCGAGCAGGCGCTCGTGGGGCAGCCGGCCACGGACGACGCGGTGCGCGCGGCCGCCGACCGGGTCACCGAAGGCACTGCGGCTCCGAGTGACGCGGATGCCGCCGCCGACTACCGTGAACACCTGGCCAAGGTGCTCACCGGCCGTGCGGTGCTGGCCGCCGCAGGCTGACGCTCGTTCCTGCAGGACGCCTGCTCTGGTCATCCGGGGCAGGCGTCCTGCGGTTTGTGGAGGAGACTGAGAAGATGCAGCTGGAGAACAAGTTCACGATCGACGCGCCGATCGAGAAGGCGTGGGAGGCCCTGAACACGCCGGAGACGGTGGCTCCCTGCTTCCCGGGCGCCACGTTGACGGAGTACGAGGGCGACTCGTTCACCGGCACGGTGAAGGTCAAGCTCGGCCCGATCTCGCTCACCTACAAGGGCAAGGGCACCTACGTCACCCGCGACGACGAGAACCACAAGGTCGTGATCGAGGCGAACGGGCGCGACTCCCGCGGCAACGGCACGGCCAAGGCCACCGTCACCGGCACGATGGTGGCCGACGGCGCGGACCGCACCGCCGTCACGATGGTCACCGACATGACGATCACCGGTCGGCCCGCCCAGTTCGGCCGCGGTGTCATCTCCGACGTCGCCGACAAGATCATCGGTCAGTTCTCGGCGTGCGTGGCGAGCAAGCTCGCGCCGGAGACCGCCGGTGCCGCCGCATCGTCGAAGCCCGCTCCGGCGTCCGGTGCGGCTGCGGCCACGTCCGCCCCCGCAACCCCCACACCCTCTCCGTCCCCGGCGTCCGGCTCGTCCGGTCCGGCGTCGTCGGGGGAGACCGGTAGCAGCCCGAACGGCTCGCCCTCGGGTGCCGACGTGGCCAAGGGCCCGGTGCTCGCAGCCACCCCGCCGGCCCCGTCGACCACGCCGAAGGCGGCCGGCCCGATGCGCAGCGAGGTCGACGCCATCGACCTGCTCGACACCGCAGGCGCCCCGGTGCTGAAGCGCCTGGTCCCGGTGGCCGGCGGCGTGCTGCTCCTGCTGATCATCCTGCTGATCAAGCGCAGCCGCTCCGGCTCCTGACGCAACGAACGGCACTCTCGTCGGCTAGGTAGCGACGAGAGTGCCGTTCGTCTCGGCTCACTCGGCCTGGAGTTGGCCCTCTGCGATGTAGATGCGTCGCGACACGGGCTTCGTGCTCATGAGGCTCTCCTCGAGGTGGACGAGCATCAGCCGGATGCCTGCCTCAGGCTCTGGGACGTCCGGCCACAGCGAGCTCCCGCCGGAGCGGGCCGTCGCGTACACCGCCGCCTCGAACTGCTCGTCGGAGAAGTCGAGCACGAGGGGTGGGTCGTAGTGCTCGCCCTGGTAGCCGAGGAGGGCGCGGTGGCCGCTGTCGTCCGGGCCGACGACGACCGCGCGGTCGCCCGCCTCGATGGCGCGGACGAACTGATCGAGGTAGGTGGTGCTCACGGCGGCTCCTCGACTCGGGGCGACACCTTCCGCGATACCCGATGTCGATCCGCGGTCGATCGGCGCCGTCGATGCGGCACGACGGTGTGAGTCGGCGAACGCGCTGATCGGGTGAACGGCCTGGAAGCTACTGCGGCTACTCGGCCCAGACCTGACCGTTCGAGAGGTAGAGGCGACGCGTCGGTGTCCTCTCGCCGGACATGCTCTCGTACAGATGGACGGAGAGGAGACGGTATCCGCCTTCCGGAGCGGAGACCCCCGGCCATGCCGACCCGCCACCGCGCGCGGCGGTGTGGACAGCGGCGTCGAACTCCTCTTCGGTGAAGTCGAGCACCAACGGTGGAACGAACCGCTTTCCGCGGTATTCGGCGAGGAGCAGGTGCCCGTCGGCGTCCTGCCCGACGAACAGTCCGCCGTCTTCCTCCTCGATCGCTTTGACGAGCCGGGTCAGGTACGACATGGTCATGATCGATCCTTGTCGAGGGAGTCGGGCAGCGTGGACGGCCTGTGGTCGCAGACGAATTCGACGGTGTACCTGTACTCGATCCTAGCCACCTGATCGCCCGATCGGTCAGCCGGTCGAACCGGCTCGGGTTTCAACATGGCGTCTTTGTGGGGAAGGCAGTGATGACGACGCCATCTTGCGCTCGGACCACCACGTTGGGGTGCATGACATCCACGGTGATTCCTCGAATTTTATGGATGAGTTGGATCTCCCTCGAATAGCAGAAGGTGTTCGCGTCTACTCGATAGGTCACCGACATCGGGCTTCGCAGCACTTCCGCGATCGAGTAGTCGGCGACCTCCCGCCAGTTCTCGGACGTCTTCACTCCCTTGCGTGTCCAGTCGGCACCGTGTCGCGCGGCGATGTGATAGTAGCTGTGCTGCGCATCGCCGCATATGAGATTGCTGGTCCCGGGTGGCATGACTGGTCCCGTCGTGCTGACGCCTGCGGCCCGCTCGAACCTCCGCACTACGCGCTCCCTCGCTTTCTCTCGTCCATTCACGGGGCATGCTCGCCACAGTGTCGGTGAGGGCTTCTCGTGCCGGCTCGGTGTGATCGATGGAGTTTGGGAGTGTGCAGCGCCTGGTGCGGTCACCGCGACTCCTGCGAGCAGTACGATCGCCACCAGGAGCGCTCGGGCGACAGGTCGACAATTGGTCCGCATTCTATC
Source organism: Pseudonocardia sp. MH-G8 (assembly GCF_002262885.1). Taxonomy (GTDB): domain Bacteria; phylum Actinomycetota; class Actinomycetes; order Mycobacteriales; family Pseudonocardiaceae; genus Pseudonocardia. The sequence goes on along the minus strand of NZ_NKYF01000002.1, from coordinate 36,789 downwards.
GAGAGGGCTGAGTGGACTCGGAGGCATGGCGGAAACTCATTCGGGTACACGAAGGAATCCGTCGTGCCGAGGTGGACGGCGGACCAGTACGCGAACTGTGCTGCGTGCGGTCGAACGTATCGTGGGTGCTCGCCTTGCCGTGGCGTTTTCGGAGAACCCACCGTGGCTGTCAGCTCAGGCCGGGGACGCGCAGCGTGATGTTCGGGCGTCCGTGTGCAAGGCCTCCTGACGCAACGAACGGCACCCTCGTCGGCTAGGTAGCGACGAGAGTGCCGTTCGTTGCGGTCTTTACACCGGTCACACCGGCTCGGTCCTACCGCGCTTGACGGGCCGCTCGCAGGGGGGCTCCCACGGTGTGCAGGTGCGCCAGAACGTCCCGGTAGGAACGCAGAAGCCCACACTGGTGGTAGGCGATGCCGCGTTCCGCGCAGAAGGCCTCCACCAAGGGCTGCGCTCGGCGCAGGTTCGGGCGGGGCATGCTGGGGAACAGGTGGTGCTCGATCTGGTAGTTCAGCCCGCCCAGCATGAAGTCCACCCACGGGCCGCCGCGGACGTTGCGCGAGGTCAGCACCTGTTTGCGGAGGAAGTCCCAGCTCTGCGCGCCGGTGGCGACGGGCATGCCCTTGTGGTTCGGGGCGAACGAGCAGCCCATGTAGAACCCCCAGAGGCCCTGGTGGACCACGATGAACGCGACCGCCTTGCCGGGCGGGAGCACCAGGAAGACCGCGCCGAGGTAGGCGGCGGCGTGCACGATCAGCTGCGCCTTCTCCAGCCCCCGCAGCTTGATCTTGCCGCGCCACGCGGCGTCGACACTGGACCAGTGCAGGCTCGCGCCCTCGAGGAGCAGGAGCGGGAGGAACAGGAACGCCTGGTACTTCGTGGTCCAGCGCTGGACGCCCTGCTTGGTGCGGCTCTGGCCGGCGGTGAAGGCCAGGATGGGGATGTCGAGGTCGGGGTCGTCGTCCTCGTGGTTGGGGTTGGCGTGGTGGCGGCTGTGCTTGCCGACCCACCAGCCGTAGCTGAGCCCGACCAGGCCGGCGTGCACCAGGCCGACCGCGTCGTTGGCCCGACGACCGGTGAAGATCTGCTTGTGCCCGGCGTCGTGGCCGATGAACGACACGTGCGTCCAGACGGCAGCCAGCACCGCCGCGGTGACCAGTTGCCACCAGGTGTCCCCGAGGAGGACGAACACCGTCCAGGTGGCCGCGAGCACGGTGAGCGTGAGGCCGATTCGCAGCGCGTAGTGACCGGTACGCCGCTGCAAGAGCCCTGCCTGCCGCACGGTGCGGGTCAGCTCGCCGAAGTCGCTCGTGGGCCGGTCGGGCGGGACATCCGTGGCAGGGGTGGGTGGAACCATCGCAGCGCTCCTCATGGCCCCGGCGCGCCGGGGCCGGGCTGTGAGTCGCGTCGCGCCGATCGCGACGAGGCCCAAGCTACCGAAAACCTCGGGTCGTGGGCAGCCGACGATCAACCGCATGCGCCTCGGCGGGTGTAGCATCGCCAGTTGTCGGGTTCATCCCGCACACGGGCATTCGCGCCCCTGTCGTCCTCGGCGAAAGTCCATTCCGGACGGCCGGCTGTCCGGGGACGGAGCACCGACATGACGTCGGCACCCCCCACCTTGCGCACCTCACAACCCCCTGTCGTCGACCACGGGCAGGACCACGAGCACTCCCGGTCGAAGCTGAAGCCGAGCGCGCCGGCCACCGGTCGTGTCGACGGTGGGTGGTGGCCCCGCTCGCGCGATCTCGCGGCGGAGGTGCCCGCCCTGCAGGCCGTGGTCGCGGAGCGGCTGGGAACGGTCGAGAGCGTGAGCTACCACCTCGGCGACTGGGATCCGGCTGCGCGCCGGATCGTCGTCCGCGGCCGCACCGTCCGGCTGGCCGGCTACCGCACGCAGCACCCCGCCACCGTCGACGTCCTCGGCGCCCGCTACCGCCTCACCCTCCTGGTGGTACCCCCCGAGACCGATCCCGCCACGGCCGGCGCCGCGCTGGCGGCCGCCGGGAGCCCTGGCAACACCGAGGAGATCGAGGCTCTGCTGCGCGCCGCGACGGAGCAGCGCTGAGAGCTCGACGGTGGCTCCGGCCTCCGGGTTCCGCCGCCCCCGCGGGCATCCCGCGGACCTGACGCGACGTCCACGATCGCGACACCGACCGCTCACCCCCAGAGAAAGGCCTGCCATGGCCGTCACCACCAGCACCTACGCATCTCTCTACGACCAGCGCGTCGCGCTCGTCGCGCGCGCCCTGACGCAGAACTCGAAACTCGAAGAGAAGGCCGCGATGGACCTGGCCGCACATGTCCTGCACGCCATCGACCACATTCCGGAGAAGGTCCGCTAGATCGAACTCCTGAGTGGAATGGGCCGGGTGCGCGGCGAACTCAGGACAGGGCGTCGGGGACCAGGCGCAATGCGGTCCGCTGTCGGGGCCGTTGCTCGTCGCTGACGACCGAGGAGCGGCGGCGGGCCAGGATCTCATCGATCGCTTCGATATCGGCTTCGTCCGCCGGTTCGGTGGGGTCGAGGGTGAGCAGCACCGCCAGGTCGTCGAACTCGAACGCTCGATCGTCGGTCATGCCCGGCCCGACCCGATCGTCGTGCGCCCGCCCCGGGAGCGTCGGCGCACCCGCCGATCATGGTTGCGCCGCAACCGACCTGCCAGCTTGCCGATCGCTTCGTCGAGCACGGCGTGCACGTCCGCCCCGTCCGCCTCGGCGCGCACGGCCGGGCCCGTGCCATGGCTGGTGATCACCACTCGCTGTGCCGACTCGGACCCTCGCGGGCTCGGTTCGTGCGTCAACTCGACGTCATACCGGATGACGCTGCGGTTCAGATGATCGAGTTTGCTGAGTTTTTCCGAAAGGTACGACCGGTAACGATCGATCCCTGGGACGTCATGGCCGGTGACGACGATCTCGGCGGCGTCCATGTGGACCTCCTGAAGTTTGTCGACCGTCCCCGACAGGGCGATTCTACTCTCGTTTCTCGTTCGATGGTGGCGATGGGGAGTAGGCTGAAGCTCGGCGCCGGCGGCCCGAATTCACGCCGCGGACGGCACATGCGTTGGAGTGCGCGGGAAAAGCCCGACAGCAGCGGTGAGTTCTCCGGAGACGAGGCGCGAGGACGCCGCTCCGGCAGTTCGCGCTGACCGCACGCCACTGGCCAGATCAGACCCAGCCCGCCCTCGGGGCGCGCTCGGCGCAGCCCGGCGAACCGGACGGCCGGCACCCGCCGCAGCGGAGCGGCCCGAGCAGCACCACCTCATCCACCACACGAATCGGGAGAGCCTTGCAGAAGACCGATACCCAGCCCGCCGACACCCCGTCCTCCACCGAGACCGGCACGGGCCGCACCTGTGCCGCGTGCCCGCACGATCACGACGCCCATGACCGGATCGGAACCAGGTACTGCTCCGCGACGATCACCGGCGCGTTGAGCCGCGGATGTGTCTGCGTCGGTGAGGCGCGGGCTTCCGCGCCCCAGCCCCGCTGATCCGTCCGCGCCGCGCCGCCCCGGACCCGGCGGCGCCCCACCCGCGCGTGTCACCGCCGCCCGGCGGAGCGACCGCAGCGGCCGCCAGCAGATCCCCGACGTCAGGAGCACGCGTGCCCACCACCGTTCACCGGCCCACCGCAGGCGCGGACATCTCGCCGGTACCGGCTCCTCGGCGCCCCGATCCGCGGCGGCGTCCGGCAACGCTCGGGATCCTCAGCACCTACCCGCCGACGCAGTGCGGTCTGGCGACGTTCAGCGCGGCACTCACCGAGCACCTGAACCGCTCCGCGGGGGCAGCCGGCGTCGTGCGGATCGTCGACCGGCCCGAGCCGCATCCGGGCGGTGACGTCGTGGCACACGTGGTGAACGGGTCCCGCAGCAGCGTGGATTCCGCCGTTCGCCGGCTGAACGGCTTCGAGGCCGTCGTGGTCCAGCACGAGTACGGGATCTACGGCGGTGCCGATGGCTGCGACGTGATCGACCTCGTCGCCGGCCTCACGGTGCCGACGATCATCGTTCTGCACACCGTGCTCCAGGAGCCCACCCCGAGGCAGCGGCGCATCCTGCGGTGGCTGGTCGAGTCGGCCGACGTCGTCGTGACCATGACCGAGACGGCGCGGCAGCGCCTGGTGGACAGCTACAGCGCGGACCCGGACGCGGTCGTCGTGATCCCGCACGGCGCCATCGACCACGGTCCGTCGGACAGCGGTGCCGCTCGCGCGGCGCGGCGCTCTACCGGCCGACCCCTCGTCCTCACCTGGGGTCTGCTCGGGCCCGGGAAGGGCATCGAGTGGGCGATCGACGCCATGCCGGGCCTGCGGGACCTCCGGCCGCGCTACCTCGTGATCGGCAAGACGCATCCCAAGGTGCTCGACCGCGACGGGGAGTCCTACCGCGACAGCCTGGTGCGGCGGGCGGACATGCGGGGTGTCGCCGACGTCGTCGAGATCGACGACCGGTATCTCGGGGTCGGCGAGCTCGCGGACCTCGTGCAGAGGGCCGATGTCGTGCTCCTGCCCTACGACTCGCGCGAGCAGGTGACGTCGGGCGTGCTCATCGAGGCCGTGGCCGCAGGTCGACCGGTCGTCTCGACTGCGTTCCCGCACGCCGTCGAGCTGCTGGGGGACGGCACGGGGCTCGTGGTGCCCCAGAGGGACCCCGCGGCGCTGGAGGCGGCGCTCCGCCGCGCCCTGGGCGAAACGGGACTCGCCGACGCGCTCGCGGAGCGGGCCGCGCGGAAGGCGCCGGACCTGCTGTGGGGCGCTGTGGCCGCCCGCTACCAGCAGATCGCCGAGACCCTCGTCGCTGCGGCGCTGCCGGCCGCCTCGTGAGCGCGCCCGTGCGGTACGAACACTTCCCGGCCCCGTCCTTCACCCACCTGAGGCGGCTCACCGACGCCGGCGGGCTCTACGAGCACGCCCTCGGCACCACGCCGCGGCGCGAACACGGCTACTGCGTCGACGACGTCGCGCGGGCGCTGGTGGTCGTCTGCCGCGAGGACGGGCCCGCGCAGGACGACCTGCGCGAGCAGTACCTGTCATTCGTGCTCGCGGCTCAGGACGCGGACGGCCGGTTCCGCAACCGTCGGGGCACCGACCTGCGTTTCCTGGACGCGCCCTCGGTCGACGACTGCTGGGGACGGGCCCTGTGGGCCCTCGGCACCGCGAGCGCCGATCCGCGAGCGCTCGCGGCGTTCGAGCGGGGCGCGCGGTGGCGGTCGCCCTCGCCGCGCGCCACCGCCTTCGCGGCGCTCGGTGCCGCAGAGGTGCTCTCCCGGCGCCCGGGGCACGGGATCGCGCTGGATCTGCTCGCCGCCACCCCCGCCGCGGTCGGGCGGCCGGGCGGACCGGAGTGGCCGTGGCCCGAACCGCGTCTCGCGTACGCCAACGCGCTCCTCCCCGAGGCGCTGCTCGCGGCGGGGGCCGCACTGGACGCACCCGCACTCGTCGCCGACGGGCTGCGGCTGCTCGACTGGCTGTTGGACGTGCAGATCCGCGACGGCCACCTGTCGCTGGTGCCCGCGGCGGGACGGGGTCCGTTCGAGAGCGGCCCCGCGTTCGACCAGCAGCCGCTCGAGGCCGCGGCGCTCGCCGACGCCTGTGCACGGGCGCACGAGCTCACCGGGCAGGACCGGTGGCTCACCGGGATCTCGCTGGCCACTGCGTGGTTCCTCGGCGACAACGACGCCGGCACACCGCTGCACGACCCGGAGAGCGGTGGCGGCTGCGACGGCCTGGAGCGCGACGGCCGCAACGAGAACCAGGGCGCGGAGTCGACCCTGGCGCTGGTGTCGACGCTGCAGCAGGCAGCGGCCCGGCTCCCCGCCCGCGCGCTGCGGGCCGCCGGATGACGCCGACGCAACCTGCGGTCGCCGACATGGTCACGCGTCTCGACGCCACGCTGACCGCCGACCCGGCGCGCGTCCTGGCCCGGTTGTTCGTCCCCGGCCACGAGCTGGTCGTGAACACCGAGTCGCGCGCCACCGGCGTCCTGGCCAGGATCCTCGCGCTCCCCGAGGACGAGGTCCGGTCCACGCTGAGAGACGTGCTCGCCCGCTACACGGGGCGGCACCGGGATCTGCCTGCCACGCTCGCCGCCCACTACGAGGAGATCTGCCACCGCGTACCGGACGCCTCCGCGCTGTCCGCGCAGCGGCGCACCCTGATCGGCGCGTGGTTCACCCACGAGTTCGCCATCGAGGCGGCCGCGCTGTTCAACCCCTCGGTCGTGGCGCACCCCGACCAGTCCGGCCTCCCCTCCGGGCACCTGCGGTTCGTCCTGAGCCTGCGTGCGGTCGGCGAGGGCCACCTGTCGTCGGTGGAGTTCCGCACCGGCGTCCTCGGCGGTGGGCGCGAACTGTCCCTGGACGAGCCCGGTCCGCACGTCGAGGCCGGGCGGCCGGCCCCGGCCGTGCACGACAGGGCGCTGTTCGCCGCGGTGCTCGCCGAGGACGGCTCCGATGCGGAGAGTGCGTCGTTCCTGGTCAGCAGCCTCCCCGCGCACTTCGGCGAGGAGGAGCTGGAACGGGCGATCGGCGCGCTGGCCGGTCAGCGCGTCACGCGCCACGGTGGCGTGCGCACCGCGGAGCTGGCCCGGCGCATCGCCCGGTGCAGCTACGAGGTCGAGTTCTCCCCGCGCTCGGCGATCGCCGAGCGCGTGCTCTGGCCGCAAGGCCCGTCGGACGCACGGGGCATGGAGGACGCGCGCTTCGTCCGCACCGTCACCGCGGACGGCGGCTCGATCTACCGGGCGACCTACACGGCGTTCGACGGCGATCACATCATGCCGCAGCTGATCGAGACCCCGGACTTCCGCCGGTTCCGGATCACGCAGCTGGCCGGGCCGGCCGCGAGGAACAAGGGGATGGCCCTGTTCCCCCGCATGGTCGGGGGTCGGCACGTCGCCCTCTCCCGCTGGGACCGGGAGAACAACGCGATCGCCACGTCCGCCGACGGCCTCTGGTGGGGCGATGCGCGCACCCTGCACGTCCCGAGCAGGCCGTGGGAGCTCACCCATACCGGCAACTGCGGCTCGCCGGTGGAGACCGACCAGGGATGGCTCGTCCTGACCCACGGTGTCGGGCCGATGCGCGAGTACTCGATCGGTGCGCTGCTGCTCGATCTGGACGACCCGAGCCGGGTGGTCGGCGCCTTGCGTGAGCCGCTCATGAGTCCGCGCGACGACGAGCGCGACGGGTACGTGCCCAACGTCCTGTACTCGTGCGGGGCACTGCTGCACGGCGACCGGCTGCTGCTGCCCTACGGCGCGAGCGACGCCGCCGTGCGGTTCGCCCTCGTCGACGTCCCGCTCCTGCTCGAGCGGCTGATCGCCGACGGACCCCCGCCGGCGATCCCGGAGAACAGCGCGGCGTAGTCGGCCACCATCCGCTGCGCCGTGAACCGGGCCTCGACGTCGTCGCGGCAGTCACGGCGCGACAGCGAGGAGACCCGTCCGACCGCCTCAACCGCGCCGGCGACGTCGTCGACCAGGAACCCGGTGCGGCCGTGGCGGAGGATCTCGGGCATCGATCCGAGCGGGCGGGCGATCACCGGGGTGCCCGTGGCCAGCGCTTCGACGACGGACAGCCCGAAGGGCTCGGCGAACCCGATCAGGTGCAGGAGCGCGAGCGCTCCTCCCAGCAGCGCGTCGCGCTCCGCAGGTCCCACGGGCCCGGCGTAGCTGATGCCGGAACGTCCCAGGTGGGGCTGCACACAATCGCGGAAGTAGGCCTCGTCCTGCACGATCCCCGCGATCACGAGCGGCAGCCCTGTGCGGTGAGCGACCTCGATCGCCAGGTGTGTCCCCTTGTCCGGGTGGATGCGGCCCAGGAACAGCAGGTGCTCGCCGGGATCGGGGCGGAAGGTGAACCGGGAGGCGTCGATGCCGTGGTGGATCGTCGCCTCGTACCCCAGGTCGGGGTGGCGGTCGGCGTCGCTGATCGCGACGTAGCGGCCGATGTCGTCGTAGGCCCGGTACACCGGCAGGATCGCCTCCGACGAGAAGCCGTGGATGGTCGTCACCACGGGCGTGCGCACCAGGCGGCTGAAGGTCAGCGGCAGGAAGTCGAACTGGTTGGAGATCACGTCGAACTCGGCGGCCCGCTCGAAGGCGGCCGCGATGTGCAGGCCCTCGTGGACCTTCGCGTCGACGCCGGGGTCCTCCTCGTAGCCGGTCGGGGCCTCCGCGTGCAGGCGAGCCGAGGTGATCGAGTCGGCGGTGGCGAACAGGGTGACGTCGTGACCGAGGGCCACCAGACCTTCGGCCAACGTGGAGGCCACCTGCTCCCAGGGCCCGTACCCCCGCGGGGGCGTGCGGTGGGCGATCGAGGCGAGCACCCCGATCCGCAAGCGGGCGTCTCCGGGAGGTGCCGACGTCGGGACGATCGCGATGAGGTGCCTCCGGCATAGGGGGTGGTCGCGCCGCGAGGGCGCAGTACCCCCATCGTGCACCCTGCGGGGCGACGCGCTGCTCAGCCGAGGCCGGAGACCCGCAGCGTGATGTTCAGCCGGCCGTGCGCGAGGCCGACGTCCGGCACGTCGTGCTCGGGTAGCAGCTTCGGCACCCCGTGGTAGGCGAGCCGGCTCTCGTCACCGAAGACGACCAGGTCGCCGGAGAGCAGTTCGACGTCGGCCCACGGGCGCCCGCGGTTCTCGGTGTTCCCCAGCCGGAACAGGCACGCCGCCCCGATGCTGAACGACACCACGGGGTCGAGCGCCTTCTCGTCGCTGTCGCGGTGCAGGCCCATCCGGGCGCCGTCGTCGTAGTGGTTGATCAGCGCGATGTCCGGGCGGTAGCCACGGGCCCGCTCCGGGTCGCCGTAGGCGTCGGCCAGCGCGTCGCGGCCCAGGTCGCCGAGCCACTCCGGGAACGGCGTGACCGGCGATCCGTCCTGGTCGTCGCGGGTGCGGGAGTAGCGGTAGGGGTACCAGTGCCAGCCGAGGCAGACGCTGCGCACGGTCATCCGACCGCCGTTCGGCATGACGGCCGCGCGGATCCCCGGTCCCTCGCTCGCCCACTCCCGGCAGGCCCGGACGAGCTCGCGCTGCCGGTCGAGGTCGAGCCAGTCCGGCACGTGCACCGCGCCCGGCGCGAGCACGCGGCGCTCGCGGGGCAGGAGGGCGGACGTCACGTCGTCCAGTGTGCCGTCATGCCGACCAAGATCTGCAGTATCGGGTGCTCATTGCTGTGATCACGACGATGGGCAACCGATACTCGAGATCTTGCTCGGATCGGCGCTCAGCGCGCGTTGTGGAAGATGATCCCCAGCACGTGCCGGCTCCCGCTGTGCACGGCGCTCACCCCGTGCCGCATCTGCACCCGGTGGAAGCCGCGGGCCCCGCGCGCCGGGCGGTGGCGCACCGGGAACACCACGGCCTCGCCCTGCCGGGGGCGCACCACGACCGGTCGCGACTGCTGGCGCGGCCGCTGCTCCACGAACACGCTCTCGCCGCCGGTGAAGTCCTCGTCCGGGCGGCTGAGCATCACCAGGAACTGCAGCGGGAAGGTCAGGTAGCCGTAGACGTCCTGGTGCAGGCAGTTGTAGCCGCCCGGCCCGTAGCGCAGGACGAGTGGTGTGGGCCGGTGCTGGCCGAGCGCGGCGCACTCCGCCAGCAGCGCGTCGAGGTCGGTCGGGAACGTCGGCTCGCCCAGCCGTTGCGCCCACGCGTTCGCGATCTGCGCCAGCGGCGGGTACAGCTGCTCGCGCAGCTGCTGGACCAGCGGTGGGAGCGGGTCGGCGAAGTAGCGGTAGCTCCCCTCGCCGAACGCATGGCGCGCCATCACCACGGTGCTGCGGAAGCGCGCGTCGTCGTCGAACATCGCGGTGACCTCGGCGCACTGCTCCGGGGTGAGCATCGGCGGGGTGGTCGCGACCCCGTCGGTGTCGAGGCCTTGCTGCAGGGCGGGGACGTCGAGTCGATCGAGCACAGCGGACATGGATCCACCCTCGTACCGGCACCGCCTGCCTGCTGGCGGAATACGGACAACGGGTTCGCGGCCGGTGCCCGGAACACGGCGTACTGCGACATCGACGGGCTCAGCTCGCGCAGACCTCCCTCGCTCAAGCGGCGGAACGTCCGGGCCGCCTGTTGGATGTGTGTCAGGAACCTGACATCGGAGGGTTGATGACCGCCACCACGATCGAGACCGACGCCCCGCTCGCCACGCTGATCAACGTCTTCACCGTCCGGGAGGATCGCCAGCGGGAGCTGGTCGACCTGCTGACCCGCGCCACCGACGAGGTGATGCAGCACCAGCCCGGCTTCGTCTCCGCCAACATCCACGCCAGCAGCGACGGTGTCCGGGTCGTCAACTACGCCCAGTGGCGGTCGGCCGAGGCGTTCCGGTCCATGCTCGGCGACCCGGTTGCCCAGGAGCACATGAAGCAGGCCGCGGACCTCGCCGACAGCTACGACCCGCACCTGTACACCGTGGAGTCGGTGCACCACGGCTGACCGGGGATCATCGGCGCATGTACAGCGGAGCGCACAACGCCCTGACCGACGTCCCCGGCATCCGCGTCGGCCACGCCGCCCTCGACGGCCCCGGCGCCCTCTCCGGCACGACGGTGGTCCTGGCGCCCGAGGGCGGGGCCGTCGCGGGCGTGGACGTCCGGGGTGCCGCACCCGGAACCCGGGAGACCGACCTGCTCCGCCCGGACGCCACGGTCCAGCGGGTGCACGCGGTGGTGCTCAGCGGTGGCAGCGCCTACGGGCTCGCGGCCGCGACCGGGGTGATGAGCCGGCTGGAGGCCGCCGGGGTCGGGTTCCCGATGCCGGGCGGGGTCGTCCCGATCGTGCCGGGCGCCGTGGTGTTCGACCTCGGCCGTGGGGGCGACTTCGCCGCCCGCCCGGACGCGAGCACCGGCGCAGCCGCCTACGACGCGGCGGTCGACGGGCCGGTGCCGCAGGGCGTCGTCGGGGCCGGCACCGGCGCCCAGGCCGGCGGGCTCAAGGGCGGGATCGGCACCGCCAGCGCCGTGCTCGAGGACGGCTCGGTCGTCGCGGCGCTCGCCGTGGTGAACGCGGCCGGCTCGGCCGTCGACCCGGCCACCGGGCAGCTGTACGGGGTGCGCGCCGGGCTGCCCGGCGAGTTCCCGCCGGTCGACGTGAGCGCCACAGCCCTCGAGGAGCTGCGTGCCGCGCCGCGACCGCTGCTGAACCTCGGTACGGCGACGACCCTGGCCGTCGTCGCCACGGACGTCACCCTGGACAAGGCGGGGTGCGGGCGGCTGGCCACCATGGGCCACGACGGGCTGGCGCGCGCCGTCGTGCCGGCCCACACCGCGAGCGACGGCGACGCCGTGTTCGCGCTGTCGACGGCCGCCCGACCGGCGCCGGACGTCCCCGGGCTCGTCGCCCTGCACGCCGCGGCGGCCGACGTCGTGAGCCGGGCGATCGCGCACGGCATGCTCGCGGCGCAGACGGTGACCACGCCGGTGCGCACCTGGCGCAGTTACCGCGACGTCGTCGGCTGAGCGCTCTCTTGCGGGAAGCGCTCGCGGTCGGGTGAGGTGCACGGAGACCGAGGAGGCCACGATGCGGTTCCGGACCACGATCGAGCTCGGGGGCAAGACCGCGACCGGCTTCGCGGTGCCCGCCGACGTCGTCGCCCAGCTGGGCAGGGGCAAGCGGCCCGCCGTGACCGTGTCGATCGGCGGCCACACCTACCGCAGCACGGTCGCCGTCATGGGCGGGCGGTTCCTGGTGCCGCTCAGCGCCGAGAACCGGGCCGCGGCGGGCGTCGCAGCGGGCGACGAGGTGGACGTGACGCTCGAGCCGGACAACCGTCCCCGCGAGGTGGAGCTGCCGGCCGACTTCGCCGCAGCCCTCGAGCACGAACCGGGCGCCGCGACGTTCTTCGCCGGCATCTCCTACAGCGACAAGCGCTGGCACGTGCTGTCGATCGAGGGCGCGAAGAAGGCGGAGACGCGGCAGCGGCGGATCGAGAAGTCGGTGGCGATGCTGCGCGACGGTCGCGCCCGGTGACGGCGGCTGCGACGCCCGCCGTCCGGTGGTGTACTGCCCCATGGCCAAGGAGATCTTCGTAGCGTTCGGGATCGATGTCGACGCCGTGGGTGGCTGGCTGGGGTCGTACGGCGGGGAGGACTCGCCGGGCGACATCTCACGCGGCATCTTCGCCGGCGAGGTCGGCGTGCCGCGCATCAACCGCATGCTCGCGCGCTACGACCTACCGTCCACGTGGTTCTGGCCCGGGCACTCGATCGAGACGTTCCCGCAGCAGTTCGACGAGATCGTCGCCGCAGGGCACGAGATCGGCGTGCACGGCTACAGCCACGAGAACCCGATCGCGATGACCCGCGGGCAGGAGTCCGACATCCTCGACCACTGCATCGAGCTCATCACGCAGCGATCGGGCCGCCGCCCCACCGGCTACGTCGCACCGTGGTGGGAGTTCTCGCGCGTGACCAACGAGCTGCTGGTCGAGCGGGGGATCACCTACGACCACTCGCTGATGCACCGCGACTTCGAGCCCTACTACGTGCGCGTCGGGGACTCGTGGACGCCGATCGACTACGACAAGCCGGCGCGGGAGTGGATGAAGCCGCTGGTGCGCGGCGAGGAGACCGACCTCGTGGAGATCCCGGCGAGCTGGTACCTCGACGACCTGCCGCCGATGATGTTCATCAAGACCAGCCCGAACAGCCACGGCTTCGTGAACCCCCGCCACATCGAGGAGATGTGGCGCGACCAGTTCGACTGGGTGTACCGCGAGAGCGACTACGCGGTGTTCACGTTCACGATCCACCCCGACGTGTCCGGGCGCCCGCAGGTGCTGCTCATGCTGGAACGGCTGATCGAGCACATCTCCGGGCACGAGGGCGTGCGGTGGTCGACGTTCGACGGTATCGCGCAGGACTTCCTGCAGCGCCGCCCGCGCTGATGTGCGGGGCGTGCGGCGGCCCGCCGCCGGATCCCGCCGGAGCGCTCGTGGCCGGGCCGCGCCGGCGGGCGGCCGTCGCCCGGGCGGTCGCGTCGGCCTGCCCGGGGTTGACGGTCCGCGCAGTCCCGGGCGCCTGGACGGTCTCGACCCGCACCGGGCGGACGACTGTGTGCCGCACGCTCGACGCCCTCGTCACGACGGCCGCGCCCTACACGGGTGCGATCTCGCCGGCGGAGGGCGCAGGCCCGGAGGCCGCCCTGTTGCTCACCGCCCTGAGGGCGGCGGCGGGCCGGGGCGACGCGATCTCGCGGCAGCCGTAGGCGCTCACACACCGAATTCGTAGCTCACGCACCGACTGCAACCGATGTGTGAGCGCAGCAATCGGTGTGTGAGCTGCGACGGAGGCGCCGCACTGTGCCCGGCGGCGGGCCGCTGCCGGCACACCGACTTCGTCGCCGGCCACCGACTTCGTCGCTGACACACCGACTGCAGTCGGTGTGTCAGCACCACAATCGGTGTGCGAGCGCCTCGCGGGAGTTGGCTCAGCCTCCGGCGAAGGGTGGCAGCACGTCCACGGTGGCGCCCGCGGGCACGACCGTCGCGCGGTCGCGCACCGCGACCTCGTCGAGCAGGAAGCTGCAGCGGCCGAGCACGCGGGACAGCTCGGACCCGTGGCGCGTGCGCACCGCGTCGAGGACGTCGTCGACGGTGGCGCCGTCGGGCAGCTCCATCGGCTCGACCTCGACCCCGGCGGCGGCCCGCGCGGCGGCGAAGTAGCGGATCGTCACGGTGGCGGTGCTGGTCGTCATTCCTCAGCCTCCGATCGCGCTCATCGGACGGTCCGGCTGCAGGAAGCCCGGGTCGTCGATGCCGTGGCCTGCCAGCTTGCCCCACATCGCGTGGCGCCAGGTGTCGGCGATCTCCTCGTCGGAGGAGCCGCCGCGCAGCATCGCGCGCAGGTCGGTCTCGGTGCGTGCGAACAGGCAGGAACGGATCTGCCCGTCGGCCGTGAGGCGGGTGCGGTCGCACGCGCCGCAGAACGGACGCGTGACGGAGGCGATCACGCCGACCACGGCGGGACCGCCGTCGACGAGCCAGCGTTCGGCGGGTGCGCCGCCGCGCTCGGTGGGGTCGGGCGTGAGCGTGAAGCTCTCGCGCAGCTTCTCCATCACCTCGCCCGCGGTGATCATCTCCGAGCGTTCCCAGCCGTGCTGGGCGTCGAGCGGCATCTGCTCGATGAAGCGCAGCTCGTAGCCGTGGTCGAGGGCGAACTGCAGGAGCGGCACGGCCTCGTCGTCGTTCATGCCGCGCAGCAGCACGCTGTTGATCTTCACGGGGCCCAGGCCTGCGGCCCGGGCGGCGGCGAGGCCGTCCAGGACGTCGGAGAGCCGGTCGCGCCGGGTGATCGTGGCGAAGCGCTCCTGCTGGAGCGTGTCCATCGAGACGTTCAGCCGGTTGACGCCGGCCGCGGCCAGCGCCTCGGCCCGCCGGGCGAGCCCGATGCCGTTGGTGGTGAGCGAGATGTCGGGGCGGGGCTCGAGCGCGGCCGACGCGGCGACCAGCCCTTCCAGGCCGCGCCGCAGCAGCGGCTCCCCGCCGGTGAAGCGCAGCTCTTCCACGCCGAGGTCGCGCACCGCGATGGTGATCAGCCGCATCAGCTCGTCGTCGGTGAGCTGCTCCTCGCGCGGCATCCAGTCCAGGCCCTCGGCGGGCATGCAGTAGGAGCAGCGCAGGTTGCAGCGGTCGGTGAGGGAGATCCTCAGGTCGGTGGCGACCCGTCCGAAGGAGTCGACGAGCCGCGCGTCGGCGGGGCGGGCCGGATCGCGGGGTGCCGCCCGGCGCACTGCCGGGAGGCCGAGCTCGGTTGCCGTCACGATACGAGCGTAACCGGCGTAACCGGGTCTGAAGCGTGCTCCGTTTCGATCTCCGCAACTGCGTGTCCACGGGGCGATCAGGGCCGCATATGCCGGTCGGTCGAGCTCCTCGAAAGGTCGGGCGCCCGCTGCTCCACCGTAGATCGCGGGCATTTCGGCGTGACACGTGCGCACCAGCCCCCGACTCGCGGAGGTGGTGGGTTGGTGCATCCGCGTGTCGGGGTGTGGGGGCGTCAGTGTCGCGGCATCTGGCGCCGGGGCCGTCAGTCGTGGCGGCCCAGCTCCTGGCGGGCGACGGTGCGCAGGTGGACCTCGTCGGGGCCGTCGGCGAGGCGCAGGGCGCGGGCCCAGACGTAGAAGTAGGCCAGCGGCGTGTCGTCGCTCATGCCGGCGCCGCCGTGGACCTGGAGGGCCCGGTCGATCACGGCGCACGCCATGCGGGGGCAGATGACCTTGATGGCGGCGATCTCGCTGGCGGCGCCCTTCGACCCGTAGCTGTCGATGAGCCAGGCCGTCTTGAGGACCAGCAGCCGGGCCTGCTCCACCTCGATCCGGGACTGGGCGATCTGCTCGCGCACGACGCCCTGGTCGGCGAGCGGGCGTCCGAAGGCGGTGCGGGCCTTGGCGCGGCGGACCATGAGGTCGATGGCGCGTTCGGCCATGCCGATCAGGCGCATGCAGTGGTGGATGCGGCCGGGGCCGAGCCGGGCCTGGGCGATCGTGAACCCGCCGCCCTCCTCGCCCAGCAGGTTCGCCACCGGCACGCGCACGTCGTGGAACGCCAGCTCGGAGTGCCCGTGCTGGTCCTGGTAGCCGAACGTCGGCAGGTGCCGGGTGATCTCCAGGCCGGGGGTGTCGCGTGGCACGAGCACCATCGACTGCTGCCGGTGCTTCGCCGCGTCCGGGTCGGTCTTGCCCATGAGGATGAAGATCTTGCAACGCGGGTCGGCGCTGCCGGAGATCCACCACTTCCGTCCGGAGATCACGTATTCGTCGCCCTCGCGGCGGATGCGGGTCTGCACGTTCGTGGCGTCGGACGAGGCGACGTCCGGCTCCGTCATGGCGAACGCCGACCGGATCTCGCCGTCCAGCAGCGGTTCGAGCCACTCCTGCTTCTGCTCGGGCGTGCCGAACAGGTGCAGGGTCTCCATGTTGCCGGTGTCGGGGGCCTGGCAGTTGATCGCCTCGGGCGCGATCACCGGCGACCAGCCGGACACCTCGGCGACCGGGGCGTACTCGAGGTTGGACAGCCCGGACGCACTCGGCAGGAACAGGTTCCACAGCCCCCGGGCTCGGGCCTTCGCCTTCAGCTCCTCGACCACCGGGGGCAGGTCCCACTCCTGCGGCGTGCCCCGCCGCTCGGCGCGGAACGCGTCGTACGCGGCCTCGGCGGGCAGCACCTCCTCGTCGAGGAAGGCGCGCATGCGCTCGGTGTGGTCGGCAGCTGCGGCGCTGGGTGCGAAGTCCACGGCTGCACCCAACCACAGGACGGGGTGCGGCTGGCCGTAGTCGCATCCGCGGAACTATTGTCTCGATCGTGCCGCAGTTCAGGATTGCCGAGGCAGCTCGGCTACTCGGAGTCAGTGACGACACGGTGCGTCGCTGGGTCGACGCCGGGGCGTTGCCCGTGCAGGCCGACGCCTCGAACCGCAAGGTCGTGGACGGGGCCGCGCTCGCCGCGTTCGCCCGGGAGCACGCCAACGCCGCCCCCGACCCGTCGGACGTGCAGAGCTCGGCGCGCAACCGGCTGGTCGGGCTCGTCACCGCGGTCGTCACCGACCGGGTGATGGCGCAGGTCGAGCTGCAGTGCGGCCCGCACCGGATCGTCTCGCTGATGTCGAGCGAGGCCGTGCGGGAGATGGGTCTGGAGCCCGGCGCGCTCGCCGTGGCCGTCATCAAGTCGACCACCGTGGTCGTCGAGACGCCGGGGGTGAACTCGTGAGGACGAAGGTACTGGCCGCAGCCGCCGCGGCGCTGGTCGTGTCCGCGTGCGGGAGCGGGGCGGGCGACGGGGGGTCGGCCGGCCCGCCGGAGGAACGGACGCTCACCGTGTACGCCGCGGCCTCGCTCACCGAGGTGTTCACCGCGTTGGAGCCGCGGTTCGAGCAGGCCCGTCCCGGCGTCGACGTGGTCTTCAACTTCGGCGCCTCCTCCGACCTGGCCCAGCAGATCGTCAACGGCGGACCCGCCGACGTGTTCGCCTCGGCCAACACCCCGACCATGCAGACGGTGGCGGACGCCGGTCTCGTCGACGGCGAGCCCGCGGTGTTCGCCACCAACGTCCTGGAGATCGTCACGCCGCCCGGCAACCCGGCCGGGGTCACGTCCTTCGCCGACCTGGCCCGTCCGGACCTGCTGGTGGTCGTCTGCGCGCCCCAGGTGCCCTGCGGCTCGGCCGCCGACAAGATCGAGCAGGCCACCGGTGTGACGCTCACCCCGGTGAGCGAGGAACCGGACGTCAAGTCCACCCTCGCGAAGGTGACCAGCGGCAACGCCGACGCCGGGCTGGTCTACGCCACCGACGTCCGCTCAGCGGGCGACGACGTGCAGGGCATCGAGTTCCCCGAGGCGGCGCAGGCGGTCAACGACTACCCGATCGCCGTGATCGCCGACGCGCCTTCGGCCGACCTGGCCCGGCAGTTCCAGGAGTTCGTGGCGAGCGCGGAGGGGCGGGAGGTCCTGGCGTCGGCCGGCTTCGGCACGCCGTGATGCCGCACAACGCGCGGGTCACCGACGACCACGACACGGGCGTCGGGCTGCCCAGGCTGCTCTGGGTGCCGGCCGCGGTGGCCTTCGCACTGATCGCGTTGCCGGTGGTGGGGCTCGCGCTGCGCGCCGACTGGCCCCGGCTGCCCGCCCTGCTGCTCAGCGAGTCCGCGCTCGACGCCCTGCGGCTCTCCCTGCTGACGGCCGCGATCTCCACGCTGCTGTGCGTCGTGTTCGGCGGGCCGCTCGCCGTCGTGCTGGCCAGGGGGCGCGTGCGGGGTCTGCGGCTGCTGCGGTCGGTCGTGCTGCTGCCGCTGGTGCTTCCCCCGGTCGTCGGCGGGCTCGCGCTGCTGTTCCTGCTGGGGCGCACCGGGCTGGTCGGGCGCGGCCTCGACCTCGCCTTCGGGATCACGATCCCGTTCACCACCGCGTCGGTCGTGCTCGCGCAGACGTTCGTCGCGCTGCCGTTCCTCGTGGTGAGCCTGGAGGGCGCCCTGCGCACGGCGGGACGGCGCTACGAGGCGGTGGCGGCCACGCTCGGCGCGGCGCCCTGGCTGGCTTTCCGCCGCGTGACCGTGCCACTGGTGCTGCCGGGTCTCGCGTCGGGTGCGGTGCTGGCGTTCGCCCGCTGCCTGGGGGAGTTCGGCGCCACGATCGCGTTCGCCGGCAGCCTGCAGGGCACCACGCGCACATTGCCGCTGCTGGTCTACCTGGAGCGCGAGACCGACGTGGACGCCGCGGTGGCGCTGTCGCTGCTGCTGGTCGTGGTGGCGGTCGTGGTGATCGCGGTCGCCCGGCCGCGCACGCTCGAGGGGGGCCGATGACCGCGTTGGACGCGCACGTCGTCGTGCGCCGCCCGGGCTTCAGCCTCGACGTGGCGCTGCAGACCGCGCCGGGCGAGGTGCTGGCGGTGCTCGGGCCGAACGGCGCCGGCAAGTCGACGCTGCTGGGCGTCCTCGCCGGGCTGCTGCGCCCCGACGAGGGGTACGTACGGCTCGGCGGGACCACGGTGGTGGCGCCGGACGTCCACGTGCCGCCGCACCGGCGCGGCGTCGGCCTGCTCGCGCAGCAGGCGCTGCTGTTCCCGCACCTCACGGCGCTGGGCAACGTCGCGTTCGGCCCGCGGGCGCACGGCGTGCCCCGTCAGGAAGCCGAGCGGCGGGCACGCGAGCTGCTCGCCGCCGTCGACGCGGAGGAGCTGGCCGACCGCCGCCCCGCGCGGATGTCGGGTGGCCAGCAGCAGCGGGTGGCGCTGGCCCGGGCCCTCGCCCCCACGCCGGACCTGCTCCTGCTCGACGAACCGCTGGCCGCCCTGGACGTCGACGCCACACCGGCGATGCGCTCGCTGCTGCGCCGCGTGGTCCGGTCGGCCGGGCAGACCGCCGTGCTCGTCACGCACTCGGCACTGGACGCGCTGGTGCTCTCCGACCGGGTCGTCGTGCTCACCGACGGCCGCGTGGTGGAGCAGGGGCCGACGCGGGAGGTGCTGTCGCGACCGCGCAGCCCGTTCACGGCGCGGATCGCGGGGCTCGACCTCGTGCCGGGCACCGCCTGCGCCGACGGCCTGCGTACCGCGGACGGCATCGTCGTCACCGGACGGGACGGCGGCGCGGCGGAGGGCGAGCCGGCGGTGGCCGTGTTCCCGCCGTCGGCGGTGGCGGTGTTCGCCGAGCGGCCGCACGGCAGCCCGCGCAACGTGCTGCCGGTGCTGCTGGCTGCGATCGAGCCGCACGGGGACGTGGTGCGGCTGCGCGCCGCCCCGGTGCCGGACGGGCCGGCCTGGGTGGACGGTCTGGCCGCCGACGTCACCCCGGCGGCCGTGGCCGACCTCGGTGCCGAGCCGGGCGCGCAGCTGTGGTTCGCGGTGAAGGCCACGGAGGTGGCGATCCACCCGGCCGGGGGCCAGGCCGGCCGTGGTCGATCGAACTCGACGCACCCCCGTCCATGATCAGCAAGTCGGCGCGAACGCGGGTTGATTCCGCCCGTTAAGGCGCCGACTCGCCGATCATGGTTGATGTGATCCGGGCCAGCCGGCGTTCGAGGTCGGTCGCGTCCGCGCCCCGCCACAGCAGGTGCCCGTCCGGCCGGACGAGCAGGGCGTGCGGGTGCCGCCATGCGGGGTCCGTCACCCGCGACACCGATCCCGGCAGGTGGCGTTCCAGGACGGCCACCAGTGGGTCGGCCGCCTCCGCGTTCCCGCTCAGCAGGCCCCAGCCCGGACCCAGCTCTCCGGTGAGGGTGGTCCGCGTCCCGTCGCGCAGGAGCACCGGGCGGTCCCGGACGCGGTCCCCGGGCCGCGGCCTCGCCCCGCGGCCACCGAGCGGCCCGCGGCGGTAGGTCAGCCCCAGCTGGGAGGCCTCGCGGGTCGCCTGCCGCTGCACGGCGGGCAGGGCCAGGAACCGGACGAGGAGGTGGTCGCGCACCCAGCGCGCCACGGGGCCGTCGGCCACCAGGGCACGGGTGTTGGTCGTCGTGCGCCGCAGGACGTCGGCGGCGGCCGGACGGCGCTCGGCCGCGTAGGTGTCGAGGAGGGCATCGGGCGCGAGACCGCGCACGACGAGCGCGAGCTTCCACGCCAGGTTCTCGGCGTCACCGATCCCGGTGTTCATCCCCTGCCCGCCGAAGGGGGAGTGGATGTGTGCGGCGTCGCCGGCGAGCAGCACGCGACCGCTGCGGTAGTCCGCCGCCAGCCGGCGGTGGATCCGGAAGACCGACGTCCAGACCGCGTCGCGGACGTGCGCTCCCGTGATGCCGGCGCGCTCGGGGAGCAGCTCCTCGAGTCGGCGGACGACCTCGGAGCCGTCGAGACGCCTCCCGTCGTCGGGCACGTTCGCCATGAGCCGCCACAGGTTGCCCGCGGCGTCCCGCATCGGCATCGCCATCAGGATCCCGTCGCGGTGGTACCAGCCCGCGGAGTGCTCGCGGTCGGCGATGCCGTCCGCGTGCACGTCGGCGAGGAGGAACCGCTCCACCACCGGAACACCGGGGAAGTCGATCCCGGCGAGCG
Organism: Pseudonocardia sp. MH-G8; assembly: GCF_002262885.1. GTDB lineage: Bacteria > Actinomycetota > Actinomycetes > Mycobacteriales > Pseudonocardiaceae > Pseudonocardia. The sequence goes on along the minus strand of NZ_NKYF01000002.1, from coordinate 16,301 downwards.
ATCGGACCAGGCTGTGCGCCCCGTCGCAGCCGACGAGCCACGCCGCCCGCACCCGGTCGCCGCCGGACAGCTCGACGGTCACCCCGTCGCGGTCCTGCGCGAGCTCCTCGACGCCGTGCCCCCACTCGACGTCGACGCCCAGCTCGGCGAGGCGGTCGCGGAGCCGCTGCTCGACGGCCGCCTGGGACACGAACATTGCCTGCACGGCCTCCCGCTCGTCCGGGGCGAAGGCCAGGGTCGTGAGCAGCTCGCCCCGCACGTGCATGCGGATCCCCACCGGCGCCACGGCCTGCTCCCGCAGGTCGGCGAGGGCGTCCAGCCGGGCCAGCACCTCGGCCCCGCGGGCGTGCAGGATGTTCGCGCGGGACGTGCGGGCGGGGCCGTCGGCGCGGTCCACCACCCGCACCCGGACGCCGGCGGCTGCCAGCGCGCAGGACAGCGCGAGCCCGGTGGGGCCGGCCCCTGCCACGACGACGTCGCTGCGCTCCGGGTTCACGCCGGCCTCCCGGGGATGTCGGTCTGCGTCGTCAGGCCGTGCCCGGTGCGGGCAGCACCAGGTCGGCGAATGCGGCCACCGCCGCGTCGGCCTGCGCGAACTCGCCCGTGACCAGGGCGTCGTGCAGCAGCCCCCGGGCCACCGCGAGGCTGATCCGGGCCCGGACCGGGGCGTCCTCGGGGCTCACCCCCGCCCGGCGCATGAGGTCGGTGAGCGGCTCGAGCCACGGCCCGACCAGGGTCTCCCGCCGCTGCACGGCGTGCGGCTGGCCCTGCATGGCGTGCGCCGACAGTTCGTAGAACAACGGGCCGTACCGGCGTGCCGCCGCCGAGACGCTCGTCCAGAACTGTAGGACGACCTCGCGCGGCTCTCCGTGCCGCTGCGCCGTCAGCGCGGCCAGCGCCTCCCGCTGCTGCGCCTCCACGGCGGCCACCACCTCGGCGAGCAGCCCGTCCCGGGAGCCGAAGTGGTAGATCAGCATGCGGTGGCTGGTGCCGATCGCGGCGGCGATCGACCGGAGGCTGCGGTCCCCGACCCCGTTCTCGGCGAAGTACTCGAGTGCGGCGTGCATCAGCTGGTCCCGACCCGAGGACGTCATGTACCAGATGGTACGGCCGTGGAGTGGTCATCCTGCCTCGAAGTCCCTCCGTGTCGATGTACCATCTGGCACGACACTTGTACCAGATGGTACAGGCCGTGGGGAGGGGCGATGGAGTTGTTCGTCGAACGGGACGTCCGGGCGAGCGCCGAGCGGGTGTGGGCAGTGCTCGCCGATCCCGAGTCGTGGCCGCGATGGACCGAGTCGATGCGCGAGGTCCGGCTGCTCGACGGCGGTCTCGCGCTCGGGAGCCGGGTGCGGATCGTCCAGCCGAAGCTCATGCCGATGGAGTGGACGGTCACCGAGCTCGAGCCCGGCGCGGTGCTCACGTGGATGGCGGCGGCGCCCGGGGTGCGCACGACCGGCACGCACGAGGTCTGGTCGCGGGCCGACGGCACGGCCCGGTTGCGGCTCGTGCTCACCCAGCGGGGCCTGCTCGCACCCTTCGTGGCCGGGCTGTACGGCCGGCGCAGCCGCCGGTACGTGGAGCTCGAGGCGGAAGGCCTGCGAGCGGCCGCCGAAGCAGCCTGAGGGCGGCGCCGGCTCGGGGGAACGACACGTCCACACGGGCTACCCGGGCCTGCGCCGATCGGAAACGGTCGGTCACCCCATCGATCACAAGTGTCACTCCAGCCCCTATCGTGTCTCTGGTCCCGCTGGTCCATGATCCGTAGCGTCGCCGACCGTGACGCGGTTCCTCCTGCGTGCCGCCCCCCTGGTGGTCGCGCTGCACCTGCTCGTCGCGCTCACCGTGCCCGCGAGCGCTGCCGCCGCGGTGGACGCCGCCGCGAGCTACGTCGTGCACGCGCGTACGGCGTCGGACGCGACGGCGGCGGCGGCCGAGCTCGGCGTGCAACCGACAGCGACCTACGGCCACGCGTTCGCCGGCTTCGCCGCGCGTCTCACCGCGAGCCAGGTCGACCGGCTGCGGGCGCGGGACGGGGTGCTCGGCGTCGAGGAGGACCGCGAGTTCACCCCGCTCGACCCGAACCGGCGCCAGGAGATGACCGAGGGCACCCAGCCGGATCCGCAGAACTGGGGCCTCGACCGCATCGACCAGCGCAACCTTCCGCTCGACGGCAGCTACACGACCACCGCGACCGGGGCCGGCGTGACGGTGTTCGTGCTCGACACCGGGGTCGACGCCTCCCACCCGCAGTTCGAGGGACGTGCGCAGCTCGTCCTCAACACCGTCGACGACGTGGACGAGGACTGCGACGGGCACGGCACCGTCGTCGCCGGCATCGCCGCCTCCCGCGACTTCGGCGTGGCCAAGGACGCGCAGGTCCGGTCGGTCAAGGTCCTCGACTGCACCGGGGCGGGCACGCTGTCGTCGCTGCTGAGCGGGATCGACTACGTCGCGACCCACCAGCAGGGCCCGTCCGTCGCGGTCATGTCGTGGAGCTACGGGCCGTCCGAGGTGCTGCTCTCCGCGGTGTCGGGGCTCGTCGAGCGGGGCGTGTTCGTGGCCTCGTCGGCCGGCAACTCCGGGGCCGACGACTGCACGGCGGCTCCCCGTGCGATCCCCGGGGTGCTCGTCGTCGCCAACTCGACGATCGACGACCAGCGCGCGCCCAGCTCGTCCACCGGCGGCTGCGTGGACGTCTACGCACCCGGTACGAGCATCCGGTCGACGGTGCCGGGCGGTGAGACGGCCTCGTACACGGGCACGTCGATGGCCGCCCCGCACGCGGTGGGTGTCGCCGCGCTCTACAAGCAGACCTACGGCGAGACCCCGAGCGGTGTGATCGAGCAGTGGATCGTCGACCACGCGACACCCGACGTCATCGAGGGTGGCGACACCGGCGGCAGCCCCAACCTCCTGCTCAACACCGGCGGCCTCTAGTGAGCTGACCGCGGGCGGCCGAGTTGTACGCCAGGGTCCTCGCGACCGCGCTCACGTGCGTCTCGCAGGCGGGCTGGCTGTCATGATCGCCAGGAGTGGTGTGAGGGCGTCACATCTGTCGCTCTCACACCACTTTCGCTGATCAAGCCGCCTTCTCCATGACGACGTAGACGTGAGCGGGGTTCGGGGAAGATCCAACCCCGCTCACGTCTACGTCGTCGTGGGATCTCCTGTGGGCGGGCCGTTCCCGGCTCGCGACCACTGCCCCACGCCCCGGCCCTGGTCTCCCGTGCAGTCGGCCGGGTTTCCCCTGCTCCTGCCTGTCAGCGGGGTGGCCGGGTTGGCAGAACTGCCGAATATCGGAGACGGCTGCCCGGACGACCACGATATTCGTGGGTTGTGCCCAACCCGGTCGCTCTCGGCGCGGAGGGTGAGCTCGGCGCCGGACCGACTGCGAGTGAGGCCCCGGGCGGGGTTGGGCAGGAGGTGACGAGCCGGGAACGGCGCGCCCCCCCCCGCAACCCGGGCTGCGAGGCAGGGCCACGGGGAGGACCGCCGGCGGTCCCGGTCGAGGTGTGCTCGCGCACCCCGTGCCCGGTCATCGCCCCCGAGCTCGCCCCGCGCACCCCGTCGACGGGGCGCGTGAGAGGAGGGGGGCGGACCGGCCGCTGTGACCCGGTGGACGTTCGGGGCACCGGAGGCTCTGGCCCACCCATCCGCAACGGAACCGCGACTCAGCTGCGGTGAGACCCCGACTCGCGGGTTCGGGGGTCTCAGGCCGGGTCGAGCGTCTCGAAGCCCGTGTACGGCACCAGGGCCTCGGGGAGGCGGACCGAGCCGTCGGCCTGCTGCCCCTGTTCCAACACCGCGACGAGGGTGCGCCCGATCGGCAGGCCCGAGCCGTTGAGGGTGGCCGCGAAGCCGCGCTTGCCGTCCTTGCTCTTGGTGCGGATGGAGGCGCGGCGGGCCTGGAACGTGCCGAAGTCGGACACCGAGCTGATCTCCCGGTAGGCCTCCTGGCCGGGCAGCCAGACCTCGATGTCGTAGGTGAACTCGGCCGAGAACCCGATGTCGCCCGCAGCCAGCTTGACCACGCGGTACGCGAGCCCGAGCCCCTGCATCGCGGCCTCGGCGTGCCCGACCAGCACTTCCAGCTCCTCGCGCGAACGTTCCGCGTCGACGATGCGCACGAGCTCCACCTTCGAGAACTCGTGCAGCCGGATCAGGCCGCGGGTGTCGCGGCCGTACGACCCGGCCTCCGAGCGGAAGCACGGCGTGTGGGCGGTGTAGGCGAGCGGGAGCTGCTCGAGCTCGAGCGTCTCCTTGGCGTGCAGGTTGGTGAGCGGCACCTCGGCGGTGGGGATGAGGAACAGCTCCCGCTCGGCCACGCCCGTCTTGAACAGGTCCTGCTCGAACTTCGGCAGCTGGCCCGTTCCCGTCATCGTGACGCGGTTGACGAGCGTGGGCACCGAGAACTCGGTGTAGCCGTGTGTGCCGGTCTGCAGGTCGAGCAGGTAGCGCGCGATCGCCCGCTCCAGCGCCGCGCCCTTGCCCTTCAGCACGGCGAACCGCGGGCCGGCGAGCTTGGTGGCGCGCGGCAGGTCGAGGATGCCGAGCTTCTCCCCGAGGTCGACGTGGTCGAGCGGGGTGAAGTCGAACCGCGGCGGCTCGCCCCACGTGCGGACGAGCTCGGCGTCGGCGTCGGTGGCGCCGTCGGGCAGCTCGTCGGCGGGCAGGTTGGGGATGCCGAGCAGGAGGTCCTGCAGCTCGGCCTCGGCGGCGCGGTGCTCCTCCTCGGCCGCCGCGACCACGCCCTTGAGCTCACGCGCGCGGGTGACGAGCCCTTCGCGCTCCTCGGGCGCGGCGCCCTTCACCGAGGTGGCGACCCGCTTCGACTCGGCCCGCGCCTCGTCGCCGCGCTGGATCGCGGAGTTGCGGGTGCTCAGCAGCTTCTCGAGGGACGCGACGTCCAGCGCGTAGCCCCGCCGGGCGAGCTTGCGGACGGCGTCGGTGGCTGGGTCGAGAAGCACCCGCGGATCGTGCATCGTCCGAGGGTATCGGCCCGCCGCGAACGGGTTTCCTGGCCCGCCCTCCCCATCCGGAGGTGGCGGGCGGGCACCGATCGTCGCAGGATGAGCGGCACCTGCCGCCGGTGATGTCGAAAGGACCCTGCGCCGTGTCCGCTGCTGCGCCACTCGTTCCCTCCTACGCCTCGGGGACGTCCGACGTCCCGCTGCTCGGCGACACCATCGGCGACAACTTCGACCGCGTCGCCGCCGCTCAGCCCGACGCGGAGGCCCTCGTCGAGGTGCCCACCGGGCGCCGCTGGACCTACGGCTCCCTGCGCGAGGACGTCGACACCGTCGCGCTCGGCTTGCTGGCCGCCGGCCTGGGGAAGGGCGACCGCATCGGGATCTGGGCGCCGAACGTGGCCGAGTGGACGCTGGTGCAGTACGCCACGTCGAAGATCGGCGCGGTCCTCGTCACCATCAACCCGGCCTACCGCACCCACGAGCTGGAGTTCGTGCTCAACCAGGCCGGCATCTCGGTGCTGGTGGCGGCCACGAGCTTCAAGACGTCGGACTACGCGGCGATGATCGAGCAGGTCCGCCCCAGGTGCGAGGCGCTGCGCAAGGTCATCCTCATCGGCACGCCCGACTGGGACGAGGTGGTGGCGGCCGGCCGGCAGGGCGACCGCGCAGAGCTCGCCCGGCTGCAGGCGCAGCTCAGCCCGGACGACCCGATCAACATCCAGTACACGTCGGGCACCACGGGGTTCCCGAAGGGCGCGACCCTGTCGCACCACAACATCCTCAACAACGGCTACTTCGTGGGCCGGCTCTGCGGCTACACACCTGATGACCGCGTCTGCATCCCGGTGCCCTTCTACCACTGCTTCGGCATGGTGATGGGCAACCTCGGCTGCACCACCAACGGGGCCACCATGGTGATCCCCGGGCCGGGGTTCGACCCGAAGGCGACGCTGACGGCGGTCGCGCAGGAGCGCTGCACCTCGCTGTACGGGGTGCCGACGATGTTCATCGCCGAGCTGAACGACCCGGAGTTCGAGACCTACGACCTGTCCTCGCTGCGGACCGGGATCATGGCCGGCTCGCCGTGCCCGGTGGAGGTGATGAAGCAGGTCGTCGACCGGATGGGCATGACGGAGGTGACGATCTGCTACGGCATGACCGAGACGTCGCCGGTGTCGATCCAGACCCGGGCCGACGACTCCCTCGAGCGGCGCGTGTCGACCGTCGGGAGGGTGCACCCGCACGTCGAGGTCAAGATCGTCGACCCGGACACCGGCCTGACCCTGCCCCGCGGCGAGCCCGGCGAGCTGTGCACCCGCGGCTACTCGGTGATGCTCGGCTACTGGGACGAGCCGGAGAAGACCGCGGAGTCGATCGACCGGGCCCGCTGGATGCACACCGGTGACATCGGCGTGATGGACGGCGACGGCTACGTGAACATCACCGGCCGGATCAAGGACATGGTGATCCGCGGTGGGGAGAACGTGTACCCGCGGGAGATCGAGGAGTTCCTCTACACCCACCCCGACGTCCTCGACGCGCAGGTGATCGGTGTGCCCGACGCCCGCCACGGCGAGGAGCTGTGCGCCTGGGTGACGCTGCGCGAGGGCGCCCCCGAGCTGACGGCCGAGGGCGTGCGCGAGTTCGCCACCGGCAAGCTGGCGCACTACAAGATCCCGCGTTACGTGCTGGTGGTCGAGGAGTTCCCGATGACGGTCACCGGCAAGGTGCGCAAGGTCGAGATGCGCGAGCGGAGCGTGGACCTGCTGGACCTGGGCGACGCGGCGGCGATCCGCAACGCGTGATCCGGTACCGGCGATCATGGCCGCTCCGCGCCCAGAACGGGTGGGCAGCGGAGCGCTCGCCGACTAGGGTGGTGAGCACGCGTTCCGGTGTCGCGCCCGACCAAGCGGCGGCCAGGCATCCGGGGCGCGTTCGTCATGCGGTCCACCGTGGCGCCGCAGGACGTCGGATCGATCGAGGAACGGGTGAACAGGGTGCCGACCGGCAGGGTCAAGTGGTACGACGCCGAAAAGGGCTTCGGGTTCCTCGCTCAGGACGGCGGCGAGGACGTCTACGTCCGCAAAGCTGCGCTGCCGGCCGGGGTGGAGGGGTTGAAGGCGGGGCAGCGCGTCGAGTTCGGGATGGCCGAGGGCCGGCGCGGCCCGCAGGCGCTGTCGGTGCGCCTGGTCGACAAGCCGCCGTCCGTCGTCGAGTCCACCCGTCGCCCGGCGGAGGACCTGCACAGCCTCATCGAGGACATGATCCGCGTGCTCGAGACGCGCGTGCAGCCCGACCTGCGCCGCGGCCGCTACCCGGACCGCAAGACCAGCAAGCTCGCCGCCGACGTCGTGCGGGCGGTCGCCCGTGACCTCGACGGCTGACACCGGCCTCGCCGTCAGCTCGTGGCGGTGAGCACCCAGCTCGCCCGGATCGGGAAGTCGATCTCGCCCGTCTCGGGGTTCGCCTGCGGCGGCGGCCCGTACTGCTGCACCTCGGCGGTCACCAGCTGGGCATCCGGGGTCGGGAGCTGCAGGGTCCAGTAGCGGCTCTGCTCGTCGGGTGCGAGTTCGAGGCCCGGAGCGTTCGGCGGGAACACGGGGCTGCGCTGGTCGACCTGGGCGCCGGTGGTGTCGCGGTAGCTGAACACCACCTGCCACGGTGTCTCCGCGATCTCCGGCGGCACCGTGACCACCACGGGGGTGTCGGGCGGCACCGGGAGCGCGACGGGCGCGGCGGGGTCGGCGGTGCAGTCGGTGAGCCGCAGGTCGCAGTACTGCGTGGGGCGGGCCACGGCGCTGGTCCCGCCGACCGCGAACGTCACCTGCGGGGGCGTCGTGTCCGGAGCCGGCGGCGGCGCTTCCTGGCCTGCGCAACCGGCGAGGATCAGCGCGGCGACGGGCAGGGCGAGCAGGCGGCGCGGCACGCCACCACCGTACGGAAGGGCCGGGCGGCGCCCGGGGAGTACCGGCTCACCCGACGCGCGGGTCCCGTGCGCGCTCGGCCCGGCCCCGCGGCCCCATGAAGGGAAGCAGGCTGCGCCCGCGCGCGAGCAGCGCCGACTGCGCGCCTGCGAGCGCGACGACCACGGAGACCACGGTGAACCCCAGCCAGAAGGTGTCGTGGGGCAGCAGCACGCCCAGTGCCCCGCCGAACACCCAGGCGAGCGCGAGCACGGTCTCCGAGCGCCCGAACGCCGACGCGCGGGACTCGTCGGGCAGTTCGCGCTGGATCACCGCGTCGAGGCAGACCTTGGCCAGCGCGCTCGCCGCGGCGCCGACCAGGCCGACGAGCGCGGCGGTGGCGATACCCGGCAACACCGCGGCCACCGTGCTGACGACGACCGCGGCGGTGATGCAGGAGACGATCACGGCGTCGGACTTGCCGAAGCTGCGGTGCGCCCCCGCGGCGTTGCCGGTGAACGAGCCGATCCCGGCGGCGGCGCCGACGATGCCGATCAGGAGCAGCTGGCGCGTCGGATCGGCTTCGGACTGCCCGCGCACCACGAACGCGACGAACAGCGTGAGGAACCCGGTGAGCACCCGGATCGCGCCGCTGCCCCACAGCGCGACGGTGACGCGCATGCCCATCGGCGTGCGCCTGCCCCGTGCCGTGCTGCGCAAGGTGGCGGCCACCTCGCCTGCCGTCGACTCGACCCAACGCGGGATGCGCAGGCACAGGACCGTGCCGAGCACCCCGACCGCCGCCGTGTAGAACAGCGCGCCGGGCGAGCCCCACAGGGCGGCGACGCCGGCGGCGATCCCCCCGGACACCCCGCCCGCGACGAGACCGAACGTGGTGAGCCGCGAGTTGGTGGTGACCAGGGTGATCGCTCGTGGCAGCACCCTCGGGGTGACGGCCGCCTTGAGCACGGAGAACGACTTGCTCAGCACCATCGCGCCGAGCGCGGCGGGGTAGAGCATCCAGTTGTCGTAGTTGAAGGCCATCACGAGCGCGAGCACCGCCCGCCCCGCGAACGAGATGGCCAGCGCGGCCCGACGTCCGCGTTGCAGGCGGTCGAGCATCGGCCCGATGACCGGTGCCACCAGCGCGAACGGAGCCACCGTGATGATCAGGTAGAGCGCGACGTTGGTCTTGCTCTCGGCCGTTGCCGCAGCGAAGAACAGGGTGTTGGCCAGCGCGACGGCCACCGCGGCGTCCATCGCGTAGGTGACCATCGTGGCGTAGGTGAGGGCCGTGAGCCCGGAGCGGTCGGCGCCGTCGGCCGTGGTGGCGCGGTGGAACGCGCGGATCCCGCCCTCGGTCAGCTCGCGGCTGCGCAGCGCCGCCACACGCGTGACGGTGAGCTTGCGCGGCATGCGCCGGGTGGGCGGCTCCTCCCCGGGCGGGGACGCGGTCGGGGCGGTGTCCTCCTGGGGGAGGGCGCGGGTCGGCTCCTCGTGCGGCCGGGAGCCCGGTTCGAGGGGGGCCGCGTCGGCGGGAGGAGGCGTCCACGGGCGCGTCTGCGGGGTGCGCCGGTGGGCTGCCGGGTCGTAGTCCGGGTCGTCGTGCCAGGGGTAGCGCCTGCGCGGCTCGTACCGGGCGTCGTGCTGGGCGCCGTCGTGCTGGGCGCCGGCGGGCGCCTCCTCCGGCGCGGTCGGGCCGCCGACGGGCCGCGCGGTGTCGTCCACGCCTACCCAGCCGCGACGGCCACGGCGGCCGCGGCGGGACTGGGAGGAGTCGAACCGGGCCACGCCGTCCATTCTTGCTCATCGCACCCGCGTCCGGACGCGTTCGGGTGTCTCACGCCGGGGTGAAGCGCACCCGGAACGTGACCGGCCAGAGCTTGCCCGTGAGCAGGTACTCGCCGTCTCCCGCAGCCGCGATCCCGTTCAGGACGTCGGTGTCCGCGCGGCGGTCGGCGTCGAGCAGCCCGGCGGCGTCCACCTCGGCGGTGACGCGGCCGTCACCCGGGTCGATGCGCACGATCCGGTCGGTCTGCCAGACGTTCGCCCACACCTGGCCGTCGACGCACTCCAGCTCGTTGAGTTCGGTGACCGGCTCCCCGTGGAGCGTCACCTGGACGGAACCGGTCTCGGCGAACGTGTCGGGGTCGTGGAAGCGCAGCCGGTCGGTGCCGTCGCTGCGGACGAGGCGGTCGCCGTCGCGGCAGAGGCCCCACCCCTCGCCCTCGATCGGCACCTCGCGCCGCAGCGTGAACCCGGCGCGGTCCCACTCGAGGGCGACGCCGTCGGTCCAGGTGAGCTGCCAGATCCTGTCGTCGACGACGGTGATCCCCTCGCCGAACAGCTCGCCGGGCAGCGGCACCGACCGCAGGACCTCCCCGGTGGCCGGGTCCAGCTCGCGCAGCTGCGAGCGCCCGGCCCGGCCGGTGCCTTCGTACAGCGCGCCGTCCGGGGCGAACTCGAGGCCCTGGGTGAACGCATCGGGGTCGTGCGGCAGCTCGGCGAGCACCTCCGGACGCAGCTGTTCCACCTGGTCGACCGGGGCAGGCGCCGCGGCAGCACACCCGCCGACCACCAGCACCAGCGCCCCGAGCAGTGCACGCCCGAAGGTCATGTCGGAGAGGGTGGCACAATCCCTTCGGTGAACGCCCTACCGACCCTCGACCCGCCCGCCCGGCTCGTGGACGCGGTGGAGCAGGCCCGGTCCGCAGCGGTCGAGGAGGCCGCGGCGGATCTCGGCCGGCAGGCCGCCCACGGGGCCGTCGGTGCGCACCTGGAGGCCGTCGCCGAAGGCGCCGACGCGGTCACCCACCACTTCGCGGCCACCCAGGGCGGCTACCGCGGCTGGCGCTGGTCGGTCACGCTCGCCGCGGCGGGCGCCGACGAGCCCGTCACCGTCAGCGAGGTCGTCCTGCTGCCCGGCCCCGACGCGCTGGTGGCGCCGAGCTGGGTGCCGTGGCACGAGCGCGTCCGGCCCGGCGACCTCGGCATCGGCGACCTGCTGCCCGCGCCGGAGGACGACCCGCGGCTGGTGCCCGGTTACGTCGCGTCCGACGACCCGGCCGTCGAGGAGGTCGCCCGCGAGGTGGGCCTCGGCCGGCGCAGCGTCCTGTCGCGCCACGGGCGCGAGCAGGCGGCGCGCCGCTGGCACGACGGCCCGCACGGCCCGGCCTCCGACATGGCCCGTGCCGCCCCCGGCACGTGTGGCACCTGCGGTTTCTTCCTCCCGCTCGCGGGCTCGCTGCGCGCGGCCTTCGGTGCGTGCGGCAACGAGTACGCCCCCGCCGACGGCGCTGTCGTCGAGGTCGGTTTCGGCTGCGGCGCACACTCGGACGTGCAGCCGGAGTCGACGTCACCGGTGGCCGTCGCCGAGCTCGTCTACGACGACGGGGTCGACCTGGAGATCACCGGCTCGCGGGAGTGACCGACCCCTTCGGCACGGCGGCGTTGCGCGCCGCCGTCCTCGCCTCCTGGGCGGGCTCGCCCACCCGGTTCCGCGAGGACGCCAACGCCGAGGAGGACCTGCGCCTCGGCGGCTACGCGGATGCGTGGTTCGTCGAGCTCGCGCAGAACGCCGCTGACGCCGCCCGAGCGGCGGGCGTCCCGGGGCGGCTACGGGTGGCGCTGCAGGGCGGCGAACTCGCCGTCGCCAACAACGGCGCCCCGCTCGACGCGTCCGGGGTGGCCGCGCTCGCCTCGCTGCGCGCCTCGGCCAAGCGCGACGACCCGGGCTCGGTCGGGCGCTTCGGGGTCGGGTTCGCCGCCGTACTGGCGGTGTCGGACGCGCCGCGGGTGCTGAGCACCTCCGGCGGGATCACGTTCTCCGCCGTGCGCACGGCCGAGGAGGTCGCGACGCTGCCCGCCGTCGCCGCGGAGCTGGCACGCCGCGACGGTCCGCCGGTCCTGCGCCTGGCCTGGCCCGTGGACGAGCAGCCACCGCAGGGCTACGACACCGAGGTCCGGCTGCCGCTGCGGTCCGGCACCGACGGCGCCGCCCTCCTCGCCGCGGCCCGCGAGACCGCCGCCGACCTGCTGCTCGCGCTGCCCGATCTCGTCGAGATCGCCGTCGGCGACGACGTCCTCGTGCGGGCGGACGGTCCCGGCCCGGGGGAGGTGACGATCGACGGCCGCCGCTGGCTGCTCGCGCGCCGCGCCGGCCGGCTCGACGACGCCGAGGCCCGGACGGAGGCGGTGGAGCACCGCGGGCGGCGGGACTGGTCGGTCTGCTGGGCGTTGCCGCTCGACGTGGACGGCGCTCCGGAGCCGCTGCGCGCCGACGTCCTGCACGCCCCCACGGCCACCGGCGAGCGGCTCTCCCTGCCGGCCCGCCTGATCGCCACCGTGCCGCTCGAGCCCGACCGCAGGCGGGCGCGCACCGGTCCGGCCACCGACGCCGTGCTCGCCGGTGCCGCGCAGTCCTACGTCGAGCTGGTGCGGGCCGCTGCTCCTGGCGCGCGGCTCACCCTCGTCCCCGAGCCGGGGTTCCCCCGCTCCGAGCTGGACGGGCGGCTGCGCGGCCTGCTGGGTGACGCCCTGCGCGCGGCCGCGTGGCTGCCCGCCGCCACCGGTGCCGAGCTGACGCCCGGGCGGGCCGAGTGGCTCGACGTCCCGGCGCTCGACGGGCCTGCGGCGGCCTTGCCCGCGCTGCTGGTCGAGGCCGGGTTCGACCGGCTCGTGGCGCCGGTGGCCCCCGGAACCGCCCCGGTGCTCGCCGAGCTCGCCGTGCACCGGATGCCGCTCGCCGAGCTGGTGAGCAGGCTGTTCGGGGTCGATCGGAAACCGCCGTGGTGGCGGGCGCTGTACGCGGCCCTCGAGCCGCTCGCCGACACCGTGCCCGGTGCCGTGGACGAGCTGCGCGCACTGCCCGTGCCGCTCGCCGACGGCCGTACCGCCGCCGGCCCCGCCACCGTCCTGGTCTCCCCCGACCAGGCCGTGAGTGGCAACGAGTGCTCCAGCACCGATATCCACTCACGGCCTGGTGACCGGCTCGCCGCACTGGGGTTGCCGGGCCTGCACGTCGCGCACCCCGACGCCGTGCATCCCCTGCTCGACCGGCTGGGAGCCGGTGTCGCGGAACCTGCGGCGCTGCTGGAGCACCCCGCGCTCGTCGAGGCCGTCGCGCGGTCGGTGGACGACGCCGAGGCCGGACTCGACATGCGACCGCTGGCCGAGGCCGTGCTCGCACTGGTGGCCGAGACCGGGAGCGCTCCCGAGTCGCTGGCCGCGCTGGCCCTCCCGGACGCCGAGGGCCGACCGGCCCGGGCCGACGAGCTGATGCTCCCCGACGCCGCGTTGCGCCCCCTGCTCGCCGACGACGTCCCGCTCGACGCCCTCGACGCGGAGTTCGCCGCGCAGGTGCCGGTGGCGGCGCTGCGGGCCGTCGGCGTCGTGGACGGGTTCGCGGTGCTGGTGGACGAGGAGCCGCAGGCCCCCGACCACGACCTCGACGACGAGGAGCGCTGGTGGGACTCGCTTCCCGCCCCGCCCACCCGGCTGGTGGCGCTGCGCGACCTGGACCTGGTCGCCGACGACGCGTGGCCCGCGGCTCTCGCGCTGCTGGCGGGCGATCGCGACACCCGCGCGGCGATCACCGAGCCCGGCTCCTACGCCGCGTGGTGGCTCTCCCGCCACGCCCGTCTCGGCGGGAGCCGTCCCACGCACTGGCGCCTGGAGTCGGCCACCGCGCTCGCGGCGCTGTACGACCCCGCGCCCGCAGGGCCGGACGAGGCGGTGCTGGCCGCGATCGGGGTGCGCGCCGACCTGCACGTGAGCGACACCGCCGCGGCCGCCGACCTGCTCGCCCGCCTCGCCGATCCCGCGCGTCGGCCCGACGTGGCGCTCGCGGCGCAGGCCTACGCCGAGCTCGCCGACGCCGTGGCCGACGGTCACGTCGACCCCGATGACCTCGCGCTGCCGGAGCAGGTCCGGGCGCTGGACGGCACCGTCGCGGACGTCGACGTCGCGATGGTGCTGGACCGGCCGTGGCTCGCCGCCGTGCTGCCGGCCGGCGAGCTGGTGACGGGCGGTGATCCGGGCCCGCTGGCCGAGCTGCTCGACCTCCCGCTCGCCTCCGACATCACCGAGGCCGTGGTCGACGGCGACGGTGAGCGCGTCCGGTGGGCGGAGCTGCCCGGCGTCGTCGTGGCGTGCCACACCCTCGGGATCGCCGTGCCGCCGGGCGAGCTCACCGTCCACGACGCACTGCACGTGACGCTGCGACGGCCGCACACCGGCCGGTTCCCGGTGCCCACCTGGCGCGATGCGGCCGGGCACTGGCACGCGAGCGATCCGGTGCACGCCTTGCTGGGCCTGATCGACGAGGACGACACGTCCGGGTGAAGTCCCCGTTCGCGTGCTAGACAGGGTCGTGACCTCCGCCAGCGCGGGCGTGCCGCGGCGACCTCGCCGGGTCTGCCTGCTGTCCGTCCACACCTCGCCGCTCGAGCAACCGGGCACCGGCGACGCGGGTGGCATGAACGTCTACATCGTGGAGACGGCCACCCGCATGGCCCGTCGCGGCGTCGCCGTCGAGGTCTTCACCCGCGCCACCTCGTCGGAGCAGCCGCCGGTGGCGGAGCTGGCGCCCGGCGTGCTCGTGCGCCACGTCGTCGCCGGGCCGTTCGAGGGCCTCGGCAAGCACGACCTGCCCAGCCAGCTCTGCGCGTTCACCGCGGGCGTGCTGCGCACCGAGGCGCGCCACGAGCCCGGCCACTACGACGTCGTGCACTCGCACTACTGGCTTTCCGGTCAGGTCGGATGGCTCGCGCGCGACCGGTGGGGCGTGCCGCTGGTGCACAGCGCCCACACGCTCGCCAAGGTCAAGAACGCGGCGCTCGCCCACGGTGACGCGCCCGAGCCGATGGCCCGGCTGATCGGCGAGGACCAGGTGGTGGCCGAGGCCGACCGGCTGATCAGCAACACCGACGAGGAGACGCGCCAGCTCGTCGAGCTCTACGGCGCCGACCCGGGGCGCACGGTGGCCATCCCGCCCGGCGTCGACCTCGCCCGGTTCACCCCCGGCGACCGCGTCGCCGCCCGCCGGGCCCTCGGGATCGCCCCGGACGCCGTGGTGCTGGCGTTCGCCGGGCGGATCCAGCCGCTCAAGGCCCCGCACGTGCTGCTGCGCGCGGCAGCCGAGATGCTGCGCCGCGACCCGGGCCTGCGGGCCCGGCTCGTCGTCCTCGTGGCGGGCGGCCCCTCGGGCAGCGGACTCGCCGAGCCGGCCGCGCTGCAGGGCCTCGCCGCGGCGCTGGGGATCACCGACGTGGTGCGCTTCCTGCCGCCCCAGACCCGCGACGGGCTGGTGGACGTCTACCGCGCCGCGGACGTGGTCGCGGTGCCGAGCCACAACGAGTCCTTCGGGCTCGTGGCGCTGGAGGCGCAGGCCTGCGGCACCCCGGTGGTGGCCGCGCGCGTCGGCGGGCTCCCGGTCGCCGTGGCCGACGGCCGATCCGGCCTGCTCGTCGACGGGCACGGCGACGCGCAGTGGGCCGACGCGCTGGCCGCCGCCGCCCTCGCACCGCGGCGCCGCGACGAGCTTGGCGCCGCTGCGGTTCCCCACGCCCGCTGCTTCTCCTGGGACCGCACCACGGACGCCCTGCTCGACACCTACGCCGGTGCGGCCGCGGAGTTCGCGGACCGGCAGCGGCAGGCCATGCGGGCGCGGCTGGCGGCCGGGATGATCGAGCCGTGACCGACCCGCAGACCGTCGACGCCACCACGGCGGACGCGCTCGCCGAGCTGGGCGTCGAGCACCACCGCCGCGAGCCGGGGCAGTTCCTCGTGACGCTGCCCGGCACCAACCGGCTGCAGACCCACTGCTGGCTGGTGGTGCGCGAGCACGCACTCTTCGTCCAGGCGTTCGTCTGCCGGCAGCCCGACGAGGACCACGAGGCCGTCTACCGGTTCCTACTGCAACGCAACGCCCGCCTCTACGGCGTCCACTACGCGCTGGACCGGATCGGCGACATCCACCTGATCGGCAGGGTCGGCCTGCACGCGGTCACCTCCGACGAGCTCGACCGCGTGCTGGGTCAGGTCCTGGAAGCCGCGGACGGCGATTTCAACACCCTGCTCGAGCTGGGCTTCGCCACGTCGATCCGCCGCGAGCACGCCTGGCGCCAGGACCGCGGCGAGAGCCTGGCCAACCTCCGCGCCTTCGAGCACCTCTTCAGCGACACCTCCACGTAGCCCGCGAGACAGCCACACCCAGCCCGCGACTCGCGGGCTGAGGACCCCGACTCGCGCGTCGGGGACCGCGACTCGCGCGCGGGGGACCGCGACTCGCGGAAGGGCAGCGCACCCGCGTACCCCCTCTCCCGATGCTCCTATGGAAGTCAACCCGTGATCTGAAGATCTTGGTGGCTGTGGGTTAGGGCGGTGTAGACCTCGCGGGCGACGTAGCGTTTGAGGCATCGGATGA
>NZ_NKYF01000019.1 GCF_002262885.1 Pseudonocardia sp. MH-G8 | reverse complement strand
CCGCAGCGGTCACCCGGCAGATCGGGCGCAGGACACCACGGTCAGCGAGTCGGTGAGCCAGAACGACCGCTGCGGGGCTCCCCTACATCCTCACTGCGAGTCGGGGTGTGCGGGTGGGTGTGTCGCGCCCGGCTGCTACTGGGGCGAGGACGCGCCACCGGGGCGCGGACCGTTGCCCCGGTCGTCGGGTACCTGCGGGAACCCGCTCGGCGGGGTCGGCAGGGCGCTTCCGGCATCCGGGTCGGACGCCTGCGCCGTGGGCGGCTGCTCCTGCCGTTGCGGGACGGACGCCACACCGTTGCCTTCGAGCGCCGGCGGCGGCAGGTGCCGGGACACGCTCGACGGCCGCGGGCTCGGCGAGGGCGTGGAGGACGGTGAGGGCGTGTCCTGCACCGGCGCGCCGATCGGCGGCACCTCCTTGCGGGCCTGCGCCTCGGCGTCGGCGACGACCTTCGCGATCGCGGGATCGGTGGCCGTGTCGAACCAGTCCTTGATCGACTCATCGTCGTCCTGGGGCCGGGTCTGCCCGACGTGCTCCTCCACCGGCGAGGGCTCGAAGCGGAAGACACCGTCCTCGCCCGGCGCACCGAGCATCCGCGTGAAGCCCTCGAGGGCCTTGCCGAAGTCGCTGGGGACCATCCAGACCTTGTTGGCCTCGCCCTGCGCCATCTCCGGCAGGGTCTGCAGGTACTGGTAGGCCAGCAGCTCCGGTGTCGGCCGGCCGGCCTTGATCGCCGCGAAGACCTTCTCGATGGCCTTCGCCTCACCCTGCGCCTCGAGGTAGCGGGCCGCTCGCGCGCCCTGCGCGCGCAGGATGGACGACTGCCGCTCGGCCTCGGCGTCGAGGATGGCGGCCTGCTTGGCGCCCTCGGCGGTGAGGATCTGGCTCTGCTTCTGCCCCTCCGCGCTGCGGATCGCCGACTCCCGCTGACCCTCGGCGGTGAGGATCATGGCCCGCTTCTCGCGGTCGGCCTTCATCTGCCGCTCCATCGACTCCTGGATGGACTGCGGCGGGTCGATCGCCTTGATCTCCACCCGGCCCACGCGGATGCCCCAGCGGCCGGTGGCCTCGTCCAGCTCGCCGCGCAGCACCGTGTTGATCTGGTCGCGGGAGGTGAGCGTGCCCTCCAGGGTCATGCCCCCGACGACGTTGCGCAGGGTCGTCGTGGTGATCTGCTCGACGCCGGTGATGTAGTCGGAGATCTCGTAGATCGCCGACTTCGGGTCGGTCACCTGGAAGTAGACGACGGTGTCGATGTTGACGGTCAGGTTGTCCTGGGTGATCACCGGCTGGGGCGGGAACGACACGACCTGCTCGCGCAGGTCGATGCGCTCGCGCACCCGGTCGACGAACGGCACCAGGAACACCAGGCCCGGATCTGCGGTCCCCTTGAACCGCCCCAACCGCTCGATCACCGCGGCCGTGGCCTGCGGGATGATCTGCACCGCCTTCACCAGCGACACGACCACGAGCAGTACCAGCAGCACGACGATGACCAGCAGCACTGTGCCTTCGGTCATGGTTCCCCCTCCTTGTCCCCGACGACCGCTGTCATGCAGCGGCGCGGGGATGATGTCAGTCCTGTGCGACGACCACCGCGGTGGCACCGGAGATGCTCAGCACGGTGACCTGGGCGCCGGGCTCGATGGCCTCGTGCCCCTCGGTCGTGCGCGCCGACCACAGGTCTCCGCCGATCTTGACCCGGCCACCGTGCCCGTCCACCCGGGCCACGACCACCGCGGTGCTGCCCAGCAGCGCCTCGTGGTGCATGGCCCCGGAGTCGACGCCCCGGTCCAGCCGCTTTCGCAACGCCGGGCGCACCGCGAGCAGCAACAGCACCGACGCGACGGCGAACACGACGCCGCCGACGACCGGGCCGCCCACGAGCAGCGACACGCCTCCCGCCGCGAGCGCGCCCCCGCCGAGCATCAGCAGGACGAACTCGCCGGACAGCACCTCCGCCACGACCAGGACGACGCCGAGGATGAGCCAGATCACAGCGGCCGTCATGGTGCCTGATCCTTCCAGATCGACGTCGCTCGCCGATGGGGGTTCGATCAGGTCGTCACGAAATCGATGAGTTGTTCCACCGCTCCGATCAGCGGGGTCTCCAGATCGCGGTAGTCGCGCACGGCGCCGAGCACCCGGCGGGCGCCGTCGGCGGGCTCCCCCCAGCGCAGCGCCCGGCACACCCCGGTCTTCCAGTCGGTACCGCGCGGCACCTCGGGCCAGGCCCGGATGCCGACGACCGAGGGCTTCACGGCCTGCCAGACGTCGACATAGGGGTGTCCGGTGACCAGCACGTTCGGTCCGGCGACGGACGCGGCGGCGCGGGTCTCCTTCGACCCCTGGACCAGGTGGTCGACGAGCACGCCGAGCCGCCGCTGCGGTCCCGGCCCGAACTCCGCGACGGCCGCGGCGAGGTCGTCCATCCCGTGCATCGGCTCCACGACCACGCCCTCGACGCGCAGGTCGTGGCCCCACACCCGCTCGACGAGCTCCGCGTCGTGCAGGCCCTCCACCCAGATCCGGGCCGCGCGAGCCGTCCGCGCCGTGTGCCCCTGCACCCGCACCGAGCCCGACGCCGAGCGCGTGGGGGCGGCGGGCGCTCGCTTCGGGACGACGAGCGTGGCCGGCGCGCCCTCGACGAGGAACGCGGCCGGGCGCAGCGGGAAGACCCGCCTGCCGCCGTGGCGGTCCTCCAGCGTGACGCCGCGGACGTCGATCGCGACGACCGCCCCGCAGTAGCCGCTGGCGGGATCCTCCACCACGAGGCCGGGTTCGGCGGGCACCTCCGGGATCTGCTTGCGGCTGCGGACGCGGGTGCCGTCGGCGCCGAACGCCCCTCGGTAGTCGTGCGCACGGGTCACGGGCACCGTTCTACCGGCAGCGGGTCCCGGATCCGGTGCCCGACACGCGCCTTCCCGGGGCGGGTTCGCTACCCCCCGCGGCGGCGCGTCCCGCGCGACACGCCGGATCACCCGTCGTGAGCTGCGACGACTCAGCGTATTCGGCTTCACCCCCACGCGGCAGTGCCTCCGCACCCGGACGTGGTTAGCCTGGCTCGGTGCCCTGCCCCTCCGCCACCGCCACCGTGTGGGCCTCGGCCTGGTTGGTGGGCGCCGCTGCGCCCGACGACGTCCTGGACGCGCTCGCGCCCTGGGCCGACGCGCACGACGTCCAGGCCGCCGACGTGGACACCGCGCGCCGCACCGCCCTCCCGCCACCCGGCGAGCGGGGATCGTCGCTGACGTTCCTGCTCGCGGCGCTGCGCCGGGCAGCGGGCGGCCACGACGCCGTCGGTCCCGCCCGCCTGGTCCTGCCGGTTCCCGGCGACGTGCGCGGTCTGCCCGGTCCGGGGGCGTTCAGCCGGGCCGCCACCGAGGCGGGCGAGGGTGTGCTGTTCCCCGAGACGAGCCTGGGCGTGGGCCTGGGCATCGTGCCGGCCCCGGTGGCCGACGGTGTCCTGCGCTGGACGGTCCACTCGGTCGCCGAGCCCGGACCGCCCCCCGAGTTCGTGGCGCTGAGCCAGGCCGAGCGCGAGCTGCGCGACGAGGTGCGCCGCTCGGCCTCGGTCCTCACCTCACTGGGCGTGGCCCGCCACCGCCCGGGTGTCCGCGAGGAGATCGCCGCCGCGCTGCGGGCGCGGCCGGCGTCGCTGTGGCCCGACGGGATGCCGCCGCAGGCCTTGCGGGTGCTGCAGCACGCCGACGAGGTGGAGGCGATCCTCGCCGCCGCGTCCGTCGACGAGCCCGGTGGCGCGCTCTCCGCGTCGGCCGCCACGGCCCGCCGCGAGGCCCTGCGCCCCATCGAGACCGCCGTGCGGGTGGCCCGCCGCGCCGCCGTGGCCGAGGCCGTCCGGGTGCTGGCGAGCAGCCCGCTCGTCTGATCCCGGGCCAGACACCCCCGGCCCGCGACTCGCGCGCGCCCACAGCGCGATCCGCGCGTCCCAGGCCCCGACTCGCGCGTTTCACACCCCGACTCGCGGAGGTGAGGTGTGCACCCACCCCGCGAGTCGGGGCCTGGGCGCGTGTGTGTCGCGCAGCCTGCGCTCAGGCCGGCGCGCACCAGCGGGCGAGCAGCTCCTCGTACACCGTGACCGCCTGCTCCACGCGCGTGGCGAGGCAGTACTCGTCCACCACGTGGCACTGGTCGGGTTCGCCCGGGCCGAGCACCACGGTCGGGGCCGCGTCCCCGTCACCCAACAGGCCGGCCAGCACCGAGGCGTCGGTGAAGAACCGTGCCGGTGGCGCGACGTCGTCGGGTAGCCCACCGGCCTGCAGCGCCGCGCGGACCATCCCCACGAACGGGTCGTCGGCACCGGTGTCCAGCGGCGGCAGCACCACGTGGTCGGCCACCTCCACGCGCTCCCCGGCCAGCAGCCCCACCTGGGCCCGCAGCCGGGCGGGGTCCACTCCCGGGACGGTGCGGACGTCGAGCAGCAGCTCCGCAGCATCGGGCACGACGTTGGGTGCCACCCCGCCGCGCAGCACACCGACGTTCGCGGTGACCGGACCGAACCGGTCGTGCCGGGGCCAGCCGGCGTGGTCGTGCAGGGCGACCGCGGCCCGCGCCAGCCGGACGGCGGCGTTGTCCCCCAGCTCCGGCGCGGAGCCGTGGGCGGCCCGGCCGGTGGCGCGCAGCCGCATCCAGTGCGCGCCCTTGTGCCCGAGCACGAGTTCGTTGGCCGTCGGCTCGGCGACCACGAGCGGGCCGCCACGAGCGATCGCGTCCCGCTCCGGCGCATCGAGGCGGACGAGCCCGGTGCAGCCCGTCTCCTCCCCCGCCGTGAGCACCAGCTGCACGCCGCGGCAGCTGTGCGGGCGCGCGGCGTGCGCGACGGTGGCCGCGAGCGCCGCGGCCACGCCGGACTTCATGTCGCTGGCGCCGCGGCCCACCACCTTGTCGCCGTCGCGCGCGGCGGCCCACGGGTCCACCGACCAGTCATCGGGCGCGACGGGCACGGTGTCGAGGTGCCCGGTGAACGTCAGCGGAGGACCGTCACCGCCCGTGGTGCGCGCGACGAGCTGCTCGCGTCCCGGTTCCCACTCCAGCAGCCGGGTGGTGAGCCCGGCCCCCTCGGCCAGGGTGGCGCAGTGCCGCGCGGCGGCGCCCTCACCGCCGCCGACCGTGCGGAACCGGATCAGCTCGCCCAGCAGCTCGACGGCGGTGGTCACCGCAGCACCTGCCCCTTCGTCTCGGGCAGTGTGAGGATCACCAGGAACGCGAGCACGGCACCCCCGGCGACGTACCAGAAGAAGACCTGTGCCAGGCCCGCGCCGGACAGCGCCTGGATCACCAGCGGGGCCGTGCCGCCGAACGTCGCGACCGTGAGGTTGTACCAGGCGCCGATGCCGAGGCCGCGCAGCTCGGTGGGGAACAGCTCGCTCATGACCGCCGGGGCGATCGAGGTCATCGCCGTGTAAAGCCCGAGCCCCACGCAGAACACCACGAGCATGTTCCACAGCCCCGGCCCGATCAGGCTGGACAACGGCACGATCAGCACGGCCGTCGCCGCCGACCAGACCAGCAGCTGCGGCTTGCGGCCGAACCGGTCCGACAGCGCGCCCATCGGGTACTGGAGTGCCACGAACAGCGCCGTCGCGATCGACAGGGCGGTGAAGACCTGGCCGGCGTCTGCCCCGCGCGAGCTCACCGCGAACGGCGTGAGCGCGGAGAAGAAGGTGTAGTAGCAGAGGGTGGAGAGCAGCGTGAACGCGATGAGCTGGCCGACGGCCTTGGGGTGCTCGCGCAGCGTCATGAGCAGCGGGTGGCGCAGGGCCTGCGCCTTGACCTTGTTCTCCTCGAACTGGTCGGTCTCGGGCATCGCCCGGCGCAGCCACAGGCCCACGAGCCCGAGGACGCCGCCGAGGATGAACGGGATCCGCCAGCCGTAGGCGGCGAGGTCCTCGCGCGACATCACCGCGGTGAGCAGCGCCCCCAGCAGCGACGCGATCAGCACCGCCGAGCCGGTGGAGATGTAGAAGAACGACGAGTAGCGGCCACGCCGTTCCGCCGGGGCGATCTCGGCGAGGTAGGCCGAGGCGTTCGAGACCTCGCCCCCCAGCGACATCCCCTGCCCGATCCGGGCGAGCAGCAGCAGGATCGGGGCCAGCCAGCCCACCATCTCGAAGGTCGGCAGGATCCCGATGATGAACGACCCGCCCGCCATCAGCACGATCGTCAACAGCATCGCGGTGCGCCGGCCGTGCAGGTCGGCGAACCGGCCGAGCAGCCAGCCGCCGAGCGGGCGGAAGAAGAACGCCAGCGCGTACGTCGCCAGCGTGTTGATCAGTGCGAGCGCGGGATCCCCGGACGGGAAGATCTGCGTCGCGAAGAAGATGCTGAACGTCGCGTAGACCGTCCAGTCGTACCACTCGATGGCGTTGCCGACCGACGCCGCGAGCAGCGTGCGGACGGGCAGGCGGTGCGCGGGAGTCGCGCTGGTCGGAGAGGTGGCGCGGTCGGACACAGGAGACCCCCGGGACAGGGCAGCGACAGGCGGCGGTGACGGACGGTGAGGTGACATTAGGCCACCCGGGCCCAGGCGTCACCCTGATCCGCACCTCGACCTGCGTCAGCCCACGGCGAACCGGTCCACCAGCAACGCCACCCTCGGCCCGACGTCCTCAGGCGGCAGCCGTCCGGCACGGGTCAGGGTCGCCAGGCCGTGCAGGGACGCCCAGAACACCTCGGTGAACAGCGCCGGGTCGACGCCGTCCCCGGCGACTTCGCCCAGGCTCTCCAGCAACGCGGCGAAGGCGTCCTTCAGGGGCTCGGGGGTGTCGTCCTGCGCGAACGCCAGGCCGCCGTCGAGCTGGAACAGGGCGTCGTAGACCGCCGGGTTGCGGGCGGCGAAGTCGAGGTAGGTACGGGCGAGGGCGGCGACCCGCTCCCGCGGGCTGTTCGCGCTGGACGCCGCGGCCCGCACCGCCACGGCCATCTCGGCGGCACCCTCGAGGGCAACGGCCCCGACGATCTCGCGTTTGCCGCGGAAGTGGCTGTAGAGGACGGGCTGGCTGTATTCGATGCGCTGAGCGAGCAGGCGGGTGGTGACCGCGTCCCAACCCTGCTGCTCGGCGAGCTCACGGGCCGTCGCCACGATGAGGCGCTCGCGCTCCGCCCGTTCGCGCTGCTTGCGGTCCTGTACCGACATGAACCGATCCTAGCACCGCTAGCCGTACGAGCAGCGGCAGTGCTAGCGTTGCCTCGTCCGCTAGCAGTGCTAGATACAGAGGGTCGTCATGCTCAACGCACTCGAGGTCGTCACCACCGTGGTCGTCGGTGTGATGGTGGGGGTGGAGTTCTCCGTCGCCTTCGTCATCAACCCGATCCTCAACGCCCTCCCCGAGGACAGCGGCCAACTCGGCCACGCCCACGGGGGCCGCATGCTCGGCGCCGTGATGCCGGTCTGGTACCTCGCGTCGCTCGCCCTCGTCACCGTCTGGGCCATCGCCGGATGGCCCCAGGACGGCACCGGGCTCGTCGTCACCGCAGGCGCATTGCTGATCCTCAGCGTGATCATGTCGATCCTGCTGCTCGTCCCGATCAACAACCGGAGCAAGACATGGACCCCTGAGAACCGACCCGCCGACTGGAAGGAGCAGGTGAACCGCTGGAACCGCCTCCACCACGTCCGCGTCGCCGTCATCATCGCCGCCTTCGCCCTGCTGGTCGCCGCCCTCGCCTGAGCCCGCGGGCCGGGACCAGACCTACCGCGGGTCGCCCTCGCGAAGCCGGTGCCCGCGGTCGAGCGCCGCCACGACCAGCTCCCGCAGCTCGTCGGTGCCCCGCTCGCGCAGCGCGTCGACGTCGGCGCGGGCCTGGCGGGCGTCGGCGTGGGCGCGCTCGAGCTCGGCCCGCGCCCGTTCCAGCTCGGCGTCCGAGCGCCGGCACAGTGCCGCCGCGGCCTCGGCCCGCTCGCGGACGGTGGTGAGCTCCTGCTCGGCCCGCCGGCGCCCCTCGCGTTCCCCCTCGACCGCGCCGATCGCGTCCTCTGCGCGCCGGGCGGCGGCGTCACGAGCATCCGCCGCGGCGGCGAGCTCGGCCCGCACCGCGGACAGCTCCGCCCGCAGCTGCTCGGCCTCGCCCCGCCACTCCTGCGCGCGGTCCTGGGCCGCCCCGCGTTCGGCCTCGGCGCGCTCGGCCCGCAACGCCGCCTCCCGCCCGGCCCGCTCGGCCTCGCCTGCGCGGTGGACCGCCGCCTCGGCGCGCTCCTGCGCCGCACCACGCGCGTTCAACGCCTCCTCGGCCACCTGGCGGGCCGCCCCGAGCGCCTCGGTCGACTCCAGCGCCTGACGTGCGGCGGCCGCGGCCCGCTCCACCGCCTCCGCGCGGTCCTGGGCCGCCTGCCCGGCGCGCTCCTTCGCCTCCTTCGCCTCCCGCTGCGCCCGCTCCGCCGCCTGTTGCGCCTCCACGCGCGCAGCCTCGGCCTGCGCCGCCGTCCGGTTGGCGGCCTCCACGGCCGTGAGCGCGCTGCCCTCGACCTCGTCGAGCCGGGTCGCCACGGCGTCCAGGGATCCGGCGAGCTCGACCACCGGGCCGCGCACGGCCTCGACGTGCTCGCGCATCCGGTCCGCGTCGAGCCGGAACGTCGCGCGCCCCGAGTCGAGGCCGAGCGCGTCCAGCGCATCGCGCTCCCCGCGCGCCATCTGCGCACACGTCCGCCCGCCCTCCCAACGGGTGTCCCGGCAGAAGGAGCGCCGCCTGCCGCCCTGCGGGCCGGGAGGTGGCAACTCGGCCCGGCACTTGCTGTATCCGCAGCGTGCGGCCTCGTCGATCATGGTCGGAACGCTATCAGTTCGTAGTTTGCCAACCTTCTAACCGGTTCGGTGTTGCGTCAACTGATCCAGCTCCCAACGAAACGGGTGTTTCGTTGGTGCAGCCCGCTCGAAGTGGGGTCGGCGACTGGTACCCCCCGCTGGAGGGCGGTTCGACGCTCGGGAGGGCCCGCGCGCCGGGAGGTGTCACATCGGCACGGCTCGTGCCGTCCTCCGTACGAACGCCGCATCCCCCGAGACCCAGGAGCAGCGACATGCCCGGTCCACAGGTGACCCGCCGCCTACTCCCCCTGCAGAACAAGCTGCTCAACCCGCTGGTGGCGGGCCTGATCGCACGCGGGCTGGAGCCGCCCACCTACGCCGTGCTGGAGACCGTGGGGCGACGCACGGGCCGGGCGCGCCGGGTGCCTGTGGCCAACGGCCTGGACGGCGACACCTTCTGGCTGATCGCCGCCCTCGGTGAGCGGGCGGCGTTCGTGCGCAACCTGCGGGCCCACCCCCGGGTGCGGATCAAGGCCCGTCCGGCCCGGCTGCGCGACGGGCTGCGCAGCCGTTGGCGCACGGGCACCGCGCACCCCCTGCCCGGCGACGACGCCGCAGCCCGCCACCACGCCCTCGGTCGGGGCAGGCCCGGCTACCGCCTCGACGGCGTGCTGCTGCGGGCACTGGCCGAGGGCGAGATGCTCACCGTGCGCATCGACCTCGACCCGGCGGGCGCGAAGGGCGACACCACGACCACGTGATCACCACCCGGCGGCCTGGTTCGGCAGTCCCCCGTGCGTGCACCGGTAGAGCCATCAGCGCGGTACCCCGGCCGGACCCGCCGACCGCGTCGAGGAGCGTCGCCCGGCCGGCGCGGGCCGGTAGCGTCCTGCGGATGGAGCAGGATCCGCTCGCCGTGCTCGAGGCGGTCCGCCACCGCTCCCCCGCCGTACGCCCCCTCGTCCCGGACGAGTCGGTATGGCCGGGTGTCGCGGACCCGGAGACGTTGCGCGACCAGCTGCTCGACTGGCTCTCCCAGTACGCGAACGCGGGCACCCGCCGCACCTACGCCTACGCGCTCGGACTGCCGATCACGTGGATCGACCCGGCGGCGGCGCCCGAGCGTCCGGGCCCACCGGCGGCACCCCCCGGCCCGCTGCACGACCTGGCCTGGTTCCGCTTCTGCGCCCGCCGCGCGCTGGACCCCCGCGACGCGACCGCGGGGCACGTCAAGGCGTGGCTGCACGCGCTCGACGCGGCCGGTGCCCAGCGCCGGACCCGCCAGCGGATGCTCTCCACCCTCTCGGCCCTCTACGGGCACCTGGCCGAGACCGGTGCCGTGGCGGCGAACCCGGCGGCGCTGAACCGCGCGCGGTTGGGCCTGTCCTCCAGCGCCCGCGAGTCGTCACCGACGGTGCGGCTGACCGCCGAGCAGCTCAAGGCCCTGCTGCTGTCGGCCGCGCGCCTGCCGTACTCGCGCAGCCCGCGGCTCGCCCGGCTCTACGCCCTGCGCGCGGTGGCCGTCGTGGCGCTGCTGACGCTGGGGCTGCGCATCTCCGAGCTCGTCGGGCTCGACCGCGACGACCTCTACCGCACCGGCGGTGACGAGGTGGTCCGCGTGCTCGGCAAGGGCGGCCTGCACCGCGAGGTGTACCTCACCGACCTCGCGCGCGAGGCGCTCACGGCCTACCTGACCGAGCGCGACCGGCTCGGGGGCACGGCCGCGCCCGCCCGACGGGGCCGCACCCTCGCAGGCGGCAGCCCGATGATCTCCACCCGGGACGGCGGCCGCTGCTCCCGCGTGGACCTCTACACGCTCCTGCGTCGCATCGCCACCCACGCAGGCCCCGCCCTGGACGGGGTGGCCGACCGCGTGCACCCGCACGCCCTGCGCCACGCCTACGTCACGATCGCGCTCGAGCAGGACGCCCGGATCCAGCACGTCCAGGCCGACGTCGGCCACGCCACGATCGCCACCACCGAGCACTACGACCGCGGGCTGCGCAGCCGGGCGAGCACCGCCGCCGACCTGGTGGCCGCTGCGATCGCCGCAGCCCCCGACCCCGCTCCCTGACCGGGCGCGACACGACGCCCGCGAGCCCCCGACTCGCGGAGATTCGGGTACCTCCCCCGCGAGTCGGGGTCTCTCCCCGCGAGTCGGGGTGCGAGCGCACGTGTGTCGCGCTCGGGGCGGGCCCGGGACCAGAGCCGTCAGCCCGACGGCACCGCGGAGACGGGATCGAACCCCGCGAACGCGAGCCCGATGACGAAGCCGGCTGCCTCCTCGAGCTGCCGGGCCCTGCCCAGCGGCCCGAGCACCGCAGGGACACCGCCGACGTCGCGCACGAGCCGGCCGGTGACCCGCAACGCGTCGGCGTCGTCGCCGCACACCGCGACCGTCACGGGCGTGTCGCCGGCCTCGCGTGGCTGCGTCCACCGCTGCGCCGGGAAGAGGTGGAACGCCTTGACGACGTGCGCACCGGGCGCCAGCGCGGCGACCCGTTGCGCCGCCGAACCGTGCGGCTCGGTCAGCAGGACACCGACCCCGTGCTCGACGGCGTTGGTGGGGTCGATCAGCGGAGTCCCGTCGAGCGTGCCGTCCGGCGCGCCCGCGCTGCGCAGGGTGTCCTCGACGCCGGCCCACGCCACCGCGAGGAGCACGGCGTCCCGACCGTGCGCGATCTCCTGGGGCGGGAGGGCACGCGTCGCACCTCCCAGCCGGTCGGCGAGCGCCTGCGCCTTTCCCGGCGAGCGACCGCCGACCACCACCTCGTGGCCCGCGCGCACCCATCCCGTGCCCAGCGCCTCCGCCAAAGTCCCCGTGCCGAGGATCCCGATCCGCATCGTCCGTGCCTTCCTGCCGTTCCGGGCCGTCCGTTCGGTCGCGACGGTAGGCAGTCCGTTGCGCACCGATCGGTGCGCGACGGGGAGGCCATGATGGAGACCATGAGCGAGCACGACGGCCGGTGCGAGGAGCTGGTCGCCGACTGCCGGCTGCGCGCGGCTCTCGACCTCTTCGCCCACACCTGGGATCCCGTGGTTCTGGCCGCGCTGCGCTGGGAAGCGCGCCGACGCCGTGAGCTGCGCGAGGGCATCGGTGGCATGAGCGACAAGGTGCTGACCGAGTCCCTGCACCGGCTGCTCGCGCACGGCCTGATCAGCCGGCACGCCTACGCCGAGGCCCCGCCCCGCGTCGAGTACCGGCTGACCGAGCTCGGGCGGAGCCTGGTCGAGGGCCCGATGGTGGCACTCGGGCACTGGACCCTCGCGCACGGCGACGAGCTGCTCGCCGCGCAGGAACGTGCGGCCCCCGAGTTCTGAGCACACGCCCGTCACGCCGCTGCTACCCTGCGCCCGGGCCGTGACTGGCGCGCTGGGATGGATCAAACCATCGGGGAGCGGCCCGGTCGCCGTGACCTGTAGTGCCGTGCGCCTGGGCCATCCACCTCGCGCAGGAGGCCAGGCATGTCGTCCACAGGTGAGACCACCGCAGAATCGCTCGCCGTCACGGCCGGGCTCGACGCGGTGCGGGCCGTCGAACCGCGCATCGCGCAGGCGATCACCGATGAGCTGGCCGCCCAGCGCGGATCGCTCAAGCTGATCGCGAGCGAGAACTACGCCTCGCCCGCCACGTTGCTGGCCATGGGCAACTGGCTCAGCGACAAGTACGCCGAGGGCACCGTCGGGCGCCGCTTCTACGCCGGCTGCGAGCAGGTCGACACCGTCGAGTCGATCGCCGCGGAACACGCGCGCGAGCTGTTCGGCGCCCCGCACGCCTACGTCCAGCCGCACTCCGGCATCGACGCCAACCTCGTCGCCTTCTGGGCGGTGCTCGCGCAGCGCGTCGAGGCCCCGGCGCTGGCACGCGCGCAGGCCCGCCACGTCAACGACCTGGGCGACGCCGACTGGGCCGCGCTGCGCCACGAGCTCGGCGACCAGCGGATGCTGGGCATGTCGCTGGACGCGGGCGGGCACCTCACCCACGGGTTCCGCCCGAACATCTCCGGCAAGATGTTCGACCAGCGCAGCTACGGCACCGACCCCGAGACGGGTCTGCTCGACTACGCCGCCCTCCGCGCCGCCGCGCGCGAGTTCCGGCCGCTGATCATCGTGGGCGGCTACTCCGCCTACCCGCGCCGCGTCGACTTCGCGGCCATGCGCGAGATCGCCGACGAGGTGGGCGCCACCCTGCTCGTCGACATGGCGCACTTCGCCGGGCTCGTCGCCGGCGGGGTGCTGACCGGCGACTTCGACCCCGTGCCGCACGCGCACATCGTCACCACCACCACGCACAAGTCCCTGCGCGGCCCGCGTGGCGGGATGGTGCTCTGCCAGGACGAGCTCGCCGAGCACGTCGACCGCGGTTGCCCCATGGTGCTGGGCGGCCCGCTGCCCCACGTCATGGCGGCCAAGGCGGTCGCACTCGCCGAGGCCCGCACCCCCGACTTCCGCATCTACGCCCAGCGCATCGTCGACAACGCCGTCGCGCTGGCGGACGGGCTGCGCCGCCGCGGCGTCCGCCTCGTCACCGGCGGCACCGACAACCACCTCGTGCTGCTGGACGTCTCCGGCCACGGCCTCACCGGGCGGCAGGCGGAGGCGGCGCTGCTGGAGTCGGGCATCGTCACCAACCGCAACGCGATCCCGCGCGACCCGAACGGCGCCTGGTACACCTCCGGGATCCGGATCGGCACCCCCGCGCTGACCACCCGCGGCCTCGGGACCGACGAGATGGACCGCATCGCCGGGCTGATCGCCACCGTGCTCACCAGCACGCAGCCGGGCACGTCGAAGGCCCGCTACGACCTCGACCCTGCCGTCGCGGCCACCGTCGCCGGTGACGCGGCCGAACTGCTGGCCCCGCACCCCCTCTACCCGGGGATCGCCTGACCGAGTCGCGTCGGGCGGGGTGGACGAGACCGCGGTGCGGCGTCCGCTGTCATCGGTGACGGCGGGCGGAGCCACCGGCGAGGAGGCCGTGCTCGTAGGCGTACCCGACGACGTGCACCCGGGTGCGCAGGCCGAGTTTGGCCAGCAGCCGAT
Source organism: Pseudonocardia sp. MH-G8 (assembly GCF_002262885.1). Classification (GTDB taxonomy): domain Bacteria; phylum Actinomycetota; class Actinomycetes; order Mycobacteriales; family Pseudonocardiaceae; genus Pseudonocardia. The sequence goes on along the minus strand of NZ_NKYF01000019.1, from coordinate 157,529 downwards.
TGACGTGGGTCTTCACCGTCCCCTCCTCGATCCAGAGATCCCGGGCGATCTCGGCGTTGCTCAGCCCCTCGGCGACCAGGAGCAACACCTCGTGCTCCCGGGCAGTCAGCCGCCGGAGCTCCTGGCCGGCGGGCCGCGGGCTGAGCGCGGCGAAGCGGGCGACGAGTCGCGGGGTGACCGTCGGGTCGATCAGTCCGTGCCCGTCCGCCGCCGCTCGCACCGCGTCGAGTACGCGCTGCGGCGGGCTGTCCTTCAGCAGGAACCCGACCGCACCCGCCGCCAGTGCGCCGAACAGGTACTCGTCGAGATCGAACGTCGTGAGTGCGATCACGGCGGTACCCCGCAGTTCCCGGATCGCCGCGATCCCGTCCATCCGGGGCATCCGGATGTCCATCAGGACGACATCCGGGCCCGTCTCCTGTGCCGCCACGATGGCGGCGGCGCCGTCGCCGACATCGCCGACGACGTCGATGTCCGGCTCGGAACCGAGTACGAGGCACAGGGCGGACCGGACGGCCTGCTGGTCGTCCACGACGAGCACCCGGATGGTCATCGGACCGGCAGGTGGGCGTGGACGCGCCAGCCGGCGGGCTGTCGTCCGCTGATCTGCAGGGTGCCGCCGAGCCGGCGCGCGCGCTCGCGCATACCGCGGATCCCCGCGCCCTCCGTGTGCGCGGACGGGCCGGGACCGGTGCCGTCGTCCTCGACGAGGATCGTGATCGCGTCCCGGTCATGCACGATCCGCACGTCGACGGCGCTGGCGCCGGCATGCCGCACCGCATTCGTCAGCGCCTCCTGCAGCAGCAGGTGTCCCGCGACGCCGAGCGGCGCGTCCGGTCCCGCCGAGATCACCGTGATCGGGCACGCCGGCGTGCTGAGCCGTTCGGCGAGGGCACGCACGTCGTGCGCGGCGGGCTCACGCAGCGCGGCGAGCACGTCTCGGACGTCCGTGATCGCCGCAGCCGCCACCTCGTCGATTGTCTCGAGGGCCCGGCCTGCGACCGGGGGCATCGCCTCCGGCCGCACGACGTGGCGGGCTGCGGCGGCCTGCATCCGGATCGCGGTGAGGTGGTGCCCCACCGCGTCGTGCACGTCGCGGGCGACGGCGGCGCGATCCTCGGCCACCGTGTGCGCGGCCTCCGCACGGTGCAGCCGCACGGTCTGCTCCGCGTGGAGCCGACCGGTGCGCAATGCGACCCCCACCGCCACCGGCGCGACTCCGACGACGAGGATCTCCGCGAACGCGGCGACCGTGGTGGGCGCTACCGCGCCCAGTGATGTGGCGACGAACCATCCGACCGAGGCTGCGAGGACCAGTGCCGGGCGCGCCCCCTGGTAGGCCGCCGCACAGAACGCGACCATCACCACGAGCCGGCCCGACCACTCCGGCACGCCCAGCCCGGCGAGGCTGACCACCGCTGCAGCCAACGCACTCAGCAGCGGGAGCCGTCTGCGGAGTACGAGCGGAGCCGCCACGCCCACACTCAGCAGCGCGAGCGCGGCGGCCGGCGCGGCCGCCCCCTCGAGTACCGCGGCCCCGTAGAGGCCTACGGCCGCCGCGGCAGCGAGCACGCCGTCCCGGGCGGTCCGCGACAGGCGGCGCCATGCGTCCATGAGTCGTTCCTACCGGATCGTCAGGACGGGCAGCGCGTCTCGGGCGCCGGCAGCTGCCCCGAGACCAGGTAGTGGTCGACGATCCGGCGGACGCACTCGTCGCCGCCCAGATAGCGCGAGTGCCCGCCTGCGGACGCGAGGTACCGGCCGCCGAGCTGGTCGGCCACCCGCCGGCCCCACTCCGGTGGAGTGGCGGAATCGCTGTCGCCACCGGCGACGAGGATCGGCGGCAATTCCTTCGCCGTGATCGGGTGTGACGGGTAGGTCCCACCGCCCAACCCGGCGCACCGCCCGTGCGTTCCGAATGCCTCGATCCAGCCGATCCGCGGCGCCGTGGTCCGCAGCCGCTCGGTGACGGCGACCAGCTGCGCGTGGTCCACCGCCGGGAGATCGGCGCAGGTGGCGAGGCCCAGGAGGTACCTGCCCGGAACTGCGGCCTGCAGTCCCGCGGGTGGTGCCGGTGGTGCGAGGCCGCCAGGGTCGCCCGTGGCGAGTGCGGTGGCCAGCTGCGGCCAGCGCTGCGGCCTGCGGACCGCGAGCGATGTGCCGTTGATCAGTGATTCGCGCCCCGGCCCGGCCGCTGCCTCGTCCCACACGGTCAGCGCGTCCCGGCCGTGCAGGGCGCAGGCCGGCTCGCGCGCGCACCAGTCCGCGAACTCGTGCAGGTTCCGTTCCAGCGCCACCGCCTTCGGTTCGAGCAATGCGTACAGGTCGCCCGTGGTGTGGTCGATGACGCTGTCCAGGTACATGCGCCCGATGCGGTCGCCGAACAGCTCTGCATAGGCCTGGCCGTAGACGGTGCCGTAGGAGTTGCCGAAATAGTTCAGCGTGGGCTCGCCCAGTGCCTCACGGATCGCGTCCATGTCGTGGGCCACCTGCCAGGAGTCGATCCGGCCCTGCAGCGGCCCCAGCGCGTCGGCGCAGTCGTCGGCGAAGCGGCGCTGTGCCGCGGCGTGCTCGTCGTAGCGCTCCCGGTCCGGCTCGGCCCAGACCGGCAGCGCGGGCGAGGCACTCGGACAGGAGACGCCGCTGCTCTCCCCCATCCCACGAGGGTCGAACACGACCACGTCGAACCACCGGTTCAGCTCGCCGATCTGCGGCGCCAGCCGCGGCAATGCGAAGAGCACCGGGTTCGGCCCGCCGGGACCGAGCAGGAGCGTCCCGACCCGGTTCGCCGGCTCACGGGCCGGGAACCGGCCGAGGCCGATCGTGATCGTCTCGGGTTCGTCGGGGGCGTTCCAGTCGACCGGCACGGTGATCTGCGCGCATTGCAGGCCGTCGTGGCAGTCCTGCCACGCCATCGGCCCGGCCGCCGGATCTCCGCAGGCCACGGTCGCGCCGAGAGCCGCCAGCAGCGCGACGGCGCCCGCGACGGCTCGTCGCTTCGTCGTGATCGTCACGGTGACGAGCCTGCCCGCGGCCGCCCGCGCGCTCGTCCACCCTGAGATAGATCTTCACCGACGGGCGGGGCCGGCGGGTCAGCGGGCGAACTTCGCGACGGCGGCCGGGGTGACGGGGGTGAAGAAGTTGACGAGGTTGCCGTCGGGGTCGCGGAACAGGAGCGCGCGATTGCCCCAGGGCATCGTGGTGGGCTCGGTGACGAAGTCCTGCACGAGGTCGGTCAGGTTCTGGTGCACGCCGTCCACGTCGTCGACGAGGAACTCGATGATGACGCTGCGGTTGTCGGCCGGCTGGGCGGAACCGGATCCGAACAACGCGACGGTGCGGGTGCCGGCGATCGCGAGGGTGGCCGAGGCGGTCCTGAGCTCGGCGAAATCGTCGTTGGCCCAGGTCGCCCGCACTCCGGTCGCGCGCTCGTAGAACGCGACGAGGCGGGCGACGTCGCCGGTGATGATGCGGATCGAGACGAAGTTCATCGGTGCTCCTGGTCGTCGGTGCTGCTGACCGCACGCTACGACGAATACCGGGCAGAACCTGCCCGGTATTGGGGGATACTGCGGGGATGGCCCGACCCACCGCCCGCGTGCTCATCCTGCTGGAGCTCCTGCAGTCGGGAGGCATCCGGACCGTGGCCGAACTCGCAGGCCGGCTCGACGTGGACGAACGCACGGTGCGGCGCTACGTCGGCCACCTCATCGACCTCGACGTGCCCGTCGAGTCGGTGCGCGGCCGCTACGGCGGCTACCGGCTCGCCCCCGGATACCGCATGCCCCCGCTCATGCTGAGCGACGACGAAGCGCTCGCCGTGCTGCTCGGCCTGGTCGCAGGACGCCGAGCCGGCCTGGCGACGGCCACGGGTACGGCGAGCGAGACGGCGGCGGCGAAGATCCGCCGGGTGCTGCCCGAGCGGCTCGGCCACCGGCTCGACGCCGTGCTCGACTCCATCGCCTTCACCGCGCCGGCCGGAGAGCCGGCCGCCCCGGAGTCCGCCGTCCTGCTCCCGCTCGCCGACGCGGTGCGCCACCACCGGCCGGTCTCGATCCGCTACACCGACGCCGGCGGCCGGCCCAGCCGACGCACGCTGCACCCCTACGGGCTCGTCGCCCACTCGGGCCGGTGGTACGTGACGGGTGCCGATCCCGCGATCGGCGAAGACCGGATGTTCCGGCTGGACCGCATCGCCAGTGCGAGGACCCAGCCCGGCTCCTTCGAGCCGCCCGCCGGGATCGACCCGGCGCAGCGCGTGCTCACGGGGCTCGCCACCGCTCCGTACCGGCACGAGGTGACCCTGCGGGTCCAGGGGAGCGTCGAGCAGATCCGCACCCGGCTCCCCGCCGGTATCGCGCTGGTGGAGGAGCCGGCGTCAGCAGCCGACGTGGATGCGGACCCCAGGCACTGGGCCCGCGTCGAGCTGCGGGCGGAACGGCTCGACTGGCTGCCCGGCGTGCTCGCATCGTTGGACCTGCCGTTCGTCATCGAGCGACCGGACGAGCTCCGTGACCTCGTCGCGGCACTCGCCGAGCGGCTCACGCATTCGGCTCGGCGACGCCCGCCCGCGTAGTGGCCGCCACAGCCGCGGCGATCACGGCCCCGCCGCCCGGCGGGTTCGGGACCTACTCCGGACGTGCGGGGCGGCGCGCCGGTAGGCAGCAGTCGACGGCGCACGGGGCGCCGTTCACGGTGCAGCCGCCGCCCGGCTCGTCGCCCAGCTCACGCGGTGCGGCGTCGTTCAGGTGCTCGGCCACCAGCTCGGCGACCATGTCGGCGAATCGCGGGTCCGGGCCTGCGGTCGCGGCCCGGGCGAGGGCCATGCCCAGCTCGTCGGCGCGCTCGCGGGCCTCGGTGTCGAGGTCCCAGATCACCTCGACGTGGTCGGACACGAACCCGACCGGCGAGACGACCACCGCGGGCACGCCCTTGCCGTGCAGGACGTCGAGGTGGTCGACGATGTCGGGCTCCAGCCACGGCACCTGCGGCGGGCCCGACCGCGACTGCCACACCACGTCGTGCTCCTCGACGCCCACCTCGGCCGCGACCAGCCGGGCGGCCTCGGCGACCTGCCGGGAGTAGCGGTGCCCGCCCTGCTCCGGCGGGCCCGCCGCGGCGTCGGCGGCCGCGGGGATCGAGTGGGCGGTGAACACCAGCCGCGCGGCGTCACGGACGCGCTCCGGCAGCGTGGCGTACGCGGCACGCACGGCGTCGGCGTTGGCGGCGACGAACAGCGGGTGGTCGAAGAAGTGGCGCAGCTTCACCAGCTCCGGCGCCGACTCCCCGACCGCCGTGCGGGCCCGCGCGATGTCGTCGTCGTACTGCCGGCAGGCCGAGTAGCCGCCGTAGGCGCTCGTGGCGAACACGAGCGCCCGGCGCACGCCGTCGCGCGCCATCTCCGCCACGGTGTCCTCGACCATCGGGTGCCAGTTGCGGTTGCCGAAGTACACCGGCAGCGCAATCCGCTCCCGCACCGCGGCGATGATCTCCCGGTTGCGCGCGTTCAACGGGCTGACGCCCCCGAAGTGCTGGTAGTGCCGTTCCACGGCGTCCAGCCGCTCGGGCGGCACGCCGCGGCCCCGCACGACGTTCTCGAGGAATGGCCGGACGTCCTCCGGGCCTTCCGGGCCGCCGAAGGAGAGCACCAGCAGTGCGTCGAACTCGGTCACGCCCGCATTAGACACCGATGGCGTGGAAGCCGCCGTCGGCCCACACCATCGAGCCCGTGGTGGCCGGCATCCAGTCCGAGAGCATCGCGCAGACCGTCTTCGCCACCGGCGTCGGGTCGTTGACGTCCCAGCCCAGCGGGGCGCGCCCGTCCCAGGCGTCCTCGAACGCCGCAAAGCCCGGGATCGACTTCGCGGCCATCGTGCGGACCGGACCGGCCGCGCACAGGTTGACCCGGATCCCCTTCGGCCCGAGGTCGCGCGCCAGGTAGCGGGTGACCGACTCCAGGGTCGACTTCGCGACGCCCATCCAGTCGTAGGCGGGCCAGGCCTGGCGGTTGTCGAAGTCCATCCCGACGATCGAGCTGCCCGGTCCGAGCAGCGGCAGCAGCGCCGTGGACAGGGACTTGAACGAGTACGCGCTCACCTGGATCGTCTGCGCGACGTCCTCCCACGGGGCGCTCATGAACGCGCCCTCGCCCAGGCAGGACGCCGGGGCGAACCCGATGGAGTGCAGCACGCCGTCGAGCCCCGGGTTCTCCCCCAGGTGCGGCGACACCCGCTCGACCAGGCTGTCCAGCTGCGACTGGTCGGAGACGTCGAGCTCCACGACGGGCGCGGGCTGCGGCAGCCGCTGCGCGATCCGCTCGACGAGGCGCATCCGGCCGAACCCGGTGAGCACCACCTGGGCGCCCTGCTCCTGCGCCACCTTCGCGACGTGGAAACCCAGCGACGCGTCGGTGATCACACCGGTGATGAGCAGGCGCTTGCCGTCGAGCAGTCCCATGGAAGCCTCTCGTGAAGGGGTCGGAGCGGGGGTCAGTGGCCCATGCCGAGGCCGCCGTCGACGGGGATCACGGCCCCCGTGACGTACCCGGCACCCTCGGAGCCCAGCCACGTGACGGCGGAGGCGATCTCGCGTGCGTCGGCGTAGCGGCCCAGCGGGACCTGGCCGAGGATCTCGGTGCGGCGCGCGTCGGGCAGGGCGCGCGTCATGTCGGTGTCCACGAAACCGGGCGCCACGACGTTGGCGGTGATGCCCCGCGAGCCCAGCTCCCGGGCGATCGAACGGGCGAGCCCGACCAGGCCGGACTTGGACGCGGCGTAGTTCACCTGTCCGGCCGACCCCGTGAGCCCGACGACGCTGGAGATGAAGATCATCCGCCCGCTCCTGGCCTTCAACATGCCCCTCGAGGCGCGCTTGGCCACGCGGTAGGCGGCGGTGAGGTTGGCGTCGATGACCTTCGTGAACGAGTCCTCGCTCATCCGCATGAGCAGGGTGTCGTCGTTCATCCCGGCGTTGGAGACCAGCACTTCGACGGGCCCGTGCTTCTCCTCGATCGCGGTGAACGCGGCATCGACGGCGGCGGAGTCCGTGACGTCGCACTGCACCGGCAGCAGCTCCTCGGGCAGGCCGTCGGCGCCGCTGCGGTGGGTCACCGCCACCTGGTCCCCCTGCGCGGCGAACGCCTGGGCGATCGCCAGCCCGATCCCGCGGTTGCCACCCGTCACCAGCACGCTGCGTCCCACGCGCTCACCCTATGGGCCCGCGGGTCCGCCAGGCGACCCAGCCTCCCCGAAGCACGGCCCCGCGCCAGGGCGCGACATGGACGCACTCAGACCCCGACTCGCGGGATGTGAGCCCCCACCCCGCGAGTCGGGGTCTGACTGCCGCGAGTCGGGGTCTGGATGTGGATGTGTCGTGGCGCAGTCTCGTCAGGGCAACCGGCGGCCCAGAGCCAGTCCCGCGCCGAGGCCCGCCACCAGGAGCAGGGCGCCGCCGGCCATCCAGGGTCTGCTCGTGTCGACGCGGCGCACCTCGTAGCCGATCTGCTCGCCCAGCTCCGCGTACACCTGGCGCAGCTCGTCCTCGCTCGCCGCCGTGAAGAACTGGCCGCCGGACAGGTCCGCGATCTGGCGCATCGACGCGTCGTCGACGGCCACCGGCGTGCGCTCCCCCGGGTTGATCTCGATCGTGCCGTAGTCGGTGCCGAACGAGATCGTCGAGACCGGGATCCCGGCCTCGGACGCCGACCGCGCCGCCGTGAACGCCCCGCGCGGCTCCTCCTCGGGCATGACCCCGCCCGGGACGGTCTGCTTGCCGTCGCTCATGAGCACGATCCGCGCCGGCGGGGGTCCCTCGGCAGCGGCGCCCGCGATGGCCTGCGAGAACATCTCCACCGACTGCATCGCCGCGAAGATCGCCTCGCCGGTGGCGGTGGACTCGGACAGCTTCAGGCCGTCGACGGCCCGCTTCACCGGCGCCCGGTCCGGCGTCGGCGAGACGAGCACGGCCGCCGTGCCCGCGAACGACACCAGGCCGAGGTTGATGCCGGGCGTGAGCTGGTCGGCGAAGTCCTTCGCGGCCACCTGCGCGGCCGCGAGCCGGCTCGGCTCCACATCCGTGGCCTGCATCGACAGCGACACGTCGATCACCAGGACCACCGTGGCCCGGTTGCGCGGCACGCGCGCCTCGGCCATCGGCCCGGCCAGCGCCACGGTGAGCACGGCGAGCGCGGCGATCAGCGCGGCGGCGGGCACGTGCCGGTACCAGCCGGGCCGCTTCGGCGCGACCCGCTCGAGCAGCTCGAGGTTGGTGAACCGGATCGTGTCCCGGCGGCGCCTGCGCAGCAGCAGCACGTACCCGACGGCCAGCGCGGCCACGACGAGCAGGAGCAGGAGCCACCAGGGGTGCGAGAACATTCAGCGCCCTCCCGACCACGTGCGCTTGCGGGCGAGCACGAACCGCACGACGTCGGCGATCCAGTCCGAGTCGGTGCGCAGCGTCAGGTGGGCCGCCCCGCAGCGCCGCAGCGCCGCCGCCACCTGCTCGCGGTGCTCGGCGGCGGCCGCGGCGAACTCCCGCGCCAGCAGCGGTGTGATCGTCACCTCGCGCTGCCGGCCGGTCTCGGGGTCGGCGAGCACGACGGTGCCGACGTCGGGCAGCTCGATCTCGCGCGGATCCAGCACCTCCACGGCCAGCAGCTCGTGACGCGCGGACAGCGCACGCAGGGCGCGCTCCCAGACCGGATCGCCGAGGAAGTCCGAGATCACGACGGCGAGCCCGCGCCTGCGGGGCGGCCTGCGCAGCTGCTCGATCGCCGTGGCGAGATCGCCCCGCGTGCCCTCGGGCGCACGCGGCGTGCTCGCGACGCGCCGCAGCATTCCTTGGGCGTGCACCATCCCGCCGCGGGCGGGGATGCGCACCACCTTCTCGCCGGTGGCGACGATCGCCCCGATCCGGTTCCCGCCACCGCGGGTGAGGTGGGTGACGGCGGCGAGCGCCGCGAGAGCCAGGTCGCGCTTCTCGCAGGCCGCGGTGCCGAAGTCGAGGCTCGCCGAGAGGTCCAGCACGGCCCACGTCTCGAGCTCGCGGTCGGCCACCGTCTCCCGCACGTGCGGCTCGGTGGTGCGGGCGGTGACCGCCCAGTCCATGCGGCGCACGTCGTCGCCGGGCTGGTAGTCGCGCGCCTCCCCCGGCTCGCTGCCCGGTCCGGGAACGAGGCCGAGGTGGTTGCCCTGCAGGAGACCGTCCAGCCGCCCCCGCACCGCGAGCTCGAGGGTGCGCAGCGCCGCCTCCATCCGACCGTCCCGGAACGAGGGAGGCGCGATGGGCACGCGCCGGCGCCCGGCTACGGGAACCCCGGCCTCCGGCCCGCTCCCGGCGGGCGGACGACCGTCCTGGACGTCCGGCGGGCTCACGCCGGGCTGCTCGCCGGGTACTGCGCCGGCCCACCCTGCGGCCGCGCGCTGACCTGCGGCAGCGGCACCGTCGCGAGGACCCGCGAGATGATGTGGTCCACCGGCACCTGGTCGGCCACGGCGTCGTAGGAGAGCACCAGCCGGTGGCGCATCACGTCCGGGGCCACGTCGAGCACGTCCTGCGGGAGCACGTAGTCGCGGCCGCGGACCAGGGCGAGCGCCCGCGAGGCGGCCACGATGCCCAGCGTGGCGCGTGGCGAGGCGCCGTAGGACACCCAGCCCGCGATGTCGGTGAGACCGTGCTCGGCCGGGGTGCGGGTGGCCACGACGAGGCGCACCACGTAGTCGACGAGGGCGTGGTGCACGAACACGCGCGAGGCGACCTGCTGCAGCCGGGTGAGCTCGGCCGGCTCGATCACCTGCTGCGCGACGGGCGGCTCGGCGCCCATCCGGTAGACGATCTCCCGCTCCTCCTCCACGCCCGGGTACTCGACGATGAGCTTGAACAGGAACCGGTCGCGCTGGGCCTCGGGCAGCGGGTAGACGCCCTCGTTCTCGATCGGGTTCTGGGTGGCGAGCACCAGGAACGGGTCGGGCATCGGGTAGCTGCGGCCCCCGATCGAGAGGTGCCGCTCGGCCATCACCTCGAGCATGGCCGACTGCACCTTGGCCGGCGCGCGGTTGATCTCGTCGGCGAGCACGAAGTTGGCGACGACGGGGCCGAGCTCGACGTCGAACTCCTCGCGCCCCTGCCGGTAGATGCGCGTGCCGAGGATGTCGGCGGGCACCAGGTCGGGGGTGAACTGCAGGCGGGAGAACGTGCCGCCGACGACCTTCGCCACGGTCTCGACGGCGAGCGTCTTCGCCACGCCCGGCACGCCTTCGAGCAGCAGGTGGCCGCGGGCCAGCAGGCCGACGAGCATCCGCTCGACCAGCCGGTCCTGACCGACGATCACGCGCTTGATCTCGAAGACGACGCGCTCGAGGCGCTCCCCCTCGTGGGCCGGGCTCGGGACGGACTCCTGGACGCTCACCGCCCCATTCCACCGCGCAGACCGTGAGACGCCGGTGAACCCGGCCCTCTCCCGTCGTTGCCCGCCGCCGCGTCAGCGGCGAGCGGTCAACGAAAGGGAGACGATCCGATGGCGTCAATGATTCGTTGACATCGGAGGCACCCGCCGTTTCACCGGCCCGACGCCGGGCAGTCGTGGGCATGGCTACTGTCGCGGGCATGCCTACTGTCGCGGAACAGCTCGTCGCGGTCCTGTCCCAGGCAGGGGTACAACGCATCTACGGGGTGGTCGGCGACAGCCTGAACCCCGTCGTCGACGCGATCCGGCGCAGCGGTGGATCGGCGCGCGGCGGCATCGACTGGGTCCACGTGCGCAACGAGGAGGCCGGTGCGTTCGCCGCGGCGGCGGAGGCCCAGGTCACCGGCCGGCTCGCGGTCTGCGCGGGAAGCTGCGGGCCCGGGAACACCCACCTCATCCAGGGCCTCTACGACGCGAACCGATCCGGAGCGCCGGTGCTGGCACTGGCCTCCCACATCGCCACCACGCAGATCGGCACCGACTTCTTCCAGGAGACCCACCCCGAGCGGCTGTTCGTCGAGTGCTCCCACTACTGCGAGATGATCAGCGTGCCCGGCCAGCTGCCCCGGTTGGCCCGGGTGGCCGTCCAACACGCGCTCGGCCGCGGTGGCGTGTCCGTCCTCGTGCTGCCCGGTGACGTCGCGGCGCAGGACGCGGTGCACGAGACGGGACGCGGCGCGGTGCAGGCCGGACCGCCGTGCGTCGTGCCCGACGCCGCCGGGGTCGACGAGCTCGCCGCGCGGCTCGACGCCGCCGACCGCGTCATGATCATGGCGGGCGCCGGCTGCCGGGACGCCCACGACGACGTGATGGCGCTGGCCGACGCGCTGGGCGCGCCCGTAGGGCACGCACTGCGCGGCAAGGAGTTCATCCAGTACGACAACCCGTTCGACGTCGGGATGAGCGGGCTGCTGGGGTACGGCGCCTGCCACGAGGCGATGCACGGCGCCGACCTGGTGCTGCTGCTGGGCACCGACTTCCCCTACGACGCGTTCCTCCCCCAGGCCCGCACCGTGCAGGTCGACATCGACCCCACCCAGCTCGGCCGCCGGACGCCCCTGGAGCTGGGCGTGGTCGGCGATGTCGGCGAGACCGTCCGCGCGGTGCTGCCCAAGCTCACCCGCAAGACCGACCGCGGGTTCCTGCACGACATGCTGCGCCGCCACGAGCGGGCGCTGAGCCGGGTGGTGGAGGCCTACACCCGCGACGTGGCGCACCAGGTGCCCATCCACCCCGAGTACGCCGCCGACGTGCTCGACGAGCTGGCAGACGACGACGCGATCGTCACCAGCGACACCGGGATGTGCAACGTGTGGGCCGCCCGCTACATCACCCCGAACGGCAGGCGGCGGATCCTCGGCTCGTTCAAGCACGGCAGCATGGCCAACGCGCTCCCCCACGCCATCGGTGCGCAGTTCGCCGCCCCCGACCGGCAGGTGATCGCGATGGCCGGCGACGGCGGGCTGGCGATGCTGCTCGGGGAGCTGCTGACCCTGCGCACCCACCGGCTGCCGGTCAAGGTGATCGTCTTCAACAACTCGTCGCTGGGCATGGTCAAGCTCGAGATGCTCGTCGACGGCTTCCCCGAGTTCGAGACCGACCACGACCACGTCGACTTCGCCGCGATCGCCCGTGGCGCGGGCCTGCACGCGCGGCGCGTGGAGCAGCCCGGTGAGGTGGCCGACGGCATCCGCGAGGTGCTCGCCCACCCGGGCCCGGCGCTGCTGGACCTGGTCACCGACCCCAACGCGCTCTCGATGCCGCCCACCCTCACCGCGGGCGAGGTGCGCGGCTTCGCGCTCGCCGTCGGCCGCACCGTGCTCGGCGGCGGGGTCGGGAAGATGCTCGCGCTGGCCCGGTCCAACCTGCGCAACATCCCCCGCCCCTGACCGGCGCGGGCCGCCCGGTCAGAGCACTCGGGTGGCCTCGGGCAGCAGGTCCCTCGTGCGCAGCGGGACGACGCGCACGCTCGCACCGGTGTACGGGGCCTCGATCATCTTCCCGTCCCCGACGTACATCGCCACGTGGTGGATCGGGTCGCCGCCGTCGCGGTAGAAGACCATGTCGCCGGCGCGGATGTCGTCGATCGGCACCTTGCGGCCCGCGTGGAACTGGTTGCGGCTCACGCGCGGCAGGTCCACGCCCGCGCCGTTGAAGGCGTAGAGCATGAGCCCCGAGCAGTCGAAGCCGACGCGGTCGAGCGAGGACCCGAACGCGTCCGGGATCCCCGTGCTCGGGCCGCGGCCGGTGCCCCCGCCCCAGACGTACTGCACACCGATCTGCGACATGGCCCGGTCGACCACGCGCTGCACGGCCGCCGTGCCCCGCAATCCGGACGACCGTTCCTCGGACGCCAGGCGCGCCGTCGCGGCCTCCCGCTCGGCGCGCTGCCGCGCCGCCCGCTCGGCCTCCATCCGGCGTTGCCACTCGCCGAACCGCTGCCGCTGCGCGTGCAGACCGGCGTCGGCCGCCTCCGCCGCGGCCAGCAGCTCCTGCACCCGCCCGCGCTGCGCGGCCACTCCGGCGAGCTTCTCCGCCTGGACCCGCGACGCCTCCTGCGCCGCGGCCAGCGCCTCGTCGGCCACGCTTTTCGCCGTCTCGGCGTCCTCCTCGAGGTCGCGGGCCTCCTCGAGGGCGGCGCGGGCTGTCGAGTCGGCGTTCGCCTTGCCGACGCGGGCGCGCTCCAGCCCGTCCTGCGCCTGCAGCTGCGTGCGGGCGATGAGGTCTGCGTACTCCGCGCGCGCGAGGAAGTCCTCGGGACTGGTGGCGTCGGTGAGCAGGCCGAGCGGGCCGGTGTCGAGGCCCTGCTGGTAGGTGACGGCGACGAAGTCGTCCAGTCGTGCCCGCGCCTCGTCGATCGCCACGGTCGCGGCCTCGGTCTGCACGCGGGCGTCCTCGGCACGCGCCGCGGCGGCTGCGGCGGCGTCCTGGGCGGCCTGCAGGTCCGCCAGTGCCGCCGAGGCGTTCTCACGTTGGGACGCGAGCTCGATCTGCAGGTCGTCGGCCTGGCTGTCGAGCTCCGCCAGCTCGGCGGTCAGCCGCGCCACCTCGCCGGCCCGCCCGTCCACGCTCTCCTGGCTGCGCAGCAGGTCGTCGTCGCTCGGGTTGGGCGGTGGTGGCGGCTCCTGCGCCACGGCCGTCGTCCCGCTCAGCAGCCCGAACAGCAGGACCAGCACGAGGACGCGCACCGACCGGCGCCCGGTTCCCTGCACGAGACCGACCTCCGTCCGAGATGGATCACTACGCGTGAGGAGCGATCGCACTGTGCCACTCCGGGAGCTCCCGCACCCGGCGCCACACCCGCACCGGGGGCAACTTCCACCACATCGGTGGACCGGGAGCAGGAGAGGGGGCGACTCGACCAAATAACCGGACAAGCGTACTGTTTACGAGTGCGGGGCCCGTCGTACCGGGAGCGTGTCGGTGCGCGAGACTCCGGGAACCGATCCAGAGCGCCCACCACCGCCAGGAGGACAGTCCACTCATGAGGGAGCGCAGCGACCGAATCATCGGCCCCGCCCGCGTGAACGCGGCAGCCGAACGCAGCGAGGTCGGCGCATGAGCACCGACAGCTTCGGGGCGAGAGGAACCATCCGGGCCGGCGGGGCCGAGCACGAGATCTTCCGGCTGTCGGCCGTCGACGGCGCCGAGCGGCTGCCGTTCAGCCTCAAGGTGCTGCTGGAGAACCTCCTGCGCACCGAGGACGGCGCGAACGTCACCGCCGACCACGTCCGCGCCCTCGCCGGCTGGGACCCGAACGCCGAGCCGGACACCGAGATCCAGTTCACCCCGGCGCGCGTGGTGATGCAGGACTTCACGGGCGTGCCCTGCGTCGTCGACCTGGCCACCATGCGCGAGGCCGTCACCGAGCTCGGGGGCGACCCGGCGAAGGTCAACCCGCTCGCCCCCGCCGAGCTGGTGATCGACCACTCGGTGATCATCGACGTCTTCGGGCGCCCGGACGCCTTCGAGCGCAACGTCGACTTCGAGTACCAGCGCAACAAGGAGCGCTACCAGTTCCTGCGCTGGGGCCAGGGCGCGTTCAGCGAGTTCAAGGTCGTGCCGCCCGGCACCGGCATCGTGCACCAGGTCAACATCGAGCACCTCGCCCGTGTCGTGATGACCCGGAACGGGCAGGCCTACCCCGACACCCTCGTCGGCACCGACTCGCACACCACGATGGTCAACGGCCTCGGTGTGCTGGGCTGGGGCGTCGGTGGCATCGAGGCCGAGGCCGCCATGCTCGGCCAGCCCGTCTCGATGCTCATCCCCCGCGTGGTCGGCTTCAAGCTCACCGGCGAGATCCCGGCCGGCGCCACCGCCACCGACGTGGTCCTGACGATCACCGAGATGCTGCGTCGCCACGGCGTCGTCGGCAAGTTCGTCGAGTTCTACGGCGAGGGCGTCGGCGCTGTGCCGCTGGCCAACCGCGCCACGATCGGCAACATGAGCCCTGAGTTCGGCTCCACGGCCGCGATCTTCCCGATCGACGACGAGACCGTGCGCTACCTGAAGCTCACCGGGCGCTCCGGCGAGCAGATCGAGCTCGTCGAGGCCTACGCCAAGGAGCAGGGCCTCTGGCACGACCCGTCGCGGGAGCCCGTGTTCTCCGAGACGCTCGAGCTGGACCTGTCCACGGTCGTGCCGTCCATCGCCGGCCCGAAGCGCCCGCAGGACCGGATCGCGCTCACCGAGTCCAAGGAGGCGTTCCGCAGCGCGCTGCGCGACTACGTCGACCACGGCGCCGACGACGCGGGCCTGCAGTCGGCCGTCGACGAGTCGAGCGAGGAGTCCTTCCCCGCCAGCGACTCCCCCGCGCACAGCTCGAGCGGCAACGGCAACGGCGCACCCCGCGCGCCGATCAGCGCAGCCACGGGTGCCCACGGGCGCGCGTCGAAGGCCACCTCGGTCACCACGCCCGAGGGTGCCTCGTTCGAGATCGACCACGGCGCCGTCGTGATCGCCTCGATCACCTCGTGCACCAACACCTCCAACCCGTCGGTGATGCTCGGTGCGGCGCTGCTGGCCAAGAACGCGGTGGACAAGGGCCTGGCCGTCAAGCCGTGGGTGAAGACGTCGATGGCCCCGGGCTCCAAGGTCGTCACCGACTACTACGAGAAGGCCGGTCTCTGGCCGTACCTGGAGAAGCTGGGCTACCACCTCGTCGGCTACGGCTGCACCACCTGCATCGGCAACTCCGGCCCGCTCGCCGACGAGATCTCGGCCGCGGTCAACGAGGCCGACCTCTCGGTCGTCTCCGTGCTGTCGGGCAACCGCAACTTCGAGGGCCGGATCAACCCGGACGTCAAGATGAACTACCTGGCGTCGCCGCCGCTGGTGATCGCCTACGCCCTGGCCGGCACGATGGACTTCGACTTCGAGAACCAGCCGCTGGGCCGGGACCCGAGCGGCGCCGACGTGTACCTGCGCGACATCTGGCCCTCGGCCCAGGACGTGCAGACCACGATCGACTCGGCGATCAACCAGGAGATGTTCACCAAGGACTACGCCGACGTCTTCGCCGGCGACGAGCGGTGGCGCTCGTTGCCCACGCCGGAGGGCAACACCTTCGCCTGGGATCCGCAGTCCACCTACGTCCGCAAGCCCCCGTACTTCGAGGGTATGGAGCCCGACCCGGAGCCGGTGCAGGACATCGCAGGAGCCCGGGTGCTCGCGCTGCTGGGCGACTCGGTCACCACCGACCACATCTCCCCGGCCGGCTCGATCAAGGAGGACACCCCCGCGGGGCAGTACCTGCGCGAGCACGGCGTGGAGAAGCGCGATTTCAACTCCTACGGCTCGCGGCGCGGCAACCACGAGGTGATGATCCGCGGGACGTTCGCCAACATCCGGCTGCGCAACCAGCTGCTGGAGGACGTCAGCGGCGGCTACACCCGCGACTTCACCCAGGACGGCGGCCCGCAGGCGTTCATCTACGACGCCGCGCAGAACTACGCCGCCCAGGACACGCCGCTGGTGATCCTCGGCGGCAAGGAGTACGGCTCGGGCTCCTCGCGCGACTGGGCGGCGAAGGGCACCGCGCTGCTCGGTGTCCGCGCCGTCATCGTGGCGAGCTACGAGCGCATCCACCGCTCCAACCTGATCGGCATGGGCGTGCTGCCGCTGCAGTTCCCCGAGGGTGAGTCGGTGCAGTCGCTGGGCCTGGACGGCACCGAGACCTTCGCCGTCAGCGGCGTCACGGCGATGAACGAGGGCCCCACCCCGCGCACCGTGCACGTGACGGCCACGAAGGAGTCGGGCGAGACCGTCGAGTTCGACGCGGTGGTCCGCATCGACACCCCCGGCGAGGCGGAGTACTACCGCAACGGCGGGATCATGCAGTACGTGCTGCGCGGGATGCTGCGCGGCTGACACCTCCGGCTCCACGGCGGCGGCGGGCGACCCGGTACGGGTCGCCCGCCGCGGTCTTTCGCGTCGTGACGCTGCGTGCTCACCCCGTTCCGGCGTGGCACGAATACCGCCGCCAGATCGTGTCATATCGAAAACACCGTTCACTCCATCGTCATCTCGACGTCGCCGAGCGTTCGCCCACGCACCGGCAGGGAGTGCGCTCACGCAGGCGTCATGCATGATGTTGCTGATAGACGACGTGTGAGGTGCAGCAATGGCTGATGTGGAGCGATGGCTCCGGCAACTGGTGGCCGACAACGAGCCGGAGCTGACCCGGCGGTGGGCGGTGGCCGCGGCCGACGCGTACGGGGGTCGCGTCACGCGGGCCGAGCTCGAGCACAACTGCGGTGAGTTGCTGCGCACACTGCCGCCCGCACTCACCGACGCAGGCCTCGACGTCCACGCGGAGGCCTACGCACCTGTCCGCGCCATGATCGCCGACCTCGCGCGCCTGCGGGCCCGGAGCGGGTTCGTCCCGAGCGAGACCGCCGCGGTCATGTTCGCGCTCAAGGAGCCGCTCCTCGCGATGGCGCTCAAGGGCGACCAGACGCCGGAGACGTTCATGACGGTCTCCCGCTGGACCGACGCGCTGGGGCTGCTGATGGTCGCGCACATCACCCGCGCCCGGGAGCAGGTGATCTCCGAGCAGGCGGAGCAGCTCCTCGAGCTCAGTACGCCCGTCGTGAAGCTGTGGGACGGTGTCCTGGCCGTCCCCCTGATCGGCACGCTCGACTCCGGCCGCACCCAGGTCGTCACGGAGAAGCTGCTCCAGACGCTGGTGGACACCGGCTCGGAGCACGCGATCATCGACATCACCGGGGTGCCTGCCGTCGACACCGAGGTCGCCCAGCACCTGCTCAAGACCGTCGTCGCGGCGCGGTTGATGGGCGCGGAGTGCACGATCTCCGGCATCCGGCCGCAGATCGCGCAGACGATCGTCGCGCTCGGCATCGAGTTCGGCGACATCCCGACGAAGGCGACGCTGGCCGATGCGCTGCTGCACGCCCTGCGCGGCAGCGGCGTGGAGGTGGTGCGGCGGCACCGGGCGAGGACGGACTGATGGACCGCGTGCCGATCCTGTCGCTGGGCGACGCCCTGCTGGTGTCGATCCAGGTCGACCTGCAGGACGAGTCCGTGCTGGCCCTGCAGGAGGACCTGGCCGAGCGGATCGTCGCCACCGGCGCCACCGGTGTCGTGATCGACATCTCGGCGGTCGAGATCGTCGACTCCTTCATCGGGCGCATGTTCGCCACCGTCGCCTCGCTCTCCAGGATCCTCGACGCGGAGGCCGTCGTGGTCGGCATGCGGCCCGCGGTGGCCATCACGCTCGTCGAGCTCGGCCTGTCGCTCGAGGGCGTGCGTACGGCGCTCGACCTGGAACGCGGACTGGCGATCCTGCGCCGCCCGGGCGCGGAGCGTGGGCTCCGCGTGGTCGACGCCGACGACGTGCCCGCGGACGTGGACACCGGCAGGGCCCGGTCCACCCCGCCGGACCGGTGACCCCCGCCGACACGGCCGACGAGCTGGAGATCCGCACCGGCGACGACGTCGTCCGGGTCCGGCAGCTCGTGCGGCTCAAGGCCACTGCGGTGAAACTGTCCCTGGTGGACCAGACGAAGCTGGTGACAGCCGCGAGCGAGCTCGCCCGCAACACCCTCGTGCACGGCGGCGCAGGCAGGGCGCACGTCGAGGTCGTCGAGAGCGACGGCAGGCGTGGCGTGCGGGCGCGGTTCAGCGATTCCGGGCCGGGCATCGCCGACGTCGAGCAGGCCCTGTCCGACGGCTACACGACCGGAACCGGTCTCGGTCTCGGGCTGGGCGGTTCGCGCCGGCTCGTCGACGAGTTCGACCTCACCTCGGCCCTCGGGCAGGGAACCACGGTCACGGTGGTGAAGTGGACCCGGTAGCCGACCCGCACGTCGAGGACGTCGCGTGGCTCACCGTCGACGACCCGAGTGCGGTCGGCAGGGCCCGACGGGCCGCCGAGCAGCTGGCCGCGACGCTGGGGCTGCGCGTCGGCCGGGTCGCCGACGTCGGGCTCGCGGTCACCGAGATCGCGTCCAACGTCCACCGCCACGGCGGCGGCGGCGCGGTGGCGCTGCGGGCCGTCCGCGGGCTGGCCGGCGCCGCGGTCGAGGTGGTCGCGATCGACGGCGGACCGGGGATCCCCGACCTGCACGCGGCGCGGCGCGACGGGAGCTCGGCCGCGGGGACGCTCGGCATCGGGCTCGGCGCCATCGGCCGCCTCGCCGACTTCCTGGACATCAGCTCGGAGCCGGGTCGCGGGACGGTGCTGGTCGCCCGGTTCGACGGGCCGCGGCTCGACGCCGGCGATCACCCGGCACCCGCCGTCGACGCCGCCGGCATCACCCGCGCGCTGTCCGGCGAGTCGCTGTGCGGCGACGCCTACGCCGTGCGGACCCACGAGGCAGGGGTGTCGTTCCTGGTCTGCGACGGCTCCGGCCACGGCCCGCTCGCCGCGTCCGCCGCCCGGGAGGCCGTGCGGACCTTCGAGGACCCGCTGCAGCCGGCCTCGCCCCCGGCCGCGGTCCTGCGGCGGATCCACGGTGTGCTCGCCGGCACCCGGGGCGCCGCGGCGTCGGTGGCGGAGCTCGACGCCGGAGCCGGGATCGTCCGGTTCGCCGGGATCGGGAACGTCTCGGGCGCGGTGCTCGACGACGGGGGCAAACGCAGCATGGTCTCCGTCGGCGGGGTCGCCGGGTACCGTGACCCGATCGTCCGGACGTTCGAGTACCCGCTCCCACCGGACGCGGTCGTCGTGATGCACTCCGACGGCGTGCGGTCTCGATGGGCGGGGATCGAGACGCGGGGGCTGCTCGATCGCACGCCCCTGCTCCTCGCCGCGGTGCTGCTGCGCGACGCCGGCGTCCGACGCGACGATGCATGCGTGCTGGTGGGGAGGGCCGGGCCATGACGACGACCGCCGCGACGACGACCGCCGAGCGGCACGAGCTCGTCGGCCTGCGCATCGTCACCGAGCACGACGTCTTCCTCGCCAGGCAGCGCGGGCGCGACGTCGCCGCGATCGTCGGGTTGGAGAACCAGGACCAGGTCCGGGTGGCCACCGCCATCAGCGAGCTGACCAGGGAGCTCGCCGGCCTCGACGCACCCACCACGGTGACGATCGCGATGGCGGCGCAGCCGCGCCCGGCGCTGTTGATCACGGCGACGTGGTCGGGGCGGCTCGGCGGCGCCCGCGACCACGACGCGCTGGCCGCCGTCGACGGTATCGCGGCGGCCGCTCGCCTGACCGACGGCTGCGACCTCACATGGCACGCCGACGGCGGGTCGGTGGTGCTGGCCAAGAAGCTGCCTCCCGGCTCGGAGGCGCTCACGCCGCAGCGGATCGCCACCCTCCGCAGCGCGTGCAGGGACGTGCGCCCGGGCAACGCCCTCGACGGGCTGCGCATCCAGAACCAGGACCTGCTCTCCACCCTCGACGACCTGCGGGCCCGCCAGGAGGACCTGCTGCGGGCGAACGCCGAGCTCGAGGAGACCAACCGCGGTGTGCTGGCGTTGCACGCGGAGCTCTCCGAGGAGCTGGAGAAGACCAACCAGGGCGTCGTCGCCCTGTACGCGGAGCTCGACGAGGCGACCGGGCGGCTCCAGGAGGTGAACGAGAGCAAGACGCGGTTCTGGAGGAACGTGAGCCACGAGCTGCGCACGCCGCTGAACTCGGTGATCGGGCTGTCGCGGCTGCTGCTCGACCCCGGGTCCGACCCGATCACAAGCGAGCAGCGCCACCGGGTCGAGCTGATCAGGGACTCGGGCGCGACGCTGCTGTCGCTGGTGAACGAGCTGCTCGACGTCGCGAAGGCCGAAGCGGGCCAGATCGAGATCCGCCCCCGGCTCACCGACCTGGGCACCGTGCTCGGCCACCTGGAGGCGTCGCTGCAGCCCATGGTGACCTCCCCCGAGGTCGATCTCGTGGTGGAGGCGCCGGACCCGCCGGTCGTCCTGTGGACCGACCCCGGGCTCCTCGGCCAGATCCTGCGCAACCTCGTGAGCAACGCCGTGGAGTTCACCGAGCGGGGCCGGGTGCGATGCACGGCCGGCGTCCAGCAGGACGGCGACATGGTCGAGATCGTCGTGGCCGACACCGGCATCGGCATCCCGCCCGAGCACCGGGAACGTGTCTTCGAGGAGTTCCACCAGGTGCCCGGACCCCTGCAGCGCCACCGCAGCGGCTCCGGCCTGGGGCTGCCCCATGCGGGCAGGCTCGCGGGTGTTCTCGGTGGCGCCCTCGACCTGCAGAGCGAGCCGGGCACGGGCACCACCGTCACGTTCCGGATGCCGATGCGGGCCGATGCGACCCCGGCCGGGCGCTACCACCGCGTGCTCGTGGTCGACGACGACCCCGGATTCCGGGAGATCGCGCACGGGGCACTCGGGCCCTACGCCGACCGGGTCATCGACGCGGAGGACGGCGCGGCGGCGCTGCGCGCGATGCGCGCCGAACGGCCCGACCTCGTGATGCTCGATCTGGACATCCCCCCGCCCGACGGATCCGCGGTCCTCGACGAGATGCGTCGCGACGCCGACCTCGACGACGTGCCGGTTGTGATCGTCACCTCCGCGGATCTCGACGGCGCGCACCGCGCCCGGCTCGCCGCCACCACGGTGGTCGTCGGGAAGTCCTCCTTCACACCCGAGCTCCTGCTGCACGCCGCGGCGGCGGCCGCCCGCCTCGTCGGAGGGCCGCCGTGACGGCCGGGGACGGCGGGGAGCGCCAGGGGGTCGTCCTCGTCGTCGACGACAACCCGGCCAGCCGGTACATCTCCGGCAGCTGGCTGAGGCGCCACGGGTACGAGGTGCTGGAGGCCGGCACCGGTGGTGGGGCACTGGGCGTGCTGAAGAACGAGCGGGTCGATCTCGTCGTGCTCGACGTCGGCCTGCCCGACATGAGCGGCCTCGACGTGTGCGACCACATCAAGAACGACCCCTCGATGATGCAGCCGGTCATCCACCTGTCTGCCACCTCGATCCGGGGCGCGGACCGGGCGCGCGGGCTCAACCGGGGCGCCGACGCCTACCTGACCGAACCGGTCGAGCCCGACGAGCTGCTGGCCACGGTCCACTCGGTGCTGCGCTACTACCGGGCCCGGGCCGCCGCCGAGGATCTCGCCGTCCGGCTCGCCCGGCTGGAGCACGCCACCCACGCCATGCACGCCGCCACCGGCTTCGACCGGCTCACCGCGGCCATCGCCGCCGGAGCCTCCGACATCTTCGACACCCGGGCGATGGCGCTCGTGCCCGCCCCGGACGGACAGCCCCTGCGCGCGCTCGCGGGCGACCGGCCGATCGGCACCACGCCGCCCCCGGCACCACGGCAGCTGCTGGACGACCTGACGGTCCACGCCCCCCAGCCCGGTACGCCCACCGTCCGGCGCCGGCTCCTCCCGGAGGAAGCGCCCGACGGAACCGGCGAGTGGGAGGCACTGCTGCTGTCCCCCCGCCACGACAGGTCGCCCCTGTGCATCGCCGTGCGGCTGTCCCCGCTCACCGACGAGCAGGAGAGCCTGCTCATCCAGCTCGGACGGGCCGCGATGCTCGCGACCGACGCGCTGCGCCTCCACACCGAGGAGCACAACCTCGCGCTCACCCTGCAACGCAGCTTCCTGCCGAGCGAACCTCCCCGGGCGGAGGGCCTCGAGACCGCCGTGCGCTACGTCCCGGCGGCCGACAACGCCGAGATCGGCGGCGACTTCTACGAGCTCATCGGGCTCGACGCCGACCGGACCCTCATCGCGATCGGCGACGTCGCCGGGCACTCGATCCACGCGGCCACGGTGATGGTCGAGCTGCGCCACGCGTTGCGGGCCTACGCCGTGGACGACGACGACCCGGCCGAGATCCTCCGCAGGCTCGAACGCATGCTGGCCCGCTACCACCCCTCGGAATTCGCCACCCTCTGCCTGCTGCTGCTCGACCGGAGCCGCAACGAGGTGCGGATCGCCAACGCGGGCCACCTGCCCCCGCTGCTCGTCCACGACGGCGGCGGCGAGTACCTGGAGGTGTACGGGGCCATGCTCGGGCTGGGCGTCCCGAAGCGTGCGAGCTCGGTACACACCCTGCCGCCGGCCTGGTCGATCGTCCTCGTCACCGACGGGCTCATCGAGGCACCGAGCATCGACCTGGACGATTCGCTCGAGGAGCTGCGGGGCGCGGTCTGCCTCGACACCGAACCCGAGGAGCTGTGCACGCAGCTCCTCGAACGGTTCGACCGTCGGTCGGACGACATCGCGCTGCTCGTGATCCGGAAGCCCGCACCCGCCGTCAACTGATCCGCCGCGACGGCGCGTCGGCCGACCCGTAGGCCATCGCGTCGGCCCTGTCGGCGAACACCGCGAGCCTGCCGGTCAGCCCGGTGATCTGTAGTGGCCGCAAGGTGACCCGGCTGCTCGAGACCACCCGCAGGTCGACCTCGCGCTCCCGCGCCGCACGATCTGCCTGGGCGAGGGCCGAGAGACCCGCCGAGGACAGGAACCGGACGCCGTCGAGATCGACGATGAGCGGGCCCCCACCCTGATGCCGGTCCACCTCGGAGATCAGCGCGTCGAGGAGCTCGCTCCCGGTCGACAGGTCGACCTCGCCGGAGACGACGACCACGACGGCGCCGGCCTCCCGGACGACCTCGACATCGACCTCGACCTCGACGGGTGCGGCCTCGTTCCCCACTTCGTTCATGGGTCCTCCTGTGCTCGGCGTCAGCAGGGACCGGCCACTCTAGGACACCGGATCGGGATCCGGGAGCGATCTGCTCGTGGTTGTCGTCCTCGATACATTGCCGTTTCGATGGCGTCAATGAATCGTTGACGCGGAGGATTGCCTCCGCGGCGGGCCGCCCGTCGCCCTGCTGTACCAGGGCGCGGGCGGGCCGCGGGTGCAGCGACGTGCTGCACCCGACCGGTCACCCGCTCTCGGGTGACCCTCCGGCGGACTGGTCCGCACGCCACTGCTCGTACTCAGGGCGCGCCTCGTCCGAGAGCGGGTAGTAGCGGCGCAGGTCGCCCCCCTCTGCGAGCTTCATCCGGGAGAACACCTCCCACTCCGCGTGCGCGCCCGCGATCTCGAGCAGCTTCGGGGCCAGCGCGATCGGCACGACCACGGCGCCGTCGTCGTCGGCGATGACGATGTCGCCCGGCACCACGACGGTGCCGCCGCACGCGACCGGCACGTTCACCGCAGTGGGGACGATGCCGGTCTGGGTGTGGAAGTTGGGAGTGGTGCCCCGCAGCCACATGCCGATCCCGAGCCCGGCGGCGTCGGCGAAATCGCGGATGCAGCCGTCGACGACGATCCCCTTGCCGCCACGGCCCGCGAAGTAGGTGAGCATCATCTCGCCGAAGATCCCGCTGGTCATGTCCCCGCGGGCATCGACGACCACGATGTCGCCCGGCTGGGTGTGGTACAGGACCTGCCGGTGCAGCTGGCGCTCCGGCTGGCTGTACTCGTCCACCGGGTAGAGGTCCTCCCGCTTCGGGAGGCATTGCAGGGTGAGGGCGGGACCGGCCACCCGGGCACCGGGCGTCCGGCAGACCGGGCCGGCGATGTGGGCGCTGCGGATACCGAACTGCTTGGCGAGTTCGCTGCTGGCCGTCGCGCTCCCGATGCGCTCCAGACCGGCGACGAGCTCGGGGTCGGGTCGGACGATGTCCGCTGTCTCCACCATCAGGTCCTCTCACCGCCTGCGTCGCTGCGGGCCCGCCGCGACGCGTCCACCACCTTCCGACCCTCGCCGGAGCCGGTCCCACCCGTCAATGGACCCGCGCCACGAGCGTCATTCGAGAAGTGAATGCCGGTATCCACCGCCGCCCGGTTGCCGGCGGCGGCGGTCACGGGGCCGGGTGGCCGGGATCCGGGTGGGTCGGGTCGACCCACGGCACGTGCTCGGGGTCCGCCACGCCCTCGATGTCGAGGTTCACGACGATCGGCTCCTGGCCGCTGCGGGTGAGCACGCACTCGAGCGGCTCGTCGTCGAGGGCGTTGATCTCCTGGTGCGGCACGAACGGCGGCACGAAGATGAACCCGCCCGGCCCGGCCTCGGCCGTGAACTCCAGCCGCTCGCCCCACCGCATCCGCGCCCGGCCGCGCACCACGTAGATCACGCTCTCCAGCTCGCCGTGGTGGTGGGCGCCGGTGCGCGCACCGGGGTGGATCGTCACCGTGCCCGCCCACAACCGCTGGGCACCGGTGCGGGCCGCCGTGATCGCGGCCGCGCGGTGCATCCCGGGCGTCTGAGGGGTGTTCGCGTCCAGCGCGTCGCCCGGGACGACGCGCACCCCGTCGCTGCGCCACTCGCCGCTCATGCCGCGCTCGCCAGCGTGAGCGCCATCCGCTCGTCGGCGTCGGTCCAGCTGTGCACGACGGCGAACCCCGCCTCGGCGAGCATCGCGCGCACCCCGGGCAGACGAAACTTGGACGACACTTCCGTGCACATCTGCTCCCCCGCGGTGAACGCGACGGTGAGCTCCAGCTCGGCGAGGGTGACCGTCATCGGCCGCTGCGCCACCAGCCTCATCTCGATCCACTCGTGGTGGGCGTCCCAGCGGGCCCGGTGGGCGAACGCGTCGACGTCGAAGTCGGCCCGCAGCTCGCGGTTGAGCACGTGCAGCACGTTGCGGTTGAACTCGGCGGTGACACCGGCCGCGTCGTCGTAGGCGGGGACGAGGACGGCCGGGTCCGTGACGAGGCCGGTGCCCAGCAGGAACTGCTCGCCCGGACGCAGCGCCGCCCGCAGCGCGCCCAGGAACTCCGCGCGCTGTGCCGGCAGCAGGTTGCCGATCGTGCCGCCCAGGAACGCGACCATCCGCCGCCCGTGGGGCGGGAGCCGGTCCAGGTGAGCGGTGAAGTCGCCGACCACGCCGTGCAACTCCACGTCGGGGTACTCGACGGCCAGCGCCGACATCGCCTCGCGCAGCGCGGGCTCGCTCACGTCCTGGGGCACGTAGCGGCGCAGCGTGCCCGCCCGCCCGAACGCGTCGAGCAGCAACCGGGTCTTCGCCGAGGACCCCGAGCCCAGCTCGACGAGCGTGTCGGCGCCCGAGGCGGCGGCGATCGCGTCGGCGCTGCCCTCCAGCAGCGCCCGCTCCGTGCGCGTGGGGTAGTACTCGGGCAGCGCGGTGATCTGTTCGAACAGCGCGCTCCCCCGGGCGTCGTAGAACCACTTGGGCGGCAGGTGCTTCGGCACCGCGGTGAGGCCGGCGCGGGCGTCGGCGCGCAGCGCGGACTCCGCGTCGGCGTCGGTGAGGTGGATGTCCAGCAACGGGACGGTCATCGGGCTCCCTCGTAGAGCGGCAACGGGGTCGTGCGGCAGTGGCCGGGGCCGGCGACCACCACGTGGTGGTCGGGCACCGCGGTCCACGCCGGTGAAGGGTCGAGCGGTTCGGACGCGACCAGCGCGCTCCCCTCGTCGATGTGCACGCACAAGGCGTGGTCGAAGGTCGTGGCCCAGATGGTGGCGCCGTCGGTGAGCAGCAGGTTCAGCCGCGAGCCGGGCGCCGCGGCGGCGACTTCCACCACCACCGCCGCGAGCGCGTCGGCCGGATCCGCGCCGGCACGCAGCCGGTGGCGGACCAGCGCCCACAGCAGCGCGGCGTCGGTGGGGGCGTCGAGCGTGATCAGGTCGGCGACGGGCAGCGCGGCGGCCAGCGGCGCGACGCTCTGCGGCCAGCCGCGCACCACGCCGTTGTGGCTGAACAGCCACGGCCCCTCGGCGAACGGCGCCGCGGCCGTGTCGGTGATCGGCATGCCGACCGTGGCAGACCGGACGGCGGCCAGCACTGCGGACGAGTGCGTGGCGCCGGCCAGCGCGGCGAACGACGCGTCGGACCAGATCGGCTGCGCGCTGCGGTAGCGCGCAGCCGGGCCGCCGGGCTGCGGGTACCAGCCCGCCCCGAAGCCGTCGGCGTTGATCGTGCCCCCGCCGCGCATGTCGGCGGGGGCGTAGGACTGGTGGCGCAACGAGTGCGGCGCCCGGAGCACCGGCGCCGCGAGCGGCACCGGCGGCCCGACGTAGGCCAGGTGACGGCACACGCGCTTACGCCGCCGCTTCCTCGGGCCGGGGGTCGCGCGCGCACCGGAAGCCGGCGAAGATCTGCCGGCGGATGGGGTGGTCCCAGTTGCGGAACGTGCCGCGGACGGCCGCGGGAGCCGTGCCGAACGAGCCGCCGCGCAGCACCCGGTAGTCGCCGCCGAAGAACACCTGCGAGTACTCCGGGTACGGGAACACCTCGAAGCCCGGGTAGGGGTGCCAGCCCGAGCTCGTCCACTCCCAGACGTCGCCGATCAGCTGCTGCACGCCCAGCGGCGACGCCCCGCGCGGGAAGGCACCCGCGGCTGCGGGCTGCAGGTGCTGCTGGCCGAGGTTGGCGTGCGCGGAGGCGGGCTCCTCGTCGCCCCAGGGGTAGCGCCGCGACCGGCCGGTGGCCGGGTCGTGGCGCGCGGCCTTCTCCCACTCCGCCTCGGTGGGCAGCCGCTTGCCCGCCCAGCGCGCGTACGCCTGCGCCTCGTGGAAGCAGACGTGCACCACCGGTTCGTCGGCCACGATCGGCTCCTCCCGGCCGAACCGGCGGCGGTACCAGGTGCCGGAGCCGTCGCGCCGCCAGAACTGCGGCGCCTCCAGGTCCTCCGCGACCCGGTGCGCCCAACCCGGCGCGCTCCACCACCGCGGGTCGTCGTAGCCACCCGCGTCGGCGAACGCGGCGTACTCGCCGTTGGTGACCGCGGCGGTGTCGATCACGAACGCCGGCACGTGCACGACGTGCGCGGGCCGCTCGTTGTCCAGCGCCCACGCCTCGGTGGAGGTGCCCATCGTGAACGGGCCGCCCGGGACGAGCACCTCGCGGGCCGCCGGGGCCCTCCCGGCGGGAGGAGGCGGTGCGTGCAGCACGGGCGCACCGGCACGCAGCTGGTGGGTGGCGAGCATGCTCTCGTCGTGCTGCTGCTCGTGCTGCACGATCATGCCGAAGGCGAAGCCGTGCTCGACGAGCCTGCGCCCGCGCAGCGGGCTGTGCTCCAGCGCGTCGAGCGCCTTGTCCCGGACCTGTGCCACGTACGCGCGGGCCTCGGACGGGGTGAGCAGCGGCAGCTCGACGCGGCTGGCGCGCGAGTGCTGGAAGGCGTCGTAGAGCCCGTCGATCTCCGGGCGCAGCGGCTCGCGGCCGCCGACGTCGCGGACCAGCCAGAGCTCCTCCTGGCTGCCGATGTGCGCCAGGTCCCACACCAGCGGCGACATCAGCGGCGAGTGCTGGGCGATCAGGTCGGCCTCGTCGACCGCGTCGGTGAGGGCGGTGCTGCGCGCCCGGGACTGCGCGAGCAGCGCGGCCACCCTGGCGCGCAGCTCCTCGCTGCTCCCGTGGTCCGGATCGGTGCCGGGGGCGGTGGGGGTCGTGCTCGTCATGAGATCGCTCCCTCCGGGAGTTCCGGGTCGTCGGCGGGGCACCGCCCGCGGAGCACCTGCTGCTCGGTCATGGCGGTGAGGTCGTCGGCCACCCACTGCGGGGCGCCGACGGCCGGCAGCCGGCCGATGGCCAGCTCGAAGACGGTGGCGGCCGCGCGGGCGAGCACGCGGTCCGACAGGCCGTGGCGCGCGGCGGAGATCCACCGCCCGCCGGCGGGCTCGCAGGCCTCACGGGCACGCTCGATCGTGCTGCTGTCCGACAGCAGGGCGACCAGCACCGTGACGGGCAGGGCCCAGCGGTGCCCGGGTTGGGCGTCGACGTAGCGCACCTCGAGGTGCCCGTGCGGGCGGACCGGCGGGAACAGCGTCGAGATGTGGTAGTCGAGATCCGCGGTGGTGGGCGGGGCGGGCAGTGCTCCGCGCACCCAGTCGGCGAAGGTGATGCCGGCCGGTACCGACCAGCTGCCCGCCCCGCGCACGCACAGCAGCGGGCTGTCCAGCACCCGGCGCGCCCACGTGGCCGCCGGGTCGTCGCTCGCCGCGGGTGGTGCCGTGCGGAACGGGTCGGCGTGCTGCCAGCTGGCCCAGCGCGAGGACTTCCAGCCGGTGCGCCTGCCGTGCAGCGTGGGTGAATTGGCGAAGGCCGCCAGCAACACCGGGCCGAGCGCGTGCAGCACGGCCCAGCGCTGCGCGACCTCGTGCGCCTCCCCCGCGTCGAGGCAGACCTGGACGGCGGCGGTGGAGCACATCGCGCTCCGTCCGTGCGGGCCGCGCCGGTCGAAGGACTCCTCCATCGCCGCGTAGCGGGGGTGCTGGAGGATCCGGCGGGGCGGGCGGAGCGCGTCGGTGGCCCGGTGGCCGGGACGCAGCTCGGCGGCGGCGAGGAGCGCGTGCAGGGCGGCCGCGTCGTCGCGGGTGGCCTGCAGCAGGGACGCGAGGTCGGGCAGCGGTGGGCTGGCGAGCTCCACCTGCCCTCCGGGCTCCACGGTGACAGCGGAGCCGGCGGGGAGGGGACGAGCGGGAGAGGACGGATCGAGGGTGGGAGGTGTGTGCGGCCCGAGGGCGGCGGCGAGCGTGGCGGCGTCGGGCAGCGAATGCGGCTCGGGAGGGTGCAGGAGCCACTCGAGCTCGACGCCCACCAGCTTCGGAGGACCGTGCTTGAAACAGACCGAGCCGACGTGGGCCTCGGCGTCGGCGCAGTCGCGCAGCACGGAGGGACCCGCGTCGGGGGGATCCGCGCCCACACCGTCCACCGGGGCGTCCCGACCGCCGCGCACCATCGTGACCACTGATTCATCCACCATGCGAGTGACGCTACCGCTGGGCCCCGACGATTTCCGGTGACGATTCGCGGAACGGATTCCGCCCGCCTTCGCAAGCCGTACGTACGTCTGGAGATCCGGCTATCCTCGGCCGGGTGCCTCGCGTCAGCATCGACCAGCTCGCTGCGCGGCGCCAGCAGATCCTCGACGACGCCCGGTCCTGCTTCGCCCGCCACGGCTACGAGGGCGCCACCGTCCGCAGGCTCGAGCAGTCCACCGGCCTGTCCCGAGGTGCGATCTTCCACCACTTCCGGGACAAGGAAGCACTCTTCCTCGCGCTCGCCGAGCAGGACGCGCAGCGCATGGCCGAGCTGGTGGCCGCGCAGGGGCTCGTGCAGGTCATGCGGGAGCTCGTGTCGGCCCCCGAATCCTTGGACACGAGCTGGACCGCCACGTTCCTGGAGGTGGCGCGCCGCGCGCGCACCGACCCCGGCTTCCGCGATCGCTGGCGCGCCCACGCCGAGACCCTCACCGCCGCCACCGAGCAGCGCCTCGCCCGCCAGGCCGCGGCCGGCACCCTGCGCGACGACGTCCCCGTCCCGGTGCTTGCCCGCTACCTGGAGCTGGTGCTGGAAGGCCTGGTGTCCCAGCTCGCCATGGGCCTACCGGCCGACGACCTCGCCGGCGGCCTCGACGTGGTCCTCGACGTGGTGGAGGGCGCGGTCCGCAAGCGCTGACACCACAGAGCGCCGCAGTACGACCCGCCCACGCGCAGGACCGGCTTCAACGCACCTTGGAGCCAGAATGCTGTTCGAAGGGGCCTTCAGGCGCACGCCTCAGCCGACCAGGTGCTCCTCTCTGTGGCGGGCGGTGCACCCCGGGATCCCGCACTCGACGCCGTCGACCGGTTCGGGTGCGAACTGCGTGCGGTGCAGCTGCGCGTAGCGCCCGTCGCGCGCGAGCAGCTGCTCGTGCGTGCCGCGCTCGACGATCCGGCCGTGCTCCAGCACCGCGATCTGGTCCGCGGCGCGCACTGTGGACAGGCGGTGGGCGATGACGATCGCCGTGCGCCCCTGCAGCGCCTCGGCCAGTGCCTCCTGCACCGCGGCCTCGGACTCGGAGTCGAGGTGGGCGGTGGCCTCGTCGAGGATCACGACGCGCGGCCGGGCCAGCAGCAGTCGCGCGATCGTCAGCCGCTGGCGCTCGCCGCCCGAGAGCCGGTAGCCGCGCTCCCCCACCACCGTGTCCAGGCCGTCGGGCAGCGCGTCGAACAGCTCCCCGAGCCGGGCGCGGCGCAGCGCCTCGACGATCTCGGGGTCGCTCGCCTCCGGTGCCGCGTAGCGCAGGTTCGCGCGGATCGTGTCGTGGAACAGGTGCCCGTCCTGCGTGACCACGCCGACCGCCCCGCGCAGCGACGCGGCCGTCAGCCGTCGCACGTCGATCCCCGAGAGCTCCACCGCGCCGGCGTCGACGTCGTAGAGCCGCGGGACGAGCGAGGCCAGCGTCGACTTCCCGGCCCCGGACGAGCCGACCAGGGCGACCAGCTGCCCCGCGCCGACGTCGAGGTCGACGCCGTGCAGCACCTCCTCGCCGCCGCGGGTGTCGAGCACCGCAACTTCCTCCAGGGAGGCCAGCGACACGCGGTCCGCGCTCGGGTAGCCGAACCGGACGTCGCGCAGCCGCACGTCGACGGGGCCGTCCGGCAGGTCCACCGCGTCCGGGGCCTGCGTGATCATCGGCTCCAGGTCGAGCACCTCGAAGACCCGCTCGAACGAGACCAGCGCGGTCATCACGTCGACGCGGGCGTTGGCCAGCGCCGTCATCGGCGTGTAGAGCCGGGTGAGCAGGAGCGCGAGGGTGACGACGGTGCCCGGCTCGATCCGGCCGGTGACGGCCAGCCAGCCGCCGAGGCCGTAGACCAGCGCCTGGGCCAACGCGGAGACCAGCGAGAGCGCCGTGACGAAGACGCGGGAGACCATCGCGGTGCGCACACCGATGTCGCGGACGCGCTCGGCGCGCTCGCCGAAGTCCTGCGCCTCCTCTTCGGGCCTTCCGAAGAGCTTCACCAGCGTGGCGCCGGGCGCGGAGAACCGCTCGGTCATCTGGTTGCCCATGCCGGCGTTCAGGTCCGCCGCCTCGCGGCGCAGCTCGGCCAGGCGCCGGCCGAAGCGGCGCGCGGGCAGCACGAAGATCGGCAGCAGCACCAGGGCCAGCAGCGTCACCTGCCACGCGAGCGTGATCATCACGCCGAGCGCGAGCGCGAGCTGGATGCTGTTGCTCAGCACCGTGGCCAGCGTCGAGGTGATCGCCGACTGGGCGCCGATGACGTCGTTGTTGAGCCGGCTGACCAGCGCGCCGGTGCGCGTGCGCGTGAAGAAGGCCACCGGCATGCGCTGCACGTGCTCGTAGACCGCTCGGCGCAGGTCCACGATCAGACCCTCACCGATCCGGGAGGAGAACCAGCGCGACACCAGCCCGACGACGGCCTCCAGCACCGCCAGCGCCGCGATCCCCGCAGCGAGACCGACCACGGTGGCCGCGGCCGCCGACACCTCGCCGCCCGCCACGATCGCGTTGACGACGCGGCCGGCGAGCACGGGCGTGAGCACGCCGACCGTGGCCGAGACGACGGTGAGCAGCAGGAACGCCAGCAACCAGCCGCGATAGGGCTGCGCGAACGCCCAGATCCTCGGGATCGTGCCCTTCTTGATCGATTTCGGCGCCTCGGCACCGCGCACGACCCCGCGCAGCATCCCCATCGGCCGATCCATCCGCGGCCCCCTTCACTTACACCGTTGCAACCCTGCATCCAACACGCGGGCCGGCGCCTTTACTCCCGGGACCTGCTCCCGAGCCGTTGCCCGGCCGCCGCTGTGCTCGCTACGGTCGTCGGACGCGTCGACGAGGAGGCCGGACATGCCCGTGGACCCACCGGACCCGGCCGCGATCCGCGCCGTCGCCGAGCGCTACGGCCTCGGCCTCTCCGATGCCGACGTCACCTCGTTCAGCCCGTTCGTCGACGGGCTGCTGGCCTCGTGGGACGCGGTCGAGCAGCTGTACGCCGCATCGGCCCCGACCGCTCCCGAACGCGCCTGGCAGCGCCCCGACGGCGCCGACAACCCCTACGGCGCCTGGTACGTCACCACCGCGATCACCGAGGGCGGCCACGGCCCGCTCGCCGGCCGCACCGTCGCGATCAAGGACAACACCGCCGTCGCGGGCGTGCCGATGATGAACGGCTCGCTGTACCTGGAGGGCCACGTCCCGCTGCGCGACGCCACCGTCGTCTCGCGGCTGCTCGCCGCGGGCGCGACGATCGCGGGCAAGGCCGTCTGCGAGGACCTCTGCTTCTCCGGCGGCTCGCACACCTCGCGTCCCGGGCCGGTGCGCAACCCGTGGGACGAGCGCCGCTCGGCGGGCGGGTCGTCGTCGGGGAGCGCGGCACTGGTCGCGGGCGGGGTCGTCGACGTCGCCATGGGCGGCGACCAGGGCGGGTCGGTGCGCATCCCGTCGGCCTACAGCGGCACCGTCGGGCACAAGCCCACGCACGGGCTGGTGCCCTACACCGGCGCCTTCCCCATCGAGCAGACCATCGACCACCTCGGCCCGATCACCCGCACCGTGGCGGATGCGGCCCTCGTGCTGTCGGTCGTCGCCGGAGCGGACGGCCTCGACCCCCGCCAGCCCGGCGACCTGGTGCCCGACGACTACGTCGGCGCGCTCGCCCGCGGCGCGGAGGGCCTGCGGGTCGGCGTGGTGGCGGAGGGCTTCGGGCACCCGAACTCCGAGCCGCAGGTCGACGCGGCGGTGCGCGCCGGGGTCGACGTCCTGCGCGACGCCGGGCTCACCGCCGAGGAGGTCTCGATCCCCTGGCACGTCCACGGCGCGCGGATCTGGGACGTGATCGCCACCGAGGGCGCCATGGCCCAGATGGTCGACGGCAACGGCTACGGCATGAACTGGGAGGGCGCCTACGACCCGGAGGTCATGGCGCACTACGGCAGCCGGTGGCGCGCCGACGGCAGCCGGTTCTCCGAGACCGTGAAGCTCGTGCTGCTGGCCGGCCGGTACGCGGTCGACCGCCACCACGGCCGCCACTACGCGATGGCGCGCAACCTGGTGCCGCGGCTGCGCTCGGCCTACGACGAGGCCCTGGAGCGCTACGACGTGCTCGTCATGCCGACGCTGCCGCTGCGCGCCACGGTGCTGCCGCAGCCGGACGCCCCGCGCGAGGAGGTGATCCCCCGGGCCCTGGAGATGATCACCAACACGTGCGTCACCGACGTGACGGGCCACCCGGCGTGCTCGGTGCCCGCCGGCCCCGTCGACGGCCTGCCCGTCGGAATGATGATCATCGGGAAGCACTTCGCCGATGCGACGGTGCTGCGCGTGGCCCACGCCTACGAACGGGCCGTCGGCGGATTCCCGGCGCCGCCGGCTCGATCCCGCGCGACGAACGGCACCGTCGTCGGCACCTGGTGACGTGGTCACATCGGCACCAGGGCTGTGAAAGCTCGCGGCGACAGCCCTGACGTCGACCTGACCATGAAACCGGGCCGCGTTCCGGAACGCGAGCGGTCATGATCAGCGAAAGTGGTGCCGCGGCGACAAATCTGACGCCCTCACACCACTCCTGCCGATCATGACGGCGCTCAGCCCTCGCCGGCGGCGAGTGAACGGAGCCTGCGCAGTTGCGCGGCGCGCTCGGCGGCCAGCGCCGCGGCGGGATCGGCACCCTCGGCGACACCGGCGAGCAGTGCGAGGGTCTCGGTCGCCGCCTTCGGGGGCGCGACGACCAGCGAGGCCGCGAGCGCGTCGACCGCGTCGTCCAGCTCGGCGGTCGGCACGGCGCGCAGCGCGAGCCCCGTGGCCACGGCTTCCTCCGCGCCGATCCGGCGCCCGGACAGGCAGATCTCCACGGCGCGCGCGTAGCCCACGGCGTGCACGAGCGGGTAGGTGCCGCCCAGGTCGGGGACGATGCCCAGCCCCGGCTCCGCCATGCAGAACTGCACGTCGTCGGCGACCACGCGCAGGTCGCAGGACAGCGCGAGCTGGAACCCGGCGCCGATGGCGTGCCCCTGCACCGCGGCGACGGTGACCCGCCCCGGCTCACGCAGCCACGAGAAGCCCAGCTGGAAGCCCGCGATGGTGGCGTCGGCGTCGTCGTCGGGCAGTGCCGCGATCGCCGACAGACCCGGGGCACCCTCGACCTCCTGCGCGGCGAAGAACCGGCGGTCGAGCCCGGCGGAGAAGGCCCGGCCGGCACCGCGCACCACGACGACCCGGACCTGCTCGGGCAACGCCTCCCCGATCGTCCGGAACGCCTCCCACGTCGGCGGGGTCTGCGCGTTGAGCACCTCGGGACGAGCGAGCGTGATGGTCGCTCGTGGCCCGTCGACGTCGAGCGTCAGCCCGCCGCGTTGCAGGAGCTCCGGATCGACCGTCGCCGTCGTCATGACCGGCAGGCTAACCCGGAGCGGCACCGGCCCCGGGGCCGGCCGCCCCGCGGGGCTACTTCTTCGGGGCCACCTTCTTCGTGCGGGTGGCGCCACCGCGCCCGCGCAACGTCACACCCGTCTCCGAGAGCACCCGGTGCACGAACCCGTAGGACCGGCCGGTCTGCTCCGCGAGGGCGCGGATGCTGGCGCCCTTCTCGTACTTCTTCTTCAGGTCGGTGGCGAGCTTGTCGCGCTGGGTGCCCGTGATCCGGGCCCCCTTCTTGAGGTCGGCCATGACCATGATCTCCTTCGCCCACCTGCGTCGACCGCAGGCAGATCGTTTCCGGCTCCCCCCGGTGCGGCAATGATCGTCCACGGGATTACCCCGTGCCAGGAGATCCACTCGGTGATCGGTGAACGGTTCGGCCAAATGGATCACGCGTACGGGTGATCATTGACTCGTCCCGCACACCCCGATGTCACCCCGTCGCCACCTGTGAGTCACCCCAGGAGCCGAGAGCGGTGACGCGTGACCTTCCGTGCGGCTCGCCGACACGCAGGGGCACTGCCGATGTCAGCCCGATCGGGTGGCCCGACACGCCGGACGAATCGCCCGATCAGGCCAACTGCACGAGCTCGAGGTACTCGGCCGACCAGTGGTCCTCGGTGCCGTCGGGCAGGACGATCACCTTGTCCGGCGCGAGCGCCTCGACCGCACCCGGGTCGTGCGTGACGAGCACGACCGCGCCGGCGAAGTGGCGCAGCGCATCGAGCACCTGCTCCCGGCTGGCCGGGTCGAGGTTGTTCGTCGGCTCGTCGAGCAGCAGCACGTTGGCGGCGCTGGAGACGAGCCCGGCGAGCGCGAGCCGGGTGCGTTCGCCGCCGGACAGGGTGCCCGCGAGCTGTGACAGCTGATCGCCCGAGAACATGAACGCGCCCAGCAGTGTGCGCAGCTTCTGCTCGGGGGTGTCCGGCGAGGCGTGGCGCACGTTCTCCCAGACCGTGGCCGCCATGTCGAGCGTGTCGTGCTCCTGGGCGAAGTAGCCGGTGCGCAGCCCGTGGCCGGGCAGGACCTCGCCCGCGTCAGGCTTCTCGGTGCCGGCGAGCAGGCGCAGCAGCGTGGTCTTGCCGGCGCCGTTGAGTCCCAGCACCACGACCTTGGCGCCGCGGTCGACCGCGAGGTCGACGCCGGTGAAGACCTCGAGCGAGCCGAACGCCTTCGACAGCCCCTCGGCCGTGAGCGGGGTGCGGCCACACGGCGCCGGGTCCGGGAAGCGGATCCGCGCGACGCGGTCGGCCTGCTGCTCCGGCTCGAGCGCGGCCAACATCTGGTCGGCGCGGCGGGCCATGTTCTTGGCCGCCACCGCCTTCGTGGCCTTCGCGCCCATCTTCGCGGCCTGGGTGTGCAGGACCGCGGCCTTCTTCTCGGCGTTGGCGCGCTCGCGGCGGCGGCGCTTCTCGTCGGTGGCCCGCGCTTCCTGGTAGCGGCGCCAGTCCATGTTGTAGATGTCGGCCTCGCCGCGCGTGGCGTCGAGGAACCACACCTTGTTGACGACGTCGGCCAACAGGTCCGTGTCGTGGCTGATCACGACGAGCCCGCCCTCGTGCGACGACAGGAACGAGCGCAGCCAGGTGATCGAGTCGGCGTCCAGGTGGTTGGTGGGCTCGTCGAGCAGCAGCGTGGTGGCGCTCTGCGACCCGCCGTCGGACGCGGCGAACAGGATGCGGGCCAGCTCCACGCGACGGCGCTGCCCACCGGAGAGCGTGGCGATCGACTGGGTGAGCACGCGCTCGGGCAGCCCGAGGTGCGTGCAGATGCGCGCGGCCTCGCTCTCGGCCGCGTAGCCGCCGAGGGCGGAGAACCGCTCCTCGAGCCGGCCGTACTCGCGCACCGCCTTCGCGTTCTCGTCGCCGTCGACGAGCTCGGCCATCGCCGTCTGCGCCTTCTCCATCTTGCGCAGCAGCACGTCGAGCCCGCGCGCGGACAGCACGCGATCGTTGGCCGTGACGGACAGGTCGCCCTCGCGCGGGTCCTGCGGCAGGTAGCCCACGGGCCCGGTGGCGCTGATCGCGCCGCCGTAGGGCTCGCCCTCACCCGCGAGCACACGCATCGAGGTGGTCTTGCCGGCGCCGTTGCGCCCGACGAGACCGATGCGGTCGCCGGCCTGCACCCGCAGGGTGGCGCCGGACAGCAGGATCCGGGAACCGGCACGCAGTTCAAGGTCGGTAGCGGTGATCACGAGAAGAACTCCAGGACGTCCGAACGATCGACAGGGGCGGCACACAGCCGCCGCGCTACTCGATCCGGACCACGATCACGGGTTCCAGACTACCGACCGGCGCGAGTGGATTCCGACAGTAGGGTCCGGACATGACCGACATCACCGCCGCCCACCCCCAGGATCTCACCGGCCGCGCCGCCCTCGTCACCGGCGCGAGCCGGGGCATCGGCTTCGCCATCGCCGCGCAGCTGCTGGCCAGGGGTGCCTCGGTCACGATCACCGCCCGCAAGCCGGACGAGCTCGCCGCTGCGGCCGAGCGGCTCGCGGCCGCCGCCGACGCGGACCGGGTGCTGGCGCTGCCCGGCAACGCCGGCTCCGCCGACGCGCGCGAGGAAGCGGTCACCCGCACCGTCGAGCGGTTCGGCAATCTCGCGATCCTGGTGAACAACACCGGGATCAACCCCACCTACGGCGCGCTCATGGACGCCGACCTCGATGCCGTCCGCAAGACCTTCGACACGAACGTCGTCGCCGCGCTGGGGTTCGTGCAGCTCGCCCACAAGGCCTGGATGGGCGAGCACGGCGGCGCGGTGGTCAACATCGCGTCCGTGGCCGGCATCCGGTCGTCGGGCGTGATCCCCGCCTACGGCGCGTCCAAGGCGGCGCTCATCCGGCTCACCGAGGAGCTGGCGTGGCAGCTCGGGCCCTCGATCCGCGTCAACGCCGTGGCCCCCGCGATCGTCAAGACCACGTTCGCCACGGCCCTGTACGCCGAGGGCGAGGAGAAGGTGAGCGCCGCCTACCCGATGAAGCGGCTCGGGACCCCGGAGGACGTGGCCGGCCTGGTCGCGTTCCTCGTCTCCGACGCGGCGTCCTGGATCACCGGCGAGACCGTGCGCGTGGACGGCGGGATCCTGGCCACGGGGTCGCTGGGCTCGGCCTGACAGGTCCCTGACACGTCTCTCGACAGACCCTCGACCGGTGCCTGACGGATCGAGGACGAACAGTACGACCAGGCCCCACGGAGTCCGGGCTCGCCCGGCCGGTGCCACGTCGGTCACACGGGCTTTGTCTCCATATGGGCAGGCCTTTAAGGTCCTTCCAACGCAACAGCGTTGCATCTACTGCAACAATCTCCACTGGGAGGACGAAGATGTCCGGTTGGATCCGGCGATCCCGACTCGTCGCCGTCGCGGTCACGGCCGTCGCGGCCGGTGCCGCACTGGTCGGCTGCGCCGATCGGTCGGGCGGCGGGAACGCAGGCGAGGCGTTCCCGAGCGACACGATCACGTTCTTCACGCCCACGTCGGCGGGAGGGGCCACCGATCTCACCGCCCGCACGCTGGCCGCCGAGATGGAGAGCGCCCTCGGCGTCTCCATCGTGGTGGAGAACCGGCCGGGCGGCGCAGGGTCGGTGGGCATGCAGCACGTCGCCGGCCTGGAGCCCGACGGCTACAACATCGCGGTGTTCCCGGTCGAGGTCGCCATGCTCGCCCACCAGGGATACGCGGTCGACCCCGCCGCCTACGACTTCCTCGGCCAGGCCAACTCGCAGCCCGGCACCGTCGCCGTGCCCGCGGACAGCCCGCACCAGACGCTCGCGGACCTGGTCGCCGCAGCGCAGGCCGCCCCGGCAACGGTCACGGTGGCCAACGCCGGACCCGGTTCGATCTGGGAGGCAGGCGCCCAGCAGCTGGGCGAGGCCGCCGGCGTGCAGTTCCAGGGCGTGCCCTTCGAGGGTGCCGCGCCGGGCATCACCGCCGCGATCGGTGGGCAGGTCGACGCCGTCGTCGCGGGTATCGGGGAGACCTCGCCCGCCCACACGGACGGCAGGCTGCGCGTGCTGGCCACCTTCACCGAGGAGCGGGCCCCGGCACTGCCCGACGTCCCGACGGCTGTCGAGCAGGGCATCGACGTGGTGACCGGCAGCTGGGCCGTGGTCGCCGCGCCGGCCGGGCTCCCGCAGGAGGCGGCCACCGCGCTCGAGGCGGCCGTGCGGACGGCGGCCGAGTCGCAGCCGTTCGTCGAGCTGATCACGTCCGGCGGGAACATCCCGCTGTACCGCTCCGCTGCCGAGACCACCGAGTTCGTCCGGGCGGAGAGCGAGCGGTTCGCCGCCCTGTCCGAGGCGCCGTGATGTCCGGGATCACCGAGCAGGAGTCGGCCCCGGAGGCGGAAGCGGCTCC
The DNA here is from genome assembly GCF_002262885.1 of Pseudonocardia sp. MH-G8. Classification (GTDB taxonomy): domain Bacteria; phylum Actinomycetota; class Actinomycetes; order Mycobacteriales; family Pseudonocardiaceae; genus Pseudonocardia. Next base: position 118,126 of record NZ_NKYF01000019.1, on the reverse strand, counting down.
CCCCGCGTTGGCCGCCTCTCGGGTGCGGGAGCTGGGGGCCGCAGCGGTGGTGCTGGCCGCCGGGATCGGCGTGCTGCTCGCGCGCTCGACGATCGTCGCGGCGCACGAGAGCGAGCTCGGGCCGCAATGGTGGCCCACCGTGCTGGGCGTCGCGCTGATCGTCGGCGCCGTCGCGCTCGCGACGCTGGGGCTGACGAGGCCGTCGGCTCCCGAGGAGGAGCCGGCGAGCGGTCACGGGGTCGCTCAGCTGATCGCGGTGCTCGCGCTGATCGTCGGCTACGGCGCGGCCTGGTACCAGCTGCACTTCCTGGTCGTCACGGTGCCGCTGATCGCCGGGCTGGTGTTCGTGACCGGAGGCCGCGGCATCCGGGCGCTCCTGGTGTTCCCGCTGCTCACCACCGGCCTGCTGTACGTGATCTTCGGGCTGCTGCTGCAGGTGCCGCTGTGAGCGCGCTGCTGGACGGGGTCGGCGCGCTGCTCGACCCGACGATCGGGCTCTGCCTGCTGATCGGCGTGCTGCTCGGCACGCTCGTCGGCGCCATCCCGGGCGTGACCGCCACCATGGCCGTCGCGCTCGCCGCCGGCTTCACACTCACCCTCGAACCGCTGCAGGGCCTCTCGGTGCTGCTCGCGATCTACGTGGCCGCCCAGTTCGGCGACCGGGTGCCGGCGATCCTGATCAATACGCCCGGTACCCCGGCGTCCATCGCCACTACGTTCGACGGCTACCCCCTCGCCAAGCAGGGCCGCGCAGGCGTCGCGCTGACCAGCTCCGCGCTCGTGTCCGCGTTCGGGTCGGTCGTCGGCATCCTCATCCTGATCTTCGCGGCCCAGCCGCTGGCGGGGATCGCGCTGCAGTTCGGCCCGGCCGAGATGTTCGCGCTGGTCGTGTTCGGGCTGACGATGATGGTGGGCGTCTCCGGGGAGAAGGTCGCCAAGGGCCTGGTCGCCGGAGTGGTCGGGCTGCTGCTCGGGACGGTCGGGCGCGACCCGATCACGGGGGACCAACGCTTCACGCTCGGCCTGCCCGAGCTGTCGAGCGGCATCCCGTTCATCGCGGCGATCGTCGGCCTGTTCGGCATCGCCGAGGTGTTCAACCAGATCGTCTGCGCCCGGCGCGGCGCCCGCCCGGCCCTGATCACCCAGCTCGGCAGCTGGTGGCCCAGCCGCAGCGAACGCCGCGAGCTGCGCAGACCCGCCGCGATCGGCGCGGGGGTCGGCGCGGTCGTCGGGGTGATCCCGGCGGCGGGTGGCGACATCGCCGGCGTCATCGCGTGGGACCAGGCGCGGCGCGCGTCGAAGCACCCGGAGAAGTTCGGCAAGGGCTCCCTCGAAGGGCTGGCCGCGCCCGACACCGCCAGCACCGCGACGATGGGCGGGTCCGTCACGACCACCCTCGCCCTCGGCGTTCCCGGCGACTCGGTGATGGCGGTGATGCTCGGATCGATGATCATCTGGGGCCTGCAGCCGGGCCCGTCGCTGTTCGTCAACTCCCCGGACCTGGTGTTCAGCCTGGCGACGATCATGCTGGTGGCCACCGCGGTGACCCTCGGCCTCAGCCTGCTGCGGCTGCAGGGTGTGGTGAAGCTGCTCGCGCTCCCGCAGCGCTACCTGTGGGCCGTGATCATCACGTTCTGCATGGTCGGGACGTTCGCCGTCCAGAACAACCCGTTCGACGTCGCTCTCATGCTCGTGTTCGGGGTTCTCGGGCTCGGGATGCGCCGGTTCGGCTTCCCGGCGGGCCCGATGGTGCTCGGGCTCATCCTCGGCCCGCTCGCGGAGAGCAACCTGCGGCGCGCGCTGCTCATCGACGGCGCGAACGGCATCCTGACCAGCCCCATCGCGCTCGCGCTGCTCGCCCTGAGCGTGCTCGCCGTCGCCGGCCCGCGGCTGCGCGCCGCCGCCCGTTCGAGAAGGAGGAAGACCGAGCGTGACCGTGACCCCGTCGCCGGCTGAGTCCCCGGAGGTCCTCTGCGTCGGCGAGAGCATGATCCTCGTGACGCCCGTGGAGCCGGCGCCGCTGGAGCTGGCCGAGCACTTCGCACTGCACGTCGGAGGGGCGGAGTCCACGGTCGCGCTGTACCTGGCCGAGCGCGGGCACCGCGCGGCGTGGCTGAGCCAGGTGGGCGATGACCCGCTGGGCAGGCGGATGCTCGCCGCCGTCGCCCGGCACGGCGTGGACACCTCGGCGGTCCGCGCGCTCGCGGACACGCCGACCGGGGTCTACTTCAAGGATCCGGGCCCGAAGGACACGCAGGTGTACTACTACCGGGGCGGTTCGGCCGCGTCCCGCATGAGCCCGGACCTCCTGGACGGTCTCGACTGGTCGGCCACCAGGGTCGTGCACGTCTCCGGCATCACCGCGGGACTGTCCGCGAGCTGCCGCGGGCTGCTCGACGCGATCTACGCCGTGGCGCGCGAACGCGACATGCTGGTGTCGTTCGACGTGAACCACCGGCCGGGCCTCTGGCCCGCCGCCGAGGCGGGCCCGGTGCTGCTCGAGCTGGCCCGCCGCGCCGACGTCGTCTTCGTCGGGCAGGACGAGGCCCAGCGCCTGTGGGGCACGCCGGACGCGTCTTCCGTCTCGACGCTCATGGGCGCCCGGCCGCGGCTGGTCGTCAAGGACGGCGCGGTCGGGGCGACCGAGATCGCGGCGGCCGGCACGGAGCCGGTGTTCGTCCCGGCCCACGCCGTCGAGGTCGTGGAGGTCGTGGGAGCGGGCGACGCGTTCGCGGCCGGGTACCTGTCGGAACTGCTCCGCGGCACGGATGCCGCTGGGAGACTGCGGGCCGGGCACGACCTGGCGGCCCGGGCACTGAGCAGCACCCACGACTACCTGCCGGAGACATAGATGTCCCAGAGCATCCAGCGCGCCGCCGAGGCCCTGGAGTTCATCAGCCTTCGCCCGCGCACGCAGACCGAGGTGGCCGAGCACCTCGACGTCCACCGCTCCACCGCGCTGCGCATCCTCGGCACGCTCACCGAGTGCGGGCTGACCCGGCGCCACGAGGACGGCCGCTACAGCGTCGGCTACCGCCTCGCGGGCCTGGCGCAGCTCGCGATCGAGCAGTTCGACCTGGCCGGGGTGGCCCGCCCGCACCTGCGGGCGCTCGGCGAGGAGTGCACGCACACGATCCACCTCGCGGCGCTGGAGGACTCCGGCATCGTCTACGCCGAGAAGATCGACCAGCCCGGGATGGTGCGGTTGTACTCCGAGGTCGGGCAGAAGGTCTGCCTGCACACCGCGGGTGTCGCGAAGGTGATACTCGCGTTCCAGCCCGCCGCGCTCGTCGACGCGATGCTCGCCACCACCGACTTCGCCCGCCACACCGACACCACGATCACCTCGGCGACGCGCTACCGCGAGGAGCTCGCGGTGGTGGCCGAGCGCGGGTGGTCGGTCGACGACGGCGAGTACGAGGACTACGTCAACTGCGTCGCGATGCCCGTGCGGGACGCGTCCGGCCACGTCATGGCCGCGGTCTCGATCACCGCGCTCAAGGCCCGCGCCTCGCTCGACGACCTCGGGCAGCTGCTCCCGCGGCTGACCGAGGTCACCACCACGATCTCCAAGGAGCTGGGATGGCGCCCGTAGCCGGGTTCTTCGACGAGGTCTTCGCCGGGCGTCCGGTGATGGCGATCCTGCGGGGATTCTCCGTGGCCCGCACGGTCGAGCTCGCGCAGCGGGCGTGGGACAACGGCATCACCGCCGTCGAGGTGCCCATCCAGGACCCCGAGGCCGTCGAGGCGCTCGCCGCCGCCGTCGCGGCAGGTGCCGCCCGCGGCTTCCCGGTCGGCGCAGGCACCGTGACCAGCACCGACCACGTGCGCCACGCCGCCGACGCGGGCGCGGCGTTCACCGTGGCCCCCGGCCTGGACGAGCGGGTGGCCGCGGCGAGTGCCCACACCGGGCTCGCCCACCTGCCGGGCGTCGCCACCGCGTCCGACGTGCAGCGCGCGGTCGGCCTCGGCCTGCACTGGGTCAAGGCCTTCCCCGCGTCTGTGCTCGGCGCCGGGTGGTTCGCCGCGATGCACGGCCCGTTCCCGCAGGTCCGCTTCGTCGCCACCGGCGGGATGGGCGCGGGCAACGCCCGCGAGTTCCTGGACGCGGGCGCGTCGGTCGTCGCCGTCGGGTCGGCGCTCGAGGACCCCGCCCAGCTCGACCAGCTCGCCGCAGCCGTCTGATCCCCGAGGAAGGAACTCCCGTGCCCGTGCACGTCACGCCCGCCTACGTCCCCGCCCCCGACCGGTACGAGTCGATGCCGCACCGGCGGGTCGGCCACAGCGGCCTGAAGCTGCCGTCCGTCTCGCTCGGCATGTGGCACAACTTCGGCGACGACACCCCGATCGCCCGCCAGCGCGCCATCATCCACAAGGCGTTCGACCTGGGGATCACGCACTTCGACCTGGCCAACGGCTATGGCCCGCCGTTCGGGTCGGCGGAGAAGAACGTCGGCCGGATCCTCCAGGAGGACTTCTCCGGTCTCCGCCAGGAACTGATCATCTCGACGAAGGCGGGCTACCCGTTCTTCGCGGGGCCGCACGGCTCGGGAGGCGGGCGCGGGCACCTGCTCGCCAGCCTCGACCACTCGCTGTCGAGCCTGCGGCTCGACCACGTCGACATCTTCTACAGCCACCGCTTCGACCCGGAGGTGCCGCTGGAGGAGACCGCCGCGGCGCTCGACGCGGCAGTGCGCTCCGGCAAGGCCCGCTACATCGGGATCTCGTCGTACTCGGCCGAACGGACCCGGCAGATGGCGGCGATCCAGCGCGATCTCGGCACGCCGCTGGTGATCCACCAGCCGTCGTACTCGCTGCTCAACCGGTGGATCGAGGAGGGCGAGCCGAGCCTGCTCGACGTGCTGGCCGACGAGGGCGTCGGGTGCATCGCGTTCTCGGCCCTCGCGCAGGGCCTGCTCACGAACAAGTACCTCAACGGCATTCCGGAGGGCTCCCGCGCCACCCAGGGCAAGACGCTGCGCGAGCACATGCTCAGCGAGGAGAACCTCGAGCACGTGCAGGCCCTGCACAAGATCGCCGAGGCGCGGGGCCAGTCGCTCGCGCAGATGGCCGTGTCGTGGGTGCTGCGCGACCCGCGGGTGACCTCCGTGCTCATCGGGGCGAGCCGGCCCGAGCAGCTCGAGGACACCGTCGCGAGCGTCGAGAGCCCCGGCTTCACCGCCGACGAGCTCGCCGCGATCGACGAGCACGCCCGCGACGGGGGGCTCAACATCTGGGCCGCGTCGTCGGAGGCCTGATGACCTACTCGACGGAGTTCCACGACCGGATCCTGGCCGAGGAGCGGGAGCTGGTGTTCGACGCGTTCACCCGCGCCGACGCCTGGCAGCTCGGCTGCCGGATGCGGGCGGCCGCGGTCGAGCGCGAGCTGCCGATCGTGATCGGGATCGTGCTCGGCGGCCAGCGGGTGTTCCACTGCGCGCTGGACGGCGCCGTTCCGGACAACGACAGCTGGCTGGAGCGCAAGACCCGGGCGACGCTGCACTTCCAGCGCAGCTCGATGGGCGTCGGCGAGCAGTTCCGGGTGAACGGGCGGGTGTACGAGACGGACTCCCGGCTGCCGGCCGACCGGTACGCCGCGAACGGCGGCGTCTTCCCGATCCGGTTGCACGGCACCGGCGTGGTCGGCGCCGTCGGGGTCTCCGGGTTGCCGCAGGTGCAGGACCACGAGTTCGTCGTCGCGCAGCTGCGGGCGTTCCGCGACGCGTAGCCCGAGATCTAGAGCACCACCGCATCCGTCCAGAGCCGTGCGGAGCGGCCGGTGAGCACGTCGAGCAGCGCACCGGCCTGCCCGTCGGTGAGGGAGGCGACGTAGTCGACGACCGCGCGTCCACGGGACAGCGCATCGACGTCGGGAGTGGCACCGAGCCGCTCGTCCGCGGCCAGCCGCCCGTACTCCTCGTGCGCCAGCGCCACGAGGTCGTGCAGCCGGGGCGGGAGGCGCACGGGGTCGTCGTCACCGGAGAGCCAGTCGGCGAGCGCCCCGACCAGCCCGGCCAGCACGGTCGACTGGCCGCGCTGGTGGGAGGCGAGATCGGCGCGCTGCAGCACGAACCGCTGGTGGACGAACTTCAGCACGGCCACCTCGTGCCACGGACCGTTCGCCAGCGTCACCGGTGCCGCCCGCACCGGCGGGGCCGTCAGCACCCGAACCCCGGCGACCAGCCGAGCCGTCCAGCGCGCGGAGAACTCCGCAACGATGCGTTCCGCGGCCATCGACCCGTCGAACGGCGACGCGAGCAACCCGTCGACGAGCTCCTCGCGCACCACCCCGACAGCCGCGCCGAAGGCCTCGTCGTCGAACGCCCACGCGTCCTTGGCGTGCAGCCGCCTGCGCAGCCGCTCCAGGTCGGCGCCGGGACGCAACGATCCGAGCGCCGACGGGTCGGCAGCGGCCAGGCCCGTCCGGTCGCGCAGCCACCCGCCCAGCTCCGCGGCCACACCCGGCTGGGCGAGCACCCCCACGCGGTGGAAGTCCTCCAGGTCGTGGATGGCGTAGGCCACGTCGTCGGCGGTGTCCATCACCGCCGCCTCCACGGTCTGCTGCCACGGCCCGGTCGCGCCGCCGACCGCGTCACGGCTCTCCACGAGGTCGTCGAGCTCGGTGAGGTAGCAGGAGAACTTCGCCGAGCCGGCCTCCACCGCGCCCGGCAGCGGGCCCGCACCGCGCGGTGGGGTCACCGCCGCGCTCGGGTGCGGGTCGGGGTGGCCGCGTCGCGCCCACGGGTACTTCAGAACCGCGGCGCGCACCGCGGCGGTGAGGTCGAGGCCCGCGCCGCCGGGCCCGTGCAGGTCGATGGTGGTGATCACCCGGAAGCTCTGCGCGTTGCCCTCGAACCCGTCGGGCAGCCCCAGCTGCTCCCGGCCGAGCCGGTCGAGGACCTGTTCGCCGAGGTGCCCGAAGGGCGGATGCCCCAGGTCGTGGGCCAGCGCGGCGGCCTCGACGACGTCGGGGTCGCAGCCGCCGAGCCGGTCCAGCACCCCGCGGACCCCCGCGTCCTCGACCAACCGCTCGGCGATCGCCCGGGCGACCTGGGCCACCTGCAGGCTGTGCGTGAGCCGGTTGTGCAGCAACAGCCCGCTGCCCGTCGGGCTCACCACCTGCGTGACGCCGGCGAGGCGGGCGAAGAACGGCGACGCCGCGATCCGGTCCCGATCGACCCGGAAGGGGCTGGCGGCCAGCCCCGCCCCCGTCTCCCCCACACCGGAGCGCCGCGCGGCACGGCGGTCGACCACAAGAAGATCGTCTGCCACGCCACGCAGGCTAGCGCGCCCTCCCCTGGGCGCCCGGCTCACGGGCCGGGGAGGATGTCCGGGTGCCGCCGGATCCCGATGCGCTCGTCGTCGGCGGCGGCCCCGCGGGCCGGGCGCTGGCGGCCGCCCTCGCCGCTCGCGGGTTGCGCACCGTCCTGCTCGACCCGGCGCCGGACGCCCCGTGGCGGGCGACCTACGGCTGCTGGGCCGACGAGCTGCCCGCCGGGCTCCCGGGTGCCGTCGTGGCCGCGCGGGCGGCGGGTCGGGCGATCGCGCACACCGAACACCGCCTGGGCTGGGACTACGCCGTGCTGGACGTGCCCGCGTTGCGCGCGCACCTGGACACCACCCTCGAACGCGCGGGCGCGCAGGTCCGGACCGGGCGGGCTGCCGGGCCGGTGGGAGCGGGCGCGGTCCGGCTCGCCGACGGCACCGTGCTGCGGGCCGCGGTCGTGGTGGACGCGGGCGGGCACCGCCAGCCGCTGCGGCGCGGCCCCGCCCGCGATCGCGTCGCGGCGCAGCAGACGGCCGCGGGCGTGGTCGTCGACGTCACGACCGCCGCCGCGCTGGTGGCCCCGGGCGAGGCGCTGTTCATGGACTGGCGGCCCGACCACGGCGACACCGGCCACGCGCCGACCTTCCTCTACGCGGTCCCGCTCGGCGGCGACGCGGTACTGCTCGAGGAGACCTCGCTGGCGCGGCGTCCCGGCCTTCCGATCCCGGTGCTGCGGCGGCGGCTGCACGCCCGCCTCGCACACCACGGCATCGCCCCGCCCGCCGATGCGATCCGCGAGACCGTGCGGTTCCCGGTGGACTCCCCACGCCACCGCACGCGTGGTGTGGTCGGGTTCGGCGCGGCCGCCCCGCTCGTCCACCCCGCGAGCGGGTTCAGCGTGGCCGCCGCGCTGGGCCTCGCGCCCGCGGTGGCGGACGCCGTCGCCGACCACCTCCCGGCGGGGCCCGCCGCCGCGCTCGCCGCCGCGCGGGCCGTCGTGTGGCCGCGGGGATCGAGAGCGGTCCACCGGTTCCGGCGCATCGGTCTGGAGGCCCTGCTGCGGATGCCCCCCGCCGAGGTGCCCGCGTTCTTCGAGGTGTTCCTCGGGCTGCCGCCGCGCCACCGGTGGACCTACCTCACCGGACGTGCCGACGTCGCCGGCACGGCGGCCACGATGTGCGCCCTGTTCGCCCGCGCCGACTGGCGCCTGCGCGCCCGGCTGGTCGCACCCGCCCTGCTCCCCCCGGCCCCGGCGACGCCCACGGGAGGGTGACGGCATGCGCGCCCGCGTTGCTACCGGCGGTAACCTGCTGCCCACGTTCCCCGACGCCGGAGGCTCCCCATGCCCGCCTACCGCACGATCGTCGTCGGCACCGACGGCTCCGAAACCTCGTTCGCCGCAGTCGACCGCGCCGCCGCAGTGGCCGGCGACAGCCACGCCGAGCTCGTGATCGTGTGCGCTTACACGCCGCCGTCGCGGGAGGACACCGTCGAGGCCGAGGACGCCCTGAAGGACGAGGCCTACCTGGTCGTCGGCTGGACACCCGCCGAGGAGACGCTGCGCGCCGCCGAGGAGCGCGCCACCGCCGCGGGGGCGCGCACGATCCGCACCGTGGCCGGCGACGGGCCGCCCGTGGACGTGCTGCGCAAGGCCGTGCGCGATTCGCGCGCCGATCTGCTCGTCGTCGGCAACCGGGGTCTCAACACGCTCAGCGGGCGGCTGCTCGGCTCCGTGCCGTCCGACGTTGCCCGCCGCGCCGGCGTGGACGTGCTGATCGTGCACACCACCTGACGTGACCGACGGCCGCCCGCTCGAGGAGGCGCTGGAGGAGCTGGTCCTCGGCGCCCCGCGCCGCTACACCCGCCGCCAGGTGAGCGAGGCCGCCGGGCTCGACCCCGGTGAGACCCGGCGGCTGTGGCGTGCGCTGGGCTTCCCCGAGGCGGCCGACGACGCGGTGTTGTTCACCGAGCGCGACCTCGACGCGGTGCGGCTGATGACCCGCCTCACCGACGCCGGGGTGCTCGAGCCCGACGTCCGCGAGGCGGTGGCGCGTGCGGTGGCGCAGTCGATGTCGCGCCTCGCGGAGTGGCAGGTCGGCATGCTCGTGCGCGTCATCGAGGCGCAGCACGGGGCGGTGACGCCCGAGGGCTCCCAGGAGATCGCCGCAGCTGCCCTGCCCGGGCTGGAGGAGCTGCAGAACTACGTGTGGCGCCGGCACCTGGCCGCGGCGGTCCGCCGGATGCTGGTGCCGGTCGAGCGCGGCGACGAGGCCGGCACCTGGCCGCTGGTCGTGGGCTTCGCCGACATGGTCGGCTTCACCCGCGCCACCCGCCGCCGCTCCACGGCCGAGCTCGGCGAGATGATCGAGCGGTTCGGCTCGGCGACCACCGAGGTGATCGCCGACGGGCACGGCCGCATCGTCAAGACCGTGGGCGACGAGGTGCTCTTCGTCGCCGACACCGTGCCCGAGGGCGCCGGCATCGCCCTCTCCCTGCTCGAGCGCGTCCGGACCGAGCCCGCGCTGCCCGACCTGCGCATCGGGGTGGCGGCGGGCCCGGTGCTGATGCGCTACGGCGACGTCTTCGGCGAGGTCGTGAACATCGCCGCCAGGCTCACCGCACACGCCCGACCCGGCAGCGTCCTGGTCGACCGCGGCGTGGCCGACACGCTGGTCGACGACCCTGCCTTCACCCTGCGCCCGCTGCGGTCGGTGGCCGTACGCGGCTACCGGCACCTGCACCCGTGGCTGCTGGAACGCGCGAGCTGATCCCGCTCCCCCTGTAGGTCAGCTTCCGGCACACTTCGCTGGCATCCTTCTGAGTCGTGGCAGACACCCCGGCCCGGCTGCTGACCCTGCTCTCGCTCCTGCAGACCCCGCGCGAGTGGCCCGGCAGCGAGCTCGCCCGGCGGCTGGAGGTGAGCCTGCGCACGGTCCGCCGCGACGTCGACCGGCTGCGCGATCTCGGGTACCCGGTCGAGGCCAGCATGGGTGCGCAGGGCGGCTACCGGCTGGTGGCGGGCACCGCGATGCCGCCGCTGCTGCTCGAGGACGACGAGGCGGTCGCCATCGCGGTCGGCCTGCGGACCGCCGCGGGGCAGGCCGTCACCGGCATCGACGAGGCGGCCGTGCGCGCCCTCGCCAAGCTCGAGCAGGTGCTGCCCTCCCGGCTGCGCCGCCGGGTCGGGACGTTGGGTGCCGCCACCGTCCCGGCGCCGGACGCGTACGCCACGCCCGTCGATCCCGCCCAGCTGACGGCGCTGGCCGCCGCGATCGCCAACCGCGAGCGGGCGCGCCTGCGCTACCACCGGGCCGACGGCCCCGGCGGCACCGACGACCCCGCAGGCAGGCGCCACGTCGAGCCGCACCGGCTGGTGACCGCGGGCCGGCGCTGGTACCTCGTCGCCTACGACCTCGACCGCGAGGACTGGCGCACCTTCCGCGTGGACCGGATCACGGCGACGCAGCCGACGGGCGCCCGCGCCACCCCGCGGACCCTGCCCGCACCGGACGCCGCCGCCTACGTCACCGACCGGCTGTACTCGCTCGTGCCCGTCTACTCGGCCGTCGCCACGCTGCACGCGCCGATCGAGCAGGTCCGCGGCCGCATCGGGGACGGTCCCGGCGACCTGGAGCCGATCGACGCCACCCGCTGCCGCCTGCGCAGCCACACCGACACCCTCGAATGGCTGGCTATCGCGCTGGTCCGGCTCGGCTGCGAGTTCGAGGTGCACGAGCCACCGGAGCTACGCGCACACGTTGTTGCCCTGAGCGAACGCCTGGCCCGCTCCGCCCGCTGACCCGCCCGCGCCTATCCGCCGGCCGTCGCTTCCAGGGCCGTCAGGACCGCGGCCACCGCCGGCACCCGCTCCACCCCTCGTCGGTGCAGCACCCCGATCGTTCTCGGGGCGAGCTCGGGGGTGGGGTGGGCGCGCACTCCGTCGAGGGTCGCGGCGCGCAGCGCGAGCTCCGGCAGGAGCGCAACGGCCACCCCGCGGGCGACGAACGCCTGCACCGCCACGTAGTCGTCGGTGACGTGCCGGACGTCGGGGGCGAAACCGGCGGCCGCGCACGCCGCGAGCAGGTGGGCGCGGCACCGGGTGCAGCCGGCCACCCACGCCTCGTCGCGCAGCGCCTCGAGCCCGTCCACCGGCGGGCGCGCGGCGGGCAGCACGATGCGGATCGGGTCCCGGGCGAGCGGGCGCCACACGAGGTCATCCGCCTCCGCGGGGCCGGGGTAGCGGAACGCCAGTGCGAGGTGCACGTCGTTGGACCGGACCAGGGCGGCGGCCTCGGGCGGCTCGGCCTCCTCCATCTGCAGCTGCACGCCGGGGCTCTGCGTCGCCGCGGCGCGCTCGTGCAGGGTTGCCGCGACGGCGGGCACGATGACGGCACCCGCCGAGGGGAAGGCCGCGATCCGGACGGTGCCCGACCGCAATCCGATCAGCTCGTCGACCTCTTCGCGCGCCGCGCGCAACGCTGCGTCCACCGCCGCGGCGTGCCGCAGCACCACCGCACCCGCCTCCGTCGGGACCACGCCGGTCGGGCCACGCACCAGCAGCGGGGTGCCCGCGTCCCGTTCCAACCCGGCGAGCTGCTGGCTCACGGCGGGCTGGGTCCACCCCAGATCGCGGGCCCCTGCGCTGATCGAGCCGGCGCGCACGACCGCGCGGAAGGTGAGAAGCCGACGGGGGTCCATGCCATAAGCATGGGCGATGGCTCCCCACAGGAGAACACGGCTACCTATGGCCGCCGGGTTCCACGCACCATGGCCTCATGCGACGGATCGGCGTGATCGGTGGGATGAGCTGGTACTCGACGGCCGAGTACTACCGGGTGATCAACGAGCGGGTGCAGGAGCGGCGCGGCGGGCACCACAGCGCCGACCTGCTGGTGCACTCGCTCGACTTCGCGCAGATCCGGCAGTGCCAGGTCGACGGCGACTGGGAGCGAGCCGGAACGATCATGAGGGCGAGCGCGGACGGCCTCGTCGGCGCCGGCGCCGAGCTGGTCGTGCTCGCCACGAACCTCATGCACAAGGCCGCGGGCGCGATCGAGGACGGGCTCGGCGTCCCGTTCCTGCACATCGGCGACGCGGTGGCGCAGGAAGCCGCGCGCCTCGGCACGCGGCGGATCGGGCTGCTGGGCACCCGGCCGGTGCTCGAGGACGGCTTCTACGCCGAGCGCCTGGCTGGCCACGGCGTCGACACCGTGGTGCCCGAGGCGCCCACGCGGCACCGGCTGAACGAGATCATTTTCGACGAGCTCACGGTCGGGGAGGTCCGCCCGGAGTCGACGACGGCGCTGCAGGCGGCCGTCCGGGAGCTCGCTGCGGCGGGCGCGCAGGCCGTGGCGCTGGCGTGCACGGAACTGGAACTGGCGCTCACGCAGGCGGACGCAGCACTGCCGCTGATCGCGACGGCGCGGACGCACGCCCGAGCAGCGGCGGACCTGGCTCTCTCCCCCACCCCTCACGCAACGAACGGCACTCTCGTCGGCTAGGAAGCGACGAGAATGCCGTTCGTTTCAGATGATGCAGGTCAGACGCGGAAGCCGAGGGCTCGCAGCTGCTCGCGGCCGTCCTCGGTGATCTTGTCGGGGCCCCACGGCGGCATCCAGACCCAGTTGATCTTGATGTCGTCCACCAGGCCCGGGCCGATCAGCGCGCCACGCGCCTGCTCCTCGATGACGTCGGTCAGCGGGCACGCCGCCGACGTGAGCGTCATGTCGATCGTGGCGACGCCCTTCTCCGCCTGGATGCCGTACACCAGGCCGAGATCGACGACGTTGATGCCCAGCTCGGGGTCGACCACGTCGCGCATGGCCTCCTCGAGGTCCTCGGACGACACCGCGCCCGCGGGCTGCGCCGGGGGTTCGGGCATCCCGGCTGCGCCCCGCACGACCTCGTCCGTGTCGCTCACCGGCGTGCCGCTCACCTGGGTGTCGCTCGTCTGGTCGCTCATGTGGTTGCCTCCTCGGTCTCGACGCTACCGGCACCGGCCTTCGCGACGGCGTCCTTGAACGCCATCCACCCGAGCAGCGCGCACTTGACGCGGGCCGGGTAGCGGGCCACGCCCGCGAACGCGACGCCGTCGCCGAGCACGTCCTCGTCCGGCTCGACCTGGCCACGGCCCTGTGTCATCTCCTGGAACGCCCCGAGGACCTCGCGGGACTCATCCACCGACCGCCCGACGACGAGGTCGGTGAGCACCGACGCCGACGCCTGGCTGATCGAGCAGCCGAGCGTCTCGTACGAGACGTCGGCGATCGTCGAGCCGTCCATCTTGACGCGCAGCGTGATCTCGTCGCCGCAGGTCGGGTTGATCTGGAACGACTCGGCGTCGAACGGTTCGCGTAGACCGGCGCCGTGCGGCGACCGGTAGTGATCCAGGATGATCTCCTGGTACATCTGTTCCAGCTGCATGTCGGCTCAGCTCGCCCCTCGCGAAGGCTCGCCGGAGCGAGCATCGACACCGAAGAAGTCGCGGGCCGCGCGCACGCCGTCGATCAGCGCGTCGACCTCGTCCGGGGTGTTGTACACCGCGAACGACGCCCGCACGGTGGCCGCCACGCCGAAGCGGCGGTGCAACGGCCACGCGCAGTGGTGCCCGACCCGCACGGCCACTCCGCGGTCGTCCAGCACCTGCCCGGCGTCGTGGGCGTGCACCCCGTCGACGACGAACGCGACCGAGCCGCCACGCTCGTCCAGCGTTCGGGGCCCGATGATCCGGACCCCTGGCACCTCGGCGAGGCCCTCGAGCGCCGCCCGGGTGAGCGCCATCTCGTGGGCGTGCACGCGGTCCATGCCGATGCCCGACAGGTAGTCCACCGCCGCGCCCAGCCCCACGGCCTGCGACGTCATCGGCACGCCCGCCTCGAACCGCTGCGGCGGCGGGGCGTAGGTGGACCCCTCCATCCGCACCAGCTCGATCATCGACCCACCGGTGAGGAACGGCGGCATCGCCGACAGCAGCTCCGCGCGCCCGTACAGGACCCCGACGCCGGACGGGCCGAGCATCTTGTGGCCCGAGAACGCGGCGAAGTCGACGCCCAGCTGCCCCAGGTTCACGGGCATGTGCGGCACCGACTGGCACGCGTCCAGCAGGGTGAGCGCGCCCACCGCGTGGGCGCGCCGCACGAGCTCGGCCACCGGCAGGATCGTGCCCAGCACGTTGGACTGGTGGGCGAAGGCCACGAGCTTGGTGCGCTCGGACAGCTGCACCGAGTCGAGGTCGAGCCGCCCGTCCTCGTCGACCGAGTACCAGCGCAGGGTGGCGCCGGTGCGCCGGCACAGCTCCTGCCACGGCACCAGGTTCGCGTGGTGCTCCAGCTCGGTGATCACGATCTCGTCGCCGGGCCCGAGCGCGAACCGCTCGGTCTCGGGGCCGAGCCCGGTGCGCACCGACGAGTTCCCCATCGCGTAGGCGACGAGGTTGATCCCCTCGGTGGCGTTCTTCGTGAAGACCACCTCGCCGGGGTCGGCGCCGACGAACGCGGCGATCCGCGCGCGGGCCGACTCGTAGGCGTCGGTGGCCTCCTCGGCGAGCTGGTGGGCACCGCGGTGCACCGCCGCGTTGTGCTGCTCGAGGAACGCCCGTTCTGCGTCCAGCACCTGGCGCGGCCGCTGCGAGGTGGCGCCGGAGTCCAGGTAGACCAGGGGCCGATCCTCTCGCACCGTGCGCGACAGGATCGGGAAGTCGGCCCTGATCGTCGCGACGTCCAGGGCCCGTGTGCCCTCGGCCGACACGACAGTCATCAGACCGCCGCCTCGGCCTTCCCACCCGTGAACCGCACGTAGCCGTTCTTCTCGAGCTCGTCCGCCAGCTCCGGGCCGCCGGACTCGACCACGCGACCGGCAGCGAACACGTGCACGACGTCCGGGGTGATGTGCTGCAGGATCCGGGTGTAGTGCGTGATCAGCAGCACCCCGGTCTCACCGCCGGCCCGGTAGCGGTTGACGCCCTCGGACACCACGCGCAGCGCGTCGACGTCGAGGCCGGAGTCGGTCTCGTCGAGGATGGCGAACTTCGGCTTGAGCAGCGCGAGCTGCAGCACCTCGTGGCGCTTCTTCTCGCCGCCGGAGAAGCCCTCGTTGACCGAGCGCTCGGCGAACTCCGGGACGATGTCGAGGTCGCTCATCGCGGCCTTGACCTCCTTGACCCAGGTGCGCAGCTTCGGCGCCTCCCCACGGGTGGCGGTGGCCGCCGAGCGCAGGAAGTTCGACATCGAGACGCCGGGCACCTCGACCGGGTACTGCATCGCGAGGAACAGGCCGGCGCGGGCGCGCTCGTCGACGGTCATCGCGAGGACGTCCTGACCGTCGAGCACGACGCTGCCGGACGTGATCTCGTACTTCGGGTGGCCCGCGACGGCGTAGGCCAGCGTGGACTTGCCGGAGCCGTTCGGCCCCATGATCGCGTGGGTCTCGCCGGCGCGGACCGTCAGGTCGACGCCCTTGAGGATCTCCTTGGCGCCGTCCTCGGTCGCGACCGAGACGTGCAGGTCCTTGATCTCCAAGGTGGACATGTGTGTTTCGACTCCGTGTGGTGGGTTCAGACGCCGGTGACGGCGAGCTCGGTCTCGATCGCCGCCTCGAGCCGCTCGCGCAGCTCGGGCAGGGTGATCCGGCTCAGGATCTCGCCGAAGAAGCCGCGGACGACGAGCCGCCGCGCCACGGCCTCGGGGATGCCGCGGCTCTGCAGGTAGAACAGCTGCTCGTCATCGAACCGGCCGGTGGCGCTGGCGTGGCCAGCGCCGGCGATCTCACCGGTCTCGATCTCCAGGTTCGGCACCGAGTCGGCGCGTGCGTGCTCGGTGAGCACCAGGTTGCGGTTGAGCTCGAACGTCTGCGTGTTCTCGGCGGCCGCGCGGATGAGCACGTCGCCGATCCAGACCGTGTGGGCGCTGGAGCCCTTCACGCTCTGCAGCGCGTTCTTGTAGATCACGTTGGAGGTGCAGTTCGGCACGGCGTGGTCGACCAGCAGCCGCTGCTCCAGGTGCTGCCCGGCGTCGGCGAACCCGAGCCCGGCGAGCTCGGCGTCGCCGCCGGGGCCGCGGTACTTCACCGTGGGGCTGATCCGCACCAGGTCGCCGCCCAGCGCCACCGATGTGGCGCGCAGGACGGCGTCGCGGCCGATCGACAGGTGCTGCGCCCCGACGTGCACGGCGTCGTCGGCCCATTCGCCGGTGACGACGAGGGTGAGCCGCGAGGCGTCGGCGAGCACGACCTCCACGTTGTCGGCCAGCGCGCCCGAGCCGCGGTAGGTGAGCACCACGGTGGCCTCGGTGTGCGGCGTGGTGCGCAGCTGCAGGTGGCTCACGGCCGTGGAGCCCTCGCCGGGCCCGGTGACGGTGACCGTGACCGGGCCCGGGGTGCCGTCGAGCGTGACGAGCGTGCCCTCGCGGAACGCCGACCACGCCGTTGCGGCGACCCGGTCGGCCGGGACGCCGCCCTCGCCGATGCGGGGGTCGTCGCGGCCGACGGTCTCGACCGTGACGCCGACGGGATCGGCACCGTCCACACCCTCGACGCTGAACGCCACCTTGCCGTCCAGCGCCGCGGAACCGTCGTGCAGCCCGCGCAGGCGGCGCAGCGGTGTGAAACGCCAGTTCTCCTCACGGCCGCCCGGCACCTCGAAGGCGTCGACGTCGTAAGCGGTGAATCGCTCCTTCGCCGACGCGAGTGGCTTCGAGCCCTGGCCTTCCTTGGCACCGGCAAGCTCCGGCGCGAGGCCGGCAACTTCGGTCGTCATCCGACGGAGCCCTCCATCTGCAGCTCGATGAGCCGGTTGAGTTCCAGCGCGTACTCCATGGGCAGCTCGCGCGCGATGGGCTCGACGAACCCGCGCACGACCATGGCCATGGCCTCGTCCTCGGTGAGCCCGCGGCTCATCAGGTAGAACAGCTGGTCGCCGCTGACCTTCGAGACCGTGGCCTCGTGGCCCATCGACACCTCGTCGTTGCGGACGTCCACGTAGGGGTAGGTGTCGCTGCGGCTGATCGTGTCGACCAGCAGCGCGTCGCACTTGACGGTGGAGCGCGAGTGGTGCGCCCTCGGGTTGACCTGCACCAGTCCGCGGTAGGACGTGCGGCCACCGCCGCGCGCCACCGACTTGGAGATGATCGTCGAGGACGTGTGCGGCGCGAGGTGCACCATCTTCGCCCCGGCGTCCTGGTGCTGGCCCTCGCCTGCGAACGCGACGGACAGGACCTCGCCCTTGGCGTGCTCCCCCATCAGCCAGACGGCCGGGTACTTCATCGTGACCTTGGAGCCCAGGTTGCCGTCGACCCACTCCATGGTGGCGCCCTCTTCGGCCTTGGCCCGCTTGGTCACCAGGTTGTAGACGTTGTTCGACCAGTTCTGGATGGTCGTGTAGCGGCAGCGGCCGCCCTTCTTCACGATGATCTCGACCACGGCCGAGTGCAGCGAGTCGGACTTGTAGATCGGCGCGGTGCAGCCCTCGACGTAGTGCACGTAGGCACCCTCGTCGACGATGATCAGGGTGCGCTCGAACTGGCCCATGTTCTCGGTGTTGATCCGGAAGTAGGCCTGCAGCGGGATGTCGACCTTCACACCCTTGGGCACGTAGATGAACGAGCCGCCCGACCACACCGCGGAGTTCAGCGCGGAGAACTTGTTGTCACCGCTGGGGATGACCGAGCCGAAGTACTCCTTGAACAGCTCGGGGTGCTCCCTGAGCGCCGTGTCGGTGTCGAGGAAGATCACGCCCTGCTCCTCCAGATCCTCACGGATCTGGTGGTAGACGACCTCGGACTCGTACTGTGCGGCGACACCGGACACGAGGCGGGCCTTCTCGGCCTCCGGGATGCCCAGCTTGTCGTAGGTGTTCTTGATGTCGGCCGGCAGATCGTCCCAGCTGGCCGCCTGCTTCTCCGTGGAGCGCACGAAGTACTTGATGTTGTCGAAGTCGATGCCCGACAGGTCGGCGCCCCAGCGCGGCATCGGCTTGCGCTCGAACAGGTCCAGCGCCTTGAGCCGGAACTCGAGCATCCACTTCGGCTCGTTCTTCAGGGCGGAGATGTCGGCGACGACGTCGGCGGACAGGCCGCGACGTGCAGTGGCACCGGCGGCGTCCGGATCGGCCCAGCCGAAGTCGTAGCGGCCGAGCGTCGCGAGCGTCTCCTCCTGGGTGAGGGCCTCAGGAGCGGTCGTCATTCGGACTGCCTCCCAGTTGGGATCGTGGTGGTGTCGAGCCGCCGGATCTCGGGAGCGTCCAGCGGAACGTGTGTGGTGCACGCGGAATCACCGCGCGCGATGGTGGCCAACCGCTGCACGTGGGTGCCGAGCAGGGCGGCGAACGCCTCGGTCTCAGCCTCGCACAGCTCCGGGAACTCGGTCGCGACGTGGGCCACGGGGCAGTGGTGCTGGCACAGCTGCACACCCGTGTGCGACTCGCGGGCCTGTGCCGCGTAGCCGCGCGCGGTGAGCAGCGCGGCCAGCGCCTCCGTCCGCTCGTGCGGCCCGGACGCCGCAGTGACCTGCTGGGCGCCTGCACCGAGCAGGGTCTCGACCCGGCTGCGCGCGAACCCGCGGACCGCCGCCTCCCCGCCGTGCTCGGCCAGGTAGTGCAGCGCCGCGACCGCGAGCTCGTCGTAGCCGTGACCGAACCGGGCGCGCCCGGAGTCGGTGAGCAGGTACTGCCGGGCCGGACGGCCGCGTCCGCGCGGGCCGCGGCGCGGCGCGCTGCGCGCCTCGGCCTCCCCGTCGGCCAGCAGCGCGTCGAGATGGCGACGTACCGCCGGGGCGGACAGCTCCAGCTCGGCGGCCACCGCTGCGGCCGTGATCGGCCCCTGCTCCATCAGCAGACGGGCCACGGCCTCGCGCGTGCCGCCTTCACCGGTCGACGGCGCCTCGGAAGGACGGACGTCGACCGGAGCGACAGGCCCGGCGCTTTTCACAACACCAGTGTTGCCTATATCCCCGGCGAGGGCAAAGTCGGCCCACCCACAGGTGAGGACGGTCACGTCAGGGGGCATGGTTACGCTGCCCGTCATGGTCGCCCGGGAGATCGATGCCGCCGCGGCGGACGCGGAACCCGGGCCTGCGGGCGCCGCTCCCCGCGATCCGAGCCGCATCGCACGCCGCGTGGGCCTCACCGGCACGCTCCTGATGGCGGTCAGCGGCCTCGGCGCGGGCGCGCTGCCCGTTCCCAACCCGGTGTTCGGCCTGCGACTGCTCGGCCTGCCCAGCCGCAACACCACCATCGCCATCGCCGTCAGCTACACGGGCATCTGCCTCCTGGTGCTCGCGTGGCTGTGGATCGGCAAGATGCTGCGCGCCCGCGGCGCCGTGGCGCCCGCGCCCAGCCGCAGCCAGCTGGCCCGCACCGCGGTGATGTGGGCGGTGCCGCTCGCGGTCGCGCCTCCGCTGTTCTCCCGCGACGTCTACAGCTACCTCGCCCAGAGCGCCACGCTCGCCCGTGGCCTGGACCCCTACGTCCTCGGGCCCGCCGAGGCGCTGGGCGTCGACGACCCGCTCACCCGCAGCATCCCCACCATCTGGCGCGACACCCCGGCTCCGTACGGGCCGCTGTTCCTGGTGATGGGCCGGGTGATCACGGCCCTGTCCGGCAACGACGTCGTGCTCGGGCTCTTCGAGCACCGCCTGCTCGCGCTGGCGGGCGTCGGGCTCATCGTGTGGGCGCTGCCGAAGCTGGCGCGCCGATGCGGCCTCGACACCGGCCTCGCGATGTGGCTCGGCGCGGCCAACCCGCTCGTCCTGTTCCACCTCGTGAGCGGCATCCACAACGAGGCCATCATGATCGGGCTGATGCTCGCCGGGATGGAGATCGGCCTGCGCGCGGGCTCCCGGCTGCTCGACCCCCGGCTGCTCGGTGGCGCCCTGCTCATCGTGGCGGCGTCGGCGGTCAAGCTGCCCGCCCTGCTCGCGCTCGGGTTCCTCGGCATGGAGTGGGCGCGCCGCCGCGGCGCGAAGGCCGGTCACGTCGTGGCCGTCGCCTCCGTGTTCCTGCTGCTCACCCTGCTCTGCTACATACCGCTGTCGGTGGGCACGGGTGTGGGCATCGGCTGGTTGCAGACCCTCGGCGTGCCCAGCCTCATCCGCAGCTGGATGTCGGTGTCCACCGACTTCGGCCTGCTGTCGGGGCAGGTGGGCATCATCGCCGGGATGGGCGACCACACCGACACCACGCTCGTGGTCGCGCGCGGGATCGGGCTCGCGGTGTCGGGCGTGCTGGTCGTCCTGCTGCTGTTCGCCGTGCTGCGCGGCCGGCTCGACGCCATCACCGGCATGGGCGCAGGCCTCGGCGCCGTCGTGCTGCTGGGCCCGATCGTGCACCCCTGGTACCTGCTGTGGGCCGCCATCCCGCTCGCCGCCACCCGCGGGCTGCCGCGCTACCGGCGCCTCGCGCTCGCCGCCTCGGCCGTGCTCGCGCTCCTCGTGCCGCCCACCGGCGCCGACTTCAACTTCCGTGCCTTCCAACTGCCGATGGCGATCATCGCAGGCCTGGGCATCCTGATCGTCATGCTGCTGGTGCTGCGCCGGCACATGGCCGGCCAGAGCGGGGTGGACATCGACGCCCTGCCCGGCCGGTCCCCCGTGGTGGCGCCCGGACCGGACCCGGCGCCGCGTTGACCCTCCAGCCGGAGAGCCCCGTCACGAGCCTAAGCTCGTCGGCCGTGAACACCGTGCCGCCCGCCGTCGTGGTCCGGGGGCTGGTGAAGCGCTACGGCCGCACCACCGCGGTCGACGGTCTCGACCTCGAGCTCCGGACCGGCACCGTCCTCGCCCTGCTCGGACCCAACGGCGCCGGCAAGACCACCACCGTCGAGGTGTGCGAGGGCTTCCTGCGCGCCGACGGCGGCGAGGTGCGCGTCCTCGGCGTCGACCCGGCGGGCGCCCCGGACGCGTTGCGCGCCCGCATCGGCGTCATGCCCCAGGGCGGCGGCGCCTACCCGGGCGTGCACGCCGCGGAGATGCTGCGCCTGGTTGCGGCGTGCTCGGCCCACCCGCTCGACGTCGGGTGGCTCGGCTCGGTCCTGGGCCTCGACGGCTGCGCGCGCACCCCCTACAAGCGCCTCTCCGGCGGCCAGCAGCAGCGCGTCGCGCTCGCCTGCGCCATCGTCGGCCGCCCGGAGCTGGTGTTCCTCGACGAGCCGACCGCCGGCATGGACCCGCAGGGCCGCAGGCTCGTCTGGGACCTCATCCGCGCCCTGCGCCGCGACGGTGTGTCCGTACTGCTCACCACCCACCTGATGGAGGAGGCGGAGGCGCTGGCCGACGACGTCGTGATCGTCGACCACGGCCGGGTGGTGGCGCAGGGCTCGCCCGCGCAGCTCACCGCGGCATCCGGGCAGCAGGAGCTGCGCTTCCGCGCCCGCGCGGGCATGGACGTCGCCGAGCTCGCCGCCGCGCTGCCGACCGGCTACGGCGCCGCCGAACCGGCGGCGGGCCGCTACGTCGTGCAGGGCCGCATCGACCCCGCCGTGCTCTCCACGATCACCACGTGGTGCGCGGCGCACGGCGCGCTCGCCGATGACGTGCACGTCGCCCGGCGCAGCCTGGAGGACGTCTTCCTGGAGCTCACCGGACGGGAGCTGCGGTCATGACCGCACGGCCCACGACGGGGGAAACGTTCCCCGAGGGCACCTTCACCCCGCGCCCCGGGCCGGGCTCGCCGCTGCGGATGCTCGCCGCCCAGTCGGGCACGGAGCTGCGCCTCGCGCTGCGACACGGCGAGCAGGTGCTGCTGACGATGCTGATCCCGGTGGTCCTGCTGGTGGGCCTCACCCTGCTCGCCGTGGTGCCGTTGCCCGAGCCGCGGGTCGCCGCCGTCGCACCCGGGGTGCTGGCGCTGGCCGTGATGTCCACGGCGTTCACCGGGCAGGCGATCTCGCTGGGCTTCGACCGCCGCTACGGGGTGCTGCGCCGGCTCGCAGCCACCGCGCTCCCCCGCTGGCTGCTCGTGGCCGGACGGCTCACCGCCGTGCTCGGCGTCGTCGCGGTGCAGGTCGTGGTGCTCGGCGCGATCGCCGTGGCGCTGGGCTGGCGGCCGGCCGCGTCCGGCCTCGGCTGGGGCCTGCTGCTGGTGCTGCTGGGCTGCGCCGCGTTCGGCGCGCTGGGGATCCTGCTCGGCGGTTCCCTGCGCGCCGAGGTCACCCTTGCCGTGGCCAACCTGGTCTGGTTCGTGCTGCTGCTGGCCGGGGGGATCGTGGTCCCGCTCGCGCAGCTGCCCGCCCCGATGGCCGCGATCGCCGCGCTGCTGCCCTCCGGCGCGCTCGCGGAGGGCCTGCGCACCACGCTCACCGACGGCGGCGCGCCGAGCGGCGCGTCCCTGCTGGTGCTGATCGCGTGGACCCTGGTGGCCACCGCGGTCGCCGTCCGCACGGTCCGGCTGCGCTGAGCGCCACCCCTCAGCGGGACTTCGGGTCGTCGTCGGGCTTCTGCTCACGGCTCGTGGCGTGCGCCATCTCCTCCGACGGCGCAGCCCTGCGCCCGATGTGGGCCTCGTCCCGGTAACGCTCCACCAGGTGCGGGTAGTGCAGCTCGAACGCCGGACGCTCCGAGCGGATGCGGGGCAGCTCGGTGAAGTTGTGCCTCGGCGGCGGGCACGAGGTGGCCCACTCCAGCGAGTTGCCGAAGCCCCACGGGTCGTCGACGGTGACCACGCGCCCGTAGCGGTAGCTGCGGAACACGTTCCAGATGAACGGCAGCACCGACGCGCCCAGCACGAACGCCCCGATCGAGGAGATCGCGTTCAACGTCGTGAACCCGTCGACGGGCAGGTAGTCCACGTAGCGGCGGGGCATGCCCTCGTTGCCCAGCCAGTGCTGCACCAGGAACGTCAGGTGGAAGCCGACGAACGTGAGCCAGAAGTGGGCCTTGCCCCACGTCTCGTCCAGCAGCCGGCCGGTCATCTTGGGGAACCAGAAGTAGATGCCCGCGTAGGTGGCGAACACGATCGTGCCGAACAGCACGTAGTGGAAGTGGGCCACCACGAAGTAGGTGTCCGAGACCTGGAAGTCCACCGGCGGCGACGCCAGCAGCACCCCGGTGAGCCCGCCGAACAGGAACGTGACCAGGAACCCGACGCTGAACAGCATCGGCGTCTCGAAGGTCAGCTTGCCCTTCCACATCGTGCCGATCCAGTTCACGAACTTGATCCCGGTCGGCACTGCGATCGCGAACGTGGTGAGCGAGAAGAACGCCAGCAGGACCGCGCCCGTGGCGTACATGTGGTGCGCCCACACGGCCACCGACAGCATCGTGATCGCGATCGTGGCGAAGACCATGCCGGTGTAGCCGAACAGCGGCTTGCGGCTGAACACCGGGATGATCTCGGTGATGATGCCGAAGAACGGCAGCGCCACGATGTAGACCTCGGGGTGGCCGAAGAACCAGAACAGGTGCTGCCACAGCACCGCGCCACCGTTGGCCGGGTCGAACACGTGGGTGCCCAGGTGCCGGTCGGCCAGCATGCCGAACAGCCCGGCGGTGAGCACCGGGAACGCGATGAGGATCAGGATCGCCGTCGCGAGGATGTTCCAGGTGAAGATCGGCATCCGGAACATCGTCATGCCGGGCGCGCGCATGCAGACGATGGTGGTCGTGAAGTTGACGGCACCGAGGATCGTGCCCAGACCGGACACGATCAGCCCGACGGCCCACAGGTCGCCGCCCGGGCCGGGCGAGAAGGAACTGCTGTGCAGGGGCGCGTAGGCGAACCAGCCGAAGTCGGCCGCACCGCCCGGGGTCAGGAAACCGGACAGGACCGTGAGCCCGCCGAACAGGAACAGCCAGTACGAGAAGGCGTTGAGCCGGGGGAACGCGACGTCGGGGGCGCCGATCTGCAGCGGCACGATGTAGTTGGCGAAGGCGAACAGGATCGGCGTGGCGTAGAGCAGCAGCATGATCGTGCCGTGCATGGTGAACAGCTGGTTGTACTGCTCGTTGGACAGGAACTGCTGCCCCGGCACCGCCAGCTCGCCGCGCATGAGCAGCGCCATCGCGCCACCGGCGAGGAAGAAGCCGAACGACGTGACCATGTACAGGATCGCGATGTCCTTGGGGTCCGTCGTGTGCAGCATCTTCAGGAACGTGGAGCCCTTGGCTGCGCGCCGCGCCGGGTACTGCGGCGCGACCGGCTTCGGTTCGACGGCGGTCATGGTGCCTCCCTCGGCAGGGCCCGGGGCTCCTGCGATGACGGTAGGAGCCGGTGACCGGTCTGTCAGCCCCCCGATCGACGGGTGCCCCGCCGGGGTCGTGTTCATTCAGCTTCTACGATGTGTCGGTGACCCGGCCCGCGTTCCTCGACCGCCTACCCGCCGCCCCGCCGTCGCTGGTGCGGGCGCTGGCGATCGCCGCGGTCGTGGCGCAGGCCGGGATCGCGGTCACCGGCTCGGTCGTGCGCGTCACCGGATCGGGGCTGGGCTGCCCGGAGTGGCCGGAGTGCTTCCCCGGCAGCCTCGTGCCCACGCCGCATCCCGAGGTCGAGCCCCTCACGCAGTGGATCGAGTTCGGCAACCGGCTGCTGACGTTCGCCGTCGTGCTCGTCGCGGGCGCCTGCCTGCTCGCCGCGCTGGCCACCCGCCCGCGCCGCACCCGGCTCACCCGCCTCGCCCTCGTGCAGCCGCTCGGCGTGGTCGCCCAGGCGGCGATCGGCGGCGCGGTGGTGCAGCTGGGGCTGGTGTGGTGGAGCGTCAGCGTGCACCTGCTCGTGTCGATGGTCCTGGTCTGGCTCGCCGTGCAACTCGTGGCCGCCGCCTCCGACGGGGACGGTCCGGCCCGGCGGCTGGTGGGCGGCGCCGTGCGCGGCCTCGTCGCCACGTGCACGGCCGTACTCGCCGCCGTGCTCGTCGCGGGGTCGTTCGTCACCGCTGCGGGCCCGCACGCCGGTGACGCCGCCACTCCCCGGCTGGACGTGAGCGTGGAGACCGTCGCGCAGGTGCACGCCGAACTGCTGGTCGGCTACCTCGGCCTGCTCGTCGGGCTCGGCTTCGCGCTGCGCGCCGTGGCCGCGCCGGCGCGGGTACTGCGCCGCTACGGCGTCCTCGTGGCGGTCGTGGCCGCGCAGGGGCTGCTCGGCGCCGTCCAGTACGCACTCGGTGTCCCCGAGATCCTCGTGTCGCTGCACGTGCTCGGCGCCGCCCTCGTGACGGTGGCGGCCGCCGCGCTGTGGGCGGCACTCAGCGAGCGACCCGCGCTCGCCCCGGCCGCGCAACCGGCTCCGGGCGCGGCCCAGGAATCGGCACTTGCCGACAAGGGGTCGTGACCGGGCAGGGATGATCGGGCGATGCGCGCGATCCAGATCAGCTCGACCGGCGGTCCCGACGTCCTGAACCCGATGGAACTGCCCGACCCCCATGCCGGGCCCGGCACGCTCCTCGTGGAGGTCGCCGCGGCCGGCGTCAACTACATCGACACCTACCAGCGCGAGGGCATCTACCCGATGCAGCTGCCCTACGTGCCCGGCCTCGAGGGCGCCGGGCGGGTGCGCGCGGTCGGCCCGGACGTGAGCGGGTTCG
Source organism: Pseudonocardia sp. MH-G8 (assembly GCF_002262885.1). Lineage (GTDB taxonomy): Bacteria > Actinomycetota > Actinomycetes > Mycobacteriales > Pseudonocardiaceae > Pseudonocardia. The sequence goes on along the minus strand of NZ_NKYF01000019.1, from coordinate 92,356 downwards.
CCGTCGGTGACCGGGTGGCGTGGGCGGAGCAGCTCGGCAGCTACGCGGAGCTCGTGGCGGTGTCGGCCACGAAGGCCGTGCCGGTGCCCGACGCCCTGCCCGACGACGTGGCGGCGGCCGCCCTGCTGCAGGGGATGACCGCCCACGCCTTCATCACCGACACCCACCCGGTCGGGCCGGGCGAGGACGTGCTCGTGCACGCGGCCGCGGGCGGGCTCGGGCTCATGCTCACCCAGCTCGCCACCGCCCGCGGCGCCCGCGTGATCGGCACGGTCTCGACACCGGAGAAGGAGCGCCTGGCCCGGGCTGCCGGCGCCGCCGAGGTCGTGCGCTACACCGAGGTCGACGACCTCGCCGAGGCCGTGCGCGCGCACACCGGCGGCGCGGGCGTGCACGTGGTCTACGACAGCGTCGGGGCCACGACGTTCGACGCGAGCCTGGCCTCGTTGCGCACGCGCGGGCTGCTCGTGCTCTGCGGGGCGAGCAGCGGCCCGGTGCCGCCGCTGGATCCGCAGCGGCTCAACGCGGCCGGGTCGGTGTACCTCACCCGCCCGAAGCTGTTCGACTACGTCGCCACCCCGGACGCGCTCGCCGCGCGCGCCGCGGCCGTCTACGACGTCGTCGGTGAGGGCGCACTCGACGTGCGGATCGGGAACCGGTACCCGCTCGCCGAGGCTCGCCGGGCCCACGAGGACCTGCAGGCGCGGCGCACGACCGGGAAGCTCCTGCTGATCCCCTGAGCCCAGCCGCTCGGCCCCCGTGAGTGGATACGAGTGCTGGAGCACTCGTATCCGCTCACGACCGCCCGGAGGCCGTGCTAGACAAGCCCGGTGACCGACACCCCGGGCTCCCCCTTCCGCGACCTGCAGGACTTCCTCGCACTCCCGCGTCTGGCCGGGCTGGCCCTCTCCCCCGACGGCACCCGCCTCGTCACCACGGCGGCCGTCCCGGACCCCGAGCGGACGCGACTGCGCACCGCGCTGTGGGAGATCGACCCGTCCGGGACGCGGCCGGCGCGGCGGCTCACCCGCGGTGCCACCGGCGAGACGTCACCGGTGTTCACCCCCGGCGGGGACCTGCTGTTCACCTCGGCCCGCACCGATCCCGGACGCGCCGAGCCGCAGCCGGACGACCCCGCCGCGCTGTGGCGGCTGCCCGCCGCCGGGGAGGCGCACGTCGCCGGCACGCGCCCCGGCGGGCTCGCCGCGCCCTCCGTGGCCGCGGACGTCGCCACGGTGGTCGCCACCTCGATGACCCTGCCCGGCGCCCGCTCGGCCGGCGAGGATGCGGAGCGGCGCAAGGCCCGGCGCGACCGGAAGGTCAGCGGCATCCTGCACGCCGGGCACCCGGTGCGGTTCTGGGACGCGGACCTCGGCCCGGCCCAGCCGCGGCTGGTGGCGGCCGACCTCCCGGACGACGGCTCGGCGGCGCAGTGGCGCGACCTCACCCCTTCCCCCGGCGACGCGCTCGTGGAGTCCGAGCACGACATCAGCCCGGACGGCCGCACCGTCGTGGCCGGTTGGCGGCTGGCGCAGCCGCGCGGGGCTACGCGCAGCGTCCTCGTGGCGATCGACGTCGCCGGCGGGGAGCGCCGCGTCCTGGCCGACGACCCCGGGCACGAGTTCGGGGGTCCGGTGGTGAGCCCGGACGGTACGCAGGTGGTGTGTTGGCGCGAGTCGCTGTCCACCCCCGCCAGCCCGCCGGACACGCGACTGGTCGTCCTCCCGCTCGCCGGTGGAACCCCCCGCGACGTCGCACCGGGCTGGGACCGCTGGGCTGCCGCCCCCCGGTGGATGCCCGACGGCAGCGCGCTCCTCGTCGTCGCCGACGACGGCGGGCGCGCCCCGGTGTTCCGCATCGCGCTCGCGGACGGCTCGGTCACCCGCCTCACGGCCGACGACGGCGCGTACTCCGATCTGGTCGTCGCGCCGGACGGCGGTGCGGTCTACGCCCTGCGCAGCAGCGTCGACTCCCCGCCCGCCCCGGTCCGGCTCGACCCGGCCCGGGCGGACCAGCAACCGGTGGCGCTGCGGGGCCCGGCGGCCCCGCCCGTCCTGCCGGGCTCACTCACCGAGGTGCACGCCACCGCCGAGGACGGCAGCGCGCTGCGGGCCTGGCTCGTGCTGCCCGGCGGGGCGTCGGCAGCGGCACCGGCACCGTTGCTGCTGGCCGTGCACGGCGGTCCGCTGAACAGCTGGAACTCCTGGCACTGGCGCTGGAACCCGTGGGTGCTGGCCGCCCGCGGGTATGCCGTGCTGCTGCCCGACCCCGCCCTGTCCACCGGCTACGGCCTGGACTTCGTGACCCGTGGCTGGGGCGAATGGGGCGGCGCGCCGTTCACCGACCTGATGGCGGTCACCGACGCCGCACTCACCCGTCCGGACCTCGACGCGGGGCGCACGGCGGCCATCGGCGGGTCCTTCGGCGGCTACATGGCCAACTGGATCGCCGGGCACACCGACCGGTTCCGCGCGATCGTCTCGCACGCGAGCCTCTGGACGCTGGACCAGTTCGGGCCGACCACCGACGCGCCGCACTACTGGCTGCGCGAGATGACCGCGGACATGGCGCACCGCTACAGCCCGCACCGCTTCGCCGACGCGATCACCACGCCGATGCTGGTCATCCACGGCGACAAGGACTACCGCGTGCCGGTGGGTGAGGCACTGCGCCTGTGGTGGGACCTGGTGTCGCGGCACGAGGGCGACCCCGACGACCTCCCCCACCGCTTCCTGCTGTTCCCGGACGAGAACCACTGGGTGCTCACGCCGCAGAACGCCGCCGTCTGGTACGAACGGTCACCGCCTTCCTCGACCACCACGTCCTGGGCAAGGGCTGGGAGACGCCCGACCTGCTGCGTTGATGCGTCGACCCGGGCTGTGGTCACGTGCAGGCGCGCGCTGCAAGTCGCCCACGTCGACTCACCGTCGTGATCGCCACTGCGGGCCGGGAGACGGCCCGCGATGATCGGTCCGAGCGGTGCGTGGGTGCTGTCGTGGCGACGATCAGGTGCGTCTGGCAGCGATCACCCTCCGGCATCCGACCGTCCGATTCGGCTCGATCTGCCGCTCTCCCGCTGATCATGGCCGCCTCGCGTTCCGCGGAACGCGCCCGTTTCATGACCAGATAGACGTGATCGGGGTTCAGGAAAGATCCAACCCCCATCACCTCTATGTGGTCGTGAAATCGCCTGTGGGCGCGCCGTCCCGGCTCACGACCACTGCCTCACCCCCGGCCCCGGTCTTCTGCGCAGTCGGCCGGGTTCCCTGACCCCGCCCGTCGGCCGGGGTGGCCGGGTTGGCAGAACTGCTGAGTACCGGAGTTGGGTGGGCGGCCGTTCCCGGCTTGGCCCAGGCCCGTTCGGGACGAGACCGTCCCTGTCGCGTGCGTGCGCACCTTGCGGTGGTCCCGTTCCACACTCCCTATCGATGATCATCAGTCAGGTCTGCGGCGTGCCCACCTCTCATGATCGGCAGGATCGGGACGAACAGTGGCAGGGGTGCAGCTCATGGCCCTGCTTCACTGATCAAGGCCGTTGTCGGAGGGGTTCGGGGACGGCACCACAGCCGGTTGAGTCGCACCCGGCGGAGACGGGCTCGTCCAGAACGGGCCTGGGCCAAGCCGGGAGCGGTCGCCCGAACGACCACGATATTCGTGGGTAGCGCCCAACCCGGCCACCCTCGGCGCGGAGGACGAGCCCGGCGCCGGACCCACTGCGAGTGAGGCCCAGCTGCGGGGTGGGACAGGAAGCCTCGAGCCGAGAACGGCGCGCCCACCGCAACCCGGCCTACGAGGCAGGGCCCGGGGAGCAGCGATGGCGGGGCATGAGGCGAGGGGGGCTCACGCAACCCCGTCGAGGAGCCTCATCGGAGGAGAGGGGGGTGTGTCGGGTGGCCGCTCGACGGACGGTCGTGACCACATGCTCGCGCCCTCCACTTGTAAAGGCGCCTCGCGGCGGGTAGGCCTTGGGCCGACCGATGAAGTGAGGTGCATCACTATGGGTGGCAACAGGATCGTCGTCTACAAGGAGCCGGGCGTGGTCGCGGTGGAGGACCACGACATGCCGACGCTCGAGGTGCCCGCCGAGGTCGCCGAGGCGATGGGTATGACGCGCAAGGCCGACCACGCGGTCATCCTGCGGTGCGTGTCCACCAACATCTGCGGGTCCGACCAGCACATGGTGCGCGGGCGCACCACCGCCCCGCCGGGGCAGACCCTCGGCCACGAGATCACCGGCGAGGTGGTGGAGAAGGGCAGCGACGTCCAGTTCGTCGACGTCGGCGACATCTGCTCGGTGCCGTTCAACATCGCCTGCGGGCGGTGCCGCAACTGCCGGGAGGGCCAGACCGGTGTCTGCCTCAACGTCAACCCGGCGCGCGCGGGCTCCGCGTACGGCTACGTGGACATGGGCGGCTGGGAGGGCGGCCAGGCCGAGTACGTCATGGTGCCGTTCGCCGACTTCAACCTGCTGAAGTTCCCCGACCGGGACCAGGCCCTGGAGAAGATCCTCGACCTGACGATGCTCTCGGACATCTTCCCCACCGGCTACCACGGTGCCTACACGGCGGGCGTCACGACCGGCTCCACCGTCTACGTCGCGGGCGCCGGTCCCGTGGGGCTCGCCGCCGCCCACGCCGCCCAACTGCTCGGGGCCGCCGTGGTGATCGTCGGCGATCTCAACGCCGACCGCCTCTCCCAGGCCCGCTCGTTCGGGTGCGAGACCGTCGACATCTCCCAGGACGCCACGCTGGAGGACCAGATCGCGCAGATCCTGGGCACGAACGAGGTGGACTGCGCCGTGGACGCAGTGGGGTTCGAGGCCACCGGGCACGGCGCTGCGGGCGGGGAGGCACCCGCGGCCGTGCTGAACTCGGTGATGGCCGTGACGCGCGCAGGTGGCCGGCTCGGCATCCCCGGGCTGTACGTCACCGGCGATCCCGGCGCCGCCGACCCCGATGCGCAGGAGGGCACCCTCAAGGTGCGCCTGGGGCTGGGCTGGGCGAAGAGCCACTCGCTCGCCACCGGCCAGTGCCCGGTGCTGCGCTACAACCGCAACCTGATGATGAGCATCCTGTACGACAAGGCGCGCATCGCGGAGGCGGTCAACGCCACCGTCATCTCCCTGGACGACGCGCCGCGCGGCTACCAGGAGTTCGACCAGGGCGCGGCGCGCAAGTACGTGCTCGACCCGCACGGGATGGTCCCGGCCGCCTGAGCGCGGGGGTCACGAAACGAGGACGGGCAGCCCGATCGCGGCGTCGACGGCGATGGCGGCGAACAGGACGCAGAGGTAACCGTTCGAGAGGTGGAACAGCTTCATCGTGCTGACCTCGCGGCCTGCGGTGGTGTCCTGGTGCAGGCGGTGGGCCTGGTAGACGAACCAGGTGCCGCCGAGCACGGCGACGGTGGCGTAGATCCACGACGTGGCCGCCACGAGCAGGAGCGTGGCGGCCACCATCACCCACGAGTAGGCGACGATCCGGATCGTCACCTGGGCCGGCTTCGCCACCACCGGCAGCATCGGAACCCCGGCGTTGGCGTAGTCCTCGCGGTAGCGCATGGCCAGCGCCCAGAAGTGCGGCGGCGTCCAGAAGAAGATCACGGCGAACATCACGAGCGCCGGCCACTCCACGGTGCCGGTGACCGCGGCCCAGCCGATCACCACCGGCATGCAGCCGGCGGCGCCACCCCACACGATGTTCTGCGAGGTGCGTCGCTTGAGCAGGAGCGTGTAGACGAGGACGTAGAAGGCGATGGCCGCGACGGACAGGCCTGCGGCCAGCCAGTTGGTGGTGAGCCCCAGCCACACCGAGCTCAACGCCCCGAGCACCAGGCCGAAGACGAGCGCGTGGCGCGTGGGCACCTGCCCCTTGGCCAGCGGCCGGCGCGCGGTGCGCTTCATGACGGCGTCGATGTCGGCGTCGACCACGCAGTTCAGCGCGTGGGCGCTCGCGGCTGCCATGGCGCCACCGACCAGCGTGGCGATGATCAACCACACCGACGGGACGCCGCGCTCGGCCAGGAACATCGCCGGCACCGTGACCACGAGCAGCTGCTCGATGATGCGGGTCTTGGTCAGGCCCAGGTAGGCGCGCACCGTGTGGGCAGCCCGCTGCCGCCGCGCCCGCCACCCTGCCCGGGCGCCTTGCGCAGGCGGCTGCTGAGACACGGGCAGACTCACCGGCACAACCTCGATCCGCGTGGTGGGGAAGCTCGGGCCCCTTGATCCAGGGGCCGACTTCTACGGCTTGTCGATGATAGCCCGGGGCATGGTGCTCCCCACTGCCGGGTAGCCCCCGTGCGCGACCGGTCGACGGTCGTCGCACGGGCGATCACCGTGGCCGCCACGAGTGACTAGGCTGGACCGCGAGCGGAACCTGCGGAAGCGTTCGTCCGCGCAGGGCAGGGCGCGTCGAGGCGCACCGCCCGCGCCCCCACCCGAACCCGAGGGAAGTGCTGTGGCCGACACCGACATCGACACCCTGACCCGAGCGAGCCTCCCCGACGACTGGACCGACCTCGATCGGCGCGCCGTCGACACTGTGCGGGTCCTCGCCGCCGACGCCGTGCAGAAGGTGGGCAACGGCCACCCGGGCACGGCCATGAGCCTCGCACCCCTGGCGTACACGCTGTTCCAGCGCATCATGCGCCACGACCCCGCCGACGCCGACTGGATCGGGCGCGACCGGTTCGTGCTGTCCGCGGGCCACTCCAGCCTCACGCTCTACATCCAGCTCTACCTCTCCGGGTACGGCCTCGAGCTCGAGGACCTCCAGGGGCTGCGCACCTGGGGCTCCAAGACCCCCGGCCACCCGGAGCACCGGCACACCCCCGGCGTCGAGATCACGACGGGCCCCCTGGGCCAGGGTCTCGCCTCGGCCGTCGGCATGGCCATCGGCGCCCGCCGCGAGCGGGGCCTGTTCGACCCGGACGCCGCTCCCGGGCAGAGCCCGTTCGACCACCAGATCTACGTGATCGCCTCCGACGGCGACATCGAGGAGGGCATCACCTCCGAGGCCTCCTCGCTGGCGGGGCACCAGCAGCTGGGCAACCTCACGGTGATCTACGACGACAACAAGATCTCCATCGAGGACGACACCGACATCGCGCTGTCCGAAGACACCGCGAAGCGGTACGAGTCCTACGGCTGGCACGTGCAGGTCGTCGACGGCGGCGAGAACGTCACCGGCATCCTCGAGGCGCTGGAGAACGCGCGCGCCGAGACCACCCGCCCGTCGTTCGTCCTGCTGCGCACGGTGATCGGCTTCCCCGCGCCGAACAAGATGAACACCGGCAAGGCCCACGGCTCCGCTCTGGGCGCCGACGAGGTGGCCGAGGTCAAGACGATCCTGGGCTTCGACCCGGAGCAGAGCTTCGAGGTCGACGGCGAGGTGCTCGCGCACGCCCGCAAGGTCGTCGACCGCGGCCGCGAGGCGCACCAGGCGTGGACCGCCACCTACGACGACTGGGCCGCCCGCGAGCCGGAGCGCAAGGAGCTCCTCGACCGCGTGCTGGGCCGCGACCTGCCGGTGGGCTGGGAGAAGGCCCTGCCGAGCTGGGACGTCGACCCCAAGGGCGTGGCCACCCGCAAGGCGTCCGGCGAGGTGCTCAAGTCCCTCGCCGACCTGCTGCCGGAGCTGTGGGGCGGCTCGGCCGACCTCGCGGAGAGCAACAACACCACGATGGAGGGCGCCGATTCGTTCGGCCCCACCTCCACCGCCACCAAGATGTGGAACGCCCACCCGTACGGGCGCACGCTGCACTTCGGCGTCCGCGAGCACGCGATGGGCGCGATCCTCAACGGCATCGCGCTGCACGGCCCCACCCGTCCCTACGGCGGCACGTTCCTCGTGTTCAGCGACTACATGCGCCCCGCGGTGCGGCTCGCGGCGCTGATGCGCTCCAGCGTCGTGTACGTCTGGACCCACGACTCGATCGGGCTCGGCGAGGACGGCCCCACCCACCAGCCGATCGAGCACCTGGCGGCGCTGCGCGCGATCCCCGGCCTCGCCGTGGTCCGCCCCGGCGACGCCAACGAGACCGCCTACGCCTGGCGCGCCACTCTCGAGCGCCCCGAGGGCCCGAAGGGCCTCGCGCTCACCCGGCAGAACCTGCCCGTGCTGGAGGGCACCTCGGCCGAGGGCGTGGCGCGCGGTGGCTACGTGCTCGCCGACACCCCGTCCGGCGAGCCCGAGGTGATCCTCATCGCCACGGGCTCCGAGCTGCAGATCGCCGTCGAGGCGCGGAAGGTCCTCGAGGCAGACGGCGTTGCCACGAGGGTGGTGTCGATGCCGTGCGTGGAGTGGTTCGACGCGCAGGACGCGACCTACCGCGAGTCCGTACTGCCCGCCGCCGTGCGGGCGCGGGTGAGCGTGGAGGCCGGCGTCGCGCAGCCGTGGCACCGGTTCACCGGTGACGCGGGCGAGAACGTCTCGATCGAGCACTTCGGCGCCAGCGCCGACTGCCAGACGCTGTTCCGCGAGTTCGGCTTCACCCACGAGCACGTGGTCGACGCCGCCCGCCGCAGCCTCGCGACCCTTTCCTAGGAGGACTTATGAGCAACGACCGTCTGGGGCAGCTGGCCGACGCCGGCGTGTCCATCTGGCTCGACGACCTGTCGCGTGAGCGCCTGAGGAGCGGCAACCTCCGGGAGCTGATCACCGACAAGCACGTCGTCGGCGTCACCACCAACCCCACGATCTTCGCGGGCGCGCTCGCCAAGGGCGACGCGTACGACGAGCAGGTCCGGGAGCTCGCCGCCCGTGGCGCATCGGTCGTCGACGCCGTCCGCGAGATCACCGTCGCCGACGTCCAGCAGGCCTGTGACGTCTTCAGCGGCACGTGGGAGACCACGGGCGGCGTCGACGGCCGGGTCTCGCTCGAGGTCGACCCCGGCCTCGCCCGCGACACCGAGGGCACCGTCGCGCAGGCGCTGGACCTGTGGAAGGCCGTCGACCGGCCCAACCTGCTGGTCAAGATCCCGGCCACCGAAGCGGGGCTGCCGGCCATCACGCGGGCGCTGGCCGAGGGCGTGAGCGTCAACGTCACGCTGATCTTCTCGGTGGAGCGCTACCGCGCGGTGATGGGCGCCTTCCTCGACGGCCTCGAGCAGGCCGCCGCGAACGGGCAGGAGCTCTCCCGCATCGCCTCGGTCGCCAGCTTCTTCGTCTCGCGGGTCGACAGCGAGATCGACAAGCGGCTCGAGGCCATCGGCGGCGACGAGGCCCTCGCCCTGCGCGGCAAGGCGGCCGTCGCCAACTCCCGGCTGGCCTACGCCGCCTACGAGGAGGTGTTCTCCTCCGACCGGTGGCAGGCGCTGGAGGCCAAGGGCGCGCGCAAGCAGCGGCCGCTGTGGGCCTCGGTCGGTGTGAAGAACCCCGACTACTCCGACACGCTCTACGTCACCGAGCTCGTCGTCGCCGACACCGTGAACACGATGCCGGAGCAGACCCTGCTGGCGTTCGGTGACCACGGCGAGGTGCACGGCGACCGCGTCACGGGCACCGCGGGCGAGGCGCAGGAGGTGTTCGACGCGCTCGACCGCGTCGGCGTCGACCTCACCGACGTGTTCCTCGTGCTGGAGAACGAGGGCGTCGAGAAGTTCGAGAAGTCCTGGACCGAGCTCGGCGAGACGGTCACCGGTCAGCTCGAAGGAGCGCGCTGACGAGCGGGCCGAGCACGAACCCCGTGACCGCGCAGCTCGTGGAGGCCGCCGTCGCCACCCGGACCGCGGCGGGTGACCGCGCGCTCTGGCCCCGGGTCGCCCGACCCGGCTGGACCGGCGCCGCGCGCGCCGCCCGGCCGCTCGTCGGTGAGATCGCGGCCCTGCACGAGGAGCGTCGGGTGGCGGGGCAGATCCGCGTCGTGCTCGCCGCGGCCGGCGGGGTCGGCGTCGCCGCCGAGGCGCTGGCCCACGCCGATCCACGGCTGATCGTCCTGGACACCACCGACCCGGTCCAGGTCCTCGACGCGCTCGCGGGCGAGCTCGCCGCCACGGTGCTCGTCGTGTCCGTGCCGCCCGGAGAGGACCCGGAGCCGGTGGCGCTGCTGCGCGACACCGTGCACGCGGCGTTCCGCGCCGAGGGCCTCGAGCCGGCGGCGCACACCGTCGTGGTCACCCCGCCCGGCGGGCCACTGCAGGCAGGTGCCCCCGGGGCCGACGCCGGGATCGTCGTCCTGGGCCCCGACGACGTCGACGGACCGTGGGCGGCCCTCACCGCGTACGCGCTGGTGCCGGCCGGGCTGGCGGGCGCCGACATCGGCGCGGCCCTCGCCGAGGCCGACGCCGCGCGGGACGCGCTCGCCCTCGACTCCCCCACCAACCCCGCGCTGGAGCTCGGAGCGTTGCTCGCCGGTGCCACCGCCGTGGCACTGGCACCGGGCCCCGATTGCGCCGCACTCGCCGAGTGGGCGGCGCAGCTCGTCGCGGGCGGGCTCGGCAAGGAGGGGCGCGGCCCGCTCCCGGTGCTGGTCGAGGGGCCGGACGCACCCGAGTGGGGCGACCTGCCCGCCGTCGGCGTCGGTGAGGTCCCCGCAGCGGCGCTGCACACCGACGGCTCCCCCGCCGCGCAGATGCTCACCTGGCAGTACGCCGTCGCCGTGGCGGCGCACCTGCTCGAGGTCGACCCCACCGACCGGCCCGATGCCACCCCGGCGCCCGGGAACTCCGGCGCCACACCGGCGTTCACCGACGGGGCGGTCGAGGTCTACGCCGACTCCTGGCTGCCCGCCGGCACCGCCACCGTCGCCGATGCCTTGCGCGCCCTGGCCGACGACGCGCAGCACCTCGCCGTGCACGCCTACCTCGACCGCATCGAGGACGCCTCGGCCGCCGTACTGCGGCCGGAGCTCACCCGGCGCACCGGACGGCCCACCACGTTCGACTGGGCACCGCGCTGCCTGCCCGGCGCGGGCCAGCACGCCAAGGGCGGCCCGCCCGGGGGGCGCGTCTGCCAGCTGACCGGCGCCCTCGACGGGGAGCCGGGCGCCACGTCCGCCGACGTCGACGCCCTCGCCCGCGTCCAGCTCGCCCAGGCAGGCGCCGACGCCACCGCGCTCGCCGCTCGCGGCCGCCCGGTGCTGCGCCTGCACTTCACCGACCGGGTGGCGGGCCTGGTCACGTTGGCGCACGCCGTGCAACAGCTGTGAAGAACCTGCGATGATCCCCCGAACCGAATCATGAGGAGAGAGATGAGCGCCGCCACGTCCGCTGCAACGGGGTGGACCAACCCGCTGCGCGACCCGCGGGACAAGCGGCTCCCACGCATCGCGGGGCCGTGCAGCCTGGTCATCTTCGGGGTCACCGGCGACCTCGCGCGCAAGAAGCTCATGCCGGCCATCTACGACCTCGCCAACCGCGGGCTGTTGCCGCCCGGCTTCGCCCTCACCGGCTTCGCCCGCCGCGACTGGGCCGACCAGGACTTCGGACAGGTCGTGTACGAGGCGGTGAAGGAGCACGCGCGCACGCCGTTCCGCCAGACCGTGTGGGACCGCCTCGCCGAGGGTTTCCGCTTCGTGTCCGGCAGCTTCGACGACGACGACGCGTTCGACCGGCTCGAGGAGACCGTCGATGCCCTCGATCGCGAACGCGGCACCGGTGGCAACCACGCGTTCTACCTGTCCATCCCGCCCAACGCGTTCCCCGTGGTGCTCAAGCAGCTCTCGCGGTCCGGGCTGGCCAGCCAGGACGGCGACCGCTGGCGCCGGGTGGTGATCGAGAAGCCGTTCGGGCACGACCTGCGCTCGGCGCGGGAGCTCAACGACATCGTCGGCGACGTCTTCCCCGAGGACTCGGTGTTCCGCATCGACCACTACCTCGGCAAGGAGACGGTGCAGAACGTCCTCGCGCTGCGCTTCGCCAACCAGCTGTTCGAGCCGATCTGGAACAGCCACTACGTCGACAGCGTGCAGATCACGATGGCCGAGGACATCGGCCTCGGTGGCCGGGCCGGTTACTACGACGGCATCGGCGCGGCCCGCGACGTCATCCAGAACCACCTGTTGCAGCTGCTCGCGTTCACGGCGATGGAGGAGCCGGTCTCGTTCTCGTCCGACGAGCTGCGGGCCGAGAAGATCAAGGTGCTCAACGCCACCAAGCTCGTGGGTCCGCTCACCGAGACCACGGCTCACGGCCAGTACAACGGCGGGTGGCAGGGCGGCGAGCTCGTCCGCGGTCTCACCGAGGAGGAGGGCTTCGACCCCAACTCCCGCACGGAGACGTTCGCGGCGATCACGTGCGAGGTCGACACCCGGCGTTGGGCGGGGGTGCCGTTCTACCTGCGTACGGGCAAGCGGCTCGGCCGGCGCGTCACGGAGATCGCTGTGATCTTCAAGCGGGCCCCGCACCTGCCGTTCGACGCCACGATGACCGAGGAGCTCGGCCAGAACGCGCTGGTCATCCGCGTGCAGCCGGACGAGGGCGTCACGATGCGCTTCGGATCGAAGGTGCCGGGCAGCCAGATGGAGGTCCGCGACGTCACGATGGACTTCGGCTACGGCACCGCGTTCACCGAGGCCTCCCCGGAGGCCTACGAGCGGCTCATCCTCGACGTGCTGCTCGGGGAGCCGTCGCTGTTCCCGGTGAACGAGGAGGTCGAGCGCTCCTGGAAGATCCTCGACCCCGTCATCGAGCACTGGGCCGAGCAGGAGGAGGGCCCCGACCCGTACCCGGCGGGCAGCTGGGGACCCGAGTCGGCGAACACGATGCTCGCCCGCACCGGCCGCCACTGGCGGCGACCGTGAGTCCCACGGAGTCAACTCCCACGAACCCGACCGCTACGAGCCCCAGGAGCGGGTCATGATTGTCGACCTCCCGTCCAGCACCACGTCCGCGGTCAACAAGAAGATCGTCGAGCTGCGCGAGCGCGGGGGCGTCCTGGCCCTGGGTCGCGTGCTCACGCTGGTGATCGTCACCGACGACGGTGCGGGCATCGAGGACGCCATCGAGTCCGCCAACGAGGCCAGCCGCGAGCACCCGTGCCGGGTGATCGTGCTGGCGCGCGGGCAGCGCCGCGCGGCGCCGCGGATGGACGCGCAGATCCGCGTGGGCGGCGACGCCGGCGCCAGCGAGGTCATCGTCCTGCGCGGCTACGGGCCGCTCGCCGCCGACGAGGCCGGCGCAGGCATGGTGATGCCGCTGCTGCTGCCGGACGCGCCGGTCGTCGCCTGGTGGCCGAGCGACGCGCCCGCGGTGCCGTCGGAGGACGCGGTCGGCCGGCTCGCACAACGGCGGATCACCGACGCGCTCTCCTCACGCAACCCGCTGCGCGCCTTCGAGCAGCGCCGGGCCCAGTACGTGGCCGGCGACACGGATCTCACCTGGACCCGGCTCACGTCGTGGCGCGCCCTGCTCGCCACGGCGCTCGACGCGCCGCCGCACGAACCGGTGACCGGTGCCGTGGTGGCGGGCGAGGCGGTGTCGCCGTCCACCGATCTCCTCGCCGGCTGGCTGGCGGTGCGGTTGGACGCGCGGGTGAAGCGCTCGCCCGCGGAAAGTGGCCCCGGCCTGGTGTCGGTGCGCCTCGAGCGGCGCTCCGGACCCGTCGAGCTGGTGCGTCCGGACGGCAAGGTGGGCACGCTGCGCCAGCCCGGGCAGCCGGACCGCCTCGTCGCGCTGGCGCGCCGCGAGGTGCGTGACTGCCTGGCCGAGGAGCTGCGTCGCCTCGACCCGGACGAGATCTACGGCGCCGCCCTCACCGGCGTGGGACGGATCGGCCGCGGTCGCACCCCGGTGAAGGTCCCCGCGCTGGCAGGCTACTGATGGCCACACCGGACGTCGCGGTCCACGCCGACCCGGACGTGCTCGCCGCCGCGGTGGCTGCGCGCCTGGTCACGAAGCTGGTCGATCTGCAGGCCGCCGGCACGATCCCGAAGATCGTGCTCACCGGCGGCGGCACCGGCACCGCGGTGCTCGAGCAGATCCGCGCCACCGTCGCCCGCGACGCCGTCGACTGGGGGAAGGTCGAGTTCTACTGGGGCGACGAGCGTTTCCTCCCGCCCGGGGACCCGGAGCGCAACGAGACCCAGGCCCGCGCGGCGTTGCTCGACCACGTGCCGATCGACCCGGCGAAGGTCTTCCCGATGGGAGCGGACGAGGGCGGCGGGCCCGCCGGCGCCGATGCCGCCGCCGAGGCCTACGCCGCGGTACTCGCCCGCGCGGCCCGGCCCGAGGATCACGGCCCGGTGCCCACCTTCGACGTGCTGATGCTCGGGATGGGCGGCGAGGGCCACACCGCGTCGGTGTTCCCGCACTCCCCCGCCGTCTACGAGACCGAGCGCACCGTGGTGGGCGTGCACGGCTGCCCGAAGCCACCACCGACCCGCGTGTCGCTGACGCTGCCCGCGATCCGCCGCGCCACCGAGGTCTGGATCATGACCACCGGTGGGGGGAAGGCCGCAGCCGTGGCGATGGGGCTCGGTGGGGCGGGCGAGGTCGCGATCCCGGTGGCCGGGGCCCAGGGCACGCGCCGCACCCGTTGGCTGCTCGACCGGGCCGCGGCGTCGAAGCTGCCACGAGACCTTGTGCCGTCCATCGGCTGATGGCCACCCTGCACGTCGTCGTCGACGGCGCCAACGTCGTCGGGTCCCGCCCGGACGGGTGGTGGCGCGACCGGGCCGGTGCGGCGCGCACGCTGGCCGGGCGGCTCGTCGCCGTGCTGGCCGAGGACCCGGCCCACCTCGCGGCGGCGCTCGGGCACCCCGGCTCCGACCTCCGGGTGCACCTCGTGCTGGAGGGCGCCGCGCGCGTCGCCGACCTGCCCACGCACCCCCACCTGGACGTCGTGCACGCCCCCGCCGACGGCGACACCACGATCACCGCCCTCGCCGGCGATCTGGCGGGCGCGGACGCCCCGGTCCTGGTGATCACCGCCGACCGCGCCCTACGCTCCCAGGTGCTCGACGCGGGCGCCACGACCGCGGGCCCGAGCACCCTCCAGGACGCCCTCCCCTGACTCTCCCGCCCTCGTGCAGAGCGCACCGGCAATGCGCTTCATGAGCGGGGCGCGCGGCCGGCCCATGGCGGACGAAGATCGCCAGATCGGTGCGAGGACGGCCGGATATGGCCGCCTCTGCACCGGATACGCGATCATCTCCGCTGATCCGCCCGGTGATCACCAGACGGGTGCACCAACGGCCGGATATCGCTGTCCTTGCGCCCATCCGACGATCACAGCCTCCGGGAGCGCCCCGTCCCGTCGAGGATCTCCACCGGCGACACCCCGCGAACCAGCAGCACGGTCTCCGAGAGAGGTGGGGAACGCCGCGCGTGGGAGGCTGACACCGTGCTCCCGATCGGATTCCGTACCGCGCGCCTGGCGGCGTCCGTCGCGGTGGTGGCGGCCGCCGCCGGCCTTGCCGGGGCGTGCTCGCCGGCCGCCGCCCCGGCGCCGCCTGCCCCGCCGCCACCTCCGCCCCCGCCACCGGCCGCGTGCCTGCTCGACACGGCCGCGCTCGCCGAGGCCACCGGACTGGGCTGGGCGCCGGATCCGAGCACGGCGAGCGACACGCGCTGCGTCTACGACCCGTCCGCTGCCCCGGGGGCGGAGCCTGCCTTCGTCACCGTGGAGGTGGCGCCCGCTGCGGATCCGGACTCCGCGCTCGACACCGTCACCGCGCTCTGCGAGGACGGCTCCGAGGTGGCAGCCGGTGACGCAGGCGTGGTGTGCCGCTTCCAGGGCGGGAGCGTGTTCGCCGCGGCGGTGCGGGACGGCCGCCTGGTGACGGTCGCCGCATCCGCGGTGCCCGAAGGCACCACGGCAGCCCGCCTGGTGGTGGCGTTCGACCAGCAGGTCGCGGCGCTACGTCCGTAGAGCCGGCACGCCCTCAGCCGAGAGGGCGGACCGGCGGGACGATCAGAGCTCGCGCGACGCGCGGAGGCGGCCGAGCGCCTCCTCCAGGATGGCGGCGCCGTCGGAATCGCTGCGCCGCTCCTTCACG
The DNA here is from genome assembly GCF_002262885.1 of Pseudonocardia sp. MH-G8. Classification (GTDB taxonomy): domain Bacteria; phylum Actinomycetota; class Actinomycetes; order Mycobacteriales; family Pseudonocardiaceae; genus Pseudonocardia. The sequence continues at coordinate 76,420 of NZ_NKYF01000019.1, read as the reverse complement.
TAGGCGAGGTGCGTCTTGTACGGCTCGGTGCGCGGCGGGGCGGGCGGGTTCTCCCCGTCCCGGCCGGCCGGCAGGCCGCAGCGCGGGCAGTCCCAGGAATCCGGGATGTCCGCCTCGGAGGCGAACGACGGCGTCGTGACGTGCCCGTTCGTGCAGAAGTAGGGGATGCGCGCGCGGGGAGCGGTCTCTCCTCGCTCGGACTCCCCCATCGGACCGGCCCCCACCCGGGTGCCGCGGATCGCGTTACCGCCCGACATCGCCATGCCTCCCTCAGCCCCCGACCCGGACCAGCAGCCCGGTGCCGATGATCGCGATCAACCAGATCGCGCCGACGAACAGCGTGAGCCGGTCGAGGTTCTTCTCGACCACGCTCGACCCGGACAGGCTCGACTGCACTCCGCCGCCGAAGAGGGTGGAGAGCCCGCCACCGCGACCGCGGTGCAGCAGGATCAGCAGCACGAGCAGCACGCTGGAAATGATCAGCACGACCTGCAGGGCGATTTCCATCCGATCCTCATTCTCCTCGCGTGCGGCTCCGGGCGCGGCGTCGCCACCTGTGCCGGAGAGTCGAGGGTACCCGGGGCCGGCGCGGCGCCCGACAGGGGCCGGGAGTGGATACGAGTGCTGGAACACTCGTATCCACTCACGGGGGTGTTACGGGAGCGGCCCACCGGCCGCGATGGCACACAGCTGGGCGAATTCGTCCGCGTCGAGGCTCGCGCCTCCGACGAGGGCACCGTCGACATCGGGCTGTGCGACGATCTCGCCCACGTTCTTGGCCTTCACCGATCCGCCGTAGAGGACGCGGACGCCGGCGGCAATGGCCTCGCCGTACTTCGCCGACACGGCCTCCCGGATGGCGGCGCACACCTCCTGCGCGTCGGAGGCGCTCGCGACGCGCCCCGTGCCGATGGCCCAGACCGGCTCGTAGGCGATCACCAGCGTCTGCGCGTGCTGGCTCTCCACCTTCTCCAGCGCCGCGCCGACCTGCCGGGTGGTGTGGGCGACGTGCTCGCCGGCCTCCCGGACCTGCAGGTTCTCACCCACGCACAGGATCGGGACGATCCCGTGCTTGACGGCCGCGCGCACCTTCTTGTTGACCAGCGCGTCGTCCTCCCCGTGGACTTCGCGCCGCTCGGAGTGCCCGATCGTGACGTAGCTGCAGCCGAGCTTGGCGAGCATCGCTGCGGACACGTCACCGGTGTAGGCCCCGGACTCGTGCGGCGAGAGGTCCTGCGCGCCGTGCACCATCAGGAGCTTGTCGCCGTCGATGAGCGTCTGCACCGAGCGGATGTCGGTGAACGGCGGCAGCACCGCCACCTCGACCTTGTCGTAATACTTCTCCGGCAGCGCGAACGCCACCTTCTGCACCAGCGCGATGGCCTCGAGATGGTTGCAGTTCATCTTCCAGTTGCCGGCGATCAGCGGTTTGCGCATCTACTTCTTCTCCAGTACCGCGAGGCCGGGGAGGGACTTGCCCTCCAGGTACTCCAGCGACGCACCACCGCCGGTGGAGATGTGCGAGAACCCGTCCTCGGCCAGGCCGAGTGCGCGCACCGCGGCGGCCGAGTCACCGCCACCCACGACGCTGTACGCGCCCGAATCGATGATCGCCTGCGCCACGCCCCGCGTGCCGTCGGCGAACGGGGCCAGCTCGAACACGCCCATCGGGCCGTTCCAGAACACGGTGGCCGCGCCGCCGAGCATGTCGGCGAACGCCGTGACCGACGCCGGGCCGATGTCCAGGCCCTTCCAGCCGTCCGGGATCGCGTCGGCGCCGACGGTCCGGGTGTTCGCCTCGGCCGAGAAGTCGTCGGCCACCACCACGTCGGACGGCAGCAGGATCTTCCCGGTCTCGAGCAGCGAACGGCAGGTGTCGATCTGGTCGCGCTCCAGGAGCGAGTCGCCGACCCCGTAGCCCTGGGCGGCGAGGAACGTGAAGCACATCCCGCCGCCGACGATCAGCGCGTCGACCTTCGGCAGGAGGGCCTCGATCACCGCGAGCTTGTCGGAGACCTTGGAACCGCCCAGCACGACGGTGTACGGCCGATCGGGCGTCTCGGTGAGCCGCCGCAGCACCTCGACCTCCGCGAGCACCAGCCCGCCGGCATAGGCGGGCAGGTCCTGCGCCACGTCGTAGACCGAGGCCTGCTTGCGATGCACCACGCCGAACCCGTCGGAGACGAACGCGCCGCTCGCACCGGTGAGCGCCGCCAGCTCGTGGGCCAGGGCCGCCCGCTCGTCCTCGTCCTTGGAGGTCTCGCGCGGGTCGAACCGGATGTTCTCCAGCAACACGACGCCGCCGTCGGTCAGCGCACCCACGGCGGCCTGCGCCTCCTCGCCGTGGGAGGCGAGGGTGACCTCGGCACCGAGCAGCTCACCGAGCCGCCCAGCTACCGGGGCGAGGGAGAACTTCGGATCGGGACCGCCCTTGGGCCGGCCCAGGTGCGCGGTGACGACCACCCGCGCCCCGGCCTCGCGCAGCTTCTGCAGCGTGGGGACCGAGGCGCGGATGCGCCCGTCGTCGGTGATCCGCGAGCCGTCCAGCGGGACGTTGAGGTCCGAGCGGACCAGCACTGTCCGCCCGGACGGGCCCTCGGCGATCAGGTCGTCGAGCGTCCTCACAGCTTCGAGGCCACCAGGTCGGTGATGTCGACGAGGCGGTTCGAGTAGCCCCACTCGTTGTCGTACCAGCCGAACACCTTGACCTGGTTGCCGATGACCTTGGTCAGCGGCGCGTCGTAGATGCAGGACGCCGGGTCCGTGACGATGTCGGAGGAGACGATCGGGTCCTCGCTGTAGCGCAGGAAGCCCTTGAGCGGGCCGCTCTCCGCCGCAGCCTTGTACGCGGCGTTGATCTGCTCGAGGGAGGCCTCCTCGCGCAGGTCCACCGTGAGGTCGGTGATCGAGCCGGTGGGCACCGGGACGCGCAGCGAGTAGCCGTCGAGCTTGCCGTTGAGGTGCGGCAGCACGAGGCCGATCGCCTTGGCGGCACCCGTGGAGGTGGGCACCACGTTCAGGGCGGCGGCGCGGGCGCGGCGCTTGTCCTTGTGCGGGCCGTCCTGCAGGTTCTGGTCCTGCGTGTAGGCGTGGATCGTGGTCATCAGACCCTTCTCGATCCCGAACGCGTCATCGATCACCTTCGCGAGCGGCGCAAGGCAGTTCGTGGTGCAGGACGCGTTGGAGATGATGGCCTGCGAACCGTCGTAGGCGTCGTCGTTCACGCCCATCACGACGGTGAGGTCGGGGTCGGTCGCGGGAGCGGAGATGACCACCTTCTTCGCGCCGGCGTCGAGGTGCTTGGTGGCCCCGTCGCGCTTGGTGAAGATACCGGTGGACTCGACCACGACGTCCACGCCGAGGTCCTTCCACGGCAGCTCGGCGGGGTCGCGCACCGCGAGTCCCTTGAAGCCCTTGCCGTCGACGACGATCTCGTCGTCGGTGTGGGTCACCTCGTAGGGCAGCCGACCGAGGATCGAGTCGTACTTGAGCAAGCCCGCCAGCGTGGCGTTGTCGGTGATGTCGTTCACCGCCACGATCTCGATCTCGGTGCTGCCGGCCTTCCGCTGGGCGTCGACCGCCCGCCAGAAGTTGCGGCCGATCCGGCCGAACCCGTTCACGCCCACCCGCACGGTCATGTGCGCGCCTCCTGTGCCTAGCCCCTGGTACTGGATGTCTTGTGCTGAAACCGGGCCCAACCCTAGTCCGCGCGAGCGCTGCGGGCGTCAGGAGGCCCTGTATCGATTCATGTGGCCGCAGGCACACCGCGGCGCCGCGGTGTCAGGCCTCTTCCAGCATCTCCGCGGTGACGGCGGAGTCCGTGTCCGGGATGCCCAGATCGGCCGCACGCTTGTCGGCCATGTGCAGGAGCCTGCGGATCCGGCCGGCCACGGCGTCCTTGGTCATGGGCGGATCGGCCAGCTGCCCGAGCTCCTCCAGCGACGCCTGCTTGTGCTCGGCGCGCAGCCGGCCCGCCGCGAGCAGGTGCTCCGGCACCTCGTCCGCGAGGATCTCCAAGGCCCGCTGCACCCGCGCGGCCGCCGCGACGGCAGCGCGGGCCGAGCGGCGCAGGTTCGCGTCGTCGAAGTTGGCCAGCCGGTTCGCGGTGGCGCGGACCTCGCGGCGCATCCGCCGCTCCTCCCAGGCCAGGACGCTGTCGTGCCCGCCCATGCGGGTGAGCAATGCGCCGATGGCGTCGCCGTCACGCACCACCACGCGGTCGGCGCCGCGCACCTCCCGCCACTTCGCCGTGACACCCAGCCGCCGCGCGGCACCCACCAGCGCCATCGCCGCCTCCTGCCCGGGGCAGGTGACCTCCAGCGCCGAGCTGCGCCCCGGCTCGGTGAGCGAGCCGTGGGCGAGGAACGCGCCGCGCCATGCCGCCTCCGAGTCGCACACCCCGCCGGAGACGACGGGTGGCGGCAGGCCGCGCACCGGGCGACCGCGGACGTCGAGCAGGCCGGTCTGGCGGGCGAGGCCCTCGCCGTCGCGCACCACGCGCAGCACGTAGCGCGCCCCGCGACGCAGCCCGCCCGCGCTGATCACGTGCGCCTCGCAGGTGTGCCCGTAGAGCTCGTGGATCTCGCGCCGCAGACGGCGCGCCACCGAGCCGGTGTCGACCTCGGCCTCCACGACCACCCGGCCGCCGACGATGTGCAGGCCGCCTGCGAAACGCAGCAACGCCGCCACCTCCGCGCGGCGACAGCACGGCTTCGTGACGACGAGCCTGCTCAGCTCGTCCTTGACCGCTGCGGTCATCGCCATGGGTTCGACCTCCTCCTCTCGGCCCCACCGATCGCGGCGGCGGCGCCGGCGTCCTCGTCCCACTCCGCCAGCACGGCGCCGAGGGCATCGGCCAGGGCTTTCGGATCGTGGCGCGGCACTGTCATCTCAGGATCGGCGGGATCGGCCGCGGCCACCGGCGCCAGGTGGACCCGGCCGCCGGGGGCGAGCACCGCGGCCGCGGTGCGGTGCAACCGTTCTGGCACCGGGACCGCGGCGACGTCGGCGATCACCGCGTCGACCCGCAGCGCCGGGGCGTGCTGTGAGAGTACGGCGAGGTGCTGCTCGGGCGAGAACCCGGCGGTCTCCCCCGGCTCCGGCGCCAGGTTCAGCACCACGATGCGCCGCGCCGGGCTCGTGATGAGCGCCTCGCGCAACTCGGGCACGAGCAGGTGCGGCAGCACGCTAGTGAACCACGAGCCCGGGCCCAGGAGCAGCACGTCCGCGTTCCGCACGGCCTCGACCGCCTCCGGGCACGCACGCGGGCGGTCCGGGCGCAACCACACCCGCTGCACGCGTCCCGGCGTGGAGGCCACCGCCACCTGCCCGCGGATCAACGCCCCATCGGGCGACCCCGATCCGGTGACCTTCGGCCCGCCTCCCAGGCCCGACACCTCCGCCTCGATGTCGAGCGGGTCGCAGCTCATCGGCAGCACCCGCCCGCGCAACCCGAGCAGCGCCGCCACCTCGTCCAGCGCCGCCACCGGGTCCCCGAGCACCTCCATCAGCCCGGCGAGCAGCAGGTTGCCCACCGCGTGCCCGGCGAGCGCGCCCGTACCGCCGAACCGGTGCTGCACCAGCTCGCCCCAGCGCCGTCCCGCGGCGTCGTCGGAGGCCAGCGCGGCGAGCGCCATCCGCAGGTCACCGGGCGGTAGCAGGCCCAGCTCACGGCGCAGCCGGCCCGAGGAGCCGCCGTCGTCGGCGACGGTGACGACGGCGGTGACCGTGTCGGTGAGCCGCCGCAGCGCCGACAGCGTGGCGTGCAGGCCGTGTCCCCCGCCGAGCGCGACCGCGACCGGTCCCCCGGGTGCCCCGGTGCCGGCCGTCACTCGCGCCCCAGGTCCCGGTGCACGACGTTCACCGTGACCCCCTCGGAGCCGGCCAGCCGGCGGGCGAACTCCTCGCTGATCGCGACGCTGCGGTGCTTGCCACCGGTGCAGCCGACCGAGACCGTGAGGTACCGCTTGCCCTCACGGCGGTAACCCGCCCCGACCAGCCGGAGCAGGTCGAGGTACCGGCTGATGAACTCCTGCGCGCCGTCCTGGCTCAGCACGTAGTCGCGGACCGACTCGTCGCGTCCGGTGAACTCGCGCAGCTCCGGGATCCAGAACGGGTTGGGCAGGAACCGGACGTCCACGACGAGGTCGGAGTCCATCGGCAGGCCGTACTTGTAGCCGAACGACAGCAGGGTGACGCGCGTGACCTTGGCGGACTCGGCCCCGAAGGCGTGCTCCAGGGTGGCCCGCAGCTGCGGGACCGCCACCGTGGACGTGTCGACGACGAGGTCGGCGCTCTCCCGCAGCGGTGTGAGCAGTTCCCGCTCGGCGGCGATCCCGTCGACCAGCCGCCCCTCGCCCTGCAGCGGGTGGCTGCGGCGCACCTGCTCGAAACGGCGCACGAGCACCGCGTCCGAGGCCTCCAGGAACAGCAGGCGCGGCCGGTAGCCGCGGGCGTCGAGGTCCTTGATGACGGCGCCGAGGTCGGCCGTGAACGCCCGGCTCCGCACGTCCATCACCACCGCGATCCGCGTGATCTCACCGCGCGCGCGGGAGCCCAGCTCCACCATCGTGGAGATCAGCTCCGGCGGCAGGTTGTCGACGACGAACCAGCCGAGGTCCTCCAGGACCTTCGCCGCGGTGCTGCGCCCCGCTCCCGAGAGGCCGCTCACCAGCGTGACCTCGATGCCCGCCGGCTCGCTGCCGGTCGGCTCGCTGCCCGTCACGATCCCCCCTCGCCCCTGCGTGGTCGCCGGTCCGTCCGCTCGCTCGTTCACGAGGCCGGCACCTCGTGCCCGCCCGGTACCGGAGCACCGGGCTCGCCGTGCAGCGCCGTGATCACGGCGGCGGCCGTGCGCGGGCCGAACCCCGGCAGTGCGGCGATCTCCTCGGCGTCCGCGGCCTTGAGCTTGCGCACCGACCCGAAGTGCTTCAGCAGCGCGGCGCGCCGGGCGGGCCCGAGCCCCGGCACGGCGTCGAGCTCGGACACGATCATGCTCTGCGAACGACGCTGCCGGTGGTAGGTGATGGCGAACCGGTGCGCCTCGTCCCGCACGCGCTGCAGCAGGTAGAGGCCCTCGCTGGTGCGGGACAGGATCACCGGGTCCGGTTCGGCGGGCAACCACACCTCCTCCAGGCGCTTGGCCAGCCCGCAGACGGCCACGTCGGTGATGCCGAGCCGGCCCAGCACGTCGGCTGCGGCCTCGACCTGCGGCTGGCCGCCGTCGACCACGAGCAGGTTCGGGGGATAGGCGAACTTGCGCGGGCGTCCGGTCTCGGGATCGATACCCGGCCGGTGTTCAGGGTCGGGGACGGCGGCCGGGACCTCACCGGACTCGCCCGGCCCCTGCGCGGTGTTACCCGCCCCGTCCGCCGCTCCCCCGGTCTCGGTTCCCCCGGTCTCGGCGAGGTAGCGCTTGAACCGCCGCCGGACGACCTCCGCGATCGCCGCGACGTCACCGCCCTCGGACCCGCCGCGGATCTCGAACCGGCGGTAGTCCGACTTGCGGGCCAGCCCGTCCTCGAACACCACGAGCGAGGCGACCACGTTGCTGCCCTGCACGTGGCTGACGTCCACGCACTCGATGCGCAGCGGCGCCGTGTCGAGCCCGAGCGCGTCCTGGATCTCCTGCAACGCGGCCGACCGCGCCGTGAGGTCCCCCGCCCGGCGCAGCTTGTGCTGGGTGAACGCCTCGGCGGCGTTGCGCGCCACGGTGTCGGCCAGCGCGCGCTTGTCGCCGCGCTGCGGCACCCGCACCTGCACGCGCGAGCCCCGCAGCCGGGTGAGCCACTGCGCCAGCGAACCCGCCTCGGCGGGCAGCTCCGGCACGAGGATCTCCTTCGGCACCGGCTGCGTGGCGTCGTCGGCCGAGCCCGCCAGGGCCGCCTGCTCGCCGTAGAACTGGGTGAGGAAGCGCTCCACGAGCTGCGCGGTGTCGGTGGGCTCGACCTTGTCGACCACCCAGCCGCGCTGGCCGCGGACCCGACCGCCCCGCACGTGGAAGACCTGGACGGCGGCCTCCAGCTCGTCCTGGGCGAACGCCACCACATCGGCGTCGGTGCCGTCGCCGAGCACCACGGCCTGCTTCTCCATCGCGCGGCGCAGCGCGCCGACGTCGTCGCGCAGCCGTGCCGCGCGCTCGAACTCCAACTGCTCGGAGGCGTCGGCCATCTTGCGTTCCAGCTGCTTGACCAGGTGGTCGGTGCGCCCGGCGAGGAAGTCGGAGAAATCCGCGACGATGGCGCGGTGCTCGTCGGCGTCGACCCGCCCGACGCACGGCGCGGAGCACTTGTCGATGTAGCCCAGCAGGCACGGCCGGCCCATCTGCCCGTGCCGCTTGAACACCCCGGCGCTGCACGTGCGCGCCGGGAAGACCCGCAGCAACAGGTCGAGGGTCTCCCGGATCGCCCACGCGTGGGCGTAGGGCCCGAAGTAGCGCACGCCCTTGCGGCGGGGACCCCGGTAGACGTGCAGCCGCGGGAACTCCTCGTTCATGGTGACCGCGAGCACCGGGTAGGTCTTGTCGTCGCGGTAGCGGACGTTGAACCGCGGGTCGTACTCCTTGATCCAGTTGTACTCGAGCTGCAGCGCCTCCACCTCGGTGGTGACGACCGTCCACTCCACCTTCGCCGCGGTGGTGACCATCTGGCGCGTGCGCGGGTGCAGCCCGGTGAGATCGGCGAAGTAGGAGTTGAGCCGCTGCCGCAGGCTCTTCGCCTTGCCGACGTAGATCACGCGGCCGTGCGGGTCGGAGAAGCGGTACACCCCGGGGGCCTCCGGGATGGACCCGGGCGCCGGCCGGTACCGGGAGGGGTCGTTCGAAGCGGGATCGCGCATGGCCACCCCAGGGTAGGACGGACCCCCGACACGCCGGGGCGGGGACCGGCCACCCGGCGCGTCGCGGCGTGGTGTAGGCGCTCCCTCCCGCGGAACTGTCGGCGCCGCGTGGTAAATCCTCTGGCGAGTACGAACGCCTGTTCGACCCCGAGGAGACCCGATGAGCACCGAGAAGCTGGCCACCGTCCGCAAGCTGCTCGCCAAGGCCGAGCGCGCGGCCACCGCTGAGGAGGCGGAGATCTACACGGCCAAGGCCGTGGAGCTGATGGCCCGCCACGGCATCGACTCCGCACTGCTCGACGCCGCCGAGCCGGGCCGCGACGAGATCGGCGGGCTTCGGGTCGCGATGAGCGATCCGTACAGCGCGGGCAAGGCGCGCCTGCTGGGCTGGACGGCCGCCGCGCTCGGCTGCCGCTGGGTGCTGCACGGCACGTGGGCAGGCAAGGTCGCCGCGGTCACGGTCTTCGGGCACGCATCGGACCGTGAGCGGATCGAGGTGCTCTACACGTCGCTGCAACTGCAGGCCACCAGCCAGCTCGTGCGGATCCGGCCGCCGTGGCCGGGCGAGTCGGTCGCTGCCTACCGGCGGTCCTGGCTGGAGGGCTTCGCCCAACAGGTGCACCGCCGGCTCCTGGCGGCCGAGCAGCGCGCCGCCACCCACGCCGCCACCCACGACGCCACGGCCGCTCCCCCGGGCACGGGCGGCGTCGCGCTCGTGCTGGCCGACCGCCGCGAGCGCGTCGACCGCGAGTTCGCCACCGCCTTCCCCCGCCTGGGCACGGCCCGGCGCAGGGTGCTGTCCGGCTCGGGCTGGGCGGCCGGAGCCGAGGCCGGGGAGGCGGCCGACCTCGGGAGGGGCGGCGGGCTCGGCCGGGGGCGCCGTCGGGCGGTGGGGGCGTAGGGGCCGGGCGGAGCCGGGGCGGCGGAACCCGTCGGACCTGTCAGGACGGCAGGGCGATGATCCGCTCCACCACCGTGTCCAGTCGTTCGGCCGCCACGTGCGGGAGTTCCACCACGTCGGGCACCGCACCCTCGAGCCGGGTGGCGAGGCCGGTCACGAGGCCCGCGCGCACGGCGCCGTGAACGTCCCAGGAATGCACGGCCACCAGCGCCACCCGGTCGACGGGCTGGTCCACCTGCCGGCAGGCCCAGTGGTACACGCGAGCGGGCGGCTTGAAGGAGTGGATCTGTTCGCAGGAGAGCACACCGCGCAGGTAGGTGCGCAGGCCGGCGCCGTCCAGCGCGGAGGCGGCCACCGCCTCCGCGCCGTGGGTGAACGCGTAGGCCGGGATCCGGGCGCGGGCGAGCGCCATCAGGGCCGGCTCCACGTCGGGGTGCGGCGGCAACGTGGCGAACCCGGCGAGCACGTGCTCGACCGCCTCGTCGGAGAGGGTGTGGTGGGTGGTGGTGTGCAGGGCGGCCCGGGCCACGTCGGCGAAGGGACGCGTGGGGCCGGCGAGGGTGTGGGCCATCCCGTCCCGCAGGGCGCGGGTGAAGAACAGCTCCCACTCGTGCGCGGGCCGCCCCACGTCCACGAACCGGGAGCCGAGCGCGTCCACCGCCAGCATCGTCTCGAACACGTCGAGGAGCACGGCACGCGGCCGCCGGTCGGGGGCGCGCAACTGCTCCGCAGTGCCTCCGGACATCGTCGTGGGCATCACGCCACCTCGTCCGTCGTGCTCCGACCGGGCGGGTGCCCGGGTCCACGAAGATCGTGACTCAGCGCGCCGGGCCGCCACGGACCGGGCGAGCGCCGTGGCGCCGAATGGCCCGCAGCACGCGCCGGACGTGCAACGCGCGCACAGGGGCCAGAGCGTACCCCGGATAGCTGGCCAGCCACGTCGCGCTTCCGAGGCTCACAGCGTCCGCGCCCGCCCAGAAGTACTCGCGGCAGTCGTCCACGGTGCGGATGCCGCCGGTGGCGATGATCGGCAGCGTGACGCCGGCTTCGCGCAGCTCACTCACCACGCGCAGGCCGATCGGCTTGATCGCGCGGCCGGACAGGCCGCCGTAGCGGTTGGCGAGGAGCGGGGTGCCCGTGCGCGGGTCGAGCCGCAGCGCCTTCACGGTGTTGATCGCGGTCAGCGCGGAGACCCCGGCCTTCGCCGCCTGCTGCGCGTTGCGCAGGTAGTCGTTGTCCGGCGAGAGCTTGAGGATCACCGGGTGGTTGCTGCGGGGCACGGCCTCGTCGAGCACGTCCTGCAGGATCGTCGAGAAGTCGAAGTTGACGTTGTGGCAGCTCACGTTGAGCTCCACGGCGGCGATGTCGCCCACCGGCACGACCGCGTTCACCCGGTCCACGAGCGTCACGAACTCCTCCGCGGAGAACCCGCCGAGCGAGATGATCACGCGCTGGTCGCGGGTGCGCGGGTAGTAGTCGCGCAGGTAGGCGTCGATCCCGACGTTGCACCAGCCGAACGCGTTGATCCATCCGCCGTCGGTGCCGCGCAGCACGGTGCCGTAACGGCGCAGCAGGCCGGGCAGCTCCGGCAGCGACCAGTCGTCGCGGGTGGTGAAGTGGCCCTCGCGCGGCTCGACGGTCAGGGTGCGCGTGGTCACCGCGCCGAACTCCGCGAGCGGCACGAACAGCGAGATCGGGCTCATCCCGTAGGGCAGCAGCGGCGTGTTCGAGACGCCGTAGCCCAGCAGGCTCGACGAGGTGACGAGCCGGTTGCGGAGGACGATGTCGCCCAGGCGCACGCTCTCCTCGACGGAGGCGGTCGGACCTGCGGGTTCCCGGGTGCGCAGCACGGCTCCGATGCTACGTGCGAGTGCTCAGCGGCCGTGGGCCCGGGCGTGCAGCGCCCGCACCCGGGTGATCGCGTCCACGGCGCGCCTGCCGTCCACCGCCTGGATGGCCAGCACCGCCATGTACTCGTCGTCGGGCAGGTCCAGGCGCGCCCACGAGGCGCCGTCGGGGAACGCCACCCGCTCCACCAGCGACCACGGCAGCCTGCGGGTGACCAGGATGTTGCGCACCTCGATGCCCTCGGCGTCGGCACGCACCCGCGGACGGGCGAGCAGCAGCAGCCCACCGGCGATGAACAGGCCCAGGAGCACGAGCGCGATCTGGTCGGCGAGCCGGAAGAACACACCGGTGGGGCTGTTGCGCAGCACGAGGGCGATGGCCACGAACAGCCCCACGATGGCCACGGCCCCGACCCACGCCGCGATGAGCACCTTGCGCGGGCGCACCACCACCGGCTCGGCGACGTCCCGCCGCGCGGCGGGCACGGCCGTCACCGCCCGCTCCGCAGGCCGCGCAGCACGAGCGCGGTCTGCAGCGCCGCCACGCACGCCTCGGCGCCCTTGTCCTCCGCCGAGCCCGGTGCTCCCGAGCGCTCCACGGCCTGCTCCTTCGTGTTGCAGGTCAGCACGCCGTTGCCCACCGGCGTGCGTTCGTCCAGCGCCACGCGGGTCAGGCCCGCGGTGACGGCGTCGCAGACGTACTCGAAGTGCGGCGTTCCACCGCGCACCACCACGCCGAGCGCCACGACCGCGTCGTGCCGCACGGCCAGCTCCTGGCACACCACGGGCAGCTCGACGGTGCCCGGCACCCGCACCACGGTGGGTCGTGGCACACCGGCCTTCTCCGCGGTTGCGACCGCGCGCTCCAGCATCACGTCCACGATGTCCGCGTGCCAGGTGGTGGCCGCGATCGCCAGCCGCAACCCGGACGCGTCCGGGAGCTCGTCCGTCGTCGGACGGCCCTCGCCAGTCATCGACTCTCTCCCCGTGTCAGGTGCCGGTGCCGTCGGCCAGCGCGCCGTCGCCCAGGTCGGGCAGGTCGTGACCCATCCGGTCGCGCTTCGTGCGCAGGTAGCGCAGGTTCTCCCGGTGCGCGCGCACCGGCAGCGGCACCCGCCCGGTGATCGTCAGACCGTAGCCCTCGAGGCCGGCCCGCTTGTCGGGGTTGTTGGTGAGCAGGCGCATCGACTTCACGCCGAGGTCCACGAGGATCTGCGCGCCGATCCCGTAGTCGCGGGCGTCGGCGGGCAGCCCGAGCGCGAGGTTGGCGTCCACGGTGTCGGCGCCGGCCTCCTGCAGCTGGTAGGCCTGCAGCTTGTGCAACAGGCCGATGCCCCGGCCCTCGTGCCCGCGCATGTAGAGCACCACTCCGCGTTCCTCCGCGGCCACCGCCGCGAGCGCGGCGTCCAACTGCGGGCCGCAGTCGCAGCGCAGCGAGCCCATGACGTCGCCGGTGAGGCACTCCGAGTGCACGCGCACCAGCACGTCCTCGCCGGTGCCTTCCGGAGTTGCGATGTCACCGCGCACCATCGCGATGTGCTCGATGCCGTCGAGCAGCGAGTCGTAGCCGTAGGCGATGAACTCGCCGTGCTCGGTGGGGATGCGCGCCTGCGCCACCCGCACGACGTGCTTCTCGAACCGCCGCCGGTAGGCGATCAGGTCCGCGATCGTGATCAGGGTGAGGTCGTGGGCCGCGGCGAACACGCCCAGCTCGTCACCGCGGGCCATGTCGCCGTCGTCCTTCTGCGACACGATCTCGCACAGTGCGCCCGCGGGCGACAGCCCGGCGAGCCGCGCCAGGTCGACGGCGGCCTCGGTGTGCCCGGGCCGGCGCAGCACGCCGCCCTCGCGGGCCCGCAGCGGCAGCACGTGCCCCGGGCGCACCAGGTCCCCCGGGCCCGCCCCCGCGTCGGCGAGCAGCCGGATCGTGTGCGCGCGGTCCGAGGCCGAGATACCGGTGGTGATGCCCGCCTTCGCGTCGACCGTCACGGTGAACGCGGTGCGGAAGCTGTCGGCGTTGGTGTGGTGCATCGGCGGCAGGTCGAGCCGGTCGCACTCGCTCTCGGTGAGCGCCACGCAGATGTAGCCGGACGTGTAGCGCACCATGAACGACACCAGCTCCGGCGTCGCCATCTCGGCCGCGAAGATCAGGTCGCCCTCGTTCTCGCGGTCCTCATCGTCCACGACCACCACGGCGCGGCCGGCCTTGAGGTCGGCGATGGCCCGCTCGATCGCCTCGAAGCCGCTGCCGGCCACCGGCCGCGGGGCGGCATCGCCTGCCGCCTGCTCCACACCCATCACCGCTCCCCTGCCTCGTCGCGCGCCGGCGTGGCACCGCGGTATCCCGCTGTGAGTCGCTCCACGTACTTCGCCACCACGTCGACCTCCAGGTTCACGGTATCCCCCGGATCCCGGGAACCGAGTGTGGTGTCGGACAAGGTGGTGGGGATCAGCGCCACCGAGAACGTGTCACTGCTCACACCGGCCACGGTGAGCGATACCCCGTCGACCGTGATCGAGCCCTTCTCCACCACGTACCGGGCGAGGTCGGGCGCGAGGCTGAAGCGCACCTCGTCCGTGCGCTCGCCCGGGGTACGCGACAGCACCGTCGCCACCCCGTCCACGTGGCCCTGCACGATGTGGCCACCGAGGCGCCCGTTCACCGGCACGGCGCGCTCGAGGTTCACGCGCGTACCGGGCACCACCGCGGACAGGCTGGAGCGCTTCAGCGTCTCCGGCACCAGCTCGACGCGGAACGTGCCGCCCGCGCCCCCGTCCGGATCGATCACCGTGAGGCACACGCCGTTGACGGCGATGGAATCGCCGTGCCGGGCGTCCGAGCTGACGGTGCCACCACGGACGGTGAACACGACGACGTCGGCGCTCTCCCGCACGTCGAGCACCTCGCCGATCTCCTCGACGATCCCCGTGAACATCCCGCTCTCCCCTTCTCCGGCCGCTCGTCCGGCGCTCAGCCGGACCAGCCGCGGTGCGCCGACGACGCCCGCACCTTCTCGCGCAGCGCCTGCACGGCCCGGCCCGGCTCGGCGGCGCCGTAGACGGACGAGCCGGCCACGAAGCAGTCGACACCGGCCTCGGCGGCGTCCTCGATCGTCTCGGCGTTGATGCCGCCGTCGATCTCCACCAGCAACGTGAGGTGCCCGGTGTCCACCAGCCTGCGCGCGGTGCGGACCTTCTCCAGCACCGACGGCCGGAACTCCTGGCCGCCGAAGCCGGGCTCCACGCTCATGACGAGCAGGGTGTCGAAGTGCCGCAGCGTCTCCAGATGCGGCTCGATCGGCGTGTCCGGCTTGATCGACAGCCCCGCGCGGGCCCCGGCCGCGCGCAGGTCCTTCGCCAGCGCCACCGGGTCGCGGGAGGCCTCCACGTGCACCGTGACGTTGTAGGCACCGGCCTCGGCGTAGCCCACCGCCCAGCGCTCGGGGTCCTCGATCATCAGGTGGCAGTCCAGCGGCACGTCGGTGGCCGCGTGCAGGGCCTTCACCACGGGGAGGCCGAGCGTGAGGTTCGGCACGAAGTGCGCGTCCATGACGTCCACGTGCAGCCAGTCGGCGCCCGTTCCGGGCGGCCCGGCCACGGCGGCGGCCTCGTCGGCGAGCCGCGCGAAGTCGGCCGCGAGGATGCTCGGGGCGATCATGGGGTGCACCCCAGGAGGGTACGCCGGACCACCCGCCCGACCACCCGTGGGCGCTGACACACCGATTCCCCCGCTCCTACACCGACGGCAGTCGGTGTAGGGGGCCAGGAGTCGATGTGCGAGCGGCTGGCGTTCTGTCGGACCCCCGCGCTTCACTGGGCCCATGCCCGCCACTGCTTCCGTCGACGAGCAACTGCACGCACTGCTGTCCCCCGAGCCGCCCGCGGTGGCGGAGCTGGTCCACCGCCTGCGCGCCGTGGTCCGCGACGCGCATCCCGACCTGGGTGAGCGGGTCAACAGCGGCTGGCACGGCCTCGCCTTCCACCACCCCCGCGGCGGGTACGTGGTGGCGCTGTTCCCCCGCGACGGCGGCGTCAACGTCGGCTTCGAGCACGGCGGCGACCTGCCCGACCCCCACGGACGGCTGCTCGGCCGCGGGCGCACCCGTGACGTCCGCGTGGAGGTCGGCGCCGGCCCCGACGAGGAGGAGGTGGTGGTCGACTACCTGGACCTGGCCGTCGACGCCGCCCTCGACCGCGCCGACCACAAGGCCGCCGCCCGCAGGCGTTGACGAACGGGCCGGGGCCGGGGCCGGGGCCGGGGCCGGGGCCGGGGCCGGGGCCGGGGCCGGGGCCGGGGCCGGGGCCGGGGCCGGGGCCGGGGCCGGGGCCGGGGCCGGGGCCGGGGCCGGGGCCGGGGCCGGGGCCGGGGCCGGGGCCGGGGCCGGGGCGATGATCGCCAGATCGGCGCGACAACGGCAACATGATGCCGCTCCTGCACCGAAACGCTGATCATGGCCCGCGGCGCGTGCCGTGATCACGGGATCGGCGCAGCATGGGACAGGTGACGCCGCCTCCGGGCCGGGACGAGGACTGCCGGGGCTGGTCGTTCCCGGTGGTGCGCGTTCGCCCGGGCGACTCTGACGTACGGCTCGGGCCGATGAGGGCGGCGTGGTGGCACCGCGGCGCAGCAGCCCGCGCGCGGCGCGCCGGGCGCGGCCTCGTCGAGCGCCGGTGCGCCCAGGCTGCCGTGCGCGACGGCCCGCATCTGATCGTTGCGAGCGGCACGCGGCGGTTGTCGTCCCCGCTCCGCTGTACCTCTCGCGCTGATCATGCGTCCGTGATCGCGACGAGCCGCACCTCAGCGTCGTCCGCGGCGCCGCCGTGTGCTGCTCGCGACGATCACGAGGATCGGTGTCCCGGTACCGGGCGACCGCGTTGAGCAGTTCGCAGGAGTTGTCGCCTCGGTTCGCGCGCCTCCAGCGCCGATCACGCGACAGCACCCGGGACCGCCCGCATTCGGCGCCATGATCGCCACATCGGTGCAACAACGGCGACATGATGCCGCCCCTGCGCCCAAACGCTGATCATGGCCCCACGGCAGCCAGGGCTGCGTCGAGCACATGTCTCGCGATCACCCGGCGCCCTCCGCGCCCCCGCGAACACGCGCCGCACGTGGTCGGCCAGCGGGTCAGTCGCGCCGCAGCAACGCGAGGAACATGGCGTCGGTGCCGTGGCGGTGGGGCCACAGCTGGACCGTCGGCCCGTCGCCGAGGTCCGGCACCCCGGGCAGGCACTCGCGCGCGTCGAGGCGCTGCACCTCCGGGTGCGCCCGCAGCACCCGGGTCAGCACGCCCACCGTCTCGGCCAGGTGCGGCGAGCACGTCACGTAGGCCACCACCCCGCCGGGCCGCACGTGCCGCAACGCGGCCGCCAGCAGCTCGCGCTGCAACGAGGCGAGGGCGGACACGTCCGACGGCTGCCGCCGCCACCGTGCCTCCGGGCGGCGACGCAGCGCGCCGAGCCCTGAGCAGGGCGCGTCCACCAGCACCCGGTCGAACGCGGCGTCGGGCAGCGGGGCGCTGCGTCCGTCCGCCTGGTGCACCGTGACCGGGAGCTCGGGCACCGCCCGGCGCACGAGCTCGGCGCGGTGCTCGCTCGGTTCCACCGCGTCCAGCGTGGCGCCGTCGAGGTCGGCGAGCCCTCCGAGCAGCGCGGCCTTCCCCCCGGGGCCGGCGCAGAGGTCGAGCCAGCGGCCGGTGTCGGTGCCGGTGAGCTCGGCGCGGGTGAGCGCGAGCGCCACCAGCTGGCTGCCCTCGTCCTGCACGAGCGCGAGGCCCTCGGACACCGCGTCGAGCTCGGCGACGTCGCCGCTGCCGGCCTCCAGGTGCACCCCGTAGGGCGAGTACGGCGCCTCCGCACCACCGGTCACGAGCGCCAGCTCGGCCGCGGTGATCTCGCCGGGGCGGGCCAGCAGGTGCACCGCGGGCCGCGCGTCGTCGGCGGCGAGCGCCGCGTCCAGCTCCGCGTCGGCGGGGTCGGCGGGCTTGCCGAGGGCGTCGGCGAACGACTGGGCGATCCACCGCGGGTGTGCGTGGGCGAAAGCGGCGTGCCCCACGGGGTCCTCGGCGGCCGAGGGCGCGAGCTGCGCCACCCACGCCGCCTCGTCGCGCTCGCCCACCCGCCGCAGCACGGCGTTGACGAAGCCGCCTGCCCGGCTCCCGGCCTCGGCGCGCACCAGCTCCACCGTGGTGGCCACCGCGGCGTGCGGCGGGATCCGGGTGCGCAGCAGCTGGTAGGAGCCCAGGCGCAGCGCGTCGAGCAGGTGCGGCTCCACGCGCTCGAGCGGGCGGTCGCTGCACGCCTCGATGACGGCGTCGAGCAGCCCGCGGGCCCGCAGCGTGCCGTACCCGAGCTCGGTGGCCAGCGCGGCGTCGCGCCCCCGCAGCCGGTGCCGGCGCAGGATCGAGGGCAGTGCCAGGTTGGCGTACGCGTCACGCACCCGCACGGACACGAGCAGCTGGAACGCGGCCAGCCGGGACAGGTCCGGTTCCGGCGGGCGCGCCGGGCCCGAACGCCCGCGCGGGGGTCCGGACCGCCCGGCGCCGCGGGCTCGCGGGGACCTGCGCGGACCGTCGCGACCGGGGGCGCTCATCGCGACCCTCCCGCGGAACGCGCCCGGACGTACCCAGCCCGCGACTCCCGCGCACGGAGATCGCGACTCGCGAGGGGGCGCGCGGCGCGCCCCGCGTGCGCGTGTGTCTGCACGTGTGTCGTTCCCGCACGCCTCATGCCAGCCGCTCCCCGTCCACGATCCGCACACCGCGCGCCCAGTCCGGCGCGGGCATCGCGCGCTTGCCCACCGGACGTACCTCGCCCAGCTGCACCGATCCGCCACCGGTCCCGACGAGCACTCGCCGCTTCTCCGCGAGCAGCTGCCCCGGTGCCAGTGCCGGCGCCTCGGCGTCGAGCAGTGTGACCGGGCCGAGGCCGAGGCGCTCGTCGCGGAAGGTGCACCAGGCCCCCGGGTCCGGGGTGACCGAGCGGACCAGGCGGTCGATCGCGGGGGCCGGCGCATCCCAGTGGACCCGCGAGCCGGCGGTGGTGATCTTCGGCGCGAGCGACACCCCCTCGCCCGGCTGCGGCCGGGCCTCGAGCGTGCCCTCGGCGATGCCGTCGAGCGTGGCCACGAGCAGGTCGGCGCCCGACGTCGCGAGCCTCCCGAGCAGCGCACCCGCCGTGTCGGTCGGACGGACGGCCTCCGTGACCACCCCGAACACCGGGCCGGTGTCCAGCCCCTCCTCGAGCCGGAACGTGCTGGCGCCGGTGATCTCGTCCCCGTGGCGCAGCGCGGCCTGCACGGGCGCCGCGCCGCGCCAAGCGGGCAGCAGCGAGAAGTGCAGGTTGACCCACCCGTGACGGGGCACGTCCAGGGCCGCGCGGGGCACGAGCGCGCCGTACGCGACGACGGGGCAGCAGTCCGGCGCGAGATCCTGCAGCTGCGCGAGGAACGCGGGCTCGGACGGGCGGGCGGGAGTCAGCACCGGGATCCCGGCCTCGTCGGCGAGCCGGCCGACCGGTGAGCGCACCACCTTGCGGCCCCGGCCCGCGGGCGCGTCCGGGCGCGTGACGACACCGACCACCTCGTGCTGCGAATCCAGCAGCGCGCGCAGCGACGGCACGGCGGGCTCGGGGGTGCCGGCGAAGACCAGGCGCACTACCTCGCCTTCCCGAACAGCGGGTGCGGGCTGACCCGGACCTCGGGGGCCTGCTGCCCGAACCACTCCGCGGCGCGGATCTCGGCCAGCGCCTGGCGGCGCGTCTCCGGGTCGAGGCGGTCGACGAACAGGACGCCGTCGAGGTGGTCTGTCTCGTGCTGGATGCAGCGCGCGAGCATCTCGCTGCCCTCGACGACGACCGGCTCGCCGTGCATGTTCCAGCCACGGGCCACCACGTGCAGGTGGCGACGGCATTCCCAGCGCATGCCCGGGATGGACAGGCACCCCTCCGGCCCGAGCTGCTCCTCGTCGCCGACGACGTCGAACGTCGGGTTCACCAGGTGCCCCTCGAACGTGTCGCAGTCGTAGGTGAACACCCGCAGGCCCACGCCGAGCTGCGGCGCGGCCAGGCCCGCACCGCCCTCCTCGTGCATGGTGTCGGTGAGGTCGGCCACGAGCTTGCGCAGCTCGGCGTCGAACGTGGTGACCTCGGCGGCGGGGGTGCGCAGCACCGGGTCACCGAAGAGCCGGACGGGCAGGACGGACACGCATCTCCTCCGGGCAGCGCCGCGCAGGGGACGGGAGCGGGGACGCGCGGCGGCGACCCTCGATTCTGCCATGCGTGGCCGCCGGTGCCCGCACGCCCGTGCGGGCTGTGCTCAGCCCAACTCGACCGGGTCGAGCCGGACCCGGACCGGGTCCGCCGCCTTGCGGGCCGTGCGGGCGGCCTGGGCGGCGTGCAGCGCGGCCGCGAGGGAGCGGCCCGCGGTGCGGGGCACCCGCAGCAGGGCGCGTTCGCGCACGTCGCCGTCGCCCGGTCCGGTCGCGGTGTCGGGCTCGATCTCGACCGGGCCGAGGACCTCGACGTCGGGCAGGTCGGCGAGCACCGCGTCGACGACCTCGGCCACGGCCGTGGGCCCGCCCTCCACGGCCGCCATGCGCACCGCAGGCGGGAAGCCGACCTCGGCGCGCCCTGCCAGCTCGGACGCGGCGTGGCCCGCGGGGTCCCAGCGCACCAGTGCCTGCACCACCGGCAGGCCCGCGTCCGCCATGATGACGACGCGCCCGCCGTCCCTGTGCGGCACGACGAGGGCGACCGCGCCCAGCCAGCGGCGCAGGGTCTCCTCGGCCACCCGCAGGTCCGGGCGTGACAGCAACGCCCAGCCGTCGAGCAGCAGGGCCGCCCCGTACCCGCCGGCGACGCGCGGCTCGGCTCCCGGCGTGGCGACCACCAGCTCCGGACGCGGCGCCACGGTGGGCAGCACGGCGGCCCCGCCGCCGGACGCGCGCACCGTCGTGCCCGGGAACGCGCGTCCGAGCTCCTCCGCGGTGCGGCCCGCCCCGACCACGCCGGCCCGCAGCCGCCGCGACCCGCAGGCCGGGCATCGGAACCCGCCGTCGGCACGGCCGCACCAACGGCAGTGGGGCAGCTGGGCACCACCGGACTCCGGCGCGCGCCCGACGAAGCCGAGCGGACCCGCGCAGTGGCGGCACCGGGCCGGCTCCCGGCACGACCCGCAGGACAGGTACGGCACGTACCCGGACCGTGGAACCTGCACGAGCACCGGTCGCCCGCCGGTGAGCGCCGATCGCGCCGCCTCGAACGCGACGTGCGGCAGCCGGGCGGCGCGCGCGTCGGGGTCGCGGACGAGATCGGTGTCCGACTCGCCGATCGCCGCGATCCGCGGCATCGCCACGCGCACGCTGTCGCGCTCGGCCACGACCTCCCGGGCCCACCCGGACTCGACGAGCAGGTGCGCCTCCGCGGTCCGCGCGAAGCCCGCCACCAGCAGCGCCGCGCCGGCGGCGTGCGCGCGCAGCACCAGCACGTCACGGACCTGCGGGTAGGGCGCCCTCGGCTCGGCGTGCAGGTCGTCGCCGTCGTCCCACACGACGAGCAGGCCCAGCGGCGCCACCGGCGCGAACGCAGCGGACCGGGTGCCCACCACCACCCGCACCCGCCCGCGGCGCACCGCGAGCCAGCGCCGGTACCGCTCGGCCGGGCCGAGCTCGGCCGACAGCGCCACCACCGCGTCCTTCCCGAGCACGTCCACGCAGGCCGCGTGCAGGACGTCGAGGTCACGCTGGTCGGGCACCACCAGCAGCGCGCCCCGCCCGGCACCGGCGGTGGCCGCAGCGGCCTCGGCGAGGCGGCGCGGCCAGTCCTCCCCCGGCAGCGCCTGCCAGACGGCGTGCGCCGCCCGGCCCCCGGCCAGCGCGTCGAGCAGCGCAGGCCCTCGCGGGTAGCGCCGCCAGCCGGTGTCGGCCGGCTCCGCGGCCGCCGGCGCCGCTGGTCCCGGATCGGCGTCGGGAACGGCTTCCGCCTCGACCCGCGCGTGCCGGGGCGGCACGGCGAGGCGCAGCACGTCGGCGAGCACGCCGGCGCAGCGGTCGGCGACCGCTCGGCACAGCGCGGCGACCTCGCCGGTCAGCACCGGCTCGGCCGACACCACCTTCTCTACCCAGGCGAGGCGTCCGCCGTGGGCCGACTCGGCGACCCGTTCCAGCAGGAACCCGTCCACCAGTCGACCGGCGAACCGCACCCGCAGCCGCACCCCCGGCACCGCGTCGACGTCGAGGTGCTCGGGCACGCGGTAGTCGAAGGGGCGGTCGAGGTGGGCGAGCGCGACGTCCACCGCGACGCGCGCCACCGGCAGCTGCGCGGCGGGGCGCCACTCGCCGCGGTTGCGGCTCGCTCGCGCCACACGTCCTCCTCGCCACGGCGCCCCCGCCCTCCGACGGCCGTGAGTGGATACGAGTGCTGCGGCACTCGTATCCACTCACGGTCCGTCGCCCCTCGCTGCTCTCGCAGGGGGTGTCAGGCGCCGGCGGCGGCCTTCAGGTCGGCGGCGCGGGCGGTGCTCTCCCACGGCAGCTCGATGTCGGTGCGGCCGAAGTGCCCGTACGCCGCGGTCTGCGCGTAGATCGGGCGCAGCAGGTCGAGGTCGCGGATGATCGCGGCCGGACGCAGGTCGAACACCTCGTGGATCGCCGACTGGATCTTCACCGGGTCGACGTGCTCCGTGCCGAACGTCTCGATGAACAGCCCGACCGGCGCCGCCTTGCCGATCGCGTAGGCGACCTGCACCTCGACGCGCTCGGCCAGGCCTGCGGCCACGACGTTCTTCGCGACCCAGCGCATGGCGTAGGCGGCCGAGCGGTCGACCTTCGAGGGGTCCTTGCCCGAGAACGCGCCGCCGCCGTGGCGGGCGAAGCCGCCGTAGGTGTCGACGATGATCTTGCGGCCGGTGAGGCCCGCGTCGCCCATCGGGCCGCCCACCACGAAGCGCCCCGTGGGGTTGACCAGGAGCCGGACGTCGGTGACGTCGATCCCGAGCTCGGCGATCTCCGGGCCGACGACCTGCTCACGGATGTCCGGCGTCAGCAACCCGTCGAGGTCGATGTCCGAAGCGTGCTGGCTGGAGACCACGACGGTGTCCAGGCGCACGGCCTTGTCGCCGTCGTACTCGATCGTGACCTGGGTCTTGCCGTCGGGCCGCAGGTAGGGCAGCTGGCCGGACTTGCGGGCCACGGTGAGCCGACGCGCCAGCCGGTGTGCCAGCGCGATCGGCAGCGGCAGCAGTTCGGGCGTGTCGGTGTTGGCGTAGCCGAACATCAGCCCCTGGTCGCCCGCACCCTGGCGGGCGATCACGTCCTCCGAGGCCTCCACGCGGCTCTCGTACGCCGTGTCGACACCCTGCGCGATGTCGGCCGACTGCGCCCCGATCGCGACGTTCACGCCACAGGAGGCGCCGTCGAAGCCCTTGGCCGACGAGTCGTAGCCGATCCCGAGCACCGTGTCGCGCACGAGCGTGGGGATGTCGGCGTAGGCACTCGTGGTGACCTCGCCCGCCACGTGCACCTGGCCCGTGGTCACGAGAGTCTCCACCGCGACCCGGCTGCGCGGGTCCTGCGCCAGCAGCGCGTCGAGGATCGTGTCGCTGATGGCGTCGCACATCTTGTCCGGGTGACCCTCGGTCACCGACTCGCTGGTGAACAGCCGCCGCCCTGCGTTCGCCACGCCGTACTCCGTCCGCTTCCGACCGGTCGCCGCTGGGCGCGACCACCTACCCCGATGTCCGACCGGCGAGCCTAGTCGACGCCCCCGACGGCTCCGGGACCACCACGACCGGTGACGCACAGTCACGCCGTGCACGACACGGGTGCACAGCGTCAGCCCATCCGGTGATGTTGCGCTCGGTAGCGAATCGGTAACGGAAACGCTCGTTGGTCCCGGCGAAGGCCCCCACCCCACGGAGGAACGCTGAAATGAAGGCCCCCACGTCGCTCTTCGACCGACCCGGCCGCGCTGCAGCCGTCGTCGGCGCGGTGGTCGCGGTCAGCGCGAGCGCCGCCGTCGCCCTGGTCTCCGGCACTGCCGCCGCCCAGGAGCCCGGCCGCTGCACCGAGAACGTCAACGTCCGCTCCGAGCCGGACGTGAGCTCCCAGATCGTCGCGCTGTGCGAGGCGGGGAGCGAGGTGCAGACCGGCGAGTCCCGCGACGGCTTCGTGCAGCTCACCAGCCTCGGCGGCTGGGCAGCGCAGGAGTACATCTCGGTCAACGGGCAGAACCCCGCCCCCGCCGAGCGCGCCACCGGCTCCGAGTCCGGCTCCGAGTCCGAGTCCGAGTCCGGCTCCGAGTCCGGCTCCGAGTCCGGCGAGGAGGGCGACGCCGCGTCCGGCGAGGGCTCCGGCGATGCCGCCGGCACGTCCGAGGAGGACGGCGCCGGCGGCGAGACCGGCCAGGAAACCGGCGAGGAGACCGAGGACGGCACCGCGGAGGACGACACCGCGGAGGAGGACAGCCAGCAGCCGAGCGGACAGCAGTCCGGCGGCGGTGGCGGCGGCCTCGGCGGCCTGATCGGCTGAGGCCACCCGCTTCCCGCGGGGCGGGCTGCGCCGGGTGCCCCCGGACCCGCAGCTGCGCCCGCCCCGCGGGCTGTGTTGGATGGCCTCCGCTCCGCTCCGGCGGTTCGCGGCCCTTCGAGGTGCCGCCCTGCTCCTCCGGTGCTCGGTCGCTCGTCCCTCGCTCCCTGCGCGCCTCCCCCGCAGGACGGCACCGGGCCGCTCACACCGACCGAACTACCGTCCCTGCCCGGGCCCCCGCGCAACTGGCTGTGGTGCCGTCGCCGAACCCCTCGACAACGGCCACGATCAGCGGACCAGGGACCTGAGCCGCACTCCTGCAGCCCCGATCCCGCCGATCAAGAGCAAACACGCCGCAGACCACCCGATCGCCGGTAGGGAGTGGAACGGGACCACCGCAAGGTGCGCACGCACCCAGCAGGCACGGGATCGTCCCGAACGGGCCTGGGCCAAGCCGGGAACGGCCGCCCACCCAGCCCGATACTCGGTAGTTCTGCCCAACCCGGCCACCCCGGCCGACGGGCGAGATCCGGGGACCGCGCCGACTGCGCCGAAGGCCGGGGTCTGAGGCAGACGTCGCGAGCCGAGAACGGCGCGCCCACGGGAGGTTTCCGTGGTCACATCGACACCAGGGCTGTGAGATCTCGCGGCGACAGCCCTGACGTCGATCTGATCATGAAGCGGGCGAGTTCCGCCTGACGCAGGCGGCCAGGATCAGCGAAAATGCCACCAGAGCAGACGCAACCCGCTGAACGGTCTCCGCTTCACCTCAGCGGGCTCACGACCCTCCCGGCGCCCTCATGCGGGAGCGCAACCGCGTGAGTGACCGGCCCCGCTATTCCAGGCGGGTGGCGACGGCGTCCCAGACGTGGGAGGCCAGCAGCGCCTTGGAGCCGGACGCCAGCTCCCGCTCGGTACCGTCGGCGCCCAGCAACCATCCGGCGTTGTCGGGCACCTCGAACGCCCGACCGTCCCCCACCGCGTTGACGACGAGCAGGTCGCAGCCCTTGCGCGCGAGCTTCGCCCGGCCGTGGTGGAGGGGATCCCCCGACGTGTCGCCGGTCTCGGCCGCGAAGCCCACGACGATCTGCCCGGGACGTCGCGCGGCGACCAGCTCCACGAGGATGTCCGGGTTGAGGGCCAGCGCGAGCGCGGGCGGCTCCGACCCGTCCTTCTTGATCTTGTGTTCGGCGAGTGCGACCGGGCGGAAGTCCGCGACCGCCGCCGCCATCACGACCGCGTCCGCGCCTGCGGACGCTGCGTGCATCGCATCGCGCAGTTCACGCGCGGAGCCGACCCGCACGACGTCGACGGCGGCTGGGTCGCCCAGATCAGCCGTGTGCGCGGCGACCAGCGTGACGTCGGCTCCCCGCTGCGCGGCGACCCGCGCGAGCGCGTAGCCCTGCCGGCCCGACGAGCGGTTCCCCAGGTAGCGCACCGGGTCGAGGGCCTCGCGCGTGCCACCTGCGGAGACCACCACGCGGCGGCCGGTGAGATCGCGGGGCAGCGCGTCTGCGCGCTCGAGCAGCAGTCGGACCAGCTCGGCGATCTCCGCGGGGTCGGGCAGCCGGCCCGGACCGGTGTCGGCGCCGGTCAACCGGCCCGACGCCGGCTCCAGGACGATCACGCCACGGGAGCGCAGCAGCTCCACGTTGGCGCGGGTGGCGGGGTGCTCCCACATCTCGGTGTGCATGGCCGGGGCGAACAGGACCGGGCACCGCGCGGTGAGCAACGACGCCGTCAGCAGGTCATCGGCACGGCCCGACGCGGCGCGGGCCATCAGGTCGGCGGTGGCCGGAGCGACGACGACGAGGTCGGCCTCCTGCCCCAACCGCACGTGCGGCACCGACGGCACGTCGGTGAAGACGCCGGTGTGCACCGGCTGCCCGGACAGCGCCTCGAACGTGGCGGCGCCGACGAACTCCAGCGCCGATGGGGTGGGCAGCACGCGGACCGAGTGCCCGGACTCGGTGAGCCTGCGCAGCAGCTCCGCGCTCTTGTAGGCGGCGATGCCCCCGGCGACACCCAGCAGGACCCGGGGGGCGGCCATCAGTGCCCCCCGCCGGGAGTCCGTTGCGTATATCGGCGGATCCAGGTTTCCGCTGAGTGCGCCGGCGGGCCGCCACGCATATCGGCATACTCGGGAGGCTTGCCGGAGCGCTCAGCGGGGACCTGGGCCGTCGAGATGTGTGGCGGACGCCCGGCGGGGGTCACTTACTATTCGCCCTCGGTGTGCTCGAGCAGCCCGGCCTGAATCTCGCGCATGGCGATCGACAGCGGCTTCTCGCGGGGGCCCGGCTCGACGAGCGGGCCGACGTACTCCAGCAGGCCTTCGCCCAGCTGCGAGTAGTAGTCGTTGATCTGGCGGGCGCGCTTGGCGGCGTAGATCACCAGCGCGTACTTGGAACTCACCTGGCCCAGCAGGTCATCGATGGGCGGGTTGGTGATGCCCTCGGGGGCGACACCGGCTACTGCACCGGTCAGCGGCATGCTCACGAAGAAGACTCCTGGGGGGACGGGCTGGCGGCGGGGTCACCCACACCGACCAGCAACTGTACCAACCGCGACACGACGGCCTGCAGCTCGTGGTTCACCACGGTCACATCGAACTCGTCGCTGGCGGCGAGCTCCTCGCGGGCCGTCTCCAACCGCCGCTGGTACTGCGCCTCCGACTCGGTGCCACGCCCCCGCAACCGGCGGGCCAGCTCCTCGACCGACGGCGGCGCCAGGAACACCGTGACGGCCTCCGGCAGCACCGCCTTGATCGCCCGAGCGCCCTGCAGATCGACCTCGACCAGCACCGGGCGCCCCGCGGCCAACGCCGTCTCGACGGGCTCGCGCGGCGTGCCGGAGCGCTGCAGCCCACCGTGGATCTCGGCCCACTCCAGCAGATCGCCACGGGCGACGAGCGCGTCGAACCCGGCCGGGCCGACGAAGCGGTAGTGCACGCCGTCGACCTCGCCGACCCGCGGATCGCGGGTGGTGGCCGAGACGCTGAAGAACAGCTCGGGCAGCCGTGCCCGCAACTGGTTGATCACACTGCTCTTGCCGACGCCGGAGGGGCCGGCCAATACCACCAGCCGACCCCTCCGCGCGCCGTGCGACACGATTTCCGGACCTCTCGGGCTCAGGACTCGAAATCGGCCAGCAGCGCCTTGCGCTGCCGGTCACCGAGCCCACGCAGCCGACGCGACGGCGCGATCTCGAGCCGCTCCATGATCTGAGCGGCACGGACCTTGCCGACGCCGGGCATCGCCTCGAGCAGGGCTGAGACCTTCATCTTGCCCAGCACCTCATCGGTGTCGGACTGCTTCAGGACCTCGCCGAGGGTCGTCCCGCCGCGCTTGAGCCGGTCCTTCAGCTCGGCCCGGGCCCGGCGCGCCGCAGCCGCCTTCTCCAGGGCGGCAGCACGCTGTTCCTCGGTCAGCTGGGGAAGGGCCACGGTCTCCTCCGTCTTTCTCGTGCGGCCTGGAACCAGGCGCATCCTCACCACCGTCGCGGGCCTGACCCGCGGCTTCCACCGAACGTACTCACGCACCCCACGGAAGGGGAAACGGGGGTGCCACCTGCCGGTTCTCCGGCTTCGGCCACCCGGACGGGTGATACCACGACGACCACCCGGACGAGCACTGCGACCCGCCCGCTCGGCGCACCGGAGCGACCGTCTCCGGCGTGGCGCGCCGCCCGAGGCCCGCCGCAGCCGTGTTCACGGGCGGACGAGCGCGCCGGGCGCCGTCGGCGACGCGTCGCCGGTGGCGCCGAGCTGCGCGATCTCCGCTGTCGGCGGCGTCCCACGTGCGCCGAGCGAGCGCACCGGCCTCCGCCACCCGCGAGTCGCGACCCCTCAACCGCGAGCCGCGGGCTCTCAACCGCGAGTCGCGGGCTGCCGCACGCGAGTCGCGGGCTTGTCGCACTCGAGCCGGCGCCGAACGAGGATCCCGCCCGGTGTGACCGTGATCATTGATCGGGCGCAGAACCGGCCGGATACGGCCGGCGTCGCACCCAACCGATGATCTCGCCGGCTCCCCACGCTGAACGGGCCGTGCGCCCTCAGCGATATCCCGAGACCCGGGCACCGCATCCGGGTGAGGCTGGGCGCGTGACAGCGACACCGACGAGCACCTTCCACGGCCCGGTCGCGGAGCACTACGCGCGGTTCCGGCGGGGTTACCCGCCGGTGGTGGTCGACGAGCTCGCCGCAGCGCTCGACCTGGACGCCGGCTCGCGCGTCCTCGACGTCGGCTGCGGCACCGGCCAGCTCACCCTCCCGCTCGCCGCGCGGACGCGGGCAGCGCTCGGCGTCGACGTCGAACCGGACATGCTCCGCCTCGCGCACCGGGCAGCCGCCGACGCCGGTGCGGGCAACGTCACCTGGGTGCTCGGCGCCGACCGCGACCTCGGCGCCCTCGCCGCGTTCACCGGCGAGGACGTGTTCGACGCGGCCACCATCGGCCAGGCCCTGCACTGGATGGACGTGCCCGACCTGTTCCGCAGGCTGGCGCTGCTCGTGCGGCCCGGCGGGGGCGTCGCCGTGGTCACGAACGGCGAGCCGCAGTGGCTGCTGGACGTCGCGTGGTCGCGCGCCCTGCGCGGGCACCTGGAGCGCTGGCTGGGCCGGCCGCTCACCGCGCGCTGCGGCACCGACGCGGATTCCCGAAGGGGCTACCGCGACGCCCTGGTCGCCGCCGGGTTCGCCCGCGTCGAGGAACGCGCCGTCGCCTACCGGGACGAGTTGACGTTCGCACAGCTCGTGGGCAGCGTCTACTCCGCGATGAGCCCCGACAGCCTGCCGACCGGCGAGGCCCGCGAGACGTTCGAGCACCGGCTCCGCGAGGCACTGGGCCCCGCGACGACCTTCACGGAGGACGTGCGCGTGTCGCTCCTGGTGGGCCGCTCCTGACCCCGAGGGCACCGAACACAGCGCCCGCGGTCCGCACACGGGGCGGCCGGGCGTGTGTGCGGACCAGCGACGGTGTGTGCGGTCGTCAGACCGTGGCGGCCAGCTCGTCGCGCAGGGACTCCGCCGCCGCGCGCAGCGTCACCACGTCCGGGCCTGCGCGCAGCACCGACCGCGACGCCGCAGGCAGCACGACGCCCCGCACGCCGCAGAAGATCCCCGCGATGTCGCCCGGTGCGGCGCCCTGCGCCCCGAGTCCGGGCGCCAGCACGGGGCCGTTCAGCGTGGACAGGTCGAGGCCGTGCTCCCGCGTGGCCCCCACGACCACGCCGACGTCGCCCATGGGCTCCACACCGGCATTGCGGCCCGCCGCACCGTCCACGATCGACTGCGCGGTGGGGCGGCCACCGAACTCGGCCAGCTGCACGTCCGCGCCCTCCGGGTTCGATGTGCGAGCGAGGACGAAGGCACCGCGCCCGGCGTCGGCGGCGGTGTCGAGCGCCGTGGCGAGTGACCCGAAACCGAGGTACGGCGAGAGCGTCACGGCGTCGGCCCCCAGTGGGGCGCCGACGCCCAGGTAGGCGTCGGCGTAGCCGTCCATCGTGGAGCCGATGTCGCCGCGCTTGACGTCCAGGAGCGTGAGCGTCGGCCCTTCGGCGAACGCCGCGAGCACGCGCTCCAGGACCGCGATGCCGCGTGATCCGTGCCGTTCGAAGAACGCCGACTGCGGCTTGACCACCGCGACGTGCCCGGCGAACGCGTCCACGCACGCGTCGGCGAAGCGGCCGAGCCCGTCCGGGTCGTCGGTGAGCCCCCAGGCGGCGAGCAACGCGGGATGGGGGTCGATGCCGACGCACAGCGCTCCACGCGCGGCGACGGCGTCGACGAGCCGCGCCCCGAACGCGTTCACACCGCCCCCTCCCCCGCACCAGGGAGGTTCACGAGCGCGCCTTCGCCAGGCTCGCGTGCGCGTCCTGCAGCGAACGGACGCCGATGCGGCCCGCCTTCATCGCCTCGATGCCCTGCACCGCGGCGCCCGCGCCCTGCACGGTCGTGATGCACGGCACCCCGCGGGCCACCGCGGCCGAGCGGATCTCGTAGCCGTCCACCCGGGGGCCGGAGTTGCCGTACGGCGTGTTGATGATCAATCCGACGTCGCCGGCCAGGATCCGGTCGACGATCGTCTCGCCCTCGGCGCTCTCGCTGTGCTTGCGCACCACCGTGGCGGCGACGCCGTGGCGGCGCAGGACGTCCGCGGTGCCGGCCGTCGCGAGCACCTCGAACCCGAGGTCGGCCAGGCGCAGCACCGGGAACACCATGGCGCGCTTGTCGCGGTCGGCCATCGACACGAACACCCGCCCCGACGTCGGCAGGGACCCGTAGGCGCCGGCCTGCGACTTGGCGAACGCGGCGCCGAACGAGGCGTCGAAGCCCATGACCTCGCCGGTCGACTTCATCTCCGGTCCGAGCAGCGGGTCGACCCCGTGCCCCTCGACAGTGCGGAACCGGTGGAACGGCAGCACCGCCTCCTTGACGGCCACGGGCGCGTCGGGCGGCAGCTCGCCGCCGTCGCCATCGGCCGGGAGCAGGCCCTCGGCGCGCAGTTCCGCGATGGTCGCACCGAGCATGATCCGCGCCGCCGCCTTGGCCAGCGGCACCGCCGTGGCCTTGGAGACGAAGGGCACCGTGCGCGACGCCCGGGGGTTGGCCTCCAGCACGTAGAGCGTCTCGCCGTGCAGCGCGTACTGGACGTTGAGCAGCCCCCGCACGCCCACGCCGTGCGCGATCGCCTCGGTGGAGCGGCGGACCTGCTCCAGCACCGTGTGCCCGAGCGTGATCGGGGGCAGGGTGCAGGACGAGTCGCCGGAATGCACCCCGGCCTCCTCGATGTGCTCCATGACGCCGCCGAGGAAGACCTCGGTGCCGTCGCACAGCGCGTCGACGTCGATCTCGATCGCGTCGTCGAGGAACCGGTCGACCAGCACCGGGCGGTCCTCGCTGATCGTCGTGGCCCGCGAGATGTAGCCGGCCAGGGTCTCGTCGTCGTAGACGATCTCCATGCCGCGCCCGCCGAGCACGTAGGAGGGCCGCACGAGCACCGGGTAGCCGATCCGGTCGGCGATCGCGCGCGCCGAGTCGAACGAGGTGGCCATGCCGAACGCCGGCGCCGGGAGGCCCGCCTTGCGCAGCACCTCGCCGAACGCGCCGCGGTCCTCGGCCAGGTCGATGGCCGCCGCCGAGGTGCCGACCACCGGTACGCCCGCCGCGGTGAGCCGCTGCGCGAGCCCGAGCGGGGTCTGCCCGCCCAGCTGCACGATGACGCCCGCGACCGTGCCGGACTGCTGCTCGGCGTGCACGACCTCGAGGACGTCCTCGAACGTGAGCGGCTCGAAGTAGAGGCGGTCGGCGGTGTCGTAGTCGGTGGAGACGGTCTCGGGGTTGCAGTTGACCATCACGGTCTCGAACCCGGCCTCGCGCAGCGCCATCACCGCGTGCACGCACGAGTAGTCGAACTCGATGCCCTGCCCGATGCGGTTGGGTCCGGAGCCGAGGATGAGCACCTTCGGCTTCTCGGTCTGCGCGGCGATCTCCGACTCCGCGCTCGGGTCGGTCTCGTAGGCGCTGTAGTGGTAGGGCGTCTTCGCCGCGAACTCCGCGGCGCAGGTGTCCACGGTCTTGTAGACCGGGCGGATGCCCAGGCGGTGGCGCAGGGAGCGCACGCCGTCCTCGCCGGCGAACTCCGGACGCAGCACCGCGACCTGGCGGTCCGAGAGCCCGGCCCGCTTCGCCCGCCGCAGCAGCGCCGCGTCGAGCACCGCCGCGTCCTCGATCTCCTGCCGCAGCTCGGTGAGCGCCGCGATCTGGTCCACGAACCACGGGTCGATGCCGGACGCCGCGGCCACGTCGGCCACGTCGCGGCCCTGGCGCAGCGCCTGCTCCACGGCGTAGATCCGCCCGTCGCGGCTGGCCGCCACGTCCGGCTCGTCGTCCGGGTCGGGCGCGGTCCAGAACCCGATGCGGGTGGTCTCCATCGAGCGCATGGCCTTGCCCAGCGCCTCCGGGAAGGACCGGCCCAGCGCCATCGCCTCGCCGACGCTCTTCATCGTGGTGGTGAGCTCGGGGTCGGCGCCGGGGAACTTCTCGAACGCGAACCGCGGGATCTTCACCACGACGTAGTCGAGCGTGGGCTCGAACGCGGCCGGGGTCTCGCCGGTGATGTCGTTGCGGATCTCGTCGAGCGTGTAGCCGATCGCCAGCCGCGCGGCGATCTTCGCGATCGGGAACCCGGTGGCCTTGGACGCCAGCGCCGACGAGCGCGACACGCGCGGGTTCATCTCGATGACGACCAGGCGCCCGGTGTCGGGGTGCACGGCGAACTGGATGTTGCAGCCGCCGGTGTCGACGCCGACCGCGCGCAGCACGGCGATGCCGACGTCGCGCATGGTCTGGTACTCGCGGTCGGTGAGCGTCATCGCCGGGGCCACGGTGATCGAGTCACCGGTGTGGACGCCCATCGGGTCGAGGTTCTCGATCGAGCAGACGACGACCACGTTGTCGTGGTGATCGCGCATCAGCTCGAGCTCGTACTCCTTCCACCCGAGCACCGACTCCTCGATGAGCACCTCTGTGACCGGGGAGGCGTCCAGGCCGGTGCCGGCGAGCCGCTCGAGGTCCTCGGGCGTGTGCGCCATGCCCGAGCCGAGCCCGCCCATCGTGAACGAGGGCCGGATGACGACCGGCAGGCCCAGCTCGTCGGCCGCGGCCCGGACCTCGTCCATCGAGTGGCAGACGGCGCTGCGGGGCACGTCGCCGCCGATCGACTGCACGATCTCCTTGAACTTCAGCCGGTCCTCGCCGCGCTGGATCGCGTCGACGTCGGCACCGATCAGCTCGACGCCGTAGCGCTCCAGCACCCCGTTGTCGTGCAGCGCGATCGCGGCGTTCAGCGCGGTCTGCCCGCCCAGCGTGGCCAGGATGGCGTCGGGCCGCTCAGCCGCGATCACCTGCTCCAGGAACTCCGGGGTGACCGGCTCGACGTAGGTGGCGTCGGCGAACTCGGGGTCGGTCATGATCGTGGCCGGGTTCGAGTTCACCAGCGAGACGCGCAGGCCCTCGGCCTGCAGCACGCGGCAGGCCTGCGTGCCGGAGTAGTCGAACTCGGCGGCCTGGCCGATGACGATCGGCCCGGAGCCGATCACCATGACGTGGCGGATGTCGTCGCGCCTGGGCATCAGCTCTTGCTCCCGTCCATGAGCTCGACGAACCGGTCGAAGAGGTCGGCGGCGTCGTGCGGTCCGGCCGCGGCCTCCGGGTGGTACTGCACGCTGAACGCCGGGACCTCCAGCGCGCGCAAGCCCTCCACGCAGCCGTCGTTGGGGCAGGTGTGGCTGACCTCGGCGGCGCCGAACGGGGTGTCGAACCGCTCCCCCGCCTCGCCCTCGACCGCGAACCCGTGGTTCTGCGAGGTGATGGCGACGCGACCGGTGGCGTGCTCGATCACCGGGATGTTGATGCCGCGGTGGCCGTAGCGCATCTTGTACGTGCCGCGCCCGAGCGCGCGGGCGAGGATCTGGTTGCCGAAGCAGATGCCGAACGTCGGGATCCGCCGCTCCAGCACCTCGCGGGTCAGCGCGACGGGCACGTCCGCCGTTGCCGGGTCGCCCGGCCCGTTGGCCAGGAAGAACCCGTCCGGGGCCAGCTCCTCGATCGCGGCGATCGACGTGTCGGCCGGCAGCACGTGCACCTCGATGCCGCGGGCGGCCATCATGCGCGGGGTGTTGAACTTGATCCCGACGTCGAGCGCGGCCACGCGGAAGCGCCGTTCCCCGTCGGCCTGCACGACGTAGGGCTCGCGCGTGGTGACGGCGCCGTAGAGGTCCGCGCCCTCCATCGGCGGGCTCGCCAGCACGCGGTCCACGAGTTCGGCGTCACCGGCGACCGCATCCCCGGAGAAGACGCCGGCGCGCATCGCGCCGCGCTCGCGCAGGTGGCGCACCAGCGCGCGGGTGTCGATACCCGCGATCCCGACGACGTCCTGCTCGCGCAGCGCGTCCTCCAGCGAGCGGCGGGAGCGCCAGTTCGACGGGGTGCGGGCCGGGTCGCGCACCGCGTACCCCGCCACCTGGATGCGGTGCGACTCGTCGTCCTCGTCGTTCCACCCCGTGTTGCCGATCTGCGGCGCCGTCTGCACCACGATCTGCCGGTGGTAGGACGGGTCGGTCAGCGTCTCCTGGTAACCGGTCATCCCGGTGGTGAACACGGCCTCACCGAGGCCCGTGCCGCGGGCGCCATACGCCTCACCGCGGAAGATCCGCCCATCCTCCAGGACCAGAACTGCCGTCACGCCTGCACCTCCCCGTTCCTCATCGTCATCCGCCCGCGCAGCACGGTGGCCGTCACCGTCGCGGGCAGTCGCATCCCCTCGAAGGGGGTGTTGGACGCCCGGCTCGCGAGCGCCGCGCCGCGCACCGTCCAGGCGCCGTCCGGGTCGACCAGCGCGAACGTCGCAGGCTCGCCGACCGCGATCGGCCGGCCCTGGTCGGACAGGCCGGCGATCTGCGCCGGGCGCTGCGAGAGCACCCGCGCCACGCCGCGCCAGTCCAGCAGGCCCGGCTCGACCATGGTGTGCACCACCACCGACAGCGCCGTCTCCAACCCCAGCATCCCGGAGCGTGCGGCGGCCCACTCGGTGTCCTTGTACTGCGCGGCGTGCGGGGCGTGGTCGGTGCCGACCACGTCGATCACACCCTCGGCCAGCGCCGCGCGCATCGCCTTGGTGTCCTCGCCCGTGCGCAGCGGCGGGTTGACCTTGTTCACCGGGTCGTAGCCGGAGAGCGCGGCGTCGGTGAGCAGCAGGTGGTGCGGGGTGACCTCGGCCGAGACACGCACGCCCTGCGCCTTCGCCGCGCGCAGCACCGCGAGCGTGCGCGCCGACGACACGTGGCACACGTGCAGCTTCGCCCCGGCCTCGCGGGCCAGCGCGCAGTCGCGGGCCACGATCGTCTCCTCGGCGGTGGCAGGCCAGCCGGCCAGGCCGAGCCGGGAGGCCACCACGCCCTCGTGCGCCTGCGCGCCGACGGTGAGCCGGTGGTCCTCGGCGTGCTGGGCGATCACGACGTCCAGGGCCGAGGCGTACTCCAGCGCCCGGCGCATGATCACCGGGTCGTGCACGCAGCGGCCGTCGTCGGAGAACATGCGCACGCGCGCCCGCGACTTCGCCATCGTGCCCAGCTCGGCCATCTTGACGCCCTCGAGCCCGACGGTGACCGCACCGACCGGGTGCACGTCGACGAGCCCGACGTCCTCGCCCCGGCGGTGCACGTGCTCCACGACGACCGCCGTGTCGGCCACCGGGTCGGTGTTCGGCATCGCGAACACGGCCGTGTAGCCGCCACGGACGGCAGCCCGCGAGCCGGTCTCGACGGTCTCGGACTCCTCGCCGCCCGGCTCGCGCAGGTGGGTGTGCAGGTCGACGAAGCCGGGCAGCAGCACGGCGCCGTCCGCATCGAGTACCTCGACGCCGTCGGGGGCCCGCAGGTCGCCCCCCATCTCGGTCACCACACCGTCGCGCACCAGCAGGTCGACGGGGTCCTCGCCGTAGGGCCGGGCCCGGGTGATCAGCAGGTCGGTCATTCGGGGGCTCCTGCGAGGAGGTGGTAGAGGACGGCCATGCGCACGTGCACCCCGTTCGAGACCTGCGCGAGGATCGCCGCCGACGGGCTGTCCGCCACGCTCGGAGCGATCTCCATGCCGCGCACCATCGGTCCCGGGTGCAGCACCACGGCGTGCTCGGGCAGCAACCGCGCCCGCTCCTCGGACAGGCCGTAGCCGATCGAGTACTCCCGCGCCGAGGGGAAGAACGCGCCGTGCATCCGCTCGGCCTGCACGCGCAGCATCATCACCGCGTCCAGCCCGGGCAGCTCGGCGTCCAGGTCGGGGCTCACGCGGCACGGCCACTGGGCCACGCCCACCGGCAGCAGGGTCGGCGGCCCGACGAGCACCACCTCGGCGCCCAGCGTGGCGAGCAGGAACACGTTGGAGCGCGCCACACGGCTGTGCAGCACGTCGCCGACGATCCCGATCCGGCGACCGGCGATCGATCCGAACCGGTCGCGCAGGGTGGCCGCGTCCAGCAACGCCTGGGTGGGGTGCTCGTGGGTGCCGTCGCCGGCGTTGACGATCGAGGTGTGGGCGCCGGTGGCCTCGTGGTCGCGCGTTTCGTGGTCGCGGTCGATCCAGCCCGCGAGGCGGTGCGCGGCGCCCGACGCCGGGTGGCGCACGACCACGCAGTCGGCGCCCATGGCCGAGAGCGTCAGCGACGTGTCGCGCAGCGACTCCCCCTTGGCCACCGACGAGCCCGAGGAGCTGACGTTGATGGTGTCGGCGCTCATCCACTTGCCGGCGATCTCGAACGACACCCGGGTGCGCGTGGAGTTCTCGTAGAACATCGTGATGATGGTGCGACCGCGCAGCGTGGGCAGCTTGCGCACCTCGCGGCCCAGCAGCGCCTGCTTGAGCCGGTCGGCCGTGTCGAGCAGACCGGTCGCGGCGGCGGCGTCGAGGTCGGTGACCGAGAGCAGGTGCTTCACTGCGTCACCTCGTCCTGCGTCCCGCGCCGCAGCCGGACCGCGTCCACGCCGTCGGTCTCCGACAGCAGGACGAGGACCTGCTCGTCGCGTGCGGTCGGCACGTTCTTCCCGACGTAGTCCGCGCGGATGGGCAGCTCGCGGTGCCCGCGGTCGACGAGCACGGCCAGCTGCACCGCACGCGGGCGTCCGTGGTCCGACAGCGCGTCGAGCGCGGAGCGCACGGTGCGTCCGGACATCAGCACGTCGTCGACGAGCACGACGAGCGCGTCGTCCAGGCCACCCTCGGGCACCGCGGTGTCCTCCAGAGCGCGCGCGGGGCGGCGACGCAGGTCGTCGCGGTAGAGCGTGGGGTCGACGGAGCCGACCGGGGGCGCGCTGCCCTCGAACTCGGCGATCGCGGCAGCGAGCCGCCGCGCCAGCACGGCGCCGCGCGTCGGGATGCCGATCAGCACGACGTTCTCCAGGCCGGCGGTGCCCGCCGTCTTCTCGATGATCTGGTGCGCGATGCGCGCGATGGTGCGGGTGACGTCGGCAGCGCCGAGCAGCTCCCGGGCGGGAGGGCTCGCGCCGGCCGGGTCCCCGCGGCGGTTCTCCGCCACGAAGTCTCTCCTTCCCCGCCTCACCGGACGGGCTTAAAGGAACCGGTCGACCGGACGCTACCAGCGGGCGTCGCACGGCCCCCTGTTTCCGCGCCGCGGCATCGCCAGCGTCACACGCCGTACCCTTCCCGGACACCCACACCTACCCCACCCGTCACCGCCTGCAAGCACGGCTGAGAACATCTGGGCCGACAAGCACGCGCCGCACGCGACGTAACGCCTGGCGGGGGACGCTCGATCAGCCGTTCGAGTGGTCTCTACGTTCCGTGGTACCGGGAGGGGGACGACAACTTGACCGATCGTCGGCGCGAGCGCATGATTACTCTCCGTATCGAAGCATTGCTCCGAGGGTGGCCGCGGTAGCGGGGGGCACCACCTCAAGAGCAAGGGCTGGCGCCGACCCGGCGCACGCCCCAACCTGCACCACCGTCACAGCTCGGTCCCGCGGCCGGGCGCGCAGCAAGTGAGGAGGTCGCCAGATGGGCGACTACGCCAAGGCGCTCGGCGGCAAGCTCCGCGCCATCCGGCAGCAGCAGGGGTTGTCGCTGCACGGCGTCGAGCAGAAGTCCGGCGGCCGCTGGAAGGCGGTCGTGGTGGGCTCCTACGAGCGCGGCGACCGCGCCGTCACCGTGCAGAAGCTGGCCGAGCTGGCCGACTTCTACGGCGTCCCGGTCGCGGAGCTGCTTCCCGAGGGCCGTGTCCCGTCGGGCTCCGAGCCCGCCACCAAGATCGTGATCAACCTCGAGCGCCTGCAGCAGCTCCCGGCCGACAAGGTGGGCCCGCTCGCCCGCTACGCCGCGGCGATCCAGAGCCAGCGCGGCGACTACAACGGCAAGGTGCTCTCGATCCGCTCCGAGGACCTGCGGTCGCTGTCGATCATCTACGACATGACGCCCGGCGAGCTCACCGACCAGCTCATCGACTGGGGCGTCCTGCCGCCCGAGGCGCGTCCCACCGCCTGACGAGCCGTGAGTGGATACGGGTGCTCACGCACTCGTATCCACTCACGGGCCGGGGTCAGCGGGTTGCGCGCAGGTGCTCGGCGATGTCGGCGATCCGGCCGAGCACACCGTTGAGGAAGCGCGGGCTGTCGTCGGTGGAGAGCGTGCGAGCCAGCTCGACGGCCTCCGTGATGGCCACCGGGTCGTCGATCTCGTCGACCCACAGCAACTCGAACACCCCGATGCGCAGCAGCGTGCGGTCGACGGCGGGCATGCGCGCCACCGTCCAGCCCTCGGCGTGCTCGGAGAGCAGCTGGTCGATGCGCTCCCGGTGCGCCACGACGCCTTCCACGAGCATCCCGGCGTAGTCCGAGACCGGCGGAGCGTCCTCGGTCTCGCGCCGATGGGTGAGCACAGCGAGCGCGTCATCGCCGCGCGCCTCGGACTCGAAGAGGATGTCCAGGGCACGCTTGCGCGCCCTGGTGCGCGCCCGCGGCAGCCGGTCGGTCATCAGCTGGATACGCGGCCCAGGTAACGCCCGTCCCGGGTGTCGACCTTGACCTTCTCGCCGGTGGTGACGAACAGCGGGACCTGGATCTCGGCGCCGGTCTCCAGGGTGGCGGGCTTGGTGCCGCCGGTGGAGCGGTCGCCCTGCAGGCCCGGGTCGGTGTGGGAGATCACCAGCTCCACGGACGTGGGCAGCTCGATGTAGAGCGCGGTGCCCTCGTGGAAGGCCACCATCGCCCCCTGGTTCTCCAGCATGAAACCGGCCGCGCGACCGACCGTGGCCTCCGGCACCGGGATCTGGTCGTACGTGTCGCCGTCCATGAAGACGAAGTCGCCGCCGTCGCGGTACAGGTAGGTCATGTCCCGGCGGTCCACCGTGGCGGTGTCGACCTTCGTGCCGGCGTTGAACGTCTTGTCGACGACCTTGCCGGTGAGCACGTTCTTCAGCGTGGTGCGCACGAAGGCGCCGCCCTTACCGGGCTTCACGTGCTGGAACGCCGTGACAGCCCAGAGCTGGCCGTCGATGTTGAGCACCAAACCGTTCTTCAGGTCGTTGGTCGTCGCCACGTGCGCCTGACTCCTCGCATTGTCGTCGTCGGGCGCGGAGGGCTGCCGTCACGCGCCGGGTGTGCTGCGGTAAACCGGCGCGAGCGGCGCCGTTCGTCGTCGACCAGGATACCGGTCAGACCTCGAGCAGCTCGCGCGCGGTGTGCGTGAGCAGCTCGGGCCCGTCGTCGTGCACCACCAGCGTGTCCTCGATGCGGACACCGCCGCGGCCCGCCTCGTACACCCCGGGTTCGACGGTGACCACCATCCCGGCCGCCAGCACGTCCGTGGCGGTCTTGCCCAGCGCGGGCGCCTCGTGGATCTGCAGGCCGACCCCGTGGCCGAGACCGTGCACGAACTCCTCGCCGCGCCCGGCCCGCTCCACCACACCGCGGGCCGCCGCGTCCACCGCCCGGGTCTCGGCGCCCGGTGCCAGCGCCGCGCGCCCCGCGGCCTGGGCCTGCGCGACGAGCGCGTGCAGCTCCCGCTGCCAGCCGGCCGCCGGGCCGAGCACCACCGTGCGGGTCATGTCGGAGTGGTAGCCCTCGACGAGCGCTCCGAAATCCAGCTTCACCAGGTCACCGCGCCGCAGCTCGGTGTCGGTGGGCCGGTGGTGGGGCACCGCCGAGTGCGCCCCCGCGGCGAGGATCGTCGCGAACGCGGGCCCGTCGGCACCGTGGGCGCGCATCCGTTCCTCCAGGTCGTGCGCGACCTCCCGCTCGGTGCGCCCGGCACGCAGGCCGCCCGCGGCCAGCAGGTCCGCGAGCGCGGCGTCGCCCACCGCGCACGCCCGGCGCAGGGCCTCGACCTCGCCGGCGTCCTTCACCGCCCGCAACCGCTGCACGAGCCCGGGCGCCCGGTGCAGCGCCACCCCCTCGGCCGCGGCCGCCAGCGCGTCGTGGGCGTCGACGGTGACGGCGTCGGATTCGAAGCCCAG
The DNA here is from genome assembly GCF_002262885.1 of Pseudonocardia sp. MH-G8. Taxonomy (GTDB): domain Bacteria; phylum Actinomycetota; class Actinomycetes; order Mycobacteriales; family Pseudonocardiaceae; genus Pseudonocardia. The sequence goes on along the minus strand of NZ_NKYF01000019.1, from coordinate 36,300 downwards.
ACGACGCACGCCCGGCGCGAACACCTGCGCGGCCAGCGCGAGTGCGCTCGCGCGGTCGATCACCGTCTCCAGGTCCGGTACCTGTGCCGCCGCCTGCGTCCGGTAGCGCCCGTCGGTGCAGAAGCGGCTCGCCGCGTCGCCGTCGGCGTGCACGAGCAGCGCCGCGTTCGACCCGGTGAACCCGGTGAGGTAGCGGATGTTGACCAGATCGCTGACGAGGAGCGCATCGACACCGGCACCGCCGTCCACGGCGGGCAGCAGCGCGCGCAGGGCCGCGCGCCTGCGGGCGGTCGGACCGGCGGAGATCATGCCCGCCACCCTACGACCGGGGGGTTGCAGGCACCGCGCGAGCGGGTAGGCGTGGACATGAGAATCGGATCGAGCATCGGCCTGATCGCGATCGGTCTGATCCTGGCCCTCGCGGTGCGGGTCGACCTCGCCGGGATCGACCTGGAGCTCGTGGGCTGGATCCTCACCGTCGTCGGCGTCATCGGGCTGGTCGCGAGCCTCGTCCTGGCCCGGCAGGCCCGCCCGGTGGTGCGCCGGGAGGCCGAGTACCCGCCGCCGCGCCCGCCGGACCCGCGCTACTGAGACGCGCTACTGGGACGCGCTACTGGGACGCGCTCTCGGCCTGGCCTGCGATCCACCGCAGCGCGAGCACGTAGCCCTCGACGCCGAGCCCGACGATCACCCCGGTGGCCACGCCCGAGATGTAGGAGTGGTGGCGGAACTCCTCGCGCCGGTGGACGTTCGTGATGTGCACCTCCACCAGCGGAGCGGTGAGCTGCGCGCAGGCGTCGCGCACCGCAACCGACGTGTGCGTCCACGCCGCGGCGTTGAGCACCACCGGGGCCTGCGCGTCGGCCGCCTCGTGCAGCCAGCCGAGCAGCTCGCCCTCGTGGTTGGTCTGGCGCACCTCCACGTCGCAGCCCAGCTCCGCGCCGGTGCGCTCGCAGAGCGCGACGAGGTCGGCGTAGGTGGTGCGGCCGTACACCGCGGGCTCCCGGGTGCCGAGCCGTCCCAGGTTCGGCCCGTTCAGCACCAACACGCGGTTCACGCGCTCACCGCCCCGTACGCCCGCTCCAGCAGCTCCAGCTCCGGTCCCTCCAGGCGGCCCGGCTTCGCGAGGCCGTCGAGCACCACGAACCGCAGCGTGCCCGCGCGTGCCTTCTTGTCCCCGCGCATCGTCTCCACCAGCTCGGGCAGCACACCCGCGGCATAGCTGACGGGGAGCCCCACCGACTCCAGCACGGCGCGGTGCCGGTCGGCCGTCGCGTCGTCGAGCCGCCCGGCGGCCCGCGCCAGCTCGGCCGCGAACACCAACCCGACGCTCACGGCCGCGCCGTGGCGCCACCGGTACTCCTCGCGGCGCTCGATGGCGTGCCCGAGGGTGTGGCCGTAGTTGAGGATCTCCCGCAGGTGCGACTCCCGCAGGTCGGCGGCCACGACGTCGGCCTTGACCTGGATGGAGCGCCGCACGAGGTCGGGCAGCACCGGGCCGGCCGGGTCGAGCGCGGCCGCGGGGCCGGCCTCGATCCGTTCCAGGATCACCGGGTCGGCGATGAATCCGGTCTTGATGATCTCCGCGCTGCCGGCGACCAGCTCGGGCGCGGGCAGCGTGTCGAGCACGGCGAGGTCGACCAGCACCGCCGAGGGCTCGTGGAACGCCCCGACCAGGTTCTTGCCGGCGGGCGTGTTGATCCCGGTCTTCCCGCCGACCGCGGCGTCGACCATCGCGAGCAGCGTGGTGGGCACGTGCACCACCCGCACCCCGCGCATCCAGGTGGCCGCCACGAACCCGGCCAGGTCGGTGGCCGCGCCACCGCCGAGCGAGATCACGACGTCGCCGCGGGTGAGGCCGGCGCGCCCGCACACCTCCCAGCAGAACCCGGCGACGGCCAGCGCCTTGCCGTCCTCGGCGTCGGGCACCTCCACGCGGTGCGCGTCGACACCCGAGGCCTCCAGCTCGCCCCGGACCTGCTCGGCCACCTCGGCCAGCGCGGGCTGGTGCACGATCAGCGCGGCAGCCGCACCGAGCCCGGCGACCGTGGCCGGCAGCTGCGCGCGCACACCCCGCCCGACGAGCACCGGGTAGGGCCGCTCACCGGCCACGTCGATCCGCACTGTCTCGCTCACGGCGATCACCCTACTGTCGACCGGTCCGCCACCCCGGCCCCACTCGCACCTGCCTGTTCCCCCTCGCACCTTGGAGCCTTACCGCCGTTCTGACGCCCGAATATCAGCAGTACGGCTCCAAGGTGGCTGTCAGGAGTCGTCAGGGGCGGAGGCTCGGGTCGGGGAGCGTCGCGCTCTCGTGCGGCGTGGGCCGGTCCAGCGGGTCGTCCGGATCCACCGGGTCCTCGGGGGCCGAGGCCGGCAGCTCCCCCAGCGCTTCCAGCACCGCGCGGGCCACCTGGTTGGCGCTGCGCCGGTTCGTGTCGACCGCCACCGTGGCGACCTCGGCGTAGAGCGGGGCACGCGCGTCGAGCAATGCCTTGAACGTGGCCCGCGGGTTGACGCCGGCCAGCAGCGGGCGCGCGGTGGACATCCCGGTGCGGCGCAGCCCGTCGGCCAGCCCGACCGTCAGGTGCACGACGCGGTGCGCCCGCAGGAGCTCGCGGGTCTCCGCCGCCAGCACCGCCCCGCCGCCGAGTGCGAGGACCCCGCGGGTGGCGCCCAGCGCCTCCGCCACGACCTCGCGCTCCAGTGCCCGGAACGCATCTTCGCCGTCGGCGAGGAAGATGTCGGCGATCGCCGTGCCCGTCCGCTGTTCGATCAGCGCGTCGGCGTCGGTGAACCCGACGCCGAGCCGACGGGCCAGCACCCGCCCGACGGTGGTCTTCCCGGCCCCCGGCGGACCGACGATGACCAGGGTGGGACGCCTCTCGACCTGCACGGCTCCAGGCTAGTGCGTCCCGTCCGAGGCTCGTCGGGGGTATCGGTGGACGTTCGCCGGACGAGGCAGCGACCGGTCCGCACCCAGCCCACGCACCCCGTCTCCCCCCACGCGACCCGTCGCGGGGTGCGGGGCGCGAGTCCGGAGGCGTGACCGGGCACGGGCTGATCGATCTGATCAGTCGCGGCGACGTCAGGTACTTCTCGAAGCGATCACCATCAGGCATCCGGGGCCCCGATTCGGCAACACGCTCCCCCTGCATCTGGTGTCCCGATCCCGCCGACCACGAGGGTGGACACGCCTCCGACCTGCCCGATGGTCACCGGTCAGGGGGCGCGACGGCCGTGATCAGCGAAAGTGGTGTGAGGGCGACAGATTTGTCGTCCTCACACCACTCCCGGCGATCATGACGGCGAGCCCGTGTGCGAGAAGTACGGGAGCGCGGTCACGAGGGCCCTGGTGCGCGGCTCACACAGCAGGTCACCACACTGGTGGTCGCTCCAGCGCGCGGGAGGCCCGCGCGGACCAGGCGGGTGTCGCAGCCGCGAACAACGGATCTACTAGGCTGACTGGACGGCGGCAACGCCGAACGGTGACCAACGACGACACGTGACGTCGCACGAACGGAGCAGCCGGTGAGCCACGGCGAGGACGGACGAGGCGGCAGCGCCGCGCACCAGGGCCACCACCGCGCTGCTGCGTGCCCCGGGCCCACCACGCCCGCTGCGAGGCGCCGGCGATGACGCGGCCCGACGACGCACACCGCCAGCCCGACGGCCCGACACCGGCCCGCGAGCAGCTCCCGCTCCCCCGCCGGCGCAGCCAGGCCCACCTCGACCCGCATCTGCGCGCCCCCGGCGGCCCTGGCGCAGGCACCCCGTTCACCGCGTTCGCCTGTGACGCTCCCACCGGCGAGATTCCGGTGGTCCGCCCGGTCCGGGACGACACCGCCCCGAGCGGCCCGGCCGGCGCAGCCGCCGACCGCGCAGCCGCCTTCCGCGCCGGCGCCCGCCGCGGTGGCGGCGCACCCCACTCGCGCGGTCCGCGCCGTCCGGAGCGCTGACCCGGCCGCAGCCAGGTCGTCGCCGCACCAGCGCGCGGTTGGGATCGATCACCCACTCATGATCGATCCCAGACGCGCACCAGAGACCGTCGCGCCACCCCGGTGTGCGTCCCGCATCGATCACCGATCAGCCGCGCACCAGAGCGCTCACCACGCCGGCCGGGTACGGCCCCTCGTCGATGGCCGACCCGTGATCCGTCCGAGATGTACACCAGCGCCTGCCCCGGGCGCGAGAGCAGTGTGGGACCTGCCCGCCCGCCGGGCGGGGTCAGCGCGTGGCGTCGAGGTAGCTGCGCAGGTTGCGGCGGGTCTCGGCCAGCGAGTCGCCGCCGAACTTCTCCAACGCGGCGTCGGCCAGCACGAGCGCGACCATCGCCTCGGCCACCACACCTGCCGCGGGAACGGCGCACACGTCCGAGCGCTGGTGGATCGCCTGGGCCGGCTCGCCGGTGGCCACATCGACGGTCTGCAGCGCGCGCGGGACCGTGGAGATCGGCTTCATCGCCACGCGGACGCGCACCGGCTCCCCGTTGGTCATCCCGCCCTCGATGCCCCCCGCGCGGTTGGACAACCGCTGCACGGGGCTGCCCGGCACCATCTCGTCGTGGGCGGCGCTGCCCCTGCGGCGGGCCGTGCGGAAGCCGTCGCCGATCTCGACGCCCTTCATCGCCTGGATGCCCATCAACGCTCCCGCGAGGCGGGCGTCGAGGCGGCGGTCGCTCTGCACGTACGAGCCGATCCCGACCGGGAGTCCGTAGGCGATCACCTCGACCACGCCGCCGAGGGTGTCGCCGTCCTTCTGCGCGGCGTCGACCTCCTCGACCATCTCGGCGGTGGCGGTGTCGGTGAACGCGCGGACCGGGCTGGCGTCCACGCGCTCGAGGTCGCCCGGGCCCGGCTGCTCCCCCTCCGGCGCCTCGACGGCCCCCAGCGCCACGACGTGCGACACGATCGCGACGTCGAACGCCTGCGCGAGGAACGCCTTCGCCACCGTGCCCAGCACCACCCGGGACGCCGTCTCACGGGCGCTCGCGCGCTCCAGCACCGGCCGCGCGTCGTCGAAACCGAACTTCGTCATGCCGGCGAGGTCGGCGTGGCCGGGGCGCGGGCGCGTGAGAGGGGCGTTGCGGGCGCGTTCGGCGATCAGCGCGGGGTCGACGGGGTCGGCGGCCATCACCGTCTCCCACTTCGGCCACTCGGTGTTGCCGATCCGCACGGCCACCGGCCCGCCCTGCGTGACACCGTGACGGACACCGCCGATGACCTCGAGCTCGTCGGCCTCGAACTTCATCCGGGCACCCCGGCCGTGCCCGAGCCGGCGGCGCGCCAGCTCCGCGGCGAGCTCCTTGGTGGTGATCTCGACCCCGGCGACCATGCCCTCCAGCACGGCCATCAGGGCAGGACCGTGGGACTCCCCGGCGGTGATCCAACGCAGCACGGGGAGATTCTCTCACCCCCCGCCCGAGCCACCGGCCGCCCCCACACCGGCCAGGCAGGTGACGACCAGCCAGGTGGCGGCGAGCATCGACGGCCCGTGCGCCACGGCTGCCCCGGAGCGCGGGCGCGGGAGCCTGCGGGCAGGCGCGCCGGCACCGGCGGGACCCGCGGCGCCGAGCAGTCCGGCGACCGCGGTGAGGACGGCGGCCAGCACCGCGGCCACCGCGAGCGCGGGCCACGCCACCGCGGTCAGGACGGCGCCGAGCGACGCCGCGAGCTTCACATCGCCCGCGCCCACCGCCCGCCGGTCGAGCAGGTGCACCGCGGCGTGCACGGCCACGGCCACCGCCGCGCCGGCCGCCCCGCGCACGACGGCCGCGGGCCCCACCGGCAGCAGGAGCAGCAGCGCCACCGGCAGCGCGGGCACCGTGAGGGCGTCGGGCAACCGCCGGTGCAGGACGTCGACGGCGCCGGCCGCGACGGCCAGCCACCCGAGCCCCAGCAGGACCGGTAGCCAGGTGAGTGGCAGCAGCCCTGCGGCCCGAGCCAGCCCGGTGCCCGCCCAGAGCACCGCCACCGCGACCTCGCAGCACGGCACCGGCACCCGCGCGCCACGGCGCAGCCGACCCAGCAGGAGCCGCGCCCCGGCCCCCGCCACCGCTCCCGCCACCGCCAGCACGACCGCCAGCACGGCCATCACCCCCCGCAATCCGGTGCCCGCCCTCGATCCTCGACGTCACAGGACACCGCGCACAGAGCCGACGACGGGCTGTGGACGGCGGGAGGGCGAGGTGGACAACCAGCGCTGGGCACCGGGTGCGCATGCCGTGCGCTCCCGTGGCAGAGGCAGGATCGTGGCGTGCAGAGGCAACGGACGGACCGGGTGGCGCGCGCGGTCATCAGCGCGGACGTGGACCACGGCCGAGCCGAGCTCGTCGGGGATCCCGACCGGCCGCAGGGGTGGACGCTGCTGCTCGACGGCACGGCGCAGTCGCACGTCGACCTGGACGACCCGCTGCACCTCGAGTTCGAGTACGTCCGCCGCCTGGGCCACGTGGTCGATCTCGTGGCGCCGCCGACCTCCCCGTTACGGGTGCTGCACCTCGGGGGCGGGGCGTGGACTCTCGCCCGCTACGTGGCGGCGACGCGTCCCGGTTCGCCGCAGCGGGTGGTCGAACTGGACGCGGGCCTCGTCGACCTGGTCGGCTCCCGGCTGCCCGCCGACGGCACGGGGATCGAGGTCACGGTCGGGGACGCGCGGGCCGCCCTCGCCCGGCTGCCGCCCGCATCGGTGGACCTGCTGGTGCTGGACGTGTTCGCCGGTGCCCGCACCCCGGCGCACCTCACGTCGGTGGAGTTCGTCCGCGCCGCGGCGGCCGTGCTCGCCCCGGGCGGGGTGTACGCGGCGAACGTCGCCGACGGAGGGCGGCTCGGGTTCGCCCGCAGCCAGGTGGCGGCGGCCGCAGCGGTGTTCCCCGAGATCGCCGTGATGGCCGTTCCCTCGCTGCTGCACGGGCGGCGGTTCGGCAACCTCGTCCTGCTGGCGTCCGCGACGCCGCTCCCGGTGGACGGGCTGGTCCGACGTGCGGCGGGCGACCCGTTCCCCGCCCGGGTGCTCCCCGGGCCGGACGCCCGCGGGCTCGCGGACGGCGTGCCCGTGCCCGGCGACCGCAGCACCTCCCCCTCGCCGATGCCACCGCCGGGGTTCTTCGGCCGTCCCGAGGACTGAGGTCGACATCCCGCGGCGGGCCTCGTGGGGCCCGGCGCTGTCAGAAGGCGCCGTTGGCGCGCGCCTCGCGGACGTTGGTGTCGTGCTCCTCGTAGGTCTCGGCGAAGCAGGAGGTGCCGTCGGACCGGCAGCGCACGAAGTACATCCACGGCCCGGCCTCGGGCTCCAGCGCCGCGGCGATGGCCTCCTGGCCCGCCGCCGCGATGGGCGTGGGCGGCAGCCCGGTGACCACGTAGCTGTTGTACGGGCCGGGCCGCGTGCGGTCCTCCGCCGTGGTGCGCAGTGCCTGCAGGTCGAGCGGGTAGTTCACCATCGAGTCCAGCTCGAGGCGGCGCCCGGCCCCGAGCCGGTTGTAGATCACCCGGGCGACCTGGGGCATGTCCGGGGTGATCGCTTCCTTCTCCACGAGAGAGGCGATGGTCAGCACGTCGTAGGGGGAGGAACCGATGCTCTGCGCGCCCGAGACGAGGCCGGTGGCCTCCAGTCGCGCGGCCGAGGCGGCCAGCAGGTCGCTCAGGACGTCGACCGCCGTGGAGCCGGGGTGGACGTCGTAGCGCCCGGGCAGCAGCAGGCCCTCCAGGCGACGTCGCGGCTCCGCCTCGGCCACGTCCTCCAGCGCCCACGCCGGGACCCCGAGTGCCGCCGGGTCGGTCTCGCTCATGGTGGTGCGCAGCTCCTCGACCGACACGCACTGCTCCTCGCCGTCCCGCCGGACGCAGGTGGCCTGCGAGATCAGGCTGAGCACGCCGGGGGCGACGCTGCCGTCGGGGGCGCTCGTGTCGTCGAGCTGAACACCGCCGCGGATCTCCAGCTGCCCGACGCGCGAGGCCGGGTCCAGCATCAGCGCCACGGCCGAGGCGCCGGACATCTCCCGCCGCAGCTGGTAGTAGCCGGGCTGCACGGCGCGCATCCGCTCGTCGTCCGCCGCGGCGTTGGTGAATGCCTTCGCACTCTTCACGACCCCGCTGTCGACGAGCTCGTTGCCGATGCGGGTGGTCGAGTCGCCGTCCTCGACCTGGACGACGACGTCACCGACGCCGGTGCCCTCGAAGTCGGGCGCCGCGAACCAGGTGAAGAACGTGTAGGCGCCCCCAGCGGCGATCCCGCCGAGCAGCAGGAGCGCGAGCAGGACGACGGTCGTGCGCCTGCGCTTGCGCCGAGGAGCCCCGTTCTCGGTATGCCGCGAGCTCCGTGGGGAGGCGGGCGCCGGCTCGGGCGCCGACGAGCCGGGTGCCTCCTGCTCCCGAGCCGGCACGGGCTCGCGCCGATCCGACGCAGGCCCGGCGTCCTGCCGGTGCACCGGCGGTGCGGGCTCACGACGGTCGAACGGCGGACCGATCTCGCGTCGCGGAGGTGGCGGGAGCTCCCGGCGACCCGCCACGGGCACCGGCACGGTGGGACTGCCCGACTCCGGCGCCTGCCGGCGGTGCGGTGGGGCCTGCGGTGGCCCGGGACGAGCACCATGACGGCCGCCCTCGCCCCGCTGACGGGGCGGCGGTCGCTGATCCCATCCGTCCGGACTCACGAGACCGGAGAGTAACCAGCCCCGCGGCGGCAGCTGCACTCGCGGGTCAACCGCGGTGCGCGTCCAGCCAGCCCTGCAGGATCGCGACGGCCGCGGCCTGGTCGACCACGGCCCGCTGCTTGCGGCCCTTCACGCCCCGTGCACGCAGCTGCTGGGTGGCGACCACGGTGGTGAGCCGCTCGTCGGACAGCTCGAGCGGCACGTCGACCACGCCGGCGAGCGCGTCGGCGAACACCCGCGCGGCCTCCGCGGCCGCGCCCTCGCGGCCCGCGAGCGTACGCGGCAGCCCGACGACCACGCCCACGACCTCGTGCTCGACGACCAGGCTTGCGATGGCCCGCAGGTCGGACTCGCCCTCGACGTCACGGGGCACCGTGACCAGCGGCGTGGCGAGCACGCCGTCGGGGTCGCAGATCGCGACCCCGACCCGGACGGCGCCGACGTCGATGCCCAGGCGGCGCCCGCGCGTCACGCGCGCAATGCAGCGCGCAGCGCCGCGACCGCTTCCGGGACGCCGGCGGGGTTGGTGCCGCCGCCCTGCGCGAGGTCCGGCTTGCCGCCGCCGCGACCGCCCACGGCGGAGGCGAACGCCGGGATCAGCTTCCCCGCGGCGAGCCCCCGGTCGCGGGCCGCCGCCGTGGTGGCGACGACGAACGCCACCTTCTCGCCGTCCGAGGAGAACAGCGCGACGACACCGGGCCGCGACCCGAGCCGGCCGCGCACGTCGGAGGCGAGGGCCCGCAGGTCGTTGCCGCCGACCCCGTCCGGGGCGGCGACCGCGACCAGCGCGACCCCGTCGACGTCCTCGGCGCCCTCGGCGAGTGCGCCGGCCGACGACAGCACCGCGTCGGCGCGGACCTTCTCCAGGTCCCGCTCGGCGGTGCGCAGCCGCTCGACGAGCCCGTTGATGCGCTCGGGCAGCTCGTCGGGGCGGGCCTTGAGCTGGTCGGCGAGCGTGGAGACCAGCAGGTGCTCCTTGGAGAGGTGCCGGAACGCGTCCAACCCGACCAGGGCGTCCACGCGCCGCACCCCGGAGCCGATCGAGGCCTCCGAGAGGACCTTGATCATGCCGATCTCGCCGGTGCGCCCGACGTGGGTGCCTCCGCACAGCTCCCGCGAGTAGTCGCCCATGTCGACCACGCGGACGCGGTCGCCGTGCTTCTCGCCGAACAGCATCATGGCGCCGAGCCTGCGGGCCTCGTCCATCGACGTCTCGTAGGCCTCGACCTCGCGGTTCTCCTGCAGGACGGTGTTGACCTCGTCCTCGATCTCGGAGAGCGCCGCAGGGGCGACGGCACCCGTGGGCGAGGTGAAGTCGAACCGCAGCCTTCCCGGCGCGTTGAGCGAACCGGCCTGGGCGGCGGCGTTGCCCAGCGCGCCCCGGACACCGGCGTGCACGAGGTGGGTGGCCGTGTGGGCCCGCGACACCGAGGATCGGCGGGACCGGTCGACCTCCGCCACGACCGACGCGTCCAGCGACACCTCGCCGGCGACGACCGTGCCGCGGTGCACCCGCAGCCCGGCCACCGGGGACTGCACGTCCTCGACGCGCACGGTGAACGACGCGCCGCGCAGCTCGCCGGTGTCGGCCTGCTGGCCGCCGGCCTCCGCGTAGAACGGGGTGCGGTCGAGGACCACCTCGACCTGCCCACCCTCCCGCGCGGCCGGGACCGGCTGACCGTCGACCAGCAGCCCGATGACGGTGGCCTCGGCGGCGAGCTCGGTGTAGCCGAGGAAGTCGGTGCTGCCGTGCTGGTCGAGCACCGTGCGGTAGACCGACCCGTCGCCGTGGCCCACCTTGTGCTTGGCCGCGTCGGCCTTCGCCCGGGAACGCTGCTCCTGCATCAGGGCGCGGAACCGGTCCTGGTCGACCTCCAGGCCGGCCTCCGAGGCCATCTCCAGGGTCAGGTCGATCGGGAACCCGTAGGTGTCGTGCAGCTGGAAGGCCCGGTCGCCGGGAAGCACCAGGTTGCCGGCCTGCTTGGTCTCCGCCACCGCGGTGTCGAAGATCCGCGAGCCCGCGGTCAGCGTGGCGAGGAAGGCCTCCTCCTCCGCACGCATCACCGCCGAGATGCGCTCGAAGTCGGTCTGGACCTCCGGGTAGGCGGGCGCCATGGTGTCGCGCACGACCTCGGCGAACGCGCCGAGCACGGGCTCGTGCACGCCGAGCAGCCGCGCCGAGCGGACGATCCGGCGCAGCAGCCTGCGCAGGACGTAGCCGCGGCCCTCGTTGGACGGGGTGACGCCGTCGGCGATGATCATCAGGCCGGACCGGGCGTGGTCGGCGATCACCCGGAACCGGACGTCGTCGGCGTGGTCGCTGCCGTAGCGGCGCCCGGAGAACTCCTCGGCGCGCGCGATCACCGGCCGCACGAGGTCGGTCTCGTAGACGTTCTCGACGCCCTGCAGCAGGTAGGCCACCCGCTCGATGCCCATGCCGGTGTCGATGTTCTTCCTCGGCAGCGTGCCGACCGGCCGGTGTCCCTTCTTGGGCGACAGCTCGCCGCGCTCGTCCTGCATGAAGACGAGGTTCCAGATCTCGATGTACCGGTCCTCGTCGACGGCGGGCCCGCCGTCCCGGCCGTGCTCGGGCCCGCGGTCGTAGAAGATCTCCGAGCACGGCCCGCCGGGACCGGGCACGCCCATGTCCCAGTAGTTGTCCTCGCCGCCGCGGCGCTGGATGCGCTCCGCGGGCAGGCCGCTGATCCGCCGCCACAGCTCGAACGCCTCGTCGTCGTCCTGGTAGACGGTGGGCCAGATGCGGTCGGGGTCGAAGCCGAAGCCGCCCTCGTCCTGGCTACCGGTGACCAGGTTCCAGGCGAGCTGGATCGCGCCTTCCTTGAAGTAGTCGCCGAAGGAGAAGTTCCCGGCCATCTGGAAGAACGTGTTGTGCCGGGTGGTCCGCCCGACCTCGTCGATGTCGCCCGTGCGCACGCACTTCTGGATCGACGTGGCCCGCGGGTACGGCGGCGGCACCTGCCCCAGGAAGTACGGCTTGAACTGCACCATCCCCGCGTTGACGAACAGCAGGTTGGGATCGTCGAGGATCAGCGACGCGCTGGGCACGCGCGTGTGCCCGGCATTCGTGAAGTGCTCGGTGAAACGACGGATGATCTCGTGGGTCTGCACGGTGTGGCTTCCAAGGGTCGAGCGGGAGGCGGGCGCGGCGTGGGACGACGCGGACCAGTCTCCCGCAGCGAGCGGGACGCGGGACGGCAGGGGGACGCCACGGGGGGCGGGTCAGGCCCCTGGGCCGCGTCGCCCTGCCCTGGGCGCTCGCGCGTACGGAGTCGGTGCCGGCTCGGGGTCGGCGAAGGCGTCGACCACCGACGGCAGCGGTGCGCCCGTACGGCGCTCCACCAGCGTGGCGAGCTCGCGCTCCCGCTCGGACATCCCCGCACGCACCTCGGCGCCGAAGGCACCCAGCCCGGCGCCCAGCTCGCGCAGGCCGTCGGCCAGGTTGGCGCCGAGACCGGCCGGCGTGAGGCTCTGCGCGGCCTCGGTGGCCCGCCGGGTGGCGTACACGCCCACCGCGAGCCCCAGCCCCAGCCAGAACAGCCGCTTCATCGCACGACCTCGCGCAGGCGTCGTGTCACTGGTTCGCTCGCAAGCTCGCTCACCGCTTGCCCTTCCGGCGTCCCGGGCGCGTGCGCAGGGAGTGGGCACCGGCGTCGCGGCCCGCGCGGCGGGCCTTGACCGCCTTGCTGACCCCGTAGGTGAGCGCCGCGGCGCGCACCAGCGGGCCGCCGAGGGTGGCGGTGAACAGCGACGTCAGGACCGACACGTTGCTCGACACCGTGCGCGCGCTGGAGGTGATGCCGTCCACCCGCTCCAGCTGCGTGTTCACCTGGTGCAGGGTGGTCTGCGCGTTGCGCAGCAGCGGGTCGCTGCCCTCGTGGGCCTTGCGGATGGCGACGGTGGCCTCGTCGAGGGTGCGCCCGAGTTTGAGCAGCGGGACGGCCAGCAGCAGCACGAGGACCACGAAGGCCCCCGCGGCGATGAGCGCCGCGATCTGGCCAGCCGCCACGTTGCCTCCCCGGAGTCCGTACGGATCACCGCACGACCGATGTTGATCGTCGCCAGGTTACCCCCCGCGGGCCCCCGGGCACGGTCAGGGCACGCCGGGTGCACCGGATCGGTCACTCCGGGTTGTCGGCCTCGTCGAGCTCCTTGGTGGCCACTCCCGCGGTGACGACCTTGCGCCGCAGCCGGTTCAGCGCGCGGTGCTGGGTGACCCGGACGGCTCCCGGGGTGGACCCGACGATGAGCGCGGTCTCCTCGGCGGACAGACCGACCGCGATCCGCAGCACCAGCACCTCGCGCTGGCGCGGGGTGAGGCGGTGCAGCAGCGCGCCGAGCCGCTCGGTGAGCTCGGCCTGCAGCAGGCGGTGCTCGGGCCCGTCGTGCACGACCGGGGAGTCGGGAAGGTCGGCCATCGGCTCGGCCCGGTTGCGCCCGATCGCCCGGAACGCGTCGGTGACCTTGTGCGCCGCGATCCCGTAGACGAAGGCCCGGAACGACAGACCCCGCAACGTGTAGGTCGGCAGCGCGTTCACGACGGCGAGGCAGACGTCCTGAGCCACGTCCTCCGCAGCGCCGATCACGGTTTCCTGCCGGCCCAGCCGGGCCCGGCAGTAGCGCAACACCAGCGGGTGGATCTCCTCGAGCAGCCGCTCGCGGGCCCGCGGCTCGCCGGCGACCGCTCCGCGGAGCAGGCTCTCCAACACCGGCGGGTCGGGCTCGCCGGCAGCGGCGACCGGACCGGCGACGGGACCGGCGGCACCGGCGGGGCCGGGATCGTGGTTCGGCATGACCGGGGCCTGCGCGACGTCGAGCACCGGGGCAACCGCGGGCGCGACCTGCCCGGCTCCGGCCACCGCGAGGGCGCTCATCGTCGTGCGTCCGGCGGCACCTGGTGCGCGCCGGTGGTGCGGCGGCAGCACTGGTCGAACACGTTCATCGGGTTCCCCTCCCCCTGCACCGGTGGCGGACCGCCACCGGCGACAACGGCCGCGCCGCCCGGTGCCATCCGGGTGGCGCGCACTGCGATCGTGCTGGGTACTGCTGCGTGTTACTTCTCGCTGCTGTGAGACACCGGGGACTCGGCGAGATACCTGCTGCGTCCCCCGACCGCAGGTGCCGACTCCCCGTTGCCCCTCCGGTGGCGCCGTGCCCTGCCCCGCCGGAGTCGTTCGACGCTCAAGTACGCAGTCTGGTGTTGCACCCAAGTTGGAGTCAAGAGCAGTTCGGCCCGAAAACGGTTACGCTGCGCCCAATGGCAGCCTCCGACCCCACTCCTCTGGACGACCCGCGTGCACGGGCGGCGCAGACGAAGCGCGACCGTACGCGTCGGGCGCTCCTCGACGCGGCCGACGCGACGTTCGGCGCCCGGGGCTGGGCGAACACGCGCATGGAGGACATCGCCGCCGCGGCGGGCGTCAGCGCGGCCACCGCGTACAACCACTTCCCGTCCAAGCACGTGCTCGTCGGCTGCGTCTACAGCCCGCTGGTGCACCCCTTGCTGATCCAGGCCGACCACGACGTGCGCACCGATCGGCCCGTCGTGGACGCCCTCACCGACCAGGTCCGGGCGCTCGCCCGGATCAGCCAGCGCAACCGCAAGCTCACGGCGGCGTTCTGGTCCGCGGTCGAGGAGTACACGATCAAGATCGCCGGACCGCCGGACCCGGGGGACGACATCGACCCCCGCACGCTCGCCCCGGTCCCGCAGCCGCTGCGGGTGCTGATCGAGCACGGCCAGCTCACCGGCGAGCTCCGCGCGTACCCCACGGCGCTCGAGGCCAGCGGGATGATCGCGAACCTGCTGCTGCTGCGCAGCATCAACCACCCCGACGAGCCCGCCGAGGTCACCGCGGAGCTCCTGCTCACCGTGCTGTTCGGCATGCTCCGCCCCGAACTGCTCACCGACGCCGGCGCGCAGGCGCGTCCGTTCGGCCACGTGCACTGATCTCCCGCCCCCAACGGGTGGACCTGCGGTCCACGGGTGGGGGCATCGCCCGTTGATCTTGTCAGCACCCCACCGCCGGGCCTATCCGTTGCGGTCGTGACGCGAGAGCCTCGACAACGGCTGGTAAGCGCGCTCGGCGCGGTGGCGATGGTGGCGACGGCGGGGCTCGCGGCGGTGGCGGTGCCCACCGCGGCGCACGCCGCACCGCCGGGCGCGACGACAGAACAGGCACTCACCGAGACGAGCACGACCGTCCGCAACCCGGACGGGACCCGCGCCGTGACCCTGCACGCCGGGCCGGTCCGGCTGCGCCAGGGCACGCAGTGGCGTCCCATCGACCTCACCCTCGTGGCCGGCCCGGACGGCGTCGTGCGTCCCACCGCGGTCGCGCACGACCTCACGCTGCCCCCGACCGGGCCGGTCGTCCGCTTCGCCGGCGGCGGCAGCGCGGCGCTGGAATGGACCACGCCGCTGCCCGCCCCGCGATTGGCGGGCCACCGCGCCACCTACCCGCAGGCCCTGCCGGGCCACGACCTGGTCGTGGCGGCCACCAGCAGCGGCTTCCTCGCGGCCCTGCACCGGACCGACCCGGCCGCGGCCCCCGTACCGCCGTTGACGCTGCGCCGCGACGGCCAGCCGGCGGGTGCCGGGGAGTCGATCGCCGGGGAGTCGATGGTGGAGACCGAGTCCGCGGTGAGCCGGGTGGTGGCCGCCGCACCCACGGGGCCTGCGCCCGTGCCGTTCGACACGACGGTGCAGACCACCGTGCTGCGCTCCGACCTCTCCGGCGACCCGGACCTGCGGCTGGGCAGCTACGACGGGACCGCTGTGGCGCGCAGCCTGCTGACCTGGGACACCGCGTCGCTCGCCGGGCAGCAGGTCATGTCTGCGCGGCTGCTCGTGCACCAGGACTGGTCGGCCTCGTGCCGGCCGCGGGCGTGGGAGGTGTGGACCGCGCCGGCCGCGGGGCCCGGGACCCGGTGGGCGAACCAGCCGGTGGCCGACCGGCTGTGGGCCACCAGCACCGACACCCGCGGGCACACCGCCTGCGCAGGCGGGTGGTCCGGCGTCGACGTCAGCGAGCTCGTGCGGGGCTGGGCCGGCGCGGGCGCCCCGACCGGGACCGTCCAGTTGCGCGCGAGCGACGAACACGATCCGCTCGCGTGGAAGCGGTTCTCCTCCGCCGAGAGCGCGCACGTCCCGCACCTGGAGGTCACCCTCGCGTGACTGCCCCGGATGCCCGATCGGATGAGGCGAAAACGCCACGAACGCGGCGCGTGTCGAGGAGGATCCCCGCAGTGAGGTTCTTCGCCTGGCCTGCGGTCGCCGCCCTCGCCGTGCTCGCCGCGGCCACGTCCGGCGTGGGAGCGCCGGCACCCGACGTGGAGGCGACCGCCGTCCAGGTACGGGAGATCACCCCGGCACCGCCCGACGCGGTGCCCGGCCACGCCGGCCAGGACCCCTGCGACTGGCACGCCGCCGCGGTGCGGCTCGCGGGGTCGCTCGCGGGCGAGGACGATGCCCGGGCCCGGCGCCTGCGCGACGCCCTCGAGCGGCAGGGCATCACGGCCGACAGCCCGCCCCCCGCCGGCTGCGGGGGCGCCGAGCAGGATGACCCCCCGCAAGAACGCGACCCCGACGACACCGCTCCCGCGCCTGCCGGCGGTGTCGGACGGATCGCCGTTGCCGCCGACGGCAACCAGCACGACGAGGACGACTGGGCCTCCGCGCCCATGACCCTGGCCATCCTGGCCCAGCGCGGCCTGCAGCCGAACCTGGTGAACTACACCTACGACAACCACATCTGGGACTCCGACCCCACGCATCGCGAGAACATGACCGAGAGCGTCCTCGGTGCGGCGGAACGGTTCGGGTTCGACCGCTCGGTCTTCTACGACGCCGCGGACCCCGACGGGCTCGCGGCCGGCGTGGAGGACCTCACGGCCGAGATCAACGCCTCCACGCCCGACGACGAGCTCACGATCGTGCTCGCGGGTCCGATGGAGACCGCCTGGATGGCCTTCGACGCCGCCGACCCGCAGGCCCGCGGGAACGTCAGGTGCGTCTCGCACGGCGAGGGCACGTTCAACCAGACGCACGGGGAGACCGACCACGGCGGCCACTCCTACGACGACGTGATCGACCTCGGCTGCCGGCGCACGCAGATCCCCGACCAGAACAGCAACCTCGGTCCGACCGACATGTCCGACTGGGACTACCTGCGCAGCTCCGGCGACCCCGCGATGGAGTGGCTGTACTCCCGGCTCGAGCTGGCCGAGAAGGGCGATGTGTCCGACGCGGGGATGGCCTACTTCGCCATCACCGGCGAGGAGGAGCCGACGCGCGCGGACCTGGAGTCGTTGCTCACCGGTTCGCACGCCGAGCCCCCGCGCCGGTTCGCGTCCGAGGGCATCTCCTCGCAGCGGCCACCCCCCGCACGCGGCGGGCAGGAGCCCGCCGGGGCAACGGGCCTCGCCCCCGTCGAGGTCTCGGAGAACGGGCGGTTCCTCCAGCACCCCGACGGGCGGCCGTTCTTCTGGTTGGCCGACACGGGGTGGGAGCTGTTCCACCGGGCCGACCGGGAGGACGCCCGGCTCTACCTCGACACCCGCGCCGCACAGGGGTTCACCGTCATCCAGGCGGTGGCCCTCGCCGAGAAGGGCGGCCTCGACGTCCCCACCCCGGCCGGCCACATCCCGCTGGTCGACGACGACCCCGCCCGGCCGGACGTGCGCGAGGGCCCCGACAACGACTACTGGGACGACGTCGACCACATGATCGACCATGCCAACGACCAGGGGATGTACGTCGCGCTCTGGGCGGCCTGGGGAAGCATGGTGCAGGACGGACCGGAGGTGCTCGACGCCTCCAACGCCCGCTCGTACGGGGAGTTCCTCGGCGAGCGCTACGGCGGCAAGGGCGTCTTCTTCGTCCTCGGCGGCGACCGCGAGTCGAACGCGGGCGGCAACACCCCGCAGGTGTGGAGCGCACTGGCCGAGGGCATCCGCGCCACCGACACCCACGACCGGTTGATCTCGTTCCACCCGTGGGGCGAGGAGTCCTCCACGGAGATGTTCCCCAACGACAGCCCGGTCATCGACTTCAACATGATCCAGGGCAGCCACAAGAACGTGTCGTTCGCGGAGCTCACCACGCTGCTGGTCGACGACTACGGCAGGAGCCCGGTCAAGCCGGTGATCGACAGCGAGGTGTTCTACGAGGAGCACCCGTTCAACTGGAACTCCGACGAGGGCTGGAAGACCGCCTCGCACGCCCGGGGCGCGGCCTACTTCCAGGTCTTCTCGGG
The DNA here is from genome assembly GCF_002262885.1 of Pseudonocardia sp. MH-G8. Classification (GTDB taxonomy): domain Bacteria; phylum Actinomycetota; class Actinomycetes; order Mycobacteriales; family Pseudonocardiaceae; genus Pseudonocardia. Next base: position 18,375 of record NZ_NKYF01000019.1, on the reverse strand, counting down.
TGCCGCGGGGCACACCTACGGCGACGGCGCCGTGCACCAGTTCTGGGAGCCGGGCATGGACGCGCCGTACGAGGTTCGCGACGCGTGGCAGGACGCGATCCTGCACGAGGGCGCCACGCAGATGCACCACCTCAAGGACCTCGTGCTCTCCCGGTCCTACGCCGATCGGGTTCCCGACCAGTCGCTGATCACCTCCGGCACCGGACGCGCCATCCGGTCGCAGTCCGGGAGCTGGGCCATGGTCTACCTGCCCGAGGGCGGCTCCATCGGCGTGGACACCTCCGCGCTGGCGAGCAGCAGCCCGCAGGTCACGTGGTTCGACCCGCGCACGGGTGAGTCCCAGCCCGGCGAGTCCCACAACGGCGAGGCGCACGGGGCCGGCACGTACACGGCTCCGGACGAGCAGGATTGGGTGCTGGTCCTCGACGCGGTGTGAGGAGCCGCGCTGACGGATCACCGCTCATCGATCGCCACGAGCCGCACACCACGGTCGCAGGGCCCGCGCTCACGTGCTGCTGGGATCGATCACCGGCTCCTGAGCGCTGCGAGTCGTACGCCCTGGCGGGGAGGGCCGCTGCGGCGTACTCCTCGGACATCCCCCTCCGGAGGGAGCAGGTTCCCCCTCGTGCGGGAGTGGTGGGGACCGGCGGTCGTCCCACCCTTGGCGACATGGGAACACCACGCGAGCCGACGGCCACCGAAAGCTCCTCCCGGGCCGGTCTCCCGCCCGGCCAGCGCCGGCGCCGCGACTTCCCCCGCTTCGGCGTGCCGTTCCTGTCCCGGCCCCCGGTACCGGACGTCCCGGAGCTCACCGTCACCGGCGCGGTCGAGCACGAGCTGCGGCTCCCGCTCGCCGATGTGCTCGACGCGCTCCCCCGCGTCGAGCGGACCGCCGACTTCCACTGCGTCGCCACCTGGTCGGCCACCGGCCTGCAGTGGTCGGGCGTCTCCTTCCGGCAGTTCTGGGAGCAGCTCGTCGTTCCGCGGTGTCGGCCGGCCGGCGCGGTCGCCGTCATCGCCCGCGGCGCCGACGGCGTGACGGCGGTCCTGGACCTGCGGGACGCGCTGGCCGACGACGTCCTGCTCGCCGACGGGCTCGACGGCCGGCCGCTCGGGGACGGCCACGGGGCTCCGCTGCGCCTCGTGAGTCCCGGCCAGTACGGCTACAAGAACATCAAGCACCTCGTCGGGCTCGAGGCCACGCGCACGTTCCCCCGACCGGGTCGCGTCCTCGGGGAGCACCCGCGGGCCCGCGTGGCGTTCGAGGAGCGCGACCCCTACCTCGACGCCCGCGCCTACCGCCTCATCGGCCGCGCGCTCACCCCGCCGATCGCCTGGTTGAACCGCCGAGCCGCCCGGGCCTCGACTCGGGCCTGACGCCGCGGCGGCCGGGGGTCAGAGGTCGGTGGCCAGCACGTCGGCGAGCGCGTCGACGGCGAGGGCGATCTCGTCCTCGGTGACCACCAGCGGCGGGGAGAGGCGGATCGTCGCGCCGTGGGTGTCCTTGACCAGCACGCCGCGGCGGGCCAGCGCCTCGCTCACCGCACGGCCGCTGCCCAGCCGCGGGTCGATGTCCACGCCGGCCCACAGCCCCGCGCCACGCACCGCCAAGACACCGTGGCCGACCAGCGTCTCGAGCCGGGCGTGCAGCACGTCGCCGAGCCGGCGGGCCGAGGCGAGCATCCCGTGCGGCCCGGTGTCGGCGAGCAGCTCCAGCACCGCCCGGCCGACGGCGCAGGCCAACGGGTTGCCCCCGAACGTGCTGCCGTGCTGACCGGGGCGCAGCACGCCGAGCACCTCGTCGTCGGCGACCACGGCCGAGAGCGCCACGATGCCCCCGCCCAGCGCTTTGCCGAGCAGGTACACGTCCGCGTCGACGCCCGCGGCGCGGGTCGCGAGCACGTCCCCGGTTCGGCCCAGGCCGGACTGCACCTCGTCGGCGACGAAGAGCACGCGCGCGTTGTCGCAGACCTCCCGGACCCCGGCGAGGTAGCCGCCGGGCGGCACGACCACCCCGGCCTCGCCCTGCACGGGCTCGAGCAGCACCGCCACGGTGTCGCGGGTGACGGCGGCGGCGAGCGCGTCCAGGTCGCCGTAGGGCACCACGTCGAAGCCCGGGGTGAAGGGCCCGAAGCCGCCGCGGGCGTCGGGGTCGGTGGAGAAGCCGACGATGCTGATCGTGCGGCCGTGGAAGCCGCCCGCGGCCACGACGATCCGGGCCCGGTCCGCAGGCACGCCCTTGACCTCGTAGCCCCACTTGCGCGCGACCTTCAACCCGCTCTCGACGGCCTCGGCGCCGGTGTTCATCGGCAGCACGCGCTGCTTGCCCACGAGCGCCGCGAGCTCGGCGCAGAACGGGCCGAGCTGGTCGTTGCCGAAGGCTCGGCTGGTCAACGTCAGCCGGTCGAGCTGGCGGTGCGCGGCGGCGACCAGGTCGGGATGGCGGTGCCCGAAGTTGAGCGCCGAGTAGCCGGCGAGGCAGTCGAGGTAGCGGCGGCCCTCGACGTCGGTGACCCAAGCACCGCTGCCGTGGGCCACCACCACCGGGAGCGGGTGGTAGTTGTGCGCCGAGTGCTCCTGCACGAGCGTCTCGTGCCGGGCCGTCACGGAGTCCCGGGGCGATGTCGTGAGCGTCATGCGCGTACCTCCAGCGTGCAGCACTTGGGACCGCCGCCGCCCTTGCGCAGCTCCGACAGGTCCACGGGAACGGGGATGAAGCCGCGCTCGGCCAGCGTGGCGGCCAGGCCGACAGCCTGAGCGGGGAGCACGACGTGGCGCCCGTCGCTCACCGCGTTGAGCCCGAGCACCGCGGCGTCGGCCGGGTCGGCGACGACCGCATCGGGGAACCGGGCGCGCAGCACCTGCTGCGCCGCGGGCGTGAACGCGGCGGGGAGCCACGCGATCGTCGTCTCGTCGAGCACCGCGATCGCGGTGTCCAGGTGGTAGTAGCAGGGGTCGACCAGCTCCAGCGCCACGACCTCGCGTCCCAGCACCGCGGCGGCCTCGGCGTGGGCGCGCGGGTCGGTGCGGAACCCGCAACCGGCCAGCACGACGTCCCCGATGACGAGCAGGTCGCCCTCCCCCTCGTTGACGAACTCGGGCTCGACGACCGGGTGGCCCGCCGCGGCGAACCACGCCCGGTGCGCCTGCGCCTCCGCCGCCCGCTGCGGGTGGCGGAACCGCGCGCCGAGCACCCGCCCGTCCACGACGGTGGCGCCGTTGGCGGTGTAGACCATGTCGGGCAGCCCGGGCACGGGCTCGAGCAGGTCGACGCGGTGGCCGAGGTCGAGGTAGGCGCGCCGCAGGCCCTCCCACTGCGCGAGGGCGCGCTCGCGGTCCACGGGGACGTCGGGGTGCATCCAGGGGTTGATGGCGTAGCGCACCTCGAAGTGGTCGGGGCGGCACATGAGGTAGTGGCGGGGACGCGCGGTGCGCGCCGTCGCGGCCGACGGCCGGGGCAGGACGCTGGTCACGAGGATCACGGTAGGAGCGCCGATCACGGCCGACAATCGCGAAGTGCTGCTGATCCACGCACGATTCACGCGTTGATCAGCGGCTGTGATGCCGAACGTTGCGCACACCGAACGCCCATGATCGGCGAGAGCGGTCACGGAACCGCACCGATGCGGCCGGACGACCGCATGCGCCGATCACGACCCGCCGAGAGGGCGGTGAGCGCGGTTCGGAGAAGATCGAACAGCCCCGGCCCAGGGCAGGCATGATCCGAACTTTCGGTTGCCCATTGTCGTGATCACAACCATGTGCACCCGATACTGCGGATCATGGTCGCGGAATCCGGTCGCGGTACTAGGCGCGAGGGCGGCCGGTGATGGTCACCCCGCCGGGCGCCGCGGCCCGTCGGCCGCGATCCGGCGCGCGTGCGCCGCGGCGCGGTAGAGCGTGCACGGCCAGTGCGGCGCGGCGCGCACCGGCGAACGGCATCCCGTGCACCGCCCGTCCCGCCCGCTGACGTGCAGCTCCAGCAACCTGCGCCACACCTCGGACATACCGGCCAGCTCCACCGCGAGTCCCCATTCCGCGGGGCCTTCCTCGTCCTCCTGCACGAACCGAGCTTCGTGCCGCCGCACCTGCGAGAACACCCCGTGACACCCCGATCCCGCAGGGTGACTCCTTGTTCGGCGGGGAGTACCGTCCACGCATGGTCGCGCGCTCCGCCCGGCAGCGGGAGCAGGTCGCACTGGCCGAGTCGTTGCGCGGTGACGGCCGGACCTGGGCGGAGATCGCCACGACGCTGCGGGACCGCTACGGGCTCAACGCCCGGGTCGCGATGCGGGTCGCGCACGGGTGGACCCAGGCCGAGACCGCCCAGGAGTGGACGCGCCGCTGGCCCGACGAGCCCAGGACGTTCAAGAACATCTCCTACTGGGAGAACTGGCCGAGCCCCACCGGCCACATGCCGTCATTGCAGGTGCTCGACCGGTTGGCCCGGATCTACGGGTGCGACGTCGCCGACCTGGTGGCGGGCTGGGGCGAGCACGGCAGCGACCGGCCCGCCGTCGGCACCGAACCCGAGACGCTCGCGTGGCAGGTCGATCACCTCGACCTCCGTGAGCTGACCCGCGCCATCGGCGAATGGGCGCGCCGGCTGCCCGCCGAGCAGCGGCGTGCCTCGCTGCTGAAGCTGAGCGCGGCTGCCGCGGTCGCCGCGGGGCGGTCCGCCGGTTCACCTCTCGCGAACGCCTTGGGCCGCGGGCCGGCACCGACCGAGCTCGCCGGGCTCTGGGAGAGCCACTACACCTACGTCAGCACCGCCCGTGACCAGGAACTCCACGGGACGCACCAGATCGTTCTGCAGGCCGAACGCGGGCGCCTCGTCGGGCGGAGCGCCGCCACGTCCACCGGCACGCTGGAACTTGATCTCGTCGCCGACGGACTGCTCGTCACGGGCAACTGGACCGAGCGCACCGCGACCGACGGCTACTACCGGGGCGCGGTGTACCACGGCGTCGTGCAGTTCGTGCTCGATCCCACCGGTCGGACGTTGACCGGTCGCTGGCTCGGCCCGGACCGCCACTTCGAGATCGACTCGGGCCGATGGGCCCTGCACCGCGCGCCATCACCACCGTGAGTGCAGGGTGCGTCAGTGCAGGGTCCTCACTGCGGCGGCGGGCTCGACGGGCGGCGCAGGAGCGGGGAGAGCACCAGCACCGACTTCGTGCGGGCGACGAAGGGCTGCGCGCCGATCTGTTCGAGCACCTGCTCGAAGTGGCGCATGTCGGTGGCGAGGATGCGCAGCACGGCGTTGGCGTCGCCGGACACCGTGCTGGCCTCGACGACCTCGGGGAACCGGGCCACCGCCACGCGGATGACCGAGGGGGCGGTCTGGGTGCGGCAGTAGATCTCGACGTACGCCTCGACGGTCCAGCCGAGCGCGGCGGGGTCGAGCCGCACGGTGAACCCGGTGATCGCGCCCTCGGCCCGGAGGCGGTCGACCCGGCGCTTGACCGCCGACGCGCTCAGCCCGACCCGCTGACCCAGCTCGGCGTAGCTGCGGCGCGCGTCGTCCACGAGCAGCGCGACGATCTCCTCGTCCAGGGGGTCCAGCGGCACGAACCCATCGTGCCCGGTGGGGAGCGGGCACGATGGACCGCGTGTACCGCGTGGATTCGGAAGTGGGCGTGCTGCGGCAGGTGATCCTGCACCGGCCGGGTCTCGAGCTGAAGCGGCTGACGCCGGGCAACCGGGAGCGGCTGCTGTTCGACGACGTGCTGTGGGTGGCGCGGGCGCAAGAGGAGCACGACCTGTTCGCGGCCCTGCTGCGCGAGCGCGGGGTGGCCGTGCACCTGTTCGGCGACCTGCTGCGGGCGACGCTGGAGATCCCGGAGGCACGCAAGCACGTCCTGGACCGGATCTTCGACGACCGCGTGTACGGGCCGCTCGCGATCGACGCCCTGCGCAACTGCGTGGACGCGATGGACGCCGACACGCTGGCCGACCACCTCGTCGGCGGGATCACGAAGCGGGAGGTCCTCGACCGGATCCCGGAGCCGCGCTCGATCGCCTTCCACGTGCTCGACGCCGACGACTTCGTCCTCGAACCGCTGCCCAACCACCTCTACACGCGCGACACGTCGGCGTGGATCCACGCCGGCGTGGCGATCAACAGCATGCGCAAGAAGGCGCGCATGCGCGAGACCGTGCACTACGAGGCCGTCTACCGCTGGCACCCGCTGTTCGCCGGCGCCGACTACGCCGTCTGGTCCGACGGCACGGTCAACGGGCCCGCCACCACCGAGGGCGGCGACATGCTGGTCCTCGGCGACGGCGCGGTGCTCGTCGGGCTGTCCGAGCGCACCACCCCGCAGGGGGTCGAGCGCCTGGCCCGGCGGCTGTTCGCCGGCGGTGAGGTGGACCGGATCGTCGCACTGCGGATGCCGCAGGCCCGCGCCTTCATGCACCTCGACACGGTGCTGACGATGGTCGACGCCGAGACGTTCGTGCAGTACGCCGGCCTCGGCGAGCTACCGGCCTACACGATCCGGCCCGGCGACAGCGAGAAGGAGCTGCACCTCACCGACCACCGCCCCGAGGACATGCACCGCGCGATCGCCGACGCCCTGCGGCTGCCCGCGATCCGCGTGCTCACGCCCGCGCAGGACGTGCACTCCGCGGAACGCGAGCAGTGGGACGACGGCTGCAACACCCTCGCCGTCGCGCCGGGCGTCGTGGTCACCTACGAGCGCACCGTCACCACCAACCGGTACCTGCGCCGCCACGGCATCGAGGTGCTCGAGGTCCCGGGCGGGGAGCTGGGCCGCGGGCGCGGCGGACCGCGGTGCATGAGCTGCCCGATCGTCCGGGATCCCGCGTGACGGACCTCCCGCCCCTCGACGCCACCCTGCTGGACGGCACCCTGCACCGGGATCTCGCCACCCGGCAGCGGTACGCGACCGACGCCGGCCGGATCGCGACCGCGCTCCCGGCCGCCGTCCTGCGTCCCGGCTCGGCCGGGGACGTCGCGCGGGTGGTCGCGCACTGCCGGCACCACGGCGTGCCGGTCGCCGCACGCGGGCTGGGCAACACCACAGGTGGCCAGTCGCTCGTGCCCGACGGGGTCGTGGTCGACGCCCGCGACCTGGCCGGCGTCGCCACGATCGGCGCCGACCACGCGACCGTCGGCGCGGGGGCCACCTGGCTGGAGCTCGCACGTGCCGCCGACGCCCACGGCCTCGCGATCCCGGTGGCCACGGGCTACCTCGGCCTCACCGTCGGCGGCACCCTGTCGGTCGGCGGCATCCCGCCCGCGATCGCGACGGGGGCCCAGGTCGACCACGTCCGCGCGCTCGAGGTCGTCACCGGCGACGGTGTGCTGCGCCGCTGCTCGCCGTCCGCGGAGCCCGAGCTCTTCGACGCCGTCCTCGCCGGGCTCGGCCAGTTCGGGATCATCACCGAGGCCACGGTCGGGCTCGTCCCGGCGCCGGCCCGGGTGCGCGGCTACTGCATCCCCTACGCCGACCCGGCCGCGTTCTTCGCCGACCTGCGCACCCTCGTGCGCCGCGGCGAGGTCAGCGAGGTGTACGGCGACTGGTGGCGGCCCGGCGAGGCGGGCGAGGTGCACCACCTCAACGCGTTCGTGTTCGCCGGGGCGCACGAGGAGGTCGACGACGCGCACGTCCTGCGCGGGCTGAGCGCGGCCCCGGGTGCGGCGACCGTGCGCGAGTCGGGCTACCTGGAGCACGTCTGCCGCATCGACGACGCCGTCGCCGACCTGCGCGCCGGGCTGGACTGGGACGCGCTCGACAAGCCGTGGGTCACCGTGTGGCTGCCCGACAGCCGCGTCGAGGCGGTCGTCGCGGAGGTCCTGGCCGACCTCACCCCGTACGACGTCGGCGCCGGCGGGTTCGTGCTGCTCTACAGCCACCACCGGGCCGCGCTCACCCGCCCGTCGCTGCGCCTGCCCGCCGCGGACGGCAGCGAGCTGGTGCACCTGTTCACGGTCATGACCGCCGGACCACCGGGCGCCGACGCCGGCTTCGCGGAGGCGATGCGGGAACGCAACCGCCGCATCGTCGAGCGTGCGGTCGCGGCGGGTGGCACCCGCTACCCGATCGGCACCGTCGGCTACGGCCCCGCCGACTGGCGGACCCACTACGGCGACCGGTGGGAGCACCTGGCGGCCCTGAAGCACCGCTACGACCCGGCGCACGTCCTGGCCCCCGGCCCCGCGGTCTTCGACCCCGTCCGGTGAGCGACGGTGCGTCCTGCCCACACGGGCGAAAGTGCGGCGGATTCCCGTCCGGGCGAGCTATCGTTCCTCGGTGACTTCCGTCGCGGAACGAACTCCGCTCCCCGACGACTGGACCACCCTCGACGGCAGTGCGCAGCGCGTCGCGGTGGAGGTCCTGCGGTTCGGCCCGCTCCCCCGCGCGCAGCTCGCCCGCAGGCTCGGCCTGTCGCCCGGGTCGCTCACCCGGCTCACCCGCCCGCTCGTGGACTCCGGGCTGCTCGTCGAGGGCAGCCCGGAGAACGGTCCCGAGGGACCCGGGCGCACCGGGCGCCCGTCGCTGCCCCTGGACATCCGGGCGTCCTCGCGCCGCTTCCTCGGGGTGAAGATCACCGGTGACGCGGTGTTCGCGGTGGTCACCGACCTGCGCGCCACCGTGCTCGCCGAGCACACCGCGCCGCTGCCCGACCCGGGACCCGCGGCCGTCGTGAGTGCTGTTGCCGACGTCGTGCAGACGCTGCGGGCCGCGCACCCCGACGTGGTGGGTCTCGGCATCGGGATCGGCGGCCTGGTCGTCGAGCGCCGCGACGTCGCCCGCGCCCACTTCCTCGGCTGGCGGGAGCCGGTCCGGCTCGCCGACCTCCTCACCGCTGCCACCGGGCTCCCGACGGTCGTCGACAACGACGTGCGCGCGCTCACCGCCGCCGAGCACTGGTTCGGCACCGGCCGCGGGATGCGGTCGTTGCTCGTGATCACGATCGGGGCCGGTCTCGGGTGCGGCATCGTCGTGCACGATCGGTTGGTCGAGGGTGCGCACGGCGGCGGCGGGACGATCGGCCACCGTCCGGTCGTCACGTGGGCGGTCTGCGAGGACGGCCACCGCGGGTGCGCGCACGGCCTGGTGTCGTCGCGGGCGATCTCCGGTGCCGTCGCCCAGGCCGTGGGGAGACAGGTCACCTACGCCGAGGCGCTGCAGCTCGCCGCGGACGGCCACGCGGCCGCCCGCCGGGTGGTCGACGACGCGGCGGGCGCGCTCGGCGTGCTCGTCGCCGACATCGCCACCCTCGTCGACCCCGAGCTGGTGATCCTCACCGGCGACGGCATCGGCCTGGTGGAGGTCGCGCGTCCCGCGCTCGACGCCGCCCTGCGGGAGAACCGCAAGGAGCCGCTCGCCCCACCGCGGGTCGACGTCCGCCCGTTCCCGTTCACCGAATGGGCGCGCGGCGCCGCGGCCGTCGCGGTGCAGGAACACGTGCTCGGCGCGCCGGCGGCGACCTGACCGCCGCCCGCCGTCCCCGGTGGCGGGCGGTCAGCCCTGCGTGAACAGGGCGTTGACCTCCTCGTTGACCGCGGTGAACGAGGACGCGTCGGCGTTGCCCGCCATCACCCGCTCCATCGCCGTTTCCATGATCGCATCGACGTCGGCGGCGTGCTGCGCGGCCGGGAACGGGAACGCCGTGCCCTCGCGCAGGTGCCGGGTGAACGGGGTGATGTCCAGGCCGGACTCCGCGATGCGGGCCTCGGCCGCGGGCACCGCGGACGCGATGGCGGGCACGACGACCCCGCCCTGGGCCACCACCGACTGGCACTCGGGCGAGGCCAGGTAGCGCACCCACTTCCAGGCGGCGCCCTTGTTCGGTGAGGCCGCCGAGATCGAGTCGGCCAGCGAGTTCGTCATCGCCGCGCGGTACCCCTGCGGGCCGATGGGCGTGGGCGCCGTGGCCATCTCGAGGCCGCCGAGCTTGGCGAAGGTGGCGATGTTCCAGGAGCCCTCGGTGACCAGCGCGACCCGGCCGGCCTGCATGAGCTGCGCGGGCTCGTTGCCGACCGCCTGCTCCACCGGCGGCATGTAACCCTTGTCGATCAGGCTGCGCCACCACGCGATGGTCTCCTGGAAGCGCGGGTCGTCGTAGTTGAAGTGCGTACCCCACAGCGGCTTGTCGGTGTGGCTCCAGCCCAGGGTGGCGGTGTACATCGACCACTGCGTCTGCCCCGACCCGCCGCCCGGCGGGTAGGCGATCCCGAGCCCGTAGGTCGCGACGTTGCGCGGGTCGAACCCCGGCTCGTCACCGCGCACGCCGTTGGCGTCGACCGACAGCCGGGCGAGGACGTCCTCGTAGCTGCCCCCGTCCTGCGGGTTCCAGGTCAGGTTCTGCATCTGCTCGGGCGTGACGCCGGCCTCGGCGGCCATCCCGGCGTTGTAGAAGATGCCGACGGCGTCGAAGTCCTTCGGCAGGCCGTAGCGCTTCCCGTCGTCGCCGAGCCACAGGTCCCCGGTGCCCTCGACGAACTGGGACATGTCCGGCCCGTCGCGGGCCACCAGCTCGTCGAGCGGCTCGATCAGGCCACGCGCCGTGTAGTCGCCGTACTTGGAGGTGTGGTTCACGAACACGTCCGGGGCGGCGTTCGCGACGAACCCGGTGAGCATCCGCCCCCAGTAGTCGTCCCAGCCCACCTGCTCGATCGCGATGTCGATCTCCGGGTTGCGGGCCTCGAAGTCGGTCGCGCACTGCTGGTAGGCCGGCAGCTGGGTGGCGTCCCACATCCAGTAGGTGACCTCGCCGGTGTCGTCCCAGCCGCCCTGCTCGGCCGGCGGGCGCTCGGCCGCGCAGGCCGGGACGAGCGCGACGGCGAGGGCCACGCCGAGCGCGGTGAGGGTGCGGGTGCGCGTCATTTGATCCCCGAGAAGCCGATGGAGTCGACGATCTTGCGGCCGAAGGCGACGAACAGCAGGAGCACCGGCAACGCCGCGATGAGCGTCGCGGCCATCAGGCCGGGCCAGTCCGGGCCGCTGTTCGGGGTCTGCGAACGGAACACGCCCAGCGCCACGGTCAGCGTCCGGACGCTGCGCTCGCTGCCCACCAGCAGCGGCCAGAAGTACTCGTTCCAGGCCTGCACGTACTGCAGCAGCGCGAGCGTGGTGATCGGGCCCCAGCTCATCGGCACGATGATCCGGAAGAACGTGCGAACGTGCCCCGCGCCGTCCAGCAGCGCCGCCTCCTCGACCTCGCGGGAGATGCCGAGGAAGAACTGGCGCAGGAAGAACACCGCGAACGGCGTCATGAAGAAGAACGGCAGCACGATCGCGGCGTAGGTGTTGAGGATGCCCAGGTCGCGCATCAGCAGGAAGTTCGGCAGCTGCGTGAAGATCGGCGGCACCATCAGGGCGGTCAGGATCAGGAAGAACACCGTGTCCCGGCCCCGCCACCGCATCCGGGCGAACGCGTACGCGGCCAGCGCCCCGAAGAACACCTGGCCCGCCGTGATCAGCGCCGCGACGAGCACCGAGTTGCGCAGGTAGACCCAGAAGTCGACCGCGGATCCGGTGCCACCCTCGGCCTGCGCCTCCTCGAGGGTGGCCAGCCCGAGCACGCGCCGGAACGCTCCCCAGGTGAAGTCGACCGGAAGCCACGACGTGCCGGCGGTGGCGAGGGTGGTGCCGTTGGACAGGGCGGTGCGCAGCATCCAGTAGAACGGGAACAGGGTGAGCGCGATGATCGCGATCAGGCAGGCCCAGGCCACGACCCGGCCCGCGGTGAGGCGCCCGGCCTCCCGGCCGGGGGTGCGGCTGCCCCGGTCGGGTGCGACGGCGGTGTCGACGGTGACCACTCCCAGCTCCTCAGGACAGGTCCGACTCGTTCGCCCGCATCAGCCGCAGCTGCACGAAGGCGACGAGGGACAGGATCACCAGCAGGACCACCGACACCGCCGAGGCGTAGCCGTAGTCCAGGCGCTGGAAGGCGAGGTCGTAGATGTAGTACTGGATCACGCGGGAGGCGTCGGCCGGGCCGCCCGCGGTGGTGACCGCGACGGTGTCGAACACCTGGAACGAGCCGACGACCGTGATCACCAACACCAGCGCGAGCACCGGGCGCAGCAGCGGCAGCGTGATCCGGCGGAACATCTGCAGCTCGCTCGCGCCGTCCACGCGACCGGCCTCGTACAGCGTCCGCGGGATCATCACCAGCCCGGCGAAGAGCAGCAGCGCCGTGTAGCCGAGGTGGCGCCACGTGTTGACGAACGCGATGGTCGGGATCGCCCAGGACTCGCTGCCGAAGAACGCGATCGGGCCGAGCCCGACCCATCCCAGCACCTGGTTCACGATCCCGATCTGGGCGTCGAGCATCCAGAACCAGAGCAGGGCGACCACGACGTTGGCCACCAGGTAGGGCATCAGCACCAGCCCGCGGATCACCACCGAGCGGGTGAGGCGGTGCAGGAGCACCGCGAGCCCCAGCGCCAGCACGGTCTGGAAGCCGATGTTGAGCACGACGTACCAGACCGTCACGGCCATCGCGTTCCAGAACGTCTCGTCGGACAGCAGCCGCTGGTAGTTGGCCAGGCCGACGAACGAGCTGGTGGAGAAGAACTGGTAGTCGGTGAGGCTGAGCCACAGCCCGCGCAGCGACGGCCAGAAGTAGAAGACGACGAACCCGAGCAGCGTCGGCGCGATGAACCCCAGCGCCACCCAGGTCTCGCGGGTGTTGCGCGCGCGGGCCGCGGAGGGCAGCGCGCCGGACGCGGGGGCACCGGCCGCCGGCACGGCCGGGGCCGTCGGGGCCGTCACCGGCCCGCGTCCGTCACGCGCAGGAGCAGCAGCTGCTCGGGGTTGAGCGCGGGCGCGCGCAGCCCGGCCCCCGCGAGCACCCTCCCGGGCAGCTCCACGCCGTGCGCGAGCCACTCCGGCGGCCGGTGCTGCCGCAGGTCCGGGGCGTCGCCGGGGGGCTGCGGCGCCACCCGGTAGCGCCGGTCCGGATCGAGGCCGGGCAGCCGCAGCACGCCGGGCACCGCCGTGAGCGGGGTGGCCAGCTGCACCAGCGCGAACAGGGCGTCGGACCGGTCGGCGGCCACCACCCCGTGCAGCGCGAACGACGGGTCGCCCACGTCGGCGCGCACCACGGAGCCGCTGTGCAGCAGCCCGCGGACGTCCTTGTACAGCTGCACCCAGGCCGCGAGCTCCTTGCGCTCCTCGGGACCGGTCGTCCTGACGTCCCACTCGATGCCGAACGAGCCGAAGAGCGCGGTCCCCGCGCGGAAGGACAGGTCGAGGGTGCGGGCCGTGGAGTGCGAGCGGGGCGAGGCGACGTGGGCGCCGATCAGCTCGGGCGGCAGCAGCTGGGTGGTCCAGCGCTGGATCTGCTGGCGTTCCAGGGCGTCGGTCATGTCGCTGCCCCAGACCCGGTCCGTGCGCTCCAGGATCTCGAGGTCGACGCGCAGCCCTCCGGACGAGCACGACTCGATCTCCACTTGCGCGTGACGGGCGCGCAGCTCGTCGAGGAGCCGGTAGGCCGCGCGGGTCTGCTGGTGCACGCCGGGGACGCCGAGCGGGCCGTGCCCGGCGTCGACGAGGTCGCGGTTGTGGTCCCACTTCAGGTAGCTGATCGGGTACTCGGTGAGCAGCGCGTCGAGCCGCTCGAGGATGTACGCGTAGGCGTCCGGGTGGCCGAGGTCGAGCACCTGCTGGTTGCGGGCGGGGATCGGCAGCCGCCCGCCGGTCTGCAGGATCCAGTCGGGGTGGGCGCGGGCGAGGTCGGAGTCCGGGTTGACCATCTCCGGCTCCACCCACAGCCCGAACTCCATGCCCCGGGCCCGCACCTCGCGCACCAGCGGGTGCAGGCCCTCGGGCCACACGCCCTCGTCGACGTACCAGTCGCCCAGGCCCGCGTTGTCGGAGCGGCGGTGGCGGAACCAGCCGTCGTCCAGGACGTAGCGCTCCACGCCCACGTCGGCACCGACCCGGGCCAGCTCGACGAGCCGGTCGAGGTCGTGGTCGAAGTACACGGCCTCCCAGGTGTTCAGCACCACCGGGCGCGCGCTGCGCGGGTGGTGCGGGCGGGCGCGCAGCAGCGTGTGGAACCGGGCCGCGATCCCGTCGAGGCCGTCGGCGGCGTGCGCGGCGTACACCCACGGGCCCGTGTAGGACTCCCCCGGCGCGAGCCGCACCTCGCCGGGCAGCAGCAACTCGCCGCCCCCGAGCACCGCGGCCCCGCTCGCGAGCCGCTCGGCGTAGCTCACGTGGTTGCCGCTCCACGCCACGTGGACGGCCCAGACCTCGCCGGAGCGGAACCCGAACCCGTCGGTGCCCGCGGCGAGGATCAGCGGTGCGTCCGCCCCGGTGCGTCCGCGGCGGTTCTCCCGCGAGTGCACGCCCACGACGAACGGCGCGCGCTGGGGCGCCCGCTCCCGGCCCCAGCGGCCCGCGAAGTCGAACAGCTCGGTGGCCACCGGGGGCACCGGGAGCGCCAGCGCGAGCCCGTCCACCACGAAGGGCCCGGCGTCCACGTCCACGTCCGCGGGCACGCTCGCGGTCGCCCGTTGGCGCAGCACACCCGACGGCGTCAGCTCCAGCTCCAACGCCACCTCGAGACCGGCCTCGTCATCGCGGCCGGTGACCCGCACGCGGCCGCCACCGTCGGCGCGGTGCTCGACGTCCAGGGCGGTGCGCGCGAAGAGCGGGGACCACGCCCGCCCGGCGCGCTGGCCCGCCAGCCCGGGCCGGCCGTTCCAGCCCGCCGAGTGCTCGGGGAGCAGGCCGGCGCGGGTGACGTCGTTCAGGTCGTTCGGGACGGTGGCGGGCGTCGCGGCGAGCTCGAGCGCGCGCAGATCCTCGGGCGTCAGGTCGCCGAGGTCGGCGCCCCAGTGCAGCACGGCCGGCAGGCGGCCGCCGGTCGCGGCGAGCACCACGCTCACACCGGCGGCACGCAGGTGCACCAGATCGTCGGCGGGCGGGGACATCGGCGACATCGGCGCTCCGTTCACCTCGTCGTGCGACGGCTGCTCCACCGCCCGGGCGGGTAAGTTCTACGATAAAACTTATCCGCCGTCAACGGGCGTCCGGCTACCGATCGCGCGCGGTGTCCGCGAGGCGGTCCAGCACGATGACGAACGTGCGGCGCTCGTGCCCGTCCAACCCGGCGAGCAGCTCCGCCTCGACCTCACGGATGCCGGCCCGGCAGGACTCCACCAGCTCCCGGCCGTCCGCCGTCAGCGCGACGACGCGGTTGCGCCGGTCGGCCGGGTCCGGGGTGCGTCGCAGCAGCCCGCGGGCCTCCAGCCGGTCGAGGATCGGGATGAGCCGGGTCTTGTCCCGTCCGGCGGAGACCGCGAGCTCCGACTGCGTCGGCGCAGGCCCCTCGCGGAGCGCGGTGAGCACCACGTAGTCCCACATCTCGACCTCGTGCGCCCGCAGCACCGGCTCCTCCGCCTTCATCAGCGCCCGCGCGAGCCAGGCGAAGGCCGCTCCCAGGTCGTGCCGCTGCTCAACCACGCGGCGACGATAGTCCTTGACAGATCGTCTACCCCCGTAGATGGTCTACCCATGACCACCATCTACGCCCTGCACCGCCGGGCCACCGCGAGCGCCGCACTCGTGGTCCGCACCGTCCAGCCCGTCCATCTCGACCACCCCACACCGTGCGCAGGATGGGACCTGCGCACGCTCCTGGAGCACATGACCGGCGAGGACCAGGGATTCGCCGCCGCGGTGCGCGCGACCCTCGCACGCACCGACGTCGACGACGCCGCGTTCGCTCCACGCCCGCTCGGCGCGGCGCCCGCGACGGTGCACGCCGCGGGCGCGGACGCCGTCGTGTCGGCCTTCGCGGAGGCGACGGGACTCGACCGGCCAGTGCTGCTCCCCCAGTTCGGCAACAGCTTCCCGCTGGAGACCGTCGCCGGCTTCCACCTGATCGACACACTCGTGCACGGCTGGGACGTGGCCGCGACGCTCGGCACGCAGAACGCCTATGCCGCCGGACTCGACCCGGATCTCGTCGCGGCCGGGCTCGCCGTGGCCGAGCAGGTGCCGGACGGACCAGCCCGCGAGGCACCCGGCGCCGCGTTCGCCCCCGCTCTGCCGACCGGCGCCTCCACCGACCCCTGGCATCGGACCCTCACCCTGCTCGGCCGCAACCCGGCCTGGACGAGCGACGCCCTCGTCCGATAGGCCGTCGCACCCGCACCCGCACCCGCGCACGCCATCAGCGGCAGCTGGGGGCGTCAGCGGGAGCGGGGGCGATCTTCAGGAGCTGCCGCGGACGGCCCGGCGCAGCTTCGGCAGCCGGTCGGCCAGCGTGCGCTCCGCGCCGTGCGTCGTGGGGCGGTAGTAGTCGCGCCCGACCAGCGCATCGGGCGGGTACTGCTGGGCGAGCACCCCGTCCGGCGTGCTGTGCGGGTAGCGGTAGCCCACCGCGTTGCCCAGCTTCTGCGCGCCCGTGTAGTGCCCGTCGCGCAGGTGCGGCGGCACCGCACCCACCGCGCCCGCCCGCACCTCCGACATCGCTTCGTCGATGCCGGTGATCACGGCGTTCGACTTCGGCGCGGTAGCCAGGTGCACGGTCACCTGCGCGAGCGCGAGGCGGCACTCGGGCATCCCGATCAGCTGGACGACCTGCGCCGCGGCCACGGCGGCCTGCAGCGCGGTGGGATCGGCGAGGCCGATGTCCTCGCTGGCGTGCACCATCAGCCTGCGCGCGATGAACCGCGGATCCTCCCCCGCCACCAACATCCGGGCGAGGTAGTGAAGTGCGGCATCGGCATCGGAGCCGCGGATCGACTTGATGAACGCGCTGATCACGTCGTAGTGCTGGTCGCCCTGCCGGTCGTAGCGCACGGTGACCTCGGTGACCGCGCGCTCGACGGCGGGCACGTCGATCTCGGTGGCGCCGGTGCCCGCCACGCCGTCGGCGGCGGCCTCCAGCGCGGTGAGCGCCCGGCGGGCGTCGCCTGCGGCCAACCGGACGAGCGCGGCCTCGGCGTCGGCGGTGAGCGACACGGCGTCGCCGAGCCCGCGCGGGTCGGCCACGGCGCGGTGCAGCAGCGCGCGCACCTCGTCCTCGGTGAGCGACTGCAGCTGCAACACCAGCGAGCGCGACAGCAGCGGCGACACCACCGAGAACGACGGGTTCTCGGTGGTGGCCGCGACCAGCAGCACGAGCCGGTCCTCCACGGCGCCCAGCAGCGCGTCCTGCTGGGTCTTGGAGAACCGGTGCACCTCGTCGATGAACAGGACGGTCTGCTGGTCGAGCCGGTCGCGGCGGCGACGCGCGTCCTCGATCACGACGCGCAGCTCCTTGACCCCCGACGAGAGGGCCGAGAGCGCCACGAAGTGCCGGCTCCCCACGCCCGCGAGCAGCCGGGCGATCGTGGTCTTGCCGGTTCCGGGCGGGCCGTAGAGCAGCACGGATGCCGCGGCACCGCCCTCGACGAGCCGGCGCAGCGGGGCGCCGGGACGCAGCAGGTGCGCCTGCCCGACCACCTCGTCGAGGGTGCGCGGGCGCATGCGGACGGCGAGCGGCGCGGTGGCCCGCGCGCCGGCCTCGCCCGCCGGCGACACCGGTTCCGGCTCACCCAGCTCGAACAGCCCGTCCGCCTCGCTCGTCATCACGACAAGCCTGCCACCTCGGTCCGACACTCCCCGAACGCACCCGCGACGCCGGTTGCAGAATCGGACGTGATGCCGTCCGAGCGGCCGTTGTCGGCACTCCGGCGCGAGAACGGGCGAAATGAGGCCGTTGCCGAATCGGTCACGGCCCGCACCACGGACGCTGCGTCGATCACGGCACACGGTGGCCGGTCGATCGCCGACCACGACCGTCCGCCCAGGGTCGACGCTGCGGGTCGGGACGCGGTGCGCGGAGATCGGTCTGATCAGCACCTGGCGGCGGTCGCTGCAACGGTGGCGTACATGTCGGAGTGATCAGGGCCGGATGATCGGTCCGATCAGCACCTGGGTGCGGGCGCAGCAACGGTGGCGTACATGTCGGAATGATCAGGGCCGGATGATCGGTGCGAGCAGTGCGTGGGTGCTGCCGCGGCGACGTCAGGTGCTTCTCGCAGCGATCACCATCGGGCATCCGAGGCCCGGGTCGGCCACAC
This sequence comes from Pseudonocardia sp. MH-G8, assembly GCF_002262885.1. Lineage (GTDB taxonomy): Bacteria > Actinomycetota > Actinomycetes > Mycobacteriales > Pseudonocardiaceae > Pseudonocardia. The sequence goes on along the minus strand of NZ_NKYF01000019.1, from coordinate 314 downwards.
GCTCGATCTGTCGACCTCCCACCATTTCCGCTGATCACGGCCACCTCACGTTCCGGAACGCGACCGTTGCATGATCAATGAGACGTGAGCGGGGTCTGCTGGAGATCCAACCCCGCTGACGTCTCGCTCGTGGCGCATCCCGCGGACGCGGACGGCCGAGGTTCCGTGCCCGTTGCACGACCAGGTAGACGTGAGCGGGGTTCGGGGAAGATCCAACCCCGCTCACGTCTACGTCGTCGTGGAATCTCCTGTGGGCGGGCCGTTCCCGGCTCGCGACCACTGCCTCACACCCCGCCCCTGGTCTTCGGCGTAGT
>NZ_NKYF01000018.1 GCF_002262885.1 Pseudonocardia sp. MH-G8 | reverse complement strand
CTCCAGCGCCGATGGTACTGCACTCGTTAGGGTGTGGGAGAGTAGGTCGCCGCCGACATTTAACATTTCAAATGAGCCCCGCCTTCTGGCGGGGCTCATTTGTTTTTCTGCCCATCGTTGCAGATGGCTCCGACAGGATGGGCGTGGAGCGTGCCGGCCGTCCACCTCGGGGGTCGCTCATCCACAGATTCGCGGTCGGTCTCGTTCGGGAGCCGCCGGCCGCGCAGGCTGGACGGATCGGGCCCGCTCGGGCCGACCCACCAGCGAGGAGCAGCGATGAGCGCGATCTACCTGACGGTGCCGGGCCGCGTGGCCACGAAACCGGAGCGCCTGGCGTCGGGCAGCGTTGTCGGGGCGAAGTTCCGGATCGCCAGCACGGAGCGGTGGTTCGACCGTTCGTCCGATGCCTGGAACGTTGCGGAGCCCGTCTACCTCACCGTCACGTGCTGGCGGCAGCTGGCGGAGAGCGTTCTCACGTCGCTGCGCGTCGGGGATCCGGTGGTCGCGCACGGCAAGCTGGTGAACTCGCGTTTCGAGCGGGGTGGGCACGTCGAGTACCGGCTGGAGATGCGGGCCGACGCGGTAGGACCGGACCTGCGGTGGTCCACCGCGGTCGTCACCCGCACGCGTGCGGCGGCGGCAGAGTCGCCGCAGGAACCCGGGGCGCAAGGGACAGAAGTGGTGAGGGAGCCGGCGCCGGCGCCGGCCCGCGGAGAAGAGTCCGCCGAGCGGGCCGAGGGCGCCGAGCGCCGCAGCGTGCTCGCCGGTGAGGGCGCCGGGAGGGGCTGACCGGCCGGAACTACCATCATCGGCGTGGCGGAGTTCATCTACAGCATGCAGAAGGTCCGGAAGGCCCACGGCGACAAGGTCATCCTCGACAACGTGACGTTGAACTTCCTGCCCGGAGCGAAGATCGGCGTCGTCGGTCCGAACGGGGCCGGGAAGTCGACCGTACTGAAGATCATGGCCGGGCTGGAGCACCCGAACAACGGCGATGCGCTCCTCGCACCGGGTGCCACGGTCGGCATCCTGCAGCAGGAGCCGCCGTTGAACGAGGAGAAGACCGTCCTCGGCAACGTGGAGGAGGGCCTCGGGGAGATCAAGCGACAGCTCGACCGGTACAACGAGATCGCCGAGCAGATGGCCACGGACTACTCCGACGCGTTGATGGAGGAGATGGGCCAGCTCCAGGAGATCCTCGACCACAACGATGCCTGGGAGCTCGATTCTCAGCTCGACCAGGCCATGGACGCCCTGCGGTGCCCGCCGCCGGACTCCCCGGTCGCCCAGCTCTCCGGCGGCGAGCGCCGGCGCGTCGCGCTCTGCAAGCTGCTGCTGAGCAAGCCCGACCTCCTGCTGCTCGACGAGCCGACCAACCACCTCGACGCGGAGAGCGTGCTCTGGCTCGAGCAGCATCTCGCGAGCTACCCCGGCGCGATCCTGGCCGTCACGCACGACCGGTACTTCCTCGACAACGTCGCCCAGTGGATCATGGAACTGGACCGCGGCAAGGCCATCGGGTACGAGGGCAACTACTCCACCTACCTGGAGAAGAAGGCGGAGCGCGTCGCGGTGCAGGGCCGCAAGGACGCGAAGCTGCAGAAGCGGCTCACCGACGAGCTCGCGTGGGTGCGCTCGGGTGCGAAGGCGCGGCAGGCGAAGAGCCGGGCCCGGCTGGATCGGTACGAGGAGATGGCCGCCGAGGCGGAGAAGCACCGCAAGCTCGACTTCGAGGAGATCCAGATTCCGCCGGGCCCGAGGTTGGGCAACGTGGTGGTCGAGGTCGACCACCTCGACAAGGGTTTCGACGGGCGCGTCCTCATCAAGGACCTGTCGTTCTCGCTGCCGCGCAACGGCATCGTCGGTGTGATCGGGCCCAACGGGGTCGGCAAGACCACACTGTTCAAGACGATCGTCGGCCTGGAGGAGCCCGACTCCGGCACGGTCCGGGTCGGTGACACGGTGCTGCTGTCCTACGTCGACCAGAACCGCGCCGGCATCGACCCGAAGAAGAACGTGTGGGAGGTCGTCTCCGACGGGCTCGACTACATCAAGGTGGGCAACGTCGAGATGCCCTCGCGCGCCTACGTGGCGGCGTTCGGGTTCAAGGGGCCGGACCAGCAGAAGCCGGCGGGGGTGCTGTCCGGTGGTGAGCGGAACCGCCTGAACCTGGCGCTCACCCTGAAGCAGGGCGGCAACCTGATCCTGCTCGACGAGCCGACGAACGACCTGGACGTCGAGACCCTCGGATCGCTGGAGAACGCGCTCGAGCAGTTCCCCGGGTGCGCGGTCGTGATCTCCCACGACCGGTGGTTCCTCGACCGTGTCGTCACGCACATCCTCGCGTGGGAAGGCACCGACGAGAACCCGGCGGCATGGTTCTGGTTCGAGGGCAACTTCGAGGCGTACGAGCGCAACAAGATCGAACGGATGGGAGCGGAGGCCGCGCGACCGCACCGAGTGACGCACCGTAAGCTGACACGCGACTGAGAGCTATTGATCCCCCGGCCGGTGATCGGTCACGGCCCGGTGGGTGGATCCCAGCACTTCAGGAGGTCACGTGGGGTCGACGCGTGCCGGAGGCGTAGCTGCTGGCGGGCAGGCAGGACGGGGCGCGGACCTCGTCGCCGCGGCTGCCGCACTGCGGTGGGCTCGTCCCGATCTGACGGCGGCGCTCGCCGACCACGTCCTCGAGGAGGCGGCCGCGGCGGGCGAGCAGGAGCGATGGCTCACCGCCGCCGGGTGGTCCGTGCAGGCGCGGGCCACCGTCGGCGACGGCCGGGACATCGCGTGTGACGTGCTGGCCGGCCTGAGCCGCTGGGATACGTCCGCGCTGGAACTGCCCGCCGCCCGGCGCCTCCGGGTCGAGCTGGCGATGGTGGCGGCCGGCGCCGGTGAGGTCGAGGTCGCCCGGCAGCTCGTCGCCCCTGTGGTCGTCGAGTCCAGCGAGCTGGAGCTGCGCGCCGATCTCCTGTGCGTGCACGCCCGGTGCGCCGTGGAGGACGCGCCGGAGACTGCCACCGAGGTGGTCGGCGCCGCCGCGGCGGCCTGGGCGGCCGTCGAGGGGTCGAGCGGGGAGATCGGCGGCGCCTCCGTCGCGTTGATCGAAGCGGTTGTGGAGCGTCGCGCAGGGCGGCCGGCAGCGGCGGTCGAGCGCGCGAAGGACGGCCTGGCCCGCCTCGAGCGGGGCCGAGCCGGGGCCGGCACGCCGTCCGGGCACCTCGGAGCGGCGCTCGCCGCGGAGTGGCTTTCCGCGCTCCTGGATGCCGGGCGGGCCGCGGAGGCCCACGACGGATGCGGCGCACTGCTGCCACGCCTGTCCGAATGGTCCCGCCCCACCCGGCAGCTGGCGCTGCTGCGGCTCACCGTTGCCCGGGTGTTGGCCGCCCAGGACGCTGCCGCCGACACCGCGCAGCTGCTCGAGCAGGCGGCGGAGGACGCTGCCGGCAGCGGCGTGTCCGATCTCGAAGCGGTGTGCCGCACCGCGCTCGGTGCGCTCTACGAGAAGGCCGAGCAGCTCGACTCCGCGCTGGAGTCCCTCCAGCTCGCCGTCACCGCGGAGCGCCGCGATCGGGCCCGCGGGCGACGGTTCGCACAGGCCCTCGCCGAGCTGCCGGCCGCGGCCACAGCAGCGCCGGCAGCAGAGCCGACACCCGCCACCACCGCGGTGCCGAATCGCGCGGCTCCCGATGCGTCGGCCCCTGAGCCGGTGGCACGTTCCGCGGAACGCAGCAGGCGGCGCGCTCCCGATGATGTGGAGCGGACCAACGGCGTGCAGCGGTCCGACGACGCGGGCGCGAGCGAGGCCACGACCGTCCTGCCGGCGATCACCAGGAGCGACCGGAAGCTGGCCAGGAGCCGCTGGGAGGAGCTCCTGCGTGCCGAGGGTCGGGACGAGCCGCAGCCCGGTGCGTCCGACGAGGAGGGCGCGCAGGCGCAACCCGAGCCGCGGCCGGCGCGGTCCCGCTTCGAGCGGATGCTCGAGGGCGAGCCCGCCGACACCGAGGGTGCGCAGGGTGAGGCGCCGGACGCCGCAACCGGGTGGGGCGCGGTGTCCTGGAGCGGGTCGGCCGGGGAGTCGCCGATCGGCGACCTGCTGATCCGCAACCTTCGTGCCGAGCCCGGCGAGCCGGACACCGCCGGCGCACCTAACCACCGCAACGGCAAGGCCCACGGCGGACGTACGGCCGCAGACCCCACGGAGACCGAGGCCCCCCGGACGCGCCGCCGCCGGGACCGCGACACCACCGCCGAGCCGGGCAGTGCGTCGATCGGGTGGATGCCGTCGGTCGGCACCTCGCTACCGGACGAACGACCGAGCCGTGGCCGGCGCTCCCGCGGCCACGCCCGCCCGGACGATGCCCGCCCGGACGATGCGGGCGGCGTCGACCCGAGCCGGGAACGCGACGTCGAACCGACCGGCGGGGACCGCGTTCCCGAAGACCGGGACGCGCGGGCCGACGAGCGGGCCGCACAGCGGCGAGCGGACGCGAGATCACGACGTCGTGCCCGCGCGGCCGAGCGGAACGCGTCGGAGGAGCCTGGCGAGAGATCGTCCACGCGCGGCCGCCACGACCGGCCGGCACAGCCTGCGGACGAGGCCCCACCGCAGCGTCGGGACACCGAGGAGGACGCGCCGAGCGGCCGCTCGTCCCGGGCGCGGTCCCGTCGTCGCGTGGCGCCGGAGACTGCCGCTGCCGCCGGTGCCGTCTCCGCCACCGGTGCCACCGGTGCCGAGGAGGGCGACGCGATCCCCGTGAACGGGCGGCGGCATCGCGCGGACGACCCGTGGGCCACGGGGCGTTGGACGGTGAAGTCCGCTGATGAGCACGTAGCGCGGCCCGTGGCGGCCGAGGAGCCGGCTCCATCCACTCCGGAGCCCGATGGCTGGTTGCAGGCGGCGCTCGCCGACCTCGATCGCGTGCTGGGCAGCACCTCTGTCGTGCCGCGTCGGGATCAGGAGCCCGGACCCGATCGCGACGACGAGTGCTCGGTGGTCGTCGACATCGCTCGGGACGGGCGGCGCTTCGCCGGCCCGCGGGCCGGGACGGTGGTGCGGTCGGTCGCGGGCCGGCTCGAGGAGCACCTTCCGCCGGGGGCGGTGCAGAGCTTCGGTGACTCCGACACCCTGCTGATCCGCCGGCCCGGATGGGGGCGCGCGGAGGCCACCGAGTGGATGCACCGCACGCTCCCCGACCTGCTGCACGGGTTCGTGACCGAGGAGGACCTCCCCGGCGCCCAGCTGCGCGCGGCCGTCCACGACGCGGGCGGGCCGGTCGGGGCCCAGATCCTTCAGGACCTCTCGCGTGGCATCGGGCAGGTGCCCCTCCCGGGGAGCGAGCTCGGCACCCCGGGAGCGGAGCCCCGCAAGGCTTCGCACCCGGCTGACCGGCGGGACGCGCCGTACGGTGCCGGCCGGGCCGATCGCACCTCCCGACCCGAGCGCCAGGTTCGTCACGACGACCTGCGAGGGTGGCCGTGGGCGGGCGATGACACCGCGGACACGGCAGCGGACGTGCCGGAGGGCCTCGCCGCGACCACCGGCGACGTCCCGTGGGCGTCGGAGACGGGTGCGAGGTCCGACCGCGCCGCGACGGGCCGGCACGGGGCGGGAAGTCGCTCCGCCGCAGGGCCGACCGAGCCTCCCGTCGATACCGGCGTAGCGCGCAGCCGTCACGACAACGGCTCGAACGGTCGCCCGCGCACCGACTCAGGGTGGCGGGAAAACCGCGGGTCCGGCTCCGACGAGGCCGCGCAGGAGCCGCAGCGATCGGTCCGTGCGAGTCGCGCGGAACCGGAGGCGGGACGTGCCCGGCGCAGGAGCAGTGCCTTGGCGGCACCGTCCGGTCCGAGGGATCGGAACGGGGACGGCCCCGGCGATGCACCCGCCGTGCAGGAGCGGGAGCACGTCGCCGCTCGTGGCGTGGAGGAGGCAGGAGCGAACGGCTCCGGCGCTCGGCCCGCCGACGCGGCCGGGCCCGGCGCGAACGGCTCGGGGCGCAGCGAGAGCGAGGAGCGCGGCAGCGCGAACGGGTCCGGTACCCGCGCAACGGGCGCGAACGGTGCGACCGGGGCGGGCGTGAGCGCGGGGGGCACCACGGCGGCCAGGGAGGAGCCCGACACCGGCACCGGGGAGCCGGCCGAGGGCCTCGGGATCGCCGACCTGCTCGCCGGCGCGCTGGCGGCCTACCGCGGCATCTAGCGCGCGGACCACCTGCGTCGGCGGCCTGCGGTGCGGAGTCGTACGCCAGGGTCCCCGCAGCCGCGCCGACGTGCTTCTCGGGCGTCGTGATCGACACGAGCGGCGTGGGGGCGAGGGCGTTGCCGAATCGGGCCCGCGGATGCCGGATGGTGATCACTCCGAGAAGCACCTGACTGTCGACGCGACAGCGCCCACGCACTGCTCGGATCGATCACCGGGCTGTGATCGCTCCGACAAGTACGCCGTCGCGCCGACGCAGCCGCCGGGCGCTCGGAATCGTCCGTTCGGAGCGCCGTGGGGACCGTCCGGACCGCGTCGACTCCGTGCTGAGATCGCCGTCTCACACGCCCGCGGGCCCGTCTAGGGTGACGGCGAGCCTGCCGTACCGGCGGGTGACCCACGGCGACGGAACGAGGACGCCGCCGGCGAGATCCGGAGCTGCATTGTGACGAGCCGGACCCGGGAGTGGGCGGAACCGTCCGCGACCGATCCCGAGCTGACCGACCTGGGCGCGCTCTACGTGCGCCACGCCCCCGACCTCGAGCGAGCGGATCAACGGCCGCTGCTCCTGGCCGCTGCGCGGAGCCATATCCAGCTCGCCCGGGTGCGGGCGGCGGGCGAGGTCCTGATCCGGGTTCGTGAGCCGGAGGAGGGGACGGGGCCGGCCGGGCCGGTGGTCGAGATCGTCACCGACGACATGCCGTTCCTCGTCGAGTCGTTGCTGGCCGGTGTCTCCCGTGCCGGTGCCGAGGCGGAGCGGGTGATCCACCCGATCGTCGTGGTGCGCCGCAGCGCAGGCGGCGATCTCGTCGAGGTGCTCACCGAGGCCGATCCCGCGGCCCCTCCGCCCGACGCCCTCGTCGAGTCGTGGATCCACCTCGACCTGCTGCCCACCGATCTGCCCCGCGCCGAGCTGGAGCACAAGCTCACGCGGGTGCTGCGCGACGTCCGCGAGGTGGTCGAGGACTCCGAGCCGATGGTGCAGTGCGCGCGCAGGGTGGCAGGCGAGCTGCCGGACGGCTCCGCCGTGTCCGGCGACACGCGCCCGGCCGACGTCGCCGAGCTGCTGCGCTGGCTCGCGGATGGCCACTTCACGTTCCTGGGCTACCAGCACTACGGCGCCGTCGGCGGGCAGATGCGGCTCGAGCCGGAATCCGGGCTCGGCGTGCTGCGGGCCGGGTCGGCGCTCGCGGAGAAGTACGCGCCGCGCGTCGAGTCGGCCGATGGCACGAGCGATCTCCTGATCATGACGCGGGCCAGCGCGCCGAGCCCGTTGCGCCCGGTGCACCCGTACTACGTCGCGATCCGCGCGTTCGACGCGGCGGGCGCGCTCGTCGGTGAGCACCGGTTCCTGGGCCTGCTGACGGTGCCGGCGATGTACGAGAGCGTCCTGGACATCCCGGTCGTCGAGCGCCGGGTGCGCGACGCGATCCACCGGGCGGGTTTCCCCCTGGAGTCCTACTCGGGGCAGCAGATGCTCGAGGTGATCTCCGGGCTGCCGCGGGAGGAGCTGTTCGGTGCCGGGGAGCAGCGCCTGCACGACACCGCCGTCGGGGTGCTCGCGGTGGCCGGGCGCCGGGCCGTGCGGCTGTTCCTGCGCCCGGACCCGTACCGCCGGTTCATCTCCTGCCTCGTCTACGTGCCCCGCGACCGCTACGCCACGGACGCGCGCATCCGGATGTCCGACGTCCTGCAGCGCAGGCTCGGCGGACACGGCGCCGAGTTCACCGTGCGGCTGTCGGAGTCGAGCCTCGCGATGGTGCACTTCACCGTCCTGACCGATGCGGATGCGTCGGGTTACGGCGAGGTCGACGTCGCCGCGTTGCAGGACGAGCTGACCGAGGCCGCCCGGACGTGGGACGACCGGCTGCTCTCCCAACCCGACGCGGCAGGGATGGCGGCGCTGCTGCCCGGCGTGCCCGAGGCGTACAAGGCGGACGTCAAGCCGCAGCACGCCCTGGAGGACCTGCGGCGGATCGCGGCGCTGTCGGGGGAGGGGGCGTTCGACACCCGGATGTACCTCGCCGACGACGAGGAGCGGGAGCCGCGGTTCACCCTCTACCTCGCCGGCGCGCCGGTCACGCTCACCGCGGTGATGCCGCTGCTGCAGCAGCTCGGCGTCGACGTGCTGGACGAGCGCCCGTCGCAGTTCGTCCGGGCCGACGGGGTGCAGTGCTGGCTCTACGACTTCGGCCTGCGGGTCGACGAGACCACGCGGGCGGCGCTGGACGATCCGGCGGTCGAGGAATCGTTCGGGACCGCGTTCCGCGCGGCGTGGCGCGGTGACGCCGAGTCCGACCGGTTCTCCGCGCTGGTGCTGCGCGCCGGTCTGCCGTGGCGGGAGGCGGCGGTGCTGCGGGCGTACGCGCGCTACGCGCGGCAGCTCGGCAGCCCGTACGGGCCCCAGTACATGGCCAACACGCTGCTCGCGCACCCGTCGGTGGCCACGGCGCTGATGGCGCTGTTCCGGGCACGGTTCGACCCGGCCACCACGGAGCGGGAACAGGCGGTGGAGGCGGCGCTCGCGCAGGTGCGGGAACTGATCGACGCCGTCACGGGTCTGGACGCCGACCGCATCCTGCGGGGCTACCTGGCGATGATCACTGCCACGCTGCGCACCAACTGGTTCCGGGACCGTTCGTTCTTCTCGTTCAAGCTGGATCCGGCGCAGGTGCCGGGGATGCCGGCGCCGCGGCCGAAGTTCGAGATCTTCGTGTACTCGCCGCGCGTCGAGGGCGTGCACCTGCGGTTCGGGCCGGTGGCGCGCGGCGGCCTGCGATGGTCGGACCGGCCGCAGGACTACCGCACCGAGATCCTCGGCCTGGTCAAGGCGCAGGCCGTGAAGAACGCGGTGATCGTCCCGGTCGGGGCGAAGGGCGGGTTCGTCGTCCGGCGCGACGGCGCCGGTCCCGAAGAGGTCGAGTTCTGCTACCGCACCTTCATCTCCGGGCTGCTCGACATCACCGACAACCTCGACGGCAGCGAGACGGTGCCCCCGCCCGACGTCGTGCGCCACGACGCCGACGACTCCTACCTCGTGGTCGCCGCGGACAAGGGCACCGCGAAGTTCTCCGACACGGCCAACGACGTCGCGGCGTCCTACGGGTTCTGGCTGGGTGACGCGTTCGCGTCCGGTGGGTCGGTCGGCTACGACCACAAGGCCATGGGCATCACGGCCAAGGGCGCCTGGGAGAGCGTCAAGCGACACTTCCGCGAGCTGGGCGTCGACACCCAGACCGAGGAGTTCACCGTCGTCGGCGTCGGGGACATGTCCGGCGACGTCTTCGGCAACGGGATGCTGCTCTCCCGCCACATCCGGCTGCTCGCCGCGTTCGACCACCGGCACGTGTTCGTCGACCCCGATCCCGACGCTGCGGCGGGTTACGCCGAGCGGGAGCGGCTGTTCGCGCTGCCGCGCTCGTCCTGGGACGACTACGACCGCTCGGTGATCAGTGCCGGTGGCGGCGTGTGGCCGCGCACGGCGAAGTCGGTGCCGATCGGGCCGGAGATCCGCGCGGCCCTCGGGCTGGCCGACGACGTCGAGCGGCTGAGCCCGCCGGAGCTGATCGCGGCGATCCTGCGCGCGCCCGCGGACCTGTTGTGGAACGGCGGAATCGGCACCTACGTGAAGGCGTCGGACGAGACCGACGCCGACGCGGGCGACAAGGCCAACGACGCGGTGCGCGCCGACGCGTCGCAACTGCGGGTGAAGGTCGTCGGCGAGGGCGGCAACCTCGGTCTCACGGCGCGCGGGCGCATCGAGTTCGCCCGGCGCAGCGGGAAGATCAACACCGACGCGATCGACAACTCCGCCGGAGTCGACTGCTCCGACCACGAGGTCAACATCAAGATCCTGCTGGACCGCCTGGTCGCGGCGGGCGAGCTGGAGCGCGACGCACGCAACGCGGTCCTGCTGGAGATGACCGATGAGGTGGGCGCGCTCGTCCTCGCCGACAACCGCGACCAGAACGGCGTGCTGGGCATCGCGCGGGCGCACGCGCCGGCGATGGTCAGCGTGCAGGCCCGGCTCACCACCGACCTCGAGACGCGCCGCGGCCTCGACCGGCAGATCGAGGTGCTCCCGGACGCCGACGGCTTCGCCGCGCTGGAAGCCGCGGGCGCCGGTCTCACCAGCCCGGAGCTGGCCACGCTGCTCGCCCACACCAAGCTCGACCTCACCGCGCAGTTGCTGGCCACCGACCTGCCCGACGTCGCGGCGTTCGCCGCCCGCCTGCCGGAGTACTTCCCGCAGGAGGTGCGGGAACGCTTCGCCGGTGCCGTTCGGCAGCACCCGCTGCGCCGCGAGATCGTCACGACGCTGCTGGTCAACGAGATGGTCGACGGCGCCGGCATGACGTACGCGTTCCGGCTGGGGGAGGAGCTCTCGGCCACCCCCACCGACGCGATGCGCGCCTACGCCGTCACCACGGGGGTGTTCGAGCTGCCGGCGCTGTGGGAGGAGCTGCGCTCGCCGCGGATCCCCACCGAGGTGGCCGACGAGCTCGTGCTGGACTCGCGGCGCCTGCTCGACCGCGCGTCGCGCTGGTTCCTCACCAACCGGCCCCAACCGCTCGCCGTCGGGGCGGAGGTGAGCCGGTTCGCGGCCACGGTGCGCGAGCTGCGCGCCGCGCTGCCGGAGCTGATGCACGGCCGGGAACGGGCGAGCGTCGACATGCGGGCGGCGGAGCTGCGCTCGGCCGGCATCGAGCCCGAGGCGGCGATGCGCTCGGCCACGCTCGTCTACAGCTACGGGCTGCTCGACGTCGTCGAGCTCACGGAGCTTTCCGAGCGCGACCGGGAGGAACGGGAGCCGCGCGAGGTCGCGGCCCTGTACTTCGGGCTGTCCGAGCACCTGGGCCTGGACACGGCGCTCACCTCGGTCAGCGCGCTCGAGCGGGGCGACCGCTGGCACGCGCTCGCCCGGCTGGCCCTGCGCGACGACCTGTACGCGTCGCTGCGGGCGATCACCCTCGACGCGCTGCGCGAGGCCGGGCCGGGGACGTCGGTGGAGAAGGCCATCGCCCTCTGGGAGAAGGCCAACGCCTCCCGGCTCGTGCGTGCCCGGTCGGCGCTGCACGAGGTGGGCACGGCGGGCCAGCTGGACCTGGCCACGCTGTCGGTGATCTCACGCCAGCTGCGCGGCCTCGCCCGCTGAGGGCGCGACACGGACGCACCCCGGCCTCGACTCGCGTGCATGGGGCCCCGACTCGCGGGGGTGGGGCCCCGACTCGCGGAGGGGAACCCCACCCCCCCGCGAGTCGGGGCCCCCGCCGCGCGAGTCGGGGTTTCGGGGCGTGTGTGTCGCGGCGTGGGCGCGCAGGCCCTGGCGTCCCGGGCGCGGGCGGGGCTTGAGAGGGTGGGCGGTGTGGCCCCCTTCGTCGCGCAGGTTCCGGTCCGCTGGACCGACCAGGACGTCTATCGGCACGTGAACCACGCCGTCGCGGTCACGTTGCTCGAGGAGGCCCGCATCCAGCTCGTGTTCGACGCCGCGGGTGCCGAGGGGGTCGCCGGGTTCGCCGACGGGCTGCTCGTCACCGGGCTCTCCGTGGACTACAAGCGCCAGATCTCCTACCGCTCGCGGATGCTGCGCGTGACGATGACGGTGGACGCAGTGCGGGCGGCGACGTTCCGGATCCGGTACGCGATGCACGACGGGCCCGAGGCGGACGGCGCCGTCGCCGTCACGGCCGAGACGGCGCTCGCCGCCTTCGATCTGACGACTCAACGCCCGCGGCGGCTCACGGCCGACGAGCGGGCATTCCTGGGAAGGTGGACGGCATGACGCGGCTGACCGTGCCCGACCCGGACGAGCGGGGTGACCTCGGAGCGTTCGTGGCGCGGGTGGTGCGGCTCGACCAGGCGGCGATCGTGCGCCTGCAAGGTGGCGGCGACACGGTGACGGCGTGGGCGTCCACCCCGTTCGACGTGCTCGCCACCCGCACGGTGCACGGCGCGCTCGAGCCCGCCGACGTCACGGTGCCGGCCGCTGCCCTGCTCACCGCGCTCACGGTGGAACGGGCGGAGACGGTCGACCCGGGCGCGGGCGGGTTGTGGCAGGGCGAGTTGCCGCCGGCCGAGGGCTGGCAGCCGGTGGACGACGTCCCGGCCGCCGAGCTCGACGCCCTCACCGAACGCGGGCTCGCGGTCGCGCGGGAGAACGCCGGGCCGCTGGGCCCGCCGGCGTCGTTGCTGGACCAGACGGTGCTCACCGTGTCGGCCGGCGCGCGGCCGGCGGTGAAGGTGCCGCTGCGCTGCCTGTTCGCGCTGTCCGGCATGGGGTTCCTCGGCGAGGACGGCCCCGCCGTACGGGTGTCGGCCACCGGTACCTGGATGCGGCTGGACGCGCACTACGGCGCCGTGGTCCGCCGGCGGGTCACGGCCCTCCCCTTGCTGGTGGGCTGACCCCCAGGCGCGACACGTGTGCACCCGGACCCCGACTCGCGGGGGAGGGGGTTGTCAGGTGAGCCAGGTGGCCGTGTCCGGGGGGAGTTGGCCGTCCTCGAGCGGGCCGCTGGCCAGCAGGACCTCCCCGGGTGGGAGCGGCACCGGCTCGGTGGAGGTGTTCAGCGCGCACACCAGCGTGGTGCCGACGCGGCGGAACGCGAGGCAGCCCTGCGGGGCGCCGAACCACTCCAGCTCCGCGCCCTGGAAGCCCGGGTGGGACTTGCGCAGCTCGATGGCCCGGCGCACCAGCGACAGCGTCGAGCCGGTGTCCTCCAGCTGGTCGGCGGCGACGAGCCGGTCGAACTCGGCGGGTATCGGCAGCCAGGGGTCGCCCTCGGTGAACCCGTAGGTCGGGCCTGCGCCCTCCCAGGGCATCGGGACCCGGCAGCGGTCGCGTCCGCGCCGGGTGCGGCCGGAGCGTTCCCACACCGGGTCCTGGAGCGCCTCGTCGGGCAGTTCGACGTCGGGCAGCCCCAGCTCCTCGCCGTTGTAGAGGTAGATGACGCCCGGCAACGCCAGCTCCACCAGCGACATGGCCCGCGCGCGGGCGAGCCCGGTGGGGCCGCCGCCGTAGCGGCTGACGGGCCGGGAGACGTCGTGGTTGGACAGCGTCCAGGTCGGTGGGGCGCCCACCGCCGCGACCGCGGCGAGCGAGTGCTCGATCGCCGCGCGCACGGCGTCGGCCTCGAACGGGGCGCGCACGAGCCGGAAGTCGAAGCCCAGGTGCAGCTCGTCGGGGCGCACGTAGTGGGAGAAGCGCGTGTCGTCGCCGATCCAGACCTCGCCGACGACGAGCCGGCCCGGGTAGTGGTCGAGCACGCCGCGGATCATCCGGTGCACGTCGTGCACGCCGTCGTGGTCGAAGCGCGGGTCGGGCTCCGCGCCGGAGCCCTCCCAGCGCGCGTCGTCGCGCGCGCCGCCCCGGGGATCGCGCGTGTCGGGCAGGTCCGGCGGCTTGCTCATCCCGTGCGCGACGTCGATGCGGAACCCGTCGACACCGCGGTCCAGCCAGAACCGCAGCGTCTTCTCCAGATCGGCCCACACCTCCGGGTTCGTCCAGTTCAGATCGGGCTGTTCGGCGGCGAACAGGTGCAGGTACCACTCGCCCGCGCCGCCGTCCGGGTCCTGCACGCGGGTCCACGCGGGGCCCCCGAAGACGCTCTGCCAGTTGTTGGGCGGTGCGGCGCCGTTCGTGCCGGTGCCGCGGCGGAAGTGGTAGCGGGCCCGTTCCGGGCTGCCCGGCGCGGAGTCCAGGGCTGCGCGGAACCACTCGTGCTCGCTGGAGGTGTGGTTCGGGACGAGGTCGATCGTGACGCGCAGCCCGTGCTCGTGCGCGTCGGCGACGAGCCGGTCGAAGGTGGCGAGGTCACCGAAGACCGGGTCGACGTTGCGTGGATCGGCGACGTCGTAGCCGTGGTCGACCATGGGGGAGGTGTAGAAGGGCGTGAGCCACAACGCGTCGACGCCGAGCAGCTCCAGGTAGCCCAGCCGGGCCCGGATGCCCTCGAGGTCGCCGACACCGTCGCCGTCGCCGTCGGAGAAGGATCGGATGTAGATCTGGTACACCACGGCGTCGCGCCACCACTGCACACGCCAGATCTTGCCATCCCCGAGGACGCTGTGAGTGCCCTCGGTCACGGGCAGTAGCACGTTCGGGTGCACTTCCGGGTGGTGCTCCGGTTCGGCGCTCACTGCGCCGAACCGCGCCCGGTCAGAAGCTGCTGTTCACCATGCTCGCGGCCGCGTAGGTCATGTACTGCCACAGCTGGTCGCGGTGCGCGTCGTCCAGGCCCGCGTCGTCGACGGCCACGCGCATGCAGCGCAACCACGCGTCCCGCTCGATCGGCCCGACCTTGAACGGCGCGTGCCGCATCCGCAGCCGGGGGTGGCCCCGCTGGTCGGAGTAGGTGCGGGGGCCGCCCCAGTACTGCTCGAGGAACATCCGCAGCCGGACCTCGGCCGGGCCGAGGTCCTCCTCCGGGTAGAGCGGCCGCAGCACCTCGTCCTCGGCGACCTGCTCGTAGAACCGGCGCACGAGCTTCTCGAAGACCGGGGCGCCGCCCACCTCGGCGTAGAAGTTCTGGGGTTCGGTCACGCCTCCATCATCCCCCTTGCTACGCGCTGGACTGCGAGGTGGGGAACACCGTGGGCCGTGGCACGCCGGCGTCCTCGAGCGAGTCGGCGATCGCGGCGTTGAGGGCGCGCTGGACGGCGAACTGGTCGCCGGGCTTGACCTTGACGGTCAGCCGCAGCGTGACGCCCTCCGGCGCGACCCGGTCGACGCCCAGGACCTGCGGCGGCTCCAGCACCGAGTCGACGACGTCCTTGACGGCCACCCGATCGGTGACGGCGCGCTCCGCGAGGGCGGTGGCCAACGGGATGTCGGCTGTGTGCGCGAGCGGGACGTCGACGACGGCGACCGCGTAGCCCTGGCTCATGTTGCCCACGCGCAGGATCTCGCCGTTGCGGACGTACCAGACCGTGCCCTTGAGGTCGCGCAGCGTCGTTATCCGCAGGCCGACGGCCTCGACGACGCCGATCGCGTCGCCGAGGTCGACGATGTCACCGACCCCGTACTGGTCCTCGAGCAGCATGAACATGCCGGACAGGAAGTCGCGCACGAGGTTCTGCGCGCCGAAGCCGACCGCGACGCCGACGATGCCCGCCGACGCGAGGATGGGCCCCAGCGCCACGCCGAACTCGGCGAGCACCATGACCGCCGCGATGGTCAGCACGACGACCGAGCTGAGGGAGCGCAGCACCGAGCCGATCGTGCGGGCCCGTTGGGCGCGGCGTGGGGTGACGGGCGCGTTGCCGGCGGCGCGCAGCCGTGGTGTGCGGCCGATGAGCTTGGAGACGCGGGAGCTCGCGGCGCCCTCGACGACCTGGTTGATCGCCCGGTGGATGAGGTAGCGCGCGATGAGCGCGAACACCATGATCAGGGTGACGGACAGCGTCGTGGAGACGATCGTGTCCGCCGAGCGCGCCAGGAAGTCGCTGTTGGTCCACTGGTAGAAGCTGGCGCACCAGCTCCCCGCCTCCGCGGCGCAGGCGGGCTGGTCGGGGGAGATCATCACGGGGAGGGCGGCGTCGGGCGGGGGTACGGGGGTGGTCACGACAGCTCCAGACCGGTGTGGGCGGCGAGGAAGGCCAGCTGATCGACCGCCAGCGCGACGGTGCGCGACACCGAGCGGGCGCCGTGCCCGACGTCGGTCTCGCGGCGGATCAGGACGGGACGCGTCGTCGGGTCACCGGTGGTGGCGTGCTGCAGCGCCGCGCACATCTTGCGGGCGTGCAGCGGGTCGACCCGGGTGTCGGAGTCGAAGACGGTGAACAGCACCGCAGGGTAGGAGACCCCGTCCCGGACGTGGTGGTAGGGCGAGTAGGACAGTAGCCAGCCCAGCTCGTCGGGGTCGGCGGCAGTGCCGTACTCGTCGTTCCAGGTGCGGCCGAGGGAGAACTCCTCGTAGCGCACCATGTCCAGCAGCGGTGCCGAGCAGACGACGGCGCGGTAGAGCTCGGGGCGCTGGGTGAGTGCGGCGCCGACGAGCAGCCCGCCGTTCGACCCGCCCATGATCGCGAGCCGGTCGGCGGCGGTGTCGCCGGCGTCGATCAGCGCGGCGGCCGCGGCATGCAGGTCGTCGAACACGTGTTGCTTGTTCCCGCGGTTGCCGGCGAGATGCCATTCCTCACCCTCCTCGCCACCGCCGCGCAGCGACACCAGCGCGTACACGCCGCCGGCCGCCACCCAAGCGAGCGCCGAGGCGGTGTAGGCGGGCTCGCGGCTGATGCCGAAGCCGCCGTAGCCGGTGACGAGCGCGGGGCGCGCACCGCTCGCACCGGGCGGGGAGAGGACGAACATCCGCACCGTGGTGCCGTCGGCGGAGGTGAACTCGCGCTGCTCGCTGCGCACGGCGGGCACGTCGACCGCACCCGGTGCCGCCTCCTCCCGGACCGTCTCCCCGGTCGTCAGGTCGAAGCGGTGCACCTCGGGCGGGGTCACCAGATCGGTCCAGCCGAGCCAGAGGCGGCCCGCCTCGGCGGGGGTGTCCCGGTCGGCGACCGAGAACCCGAGCAGGGATCCGGTGCCGGGCAGCGGGACGGTGCCGCGCGGCGTGCCGTCGGCGGCGTCGTGCAGCGCCACCTCGGCCACCGCGTGCCGGGCGCGGGCGAGCGCCAGCAGCGCGCTCCCGTCGGGCGCCTCCAGCCGGCGCACGGCCTGCAGCACCGATCCCGGGTCCTGCGCCACGAGCTCGCGCCAGTGTTCCCGCTCGGGGGTGCGCGGGTCGGTGACGGCCAGCCGCCAGCGCGGTGCGGCGTCCGTGGTGTGCAGGTACAGCCGGCCGTCCCGCCCCACCCAGGCGTGGCACTGCACGTCGTCGGCCTGGGTGAGCACCGGGACCAGCTTGACGTCGGGCCCGCCCAGCTCGCCGATCCAGACGCTGTCGCGCCGGGCCGTGCCGATGTTGGCGGTGACGACCAGCCAGGCGCCGTCGCGGGAGACCTGCACGCCGTAGTAGGTGTGCTCGTCGTAGAGGCCGGGGCCGTCGACCAGCTCGTCGGCGTCGGCGGGGGAGCCGATCCGGTGACGCCAGATGCGCCGGTGGAACGCCTGCTGCCCGGGCGGGGCCGCGTCCTCGGCCACCATGCGGACGTAGACGAACTCCTCGCCCCCGGGCAGCCACGAGACGGCGGAGTAGCGGCAGCGGTCGATCGGCGCCTCGACGTCCTGCCCGGTGGCGACGTCGAGCACGTGCAGCACCGAGTGCTCGTCGCCGCCCGAGGAGAGCTGGTAGGCCAGCCGCCGCCCCTCGAGGTCGGGTACCCAGGAATCGAGCGTGGTCAGGCCGCTGGGGTCGAGGGCCATCGGATCGAGCAGCGCCCGCTCGGCACCGCCGGGCTCCCGCACGTACAGCACCGAGTGTTCCTGGCCGGGTTCGCGCCGGGTGGCGAACCGGCGGCCGGCCCGCCACAGCGGCGCCGACACCGAACCGGCCGACAGGAGCGCGGTGAGCGTGGCGGCCAGGCCGTCGCGGCCGGGGAGCTCGTCGAGGTGACCGCTGGTCAGCGCGTCCTGCGCCGCCGACCACTCCCGCGTGCGCGGGTCCTCGGGGTCCTCGAGCCAGCGGTACGGGTCGGCCACGCGGTGGCCGTGCAGGTCCTCGACGAGGTCCAGCCGCAGGGCGTCGGGGTAGGGGACGTTCACGCGAGCCGAGGTTACGTCACCCGGTCCGGTGGTCGTGGCGGCCCGCGCCGGACCGCCGACCCCCGCCGACGAACGGCGGTCGGTCGGCACCTAGCCGACGGGAGTGCCGTTCGTCGCGGGGGAGCGGCGGTCGGTGACGTGGGTGGGGACCTGCGCGTCCGCCTGCAGGGTCGGGCACGGCTCGGGGGTGCCGAACACCGTGTGCACCGGCAGCACGCCGGCCCAGCGGCCACCGGCGTCGACGTCGGCCTCGTCGTCGGCGGGCGGGCCGGTGCGGATCTTGACGCTGGCCTCGGTGAGGTCGAGGGCGAACACGGCGGTGGCGGCGAGCTCGCGCCGGTCGGGCTCGCGCGCGTGCTCCCACGACCCGGGCGAGAGCTGCTCGACGATCGCTCGCAGCGCGGCCAGGTGCTCGTCCTGGTCGGTGACGGGCCGGGCCGGGCCGAGGACGACCGCGCTGCGGTAGTTCATGGAGTGGTTGAACACGGAGCGGGCGTAGACGATCCCGTCGAGGTGGGTCACGGTCAGGCAGACGGGCGTGCCGTCGGCGATCCGGAGCCAGCCCGCGCCCGTGGAGCCGTGCACGTAGACGGTGTCGTCGATGCGCCCGTAACCGGTGGGGATCACGACGGGGGCACCGTCCCGGACGAGCCCGACGTGCGCGACGAGCCCTGCGTCGAGCACGGCGTGCAGGTCGGCGCGCTCAGTGCGGGCGCGCTCGCGATGGCGGGTGACGGTGGTGCGGTCGGTCGTCGAGAGGCTCACAGCATCATCGTCGCCGCTGAAGGTGGCATCGTGGTAGGGCCACTTCCGGTCAACTTGGGAAGGCCACTCGTGGATCTGCCGCCGCTGCCGCTCGACCGTGCCGCCGGGCGTCCCCTCGCCGCCCAGCTCGCCGACGCGCTGCGCGCCGCCACCACGGGAGGCGCGCTCCGGGCGGGTGACCGGCTCCCGTCCACGCGGGCGCTCGCCGCCACGCTCGGCGTGAGCCGCACCGTGACGGCCGCGGCGTACGACCAGTTGCTCGCCGAGGGGTGGGCGGAGGGACGGCGCGGGTCGGGCACGTTCGTCGTCGGTGCGCCGGCCGCGTCCCGCGCGGCCGTCCCCGCGGCGACCGCCGTCGCGCCGGAGCGGGACGGGGACCTGGTCGACCTCAGCGCCGGAACCCCCTGCCTCACGGTGCTGGACCGGGCCGCCTGGCGACGGGCGTGGCGCGCGGCCGCCGATCCCGCACCCGATGCCACGCCCGACCCGGTGGGGCTGCCGGAGTTCCGGTCGGTGGTCGTGGAGCACCTGCTGCGCCACCGCGGCCTGCCCGCCGACCCCGCCGGCGTGCTCGCCACGGCCGGGAGCACGGGCGCGATCGGCGAGGTGGCGCGCACCCTGCCCCCCGGTGCGCGGGTCGCGGTGGAGGAGCCGGGCTACCAGCGGGCCGTCGTGGCGTTGCGGGATGCGGGCCTGGACGTCGTCGGGGTGCCGGTCGACGGCGCCGGTCTGGTCGTGGAGGCGATCCCCACCGGGGTCGCGGCCGTGTACTGCACCCCGGCGCACCAGTACCCGCTGGGATCGCGCCTGTCGGCGAGGCGCCGGGTCGCCCTGGTGGAACGCGCTCGCGCCGAGGGTTTCCTTGTGCTGGAGGACGACTACGACGGCGAGCTGCGCTACGACGTGGCGCCGATGCCGTTGCTGGCCGCGCTCGGCCCGGACGTCGTGGCGCACCTGGGTACGGCGAGCAAGCTGCTCACCCCGACCCTCGGCGCCGGGTGGCTGGTCGCCCCGCCCGCCGTCCGCGCCGCGGTGCTGGCCGTGCGCACCCGCAGCGGCAGCAGGCCGGCGCCTGCGGGGCAGCGCGTCTTCGCCGCGTTCGGCGCGCACGGCGACCTGGCCCGCCACCTGCGGCGGCTGCGCCGCGAGCTCGCCGGGCGCCGCGCGGCCGTGGTCGCCGCGGTGCAGGCCGCCGGGCGGACGGTGCAGGGCGACGCCGCCGGTGCCCACGTCCTCGTCCCGTTGCCCGACGCGGCCACCGAACGTGCGGTCGTGGCCGCCGCCGCAGCGAGCGGGGTGGTGTTGGACGGCCTCGGGCGCCACCACAGCGCCTCGCCGGTACGGGCGGGGATCGTGCTCGGGTACGCGGGCCCCGGCAGCGCGGAGCTGGAGTGGGCGCTGCCTCTGGTCGCAGAGGCCCTCCGAACCTCGTGACGGGTCGTTGACGGCAACCGCGCCCGCGCCTAGGCTCCGCACATTGGTTGGACCAATGTCGGAGGAGGTGCGGGGTGGGCCTGGACCTGTCGTCCCTGATCCGCAGCCTCGCCGAGCAGGCGGTCCCCGAACCGGGTACGGGCCGGCTGCGGCTGCCCACCGAACGCGATCTCGGTGCCTCCCTGGAGGTGAGCCGGGGTGCGTTGCGCGAGCAGCTGTCGATGCTGGAAGCCCTGGGCTTCCTGGAGCGCACCCAGGGACGGGGCTCCTACCTGCGGGTCCCGGACGCCGGGTTCCTGCAGCTCTCCTTCGACCTGTCGCAGCAGCTCGGCCAGCTGACGCGCG
The DNA here is from genome assembly GCF_002262885.1 of Pseudonocardia sp. MH-G8. GTDB lineage: Bacteria > Actinomycetota > Actinomycetes > Mycobacteriales > Pseudonocardiaceae > Pseudonocardia. Next base: position 158,806 of record NZ_NKYF01000018.1, on the reverse strand, counting down.
GGCAGTTCGGCGCGGCGCGGGAGATGCTGGAGATCTCCGTCGCCGAGGCCGCGGCGGGCCTGGCCACCCGCGCGGACGTCGCGGAGCTGCGCGCGCTCGTCGACGAGATGGTGCGCGCCGCCGACGCGGGCGAGGACCACCGCGCCCTCGAGGCCGACGTGGAGTTCCACCGGCGCCTGTTCGCCGTGGTGGACAACCCCATCTTCACGATGATGCGCAACGGGCTGGCGCACGTCCTGCGCGACGCCGTCGTCGACCGCAGGCGACTGGCCGCGGAACGCGAGCCGGCGCCGCCCGGCGCAGCGCGGCCGTCCGACGCCGTGCACCACGAGATCGTCGACGCGCTCGCCGCCGGGGACGGTGACGCGGCGCGCACCGCGATGCGTCGCCACTTCCTGGTGTGGCGCGACGCCACCGGTACCCGCGAGCAACCCACGGACGGGAAGTTGCCATGACCCCAAGGAACGCGACCCCGAGGAACGTCACCTTCGTCGGCATCGGGGCCATCGGCCTGCCGATGGCCGGGCGGCTGGCTGCCGCAGGCCACCGCACCACCGGTGTGGACCCGCTCCCCCCAGCCCTCGAACGGGCCGCCGACGCGGGTCTGCCCGCCGTGTCCGCCTTCCCGGAGGCACCGCGGGCCGAGTTCGTGATCGTGATGGTCGCGACGCCCGACCAGCTCGCGGCACTGGTCGGCGAGGCGCTGGCCGGGGACGTGGACGGGCAGTGCTGGATCGTGATGAGCACCGTCGGGCCGGACGCGGTGCGCGCGCAGGGCGAGCGGTTGCGCGCCGCGGGAGCGAGCGTGCTCGACGTCCCCGTCACCGGCGGGGTGGCGCGGGCCAAGGCCGGCGAGCTGACGATGTTCGCCTCCGGCCCGGCGGTCGACGTCGCCGCGGCGCGCCCCGTGCTCGAGGCGCTCGGCACCGTCCGCGAGGTCGGCGGCGAGGTCGGGGAGGGGCAGGCGATCAAGGTCGTGAACCAGCACCTGTGCGCGGTCCACATCGTGGCCGCCGCCGAGGCGTTGGCGCTGGCCGACGCGCTCGGGCTCGACCAGGAGAAGGTCCTCTCCCTCGTGGAGCAGGGCGCCGCGGGCTCGTTCATGCTGTCGGACCGCGGTCGCCGCATGCTCGAGGACACCGACGTCGAGGTGGCCAGCGCGATCGGGATCTTCGTGAAGGACAGCGGGCTCGTCGCCGACGCCGCCCGCGCCGTCGCCGCCGGGACGCCGCTGCTCGACGCCGCCCGCGACCGCTACCTGGCGGCCGCCGACGCCGGGCTCACCGCACGTGACGACTCACGCGTGATCGAGACCTACTCGGGAGACCAGCGATGACCCCCTTCCCCGCCGAACGCACCGTGCTGCTGACGGGTGCGGCCTCGCCGCGCGGCATCGGCCGCGCCACCGCCGACCGGATGGCCCGGGAGGGGTGGGCGGTCGCCGTGCTCGACGTCGACGCGAGCCAGGCGGAGGCCGCGGCGGCCGAGATCGCGCAGGCCCGGGGTGTGCCGACCGTCGGCGTCGGCGCGGACGTCTCCGACGAGGCCGCGGTCGACGCGGCGGTCGCGCGGGTGGAGGCGGAGCTGCCGCCGCTGGTCGGGCTCGTCAACCTCGCCGGCATCAGCTCACCCACCCCGTTCGTGCAGGAGACGGTGGCGGGGTGGGACCGGGTCTTCGCGGTGAACGCGCGCGGCACGTTCGTCGTGACGCAGCGGGTGTTGCACGGAATGATCGACCGGAAGCTCGGGCGCGTCGTCAGCCTCTCGTCGGTGTCGGCCCAGCGTGGCGGCGGCACCTACTCGAAGGTGGCCTACAGCGCCTCGAAGGCCGCGATCATCGGTTTCACCCGCGCGCTCGCCCGGGAGGTGGGGGAGCACGGCATCACGGTCAACGCGGTGAGCCCCGGGCCGATCGACACCGACATCATGGGCGGCACCCTCACCGAGGAGCGCAAGGCGGCGATGGCGGCAGACACCCTGGTGGGCCGGGTCGGCACCCGCGACGAGGTCGCGGCGCTGATCGCGTTCCTGCTCGGCGAGGAGGCCGGCTGGATCACCGCCGCCACCTACGACATCAACGGCGGGCTGCAGATCTCATGACGAGTGAACCCGCGCTGCTCGCCGGCTACCCGCCCGAGGTGCCGGTCGCCGCGAGCGAGGTGGCCGCCTCGGTCGCCGCGTCGGGGCGCACCCTCGTGGTGCTCGACGACGACCCGACCGGCACCCAGTCCGTCGCCGACCTCCCCGTGCTCACCCGCTGGACGGTCGCGGACCTGCGGTGGGCCCTGGAACAGGACGCGCCCGCGGTCTACGTGCTGACCAACACCCGCAGCCTCGACCCGGAGGAGGCCGCGGCGCGCAACCGCGAGGTCGTCGCCAACGCCCTCGCCGCGGCGGACGGGCGCCCGCTCGGCTTCGTCAGCCGCAGCGACTCCACGCTGCGCGGCCACTTCCCGCTCGAGCCCGAGGTGATCGCCGACGAGCTCGCGCGCGTGGGCGTGCGCACCGACGGCGTCGTGATCGTCCCCGCGTTCCCGGACGCCGGACGGGTGACGATCGGCGGCACCCACTACATGCGGGGCGGGGGCGAGACCCTCGTCCCCGTGGCCGAGACGGAGTTCGCGCAGGACGCCACGTTCGGCTTCACGCGCTCGCACCTGGCCGAGTACGTCGAGGAGAAGTCGGGAGGGCGGTACGCGGCGCGCGACGTGGTGGTGCTCGACCTGGGCGTGATCCGGGGCGGGGCCGGCGGCATCGCGGACGCCCTCGCCGACGTGTCCGGCGGCGGTCCGGTCGTCGCCGACATCGTCACCGAGAACGACTTGCGCGCACTGGCCCTCGGCCTGGCCGAGGCGGAGCGGCGGGGCAAGGTGCTGCTCTACCGCGTGGGCCCGCCGTTCGTCCGGGGCCGGATCGGGCAGGAGGCGCGGGCGCCGCTCACCGCGGAGGAGGCCTACGGCGGGACGCCTGCTCCCGGCGGGGGGCTGATCGTCATCGGGTCGCACGTCGGGCTCACCACGCGGCAGCTCGACGCGCTGCGCGAGGGCCGCCCGGACGTGCGGACCGTCGAGCTGCACGTGCCGCAGCTGCTCGGCGACGCGCCCGCCGAGGTCGACGCCGTGGTCACCGACGTCGTGGCCGGGCTCGCCGACGGCGACGTCGTGCTGCACACCAGCCGCGCGCTGGTGCGGGGCGACTCCGCCGCCGCGAGCCTGGCGATCGCCCGTACCGTCTCGGCCGCGCTCGTCGAGGTCGTGCGGCGCACGCTCGCCCAGCGCCCGCCCCGGTTCGTGATCGCCAAGGGCGGGATCACGTCGTCGGACGTCGCAGGGGAGGGCCTGCAGATCCGCCGCGCGATCGTCCGCGGCCCGATGCTGCCGGGCATCGTCTCGCTGTGGGAACCGGTCGACGGCCCGGCGACGGGCATCCCCTACGTCGTGTTCGCGGGGAACGTGGGGGACGACGGGTCGCTGCTGGACGTCGTGCGCGTGCTGAGCGCCACGACCTGAGCGGCCGCGGGGCGGGCGGCACCACGCGACTCGCGCGCAGGGGACCCCGACTCGCGAGAGGTGGGGTCCCACCTCTCGCGAGTCGGGGTGTGAGGGCGGATGTGTCGTTGTCCTGGTACGCCGCTCGCGATCAGCCCTGGTGGGGGAGGCGGGAGGTCGTCGGCGGCACGAAGGTCTCCTTGATCGTGCGAGGGCTGGCCCAGCGGAGCAGGTTGAAGATCGAGCCGGCCTTGTCGTTCGTGCCGGACGCGCGGGCGCCGCCGAAGGGCTGCTGGCCCACGACCGAGCCGGTGGGCTTGTCGTTGATGTAGAAGTTGCCGGCGGTGAAGCGCAGCGCCTCCGCCGCGGCCACGACGGCCGACCGGTCCTGGGCGATCACCGAGCCGGTCAGCGCGTACGGGGAGCCCTGGTCGACGAGCTGCAGCGTGCGGTCGAAGTCGCCGTCCTCGTAGACGTTGACGGCCAGCAGCGGGCCGAAGTACTCGGTGGAGAAGACCTCGTTGCCCGGGTCGCCGCCGACGACGACCGTGGGCCGCACGAAGTAACCCGTGCTGTCGTCGGCGGTGCCGCCCGCGATCACCTCGAGGCCCGGGTCGGAGTGGGCCCGCGCGATCGCGGTGGTGACCTTGTCGTAGGCCCTGCGGTCGATCACGGCGCCGAGGAAGTTGCCGAAGTCCTCGACGTCGCCCATCGGCAGCGCCTCCACCTCGGCGACGAGGTCGTCGCGCAGCCGTGACCACAGCGAGCGCGGCACGAACGCGCGCGATGCCGCCGAGCACTTCTGGCCCTGGTACTCGAACGCGCCGCGGACGAGTGCGGTGCGCACGACGTCCGCCTCCGCGCTGGGGTGCGCGACGACGAAGTCCTTGCCGCCCGTCTCGCCGACCAGCCGCGGGTAGCTCGCGTAGCCGGCGATGTTCGCCCCGACCTGCTGCCACAGGTGCTGGAACGTCGCGGACGAGCCGGTGAAGTGGACGCCGGCGAGTGCCCGGTCGGCCAGCAGCACCTCGGAGACCTCGCGGCCGTCACCCGTCAGCAGGTTGATCACCCCGGGCGGCAGGCCGGCCGCCTCCAGAAGCCGCATCGTGAGGTGCGCGGCGAGCGTCTGCGTGGGTGACGGCTTCCAGATCACCGTGTTGCCCATCAGCGCGGGGGCCGTGGGCAGGTTCCCGGCGATCGCGGTGAAGTTGAACGGCGTGATCGCGTAGACGAAGCCCTCCAGCGGGCGGTAGTCCATGCGGTTCCACGCGCCCGGGGCACTGTTGGGCTGGTTCTCCAGGAGCTGGCGGGCGTAGGAGACGTTGAAGCGCCAGAAGTCGATGAGCTCGCAGGCCGCATCGATCTCGGCCTGGATGCAGGTCTTGCTCTGGCCGAGCATGGTGGCGGCGTTGAGCCGGTCGCGCCACGGACCGGACAGCAGGTCGGCGGCGCGCAACAGGATCGCCGCGCGGTCCTCGAACGGCATCGCGCGCCACGCGGGCGCGGCCCGCAGCGCGGCCTCGACGGCGGCCTTCGCCTCGCCGTGGCCCGCGTTCGCCGCGGTGCCCAGCACGTGGGCGTGGTCGTGCGGGGCGACGACATCGAACCGCGCGCCGCCCGCCATCTGCTGCTTGCCGTCGATGGTGACGGTCAGCTCGTGGTGCCGCCCGCCGAGGTCGGCGAGCGCGGCCTGGAGGCTCGCGCGTTCCGGTGAGCCCGGCGCGTAGTCGTGCACCGGCTCGTTGCGCGGCGTCGGGGTGGTGGTGATCGCGTCCATGGCAGGGGGCTCCCAGGGTCGGAGGTGCCTTGAACCCTAGGAAGAGCGCCCCGTTCGCGTGTCGTCCGTAGCGACGACGATCTGCCAGGGCGGTTGTCGGACCGGACAACCACCCAGAGCCCTCACACCGGCGTGGAGGCCTCAGAGTCGTAGGCCTCGTGGAGGAGCCGGGTGATCAGGGGGTCGTTCGCCAGACGATGCCCGCCGAGGCGCGTGATGGGGACGGCCGGGGTCCAGGAGTTCATCACCACCGCGCAGATGCGGTCCGTCAGATCGGACCGGCGGATCTCCCGAGACCGCTGGGGAACTCCGCGGGCGCTGAGCCGGCGGGCCAGGATCTGCATGGTCACCCCGCGCAGTACGTCGGCCTCCGGCCAGATCACGGAGTCGCCGTCCCAGAAGGCCAGGTTCCAGATCGTCGCTTCGCTCAGACGACCGGAACGGTCCTCGAAGGCGGCGTCGTCGAAGCCGCGGGCACGCGCTCTCCTGAGGTGGTGCGTCTTCGCCACCTCGCCGACGTGCTTGATGCGGGGCAGGTAGCGCTCGTGCCCGACGACGTCCAGCGCCAGTGGCCCCGCGGGTGGCTGCGCGGCCTCGGTGATCCGGACGACGACGTCGAGACCCCCTGCCGGGTCCGCGGGCATGAACTCGCCCGGGCGTGACGTGACGACGCAGGTCAGCGACGAGTCCGGCGGAGCGGCGGCGATCGCGGTGCGCAGGTACTCCCGGACCTGCGAGTCCGGCAGGTGTCGGCCGAACAGTTCGTCGCTGGCCGTCCGGAGGCGGTCGAGGTGCAGGTCCAGGGCCCGCACGGCCCGATCACGGACCTGCATGGCGGTGAAGTGGGCGTAGCCTGCGAATGCCAGCGGCGCGAGGTCCTCGGCGGTGGCGGCCCGACCGTTCAGGTGGGCGATCGAGATCGACATACCGGGAACGTAGGAGTTGACACCAGTGTCACAGGCAAGTCGCCAGGCGTGCGAGCTGCTCCGCGTCGGGGACCTGGCGGCGCGCACGGGGGTGAACCCGCGGCTCCTGCGCTACTACGAGAACCAGGGGCTCATCGAAGCGGCTCGGTCCTCGACCGGCCAACGACTCTTCGAGCCGACCGCGGTGGAGCAGGTCCGCTACGTCCGGCAGCTGCTGGACGCCGGGCTGCCGACGCGCGTCATCGGCGAGCTCCTCGGCTGCATCCGGGAATCGGGCCGCCTTGAGCCCTGTGCGGTGCCCACCCTCGTCGAGCACCTGCGCGCGCACGACGAGCGGATCGCGGGCCTCCTCGGCACCCGGCACGCGCTCCAGGGCCTGATCGACTCCTCGAGCCCCGCCCGGTAGCCCTCGGCATCAAGCGCGTTCGCGCGCGGCGGCCAGCAGTTGCAGGTGGTGCACCAACCGGGCGCGGGGGTCGTCCAGGCGCAGACCCGCGATCGCGGTCGCGCGCCGCACCCGGTAGCGCAGCGTGTTGGGGTGGACGGTCAGGCCCTCGGCCGCGGCGCGGACGTCGCCCATCGCGTCGAGCCAGGCCACCACCGATATGACCAGGTCGGTGCGGTGCTCCCGGTCGTAGGCGACGAGCCGGGCGACACCGGGGTCGCGCAGGTCCGGGTTCGCCTCCAAGAGGCCGAGGGTCTGGGTGAGCAGCACCTCCGCGCGGATCTCGCCGAACACCGCCACGTCCTGTGCCTCGCCCATCGCGTCCAGCACCCGGTCGGCTTCCCGCCGCGAGCCCGGCACACCCGCGAGGCCCGGTGCAGGGGACCCGATCCCCGCCTGGGCACGGACCCCGCTGCGGCGCCGGGCGGCCGTCACGACCTCGGCGCACATCGTCGTGAGCGCCGCGTCGGTGCGCCGCACCTCGGGCAGCACCGCGTACACCCGCGACTCCACCGCAGCGCACAGCGCGGCCCGCCGATGGCCCGCGGCGTGCACCGACACGATCTCGGTGAGCTCGGCGAGGCCCAGGTCGTGGCTGGTGGGGTCGCCGTCGCGCACGGCGAACGCGACGACCAGCGCGCCGACGTTCTCGTCCAGCCCGAACGTGCCGGCGACGAGGTCCGGGCTCGCCCGCCCGTCGAGCAGGCCGGCCACCAGGTCCCGCTCCCAGCGGCCCCCGGGCGCCTGCTGGCTGCGGCGGCGCACGAGATGCCCGGCCGCCACGCGCGCGGCGCCGACCAGCACGTCGGGCGCCCGCTCGGCGAACGGTTCCGCCCCTTCCTGCACCCAGATCGTCCCCAGCTGCCGGGGGCCCGCGTGGATGCCGACGGCCAGCCTGCGCCGGATGCCGAGATCGGCGTGCTCGTCGACGTGCACGACGTCCTCGCCGGCGCGCAACCGGTCGAACACGCCCCAGTCGCGCAGCGTCCGCAGGTAGCCCGGCGGGCCCTGGCGGCCCAGGATCGAGAGCCTCCGCAGCTCGTCGACCTGCGCCGCGTCGCCGTCGGAGCGGGAGTAGGCGAGCACCCGGCTGGCGGTGTCCTCGATGCTCACGACGCCGCGGGTGAGCAGCGCGACGGTCTGCGCGAGCGAGAACAGGTCGCCCGGGCCGTCCTCGCCCGTGGCGCCGCCCTCGTGCAGCACGTCGCGCGCGAGCGACTCGAGCCGCTCCCAACGCACGTCCGGCCGCACGAGCAGCAGGGCTGTGCCCGCCTCGGTCGCGGCGGCCCGCAGCACGTCGGCGGCCCCGCCGGATTTCACGGCCACGGCCGCGGCCCCGCGCCGGGCCGCGGCGCGCAGGGCCGCCGTCGCCGCCCGACCCCGGACCCCGATCACGAGGACCAGCTGGCCCGGGTAGCGGTCCGGCTCGTCGTCGGGATCGACGATCGCGAGCCCGGTCAGCGCGACGTCCAGTCCCGCCGGCGTCGCGGCGACCTCGACCAGCGGCTCGCCGATCGCGGCGAGCAGCTGGCGCAGCGTCGTGTCCACGGGCGGCCTCCTCTGGCTCCTCATCGGATCGGACGAGGGGAGGAGGCGAACCTTATCCGGCCGGACAAGCGCCAGTCCAAGATCCGCGGTATCGGTTGCTCATTGTCGTGATCACAACCATGAGCAACCGATACTCGTGATCACGGGCGCGGGGCGCTGTCCGGCCGGACCAAGGGGTCTTCGGATCCTTGTCCGGTCGGACCAGCCGGTCGGCTCCGCCCGCGCTCTACGGTCCTCCGCATGCTTCGCAGCACCCTGCTGGCCGCGGCCCGGTCGGACGCCGTCCGCGCCGCCGTCGAGTCCGGACCGTTCGACGCGCTGGTGGGCCGGTTCGTGGCCGGCACCACGCTGGACCAGGCCGTCGCCACGGCCCGGCGGATCACCGTCGATCGGTTGGTCACGGTGGACCACCTCGGCGAGGACACCACCGACCGCGACCGGGCCGACGCGAACGTCGCGGCGTACCGGGCGCTGCTGCACCGCCTCGGCGACGAGGGTCTGGCCGACCGCGTCGAGGTGTCGGTGAAGCTGTCCGCATTCGGGCAGCGGTTGCCCCGCGACGGGGAGAAGATCGCGCTGGAGTCCGCGCGGCAGGTGTGCGAGGCGGCCGCGGCCGTCGGCACCACCGTCACCGTCGACATGGAGGACCACACCACCACCGACGCCACGCTGCAGGCGGTGCGCGACCTGCGGGTCGACTTCCCCTGGCTGGGCGCGGTGCTGCAGTCGCAGCTGCGCCGCACCGAGGGCGACTGCCGCGACCTCGCCGGACCGGGATCGCGGGTGCGGCTGTGCAAGGGCGCCTACGACGAGCCCGAGTCGGCGGCGTTCCGGCGCACGGACGAGGTCGACCGGTCCTACGTCCGCTGCCTCAAGGTGCTCATGGCGGGGGACGGGTTGCCGATGGTCGCGACGCACGACCCGCGGCTGGTCGCGATCACGCGCCACCTCGCGCAGCGCGCCGGGCGCAGCGCGCGCGACTACGAGCTGCAGATGCTCTACGGCGTGCGGCCACGCGCACAGGCCGACCTGGCGGCCGAAGGGCAGCAGATCCGGGTGTACCTGCCCTACGGCACCGAGTGGTTCGGGTACTTCATGCGGCGCCTGGCCGAGCGGCCCGCGAACCTGGCGTTCTTCGCCCGTTCGCTCGTGACGCGCGGCTGAATCTGGGAGAAGATCCCGTTCGACAACGCAGTACCCCCGACCGACATTCCGGCCGGTACGCCGGCTCCCGAGTACGTACTCCTCGACGGGCGAAAGGAACTGCGATGTCCGATCAGACCTACGAGGTCGCCGCGCTGGTCATCTACTTCGCGGCGATGATCGGGATCGGCTACTACGCCTACCGGCAGACGAGCGATCACGAGGGGTACATGCTGGCCGGGCGCCAGCTCCCACCGTGGACGGCCGCGTTGAGCGCGGGCGCCTCGGACATGTCGGGCTGGCTGATGATGGGCCTTCCCGGAGCGATCTACGTCGCCGGCCTCGTCGAGGCGTGGATCGCCATCGGCCTGACCGTCGGGGCCTACCTGAACTGGCGGTTCGTGGCGCCGCGGCTGCGCTCCTACACCGAGGTGGCGAGGAACTCGATCACGATCCCGAGCTTCTTCGAGAACCGGTTGCACGACAGTTCGCGGGCGTTGCGGGTGGCGTCGGGGGCCATCATCCTGGTGTTCTTCACGTTCTACGTGTCCTCGATGCTGGTGGCCGGCGGCCAATTCTTCGAGCTCGCCTTCAACGGCCCCTACCTGCTTGGCATGATCCTCGTCGCCGTGGTGACCCTGAGCTACACGCTGTTCGGCGGCTTCCTCGGAGCCTCCCTCACCGACGTGGTGCAGGGCGTGATGATGATGCTCGCCCTGCTGGTCGTGCCGGTTGCCGCGATCTTCGCGGTCGGCGGGCTCGGGGAGACGGCCGCGGGGATCCGCGAGGTCGACCCGGCGCGGCTGTCCCTGGTGGGCGGAGCGGGGCTGACCGCGACGGCAGCGATCGGCATCATCTCGGCAGCGGCCTGGGGCCTGGGGTACTTCGGCCAGCCGCACGTCATCGTGCGGTTCATGGCCATGCGGGACGTCGCATCGGCCGGGCCGGCGCGGCGGATCGGCATCAGCTGGATGGTCGTGTCGCTGCTCGGCGCGGTCGCCTGCGGCCTCATCGGCATCGCGTTCTTCCTGCGCACGCCCAGTCCGCTGGACGACCCCGAGCTCGTGGTGCTGGCGATGTCGCAGCTCCTGCTGCACCCACTGGTCGTCGGCTTCGTGTTCGCCGCCGTGCTGGCGGCGATCATGAGCACCGTGTCGAGCCAGCTGATCGTCAGCTCCTCGGCCTTCGTGGAGGACCTGTACAAGGTCTTCGGCCGCGACACCTCGCCGCGCACCCTGATGCTGCTCGGCCGGCTGTGCGTGCTGGGGGTCGCCCTGATCGGCGGCGTGCTGGCCCTCAACCCGAGTGACACGATCCTGGACCTGGTCGCGTTCGCCTGGGCCGGATTCGGCGCCTCCTTCGGCCCGGCCGTCCTGCTGTGCCTGTTCTGGCGCAAGCTCACCAACTGGGGCGCTCTGGCCGGAATGGTCGCCGGCGCGGTCACCGTCTTCGCGTGGGACGCCTACGGCGAGGCCGTCTCCGGCGTGGACCTCTACGAGATCGTGCCCGCGTTCGCCGTGAACCTCGTGGTGGCCGCCGTCGTCAGCAGGATGACCTACGTGCCGAACGCGGAGATCGAGCGCGAGTTCGACGCGGCGATCGAGGGTCTCCAGGAGAAGCGGGTGGCCGCGTCGTAGTGCGCCGCCGGTGGCCGTGCTCAGGAGTTGCCGTACACCCGCTCGGGCTCGACCAGCACGGCCACCCGGCGCTCCTCGCGCATCACTCGGTCGTAGGCGTCCCAGTCGTCGTGCGTGCCCCCGGCGCCGGTGAACACGGCGCGCAGCAGCAACCGCACGCCGTCGGCGTCCAGACCGTCGGCCGGGTCGTCGGGGCCGATGAGCTCGCTGCGGCCGTCGACGCCCACCCACTGCCACCCGGCCCGCCACAGCAGTGACGTGTCCGGGCGCTCCCGGAGGCTGCGCAGCTTCACCGGGCCGTAGGTGACGTAGCCGACCACCGGGCGGTGGGTGAGCGGGTGCTCGAGCACGCCCGCGTTCACGAGCGAGGTGTGCGGCGTGCCGTCGGCGCGGACGACGGCGACGCTCGCCAGGCCGTGCTCGCGGGTGACCATGCTGCGGACCGGGGCGAGATCGATGGCGGACACACGGCAAGTCTGGCACCGATCAGGGACGGCGGAGGGGATGGACGCCCCGCCCCACCAGCACCTTGGAGCCTTGCTGCTGTTCTGAGCGCTCAAAAACAGCACTAAGGCTCCAAGGTGGGGGTGGGTGCCCGGATCGGTCGGTCGGGTTCCCAGCGCCTACCCTCCCGTTCCATGACGCAGAAGGTGCGGGTCGCTGTCGTGTTCGGGGGCCGGAGCAGCGAGCACGCCATCTCCTGCGTCTCCGCCGGAGCCGTGCTGTCGCACCTCGATCCGGAGCGTTTCGAGGTCGTGCCGGTCGGCATCACCCGCGACGGGGCCTGGGTGCTGGGCACCGCCGACCCCCGCGAGCTCGTGATCTCCGATCGGGCGCTGCCCTCGGTCGATGCCACCGGCACCGCGCTGGCGCTGCCCGGGGACCCCACGCGCGGCGGGCTCGTCGTCCTCGACGCGGACCGGGCGGGCGAGGTGTTCTCGGGCGTCGACGTCGTGTTCCCGGTGCTGCACGGCCCGTTCGGCGAGGACGGCACGATCCAGGGGCTGCTGGAGATGGCGGGCCTGCCCTACGTCGGGGCGGGCGTGCTCGCGAGCGCCGTGTCGATGGACAAGGAGTTCACCAAGAAGCTGCTGGCGGCCGAGGGCCTTCCCGTCGGGGAGCTCGTCGTGCTGCGACCCGGCACGGCCACGCTGACGGCGGCGCAACGCGAGCGGCTCGGCCTGCCGGCGTTCGTCAAGCCGGCCCGGGCGGGCTCCTCGGTGGGGATCACCCGCGTCACCGACTGGGCAGACCTGGACGCCGCGATCGCGCTGGCCCGCGAGCACGACCCGAAGGTGCTGGTGGAGGCGGCGGTCGTCGGCAGGGAGGTCGAGTGCGCAGTGCTCGAGCTCCCCGACGGCAGCGTGCGCGCCAGCGTGCCCGCGGAGATCCGGATCACCGGCACCACCGCGGGCGGCACCACACCCGGCTTCTACGACTTCGAGGCCAAGTACCTCGACGACGTCTGCGAGTTCGACATCCCCGCAAAGCTCGACGACGACGTGGCCGAGCGGCTGCGCGCCATGGCGGTGGACGCCTTCCGCGCCGTCGACGGGCAGGGCCTCGCGCGCGTGGACTTCTTCGTCGGCCCCGACGGGGAGCTCACCGTCAACGAGGTCAACACGATGCCGGGGTTCACGCCGATCTCGATGTACCCGCGGGCGTGGGCGGTCACCGGCATCGACTTCGCGACGCTGCTGACCACGCTCGTCGAGACGGCGCAGGCCCGCGGCACCGGCCTGCGCTGAATCCCGGCTCAGTCCGGTGCGGCGTGACCGTGCACCAGGCGGGTGAGGGCGGGGCCCAGCGCGTGGCGCTGCTCGCCCACCCGGACCCACCGCGGCCCGCCGAACGGCGCCTGCTCCTCGACCACGATCACGACGCCGGGGTAGATGCCGAGCTCGCCGAGGTAGCGCAGGGCCGCGCTGTCGCGGTCGGACACCCGGTCCACGTGGAAGCAGTCGCCGGTGGGTGCGGCGTCGAGCGACTCGCCCCACCCCTCCTCGTGCGGGCCGTCGCGGGGTGGGATCGGGTCGCCGTGCGGGTCGTGCGTCGGGTGGCCGAGCGCGGCGTCGATGCGTTCCTCGAGCCGGTCGGACAGGGCGTGCTCGAGCAGCTCCGCCTCGGCGTGCACCTCGTCCCACGGCACGTCGAGCATGCGGGCCAGGAAGGTCTCCAGCAGCCGGTGCCGCCGTACGACGCGCAGCGCGGCCCGCTCCCCGGACGCGGTGAGCTCCAGCGAGCGGCTGTCCGGGCGGACCAGCATCCGCCCGTCCTCGAGGCGCTTCACCATGGCCGAGACCGACGGGGCCGACACGCCGAGCTCGCTCGCCAGCTGCCCGGTGGTGACCGGCTCGCCGCGATGGGCGAGGTGGTAGATCGCCTTCAGGTAGTCCTCGGTCGCCCGGGACAACGTCACCATGCGGGGAATCGTATGCCGCGCGAGGTCAGCGCACCGCCACCGCGGTGGCGGGCAGGGTCTCGCGCACCACGTCGGCCACCTGCTGCAGCGGCCCGCTCCCGGCGTCGACGGGCGTGGTCACCGCCACGTACACCGGCCGGTCCACGGCGATGTAGCTGACCTGCACGGGTTCGGGCAGGCCGTCGTCGAGCTGCAGCCAGCGCACCCCGTTGACCTCCAGCAGGGCCGAGGTCGGCGTCAGCTCGACAGGGCGGGGCAGTCCGCAGCGCAGCACGACCGGCCGGGGGGCCGCCGCCCAGGCGCGCACGCCCGGCAGCTGCTCGGCCTCGGCGATCGGGCGGGGCGGCAGGGGGCCGTCCGGACCGTCCAGCTCGGTGGGGAGGGCGGCGAGCAGGCTCGCGCATTCCGGTCCGGAGGCGCCGGGGGAGTCGACCGGGGCGACCGCGAGCGGCCCCGTGTCCGGTGGCGGTGGCGCGCCGACGCCCTGCACGCGCGCGACGACCGCGATGGCGGCCACCGTGACGGCGAGCAGCAGCGGCAGCGCGATCGCGATCGCCACCGGCAGGGAGACCCGGGTACGCACGGGAGGTCAGGAGAGGTGCACCACCGGGCAGGTCAGCGTGCGCGTGATGCCGCTGACGCCCTGCACCTGCGCGACGACGAGCTGCCCGAGGAGGTCGACGTCGTCGGACTGGGCGCGCACGATCACGTCGTACGGGCCGGTGACGTCCTCCGCGGAGACGACCCCAGCGATCTTGGAAATCTCGGCGGCGACGGCGGCGGCCTTGCCGACCTCGGTCTGCACCAGGATGTAAGCCTGCACCACGGCGAGCCCCTTCCAGTTCGATCGTTGGGCGTAGGAGAGTCGGAGACCGAACGTACCGGAGGAGGCGCCCGTGCCCACATCGCAACCGCCCCCGACGGGGGGTGCGGAGGCGGAGAACACACCCGCGAACACACTCGCCGGTATCGGCGAGTTCGGTCTGATCGACCGGCTCACCGCTGAGCGCGTGCCGACACCCGCCACCCTGCTCGGGCCTGGTGACGACGCCGCCGTCGTCGCCGCGCCGGACGGAAGGGTGGTGGCGAGCACGGACGTGCTCGTCGCCGGCGTGCACTTCCGGCTGGACTGGTCGAGCCCCGAGCAGATCGGGCGCAAGGCCGCGGCGGCCAACCTCGCCGACATCGCCGCCATGGGCGCGGTGCCCACGGCGCTGCTCGTCGGGCTCGCGTGCCCGCCCGACACCCCCGTCGAGACGCTCACCGGGCTGACCGACGGGCTGTGGGCGGAGGCGCGCTCGGTGGGTGCGGGCGTGGTGGGCGGCGACGTGGCGTCGTCGGCCACGCTGGTGCTGTCGGTCACCGCGCTCGGCTCGCTGGACGGGCGGGAGGCGGTGACGCGCGCCGGCGCCCGTCCCGGGGACCGGGTCGCGATCGCCGGGCGCGTGGGGTGGGCGGCGGCCGGGTGGGCCGTGCTGGCGCGCGGTTTCCGCTCGCCGGTGGCCGTGGTCTCGGCGCACCGGGTGCCGGAGCCGCCGTACGCGGCGGGTCCGCAGGCGGCCGACGCGGGCGCCACGGCGATGATCGACGTCTCCGACGGGCTGCTCGCCGATCTCGGCCACGTCGCCCGGGCCTCCGGGGTGCGCATCGACGTGCGCAGCGCCGCGTTCGAGGTGCCCTCCCGACTGGTCGACGTCGGCGCGGCACTCGGTGTCGACCCCCTGCACTGGTTCCTCACCGGGGGCGAGGACCACGCGCTCGTCGCGACCTTCCCCGGAGCGCTCCCGGACGGCTGGACGGCGATCGGCACCGTGTCGGAAGGAGAACCGGAAGTCCTGGTGAACGGCCGGGCCTACGAAGGCGGCCCGGAAGGCTGGGAACACTTCGCTGCCCGCTGACCGACGGCACCGCGACACCGGCGCGGTAACGATCGTGTCCTTTTCGTCGCTCGGGGTGCGGGGTCGACCTACGATCACCCGATCGAGTCGACGATGCCTCGGGGAGCGCCAGGATGAATGTCCGTATGGAGTTCGACCGCCGCCGGTTTCTGCAGGCCACGGGCCTGGCGGCGCTCGGCGGCACGATGGTGGCGTGCGGCGGGGGCGGTGACGAGGGCGGCGGCGGGGCGCCCGCACCGAGCAGCCCCGCACCTGCCGGCACGTTCACGGAGCCGACTGCGCCGCTGTCGGGGGCCCTGTCGATCCTGATGTGGAGCCACTTCGTGCCCGCGCACGACACGTGGTTCGACCCGTGGGTCAAGGAGTGGGGCAGCCGGGTCGGCGTGGAGGTCACCGTCGACCACATCAACTACGCCGAGCTGCCGGCCCGCACGCAGGCCGAGATCCAGGCAGGTCAGGGGCACGACCTGATCCTGCACATCTCCCCGGTGCCGCAGTACGAGCCGAGCGTCCTCGACCTCACCGACGTCGTCACCGAGGCGAACAACCGCCACGGCGAGATGCGGGAGCTCTGCCAGAAGTCCTCGTTCAACCCCACCACCGGCAGGTACTTCGCGTACGCGCCGGCCTGGGTCCCCGACCCCGGCGACTACCGCAAGAGCCTCTGGACCCCGGTGGGGCTCCCCGACGGCCCCACCACGTGGGACGACCTGCTCCGGGCCGGCACCCAGATCAAGAACGACCAGGGCGTCCAGCTGGGCGTCGGGATGTCGCAGGAGATCGACTCCAACATGGCGGGCCGGGCCCTGCTGTGGTCGTTCGGCGCGTCGATCCAGGACGCCTCGGAGCAGGTGGTCATCAACTCGCCCGAGACCGTGGCGGCGGTCGAGTTCATGAGCAGGCTCTACACGGACGCGATGACCCCCGAGGTCTTCTCGTGGAACGCCGCGTCCAACAACCAGGGCCTCGCCGCGGGGCAGCTGTCCTACATCCTCAACTCGCTCTCGGCCTGGCGGACCACGCAGGAGACCGACCCCGAGACCGCGGCCGACATCTTCTTCACCCCGGCCCTGCGCGGTCCCGCGGACGCCCGCGCCGCCAGCCACGTCATGTACAACTGGATCGTCCCGAACCACGCCGCCAACCCGGAGGCGGCCAAGGAGTTCCTGCTGCACTACACGGGCAACCTCGACGTGGTGGCCTGGCACTCCAAGCTCTACGACTTCCCGGCCTACCCCGACGTCGTGCCCGACCTCGGTGCGTGGCTGAGCGCGGACCCCTACGGTGCGCAGCCGGCGAACAAGCTCGCGCTGCTGGAGAGCGCCATCGACTGGAGCACCAACATCGGGTACCCGGGCACCGCCAACACGGCCGAGGGCGAGGTGTTCGCCACGTTCGTCATCCCGAACATGTTCGCCAGGGCCGCGCGGGGCGAGGTCAGCCCGCAGCAGGCGGTCGCCGACGCCGAGGCGCAGATCACCCCGATCTTCGACAACTGGCGGACGCGAGGCCTGATCGGCACGGGCGGGAGTTGAGCGTTCTTGAGCACCGCCGACGTATCGCCTCCGCGGAGGCGGCATGAGCACGGTTGAGGTCCGCGACCTGCGCAAGTCCTTCGACTCGGGCCGGGTGCACGCGATCGACGGCGTCGACCTGGCCACCGGCGAGGGGGAGTACCTGGTGCTGCTGGGCCCGTCGGGCTGCGGCAAGACCACCCTGCTGCGCACCATCGCCGGGCTCGAGGCGCCCACCAGCGGCGACGTCCTGATCGGCGGGCAGGTGGTCACCGGGCTGCCACCGCGGGCCCGGCGGATCGCGATGGTGTTCCAGAGCTACGCGCTCTACCCGCACAAGACCGTGCAGGCCAACATCGTGTTCCCGCTGCGGGCGGAAGGCATGGCGCCCGCGGACCGTGAGGAGAAGGCCCGCACGGCGGCCGGGATGCTGGGCATCGGCCACCTGCTCGACCGCAAGCCGCGCCAGCTCTCCGGCGGCGAGCGGCAGCGGGTGGCGCTGGCCAGGGCGCTGGTGCGCGACCCCACGGCGTTCCTGCTCGACGAACCGCTGTCCAACCTGGACGCCAAGCTGCGCACCAGCGCGCGCGACGAGCTGAAGCGGTTCCAGCAGGACATCGGCGCCACCACGATCTACGTCACCCACGACCAGAGCGAGGCGATGGGGCTCGGCGACCGGATCGCGGTCATGTCCGACGGCCGGGTCCGCCAGATCGGGGCGCCCGTCGAGATCTACGACGACCCGGCCGACACGTTCGTCGCCACCTTCATCGGGTCGCCGCCGATGAACCTCGTGCCGCACGGCGAGGTGCTCGTCGGGTTCCGGCCCGAGCACCTGCTGCCCGTCGAGAACGTGCCCGGGGAACGGGTGACGGCCACGCTGGAGGTGCAGCGGATGGAGTACCTGTCCGGCGACCGGCACATCTACGGCACCGTCGACATCGGCGACGGGCCGTGCCGGGTGATCGCCCGGCTGCCCGCCACCGTGGAGACGCCCATCGCGGTGGGCGACCGGCACGACTTCGCGGTGCCGGCCGGCAGGCTGCGGTTCTTCGACGCCGGCACGGGCCTGCGTACCGAGCCGGTGCGGCTGGGGGCGTGATGGGTTCGCCGCCCGTGGCCCCGTCGAGGTCCGGCGACCGCGCGTCGCGATCCGTCGACTTCTCCCGGCGCAAGGTGGCCGACCGCGACGGCGTGCTGTCCTGGCTGATGCTGGCCCCTGCGGTGGTCTACATCCTCGCGCTGGTCGGGGTCCCGTTCGTGCTCGCAGTGGCGTTCAGCCTCTCCGACGTCACCGGCGGCGACCCGAGCTTCGACTGGGTGGGCCTGCAGAACTTCGAGCGGATCTTCGGCGACCCGGTGTTCTGGCGGTCCCTGTGGAACACGCTCCTGTTCACCGCGGTGTCGATGTTCTTCATCGTGGTGTTCGGCAAGGTGCTGGCCAACGTCCTCATCGCCGACTTCCGGGGCCGGTGGATCGTCCGGTTCTGCGTGCTGCTGCCCTGGACCACGCCGGTCGCGCTCTCGACCATCACCTGGCTGTGGCTGCTCGACTCGGTGTTCTCGCCGATCGACTGGGTGCTGCGCGAGGTCGGGATCATCCAGTCGAACATGTTCTGGCTCGGGCAGCCGAACCTGGCCATGATCTCGGTGATCGCCGTGCACGTCTGGCGGCTGGTGCCGCTGGCCGCAGTGATCATGATGGCAGGGCTGCTGTCGGTGCCCAAGGACGTCCAGGAGCAGGCCACGGTGGACGGCGCGGGCTACTGGCGGCGGATGTTCGAGATCACGATCCCGCTGACGGCCCCGGTCATCGCGATCTCGGCGTTGTTCGGCGCGATCTTCACCTTCACCGACATGACCGTGGTCTACGTCCTCACCCGCGGCGGCCCGACCAACGAGACCCAGGTCCTGGCCAGCTGGGCGTTCTTCCGCGGGATCGAGGGCAGCGACATCGGGCAGGGCGCCGCGATCGCGCTGTTCCTGTTCCCGCTGCTGCTCGCGGCGGCCGTCGCGATCCTGCGGGTCGTGCGCCGCATGGAGGTGAGTTAGCCCGTGGACCAGCTCGTCGTCACCGACGCGCAGCGGCGCCGCTACGCCCGGCGGCACCGCAGCGCGCGGATCGCGCTGTACACGATCGCGATCCTCACCGCGCTGGCCGCGGCCGGCCCGTTCGTGTGGGCGGCCATCACCGCCTTCAAACAGGACACCGACCTCTACCGGCGCCGCAACAACCCGTTCATCTTCAACGAGACGCCCACCACCGACCACGTCGACCTGCTGTTCAACCAGACCGGGTTCCTGACCTTCGCGTGGAACACGCTGTGGGTGGGCGTGGTCGTCGTGCTGATCACCCTGGCGCTGGCCCTCCCCGCGGCCTACAGCCTCGCCCGGCTGGACCGCCCGTGGGCGGGCCGGATGGGCATCGCGATCTTCTTCGTCTACCTCGTGCCGCCCACGCTGCTGTTCCTGTCGCTGTCGCGGCTCGTGGTGGCGCTCGGGCTGCAGGACTCCACCTGGTCGCTGGTGGTGATCTATCCGACGATCACCGTGCCGGTCTCGGTCTGGCTGCTCATCGGGTTCCTCAAGACCATCCCGCGCGACATCGAGGAACAGGCGATGGTCGACGGCTACAGCCGCGTGGGCGCGATGCTGCGGGTCGTCGCCCCGCTGCTGTTCCCCGCACTCGTCGCCGTGGTCGTGTTCGCCTTCACGCTCACGGCGAGCGAGTTCATCTACGCGCTCGCGTTCATCTCGCCCAGTTCGGAGAAGGTGATCAGCACCGGCGTGCCCACCGAGCTCGTGCGCGGCGACGTCTTCTTCTGGCAGTCGCTGCAGGCCGCAACCGTGCTCGTCGCGGTGCCGATCGCGCTGGTGTTCAACCTGTTCCTCGACCGGTTCATCGCCGGGTTCACCCAGGGGGCCGTCAAGGGATGAGTGGCGGCGCCCCGGGCGGCCGGGATCAGGCTGCGTGCTCGCGCAGGTAGCGGATGAGGCCGACGACGTCCTCGGGCACGAGCCGTCCGATGGCGCCGCTGGAGTAGACGCTGACGACGACGGCGCCGGTCGGGTCGAGCACGAAGCCGGTGGACTCGAGGTGGCCGTGCTGCCCGTCGACGAACGCGCCGGTGGCCGCGGAGATCGCGGGGGCATCGGCGCTGTGGCCGACCGGGAAGCGCAGGCGGTGCTTCTCGACGAGGGTGCGCGTGGTCGCCGCGTCGTCGACGGAGAGTGCGACCACCGCGGCGTCGACCTCGGCCAGCGCGTCGTGGGCGCGTTCGAACGCGCGCAACTGCGCGTTGCAGTACGGGCACCACGAGCCGCGGTAGAACAGGACGACGCCGTAGTGGCCGGCCAGCGCGTCCGGGAGCTGGAGCGCGTCGCCGTCGGTGGGCTGCACGGACAGTGCCGGGAACTTGTCGCCGGGCTGGAGCAGGGACATGTGCCGACGCTAGGAGCGCGCAGCGTCGAATGTGGCGATCTCGGGGTGTGGTC
Organism: Pseudonocardia sp. MH-G8; assembly: GCF_002262885.1. Taxonomy (GTDB): domain Bacteria; phylum Actinomycetota; class Actinomycetes; order Mycobacteriales; family Pseudonocardiaceae; genus Pseudonocardia. Next base: position 138,513 of record NZ_NKYF01000018.1, on the reverse strand, counting down.
ACCGACTCTTAAGAAGTCGGTCCTCCACCGGGTAGCAAATGGCACTCAGGGGCACCACGGGATACGGTGAGCGGTGATGGACACGCTGTCGGCCGCCGAGCTACCGCTGCGGGAGCGCAAGAAGCTCCGCACGCGGCAGGCCCTCGTGAACACCGCCTTGCGGCGGTTCACCGACGAGGGCTTCGAGGCCACCACGCTGGACGACCTGTGCGCCGAGGTCGAGGTCTCCAAGCGCACCTTCTTCCGGTACTTCACGAGCAAGGAGGACGTCGCGCTGGCGCCGACCAGCGACCTGTGGACGGCGTTCCTGGTCGAGCTCGACGCCCGCAGGCCTGCGTCGGGCGAGACCCTCCTGGAGCTGCTGCAGGACACGCTGCTCGCCACGCTGGCCCGGATGCCCGGGCAGGAGTGGGCCGAGCGGGCGGCCGTCAGCGCTCGCCTGGCCGCGGTCACCCCCTCGATGAACGCGCACGGCCTGCAGTTCTGCGACCGCACCACCCGCGCCGCGATGGCGATCCTGCGGGAGCACTACGGGTTCGCCGAGCACGACCTGCGCGTGCGGCTGGTCCTGGACCTGCTCGTGGCCGCCTTCCACGGGGCGCTCGAGCAGTGGACCGCCCGGCCGGGCCCGCTGAGCCGCGACGCGCTCGCCGAGTGCGTGCGCACGGCGTTCGCGGCGGTGCCGGGCAGCGTGACGTTGACGCTGCCCTAGACGCGCGCGCCTGCCTCAGCTGCGGGGCACCGCGACCCCGCGGATCGACGCGTCGAGCAGCTGCACCGGGTGCAGCAGCGGGAGGTCCTGCCCGAGGTGCTTGCCGATCTGCAGCAGGCAACCCGGGTTGGCGGTGACGACCAGGTCCGGCTCCACCGACCGGACGTTCGCGGCCTTGCGGGCGCCGAGGTCGGCCGCGGCGTCCGGCATGAGCATGTTGTAGATGCCGGCAGAGCCGCAGCACAGGGCAGCCTCGGGAAGGTCCACCAGCTCCAGGTCCGGGATCGAGCGCAGCACGTCGCGCGGCTGGCTGCGCACCTGCTGGGCGTGCCCGAGGTGGCAGGCGTCGTGGTAGGCCACCCGGCCGCGGAACGGGTGCCGAGGTGCGCGCGGCCCCCCGTCGGACAGCAGGTCGGCGAGCACCTCGTGCACGTCGCGCACCCGGGCGCTGAACGCCTTCGCGTGCTCGGCCCACTCGGGGTCGTCGTCGAGCAGGTGGCCGTACTCCTTCATCGAGGAGCCGCAGCCGGCGACGTTGGTGACGACGTGGTCGACGTCCAGCTTCTCGTAGACCGCGATCTCGCGCTTCGCCCTGGCCAGCGCGCTGTCCTCGCGGCCGGCGTGCAGCTCGAGCGCGCCGCAGCACTGCTGCTCGCGCGGCACGAGGACGTCGCAGCCCTCGGCGGCCAGCACCCGCACGGTGGCCTCGTTGACGCGGTGGAAGAACACGTCCTGCACGCAGCCCGACAGCAGCGCCACCCGTGCCCGGCGCTCACCGACCGCGGGGGTGTGCACGGGCAGCCGGGCGAACGCCTCGCGCACCGATACCGGCGGCAGCAGCGACTCCATCGCGCCGAGCCGCCCGGGGAGCTTCCCCGCGAGCTTCGCGACCGCGGGGATCTTCCGGAGCCGCTGGTAGAACGCGCCCGGCACGGCCGCGGCGCGCAACCGCCGCTTGTAGGGGAACAACGCGAAGATGGCGTTGCGGAACCAGGCGTCGGACCGCTCGCGCGGCACGTTGCGTTCGATCTGCGGGCGCACCGACTCCAGCAGCCGGTCGTACTGCACGCCCGACGGGCACGCCGTCACGCACGCCATGCAGCCCAGGCACCGGTCGATGTGCTCGGTGAACGGCCCGGGCAGCTCGATCTCGCCCTTCTCCGCGAGGTCCATCAGGTAGATGCGGCCGCGCGGGGAGTCCATCTCCTCGCCCCACAGCTGGTAGGTGGGGCAGGTCGGTAGGCAGAAGCCGCAGTGCACGCAGTCGTCGAGCAGCTCCCGCTCCGGGGGGCGGTGCTCGTCGAAGCGGGACGCGCCCGTCTGCGGCAGGTTGGTGTCGGCGGAACCGGCGGGTGTGGTCATCGGGGCCCTCCGACGGAGACGTATGCTTCTTGGGCTGGGAGAAATCCCGAGCTCACCAGGGCGAACCCTGTCAAGCCGGGGCGGCGTCGGCAAGACATTGCCGGGCTCTGTCGGACATGGACGTTAGCGTCGTTCTCGTGTCCCGGTTCCGGCTGCTGCCCGATCCCGCCCAGGAGGCGGCGCTGCTGACGCATTGTGCGCATGCGCGGTTCGTGTGGAACCTGGCGGTTGAGCAGTACGCGCACTGGCGGCAGGGTCGCACCGCGGCGCCGGGCTACAACGACCAGTGTCGCCAGCTCACCGAGGCACGCGCGGCTTTCGACTGGCTTGCGGCGGGCTCGGTGACGGTGCAGCAGCAGGCACTGCGGGACTTCGCCCAGGCCATGCGCAACTTCTTCAGCGCTACGCATCGGCGGCCGACATGGCGCAAGGCCGGGGTGCACGAGGGATTTCGGCAGGTTGGCGTGATGCCCGAGCACATCCGCAAGCTCAACCGGAAGCTCTCGGCCGTGTCGGTGCCCAAGATCGGGTGGGTGCGGTCTCGGCGCTCCCGCGCCGTGCCCGGAGGGGTGAGGTCCTATCGGGTGACCCGGGATCGGACCGGGCGGTGGCATGTCGCGTTCGCTGCCGTTCCAGAACCGATCCCCGCACCCGGCACCGGCGAGACGGTCGGTGTGGACCGAGGCGTGGCGGTGTCCGCCGCACTGTCGACGGGCGAACTGCTGCGCTGCCCGGACCTGTCGGTGAAAGAAGCTGAGCGGCTGGTTCGGTTGCAACGGCGGCTCGTTCGGGCCAAGCGGGGCTCGAACCGGCGCAAGCGCCTCAAGCGCGCGGCCGCCCGTCTGCGGGCCCGCGCGGCGGACCGCCGCAAAGACTGGGCCGAGAAGACGAGCACAGACTTGGCTCGCCGATTCGACCGAGTCTACGTCGAGAAGTTGAACATTCGCGCAATGTCCAAGTCGGCGCGCGGCACGGTCACAGCGCCGGGCCGCAACGTACGTCAGAAAGCCAGCCTCAACCGGCGGATCCTCGCGTCCGGATGGGGTTTGCTGGCGGTACGCCTCAGACACAAGGCGCCAGGCCGAGTCGACGGGGTGAATGCGGCGTACTCGTCCCAGGAATGCTCCGTCTGCGGGCACATTGCAGCGGAATCGCGTGAGAGCCAAGCGCGGTTTCGCTGCGTGGCCTGCGGGCATGAGGTGCATGCCGACATCAACGCGGCGATCAACATCAACAACCGGGGTAGGACGACCCTGGCAGCACGGGGAGCCCTTCAACCACCAGGTGGGGCTGTGAACCGTGAACCTCAACCAGAATCTCCTGCCGCGTAGGTGGGCGAAAAGGTTGGAATCCCCGCCGCCAGGCCGGGGAGGACGTCAAATCCAGGGGTCGAAGCGGCCCGGCCCGAGACGACCCCGCGGGTCGAGCTCGGTCTTGACGGCGCGCAGGACGGCGATCGCGGACGGCGGCGGCCCCCACGCGGGGACGTCCGCGCCCGGCGGGCGGGAGCGCATCACGGAGGTGCCACCCGCGGCGGAGACACGCTCATGGGCTTCGGCGACGGCGTCGAGCGGGAGCGAGACGGTGGCGACCCCGGTGCCCAACCCCGCGGTGACAGCCGAGGCAGGCAGAGCGCCGAGGAGGTGAGGCAGCAGAGAGGGCCGCAAGCCGATGCGCAGCGAGGCGTGCGAGGAGGTGCCGAGCACGAGGGAGGCGTGCCGCTCCCACGGATCCCCTGTACGAGCGGCACCCTCGTCCGATCTAGTGGTACGAACGTGCCACTGGTCCGACGGGTCCGGCCCGGGCGCGGCGCTCGCCTCCGGACGAACGGCACTTTCGTCGCTACCTAGCCGACGAACGTGCCGTTCGTCCGACGTCGCCGGGCCCAGCGCCTCGCGCAGGCGTTGCAGCCTCGCGTCCAGGGCGTCCTCCGTGCCTTCCAGCCTGATCAGGAGCGTGCCGTCGCTCGTCCATTCCAGGGCCGCCGGCTCGTACGGGCCGCCGAGCACCGTGGCGGCCTGGGCGGCCGCCTCCTCCAGGGAGCAGGCGACGGCCAGCGTGGCGGTGCGCTTCGGCACCGGGTGCAGCCGCAGCACCACCTCGGCCAGCACGCCGAGCGTGCCGTAGGAGCCGTGCAGCAGCTTCGCGAGGTCGTAGCCGGCGACGTTCTTGATGACGTGCCCGCCGCTGCGGGCCACCGTGCCGTCGGCGAGCACGACCGTGACGCCGATGACGAGGTCGCGCATCGAGCCGAAGACCAGCGCCGCGGGGCCGGCGTCGGCGGTGGCGACGAGGCCGCCGACGGTGGCGCCGTCCGCGACGCGCGCGGCGTCGAACGCCACGTGCTGGCCGTGCGGGGCGAGCTCGGCCTGGAGCTCCCGCAGCGGGGTGCCGGCGCGGACCGAGACGGTCATGTCGCCGGGGTTGTGGGTGATCACGCCGGTGAGGCCCGTGGTGTCGAGCACCGTGTCGACCGGCGCGGGTGTGCCCGCCCAGCCTGCGGCCGTGCCGGTACCTGCGATCCGCACGGTGCCCGCGGTGTCCAGCAGCGCGTCGCGCAGGGACCGCAGGTCCGTGGGCCGCAGCGGCGACGCGGTCGCGTTGCCCTGGCTCATCCGTCTCCTTCCTCGCGCTGATCGCGCGACACGCTCGCACTCGGACCGCGACTCGCGGAGGGGGCACTCACAGGCGCTCGATCGCTCCCGACTCCTCCAGGGGGTGGGGGCGGTACTTGCCGGGCCGTTCGCCGCACAGCCGCGGCGTGGGCAGCACCTTGCCGGGGTTGCAGAGCCCGCGCGGATCGAACGACGAGCGCACGCGGCCCATGACCGCCAGGTCGTCCGCACCGAACATCTTCGGCATCGAGCACGCCTTGTCCGTGCCGATGCCGTGCTCGCCCGACAGGGACCCGCCCAGCTCCACGCACAGCTCCGCGATCTTCCCGGAGAGCTCCTCGGCGCGCTCGGTCTCGCCCGCCGCGGCGCTGTAGAGCACCAGGGGGTGCAGGTTGCCGTCGCCCGCGTGGAAGACGTTGGCGACGCGGAGGCCCGCGTCCTCGCCCATCGCGGCGATCCGGTCGAGCACCTCGGCGAGCCGGGTGCGCGGCACGACGCCGTCCTGCACGAAGTAGTCGGGGGAGATCCGGCCCACCGCCGCGAAGGCGGCCTTGCGCCCCCGCCAGATCGCGGCGCGCTCCTCGGGGGAGCCTGCGATGTGCAGGCGAGTGCAGCCGTGCCGGTCGCAGATCTGCTTCACCTGCTCGAACTGGATCTCGCACTCCTCGGCGGGCCCGTCCAGCTCGACGACGAGCGCGGCAGGCACCCCGACCGTGTAGCCCGCGTGCACGGCCTCCTCGGCCGCCTCGATGGCGAGCGTGTCCATCATCTCGACGGCCGCCGGGACGATGCCCGCGGCGACGATGTCGGACACCACGTCGCCCGCCGCGCTGATCGACGGGAAGTCGGCGAGCAGCGTGCGCACCGACTCCGGCGCGCGCAGCAGCCGCACGGTGATCTTCGTGGTGATGCCGAGCGTGCCTTCGGAGCCGAGGAACACCCCGCGCAGGTCGGGGCCGGCCTGCTCGCCGGTGTCGGAGCCCAGGGTGACCAGCGAGCCGTCGGGCAGCACCACCTCGCAGGACAGCACGTGGTTGGTGGTGAAGCCGTACTTGAGGCAGTGGGCGCCGCCGGAGTTCTCCGCGACGTTGCCGCCGATCGTGCAGACCTGCTGGCTCGACGGGTCGGGCGCGTAGTAGAGCCCGTAGGGGGCCGCGGCCGCGGTGATCTCCAGGTTGGTGACGCCGGGCTCGAGGACGGCGCGCCGGTCGACGGGGTCGACCTCGAGCACCCGCTTGAGCCGGGCGAGGCTGATCACCACGCCGTCGGCCACCGGGAGCGCGCCGCCCGACAGGCCGGTGCCCGCCCCGCGCGCGACGAACGGCACCCCGTGCTCGTGGCACACCCGCACCGCGGCGGCCACCTGCTCCGCGTTGCGCGGAAGCAGCACGAGCCGGGGGACCACGCGGTAGCCGGTGAGCCCGTCGCACTCGTAGGACCGGCACCGCACCGGGTCGCTGATGACGTCGGCCGGATCGAGGGCGGACGCGAACGCCCCGAGGATCACGCTGTCGGAGATCGTGCTGTCGGAAATCGTGCTGTCGAGGCTCATCGACCGGCCCCCTCCGTCACGGGCTGCTGGCGTCCATGGAGACTACGGCGGCGGTCCACGGGCCGCCCGGTCCTCAGCGGCCCCCACGGCTCCCGGACCGGCCGCGCACCAACGAAGTGCCCCTGGGAGGTCGAATCGGTGGGTCCTCGCCGGAAGCTGCAGCTGTGCCTCGTCGTCATGGCTGCCGTCGCAGTGGTCCTGGCGCTCAGCGGCGTCGTCGGCCCCGCGTCGGTCGACCCCATCCCTGCGCCTGCCGCGGTCCTCACACGCTGAGTGTTGCTTCCGCGATGCGGAAGTGCAAGTCCGTCTGGTAGAAAAGTCGCCGGGCGGGTACCCGTCGTGCGTCCTGCCGACCGGAGGGTGAGAGATGAGTGCGCAACTGCAGGTCGACCCGGCACTGAGGGCGTTCGTGGCCGACGAGCTGCTGCCCGGCCTCGACCTGGAGCCGGAGTGGTTCTGGTCCACGCTCGCCGCGCTGCACGGCCGGTTCGACGGCCGGATCACACAGCTGCTGCGGCGTCGCGACGAGCTGCAGGCGAAGCTCGACGCGTGGCACGCCGAGAACGGCGGGGGAGACGCCGCGGCCTACGAGGCCTTCCTCACCGAGATCGGCTATCTGGTGCCGCCGGCCGAGCCGAAGGTGGCGGTCGACCGCGTCGACCCGGAGATCGCCGAGATCGCCGGCCCGCAGCTCGTGGTGCCGGCCACCGTGCCGCGCTACGCGCTGAACGCGGCGAACGCCCGCTGGGGCTCGCTCTACGACGCGCTCTACGGCACCGATGCCCTCCCGCTCGACCACGAGCTCGCCCGCGGCTACGACGAGAAGCGCGGGGCCCAGGTCATCGCCGAGTCCGACCGCCTGCTCGACGAGTTCTTCCCGCTCGCCCAGGGCAGCCACGCCGACGCCACGGCCTACCGGGTGGAGAACGGGCGGCTGGTCGTCGCGACGGGCACGGGGGAGACGGGCCTCGCCGACGCGGGGCAGTTCGCCGGCCACCGCAGCGGCTCCGACGGCGGCGGCGGGTCGCAGGGCGCCGTCGAGGCCATCCTGCTGCGCCACCACAACCTGCACGTCGAGCTCACGATCGACCCCGAGCACCAGGTCGGGCGCCAGCACCACGCCGACGTCGCCGACGTGGCGCTCGAGTCAGCGATCACCACGATCGTCGACCTCGAGGACTCCGTGGCCACCGTCGACGGCGAGGACAAGGCGCTGGCCTACCGAACCTGGCTGGGCCTGATGACCGGTGAGCTGGTCTCGCGGTTCGAGAAGGGCGGCGAGACCGTCGAGCGGCGGGTCAACGGCGACCGGGAGTACACGGCACCGGACGGCTCGGCGCTCACCCTGCACGGGCGCTCCCTGATGCTCGTGCGCACCTGCGGGCACCACATGTTCACCGACGCCGTGCTGGTGGACGGGCAGCCGGTCGGCGAGGGCGTGCTCGACGCGCTCGTCGCGGCCACCGCCGCCCTGCACGACCTGCGTGGGCGTGGCCTTTACTCCAACTCGCGCGCCGGCAGCGTCTACATCGTCAAGCCCAAGCAGCACGGGCCCGACGAGGTCGCGCTCACCGCCGAGCTGTTCGCCGCCGTCGAGGAGGCGCTCGGGCTCGTGCCCGCCACCCTCAAGGTCGGGATCATGGACGAGGAGAAGCGCACCTCGCTCACCCTCGACGCGTGCATCGCGCAGGCGCAGGACCGCGTGATCTTCGTGAACACCGGGTTCCTCGACCGCACCGGCGACGAGATCCACTCCGACTTCCTCGCCGGCCCGGTGGTGCGCAAGAACGACATGAAGTCCACGGCGTGGCTGCAGGGCTACGAGGACCGCAACGTCGACGTGGCGCTGCGCGCCGGGTTCGTCGGCAACGCGCAGGTGGGCAAGGGCATGTTCGCGAAGCCCGCCGCGATGGCCGAGCTGCTCGCCACGAAGGGCGCCCACCCCCAGGCGGGCGCCAACACCGCCTGGGTGCCCTCTCCGACGGCCGCCACCCTGCACGCGCTGCACTACCTGCGCATCGACGTCGCCGCCCGCCAGCGCGAGCTCGCCGGCCGGGAGACCGGCCGGCGGCTGTTGCTGGAGGTCCCGCTGCTCACCGGTGAGCTCCCCGAGGAGGAGAAGCAGCACGAGCTGGAGACCAACGCCCAGTCGATCCTCGGCTACGTGGTGCGCTGGGTGGGCCTGGGCATCGGTTGCTCGACCGTGCCGGACCTGGAGGGCGTCGGGCTGATGGAGGACCGCGCCACGCTGCGGATCTCCAGCCAGCTCATCGCCAACTGGCTGCACCACGGCCTCGTCGACGAGACAGGGGTGCGCGAGACGTTCGCACGGATGGCCGTGCTCGTCGACGAGCAGAACGCCGGGGAGCCGGGTTACGCGCCGATGGCGTCCGACCTCGACGCGAGCCCGTCGTTCCAGGCGGCGCTGGAGCTGGTGTTCACCGGCCGCACCGAGCCCAACGGCTACACCGAGCGCGTGCTGACCACCTGGCGTCGTACGGCCAAGGCCGGTGCCTGAGCTTCCGGCCACAGTTCGGGCGCGGCCGAACCGTCCGGCGCGCAGCATGGTGGGCGTGCAGGGATGGATGCGGGCGGCGGCGGCTCTGTTCGCGATCGGGTACGGGGCGAACCAGTTCAGTTCGCTGATGGTGATGTACCGGGAGCAGGCGCACTACTCGGCGGTGACCGTGGCGGCGTTCTTCGGCGTCTACGCCGCGGGGCTCGTGCCCGGCCTGCTGCTGGGCGGCCCGGCGTCGGACCGGTGGGGGCGGCGGCGGTTGCTGCTGCCCTCGCTGGTGGTGTCGGCGCCGGCCAGTGGCGTGCTCGCGCTCGGCGGTGTGGCCGCGGTGTCCGAGCCCGCGCTCTACACCGGCCGGTTCCTGTTCGGGGCGGTCACCGGCATCGCGATGGCCGTGGGCACCACGTGGGTCAAGGAGCTGTCGCAGGCACCGTGGGACCCGGGGGCGGACGCCGCGGCGGGCGCGCGCCGGGCGGCGCTCGGGCTGTCGGCGGGGTTCTGCGCCGGGCCGCTGGTGGCCGGGGTGCTCGCGCAATGGGCCCCGCTGCCGATGGAGCTGCCCTACCTCGTGCACATCGTGCTGACCGCCGTCGTGGTGGCCCTGGTGGTGCGCTTGCCCGAGACGCGCCCGCCCGGGGCGTTCCGGTCCGGCCTGCGGGTGCACCTGCCGCGGCGGTTCCGCCGGGTCGTCGTGCCGATGGCGCCCTGGGTGTTCGGGGCGCCCGCGCTGGCCTTCGCCGTGCAGCCCGCCGCGCTGAGTCCGCAGCTGGCCGGCTTCGGGCTGGTCTACGCCACGCTGCTCACCACGGTGACGCTCGGCACCGGCATCGCCGTGCAGTCGTGGGCCCGCAAGCTCTCGCCGGCCACGGGCGCGCGTCTCGGGCTCGTGGCCCTCGTCGTCGGACTGCTCGGCGCCGCGGCGGCCGCCGCCCTGACGTCCCCCGTGCTCGCCGTGCCGGCCGCGGTCGTGCTCGGCGCGGGATACGGGCTCCTGCTGGTGGCCGGCCTGATCGAGGTGCAGCGGATGGCCGAGCCCGCCCAGCTCGCCGGCCTCACGGCCGTCTACTACGCGTTCACCTACATCGGCTTCCTCCTGCCCGTGCTGCTCGCGGCGCTCACCGATCTGGCCGGCTACCCGGTGCTGCTGGTGGTCGTGGCGCTGCTGGCCGCGCTCAGCCTGGCGGCCGTGATGAGCGCGGGCCGGGTGCGGGAGCCGACGGCGGGCATGCAGGACACCTCGACGCGGTCCGCGAGCTGATCGACGGGCGGACCGGCGAGTGACCGCTCGTAGGATCGACGGCGTGCTCGATCTCCGCCCGACGCCCCTTGACCACCCCGACGCCGCCCGCCTGATCGCCGAGGTCCAGCAGGTCTACGTCGAGCGCTACGGCGGCGAGGACGCCACGGTGCTCGACCCGGGGGAGTTCGCGCCGCCCGCCGGCTTCTTCGTCGTCGGGTACGCGGACGGGCAGCCGGTGGCGTGCGGCGGCTGGCGGTCGCGGCGCGCTGGGGAGGCGCCCGCCCTGCGCGACGGCGACGCCGAGGTCAAGCGGATGTACGTGAACGCCGCGCACCGCGGGCACGGCCACGCCCGCGCCGTGCTGGCCGAGCTGGAGCGCGCCGCCGCCGCGGCCGGGCACGCGCGCCTCGTGCTGGAGACCGGCACCCGCCAGCCCGAGGCGATCGCGCTGTACGCGAGCTCGGGTTACGCGCCGATGCCGGCGTTCGGCCACTACGCCGACTCGGAGTCGAGCCGCTACTTCGCGAAGCCGCTGCCGTCGCGGGCGGCGTCCGGCACCCTGATCTCGCCGGGCTGAGCGGCGGCGAGCACGCTGACGTGCCGCTCACACCGATCACGCGCCACCCCTGCCGAACGGACGGCACTTTCGTCGGCTAGGAAGCGACGAAAGTGCCGTTCGTTGCGCCCGGGGGCCTCAGCCGCCGCTCACCTGCGTCCAACCTTCCTGCAGCTCGCGTTGCAGGGTCGCGAGGTCGCTCTGGTTGCCCAGGTAGCGCTGCAGGGCGGGAGTGGCGATCTGGTCCTTCCACTGCGGGTAGTCGGTCACCGCCTGGAACGGGGCCGTGGTCAGGTACTCCGCCCCCGAGAGGGTGGAGGCCCAGCCGTTCTGCCCGCGCGTGTGGGTCGCCACCATGCCGCGCGCCGCCCCGGTGGTGGGGATCAGCCACTCACCCTGCGCCACCGCCGCGAGGTTCTCCGCCTGCAGGTAGAACTCGATGAAGTCGGCGGCCTCGGCGACGTGCGGGCTGTCGGCGGGCACCGAGAGCGTCTGCGGGTTGGCGGCCTGTTCCGGTGAGGTGCCGGCCAGCGCGGGGAGCACGGTCCAGGAGAAGCCGGGCGGCGCGGCCTCCGCGATCTGCTGTGCCAGGTAGCTGCCGGCCACGACCATGGCGTAGCGCCCGTCGAGGAACGTGGTGACCACGTCGGAGCCGCTCTGCGTGAGCGAGGTCGGGTCCAGGGACCGGTCGACGTAGGCCATCTCGTGGATGCGTCGAGGCACCTCCAGTTCGGCGTCGCCGATCTGCACGGCCGTGGCCTCGCCGGTGCCGGTGAAGAAGGTGCCACCGAAGCCCATGCCGAGGCTCATGACCGTGGCCGTCGGCTGCCGCAGGCCCCAGCCCAGCCCGGTGGTCGTCGCGGTGGTGGTGCTGCGCGCCGCGGCGGCGAGCTCGTCCCAGGTCAGGGTCGGGCTCGTCGGGATCGGGACACCCGCCTGCTCCAGCATCGTCGTGTTCGCGAACACGACGTAGGACTGCAGCAGCGTCGGGGCGGCGACGGTCGTCCCGTCGACGGTGACGGCGTCCCACACGCCCTGCGGCACGGCCTCGCGGGTCTCGTCGGACAGGTGCGGCGCGAGGTCGGCGAGGTAGCCCTGGCGGGCGAAGCCGCTGATGTCGGCCGACTCGTCGTGGATGACATCAGGTGCCGTGCCGCCCTGGAACTGCGTCACCAGCTGGTCGTGCACCGAGTCCCAGCTGCCCTGCGTCAGCTCCACCTGGACGTCGGGGTGCGCGGCGTTCCAGGCGGCGACGATCCGCTCCGTGGCGGCGACGCTCGGTTCCTGGAACGCGAGGCTCTGGAAGGTGAGCGTGACGGGGCCGGTGCCCTCGTCGACCTCGGGCCCGACCGGCGTGGTGGCACAGCCGGTCAGCAGGACAGCCGCGACGGCGAGACCCAGCCTGCGCAGGTGCATGTCTTCCTATCCCTTCACCGCGCCGCTGAGCAGCCCGGACGTGAGCCGCCGCTGGACCGCGGCGAAGAACAGCAGGCTCGGCACCGTGGCCAGCAGCGCGCCTGCGGCGAGCGCCCCGAGCTGGACCTGGCCCTCGGCGCCGACGAACCGGGCCAGGGTGAGCGGGAGGGTCACCTTCGCCGGGTCCTGGATCAGCACGAGCGCGAAGAAGAACTCGTTCCACGACGAGATCATGGTGAACATCGCGGTGGCGACGAGGCCGGGTGCCAGCAGCGGCGCCACGATGCTCGCCAGCACCCGCACGCGGCCGGCGCCGTCGACCACACCCGCCTCCTCGACGTCGCGCGGGATGGCGGCGATGAAGCCCTGCAGCATCCACAGCGCGAAGGGCAGCGAGTAGACGGCGTGCACCAGCGTCAGCCCGACGAGGCTGTCCACCAGCCGGAACTGGCGCAGGATCAGGAACAGCGGCACCACGACGAGGATCACCGGGAACACCTGGCTGACCAGCACCCAGCCGTTGGCCACGAGCTTCAGCCGGGTGCGGTAGCGGGCCAGCGCGTACGCGGCGGGCAGCGCGAGCACGAGCACGAGCACCGTGGTGCCGAGCGCGACGACCAGGCTGTTGGTCGCGGCCGTGACGAGGTCGGCGCGCGCCACCGCGTCGCCGAAGTTCGCGAGCGTGGGGGAGAGGGGCACCAGCCCGCCCGTGGCCAGCTCGCCGGGCCCCTTCAACGCGGTGCCGAGCAGCCAGAGCAGCGGGAAGCCCAGGAAGGCCAGGTAGCAGGCGAGCGCGACGTACTGCAGCGGGCGCCTCACGGCATCCTCCGCAGCTGCGCGCGCAGGTAGAACAGCAGGAACCCGACGACGAGCACCACCATCACGCCGCCCATCGCCGAGGCGTAGCCGAACTCGCCGTAGCGGAAGGCCGCGTTGTAGGCGAAGAGCATCGGCAGCATCGTCTGCCCGCCGGGGCCGCCCGCGGTGAGCACGTAGACCAGGGCGAACGAGTTGAGGTTCCAGATGAGGTCGAGCGTGGTGATGGCGACGATCACCGGGCGCAGGCCGGGCAGCGTGACGTGCCAGAACCGGCGCCACGGCCCGGCCCCGTCCACGGCGGCCGCCTCGTGCAGGGCACCGTCGATCGTCTGCAGCCCGGCGAGCAGCGTGATCGTGGTCTGCGGCATGCCCGCCCACACCCCGATGACGATCACGGCCGGCAGCGCCGTGGAGAACTCACCGAGCCAGTTCACCCCGCCCGGCAGCGGGCCGTGGTTCGGGTTGAGCAGCAGCCGCCACATGATCGCGATGATCACCGGCGGCATCGCCCACGGCACGAGCGCCAGCGTGCGGGCCAACCAGCGCAGGCGCAGGTCCTCGTTCAGCAGGAGCGCGAGCCCCATGCCCGCGGCGAACTGCAGCACGGTCACCGAGAACGCCCAGATGATCCCGATGCGGAACGAGGACCAGAACAGCTCGTCGGACAGCAGCCGGGTGAGGTTGTCGAACCCGGTGAAGCTGGTGACGACACCGCGGCCCGCGCGGGCGTCGGTGAAGCCCAGGTACAGGCCCTGGACCAGCGGGTAGACGCTGAAGAGCGCGACCGGCAGCAAGGCCGGGAGGACGAGCGGCCACGCGTCCGACCGCCGTCGCCGGGCGCGCGCGGCCGGCGGGCCGGGCACCGGGTCGGCCGCGCGCAGGGCGGCGCGCGTCATCGGATCCCGGCGCGGCGACCCACGTGCACGCTGCCCCCCACCGTTCCTGTGTCCGCACCGTCGCCGGACGCCGTCGCGACGGTGGCACGCACAGCGCGCGGAGGCAAGAGCGCGCCGCGATGATCACTGCAGCGCCGCCGACGGCGGCCGTCCACGATCCGTGGTTCCGGTCGCCCGCGGTCGTGGCTACTGCTGTGGACGACCGGTGATGCGGATCCTGCGGTACCGGCGCCCGATCGGTGGTCCCGTGTGGCGGGATCGCAGAGGGTGGCGAATGATCCGCGGAGCGTGGTGGCCGGAGCGAGAGGGGGGATCTGGTGCTGACCGAAGCGGCGGTGCTGGCGCAGACCGATCAGCGGCTGGACACGACGTGGATCGACTACGTGTTCATCGTCTTCTACTTCGTGCTGGTGCTGGGCATCGGCGTGCTGGCGCGCCGGTCGATCGCCTCCAGCCTGGACTTCCTGCTGTCGGGGCGGTCGTTGCCGGCGTGGGTGACGGGCCTGGCGTTCGTGTCGGCGAACCTGGGCGCGATCGAGCTGATCGGCATGATGGCCAACGGCGCCCAGTACGGGGTGGCGACGTTCCACTACTACTGGATCGGTGCCATCCCGGCGATGGTGTTCCTGGGCATCGTGATGATGCCCTTCTACTACGGCTCCAAGGCGCGCAGCGTGCCGGAGTTCCTGCGGAAGCGGTTCAACACGACCACGCAGCGGGTGAACGCGGTGACGTTCGCGCTGGCGTCGGTGCTGATCGCCGGGGTGAACCTGTTCGCGCTGGGGCTGATCCTCGAGGCGCTGCTGGGCTGGTCTCTGCAGTTGGCGATCCCGGTCGCGGCGCTTGTGGTGCTGAGCTACACGTTCCTGGGCGGGCTGTCGGCGGCGATCTACAACGAGGTGCTGCAGTTCTTCGTGATCCTGGCGCTGCTGATCCCGCTCACCGTCGCCGGGCTGGCCCGGGTCGGGGGGTGGGACGGGCTGGTCGAGCGGGTGAGTGCGCTGCCGCCGGGCCCGGAGCAGGTGTCGTCGTGGCCGGGCACGTCGCTGACCGAGATCGCGAACCCGTTCCTGTCGGTGCTGGGGATCGTGTTCGGGCTCGGCTTCGTGCTGTCGTTCGGCTACTGGACGACGAACTTCGCGGAGGTGCAGCGGGCGCTCTCGGCGCGCAGCATGTCCGCGGCGCGCCGCACACCGATCATCGCGGCGTTCCCGAAGGCGCTGATCCCGCTGGTGGTGGTCATCCCGGGGATGATCGCCGGGGTGCTGGTGCCGCAGCTGACCACGCTGAAGACCGGCGGTCAGTCCGACGTCACCTACAACGACGCCCTGACCCTGCTGATGGGTGAGGTCCTGCCCAACGGGATCCTCGGGGTGGCGCTGGCCGGGCTGCTGGCCTCGTTCATGGCGGGCATGGCCGCGAACGTGAGCTCGTTGAACACGGTGTTCACCTACGACCTGTGGCAGGACTGGATCCGCCCGGGCCGCCCGGACGACTACTACCTGCGGGTGGGGCGGGCGGTCACCGTGGTGGGCTGCCTGCTGGCGATCGGCACGGCGTTCATCGCGGGCAGCTTCGAGAACCTGATGGACTACATCCAGGCGTTGTTCAGCTTCTTCAACGCCCCGCTGTTCGCGATCTTCATCCTGGGTCTGTTCTGGAAGCGGATGAGCGGCACGGCGGGCTGGACCGGGTTGATCGCGGGCACGATCGCGGCGGTCACCGTGGACGCGCTGGTGCGGACCGGGGTGATCGGGGTGTCGTCGCAGGCGGGGTCGTTCATCGGGGCGAGCGCCGCGTTCGTCGTCGGGATCGCGGTGAGCGTGGTCGTGACGATGGTGACCGCGCCGCGCCCGGAGTCCGAGCTGGCCGGGCTGGTCTGGTCGCTGACCCCGCGGGAGCGGGGGCGCGGCGGTGAGGACGAGGGCAGCTGGTGGCAGTCCCCGGTCGTGCTCGGCGGGATCGTGCTCGTCCTCACCCTCGCCCTGTACCTGGTCTTCGCGTAGGAGGTGCTGTGATGTCCGAGCCCGAGGAGTCCGCGGTCGACCAGGGCGCGACGCCCAGCGCGGCGTCGCAGCTGTTCGACCTGCGCACGGTCATCGCGGTGCTGTTCGGCGTCTACGGGATCGTGCTGACGGTCCAGGGCGCGTTCTTCGAGGACGAGGCCCAGCTGGCGAAGGCCGGGGACATCGACATCAACCTCTGGTCGGGGATCGTGATGCTCGTGGTGGCGGCGCTGTTCCTGCTGTGGGCGCGGCTGCGGCCGCTGATCCCGTCGAGCGGGCCCGAGTAGCGCGTCGACCACATGCGGCCGCCGGCTTCGTCAGCGACGAGCCGCACGCCAGGGTCCTCTCGACCGCGCTCACGTACGTCTCGTGGGCGGGCCGGCCGCGCCCGGTCAGCGGCGTGATCAGTCGCGCGGGGTGGGGTAGCGCGGGTTGAACGTCGTCAGGGTCCAGGCGTCGAGGCGACGCAGGGCCCGCCGGACGGCGCCGGTGAGGCGAGTGGTGCCGGTCATGGGGTCCTCCTCGGGGGTCTCGGTGTCCGGTTCCACCGTGTACAGCGCACGGGAGGTCTGGATCGTTCCAGTTGATTGCTGTGAGTCGACCCACGGTGGCGTCGGACCTGCGGACACGCCCCGCGGTGGTCGGGAGTGACGGTGCCGGTCGGTAAGGTGGTTCTCGCGGCCCCGGCCCGGAATGTCCATTCCTGCGATGCCATCGGCGGTATGCGGGGCCGCCGGACGATGATCGGCCCGATCCGGGGTACCTCGCGCCCGAGGGAGGCCTCGCCCGTCCGCCGAGCGGGAGCTTCGGCGGCGCGGACATCGGCCCTGACCGGGAGGAGTACCGCGTGCTCGCGCTCGTCGCCGCACACCTCGTGGTCGCAGGCCTGCTACCGCTGGTGTCCAGGCGCAGCAGGCGCGCGGCCTTCGGCGTGGCGGCCGTGCTGCCGGCCGCCACCCTGGTGTGGGGGCTGGCGAACGCCGGTGCCGCGCTGAGCGGCGGGGTGGCCGAGACCACCGCGTGGTCGCCCGCGCTCGGGCTCACCCTGTCCTTCCGGCTCGACGCGCTGGCACTCGCGATGATCGTGCTGGTCTCCGGGATCGGCGCGGTCATCCTCGTCTACTGCGTCGGGTACTTCGGCCGCGACTCCCCGGAGGCCCCGCGGTCCGCGGCGCTGCTGCTCGCCTTCGCCGGCGCGATGCTCGGCCTGGTCCTCGCCGACGACCTGCTCACGCTCTACCTGTTCTGGGAGCTCACCTCGATCGCGTCGTTCCTGCTGGTCGGGCAGGGCGGGGAACGTCGCGAGGAGCGTCGCGCCGCGGTGCAGGCGCTACTGGTCACGGTCTTCGGGGGCCTGGCCATGCTCCTGGGGTTCGTGCTGCTGGGAGAGGCCGCAGGCACCTACCGGATCTCGGAGATCCTCGCCGACCCGCCGCGCGGCGCGCTGGTCGTGCCGGCCCTGCTGCTCATCCTGCTCGGCGCGTTCACCAAGTCGGCGCAGCTGCCGTTCCACCCCTGGCTGCCGGCCGCGATGGTCGCTCCCACACCCGTCAGCGCCTACCTGCACGCGGCGTCGATGGTCAAGGCGGGTGTGTACCTGGTGGGCCGGCTCTCGCCCGCGTTCGCCGACCTCGCGGTCTGGACGGTGCCGATCCTCGTCGCCGGCATCGCCACCATGCTGATCGGCGGCTGGCGCGCGCTGTCGGCCACCGACCTCAAACGGCTGCTCGCGTTCGGCACGGTCAGCCAGCTCGGGTTCCTGATGGTGCTGTTCGGCGCCGGTGGCCGGGTCGCCGCGATGGCCGGCATCGCGATGCTGCTCGCGCACGGCCTGTTCAAGGCCACCCTGTTCCTCACCGTCGGCGCCGTCGACCACGCCACCGGCACCCGCGACGTGCGCGAGCTGTCCGGCGTGGGCCGTGCGCTGCCCGGCCTCGCCGTGGCCGCCGCGCTCGCCGCCGCGTCGATGGCCGGGCTCCCCCCGCTGATCGGCTTCGTCGGCAAGGAGGCGGCGTTCGAGGCGTTCCTGCACGGCACCGTCCAGAACTACGCCGTGGCGGCGGGGCTGCTGCTCGGCTCGGTGCTCACCGTGGCCTACAGCGCGCGCTTCCTGTGGGGTGCGTTCGCGCGCAAGCCCGGGCGGGAGGACACACCGGTGCACCGGCTCGGTGCCACCCTCACCGTCCCGGTGTGGCTGTGCGCCGTGGCCGGCCCCGTGCTCGGGATCGCCACCCCGATCGTCGACGCCGAGGCCGCCGGCTACGCGGCCGCGTACCCCGGCGAGGCCGGTTACCACCTGGCGCTGTGGCACGGGCTGGGCCTTCCTCTGCTCTTCTCCGCGATCGCGGTGGCGGGCGGGCTGGCGCTGCATGCCGCCCGGGCGCGCACGAGCGCGCTCGCCGGGCACAGCCCGCTCGACGCCCAACGCGCCTACGAGAAGACGATCGCGGGCATCGGGCGGCTCGGTGTGGTGATCACCGGGCGGTTGCAGGTCGGGTCGCTGCCCTCGTACCTGGCCACGATCATCGTGGCGTTCATCCTCCTGCCGGGGGCGGCCACCGTGATGTCGGGCGCGTGGCCGACGCTCCCGCCGCTCTACCACGCCGCCATCCAGGTGCCGCTCGCCCTCGTCGTGGTCGTCGCGGCCGTGGCGGTCACGCGGACCCGTCGCCGCTTCACCGCCGTCCTGCTGGTCGGCGTGATCGGTTACGGCGTCGGTGGGCTGTTCATCGTGGACGGCGCGCCCGACCTCGCGCTGGCGCAGTTCCTCGTGGAGACCCTCTCGCTCGTCGCGTTCGTGTTCGTGATGCGCAGGCTCCCCGCGCAGTTCACCGAGCGCCGCCCGACCCGGCGGGTGCGGGTACCGAAGATGCTGCTCGGCACCGTGGGCGGGGTGGCCGTCGCGGTGTTCGCGATCGTGCTGTCCGGTGCTCGGAGCGAGCCGTCCGCCGTGAGCGGCGAGTTCGCCCGCCTCGCCCCGGAGGCGGGTGCGTACAACGTCGTCAACGCGATCATCGTCGATTTCCGCGCCCTGGACACCGTCGGCGAGATCGGCGTGCTGTTCGTCGCGGCGGCCGGCGTGGCCAGCCTCGTCCACGCCACCCGCTACGACCGGCGCGTCCGCGGGGCCGTGGAGAGCGGCCAGGCCAGCCCCCGGCACGAGGAGGACGCGCTCGGATGACGACGATCGACGACGCCCGCGGCGACGGTCCCGGCGGGGAGCCGCTCCCGTTCGAGGAGTGGGACCACCCGCGCGAGGCGTGGCTGCTGTCCGGCATCTGCCGGGTTCACCGGCAGCGCAGCCTCCTGCTGGAGATGACCACCCGGGCGCTGTTCTCCACCGTGCTGGTGTTCTCGCTCTACCTGCTGCTCGTGGGCCACTACGGGCCCGGTGGCGGGTTCGCCGCCGGGTTGGTGGCCGGGCTCGCGTTCGTGCTGCGCCACATCGCCGGGGGCAGCGACGACCTCGGGGCGGCGGTGCGCGTGCGCCCACCCGTGGTCTACGGGGTCGGCCTCACGATCGCGCTGCTCAGCGCGCTGGCACCGGTGGCGTTCGGGGCGCCGGTGCTCTCCACCGCGCCGCTCGCCGTGGACGTCCCCCTGCTCGGGCACCTGGAGACGCAGACGAGCCTGTTCCTCGACATCGGGGTGTACCTGCTGCTCATCGGGGTCGTGCTGGACCTGCTGCGCTCGCTCGGGGCCGGGATCGAGCGCGACATGCACGACGCGGGGGAGGCGCGATGAACGCCATCAACCTGGTCATGGCCGGCACGGTCGGCGTGCTCTACGGCACCGGGTTCACGCTGCTGCTCTCGCGCTCGCTGATGCGGGTGCTGATCGGGGTGGTGGTGCTCGGCCACGGCACCAACCTGTTGCTGCAGCTGGTCGGGGGTCCGCCCGGCCGGGCGCCGATCCTCGGCTCGGCGGCGCCGGAGACCTTCACCGACCCGTTGCCGCAGGCCCTCGCCCTCACCGCCATCGTGATCACCTTCGCCCTCACGACGTTCCTGCTCGCCTTGGGCTACCGCTCCTACGTGCTCGTCGGGCACGACGAGGTGCAGGACGACGTCGAGGACCGCCGGATCGCGCGGCAGAAGGGCCCGTCGGTCCCGCTGGAGGACGACGACGAGGAGCCCGATCCCCTCGCGCGTGCCGAGCACGCCGACGACGAGGTCGAGTCGGCGGCGAAGGGACGGGATGACGCATGAGCACCTTGCTCACGCTCCCGGTGCTGCTGCCGATGCTCGGCGCGGCGCTGACGGTCGTCGGCAGCCGGTCTGCGGCCCTGCAGCGCATCGTCGGGGTCGTCGTGCTCACGGTCGTGGCGCTCCTCGCCGGCGTCCTCCTGGTGGTTGCGGACCAGCAGGGCCCCATCGTCGCGGAGATGGGCGGCTGGCCCGCGCCCGTCGGGATCGCGCTGGTGGCCGACCGGCTCTCGGCGTTGCTGCTGCTCGTCTCCACGCTGGTCACGCTCTCGGTGCTCGTCTTCGCCATCGACCAGCGCATCGCCGAGTACGGCCGCACCACCGCCAGCACCACGTTCCACCCCATGTACCTGATGCTCTGCGCGGGCGTGTCGCTGGCCTACCTCACCGGTGACCTGTTCACGCTGTTCGTGGCGTTCGAGCTGATGCTCACCGCGTCCTACGTGCTGATCACCCGGCGCACCGGGACGTCGCGGATCCGGGCGAGCATGACGTACGTGACGGTCAGCCTGCTGTCGTCGCTGCTGTTCCTCACGGCCGTGGCGATGGTCTACGCGGCCACCGGCACGGTGAACCTCGCCGATCTGGCCGGGCGGGTCGGCGCCCTGCCTCCCGGGCTGCAGACGGTGCTGGCGATGATGCTGCTCGTCGTCTTCGGCATCAAGGCGGCGATCGTGCCGCTGCACTTCTGGCTGCCCGACAGCTACCCCAACGCGCCCGGGCCCGTGGCGGCGCTGTTCGCCGGCCTGCTCACCAAGGTGAGCTTCTACGCGCTGCTCCGCACGCAGACGCTGCTGTTCCCGCGCGACGAGCCGTGGACGCTCATGCTCGTGCTGGCGGTCGCCACGATGCTGGTCGGGGTGTTCGGTGCGCTCGCCCAGAACGACCTCAACCGGCTGCTGTCGTTCCTGCTGGTCAGCCACATCGGCTTCCTGCTGTTCGGGCTCGCGGTGTTCGACCCGGCCGGAGTGTCCGGGGCCGCGCTGTACGCCGCGCACCACATCACCGTGCTCGCCACGCTGTTCCTGGTCAGCGGCCTCATCACACGCCGCACCGGCACCGTGGCGCTGGACCGGATGGGTGGCCTGCTGCGTGACGCGCCCGGGCTCGCGATCCTGTTCGCCATCCCCGCGTTGACCCTGGCCGGGGTGCCGCCCACGGCGGGGTTCGTCGCGAAGCTCGCGCTGTTGCAGGCCGGTGCGGCGAGCAGCGTGGGCGCGCAGGTCGTGGCCGGCGTCGTGGTAGTGGCGAGCCTGCTCACCCTCTACGCCCTGGTCCGCGTGTGGGTGCAGGTGTTCTGGGGCGAGCCGCAACCGCCGCTGCCCGATGTCGACCCCACCGACGAGGTCGTGGTCGGCACGGTCCGTACCGCGGCGCCGATGTACCTCGCCACCGGCTTGCTCGTCGCGGCCAGCCTGGCCATCGCGGTGTTCGCGGGCCCGCTCGCGGCCATCACGGAACGGGCCGGTGCTGACCTGCTCGACCGCGAGCCCTACCGGGTCGCCGTACTGGGTGTGCAGGAGGAGGGCTGATGACGATCCCCGATGAGAGCGACGGGCCCACCCTCGCCCGTCGCATCCGCGCCCGGCTGCCGTCCGTGGTGTGGCTGACCGTGGTGTGGGTCCTGCTGTGGGGCACGTTCACGCCGGCCTCGGTCGTGGGCGGTGTGCTGGTGGCGCTGCTGGTCACCGCGTTGTTCCGGCTGCCGCTGTCGCGGGAGCGGCTGCCGATCCGCCCGGTGCGGCTGTTCGGGTTGATCGGCTACCTCGCCTACGACCTCGTGGTGTCGGGGGCCGAGGTGAGCTGGCAGGCGCTGCGGTACGGCTCCGGTGCCCGCGCGGCGATCATCGCGGTCCCGCTGCTGTCGACGTCCGACCGCGTCGTGACGGTCATGGCCAACGCGCTCGCGCTCACGCCCGGCTCGATGGCGTTGCAGATCGACCCCGACCACAACGTCTGGTATGTCTACTCGCTCGGGCCCCGCGACCACGAGGGCGTCCAGCGGGCCCGCAGGCGCACGCTGGACATGCAGCGTCGGGTGCTCACCGCGCTCGGCACGCCGGCCGAGCTGGCGGAGGCGGAGCGGCTGATGGCGGCGGTGCCCGTGGGGAGGGCGTCGTGAGCGTCGTGTTCGTCATCGTCCTGAGTGCGCTGTGCGTGGCGGGCGTGCTCACCCTCGTGCGGCTTCTGCGCGGGCCGGACACGCTCGACCGGATCGCGGCACTCGACGTGTTCGTGGTGCTCATCGTGGCGGCCGCCTCGGTGTACGTCGCGATCTACGGCGACGGCTCCAACATCCCGCTGCTCGCCGCGGTGGCGCTGCTCGGGTTCGTCGGGTCGGCCACGGCCACCCGCCTGGCCGAGCGCAAGGGGCGGTCGCGGTGACCGACGTCTTCTCCGCCGCGCTGCTGCTCCTGGGCTCCCTGGCCTGCCTGCTGGGCGCCCTCGGGCTCGTGCGCCTGCCGGACGTGCCCGCCCGGCTGCAGGCCGCCACCAAGCCACAGACGCTCGGGCTGCTGCTGATCCTCATGGGCACCGCCCTGCGGGTGCCGCTCGACAGCGCCGTCACCCTCCTGCTCGTCGGCCTGTTCCAGGTGATCACCGCACCGGTGATCTCGCAGCTCGTCGGCCGGTCGGCGTACCGCAGCGGGTCGGTGCGTCGCGCCCGGCTGGTCGTGGACGAGCTGGCCGACAAGATGCCGGCCGACACGACGCCGGCGGACAAGGGACCAGCCGACAGGATGCAGGAGGAACGGCCCTCCTAAGCTGCCGGTCGTGCCCCTCTACGCGCTCGGCGACGTCGAACCGGACATCCACCCCGAGGCCTACGTCCATCCGGACGCCGTGGTGATCGGCAACGTGACGATCGGGGCCGAGGCCTCGATCTGGCCCACCGCCGTGCTGCGCGGCGACGACGGCCGCATCGAGGTGGGTGCCCGCACGAGCGTGCAGGACGGCTCGATCATCCACTGCACCCCGCACGAGCCGACGATCATCGGAGCCGAGGTGACCGTGGGGCACAACGTGCACATCGAGGGCGCCGTGATCGGCGACCGCGCGCTGGTCTCCTCCGGTTCGGTCGTGCTGAACGGCGCGCGCGTCGGCGAGGGTGCCGTCGTCGCGGCCGGCGCCGTCGTCTCGCCGAAGGCGGAGATCCCGCCCCGCCGGATGGCGATGGGCGTGCCTGCGCGCGTCCGCGAGGGCCACGAGGTGCCCGAGGGCTACTTCGACCACGCCGTGCGGAGCTACGTCCAGCGCGGGAAGCGGTTCCGCGTCGAGCTGCGGAGGATCTCCTGATGGCCGCCCGGCCGCTCGAGGAGGTCGTCGAGGCGGGGTGGGCGCGGGCGCTCGCCCCCGTGGCGCCGGTGATCTCCGACATGGGCGATTTCCTGCGGGCCCAGCTCGCCTCGGGACGCCGTTACCTGCCGCCCGGCGCCCACGTGCTGCGCGCCTTCCAGCAGCCCTTCGACGAGGTGCGCGTGCTCGTGGTGGGCCAGGACCCGTACCCGACGCCGGGGCACGCGATCGGGCTGTCGTTCTCGGTGGCACCCGAGACCCGCCCGGTGCCGCGGTCGCTGGCCAACATCTTCCGCGAGTACTCCGAGGACCTCGGGCACCCCACCCCGTCCACGGGTGATCTCACCCCGTGGACCGAGCAGGGTGTGCTGCTGCTCAACAGGGTGCTCACGGTCGAACCCGGCAACCCGGGATCCCACCGCGACAAGGGCTGGGAGAAGGTCACCGAGCAGGCCATCCGGGCGCTCGTGGACCGGGACGGCGAGCCGCTCGTCGCGATCCTGTGGGGCCGCGACGCGCGCAACCTCGTGCCGCTGCTCGAGGACGTGCCGTGCGTCGAATCGGCGCACCCGAGCCCGATGTCGGCCGACCGCGGGTTCTTCGGCTCGCGCCCCTTCAGCCGCGCGAACACCCTGCTCGAGGAGCTGGGCGGCGAACCGGTGGAGTGGAAGCTGCCCTGAGCCTCCGCCACCGCTGACTCCCCCTCACCCCACGTTGCCGGGGCCCACGCCCGGGTGATCACCCTCGTGGGTGCGATCCGCCCCGTTCGGGGCATGCCGTGCACGATCCCCGGCAGGACGCCGGGGGCGCTCATACGATCACCGGGTACGACGACGCGACCCGTCGTCGCCACGAGCGGCCTGGCCGCCCGCTCGGTCCTGTGCCCCTGCCCGGGGTCCGCCCTGCGCGTCCCACGACGGGAGAAGCCATGCCCGAGGCCGTCCTGCCCCCCGTTCCCGACCCCGGTCACCGACCGCAGCGGGGGAGGTGAGCACCGTGCCGGATCTCCTCGCCCCCGTGGCGGTGGCCGTGGCTGCCGTCCTGGCCGTCCCCGCGCTGACCGGCCCGGGTCCCACCCACCTGGAGCGGGCCGCGATCGACCCGTGCGCCATCGTCGCGGTGTCCGTCGCGCCGCCCTCGTGCCCGCTCCCGCCCGCCCTGCCCGAGATCGCTCCGCCGGACGCGCAGGGCAGCGCCGACAAGCCGGGGGACCTGCTCTCCCTCGACAGCTGGTTCCTCACCCTCCCCATCGGCCCGGCGGGCGATCCCGATTCCATCGACCAGCCCGAGTTGCTGGACTACAGCAGCGAGTGGTTCGACCTGACCTCCGACGGGACCGGCGTCGTCTTCCGGGCGCCCGCGGGCGGCGTGACCACGAAGAACAGCAAGTACCCGCGGTCGGAGCTGCGGGAGATGAACGGCGAGGAGAAGGCCGCCTGGTCGAACACGGAGGGCGTGCACACGCTCGAGAGCCGGCAGGCGATCACGAAGGTGCCGCCGGCGAAGCCCGAGGTGTCGGCCACGCAGATCCACGACGGCGGCGACGACGTCATGCAGATCCGGTTGGAGGGGTCCACGCTCGCCGCGCAGTACGCCGACGGCGAGGAACAGATCGTGATCGATCCCGACTACGTGCTCGGCACCCCGTACGACCTGCGGATCGTGGCCGCCGACAGCCGGATCGTGGTGTTCTACAACGGCGAGCAGCGTGCCGAGATCGAGCGCAGTGGCAGCAGCTGGTACTGGAAGGTCGGCGCGTACACGCAGTCCAACCCGGAGCGCGGCGACGACCCCGACGCCGTGGGCGAGGTCGTCGTGTACTCGCTCTCGATCGAGCACACCGACTGACGCTCATCGCGCAGTTGCCGGACCAGCAAGGAAGTTTGCAGCATCGCGCCGTCCCGCCGCACCCTGGTCGCGGAGGTGGTCGACATGACCGATCAGCTGGAGTACGGCTGCGATGTGGTGGTGGTCGGCGGCGGGGCCGCCGGCCTGAGCGGGGCGCTGGTACTGGCCCGCGCCCGACGCTCGGTGGTCGTCGTCGACGCGGGGGAGCCGCGCAACGCCCCGGCCGACGGCGTGCACGGGCTGCTCGCCCGGGACGGGATGCCCCCGGCCGAGCTGCTGGAGCGCGGCCGGGGCGAGGTCCGCTCCTACGGCGGGCAGCTGGTGGCCGACGCGGTGACCGGGGTGGACCGGGACGGTCCGGGGTTCGTCGTGGCACTGGCGGGCGGCGGGTCCGTCCGGGCGCGCCGGCTGCTGGTGACCACCGGGCTGGTCGACAAGCTGCCGGACGTGCCGGGGCTGCGCGAACGGTGGGGCCGCGACGTGCTGCACTGCCCGTACTGCCACGGGTGGGAGGTGCGGGACCGGCCGATCGGCGTGCTGGCGAGCGGCCCGATGTCGGTGCACCAGGCGCTGCTGTTCCGGCAGTGGAGCGCCGACGTCACGTTCTTCACCCACACCCGTCCGGACCTCACCGACGAGCAGTGGGAGCAGTTCGCGGCCCGCGGCATCGCGGTGGTGGACGGCGAGGTGACCGGCCTGGAGATCGTCGACGACCGCCTCGAGGGCGTGCGCCTCGCCGACGGCACGCTGATCCGCCGGACGGCGCTGGTGGTGGCGGCGCGGATGGTGGCGCGCGCCGACGCGGTGGCCGGGCTCGGGTTGCGCGCGGTGGAACACCCGTCCGGGGCGGGGGAGCACGTACCGACCGACGCGGCCGGGCGCACCGACGTGCCCGGTGTGTGGGCCGCGGGCAACGTCACCGACCCGTCGGCGCAGGTCGGCGCGGCTGCGGCGGCCGGGGCGCTCGCCGCGGCTCAGATCAACGCCGACCTGATGGCGGAGGAGACCCGCGACGCGGTGGCCGCCTACCGGGTGCCGTTCTCCGCGGTGGCCGAGGCGCGAGTGGCCGGACTGGTGGCAGCCGACCGCGGCCACGGCCTCTGAGCGACCGGACGCGTAGGGCGGATCGCGTGTACCCGTCGTGATCGCCGCGCACATACCAACGGCACTTCGGTCCACCAGGTGGACGGAAGTGCCGTTGGTGTTGCGCTGTGCTGTTGGTCAGGCGCGCGCGACCTTGCCCGCCTTCAGGCAGGAGGTGCACACGTTCAGTCGGCGGCGGTTGCCGCCGTTCAAGCGGGCACGCACCGTCTGGATGTTGGGGTTCCAGCGGCGGTGGGTACGGCGGTGAGAGTGCGAGACGGACATGCCGAAGCCCGGACCCTTGCCGCAGACGTCGCAGACGGCAGCCACGTCGAACACTCCTCGGGTAGACGATAGAGAGATTGCCGGGTTGGCCCCGGTCGCGAGCACCTACGATACGCGCGCCCTCGCAGCGCCCTGCAGACCCCCTGCACCCGGTGCGGCCTAGGCTCGGTCAGGTGCCCCCGACGCTGGACGACGCGCTGCTCACCCGGTGGACGCGCGCCGCCACGTCCGCGCTCGAGCGGCACCGCGCGGAAATCGACCGGATCAACGTCTTCCCGGTGCCGGACGGCGACACGGGCACGAACCTGCTGCTCACGATGCGTGCCGCGGCCGACGCCGTGCGCCGGGCGGTGCGGGAGAACGGGCGCGGGTCCGCCGCGGTGGCCGGAGCGCTCGCCCGCGGGGCCCTGCTCGGTGCCCGCGGCAACTCCGGGGTGATCCTCTCGCAGGTGCTGCGCGGTGTCGCGGAGGCCATCGCGAAGGTAGCGGGTCCGGCCCCGGCGGGTGCCGTGCTCGCCGACGCGTTGCAGCGGGCCCACCGCTTCGCGACCGCCGCCGTCAGCTCACCCCGAGAGGGCACGGTGCTCTCGGTGCTCGCGGCGGCGGCCGGCGCGGCTGCCGCGGCAGGCTCGGACCGGCTCGACGACGTCGCGGTCGCCGCGGCCGAGGCGGCCGCCACCGCCGTTCAGGCGACCACGGGTCAACTGCCGGAGCTCGCACGGGCAGGCGTGGTCGACGCCGGCGGGCTCGGCCTGTACCTCGTGCTGGACGCGCTCGCCTGCCTGGTGACCGGGCGCGTCGGCGGCGATCTGCCGCGCGCCGGTGCGTTGCCGGCCCGCAGCCGGGAGGTGCTGGTGGCGCAACGGGAGATCGGTTCGGCCGAGCACGACTACGAGGTCATGTACCTGCTGGACGGCAGCGACGGGTCCCGGGTCGACGCGCTGCGGGCCCGGCTGGGCGCCGTCGGCGACTCCGTGGTGGTGGCCGACGGCGGCGAGGGCCTGTGGAACGTCCACGTGCACTGCACGGACATCGGCGCCGCGGTCGAGGCCGGCATCGCGGCCGGGCGGCCCCACCGGATCACCGTGGTGCGCTTCGACGACACGCCGCGCGAGGCACCCGGGCGGTTCGTGCGCGAGCGGGCGGTGCTGATGGTCGTTCCCGGCCCGGACGTGGCCGACCTGGCGCGGTCCGCGGGTGCCGCCGTGCTCGAACGGTCGCCGGACCGCAGCCCCGGCGAGGAGGAGCTGGTGGCGGCGCTCGCCGGCACCCGTGCGCGGCACGTCGTGCTCCTGCCGGCCGACGCCGACCTCACCGCCACCGCCGAGCGTGCGGCGGCCACGGTGCGCGGCGACGGGCAGGAGGTGCTGGTCGTGCCCACGGCGTCGGTGCTGCAAGGGCTGTCCGCGCTCGCGGTGTACGACCCGGCGCGCCGCGCAGGGGACGACGTCGTCGCGATGGCCGAGGCGGCCGCGGGCACCCGGACGGGCGGGCTGCAGGTGGCCGAGTCCGAGGCGCTCACGTGGGTGGGGCGCTGCGAGCCCGGCGACGTCCTCGGCATCACCGACGGCGAGGTGGTCTTGATCGCCCCCGACCTGGCTGTCGGGGGGCTGTGGTTGGCTCACCGCATGCTCACGGCGGGTGGTGAGATCGTCACCGTGCTCCTCGGGGAGGCGGCCGACGCGGCGCTGGGGGAGGGCCTGGCGGCCGACCTGCGCCGCACCCACCCCGAGGTCGACGTCGTGGTGCACCGCGGGGGGCAGAGCGACTACCCGCTCGTACTGGGGGTGGAATGACCGGGACCGGGATCGACATGGCCAGCGCGCTGGAGCCGCTGGTCGGCAAGCGCACGGCCGTGGCGCTGGAGTCGCTCGACATCGCCACCGTCGGCGAGCTGGTGCGGCACTACCCGCGCCGCTACGTCGACCGCGGCAAGCTCACCGACATCGCGGGGCTCGAGATCGGCGAGCAGGCCACCCTCGTGGCGCAGGTGGAGAAGTCCGCGCTGCGCGACATGCGCTCCCGGCGCGGGAAGCTGCTCAGCGTCGTCATCCGCGACGAGAAGGGCGCCACGATCGACTGCACCTTCTTCAACGGCCACAAGGTGCAACACGTCATCCACGCCGGGGTGCGCGCGGTGTTCTCGGGCAAGGTCGGCGTCTTCAACGGGAAGCTGCAGCTCACGCACCCCCAGTTCGAGCCGTTCGACGAGGCCGACGAGATCCGCCCGTTCCTGTCCGTCTACCCGGCCAACGGCAAGATCACCTCGCAGCAGGTGGCGCGCTGCGTCCGGCAGGTCCTCGACGTGCTCGACGACCCCACCGACCCGCTGCCCGAGCTGGTGCGGGGCCGGGAGAAGCTCACCGACCTGGGGCGGGCGCTGCGGCGCATCCACGTGCCGGAGGCCGAGGCCGACATCCACGCCGCGCGCCACCGGCTCGTCTGGGACGAGGCGATGGGCGTGCAGCTCGCGCTGGCGCTACGCCGCCAGGCCACCGCCACGCGCCCGGCCGCCGCGTGCCCGCCGGTGCCCGGCGGCCTGCTCGACGCGTTCGACGCCGCGCTGCCGTTCACGCTCACCGCAGGCCAGCACGCCGTGGGCACCGAGGTCGCCGCCGACCTCGCCCGCGAACACCCGATGAACCGTCTCGTGCAGGGCGACGTCGGCGCCGGCAAGACCGTCATCGCGTTGCGGGCGATGCTGCAGGTCGTCGACGGCGGCCGGCAGGCAGCCCTGCTGGCCCCCACCGAGGTCCTCGCCGCGCAGCACGCGCGGTCGCTGCGCACGCTGCTCGGCCCGCTCGGGAAGGCGGGCGAGCTGGGCGGTGCCGAGCAGGCCACGAACGTCACGCTGCTCACCGGGTCGTTGGGGGCCAAGGCGCGCCGGCAGGCGCTGCTGGACGCGCAGTCCGGCGCCGCCGGCATCGTCGTGGGCACCCACGCGCTCATCCAGGAGCACGTGGGGTTCGCCGACCTCGGTCTCGTGGTCGTCGACGAGCAGCACCGGTTCGGGGTGGAGCAGCGCGACGCGCTGCGCAGCCGCGGCGAGCTGGCTCCGCACATGCTCGTCATGACGGCCACGCCGATCCCGCGCACCGTGGCGATGACCGTCTACGGCGATCTCGAGGTCTCGGCGCTGCGCGAGCTGCCGAAGGGCCGCTCGCCCATCGGCACCACCGTCGTGCCGCTGGCGGAGAAGCCCTCGTGGTTCGAGCGTGTGTGGCGGCGCGTGCGCGAGGAGGTCGCGGCCGGGCACCAGGCCTACGTGGTCTGCCCCCGCGTCGGGGCCACGGAAGCCGATGCGGAGCTCGTCGACACCGACGACCCCGACATCGGTGCCGACAGCGACGACGGGCAGGCCAAACGCCCGCCGATGGCCGTGCTGGAGGTTGCGCCCAAGCTCGACGACGGCCCGTTGCACGGTCTGCGGATCGGCGTGCTGCACGGCAAGCTGCCGCCCGACGAGAAGGACGCGGTGATGCGGGCCTTCGAGCGCGGCGAGCTCGACGTGCTGGTGGCCACCACCGTCATCGAGGTCGGTGTCGACGTGCCCAACTCCACGTGCATGGTCATCCTCGACGCCGACCGCTTCGGGCTCTCCCAGCTCCACCAGCTGCGCGGGCGCGTCGGCCGCGGTTCAGCGCCCGGGGTGTGCCTCCTGGTCACCGACATGCCCGCCGCCACCACCGCCCGCGAGCGCCTCGACGCCGTGGCCGGCACCACCGACGGCTTCGAGCTGGCCCGCCTCGACCTCGAGCTGCGCCGCGAGGGTGACGTGCTGGGCGCCCTGCAGTCCGGCCGCCGCTCCGGCCTGCGGCTGCTGTCGCTGCTGCGCCACGAGGAGGTCATCTCCAAGGCGCAGGTGTACGCGCAGCACGTCGTGGCCGACGACCCGGGCCTGCGCCGCCACCCCGGCCTCGCCGCGCTCGTCGGCGAGACGGTGGGCGACGAGGAGCGCGCGGCCTACCTCGACAAGGTGTGACCCACCCGCCGCTCTAGTGTGGTGATCCCCACCCGAAGGAGTGAGCAGGGCGTGACGGAGCAGAGCCGCGACATCGACACCAGCGTGCCGGGCGCGGCCCGCATCTGGAACTACTGGCTGGGCGGCAAGGACAACTACCAGGCCGACCGGATGGCGGCCGAGGCCGCATTGCAGTTCTACGACATGGCCACGTTCGCCCAGCAGTCGCGGCAGTTCCTCAGCCGCGTGGTGCGGTTCCTGGCCGAGGACGCCGGCATCCGGCAGTTCCTCGACATCGGCACGGGCCTGCCCACGATGCAGAACACGCACGAGATCGCCCAGGCGATCGCCCCGGAGTCCCGGATCGCGTACGTGGACAGCGACCCGATCGTGCTGGCGCACGCGCGGGTGCTGCTCAGGAACACGACGTCCGAGGGCGTCACCGACTACGTCGAGGCCGACTACCACGACCCGGACCGGATCATCGACCACGCGCGGCGCATCCTCGACTTCACGCAGCCCGTCGCGGTCATGTTCATGGGC
Source organism: Pseudonocardia sp. MH-G8 (assembly GCF_002262885.1). GTDB lineage: Bacteria > Actinomycetota > Actinomycetes > Mycobacteriales > Pseudonocardiaceae > Pseudonocardia. The sequence continues at coordinate 107,599 of NZ_NKYF01000018.1, read as the reverse complement.
GTGCTCGGCCACGCGAGGAGCTTCGAGGCCTCGCACGCGGTGGTCGGGCGGGTGCTGGACGCGGTGCCGTCGGGCAGCTATCTGGCCCTGTGGGACGGCAACGACACGAACGCCGATCTCAACACGCTCGCCGAGAACTACGCGAAGTCCGGGGGCGTGCCCTACATCCAGCAACCCGTGGAGCACATCCGCGGCTACTTCTCCGGGTTGGAGATGGTCGAACCCGGCCTGGTGTCCGTCACGGAATGGCGGCCGGAACCGACGGACATCGGCGAGGTGGCGCCCTTGCGCGAGACCACCGGCGGGGTGGCGCGCAAGCCCTGAGGGGGGTGTCAGGCCGGCAGTGCGCCGCGCGCGGCCTCATCGAGCGCGGCCGCAGCCGTGTGGGGGAGGTGCACGACGCCGGCGCGGTCGAGCTCGGCCAGCTCCGAGCGGCCGCCGCGGCCGCCGCGAGTCGTGTCCTGCCGTCCGCGAGTCGCGTCCTGGTGCTCGCGAGCTGGGCTCTTGCGAGGCAGAGGCTGATGGTCGGCGAGTCGCGCCCCTGCACCCGAGTCGCACCTTGGCCGCCGCGAGTCGCGGCCTTGCCACCCGCGAGTCGCGGTGTGGACGTGCGCATGAGGCGCCGGGGGGCGGCCGCAATCACATCATTCCTGCCGTCCCACGCGTCACGCGCTGGACGTGCGCGAGTCGCGTCCTAGGCGTGCGAGTGTCGCCGCGAGCCCGGGCCGGGGGAGCGCATGAGCGGCCGAGGCGCGGTACTGATCACCGTTCGGGTGCATCCGCGGCAATATCTGGCCGCCGGCGCACCGAATCGATGATCACGCCGCGGGGAGCGCGATTCGCGGGTGGGAGGGCGCGACTCGCGGGTGGGAGGGCGCGATTCGCGCGTGGTGGCGCGCCGGGCGTGGTCAGGCGGGCAGTGCGCCGCGCGCGGCCTCGTCCAGGGCGGCTGCGGCCATGCGGGGGAGGTGCACCACGCCGGCGCGGTCGAGCTTCGTGAGCTCCGCGCGGGCGAGGGAGTAGGCGGCGAGGCGCTCGGGGTCGTTGTCGGAGTCGCGGGCCGTGGTGAGCAGCTTGATCACCCGCTCGACGGCGCCGCGCTCGGCGGGGGAGAGGCCGGAGAGGCGGATGCGGTCGGCGGCCTCCACGCCGGCGCGCCAGGCGCGTTCGGCGCGGTCGACGGCGGACACGAACGAGGCGCCGTGCTCGGCAGGCGGGTACGCGTCGGTCTCGAGGGCCTGGGCCTCGGCGAACGCGTCGACGAACCGCGCGGTGCTGGGCACCGACACGTCGGCGAGCGCGGGGCGGTGCAGCACCTGCATCGGGTCGCACTCGAACGCGGCGTACTCCGCGCGCAGGGCGGAGAAGCGGTCCCGGGCCCGCGCCCACACGGCCTCCGGGCGGGGTGGCGCGGCCGGGCGGGCCGGGAGGGGGGCGGTGCCGGCCGCGAGGGCACGGCGCCTGCCGTGCCGGGCCAGCGCGATGGCGGTGCCGCCCACCACCAGCGCCGGGAGCGCCATCGCGGTGACGGCCACGGCCGCCGCGAAGATCGAGACCACGATCAGGGCGACCGTGCCTGCGGCCGCGGAGGCGAGCAGGAGGGCCAGCAACAGCCAGCCGGGTGAGTGCCTGCGGTGCCGGCGGCCTGCGAAACGGCGGGCGTGGTGCGCGGCGATCCGGGCCCGGTGGGCCTCGACGCGGGTACGGTGCGCCTCGCGGTGCGAGCGGCGGTGCTGGGCCATCTCGCGCAGGCGCCGGCCGTGGGTGAACGCGGCGCCGTGCGCCGTCCGTGGGTCAGGACGCATGGCGGGCCACCCCTCGGTTCGTCCGGCGGCCGGCACGCACGCCGTGCGCACGCGGCGCCGTAGCGTCTCGCACAACTCCTTGTTACCGGAAACGTGGCGTTCTTCGCACGGGTCCGAACGAGTGCCGCAGGTACGGTTTGCTCGCCTCGACCGGGGCACCGGTCCACAGGGAGGGAGCTCGATGTTCCGCAAGGTGCTGGTCGCGAACCGCGGAGAGATCGCCATCCGGGCGTTCCGCGCCGCCTATGAGCTGGGCGTATCGACGGTGGCGGTCTTCCCGCACGAGGACCGCAACTCGCTGCACCGGGCGAAGGCCGACGAGTCGTACCAGATCGGCGAGCCCGGCCACCCCGTGCGGGCCTACCTCTCCGTCGAGGAGGTCGTCAAGGCCGCGAAGAAGGCCGGTGCGGACGCGATCTATCCCGGCTACGGGTTCCTGTCGGAGAACCCCGACCTCGCCGAGGCGTGCGAGCGCGAGGGCATCACCTTCGTCGGCCCGCCCACCGACGTGCTGCACCTGACGGGCAACAAGGCCCGCGCGGTCGCCGCCGCCCGGGATGCGGGTGTGGCCGTGCTGGCCTCGTCGGAGCCCTCCGACGACGTGGAGACGCTGCTGGCCGCGGCCGACGACGTCGGCTTCCCGATCTTCGTGAAGGCGGTGGCCGGTGGTGGCGGGCGCGGGATGCGCCGCGTCCAGGAGCCCGGCGCGCTGCGCGACGCGGTCGAGGCCGCGATGCGGGAGGCCGAGTCGGCGTTCGGTGACGCCACGGTGTTCCTCGAGCAGGCCGTGGTGAACCCGCGCCACATCGAGGTGCAGATCCTGGCCGACGCCGAGGGCAACGTGTCGCACCTCTACGAGCGGGACTGCTCGGTGCAGCGGCGCCACCAGAAGGTCGTCGAGATCGCACCGGCCCCCAACCTCGATCCCGAGCTGCGGGAGCGGATCTGCAACGACGCCGTGGCGTTCGCGCGCCACATCGGCTACCGCAACGCCGGCACCGTCGAGTTCCTGCTCGACGAGCGCGGCAACCACGTGTTCATCGAGATGAACCCGCGCATCCAGGTGGAGCACACGGTCACCGAACAGGTCACCGACCGGGACCTCGTGATCGCCCAGCTGCGCATCGCGTCCGGGATGACGCTGCCGCAGCTGCGGCTCACCCAGGACCAGATCACGCTGTCCGGCGCGGCGCTGCAGTGCCGCGTGACCACCGAGGATCCGCAGAACGGCTTCCGCCCCGACACCGGCACGATCAGCGCCTACCGCTCGCCGGGCGGGCCGGGCGTGCGGCTCGACGGCGGCACGACCCACATGGGCGCCGAGGTCAGCGCCCACTTCGACTCGATGCTGGTGAAGCTCACCTGCTACGGGCACGACTTCCCCAACGCGGTGCGCCGGGCGCGGCGGGCGATCGCGGAGTTCCGGATCCGGGGCGTGTCCACCAACCTGCCGTTCCTCGCCGCGGTGCTCGACGACCCGGACTTCGCGGACGGGCGCGTCACCACGAGCTTCATCGAGGAGCGCCCGCAGCTGTTCACCGCGCGCCAGCCCGCCGACCGCGGCACCCGCGTGCTCACCTACCTGGCCGAGACCACCGTCAACACGCCGAACGGCAAGCGCCGCAACGTCGTCGAGCCCGTGGACAAGCTGCCCCGCTGCGATCTGGACGCCGCGGCGCCGGACGGGTCGCGCCAGCTGCTGCGCGAGCTCGGCCCGGAGGGCTTCGCGCGCCGGTTGCGGGAGCAGACGGCGGTGGCGGTCACCGATACGACCTTCCGCGACGCGCACCAGTCGCTGCTGGCCACGCGGGTGCGCACCCGTGACCTGCTGGCCGTCGCACCGCACGTCGCCCGGACCACGCCCGAGTTGCTCAGCCTGGAGTGCTGGGGCGGGGCCACCTACGACGTGGCGCTGCGGTTCCTGGCCGAGGACCCGTGGGAGCGGCTGGCCGCGCTCAGCGAGGCGGCCCCGAACATCTGCACGCAGATGCTGCTGCGCGGGCGCAACACCGTGGGCTACACGCCCTACCCGGTGGAGGTGACCGACGCCTTCGTGCAGGAGGCGGCGCGCACCGGGATGGACATCTTCCGGATCTTCGACGCGCTCAACGACATCGAGCAGATGCGCCCGGCGATCGAGGCGGTGCGCGCCACCGGCACGGCGGTCGCGGAGGTGTGCCTCTGCTACACCGCCGACCTCTCCGACCCGGCCGAGGAGCTCTACACCCTCGACTACTACCTGCGCCTCGCCGAGCAGAGCGTCGAGGCCGGGGCGCACGTGCTGGCGATCAAGGACATGGCCGGGCTGCTGCGCCCGCCCGCGGCGCGCAGGCTCGTGACGGCGCTGCGCGAGCGGTTCGACCTGCCGGTGCACCTGCACACCCACGACACCGCGGGCGGGCAGCTGGCCACTCTGGTGGCCGCGATCGACGCCGGGGTGGACGCGGTGGACGCCGCCGTGGCGTCGATGGCCGGCACGACGAGCCAGCCGTCGCTCTCCGCGCTGGTCGCAGCGACCGACCACACCGAGCGGGCCACCGGCCTGTCCCTGCAGGCCGTCGGTGACCTGGAGCCGTACTGGGAGGCGGTGCGCAAGGTGTACGCGCCGTTCGAGGCGGCGCTGCCCTCGCCGACCGGTCGCGTCTACCACCACGAGATCCCCGGCGGGCAGCTGTCGAACCTGCGCCAGCAGGCGATCGCGCTCGGGCTCGGCGACCGGTTCGAGCTGATCGAGGACTGCTACGCGGCCGCCGACCGGATGCTCGGGCGCCTGGTCAAGGTGACCCCGTCGTCCAAGGTGGTCGGTGACCTGGCGCTGCACCTCGTCGGCGCCGGCGTGGAGGCCAAGGACTTCGAGGCCGACCCGGGCCAGTTCGACGTGCCCGACTCGGTGATCGGGTTCCTGCGCGGGGAGCTGGGCGACCCGCCCGGCGGCTGGCCGGAGCCGTTCCGCACGCGCGCGCTGGAAGGCCGCCCGCCGCGCGCGGAGGACGCCGACCTGACCGACGAGGACCGGGCCGGCCTGCGCGACGACCCCCGGGCCACGCTGAACCGGCTGCTGTTCCCCGGCCCGACCCGGGAGTACCTCGCGCACCAGGAGTCCTACGGCAACACCTCGGTGCTGTCGACCAAGGACTTCCTCTACGGGCTGGAGCCCGAGCTCGAGCACACCGCCGAGCTCGAGCCGGGCGTCACGCTGATCATCGAGCTCGAGGCGATCTCGGAGCCGGACGAGCGCGGGTACCGCACGGTGCTCGCCACCCTCAACGGCCAGCTGCGCCCGCTGTCGGTGCGCGACCACTCGATCGCCAGCGACGTGAAGGCCGCGGAGAAGGCCGACCGGTCCGACTCGCGCCACGTCGCCGCCCCGTTCGCCGGGGTCGTCACGCTGCAGGTCGACGAGGGTGACCAGGTGGACGACGGCCAGACGGTCGCCACGATCGAGGCGATGAAGATGGAGGCCTCGATCACCGCGCACCGGGCTGGCACGGTCGGGCGGCGAGCGATCGGGAAGGTGCAGCAGGTCGAGGGCGGCGACCTGCTCCTGGTCCTGGAGTGAACACGCCGCCACGCAACGAACGGCACTCTCGTCGGCTAGGAAGCGACGAAAGTGCCGTTCGCTGCGGTGGAGTCGGGGTGTGACCCGGATCATCGCCGGCGTCGCCGGGGGGCGGCGGATCGCCGTTCCGCCTCGGGGTACTCGGCCTACCTCCGATCGGGTGCGGGAGGCCCTCTTCTCCGCTCTCGCCGCCGATCCGGGGCTTTCCGGCGCCGCCGTGCTCGATCTGTGCGCGGGGTCCGGGGCGTTGGGGCTGGAGGCGCTGTCGCGGGGGGCGGCGCACGCGCTGTTCGTCGAGTCGGACCGGCGGGCGGCCGGCGTGCTGCGCCGCAACGTCGACGCGCTCGGCGTGCCCGGCGCCGTCGTCCGCGTGGCCCCGGCGGCGACGGTGCTCGCCGCCCCCGCCGAGCGCGCGTACGACGTGGTGCTCGTCGACCCGCCCTACGACGTGCCCGCCGCGGAGGTGGCCGGGTGGCTGGGCAGCGCGGAAGAGCACGGGTGGCTGGCCGAGGACGCCACCGTGGTCGTCGAGCGGGCGGGGCGCGACGGGCCGTTCCCGTGGCCCGCGCCACTGCGCCCGGTGCGTGAGCGTCGCTACGGGGAGACGACCTTGCACGTCGCGCTCCGGTACGGTCCCGGGCTGTGAGGCGCGCAGTCTGTCCTGGATCGTTCGACCCGCCCACCAGCGGGCACCTCGACGTCATCGGGCGCACCGCTGCCCTGTTCGACGAGGTCGTCGTCGCGGTGCTGGTGAACAAGAAGAAGACCGGCATGTTCACCGTGGAGGAGCGCATCGCGATGCTCGCCGAGGTCGCCGCGCCGTACCCGAACGTCCGGGTCGACTCGTTCCACGGCCTGCTCGTCGACTACTGCCGCGACCACGCCATCCAGGCCATCGTCAAGGGCCTGCGGGCGGTCAGCGACTTCGACTACGAGCTCCAGATGGCGCAGATGAATCGGAGACTCGCCGGGGTGGACACGCTGTTCATGTCCACGAACCCGGAGTACAGCTTCGTCTCCAGCTCGCTGGTCAAGGAGGTCGCGACGTACGGCGGCGACGTCGCGCACCTGCTTCCCGAGAGCGTGTACGGCCGGTTGCAGGAACGGATCGCCGAACGCCAAACATGAGTCACCCGTTCGGAACTTGACACGCGGACGCCGGTCAATGCGGGGCCGCGCCTCATCGCGATGAGAGGATGCCCAGCGTGTACCGGGTCTTCGAATCGCTCGACGCGCTGGTCACGGTCGTCGAGGAGGCTCGGGGCGTCCCGATGACCTCGAACTGCGTGGTTCCGCGCGGTGACGTGCTCGACCTGCTCGACGACGTCCGCGAGGCGCTCCCGGGCGAGGTGGACGACGCCCAGGACGTCCTCGACCGGCGCGACGAGCTGATCGACGACGCCACGGCGGAGGCCGAGCAGACCCGCACCGGCGCGCAGGCCGAGGCCCAGCAGTTGGTGGCCGACGCGCAGGCCGAGGCGGAGCGGCTGGTCGCGGAGGCGCGGGCGGAGGCCGAGCAGACGGTGGCCCACGCCCGGCACGAGGCCGAGCGCGCGGTGGGGGAAGGGCGCCGTCAGTACGCGGAGCTCACCGACCGCGCCCAGGCGGAGGCCGACCGGATCGCGCACGCCGGCCGGGCCGCCCACGACCGGTTCGTGGCCGACGGTCAGGCCGAACAGGCTCGGCTGGTGGCCCAGAGCGAGGTGGCGCGCGCAGCGCACGCCGAGGCCATGCGCATCGTGGACGCGGCGGAAGGCGAGGCGGAGCGTCTGCGTCACGAGTGCGACGGCTACGTCGACGCGAAGCTCGCCGAATTCGAGGACAGCCTCACGAAAGCGCTCCGCACCGTGTCGCGTGGGCGGAGCAACTTGTGGCGCGGCGGGCCGCAGAACGGCGCGCAGCCCGGCCCCGCGATGAACGGCCGGTCGGGCACCGGGATGGATCTCATCGACTGATCCGCTCTGGATCACAGGGCTGGCGAAATCACCCCGTCGGGACGATAGGGTCACCCCGTGGTGCGCCGTCGGGTCGAACCGGACCCCTCGATCTGGTGGGAGCGGTACGGCCATCGGTTGGAACCGCTGCGGCACACCGATCCGGTGCCGGAAGTGCCGCAACAGCCAGGGGGTGCAGTGAGTTCGCAGGGGCCCGTTTCTCCGCTCGGTCCTCCACGTGAGGACGACGCGACGACCGCTACGGCGCTGGACGCCGACGCGATCCTGCGGGCCCGGCCCGACGAGCCGTCCATGGGATGGCGTCGGGCCGTGCTCCGGGCCACCGGAGGGCTGGTGAACCCGGGACCGAGCGCCGCCGAGGTGCACTGGCGCGATGTGGTGCACCGGATCCGCAGGCCGCTGGTGCAGTCGCACCGCATCGCCGTCAGCTCGATCAAGGGCGGGGTCGGCAAGACCACGGTGTCCACCCTGCTCGGGCTCGTGATGGCGGAGAACCGCGGCGACCGCGTGATCGTGCTCGACGCCAACCCCGACGCCGGCACCCTCGCCGACCGGCTCACCGGTGAGTCGTCGGTGACGGTCCGCGAGCTGCTGCGCGACCTCGACCGGATCCACTCCTGGACCGAGGTGTCGCGCTACACGAGCCTCGCCGGGCGGCTGCAGGTCCTCGCCTCGGAGCAGGACCCGGCGTCCAGCGAGGCGTTCAGCCGCGAGGAGTACCAGCACATCTGCGCGCTCCTCGACCGCTTCTTCAACATCATCATCACCGACTCCGGCACCGGGCTCGTGCACTCGGCCATGGAGGGCACGCTCAAGCTGGCCGACAGCCTGATCGTCGTCGGCGCTCCCACCGTGGACGGCGCGGGCCGCGCGAGCAAGACGCTCGACTGGCTGCTCGCGCACGGGCACTCCGCGCTCGCCACGGAGGCCATCGTCGTGCTGTCCTGCGACCGCACGAGCGCGGAGGTCGACCAGGACCGGATCCGCAAGCACTTCGAGGCCCGCAGCCGTGCCGTCGTCGAGATCCCGCACGACCCGCACCTGGCCACCGGCGGGCGGGTCGAGCTCGCCCACCTCCGGCCCGCCACCCGCGACGCCGCCTACGAACTCTCGGCGCTCATGGCCGACCGCTTCGTCACGTGAGCGAGGAGGCAGCGTGAGCGGGCACGACCTGGGGCGGCCCGACGAGCTCAGCGAGGACGCGATCGTCCGCTTCCGCGGCGAGCGCCCCGAGCGCGGCTGGCGCGGTGCGCTGTACAAGGCGAGCGGCGGGCTGCTGAACCCCGGCCTGGGCGAGGCCGAGCGGGAGCGCCGCGACCGGCTGCGGCGCATCGCCCGCGCGCTGCCGGGCACGCACCAGATCGCCGTCAGCTCGATCAAGGGCGGGGTGGGCAAGACCACGGTGTCGGCGTGCCTCGGGCTGGTGCTGGCCGAGCACCGGGGGGACCGGATCATCGCCCTCGACGCCAACCCGGACGCGGGCACGCTCGCCGACCGGCTCACCGGCGACACCTCGGTGACCGTGCGGCACATGCTGGAGAACATCGGGTCCGCTCGCACCCTCGCCGAGGTCGCCCGCTACACCAGCCTGGCCGGACGCCTCCAGGTGCTGGCGTCCGAGCAGGACCCCGCGATGAGCGAGGCCTTCAACCGGGAAGAGTACGAGCGCGTGTGCGCTGTGCTCGCCCGCTTCTACAACATCGTGATCACCGACTCCGGCACCGGACTGGTGCACTCCGCGATGGAGGGGACGCTGGCGCTCGCCGACAGCCTCGTCGTGGTCGGTGCCCCGACGGTCGACGGCGCCAGCAGGGCCAGCAAGACCCTCGACTGGCTCATCGCGCACGGCCACGCAGCCCAGGTCGCGCACGCGGTGGTCGTGCTGTCCTGCGACCGCACCAGCACCGAGGTCGATTCCGCACGCGTGCGCGAGCACTTCGAAGCCCGTTGCCGGGCTGTGGTCGAGGTGCCCCACGACCCCCACCTCGCCACCGGCGGCTTCATCGAACTCGACCGGATGCGGCCCGCCACCGTGGACGCCTTCGTGGCCCTCGCCGCCCTCCTCGCCGACGGCTTCGGTGGGCGGCCGGTCGCGTCACCGACACGGCAGGCGCCGAGCACGGGCTGACACCACCGTGGGTCGACCCACGCAACGGCCTCGGGCCCTGCCGCAGGATCGCGGCAGGGCCCGAGGTGTCGCTGGGAAGATCAGTCGTCGGAGTCGCCCGAGTCGCCCGAATCCGAGTCGCCCGAATCCGAGTCGTCGGAGTCGGAGTCATCCGAATCGGAGTCGTCGGAGTCATCGGAATCGGAGTCATCCGAATCGGAGTCCTTCTCGGACTTGTCGTCGGAGTCGTCCTTGTCGTCCGAGTCCTTGTCGTCCGAGTCCTTGTCGGAGTCGGAGTCCTTCTTGTCCGAGTCCGAGTCGTCGGAGTCCTTCTTGTCCGACTCCTCCTTCTCCGAGCTCTCCTTGTTCGAGTCCTCGCCGCGATCGCGGTCCTCGGAGCGCTTGCGCTCGCGCTCGGCCTTGCCGCTCGGGCGCTTGCGATCGTCGTCGTCGCGATCCGCGCGGTCGCCGCGGTCGTTGTCGTCGTCGTCGCTGCTGTCGCGGTCTGCGCGGTCCTCGTCGCGGTCCTGCGAGCGCTCATCGGAGTCGTTCCAGCGGTTGCGCTCGGCCTTGCCGATGGGGCGGTTGCGGTGTTCGGAGGCGGAGTCGTCGTCCCCGTCGTAGTCCCCGTCACCGTCGTCGTCCCCGCGGTCGCTGTGGCGGTCGCCGTCCTCGTCGCCGTCCTCGTCGCGGTCGCCGTCCTCGTCGCGGTCGCCGTCTTCGTCGCGGTCGCGGTCCTCGTCCCGGTCGTCGTCCGAGTCACCCAGCAGGCCGCCGGCGACTCCGCGGACGACGTCGCTGACCGAGCCTCGGTCGTCGTCGTCCCCGTCGTCCCCGTCGTCGTCGCGATCGTTGCGGTGATCGCCCCACTCGCGGTCGTCGTCGTCGCGGTCGTCGTCGCGGCTGTTGCCGCGGTCGTCGTCGTCGCCCCGCTCGCCGCCCCAACGATCGCTGCGGTCGTCGTCGCGGCCGGAGCGCTCGGAATCCGAGTCCTCGTCGCGGCCGGGCAGGACACCGTCCACGCTGTCGGACAGTGCAGCCGTGATCCCCCGCACCGGTCCTTCGCTCTCGTCGTCGCCGGAGCGCGACTCCGATCCGCGCTCCTGCGACCCGCTCCCGTCGGACGCCGAGCCGTTGTCCCCGCCGGCCAGCACGGACAAGTCCGGGCGGTCCGAGGCCGAGGGCGCGCTGCCGCCACCGCTGCCCGCCGTGCTGCCGTCCCCTGACGGGGTGCCGCCGGTGTCGCCGTGCTCGTTGCCGGCGGGCTCCGATCCGGCGGCGCCGGAGGCCTTGGCTCCGTCCTCGCTGCCGCCCTGGTCGGCGTCGTCGCTGCCGTCCTGGCCGGAGTCCTCGCTGCCGTCCTCGGTGGAATCCTCGTCGGAGTCCTTGCCCATGAGCGCGTTGACGCGTTGGACGATCGGCCGGGTGCGGTCGGCCTCGTCACGCAGCGGGCGGCGCAGGGCCTCCTCGACGCCGGAGCGCGCCTCGTCGATCGCCTCGATGGTGCGGTCGCGCTGCTTGCGGTGCTCCTCGCGCTGCTGCTCGAGCTGCCGGACCGCTTCGGCGTGGTCGGCAGAGGCGGTGGCGGCCTCGTTCTCGGCGAGCGTCTGCTCGACCGCGTCCAGCTGGACCTGCGCCGCGGCGAGCTCGCTGTTGAGCTCCGGCAAGGTGCGCAGCGCGGCGAGCTGCGAGGCGAGCGTGGCGCGCTGCTGCTCGAGCTGGGCCTTGCGGTCGCGCAGCGCCTGCACCGCTTCGTGAGGCTGGTTCGGGTCCGCCACGGGCGCCTGCTGCCAGCTGGCTTCCGTCTGGGTGACCGTGTCCAGCTGGCTGTTGATCGACGCGAGGACGACCTCGGCCTGGCTCGCCCACACGTCGGCCTCGACGGCGGGCTCCGGCGCGGCTTGCGGCGGCGGGACGACGGTGGGGGTGGTCTGGAGGTTCTCGGTGACGTAGTAGCTGGTGCCACCCGCCACCAGGCTCGCGACGGCGACGCTCGCCACGGCGCGGCGCCGCATGGAGGTGGCGGCCGCCTTGCGCTCCGCCATGGTGCGGCTCGGCTTGGCCTTCTTCACCCGCTTCGAGGTGATCGTCCGTACGGTGCGCCCGGCGTGGACCGGCGGGAGCGGGGTCTCGGAGATCGTCCAGGACGCAGCGGGGCTCCACTCGCGTTCCGGCGGATCGCTCAGGGCCGCCGCTGGGGCGGGCTCCGGATCCCGGGGAACGGCGAGCGGTTCGGGTGCTGCGGTGGTGTCGGGTGCGGCGGCCTCGGTCTCCGCGCGAGCCGCGTGGCGCATCTTGCGCGCCGTGGCGCGGTGCGCCGGCGAGCAGTACAACCGGCGCGGGCCGCCGTCGTCCGGCTGCACGACGTTCTCGGTGCATCCGGGCAGGGCGCACTGCTGTGGCCCGTCGGTCATGTCGTCCCCCCAGGACAGATCACTGCCGCCGTCTCCTCGTCACGGCGGGCCTCACCACACGGCGAGAGCCGGCCCACCTTGTGGACCGGCCCCGTCGAACGACGATCCGTGTGCCGGAGGACCCGAATCGGACGTCGCGGCGAGGTGACCGTGCTCCACCACGCTGCTGCCTCCGTCCTCGCGTTCCAGCAGACCGTCACTCGATTGTGCAGCAGCCTACTGCCGTCCTCCTGCCAGATCGATGGCGGTTCGATCTCCAAGGGGGCGCGTGGCGCGCGTGTGCTCCCCGTGAGGGCGACGTGGCACACGGTGAGTAGTGGGCGGTGAGATTCCGGATGAACCGGACATCGCGCGCAGGTGTCGCCGGAGCACCGCGTTCGATCGTTGTACGATCCTTCAGTCGAACATCTGTCGAGGCGGGGAGGCGACGTGACCACCGACGGGCCTGCCATCCACGGCCTGGTGGCGGACCGCGCCCTCCTCTCGCGGACGAGCACCGCGGAGCGGGTCGCCGGCATCCTGCGCAGCCGGATCATCGAGGGCTGGTTCCCGCCGGGCACCCGGCTGGCCGAGGACGGCATCGGCACGGCGCTCGGGGTCTCCCGGAACACGCTGCGGGAGGCGTTCCGGTTGCTGTCGCACGAGCGACTGCTCACCCATGAGCTCAACCGCGGCATGTTCGTCCGCACGCTCACCGTCGACGACGTCGTCGATCTGTACCGGGTGCGCCGGATCGTCGAGTGCGGCGTCGTCCGCACCGTCGCCGGCCCGCACCCGGGTCTGCCCGCAGTGGCCGCCGCCGTCGCCGACGGGGAGGAAGCCCTTCGCGGCAGCGAGTGGCAGGCGCTCGGTACGGCCAACATCTCGTTCCACCGGGCCCTCGTGGCGCTGGCCGGGAGCCCGCGGTCGGACGAGCTGATGAGCGGCATCCTCGCCGAGCTCCGGCTCGTCTTCCACGTCATGGCCGACCCCCAGCGCTTCCACGAGCCCTACCTCGAGCGGAACCGCGGGATCCTGCACCGGCTGCAGGGCGGGGACGGTCCGGGTGCGGCGGAGGACCTCGAGGACTACCTGCACGATGCGGAGGAACAGCTCGTGGCGGCCTACGCGCAGATGCAGGCAACAGCCGGCGGGTGAGTGCGCTGCGGCCGATCTGCGCCACTCACTCATCGCCCCGCGGGGGGCGTTCTGCGTAGGATCCGTCCTCGCGTGATCACCGTGAGGGGGGAGGGACGTGCCGAAGCGATCGTTCGCACCGGGGGACTCGCGCGACCCGGGCCCGGAGGCGTCCGCGACGGAGCCGCCGCAGCCCGTCGCACCTCCCGTGCCGCCGCCCGCCCCACCCCCGCAGCCCTCACTCCCACAGCCCGTGCCACCGCAACCGCGGGCCGCGGCACCGCCCGCTCCGGCGTCGCCCCGCCCCGCCGCCGGGCACATCGGTGACTCCTCGGCCCTGAGCGAGTACACGATCGTCCGGCGCCGCTCCGACCGGCCGGGTTCGGGCTGGCGCCGCGCCGTCCACCTGCTCAGCGGTGGCCTGGTCAACCCGGGGATCGGGCCGGCCGAGCACCGTCGCCAGGAGCTGGCGCTGAGGGTGCGCCGGCCGCTTCCCGGCCCGCGCCAGATCGCCGTGGTGTCAATGAAGGGTGGCGTGGGGAAGACGACGGTGACGGCCCTGTTGGGCCTGATGCTCGCCGAGCACCGCGGCGACCGGATCGTCGCGCTCGACGCCAACCCCGATGCCGGCACGCTCGCCGACCGCCTCACGGGGAAGACCGATTCGACCGTCCGGGACCTGCTCGACGGGGTCGAGGACGTGGCCTCGCTCAGCGACGTGGCGCGGTACACCACCCTCGCAGGCCGGCTCCAGGTGCTCGCATCGGAGCAGGACCCCGCCCGCAGCGAGGCGTTCGACCGGGCCGAGTACGAGCGGGTGTGCGCGGTCCTCGCCCGGTTCTACAACGTCGTCGTCACCGACTCGGGCACCGGCATGGTGCATTCGGCGATGGACGGCACGCTGGCGCTCACGAACGGGCTCGTGGTCGTCGGATCGCTCACGGTCGACGGTGCCAGCCGGGCCGCCAAGACGCTGGACTGGCTCGTCGCGCACGGCCACGGGCGGGTGGTCGAGCGCGCGGTGGTGGTCCTGTCCCGCGACCGGACGAGCAAGGAGATCGACACCGAGTTGCTCATCGGGTACTTCTCCGCGCGCTGCCGCGCGGTGGTCGTGGTGCCGCACGATCCGCACCTCGCCACCGGCGGGCGGATCGAGCTCGACGCCCTGCGCCCCGCCACGGCGGACGCGTTCCTCGAGATCGCGGCGCTCGTCGCCGACGATTTCGCCGTCGACGATTTCGCTGCGGACGATTCCGCTGTCGGTGATTCTGCCGCCGACCACTTCGTGGGCGCCGCCACCGGCACCGATCACGACCGCCCTGGCCACGGCGCGTGATCGGCGGCACCATGCCGACTGTGAAGATCTTGCCTGCGTTGCCCCGCCTGCTCGCCGGTGCCGCAGCGGCCGCGCTGCTGACCTCGGCCTGCGCCACCACCGTTCCCGGCGAAGCGACCCCGGGCGCCGGCCCGCAGACCTCTCGGGCCGTGCCTGCACCCGATTCCGAGCCGTCGGCGCAGGGTTGCGAGGTCCGCGCCTCCTCGACGGGCTCCATCAGCAGTTCCGGAGCCGGCGGGCGCACCGTGACGACGAACGGGCGGACGTCCTTCTCCTGCGGTTCGGGCCCGCTGATCGCGATCGAGTCGATCGACGGCTCGGGCGTGACGTTCTCCGCCGACGGCGCCACCGCCACGGTGGCGCCGGGCTCTGCCGCCGCGGTGGGCCCGTACGAGATCTCGGTCGGGAGCGTCGACGGGGGCGCGGCCGAGTTCCAGGTCGAGCCCAGCGGCTGAGCTCGTGGGGTCCTCCGGGTGTTCCGGCACCCGGTAGCCTCCCGGCGAGATCATCGAGGCACAACCACGGTCGGGGAACGGGGTGGTCGGGTGAGCGGCCCGGGGGGCGGTAGCGACGAGCAGGCCGACGGGGTCGGTGCGCCGTCGGCCGAGGACCGCGGTGGGGCGCCACCGCGCCCCAGCCGCTCCCAGCGTCGGCGTCGGCGGACCGAGGAGGCGCCGGCGCCCACAGCGCCCGGTGACACAGCGCCCGATGACACCGCGCTCGGTGACACCGCGCCCGTTGACATCGTGGCCGGTTCCGGGGCCCCCGCGCCGCCTCGCCGGGCGGAGGTGGCCGCGCCTGCGGGTGGCCCGGACGCGGACGGCCTCACCTCCGAAACGATCGTCCGGCGGCGCGTCGACCGGCCGACCGACGGCTGGCGCGGCCTGCTCTTCACCGCTACCGGCGGCCGGCTCAACCCCGGTGTCGGGCCTGCCGAGCACGCGCGCCGCGAGCAGGTGCGGCGCATCCGGAGGCCGCTCGGCAGCGCGCACCAGATCGCCGTCAGCTCGATCAACGGCGGCGTGGGGAAGACCACCGTGGCCGCCTGCGTGGGCCTGGTCCTCGCGGAGAACCGGGGCGATCGCATCGTCGCGGTCGACGCCAACCCGAACGCGGGCACGCTCGCCGACCGGCTCACCGGCGACGCGTCGATGACCGTGCGGGAGATGGTCGGCCAGATCGAGACGCTGCGCTCCCTCGCCGACGTCGCCCGCTACACCAGCCTCGCCGGGCGGCTGCAGGTGTTGGCCTCCGAGCAGGACCCGGCGATGAGCGCGGCGTTCGAGCGCGACGAGTACGAGCGGGTGTGCACCGTCCTGCGCCGCTTCTACGACGTGGTCATCACCGACTCGGGCAGCGGGCTCGTGCACTCGGCGATCGCCGGCACGCTGGCCCTGGCGGACAACCTCGTGGTCGTCGGGTCGCCCACCGCGGACGGCGCGAGCCGGGTGACCAAGACCCTCGACTGGTTGACGGTTCGGGGGCACGCCGACCGCGTCGCCGACGCCGTCCTCGTGCTGACCTGCGATCGGGCCGGCAAACACGTCGACACGGCGCGGGTGCGGCGCCACTTCGAGAACCGCTGCCGCGCGGTGGTCGAGGTGCCCTACGACCCCCACCTCGCCACCGGCGCCCGGATCGAGCTGGACCGGATCCGCCCGGCCACCCACGACGCGTTCCGCGCGCTCGCCGCGCACCTGGCAGACCGGTTCGACGCCACGCCGGTGGGCGTCGGCGCCGATCTGGTGCGCCACCGGGTGGAGGCCCTGCCGCCGGCCGGCTAGAGGCTTGGCCCGCATACGGTCGCCGGCCCTGATCACCGGCGGCGAGCGGTGTGAGCCGCACGCCATGGCCCTCACGGCCGCGCTGACGTGCGTCTCGCGGGCCGGCTCGCGGTCATGATCGCCAGGAGTGGTGCCAGAGCCGCAGATCCGCCGCTCTGGCACCACTCTCGCTGATCATGGCCGCCTCGCGTTCCGCGGAACGCCCTTTTCATGATCAGATAGACGTGAGCGGGATTCGGGAAAGATCCAACCCCCATCACGTCTATATGGTCATGAAATCTCCTGTGGGCGCGCCGTTCCCGGCTCGCGGCCACTGCCTCACGCCCGGCCCGGGTCTGCGGCGCAGTCGGCCGGGTTCCCCTGACCCTGTCCGTCGGCGGGGTGGCCGTGTTGGTAGAACTACCGAGTATTGGGGCTTGGTGGGCGGCCGTTCCCGGCGCGGGCCCAGGCCTGTTCGGGACGAGACCGCGCCTGTTGGGTGCGTGCGCACCGTGCGGTGGTCCCGTTGCACCCCTTACCGGTGATCATTGGGCAGGTCGGAGACGTGTTCGCCCTCATGATCGGCGGGATCGGGACCTGCGGTGCACCGGGAGGGCGTTGCCGAATCGGCCCGCGGATGCCGGATGGTGATCGCTGCGAGAAGCACTGGACGTCGCCGCGACAGCACCCACGCACTGCTCGGACCGATCACCCGGCCTTGATCACTTCGACAAGTGCGCCACCGTCGCAACACCCGCACCCAGGTACTGATCAGATCGATCACCGCGTACCGCGTCCCGACCACGCAGCGCCCGCGGTGTCGGCGCGGAGGTCGGGCTCGGCACCGGGCCCACTGCGGGTAGAGGCCACGCAGTATCGGTTGTCCATTGCTGCTGCCACTGCGATGAGCAACCGATACTTCAGATCTTCGCCGGCTCCGTCGCCGGGCGCCGCGACAGCCGCCGTGCGCGCGGCACGTGGGGCGCGTCGTGCTCCGCGTCGGCGAAGCGCAGCCGGACGCGCGCGCCTCCCAGCGCCGCCCGCTCGACGTGGATCGTGCCGCCGGTGGCCTCCACGGCGTCGCGGGCGATGTCGAGCCCGAGGCCGGTGCCGCCCCCGGAGCTGACGCCGCGGCTCAGCGCGGCCGCGGGGTCGGCGACACCCGGTCCCGCGTCGTCGACGACGAGGCTGATCCAGCCGGCGTGCGACACCACGGCGACGGCGAAGCCCGTGCCCTCGGGCGTGTAGCGGAAGACGTTGCCCAGCAGCGCGTCGACGACCGCGGCGAGGTCGTCCTCGGCGAGCGCGATCGTGGCGGGCGGTGGTGCGGTGCGGACCTCGCAGGAGCGCCTGCTGTGCTGGGCGAGCGCGGACCAGAACGCCATACGGCGCTGCACCACCGCCACCACGTCGCAGCGGGCAGGGGCCGCGTCGGGGCCGGGGGTGGAGCGGATGAGGGCGTCGATGTCGCCGTCGAGGGAGGCGATGGTCCGGCGCACCCGCTCGGCCGCAGGGCCGTCGTCGATCGCGTCGGCGTCGAGGGCGAGCGCGGTGAGCGGGGTCCGCAGCCGGTGGGACAGGTCGGCGGCCAGGCGCCGTTCGAGGGCGCGGGCCTCGGCGAAGCGTGCGGTCACCGCGGCGAGGGCCCGGGCGAGCGCCGCGGTCTCCGGGACGTGCATCCGGCGGGCGGGCGCGGGCGCGTCCTCCCTGCCGATCGCGGCGGCCTCCGTGGCGAGGGTGGTGAGGTCGGCGACCACCGGCCGCAGCCGCCGCGCGGCCACCGCCACACCGCCGCCGGCGACCAGCGCACCGGTGCCGAGCAGCAGCGCGGCGAGCCCGAGCTCGGCGCTGCCCGGGGCCCGGTCCGGTACGAACACCTCCACGACGGCCGGGCCGGCAGCGCGGACCAGCACGGTGCCGCCGGCGATCGGGACCTCCGCGGGTGCCTCGGCGTCGCCTCCCAGCCGGGAGGTGCCGACCGTCGCGCCGGCGACGTGCACCGCGAGCCGGCCCTCGCGACCGGCCGGGGCGCGGGCGATGCCGCGCCGCAGGGCCTCGCCGTCCGAGGTCGCCTCGGCCAGGCTGACGAGCGCGGCGAGGTCGGCCTCCGACCCGCTGCGCAGGCGGTCGCGCTCGCCGGCCGACTGCACGAGCAGCGCGACCGCGGTGACGGCGGCGACGGCGGCGATCGCGGTGGCGACGATCAGACGGAGGACGAGGTGCCGCACGGGTCCACTCTCGTGTCAGGCGGGGGAGGACGTCCCGCAGGGGTCGACGAGCTTGATCCCGACACCGCGGACCGTGTGCAGGAACCGCGGGTCGGCGGCGGTCTCGCCGAGCTTGCGGCGCAGCCACGACAGGTGCACGTCGATCGTCTGGTCGAGGTGCAGGTTGGGTTGGCGCCAGACCTCCCGGCACAGCTCCGACTTCGACACGACCTTCCCGCTGCGCGCCGCGAGGTAGGCGAGCAGGTCGAACTCGCGGCGGGTGAGCGTGAGCGCGGTGGCGCCGACGCTCGCCTCCCGGGTGGCCGGGTCCACGACCAGGTCGCCGACCTCGATCCGGCCGTCGTCCGCCGGTGCCGCGGCCTTGGAGCGCCGTAGGACCGCGCCCACGCGGGCGGCGAGGTGGTCGCTGGAGAAGGGCTTGGTGACGTAGTCGTCGGCCCCCGCGTTGAGCAGCCGCACGATCGTCGGCTCGTCGGTGCGCGCGGTCGCGATGATCACCGGGACGTCGCTGACTCCGCGCAGCAACCGCAGGGCCTCGAACCCGTCGAGGTCGGGCAGCCCGAGGTCGAGCACCACGAGGTCGACGTGGTCGTCGGTGACGGCGCGCAGCGCGTCCAGCGCACTGCCGACGGGCTGGACGACGTGCCCGGCCTCGCGCAGCGCCGCCGTCATCGCCGTGCGGACGGCGTGGTCGTCCTCGACCAGTAGCACCAACGCCATGGTCGAACCGTAGATGTTGGACATCACGTTCGGGAACCGCCCTCCGCGCGATCCCGACATTCATCGGGATCTGGAGGCTCCTTAAGGTCGCCTTCGGGCGCGCTTTCCTACGATTCTGCGTCCGGGGCCGCTCGGCGACGTCGACGGGAGCATCGTGGCGGGGATCGAGTTGGACCGCGTCGGCAAGGTCTACGCCGACGGAACGCGTGCGGTCACCGACCTGAGCATCGACGTCATGGACGGCGAGCTGCTCGTGCTCGTCGGGCCGTCGGGCTGTGGCAAGACCACGGCGCTGCGCATGGTCGCCGGGCTGGAGGAGATCAGCGAGGGCGAGGTGCGGATCGGGGGGCGGGTGGTCAACGCGGTGCCCTCCCGGGACCGCGACCTGGCGATGGTGTTCCAGTCCTACGCGCTCTACCCGCACCTGAGCGTCTACGACAACATCGCGTTCGGTCTGACGCTGCGCAAGGTGCCGCGCAAGCAGGTCGAGAGCCGGGTGCGGGAGGTCGCGGACGTGCTGGAGCTCGGCCCGCACCTCGCGCGCAAGCCGCGCCACCTCTCGGGTGGTCAGCGTCAGCGCGTCGCCATGGGCCGGGCCATCGTGCGCGAGCCGCGCGCGTTCCTCATGGACGAGCCGCTGTCGAACCTCGACGCCACGCTGCGCGTGCAGATGCGCGCCCAGATCGCGCGGATCCAGCGGGACCTGGGTGTCACCACCGTCTACGTCACGCACGACCAGACCGAGGCGATGACGCTCGGGGACCGGGTGGCGGTGATGCGCGGCGGCGTGCTGCAGCAGATCGCCTCGCCGCAGGAGCTCTACGACCAGCCGGTCAACATGTTCGTGGCGGGCTTCATCGGCTCCCCGGGCATGAACATGATCACGGCCGACCTGACGTTCGACGCGGACGGGCAGGCCTGGGTGGCCTTCGGCGGTCACCGGCTGGCCGTGCCCGGGGGCGTGCTGCGCGAGCGGCCGGCGCTCGAGCGCTACGACGGGCGCCGCGTCGCCGTCGGAATCCGGCCCGAGGACATGCAGGACGCGGGATCCGTCGGCCCGGTCCCGGGCGCCACGCTGACCTCGGTCGCCGACCTGGTCGAGGCGATGGGATCGGACGTGATGGTGCACTTCCCGGTGGACGCCGCACCGGTGCGCACCGAGGACCGGGAGCGCCTCGACCGCGAGTCGGGGCGCGTGGGCACGGCGGGCGGCGGCAGCGTCCTGGTGGGCCGGTTCAGCCCGCGCACGCGCGTCTTCGAGGGCCAGCCGGTGACGGTGCGCGTCGACACCGAGGGCCTGCACTTCTTCGACCTCGACACCGGCCGTTCCATATGGGCCTGAAGACGATGAAGGGCGCACCGCTGCGCAGGTGCCTCCCGGTGCTGGTGGCCGCCGCGGTGGTCGCGGCCGGGTGCGCCGGCCCGCAGCCGGGTGGCGACGGGCCGGGGCTGACCGGGCGGACGATCGAGGTCCTCGCCGTGTGGTCGGACGAGGAGCAGGCGGCCTTCGAACGGGTGCTGGACGTCTTCGAGCGGCGGACGGGAACCACCGTCACCTACGTCTCCGGTGGCGACGAGGTGCCCACCCTGCTCGCCACGCGGCTGGCGGGTGGCTCCCCGCCGGACGTCGCGGGCATCTCGCAACCCGCGCTCGTGCGCACCCTGGCGCGTGGCGGGTCCCTCGTCCCGCTCGACGGCGCCACCGAGTCCGTGATCGACGCCCAGTTCGCCCCGGTGTGGAAGGAGCTCGGCACCGTCGACGGGGAGCTGTTCGGGCTCGTGTTCAAGGCCGCGAACAAGTCCACGGTCTGGTACGACGCCGGGCAGCTCGGCCCCGGCTTCACCCCGCCGCGGACGTGGGACGCGTTCATCGAGACGCTGCGCAAGCTCTCCGACACCGGCGCCACCCCGCTCTCGGTCGGTGGCGCGGACGGCTGGGTCCTCACCGACTGGTTCGAGAACGTCTACCTGCAGACGGCGGGCGGGCAGATGTACGACCGGCTCGCCGACCACGAGATCCCGTGGACGCACCCGTCGGTGCGCACCGCGCTGCAGACGCTCGGCCGGGCCTTCCGCCCCGAGTACCTGCCCGGCGGGGCCTCCGGAGCCCTGCATACCGAGTTCACCGAGTCGGTCGTGGACGTCTTCGGCAGCGACCCGGAAGCCTCGATCGTCTACGAGGCGGACTTCGTCGCCGGGGCGATCGCGCAGAGCACCTCGGCCACCGTGGGGCGCGACGCGCGCGTCTTCCCGTTCCCCCGGATCGGGCCCGCCAGCTCGGTGGTCAGCGGCGGCGACACGCTCGTGGCGCTGACCGACGACCCGGGCACCGCCGAGCTGATGCGGTTCCTCGCCTCGTCGGAGGCCGCGTCGATCTGGGCGCAGCACGGCGGGTTCGTGTCCCCGAACCGGCAGGTGGAGCTGGGCGACTACCCCGACGACACCACGCGGCAGATCGCCGACGAGCTGGTGAGCGCCGAGAACGTGCGGTTCGACATGTCCGACCTGATGCCGACGGCGCTGGGGGGCATCCGCGGCGACGGGTTCTGGCGGGCGATGCAGGACTACCTGGCCGACCCGACGCGCATCGACGAGATCCTCGCCGACCTCGAGGCCGAGGTCGACGCGGCGTACGAGGGCGGCGCCTCGTGACGCGTCGCGCGGGCGCACCGGGCCGCGGCGGGCGGTGGATGGCGGTGGCGTTCCTCGCGCCCGCACTGGCGCTGATGGTCGTCTTCCTCGTCTACCCGACGGTCTACTCGGTGGTGCGGAGCCTCTTCGACGCCCGCGGCACGCAGTTCGTCGGGTGGGACAACTACCGCACCGCCTTCACCGACGACCGGACGCTCGTGGCGCTGCGCAACAGCGCGATCTGGGTCCTGGTGGCGCCCACGCTGGTGACCGCGATCGGGCTGGTGCTCGCCGTGCTGACCGAGCGGATCCGGTGGGCGGCGGCGTTCCGGCTGGTGATGTTCATGCCGCTGGCGATCTCGCTGGTCGCCTCCGGGATCATCTTCCGGCTGGTCTACGACGAGGACCCGGACAGCGGCCTGGTGAACGCGGTGATCATCTCCGTGCACGACGCGTTCACCGAGTCGGCGCCCTACCCGGGGGCGCGGCCCCGCGAGGGCGGTGGTCTCGTCGTCGCCCGGGACGGCGCGCTCGTCACGTCGGCGCCGGTCGGCGCCCAGGACGCGCTCGCGCTGCCGATCACCGGCTACGACCCCGCCGCGCTGCCGCCGACGGCGGACGCGGCGGCCCTCGCCGAGCCCGGGCCGGGACTGCGCGGGCTGGTGTGGCTGGACGTCGGCAGCGCCGCGGACCGGACCGGGGTGGTCGACGAGGGCGAGCGCGGCGTGCCCGGCATCGAGATCGAGGTCGTGACCGGGGACCGGGTCGTGGCCACCGCGACCACCGGCGACGACGGGCGGTTCACGGTGCCCGACCTGGCAGGGGGCGGCTACGCGGTCCGGCTGCCGGCGGAGAGCTTCGCCGAGCCGTTCCGCGGCGTGACCTGGCTCGGGCCCGTCCTGGTGACACCGGTGGTGATCTCGGCGTGGCTGTGGATCATGTCCGGGTTCGCGATGACGCTGATCGCGGCGGGCCTCGCGGCGATCCCGCGCGACGCGCTCGAGGCGGCGCGGGTGGACGGCGCCACCGAGTGGCAGGTGTTCCGCCGGGTGACGGTGCCGCTGCTCTCGCCGGTGCTGCTGGTCGTGGTCGTGACACTGGTGATCAACGTGCTGAAGGTGTTCGACCTGGTCTTCGTCACCGCACCCGGGTCGGTGCAGGAAGAGGCGAACGTGCTGGCGCTGCAGATGTGGCAGGTCTCGTTCGGGGCCGGCGGGGGCGACCAGGGGCTCGGCAGCGCGCTGGCGGTGCTGCTGTTCCTGCTCGTGGTGCCGGCCATGGTGTTCAACATCCGGCGGTTCAAGGGGGACCGGTCATGACGTCGGTGCTCGGGGCGACGGCGCGGGGTGCGCCGGTCGCGGGTGCGCCACACGGTCCCGGTGACGATCCCGTGGATGCGGTGCCGCGCCGCCGGATCGCCGCGCGGCTGGTCGCGCGGCTGGGCGGCCCGGTGGTGCGGATCGTGCTGATCGCCGTCGCGGTCTTCTGGCTGCTGCCGGTGCTCGGGCTGCTGGTGGCCTCCCTGCGGCCCGAGGAGGCCGGCGCCCGCAGCGGGTGGTGGACGGTGTTCACCGCGCCGGCGCAGCTCACCCTGGCCAACTACGCCACGTTGCTCGCCGACCGCGTCGTGCTCGGGTCGCTGTGGAACACGGTGCTGATCGCCGTGCCGTCCACGGTGCTCGTGGTCGCGATCGGGGCTCTCGCGGCCTACGCGCTGGCCTGGATCGAGTTCCCCGGCCGCGACTGGGTGCTGATCGGCGTCGTCGCCCTGCTGGTGGTCCCGGTCCAGGTGGCGCTCATCCCGGTGGCGCGGCTGCTGGGCGGCATCGGGCTCTACGGTTCCATCCCGGGGGTCGTGCTGTTCCACGTGGCGTTCGGCCTGCCGTTCGCGGTGTTCCTGCTGCACAACTTCTTCGCGGGCATCCCGCGGGACCTGCTGGAGGCCGCCCGGATGGACGGCGGGCGGGAACTGCGGATCTTCTGGCGGCTGGTGCTGCCGATCTCGCTGCCGGCCGTCGCGTCGCTGGCGATCTTCCAGTTCCTGTGGGTGTGGAACGACCTGCTCGTCGGGCTGGTGTTCGCCGACGAGGGCTCGGCGCCGATCACCGTTGCGTTGCGCAGCCAGCTGCGCCAGTTCGGAGGTAACGTCGACGTGCTGGCCAGCGGAGCGTTCCTGTCGATGATCGTGCCGCTCGTGGTGTTCTTCGCCTTCCAGCGGCATTTCGTGCAAGGCGTCCTCGCGGGGTCGACCAGATGAGGGCGCCGCCCGTCCGGGTGGCCCGTGACGCTACCGCCATTCGGGTGTGGGAGCGTGCGAGACCCGGTTCCGGCCGCCGTCACCCACCTGTCCCGGGCGACGAGGCCCGATCCGTACTGTCCCGATCCATGGAGGTTGTCTGATGTCGTCCGGTCGCGCGTTCGCCGTGGAGCCGTGGGTGGTGCGGGAGCCGCGGTTGGACCTGGACCGGATGGGCCAGGTCGAATCGGTGTTCGCGCTGTCCAACGGGCACATCGGGATGCGGGCCAACCTCGACGAGGGTGAGCCGCACGCGATGCCGGGCACGTACCTCAACTCGTTCTACGAGCGCCGCCCGCTGCCGTATGCCGAGGGTGGCTACGGCTACCCGGAGTCGGGGCAGACGATCATCAACGTCACCAACGGCAAGCTGATCCGGTTGCTGGTGGAGGACGAGCCCTTCGACCTGCGCTACGGGCGGCTGCGCCGCCACGAGCGGGTGCTGGACATGCAGGCCGGCACCCTCGCCCGCGACGTCGAGTGGGAGTCGCCCGCCGGCCGGGTCGTGCGCGTCCGGTCCACCCGGATGGTGTCGCTGACGCAGCGCGCGATCGCGGCGATCTGCTACGAGGTCGAGGTCGTCGACGCGCCCGCGCTGGTGGTGCTGCAGTCCGAGCTGGTGGCCAACGAGCAGCTGCCGGGCCGCGACGAGGCCGACCCGCGCGTCGAGGCGGCGCTCACCGACCCGCTCGTGGCCGAGCAGCACGGCTGCCACGGCGCGGGCGCCTACCTGATCCACGGCACCCGCCGCTCCGGCCTGCACGTGGCCGCGGCGATGGACCACGAGGTGCACGGCCCGGAGACGGCCGAGGTCAGCTCCGAGGCGGCCGAGGACACCGGTCGCACCACGGTCATCGCCCGGCTCGAGCCCGGCAAGCCACTGCGGCTGGTGAAGTACCTGGCCTACGGGTGGTCGTCGCGCCGGTCGTTGCCCGCGCTGCACGACCAGGTCCGCGCCGCGCTGGCGGCCGCGCGCTACACGGGCTGGGACGGGCTGGTGGCCGAGCAGCGGGCCTACCTGGACGAGTTCTGGGAGACCGCGGACGTCGAGATCGACGGGGACGCGGAGCTGCAGCAGGCGGTGCGGTTGGCGACCTTCCACGTGCTGCAGGCCGGGGCGCGGGCCGAGCGTCGCGCGATCGGGGCGAAGGGGCTGACCGGCGAGGGCTACGACGGTCACACGTTCTGGGACACCGAGACGTTCTGCCTCCCGGTGCTCTCGCACCTGGCCCCGCACGCGGCCGCCGACGCGCTGCGCTGGCGCCAGTCGATCCTGCCGCAGGCCTACGAGCGCGCGGAGCAGCTGGGGCTGGGTGGGGCGGCGTTCCCGTGGCGGACGATCCGCGGGCAGGAGTGTTCGGGGTACTGGCCCGCGGGCACGGCGGCGTTCCACATCAACGCCGACATCGCCGACGCGGTGCGCCGCCACGTGGCGGCCACCGGTGACGAGGTGTTCGAGCGCGAGGTCGGCCTGGAGCTGGTGGTGGCCACGGCGCGGTTGTGGCGTTCGCTGGGGCACCACGACTCGTCGGGGCAGTTCCGCATCGACGGCGTGACGGGCCCGGACGAGTACACCGCGATCGTGGACAACAACGTCTACACCAACCTGATGGCGCAGCAGAACCTGCGCTACGCCGCCGAGGTCGCGGCCCGCCACGGCCGCGCCGCCGCCCGCCTGAACGTCGACGCCGAGGAGATGGCGAGCTGGCGGGACGCGGCGAAGTCGATGCGCATCCCGTTCGACGACGTGCTGGGCGTGCACCCGCAGGCCGAGGGCTTCACCTCGCACGCGGTGTGGGATTTCGAGGGCACCCCGCCGCAGAAGTACCCGCTGCTGCTGAACGTCCCCTACTTCGACCTGTACCGCAAGCAGGTGATCAAGCAGGCGGACCTGGTGCTGGCGATGCAGCTGCGCCCGGACGTGTTCAGCCTCGAGCAGACACGCCGCAACTTCGCCTACTACGAGTCGCTGACGGTGCGGGACTCCTCGCTGTCGGCGTGCACGCAGAGCGTGGTGGCCGCGCGCACCGGGCACCTCGACCTGGCCTACGACTACCTCGGCGAGGCCGCGCTGGTGGACCTGGACGACCTCGCGGGCAACTCCGACCACGGCGTGCACATCGCGTCGATGGCGGGCACCTGGACCGCGGTGGTCTCCGGCTTCGGCGGCATGCAGATGGACGACGCCGGGATCGCGTTCGCCCCCCGGCTGCCCGCCGCGCTGCCGCGGATCTCGTTCGGGCTGCGCTGGCAGGGCCGGCAGCTGCGGGTGGAGATCCGGCCCGAGGAGGTGGAGTACCGGCTGGTGTCGGGCCCGCCGATGCGGTTGCGCCACCACGGTGAGCCCCTCGCGCTCAGCGAGGGCGAGCCGCAGGTGCGCGAGATCCCGGTGCTCGACGCGGTGGAGCCGGTGGAGCAGCCGCACGGCCGCGCTCCCCGCCCCCGCCACCCCGCAGGCCCGGCCTGGACCGCCGCGACGACCCGCCGCGCTGCCCCCCACCCGGAGCCGTGGGCGCCGACGGGCGACATGCGCGAGACGGGCTGAGCCCGCTGTTGGAAGTGCCAGACGAGCAGGCCGGGCACGCCGGCGCTCGCCGCGCGCGCCGCGTCCGGCACGAGGGCGTTGAGCGCCCACGGCCAGACCTCCCACGGACCCGGCACCTCGCGCGGCGGGACCTCCGGCGTGGTGTGCGGCACGGGCATCTGCGGCTCCTCGCAGCGGCGCACCTGCAACCCGGCCGGCAGGGCGGCGCGCAGGTAGTCGCCGACCAGGTGGCGGTGCGACACCAGCCGGCCGGGGCGGCCCTCGGCGTCGCGCACCGGTTGGTTCGAGCCGCGCGCGACGACCTCCGGGTGCATGTCGGAGATCACCAGGTGCCCACCGGGCCGCAGCACGCGCGCGAACTCGGCCAGCACCGGCTCCAGGTCGGGGACGTGCGCCAGCGCCAGCGCGCAGACCACCAGGTCCACGGCGCCGTCCTCGACCGGCAACCGGGTCAGCTCGCCGAGCCGGAACTCGGCCCCGGGCACCTCGGCGCGGGCTCGGGCCAGCATCTCCGGGGAGCTGTCGACGCCGACGACGCGGTTCCCGCGCGCGACCAGCGCCGCGGACCATCGGCCGGTGCCGCACGCGGCGTCGAGCGCGACGCCGGCGGGCAGAGTGTCGAGGATCTCGCCGACGGCCGGTTCGTCGAGGTCGAAGGCCGTGTTCATGCCGCCGTAGGTGCGTGACCAGATGCGGTAGCCCTCGACGGTGCCGACCGCTGCGACCTCCACCCCCGCGCCCGCCAACGACTCGTCGTCGAGCAGCCTGCGCACCTCGTCGAGGCGCGCCTCGACGAACGCGCGGTCGTGCTCCCCGGTGAACCCCCGCAGCAGGGCGATGCCCTCGATGCCGAGCACGTAGGCCAGCGGATGCTCGTAGATCACGACAGCGACGCTACGAGCGGCCTTGGCAGGGGTCGACCGGATTTGCCGGTGCGGCTCAGGACCGCGCGGCGCGCAGGCCCGTCGCGACCGCCGCCGCGTCCGGAAGGCCCACGAGGACCTCGTCGTAGCCGGTGGCCTCGCGGTCGAGCCGCAGGCGCAGGGCCGGCTGGCCGCGCCGGACGCTGACGAGCTGCCTCAGCCCGACGCCGAGGCCCCAGCGGCCGATCTTGCGCACCCCGGTGACGTGCAGCCCGACGCGCCCACCCCGCGTGCCGCGCAGCCCGTTCTCGACGACCTCGATCTCCCGGATCGCGCCGAAGGGCACCTCCAGCTGCGACCGACGCGTGAACAGCGGTTCCCACCCCTCGAACCGCACCACCACGCCCGCGCCGCGTTCCTCGATCCGAGCCACGCCTACCTCCTCGGTTGATCTGTTCTAGTAGATGTATATCAGATAGGCTCACCTCGTGCACCTGACCCTGGACCTCGACAGCGAGGTGCCGATCTACCTCCAGCTCCGCGACCAGGTGGTGGAGGCGATCGCCGGCGGTGAGCTCGCGGAGGGTTCGGCGCTGCCGTCCACCCGGCAGCTCGCGGCCGATCTCGGGATCAACTTCCACACCGTCAACAAGGCCTACGACCTGCTGCGCCGGCAGTCGGTGATCCGGATCAACCGCAAGAGCGGTGCGGTGGTCCGGCGCGACGCCGCGTCCGGGCCGCCGGAGCCCGGGTTCGTCGAGGACTGGGAGCAGCGCCTGCGCACGCTGCTCGCCGAAGCGGTGGCGCACGGCGTGGCGCCCGGGGCCGTCCGGGAGCGCTGCGACGGGGTGCTCGCGTCGTTCCGGGCGGGGGACCGGGTGTGACCCTCGCGTCCGACCTGGTGGCCGTCGCGCTCGTCACCGTGGCGTTCCGGGCGCTGCCCGCGCTCGCGCGCCCGACGCTGCCCTTCGGGGTGCGCGTGCCGCCCGCGCGCGTCGACGACCCCGCCGTGCGCCAGGAGCGGCACCGGTACGGGCGCTGGGTCGACGAGGCCGGGGCGCTCGGTGCGGTCGTGGTCGTCGTGCTCGCGCTGTGCGCGGCCCCGGCCCGGGCGGGGACGTTCGCCGTCGCCGCGCTCGGCGCCGCGGACCTCGTGTTCCTCGTGGTCGCCTCGCGGGCCCTGGGCGCGGCGAAGCGGGCGGGGGACTGGTACGCCGGGACGCGCCAGGGTGTCACCGCCGACACCTCGCTGCGCGCCGACCCCGTCCGGGCGCCATGGGCGGTGCTCGTGCCCGCCGTCGTCGTGCTGCTGGCCACCGGCGTGGCCGGCGTGCTGCGCTACCCGGACCTGCCGGCCACGCTGCCGCTCCTCGGGGGCACGGGCGTGCGGCCGGACGTGCGGGTGCCCACCACGGTCGGCGCGGCCTTCGCGCCCGTCGTCCAGCAGGCGGTGCTGACGGTGCTGATGCCCGCCGTGGTCGCCGTCTCGCTGCGGGCCCGCCCGGACCTCGACGCGGCGGACCCGGCCGGCAGCGCCGCTCGGTACCGGGTCTACCTGCGTGGCCTGGCCGTGCTGCTGCTCGGCACGGCGGCGCTGGGGAACCTGAGCCTCGCCGTCGTCGCCGCGCTGCTCTGGGAGCTCGCGACGCCCGGTCCGCTCGCCACCGCGGCCATGGTGGTGCCGCTCGCCGTCGCGACGCTGGCCTGGGTCGTGTTCGCGGTGCGGGTGGGGGAGGCAGGGCACCGGTTGCCGGGCGGCGCAGCGTCGACCCGGCTCGTGCAGCGCCGGCTCGTGCAGCGCGACGACGACCGCCACTGGTACCTCGCCGGTCTCGTCTACGGCAACCGCGCCGACCCCGCGCTGCTGGTGCACAAGCGCATCGGCATGGGGTGGACGCTCAACCTCGGGCACCCGGTCGCGTGGGCGGCCCTGGCGGGCCTCGTCGTGCTGGCCGGGCTCGCGATGACCGGCGTGATCGACCTGCCCGCGCGCGGCGGGCCTACCCTGGAGCCGTGAGTACGCATCGCCCCACCCCCGGTCACCCCGACCCGGCGAGCCCGTGGGTCTTCTCCACCCGCGAGCTCGGCAGGCATCCGGGGAGCATGCGCACCTACACGCGCCGCATCGACGCCCCGGCGGGTCCCATCCCGCTCGGGGTGGACGCGATCTCGGTGCCTGCCGGTGCGCCCATCGAACTCGACGTGCGTCTGGAGTCGGTCACCGAAGGCGTCTACGTCTCGGGCAGCGTGCACGCGCCGGTGTCCGGCGAGTGCTCGCGCTGCCTCGACGAGCTCACCGACGAGGTCGACGTCGAGCTGTCGGAGCTGTTCGCCTACCCCGACAGCGTCACCGACGAGACCACCGACGAGGACGAGGTGCCACGCGTCGTCGACGAGATGCTCGACGTCGAGCAGACCGTGCGCGACGCCGTGGTCCTCGCCCTGCCGATGGCCCCGCTCTGCCGGGACGACTGCCCTGGTCTGTGCCCCGAGTGCGGCGAGAAGCGGGCCGACCTCGAGCCCGACCACGGGCATGAGACACTAGATCCTCGGTGGGCCGCTCTGCGTGAGCGTCTGTCCGCCGAATGACCCGCACAGACTGCTAGGAGATCTCACGTGGCTGTTCCGAAGCGCCGGATGTCGCGGTCGAACACGCGCTCGCGCCGGGCGCAGTGGAAGGCCGCTGCCCCCACGCTCGTCGCTTGTTCGAACCGTGCCTGCCGGGCCACCAAGCCCCCGCACATGGCGTGCCCCACCTGTGGCACGTACGACGGCCGCCCCGTCGTCACCCCGGCCTGATCACGCCTGGCGGATGGGAGAGCGCGTGCCGCAGGGGCCCGTGGACGATCGCGGGCCCCTTCTCGCCTCGCTCGGGGTGAAGGTCGAGAACGACCTCCTCACCCTCGCTCTCACCCACCGCTCGTACGCGTACGAGAACGGCGGGCTGCCCACCAACGAGCGCCTGGAGTTCCTGGGCGATTCGGTGCTGTCCATCGTGGTCACCGAGCGGCTCTACCGCGACCACCCGGATCTGCCCGAAGGGCAGCTGGCCAAGCTGCGCGCGAGCGTCGTCAACATGCACGCCCTCGCCGGGGTGGCCACCACCCTCGGCGACGACGGGCTCGGCGCGCACCTCTACCTGGGCCGCGGTGAGGAGCTCACCGGCGGCCGCACGAAGGCGAGCATCCTCGCCGACGCCACCGAGGCCCTGATCGGCGCGGTGTACATCGAGCACGGTCTCGACACCGCCCGCGAGCTGGTGCATCGGCTGTTCGACTCGTTGCTGCAGGGTGCGCCGCTGCTCGGCGCCGGCCTCGACTGGAAGACCAGCCTGCAGGAGCTCACCGCCTCCGCCGACCTCGGCGTGCCCGAGTACCGCATCACCGAGGACGGGCCGGACCACCTCAAGGAGTTCACCGCCACCGCGGTCGTCGCCGGTCGCGACCTGGGCTCGGGCGTGGGGCGCACCAAGAAGGAAGCCGAGCAGAAGGCGGCCGAGCTGGCCTGGCGCACGCTCACGGCCGAGGCCGCAGGCGGCTCCGGGGGGCGTTAGCCCGGTGCCCGAGCTCCCCGAGGTCGAGGTCGTCCGGCGGGGTCTCGCCGACCACGTGCTCGACCGCACGATCGAGCGGGTCACCGTCGCGCACCCGCGGGCCGTCCGCCGCCACGTCGAAGGTGCCGCCGACTTCTCCGCCCGCCTGGCCGGCCGCGTGATCAGCGCGGCTCGCCGCCGGGGCAAGTACCTCTGGCTCGACCTCGACGGCGGCACCGAGGGCGAGGACGCCGTCCTCGCGCACCTCGGCATGAGCGGGCAGATGCTCGTGGCCGACGCCGACCGTCCCGACGAGACGCACCTGCGCGTCCGCACGCGGTTCGCCGACGGCGGGCCCGAGCTGCGGTTCGTCGACCAGCGCACGTTCGGCGGCCTCTCGGTGCACCCGCTGGTGCCGGCCGCAGGTGGTGGGCTGCTGCCCGCGCCGGTGGCCCACATCGCCCGGGACCCGATGGACCCGGCCTTCGACCTCGACGCCGCCGTCGCGGGGATCCGCCGGCGGCGCACCGCGCTCAAGCGCGCCCTGCTCGACCAGACCGTCGTCTCCGGCATCGGCAACATCTACGCGGACGAGGCCCTCTGGCGCGCCCGCCTGCACGGTGCCCGGCCCACCGACCGCCTCACCCGGGCCCAGGCCCGCGCCGCGCTCGAGGCGGCCACCGAGGTCATGGCCGAGGCGCTGGCCGCAGGCGGCACCTCGTTCGACGCGCTGTACGTCAACGTCAACGGCGCCTCGGGCTACTTCGACCGCTCGCTCGCGGTCTACGGCCAGGCAGACCGGCCCTGTCCCCGTTGTGGCACCCCGATCCGGCGCGACCCGTTCATGAACCGCAGCTCCTTCACCTGCCCCCGCTGCCAGCCCCGCCCGCGCAACGCCCACCCCTGAAGCGCATCGCGCGGGCGATCGCAGCGCCCGCGGATCGCCATGGTGTTCATCTCGCGCGCAGGGTGCCCGCGTCCGTGCGTCCGTCCGGTTGCGGGCCCGGGTCAGTCGGCGTCCGGGCGCCGTCTCGGCTGTCCCAGCTGGTCCCGCACGTCGTCCAGGGAGAACCGGTACTGGCCGCCGGGCGTCACGAGAGTCGGGCGGATCCTGCCGGTCCTCACCCACCGCTGCACGGTGCCCGCGGTGACGTTCAGCCGGCGGGACAGCTCCGCGGTCGTGAGGAGCGGCTGATCCTCGGGACGGCCCACGACCCGCATGGTCTGCCGGGTACCCCGTCGTTTCCAGCCGGATCGTAGCGAATCACATCAGCTGATAGCTAATACAAGCAGATGTCCGATATTGTCGTGCCGTGGCGTTCTGGATGACTGAGCTACCGGGAGGTGGGTTCGCGATGGGCGAGGCTGCGGACGAGGCAGCGGCGCGATCGATGATCGAGTCGCAGCAGCGGGGGTCGGTGACGTTCAACGAGCACACCGGCCGGTACCGCTGGACGGTCGTGCTGGACGGGGGGAAGTCCTCGCACGGGTTCGCCGAGACGCGCGAGGAGGCCTGGTGGTTCGTCCAGGAGGCGCTCCGGCGTCCGGACCGGGGCGTCCGGTCCCGCCACCCGCGCGGGAGGTTCGGGTTGCCGACCTGAGTGGCGCCCGGCGGGCCGGCGGTCGCCGGAAGTGATGCCGAAGCGGCAGGTCTGAGTGCTGCCGGATCGGGCGGTCGGATTCCGAATGGTGATCGCTGCGAGAAGTACCTGACATCGCTGCGGCAGCGCTGACGTACTGCTCGGGTCGATCACCGGGCCGTGGTTGGTGCGAGAAGTACGCCATGTCGCTGCGGCAGCGTTGACGTACTGCTCGGATCGGTCACCGGGCCGTGATCACTCCGAGCAGTACGCCACTGTCGCAACGCCCGCCCCCAGGCACTGATCAGATCGATCACCGCGCGCCGTCGCCCTGAGCCCCGTTCACCCGCAGAACCGGGCCCCACACAGCCCTCGGGGTTCCCCGTGAAGGCGGTCACGGCGACGTTCCAAGCCTGTCCCGAGGGAGCCCGCACGGCTGCGGCTCACGAAGGACGGTCTGTCGCCCGACACCACTCTTGCCGCTCACCGCGGCGAGCCGACCTGCGAGAAGCACCCCAGCGCGGTCGCGCGGATGCTGACGTGCGACTCGGGCCGATCACGCGACGCCGAGCGCCGCCACCGGATCAGCTTCCTAGCACTGCCCCCGCTCGAAGTACGCGACGAGCTCCGGATCCAGCGGCGGGATGTCCTGCGGTTCCCCCGCCGCCCGCAGCGACGCCGTGGCCTGCACGCCTGCGGCCACGCTCATCCGGGCGGCCACCGGGGAGGTGTCGGTGGCCCCGCCGTCGCGGGCGAACCGCAGGAACTCCGCCATGAGCAACGGGTCCGCGCCGGAGTGGACCTCCGTGGTCGGCGGCAGCCGGTACTCGGTGTCGGCGTCGGGGGCGTGGCCCGCGCGTCGCCGGTTCCACACCTTGACCACCGCGCCCGAGCCGTCGCCGACGTTCTCGAGCCGGCCGGCGTCGCCGATCACCGTGTAGTTGCGCCAGTAGTCCGGGGTGAAGTGGCACTGCTGGTAGGCGGCCAGCACGCCGCCGTCGAGCTGCAGGTTCACCAGGGACAGGTCCTCGACGTCGATCACCGGGTTGAGGTCGCGCTGGCTGCGGGGCGGCCAGTGCCGGTCCGGGTCCAGCCAGTCGTCGGTCTTCGGCGTGCCGGGGGCGCGCCGGTGCCCGTCGCCGTAGACGCGCAGGGCGCCGAACGCGGACACCCGCTCGGTGTAGGCGCCGGCGAGCCAGTGCACCACGTCGAAGTCATGCGCCGCCTTCTGCAGCAGCAGCGAGGTGGTGCAGCGGCGTTCGGCGTGCCAGTCCTTGAAGTAGAAGTCGCCGCCGTTGCCGACGAAGTGGCGCACCCACACCGACTGCACCGCGCCGACGTCCCCGCGCTCGATGATCTCCCGCATCGTGCGCACCACGGGCATGTGCCGCATGTTGTGCCCGACGTAGAGCCGGCTGCCGGTCTCCCGCGCAGTGCGCAGCACCCGGTCGCAGTCCTCGACGGTGATCGCGAGCGGCTTCTCGACGAACACCGCCTTGCCCGCCTGCAACGCGGCGCAGGCGAGGTCGGCGTGCGTGTGGTCGGGGGTGATCAGCAGGACGGCGTCGACGTCGGCGCGGTCGAACAGTGCGCGGGGCTCGGTGAGCGCGTCGGCGTCCGGGTGCCGCTCGCGCACCGCCCGTCGCGCGGCCTCCTCGTCGAGGTCGGCCACCGCCACCACCCGTGACGTGCCGGGCCGCTCGGCGGCCAGGGCGAGGCCGGAGCGGAAACCGGCTCCCACCACACCGATGCCCAGCACGTCGGTCATGCCGGGACGCCGGTGCGCGCGGACTCGTACGCCCGCTCGACGACGCGCAGCGAGCGCAGGCCCGACTCGCCGTCCGGCTGCGGGCGCCGTCCCTCCCGGATCGCGGTGACGAACTCCTCGAGCATCGGCCCGTCGCCGCCCTCGCCGAAGTCGAACCGCAGCGGCCCGCGCGTCGAGGCCCGGAACCCGTGCACGGCCTGGCCGAACGCGTCCATGTCGGCGATGCCGTCCTCGCCGAACAGCCGCAGCGTCAGCCCGCCCCACGTCGGGTAGTGCTGCGGCACCGACCAGCTGCAGTCGATCGTGGCGATCAGCCCGCCGGGGTAGCTCAGCGACACCAGGCCGCCGGTCTCCACCTCGACGTCGTCGCCGCGGATCATCCGGTTGGTCACCGCGTGCACCGACTCCGCCTCGGCGCCGGACAACAGGCAGTCGAGCAGGTCGGCGAGGTGCACGGTGTGGTCCATGACGGCGCCGCCGCCGGCGAGCTCGGCGTCGGAGAACCACGACCGGCCCCCGGGCAGCTGGCCGTTGTTCGTGCCCGCGGCGGCCACGACCCGGCCCAGCGCGGGCAGGGTGGCCTGCAGCGCGCGGAACTGGCGGGAGAACCGCACCGGGTAGGCCACCATGAGGTGCACCCCGGCTGCGGCGCAGGCCGCGATCATCGCCTCGCCGTCGGCCACGGTGGTGGCCATCGGCTTCTCGCACAGCACGTGGGCGCCGGCCGCGGCGGCCAGCTCGGTGAGCTCGCGGTGGCGGGAGTTCTCGGAGCAGACGATCACCCCGTCCGGCCCCCAGTCGAGCAGCTCCTGGTGGGTGTCGAAGTAGCGGCCCACGCCCAGCTGCTCCGCGAACTCCCGGCCGCCGGACTCGCCGGCCGGGCGGGTGGCCGCGTCGGGGTCGCTGACCGCGACCTCCACGTCGGGCCGCCCGGAGAGCAGCGCGAGGTAGCCCGCGGCGTGCAGGTGGGCCAGGGACAGGACACCGATGCGCAGCGGCCTCACGGCGTGACCTCCTCGATGCTCGCGGGGCGCCCGGTGGCGAGCGAGACGTTCGCCGCCGCGGCGAGCCGGACGGCGGCCAGCCCGTCGTCCGCGCTCACCCGCGGCGCCGGGCCGCCGGCGAACGCGGTCGCGAACTCGCGGATCTCGGTGACGAACGGGCTCTCCACCAGCGAGACGTCGGGGAGCAGGCGCTCACCGCCGCCGTCGTCGGCGGCGCCGGTGTCGGTGCGCAGGGACGGGTCGGTGGCCGAGTCGTAGGACAGCATCCCGTCGGTGCCCGCGGCGTGGAAGCCGTAGCGGAACCGGGTGCCCGGCCGGGCCCAGGTGCCGGTGACGCTGCTGAGCGCGCCGCCGCGGTGCCGGGCGACGACGTGCGCGGACACCACGCCGGTGGTGGTGCCCGGCGCGCTGTCGGCCAGCCGCGCGTGCACCGAATCGACCTCCCCGCCGAGCCATCGGGCGAAGTCGAGGTCGTGGATCATCTGGTCCATGATGATGCCGCCCGAGAGCGCCGGGTCGGCGAACCAGCCGGCGCGGGGCCGGGCGCCGCAGCGGTGGAAGCGCAGCACGGCGGGTGTGCCGATCGCCCCGGCCGTCACGGCCCGGTGCAGGGCGGCGTACTCGGCGAAGTAGCGCACGACGTGCCCGGGGTAGAGCTGCACCCCGGCGGCCGCGCAGGCCTTCACCATCGACTCCGCCGTGGCGGCCTCGAGGGCGAGCGGCTTCTCGCACAGGACGTGCTTCCCCGCCGCCGCGGCGGCGAGCACGATCTCGGGGTGGGTGAAGGTCGGCGTGCAGACGTCCACGACGTCCACCTCGGCGAGCAGCGCATCGAGCGAGTCGACGACGCGGCCGCCGCCGTGGCGGGCGACCAGCTCCGGGGCGCCGTGGATCGAGTGCACCACCACCTGGGCGTCCAGGTGGAGCCAGGCCGGTAGGTGCGCGTTCGCGATACCGCCCGCGCCGACCATGCCGACGCGCAGTGGTCCGGGTGTGCCACCCAAGTCGTTCACCCTTTCGTTCCGGACAGGGCGATTCCCTGCACGAACTGCCGCTGCAGTGCCAGGTAGGCGAGCAGCATCGGGACCGAGGCCATGAGCGCCCCGGCCATGAGAACGGGGTAGTCGGTCCACTCCTGGCCCTGCAGGCTGGTGAGCCCCGCGCTGATCGGCATCGTCGCGGGGGCGGTGTTGACCACCAACGGCCACAGCAGGTCGTTCCAGGAGTGCATCACGGTGATCACCGCCAGCGCCGCGAGCGCGGGTTTCACCAGCGGGAGCATGATCGAGAAGAAGATGCGGAAGCGGCCGGCCCCGTCCAGCAGCGCGGCCTCCTCCAGGTCCTTCGGGATCGTGGCGAAGAACTGGCGCAGCAGGAACGTGCCGAACGCGGAGAAGAGCCCGGGCAGGATCAGCGCGGTGAGGGTGTTGAGCAGCCCGAGGTCGGACATGATCTGGTACTGCGGCAGGATCAGCAGCTGCTTGGGCACCATCAGCACCGACAGGAACAGCGCGAAGATCAGCTCCCGCCCGCGGAACTCCAGGCGGGCGAAGGCGTAGGCGCCCAGCGAGCAGAACGCGAGCTGGCCCACCGTCACGGCGACCGCCACGATCAGCGAGTTCACCAGCTGCTGGCCGAAGGGCAGCGCCTCGAACACGTCGGTGAAGTTCGACCACTGCCACTCCTGCGGCAGCAGGGGCGGCGGCACCGTCGTGGTCTCCGGCAGCGACTTGAACGCGGTGAGCAGTTGCCAGACGAACGGGCCGATCATGGCCGCGGCGCCGAGGACCAGCGCCGCGTGGGTGAGGACGGAACCGGTGCGGGTGCCGCGCGCGGACTCAGACATAGTTCACCCACCTGCGCTGGAGCCGGAACTGGACGAACGTGAGTGCCGCGATCAGCAGCATCAGCAGGAAGGCCAGCGCGGTGGCCGTGCCCTTGTCGGACTCGACGAAGGCCTTCTCGTAGAACAGCTGCACGATCGACTGCGACGACGCGAAGGCGGGGTTGACCGTGGGCGACGCGCTCATCACGTACACCAGGTCGAAGATCTGCAGGGTCGCGATGACGTTGATGACCGTGCAGAAGAAGATGCTCGGGGACAGCAGCGGCAGCGTGATGTGCCAGAACCGCCGGAACGCGCTCGCCCCGTCGATCTCGGCGGCCTCGGTGTACTCCTTCGGGATCGCCTTGAGGCCGGCGATGAAGATCACCAGGTAGTAGCCGACCTGCGACCACACCTGGACCACCCCGATCGCGAACAGCGCGGTGGCCGGGTTGGACACCCAGTAGGTGCCGGGGATCCCGAAGACCGACAGGAACTGGTTGATCAGGCCGAAGTCCCCGTTGTAGAGCCACCGCCAGACCATCCCGGAGGCGACCGGCAGCGTGACGAACGGGATGAAGAACAGCGTCCGGTAGACCGTCACGCCACGCAGCCCGTCGCGGTTGAGCAGCACCGCGAAGAAGATCGCCACGGGCAGCGTGAGCAGGCCGATCACCATGTAGAGCAGCGTGTTGCCCAGTGCGGTCCAGAACGTCTCGAACCGGAAGACGGTGAGGTAGTTCGTGAACCCCGTGAACGTGTGCCCGCCGAACGGCCCCCACTCGGTGAAGCTGAGCACGAACGTCGAGACGGCGGGGTAGAGGTAGAGCAGGCCCAGGCCCAGGCCGACCGGCGCGATGAACAGGTAGGCGCTGTGCTGGCGGCGCCGGGGCGCCCGCGCGGGTACGGGGCGTTCGACGCGCGCCGCGGGCGCCGTGGCGAGCTGGGTCATACCGCCTCCTTGGCGAGGACGACGTTCATCTCGTCGGCGAGCGACCGGGCCGACTCCTCGACGGGCCTGGCGCCGGCGCCGATCCAGGACGGGCCGAGGATCTGCAGCTGCATGCGCTCCCACGTCATGGTCGTGACCGAGGCCGGGTAGGCGGTCGCGTCGGGCACCTGCTCGATGTAGGACTGCATCCGGAACTCGGGCTTGGCGTCCAGGAACGCCGCCTCGGTGCCCGCGTAGCTGGGCAGGATCGTCCCCGAGCGGCCCTGGATCTCCCCGGTGGTGCGCCCCGCCATGAACTTCACGAACTCGTAGCAGGCGTCGGGGTAGGGCGTACGCGCGTTGATCACGTTCGCGAGCCCGTGGATGACGTTGCCCCGCCGCGCGCCGCGGGGGAGCACGGCGATCCCGGTGCGCGCGCGGACCTGCGGGTCCTCGTACGTCGCGTTCGAGTCGTTGGGCAGGCCGTTGTACATCGCGATCTTCCCGCCCTGGAACTGCTCCCGTGCCCGGGTGTCGGACTCGGCCATCGCGTTGGGCGCGAGGTCGCGGTCGATCGCGCCGGTGAGGAACCGCAGGCCGCCGATCGTGGCCTCGTCGTCGAATCCGGACCGGGCGCCCCGCAGCACCCACCCCCCGCTCTGAAAGATCGTGGGGTAGAGGTTGCGCTGCCGGTCCAGCCCCGCGGAGAAGCCGTACACCCCCGCCGCCGGGTCGCGGATCTCCGCGGCGGCGTCGAGGACGTGCTGCCAGGTCCAGCGCTCGTCCGGGTAGGGCACACCGGCCCGGTCGAAGAGCTCCCGGTTGTAGAAGAGGCTGATCGTGTCGTAGTCCTTCGGCACGCCGTACTGCTCGCCGTCGCGCTGGTACAGCTCCACCAGGTTCGGGGGGTGCTCGGCGAGGGTGATCCCGTCGCGCGCCAGCCGGTCCGTGAGCGGCAGCAGGGTGGCGTGCCGGGCGAACATGGCGATGTTGGGCGCGTTCATCCAGAACACGTCCGGGGCGCCGCCGCCGACGATCGAGGTCTGGATCCGCGTCCAGTAGGTCGTGAACGGCGTGAGCTGGAGCGCGACGTCGATGTCCGGGTGCTCCGCGCGGAACGCGGCGATGACCTCCTGCATGGCCGGCACCTGGTCGGCGTCCCAGACCCCGTAGCCGATGCTGACGCGCCCGCCGTCGGGCACGAACGCGGGCCCGGAGGTGCCGGCGCACCCGGCGATGCCGCCGGCGAGGGGGAGCGCGGCGAGCGAGCGGAGCAGGGTGCGCCGCGGCACCTGCGTGGGTGGTCGGGGAACCGGCGTCATCGCTGGCCTCCAGTGGCGGTGGGGGTGGGCACGTGCAGTGGCGGCGTGACGAGCGCCGCGATGAGGGGGGAGCGTCGGACGGCGAGCTGGAGCGCGGAGCGCACGGCGCCCAGCGCGACGGCCTCGGGGCCGAGCTGGGACAGCACGAGCGGCATCGTGCGGAAGGCGGGGCGCTCGACGTGGCGTTCGACGCCCTCGACGAGCGGGGTGCCGGCGAGGGAGAGCCCGCCGCCGAGCACCACCATGTCCGGGTCGAACGTCTTGACCAGGAACTCCACGACCCGTCCGAGGCGAAGGTAGAACTCCTCCACCAGCGCCGCGGCGCGCGCGTCGCCGCCCCGGGCGGCGCGGAAGACGGCGCCGATCGCGTCCGGGTCGCTGCCCGGAGTGGCGAGGAGCTCCTCGGTGTCGAAGTACAGCTCCGGGATGCTCCCGATCTCCCCGGCGGCGCCGTGGCGGCCGGTGTGCAGCCGGCCGTCGACGATGATGCCGGCGCGGGTGCGGCGCCCGGCGAGGACGTAGACGACGTCGTCGACGAGGCGGGCCGCCCCCATCCAGTGCTCGGCCAGGGTGGCCATGTTGGCGTCGTTGGCCACGGTGACGGGCACGCCCGCCCAGCGGCCGAAGTGCTTCTCGACGTGGAAGCCGGTCCAGTCCGGGATGACGGTGCTCAGCGTGACGCGCCCGGACGGGTCGACGATGCCGGGGACGCCGAGGCTCAGCGCCAGCGTCTCGCCCGGCTCGATCCCGAGCTCGGCCACGGTGTCGGCGACGAGCGACTGCACCGCGGTGCGGCGGTCCGCGCCGGACGTCGCCCGGCTGATGGGGCGGGTGGCGGTGTGTCGGGTCGTGCCGGTGATGTCGGCGACCACGGCCGTCAGGAGGTTCACCCCGACGTCCACGCCCACGACGAAGCCCGCGTCCGGGTTGAGCCGGTAGGTCCGGGCCGGCCTGCCCGCCTGCCGGGTGCCGTCGGACCGGTCGGTGGGCTCGCGCTGTTCGACCCACCCGAGCCGGCCGAGCTCGGTGAGGATCGAATCGACGGTGGGGCGGGACAGGCCGGTGGCCTGCGCGAGCTCGGCGAGCCTGCGGCCCGCGTCGACCCGCAGCGCGGTGAGCACCCCGACGGTGTTGGCGTGCCTCTCCGCGGAGGAGTCGGATGCCATCGCTGCCCCGTCCTGCCGGTCGGACCCGATCGGGGCATTACGCTAGGGAGGTTGCATAAATACCGCAAGGGTCTGGCGCGCGTCCGAGTTGTACGAGTGGCACTTTCGTTCAGCTCTATCGGACGAGGGTGCCGCTCGTACGAGCGTTGGCCTCGGCCGCCCGGTGCTACAGCCAGCCGCGGCGCTTGAACACGAGGTAGAGCGCCAGCATCCCGAGCACCATCAGCAGGACGGCGAACGGGTAGCCCAGCGCCCAGTGCAGCTCCGGCATGTGGTCGAAGTTCATGCCGTAGATCGAGGCGACCAGGCTGGGGGCGAAGAAGATCGCAGCCCACGACGAGATGCGCTTGACCTGCTCGTTCTGGTCGAAGCCCGCCTGCGTCATGCGGGCCATCTCCTCGTTCTGCCGCTGCCCGACCAGGGCCGCGTTGACCTGCAGGATGTTGGTGAGCAGCTGGCGGAACGCCTCGATGCGCTCCAGGACCCGGGTGGCGTGGTCGGCGACGTCGCGCAGGGCGCGCCGCAGCTCGAGGTCGGACTCGCCGGCCTGCTCCTTCAGCTTCGCGCGCAGGTTGTCGAACACGTCGGCCAGCGGCTCGACCGCACGCTGGAACTCGATGACCTCGCGGGAGAGCTGGTAGATCCGCTTGGAGACCCCGGGATCACCGCCGAAGACCTGCACCTCGATCTCGTCGATGTCGTCCTGCAGGCCGTCGAGGACCGGGCCGTAGTCGTCCACGATCTTGTCGAGCACGGCGTAGAGCACGGCGTAGGGGCCGTCGTCGAGCAGCGCGGGCTCGTGCTCCAGCCGCTGGCGCACCTGCCCGAGGTCGGGCT
This sequence comes from Pseudonocardia sp. MH-G8, assembly GCF_002262885.1. Taxonomy (GTDB): domain Bacteria; phylum Actinomycetota; class Actinomycetes; order Mycobacteriales; family Pseudonocardiaceae; genus Pseudonocardia. The sequence continues at coordinate 66,296 of NZ_NKYF01000018.1, read as the reverse complement.
CCTCGGCGTGCCGGACGGTGATCACGAAGTCGGGCCCGAGGAACAGGTGCACCTCGCCGATCTCCACGGCCTCGTCCCGGTCGACGTAGCGCGCGGGGCGCAGCACCACGAACAGGACGTCGCCGTAGCGCTCCAGCTTGGGCCGCTGGTGGGCGGTGATCGTGTCCTCGACCGCGAGGCCGTGCAGCGAGAACTCCTCGGCGACCGACCGGATCTCCTCGGTCGTGGGGCGCAGCAGGCCGATCCAGCAGAAGCTGCGGCCCTGGTCGGAGCACTGGCGCAGCTCCTCGAAGGTGCGGTCCAGGGATCCCGGTGCCGCGGCACGCCTGCCGTCGACGTAGATCGCGTTGTCGACCAGCGGCATGCGGTGAGACTAGCCCGCGCGGAGGGTCGAGGCCCCCGACACGCACTACTGCGCGATGCGTAGTACCGTGCATCGCAGAGAACAGCATCGCAGAGAACGGGGGCAGGCGTGGACACGAGCCAGCTGCTCAAGGGTGTGCTCGACCTCGCCGTGCTCGCGGTGTTGGAACGGGGGGACGGCTACGGCTACGACGTGGTGCGCGGCCTGCGCGCCGCCGGGCTGCAGGAGGTGGGCGACGCGTCGGTGTACGGCACGCTGCGCCGGCTCTACAACGCAGGGCTGCTGACGTCGTACGTGGTGCCGAGCGAAGAGGGTCCCCACCGCAAGTACTACAGCCTCAACGCCCCGGGCCGGGATCGCCTGCGGGAGACGGCGAAGACGTGGCGGGCGTTCGCGGAGACGATGGAAGGGTTGGTGGGCGCGGCATGAAGGACGACGGGACGACGCAGGGCGGGACGCCCACGGTGCAGCTGGCGAGCCCCGCGGTCGAGGAGTACCTCGACGGCGTGCGCGCAGCGCTGGCCGACCTCCCGGCCCCGGAGGTGGCCGAGATCCTCGACGACGTCCGGGCGCACCTGTCCGACCTGGCCGTCGAGCTCGGCGGCGACGCCGATGCGCCGACCCTGACCGAGCGGCTCGGCCCGCCCGGGACCTACGCGGCGGAGCTGCGCGCCGCCGCCGGGTACTCGCCCGTGCCGGAGCCGGCGCAGGGCCCGCACCTCGGGCTGGCGCGCCTCGCGGTCGCCGCCGCGGTGGTCGCGGCGCTGGTCGTCGGAGCGGGCCTGCTCCAGGGCGAACCCGGCGTGATCTTCTTCGGACTGCTCCTCGCCGCACCCGCGCTGCCGCTGCTGCTGCGCGAGGGGCCGCGCGTGCCGAGCGTCATGGCGCTGCCCGAGGTGCGGCGCCTGACCGAGCGGCCCGCCGTCGGCACGACCGGGCGCACGGTGCTCGACTTCCTCGCGAGCCTGCAGCCGGCCTGGTGGGTCGCGCGGTCGTTCGCGGCGGCGGTGGTGCTCGTCGGCGTGCTGGACGGCGGTGAGGTCATGCCCATCCTGCTCGTCGGGCTGGTCGGTGCGCCCGTCTCGGTCTGGCTCGGCCACCGCACCCGCCGTGACCGCCGCTGGCTGTGGATGGTGGCGCCGCTGAACGCGCTCGCGGCGGTGGTGCTGCTCGTCGTGCTCGTCGAGGGCGCGCCCGGCGGCCCGACGGTGCAGAGCAGCTCCGCCTCCTTCCAGCCCGGGCTGTGGCAGGACTCGGAACGCGAGATCCAGGACATCCGCCCCGTCGACGCGTCCGGCACGCCGCTCACCGGGGTGTACCTGTTCGACCAGGACGGGCGCCCGATCGACACCTCGGGTGGCCGGGCGTGCGCGCCCACCGGCGCCACCCGGTTCGACCAGGACGCGGCCGAGGCCGGTCGTCCCTACCCGCGTGGCACCTGGGACTACGACTCCCGCACCGACGCGTGCGTGCTCACGCCACCGGCTCCGCTCGTGGTCGCCGTCCCCTCCGCCACAGCGGCCCCCGCCCCCACGGCGCCGGTGGCCCCGACCACCGTGACGGTGCCGGCTCCCGGGGCGGAACCGGCCCCTGCGAGCACCGTGCCGGCACCCGGAGCTGCGGTGCCGCCCTCGGCGTCGGTGCTGCCCCCGGCCCCGGTGTCCCCGTCCGCGGCGTCCCCGTCGACCTCGGTGCCACCGCCCGTGTCGCCCGCTCCGGCGGTGCCCACCGGGTAGCCCGCGGTCCTGGCCCGTCCGCGCCGTGCACGGGGAGCAGCGGCGCGGGCGGGCCCGTCCAGACCCGTGCCGGCGGGTGTGTTGCCGCCGGCACGGGTCGGCGCGTCAATACGGCATCAAGATCTGCCCGGCGTTGCGTCGGACGGGGAGGTCGAGCGGGGAGAATGGTGGCGTGAGTGCGCGGGGTGAGCTGCGGATCCACCTCGGTGCCGCGCCGGGAGTGGGCAAGACCTTCGCCATGCTCGGCGAGGCGCACCGCAGGCTCGCCCGCGGCACCGACGTCGTCGTCGGGTTGGTGGAGACGCACGGGCGGGCCAGGACCACGGAGCTGTGCGACGGCCTCGAGGTCGTCGCGCGCCGGCCGGTGCCCGGCCTGCCAGGCCCCGGCGAGCTCGACGTCGACGCCGTGCTCGCCCGGCGCCCCGCGGTCGTGCTCGTCGACGAACTGGCCCACACCAACGCGCCCGGGTCCCGCCACCACAAGCGCTGGCAGGACATCGAGGAGCTGCTCGAGGCCGGGATCGACGTCCTCACCACGGTGAACGTGCAGCACCTCGAGTCGCTCAACGACGTGGTGGAGCGGATCACCGGGGTGCGCCAGCACGAGACCGTGCCCGACGAGGTGGTGCGCCGGGCCGAGCAGATCGAGCTGGTCGACATCACGCCCGAGGCGCTGCGCCGCCGGCTCGCGCACGGCAACGTCTACGCGGCGGAGAAGGTGGACGCGGCGCTGGCCAACTGGTTCCGGCCGGGCAACCTCACCGCGCTGCGGGAGCTGGCGCTGCTGTGGGTGGCCGACGAGGTGGACGTCGCCCTGCAGCGCCACCGCAGCGCGGGCCGCGTCGAGGAGGTCTGGGAGACCCGCGAGCGGGTGGTCGTGGCGCTCACCGGCGACTCCGAGAGCGAGACCGTGCTGCGCCGCGCCGCCCGGATCGCGAAGCGCGCGAACGCGGCCGACCTGCTCGCGGTGCACGTGCTGCGCGGCGACGGCCTCGCCGGCCCGCCTGCGGGGGCGGTGTCCCGGCTCCGCGTGCTCGCCGAGGACGTGGGCGCGAGCTTCCACACGGTCGTCGGCTCGGACACCGAGGACGTGCCCGCCGCGCTGCTCGACTTCGCCCGCGGCGTCAACGCCACCCAGCTGGTGCTCGGCACGTCCCGCCGCTCCCGCACGGCGCGGCTGTTCGACGAGGGCATCGCCGCGCGCGTGGTGCAGCGCTCCGGGCCGATCGACGTGCACATGGTCACCCACACCGAGGCCGGGCGCGGGGTGCGGTTGCCGGCACTGCGCAGCGGCCTGCCCGCCGTCCGCCGCCTCGCCGGGTGGGTGCTCGCGGCCGCGTTGCCGGTCGCGGCCACCGCCGTGGGCACCTCGCTCGCCACGGTGATCGACACGTCCACCGACGTGGTGCTCTACGTCCTCGTGACGGTGGTCGCGGCGCTGGTCGGCGGGCTGGGCCCGGCGCTGCTGGCCGCGCTCGCGGGCGGGGTGCTGCTGAACTTCTTCCTCACCCCGCCGCTGTACTCGCTCACGATCGCGGCCCCCGAGAACGTCGTCACGCTCGCGGCGATGGTGGTGGTCGGGGTGCTCGTCGCGCTCGTCGTGGACCGGGCGGCCCGGCGCGCCCAGCAGGCCGCGCGCGCCAACGCCGAGGCCGCGCTGCTCGCGTCGTTCGCGCGCACCGTCCTGACCCGGACCGACCCGCTCCCGCGGCTGCTCGAGAAGGTGCGCGAGGCCTTCGCCCTGCGTTCGGTGGCGCTGCTCGAGCGCCGTGGAGGCCCCGATTCCTGGGAGTGCCTCGCGTCGTCCGGGCCGCAGGGCTGCCGCGCGCCCGAGGATGCGGCGGTGGACGTCGCGATCGAGGAGGACCTGCACCTCGTGGGCGACGGGCGCGCCCTGCCCGCCGCGGACCGGCGGCTGCTGGAGGTGGTGGGCGGGCAGGCGTTGCTCGCCCTGCGCAGCCAGCGGTCCGCGGCGGACGCCGTGCGCGCGCGCAAGCGGGCGGCCGTCACCGAGACCCGCAGCGCGCTGCTCTCGGCCGTGGGGCACGACCTGCGCAGCCCGCTCACGTCGATCAAGGCGGCGGCCGGGAGCCTGCGCGACCCGTACCTGGACCTGCCGGTGGCCGATCGGGACGAGCTGACCGCCACCATCGAGGAGTCCGCCGACCGGCTCACCGCGCTGGTGGACAACCTGCTCGACTCCTCGCGGCTCGCGGCCGGCGCGGTCACCCCGCTGCTCGCGCCCACCGGGTACGACGAGGTGGCCCTGCGCGCGCTCGTCGGGATGCCGGACGCCTGCCGGGTCGCGGTCGAGATCGACGAGGCGCTGCCCGACGTCCTCGCCGATGGCGGCCTGCTCGAGCGCGTCGTCGCGAACGTCGTCGACAACGCCCTGCGGCACGCGCGCGGCGCGCCGGTCGTGCTGCGGGCCAGCGCCTACGCCGGGCGCGTGGAGCTGCGGGTGGTCGACTCCGGGCCGGGGGCGCCGCGGCGGTCGCGGGAAGCGCTGTTCGCGCCGTTCGAGCGGATCGGCGGCGGGCCCAGCGACCGCGACGGCGCCACGGGCGTGGGCCTCGGGCTCTCGGTGGCCCGCGGGTTCACCGAGGCCATGGGCGGCACGCTCACCGCGGAGGACACGCCGGGCGGCGGCCTCACCGTCGTCGTCTCGTTGCCGGAGGTGCCGCGGTGACGGGCCGGCGGGTGCTGGTCGTCGACGACGACCCGCAGATCCTGCGCGCGTTGCGGATCAACCTCGCCGCGCACGGGTACGACGTCCTGCTCGCTCCCGACGGCGCCGCGGCCCTGCGCGCGGCCGCGGACGGCCGTCCCGACGTCGTGCTGCTCGACCTCGGGCTGCCCGACCTGGACGGCGTCGAGGTGATCGAGGGCCTGCGCGGCTGGACGAGCGTCCCGATCATCGTCCTCACCGCGCGCACCGGCGGGGCGGAGACCGTGCGCGCGCTGGACGCGGGTGCGGACGACTACGTCACCAAGCCCTTCGGGATGGCCGAGCTGCTCGCCCGGCTGCGCGCCGCGGTGCGCCGGGCTGCCGCCACCACCGTGGAGGGCGAGCCCGTCGTGGACGCCCGCGACTTCCGGGTGGACCTGGCGGACAAGCGCGTCGTGCGCGCCGACGGCGCCGATGTGCACCTCACCCCCACCGAGTGGGGCGTGCTGGAGCTGCTGGTGCGCCACCGCGGCAGGCTCGTGGGGCAGCGCGAGCTGCTGCGCGCGGTCTGGGGCCCGAACTACGGCACGGAGAGCCACTACCTGCGCGTCTACCTCGCTCAGCTGCGGCGCAAGCTCGAGCCGGACCCCGCGCGCCCGGTCCACCTGATCACGGAGGCGGGGATGGGCTACCGGTTCGAGCTCTGACTCACTTCCCGAACTCCTGCACCCAGTAGTTCCCCGCGCGGGCCACACCGATCGTGGTGAACCCGCAGGTCAGGAGCGCGGAGCGGTGTGACGGCGACGCCATCCACTCCCGCACGATCTGGGCTGCGCTGGTCTGGCCCTTCCCGATGTTCTCCGCTCCGGGCCGCGGGTAGCCCGCGGCGCGCACCCGGTGCTCGAAGCGCCGGCCGTCGCGGCTGACGTGGGAGAAGTAGCCGTTCTCCGACATGTCCTCGGCGTGCGCCCGCGCGGCTCGCGCCAACCGCGAGTCCGGCGTGAGCGAGCCGCAGCCGTGCTCGTTGCGCTCCTGGTTGGTCAGCTCGATGACCTCTCCCTCGGTCCCGGAGACGCTCACCGGCGCCCGCGCCTCGGGCTCGGGAGGCTTCTCGGGCTCGGGCTCGGCCTGTTCCCCGGACGCCGTGGCTCCGGCCGCGGTGGCGAAGGCGTGCAGGGTGGAGATCTCGGTCGGGGGCGGGTCGTCGGGCGGGTCGTCGACCAGCGCGGCCCGCGGCAGCACGTCGGCCGCCGCGAACGGGGAGGTCGCCTGGGCGACCGGCGCGATGCGCAAGTCGACGGGCACGACCTCCGGGAAGGCCGCCACCGTGACACCGGCGACCAGAAGGACAGCGGTCGCGAGAGCGAGCGTCTGCGCACCGGCTCTAGGCCGGTTGGGGAGCACGAGGCGGTAAGCTAGCAGCTCGTGATCACGGGCAGCGACGAGGTGGTTCGGCTCACAGCGTGGGTCCAGGGCCGGGTCCAGGGTGTCGGTTTCCGCTGGTGGACCCGTTCCCGGGCGCTGGCACTGGGCCTCGTCGGCCACGCCACGAACCTCTCGGACGGCCGCGTCGCCGTCGTCGTCGAAGGCCCACGTCACTCTTGTGAGTTACTCCTCATCGCGCTGCGTGGCGAATCGACTCCGGGGCGTGTCGACGGCGTGGTGGAGCAGTGGGGCCCGGCGCGCGGTGGCCTTGCGGGGTTCCGCGAGGCCTAACCAGTAATCTTCCTCGACCACCTGCAGCTCTGGAGACCCCGCCCGTGCACCTGAAGAGCCTGACGCTGAAGGGCTTCAAGTCCTTCGCCTCGGCCACGACGCTCCGCCTGGAGCCCGGGATCACGTGCGTGGTGGGTCCGAACGGGTCGGGCAAGTCCAACGTGGTCGACGCGATCAGCTGGGTGCTCGGCGAGCAGGGGGCGAAGGCGCTGCGCGGCGGGAAGATGGAGGACGTCATCTTCGCCGGCACCTCCGGGCGCGCACCCCTGGGTCGCGCCGAGGTCACGCTGACGATCGACAACTCCGACGCCGCCCTGCCCATCGACTACTCCGAGGTGTCGATCACCCGCCGGATGTTCCGCGACGGCGCGGGCGAGTACGAGATCAACGGCTCGTCCTGCCGGCTGCTGGACGTGCAGGAGCTGCTGTCGGACTCCGGCATCGGCCGCGAGATGCACGTCATCGTCGGGCAGGGCCAGCTCGACTCCGTGCTGCAGTCCAAGCCCGAGGACCGGCGCGCCTACATCGAGGAGGCCGCAGGCGTCCTCAAGCACCGCAAGCGCAAGGAGAAGGCCCTCCGCAAGCTCGACGCGATGCAGGCCAACCTCACCCGGCTCACCGACCTCACCGCGGAGCTGCGCCGCCAGCTCAAGCCGCTGGGCAGGCAGGCCGAGATCGCGCGGCGGGCGCAGTCCGTGCAGTCCGAGCTGCGCGACGCCCGCCTGCGGCTCGCCGCCGACGACATCGTCACCGTGCGCGACCAGCTGGCCCGCGAGGAGGCCGACGAGGCGAGCGCCCGGGCCCGGCGCGCGGAGGTGGAGGAGCAGCTGTCCGTCGCGCGCGTCGAGCAGGAACGCCTCGAGACCGCGCTCGCCCAGGACGCCCCGCGCCTGGCCGCGGCGCAGGACACCTGGTACCGGCTCTCCGCGCTCGCCGAGCGCATCGCGGGCACCGTCCGGCTCGCGCAGGAGCGCACCCGCCACCTCGCCGACCCCCAGGAGCGCACCCCCGGCCGCGACCCCGACGAGCTCGACGCCGAGGCCGACGCCATCGCCGAGCAGGAGGAGGAGCTCGTCGAGGCTGTCGCCGAGGCCCGCCGCCGGCTCTCCGACGTCCTGGAGGAGCGCGGCGAGCACGAGAAGATGCTCGCCGCCGCCGAGCGCGCGCACATGGCCGCGGTCCGGGCGCTCGCCGACCGCAAGACCGGGCTCGCCACCCTCGCCGGGCGCGCCGAGGCGCTGCGCAGCGGGGCAGCGGCCACCGCCGACGAGATCGAGCGCCTGTCCGAGGCGCTCGCCGAGGCGCAGGAACGCACCGCCGTCGCCGAGACCGAGCTGGAGCACGCCCGCGACGAGCTGGGCACCTTCGACGAGGGCGACAGCGGGCTGGACGAGCGCCGCACCCAGGCCGCCGACGCCCACGAGGCCACCCGGGCCCGCGTGGCCGAGCTGGTCTCCCGCGAGCGCGAGCTGGAGCAGCAGCGGGCGCACTGGAGGGCCCGCGTCGACGCCCTCTCGGTGAGCCTCGCCCGCCGCGACGGCTCCGGCGAGCTCGTGGGCACCGACGGCGTGCTCGGCCCCCTGTCCGGCCTGCTGACGGTGGAGCCGGAGGCCCGCGCGGCCGTGGCCGCGGCGTTGGGCGAGCTGGCCGACGCCCTGGCGGTGGAGTCCCCCGAGGCCGCGGTGACCTCCCTACAGCTGCTGCGCACGAAGGACGCAGGCCGAGCGAGCCTCGTGGTCGCCCCGGAGGTTCAGGAAAGCCACATTCATGAACCGCCAGGACATGAATGTGGCTTTCCTGAACTCGGGGAGGCCCCTCGCGGGCGGTGGGCGCTCTCGTTCGTCACCGCTCGGCCCGTCGTCGCCCCGGCCGTGGCCCTGTTGCTCTCCGGCGTCCTCGTCGTCGACGACCTCGCCGCCGCGCGTGCCGTCGTCGCCGACCATCCGGAGCTCACCGCCGTCACCCGTGACGGCGACGTGCTCGGGGCCGCCCGGGCATCAGGCGGGTCCGGTTCGGCGTCCAGCGCGCTCGACGTCCAGGCCGCCGTCAACGAGGCGCTCGAGCGGCGCGAGGCCGTCGAGGAGGAACTGGCCCGGCTGCGGCCCGCGCTGGACGGGGCCCGGGCCGAGGAGGCCGCGCGGCTGGTCGACGTCCAGGCGGCGCAGCAGGTGCAGAACGCCGCCGAGGCCCGCCGGTCCGCGGCGTCGGCGCAGCTGGGCCGGCTGGAGGAGACGGTCCGCTCGGCCACGGCGGAGGCGCAGCGGCTGCGCGAGCGCCGCGATGCCGTGGAGTCGCGGCGGTCCGATTCGCTGCTCGCGCTGGAGGCCGCCGAGCAGCAGCTCGCCGTGGCCGAGGACGAGCCGGTGGACGACGAGCCCGACACCGAGGTCCGCGACGCCGCCGCCGAGTCGCTGGCCACCGCCCGCGCCGAGGAAGTGGAGTCGCGGCTCGCGCTGCGCACCGCCGAGGAGCGCGCCCGGGCGATCGCGGGACGTGCCGAGTCGCTGCGCCGCCAGGCGGCGTCGGAGCGGCAGTCCCGGGCGCGGGCGGCCGCCGCGCAGGAAGCCCGGGAGCGCAGCGCCGCGATCGCCCACCATGTCGTCGCTGCGGGGGAGACCGCGTCGGAGCGGATCGCCGTCTCGCTCGCCGCCGCCGCGCAGGAGCGCGACGCCGCCGCAGCCGCCCGCGACTCGCGCGAGCGCGCCCTCGGCGAGGCCCGGCTCACCACGCAGCGGCTCTCCGGGCTGATGGACAAGCTCACCGACGCCGTCCACCGCGACGAGGTGCTGCGCGCGCAGAACCGGCTGCGCCTGGAGCAGCTCACCGAGAAGGCGCTCGACGATCACGGCCTCGGCGTGGAGGACCTGGTCGGCGAGTACGGCCCGGATGTCCTCGTGCCGCCCTCGGCCGCCGAGATGGCCGAGTACGAGGCGGCGAAGGAGCGCGGCGAGGAGGTCACCGAACCCCCGTCGATGCCCTACGACCGCGGCAGCCAGGAGCGGCGGGCCAAGCGGGCGGAGAAGGACCTCGCCCTGCTCGGCAAGGTGAACCCGCTCGCGCTCGAGGAGTTCGCCGCGCTGGAGGAGCGCTACCGCTTCCTCTCCACGCAGCTGGAGGACCTCAAGAACACCCGCCGCGACCTGCTCACGGTCGTCCGCGAGGTCGACGACAAGATCCTTGAGGTGTTCACCACGGCCTACGCCGACGTGGCCCGCGAGTTCGAGATCGTCTTCGACACCCTGTTCCCCGGTGGCGAGGGCCGGCTCGTGCTCACCGACCCCGACGACATGCTCACCACCGGCATCGAGGTGGAGGCACGCCCGCCGGGCAAGAAGGTCAAGCGCCTGTCGCTGCTGTCGGGCGGCGAGCGCTCCCTCACCGCGATGGCGCTGCTGGTGGCGATCTTCCGCGCCCGCCCCTCGCCGTTCTACATCCTCGACGAGATCGAGGCCGCCCTCGACGACGTCAACCTCCGCCGGCTGATCTCGTTGATGGAGGAGCTGCGCGAGACCAGCCAGCTCATCGTCATCACGCACCAGAAGCCGACGATGGAGGTCGCCGACGCCCTGTACGGCGTCTCCATGCGCGGCGACGGCATCACCACCGTGATCAGCCAGCGCCTCCGCGCGGTGAGCTGACCCTCCCGGCCCGGTCCGGGCGAGTGATCGCCTGATGGGTGCGACAGCGGCGAGATGCTGCCGTTCTTGCGCCGGGCTGATGATCACGGGTCCTGGAAGCGTGGGGCGATGGCTCGTGATCGTCGGATGGGTGCAATAGCGGCGAGATGCTGCCGTTCCTGCGCCGAGCCGGTGATCACGGGTCCCGGCGGCGTGGGGCGACGTCCCATGATCACCGGACGGGTGCGTCGGCGGCGAGATGTCGCCGGGCTTGCGCCGATTCGACGATCAAGGGTGCGGACCCGTCGTCGCGGAGCATGATCGCCGTTCCGGCGCAGTGGCGGCCACATGCTGCCGTTTCCGCACCCGTATGGCGATCACGGGGGAGTGGAGGGGACGTGGGGCGGAGCCCGCTCGTGCAACCGCGGGGGAACGGGCATGACATCGTGGAGGCGTGACTACGGAGACCCTCTGGATCGTCATCGCGATCGCGGCGGCGATCCTGATCATCGCCGTCGTGCTGGGCCTCGTGCTGCGCCGCAGGCGGAGGATCAGCCTGCGCGAGCCCGAGCAGGTCGAGCGCAGCAGCGACACCGGCACCGCACCACCCCGCCGCGGGGGCAGCTACCAGGCAGGCGGGGGATTCTCCTTCTCGTCGGGCGCCCCGACCGAGGCCGAGCCGCCCCCGGCGCCCGCGCCCGGCGCGGAACCGCCCTCGGCTCCCGCGCCGGACGTCGACGGCCCGCCGTTCGTGTCCCCCGCCGCTCCCGCGCCCGAGCAGCGCCCGCGCGCCGACGAGCCCCCGGCCACCGACACCGCGCCGGCGGCCGAGGCCGAGCCGCCGGCGGCCTCGGCGAACGGCGTCGCCGCTGCGCCGCCGGCCGCTCCGGACCGCGGGAACGGCGCCCCTCCCGAGGCCCCGGCCGAGCGCACCGGTCCGCCGGTCACCCCACCGCCGTCACCCGAGGCCCCCGCCGAGCCGGCCCCACCGACGGCGAACGGGGCTGCACCGGCCGCGCCCCCGGAAGCTCCGACCGAGCGTTCCGCGCCTCCGGCGTCACCGAACGGCACCCCGTCGAGCGCGCCGACGAGCACGCCGCCGTCGACCGCGCCGCCGTCGACCACGCCGCCGTCGACCACGCCGCCGTCGACCGCGCCGCCGTCGACCACGCCGCCGTCGACCACGCCGCCGTCGACCACCCCGCCGCCCGCGGCCCCGGCCGAGCGCACGCCCGCCCCGGCGCCGCCCGCCGAGGCGGCTCTCGCGCCGCCCGAGATCGCCCCCGCCGAGGGCCGGCTGGAGCGGCTGCGCGGCCGGCTCTCCCGATCGCGGTCCGGGCTCGGTCAGGGTCTGCTCGGCCTCCTCGGCGCGGGTGAGCTGGACGAGGAGTCGTGGGAGGACGTCGAGGCCACGCTCCTGCAGGCAGACCTCGGCCCCGAGATGACCCTCGAGCTGGTCGAGACGATGCGCACCGAGCTGGCCCGCCGCGCGGTCCGCACCCCGGAGCAGGCGCGCCAGATGCTGCGCGACGTCCTGACCGACGCGCTGCGGATCGACCTGGACCGCTCCATCCGCGCGCTGCCGCACGGCGGCCGGCCGGCGGTACTGCTGGTCGTCGGCGTCAACGGCACCGGCAAGACCACCACCACCGGCAAGCTGGCCCGCGTGCTGGTGGCGGGTGGACGCCACGTGGTGCTCGGCGCCGCCGACACCTTCCGAGCCGCCGCCGCCGAGCAGCTGGCCACCTGGGGCGAGCGCGCCGGGGCCACCGTCGTGCGCGGGCCGGAGGGCGCCGACCCGGCCAGCGTCGCGTTCGACGCCGTGAAGCAGGGCACCGAGGAGGGCGCCGACGCCGTCCTGCTCGACACCGCGGGGCGGCTGCACACCAAGACCGGCCTGATGGACGAGCTGGGCAAGGTCAAGCGGGTGGTGGAGCGGCAGGCCGAGGTGGACGAGGTGCTGCTCGTCCTCGACGCCACCACCGGCCAGAACGGGCTCACCCAGGCCCGGGTCTTCGGCGACGTCGTCAAGGTCACGGGCATCGCCCTGACCAAGCTGGACGGCACCGCGAAGGGCGGCATCGTCTTCCGCGTGCAACGCGAGCTGGGCGTCCCGGTGAAGCTCGTGGGCCTCGGCGAGGGCGCCGACGACCTGGCGCCGTTCGAGCCGTCGGCGTTCGTGGAGGCCCTGCTGCACCAGTGAGCGCCCTACCGGCGACGCCGGTGTGCTGCTCGCTTCGATCAGCGGCGCTTGATCGGTCCGAGAAGTACGTGGGGTTCTGCCGGCGACGCCGTGCGGGTCGGTCTGACCGATGCCGGTGATCGGTCTGAGCAGTACCTGGGAGTGTTTTCGGGAGCGCTGGTGTGCGACTCGGCGCGATCAGTGGCGCTTGATCGGTCCGAGCCGTACGCGGGTGTGCTGCTCGACGCGATCAGTGGCACGTCACGCGGATGTAACACCGCCGGTCCGCTCGTTCACAGTGCGGAAACAGCGGTGGAGGACGCCCGCAACACGTCGATCCGATAGTTCCCGTCACCACTTCGGGAAGGAGTTGACGTGCTCGACACCGGCGATACCGCCTGGATGCTGGCCAGCACCGCGCTCGTGCTGCTCATGACGCCCGGCCTCGCACTGTTCTACGGCGGCATGGTCCGCAGCAAGAGCGTGCTCAACATGATGATGATGAGCCTCGGCTCCGTCGGCCTCGTCGGCATCCTGTGGGCGCTGTACGGCTACTCGATCGCGTTCGGCAACGACGTCGGCGGCGGCCTGCTCGGCAACCCGGGCGAGTACTTCGGGCTCGCGGGCCTGTTCGCCGGCGACTACGGCGCCGACCCGGCGATGTTCCCGATGTCGGGCACGATCCCGGCGCTCGTGTTCGTGGGTTTCCAGGCGACGTTCGCGATCATCACGACCGCCCTGATCTCCGGCGCGGTGGCCGACCGGCTGCGCTTCGGCCCCTGGCTGGTGTTCGCCGGGCTGTGGGCAACCATCGTCTACTTCCCGGTGGCGCACTGGGTGTTCGCGTTCAGCGACGAGGAGTCCGGCGTGGTGGGCGGCTGGATCGCCAACGACCTCGCGGCCATCGACTTCGCCGGTGGCACCGCAGTGCACATCAACGCCGGTGCCGCCGCGCTCGCGCTGGCGATCGTCGTCGGCAAGCGCGCCGGGTGGCCGCGCGAGCCGATGCGCCCGCACAACCTCACGCTCGTGATGCTCGGCGCCGCGCTGCTGTGGTTCGGCTGGTTCGGCTTCAACGCCGGTTCGGCGTTGGGCGCCAACGGCACCGCGGCGTTCGCGATGGTCAACACGATCCTGGCGACGTGCGCCGCGATGCTGGGCTGGCTGCTCACCGAGCGCGTCCGGGACGGGAAGCCGACGAGCCTGGGTGCCGCGTCCGGCATCGTCGCGGGCCTCGTGGCGATCACCCCGGCCTGCTCGTCGGTCTCGCCGATGGGCGGCATCGCGATCGGCCTCATCGCCGGTGTGCTGTGCGCGCTGGCGGTCGGGCTGAAGTTCCGCTTCGGCTTCGACGACTCGCTCGACGTGGTCGGCGTCCACCTGGTCGGCGGCCTGGCCGGCACGATCCTCATCGGCCTCTTCGCCGACCCGGGCTCGCCCGCCGCGGTCGCCGGCCTGTTCTACGGCGGCGGCGTCGACCAGCTGTGGCGCCAGATCGTCGGCGCGGGGGCGGTGCTGGCCTACTCGTTCGTGGTCTCGCTGGCGCTCGCCTACCTCGTCAAGGCGGTCATGGGCCTGCGGCTCACCCCGGAGGAGGAGGCCACCGGCATCGACGAGACCGAGCACGCGGAGACCGGCTACGACTTCTCCAGCCACCGCAGCATCTCCGGCCTCGGTTCCCCGCGCCCGGATGCGGCCACGACCGCGGCCGGGTCGCACGTACCGGCGACCGCCGGCAAGGAGGCCTGATCATGAAGCTGATCACCGCGATCGTGAAGCCGTTCGTCCTCGAGGACGTGAAGGGGGCGCTCGAGCAGATCGGCGTCCTCGGCATGACGGTCAGCGAGGTGCAGGGCTACGGCAGGCAGAAGGGCCACACCGAGGTCTACCGGGGTGCGGAGTACTCCGTGGACTTCGTGCCGAAGGTGCGGGTGGAGGTCGTCGCCGACGACACCCTCGCCGACAAGGTGGTGGACGCGGTCGTCGAGAGCGCGCGTACGGGGAAGATCGGCGACGGCAAGGTCTGGGTCACCCCGGTGGAGAGCGTGGTGCGGGTCCGCACCGGTGAGCGCGGCGCCGACGCCATCTGAGGGTCCGTTGCACACGGCGCGGTGGCCGTGCTCCGTCAGCGGGGCACGGCCACCGCGTTCTCGGAAGGGGACCGCGTAGTGGGAACCGTGGCGTGGGGGGACGCGGAGGACCTGGCCCGGGCGAAGGCGGTGCTGCTGGCGCAGGGCTCCGGCAAGCGGCGGCTCGGTCCGGAGGCGTTGCGCACGGCGCTGGTCGATCTGCACGACTTCTGGCTGTCCTCGCGGGCGGCCACCATCGGGCTCTCCGACCGCGCCGCGCTCGTCGCGGTCGGGGCGCTGGGGCGTCGCGAGCTGGCACCGTGGTCCGACCTCGACCTCGTCCTGCTGCACGACGGGCGCAAGGACGTGGAGCGCCTCGCCGACGAGCTCTGGTACCCGCTGTGGGACGCCGGGATCGGCCTCGACCACTCGGTCCGCACCCCCGGCCAGGCCGTGCAGGTGGCTGCCACGGATCTGCGCGCGGCGCTGGGGCTGCTCGAGGCGCGGCACATCGCGGGGGACCCGGCGCTGTCGGACACCGTGCGGGCCGCGGTGCGACAGGCGTGGCGGGCCGGCATCCGCGGCCGCTTCGACGAGCTCGCCGACGCCGCGCACGAGCGCTGGCGCAAGGTCGGTGACGTCGCGCACCGGGTGGAGCCGGACCTCAAGAACGGCCACGGCGGGCTGCGGGACATCCAGCTCGTCGACGCGCTCGCCGCCGCCCAGCTCGTCGACCGGCCCGCCGCGGACGTGGTCGCCGCGCGCGCCCTGCTGCTGGACGTCCGCACCGAGCTGCACCGGCTCGCCGGTCGGGCCCGCGACGTCCTGCGCGCGCAGGACGCCGACGAGGTGGCCGCGGCCCTGGAGATCGCCGACCGGTTCGAGCTGGCACGCGCCCTGTCCGGGGCGGCCCGGTCGGTGGCGTTCGCGGCCGAGGTCGGGCTGCGCTCGGCTCGCGCGGCGCTGCCCCGCCGCGGGCTGGCGGCCCTGCGGCGTCCGCCGGTGCGGCGCCCGCTCGACAGTGGCGTCGTCGAGCACGCGGGGGAGGTGACACTGGCGCGCGACGCCGGCGCGGCCCGCGATCCGGGTCTGGTGCTGCGCGTGGCCGCCACCGCCGCGCGCACCGGCATGCCGATCGCCGCAGGCACCCTGCACCGGCTCGCCGACACCGCCCCCGAGCTGCGGGAGCCGTGGCCGGCGTCGGTGCGGGGCGAGCTGCTGGGGCTCCTGGGGACGGGCCCGCCGCTGGTGGACGTCGTGGAGTCCCTGGACCGCACCGGGCTGTGGGGCCGGTTGCTGCCGGAGTGGGGCGCCGTGCGCGATCTGCCGCCGCGCGACCGCGCGCACGTCTGGACCGTCGACCGGCACCTGGTCGAGGCCTGCGCCCAGGCGGCGCGGCTCACCACCCGGGTGGCCCGGCCGGACCTGTTGCTGGTCGGCGCCCTGCTGCACGACATCGGCAAGGGACGCGGCGGCGACCACTCCGAGGTCGGGGAGTCGCTGGCCGGGCAGGTGGGGCGCCGGATCGGGTTCGGTGCCGCGGACGTCGCGGTGCTCAGCGGGATGGTGCGCCACCACCTGTTGCTGCCCCACACCGCCACCCGTCGCGACCTGGACGACCCGGCCACCGTCACGCGGGTCGTGGAGACCCTCGGCGGCAACGGCCTGCTGCTCGACCTGCTCGAGGCGCTCGCCGAGGCCGACGCGCTGGCCACCGGTCCCGGCGTCTGGAGCCCGTGGAAGAGGGTGCTGCTCCACGACCTCGCCCAGCGCTGCCGCGCCCTGCTGGCCGGCGAGGCGCTGCCCGGCCCCACCCCTCCGGACGAGGCGGCGGCCGCGCTCGCCCGGGCCGTCGAGGCCGACGCGCGCCCGCAGATCGGGCTGGATGCGGGCGACCCGGCCACCGTCGTCGTCGCCGTTCCGGACCGGATGGGGATGCTCGCGGCGGCCGCGGGCGTGCTCGCCCTGCACTCGCTGGAGGTGCACGCCGCGGAGTCGGCCACGCTCGGCGGCGTCGCGGTGTTCACGTTCACGGTGTCGCCGCGCTTCGGCGGCCTGCCCGACCCCGCCCTGCTGCGCTCGGACCTGACCCGCGTGCTCGACGGCGGGCTCGCACTGGCCGAGGCCCTGGCCCGCAAGGAACGCGACTACGCACCGATCGCCGTGGCCCCGGAGCCGCTCGCGCCCCCGCGAGCGCTGTGGTTCGACGACGAGGCGACCGGCGCGGTGGTGCTCGAGCTGCGGGGCACCGACCGGATCGGGCTGTTGCACCGGGTGGCCGCGGCGCTGGAGGAGTGCGGCGCGGACGTGCGCTGGGTCCGTGCGTCGACGTTGGGCGCCTCGGTCGTCGACGCGTTCGGGCTGGGGGGCGGCACGCTCGGGCGCAGCGGGCGCAGGGGGATCGAGAAGGCGGTGCTGGCGGCGGCCCGCGGGGCACTGCCCTACCGTGGCTGACCGTGATCCTCGTGACCGCCGTCGTGAAGCCCTTCGTGCTCGGTGACGTGAAGGCGGCGCTCGAGCGGCTCGGCGTGCTCGGGATGACCGTGTCCGAGGTGCAGGGGTACGGGCGGCAGCGGGGGCACACCGAGGTCTACCGGGGCGCGGAGTACAGCGTCGACCTCGTCCCGAAGGTCCGGATCGAGGTCGTCGTGGACGACGAGGTGGCCGAGCGGGTCGTCGACGCGATCGTGGCGGCCGCGCGCACCGGCAAGATCGGTGATGGGAAGGTGTGGACGACGCCCGTCGGCACGGTCGTCCGCGTCCGCACGGGGGAGCGAGGGCCCGACGCACTGTGAGCGGATGATGATCGTCACGCTCGGTCGTGGCCCGGAACGGAACGAAACGCCCGAACCGTGCGTTGAACACGGCGTGACGACCGCGACACGGCCGGTGCGCCTCGCCCTGCCCGGCCGCAGCCTGCTGCTGGTGGCCGGAATGCCCGGTGCGGGCAAGTCCACACTGCTCGCGAGCCTGCCCGCTGCCGACGGGGTCGTCGTGCTCGACTCGGATTCGCAACGTGCGGCCCTGCGCCTGGTGGCCCGCGGCGTGCCCTACGGGTGGCAGCGCCCGGTCGTGCACCTCGTGCACCGCTCGGCGGTGGTCGCCGCGGCCGCGTCACGCACGCCCACCGTCGTGGTGCACCTGCCTGCCACGCAGCCCGGCACCCGCGCTGCGGTCGCGCGCCTGGCCGCGGCCACCCGCCGGTCGGCGCACCTGCTCTGGCTGCAGGTCGGCGTGGAGGACGCGCGTCGGGGCCAGCGCGAGCGCGGGCGCGTGGTGCCGGAGGGCTCGTTCAGCGCGCACGCGCGGCGGGCCGAGGGCGCCGCGGCCGACCTGCTCGGGCACCCGCCCCCCGGCTGGCGGAGCATCACTGTCCTCGACCGGGCCGCCGCCGAGGGCGGCTTGCGGCTGGACACCGAACCGACGAGGGCCGTGCTCGTCCGTGCGCCCGCCGCGCAGGAGCCCACGACGGTGAGCTGAGAGCGCCGGTCAGCCCTGAGCGGTGGGCAGCACGACCAGCTCCGCCACGTTGACGCGGGGCGGCGCGGCCGCCGACCACGCGATGGCCTCCGCGATGGCGCCGGCCGGGATCGGTCCGACCGTCCGCCGGAACTCCTCGAGCGCGTCGCGGCCCGCGCTGTCGAGCATCGTCTCGCCGAGCTCGCTCTCGGTCATGCCCGGCTCCACCGCGCGCACCCGCACCCCGCGCGGCCCGAGCTCCACCCGCAGCCCGCGCGTCAGCGCCGCCACGCCGGCCTTCGTCGCGCTGTACACGGCGTAGGCCGGGAAGACGGCGTGGCTCGCGATCGAGCCGACGTGCACGAGGTCGGCGGGCCTGCCGTCGGCGGCGGCCGCGAGGAGGTCGTCGACGAACGCCTTGCCGGTGTGCAGCAGGCCCGTGACGTTGGTGTCCACCATCGCGTGCCACTCCGCGGGCTCGGCCGTGGCGAACGGGGCGCCGAGCATGACACCGGCGTTGGCGACGACGAGGTCGGGTGCGCCGAGCGAGGCGCGGACGGTGGCGGCCGCGCGGGCGAGGCTCGCCGGATCGGTGACGTCGGCGGGCACTGCGAGCCCGTCGATCTCCTTCGCGAGCGCCTCGATGCGGTCGGCGCGCCGGGCGAGGACGGCCACGCGGGCGCCGCCGGCGGCGAGAGCCCGAGCGGTGGCGGCGCCGATCCCGCTGCTGGCCCCGGTGACGACCGCGATGCGTCCGGTGAGGTCGTGGATGTTCTGCGTCATCTGTGTCATGCCATCGAGCCTGCGGGCGGCGCGGACGAGCCGGGGAGGTCCCGCGAAGGGGGGTAGTCGCAGGACCACCCCTTGTCCGCGGGCGCGCCCTACCGTGAGGTCCGTGCCGAACCTCTTGGGCGAGTTCCTCCGCGCCCGCCGCGAGCTGACCCGACCCGAGGACCACGGCCTGCCCGTCGGGCGCAGGCGGGTGCCCGGGTTGCGGCGCGAGGAGGTCGCGATGCTCGCCGGCATCAGCGCCGACTACTATCTGCGCCTGGAGCGCGGGCGCGACCGCCACCCGTCGACGCAGGTGGTGGAGGCGTTGGCCCGCGTGCTCGAGCTCGACGCCGAGTCGACCGGCTACCTCGCCTCGCTCGCCACGCCCGCGCCCCGGGTGCCGCGGCGCGGCCGCCGGGAGCCGGAGCGCGCCGCGCCCGAGATCGTCCGGCTGCTGGAGTCGATGGCGGGCGTGCCGGCGTTCGTGCTGGGGCGGTGCATGGACGTGCTGGCGGGCAACCGGCTGTGCGAGCTGCTGTGCGGCGCGGTCCCCGGGGACGGCAACATCGTGCGGCACGTGTTCCTCGACCCGGCCGCCCGCGAGTTCTACCCGGACTGGTCGGACGTGGCGGAGGAGACCGTCGCCGCGCTGCGCGCCTGCGCCGCGGCCGCCGCGGACGACCCGCGGCTGGTCACCCTGGTCGGGGAGCTCTCGGTGCGCAGCGACGAGTTCCGCAGGCTGTGGGCGCGCCACGACGTGCGCGCCAAGGCGGCGGGCCGCAAGCGGCTCGTCTCGCCCACCGTCGGGGAGGTGACGCTGAGCTGGGAGTCGCTCGCCGTGGCGAGCGCGCCGGGCCAGCTGGTGGTCACCTACTTCGCCGAGCCGGGCTCGCCGTCGGCCGCGGCACTGGCACGCCTGCAGGAGCTCGCGGCACGCCAGTAGGGTGGGCGGGGTGTTCGACACCCTCTCCGAGCGCCTCAGCGGCACCCTCGCCAACCTCCGGGGCAAGGGGCGCCTCTCCGACGCCGACATCGACGCGACCGCGCGCGAGATCCGCATCGCGCTGCTGGAGGCCGACGTCGCGCTGCCGGTGGTCCGCGGGTTCATCACGCGGGTCAAGGAGCGGGCGAAGGGCGCGGAGGTCTCCGGTGCGCTGAACCCGGCCCAGCAGGTCGTCAAGGTCGTCAACGACGAGCTGGTGGCGGTCCTGGGTGGCGAGACCCGGCGCATCCGGCTGGCCAAGGAGCCGCCGAGCGTGATCATGCTCGCCGGCCTGCAGGGCTCCGGCAAGACCACCCTCGCGGGCAAGCTCGCGCACTGGCTGAAGAACCAGGGCCACACCCCGCTGCTGGTGGCGTGCGACCTGCAGCGACCCAACGCGGTCAACCAGCTGCAGATCGTCGGGGAGCGCGCGGGCGCCACGACGTTCGCCCCGCATCCGGGCGCGTCAGCGACCGGTCAGACAGCGCAGCCCGGCAACGGCGTCGGCGACCCGGTCGACGTCGCCCGCCGCGGTGTCGCGCACGCCCGCGACAAGCACTACGACATCGTCATCGTCGACACCGCGGGCCGCCTCGGCGTCGACGAGGAGCTGATGCGCCAGGCCGCCGACATCCGCGATGCCGTGCAGCCCGACGAGACCCTGTTCGTGGTCGACGCCATGATCGGCCAGGACGCCGTGGCCACGGCCGAGGCGTTCCGCGACGGCGTCGGTTTCAGCGGCGTGGTGCTCACCAAGCTCGACGGTGACGCCCGCGGTGGTGCCGCGCTGTCGGTCCGGGAGGTCACCGGCCAGCCGATCCTCTTCGCGTCCAACGGCGAGAAGCTCGCCGACTTCGACGTCTTCCACCCCGACCGGATGGCCAGCCGCATCCTCGGGATGGGCGACCTGCTCACGCTCATCGAGCAGGCCGAGCAGCACTTCGATCAGGAGCAGACGGCCAAGACCGCCGCCAAGATCTCCAGCGGCGAGCTCACGCTGGAGGACTTCCTCGAGCAGATGCTCGCGGTCCGCAAGATGGGCCCGATCGGCAACATCCTCGGCATGCTGCCCGGCGCGGGCCAGATGAAGGACGCGCTGGCGCAGGTCGACGACTCGCAGCTCGACCGGCTGCAGGCGATCATCCGCGGCATGACGCCCGCCGAGCGCGCCGACCCGAAGATCATCAACGGGTCCCGGCGGCTGCGCATCGCCAACGGCTCCGGCGTCGCGGTCAGCGAGGTCAACGACGTCGTCAACCGCTTCTTCGAGGCGAAGAAGATGATGAAGCAGATGGCGGGCCAGTTCGGCTTCGGCAGTCGCAGCGCCACCAAGAAGCAGGCGAAGGGGCGCAAGGGCAAGAAGTCGAAGGGCAAGAGCCGTCCGACGCCGCCGCGCGCCCCCGCAGGCCTCCCCGGCGGCGGTGGCATGCCGGACCTCTCGGGCCTCCCGGCGTCGCTGCGCGACATGCCCCCCGGGCTCGACCAGCTGCCGCCCGGGTTCGACCCGAGCAAGTTGAGGTTCCCGAAGGGGAAGTAGATGTATCGGCTGCGCGGGGTCCTGCTGCCCGGTGAGGAGACCGTCGAGCTGTGGATCGACGGTGCCGGGCGGCTGAGTGAGCCGTTGCGGGGCGCCGAGACGTTGGTCGACGGTGGTTTCATCGTCCCGGGTCTGGTCGACGCGCACTGCCACATCGGGCTCGGCTCCGGCGGCGGCGTGGACCTCGAGGAGGCCGACGCGCAGGCCCGCGTGGACCGCGACGCCGGCACGCTGCTCGTGCGCGACTGCGGCTCGCCGATCGACACCTCACCGCTGCAGGCGCGCGACGACCTCCCGGAGATCATCCGGGCGGGGCGGCACGTCGCCCGGCCCAAGCGCTACATCGCGGGCGTGGCCCAGGAGCTGGACGACCCGGCGCTGCTGCCCGACGCCGTCGCGGAGCAGGCGGCCGCGGGCGACGGCTGGGTCAAGCTCGTCGGCGACTGGATCGACCGCGGCGCGGGCGACCTCGCCCCGCTCTGGCCCGACGACGTGCTTGCGACGGCCATCGACACTGCCCACAGGGCCGGCGCCCGCGTCACGGCGCACGTGTTCGGCGCCGAGTCGATCCCCGGGCTCGTCCGTGCCGGCATCGACTGCATCGAGCACGGCACCGGGCTCACCGACGACGTGATCGCGGAGATGGCCGCGCGCGGCACGGCGCTGGTGCCCACGCTGATCAACGTCGAGACGTTCCCGGGCATCGCCGACGCAGCCGTCCGTTATCCCGCCTACGCCGCCCACATGCGGCGGCTGCACGCCGGCGCGGCGGAGGTCGTCCGCCGGGCGGTGGAGGCGGGGGTGCCGGTCTACGCGGGTACCGACGCAGGCGGTGGCATCGCCCACGGCCGCCTCGCCGACGAGGTCATCGCCCTGCACCGCGCGGGCCTGCCCGCCACGGAGGCGCTGGGCGCCGCGAGCTGGAACGCGCGGGAATGGCTGGGCCGGCCCGGTCTCGAACCCGGCGCCCGCGCCGACCTGGTGGTCTACCGCCGCGATCCCCGCATCGACCTGACGGTCCTGCACGAACCGGCCCTGGTGGTGCTCCGCGGCCGCCCGGTGCACGCCGGCACCTGACCGACCGCCTCGCACACCGAATCCTGCGCCGGCACACCGACTGCAGTCGGTGTGGGAGGACGGAAGTCGGTGTGCGGGCCCCGGGCCGTCGGGCCTGGGAGCGGCGGCGTTCCTGACCGGCCGGTAGCGTCGGGGGCGTGGGAGCGGTGCAGGGTGACGGTCGATCACGTGCGGAGGAACCGGAAGGCACGGATCCCGCGCGACCCGAAGGCGCCCCGGTCGAGCGGCTCGCGGACCCTGCGCACGGGCACGCCGAGGTGAACGGGCACCGGCACCATCCGGATCCCTGGCCCGCCGACGCGCAGGCGGTGGGCCACGCGCCATCGGGTGCCGGGCCGCAGGGCCGGCCGCCGATGCCGCCGTTCCCGCAGGCTGCGCCGCCGCAGCAGCCGCCGTTCCCGCAGGCTGCGATGCCGCAGCAGCCGCCGTTCCCGCCGACCACCGGCGCAGCGATGCCGCCCCCCGGCTTCCGCGCCGGCCCGCCCCCGATGTCTCCGCCGCAGCCCGCTCCGGCGGCGCCGCGCCGGACCCACCGGTGGGGGCTCGGAGCGTTCGCGCTCGCCGAGCTGGCGTTCCTCGCCTGCTCCTTCCTCGTCGGCGTGCTCCTGATCGACCCGGAGGCGCCGTCCGTCTCGCAGCTGGGCATCGCCGTGGCCGTGCCGACCCTCGTCGCCGCGGGTGTCGCGATCGCCGCCACGCGCCTGCGGGGCAACGGCCCGGTGAAGGATCTGCGGCTCGTCTGGTCGTGGCGCGACGTCGGCGCCGGGGTCGCCTTCGGGCTCGGTGGGTTGTTCGTCACGACCGTCGCGGCGATGGTGTGGGTGTCGATCGTCGGCCCGGATGTCAACTCGGCCGTCGGCACGGCGTTCGACGGCCAGCGTGCGGCGTGGCCCGCCGCCCTGGGTATCGCGCTGCTCGTCGTGATCGTCGCGCCGCTGTGCGAGGAGATCCTCTACCGCGGCCTGCTGTGGGGTGCGCTGGAGCGGATCGGCGCCAACCGCTGGATGTGCTTCGGCGTCACCACGCTGGTGTTCGCCCTGTTCCACTTCGAGCTCGAGCGCGCCCCGCTGCTGCTCGTGATCTCGATCCCGATCGGGCTGGCGCGGCTCTACACCGGCCGCCTGCTCGCGAGCATCATCGCGCACCAGATCAACAACTTCCTCCCGGGAGTCGTGCTCTTCCTCGCCATGACCGGCAACATCGCGTTCTAGTGCGCGAGCCCGGAGGTACGCGCCGGAGCGCATCGCGGTGCGGTCTGGCAGAATGGCCGATCGGCCCCGCGGCTGGCCCTCTATCCGTGCCGCGGACGCACCACACACGCGAGGACCGCGCCGCCCGTACCCCCACGCGAGCAGCGCGGACCCACCCGAAGCACACGATCCTCGAGGAGCACCGACCAGCGTGGCCGTCAAGATCAAGCTGATGAGGCTGGGCAAGATCCGCCAGCCGTACTACCGCATCGTCGTCGCCGACGCCCGCAACCGCCGCAGTGGCCGGGCGATCGAGACCATCGGCAAGTACCACCCGAAGAACGAGCCGAGCCTGATCGAGGTCGACTCGGAGCGGGCGCAGTACTGGCTGGGCGTGGGCGCACAGCCCACCGAGCCCGTCGAGAACCTGCTGAAGATCACCGGTGACTGGCAGAAGTTCAAGGGCCTGCCCGGTGCCGAGGGCACGCTCAAGCCGCAGCCGGAGAAGGTCGACAAGCTCGCCCGCTTCCAGGCCGCGCTCGCCGCCGCCGGTGAGGCGCCCACCAACGAGGCCACCACGCCGCGCAAGAAGGGCAGCGACCGCCGGGCGAAGGGCGACAGCGCCGACGCTGCCGCCGAGGCTCCCGCCGAATCGTGACTGTCCTGGCGGACGCTCTGGAGCACCTCGTCCGGGGCATCGTGGACCACCCGGACGACGTGCAGGTGGAGCTCGTCACCACGCGCCGCGGTCGCACCCTCGAGGTCCGGGTGCATCCCGAGGACCTCGGCAAGGTGATCGGGCGCGGCGGTCGCACCGCCACCGCGCTGCGTACGGTCGTCGGCGGTATCGGTGGCCGGGGTGTGCGGGTGGATGTCGTCGACACAGACCGGTAGCAGCGGCACCGAGTACCTCGTCGGGATCGCCGTGCGGGCCCATGGCCTGCGCGGCGAGCTCGTCGTGGACGTGCACACGGACTCCCCGGACGAGCGGTTCGCCGCCGGGGAGTCCCTCATCGCGCAGCGGCCGGGTGCGCCGGCCGGAACGCTGACCGTCGAGTCGGCCCGGCCGCACTCCGGGCGCCTGATCGTCCGGTTCGTCGAGGCGCCCGACCGCGACGCGGCCGATGCGCTGCGGGGCACCCGTCTCCTCGTCGCGGCCGACGCCATCGCGCCGCCCGCCGACGACGAGGAGTTCCACGTCCACCAGCTGGAGGGCCTGCGGGCCGAGCTGGAGGACGGCACCGTCGCCGGCACGGTCCGCGAGGTCGTGCACGGGCCGGGCGGGGAGCTGCTCGTCCTGGCCCGCCCGGACGGCACGGACGCGCTCGTCCCGTTCGTGCAGGCCATCGTCCCCACCGTCGACCTGGCGGGCGGCCGGCTGGTCCTGACGCCGCCCGAAGGCCTCCTGGACCCGGCCTGACCCCCGGCGCCGGGCCGCGAACCGAGCTCGCACACCGACTTCGGTGCTCGCGCATCGACTGCAGTCGGTGTGCGAGCGCGCATGTCGGTGTGTGAGCGCTCGCTCGCCGTTCCGGCGCCGGTCGGCAGGTCGCACACCGATTTCGTGCTCGCGCACCGACTCCGGTGCTCGCGCACCGACTCCGGTGCTCGCGCACCGACTCCGGTGCTCGCGCACCGACTCCGGTGCTCGCGCACCGACTCCGGTGCTCGCGCATCGACTCCGGTGCTGGCGCACCGACTGCAGTCGGTGTGGCAGCGCAGATGTCGGTGTGTGGGCCTCAGGCGCTCGGGTGCAGCAGGTCCTCCAGGACCCGTCGTGGCGCGGTGACGTCGGTGCCGCGCCACGCCACCACGTCGTCGGGTCGCAGCAACAGGGCCTGCCCGGACGGCAGGAAGTCGGCGTCGAGGCGGTGCACGGGGAGCGGGGCGGCCGCGGCCCACGATTGCGGGTCGCCGGCCACGAGCAGCGCCCACCCGGGACCGGCGAGGTCGACCGTCGAGCGCGTGTGCGCCTCGTCCAGCCACCTGTGCGGCACCCGCGTCCCCACCCGGCCGGCCGGCGCGAACTCGTGGACCGGCTCGACGTCGTGCGCGTCGCCGGGGGAGCGGTGCAGGGCGCCGTCCCGGTACTGGTAGCCGCCCGCCGCCAGCACGAACGGGTGCGCGAGGTCCGCGGCGCCCGGGTCGGTCGCCCGCCGGGTGGACTGGTCCGCGGTGAACCAGCCGGCCGGCCTGCGTTCGGCGTCGTAGCTGTCCAGGAGTGCGGGCGCCGCGTCGCCGCGGAGCACGGCCGCGAGCTTCCAGCCGAGCTCGTGGACATCGGAGATTCCGGTGTTGGCGCCCATCGCCGCGAAGGGCGGCATCACGTGGGCCGCGTCGCCCGCGAGGTGCACCCGGCCCGCGGAGTAGCGGTCGGCCACGAGCATCTCCGCCTGCCACGGCAGCACGCTCAGCACCTCCAGGTCCGCGGCGGGTACGCCGAGAGCGGTGCGCAGGAAGGCGGGCCAGTCCCGATCGGTGCGCGTCCCCGCCGTCAGCAACACCCAGCGGGACCGCCCGTCGACGGAGGCGAGCGCGCCGGGGGCGTCCGGGTGCTCGATCCGGCAGAGGTTGAACTCGCGTCCGCGCACGACGTCGGCGAGGTCGGCGCGGAAGTAGACGCTCACGCTCGGATCCCCGATCGCGCCGCGTCCCGAGCGCCCGATCCCGAGCGCCGCGCGCACGCTGCTGCGCGCCCCGTCCGCGGCCACGAGGTGGCGCGCCCGCAGCGGGCGCCCCTGCAGGTCCGCCCGCACGCCGCTGCCGTCCTGGTCGAACCCGGTGAGGGCCGTGCCGAACCGGATGTCGGCGCCCGCGTCGGCGGCGGCGTCGCGGAGCACCGGTTCGAGTGCGTCCTGGGCGAGGAGGCAGGGCGGCTCCGGGCTCACGTCGACACCGTCGGCGCCGCCCGGCCGCCACAGGGGCTGCTGCTCGGCCTCGGCGAGGGTCCGCCCGAGCGCCATGTGGTCGTGGCCCGCCAGGTCGCGGGCGGCCTCGTGCACGGTCGGGGCGAGCCCGAGCTCGCGGAAGACCTCCATGCTCCGGACGTGGAAGCGGCGGGCCTTCGGCTGGGCCGAGGTCGTCGACCGCGTCTCGACGAGCGTGACGGCCGCGCCGTGGTGGCGCAGGACCAGCGCGGTGGTGAGCCCGACCAGCCCGCCGCCGACGACGAGCACGTCCGTCTCGCGTGTACGGTGTACATTCACAGTGTACGTTGTACACGCGCCGGTAGGATGCCGCAATGACCCCCCGACCCGGTGGCCTCGTGTGGTTCGACGAGCCGGATCCCCCGCGCGGAGAGCAGCTCAGCCGGGAGCGGATCGTGGCCGCCGCGATCGCGCTGGCCGACGCCGACCTCCGCGGCGAGGTGACGATGCGCGCGGTGGCAGCCCTGGTCGGCTCCCGCACCCCGATGTCGCTCTACCGCTACGTCGGCAGCAAGGAGGGCCTGACCGACCTCATGGTCGACGAGGTGTACGGCGAGATCTCGGTCCCGCCGGGCGGCTGGCGCGAGCGCCTGCACGGGCTCGGCACCTCCGGTTGGGAGGCCGTGCAGCGCCACCCGTGGTTCGCCCGGCTCGCGTTCAGCCGCCCGCCGCTGGGCCCCCACGCGCTCGCCGTCTACGACACCGCCCTCGCCGCGCTGGAGGAGTTCGACCTCGGCGCGGCGGAACGGATGGGCGCGATCAACACGGTCCTGGGTCACGTGTTCGGTTCCGGGCTCGCGCTGCTCGAGGAGCGGGCGATGCGCGAGCGGGCCGGGCTGCCCGGCGAGGCGGACCTCGCCGCGGCCGCCCGGCCCTACCTGCAGCGGATCACCGAGGAGGGGCGCCACCCGCACTTCATCCGCTGGGCCAACGACCCCGCCCACCTCGAACCGGCACCGCAGTCGTTCGAGCGGATCCTCGGCTGGCTGCTCGACGGGATCGCCGGCGAGATCACGCCATCGGCGCGATGTTCTGGTTGAGGTGGAAGAGGTTGTCCGGGTCGTAGGCGGCCTTGATGCGCCGCAACCGGTCGTAGTTGCGCCCGTAGTTCTGCGGCACGCGGCCCTCGTCCTCCGACAGCATGTTGACGTACCCCCCTTCCGTCCCGGCGTAGGGGTGGACCGCGTCGTAGTAGTCCCGGGCCCACCGGACGGCGCCCTCGTCCTCGGCCGGCGTGTCGTAGAACGCGCCGATGACCATCACGTACCGCGCGTCGCGGTGCCCGAAAGCCGTCTCCTCGGGACCGACCCGGGACGGGGCGCCGTTGATCGAGTAGAGGTGCATCGTCGAGGTGAGGGTCGGTGTCGGCGGCCCGTGCTGGGCGTGGGCCGCGATGGCCTCGTCGGGGAGGTCCCGGACGAAGTCGGCCTTCCAGTACTGGCGCATCCCCTTGTAGAACAGCCCGTCGAACGCCGAGTTGAGAGCGGGGTAGGGCATCGGGCCGACGTGTTCGGCCTTGACCTGCGCGGCGTCGCGGAACGGCTTGATCGCCTGCTCGCCCTGCTCCGGCCGGCCGCTCCAGCACGTGACGACCACGCAGAACATGTCCCCGTGCCGGTCCTGCGGGATGAACGGCAACGGCGGGGCCATCTGCCAGCCGAAGAACGCCCCGAGCTGCTCGGGTGCCTCCTGGATGTACTCGTCGTAGGCGCGCATCACCGCCGGTGCGTCCTCGACCTCGAACAGCATGGGGCCGCCGTAGATCGTCGCGACGTCGTGCAGGGCGAGCTCCATCGACGTGACGACGCCGAAGTTGCCCCCACCGCCGCGCAGCGCCCAGAGCAGGTCCTCGTTCTCGTGCTCGCTCGCGACGAGGATGCGACCGTCGGCGGTGACCACCTCGGCGCCGACGAGGTTGTCGCACGACAGCCCGCAGCCGCGGGCGAGGTACCCGACCCCGCCGCCCAGCGTCAGGCCGCTCACGCCGGTGGTCGAGATGATGCCCCCGGTGGTGGCGAGGCCGAAGGCGTGGGTGGCGTGGTTGAAGTCGCCCCACGTGGCGCCGCCGCCGGTGCGGGCGGTCCTCTTCAGCCGGTCCACGAACACGTTGTTGATCAGGGACAGGTCGAGCACGACGCCGCCGTCGCACGTCCCGTACCCGGGTGCGCTGTGCCCGCCGCCGCGCACCGCGAGATCCAGGCCTGCGTCGCGGGCGTAGTTCACGGTCGCGACGGCGTCGGCGGTCGCCGCGGCCCGGACGATGAGCGCGGGGCGCCGGTCGTGCACGCCGTTGTGGACGCGGCGGTGCTCGTCGTAGCCGTCGTCGTCCGGCTCGATCACGGGCCCGCGCACCTGTTCGCGCAGCTCGGCGATGGTGGTCATGTCCCCTCCTGCGGTCGGCTGGAGGCGAGACGATGCCCGACGGTGCGTTCCCGCAGCGTTCCCGATCAGCCGTTCCCGATCAGCCGTCCCCGATCAGCCGTCCCCGACCAGCCGGGCGGTCGCGGCGGCGCGGTCGCGCAACCACGGCGCGTCCGCGGCCACGGCCTCGTCGATCGCGCCGCGGGCGCTGCGCCGCGCGCCGGCCCGGTCGCCCGTGGCCGCCCGCAGCTCCGCGTCGATGCGGAGGAGCTCGGCGAGCAGGTAGCGCTGGCCGCTCGCGGTGGTGCGCGCCACGGCCTCGGCGACGACCGCCGACCCGGCGCGCGGGTCGCCTGCGCGCAGGTGGGCGCGGGCCAGCAGGCTCAGCCCGAGGGTCAGGTGCAGCGGCTGGTCCTGCCGGAGCCGGTCGGTGGCCCTGCGGATCACGTCGACGCCACCGAGGTCCCCGTCGAGGACGTCGCACCATCCCCGCAGGAACTGCGCGACGATCGCGAAGTAGCCGATGTGCATGGCGTGCGTGGCGGTGTCCAGCGCGTCGACGGCGGCGCGCAGGTCCCGTCCCCGGGGCTCGAGCGCGACGAGGATCGCGTCGAATGCGCGGACGTATCCCGTGGTCATGGGATCGTCCAGTTCCGCAGCGACCCGCAGGGCCTCCTGCATCGACGCGGCCGCGTCCGCCGGCCGGCCGCGGAAGAGCTGGGTGAGGGCCAGCCGGGACGAGCACACCCCCAGCGGGTCCTGGGCGTAGCGCGCCACGTGCAGCGGGGCGTCCTCGATGCGGTAGGAGCCGATGGCGGCCCGGAGGTGGTGCTCCGCGGCGGCGAACTCGCCCCGCCAGAAGGCGGTGACACCGAGCACGTACTCGCCTTCGGTGCGCGCGGTCGAGTCGGTGGCGTCCGCGGCGAGGAGCTCCCGGCCCTTCTCCTGCGCCCGGTCGAACGAGAGGGTGGCCACGGCGTGCAGCGCGAGGCCGCGCAGCACCGCGGGCCCCGGACGGCGGCCGAGCTTGCGGTGCAGGGTGAGCGCGCGCTCGTAGCAGCGCAGGGCCTCCGGCGCGCCGTAGCCGCGACGGGCCACCAGCGGCACCCCGAGCGCCGAGCGCAGCCGCAGCTCCACCTCGTCGCGGCCCGCGCCACGCGCCGACTCGTCGAGCAGCCGCAGCGCGCGCTCCAGCAGGTCGATGCAGTCGTCGAGGGCGAAGACCCGGTGGGCGTGGCGCGCCGCCTGCTCGTAGGCCGTGACGGCGCGGGAGGCGAGCCCCGCGCAGGTCCAGTGGATCGCGAGGCGGGCGCTGACCGGATCGAGGTCGGCCGCGTGGTGCAGCTCGACGGCCTCGGCGACCCGGCGGTGCAGCCGCCGCCTGCGGGCGGGGCTGATCAGCTGCAGCGCGACCTCGCGGAGGCGGTCGTGGCTGAAGTCGAACGCCTGGCCGCGCTCGCGGATGACGTGGTGCTGCCAGAGCTCGTCCAGGTCGCCGGTCAGCTCGTCCTCGCTCCGCCCGGCCGCGGTGGCGAGGACCGCCGTGGTGAACTCGCGGCCGATCGTCGCCGCGATCTCGGCGAGTGCCCGGGCTCCCGGCGAGAGGCGGTCCAGGCGGGCCGTGATCACGGCGTGCACGGTCGGTGTCAGCGCGACCCGCGCGGCCGGACCGGTGCCGAACCCGGCCCGCACGGCCTCGAGGACGAACAGCGGGTTGCCCTCGGTCTCCCGCCAGAGCCGGGCGACCGCGTCCGGACGCAGGCGCCGGCCGGCCTGGGTCGCCATCTCGGCGACCGCCACGGCGCCGAGGGGCCCGAGGGGGATCGTCGTGACGGCGCCGGCCGGGGCGAGGTGGCGGCGCAGGCGCGCCACGGCGTGCGCGCCCGCGTCGTCGTCGTCGCGTGCCGTGCCCGCCACCAGCAGCGGAGCCGACGGCGCGCAGCGGACGAGGTAGCCGCACAGGTCGATCGTGTCCGCGTCGCACCACTGCAGGTCGTCGACGACGAGCAGCAGGGGCCGGCCCGTGGCGAGGAGGCCGCGGCGGACGGCGTCGAGCAGGTGGTGGCGGCGACCGACGTCGGTGGCCGGTGGCCCGTCCGGCAGCTGCGGGTGCGCCGGACGGAGCTCGGGGAGCAACCGCGCGAGCTCGGCCAGCCAGACATCGCCGAGCGCGTCGAGGCCGGCCCGCACGGGCTCGGACCGCAGCCAGTCGACCACCGGGCCCCACGGCGGGCGACCACCGGCCTCGTAGGCCCGGCCGCCTGCCACCGCATGACCCTCCGCGGCCGCGCGCCGCGCCAACTCCTCGACGAGGCGCGACTTGCCGATGCCCGCCTCGCCGGTGACCAGCAGCAGGCGGGCGCTGCCCGCCGCGGCGACGCCCCACGTGTCGCGGACCGCCCGCCACTCGGCCGCTCGACCCACCAGGTCCGGTCCGGCGGGGGCCGTCGGGGCCGTCGCGCGCAGCCGCGCGGCGACCGCGGCCGTCGCGGGCTCCGGCGCGACGCCCAGCTCGCCGGCCAGCGTCTCGGCGAGGCGTTGGTACACGCGCAGCGCCTCGCTCCGCTCGCCGCGCCGAGCCAGTGTGCGCATCAGCAGCCGGCAGGTGGGCTCGTGCAGGGCGTCGATCCCGAGCAGCAGGCGCGAATAGGTCACGACGTCGGCGTCGCGGTGCTCGGCGTCGGCGTGGACCGCGAGCCCGGCGCAGGCGTCGACGGCCAGGAGACGCAGCCGCTCCCGCTCGGCGACCACCCACTCGTCGTCGCACGCCGGCAGCAGGTCACCGCCGTAGCAGCGCACCGCCGCCGCCGGGTCCCCGCCGGTGGCGGCGGCGTCGAACGCCAGGACGTCGAGCCACGCGGAGCGGTCGGCGCACCAGCGGACCGTGCGCGCGTCGGCGTCGACGACCGCGCCCGGTGCGGGGAGGGCGCGGCGGAGGTCGTGGAGCAGCTTGCGCAGGTTGGTCCGGGCCTGGGCGGCGGTCGAGTCCGGCCAGAGCTCGCCCGCCAGGCGGTCGCGGGGCACGCCCGCGTCCCGGGCGAGCGCCACCCGCGCGATCAGGCGCTGCATGCGCGGCGCGGTGAGCTCCGGCACCGTCCGCCCGTCGAGGGTGGCGCTCGCCTCGCCGAGGCAGCGGAGCACCAGGCGCGCGTGGCTGACGCCGGACGGGGTCCGGCGGCGGGTCGCGCGGGTGGCGTTCGGTGCGGGCACGGTGGTCCTCGGCGGTGGGCGGGTGGCTGGCGGTCAAGTGCACCGCTGAACCGGCGGACGGGCAACGGCCGTTCGGCGCAGCGGCCGAGGGCGTCAACTCAGGTTGACGGATGCGAAGTGTCAACGTAGGTTGACGGCATGAGCGATGCCACGAAGGTCGCGGCGGCGGCGTCCAGCAGGGACCCGGCCGTCGGGTTGGCGGCGGTGGCGTCCCTGCGGGGACTGCTGGAGTCGCTGGAGGAGCTGCAGGTCTCGAACGCGCGGTCCCAGGGCTGGTCCTGGCAACAGATCGCGGAAGCGCTGCACGTGAGCCGCCAGGCCGTGCACAAGAAGTACCGCCGGTACGGGTTCTGAGGGGGACGAAGATGTTCGAACGGTTCACCGGCGAGGCCCGCAAGGTCGTCGTCGATGCCCAGGAAGAGGCGCGGACGCGGGCGGCGGACGAGATCCGCACCGAGCACCTGCTCGCCGCGATCTACATGGTGCGGGACGACCTGGCGCTCGCCGTGCTCGACGAGCTCGGCGTCGACGAGGCCGACGTGCTGCGCGACATCGACCGGCTCCGCCCCGGCACGGCCCCGGCGCTCGACGCCGATGCGCTGTCCGCGATCGGGATCGACCTCGACGAGGTGCGCCGCCAGGTCGAGGAGGCGTTCGGACCGGGCGCGCTCGACCGCACGCGGGCCGCCGCAGGCGGGAGTCCAGGTCGCCTCCTCGGCCACATCCCCTTCGAGGGCCAGGCAAAGAAGGCGCTCGAGCTCGCGCTGCGCGAGGCGGTCCACCTGCGGCACGACCGCATCGGCGCCGCGCACATCCTGCTCGGGCTGATCCACACCGAGGGCGGGGCCGCCCACCACGTCCTGGCCGCGCGAGGGGTGCGGCTGGAACCGGCCCGCGCGATCGTGGAGCGGCTGGTGCGCAACCGGAAGGCCGGCTGACACCGCGACACCCCCGCACCCAGGCCCCGACTCGCGGGAGTGGGGCGACCCACCCCGCGAGTCGGGGCGCACCTCCCGCGAGTTGGGGTGTGGGCGTGGGCATGTCGCGGTCGGAGGGGTATCGCGGCCGGGGTCGGGGCTGCTGGGAGCATCCGTGCGTGCGGATCGACGTGGTCACCATCTTCCCCGGCTACCTGACCCCGTTGCGCGAGGCGCTGCTGGGGCGGGCGATCGCGGGCGGGCTCGTCGACCTGGACGTGCACGACCTGCGGGACTGGACCCACGACGTCCACCAGGCCGTGGACGATGCGCCCTACGGCGGCGGCCCCGGCATGGTGATGCGCCCGCAGGTGTGGGGCGAGGCCCTCGACGCGGTGCTCGCCCGGGACCGGCGGGCGCCGCGGATCGTCGTCCCCACGCCCGCGGGGCGGCCGTTCACCCAGGCCACCGCGCAGGAGTGGGCCGGCGAGGAGCGGCTGCTGTTCGCGTGCGGGCGCTACGAGGGCATCGACCAGCGCGTCGTCGACGACGCACGCGGCCGCGGCCTCCCGGTCGACGAGGTGAGCATCGGCGACTACGTGCTCGTCGGCGGCGAGGCGGCCGTGCTGGTCATGGTGGAGGCCGTCGTGCGGCTGCTGCCCGGCGTGCTCGGCAACCCGGCCTCTGCGGAGCAGGACTCGTTCTCCGACGGGCTCCTGGAGGGCCCGGCCTACACCCGGCCCGAGACGTGGCGCGGCCTCGCCGTCCCGCAGGTGCTGCGCAGCGGCAACCACGCGGCGATCGCCCGGTGGCGACGCGACCGTGCCCTGGAACGCACCGCGCTGCGACGGCCCGACCTGCTCGCCGCCCTGCCCGAGGGCGCCCTCGACAAGGCCGACCTGGCCTTCCTCGCGTCACTGCAGGACGGGTGATTTCACCGGCCGATCCCGCGTCTGGCATCATGGACTGGTTGCCCGCGCCCGACGGGCCCTGCCCGGCGCCTCGAGGCTCAACGGTACGAACGGCGCCCCTGCACGACCGCTATCACCGAGGACGGATCTTCGCGATGAACACCCTGGACGCACTGGACGCACAGCTGCTGCGCTCCGACATCCCCGCTTTCCGGCCGGGCGACACGCTCAAGGTGCACGTGAAGGTCATCGAGGGCAGCCGCTCCCGCATCCAGGTCTTCCAGGGCGTCGTCATCCGGCGCCAGGGGGCCGGGGCCCGCGAGACCTTCACCGTTCGCAAGGTCTCGTTCGGTGTCGGCGTCGAGCGCACCTTCCCGGTGCACTCCCCGAACATCGACAAGATCGAGCTGTTCACCCGCGGCGACGTGCGCCGCGCCAAGCTCTACTACCTGCGTGATCTGCGCGGCAAGGCCGCGAAGATCAAGGAGAAGCGCGAGACCCCGTCCGCGTCCTGACCGCGCTACAGCGGTTGCCGTAGCCTCGTGGGCGTGGCCCTCCCCGAGCTCCCCGACGACCGTCGGGTGCCCCCTCGGTTCGAGCCCGGCGAGGGTCGCCACCCCTACCCACCGGCGGGACGCTCCGGTCCGCGGCCGGGGGCTCCGAACGGGATGCCTCCCGGCGGGCCGGTCGGTGGTGCACGCCCGCTGAACGGCGCGCCGCCACCGGGACCGAACGGTGCTCACCCGGCGCCGCAGCTCGGGTCCGGGCGCCCCGATCCCGCTGACGACGAGCCCACCATCGTCCACGGTGACCTGCTGGGCGATGCGGAGGCACCGGGGCGGCACCGCCGTCGTGCGGGCGCGTCCCCGGAGGGGCGGCCGGCGTCGGAGTACCGCGAGCAGGTGGAGGCGAGTGGCCGCAAGGTCCGCCCCGGCCGGCGGCGGCGCCCCACGTTCTGGAAAGAACTGCCGATCCTCATCGTCACGGCGCTGGTGCTCACGTTCCTGATCCAGACGTTCCTCGCGAAGGTCTACGTGATCCCGTCCGGGTCGATGGAGACCACGCTGCACGGCTGCACCGGGTGCAACAACGACCGCGTGCTCGTCGACAAGATCACCTACCGGTTCACCGACCCCGCTCCGGGTGACGTCGTGGTGTTCCGCGGCCCGGAGAGCTGGAGCAGCGAGGTCGACGTCGCGGAGCCGGGCAACGCCGTGGTGCAGGGCCTGCAGCTGTTCGGGTCCCTGATCGGGCTCGCCCCGCCGGACGAGAAGGACTTCGTCAAGCGGATCATCGCCGTCGGCGGCCAGACCGTGCAGTGCTGCGACGCGCGCGGCCAGGTCATGGTGGACGGCGAACAGCTCGACGAGCCCTACGTCTACTACCTCCCCGAGGCCGGCCCGCCCAAGCAGGCACCGTTCGGGCCCGTCACGGTCCCCGAGGGGCACCTGTGGATGATGGGCGACAGCCGCAACAACTCGGCCGACTCGCGGGTGCCCGACCACGGCGCCGTGCCGGTGGAGAACGTCATCGGGCTGGCCCGGCTGGTCGTGCTGCCGTTCGACCGGTTCGGGTGGATCGCGGCGGACGACCCGCAGTCCACGGCCGTCGGCATGGGTGCGGGGGCCGGCGCTCCGATCGCCCTCGGGTTGGTCGGCACGCTGCCGCCGGCCGTGGCCCGCCGTCGCCGGCAGGCGGCAGACCCGGAGTTCCTCCCGCACCGGCGACCCTGAGCGCGTGCCTCCCGGACACCTGGCGGACACTGCTTCCCGATGGCCGCACGACCCGTAGCCCGCAGGCGCCCGCGCCGCCTTGTGCGCCCCACCCTGCCGCCCGAACTGCGCCCGACCCGCGCCGTGGTGCGCCGGTCGGGCAGCTGGACCCTGCAGAGCACCCTGCACCGGCACGGTCTGGGGCCGGTCGCGGGCGTCGACGAGGCCGGGCGGGGCGCATGCGCCGGCCCGCTGGTGGTGGCCGCCTGCGTCCTGCGGCCGGGCGACGCCAAGCGGCTGGAGGGGCTGACCGACTCCAAGCTGCTCACGGCGGCGGCGCGCGAGGAGTACTACGCGCTGATCACCCGCCGTGCGCAGGATGCGGCCGTGGTCGTCATCCCGCCCGAGGAGGTCGACCGCCGCGGTGTGCACGTGGCGAACATCGAGGGGATGCGCCGGGCCGTCGCCGGGTTGAGCGACCGGCCGGGCTACGTCCTGACCGACGGGTTCGCGGTACGGGGGTTCGGCAGCCCCGCGCTGGCGGTGCAGAAGGGCGACCAGGTCGCGGCGTGCGTGGCGGCCGCGTCGGTGTTGGCGAAGGTCACCCGGGACCGGATCATGGTTGGGCTCGACGCGGAGTTCCCCGAGTACGGTTTCGCCGAGCACAAGGGCTACTGCACGCCGGTGCACGACGAGGCCATGCTCGTGCACGGCCCGAGCCGGGTGCACCGCTACTCGTTCGTCAACGTCCGCGCGGCCCGCGACGGGCTGCGGCCGCCCGCCGCGCCGTCGGACGAGGAGATCCTGGACCAGATGGGGGACGACACCATCGAGTCGGGGCTCGCCGAGGACCTCGCGGAGGGTCTGGTCCACAATGGGGCGCTCGTCGTCGGGACGTCCGACGGTGTCGGAGGAGGGGTAGCACCGTGAGCGCCGAGGATCTCGAGAAGTACGAGACCGAGATGGAGCTCACGCTCTACAAGGAGTACCGGGACATCGTCGCCCAGTTCTCCTACGTCGTGGAGACGGAGCGTCGCTTCTACCTGGCCAACTCGGTCGACGTTGCCGCGCGCAACGCCGACGGGGAGATCTATTTCGAGGTGCGGATGTCCGACGCGTGGGTGTGGGACATGTACCGGCCCGCGCGGTTCGTGAAGAACGTCCGGGTACTGACGTTCAAGGACGTCAACGTGGAGGAGCTGGACAAGCCGGACCTGCGGCTCCCGGAGGGCGACCAGTTCGGCCCGTAGGCCTGCGACGGTTCCGCGTCGGCCGGGGCGAGTTGTCCACCTCGCCTCCCGGCTGTCCACAGTTCTCCGATCGGGCTGTCCCGCGCCGCCCACCTGGCCGATCGTTGTCGGTATGGCAGCGAAGGACGAGCTCGGGCGCCGCGGTGAGGACCTCGCGGCGAAGTACCTCGAGCAGCAGGGACTGGTGGTCCTGTCCCGCAATTGGCGGTGCCGCCACGGCGAGCTCGACCTGGTCGCCACCGATTCCGCCCGGCTGGTCGTGTGCGAGGTCAAGACGCGCTCGAGCACGCGGTTCGGGGCGCCGGCCGAAGCGGTCGACCGGCGCAAGGCGGCCCGCATCCGGCTGATCACCCAGGCCTGGCTCGCGGCACACCGGGTCCGCTGGTGCGAGATCCGGTTCGACGTGCTCGCCGTGGTGGCCGAGCCCGGCGCGCCGGTCGCGGTCCAGCACTACGAGGCGGCGTTCTGATGCCGCTCGCACGCGCGCATTCGGTGGCCCTGCTCGGCGTCGACGGGCACGTGGTCGAGATCGAGGCCGACGTCGGGGACGGGCTGCCGGGGTTCCACCTGGTCGGCTTGCCCGACGCCGCGTTGCACGAGTCGAAGGACCGCGTCCGCGCGGCCATCGTCAACAGCGATCAGAAATGGCCCAACCAGCGGATCGTGCTGGCTCTCTCACCGGCCACGTTGCGCAAGGCGGGCAGCGCATTCGACTTGGCGCTCGCCTGTGCCGTGCTCGGCGCGAAGGAGGTCCTGCCGCAGGCCGCGCTCGATCGCACCGTCCTGCTCGGGGAGCTGGCGCTCGACGGCAGGCTGCGGCCCGTCCGCGGCGTGCTGCCGTGCCTGCTCGCGGCGCGCGCGGCCGGGATGGAGCGGGCCGTGGTGCCCGAGTCCGCACTGACCGAGGCCGCCCTCGTGGAGGGCATCGAGGTGCACGGGGCGGCCGGCCTCGACGCGGTGCTGGCGTTCCTGCAGCACGGCCACGCCCTGCACAGGCCGGGTCCGGTCGTCCACGACGAGGTGGTGCAGCCGCTCGACCTCGCCGACGTCGTGGGCCAGGACGACGCGCGGCACGCCATGGAGATCGCCGCGGCCGGCGGTCACCACGTGCTGCTGGTGGGGCCGCCGGGCACCGGGAAGACCATGCTCGCGCAGCGCTTCGTCGGTCTGCTGCCGCGGCTGGGTGCGGAGGAGGCGCTCGCGCTCGCGGCCGTCCGGTCGGTCGCGGGTCGGCTGCCCGGAGGCGACGCGCTGAGCACGGTCCCGCCTTTCGTGGCGCCCCACCACTCCAGCTCGATGGCCGCGCTCGTGGGCGGGGGCAGCGGGCTCGCCCGGCCCGGCGCGGTGTCGCTGGCCCACCTCGGCGTCCTGTTCATGGACGAGGCGCCGGAGTGGGGAGCGGCCATGCTCGATGCCCTGCGCACCCCGCTGGAGGAGGGCGAGGTGCGGCTGGCCCGGGCCGAGGGCACCGTTGCCTACCCGGCGCGGTTCCAGCTCGTGCTGGCGGCCAACCCGTGCCCCTGCGCGCCGGCACACGACCGCGACTGCGTCTGCCCGTCGCTGGTGCGGCGGCGCTACCTGGGCCGGCTGTCGGGTCCGCTGCTCGACCGCGTCGACCTGCGCGCCCGGATGTTCCCGGTCACGGCGCTCTCCGCGGCGTCCGGAGAGGGCGAGGACACCGCCACGGTCCGGGCCCGCGTGCATGCCGCCCGGGCTGCCGCCGCGCAGCGCTGGTCGGCGTTCGGCTGGCGCACCAACGCGGAGGTGCCGGGTCCGGTCCTGCGCACGCGGTTCGCGCTGCCCCGGCCGGTCGTGCGCCCGCTCGACGCCGGGCTGCGCGCGGGGGAGCTCACCGCGCGGGGGGCCGATCGCGCGCTGCGGGTGGCCTGGACCTTGGCCGACCTGGGCGGGCGCGATCGGCCCGACGAGGACCTGATCGAGACCGCGCTGTACTTCCGGGACCGGAGGGCGGCATGAACGTGCGGCTCCTGCGCGCGCGGGCGTACCTGTCCCGGGTCGCCGAGCCGCCCGCCCCCGCGCTGGCCGAGCTCGTGGCCGAGGTGGGGCCCGTGGAGGCGGCGGAGTGGGTGCACGCCGGCCGGGTCGGTGAGCAGGTGGCGGGGGAGACCGGGGTGCGCCGGGCGGTGCACCGCGAGGACGCGGATCTCGCGGCCGCCGCCGCGGCCGGGGCGCGCTTGCTAGTTCCGGAGCACGACGAGTGGCCCGCCGATGCGTTCGAGGCCTTCGATGCGGCCGGGGTGGCGGAGCTGGCGCCGCCGCTCGCGCTCTGGGTGCGCGGGAGCGGCGTGCTCCGCACGCTCAGCGGGCGGGCGGTGGCCGTCGTGGGGGCGCGCGCGGCCACGAGCTACGGCCTCCACGTGGCGGGCGAGCTGGGCGCCGGGCTCGCCGACCGTGGTTACACGGTCGTCTCCGGTGCCGCCATCGGTGTCGACGGCGCCGCGCACCGGGGTGCCCTCGCCGTCGATGGGCCCACCACGGCGGTGCTCGCCTGCGGCGTCGAGCGCCCCTATCCCGCGTCGCACCAGCTGCTCCTGGAGCGGATCGCCGCCGGTGGGCTCGTCGTGAGCGAGTACCCACCGGGCAGCGTGCCTGCGCGGCACCGCTTCCTCGTGCGCAACCGGATCATCGCGGGCCTCGCCGGGGGCACCGTGGTCGTCGAGGCGGCGCTGCGCAGCGGTGCGCAACGCACCGCCTCCGACGCCGCCTCGCTCGGCCGGCCGGTGATGGCCGTGCCCGGTGCGGTCACATCGGGCCTGTCGGCCGGCTGTCACCGTCTCGTCCGGGACGGTGCGCTGCTGGTCACGCGCACCGAGGAGGTGCTGGAGGCAGTGGCGCCGATGGGGGTGCACCTCGCCGAGCCGCTGGAGGCCGGAGCCGCCCGCGTCACCGACGGGCTCGACGCGGCGGCCGCCCGCGTCCACGACGCGCTGCCGGCGCGCGTCGCCCGCGATTCGCGCTGGCTCGCGCTCGAGTCCGGGGTGCCGATCGGCGCGGTGCGGTCGGCCCTCGTCGCGCTGGAGCGCCGGGGGCTCGTGGAGCATCGGGACGGCCGCTGGCGCCGCTGCCCCGCAGCGCAGGCGGCCTCGACACGCGCGGCCGGTGCTTGACCACGGGTCCGGGTGCGCGCACGGTCGGGCGATGTCGCCCTCGCTGGAGATCGCGCCCGAGCCGGCGGCAGCACTGGACGCGTTCCTGAGGCACCTGGCGCTGGAGCAGGGTCGCTCGGCGCACACCGTGCGGGCTTACCGCAGCGATCTCGCGGGTCTGCTCGCGGGCGTCGGCCACCTGCACGAGGTCGATCTGCCCCTGCTGCGCCGCTGGTTGGCCGCCGGGCACGCGGCGGGGCTCGGCCGGGCCACGCTGGCCCGGCGCGCGGCGGCCGCCCGCACCTTCAGCGCGTGGGCGCACCGCACCGGACGGCTGCCCTCCGACTCCGGTGCGCGGCTCGTGTCACCCCGACCACGGCACGCGGTCCCCGAGGTCCCCACCGCCGAGGAGGCCGCCGCCGTGCTCCACGCCGCCGGCAGCGGGGCGGCGGAGGACGAACCGGTGGCACTGCGCGACCTGCTGGTGCTGGAGATGCTCTACGCCACCGGGGTGCGCGTCGCCGAGCTGTGCGCCCTCGACCTGGACGACGTCGACGGTGAACGGCGCGCGCTGCGGGTCGTCGGGAAGGGCGACCGGGAGCGCACCGTCGTCTACGGTGTCCCCGCCTCCGACGCGCTGCGACGGTGGCTGGCGCGGGGCCGCGGGGCGCTGGCGCGGCCCGGATCGCCGCGCGCGCTGCTGCTCGGTGTGCGGGGCGGCAGGCTCGACACGCGGGTCGCGCGCGGGATCGTGCACGGGGCGCTGTCCGCGGTGCCCGGCGCGCCGGATGTGGGGCCCCATGGCCTGCGCCACGCTGCGGCAACGCACATGCTCGAGGGCGGCGCGGACCTCCGTTACGTACAGGAGTTACTCGGTCACGCTAAGCTAGCAACCACTCAGCTCTACACGCAGGTGACGGTCGAGCGGCTGAAGGTGGTTCATGAGCAGGCGCACCCGAGGGCATAACGTCGTACAGGCCCCTTCGGCGCAGCTCAGAGCGCTACCCGGCCCGGTCGTGCAGGTGGCGGTGCGGCCGGCCGCCCCGGCATCGGTCGACGAGCTGTGGGAGGAGTTCCTGGCCGAGCCCAGCCGTGCGTTGCGTGACCGTCTCGTCGTGCACTACTCGCCGCTCCTGCGGGCCGTCGCGCACCGGCTGGGGAGCGCGTTGCCCTCCTACGTCGAGGTCGGTGACCTGGTGCAGTGCGGGGTCTTCGGCCTGATCGATGCCATCGAGCGCTTCGACCCCGAGCGCTGCCCCCGCTTCGAGAGCTACGCGGTCCCGCGCATCCGCGGAGCGATCATCGACGAGCTGCGCGCGCAGGACTGGGTGCCGCGCACCGTCCGGGGGCGGGCCCGCGAGCTGGACCGTGCGCAGGAACGCCTCGAGGCGCGCCTGCTGCGGGCGCCCACCGACGGTGAGCTCGCCGCGGAGGTCGGCGTCGGCGTCCACGAGCTGCGTTCGGGCAGCCGCCAGGTGCAGCTGATCAGCGTGGAGGCGCTGGACGAGAACAGCAGTGGCGTGTCGGAGGTGCTGGCCGACGAGGCCGCCCCTGACCCGATGACCGTCGTGCAGACCACCGAGACCCTGCGCCAGCTCGCCCAGGCGGTCGCGCAGCTGGGTGAGCGCGACCGGGCCGTGGTGCGGCTGTACTACCTCGAGAACCGCACGCTCGCCGAGATCGGCCGGCTGCTCGGCGTGACCGAGTCGCGGGTCTGCCAGCTGCACACCCGGCTGGTCGGGCGCCTGCGCGGGCGGCTCGAGGAACTGGCGGCCGGCTGAGCCACCGCCTCACGGCAGGACACCCGCGACGAGCGCGACCGCGGGCCACGGCGTCGGCACCGGCAGCAACCGCACGTGCGGCGGGCGCAGCAGCACGAGCGGGTCGAGGTAGTCCAGCCGCCCGCGCCGCACACCCCAGTGGAGGCAGGTGGCGGGCGCGCAGCCGGGATGGCCGGGTTCGAGCCGCCCGAGGACGTCGCCCGCCCGCACGACGGCGCCCGCGGCCACGAGCGGGCGCACCGGCTCGTAGGTCGTGCGCAGCCCGTCGTCGTGCTGGACGGACACCACGGCGCGACCGGCCACCGGCCCGGCGAACACCACGGTGCCCGCGCGGGCGGCGAGCACGGCCTGCCCGGCGGCGCCGGTGAGGTCGGCGCCGCGGTGCCCCGGCCCGTACCGGTGCCCGGGAGCCCGGAAGGGCGCGGCGACCTCGGGCGGTGGCAGCAGCGGCCACGCATAGCGTGCGCCCGGGGCGGGCACTCCCGCACCGGGCGGGCCCGCGGGCGGCGCCTGCCCGGGCGCGGGGGCCTGCGTGGCCCCGGTCCCGGTGGCGGCGAGGAGGGCCACGACGGCGAGCCGCACGAGGAGGACGGCTCCGCGCCGCACCCGTCCGTCCACGCCCGCAGCCTCTCCCGTCCGGACGCGCCGTGGTGCCCGTGCCCGTCGCCTGTGGACGGCGCCGCGCCGAGGTGGACGGCCGCGGGATGCGGCGTCGGGGCGACCGGGCCCGCGGCGTACACTCGACCTGCACCTCGACTGGGTCGGGGTGACTTCGCGCGTGCGCGCACCCGCCTCGAGCGGGAGCGGTGGACGGGCGGTCCCGGGCCTCCCGGGTCCGGCCACCGGCGCCACGCCAGGGCGGTGCCGCCGACCGGCGCTCCGCGAAACCGCATGCGGGACCGCACAGCGGTCGCGCCCGACGAGAGGGTGAGTACCGGCCGTGGCCGTCGTCACCATGAAGCAGTTGCTGGATTCCGGCGTGCACTTCGGGCACCAGACCCGGCGCTGGAACCCGAAGATGAAGCGCTACATCCTCACCGAGCGCAACGGCATCTACATCATCGACCTGCAGCAGACCCTGTCGTACATCGACCGGGCCTACGAGTTCGTCCGCGAGACCGTCGCCCACGGCGGCACGGTCATGTTCGTCGGCACGAAGAAGCAGGCGCAGGAGGCCATCGCCGACGAGGCGGGCCGGGTCAACATGCCGTATGTCAACCAGCGCTGGCTGGGCGGCATGCTCACCAACTTCCAGACCGTGCACAAGCGCCTTCAGCGGATGAAGGAGCTCGAGTCGATGGAGCAGACGGGGGGCTTCGAGGGTCGCACCAAGAAGGAGATCCTCATGCTGACCCGCGAGAAGACCAAGCTCGAGAAGACCCTCGGCGGCATCCGCGACATGACCAAGGTGCCGAGCGCGGTGTGGATCGTGGACACCAAGAAGGAGCACATCGCCGTCGGCGAGGCCCGCAAGCTGGGCATCCCGGTGGTCTCCATCCTGGACACCAACTGCGACCCCGACGAGGTCGACTTCCCGATCCCGGGCAACGACGACGCGATCCGCTCGGCCGCGCTGCTCACCAAGGTGATCGCGCGTGCTGCCGCCGACGGCCTCATGGCGCGTTCGGCGCGGGCCCGCGGCGGCGACGCGGAGGACAAGCCGGAGGCGGGCGTCGGCACCGACGAGCCGCTGGCCGAGTGGGAGCAGAACCTGCTCACCGAGGGTGCCGGGTCCGACGGCGCCAGCCTCACCGCCGCCGGCCAGGCCGCGGAGTCGCCCAGCCCGGCCGTCGAGGCCGCACCGGCCTCCACCAGCAACGGCACGCAGCAGACCGCGAGCTGATCGCTGCCGCCGCAGGGCCGGGCGCACCGGCCCTGCGGCGGAGCCCGACCTCCGCCCCGCCCACGAGAAACGGACGAAAAGGCACCATCATGGCGAACTACACCGCCGCCGACATCAAGAACCTCCGGGAGCTCACCGGCGCCGGGATGATGGACTGCAAGAAGGCGCTCGAGGCGTCGGACGGCAACATCGAGGAGGCTGTCGAGGCGCTGCGCGAGAAGAGCGCGAAGTCGGTCGACAAGCGTACCGAGCGCACCACGACCAACGGTCTGGTCGCAGCATCCGGTGGCACGATGATCGAGCTCAACAGCGAGACCGACTTCGTGGCGAAGAGCCCCGACTTCCAGAAGCTCGCCGACGCCGTCCTGCAGGTGGCGCTCGAGCAGAAGCCCGCAGACCTGGAGGCGCTGAAGGCCGCGCCGCTCGACGGCGGCACGGTGGCCGACGCGGTGCAGTCGCTCGCCGGCCGGATCGGCGAGAAGCTCCAGATCAAGCAGTACGTGCACATCGACGGGCCGGTGGTCCTCTACCTGCACCGCCGCTCCACCGACCTGCCGCCGGCGATCGGCACGCTCGTCGCGTACGACGGTTCGGATGTCGACGCCGCGCGCAGCGTGGCGATGCACATCGCCGCCGCGGGGCCGCAGTTCACCACCCGCGAGGAGGTGCCGGCGGAGGTGCTCGACGCCACGCGCCGGGAGGCGGAGGTCGCGGCCAAGGAAGAGGGCAAGCCGGAGGCGATCGTTCCGCGCATCGTCGAGGGCAAGGTCAAGAAGTTCTACAGCGACTCGGTCCTGCTCGAGCAGGTCTCGGTGCTCGACGAGTCCAAGAAGACGGTGAAGCAGCTCCTCGACGAGGCGGGCATCACCGTCACGCGGTTCGCCCGCTTCGAGGTCGGCCACGCCTGATCGGCGCGACACCCACGACTGACGGGACACGATGACCTCACCACGGATCGGCTTCGACGGCTCCGGCCCCGGCTTCCGCCGCGTACTGCTCAAGCTCGGCGGCGAGATGTTCGGCGGCGGGGCGGTCGGGGTCGATCCGGGGGTG
The DNA here is from genome assembly GCF_002262885.1 of Pseudonocardia sp. MH-G8. Lineage (GTDB taxonomy): Bacteria > Actinomycetota > Actinomycetes > Mycobacteriales > Pseudonocardiaceae > Pseudonocardia. Next base: position 21,856 of record NZ_NKYF01000018.1, on the reverse strand, counting down.
GTCGAGACCATCGCCCGCCAGATCGCCGAGGTCGTCGCCACCGGCGCGCAGGTCGCCGTGGTGATCGGCGGGGGCAACTTCTTCCGCGGTTCGGAGCTGCAGCAGCGCGGCATGGACCGCGCCCGCGCGGATTACATCGGGATGCTCGGCACCGTCATGAACTGCCTCGCGCTGCAGGACTTCCTCGAGCGCGAGCACCACGTCGACACCCGCGTCCAGACCGCCATCACGATGGGGCAGGTCGCGGAGGCCTACATCCCCCGCCGCGCGATCCGGCACCTGGAGAAGGGCCGCGTCGTGATCTTCGGCGCCGGCGTCGGCATGCCGTACTTCTCCACCGACACCGCAGGGGCGCAGCGGGCGTTGGAGATCGGGGCCGAGGTCGTGCTGATGGCGAAGGGCGTCGACGGGGTCTTCACCGCCGACCCCAAGATCGATCCCGACGCCAAGCTGTACGACGAGATCACCCACCGCGAGGTGCTGGAGCAGGGGTTGAAGGTGGCCGATGCCACCGCGTTCAGCCTCTGCATGGACAACAAGATGCCGATCATCGTGTTCAACCTGCTCGCGGAGGGCAACATCGCCCGCGCCGTGCGGGGTGAGAGGATCGGCACCCTGGTCAGCACCCCGGGCTGGGAACATGGATCTGGGCAGGAAGGCAGGGACAGGCCGTGATCGACGAGACGCTCTTCGACGCCGAGGAGAAGATGGAGAAGGCGGTCGCCGTCGCCAAGGACGACCTGGCCTCCGTGCGCACCGGGCGCGCAACGCCCAACATGTTCTCCCGCGTGGCGGTCGAGTACTACGGCGCGATGACCCCGATCAACCAGCTCGCGTCCATCAACGTGCCCGAGGCGCGGATGGCTGTCATCAAGCCCTACGACGCGAGCCAGCTCAAGGCGCTGGAGACCGCGATCCGCAACTCCGACCTCGGGCTCAACCCGAGCAACGACGGGCAGATCATCCGCATCGTCATCCCGCAGCTGTCCGAGGAGCGGCGCCGCGAGATGGTGAAGCTGGCGCGCGCCAAGGGTGAGGACGCGCGCGTCACCATCCGCAGCATCCGCCGCAAGGCGATGGACGAGCTGCACCGCATCGTCCGTGACGGCGAGGCGGGTGAGGACGAGGTCGGGCGCGCCGAGAAGGAACTGCAGAGCGCCACCGACCGCTACGTCCACCAGGTCGACGACCTGGTGAAGCACAAGGAAACCGAGCTGCTCGAAGTCTGACGGTGACCGCCTCGTCCTCCCCGCACGCCGCGGCGATGGTGCCCCCTCCGGCCCGCCGCCCGTCTCGTGCCGGGCGCGATCTGGCCGCGGCGATCGCCGTCGGCGTGGGGCTGGGTGTCGTCATCCTGTCGTCGTTGCTGATCGAGAGGCACTTCTTCGTCGGCGTGCTGGCGATCTCCACCGCCGTCGCCACGTGGGAGCTCGCCGGTGCCCTGCGCCGCGGTGCCGGGATCGCGGTGCCGCTGCCGATCCTGCTCCTCGGCGGCCAGGCGATGATCTGGTCGTCCTGGCCGTTCGGCTTGTACGGTCTCGGGGCCGCGTTCGCCCTCACCGCGCTCGCGGTGCTGCTGTGGCGGATGCGCGCGGGAGCCGCGCACTACGTCCGGGACGTCACCGCAGGCCTGTTCACGGCCACGTACGTCCCGTTGTTCTGCTCGTTCGCGGTGCTGATGCTCGTGGCCGACGACGGGCTCGGTCGGGTGCTCACGTTCATGCTGTGCGGCGTGGCTTCGGACGTCGGTGGCTACGCGGCGGGCGTCCTGTTGGGCCGGCACCCGATGGCGCCGACGATCAGCCCGAAGAAGTCGTGGGAGGGCTTCGGCGGGTCGCAGCTGGTCGGCATGGTCGCGGGGGCGTTGTGCGTGCACTTCCTGCTCGGCGGCGCGTGGTGGGCGGGTGCGCTCACGGGCGCCCTGCTGGTCACCTGCGCCACGCTGGGCGACCTGATCGAGTCGATGGTCAAGCGCGACCTCGGCATCAAGGACATGAGCACGCTGCTGCCCGGCCACGGGGGCCTGCTGGACCGGCTGGATTCGCTGCTGCCCACCGCGGTGGTCGCGTGGGCCCTGCTCAGCATCATCGTCCCGTGATCGACGCGTTCCGCCGCGTCGTGGCGGCCGAGCCGGACCCGGCGATCCCCAGCCCCAACATCTGGAAGTGGCCCGACGTCTACGAGCGCGAGAACCGTGCGCAGGACGCCGAGGGTGCGATCTGGGCCGCGTTGCGCGAGGTCGTGCCGTGGGATGGGCTCGACGTGCTGGACGTGGGCTGCGGCGACGGCTTCCACCTGCCGGTGTTCGCGGCCGGTGCGGCGTCGGTCACCGGGGTGGAGCCGCATGCGCCGCTCGTCGAGCGGGCCCGCGCGCGGGTGGACGGGCAGGCGCGGGTGTTCCGGGGCGGGGCCGCCGCCCTGCCGCTGCCGGACGCCAGCGCGGATCTGGTGCACGCGCGCACCGCGTACTTCTTCGGCCCGGGGTGCGAGCCGGGGCTGGCGGAGGCGCAGCGCGTGCTGCGCCCCGGTGGTGCGCTCGCGATCGTCGACCTGGACGCCACCGCGCCGCCGTACGGCCGCTGGATGCGCGCGGATCTGCCACGCTACGACCCCGCCCGCGTGGAGGCCTTCTTCGAGCGGGCGGGCTTCTCGATGCGCCGGGTGCCCACGATCTGGCGCTTCCCGGACCGGGCCACGCTCGAGGCCGTGCTGCGGATCGAGTTCTCCCGCGGTGTGGCGGAGCGGGCCATCGCCGAGACCACCGGGGTCGAGTTCCCGGTGCGCTACCGCCTGCACGTGCGGCGCAAGGACCCGATCACGCCAGAGTGATCTCGCCGTTCGTCACGGTGATGTCGCGGCTCTCGAGCGGTGCCTCCGCCGGACCCTGCAGCACGCTGCCGTCCAGGCCGAACGTGCTGCCGTGGCACGGGCACACGATGCTGGTGCCCTCCACCGACGACACCGCGCAGCCCTGGTGCGGGCATGCCGTGGAGAACGCCGCATAGCTGCCCGCGCTGGGCTGGGAGACCACCACCCCGGCGGCGTCGAAGATCTGGGCGCTGCCCACCGGGACGTCGGCGGCCGGGCCGACCGGCGTGCCCGCGCTCGCGTCGGCGGGCGCTGCGGGCGGCGGCGCGGTGGAGCAGCCGGTCACGAGCAGGCCGGCCCCGACGGCGGCGGCACCGGCGCCGGTCACGACGGTGCGACGGGTCAGGGGAGCGGGCTCGGCCATCGGGGACTCCTCGTGGTGGTGGGCGGGAGCGGGGGATCTTCGCAGACCCTCGCAGAACCGGCGTGGGGCGGGCGTGGGGATCGGGCGGGACGCTTCTCGCTACCGTGGAGGACATGCGCGCGACCCGGGTGCCCTACCTCGAGCCGATCGTCGGCGCGGTGTGGTGGACGGTCGGTGCCGCCGCCCTGGACGGCGGCCCGGGCACCGTCGTGCTCGCCGCGGGCCTCGGGCTCACCGCCCTGCTGGTGATGGCCCTGCGCGGCCGGCACGGCGCGGGCGAGCCCCTCCCGCACCGCGGACGGGGCCGCTTCCTGCGGCTGCTGGGCATCACCGCGGCGCTGGTCGCGGTCGCAGGCACGGTGCTGAGCAGCCTGTCGTGGGGCGAGCTCGCGGTCCCGGCGGCGGCGGCCCTCGTGGGTGCCGCGCTGATGATGCTGTCCTCGCAGCTGGACGAGCGATCGCTGGTCGCGCTCGGCGGTGCGCTGATGGTGCTCGGTGCGGCGGGCGCGTTGCTCGCGCTCGACTCGGCGGGAAAGCTCTACCCGCAGGGTCTCGTCGGGCTCGTCGCAGGTGCGTTGTTCTGGCTGACGAGCGCGCATCGCACCGGATTGCTGGCCGAGGCGCGCCACCGCGTCCGCCGCTGACCACCGCACGAGGCCACCGGTCCGCTACGCGAGGATCTCGACGTACCCGTTCGTGCCGTCCACGCGGATCCGCTGCCGGTCCCGGATCAGCCGGGTGGCGCCCTCGACACCCACGACGGCCGGCAGGCCGTACTCCCTGGCGACCACGGCACCGTGGGTCATCATGGCGCCCACTTCCGTCACCAGGGCCTCGATCGTGACGAAGACGGGCGACCAGCTGGGGTCGGTGAAGGCCGTGACGAGGATGTCGCCCGGTTCGAGATCGGCCTCGGACATGTCCAGGACGACGCGGGCGCGCCCCTCGACGGTTCCCCGGGACACCGCCAGCCCGACCAGGGCGTCGGTGGGGATGCCGTCGCGCCGGTAGGCCCCGGCGAGGGCCTCGCCGTCCGAGGTGAGCACGCGGGGAGGTGTCAGCGCCTGGTACCCGACGAACGCCTCCTCGCGTTCGCGGATCAGCTGATCGTCGACCTGCCTGGTACGGACGACGTCGTGCAGCTCGTCGAACCGGAGGAAGAGGATGTCCTGCCGGTCGCGGAGCACACCGTCGCGCACGAGGCGCTCGGCCTCGCCCCACAGGGCCGCCTTGTAGAGGGCGTAGCGGCTGACCATGGAGAACTTGGGGTACTCCCGGTACCCGATGAAGGTCCTGAGGCGATCGATCATCGCCGTGGTCTCGTCGGCTTTCCGTTCCCCGTCGGGCAGCGTGCGCAGGCGTTCCAGCAGCTCCTGCTGCTTCTCCCGCGCGACCTGCCGGCCTCGTGCGAAACGCCGTGGGCCGGCGCCGGGTCCGAAGTTCTCGACGTGTCCGAGGATCAGGGGGACGAGGGCGGCGGGGCGCTCGCTCCACCGCGGCCTGCCGATGTCGATCTCCCCGACGCAGCGCATGCCGTAGCTGTCGAGATAGGCGCGCAGCGCGTCGTGCGCCTCGCGGCCGCCCGGCACCGCGGGCAGACCGTCCAGGTCGTCGTCCTCGACGCCGCGCAGGAAGGCCACCACCTCCGGATGCGGGCGGATCACGTCGGCCACGTCCAGGAGGGCGAGCCCCATCTCCGACGTGACGTTGTGCGGCACGGACTGCGTGAGCGCGTCGGTCGCGTCCTCCTCGCCCAGCCAGGCGCGCATGTGCTCGCCCAGCCACCACGCGGCGTCCATCGCCGTGGTGAACACGCGGTGGCTGCGCGGGTCGAACAGCAGCCGCCTCAGCTCCTTGAAGTCCTCCACGATGAAGTCGAGCAGGTCCGGGCCCTGATGGGCCCGGATGTCGCGTGCGAGCGCGGCGAGGGATGCCCGGCCGGCCGAGATCAGCTCCTCGACGAGCGCCGGGTCGGCGTCGAGCGGCGTCGGCGCGCCACCTGCGGGCGGCACGTCGGCCTCCGCGCCCGACGGTGCCGGGACGACGTCGCCGCGGTCGATGACCGTCTGCAGCGCGTCCCGGGTCAGCGGGTCGGACCGGCCCACGGCGTCCAGGAAGCCGTCGCGGCCAGGCGATGCCAGGATCGGGGTGACGTCGACGAACAGCCTCCCGCCGGCCTCGGACATGGGCCGCGGCGTGGTCATCTGCCACACGGACAGGCCCAGTGGCGTCATCGCGTCGGTCATCATCTGCTGGTGACCGACCGAGAGGTAGACGTGGCCGTCCCCGTCGTCGGCCACCGGCGCGGGGAACAGCGTCGTGATCGGCCGGCTCTGGACGATCCGGAACTCGCCGTCGACCAGGCACCACTCGATGTCCTGCGGACAGCCGAAGTGCGCCTCGATCCGCCGTCCCAGGGCCGCGAGGCGCACCGCCTGCGCGTCGGTCAGCGCCGGCCGACGCTGCTGCTCCTCCTCGACCGGCTGCTCCCGCGTGCCGCCACCGGGGGCGGCGCGGACGGCCCGGTCCTTGACCGCGACCGTCCGGTCGACGACGGCACCGTCGCGCACCGTGTAGCTGTCCGCGTTCACCAGCCCGGAGACCAGCGCCTCTCCGAGGCCGAGCACGGCCTCCACGCTCGTGACCTTCCGGTTCGACGTCACGGGGTCGGCCGTGAACAGGACGCCCGACGCGTCCGGCGTCACCATCTGCTGCACGACCACGGCCATGCGGGCCGTGCGGTGGTCGACCCCGTGGCGCAGGCGGTAGGTCACCGCCCGTTCGGTGAACAGCGAGGCCCAGCACGACCTGACGTGATCGAGGACCGCCTCAGGACCCACGACGTTCAGGTACGTGTCCTGCTGGCCCGCGAAGGAGGCGGTGGGCAGGTCCTCGGCCGTCGCACTGGATCGCACGGCGTACGCGGCGCTCTCGCCCACGCGGGCGAGCGATCGCGTGATCACCGTTGCCAGATCATCGGGGAGGGGGAACCCGCCGATGGCATCGCGGATCTCCGCGCTGATCGCACCGATCGCGTCCCGGTCGTCGGGGTCGAGGTCCGACAGCCGTTCGAGGCGATCCTCGAGGGACGGTAACCCCGCCAGGACCCGACCGAACGCCTCGGTCGTCACGCAGAAGCCTGCCGGCACGTGGACGCCCGCGATCCGCGAGAGCTCTCCCAGGTGCGCGCCCTTGCCGCCGACGCCTGCGATCCGGCTCCGATCGATCTCCTCGAACTCCAGCACGAGGCGACCGAGCGGGACGGTCGTCGCCACACCGCTGTCGACATCCACCACTGCTTCTCCCGTTCACGACGAATGTGGCCGCCACGATTCCCGTTTTCGCAGGTCCCGTCGCCGGACGGAGATGATGCGGCACGACCCGGGGCTTGCCGCAAGCCCCACCGCGCGCTATACGTTGAAAATGGGAGGGGCCCGAATGGGCGTCCCCCGCAGCGCGATCCCCCCGCCGGGGGAGGAGCTTCCCCCGGCACCGGGAGGAGTGCCGGCCCCGATCGGCGGATCGTTCCCGGCATGGGGATCACGAGCCGGGGCGGCACCCGGAGGGACATCGCAGGGACGGAATTCTCCGACACGGAGGCAGGTAGGACGGACGCCGCCAGGGCGGGCCGCACCGGGCAGGTGACCCTCCGGCCGGAGCGCCGCCGCTTCCCGGTCCCGGCCCTCGCCGCCGTCTGGTCCGCCGTCACGCTGGCACTCGGCCTGTGGTGGTGGCTGCGGCCCGGGAGCTACCCGTTCGCGCCGGTGGCAGGCGAGCCGAGCGGGACGCTGCTCGACGTGGTGCCCGCGTCCGCTGTGCCGCCGGTACTCGTCGGGGCCGGGCTCGCCGGCATGGGGGTCGCCGCGCTCGCGGGGACCGGTCGCGCCCGCGGCGTCGTCGGGGGCACCGCGGTCGGGTGGGTGCTGGTCTTCGGGCTCGCGGTACCGGGGCTGCAGCCGCTGACGCTCATCGGCTACGCGATGGCGATGCTCGGCCCGCCCGTGCTGTTCGCCACCGTGCTCGCCGGTGCGTGGCGGTGGCGCGGGGGACCGGCGGCGGTCGCGGTGTTCGTGCTGGCGGGTGTGGTCGCCTGGACCACGGGGTTGGCCGACGCCGAGGTGCTCGTCCGGTACGGGGCCGTGATCACCAGCACCGTCGAGAAGGCCGCGCCGTCCGCGATCATGCTGTTCTTCCTCGTCGGCGCCCTGGTCTGGGCGGTGCTCGGCGCGCGGTCGGTGCAGGGCGGCGCAGAGCAGGCGCCGGCGTGGACCCGCCCGGAGGCCGCGGCGCGCTGGGGGAGGGCCGCCGTGGTCGTCGCCGTGGTGTGCGCCCTGCCCTACGGCCTGCACCGGCTGACCTGGCTCACCCCGCGGCCACTAGGCATGGATGCCGCGGCGCTGGCCGCCCAGCCGGAGATGCGGTTGCACGGGCTGCTCCTCGGGCTCGCCGCGCTGGCGGGCGCGGTGCTGACCAGCGGCCTGGTCGCGCGCTGGGGCGAGGTCTGGCCTCGTTGGATGCCGGTGGTGCGGGGACGGCGCGTCCCACTCGCGGCGGCCGTTGTGCCCGGCACGCTAGTGGCAGCGCTGTTCACGGTGGCGGCGGTGCCGATGATCCTGATGTCGGTCCGCCAGGGCGCGCTGTGGGGGCTGCTGGTGTTCCCGTTCCCGGTGTGGGGGCCCGCCCTGGGACTGGCCGTGCTGGGCTACGTGCTGCGGCGTCGGGGGGAGTCGGTGCGACCTGGCACAATCGAGGGGTCATGACTTCCCTCCCGCTCGTGTTCGACGCGCCGCGGCGCGCCCAACCCCCGCGCCACCTCGCCGATCTCGACCCTGCCGACCGTCGGGCCGCGATCGGCGAGCTCGGCCTGCCCGGCTTCCGCGCCGACCAGCTCGCGCGCCACTACTTCGGCCGGTTCACCGCCGACGTCGACGCGATGACCGATCTGCCCGAAGCGGCGCGCGACACCCTGCGCGAGCTGCTGCCGCCGCTGGTCACACCGGTGCTCGAGCAGGAGTGCGACGGCGGGGCCACCCGCAAGACGCTCTGGAAGGGCCACGACGGCACCCGCGCCGAGTCGGTGCTGATGGGCTATCCGGACCGCGCCACGGTCTGCGTGTCCAGCCAGGCCGGCTGCGGGATGGCCTGCCCGTTCTGCGCCACCGGGCAGGGCGGGCTGCAGCGCAACCTCTCCACCGGGGAGATCGTGGAGCAGGTCCGGCAGGCTGCCGCCGCGGCCCGGGACGGCGCGCTGGGTGCGCCGGCCCGCCTGTCCAACGTCGTGTTCATGGGCATGGGCGAGCCGCTCGCCAACTACAAGCGCGTGATCGCGGCCGTCCGGCGCATCACCTCGCCGTCGCCGGACGGGCTCGGGATCTCCGCGCGCGGCGTCACCGTGTCCACGGTCGGGCTGGTGCCGGCGATCGACCGGCTCACCGCGGAAGGCCTGCCGGTCACGCTCGCGGTGTCGCTGCACACCCCCGACGACGAGCTGCGCGACACGCTCGTCCCGGTGAACAACCGCTGGAAGGTCGGCGAGGTGCTCGACGCCGCGCGCCGTTACGCGACGACCACCGGGCGGCGGGTGTCGATCGAGTACGCGTTGATCCGCGACGTGAACGACCAGCCGTGGCGCGCCGACCTGCTGGGGAAGGTGTTGCGCCAGCACATCGGCACCTCCCGCGTGCACGTCAACCTCATCCCGCTCAACCCCACGCCGGGCAGCCAGTGGGACGCGTCGCCGCGGCGGGTGCAGGACGAGTTCGTCGCGCGGGTGCAGGCCGCGGGCGTCGCCTGCACCGTGCGCGACACGCGCGGGCGCGAGATCGCCGCCGCCTGTGGTCAGCTGGCGGCGTCGGAGCAGTAGTCACCGCGCACCCCGCACCACGGTGCGGAACACGTGCCTGACCATCGCCACCAGGGCCAGCAGCCAGGCGGCGAACGCGACCCAGAGCCCGGCGGCGCCGATCGCGCCGACCACCGGCAGGTCGTCCGCCCGGCCGAGGTAGATCCCGGCCACGGCGTACATCCCGAGTGGGAAGACGATGCCCCACTGCGAGGCCTCGTAGGCCAGCGGCACGCGGTGCGTGCGGTGGCGCCACCACCCCGCCGCCACCAGCGCCGGGACGAGCCAGGTGGCGAACGCCCAGAACGCCACCGAGGCGCCGGCGACGAGACCGCGCGTGGCGTGCACCATCGGGGCATCGGCCATCTCCACGATGCGCGCCCCGGCCAGCACCGTGATGGCGCCGGCGCCCATCGCCACCCAGTAGGGCGGGGTCAGGTCGACCGGGCGCAGGTCGTACATCATCAGCCGCGCGGCGACGAAGACACCCGCGGCCGCGTACAGGAAGACACCGACCGACCAGGAGAAGACCGCGAGCGCGGCCAGCCCGTCGCGGAACGTCGCGAGCACCGGCTCGAGGGACGCCGCGGCCACCGCCACGGACTGGCTCGCGACGACCCAGATGAACCAGGTTCCGTTCGCGGTCGCGACGACCGGGCGCCGTTGGGCCCTGCCCAGGACGGCCGTCCACGGGATGACGTAGCCCAGCACGAGCCAGGTGGCACCGGCGACGGCCAGCAGGCCGGTGGCCAGTGCGTGGTGCCCGTCCATGCCCAGGCGCACCCCCAGGACGTTGGCGCCCGCGATGAAGGTGAAGAAGCCGAAGCCGCGCCCCGGGTCGGTGAAGTCGTCCACGACCGCGGCGCGGTAGGCCACGATCCGCCAGCCGGTCAGGGCGACCAGCACCACGAACGAGGTCGCGCACACCACCAGCAGCACTGCGGACAGCGCGGAGCGTCCGGCGAGGTGCATGCCGACGGAGATGATGCCGCTGGCCATCACCAGCGCGAAGTAGCCCGGCGTCAGGCCGTGGACGGCGTGCTGGAGACGGATCCGCAGGCCAGACGTCACGTACCCGATCGTCGCCTACTTGACGTCGAGCACGTCGGCCAGGTCGAACTTGACCGGTCGCTCCAGCTGCTCGTAGGTGCACGACTGCGGCTCGCGGTCCGGGCGCCAGCGCACGAACTGCGCCGTGTGGCGGAACCGGTCACCCTCCATGTAGTCGTAGCGGACCTCGACCACGCGCTCCGGGCGCAGCGGGACGAACGACAGGTCCTTGCCCGCGTTCCAGCGGCTCGTCTCGTTCTTGCGGGGGGTGCGTTCGCCTCCCTCGTGGGCCGCCCAGTTCCACGGGTGGCCCTCGAAGGTGGTGACGAGCGGCTGCAGTTCGGTGAGCAGGGCCCTGCGGGTGGCCATCGGGAACGCGCCGACCACGCCGACCGAGTTGAGCACGCCGCGCTCGTCGTGCAGGCCCAGCAGCAGCGAGCCGAGCGCGTCCGGGCCGGACTTGTGCACCCGGTAGCCGGCCACCACGCAGTCGGCCGTGCGCTCGTGCTTGATCTTGCTCATCACCCGCTTGTCGGGCTGGTAGCGCAGGTCGAGCTTCTTGGCGATGAGCCCGTCCAGGCCGGCGCCCTCGAACTGCTCGAACCACTGCCGCGCGGTGTCGAGATCGCGGGTGACCGGCGTCAGGTGGATCGGCGGCTGCGCGTGCGCCAACGCCTCCTCCAGCAGGGCGCGGCGCTGCTCGAGCGGCCGGTCGGTGAGGTCGTCGTCGCCGAGCGCGAGCAGGTCGAAGGCGATGAAGCTCGCCGGCGTCTGCTCGGACAGCAGGTTCACCCGGCTCACGGCCGGGTGGATGCGCTGTTGCAGGGCGTCGAAGTCGAGCGTGTTGCGGGCGGTGTCGGCCACCACGATCTCCCCGTCGACGACGGCCCGCTCGGGGAAGTTGGCCTTGATCGCCGCGACGACCTCGGGGAAGTAGCGGGTCATCGGCCGCTCGTTGCGACTGCCGATCTCCACCTCGTCGCCGTCGCGGAAGACGATCGAGCGGAACCCGTCCCACTTCGGCTCGTACAACTGGCCCGCGGGGATGTCACCGATCGGCTTGGCCAGCATCGGCGAGACGGGCGGCATCACGGGGAGGCGCACACGCCAAGTGTGCCGCATGACTCACCGATCGCGCGGGTATGCATGACGCATGCATGACAGCGCGAGAACCGCGAACCTGCTCGGCGCGGCCGCTCTGGCCGTCACGGACCTCGTCCTGGGCGGTGCCACCGCGGCTGCCGGTACCAGCGGGAGCGGCGCGGCGGCCCTGGTCGTGCTGGCCGCGGATCCGGGGATCAGCGTCACCGAGCTCGGTAAGCGGGTCGGGCTGACGCAGTCGGCCGCCGCCCGGATGGTCGATGCGCTCGAGGCGCGGGGGCTCGTCGAGCGGCGCCCGACGCTGGGCAAGTGGGTGGCCGTGCACCCCACGGCCGCCGGGCGCGCTGCGTCGGCGGACCTGCTGGACGCGCGCGGCGGCCGGCTCACCGCGCTCGTCGACACCCTCGCGCCCGCCGAGCAGGAGGCGCTCGCCCAGGTGCTGGACCGGCTGCTGCGCGCGGTCTACTCCGAGGTCGGCAGCTCCGAGCGGGTGTGCCGGCTCTGCGACCGCCCCACCTGCACCGAGGCCGGCGCCATCTGCCCGGTGGGGCAGGCCGAGCGGGAACGGGCCGACGGGTGAGGCCCTCGCGCTGGGTGCCTGCCGCGGCGGCTCGCGCCCGCGGCCGTGGTCTCAGCGAGCGGTCGGCACCCTTCGACGGGTGCCGCTCGTCGTGTTCTCGCGGAATCCCCACATTCGTCTAGCCCACCGCGGAGTTCCGGCCAAGTGCCACCGGTGTTCCTGTTCCGACGCAGCGCACTCCTGTTGGGTCAGCGGTACGGAATTCGTCGCGAATCCGATCGCGAGGACCGGAAACAGGAGTGCGGAAATGCGAAAGCTTGCACGTCGGGTACAGCGCGCCGGGATCGTCCTGCTCGTGGCGGGGGCGGCCGGGCTCGGCCTCGCCGCCCCGGCCGTCGCCGAACCGGCAGCGCCGGCGCCGGAGTCCACCGAGGAACGGTGCAGCGACCCGGTCGACGGGGTCACCGTCTGCTACGTCTTCATCAAGGGTGAGACGCCCGACAAGTCGATCGTGCGGGCCTCGGTGCGGGCCGGGGAAGGCCGCACGCTGGCGGGCGCGATGGTCGTCATCGAGGCGTGCAGCCCCGACTGCCAGTCGGTCGGGGTGTCGACCGGGAAGGGCGTCGAGGAGCTCCACGCCGACCAGCGCTACGGCCGCGGGACCGGCTACTACCGCGCGAACGCCAGCTGGGTGGACGACCAGCAGCACGTCCACACCGGCGTCACCGCCGAGTAGTAGCGCGATCGGCGGCACGGACTACTCCGAACGGCCGTTCCTGACAAGATCGTGTAATGCTCGCCCCCACCCTCGCGCTGTCCTCATAGGGGGAGCACGAGAGTGGGGGGCGAATGACCATCTTCGGGGATCTGCTTCGAGATCATCGGCTTCGGGCGGCCCGCACGCAGGAAGAGCTGGCCGAACAGGCGGGCCTGAGCGTGCGGGCGCTCGGGAAGCTCGAGTCGGGCGAGACCGTGCGGCCACGGCCGGTGACGGTGCGGCTGCTCGCGGGAGCCCTCGATCTCACCGAGTCCGAGCTGGCGGCGTTCACCGCCGTCGCCTTCGGCATCAGCTCGGCCGGCTCCGGCCGGGCGAGGTGGGGCGCCGACGGCTTGCGGCGCGAAGCGACCGCGAGCTGAGTGGCCGGCTTCACCCGCGCCGAGCTGGAGGCGGCGCGCGAGCGTGTGATCGAGGATGTGCTGCCCGGTCCTGACGACCCGCCGCTGCGCGTGCTGTTCTGCGGCATCAATCCGGGCCTCGTGTCCGCGGCGACCGGGCACCATTTCGCGCGCCCCGGCAACCGCTTCTGGCCGGCGCTGCACGGCGCAGGATTCACGCCCCGGCTGCTGCGGCCGGCCGAGCAGGGTGAGCTGCGTGCCCTCGGACTGGGCATCACGAACATGGCCCCGCGCGCGACGGCCCGCGCCGACGAGCTGACGCCTGCCGAGCTGGCGGCGGGCGGGGAGCGGCTGCGCGGCCTGGTGGCGACACACCGGCCGAGCTGGCTCGCGGTCGTGGGCGTCACGGCCTACCGCGCCGCGTTCGACGCGCCCCGCGCCTCCGTCGGGCCGCAGGAGGAGCGGCTGGGGGACACCGCGGTGTGGGTGCTGCCCAACCCGAGCGGCCTCAACGCGCACTGGCAGCTACCGGCGATGACGGCCGAGTACGCTCGCCTGCGCGCCGCCGCCGCATGACGCAGCTGGCCGTGGGCGTGGGCTGAGCGCGACACGCGTGCGCTGAGAGCGCGACTCGCGGGAGGGTGGGGCTCCGCCCCGCCCGCGAGTCGCGGTCTGCGTGCGCGTGTGTCGCGTTGCGGGCTCCCCGTCAGGCGTCCAGGTCCTGGGCTTCCTCGGCGTCGGGCGGGCCCTCGGCGCCCTCGCGGGCGTCGCGGTCGGCCCACTCGAGCAGCTCGTCGATCAGGAACACGTGCTCGTCGATGCCGGCGTGCAGGTCGCCGAGCTCGGCGAAACGCGCCGGGACGGTGGCGATCGTGAAGTCGCGCGGGTCGGCGTCGTCGACCTCGTCCCAGCGGATCGGGGTGGAGACGATCGCCTCGGGCACGCCGCGCACCGAGTAGGCGCTGCGGATCGTGTGGTCGCGGGCGTTCTGGTTGTAGTCGACGAAGATCGACTTCGGGTCGCGGTCCTTGCGCCACCACGTCAGATCGACCAGGTCACAGCGGCGGCCCACCTCGCGCGCGAACGCGTGCGCGGCGCGCCGGACGTCGGCGAAGCCGTGGTCGGGCGGGATCCGCACGTAGATGTGCATGCCCTTGCCGCCGGACGTCTTCGGCCAACCGGTGGCCCCGAGCTCGTCGAGCACCTCGTGGGCGACGTGTGCGACGCGCCGGACGTCGGCGTAGCCGGCATCGGGCATCGGGTCCAGGTCGATGCGCCACTCGTCGGGCTTCTCGGTGTCGGCGCGCCGGGAGTTCCACGGGTGGAACTCGACCGTGGACATCTGCACCGCCCACACCACGTCGGCCGGGTGCTGCACGCACAGCTCGTCGGCGGTGCGGTTCCAGCGAGGGAAGTGGATGCGCACGGTCTGCACCCAGTCGGGCGCACCCTTGGGCAGCCGCTTCTGGTGCACCTTCTCGCCGGTGACGCCGGTGGGGAAGCGGTGCAGCATGCACGGCCGGTCGCGCAGGGCGCGCACGATGCCGTCGGACACCGCGAGGTAGTACCGCGCCAGGTCGAGCTTGGTCTCCCCGCGCGCCGGGAAGTACACCCGGTCGGGGCTGCTCAGCCGGACGACCCGGTCGCCTACCTCCAGCTCGACGGCGGAACCCGCCATGGCGGACTCAGCGCCGCCAGGCGGTGCGCTTGCGGACCGAGTGCAGCACGAGCCCGAGCGCCATGACGAGCGCGATGCCGATGAGCCACAGGTTCTCGACGCGGCCGGTGTGGTTGCCGATGATCATCGCCAGGAGGATGAAGACGCTGACCCAGCCCGCGATCACCATCCCCTTCGGGAAGCCGCCGTGCCAGCCCCACTCCGCCGACGGCTCGTCCTGCGGGTCGACCGCGGGCCGCTGCGCCAGCTCTCGGGTGTTCCTCGCCACCGTGGTCCTCCTGATCGCCGGTTGGGTACCTCATCGTCGCACAACACGCCGACGAGGATGATGGACGGTGATGACCACACGCTCCGTCCTCGTGCTGGGCTCCACCGGCTCGGTGGGCACCCAGGCCCTCGACGTCGTCGCCGCACACCCGGACCGCTTCACGGTCGCGGGGCTGGCCGCCGGCGGCCGCGACACCGACCTGCTGGTGCAGCAGGTCCGCGCGCACCACGTGCCCCGCGTGGCCGTCGCGAGCGCGGGCGTCGCCGCCGAGCTGCGCGAGCGGCTCCCCGGCGTCGAGGTGCTGGCCGGCCCGGACGCCGCCACGGAGCTCACTGCCACCGCGGACGTCCACACGGTGCTCAACGCGATCACCGGCTCGGTCGGGCTCGGGCCGACGCTGGCCGCGCTCGCGTCCGGAGCCGCCCTCGCGCTGGCCAACAAGGAGTCGCTGGTGGCAGGCGGTGCGCTGGTCACGGGCGCGGCCGCGCCCGGGCAGATCGTGCCGGTCGACTCGGAGCACTCCGCCCTGGCCCAGTGCCTGCGCGGCGGCCGCGCCGAGGAGGTGGACCGGCTGGTGCTCACCGCGTCCGGCGGGCCGTTCCGCGGCCGCGGGCGCGCCGAGCTGGCCGGCGTCACGGTGGCGGAGGCGCTCGCCCACCCGACGTGGGACATGGGCCCGGTCGTCACGATCAACTCGGCGACCCTGGTGAACAAGGGCCTCGAGCTCATCGAGGCGCACCTGCTGTTCGGCGTGCCGTACGAGCGGATCGAGGTGGCGGTGCACCCGCAGTCGATCGTGCACTCGATGGTCACCTTCGTGGACGGCTCCACGCTGGCGCAGGCCAGCCCGCCCGACATGAAGCTGCCGATCGCGCTCGGCCTGGCCTGGCCCGACCGGCTGCCCGGCGTCGCGCGCCCGTCCCGCTGGGACGCGCACCAGGCCTGGACGTTCGAGCCGCTCGACGACGACGCCCTGCCCGGCGTGCGCCTGGCGCGGGCCGCCGGCGCGGCGGGCGGATGCGTGCCGGCCGTGTTCAACGCGGCCAACGAGGAGGCGGTCGCCGCCTTCGTGGCGGGCAGGCTGTCGTTCCTCGGGATCTGCGACCTGCTGGAGCGGGTGCTCGACGCCGCCGACGGGTGGACGGGCGACCCCGCTACCGTTGCCGACGTGCTGGCGGCGGAGGACTGGGCGAGGGCGCGTGCGGGTGAGCTCGCCGCGTCGAGGGAGGGGTCCCTCTCATGATGTTCGTGCTGGGCATCCTGCTGCTGTTCGTCGGGATCATGATCTCGGTGGGCTGGCACGAGCTGGGGCACTTCCTCGCGGCCCGCAAGTTCGGCATCAAGGTGCCGGAGTTCTTCGTCGGCTTCGGCAAGACGGTCTGGTCGCGCAAGGTCGGCGACACCGAGTTCGGCATCAAGGCCATTCCGCTGGGCGGCTACGTCCGCATGATCGGCATGCTGCCGCCCGCCAAGGGCGGGGTACTGGGCCGCAGCCGGCGCACCGGCCCGTTCCAGGGGCTGATCGACGACGCCCGGCAGCAATCGGCACAGGACGTCATGCCGGAGGACGCCGACAAGCAGTTCTACACCCGCGCGCCGTGGAAGCGGATCATCGTGATGGCGGCGGGGCCGTTCCAGAACCTGATCCTGGCGGTCGTGCTGTTCGCGATCGCGATCATGGGGATCGGGGTGGTGGGGGCTACAACGACCGTCGCGGCCGTCAACGAGTGCGTTGTGCCGGTGAGTGCGGGCGAGCTGACCGAGTGCCCTGCGGACGCCCCGCCAACCCCTGCCGCCGCAGCCGGGTTCCGGCCTGGCGACGTGATCGTCGAAGTAAACGGTACGCCCTTCGAGAACTTGCAGGGCCGCGCGATGCAGGACACGATCCGTACCTCGTCGGGCACGATGGCCGTGACGGTCGAACGCGCCGGTCAGCGGATCGAACTGAGGCCGACGTTGATCCAGACCGAGGCGCAGGATCTTGACGACCCCGACCGCACCGTGCAGGCGAGCTTCCTCGGCGTCTCGCTGCAGCAGGACTACATCCGGCAGGGTCCGGTGTACGTGGTCCAGCACGTCGGCGACATCGTCGTCGCCGTGGGTCACGCGATCATCAACCTCCCCGAGCGGTTGCCGAACCTGTTCGGTTCCGCCTTCCTCGGGGCGGAGCGCGACCAGGAGGGGCCGGTCGGCATCGTCGGGGTCTCGCGGATCGGTGGCGAGTACTTGTCCCGGGACTTGCCGCTGGCGGCCGAGGCGCTGTTCGTGCTCAACCTGCTGGCCATGGTCAACGTCTCGCTCTGCCTCTTCAATATCCTGCCGCTCCCGCCCCTGGACGGCGGCCAGATCTTCCCGGCAGTGTGGGAGGCCGTGAAGAAGCGGATCGCGCGGCTGCGGGGCAAGCCCGACCCCGGGCCGGTGGATGCGGCCAAGCTGCTGCCGGTCGCCTACGTGGTAGCACTCGTGTTCATCGGGTGGAGTGCGATCTTGCTGGTAGCCGACGTGGTAAATCCGATCCAGTTGCCGTTCTGATACCTCAGCCGTAGGTCGTGATCTTGTCGGCGTCCACAGCCACCGCGTGGTCCTCGTCGGTGTGTCGGCATCTGGCGATCAAGGGTGGCCGTGGGCCAGGGAGCAGGGCCCGACCGGTGGAGAGCTGAGGCCGACAAGCTCCCGTACCTGATAGCTGCCAGGTTTCCCGAGTAGCGACCCGCCGCCAGGCCGGTTGGTTCCTGTTCGGCCTGCAGGCCGACCTCTCGCGGAGGAACTGCTGGAGCGTCGCCGAGCACGCCGGTCACCTCGGAGGTAACCGGCTGACTTGATCAGTGTAGCCCTCCATGTTCGCCGGGCTGCGCTACTTCATCCTCGATGGCAGCGACTACCCCGCCCACACCGCGCAAAGGGCCGCGATCGCTGGCTACATCCGCTGGGCAAACTGCCACGCCCCGCCAAAGCGCCGCCTCGGCCTCGAGCCCGGGATCTGCAGACCCGACTATCTACGGAACCTTGCATGACGAGGCGCTAGTTGGACAGCCGTAGGCTCCAGATCGTAGTTGCAGCCGGGCGATCTGGCCGGAGAACTCCAAGAGAGATCTCTTCCACAGTGATCGGGGCCCGAAGCTTTCGAGTAGTCAGTAGATTGACGGCGTGCGCAACCAATGCATCGGGGGCGCCTGTCGCCAAGCGGACATGTGGTAGGTCCAGCTGAGCAGGATCTCCTTGCTCCGCTGACGCCCCTGCGTTGCCCCCGTACTGGCTGAGTTCGCAGCGCAGCCTGTCGAGCGGGTCGGTCGCCCCGAGGGGCAGTAGCACCAGCATGCCCATTGTTATGGCGGGTGCCCAGAAGGTGACCGTGATCGGAGCGAGCTCGATTATGAAGCTCTCCTGCTCATTGGGCAAAGTGGGCAGAACGTTGACGACGTCGGAGTCATTTATCATCGTGGCATTCGTGATGTGCAACGTCCACCATTGAGGATCAATGGCGGATATGTCTGATGCGGCCCGCAGGGATGCGTAGAGTTCGATGTTCGCCTGGTGAAATGCTATCGATGATCTCAATGAGGAGTGCCAAATGTAAGACTTCGGCAAGGTCGGGCCACCCTTCAGGAGATCTACGCCGCTTCAACGTATCGTAACGGTGTGGCGAGGGGACGCGCAATGGTGTCGATGCTGCTCCGTGAGCCATCAGCGGTCCTCCGTGCAGTCAAATGACGCGGAAGACATACAGGTAAGCGCCCACTGGTGCCGGTTGGCACTCCCAGCCGCTCCATACGCTGTTTTCAAATCCGATGCGTCCCGCCTCTTCGCATGCTCCCACATCCACAAACACGCTCCACAGTTCCCATCCGGTTTGGGTGAGATGATCGACTGTGGCGGCGGTAGCGTCGCCGGCGGAGGCGATCGAGACTTCCGAAGAGTTCGGCTGTGGGGGTTGTTGGTGGGTCACCGCGGCGCTGGCCGTTCCGCTGGCGAGTATCAGCGCGACGAGCGCCATGGACACTACTGCTGCTACACGGTTCAGTGCTCGAGTCAGGCTCGTTCGCGGCACGCCGATCTCCTCCTGTAAGCTTTCAATGGTGGCGCTTGATAAAGACAGAGTCGACATGATCGGATGGCTGTCCTTGTTCCGCAGACCTCGATGGTTGCGGTTGCCAGGCGAGCTTGTCAAGATTTGATTTGCGATAGTGAACGGGCGTCTCGGCGTTTCGATCTCGCGGGTCGACGTCGTGTCTGCCGCTTCACAGGTCTCTGGAAGCGAGGAACCGCGGGCGAGACTCGGCGCGGACGGGTTCGGCGAACCATCACCTGTTTGAGGCACCCGTCCGGGCCCCGCGAGCAGCAGGATCCGCGACACTGGTTCGTCGCGATCCAGGGGCACGCCTCTCCAGCGGGCTGCAACACGACATGGGATGGGCCGAGCGTCTACGTCATAAGTACCGGCGAGTAGGCCCGGCTCAGAGGCGTCGTCGACACGTACGTTGACCTCAAATGGCCGGACGGACCACTCCGGCTCCTCTGGAGTATGCCCCTTCGGGGCCGCGTGCCATCCACCACCAGTGGATCACCGCCCGCTGCCGCTCGTCGTCGCGTACCAGGGCCACCGGCACACTTTCGGATCGCTACGTCGTCGGTGCGGGAGCGAGTCGGCGGCGGCGCGGGATCGCTCCTGGCGTAGAACTCAGATGTAACGAGCCGCGAACTAGGTGCAGACCGTCGACAGGTCGATCAACGACGCAATTGCGGCCGTGGCCACGGACAGTACGTCGTTCAGCATTCTGAGTAGAAGCAGGTGTTCGACCCGAATAGTGGTGGTTGTGGCGTCTCGCCCTTCGTCGGCGTACTGGAGCACCTCGCGAAATCGGGCATGGGCTGCGGGGTGCGTCGACGACCCTGGCTCAAATCTGTGTTTTGCGCGACTCTTATGTGTCAAATCCCAACATCTGCTGGGCGGGTAAGTCAGCTCTCAATCTCCCCGGAGAGCATTGGTTCGAAGGTGCGGTACGCATCGTAGTTGCGGAAGTGTCGGGTATAGATTTCTGCCTGGTCGCATAGTTTATCGTTAATTTCGACGACGTCGACGAGGTGCTTGATGTGGTATCGGATCGTCTCGCCTGCTTCGTTCTCGTAGTCACTCTGACGAGAACGGGCGAAGTTGCGAGCTCTCTCTGTGGCATTCTCCTTTGAATTCGCCTCTATGATTGTCACGGTCTCCTCGTAGAGTGGCTCAAATCCAGGTGCCGAACTGGAGTACTCATACACAAGTAAGGCAACATACATGTTCACTCTCGCGTTTTCCGGACTCACAACTGACCACCACTCATGACTTGTGCGGCTTTTTGAACCGTCCATCGTTGAGCAACTTCCACGCTGTGCGGTGACTCTTTGTCTTTCCGTCCTTGATCTGGCCTAGTGTATCAAAGAGGTGCTGCGATGGGAATATTCGACGAATTGAGCCGTTGCGACATGTCATAATGAATAAGTCTGCAATCGCGAATAGATTTTCATTCGCCTCACAGTTGGTGGCCACGTGATTGCTCGCGGGTGGGCTCGCGTGTGCCGCAGCCATTGGGCCTGTGGAGGCGAATAGCGCGGACGCAAATACTGTCATCACGACAACTCGGCAGGTCGAGAGTCTGGCCAGGTCGTGAGCTTTAGCTTGTCGCATGTCTACGGGTCTCCGATCGAGATTCGGTTACGGGGTCTAGCTGCGTGATTCGCCTGTGGGTGAAAGTTGTCGCCTCTCGCCGGCAGGTTCTCGAGCCTGAATTTCATATCGACCTCAGTCGGCGGGCAGCGTCGGTAGGCGCCTGCGCTCGCCATGTCGATGACGGAACTGACTGCAGCGGTGCTTCAGTGCCTGGCGGAGCAATTGTCAGGAATGCAAGAATGGGTCCATGGCTCGGAGGATACTTCTGGGCGTATAGAATCTAGTACTCGTGGATGCGGACCTGCTGACTTAGATGCAATGGTCGCCAACTGCACCAGTTCTGGGCACTTGGGCCATCATCGTCCGGTTTTGCAGATCGATCGTTGCGCAGTTCATCTAGTCATGTCAAGGAAACGTTTGCTATCGTGAACGCTTGCACCTAGTTGCGATACCTGCGGTGTCGAGAGCGACGAGGACGGCCTGGGCCGTTTTCGTCGGACCTGACTCGTGCCGCTGCCTGATGACCTGTTGGCGGTAGCTGCTCGAGGTTGGTCTGGCCGCGGCGGGGATGTCGGAATCGAGGGTGAGCTCGTGGCCGCCGCCGAGGCCCATCGTGGCGGAGCGGAGCACCCGTGGCGTGCGCACGGCGATGCGAGACGTGGTCGCCGTCGCGGCAGTCAGCACCGCGATGCCTGCCCCGTCCTCGACTGCCTGGATCGACGCCAACGAGGGCATCTGCATGCACGCCGAGCACGAGCGCGTTGGCGCCGGCGAGGTCGAGCCTGCGTCAGTGCTCGCTCAGGTAGGTCGGGTCAAGCCGGGCCACGGCGACCGCCCGACCCCGCCCTGACGTCGGGTGACGACACGCCACACCCGTGGTCGTTGTGACCCGCACATCAGCACGAAGCGCGCCGCCCCGGTGTACGGATCGGCGCGATCACGAGGTAGCGATCGCCGAGCAGCACACCAGGGTTGTCACGGCAGCGCTCCTGTGCGTCTGGGGCCGATCTTGTGCCCGGAGCCGAAGCGCCCGATGGCGGTGGCGTCGCGGGGTTACCCTCGTGGGGCGGCGAGCAGCCGGCCCGCTCCGGGGACGTGGGGTTCCAGTCCGAGTTCGGTGAGGATCCGGTGCGTTGTGGCCGTGGCCGCGGACAGCACCGGGATGCCGACCTCGTCCTCGACGGCCTGGATCGATTCGAGGGATGGCATCTGCACGCACGCCGACAGCACGAGGGCGTCGGCGCCGGTGAGGTCGAGTTTGCGCCAGTGTTCGCGTAGGTCGGTGGGGTCGAGGTGGGCGACGGCGAGGTTGTCGGGGACTTCGAGGGACAGGGCGTCGACGACTTCGATGCCGGCGTCTTCGAGGTAGTCGACCACGAGTTGGGTGAGTGGTTTCAGGTAG
>NZ_NKYF01000017.1 GCF_002262885.1 Pseudonocardia sp. MH-G8 | reverse complement strand
ATCATCCGATGCCTCAAACGCTACGTCGCCCGCGAGGTCTACACCGCCCTAACCCACAGCCACCAAGATCTTCAGATCACGGGTTGACTTCCATAGGAGCATCGGGGTGGGTGTCGCCACCCCCGCGAGTCGGGGTCCGGGTGCGTCCGTGTCGCTTTGTGGGGTGCTTGCTCGCTCAGGTGATCTCGAGGTGGTCGACGTCCGGGGTCGCCGGGCGGTGGGTGGAGGTGCGGTCGAGGTAGAACCAGGAGACCGAGGCGATGTCGTCCTGCAATTGCAGGTACCGGCGCCCGGACCGCCAGCCGAGAGCCTGCACGTCGACGCGCAACGCGTGCGCGAACCGGATCGGGTCCGGGAGGTGCCAGCGGTACATGCCGAAGCGCTGCTGGCTGCGGTAGAGCCCGTCGGGGCGCAGGATCTGGTGCAGTCCCAGGTACGGGGTGGTGAAGCTGGTGTAGCCGGAGCCGGGGACGTCGAAGTTCCAGGCGCCGCCGAAGTAGTCCTCGGTGCCGGTGCCGCAGATCGTGGGGAGGTCCCGGTCGTCGTCGAGGTAGAACTTGAGCTCGCCCTCGCCCCACCAGCCGGTGGAGTTGACGCCCCACGCGAGGTAGGTGCCCACGTAGTGGCCGCGCCCGGTGACGCCCTCGACGAGGGTGTGGGTGCTGCCCTTGGCCAGCGGGTTGTCGCGCCTCCACTGCGCGTGCAGGTAGCCGGCCTCCTCGGCCACGTCCTGCTGCGCGTAGGTCACCTGGTAGTAGACGACCGCGGGGTCGGCGCCGAGGTTCTCCAGCGTGATCCGCGCGCCGGTGCGGAAGGGCATCTGCCAGTAGCAGTTGAAGCCGCCGTGCGGGTTGACGGCGACGACCTGTGAGCTCAGCTGCGCGAACTCGCCCCATCCCTGCCCGAAGAAGTCGCCCAGCGGCACCTCCACGGCGGGCTCGGCGTCGCCGTCCCAGTGCATCCGCAGCATGAGCTCGCGCCAGTGCCGGGGGTGGGTGGTGATCCAGATGTGCTGGATGACGCCCGGGCCGTCGATCGCGGCGATCTCGGTGCGGCTGCCGGCGGGGATCTCGATCGACGGGGAGACCTTCCAGCCCTGGCCGAGGTCGCGGGCGCAGGCGGCACCGGTGCCCTCGGTGGCCCCGCCACCCGCGCCGGGCGCTCCGCTCGGGTTCTCCGGGCTGATCGACCGGGTGGTGGCGCTGCTCAGCAGCGCCATCGAGGGGGTCGTCGACGGCTGGTGCGGGACGGGCTGCGGTGCGCTCACCGAGCGCCTCCTCGCTGCGGGGTGCAGGGGTGCGCCATGAGGGTCCTCCGGACGTTCGTGTCGTGATCCGGTGCCGCGGGGGAATCGCGCGACACGAAATCGATTCCACGGCACTGTAGAAAGATCGGAGGGCGAGGTCAAGAACTCCCGAAGGGGGATTTGGGGCCCCACCAGAGGCGGTCAGGGCCGGACGCGAGGTGTCACGCTTGGAATCGGTTTCACGACGTCGTACACTTCGACGGCTCGTGCACGCGGCCCGGGCCGGAGAATGGTGGAGGCCATGGCGACGATCTACGAGGTTGCCGCCCTCGCCGGAGTCTCCCCGGCCACGGTATCGCGCGTGTTCAACGGCTCCAACGTGTCCCGGGAGCGGACGCGCCTGGTGCTGCGGGCGGCCGAGCAGCTGGGGTACTCGCCGAACCGGACCGCCCGGGCGCTGCGCATGCAGACCTCCTCGGTGATCGCTCTCATCGTCGCCGACATCGAGAACCCGTTCTTCACCGCGCTCGCGCGCGGGGTGGAGGACGTCGCGCACGGCGCCGGTTACTCGGTCGTGCTGTGCAACAGCGACGAGGACCCCGCGCGGGAGGGCCGGTACCTGACGATCGCGGTCTCCGAGCACATGGCCGGGGTGATCCTGGTACCGGCGGGCACCGACAGCGACATCAGCGTGCTCGTGGAGCGGGGCAGGCCGGTCGTGAGCGTCGACCGCGCCCTGCCGCGGGAGCCGGTCGACTCCGTCGTCGTGGACAACCTCGCCGGTGGCCGGGAGGCCACCGCGCGTCTCTACGACCAGGGTGCCCGGCGCGTCGCCTGCATCACCGGCCCCGGCGCGGCGGAGACCGCCGAGCTGCGCAGCGCGGGCTGGCGGGAGGTCTTCCTCCGCCGCTCCCCGGACCTCGACCCGGACGCGTACCTGGTGCACGCGGACTACCGCGTGGCGGGCGGCCGGGCGGCGATGGCCGAACTCCTCGCGCGCGCCGAGCCGCCGGACGCCGTCTTCGTGGCCAACAACCTGATGGCGCTCGGCGCGCTCGGGGAGCTCGGCGACCGTGGGCTGCGCCCGCCCGGCTTCGGGGTGGCCGCCTACGGCGACCTGCCCTACTTCCCGCTCGAGCCCTCGGGTGTCGAGGTGATCCCGTTGCCTGCCCGCCTGCTCGGTGCCACCGCCGCCACCGTGCTCCTGGAGCGGATCCAGGGGAGCGCGCAGCCCCACCGCACGATCATGCTCCGCAACGTTCCCGACAACGTCCCCGACCCGGACACGACCGGCGACGGCCAGGTCCGGGCCGGGACACGAGCGGTCAGCGCTGCGCGTCCCGCCAGGCGACCCATTCCTTGACGAGCCCGAGGTCGTAGTCCGGACCGCTCACCCCGACGGTGAACAGCCTCGCGCCGGCCGCGACGAGCGCGTCGCCCACCTGCTCCGGCGGTGTGCCCACCCCGACGGAGCGCTCGATCTCGCCCGGGTCCCGCCCGACGTCGGCGCAGTGCGCGTCGAGCACGCCGCTCTTGCGGGTGAACGTCTCGACGTCGCCGAAGCTGTGCCAGATGCCGGCGTGCTCCGCGGTGTAGCGCAGGGTCTTGCGCTCCCCGCCGCCGCCGATCAGGACCGGGATGTCGCGGGTCGGCGCGGGGTTGCTCCGCGACCAGCGGTCACGGATGCGGGGGAGGGCCTGGGCGAGGTCGGCGAGGCGGCTGCCCGCGGTGCCGAACTCGTAGCCGAACTCGTCGTAGTCGCGCTCGAACCAGCCCGCGCCGATGCCGAGGATCAGGCGGCCGTCCGAGATGTGGTCGACCGTGCGGGCCATGTCGGCGAGCAGTTCGGGGTTGCGGTAGCTGTTGCAGCTGACGAGTGCCCCGATCTCGACCCGGCTCGTGGCCTCGGCCCAGGCCCCGAGCATCGTCCAGCACTCGAAGTGCTTGCCGTCGGCCTCGCCGCTCAGCGGGAAGAAGTGGTCCCAGTTGAAGACGATGTCGACGCCGGCGGTCTCGGCCTCGGCGACGGCGGTGCGGATCTGCGGGTAATCGGCGTGCTGGGGCTGGATCTGGACACCGATCCGGACGGGCTGCGACATGCAGTTGATCCTTCCACCCTTGCGCAGGACGTGCTTCCCGGGCAATCATCACTAACGGTCATGGAGGCGGCACGAAACGTCATCACTGCGGGACGGCGGCGCAACTCCGGCGTCACCCGCTGTCGACGGGGTGGCCGCATCCGGCGTGGGCGAGCACGGGAGAGGCCGCGGAATGGACACGGACGGCGATCCGGGACCGACGGTGGGTCTCACGGGAGCACGGTTTCGCGGCGTACCCCGGCAGCGCCGCCCGGAGCGCGATCGGGCGGATGAGCCCGGCCCGGACGGGGCGGTCGAGGAGCAGCCGGATGCCGGCCCGGCTGCTGCGGGCGCAGCGCCCGCCGAGGCTCCCGACGCACCGGCCGCGGGGCGGGACCACGAGGAGGAGCCGGGCGCGAGCGGGGTGTCGTTCGTGCGGCCCTACGTGTTCACCGGCGGCCGGACCCGGTCCTCGGTCGAGCTGTCGATCGAGACCCTGGTCTCCGCGGCGCCGCAGTCGCCGTCCACGCGCCTGTCCGGGGCGCACGAGACCGTGCTCGGGTTGTGCCGCGAATCGCGGTCGGTGGCCGAGCTGGCTGTCGGGGCCGGTGTGCCGCTCGGGGTGGCCCGCGTGCTGGTCGGCGATCTGGCGGCCGCGGGGGCGGTCACGGTGCACCGCAGCGCGGGTGCGGCCGGTCCGGACCTCGCCCTGATGGACCGCGTGCTCAGCGGGTTGCGTCGGTTGTGAGGCCGCCGTGGCCGGGTGCGTGGGTCAGGGCGGTCCGACGGGGCCCTGCAGCAGCTCCGGCACGGCACCCGCGACCATCGCGGGCGCGAAGTACCAGCCCTGCCCCGTGTCGCAGCCGAGCTTGCGCAACCGCTCGAGCTGCACGGCGGTCTCGACGACCTCGGCGGTGACCGAGAGCCCCAGCGTGTGGGCGAGCTCGATGAGCAGGGCCAGCACCTCCAGATCGACCTCGTCGGCGCCGTCGCCCTCCCCGCTGGTGGGCTTCGCGCGCCCGTTGACGAACGGTCCGGCGAGCTTCAGCGCGTGGATGGGCAGCGAACGCAGGTAGGCGAGGTTGGAGTAGCCGGTGCCGAAGTCGTCGATCGCGATGCGGACGCCCATGGCGGCGAGCGCGTGCAGCGCCTCGAGCGGCTCGCCGGTGGTGCCCATCAGGTCGCTCTCGGTGAGCTCGAGCTGCAGGCCGTGCGCGGGCCAGCCGGTGTCGGCGAGGATCTGCGCCACGTCGTCGACGATGCCGGGCTCACGCACCTGGCGCGCTGCCAGGTTGACGCTGACGAACAGCTCGGCACCCGGGTGATCCACCCGCCACCGGACGGCCTGGCGGCACGCCTCGTGCAGGACCCACCGGCCGAGCGGGACGATGAGCCCGGTCTCCTCGGCCACGGGGATGAACACGTCCGGGCCCAGCCGCCCCTCGCCGGGCCGCTCCCACCGGACGAGCGCCTCGACCCCGACCAGCCGCTGGTCGGTGAGCCGGACCAGGGGCTGGTAGTGCACGACGAACTCGCCGGCCTCCAGCGCCTCGGGCATCCGGGCCGAGAGCTCGAACCGGGCGACGTCGGCGCGGTGGCGCTCGGCGTCGAAGCGCGCCACCCGGTCGCGACCGTCCTTCTTCGCCCAGTGCAGGGTGGTGTCGACGGCCTTCATCAGCTCGGCGGGGCCGGCGCCGCCGTCCCCGCGCTGCACGATGCCGACGCTCGCGGTGACGGCGATCCGGTGCGTGCCGAGCACGATCGGGCGCCGCACGGCGTCGAGCGCGCGGTGCGCCACCCGCTCCAGCTCCTCGAGGGCTGCACGGCGGCCGGGCGGGATCTCGGCGAGCACGACGAACTCGTCGCCGCCCATCCGGGCGACCAGCCGCCGGTCGTCGCCCAGCTCGCCGGCCAGCCGGTGGGCGACGGCCTGCAGGAGTTCGTCACCGACGTCGTGGCCGAGGGTGTCGTTGACGGCCTTGAACCCGTCGAGGTCGAGGTAGCAGACGCCGACGTGGCGTCCGGGCCCGTCGGCGGAGAGCGCGGCGTCGAGCCGTTCGAAGAACAGGGTGCGGTTGGGCAGGCCGGTGAGCGGGTCGTGCTGGGCCTGGTGGCGCAGCGAGGTCTCGAGGCGGTGCCGCTCGGTGACGTCGGCGATCATGGCGACGACGTAGCGCGGCGACCCGTCGGGTGCCCGGACCAGGGACAGGACGATGTCGGTCCAGATCGTGGTGCCGTCGGGGCGGCGGTAGGGCCGTTCGAGGCGGGCGTGGTCGAGGGAACCGGCCTGCATCTCGTTCATGCGCGCGCGCAGGGCGTCGTCCGCGTCCGGGACGAAGCGGCTGACGTGGTGGCCCACGAGCTGATCGGTCGTGTGGCCGGTCATCTGGCACAGCGCGCGGTTCACCTCGAGGATCTCGCCCTCGCCCGTGACGATCGCGATGCCGATGGCTGCGTCGGCGAAGAGCGCGCCGAACCGGGCCTCGCTCGCCCACCGCGCCTGCTCGGCGGCGGCACGGGCGGCGAAGGCGGCGGCGCTCACGCGCTCCTGCTCGGCTCGGGTGCGCTCCTGCAGCGCCGCGGCGTAACCGGTGGCGAGTGCGGCGAGGACGGTGGCGCCGCGCTCGGGGTCGTTGCGGGTGAGGCGCGGGCCGAGCACGGTGAGCGTGCGTTGCAGCGCCGGCGGCTGGGTGAAGTGGGCGTCGACCATCCACCGGCCGATCAGGTGCGGGTCGGCGGCGGGATCGGGACCCGCCCCGTCGTCCACGACGGCCAGCAGCGTGGCGGCCCGTTCCACGAGCGCGGACTGCAGCTCCTGGCGGTCCAGCGGTACGAATCCGGAGGTCTGCACGGCCGCCGCCCAGGCCATGCCGAGCTCCCGCGCCTCGGCCGGCACGGTGCTGGTCATGGCGTGGCCGGACCCCAGGCCGGGCCCGGCGCGTTCGGCTCGTGCACCATCCTCGCGCTCCCGCTGTGGAAGGCCCGTGGCACTTGCGTCCACAGGCGATCTTCGAGGAGCCTACCTTCCGGTGCTGCTGCGGGCCTGCTGAGCGGCGCTGCACGTCAGGGGGACTGGCGCGGCCTGCCCCCGCGGCGCATGTCGCCGGTGGTGGTGCGGCGGCCGGGATCGAGCAGCCGCTTCCACTTGGCCTGGGCGGCCTGCCGGCTCGACAGCTGGGCCTGCACCGCCTCGGCCACCTGGGCCCAGGTGAGCCCGTCGGCGCGCAGCCTGCGGATGAGGTCGCGCTCGTAGTAGTCGGCCAGCCGGCGCATCTCGCCGACGATCGCGTACCAGGCCGCTGCGGCGTCCCGGGTGAGCCCGCCCTCGGCGGAGACCTCCTTGAGCCGGTCCAGCCGGCCGGTGACGGTCCGGTCGGGACGCGCGATCATCGGATCGACCCGGTCGAGCCAGCGCACCGCTTCCTCGTAGTTCATGGGTCAATCATTCATTGACACGAACGAATCGTCAACCGATCATGGACCGGCGCGTCGGGGGAGTGTCAGGACCGGGTTTCAGCCGCCGCCCAGCGGCTCCACTGCCGTGACCCAGACGACCGGGGTGCCCTGCTCGTCGGACGCGGTCAGGTCGACTTCGGCATTGATCGCCCAGTCGCGGTCGCCCGCCGGGTCCTGCAGGACCTGCCGGACGAGCCAGCGCTCGGGCTCCTCGGTGACGGCGAAGAACTGGGGGCCGCGGGCGTCGGGGCCGGTACCGATGCTGTCGTGCTCGGCGTAGTAGGGCTCCAGCGCCTCCTGCCACGCCGTGGCGTCCCAGCCGGCCTCGGCGTCGAGCTCACCCAGCTCGCCGAAGCGGCGCAGGGCGGCCAGCTCCACACGGCGGAACAGCGCGTTGCGCACCAGGACGCGGAACGCGCGCGGGTTGCGGGTGACGGCGGCGGGCCCCTCGTCCAGGGTGGGCGGTGCCGGCTCCGCGCCGGTGCCCTCCCCGGCGGCGAGCGCCTCCCACTCGTCGAGCAGGCTGGAGTCGACCTGGCGCACCAGCTCGCCGAGCCACTCCTCGACGTCGCCCAGCTCCTCGGTCTTCGCCTCGTCGGGCACGGTCTGGCGCAGCGCGCGGTAGGTGTCGGCGAGGTAGCGCAGCACGAGGCCCTCGGAGCGGGCGAGCCCGTAGTGCCCGACGTACTCGACGAACGTCATCGACTTCTCGAACATGTCGCGGGCCACCGACTTGGGCGACAGCCGCGCGTCCTCGACCCAGGGAGCGCCCTGGCGGTAGGTCTCCAGGGCGGCGTGCAGCAGCTCGTCGAGGGGCTTCGGGTAGGTGACGTCCTCGAGCAGCGCCATGCGCTCCTCGTACTCGATGCCGTCGGCCTTCATCGCCGCGATCGCCTCGCCGCGGGCCTTCTTCTGCTGGGCCTGCAGCACCGGCCGCGGGTCGTCGAGCGTGGCCTCGAGCACCGAGAGCACGTCCATGGCGTACTGCGGCACCTCGCGGTCGAGCAGGTCGATCGCGGCGAGCGCGAACGGCGACAGCGGCTGGTTGAGCGCGAAGTCGAGCTGCAGGTCCCCGACCAGCTGGACGCGCCTGCCCTCGGCGTCGGGCTCGGGGAGCTCCTCGACGACGCCCGCGGCCCGCAGCGCCCGGTAGATCGCGATCGCCCGCAGGATGTGGCGGCGCTGGCGGGGCCGGGGCTCGTGGTTGTCCTCCAGCAGGTGCCGCATGGCGGCGAACGCGTCCCCCGGCCGGGAGATCACGTTCAGCAGCATCGCGTGCGTGACCTTGAAATGGCTGGTCAACGGCTCGGGCTGGGCGTTCTGCAGCTTCTCGAAGCTGGTCTGCGACCAGCCGACGAACCCCTCGGGCGGTTGCTTGCGCACCACCCGGCGCCGCTTCTTGGCGTCGTCCCCGGCCTTGGCGAGCAGGCGGGCGTTCTCCACCTCGTGGTCGGGTGCCTCGGCGACGACGGTGCCGATGGTGTCGTAGCCCGCACGGCCCGCGCGCCCGGCGATCTGGTGGAACTCGCGCGCCTTGAGGGGGCGGGTGCGCACGCCGTCGTACTTGGCCAGGCCGGTGAACAGGACGGTGCGGATCGGCACGTTGATGCCGACGCCGAGGGTGTCGGTGCCGCAGATGACACGGAGCAGCCCGGCCTGGGCGAGGGTCTCCACCAGCCGGCGGTAGCGGGGGAGCATCCCGGCGTGGTGCACGCCGATGCCGTGGCGCACGAGCCGGGACAGCGTCTTGCCGAACCCCGCGGTGAACCGGAACCTCCCGATGAGGTCCGCGATCGCCTGCTTGTCCTCCTTGGAGGTGACGTTGACGCTCATCAGCGCCTGCGCGCGCTCGATCGCCGACTGCTGGGTGAAGTGCACGACGTAGACGGGCGCCTCGTGCGTCTGCAGCAGCTCGGCGATCGTCTCGTGCAGCGGGCTGTGCACGTAGCGGTAGTGCAGCGGCACCGGCCGCTCCACCGAGGTGATCACCGCGGTGTCGCGCCCGGTGCGGCGGGTGACGTCCTCGCGGAAGAACGACACGTCGCCGAGCGTGGCGCTCATCAGCAGGAACTGCGCCTGCGGCAGCTCGATCAGCGGCACCTGCCACGCCCAGCCGCGGTCCGGGTCGGCGTAGAAGTGGAACTCGTCCATGACGACCGAGCCGACGTCGGCGCCCCGACCCGACCGCAGCGCGATGTTGGCCAGGATCTCGGCCGTGCAGCAGATGATCGGCGCCTTCTCGTTCACCGCCGCGTCGCCGGTGAGCATCCCGACCTTGTCCGCACCGAACGTGTCGATCAGCTGGAAGAACTTCTCGCTCACCAGCGCCTTGATCGGCGCCGTGTAGAAGGTGCGCTCCTCGCGGGCCAGCGCCGCCGCGTGCGCGCCGACGGCCACCAGCGACTTGCCCGAGCCCGTCGGCGTCGAGAGGATCACGTTGCCGCCCGTGACGAGCTCGAGCAGCGCCTCCTCCTGCGCCGGGTAGAGCGACAGGCCGCGTTCCTCGAACGCCCAGTCGGTGAACGCCTCGACCAGTGCGTCGGGGTCGTCGGGGGTGGGCGGCAGGCGGTCGGTGAGCGTCATGGTGCCCCGATGGTCCCGCACGGCCTCCGCGAACGTGCAGCCGGACACGCAGCGGGCCGGCGCTGAGAGCCCGACTCGCCCGCGGTGAGAGCGCGACTCGCGGGGGTTCGGAGCCAACCCCTTGCGCGAGTCGGGCCCAACCTTGCGCGAGTCGGGGTGTGCGGGTGGGTGTGTCGGGCCGGGCGGCGCGCCTGAGGGGTCCGCGAGCACGCCGGAGCGCAGCGGAGGCAAATCGACACAGCACAGCTACGGTGAGAGCCGTGAGCGAGCGGGCGACCTCGAAGGGTGTGCCCGCGCTCATCCGCCCGATGCAACCCGGCACCGTCACCGGCGAGCCGCCGACCGGCGCGGACTGGGTCGTCGAGGTGGCGTGGACCGGTCACCGCTGCATCGCCTACGTGCAGCCGGGCCGGCGCGTGCGGCTGCTCTCGGGCGCCGACAACTCGATGAGCGCGGCCTACCCCGAGCTCGCCGAGCCGCTGCTTCGGCGGTGCCCGCCGGGCGGGATGGTGCTGGACGGCACGCTGGTCGCGCGCGGGGAGGAGCACGCGGTGCGCCCGCGGCTGCTCACCCGCCGCAGCGCGCGCCACCGGCCCTCCGACGCCACGATCCGCCGGATCCCGGTGGACCTGCAGGTGGCCGACCTGCTGTGGCTGGACGGGCACAGCACCGCCGAGCTCCCCTACGCCGACCGTCGCGCCCTGCTCGACGGGCTGGGTTTCGCGAGCCCGCCGGTCTGGACGACCTCACCGCTGCCCGCCACCGAGCTGGACGCGATGCTGGCGATCGCCGAGCAGAAGGGGGCCGACGGCCTCCACGCCCGGCACCGGCGGGGGCGCTACCACCCGGGCGGGCGGTCGCGGTACTGGCTGCGGCTGCCCGTGACGCGCACGCGCCAGGTGCTCGTGGGCGGGTGGACCCCGGCCGACCCGCACCGGCCCGAGACCGTCGGCACCCTGCTGCTCGGGGCGCCCGCCGCGCAGGAGGCCGGCCTGCACTACGTCGGGCGTGTCGGGGTGTCGCTCGAGCAGCGCCGCAAGCTCGCGGCCGAGCTGGGGGAGCGGGAGCGCGCGGCCACGCCGTTCGTGGACGCCCTGCCGCCCGCGGCGGCCCGGCACGCGCGCTGGGCCGTGCCGGAGCTGGTGGGTCTCGCGGAGTTCTCGGGCTGGATCGGCGGCGGCCGCATGCGCCGCCCGCGCTGGCAGGGCCTGCTCGAGCCGGCGGACGTGCGCGAGGACGGCTGGGCGTTGCCTCCGGAGCCCGCGCCACCGCTCGCCCCGGAGCCGCCGGCCGAACCCGCGCCCGTCGAGCCGGAGCCCCGGGCCCCGGAGGCGGAGGCCGCCGCGTCCACCGAGGTACGGCGGTTGGAGCAGCACTTCGTCTACAACTCGCTGAACACCATCGCAGCCCTGATCCGCACCGACCCGATGCGGGCGCGGGAGCTCCTGATGGGCTTCGCCGACCTCTCCCGGGCCGCGGACCAGGCCGGCACGAGCACGCTGGGCGACGAGATCGCCGCGGTCCAGGGCTATCTGCAGCTCGAGCAGGCGCGGTTCGGTGCACGGCTGCAGGTCGCCGTGGACGTGGCCGCCGACCTGCACACCACGCCGGTGACCCCGATGCAGGTGCTCACCGCGGTACGCGACGCGGTGCAGCACGACATCGAACCGCGCCCCGAGGGCGGGCTGCTCGCCCTCGCCGCCCGCGCCGTGGAGGGCGGCTGCGAGGTGCGGGTGACAGCGGGCGAGGCCACTCGCACACTCCGACTCTGAGAGCCCCTGGTGTGGTGTGGGTGGGGATGGTGATCAACGGCTCGGTACCGTGCGCGCATGCTGGGGCTTCCCGACGGCACGCGCGCGTGCCTCTTCGATCTCGACGGCGTGCTGACCGACACTGCGAGCGTGCACGCGGCCGCGTGGAAGCAGATGTTCGACGAGTACCTGCGCGTCCGCGCCGAGCGTGAGGGTGCCGAGTTCCGGCCCTTCGACGTCACGAGCGACTACGGGCCCTACGTGGACGGCAAGCCGCGGCTGGCGGGCACGGACTCGTTCCTGCGCTCCCGCGGCATCGAGCTGCCGGCGGGTGGGCCCGATGACGCACCCGACGCGGAGACGGTCTTCGCGCTCGCCACGCGCAAGAACGACCTGGTCCAGGACAAGATCGTCACGGTCGGGGTGGAGGTCTACCCCGGATCGGTGCGCTACCTGCACGCGGTGAAGGAGGCGGGGCTCGCCGCGGCGGTCGTGTCCTCGTCGGCCAATGCCGAGCAGGTGCTGCGCGTCGCGGGTCTCATCGAGCTGATCGACCACCGCGTGGACGGGGTGACCGCCAAGGAGCGCGGGTTGCCCGGCAAGCCCGCGCCCGACACGTTCCTCGCCGCCGCCGCCGACCTGGGCGTCGGGAAGGACCAGGCCGTCGTGTTCGAGGACGCCCTGGCAGGCGTCGCGTCGGGCAAGGCGGGCGGGTTCGGCTTCGTCGTGGGCGTCGACCGGCTCGGCCACGCCGACGCGCTGCGGGAGCACGGCGCCGACGTCGTCGTGTCCGACCTCGCCGAGTTGCTGGAGGCCGGACGATGAGCCCCGACCCGGGCCGTGCCTTCGCCGTGGAGCCGTGGGTGGTGCGGGAGCCGCGGTTGGACCTGGACCGGATGGGCCAGGTCGAATCGGTGTTCGCGCTGTCCAACGGGCACATCGGGCTGCGCGGCAACCTCGACGAGGGTGAGCCGCACGCGATGCCGGGTACGTACCTCAACTCGTTCTACGAGCGTCGCCCGCTGCCGTATGCCGAGGGTGGCTACGGTTACCCGGAGTCGGGGCAGACGATCATCAACGTCACCAACGGCAAGCTGATCCGGTTGCTGGTGGAGGACGAGCCGTTCGACCTGCGCTACGGGCAGCTGCACCGCCACGAACGGGTGCTGGACCTGCGGGCGGGCACGCTCACCCGCGAGGTCGAGTGGGCCTCGCCCGCGGGCCGCGTGGTGCGGGTCCGCTCGACGCGGATGGTGTCGCTGACGCAGCGCGCGATCGCGGCGATCTGCTACGAGGTCGAGGTGCTCGACGAGCCCGCCCTGCTCGTGGTGCAGTCGGAGCTGGTGGCCAACGAGCAGCTGCCGGGCCGCGACGAGGCCGACCCGCGCGTGGAGGCGGCGCTCACCGACCCGCTGGTGGCCGAGCAGCACCGCAGCGCCGAGGCGAGCGCCACGCTGCTGCACCGGACCCGTCGCTCGGGCCTGCGGGTGGCCGCGGCGATGGACCACGAGGTGCACGGGCCGGACGGGGTGAAGGTCACCACCGAGGCCACCGAGGACATCGGGCGCACCACCGTGATCGCGCGCCTCGAGCCGGGCCGCACGCTGCGGCTGGTGAAGTACCTGGCCTACGGGTGGTCGTCGCGCCGCTCGCTGCCGGCGCTGCACGACCAGGTCCGCGCCGCGCTGGCGGCCGCGCGCTACACGGGCTGGGACGGGCTGGTGGCCGAGCAGCGTCAGTACCTGGACGAGTTCTGGGAGACCGCGGACGTCGAGATCGACGGGGACGCGGAGCTGCAGCAGGCGGTGCGGTTGGCGACCTTCCACGTGCTGCAGGCCGGGGCGCGGGCCGAGCGTCGCGCGATCGGGGCGAAGGGGCTGACCGGCGAGGGTTACGACGGGCACACGTTCTGGGACACCGAGACGTTCTGCCTCCCGGTGCTCTCCCACCTCGCACCCGAGGCCGCGGCGGACGCGCTGCGCTGGCGCCAGTCGATCCTGCCCCTTGCCTACGAGCGGGCGGAGCAGCTGGGGCTGGGTGGGGCGGCGTTCCCGTGGCGGACGATCCGGGGGCAGGAGTGTTCGGGGTACTGGCCGGCGGGCACGGCGGCGTTCCACATCAACGCCGACATCGCCGACGCGGTGCGTCGCCACGTGGCGGCGACCGGTGACGAGGTGTTCGAGCGCGAGGTGGGCCTGGAGCTGGTGGTGGCCACGGCGCGGTTGTGGCGTTCGCTGGGGCATCACGACTCGTCGGGGCAGTTCCGCATCGACGGGGTGACGGGCCCGGACGAGTACACCGCGATCGTGGACAACAACGTCTACACCAACCTGATGGCCCAGCAGAACCTGCGGGTGGCGGCGGACACGGCGGCGCGCCACGCACGGGCGGCGGCGCGGCTCGGGGTGAACGCCGAGGAGATGGCGTCCTGGCGGGACGCGGCGAAGTCGATGCGCATCCCGTTCGACGACGTGCTGGGCGTGCACCCGCAGGCCGAGGGGTTCACGAACCACCAGGTGTGGGACTTCGAGGCCACGCCGCCGCAGATGTACCCGCTGCTGCTGAACGTCCCCTACTTCGACCTGTACCGCAAGCAGGTGATCAAGCAGGCGGACCTGGTGCTGGCGATGCAGCTGCGCCCGGATGCGTTCAGCCTCGAGCAGATGCGCCGCAACTTCGCCTACTACGAGTCGCTGACGGTGCGGGACTCGTCGCTGTCGGCGTGCACGCAGGCGGTGGTGGCGGCGTGGACCGGGCACCTGGACCTGGCCTACGACTACCTCGGCGAGGCCGCGCTGGTGGACCTGGACGACCTCGCGGGCAACTCCGACCACGGCGTGCACATCGCGTCGATGGCGGGCACCTGGACGGCGGTGGTCTCCGGCTTCGGCGGCATGCGGATGGACGCGGGCGGCACCGGGGGGATCTCGTTCGCCCCGCGGCTGCCGCCCGCGCTCTCGCGGATCTCGTTCGGGCTGCGCTGGCAGGGCCGGCAGCTGCGGGTGGAGATCCGGCCCGGCGAGGCGGAGTACCGGCTGGTGTCGGGCCCGCCGATGCGGTTGCACCACCACGGCGAGCCCCTCGCGCTGGGGGACGAGGCACAGGTGCGCGAGATCCCGGCGCTCGACCCGGTGGACCCGGTGGAGCAGCCGTACGGGCGCGTGCCGAAGGGGCGCCACCCCGGCAGCTGATCTCCTCGCAGCTGATCTCCACGGGCGACGCGTACGGGCTCCACGTGCGGGGTATGCGAGGGCGCTGATGCGTCCCGCACCCGACGGAAGGACTCCCGTGGACCCCGACCGCGCCCGACAACTGCTGACCGGTGAGCTGTCCGCCCTCGACGACCGCCTGCGTGCCGCCGAGGACAACCGTGCCGAGGCATCCGCGGACACGCTCGGCCAGGAAGGCGCCCTCGGCCAGCACCCCGGCGACTACGGCACCGAGGTGAACACGACCATGGAGGCCGACCTGAGCGTCACCACGCTCAGCGAGCAGCGCCGCCGCGTCCAGGACGCGATCGATCGGCTCGACGAAGGCGGGTACGGCCGCTGCGCCGTGTGCGGTCGGGAGATCGACGACGAGCGCCTCGAGGCGCGGCCCGAGGTGCCGACCTGCCGCGAGCACGCCGACACCCCCGTCGTGACCTAGTTCGCGCTTGCCGCACGCCCGCTCGGGTAGGTCGGTGACGTGAGTGAGGTTCCCGAGGGTCTGGTCCGGGTCGATCCCGCGTCGCCGGGCTTCTCGCGCCGGCGCCGCGGGCGTGGATGGAGCTTCTACGACTGCGCGGGCGACCCCGTGACCGATCCGGGCGAGATCGCCCGGATCAAGTCGCTGGCCATCCCGCCTGCGTGGCAGGAGGTCTGGATCTGCCCCGACCCGGAAGGGCACATCCAGGCCGTGGGCGTCGACGCCGCGGGCCGGCGCCAGTACCGCTACCACGAGGAGTGGCGGCGCCGGCGCGACCGGGAGAAGCACGAGCGGGTGCTCACCCTCGGCCACGTCCTGGCCGGCGTGCGCGGCGAGCTCACGACGCGGCTGGGGGAGAAGGGCCTGCACCGTGACCGCGTGCTCGCCGCCGCGGTGCGGATGCTGGACGTCGGCGTGTTCCGGGCGGGAGGCGAGGAGTACGCACCCGGCGACGACGACGAGGACGGCACGTTCGGGCTCGCGACGCTGCGCCGCGACCACGTGCACCTGCACCGCGGCGTCGTGCTGTTCTCCTACCCCGCCAAGGGCGGTGTCCCGCGGACGTTGGCGCTGCGGGACCCGATGCTGCACAAGGTCGTCAACTCCCTGCTGCGTCGCCGGGGCGGCGGCGAGGACCTGCTCGCGTACCGCGTCGGGTGCGACTGGCACGACGTGCGCGTGGAGGACCTCAACGCCGCGGTCAAGGAGCTGGTCGGCGAGCAGTACACCTGCAAGGACCTGCGCACCTGGAACGCCACGGTGCTCGCCGCCGTCACCCTCGCCGGTGCCGTGGCGGGTCGCGGGGTGCCGGAGAAGGAACGGACTCGCAAGCGGCTCGTCAACGCCTCCATCAAGGAGGTGGCCGAACACCTCGGCAACACCCCCACGGTGGCGCGCAGCTCCTACGTCGACCCGCGCGTCATCGAGCGGTTCGACGAGGGGCGCACGGTGCTGCGGGCGCTGCAGGAGCTCGGGAACGGTGCCGGCGCGCCCGACCTGACCGACGACGCCACCCGCGGGTCCGTGGAGCGGGCCGTGGTGCGGCTCATCGCACGCTGAGCGGCCGTGGATAGCCCCGGTGCCGGTGGGTACGCGACTTGCGGGACGAGTACCGACAGGAGAGGGAACCCATGAGCGGCAAGCTGGACGGCAAGCGCATCGCGATCCTCGCGACCGACGGCGTGGAGCAGGTGGAGCTCACCCGGCCACGCGACGCGGTCACCGGCGAGGGCGCCCGCACGGAGATCATCTCGCTGTCCGACGGCGAGTTCCAGGCGATGAACGGCGACATCGAACCCGCGGAGAAGTTCACCGCGGACAAGGCCGCGAAGCAGGCCTCCGCCGCCGACTACGACGCGCTGATCATGCCGGGTGGCACCGTGAACGCCGATCGGCTGCGGATGGACCCGGACGTGCGCAGCTTCGTGCAGGAGGTCTTCCGGGCCGGCAAGCCGGTCGGGGTGATCTGCCACGGCCCGTGGACGCTGGTCGAGGCCGACCTGGTGCGGGGACGCAGGCTCACCTCCTACCCGAGCCTGCGCACCGACATCCGCAACGCCGGCGGCACCGTCGTCGACGAGGAGGTCGTCACGGACAACGGGCTGGTCTCCAGCCGTGACCCGGACGACCTGCCCGCGTTCTGCGCCAAGATCGTGGAGGAGTTCGCGGATGGCGCCCACCGGGTCCACGACGAGGGCGCCACGGTCTGAGCGCGACTACGCCCGGGCGGGTGGCGCCGAGCGTTCGGCCCAGCTCGGCGTCACCCGTCCGGGTAGCATCCGCGCATGACTGGCGCCGACATGAGCGGGAACCGGGCCGAGGGGCGCAACGAGGGCCCGCTCGAGCGCGCCGACCGCAACATGGTCGAGCTGCTGCAGGAGCTGCGGGTCGCGCAGACGGGGGTGCAGATCCTCTTCGCGTTCCTGCTCACGCTCTCGTTCACCGAGCGCTTCGGCGACATCGACGACGTGCAGCGCGGGACCTACGTGGTCACCCTGCTCTGCTCGGTGCTCACCGCGGGTCTGTTCGTCGCGCCGGCCGCCGTGCACCGCGTCACCTTCCGGCGCGGGGTGAAGGCCGAGACCGTGCAGCTCGGCCACCGGCTGT
Organism: Pseudonocardia sp. MH-G8; assembly: GCF_002262885.1. Classification (GTDB taxonomy): domain Bacteria; phylum Actinomycetota; class Actinomycetes; order Mycobacteriales; family Pseudonocardiaceae; genus Pseudonocardia. Next base: position 165,144 of record NZ_NKYF01000017.1, on the reverse strand, counting down.
TCAGCCTCGGGCTGGGGGCGCTCGTGCTCACGCTCACCGGCGCCGTCCTGCTGGTGCTCGACGTGGCCGTCGGCCGGCCGTTCGCGATCACCACGGCCGCGGTGGTCTGCGCCGTCCTCATCGCCCTCTGGTTCGTCCTGCCACTGCCGATGCTGCGGCGCGCCCGCAACGGCAACGGGGTCGGCAACGGGACCGACGACGGCGCGGGGACGCCTCCCGACGGGCGGGAGACGCCCCCTGCGCGGATGAGCGGCTGATCGAACCTCAGCCCGGCAGCGTCGACTCCCCGGGCTGCGTCGGGCGGGGCCGACCGGCCAGGGCTGCGCCCGACCTCCCCCGCGCCAACCGCCCCACCGCGGGAAGCCCTGGTCGGGTCAGCCCTCGTCGGTCATGCGCCGGCGCAGCTGCGCCACGGTCTGGGAGAGCAGCCGGGAGACGTGCATCTGCGAGATCCCGACGCGATCGGCGATCTGGGTCTGGGTGAGGTTGCCGAAGAAGCGCAGGAGCAGGATGGTGCGCTCCCGCTCCGGGAGGTCGTCGAGCAGCGGTGCGAGGGTCTCGCGGTACTCGACCTTGTCCAGCTCGGCGTCGGCGCTGCCGAGGGTGTCGGTGAGCGGGGTGTCCGCGCCGGCCACGAGCTCGTCGAGCGAGCTGCTGCGGTAGGCCTGCTGCGCGTCGAGGCCCTCCACGACGTCCTCGGTGGGGATCCCGAGCCGGTCGGCGATCTCGCTGGGCCGCGGCGCGCGGCCGAGCTCCTGCGACAGCGGCCCGACGGCGCCGTTGATCGCGCTCTGCAGGTCCTTCAGCCGCCGCGGCACCCGCATCGACCACGTCCGGTCGCGGAAGTGGCGGCGGATCTCGCCGGTGATCGTGGGCACCGCGTAGGACAGGAAGTCGATGCCGCGGTCGGGTTCGAACCGGTCGACGGCGTTGAGCAGCCCGACTGTGCCGGCCTGCTCGAGGTCGTCCACGGGCTCGCCGCGGCCCGCGAAGCGGCGGGCGATGTGCTGCACCACCGGCAGGTATCCGGTGATCAGCTTCGACCGCAGCGCCGCCCGCTCCGGGGCGTCGGACGGCAGCGCGGCGTACTCCTCGAACAGGGGCGCGAGGTGCGCGTAGTCCGAGTCGCGGGAGGTGTCGGTCACGATACGTCCCGCGGCGGGCAGCCGACGACGAAGAGCACTCGGGAAGCTACCCGCGGCCCGGTGGGGGGAAACGCGGGCGCTGGTACGTTCGTAAGTCGCCATTTCATCCGTCACCCCTCCGCGAAGGTGATCCCCCGGTGTCGAACAGCACGTCCCCCGCGATCACGAACGCGATCGCAGACGGGAGCGAGGACGGGATCGAGTACGAGCAGGCGTATGTCCGCATGCTCTACCAACGCCTCGACGCCCGACGCTCCGAGACCGCCCGGCGGTTGCAGGGGGTGCTGCACGACGAGACCGTCGGCACACCGCAGGCACTCACCGAGCGGGATGCCGCAGCCGCCATGTACACCGACCGCCTCGCCGCGTTGCGGGCCGCCGAGCACGGCCTCGCGTTCGGTCGCCTCGACGTGGCCGACGGCGAGCGCCGCTACGTCGGCCGGCTGGGCCTGCTCGACGAGGAGAACGAGTACGAGCCTCTGCTGATGGACTGGCGCGCGCCCGCGGCCCGGCCCTTCTACACGGCCACCGCGGCGTCCCCCGAGGGGATCCGCCGCCGCCGGCACCTGCGCACCCGCCGTCGCGAGCTCCTCGCCGTGGACGACGAGGTCCTGGACCTCGACGACGCCACCGCGGTCACCCAGACCAGCGGCCTCACCAGCGAGGCGGCGCTGCTGGCCGCCGTCGACGCGCGGCGCACCGGCCGGATGGCCGACATCGTCGCCACCATCCAGGCCGAGCAGGACGCGATCATCCGCTCGAAGCCCTCGGGCGTGCTGGTGGTGCAGGGTGGGCCGGGCACCGGCAAGACGGCCGTGGCGCTGCACCGCGCGGCGTACCTGCTCTACACCCACCGCGACCGGCTCGCGCGCCGCGGCGTGCTGGTGGTGGGGCCGAACCCCACGTTCCTGTCCTACATCGGTCAGGTGCTGCCCTCGCTCGGCGAGACCAGCGTGGTGCTCGGCACCGTCGGGCAGCTGCACCCGAACCTGGACGCGCGCCGTCACGAGACCGCGGAGACAGCGGCGGTGAAGGGGCGCGCGGAGATGGCGGCGGTGGTCGCCGCCGCGGTCCGGGACCGCCAGCAGGTGCCGCGCAAGCCGATCGAGCTGGTGGTGGAGCAGCAGGCCGTGCGGCTGGACCGCGACGTCGCCCACACCGCCCGCACCCGGGCCCGCCGCTCGCGCAAACCGCACAACGAGGGGAAACGGATCTTCCGCAAGGAGGCGGTGCGGCTGCTGGCCGAGCAGGTGGCGCGCACGCTCACCGGCTCCGGCGGGCGCAACCTGCTCGATGCGGGCGACCTGGCCGACATCCGCGAGGAGCTCATGGAGAGCGCCGAGCTGGGCCGGGAGCTCGAGCGGCTGTGGCCCACCCTGTCGGCCGAGGAGCTGCTCACCGACTTGTTCGCCGACCGCAAGCGGCTGAACTCGGTGGCCCGGCGCCTGCCTGCGGGCGAGCGCGAGCTGCTGGTGCGCCCCGCTCCCGCCGACGACGTGCCGGCCGACCTGCGGTGGACCCCCGCCGACGTGCCGCTGCTGGACGAGGCCGCCGAGCTGCTGGGTGACGACGGCGCGGAGGCCGCCGCGCGGGAAGCGGCGGCATTGCGGGAGGAGGTCATGTACGCGCAGGGCGTGCTCGACGTGCTCGACCTGGAGGAGGACCTCGACCCCGAGCTGCTGCGCGCCACCGACATCGTCGACGCCGACCGGCTCGCCGAGCGGCAGCGGGTGCGCCGCTACGACTCGACCGCGGAGCGGGCGGCGGCCGACCGCGAGTGGACCTACGGCCACGTCATCGTGGACGAGGCGCAGGAGCTCACGCCGATGGCGTGGCGGCTCGTGATGCGCCGCTGCCCGAGCCGGTCGATGACGATCGTCGGCGACATCGCCCAGACCGGCGACCGGGCCGGGGCGGGCTCGTGGGACGAGGTGCTCGCACCGTTCGTGGCGCGCCGCTGGCGGCTGGAGCAGCTCACGGTCAACTACCGCACCCCGGCCGAGATCGCCGACGTCGCCGACGACGTCCTGGCTGCGATCGAGCCCGGCCTGGCCCCACCGCGGTCGGTGCGCAGCGCCGGCGTGGCCCCGCGCGCGGTGCACTCCCCATCGGGCGAGCTGGACGACACCCTGGCGAAGGTGCTGGCCGAGGAGGCCGGGGCGGTCGGCGAGGGCCGCACGGCCGTGCTCACCACCGCCGCGCGGGTGCCTGCGCTGCGCGAGCGCCTGCTGGGGGAGCGGGCGGCCGACGCGCAGGACGTCGACCTCACCGCCGCGGTGGTGGTCCTCCCGGTCACCGCCGCGAAGGGCCTCGAGTTCGACGCCGTGATCGTGGTCGAGCCCGCCGAGCTGCTGGCCGACAGCCCGCGCGGGGCCAACGACCTCTACGTGGCGCTGACGCGCGCGACCCAACGCCTGGCCGTGGTGCACACACAGCAACTACCGCAGATGCTGGAGAAACTGCAGAGCACCCCCTGAGCGGGTGCGGTCAGAGGGGGGTGACGTAGGCGCCCGAGATGCCGCCGTCCACCAGGAACGTCGACGCCGTGATGAAGCCGGCGTCGTCGCTCGCCAGGAACGCCACCGTGGAGGCGATCTCCTCGGGCTTGGCGAAACGGCCCATCGGGATGTGCACCAGGCGGCGCTGGGCGCGCTCCGGGTCGGCGGCGAACAGCTCCTGCAGCAGCGGTGTGTCGACCGGTCCGGGGCACAGCGCGTTGACGCGGATGCCCTCGCGCGCGAACTGCACACCCAGCTCCCGGGTCATCGCGAGCACGCCGCCCTTGGACGCGGTGTAGGAGATCTGGGAGGTGGCGGCGCCCATCACCGCAACGAACGACGCCGTGTTGACGATCGCACCGCGGCCCTGCCGCTGCATGTGGGGGATGGCGGCCTTGCAGCACAGGTACACCGAGGTCAGGTTGACCTCCTGCACCTTCCGCCAGACGTCGATCCCGGTGTCGAGGATCGAGTCGTCCTCCGGCGGGGAGATGCCGGCGTTGTTGAACGCGACGTCGACGCCGCCGTAGGTATCGACCGCCGCGGCGAACAGGGCCTCGACCTGCTCCTGCGAGGTGACGTCGGTCTGCACGAACAGCCCGCTCACCTCGTCGGCCGCGGCCTTGCCGGGACCGGGGTCGATGTCGCCGATCACCACGCGGGCCCCTTCGGAGGCGAGCCTGCGCACCGTGGCCAGCCCGATGCCGCTGCCGCCACCCGTCACGACCGCGGTGCGGCCGGAGAACCGTTCCGTCATGCCGCGAGCGTAGATCCTCAGGTCTAGACCGTTGCGGCTGCCCTGACCAGCGCGGCCATCAGCCGGACGTCGGTGGCGTCCTGCTCCGGGTGCCACTGCACACCCACGACGAAGGGGTGGCCGGTGTGCTCCACGGCCTCGACGGTGCCGTCGCCCGCGCGACCGGTGACCACGAGGCCCTCGGCCACCCGGTCGAGCGCCTGGTGGTGGTGGCAGAGCACCGACACGGCCGGGCCGAGCGCCGCGGCGACGCGGCTGCCCGGCTCGAGCTCCACGGCGACGCTGCCGAAGACACCGGGCGAGGGGTTGTGCTCCGCGTGCCCCACGGCGTCCGGGACGTGCTGCACCAGCGTGCCGCCGAGCTCGACGTTCATGATCTGGGCGCCGCGGCACACGCCCAGTACCGGCATCCCCCGCTCGAGCGCGCGGCGCAGCACCGCGCACTCGGCCGCGTCCCGCTCGGGGCGCGGCGCGCCGGCACGGGGATGTGGCTGCGCGCCGTAGCGGCGGGCGTCCACGTCCGGACCGCCGGCGATCACCACCGCGTCGAGCCGGTCGACGGCGGCGGCCGCCTCCGGCACCGGCGGGAGCAGCACCGGCACCCCGCCCGCGGCGACCACGACGTCGCTGTAGGTGCGGGGCAGCAGGACCGCCTCGTGGTCCCACACGCCGTACGCGGCCCGCTCCCCGTACGCCGTGAGCCCGACGAGCGGGCGCCTGCCGTCAGAGCCGTTCGAAACCACGCCGCCGCTCCCAGTCGGTGACCGTGCTCTCGAACGCGGCGAGCTCCACGCGTGCCGCGTTGGCGTAGTGGTCGACGACCTCGGTGCCGAACGCCGCCTTCGCGACCTCGGACCCGGTGAACAGCTCCGCCGCCTCCCGCAGCGTGGTGGGCACGCGGGGCGCGTCGGACTGGTAGGCGTTGCCGGCGAAGGCGGGCTGCAGCGGCAGCTCGTTCTCGATGCCGTGCAGGCCGGCCGCGATCAACGCCGCCACCGCGAGGTAGGGGTTGACGTCGCCGCCGGGCACGCGGTTCTCCACGCGCAGCGACGGGCCGTGCCCGACCACCCGCAGGGCGCACGTCCGGTTGTCCAGGCCCCACGACACGGCCGTCGGGGCGAACGAGCCCTCGGCGAAGCGCTTGTAGGAGTTGACGTTGGGCGCGAACAGGTAGGTCAGCTCCCGCAGGCAGGCCTGCTGGCCGGCCAGGAAGTGCGCGAAGAGGGGGGAGAAGCCGTGCTCGCCCTCCCCGGCCGAGACCGGGCCGTCCTGCCCGCGCAGCGAGATGTGGATGTGGCACGAGTTGCCCTCGCGCTCGTCGTACTTCGCCATGAAGGTCAGCGCGCTGCCGGCCTGGTCGGCGATCTCCTTGGCCCCGGTCTTGTAGATCGTGTGGTTGTCGCAGGTGGCGAGCGCGTCGGTGTAGCGGAAGGCGATCTCGTGCTGGCCGAGGTTGCACTCGCCCTTCGCCGACTCCACGACCATCCCGGCGCCGGCCATCCCGTTGCGGATGCGCCGCAGGAGCGGCTCCACCCGGGAGGTGCCCAGCATCGAGTAGTCGACGTTGTAGAGGTTCGCCGGTTCGAGGTTGTGGTAGGCCTTGCGCCACGCCGTGTCGAACGAGTCGGCGAACAGCATGAACTCCAGCTCGGTGCCGACGTCGGCGGTGAGGCCGTGCGCGGCGAGCCGGTCGAGCTGGGCGCGCAGGATCTGACGTGGCGAGGCGATGACGGGGGCGCCGTCGGCCCACCGCAGGTCGCACAGCACCAGCGCGGTGCCCTCGTGCCACGGCACGCGCCGCAGCGTTGCCATGTCGGGGACGAGCACGAAGTCGCCGTAGCCGGTCTCCCAGCTCGACATCGCGAAGCCGTCGACCGTGTTCATGTCCACGTCGACCGCGAGCAGGTAGTTGCAGGCTTCCGCGGCGTGCGGCACGACCTCGTCGAGGAAGTACGGCGCCGCGCAGCGCTTGCCCTGCAGGCGGCCCTGCATGTCGGTGAACCCGACGAGCACGGTGTCGATCGATCCGTCGTCGACGTGGGTGCGCAGCTGCTCCAGGGTGAGCATGCCGGTGCGGGCCATGGGAACTCCTCAGGGGGCGATCACGCGAACGGCACTCCTGCCAGAGCTTTGCACTGGCAGGAGTGCCGTTCGCCGTGCGGGGTCGTGTATCTACTTCGCCGGGGTGTCGGCTTCCGGCTCGGCCTCGGGAGCGGCGCCGGCCTCTCCGTCGGTCTTGGGTGCGGCCTTGCGCGTGGTCCTGCGCTTGGGCGCGGTCGGCGCTGCCTCGGGCGCTGTCTCGGACGTCGTCGGCGGTGTCGTCGGCGGTGTCGTCGGCGGTGTCGTTGCGGCGGCGGCCTCGGTCTTCGGCGTGGCGGCGGCCGAGGTGCGGGGCTTGGTGGTCCGCTTGGCCCGGCCGTTGGTCGTGGCCTTCGCCGTGAGCTCTGCCAGCAGCTCGGCCTTCAGCTCCTCCTTGAGCTCGGCCTTCAGCTCGTCCTTGAGCTCGTCCTTGAGCGCAGCCCGGACGCCGGGGTCGACCGCCGTCGGGGTCGCCTCGGCCGTCCCGGTGTCGGCCGCGGTCGGTGCCACGGGCTCGACGTCCGCTGCGGGCTTCGCCTCGGCCTTCGCCTCCACCGTCGGCTCGTCCGTCGTCAGCGGCTCCACCGCGGTCCCGGTGTCCGCGGACTCGGCGGCCTTGGTGTCGGTGGTGTCGGCGTCGGTGGCGTCGGCCTTCTCGTCGGTCTTGGTCCCGGCCTCGTCCTTCTCGGCCGCGGTGTCCTTCTCGTCGGCCTTCTCAGCCGCGGTGTCCTTCTCGGTGTCCTTCTCAGCCGCGGCGTCCTTCTCGTCGGCCTTCTCCGCGACCGCCACAGCTCCCGCCGTGGTCGCCGCGCCGGCGGCTGCCGTGGTGGACGTGGTGGTCCCGGCGGCCTCCACCGCGAGCTGGTCCTCGATGCTCTGCAGCTCCGCCAGCGAGCCGCCCTCCGGAACCGGTCCGGTGAACCAGTGGCGGGCCGAGATCAGGTACCAGCCGCCGAAGAGGATCAGAGCGCCGCCGACGGTGAGCGGCGCGTAGTTCATCGCCTCCCAGTCGAACTCCGCCGAGAAGGGCACGCCGGCGGGGGAGAGCGGCATCAGGAACAGGATGCACACCAGGCCGATCCACACCACGGAGATCGTCGAGATCCACTTGTAGCGGTTGCCGAGGCTCCACGCGCCCGCCTCGAAGGAGTCGCCCGCCTTGATGCGCAGGATGATCGGCAGCCCGAACGCGATGTAGAGCCCGATGACCGCGATCGAGGTACCGACCGCGTAGCCGAGCACGCCGTTGACCAGCGTCGGGAGCATCAGCGCCCACGACAGGACGCAGATCGCGGTGACCGCGTTGACGGGCGCGCGGTTGCTCGCGACCTTGCGCCAGACGTTGGAGAACGGAACCGCCTGGTCGCGGGAGAACGCGAACATCATGCGCGAGGACGCCGTCACCGACGCGGTCCCGCAGAACAGCTGCGCGATCACGGCGATGAGCAGCAGGAACTGGGTCCAGGTCTCGCCCAGCGCCACGGTCCAGATGTAGATGACCGCGTCGCCTCCCGCGTCGATGACGCCCGGCACGTCGGGAACGGCGAACGTCACCGCGACCAGCAGGATGAAACCGAAGACCACCGAGGCGACAACGGCCATGACCATGCCCAGCGCGGCGGTACGGGACGCCGAACGCGTCTCCTCGCTCATGTGGGCCGACGCGTCGAAGCCGGTGATCGTGTACTGCGACATCAGCAGGCCGATGCCGAAGACGAACCAGAACGCCGTGTCGGAGAAGCCCGAGTTGTTGATCGTCTCGCCGAACACGAAGGCGGGGGACTGGTGGGTCTCGGGCACGACGGCCAGCACGAGGACGATGACGGCCACGCCGGCCATGTGCCACCACGCCGAGACCGTGTTCAGCAGCGCGAGGACGTTGATGTTGAGCAGGTTCAGCCCGAGCTGCAGCGCCGCGATCACGGTGAAGACGACGAAGATCGTTCCGGTCTCGTTGCCGAGACCCGGGAACCACAGGTTCAGCAGAGCCGTTGTGAAGATGGCCGAGCCGTACTGGATGGAGGCGGTGACCGCGATCTCACCCACGAGGTTGAACCAGCCGGTGAACCAGCCCCAGGCCGGCCCACCGAGCTTGGACGCCCAGAAGTACAGCGCGCCCGCGGTCGGCATCGCGGAGGCGATCTCGCCCATCGCCATCGCAACGAGGATGCAGAAGGCCCCGACGAGCAGCCATCCCCAGGTGATCGCCACCGGGCCGCCGTTGTTGAAGGCGAGGTAGTACGAGGTCAGGCAGCCGGCGAGGATCGAGATGATGGTGAAGGAGATGGCGAAGTTGGAGAACCCGCCCATCTCGCGGTACAGCACTTGGGCGTAGCCGAGACGATGCAGGATCGCCTCGTCTTCGGTGCGCTCGGCGCTCTCGGTGGCAGCCACGGGGCTCCTTGTCGAAATCTGGAGTCGAAACGGGGGTCTTACTCGGGTTGGGAGGCCGCCTCGAGCACGTGCTCGAGGTCGGGTCCGTCGAACGCCGCGACTGCGCGGTCGTACTTCTCCATCCCCCACGACCAGAAGTCGAAGTCGAGGGGGCTGGAGCCGTTCTGGATGGACGCCCAGAGCATCCAGCCGTACTGGGACATCAGGGCGAACAGCCGGGCACGCGCGACCTGCCGAGGGCGGGGCCGCCCGTAGTAGGCCGTCACGAGTTCGTCGAGCAGGGGGAGGGGCAGTGTCGCCTCGCTCCAGATGTTGCCCAGCTCGAAGCAGGGGTCGTTGTTGCCGGAGTACTCGTAGTCGATGATCCGGACCTGCTCGCCGTCGTCGAGGAGGTTCTCGGCCAGCAGGTCGTTGTTGCACGGCACGGTGTCGGTGCGCGGCCCGAGGACCTCGCGGATGCGCGCGACGGCCGGGGTGAACTCGTCGAACCGGTCCGGCAGCCGGAACCCGTGCTCGGCGACGATGCGCCGGTAGCGGGCCTGCACCTCGAACATGTCGAAGTCGTTGACGAAGCGCGGCCCCGCGTGCAGCTGCCGGCAGGCGGCGGCGACCCGGTGCAGCACGTCCGGCCGGTGCAGGTCGGCGTCGCCGAGGGCACGACCGGACAGGAACCCCACGGCGATGCCCTCACCGGGGCGGTAGTGCAGCACGGGCGCGCCCACACCGGAGGCCGCGGCGGCCACGGAGTTGGCGTGCTCGGCGTCCCGGTCGATCCCGAGCAGGCCGGGACCGGCCGCCGGGATGCGCACCACACACACTCCGTCAGCGTTCGCGACCTTGAGGTTGCGGTTGGTGAGCCCACCCGGGAGGTCCACGACGGTGCGAGGGTGACGCGCTGTACACGGAATCGTGTCGAGCAGGGCGTCAATACTCGGATCGAGTTCTATCGTGGTCAACTCCACTCGGGGATGGTAGGGCTCGCGTCAAATACGGTCTAGACCGTATGGTGCGCGCCATGGCCGTCGCGTTGCCCTCCCGTGCCCGCATCGTGATCGTCGGTGGGGGGGTGGGCGGCGCCAGTGTCGCCTACCACCTCGCCGAGCGTGGTGAGCGGGATGTCCTGCTGCTGGAGCGCTCCGAGCTGACCAGCGGCTCCACCTTCCACTCGGCAGGGCTGGTCGGTCAGCTGCGCTCCGACCCGGCTCTGACCAGGATGAACGTCTATTCGGCCGACCTGTACCGCAAGCTCGAGGCCGACACCGACCAGGCGCCGGGCTGGGTCGAGTCCGGCTCGCTGCGACTCGCGTCCTCGCCGGAGCGGTTGGAGGAGATCCGGCGCCAGGCCGGGTGGGCCGCCCGCTCCGGACTCCCCCTCGAGTTGATCTCCGCGGGGGAGGCCAAAGCCCTGTTTCCCCTGATGAACACGGATGGGGTACTCGGTGCGGCGTACACGCCCACGGACGGTCACGTGGACCCCTCGCGCCTGTGCTACGCCCTCGCGGCGGGGGCACGGGCACAGGGGGTCACGATCGCACAACGAACCCGTGTCATCGCGATCAACACCGCAAATGGCCAGGTCAACGGCGTGCGCACGGACCGCGGCGATGTCGAGTGCGAGATCGTCGTGGACTGCGGCGGCATGTTCGCCGCGGAGATCGCGCGGCTGGCCGGCGTCCGGATCCCGGTCGTGCCGATGTCGCACCAGTACGTCGTCACGCAGCCGCTGCCTGCGGGGTCGCTCCCGCAGGGCCGGCCGCTGCCGTCGTTGCGCGACCCGGACCTGCTCGTCTACTACCGCCAGGAGGTCGACGGCCTCGTCATGGGCGGCTACGAGCGCGACTCCCTGCCCTGGACGGCCACGCCGCGCTCCTACGACGCCGTTCCCGCCGACTTCAACGGCAAGCTGCTCCCGCCGGACTGGGACCGGTTCACCGAGATCGTCGAGAACTCGCAGGTCCGCGTGCCGCTGCTCGCCGACACCGGGGTGACCAGCATGATCAACGGGCCCGAGGCGTTCACCCCGGACAACGAGTTCTGCCTGGGCGAGACCGAGGTGGCCGGGTTCTTCGTCGCCGCCGGGTTCTGCGCGCACGGCATCGCCGGGGCAGGCGGCATCGGGCGCGTGATGGCCGACTGGATCCTCGACGGCGACCCCGGCATGGACCTCTGGCACATGGACGTGCGCCGCTTCGGCCGGCACTACCGCTCTCCCGGCTACACGCTCGCGCGCACCGTCGAGAACTACGAGAGCTACTACGACATCCGCTACCCGTCCGCCGAGCGGGAGGCGGGGCGGCCGCTGCGCACCTCGCCCGCCTACCCGTGGCACGCCGCGCACGGCGCCGTCTTCGGGGAGAAGGCCGGCTGGGAGCGGGTGAACCACTACTCGGAGCCGGGCTCGGAGGAGCTCCGGCCGCGGGGTTGGGCGGGCCGGCTGTGGTCGCCGTGCGTGGAGACCGAGCACCGGGCGGTGCGGGAGTCGGCGGGCCTGTTCGACGAGAGCTCGTTCGCGAAGATCTCGATCAGCGGCCCGGACGCGGCGACGTTCTGCGCACACGTGTTCAGCGGCCGCGTCGGGCGGCCGCCGGGAGCGGTCGTGTACACCCAGGCGCTCAACGAGCGCGGCGGCATCGAGATGGACGTGACGCTGACCCGGCTCGCCGAGGACGAGTTCCTCGTCGTCACCGGCACCGCGTTCGGCCGGCACGACCTCGGCTGGCTGCACCGCCAGGCCCGCCTGACCGGTGCGTCCGTGCGGCTGGCCGACGTCACCGGCTCGGAGGCGTGCTTCGGCATGTGGGGGCCGCAGGCGCGTGAGCTCCTCGCCCCGCTCACGCCGGCGTCGCTCGAGAACACCGACTTCCCGTTCGGCTCGATGCAGGAGACGACCGTCGGGGACGTTCCCGTGCGGGCCGCGCGCGTGACGTTCGTGGGTGAGCTGGGCTGGGAGCTCTACTGCTCGACCGAGTACGGCGCCGCGCTCTGGCGCACGCTCGTGGGGACCGGCGCCCGGCCCGGCGGTTACCGGGCGATCGAGAGCCTGCGGCTGGAGAAGGGCTACCGGGTGTGGGGGGCCGACATCGGCCCGGAGACCACCCCGGACGAGGCGGGCCTCGCCTTCGCGGTCCGCCGGGACGGGGGGTTCGTCGGGCACGAGGCGTTGCACGCGGCCCGGGCGCAGGGGGTCGCCCGGACGTTGGCCTGCCTCGTGCTCGACGACCCCCGCGCCGTCGCACTGGGTGGGGAGCCGGTGTGGCTGGCGGGCGAGGTGGTCGGGCAGGTGACCTCGGGCGGCTACGGCTACACGGTCGCCCGCTCGATCGCCTTTGCCTACCTTCCTGCCGACACCCCCGAGGGTGCCGAGCTGGACGTGCAGGTCGACGGCACGTGGCAGCGCGCAGAGGTGGCGGCGAGCCCGTTGTACGACCCGAAGGGCGGTCGCATCCGCGCCTGACGGCGAGCAGCGCGTCCCTCGCGGCTCACCGCAGTGGCCTACGCACCGCGCGGAGATCGGCACCAGGCGTAACGAAAAGCGCGATGGCAGCGAACTCCACTGCGCTGTTCGCGTGACACGTGGGCCGCGGGGCCACCCCAGATGTGACGTCCGGTCACCGGCGGGTCCGGCTCCTCGGCAGTGCGGCCTCGGCCTGCGTGTCGCGCTTCGCCACGTCGCGGAGGATGCGCATGGGTCGTTCGGTGCGGGGGGTCACCCGTCCAGCGGCGGCCGTGGCCCGGGGATCGGAGCGGTCCGTCGTTCCGGGCTCCGCACCGCCGGGGTGGCGATCCCGGCCGGGCGGCGGCGAGTTGGCGCTCGAGTCGGTGGTCACCGCGACGCGCCGCGCCGGCTGGGGCCATGACCTCGGGAACGCGCACCGCACCGTCCTCGAGCTGGCCCGCGCTCCGGTGTCGCTGGTGGAGATCGCCGCCACGCTCGCCGTCCCGCCTGCCGAGGCGCGCCTGCTGATGGTCGACCTCGTGACCGGCGGCTACCTCGACCTGCACGTGCCGCCTCCGACGATCGGGGACGGCCCTCCCGGCCCTGAGATCCTCATCCGGCTGCTGGAGGGCCTGCGCTCACGCCGCCGGCCGCCGAGCCCGGAGAACGGCCCATGGATCACCGACGCGCCCGCGGCGGACCTCGTGCCCACCCCGCGGACCGTGCACCCGGTGGCCCGGGCTCAGCCGGCGAGCGCCTCCAGGACCTGCTCGCCGTAGCGGGCGAGCTTGCTCTCGCCGACGCCGCTGACGGTGCCCAGCTCGGCGAGGGTGCCCGGACGGCGGGAGGCGATCTCGCGCAGCGTGGCGTCGTGGAAGATCACGTACGCCGGCACGCCCTGCTCCTTGGCGGTGGCGCCGCGCCAGGCGCGCAGACGCTCGAAGACCGGCGCCGCCTCGGCGGGCAGCGCGGGCTGCTCGGCGCGCGGGCTGCGCGAGCGGCTGCGGGCCTGCCGTTCGGGATCGCGCCGCAGCATCACCTGCCGCTCGCTGCGCAGCACCGGCCGGCTGTCGTCGGTGAGCACGAACGTCTGGTGCCGCGGCTCCACGGTCAGCAGCCCGCGGGCCACGAGCTGGCGCAGCACCGCCCGCCACTCGGCCTCGCCGAGCTCGGTGCCGACGCCGAAGACCGACAGGGAGTGGTGGTCGAACTGCTCGACCTTGGCGGTGCGCCGGCCCAGCAGGATGTCGACGATCTGCCCCGCGCCGAACTTCTGGCGCCGCTCCCGGTCGAGCCGGAACACCGTGGAGAGCACCTTCTGCGCTGCCACCGTGCCGTCCCAGGACTGCGGTGGGGTCAGGCAGGTGTCGCAGTTGCCGCACGGCTGCGCGCCGCGCTGCCCGAAGTAGGCGAGCAGCTGCACCCGACGGCACTCGACGGTCTCGCAGAGCGCCAGCATCGCGTCGAGGTGCTGCGCGAGGCGGCGGCGGTGCTCGCGGTCGCCCTCGGACTCCTCGATCATCTTGCGCTGCTGCACGACGTCGGCCAGGCCGTAGGCGAGCCAGGCCGTGGACGGGAGGCCGTCGCGGCCCGCGCGCCCCGTCTCCTGGTAGTAGCCCTCGACCGACTTGGGCAGATCCAGGTGCGCGACGAACCGGACGTCGGGCTTGTCGATACCCATGCCGAACGCGATCGTGGCGACGACGATGACGCCCTCCTCGCGCAGGAACCGGGACTGGTTGCGCGCGCGGGTGCCCGCGTCGAGCCCGGCGTGGTAGGGCAGCGCGGTGAGCCCCTGGCCGCTGAGGAACTCCGCCGTGCGCTCCACGGAGTTGCGCGACAGGCAGTAGACGATGCCGGCGTCGCCGGCGTGCTCGGCGCGGATGAGGTCGAGCAGCTGGCGGCGCGGCTCGTCCTTGGGTGCGATCCGGTACTGGATGTTGGGCCGGTCGAAGCTGGCGACGAAGTGCCGCGCCTGCTCGCTCGGCTCGAGGCCCAGCCGTTGCGCGATCTCGGTGTGGGTGGCCTCGGTGGCGGTGGCGGTGAGCGCGATCCTCGGCACGTCGGGCCAGCGCTCGTGCAGCTCCGACAACGCCAGGTAGTCGGGCCGGAAGTCGTGGCCCCACTGCGCCACGCAGTGCGCCTCGTCGATGGCGAACAGCGCGATCCGGCCCCGGTCGAGCAGGCCCAGCGTGGACGGCACCCGCAGCCGCTCGGGGGCGAGGTAGAGCAGGTCGAGCTCGCCCGAGAGGAAGGCCTGCTCGGTGTCGCGGCGCTCGTCCGGGTTCTGGGTGGAGTTGAGGAACCCGGCCCGGACACCCAGCGCGCGCAGCGCGTCGACCTGGTCCTGCATCAGCGCGATCAGCGGCGAGACGACCACGCCGACACCGGGCCGCACCAGCGCGGGGATCTGGTAGCACAGCGACTTGCCCCCGCCGGTGGGCATCAGGACCAGGGCATCGCCCCCGCCGCAGACGTGCTCGATGATCTCGGCCTGCTCGCCCCGGAAGGAGCCGTAGCCGAAGACGCGCCCGAGGACGTCGAGCGGGGCGGCGGGGGGTGCGGACGTCGGGGCTTCGGACACCCGGCGATGGTAGGGGGAGGGACCGACGGCCCGTGGCCGAACCACGGGATTCCCGACCCGTCGTTCCTTCATGCCACTATCCGTGACCGGAAGACGGCGGGGGGTCATCTGCGTGATCAGCGATTCGGTGCAGGGACGGCGACATTTCGCCGCCCGCGCACCGATCTGGCGATCATGGTCGGTTCAGCCGATCCTGCGGACATCGAGGGCCGTCTCCGCCGCGGTGCCGTCCGGTCCGCGCTCCACCCGGTACGCACCGGCGCCACCGCGCTCCGCGAGGGCCTCGACCATGGTCGTGCCGCGGTAGAGCAGGCCTGCGCCGTCGTCGGTGGCGAACCCGGCGGGCAGGGTGGTGTCGGCCACCAGCGAGCGGAGCAGTGGTCGCCGTCCGGGGTCGGTGTCGTGGTGGACGCCGTTCGACCACGGCAGCAGGCCGAGGCCGTTGGTCAGCGGCCGGAGCGCGGGGCCGAACGAGTCGGTGGTGCCGCCCGCGTGCCAGCACAGCGATCCTGCCGAGACGCCGGTGAGGACGACGCCCGCCGCCCACGCCTCGCGGAAGACGGTGTCCAGGCCGTGCAGGCGCCAGAGGGCCAGCATCCCGGCGACGCTCCCGCCCCACACCCAGACGACGTCCTGCCCCAGCACGTGGGCGCGCAGGTCGTCGACGTTGGGCATGGGGAGGAGGGCGATGTGGCTGCCGGTCCACCCCTCGCGCCACGCGTTGTCGTAGAACGTCGCGATCAGGCCCTTGTCATCGCCGCAGGCGGTTCCGAGGAAGCACACGCGTGGCGCGCGGCCGGTGACACCGGCGAGTTCGACGGCGTGCCGGGTCAACGGCCCGACCTCCCAGTGCATTCGCGAGGAAGCCGCGAAGCCGCCGGAGGTGGCGAGGATGGTGGGAGCGTCGGCGGTCACGGCGGAAACGGTACGGACACCGCCGCCACCCCACCTCCGAGTTCAGGAAAGCCACTTTCCTGCCCTGCAGGTTCATGAATGTGGCTTTCCTGAACCTCGAGGGGCGCGCCCCTGAACCTCGAGGGGCGTGCCGCGGCCCGTCAGTGGCCGCGCACTGCTTGCCGGATCTGCTCGATCGGCGCCTTCGGCTCGCGGTCGGCCGTCAGCAGGCCGTTCGTCTCCTGCATGGTGTCGGTGAGCTGGGTGTAGCAGGAGCCGGTGAGGAACGAGCTCGCCCGGATGCCGTCGTAGAGGGCGGTGATGCGCGCGATCCAGTCCTGCGCGTCGTCGGCGGCGGTGTAGCCCCAGCCGTCGTCCCGTCGGTCAGCGGGTTGGAAGGTGATGCCCCCGAACTCGGTGAGCATGACCGGCTGGCCGCGGTCCGGCGCGTCGGCGACGAGGATCCGTCTGCCGGCCGGCCCCATGCCGGTGAGCAGCCGGTCGCGGGCCTGCTCGTCGGCGTAGGTCCGGGCGAGCGCCTCGCCGTCACCCTCGTAGTCGTGCACGGTGATGATGTCGGAGTTCTGCTGCTCCCACCCGTCGTTGGAGATGACGGGCCGGGTGGGGTCCAGCGCACGGGTGAGGTCGGTCAGCGCGCGGGAGTAGGCCTGCTGCGCCGGGTCGTCGGCCACGTGCTGGATCCCCCACGACTCGTTGAACGGCACCCAGGTGACGATCGAGGGGTGCGAGGCGTCCCGGTCCACGGCCTCCATCCACTCGCGGGTCAGGCGCTGCACGGCCGTCGCGGAGAACTCGTAGGCGCCGGGGGTCTCGCCCCAGACGAGCAGGCCGAGGCGGTCGGCCCAGAACAGGAAACGCGGGTCCTCGATCTTCTGGTGGATCCGGCACGCCGTGAACCCGAGCTCCTTGATCAGCTCGACCTCGCGGCGCAGGGCGTCGCGGGACGGCGCGGCGAGGTGGCTGTCGGGCCAGTACCCCTGATTCAGGACCGACCGGACGTCGTACGGGCGCCCGTTGAGCAGGAAGGAGCCGCGCGCCACGCCGACGCTGCGGATCCCCAGGTACGAGCTCACGGCGTCGACGGTGCGGCCGCCGGCGTCGTGCAGCGCCACCGTGGCGTCGACCAGGCGCGGGCGTTCCGGTGACCAGGTCAGCTCGTCCTCGGCCTGACCGTTGCGCTGGCGGGTGACCGGCACCGTCACGTGCAGGACGGTCGCCCCGGCGGGCGCGTCGACATCGATCGCGGCGAGGTCCTCGTGGCGCTCGTCGAAGCGCAGTGCGACCCGGACGCGCGTACCGGGAGCGGCGCGGCCCCGCAGGCGGACGGCGAGGTCGACCGCGGTGGGCCCGGCCGGGAGCCACTGCACGTGCGCGATGCTCGTGGCCGGTACCGCCTCCAGCCACACGGTCTGCCAGATCCCGGTGGTGCGCTGATACCAGATGGCGTGGGCGTCCTCGTGCCAGTCCTGCTTGCCGCGCGGCTGCGTGAGGTCGTGCGGGTCGTCCTCGGCCCGGACGACGAGGACGTGCTCGGACCCGCCGGCCACGAGTGCGGTCACGTCGAAGGTGAACGGGGTGTGGCCGCCCTCGTGCTCGCCGACGAAGCGTCCGTCGATCCACACCAGCGCCCGGTAGTCCACGGCGCCGAAGTGCAGCAGCACCAGCGGCGCGGCCTCGGACCTGCCCGCGGCGGCCAGGTCGTCGGCGGTGATCGTGCGCGCGTACCAGACCACGCGGTGGAAGCCCGGCTCGGCGATCCCGGAGGCCGCTGATTCCGGCGGGTACGGCACGGTGATGTCCTGCGCCTCGGGCAGGCCGGTGGTGAAGCCGGCGGTGAGGCCGGCGTCGGCGTCGTCGTGGCGGAACGACCACGTGCCGTCCAGGTCCGCCCACGCGGTGCGCATCATCTGCGGCCGGGGGTAGGAGCCGTCCTGCCGGGAGGCGAGTGGGAGGGCGGGGAGAGTGCTCACCACCCCACTTTATAGCGCTACAAATCAATCTCAACCGCTATGGTGCGATGGTGGAAAGGGTCACGTTGCGCGACGTCGCCGCCCGGGCCGGGGTGTCGGTGATGACCGTGTCCAACGTGGTGCGCGGCTACCGGCACGTGAGCGCGCGAACCCGGGACCGGGTGCAGGCCGCGATCGACGAGCTCGGCTACCGGCCCAACCTCAGCGGCCGCAGCCTGGCCACCGGCCGGTCGAGAGTGCTGGCGCTCGCCGTCCCGGACCTGCGCCGCGCGTACTTCGCCGAGCTGGCGCACGTGTTCGCCCGCGTGAGCACGGCCCGCGGTTACCGCCTGCTCCTGGAGGAGACGGGGGGCACGGCCGACGGGGAGCGATCCGTGCTGCGCGACCTGGAGGCCGGCATCGTCGACGGTGTCGTGATCCACCCGCAGGCGCTCACCGCCGCCGAGCTCGAAGGGCTGCGGCGCGACACCCCGCTCGTCTTCCTCGGGGAGGACCCGCGCCCGCCCACGGCCGACCAGGTGGCCATCGACAACGTCGCGGCCGCCCGCGAGGCGGTGGCGCACCTGATCGGTCTCGGCCGTCGACGCATCGGCTTCCTCGGCCACGAGGTCGGCGCACCCTCCCGCCCCTCCGCGTTGCGAATCGAGGGGTACCGGAAGGCCCTCGAGTGCGCCGGGGTGGCGTTCGACGCCGCGCTGCTCGTCGCCCGCCGCGGGGGCGACGCGATCGGGGCCGAGGCCGCCCTCGGTGCGGCGCTCGATGCGGGCCTCGCCGTCGACGGTCTGCTGTGCCGCGACGACCTGGCGGCAGTCGGCGCGCTGCGGGCGCTGCGGCTGCGCGGGATCGCGGTGCCGGGCGACGTCGCCGTCATCGGCTGGGACGCCATCGACCTCGGCGCGAGCACGGTACCGAGCCTCACCAGCGTCGCCCCGGACACCCGGGCCCTCGGGGAGCGTGCCCTCGACGTGCTCCTCGAGCGCATGGACGACGATGCGACGCCCGGACGGCAGATCACCGTCGGCTACCGCATCGTCGTCCGCGAGAGCGCTCCCGCGCCGCTACCCGACGACCGCGCCGAGCAGCTCCGTCATCGCGGCGCGGACCGCGTCGGGTAGGTCCACGGCGGACAGCTCGGCGAGCTGGTCGGCGACGGGCCGGCCGCTGCGGACGATCTCCCAGGCCTCGAGCTTCTCCGGGTTGCCGGTCTGGGCGCACTCGAGGAGCTCCCGGACGGCGTCGTCCTGCGAGGTGCCGACGCGCAGCGGGCCGCCCTCGACCCGGATCACCGTGCCGGCCCCGGACGCCGCCTCGACGGTGATGCTCCAGTGGCCGTCGGTGCCGGTGACCTCGACGGGCGCGCCGTCGGCGGTGACGCCGCCGCTGGGCAGCAGCGCGAGGAACGTGACCGTCCACTCGCGCACCGCCGCGACCACCTCGGGGTGCCCGGCCACCGGGCCGATGTGGAACTCGCAGGCGTCGGCGTCCCAGCGCAGCGGGGTGCGGGCGGCGGGACCGCCGTCGGGGGAGAGGATCCGGTCGGACTCGTCGTCCTCGGCCAGCACGAGCTCGCCGGACGCCGACGGCGCGACGAGCACCTCGAGGGCGGCGGGGTTGCGGGTGGCGTCCAGGTCCGCCGGGCCCGTGAGCGGCAGGATGCCGCCGGCGCGCAGCAGCACCGGGATCGACGCCGTGGTGCGGTGCAGCTCGACCGACCGGTCGCCGCGGTACACCGTTCCCGTGAAGACGTCGGTCCAGGTGCCGGCCGGCAGCCACGCCCGCGCCCGGCCGCGCAGCGACTCGGGGTCGCGGGGCCCGGTGATCGGCGCGACCAGCAGCTCGGAACCGAACGCGTACTGGTTGGGCACCGTGAACGCCTCGGAGCGGCGCGGCTCGAGGTGGTACATCGGGCGCACGAGCGGGGTGCCCGCCGCCGCCCGGTGGTTCATCGTGTGCAGGTAGGGGACCATCCGGTGGCGGAAGCGCAGCGCCTCGCCCATCGCCGCGCGGTGCTCGGCAGGGAAGGCCCACGGCTCCTTGCGGATGAACGGGTTGTTCGCCGAGTGCAGCCGCATGACCGGGGAGAACACGCCGAACTGCACCCAGCGCGTGGCGAGCTCGTCGTCGCGCACACCGCGGGTGTGGCCGCCGATGTCGTGGCTCCACCAGCAGTAACCGATGTTGGCCGCGGTCGCGGTGAACTCGGGCTGGAATGCCAGCGAGGCCCACGAGACGACGGCATCGCCGGAGAACCCGACGGCGTAGCGGTGGCTGCCGGGCCCGGCGTAGCGGGAGAAGGTCATCCCGGGCCCGCCGGCGCGCGCCGCGTCGAGGTGGTGGAAGTGGTTGAGCAGCCAGAGCGGGTCCACCCCGGGCCGGTTCGAGGTGTGGCCCTGCTGCCAGTCGATCCACCAGAAGTCCACGCCCTGGGCCTCGAGCGGGTGGTGCAGGTGCGCGAAGTAGGCGCGCAGGAACGCCGGGTCGGTCATGTCGAAGGGCACCGGCGCGCGGGTGTCGGGGTCGACCCCCACCGCGCGCGCCACGTCCGGGTAGGCGTCCTCGAACGCGCGCACGCCGTCGGCGGGGTGCAGGTTCAGCGTGGTGCGCAGCCCGCGGTCGTGCAGGGCCGCCAGGAACGCGGGCGGGTCGGGGAACAGGGAGCGTTCCCACGAGTAGCCGGTCCAGCTGCTCCCGTACTCCGGGGGCACCGAGCCGACGCGGTGCCAGTCCATGTCGATGACCGCCACCGAGAACGGGAGGTCCTCGTCGCGGAACCGGTCCATGAGCGCGAGGTAGGACTCGTCCGAGTAGGGGTGGTAGCGGCTCCACCAGTTGCCCAGCGCCCACCGGGGCAGGCGCATGGGCTGTCCTGACACCGCGTAGAAGGCCTGGACGGCGGCCGGGAAGTCGCGCCCGTAGGCGAACACGTAGAGGTCGCGGCGGCCGGACTCGCGGGTGCCGATCCAGCCGTCCTCGGTGAACAGGAACGATCGCGAGTCGTCCACCACCCCGATGCCGTCCTGTGCCACGACGCCCGCGTCCAGCTCGGCCCGGCCGTCGACGTCGTCGAGCGTGCGGGTGGTGCCGCCGAGGTCGCGGGTCGGCTCGCCGTAGCGCCACCGCCCGGAGTCGCGTCCCACGCACTCGACGGCGAGCCCGTGGGCCGAGAACGGGGCGCCGTCGTAGCGCAGCCGCGCCCGCGCGGTGGTGACGACCACGGCGCCGTCGTCGGTCCGCTCGACGGTGAAGTCCACGGGCGGCAGGTCGCGGCGCTGGGCGAAGGTGGACGCCCGGTCCTCGAACGCGCCGTCTCCCGCCCACTCGATGCGGAAGAGCCCGGCGTCGAGCACGGTGATCCGCCAGTGGTCGCCGGTGAGCTGCTGGTCGGCGCGGGCGCGCGGCGCCGACGAGGGCAGGGGCCTGACGACCGGGAGGTCGGTAGCGGCGTCGGTCATGCTCTCCTCAGTTCTGAGCCCGTTCAGTTCTTCACAGCGCCCTGCGTCACACCGCTGATCACCCAGCGCTGCGCCAACAGGTACACGACGATCGTCGGTGCCATCGCCATCAGGTAGGACGCGAAGGCGATGTTGTAGTCGGTGCCGAACTCGCTCTGGAACAGCTGCTGCACCACCGGCAGCGTCTGCAGAGACGGGTCCGCGGTGATCAGGGACGGCACCATGAAGTCGTTCCAGGACACCAGGAACGCGAAGATGCCGACGGTGGCGTTCATCGGCCCGAGCAGGGGCAGGATGATCCGCCAGAAGATCTGCCCGGTGGACGCACCGTCGATCCGCGCGCTCTCCTCGAGCTCGAACGGGATCGAGCGCAGGTAGGCGGTGTAGAGCAGCACGCTGAACGACAGCTGGAACATCGCGTGCAGGATGCCGACGCCGACGGGGTTGTCGAGCCCGATCATCGCGGTGAGCTGGATCTGCGAGAGCGCCACGACGGGGAACGGCAGGAACATCGCCGCCAGCAGGTAGAAGAAGGACCACCGGAAGAGCCGGTGCGACCAGTTGCGCACGATCGCGTAGGCGGCCATGGAGCTGAGCAGCAGCGTCAGCGCCACCGTGATCAGCGCCGTGGCCACCGAGACGGCGAACGCCGTGGGGAACCGGGTGAGCTGCCACGCCTCGGCGAAGCTCGCCGGGTTCAGTGGCGCAGGCAGGGCGAAGGCGTTGCCCTCCACCGCCTGGTCGCTCGTCTTGAACGCCATGGAGACGGTGACGTACAGGGGGGCGAGCACGGTGAGCGAGGCCAGCGCGAGCGCGACCGTGAGCGGCCGGTTGGTGCGGTCGAGGCGGCCGGAGGCCCGGTTCGGGGTGGTCACAGGCGGACCGTCCTTCCTCGCGTGACGACGAGCTGGGCGACGGAGATCAGGACGGCGAGGACGAAGAACACGGTGGCGTTGGCCATCTGGTAGGCGTAGTCGCCGCCGGTGAACCCGCCGAAGATCGTCCTGGCGACGCTGCGGGTGGCGGTGCCCGGCCCGCCGTCGGTGAGGCCGACGATCACGTCGTAGACCCCGAGGTAGCCCTTGATGCCCAGAATGGTGTTGATCACGATGAAGCCGGTGATGAGCGGCAGCGTGATCGACCGGAACTGGCGCCACGCGCCGGCGCCGTCCAGCGCGCTCGCCTCGTAGAGGTCGGTCGGGATCGCGGTGAGGCCGCCGGTGTAGACCAGCAGGGCCCCGGGGATCGTCTGCCACGCGGAGACGATGACGATCGAGAGCCAGGCGAGGTCCGCGTTGCCCAGGATGCTCTCCTGCAGCGGCGCGAACCCGATCGAGGTGGCGAAGGCGGGCAGCGTGTTGGAGAACAGGAAGTTGAACACGTACGCCACCACGATGCCCGACAGCACCATCGGGATCACGAAGACGGTGCGCAGCGACGTCGCGAAGCGGATGCGGCGCGACAGCCCGATCGCCAGCGTGAGCGCGATGACCTGGGCGATGACCACGGTCACGAGCGCGAAGCCGACCGTGAAGCCGTAGGACGCCAGGATCGTCGGGTCGGTGACGAGCGCCGCGTAGTTACCGAGCCCGAGGAAGGACCAGCTGCCGAACCCGACGTAGTTCGTGAAGCTGTAGAAGATCCCGACCGCTGCGGGCGCGACGACGAACGCGGTGAACAGCACGAGGGCCGGCAGGAGGAACAGGTAGAAGACCGGATCCACGCGTCGCTTCCGCGGCCCGCGCGGGGATGGCGTCGGCGTCGGGTGCGTGGGCGCCGCGACGTCGGTGAGCGGCAGCTGGGCCGTCATGGGCGTTCCTCCGGCGACGGTTCGGGATCGGTCATGTCGTGGCGTCCCGCCCGGCGAGCCGGCGCCAGTCGGCGTCGAGCCGGCGCAGCATGCCCTCGAAGTCGCCGGTCTGGACGGCGGACTGCAGGTAGTTGCCCAGGGGCACCGACGGCGGGATGAACGTGCCGGCGCCCTGGTAGAAGGCGGCGCGGTCGACGTAGGTCTGCAGGCCCGCGAGGCGCGGGTCCCGCTGGGGCGGAGCGCCCTGCCGCGTCGAGTACGCGAGGTTGTCCTGGTTGTACGCGTCGATCACGTCGGCTCGCATGAGGAACTCGACGAGCGCGGCCGCCTCGGGCCTGTCGGCGCTCTGCACCGGGATGTACAGGCCGAGGTCGATGTTCACGCGCGCCCGGCGCTCGTCGGGGTTCTCGCTCACGGGGAGCACGAAGGTGCCGATGTCGAGGGTCTCGTCGATCTTCGCGATCTGGCCGAGCGCCCACGGGCCCTGCAGGTACATCGCCGCCTCGCCGCGGCCGAAGGCGAGGTTGCCGTCGTCGTAGGAGCGCACCGCGTGGTCGGGGTTGAAGAACGTGGAAATCGTCTTCGCCCGCTCCATCGGGACGGCGAGGGTCTTCTCGAACGACACCTCGGAGTCGGGCCCGACGTCGGTGCCGAGCCGCTTCATCGTGGCGAAGAACGCGGCGGTGTCGACGAGGCTGCCGACCGAGTAGTCGAACAGCCCCTGCCAGAGGGTCCAGACGGTGCGGTCGGTCGAGTAGATCGGCGTGACGCCCGCGCCCTGCAGCGCGGTGCAGACGTCGACGAACTCGCTCCACGTGGTCGGCACCGGCAGCCCGAACCGGTCGAAGATCGCCTGGTTGTAGACGACTCCGGCGGCGGCCAGGGAGTAGGGGAGCACGCTCGTGCGGCCCGGGTAGGTGGCGTACTGGTCGGTCAGTGTCGTGATGTCGGTCCTGACCCGGGCGGCCGAGGGCAGGTGGGACAGGTCGCTCATCTGCCCGCGGGCGATGTAGCGGGCGAGCTCGAGGTTGTCGTTGAAGCAGCCCACGTCCGCAGGCTCGCCCCGGACGAACTGGGGAGCGATCGCGTCGGTGGTGTCGTGGACGACCGTGAGGCCGGGGTTCTCGGCTTCGAACCTGCGGGCCAAGGCGTCGAAGTAGGAGATGACCTCCTGCTTCTGCTGGTAGAAGCGCAGCGTCGGGCGCCCGCCGTCGGTCGGGGATGCGCAGCCGGCCAGGCCGAGGGCGCCCAGCGCGACGGCCCCCGCGGACCCGGCGAGGAAGGAGCGTCGGCCCAACGCCGGGTGGTGCCTGGTGGCGGAGCTCACGTGCCGTCTCCTTCGACCGCTTCCGGTGGGACGGCGGGAATTTATAGCGCTACAAACCGCGGGTCAAGCGAGGCGGGACGTGCCGTGGAGCACGGTCTGGGCGCGGACGCGACGCTCCACGCGCAGCAGGTACTCCTTGCGGTGCAGGGGGTCGTCGTCGGTGCGGGGCCGCTCGGGGATCCGACCCGTGACGGGGCGGTAGTGGTCGAAGGCGCTCTCGAACACGCCCTCGCCGCGGCTGAGCCCCGGCAGTTGCTGCTCCAGCGCGTGCACCGACGCCGCCGGCAGGATCCCGTCGAGCACCAGGTCGCCGTCCCGCGGTCGGGGTGCCTCCGGAACCGCACGCAGCCGTGAGAGCACCGGCGGGACCGCGCCGTAGGTGTCGGCCGGCACCTCGAGGTGGAAGCGGTGCACGGGCTCGTGCACGGTGGTGCCGGCGCGGCTCAGCGCGCTCATCAGGACCAGGGGCGTCAGCTGCCGGAAGTCGCGCGCGGTGCTCGACATGCTCTTGTCGAACGTGCCGTGGGCGTGGCTCTGCCGCGCGCAGTACCCGGACCGGGTCATCGTCACCGTGCAGTCGAGCACCTGCCAGCCGTGCAGGCCCTCCTGCAGGGTGGTCCGCACGCTCTCCTCGACCGCCGTGAAGAACGCGGACGGCATCGACCCGAGCTCGACGCCCAGCCGGAACCGCACCCCCGTACCGGCGGGCGCGGGCTGCACCTGCAGCCCGACCGTGGCGAGGAACGGGTTCTGCGCGGCCCGGAGGACCTCGACGGCCTCGCCGCGGCCGTTCGGGCGCTCGACGCAGAGCGTCGTCGACCGGCGGAAGCTCACCTCGAGGCCGTACTCGTCGGCCAGGGTGGCCGCGACGACCTCCTTCTGCACCTCGCCGTAGAGCGACACCGAGATCTCGCGGCGCGTGCCGTCGAGCCTCAGGCCGATCAGCGGATCCTGCTCGGCGAGCCGCGTCAGCGCGGCGTGCAGGGCGCCTGCGTCGGCGCGCACGGCGGGCTCGACGACCGTCTCCAGCGTCGGCGGGGCGAACAGCCGCGCCGGTCGGGAGGCGGTCCCGGCCGGCGCAGCGGTGCCGACCGGATCCCCGACCCGGACATCGGCCAGGCCCCGCAGCACCGCGATCTGCCCCGCGGAGACCGCCTGCCTGCGCACGGGCTCGCTGCCCTCGACGACGGCGAGCGCGGTGACCTTGCCCGTCCCGCCGACCCCGTGTTCCAGGCGGTCGCGAGCCCGTACGGTGCCGGCGAAGAGGCGGACGTAGGCGACCTTCTCGCTCGCCGTGCCCCGGTCGATCGCGAAGACGGTGCCCGAGACCGGTGCGCCCGGATCCCCGGCGGCGCAGGGCAGCAGCCGGGCAACGCCCGCGATGAGGTCGCCCACCCCCACGCCGGTGATCGCGGACCCCACGAACACCGGGTGCACCTGCGCCCGCGCGACCTGCGCCACCAGTGCGGCGCGGAGCCGGTCGTGGTGGTGCTCGGCGTGCAGGTCGCCGTCCACGTACGCCGCGAGCAGCGCGTCGTCGTGCTCGGCGAGGACCTCCGCGAGGCGCGCGGTGAATGCCGCGTCGCGCGGACCGTGCGGAACGACCTCGGCGGTGCGGGTCCCGGCCCGGCGGGTGCCGGCCATCGCGACCGCGGCCGGGGTGAGGCGGCGGGAGACGCCGGCCAGGACGCGCCCGACGTCGGCGCCGGCGCGGTCGATCTTGTTGACGAACAGCAGGGTGGGGATGTGCAGCCGCTGCAGGGAGCGCATCAGCACCCGGGTCTGCGCCTGCACCCCCTCGACGGCCGACAGCACGAGCACCGCGCCGTCGAGCACGCCGAGAGCCCGCTCCACCTCGGCGATGAAGTCCGGGTGGCCGGGAGTGTCGATCAGGTTGACCGCGACCGCGTCGTCCCCCGTGCCGACGGTGAACGACGCGACCGCGGAACGGATCGTGATACCGCGGCGGCGTTCGAGTGCGGACGAGTCGGTACGGGTGCTGCCGTGGTCGACGCTACCGATCTCGTCGATCACGCCGGTGTCGTACAGCAGCCTCTCGGTGAGGCTGGTCTTACCGGCGTCGACGTGGGCGAGGATCCCGAGGTTGAGCGTGCGTGCCAAGCGTCATGTCCTTCGGCTGGAGGCCAGGTGCGGAGGTGGACATGGACGCTCGCCCCATCACGGGCTCCTTTCGTCGGACGTTCGGTGGGAGTAGACCGGACCGCACGGTGGACCGGCAACGCAATTGGCGCGGGCGCCGACGGGTCAGGCACGGACCTCGGTGCGCACCATCAGGCGCACGCGGTCGGTGCGGTAGAGGTCGCGGGCGTACTCGACGGGCATGCCGGCCACGGAGGACGCGACGCGCTCCACACCCATCAGGGCGGTGCCGCGGGCCACGCCGAGGGCAGCGGCTTCGGCGGGATCGGCGCTGACCGGCTCCAGGTACTCCACGGCGGTGTGCGGGGCGAGCCCGTACCGCTCGCCGAGCAGCTCGTAGATCGACCCGGTGAGCGGGTGCGCGAGCAGGTCGGGCAGCGCCTCGGCGGGCAGCCAGGACCGTTCCAGTGCGAGCGCGGTGCCGTCGGCCGAGCGCACCCGCACCAGCTCGTACACCGGGGCGCCGGTGGCCAGGCGCAGCGCTGTGGCGACGGGGGGTTCGGCGTCGACGACGTGCGCGGCGAGCACTTCGGCGCCCGCGCGCCGGTGCGCGCGGCGCATCTGCTCGGTGAACCCGGCGAGACCGGTGAGGTCGCAGTCGATCCGGGGCTCCGCGACGAACGCGCCACCCGAGCGGCCGGGGGTGCGGACCAGCACGCCGCGGCGCGCGAGCCCGTCGAGGGCCTGGCGCAACGTCATGCGGCTGACGTGCAGGGCTGCGGCCAGCTCGCGTTCACCGGGGAGGCGGTCACCCGCGGCGACCCGCCCCTCGGTGATCTCGTCCATGAGCCAACGCTCGATCTGCGCGTGCACCGGGTGGCCCCGGTGCCGCGAGAGCTCCGGGGCCCGTCCGAGCAACTCCGCCGTCACCCACCCAGGTTAGGCGGTCGGGCCCGGCGAGGAACGCAGGCTCGTCGGGAAGCGGCGCCGGATTCGCCCGCGCCTCCGGACCCTGCGCGCCCACCCGCACCCGACCGCGCTACCAGGTTGCAGTACGCGGTGACGACCGATGTCATGCGCTCCACGCCGGTGCTGTGGCTGCGCCACACCCGCTCGACGTGGGGGCGAGTCGGACGGCCGGCACTCGATCTCCAGCCTCATGCCGGTCCTCCCAGGCGGTGAACGATCCGAGCAGCACACCAGAGCGGTCCCTGCCACGACCATGTGCGGCTCGCGGCGATCAAGGAGGTTTGGTCGGTGCGAGAAGCACGTCAGTGCGGCCGCAGCGACGCCGCGGGGCAGTGGCTGCGAGCCGGGGACGGCGCGCCCACAGGTGTTTTCATGACCAGATAGACGTGAGGGGTTTTGGATCTTTCCCGAATCCCTCTCAGGTCTATCTGATCATGAAAAATGCGTTCCGCGGAACGCGGAGCGACCGTGATGACAACGGACCGAACGGAAGCCCGGTCGTCCGCCCACCATGATCTGCGTTTCCGGTCGTTCATGGTGGCGGCCGCAACAATGCAATACCGGGAGATCGGTGGGCGACCGCCTCCTCAGGCGAGGCTGGCGCGCCACGCCTCGTGGAGCCGTGCGAAATCGCCCTCCTCGTCCAGGAGGGCCTCGGGCGTGCCGTCCTGCACGATGCGGCCGTCGGCGAGCACGAGCACGCGGTCGGCGATCAGCACGGTCGACAGCCGGTGGGCGATGATCAACGCTGTCCGCCCGGCGAGCACGGTCTCCAGGGCGTCCTGCACCGCGCGCTCGGAGGGGATGTCCAGCGAGGAGGTCGCCTCGTCGAGCAGCACGACCGACGGGTCGGCCAGCACCACCCGGGCCAGCGCCACGAGCTGGCGCTGGCCTGCCGAGAGCCGGCCGCCCCGTTTGCGGACGTCGGTGTCGAAGCCCTCCGGGAGCGCCTCCACGAACTCCCGCGCCCCGACGGCCTCGGCCGCGGCCACGACCTCCTCACGGGAGGGGACCACGCCCGCGCGGTGGCCCATCGCGATGTTGTCGGCCACCGACCCGGAGAACAGGAACGCCTCCTGGGTGATCATCACCAGCGCGGAGCGCAGCTCGGCGTCGGCGACCTCGCGCAGGTCCACGCCGTCGAGCCGCACGGCGCCCTCGGTGGGGTCGTAGAACCGGGCCGCGAGCTTGGCCAGCGTCGACTTGCCCGCGCCGGTGGCCCCCACCAGCGCCACCGTCTGCCCGGCAGGCACGTGCAGCGTGAACTCCGGCAGCACCGTCCGGTCGGCGGAACGGGCGTAGGTGAACCGCACCCGGTCGAACTCCAGCTCGCCCCGCACCGGTGCGGGCAGCCGCACCGGGTGCTCCGGTTCGGGTACGCCCACGGGCGTGTCCAGCACCGAGGAGATCTTCTCCAGCGCGGCGGCTGCGGACTGGTAGCTGTTGAAGAACTGGGCCAGGTCGTCGAGCGGGTCGTAGAAGCGGCGCAGGTAGAGCATGAACGCGGTGAGCGCGCCGAGCGCGAGCGCGCCGTCCACGACACGCAGCCCGCCCAGCAGCAGGACCAGCGCCAGCGTGAGGTTGCCGACCAGGCGCACCCCGGCCACGAACCACGCGACGGTGAGGAACGCCGTGGTGTTGGCGTCGCGGTACGCGCCGGACAGGTCGTCGAGGATCTCGTCGTTGCGCCGCTCCCGGCCGAACGCCTGCACCGCGCGGATCCCGTTGACCGACTCCACGAAGTGCACGATCAACCGGGCCACGGTGCTGCGGGTGCGCCGGTAGCTCGCCCGGGAGCTGCGCTGGAACCAGCGGGTGAGCAGCAGCAGCGGACCGAACCCGGCCAGCACCACCGCGGCCAGAAGCGGGTCGATCCAGATCAGCAGGACCGTGGTGCCCACCAGCGAGAGCACGGCGCCGAACAGCCCGTCCAGGCCCTTCTCCAGGAGGTCCGACAGCGCGTCCATGTCGCTGGTGAGCCGGGAGATCAGCCGCCCCGAGGTGAACGACTCGTGGAAGTCGAGCGAGAGGCGCTGGCCGTGGCCGAACACGCGCCGGCGCAGGTCCAGCAGCAGGTCCTGGCCGATGCGCCCGGACAGCAGCAGGAAGCCCGCCCGCAGCCCGGCGCCGGCGAGCCCGGTGGCGGCGTATCCGGCGACTGCCGCGGCGAGCGGGCCCGGGCGCCCGTCGAGCGCCGCCGGCACCCCGGTGTCGATGGCCAGCGCCACCAGCAGGGGGCCGGCCAGCATCACGGCGTTCTCGGCGACCAGCAGCACGGCGGCCAGCACGACGGCGGACCGGTGCGGTCGCAGCAGCTCCGCGACGAGCCGGCGGGCGCGGGCCTGCAGGCGCAGCCCGGTGCGCCGGTCGACGGCGTCGGCCTCCTCCCCGGCTCCCCCTCCGGCGTCGGCGGGGATCCCGCGCCAGGCCTCGTCGTCGGCGGACTCGTGGTCGGCGGGCTCGTTGTCGGTGGCCGTCCCGGTGCTCACGCCCCCACCTCCGTACGCTCGTCGTCGCTCTCGAGGCTGGTGAGCAACCTGCGGTACTCCGGGTGCCCGGCGAGCAACTCGGTGTGCGTGCCGACCGCGGTGATGCGCCCGCCGTCGAGCAGGGCGACCCGGTCGGCGAGCTGCACGGTGGAGGGCCGGTGCGCGACGACGAGCGCGGTGACCCCGCCCAGCACGCGGCGCAGCGCGGCCTCCACCTCGGCCTCGGTGTGCACGTCCAGGGCCGAGAGCGGGTCGTCCAGGACCAGCACCGGCGGGTGGGAGACCACGGCCCGGGCGAGCGCGAGCCGCTGGCGCTGCCCACCCGAGAGCGACATGCCCTGCTCACCGATCCGGGTGTCGAGGCCCCAGGGCAGGGCAGCGACGAAGCCGTCGGCGCTGGCCACCCGCAGCGCCTCCCAGACCTGTTCGTCGCTCGTGCTGCCGCTCAGGCCGAGCGTGACGTTCTCCCGCACGCTCGCCGAGATCAGAACCGGGTCCTCGAACGCGGTGGCGACGCAGGCGCGCAGCTCGGCCAGACGCAGCCGCCGCACGTCGACGCCGTCGAGCAGGACCGCACCGCCGGTGACGTCCTCGAGGCGGGTGAGGAGTGCGGTGAGCGTGGTCTTGCCGGAGCCCGTGGCGCCGACCAGCGCCATCGTCTCGCCGGGGCGCACCGCGAGATCGACCCCGCGCAGGATCTCCCGGTCGCTGCCGGGGTAGCGGAACCGGACCTCGCGCAGCGCGAGCGCGCCGCGCACGGGCCGCGCCAGGGTGACGGGGTCGGGCGGGTCGACGATCGCGGGAGGCACGTCGCGGACCTCCCAGTACCGGCGGGTGGCCGCGGCCGCCTCGCTGGCCTGGGCGAGCAGCCATCCCAGGGAGGCGACCGGCCAGTAGAGGTAGGTCATCACGGTGACCGCGGCGACGAGCGTGCCGATCGTCAGCGAGCCGTCGGCGACGCCGTACGCGCCCAGCCCGAGCACCACGGCGATCGCGCCCTCGGGGAGCAGCACGAGCACCGCCCAGAGGGCGGCGATCAGCCGCACCTTCAGCAGCTCGGTGCCGCGCAGGCCGCGCGCGTCGGCCACGAAGCGGGCGGTGAGCCTGCGCCCGCGGCCCAGCGACTTGAGCACGCGGATGCCCAGCGCCGACTCCTCCACCACGGTGGCGAGGTCGCCGGCCTGGTCCTGGGCCTGGCGCGCGGCCACGGAGAAGCGGCGCTCCAGCGTGAGCGTGAGCGCCAGCAGCGGCACGGCCGTCACGGCGATGACCAGGCCGAGCCACACCGACAACCACAGCAGCACACCGATGCCGACCACCACGGTGAGCACGTTGACCACGAGGAAGATCCCGGAGAACGCCACGAACCAACGCACGGTGTTCAGGTCGGAGGTGGCGCGGGAGAGCAGCTGGCCCGAGGCCCACGCGTCGTGGAAGGCCACCGGCAGCCGCTGCAGGTGGGCGAACAGGTCGGCGCGCATCGTGGCCTCGATCGCGGTGCTGGGCCGGGCGACGAGGCGGCGGCGCAGGAACGTCAGCAGGGCCTCGAGCGTGCCCAGCACCACGACGCCGAGCACCAGCCACGGCAGCGCGGCGGTCTCACCGCGGGCGATGGGACCGTCGACGATGGCGCGGGTGACCAGCGGGACCGCCAGGCCGGCAAGGGTGCCGCCGAGCGCGGCGGCACCGCCCGCGAGCAGGACCCAGCGGTGCGGGCGGACGTAGGGGGTGAGTCGGAGCAGGGAACCGAGGGTGGCCCGGTCGGGCGGCGGGGCGCTCATGGCCCGTTCGACGCTAGGACGGCCCGGCGGCCCGCGCATGCGAGTTCCGGTGCGGACGATGGCATGCACCGACGCAACCACCTCGACGCGGGTCGAGGTCCAGTCCCGCAGGAGTGGCAGTCTGGACGGGGCAGGTTGATCGGGATGGAACGGGGAAGGACCGGGGACGTGGCGTCAACGGAGCGCGGACTGCGCATCGGATACAAGGCCTCGGCGGAGCAGTTCGCGCCGCGGGAGCTCGTGGAGTACGCGGTGCGGGCGGAGGAGGTGGGCCTCGACAGCGTCGTGACCTCGGACCATTTCCTGCCGTGGCGGCACGAGGGCGGCCACGCGCCGTCGTCGTTGATGTGGCTCGCCGCCGTGGGGGAGCGCACCTCCCGGGTGCAGATCGGCACGTCGGTGCTCACCCCGACGTTCCGCTACAACCCGGCCGTGCTCGCGCAGACGTTCGCGACGCTGGGGCTGCTCTACCCCGGACGGGTGATGCTCGGGGTCGGCACCGGCGAGGCGCTGAACGAGATCGCGGTGTCCGGGCGGGAGTGGCCGGAGTTCAAGGAGCGGTTCGCGCGGCTGCGGGAGTCGATCCGGCTCATGCGGGCGCTGTGGACCGAGGAGGAGGTGTCGTTCGAGGGCGAGTACTACCGCACCGTCGGCGCCACCATCTACGACCGGCCCGAGCAGCCGGTGCCGGTGTACGTGGCCGCGGGCGGGCCCGTCGTCGCGAAGTACGCCGGCCGCTCCGGTGACGGCTTCATCTGCACCTCGGGCAAGGGGATGGAGCTCTACACCGACAAGCTGCTCCCGGCCGTCGCGGAGGGCGCCGCCGCCGCCGAGCGCGACCCGGCGGGCGTCGACCGGATGATCGAGATCAAGATGTCCTACGACCGGGATCCGCGCCAGGCACTGGAGAACACCCGGTTCTGGGCGCCGCTGTCGCTGACGCCCGAGCAGAAGCACAGCGTCGACTCGTCGGTGGAGATGGAGCGCCTCGCCGACGAGCTGCCGATCGAGCAGGTGGCCAAGCGCTGGATCGTCGCCTCCGACCCCGACGAGGCCGTGGCGCAGATCAAGCCCTACGTCGACGCCGGGCTGAACCACTTGGTGTTCCACGGTCCGGGGCAGGACCAGGAGCGCTTCCTCTCCCAGTTCGCCGAGGACGTCCTGCCGCGCCTGCGCGCCCTGTAGAAAACAGCCGTGAGTGGATACGGGTGCCCCAGCACCCGTATCCACTCACGGGGGCGTCGCGCTACTTCTTGCCGCGGGACTTCGCGGTCTTGCGGTTGTTCGCCTTCTGGATGGCGTCGACCAGCTCGTCCTTCTTCATCGACGAGCGGCCGGGGACGTCGAGCTTCTTCGCCACGTCCATGAGGTGTTTCTTCGACGCCTTCGCGTCCACCCCACCGGCCGTGGGCTTCTCGGTCTTGCGCCCCGGGCGGGCCGCCTGCGCGTCCGACGGGCCGTTGCGGTCCTTGGGCTCCCAGTGGTCGCCCACCTTCTCGTGGGTGTGCTTCAGCGCCGCGAACGCGGTGCGCCGCACCCGGGCGCCGTCGTCGCCGTAGGTCTCCATCGCCGAGTCGTAGGTCTCCACCCACGTGCGCTGGGCCTTCTTGTCGGAGCGCTCCACCGTGCTGGGCATCGCGTCCTTGCCGGGCATCGTCACACCTCCGTCCGCGCGCGGATCGGCCGGCGGGGAGTGTCGAGGAAGCGCCGCACACCCTTCATGCCGTACCGGTCCACCGCTGTCTTGATCAGTCCGAAGACCGCCCCCTGCAGGGTGGCGGCCAGCAGCACCTCGCGGGTGCTGTACTCGTCCGACAGGGGTTGCGGTGTCTCGTCCTCGTCGGAGATCCGCTTCCAGATGATGCCGAAGACCCTGCCGGCGAGCATGCCGCCGACGAGCCCGAGGACCAGGCCGAACGGCTTGTAGCCGAGCTTGGCGAGCCCGGTGAGCTCGCTGCCGTCACGATGGGTCATCGGGAATTCCCCTCCGCGCGGGCCTCGGCACCGGTCTCGCCCGTGTAGCCGGAGTCCTGCCCGGCCACCCGGCCGACGAACTGCTCGTTCTCGTCGGTGCCGGTGGTGCTCGGCCCGTCCGGGTCGGCCCCGGAGTCGTCCGGGCGGTCCTTGTGGTCGGGATCGACGCCGCCGGTGTCGCGGTGGCGCGCGACCTGCGGGTCGACCTCGACGTCGGGTTCGGAGGAACCATGCATGTCGCGCGGGTACCCGATCACCGTGCTCCTGACACCGGGGAGCTCCTGAGCGGTTTGCCCGGACCGGTTGCGGGGGACCACTGGGCGGTGACCGAGCTGGACGACCGGACGCCGCCCGCGCAGTGGCTGCGGCTGCGGTGCCCTGCCGCGCTGGCCGAACTGCGCATCGTGCGCCGCCGCGTGCAGCGGTGGGCATGCGGGCACGGGCTGCCCGACGACGTCGTGATCGACCTGCAGCTCGCGGTGGGCGAGGCCGTGTCGAACGGCATCGAGCACGCGTACGTCTCCGACGGTCCGCGCCGGGACGCCGCGGCGGCCGTGGAGGTGGAACTGGAACTGTGCGCGCGCCGGGACGGGCCCGTGGTGGCCGCGCGGGTGTCCGACCGCGGCCGCTGGCGCCCCGCGCCGGCCGATCCGGGCTACCGCGGCCGCGGGCTGGCGCTCATCCAGCAGCTGTCACGCGAGATGCGGGTGCGACGGACGACGCAGGGCACCGAGGTGACCTTCGCGATCCCGGCTTCCTAGGAGCAGATCAGGAGCGGGCGGTGCCGGGCACCGAGCCGCCGGCCACCAAACGTCGGGAGCCGCCGGCTGCGCCGCGTACCGAGCGCAGCCCCGGCAGCTGGACCGCGGAGCGGGGCATGGGGTGGCGCGCACGCAACAGTGGCCACGCGGGCGAGGGCGGGAAGAGGGCGTCGAGCCCGGAGGAGGCGGGGCCGACGCTGGAGCGCAGCAGCTCCTGGTAGTCGTCGTAGGCGGCCACCGCGGCGGCGATGTCGCCCTCCGCGAGGTGCGCCTCGATCAGGGCGCGCCGCGCGCTCTCCCGGCTGGGTGCCACCTGCACGGCGCCCTCCGCCATCGCGACCGCCTCCGGGTAGCGCCCCGCTGCCGCCAGCCGCAGGCTGCGCTCCTCGAGCGCGTGCAGCCGCAGCTGGCGGAACCGCTCGCGCTCGACGGCGATCCACGACGCGGTCCACCCGGGGAGGATGTCGGCCGACAGGAGCGCGATGTCGGGGCTGTCGGTGGCGGGGATCTCGGGGAGGGCCCGGACGAGACCGAGCGCGTCGGCGAGGTCGACGTGCACGTCGGCGGCCAGGGCCAGCGGCCCGGTGAGGTCGGCGTCGGTGAACAGCGCGGGCACCCCGACGGCGTCGGCCGCCTCGTCGAGCAGGCGCAGGGCCGCGGCGGCGGGCACACCGGGCCACAGGTCGGCGGCGAGGGCGCCGGGCTCCTGGGGGCGCGGGTGCACGGCCAGGTAGGCGACGAGCCTGCGCGAATCGACCCCCAGCGGGACGCTGCTGCCGCCCGAGGTGAGGGTGAAGGACCCCAGCACCCTGACCTGGTGCCCCGCGACCTGGTGCGTGGCGACGTGCGCCTGGGTCGTGCGAGATCCTCGCTGATCGTCAGACATGATCGTCCCAAATGTGGAGTGCCCGGCCGGAGCTCGTGGTGACCCCTCGGCAGCACGATGGCGCCGGAGTCCGCGGAAGAGTGTTCTCCGGTGTGCCTGCCTTGCCAAGGGGCATCTTCGTCACACTTCCGGCTGGCCAGGGCCGTCCGGGTGACGAACGAGCGCAGGGCCGATCGTACTCACGGCGTGGCACGCATCCGGACATGGGTGCCACGGCCGTCGGTCCAGACGTGCAGCGAGTCGCAGAGCTGGCGGGCGATCCACACCCCGCGTCCCCGCGGGTCCGACGGGTGGGGGGCCTGCAGGCCCGGGAGCGGGTCGCGCAGCACGCCGGCGTCGTCGATCTCGCACAGCAGCCCGCGACCGCCCGTCCACAGCGACAGCTGCGCATCCGGGGTGCCGTGCTCCACGGCGTTCGTGGCCACCTCGTTGACCGCGAGGACGACGTCCTCGATCCGCTCCTGCGGGCAGTCCGAGCCGGCCAGCGCCCGCTCGACGGCCGCCCGCACCTCGTGCAGGCGCCATGCGCTGAACGGCACCTGCACGTCCGGGGGTCCGAGCAGCGGCGGCGCGGGAGCGGGCCGCTCGGTGAGGACCTCGCGGGGGTGGCGGTGGGCGGGGTTGCGCTGCAGCTGCCCGTCGACGAGCAGCAGCGGGTGGTTGCGCCGGGCGCCGTCGAGGATCTCCTGGTGCACGGCGAGCTCGGGGTAGGAGCAGGTGAGGCGCACCGGCAGGTCGGCCAGCGCCACGTTGAGGGCGGCGTCGAGCTCGGTCCAGAACCTGCCGTCGGCGCCGTCGAGGTGGTCGAGGTGCTCGGTGAGGACCGTGACCGGGCCGGCGGGGGTGGCGGTGAGCGCACGCAGCTCGAGCGCCCAGTGCGTGGCCGTGGTCTGGGCGGAGACGCCCTCGGCGTCGTCGGCGGCGGTGAGGGCGACCAGTGCCGCCGCGCCGCCCAGGTGCGCGTCGAGGGCGTCGCGGGTGGCCGGCGCGAGGGCCACGGCGACCCGCTCACCGCGGTCGAGGGCCGCGGCGGCGAGGGGGCCCAGCTGTGCCACCGGGTCGCCGCCGTGCGGGCGGAAGCCCACGGCGTGCTGGAGCCGGACGGCGGCGGCCGACCGCGTGGTCTCGACCTTCACGGCGGGTCGCCCGGTCCGTCGGCGGGGGCGCCGGGCGTGCCGGGGTGCGGCCGGACGACGAGCTGGCTGGCGAACGGCGCGCCGCACCGGTCGAGCACGCGTTGCACGCGCGGGCGCGCGCCGGTGAGCACGAGCCGGTGGGCGCTGGGGAACTCCTCGGCGGCGTGGACCAGCCCGACGGCGCCCGCGACGTCGAGGAACCGCAGCGACGACAGGTCGAGCGCGATGTCGTCGGGCGCGTCCGGTGCGCGCAGCGCGGTGTCCAGCGCGTTCTCCAGCAGCTTGCGGATGCGCGGGCGGTTGCTGTGGTCGACCTCTCCCGCCACCCGGGCGGAGCCGATGCCCGTGGCGGTGATGCGCAGCAGCCCGTCGTCGTAGACGGCCGGGGCCAGCACCTCGGTGGTGTGCGCCGCGCGCATCGCGTCGACGAACTCGTCGGGGAAGCGGACGCGATCGTAGAGGCACAGCACGCGGGCCGGCCGGTCCCGCACCTGCTCGTCGACGACGCGGTCCCACTCGACCATCGAGCCCTCGGCGGTGCGCTGCAGGCCTGCCTGGAGCTGCCCGCAGAAGCGCACACCCGGGTAGCCGTCCGCGAGGGCGTCGTCGATCACGGTGCGCACGGAATCGCCGAGCTCGCTGAGCGGGCTGTTCAGAGCAGCGCGGGTGGTCTCGGCGGGGACGACGGTGAACCGGCCCTCGCGCATGGGCGTGGCGACCGGGACGCCGTCGTCGGTCATCCGTTCGAGCACCTGCGCCAGTGTGCCGTCGTCGAAGTAGACGACCCGTTCACCGAGGTCGAGGCCCGCGGCGAGGAAGCCGGCGGTGACCTCCCACAGCTGCTCGTCGCTGATCGGGACTGCGAGGGCGTGGCCGATGGACCGGTAGTCCTCGACCGTTGTCGTCATCACGCATCCCGGGGTGGCGGCAGGGGGTCATGCAGCAGGGCCGCAGTGTCCCACGCAGGACGCAGCGTCACGCCCACGACACTCTACGTCGTCCAACCGAGCCGCGACTCACCCGGTCGGGCGACGACGGTGAACGGCCGGCTCCGCTCAGGGGACCAGCGCCGGCACCATCGCCTCCACGAGGTGGGGGCCGGGCTCGGCGGTGGCCCGGCGCAGGGCGTCGGCCAGTTCCTCGGCGGTGGTGGCGCGTACGCCGGGGACGCCCATGCCGCGGGCGAGCGCGACGAAGTCGA
The DNA here is from genome assembly GCF_002262885.1 of Pseudonocardia sp. MH-G8. Lineage (GTDB taxonomy): Bacteria > Actinomycetota > Actinomycetes > Mycobacteriales > Pseudonocardiaceae > Pseudonocardia. The sequence goes on along the minus strand of NZ_NKYF01000017.1, from coordinate 127,480 downwards.
GTTCCGGACCACCGAGGTCGAGCAGCGCCCGCGCGCGGGAGCCGCCGGTGTCGGCCGCCCCCACCTGCGGTGCGCCCACTTGCATCAGCTCCGTGCGCAGGATCGCGTAGGCGCTGTTGTGGTAGATGATCGTGGTGATGTCCAGCCCCTCCCGGGCGTGGGTCCACAGCGCCGAGATCGTGTACATCGCGCTGCCGTCGGCCTGCAGGCACCACACCGGCCGGTCCGGGCAGGCCACGGCCGCGCCCGTGGCGGTGGGCAGCCCGTAGCCGATGGAGCCGCCGGTGAGGGTGAGCCAGTCGTGGCGCGGCGCGCCCGCGGTGGTGGCGGGCAGGCCGAGCCCGGAGGTCACCGACTCGTCCACGACGACGGCACCCTCGGGCAGCAGCGCCCCCACCACCGCGGCCGCGGTGGACACGGTGAGCGGCCCGGTGGGCAGCTCGGGACGCGACGCAGGCGCCAGGCGCGGCGCGGTGCCGGGCGCGAGGAGGTCGGCGAGCTCCTCGAGCGCGGCCGTCGCGGTGCCGTCGGTCAGGGGGCCCTCGCGCCCCGCGAGCGGGTGCACGTCGCACCCCGGCGGGACGAGGTCGGACGGCTTGCCCGGGTAGGCGAAGAACGACACCGGCGAGCGGGCGCCGGCCAGCACCAGGTGGCGTGACCCCGCGAGCTGCGCAACGGCCGCGTCGACCGCATAGGGCAGCCGGTCGACCCGCGCGACCCCGGCGCCCCGCTCGAGCCGGGTGGGAAAGGTCTCGGCGAGCACCCGGGCCCCGGTGGCGGCCGCGATCCGGTCGGCCGCGGCGAGACCTGCGGCTCGGGTGGCATCGCCCCCGACGAGCAGGACGCACGGCTCGCCGGAGCTCAGGGCGTCGGCCGCGGCCCGCAGCGCGTCCGGCGCCACCGGGGTGCGCGCCGCCACCGGCAGCGGCTCGGTGACCGGCTCGCCGCCGTCGTTCCAGCTGACGTCGGCCGGCAGGACCAGCGTGGCCACCTGGCCCGCCCGGGCGGCCGCCACCGCGGCGGCCGCGTCGGCGCCGATCTCGGCGGTGAGCGCGCCGTGGCGCACCCAGCCCGACACGGCGCCCGCGATCGCGGCGATGTCGGACTGCAGCGGCGCGTCGTACTTCGCGTGCGTGGTGGCGTGGTCGCCGACGACGTTGACGACGGGGGTGCCGGCGCGGCGGGCGTTGTGCAGGTTGGCCAACCCGTTGCCGAGCCCGGGGCCCAGGTGCAGCAGGGTGGCGGCGGGCCGTTCGGCCATCCGGGCGTAGCCGTCGGCCGCTCCGGTGGCCACGCCCTCGAACAGCGTGAGCACCGCGCGCATCTGCGGCACCCCGTCCAGCGCGGCCACGAAGTGCATCTCCGACGTGCCGGGGTTGGCGAAGCAGGTGTCGACCCCGCTCGCCAGGAGCGAGCGCAGCAGCGCCTGGGCGCCGTTCACGCGGCCTCCGTCCCCCGGACCGCCACGGAGGTGGTGGGGGAGGAGACGAGGGTCTGCAGCACCACGCAGTAGCGCTCGGTGAGCTTCACCAGCGTGGCGATCTCCTCCGTGCTCGCGGTGGTGTCCAGGTCGAAGGTGAGGCGGATGTCGCGGAACCCGACGGGGGCCTGCTTGTCGACGCCGAGGGTGCCCCGGAAGTCCAGGTCGCCCTCCGCGTGCACGCTGCCCGCGACCGAGAGACCCAGCGACGTGGCGACCGCGCGCAGCGTGACACCGGCGCAGGCCACGAGCGCCTCCAGCAGCATGTCGCCCGAGCACAGCTGGGTGCCGTCGCCGCCGGTGGCCGGGTGCAGGCCCGCCTCGGCCAGCGCGGTGGCCGTGCGCACCCGGCAGGCGACGCCGTTGCCGTCGAGCTCACCCTCCGCGGTGAGCGTGACGACGGCGGCCTGCGGGTCCTCGCGGTAGCGCGCCTTCAGGGGTGCCTGCCGCTCCTTCAGCGTTTCCGGGCCGTTCGTCGCGTCGCGCTTCTCGGTCACGCCGCTCTCGGCCACGCCGCTCTCGTCCACACCGTGCTTCTCCATGGCCTGCATCGTGCCTGCCGGCGCCGCACGGCGCGACGGCCCGTCGACCCGGATAGGCTCGTGGCCGTGGTCGACCCGTTGCCGAGCAGCCCGGTGACCGACCGCGTGCTCACGATCCCCAACCTGCTCAGCCTGGTGCGCCTCGCCGGGGTGCCGCTGTTCCTGTACCTGCTGCTGGCGCCCGGCGGCAGCGCGTGGGGGGCGGATTTCTGGGCGATCGTCGTGCTCGCCGTCGGCGGCATCACGGACTGGCTCGACGGCAAGCTCGCCCGGCTGCTGGGCCAGTACAGCAAGCTCGGCGCCTTCCTCGACCCGGCGGTGGACCGGCTCTACATCCTCGCGGCGCTGGTGGCGTTGGGTGTGCGGGAGGTCGTGCCGTGGTGGGCGGTCATCGCGCTGGTGGCCCGCGACCTGGTGCTCGGCGCCACCCTGCCGGTCCTGCGCGCCCGCGGGTACGGCCCGTACGAGGTCGTCTACCTCGGGAAGGGGGCCACCTTCCTGCTGCTCTACGCGTTCCCCCTGCTGCTGGCCGCGCAGGCGCAGGGCTGGTTCGCCGACCTCGCCCGGCCGTTCGCGTACGGCTTCGCCGTGTGGGGCACGGCCCTCTACCTCTACAGCGGCCTGCTCTACCTGGCCCAGTTCGTCCGCGCGATGCGCGCACCGGCGCATGCGGCGGGTGTCGGGGGCGGCGTGCGGGGCGGGGGATAGTCTTCGCCCGTGATCCCCGAGGACCTCCGCTACACCGATGCCCACGAGTGGGTGCGCGACCTGGGGGGCGGGGTGGTCCGGATCGGCATCACCGACCACGCCCAGTCCCAGCTCGGCGATGTCGTCTTCGTCCAGCTCCCCGCCGTCGGCGACGAGGTCGCCGCGGGCGCGGCGGTGGGCGAGGTCGAGTCCACGAAGTCGGTCTCGGACATCTACATGCCCGTCACCGGCACCGTCGCGGCCGTCAACGACGCGCTGGAGGCCAACCCGGAGCTGGTGAACTCCGGACCCTACGAAGGGGGCTGGATGCTCGACGTGCAGCTCCCCGACGGATCGGGCGTTCCGGACGATCTGCTCGACGCAGCGGCGTACCGCGAACTGGTCGGGACCTGACCGGCCCTTCCACCACCACCGGTGCGCGGTAGGTTGGCGGGATCGCACGAGCTCCCGCGACCCACGCCGCCACCAGACGTCGCCACGCACCACCCGCGTCGGCGGCGTTCCACAGGCACCACACCAGCCACCAGGAGGAGACCCCGAGGTGACCACGAACGACGGGCCCGGCGTGCCCCCGGAGCGCGAGCGCTCCCCGGAGACCACCTCGGTCTTCCGCGCGGACTTCCTCTCCGAGTCCGAGCCGCCCGCCCAGGACCAGCCGGTCTCCGGTGTCGACTCGCTGCCCGCAGGCGCAGCGCTGCTGATCGTGAAGCGCGGGCCCAATGCGGGGTCGCGCTTCCTCCTGGACCGCGCGTCCACGAGCGCGGGACGACACCCGGACAGCGACATCTTCCTCGACGACGTCACCGTCTCGCGCCGTCATGCGGAGTTCCGCAGCGACGCGGGCGAGTTCGTCGTCGTCGACGTCGGCAGCCTCAACGGCACCTACGTGAACCGGGAGCCGGTGGACACCGCCGTGCTCGCCAACGGCGACGAGGTGCAGATCGGAAAGTTCCGGCTGGTCTTCCTCACCGGACCGCGCGAACCGGGCGCCGGAGGCTGACGCACGGCGACCCGCCGACGCCCGTCCGGAGGCGGGCGCGGGCCGGGCACGCCGTGTAGCGTCGGGAAGTGCAGGACCGCGAGGAGGAGCGTGGCGATGAGCGAAATGCGAGTCGTGGGAGTGCGGGTCGAACTCCCCGCGAACCAGCCGATCCTCTTGTTGCGGGAGACCGGCGGCGAACGCTACCTGCCGATCTGGATCGGATCGGTCGAAGCCACCGCCATCGCCCTTGAGCAGCAGGGGGTCAAGCCCGCCCGCCCGCTCACACACGACCTGCTCAAGGACGTGATCAACGCGCTGGGGCGTCGCCTCGAGCAGGTGCGCATCACCGACCTGCAAGAGGGCACGTTCTACGCGGAGCTGGTGTTCGACGGCGGTGTCACCGTGTCGGCGCGGCCGAGTGACTCCGTGGCGCTCGCGCTGCGGATCGGCGTACCGATCCACGCTGAGGAGAGCGTCCTGACGGAGGCCGGGTTGATCATCCCGGACGAGCAGGAGGACGAGGTCGAGAAGTTCCGCGAGTTCCTCGACTCGATCTCCCCGGAGGACTTCCGCGGCGCCCAGCCCTAGGTCGTGTGCCCGGCGGCGCGCCGCGTTGACGCCCCACCCCGCACAGCCATATCGTCGGATCCTCAAGCCCGTCGGCTCCGGCAGCCCTTCCGGTCGTCGGAGCCGGGCTCCGGCGGAAGGAGTTCGGTGGAGCAGCCGCCGTCCGGCGAGCCCGAGCAGGGCGAGCTCTTTCCCGACCCGTTGCTGGGGAGTGGCCTCGACGGCCTTCCCGACCAGCTCGCAGGGTTCCGGGGGCCCACCGCCTGCCAGGTCGTCGGCATCACGTACCGCCAGCTCGACTACTGGGCGCGCACCGGGCTCGTCGTCCCGTCGATCCGCGGTGCCGCGGGGTCGGGGTCGCAGCGGCTCTACTCCTTCAAGGACGTGCTCGTCCTGAAGGTCGTGAAGCGGCTCCTGGACGCCGGGGTGTCGTTGCAGAACATCCGCGTCGCCGTCGAGCACCTGCGTCGTCGCGGCATCCGCGACCTGGCAGGGATCACCTTGTTCAGCGACGGCACCACCGTGTACGAGTGCGCATCGCCGGAGGAGGTCGTCGACCTGCTGCGCGGCGGCCAGGGCGTGTTCGGCATCGCTGTCGGTGGGGCGATGAAGGAGATCAGCGGCTCGATCAAGGACTTCCCGGTGGAGCGCGCCGACGGTGGCACCGTCGACGACTCGCCCGAGGACGAGCTGTCGCGCCGCCGGGCCCGGCGGGCCATCAGCTGAGCGGTAGCATCGGCGGGTAGTCGCCGAACCCGCGCGGGAGAGAACCGGACCCGCCCGGTCGCCGAAGGAGCAACTCCTCCCCGGAACCTCTCAGGCACCCAGGACCGCGCGGGCGAGACGCCTCTGGAAAGCGACGGGTGAGCCCGTCCGCCGACGGGGAAAGCCCTGGCAACAGGGTGAATCTCTCAGGCGCCCGGTCGCCGGGCGGGGACAGAGGGGGAGGGCGGTTCCACCCTGCCCGACCCGCCCGCTCTGCCGGAGGATCCCGTGACCGACATGCCTGCGACCGACAGCCCCGCCCTCTCCGACCTCGAGCGCGGTACGCCGTTCGTCGACCGGCACGTCGGTCCGCGCCCGGCCGAGCTGGACACCATGCTCGCCGCCATCGGCGCCGGCTCGCTCGACGAGCTCGCCGCCGCCGCGGTGCCCGACAGCATCCGGGACACGGAGCCGGTGCCGTCGTCGCTGCCCCCGGCGGCCACCGAGAGCGAGGTTCTCGCCGAGCTGCGGGCCCTCGCCGCCCGCAACACGGTCACCGTCCCGATGATCGGGCTGGGCTACGCCGGGACCGTGACCCCGCCGGTCATCCGGCGTCACGTGCTGGAGAACCCCGCCTGGTACACGGCCTACACCCCCTACCAGCCGGAGATCAGCCAGGGCCGGCTGGAGGCGCTGCTGACGTTCCAGACCGTCGTCGCCGACCTCACCGGCCTCCCGGTGGCCGGCGCGTCGCTGCTGGACGAGGCCACCGCTGCCGCGGAGGCGATGACCCTGCTGCGCCGCGCGGGCCGCTCCCGCTCCCCGCGGTTCGTCGTGGACGCCGACACGCTGCCGCAGACCCTCGACGTGCTGCGCACCCGGGCCGAGCCGCTGGGCATCGAGCTCGTGGTGGCCGACCTGGGGGAGGGGCTGCCCGAGGGCGAGCTGTTCGGGCTGCTGCTGAGCTACCCGGGCGCGTCCGGCGCCGTACGCGATCCGGCGGGCCTGATCGAGGCCGCCCACGAGCGCGGCGCGCTGGCCGCCGTGGCCGCCGACCTGCTGGCGCTGACGTTGCTCACCCCGCCCGGCGAGCTGGGGGCCGACGCCGTGGTCGGCACGACCCAGCGGTTCGGCGTCCCGCTCGGCTTCGGCGGTCCGCACGCGGGCTACCTGTCGGTGCACGAGAAGCACGCCCGGCAGCTGCCGGGGCGCCTGGTCGGGATGTCCCGCGACGCCGACGGCAACCCGGCACTGCGGCTGGCGCTGCAGACCCGCGAGCAGCACATCCGCCGGGAGAAGGCCACCTCCAACATCTGCACGGCGCAGGTCCTGCTGGCCGTCGTGGCCGCCTGCTACGCCGTGTACCACGGGCCGGACGGGCTGCGGCGCATCGCGCAGCGCGCCCACCGGATGGCGGCCGTGCTCGCCGCCGGGCTGCGCGCGGGCGGTGTGGAGGTGGAGCACGGTGAGTTCTTCGACACCGTGGCGGTCCGCGTGCCCGGCCGCGCCGAGGGGATCGCCGACGCCGCGCACGCGGCCGGGATCGCGCTGCGCCGGGTGGACGCCGACACGCTCGGGATCGCCTGCTCCGAGCTGACCACGGTGGCGCACCTGGAGGCGGTCTGGTCGGCCTTCGGCGTCGACGCGGACGCGTCCGCGCTGGACCGCGGGACCGCGGATGCGCTGCCGTCCGCGCTGCGGCGCACGTCGGAGTACCTCACGCACCCGGTGTTCCACTCCCACCGCAGCGAGACGTCGCTGATGCGCTGGCTGCGCCGCCTCGCCGACGCCGACCTGGCGCTGGACCGCACGATGATCCCGCTGGGGTCGTGCACGATGAAGCTCAACGCGGCCGTGGAGATGGAGCCGATCACCTGGCCCGCCTTCGCCGACCTGCACCCGTTCGCCCCCGAGGCCGACACCGCCGGCAGCCTGGAGCTGATCGCCGACCTCGAGCGCTGGCTCGCCGAGCTCACCGGCTACGCGGCCGTGTCGCTGCAGCCCAACGCGGGCAGCCAGGGCGAGCTCGCCGGGCTGCTCGCGATCGCGGCCTACCACCGCAGCCGGGGCGAGGCGCAGCGCGAGGTCTGCCTGATCCCGGCCAGCGCCCACGGCACCAACGCCGCGTCCGCCGTGATGGCCGGCATGCGCGTGGTGGTGGTGGCCACGGCGCCGACCGGTGACGTGGACCTCGACGACCTGCACGCCAAGATCGCCGAGCACGGCGACGCGCTGGCCGCGCTGATGATCACCTACCCGTCCACGCACGGGGTGTTCGAGGCGCGGGTCCGCGAGGTCTGCGACGCGGTGCACGCGGCGGGCGGGCAGGTCTACGTCGACGGCGCGAACCTCAACGCGCTGGTCGGGCTGGCGCGGCCGGGCGCGTTCGGTGGCGACGTCAGCCACCTCAACCTGCACAAGACCTTCTGCATCCCGCACGGCGGTGGCGGTCCCGGCGTCGGGCCGGTGGCCGTGGCCGAGCACCTGGCGCCGTTCCTGCCGGGTCGTGCGGGGAAGGACGGGCAGAGCGTCGGTGCGGTGTCGGCGGCCCCGTACGGCAGCCCGGGGGTGCTGCCGATCTCGTGGGCCTACGTGCGGCTGATGGGCACCGAGGGCCTGCGCCGGGCCACGCTCACCGCGGTGGCGGCCGCCAACTACGTGGCGGCGCGGCTGCGCGAGCACTACCCGGTGCTCTACGCGGGCGCGGAGGGGCACGTCGCCCACGAGTGCATCCTCGACCTGCGTGCGATCTCCAAGGAGAGCGGAGTCACGATCGACGACGTCGCCAAGCGGCTGGCCGACTACGGCATCCACGCCCCGACGATGTCGTTCCCGGTGGCCGGCACGCTGATGGTCGAGCCCACCGAGAGCGAGGACCTCGCCGAGATCGACCGCTTCGTCGACGCCATGATCGGTATCCGCAAGGAGATCGAGCGGGTGGCGGCGGGGGAGTGGCCGGTGACGGACAACCCGTTGCGCGGCGCCCCGCACACGGCCGCGTGCCTGGTGGACAAGTGGGACCACCCGTACACGCGGGAGATCGCCGCGTACCCGACCGGCGGCACGCCCGGCGTGCACGACCGGAAGGTGTGGGCGCCCGTGCGCCGGATCGAGGGCGCCTACGGCGACCGCAACCTGGTCTGCAGCTGCCCGCCGGTGGAGGCGTACACCTCCTGACGCACCCCACGTGGACGGGCGGGTCCCCCTCCGGCCCGCCCGTCCACGAGTAAGAGACACGAGGTGCCCGGCAGATACAGCGTCCTTCAGATGTCAACGAAACATTGACGCCTCCAAAACGCCAACGATTCGTGGACACCGAACTCCCGCCACGGGGACGACGCAGCGGCGCCGAAGGGCTGCTCAGTCGGCGTGGGCTGCCCGCGTGACCGCCCGGCGGCGGTGGGGGTCGGTCAGCAGGTCCGTGTTGTCGGTGTGCTGGTCGATCGCGCCGACGCGGGGGAGGGGGGTCAGGGCCGGGTCCGTGAGCGTCGCGAGGAGGGCGTCCGCGAAGCGGGCGGCCATCAGCACCCGGAACGGCCTGCCGAAGTAGGGGCGGGTACTGGGGTCGAGCGGCTCGGCGAGCCCGGTGCCGTTCTGTTCGGCGGCCAGCGCCTCGTAGGCGGTGGCGAGGTGCTGCTCGCGTTCCCGCCAGTCCGTCGCGGCCAGCGCGGCGCGCAGGACGGGGTCGAGGGCGCCGGCCACGGGCAGGCCGGCGAACGCGCTGCCCAGCCACTTGCCGTACGGCGGGTAGCGGCGGTGCAGCAGCAGGGCCAGGCGCATGAGGTCGCGCACGAGCCGGGCCGCCACGACGGCGGAGCCGAGCTCGTCGCCCACCTCGCCGCAGCGGCCGACGAAGGCCTCCTCCTGCGAGATCCGCTGCCACTGGCAGGCGAGTACGTAGCGCCAGACGTCGGGCGGGTACCAGCGCAGCGACTCCCGCAGCGGCTCGAGCTCTCCGAGGCCGTCGTGGAAGACGGCCCCGCCGGTGACCTCGGCGAGCGCCTGGGTCGGGACGGCGAGCCAGTCGAGCGCGCTGAGCCCGGCGCGCGGATCGAGGCCCAGGTGGTGGGGGAGCCACGCGTCGAGGGTCGAGATGCCGACCCGGTGCCGGACGGGCCCGTCGGTCGGGGCCATCCGGCCGATGTGGTCGCCCTCGACGGTCTCGAAGTGCGTCGACCAGCCGGCGAACGAGCGGGGGAGGCGCTCGGCGAGCCGTCGGTCCAGCTCGGTGGTGCGCCCGGAGTCGGCGGGGGAGAGGAGCAGCGTCAGCCGGGGGCCCCACTCGTGGTCGGTCGAGCGCGGGGTGTCGTAGCCGAGCACCTCGGAGCCGCTGCCGATGCGCGCGGCCGAGTGCGGTACGCCGTCGAGCAGCGGCCGGACGGCCTCGGCGTAGAAGGCGCGGGAGAGCTGGAGTCCTGGCACGAACACGCCGGCATCCTGCCGGTGCGGTTCCCGTGGCGCGCGGGGATTTCGGACGGGCACGGGTCGACCGGCAGGAACGCGGTCAGGGCTGGTGCAAGGCCCGTGCGATCGCGTGGCGGGCCAAGCCCGCGGCCGCCCTGTCGTGCTGAAGCTGCATGGCCGCGTTCAGCGCCAGCCCGGCGGCGACGATCTCGAACAGTGCCTGGTCGATGTCGAACCCGGCGGGTAGTTCGCCGTTCTCCACTGCTGCGGCCAGGTCCGACCGCAGTTGTCCACGCCAGTGCGACCACACCTCGGCCACCGCGTCGCGGACCCGGCCGGGACGGCCGTCGTACTCGGTGAGCGCCGCGGTCATCAGGCAGCCGCCGGGCAGCAGCGGGGTTTCCAGATAGCCCACGGATCCGTCGCACACCGCGCGCAGGCGCCGCAGGCCCGGTGGCTCGCCCAGTACGGGCTCGACCACCCGGTGCCAGAAGTCCACGAACGCCTTGTCCAACGTGGAGATCTGGAGCGTCTCCTTGGTGCCGAAGTGCTTGTGCACCCCGGACTTGCTCATCTCCAGCTCCTCGGCGAGCCGGCCGATGGTGATGCCGTCGAGCCCTTCCACGGAGGCGATCTCGGCGGCGCGGCCGAGAATCCGGCCCCTGGTGGCCTGCGCTTCGGCGGCTGAACGTCGTGGCGACATGTGACAAAGATAGCGTACGACTGTTCGCTATTGTGTTAGCGAACGGCCGTACGCTAACGTCCGCGGCAACCACTGAGACCGAGGAGAACGCGATGCGGGTGCGACGACTGGGCTGGGCAGGACTGGAGATCGAGGCCGGCGGTGAGCTGCTGGTCATCGACTACGTGCGGGACCTCTCACCGCTGTTCACGGGGTGGAAGTCCGGCGTGGGGCTGGAGGTGCCGAGCGCGACGGTCACCGCCGCACTGGTCACTCACCTGCACCGGGACCACACCGATGCGTCCGCGCTCGCGGACGTGCTGGCGCCGGGGGCGCCGGTGCTGCGACCGGCGCCCGGTCACGGCGACGACGTGGACAACGTGGCGGCGCTGCCGGCCGAACGCGAGCTGACCCTGCACCGACTGGCTACCGAGGTGGTGGACGCCTGGTCCTCCCGGGACATCGGGCCGTTCCGCGTCACCGCGGTGCCCGCCGTCGACGGGCTGGGGGACCCACAGCTGAACTGGGTGGTGCAGGTCGGGGTGCCGTTAAGGAACGTGTCACCAGGGGCGAAGTAGGTCGCGACCTCGGCTCGTCGCCTTGGGCTGATGGGCTACAGCGTCAGGTACTCGCGGATCTTGCCGCGCTGGTGCGGGCGCGGGTCGCCGAGGGCGATGCCCAGGGTGGGTAGCTGCCTGGCGATCTGTAGGTCGGTCAGGGGCGGGCCGACCGGGACATCGGCGTAGCCACGGTCGTCGTCGCTCCACGCGGAGGGCTCGCCGGTGACGGCGCGGACGCGGGCCACGACGCCGTCGACGACGTAGACCATCGCGCGGAGCCGGGTCCGGCGGGCCGGGGCGATGGGGAACCACTTGCGGTCGGCCTCGAGCTGGAACTTCTCGCCGGCGCCGGTCTCGCCGTAGCGCCGCTGTGTGTGGTCGACTTTCGGGCGGCTATTGCGGTAGATGATCAGGGCGCAGTCGCGGCCGTCGCCGTGGGCGTGCAGCGCCCGGTAGAGGGTGCTGCGCCCGACCCGGAAGGTGTCGGCGATCTGGTCGACGGTGTGCTGGCCGGTGTCATACATCTGCTGGGCGGTGTCGAGCTGACGTGCCGAGAGCGCCGCGGGCCGTCCGCCGACCCGGCCGCGGGCCCGCGCGGCGGCGAGGCCGTCGAGGGTGCCGTCGACGATCATCTCGCGGTCGTACTCGGCCAGGGCGGCCAGGAAGTGGAACACCAGCCGCCCCCCGGGGGTGGAGGTGTCGATGCCCTGTTCGAGCACCACGAAGTCGACCTGTCCGTCGCCGAAGCGGCGCACGAGGTCGAGCAGGTGCTGCTGGGAGCGCCCGATGCGCTTGAGCCGGGTGACCACCACCTCGTCGCCGGGGACCAGGAGGCCGAGCAGGGTGTCGAGTTTCGGTCGGGAGGCGAGCTTGCCGGAGACCTTTTCGACGAACAGGTTCTCGGGCGGGACGCCGGCGGCGACCAGGGCGTCGGTCTGGTGGTCGGTGTTCTGCTCGCGGGTGGAGACCCGCGCGTACCCGTAGCGCGTCACGACACGAGTCCCCTTAACCCTGATCGGGCCAGTTCCGAGATGTTGATTTCGGTACCGAGTTGCAGGCTGGATCTTAGCTGGGTGTCCGGTCGGGCGCTGAATGAGTCTCGGTAACGATCGTTTCCGGGACTGATGGCCTCAAGTACATAACCACGGTGACGCCGATCAGCGCACCGGCGAGGTAGAAGCTGTCGGGCGGTGCTCGTCGAGCACGACGCCTCAGATCAGGGGCCGGCCACGGCGATGCCGCAGCAGGCGGCCAGGGCGCACTCAAGGACGGAGTCGGGAGCGCGCAGACGAGGGGCATCGCGCATGGGCTGGAACGCGATCTTGGCGTGCGCCTGGCTGCAGACGTCTCAGGCCAGTTGCGCAGCTTTCCTGCGCATGTCGCGTTCGGACGTGCGCAATTGAATTGTGGGCAATCCCGCAAGGGTGAGGTGCGTGGCCGATCTGCTGATCATTGGTGTTCGCACTCTCTGTAGCCGGAAACGATCTCCAGCCCGCGGGCGCAAGGTCCATTCGAGCGAAGCAATAAGAGAGAAGAAAGATCGACTACTGCGGTCGTTGCCCGAAACGGGCGACTAGGTTGACTGAGGGCAAATTCTAGGTGGACAGTCTATAACTTCGAGGCGCCGACCGCGTCAGCCGGTCGATCACTGGGGCCTGTTCTCCGATCCACTCAGCACGATGGGAGACGTATTGGACACCACCGATCTTTTATTGCGGCAGCAAGAGTATTACGACGGGCGGGCAGCGGATTGGCAGCGGTGGATCACTCGCTACATGCGCCCCGTCGAAGGGGAGATCAGCAAGCTCCTGTCGGAGCTACCACTCGATGGTCACGTGCTCGACATGGCTTGCGGGACAGGCTACTGGACAGCGCAGCTGGCCAGCCGTGCGAGCACGGTGACGGCCCTCGACGGGTCGAAGCCGATGCTGGAGCAGATCGCCCATCGCGGCCTGAGCAACGTCAACACCGTGCACGCAGACCTGTTCAACTGGAATCCGCCGACAGAGTGGGACGCGGTCTTCTTCGCGCACTGGCTCGCACACGTCCCCGAGGATCGATTCGATCGATTCTGGAGTGCTGTCGACGGCGCTTTAGCGCCGCGTGGCCATGTGATCATCATCGATGTCGCCCCCGAGGAGCAGCGCATCGAGGAACATATTCACGAACGCGAATCAATCCCGTTGACGCGGCGTCGCCTCAGAGATGGCCGCCAGTACGACGTGGTGAAGAAGTACTGGGAGCCCGAGGAGCTGATCGAGCGCATCAGGCCGCTCGGCTTCGAGGGGGCGGGAACCAAGATCGGCGCCGAGGACGGCTTCGGTTTCGTGGTGTGGGACGTTGTGAGGAGTTCTGATGACCAGTCTTGAGATCTACAACCCGCGGATGACCTACAACACCGCGGCCGTGGACTACGACACGACTTCGGTGGACTTCTGGAGCTACGCGGCCACTGAGACGGTGCAGCGCTTGGGGCTGAGCGCAGGCCAGTCGGTTCTGGACGTCGCGTGTGGGCCTGGCCCCGCTGCGCTGGCCGCCGCGCAGCAAGTGGGCGCGCAGGGCACGGTGCTCGGGGTCGACATCGCCGAAGAGATGATCGCGCTGGCGCGTGGGCATGCAGCCGAGACCGGTGCATCGCAGGCCGAGTTCGTGGTGGGCAGCATGGACGCTCTCGACGTCGGCGCCGATCGGTTCGACGCGGCGACGTGCGTGTTCGGGATCTTCTTCGCCAGCGATGTCCGGGCGAGCATCGCGGCGATGCGCGACGCAGTACGTCCGGGCGGGCAGGTCGCGGTGACCTCGCTCGGCCCGAAGTTCTTCTCCCCGCTCTACGGGCAGTTCATCGAGGCCGCTCTCGCCGAGCACCCGGGGCTCGACGTCGACGTGCCGTGGCATCGCACCGAGGACGCCGAGGTGATGCGCGCACATCTCGAAGCCGCTGGCCTCGAGCAGGTCGAGGTCGTGCACGAGGTCAGTGCGCTGCCCCTGCAGACGCCGCAGGACTGGTGGCGGATCGCGACCGGTACCGGGATCCGGCGCCTGATCATGGAGCTGGAGCCCTCGGCGGCGGAACGGGTGCAGGAGCAGAACATGGCCTGGATCCGGGAGCAGAACATCGACCACGTCGAGCTGGGCGTCATCTACTGCCGAGGCATCGTCGCCGGATAGATCGCCGGGGCCGCCGCGATCCGGTCGCGGGACGTCATAGGAACCCGCGCGGTCACGTGTCCATGTCGGCTCCGGTCGGCGCCGGTTGCGTGCTGTGTACCGATCGGGCGAGGACCACGATCGCGGCGGCCGCCGCGGCCGCGACGAACAGCGCGATCGCGGCGATGACGCCGAAGCCACCGGTGGTCGTGGCCAGCGCGGCAGCGACCAGCGGAACGAAGCTGGAGACGGTGCTGCCGAGCTGGTAGGTGGTCGAGACCGCGGAGAACCGGACCTCGGTGGGGAAACTGGTGGCCAGCAGCCCGGCGATCCCGGCATAGACGGCGCCGTGTCCGACGGTCATGGCCAGCAGGAAGGTCACCACGGCGGCGGCCAGGCTGCCGCCGGGTACCCACAGCAGGCCGGGTATCAGCGCGATCGCGGCTGCGGCGAGACCGGCGAGCATGACCGAGCGATAGCCGATGCGGTCACACAGCGTCCCGAACGCCGGGGTGCTCAGGCACTGTCCGGCGGCGGCGATCATCAGGGCGAGCAACGCGGTGCTGCGGTGCTCCCCGGTAGGGCCGGACGCGACGCTGAGCAGCCAGACCGTGAACAGGGTGACGATCGTGCCGTGCCCGAGCGCTGCGGCGCTGCCCGCGACGATCCGCCGGGGGTAGCGCCGCAGCGCAGCCAGCAGAGGATTTTCGAGGAGCTGCCCACGGGACCGGGCATGGGCGAAGGCCGGCCCGTCGTCGAGGCGGAGCCGGATGAACAGGCCGAGGCCGACCAGCAGCACCGAGACGAGGAACGGTAGCCGCCAGCCCCAGGCATAGAACTGCTCATCGGGCAGGGTCGCAGCGGCGCTGAACGCCACGGTGCCGAGGAACAGGCCGGCGGGGAAGCCCATCTGTGGCCAGCTACCGAAAAACGCCTGCCGCCCGGGTGGGGCGTGTTCCACGGCGAGCAGGACCGCGCCGCCCCACTCACCGCCGACCGCGAGGCCTTGCAGGATCCGCAGCGTGATCAGCAGGATCGGTGCCCAGATCCCGATCTGGGCGTAGGTGGGCAGCAGCCCGATCCCGACCGTTGCTGCCCCCATGAGCACGACGGTGGCCACGAGCAGGGTCTTGCGGCCGATCCGGTCGCCGAAGTGCCCGGCGACGAGTCCGCCGATCGGGCGGGCGACGAACCCGGCGGCGTAGGTGCCGAACGCGGCCAGCGTCGACGAGGTCGGGGAACTCGCGGGCAGGAACAGCGGCCCGAGTACGAGCGCGGCCGCGGTGGAGTAGAGGTAGAAGTCGTACCACTCGATCGTCGAGCCGATGGTGGAGGAGATCAGCACCCGCCGCCGCGTTGCTCCTTGGTCGGGCGAGGCTGCGGCGGGGGTGCCGGTCATTGGTCCTCCTGGTGGGTGCCCGTGTCAGCTGATGCGGGTGACCGCGGTGCTCGCTCCGGTGGCGTCGATGTCGAGGACGACCGCTCCGAGGGCGAGTGGGCCTTGGGCGAGGGTGTAGGCGGGCAGGGCGGTGTGGTCCTCGCCGCGTAGCTTCGCGACGAAGTGCATCGGGTCGAAACCGCCGCCGGTGTGTCCGAGCCGGCCGGTCATTCCCAGCTCGGCGACGTACCCGGTTCCACCGGGCAGCAGGTGCCCGCGCAGGGTCGGATCGTGGGTGTGGGTGCCGACCACGCCGGCGACCTGTCCATCGATGGCGGCGGCGAAGGACGCCTTCTCCCACGGGGACTCGCCGTGCAGGTCGATCACCACCGCACCGGGCAGGTCGTGGTCGGCGGTGATCTGGCACCAGGACGGCCACAGCGGTCTCGGCATCGGCGCAGCCATGCCGGGCAGCTCCGCCGTGGGGGAGAGCAGGTTCATCACGGTCAGCGTCGTCTGACCGCGGCGCAGGGTGAGCAGGCCCTGGCCGCGGTCCTCGTCGAGGTTGAGCGGTCGCACGACCTGCGGGTAGGAGAGGATCTTGTCGACGTCCGGGCCGTCCCAGGAGTGGTTGCCACCGGTGATCGCGTCCACGCCGGCATCGAGGAGCTGGTCGATGACTTCGACGGTCATGCCGAACCCGTCCATCGGGTTCGGGCCGGTGACCGCGCAGTTCTCGGCGTTGACCACGACCCAGTCCAGGCCGTGCTCGTCACGCAGCTGCGGGATCCGGCCTGCGAGCCAGCCCGCGGCCTCCTCGCCGACGACGTCGCCGACGCACAGCACCCGCATCGCCCCGGTACCCGGCTCCGGCCGGGCCTCGGTGGTGCTCATGCGCTGAGCTCCACAGCATGCGCCGGTCGGCGAGGGGAGCGCAGCTGCTCGGTGGCCAGGCGGGCTCCTTCGACCAGGGAGGCGAGCTTGGCCCAGGCGATCCGAGGGTGCACGGGCAGGAACGAGGCGAAGGTGGAGAAACCGCAGTCGGTGCCGGCGATGACGCGCTCGATCCCGACGCTGCGGGCGTAGCGGACGATGCGCTCGGCGACCAGCTGCGGGTGCTCGATGTAGTTGCTGCAGGTGTCGATCACTCCCGGGACGAGGATCTTGTCCGCGGGCAGCGAGTAGTCCTCGAACACCTGCCACTCGTGGGCGTGGCGAGGGTTCGCCGCCTCCATCAGCACCCCGCGGGGCCGCCCGGTCATGACAATGTCGACGATGTCGCCCAGGTCGACGTCGCGGTGGTGCGGGGACTCGTAGTTGCCCCAGCACAGGTGCATTCGCATCCGGTCCGGATCGATGCCGGCGGTGGCGGCGTTGAGGGCCTCGATGTGCCCGGCGATAGCGCGGCGGAACTCGGCCACGGTGGCGTCGGCGTACTGGGCGTGGCGGCCCATCGCCAAGTCCGGGCAGTCGATCTGCAGCACGAACCCCGCGGCGACGATGGCCTCGTACTCGGTGCGCATCGCCTCGGCCAGCGCCCCGAGATAGGCCTCGTGCGAGCCGTAGTGCTGATCGGCGAGATAGATCGCGATCACCCCCGGCGACGCCGCGGTCACCACCACCTCCGACGGCGCACCGTCGCCGGCCGAGTCCACCGCCGCACGGAGCTCCTTGAGCTCCTGGGCCAGGTCCTCGCCGCCGGTGTAGCGCACAGGCCCGGTGCACGACGGTGTCGCGGTCACCAGCCCGTCGAGAGCCTGCGCGGTGATCTCGGGGTAGTCGTCGAGGTCGGCCAGCGAGAGCGCTCCGGCTTCGCCGTCGAAGCCCGACATCCGCTCCTTCACATATGTCGCGTATCCGATCTTGCCCTGCTCGCCGTCACTGCCGACATCGATCCCGATCTCGCCCTGGCGCGCCACGACCTGCTGGGTCGCGTCCCGGATCAGCCCCGGAAGCCGAGCCAACGACTCTTCGTTCGCGGTGCCGGTCTCGCGCGCGACCATCAACTCGGCCAGCTCGCTCGGGCGCGGCAGGCTGCCCGTATGGGTGGTCAGAACGCCTTCTGCGCTGCTCGTCATCACAAGTACCAGAAGCTAGGCCCGCGCCGGAAACGTAGATCGTATGGAACCTGAACGATGGATGGAACTTCCGTCCACAACACATGGAACTTGCGAAATGTAGGGTTCTAGCTGGCTTAAGGTGGTGGCATGGCCCGCCCCGTGACGACCCGAGCCGCGCTCGATCACCGCCCCGAACCCAAGCTGGTCGGGCCGATCACCACCCGGATCCGGTCACTACGGCCCAGCCTCTCACCCACCGCCGCCCGCATCGGTGACGCCGTCCTCGCAGCTCCCGCCGAGGTCGTGGGCCTGACCGTCACCGACCTGGCCGACCGCACCGGCACCTCGGTCGGCAGCGTCGTGCGCTTCTGCCAGGACATCGACCTCAAGGGCTTCCACGACCTCAAGCTCCGCCTCGCCGCCGAAGCCGCACCGCACGCGACCGCGAGCCAGCAACCCGGTGGAGCCCCAGCGAACACCATCGAGACGGTTCTCCGGTCAGCGGTCACCGGGCTCGAGCAGCTCCCCGCCACCCTCGAACACCACACCCTTCTCCAAGTCGCGCAGGAACTACGGCGCGCCACCCGCGTGCTCGTCGCGGGGGTCGGCTCCTCCGCGCCGATCGCCATGGACGCCGGACACCGCCTGCGCACCCTCGGCGTGCACGCCGAAGTGCTGACCGACCCGCACCAGCAGCACCTGGCGGCCCGCATGCTCGGCACCGACGGCTGCTGCCTGGCCATCAGCCACACCGGACAGACCCAGGAGACCCTCACCGCGCTCCGAGCGGCGGGGGACGCCGGCGCCAGCACGATCGGGCTCACCAGCTACCACCGCTCGCCGTTCACCGAACTCTGCAACCACGCGATCGTCGCCGGCGCCACCGAGCTCCACGGCCTCGAGGCCACCGCCAGCCGCCTGGTCCACCTCGCCGTCATCGACGTCCTGGTCGCGCTCGTCACCGACCTCGACCCCACCGCGGCCGCGCAGGCCGAACAGCTCTACACCGACGCCGTCGCTGCCCACCGCGTCTAACCCAACCATCAGCCGCCCAGACGGTGTCGACGACAGTTCCGGTAATCCTGGCTCCAGAGACCAGCCGACAACCCCACCGCCCTCCTCCCGGATTCAGGCCCCTAGTCAGGACGGGTCACCTATGGTCGAGCTCATGAACAGTCAGGACGGCGGAGGCGGTCGGCGGCCGCTAGAAACCGAGCAGGACCGACAGGCCGAGCAGGTGCGGGCGCTACTCCGCGCGGCCGGATGCGCCGAATTCGGCGAGAATCACGGCGGCTTCGTCGTCGAGCCCGGCCCTGACGGGGAGCTTCTCGTGGCCTGCTCCGACGGGCCCGGGCTCGACCTGGCTGCGGAGGAACAGCACTACCGCCACCTGCTGACCACAGCCGGCTACAGCACCTCCGCCGGTCTACTCGATGACGGAAGCGGACTGCGAGTCGTGTCTCAACACTGAGCGGAATCAGGCAGCCTTGGCACGAAGGTAGCGGGATGTCTTGGTGTGACCAGCGCTGCCAAGTGCGGCTTGCGTGAGGTGAGCGGCCGTCATCAGGTACGCAGCCGCAGCCGCGCGGTCATGTCGAGGTGGACCTGGCCGTAGGGCAGCACGTGGGTCCAGAACAGCGGGGACAGGCCGCGCCGGTCGGCCGGCGACAGCGTGTTGGCCCAGTCGGGGTCGTCGAGGACGTCCTGCAGCATCAGGGTGTTCACGTAGACCAGTGCGGCCTGCAGGATCCGCAGGCAAGCCACGATCATCTCCTGCTCGTCGCGCCGGTTGGTGGCCAGGCCGCCGCCCTTACCGTAGGCGATCACCGAGTTCGCTCGGTTCCACGACTCGACCACGTTGAGCCCGGCGTTGATCTCGCGCTGCAGCTCCCGCGAGCGCAGGTAGCGGGCGACGAAGATGGTCTTCTGGGCGCGTCCGAGCTCCAGCATCGCCTGGTAGGTCGGGTGCGATGCCGCCCGGGTGAACCGGCGCAGGATCGCCTCCGTCGACGCTGTCCCGGTGCGGATCGCGGTCGCGTACTTGATCATCTGGTCGTACTGCTGGGCGACGAGGTCCCAGCGGATCGGGCGGGTCATCGCCGGCGCCAGCCGCGGGTGCCGCTCGGTCTGGCCCGGCCCGGCCCGATAGAGGCGGACCCGGTTGATCTGCTTGATGCGCGGCAGCAGCTCGAACCCCAGCAGGCGCGTCACGCCGAACCCGATCTCGGACTGGCCGTGGGAGTCCACGTAGTTGCCCTCGACCTGCATGGTGGTGCCGTGTCGGACAGCGCCCTCGACCATCGCGGCGACCTCGCTGGCGGTGCAGGAGATCAGCTGGGAGTGCACGGCCATCGAGTCCCGCTCGACGTGCCAGTAGATCAACACCCCGCGGCCGCCGTAGCGGGAGTGCCACTGAGTGAGCAGATTTTGGTCCAGCGCCGCGACGTGGGTGGAATCTGAGGCCACGGTGGTCGACCCGCCACCCCAGATCGCCTCGCGGCGGGCGCGGAAGGTCGCATCAGCGATCGCGACCGCGATCTCCCGCGCAGCGTCGAGGTTGAGATAGCGGCGGCGCACGTAGCGTAGATCCTCCTCGCTGTGCGGGTGTCGCCCGGCGGCAACGGCGCGTAGCCCGGTGTTCGTGCCGTACCCGTAGATGGCCAGGACCAGCCGCTCGGCCAGCACCTCCGGCGAGATCCCGGTGCGGCCGGTGCGGCCGGTGACCGAGGTGAGGCAGCCGGTGCGCAGGACGGTTTCCTTGAGCATGTCCACCAGCGGCACGGCGCCCCACCGCCGCGCCACCTCGGCCTTGAGCCTGCGCAACCCGGTCGGCTCCGGGACCGCGTCGAGCGGGGTCAGCCGGATCGCTCCGGACGCCCGCTCGGCCACCTCCAGCCAGCCCAGGCCAGGCAACGCCTCGTCAAGACCATCGAGCTCGTCGGTCAGCTCGTCGCGGACCTCGTCGATGAACGCGGTCGGGTCCAGGGGCTTGCGCAGTTCCCGGTAGTGCTCGACCCGGTGGAGGTCGAAGTCGGCAGGGAGGTCGGCGTCGGGATTGCGCCACCGCGCGGCGCCGGCGACCCAGATGTCCTTGCATCGAAGCCGCTCGCGCAGCACCTGGAAGGTGGCGATCTCATACGCCATGCGCACAGCCCGGCGCCGTCCGCGGGTGTCGGCGCGCCACACCAGCGGCTCCCAGTCCCCGCCCAGCCCCGCGTGCAGTGGGACAGTCTCGTCGGTCGGGTAGTAGGAGCGGTTCCCCGACACCGCATGACGCCCGATCAGCTCCAGTGCGTCCAGCACCGGGCGGTGGGTGTTCGACGAGCGGAACTCCAACACGTCGAGCAGCCGGATCAGGCCGCGCCGGTAGTGGTTGGTGTACGAGGCGCGCAACGTCGTCCGAACCGTGCGCTGATACACCGGCCCCTTGGTCTTGTACTCGTGGACCAGCTCGCGCAGCGTCTGCTCCCCACCCGACACCGCCGGGAACACGACCTCACGGACCGCCTCGTCGGGGTGTGCCAGGGCCGCGTCGGCGATCGAGAACAAGATGTTCTCCTTGCCGGTGACCCGCTTGAACGCGTTCACCAGCTCCTCGGTCACTTTCCGCTCGGCTCGCGCCCCGATGCGGTGCACCGTGGCGATCAGTAGGTCCACCAGTGCGTCGGTGACTTCCCGGTGGCGGGTGTGCAACAGCGCGGCCAGCAGCGTCACCGTCTTCTCAGGGCGGTGCGCGCGCAGATGCGACGGGGACTCCATCATCGCCTGGGCGCGCCATCCGGCCAGGATCTTCGGGGCGACGTCGTCGAACAGTCCCTCCGGGAGCCCGACCTGGCGGATCGCGGTCAGCTTGTCGATCTCGGTGAGCATGCTCTCCAAGCTCACTGCGCCCGGCTCGCTGCGGATCAGCCCGAGCAGCTCCGAACCCACCAGACCCGCGGTGTCGCCGCCGTCCGGCTCGTGTGCGCCCGGCTGCGTACCCAGCTCGGCGGCGGTGTCGAGGCCGGGGTCGGTGTCGGTGTCGGTGTCGGTGTCGTCCAACTCGGCCACCGCTGCCAGCCTGCGCACCCGGGCGGTCTCCACCGCGGACAGCCGGCTCGCGACGCGGTCGAACAGTCCCTCCTCCGCCCGGTACAACGCCGCGGCGACGATCCGCCCGACCCGCGCCGGCGCCGGCGGCTCGACCCGCTCGTCCCGGCAGCGCCCGATCAACGCCTCACGCACCAGTTCCGGGCGCCGCTCGGCCGACGCGACCTGCTCGGTCAACCAGTCGGTGAGCTTCTCGGCGTCATCCACCGAGCATTCCCGGAACCCCAGCACCCGGCGCACCTCGGCACGATGTGCCTTGATCGTGCGGCCTGACCAGTCGTAGAACCCCAGCTCCGAGGCCGGGACCCCAACCTGGCCGGCGACGAACTCCACCACCTGATCGCCCAGCTCCGAGCGGCCCGACGGGAACCGGCCCGCGCGCACGAAGAACTTCAACAACAGCGCGAACCCCAGCCGGGTCGCGCCGAACTTGTTGCGCAGCAACGCCACCTCGTCGGGCAGCAACGTGAAGTGCTCGACCAGCTCGTCGAGCTCCAGGACCCGGGCCACACACGCCTCCACCCAAAACCGGCCCCGACCAGCAAGAACGCACGATAGCGTGTGATCATCACCGGGCTACTTCGCCCCTGGTGACACCGTCCTTAACGACACCCCAGGTCGACGGGCAGCGCGTCTTCCACGGTGGCGACACGATGTTCCACGGCTACTGGTGGCTCATCGCGCGACGGTTCAGCCCTTTCGACGCGGTGCTCCTGCCTGCCAACGGCGCGGTGGTCGACGCACCGCACCTGCAGCCGCCGAGCCCGCTGCCCGCCGCGATGGACCCGAGGCAGGCCGCGGCCGTCGCGGAGATCCTCGATGCCCGCTACGCCGTGCCGATGCACTACGAGGCGGAGCAGCCGGACAAGATCGCGGGCTATGTCGAGGTCGCCGACCCGGCGGATGAGTTCCGGAGGCATGCCGGACAGCGCGCGCACGTCCTGGCGGTCGGGGAATGGCTGGACCTGGGCGCGTGAACAGAGGGTTCGCCGCTCCCTTCCGGTGTCAATGAAACATTGACGCCTTCAGATCGTCAATCGAAGATTGACGATCAACGACGGCTCAGACGCCGGCGCCGCCGCCGGGTGGGGCCGGCGCTCAGCCGTCCGCCGACTCCAGCAGCCGGCACAGGGCGACGAGCCGCGAGCGCAGGGGCGCGGCCCTGCGGGCGAACCCCGCCTGGGCGCGGGCGTACTCGGCGCGTCCGGCGGGGGTCTCGATCTGGACCGGGGCGTATCCGAGGTCGGCGAGGTCGTACGGGCTCGCGCGCATGTCGAGCTCGCGGACGTCGACGGCGAGCTCGAAGCAGTCGGCCAGCAGGCCGGCAGGAGTGGCGGGGGAGAGCTTGTAGGCCCACTTGTAGAGGTCCATGGTGGCGTGCAGGCACCCCGGCTGCTCGTGGGCGATCTGCTCGGACCGGGCGGGTTGCAGCGCGTTCAGCGGGCGCGCGGCGTCGGTGAAGAAGCGGAAGGCGTCGTGGTGCGTGCAGTGCACGGGCAGCGAATCGACCACGGCGTCGGTGCCGGCGGACCCGAGCCGCAGCGGCACCTGGCCGTGCCGGGGCGCGTCGCTGCGGTACACCATCGCCCACTCGTGCAGGCCGAAGCAGCCCAGCCGCGGCGGGCGGGCGGCCGTGGCCACGAGGAGGTCATGCACGAACCGCGCCGTGCGTGAGATCCGCTCAGGCAGGGCATCGGGGTCGAGGCGGACGCCGGCGCCGTGGCGGACGTGCCCGGGTACGTCGAGCAGTTCCTCCGCGCCCAGGAGCACGACGCCGGGCCCGGGCAGCCACTGCTCGAGGCGCGCGGGCCGCAGCGAGTAGTAGGTGAACAGGAAGTCGAGCACGGGGTGCGGCTCGCCGCGGCGGCGGCGTTCGCGGTGCGGGTCGGTCCAGCGCCCGACGCGGTCGCGATGGGCGGCGGCTCGCGCGCGCCACGTCGGCTCGTCGAGCACCACGGGATCGCGGTCGAGCTCGGTGGTCACGGCAGGCCAGGCTACCGAGGCTCTCGAGCGCGACACACGTACACCCAGGCCCCGACTCGCGGGGTTGGGGCACCGCCCCCCCCGCGAGTCGGGGCCTGGGCGCGGACGTGTCGCGGGCTCGTGCCGTTCAGCCGCGGTCCTGGGCGTGGGTGGCGTCGCGGACCTCGCCGACGTAGGTCTCCAGGAGGTCCTCCATCGCCACCAGACCGACCGTCTCGCCGCGGGAGCCGACAGCCCGGCCCAGGTGGGCGCGGGCGCGGCGCAACACCGCCAGCGCCTCGTCGAGCCGCACCGACGTGGGCACCTCCGGCAGCCGGCGCACCCGCGGGGCCGGCACCGCGGCGTCCGGGTCGTCGACGAGATCGAGGATGTCCTTGACGTGCAGGTAGCCGGCCAGCCCACCGGCGGGCGCCTGCACCGGGAACCGGGAGAAGCCGGTCTCGGAGACGGCGCGCGCCACGTCCCCGACGGTGGGCTCGACGGGGAGCGTGACGAGCTCCCGCGTCGGCACGAGCACATCGGCGACCGTGGCCTCGGCGGAGCTGAGGGTGCGGGTGAGGCGGCGGGACTCGTCGTCGGCGAGCAGCCCCTCGCGGCCGGACTCGGCGATGAGGTCGGCGAGCTCGCCGGAGGTGAACGACGCCTCCAGCTCGTCGCGCGGTTCCACCCCGACCAGCCGCAGCACGCCGTTGGCCATGACGTTGAACAGCTCGATCAGCGGGCGCATGACCGTGGTGAAGACGAGGAAGGGGGGCACCAGCCAGATCGCGGTGCGTTCCGGCCCGGCGATCGCGATGTTCTTGGGCACCATCTCGCCGAGCAGGATGTGCGCGACCACGACGATCGCGAGGGAGATCGCGAAGGCGATCGGGTGCAGCGCCGCCTCGGGCAGCCCGGCCCAGCCCAGCGGGTACTCGATCAGGTGGGCGACGGCGGGCTCGCCGAGCCGGCCCAGCAGCAGCGAGCTGATCGTGATGCCGAGCTGGGACGCCGCGAGCATGCGGGACAGGTCGGCGTGGGCGCCGAGCACCTTCCCCGCGGCGGCAACGCCCTCGGCGGCCATCGCCTCCAACCGGTCGCGGCGCGCCGAGATCAGCGCGAACTCGGCGCCCACGAAGAACGCGTTGGCGCCCAGCAGCGCGATCGCGGCGAGCAGGGCCAGCAGGTCACCCACGAGCGGCCTCCTCCCGGTCGGTCACCGGCTCCTCGTCACCGGGGCGGGCCAGCCGCAGCTCGGCGACACGGTTGCGGTCCCGGCGCATCACCGTGAGCTGCCAGCCGTCGACGGCCAGTTCCTCGCCCACGTCGGGGATGCGCCCGAGCCGGGCGAGGACGAGGCCTGCGAGCGTCTCGTACTCGCCGTCGGGGATCTCGAAGCCGGTGGCGTCGACGACCTCGTCGGCCCGCAGCAGGCCCGACACGAGCCAGCTCCCACGCCCGAGCGGGCGCACCCTGGCCTGCTCGGCCCGGTCGTGCTCGTCGCGGACGTCACCCACGATCTCCTCGACGAGGTCCTCGAGGGTGACGATCCCGGCGGTGCCGCCGTACTCGTCGACGACCACGGCGAGCTGGAGCCCGGAGCTGCGCAGCCGGGTGAGCAGCTCGTCGCCGTCCAGCGACGCGGGCACGGTCGGCACCTGCTGGACGAGGTCGCGGACGACGGCGGTGGCGCGCTGCGCGGGTTCCACCCCGAACGCCTGCTTGACGTGCACGACCCCCAGCACCGCGTCGGGGTCGCGGTCGTGCACGGGAAAGCGGGAGAACCCGCTGCGCCGGGCGAGGGCCACCAGGTCGACGACGGTCTCGTCGGCGTCGAGCGACTCCACCCGCACCCGCGGGGTCATCAGGTCCTCGGCCACCCGGTCGGTGAACCGCAGGGAGCGGTCCAGCAGCGTGGCGGTGCCGGCGTCGAGCGTGCCGTGCTGGGCGCTCGTGCGGACCAGGGAGGTGAGCTCACGGGCCGAGCGTGCCGAGCGCAGCTCCTCCGCGGGCTCGACACCGAGGCGGCGGACCACCGTGTTGGCCGAGCGGTTGAGCGCGTCGATGAGCCACCGGAAGGCGTGGGCGAAGCCGCTCTGCAGCCAGACGACGGCGCGGGCGGTGCGCATCGGGTCGGCGATGGCGAGGTTCTTGGGCACGAGCTCGCCGAACACCATCGACAGCGTCGTGGCCAGCAGCAGCGACAGCACGGTGGCCGTGCCGGCGGCCAGGGCGGGGGAGAGCCCGATCGCGGCGAGGCCCGGCCGGAACAGCGTGGCGATGGCCGGTTCGGCGATGTAGCCGGTGACGAGCGTGGTGACGGTGATGCCGAGCTGGCTGCCCGACAGCTGGAACGACAGACCGCGGTGGGCGCGCTGGACGGTGCGCGCGCGCCGGTCGCCGACCTCGCTGACGTGGGCGTCCACCTGGCTGCGTTCCAGCGCGGTGAGCGCGAACTCCGACGCCACGGAGATGGCGGTACCCAGGGTGAGCGCGGCCACGGCGAGCAGGCCGAGGACCGAGAGCAGGACGCTCATGCGTGCCCCCGGGGCGGGACATGGCGGGGGGCGGGAAGCCGGGTCGGGCCCGGCCGGCTACTGCAGCCCGGTTCGGCAGGGCATGCGGTGGGCACGACGTGCTCCTCCTCGAGGGAAGGCCACAGTCTAGAACGGCGCCCGAACGGGCACTCCGTGGAGTCGCGCCGGTCACGTCTCGGCGCGGTCGAGGCGACCCGGGACATAGGTTGACCGGTCATGAACGGCACTCGCACTGGTGCGCCGCTGGTCTCGTCGCAGGATTCGTCGCGCGAGTCCTCGGGGGAATCGTCGTCGCCGTTCGTCGACTTCGACCGGGACGCGTGGGCGCGCCTGGGCGAGAACACCCCGCTGCCGCTGACGGCGGAGGAGCTCGACCGGGTCCGCAGCCTCGGCGACGAGGTGGACCTGGACGAGGTGCGGCAGGTGTACCTGCCGCTGTCGCGGCTGCTGACCCTGCACGTGCAGGAGGGCGGGCGGCTCTACCGGGCCTACCGCACGTTCCTCGGCGCCACCACGGTCCGCACGCCGTTCGTGATCGGTATCGCGGGTTCGGTGTCGGTGGGCAAGTCCACGACCGCGCGCCTGATGAAGCTGCTGCTGGCGCGGTGGCCGCAGCACCCGCGCGTGGAGCTCGTGACGACCGACGGGTTCCTGCACCCGAACGCCGAGCTGGAGCGGCGCGGGCTGATGACCCGCAAGGGCTTCCCGGAGTCCTACGACCGGCGCGACCTGCTGCGGTTCGTCACGGAGGTGAAGGCGGGGCGCGCCGAGGTGTCGGCCCCCGTGTACTCGCACCTCGTCTACGACATCGTGCCCGGGGAGCGCTCCACGATCCACCGCCCGGACATCCTGCTGCTCGAGGGCCTGAACGTCCTGCAGCCCGCCCAGCCGGCGCGCGAGGGCGGGCCCGCGCTCGCGGTGTCGGACTTCATCGACTTCTCGGTGTACGTCGACGCCGCCACGGAGGACATCCGCCGCTGGTACGTCGAACGGTTCCTGCGGCTGCGCGAGACCGCGTTCCGCGACCCGGAGTCGTACTTCCGCCGTTACGCCGCGCTGGACGAGGCCGGCGCGATCGCGCGCGCGGAGAGCATCTGGGCGGAGATCAACGGGCCCAACCTGGAACGCAACATCCTTCCGACGCGCGGGCGCGCGAGCCTCGTTCTGCGCAAGGGTCCCAAGCACGACGTGACGGGGATCCGGCTGCGGAAGGTGTGAGCGGAGCTTGCGCAGCGAACAGACAGCGCCGACGCGCGCGCCGCACCCCACCTGGCACGATGTCCCGATGACCCGCACCGGACCCGTGGAGATCGACGAGCAGACCCAGCTCGCCGCCCGGCTGCGGCTCGTGGTCGGCAGGCTGCACCGCCGCATCCGCATCGACGGCCGCGAGTCGGTACCGCCGCTGCAGCTGTCCGCGCTGGTGACCGTGGAGCAGCACGGGCCGCTGCGGCTCTCCGAGCTGGCGCGGCGGGAGGCCGTGTCGGCACCGACGATGAGCCGCGTCCTCACCGCGCTCGACGAGCAGGGGCTCGTGATCCGCACGCCCGACCCGAACGACGCCCGTGGCGTGCAGATCGTGCTCTCCGAGGCGGGCGCCGCCCGGTTGGCCGAGGTCCGCAGCCACCGCACCGCGCTCGTGGCGCGCCGCCTGGGCCGGCTCGACGACGAGGAGCGCCGCCGGATCGTCGAGGCGCTGCCCGCGCTCGAGGCCCTCCTCGTCGACGAGGACTGACCGCGTCGACGAGGACTGACCGCGTCAGTCGGGCAGGTCGAAGCCGAGGGCCGGCCCAGTGGCTGATCCAACGACGGGTCGACACGGCGCGTCGGATGCTCGAGACCACCGGCCTGACCGTCGAGGAGATCGCCGACGCCGCAGGCTTCGGCAGCGCGACCCTGCTCCGGAAGCACCTGCACGCCGCGGTCGGAGTCTCTCCCGGCTCGTACCGCAGGACCTTCACCGTGCCGGCCGGGGCCGGCCACGACCGCCGTCCGATTCGCGGTCTTGCCGGCTAGGCGGGCTCGCCGTCGACCAGCACCGTCAGCTCGTCGTGCAGGAAGCTGAGCCGCCCCGCGATGCGTGCCGACTCGGGCAGCGGGTCGTCGTAGGCCCAGACCGCGTCGGTGAGCTCGCGGCCGTCGGGCAGGCGCACGTTCCAGTAGCGCGCCTCGCCCTTGTAGGGGCAGTGGGTGCGGGTGGCGGTGGGTTCCAGCGGCACGCGCACGTCGTCGGGGGCGAGGTACCAGCGCGCAGGCAGCCCCGTCTCGTTCAGCACGAGTGGCGCGTGCGACTGCGCCACGACGGTGTCACCGGCGAGTACCTGCACGTGCCGGCTGGTGGGGCGCACGTCCACCCGGGTATAGGGGTCGGTGAGGTGGGCGAAGACCTGCTCGTCCTCGTCGAACCACGCGTCGGCGGCCGACCAGTACAGCGCGGCGTAGCCGGACAGCCAGCGCGCGTCGGGAAGCGGGTCGGGGTAGGCCCACAGCGCGTTCTCGGCAGCCCGGTCGCCCACCTGCAGCGTGCGGTAGGTGGCATCGCCCTTGAACGGGCAGTGCGTCGTGTGCGCGGTGGGCACGAACAGCGACGCGTCGATGTCCTCCTCCGGCACGTAGAGCTGCGGGAGCAGCGCGGTCTCGTGCACGAGCACGCCGCGGCGGGTGTCCAGCACGGTGCGGCCGGCGAACTCGGCCCGCACCCGGCGCGGGAACGGGTGCATGAGCAGCTTGTGGGCCGGGCCGTCGATCCGGTAGTTCACCGTGGCGGGGGCGTGCGAGGACAGCGGCCCGTGGGTGCGGGTGAGAGCCATGCCACTGGCAACGCCGCACCGGCGCCCGCATTCCCCCGTTCGCCTCCTCAGGAAATCCCGTGCACCACCTCGACGGCCACGCTCAGCTCCTGCGTCCCGGGCTCGACCGGCACGGCCTGCCGCGCGTCGGCCGCCTCCGCGCGGTAGGGCACGGGCTGGGATCCGGGCAGCTCCACGATGGAGCGGATCGGCCCCAGGTCCACGCCGGCCGCCTGCGCCAGCTGCTCGGCCTGGGCGATCGCCTGGCGCACGGCGTCGGCGCGGGCCGCGGTCTTGG
The DNA here is from genome assembly GCF_002262885.1 of Pseudonocardia sp. MH-G8. Classification (GTDB taxonomy): domain Bacteria; phylum Actinomycetota; class Actinomycetes; order Mycobacteriales; family Pseudonocardiaceae; genus Pseudonocardia. The sequence goes on along the minus strand of NZ_NKYF01000017.1, from coordinate 98,590 downwards.
CGGCGGTCTCGTCGGCGACCGAGAAGCTGATGTCCTGCACGCGCACCGCGTCCCCGGCGGCCGCGGCGGCGGCGTCGATGAGCGCTCCCGCGCCGGCGACGTCGTGCAGCGTGGCCGTCACCTGGTTCGTCACCTCGTAGCCGGTGATCCGGTCGCTCTCGGGTGCGCGGCTGGGCTGGATCGCGAGCCGGCTGGTGCGGATGTCGGCACGGGCGACCCCGGCGCCTTCCAGGACCCCGAGCACCGCGCTCGCCCGCTCCGAGTTGGCGGCGAGGGCACCGGCGGCGTTCGCGTCGCGAGTCTCCACGCCCAGGACGACGGTGGCGGTGTCCGGGGTCGCCGTGGCCACCCCCGTGCCGCGCGCGGTGATGCCCGCCGCCTCGGGTGCCCCCGGCGGGGCCGCGGCGGCGCTGGAGCAGCCGGTCAGCGCCAGGGCGCCGGCGGCGAGGAGCAGGACGGCGGAGGTGACGCGGTGCATGGTGGATCTCCGTTCGGCGTGCGGTCGTCCCCAGGACGGGGCGCGCACCGGATCCGGTTGCACGCCACGGCTGTCCGTACGTCGCCTGCATGCCGCGGTGCGGACGTCCCGGGGGTGCCATAGTGGAACCGACACTTCCCGGCGCTGCGCCGGGGAGGCGAAGGGAGGGGGAGCAGGGCGTGGACGCGCTGACGGCGCTCGTCGCCGGCCTCGTCGCGAGCCTGCGCACCGGGCTGGCCGCGGACGTCTGCCCGGGCGGCTGGCCGTGGGCGGTGTCGGCGTTCGGTGTGGCGGTCGGGCTGCTGCCCGCCGCCGGTGCGGTCGGCGTGGCGTTGATGCGGAAGCGGATCGGTTCCCGCTACGGGGCCGGGGAATCGGTGTTGCTCGCCCTGACCGGGCTGGTGAGCGCCGGGCTGCTGCCGCTGGTGGCGTTCACCGCCACCGGCCGGGTCTTCCGGGCCGCTGCGCTCGGGCGCGACGTCCCCGGGCTCACCGCCGCCCAGGTCACCGACCTCGGCGCGCAGTCCTGTGCCGCGGGCTCCCAGTCGGCCTACCTCGGCGGGTACACCGTCGCCGCGGCCTTCGACCCGTCCGACCCGCTGCGCTTCGGTCTCGCCGTCGTGCTGCTCGTCGGGTTCCCGCTGGTGGCGGCGCTGTTCGTGGCGGCGCAGGCCCGGCTGGCGCTGCGTCGGGGGCCGAGCTGGCCCGCCAAGTTCTTCTGGCTGCCGGCCCTGGCCCTCACCCTGCTCACCACCGACACCCCGGCCGGTTCGTCCGGGCACCTGTGGGTCGGTGTCGCCACCGGCGCGTTCCTCGGGATCGCCGCGGTCTTCATGGTGGGTGCCCCGTCGCGGGAGGTCGTGCGCCGTTCGCTGGCGGCGCCGGCGCCACCCCGCACGCCGGCGCGCCGTCCCGAGCCGGCCCGCCGCCCGCTGCTGCGCCGGGAGCCGGCGCCGTCGGTGCCCGCGCCGCGGGTGGGCTCCCCACCCCCGCCGCCGGCACGGCGCGCCTGGTCCGACCGGATGGTCGAGCGGTTCGCGGCCCGCAGCCCGGAGCCGCCGGTGGTGCCGCAGCCCCGGGCGGTCGCGCCCGCGCTCGCCCCGCAGCCCGGGCCGCTACCCCCGCGTCCGCAGCCACCCGGGCCGCGGCGTCCCACGCTCGTCGCCCCCGCCCCGCCGTTCGCCGCTGCTCCCGCTCCCGGTGCCGCCCGCTTCCGGCTGGTCCGCAGGCTGGGTTCCGGCGGATTCGGCCGGGTCTGGCTCGCCCACGACGCCCGCCTGGGCCACCCGGTCGCGCTCAAGGCCGCGCACGCCCCCGACACCGAGACCGAGGAACGCATCCGCCGGGAGGCGAACGCGCTGGCCGCGGTGCGCCACCCGCACTGCGTGCGCATCCACGACCTGGTCCCGGCCTCGAGCGATCCCGGCCTGCGCGAGCTCGAGGGCATGGTCATCGTGATGGAGTACGTGGAGGGCGCCTCGCTCGGCGAGCTGGTGCGCGCCCGCGGCATGCTCGACGACGTCGCCGCCGCCCGCGTCTGGTCCGGTATCGCCGGCGCGCTGGACGCGGCGCACGCCCGCAGCGTGATGCACCGCGACGTCAAGCCGGGCAACGTCGTGGTCGACCAGGCCGGGCTCGCACACCTGATCGATTTCGGGATCGCCCGGCGCACCGGCGACTCCACGATGACGATGGCCGGCTTCGTGCTCGGCACCCCGGATTTCCTCGCCCCCGAGGTGGCCTGCGGCGAGCGGGCCACGCCCGCGTCGGACGCCTGGCAGCTCGGTGCCACGATCTCCTACGCCCTCACCGGCCACCCGCCCCGCGGTGGGCATCCCGACGCGGTGTCCGGGCTGCGTGCGGCGGCGGTCGGCGCGCCGCTGACGCGCCTGCCGCAGGGATCGGCGCACCTGGCCCTGCTGCGGGCCGCGATGGACACCGACCCGCGCCGCCGCCCGTCGCTGCGCACCGTGCAGGGCGCGCTCGACGACTGGCTGCGTCGGGCCGGGATGCGGCCCGACGGGCCGGTGACAGCCGGCGCCCGCGCTGCCCGGTGACCCGAGCTCTCCCCACGGAGGCGCCCGCCTCCCGCAGGGGCCGCATCCTCGGGGTGGACGCGGCGCGGGCGGTGGCGCTCGTCGGGATGTTCGCCACGCACATCTTCGCGCTGCGCGTCGACGGGCAGGAGACCCTCACCGCACAGGTCGCGTCCGGGCGGGCCTCGGCGCTGTTCGCCGTGCTCGCCGGGGTCGGGGTCGCGCTCTCCACCGGAGGCACCCGGCGGCCGGACGGCGGACTGGCGCACCTGAGCGCGGCGGCCGGGCTGCTGGTCCGCGGCGTGCTGGTCGGCGCGCTCGGCCTGACGTTGGTGGCGCTCGACCCGCCGGTCGCGGTGATCCTGGCCTACTACGGGTTGCTGTTCGTGGTGGCCACGCCCCTGTTGCGGCTGCCGGTGGCGGTGCTCGCCGCGGGTGCGGTGCTCGCGTGCGCCGTCACGCCGGTGGTGAGCCAGTGGGTGCGGGCCGGCCTGCCCGACGGCTACCCGGACCAGCCCGGGTGGTCGGCGCCGGCCGACCCGGGCGCGCTGCTGGTCACGCTCGGGCTCACCGGCTCCTACCCGGTGCTGACCTGGACGACGTACCTGCTCGCCGGCATGGCGGTCGGTCGGCTCGACCTGGGCCGGACGTGGGTGGCGGCCGCGCTGTTCGCGGGCGGAACAGCGCTCGCGGTCGCCGCGCACGCCGTGTCGGCGCTGCTGCTCGGGGCAGGCGGCGCCGCGGCACTGGGAGGGGAGGTGACGCGGCGGCACCACGGCAGCACCCCCGTCGACTCCTGGTGGTGGCTCGCCGTGGACAGCCCGCACTCGGGCACCCCGCTCGACCTCGCCGCCACCGTCGGCAGCGCCCTGGCCGTGCTGGGCGCGATGCTGCTGCTGGCCCGCGTCGCGCGCCCGCTGGTGCTGGTGCCCGCGGCCGTCGGTGCGGCCCCGTTGACGCTGTACACGCTGCACGTGATCGCGGTGACGGTGCACCCGGGCCGCGGTCCCGACGACACGGTGGTGTGGGTGGGCAACGTGCTCGGCGCCACGCTCGTCGGCGTCCTGCTGTGGCGCGCGGGTGCGCGCGGGCCGTTGGAGACGGTGCTGGCGGCGGCCGGCCGGGCCGCCCGACGAGCCGTCGGGGGACCCTAGCGCGGCGGGAGCGGGTGATCGGGCGGCACGCTGGGCCCGCGCCTGGTCATGCCGATCGGAGCGCTGACGGACACGGGGGCGGTCGGCCGGTGCCCCTGGAGCGCGGCCCGCGCCTGGTAGTGCCGGTCGGAGAGCTGGTACACACCGGAGTGGTCGAAGGAGTCGGAGTCGAGGTAGTCGTCGAAGCTCGAGTTGGAGATCTCGAGGTTGCCCACGACGGAGCGGAGCGCGTCCGGCACGGCCACGCGGAACGTCCGGCCGGGCTCCTCGACGACGTCGACCAGCAACAGCGAACGCCCGACGGAGGAGAACGTGCGGTCGTCGGCGACGACGAGCACCGGATGGACGCTGCCGCCGGGAACCAGCGCCACCAGTTCCGGCACGGACAGGCCCTGGTGAGCGGGATCGGCGATGGCGGTGACGCGGTCGTCGCCGATCTCGTCCAGTAGTGCCCGCCACGCCGCGTCGTCGGTGAAGTCGGTGCGCAGGAGCGGCGGCAGGTCGGTCTCGGGCAACCCTGTGGTGGGCACGTGTCCTCCGGTGACGAGAAGATCGGCAGGCTACCAATGCCCCCGGGCGGACCGGCTCGTCATCGGGTTCGGCCGGTCACCCCGGCCCGAGCAGCTCCCGGGCCCGGGCGGCGGCGTGCCCGACCAGGCCGGCGAGGGCGTCCGGCGGCAGGCCCGGGGCCGCGGGGAACACCGGGACGGCGGCCCTACCCGGTGGGTCGAGGGGGCCGGGCAGCGCACCGGCGACGGACACGTGCGCCGCGGCCGCGGGCACCGGCCGGTCCACGTCCCGGACAGCGGGTGCCTCCGGTGCGCTCGGCCCGGTCTCCAGCAGCTCCAGCAGCTCCTCGGCGCCGCGCCCGCGCAGCAGGAGCAGCACGAACGGGTCGTCGTCGAGCAGCCACGCCGCCTGGTGGCACAGGGCCGCCGCGTGCTGGCAGGGATCGCCGATGTCCGGGCAGTCGCACTCGGACTCCAGGTCGCCGATCGTGGGCAGCAGCGCGACGTCGGCGGCGTCGGCCGAGCGCACGAGCGAGCGCGGCACCTCCCGGTCGAGCAGGGCGGCGAGGTGGCCCGCCTCGGCGCGGACCTGGTCGGCGAACCGCTCCCACTCCGCCCCGGTCAGCTCGGCGAGGTGCACGACGACGTCGTAGCTGCCGTCCGGGTCGTCGACGGTGGCGGCGATCCGCCCGGGTGACACGGTGATCGGCCCGATCCGGCCGCTGCCGGCGAACCTCCGACCCCGCCGCAGCAGCGTCGCGTCCAGGGCGGCGTCCTCCATCGCGGCGACGAAGGCGCGCGCCCACCAGGACCGTCCGCGTCGGCCCGGGCGCGGCGGGAACGCGGGGAAGCCCCGCGCCGCCCTCACGCGTTCTCCCGCAACGCGACGAGGTCGGCCAGCTCGGCGTCGGTGAGCTCGGTGAGCGCGCCCTCGCCGCCGGAGAGCACGGAATCGGCCAATGCGCGCTTGGACTCCAGCAGCCTGGCGATGCGGTCCTCCACGGTGCCCTCGCTGATGAGCCGGTGCACCTGCACCGGCCGGGTCTGCCCGATCCGGTAGGCCCGGTCGGTGGCCTGCTCCTCGACTGCGGGGTTCCACCAGCGGTCGAAGTGCACGACGTGGTCGGCGCGGGTGAGGTTCAGCCCTGTGCCCGCGGCGCGCAGCGACAGCAGGAACACCGGCACCTCGCCGCGCTGGAACCGCTCCACCATCGCCTCCCGTTCGGGCACCGGGGTGCCGCCGTGCAGGAACGCCACGCCCGTACCGCGGGCCCGCAGGTGCCACTCGAGCAGCCGCCCCATCGCCACGTACTGGGTGAACACCAGCGCGGCGCCGTCCTCGGCGAGGATGGTGTCGAGCAGCTCGTCGAGCAGCTCCAGCTTCCCCGAGCGGCCGGCGAGCACCGGCTCGGCCTCCTTCGCGTAGAGCGCGGGGTGGTCGCAGATCTGCTTGAGCGCGGTGAGCAGCGCGAGGACCAGGCCGCGGCGTGACATGCCGTCGGCGCGGGCGATGCGGGCCATCGTCTCGGCGACCGTGGCCTCGTACAGGCCTGCCTGCTCCCGGGTGAGCCCGACGGCGCGATCGGTCACGGTCTTGCGCGGCAGCTCGGGTGCGATGCCGGGGTCGGACTTGCGCCGCCGCAACAGGAACGGCGCCAGCAGCCGCGCGAACCGCTCGGCGATCCGCGGGTCGCCCCCCTCGGCGATCGGGTCGGCCCACCGGGCCCGGAACTGGCCGAGCGTGCCCAGCAGACCCGGTGTGGTCCAGTCGAGGATCGACCACAGCTCGACGAGGTCGTTCTCCACCGGCGTGCCGGTGAGCGCCACCCGCGCGGCCGACGGGACGCGACGCAGTGCGAGCGCCGTGCTCGACGCCGGGTTCTTCACGTGCTGTGCCTCGTCGGCGACCACCAGGCCCCACCCGTGCGCCGCGAGCGCGGCGACGTCCAGGCGCATCGTCGCGTAGGTGGTGAGGACGAACCCGTCGTGGGCCGGCAGCTCCCGGCCGGCGCCGTGGTAGCGGTCCACCGTCACTCCCGGCGCGAACCGCGTGATCTCCCGCTCCCAGTTGCCCAGCAGCGACGCCGGGCACACGACGAGCGTCGGCCCGGCACGAAGCGCGCTGCGGCGCAGGTGCAGCGCGATCACGGTGATGGTCTTGCCCAGTCCCATGTCGTCGGCCAGGCACGCGCCGAGCCCGAGCGAGGTCATCCGGTCCAGCCAGCCCAGGCCGCGCAGCTGGTAGTCGCGCAGCACGGCGGCCAGCCCGTCCGGGGCCGCGAGCGGTGCGGGCGGTGCCGCGATGCGTTCCTGCAGCTCCTGCAGCCAGCCGGTGGTGACGACCGGGACCGGCGTACCGCCGTCGTCGACCTGGCCGGTGAGCGCCGCGCCCAGCGCCGCGATCCGGCTGACGGGGCCGAGGGTGCGGTTGCGGGCCCGTTCCCGGCTCCCCGGGTCGACGAGCACCCACTCGTCGCGCAGCCGCACGACCGGTCGGTGGCTCGCGGCCAGCTCGGCCATCTCCTGCGCCGAGAGCGGGTCGCCGCGCAGGGCGAGCTCCCAGTCCAGCTGCAGCGGTTCCCCTCCCGGATCGAACGTGGCGGGCCCCGCTCCCCGCCCGGCCACGGCGTGGGCCGAGACCTCCGGGCGCAGGTCGCGCGGCCAGTGCACGGCCACGCCCGCCGCGGCGAGCCGGCCGGCACCGTCACCGAGCAGGTCGGCCACGTCGGTGTCGGTGAGCTCCAACTCGTCGGGGACGGCCTGTCCCAGCAGCTGCTGCAGCGGATCCCAGAACCGTGCGGCCCGCCGCACCGCGAGCAGCGCGTCGATGCGCCCCCGTGGCCCGAATCCGGTCGCTGCGCCGCTCCAGACGCCGGCGAGGTCGGCCACGCGGGTCGGGTCGTCGAGCGCGTGCAGCTGCACGACGGCGCGGAACCGGGTGGCCTGGGCGTCCACCTCGATCCGCAGGGACAGCCGCACCCCGGCGTCGACGCCCGCGGCAACCTCGTCGGCCCAGTCCCGCAACTGCGGCACCGGATGCGGGTCCGGCGCGGCGAACACCGGCGTGCCGACGGCGTCAGGCGCCTCGGCGGAGCGCGGCAGCACGTCGGCCACGGCGTCGAGGAAGGCCCGCAGCAGCGGTGCCGCCGCGGGCAGCGTCGGCGGTTCCACCCCCGGCACCGGGACGGCGCGCGCGGAGGGCGGCATCGCGGCGGCGAGGGCGTGCAGCCGGTCGGCGTCCCCGGCGTCGAGCGGGCCGACCCGCCACGCGTCGTAGCCGGCGGGCGAGACGCCGGGCAGCAGCCTGCCCCGGGCCACGAGGTGCACCGCGAACCGGGCGGCCTCGGCCCAGAACGCCACGGGCCCGGGTGTGGCGGCGCCGCAGGCGAGCAGCGCCGGCAGCACCTGCGCCACCGGTATCCGGCGCACCGGCAGGGTCTTCGCCGTGTCCCCGGGTGGTGGGACGACGTCGGCGGTGCCCGGCGTGCCGAGGCCCGGCAGCTGGTCGCCGGTCAGCAGCAGCCCGCCGGCACGTGGTGGGTCGGCGGGGCTGAAGACGGCCGGCTCGCCGTCCCGGCCACCGGTGTCGGCCGGGGCCGGGGCGGGTGGGGTCACAGTCATCGAACTCCCGAGCGGTAGCGGTCAAGATCCGCAGTATCGGTTGTACAGGGTTGCCAGCACGACGGTTCAGCGCGCCGACGCCGCGCCGACGTGGCGCGCGAGGTGCTGCCCGGTGAACGAGACGGACGACTGCACCAGCTCGCGGGGCGGGCCCTCGAACACCACCTGCCCGCCGTCGTCGCCGCCGTCCGGACCGAGATCGATCACCCAGTCGGCGTGCGCGATCACATCCAGGTTGTGCTCGACGACGACCACCGAGCTGCCCCCGTCCACCAGGCGGTCCAGCAGCGCCAGCAGGTGCCCGCAGTCGGACATGTGCAGGCCCGTGGTGGGCTCGTCCAGCACGTACAGGTTGCCCTCCTCGTGCAGGCGCCCTGCCAGCTTGAGCCGCTGGCACTCGCCGCCGGACAGCGTGGACAGCGGCTGGCCGAGCGTCAGGTAGCCGAGCCCGACGTCGACGACGGCCTGCAGGCGGCGCCGGATGTCGCGGGCGGTGAAGAAGTCGCACGCCTGCGCCGCGGTCATGTCCAGCGCATCCGAGATCGACTTCCCGTCGACGGTGAGGGCCAGTACCTCCTCTGTGTAGCGGCGGCCGTGGCAGTCGGTGCAGGTGGAGCGCACGCCGTCGAGGAACGCCAGGTCGGTGTGGAGCACGCCCAGGCCGTTGCAGGTGGGGCAGGCGCCCGCGGAGTTGAAGCTGAACAGCGCCGGCTTCACGCCCGTGGCCTTCGCGTAGAGCTTGCGGATCGGATCCATGACCCCGGTCCAGGTGGCCGGCGTGGACCGGATCGAGGTCGACACCGCACTCTGGTCGACGACGATGGCCTCCGGGTGCTGGGGCACCAGCACCTCACGCACCAGGGTGCTCTTCCCCGAGCCCGCGACGCCGGTGAGCGCGACGAGCACGCCGAGCGGCACGTCCACGTCGAACCCGCGCAGGTTGTTCGCCGTGGCGTCCGCCAGGTGCAGCTGCGCGGTGGGTGGGCGCGGCTGATCCCGCAGCGTGATCGGCCGGTGCAGGAACTCCCCGGTGAGCGTGCCCGCGGTGGCGAGGCCGGCGACGTCGCCCTCGTAGACCACCCGGCCGCCCTCGGTGCCCGCGCGCGGGCCGAGCTCCACGACGTGGTCGGCGGCGGTGATCACGTCGGTGTCGTGCTCGACGACCAGCACGGTGTTGCCCTTGTCGCGCAGGCGCGACAGCAGCGCGTTCATCCGCCCGACGTCGCGCGGGTGCAGTCCGATCGTCGGCTCGTCGAAGACGTACATCACGTCGACCAGCGACGAGCCGAGGTGGCGGACCATCTTGGTCCGCTGCGACTCACCGCCGGACAGCGTGGAGGTCTCCCGGTCCAGCGTGAGGTAGCCCAGCCCCATGTCGATGAGCGCGCCGACGCGCGCGGTGGCCTCGGAGACCAGCGGGGCGACCTCGGCGTCGGACAACGTCGGCAGCAGCGCGTGCACCGCGTGCAGGTCCATCGCCGTCACCGCGGGCAGCGGGTGCCCGCCGACGGTGGCCGTGCGCGCCGCCTCGTTCAACCGGGTGCCGCCGCAGTTCGGGCAGCGCACCGAGGTGGTGAAGCGGGCGACGGTCTCCCGCTTGCGCTCGGAGCTGCCCGAGTCGGCGTCGGCGCGGATGTAGAGGCGCTCGAACTTCGCCTCGACGCCCTCGAAGTCCATCTTGAGCGCCTTGCGGCCCGGCTCGGTGAGCGTGACCTTCTCGTCGGCGCCCCACAGCAGCAGCTGCCACTCGGCGTCGGTGTAGTCGCGCAGCGGCTTGTCGTTGTCGAACTTCCCGGACTGTGCCCAGACGTGCCAGTACCAGGAGTCGACGGCGAAGTCGCGGTGCAGGACCGCGCCCTCGTTCAGCGACCTGTCCATGTCGAACATCGCGCTGTGGTCGAGCTGCACCTTCCGGCCGATGCCCCGGCAGGCGGGGCACATGCCCTGTGGTTCGTTGAACGAGAACGCGTAGCCGTACCCGACGTGCGGGCTGCTGCGCCGCGACCACAGCAGGCGCAGCAGCGGGTTGATGTCGGTGACCGTGCCCAGGGTGGAGCGGGCGCCGCCGCCGAGCCGCTTCTGGTCCACGACGATCGCCGTGGACAGGCCCTCGATGAGGTCGGCGTCGGGTTGGCCGAGCTTGGGCAGGAACCCGCGCACGAACGCCGAGAACGTCTCGTTGAGCTGCCGCTGCGCCTCCGCCGCGATCGTGTCGAACACCAGCGACGACTTGCCGGACCCGGAAACGCCGACGAACGCGGTGATCTGGCGCTTCGGCACCCGGAGCGTCACGTCGCGCAGGTTGTTCTCGCGCGCGCCGACGACGGAGAGGTATTCGGTCATGCAGTCCTTCCTATGCGGGAAAGGAGACAGTTCCCGGCAGGAATCACGCGGGCTCGACCCGGAACACCCCGCACCGCCCGGCCACGGCCTCGAACGCCTCGGGCGTGACCGCCTCGACGACCCCGGCGTCGGCCATGATCTTCGAACCGTCCGTCATGCGGACCGGCCACACCCGCAGCACCGGCAGCGCGTCCTGCGGGTCGAGCTCGACGAGCCGCACCCGCTCACTGCGCTTGCCGGTCGACAACGTGGCCAGGCCGTCGGCGGCGCGGACGTTGCGCGCCCAGTCGGCGCCCGGGAAGCCCTCGAGCAGGTAGCGGTTCCCCTCGTGCTCCAGCACCGACAGCGGCGTGTTGCGCGGCTTGCCGCTCTTGCGGCCGGGCACGGTGAGCACCGGCAGCTCCTTCATGCCGACGCCGAGGCGCCGCAGCCCGAGGAAGACCTTGTTCATCGGCTTGAGCCAGCGGGGCGGCGTGGCGTTGCTCTGTGCGGTCATCGGCTCATCTCCTGGAATCGACGGACGGACAGCGGCCCGAAGACCGCGATGATCACGACTGGCCAGACGACGGCCATGAGGACGGGATGCTGCGCCACCCAGGAGCCGCCGCCCCAGCCCGGGTTGCCGAACAGCTCCCGGGCGGCTGCGGCGGTGGACGAGAGCGGGTTCCACTCCGCGATCGTGCCGAGGACCGCAGGCATCGCGGCCGGGGCGAGGAAGACCCCGGACAGGAACGCGACCGGGAACTCCAGCGCCTGGGCGGCGGTGACGGCCCCGGTGCCGCGGGCGAGCAGGCCGAGGTAGATGCCCACCCACAGCAGCGCGAACCGCAGCAGCAGGAGCAGCCCGACGGCGGCGAGCGCCGCGGGCAGGCCGCCGCTGATCCGCCAACCGATGGCCAGGCCGACGAGCACGAGCGCGACCAGGCCGATCGTCGAGATCGCGAGGTCCGCCGCCGCCCGCCCGACCAGCACCGCAGACGACGACATCGGCATCGAGCGGAACCGGTCGGTGATGCCCCGCTGGGCGTCGGTGACGACCGCGACCATCGTGCCGGCGAGCCCGGACAGCATCGTCATCGTCAACATGCCCGGGAGCAGCAGCTGCCGGTAGTCGCCGCCGGGCACCTGCAGCATCCCGCCCAGCAGGTACACGAAGATCAGCAGGATGAGGATCGGGAAGCCGATGCTCTCGGCCAGCTGGACGGGCTGGCGGCGCAGGTGGGCCAGGTAGCGGCGGGTGAGCGTCGCGGCGTCGGTGACCGCCCACCCGAGCCGGGAACCGGGCGCGGGGAGCACGCTCATGCCGGCACCTCCACGTCCGTGAGCTGCAGGAACACCTCGTCGAGGGTGGGTCGGCGCACGCTGAGGTCCTCCGCGTCGATGCCGTCGTGCTGCAGCCCGTGCACCACCGCGGCGAGCGCGTCCATCCGGTCCCGCACGGGTGCGGCGACCCGGCGGGTGGCCTCGTCCACATCGGCCGTCGTGCCGGCCACCCGCTCCACGAGCGCCGCGGCCTTGGGCAGGTCCGACGCGTGCCGGACGACGAGGTCGATGCGGTCGCCGCCGATGCGGGCGCGCAGCTCGTCCGGGGTGCCCTCGGCGACCACCCGGCCGCCCCCGCGCTCCGGCACTCCACCGGTGCGCGCTCCGCCGTCGCTCCGCACGGCCAGCACCGAGATCCGGTCGGCCAGCTGGTCTGCCTCGTCGAGGTACTGCGTGGTGAGCAGCACGGTGGTGCCGTCGGCGACGAGCGCGCGCACCGCGTCCCAGACCTCGGCGCGACCTCGCGGGTCCAGCCCGGTGGTCGGCTCGTCCAGGAACAGCACCGCGGGCGCGAGGATCATGCTCACCGCCAGGTCCAGCCGCCGGCGCATCCCGCCGGAGTACTTCGCGACCGGCCGCCGCGCCGCGTCGGTGAGGTCGAACCGCGCGAGCAGGTCGTCTGCGCGCTGCCGGGCGTCGGACGGGGACAGGTGGAACAGCCGGCCGAACATCACCAGGTTGCGGCGGCCGTCGAGGATCTCGTCGACGGCGGCGTACTGGCCCACCAGGCCGATGCGGCGTCGGACGTCGGACGCCTGCGTGGCGACGTCGTAGCCGTCGATCGTCGCGCGTCCCCCGTCGGCGCGCAGCAGCGTGGCGAGGATGCGGACGGCGGTGGTCTTGCCCGCCCCGTTGGGTCCGAGCAGGCCGTGCACGGTGCCGGACGGTACGGACAGGTCGAACCCGTCGAGCGCGTGCTCGGCGGATCCGGGGTATCGCTTGCGGAGCGCCTCGGCGCTCACCGCGACGGCCATGTTCCTCCCGATACTCAAGTTTGAACCCTGGAGCGGCGAGTGTGCCCGCCTGCGAAGGGGTATGCAAACTTGAATCGCCAGGAACCGGTCGGGCGTTACGCGTCCCGCGGCGGATAGGGCGGGAACTTCAGCTCGTGCCAACTGCCGGGCCTGCCCGGCGACCACGGCTCGCCCGCCATCGGGTAGGCGCCGGCGTCGAGGCGTTCGATGAGCCCGCGCGTCCACTCGGCGCTACCGGCCGAGTTGTGCTCCCACAAGCCGAACAGCTCCCGGACGTGCGGCGGGTCCACCAGCGCCTCGACCTGCGCGTGCGCCTTGTCCCGGGCCGCTTCGAGCGCGACGAGCCGCTCGCGCAGCAGCGCGACCGCCTCCGCGCGGGGGAGCGAGGGCAGCATCGCGAGGGCCGCACCCAGGAAGTCGGGACGCGGCTGCGGTCGGCGCAGCGCGTCGCGCAGCAGCTTCCGGTACTCGGCCTCGCCACGCTCGGTGAGCTCGTACTCGGTGCGCCCGGGGATGTCGTTGTGGTCGAGCAGGAAACCGCCCTCGGTGAGCGCGCGCAGCGCGTGGTAGATCGAGCCCCACTTGACGTTCGCCCACTCGTCGGCGCCCCACGCGAGCAGGTCGTTGCCGATCCGGTACCCGTGAGCGCGGCCGTACCCGCGCACGACGCCGAGCACCAGCAGGCGCGTCGCCGACACCCGACCACCTCCCGTCGCGGCCAGACTAGGCCACCCACCCCACCCCCCACCGCACCTTGGAGCCGTACTGCTGTTCTTCGGCGCTCCTGACAGCAGGATGGCTCCAAGGTGCGGTGGGTGCGGTCAGGTGTGCAGGGTGGCGCCCTTCAGGGCCTTGTCCACGGCGTTGCGCGGGCCGTGGACGGCGAGGCCCACCAGCTTCAGGTCGTCACGGGCGAGCGCGCGCACCGCGGCGCGGTTGGCCTCGTCGTGCCCCGTGCTGAACAGCTCCTCCGTGAACACGGCGGCGGGCAGGCCGCGGCGCACGGCCCGGTCGTGGGCGGCGGCCAGCACCTCCGCGTCGCCGGCGAAGACCAGCACCGGCTGGCGGAACATCGGCAGGTACGCGGTGCCGTCGGCGTCGGCGTAGGGCTCGCCCAGCAGTTCGGGGTCGGCCGCGATCCCGCCGGCGAGGAACGCGGTGACGTTCAACCGTTGCCAGACCTCGAGGTCGTCCCGCAGCAGCACAGCGATCTTGGTGTCGAAACGCACCCGTCGACACTGCCCCCGGACCACCGCCGGCTTCTTGTACGTTCTTGTCGTGGATGCCGTCCGTGCGTGGGCGCCGGATGTCCCCGGCATCGCCGAGGTCTTCCACGCGCGGTTCACCGACCACGCGTACCCCGAGCACGCCCACGACACCTGGACGCTCCTCGTCGTCGACGAGGGCGCGATCCGCTACGACCTGGACCGCCACGAGCACGGCGCCGTGTGCTCGGCCGTGACCCTGCTGCCGCCGCACGTGGCCCACACCGGCCGGGCCGCGTCCGTGCAGGGCTTCCGCAAGCGCGTGCTGTACCTCGACCGCGAGGTGCTCGACGAGTCGCTGATCGGTGCCGCGGTCGACAACCCGAGCGTGGGCGACACCCTGCTGCGCACCCGGATCCACCAGCTGCACCAGACTTTGACCGCTCCCGGGACCGGCCTCGAGGCCGAGAGCAGGCTCGCGCTGATCGGTGAGCGCATCCGCACGCACCTGCGCGCGCCCGCCGCCGAACCCGCACCCGACCGGCTCGCCGCCGACCTGCGCGACCTGCTCGACGCCCGCACGACCGAGGGGCTCACCCTCCGCGAGGCCTCCGCCGCGCTGCACGCCGACCCCGCGCACCTCGTGCGCCGCTTCACCCGCGCCTTCGGCCTGCCGCCGCACCGCTACCTCACCGGCAGGCGGATCGAATCGGCCCGGCGCCTCCTGCTCGCCGGCGCACCACCCGCGACCGTGGCCGTGGCCGTCGGTTTCCACGACCAGGCACACCTGCACCGCCATTTCACCCGGCTCGTCGGCACCACGCCCGGCCGGTTCGGCCGGACGCCCGCACCGTCCATGGCCTGACCCACCCGCACGACGCCGGCGGCGCATTCATTCCCGTACCGGCTCGCCCTCCCGGTCCAGGTGCAGCGGCAGGTCCCACATCGGGAACAGCGTGTCGACGTCGAGGAAGGAGGTGTACATGGAGATCCGGCCGTCGCGGATGCCGAGCACCTGCAGGGCCCACGCGTGGTAGCCCTCGCCGTCGGGGTTCGGCCGCCACTGCGCGAACGCCGGCATGCCGTTGGCGGCCACCGGCTGCAGCTTCGACCCCTTGCACGGCGCGCCCGGGCCGACCCACCACTTCTGGATGTCCTCGATGCCCTGCAGCCACAGGTCGAACGGCGGCATGTTGAGGATGGCGTCCTCGTGGAGCAGGTGGACGAGCGCGCCGACGTCGTAGCGTTCGAAGGCCTCCGCGTAGCGGGCGAGCAGCGCCTCGTGTTCCGCGTCCAGCTCGGCACTGCCCGCGGCGCCGGGCTCGGGCTGCTCCACGTGCTGCTCGGCGAGGGTTGCGCGGGCCCGCTGCAACGCGCTGTTGACCGAGGCGACGGTGGTGCCGAGCAGCTCGGCCACCTCGGAGGCCTTCCACTGCAGCACCTCGCGCAGGATCAGCACCGCGCGCTGGCGGGCGGGCAGGTGCTGCAGCGCGGCCACGAACGCCAGCCGCACCGACTCGCGCGAGACCGCGAGCTCCGCGGGGTCGGTGACCGTGGGCAGGACCCGGGCGTCGGGGATCGGCTCGAGCCACGAGACCTCCGGCCGCGGCGCGGGAACCGGGGCGTCGGCCGAACCGGCCGTGCCGAAATCCATCGGGGTGGCCCGGCGCTTGCGACTGTCGAGCATCGTCAGGCAGACGTTCGTGGCGATCTTGTACAGCCAGGACCGGACCGACGAGCGACCCTCGAACTTGTCGTACGAGCGCCACGCCCGGACCATCGTGTCCTGCACGGCGTCCTCGGCGTCGGCCGACGAGCCGAGCATGCGGTAGCAGTACGCCGTGAGTTCGACCCTGTGCTGTTCCCAGGTGCCGGACGGGGCGTCAGCGGTGACGGTCATCGGGGGTTCCCCTCTCGTGGAGCTGCCCGCGGCGCCGTGCCCAGCGCACGCTTCAGCGAGAGTAGAACCGGACACCGACAAATCCGAGCCCGTTCCGGGCACGATTCGGCCGAACGGCACTCAGGAGACGGGGGCGGCCACCGCACCGCGGCGGCGCACCAGCCGGTCCCGGGCTGCGAGCACCCCCGAGACTCCCTGGACCGCGAGCACCACGAGCAGCAGCACGAACGGCATCGTCCAGCCCCCGGTGGCGTCGCGCAGCGCGCCGACGGCGAAGGGACCCGCGGCCGCCACGACGTAGCCGACGCTCTGGGCCATGCCCGACAGCTGGGCGGCGTGCGCGGCGTCCGGCGCGCGGAGCGCCACGAACGTGAGCGAGAGACCCAGCGCCGCGCTCTGCGCGGTACCGAGCAGCACGACGGCCGCCACCTCGATCCCGGTCACGGCGAACACCCCGACCAGGCCGAGCCCCGCGACCGCGGTGACCACGACCACCAGCCCGCGCTGCGCCCGGGCCCGCGTGGCCAGCATCGGCGCGATCGTCGCACCGACGACCCCCGCAGCGCTCGTGAGCGAGAGCATCCAGCCCGCCGCGACCGGGTCGAAACCGCGGTCGACGAGCACGGCGGGCAGCCAGCCCATCACCGCGAAGTAGCTCAGCGACTGCAGACCCATGTAGGCGGTGACCTGCCAGGCGAGCGCGTCGCGCCAGAGCCCGCCCGGGCGCGGCTCGCCCTCGGACGTGGGCCGCGACACCCTGCGCACCTGCGGCACCCAGCACAGCAGCGCGACCACGGCGAACAGCACCCACACCAGGAGAGCGCCGTGCCACTCGAGCCCGGCGGCCTGCGCCACAGGCACCGTGATGCCGGCGGCGAGGGTGGCCCCGCCGGTGATGGCCATCGTGTAGAGCCCGGTCATCAGGCCTGTGCGGCCCGCGAAGTCCCGCTTGATCAGGCTCGGCAGCAGCACGTTGCCCACCGCGATCGCGGCCCCGACGAGCACGGTGCCGGCGAACAGGGCCACCAGCGGGCCGCTGGAACGCACCACGAAGCCCACGCACAGCACGACCAGCGCAGTCAGGAGGGCGCGCTCGATGCCGAACCGCCGGGCCAGCAGCGGCCCCGCGGGGGCGAGCAACCCGAAGCAGAGCACCGGCAACGCCGTGAGGATCCCGGCGGTGGTACCCGAGAGCCGCTCGCTCGCCTGGATCTGCGCCAGCACCGGCGCCACGCCGACGACCGCGGGTCGCATGTTGGCCGCGACGAGCACGATCGCGACCCCGATCCACCAGGCCGGTGCGCGCGCCGGACGCCCGGGAGGAGCGTCGGCGGGCGGCGTCACGGCTCGCGCTCGACGATCGTGCGCGCGGCATCGAGGTAGCGGCCTGCGGCCGCGCGCGCGGCGTCCGGATCGGCCGCCGCGATGGCCTCGGCGAGCTCGTCGTGTCCGGGGAACGCAGCGGGGTCGTCGTCGTGCTCGTCGATCTCGGTGACGCTGCGCTGCAGCGCCTCGGTCAGCCCGGCGTACAGGTCGATCAGCACCGGGTTCCCGGTGGCGGCGATCACGGCGCGGTGGAACGCGACATCCGCTTCGACGAACACCGCCCGGTCGGTGACCAGGCATGCGGCCCGGCGGGCGGCGGCGGCCGCCCGGATGGCCACGACGTCGGCGGCCGTGCGGTGTGCCGCGGCCGCAGCCGCGGCGTCGCGCTCCAGGCTCGCGCGGACGGCGAGGACGTGCCCGCTCGTGGTGCGCCGCGCCCGGCGCAGGAGGGCGGCGCCGAGGTCGCTGGAAGCGCGGACGTACGTGCCGTCGCCGCGCCTCGGTTCCAGCAGGCCGGCGTGCTCCAGCGCGCGCACCGCCTCCCGCACGGTGTTGCGGCCGACCCCGAGCGCCGCGACCAGTTCCGGTTCCGGTGGGATCTTCGCGCCGACCGGCCACTCGCCGTCGGCGATCAACGACTCCATCTGGGCCATGACCTCGTCGCACAGCCGCCCGGCGCGCACTGCCGTGAGTCCCATCGAAAGAGCCTAACAACCCATGTTTTGCGCGCCGGTAGCGTCCGTGGTGTGGCCCTGATCTACCAAGCCCGGATCGTTCCCACCAAGGCGGAGCTGCTGTCCGGCTGGCTCCCGTCCCGCTCCTGGGCCGGCGCAGCGCCGTTCGAGCTGCTCGCGGCGTACCGGTTCGACGACCCGGCGCAGGAGGTGGGCATCGAGACCCATCTCGTCGGCACCGCGCAAGGAGACGTGCTCCACATACCGCTCACCTACCGCGGCGTTCCCCTCGACGGCGCCGACGACGCCCTGATCGGCACCATGCAGCACTCGCGCCTCGGGCGCCGGTGGGTCTACGACGGCTGCGCCGATCCCGTGTACGCCGCGGCGCTCGCGGCGGCGATCCTGACCGGCGGCCGGCAGGCCGAGGAATGGGTCGAGAAGGACACCGGCCGCGAGTTGCGGGCGGCCACGGCGCAGGTGACCGGCAGCGGCCGGCCCGGCACCGCGGTCCCGGTGATCCACACCGCGACGGCCACGGACGGCGCGACGGCCACGACGATCGACGCGTCGGGCCGCGAGTTCGTGGTGCTGCGCTCACTCGACGCCACCGCGAGCCCCGACGGCGCGCCCACGCTCGTCGGCACCTGGCCCGGTCGCGGGGAGCCGTCGCTGCTGGCCTTCGCGCCGGCCTGACGTCCCGGCGCGCAGGGACAGCGGGTCCCGGTTCAGCCGGCCGCGACGAGCCGGTCCCGGCCCGCCAGCGCGCCCATCGTGGCCTGGGCGATGAACACGCCGAGCAGGAGCAGGATCGGCACCGTCCAGGAACCGGTCAGATCGTGCAGCGCGCCGACCGCGAAAGGGCCGGTGGCGGCACCGATGTAGCCCACGCACTGCGCCATGCCCGACAGCTGCGCTGCGTGAGCGGCATCGGGGGAGCGCAGCACCATCAGCGTGAGCGAGAGTCCTAGCGCGGCACCCTGCCCGACACCGAGCAGTGCCATCGACACGATCTCCGCGCCGGGCAGCAGGAGGACCCCGAGCAGCCCGAGGGCAGCCACGGCGGTGAGACCGGCGGCGACCGCCCGCTGCTGCCGCAGGCGCGTGGCGAGCATCGGCGCAGCCATCGAGCCGCTGAGCCCGACGATGCTCGCGAGGGCGAGCAGCCACCCGGCGGTGGCCGGATCGAACCCCCGGTCGACGAAGATCACGGGAAGCCACGCCGCCGTGGCGTAGAAGCCGAGCGACTGCAGCCCCATGAATGCGGTGACCTGCCAGGCGAGCGGGCTGCGCCACAGACCCCGCACGCGCACCTCGCGCATCCCGCGGGCGCGGTCCACCCATCGCACATGGGGCAGCCAGCACAAGAGGGCGACCAGCGCGAACAGGCTCCAGAACGCGAGAGCGCCGCGCCAGTCGACACCGAGCGCCCGCGCCACCGGCACGGTGGTCCCGGCGGCCAGCGCACCACCGGCGGAGATCGCCATCGAGTAGATGCCCGTCATGGAGCCGGTGCGGTGCGGGAAGTCGCGCTTGATCAGCCCGGGCAGCAGGACGTTCCCGATCGCGATCGCCGAGCCGACCAGCACCGCGCCGGCGAACAGGGTGGCGGTCGGGCCGCTCGAGCGGACGGCGAGGCCGAGGGTGATCAGCACGAGCGCGCCGAGCAGGGTGCGTCCGATGCCGAAGCGGCGGGCCAGGCGCGGCGCCGCCGGGGCGAGCAGCCCGAAGCACAGCACGGGCAACGCGGTCAGCACGCCGGATGCCGTCGCGGAGAGCCCGAGGCTGCGCTGGATCTCCGGGAGCACCGGGGCCACGCCGACCACGGCAGGTCGCAGGTTCGCTGCGACGAGCACGATGGCGGCCGCGAACCACCAGGTCGTGCGGGCTCGGGGGCGGGCGCCGACGTCGGCGAGAGCGTTCACCAGTGCGTCCGCAGCGCAGTCCCGACCACGGAATGAGCCTAACATCCTACGTTTGGAAGCTGTAGGAGCAGCCGGGGTCACGAGACGGGTGGAGCCCCTTCTGGTCGCTGTGAGGCCGGGTCGGTGCCGTCCGGTCGGACGATGCGTGTCACGGCGGTGATGACGGCGTACCGGTGCGCCGCGATCCGTTCCGGAGCCTGCGGGTCACCACCGTCGGCCCTCAGCAGGCCGACGGGTGTCAGGTACCAGGCTTGCGAGACCGCGTAGATGAAGACGAGAAGGTCGACGGCGGTCAGCGGGGCGCTGTCGGCGCCGGCGACGGCGGTGGTCTTCGCGAGGTAGCTCTCCAGCGGCTCGGACGCCGCCCGGGGGCGCTCGAGCTGTGCCCACATGTTGATCCGGAGGGCCGCGGGTTCGCGCTGGTGGTAGTCGAACAGCTCGCCCGCCCATGCCGGTAGATCGTCCGGTCGGGGCGGGACCCTCGCGGCCATGGACTGGATCGCGCTGGTGAGCGCGGCGTCGAAGAGCCCGTCCTTGTTGCCGAAGTAGGCGTAGATCATCCGGATGTTGGTTCCGGCCTCCCGGGCGATCCGTTCGACACGGCCGCCGGCGTGGCCGTGCTCGGCGAACTCCGCGACTGCCGCCTGGAGGATGCGGGCCTTCGTCGCCTGAGCATCGCGTGGGGGCATGTGGTCTCCGTCTCGGTGCGGGCGTTGACGCCGGGCTGACGCGACCCTACATTGGCGATAAGTCAGTAATTACTTACTTCAGCGAAGGGGCACGCTCATGACAGAACACCGGATCGCCTTGGTCACCGGCGCGAACCGAGGGCTCGGGCGCAGCACCGCGCTCGCACTCGCCCGCCGTGACGCGAAGGTCGTCGTGACCTACCGGGATGGCGCGGTGGGAGCCGCGGAGACCGTGCGGATGATCCAGGACGCGGGCGGTGACGCGGTCGCGAAGCGGCTCGACATCAGCGACGTCGGGTCGTTCGCGACCTTCACCACCGAGCTGACCGACGAGATCCGCGCCCGATGGGGGAGCGGCAAGCTCGACGTCCTGGTGAACAACGCCGGCATCGGTCTGTTCGGTCGGCTCGAGGACGTCACGGTGGAGAGCTTCGACGCGCTCGTGCACACCAACCTCCGCGGCACGTTCTTCCTCATCCAGGCGCTCGTGCCACACCTCGCCGAGGGCGGCCGCATCATCAACGTGTCGACCTCCCTGACCCGTCACGTCAGCCCGGGAACGTCGGTCTACTCGGCGTCGAAGGCGGCGGTGGAGGCCTTCTCCCGCAGCCTGGCCGCCGAGCTCGGCCCGCGCGGCATCCGGATCAACACGGTCGCCCCCGGCCCGAGCGCCACCGACTTCAACGGCGGCGCCATGCGCGACGACCCCGAGCTGCGGGTGGCCCTCGCCGCGCAGACCGCGCTCGGCCGGGTCGGCAAGCCCGAGGAGATCGGCGACGCCATCGCCGCGCTCGCCTCCGAGGACATGCGCTGGATCACCGCGGAACGCATCGAGGTCTCCGGGGGAGCCCTCCTGTGACGACCGGTGGGTCGCGGCCGCTTCAGCCCGTGGCGGCGAGCCGGAACTCCAGGAGGCAGCGCTGGTCGCTCACGTCCGTCACGGCATCGAGGGTCAGCCCGTGGGCCGCGGCCAGGGCGTCGAGCTCGTCGATCCGACGTTCCCGACCACCGAAGATCGCGAGCATGGCCAGGTCGAACCCGGTGCTGTCACGCCGGCCGCCGACGGGCTCGATGACCAGGACGCGACCGGTCGGGGGCACGGCCTCCACGCAACGGCCGAGAATCCGGTGCGCGCCGTCGTCGTCCCAGTCGTGCAGGATGTCGCACAGCAGGTAGGCATCCGCCCCGCGAGGGAGGGGGTCGAAGAAGCTCCCCGCTGTCACCTGGGCCCGATCCGCCAGGCGTTGTGCGGCGAAGGTGCCGCGCGCCCCGTCCGCGGTGGGCTCGAGGTCGACCAGGTGACCGCGCATCCGGGGATGGGCGGCCAGGATCGCGGCGAGGAGCGTGCCGTGCCCGCCCCCGACGTCGACGACGGTGGGGAAGCGGCCCCAGTCGTACCCGGCCAGGATCTGCGGGACCTGGTCGCGGAACCGGTGCGTCATCTGCTGGTCGAACGATTCACGCAGGTGCGGGAACCGGGCGAGGTCGGCCCAGAAGTCCTGGCCGTGGCGGCGCGGGTAGGCGGCGCCGCCGGTGGTGATGCTGTGCAGGAGTTCCACGAGGGCCATCTCTGCGCGACCGCCGGCCATGTCCAGGTGCAGGAAGTTGACCAGGCCGTTGTCGGCGTCGGCGCACAGGGACGCCCCGTAGTCGGTGGTCCGGTGACCCGTGGACGCACGCTCGACGATCCCGAGTGTCGCGAGGTGGCCGAGCAGCAGCTCGAGCGCCACCGGTGACACGTTCAGTTCGGTGGCGACCTGCTCGGTGCTGACGCCGTCGCCGCGCAGCCGGTCCGGTAGACCCAGGGTCACCGCCACACGCAGAGCCATCGGTGTGGCCAAGCCGGCCATGGTCCGGATCGAGGCGATGTCGTGTGCGGTCACGAAGGTCAACGCTGGCATGCCTGTCAATCGGATTGGGGCCGGCCCTCCCTCGGCCGGGCCTCGAACCCGATAACTGTCATAACGTCGATTATCGGTTCACACAGGCCGGGTGCTGAGGACCTGGTTCACGGCCTGAGAGCACGCCGGGTGGACCGCTCGGCTTCGTCGATGATCGCTTCGACTCGCGCCGGCGGCGGGGTCGAGATCAGCTGCAGCGCGATCCCGCGAAGGAGGCCCACCAGGGACACGGCCGTCGCCTCCGGGTCGGCATCCGCTCGCACCGAGCCGTCGCAGATCCCTTCACGGACCTTGTCGGCGAGGAGCCGACGGAAGCTGGCGTCATCTTCCGCGTAGAGCGGCATCAGGACGGGATCGGCGGCAATCGCCTCGCCCCACATCTGCAGGAACGCGGCGGCAGACGGCCGTCGGCTGGTGACGTTCTCGAGGTAGGCGCGAACCGCCGCCGCCAGCCAGTCCGCGGCGCTGTCCCCACGATCCGGGACGGTGAAGGTCCGAGCATCGCGCATCACCGCGCGGAGCAGATTCTCGCGGTTGCCGAAGTGGTGGGAGACGATCCCTCGGCTGTAGCCTGCGGCCTCGCCGACCTCGGCCAGGGTGAGCGCACGTGACCCGCGCCGGGCGATCAGCGCCGTCGCGGCAGCCAGCACCTTGCGTTCGGTCTCTTCGCGACGCTCTTGCTGCGTGCGGCGAGCGGGAGGCTGATCGGGCATCAGGACTGCTCACACATCGGGACAAGCGTATACCGGGCTCGAGCGGTGGCTGCAGCACCGCCGCGTTCGGCTGCGCCGGGACAGTTCGATGGTCATTTTATACTTGTGTGTCACCCAACAAGTATCAGCGAGGCAGCTTCCTGCGCGCACTCCCCTCGTCCTGGTCCACGGCAACCCCGAGTCCGCAACCATCTGGGGTCCACTCATCGGGGAGCTCGACCGCGCCGACGCGATCGTCCTGTCCCGCCCGGGTTCGGCGTCCCCGCTCCCCCGGCTTCGACTCGTCGGCCACGACCTCGCCCCTTTCAGCAGTCGAAAACCGACCAGCAGATGTCGTTGCGCAGCCGCTGGTCATCGAGCACGAGTTCGCGGATCGCCTCCGGGAGCAGGTCGCGCTGCCACCGGCACTCGAGTCGACCCGCGGCCTCGGACCCGCCGGACGGAGCGGCAGCGCGCGCGGCCTTGATCGCGTAGGCAGCGGCGCCGAGCTCGTGGGCGGCGACGTGGGCAACCGCCCCGGCCTGGCCGGCGGCATACGCGGCATGGCGCGCTGCCCCTCGCTTGTCGCGTGCCGCCCCCATGGCATGGCCACCGGCGGCGCGGGACGCCATCATCCCGACCTCGCCACGGACCCAGGCCCGGACGTGCTCGATCGCCTGGCGTGGTCGCGGATCCCCGGGGTGAGCGGACTCGAACAGGTGCAGGACGTGCTCGGCGCAGGAAGCTGCCCAGAGGGCCAGCAGGTGGTGATCGGGATCCGTCAGGGTCCCGCCGCGGCGGAGGGTCACCAAACGCGGGTCACGCACCTTCGACAGGATCATGCCGGGCAGCTCCTCCTCCGTCAGCGGCGGCACCCTGGGTGGCCGGGCAACAACTGTCATAATCTCGAAGATCGGACGACCCCGAACCCGAAGTGTGCCCCCGGCCGGAGGGCGGCCTGTTCCTCCAGGGTATGGCCGGTGCTACGCGCTGGACGCGTCCGGTGCCGCGACCGCCGGCGCGGTCACACCACCGCTGGGGCGACCGGCCGGTAAGGGCTGTGCAAGGTCAGCGTGGCGACCAGGCTGACCAGTGCGGCGGCAACGACGTACCAGGCCACCGCGATGAGCCCGCCGGAGGCGGTCGCGAGCAGGGTCGCGATGATCGGGGCGAAGGCACCGCCCAGCAGGCCGCCGATGCCGTACGCCACCGACGCGCCGCTGTAGCGGATCTCGGTGGGGAACGCCTCGGTCAGGTAGGCGCCGTAGGGACCGGTCATCAGGGCGATGGTGAGTGCCGCGACGATCGAGCCGACGTAGAGGCCGACCCCCGATCCGGACTGGACCAGCGCGAAGTACGGGACCGCCCAGATTCCCATGGCGACGATCCCGGCGACGAGCACCCGCTTGCGGCCGAGCCGTCCGGCGAGCACGGCCGCGAGCGGCAGCGCGAGCGCCCACAGCACCGCCGCGACCATCGTGACCGTGAGCATCGCCGACGCGCTGTGCAGCCCGGCCTGGGCGGCGTAGCCCAGCACGAACGCGAGGAGCAGGTTGCCCAGCACCGACGCGGCGATGGTGATCCCGGAGGCCGGGACCCAGATCTTCGGGGCGCGGAACACGTCGGCGATCGGGGCCCGACGGACGGTGTTCTGCGCGCGGAGCCGCTCGAACTCCGGGCTCTCGTCCAGCTTCAGCCGGATCACCAGGCCGACGACGACGAGCACGGCACTGGCCAGGAACGGGATCCGCCACCCCCAGCCGACGAAGCCCTCGTCTCCCGTGCCCAGCCGCACCACGAGGAAGACCATGCTGGACAGCACCACGCCGAGCGGCAGCCCTACCTGGGGCAGCGAGCTGAACAGCGTGCGCTGGGCCGGGGTGCTGGCGTGCTCGAGCGCCAGCAGGGTGGCGCCGCCCCACTCGCCGCCGACCGCGAGGCCCTGGGCGAGCCGGATGAGCACCAGCAGGACCGGCGCGACGACGCCGATCGTCTCGTAGGTCGGCAGGATGCCGATCAGCGCCGTGCCGACCCCCATCACGAGCAGGGAGAGCACCAGCATCCGCTTGCGGCCGACCCGGTCGCCGAAGTGCCCGATCAGTGCCCCGCCGATGGGCCGGGCGACGAAGCCGATGGCGAACGTCGACAGGGCCGCCAGCGTGCTCGCCACGTCCGACGTGCTCGGGAAGAACTGCGGGCCGAACACCAGCGTGGCGGCCAGCGCGTAGATGAAGAAGTCGTACCACTCGATGGTGGTGCCGATCAGGCCGGCCAGCGCGACGCGCCAGGGACTGGTCGTCCCCGCGGTGGCTCCGGGAGCGCGGGTGTCGGACATCGTCGTCCTCTCGGGGGAAGGTGTCACAGGTCGAGCACGAGCCGGGCGGAGCGGGCGCGGGAGACGCACGGCAGCAGCCGGTCGCCCGCCGCGTGCTCCTCGTCGGTGAGGACGGAGTCGCGATGGTCGGGGGTGCCCGCGAGGACGGCCGTCGCGCAGGTGCCGCAGGTGCCCTCCTCGCAGGAGGTGAGGATGTCGACGCCCGCCTCGACCAGCACGTCGACGATCGACCGGTGGGCGGGGACCGCCAGCTCCCCACCGCTGGCCGCCAGCTCCACGACGAACGCGGTGTCGACGGCGTCGGGGGCGATCTCCGTGGGACTGAACCGCTCCGTGCGCAGCGGCAACCCGCGGGCTGTGCACACGGCCTCCGCCGCGGCGATCAGCGGTTCCGGACCGCAGCAGTAGACCGCGGTGCCCGGCGGCGCGGCGTCGACGGCGGCGTCGAGGTCGATCAGGCCGGTCTCGTCCTGGGGAACCAGGGTGACCCGGCCCCCGTCGACGGCACCGATTTCGGCGGCATACGCCATCGAGGTCCGGGTGCGGCCGCCGTAGTGCAGCGTCCATGCAGCGCCGGAGGACGACACCTGCCGGACCATCGTCCTCAGCGGGGTGATCCCGATGCCGCCGGCGAGGAACAGGTAGCTCGCCGCGGGCTCCAGCGGGAAGTGGTTGCGCGGCCCGCGCAGCGTGACCTCGTCCCCCACGTCCAGCCGGTCGTGCAGCCACGCCGAGCCGCCCCGGCCGTCCGCCTGTCGCAGCACCGCGATCCGGTAGGTGGTGCGGTCGGCCGGATCGCCGCACAGCGAGTACTGGCGGACCAGCCCGTCCCCGGTGACGACGTCGACGTGCGCGCCGGGCTCCCACGCGGGCAGCTCCCCGCCGGCCACCGGACGCAGGGCGAACTCCACCACGTCCTCGGCGAGCACGCTGCGCCCGTCGACGACGACCCTGACCTCGCTCACGGGGCGCCCTCCGGGGTGAAGGAGACGGGCAGGGCGTAGTGGGTCATCAGGGAACCGCCGACCAGGCCGCTCTCGACCGGGTCGCCGTCCAGCCGCAGGTCCGGGAGCCGGTCGAGGAGCCTGCCCAGCGCGATCCGCAGCTCGGCCCTGGCGAGGTGCTGGCCCTGGCACACGTGCGCTCCGGCGCCGAAGGCGACGTGCCGATTGCGCGTGCGGGCGCGGTCGAACGTCTCCGGATCGCGGAACTCCCGCGGATCGCGGTTCGCGGCGGCGAGGTCGAGCAGCACCCGCTCCCCCTCGGGAAGCTCGCGGTCGCCGACCTGCACGGGGCAGCGCAGGGTCCGGGCGAACAGCTGCAGCGGGGTGGTGAGCCGCAGGCTCTCCTCGATCACCCGGGGCAGGCCGCGCCGGTCGGCGCGCAGCTCGTCCCGCAGGCCGGGCAGGGTCAGGACGTGCCGGATCAGCCCGCCGAGCGCCGATCCGGTGGAGTGGTGACCGCCCACGATGTAGGCGAGCAGCAGACCGGTGGCACCGGCCTCGTCGATCACCTTGCCCTGTACGACCCCGCTCGCCATCTCGGTGAGCAGGTCCTCGCGCGGGCGCTCCCGGCGATCGGCCAACCAGCGCTGGGTGGTCTCGTGGAACTCGGCGTACCGCGCGGGGAACGCGACGGAGCCCATGGCGGCGTAGAGCGCGGCGGCGATCCCCCGCGCCCGGACGGCCTCGCCCTGGTCGAGCCCGATCATCCGGCCGATCACGATCGCGGGCAGCGGTTCGGCCAGCTGGTCGACGAGGTCGGCCGTGCCCGCGGCGGCGAAGTCGTCGATCAGCAGGTCGACGACCGCGGTGATCACCGGCTCGAGCGCCTTCACCGCGCGCGGCGTCAGCGGTCCGTCCAGGACACGACGCCACTGCGCGTGCTCCGGATCGTCGAACTCCAGTGCCGGGACGCGCGGGCGCAGCGCGCTGGTGGGGATCTTCACTCCGTCCGCGGAGGAGAAGGACGCCGGGTCGGTCAACGCGCCGCGGACGTTCTCGTAGCGGGTGAGGTAGTCGAACCCGCCGTGTCGGTCACTGTGGACCACCGGGCAGGCCTCGCGCATGTCGGCGTGGGCGCGTCGGACCTCGGTGGCGGAAAGGGTGCCGTCGAGGTGGTCGAAGGCGCGATCGGTGCTGGTCACGGGAGACTCCTTCGTCTGCACTGACGGGTCGATCCAGCGTCGCTCTCGCCACGGGAGGGGTCTATCCACCTCGCGCGGCGCTGTCCGCGCCGCGCGAGGCGTGCAGGGTGGTCGACGGGGTGATCCCGTAGCGCAGCCGGTAGTCGCGGGCGAACCGGCCCAGGTGGAGGAACCCGCACGCCAGGGACACGTCGGCCACGGTGCCCGTGCCGCCGGGCGCGGACAGGGCCCGGTGGGCGCGTTCCAGCCGGAGCTCGCGCTGGTAACCCGTGAGCGAGGCGCCGAACCGGCTCCGGAAGCCTTCCTGCAGCGTGCGCAGCGAGACCCCCGCGTCCCGGGCGAGCTCCTCGGGCCGCAGCGGTGCCACGGGGTCGCCCGCGAGTGCCTCCGCGGCGACGCCCGCCGCGCGGTACCCGCGGGCCCCGCCGCCGCGCAGCATCGCCTCCGCCCGATCGTGCGGCTGGGCCAGCAGCAGCGACGTGACCAGCATCCGTTCGAGCTCGAGCCCGGCGCCTGCGGGCAGGATCCCGCTGTCGAACCGGTCCACCGTGGACACCGCCAGGCGCAGGACGCCGGTCCAGGCGGAGTCGTCCGGCACGGTCAGTCCGAAGACCAGCCCGCGGGCGGGCTCGGCGCCGATCCGGGTGTAGCCCCGCTCGACGACCGCGCGGGGCAGCTTCGCCGCGACCTGCGCCGTCCCCGGCGCGAACCGCAGCCGCAACCGCTCCCCCGGCGAGATCACGCAGGCCCGCCCGGCGCCGATCCGGCCGGTGCCCGCCTCCCCTTCGACGTCCAGGCCGCCGCTGAGGACGAGCAGCAGGGTGTAGTAGTCCATCGGGACGCCGGCGGTGACCTCGGCCGCGCCGTCGTAGAGCGCGGAGAGCAACGTCGAGTCGCCGATCCGGACGGCGTGCAGCCGGGAGCCGAACTCCCGGGGCCGCGTGGCCCGCAGCCGGTGCGCCGACATCACCCGCCCCGCCGCCTCCTGCGCCTCGTCGAGGGCGGTGGTCCGCAGCCGGGCGTGCCGGCGCAGCGGCAGTGCCGGCCTCACGCCCGTCACGCCCGCGGTTCGGGGCCCAGGCCCTCGGCGAGCTCCCGCAGATGCCGACGGTCGATCTTGCCGACCTGGCTGACCCGCGGCATCTCCGCCAGCACGACGACCCGCTCCGGCCACTTGTACTTGGCGACCTGCCGCTCCTCGAAGTGCCCGCGGACCTCCGCGAGGTCGAGCGCGGAGCCGTCCCTGGTCACGACGAACGCACAGGCCCGCTCGCCCAGCCGGGGATCCGGCATCGCGACCAGCGCCGCCTCCGCGACGGCGGGGTGGGAGGCCAGCAGCAGCTCGACCTCCTCGGTGTTGATCTTCTCGCCACCGCGGCTGATCATGTTCTTGATCCGGCCCTCGACGGTGTAGCACCGGGCGCCGTCGATGACCCGCTCGGCCATCAGGTCACCGGTCCGGTAGAAGCCGTCGGCGGTGAAGGCCCGGCGGTTGTGCTCGGCGGCGTCGTAGTAGCCGAGCAGGGTGTAGGGCCCACGGGTGCACAGCTCCCCCACCTCGCCGGGCGCGACCTCGTCCTCGGTGCCGGGCTCGTAGAGCCGGATCTCGTCGGCGGTCGAGATCGGCACGCCGACGCTCTCGGCCCGGGCGTCGAGGGGGTGGTCGAGCGGGGTGATCAGGCACAGGCCCTCGCTCATCCCGAAGATCTGACCCGCCCAGATCCCCCGCGACTCCAGCACGTCGAAGTGCCCGCGGGGGACCTTCTTCCCGCTGAACAGCACCCGCCGCAGCGTCGGCGCGGCGCGCAGGCCCTCGTCGAGCGCGACGTCGTAGGCGAAGGGGCCGAGCAGGACGTCGGTGGCCCCGCCGCCCACGACGAGGTCGATCGCGGTCTTCGCGTCGGGCGTGCCGAGGACCAGGGTGGCGCCGACGCTGTGCGGGCCCTGCAGGCCGATGATCACGCCCGCGTTGTGCACGATCGGCATCATGAACGCGATGCGGTCGCCGGCGCCCCAGCCCATGGCGCGGGCCAGGCTCGCGCCGTAGAGCCGGTACGGCGCCTGCAGGCACGGGATCACCTTGGGCACGCCCGTGGTGCCCCCGGAGAGCTGGAACACCGCCAACGACTGCAGCCCGAGCCCGGCCTGGATGTCTTCGACGAGGCTGCGGGCCTGCGCGGGATCGATGTCGTCGCCGAGCCGGTCGAGCGCGACCGCGCGGGGGTCGGTGGGATCCCCGTCGGAGACCAGGACGGCCCGCTCGGTGCCCGCGGCCTGCGCGACGGCGAAGGCGACCAGGTCGAAGCGGGGATCGGCGGCCGCGACGAGGTGCGCGACCGGGTTCGTCTGCCGGGCGATCTCGGAGATCTCGTGGCCGCGGTGCAGCGGCAGCGTGCAGACCGGCACGAGACCGGCCTTGAGCAGCGCGTACCAGGCCACCACGGTGTTCAGCGTGTTGTGCAACTGCAGCAGCACCGCGCCGCCGGGTTCGAGGCCGAGCCGGAGCAGGCCTGCGGCGCGCAGGTCGGTGATGCGGTCCAGCTCGGCGAACGTGATGCGGTCCGGGCCGCAGACCACGGCGTCCCGGTCGGGGTGGTGCCGCGCGATCGCGTGCAGGTGCTGGGCGATCGTCTGGGGCTCCCAGAGGCCCTCGCGGACGTAACGGGCCTCGACCTCGGGGGCATAGCGGACGATCTTGGCGTCGGAAGCGAGCGTCATCGCACGTCTCTCTCGTCGGTCAGCGCAGGTCGCGCTCGTAGCCGAGCACCACGTCGCGGTTCTGCCTGCGGAACTCCCGGTAGGAGACCCGGCCGGTGCGCATGAGGTACTCGAGGGCGAACTTCGTGGGGTGGGTGATCGTGCGGCCGGGCAGGCCCTCGTACCAGTCGATGCTGCGCTTGGCGGCGGCCTGGAAGGAGTCGGCGACCGGCTTGCGGCTGCGCTCGAACTCCTTGAGCCCGACCTCGACGTCCCACGCCGACCCGGCCATGGCCTGGATCAGGTACACCGCGTCCCGCATGGCGAACCGGGTGCCGGAGCCGATCGAGGGGTGGACGGTGTGCAGCGCGTCCCCGATGAGGACGAGGTTGCGGTGGGTCCAGTGCGCGCAGCTGAGGAACTTCGTCCGGAACCACGGGGAGTGGTTGCTCTGCAGGGGCGCCCCGTCGAGGGACTCCGCGAAGAGCTCCTCGCACAGCGCCCGGGAGTCGTCCTCTGTCATGTCGGCGAACCCGAGCCGGTCGAACGTCTCCTGGCCGACCTCGACGGTGAAGTTGCTCATCTCCGCGGAGAACTGCGAGGCGTGGCTCATCAGCAGGCCGTGCTCGCTGTTGCGCAGGATGATCGACGGCGGGTAGGGCTTCGGGGTGCCGTACCAGGCCAGCCAGTTGGTGCCCAGCTCGTCGCTGGGCACGAGGTGCTCGGCGAAGCGCTCCCGGGTGCGGCTGTTCACCCCGTCGGCGGCGACGACCAGGTCCCACTCGTCCAGCTCCGCCTCCGTGACGTCGGCGGCGCGGTCGTGCTCGATGCGCACCCCGGCCTCGCGGGCGATCCGCTCGAGGGAGGCCAGGAGCGACCAGCGGGCGTTGAGGTGGCTGCGCCCGACGTTCACGGCCACGCCGGTGCCGTCGAGGCTCAGCACCATCTGCTCGTGGCTCATCCCCGCGGTCAGGGCGTCGACGACGTCGGGCGCAGCGGGGCGCAGCGCGGCGGCGGCGCTCTCGCTGAACGCCACACCCCACCCGTAGGTCACCCCGGGCGGGTTCTGCTCGCGGACGTGCACCGTGGCGTCCGGCACCGCCCGCTGGGCGAGCAGGGAGAAGAACAGGCCGGCCGGGCCGCCGCCGACCACCAGGATCCGCATGCTCACCGCCCGTCTCCTTGCCAGATCGCCACGTGCCGCGCGACGCGCTCGCCGAGCGCCGCGGCCGTGCGCAGGTCGCTGTCCTGCATGCCTTCCAGTCCCTGGTCCGAGTTGGACTGGGCCATCGCACCGGCGTACGCGCCGAGCCGGTTGAGCTCGGCGTCGGAGCCGGTGCTGCGCCCGTTGCCGTCCAGCAGTCCGAGGCCGATCCAGGCCATCCCGTGCTGCATCGCGAACAGCCAGAGCTGGGTCAGCGTGTTGAGCTTGTCGCCGGAGTGCCCGCTGGAGTTGGTGAAACCGGCGGCGAGCTTGCCCTTCCAGCCCTGGTCCAGCCAGATCTTGGAGCTGGCCTCCATGAACGTCTTGAACACCGCCGAGCCGCTGCCCATGTAGGTCGGGGTGCCGAAGATCAGCGCGCCGCAGTGGTCGAGCTGCCGGGGGTCGGCGGCGACCTCCTCGGCGAAGTACAGCGCGACGTCGGCGCCGGCGACCGATGCCGCGCCCTCGCCCACCGCCCGTGCCTGGGCGGCGGTGTGGCCGAAGCCACTGTCGTAGACGACTCCGATGGAGCCCACGTGGGTCACCTCTCTCCGTGTGGTGGCGCGGTCGGGAACCGAGCGGCGATCCAGTGGCCGACGTGCGCGGAGGCGGCGACGTACCCCGTCGGTTCCCCCTCGGCGACGGGCTGGCCGAAGTGCTGCCCGCGCACGACGTGCCGGGTCGTGTCGGTGGCGGCGACCGCGGCGACCATCCGTGCGCCCGCTTCCGGCCGCGCCGCCTGGTCGCCGCTGAACTCGAGGTACAGCGTCGGGACGTGGACCCCCGCGGCGCAGCGCACGAAGTCGGCGTTGGTGTGGTGGGCCGACCAGGTCGACAGCCACGAATCCGGGGTGGTCAGCCTGCCGAAGCCGACCAGCCCGTAGTTGATCAGGTCCGGGCGCCGGCCGAACAGCGATCCGTAGTGCCGGTCGTTCGGGTCGATCGAGGGGTCCACGTAGGCCGGGTCGGCGTCGGTCCGGTAGGTCGTGAGGATCCGGGGGGCGAGCGCCGCCCGGCGGTCCGCGGGGTCGCCGCTGCGGCTGAACCGGGCCCTGGCCCGCGCGGCGTCCGCGGCGAGCTCGGTGGCGCGGGCGTCGATCCGGGCGATCCGTTCTCCCTGCGCTGCCCGGTACGCCGCCAGGAAGTCCGCGGAGTACCGGCTGGGCTCGGGCGGCGGGGCGAACCCGTTGCGCGCCGCGTACATGTCGAGGGCGGGATCCACCGACATCGGGTCCGTCTCGTCGGTGACCGACGGGTCGATGCAGTGCCGCAGCACCTGACCCTGCCCCGGGTGCGGGGCCAGGAAGATCGCCCCGTCCGGGAGCGGCATCCGGGTGCCGGGGAGCGGGACCGGGCGGCCGGCCGGGGTGACGTCGATCCGGGTCTCCGGTTCGAGGGCGGCCTGCTCGATGTAGAACGCCGACAGGGTGCCGCCGCCGGAGTGCCCGAAGCTCAGCACCGACGCGAACCCGAGGTCGCGCAGGAACACGTGCCCCGCCGCGGCGTCGAGCAGCGCCTGCTCGTGCACGAGCGCGATGTCGTTGTTCGGGGAGCGGGTGCCCTGGGTCCACACCGACACGCCGGCCTGCAGGAACAGCGGGATCATCGGGTGGTGGGTCATGGACTGCCGCGGGTGCATGACCGTGACCACGGTGGTGGCCGCGTCGAGGGCGTGCAGCACCCCCTCGACCTTCGCGCCGTCCGCGGCGGTGAGCTGGTGGGTGCTGGTCGTGACACCCGCGGGGGGCGCGGCGGTGTCGACGTCCCGGCCCGCACCGAGGCGATCCACGGCGAGCGGGCTCACGGCCCGTCCCCGGTGGCCGGCTCGACGACCAGCTCGACCTTGTCCCACCGCGCCACCCGGCCGCCCTCGACGGCGGCGACCGAGCTGTACCAGACCGCGTTGCGGCACCCGGTCGCGCCACGCTCGATCCGGATCTCCCCGGGGGCCTCGACCTCGAGGTAGGGGCCGCGGCGGCGGATCGTCGTGTCCGGGTCCTTGCTCGCGACCTCGGCGAGCGGGCGGAAGTCCTCGACGTCGAGGACGAACAGGGTGGTCACGCGAACGTCACCGGCTCGGCCTCGCCCGCGTACCGCTCCGCGATCAGCGCCGCCTTGCGGGCGAAGAACTTCTCCAGCGTCGGGTCCTCGTCGCCCGCCACGTCCATCAGCGCGTCGACGCTGACGTTCGCGTCGATGTCGTCCTCGACGGTGATCGCCCGCAGCGGGCGGGTGATCTCCATCAGGTAGCCGTTGGGGTCCGTGACGTAGATCGACTCGACCGTCTCGTGACGGACCTGCAGCTCGCAGGGCCAGTCGCTCGCGTCGAGCCGGCGCCGGTACTCCAGCAGGTGCTCCTCGGAGTCGACGTGGATCGCGAGGTGCCGGGCCCGGTGGATCAGCTCCGGGATCGCGGTGTCCCGGTAGGGCTGCACGCCGAAGTAGTAGAAGAACGCCAACCGGTCGCCGTTGCCGATGTCGAAGAAGAAGTGGATGAAGTCCGGGTGGTCGCCGGGGCCCCAGCCGAGCGCGCAGGTCGCGTGGACCACCGGGAAACCCAGCACGTCCCGGTAGAAGGTGATCGTGGCGCGCGGGTCGAACGTCGGGAACGCGGCGTGGTCGACCCCGCGCACCGTGTGGGCGAGCGGGTCCCGCTCCGGGGATGGCTGGGCGGACATCGGACAGCTCCTCTCGTGACGAACCGTGTCCGGGAACCGTAAGACCGGCCTGGCACACTCGTCAAGATACTGACGGAGCTGTATCGCTTACGTCTCGTCGGCCTCGCTCCGCAGGAGCCGGGTCAGGTAGTCGAGGTCCTGCTGCAGCAGCGCGGCGGCACCGAGCGGAGTGGGCGCGTCCGGGACCCGCCCGTCGGGGCGGGCCACCATGGCGAGGGCGTTCTCCGCGATCTGCTCGGCCACCGGCTCGGCCGGGTGCGCGGGCGAGGGGTGGAACCACCACGCCACCCAGTTGCACATGCCGATGATCGACAACGCGGTGATCCGGCTGTCGAGGGGACGGAACAGCCCGGCGGTGACACCGTCGTCGAGCACGCCGGTGATCTCGCTCAGGACGGCACGGCGGGCGCCCAGGTGCCGCTCGGCGATCTCCGCGGGGAGCGACTGCTCGCTGCGGTCCAGCGTCCGGAACTGGGCGGGCTGTGCGGCGCGCTGCAGGACGAGGGTCCGCACGAGCGTGCGCAGCTTCTCGGAGGGGTTCAGGTCCGCGCGCTCGCGGACCGCGCGCAGCGTGGCCGCGGCCTCCTGGCTCGTCGCCTCGACCATGGCGACGAGCAGCTCCTCCTTGCTGCGCACGTAGTTGTAGAGGTTGGGCCTGCTCAACCCGACCGCGTCCGCCACGTCCTGCAGGGTGGTGCCGTCGTAGCCGCGCTCCGCGAACAGCCCCACCGCCCGCTCGAGGATCTCGCTCATCAACAGCTTGCGCCGCGGCCCACCGTCTCGCCGGGCCGCTTTGGCCTCCTCCGTCACCCGGCCACCGTAATCGGAAGGCTCGCCTGCTCAGCTCTCCCACGTCACGCCGCACAACCCGGCGCGCGCAACGACCGTGCGCAGCGCGTCCTGAGTCACAGGACGCTGCTCACCCCGGGAAGCCTAGCCGGGGTGCTCCGCGCGCGATCGGCTCAGCCGGCCACGTAGTCCGCCAGGTGCTCCCCGGTGAGCGTGGACCGGGCGGCGACGAGTTCGGCGGGGGTGCCCTCGAAGACGATCCGGCCGCCGCCGTGGCCTGCGCCCGGGCCGAGGTCGATGATCCAGTCGGCGTGGGCCATCACCCCCTGGTGGTGCTCGACGACGATGACCGACTTGCCGGAGTCGACGAGCCGGTCGAGCAGGCCGAGCAACTGCTCGACGTCGGCGAGGTGCAGGCCGGTGGTCGGCTCGTCGAGGACGTAGACGCCACCCTTCTCCCCCATGCGGGTGGCCAGCTTGAGCCGCTGCCGCTCGCCGCCGGACAGCGTGGTGAGCGGCTGGCCCAGCGAGAGGTAGCCGAGCCCGACATCGGAGAGACGTGTCAGGACGGCGTGCGCGGCAGGTATGCGGGCGCCACCGGCGCCGAAGAACGCCAGCGCGTCGGTCACCGACATCGCGAGCACCTCGCTGATGTTCTTGCTGTTGTCCGGGTCGCCGAGGTGGTACTCCAGCACCGCCGCCTGGAACCGCTTCCCCTCGCACTCCTCGCACGTGGTGGAGACGGTCTCCATGAACCCCAGCTCGGTGAAGATGATGCCCGCGCCGTTGCAGGCGGGGCAGGCGCCCTCGGAGTTGGCGCTGAACATCGCCGGCTTCACCCCGTTGGCCTTCGCGAACGCCTTGCGGATCGGGTCGAGCAGCCCGGTGTAGGTCGCCGGGTTGCTCCGCCGCGAGCCCTTGATCGCGCTCTGGTCGATCGACACCACACCCTCCCGCGCGGGGATCGATCCGTGCACGAGCGAGCTCTTGCCGGAGCCGGCCACGCCGGTGACCACGCAGAGCACCCCGAGCGGGATGTCGACGTCGACGGACTGCAGGTTGTGCGTGGTCGCGCCCCGGACCTCCAGCCTTCCCGTGGGCGTCCGCACCGTCTCCTTGGGAGCGGCCCGGTCGTCGAGGTGGCGGCCGGTGACGGTGCCACTGACCCGCAGGCCGTCGACCGTTCCCTCGAAGCAGACCGTGCCGCCCTCGGCACCCGCACCGGGGCCGAGGTCGACCACGTGGTCGGCGATCGCGATCGTCTCCGGCTCGTGCTCCACGACGAGCACCGTGTTGCCCTTGTCCCGCAGCCGCAGCAGCAGGTCGTTCATCCGCTCGACGTCGTGGGGGTGCAGGCCGATGGTGGGCTCGTCGAAGACGTAGGTGACGTCGGTGAGCGCGGAGCCGATGTGGCGGATCAGCTTGGTGCGCTGCGCCTCGCCGCCCGACAGCGTGCCCGACGGCCGGTCGAGCGACAGGTAGCCCAGCCCGATCCCCACGAACGAGTCGAGCGTGTGCAGGAGCTTGGCGAGCAGCGGCCCTGCGGACGGCTCGTCGAGACCGCGGACCCACTCGGCCAGGTCGCTGATCTGCATCGCGCACGCATCGGCGATGGAGATCCCGCGGATCGTGGACGATCGCGCCGTCTCGGACAGGCGGGTGCCCTCGCACTCCGGGCACGTGGAGAAAGCGATCGCCCGGTCCACGAATGCCCGGATGTGCGGCTGCAGCGCCTCCCGGTCCTTGGCCAGCATCGACTTCTGGATCCGCGGGATCAGACCCTCGTACCAGACGTTGACGCCGTCGACCTTGATCCTCGTCTGGCTCTTGTGGAGCAGGTCGTTCAGCTCGCGTTTCGTGTACTTGCGGATCGGCTTGTCCGGGTCGTGGAAGCCCGATTTCCGGAAGATCGTGCCGTACCAGCTGTCGCCGGTGTAGTTGGGGATCAGCAGCGCGCCCTCGTTGAGCGACAAGCTGTCGTCGTAGAGCTGCGTGAGGTCGAAGTCGGAGGTCCGGCCCATACCCTCGCAGCGCGGGCACTGACCGCCGACGACGTTGAACTCGCGGCGCTCCTTGACGGTCCGGCCGCCGCGCTCGAACTCGACCGCACCCGCCCCGCTGATCGAGGCGACGTTGAAGGAGAACGCCTGGGGCGAGCCGATGTGCGGCTGCCCGACCCGGCTGAAGAGAATGCGCAGCATCGTATTGGCGTCGGTCACGGTGCCGACGGTGGAGCGTGGGTTGGCACCGAGCCGCTCCTGGTCGACGATGATCGCCGTGGTCAGCCCGTCGAGCACGTCGACGTCGGGCCGGGCCAGCGTCGGCATGAAGCCCTGCACGAACGCGCTGTAGGTCTCGTTGATCATCCGCTGCGACTCCGCGGCGATCGTGGCGAACACCAGCGAGCTCTTGCCCGAGCCGGAGACTCCGGTGAACACCGTCAGCCTGCGCTTCGGGAGCTCGACGTGGACGTCCTTGAGGTTGTTCTCCCGCGCGCCGTGGACACGGATCAGATCGTGGCTGTCGGCGGCGTGCAGCCCAGCCGACAGCAGGTCCGAGCGCGTGCTGGTGCTGGTGCTCATTGCGTCTCCATCTCGTGCGTGCCACAGCTTCCGGCCGTCATGCCTCGCGTCATCGCACCTCGAAGATGCGGATCATGTTGCCCGCGGGGTCGCGGAAGGCGCAGTCACGGGTGCCCCACGGCTGGTCGGTCGGCTCCTGCACGACCTCGGCGTCACCGGCCTGCAACCGCTCGAAGGTGGCGTCGAGGTCCTTGCTGGCCAGGTTGATGCCAGCGTAGGTGCCCTTGGCCATCATCTCGACGATCGTGCGGCGCTCGTCGTCGGTGATGCCGGGGTCGGCGGCGGGTGGGGTCAGCACGATGGAGGTGCCGGGCTGCTCCGCCGGGCCGACCGTGATCCAGTGCATCCCGCCGTACTCGACGTCGTTGCGCACCTCGAAGCCGAGGGTGTCGCGGTAGAACGCCAGGGTGGCGGCCGGGTCGTCGTGCGGGAGGAAGGCCTGGTGAATGGTGAGGTCCATGGCGGTCACGCTAGGTCCGGCGCGGGGGCCGGTGCTTCTCGATTCCTGATCGGTCTGGTCACCTGCTTCGCCACGCAGGGCGACATCCCCGCCGCCTCACTGGCGGCCTCGCGGCGGTACACGCTGGGCGGCATCCCGACCAGCTCCGTGAAGCGTGTGCTGAACGTCCCCAGCGACGAGCAGCCCACCGCGAAGCAGATCTCGGTGACGCTGAGGTCGCCGCGGCGCAGCAGCGCCATCGCGCGCTCGATCCGCCGCGTCATCAGGTAGGAGTACGGCGACTCCCCGTAGGCACGCCGGAACTCGCGACTGAGGTGCCCGGCCGACATGTGCACGCCGCGGGCGAGCGCCTCGACGTTGAGCGGCTTGGCGTACTCCCGGTCGATCCGGTCGCGGACGCGACGCAACCGCGCGAGATCGCGCAGGTGCTGCGTCGCGGCGGGCGTGCTGGTCACAGGCAGATCGTGCCACGGCGTGCCCGGTCGCCCCATGCACGCGTTCGGATTGACTTCGAGTGCGCTCGAAGACCTACCGTTCTTCCCGTGAGCACCACCGAGCTGCTGAACGGCTTGATCGACCGCGCCGGGACCGACGGGCTCCCGGACCTCAACGACGTCCTCGCGGCGTCCGTCACGGTCGACGACGCCGTCCGGCTGCCGCTCACGGTCGCCGAGACGGCCGATCTGATCGGCGTCTCGGCGCACACGCTGCGCTACTACGAGCGGATCGGGCTCGTCGACGTGCCCCGCTCGGCGTCCGGGCAGCGCCGTTACGACAAGCGGGCGCTCGGCCGGGTCGTCTTCCTCACCCGGCTGCGGCTGTCCGGGATGTCGATCGCTGACATCACCAGCTACATCCGGCTCGTCGAAGAGGGCGACGGCACCGTCGACGCGCGGCTGACGCTGCTGCACGCGCACCGGGCGAAGGTCCGGCGCCGGCGCGACGAGCTGGACTTCGCACTGTC
The DNA here is from genome assembly GCF_002262885.1 of Pseudonocardia sp. MH-G8. Lineage (GTDB taxonomy): Bacteria > Actinomycetota > Actinomycetes > Mycobacteriales > Pseudonocardiaceae > Pseudonocardia. Next base: position 59,985 of record NZ_NKYF01000017.1, on the reverse strand, counting down.
CGTGATCGACTACAAGATCGCCACGTACGGCGGGCGCTGCTCCGGCTGAGCAGCCTTCCCCCTTCCCCACCACACCCTCGAGCACGGAGGTCATCTCGTCATGCCCACATCCACCCGCACCCTGCGCGACCTGCACGTGGCTCCCCTGGGCCTGGGCTGCATGGGGATGAACCACGGTTACGGTCGCGGTGACCGCACCGAGTCCCTGGCCACCCTGCACGCGGCGATCGACGGCGGCGTCACGCTGCTCGACACCGCCGACATGTACGCCAACGGCGCCAACGAGCAGCTGGTGGGCGAGGTGCTGCGGACCCGCCGCGACGAGGTCTCGATCGCCACGAAGTTCGGCATCCTCACCGACGTCGACGCCAAGATCGTGGGCCTCGACGGGTCACCGGAGTACGCGCGCAAGGCCGTGGAGGCGTCGCTGGGACGGCTCGGCGTCGACACCATCGACCTCTACTACCTGCACCGCGTGGACCCCACGGTGCCGATCGAGGACACGCTCGGCGCCATGGCCGAGATGGTGCAGCGCGGGCAGGTGCGCCATCTCGGCATTTCCGAGGCCTCGGCCGAGACGCTGCGCCGCGCCCAGGCGGTGCACCCGATCAGTGCCGTCCAGTCGGAGTGGTCGATCTTCAGCCGGGACGTGGAGGACACGGTCGTCCCGGCCGCCCGTGAGCTGGGCATCGGTCTCGTGCCCTACAGCCCGCTCGGCCGCGGCCTGCTGACCGGCGCGGCCGCGGCGACGACCGAGCTGGACGCCGGCGACTTCCGCCGCACCCTGCCGCGGTGGCAGGCCTCGAACCTCGAGGCGAACCTCGCGCTCGTGGCGACGGTCCGGGAGATCGCCACCGCCGCCGGTGCGACGCCCGGCCAGGTCGCCCTCGCGTGGCTGCTCGCCCAGGGAGCGGACGTGGTGCCGATCCCGGGCACCAAGCGCCGCACCTACCTCGCGGAGAACCTGGGGGCGAACGCCGTCACGCTGACGGCCGACCAGCTCGCGGCGCTCTCCGCGCTGCGCCCCGCGGGCGATCGCTACCCGGACATGGGCTGGGTCAGGGGCCAGAGCCCGGGCGCGTGACGCCGTCAGCCACCGTGGCCGGTTCCTCAGCTCTCCCCCGCGCCGAGGGTGGTTTCGAGATCGCCGAGGACCAGCCGGGCGGCAGTCGGACCGGCGTTGAGGTACCACGGGTCGTCGTCGACGAGCACCGCGTGGCCGTCGCGCACCGCCGGGAGCGTCTGCCAGAGGGGGTTGCCCAGCGTGGCCGATGCCGCGGCCTGCGCCTCGGTGGTGGCGCCCTGCACGGAGTAGTAGATGCGGTCGCCGGCGGCGAGCGCCAGCTCCTCGGGCGAGAGGTCGCGTGACGTCGCGTCGAACCGCTGTGATTCGGGGCGGACGAGGCCGGCGTCCCAGGCGACGAAGCCGATGAACGACGCGAGGCCGAACACCCGCGTGCGGTCGGCGGTGACCCGGACGAACGAGACGGTCTCCTCTCCCGCGGTGGCCCCGAGCGCGGCGGCGTCGGCGGTGAACCCGTCGAGGAACGCCTGGGCGTGGTCCTGCATCCCGAGGCTGTCGGCCAGCAGCAGGAAATCCTGCTTCCAGTTCACCCCGGTGCCCTCCACCAGCACGGTGGGCGCGATCTCGGAGAGCACCGGGTAGAGCTCCTGCGACGCGGCGGCGTTCGCGAGCACCAGGTCGGGCAGCAGCGCCGCGATCGCCTCGAGGTTCGGGTTCTGCCGGGAACCCACCGGGGCCACTGCGGCCAGCTGCTCCGCGTGCTGGGGGAACGCCTCCTGCACGTACCGGGGCACCAGGTCGGCGTCGTCGCCGTGGGCGACCCCCACCGGCACGACGCCGAGCGTGAGGATCGCGTCGGTCTGGCCGGTCGCGATCACGACGATCCGCTGCGGCGGCGCCGGGATCGTCGTGCTCCCGCCGAAATGGGTGATCGTGCGGGGGAACCTGCCCTCGGGCTCGGCGGCGCCCATGCCCGCGGGGATCTGCGTGGGGCCGGGTGGCGCGGCCACCTCGGTGGCGGGCTCCAGCCGCCCGGAGGCCTCGATCGGCGCGCTCGCGCACCCCGCCAGGGTGGCGAGTGCGCCGAGCACCGCGCCTGCCACGACGGACACCCGTCCGACCACGTCATCCTCCGAGAAAGGCTTGCCTAACCTACGGTCGGGAGGACGATAGCAAGAGCGGGATGTCGTGCCGGGTCAGCCCGCGGTCGGGGGCTGGTCCACCAGCTGCGCGAGGTAGAGCTGCTCCCCGAGCTTGTCGATCAGCTCCAGGTTCGTCTGGATGTAGTCGATGTGGTGCTCCTCGTCGGCGAGGATCTCCTCGAACAGGGTGGCCGTGGTGTGGTCGCCCTTGTCCCGGCACATCGTGATGCCCGGCCGCAGCCGCTCGACGACCTCGACCTCGATCGCGAGGTCGGATTCCAGCTGTTCGCGCACGGTCTGGCCGATCCGCAGGGAGAAGAGGCGCTGGTAGTTCGGCAGCCCCTCGAGGAACAGGATGCGGTCGGTGATCCGCTCGGCGTGGCGCATCTCGTCGAGCGACTCCGCCCGCGTGTACGCGGCGAGCTTGGTGAGCCCCCAGTTCTGCTGCATCTTGGCGTGCAGGAAGTACTGGTTGACGGCAGTGAGCTCGCTGGTGAGCTGGTCGTTGAGCAGCGCGATGATCTCGGCGTCGCCACGCATGGTGTCCTCGCTTCGTCGGCCCGGTGGGGAACCGCGACGCTAGCGCCGCGTGCACGGGCCGCCGGAGCCAGTGTCGCCTTTGCGCAGGTCAGGCGAACCTCAGCGACGGTTCAGGCCGTGGAGGGCAGCTCGGCGATCAGTGACGGTGCGTGGGCGGCGGCGAGGAAGACGTCGATGTGGTCGTGACACGAGCCGCATCCGGTGCCGGCGCCGCATGCGTCGCCGACCTCCTCGACGGTGCGGGCGCCGCGCGCGATGCAGGACCGGATCTCGGTGTCCGGCACGGCGTGGCAGATGCACACGTACACAGGTTCTCCTCCACTGTGGCAAGGCAAGCCTATGTTCACATCCCGATCCGGCTGGACGCAAGAACTAGCCTGAGCCCGTGCCGCTCGACGAGTACCGCCGCAAGCGCGACGCGCGGCGCACACCGGAACCGGTGCCCGACGCCGATCCGGTGCGCCCGCAGGGCCCGGGCGACCGGTTCGTCATCCAGGAGCACCACGCGCGCAGGCTGCACTGGGACGTCCGGCTCGAACGCGACGGGGTACTGGCCTCGTGGGCGGTGCCGAAGGGACTGCCGCCCGACCCGGAGACGATCCGGCTGGCCGTGCGCACCGAGGACCATCCGATCGAGTACCTGGAGTTCTCGGGGGAGATCCCGGCAGGCGAGTACGGCGGTGGCGCGATGACGATCTGGGACACCGGCACCTACGAGACGGAGAAGTGGAACCCCCGTGAGGTGATCGTGCGGCTGCGCGGCGCGCGGGCGTCCGGGCGGTTCGTGTTCATCCGCACCGACCGGGGCGGCAGCGGGAAGGACGGCTGGCTGCTGCGCCGCTCGGACCGCGACGCAGGCCGCGAGCCGCTCCCCCACGAGGTGCTGCCGATGCGCGCCACGCCGGGCGCGTTCCCGGTCGAGGGCGACTGGTGGCCGCAGGTCGGGTTCGGCGGCCAACGCGTGATCGTGCGGGTCGAGGGCGGGCGCGCCGACCTCACCGACGCCGGCGGCGACGAGGTCGCCGCCCCCGGGCTGCGCGAACTGGGCCCGTCGCTGGGCGCCACGCAGGTGCTCATGGACGGGGAGCTGACCGGCCCGCCGGAGCTCCCGCAGCTGTGGATCGGGGACCTGCTGCACCTCGACGGCCGTGACACGTGCCCCCTGCCGTTCCGCGAGCGGCGGACGCTGCTGGAGGGCCTGCCCCTCGACGGTCCGCGCTGGCGGCTCGCGCCCGTCTTCCCCGACGCGGGCGCCGAGGTGCTCGCGGCCGCCGAGGGGCAGGGCCTTCCCCACGTCGTCGCGAAGGACCCGGATTCGCCCTACGAGCCGGGCCGGCGCAGCGCGCGGTGGGTCCAGGTCGACACCGCGGCGGCGGCCACCGCGGCGCCCGCGCCCCGGCCGGAGCGGGCGGACCGGGTCGGCCGCGCCACGCTCAGCAACCCCGCCAAGGTGCTCTACCCCCTCACGGGCACCACGAAGGCCGACGTGCTGGAGCACTACCTGGCGGTCGCCGAGGTGATGCTGCCGCATCTGCGCGACCGGCCCGTCACGCTCGTGCGGTGGCCGGACGGCGTGGAACGCTCGTCGTTCTTCGAGAAGAACGTCTCCCGGCACGCGCCGCGCTGGATCCGCACCGCCCGCGTCGGCACCCCCGGCGGGCGGTCGGAGAAGGCGGACTTCCCGCTGATCGACGACGTCGAGGGGCTCGCGTGGGCGGCGAACCTGGCCGCTCTGGAGCTGCACGTGCCCCAGTGGCGGGTGGGTCCACGCGGTGGCCACCAGTTGCCCGACCTGGTGGTGTTCGACCTCGACCCGGGCGAGGGCACCACGGTCGTCGACTGCGCGCGGGTGGCGGAGCGCATCGCCGACCGGCTCGCCGAGGACGGCCTGCGCGCCTACCCGCGCACCAGTGGCGGGAAGGGCCTGCAGCTCTACCTCCCCGTGACGGTCGCGCGGGCCGAACGCACCTCGGAGTTCGCGAAGGCGCTGGCCGAGGAGCTCGCCCGGGAGACCCCGGGCCGGGTCACCGCGGTGATGGCGAAGGCGCGCCGTCGCGGCAAGGTGTTCGTGGACTGGAGCCAGAACAACCCGCACAAGACCACGATCGCGAGCTACTCGCTGCGCGGGCGGGCCCGCCCCACCGTCGCCACCCCGATCACCTGGGACGAGGTGCGATCCTGTCGGCGCCCGGACGACCTGGTGTTCACCGCGAGCGACCTGCCGGCGCGCCTCGCCGCGCACGGTGACCTGCTCGCGCCGCTGTTCACCGAACCGCAACGCCTGCCCCGTCGCGGCTGACCGGCCCCTCTGCGAGGCTGCGCGGGTGCCGCACCACCCCTACTTCGACGGCCCCTACCCGCGCGCCTACGCCCACCGAGGCTGGCACATCGGCGAGCTCGCGGGCTTCGAGAACACCATGGCAGCGTTCCGCCGGGCCGTCGAGGAGGGGTTCGGCTACCTCGAGATGGACGTGCACGCGAGCGCGGACGGCGTCGCGTTCGTCCACCACGACGTCGTGCTGGACCGCACCACCGACGGCACCGGCCCTGTCCGCCTGCGGTCCGCCGCGGCCCTCGCCGACGTGCGCGTGCACGGCAGGGAACCGATCCCACGGCTCGAGCAGGTGCTGACCGAGTTGCCGAACACCCGGATCACCGTGGAGCTGAAGGCCGGAGCCGCGGTGGAGCCGGTGCTCGCGGTGCTGGAGCGGACCGACAGCTGGCACCGCGTCTGCCTGGGCGGCTACCACGACGGATGGCTGCGCCGGGCCCGTGCCGCCGCGGGACCGCGCTTGTGCACCTCGATGGCCCAGGGTGCGGCGTTCGGGCTGCGCTCGCGCGCATGGCTGGACGCGCTGCCCGGCCCGCTGCGGCGCCTGCCGGCCCCACCGTCGACGGGTGACCTCGCCCAGCTCCCTCGCCGGTTCGGCCCGCTGACCGTGGTGGACGAGGCACTCCTGCGGGCCGCGCACGTCGACGGCCGCGAGGTCCACGTCTGGGTGGTCGACCGTCCGGACGAGATGGCCGCCCTGCTCGACCTGGGTGTCGACGGGTTGCTCTCGGACCGCCCCGACGTGCTGCGCGAGGTGCTGCACGCCCGCGGTGCGTGGCAGGAGGCGGTCTAACCTCCGCACGTGCAGTCCGCCGTGCAGCCCGCGCCCGTCCACCGCGGGATGGTCGTGGCGTGGGCGCTGTGGGACTGGGGCTCCGCCGCCTACAACGCGGTGATCCTGACCTTCGTCTTCTCCGTCTACCTCACCGATGCCGTCGGCGACGGCAGGCCGGAGGCGAGCGCCGCGCTGGGCTACGCGATCGGCGCCGCCGGACTGCTGATCGCGCTGCTGGCCCCCGTGCTCGGGCGCCGCGCGGACACCGCGGGCCGGCGCAAGTTCGCCACCGGCGTCTGGACCGGGCTCACGATCATCACGATGGCGGGGCTGTTCGCCGTCCGCGACGACGCCGGACACCTGTGGCTCGGCCTCGTGCTGCTGGGCCTCGGGTCGATCGTGTTCGAGCTCGCGTCGGTGTCCTACAACGCGATGCTGTCCCAGGTGGCGACGCCCGCCACGATCGGCCGAATCTCCGGCTTCGGCTGGGCGATGGGCTACTTCGGCGGCATCGTGCTGCTGCTGGTCGTCTACACCGGCTTCATCGCGGGAGGCGACGGCGAGCGGGCCGGGTTCCTCGGCGTGCCCACGGCCGACGGGTTCCACATCCGGCTGGTGGCGCTCGTCGCGGCGGTGTGGTTCCTGGCGTTCGCCCTGCCGCTGTTCGCGGCGGTACCCGAGGTGGAGCCCGCCCCGGACCGGCCGGCCCACCTCGGGGTCGCCGGCTCGTACCGGGCGCTGGTGGCCGATCTGCGCGCGCTCTACCGCCAGGCGCCGCACACGGTCTTCTTCCTGGGCGCCAGCGCCCTGTTCCGCGACGGGCTGGCCGCCGTCTTCACGTTCGGGGCGGTGCTCGCGGTCGGCGTCTACGGGATCGGCGCCGGTGACGTGCTGTTGTTCGGGGTCGCCGCCAACGTCGTGGCCGCGCTGGGCGCACTGGCCGGCGGGCGGATCGAGGACCGCGTCGGCCCGAAGCCGGTCATCGTCGCCGCGCTGCTGGGGATGATCGCAGCGGGGGTGGTGCTGCTGTTCGTGTCCGGTCCCCGGGCCTTCTGGGTGTTCGGGCTGCTGCTCACCCTGTTCGTGGGGCCCGCGCAGTCGTCGTCGCGGACGTTCCTCGCCCGGCTCGCCCCACCCGGCCGCGAGGGGGAGCTCTTCGGCCTCTACGCCACCACGGGCCGGGCGGTGTCCTTCCTCTCGCCCGCCCTGTTCGGCCTCTCGGTCACCGTCTTCGGCGCGCAACGCGCCGGAATCGTGGGGATCCTGCTGGTCCTGACCCTCGGCCTGGTGGCGTTGTGGCCGGTCCGGCCACCGCGGATGTCCTCGGGTAACGGAATTTCGGCGGTGTTGTGAACACCAGCCCAGCGGGGCGTGACATAAGTCACAGTTGGCTGACAGGTCACAACTGCGTGTGTAGCGGCGCCATATCGGGGACACTCAGGCATCGGGACGACGCTCGTCCGGTGTGATCGCATGTCGACCACACCCGGTCAGGTGCCGTCCGCAATGGCGGGAATGAACGGCTGTGCAGCAGACGTTACACCCGGTGGTGATGGCCGAGGGAGGCTCCCTCGGCCCCGGTAGGGAGGAAGACGCATGGCCGACCGCGTGCTCCGTGGCAGCCGGCTCGGGGCTGTCAGCTACGAGACGGACCGCAACCACGACCTCGCGCCGCGGCAGTCGATGCGCTACGCGTGCCCGCGCGGGCACGAGTTCGAGGTGCCCTTCGCGGGCGACGCCGAGGCTCCGGGCACCTGGGAGTGCCGTCTGCACGGCAGCATCTCGCGCCTCATCGACGGCGCTGAGCCCGAGCAGAAGAAGGCGAAGCCCCCGCGTACGCACTGGGACATGCTGCTCGAGCGGCGTTCCGTGGCCGACCTCGAGGTGCTGCTCAACGAGCGCCTCGAGCTGCTGGCCGAGCGGCGTCGCGAGATCGCCTGATCGAATCCGACAAGAGCCGGGCACCCTTCGGGGTGCCCGGCTCTTTCGCGTGCAGCCTCTGCGGCCGGCGCGCTCAGGCGTCGAGGACCTGGTTGCTGCGGTGCACGACCGGCGGCAGCGTCGACCACGGGAAGTTGATCCACCGGTCGGTGCGCCGCCACACGTACTCGCAGCGCACGCTGCTGTGCGGCTTCTCGTACACCACGGCGCAGCGGACGTCGGCCACGTGGCCCGCGCAGAAATCGCGCACCAGCTTGAGCGTGGCGCCGGTGTCGGCGACGTCGTCGGCCACCAGCACGTGCGCGCCGGACAGGTCGACCACGTTCGGCACCGGGGGCAGCATGATCGGCACCGGGAGCCGCTCGTCCACACCGGTGTAGAACTCCACGTTCGCCACGTGCAGGTTCTTCACGTCCAGCGCGTAGCCGAGCGCTCCAGCGACGAACAGCCCTCCCCGCGCGATGGACAGGACGATGTCGGGCCGGTAACCGTCGGCCGCCACCTGCTGCGCCAGCTCGCGGGACGCGATGCCGAACAGCTCCCAGGTCAGCTCCTCGCGCGGCGTCTCGGTCACGCGCGGACCGGGCCGTCGCTGACGGTGCCACCGCTGGTCGTGTCACCGCTGGTCGTCGTACCGCCGGTGGTCATACCACCGCTGGTCACGCCACCGCTGGTCACACCGCCGCCGGTTCGCGCCGAGCGCGGCTTGGTGCGGTGCACCAGCCGCCCGACGCCCCAGGTGGCGACGCGCCAGAACGCCTCGGCGACGATCGCGCTGCTCATCTTCGACGCCCCGCGCTCGCGCTCGGTGAAGGTGATCGGCACCTCGCGGACCCGGAAGCCGGCCTGCACCGCCCGCCAGGCCATGTCGATCTGGAAGCAGTAGCCCTGCGAGGCGACCTCGTCGAGGACGAGCTCCTCGAGCACCTGGCGCCGGAAGACGCGGAACCCGGCGGTGATGTCCTTGATCGGCACGCCGAGGGCGAGGCGCGCGTACAGGTTCGCGCCGCGGGAGAGCACCTGGCGGCGCGCCGGCCAGTTGCGGATCGTGCCGCCCCGCACGTAGCGGGAGCCGAGCACGACGTCGGCGTCGGCGAGCGCTTCGAGCAGGGCCGGGAGGTCCTCGGGCGGGTGCGAGCCGTCGGCGTCCATCTCGACGACGACCTGGTAGCCGTCCTCCAGCGCCGCCGCGAACCCGGCCAGGTACGCCGCGCCGAGCCCGGACTTGCCCCCGCGGTGCAGGACGCGGACGCGACTGTCGGCGTCGGCCATCTCGTCGGCGAGCTCACCGGTGCCGTCGGGGCTCGCATCGTCGACGACGAGGACGTCCGCCTCGGGCACCGCAGCGTGCAGCCGCGACACCACCGGACCGAGGTTGTCCCGTTCCTCGTAGGTCGGGATCACCACCAGCACCCGGCCCGTGGGCTCAGCCATCCTCGTCCTCCCCCGCGCGGCTGACCGCGCGACGCCTGGTCAGGATCCCCGCGCCGATCGCGAGCACCCCCAGGGCGACCAGCACCCATTCGGGCCCCGACCGCCATCGAGTGGCCAGCGTAGTGGTGTCCCGCAGCACGGTTCGATCGACCAGGACATCCGGTGTGAACTGCGCGGTACTGGCGGTGACCGTACCGTCGGGCGCGATCGTGGCACTCACCCCGCTGGTGGTGGGAACGATCACCGGTCGGTCGTGCTCGACGGCACGGATGCGCGACATCGCCAGCTGCTGGTAGGTCATCTCGGTCCACCCGAAGGTGGCGTTGTTGCTGGGCACGGCGAGCACCGTGGCACCGGCGGCCACGCTCTCGGCGACAAGGTCGTCGAACGCGACCTCCCAACAGATCGTGACGCCGACCCGCACCCCGTTCATGTCCACCGCGCCGACGCCGTCGCCGGGCACGAAGTAGCCGGCGCGCTCGACGTAGGGCGAGAAGTGCGCGAAGAAGTCCCGCCAGGGCATGTACTCCCCGAAGGGCTGCACGCGGCGCTTGTCGTTGCGCTCCACGACGCCCTTCCCGGCCTCCCACACCAGCGCGGAGTTGCTCGTGGTGAGCCCGTCCGGGTTGCGCAGCACCGATCCGACGAGGATCGGCACGCCCACCGCCCGGGCGGCGCGTTCGATCTGCGCCGCGGCGTCGGGGTTGCGGAGGGGATCGATGTCGCTGGAGTTCTCCGGCCAGAGGACGAGGTCGGGGGCGGGCCGGCGGCCCGCGGCGACGTCCGCGGCCAGCTGCTCCGTGACGCGCACGTGGTTGTCCAGCACCGCCCGGCGCTGGGCGTTGAAGTCCAGGCCCGAGCGGGGCACGTTGCCCTGCACCGCGGCGATCGTCGCGGTGCGCTCCGGCCCGCCGCCCCCGCTCGGCGGCACCAGCGCGGCCAACGGTCCCGAGACCATCGCCAGCACCGCGATCACCGCCGGGGTGAGCAGGCGCCGCGGGCTGCGCCGTCGTAGTGCCCGGCGCACCAGCTCCCCGAGCGCGAGCCCGGCCAGCACCGCGGCGAACGACAGCAGCGGCTCCCCGCCGATCGCGGCGAGCGGCAGCAGCGGCCCGTCCGGCTGGCCGAACCCGACCCGACCCCACGGCAGCCCGCCGAACGGCACGCGCCCGCGCAGCGCCTCCCCGGCGATCCACACGGCCGCGGCCCAGACCGGCGCGCCGGGCAGCCGCGAGACCAGCGCCATCCCGACCGCGGCGAGCCCCAGGAACAGCGCCTCGAACACCGACAGCGCGATCCACGGCACCGCCTGCACCAGCGAGGACACCCAGGACAGCAGCGGGAGCAGGAACGCGAGCCCGAACAGGAACCCGTAGCCGAACGCCGCCCGCACCCGCCGGCCCCGCAGCACGATGCCGAGCAGCGCGAACGCCGGCAGGACCAACCACCACAGCGTGCGCGGCGGGAAGCTCAGGTACAGCAGCGCACCACCGGCCACCGCGCCGGCGCAGCGGGCCAGGACCGCGACCCACCAGGGCACGGCGCCGCGCGATCCGGACGCGCCGGGAGCCGGCGGCGAGGCGGTGGGTTCGGTGGTGGGTGCGGCCACGACCCGAGCCTACGACCCGGACGTGTGACGGCCGTGATCGCGGCTCGCAGCGGCCTCGGACGGGCGGGCAGGGGCGGTGTCAGGCCGGGGCGGGGGCGAGCAGGTGCGCGTTGCCCAGGGCGTCGAGCGGGCCGCGGGCACCGGTGCGCCGGAACCACTCGTAGCCGTAGGCCGCCGCGAAGTCCTCGGGCGGCACGTCCTCGGGAGCCACCTGGCTGGCGTGGGCCAGGATCGCGTCCCGCTTGCGGTCGAGGTGTGCGGACGTGCCGGTGACGGCCAGCTCGATCTCGGCCGTGGTGCGTCCGAACGCGACGGCCGCGGAGCGCGCCGCCCCGTGCACGAGGTGCCGGTCGCGCGCGCAGACGTGCAGGTGTTCGCGGTCCACCGTGACGCGGTAGCTCGTGACGTCGAGCAGTTCGGCGGCGGTGGCGCCGATGCGGAACACGGCACGGTGGTCGGGGTGGCCGTAGATGCCGTGTTCGTCGTCGTGGACGATCGCGCAGGCCCCTTCGTCGTCGGCCACCTCGGCGACCTGGCGGGCGAGCTCGAGCGGATCGGCAGCGGCGAGCGCCCGGCCGTGCCGCGCCGCGGACGAGCCCGGGAGCCCCGAGTCGCGCCTGCCGAGCAGCACCAGGCGCGAGACGCCCAGCAGTTCGGCGACCTGTTCGAGCTCGGCCACGCGCCGCTCCGGCGTCGTCTCACCGGGGCGCAGCGGCACGCGCGACCCGCCCAGCTCACCGGCGGTGGCCATCACGAGCACGGTGCGCGCGCCCGCCTCGGCCAGCCGGCGCAGCGTGATGCCGGTGAAGATCGCCTCGTCGTCCGGGTGGGCGTGCAGGGCGAGGACGGTGCGGCCCCGCAGGTCGGGGTAGCTGATCATGAAGGGTTCGCAGACGTGACGGGCCGCGCGGGAGGCGGCCGGACGGAAGGGGGCCGGGGGTCAGCTGCAACAGCAGCGACAGCACCCCGGACAGCAGAGGGTCACGCCCACGCCGCACATCCGGTCCGTCACGCCGCACATTCTGCCACAACCCGAACCCGGCACCCGCGCAACGCCCCGCCGATCTCCCGGTGATGATCGATACGAGCCGCACGGCAGGGTCGTGCCGGCCGCCCTCACGTGCGGATCGCAACGATCATCGGGCGCCGCGGGGCCGGGTCGCCGGACGCTGTGTGTCGCGACGTGGGATCAGCGTCGTGCGGCGGTCGGGGTCGGGAGGGCGTCGTGCAGGAGTGCCCCGCGGTGCACCGTGCGCAGGCAGGCCGGGGAGCGGGGGTCCCCGTCGAGGGGACCGGCGCCGTCCCACACCGCGTAGCTCACGGCGGCGCCGGGGAGCAGCCGTCCGGCCAGCGGCGACCGGTCGCCGGCCGCGCGGTGGCCCCCGGACGTGTGGGCGGCGAGCGCCTGCGTCGCGGTGAGCCCCGAGCCGGGGGTGCGGTGCTCGACGGCGGCCCGCACGGACGCCCACGGGTCGACCGGGGTGACGGGGGCGTCCGACCCCAGCGCGAGCGCGACGCCGGCGTCGCGCAGACCGGCGAAGGGGTTCATCCCCCGGGCCCGCGCGGCACCGAGGCGCTGGACGTACATCCCGTCCGGCCCACCCCAGAACGCGTCGAACAGCGGTTGGACGCTCGCGACGACACCGAGGTCCGCGAGCCGGCGCGCCTGCGTGGCGTCGACCATCTCCAGGTGCTCCACCCGGTGGCCCGCGGCCCGGACGGCCTCCGCGGAGGTGGCCGCCACCGCCGCGTCGAGCCCGGCGAGCAGCGCGTCGGCCGCCGCCTCGCCGATCACGTGGAACCCGGCCTGGACACCGGCGGACGTACAGGCCGCCACGTGGGCACCGATCGCGTCGGCATCGAGGTAGTGGTTGCCCGTGCAGCCGGGGGCGTCGGCGTAGGGCGCGCGGAGCGCGGCGGTCCGGGACCCGAGCGAGCCGTCGACGAACAGGTCGCCCGCCAGCCCGCGGGCCCCGGTGGCCGTCAGCCGCTCCCGGACCTCGTCGACGCCGCGGACCGCCTCACCCCAGTACCCGACGACCTCCGGCCCGGGTCGGGCGAGCAGCGCGGCGAGGTCCGCGGGCGAGGAGATGTCGGGCCCGGCGCACTCGTGCACCACCGCGACGCCACGAGCGGCGGCCTCGGTGAGGAAGGCGGCTTGCGCGGAGTCCCGGGTGGTGCTGTCGACGGCGGCCAGTGCGGCCCGGCGCGCGTGGTGGTGCGCCTGGCTCGTCAGGGCGCCCGCCGACCAGCCGGGGGCGCCGGTGGCCGCCGGAGCGCGATCGAGCAGGGCCGAGGAGGCCAGTGCGGAGTGGACGTCGATGCGGCTCAGGTACACCGGGGCCCCGGCCGCGGCCCGGTCGAGCGCGGAGCGTGGCGGCAGCGGATCGGGCCAGTGCTGGTCCTGCCAGCCGTGGCCCCACACGAGCGCGCCCGGCCGGGCGGCGGCGCGGGCGGCCACGGCGTCGAGCAGCGCACGCGCGGACGCGCAGCCGACCAGGTCGAGGCCGTCGACCAGCAGCCCCGTGGCCGTGGCGTGCACGTGGGCATCGACGAACGCCGGTGTGACCACGGCCCCGGCCAGGTCGAGCACGACCGCGCCGGTGCGACGCTCCTGCGCCGCGTCGGCGCCGCCCACCCAGGTGATGTGGCGCCCGTCGTGCTCGAGGGCACCCGTTCCCGGCGGCCCGTCCGAACCGAGGATGCGGGCGCCGAGGAGCAGGGTGCGGACCACCGCCGCAGTCTAGGAGGATCAGTAAGGCCGCTTGGGCATGATCACCCAGAGCACGATGTAGACGACGAACTGCGGGCCGGGCAGCAGGCAGGACAGGACGAACGCGAGCCGGACGGCGAACGGGGTCCAGCCGAACCGCTCCGCGAGGCCCGCGCACACGCCGGCGATGACCTTGTTGTGGCGCGGGCGGGTCAGGGTCGATGCCACCTTCAGCTCCTTCCAGGGCGCGGCGCACTTCGCCGCTGTCCTCCAGTGTCGGCGCCGCGAGCGCCTCGGGACTCGGGAAACGCCCGGAGACGCCCCTGAGATCGCCCCCGGGAGTACCCCCGGAGGGCTGACCGGACTCGCGGACGGTGAGCGCGGGCTGCTCCGCAGGGGCGAAGATCGCAATTCATCCACAGGTGTCGGTGAATGCCCTGGTCACACGCGTGTCCGCCGCATAGCGTCTCGGTCGTGACCCGATCACGCTCCCTGCCGGCACTGCTCGCCGCGGCGGCCTGCGCGGCGGCCCTCGCACTGTTCGGCGTGCCCGCCACTGCGCAGGCGCAGCCGCCCAGCGCCGTGGTCGTGCTGGGCGACAGCGCCGCCTCCGGCGAGGGCGCGAACGACTACGAGCCGGGCACCCGCGGGGAGAACGACAACTGGTGCCACCGCTCCGTGCACGCCTACGTCCACCGCACGGCGCTGGCCGACGCCTCGGTCAACCTGGCCTGCTCGGGCGCGGAGGCGGCGAACGTCGGCTTCGGCGCGGGCACGCACCACACGGAGGGCTCGCAGGCGCAGCGCCTGGTCGAGGTCGCCGGCGAGCACCGCGTCACCACCGTGATCGTGCAGATCGGCGCCAACGACGACGCGGCGCTCACCGCCACCGGCATCGCCTGCATCCGCGCCTTCATCGACCCCCGCGAGCCGCCGTGCCGGGAGACCCTCGGCCCGCTCGTGCCCGAACGCATGGCCGCCACGGCCACGAAGGTGGAGGCAGCGGTGGACGACGTGCGTGCCGCCATGCGGCAGGCCGGCTACGCCGACGACGGCTACGCCCTCGTGCTCGCCTCCTACGCCTCGCCGGTCACCGAGCACATGCTGCCGCTGCAGCCCGCGGCCGGCTGCCCGTACAGCCGGGCCGACGCCGGGTGGGGACGCACCGAGCTGTTCCCGGCGCTGTCGGAGGCGCTGCGCGGTGTCGCCGAGCGCACCGGGGCGCGGTTCCTGGACATGGTGCGCGCCACCGAGGGCTTCGAGGCCTGCACCAAGCCGCTGCAGGCCCAGGAGTGGCAGCGGCGCATCACGGTCGACCCCGAGGCGCTGGTGTACGGGGGGCTCGACGCCGTCGGCTTCCACCTCGCGCAGGAGTCGTTCCACCCCACGGCCGCGGCCCACGCCCAGATGGGGCGCTGCATCGGGGAGTTCGTGCGCTCCGGGTCCGCGGGTGCGGCCTGCGTCGCGGGAGCCGACGGGCGCACCCACCTGGAATCGGAGCCGGCGACGACGCCCGCCGCCTAGACCGGTCGCCCGTCAGAGGACCACCAACTCGCGCGGGCGCGTGTTCAGCCGCTCGCAACCGTCCTCTGTCACCACCACGATGTCCTCGATGCGGGCGCCCCACTCACCGTCGAGGTACACGCCGGGCTCCACGCTGAAGGCCATGCCGGGTTCCAGCGCGAGCGCGTTGCCCGCCACGATGTAGGGCTCCTCGTGCACCTCGAGGCCGATCCCGTGGCCGGTGCGGTGCAGGAACCGCTCCCCCAGCCCGGCCGAGGTGATCGGCTCGCGGGCGGCCGCGTCCACCTGCTCGGCCAGCACACCCGGTCGGACCGTGCGCACCGCGCGGTCCTGCGCGTCCTGCAGCACCGCGTAGTCCTCGCGCACGGCGGCGGAGGGCTCGGCGCCGACGGCGTAGGTCCGCGTGCTGTCGGAGTTGTAGCCGCTCGGCAGCGGACCCCCGATGTCGATCACGACGACGTCGCCCGCCTCGATCACGCGGTCGGACAGGTCGTGGTGCGGGCTCGCGCCGTTCGGGCCGGACCCGACCACCACGAACGCCGCCTCGGTGTGGCCCTCGGCGACGATGGCGGCCTCGATGTCGGCGCCGACCTGCGCCTCGGTGCGGCCCGGCTTGAGGAACTCGCCCATCCGCGCGTGCACGCGGTCGATCGCCGCGCCCGCCGCCCGCAGCTCCGCCACCTCGGCCGCGTCCTTGCGCATCCGCAGCTCGCGCAGCACCGGCCCGGCCAGCACCTGCTCCACCTCGGGGAACGCGGCGCGCAGCGCCAGCACGTGCGCGGCGGGCATGCCGTCGGCCAGGCCGACGCGGGCGGGCCCGCCACCCAGGTCGCTGACCAGCAGGTGGGGATCCTCCTCGTCACGCCACGTGACCACCTCGATACCCAGCTCTTCCAGCGCCAGGCTCGCGAGTCCGGGGGCCTCCAGCCGCGGGACGACGAGGGCAGGCGGGGCTCGGTGGCCCGCAGCGGGCAGTACGAGGCAGGTGAGCCGCTCGTGCGACTCACCGGTGGCGCCGATCAGGTAGCGCAGATCCGGGCCCGGGGTGACGAGCAGCAGGTCGGTGTCCTGTGCCGCCGCCACGTCGCCTGCACGGCGGATGCGGTCGGCGAGCATCGCGGTCGGAACGGCCGGTGTCATGGGTGGGAGGGTATTCCGGCAAGCTGTGCCGCGTGACCCCGCCCGCACAGTCACTGATGCTGCTGGATGCCGCCAGCATGTACTTCCGCGCCTTCTACGGAGTGCCGGAATCGATCACCGCTCCGGACGGCACACCGGTCAACGCGGTGCGCGGTTTCACCGACATGGTCGCCCGGCTGATCACCGACCGGCGGCCGACCCGGCTGGTGGCGTGCCTGGACCTGGACTGGCGGCCGGCCTTCCGGGTGCAGGCGCTGCCGTCGTACAAGGCGCACCGGGTGCCGGGAGAGCCGGAGGTGGCGCCGGCGGGGTTGCCGGAGGAGGTGCCCGACCTGCTCGCCCCGCAGGTCCCGGTGCTGCTCGAGGTGCTCGCGGCGGCCGGGATCGCCACCGGCGGCGCGGAGGGCTACGAGGCCGACGACGTGATCGGCACCCTCGCCGCGGGCGAGCGCACGGATCCGGTGCTCGCGGTGAGCGGCGACCGCGATCTCATGCAGATCGTGCGCGACGAGCCCGTGCCGGTGCGGCTGCTCTACGTCGGTCGCGGGCTGGCGAAGGCCGAGCACCTCGGACCGGTCGAGGTGGCCGCCAAGTACGGCGTCCCCGCAGACCGCGCCGGTACGGCCTACGCCGAGATGGCGATGCTGCGGGGCGACCCCTCCGACGGCCTGCCGGGCGTGCCCGGGATCGGCACGAAGACGGCGGCCACGCTCGTCGGCAGGTTCGGGTCGTGGGACGAGCTGCGCGCCGCAGTGATCGACAAGGCCGACACCCGGCTGAGCCCCCCGGTGCGCGTCAAGCTGGCCGCGGCCGCGCCCTACCTCGCGGTCGTCGAACCGGTGGTGCGGGTTGCCGTGGACGCCGAGGTCCGGCTCGACCGCCCCGACACCCTGCCCGCCGAGCCGGCCGACCTGCCGCGGTTGGCCGCGCTCGGGGAGCGTTGGGGAATCGGGAGCTCGATCGAACGGCTCTGCACCGCAATGGCGAAGAACGCCAGCTGACGCCCGGTCCGCCGGGCCCGGAGATCAGAAGAACGTGCCGCACCAGGGCGACACGGCCGTTCCGAACGCCAGATCCGCCCGGTTCACGGCCTCCGGCTCCGGCGCGGTCCACCAGCCGCTGGCCACGAGCTCGGACGGGCGGCGGTCGCCGAGGTAGGCCATCGCGAGCCCGTCCACGCCGCACTCCAGCTCCGGCCGGACGGGGCCGCCGAGCGGGCCGACGCGTTCCGCAGCCCCGTCCGCGATCCGGTACACGCCGGCGTTCGTCTCCCGCAGCGCGTCGTGCACGGCGAGCAGCACCGGCGCCGCGCCGCCGTAGCCGCGGGCCGCGAGCGCCTCGGGCACGTCCACGATCCGCAGCCACGCCTCGTCGTGCTGCCCGATGACGGCGCAGGCCCGCGGGTCGGCCAGCAGCAGATCCAACGGCTCGTCCAGTGGACGCAGGCGGGCCTGCACGGAACCGATGAGGTCGACGCCCAGCAGGAAGCGCCACAGCGCGGCGGTGCCGGCGATGTCGGCCGCGTGCATGTCGTCGACGTCCAGGCGGCGCTCCGCGAACGCGGCACCGGGCTCGTCGCCCAGGTGCGCCACCGCGAACCCGTCGTCGCCGTCCGGACCGGTGTGCACGACCGCCAGCACGTGTGCGCGGTCGACCTCCAGACGCCTGCCGAGCGCCATACCCCACCACCCGTCGGTGCGCGTGATCCCACCCGGGCGGCGCAGCGCATTGCGCTCGTACACGTCCCGCAGGACCGGGATGATCTCCGCGCGCTCGAGCAGCCGAACCGGGCCACCCCGGGGCGCGTCGGCCCGCACCAGCGCCGGGTCGGCCCGCACGCGGACATCCCGGCCGCGGGTGGCCACGCCGTAGCCGAAACGGCCGTAGATACCGGCCTCCGAGGCCCGCAGCGACGCGAACGCCTCGCCCCGCTCCGCGACGTCCTCGAGCTGTGCCCGCATCATCGCGGTCAGCAGGCCGCGGCGGGTGTGGTCGGCGCGCACCCCCACGCGGGTGACGGCGGCCATGGACAACACCGCGCCGCCGGGCACCACCATCTCGCTCGGGAACGAGGTGGCCGTCGCGACGAGGGTGTCCCCGTCGTGCACCCCCAGCGTGCGCCCCGGGCTGTAGCTGCCCGCGGTGCGCGCCCACGCCGCGTCGTCGGCAGGCGGGTGGTGCAGCGCGGCGCCGAAGAGCGCGTGGGCGCCGCGCAGGTCGTCGGGATCGAGCGGACGGACGTCGATGGTGCTCACACCGCCCGATGCTGCCCGATCATCCGCGCGCGACGGCAGGTGGCCCCGGTGGCGTCAGAGCGGGCGCCCCACCTCGTAGTTGCCCTGGTCGCTCGTGATCGTGACCGGCACGGTCACGTCCTCGCCGTCGACGACCGCCTGGCACTCGAAGGTGGCTCCGGTCTCGACCACCACGCCCTCGGTGCACGTCACGCCCTCGACCTCGAGACCGTAGTCCTGCCCGAGGACCTGCTGGACCCCCTGCTGCACGGCCACGGCGTCGAGGACCTGGGTGTTGAAGAAACCCGGGGAGACGAACCCGAGCACACCGACGAGCACGAGCACGACGACCGCCGCACCGATGCCGATGTACAGCGG
The DNA here is from genome assembly GCF_002262885.1 of Pseudonocardia sp. MH-G8. Lineage (GTDB taxonomy): Bacteria > Actinomycetota > Actinomycetes > Mycobacteriales > Pseudonocardiaceae > Pseudonocardia. The sequence goes on along the minus strand of NZ_NKYF01000017.1, from coordinate 41,199 downwards.
CATCCGCCGGGAACCGCCGCTCTGGGGCTCCTGCTGAGGGCCCGGGTGTCCCGCACCCCACTGCTGCGGCGCGTCCGGACGGCCGCCCCACTGGCCGGGCTGGGGCTGGCCGGGCTGCTGCCCCGGCGGGGCCCATCCCTGCTGTCCCGGCCACCCGGGCTGCTGGCCGTAGGGCGCCTGCCCGTAGCCCGGTCCGTGCTGTCCCGGCGCCTGTTGTCCCGGCGCCTGTTGTCCCGGCATCTGCTGTCCCGGCGCCTGCTGTCCTGACCCCGGCTGGCCCTGGCCGTGCTGCTGCCCCGGCTGACCGAACTGGGGCGCGCCGAACTGCCGGGTGGCGTCCTGCGCCTGCCCCTGCTGGCCCTGCCCCTCCTGGCCGAATGCAGGCTGACCGAACTGGTGCGTCGCGTCCTGGCGGCCCTGCGGGGGCTGACCGAACAGCTGCGTGGCGTCCTGCTGGCCCTGCGCCGGCGGCTGGCCGAACAGCTGCGTGGCGTCCTGCTGGCCCTGCGCAGGCGGGTTCTGCTGGCCGAACTGCTGCTGACCGAACGGGGGTGCGCCCTGCTGCCCGAACGGGGGCTGCGCGGGGTGCGCGCCGTGCTGCGGTCCGGGTTGGCCCTGCGGGCCGTACGGGGGCTGGCCGTAAACGGGGGGCTGGCCGTAGGGCCCCGGCCCGGCGTACGGCGGCTGGCCGTGCTGCTGCTGGGCCTGCTGCTGCTGAGGGGTCGGCTGCTGGGCGGTCGGCTGCTGAGCGACGTGCGCCTGCTGGGGCTGGGTGTACTGCACCTGCGACCCGCCGGGGCCGTGCTGCTGGCCTGGCTGCTGCCCGGCCTGCGCAGGCGCACCCGGCGAGAACCCGTTCGCCGCATGCCCGTTCTGGGACGGCTGGCTCTGGGACGGCTGGCTCTGGGACGGACCAGCCTGCGACGGGCCACCCTGCGACGACTGGGGCTGCGCCTGCTGGCTCGCGTAGTGCTCCTGCGGGGACGCGTACGGCGCCGCCCCCTGCTCGCCGGCCCCCCGCGTCTGCGGGGCCGACTGCTGGGCCCCTGGCTGCTGGACCGACTGCTGGGCGCCTGGCTGCTCGCCGGACCGCTGTGGCTCGTCCTGCTGCGCCACGGCGCGGGTGTCGTCGCCGTCCGGTACGTGCTCCGGGTGCCTGTCGACCTGCTGCGGGACGGCGCGGGTGTCGTCCTCGCCCGTCGCCTGCCGGCCGTGCGCCGGGACCGCCATGGTGGGCCCATCGGCAGTGGAACCCGGCCGAGGAGCCTGCTGCTGCGGCGGCTCGGCCGCGGACTCCTCGGATGCCGCAGTGTCGGCGCGCGAGGAGGCCTGCTCCGGTGCCTCCTCGGCCTGCTGAGGGGCGGCCTGATCGGGCCCGGTCTGCTCGCGCTCCGGCCCGGACTGCTCCGGGCCGCGCTGCTCCGACTCGGACTGCGCCGACTCGGACTGCTCCGGGCCGGACTGCTCCGGGGCGGGCTGCTCCGGTTCGGACTGCTGCGGGGCCTCGTCAGGGCGTCCGGCGGCCGGGTTCGGTTGCTGCGCCGCCATCAGGCTGGGCAGGTCACCGGTCTCCGTGCCGTTCCACGCCTGGTGCGGAACGGCGCGGGTCTCCTCCCCGTTCCACCCCTGCGGGCCTTCCTGCGGGCCTGCCCACCCGGCCGGCGGCTGCCGGGCCCACGTGGGCTGCTCTGCGGGCTGCTGCGGGGCGCCGTGCGGCGCCTGCGGTCCCTGGGGCGTACTCATCGCGGCCCTTCCCCCTCAAGACATGCGGTCACGGGATCAAAGCACAAGCCGCCGAGCGTGTGATAGCCGGTGCGGTGTGCCGGGCTCAGGCGGTACCGACGGCGACGACACCCCGCCGGATCGAAGTGATCGCCGCGGCCGCCGCGCGCCCGACGCCGCTACCGCGGCCCGCGACGGCGGTGACCTGGTCGAGCAGGTCGAGCACCTGGCGGCACCAACGGACGAAGTCGCCCGCGGAGAGCTCCGCACCGTTCTGCTCGGCGGCGGTGAGCACGGCCGAGAGCGATTCCCCCCGCGCCCAGCGGTGCATCGGCCAGGCGAACCCGAGGTCGGGCTCGCGGGTGCGGTCGACGCGGTGCCGGCGTTCGTCGCTCTCGAGGTCGGCCCAGAGGCGCACCGTGGTGGCGAGCGCGTCGGAGACCGCGCCGGAGGGCACCCGGGGCATCGGACCGTGGTCGCGTCGCGACTCGTAGACCAGCGCCGACACCACTGCGGCCAGCTCCGCGGGCTCCAGCGCGTCCCATGCGCCGTGCCGCAGGCATTCGGCGGCGAGCAGGTCGGACTCCCCCCACAGCCGCGCGAGGCGTTCGCCGTGCTCGGTGACCTGCTCGCCGTCGAGGTAGCCGCGCTCGGCGAGCAGCGCGCGGATGCGGTCGAAGGCGCGGGCGAGCGAGTGCGTGGTGGCGCGCACCTTCTGCCGCAGCTGCTCGGTGTCGCGTTCCAGTCGGGCATGCCGGTCGGCCCAGCGGGCGTGGGCCTCGCGGTCGTCACACCCGTGGCACGGATGCGCGCGCAGCGCGCGGCGCAACGTCGCGAGCTCGGGATCGTCGACGTTCCCGCCGCGCCCGCGTCTGCGCTGGGCGGGCGGAGCCACGATGCCGGTGCTGCGCAGCGATGAGGCGAGGTCGCGGCGCACGCGGGGGGCGCGGTGGTCCACCCGCTTGGGCAGGCGCATGCGGCCCAGCGGTTCGACGGGGCCCGGGAAATCGGCGGCCGAGAGGCGCCCGGCCCAGCGGTCCTCGCTCAGCACGAGCGGGCGGGGTTCCCCGCCGGGGTCGATGCCGGGGTCGAGCACCACGGCGAGCCCGGCGCGCCGGCCCGCGGGCACGGCGATCACGTCACCGGGGCGCAGGGCCCGCAGCGAGTCGGCGGCGGCCTCCCGGCGCTCGGTCACCCCACGGCGCGACAGCGCCTTCTCGCGCTCGTTGACGCCTCGGCGCAGGGCGGCGTACTCGGCGAAGTCGCCGAGGTGGCATTCCATCGACCGCGCGTAGCCGTCCAGCGCTTCGACGTTGCGCTCGATCCGCCGGGCCAGCCCCACCACCGACCGATCGGCCTGGAACTGCCCGAACGACAGCTCCAGCAGCTCGCGCGCGTCCTCGGTGCCGAGGCGTCCGACCAGGTTCACGGCCATGTTGTAGCCGGGCCGGAAGGAGCTGCGCAGCGGGTAGGTGCGGGTGGAGGCCAGGCCCGCGACCTGCTCCGGGTCCACGCCCGGCTGCCAGACGACGACCGCGTGACCCTCGACGTCGATGCCCCGGCGGCCGGCGCGGCCGGTCAGCTGCGTGTACTCACCGGGTGTGAGCTCGGCGTGGGCCTCGCCGTTGTACTTGACCAGCCGCTCGAGCACGACGGTGCGCGCGGGCATGTTGATGCCCAGCGCGAGCGTCTCCGTGGCGAAAACCGCCCGGACGAGGCCGCGGACGAACAGCTCCTCGACCGTCTCCTTGAACGCCGGGAGCATGCCGGCGTGGTGTGCCGCGATACCGCGTTCCAGCGCCTCGAGCCACTCCCAGTAGCCCAGGACGGCGAGGTCGGCCTGCGGGAGGTCGGTGGTGCGCCGCTCGACGGTTCGGCGGATCTCGGCGGCCTCGTCCTCGGTCGTCAGCCGCAGCCCGGACCGCACGCACTGCCCGACGGCGGCGTCGCAGCCGGCCCGGCTGAACACGAAGGTGATCGCCGGGAGCAGGCCGTCCCGGTCGAGCCGGTCGATCACGGTGGTGCGCGACGGCGGGCGGAACCCCGTGCGGCGCGGCGGTCCCGTGCGACCCCGCCCGCGCCCGCCGCGGTCCCAGTGGGTGATCGCGCTCTGCCGTTCGAGCTCGCGAGCGTGCCGCACGAGGTCGGGATCGACCTGCAGCCCGCCCTCGGCGTCCTCGCCGGCGAACAGGTCGAGCAGCCGGTTGCCCAGCATCACGTGCTGCCACAGCGGCACCGGGCGGTGCTCGTCGACGACGACGGTGGTGTCGCCGCGCACGGTGACCAGCCAGTCGCCGAACTCCTCGGCGTTGCTCACCGTGGCCGACAGGCTCACCAGCGAGACGTGCTCGGGCAGCTGGAGGATGACCTCCTCCCACACCGCACCGCGGAAGCGGTCGGCGAGGTAGTGCACCTCGTCCATGACGACATAGCCGAGGTGCTCCAGCTGCCGTGACGAGGCGTAGATCATGTTGCGCAGCACCTCGGTGGTCATCACGACCACCTGGGCGTCGCCGTTGATCGCGCTGTCGCCGGTGAGCAGCCCTACCGCGGACGCGCCGTGGCGTTCCACGAGGTCGGCGTACTTCTGGTTGGACAACGCCTTGATCGGCGTCGTGTAGAAGCACTTCTGCCCCTGCGCGAGCGCGAGGTGCACGGCGAACTCGCCCACCACGGTCTTCCCCGCGCCGGTGGGGGCGCAGACGAGCACGCCGTGCCCGTCCTCGAGGGCGGAGCAGGCGCTGTGCTGGAACCCGTCGAGCTCGAACGGGAGCGTCTGCGCGAACTCGGTGAGCCGGGGTCGTGCGGCGCGGCTCCGGGCGGCGGCGTAAGCATCCGCGGGAGCAGGCTGGCTGCTGGCCACACCCCCAGGCTTCCACATGTCCGTCTCGTGGACCCGGACCACCCGCTCACAGCGGTGCCACGATCACCGACATGCCCGTCACCCTCCCCGACACCGCACCCGTGTTCGTCGAGCTCGCGCACCGCATCGTGTGGGCGAGCGCGGCGACCGTCGACGCCCAGGGCCGACCGTGGACGCGCGTCCTGCACCCGGTCTGGGAGTGGGACGGCGAACGGCTCACCGGCTGGGTCGCCACCAGCCCGACCACCACGAAGCGGGCCCACCTGGCTGCACACCCGTACGTCTCGGTGACCTACTGGCACCCGTCCCAGGACACGGCCTCGGCCCACTGCCGCGCGTCCCTGCACACCGACGACGCCACCCGCACCTGGCTCTGGGAGCGCTTCGCCACCACGCCGGAACCGCTCGGCTACGACCCGTCGATCATCGGGTGGGAGGGCCCGACGTCCCCCGCCTTCGCCGCGCTGCGCCTGGAGCCGCGGCGGCTGCGCGTCCAGCCGGCCGCGGTGCTGCTGGAGGGCAAGGGCGAGCTGGTCCGGGAGTGGCGCGAGACGCCCTGACACGCCGGGGCCCGCGGGCGGGCGGGCCGGTGATCGGTGCGAGAAGCACACCACCGCGCCCGGCGCAGCCCTCTTGTACGCCTCGCTGCGATCGCCACGCTCGGCGAGCGCGCCGGCCACGCACGGCGGTCCGACGATGAGCGGCCATGATCGGCAAGTCGGCGCGAAAGCGGGCGGATTCGACCCGCGAACGCGCCGACTTGCCGATCATGGGGTCCGGGAACCGGCTCCGCAGTGAAGGTGGGCGTCAGGTGACGTCGTCGAGGCGCCGGTTCTCGCTGGAAGCCGGTGTGGGATCGAGGACGCTCGGAGCCGTGTCGACAGGGCTGGGGCTGGTGTCGATGGCGCTCGGGGCGGTGTCGATCGGGCTCGGAGCGTCGGGATCCCAGTCGTCCCAGCCCTCGGCGGCCCGCCGGCGAGCGCGGCGACGGTCGTTCATCCGGGTGATCTGGATGGCGAGCTCGAACAGCACCACCAGCGCGATGGCCAGCGCGATCATCGAGATCGGGTCCTGGCCCGGCGTGGCGATCGCGGCGAACGCGAACAGGCCGAAGGTCAGCCCGCGCCGCCAGGCCTTCAGCTGGGCGTAGCTGATCACGCCGGCGACGTTGAGCATCACGACGAGCAGCGGCAGCTCGAAGCTCACACCGAAGATCAGCAGGAGCGCGATGACGAACGAGAAGTACTGGTCGCCCGACAGCGCGGTGGTCTGGATCTCCGAACCGATCGTCAGCAGGAAGCCCAGACCCTGGGTGATCACCGCGTACGCGAGGACGGCACCGGACACGAACAGCACCGACGCCACCGACACGAACGACAGCGCGTAGCGCTTCTCCTTCGCGTGCAGGCCCGGCACGATGAACGCCCAGAGCTGGTAGAGCCACACCGGGCACGCCATCACGACACCCGCCGTGGCGGCGACCTTGAGGCGCAGCGCGAACTGGTCGAACGGGCCGGTGCCGAGCAGGGTGCAACTGCCATCTGCCGTGAACACGGCACGGGACGCCGGAGGCAATGCGCAGTACGGGCCCTTGAGCAGCTCACCCAGGCTGGGCATCCCGAAGAACGCCACGGCGAACCAGATGTACCCGAACACCGTGGTGATCACGATCGCGACGAGCGCGACCGTCAGGCGGTTGCGGAGCTCGTACAGGTGCTCGACGAGGGACATCGTGCCGTCGGGGCTTGTGGGCCGCCTGTCCGCACGGCGGAGCGGAAATCGAGCCACCGCGGGTGCTACTGGACGGAGCTGCCCGAACCCGGCTGGGAGGCGCGGGCCGGATCGGCCGCCTTCTCCTGGGCCGGGGCCTCGGCGCGCGGCTTGACCTCAGGCAGCGCCTGCGGAGCGGACGCTGCGGAGGAATCGGCCGTCTGGTCGTCCGACTTCGCGGCCTCGTCGCTCTTCATGCCCTTCATCTCGCCCTTGAAGACGCGGGCGGACTGACCGATGGAACGGGCCATGTCGGGGAGCCTCTTCGCGCCGAACAGGAGCACCAGGACCCCGACAAGGATCACCAGCTCCCAGCCACCGGGTATCGGCATGTTCTCGTCCTTCCGCCGCCGTCTGTCGTCGAGCGCAGTCTACGCGGACGGGGTAGCGAGGGAATGGGCGCGGACCGCATCCGCCGTCCGCTCGCGCTCACCAGCCCCGGATCGCCGTGCGCTGCGCAACGCACGCAGGCCCGCGGCACCGTCTTCCACCCGCTCTTGCAGGGCGTTGCGCGCGCGGACGAACCGCGCGATCGGCCGCTGCACGATGACGACGAGCGCTACGAGCAGCACCACACCCACACCCGCCACGACCAGCGATGGCAACACCCGGCGCACCTCCACCTTCTCGTCCGCCTGCACCTCCCGGCGACCCGGGACCCCGCGGTCGCCCACACGGCGCAGGCCGTGCTCCACGAAGCGTGACACAACCCCGTTCGCGACGACGGGCGAGTCCGAATCCTCGTAGGACCCTCACCCCTCGGCGGACTCCAGCGCCTCGCGTGCCCTGCGTGCGACGGCCTCCACCAGCTCCGGAGGGTCCTGCAGCCGCGCCCCGCCACCCAGGCCGAGCACGAGCCGCACCAGCCAGGCCGGGTCGGCGTAGCGCAGCCGTACCTGCACGCGCTCGTCGCCCAGCTCCACGACCTCGTCGACCGGGTAGTACTCGGCCACCCAGCGCGCCTCCCGCTCCAGCAGCAGCACCGCCGACCGGTGCTCGGCACTGGGCCGGAACAGCCCCTCGGACACGTCGGTGGGCTCCGCGTCGGGCGGTGGCGCGGCGGGCTCGTCGAGCACGGCGACGTCCTCGACGCGGTCCAGCCGGAACAGCCGGACGGCCCCGGCGCGCCGGCACCAGGCCTCCAGGTAGCCGCGGCCGTCGACGATCAGCAGCCGCATCGGGTCGATCGTGCGCTGCGAGACCGCGTCCCGTCCGGCGGTGTAGTAGACGATGCGCAGTGCACGGCCCGCCGAGAGGGCCTCGCGCACCGCGGCGGTGGCGTCGGCCTCCTCCCGGGTGGGCGCATCCATCGCGACGCCCGCGAGCCCCGCGTCCCCGACGGCCTGCTCGACCTTGGCCGCCGCCCGCCGCACCGCCGCCGTGTCGGCCACGCCGGGCACGTCCGAGAGCGTGCGCAGCGCCATCAGCAACGCGGTGGCCTCGGCCGTGGTGAGCTGCAGCGGCCGGCGCATACCGGCGTCGTGGGTGACCGTGACCGTGTCCCCGGAGAACGACAGGTCGACCAGGTCGCCGGGGCCGTAGCCGGGCAGGCCGCACATCCACAACAACTCGAGGTCGCGGCGCAACTGCCGCTCGGAGATGCCGAAGTCGGCGGCCGCCTCGGCCACCGGGATGCCCGGCCGCGCGAGCAGGTAGGGCACCAGCGACAGCAGCCGCGGGAGCCGCTCGGTGACCCCACCCGTGCTCATGTGCGCGCCAGCGGTTCGGTGTGGGCCGCCGCGGAGGCCGCCCAGTTCGCCCGCACGGCCTCGGCCAGGCGCGGCGGCCCGAGCACCGCCACGTCCGGACCGTGGCCCGCGACCCAGCGGGCGAGCGTCTCCGGAGCGGCGCGCAGCTCCATCTCGACCTCGTCGCCGTCGCGCCCGGCGTGGGTGCCCCTGCCGACCACGCGGCCGAGGCGGCGCAGGCCGTGCGCGCGCCCGTCGGCGATCCAGATGCGCGCGGTGTCGGTGGTGGCCGGCGGTTCGACGCCGCGCCGGACCATCCCCATGAGGTCGGTGCCCTCCGGCACCCGCACGGCGCCCGCCGGCCCGATGGGCGTGACGGGTTGCATGATCCGCGAGACCCGGAACGAGCGGGGCGCGGTGCGGTCGCGGTCGTACCCGGCCAGGTACCAGCGCCCGCGCCAGGACACCACACCCCACGGCTCGACGGTGCGCCGCTGCACGGGGCCGCCGACGCCACCGCGCTGGTGGTCGAACGTGACGGCCCGGCCGGCGCGCACCGCCGCGAGCAGCGGGGCGAACGCGGGGTCGGCGGCACGCACACGGGGCTGGACCCGGCCCTGCTCCTCGTCGACCTCGACGCCCGCGGCGCGCAGCTTCACCAGCGCGCCGTGGGCGGGCGCGGCGAGCTCCGGGGAGTCCCAGAGCCGGGCCGCCAGCGCCACGGCCGCGGCCTCGTCCGGTTCGAGGTCGATCTCGCCGAGCTCGTAGTCCTGGCGCGCGATCCGGTAGCCGTCGACGGTGTCGAAGCTGGAGCGCCGCCCGGTCTCCAACGGCACGCCGAGCTCGCGCAGCTCGGCCTTGTCACGTTCGAACATCCGGAAGAACGCCTCGTCGCCGCGCGCGTCGGCGTAGCCGGGCACGATCTGCCGGATCCGGTCGGCCGTCAGGAACTGGCGCGTGGACAACAGGCAGAGCACCAGGTTCACCAGCCGCTCGGCCCGGGCAGACGACACCCTGGAATCGTACGACCGCGGCCGGGCGCGCCGTGGCCGACCGGCGCAAACGCGCCCTCGTGGGTGGAAACGAGTGCTGAAGCACCCGTATTCACTCACGGCCTACAGGGAGGCGATCAGGCGCTCCACCCGCTCGTCGACGGCCCGGAACGGGTCCTTGCACAGCACGGTGCGCTGGGCCTGGTCGTTGAGCTTGAGGTGCACCCAGTCGACGGTGAAGTCGCGGCCGGCGGCCTGGGCGGCGGCGATGAAGTCACCGCGCAGCTTGGCGCGGGTGGTCTGCGGCGGGGTGTCCTTGGCCGCCTCGATCTCCCCGTCGTCGGTGACCCGGTCGACCATGCCCTTGCGCTGCAGCAGGTCGAACAGGCCCCGGCCGCGGCGGATGTCGTGGTAGGCCAGGTCGAGCTGGGCCACCCGGGGGCTGGCCAGGTCGAGGTTGTTGCGCTCCCGGTACCGCTCGACGAGCCGGTGCTTGATCGCCCAGTCCACCTCGCGGTCGATCAGCGACAGGTTCTGGGTCTCGACGGCGTCCAGCGCACGGCCCCACAGCTCGAGCACCCGCGCCATCGTGGGGTCGGCGCTGCCGCGGGCGGCGACGTGCTCGACGGCCTTCGCGTGGTACTCGCGCTGGATGTCCAGCGCGCTGGCCTCGCGCCCGCCCGCGAGGCGGACGGTGCGGCGGCCGGTCAGGTCGTGGCTGATCTCGCGGATGGCGCGGATCGGGTTGTCGAGGGTGAAGTCGCGGAACTGCACCCCGGCCTCGATCATCTCCAGCACCAGGTGGGCCGAGCCGATCTTGAGCAGCGTGGTGACCTCGGACATGTTCGAGTCGCCGACGATGACGTGCAGGCGGCGGTAGCGCTCGGCGTCGGCGTGCGGCTCGTCGCGGGTGTTGATGATCGGACGCGACCGGGTGGTGGCGCTGGAGACGCCCTCCCAGATGTGCTCGGCGCGCTGGGACAGGCAGTACACGGCGCCGCGCGGGGTCTGAAGCACCTTGCCCGCGCCGCAGATCAGCTGCCGGGTGACGAGGAAGGGCAGCAGCACGTCGGCGATCCGGGAGAACTCACCTGCCCGGGCGACCAGGTAGTTCTCGTGGCAGCCGTAGGAGTTGCCCGCGGAGTCGGTGTTGTTCTTGAACAGGTAGATGTCGCCGCCGATGCCCTCGTCGACCAGGCGGCGCTCGGCGTCGACGAGCAGGTCCTCGAGGATCCGCTCCCCCGCCTTGTCGTGGGCGACGAGCTGGGCCAGCGAGTCGCACTCGGCGGTGGCGTACTCGGGATGGCTGCCGACGTCCAGGTAGAGCCGGGCGCCGTTGCGCAGGAAGACGTTCGACGAGCGTCCCCACGACACCACCCTGCGGAACAGGTAGCGCGCCACCTCGTCGGGCGAGAGGCGCCGCTGTCCGTGGAAGGTGCACGTGACCCCGAACTCGGTCTCGACACCGTAGATCCGCCGCTGCATCCCGCCAGCGTAAGCGGAGAGAGCCCACTCGCGTCACGCCTGTGACGACGCGACTTCGGCGCGTCGCCGCGGAATCCGCGACGGAACGGCTCGTGCGCCCGAACGAGCGGCACTTTCGTCGGCTAGGAAGCAACGAGGGTGCCGTTCGTTGCGCCGGGGCCCGGCCACCGTGCGGGCGGCGCGGAGCGTCCTGCGTAGGGTCGCGGGGTGCTCTCGTGGATCCGGCGCCGTACCGACCAGGTGAACGACGCCGACCGCGCGGTGTCGCGCGCGATCTCGGCGCTGCCGCCGAGCCCGCTCGACACCGCCATGAAGATCGTCTCGACGACCGCGAACCACAGCCTGCTGTGGTTCGCCGTGGCCGCGGTGCTCGGCGCCCGCCGGGGCGCGGGCCGCAAGGGGGCGGCGCGAGGCGTGCTCGCGATCGCCGCGGCGAGCGCCACGGCGAACGGCCTGCTGAAGCCGGTGCTGCCGCGCCGGCGGCCGGCCGCGTCGGAGCTGCCCGCCTACCAGACGCTGGCAAACCCGCCGACGTCGTCGTCGTTCCCCTCGGGGCATGCGGCCTCCGCGGCGGCCTTCGCCACGGCCGTCGCGTTGGAGAGCCCCAAGCTGGGCCTCGCGGTCGCCCCGCTCGCCGCGTCCGTGGCCTACTCGCGCGTGCACGTCGGGGTGCACTGGGGTTCCGACGTGCTGGCCGGCGCCGCGCTCGGCACCGGGATCGCGCTGGCCACCCACCGGTGGTGGCCGGTGCGGCGCACCGACGAGGCGCGTGCCCGGCCCCTGGACACCGTTCCGGAGCTGCCCCGCGGGAAGGGCCTGGTGCTGCTGTCCAACCAGCGTTCCGGCGATCCCGACTACGACCCGGCCACCCACCTGCAGGCCGCGCTGCCCGACGCCGTCGTGGTCCGTTCCGTGCCCGACCGGGACCTCGACGAGCAGCTCGACGCCGCCGTCGCCGAGCGCGAGGGCTGGGTGCTCGCCATCGGCGTGGCCGGTGGTGACGGCTCGGCCGCCGCGGCCGCCGCTGTGGCCGGGCGTCGCAACCTGCCCCTCGTGGTCGTGCCCACCGGCACCTTGAACCACTTCGCCCGCGACGTCGGCGTCTACGACATGCAGGAAGCCGTGGACGCCACCGGGGCGGGCGAGGCGGTCGCCGTCGACCTGGGCCTCATCGACGTGCACCCGGGTCACGGGGCGGACCCGCACACCGCCGACGTCATGCGCACGCGGTGCTTCCTCAACACCGCGAGCATCGGGTCCTACCCGGAGCTCGTGCGGCTGCGCGAGAAGTGGCAGCCGCGCTGGGGCAAGTGGCCCGCGTTCGCCGCCGCCCTGGTCGTGGTGCTGCGCCGCTCCGAGCCGGTGCAGATCAAGGTCGACGGCCGGTGGCTCGAGGTGTGGTTCCTCTTCGTGGGCAACGGCCCCTACCACCCCCGCGGGATGGTGCCGGCCTGGCGCCCGTCGCTGGACTCCGGGCTGCTGGACGTGCGGTGGCTGCGCGCCGACATCCGCTTCTCCCGGCTGCGGGCGGTGCTCGCCCTCGTGCTCGCCGCCCTCGGGCACAGCCGCGTCTACCACCAGCGCGAGGCGGGTGTGCTGGACGTGGAGCTGGCCGTTCCCGGGATGCTCGCCACCGACGGCGAGGTCATCGAGAAGGCCGGCCGCTTCACGTTCCGGGTGGCGGAACGACCGATCCCCGTCTACCGGCGCAACGAGGACAACTGGAGCGGCCGGAACCGGCCGTTCCTCGGTTGACCCGGCCTCGTCAGCTCCCGCTGCCGTACGGCCGCGTGAGCACCTCGAGGTTGTGCCCCTCCGGCGAGTCGAAGTAGAGGCCCCGACCACCGTCGTTCGTGTTGAACCCGGCGCTGCGGTGGCCCGGGTCGGCCCAGGTGTCCACCCCGCGCTCGCGGAGCCTGGCCGCGATGGCGTCGAACTCGCCCTCGCTGATCAGGAACGCGTAGTGCTGGGGAGCGATGTCGCCCTCGACGTCCATGAAGTCCAGGCTCGCCCCGTTGTCCAGCTCGACCACGGCGAACGGGCCGAACGACCCGGGCTCGGGAAGGCCGAGCACGTCGGTGACGAACCGCGCTTCGGCGTGCTTGTCATGGGTGGAGACGATGGTGTGGTTCAGCTCGACGGCCATGCGGCCAGCATGGGACCTGAAGCCCGGTTCAGGTCAAGGTTCGTGCCGCGCAGCGCCGCCGAGGTGAACTCGTCGAGCGGGTAGAACAGCTCGATCGCCAGCTCGGACAGCGTCACGTCCGCCGGGGCGCCGAACGTCGCCATGGTGCTGAACATCGACAGGACCCCGTGCGGAGTGCGGATCCGCAGCGGCACCTCGATCGGACTGGCGCGGCGCGCCTCCCCGTCGTCGCCCGCCGCCGCGCCGTCGAACGCCGGCACCGGGTAGCGGCGGACCTCGTCGTGGAGCGCGCGCAGCTCCGGGTCCCCCGATGCGTTCACCTGGCGCTGCAACCGGTCGAGGAACAAGGTGCGCACCTCGCTCAGGTTGACCAGCCGCGCCGCGAGCCCGTCCGGGTGCAGGGCGAGGCGGAACACGTTCGGTCGCGGCGCCAACAGGTGCGGTGGCACGTCGTCGGTGAGCACGGCCATCCCGCGGTTCGCGGCCAGCACGTTCCAGCACCGGTCCACCAGCACCGCCGGGTACGGCTCGTGCGCGGTCAGCATGACCTCGACCGCGGACCGGACCGCGGCCATGTCCTCGTCGTCGAGGCTGCTCTCCCGGTACGCCGGCGCGTAGTCGGCTGCCAGCAGCAGGGTGTTGCGCTCGCGTAGGGGGACGTCCAGGGCGGTGGACAGCCGCAGCACCATCTCCCGGCTCGGGTGTGCCCGGCCGGTCTCCACGCAGGACAGGTGCCGTGTGGACGTGTCCGCGACGAGCGCGAGGTCGAGCTGGCTGAGCCGGCGTCGCTGCCGCCACTCCCGCAGGAGGGCACCGATCCGGGAGGGCTGGACGTCCACGTCCGCCAACCTATCCGGCCCGAGATCAGCGCAGCCATGACCTCGCAGGTCATTGATCCCTGCACCTCGGCGGTGCACCGTCACCGCTGACGTACCGATCGAGGAGGACCCGTGAGCACCGCCGTACCGACCACACGACCGCAGTCCCCGACGGGCGGCGACGACCGTCTGCTGCGCCGCATCCTGCGGATCGACGCGTGGAGCACGGGCGCCTTCGGCGTCGTGATGCTCGCGGGCGCCGCGCCGCTGAGCGGCCCGCTCGGCCTCCCGACGTCCTGGTCGGTGCCGTTCGGGGTCGCCATGCTCGGCGGGGCCGCGGCGCTCGGCCTCATCGCGGGCCACCCCCGGATCCCGTGGCACCACGGCGCGGCCGTCGTCGCGGGGAACCTGCTGTCGGGTGTGGCGCTGCTCGTGCTCACGGCCTCCGGCCTCGTACCACTCACCGGTGCGGGCGTCGCCTTCATGATCGCCGGGGCACTGGTGGTCGGCGGCTACGCCGCGATCGAGCTCGTCGGCGTGCGGCGGCTCCAGGGTGCGCACCCACGGGGGGCCTCATGAGGCTCACCGTGTTCGGCGCGACCGGCGGCACCGGCCGGCAGCTGATCCGGTTGGCCCGGGCAGGGGGCCACGAGGTCGTCGCCGTCGTGCGCACCCCGCAGGCGGTCGACGGCGTCGACGGCGTGGTGGCCGACGTGTTCGACCTCCGGTCCGTCGCGCCTGCGCTGGCGGGCAGCGACGCGGTGGTGTCGGCGCTGGGGCCGCGCAGTCGGTCGGACCGTTCCGGAGTGTGCGCGCGGGCGATCGGCAGCGTCCTGTCGGCGATGGAGGACGTCGGGACGCGCCGCATCGTCGCCGTCAGCGCCCAGCCGGTGCTGCGCAGCGGCGCGGGGGAACCGGTGTGGCACCGCGCGACGCTGCGGCCGCTCGTCCGCGCGGTCTACCGCAACGTCTACGCCGATCTCGAGCGCATGGAGCAGCTACTGGCCGCCAGCACGGCGGAGTGGACCGTGGTGCGGCCCCCGTACCTGACCGACGGACCCGTTACCGGGGCGTACCGCAGCGCGCTCGAGGCCAACGTGCCGGGCGGCAGCATCAGCCGCGCGGACCTGGCGCGCGCACTGCTCGACGTGCTGGCCGACCCGGCGAGCGTCCGGCATGCGATCGGGGTGGCCCACGCCGCGGCGTGAGCTACCGCGTCAGGAGCTGTCGTCGCCGGTGCCGTTGACCGCGCCGCTACCGGCCGGGGCGTCGTCGCCGCCCGCTACCCCGGTGGTGGCGCCGCTCTCGCCGCGGTTGGCCTCCGGGAGCAGCTCGCGCAGCGCGTCGCCGTCGATGCGCCGGAAGGTCCGCCGCGGCCGGCCGCGGTCCAGCACCGCCACCTCGAGGGCGCTGACCCGCAGGACCTCGGGTGTGCCGCCGTTGGCCGCCGACCCCGCCTGCAGGCCCTCCACGGCGATCGCGATCGCCTCGGCGAGCTCCAGCCCGGCCCGGTAGATGTCCTTCAGCTTGGCGCTGATCGGCTCGGTGGTGCCGCCCATGACCACGAACTGCGGCTCGTCGGTGATGGAGCCGTCGTAGGTGATGCGGTAGAGCTGGTCGTCCTCGGCCTGCGCGCCGACCTCGGCCAGGCACAGCTCCACCTCGTAGGGCTTCTGCTGCT
This sequence comes from Pseudonocardia sp. MH-G8, assembly GCF_002262885.1. Classification (GTDB taxonomy): domain Bacteria; phylum Actinomycetota; class Actinomycetes; order Mycobacteriales; family Pseudonocardiaceae; genus Pseudonocardia. Next base: position 26,034 of record NZ_NKYF01000017.1, on the reverse strand, counting down.
CCACGAACGAGGTGCCCAGCAGCTGCGCGTAGGCGTTGGCCAGCCAGCGGCCGGTGACGTCGCGCCGATCGTAGGAGTAGCCGCGCAGGTCGGCGCTGCGGATGCCGGCGGTGCGCAGGTTGTCGAACTCGTTGTAGCGGCCCACCGCGGCGAAGCCGATGCGGTCGTAGATCTCGGAGACCTTGTGCAACGCGGTGGAACGATTCTCCGCGACGAACAGCACGCCGTCGGTGTAGGTGAGCACGACGACGCTGCGGCCGCGGGAGATGCCCTTGCGTGCCAGCTCGGAGCGGTCGCGCAGCAGCTGGTCGACCGAGGAGTAGAACGGCATGGTCATGGGTCAGCCCCCCGGGTTCTCGGTGCGGCCGGTCACGACGTCACGCACGATCGACTCGATCTCCTCCTCGGGCCGGCGCACCGCGCCCTCCGGGCCGGTGATGCTGACGACCACGGGGAAGATCCGGCGGGTGAGGTCCGGGCCGCCGGTGGCGGTGTCGTCGTCGGCGGCGTCGTAGAGCGCCTCGACGGCGGCGCGGACGGCGCCCGTCCGGTCGGCCCCGGGATTGTGGCGCTTCTTGAGCGCCGACTTCGCGAACACCGATCCGGAACCGATGGCGTGGTAGCCCAGCAGCTCGTCGTAGCGCCCACCCGCGGCGTCGTAGGTGACGATGCGGCCCCCCGAGCCGTTGGGGGCGTGGAGGTCGAAGCCGACGAGCAGCGGGATGACGACGAACCCCTGCAGGGCGGCGCCGAGGTTCTGCTGCACCATCCCCGCGAGCTTGTTGGCCTTGCCGTCGAAGGACAGCGAGACGCCCTCGGTCTTCTCGTAGTGCTCGAGGTCGACCGTGAACAGCCGGGCCATCTGCAGGCCGAAGCCCGCGGTGCCGGCGATCCCGATCGCGGAGTGCGAGTCGGTGACGAACACCTTCTCGATGTCGCGCTGGGCGATGACGTTGCCGCTGGTGGCGCGGCGATCTCCGGCGATCACCACGCCGTCGGCGAAGGTCAGGGCGACGATCGTGGTGCCGTGCGGGATGTCGACCGCGGCAGCGGCACCTGCGCCGGCCGGGAGGCCGGGAGGCAGCCGGCCGGGCAGCAGGTGTGGTGCGGCGGTGGCGACGAAGTCGGTGAAGGAGGTGACGCCGGGGGCGAGGAAGGCGCCCAGGCCTGCGGGCGCGCCGAGCGAGGGACGCTCAGGGAACGACATGGTCAGGTCGGGGCCTCTCTCCGTGCGGGGTCGTACAGGTCCGTGCGGGGTGCGGGGAGCGGCTACTGGCCGCCCTTCTGGACGTAGGCCCGGACGAAGTCCTCGGCGTTCTCCTCGAGCACGTCGTCGATCTCGTCGAGGATGGTGTCGACGTCCTCGCCGAGCTTCTCACGCCGCTCCTGGCCGGCTCCCGCGGCGTCGGCGCCGTCCTCCTCGTCGCCCCCACCGCCGCCCTGGCGCTTGGTCTGCTCCTGCGACATGGTGATTCCTCCTCGCGCCTACCCACCGCCGACCGCGCACCGGCCGGTGTAGGTGAACACTACCGAGCGGATCGGCGACACGCCCGCATCTTGCGTCAGCCGCGGGTGAGCGCCTCCACGAGCTCCTCCGCGGTGCGGGACCGATCCAGCAGCTCGCCGACGTGGCGGCGGGTGCCGCGCAGGGGCTCGAGGGTGGGGATGCGGACCAGCGACTCGCGGCCCAGGTCGAAGATCACCGAATCCCAGGACGCGGCGGCGACCTCGGCCGGGTAGCGCTCCAGGCAGCGGCCCCGGAAGTAGGCGCGGGTGTCCTCCGGCGGGCTCTTCATCGCCGCGACCACCTGCTCCTCGGTGACGAGGCGCTTCATGGAGCCGCGGCCCACCAGCCGGTTGTAGAGGCCCTTGCCGGTGCGGACGTCGGTGTACTGCAGGTCGACCAGCGCGAGCCTGCCGGAGTTCCACGCGAGGCCGTCGCGCTCGCGGTAGCCCTGCAGCAGCCGCAGCTTCGCCGTCCAGTCGAGCCGGTCGGCGGTGCTCATCGGGTCGTTGGTGAGGTCGTCGAGCACCTCGCCCCAGAGGGTGAGCACCTCGGCGGTGGCGTCGTCGACATCGGCGCCGAGCGTGTTCTCGACGTGCTTGCGGGCCTTCTCGAAGTAGGCGCGCTGCACGTCCAGGGCGGTCATCTTGCGACCGTCGCTGAGCTCGACGAGCGTCTTCAGGCCCGGGTCGTGGCTGATGCGGTGCACCGAGCGCACCGGTTCGGCCAGGCGCAGCTCGTCGAACCGGACCCCGGCCTCGATCATGTCGAGCACGAGCGCGGCGGTGCCCACCTTGAGCAGAGTGGAGTACTCGCTCATGTTGGCGTCGCCGATGATGACGTGCAGCCGCCGGTACTTGTCGGCGTCGGCGTGCGGCTCGTCGCGGGTGTTGATGATGCCGCGCTTGAGGGTGGTCTCGAGCCCGACCTCGACCTCGATGTAGTCGCTGCGCTGGGAGAGCTGGTAGCCCGCCTCGTCACCGGTGGCGCCGAGCCCGACGCGGCCGGCCCCGCAGATCACCTGGCGGGTGACGAAGAACGGGGTGAGGCCCGCGACGATCGACGGGAACGTCGTGGACCGGTTCATCAGGTAGTTCTCGTGCGAACCGTAGCTCGCACCCTTGCCGTCGACGTTGTTCTTGTAGAGCTGGATGCGCGGCGCGCCGGGCACGGTGGCCGACCGCATGGCGGCCTCCTCCATCACCCGCTCCCCCGCCTTGTCCCAGACCACGACGTCGCGCGGGGTGGTGACCTCGGGCGTGGAGAACTCGGGGTGGGCGTGGTCGACGTAGAGCCGCGCCCCGTTGGTGAGGATGACGTTGGCGGCGCCGAGGTCGTCGAGCTCGGACTCGGCGGGGTTGTGCATCGTGGGCGCGGAGAGGTCGAAACCGCGCGCGTCGCGCAACGGGGACTCCACCTCGTAGTCCCAGCGGGCCCGGCGCGAGCGCGGGATGTCGGCCGCGGCCGCGTAGGCGAGCACCACCTGCGTGGAAGTGATCACCGGGTTGGCGGTGGGGTCGCCGGGCACCGAGATGCCGTACTCGACCTCGGTGCCCATGATCCGGCGGGCGGTCACCGGCCGGCCTCCACGTGCGTGCGCATGGCCCGAGCGTAGCCCGGGCGCGGGCCATGATGAGCAGGTGCGGGCAGAGGACGAGGCAGTGGCGGTGTACGACGCGGACGGACGGGAGATCGGGGTGGCTCCGCGCGGGGTCGTCTACCGCGACCGGCGGTGGCACGCCAGCTCCGCGGTGCTGGTGCGCTCCGGCGACGGCGAGCGCGTCTACCTGCACCGGCGCGCGCCGGACAAGCTCATCTTCCCCGGTTGCTACGACTGCTGGGCCGGGGGCGTGCTCGGCCCGGGCGAGGCGCCCGAGGACGGCGCCGCCCGCGAGCTCGAGGAGGAGCTCGGTGTGCGCAGCGTGCCCCTGCTGCCGCGGGAGCGGGTGCCCTACGACGACGGCACGCTGCGCTGCCACCTGTTCACCTACGAGGCCCGCTGGGACGGCCCGCTGCGCCACCAGCCCGAGGAGGTCGTCTGGGGCGAATGGGTGACGCTCGCGCAGCTGCGCACCCGGCTCGACGACCCCGGGCGCTGGCCGTTCGTCCCCGACGGCCGAGTGGCGATCGAGCGCTGGCTGGCGGCGCGGGCTCGACCGTCCGCGTGATCAGGACGTCATGTCGACCACGAACCGGTAGCGGACGTCGCTCGCGGCCAGCCGGGCCAGGGCCTCGTTGATCCCGCCGGTCGTCACCAGCTCGATGTCGGCGCTGATGGCGTGCTCGGCGCAGAACTCCAGCATCTCCGCCGTCTCGACGGTGCCGCCGCTGCCGGAACCGGCGATGCTCTTGGCGCCGACCACCAGGTCGAGCGGCGTCACGTCGAGGGGGCCCTCCTGCAGGCCGACCAGGCACAGCGTGCCGTCGATCGCGAGGGTCGACAGGTAGGGCGCCAATGCGTGCGGCGCGCCCGCGGTATCGAGGACGAGGTCGAACCGGTGGGCCTGCGCGGCCATCTGCTTCTCGTCCGTGGACAGGACGGCGTCGTGGGCCCCGAGCGCCAGCGCCGCCTCCGCCTTGCCCGGGGACGTCGTGAACTGCACGGTCTCCGCCCCGAGCGCCCGAGTGATCTTCAGAGCGAGGTGGCCGAGGCCGCCGAGCCCGACGATGCCGACGGTGGACCCCGGTCCGACCCCGAGGCGCCGCAACGGTGCGTAGGTGGTGACACCCGCGCACAGCAGTGGCGCGACGGCCGCGGGATCGAGCCCCTGCGGCACGGTGTAGACGAAGTGCTGGTCGAGGACGTACTCGGCGGAGAAGCCGCCGTACGTCGGGTTGCCGTGCCGGTCGGCACCGCCGCCGTAGGTCAGCGTGGGGTAGGAGTAGCACCAGTTCTCGCGGCCCGCGAGACACGCCGGGCACTCGCGGCAGGAGTCGACGATGTTGCCGATCGCCACGAGGTCGCCGGGGACGAAGCGGGACACGTCGTCGCCCACCGCCGTGACCTCGCCGACGATCTCGTGGCCCGGCACCAGCGGGGCGTCGCCCTGCGCGTGCGCGATCGCGCTGAGGTCGGAGGCGCAGATCCCGCAGTACAGGATGCGCACGGCGACGTCGTGGCGTCCGGGGTCGCGCCGGGTGGCGGTCCACGGCCGCAGCGGGCCGCCCGGCTGCGTGGCGGCCAGCGCGGTGATGTCGTGCATGATCGAGCCTTTCGGGACGTGGGCGTGCGGGAACGGGCGAACGCAGCGGTCGCCGTGGAGGTGTGGCCAGGAGTGGCCAGGAGTGCCTGCCGGCTGGTCAGCCGCCGACGGAGACGTCCACGGGGAGCACCGCGCCGTCGCGGATCTCGTCCTCGCAGTCGAGCCCGCGGTCGATGAGATCGCGGTAGTGCTCGATCTTCGCATCGACGACGGCGAGGTCGTCGGCCAGCTCCTCCTGCTGCGCCCGGACCGCGGCGCGGCGCTGCACGAGCAGTGCCATCCGCTGCTCGTGCCACGTCCGTCCGGTGCCCATCTGCACGAACTCGCGGACCTGCGCGACGGGCATGCCGGTGCGGCGCAACGCCGTGACCAGGCGCAGGAAGCGGATGGCGGCAGCCGGGTACCGGCGACGACCGTCGGCGCCGCGGTCGACGAGCGGCACCAGGCCCTCACGCTCGTACCAGCGCAGGGCGTCCACGCTCAGGCCGGTCAGCTCGGATACGGCGCGGATGCCGAGCGAGCCGGCGTCGGGCGTGACGGTCACGGTCTCGACCGTAGGCGCTGGAGTGCACTCCAGCGCAAGCCGGCGCGTTAGGTTCGACGGCGACGATCCTCGAGTTGACGATCCTCGACGGGGGGGAGATGGACGTGACCGACCTCGACTACCGGAGCGCCACGGAGCTGGCGGGCCTGCTGTCCGACGGTGCGGTGTCGGCGGTGGAGCTCGCGGAGTCCGCCATCGCGCGGATCGAACGCCACGACGGTGCGCTGAACGCCGTCTGCCAGCGGGACTTCGACCGGGCCCTCGAGGCGGCCCGGGACGCCGACGCCGCGCGGGCGCGGGGCGAGCACCGACCGCTGCTCGGGATCCCGATGACCGTCAAGGAGTCCTTCCACGTGGCCGGCCTGCCGAGCACCTGGGGGATCCCGGAGTTCGCCGGGTTCGTCCCGGACACCGACGCCCTGGCGGTGCAGCGGGTCAAGGCGGCGGGTGCGGTCGTGCTGGGCACGACGAACGTGCCCCTCGTCCTGGGGGACCTGCAGAGCTACAACGCGATCTACGGGACGACGAACAACCCCTGGGACCCGGACCGCACGCCGGGCGGCTCGTCGGGTGGGTCGGCGGCGGCGCTGGCCGCCGGCTTCGGGGCGCTGTCACTGGGCTCGGACATCGGGGGCTCCCTGCGCAACCCGGCGCACGCCTGCGGCGTCTACGCGCACAAGCCGACCCTCGGGCTGGTGCCGACGCGCGGGCACACGGCGCCCGGGACACCCGTGGTGGCAGCCGACCAGGACCTGGCGGTGATCGGGCCGATGGCGCGCAGCGCGGCGGACCTGCGGCTGCTGCTGGACCTGCTCACCGAACCGGACCCGCTGGGTTCCCGCGCCGCCTACCGGATCGCGCTGCCACCGCCGCGGCACGAGAGCCTGGCAGGCCACCGCGTCCTCGTCGTCGAGTCGCACCCGTCGATCCCGTCGGGTGCGGGCGTGCGCCGGGCGATCGCCGGTTTCGCCGAACGCCTCACCGCCGCCGGGGCCACGGTCGCGCGCGAGAGCCGGCTGCTGCCGGACCTGGCTGCCGCGGCCCGCCTCTACATGCGAATGCTGCTGTCGGAACTCGGCTCGCGCTACCCGTCCGAGGTATACGAACGCGCCCGCGAAGGTGCCGCGCGGCTGGGCCCCGACGACCACGGCCTCGCCGCCGAACGCAGCCGCGGCACGGTGCTGAGCCACCGCGACTGGATGCTCGCCGACGACGAGCGCGCGCTGCTGCGGCAACGCTTCAGCGCGCTGTTCGCCGAGTTCGACGTGGTGGTGTGCCCGGTCATGCCGGTGCCGGCGTTCCCGCACGACCACAGCCCGATCCCGACGCGCCGGATCCGCATCGACGGCGCCGACCACGACTACTTCGACCAGCTCGCCCTCGCCGGGGTGGCCACACTGCCCGGCCTGCCCGCCACGGTGCTGCCCGTGGGCACCTCCGAGGACGGCCTGCCGATCGGGGTGCAGGCCATCGGCGGGATGTTCGCCGACCACACCACCATCCGCTTCGCCGAACTCGCCGAACGCGAGTTCGGCGGCTTCACGCCGCCGCCCGCGCAGCGCTGGACGGAGGCGAAAACGCCTCGCCGCGCGCAGGGCCGAGTTGGATGATCACGCCATGCCCGTGGCCGTCGCCGATCCGCTGCGTTCCGGAACCACCCCGCTCCCGGACGGGCGGCTGCTCGGTTGGGCGGAGTGGGGCCCGGTGGACGGCGCACCGGTGCTGTTCGCACCGGGTGCGGCCACCAGCAGCCACCTCGGGTTCGGAGCCGACGTGGTCGACGACCTCCGGATCCGGCTGATCGCCCTGGACCGGCCGGGGCTGGGTACCTCGACCCCGGCGCCGCAACGCACGTTCACGGATTTCGCCGCGGACGTGGCGGCCTTCGCCGCGCGCCGCGACCTGGGGCGGCCCGCGATGGTCGGCAACTCCCAGGGTGCACCGTTCGCTCTCGCCTGCGCCGCGGCCGGGGCGATCGAGGCGCTCGCACTGGCCTCCGCGGCCGACGAGGTCGCCGCACCCGGGTTCGCCGACGCGCTGCCCGCACACCTGCGCAGCCTGGTCGACCTCGCGGGGTCCGCCCCCTCCGAGGCAGAGGGGGTCTTCCGCGGCTTCACCCCCGAGCGGATGTGGGACATGGTCGAGGGCGCCGGAGCGGCGTGCGACCTCGAGGTCTACCGGCAGCCGGGGTTCGCGGCCGCGTACCGGCGCGCACTGGCCCAAGGGTTCGCCCAGGGCGCGGACGGCTACGCCCGCGACACCCTCCTGGCCATGTCGCGCTGGCAGATCGCACTCTCGACGATCACGGCTCCGGTCGACCTGTGGTACGGCGAGCACGACCACAGCCACTCGCCCGACCAGGGCGTGACCCTGGCCGAGCGCATCCCCACTGCCACCCGCCACCTCGTGCGGGGCGTCGGCGGCGCGGTGCTGTGGACGCACGCCGAGCAGATCCTGTGGACCCTGGGGGAGCGTGTCGGCGGTGAGCCGCGCCCTCAGAGGTTGATCATGTGACCGGCCAGGCCGTGGATCGCCTCCTGGAGCCCTTCGGAGAGCGTGGGGTGCGCGTGCACGTTGCGGGCCAGCTCGGTGGCGGTGAGGTCCCACTTCTGCGCCAGCGTCAGCTCGGGCAGCAGCTCGGTGACCTCCGGGCCGATGAGGTGGCCGCCGAGCAGCTCGCCGTGGGTGTCGTCGGCGATCAGCTTGACGAACCCGCCGGGCTCCCCCAACCCCTGCGCCTTGCCGTTGGCGGTGAACGGGAACTGGGCGACCTTGACCTTCCAGCCCCTCTCCTCGGCCAGCTCGCGGGCCTGCGCCTCGGTGTGGCCGAAGCTCGCGACCTGGGGGTTGCAGAACGTGGCCCGGGGCATCATCACGTACTCCAGCTCCTGGGTCTCGGCGCCGGCGATGGTCTCGGCCGCCACGACGCCCTGCGCCTCGCCGACGTGGGCGAGCATGAGCTTCGCGGTGACGTCGCCGATCGCGTAGACGTGCGGAACGTTGGTGCGCATCCGGTCGTCGATCGCGATGGCACCCCGCTCGGTGAGCTCGACGCCGGTGTTCTCCAGCCCGTAGCCCTCGACCCTGGGGGTGAAGCCGATGGCCTGCAACACCTTGTCGGTGTGCAACTCCTTCGTCTGCCCGTCCTTGCCGGTGACGGTCACGGTGACCTGCTCACCGGAGTCGTCGATCGACTCGACACGGGTGGAGGTGAGCACCTGCACCCCGAGCTTGCGGTAGCGCTTGGCGAGCTCCTTGGAGACGTCGGCGTCCTCGAGCGGGAGCAGCCGGTCCAGGAACTCGACGATCGTGACGTCCACGCCGTAGTTGCGCATGACGTAGGCGAACTCGACACCGATGGCGCCGGCTCCGGCGATGATGATGCTGCCGGGCAGCTCGCGGGTGAGGATCTGCTCCTCGTAGGTCACGACCCGCTCCGACAGCGACGTGCCGGGCAGCAGCTTGGTCTGCGCCCCGGTGGCGATGATCACGTCGTCGAAGGTGATCCGTTCGGTGCCGCCGCCGGAGAGCGCCACCTCGATCGTCGAGGCGTCGACGAAGGAGCCCCGCCCGTCGTACTCGGTGATCTTGTTCTTCTTCATGAGGTAGTGCACGCCCTTGACGCGCCCGTCGGCGACGGTGCGGCTGCGGTCGAACGCCACCCCGAAGTCGAACGACACGTCACCGGAGATCCCGAACGTCTTCGCCTCGGACGTGACCAGGTGCGCGAGCTCCGCGTTGCGCAGCAGCGCCTTCGACGGGATGCAACCGACGTTGAGGCAGACCCCGCCCCAGTACTTCTCCTCCACCACCGCGACGCTGCGGCCCAACTGGGCGGCCCGGATCGCCGCCACGTACCCACCGGGACCCGCTCCGAGGACCACGACATCGACATGAGAAGCCATGGGTACGACTCTAGGCCGCAGTCGGGCCGTCAATTCCGGACGGCCACCGCCACGAACTGGGTCACCTGGGTGTCGCTGAAGTTGTCGTCGCTGACGAGCACCAGGGTCCGCGAGCCGTCGGCGCGGTCGGGGCCCCACGCCATGCCCTCGACGTTGTCCAGCGAGGCCAGCGGGAGCTCGGCCAGGTCCAGGAGCAGGCGCTTGCGCACCGGCGTCGCCTCGCCTGCGGGCCGGCCCTCCGGGATGTCGGTGGCGCCTGCGGTGTCGATCTCGTAGAGGCGCACGGCGTTGCCCACCCCGGTGACGAACGAGCGCTCGAGCACCAGGAAGCGGGTGGGATCGGTGTCGTCGACGGCGAGCAGCGCCGTCACGCCGTTGTTCGCGAACCCGCCGGCGGGCACCGGGTCGGCGAAGATCGGCTCCTGCGGGTAGGCGAAGCGGGAGACCACCTCGCCGGTGCGGGTCTGCACCACGATCCGGGACACCGCCCCGGCCGTCCGCGTCGGGACCGGCCCGTCCTGCAGCAGCGGGCCCTCCAGCGCCGTGACGACGAGCCTGCCGCCGTCGGCGAAGGTGAGGCCCTCCGGGCCGAGGTTCTGGCGGATGCCGCGCTCCCCCGCGTCGGCCCGCCACTCCGGCGGGACGGGCAGCTCGGCGCCGAACCGGCCGTCCCGCGCGGCGAACCGGACGGTCGGGTCGATCAGCGTCGGCGGGCCGCCGTCGGCGGGGACGATCCGCTCGCCCTCCTGGCTCCACAGCAGATCGCCGCCGATCGGGTCGATCCGGATGTCCTCGGGGTCGACGGTGGTGCCGTCGCCGCCCTGAAGCGGCGGGTGCGGCGACCCGTCCGGACGCAGGAACGAGGTCGTACCGGTGAGCTCGACAGCCGACAGCGCCCCGTCAGCGCCGTCGAAGCGCAGGTCGGCGGTGTAGAACCGGGCGGGCGCCAGCTCGGACCGGTCGTCGCTGACGACCACCCACGTGCCGTCGGCCGGATCGCGGTCCAGGCCGGAGAACCCGCCGACGGTGGTGCCCGCGAACTGCGTGCCGGGCGGGATGCGCTGCTCGCCGAGGAAACCGGCGACCTCCAGCGGCGGGCGCGGCGAGGCGGGCACGGCAGGAGCGGCGGCGGGCGCGGCGGGCTCGACCGCGGGCGCGGCGGGCGCAGGCGCGGAGCCGCACGCGGCCGAGGTCACGACGAGGGCGAGCGCGGCCGGGACGCGGAGCATGCGCGGGGGGAGCGTGCGGAGGGACGGCATGGGGGCATCCCACCCGGACGGGACGACCGGGAGATGACGTCGACGTTGCCGGGCGGCGACCCGCGCCGGGCCGCTACCGTCCGTCGCGGGCGCCTGCCGAGGGGCCGGGGTCGCCCGAGGCCGGCCACACGGGCCCGTCGGACAGGTGCGCCACGAGGGTGTCGCTGATGTCGCGCAACGCGGCGACCTGCGCGGAGGACAGTGCGTCGAACAGCCCGCGACGCACGGCGTCGACGTGGGCCGGCGCGATCCCCTCCAGCCTGGTCAGCCCCTCGTCGGTGAGCTCGGCGATCGCGCCGCGCTTGTCGTCGCGGCAGGGCATGCGCCGCACCCACCCGGACTCCTCCAGCCGTGCCACGGCGTGCGAGATGCGGCTGCGCGAGGACAGGGACGTGGAGGCGAGGCCACTCATCCGCAGCTGCCGGTCCGGTGCCTCGGACAACCGCACGAGGATCTCGTAGTAGGCGTGCGGGAGACCCGACTCCTGCTGCAGCTGCCGCTCGATGCCGTCGAAGAACAGCCGGTTCGCGGTCAGGAAGCTGCGCCACGTGTGCTGCTCGTCGGGGTTCAGCCACTGTGTGTCCGACACCACACCTCCGGAATAGTTGAACGCTCATATGCCTTGAGCTAGTGTCCGCGTCAACAACTGAGCGTTCAACTAACTTTGGGAGAGCTGATGACCACAGCAGAGACGACCGCCATCCCCGGCTACCTCGCGGGTACCTGGGACATCGACCCCGTCCACTCCGACGCCTCCTTCACGATCCGTCACATGATGGTGAGCAAGGTACGCGGTCGGTTCGCGACGTTCGCGGGGGAGATCGTCACCGGCGAGCAGCTCAGCGGCTCCTCGGTCAACGCCACGATCGACGCCGACTCCATCGACACCGGCAACGAGCAGCGCGACGGCCACATCCGCTCCGCCGACTTCTTCGACGTGACGAACCACCCGCGCTGGACCTTCCGCTCCACGGGGCTGCGCAGCGGTGACGACGGCCTCGTGCTGGACGGCGAGCTCACGATCAAGGGCAACACCCGTCCCGTCGCACTGGCCCTCGAGGTGAACGGCGTCGGGCCGGACGCCTACGGCGGCACCCGCGCCGGCTTCTCCGCCTCGACCACGATCGACCGCAACGACTTCGGCGTGGACATCAAGCTCCCGATGGACGGCGGCGGCGTCGTCCTGAGCGACAAGGTGCAGATCGCCCTCGAGATCCAGGCGGTCCTGCGCCAGTCCTGACCCCGAACCCCGCAACCAACGGCACCCTCGTCGCTCCCTAGCCGACGAGGGTGCCGTTCGTTGCTGCGGGGATGACCCAGCTCGCCTGCTCGGGGAGCCCCGGGCGCTCCCCCGTCGGGTCCGTCAGCAACTCGACGAACGCCGCCGCCGCCGGTGGGAGCGGGCGGGCGCCGGTCCGGACCACCGCGATCCGGCGGTGCGCTGCCGGCTCTCCCAGCACGACGTGCCCGACGCCGGCGAACCCCATCAGCGGCAGCACGAGGCCCGGCACCACCGACACCCCCAGGTCGGCCGCGATCAGCCCCGCCACGGCGGCGATGTTGCGGGCGGTGAGGACCTGGCGCGGCACCACCGCGGCGGCGGCCAGCGAGGCGTCCACGTGCTGGCGGATGCTGGTCGTGCGGTCGAAGGCGATGAACGGCTCCCCCGCCAGCTCGGTCCAGGCCGCGCTCGCCCGCCCCGCGAAGCGGTGCGTGGGCGGGAAGACGCAGCAGAACCGGTCGGTGGCCACCGGCGTGACGACCAGGTCGTCCAACGGGTCGGGCACTGCGGACACGACCGTGACGGCCAGGTCGGCGGTCCCGCTGCGCACCCGTTGCAGGACCTCGGCGGAGAGCGCGTCCTCGATCGAGAGCGCCACCTCCGGCCGGTCGCGCCGGAACGTCGAGACCACACCGGGCAGCAGGATCGCGGCCAGCGACGGCAGCGTCGCGATGCGCACGCGCCCCGCGCGCCCGACGAGGAAGCCCTCCACGTGGCGCATCTCGGCGTCCACGGCGCCGATCGCGCGCCGCGCCGCCGCCACGAACTCGGAGCCGGCCGCCGTCGGCTCCAGCCGGCGGGTGGTGCGGGCGAACAGCGGGGTGGCGACGCGGCGCTCCACCTCGGCGACCACCCGGCTCAGCGACGACTGGGCGACGCGCAGCGCCTCGGCCGCAGCGGTGAAGCTCCCGGCGTCGTGCACGGCGACCACCGCGCGCAGCTGCTGCAACGTCAGATCCGTGCGCACAGCGCATGAATCTATCGCAAACAAGTGTTTGACCTGCATGACGTGCCTCGCGGAGAGTGACCGCGACTCGACGCCGGAGGTCAATGATGCTCGCCGCGACCGGATTCCTGACGATCGCCGCCTTCCTGGTGGCCGTGCTGTCCCGGCGCGTGTCGGTGTTCATCGCGCTGACCGTGCTGCCGATCCTTGCGGCCGTCGCCGTGGGTGCGGGTGGTCGGATCGGCGAGCTGGTCGTCGACGGCCTCGAGACCGTCGCCCCGGTCGCGATCATGATCACGTTCGCGGTGCTGTACTTCAGTCTCATGGTCGACGCCGGGCTGTTCGACCCGGCGGTGCGCCGCGTGGTCCGCTGGGCGGGCGGCGACCCGCTGAAGATCACTGTCGGCACCGCGGTCCTCACCCTGCTCGTCGCGCTCGACGGCGACGGGGCGTCGACGTTCCTGATCATGGTGTCCGCGATGCTGCCGATCTACCGCCGGCTGGGGATGCGCCCGCTGGTGCTCACCGCGGTGATCTGCCTCGGCGCCGGCGTGATGAACATGGTGCCGTGGGGCGGACCGACCGCGCGGGCGATGGCCGCACTCGGGCTCGACAGCAGCGAGCTCTTCCTCCCGGTGCTGCCGGCCATGGGTGCAGGCGTCGTCTGGGTGCTCGTCGCGGCCTTCCTGATCGGGCGCAAGGAGCGCGCCCGGGTGGGGAGCGTGTCCCTCCCGGCCGACGACCCGGCGCCGGACGACGCCGCGACCGGCGCCCGGCCGGCGGACGCCCCGGGCGCCGCGCGCGCGGACGTCACACCGCCGCGGACCCGCGTCGAGCGGGTCCGCTTCTGGCTCAACGTGGTGCTCACGCTCGCGCTGGTGGCGGTGCTGCTGGCCCAGCTCGCCGAGCTGCCGGTCGTCTTCGTGCTGGCGTTCGTGCTCGCGCTGCTGGTCAACCGGCCGGGCTGGGCGGCGCAGAAGGACCTGTTCGACCGGCACGGGCACAACGTCGTGCTGGTCACGACCATGATCTTCGCCGCGGGCGTGTTCACCGGCGTGCTCGGCGGCACCGGGATGATCGAGGCGATGGCGCGGGCGCTCGTGGGCATGGTGCCCGGCGGCGCCGGCGGCGTGCTGCCGCTGCTCGTCGCCGTCACGAGCATGCCGCTGAGCCTGGTGTTCACCCCCGACGCCTACTACTTCGGCGTCCTGCCGGTGCTCGCCGAGACCACAGCGGCGTTGGGCGGCGATCCGGCCGAGGTGGCGCGTGCGGCGATCCTCGGGCAGATGACGACCGGGTTCCCGCTCAGCCCGCTCACCGCGTCGACGTTCATCCTGGTCGGCATGGCCGGCGTGGATCTGGGCGCGCACCAGCGCAAGGTATTCGGGTGGGCCTTCGGCACCACGCTGGTGATGACGGTGGTGGCGCTGGCCACCGGCGCCATCTCGCTCTCGGGAGGGGCATGAGGAGCGTGCGGATCGGCAGTGGCGCGGGCTTCGCGGGGGACCGCCTCGAGCCCGCCGTGGAGCTGGCCGAGCGGGCGGGGCTCGACGACATCGTCCTGGAGTGCCTGGCCGAGCGCACGATCGCGCTCGGCCAGCAGCGCAGGCTGCGCGACCCGGAGGCGGGCCACGACCCCCGGCTGCGCGCCCGGTTCGAGCGGCTGCTGCCGGTGGCGGTGGCGAACGACGTCCGGGTGATCACCAACATGGGCGCGGCGAACCCCCAGGCCGCCGGGCGGATCACCCGCGACCTGCTCGCCGGGCTCGGTGCGCGGGCCCGGGTCGCCGTCGTGACCGGTGACGACGTCCTGGCCCGGCTCGACCTGGACGCCCCCGCGCTCGAGGACGGCCGTCCGCTGCGCGCGCACGGCGAGGTGGTGTCGGCCAACGCCTACCTCGGGGCGGACGCGCTGGTGCCCGCGCTCGGCTCCGGGGCGCTGGTCGTGGTCACCGGGCGCGTGGCCGACCCGTCGCTGTTCCTGGCCCCGCTCGCACACCGCCTCGGGGGCGACCTCACCGACCCCGCCTTCGCCGCCGCGGGCACGCTGGTCGGGCACCTGCTCGAGTGCGCGGGCCAGCTCACCGGGGGCTACTTCGCCGACCCGGGGGTGAAGGACGTGCCGGGGCTGGCGAGCCTGGGCTTCCCCTACGCCGACGTCCGCGCCGACGGCAGCGCCGAGTACCGCAAGCTGCCCGGCACGGGCGGCGTGCTCGACCGCGCCACCGTGTGCGAGCAGCTGCTCTACGAGATCACCGACCCCACCGGCTACCGCACCCCCGACGTCGTGCTGGACCTGCGCGGCGTCCACGTGCACCAGGTCGGGCCGGACCGGGTCCGCGTCGACGGCGCGGTCGGGCGGGCCCGGCCGGACCGGCTCAAGGTCAGCGTCGGGTACCGGGCGGGCCACAAGGTCGAGGCGGAGATCTCCTACTCCGGGCCCCGCGCCGACCGGCGTGCCGCACTCGCCGCCGACGTCCTCGCCGCCCGGCTGGCCGGCGTGGCGGTGCGCCCGCGGATCGACGTGCTCGGCGTGGCGCCTCCCGGGTCCGACGAGCACGCCGAGTGCCGGGTCCGGGTCGCGGCCCTCGCCGACGACGCGGACGTGCTCGACACCATCGGCCACGAGGTGGAGGCGCTCTACACGAACGGCCCGGCCGGTGGCGGCGGCGTGCGCGTGTCCACCGGCGAGGTCATCGGGGTCGTGTCCACACTCGTCCCCCGCGAGACCGTCACACCCGACGTCACGATCCTGGAGGCCGGCGGTGCCCGTCCGGCTGCATGAGCTCGCCCACTGCCGGGCGGGCGACAAGGGCAACGTCGCCACCCTGTCGGTGATCCCGTACCACGACGCGGACTACCCGCTGCTCGTCCGGGAGCTCACCGCCGAGCGCGTGCGCATCCAGCTCGCCCGCTACGTCGACGGCGAGGTGCGCCGGTTCGAGCTGCCGCTGCTGGCGGCCCTGCAGTTCGTGTGCACCGGCATCCGCGACGGCGGCGTCACCACCTCGCTCGCCCTCGACACCCACGGCAAGTCGCTGAGCTCGCGGCTGCTCGCGCTGGAGCTGCCCGGCCCGGACGAAATCCTTCGCAGCCGACCCCCGGCATGAGAAGCTGCGCCGGTTCCACGGCGGCGCAGTGCCGTGGCGGAGCGAGGAGGCTCGATGGACGCGAGCGGGTCTGACGCGGCGGCAACGGCAGCGGGGCCGAGCACCCGGATCAAGCCGGTGGTCTTCTACGGCTCGGCCGCCGTGACCCTCGTCATCGCACTCTGGGCGATCATCGCCCCGACCGCCGCCGCCGACACCATCGGCGCGGTGGTGGGCTGGATCTCGGAGTGGTTCGGCTGGTTCTACATCCTGCTCTCGACCGTGATCCTGGTCTTCGTGATCGTCGTGGGCGCGTCCCGCCTGGGGCGGACCCGGCTCGGGCCGGAGCACTCACGCCCGGAGTTCAGCACGTTCGCCTGGGCGTCGATGCTGTTCGCCGCCGGCATCGGCACCGACCTGATGTTCTTCGCCGTCGCCGAGCCGGTGACGCAGTACCTCACCCCGCCGCGGGGCGAGGGCGCCACCCTGGCGGCGGCCGAGGACGCCGTGGTGTGGACGCTGTTCCACTACGGGATCAGCGGATGGGGCATGTACGCGCTGATGGGCATGGCGCTGGCCTACTTCGCGTACCGGCGGAACCTGCCCCTCGCCATCCGGTCCGCGCTGTACCCGGTGTTCGGCAAGCGGATCCACGGCGGGATCGGCAACGCCGTCGACCTCGCCGCGGTGCTCGGCACCATCTTCGGGGTCGCCGCGTCGCTCGGCATCGGCGTGGTGCTGCTCAATTACGGGCTCTTCTTCCTCTTCGGGATCCCCGAGGGGACGGCGGCGCAGGTCGGCCTGGTGGCCGTCGCGGTCGCCATCGCCACCGTCTCGGCGGTCAGCGGCGTCGACCGGGGCATCAAGCTGCTGTCCCAGCTCAACGTGCTGCTCGCGATCGGGCTGGCCCTCTACATCCTCGTCGTGGGCGACACCGTGTTCCTGCTCAACGGGATCGTGCAGAACGTCGGCGACTTCGTCAGCTCCTTCCCCGGCATGACGATGCAGACCTTCGCCTACGACCGGCCGGTCGAGTGGCTCAACGCGTGGACGCTGTTCTTCTGGGCGTGGTGGATCGCGTGGGCGTCCTTCGTGGGGCTGTTCCTGGCCCGGATCTCCCGCGGGCGCACCATCCGCGAGTTCGTGGCCGGCACGCTGGTCATCCCGTTCACCTACATCGTGATGTGGATCTCGATCTTCGGGAACAGCGCGATCGACACCATGCGCGACGGCAACACCGCGTTCGGGGAGAACACGGTGGCCAACAACGCGCAGGGCTTCTACGAGCTCCTCGCCCAGTACCCGGGGGTCACGGTCATCGCCGCGGTGGCCACCTTCGTCGGGCTGCTCTTCTACGTGACCTCGGCCGACTCGGCCGCGCTGGTGATGAGCAACCTGACCTCGCACCTGGAGACCGTGCGCTCCGACGGGGCGCCGTGGGTGCGCATCTTCTGGGCGGTGGCCACGGGCCTGCTCACCATCGGCATGCTCGTCGTCGGCGGTGTGCCCGCGCTGCAGAACGCCACCATCATCATGGGGTTGCCGTTCGCGTTCGTGCTCGTGCTCGTGATGTACGGCCTGTACAAGGCGCTGCGGCTGGAGGCCCTGCACGCGGAGAGCCAGCAGCAGAGCCTGCGCTCGTCGCTGTCCGGGCGCAGCACGCCCGACGGCCACCGGCACGGCGATCCGGGCTGGCGGCAGCGGCTCGACCGGGCGATGTCGTTCCCCGGGACCGAGCGCGCCGAGGAGTTCCTGACCGAGGTGGCGCTGCCCGCCGTGGAGGAGGTGGCCACCCACCTGCAGGAGCGTGGGGTGCAGGCACGGGCCCAGCAGGATCACGCCGAGGACGGCACGCGCTTCGTCGAGCTGGCCGCCGACCTCGGCGAGGAGAATCCGTTCCGGTACCAGGTGCGGCCGCGCGAAGCACCCGTGCCCGTCTACGGGCCCGCGTTCCCGAAGGGCACCGACACCTACTGCCGCCTCGAGGTGCACCTGCGGGAAGGCGGCCAGGGCTACGACGTCATGGGCTACACCTACGGGCAGCTGATCGACGACATCCTCGACCAGTACGAACGCCACCTCGAGTTCGTCCGGGTCCAGCAGGTCGGCAGCTGACCCTAGGGCGGCACCGACGAGGCCACGGCTGCCCGGCGGCTGGTCTCCGTCGAGGCGGGCGCCCTGACCACGTAGATCGATCCGAGATCGCGGTCTTCGCCCCGGAGAGGGCGCTCAGCTCGATCTCGGAAAGATCTTGGGTACTTGATCGCGGCGAGATCGAGCTTTCCGCCCTTGCGAGGGCGTTGAGCTGGATCTCGCACCGATCGTGTGGGCGGCGGGGGACGGCTCGAGCCGTCAGGGGGCGGGGTTACCGTTGCCGGGTGGGTTACCGCGAGGTCCTGCCGCCGGTCGCGCTGCGGGGCGAGGTGGAGTGCGCCTGGCTGGTGCGGGTCGGTGCCGACGCGCCGGCCGGCGTCCAGCAGGTGCTGCCCGACGGCTGCATGGACCTCGTCTGGACGGGTCGCGAGCTGCTCGTCGCCGGACCCGACACCGGCCCGCACCCGGCGCAGCGCGAGCCCGGCGACGTCGGGGCGGGCCTGCGCTTCGCACCCGGCCGGCTACCGGCACTGCTCGGGGTGCCGGCCATCGAGGTACGCGATCAGCGGGTGCCGCTGGAGGCGGTGCGTCCGGAGCTCGCGCGGCGGGCGCGCGCCCGTCTGGAGCAGGGGCACTCCCCCGTCCCGGTGCTCCTCGCGTTGACGGCGGCGCTGCCCGGCTCGCCCGCCGAGGCCGCCCTGCGGGTGGTCACCACCCACCTCGACGCCGGCGCCTCCGCCCGCGCCACCGCCGACCGCCTGGGCTGGACCGAGCGCTCACTGCACCGCCGCTGCCTCGCGGCGTTCGGTTACGGCCCGGCCGTCCTGCGCCGCGTCCTGCGCTTCCGGCGGGCCGCCGCGCTGCTCTACGACGGCGTGCCGATCGCGCAGGCCGCCGCCGTGGCCGGCTACGCGGACCAGCCGCACCTGTCGCGGGAGGTCCGGGCACTGGCCGGGGTGGCGCCGAGTCAGCTGCCCAGAGGCGCGTAGAGGTCCACGCCGTTGCCGTCCGGATCCTGCACGCAGGCGTAGCGCTGCCCCCACGGGGCGTCGAACGGCGCCAGCTCGCCGTGGTGGCCTGCCGCGGTGAGCTCCGCGTACCCGGCGTCCACCGCGGCGGCGTCGGCCACGGCCAGGGCGATCCGTCCGGCGCCCACGACCGGCTTCCAGTCAGGGTGGAACGAGCGGACCGTGTCCTCGGTGTCGAACATCAGCCGCATGCCGCCGCCGAGCAGCACCTCCACGTGCGGCTGGTTCTCGGCACCGTCGGGCACGGCCAGCCCGAGAGCCCGGTAGAACGCCAGCGTCTTCGCCATGTCGGCGACCACCACGCCGACCGCGTCCAGCTTTGCCTCCATCGTCATGGCCGCGACGGTAGGCGGGGTGGTGCCCCGCCGTCATGAACGGATCGGACACGGCTCGTGTGCGCGCCCGGGGTGTGGCCGTAGGTGCGGCGGAACACGTCGATGAACGCGCTCGTGGACGCCCAGCCGCAGCGGTGGGCCACCGTCGTCACCGCCGCGCCGTCGGCCAGCATCCGCAGCGCGTGGTAGAGACGCAGCTGGGTGCGCCACTGCGGGAAGCTCATGCCGAACTCGGTGCGGAAGAGGCGCGACAGGGTGCGCTCGCCCGCGCCGGCCTCCGCGCCGAGCGCGGCCAGCGTCCGCCTGTCGGCGGGATCGTGGCGCAGGACATCGCACACGGCGGCCAGGCGGGGGTCGGTGGGCTCGGGCAGGTGCACCGGGCGCTGCGGGGAGGCACGCAGTTCGTCGAGCAGGACCGCGCGCAGCCGGCCGCGCGCGGGCCCGTCGTCGTGCGGGGCGCGCGTGTAGGCGCGGATCAGCTCGCGCAGTAGCGGCCCCACCTCCAGCACGGTGGGCGCGGCCAGGCCGAGCGGGTTCTCGTCCGCCGGCAGCCCCAGCATGTGCAGGTCCAGGTGGCCGTGGGCGCGATGGGCGTGGACGGTGCCCGCCGGAACCCAGATCGCACGCGTGCCCGGCGCGAACCAGGTGCCGGCACCGGTGGTGATCGCCAGCACGCCGGAGCCCGCGTAGAGGATCTGGTGGTCGTCGTGGCGGTGGGCGTCGATGCTCGTACCGGCGGCCAGGGACTGGACCCGGGTCGGGGCCTCCGGCTGGTGGCGGGCTTCCGGCATGACTTGGCACTTTATCGGAAGTGCGACACGCGGGTCGCCGTGATGATCGGTGCGTGCCCCCGCTCCGATCCGCCACCCGCACCCGACCGATCGCCCTGCTGTCCTCGGGACACGCGTGCGTGGACGTCTACCAGGGCGCAGTGGCCGCCCTGGTGCCCTACTTCGTGTCCGAACGCGCCTACACCTACGCCGCGGCGGCCGGTCTCGTCCTCGCCGCGTCCCTGCTGTCGTCGGTGGTGCAGCCGCTGTTCGGTGCGCTGACCGATCGGTGGCCGCTGCCCTGGCTGCTGCCGGTGAGCACGCTGGTGGCCGGCCTCGGCGTGGCGTTCGCCGGCGTCGGCCACTCCTACCCGCTGACCCTGGCGCTGATCGCGGTGTCCGGGATCGGGGTCGCGGCCTACCACCCGGAAGCGGCGCGCGTGGCGCGGGCCGCGAGCGGCGGGAGCCACACGGCGATGAGCTGGTTCTCCCTCGGCGGCAACATCGGATTCGCCGCCGCGCCGCTGCTCGTGGCCGCGGTGGTCGCCGTCGGTGGCCTCGGCGCGTCCCCGCTGCTGATCGTGCCCGCGCTCCTGGGCGCCCTCGCGTGCGTTGCCGGGGTGCGGGCCGCCGCCCGGTCCACCGGCGCCCGGGTCGCGGGCCGGGCCGCGGGCACCGACGACTGGGCCTCGTTCGGCAGGCTCTCGGGCGCCGTCGTCTGCCGCTCGGTCGTCTTCGTCGGGCTGAGCGCGTTCCTGTCGCTCTACGCCCAGCAGCGCACCGGCGGTGGTGCGCTCGCCGGCACCGCTGCGCTGTTCGTGCTGTACCTCGGCGGAGCCGTGGGAACCGTGCTCGGGGGCAGGCTCGCCACCCGCTGGGGCCGCGTGGCGGTGGTGCGCTGGTCCTACGCGCTTGCCGGCCCCGCGGTCGCGGGCGTGGTGTTCGTCCCCGGCCCGCTCCTGTTCGCCTGCGTGGCGCTGACCTCTGCCTGCCTCTACGTGCCCTTCTCCCTGCACATCACGCTGGGCCAGGACTTCCTGCCCCGGCGCGTCGGCACGGCGAGCGGTGTGACCCTGGGCCTGACCGTCAGCATCGGCGGCATCGCCAGCCCGCTCATCGGTGCCGTGGCCGACCAGAGCTCCCTCCAGGTGGCGCTCGCCCCGCTGATCGTGCTGCCGGCACTGGGGTGGCTGCTCCTGCGCACGCTGCGAGAGCCCGGCCAGCACCTGACGCCGCTCGCTACGTGACGACCCGGAACCGGAGCGAGGTGAACCCCCCGACCTCCTGCACGCCGACCTTCTCGAGCGCGACCCCCTCCAGATCCGGGTCGTCGAAGAGCCGCAGCCCCTCGCCCAGCAACACCGGTGCCACGTCGACGTGCAGCTCGTCGGCGAGCCCGGCGCGCAGGACCTGCTGGACCACGCTGGCGCCGAGCGCCTGGACCACACGGTCCCCGGCGGCCGCCTTCGCCTGGGCGATCGCCGAGGCGATCCCGTCGGTCACGAACGTGAAGGTCAACCGCCCGTCCTGGGCGGGCATGACCGGCGGCGGCGTGTGGGTGAGCACGAAGATCGGGACCTGGAACTCGTAGTTGCCGACGAACCAGTCCGGATCCTCGGCCATCGCGAAGGTCCGCCTGCCCATGACGACCGCGCCGGTGGCTCGGATCAGCGCGTCCATGTACTCACTGCCGCCGGCAGCGGCAGGGTCGGACAATCGCGCCGTGCCACCCCTGCGGTCGGCGACGAAGCCGTCCAACGACATGGTCATGCCTGTGTGCACCAGTGCCACGAGCTGCCCCCCTAGGAGGTGGTCGTTCGTTGGGCCACGAGCCGGTCCAGGGCGGCCGGGCAGGCATCGAGGACGGAGACGTGCCCGTCGTCGGGCCGCAGCCACAGCTGCGAGCGGGCGAGCCCGCGGGCGAGCAGATCGGCGTGGGCGGGTGGCACCACGCGATCCTGCCCGCCCTGCACCAGCAGGACCGGCGCGGTGATCGCCGCCAGGTCGACTCCCCACGGCGCGACGAACGCGAGATCGTCGTCGATCAGGCCCTCGGGGCCGGCAGCCCCGGCGCGCTGGGCGTCCTCCCCCAACGACGCCCAGGTGCCCTCGAGCGCGGCCCGGTCGGCGGCCGTGAAGCTCGCCGGATCGAACTCCTCGCGCTCGGCGTAGCGGGCCCGGGCCGCGCGGCCCGCCGTCGCCGCGCGCAGGCCACCGTCGGACGCCATGCCCGCGAACCAGGCCTCCTCCCCGGTGAACGGCGCGATCCCGGCCAGGCAGACGACGCCGGTGACCCGCTGCGGGGCCACGGCGGCGCAGGCCAGCGCGTGCGGGCCACCGCCGGACGCCCCCATCACCGCGAACCGGTCGACGCCGAGGGCATCGGCCAGCTGTGCCACGTCGTGGCCCGCCGACGCGACGTCCCGGCCCGGCAACGGGCTCGATCCGCCGTACGCGGGCCTGCCGTAGGACACCAGCCGGACGTCGCGCTCAGCAGCCATCTCCACGAGCGGCGGGAGCAGCGCCCCGGTCTGGGGCGAGCCGTGGTGCCAGACCACCGTCAGCACGCCGTCCCCGCCGGTGTCGTGGACCCGCAGCGTGCGCCCGTCGCGCAGGCGCACCTCCCGCTCGCTCGTCATGGCGGCGACGGTAGCGCCACACGCCGACGGCCCGGCCCCGCCGGAGCGGGAACCGGGCCGTCGGACACCGGAGCTACAGGTACTGGCCGGTGTTGGATGCGGTGTCGATCGCGCGGCCGGTCTCGGCGTTCTTCCCCGTGACGAGGGTGCGGATGTAGACGATCCGCTCCCCCTTCTTGCCGGAGATGCGCGCCCAGTCGTCCGGGTTGGTGGTGTTGGGCAGGTCCTCGTTCTCCGCGAACTCGTCGACGATCGCGTCCAGCAGGTGCTGCACGCGCAGCCCCGGCTGGCCGGTCTCGAGCACCGACTTGATCGCCGACTTCTTCGACCGGTCCACGATGTTCTGGATCATCGCGCCGGAGTTGAAGTCCTTGAAGTACAGGGTCTCCTTGTCGCCGTTGGCGTAGGTGACCTCGAGGAACCGGTTCTCCTCCGTCTCGTCGTACATCCGCTCGACGATCCGCTGGATCATCGCGTCGATGCAGGCCTTGCGGTTGCCGCCGAACTCGGCGATGTCGTCGGCGTGGATCGGCAGCGTCTCGGTGATGTACTTCGAGAAGATGTCCTGCGCCGCCTCGGCGTCCGGCCGCTCGATCTTGATCTTCACGTCCAGGCGGCCCGGCCGCAGGATCGCGGGGTCGATCATGTCCTCGCGGTTGGAGGCGCCGATGACGATGACGTTCTCCAAGCCCTCGACACCGTCGATCTCCGCCAGGAGCTGCGGCACGATCGTGGTCTCGACGTCGGAGGACACGCCCGAGCCGCGGGTGCGGAAGATCGAATCCATCTCGTCGAAGAACACGATCACCGGGGTGCCGGCCGAGGCCTTCTCCCGGGCCCGCTGGAAGATCAGCCGGATGTGCCGCTCGGTCTCGCCCACGAACTTGTTGAGCAGCTCGGGGCCCTTGATGTTGAGGAAGAACGCACGACCGTCCTCGGGGTTGTCCCCCCGAACGGCGGCTACCTTCTTGGCCAGTGAGTTGGCCACCGCCTTGGCGATCAACGTCTTGCCGCAGCCGGGAGGCCCGTAGAGCAGCACACCCTTGGGTGGGCGCAGCTCGTACTCGGTGAACAGCTCGGCGTGCAGGAACGGCAGCTCCACGGCGTCGCGGATCTGCTCGATCTGGCGGAACAGGCCACCGATGTCGGAGTAGTCGACGTCGGGGACCTCCTCGAGGACCAGATCCTCGACCTCGGCCTTGGGCACCCGCTCGTAGGCGTAACCGGCCTTCGTGTCCACCAGCAGCGAGTCGCCGGGCTTGAGCGCCACCACGTCGGGGTTGTCCGGGCCGGCGAACAGCGGAGCGGCCAGCCACACCACCCGCTCCTCGTCGGCGTGCCCGACCACCAGCGCACGGCCCGCGACCCCGTCCTCGGTGGGTTCGGAGAGCACCTCGCGCAGACCGCACACCTCGCCGATGCGGTCGTACTCGCCCGCCTCGACCACGGTGAGTGCCTCGTTGAGCCGCACCGTCTGGCCGCTGCTCAGCTCGGCCGTCTCGACGGCGGGCGACACCGCGACGCGCATCCGGCGGCCCGACGTGAACACGTCGACGGTCTCGTCGGGGTAGCGGGTGAGGAAGACCCCGTAGCCGCTGGGCGGCTGGGCCAACCGGTCGACCTCCTCGCGGAGGGCCACGAGCTGGCCGCGCGCCTCCTTGAGGGTCTCGGTGAGCTTCTCGTTGCGCGCGGAGAGCTGCGCGAGCCGGCTGGCCGACTCTGCGAGACGCTGCTCGAGGACGCGCGCATGCCGCGGGGACTCGGTGAGCTTGCGGCGGAGCAAGGCCACTTCCTCCTCGAGGAAGCGGATCTGTGCGGCGGCCTCGGCGGGACTGAGCTCGCCGCGATCACCTGGTTCACGCCTGCCGGGACCGTCGTAGGGGTTCACGGCAACCTCCCTCCGTGTTCCGTTTCCATACGGTACCTGCCAACAGGGGCCAGGACCCGTGCGACGAACCGGTGATCCACCACTCAGCCGGACGCACCTTGACGCCAGGCTCTCGTGTTGATCCGGTCACCGCCAGGAGGCGCGCCGTTCAGCCAGTCGGCCTCATCGACTCGTCGGACGGCGCTGCGGCCGCGGCGGGACGACACCCTCGGCGAGACGGCGTGCCGTCACGAGGAACGCCGTGTGCCCCTGCATCCGGTGGTCCGGGCGCACCGCGAGGCCGACCACGTGCCACGGGCGCACGAGGCACTCCCACGCCTGCGGCTCGGTCCAGCACTGCTGGCTGCGCAGATCCTCCACGAGGCGCGACAGCTGCGTGGTCGTGGCGACGTAGCCCACCAGCACGCCCCCGGGGATGAGCGCGCGCGACACCGTCTCCAGGTGCTCCCACGGGGCGAGCATGTCCAGGACCACGCGGTCGAACCGCTCGTCGGGCGCGTCGTGCGCGGCGAGGTCGGTCACCCGCAGCGTCCAGTTCTCGGGGTGGCGGCCGAAGAACTTGCCGACGTTGCGTTCCGCGTGCTCGGCGTG
The DNA here is from genome assembly GCF_002262885.1 of Pseudonocardia sp. MH-G8. Lineage (GTDB taxonomy): Bacteria > Actinomycetota > Actinomycetes > Mycobacteriales > Pseudonocardiaceae > Pseudonocardia. The sequence goes on along the minus strand of NZ_NKYF01000017.1, from coordinate 957 downwards.
GTCGTCGCGGACCTCGTAGGACACCACGGCGCCGTCGGGCCCGACGGCCTGCAGGAGCGAGCAGGTCAGCGCGCCCGATCCGGCGCCGGCCTCCAGCACCCGGGCCCCGGGGAACACGTCGCCCCACATCAGGATCTGGGCGGCGTCCTTCGGGTAGATCACCTGCGCCCCACGCGGCATGGACAGCACGTAGTCGGCCAGGCGCGGGCGCAGCGCGAGGTAGGGCGTGCCGACCGGCGAGGCGACGACGCTGCCCTCCGGCTTGCCGATCAGGTCGTCGTGGGCCAGCCCGCCGCGGTGCGTGTGGTACTGCCCGCCCGCCTCGAGGGTGAGCGAGTAGTGACGTCCCTTCGGGTCGGTGAGCTGCACCCGGTCCCCTGCGCGGAACGGGCCGCCGCGGGCGGGCAGCGCGTCGGCCGGGCCGGGGTCGACCGGGTCGACGCCGGGGTCGACGCTCGGGTCGGCGCCCGGGTCGGCGCTGTCGGCGGTGGCGGTGGCTCGGGGTTCGGACACGAGGCGCAACGCTAACGCCCCCGCCGTCACGACCCGCGGGGCGGCCGGGCCCTCCGGCGCCGAGGGCCGGCCCGCGACAGCCCTCGAGGATCACGCGAACCGGTCCGGTGGCGCGCTGGCCGACCCGACCCGCCCGCCATGATCGCCGCGAGAAGCACACCACTGCAGCCCAACCACGCTCCTGCGCGACTCACGACGATCAGAGGCGACCGGCCGGCGCGGCGAGAGCACGGAGGTGCCGTTCGGAAGGATCAGCAGGGGTGACCGCGGCGAGCCGTACACGACGGTCGCAGCGACAGCCCTCAGGTACGACTCGAACCGATCAGCACGCGATGATTGTCAAGGGCCAGTAGGAACTGCCCAGCGGCGGCCGTGAGACCTGCCCGGTGACGGTCACGAGATCTGCCCGATGATGGCCATGGGATCTGCCTGGTGCTGGCCATC
>NZ_NKYF01000016.1 GCF_002262885.1 Pseudonocardia sp. MH-G8 | reverse complement strand
CGCGACCAGCGCGGCGAGCTCGTCGTAGGACGGACGCTCACCCTCGACCGGCACACCAAGATCATCTCACATGTCGATCAAGCGGCCCCGCCGACCTGACTAGTTACGAGCCCGGATGACCCGAACCCCGCTTTGCACCGCCTCGTGGAGGCACCGCTCACCGCCGGCTGAATCGGGTCGACTCAGGGGTTCCAGCGTGGTTTCTGTTCCGGGTCGATCCATTTCGGTGGGATGAACTCCGGTAACCCGTGGCGGATTCGCACCACCCATCCGGAATCGTGGATCAGGCGGTGGTGGACTTTGCACAGACTCACCAGGTTGCCCAGTTCGGTGGGGCCGCCGTGCTCCCACTCCCAGATGTGGTGGATTTCGCACCACGATGGTGTCCGGTCGCAGCCCGGGTGGGCGCATCCACGGTCGCGGGCGGTGACCGCCCGGCGTAGTCCGTCGGGGATCACCCGGGTGGAACGGCCCACGTCGAGGGGTTGCCCGGCGCCGTTCATGACGATGGGTACGACGGCGGCGTCGCAGGCCAGCATCCGTAGCGAGGTGGGGCTCATGCGGCCGCCGAAGTCGAGCATCGCGGAGCGGGCGCGGGTTTCGAGGTCTTCGAGCCGGATCAGCACGTTGAGGTGTGGGCGTCGCCCGCCGGTGTCGGGGAGGGTGGCGTGGGCGAGGACGAACCCGCAGGCGTCGGCGAGGGCTTCGGCCTGACGCTGCCCCGTCGATCGTTGATCATCGCGGCCGAGCGGCTTGGCTTTGGCGTCGATGACGGTGGCGATCGCGTCGAACATCGCCGCGTCGTCGAACTGACCGCTGATCGTGCCGCCTGACCCGTCGCGACGCTTACGGACTTGCAGCCGGTTGACCGGCTCGGGCGGGTTGTCATCGGGTTCGGGGCCGTCGTCGTCGAGGGCTTCCAGGAGTTGGGTGCCGATCTTGCGTAGTTGCCCGGGCGAGTACTCGGCGGCCATACCGGCCAGCTGTTCTTCCAACCCGGCCCGTTGCCAGTCGGTGATCCGCCCCGCCTCCGCAGTGTTGAGCAGGGCGGCGATGACCTCGACATGACGCAGACCGGCGTGCCCGGCGGCGAACGCCTTCCCCGTCGCGGGGAGCCGGGCGGGGATCACGGTGCCGTCGAGTCCGATCTGCTCGCACGCCTGCTCCGCGGCCACGACGCGGCGGCGGGCTTCGTAGGAGTCGCAGCCGAGAAGGTCGGTCAACGCGCTTTCGGGTTTGCGGTAGCCGCGTTCGGCGAACGTGCCGCGGCGCTGCAGGGCGGCGGTGGTGGAGACGGTGAGGTAGTCCAGTTGCCGTGACACGCCTTCGGTCACCGACAACACCGACATCAGTTCACCGTCGGAGGCCAGGGCGGATTCCGCAGCCGTCCGCAATTCCTCGATCGCCTCTTGGAGGTGTTCGTATGCGGCGGCGACTGCGGACATGTCTCAAGTTTAGTCGAACAGGTGTTCGATGGCATGGGTCTGTTCAGGTGGTTCACCGTGTGCAATAGTGAACGTTGCGCGCCGAGATTATCTCGATAGCAGAACAACGAGTGTTGGCCGCCCTTGCCGCAAACGTCGTCTGCCGGTCTATCAGAGGCGATCCTCCTCTGCCTCGTAGCCCGGGTTGCAGTGGGCGCGCCGTCCCCGGCTCGACACCTCCTGCCCCACCCCCATTTCCAGGTCTCACGCGCAGTCGGTTCGGCGCCGAGGTCGACCTCCGCGCCGAAGGTGGCCGAGTGGGGCACAAGCAACGAATACCGTGGTCGACCGGGTAGCCGTCCCCGACGCGGGCCCAGGCCCGTTCTCGACGAGCCCGTGGCGGCCGGGTCCGTGCCCACCTGGCTGTGGTGCCGTTCTCGAACCCCTTCGAAACGGCCTTGACCAGCGAGACAGGGACCTGAGCCGCATCACTTCGTTGCAGGTCCTCCCGGCCCCCGCCGGTCGCGGGAGGTGGGCACGCCTTCGCTCTGACCAATGATCATCGATAAGGGTGTGGAACGGGACCACCGCAAGGTGGGCACCCACCCGGCAGCGACGGACTCGTCCAGGACAGGCCTGGGCCCGCGCCGGGGACGGCTGTCCACCCAGCCCGGATATTCGGCAGTTCTGCCAACCGGGCTACCCCGCCAACGGGAAGGGGCAGGGGAACTCGGCCGACTGCGCCGAAGGCCAGGGGCGGGGTGTGGGGCAGTGGCTGCGAGCCGGGGACGGCGCGCTCACAGGTGTTTTCATGACCATATAGACGTGAGGGGGTTGGATCTTCCCAGAATCCCTCTCAGGTCTACCTGATCATGAAAGATGCGGCAGAACAACCAGCGAGCGCCTCGGCACGCGGGGCGGGGTGAGCAGCGCCGTCTGCCACGCGCGCCGAGACCCGCACGGTGATCGGCCAGGTCGGGGTGCTGGTCGCGCAGCAGGTCCCGCACCAGCTCCGCGGTGATCTCGACCTCGGCGTGCGTCACGCGGAGCGACGGTGGCCCGACGGTTCGGGTGATCCGTGGTCGCAACAACGCCTGGCCGTAGAGTGCCCGTCCGTGATGGCGGACGGCGGCGCGGCGCGGGCGGGGGACGAGGGAGTCTCCCGCCGGCTCAAGGCGCTGGCGTGCACGGCGCCGCTGCACGACCTCGACGCCCGCAAGTCCCGGCTGGACTGGCTCGAGGCCTCCCGCTACCAGATGGCGGAGATCGCGCTGCAGGCCATCGACCAGGTCACGCTGGCGATGGACTTCGATCACGGCGCCGACCAGGCGCAGGTGGTGCGGCGGCTGCGGCCCTTCGTCGCGGCGCAGGCCCCGGACGCCCCGCAAGGGGAGCACGAGCACGTCGGGCACTGGGTGATCGAGAACCTGATCAACGTGGGCAGCCTCGACCGCGGGTTCCAGGTCGACTACGGCAGCGTCGATGCCGAGGGGCGCTACGTGCGCCGCCGCTTCGACTTCAAGTTGCTGGTCGAGGTCGCCGCGCCGGACGGCGAGGTGTACCTGCGCTCCTCGGACGAGGCGATCAACGTGCTCGTCGGGGCGCTGGACACCGACGTGGAGTCGGCGCAGGTCGCCGCCGAGGTCAAGCTGGAGAACCTGATCAGCCGCGGTCGGCTGGGCGACGCCCGGCTCGCCGCGGAGCAGGCGCGCTACCGCACCGTGCAGTACGCGGAGGCGCTGCGCCAGAAGCTGGACGCCACCCGCCGCGACGTGCGCACGGTGGACTGGATGACTGCGGTCCCGGCGCTGCTCGACGAGGCGCTCACCCACATCGAGTCCCGTTACCGCGCGGAGACCGCGATCCTCGCCAACATCGCCGACGCCCGCGACGAGGCCACCGAGCCCGGACGCCGCCGGCAGGCCGCCGAACTGGTCGACGTCGTCAACGACTGCATCCAGCGCCACACGCAGCTGCAGGCGCGGCTGCAGGAGGCGGGCGCGACGTTCCGCGCCGAGCAGGACCGCCAGCAGTTCAGCGGGCGCCCCAAGCGCGCGGCGATCGACGTGTTCGGCCAGCTCCTGCGCCCCTGCCTCGGCCTGGACACCGCGGCGGCCACCGGGCCGGCGTCGGCGTTCTTCAGCGCGGGCGCGGGCGTGCGCGTGCCGAGCGTGCCGAGCCTCACCGGGCTGGTGGAGACGCTGCTGACCCCGCCCCTGGAACGGGACCCGCTCGGGCAACCGGTGGTCGAGCCCGACCTCGAGCCGGCGACCGAGGAACGGTTCGGGGAGCGGGCGTGGGCGCGCTCGGCTGCGGTGCTGGACGAGGTTCCCGTGCGCCGGCTCTCCGAGCTCCTGGCGCAGGCCCGCGACGTCGACCCCGACCTGCCCGCGCTCGTGGTGCTGCGCGTCGTGCACGGCGTCGGGTCGGCCATCGGCACCGCGCGCAATCAGGGCGACCCGAGCGTCCTGCTGGCCCTCGACGACGGCACCGTGCTGCGCGACCCCGAGTTCGGCGGGTCCGATCTGCTCGTGGCCACGGCGGGCGTGCTCGACGAAGCAGAGGGCATCGAGCAGGGGCGCGACGTGCAGGAGGAGGTCGCATGAGCCGGGAGGTCTCCGCCCAGGACGTCGAGTCCGCGGCACGGCTGGTGGCGCACGGCATGCGGCCCAAGGCGCTGCCGACCCGTGACGCCGGCTACGGGGAGCTCGTCCGCCGCTACCGCGACGACGACGCGTTCGCCGACGCCGTGCAGCGCGTGGCGGCCGGGCTGGGGCTGGTGGTGCTCGCGGCGGGGCCGCAGTCGGGGATCGTGCTGGCCGCGGTCGAGGAGTCGGTGTTCGAGATCCGGATGGACGAGTACGCGCGGCGCACGGTCCTTGCTAATCGGCAGGCCGACAAGATGCTGCACGGCCTCGCGCACCTCGCGGCGGCGGCGCTTGCGTTCCCGCGGCCCGACGACCTGGGCGACGACAGCTACGTCGGGCGCGTGTCGGTGGACCAGGTCGACGGGGCCGTGCGCGAGGCGTGCCGCGTGCTGGAAGAACGCACGAGCGGGCAGGAGACCGACCCGGAGTCGGACGCCCCGCAGCTGGAGGCGGCCTGGCGGGCGTGGTTGCGGCGCCCTGAGACCACGGCCACGAAGGACGGGCGCGCAGGGGAGGCGACCACCCGGGGGATCATCGGCAAGGCGTTGCGGTTCCTCGCCGACCAGGGCTTCCTCGTGGCGGTCGGCACCGAGGGCGTGTACCGCACCACCCCGCGCTACCAGGTGCAGGTGCGGGAGCTGGCCGCGCAGCGCGCGTTCGACGAGCTGCTGGAGCTGGGCGTGCTGCCGGTGGCCTCGGCGGCCGGCAGCCTGCGTGCTCCGGCCGGGCTGGAGGCTCCGGATGTATGAGCTCAACCGCGTCCGGCTGTTCTCGGTCGGACCACCCGGGGCGCGCTACCAGGACGTCACACTCGACCTGCGCGGCGTCGGCCCGGCCGTGCGCGGCGTCGCGTCGCAGGCCGACCTGTTCGCCCCCGACGACCTGGAACGGGTGCCGCGGCGCCCGGCGCCGGCGTCGGTGCTGTTCCTGGAGAACGGCGGCGGCAAGTCGGTGCTGCTCAAGCTGGTGTTCTCGGTGCTGCTGCCGGGGCGCCGGCAGGTGGTCGGGACGACGAGCACCACGGTGCTGGAGAAGTTCGTGCTCGGCGAGGACGTCGCCCACGTCGTGTGCGAGTGGATGCACACCCGCACCGGGCAGCTGCTGGTCACCGGCAAGGTGTCGGAGTGGCGCGGGCACGTGACCTCGTCGGACCCGGAGAAGCTGGGCGCCGCCTGGTACTCCTTCCGGCCCGGCCCCGGCTTCGGGCTCGACGACCTGCCCTTCACCGTGGACGGTCGGCGCGTCACCACCGCAGGCTTCAAGGACCGCGTGCAGGAGGAGCACCGCGCGCGGCCGGCGTGCGAGCTGGTGTGGGAGACCGGCCCGCGGGACTGGACGCGCCACCTGGCCGACGTCGGCCTGGACCCCGAGCTGTTCCGCTACCAGCGCGCCATGAACGCAGGCGAGGGTGAGGCGGCCGAGGCGTTCGCGTTCCCCAGCGACGAGGCGTTCGTCGACTTCCTGCTGCGCGCCGTGCTCGACCCCGACGAGCCGCAGAACCTCGCCGACCTCGTCGCCGGCTACGCCACCCGCCTGGCGCAACGGGCCGACCTGGAGCACGAGCGCGACTTCGTCGAGGGCACCCTCGCCGGGCTCGGCCCGCTGACCGAGGCCGAGCGCGCCGCGGCCGCCGCGCGTGACGGCGAGGCGAGCGCGCAGTCCGGCGCGCGCACGCTCGCCGCCGCGATCGCGGCCCGGCGCGCCGCGGAGGACGAGCGCGCGGGCGCCGCCGCGGCCGCGCACGCAGAGGCCCAGGAGCGGGTGCGCTGCGCGGAAGCGGAGGAACGTCGGCGCCAGGAGATCGGCACCGAGCTGCGCCGGCGCGTCGCGCTCCTGGAGCGGGCGGCGGCGCAGCAGGCCGAGGCCGCCGCGCGGTACGCGCACGACGAGGCGGAACGGCAGGTGGCCGGCTGGCAGGCGGTGGAGCCGCTGCTGCGCCACCAGGTCGCCGACGCCGAGGCGCGCCGGCTGCGGGGCGTGGTCGACGCCGAGCAGGAACGCGCCCGTCCGGCATTGCGCGCACGCCAGGACGCGGCCCGCGCGCTGGCGGCGGGGCTGCGTGCCATGGTCCGCGAGGCCGACGCCGCAGCCGGTGCCGCCGAGGAGGCGGCCACGGCGGCCGACGCCCGCGCCGACGCCGCCCGCGCCGCCGAGCTGGCCGACGCCGGGAACGCGGCGACGCACGCGGCGAGCGCCGAGCAGGCCCGTGGCGAGCTGGCGCGGATCGCGCAGGCGATCGCCACCGCCGTCACCGCCGGGCACCTGGACGAGGGTGAGGACGTCGCCGCAGCCGGTGCCGCCGCGGAGGCGGAGGCGGGGTCGGCGGCCGAGGAGCTCGCCGCGCTGCACACCGAGCTGACCGAGCTGCGCCGTGCCCGCCGCGGGGCCGACGAGCGGCGCGGCGAGGCCCGCCGCGCCGACGACACGGCGCGGGTCGCCGCCGAGCGCGCCGGGTCGGCGCTGGCCGAGGCCGTGGCCGCCCGGGACGCGCTGGCGGCCGAACCGCGGCTCGCCGAGCTGCTCGGCGTCGAGGAGATCCGGCCCGACACCGACGCCTCCGCCGTGGCGGAGCGGTTCGTCGCCGCGATCGGCACGGGAGACCGGCAGCGCACCGAGCTGCTCGCCGCCCAGGAGCGCGACACCCGCGCGTTGCGGGCGCTCGGCGACGGCGGCCTGCTTCCCGAGCCGGCGGAGATCGGGCAGGTGCTCGGCGTGCTCGAGGCCGCCGGGATCACCGCCTACTCCGGCTGGCGCTACCTCACGATGCTGGACGAGGCGCGGCGCGCGTCCGTCGTCGCGCGGCTGCCGCACCTGGTGTCGGGCGTGCTGCTCAACAACCCCGGGGACGCCCCGCGGGCGCGCGAGGAGCTGGAGCGGGCGCGGCTGCTGCCGTGCGCGGCCGTCGCCGTCGGGGCCACGGCCGCCGTCGCGGACGACGGCACCGCGCCCGGCGTCGACTTCGTCGTCCCCCCGAATCCGGCGATGCTGGACGAGGCGGCCGCTGAGCAGGTCCGCGTGGAGCTGGACCGTGAGACGCGCGACCGGGCGGAGGCGCTGGAGTCCCTCGGTGCGTCCCTCGACGCCGACCGCGCGCTGCTCGCCCGGCTGCAGGCGTGGCGCGCGCAGCACCCGGCAGGGGAGCTCGATGCGCTCGCCGAGGCTGCCGAGACCGCGCGCGCCGCCCTGGCCGTCACGGCGCGGGAGGTCGAGCGGGCCGACGCGGAGATCACCGCGCTCGACGACCGGGCCGACCGGCTCGAGCAGGAGGCGCCCCGCATCGACGCCGCCGCGGCGTCGGCCCGGGCCCGCGCGGCGGCGCTCGCCGCGCTGTGGGGCGACGTGCGCCGCCGGCCGGACCTGGAGGAACAGGTGCGGGCGGCGACCGCGAGCGTCGAGCGGGCCGAGGGCAACGCCGCGAAGGCCCGTGCCGAGGCGGCCGCAGCGCGGCGGGAGGCCGAGGAGGCGCGTCGCCGCCGGGACCGGCAGCAGAGCGTGGCCGACAACAGCCGCACCGAGCTGGCCGACCTGCCGGTGGACGACGGAGACCCGGGCGGGTCCGGCGCAGAGGGGTCCGGCGCAGAGGGGTCCGGCGCGGAAGGGTCAGCGCTGGGCGTGCTGCGCGCGGAGTACCGCAACGCCGAGGCCACGTACGCGGCGGCCGAGGTCGACGCCGACCTGCGAGGCCGCCTCGGCGAGGCCGAACGCGCCGCGCGCGCGGCCCACGCCGGGATCGAGGAGCTGCCCGAGGGGGCACGGGCGGCCGCCGACGCGCTGCTGCGTTCGCCCGACGCCGCCGATCCCGCCTCACGCCGCAGCGCCACCGCGCAGGCCCGCAGCACGCTCACCCGCTGTGCGGAGCAGTTGCGCGAGGCCGCCGCGGAGCTGGCCCTCGCGACGAAGGAGGCGGGCCGCTTCACCGCGCCGTCCTGCGACGTCGAGCCCTACGGCGAGCCCGAGGGCGTGGAGCACGGTCGGGAGCTGGTGGACCGGGCAGAGCACGACGCGCGGTCGGCCGCGGCGGAGACGGCGCAGGCACGGGCGGCGGCCGCAGCGGCTGAGGCCGGGCACCGGGCGGCCGAGTCGTCGGCGGAGGGCTTCCGGCACGTCGTCGCAGGCCTCGACGACACCTTCCTCGACGGCACCGGAGAGGTCGGCTACGTCCCGCCGTTCCCCGACGACGTCGACGCCGCGCTGGCGCGCTGGAAGGAGGCCCGCGCGGCCGTCCGCGACGCGGCCCGCACCCGCGCCGGCGCGGACCGTGAGGTGCGCGCCGCCGTGGATGCGGTGGCCCAGTTCGCGCAGGAGACGCGCTTCTCCGGCGTCACGAGCCCGGTGCGCAGCCACCTGCTCGGCGTGGCCCGCGCGGACATGCCCGGTCTTGCCGGGGAGTGGGAGCGGGCGCTGCGTCCCCGGCTGCGCTCGCTGGAGGACGACCTGGCCAACATCGGCCGGCACCGCTCGGGCATCGTCACCCGGCTGCACGGCATGGTCGGCGAGGCACTGCGCACCCTGCGCCTGGCCCAGCGCCTGTCCGAGCTGCCGGAGGGCCTGTCGGACTGGTCGGGCCAGCAGTTCCTGCGCATCCGCTTCGACGAGCTCACCGACGCCGCGCTGCTGCACGAGCTCGGCGAGGTCGTCGACCGCACGGCCCACGAGAAGGGCGGCAGCGCCCGGGAGCGTCGCGACGGCATGTCGCTGCTGTTGCGCGCCGTGCGCGCGGCGATGCCCAAGGGCGTCCGCGTGGAGATGCTCAAGCCCGACGCGGTGCTGCGCACCGAGCGGCTGCGCGTCTCGGAGATCCGCGACGTGTTCTCCGGCGGCCAGCAGCTGACGGCCGCGATCGTCCTGTACTGCACGATGGCCGCCCTGCGCGCGCACCAGCGGGGGCAGGGCAGGCGCCCGCACGCCGGCGTGCTGTTCCTGGACAACCCGATCGGCCGCGCATCGGCCGGCTACCTCCTGGAGCTGCAGTTCGGCGTGGCCCGCGCGCTGGGCGTGCAGCTGGTCTACACGACCGGCCTGTTCGACGCCGGCGCCCTGAGCGCGTTCCCGCTGATCATCCGCCTGCGCAACGACGCCGACCTGCGCGCGGGCCGCAAGTACCTGTCGGTGGACGACCGGGTCGCCCGCCACCTCGCCGAGCTCGGCGCCCCGGACGGCACGGGGCAGGTGGCGGCGGCCCGGGTCTTCCGCAGGCCGGAGCCCGTGGCGCCCTGACACCGCGCGCGGCGAGCCTTCCCGCGCTGCCCCTCCAACGCTGCTGTGCCTTTCGGACCGATCATGCGGCGACCCGGCTTGCTCGCGTCGAGAGGGTGGTCACAGTGGACTCGGATTCGGGGCGGGGCAGCGCATATCGTCTACCGCTGTGCCGGACCAGGGACTGACGCGCCGCCGCGTGATCGACCTGTGCCGTCGTGCCCCGGGTGACTGTCGACGCTGACGTCCGTCTCCGCGTCCACTCCTCGCCCGATCCGCTCCCCGGGGGCCCCGCCATGTCCGGCACGTCCGCACCCGCCGCCACGTCCACATCCGGCACCGACCCGCGCCAGCAGCGCCGGGCGGCCGTGGCCAGCCTCGTCGGCACCACCATCGAGTGGTACGACTTCTACCTCTACGCCACCGCCGCGGCGCTGGTGTTCGGCCCGTTGTTCTTCTCCGACGTCGACCCGGCCGCCGGGGTGCTCGCCTCGTTCGCGACCTACGCGGCAGGGTTCGGGGCGCGCCCGATCGGCGCGCTGGTGTCCGGGCACCTCGGTGACCGCGTCGGGCGCCGGTCCATGCTGGTGGCGTCGCTGCTGCTGATGGGCGTGGCCACAGCGGGGATCGGCCTGCTGCCGACGTTCGGGCAGGTCGGGCTGCTCGCACCGGCGCTGCTGGTGGTCCTGCGCCTGCTGCAGGGCGCGGCCGTCGGCGCCGAGTGGGGCGGGGCGGTGCTGATGTCGGTGGAGCACTCGTCGGGCCGTCGGCGGGGCCTGTTCGGCAGCTTCCCGCAGATCGGCTCGCCCGCGGGGATGCTGCTGGCCTCCGCCGTGTTCGCCGGGGTCCGCGGAGGGCTGGGGGAGGAGGCCTTCCTCGCCTGGGGCTGGCGGATCCCGTTCCTGCTCAGCCTGGTGCTGGTCGGCGTCGGGCTCGCCGTGCGGCTCACCGTGGCCGACCCGGAGGTGTTCCTGCAGGCCCGCGAGCGCGCCGAGCTGGTGCGCAGGCCCGTGGTCGAGGTGGTGCGCACCCACCGCCGCAGCCTGTGGGTCACGATCGGGATGCGCATGTCGCAGAACGCGCTCTACGTGCTCTGCACGACGTTCGCGCTCACCTACCTGGCCGACGGCGCGTCGGCGAACCCGGACGCCGGCCTCACGGCGGTGATCGTGGCGTCCGCGATCGGGCTGTTCACCACCCCGCTGTGGGCGATGCTGTCCGACCGGGTGGGCCGGCGCCCGGTGTACCTGGTCGGGGCGATCGGCGCCGGCCTGTTCATGGTCGTGTTCTTCCTCCTGCTCGACACCGGTTCGACGGCGCTGATCGTGCTGGCGATGGTGATCGCGGTGAACGTCTTCCACGACGCGATGTACGGTCCGCAGGCGGCGTGGTTCAGCGAGCTGTTCGCCACCGAGGTGCGCTACAGCGGCGCGTCGATCGGTTACCAGTTCGGGTCGGTGCTCTCGGGCGGGACGGCGCCGCTGATCGCGGCGGCGCTGCTGCTGGCCGGGGGCGGGCGGCCCTGGTTGATCTGGGGGTACTTCCTGGTGCTGTCCGCCATCACGGTCGTGGCCACCCTGCTCGCGCCGGAGACGCATCGCGTGTCGATCGGCAACCGACCGGCACGCACCCCCGTGGAGGCCCGCTCGTGAGCCGCATCCTGCTCAACGCGTTCGACATGGCCTGCGTCGGGCACCAGTCCGCCGGCCTGTGGCGCCATCCCGACGACCAGGGCCACCGCTACACCGACCTCGACTACTGGACCGAGCTCGCGCAGCTGCTCGAACGCGGCGGCTTCGACGCGCTCTTCCTGGCCGACGTCCTCGGCGTCTACGACGTCTACGGCGGCTCGCGCGACGCCGCGGTCCGCCAGGCCGCGCAGGTGCCGGTCAACGACCCGATCATGCCGGTCTCGGCGATGGCCGCGGTCACCGAGCGGCTCGGCTTCGGGGTCACGGTGTCGGTGGCCTACGAGCAGCCCTACGCGCTCGCGCGCCGGATGACGACGCTGGACCACCTGACGAAGGGCCGCGTCGCCTGGAACGTCGTGACCTCCTACCTGGAGAGCGCGGCCCGCAACATGGGGCGCGACCAGCAGATCCCGCACGACGAGCGCTACGACCTGGCCGAGGAGTACCTCGAGGTCTGCTACAAGCTGTGGGAGGGCTCGTGGGAGCCCGGCGCCGTGGTCCGCGACGCCGAGCGCGGCGTGTTCACCGACCCGGCGAAGGTGCACGACATCGCCCACAAGGGCCGCTACTACGAGGTGCCCGGGCCGTTCCTGTGCGAGCCGTCCCCGCAGCGCACGCCGGTGATCTTCCAGGCGGGCGCCTCGCCGCGGGGCAGCCGATTCGCCGCGGCGCACGCGGAGGCCGTGTTCGTCAGCGGCCCGACGCCCGCGGTCCTGCGGCGTTCGGTCGACCGGATCCGCGAGGCGGCCGCCGCGGCCGGCCGGGACCCGGGCGCGATCAAGATCTTCGCGATGCTCACGGCGATCGCGGCCGAGACGGACGCGGCGGCGATCGCCAAGCGCGACTCCTACCTCGAGCACGCCAGCCCAGAGGCCGCGCTGGCGCTGTTCGGTGGCTGGAGCGGCGTCGACCTCTCCGGCGCCGACCCCGACCAGCTCCTTGAGTACGTCGAGACCGACGCCACCCGCTCGGCGCTCGCCGCGTTCACCACCTCCGACCCGGACCGGAAGTGGACGGTCGGCGAGCTGGCCCGTTTCATCACCGTCGGCGGCCGCGGCCCGGTCGTGGTGGGCTCGGGCGCGACGGTGGCCGACGAGCTGGAGCGCTGGGTGGACGAGGCAGGTGTCGACGGGTTCAACCTCGCCTACGCTGTCACGCCCGGCACGTTCGTCGACTTCGTCGACCACGTGGTGCCCGAGCTGCGCCGCCGCGGGCGCGCGCAGGAGAGCTACGCGGCCCCGACCCTGCGCGAGAACCTGGGCACCGCGCCGGGCCCGCAGCTGCCCGACGACCACCCGGGGGCGCGGTACCGCAGGCTGGGGTAGGCGCGTTCCCATTCGTCCAATCGCCGGCTGCCCCCACCTGGCTACCGTCGGCGGATGGACCCAGATCCCGCACACCGGCCCCCGGTCCACCTCGCGCCCGGTGCGGGGCGCCGGTACGAGATGGGTCCGATCGCCGCCGTGTTCAAGGCGGACGGGGCGGAGACGGCCGACCGCTACTCGATCTCCGAGTGGTGGCTCGAACCGCACACGACGGGCCCGGGCGCGCACACCCATCCCGAGGACGACGTCTTCTACGTCCTCGACGGCACGATGACCTTCCTCGTCGGCGATCGCTGGATCGACGCGCCGAAGGGGTCGTTCGTGCTGGCCCCCGGCGGTACCCCGCACGACTTCCAGAACCGCACCGACGAGCGGACGGGGGCGCTCAACATCTCCGTCCCCGGGGCCTTCGAGCCGCGGATGCCGGGGATCGTGGACTGGTTCCTCGCGCACCCTCCCGGTGACCCGTCGAGACCGCCTCACCGTCCATGATCGTCAGCTCGGTGCAGGAACGGCGAGATGTGGCCGCTCCTGCACCGAACCGGTGATCACGGCACGGTCCTCGCGACCGGCACGCAGGTGCTGCTCACCGTGGTGGCGATCCCGGCCCCGGCGCGACAGGCCAGGTTTCCCTGGCCATGTGGATGCCACAGCTGCTCGGTCTGCCCCACGAGCGCGCTGGTGATCCGACGCGAACTCGTCCGCCGTGGCTCCTCACCGCCCGTCACCGCCGGCTGCGCTTCTCGGGTGAACTCCCACCAGATGTCGTCAACAGCCTCGAACTGTCAGAGGTCGAACGTAAGTTCGAGTCATGGCAGCAGTGGTGGAACTCGTGGATCGGGCGGTCAGCACGCCGCCCGGTCCGGAGCTGGCTGCCCTGCTGAGCCGCTTGCCGTGGAGGGCGATCCCGAACAGCCGATTGATCGAGGTGCTGCAGGCGCGCTCCCGCCAGCGCGCGCACGAGGACGCCGAATGGCTGGCCGGTGTCGCCGAGGTCGCCCACACCGTGGCCCTGGAGGAGCTACCCGGGGATCCTGCCGTGGCGGTGCTGCGGGCGGGCGAGGCGTTCGAGTGGGCGTCCCATGAGATCGCCGCCGCCCTGACCTGGACCCCCACCGCCGCCGACCGCGAGCTCGGCATCGCTCTCGCCCTGATCGAACGCCTGCCGCTGGTCTACGCGGCCCTGCACCGCGGGGAGATCGACCGTGCCAAAGCGCGGGTGTTCCTCGACTACCTCGACCCCGCCAACGGGGACGTCACCGAAGAGCAGTGCCGGCGGTTGTGCGAACGGTTCCTGCCCGAGGCGCCCGGCCTGACCACCAGGCAGCTGGGCGATCGGCTCTACCGGGCGTTGCACGCCATCGACCCCCAGTACCGGCGTCGCCGCTACCGCCGTGCAGTCCAGGAACGCGGGGTGGCCCTGTACCTCGACCCCACCACCGGTACCGCCACCCTCGTCGGCACCGGGCTGCCTCCGGACGAGGCGAGCGCTGCGGCCGAACGCCTCGACCGCCTGGTCGAGGCCGCGAAGCGGGCCGGGCACCCCGGCCTGCGGCGGCGGATCAGCGCCGACCTGTTCCTGGGCATGCTCAACGGCGGGTTCCACGGTCTGACCGAGGTCGAGATCATCGCGCGACTCCTGGGCACGTCCCGCGCCGAGGACGTGCCCGACGAGGACACCACCGGCGCCTCTGACGCGGGCGAGTCCGATATCGCTGACGCAGCCACCTCCAGCGCGGGGCCTGTCCCCACTACTGATGCCGCTGAGTCTGGTGCCGCCGAGCCTGCTGCCGCTGAGCCTGCTGACGCAGACACTTCCGCGACCGGGACTGCCGTCACCGAGGCTGCCGTCACCGAGGCTGCCGTCACCGAGGCTGCCGTCACCGAGACATCCGCTACCGGCGCTGGTGAGCCTGCTGCCGCTGGTGGGTCCGCCGCTGCTGGATCCGGCGCGGCCACCTCGCCCGAGACCGGTGAGGGGGCGCGAGCGGATCGGTGGGCTCGGGATCAGGCCGGCATCCGTGAAGGCGTCGAGATCCGCCTCGGAATGGCCACCCTCGCGGGGCTCGACAACCGGCCCGGCGAGATCCCCCGCGTCGGACCCGTCGGCGCGCACCTCGCCCGCGACGCCGCCGCCGCCCAACGTCGCGGCGCCGCCTGGCGGTTCGCCGTCGTCGACGACACCGGCCACCTGCTGCTGGCCGGGGTGCTGCGTCGCCGACCCCGCGCCCGCCCCGACGCCCGCAGGTCGGGCTCGGATCGGGTGCGGGGCGGTGTGGTCGAGGTGCACCTCACCGTCGAGGAGATGCAGCGCTTCGCCGCCGACCCGGTGCTGGGCGAGTGGCACGGGCTGCTGGCCGAGATCGCCTCCCACTGGGCCCGTCGCGACCAGTTGCGCGCCCGGTTGGCCGCCAACCCCGACGCCCGCTTCGCTCGCGGACCCCTGGCCGATCACGTCCGCGCCCGTGACCGCTACTGCTGCGGCCCCGGCTGCACCCGCTCCGCCCGCTCGTCCGACCTCGACCACACGCAGGACTACGGTCGCGGCGGCAAGACCGTCGAGACCAATATCGGGCCCGGCTGCAAGCGCCACCACGCCGACAAGGATCGCGGCTGGTCCCTGACCCAGCCCGAGCCGGGGCTTTTCCGGTGGGTGAGTCCGCTGGGGCGGGTGTATGTCATCCGCGGCGAACCGATACGCCTGAATCTGCCCGACCCGGACCCGTCGCCGCACCCCGCTGAGGAGAGCGACACCCAGGCCGAGCGGCGGTTGCGCCGCTACGACCGGAAGATCCTCGATCGGCCGGCCGCTGACCCACCGCGACCGCCGCCGACACGGGGTCCGGCGCCTGACGATGAGCCACCGTTCTGATCCGGGGGGCGGGGACGGGACCATCGGGAGGCAAGCTGCCCACCGCCCGCAGGTCCTTGCACCCGCCACGCCCCGGCCCTGGACCCCTCCTCGGGCCCCGAGCCGCTGGCCCTGCGTCGCATCGCAGCAGCTGACTTCGTGCCGCAGCCGCGGCCGGTCCGCCGCCTACGTGCTCCCGCGCTCCACGACCCGGAAGCCGACGTCGTGGCAGCGCTGCGCGACGTCACGACCGCGCATCCGGTCGAGCAGCAGTGCCGCTCCGGTGGCACCGATCTCGGCGTTCGGCACGGCGACGGTCGTGAGCGCGGGGACGAGGTGGCGGGCGATCTCGAAGTCACCGAACCCGGTGATCGCGAACCGGTCCGGGACCGCGACGCCGCGGCGGACGCAGGCCTGCAGGGCGCCGGCGGCGAACACGTCGCTGGAGAACATCACCGCGTCGGTGTCGGGGTAGCGTTCGACGACCGCGTCGAGCAGCGCCACCCCGGTGTCCATGGAGACCGGCTCCGGGCCCGCGTCGACTTCGCGGGGCGGTGTGCCGAGCAGGTCCCGCACGGCGGCGCGGTAGCCGGCGAGGCGTTCCGCGGCGCGCGGGTCGCCCGGCAGCTGGCGGCCGGCGAAGGTGATCCGACGACGCCCGCGCTCGACGAGGTGGGCGACCAGCGCGGCGGCTGCCGCCGTGTTGGAGAACCCGACGAGGACGTCGACCGGGTCCTCGGTCCAGCCCCACGTCTCCACCACGGGGATGCCGGCGGCGGCCAGCAGCGCCCTGGTGCCGGCGGTGTGCTGGGTGCCGACGATGAGGAATCCGTCGGGTCGGCGACCCAGGAAGCTGCGGACCAGCTCTTCCTCGTGGTCGGGCCGGTACTCGGTGGTACCGAGGAAGATCTGGTAGCCGTGCGGCGCGAGCGCGGACTCGAACGCGTGCACCGTCTCGGCGAACACCGACGTGCTGATCTGCGGGACGATCGCGGCCACCGCGCGGCTGCGGTTGGACGCCAGGTTGCTCGCGGCCAGGTTCGGCACGTAGCCGGTGCTGGCGATCGCGTTCTCGACCCGCTCGCGCGTCTCGTCGGCCACCGCGTCGGGGTCCCGTACGACCCGCGAGACCGTCTGCGGCGAGACGCCCGCCGCCGCGGCCACGTCGGTGAGCGTGACCGAGCGCGTCGCCGAGCGCCGGCGCGGGCGTCGGCGGGGCTCCATCACGTCGGGAACGATATCCGGGGGGTGATCCACTACCGGCGGCGGAACACGGGCGGGCGCTTCTCCGCGAACGCCCGGCGGCCCTCGGCGGCGTCCTCGGTGGCGAAGCAGATGGTCTGCAGGTCGCGTTCGTAGGCCATCGCCTGGTCCTCGGGCAGGGAGAACGCGGCCCGCAGGTTGACCTTCGCAGTCTCGGCCGCGATCGGCGCGCGGGAGGCGATCGTCGCCGCGATCTCCCGGGCGCGCGGCAGCAGGTCGGCGGGCTCGACGACCTCGGTGACCAGGTGCCACGCCAGTGCCCGCTGCGCGTCGACGCGGTCGCCCGTCATGGTCATGTACGCCGTGTTGGAGGGCCCGATCGCGTGCGCGAGGAACGTCGTCATGCCGCCGCCGCCGATCCAGCCCAGCGTGATCTCCGGCGCCCCGAACGACGCCGTCCGCGAGGCGATCCGGATGTCACAGGACAGCGCGGTCTCCAGGCCGCCGCCCAGCGCGTACCCGTTGACGGCGGCGATCGTCGGGGTGCGGGCGGCGCGGATCGCGTCGCAGTAGTCGGTGCGGTTGCGGAAGTCCCACGGGGTGGCGTAGCGGTCGAGCTCGCGCACGTCGGAGCCGGCCGAGAACGCGCGCTCGCCCGCGCCGGTCACGACGATCGCACGGACGTCGTCGGTCGTGTCGCACCACTGCACGGCGCGCACCAGAGCTTCCGACATCTCCGGCGTCACCGCGTTGAGCTTGGCGGGGCGGTTCAGGGTGATCGTGGCGATCCGGTCGGCGACCTCGAGCAGGACCTCGTCCGAAGTGGGCGCGGGGATCATGCGTTCTCCTCCTGTTCGATGCGGCTCGCCGCGGAGAGCGCGCGCATGCGTTCCAGCCCGCGCGTGGGGTCGAGGACGCCGCCCAGCACGTCGCGGACGAGTGCCGATGCGGCGGTCTGGAAGCCGATGTAGCCGGCGTAGCGGGGGCGTACCCAGGCGTTCTCGCAGGTGGCAGCCGTGTGCGAGTAGAAGTGGCCGGTGTCGAGTGCCGTGTCGGCCCACGCGGCGCGCGCGCTTGGCTGGCCGCTGTGCGCCGGCAGGAAGCCGCACTGCGCCTCCGCCGACATCAGCCAGCGGATGTGGTCGCGCAGCTCGCGTGTGGGCCGGCAGCGGGCGCTCACCGCGAGTCCGGTGCCGCCGAGTGTCGAGCCGCGCCGTCCGCCGGCGGAGGGGGCGTCGGTGAACGCCACGCGCCCGGCGTAGGTGACGTAGCCGTAGACCAGCGGGACGTGCCACAGCTCGTCGGTGCCGGCCATCAGCTCCAGCAGCCCGATCGGGTTGAGCGCCCGCGTCTGCGGCGGGGCGTGGGCGTCGATCTCCGCCATCACGTCGAGCGCGGCGAGGCCGGTCGCGGTCGGGACGAGGCCGGTGGTGTCGTCCGGCGGCGTGCCGAGCGCGACCGCGACCGAGGCGAAGGTGAGGTAGGCGTGCGGCCCCGCCAGTGACAACGCGACCGGGCCGCGGCCGGCGAGGCGCACGACCTCGTCCCAGGTGTCCGGGGCGTCGCCGGCGAGGTCCGTGCGCGTGGCCGCCACCTGGGTGGCCGCGTCGAGCGGCAGCGCCCACTGCCGGCCCGCCATCGCGTACGAGCGCATGGTCGGCCCGATGGACGCTGCGGCCCACGCCTGCAGTTCCTCGGCGGGGAACAGGTCGTCGAGCGGGGTGAGCGCTCCGGACGCGAGGGCTTCGCCCAGGTGCGGGTGGTCGAGCACGACGAGGTCGTAGCGCGCGCACAGGTCCGCGATCGGGTGCGACTCGAACCCCTCGAGCGGCTGCACGTCCCATCCGATGAGCTCACCCGCCGCGGCGACGAGGGCGTCGCGGCCGCGCGGGTGGTCCCAGGTGATGCCCCTGAAGCCCGCGCTGCACGTCACGTGGTCTCCACGACGACGCCGGCATCCAGCAGCCGGGCGACGTCCTCGTCGGGCACCCCGATCTCGGCGAGCACTTCGCGGGTGTGCTCGCCGGTCAGCGGCGCGCCCCGGTCGATGCGCGGCGGCGTCGCGGAGAACTTGTAGGGGAAGCCGGGGACCGTGACCGCGCCCTCGGTGGGGTGCTCGTAGGTGACGAACGTGCCGTTGTGCCGGACCTGCGGGTCCTGCAGCAGGTCGGCGTAGCCGTAGACGGGACCGGCCCAGATCCCGGCGGCGGCGAAGGCGTCGAGCCAGTGCTGAGACGGCCGGGTCCGCAGGCGCCGGGCGGTGGCGGCGAAGATCTCGTCGCGGTGGGTCCAGCCGTGCTCCTCGTCGACCATGTCGAGCAGGGAGTCATCCCCGATGATCTCGCCGAGCGTCTTGAGCGGTGGGAACGCCAGCACGAGGTAGCCGTCGGCAGTCTCGAACGCCCCGTAGGGCGAGCGGATGTAGACGTGCGCGTGCGGTTCCCGGGACCGGGTCTGCGGCAGCCCGCCGACGGTGTGCACCGCCAGTTCCTGCATCTGCAGCGTGGTGATCGCGTCGAGCATGTTGACGGTGACGAGCTGGCCCTCGCCGGTGCGCTCGCGGTGCAGCAGGGCGGCGAGCACGCCCTCGAACGCGGTGGACGCCGTGACCGCGTCCACGAGGTACTGACCGGCGGCGCGCGGGGCCTCGCCGGCGCGGCCGGAGGAGAGCATCGCGCCGGACATGGCCTGCAACAGCAGGTCCTGCCCGGGGCGCTGCGCGTACGGACCGTCCTCGCCGTATCCGGAGATCGAGAGGTAGACGATGGACGGGTTGATCGCCTTGAGCGACTCGTAGTCCACGCCGAGCCGCGCCGCGACGCCCGGGCGGTAGTTCTGCAGGAACACGTCGGCGCCCGCGACGAGCTTGCGCAGCACCTCCTGGCCCTGCGGGTCCTTGAGGTCGACGGCGAGCGAGCGTTTGTTGCGGTTCAGCGAGAGGAACGAGACGTTGATCCGGTTGCCCGTCGCGCCGCCACCGGCGGCGTGGCGCTGCCACTCGCCGGTGACCGGCTCCACCTTGACGACGTCGGCGCCGAGGTCGCCCAGGCGCTGCGCGGCGAACGGGCCGGCCATGGCGATGGAGCAGTCGAGCACGCGGTACCCCGCGAGGATCCCTGGTGTGGTGGTCATTCTCGGCTCCTCAGGCGGATGTCGGGACGGAGGCGTGCCGCGACTTCGGGGCGACGTCGGGGTTGGTCTCGGGGGACAGCCACGCCGAGAGCGCCGAGACGCCCGCGAGCACGACGACCAGGAGCGCCACCAGCCAGGCGCTGCCGCCGGCGGCGACGACCAGCGCGGTGGCGACGAGCGGGAGCGGGCCGCCGACCACGGCGCCGGTGACCTCGCGGGCGGTCGCGATGCCGGAGAAGCGCACCCGCGGGGGGAACAGCTCGGCGTAGTAGGAGGCCTGCACGCCGAAGATGGCGCGGTCGGCCACGTGCGCGACGACCACGGCGATGTAGAGCAGCGCGATGTTGCCCATCTCGATCAGCGCGAAGAACGGGTAGACGAACGCGATCAGGAACAGTGCGCCGCCGATGATCACCGGCCGGCGTCCGACCCGGTCGGACAGCGCACCCCAGGCCACGGTGGCCGCCGCCCCGACGAGGCCGGAGACCACCACGCCCAGCAGCGAGACGACCGCCGGGTAGCCGAGGTTGTTGATCGAGTACGAGAGCGCGAACGTCTGGAAGACGTAGGTGAGGCTGCCGCCGAAGTTCACGCCGGCCGCGAGCAGGAGCTTCCTGCGGTGGTCGCTCCACAGCTCCCGGAACGGGGAGCGCGGGGCCTCGCGGGCCTCGGTCGCGATCTCCCGGAACTCGTCGGTCTCGGGCATCCGCACGCGGATCCAGAATGCGACGGCGACGCCGACCACGGACAGCAGGAACGGCACCCGCCAGCCCCATGCGTCGAACGCCTCCCGCGGCAGGAGGGCGAAGAGGGCGAACACGCCGGTGGCGAGCATCATCGCCACGTCGACGCCCGCGGCCGGGATGCTGGTGAAGAAGCCGCGCCGCGTGCGGCCCGACTCGCCGGCCACGACGACCGCGCCCCCGTACTCCGCGCCCGCGCCGAAGCCCTGGACCACCCGCAGCAGGATCAACAGGGCCGGAGCCCAGTACCCGATCGCCGCGAAGTTGGGCAGCAGGCCGATCGCGATCGTGGACAGCCCCATCATCAGGACGGTCGCGAGCAGCACCGGCTTGCGCCCGATGCGGTCGCCGAGGTTGCCGAAGACGATGCCGCCGAGCGGGCGGACCAGGAACCCGATGGCGTAGGTGGCGAACGCGATCATCGTGCCGACGACCGGGCTGACGTCACCGAAGAACTGCGTGTTGAACACCAGGACCGCGGCCGACGAGTACAGGAAGAAGTCGTACCACTCGATCACCGTGCCCATCGCGCTGGCCGAGACCGGCACCCAGCGCTTCCGGGCCGCCGCAGCATCTTCGCTCATGCGTTCTCCTCTGGTGTTAGCGCTACCGATAGCGCTAACATCACGCTAGGCAGCCCCGGATCCTGATGTCAATCGGGGGTGCGAGATCGCCGTCACGAGGGGGTTCGCCGATGAACCGGTCGCTGTTCCGTCCCTGCGCGGTCGCGGCGTGACCGCCGCACTGGTCACCGGCGCCGGCGGCGCGCTGGGCCACGCCACCGCGGTCCGCCTCGCCGCCGACGGGTTCGACGTCGCCGTGCTCGACGTCGACGAGGCCGGCCTGGAGCGCGTGGCCGAGGACGTCGGGAAGGCCGGCGGGCAGGCGTTGCCGCTGCGCGTGGACCTGCGCGACGCCGAGGCCATCGAGGCCGCGGTCGCGCGCACGGAGGCCGAGCTGGGGCCGCTGCGGGCGCTGGTCAACAACGCCGCGGTCTACCCGAGCCGGCCCTTCCTCGAGGTCCCGCTGGCCGAGTACGAGCAGGTCGTGGCGGTCAACCAGCGCGCCTACTGGGTGGCGGCGCAGGCAGCGGGGCGGCGGATGACCGACGCGGGGGAGGGGGCGATCGTGAACGTCGCCTCGATCACCATGCACGGCGGCTGGGCCGACCTCGCCGCCTACGTGTCCACGAAGGGCGCCGCGGCGGCGTTCACCCGGGCGCTCGCGCGCGAGCTCGGCCCGCACGGCGTGCGCGTCAACTGCGTCTCGCCGGGCGCGTTCCCGACCGCTGCCGAGGAGATCCACGACAACCCCGAGGAGTACCGGCGGTTCGTGCTGGACCGCCAGGCGCTCAAGCGCCGCGGCCGTCCCGAGGAGCTCGCCGCCGTGGTGGCGTTCCTGGTCGGCCCGGACTCCTCGTTCGTCACGGGACAGTGCATCGAGGTCAACGGAGGGTGGGTGATGGCGTGAAGCTCGATCGGACCGAGCTGGCGAGACGGGCCGGGGACGTCAGCGCGGCAGGCGGGGTGCGCGCGGTGGTGCTGGACGACGGCGCCGAGCGCGGGATCCGCGCGCTGGAGTTCCGCACCGGCGCCGGGCTGTCGTTCGACGTGCTCGTCGACCGGGCCATGGACCTGGGCACCGCCGAGTTCCGCGGCAACGGCTTCGGCTGGCGCTCGGCCACCGGGTTCCGCCACCCCGGCCTGCACGAGTACCGCGACGACGACGGTCTGTCGATCATGCGCAGCTTCTCCGGGCTGCTGCTCACCGCGGGCCTGGACCACACGCTCTTCGGTGCCGAGGTGGACGCGTCGCAGTACCGCTACCCGCCGCGGGGGACGGTCTCGCACGGCCTGCACGGGCGCGTCGGCAACATCCCTGCGCGCCTGACGGGCTACGGCGAGCAGTGGGTCGACGACCAGAACTGCGTGCTGTGGGCCGAGGGCGAGGTGCGCCAGGCCGCGATCTTCGGCGAGCACCTGCGCCTGCACCGGCGAGTCGAGGCCGACGTGGGCGGCACCGAGATCCGGCTGATCGACACCGTGCGCAACGCCGGCTTCGACCCCACCCCGCACATGTACCTCTACCACGTCAACATCGGCTGGCCGTTCCTCGACGAGGGCGCCCGCTACGAGCTGCCCCTGGAACGCACGCTCTGGCAGAGCGACAGCGTGGCCGAGCAGGGCGTCTCGAACATCGAGATGCCCGCCCCGCAGAAGGGCTTCGTCGAGCAGGTCTACGAGCACGAGCTCAAGCCCGACGCAGCCGGCAAGGCGCGTCCGCGGCTGGTCAACGAGCGGCTCGGGGTGTTCTTCGAGCTGGAGTACGACACCGCGCAGTTCCCGGCCTTCTTCCAGTGGCTGCACCTGCGCGAAGGCGCCTACGCCGTGGGATTCGAGCCCTCGACGCACCACGTCCAGGGCGAGCAGGCCGCCCGCGAGGACGGGTCGATGACCTTCCTCGAACCGGGCGAGGAGCGCCGCTACGCGACGACGTTCCGGGTGGGGGCGCTGTGACCGACGATCTCGTGCCCGACCAGCCGGTGCGCTGCCGCGAGTTCGGCATCGGTGCCGTCGGCTCCGGGTTCATCATGGCCGACGTCCAGCTCGACGCCTACGCCCGCGCGGGCTTCCCGGTGCGGGCGATCACCTCCCGGACCCGCTCGAACGCCGAGGCCGTGGCGAAGCGCTGGGACATCCCCACGGTGTACGACACCGTCGAGGAGCTGGTGGCCGACCCGTCGGTGCAGATCCTCGACGTCGCCTACCCGCCGCACCTGCAGCCCGACGTCATCCGGGCGGCCCTGCGCCACGACCACGTGCGCGGGATCCTCGCGCAGAAGCCGCTCGCACTGGACCTGGCCGCGGCCACCGCGCTGGTCGAGGAGGTCGAGGCCGCCGGCAAGGTCATGTCGGTCAACCAGAACATGCGCTACGACCAGTCGATCCGCGTGCTCAAGCAGCTGATCGACCGCGGCGAGCTCGGCGAGGTCGTCACGGCCACCGTCGACATGCGCGCCGTGCCGCACTGGCAGCCGTTCCTGCGCGACTACGACCGCCTGACGATCGCCAACATGAGCGTCCACCACCTCGACGCGCTGCGGTACCTGTTCGGCGAGCCCGAGGACGTCTACACCGCGGCCCGCACGGACCCGCGCACCACGTTCGCCCACGTCGACGGCATCGTGGCGAGCACGCTGCGGTTCCCGAACGGCGTGCTCGCGCTCTCGTTCGAGGACGTCTGGGGCGGGCCGGTGCAGGAGGGCATGGAGGGTGACGTCGCCATCCGCTGGCGTGTGGAGGGCACCCGCGGGCTCGCGACCGGCACGCTCGGCTGGCCCGACTTCCCCGACGGCAGCCCGTCCACCCTGCGGTACTCCAGCGAGACGTCCGGTGGCTGGGTCGAGCCGACCTGGACCACGCAGTGGTTCCCGGACGCCTTCGGCGGCGTGATGGAGCAGCTGCAGCACGCCCTCGCCACCGGTGAGCCACCCGCGCTCCCCGCGCGGGACAACCTGAAGACGATGGCGCTGGTCGAGGCCACCTACCGATCGATCGCCGAGCGACGCGCCGTGTCGCCCGGCGAGTTCCTCTGAGCGAACCCCGTCCACGAAGGAGTGGCCCCATGCTGCCCGTCGGCATCTTCTCCGGCATCTACCAGCACGACCTCGACGAGGCCGCCCGCCGCGCGCGGGCACACGGCTTCGGCTGCGTCCAGTTCGACCTCGACTTCACCGATGCCCGGTTCGGCGAGCAGGGCCTCACCGAGGCCGAGTGCAAGGAGATCCGCGACACCTACCGCCGCCACGACCTGCCGATCGTCTCCGTGTCGGGCTACACCAACATCATCCATCCCGACCCGGAGGAGCGGCAGCTGCGGCTGAACCGGCTGCGCGCGCTCATCCGCAACGGCCGCAACCTCGGCACCCCGTACGTGATCAGCGAGACCGGCACGTACAACGTCGAGAGCGACTGGGCGCCCGACCCCCGCAACCTCACCGAGGCCGGCTACGCCGAGTGCCTCGACGTGGTCGGCGGGCTGGTGGAGGAGGCCGCGAAGCACGACGCCGTGTTCTGCGTCGAGACCTACGTCAACAACGTCATCGGCACGGTCGACGCCACGCTGAGGCTGTTCCGCGACATCGCGAGCCCGCACCTCGGACTGGTCATGGACCCGACCAACTACTACGAGGACCACAACCTCGACGACATGGACGGCGTGCTGCGCCGCGTGTTCCGCGAGCTCGGCCCCTACATCAGGATCGCGCACGCGAAGGACGTCGCCCGCGCCACCGACGCGAACGAGAAGCACACCGACACCGGCGCCGCCGAGTACCTGTCCTTCCGCGGCGTCGGGGCGATGGAGCTGCACGGCCCCGGCCAGGGCGCGCTGAACTACCCGCTGTACCTGCAGTTGCTCGCCGCTCAGCACCCGAACATGCCGGTGATCATCGAGCACGTCACGGAGGACGAGGTGCCGGCGGCGAAGAAGTTCGTGCAGGACGCGCTGATCGAGGTGGGTGTCTGAGGGTCAGGGGGTGGAGAGCGAGCGTTCGAGACGGGCGCTCGCCTTCTCCATGTGCGTCTCCATCGCCGTCGCCGCGGCGTCCGGGGCCTTCCGCTCCACCGCCCGGAACACCGCTTCGTGCTCGGCGAGAGTGGCGCTGGTGTCCCCGTCGGCGCCGACCGCCCGCTGGATCCACACCCGCAGCAGGGCGCGCACGCTGTGCAGGATGTCGCGCAGCACCGTGTTGCCCGCGATCCGCGCGACCTCGAGGTGGAACTCGACGTCCGCCTCGGTGAACTCGGCGACGGCGTCCGCGGTCTCGCGCATCCGTTCGAGCCGGGCACGCAGGCGCGCCACGTCGTCGTCGGTGGCGCGCTGAGCCGCGAGCCGCGCCGTCACGGCCTCGAGGTGGCGGCGGGCCTCCACGAGGTCGCGGGTGTGCCGCTCGCCGAGCATGAGGCCCCACTCGATCGCCTGCGGCAGCAGGTCGGAGACGGTGCCGCGCACGTAGGTGCCCGAGCCGACGCGGACCTCGACGATGCCGAGCACCTCGAGCACCGCGATCGCCTCGCGGATCGCCGAGCGGCCGACGCCGAGGTTCTCGGCGAGGCGCCGCTCCGACGGCAGGCGCGTGCCTGGCCGTTGCTCCCCGGCGGTCAGCTCGTCCAGCAGCCGGCGCGCCACCTGGCTCACCGGGCTGTCGCGCCGGATCGGCGCCACCCCGGCGCCCGGCGCTGCCATCGCGTCAGCCCCCGGACGAGGTGGCCGAGCGGATCGCCGTGATGCCCGCCGCGAGTGCCTGCTGGTAGAGCCACAGGTCGCCGTTGTAGGCGAGCAGCGAGTACCCGCGCCCGACCAGGTCGGTGGCCTGCTCGACCGACGTGGGCATGAAGCCGGCGACCGTGCCGGTGTCCGCGGCGGCCTTCGCGACGCGGTCGAGCGCGGCGAGGTAGTCCGGGTGGTCGAACTGGCCCGGGATGCCCATGGAGTTGGTGAGGTCGAAGTGGCCGACCCAGACGACGTCGACGCCGGGCACGGCGGCGATCTCCTCGACCGCCTCGAGCCCGGCGACCGTCTCGATCTGGCAGATCACGACGTTGTCGCTGTTGGCGCGGCGCATCGTGGCCACGTTGTCGCCGGGGCGGTAGTCGTCGTGGGCCACGCCGAAGGCGGCGCCGCGGCTGCCGTCCGGCGGGTACTTCGCCCAGTCCACCAGCTGTGCGGCCACCTCGGCCGAGCCGACCATCGGCGCCATGATCCCGCTCGCCCCGACGTCGAGGGCGCGACTCACCGTGGTGCGGTCGAACGCCGAGGGGATCCGGATCCAGGCCGGGGCGCCGGTCGGGCGGGTGGTGGCCACGAGACCGCCGAGGGTCTCCCAGCCCCAGCCGGTGTGCTCGGCGTCGAAGAGCACGAACTCCGCCCCCGCGTGCGCCGCGAGGCGGCCGATGCCGTGGGTGGCGAACTCGAACACGAACGTACCGAGCGCGAGGTCGCCCGAACGGGCCTTCTCGATCACGGGGAGGGTCACGGCGGCGCCTTCCTGTCGCGGTGTGGCTGCCGCCAGGCAACAAGCAGATGGCCCGCATGTCAACCGGTTGACCAATTTCCGCGGGCGTGGTTACGGTCGCCGAGCCGGCACCGTCGCCGTCAGAGGGAGGTCCTCGTGACACCCGTCGATCCCGATCCCGTCGAGACGTCCACCATCCGCAAGGTCGCCGTGCGGCTCGTGCCGTTCGTCGCCCTGATGTTCTTCATCAACTACCTGGACCGGACGGCGATCGCGTTCGCCGGACCGAACGGGATGAACGCCGACCTCGCGCTCTCCGCGGCGCAGTTCGGGTTCGCCTCCGGCGTCTTCTTCGTCGGCTACATCCTGCTGGAGGTCCCCAGCAACCT
This sequence comes from Pseudonocardia sp. MH-G8, assembly GCF_002262885.1. GTDB lineage: Bacteria > Actinomycetota > Actinomycetes > Mycobacteriales > Pseudonocardiaceae > Pseudonocardia. The sequence goes on along the minus strand of NZ_NKYF01000016.1, from coordinate 160,464 downwards.
CGCGCTGCACCGCTTCGGGGCGCGGCGCTGGCTGGCGCGGATCATGGTGTCGTGGGGCCTCGTCGCGGCCCTGTTCACCTGGGTGGGCAACGCCGAGAGCCTCTACGTCCTGCGCTTCCTGCTGGGCGTGGCCGAGGCCGGCTTCTTCCCCGGGGCGATCCTGTTCCTCACCCAGTGGGTGCCCGCCCGCCACCGCAGCCGCGTCCTCGCGCTGTTCTACCTCGCCCAGCCCCTCACCACCGTGATCGGTGCGCCGCTCGCGGGCGCGCTCATCGCGGGCGGGGACGGGCTGTTCGGGCTGGACGGGTGGCGCTTCATGTTCCTCGGCGTCGCGGTGCCCGCGATCGTGGTCGGCGTCATCGCCTGGTTCTACCTCCCGGACCGGCCCGCCGACGCCCGCTGGCTCGACGCGCGCGAGAAGGCCTGGCTGACGGCGGCGCTTCAGCGGGAGACCGCGGAGACGGCCGGGACGGGGCACCACTCCGGCTCCGTGCGCCACGCGCTCGTCGACGGGCGGGTCTGGTGCCTCGCGCTCGTGGCGTTCGGGTTCATCTACGGGCTCTACGCGCTGGCCTTCTTCCTGCCCACGATCATCGCCGGGTTCGAGGCGGGGTCCGGCCAGGAGTTCGGGGTGTGGGAGACCAGCCTCGTGACGGCCGTGCCGTACCTGCCGGCCGCCGTCGTGCTCTACCTGTGGTGCCGCGACGCCACCCGGCGCGGCGTCCGCACCTGGCACGTCGCGGGGCCGGCCGTCGTCGGTGGGGTGAGCATCCCGCTGGCGCTCTACGCCGGTTCGCCCGCGGCGACCATCGCGGTGATCACGGTGACGGCGTGTGCGATCTTCGCCGGCATGCCGAACTTCTGGACGTTCCCGCCGCGCTTCCTGCACGGTGCCGCCGCCGCGGCCGGCATCGCGCTGATCAACACCGTGGGCAACACCGCGGGATTCGCAGCCCCGTACGTCACCGGTGTGCTCGCCGACCTCACCGGCTCCTACCACGTGCCGATGTTCGGGGTGGGCGCGCTGATGCTGCTGTCGGCGCTGCTCATGGTGCGGGTCAGCCGCACCGCCCGCCCCGTCGTGACCGAGAGGACGAGCTGATGACCTTCCAGGTCGGGCTGACCGGCGATTTCCTGACCCCGGACGGTCGCATCGGGTGGGGCGACATCGGGCTGTCGCTGCTCGCGGACGACCCCGGCGTCGAGCACCGGTTCCTGGAGGTCACCGAGGGGGAGATACCGCCGGAGCAGCTGGCCGGCCTGGACGCGCTGGTCGGTCTCCTGCCCCGGGTGACCGCCCGGTCCCTCGAGCAGGCCGACCGGCTGCGCGTCGTCGCCCGCTTCGGCGTGGGCTACGACAACGTCGACGTCCCCGCGGTCACCGCGAACGGCACGCTGCTCACGATCACCCGCGACGCCGTCGCCCGGCCCGTCGCGCAGGCGGCGCTGGCGCTGGTGCTCGGGATCTCCCACCGGCTGCGGGACAAGGACCGCCTGGTACGCGAGCACCGCTGGCAGGACCGGCTCGACCACATGGGCACCGGTCTGACCGGGCGCACCCTCGGGTTCGTCGGCTGGGGCAACATCGGCCGGACCGTCAGCACGATGTTCGCGCCCCTCGGGATGCGCCAGATCGCCCACGACCCGTACGCCGACACCGCGGCCGCCGCGGCCGCGGGCGTCGAGCTCGGCGACCTGCACACGGTGCTCGCCGGGGCCGACATCGTGCTCGTCACGGCGGCGCTCACCGAGGGCACGCGGGGGCTCGTCGACGCCGCGGCGCTGGAGCGCATGAAGCCCACGGCGTTCCTCGTCAACGTCGCACGCGGGCCGATCGTCGACCAGGACGCGCTGGCCGCCGCGCTGAGCACCGGGAGCATCGCCGGCGCCGCGCTCGACGTCTTCCGCGAGGAGCCACCCGCACCCGACGACCCCATCCTCTCCGCCCCGAACACCCTGTTCAGCCCGCACGCCACCTGCTGGACCGACGAGCTCGGGCTCGCGAACGGCACGGCGGCGATCCGGGCGGCGCTCGACGTGCGGGACGCGCGGCGCCCGCCGCACGTCGTCAACCCCGAGGCGTTCGCCCACCCCGCGCTGCGTCACCTGCGGTGAGCGCGCCGCGGCGGGTCAGCGTTCGAGGCGCTCGGCGCCCACCCGGTCGGCCCGGCGGGCGAGCCAGGCCTCGCTGATGTGGCGCGCCATCGCCTCCGCGGCCCCGGCGCCGTCGCGCGCGACGATCCGCTCGTAGATCTCGCGGTGTCCCCGGTTGGAGGCGGTGCAGCCCGCGGCATCGGGGCTGCCGATGTACCGGGCGGTGTCGGCGGCCTGGAACTCCAACGAGCGCACGACGCCCCGGGCGATCCGGTTCCCGGACGCGTTCATGATCACGTCGTGGAACTCCTTGTCGCGCGGCATGTAGCCCGCCCAGTCGGTGACGAGGGTGTCCATCAGGTCGACGAGGCCGCGCAACCGCGTGAGGCCCTCGTCGTCGATGGTGCGGGCCGCGACGAACGCCATGTCCGCCTCCAGGAGCCGGCGGGTGACCACGAGGTCGTCGAGGATGCCGGAATCGCGGTCGCCCTCGATGGCCGCGGCGAGGACCTGCTGGTCGAGCAGGTTCCACGAGTCCGGAGCGGTGATCACGGTGCCGGAGCCCTGGCGGACGAGCACGAGCCCCTTCTCCTGCAGCATCTTCACCGACTCGCGCACGACGGTGCGGCTGACGGAGAAGGTTTCGCACAGCGTCGGCTCGGTCGGCAGCGCGCTGCCCGCGGGGAGGGCGCCGGAGACGATCCGCCGCACCAGCTCGTGCGTGACGGCCGTGGAGAGCCCCGCAGGCCGCCGGGTCCAGGCCGGGGTGTCGAGCGGACCGCCGGGAGGGCGCACGTCGGCGGTCATGGCGCGACCGTACCGGACGTTGCCCGTGGGATCGGCCCACCGGCAGCATTGACGTCATTCGTCATACGTCTTATGTTGTCGCAGCCCGATTCCCTCTGAAAGGACGACGGTGGACGACGACGTCGCGCAGCCGCACCCGACGAGCAGACACCCGATCGACCCGCAGGGGGTCGGCGCTCTCACCTACCCGGAGCCGCCCTTCCGCACGTTCTCGGTGCGCGGCGCGTTCGCCGTGTTCGGCCCCGGTGCGGTGCTCGCCTCGATCACGATCGGCAGCGGCGAGACCGTGTTCGCCGCCCGCGGTGGCGCGGTCTTCGGCTACACGATCATCTGGGCGCTCGTGTTCGGCGCGGTGCTCAAGAGCGCGATCATGTACTCCGCCAACCGCTATGCCGTCCTCACCGGCGAGCACCCGATGACGCGGTGGGTGACGTCGATCCCCGGGCCGCGCGGCTGGTACCCGGCCGTGCTCGGTGGGCTGGCGATCCTGTCGTTCCCCACCGCGGCGGCCGGGGTGTCGCTGATCGTCGGCGACTACGCGGCCGCGCTGCTCGGTGGCACCGGCGTCCTCTGGGCCACGATCCTGCTGGTCGTCTGCTGCGGGCTGTCCTGGGTGGGCGGCTACCAGCTCCTCGAGCGGGTGCAGACGGCCCTGGTCGGGCTGATGCTCGCGGCCGTCCTCGTCGCGGTGTTCTGGGCCCGCCCGGACTGGCCGGCCGTGCTGGCCGGCCTGCTGCCGCAGATGCCCGAGTTCGAGGGGTGGGTGTTCACCTCCTACCCGTCGGTGGCCGAACGGCCCGTCTGGGTCGAGGTCGTCATGTACATGGGCGGCATCGGCGGCGGGGTCTTCGACTTCATCGGCTACACCGGCCTGCTGCGCGAGAAGAAGTGGGGCCTGCTCGGGCGCGAGGAGATCGCGCAGCTCGAGGCCCGCTACGCCCACGTGGAGAAGGGAGGGCACCTGCCGCTGCCCGAGGACGCGGAGCAAGTCGCGCGGGCGCGGGCGTGGACCCTCGCACCGTTCGGCGACGTCCTGCTCTCCGGGATCGCGGTCGTCGTGTTCACCGCCGCCTTCGTCATCAACGGCGCCAACCTGCTGCACAGCAGGCAGCTGGTCCCGGTGGACGACGAGCTCCTGGCCAACCAGGCGAGCTTCCTCGAGGTGGTCTGGCCCGGCCTGGTCTACCTCTACTACGTGGCGATCTTCTTCGCCTTCTTCGGCACGGTGCTGGCCCTGTGGGAGGTCTACGCCACCACGGCGCACGAGTCGGTCGCCGCGCTGAGCCGGACGGTCCGGCTGCGCGGCCTGCGCGCCACCCGCCGGTGGGTCTACCCGTACGTGCTCGTGTTCTCGTTGCTGCTGATCTGGACCGGGATCGACCCCGTCGTGCTGCTCACCCCGACCTCGCTCGTCGGCGGCGTGCTCGGCGTCGGGACCATGGCGTTCGCGATGCTGTGGACCGAGCGGAAGGTCCTGCCGCGGTCCTACCGGCTGCGTGGCCTCGGGTGGTGGACCACCCTCGTCGCCGGGATCATGCTCACCGCGTTCGGGGTCGTGGCGATCCTGCAGGCCGTCGGGGTGCTCGCGTGAGCGGCCGCGCGATCGCCTGGGCCGTCGCCGCCGCGTGCCTCGGCGTGCTGGCGGGGTTGCGCGCCGGCGACGGGTCCTCCCGGGAGGCCCTGCTGCTCGCCGGGACGGCGCTCGTCGCGGCGGTGCTCGCGGTCACCCGGGGCCGGGTGCCTGCCGCCGCGCCACCGGCGGCCCGCGAGCCGGACGGGCCGGAGTCCGCCGCGATCCGGCGTACCCACGAGGTCTACCGGGTCCGGCTGCGCGGCTGGCGCGCCTGCGCGGTCGTCGGGCTCGGCGCCGCCGCGGCCGGGCTCGCACTGTTCCCGCCGCTGGCGCTCGTGGCCGCGCCCGTCGTGGTGGTGGCGCTGTTGCGGGTGCGCCGCTACGCGCACGACACCCAGGTGCTCGCCCGCGCCCGCCGCGCGGTCCCCTCCGCCGCAGGATCGATGAAGGGCTGAACGACGTGCGCATCACGGGTTACCGCACCCTGGCCACCGTCCACCACTGGGGCCGCCCGGTCGGCGACGCGAACGGTGTGATCGCCGAGGGCGTCACCGAGGTCCCGCTCGTACTGGTGGAGACCGACGTGGGTCTGACCGGCGTCGGCATCGGCCCGCACCCGGAGTTGGAGCGGGTGTTCCCGGCGATCGACGGCGAGGACCCGCGCGCCACCACCGCCCTCTACGACCGGATGCTCGACCGCGTGTTCAAGACCGGGCACGCCGGGGCGGTGTTCGGCACGATCGGGGCGCTCGACACCGCACTCTGGGACCTCAAGGCGAAGGCCGCGGGAGAGCCGCTGTGGCGCTGCCTCGGGGCCCGGCGGGGCGAGGTGCGGGCGTACGCGTCGGGCCTGGACATCGCGGTGCCCGCCGAGGAGCTCGCCACCCTCTACGGGCGCTTCGCCGAGCGCGGGCTCACCGCCGCGAAGCTGAAGGGCGGGCTCGACGTCGCACGGGACCGGGAGCGCCTCGAACTGGTCCGGGACGTCCTGGCCGAGGCCCATCCCGGCGTGCGGCCCGCGCTCATGCTCGACGCCAACGAGGCCTGGACCCGCAAGCAGGCCGTGCGCCACGTGGCGGAGCTGGAACGGACCCTCGACCTGACGTGGATCGAGGAGCCCGTGCGGCGCTGGGACGCCGCCGGGCTGGCCGCGGTCACCAGCGGCGTCCGTACCTCCGTCGCAACCGGGGAGAACCTCACGGGGCTCGAGCAGTACCGCGGCCTGCTCGCCGCGGGCGCGGTCGACATCGTGCAGGCCGGCGCGGTGTGGGGGATCACGCACTTCCTGCGCGTCGCGGTGCTCGCCCACGCCCACGACCTGCCGGTCAGCCCGGTCGGCTCGACCCCCATGACGCTCGCCCACGCTGCGGCCGCGGTGCCCAACCACCTCGTGTGCGAGCTGCAGGACCTCGCCCATCCCGTCGGCCTGGACGTCGACGTCCGCGTCGAGGGCGGGCGGATCCTGCTGGGGGAGCGTCCGGGCATCGGCGTCGAGGTCGACGAGGCCGCGATCGCCGCGCACCAGGCCACCGGGAACTGGCACGTCCCGGCGGGGCCGCACGTGCGCCCGGCCGACGCCGGCAGGCGGCTGGTGGCGGAGCCGGGCCCGTGAGCCTGCTACCCCGCTGTTGCCGCGCTCGTTCCTCCCCGCGGAACGCGGTCAGCGCAGGGAGAACCCGCCGTCGATCAGCAGTTCCGTGCCGCAGCAGAAGGCGGCGTCCTCGCTCAGGAGGTACTCCACGGCCTTCGCGACCTCCCTCGGCTGCCCGAACCGCCCGAGCGGGGTCTCGCGCATCCACTGCGGGTGCAGGTCGTCCTTCGCCATGGTGAGCGGGGTCTGCACGTAGCCGGGGGAGACGGCGTTGATCCGCACGCCGCGCGGGCCCCACTCCACGGCGAGCGAGCGGGTGAGCGCGCTGACCCCGGCCTTCGAGGTGTTGTAGGCGCACTGGCGTTGCGGGTGGTTGACGACCGCGTTGCCCGACATGGACGCGATGTTGACGATCGCGCCGCCGCCGCGGGCGAGCAGCTCTCGGCCGAACTCGCGGCACGTGAGGAACACGCCGCGCAGGTTCACCGAGAGGATCCGGTCGAACTCCGCGACCGGCATCTCCTCGGCCGGGACGTCCTCGACGATGCCGGCGCCGTTCACCAGGTCGACGGGGCGGTCGTCGGCGGCGTAGAGAGCCCGCACCGCGGCGACGACGGACTCCTCCGAGGTGACGTCGACGGGCTGCCCGGTGACGCCGGCCGGCAGGGCGTCGAGCCCCTTCAGGTCGAGGCCGTACACCTGCGCGCCCTGCCCGGCGAGGCTCTCGCAGATCGCGAGCCCGATCCCGCCGGCGGCTCCCGTGACGGCCACGCGCCGTCCCTCGAAGCGGTTCGTCATCCGTGCTCCCTCCGTCGCGGCGCTGCCGTCAGTTGGCGAGGCTCATCGACTCCATCACGCCCGTGAAGACCCCGGTGTTCTGGATGTCGCCCTCGAACGCCTCGGCGCCCGGCCCGCCGGCGGTGATCGGGGTGGGCGCACCGGTGTGGTCCGCGGTCGACCAGTCGACCCACAGCTGCCGGTCGGAGTCGGTGACCGGGAACGGGCCGTCCTCGCCGGCGGGTGGGGCGCCCGCAGCGGTGTCGGTGACCTCCATGCCGCCGGTCTCGTGGTCACCGGCGACGACGATCAGCGTGTCCGGGTTCGCCGCCTGGAACTGCAGCGCGACCTCGACAGCGCCCTCCAGCGCCCGGCCCGCCTCCAGCATCTGCGCGGCGTTGTTCTGGTGGGCCATCTCGTCGATGCCTTCCTCCTCGACGAGGAGGAAGAACCCGGCCTCGCGCCGGTCGAGCGCGCCCAGCGCGGCCCGCGTCATGTCCGGCAGCGGGACCGCGGGCGCGTACCGGCCCTCGCCGTCGTCGCCCTTCTCGAACATCTCCTGGGCGGCGAAGAGCCCCAGCAGCTTCTCGCTGTCCGCGGCCGCGAGGCCGGCGGCGTCGGAGACGTGCGTGTAGCCGAGCCGGGTGGCGCGCGCGATCAGGTCGCCGTGCGACCGTCCGTCCGCGTCGTCGGGCGCCGCCTCGTCCTCGTCCTCGTCGTCCTCGTCTTCGGAGCCGCTCTGCTCCCCCTCGGGGAGCCAGTGGTCCTGCCCACCGCCGAGGATGACGTCCACGCGGGCGTCCTCCAGGTACTGCTCCGCGATCTCGCTCTGCAGGTCGCGGTCGGTGACGTGCGCGGCGAACGCGGCCGGGCTGGCGTCCGTGACCTGCGAGGTGGTGACCAGCCCGGTCGCCTTCCCGGCGTCGCGGGCCAGCTCCAGGGCGGTCGTCAGCGGCTCGCCGTCGACGTCGACGCCGACCGCGCCGTTGGTGGTCCGCACACCGGTGGCGAAGGCGGTGGCCGCGGCCGCGGAGTCGGTGACCTGGTCGGAAGCGGCGGGCGTGGTGTCGACCGAGCCGGTGACGTCGAGGCGATCCATCGCGAGCTGTCCGCTCGGCCCGGCGATGGCCATGTGGAGGAACTCGCGCTGCGGCTGCCCGAGGCCGTCGCCCAGCAGCAGGATGACGTTGCGCGCCAGCTCCTCGCGTGCCCCGGCCGCAGGTGCCTCGCCCGGGGCGACGGTGCTGCACGCGGCGGGCAGCACCACCGCGACGGCGAGTGCGAGCGCCCTGGAGGCGCGGGTGCGGACGGACGGCGGAGCCACGCGCGATCCAACCTCCGGCAGTAGGGGGACGTGGGCAGCCTAGGAGCAGGAAAGGCATGGAGACGCGCCGCCCCAACTGGGCCGCACAACCCGGTGCGGATGGGGTTGCGGGTCTACGGCTCGGCGGCTCCCGTCGGGGTCGTCAGACCCTCGATCCAGTACTCCCTCGCCAGGGCGTCCAGCCCCGCAGGCGAGACCCCGCGCAGGTGGACGACCATGCCGTCGGTTCCCGCGACCCGTCCGTGCTTCTGCAGCTCCAACACGTGGTAGCGCTCGGGCGGGAAGTCGAGCACGACGTCGACCGGGAAGCGGCCGCGGTCGTCGGGGTCGGCCCCCACGCTCGGGTCGGCCTTCCCGATGGCCTGCACGCCGAGCCAACCCTGGTAGAGCAGCACCAGCAGGACCACCACCGCGATGCGGCGCAGGGGGCCGTTACGCAGGATCCGGGACAACATCGGCCTCGTCCCCCGCGAGCAGGTCGGTGATGCGGTTGCGGGTGCTGCGGAACCGGTCCAGCTCCCCGGTCGTGCGCCACTCGCGCGGCCGCGGCAGGTCGACCGTGACGATCTCGTGCACCCGGCTCGGCCGTCCGGTGAGCACCACGACCCGGTCGGACAGGAACACCGCCTCGTCCACGTCGTGGGTCACGAAGAACACCGTCGGGCGGCGCGCCTGGAAGATCCGCGTGAGGTCCTCCTGCAGCTTGCGGCGGGTCTGGGCGTCGATGCTGGCGAACGGCTCGTCCATGAGCATCACGGCGGGCTCGTTGGCGAGCACCCGGGCCACGCCCAGCCGCTGCGCCATGCCGCCCGACAGCTCGTGCGGGTAGCGGTGCTCGAACCCGGTCAGGCCGACGAGCTGCAGGTACTCCGCGGCGGTCGCCTCGCGCTGGGCCTTCGCGACGCCGCGCATGCGCAGCCCGAACGTCACGTTTCCCTGCACCGTCTTCCACGGGAACAGGGCGTGGTCCTGGAACACCACACCCCGGTCCGGCCCGGGGCCGTGAACCGGCTTCCCGGCCACGGTGACCGTGCCGCCGCCCGCCTCGACGAATCCCGCGACGATGTTCAGCACGGTGGTCTTGCCGCAGCCGCTCGGGCCGAGCACGGACACGAACTCGCCCTCGGCGACGTCGAACGACACGTCGCCGATCGCGACCACCTCCTCGCCGGTGTAGCCGTCGGTGTAGGTCTTGTGCAGGTGCTCGATCTGCAATGCCGTCATGCTGCGGCCTCCTGACGGACCAGTCCCCAACGTTCCACCGTGGCGTGCTCGAACGGCGCGAGGAACAGCGCGTCGAGCGCATACCACAGGATGCCCAGCACGATCATCCCGAGGAAGACCTCGGAGACGTCCCCGACGCGGCGGGCGTCGAACATCATGAATCCGATCCCGCTGGTCCCGACGATGATCTCGGCGGCGACCAGCGCCCGCCAGCCGTAGCCGAGCCCCGTGCGCACGCCGCTGGCCACCGCCGGCAACGCGCCGGGCAGGATCACCTCGACGAACACGCGGAACCGTCCGGCCCCCAGGCTGCGGGCCGCTCGCACCAGCTCCTGGGGCACCTGCTCGATCCCGGCCACGACGCTGAGCACGAGCGGGAAGACGATCGTGTAGACGATCACGAACGTCACCGCGGTGAGGCTGAACCCGAACCAGACGATGACGATCGGCAGCCAGGCGATGTCGGCGATCGCCTGGAAGAACAGCAGCAGCGGCCAGGTCAGCCTGCGCAGGACCGTCGACATCCCGACGAGGAACCCGAGCGGGAGTCCGATCAGCAGCCCGAAGAGCACGCCGTACCAGAGGCGGGTGAGCGAGTCGGACAGGTAGCCGGGCAGCACCCCGCGCTCCAGCAGGCCGCCGAGCTCGGTGAGCACGACGTCCGGGCCCACGAAGAAGGCGGGTGGGAACAGCTCCAGCTCCGCGAGCAGCCACCACAGCGCCAGTACCGGCACGAACGGGCCGAGCGTGCGCACCACGCCACTGCGGCTCAGCCGGCGTGCCAGCCCCTTCCCGAGCAGTCCCTTCGCGAGGACCGTCATGACACACCCGCCGTCATGCCCCAGCGCTGGACGGTGCGCCGCTCCAGCGGGGCGAGCAGCAGCCGGTCCATCGCGAGCCAGAGCAGCCCGATGATCACCATGGACGCGATGATCACGTCCGTCGAGAACGTCTTCTGGGCGAGGAACAGGGCGTAGCCCAGGCCCGCGCTGGTGGCGATGATCTCCGCGGCCACCAGCCCGCGCCAGCCGTAGCCGAGCCCGACCCGCAGCCCCGTCACCACGCTCGGCAGCGCACCGGGCAGCAGCACCTCCCAGAACATCCGCAGCCGCCCGGTGCCCATGCTGCGCGCGGCGCGCAGCAGCGGGAGCGGGATGCGCCGCACGCCGAGCACGGTGTTGTAGGTGAGGGCGAAGAACATCGCGTTCCACACGATGAAGATCACCGCCCCGTCGCCGTAGCCGAGCCACAGCGTCGCGATCGGGATCCAGGCGATGCCGGCCAGCGCCACCGAGAAGCGCAGCAGCGGCGCGAAGAACGCCGAGAGCCGCGGGCTCGCCCCGAGCGCCACGCCAAACGGCAGCGCGGTGACGATCGCCAGCGCCGAGCCGATCAGCACCCGGCGCAGGCTGGCGCCGAGGTGGACGAACAGCTCCCCGCTCGCGGTCATCTCGAACAGGGCTCGCACCACGTCGGTGACCTGCGGGAAGATGCGCATCGGCACCCCGGTGGCGGCCACCACCGCGGCCCACACCGCCAGCAGCGCGGCGAACGGCGCGAGGAACCAGAGCGCCGATCCCAGCAACGACCGCGGCGACGACGTGCGGCGGCGGGGTCGCGCCCGCAGCGCTGCGGGTGGTGGCGCCGCGGCGGTCACGTCGCGGGGCAGGCCGCGAGGGCGGCCTCGCGCTCGTAGGCGAAGTCGGCGCCGATGCGGGCGGGCTCCGGGATCGCCGGGAGGTCGTCGAACAGCTCGGGGCGTTCCTCCATGACCGTGGTGATCGGGCCGGGCACGAACCTGTCGGCCACCGCGAACCCGGGCTCGGTGACGCCCTGCTCGGCGAGCATCTGCGCCACCGTGTCCAGGGCCGCGTAGTTGCAGGCGGAGAACCGCGGGTCCAGCTGCGCCACGTTGTACTGCATGGCCTCGCTCGCGACCTCCGGCTCCGTGCCGGGCAGCCAGCGGGTGGCCGCCTCCGCGGCCTCGTCGGGGTTCTCGCGCATCCACTGGTCGGCCGTGGCACGTGCGGTGAGGAACCGCGCGACGACGTCCGGGTTCTGCTCCACGAACTCCCGCATGGCGACGATGTAGCCGACGTAGGGGATGTAGCCGCCGCCGCGCACGACCTCCTCGGCGCCCTGCACCTGCTGCTCGATGGTGATCGGCCAGGGGTCCCACACGATCGCCGCGTCGATGCCGCTGGTCTGCAGGGCGACCGGCATGTCCGGCGGCGCCGTGTTCACGACCTCCACCTCGCCGGCGGGGATCTGCAGCTCCTGCAGCAGCCCGATCAGGTACAGGTGGTTGATCGAGCCGATCGACACGCCGATGCGCTTGCCGCGCAGGGTCGCGAGGTCGTCACCGCTGATGCCCGAGCCCGGCCGCGCGACCACAGCCATCGTGTCGTCGATCGCCTGTTGGCTCGCCGACCCGGAGTAGTTGCCGAGCAGCACGAGGTCGAGCCCGCGCTGCGCGGCACCGATCGCGGGGGTGCCGACCTGGATGAAGTCGACCTCGCCGGCCTGCAGGGCGTTGAGGGAGTCGACGCCCGTGGGGAACGGCTGGGCCAGCCGCACGTCCAGACCCTGCTCCTCGAACGCGCCGGTCTCCAGGCCGATCGGGAGGCCGAGCTGGTCGACCGCGGACACGTAGCCCGCGTCGACCGTCACGAGCTGCGGTGCCTCGCCGCCGCTCACGTCGTCGTCGATCGTCGCACCACCACCGCCGCAGGCGGCGAGCACGAGCACGAGTGGCCCGCCCGCCAGTACGGCGAGGCGGCGGCTGCTCAGGTGGCTCATCGTCGAACCCTCCGATCTGCTTACCGGGCCAACCAACCCCCGTCGACGACGAGGACGTGCCCGTGGACGTAGTCGGCTGCGGGGGAGGCGAGGAAGACGGCGGGTCCGGCGACGTCCTCGGGCTGCGCCCACCGGCCGGCCGGGATGCGCGCGAGGATCTCCGCGCTGCGGGTCGCGTCGTCGCGCAGCGCCGTCGTGGTGGCGGTGGTGACGTAGCCGGGGGCGATGGCGTTGACGTTCACGCCGTGCGCGGCCCACTCGTTCGCGAGCGCGCGGGTGAGCCCGACGAGCGCGTGCTTGCTGGCCGCGTAGGAGGGCACGACCACTCCGCCCTGGAAGCTCAGCAGCGAGCCGACGTTGACGATCTTCCCGGAGCCGCGGGCCACCATCCGCCGGCCGGCGGCGCGGCACAGCTCGAACGCGGCGTGCAGGTTCAGCTCGATGACGTCGTACCAGTCCTCGTCGCTGAACTCGGTGGCCGGGGCGCGCCGGATCAGCCCGGCGTTGTTGACCAGCACGTCGACGGTGTGCGCGTCCAGCAGGCGCTCGATCGCGGTCCGCCGGGCGGGGCGGTCGGCCAGGTCAAGCAGCTCGGTGGTGACCGCCGCTCCCGTGGCGCAGGCCTGCTCGGCGACCGGGCCGAGGTTGTCGCGGTCGGACAGCAGCAGCAGATCCGCGCCGGCCGCTGCCAGCCCGAGGGCGATCGCGCGGCCGATCCCGGAGCCCGCGCCCGTGACCATGGCCGTCCGGCCCTGGAGCACGGAGGGGGACGGAGATGCGGCGGCCGGCACGGGTGCGACGCTAGGAGCAGCGCCGGGAACGGGGAAGGCCGAGTTCCGGATAGCGCTATTCGCGTGGTGGATCGGGGCGTTCCGGGGGCTCGGTGCCGTCGGGGCGGGGCTGCGCCACGATCTGCTGCAGCAGGGTGCGAGCGGCGGCGGTGAGCAGGCGCGTCGAGTCCCAGTACACGGCGACCCGGCGCCCGGCGGCGCCTTCCAGCCGGCGCACGCACAGGTCGCTGGTGTCGGTGACCTCCGCGGCGAGCGAGTTGGTGACCCCGACACCGAAGCCGTGACGCACCAGCGACACCAGCGTCTGCGGCTGGTTGGTGGCCTGCACCGGCTCCAGTTCGAACCCGCACTCCCGGAACAGGCGGTAGGACTCGAACTCGCCGGTTTCCGGGGCGTCCAGACGCCCGATCGACAGCAGCGGGTGCGCGGCGACCTCGGCCACCGGCAGCGGCTCGGGCAGGTCCGCGAGCGGGTGGTCGGGCGGGTGCAGGGCGACCAGCGGCTCGCGCCACAGCACGTGTTGACGCACGCTCGCACGGGCGGGCGCCGGCGTCATCGGCCGGATGCACAGGTCGATCTCGCCGCTGGTCAGCGCGTCGTCCAGCTCCAGGGTCGAGCGTTCGACCAGCACGACCCGCACGTCCGGACTGACGCGTGCGGCTTCGCGGAGCACGTGGGGCACGAAGGCGGCGCTGGCGCTGGGGTGGCTGCCCAGCGTGACGACGCCGCGTGCGCCGTCGCGCCACGCCGCCATCGCGGCTTCGGTGGCCTCGACCTCGCGCAGGATGGTGCGGGCGTGCTCCGACAGCGCCTTGCCCGCCTCCGTGAGCTCCACGGGCCGTTTGCGGCGGTTGAACAGCGGCAGGCCCACCCCGCGTTCCAGCGCGGCCACGTGCATGCTGATCCGCGGCTGGGACCGGTGGGTCACCTCGGCGGCCGCCACGAAGCTGCCCGTCTCCACCACGGCGAGGAACGAGACGAGCCACTCCAGCCGCAGGTCCGCTCTCAGCACTGCGTGACCCTATGTGCGTCGGATCGCGCGCGCACCATCAGCGGGACGGATGCCGGCATCCACGATGTGCGGTTCACGCGACGACGGGTGCGGGGGTACAACGGGGCGCATGAGCGAGCTTGCGAGCGAGCACGCGGCCGACTTCCTCGTGCAGACGGCCGATCTGCCCTGGGTGCCGCAGGGATCGGACAACGTCTGGTTCAAGCCGGTGCGCATCAACCTGGAGAAGGGCAGCTGGGTCAACCTGCTCAAGGTCGCCAAGAGCGGCGTGGTCAACCGGCACCGCCACCTCGCCGAGGTGGAGGGCTGGGTGCTGCAGGGCCGCTGGCACTACATCGAGCACGACTGGCAGGCCACCCCGGGCGCGTACGTCTACGAACCGCCCGGCGACGTGCACACGCTCGTCGCGGACGTCGACGACGAGTCGGAGCCGATGATGACGCTGTTCTTCATCCACGGCCCGATCGAGTACATGGACGCCGACGGCAACCTCGCCTGGGTCGAGACGGCCGAGCGGAAGCTCCAGCGCTACACCGACTACTGCCGGGAAGCGGGGATCGACCCGAAGCTCGACGGCATCCTGTTCTGACCGCCGTCCCCCACCCCGTCCCTCACGCTGCGCCGAACGCCCGGGCCACCGCGAGGCTGTCCTCGTAGACGTGGTGGCGGGTGATCAGCCCGTCCGCCACGGTCAGGTGCAGGGCGAACGCGGCGGTGTAGCGGCGACCCGTGGGCTTCGCGGTGTTGCGGAACTCGCCGAGCAGCACCGCGTCGGCGCCGTCGACGAGCACGGCCGTCAGCGTCGTCGTGCTCTCCTCCGGCACGTGGTGCTCGGCGATCAGCCGGAAGTGCTCGGCCACGCCTGCGCGGGTGGAGCGGTGCCGGATCCAGGGCACGGTGTCCGCGTAGTCGCCGTCGGGCCAGTCCAGCATCCACTCCACCTCGTCGGCGTACAGCGCCGCGATCCGCTCGGGATCGCCTTCCGCGGTCCGGCGCAGGAACTCGTCGACGGTCGTCCTCGTGCTCATGGGACGAGCCTCGCGCCTCGACGTGCGCCCGTCGATTACCACGGAGGTCATCTGCGGGTGCCCGATGCCGCGGCCCGGGCGATAGTGGCGCCATGACGATCCGAACCGCCGACGCCGTCGTGATCGGCGGGGGCCACCACGGGCTCGTGGCGGCCGCCGTGCTGGCCGACGCCGGCTGGGACGTGTGCCTGCTGGAGTCCTCCGACGTCCTCGGCGGCGCCGTGCGCTCCGCCGAGCTGCACCCCGGTTTCACCGCCGACCTGTTCAGCGCGTTCTACCCGCTCTCGGCCGCGTCGCCGGTGCTGCGGTCCCTCGAGCTGGAGCGCTGCGGGCTGCGCTGGTCGCACGCCCCGGCCGTGCTGGCCCACCCGGTCCGGCCCGACGGGGCACCCGCCGCCGTCCTGCACCGCGACCGCGAGGCCACCGCCGCAGGCCTCGCCGAGCACCACCCGCGCGACGGCGACGCCTGGTTGGCACTGTGCGCGCAGTGGGACGAGATCGGCGACGCGGTGCTGCGCACGGTCTTCACCGCGTTCCCGCCGGTGCGGGGCCCGGCCGCGCTGCTGCGCCGCATCGGCACGGCCGACGCGCTGCGGCTGGCCCGCTTCCTCGCGCTGCCGGCCCGCCGCATGGGGGAGGAGCTGTTCGCCGGCGAGGGTGCCCGGCTGCTGCTCGCCGGCAACGCCGTGCACGCCGACGCCCCTCCCGACGCCACCGTGAGCGGCGTCTTCGGCTGGCTGCTCGCGATGCTGGGTCAGAAGCACGGGTTCCCGGCGCCGGTCGGCGGGGCCGGGGAGCTCGCCGCCACCCTCGCCCGGCGGGCCCGGGCGGCGGGCGCCGAGCTGTGCACCGGCGAGCACGTGGAACGTATCGACGTGCGGGGCGGACGCGCCGTCGCCGTGCACTCCGCCACCGGTCTCACCGTGCGTGCCCGACGCGCCGTGATCGCCGACGTCGCGGCGCCGACGCTCTACCGCGACCTGCTGCCGGCCGACGCGCTCCCGCCCCGGCTGCACGCCGACCTCGACCGGTTCGAGTGGGACACCCCCGTCGTCAAGGTCAACTGGGCGCTGGAGGGCCCCATCCCGTGGCGCAACCCGGGCGTGGCCGGAGCCGGCACCGTCCACCTCGGCGCCGACGAGGCCGGGCTCACGCGCTGGTCGGCCGACATCGAGTCGCGGGCGGTCCCGCAGACCCCGTTCATGCTGTTCGGGCAGATGACCACCGCGGACCCGAGCCGGTCCCCGGAGGGCACGGAGAGCGCCTGGGCCTACACGCACCTGCCGCGCGGGGTGAGCGACGACGACGCGGCCGACGAGCTGGCCCGGCGGGTCGACGCGACCGTCGAGGAGTTCGCCCCCGGCTTCGGTGCCACGGTGCTGCACCGCGCCGTCCAGCGGCCGGGCGACCTGCAGGCCGCAGACCCGAACCTCGTGCACGGCGCCGTCAACGGCGGCACCGCGCAGCTGTTCCAGCAGCTCGTGTTCCGGCCGGTGCCCGGCCTCGGCCGGTCCGAGACCGTCGTCGGCGGGCTGTACCTGGGCAGCGCCGCCGCCCATCCCGGCGGCGGTGTGCACGGCGTGTGCGGGTGGCTCGCGGCCCGGGCCGCGCTCGGGGAGCAGCGGGCGCTCGGCGCGGTCCGGCGCCGCGTCACGTCGGCGGCGCTGGAGCTGATCTACCGGGACTCGCCCTCGGCGAGGTAGGCGAGGCGGCGCAGGGACTCGACGTTGCGGGGACCGATCAGGACCGACTGTGCGGGCTCGGGCACCAACCGGCCCGGCCCGCTGCGCGCCGTCTCGGACATCACGACCTCGCAGCCCTGTGCGTGCTCCTCCAGCACCAGCCGGACCTCGGCCTCGCCGAACGGCCACCCGCGGGCGCGCAGCACGAGCTCCCGCTTCGGCACGCTGGCCAGCACCGTGGTGGTGTCGTTCAGCAGCGCCGGCCACGTGCCGACCGAGTGGTGCAGGTGCGCACCCACCCCCGGCCACGCCGGGTCGACCTCGCGCATGCGGGAGGCGCCGACGACCCAGGAGGGGTAGAGCCAGCCGTCGGCGAGGACGGCCCAGACGGCGTCGGGCGGGGCATCGATGGTGCGGCGGACGGTGACCACGGCGGAAGCCTAGATCCGCCACCGGCGCGGCGGCAGCAGGAGGAGCCTGCGGGGTGGGAACCGGGTCGGGACGCGGTGCGCGGTGGTCGGTCCGATCAGTACCTGAGGGCGGGCGCTGCGACAGTGGCGTACTTGTCGAGGTGATCACGGCCGGGTGATCGGTCCGAGCAGTGCGTGGGTGCTGGCGCGGCGACGTCAGGTGCTTCTCGTAGCGATCACCAATCAGCATCCGGCGACCCGCAGCGGGTGGTGATCGCCGGGTCGGGGACGGCGGCCGAGGCGGTGACCTGGCGGCAGGCTCCGCGCCTGCGCTCGTCGGCTCGCCGACCGCGCTTCCCGTTGATCATCGGTTTGGCGCAGCGGCGGCGACATCTCGCCGCTCGTGTACCCGATCAGTGATCAAGGCGGGCTGGCTCCAAGTGCAGGAGCGCCCTCACCCGACGAACGGCACTCTGGTCGCTACCTAGCCGACGAGAGAGCTGTTCGTTCGTTCGTCAGTGGGCTCCCCCTCGCCCCTCGCACTACTCGGAGTCCGCGGCGTCGCTGGACTCGCTCGGCGTATCGGTGTCGGCCGTGTCCTCGGCGGCGCCGCCGTCGCTGTTCTCGTCGGTGTCGCTGTTCTCATCAGCGATGCCGTCGTTCTTGGTGCTGGTGTCGTCCTCGGTGCTGCCGTCGTCGGCCCCGTCGTCGGCCCCGTCGTCGGCCCCGTCGTCGGCCCCGTCGTCGGCCCCGTCGTCGGCCCCGTCGTCGGCCCCGTCGTCGGCATCGCCTTCGCCGCCGGCACTCGCGTCGACGTCGCCGGAGTCGCGCTCGTCGGCCTCGGCGTCGTCGGCTTCGGTGGTCTCGTCCTCGGCGTCGTCGTCGTCGGCTTCGCGGGGTTCGGTGCCCTCGGCGCCCTCGGTGCCGGCCGGCGCGGTGCGCGTGTCGGCTGCGCTGCTCGCGTCGCTCGTGGGCCGGGCGTCGGTGGCCGCGTCGTCGTCGGTGTCGGGAGCGGCTTCGTCGACGGTGCCGACGTCGTCCGTGTTCTCCGTGGTCTCCTCTGCGGAGCCGCCGACGGCGGTGGCGAGGCCCGCGCCGAGCCCCTCCACGGTGCCGACCACGCTCTGCCCGAGCCCTTCGACGGTGTCGGCGTGGGGCTCGTCGCCGCCGATGGTCGTGGCGGGGAGCTCCACGGCCGGCAGCTCCACGTCGGGCAGCGGGATCTCGGCGGAGCCGAGCGTGAGGTCGGGGGTCTCCAGGCGGGTGCCGGAGACGGCCGCACCGGGGACGGTGAGCTCGGGTGCTGCGTCGGCGCTCAGTGCCACCCCGGCGCCGGTCAGCGCGACGTCGGGCGTGCGGAGCCCGGCCGCGGAGGTGGCGACCGGGCCGACGGTGGCGCCGGAGACCGCGAGGTCGGGGACGGCGACCTCGGCGGCACCGGTGGCCACCTCGACCGCGTCCGGCGTGATCGTGGCGGACAGGGCCGGCGGGGAGACGCGCGCGGGCGCCAGCGTCACCGCGGGCGTGCGGACCGGGCCGACAACGGGCACCTGAGCGGCCACCGCGGGCACCTCGACCGGCGGCGTCGTGATGTCGCCCGGGGTCAGGACCACACCGGGTCCGCCCGGGGCGACCCCTCCGCCACCGGGCTCGCCCCTGGGAGGGCCGGCGGGGACGCCGCCAGGCGGACCTCCGGGAGCATCAGACCGACCTCCGGGGGCGCTGCCAGGGGCACCAGGCGGGTTGCCGGATGCGCCTCCGGGAGCATCAGACGCAGCTCCGGGGGCGCCTCCGGGAGCACCAGGCGGGCTGCCGGGAGTGCTGCCGGGAAGACCAGGCGGGCCGCCGGGTAGGCCGACCGCCGGCGGGAACATGCCAGGGGCCACCGGCGGCGCGAGCGGTATCCCGCCCGGCGGGGTGCCGGATCCGCCGGGCGGGACGGTCCCCGTGCCGGGCGTCGCGGCGGCGGATCCGGCCCGCGTCCCGGACGGAGTCGGGGGGAGGAGCGACGACGCGGAGGCCGTGAGGTGCAGGTCGCTGATGTCGGCGGCGGTGGCGAGGAGCGGGGCGTCGAGCTCGGACGGGACGGCCTCGGCGAACAGCTGCCGCACCGTGGGGAACGTGGCGTCGCCTTCCGGGCCGGTGGCGGGTTCGGGGCTGCCCGCCCTCGGGGGCGCCGCGGCGGCGGACACGGCGGCGCCGGCCAGGGGAACCTCGGACAACGGGGTGCCGAGCGCGGGGTCGGGGGTGTGTCGGACGGCGTTGTCGACGAGCGTGCTGCCGACGACCGCCGTGACGGCGAAGAGCGCGCCCGCCGCCGCGGCGGCCTTGCGGACGCTGCGGCGGGGCGGGGCGGCGGGCTCTGCGGCCCGGTCGTGGCCGCGCGGCTGCAGGGGGCGGTCGACGGTGTGCGGGCCGCGTCCCTCGCGCCGCAGCAGCGCCGTCACCGAGATCGCCGGGCCCGGTGCCGCCGCGCCGCGGGCGGCGCCGGCCGGCTCCCCGGTGCACCGGGCGAGCAACTCGGCGACGGAGATCGTTGCGGGGGCGCCGGGGCGGGATGGGTCGGGCGGTTCCACGGGAGGCCTTCCGGAGTGCCGTTCCTGCAGGTCGAGAGCGGCGGGAAGTCGATTCCTACTCCGTGCGCGGTGTGCCGTGCCAGACGCTGTTCGCCCGCTCGTCCTGCGTCACCTGAACAGTCCCGGACGCGTCCGCGGCGCCGTCGGGCGTGTCCACGCGACCGTTCAGCGCCGCGTACGGGGCCCCTGGCGGCCGGGAGTCGGCACGCGTCGGTCCGAACGGCCCACCCCGGGCACCCGTCACGCGGGGCGACGGCGACGGTGCGGCGCGCCACGCGATCACGGTGCGTGTGCGCCCGGGACCCGTCCGGACGCATGCCCGGTGGCCGTCAGCGGCGCCGGCCGGGCAGTGCCTCCTGCAGCTTCGTCTTGAGGCCCTGGGCGACGAGGTGGAACGCTTCCGGATCCCCCTTGAGCACGGCCTGCATCATCGACTCCGCCTGTTCGAACGTGGCGTGCGGCGGGATGGGTGGCATCTCCGGGTCGCAGTGCACGTCGAGGACGGCGGGACGGTCGGCGCTGAGCGCGCGTTCCCACGCGGGCCCGAGCTCGTCCGGTGAGGTGACGGTGATCGCCTCCAGGCCGAGACCCCGCGCGAAGTCGGCGTACGAGACGTCGGGGAGGTTCTGCGATTCCTCGAACTTGGGCGCTCCGCCCATCGCGCGCAGCTCCCAGGTCACCTGGTTGAGGTCGTTGTTGTGCAGCACGCAGACCACGCACCGCGGGTCGGACCAGCGTTCGGCGTAGCGACGGATCGTGAGCAGCTCGGCGAGCCCGTTCATCTGCATGGCGCCGTCGCCGGTCAGCGCGATCGCCGGGCGCCCGGGGTGGGCGAACTTCGCGCCGATGGCGTACGGGACGGCGGGTCCCATCGTCGCGAGGGTGCCCGACAGGGAGCCGCGCACGTCGCCGCGGATGCGCAGCAGGCGCGCGTACCAGTTCGCGACGGAGCCGGAGTCGGCCGTGACGATCGCGTCGAGGGGGAGCCGCTCGGAGAGCTCCCACACGATCCGCATCGGGTTGACCGGTGTGGCGTCGAGCATCGCCTGCCGCTCCATGGTGCTCCACCAGTGCGACACGCCCTGCTCGATGCGCTCCCGCCAGGCGCGGTCGGTGGGGCCGGACAGCAGGGGCAGCAGCGCCGCCAAGGTGGTGCGCGCGTCGCCGAGCAGGTTGATCTCGGTCGGGTACCGCATCCCGATCAGGCCGCCGTCGATGTCGATCTGCACGGCCCTGGCCTGCCCGAACTCGGGGAGGAACTGGCTGTAGGGGAAGTTCGAGCCGACGATGAGCAGCGTGTCGCAGTCGCGCATCATCTCGTAGGACGGGCGCGTACCGAGCAGCCCGATCGACCCCGTCACGAACGGCAGCTCGTCGGACAGCACGTCCTTGCCGAGCAGCGCCTTCGCGACGCCGGCGCCGAGCACGTCGGCCACCTGCTCGACCTCCGCGGCGGCCCCGCGGGCGCCCTGGCCGACCAGGATCGCCACCTTCTGCCCGGCGTTGAGCAACTCGGCGGCGCGGGCGAGCTCGGCGCCGTCGGGGGTGAGCGTGGGTGCGGCCAGACCCGGCGCGCTGGAGGGCACCTGCTTGAAGGCGTGCGCCGGCGGTGAGTAGTCCTGCGTCTGCAGGTCGCTCGGGATGATCAGCGCAGTGGGCGCGCGCCGGGCCAGCGCGGTGCGGAAGGCGCGGTCCAGCGCGTTGGGCAGCTGCTCGGGGACGTTGACCTCGACGAGGTAGTCGCTCGCCACGTCCTTGAACAGGGCCTGCAGGTCCACCTCCTGCTGGTAGGCGCCGCCCATCGCGCTCCGCTCGGTCTGGCCGACGATCGCGACGACCGGGACGTGGTCGAGCTTCGCGTCGTAGAGGCCGTTGAGCAGGTGGATGGCTCCCGGTCCGGACGTCGCCGTGCAGACGCCGACCCGCCCGGTGAACTTCGCGTACCCGACGGCCGCGAACGCGGCCATCTCCTCGTGGCGGGTCTGGATGAACCGGGGCCGGTCCCCGGCCTTCCCGAACGAGGCGACGATCCCGTTGATGCCGTCGCCCGGGTAGCCGAACACCTGCTCGACGCCCCACTCCCGCAGCCTGCCCAGGAGGTGGTCGCCCACCGTCTCCGCCATCACGCACCTCTCCTCGCGGATCGTCTCCGGATCGGGCTACCCGGCGCGGCGGCGATCACACGGTGCGGACGGCGTGGGGGCCGCTAGGGCTTGCGCGCGACGCCGCCGAAGTGGTCGAGCGGTGCCGGCGGGTTGTCGTGCAGGATCGTGACGCCCTCCGGCCGCTGCGGCCGCCAGAGCGGGACCGTGATGAAGCCGGGCTCCACCCATTCCAGCCCGTCGAAGAAGCTCGCGATCTCCTCGGGGTGGCGGTTCCAGTAGGGGATGGCGCCGGTGTCGGCGTACTCCTCCTGCGCCTTCTGGAAGGCCGGGTCCTCGGCGGGGTGGGTGCTGTCGCAGATCGTGAGGTAGCTGCCCGAGGGCACCCGGTCCATGAGGCCCTTGACGAGCGTCCTGGCCTCCTCGAGGTCACCGATGTGGCCGAGCACGCCCATGAAGTAGACGGCCACGGGCTGGGTGAAGTCGAGGATCTCCGCGGCTCCGTCGATCAGCGCCTGCGAGTCGTGCATGTCGGCGTGCAGGTAGCGGGTGCTGCCCTCGGGGGTGCTGGTGAGCAGGGCGCGCGCGTGCGCCAGCACCAGCGGGTCGTTGTCGACGTAGACGACCCGCGCCTCCGGGGCGATTCGCTGCGCGACCTGGTGGGTGTTGTCGGCCGTGGGCAGGCCGGTGCCGACGTCGAGGAACTGGCGGATCCCGACCTCACCGGCCAGGTGCTCCAGCGAGCGGCGCAGGAACGCTCGGGTCTCGCGCGCGATGACGATGATCTCGGGGTGGATGGCCGTCCAGGCGTCACCGGCCTCCCGGTCGACGGCGTAGTTGTCCTTGCCGCCGAGCCAGTAGTTCCAGATCCGTGCCGAGTGCGGCACGGTCGTGTCGATTCCCGTCCCGGTGATCGGGTCGGCGGACTCGTCGGTCACGTCGGGCGCTCACTTTCCTGCGGCGGTGCGGCGATGATCGGTGTGCGCGCTCACTCTTCCGTGTCCGGCCCGTTCTCCCAACCCCGGGCCGCGGCGGGTCGGGGCGATGTGGGCCGCTCGGCCCAACCCGAACGGCCGGCCGGGGCAACCGGATCCGCGTGCGCCACGTCCTACTGGGTGCGGGACGAGGAACGGGGGACCCGATGAACAGGACGTGCACGCGCCGGACGGCGGCCGCCGCGCTGGCCGTGGTAGCGGTGCTGGCGGCGGGGTGCGGCGCCGACGCCGGGGGAGGACCGGCCGCACCGGCCGTGGACGCCGCGGCCGGTGCCGCGCCGGGCCCCGCGGCGCCCACCCCGTCGGTCCCGGCCCCGCCGGACGTGGACGGGGACGGGGACGGCGCGAGCGTGCCGGAGTCGCTGCTCCTGCCCGACGAGGGCACCAGCAGCGACACGGCGGAGTTCACCGACTGGACCACCGACAACAGCGCGGAGCGGGCCTGGCTGCTCGACCCGTGCCAGCCGACGGCCTACCCGACGGACGGGCAGCGCGCGCGGTTCAAGACCGTCTTCCGGGAGGGACCGGAGGCCTACGACGCGCGCCAGCTGGGCGTGTACCCCTCGGCCGAGGTCGCGAGCGAGGTGGTCGCGGGGTTCCGCCGGGCGCTCGAGGCGTGCCGCACCGGGACGAAGCCGGGCGGCAGCGACTGGACGTGGGCCACCCGCGACGAGCCCGACCTGGGCGAGGACGGGTTCCTCGCCGCGGTGTGGTTCGGCGGGCAGGAGTTCGCGCCCTACGGCCAGCGGATCGCGGTGACCCGGGTCGGCGAGGCCGTCTTCCTCGCCTACACCTACGGCGAGTACTCCTCGGCCGAGTTCGACGGGGGCGCGGAGATGGTGCAGGAGGTGGCGCAGCGGTTCCTCGACTCGCTCTGACCGCCGTTCACGCCGCCGCTCTCACGTCGCCGCCGCCCCGGTGGACTCCCGCACGACGAGCCGGCACGGCAGCTTCCGGACGCCGGGTTCGGCGCGGCCCTCCATCGCGGCGAGCAGCAGCTCCGCCGCGTGCCTGCCGATCTCGGGGAGGCCCAGGTCCACCGATGTCAGGGGCACCCGGCACCCCGTGACGAGCGGCTCCCAGTTGTCGAACCCGGCGACGGCGACGTCGTGGGGCACGCGCCTGCCGTGGTCGCGCAGGGTGTCCAGGACGCCGCGGGCGATCTCGTCGGTGCCGCACACGACCGCGTCGATGTGCGGGTCGCGGCGCAGCAGGATCTCGGTGGCCTGCCGGCCCCAAGCCTCGCTCCAGTCGCCCCCGATGGCCTCGCCGCCTGCCAGCTCCAGCCCGGCCTCGGCCAGCACGGTGCGGACGCCCGCGGCGCGCTCGTGGATCGCGTGCCACCAGTCGCCGGTGATGTGGCCGATCCGGCGGCGGCCGGACTCGACGAGGTGCCGGGTGACGAGCGTGGCGCCCTGGTGGTCGTCGGGGACGACCGAGACGTCCTGGGACCTCGTCGACTGCGCGTAGGCGTAGACGACCGGCACCGGCCGCTCCACCGTGATCGGCAGGCGCGGGTCGGTGCGTTCGGCGGTGACGATGATGCCGTCGGTCCGGCGGGTGAGCAGGGTGCGGACGTAGTGCTGCTCGCGCAGCGGGTCGCCGCGCGCGTCGCAGAGGTGGACGAGGATCTTGCCGACGCCGAGCGCGTCCTCGACGCCCGCGAGCACCGGCACGCTGAACCGGCCGACACGGTCGCTGGTGAGCAGGCCGACCGAGTAGCTGCGGTCCGACAGCAGGCTGCGGGCGAAGGTGTTGGCCTGGAAGCCGAGCTCGTCGGCGGCGGCGAGGACGCGGTGGCGGGTCTCGGCGCGCAGCTGCCCCCGGCCGTTCAGCGCCTTGGACGCGGTGCTCACGGCGACGCCGGCGCGCGCGGCGACGTCGACGATCCTGGCCCGCTCGCCGCGCGGGATCTGCATGGTCGCTCCCGTGTGCTTGACGCCCCTGTGTGCTTGACACCGATGTGACGTACGTCCTAGCGTCCGCGCCCAGAGTAAAAGGCTTTCCGGAAGTTTCCGCCATCCCGTTCACCGCATCAGAGCCCCCAACGTCGAGAGGCCAGCATGTCCGCGGAGAAGTCCTCGCTGCCGCACGTCCCGGCACACACCCGCCGCACGTTCCTGACCCTCGCCGGTGCGCTCGGCCTCGGCGGCGCGCTCGCGGCCTGCGGGGGAGACAGCGGCGGCCTCGACACCGGCGGGGGCTCCGCCGGAGGCGCGCCGACGATCCGGCAGTGGTACCACCTCTACGGCGAGGAGGGCGCCGAGCAGGCGGTGAAGCGTTACGCGGAGGGCTACGAGCGCGCCACCGTCGAGGTGCAGTGGACGCCCGGCGACTACGAGTCGAAGCTGTCCTCGGGGCTGCTGTCGGGCAACGGGCCGGACGTCTTCGAGTACAACCTCAACGTGGACATGGTCCGCAGCGGCCAGATCGTCCCCGTCGACGACATCATCGGCCCGGTCCGGGACGACTACACCGCGACCGACATCGAGGCCGCCTCCCTGGACGGCTCGATCTGGGGCGTGAAGATCGTCGACGACTGCGGCTTCCTCTACTACCGCAAGAGCCTGCTGGCCGCGGCGGGCGTGCAGCCACCCACCACCATGGACGCGCTCATCGACGCCTCCCGCGCGCTGGACCGCGACGGGGTCAAGGGCCTGTTCATCGGCAACGACGTCGGCGTCACCCCGGCGTTCGGCGGCGGTGCCCTCCTCGACCTCGTGCTGTACATGGCGGGCACGAAGAACCTCACACCGGAGAACACCGTCGGTTTCACCACGCCCGAGGCGAAGACGGCCCTGCTCAAGCTGCGCGAGCTCGCCGACACCGGCTCGCTGCTGCTCGGGGCGCCCACCGACTTCTGGGACCCGTCGTCGTTCACCCAGGGGCTCACCGCCATGCAGTGGGGCGGGCTGTGGGCGATGCCGAAGATCCAGGAGGCCCTCGGCGACGACTTCGGGATCGTGCCGTGGCCCGCGCTGAGCGACACGGTCGGGACGCCGTCCACGTTCCTCGGGGGCTGGACGTCCATGGTCAGCGCCAAGGCGCAGGACGTGGAGCTGGCCAAGGACTACACGAAGTGGCTGTGGATCGACAACACCGAGGCGCAGGAGGACTTCAACCTCTCCTACGGCTTCCACATCCCGCCGCGCAAGAGCCTCGCGGCCCGGGCGCAGAAGCTGCAGGACGGGGTCGCGGCCGACGCGCTGCGCATCTTCACCGACCACGCCGTGGCGAAGGACCCGATGTGGACCCCCAAGATGAAGTCGGCCTTCGCTGACGCGGCCACGGCCATCGTGCGCGAGGGTGGTGACGTCGACGCCGAGCTCGCCACCGCGCAGCAGGCGGTCGAGGCCGAGCTGGCGCGCCTCGCGGCGTGAGCGCCGTGCAGGAGCGGCCGCCGAAGGCCCGGCCGCGGACCGGAGCCCGGGCCGCGCGGCGCCGCACGACCCCGGGCGCCACCACGGCGTTCTGGCTCTTCATGGGGCCCTTCCTCGCCGGGCTCGTGGTGTTCGTCTACCTGCCGATCGCGTGGAGCTTCGTCCTGAGCTTCAACCGCGCCCAGAACACGGTGCAGCCGGGCGAGTTCGTCGGGATCCAGAACTACCTCGACCTGCTCTCGCCCGGCCCGTTCCTGGACAGCCTGTGGACGTTCACGGTGTTCGCCGCGATCATCGTTCCGCTGACGTTCGTGCTGTCGCTCGCGCTCGCGGTGCTGCTCAACCAGGTCCGGTTCGCCCGCGCCTTCTTCCGGTCGGCGTTCTTCCTGCCCACCGCGTGCTCCTACGTGGTGGCGTCGCTCGTGTGGAAGCTCTCGATCTTCAACGGCGTGCGCTTCGGCTTGGCCAACCAGGTGCTGTCGCTGTTCGGCGTGGAGAACATCGCGTGGCTGTCCTCGGTGAACCCGCCGTGGTACTGGCTGGTGATCGCCACGGTGCGGCTGTGGCTGCAGCTGGGCTTCTACATGATCCTCTTCCTCGCGGGGCTGCAGCGGATCTCACCGGAGCTCTACGAGGCGGCCTACGTGGACGGCGCGAAGGCGGGCTGGCAGACCTTCCGCCACATCACGCTGCCGCAGCTGCGCACCACGTCGGTGGCGGTGCTGCTGCTCAACCTGATCGCCGCCTACCAGGCGTTCGACGAGTTCTTCAACCTGCTGGGCAACAGCTCGCTGGCGCGGCCGCCGCTGGTCTACCTCTACTACACCGCGCAGGGCAACCAGGACTACGGCCACGGCAGCGCGGGCGCCATGATCCTCGCCGCCCTGATCGTCATCGTGACGCTGGTCCAGGGGCGGATCTACGGTTTCGGGAGGCCCGAGAAGTGAGGGCGGTGCGATGATGACCCCAGCGCGGACGCCAGGCGGCGTGGCCGCCGCGGTGGCCCGCTACGCCGCGCTGATCGTGGCGACGATGTTGTTCCTGCTGCCGTTCTACCTGATGCTGCGCAACGCGTTCGCGACCGATCCGGAGATCACCGGCGTCGACTGGACGATCTTCCCGAGCTCGCTGCAGTGGGGCAACGTCGCGGAGGTCTTCGAGGACTCCACGGCGAACTTCGGGCAGGCCCTGTTCAACTCGGCGTTCATCGCGCTGGCACAGACCGTCGGCACCGTGGTGCTGTCGTCGATGGCCGGGTACGCACTGGCCCGCATCCCGTTCCGGTTCGCCACCCCGATCTTCTACGGGGTGCTGCTGACGCTGATGATCCCGCCCGCCGTGACGTTCGTGCCGAGCTTCATCATCGTCTCGCGGCTGGGCTGGGTGAACTCCTACCAGGGGATCATCGTCCCGGTGCTGTTCAGCGGGTTCACCGCTTTCCTGTTCCGGCAGTACTTCCTGAACTTCCCCCGCGAGCTCGAGGAGGCGGGGCGCATCGACGGGCTCGGCTACGTCGGCGTCTTCTGCCGGATCGTGGTGCCGAACTCGCTTGCCTTCTTCGCCGCCATCTCGGTGATCACGGTGATCAACGCGTGGAACCAGTTCCTCTGGCCGCTGGTCGTCGGGCAGGACCAGTCGAAGTGGACGGTGCAGGTGTCGCTGTCCACCCTGATGACGGCCCAGACGATCAACCTGCACCAGGTGTTCATGGCGGCCCTGATCTCGATCGTGCCGCTGGTGCTGGTCTTCGTGTTCCTGCAGCGCTACCTGGTGCAGGGCGTGGCGGAGACGGGCATCAAGGGGTAGCCGCGGTCGCGGCGGCGTGGGTCGAGGCGAGGGCCACGTAGGACTCGGCGTTGGCCAGGATGCCCGCCCGCTCCTGCTCGCCCAGCTCGCGACGGACCTTCCCGGGCACGCCCGCGACCAGCGAGCCGGGCGGGACCTCGGTGCCCTCGAGGACCACGGCGCCGGCCGCGATGAGGGAGCCGGTGCCGATGCGGGCCCCGTTGAGCACGACCGCGCCCATCCCGACCAGCACGTCGTCCTCGATCGTGCAGCCGTGCAGCACCGCGCGGTGGCCCACGCTCACCCCGGCGCCGAGCGTGACGGGGAAGCCGGGGTCGGCGTGCACCACGCAGCCGTCCTGGATGTTGCTGCGCGCGCCCACCGTGACCGTGTCCAGGTCCGCCCGCAGCACCGAGGAGTACCAGACGCTCGCCTGCGCGGCGAGGCTCACCCGGCCGGCGAGGACGACCGTGGGGGCCACCCACGCCTCGGCGTGGACCTGCGGGCGGGCGTCGGCGATCTCCACGGCGGTGTAGGGCATCGGGCGGCTCCTCGTCGGGCGGCGGTGGGTCGCAGCCATCCTCTCCCGCGCACGGTGCCGGCGGGGGAGTGGCCTCCGCCGGCGGCGCCGACCGCTCGCACACCGATCGTGGTGCTGCCACACCGACTGCAGTCGGTGCGGCAGCGACGAAATCGGTGTGGCCGCGACGAAGTCGGTGTGCGACCGGCAGGACGCGTGGGTGGCCCGGCGCCGGTGGTTCCGCCTCGCCACCATCGAGGTGCTCGCCCCCATTGGGATGACATCGCGTCCCACCGAACGCGACCGCCTCGGCGGCTGCGCCCGGCGGAGCAGCGCGAACGCGCGGGTGGTCCGTGCAGGGCATCCGGAGCCTCCGGTCGGGGCAGTCGACAAGCACGGCCGACTCTGCTTGCATTGCCCGCGATCCCGGCAGAGTGAGTGATCCGGAACTGACCGTCACCGAACGTCAGAGGGGACCGCATGGCGACGCGGGCGCGCGCTCGTGAGATCTTCGATCGATCACGTGTAATGCTCGATCGCTCCCGGGTGGTGGCAGCGCACCTGCTGGACCCGCCCCGGCACTCCGCACCGAAAGTGCTCGAGGCCGCCCCGAGCGCGTGGGGCGAGGCCGCGCGGAACGAGTCGCTCGGCGAGGTCTGCGCGAGCATCGCGCTGCGCGACCTCAACCTGATCGACACGCTGCTGGCCGAGCTCGAGGAGCTGGAGCGCAAGGAGGACGACAGCACGCGGCTGGGGCAGCTCTACCGCCTCGACCACCTGGCCGCGCGGCTGCGCCGCAACGCCGAGAACCTGCGGGTGCTCGCCGGCCGCGATGCCGGGGAGAGCGGCGGTGACACGACCTCCGTCCTCGACACCATCCGCGGCGCGATGTCCTCGATCGACCAGTACGCCCGGATCGGGATCGGTCGCACGGTGCCGCTGGGCGTGGTCGGCTTCGCCGCCGACGACCTGTCCCGGGTGCTCGCGGAGCTGCTCGACAACGCGGCCAACCACTCGCCGCCGGACGAGCAGGTGCGGGTCAGCGCCCACCTCACCGAGCAGGGCAGCGTGCTGATCCGGATCGAGGACGGCGGCATCGGGCTCCCACCGGACCGCCTCGCCGACCTCAACAGCCGGCTCGCTCAGGGCCTGCGGCTCGACGACGACGCCGTGCGGCACATGGGACTCGCGGTGGTCGGACGGCTCGCCGAACGGCACGACCTGCAGGTGGCGTTGCACCGCAAGGTCCCGAACGGCACCACCGCCACCGTGCTCGTCCCGCCGTCGCTGGTGACGGAGCTGCCGGAGGAACGGTGGTCGGGTGCTCAGACCGTCCCGGTCAACGGCAGGCACCAGCCGCACCCGGTGGCGGCGCCCCGCGACGGCGTCCCCGTGCCTTCGAGTGACGGACCCTCCGACACCGCGGTGACCCCGGCGACGGATGCCGCGCCGACCGTCACGCCGTCCGGCCTGCCACGCCGTGGCGCGCGGCCGCCTGCCCCGCCCCCACCCACCCCGCCCTCACCCACTCCCCGCCCGGCGGCGCCGACGGTCAGCGGCGCCACGGCGAGCGGGCTGCCGCGCCGCGTGTCCCGCAGCACCAAGGATGCGGCCGTCGAGGTCGACGATCCCGGCGGTGGCGGGGAACCGGTCGACGACGGCCACGACAAGTTCCTGGCCGACCTCGGCGACTTCGCCGACGGGGAGCAGGCCGCGCGCGCCGAGGACACCGCGACCGACTCGCGTGTCGACGAGCGGGCCGACACCGACGAGGAGCCGAAGTGACCGCCGAGGGCGGTGGGCCGCCTCAGGACTTCGGCTGGTTGCTGAACGACTTCGTGGGCCGTGTGCACGGTGTCACCCACGCGCTGATCATGTCGTCGGACGGTTTCCCGCTGAGCGCCTCGCGCACCGTCGGGAGGGAGGACGCCGAGCAGCTCGCCGCGATCGCGAGCGGGTTGCTGAGCCTGGCCCGCAGCAGCGCCTCGCTGTTCGACAAGGGCACGTGCGAGCAGATCATGATCCGCATGACGCACGGCTGGTTCCTGTTCATGGGCATCGGCTCCGGCGCAGGCCTCGCGGTGCTCACCGGTCCGGACTGCGACATGAAGGTCGTCGCCTACGAGATGACCCAGTTCGTGCGCAACACGGGCCACGCGCTGAGCCCGGAGGTCCGGGCCGACATGCGGCGGGTGCTCTCCGCGCGGCGGGCACCCGCGTGACCGCGGGGGAGACGTCGGGAGACCCCGGGGGGAACCGGAAGATGCGCAGCAAGAGGATCCGGCCCTACGCGCTCACCGGCGGCCGGACCCGGCCCCGCCACGAGCTGCTGGTCGAGGCCCTGGTATCGGTGCCCCGGTACGACCCGAGCCTGTCCGACTCGCTGATGCCCGAGTCGCGCGCGCTCTACGAGCGGGCCCGCACGCGCGTGTCGATCGCCGAGCTCTCCGCGGAGCTCTCGGTCCCGCTCGGCGTGGTGCGGGTCCTGCTCAGCGACCTCGCGGCCCAGGGCGCGATCTACATCCACCCCACGGCGCACGCCTACAACCACGACCGCGAGATGCTCGGGAGGATCCTCGATGGACTCGAGCGGCTACGGATCTGAGGTGCGAGCCGTGACACCCGAAGCGGGGGGCAACGAGCCCGACGGGCTGCTCGCGATCTCGGCGAAGATCGTTGTCGCCGGCGGTTTCGGCGTCGGCAAGACCACCTTCGTCGGTTCGGTGTCGGAGGTCCCGCCGCTGAACACCGAGGCGTGGATGACCGAGGCGGGCACCGGTGTGGACGAGCCGGTGGAGGCAGGCAAGTCGACCACCACGGTGGCGATGGACTTCGGGCGCATCACGCTGCAACCCGACCTGCTCCTCTACCTGTTCGGCACGCCGGGGCAGCCGCGGTTCTGGTTCCTCTGGGACGACCTGACGCGGGGCGCGCTCGGGGCGATCGTGCTCGTCGACACGCGCAGGTTGGACCAGTCGTTCGCCGCGATCAACTACTTCGAGAACGACTCGGACCTGCCGTTCGTCGTGGCGGTCAACAGGTTCCACGGGGACCTGCACCACGACCTCGACGATGTGCGCGACGCCTTGGCCCTGCCCGCCGACGTCCCGTTGATCACCTGCGACGCCCGCGAGCGGGGATCGACGGTCGAGGCGCTGCGGCGACTCGTCACGCACGTGATGTCTCTCGGGGAGATCTCGCCGCCAGGAAGGGTGCGCGCACATGCCTGAGGTTCTCGTCGGTTCGGGGGTCCGATGCGCAAGATCCTGATCGTCGGCTCGGGGCAGTCGGGGCTGCAGCTCGCGCTGACCCTGCAGCAACACGGGTACGACGTCACGATGATGTCGGCGCGCACGGCCGACGAGATCCGCAACAGCCGCGTCATGTCGACGCAGTGCATGTTCGACAAGGCCCTGGCCATCGAACGCTCGCACGGCCTGAACCTGTGGGACGACGTCGCGCCCGCGCCGACGCACCAGGGGCTCTCGGTCAGCGTCGAGCCGGGAGAGCGGGCGCTGAACTGGGCGGGCGAGTGGCCCGGTCCCGCCCAGTCGATCGACCAGCGCGTCAAGATGGCCACATGGCTCGAGCTGTTCGAGCAGCGTGGCGGCAAGGTGGTCATCCACGGGGTCACCACGGCCGACTTGAACGGACTCGCGGGGATGTACGACCTGACGGTCGTCGCCGCGGGCAAGGGCGAGCTGGTGCAGTTGTTCGACCGCGACGAGGAACGGTCGGTGCACGTCAAGCCGGCCCGTGCCCTCTCGGTGTCCTACGTGAACCGGGTGCCGAAGCGGCCGGAGCGGCCCGAGGGCGCCGTCGACGTGTGGGTGAACATCGTTGCGGGGGTCGGGGAGAACATCAACATCCCCGGCTACACGGTGAGCGGACCGTGCGAGATCCTCTACCTCTCCGGCATGCCCGGCGGGCCGTTCGACGCGTTCGCCGACCGCCCCGGGCCCGACGAGCAGTGGAAGCGGCACCTGCAGCTGCTCGAGACGCACCTCCCGTGGGAGTACGAGCGGTACCGCGACGCGGAGCTGACCGATTCGCGCGGCACGCTCGTCGGCGGTTACACGCCGATGGTGCGCAAGCCGGTGGGCGAGCTGCCGTCGGGGGGCATCGTGCTGGGCATGGCCGACGTGGTGGTGGCCAACGACCCGGTCACCGGGCAGGGCTCCAACAACGCGTGCCGGTGCGCGCAGTACTACCTCGACGGCATCCTGACCCGCGGGCACGCACCGTTCGACCGGGAGTGGATGCAGCAGACGTTCGAGGCGTACTGGACGCACGCCCAGTGGGTCACGAAGTTCACCAACACCATGCTCGACCCGCCCGAGCACGTGCAGGCGGTGCTCGGTGCGGCGCAGACGAACCAGGCCGTGGCCGACCGCTTCGCGAACGGCTTCAACGATCCCTCCGACCTCGCGGACTGGTTCTTCGAACCGGAGAAGTGCCAGGAGTACCTGACCAGCGTGTCGCGATCGCCACAATTGTGATTCGAAATCATGGCCGCCGCGTGATGACGGGATCCGCGGTCAGGTCGGGAGCGCGGCGGTAGCGATCGAGCGGCCCTGTGCGGGCACCGCGAACGCGCCCGCGCGCGGCCCGGCGAGCACCGGGCCCGCGTGGCCGGCGGCGACGGGGGAGAGGGACTGCAGGCCCGCGCCGGCGAGCACGACCCGGTGGGCGTGCAGGGCGGCGGTGGGAGTGTGCACCACCGCGCGGCCGGCCCGGAGCTCGATGCTGCGCACCGGATCGCAGTGGCGCAGCACCGCGCCCCAGCCGGTGGCCGCGGCGGTGAGCGCCGCGACCGCGTGCCGGGGTCGCACCCACCAGGCGCCGGCCTCGGCGTGCAGCAGCGTGGCACCGGTGTCGCGCTCCACCTCGCGCCACCAGCCGAACGCCTCGTCGGCGAGCGCGGGCGGCACGGAGACGTCGTTCCACCGTGCCGGGCCCGCCGAGCGCCACACGTCACCCGCGGCCCGTCGCTCGACCAGCAGCACCTTCGCGCCGAGCCGCGCGAGGTGCCAGGCCACGGCCGCGCCCGGTGCGCCGGCGCCCACCACGACGACGTCGGTGCTGACGTCGGCGACGGCGGTTGCGGAACGTGGAGCGGAGGCCGGCAGGGTGGGGGGACAGGGCACGGCGTCCTCCGTCGCGACCGGTGTGGGATCGAACCGGACAGGGCGGCCGCCCGGTTCATTTCCACGATAGGCAGGCATCCGACCGGAATGTCAAGCGTGGGAATGCGCGCGGTTTTGTACGGTCATTTCCCGGGTTCCGCATGGCCCCCGACACAGTTCGTGGACGAGTGCTTGAAAAAGCGCGTGAAGGCTCCGTACGGTCGAGGAGCAATCCCGGACACCATCCAGAGCGGCCGAGAGACCCGGCTCGACGACGCCGCAGCAACCCCCCACCCCGTGTGGGAGCGGGTGCTACCGCCGGGTGCGATGGAGGTCGCCGTGACCGGTCCCGAGCAGGGCGCGAGCCCGTTGCGCACGACGTGGCACGCCTGGCGCCGCCACGTCGACCTCTGCCGCACGAGCGCGGCGCTCTGTCGCGGCTGACGCCGCCGACCTGAGCCCACCGCACGCACGCCGCCGACGCGACGTGCTCCCCGAGCCTGCGCGCTCGACGAAGGATGCCCGGACATGCCCGTGCCCGTACCGACCACGCACCTGCGCCGCCAGGCCCCCTGGCTCATCACAGCGGTCCTCCTGCTCACCGCCGCCTGCGGTGGCGCGCCCGCCGCGAGCGGCGCCGACGCCGGCCCGCCCCGCCCGGGCGGCACCCTGCGGTTCGCCGTGTCCAGCGACCAGGGCTGCGTGGATCCCCAGCAGGTCAGCAGCAACGACACCATCTACTCGCTGCGCCAGATCGTCGACTCCCTCACCGACCAGGACCCGGAGTCCGGCGAGCTGCGGCCCTGGCTGGCCACGGCCTGGGAGAGCAACGCCGATGCCACCGCGTACACGTTCACCCTGCGCGAGGGCGTCACGTTCAGCGACGGCACGCCGCTGGACGCAGCCGCCGTGGCCGCCAACTTCGACGCGGTGGCACGGCTGGGACCGCGCGCCTCGCTGCCCAAGGGCTACCTCGCCGGGTACCGGGGCACCGCGGTCGAGAGCCCCACGCGGTTCACGGTGGCCTTCGACGAGCCCAACGTCCAGTTCCTGCAGGGCACCTCCACGCACAGCCTCGGCATCCTGGCGCAGGCCACGGTCGCGCGCAGCGACGACGACCGCTGCGCCTCCGTGATCGGCTCCGGCCCGTTCGTCCTCGACTCCTACACGCGCGACGAGTCGATCGTCCTCGCGAAGCGCCCCGGCTACGCGTGGGGCTCGTCGCTGTGGGCGCACCAGGGCGAGGCGTACCTGGACCGCCTCGAGTTCCGGATCGTCCCGGAGTCGGGTGTGCGCGTGGGCAGCCTGGCGTCGGGCGAGGTCGACGGGATCGGCAACATCGCGCAGCAGGACGAGGCACTGCTGGTGAGTGGCGGGGTGCAACTGCTCGCCCGGTCCAACCCGGGCATCCCGTTCGGCATCTCGTTCAACCATTCCACACCGCTCGGCGCAGATCCCGCGGTGCGCGAGGCGGTGTCGCTGGGGATCGACCGCGCGGAGGTGGTCGCCACCGTCTACACCTCGCAGACCCGGCCGGCCACGAGCCCGCTGGCCTCCAACACCCCCGCCTACGCCGACCAGTCCGCGCAGCTCGCCTTCGACCCGGCGCGCGCCGGGGCGGTGCTGGACGCGGCCGGCTGGCTGCCCGGCCCGGACGGCGTCCGCGTGAAGGGCGGGACCCCGCTGTCGGTGGAGCTCACCTGGTTCGCGAACGCGGCGGCCAACCGGCCGACCGTGGAGCTGCTGCAGCAGCAGCTGCGCCGGATCGGGATCGACCTGCAGGTGCGCGAGGTGCCGATCGCGGAGAACACGCCGACGATGCAGGAGGGCCGGTTCACCGCCGCGTGGGGCAACCTCACCCGCGCCGACCCGGACATCCTGCGCTCCCAGTACGGCACTGCGGGCAACAACTACTACCGGCTGCCCGCGGGCCCGCTCGACGCGCTGCTCACCCGCCAGGCCGCGCAGCCCGACACGGCGGCCCGGGCGGAGACGGTGGCGCAGGCGCAGCAGCTGCTCGTGGGGGAGCACCACGTCGTGCCGGTCGTGGAGCTCACCACCGTGCTCGGCGTCGCGGCGAACGTGCACGGGGTGGCGTTCGACGCCTCGTCGCGCCTCCAGCTGCACGACGCGTGGAAGGCCGAGTAGTGGGCCGCTACCTGCTCCGGAGGGCCGCCACGGCGGTCGGCGTGCTGTGGGCGGCGTTCACGGTGTCGTTCGTGGTGCTGTACCTGCTGCCGGGGGACCCGATCGCCACGATGGCGAGCGGCGGCCTGGACGGCGAGCCGTTGCCGCCCGATCAGCTGGCCGCGCTGCGCGCCCGCTACGGGTTCGACCAGCCGGTGATCGTGCAGTACGGGCAGCGGTTGTGGGCGGCGCTGTCGGGCGATTTCGGGACGTCGATCCAGAACGGCCAGGACGTGCGCGCCGCGATCCTGGAGGCGCTGCCGCCCACGCTGCAGATCACCCTGGCCGGCCTCGTCGTCGCGGTGCTGTTCGGTGGCACGGTCGCGCTCGTGGGCACCTACACGCGGGTGCCGTGGCTGCGGCAGCTGCTGCTGGCGTTGCCCTCGCTCGCGGTGTCGCTTCCGGTGTTCTGGGTCGGGCTGCTGCTCGTGCAGGTCTTCGCGTTCGGGCTGGGGCTGCTGCCCTCGGTCGGGGCGGGCGGACCTGCCGCGCTGGTGCTCCCGGCCGTCACGCTCGGGCTCCCGACGGGGGCGCTGATCGCGCAGGTGCTCGCGAAGAGCCTGTCGCAGGCGCTGGACGACCCCTACGCGGTGACGGCTCGCGCCAAGGGCGTCGGGCGGGTGGACATCCACCTGCGCCACGCGCTGCGCAACGCCGCGTTGCCCGCGCTGACCGTCCTCGCCCACGTCCTGGGCAACCTGCTCGCCGGCTCCGTCGTCGTCGAGACGGTGTTCACCCGCCCCGGGCTGGGCCGGCTCACCGTCTCGGCCGTCGGGGTGCAGGACATCCCGGTGGTGCAGGGCATCGTCGTCTTCGCGGCGGTGGTGTTCGTGCTGGTCAACCTGGCGGTCGACCTGATCTACCCGCTGCTGGACCCGAGGATCACGACGGGGGCGACACCGTGACCGAGCTGCTGATCCGCGAACCCGTCACCGGCCCGGTGCCGGACGAGGAGACCCCGCGCCGCGACGGGTGGGTTCGGTTCCTGCTGCGGCGCCCCGGTCTGGTCGTGTCCGTCGTGTTCGTGGCGCTGGTGCTGCTCGCGGCGTTCGCGCCGCAGGTGCTGGCGCCGGCCGACCCGGACCTCGGGGTGCCCGCCGACCGGTTGCAGCCGCCCGGTGCCGCCCACCTGCTGGGCACCGACTACCTCGGCCGCGACGTCTACACCCGCGTGGTGCACGGTGCCGCGCTCTCGCTGCAGGCCACCGTGATCGCGGTGGCGGTGGCGCTGGTCGTCGGCGGGTCGGTGGGCGTGCTCGCCGGGTTCGTCCGCGGCTGGGTGGACGAGGTGCTCATGCGCGCGGTGGACGTGCTGCTCGCGATCCCCGCGGTGCTGCTGTCGCTCGCGCTGATCACCGCCCTCGGGTACGGCACCGTGAAGGTGGCGATCGCCGTGGGGATCGCGAGCGTCGCGAGCTTCGCCCGGGTCATGCGCGCCGAGACGCTGCGGGTGCGGCAATCGGTGTACGTCGAGGCCGCGCGGTCGGTGGGCACCCGCTGGTACGTGACGCTGTGGCGCCACGTCCTGCCGAACGCCGCCGGTCCCGTGCTGGTGCTCGCGGTGCTGGAGTTCGGCCTCGCGATCCTGGCCGTCTCGTCGCTGTCCTTCCTCGGCTACGGGGCACCGCCCCCGGCGTCCGAGTGGGGCTCGCTGGTGTCGGAGGGCCGCAACTACCTCGCGGTGGCGTGGTGGTTGTGCGCCGTTCCCGGCGCGGCGATCGCCGCCACCGTTCTCGCCGTCAACCGGATCTCCCGCGCGCTGGACGGGGAGTGGTCCCGGTGAGCGCGCCGCTGCTGCAGGTCTCGGACCTGCGTGTCTCCTACGCCGCCGGGGGGTCCGCGGTGCCGGCCCTGCGGGGTGTCTCGCTGAGCGTGGCGCCGGGCGAGGTCGTCGCCGTCGTCGGCGAGTCCGGTTCGGGCAAGTCGACGCTGGCGCACGCCGTGGTCGGGTTGCTGCCCGGCACCGGGCGCATCGACGGGGGTCGGATCACCCTGGACGGCCCGGACGGGAACCAGGAGCTCGCCGGAATGACCGAGCGGGCGCTGCGCACCGTGCGGGGCCGGCGGATCGGGCTGGTGCCCCAGGACCCCGGCATCGCGCTGAACCCCGTGCAGAAGGTCGGGGAGCAGGTCGCGGAGAGCCTGCGGGTGCACGGCATCGCCGACAGGCGTTCCGCGCGCCTCGCCGCCGTGGAGCTG
The DNA here is from genome assembly GCF_002262885.1 of Pseudonocardia sp. MH-G8. Taxonomy (GTDB): domain Bacteria; phylum Actinomycetota; class Actinomycetes; order Mycobacteriales; family Pseudonocardiaceae; genus Pseudonocardia. The sequence continues at coordinate 122,482 of NZ_NKYF01000016.1, read as the reverse complement.
CTCGACGAGGCCGGTCTGCCCGATGCCGCCGCTCGTGCCGGGCAGTACCCGCACGAGCTGTCCGGCGGGATGCGCCAGCGCGTGCTCATCGCGATCGGCATCGCCGCGCGCCCGCAGCTGCTCATCGCCGACGAGCCCACCAGCGCGCTGGACGCCACCGTGCAGCGGCACATCCTCGACCACCTCGAGGGGCTCGTGCGGGCGTCGGGCACCGCCGTCCTGCTGATCACCCACGACCTCGGGGTGGCCGCCGACCGGGCCGACCGGCTCGTCGTGATGCAGGGCGGGCGCATCGTCGAGGAGGGACCCGTGCGGGAGGTGCTCAGCGCGCCGCGCGACGCGTACACCCGGCGGCTGCTCGAGAGCGCGCCCGGACTGGCGCCGGTGGCCCCCGCGGCCGCGGCTCCCGCGGCAGGGGCGCCGCCGCTGGTGGAGGTGCGGGACCTGGTGAAGGAGTTCCCGCTCGGGCGCGAGCGGCTGCGCGCCGTCGACGGGGTGAGCTTCACGATCGCCCGCGGCGAGACCCTGGCGCTGGTCGGCGAGTCCGGCTCGGGCAAGTCGACGACCGCGCGGCTGCTGCTGCGGCTGGCCGACCCGACCTCGGGCACCGTTACGTTCGACGGCACCGACATCACCCGCGCCCGCGGACGGGCCTGGCGCGAGCTGCGCAGGCGTGCCCAGCTCGTCTACCAGAACCCCTACGCCTCGCTCGACCCCCGCTTCCGCATCGCCGACGTGATCGCCGAGCCGCTGCGGGCGTTCCGGGTGGGGGACGCGCGGTCGCAGCGGGCCCGGGCCGCCGAGCTGCTGGACCGGGTGGCGCTGCCCGCCTCGACGCTTTCCCGGCGGCCCGCGGAGCTCTCGGGCGGCCAGCGCCAGCGGGTGGCCATCGCCCGCGCGCTCGCCCTCTCGCCCGACCTCGTGGTGTGCGACGAGCCGGTGTCGGCGCTCGACGTCAGCGTGCAGGCCCAGGTGCTGGACCTGCTGGTGGACCTGCAGGCCGACGCGGGCCTGTCCTACCTGTTCATCTCCCACGACCTCGCGGTGGTGCGCCGGATCGCGCACCGCGTGGGGGTGCTGCGCCACGGGCGGCTGCTGGAGCTCGCCCCCACCGCGCAGCTGTTCGCCGCACCCGCGCACGACTACACCCGGGAGCTGCTCGCCGCCATCGCGGGGCAGCGCACCGGGGCACTGGAGGAGTCGGCATGAAGATCCTCGTCCTCACCCTGATCACCAACGGCCCCGACCCGGTCACCGGCCGGACGCCCACGGCGAACGCGCGTCTGCACCGGGTGGTGGAGAACGCGGTGCTGGCCGAGGAGCTCGGCTTCGACGGCTACGCGGTGGGGGAGCGGCACGAGCTCCCGTTCCTGTCCTCGGCACCGCCCGTGGTGCTCTCCCACATCGCGGCGCGCACCTCGCGGATCACGCTGTTCACCGGCGTCACGACGCTCTCGCTGCTCGACCCGGTGCGCGCCTACGAGGACTACGCCACCCTCGACCAGCTGGCCGACGGCCGCCTGGAGCTGATCATCGGCAAGGGCAACGGCGCGGCGCAGGCCCAGCTCTTCGCGGTGACCACCGACGACCAGTGGGACCGCAACGCGGAGGGCTACGAGTTGTTCCGGCGGCTGTGGCGCGAGGAGCGCACCACGTGGTCGGGCCGGTTCCGCCCGCCGTTGCACGACGCGCAGACCTGGCCCCCGCCGCGGCAGCGCCCGCTGCGCGTCTGGCACGGCAGCGCGACCAGCCGCGAGTCGGTGGAGGTGGCCGCGCGCTGCGGGGATCCGCTGTTCTCCGCGAACGTGACCCATCCCGTGGCGCCCTACGCCGAGCTGGTGGCGCACTACCGGGAGCGCTGGGCGGCGCACGGTCGGGATCCGGCCGACGCGCTCGTGGGCGCCGGGACCGCCGCGTTCCACCTCGCCCCCACCTCGCAGCAGGCGGTGGAGGAGTTCCGCCCGGCGTTCGCGGCGCGGCAGGCCGCGGCGCAGCGGTTCGGGCTGCCGGTGGTGTTCCCGACGCTGGAGGACTTCGTCGCGCGCAGCTCCGCGCTGATCGGGAGCCCGGCCCAGATCGTCGACAAGGTGCTGCGCTACCGCGAGCAGCTCGGTCACGAGGTCCTGCACCTGCACCTGGACGGCGACGGGCTCGCACCGGCGCGGCAGCGCGAGATGCTGGAGCGCTTCCAGGCCGAGGTCGCGCCGGCACTGCGCGCCGCGGTGCCGAGCCGCCCGCTGGCCGGCGCCCTGCCCCGCGACCCGGACGACGCCCGGCCCGGCGACGAACCGGTGCCAGGCGCGCCGCTGGGGGTGGCGTCGTGACCGTCCCGCTCTCGATCCTCGACCTCTCCCCGGTTCCGGCGGACGGCACCGCGGCCCACGCGCTGCGCAACTCGATCGACCTCGCGCGGGTGGCCGAGCGGGAGGGCTACCGGCGCTACTGGCTCGCCGAGCACCACCTCGCCGCTGGCGTCGCCTCGTCGGCCACCGCGGTGCTGGTGGCGCTGGTCGCCGCGGCCACCGAGCGCATCCGCGTCGGTTCCGGGGCGGTGCAGCTCCCGCTCACCACGCCGCTGCAGGCCGCCGAGCAGTTCGGGACCGTCGCCGCCCTGCACCCCGGACGCGTCGACCTCGGGTTGGGCCGGTTCGACCTGCACCGGCTGCTGCGCCGGGCCGGGGAGTCCCACGACGGCGGGAGCGCGCCCCCCGCCGCGCCGTCCCGGGAGGTGGACGGGCTCCTGCTCCCGCCCGCTCCCCGCGTGCGCGGCGACCTGTCGACCTACGCCCACCTCGCCGACCTGCTGGGCCTGCGCGTGGACGACCCGCCGCCGGACTACGCGGCGCAGGTCGACGCGATCCTCGGGTTCGTCGCCGGGGCGGCGCGTCGCCCGGACGGGTACCCGCTCACCGTGCCGCCCGCCGGCGGCGCCGACCTGGACGTCTGGGTCCTCGGCACCGGTCCGGGCACCAGTGCGGAGGTCGCGGGCACCCGCGGCCTCCCGTTCGCGGCGAGCTACCACCTCACCCCCGGCGCGGTCCTGGACGCCGTGGCGGCCTACCGGGCGTCGTTCCGGCCGTCGGCCCGGCTCGCGGTCCCGCACGTGATGGTCTCCGCGGACGTCGTGGTGGCCCCGACGCAGGAGCGGGCCGAGGAGCTGGCCGCGCCGTACGCGCAGTGGGTGCTCGACATCCGCACCGGGGTCGGCGCCCGGCCCTACGCCACACCCGAGCAGGCGCGGGCGCGGGTGTGGACCGACGCCGAGCGGGCCGGCGTCGCCGACCGCGTCGACACCCAGTTCGTGGGCACGCCCGACGCCGTGGTGGAGCGGCTCGCGACGCTCGCCCGCGTGACCGGGGCCGACGAGCTGCTGGTCACCACGATCACCACCGCCCACGCCGATCGCGTCCGCAGCACCGAGCTGCTGGCGCGGGCGTGGGCGCGCAGATCCGCAGGGGTATCCGAGGAAGCGAGCGTCGTCTCATGAGTCCCTTCAGCGAAGCGCGGATGCACCTCGCCGTCGAGTTGCCCGCCGCGGGCCGACACCCCGCCGCGTCGCGCTGGGCCGGGCTGGATCCGGACGTGCTGCTGACCGGCGCGCACCACGCGGCGCTGGTGCGCACGGCCGCGCGGCGCGGTCTGGACCTCGCGTTCGTGCCGCACACGGTGGCGCCCGTCCCCGGCCTGCTGGATGCCGTGGCGGTCGCCGCGCGGGTGGCGCCGGTGGTGGCGGGGATCGGGCTGGTGCCCACCGTGACCGTGACGCACACCGAGCCGTTCCACACCTCCAAGGCGATCGCCGGCCTGGACATCGTCTCGGGTGGTCGCGCAGGGTGGGAGCCGGCGGTCTCGCACACCCCCGAGGAGGCAGCGCTGTTCGGCCGCAAGCCGGCCGCGGCCGCCGCCGAGCTGTGGCGCGAGGCCGCCGAGGCGATCGAGGCCGTCGTGCGGCTGTGGGACTCCTGGGAGGACGATGCCGTGATCCGCGACGTCGCCACGGGCCGCTACCTCGACCGCGACAAGTTGCACCGCGTCGACTTCACCGGCGAGTTCTTCTCGGTCGCGGGCCCCTCGATCACGCCCCGCCCGCCGCAGGGGCATCCGCTGGTGGTGCTGCGCGCCGACGAGCCGGAGGCGCTGCCGGTGGCTGCCCGCTGGGCGGACGCCGTGCGGATCGCGGCACCCGACCTGCCGTCCGCGGCCGCCGCGCGCGACCGGGTGCGGGCGGCGGTCGCCGCGGCCGGCCGCGACCCCGAGGACGTCACGGTGCTGCTCGACGTCGAGGTGCACCTCGCGCCCGACCGCGATCGCGCCCGCCGCGACCTCGCCGAGCTCGACGCGCTGGCCGGCGCGCCGCTGCCGGCGTCGTCGGTGCGGGTGCTCGGCCCGCCCACCGACCTCGCCGACACGATCGGTGCCGCCGTGCGGGTGGGAGCCGCCGACGGGGTGACGCTGGTGCCGCTCGTGCTCCCGGCGGACCTCGACGTGGTGGCGGGCCAGGTCGTGCCGCTGCTGGCCGGGCGCGGGCTGCTGCGCACGGGCCGGGCGGGTGGCTCGCTGCGCAGCCGGTTCGGGTTGCGCCGTCCGGCCAACCACTACGCAGCCAATCCCACAGCGGAGGTGACGGCGTGAACGCCGGCAAGAAGCAGATCCACCTCGGCGCCCACTTCCCGGGCGTCAACAACACGACGGTCTGGAGCGATCCGGCGGCCGGGAGCCAGACCGACTTCGCCTCGTTCGCGCACTTCGCGCACTTCGCGCAGAACGCCGAGCGCGGGCTGATGGACTTCGTGTTCCTCGCCGAGGGGCTGCGGCTGCGCGAGCACCGCGGCCGGATCCACGACCTCGACGTCGTGGGCCGGCCGGACACGTTCACCGTGCTGAACGCGCTCGCGGCCGTCACCACCCGGATCGGGCTGGCCGGCACGATCAACACGACGTTCAACGAGCCCTACGAGCTGGCGGCCCAGTTCGCCTCGCTCGACCACCTGTCGGGCGGCCGTGCGGCGTGGAACATGGTGACCAGCTCGGACGCGTTCACCGGGGAGAACTTCCGGCGGGGCGGCTTCCTGCCCCGCGAGCAGCGCTACGAACGGGCGGCCGAGGTCGTGGCCGTCACCCGGGCGTTCTGGGACTCCCGAGGCTCCGAGGTCGTGCACCGCGGCGCCCACTTCGACGTGCGCGGCGGCTTCCCGCTGCCGCCCGGCCCGCAGGGGCATCCGGTGCTGATCCAGGCGGGCGACTCGGCGCAGGGCCGCGACTTCGCCGCCGCCACGGCCGACGCGATCTTCACCCTGCACGGAACGTTGGAGGCCGGGCAGGCGTTCTACGCCGATGTGAAGGCCCGGCTCCCGCAGTACGGCCGCAGCGCGGCCGACCTCACGGTGCTGCCCGGCGTGACGTTCGTGGTCGGCGACACCGACGCCGACGCGGCCGAGCAGGCTGCCCGGATCCGCCGCGAGCAGGTGTCCCCGCAGACCGCGATCGCGTTCCTGGAGCAGGTGTGGGGCCGTGACCTGGGGGAGTACGACCCGGACGGGCCGCTGCCCGACGTCGACCCCGACGTCGACAACATCGACATCACCCGCGGCCGGGTGCGGCACGCCCGCGACCCGCGCGCCGTCGCGCAGGAGTGGCGCGAGTTCGCCGCCGCGCACGGCGGGCTCTCGATCCGCGAGGTCGTGATCGAGAAGACCGGCCGGCAGTCGTTCGTCGGGGCGGCGCGCACCGTCGCCGCGCAGATGGACGAGTTCGTGCAGGCCGACGCCTGCGACGGCTTCATCCTCGTGCCGCACCTGACCCCCGGCGGCCTCGACCGGTTCGTCGACGAGGTCGTCCCCGAGCTGCAGGACCGCGGCAGCTACCGCGCCGCCTACACCGGCCCGACCCTGCGCCACCACATGGGCCTACGCCACCCGCACGCTCCGCTGAGCCGGAAGGAGAGCGCCTGATGACCACGCTGGAATCCCCGCTCCACCACGAGTGGGACGCCTGGCACCGCGACCGCGAGGAGCAGCTGCGCACCCCGCACGGCTGGCTCAGCCTCACCGCGTTGCACTGGCTCGACGCCACCGCGCGCACGTTCGACGGCATTCCCGGCACCTGGCGCGCCACCGGTGACGGGGGTGTCGAGCTCACCGCGGACGGCGACGCCGCGCTGGAGGGCACCCCGGTGACCGGCACCGTTTCGCTGGAGCCGGTCGACGGGCAGCCCGGCGTGCTCGTCGAGGTCGGCGAACGGCGGGTCGAGGTGATCCGCCGCACCGACGAGTACGCGCTGCGGGTGCGTGACCCGGAAGCCATCACCCGCACGGCCTTCACCGGGGCGCCCGCGTTCGACGTGGACGCGCGCTGGGTCGTGGAGGGCCGGTTCACCGCCTACGCCGAGCCGCGGCGGCTCACCGTCGGCGCCGTGGTGGACGGGCTGCAGCACTTCCCGACGGCCGTCGGCGTGGTGCGGTTCCCGCTCGGCGGGGCCGAACACGAGCTCGTCGCGTTCCCCGGCAAGACCGGCGGGCTCACGCTGCACTTCCGGGACGCGACGTCGGGCGCCGGCACCTACGGCGGCGGTCGCTCGGTCACCGTGCCCGACCCGGACGCCGACGGCCGCGTCGTGATCGACTTCAACCGCACCGTCAACCTGCCGTGCGCGTTCACCGCCCACGCCACCTGCCCGCTCCCGCCCGCCGAGAACCGGCTCCCGGTGCCGGTGGAGGCGGGGGAGCGCACGCCGCCGCGCCCGGACCTGCCGGCGTGACGGCGCAGATCGACGGGCCGGGCGTCGTCGAGCCGGCAACGTTGCGGGACGTGCTCGGGCACTTCGCCTCGGGCGTCGTCGTGGTCACCGCAGCCGGCCCGGACGGCCCGCTCGGCTTCACCTGCCAGTCGTTCGCCTCGCTGTCGCTGGACCCCCCGCTGGTGAGCTTCGCGCCGTCGCGCACGTCCTCCACGTGGCCGCGGATCCGCGACGTCGGCGCGTTCTGCGTCAACGTGCTGGCCGCCGACCAGCAGCACCTCTCCGCCGGGTTCGCCCGCTCGGGCGTCGACAAGTTCGCCGGTGTGGGCTGGCAGCCCGGCCCGCACCGGGCCCCGGTGCTGGACGGGGCGTGCGCGTGGATCGGGTGCACCCTGTGGCACGAGTACGACGGCGGCGACCACACCATCGTCGCCGGCCGGGTGCGCGATCTCGCCGCCGACGCGAGCCGCACACCGCTGCTGTTCCACCGGGGCCGTTACGGTCTCGCCACCGGAGCCGAGGAGGACCGATGAACGACGGTGTACGGGTGCTGGGCGTGGTGGCGGGGCCGGAGCCGGGCGGTCGCACCGCCACGGCCGTGGCCGGCGTGCTGGCCGGCGCGGAGAAGGCGGGCGCCACGACGTCGCTGCTGGAGCTGTCCGAGGCCGGCGCCGACGCTGTGATCGCCGCCTTCGACGATGCCGACGCCGTGGTCTTCGGCAGCCCGGTCTTCCGCGCCACCTACAGCGCGCTGCTCAAGGACCTGCTGGAACGCACCCAGCGCGGGAAGTGGGGCGAGTCCGACGCGCCGCTGCAGGGCCGGGTCGCGGCCACCGTGCTCACCGGGGCGAGCGGGCACCACTACCTGGCGCTGGGCCACCTGCGCGACGTGCTCGCGGGCTTCTTCGCCGTGCAGGTCCTCTCGCCCGGGCTGTACCTCGACCACGGCGGCTACGCCGACCGCACCACCCTCACCGAGCAGAGCGCCGAGCTCGCGGCCGCGCACGGTGCGGCGCTGGCGGACCTGACGGCGGCCGTCCGGTCCTCCGCCGCGCTGCAGGCGATCACGCCTCAGATCTGAGGAACTGAGCACGAGCGAGACGTGAGCGGGGTTCGAGCCGCGCCGAACCCCGCTCACGTCTCGCTCGCGCGGGTTTTCTGGAAAGACCCCGCGGCCAGAGGCCGATGCGCGATCCTGCGCGGATGGGGGAGATCGCGGGCTGGCCGATCGCGTTCCGCGGGGGCGCGGCCGTCGCCGCCGGGGTGATCACAGCGGACGTCCTGCGGGGGCCGCGGTTCCTGCGCCTGTTCCCGGACACCTACGTCAGCGCACCGGAGGACGGACCCCCGGACCTTGCACTGCGCTCCCACGCCGCATATCGGTACCTCGACGGGCGAGGTGTCCTCTCCGGCTACTCGGCCGCCGAGGTCCTCGGTGCCTCGTGCGGTCCGCGCAACGCCCCGGCCGAGGTCACGGTTCCCGATCTCGGGCAACGCACCCATGCGGGACTGGTCGTGCACCGCAGCAGGCTGCTCCCCGGCGAGATCACGGAGGTGAACGGGGTGCGGACGACCAGCCCACTGCGCACGGCCTACGACCTGGCCCGCCGCGGCGACCTGGTCGAACGGGTGGTTGCGGTCGACCGGCTGGCCAACGTCCACGGGTTCTCACCGGACTTGCTGCTGCACTTCACCGCCCGCAATCGCCGTGCGCGTGGCAACGAGCTCATCGCCGAGGTGCTCGCCCACGCCGAGCGGCGTGCCGGCTCCCCGATGGAGACCCGGCTCCGGATGCTGATCGTCCAGGCCGGGCTGCCCAGGCCCGAGGCCCAGTGGGTGGTGCAGGACGAGAACAGCCGCACCGCGGTGTGGCTCGACCTCGCGTGGCCGGACCGCAGGATCGGCATCGAGTACGAAGGCGAGGGTCACACCGATCGGGACCAGGTGTTGCGCGACATCGGCCGCTACACCGGGCTCGTCGACAAGGGCTGGCGCATCTACCGCTACACGAAGCTGGAGATCCTGCGGCAGCCCGGCCTCGTCGTCGGGCAGCTCGGTCGCGCCTGGCAACGCACGAGCGAGACCTGAGCGGGGTTCGGGCCGCGGAGAACCCCGCTGACGTCTCGCTCGTGCGGTGCCGCGCGATGTGGGTCAGCTCAAGTCGTACCGGTCGAGGTTCATGACCTTGTCCCAGGCCGCCACGAAGTCCTGCACGAACTTCTCCGCCGCGTCGTCGCTCGCGTACACCTCGGCGATGGCCCGCAGCTCGGAGTGCGAGCCGAGGACGAGGTCGACGCGGCCGGCGGTCCACCGGACCTCGCCCGTGGCGCGGTCGCGCCCCTCGAACGTCTCCGCGGCCTTGGACGTCGGCGTCCATCGGACCCCCATGTCGAGCAGGTTCACGAAGAAGTCGGTGGTGAGCGCCCCGGGCGTCGCGGTGAGGACGCCCAGCGGGGAACCCCGGTGGTTCGCGCCCAGCACGCGCAGGCCACCCAGGAGGACGGTCATCTCGGGCGCGCTCAGGCCGAGCAGGTTCGCCCGGTCGACCAGCAGGTGCTCGGACGGGAGCCGGGCGCGCTCGCCGCGGTAGTTGCGGAAGCCGTCCGCCGCCGGTTCCAGCGCGGCGAAGGACTCGACATCGGTCTGCTCCTGCGAGGCATCCGCGCGCCCGGGGGTGAAGGGGACCTCGACCGGGTGGCCGGCGTCGCGCGCCGCCTGCTCGACGGCGGCGCACCCGCCCAGCACGATGAGGTCGGCCAGCGAGACCTTCCGCTCGCCGGCCTCGAAGTCCTCCTTGATCTCCTGGAGGGTGTGCAGCACGTGCGCCAGCGTGTCGGGGTCGTTGACCTCCCAGCTCCGCTGCGGTTCGAGGCGGATCCGGGCCCCGTTCGCCCCGCCGCGCCGGTCGCTGTTGCGGAACGTCGAGGCCGACGCCCACGCCGTGGAGACGAGCTGGGCGACCGAGAGCCCGGAGGCGAGGATCCGGCTCTTGAGCGCGGCGACCTCGTCGGCGCCGACGAGCTCGTGGTCGACCGCGGGCACGGGGTCCTGCCAGATCAGCGCCTCGTCCGGGACCAGCGGGCCGAGGTAGCGCTCCCGCGGACCCATGTCGATGTGCGTCAGTTTGAACCAGGCCCGGGCGAACGCGTCCGCCAGCTGGTCGGGGTGCTGAAGGAATCGCCGCGCGATCGGCTCGTAGCCCGTGTCGAACCGCAGGGCGAGGTCCGTGGTCAGGATCGTCGGGGGGTGCGTCCGCGTGGGGTCGTGGGCGTCCGGCACGGTGTCGGCCCCGCCGCCGGCCCGCGGGACCCACTGCCACAGACCGGCGGGGCTGAGCACGACGTCCCACTCGTAGCCGAACAGGTTCTCGAGGAAGGTGTTGTCCCACCGGGTCGGTGTGGGCGTCCACGTCCCCTCGAGCCCGCTGGAGATGGCGTCCGAGCCCGTCCCGCTGCCGTGGCTGCTCGTCCAGCCCAGGCCCTGCTCCTCGAGCGGGGCGTCCTCGGGCTCGGGGCCGAGGTGGCCGTCCGGGTCGGCCGCGCCGTGCGTCTTGCCGAACGTGTGGCCGCCGGTGATCAGCGCGACGGTCTCCTCGTCGTCGAACCCCATGCGCCGGAACGTCTGGCGGATGTCGCGGGCCGAGGTGACCGGGTCCGGAACGGTGTTCGGGCCCTCCGGGTTGACGTAGATGAGCCCCATCTGATCGGCGGCCAGCGGCTTCTCCAGCTCCCGGACGCCGCCGTGGCGCTCGTCGCCGAGCCAGGTGCGCTCGGGGCCCCAGTAGACGTCCTCGTCGGACTCCCAGACGTCGACGCGGCCCCCGCCGAAGCCGAACGTCGTGAAGCCCATCGTCTCCAGCGCCCGGTTGCCCGCGAAGACCATGAGGTCGGCCCAGGAGATCCGGCGGCCGTACTTCTGCTTCACCGGCCACAGCAGCCGGCGCGCCTTGTCGAGGTTGCGGTTGTCGGGCCAGCTGTTCAGCGGTGCGAACCGCTGCATGCCCGCCCCGGCGCCGCCGCGGCCGTCGCCGACGCGGTAGGTCCCGGCGCAGTGCCACGTCATCCGGAGCACGAGCGGGCCGTAGTGGCCGAAGTCGGCGGGCCACCAGTCCTGCGAGGTGGTGAGCACCTCGTCGACGTCGTGCGCGAGTGCGTCGAGGTCGAGGGTGGCGAACTCCGCGGCGTAGTCGAAGCCTGCGCCCATGGGGTTGGCTGCGGCCGGGTGCTTGCGCAGGACTCGCAGGTCGAGCCGGTGCGGCCACCAGTCGTGGTTGCCCGCGGGCTCGGCGCCCTGTCCGCGGGGCGCGGCGGGGGCGGGGAGCCCGAGCCCACCGCCGCTCTCCTCGGTCCGCGCAGGGTTGTCAGGCACGGGAATCCCTCCCGGTCACGGCACTCTCACCCTGGGTACCTCAAACTCCCGTCGGACGCTAGTCCAGCTCGATCGGAGGGCCGCCGAACAGGCCGAAGCTGACTACCCAGTAGGCGAGGTAGAGGGCGAGCAGCACGACGCCGTGCCAGCGCCGGAGCTGTCCTGCGAAGACGAAGTAGGCGCCCACCCCCGTCACGATGATCAAGGCGGGGAGGTGCCAGGAGAGCACTTCCGGCTGGATCACGATCCCGCCGGCGAGCAGGATGATGCCCAGCTTGCCGGTGACGGAGAAGACGACGCTGCCGATGACGTTGCCCACGCCGATCTCGGGCACGCCCCGGCGGATGGGTTCCACGGTGAGGAAGATGTCCTCGATGGTGAGGACGGCGGTGGCGATCGTCGCGCCGAACAGGGTGCCCTCGAGCCCGTAGGTCTCCAGGATGCCCTCGGTGCCCATGCCGGTGGCCGTGGCGCCGATGATGAGGCCGGCGAGGGCGAGCACCGCCAGGCCGAGGCGGGCCCACCCGGACCGGGCATCGCCGGTGACGAAGGGCATCGCGTCGGAGAAGGTCCGCTCGACGAAGCCGTGCCCGTCCTTGCCCGTCTTCCCGTCCTGCGCCTCGGGCGTGCAGGCGAGCGCCGTGCCGCCACCGCCCCCGGTCGCACGGGCCGCGGCGTACGCCTCGTACATCTCGGCGTCCCGGAAGACGGGTGTGTCGGTGCGCGCCTCGCGCGCGGCGACCCAGGCGACGAACACGACGAAGAGCGCGAGCAGGAACACGCCGTGCACCGCGGTGAGCGGCGCCATCAGCGTGAACGCGATCATCACCAGCGGTGCGGCGGCCAGGACGGCGACGTACGGGCGCGGGATGTTCACGCGCGTGGGGGTCAGCAGCGCGGCGAGTGCCAGCACCACGCCGGTCATCGAGAGCGCGGTGCCGAACACGACGCCGAGCGCGACGCCCTCGAGGTCCTCGAGGTTCAACGCGACCCCGAGGAAGATGTCGTCGAACTCGATCCCGGTGAAGACGATCGCCAGCAGGAAGACCGACACCCTCAGGCCGCTCGCGATCCCGACGAGGTGGCCGATGAGCTTCTCGGCGCTGTAGACCAGGAGCACCGCTCCCGCGAGGAAGACGAGGATCGACGTCACTGTGGAACCTCCGCGTGGGGAAGAGCCGCCGCGCACATCGGGGGACGCCGATGTGGCGTCCCCCGGATGCGCGTACTGCGGATTCAGGTCAGGCGTCGGTCCGGGCGACGTACATCGTCACCTCGGGCGCGCACGCGACTTCTTCGAACTCGGGGGTCTCCCATTCAGCGAGCTCCACTCCGGTGTCACCTCCTCCCGGTCTCTGTCCGCATCCGCGGATCACGATCTCCGGGTCATTCCGTGGGAAGGGCGAAGACCATCAGCGCGCTGCCGTGGCCGGCGCCGAGCATCCCGGGCAGGAACCCTTCCGCCCATCCGCCCCAGCCGACGGGTACGGCCACGTACTGCCGTCCGTCGACCATGTAGGTCATCGGGCTGCCGTGGTGGCCGCTCCCGCACTGGAACTGCCACAGGAGCTCCCCGGTGCGGGCGTCGAGCGCGTTGAACTCGCCCGAGGGTTCACCGGCGAACACCAGGTCGCCTCCCGTCGCCAGCACCGAGGCGCACATCGGCAGCCTCGCGCGCCAGCGCCACTTCTCCTCGCCGTTGGCGTCGAACGCGCTGACGGATCCCGTCATGCCGTCGAGGTCCACGTTCACGCCGGCGCCCCAGTACGGGATGCTCTCCTTGAACTCCCGGCGCCGGCGGGTGGCGGTCGCCCCGACGTCCTGCACCGGAACGTAGAAGAGTTCGGACTTCGGGCTGTAGGCCGCGTGGGTCCATTCCTTGGCGCCGGCCGGGCCCGGGTAGAAGTGGGCCGGTTCGCCCTCCTTGTCCGGGTACACCTTCGGTGTCACCTGGCCGTCCCGGGTGATCGCGCCCCAGGTGATCCGGTCGACGAAGGGGGTGATCTGGACCAGCGCGCCGTCCGTGCGGTCGACGACGAAGAAGTAGCCGTTCTTGTCGAAGTGACCGAGCAGCTTACGCCCGTCCGACTCGAACAGGATGCACTCCGAGATGCTGTCGTAGTCCCACACGTCGTGCGGCGTGCACTGGTAGTGCCAGCGGATCTGGCCGCTGTCCACGTCCATGGCGACGATGCTGTCGGTGTAGAGGTTGTCGCCTTCGCGGACCTCACCGTCGAAGTCGGGCGCCGGATTGCCGGTGCCGACGTAGATCAGGTTGGTCTCCGGGTCGAAGGTACCGGTGATCCACGGGTTCGCGCCGCCCCGCGCCCAGGCCTCCCCGTCGGCAGGCCAGGTCTCGGAGCCGGGCTCGCCGGGCTTCGGGACCGTGTAGCTGCGCCACACGTGCTCGCCGCTCTCGAGGTCGAACGCGTCGAGGTGACCGCGCACGCCGAACTCGCCGCCCGCGCTCCCCACGATCACCATGTTCTTCACGACCAGTGGCGCGAGCGTGGCGCTCTCCCCGGCCCGCACGTCCCCGTAGGTCTGGTCCCAGACGCGTTTTCCGGTCTCGGCGTCGAGGGCCAGGACGTGGGCGTTCCCGGTGACGAAGAAGACCTTTCCCGCAGCGACCGCGACCCCGCGGTTCACGTTCCCGCAGCACAACGACACGTCGAACGGGACCGCGTGCTTGTACCGCCAGATCTCGTTGCCCGTCACGGCGTTGATCGCCCATACCCAGCCGTCCCAGCCGCTGACGAACATGACTCCGTCGACGACGATCGGGGTGGCCTCGAACGCGTACGTCGACGCGCCCGCGATCATCCCGCTCGTGCCGGCCTGGAAGACCCACGCCGGACCGATGCGCTTGACGTTCTCGGTGTTGATCTGGTCCAGCGGGCTGAACCGCTGCCCGTTGTAGGCGCCGTAGTAGGTGAGCCAGTTGTGCGGCTCGTCGCGGGCGCTGAGGATGCGCTCGTAGGTGACACCGGCCACCACCGGCGGGGCGGTTCCGTGCTTCCCGCTCAGCGTTCCCTGGTCGATGGCATCGCCTGCGTCGATGTAATCAGCAGTCGTCATGACGTCTCCTCTCTAGGGTCGCGGCTGGGCCGGTCGGTCGAGTCGGGCCTCCGGCGGGACGTCTCCCATGACGACGATCGCTCCGGTGAGTCCCCGGCCCTCGTCGTTGCCGGTGGGTGAGCTGAACCAGTAGTAGCCCGGTCCGTCGAGGTTCAGCTTCGCCCGCCCCCTCGAGTGGTTGACCAGCCAGAGGAACTTGCGATCACCGTTGCTCGGCAAGAGCGCGCAATGCGTGTTCAGGTCGTCGTTGATGATCGTGAGTTCGACGTCGCCCCCGTGCGGCAGCACCAGGACCGAGGGGTCCCAGCACAGCTCGTCGGGATTGATGCGGATCGTCGCCTCCATCGTGCCGTCGGCTCGCTCCGTGGCCTTGTCGACGTTCCCGGTCGCCAGCACCCGGCCCAACGTCGCCTTGTTCTGGCCGTTCAAGCCGATCTCGTCCAGAATTGCTGATCGATCCTGCGCCGTGCTCGTCACCGGCTCCACCTCCTCGTGGGTTCCTTCTCGATGGCAGTTCTTGTGACACTCCTCGGCGGATCACCTGATTGCGGGTTTGAGGATCACCTTGGTGCAGCCGTCGATGCGTTGGTCGAACTTCTGGTACGCGGACGGCGCCTCCTCGAGCGGGAGCTCGTGGGACACGACGAAACCGGGCCGTGCCCGGCCTTCGGTGATGAGGTCGCGCAACTGGCGGTTGTAGCGCTTGACGTTCGCCTGGCCGGTGCTCAGCCGCAGGCCCTTCTCGAACAGCGTGCCGATCGCGACCAGCAGCATGCCCCGCCTGGCGTGCTCGTCGGCCCCGCCCGGGTCGGAGGTCACGTACAGCCCTGGCACCCCGATCGAACCGGTGGGCCGCACGGTGCGCACGAGCTGGTTCAGCACCGCCGCCGGCTCCTCGCGGTCCCCCGACGCGTTCACGGCCTGGTAGCCGACGGCGTCGATGCCCGCGTCGGTGCCCTCGCCGCGGGTCCGGTCCCTGATCTGCTCGACCGGGTCGCCCCCGGAGAAGTCGATCGGGACGGCGCCGATCTCGGCCGCCTTGGCGAGCCGCTCGGCGACGCGGTCGACCACGAAGACCTGCGAGGCGCCGCGGAGCAGGGCCGAGTACGCCGCCATCAGGCCGACCGGCCCGGCGCCGAACACCGCGACCGTGTCCCCCGGTGAGACGCCGGCGAGCTCGCACCCGTGGTAGCCGGTGGGGAAGATGTCGGCGAGCAGCGCGTAGTCCGACTCGTGATCGGTTCCCGCGGGCAGCGGCATGCAGTTGAAGTCGGCATAGGGCACGCGCAGGTACTCGGCCTGACCTCCCGGATAAGGTCCCATCGCGGCGTATCCGTACGCGCCGCCCGCGAAGCCCGACGGGTTCACCGTGAGGCAGAAGCCGGTGAGGCCGGCGAGGCAGTTCTTGCAGAAGCCGCACGCCACGTTGAACGGCATCACCACGCGGTCGCCCTGCTCCAACGCCGTGACACCGCTGCCGACGTCCTCGACGATCCCCATGTTCTCGTGGCCGAACACGATGCCGGGCTCCGCGACCGTCCGCCCCTCGTACATGTGCAGGTCGGAACCGCAGATGCAGCTCGAGGTGATCCGCACGATCACGTCGTTCGGGTGCTCGATCTGCGGATCGGGGACCTCCTCCACCTCGACGTCGAACGGCTTCCGGTAGACGACGGCCCGCATCGTCGCGTCACCCCCGGTCGTGGCTGCTGTGTCGCGCGTTCAGCCCTTGGAGCGATAGCCTGGTGACAGCTCGGCCCTGGCGGCACAGCGTGGTGTTGCGTCGGTGCGCGCCTGGTGGTCGCCGATCCTGATCGCTCCTTGCCGTCGCCCAAAGGAGGATGGGATGAACGGAGCACAAGCGCGAACGAACGGGGCCTACGCCGCAACGAGCGGCGTGGCGCTCGAAGGTGAGGATCTCCGGACGATCACCGAGGCGTGGGAGCGTTTCTCGGCCGGCATGGAATCGGTCGAGGGTGTGCGGCCGGAGATCCTCATGTCCTGGTACCGGTGCAGGGAGGAGTACGAGGTCGACCCGCACCTGGACCGGGCGCCTGCCGCGGCGGAGGTGGGAGCCCACTCGATCGACCACGACGTGGTGATCGCCGAGCTGGGGGGCATGGCCGGCGCGGCGGCCCGGGAGGTCGAGGGCCTCGACGGGCTGGTCACGGTCGCCGACCCCGCGGGCCGGGTGCTCGGCACCTGGGGGAGCCGCCGGATCGTGCACCTGGCCGCGGACAGCAACCTGGCGCCCTGGTCCACGTGGTCGGAGTGGGCGAGCGGCACCAACGGCATGGGCACCGCGCTGGAGAGCCACCGCCCCGTGATGGTCCGGGGCCCCGAACACTGGTGCCGCGGCTTCCAGGGCTGGGCCTGTGCGGGTGTCGCGGTGCGCGACGTCGTCACCCACGACCCGCTCGCCGTCCTCAACATCTCGTGCTGGCAGAAGCCGCTGTCCGACACGGCGCTGCCGTGGCTGGCCAAGGTCGCCGCGGGCACCGAGGCGAAGCTGCGGCAGCGGGCACACCACAGCGGCACCCTGCTGGCGGCCGCGTTCGCCGACGCGCGCGTGGCGCCCGGCACCCCGTTGGCCGCCGTGGACCTCGCCGGCAGCGTCGTGCTCGCCAACAGCGAGGCGGCGGTGCTGATGGGCACGCCCGCGGACACCCCCGCGTACGCGCCGGCGCACCGGTGGACCCCCCAGTTCGCCACGCTGCCGCGCCTGGCCCGGCACGCCGTCGAACGCGCCCGCAAGGATCCCGACTGGAAGGGCGCCACGCAGGTCTTCGTGCCCTTGCTCGGGGCCTCGGTGTCGGTCGCGGTCCATCCGGTCTTCACCGGGCCTCAGGTGATCGGCGTGCTGCTCGCCTTCGGGGCAGCCGACGGGTCCGCCCCGCCCGAGTCGCCGCCCGAGCCCGCGTTCGGCCCCGGACACGCCCGCCCGGTGCCCCACCGCGTCGTCGCGCTCCGGGAGGACCGATGGGTCCTGCTCGACCCCCGCGAGATCCGCTTCGCGGAGTCCGACCACAACTCCGTCTGGCTCACCACCGACCACGGGCGTTTCGTATCCGCCACCCGCGGCCTCGACCGCCTGGAGCAGCAGCTCGGTGACAAGGGCTTCCTACGCGTCCACCGCCGCTTCCTGGTGAACCTCGCCCGGGTGCGGGAGGTGGAGCAGGGCTTCAAGGGCGCGCTGTTCCTCGCCACCGACGCGCGCTCCCGCGAGACCGTGCCGGTCTCCCGCCGGCACGCGCCGCAGCTGCGGCAGGCGCTGGGGTTCTGAGCGCCGCGGAAATTCGCGAGGACGGTGGTCGGGCGACACCCTCGTCGGCCGGGCGGCGTCCAGGACGTTCACCGGATCATGCCGCGCACGCCCCGCTCTCCGGTGACGCGACCGGTTGACGGTGCGCGGCGCGAATCCGGGGGCATCACGGGACACGGGTGCGTGCGCACCCCTCGCCCGGCGCCCCGCCACTGTCCCTCCCCGTGGCCCTGCCTCGTAGGGCGGGTCGCGGTGGGCGCCGGGAGTGGCCGGGTTGGGTACGAGCCACGAATATCGTGGTCGGCCGCCCACCCAGCCCGGATATTCGGCAGTTCTGCCAACCCGGCCACCCCGCCAACGGACAGGAGCAGCGGGAACCAGGCCGACTGCGCCGAAGACCGGCACAGGGGTGCCGAGGCAATGGTCGCGAACCGGGAACGGCGCGCCACGGGCTTTTCGCGGAACGCGAGGCGGTCATGATCAGCAGAAATGGTGTGAGAGCGACAGATGTGACGCCCTCACACCACTCCTGGCGATCATGGTGGCCAGCCCGCCTGCGAGAAGTACGTGAGCGCGGTGGCCAGGACCCTGGCGTGCGGCTCACACCGGGCACCGCCGGGTGATCGAAGCCGACGACCGCGTGTGGTCAGGGCGCTCGGTACCTCAGAGTGCGCGCGTCACGCTGCCGGACGGGAGGCCGCGCCGCGGCGCCGCAGGCTCCGGCGCTCGGCCTCGGTGGTCCCTCCGAAGATGCCGTGGTCCAGGGCGTTGTCGAGCGCGTAGTCCAGGCAGTGGGCCCGCACCGGGCAGGCTGCGCAGACGGCCTTCGCGTGGTCGGTCTGACGGGCGCCCGGGCCCAGCTCGGACACCGGGAAGAACAGCTCCGGGTCTTCGTCCCGGCAGGCGGCCAGCTGCCGCCAGTCGTCGTGGATGAGCATGAGGTGCCACCTCCAGCACGTCGGGGCGGCCCGCGCGCGAGGTGCGCGCGCGGGCGCGGTGGTTCGTGGGGTGCGACGCCCGGTGGCGGCGCGGAAAGACGTCCCGCGATCGCGGGACCAGGTATCCCAACGCGCGGTGCATGCATGTTGTTCCGGAACGGCCGGACACGCCACGATGCCCGCCCGTGGAGGATCCCCGCGGGCGGGCTCTCGGCTTCGGCGCCGGTGGGGCGGGTCAGCCCCGGGCGGACCCGACCTGGCGGTGCGGGAGCACCCAGCCCGGCCGCACGAAGTGGCAGGTGTAGCCGTAGGGGATCTTCTGCAGGTAGTCCTGGTGCTCTTCCTCGGCGTTCCAGAACGGGCCCGCCGCCGTGACCTCCGTGACCACCGGACCCGGCCACAGTCCGGACGCGTCGACGTCGGCGATCGTGTCGAGCGCCACCTGCCGCTGCTCCTCGGAGGTGTAGTAGATCGCCGACCGGTAGCTGCGGCCGATGTCGTTGCCCTGCCGGTTGGCGGTCGACGGGTCGTGGATCTGGAAGAAGAACTCCAGCAGCTCGCGGTAGGTGATGACCTCGGGATCGAAGACGATCTCGACCGCCTCGGCGTGGTCACCGTGGTTGCGGTAGGTCGCGTTGGGCGTGTCGCCGCCCGAGTAGCCGACGCGGGTCGACTCGACTCCGGGGCGCTTGCGCAGCAGCTCCTGCGCTCCCCAGAAGCAGCCACCCGCAAGGATCGCGCGATCGGTCGCCATCTGCTCGCCTCCCCGTGCTCTCACGGCCGTCGACGGTACTCGGCGGCCACCGGGTCCAACCGTTGCCGGCCCCGGGATGTTCCACGGGGCGTCGACCGGACCGGTCACCGGCGCAGGGCCACGAGCTCGCCCTTGCCCACCGCGATCGTGGTGACGAGCAGAGCGGGGTCCTGCACGAGGAGGTCGTGGAAGGGGGCGATCTCGCCGGGGTGGGAGAGGGCGTTGTCCGCGACGAGGAGCCCACCGGGGCGCAGGACGCGCACGGGATGGGGCCACCACGAGGGGTACTCGGTGCGTTCGGCGTCCAGGAAGAGGAGGTCGACCTCGCCGTCCGCCATGGCGGACAGCGCCTCGCCGCCGTCCTGGACCCGGAACTCCACCCGGTCGCCCAGGCCCGCTTCCGCGGTGCTGCGGCGGGCGTCGGCCTGGGCGGCGGGATCGGTGTCGAGGCTGAGGACCGTGGCGCCGAGTGTGCGCGCGGCCTCCGCGAGCCACAACGTCGACACCCCGCGCGAGGTGCCGATCTCGACGATCCGGCGGGCGCCGGTCGTGTGGGCCATGAGCCGCAGGAAGCGGCCCGCGTCGGGTTCGAGCACCCGCCACCGCCGCAACCGGTCGGGCTGGGTGGCGTCGTGGCGCTCCCCGGCCCCGGTCAGCTCATCGATGATCTTCTGCACGCTCGGGTCCACCTGCATGATCGTCCGGCGGATCGCGTTCGGGGGCAAGCCGGTTGAGCGCCCGGCAAAGTGGTCATCCCGCGAGGAGGACGGCCGGCAGACGGGAGCAGCACGATGCGCACGAGCTCGACTCCGGAGGGCACTCCGAACACGGGTGACACCGCGCGCTCGGGGGGTACGCGGTCGGGCGGCGATCCGGTCGCGCCCGACCGGCCCGTCGTGGACGGCGCGACGATGTCGGTGGAGGAGCTCGAGGCCGAGATCGAGATCGAGAGCGAGATCGAGGAGCTGGGCGACGAGCGCCACCAGGAAGTGGACGAGCTGCGCGCCGAGGTCGGCGCCACGGCCACGGAGCTCACCGCCCGGTTCGACGTCGCGGAGCGGGCCCGGGCCGGGAGGGACGAGACCGTCGCCGCCCTGCGGACGGCGGCGGCCGGTGCGTCGGCGCGCGCGGGGTGGCGCGGGCCCGCCGCGATCGCCGCGGTGACGGTGCTCGTCGTGCTGCTCGTGCGCCGGCGGTCCCGGGGGCGAGAGGCCTGCGGCGTCGAGATCTGACTGTTACCTTCCAGCGACAGGACCCCTGCCTGGGAGCGGCCATGACGCCCGTCCGTGCCGGCACGGCCACCGCACCGGTGTCCGACTACGCCAACCTCCCCGTGTTGTGGTTCTGCGCGCTCGCCGTCTTCGGCGTGATCATCCTGCAGACGCTGATCTACGTCAGGGCCGCTCGGTCCGCCGGTCCCGACATCGGGTTCAGCCGGCAGGACCTGCGCACGTCCTTCCGTTCCGGCGCGGTCGCGGCCGTCGGCCCCTCGCTCGCCATCGCCATCGTGGCGGTGGCCCTGCTGGCGCTCTTCGGCACTCCCGCCGTGCTCATCCGGATCGGGCTGGTCGGTTCCGCGGCCACGGAGGTGTCGTCGGCGAGCCTGGCGTCGGCGACCATGGGTGCCGATCTCGGCGGTGCGGACTACACCGCGGACGTGTTCGCGGTGGCGTTCTTCGCGATGGCGCTGTCCGGGGGCATGTGGATGGTCGCGACACTCGTGCTCACCCCGCTGCTCAAGCGGGGGGACGTGCGGCTGCGGTCGGTGAACCCGGCGCTGATGGCCATCGTCCCCTCGGCCGCCCTGCTGGGCGCGTTCGCCTCGCTGGGCATCGCCGAGCTGGGCAAGACGTCCGTGCACATCATCACGGTCATCGTGTCCGCTCTGACCATGACGGCCTGCCTGGCGCTGGCGAGGGCGCTGCGCCAGGCCTGGCTCCGGGAGTGGGGGCTGGGGATCTCCATCATCGTCGGCCTCGCCGTGGCCTACTTCGCCCACGGCGCCGGTCTCGCGCCCCCGTCCTGACACCGAGCCCGGACCCGCGGAGGACATGCCGTGTCGACGTCGACCGACAGCCAGCAGGCGGCCTACGAGCGCTATGACCGGACCACCTCGCGGTGGGGACGGATCACCATGCTGCTGGGGCTGCTCCTGTCCTGGTCCGCGCCCGCCTACCTCGTGTTCCTCACCGACCTGCAGCCGTCGCAGGCCGAGCTGTGGACCGGATTCCTCGCGGTGGCGGCCGTGTTCGCCGCGGTCTGGGTCATCGAACCGATCACCTACTTCCCGGTGCTCGGGCCCGCCGCGATGTACCAGGCGTTCATGATCGGGAACATCGCCAACAAGCTGCTGCCCTCGGCGATCGTCGCCCAGGTCGCGATCGACGCCAAGCCGGGCACCAGGCGCGCCGAGCTGGCCGCCGTGATGGCGATCTGCGGTGCCGTGGTCGTGCACGTCGTCTCGCTGCTGGTGCTGGTCGGGGCGCTGGGCACCTGGCTGGTCGGCGTGCTCCCGGAGAGCGTCGTGGAGGTGGCGCGGCTCTACATCTTCCCGGCGATCATCGGTGCGGTCGTCGTGCAGCTGGCCGCATTCGTCAAGCAGCCCCGCGTCACCGTCATCGCCGTGGTGGTCGCCGCCGTGACCCAGCTGCTGCTGGTGCCCACCGTGCCCGTGCTGGCCAACTTCGCGACTGCGCTGGTAGTGCTGGTGACGATGATCCTGGCCTGGTTCCTGCGCAACCGATCGGTGCAGCACCCGGCGCCCGGCCGCCCCGAGACGAAGGACAGCCCATGACCGTGCTCCCCGCGCCCCCGCAGATCCCCGCCGCGCTGCAGGACGACCTGCACTCCCTGTACCGGGGGCTGCACGCCGCACCGGAGCTGTCGATGCAGGAGCACCGCACGGCCGCCCTGATCCGGCAGCGCATGGACGAGCTGGGGTGGGAGACCCACGTCGTCGGGGGAACCGGGGTGGCCGCCGTCCTGCGCAACGGCGACGGCCCGGTGGTCGCGTTCCGGGCGGACACCGATGCGTTGCCGCTGCAGGAACTGACCGGGCTGGAGTACGCCAGCACCGCGCGGGGCCGGCTCGCCGACGGCACCGAGGTGCCGGTGATGCACGCGTGCGGGCACGACGTCCACGTCACGTGCGCGATCGGTGCCGCCACGCTGCTCACCGACAACCGCGAGTCCTGGTCCGGGACGGTCGTCCTGCTCTTCCAGCCGGGGGAGGAGACCAGCGCGGGCGCCGAGGCGATGGTCGCCGACGGCCTGTGGGACCGGGTGCCGAGGCCCGAGGTCGTGTTCGGCCAGCACGTGTGGCCGGGCCGCGCGGGCACCGTCGAGGTCACCAGCGGCGCCGCGATGGCCATGGCCGACAGCTGGCGGGTCACGGTCCACGGTCGCGGTGGGCACGGTTCGCAGCCGGAGGCGACGATCGACCCGGTGGTGCTGGCGGCGCACATGGTGGTGCGGATCCAGAGCATCGTCTCCCGGGAGGTGCACCCGCAGCGCGCGGCCGTGATCACGATCGCGAGCTTCCACGCGGGGCTGAAGGAGAACATCATCCCCTCGGTCGCCGAGTTCACGGTCAACGTCCGCAACCTGGACCTGCAGGTGCGGGACCGGGTGCTGGCGGCGCTGCGCCGGGTGATCGACGCGGAGGCCCAGGCCTCCGGGGCGCCGCAGCCCGACGTCGAGGAGCTCTACACGTTCCCGCTGCTGTACAACGACCCCGCCGCCACCGAGCAGCTCACCCGCACCCTCACCGGCGTGCTGCGCGCCGACGCCGTGAGCACCACCGACCCCCGGATGGGGAGCGAGGACTTCGGTCACCTGCCCGAGGCGATCGGTGTGCCCGGCGTCTACTGGTTCTTCGGCGGAATGCCGGACGAGGTGGTCGACGGCGACGACCCGGTGCCCTCGAACCACTCGCCGCACTTCGCGCCCGTGCTGGAGCCGACGCTGACCACCGGGGTGACGGCGGCGTACGCGGCGATCAGGTCGCGCCTTCGCTGAGCGCGTGGACCGCGCCGGGTGCCATGTCGACGTCGCGCGTCTCCGGGCCGAGCGCGGCGCCGACCGCCACCAGCGCTCCTCCGAGGACGATCAGCGCGGCCGGTGCGAGGGCGGCGCCGATGACCGCGGAGAGCCCGCTGAGGTAGAAGGCGTAGAACGCCGGGATGATGAGGGCGAGGCTGTACCCGACGCCGTAGCCCGTGGCCCGGATCGAGGCCGGGAACCGCTCGGTGAGGTAGGCGGCGATGGGTCCGAAGTGCGACAGCGACAGCACCTGCATGGCGGCGGCCAGCACCCCGGCGAGGACCACGTCGTCGGCTCCCAGCGTGGTGATGCCGAGGTAGCACGCAGAGGCGAGCACGGCGGCCACGATCCCGAACCCGATGTAGAAGCGGCGTCGCCCGATGCGCTGGGACAGGACGGCGCAGACGAGGAAGCCCACGATGCAGGCCAGCGGCGCGATCATCATGATCACGGTGACGCTCCGGTCGTCGAGGCCCACGTCGTTCTTGAGGGTCGCGGGCAGCACCGCGACGCCCATGTTGGTGAGGATCCAGGTGCCCGTCATGAGCACGAACACCTGCAGGAGGGCGCGGCGGTGCCGCCCGCCGAGCAGCTCCCGCAGCGGGGATCCGGTCGCCTCGGCGGCGTCGAAGGAGGGCGCTTCCTCGACGTTGCGCCGGTAGTAGACGAACAGCCCGACGGCGAGCAGGGCGCCGATGAAGAACGGGATGCGCCATCCCCACTGGACGTAGGCGCTGTCGAGCCCGGCCGAGGGCAGGACGGTGAGCAGGAGCAGGGTGAGCCCGGCGATCGTGGCGGTGGCCGCGGGGGAGGTGGCGGTGATCAGGCCGCTGGCCAGCCCCCGCTTGTCCCGGGGACTCCATTCCATGGCCAGCGGTACCGCGGTGGAGTACTCGCCTCCGAGGAAGATGCCGGCGACGAAGCGGAGCCCGATCAGGGCCACGATCGCCCAGCTGCCGATCTGCTGGTGGCCCGGCAGCAGGCCGATGAGCAGCGTCGACACGCCGAAACCGGCCACGGCGACCATGGTGGTGATCCGCCGGCCGACCTTGTCGGCGAAGTGGCCGAAGACCGCCGCGCCGAGCGGGCGGGCCACGAGCGTGGAGGCGAACACCCCGGCGGCGATCCACGCCGCCGCGGTCGTCGAGATGTCGGCCGCCTGGAAGTAGATCATCGCCGGGGCGAGCGTGACGATCGGGACGAAGATGTCGAACTGGTCGGCGTAGTAGCCGAAGATCCCGCCGCGCAGGGCGGCGCGCCCGGGGTCCCGGGCGGTGTTCGCCGCGGGCGGCACGGGGTTGCTGGACGTCGTGGACATCGGTGTCCTCCGATCGGGCCCCGGCGGCCGGGGCGGGGTCAGCGCTGGGGGCGGCGTTCCGCGCCCATGGCCTTGCTCAGCGAGCGGGCGGTCTCGCGCAGCTGGACGGCGACACGGCTCTCGGGCTCCAGCGGCAGCATGTCGTCGGTGGCGATCAGCGCGAGGCTGGCGCAGATGCTGTACTCGTCGAAGACGGGGGCGGCCATGGCGTGCACGCCGAAGCCGTCCGCGCCGAGCGCGACGCGGTCGGTGCCGGCGAGCTCGCGGACCTCGCGGACCAGCTCGGTCCGGCTGCCCTCGGGCACGCTGCCCAGCAGGCGATCCACCCGGAGCTGGTCGACCATGTGGGCCAGGAAGACCTTCGCCTGCGCCGTCACGAGCGAGAGCTGGGTGCCCACGCGGACGGTCACCACCACGGCCCGGGTCGAATCCTCCTCGACCCGGGAGACGATCGGACCGGTCGACCCCCACAGGCTGAGCACGGTGGTCAGGCCGGTCGTCGTGCAGAGCTCGCGCATGTGGTTCGGCGCGAGGTCCACGACCTTGCGCCGCCCGATCGCGAACGCCCCGAGCTGCAGCAGCAGCGCTCCGGGGACGAAGGTGCCGGCAGCGACACCGCGTTCCAGGAGGCCTGCCGACACCAGCGAGGTGCAGTACCGGTAGGTCGTCGTCCGGTTGAGGTCGAGCCGTTCGGCGGCCTCGGCGGCCGTGAGTTCGGGGGTCTCTGGTCCGAACAGCCGCAGGATCTGGGCCGCGCGGTCCACGGCCTGGATCTCGGTGCCCCCGGACCGGGTGTCGTCGTTCCTGTCGGACATCCGAGTCTCCGTTCGCGATGAGAACTGGCGGTTCACGCCGCGCAGTGTGCCTGGGTGCCCTGACGACGGTATCGACCGTACTACCGCATCGTGGACACAGCAACGGCCATGCGAACAAAACAAGGTGCGTATCACGGTTGTGCTCGCGAGTGAGACGGTCTCTCGTTCACATGATGGATTGACAGTGCAGCATGTGGTCGTCCACTGTCGGTGCGGTCGCCGTCGTCAGGAGGACCCATGGAAGCCAGCCCCGCCGTCGCCCGGATCCTCGACGGGATGGTCGACCTGCACTGCCACTCCGGTCCAGGCCCGTTCCCGCGGGAGTTCGACCACGTCGACGGCGCGCGCGACGGTCAGCGGATCAACATGAGGGCGTTCGTGGCCAAGTCCCACCACCACAACACGGTGATGGACCTGCAGGCGGCCCACCGCTCGTTCGAGGGGATCAGCACCCGGGTGTTCGGCGGCATCGTGCTGAACAACCAGGTCGGCGGGATCAACCCGTACGCCGTCGAGATGTGCGTGCGGATGGGCGGCAAGATCGTCTGGTTCCCGACCTTCTCCTCCCGGCGCCACATCGAGTTCCAGGAGGAGGCCCTCGCGCTCGGGTTCCCGAGCAGCGCCGTCCAGCTCACGACCGTCCCGGTGCTCCTCCACGACGACGAGGGCCGGTTGCGCCCCGAGGTGGTCCAGGTCGCCGACGTGGTCGCCGAGTCCGGCGCCGTCCTCAACGGCGGGCACCTGCACCCCGACGACATGGCCGAGCTGTTCGCCGTCGGTGTCGAGCGCGGTGTGGAACGCATGGCGGTCAGCCACCCGAACTTCATCACCGACCTCACCGTCGCCCAGGGCGTGGCGCTGGCCGAGCGTGGTGTGTTCGTCGAGCACGAGGTCGGCATGTACCTGCCCGACGACCACCAGCACTTCGGCATCGAGGTGCTGCTGGAGTGGATCGAGGCGGTCGGTGTCGAGCGCACCGTGCTCGCCTCCGACCTGGGCCAGATCGGCCGCACCCGCCCGGTCGACGCGTTCATCGAGGTGACGACCGCCCTGCTGGACCACGGCGTCGACGAGAAGAACCTCCGCCGGATGCTCGTCGACAACCCGACCTACCTGCTGGGCCTCGACTGACCTCCATCCGCTGCGCAGAAGGGACACCTGCCGTGTACGACCCGACCGATCCGCGGTCCGCGCTGGTCACGACGACGCAGACCCGCGCCGTCGCGCTGGACGCACCGATCGCCGCCCCCGCCTACACCGAGTTCGACGAGACCCCCCGGATCGACGACGAGCGCTCCGGGCGCACCTGGGTGGTGCGCGGGCAGAACTTCGTCGTGGCGCTGTCCCGGCTGGCGCCCGGGCAGGTCCTGGAGCGCACCGCGCAGGAACACGAGTACGTCCTCCTGCTCACCGCGGCCGACGCGCACGTCGTCGTCGAGGCCGCGGGGGAGTGCCGCGAGATCCGGGGGGTGGCGGTGGTCGTGGTCCCGGCCGGCGACTCCTCGGTCCGGGCCTGCGCCGAGGTGGAGCCGGTCCGGCTGTTCGACGACCGCAGCACCGACCTCGCCGAGCTCGCGGTCAACGCCGCCGACTACGCCGAGCCGCACGCACGGGTGGCGCCGCTGCAGCCGTGGCCCGCCCCGGCCGGCGGCGACCGGCTGCGGGTGTACCGGCCGGACGAGGTCCCGGCCGAGCCCGGCCGGTTCGGCCGGATCTACCGGACCCGGTCGTTCATGGTCAACTTCCTGGAGCCGTTCGACGGGCCGCGCCCGCGCAACAAGCTCTCCCCGCACCACCACGACGACTTCCAGCAGTGCTCGCTGGCGGTGGCGGGCGAGTTCGAGCACCACATCCGCACGCCGTGGACGCCCGACATGGACCAGTGGCGGCCCGACGAGCACCGCGTCGTCGGCAGCCCGTCGGTGGCGGTCATCCCGCCGCCCACGGTCCACACGACGCGGGCGTGCGGCACCGGGCGCAACCAGCTGATCGACATCTTCAGCCCGCCGCGGGCGGACTTCTCCGAGCGCGCGGGCTGGGTGCTCAACGCCGACGACTACCCGGCCCCGCCGGGGGAGGAGCCCGCCGCGACCCGTGGCGACGGTGCCGCGTGAGGTCCAGCGACGACGTGATCGTGAGCTGCGCGGTCACCGGCTCCATCCACACGCCGAGCATGTCCGCGGCGCTCCCGATCACCCCGGCGCAGATCGCCGAGCAGGCGCTCGGCGCCGCCGAGGCCGGCGCCGCGGTGCTGCACCTGCACGCCCGGGACCCGCAGGACGGCCGCCCCAGCCCGGACCCGGCGGTCTACGCGCAGTTCCTCGCGCCGATCGCCGCGGGCACCGATGCCGTCGTGAACATCACCACCGGCGGCTCGACCCGGATGAGCATCGACGACCGGCTCGCCGCCGCACGCACGTTCGCCCCTGAGCTGGCCTCGCTGAACATGGGGTCGATGAACTTCAACTTCGCCGGCGCGGCGGCCCGGGTGCAGCACTGGCGCTACGACTGGGAACGCGACTACCTGCTCGGTTCGGCCGACCAGATCTTCGCCAACACCTTCACCCAGATCGAGACGATCCTCTCCGACCTCGGTGGGCGCGGCACCCGGTTCGAGTTCGAGTGCTACGACATCGGCCACCTCCACTCGCTGGCCCACTTCGTCGAACGCGGCCTGGTGCGGTCCCCGTTCCTGGTGCAGGGCGTGTTCGGGGTCCTGGGCGGGATCGGCGCCGACCTCGACCACGTCCACCACATGGTGCGCACCGCCGACCGCCTCTTCGGTGACGACTACGTGTTCTCCGCCCTGGCCGGCGGGCGCAACCAGTTCGCGGTCGCGACGCAGGCGGCGCAGCTGGGCGGGCACGTGCGGGTCGGGCTGGAGGACGGTCTCTACCTCGGCGCCGGGCGCCCCGCGCGGAGCAACGCCGAGCAGGTCGAGAAGATCGTGCGGATCGTGCAGGAGATGGGCCGCACCCCGGCGAGCCCGGCGCGGACCCGTGAGCTGCTCGCGTTGAAGGGGGCGCAGCGGACCAGCCTGCCCAGGACTGAGGAGATGGCATGACCGAGGGCACGCGACCCGGAGCGGGCCTGCTCGCCGGCAAGATCGTCCTCGTGGTGGGCGGGAGCACCGGGATCGGCGCCGACGCGGCCCGGCTCTTCGCCGAGGAGGGCGCCTCGGTCATGCTCGCCGCCCGTTCGCGCGACGTGCTCGCCGACCTCACCGCCGAACTGACCGAGGCAGGCCACGACGTCGCCGCCACCGCGGGCGACGTCAGCGTCGCGGCGGACGTCGCGCGGTTCGTCGACGCGACGCTCGACCGGTTCGGCCGCCTCGACGGCGCCTTCAACAACGCGGGCATCAACCAGCAGGGCAGGCTCGACGACGTCTCCGAGGACGACTTCGACCGGGTCATGGCCGTGAACGTGAAGGGCACCTGGCTGTGCCTGCGCGAGGAGATCCACGCGATGCGCCACTCCGGCGGCTCGATCGTCAACACGAGCAGCATCGGCGGGTACCGCGGCAACACCGGCCTGGGCGCCTACCAGGCCACGAAGCACGCGGTCATCGGGCTCACCCGCACCGCGGCGCACGACAACGGCCCGCTCGGCATCCGCGTCAACGCCATCGCCCCCGGCCCCACCGAGACCCCGATGCTCACGGCGTGGCGGCAGAACGATCCGGACGCCGTGGCGGCCCGGCTCAACGCCGTTCCGCTGCGCAAGGCCGGCACGACCACCGAGGTGGCCGAGGCCGCCGCGTGGCTGCTGAGCGATCGTGCGGGCCAGGTCAGCGGCGTGGTGCTGCCGGTCGACGGCGGGCTCACGGCCTAGAGGCTCGGGTGGCCGCGGACGTTCACCGGGTCGTGCGGCAGCCGGTCCGCGACGTCAACTCCCCTCCCTTCTCCGCGCCACCCGTCGACGGGGTGCGTGGCGCGAATCCGGGGGCGTGATCGGACACGGGGTGGGAGCACACCTCGTCCCAGCGCCTGCCGCTGCTCCTCCCCGTGGCCCTGCCTCGTAGCCCCGGTTGCGGTGGGCGCGCCGTCCCCGGCTCGAGACTTCCTGCCCCGCCGCCACCCGGGGTCTCACACGCAATCGGTCCGGCGCCGAGCCCGTCCTCCGCGCCGAGGGTGGCTGGGTGGGGTACAGCAACGAATATCGTGGTCGTCCGGGCGGCCGTTCCCGACGCAGGCCCAGGCCGTTCCGGACGAGACCGTGACGGCCGAGTCCGTGCCCACCTGGCTGTGGTGCCGATTTTGAACCCCTCCGAAACGGCTTTGGCCAACGGGACAGGGACCTGAGCCGCGCGACTTCGTTGCAGGTCCTGATCCCGCCGGTCACCGGAGGTGGCACGCCGTCGATCTGACCGCTGATCATCGATAAAGGGGTGTGGAACGGGACCACCGCAAGGTGGGCACCCACCCGGCAGGGACGGGCTCGTCCCGAACGGGCCTGGGCCCGCGCCGGGGACGGCTGCCCACCCAGCCCGGATATTCGGTAGTTCTGCCAACCCGGCCACCCCGCCGGCGGACAGGGCAGGAGAACTCGGCCGACTGCGCCGAAGACCAGGGGCGGGGTGTGGGGCAGTGGCTGCGAGCCGGGGACGGCGCGCCCACAGGTGTTTTCATGACCATATAGACGTGAGGGGTGTTGGATCTTCCCCGAATCCCTCTCAGGTCTATCTGATCATGAAAAGTGCGTTCCGCGGAACGCGACGGGCCATGATCAGCAGAAGTGGTGTGAGGGCGACAGATCTGTCGCCCTCACACCACTCCTGGCGATCATGGCGGCCAGCCGACGTGCGAGAAGTACGTGAGCGCGGTCGCCAGGGCACTGGTGTGCGACTCGCACCGCGCGGCCGTACGTGGTCAACGCGCGAGATCGCCGGCCGCCGGGAGCGGGGCCGGGGCGCGTGGACGGAGGCGCCCGTAGGCCAGCAGGGCCAGGCCGCCGATGATCGCGACCACCCCGAGGACGACGAAGCCGGGGAGGTAGGAGCCCGTCGCCGCCCGGAGCTGGCCGACGACGAACCCGGCGACGATCCCGCCGCCCCCGGCCCCGAAGCCGTTGATGATCCCGGTGGCCGGGCCGACCAGGTGTGGGGGCAGGTCGGTCACCGCGATGGCCCACAGGTTGGAGGTGAAGGTCGCGGTGAAGTAGCCCATGCCCACGCAGATCAGCACGAGCTTGCCGACCGGGCTCTCCACCAGCGGGATCGCACCCACCAGCGCGCCGCCGACGAGCAGCCCGGAGGAGGCGATGAGCACGCGCTTCCCGGTGCGGTCGCTGATCGCCATCATCGGGACGGTCAGCACCAGCGAGAGCACGTACGGCAGGGCCGCGAGCAGGCCGCGGCTCGTGCCGGTGAACCCGAGCGACTCGATGACGAGCGGGATCCACAGCGTGATGCCCCAGAACAGCATGCCGTTGGAGAAGTAGCTGAATACCAGCAGCAGGAAGCGCGAGCCGCCGAAGTCGGCGAAGCGCATCCGGGTGCGGGTGCCGGGCTCGCGCGGGGGCACGGCGGGTGTGGCCCCCGCGGGCGCGGACCGCAGGAACGCCAGGTAGAGCGGGATCACCAGCACGATCCCGGCCAGGCCGGTGATCCAGAAAAGCGGGCGCCAGCCCAGCGCGTCGTAGAGCGGGGTGAGCAGGAAGAAGCCGAGCGCCAACGCCGTGTACTGGCCGTAGTACTGGATGATCGCGGTGCCCTTGCTCATCTCCCGCTCGGTGAACCACGCCTTGGCGACGCGGAACTGCTGCGGCCAGTAGATCCCTTCGGCGAAGCCGAGCACGACCCGCAGCGCGATCAGCAGGCCCACCGAGTCGACGAACCCGGAGAGCAGCGTGCACGTGGAGAACACCGCAACGGTGACGATCAGGGTGAGCTTCGGGTCGATCCGGTAGGTGAGGAAGCCGCCCAGCAGGTTGGCGGCGAGGTAGCCGAACAGAAATGCGGTGAGCGCCCAGCTCGACGTGTCGGCGAACGTCGGCCCGGCGAATCCCATGTCCTCCGACAGCCCCGGCAGGGCGATCGAGAGGTTGGAGCGGTCGAGGTAGGCCACGAAGAGGCCGAACATGAGGACGGCGCCGATGCGCCACCACTTGGAGGTCCCCACGGGGTGCGCGGTCACGGTCGGTGCCCTTCGATCACGGATCGGTCGATCTCCACGCCGAGGCCGGGGCCGTCCGGAACGGTCATGACCGGCCCGCAGACGAGGTCGGACAGCTCGTCGCGGAAGACGTTCGGTGCCTGGTCGAGCTCCATGTGCGGGCGTTCGCGCGCCATCGACGGGACCACGTCCGGGAGCGCCGTCATCAGGTGCAGCCCGGCCGCCACCGTGATCGCCGAGCCCCACACGTGCGGCACGGTGGGGATGCCGTGCGCGCTCGCCATCCCCGCGATCAGCAATGTCTCGCGGATGCCGCCGCAGGCCGTGGCGTCGGGCTGGAGGATGTCGACGGGTCCGCGGGCCAGGAACTCGCGGAAGCCCCAGCGGGTGAACTCGGACTCGCCACCCGAGATCGGCACGTCGAGCGCGGCGCGGACCCGGGTGTAGGCGTCGAGGTCCTCGGGGAGCACCGGCTCCTCGAAGAACCACAGGTCCGCGTCGGCCACCGCACGGCCGAAGCGGATCGCCTCGGCGGCGGTGTAGCCGCGGTTGGCGTCCACGGCCAGGCGGGTGTCGGGGCCGAGCGCTGCGCGCACCCTGCGCACCCGCCGGACGTCCTCGTCGACCGGGCGTCCGCCGACCTTCATCTTGAACGCCCGGTAGCCGGCGGCCAGCAGGTGCGCGGCCTCGCCTTCCAGGTCGCCGTCCCACGGGCCCGCGTAGTAGAAGGCCGACGCGTAGGCGGAGAAGGACGTGGGAGCCGATCCCCCCAGGAGGCGGTGCACGGGCAGCCCCACGGCCTTGCCCGCGATGTCCCAGAGCGCGATCTCCACCCCGGAGATCGCGGTGATCGAGACGCCCTTGCGGCCCCATTCCCGGCTCCGGTTGTACATCGCCTCCCACAACGCGACCATCTCGCCGGCGTCGCGTCCGACGAGGATCGGCGCGTAGACCGACTCGATCAGCGCCCGGTTCGCCTGGGCCGGGCCGAAGCACTCTCCCCAGCCGATGACGCCCTCGTCGGTGCGCACCTCCACCAGGCAGCTGGCGCGGACGTCCCAGAGCCACTGGGACATGCCGAACGGCTGGTCGAGGCGCTGGACCACGACGTGCGGGATGACAGCGGTGATCTTCATGCGGGATTCTCCTCGTCGGGGCGCGACGCTCAGGTCGACGCGACCGTCATCTCCGTCGCGGGGTCGGCACGGCCGATGGGGGTGCGCGTCATCGTGAGCGCGACCGTGGTTCCCAGCAGGAGGAAGACACCGGCGACGAGGAACGCCGCCGTGTAGCTGTGGGTGAACTGCACGACGTAGCCGGTGACGATCGGCGCGGCGAGCCCGAACACGTTGCCGCCGACCATGGCGATGCTGTTGGCGCGGCCCGCGAGCCGCGGTGAGCGCAGGAGATCGGCCAGCAGCGCGAGGTTCATCGAGACCGCACTCGACACGCACGTGAGCGAGATGCTGATCAGCGCGATGAGCACCACCATCGAGCTGACGAACGGTGTGAGGAGCACGACGGAGGAGACGAGCAGGAAGCCGGCCACCACGATCCGGCGCCGTCCCGCGGCACGCGCCTGCGTGTTCAGCGTGCGGTCGACGACCACACCGAGGGCGATCCCGAGCACCATCGCCACGACGTAGGGGATCGCGGTGAACGCCCCGGACTTCAGCACCGACAGCCCGCGTGCCTGCTCCAGGTAGCCGGGCAGCCAGGTGAGGAACATGTACTGCGTGTAGACCGCGGCCGACTGCACCAGCGCGATGCCCCACATGCTGCGGTGGCGCAACAGCTCGAGGACACCGACCCGCCGGCCGTCCTCCGGAGCCGGTGCCTCCTGGGCGAGCCCGCGCTCGCGCAGGATCTTCTCCCGCTCCTCGTCGCCGAGCCACGTCGCCTGGGCGGGGTCGCGGAACCAGTAGAGCCAGGCGGCGAGCCAGACGAAGCCGATGCCACCGAGGACGACGAACGCGGTCCGCCAGCCGTACGCGGTCACGAGGGCCGCGGTGACGAGGGAGCCCAGCGCCGGTCCGGCGTAGGCGCCGGAGTTGTAGGTCGCGACGACGCGACCGCGCTCGCTCGCCGGCGCCCACTCCTGCACGACCCGACCGGCCGCGGGGTAGGTCGTGGATTCACCGACACCCATCAGGAGCCGGGCGCCGACCAGCGCGCCGAATCCCTTGACGAGGCCGGCGAGCACGGTGGCGGTCGACCAGACGGCGATGCTGATGGCGTTGGTCCACCGGGTGCCGATCCGGTCGGTGAGGATCCCGGCGGGGATCAGGCAGAGCAGGTAGGTCCACAGGAACGTGGACAGCAGCACGCCCATCTGCCCCGGCGAGAGCCCGAACTCCTGGGAGATCGGGGTCGCCGCCACCGAGAGGGCGGAGCGGTCCATGTAGTTGATCGCGACCAGCAGGAACAGCAGGCCGTAGACCAGCCATCTGCGGCGGGGAGTCTTCACGGGTGAACCTCGTCGTTCGCGGGTCGGTTGCAGAGATCGACGGTGGTCGTCGGTTCCGCCGTGCCGGGCAACCACGCGCGGACGGCGGCCTGCAGCTGCGAGTGCGCGACGACCTCGTCGTCGCGCAGGCTGAGGAGGCGGTCGTGCCCGGGGACCAGCACCAGGGTCGGGTCGCTGCGCAGCATCTCGCGGACCTTCGCGATGCTGCGGCGGCTCTCGGCGGCGTCGAGCGTCATGTCCGTGTCGCCGGTCCGCAGCTCGTACTCGTTCTTGACGGCGTCGCCCGCGAACAGCACCGGGCCGCTCGACGTGTCGACGTGGTAGGCGAAGTGGCCCGGGGTGTGGCCGGGGGTGGCGACGGCGTGCACCTGGGGGAGCGGCTCGCCACCGTCCTCGACGCGGAGCACGTGGTCGGCCGCCGCGAGCTTCTCGACGTGGAACTCGGGCAGCTCCCAGGTGCCGATCGGCTGGGCGACGGCCCACTCCAGGTCCGGGCGCGGTACGACCACGCGGGCGTTCGGGAACAACGCGAAGTTGCAGATGTGGTCCCAGTGGCAGTGGGTGAGCACCACGCCGGTGACGTCGGACCTGCGGATCCCGCGCTCCTCCAGTTGCGCGAGCAGCGGGGTGCGGTACCCGTATCCCCCGGTGTCGACGAGGACGGTCTCGCCGTGCCCCTGCAGCAGGGCGACGGTGCTCCAGCCCAGCCCGCCGTGGCACGTGCTCCTACCGGGGAATCCCTGGAACAGGATGCTCAGCTCGTACATCACTCGCCTCCTCGTCGGGTGGGGCCCGCCGGGGCGACGACGGATTCCCGGCGGAGCAGCGTGCTGGGGACGACGTGCAGCCCTGCGGTGACCGGCGTGCCGTCGACCAGGTCGAGGACGAGTTGCGCGGCGAGCCGGCCCATCGCCTCGACGGGCTGGCGCACCACGGTGATGGGTGGCGGGTAGAACGCCATCCACGGCGCGTCGGTGAACCCGACCAGGGAGACGTCCTGGGGGCAGCGCAGACCGACGTCGCGCAGGCCGGCGAGGATCCCCTCGGTCACGGGGGCGTTGAACCCGATCGCGGCGGTGATGTCGGGGTGCGCGCGCAGGGCGTGCGGGATCGCGGCCCGTGCACCCGCGCCGGTCTGGTCGGTGTAGAACACCAGCGGCTCCGCCCCGGCGGCGCCCACCGCCTCCCGGTAGCCCGCCTCGCGGCGGCTGGTGGTGGAGGCGCCCTGCGGGCCGAGTACCGCGGCGATCCGGCGGTGGCCCGCGTCGAGCAGCGAGCGGGTGGCCTCGCCCATCGCCTCGGGCTCGTTGGTGACCACCGACGGCACCGCGAGGTCGGGGAGGGAGCGGCTCACCAGCACCGCGGCACCGAATCCCGCGAGGTCCTCGGTGGTGAGCGAGCTGTGCACCGCGGGGGCGACCAGCAGCCCGCTGGGCCGGTAGGAACGCAACAGCTCGAGTTGCTGGCGCTCGGTCTCGCGGTCGTCGTCGGAGTTCAGCAGCATCAGGGTGAGGCCACGCCTGCGGAACACGGCCTCGATCGACTTGTGCAGGGCGGCGTAGAACGGGTTGGCGATGTCGGTGATCAGCAGCCCGACCATGGGCGTGCGGGTGGCGCGGAGGCTGCGGCCCACTGCGTTGGGGCGGTAGCCCACGGCGGTCACGGCGGCCAGGACCTTCGCGCGGGTCTTCTCGCTGACGTAGCCCTGGCCTCGCAGGACGCGCGACACGGTCTGGGCGCTGACACCCGCGTGGGCGGCCACCGTCTTCACGGTGACGCTGCGTTCTCCGCCACCGGTTAACGTTGCCACAAGTTAACGTTGACATACGGCTGGAGCCGATGGCAAGGCCGCGGTTCTCCCGATCGGCACCGTGGCGGGGGCGTTCTCCCCGTTCGCGATCAGCTGGATTCTGCGCGAGGAGATAATTCGACCCGAGCGGACTGCTGCTTCTCCTGTGCGGCGGCGACCTCGGCGCTGTAGCGCAGCGCGCACGGGTAGATCGGCTGGGCGGCTTGCTGCCAGGCGCAGCCCGCGCAGTGGCCGGTGCCGTCGTCGACGTGGGCGGCGAGGATCCGCCCGGTCAGGCCGTTGGCGAGGTAGAAGGCGATGATCTCGGCGAGGTCGTTCACCGGATGGCCCCGATGAGGCCCTCGACCAGCAGGAGCAACCCGTACGCCGCTGCGCCGACGAGGAACCCCCAGACCACGCATGAGGCGATGCGCTCGGACACGCTGCGTTGCGGAGAGGGCACGCAGCGAAGCTATGGCGGCAGGGACAACGGAAGGGCCAACAAAGGGCCAACCCCGATCCAGGGCCGTACCCTGGAGAGGTGACCACGCAGACCGTTGGTGAGCGGGTGCGCGCCGCCCGCAAGATCGCCGGGCTCACGCAGCTCCAGCTGGCCAACCGGGCGCACATGTCACTCTCGCTGGTCAAGAAGGTGGAGCAGGGAACCACGCCCGCCAGCCCGGCGTTCATCGCCGCATGCGCTCGCGTTCTCGGTCTCGGGGTCGCGTACCTGACCAGCCAGCCCTACCCGGTGCAGAGCCGCGACGAGCACAAGGTCCACTCGGTCATCCCGGCGCTCCGCCGCGAGATCGCCGCGTATCTGCTGCCGCCCACGTCCGAGGTCGCTCCCCGCTCCATCCGGGATCTTGCCGAGGCCGTGAAGCACGCCTCGACCCTGCGTCAGTCGGCCAGCCTGGATCAGCTCGGTGTTGAGCTGCCGCCGCTGCTGGCGGAGCTGCGCGCTGCGGTGCACCACTACGAGGGCGTCGAGCGCGAGCGCGTCTATGGACTGCTCGCCGAGGCGTATGCCGCTGCCGGGCAAATCGCCTACAAGCTCGGCTATGCGGACCTCTCGTCGCTCACGACCGAGCGAGTCGAGTGGGCGGCGGCGCGCTCGGGGGATCCGCTGGCGATGGCGGCTGCTGACTTCTACCGGGCGGGAGAGCTGATCGCGACGGCCGAGTGGCGCGGTGCTCTGGACTATCTCGACACCGCTCGGGACGCCATTGCCGATCGGCTGCGCACCGACGACGAGGCCGCCCTGGCGATGCACGGGGTGCTGCACGTGAAGTCCGGGCTCGCCGCAGCCCGCGCTGGTGATGCCGATCTTTCGGATGCACACCTCGCCGAGGCGCAACATGCCGCTCGTCATGTCACGCGCGGCAGTGACTACTACCGGCTGGCGTTCGACACCGACTCGGCGAACATCTGGGCCGTCGGCCTGGCCGTCGAGCGCCGGGACGGCACCGAGGCGGTGAAGCGAGCGGCAGCGATCGAGCCGTTCGGTCCGACCGCGCCGCGAGAGCGAGTCGGGCACCACTGGATCGACCTCGCTCGTGGTCTGCAGTTGCACGGCGATCGCTCCGGCGCTCTGGAGGCTCTGTTCCGGGCGCGGCAGATTGCTCCGCTGCAGACGCGCTACCACCCGCAGGTGCGCGAGACCGTCGCGACGCTCGCCGAGTCTGACCGCCGGCGCACGGACACCCTCTCCGGCTTCGCACGCTGGGTAGGTCTCGCCGGCGTCTGAACTGCTGAGCGGCCTCGCCGCCCTGAGCCCGGAGATCGACGAGGACGCCACGTGGCGCGACCGCGGCTGGTTCGACCACAAGACCGAGATCATGCTCGACGGCTTCGCGACCCGCCGCCGACCGCGAGCCTGACCCGCCGCCGCCGTTCTCGGCTACCGCGTGTCGCTCACGCGTTGGACAGGTCGGCGATCGGCCTTCCGTTGACGGCGTTCGACAATTGCGGGACCAACTGATCCAGTGCGTAGAGCAGCGCCTTCGGGCCGCTGTAGGACAACGCCCCGCTCAGGTTGGAATCGAACGTGGTGTAGAGGGTGCGGTCGCTCTGCACCACATCCAGCCGGGTGAACACCGGGGAGGTCATCATCTGTTCCTTGGTGGCGCCGTTGACGAACAGCACGTCGCGATCCAGCAGCGACACGTTCTCCTCGCTGACGTCTCCCACGTGGTCCTGGGCCCCGAAGCCGAGGGCGTCGAACAACGTGCGGCGCGGGTCGCCCTTGCCGATGAGGTAATGACCGCCGTTCTCCGGCCCGAAGTCCTCGACGAGGACGGTGGAGGCGAAGGCCGGGTTCGCGGCCTTCGCCTCATCGATCTTCGCGTTGACCTGGTCGGCGAGCGCCTGCGCCTCGGCGTCCTTGCCCAATGCCTTGGCGGTGCGCAGGAGCTGCTCGTGCCACGGGGTCTCCTCGTCCGCGTACTCGCCGGACTGGATCACCGTGGGCGCGATCTGGGAGAGCCGGTCGTAGGTCGCCCGGTCGATCGTCTCGTAGATGGCGAAGATCACGTCCGGTTCCGCCGCCGCGATGTCCTCGTACTGGATGCCTTCGCCGCTCAGCGTCTCGACGCCCTTTCCGCCGGTCGCCTCCTGGACCCAGGGGTAGTCGTTGTAGCTGTCGAACCAGGCTCGCGTCACGATCGGGACAACGCCCAGTGCGAGCACGAAGTCCTGGTCGTTCCAGCCGACGGTGACCACCCGGGTGGGATTCTTCGGCACCTCGGTCTCGCCGAACTTGTGCGAGACGGCGACCGTCTCGCCCGAATTGCCGACCTCCGTGGACGTTGCGCAACCCGTCATGCCGATGGCGACGAGCAGCGCGACGAACGTGGTACCCAGCCGGACAGCGGTTCCTCGGAACCGCCTGCGATCCCCGCCGGAGGGACCCCTGTGGCTCGGTTGCATCAACGCCCCCTTGAAGTTAGCTGAGGCTAGCATTACCTGCCGAGGTGAGGTAGGCAGATCACCGTGCCCCCGGGTGGAAAAAGGTGATCATGTCGGCCGGTTCGCGGGTTCTGCTCGACGGGATCGTCCGCAACCGACGCCGGCTGACCGCGGGGTCGGCGATGTACGGCGGACACCAGATCTGCGAGGCCCTGGTGCCCGTGGTCATCGGAGTGGTCATCGACCGGGCCGTGGCCACCGGTGACGTCGGCGCGCTGGTCCGGTGGGTCGGGGTGCTGGCCGTCCTGTTCGTGGTGCTGTCGCTGATGTGGCGGTTCGGCGCACGGCTGCTCACCCACGCGGAGGCGGGCGAGGGCTGCACCCTGCGCGTCGAGGTGGCCGGAGCGATCCTGCAACCGCGCGGCATCCGCACCGACCTGCGGTCGGGCGAGCTGCTGACGATCTCGAGCAGCGATGCCGACAACACCTCCTACCTCCTGGACCACATCCCCCGCGTCGTCGCCTCGCTGACGGCCACGACGGTGTGCGCGATCATCCTGTTGCTGATCGACGTGCCTCTCGGTCTCGCCGTGGTGCTGGGCACGCCGCTGGTGCTGGTGCTCCTGCACTTCGGTGCGCCGCTCATCACGCGCCGGATCCAGCACCAGCAGGAGACGGCGGGAGAAGCGGCCTCGGTGGCCACGGACCTGGTCTCGGGCCTGCGACCGCTGCGCGGCATCGGGGCGCAGAGCGCCGCCACGCAGCGGTACCGGGACGTGAGCCGGCGCTCGCTGCGGGCCACCCTGCGCGCGGCCCGCACCCAATGCGGTTTCGAGGGGATCTCGGCGACCGCCGGCAACCTGCTCGCGGCGGGCATCGCCATCGCCGCGGGCGGGCTGGCCCTCGACGGTGCGCTCACCATCGGGCAGTTCGTCACGGTGATCGGGCTGGCGCAGTTCCTCGTCGAACCGCTCGCCCAGCTCACCGTCGTGCCCAGCTGGATCGCCGAGGCCAGGGCATCGGCCAACCGGGTGGCGCTGGTGCTGTCGGCGCCGCCGTCGGTCCCGGTGGGGCAGCGCACCCTCGACGCCCCGCCGTACGGCCTCGACATCGCCGACCTGCGCTACGGGAGCATCGCCGGCCTCGACCTCTCGGTGCCGCCCGGCGAGCTCGTCGGAGTGGCCGCACCGCAGGCAGCTGACGCGGAGGCGTTGGTGGCGGTGCTGTCGGGGCAGGTGTCGCCGGAGGACTACCGCGGCACGATCGCGGTCGGCGGCGCCGACCTGGCCACCGTCGAGCACCGGGCGGCGAGGGCGGCGCTGCTGGTCGAACCGCACCACACGGACCTCTTCACCGGGACGGTCGGCTCGAACATCGTCGGGTCGAAGGTCGTCGGCGGCGAGCCCACCGGCGACGACGCGTTCCTCGACACCGTGCTGCGCGCGTCCGCCGCCGACGACGTGGTGGGAACCCACGCGGACGGGCTCCGTGCCCGGGTGGCGGAGCGGGGCGCCAGCCTGTCCGGCGGCCAGCGGCAGCGGGTGGCCCTCGCGAGGGCGCTGTTCGCCCGGCCGCCGGTGCTGGTGCTGCACGACCCCACCACCGCCGTCGACCCGGTCACCGAACACGCGGTCGCCCGCGGCCTCTCGTCGTTGCGCCACGGGCCCGGGCAGACCTTCACGACGGTGCTGGTCACGTGCAGTCCGATCCTGCTCGCCACCGCCCACCGGGTCGTGGTGATCGAGGGCGGCGTGGTTCGCGCCACCGGCACCCACGACGAGCTCGTCGACCGCGACAGCGAGTACCGGAAGGCGGTGCTGCGCTGATGGATCCCGGGCCGATGAGCGGCCGGCAGAACCTGCTCCCGATCGCCGGTCCGCGTGAGTCCTGGTCGTGGCTGTTCACGGAGCTGCGCGGGCACCTCGGGTCGGCCGCCGCCACCCTGCTGGTCGGGATCGTCGCGGCGGCCGCGGCCGTGCTGCCGGCCTACGTCTTCGGCGAGCTGGTCGACCGGGTCAGCGGTCACGGGTCGGCGTCGTTCGTCACGATCTCGGTGGTGTTGGTCGTCGCCGCGGTGGTCGGCGGGGCCAGCACCGGGGCGGCCGCCTACCTGACCGGCAGACTGGGCGAGACGGTCCTCGCCACGCTGCGGGAGCGGGTCGTGCAGCGTGCCCTCACGTTGCCGACCGCCGTGGTCGAGAAGGCGGGCAAGGGCGATCTGCTCTCGCGCATCGGTGACGACGTCAACACCGTCGGCCGCGCGGTCACCGACGTGCTGCCGAAGGTCATCTCCTCGCTGCTGGTGGCCGTGCTCGGCATCGTCGCGATGGCGGGCCTGGACTGGCGGCTCGGGCTCGCCGGTCTGGCCGCGGTGCCGCTGTACGTCCTCGGCCTGCGGTGGTATCTGCCGCGCTCCGCCCCGATGTACGCCGACCAGCGCAAGGCGGTGGCGGCCCGGTCACAAGCGCTGGTGGAGAGCATGGTCGGGGCGCGCACGGTGCACGCCTACGGCCTGGAACGACAGCACCTCACGCAGATCGACGGCGCCGCCGTCCGCGCGCGGGACCTCTCGATCGGGATCGTCACGCTCTTCACCCGGTTCGTGGGGCGCACCAACCGGGCCGAGTTCGTGGGCCTGTCGGTGGTACTGGTCGTCGGCTTCCTACTGGTTCGCGACGGGGCGGTCACCGTCGGCGCGGCCACGGCGGCCGCGCTGCTGTTCCACCGCCTCTTCGACCCGGTGGGCACGGTGCTGCACAGCTTCGACGAGGTGCAGTCGGCCGGCGCCGGCCTGGCCCGGCTGGTCGGCGTGGTGCGCATCCCCGGCGACGCGCCCGCCGGGCTCAGGCCGGCTCGCCTGCCCGCGGACTCCTCGCTGGAGCTGACCGGCATCGTGTTCGGCTACGAGCCCGGTGTCGCGGTGCTCCACGGCGTAGATCTCCGGGTCGAGGCGGGGGAGCGCGTTGCGCTCGTCGGATCCACCGGCGCGGGGAAGACCACCCTCGCGGCCATCGCCGCCGGGCTGCTCGTCCCGTCGGGGGGCTCGGTGCGCCTGGGCGGTATCGGGTTGGGCGAGCTCACCCCGGAACAGCTGCGCGGCCAGGTGGCGATCGTGAGCCAGGAGGTGCACGTGTTCGCCGGGTCGCTGGTCGAGGACCTCCGGCTGGCCCGCCCGGGTGCCACGTCCGAGGAGGTGCGCGCCGCGCTGGTGTGCGTCGACGCCCTCGGCTGGGTCGACGCGCTGCCGGAGGGCATCGAGACCCGGGTGGGGGAGGGCGGCCGGGACCTCACGGCGGCCCAGGCGCAGCAGCTCGCGCTGGCGCGGCTGGTGCTGCGCGATCCGGCGGTGGCGATCCTCGACGAGGCCACGGCGGAGGCGGGGAGTCTCGGCGCGCGCGGGCTGGAGCAGTCGGCGGCCGCCGCCACGGCCGGTCGCACCACCTTGATCGTGGCGCACCGGCTCACCCAGGCCGCGTCCGCCGACCGCGTGGTCGTGCTCGAGCACGGACACGTCGTGGAGTCCGGCAGCCATGCCGACCTCCTCGCGGCCGCCAGCCGCTACGCCGAGCTGTGGGGCGCATGGCGATCGCGCGCCACAGCCGGAGTCGATCACTAGCTCTCCGGGCCGGATCGCGCACCTGCAGCGATGCCCGGGGCCGGGGAACGCAGCGCCTCCTCGAGGAGGCTCGCACCGGGGCCCGCCAGCCAACGGTCGAAGGGCAGCAGGAAGGGGAAGTCCGCGCGCAGCGCGTCGAGGTCCGCGTGTCCCGCCAGCCTTCCGCCGTCGGCGAGCGCGGCCAACCTGCCGAGGACCTCGTCCTGCGCCAGCAGCGTCGCCGGCAGCCGGCTGTAGCTGATCGGGCGCCCGGCGGCCCGGGTCAGGTGCTCGGCCAGGGCCGTGCCGGTGAGACCGTCACCGGCGATCTCGATGGTGCGTCCGGCGTACCGATCGGGTGCGCCGAAGACCGCGGCGGCGACCCGGCCGATGTCGCGCACAGCGATCAGCTGGTGGACCTGGTCGGGGCCCATCAGGAAGGTCAGGCGCCCGCTGTCGAGGCCCATCTCGGGGGTCACGAGGAGCTCCATGAACGTGGCCGGCCGGATGATGGTGGCGGCGTTGCCCAGCTCCCGGACACGAGCCTCGACACGGCTCTTGGTGTCGAGGTGGGCGACGCCCGTCGGTGTCGGCCCCGCAGCGACCGTCGAGCTGTAGACGAGATGGGCGACGCCGCAGCGCTCGGCGATGTCGGCCACCGTCGTCCCGAACCGG
Source organism: Pseudonocardia sp. MH-G8 (assembly GCF_002262885.1). Lineage (GTDB taxonomy): Bacteria > Actinomycetota > Actinomycetes > Mycobacteriales > Pseudonocardiaceae > Pseudonocardia. The sequence goes on along the minus strand of NZ_NKYF01000016.1, from coordinate 79,623 downwards.
ACCTCGTCCTCGTTGGTCACGCGGGCACCGGCCTGGCCCGAGTTCGGCTGGACGCTGAAGACGCCGTGGGCGCCGGAGAAGGCCTCGCGCAGCGACTCCGGATCGCCGAGATCACCGCGAACGGTCTCGACGCCGTCGGCGGCGAGGGACCGGGCCCGATGACCGGACGGGTCGCGCACGACCGCGCGCACCGCCCAGCCGTCGGCCCGCAGCGCCGCGGCGACCGCCCCTCCCTGCTGTCCCGTGGCGCCCAGGACGACGACGGTTCCGTTGATGTCGGTCATGCCGACATCGCTGCGCGTGCGACCGCGGCCAGGTCGAAGGCGCGCGGAGGGCCGCTGAGGGTCGCCTTCACCTCGGCGCCGATCCGGTCGAGGATCTCGATCTCCCCCGCTTCGAGCCCGTCAAGGGCGAGCCGGACGAGGTCGGCTGGTTCGATCATCACATCGTCGGGGAGCGCGATCCCGGCGTTCGTCGCGAAATCCCTCATCGTCTCGGTGGCCACGAGCCCGGGGACGAGAGCGGCGACCAGGGTTCCCTGGTCGGCCAGTTCGAGCCGGACACCGTTGGTCAGGCCCCACTCCGCGGACTTGGCGGCGGCGTACGCGGTGTTGCCGTCGACGGTGGTCCAGGCCACGCCCGACAGGACGTTCAGGATGGCGCCGCCGCCGTTGCGTGCCAGGACGGGGGCGAACGCCCGGATCATGGCGAGGGTGCCGTAGTAGTTGGAGTCCATCACCTGCCGGATCGCGTCGAGCTCGCCGGACACGAGGTTGCCACCTGCGGTGGACGCGCCGTTGTTGATCAGAACGTCGACATCGGTGGCGACCGCTGCTGCCGCGTCGACCGACGCCTGGTCGGTGATGTCCAAGCGTAGCACCTCGGCGTCGGGAATCTCGACGAGCTCGGGACGGCGGGCGGTGGCGTAGACCTTCGCGCCGCGTCGCAGCAGCTCGACGGCGAAGTGACGGCCGATTCCGCGGTTCGCGCCCGTGACGAGGGCGGTGGCGCCGTGCAGGTCCATGGGGTCCTCCGGAGGTCCGCAATAAAGTGACCGTGTGGTCATGTTGACCCGGCGACCGTAGCGACAAGATGACCGCACGGTCAACTTGCTAGGGTTGTGCTCGTGACCACACGTGCCCGTCATCTGCGCGCGGACGCGGCACGCAACCGTGAGTCGCTCCTGGCTGCGGCCGAGGCCGAGTTCGCCGATCGGGGTTTCGATGCCTCGATCGCCGACATCGCTCGCCGGGCAGGCGTGGCGAAGGGCACCGTCTTCCGCCACTTCGCCACGAAGGAGGAGCTGATCGCCGCGATCGTCAGCGCCCACTTCGCCGCGCTCATGACCGTCGCCCGGGAACTGCTGGACGCGCCCGACCCCGGCGCGGCATTGCTGGAGTTCCTGACCGTGGCCGCGGAGGAGCTGCAGCAACACGACCTGACGTTCCTGCAGGAGGTCAGCGAGGGTACTGCCGCGGGGACCGAGCTCCGCAACGAGCTGCACGCGACCGTCGGATCGCTGGTCGATCGGGCGCGTGCGGCGGGCGCCGTCCGACCCGACGTCACGGGGACCGACGTCTTCGTGCTCATCTGTGCGCCGGTGCACGCGGTCGGGTTCCTGCCGGATCCCGCACCCGGCATGTGGCGGCGTTACCTGTCCATCATCTTCGACGGGTTGCGCCCCGAGGGTGCCAACCCGCTGCCCGGGCCCGCGCCGAGCTGGCCCTGACCCGGTGCGCCAAGCATGAGTCGCACCCCTACCTACCTCCCGCGGGAGGAGTCGCTACGCGCCTTCGAGTCGGCAGGCCCACCTACTCCGGGATGGTGATCAGGAACTGTTCGGTGAAGAACCACCAGAGCGAGTCGAGGGCGAACGCCGCCCCGGCCAGGAGCAGTGCCCCGGTGCCGACCGCGACAGTCACGGGACGAGCGCGCTCCCAGGCGCGCTGGAACCAGGCGACGGCGCGCTTCTCGTGACCACGGGCGATCGCGACCATCAACGCGAGCAGCGGGGCCTGGCTCACCACGATCCACAGCAGGTGGGCGGCGCCGACAGTGAGGATGGACTCCTCGCGGCCGGCGAGTACGACGAGGCCGACGAACGTGGGGTCGAGCACCGCGGCTGCGGCCCACAGGACGGCGAGACCGAGCAGCGCCGTACCGCTCGTCCGGGTGCGGCCCTTCGGGCGGGGTGGGCGCGCCGCCGGCCTGCGGAGGCGGGCGACGGCCCACCACACCAGACCGGCTGCGATCAGCAGTTCGATGAGCGCGGCGAGCCGATCCGGGGGGAGGAGCGCGCTCCAGCGAACGGTCAGCAGCCGTTGCCCGACGGTCAGGGACAGGACCGTTCCCAGCAGGGCGGTGCCGAGGACGGAGACGAGCCCGAAGCCCAGGACGTCCCGCTCGCGGGCACCCATCGCGAGCGCGCCGATCGCGATCAGTGCGCCGCCCGGGTCGATTCCCGCGACGCCCAGGCCGGCCGCGACCGCGAGCAGCTGGATCATCGGATCGCGCTTCCGCGCGGCTGCGCGGCCGTCGCCGTGGGCGTCATCGGCCGAGTATCGCCGAAGCCACGCCGCACCGACGCCGGTCAGAGGACGACGTCGGCCAGGCGGGTGATCTCGTCGAGGTCGTCGGTTCCGGGGCCCAGGATCAGTTCGTCGGCGCCCAGGGCCTCGAACCGCGTGACGGCGTCGCGCAGTGATTCCGCGTCGGTGTGCACGCCGCCGACGACGATGTCCTGGTATTCGCCGGTAGCAGCGTAGTAATCGGCGATGTTGGCCCGGGCGCGGTCGGGATCGCCCAGCGCGAAGTAGTTGTGGGCGACCAGCCGGGGCCGTCCCTCCCGCCCGGCCGCCTGCCACGCGGCACGGGCAGCGTCGAAAGCGCCGGACGCCAGGGCCGGCGGCACCGATCCGGCGATGTAACCGTCCGACGACTCGGCCATCCGGCGGTAGGCGGCCGGGGCGAAGGCGCCGAACAGCAGCGGCACCTGCCGTCCTCCGGCCGGAACCGCCGGGTTCGGGCTTCCCGCAACGGGTTCGCCGGCCCACACCGACCGGTAGGTCGCCAGGTCGCGGTCCATCCGGGCGCCCCGGCCCCGGGGTCCGTGCCCGGGCACGACGAAGTCGTCCTCGCGGATGCCCACCCCGATGCCGAGGGTGAGTCGGCCACCGGAGACCGCGTCGATCGAGGCTGCTTCCTTGGCCAGCAGCGCGCCCGGCCAGGTGGTGGCCAGCAGTACATGGCTGAGCAGCCCGATCGTGGTGGTGGCCCCGGCGGCCGCGGCCAGGGCGACGGTGTCCATCACGCCGGGATAGGCGACCCGGCCGGTGGTGCCCAGGGTGGCGAAGCCCGCTTCCTCGGCTCGGCGGGCCCAGGTGGGGATCACCGGGGCGTGGACGTCGCGGACCTGGTTGGGTAAGCCGATGCCGATGCGCATCGAGACGCTCCTTGGCTGTGCGGGTGTCGACGTTGCGCGGGCCGTGGACCGGCTCGCCCCGTGATCCTGGCCGGGCGCCCATGCACCCGGGTTGCAACCGTCAGACAGCGTGCAACCGTCAGACGGTGCGCGCCGCGGAGGTCAGGACGGCGACGGCGTCGTCGAGTGTCGGCGAGTGTGCGGGAGGGGCGCCTTCGTACCAACCGTGCGGCATGATCGACTGGAGGAAGGTGCCGGCCGGCCGGATGCCGCTGCGCGCCTGGTGGAAATGGACGACGTCGCGGAGCAGCGCGGCGCCGGCGCCGTCGCCGGCCGCGTCCAGGGCCAGGGCTCCGCTGTGCAGCACGGCCAGCTGGTTGCTCAGGTCGCCTTCGTCGAGGAAGCGCCGCAGCGAGGTCCGCAGCAGGGGCAGCGCGTCGCCGTCCCCCGCGTCGACCAGGGTCTGGGCCAGCATGAACTCGCTGAGCGCGGCCGTCCAGACCCGCCCGGAGGCGTCGGCGAGCCGCACGGCGGCCCGCAGCCGGTGCCGGCCGTCGGCGATCCGGCCGGCCATGACGAGGGCGGCGCCCCACGCCATCTCGGCGGCCGGGACCAGCCAGGTGGTCTGCGTCTCGGTGGCGATGGCGTGCGCCTCGGCCGCCGCGGTCAGCGCGATCGCCGGGTCGCCTCCCGGCAGCTGGACCAGAGCCTGGTAGTAGCGGACCTCGGCGAGCAGGCTGCGATGCCCCGGTTCCGCGGCCACCGCCAGGTACGCCTCGGACAGCATGTGCCGTGCCGTGGCGACCTCGCCGGTGAAGTACAACAGGCCGGCCGACGCGGTCCTGGCCCGCACGACGTCGCCGAGCGGGGCGTCCGGCGCGGCGGCCAGGGCTGCGGTCAGCACCCGGTTGCCCTCGGCGAGCAGGCCGCTGCGGATCCAGAACCACATGAGCCGCGCGGCCGTACGCAAGGCCTCGACCGGGGCGTGCGTCAGGTCGTGCGCGAGCCCCGCGCGCAGGTTCGGCAACTCCAGGCGCAGCGCCGCCATCGTGGCCGCGGACCGCACGCCCTGCAGATCGCCCGCGGCCCGGGCGACCAGCTCGCGGACCCGGACGGCGTGCGCGGCCCGGGTCGCCGCCGGATCTCCGTCCACGGACCGGCAGTACGCCCGGATCGTCTCCAGCATCCGGAAGCGCGCCGTGCTGCCGCCGGGCTCGGCGGTGACCACGGACTGGTCGACCAGCGCGACGAGCGCGCCGAGCCCGGCGGCGGAGGCTGCGGCCTCCACGGGAAAGCCACCCTCGTACGGCCAGAGCCGCACCGCGAGATCACGCTCGTCGCCCGAGAGCAGATCGAAGCTCCAGGCGACGGCATCCTGCAACGTCGCGTGCGGGGTCATCGTGCCGTGCGGGATCCGGCCCAGCACGGTGAAACGGTCGTCCAGCTGCTCGATCAGCCCCCGTACGCCGAAGGTCCGCACCCGCGCCGCCGCCAGTTCCAGGGCCAGCGGCAGACGGTCCAGCGCGTCGGCGAGGCGGCGCAGGTCCCGGCGGTCGGCGTCGTGGCCGAACCAGCCGGGCCGGCCCGCGCGGATGCGATCGGTCAGCAGCGTCACGGCGTCGTCGGCGGCCAGCGGCCCGAGCGGCAGGATGTGCTCGCCGTCGACGCCGAGCGGGCTGCGGCTGGTGGCCACCACCCGCAACGCGGGAATCCGGTCGAGCAGGTCGACGACGAGCCGGGCCACCTCGCCGGCGAGGTGCTCGCAGTTGTCGAGCACCAAGGGTTCCCCGCGCAGGCGCAGCCGCTCGACGAGCGCCTCGTACGGCTCCCCGGCGAACCCGGTGACGCCGACCGCCGCGGCGACCGCCGAGACCAGGGGGGCGGGGTCTGCCACGTCGGCGAGCCGGACGACGGCGTCGCGCCCGGCCCATTCCACGGCCAGGCGGGTCTTGCCCGACCCGGCGGGCCCGACGACGGTGACGAGCCGATGCGTGCCGACGAGACGGTCCAGCAGGGCCAGATCGGCGTCGCGGCCGATGAACGACGACAGCGGCCGATCACCGGGCGCCAGGGCCGGGTCCTGCGCCAGGATCCGGCCTTCGAGCTGCCGCAGCTCCCGTCCGGGGTCGACACCCAGTTCCTCGGCCAGCAGGGTCCGGACCCGGCGCACCGCGTTCAGGGCCTCGGCCTGGCGTCCCGAACGGTAGAGCGCCAGCGCCAGCAACTGCCAACGGCGTTCGCGGTACGGCGCGGCGTGCACCAGCAGTTCGAGCACGGCCACCGCACCGGCGTGGTCGCCGGTGGCCAGCAGCGCCGCGGCGCCCTCCTCCTGGGCGCTGTCGCGCTGTTCCACCAGGGCGGCTCGGATCGCGGTCGTCGACTCGTCGTCGGCCAGATCCTCATACGGTGCCCCGCGCCACAACCGCAGCGCCGCGTCGAAGGCCTCGTGCGCCTCGGCGCGGCGGTCGCCGGCCGCCGACGCGCGGGCGCGGGCGAGGTGGCTGCGAAACCGTTCGACGTCGGTGTCGGCGGCGAGGAGTCGATAGCCACCGGCGGAGCGCTGCAACGTCGTGCCCGGCAGCACCCGGCGCAGGCGGGAGACGTACACCTGCAGCGCGCCCGCGGGATTGCGTGGCCGGCGGTCCCCCCACAGTCCTTCGACCAGGCCGTCCTCCGAGACCGGCCGCCCTTCCGCGGCGATCAGGATCGCCAGCAGCCTGCGGGGCAGCCGGCCCCCGACGTCGACCGGCTGATCGCCCGCGCGGACCTCGAGCGGACCCAGCACCGCGAACGTCAGCACCGCACCATGCAAGCCCATGTCACCGACGGCGCGGCGGCCGACCCTCATCCTTGTAGGCGGTTTGAAAGGTGCGGCCTCGACGCTGCTCCCATGCACCACGAGAAGATGGCCGACAGCCGCGACATGATCGGCGTGCACGACGCCATGCGGCGCGAGTTCGCCGCTCTGCCCGCGCTGGTCGCCGGCGTGCCGGCGGGCGACGCGGACGGCACCGCCGTCGTCGCCGGCCACGTCCTGATGATGGTCGACTTCCTGCACGCCCATCACACCAGCGAGGACGACCACGTGTGGCCCCGGCTGCGGGAGCGTTGCGCCGACGACGTCGAGCCCCTCATCGAGACGATGGACCGGCAGCACGCCTCCATCGACCGCGAGCTGCAAGCGCTCGCCGCGGAGAGCCGGCGTTGGCGGGCCTTCGCCGACGCCACCGACCGGGATGCCGTCGCCGCCGTGGCGGAGCGTTTGCTGCCGCCGCTGTACGAGCATCTGGCGCTGGAGGAGGAGCGGATCCTGCCGCTCATCGACCGCTACCTGACCGAACGCGAGTGGAAGGAGAACGCCGAGGCGTCGCTGAGCAAGGTGTCCTTCACACGGCGTCTGCTGATGCTGGGCATGGCCCTGCACGGAGCGAGCGAGGAGCAGGCACAGCTCCTGCGCGCCGCCGTCCCCAACGTCGTCTGGCATGCCGGTCGCCCGCTCGGGACCCGTCTGTATCGCGCCCACCGTGGGCGCCTGGCCTCGGCGAGCCGGGGTTCACACCGCTGACCCTCGACCCGGACCGGTTCGGGGACCGGTCGATGCTCGCAGGACGAGCTGCGAGGGCAGGACGATCTCCGGCGTCGTCCCGTGGTCGCGGGGGTGGCCGAGAGACTCCAGCAGGATCTCCACCGCGGCCCGGCCGACGTTGGAGTGGGCGCCGCCGAGGGTCGTGAGGGACGGCGTGCACAGGTCGGCCGCGAAGATGTCGTCGAAGCCGACGACGCTGACATCCGCGGGCACCCGGACCGAGCGGTCCGCCAGCCGGCGCAGCACGCCGATGGCGAGCAGGTCGTTGTGGGCCACGAATGCGGTGGCGCCGGTCCCGATCGCGGCGTCCGCGGCAGCGCCTCCGCTCTCCACCGTCGGGGTGTAGGGCCCGGTCCGCTGCGCGCTCATGCCGGCCTCCGCCGCGGCGTCCCGGAGGGCGGTCCACCGGCTCGTGGCCATCCACGAGTTGGGCGGGCCGGCCAGGTAGGTGAGCGAGGTGTGACCGAGTGACGCGAGGTGCGCCACGATCTGGCGGCAGCCCTCCCAGGGTTCGAGGACCGCGCTCGCGATGTCGGGCACCCGGCGGTTGATCAGGACGACGGGATGCGCCGCTGCCAGCTCGGCGAGCTCGTCGTCCGGTTGCCTGCTGGCGGCGAGCAGGAACCCGTCGACGGATCTCGCCAGGCGGCGGACCTGCTCGAGCTCCATCCGCGTGGACTCCTCGGCGTTGACGAGCACGAGCGTGTAGGCGGCGGCTTTGGCGCGCATCTCCGCGCCGCGGATCAGCTCGAAGAAGTGTGGGTTGGTGATGTCGGAGACCACCATCGCGATCGTCTGCGTCCGGTTCGAGGTCAACGCCCTCGCATGCGGGTTCGGCTCGTAGCCGAGCTCGCGGGCTGCCTGCAGCACCCGGTCCCTGGTCGCGTCGGCGATGCGGCCGGGCTTGCCGAACACGCGCGACACCGTGGAGGTCGCGACGCCGGCAACGCGCGCGACGTCGTAGATGGTCGGGTTTCCCACGTGCTCATCACAGTCCGATGACGCCGGTTTGGCAACCTTGGCAACCGCTTGCCAGCTTCCGACCTGCCGCTTACGGTCCGACCGGAACGAGATCGCTGGCAGCGACGCCGGAAGGGCGGATCGATGGGCCGAGACGACGGGAGCGCTCCCGCGCCCGGTGGATGGGCGCGGTGGGTGGCGCTCGTGACCCGCGTGGAGCTGGCGATCGGCGCCGTGGCCCTCGTGCTCGTCTTCCTGCTGGTGCTGGTGCAGGCCGCTCAGCGCTACCTGCCGGTGTCCGGGTGGCCGTGGACCGGCGAGCTCGCGCGCTTCTGCCTCGTGTGGCTCACCATCAGCGTGGCCGGTGTCCTGGTGACCACCGACTCGCACATCGCCCTCCAGCTGGTCGACGGCGTCAAGAACCCGACCGTCCTACGAGTGGTGCGGGTGTTCGCGGCGCTGACGGTCGCGCTGGTCGGGGCGGCGTTCGCGCTTGAGGCGTGGGACCTGATGGCCTCCCAGGGACGCCTGAAGTCGCCGTCCTTGCGCATGCCGCTCACCTGGCTCTATCTGTTCCCGTTCCTCGGCTTCCTCAGCACCGCGGTGCGCGGCGTCGTCGCCGCGATCGGGTTCGCCCGGTCCGCGGCGCCGCCGGTGGCCGGGCACGGCGAGGCCGTGCGATGAACCTGCTGCTGCTGAGCCTCGGGATCATGCTGCTGCTCGTGCTGCGCGTGCCGGTGGCCTTCGCCTTCCTCGGCCCGTCGCTGGTCTACATGCTGTCGATCGGGCAGTCGGTCGGCATGAGCCTGCGGTTGATCGTCAACGCCACGGCGAGCTTCCCGCTGCTGGCCGTGCCGCTGTTCGTGCTGCTGGGTGTCCTCGCCAACCGCGGCGGGATCGCCGACATGCTCTTCGACTTCGCCCTCGCCGTGCTCGGACGGGTCCGGGGCGGGCTCGGGTACGTCAGCGTCGGGGTCAGCCTCGGCTTCTCGTGGATGAGCGGCTCCGCCGTCGCCGACGCGGCCGCGCTCGGCAAGGTCCAGATCCCGGCCATGCTCCGCAACGGCTACTCGATGCGGTTCGGGCTCGGCGTCACCGGAGCCGCGGCGCTGATCGCTCCCGTCATGCCTCCGAGCATCCCCGCCGTGATCTTCGCGGGACTCGCGGCCGTGTCGACCGGTGCCCTGTTCGCGGCGTCGGTCGTCCCGGCGCTGCTGATGGCGCTCGGCCTGTGCATCGTGGTGTTCGTCCAGGTGCGTCGCCAGACAGGCATCGTGCCCGTGGAGTTCTCGATGCAGCGGGTGTTCGCCACCGGCCGGCGCGTGATCGCCCCGCTCGGCGCGCCGGTGGTGATCCTCGGCGGGATCCTCGGCGGATTCTTCACACCCACCGAGGCGGCCGCCGTCGGTGCCGCCTACATGCTCCTGCTCGGCTTCGCGTACCGGACGCTGCGGCTGCGGGACCTGGCGGGGGTGCTCGTCGAGACGGTCGTGACGACGGCGGCGATCATGCTGATCGTCGCGTCCGCCGCGCTGCTGGGCTTCATCCTGGCGCGGGAGCGGGTGCCGCAGCTGGTGACCGAGAGCATCTTCGGCTTCACCGCCGACCCGACGATGTTCCTGGTGATCACGGCCGTGCTGATGCTGATCCTCGGCACGGTCGTGGACGCCACCGCGGTGCTCGTGCTGGTGGTGCCGATCCTGCTGCCGATCAGCGCCGGGTTCGGCGTCGACCCGATCGTGCTCGGCGTCCTGATGATCGTCACCCTGATGATCGGGCTCCTGACCCCACCGGTCGGCACCGTCCTCTACGTGCTGAGCTCGGTCACGCAGGCGAAGGTCAGCGAGGTGTTCCGGGGCTCACTGCCCTTCATCGTGCCGTTCCTCGTGATCGTCGCCCTGATCATCGCCTTTCCCGACGCGGTCCTCTGGTTGCCGAAGGCGCTGGGGCTGTGAGCGGCGACGCGGGACGCCGCTCCTATCTGGCCGGGCTGCTCGGCCAGGGCATCGGCCCGTCGCTCACCCCCGAGCTGCACGAGCGCGAAGGCGCCCGCCAGGGCCTGCGCTACGCCTACAAGACGGTGGAGCTGCCCGACTCCCGGCTCGGGCGCGAGCACCTGCGCGACCTGCTTGCACACGCGGTGGAGCTCGGCTTCGACGGGCTGAACGTGACGTACCCCGTGAAGCACGTCATGGCCGCCATCGTCGACGAGCTGGCACCCGAGGCGGCCGCGATCGGGGCGATCAACACGATCCTCGTGTCGGACACGGGCACCCGCGGGCACAACACCGACGTCACCGGCTTCGCGGCCGCGATCGTGGACGGGCTCGCGGGTGCAGCCCTCGATCGGGTCGTGCTGGTGGGGGCGGGCGGGGCGGGCACCGCGGTGGCCCATGCCCTCGCCGGGATCGGCCTGCAGACGCTGTGGGTCGTCGACACCGACCCCGGCCGGGCGCAGCGGCTCGTCCGGTCCTTGGGCCACCTGCGGGACCTCGAGCTCGTGGTCGGCTCGCCCACCGAGCTTCCCCGCCTCACCAGGGCGGCGTCCGGGCTGGTGAACGCCACGCCCGTGGGGATGGCCGCCCATCCCGGGTCGCCGGTCGACCCGGAGCTCCTGCGCGACGGCCTCTGGGTCGCCGACATCGTCTACCGGCCGCTGCTCACCGAACTCGTGCGGGAGGCGTCCGCGCGGGGCTGCCGGGTCCTGACCGGGGCCGGGATGGCGGTCAACCAGGCCGCCGACACCTTCGAGCTGATCACCGGCCGGCCCGCCGACCGAACGGCCATGGCCCGGGACCTCGACGAGCTCGTCGCCTCCGAGATCGGCTCGGCCACCCAACGAAGGGAATGACCATGTTCACGCAGCATCGACGCCGCGGGCTCATCGCGATCCTCACCGTCCCGCTGTTCCTGGGTGCGGCCTGTGGCGGCGACTCCGCCGGGGACCAGGGCGGCGGCGAGAACGTCGAGCTGACCCTGGCCCACAGCTACACCGAGCAGCAGCCCCAACACCGCTGTGGCGCCCAGGTCATCGCGGACGAGGTCGCGGCGGCGAACGTAGGGCTCACGGTCCAGCTCTTCCCGAGCAGCCAGCTCGGCGGAGATGCGGACCGCATCCAGTCGGTGATCTCCGGCGACATCGACCTGGACATCCAGGGCGCGTCGGCGCTCGGTGCCGTGCACGAGCCCATGAGCGTCGTCGACGCCGCGTACGCCTTCGACGACGGCGAGCACCTCGCGCGCTTCTTCGGCAGCGACGCGTCGAAGCCGCTGACCGACGGGTTCGCCGAGGCCACCGGCGTCACGACCCTCGGTGCGTGGTCGGCGGGCTCCCGGCAGTTCACCGCCAACCAGCCGATCCGCACGCCGGAGGACCTGGCGAACCTGCGACTGCGCTTCCCCAACTCGCCCCAGTTCCTGATGAACGCCGAGGCTCTGGGCGCCAACCCCACCGAGGTGGCGTACGAGGAGCTCTACCTGGCGTTGCAGCAGGGGATCGTCGACGGTCAGGAGAACCCGATCGTCAACATCGACGCGCTCAACCTCGCCGAGGTGCAGGACTACATCTCCCTCTCCCGGCACCAGGAGAACTCGAACCTGGTCCTCGTCGGCCCGCGGTGGAACGAGCTGAACCCGCAGCAGCAGGAGGCGCTGTCCCGGGCGGTCGACTCGGCAGTCGAGCAGGTGCCCGGGTGCGTCGAGCAGGACGAGCAGCAGATCCTCGAGAAGTGGCGGGCGGGCGGCCAGTTCCAGATCGTCGACGACGTCGACGTGGCCGCGTTCCGGGCCAAGGTGGAGCCGTACCTGCGCGCCAACCTCAGCCCGGAGCAGCTCTCCGTCTACGAGGCGATCCGCGGATCGGCCGCATGACGTCCGCGCCGGGCGCCGCCGTCCCGACCTTCCGCGGGGCGGTCCGGCCGGCGGAGCTCGGACCGACGTTGATCCACGAGCACGTCTTCGTCGGTGATCCCGAGCTCGACCTCAACCACCCGCACCCGGAGTGGGATCCCGAGGAGGCGGTCGAGGGGGCGGTGGCCGCGCTGACCCGGCTGCACGAGCTCGGGATCCGCACGGTCGTGGACCTGACGGTGCTCGGCCTGGGACGCGATGTCGCCCGGATCGCCCGGGTGGCCGAGCGGGTCCCGGTGCAGCTGGTGGCCGCCACCGGCTACTACACCTCGAACGTGCTGCCGCCGTTCTTCCGGGTTCACGGCCCGGGCCGGCTCGTCGGCGGTCCCGATCCGCTCGTCGAGTACTTCGTGCGCGACATCGAGGACGGGATCGCCGGCACCGGCATCCGGGCCGGGATGATCAAGGTGGTCACCGACGAGGAGGGCATCACCGAGGACGTCGCCCGGGTGCTGGCCGCGGCCGCCGAGGCCCATCTGCGGACCGGTGTCACCGTGACCACGCACAGCCGCCCGGCCCTGCGCAACGGGCTGGAGCAGCTGGCGTTCCTCCGGGAGCGGGACGTCGCGCCCGAACGGGTCGTCATCGGCCACTCCGGGGACACCGAGGACCTGGACTACCTGCGGCGGCTGATGGACGAGGGCGCCACGATCGGCATGGACAGGTTCGGGATGGAGCACGTCCTGTCCGACGACCGCCGGGTCGCCACCGTCCTCGCGCTGCTGCGGCTCGGGTACTCCGACCGCATGGTCCTGTCTCACGACGCGGCCTGCTTCAGCCGGATGACCCCGCCGTCGTGGCGCGCGGTCCACGCGCCCCACTGGCACTACGAGCGCATCTCCCGCCGGATCCTGCCGATGCTGACCGCGGGAGGGGCGAGCGAGGGCGACATCCAGCAGATGATGACGGTGAACCCGGCGCGGCTGCTCGCGCCGGCAATGGAGAATGGGGTCGACCGGGTGGACGTCGCTATCCGACGTCACCACGGCGGGTCTTCGTGACGTAGCGGGTCCCACGGTGAGGCCGGTTCACGGCCTCCTTCACGAACCACCACGCGTCCGCCTCCGTGTCGGACCAACCGTGCGACGACTTGCCCCCGTCCAGCACGACCGTCCAGCGGTACCGGCCGGTTGCCTCGTCGAATGTCACGGAGCCCCGCTGTTGTGACTCGATCATGAGTCTTGCCTCGGCCTCGTCGGTCGCATAGCCCATCGCGAACCCCTCCGGGGTTTCGGTCATCCAGAACGCCACGCCATGAGCATATCGAACATTCGACAGTGTTCGACAGTGATACACTATGTCCTACGGTAAGTGACCGGGAACAACTACCGGAGACAGGAAGCTCTACCTACCGTCGGACGGTGCCCACCGGTCGTCGCCCGCTCATCACCACGCGTGAGCTGGCGCGGCACCTCCAGGTGCATCCCGAGACCGTCCGCGAGTGGGTGCGGGAGGGCCGGATCACACCGGCCGCCACCACGCCCGGCGGGCAGTTCCGGTTCGATCTCGATGACGTGCTCGCTCAGCTGGGACAGCCGAGGAAGCGGCCAGACGCGCACTGAGCGACGTCCGATCCTCGGCGCCGGGCGGCTCCGGTAGCCGGAGGATGCTGAACGAGTTGCCCATTGCGGCATGGGTCCCGGGTCGACGGCTCGCGTCACCGACGCAGGCGCTCAGCAGGCTCTCGGTCGGTAGCGCCCCCGCGAATGGGCATGATCAATAGTTCGGCGCGAAAACGGGCGAAATCAACCCGCGAACGCGCCGACTTGCCGATCATGACGTCGGGCCCCACCCCGGGTGCCCTCGTCTGCGGCAACCGGCCGCCAGGCTCGCAGGCAGTAGTCGGTCGTACATCACGAATCCCGTATGGAGCGCTGACCAGCAGTAGCAGTCCGACCACCCATTCGGAGTAGTTCCCCTCACCTCATGTGTGCTTAGGCTGCCCTTGCTGATCGCGACTCATGAGGAGTGACCGGGTGACGACGAACCCGTTCGACGACGAGACCGGCGAGTTCGTGGCCTTGGCGAACGAGGAGCGTCAGTACTCGCTGTGGCCGACGTTCGCGCCCGTGCCGGACGGTTGGACGGTCGTCCACGGTCCGGCGACCCGCGCGGAGGTGCTCGCCGCCATCGAGTCGGTCTGGATCGACCTGCGCCCGGCGAGCCTGGCGGCGCGGATGAGCGACGGACCGGCGGGCGCCGTTTCCTGACACGACAACACTCCGGCCGGGGTCCTGCCGGTGCTGCTCTCGCGCGCGCTGGTGCGCGCGCCCGTCCCGAGGAAGGTGAGGTGTGTCCGGCGTGAGCGAGGCCGTGACGAAGTACCGCACGCTGCTCAGCGGCAAGATCCATCGAGCGACGGTGACGCAGGCGGACCTGCACTACGTCGGGTCGCTCACCGTGGACGAGGACCTGATGGACGCCGCCGGGCTCGTCGAGGGTGAGCAGGTGCAGGTCGTCGACATCGACAACGGTGCGCGGCTCACCACCTACGTGATCACGGGTGCCCGGGGGAGCGGCGTGATCGGGATCAACGGGGCGGCCGCGCACCTGGTGCACCCGGGTCACCTCACGATCATCATGGCCTTCCAGCAGGTCCCGGACCCCGCGGTCGCCGATCACGTGCCTCGCGTGGTGCACGTGGACGCAGCCAACCGCGTCGTCGCACTCGGTGCGGACCCCGCGGAGCCCGTTCCCGGCGCGGCCGACCAGCTCGCCGCCCGCTGATGCCCGCGGATCCGGTGCTGCTCGAGGACCTGCGCACCCTGATCGCGGACCTGGTCGACGAGGACCCCGGCGAGATCGGCGACTCCGACGACCTGTTCGAGGTCGGGCTGCAGTCCATCGCGCTGATGCGGCTGGTGGGCCGGTGGCGGGAGGAGGGGCGCACCGTCGGCTTCGGTGAGCTCGCCGCCGCCCCGACGCTCACGGCGTGGGCGGCGTTGCTCGGCTCCGCCGGGGAGCCGGGAAGTGCCCCGGCCGCCCCGGCCGCCCCGGCCGCCCCGGCCGCCCCGGCCGCGGAGCCCGGCTCGGAGTTCGACCTCGCACTGCTCCAACACGCCTACTGGGTCGGCCGGGACCCGAGCCAGCCCCTCGGTGGCGTCGCGCCGCACCTCTACCTCGAGTTCGACGGGCCCGGGCTGGACCCGCAGCGGCTGACGGACGCCCTGGCGGCGCTGGTGCACCGGCACGGGATGCTGCGGGCGCGGATCACCGACAACGGGCGTCAGGAGGTCCTGCCGCCGCGGTCGTGGGACGGCCTCGTCGTGCACGATCTGCGCGATCTCGACGCGGAGGAGCGCGGCAAGCGGCTCGAGGCCGTGCGCGACGAGATGTCCCACGAGCTGCTCGCGATCGAGCGGGGTGAGGTGTTCCGGGCCGCGGTCAGCCTGCTGCCCGACGGTGCCCGGCTGCACCTCGACGTCGACATGGTCGCGGCCGACGCCGTGAGCTACCGCGTGCTGCTCGCCGACCTGGCGCGCTGCTACGAGGACGGTCCCGCGGGTGTGGCGGACCCGCCGGGTGTGAGCTACCGCGAGTACCTCGCCGCCCGCGGACCGGCGCGCCGGGCAGCGGCCGAGCAGGCGAAGGCCCACTGGACGGGCCGGCTGGCGGATCTGCCCGGGGCGCCCGAGCTGCCGCAGGTGCAGCGGCCGGACGTGACGCCGCAGGCGCTGCGGCTGGCGTTCACCCTCGACGGGGCGGAGCGCGCGGCCGTGGTCACCGCGGCCCGCCGGCACGGCCTGACGCTGCCCGCGGTGGTGGCCACCGCGTACGCGGAGGTCGTCGGCGCGTGGAGCGCGCGCCCGCGGTTCCTGCTCAACGTCCCGCTGTTCGACCGGGAACCGGTGCACCCGGAGATCGATCGGGTGGTCGGCGACTTCACCGGCTCGGTGCTGTTGGAGATCGACCTCACCGAGCCGGCGAGCTTCGTCGAGCGCGCCCGGGCCGTGCAGCGCCGGCTGCACCACGACGCCACGCACGCCGCGTACTCCGGCGTGGAGGTGCTGCGCGACCTCGGCCGGGCGGCGGGCGAGCAGGTGCTCGCACCCGTCGTGTTCACCAGCGGGCTCGACCTCGGCGAGCTGTTCGACGAACGCGCGCGCCGCTGCTTCGGCGACCCGGTCTGGATGATCTCGCAGGGGCCGCAGGTCCTGCTGGACGCCCAGATCACCGAGGTCGGCGGGCGGATCCTGGTGAACTGGGACGTCCGCGCCGACGCGCTCGCCGACGGCGTGCCGGAGGCGATGTTCGCGGCCTTCTCCTCGCTCGTGCACGGGCTCGCCGACGACCGGGCCTGGCGGGAGCCCGTCGGTGACCTGCTGCCGGCCGGCCAGCGGGAGGTCCGGAACCGGGTCAACGACACCGATCTGCCGGGTGGCCCGCCCGCGGGCACGCTGCACGGGTCCTTCTTCGCCGCGGCACCCGGCCGGACCGCCACCGCCGTCGAGTGGGCAGGTGGATCGCTCACCCACGCCGAGCTCGCCGACCGCGCACTGCGGGTCGCCGGCGGCCTGGTGGCACGCGGCGTCCGCCCGGGCGACCCGGTGGCGGTCACGCTGCCGCGCGGCCCCGACCAGGTCGTCGCGGTGCTCGGGGTGCTCGCGGCCGGCGGCGCCTACGTCCCGCTGGGCATCGAGCAGCCGCCCGCCCGCGTGCAGCGGATCAGGGCGGTGTCCGGGCACACGATCGCCGTCACCGCTGAGGTGCTCGACGAGCTCCGCGCCGCACCGCCGCTCCCGGCGCCGGTCGAGGTCGATCCCGAGCAGGTGGCCTACGTGCTGTTCACCTCCGGCTCCACCGGCGAGCCGAAGGGTGTGGAGGTGCCGCACCGCGCCGCGGTCGCCACGATCGACGATCTGGTGCGCCGGTTCCGGCTCGAGCCGGCCGACCGGACGCTTGCCGTGTCGGCGCTCGACTTCGACCTGTCGGTGTTCGACGTGTTCGCGATGCTCGCCGTCGGCGGATCGGTGGTCGTGCTCGCGGAAGGCGAGCAGCGCGACGCCGACAGGTGGGCCGAGCTCGTGCGCGCCCACGGCGTCACCGTGCTGAACTGCGTGCCCGCCCTGCTCGACGCCCTGCTCGCCACCGGTCACGACCTCGATGCGGGCCTGCGCCAGGTGCTGCTCGGCGGCGACCGGGTGGGCACCGACCTCCCCGGCCGGCTGCGTGAGCGCGTCCCCGGGTGCGGCTTCGCCGGGCTGGGCGGCACCACCGAGACCGCCATCCACTCCACGATCTGCGCGGTGGGCGACGACGTGGCGCCGCAGTGGCGCTCGGTGCCCTACGGCACCCCGCTCGACGGCGTGCGGCTGCGGGTGGTCGACCACCTGGGCCGCGACGTTCCCGACCACGTGCCCGGCGAGCTGTGGATCGGCGGTGCCGGCGTGGCGCACGGCTACCGGGGCGACCCGGAACGCACCGCCGACCGGTTCGTCGCGCACGACGGGCTGCGCTGGTACCGCACCGGGGACATGGCCCGCTACCTGCCCGGCGGCGTCGTCGAGTTCCTCGGCCGCCGCGACGACCAGGTCAAGATCAACGGCTTCCGCGTGGAGCTGGGCGAGGTGGAGGCGGCCGCGGCCGCGGTCCCCGGGGTGGAGCGCGCCGTCGCCGTCGTGGTCGGGGAGCGGGACACCGTGCTGGTGGTCGCGGTGCACGGGCCGGCCGAGCCGGACACGGTGGCCCGTGGGCTGGCGCAGGCGCTCCCGCCGCACATGCTGCCGCGGGCGGTGCTCCCGCTCGAGCAGGTCCCGCTCACCTCCAACGGCAAGGTCGACCGCCGGGCGGTGCGCCGCCTGGCCGCCGAGCGGGTCGACGACGCGAGTGACCACGTGGCGCCGGCCTCGGCCCTGGAGCGT
Organism: Pseudonocardia sp. MH-G8; assembly: GCF_002262885.1. Lineage (GTDB taxonomy): Bacteria > Actinomycetota > Actinomycetes > Mycobacteriales > Pseudonocardiaceae > Pseudonocardia. Next base: position 61,886 of record NZ_NKYF01000016.1, on the reverse strand, counting down.
GTGATCGCCCGGGTCTGGGGCACGGTGCTCGAGTGCGCCCCGGTGGGGGTGGAGACCTCGCTCTTCGCCCTCGGCGGGGACTCGGTGCTGGTCACGGTGATCGTCTCGCGGCTGCGCGAGCTGCTGGACACCGACGCCGTCACCGCGCGGATGCTGTTCGCCCACCCGACGGTCCGCGGTACCGCCGTCGCTCTACGGGCGGCCGACCCCGAGCGTCTGGATGCGGTCGCCGAGGTGGTGGACGAGATCGAGTCGCTGTCGGCCGACGAGATCGAGCAGGCGTTGACGCCCGACGGGCGCGACCCGGAGTGAGGATGTTCCCCCTGATGCAGAGATCATTGACGTCCCCCCTGATCCGGATCGGAGCCGTGCTGGTCACGCTGGCACTCGCCGGCTGCTCCTCCGCGGCCCCGGCGGAGAGCGGGCCCGCCGCGGCCCCGGCCCCGGAGTCGGGAGCCTTCCCGGTGAGCGTCGAGCACTCGCTCGGCACGACCACGGTCGAGCGCGCGCCCGAACGGATCGTGACCCTCGGAATGACCGATGCCGATGTCGTCCTGGCGCTCGGCGAGGTGCCGGTGGGGATCGCGAGCCCGTACAACTTCCCCCGGGGGGTCGGGGTGTGGGCGGAGGACGAGCTGGGCGCGGCCACACCCGCCGTGATGGGTCGCGAGATCAACTACGAGGCCGTGGCCGCGCTGCAGCCCGACCTCATCCTCGACGTCGTCTCCGGTGGTGAGCAGGAGCGGTACGACACGCTGAGCCGGATCGCGCCGACGGTCGCGCTCCCGGCGGGGGCCCTGCCCTACGCCCCCGCCTGGCAGGAGTCGACCGAGCTCATCGCCGAAGCGCTCGGCAAGGAGGCGGAGGGCGCCGAACTCGTGGCGCGGACGGAGCGCTACGTCACCGACGTGGCGGCCGCCCATCCGGGCTTCGCAGGCCGCACGCTCACCTATATCGACGCCTACGGGGCCGAGGCCTACGCGGGTGGCCGCGACGCCACGGCCGTGCAGCTCATGGGTGAGCTCGGGTTCGAGCCGGTGCCCTACCTGCGGGACCTGCAGAGCGAGGAGACCCAGATCCTGGTGTCGAACGAGCTCCTCGGGCAGCTCGACGCCGACGTGGTGCTGCTCTACGCCTTCGGCGAGACCCCGGAGCAGGCGCTGCAGCAGAACGCGGGGCTGGGCACCCTGCCCGCGGTGCGTGACGGCAGGGCGTACTGGCTGCCCGACCTGAGCCTGTCGGCCCCGTCGGTGCTGTCGATCCCGTACGGCGTCGACACCCTCCTGCCGTTCCTCGAGGGAGCGACGAGCTGACGTGACGGCTCCTCGCGGTCCGCCGGGCCGTGAGGAGCCCCGCGTGGCGGACGCGCTCGATCCCTGACACAGCGATACCGGCTGACCAGCAACGACTACGTACAGCAGTGGAACGAACACGCAGCGGTGCGATCCGGGAAGGCCAGAACGATGACCAGTGTCGAGGACCGCAAGCGGAAGCTGATCGCCCAGCGGTTGGCGGCGGCCGGCCTGCGGCGGGAGCGGGCGACGGAGGCCGGTCCACGCGGGCGCTCCGGGCGCACGGAGTTCCCGCTGTCGTTCGCGCAGCGGCGGATGTGGCTGCACCACCAGATCGTGCCCGACAGCACCGCCTACAACCTGTGCATCGAGCTGACGTTCGAGGGACGGCTGCGCGAGGACGCGCTCCGGGCCGCGTTCACCGCGCTCGTTGCGCGCCACGAGGTGTTCCGCACGACCTACCACGCGCAGGACGGGGTCCCCTTCCAGCGGGTGCACGAGGAGCTGAGCTGGGAGCTCACGACCGTCGACCTCACCGGCGCCGGGCAGGCGGCACGTGAGCGGGTGCGCGTACTGGCCCGGGAACGGGCGAGCAGGCCCTACGATCTGACTCGGGACAGCTCCCTGCGGGTGACCCTGGTGCGCGAGGCCGCGGACCGGTGGACGGCGCTGCTGCAGGTGCACCACATCGCCTGGGACGGCCTGACCTTCGCCGCGATCTCCAGGGACCTCGAGAGCCACTACCGGCAGGCGCTCTCCGGTCCGGTCACCCCGAGCCCGCCCCTCCTGCAGGTGGCCGATTTCGCCGATGCCGAGCAGCGGGACTGGGCGGCCGCGGACCACGAGGCCGACCTCGCGTTCTGGCGCGACCGTCTGGCCGACCCGGCACCCGCGCTGTTCGACCGGCTCCCGGCGGACGACGGGAGCGCGGCGGCCGAGGCCGGCGCCCGGGTCGACCGGCGCCTGTCGGACGCCGCGGCCCGGGCGGTGCGCACGCTGGCGGCACGACTGGGTGCGACGCCCTACACCGTGGTGCTCGGCTGCTACGCGGCGCTGCTCAGCCGGTTCGGCGGCACCGGCGACATCGCCGTCGGGACCGCGGTGCTGAACCGCGAGGAGGCGGGCGCCCTCGAGCTCGCCGGGAACTTCGGCAACGTCGTGGTGCTCCGCTCCCAGGTGGAGCCGCGCGACACGTTCCGGGATCTGATCGCGCGCCTGCGCGGGGTGACCGCCGACGGGTTCGCCCGCCAGCGCTACCCCTACGACCTGCTCGTCGAGCGGCTCAACCCGGAACGCGGCGCGCACGGGGGCTCGCTGTTCGACGCGCAGCTGCTCTTCCTCACCCAGCAGATCGACGGGCCGCAGCTGCCGCAGGTGCGCACGACCTGGCGGCGCACCGACAACGGCACCGCGCAGCACCCGCTCGCGCTCGAGGTCTTCCTCACCGACGCCGGGCTCGACGTGGAGGCGACCTACGCCCGGGCCGACCTGACGGGCGAGCTGGTGGACCGGCTGCTCGCCGAGCTCGACGCGCTCCTCGTGGCCGCCGGGCAGGACCCGGACCGCCCGCTCGCCACCCTGCTGCGTCCCGAGGTCGCGGCCGGAGCACCGCAGGCGGCGCCGGTGGCCGAGCCGGTCACCGAGCGGCTCCGCGCGGCGATGCGCACCCACGGGGATGCGTCCGCGCTGGTGCACGACGGGCACACCGTGGGCTACGGCGAGCTGTCCGCGCGGGTGCAGCGGCTCGCGGCCCGGCTGCGGGCGGCGGGCGCCGGGGCGGAGACCCGGGTGGCGGTCGTGCTGCCGAGGTCGATCGACCTCGTCGTCTCCGTGCTGGCCGTCCTCGAGGCCGGGGCCACCCTCGTGCCCGTCGACCCCGGCTACCCGCGGGCCCGCGTCGCGTTCATGCTCGACGACGCGGCTCCCGCCGTGCTGATCTGCCGCCCCGGGGCCGAGCTCGACGGGGCGCCGCCGGACGCGGTGCGGCTGGACCCCGCGGACGCGCCCGCCGCGGGCCCCGCTCCCGACGCGAGGGACGTGCCGGACCCCCGCAGCGCGGCCTACCTCGTCTACACGTCCGGCTCGACCGGGCGGCCGAAGGGCGTGCTCGGCACCTACGCGGGCCTGTCCTGCCGGTTGGCCTGGGCCGGAGTCGAGTGGCCGGTGGCACCGGGGGAGACCCGGGTCGCCAAGTCCTCGATCAGCTTCATCGACGGCCTCACCGAGCTCCTCGGCGCGCTGCTCGGCGGCGCGCGGGTCGTCGTCGCGAGCGACGTCACCGCCACCGACGTGCGCGAGCTCGGCAGGCTGATCGCCCGGGAGGGCGTGGCCACGCTCACGGCGGTGCCGTCGGTCGTGTCGGCGCTGACGGAGCCGGACGGCGGTGGGGCGGGCGACGTCCGCGGGCTGCGCCGGTGGATCTGTTCGGGCGAAGCGCTGCCGCTGGGCACGGCCCGGCGAGCCGCCGCGGCGGCCCCCGGCTCCACGGTGGTCAACTCCTACGGTTCGTCGGAGGTCGCGGGGGACGTGCTCGCCGGCCCGGTGCACGCGGACGATCCGGTCGTCACCGCCGGTGCGCCCACGGCGGGCAGCACCGTCCAGATCAGGGACCGGTTCCTCAACCCAGTGCCGGCCGGCGTCGTCGGCGAGCTGTACGTCGGCGGGCCGCAGGTCGCCCGTGGCTACGCCGGGCGCGCGGGCGAGACCGCGCTGCGGTTCGTCGCCGACCCGGACGGGAGCGGCGGGCGCCTGTACCGCACCGGTGACCTGGGCATGTGGACCCCGGACGGGCGGGTGCGGCTCATCGGGCGGGCCGACCACCAGGTCAAGATCCGGGGGGTCCGGGCCGAGCCCGGTGAGGTCGAGGCGCTGCTGCTCGAGCACCCCGCGGTGGCGGCGGCGGCCGTCGAGCTGCGCACCGAGCTCCCCGCCGGTCCCGGTCTCGTCGCCCACGTCGTCGCGGCCGGCGCGGGTGTTGCGCCCGAGGAGCTGCGGGCCTGGCTCGCCGGGCGCCTGCCGGCGGCGATCGTCCCCGCGGGCTTCACGGTCGGCGACGCGCTGCCGATGACACCCGGCGGCAAGCTCGACCGCCGGGCCCTCGCCGCGATCCCGCTGGCGCGGTCGGCGGCGGCCGCGGCACCGCGCTCGGCGACCGAGCGGGTCGTGGGCGAGCTGGTGGGCGAGTTGCTCGGGCAGCCGCCGGCCGCACCCGGCGACGACTTCTTCGCACTCGGCGGCCACTCGCTCGCCGCCCTGCGCCTGGTCAACCGGCTGCAGGAGCGGCTGGGCACCGAGCTGGGCGTCGCCGACGTGTTCGCGGCCCCGACGGTCGCGCAGCTCGCGGCGCGCCTCGACGCGGCCCGCGGGACCGGGCAGCCGGCGCCGATCGCGGGGAGGCAGCCGGGCGCCGCGGTGCTCTCCGCAGGCCAGCGGCAGATGTGGAGCCTGTACCGGATCCTCGGTCCGAGCCCGGCGTACAACGTGCCCCGGGCCTGGCGGGTCCGCGGCCCCCTGGACCGCGCCTCGTTGCGTGCGGCGTTCGGCGACGTCGTGGCCCGCCACGAGGTCCTGAGAACGACCTACCACGAGTCCGAGGACGCCGAGGTGCTCCCGCGGGTGCACGCGCCCGGCGAGCTGGCGCTGCATCTCGACGGGGACGGATCCGCGGACGCGGTGCTGCGGCACTGCTTCGACCTGGAGCGGGAGGCCCCCCTGCGCGCCTGCGTGGCCGAGGTCTCGCCCACCGAGCACGTGGTGACGATGGTGGTGCACCACATCGCGGTCGACGAGTGGTCCTACCGCACGCTGCTCGCCGATCTCGGCACGGCCTACGCGGCACGGCGCGCCGGGCACGCGCCGCGGTTCCCCGAGCTCGCGGTGCGCCACGGCGACTACGCGGCATGGCAGCGGGAGCGGATCGGCCCGCCGGGGGCGCCCACCGCACTCGCCGCGGCCCAGCTGGACTTCTGGGGCCGGGCGCTCGCCGGCGCCCCGCCGGTCACGACCTTCCCGGCCGACCGGCCCCGCCCGGAGGTGGCGACCGGCCGCGGCGCGCAGATCCGGTTCGACGTCGCGGCCCCGCTGGCCGGGCGGCTGCGCGAGGTCGCGGACGCGCACGGCATCAGCATGTTCATGCTGCTGCACGGGGCGCTCGCGGTGCTCCTCGACGCCCACGGCGCCGGGGACGGGCGCGGGGACGTCGTCATCGGCGCCCCGGTCTCCGCTCGCACCGGCACCGCGCTGGAGGACCTCGTCGGGTTCCTGGTCACCACCCTCGCGCTGCGCGTCGACCTGGGCGGCGACCCGACCCTCGACGAGGTGCTCGACCGCGTACGCAGCGCCGACCTCGCCGCGATGGCCCACGCCGACGTGCCGTTCCACGACGTCGTCGACCGCGTCCGTCCGCAGCGGGCCACGCACAACCCCCTGTTCCAGGTCGAGCTGGTCCACCTGCGCACCGATCCGGCGCGCGGCGAGCCGGCCCTCGCCGGCGCCGAGGTGGCGCCGCAGTGGGTCGACACGGGAACGGCCAAGTTCGACGCCTCCTTCGGCTTCTTCGATACCGCGACGGCGCAGGGCAACCCGGTGCTGCACGGCGTCGTCGAGTACGCGCTGGACCTGTTCGACGAGCCGACGGCGCAGGCGCTGGTCGACCGGCTCAGCGCCGTGCTGGAGGTGCTCGCGCGGGACCCGGGGCGGCGGTTGTCGGCGCTGCGGGTCGACACCGTCGCCGACCGTGCGGTGCTCGCCGCCACCGTCGCGGCGCCGCCGCCGCCCGCCGTGGCCGGTGCGCCCGGGACGCTCGCCGAGACCTTCGCGCGCCGCGTCGCGACCGCCCCCGAGACGAGCGCGCTCACGGTGGACGGCCGGCACGTGACCTACGCCGAGCTGGACGACCGGGTCGGTCGGTTGGCCGCCGTGCTGCGCGACCGTGGCGTGCAGCGCGGCGACCGCGTCGCGATCGCCGTGCCCCGCTCCGCCGAGATGGTCGTCGCGCTGCTGGCCGTGCTGCACACCGGCGGCACGTACGTCCCGCTGGACCTCGCCTCGCCGGCCGAGCGGCTCGACCGGATCGTCGCCGACTCCGCACCGCGGTTGCTGCTGACCACGGCCGCCGCGCACCCGGCGGTGTCGGGTCCCGCAGGCACCGAGGTGCTGGTGCTCGACGCCGACCCGGTGGTGGCGGCGCGCGCGGCCGCGCGTCCGGCCCCGCCGGTGCCGGTCCCGGGCGAGCAGCCCGCGTACGTCATCTACACCTCCGGTTCGACCGGCGCCCCGAAGGGTGTGGAGGTTCCCCACTCGGCCGTGCTCGCCCTGCTCGCGGGGGCGACCCGGCGCATGGACGTCGGGCCGCGCGACGTCTGGACGCTGTTCCACTCGGTGGCCTTCGACGTCTCGGTGTTCGAGATCTGGGGTGCGCTGGCCCTGGGCGGGCGGCTGGTCGTGGTCGACGAGGCGACCGTCCGCAGCCCGGAGCGGATGTGGGAGCTGCTCGCCGCCGAACGCGTGACCGTGCTCAGCCAGACCCCGTCGGCGTTCTCCGGGCTCGCCGCGAACGAGCCCGACGACCTGGCCTCCGGGTCGCGGGCCACCGTGCTGCGCTACGTCGTGTTCGCCGGTGAGGCGCTCGACCCGACGACCCTGGGGCCGTGGTTCGCCCGGCACCCGGCGCAGGCGCCGCGCATGGCCAACCTGTACGGGATCACCGAGACGACCGTGCACACCACCTACCGCGAGATCACCCCCGCCGACACCTTGCACCGGGCCAGCCCGGTGGGAACGGGACTGCCCGGCACCGAGGTGCTGGTGCTGGGCAGGCACCTGCAACCGGTGCCCCCCGGCGTGGTGGGCGAGGTGTACGTGGCCGGCCCGCAGCTCGCCCAGGGGTACCTGGACCGCCCCGGCCTCACGGCGGCGCGGTTCGTGGCCCGACCGGGCGGGCGGCCCGGCGAGCGGATCTACCGCTCCGGCGACCTGGCCCGCTGGACCCGGTCGGGCGAGCTGGAGTTCGTCGGTCGGGCGGACCAGCAGGTGAAGATCCGCGGCTACCGGATCGAGCTCGGCGAGATCGAGGCCGCCCTGCTGGCGCTGCCCGAGGTGGCGCAGGCCGTTGCCACCGTGTCCACGAGCGGGGACGCGCGCCGCCTGGTGGGCTACGTCGTCGCAGGCCGCGACGTCGACGCCCCGGACCCGGCCGCCGTCCGGGAGGCGCTGGGCGCCGCACTGCCCGGGTACATGGTCCCGGCGGCGATCGTCGTCCTGGAGCGCCTGCCGCTGACCGTCAACGGCAAGCTCGACCGGGCCGCGCTGCCGGCGCCGCGGTTCGGCGGCGAGCGGGCCGTCCAGGAACCGGTCGGCGACACCGAGCGCCGGCTGTGCCGCGCCTTCGGCCAGGCGCTGGCGCACGAAAGGGTGGGGCCCGACGACGACTTCTTCTCCCTCGGCGGCGACAGCATCCTCGCGACCCGGGTCGCGAGGACCGCCCGCGACGCGGGTCTGGCCGTCTCGACGTCGGACGTGTTCGTGCACCGCACCCCCCGCGGGATCGCGCGCGCCGTCGCCACCGCCGAGCGCGCGCACCGGCCGGCCCCGCCCGCCGGCCCGCTGCGGGAGCTGCTCGGCATGACCGCGGACGACGTCACGGCACTCGGCGCCGGGACCGGCGGTCCGCTCACCGACGTCTGGCCGCTCTCGCCGCTGCAGGAGGGCCTGTACTTCCAGTCGGTCACCGACAGCGACACCGACAGCGACACCGACAGCGACACCGACAGCGACACCGACGCCGACGGGGCTGGTGCGGCAGGACTCTACGTCCTGCAGAACACCTTCACCCTGGGCCGGGTCCTCGACGGCGCGCGCTTGGAACAGGCGCTGCAGGAGCTGGTCGGGCGCACCCCGCTGCTGCGTGCCGGCTTTACGACCGACGACCGGGGGCGGCCGGTGCAGTTCGTGCGCGCGCGGCTGCCGCGCGGGCTCGTCGAGGAGGAATGGGTCGCCGACGCCGCCGAGGCGGGGCGGCTGGCGGGGACCGGCCGGGCCCGCCCGATCGCGCTGGACGCACCGCCGCTCTTCCGGGTCCAGCTGCTGCACCTGCCCGACGGCTCCGACCGGCTGGTGCTCACCAACCACTTCCAGCTCTTCGACGGGGCGTCGGCGATGCGGTTCGTCGACCAGCTGCTCACCGGTTACGAGGGCGGCGAGCCGTCCACCGGCGCGGGGTACGCGGACTACCTGCGGTGGACCGCCGCGCAGGACCAGGAGGCCTCGCGCGCGGCGTGGGCCGCGGCCTACGCCGACCTGGAAGGCCCCACCCTCGCCGCAGGCGGCGCCGACCGGGTGTGGACCCGCGAGGCGCAGCGGGTCGGCACCACGCTCGGCGCGACGCTCTCCGAGCAGGTGCGCACGTGCGCCGCCGAGCACGGGGTCACGGTGAACACCGTCCTGACCGCGGCCCTCGGCGTCGTGCTCGGCCACCTGACGGCCGGCACGGACGTCGTGCTCGGCTCGCCGGTCGTGGTGCAGCCGGACGAGCTCAGCGGCATCGAGGACGGCATCGGGTTGTTCCTCAACACCGTCCCGGTCCGGGTCCGGCTCGCCCCCACCGACACCGCCGGCACGCTGCTGCGCCGCCTCGGCGCCCAGCGCGCGGCCCTGATGGACCACGAGTACCTGGGACTCGGGCAGGTGCAGCAGGCGGTCGGGCGGCCGCAGCTCTTCGACACGCTCCTGACGCTCCGCAACGCCTGGGAGGCCTTCGCCGACGCCGCGCGACGCCACGACATGGCCGACGTCGAGACCATCGACGACTCGCACTTCCCCCTGTCGTTCGCGGTGAACCCGTTCGCGGACATGGAGCTGACCCTCGACCACCGCCCCGAGGCCGTCGACGGGGCCACCGCGCGGGCGCTGCTCGACCGGTTCGTCCACGTGCTCTCCACGCTGGTCACCGAGCCCGACCGGCCACTCGCCGCGATCACCGTCCCGACCACGCCGCGGGCCGAGTCGCAGGTCCGCGACCTCGGCGACGTGACGATCGCGGAGCTGCTGGCGCAGCGGGCGGCGGTCTGTCCGGAGCGGACGGCGGTGGTGGCCGGTGAGGTGCGGGTGTCGTTCGCGGAGCTGGACGCGCGTGTGTCCCGGTTGGCGCGGGTGCTGCTGGCCCGCGGGGTCGGTCCGGAACAGGTGGTGGCGCTGGGGCTGCCGCGGTCGGTGGAGATGGTGGTGGCGCTGTTCGCGGTGCTGCGCGCCGGGGCCGCGTACGTGCCGCTGGAGCTCGATCATCCCGACGACCGGCTCGCCGAGATCCTCACCGCGTCGGGCGCGGCGCTGCTGGTCACCGAGGCGACCGCGGGACGGCGGTTCGCGGGTGTCCCGCAGGTCCGGGTGGACGAGCCGGAGGTGTTCGCGGGCGTGCCCGACCACCCGCTCTCGGACGCGGAGCTGGGGGCGTTCGCGCCGGGGACGCCGGGGCGCCTCGACCACCCCGCGTACGTGATCTTCACGTCGGGGTCGACCGGGAAGCCGAAGGGCGTGGTGACGCCGTTCGTCGGGCTGACGAACATGCAGGTCAACCACCAGGAAGCGATCTTCGCCCCGACCGTGGCGGCAGCGGGTGGCCGGGTGCTGCGGGTGGCGCACACGGTGTCGTTCGCGTTCGACATGTCCTGGGAGGAGCTGTTGTGGCTGGTGGAGGGGCACGAGGTGCACGTGTGCGACGAGCAGTTGCGTCGGGACGCGGAGCGGTTGGTGGCCTACTGCGCTGCTGAGCGGGTCGACGTGGTGAATGTGACGCCGACCTATGCGCACCACCTGTTCGCGGCCGGGTTGCTGGACGGGCCGCACGTGCCGCCGTTGGTGTTGCTGGGTGGGGAGGCGGTGCCGGAGTCGATCTGGGCTCGGTTGCGCGACACCCCGGGTACGTGGGGCTACAACCTGTACGGCCCCACCGAGTACACGATCAACACCTTGGGCGCCGGCACCGCCGACAGCCCGACGTCGACGGTCGGCACCGAGATCACGAACACCCGTGCGCACGTGCTGGACGGGTGGTTGCGGCCGGTGCCCGACGGTGTGGTGGGGGAGCTGTACATCGCCGGGGTCGGGCTGGCGCGGGGTTACCTGGACCAGCCGGGGTTGACGGCGGAGCGGTTCGTGGCGGACCCGTTCGTGGCGGGTGGGCGGATGTATCGCACCGGGGACCTGGTGCGGCGGCGCGCGGACGGGAACCTGGATTTCCTGGGGCGTTCGGACGACCAGGTGAAGATCCGCGGCTACCGGGTGGAACCCGGCGAGATCGAGACGGCGCTCGCCGCCGTTCCCGGTGTCGCCCAGGCCGCCGTCGTCACCCGCCCGCACCCCGAGGTGCCCGGGCAGCGCAGGCTGGTGGCGTACCTCGTCGGCGCGGGCGACGCGGGCGACGTGCGTGACGCCGTCGCCCGCACGCTGCCCGACTACATGGTGCCGACGCTGTGGGCGGTGGTCGAGCACCTGCCGCTGACCGTCAACGGCAAGCTCGACGTGGCGGCGTTGCCCGAGCCCGCGCCGGTGGCCACGGGCGGGACCCGCGCCCCGCGGACGCCGACCGAGCACACGCTCTGCGCGGTGTTCGCCGAGGTGCTGGGCGTCGACACGGTCGGCGTCGACGACGACTTCTTCGCCCTCGGCGGCGACAGCATCTCCTCGCTCACCGCCGCCAACCGCGCACGCAAGGCCGGCGTGGCGATCCGCCCCCGCAACGTGTTCGACGCGCGGACCCCGGCCCGGCTCGCGGAGCTCCTCGACGGCCCGGTCCCGGAGCCCGCCGCCGCCACCCGCCCGCCGCTGCGTCCCCGTTCGCGCACCGGCAATGTCCGCGCGCTGTCCGCGGGCCAGCGGCAGATGTGGGCACTGCACCGGATGACCGGGCCCAGCGCGGTCTACAACGTGCCCAACGTGCTGCGGCTGCACGGGCCGTTCGACGCCGACGCCCTCGAGGCCGCCTGGTGCGACGTGCTCACCCGGCACGAGATCCTGCGCACCGTCCTGCAGGACGGGTCTGCAGGCCCGGAGGCCGTGGTGCTCGGCCCGGAGGTCGCCCGGCGCCGGATCGTCCGCGAGCGCGTGGACGCCCGCGGCCTCGACGCGCGCATCGCCACGGCCGCCGGGCACCCGTTCGACCTCACCGCGGAGGTCCCGGCGCTGCTCACGCTGCTGGAGCTCGCGCCGGACGAGCACGTGCTCGTCCTGACGCTGCACCACATCGCCGTCGACGAGTGGTCCTGGCGGCCGCTGCGCCAGGACCTGGAGCGGGCCTACCGGGCGCGCAGGGCAGGGGAGCCGGGTGGCCTTCCCGCCCCGGCGGTGCAGTACGCCGACTTCGCGGACTGGCAGCGGGACTGCCTGGCCGACGGTGCGCCGACGTCGGCCGCGGCGCAGCTGGAGTTCTGGCGCGCGCACCTGCGGGGTGCGCCCGCCGAGTGCACCTTCCCCACCGACCGGCTCCGGCCCGCCGCGGCGAGCGGGGCCGGCGCGCAGGTGCCGGTGGAGGTCGGCGCGGACCTGACCGCGGCACTGCACCGCACCGCCCGCGCGCACGGCGTCACCGTGTTCATGCTCCTGCACGCCGCGCTGGCGGTGCTGCTGTCGCGCCACGGCAACGGCCCCGACGTCGTGGTCGGCACCCCGATCTCCACCCGTCTCGACCCGGCCCTCGACGACGCCGTGGGCTACTTCCTCAACACCCTCGCCCTGCGGGTCGACGCACGCCCCGAGCGCACGCTCGCCGAGCTCCTCGACGCGGTCCGCGCCTGCGACGTGGAGGCCTACGACCACCCCGACGTGCCGTTCGCGGACGTGGTCGACGCGGTCGGACCGGCGCGCGCCGCGGGGCGCAGCCCGCTGTTCCAGGTGATGCTGGTGTGCCTGTCCGGCGACGCGAACTACGCCGTGCCCGAGTTCGCCGACCTCGAGGTCACCGCGGACTACGTCGGCACCGGCACCGCCAAGTTCGACGCCTCGTTCAACTTCCAGGACTCGCCGGACCTGCTCACCGGTGTGGTCGAGTACTCGACGGAGCTGTTCGACGAGGCCACCGTCGCCGGGTTCGCCGCCCGCTTCGTCGAGGTGCTGCGCGCCTTCGCCAGTGCACCGGGCACCCGGGTCGGCGCCGTCGACGTGCTGTCCCCGGCCGACCGGGACCGCGAGCACGAGCGGGCCGCGACCGCGCAGATCCCGCTCGGCGACGTCACGGTCGCCGAGCTGCTGTCGGAACGCGCCGCGCGATGCCCCGAGCGGACGGCGCTGGTGTGCGGGGACGCGCGCGTGTCGTTCGCGGAGCTGGACGCGCGGGTGTCGCGGCTGGCGCGCGTGTTGCGGGCGCGGGGCATGGGCCCGGAGCAGGTGGTGGCGCTGGGGTTGCCGCGGTCGGTGGAGATGGTGGTGGCGCTGTTCGCGGTGCTGCGCGCGGGCGCCGCCTACGTGCCACTCGAGCTCGATCACCCCGACGGCCGGCTCGCCGAGATCCTCGCCGAGTCCGGCGCGCGCCTGCTGGTCACGGACGCGGTGGCGGGGCCGCGGTTCAGCGGGGTGCCGCAGCTGCGCGTCGACGACGCCGCCGTGTTCGACGGGGTGCCGGGGGATCCGCTGACCCCGGGCGAGCTGGGCGCGTTCGCGCCGGGCACGCGAGGACGGTTGGAGCACCCGGCGTACGTGATCTTCACGTCCGGTTCGACGGGGCGGCCCAAGGGTGTGGTGACGCCGTTCGTCGGTCTGACGAACATGCAGGTCAACCACCGTAGGGAGATCTTCGCGCCGACGGTGGCCGCGGCGGGGGACCGGGTGCTGCGGGTGGCGCACACGGTGTCGTTCGCGTTCGACATGTCCTGGGAGGAGCTGTTGTGGCTCGTCGAGGGGCACGAGGTGCACGTGTGCGACGAGCAGTTGCGTCGCGATGCGGAGCGGTTGGTGGCCTACTGCGCTGCTGAGCGGGTCGACGTGGTGAACGTGACGCCGACGTATGCGCACCACCTGTTCGCGGCGGGATTGCTGGACGGGCCGCATGTGCCGCCGTTGGTGTTGCTGGGTGGGGAGGCGGTGCCGGAGTCGATCTGGGCTCGGTTGCGCGACACCCCGGGTACGTGGGGCTACAACCTGTACGGCCCGACGGAGTACACGATCAACACGCTCGGCGCGGGCACCACGGACAGCGCGACGTCGACGGTGGGTACGGCGATCACGAACACCCGCGCGCACGTGCTGGACGGGTGGTTGCGGCCGGTGCCCGACGGTGTGGTGGGCGAGTTGTACATCGCCGGGGTCGGGCTGGCGCGGGGGTACCTGGACCGGCCGGGGGCGACGGCGGAGCGGTTCGTCGCCTACCCGTTCGGCCCGGGTGGGCGGATGTACCGCACCGGGGACCTGGTGCGTCGGCGCGCGGACGGGAACCTGGATTTCCTGGGGCGTTCGGACGACCAGGTGAAGATCCGCGGTTACCGGGTGGAACCCGGCGAGATCGAGGCCGCGCTCGACCGCGTACCCGGGGTGGAGCGGGCCGCCGTCGTCGCCACGGGCGGTCCCGAGCGGCGGCTGGCCGCCTACCTCGTCGGGGCGCATGCCCGGGCCGAGGACGTCCGGGCCGCCGTCGCGCGGACCCTGCCCGGTTACCTGGTGCCCACGCTGTGGGCGGTGGTCGAGCACCTGCCGCTGACCGTCAACGGAAAGCTCGACGTCTCCGCGCTACCCGAGCCCGCACCCCTGACCGCCGCGGCGGCGAGCCCGCCGCGGACGCCGACCGAACGCACGCTCTGCGCGGTGTTCGCGGAGGTCATCGGCGTCGACGCGGTCGGGGTGGACGACGACTTCTTCGACCTCGGCGGCGACAGCCTCCTGGCCATCGAGATCGCCAACCGCTGCCGCCGCGACGGCCTCGCCGTGCGTGTCCGCGACCTGTTCGCGGCGCCCACCGCGGCCCGGCTCGCCGAGCAGGTCGACGCCGTCACCGAGGTCACGGTCCCCGACCCCATTACCGACACCGTGATCGTCCCGACCCCGGCGATGCGCAGGCTGGAGGCCCTCGAGGGCCCGATCACCGGTCACCACCAGGGCGCCGCGGTGCGTTCCCCGTCCTGGTTCACCGACGCCGCGCTCGTCGAGCTGGCCGCCGATCTGCTGCGCCGCCACCCCGTGTTCCGCTCCGGCCTGGTCGTCGGCGCCGACGGGCGGTGGCAGCACCTGCGGGTCGCCCCGGCGGAGCGGCTCGACCCCGCTGCGCACGTGCGCACCGTCGACGCCGCCGGGCTCGGCGTCACGCCGCTGCGCGCCCTGATCCGCCGCGAGGCCCTCGCCGCCCGTGACGCGCTCGACGCCCGTCCCGGCGGCATGCTGCGGCTCGTCCGGCTGGACCGCGGGCCCGAGCAGCCGGGCCGCCTGCTCGTCCTGGCCCACGACCTCGCCGTCGACGGCGCCTCGTGGCGCATCCTCGCCGAGGACATCTCCCGGTTCGGGGCCCTGTCCGGACGGGACGGGAACACGCCGGCTCCCGAGGGCACCTCGTTCGCGGCGTGGTCGCACCGGCTCGCGGAGCACGGCGCCTCACCGCAGGTGGCGGCGGAGGCGCAACACTGGCGGGAGGTCCTCGCAGGCGTCACCCCGCTGCCCGTGCGCCGGCCCCGCGACGGCACCGACGTGCACGCCGACCTGCACCGGACACGGGTGCACTGCCCCGCCGAGCTGGGCCGCGCCATCCTGGTCGACCTGCCGCGGCGGTTCGGCACCGGTGCCGACGCCGTGCTGCTCGCCGCGCTCGGCGTGGCGCTCTCGGCCCTCGACGTGGACGGCGACGTGCTCGTCGACCTGGAGAACCACGGCCGGGTCGAGGAGCTCGACCCCACGCTGGACCTGGCCCGGACGGTCGGACGGTTCGCCACCACCGCTCCGGTGCGCGTCGACGCCCGCACCGGCGCGGCCGACGCGGCGACCCGCATCCCGCCGGTCGCCGCCGCGCTCGCCGAGATCCCGCGCGGAGGCATCGGCCACGGGCTGCTGCGCCACCCGCCGACCGGGCCGGCGCGGATCCCGGAATCCGGGGCGGAGGTGACTCTGAACTACCTCGGCCGCACCGGCCGGGAGCGGGTGGAGTCCGCCGACGGCTGGGGTCCGGCTCCCGAAGCGGGCGCGGTGCACGTGGGGAAGGCCGCGCAGGCCCGGGTCGGGCACAGCCTCGCGGTCGACGCGGTGGCGCGGGAGACCGGCGACCCGAGCGGCGCTCCGGCGCTCGAGGCGACGTTCACCTGGCCTGCGGGCGTGCTCGACGACGACCTCGCCGCCCGGGTCGCGGACCGCTGGGTCGCCACCCTGGCGCGCTGGGCTGGGGAGGGGCCGGCCTGATGGCGTCCGCGGTGCTGCTGGACCTGAGCCCCCTGCGCGACGACCGCACGTTCCGCAACCTCTTCGTCGCCCGCACGATCCTGCTGTCCGGCGTCGGCGTCGTCCTGGTGACGGTGCCGCTGGAGGTCTACGCCCGCACCGGGTCCACCCTGGCCGTCAGCGCCGTCGCGGCGGTCGAGTCGGTGGCGTTCCTCGTCGGGTTCCTCGGCGGCGGCGTGCTCGCCGACCGGGTCGATCGCTGGCGGCTGGTGATCGTCAGCTGGCTGGTGAGCGGCCTGGCCTTCGCCGCGCTCGCCGGGAACGCCGTCTGGGTCTCCTCGACGGTGCTGACGGCGGTGTTCGTCGCGATCAACGGCCTGTCCGGGGCGGTGTGCCTCACGGCGATGCTGGCCGTGATGCCGTCCATCGTGGACCGGGCGAAGCTGCACGCGGTCGGCGCGCTCAACACCGTGTCGCTGCGGCTCGGCTCGGTGCTCGCCCCGGCGGTCGGTGGGCTCGTGTTCGCGGTGTCGTCCGCGGCCTGGAACTACGGTGCCGGGGCCGTTGCCGCTCTCCTGACCTGGGTGCTGCTGCTGGCAAGCCCGCCGCCGGGGACGGGCGGCCGGACCGGCACACCGGCACCCGCCGAGGCCGCCGAGCCGGCCGAGCAGGAGAGCCCGCTGCGGGCGCTGCGGACCGGTGCCCGGTTCGTCGCCCGCGAGCCGGTCGTGCGCGGCGTGATGGTCGCCGGCCTGGTCGGGATGCTCGGCGGTGGCTCCGTCGTGCTCGTGCCCGCGTTCGTCGATGCCCGGTTCGGCGGGTCGCCCGTCGCCGTCGGGCTGATCTACTCGGCGCTCTCGGTCGGGCTCGTCGCCGGGTCGCTGGGCAGCGGCTGGGTGCGCGACCGGACCCGTCCCGGGCTGCTGCTGCTCGGCCTGATGGTCGCCTGTTTCGGCTGTTACACCGCCGCCGGAGCCGCGCCGACGCTGCTCCTCGTGCTGGCCGCGTTCGTCGCGGCCGGAGCGACCAACGCGCTCGAGGAGGTCCTGCGCTACACGCTGCTGCAGCTGCGCAGCCCGGACGCCTTGCTGGGGCGGGTGAACAGCCTGTTCTCGGCGCAGGGAATGGCCGGGGCCGCGGTCGGGGCCGTCGTGGCCGGGATCGCCGGTGCGCTGGTCGGTGCCGCGGACGCGCTGTGGATCTACAACGCCGTGATGGCCGGGGTGGCGGTGCTGACCGCGGTCCTGCTCGGGCCCTTGCGCGGCGCCACCCGGGAATCGATCGAGGGGGAGCGGACATGATCTTCGTCGGGGACGGGGCGCTGCTCGGGCGCGCCGTGCAGCACGCCGCGCAAAGGGGACACACCGTCGACCTCGTGTGCAGCGGGCCCCGTGCCACGCCCGGGCCGCACCCCGCCCGGCGCGTGGCCGACGGCCACGAGCTCGACGCCGTGGCCGGCGAGCTGGCCGCCGCGTGCACGGACGGGATCGTGTGGTCGATCGACAACCCGTTCCTGTTCCGCGCCGGGATGCTCGGCACGGGGCTGCGCATCCTGAACGTGCACGGCGGGCCGCTGCCGGGCTATCGCGGGCTGCCGGTGGCCACCGTCGCGTACGCCGTGCTCCACGGCGAGCCCGAGTTCGCCGCCACCCTCCACGAGGTCGACGCCGGCGTCGACACCGGACCGGTGCTCGCCGAGCGGCGCTTCCCGGTACGTCCGGACGCGGTGTTCGAGGACGTGATGCTCGACCTCGTCGAGGCCGCCCACGAGGTCTTCGTGGCGAACCTCGAACGGGTCCTTCAGGGCGGCCCGGGCCCCGGGACGCGCGCGGAGGGCGCCCCCGGCTACTACGGCCTGCGCGAGGCACGCGCCCTTCCCGAACACCGCAGCCACCCGCGCTACGCCCAGGCAACCGACCTGGGTCTCTTCGAGGACTTCTACCCCGAGGCCGCGGCGGCGTGGCGGTGAACCCGCCCGTCCCGTCCGCGGCCGCTCCTGTGCGAGCGAGGAGATCGAGCATGTCCACAGCAACAGAGCAGAGCGGTGCACGCACCGGGCCCGCCGCCCCCGATCCCGTCGCAGCCGGCGCCGCGCTGGCCCGTGACTGCGAGGCGCGGTCCGCGCCGTACGTCCTCTACGAACGCGACGGCGAGGTGCTGTTCGCCGCCGGGGTGCGCGCCGAGATCGTGCTCGACCGTTCCGGGCTGCACGTGCACTCCGGCGGCCGGACCCGCACCGAAGCCCTGACCGACCGGCCGCTCGACCAGGTCGCCGCGGCCCTGGCCGCACACGGCGAGCCCGGGTGGCGCGCCTACGGGTGGGCCGCGTTCGAGCTCGGGCACCTGCTGCACGGTCTCCCGACACCGGACAGGACGGGTGCGCTGCTGCACCTGCTGCTCCCCGACCGGGAGGCCCGCCTCGGGGACGGCCCGCCGCAGCTGCGCGTCGCCGACCCCGCAGCCCGCGCGGCCTGGGAGGCGACCCTCGCCGCGCCGCCGGTTCCGGCAGGAGCAGCGGTGGCGGTCGACGAGGTGACGGACACGACCGGCTACCGCTCGGCCGTCGCGGCGGCCGTCCGCGAGATCCACGAGGCGCGGTTCCGCAAGGTGATCCTCTCCCGGACGGTGCCGGTGGACGGTGCCGTCGACCTGGTCGCGACCTACGAGGCGGGCCGGCGGGGCAACAACCCCGCCCGGTCGTTCCTGCTGCGCCTCGGCGGTCTCGCCGCGGCCGGGTTCAGCCCCGAGACGGTGGTGGAGGTCGCTGCCGACGGCACGTTCTCCACCCAGCCGCTCGCCGGCACCCGCGCGCTGTCCGGGGACCGCGAGACCGACAGCGCGCTGCACGAGGAGCTGCGCAACGACCCGAAGGAGATCTACGAGCACGCCGTGTCCGTGCAGCTGGCCCAGGACGAGGTCGCCGCGGTCAGCGTGCCCGGCTCCGTCGTCGTCGAGGACTTCATGCGGGTCGTCCTGCGCGGCAGCGTGCAGCACCTCGCGTCCCGCGTCCGGGGACGGCTGCGCCCCGGGGTCTCCTCCTGGGACGCCTTCGCCCGGCTGTTCCCCTCGGTCACCGCCTCGGGCCTGCCCAAGGCCCCGGCGTTCGCGGCGATCGGGCGCCACGAGGACGGCCCGCGCGGCCTCTACGCAGGCGCCGTGCTCACCGTGGACCACGCGGGCGCCCTGGACGCCGCCCTGGTGCTGCGCTCGGTCTACCAGCGCGACGGCCTGACCTGGTTGCGCGCGGGCGCCGGCATCGTCGCGCAGTCCAGCCCCGAGCGGGAGCTCGAGGAGACGCGGGAGAAGCTGCGCAGCGTCAGCCGGTTCCTGGTCGGTCCCGGGCCGGTGGTGACGGCGTGACCGCCCCGCTGCTGGACGGCGCCCTCGGGTGGCCCGAAGACCTGGTTGAGCGCTATGTGCGGGAGGGGTACTGGCGCGCCGAGACGCTCGGCGGGCTGCTGCGCGAGTGGGCTGACCGGCACGCGGGCGCGACCGCCGTCGTCTCCGGGGACGAGCGGATCACCTACGCCGAGCTGGACCGCCGCGCCGACGCACGGGCCCGTGGCCTGCGCGCCCTCGGGCTGGTGCCCGGGGACCGGGCGGTGGTGCACCTGCCCAACACCGCCGAGTTCGTGGTCACGCTCTTCGGGCTGCTGCGCATCGGCGTGATCCCGGTGCTCGCGCTTCCGGCGCACCGGGCCTCCGAGATCGAGCACTTCGCCCGTCTGGCCGACGCCGTGGCCTACATCGGCCCCGACGTGCACGACGGCTTCGACCACCGCGACCTCGGCCGCGCCGTCGCCCGCGCGGTGCCCTCGGTGCACCACGTGCTGGTGGACGGCGAACCCGTCGCCGGGACCACCGCGCTCTCCGACCTGCCCGACGGCGATGCCGGCGCCTTCCCCGAGGTCGACCCGGCCCAGGTCGCGCTGCTGCTCGTCTCCGGCGGCACCACGGGCAAGCCCAAGCTCATCCCGCGCACGCACCGCGACTACGCCTACAACGCCCGCGCGAGCGCCGAGGTCTGCGGGCTGCGCGCCGAGGACGTCTACCTGGCCTGCCTGCCGCTCGCCCACAACTTCCCGCTCGCCTGCCCCGGCATGCTCGGCGCGTTCGGGGTGGGCGCCACCGTGGTACTCGCCCCGGTGCCGAGCCCGGACGTGACCCTCGCGCTCGTGGAGGCGGAGCGGGTGACCGTCACCGCCGTGGTGCCGCCCCTGCTGCGGCTGTGGGTCGACCTGGTCCCGGCGCCGCTGCCGAGCCTGCGGCTCGTGCAGGTCGGCGGGGCCAAGTGCGACGAGACGCTGGCCCGCCGGGTGCGCCCTGCGCTCGGGTGCGCGGTGCAGCAGGTGTTCGGGATGGCCGAGGGACTGCTCAACTTCACCCGCCTCGACGACCCCGACGACCTGGTCGCGGTGTGCCAGGGACGGCCGCTCTGCCCCGCCGACGAGGTCCGCGTCGTCGACCGCCGCGGCGCCGACGTCGCGCCGGGCGAGCGGGGGGAGCTGTGGACCCGCGGGCCGTACACGATCCGCGGCTACTACCGGGCCCGCGAGCACGACCCCGTGGCCTTCACTCCGGACGGCTTCTACCGCACCGGCGACCTCGTCCGCCGGTTGCCCACCGGGCACCTCGTCGTCGAGGGCCGGGTGAAGGACGTCGTCAACCGCGGCGGGGAGAACGTCTCGGCCTCGGTGCTGGAGGAGCACCTGCTGGCGCATCCCGCGATCGCCGCCGCGGCCGTCGTGGGGCTCCCGGACGACGACCTCGGCGAGGCCGTCTGCGCCGCCCTCGTCCCGGCGGCGGGCGCGACCGTCCCGAGGGGGCGGCAGCTGCGCGCCTTCCTCGCCGAACGCGGCCTCGCGCGCTTCATGTACCCGGACCGCGTCGTCGTCCGCGACGTCCTGCCGCTCACCGCCGTCGGCAAGATCGACAAACGGGCGCTCGCCGAGGAGCTGCGGTCATGACGTTCGTGACGCGCGACGGCGTCCGGATCGCCTACGACGACTGGGCCCCGCCCGGCGGTCCCGGCCCGCTCGTCGTGATGGTGATGGGCACCGGCAGCCCCGGCCGCGTCTGGCAGACCCACCAGGTGCCGGCGCTGCGCGCGGCCGGACACCGGGTCGTCACGCTGGACAACCGGGGCGCCGGGGCCAGCGACGAGTGCGCCGCGGGCTTCACCATCGACGACATGGTCGGCGACGTCGCCGCGCTCGTGGAGCACCTCGACGCCGGACCGGCCGCCGTGGTCGGCACGTCGCTGGGCGCGCGGATCGTCGTCGAGCTCGCGCTGGCCCGCCCGGACCTCGTCACACGGGCTGTCGCGCTGGCCGCGCACGCCCGGCTGGAGCCCGTGCAGCGGGCCTTCACCGCAGGCGAGATCGCGCTGGCCGACGAGAAGATCGTGCCGCCGCCGGACCACCACGCCGCCGTCTCCGCCGTGCAGTACCTCTCCCCGGCCACGCTGCGCGACGAGCGGGCCGCCCAGGACTGGCTCGACGTGGTCGCCTTCCGCGGCGCGGCGATCGGGCCCGGCCACCGCGCGCAGCTCGCGGTGTCGCTGGCGCTGACCGACCGGCGCGCGGCCTACCGCGACGTCGCGGTGCCGCTGCTCGTCGTCGGGTTCGCCGACGACGCCACGATCCCGCCACACCTGTCCCGGGAGGTGGCCGACGCCGTGCCCGGAGCCCGCTACGTGGAGATCCCCGACGCGGGCCACTACGGCTACCTGGAACGCCCCGACGCGGTCAACCGGGTCCTGCTCGAGTTCCTCGCCACCACGTCACGGCACACCCCATGACCCAGCCCCCTGCACGAGAGGATCTCGCTCCGGTGTCCCTCACCGCTCCGCCGCCCACCCCTGTCCTCGACGTCGTGGGGGTCGGCTTCGGCCCGGCCAACCTGGGACTCGCCATCGCCGTCGCCGAGCGCAACGCCGCCGCGGGCCCGGGGGAGCGGCCGATCTCGGCGTACTTCCTCGAGCGCCAGGAGGCGTTCGGGTGGCACCGCGGGATGCTCATCCCGGACGCCCGCATGCAGGTCGCGTTCCTCAAGGACCTGGCCACCCTGCGCAACCCCACCAGCAGCTTCGGATTCGTCAACTACCTCGCCGAGCGGGGCCGGCTCGTCGACTTCGTCAACCGGCAGTCGTTCTTCCCCACCCGCCTGGAGTTCCACGACTACCTGTCCTGGGCCGCCGCCCGGTTCGACGACGACGTCGCCTACGGGACGCTCGTCGAGAAGATCGAGCCGCTGGAGGGCGGGCTGCTCGCCGTCACCGCACGGCGCGGCGGGGAACCGCTGCGCGTCGTCGCCCGGGCCGTCGTGATCGCCACCGGTCTCACGCCCGTGCTGCCCGACGGCATCGAGGCGGGCGAGCGGATCTGGCACAACAGCCGGCTGGTGCCGAACGTGGCGAAGCTGGCCACCGGCCCGGCGCCGCGGCGCTTCGTCGTGGTCGGGGCCGGGCAGAGCGCCGCCGAGAGCGTCGACTACCTGCACCGCAGCTTCCCCGACGCCGACGTCCACGCGGTGTTCCAGCGCTGGGGGTACAGCCCGGCCGACGACAGCGCCTTCGCCAACCGCGTGTTCGATCCCGACGCCGTCCACGAGTTCTTCGACAGCCCGGCGGAGGTCCGCCTGCGCGTCACCGCCCTGCACCGCAACACCAACTACTCCGTGGTCGACCCGGATCTCATCGAGGCCCTGTACGAGAGGCACTACGCCGAGCGCGTCGACGGCCGCGAGCGGCTCCGGTTCGACAAGATGTGTTCGGTCGAGGCCTGCGAGGACCGGCGTGACGACGTCCGCGTGCGCATCCGGAGCGCGCTCGACGGCACCACGAGGGACGTCGAAGCCGACGTCGTCGTCTACGCGACCGGCTACCGGTCCGGTGACCCGGCGCGGTTCCTCACCGGACTCGCCGCCCGCCGCGACGACCGCGGCCGGGCGCGGATCACGCAGGACTACCGGCTCGAACTCGAAGGATCCGACGTGCCGATCTACGTGCAGGGTGCCACCGAGCACACCCACGGACTGGCGTCGACCCTGCTGTCCAACGTCGCCGTGCGCAGCGGCGACATCCTCGCCTCTCTCGAGAGCAGGCTCGACCGGACGCCTCCGACCGCCTCCTGACGGCACCCATCCCGCACCTTGGAGCCACACCGCTGTTCTCAGCGCCGAAAGTCAGCACCAAGGCTCCAAGGTGCTTCCTGGGGGAGCTCGGTCCGGCAATGCCTCTAGGGCATCGCCATGGCTGAAACAGGTCTTGGACACCCGCTCGGGCTGATGGCATCGTTCTTGGGGCCGAGGGAACTCGGTGCAGGAATTCGGGATCGGTATTCGATGGCCCGTTCCTCAGAACCCATTCACCGTGCAGACCGCTCCAGCTATGTCGACGACCTGCGCCTCGAGAACAGGAAGAGTGCACAGTCATGAGCAGCATCACGTTCATCGGTGCGGGGAACATGGCCCGCACGATCGGCACGCTCGCGGTGGCGGGCGGCAACAGCGTCGAGATCATGGCACGCGATCAGTCCAAGGCCGATGACCTGGCCGACGTTCTGGGCGGCGGCGCGACGGCAGGTAAGTGGGGCGCCGTCCCGGCCGGGGACCTCGTCATCACGGCCCTGTTGTACGCCGGTGTCGTTCCGACCGTCGCCGAGTACGGGGACGCCCTCGCAGGCAAGATCATCATCGACATCAGCAACCCCTTCAACGCCACGGGCGACGGGCTGGCCCACAGCGAGGAGACCTCGATCGCGCAGGAGGTCGCCAAGATCGCCCCGGCCGGCGCCAGTGTTTTCAAGGCCTTCAACACCATCTTCCGTGACGTCCTGGCGCAGGGCCGGCCCGACGTCTTCTTCGCCGGCGACGACCCGCAGGCCAAGGCGGACGTGGCGGCATTCATCGAGAGCCTCGGACTGCGCCCGCTCGACGTCGGCGGCCTGAAGATGGCGCACTGGCTGGAAGGAGCGGGCGTGCTCACGGTAGGCCTCGCGGGCAACGGGATCGGCCACGGGAACTTCGCCATGGGCGTCAACGAATTCACGGACCGACCCCTGCGCTGAGTAGTCGGCGAAATAAAACCGCCTGAGGAGGCGCATCACCATGCAGCTCGGTTCCATGATTCCCGTTGTCGGGCCCTCCGTCGGCGACGCCTCCGCCCTGAGCGCTTTCGTCCGCGGACTCGAGGACCTCGGCTACGACGCCCTGTGGGTCGGCGACCGCCTGGTCACGCCGGTTGATGTGGGCAGCGACTATCTGGCCCGAGGGCCGCAGATGTCGCGCTCCTTCGATCCGATGCTGCTGTTGACCGTCGCCGCGGCGGCGACCAGCCGGGTACGCCTGAACACCAGCACGCTCAGCACGTTCTACTACGAGCCGCCGCACCTGGCCCGGCAGCTGACCACGCTCGACGTGCTCAGTGACGGCCGCCTCGGCGTCGGTGTGGGGCTGGGGTGGATGAAGCAGGAGTACGACGTGGCCCGCAACGCGGACTGGCTGCGGCGCGGCAAGATGCTCGATGACGTGCTGGCGTTCCTGCACACGTGGTGGACGACCAGTCCCGTGTCCTGGAACAGCGAGTTCTTCACCATGCCACCGGTCCACGCCGGCCTCCGCCCGGTCCAGCCGGGCGGGCCGCCCATCTGGATCGGCGGAGCCAGCGAGGCCGCGATGCGCCGGGTCGGCCGCAGCGGGGTCGGCTGGCTCGGGGTCGAAGGGCCGGCGCCCGCCGCGTCGATCAGCAGCCAGGACGAGGGGGCCGGCCGCCTGTGGTCGGTCGCGCGCCGAGCGGCGCAGGACGCCGGCCGCGATCCCGACGCACTGAAGACGGCCATGCGGATCAACCTCGACCCGGGCACGTCCGTCGACTCGGTCGCGGACCAGCTGAAGCGATACGCCGACTCCGGTGTTGACGAGGCGTACTTCGATGCCTTCGCGATGTTCACCAGCCTTGACCAGCTGCTCGACTTCGCCGGCCAGGTGATCGAGCGTACCGGCCGGTTGTGACCACCGAAGACACGACCACGTCAGGAAGAGAGCACTCACCATGAGCAGCATCAGTTTCATCGGACTGGGTGGAATGGCCCACGCCATCGCCGCACGCGCGGTCGCGGGCGGCCACTCGGTCGAACTCATCGGCCGCGACCCGGCCAAGGCCAAGGGCCTGGCCGCCGAACTCGGCGTCGGGACCACGGTGGGGACCTTCGGCACCGTCCCCGTGGGCGACATCGTCGTCCTGGCCGTGCCGTACGCCGGCGCCGTGCAGGTCGTCGCCCGGTACGGGGACGCACTGGCCGGCAAGGTCATCATCGACATCTCCAACACCTTCAACGCCGACGCCACCGCGCTGGTCGTCCCTGATGGCACGTCCGGTGCACAGGAGATCGCCAAGGCGGTCCCGGCGAGCGCGCACGTCGTGAAGGCGTTCAACACCGTCTTCGGTCACGTCCTGGTCCAGGAGCGTCCGTTGGACGTGTTCTTCGCCGGAGATGACGCGCAGGCCAAGGCGAGCGTGTCGGCGTTCATCGAGAGCCTCGGACTGCGTCCCCTCGATGTCGGCGGCCTGGAGATGGCCCGCTGGCTGGAAGGGGTCGGGCCGCTGCTGATGGGCCTGGCCCGCCACGGCGCGGGGACCTTCGACGTCGCCCTCGGCGTCGACGTCCGCGGCTGAGCGCACACCCCGCACCATTGACAAGGAGCAGCAACGTGCACGTCTTCGTCACCGGCGGGACCGGCCATTCCGGTTCGCACATCATCCCCGAGCTCGTCGCCGCCGGGCACGAGGTCACCGGCCTGGCCCGGTCGGACACGGCCGCCACGATGCTGTCCGCGCTCGGCGCGAAGGTGCGCCGCGGCGACCTCCAGGACCTCGACGGGCTCAAGGAGGCGGCCGCCGACTCCCACGGCGTCATCCACGTCGCGCACAGGCAGGACCTGCTTCCGTCCGGCGGGATCGACGCCGTGGCCGCCGCCGAGCTCCCGATCGTGCTCGCGTACGGCGAGGCACTGGCGGGAACCGGGAAGCCGCTGGTCATAGCGGGGAGCATCGGCTCGCCCGGGAACGGGGGAGGGAACCTGGGCCGCCCGGCCACCGAGGACGACCTGGCCCTTCCCGTCGGCGACGAGCACAAGGGCACCCTCCGGGCCCGTAACGTCGTGGAGACCGCCGCGATCGGCCTCGCCGAGCGGGGAGTGCGGTCTTCCGTCGTGCGGATCGCCAACATCGCACACAGCACCTCCGACCGGGCCGGCTTCCTCCCCACGCTGATCGCCCTCGCGAAGGAGAAGGGCTTCGCCGGCTACCCCGGAGACGGCACGAACCAGTGGAACGCCGTGCACGCCCGTGACGCCGCGTCCTTGTTCCGCCTGGCGCTGGAGAAGGGCCCGGCCGGCAAGTACTGGCACGCCGTGGGGGACGGCGCCATCCCGGTCCGCGAGATCGCCGAGGCCATCGGCAGCCGCCTGGGTCTGCCCGCCCTGAGCGTGCCCCTGGACGAACTGATGCTGCCGGGATACTTCGGGTTCCTCGCGAACGTCGTCACGCAGAACTACCCGGCGTCCAACCTCATCACCCGCCGGACCCTGGGCTGGGAACCCGCTCAGCCCGGCCTGCTCGCCGATCTGGACAACGGTCACTACTTCCCGTCGGCCGACGTCCCCGCCATCTGAGGTCAGGGACCCATGCTCTTGTGAAGGGACGTTCGAGAACGTGACGACTGTGGGATTCATCGGAAGCGGATCCATCGGCGGCACCATCGCGCGGCTCGCCGTCGCGGCCGGCCACCAGGTCGTGCTCAGCAACTCGCGCGGTCCCGAGACGCTCGCGGACACGGTCGCGGAGCTGGGCCCGCGGGCGACCGCGGCGACGAGCGGGGAGGCCGCGGCGGCCGGTGGCATCGTCGTGGTCACGGTGCCGGTCACGGCCTTCCCCCACCTGCCCGCCGCGCCACTGGCGGGCAAGACGGTCATCGACACGTGCAACTACGGCCCCGAGCGTGACGGGCACATCCCCGAGCTCGACGGCACGTCGCTCACCTCGAGCGAGCTGCTGTCGCGGTACATCCCGGGCGCCGGGCTCGTGAAGGCGTTCAACACCATCTACTTCAAGCACCTGCTGTCACTCGCCCGCCCAGCGGGGGCGGCCGACCGCTCGTACCTGCCGATCGCCGGGGACTCCGGGTCGGCGAAGGCGGCGGTGACCGAGTTCATCGCATCCATCGGGTACGGCGTGGTGGACACGGGGCCGTTGGCCGACAGCTGGCGGCAGGCCACGGGCACGCCGGTGTGGGGGACCCCGTACGGGCCGTCCTCGAACGAGAAGGGCGAGCCGGCCGGCGAGGACGCCATCCGCGCGGCACTGGCCACCGCAACGCGGTAGCCAGGCGCTGTCGCACCGTGCGTGCGCACGACCAGCACGGGAGCACGACCAGGAGACACATGACCGACCACCAGCCGCTGAGCGCGGTGACCGATGCAGAACTCGACGACCTGCGCGCGCGGCTACGCGCCACCCGGTGGCCCACCCGGTGGCCCGTCGACGGCTGGGAAGCGGGCGCCGACACCACCGAGGTGCGCCGCCTGGCGGAGTACTGGGCAACAGGCTATGACTGGCGCACCCACGAGGCGCGGATCAACGCCCTGCCGCACCACACGGCCGCCATCGGCGGCGCGCCCGTCCATTACCTCCGGTTCGACGGCGAGCAGCCCGGCGCCCTGCCGATCGTCCTGACCCACGGCTGGCCCAGCACCTTCCTGGAGCTCACCGACCTCGCCCGGCGACTCGCGGAGCCGTCGAAGCACGGCGGCGACGCGTCCGACGCGTTCACGGTCATCGTCCCCTCGCTGCCCGGCTACGCGTTCTCACCGCAACGACCGACCCTCCCGCCGACGCTCCAGACCCACCAGGTCTGGCACCGGCTCATGCGGGACGAGCTCGGCTTCGACCGGTACGCCGCCCACGGCGGCGACCTGGGCGCGGGGATCACCTCGCGTCTGGGTGAGGCCTACCCGGCGTCGCTGGCCGGCATCCACCTGCTCGCCGTCGCCGCACCCCAGGAGTACGACGCCGCCGGCCTCACCCTGGACGAACAGGCCTACCTCGACCAGGTCGCCACCTGGAGCGCGGAGGAGGGCGGCTACCAGCACCAGCAGAACACCCGCCCGCTCACCCTGGCCCACGCTCTGTCCGACTCTCCGACCGGCCTGCTGGCCTGGATCGTCGAGAAGTACCGCGCCTGGAGCGAATCGGGCGGCGACCTGTCGTCCCGGTTCACCGACGACTTCGTCCTCACCCAGGCGTCGCTGTACTGGTTCACCGGCACGATCTCGACGTCGTTCCGGCCCTACTACGAGTACGCCCGCGGCCTGACCCGGCGCGTCGAAAAGGTCGAAGTGCCCACCGCAGTCGCCGTCTTCCCCGCCGACCTCACCCAGCCACCGCGCGCCTGGGCCGAACGCACCTACAACATCACCCGGTACACGTCGATGCCACGCGGCGGACACTTCGCCGCCCACGAAGAGCCCGAACTGCTCGCCGACGACATCACCGAGTTCTTCCGCCAACTGCGCTGAGACCGACCCTGCAGCAGGTCCAGGACCCGCCGGAGTTCGGTCACCGGGAGAGCCTGGCGGCCACGTCCGCCCGGGCCGAGCGACGGACGGGGACCACGTGACCACGCCGGTGGGCCAGCCACATGAACACGCCAGTGGCCAGCACGCCGAACACCACCGCGTAGATGCTGCCCTCCGGTCCGAAGTCGCCGCCCGTGACCAGCGCTGGACCCGACATCGTCGTGTCCAGCAGGCCCTGCGCGGTGTTGCTGCCGGACACCTCGGTGCTGAAGATGGCGCTCGCGGCGATGTTCCAGCCGAAGTGCAGACCGATCGGCACCCACAGCTTGCGGGTGGCGATGTACGCGGCGGTCAGCATCCCGCCTGCCTCGATGGCGATAGCGATGGCACCCCACACGGTGGCGTTCGCGTTGAGCAGGTGGATCAGGCCGAACAGCGAGCCGGTCAGCACGAGCGCGATCCAGGTTCCGGTCCAGCGCTCGACGTTCCGGAACAGGACACCGCGGAAGACCAGCTCCTCGGTGACGGCGGCGCCCGCCATGATGCCGAGCAGGGCGACGGCGCTCGCCGGCGTGCCCAGGCCGTTGATCGTGTAGTCACCGAAGAAGGCGATGTTCGCGATGACTGCCCCGAACAGCGCGATGCCGAGCAGCGTGCCCCAGCTGATCCCGGCACCTGCTCCCTTCAGCGACACCTCGACGGGGGCCCGGTGCTCGGTTCGCCGCACCACCCAGCCGTAGACCAGGACCCCGACGACGGCCGTCAGTAGGCCGGCGACGAGCGCCGGCCAGGGGTTGTCCTTCACCGCAGCCGTGCCCAGATTGCCGAGGATCCAGACCGCCGCAACCGCCAAGAGCTGCCACACCAGACGCACGATGACTCCTCTGTGAGAAGCCGCGGCGGGAGCGCCGCGGTCTACCTCGACAACATCGATTCGCCCGTCCGGAACCATCCCCGCACGGTGGACGACCGAGAGCGCCGTGCGACATGAGCAAAGGGCCTCTGACCTGCGTTTCCGCAGCTCAGAGGCCCTTTGGGGTGATCCTGCTCAGTCCAGGTAGTCGCGCAGCACCTGCGACCGCGACGGGTGGCGCAGCTTCGACATGGTCTTCGACTCGATCTGCCGGATCCGCTCGCGCGTGACCCCGTAGACCTGGCCGATCTCGTCGAGCGTGCGGGGCTGGCCGTCGGTGAGGCCGAACCGCAGCCGCACGACGCCGGCCTCGCGCTCGGACAGCGTGGCGAGCACCGACTGCAGCTGGTCCTGTAGCAGCGTGAAGCTCACCGCGTCGACCGCGACGACGGCTTCGGAGTCCTCGATGAAGTCGCCGAGCTGGCTGTCGCCCTCGTCACCGATGGTCTGGTCGAGCGAGATGGGCTCCCGGGCGTACTGCTGGATCTCCAGCACCTTCTCCGGGGTGATGTCCATCTCCTTGGCGAGCTCCTCCGGCGTGGGCTCGCGGCCCAGGTCCTGGAGCAGCTCGCGCTGGATGCGACCGAGCTTGTTGATGACCTCGACCATGTGCACCGGGATGCGGATGGTGCGGGCCTGGTCGGCCATCGCGCGGGTGATCGCCTGCCGGATCCACCAGGTGGCGTACGTGGAGAACTTGTAGCCCTTGGTGTAGTCGAACTTCTCGACCGCGCGGATCAGACCGAGGTTGCCCTCCTGGATCAGGTCCAGGAACGCCATGCCGCGGCCGGTGTAGCGCTTGGCCAGCGACACGACCAGGCGGAGGTTGGCCTCCAGCAGGTGGTTCTTGGCGCGCTCGCCGTCGCGGACGATCCAGCGCAGGTCGCGCCGCATCTGCGGCGACACCTTCTCGCCCGCGTCGATCGAACGGCGCATGCGCTCCGCGGCGTAGAGGCCGGCCTCGATCCGTTTGGCGAGCTCGACCTCCTCCTCCGCGTTGAGCAGCGCGACCTTGCCGATCTGCTTCAGGTAGGCGCGGACGGAGTCGGCCGAGGCGGTGAGCTCGGCGTCCTTGCGCGCCTGGCGCAGGGCCTCCGACTCCTCCTCGTCCCACACGAAGTCGCCCGACTGCTTCTGCTGCGAGCTGCGCGTGGTGGGGGCGCGACGGTTGGCGCCGGTGTTGGCCGGCTCCTCGTCGTCGTCCTCGTCGTCATCGTCGTCGGCCGCCTCGTCGGCGGTCTCCTCGGCAGCGATCTCGGTGTCGAGCTCGACGTCGACCTCTTCAAGCTCGACGGCCTCGGCGCCGTCCAGCTCGACCTCGCCGTCGACCTCGGTGGGCTCGCCGTCGGCGTCGCCCTTCTTGCCCTTGGTCGCCGGCTTGGCCTTCGCCGAGCCGCCCGCCCGGGACCGCGTGGGGCCGGTCTTGGCGGGTGCACCCGACCGCTTACCGGATCGGCGTGCGGGTGCGGGACCCGTCGTCGGGTCGTCGATCGACGGGTCGATGCGGGTTGCGGAGTCTGCGGCTGCCACTAGGCCCTCTCGCTACGGTGCGCTCTACGGTGCGCCGGGACCGTCTCAAGATCCGGCTGCAGGTGGAGATGTTGTCGGGATACCGCGCCGGAACGCCGTCCGTGGTGCTCGATGTGGTGGTGCTGGTGGTGCTCTCGGAGGCGATCCCGCATCGGGGTACCCGGTCATTGTAACTGCGTGTGCTTCCGTCGGCCGCGCTCCGCCCGTTCGCCTGGCGGGTCGTGTCTTCCGGCGTCCTCGCGGGCGGGTGTCCGTGCTCGCCGCGCCGCGCCCGATGAGCCGCGATGTGGTCGGATGGTGACCGTGAACGACGCCAGCCCGACCGCTCCGACCGCCACCGATCTGCCGCCCACCGGCACCACCGGCGGCGACCGGACCGAGCCCGCCGACCTGCGCCGCATCGCCGAGGCTCTCGTCCGCGAGGCGGCGGAGCACCTGAGCGGGCTGCCGCGGCCGTGGGACGAGCCCGGCGGTGCGGCCCCCGACGGCGTGGCGACGAAGAGCACCCCCACCGACGTCGTCACCGCGTCCGACCACGCACTGGAGGCGCTGATCCGCGAGCGGCTCGCCGAGCTGCGTCCCGACGACGCCGTGGTGGGGGAGGAGCACGGCAGCACGGCGGGGGAGTCGCGCACCATGTGGGTGGTCGACCCGATCGACGGCACGGTCAACTTCCTCTACGGCATGCCCTGGTACGCGATCTCGGTGGCCGCGGTGCGCGACGGCGCGTCGGTGGCGGGCGCGGTGTTCGAGCCCGCTGCCGGACGGCTCTGGAGCGCCGCGGTCGGCGCCGGGGCCACCTGTGACGGGCGCCCGCTGCGCGTGTCCGGCGCCACGGACCTGTCGCTCTCGCTGCTCGGTACCGGCTTCTCCTACCGGGCGGAGAGGCGCGTGCGGCAGGTCCGGATGGTCGGCGGCCTGCTGCCGCACGTCCGGGACGTGCGCCGCGCCGGAGCGGCCTCGCTGGACCTGTGCGCGGTGGCCGCAGGGTGGGTGGACGCCTACCTCGAGCACGGCACCAACTGGTGGGACTGGGCTGCGGCCGCCCTGATCGCCAGGGAGGCCGGCGCGGTGGTGCGTACCCCCGGCCCGACGGGCAGCGTCCCGCCCGACGACGGGCTGGGCGCCGACGCCCTCTTCGCGGCCACCCCGGCCATCGCCGAGGAGCTGGCGGCGCTGGCCCGCGAGCACGACGCCGACTCGGTCTGACGAACCACACCCCGAATCACATCCCGCACCTTGGAGCCTCACTGCTGTTTTTCCGGCCTCGGGACAGCAGTAAGGCTCCAAAGTGCGTGGGGTGCGGGGCTCAGCAGGCCGAGTCGCGTGCCTCTTCCACTAGTGCCGGGTCCACCGTCGGCGGCGCGGGGGCGGCGCCTGCCGCGTTCGGGTCGGCGTTGGCCGAGCCGTCGGACCCGCCGCCGGGCTCGGCGAGCTGCTCGAGCGCGTCGCGCGCCGCGGTGCTCGGGTTGAAGTCGCCGAACCCGGTGCCGACCGCGATGTCGACGACGCCGTCCTGACGGCCGTCGCGCACCAGCTCGGCGCACGGCAGCACCAGCGACAGCGTGCTCGCGGCAGCCTCGCCGCTCGGCCCGAAGCGCAGCTGGCCGTAGCACTCCATGTCGCCCTCGGGGAACAGCGGATCGTTGCCCGTCTCGGTGGTGGTGGGGAAGCCGAGGTCGCCGAGCTGGGCGGCCACGAGGCTCGCCTGGCCGCGCTGGCCGCCCGCGTTGAGCACCCGCGCGGACACGGCGGCCGGCGGGCCGGGTGCCACCCCGTCGAGAGCCTCGTCGTCCAGCACCTCGCCGGCGGGCGTGGCGGGCGTCGGGCAGGACGACGCGCCCGACGGCCCGGACGCGCTGACCAGCACGGTGGTCCAGGTGGCGATCGCGACGACGGCCAGGACGGACACGACGACGAGCAGCGGGCCTCGTCTGCGGCGCTGATAGGGCCGGGTGCGGGAAGCGGCCATCAGTCGAGTCCCCCCGCGAGCACCGGGTGGCCGAGCAGTGTGACGTTGCGGACCCCGTCGGCAGGACTGGAACGACCCGTACCGACCGGTCGCAGCGTGCCTCCCGTCCCGTGCGCGCCACCAGGGGCGGGAACGTCGACCGCGTGCTCGGGAGTGACAGCCACGCCCGGAACCCTAACCGCGCGGACGGCCGCCACCTCCGGGCGACACGGGGCGCCGGACGAGATCCCCGGGGCTGGGTTACCCTCTGCGCCCCGGGGAAGCTGTCGCCCCGAGCGGGGCCCCGATATCCCATCGCGGCCGAGTTCGGGGCCGGGTTGAGACGCGCATCACAGAACTGCCGGGCACAAACCCCGGTTCTGCGGCGTTGTCCAGCCGCACGACGACGACATGTGTGTAAGAGGGTGGGAACGATGGCGACCGACTACGACGCGCCGCGGCGCAACGAGACAGACGACATGGCCGAGGACTCGCTCGACGAGCTGAAGGCCCGTCGCAACGAGGCCCAGTCGGCCGTCGTCGACGTCGACGAGTCGGACACGGCGGAGAGCTTCGAGCTGCCGGGCGCCGATTTGTCCGGCGAAGAGCTCACGGTGAAGGTGTTGCCCAAGCAGGCGGACGAGTTCACCTGTGCGAGCTGCTTCTTGGTGCACCACCGCAGCAGGCTCGCCGAGAGCCGTGGCTCGCAGCTCATCTGCCGCGACTGCGCGGCCTGAGCCCCCCGTACGGGGGGAAGCACCGCTCAGCCCCGAACCGCATGCGGTTCGGGGCTGACGTGTGTGCGGGAGGGCGTCGCTCAGCGGCCGAGCGCGGCGACGAACTCCTCGGCGTCGCGCACGCTGAGGATCCAGTAGGGCGTGGGGGAATCGGGGTCGGTGACCTCGATCCGGACGAGCGGTCCGACCCAGGCCCGGTGCAACACGTGCGCGGTGGGATCCAGCTCCGGACCCATCGCCACCTGCTTGTCCTCGCGGGGCACGATCTCAACCTGCCCCACGTGGCGCAGCGGCAGGACCGCATCACCGGCCCGCAGCTCCCCGTCGGCCACCCGCACCCGGGTGCGGCCCAGCCAGAACAGGGCACCGAGGAACAGCGGGACGGTGATCGCGTAGCCGATCCAGGACCGGATGCCCGGGTAGCCCATGTGCACCTCGGCGCCGAGGAGGACCGCCACGCCGAGCACCGGTAGGTACCACCAGAGCGGCACCGACAACCGCTCGTCGAACCGAGGGGTGCCGGACGTCGCAGCTGGGGTGGCAGCCGGGTACTCGCTCACGGTGTCCGAGGGTAGCCTCGCCCGTCGTGTCCGGCCCCGTCGACGCTCCCCAGCACTCGCCGTTCGCCGCACCGCTCGCCGCAGCGCCGTCCGACGCCGCGGCCGCGGTGACGCTCGAGGTGCTCCTCACCCGGCTCGATACCGGCTTGCCCGCGCCGTCCTACGCACGGCTCGGCGACGCCGGTGCCGACCTGCACTGCACCACCGACGTCGTCCTCCCTCCCGGTGAGCGGGCCGTCGTCGGCACCGGTGTCGCGATCGCCCTCCCGGCGGGCTACGCGGGCTTCGTGCATCCCCGGTCCGGCCTGGCCGCCCGCACCGGGCTGTCGATCGTCAACGCGCCGGGCACCGTCGACGCCGGATACCGCGGGGAGATCCTCGTCTGCCTGATCAACCTCGACCCCCGCGAGGAGCTGCGGCTGAGCCGCGGTGACCGCATCGCGCAGCTCATCGTGCAGAAGGTCGAGCAGGTGCGCTTCGTCGAGGTGGAGCAGCTGCCGGAGTCGGAGCGCGGTGCCGGCGGGCACGGTTCCACCGGCGGGCACGCCCGGCTGGGCGGGCACTAGTGGCGCGTCGCGAGCGGGGCGCCTCGGGGACGGTGCTCGACGACGTGGGCGGCGGCGGCCTCGCGCTCGACACGCCGGCCGATCCCGGCCCGCTGACCGGCCCGCACGACGGCGACGACCTCGACCCGGAGGCCACGGATGCCATGGGGCGCGTCGACTTCGGCGCGCTCCGGGTGCCCGTCCCGTCGCGGGGCAAGGTCACGGTCGAGCCCACCGCCAACGGCCGCATGCAGGCCGTGCACATCACGATGCCGGAGGGACGGCTGTCGGTGAGCGCCCTCGCCGCGCCCAAATCGTCGAAGCTGTGGCCCGAGCTCTCCCGGGAGATCGACGCTTCGCTGCGGGACGGCGGCGCGACGGTGCGGTCGTTCTCCGGCGACTGGGGTCGTGAGCTCCACGCCACCTCCGGTGCGGCCACCTCCGTGTTCGTCGGGGTCGACGGGGCGCGCTGGATGCTCTACGGCGTCGCCACCGGCCCTTCGTCCCAGGCGGAGGCCCTCGACGGTGAGCTGCGCCGGGTGCTGCGGGGCACGGTCGTCATGCGGGGCAAGTCGCCCTACCCGGTACGGACGATCCTGCCGCTGGTCGTGCCGGAGCACCTGGCCGAGGCCGCCGACGCGCCGGCGGGGGAGCAGGCTGCGGGGCGGAAGGCGGGCCAGAAGTCGGGGGCCGGGAAGTCGGGGGTGCAGAAGAAGGCGGCGCTGGAAGCGGCGCAGAAGCAAGCCGCCGAGAAGAAGGCTGCGGAGAAGAAGGCTGCGGAGAAGAAAGCGGCGCAGAAGAGGGCCGCGCAGAAGAAGTCCGCTCAGGAGCGCGCCGCCCATCAGGAGTTCGGGCAGGCCGAGCACCCGGCGGAGGGGAGGCGGAGCCCTCGCACCGCTGCCGTGAGCGGACCCGTTCGGGAGCTGGACGGCGGCACCGGCGCGTGGCGGGCCGCGGAGGCGGACGCCGCCCGTGCCGCCGGAACAGGTGCGGATCAGGCGCAGGCGGCCCGGCGGACGGCAGCGGCGTCGTGGCGACCCGGACCTGCGGTGCCCCGGTCCGAGGGGCCGCCTCCGGTGGAGCCCGATGCCGCCGGCGGCCTGCTCCCGCCCGACCCGCCGGTGCGTCCGGCGGACCCGGGCGCGCGGCGCCTGCGCGAGCAGGGCGCAGGTGTGCAACCCCTCGAACGCCGCGAGCCGCTCGACGAGGGGTACGGCGCCGGCGCGGCACCGGACCCTGCCGTGGCCGGGCGGCGACGGCTGCGGGAGGATCCGGGACCGGTGGTGCCTGCCGCCGATCTCGACTCCGGCCCCGGGCGTCGCCACCTGCGTGAGCCGGAGAGCCCCCAGGTCCACGACGCCGCCCCCGTGGGCAGGCGCCTGCTGGGGGACCCGCCGGCCGGCGGGTCGACGACGGGAACGGGCAGGCGGCGGCTGCACGCGCCCGAGGCGGTCGAGGGAGTGTCGGGGACCGGTCGGCGGTCCCTGCGGGAGCCCGACGCATCCGCAGGGGACGTCTCGGCGACGGGTCGCCGGCGGCTGCGGGAGTCGGAGTCGGGTGTGTCGGGCACCGGTCGGCGGGCTTTGCGTGAGCCGGGTTCGGCTGGGGCGGATGTTTCGGGGACTGGTCGGCGGTCCCTGCGGGAGCCCGACGCATCCGCAGGGGACGTCTCGGCGACGGGTCGCCGGCGGCTGCGGGAGTCGGAGTCGGGTGTGTCGGGCACCGGTCGGCGGGCTTTGCGTGAGCCGGGTTCGGCTGGGGCGGATGTTTCGGGGACTGGTCGGCGGGCCTTGCGTGAGCCGGCTGTGGCAGACACCGACGTGTCGGCGACGGGCCGACGGCACCTGCAGGAGCCGCCGCCACCCAGCAGCGTGGAGGCGACCGGGGCACAGCAGTGGGAGCCCGCGCCCCCACCCGCGTCCTCGGGTGGTCGCAGGCGGCTCCGCGACGCCGAGCCGTCCGAGGGCCAGGCGGGCCGCCGTCGACGGGATCCCGATCTCTCCACGGTCCCTGCGGTCGATCCTCCTGCGGTCGACGTCCCCACCGTCGCGGCCCCCGGGATCGACGACTGGTCCCCGGACCCCGCCGGGACGGCGTTCCCGGGCCGGCCCGTGAACGGGAGCCGCTCGCCGGTGGAACCGGATCCCGTGCGGTCGTCGTGGTCGGGGGAGCCCACCGGGCTGGGAGGGCCGATCGAGGCGACGGCGGAGTCCGCCCCGGCGCCGGCTCCGGACCAGTGGCGCCCCCTGGATCCTGGCGCCGGCCTTCCGGCCGACGGGTCCCGTCCCGGCGGTCGGCGGCGCCTGCAGGAACCGGACCCCGACGCGAGCGGGTGGACCACCGGCCTCGGCCGCGGGGGAGGCGGCGACGCGGGGTGGTCGCCGGGCAACGAGCAGCAGTGGGAGCCGGACGGCCCGAGCGCCCTCGATGGCGCGTGGAACGGCGCGGCCGCGGACCGCTGGGACCCCGAGCCCGCAGCGCCCCTCCGGGAGCCCGATCCGGCGTCCCTCGACCCGTACGCGCCGCCTGCGTGGAGCGCGGGCCTCCCGGCCGGCGGCGGCCGGCGTCGACGACGCGAGCCCGACACCGCCGAGCCGGCGGAGGACCTGCTCGGTCTCCGTGCCGGCCCGGACGCAGCCCCGAGTGCGGACGCAGCCCCGAGTGGCGGGCGGCGTCGTCGGCGGGCCGCGCCGGAGCCGGACGAGGATCGTCGTCCGGACCTCGACCGTGGGAACCCCGACCGCGGCGGCCAGCGCACCCTGGGCTCCGAGTACCTCATCGGGACCAGCGAGCAGGACGCGTCCTGGGCGGCGTTCCTCGACCGCTTCGGAGCGCCCGACGCCGCAGTGGCCCCGGACGCAGTGGCCCCGGACGTGGCCGCCCCGGACGTGGCGGCCCCGGACGTGGCGGCCCCGGACGTGGCGATGCCGGACCGCGCGGAGGGCGACGGCGGTCGGCACGCCACCGGAAGCCCCGAGGTGGTGCCCCCCACGGAGCGCCTGCGCGCCCTCCTCGGGGACGTCGATCCTGCCCGCCCGCGCGGCCGCCACCACAGGGAGTCCTGACCCGCGATGACGAGCATGACCACCCGGACGAGCACGGCCCGCGTGCACCCGACGCGGCGAGGCGACCGCTCGGCGCTCGGCGGACGGCGGTGCGCGCCCGATGCCGCACGACGGGTGGCGCAGCCAGCAAGGGACGTTTCCGGCGGGTTACGCTTGGTGTTGCTCACGGGCCTCGAGCTGGGGGAGAAATGACCAGCACCGATGGCGGTGCCTTCCGCCGCATGCTGCGCAGGCTGACCAGCGACGTCGACCAGCTCGATGCCGACGACCTCTCCGAGGGTGCGCAGCGGTCGGGGGCGCAGCGTGCGTCCGACTGCGCCTGCGGGCAGGAGGTCACGATGCTCGGCCGGTTGCGCAGCGTAGAGTTCCGGCCACAGAACGCTGATGCCTCCTTGGAGGCGGAGCTGTTCGACGGCACCGACGGCGTCACGCTGATCTGGCTCGGCAGGCGCCGGATCCCCGGCATCGAGCCGGGCCGCACCATGCGCGTGCGCGGTCGGCTCGCCCTGCGGGACGGCCGGAAGGTGCTCTACAACCCTTACTACGAGATCTGCCAGGCGAGTACGACCTGAGCACCCGACACCGAGGAGCGCCGTGACCGCAGGCCCCACCCCGGAGCCCGAGACCGACGGCCGGCCCCGCGAGAGCGAGTTCCCTCCGCTGCTGGAGCAGATGGGCGGCGTGCAGGGCGTCGTCGCCTCCACGATCCCGGTCGCGGTCTTCGTCGTCACGAACATCCTGGCCGGGTTGCAGCCCGCGCTGATCGCGGCGATCGTGGCCGGCGTCGTGCTCGGGGTCTGGCGGGCCGTGCGCAAGCAAGCACTCCAGCCGGCCGTCTCGGGTCTGTTCGCGGTGGGGATCGCCGCGTTCATCGCCTACCGCACCGGCGAGGCGCGCGGCTTCTACCTGCCCGGGCTGCTGTTCAGCGCCGTGTGCGGGCTCGCGTTCCTGGTCTCGGTGCTGGTCCGCCGGCCGCTGGCGGGCGTGGTGTGGCATGCCATCAACGGCCACGACCAGTCCTGGCGGGCCGATCGCAGGCTGCTGCGGGCCTACACGTTCGCCAGCGTCCTGTGGACGCTCGTGTTCGCCGCCCGCGTGGTCGTGCAGGGTTGGCTCTACAACGCCGACGAGGCCACCTGGCTGGGCATCGCCCGGCTCGCGATGGGCTACCCGCTGGTCGGGCTCGCGCTGCTGGGCACGGTCTGGGCGGTCCGCAGGGCGGGCCGGGAGCCGTCGCCCGCCTGAGACCCCGCCGTTCGCCACTGGATCATGCGACGACGGGCCTGAGCCGTACGCCAGGGTCCTCGTGACCGCGCTGACGTGCTTCTCGCGCGCCGGCTCGTCGTCACCGGGCCAGAGCGGCGTGGATCTCCTCCTCCACCGCGGAGGTGGCCACGAACAGCAGCTCGTCGCCCGGCTCGAGCGCATCGTCGGACTGCGGGACGATCACGCGGCCGCCGCGCAGGATCACCACGAGCGCGGAGTCGGGGGGCAGTCGCAGGGCCTTGACCGGCCGCCCGGCCAGCGGAGTGTCCTCCGGGAGGGTGACCTCCACGAGGTTGGCCTGACCCTGCCGGAACGTCATCAGCCGCACGAGGTCGCCGACGGCCACGGCCTCCTCGACGAGCGCGGCCAGCAGCCGTGGGGTGGACACCGCGACGTCGACGCCCCAGTTGTCGCTGAACAGCCACTCGTTGCGCGGGTCGTTGACGCGGGCGACGACGCGCCGCACCGCGAACTCCGTCTTCGCCAGCAGCGAGACCACGAGGTTGACCTTGTCGTCGCCGGTGGCGGCGATGACGACGTCGCAGCCCTCCATCCCGGCCTCCTCCAGCGAGGCCAGCTCGCAGGCGTCGGCGTGCACCCATTCGGCGCGCTCCACCGCCTCCGGCTCGATGTTCGCGAGCTCGCGTTCGATGAGCATCACCTGGTGCTTGTTCTCCACGAGCTCCAGTGCGATGGACCGCCCGACGGCTCCGGCACCCGCGATCGCGATGCGCATCCTCCTCAGCCCTCCTGCGGGGGTGCGGCGGCCGCCGCGGTGACGTCGCTGACCGTGCCCGAGACCGCGGCCACGTAGACGGTGTCCTCGGCCTGCACGGCGGTCTCCGGGCCGGGCAGCACGCCGGTGCCGAAGCGCACGATGAACGCCACCCGGCATCCGGCCGCGGTCTCCAGCTCCCGCACCGAGCGGCCCACCCAGTCCTCGTGCACGGGCAGCGGCAGGATCGCGACGGTGCCGGTCGGCTCGCGCCAGGCCGAGGCGACGCCGTCGGGGAGCAGCATCCGCATCAGCCGGTCGGTGCTCCACGGCACGGTCGCGACGGTCGGGATGCCGAGCCGCTCGTAGACCGCGGCGCGCTTCGCGTCGTAGATCCGGGCGACGACGCGCTCCACGCCGAACGTCTCGCGGGCGACGCGCGCGGAGATGATGTTGGAGTTGTCCCCGCTGGAGACGGCGGCGAACGCCTGGGCGCGCTCGACCCCGGCCTCGACGAGGACCTCGCGGTGGTAGCCCTCGCCGATGACCTGGGTGCCCCGGAAGTCCGGGCCCAGCCTGCGGAAGGCCTGCCGGTTGCGGTCGATCACCGCGACCTCGTGGCCGAGCCGCTCGAGGCCGGCCGTCAGGGCGGAGCCGACACGGCCGCACCCCATGATCACGACGTACACGCACTTCCTCCCAGGGGTCGCGGGAACGCTATCGCGTCGCCGCGCCGCGCACCGCATAGGCTTTCGCGGTGCCCAAGCTCGGCGTCGCCGTCAAGCGCGTCCTCGTCGGGCGGCCGCAGCGCAGCGACCGTCTCGCCCAGACCCTGCTCCCGAAGCGGATCGCGCTGCCCGTCTTCGCCTCCGACGCGATGTCCTCGGTCGCCTACGCGCCCGAGGAGATCTTCCTGACGCTGTCGGTCGCCGGCCTGTCTGCGTACGTGTTCTCGCCGTGGGTCGGGCTCGCCGTCGTGGTCGTGCTGCTCACGGTGGTCACCAGCTATCGGCAGAACGTGCAGGCCTACCCGTCGGGCGGCGGCGACTACGAGGTCGCCACGGTGAACCTCGGGCGCCGCGCCGGGCTCACGGTCGCGAGCGCGCTGCTCGTTGACTACACGCTCACCGTCGCCGTCTCGATCTCCGCGGCGGCGGCCAACGTCGGGGCGCTGGTCCCCTTCGTCGCCGAGCACCGGGCGGCCTTCGCGGTGGTGGCGATCCTGCTGCTCACCGCGATCAACCTGCGCGGCGTGCGCGAGTCGGGCGTCGCGTTCGCGATCCCGACGTACGCGTTCATGCTGGGCGTCGGCTCGATGATCATCTGGGGTCTGACCCGCATCCTGGCGTTCGGCGAGGACGTGCGCGCCCCCAGCGCCGATCTCGAGCTGGTCGCCCAGGGCGACGCGCTCACCGGCCTCGCACTGGCGTTGCTCGTGCTGCGCTCGTTCACCCAGGGGTGCGCGGCGCTCACGGGCGTCGAGGCGATCAGCAACGGTGTGCCCGCCTTCCGGAAGCCGAAGTCGCGCAACGCCGCCGCCACGCTCCTGCTGCTCGGCGGGATCTCGGTGGCGCTGTTCTCCGGGCTGATCGTGCTCGCGCAGCTCACCGGAGCCAAGATCGCCGAGTCTCCCGCCACCCAGCTCGTGGGCGCCCCGTCCGGCTACGTGCAGCAGACGCTGGTGGCGCAGCTCGCCGACGCCGTGTTCGACGACTTCCGCGTCGGCTTCTACTTCGTCGTGGTGGTCACCGCGCTGATCCTCGTGCTCGCCGCCAACACCGCCTACAACGGCTTCCCGGTGCTCGGGTCGATCCTGTCTCAGGACCGCTACCTGCCCCGCCAGCTGCACACCCGCGGCGATCGGCTCGCCTACTCCAACGGCATCCTCGTGCTGGCCGCCGTGGCGATCGTGCTGGTCGTCGGGTTCCAGGCCGAGGTCACCCGGCTCATCGCGCTGTACACGGTGGGTGTGTTCACCTCGTTCACGCTCAGCCAGGCCGGGATGCTGCGGCACTGGAACCGGCTGCTCGCTCGCGAGACCGATCCGGCCGCCCGGCGCCGCATGTATCGCGCGCGGGCCATCAACGGGTTCGGTGCGGTGCTGACGGGGGTCGTGCTCGTCGTCGTGCTCCTCACCAAGTTCACCCGCGGCGCCTGGATCGCCATCGCCGCGATGGCCGTGTTCTACGTGCTGATGCAGGCGATCCGGCGCCACTACGACCGCGTGTCGGCCGAGCTGGTTGCCGGCGAGCCCGACACCGTGCTGCCCTCGCGCAACCATGCGATCGTGCTGGTGTCCACGCTGCACAAGCCGACGCTGCGCGCGCTCGCCTACGCCCGGGCCACCCGCCCGGACGTGCTGGAGGCCGTCACGGTCAACGTCGACGACGCGGACACCAAGCGGCTCATGCGTGACTGGGACAAGCGCCGGCTCCCGGTGCCGCTCAAGGTCGTCGAGTCGCCCTACCGGGAGATCACCAAACCGGTGCTGGACTACGTCAAGCGCATCCGCGGCGACAACCCCCGCGACGTCGTCACGGTGTTCATCCCCGAGTACGTCGTCGGCCACTGGTGGGAGCAGATCCTGCACAACCAGAGCGCGCTGCGGCTCAAGGGCAGGCTGCTGTTCCAGCCCGGGGTGATGGTCACGAGCGTGCCGTGGCAGCTGCGCTCGTCCGAGCGGATGGTCGCGCGGCGGCCGGAGACGCCGCCCGGATCGTCGCGGCGCGGTTACGAGCCCGTCACCCGCGACCCCGGGACGCCGCCGCCCCCGGCGAAGACGGCAACCGGGCAGCGGCGCACGTGAACGAGCGCGAGCGGGCCGGTGCCGTTCCGCGGGGGAGGCGCGCAGGGAGCGAGGAACGAGCGACCGAGCACCGGAGGAGCGGGGCGGTGCCTGAAGGGCCCGCGAGCCGCCGGAGCGGAGCGGAGGCCATGGACACGGACTGGACCGACCGCTTTCTGGAGCTCGAGGTCGGGCCCGTCGCCCACGGCGGGCACTGCGTGGCCCGGCACGAGGGCCGCGTGGTGTTCGTCCGGCACGCGTTGCCCGGTGAGCGGGTGCTCGCCGTCGTCGTCGAGGACGGTGGCGGGGCCTTCTGCCGGGCCGATGCGGTGTCCGTGCGGGAGGCGGCACCGCAGCGGGTGCCCGCGCCCTGCGTGTGGGCGCGGGCGGGCGGCTGCGGGGGCTGCGACTTCCAGCACGCCGACCCCGCCCTGCAACGCAGGCTGAAGGGCGAGGTGCTCGCCGAGCAGTTGCGCAGGCTCGCCGGGATCGAGCGCGCGGTGGAGGTCGAGGAGCTGCCGGGTGGCGCGCTGGGCTGGCGCCACCGGGTGCGGCTGGCGGTCGACGCGGTGGGCCGGCCGGGGCTGCGTGCGCACCGCAGCCACGACGTCCTGCCGATCGCCGACTGCCCGATCGCGCCCGCGGGGGCGCTGCCGCCGGTTCTGGAGCGCCGGTTCGAGCCGGGCGGCGAGGTCGAGGTGGCCGTCGACGCGGAGGGCGATGTGCACGTCGGCGCAAGCGGCCCGGTGGTGCAGCGCGCCGCCGGGCGGGAGTGGCGGCTCACGCCGGGCGTCTTCTGGCAGGTCCACCCGGCGCTGCCGGACGCGCTCGCGAGCGTCGTGGGGGAGTGGGCGGCCGCACCGTCCGGCGGCACGGCGTGGGATCTCTACGGCGGCGTCGGGCTCTTCGCCGCGGTGCTCGCCGGGCAGGTCGGGCGCGACGGCGCGGTCACGGTGGTCGAGTCGGCGCGCCAGGCCGTGGCCGACGGTCGTGCCGCGCTGGCCGACCTGCCCCAGGTGGGCTGGCGCGTCGGACGGGTCGAGCAGGTGCTCGGCGGGCTCACCGGCCGTCCCGACGTGGTGGTGGCGGACCCGCCGCGGCGCGGGCTGGGCCGCAACCTGGTCGAGGCGCTGTGCGCGCGGGAGCCGGACCGCGTCGTGCACGTGGCGTGCGACCCTGCGGCGCTCGCGCGGGACCTGTCGTTGTTCACCGGGCGCGGCTACCGCCTGGACGAGCTGCGTGCGTTCGACGCGTTCCCGATGACGCACCACTTCGAGTCGGTGGCCCTGCTGAGCCGGGTGTGACCGTCCTGGTCGTGCTCGCCGGGCTCCCGGGCAGCGGGAAGTCCGCGCTCGCCCGCCCGCTGGCCCGGCGGCTGGGGGCCGCGCTCGTGGTGGTGGACCTCCTGGAGGACGCGATGCTGCGGGCCGGCGTCGACGGGCCCACCGGCCTCGCGGCCTACCTCGCGGCCGAGGTCGTTGCCGACGACGCGCTCGCCGCAGGCGTGCCGGTGGTGGTCGACGCCGTCAACGCGGTCACGCCTGCGCGGGAGCAGTGGCGCGCGCTCGCGGAGCGCCGCGGCGCCCGGCGGGCCGTCGTGGAGGTCGTGTGCTCGGACCCGGCCGTCCACCGCGCGCGGTTGCAGGCCCGCGCCCGCGGCCTGGCGCTGCGCGAGCCCACCTGGGCGGACGTGCGTGCCCGCGAGTACGAGCCGTGGAGCGAGCCGGTACTGCGGCTGGAC
Source organism: Pseudonocardia sp. MH-G8 (assembly GCF_002262885.1). Lineage (GTDB taxonomy): Bacteria > Actinomycetota > Actinomycetes > Mycobacteriales > Pseudonocardiaceae > Pseudonocardia. The sequence goes on along the minus strand of NZ_NKYF01000016.1, from coordinate 17,870 downwards.
TCGCTGGACGACGCGGAGGCGAACCTGGAGGCGGCGCTGGCCCACGTGCGGCCGGCGCCCGCCTGACGGCCCGGCCGGTCTGCTGGCACACCGATCGTGGCGCTCACGCACCGACTGCAGTCAGTGCGTGAGCACCGAAGTCGGTGCGCGGACGCGGATGTCGGTGCGCGGACGCGGATGTCGGTGTGCGGGCGCGACGCGGTCGGCGAGTGGCGGCCGCCGGCCGTCGCACACCGACGGTGGTGCTGACGCACCGACTGCAGTCGGTGTGGCGGCACCGAAGTCGGTGTGCGACGCCGCGTCGCCGGGCGCCGCTGCGCCGTTCGGCTCTGTGGACCGGCGCATTCGGGGTTGCGCCGCGCCCTCGTGCGGGAAGCACCCACCCCTCGCAACGCCGCCGCGACGCGACCGGGACGATGTGCGGGTGACCAGCACGCCGCTCCCGACCCAGCAGGATCCGCGCCCGCTCCGCCCGCAACCCGTCCAGCAGCGCATCGCCGACGAGCTCGGCGTCCGGCCGCACCAGGTGGCCGCCGCCGTCGACCTGCTCGACAGCGGATCGACCGTCCCGTTCATCGCCCGGTACCGCAAGGAAGCCACCGGCGCCCTCGACGACGCGCAGCTGCGCACGCTCGAGGAACGGCTGCGCTACCTGCGGGAGCTGGAGGAGCGCCGCACGGTCGTGCTGGACGAGATCCGCAAGCAGGGCAAGCTGGACGAGGCCCTGGAGGCCAGGATCCTGGCCGCGGAGTCCAAGGCGCGGCTCGAGGACATCTACCTGCCCTACAAGCCCAAGCGCCGCACGAAGGCCATGATCGCCCGCGAGAACGGGCTGGAACCGCTCGCCGAAACGCTGCTCGCCGACCCCGCCCAGGACCCCGCGACCCTCGCAGCGGAGTACCTCAACGAGCAGGTCGCCGACGCCGCCGCCGCGCTGGAGGGCGCCCGCGCGATCCTCGTCGAGCGCTTCGCCGAGGACGCCGACCTCATCGGCGGGCTGCGCGAGCGGGTGTGGTCGCGCGGCATCCTGGTCACGAAGGTGCGGGAGGGGAAGGAGACCGAGGGGGCGAAGTTCGCCGACTACTTCGACTTCTCCGAGCCGTTCACCAAGCTCCCCTCGCACCGGATCCTCGCGGCCTTCCGCGGGGAGAAGGAGGAGATCCTCGACGTCGCGCTCGAGCCGGACGCGGAACCGGCCGAACCAGGAGTCGTCACCGACTACGAGCGCACGATCGCGGCCGCCTTCGCGATCGCCGACCTCGGCCGCCCGGCCGACAAGTGGCTGAACGACGCCGTGCGGTGGGCGTGGCGCACCCGGATCCTCATGCACCTGTCGATCGACATCCGGGTGCGCCTGCGCACGGTCGCCGAGGAGGGCGCGATCGGGGTCTTCGCGGCGAACCTGCGCGACCTGCTGCTCGCCGCCCCTGCCGGCAGCCGCGCGACGATGGGCCTCGACCCGGGCCTGCGCACCGGCGTGAAGGTGGCCCTGGTGGACGACACCGGCAAGGTCGTCGCCACCGAGACCGTCTACCCGCACGCGCCCCGCAACGACTGGAAGGGCACGCTCGCCACCCTCACGAAGCTCGCCGTGGCGCACGACGTCGACCTGATCGCCATCGGCAACGGCACGGCGTCCCGGGAGACCGACAAGCTCGCCGGCGAGCTGGTGGCCGCGAACCCGGCGCTGAAGATGACGAAGGTGATGGTCAGCGAGGCAGGCGCGTCGGTGTACTCCGCGTCGGCGTTCGCGTCGGCGGAGCTGCCGGACCTGGACGTGACGCTGCGCGGCGCCGTCTCGATCGCCCGGCGGCTGCAGGATCCGCTCGCCGAGCTGGTCAAGATCGACCCGAAGTCGATCGGCGTGGGGCAGTACCAGCACGACCTGGCCGAGACGGCGCTGTCGCGCTCGCTCGACGCCGTGGTCGAGGACTGCGTGAACGCCGTCGGGGTGGACGTCAACATGGCCTCGGTGCCGCTGCTGTGCCGGGTCTCGGGCATCAGCGAGGGCCTCGCGTCGCAGATCGTGCAGCACCGCGACGCGAACGGCCCGTTCCGCACCCGCACCGCCCTTGCCGACGTCCCGCGGCTCGGGCCGAAGGCGTTCGAGCAGTGCGCGGGCTTCCTGCGCATCCGCGGCGGTGACGACCCCCTCGACGTCTCCGGCGTGCACCCCGAGGCCTACCCGGTCGTGCACCGCATCCTGGCCCGCGCCAAGACCGACATCGATGCGCTCATCGGCAACGCGCAGAAGATCAAGTCGCTGAAGCCTCACGAGTTCGTCGACACGACGTTCGGGCTGCCCACCGTCACCGACATCCTCGCCGAGCTGGAGAAGCCCGGCCGCGACCCGCGCCCGGCGTTCCGCACGGCCACCTTCGCCGAGGGCGTCCACAAGATCGCCGACCTGAAGCCGGGGATGCTGCTGGAGGGCGTGGTCACCAACGTCGCGGCATTCGGTGCGTTCGTGGACGTCGGCGTGCACCAGGACGGGCTCGTGCACGTGTCGGCGATGTCCACCCAGTTCGTGTCCGACCCGCGCGAGGTCGTGAAGTCCGGCGACGTCGTGCGCGTCAAGGTGCTGGAGGTCGACGAGGCGCGCAAGCGGATCTCGCTGACGCTGCGCCTCGAGGACGAGGCCGGCGGGGGAGCGCGCCAGAAGCGCGGCGGGCCCCGCGAGCAGGAACGTGGGCCGCGCGAGCCGAAGGGCGGGCGCGAGCCGAAGGGCGGGCCGCGGGACCGCAAGGGCGACGGCCGCCGGGAGCCGCAGGGCGACCGCGGTCGCGGCGGGGACCGCAAGGGCGGCGACGGTCGCGGCGGGCAGCGCCAGGGTGGCGGCAGCCCGATGAACAGTGCGATGGCCGACGCCCTGCGCCGCGCGGGTCTCTCCAGCGGCGACGGCAAGCGCTGACAGGACCCCGACACGCGCGCCCCACACCCCGACTCGCGGGGATTTCCACACCTCGCGACTCGCGGGGGGGACTTCCACACCTCCCGACTCGCGGGGGACTTCCACACCTCCCGCGAGTCGGGGTCTGGGCGCGCGTGTGTCGCGCTCGCCCGGCCTCAGCGCCGGAAGAGCCTCGGCAGGAACCGCAGCATCAGCGCCGACCAGGTGAGGTGGGTCAGCAACGGGGCCTGCACGCCGCCGGTCGCCCGCCGCTGCAGGGCGAACAGGGTGCCCATGACGGCCGACGCGAGCACGAGCGCCGGGTTGCGGGTGGCCACGGTCGAGGCCACGTACACCGCGGTGGACACGACGGCCGGGCGCCGCGGGGCGGCGGCATAGACGGCGCCCCGGAAGAAGATCTCCTCGGCGGCGCCGTTGGCGAGCGTGGTGGCCAGCACGAGCGGACCGGAGCCGGCGTCCGCGTGCCGCAGCACCGACGTCAGCGCGCGGTCCAGGAACGGGATGCGCCGCGCGACCAACGCGGCCCCGTAGAAGGCGGCGAAGACGCCCGCGCCGGTGGCCACGGGCGCCGCCACGGCGCGGCCGCGCGGCACCGGCCCGGACGCGAGGCCGCCGGCCGTCCAGGTGGCGGCGGTGGCGAGCGTCAGCGCGGTGAAGGCGCGGGACCCTGGCCGGGCGGCGAGCGACGCGCCGAGCAGCGCCGTGCCCACCACGGTGGTGGTGGCGACGACGGGACGGCGGCGCGGGGGTTCGGGCACGACTCGACTGTGCCGGACGCCCGGGAAGCGCGCCCGCGGTGGGGTCGAGCGGCCCGATCGCGGGTAGGGGAGAGGCATGGCGAGCATCGGCTACTTCCTGTCCAGCGAGCAGTTCGGTCCCAAGGAGCTCATCGACCAGGCCAAGCGCGCGGAGGCCGCGGGCTTCGAGCGGCTGTGGATCTCGGACCACTTCCACCCCTGGAACGACGAGCAGGGGCAGAGCCCGTTCGTGTGGGGCGTGATCGGCGCGCTGTCCCAGGCCACGTCGCTGCCGGTCACGACGGCGGTGACCTGCCCGACGTTCCGGATCCACCCTGCGGTCATCGCCCAGGCCGCCGCCACCGCGGCCGTGCAGCTGGACGGGAGGTTCGTGCTCGGCGTCGGCAGCGGGGAGGCCCTCAACGAGCACGTGCTCGGCGACCAGTGGCCGTCGGTCGGTGTGCGGCTGGAGATGCTGGAGGAGGCGATCGAGGTGATCCGGCTGCTGCACGGCGGCGAGGAGGTCAGCCACCACGGCACCTACTACGAGGTGCAGGATGCGCGGATCTACACGCTCCCCGCGGAGCCGGTGCCGATCTACGTCTCCGGCTTCGGGCCGCAGGCCACCGAGCTGGCCGGCCGCATCGGCGACGGGTACATCACGACGATGCCCGACGCCGACCTGGTCCGGGTGTTCCAGGAGTCCGGCGGGCAGGGCAAGCCGGTGCAGGCCGGCACGAAGGTGAGCTGGGACCGCGACCCGCAGCGCGCGCTCGACATCGCCCACCGCACCTGGGGCAACCAGGGGCTGCCGGGCCAGCTCGCCCAGACGCTCCCGCGGCCCCGCGACTTCATGGACGGGCAGACCCTCGTGACGCCCGGCATGATCGGGGAGTCGGTGGCCTGCGGCGATGACGTCGATGCGCAGGTGGCGCAGGTCCGCCCCTTCCTCGACGCCGGCGTCGACGAGCTCTACGTCTCGCAGATGGGCAGCGACATGGAGGGGTTCTTCACCGCGTGGGAGAAGGACGTGCTGCCCGCGCTGCGGTGACCGCAGAACGAGCCCCGGTGCGGCCGTGACCGCGATCACCTGGGACTATGTGAGGTCGGTGGCGCGTTGAGTCACCTCAGAGACCGCACCGGCCAGGTAGTACGTGTGCCGTAGGCCCCGCGGGCTCGCCCGTGGGAGCGCCGTCCGTGCTCCCGTCCCTGCGTCGGAAGACTTTTCTTGAGCGAGAACGAGCACGAGCTCGACCTGCCCCGCTTCTCCGACCTCCCGCTGCGCGCCGAGCTGCAGCACGAGGTCGAGGAGCTGGGCTATGAGAACCCCAGCCCCATCCAGGCCCAGTCGATCCGACCGCTGGTCGAGGGCCGTGACCTGCTCGGGCAGGCGGCCACCGGCACCGGCAAGACGGCCGCGTTCGCGCTGCCGATCCTCGAGCGCCTCGCCGCGCAGCGTCCCGAGCGCAGCCGTGGCGACGCCCCGTTCGGCCTCGTCCTGACCCCCACCCGCGAGCTCGCCCTGCAGGTGTCCGAGGCCGTCACCCGCTACGGGCGGGGTGTCGGCGCCCGCGTCGTCACCGTGTACGGCGGCGCTCCCGTCGGCCCGCAGTGGAAGGCGCTGCAGCAGGGGGTCGACATCGTCGTGGCCACCCCCGGCCGGGCCATCGACCTCCTCAACCGCGGTTCGCTGCGCCTGGACGCGCTCGAGACCGTCGTCCTCGACGAGGCCGACGAGATGCTCGACATGGGCTTCGTCGAGGACATCGAGACGCTCCTGGACGCCACGCCCGACACCCGCCAGGCCGTCCTGTTCTCGGCCACCATGCCGCGGCGCATCGAGACTCTGGCCCAGAAGTACCTGCGCGAGCCGGTCACGGTGCGCATCCGGCGCGAGGTCGTGCCCGAGGGCGAGGCCCCGAAGGTGCGCCAGACGGCGTACCTGGTGCCGCGCAGCCACACGACCGCGGCGCTCGGCCGCGTACTGGAGGCGGAGCGGCCCACGGCGGCGATCGTGTTCTGCCGCACCCGCCTGGACGTCGACGCCGTCACCGAGACGCTCACCGCCCGTGGCCTGCGCGCCGAGGCCCTGCACGGCGGCATGGACCAGGAGCACCGCACCCGGGTCGTCGAGCGGGTGCGCAGCGGCCGCACCGAGCTGCTCGTCGCCACCGACGTCGCGGCACGCGGCCTGGACATCGACCTGCTCACGCACGTCGTCAACCACGACGTGCCGCAGTCGTCCGAGGCCTACGTGCACCGCATCGGCCGCGTCGGCCGGGCCGGTCGCGAGGGTGTGGCGATCACGCTGGTGCCGCCGTCGAAGGTCCACGCGATGCGCGGCGTCGAGCGGCTCACCGGGCAGCCGATCGAGTTCGCACCGGTTCCCACGGCCGCCGACCTGCGGGCCACCCGGCTCGCGCGCACGGCCACCGTGCTGCGGGAGCGGCTCGTCGCCGACCTGCGCGACGAGGAGCCCGGCGCCCCGACCGACGGCGACGGCGTCCGCGCGATGCTGGATGTCCTCGCCGCCGAGTTCGACGGCGTGGACGTGGCGGCGGCCGCGGTCCGGCTGCTGCAGGAGGCCACCGGCGCCCCGAACGACGGCGAGGACATCCCGGTCGTCGCGCTCCCTCGTGCCGGCGAGCGTCGCGAGCCCCGCAGCCGCGGCGGCGCCGCCGCAGGCACCCGCCCGCCGAAGGCCGGCACCACCCGGCTGTTCGTCAACGCGGGTCGCGCGAGCGGAGTGCGGCCGCAGGACATCGTGGGCGCGCTGGCCAACGAGTCGAACCTGTCCGGGCGTGACATCGGCGCCATCCAGATCCACGAGCGGCACGCGCTGGTGGAGATCCCCGAGCACGCGGCCGAGGACGTGCTGCGCAGCCTGCGCGGCGCCACGACGCTGAAGGGCCGCCGCGCGAACGTGCGTCGCGACCGCGGCTTCGCAGGGGCCGGCGCCGGCCGCGGCCGTCGCGACTGAGGACATCGCCACGAGTCGCACGTCACGGCTGTCGCCACCGCGGTGGCGTGCGACTCGGATGGATTTGGGGCCGGTGATCCGGGCGAGCCGTACGCGGCGGTGGTCCGGGCAGCCATGGTGTGCGGCTGGTAACGATCAACGCCGACCGGTCTCCTGACCGGTCGGCCGGCAGGCTGGCCGCGCGAGCGGCGACGTTGATCGTTGCGAGTCGCGCGGCGCGGTCGTCACGGCCGCCCTGGTGCGCGAATCGGAAGGATCAGGGCCGCATGATCCGCGTGAGCCGTACAAGGATGCTGCCGGCACCGCGCTGATGTGCTGATCACGGCGATCATCGCCGGCGGGGCAGGGCGGGGTCGACCGGCCGCGTGAGCGGGCCGAGGAGCACGTGGCTGTTGTCCGGGGCAGCCTGGTGTGCGGCTCGCTGCGATCAGACGCTGCAGGAGCCGTCGGCGCAGGCGTCCGTGTCGCCACCGGCCGGCGTGAGCACCTGCAGCGGGTGGGCCTCGGTCCACGCCGTCTCCAGGACCTCTCGCAGCGCTTCCGGCGACTGTGCTCCCGCCACCCCGTACTTCCGGTCGACCACGAAGAACGGCACGGCGCTGATCCCGTAGGCCTGGGCCTGCCGCTGGTCGGCGCGCACCGCGTCGGCGTAGCGGTCGGTGGCGAGCACCGCGCGGGCCTCCTCGGCGTCGAGGCCGGCCTCGGCGGCGAGCCACACCAGGGTCTCGGGGTCGCCGATCGGCGCGCCGTCCTCCAGGTAGCCCCGGAAGAAGCGCTCCTTGACCGCGTCCTGCACGCCGCGCTCGGCAGCCAGGTGCAGCAGGCGGTGCGCGTCGAACGTGTTGCCGCCCCGGGCGCGCTCGAAGTGGAAGTCCCAGCCGTCGACCGCGGCCGTCTCGGTCATCTGCCGGTGCCTGTCCGCGGCCTCCTCGCGGGAGATCCCGTACTTGCCGGCCAGGTGCTCGGCGAGGTCGCCCTCCCGCTGACGCGGCGCCGACGGGTCGAGCTCGAAGCTGTGGAAGCTCACCTCGACCTCGTCGCGGTGGGCGAACCCCGCGAGCGCCTTCTCGAACCGGCGCTTGCCGATCGCGCACCACGGGCAGACGACATCGGACCAGATCTCCACCTTCACGTCCACGCTCAACCAGCGGCGCCCGGCGGCTTGTTCCCCGGGCGCTGTCCGGCGCGGGCCGCGGGTGCGCCGTCACCCACCTCCGCGGCAGCATCCGTCACCCACCTCCGTGGCAGTGCCTCTAGCCTGACCCGCGTGTCCGAGCTCCCCGACGACTGGCAGACCTGGCGCGCGCAGACCGACCCCGCGCACTACGACGAGCGGTTCCGGCGGCTGGCCGAGGCCGGGCGGAACATGCACGGGGAGGCCGACCTGGTGGCGTCCTTCCACCCCGCCACGGTGCTGGACGCCGGGTGCGGCACCGGGCGCGTCGGCATCGAGCTGGACCGGCGCGGGATCGCGGTGCTCGGCGTGGACGCCGACCCCGAGATGATCGCGGCCGCCCGGGCGAAGGCGCCGGGGCTGGAGTGGGTCACGGCGGACCTCGCCGGCCTGGACCGCCCGGAGCGGTTCGACGTCGTGGTGCTCGCCGGCAACGTCGTGCCCTACGTCGCGCCCGAGCGGCGGGCGGACGCGGTGGCCGCCTGCGTGGCGCACCTCGTGCCCGGTGGCCGGCTGGTCGCGGGCTTCTCGCTGCGACCCGACTGGCCCGGCCTCGACGACTACGACCGCTGGTGCGCGGCGGCGGGCGCGACGCCGGAGGACCGGTTCGCGACGTGGGAGCGCGAGCCGTACACGGGCGGCGACTACGTGATCGCGATCCACATCAGGGCCACCGCTTGACAGATTTTGTCCATCGTTTTTACTAGGCCCTGTTACGTGGGAGCTGCCACCCTCATCGACGAGGTTCGGGGGACTTCGATGACCGCTTCGCGCAGTACGCGGCCACTGGCTCGGCGCACCATCTTGAAGGCGCTCGGTGGCGCCGTCGTCGCGACACCGCTGCTGGCCACCGCGGGGTGCGGCGGCGCTTCGGCCGCGCCGAACACGCTCCGCGTCAGCTACCAGCAGTGGGGCTCGGGGCGCATCCACGGCACCTACCTGCAGAGGGCGGCCGCGTCATTCGCGCTGCGCCACCCGGACGTCACGGTGGAGCTCGTGCCGCTCGTGGCGTCGGAGAACGACTACTTCACGAAGAACGAGCTGATGATGTCCTCGGAGCGCACCACGTCGGACATCGTCTACGAGGACACGTTCATCCTGAAGTCCGACATCGCGGCCGGCTACCTGCGCCCGATCGACGACCGCGTGGCGTCGTGGCCGCTGTGGAACGAGTTCTACGACGTGGCGCGCAAGGCCGTGCAGGGTGAGGACGGCCGGACCTACGCGATCCCGGCGCCCACCGACACCCGGGCCCTCTGGTACAACCAGGAGCTCTTCACGCAGGCCGGCATCCCGCTGCCGTGGGAGCCCCGGAGCTGGGACGACCTGCTCGCCACGTTCCGCACGCTGAAGCAGCAGCTGCCCGACGTCGTCCCGGTCAACATCTTCGCCGGGAAGCCGCAGGGTGAGAAGACCAGCATGCAGGGCGTGCAGATGCTGCTCTACGGCACCGGCTCGGTGATGTACGACGAGGCGACGCGCAAGTGGATCACTGGGAGCGCGGGTCTGGTCGAGTCGCTGCGGTTCATCCAGACCTTGTACGCCGAGGAGTTGGGGCCCGGCATCGCCGACGCGCTGGACGCGAACATCAGCGAGACGATCTACACGTCCTGGCTGCCGGAGGGGAAGATCGCCGTGGCGCTGGACGGCAACTGGATCAACCAGAACTGGGGTCCGGGCAAGCCGGGCGAGTGGCCCGAGTGGGCGCAGACGATGGCGGTCGCGGCGATGCCGACGCAGTCCGGGCAGGACCCCGGCGTCGTCACGCTGGCCGGCGGCTGGTCGTGGGGCCTGCCGAGCCGGGCGCGGAACCCCGAGCTCGCGTGGCAGTTCCTCACGGAGATGTGCTCGACCGAACACGTGCTGGCCTGGACGATCGACGACAACAAGGTCAGCAACCGGCGCGACGTCGTGAACCATCCCGAGTACCGCGGGTACTCGCCCACGATCGAGTTCTTCACCGGCTTGGTGCCGATGGCCACGTACCGGCCCGCGCTCGCGCCGTACCCGCAGATCTCCACCGCGCTGCAGACCGCGGCCGACGCGGCGATGCGCGGCGCCCCACCGGAAGCGGCGGTGGCGGAGTACGACCTGGCGGTGGCCGACATCGTCGGCGGCGACAGCACGGCGCAGGAGGCGTGATGGCGGCCCCGGCGACGACCCCGACCGAACGCGGCGGAGCCCCGGCGCCGCCCGCCCCGCGCAACCAGCCCAACCGGCGCCGGTCGGTGCTGCGAGCCTCCCCGCTCACCCCGGCCGTGGTGCTGCTGCTGCTGTTCCTCGCGGGGCCGGTCGTCTACAGCATCTACCTGTCGCTGACCAACAAGGCGCTGCGCGGCGAGGGCTCGTCCTCCACGGAGTTCGTCGGCCTGGAGAACTTCACCGAGGCGTTCACGACGGGCGCCTTCTGGAACTCCGTGGGCCTGACCCTGGTGTTCACGATCGTCTCGGCGGTGATCGGCCAGAACATCCTCGGCCTCCTGCTCGCGCTGCTGATGCGGCAGGCGAGCAAGGCGGTCACCGCGATCACCGGCATGATCGTCATCGGGGCGTGGATCCTGCCGGAGGTCGTCACGGGCTACCTCTGGTACACCTTCCTCGGCGACGAGGGGTCGTTGAACGCGCTGCTGGGCGTGGTCGGGATCCCCCCGCAGGACCTGCTGTTCTCGCTGCCCATCCTCGCCGTGTCCTTCGCGAACATCTGGCGCGGCACCGCGTTCTCCATGCTGATCTACACCGCCGCGCTGGCGCAGATCTCGCCCGAGATCGAGGAGTCCGCCCGCATGGACGGTGCGGGCCCCGCGCGGCGGTTCTTCTCGATCACCCTGCCGCTGCTCCGCCCGTCGATCATGACGAACCTCATGGTCATCACGCTGCAGACGCTGTCGGTGTTCGGACTGATCTACATCATGACGACCGGCGGGCCCGGCACGTCCAGCCAGACGCTGCCGCTCTACATGTACGAGCAGGCGTTCAGCTACGGGCAGCTCGGCTTCGGCACCGCGGTGGCGCTGCTCCTGCTGCTCATCGGCGGTCTCGCCTCGATCGTGTACCTGCGGGTGCTCCCCAAGGAGGACAAGGTATGACAACGGTGCAGGACCGTCCCGCCGCCGCTGCCCCGGTCCGCGGGACCAGCGCGCGCGTCCGCGGGGTCCGGCGCGCGGCCGTCGCGTCCAACGTCGGCCTGCTGCTCATCGCGGCGTTCTACTGCATCCCGCTGCTGTGGGTCGTGCTCGCCTCGTTCGACCCGAACGCGTCCCTGACCGTGTCCTGGCCCGAGGAACCGAGCCTCGCGAACTACCGCGAGATCATGAACGTGGAGACGACGTTCCGGCCGCTGTGGAACTCGCTGGTGCTCTGCGGGGGCGCCACGCTCATCACCGTGGTGTGCGCCGCGCTGGGGGCCTACCCGCTCTCGCGCTACCGCTCCCGGGCCAGCCGCCCGTTCCTGCTCACGATCATCTTCGCGACCGGGCTGCCGATCACCGCGATCATGATCCCGGTGTACGCGATGTTCGTGCAGATCAACCTGGTCGACTCGATGCCCGGGGCGATCCTGTTCCTCGCGACGTCCTCGCTGCCGTTCGCGATCTTCCTGACGAAGAACTTCTTCGACGGCGTGCCCGTCGACATGGAGGAGAGCGCCTGGACGGAGGGCGCCTCGATGGTGCGGACGCTCTGGTCGGTGGTGCTGCCGCTGGTGCGCCCGGGCATGGCGGTCGTCACGATCTTCACGTTCGTGGGCATGTGGGGCAACTTCTTCGTGCCGTTCATGCTGCTGCTCTCGCCGGAGAAGCTGCCGGCCGCGGTCAGCCTTTTCACGTTCTCCTCGCAGTACGGGCAGGTCGCCTACGGCCAGCTCGCCGCGTTCTCGATCTTCTACTCGGCCCCGGTCGTGCTGCTCTACCTGCTGCTGGGCCGCCGCCTGGGTGCAGGCTTCACGGCAGCGGGCGGCGTCAAGGGGTGAACCACCCGCACCTTGGAGCCGTACTGCTGTCTCTCGGCCTGAGAACAGCGCTATGGCTCCAAGGTGGCCATTTCGAGTTCCTGCCCCAGTAGCAGGGTGGCCGGGCGCGTCGAGAACGCGTGTTCCAGGACCAGGCAGCCGGCGCCGATCGCGCCTACGTCGGCGCCGAGTGAGCTGCCCAGCGCCGTGACGGGGTGCACCTGGCGGGCCTCGGTGGTGGTGAGCAGGGTGTCGCGCAGGATCGGCAGGAACACGGCGCTGATCCGGTCCCAGATCGGGCCGCCGAAGACCACGGCGCGCACGTCGAGCAGGTTGCTCACGGTGGCGGCGCCGCGGGCCAGCCGGAACGCGCTGGCCTCCAGGATCCGGCGCGCCGGCGCGCTGCCGTCCGCGGCGAGCGCGCACAGGTCGGTGAACAGCTCGTCGATCTCGCGGTCGTCGATCTCGCGGTCGCCGGTGCCCGGCCGGGGGAGCAGGCCCGCGTCGCCGGCCTCGGCCACCAGGTTGCGGGGCATGCAGGCCGCCCCGACGCAGCCGCGCTGACCGCAGTTGCAGCGCGGCCCGTCGGCGGCCACCATCAGGTGCCCGATCTCGCCGGCGTTGTTCGTGGTGCCGCTCAACAGTTCGCCGCCCACGACGAGGCCCGCGCCGAGGCCGGTGCCCAGGTAGAGGAACACGAAGTCCTCGAGCGCGAACGCCGACCCGCGCGGACCCCGCCACAGCTCGGCCAGCGCCGCCGCGGCCGCGTCCTTGTGCAGCACCACCGGGTAGCCGGTGGCCTCGTGCAGCAGCGCGCGCAGCCCCACGTGCGTCCACCCGGGCAGCAGCGGGGGCTCCAGCACGACGCCGGCCCCCGGATCGAGCGGGCCGGGCGCGGCGATGCCCAGCCCCAGCACCCGCCGCGCGTCGACGCCGGTGGCCGCGACCAGCCCCTCGGCGGCCGCGGTGACCGCGCCGACCAGCCGCGTCGGGGACGCCGCGGAGGCGGGCAGCGTGCGCACCGACGCCACGACGTCGCCCACGAGGTCGAGCAGGGCGACCGTGGTGACGGTGGGATCGATGTGCACGCCGATCGCGAAGTGCCCGCCCGCGTGCAGCCGCAGCAACGTGCGCGGCTTCCCGCGCCCGGCCGGGACGAGCGTGCCCGCCTCCGTGATGAGGTCGCGGTCCAGCAGCCTGCGGGTGATGTTGGATACCGACTGGGCGGACAGGCCGGTGAGCTCGGCGAGCTCCACGCGCGACAGGCCCTCGGGCGCGTGCCGCACGGCGTTGAGGATCACCGCCTGGTTGAAGTCGGCGATGCGCGGCAGGTTGGTGCCCGGCCGTGCCGGCGCGTTCCTGCTGCCCTCCATGGGCGGATGATAGGTGGCGGGTCAGACCCGCGCGGCGTCCGCCGCGTCGAGGGCGTCGCGCATGGCCGCCACCGGTGGTGTCCTCCCGGTCATCAGCTCCACCTGCGCCACGGCCTGGTGCAGCAGCATCTCCAGACCGCTGACGACGCGCGCCCCCGCCGCCTCGGCCGCCGCGGCGAAGGCCGTCGGCCACGGTGCGTAGACCACGTCGAGCAGGACGGCGCCCGCGCGGACACCGGTGAACGCGTCGGCGGCGCCGCTGGGGAGCGTGGAGACGACGACGTCGGCCGCGGCGAGCTCGGCCCCGGTCCGGGCCGGGTCGGTGAGGGCGTCGGAGACCGAGGGTGCGACGCCGAGGCGCTTCGCCGCCGCGTCCAGCCCGCCCGTGCGGGAGCGGCTGCGCACCAGCACCGCGACGTCGTGGATCCCCAATGCGGGCAGCGCGGCGAGAGTGGCCTGGGCCGTGCCGCCCGCGCCCAGCACCACGGCGCGACCGCCCGGTGCGGCGCCGGCCCCGCGCAGCGCCGCGACGACGCCGGCGACGTCGGTGTTGTCCGCGTAGCGGCGCCCGTCGCGCAGGACCAGGGTGTTGGCCGCGCCGGTGGCGGCCGCGAGCGGGGAGACCTCGCGGGCGACGTCCAGAGCCACCCGCTTGAGCGGCATCGTCAACGACAGCCCCGCCCACTCGGGCCCTCGCCCGGCGACGAACCCCGCCAGACCGGCTTCGTCGCACTCGTGCGCGTCGTAGTGCCAGCCCTCGAGCCCGAGCGCGGCGTAGGCCGCCGAGTGCAGCACCGGGGACAGCGAGTGTCCGACGGGGAGTCCGAGTACCGCCGCGCGCATGCCTGCCAGTATCCCCGGCGGTCTCGGCCGATCGTTCCCGGCCTGCGCAGCGACACCGCGGGCCCGGGGGACCGCTGCGGCGCCGTCGGTGGCCTGTGCCACGCTCGGCGGATGGGGGAGACGGTGCTGGTGCTCGGGGGGCGCAGCGAGATCGGGGTGGAGGTGGCGCGGCGGATCGCCGCGGGCGCCACGGTGGTGCTGGCGGCGCGGCGCAGTACCGAGCTGGATGCCGAGGAGAAGCTGCTGCGCGCGGCGGGGGCCGCGGAGGTGGACCGGGTCGAGTTCGACGCCGACGCCCTCGACACCCACCGCGCCGTCCTGCTCGACGTCGTGCGCCGCCACAGGAGGCTCGACGTCGTCGTGGTCGCCTTCGGGATCCTCGGCGACCAGGCCCGCGCCGAGCGCGACCCCGCACACGCGCTGGCGATCGTGCACACCGACTACGTGGCCCACGTCGCCGTCCTGCTGCACCTGGCCGCGATCCTGCGCAGCCAGGGCCACGGCGCGCTCGTGGTGTTCTCGTCGGTCGCGGGGGCGCGGGTGCGGCGGGCCAACTTCGTCTACGGCTCGGCGAAGGCAGGCCTGGACGGCTTCGCCGGCGGCCTCGCCGACTCCCTGCACGGCAGCGGCGCCCGGTTGGTGCTGGTGCGGCCGGGGTTCGTCATCGGTCGCATGACCGACGGGATGGCGCCGGCGCCGTTCTCGTCCACACCGGCCCAGGTCGCCGACGCCACGGTGGCCGCGCTGCGGGCCGGCCGCGGCGAGGTGTGGGTGCCTGCGGTCCTGCGCCCGATCTTCGCCGTGCTGCGCCACGCGCCACGGGCCCTGTGGCGCCGGATGCCCCGGTAGCGGCGCGCCGCCGAGCGGCGCCGCTCACACGAGCAGCTCGTACCAGGCGCCGTCCTCGATCGCCCGGTCGGCGCCGACCCCGACCACGCCGTCGCGCGTGAAGCGCCCGGCGAGGCGGAAGCCGGCGCGCTCGGCCACGTGGCGGCTCGCCGTGTTGGACCAGGCCGCGCCGATCTGCAGCCGGTGGCGGCCCAGCCCGCCCGCGGTCACCGGCGTGAAGGCGTGGGCCACGACGAGGTCCAGCGCCTCGCCGACCACGCCGCGTCCCCGGGCGTCCGGGTGGGCCCAGTAGCCGACCTCGCCGCTGGTCGGGTTGATCGTGTCGTCGAGGGCGAACACGGAGACGTTCGCGAGCAGCCGGTCGTCGTCCGGGTGCGCCACCGCCCAGGTGACGCTGCGCCCGAGCGACTCGCCGAGCCGGGCGGCCAGGACGAACTCCTGCGCCTCCTGCTCGGTGTAGGGGTGCGGAAGGCCCGGCAACCAGCGCCGGGTGCGCGGGTCCGAGCACGCCTGCACGATCCGCGGCAGGTCCGCGGCCGTGTGCGGGCGCAACCGGACCCGCTCCCCGGTCAGGACGGGCGTCGGCCACCAGGTCGTCCGCGGGGACAGGGCATCGCCCGCGGCCAGCGAGGCGAACCAGCCGTCGCGCAGCTCCCCGCGCCGGGCCACGGCGAGGCGGCGGGTGCCCTCGTGCCGGAAGCCGCAGGCGTGCGCCACCCGCCAGGAGGCGAGGTTGCCCGCCTGCGCCCACCAGTGCAGCACCGGCAACCGGGCCTCGTGGAACGCCCAGCGCGCCGCGAGCCGCAGTGCCGCCGACATCACCCCGCGCCCGCGGGCCGCGGGTGCGAGCCCGAAGCCGACCGACGGTGGCGGGCCCGGGCTCACGTCCAGGTTGCCGGCGAAGCGTCCGTCGGCCTCGACGGCCCAGCGGAACGCCACGCCGCTGCGCCAGTCCTGCGGGGCCTTCTCCTCGATCCAGCGCCGTGCATCATCGGGGCGGTAGGGGTCGGGGATGCTCGTCCAACGCCGGGTCTCGGGGTCGCGGGCCATCGCCAGCACGCTGTCGGCGTCGGCAGGTGCGTGGGCGCGCAGGGTCACCACGCCGTCGGTGAGCGTCGGCGCGGACGTGGGCAGCGGCACCCGCCGATCATGGCGGAGTCACGCGGAGCGGGCCAACCGGTTCCGGCGCGGCCGCATGATCGTCGGATGGGTGCGCGGACGGCGGCGGGCTGCCGGATTGTGCGCCGGACCGGCGATCACCGCGTGCGGTCAGCCGCGCAGGCGTGGGCGCAGGTCCGCCTCGGGGATGCCGGTGAGGCCGTCCGCGGCGATCCGCGCCGCGAGCGCGTCGGCGAACGCGCGGAGCCCGCGGACGTCGACGCCTGCGGGCGGCGGCGCGGCCCAGGCCCCGATCCGGTCCGCGGCCCGTTCCAGCAGCGCCGCGGCGCCCTTGGCGTTGCCGCGCTGCGCGTGCGTCAGTCCGACGGCGAGCTGGGCCAGCCCGCGCCACAGCTCCTGCTCCTGCGCCGGGGCTGCCTTCCACGCGGCCTCCAGCACGTCGTGGGCGGGGAAGGGCAGGCCGGCATCGAGCAGGCGCTGGGCCTCGGTGACGCTGTCCTGCGCGCTCAGCACCAGGTCCTCGGGAACCCGCTCCGCACCCTCCGCGCCGTGCGGCAGCGGGTGGCCCGCCGCGTCGCGGGGGCGGGAGTTGCGGGGTCGACCCGACGGGTCCCTGTCACGTGCGATGCTCACGTCCACACGGTGCCACGCGAGCGGCAGACTGGCGGTGTGGACCACCTTCCGCGCGCCGAGGCGCTGCTCACCGCCACCCCGCTCGTGGACGGGCACAACGACCTGCCGTGGGCGCTGCGCCAGGTCGCGGGCCCGGACCCGGCCGACGCCGTCGCCGGCACCGACCTGGTGGCCGGGATGCCCGCGTTGCAGACCGACCTGCCACGGCTGCGGGCCGGACGGGTGGGGGTGCAGTTCTGGTCGGTGTACGTGCCGTGCTCGTTCGCCGGCTCCGATGCGGTGACGGCCCTGCTGGAGCAGGTCGAGCTCGTGCACCGGCTCACCGAGCGCTACCCGGACCTCGCCCTGGCCACCACGGCCGACGCCGCCGAGGCCGCGTTCGCGCAGGGCCGGGTGGCCTCGCTGCTCGGCGCCGAGGGCGGGCACGGCATCGCCGGATCGCTCGGGGTGCTGCGGGCGCTGCGCCGCCTGGGCGTCCGGTACCTGACGCTCACCCACAACGCGAACACCGAGTGGGCCGACTCGGCCACCGACGAGCCGGTGCACGGAGGTCTGAGCGACTTCGGCCGCGAGGTCGTGCGGGAGATGAACCGGATCGGGATGATCGTCGACCTCTCGCACGTCGCCGCCACCACGATGCGCGACGCGCTGGCCACGACCGCGGCGCCGGTTCTGTTCACGCACTCCTCGTGCCGCGCGGTGAACGACCACCCGCGCAACGTGCCCGACGACGTGCTGGGCGCGCTGCCCGCGAACGGGGGGGCCTGCATGCTGACGTTCGTGCCGCGCTTCGTCTCGGCGGCGGTGACCGACTGGGACCGGGAGCTGGGGGAGGCGATGGCGGCGGCGGGCCAGGACCACCGCGACGTGGCCACGCGCACCGCCTTCACCGCCACCTGGGACGGCCCGGCGTGCCCCCGGGCCACGCTCGCCGACGTCGTGGCGCACGTGGAGCACGCCCGCGAGGTGGCAGGCGTCGACCACATCGGCCTCGGCGGCGACTACGACGGCACGGTGGAGCTGCCCGTCGGCCTGGAGGACGTGTCGCGCTACCCGGTGTTGTTCGCCGCGCTGCTCGAGCGGGGCTGGAGCGAGGAGGACTGCGCGAAGCTCGCCGGACGCAACGCGTTGCGCGTGCTGCGCGCGGCGGACGAGGCGGCCGCCTGAGGCACGCACCCCGCCCACGACACACATGCGCCCACACCCCGACTCGCGAAGAAGGCTCCACCCTCCCGATGCTCCTATGGAAGTCAACCCGTGATCTGAAGATCTTGGTGGCTGTGGGTTAGGGCGGTGTAGACCTCG
>NZ_NKYF01000015.1 GCF_002262885.1 Pseudonocardia sp. MH-G8 | reverse complement strand
CGGTGCGTGAGGCCGGTGCGGTGGTGGCGGTGGCCGGTGGAGCCATCTACAACGCTTCTGACCCGGGCGCCGCTGCGGCCGAGCTCAAGAAGCGCGCCACCCGCTGACCCACCCCCACGCGGCGAACTCAGGGAGTGCCCGTCCATGTCACCACATGAATCCGCCGGCGAGGTCGTTCGGCTGACCACCCGGCGAGTGCCCGAGGACTGGTCCGATGTGGACCAGCGCGCGGTCGACACCGCCCGCGTACTGGCCGCGGACGCGGTCGAGCAGTGCGGGAGCGGACATCCCGGCACGGCGATGAGCCTCGCGCCCGTCGCCTACGCGCTGTTCCAGCGAGTCATGCGGCACGACCCCGGCGATGCGCAGTGGCTCGGCAGGGACCGGTTCGTGCTGTCCGCCGGACACTCGAGCCTCACCCTGTACATCCAGCTGTTCCTCTCCGGCTACGGCCTGGAGCTCGACGACCTGAAAGCCCTGCGCCGGTGGGGTTCCCTGACACCGGGCCACCCCGAGTACGGGCACACCGTGGGCGTGGAGACCACCACCGGCCCCCTCGGCCAGGGCCTGGCCAACGCGGTCGGGATGGCGATGGCCGCCCGCCGTGAGCGCGGGCTGTTCGACCCGGACACCGAGCCGGGAAGGAGCGTGTTCGACCACCAGGTCTACGTGATCGCGTCCGACGGCGACATCGAGGAGGGCGTCACGTCCGAGGCGTCGTCGCTGGCGGGCACCCAGCAGCTGGGCAACCTCACCGTGATCTACGACAGCAACGAGATCTCGATCGAGGACGACACGCGCATCGCCCTGTCCGAGGACACCGCCAAGCGCTACGAGGCCTATGGCTGGCACGTCCTCACGGTCGACGGCGGCGAGGACGTCGCCGGATTCCTGGCGGCGGTCGAGCAGGCCAAGGCCGAGACCGCGCGCCCGACGCTGATCGTGCTGCGCACCGTGATCGGCTACCCGGCGCCGACCCTGATGAACACCGGCAAGGCGCACGGCGCCGCGCTGGGGGCCGAGGAGCTCGCCGGGGTCAAGCGCGCCGTCGGCTTCGACCCCGAGCAGAGCTTCCAGGTCGACGACGACGTCCTGCGCCACACCCGTGAGGTGGCCGAGCGCGGCCGGGCCGACCACGAGAAGTGGCAGCTCGAGTTCGACGCCTGGGCGCAGGCCAACCCCGCACGCAAGGCGCTGCTGGACCGCCTCGTCGCCCGCGACCTGCCTGCCGGGTGGGCCGACGGCCTGCCGACCTGGGAGGCGGACGGCGGGACGGTCGCCACGCGCAAGGCGTCGGCCGCGGTGCTGGCCACGCTCGGGGAGGTGCTGCCCGAGCTGTGGGGCGGGTCGGCGGACCTCGCCGAGAGCAACAACACCACGATCAAGGGCGCGGACTCCTTCGGCCCGACCGAGATCTCCACCGCGGCCTGGACGGCCCAGCCGTACGGCCGCACGCTGCACTTCGGCATCCGCGAGCACGCGATGGGGTCGATCCTCAACGGGATCGCGCTGCACGGCGGCACCCGGCCCTACGGCGGCACCTTCCTCATCTTCAGCGACTACATGCGCCCGGCGGTGCGGCTGGCCGCGCTGATGCGGCTGCCGGTCGTCTACGTGTGGACGCACGACTCGATCGGTCTCGGCGAGGACGGTCCGACCCACCAGCCCGTCGAGCAGCTGGCGTCGCTGCGCGCGATCCCCGGTCTGTCCGTGGTGCGTCCGGCGGACGCGAACGAGACCGCGCACGCCTGGAAGGCCGTGCTGGAGGACACCGGCGGCCCGGCAGGGCTGGCGCTCACCCGCCAGAACGTGCCGACCCTGGAAGGCACCTCCGCCGAGGGGGTCGCGCGCGGCGGGTACGTGATCGCCGAGGCGACCTCGGGCTCTCCCGAGGTGGTGCTGGTCGGCACCGGTTCGGAGGTCCAGCTGGCAGTGGATGCCAGGAGGGTCCTCGAAGCCGACGGGATCCCGACCCGGGTGGTGTCGATGCCGTGCGTCGAGTGGTTCGACCGGCAGGACCGGTCCTACCGGGACGAGGTTCTGCCGCCCGCGGTGCGGGCGCGGGTCGTCGTGGAGGCGGGCATCGCTGCGCCGTGGCACCGGTTCGCCGGGGACGCGGGCGAGATCGTGTCGCTGGAGCACTTCGGCGCCTCGGCCGACTTCACGACCCTGTTCACGGAGTTCGGCATCACCACCGAGGCCGTGGTCGACGCGGCCCGGCGCAGCGTGGCATCCGCGCGGGGATGACCCGCAGTCAGATCACAAGAGGGAGATTTCGTTGACTCGGTCGATTGTCAAGAAGCTCGATCCCGTTCACTTCTCGGACGCCACCCGCGCCGTCGTCGGCGAGGTGGACAAGGTGAGTGCCGGGGTCCAGTCCGCGGCCTGGGTGCGGGCCGGGGCGTTGCTGCTCAACGCGCCGAAGGTGTTCACCGTCGGGACCGGGCGCAGTGGGCTCGCCCTGCAGATGGCCGCGATGCGGTTCATGCACCTCGGGCTCCCGACCCACGTCGTCGGCGAGGTCACCGCTCCGGCGATCGGCTCTGGCGACGTCCTGGTGGCGGCGTCGGGATCGGGCACCACGGGCCGCGTGGTGCGGGCCGCGCAGACGGCTCGTGACCAGGGCGCGGACGTGATCGCACTGACCACGGCGGCCGACTCGCCGCTGGCCGGGATCGCGACCGAGGTGCTCATCGTCCCGGCCGCCGCCAAGCAGGACTTCGACGGCACCGCCTCCGTCCAGTACGCGGGCAGCCTGTTCGAACAGTCCGTACTGCTGATCACGGACGCGCTGTTCCACTCGCTGTGGAAGACCGGCGGCAGCCAGGCCCGCGAGCTGTGGCGCCTGCACGCGAACCTCGAGTGACTGCCGGGCCCTCCGCGACCCGATGACACCACCCTGAGGAGCCAGAGAGATGCCGGATGCAGACATCAGCACGTTGGAAGCGGTGGCGCTGGCCGCCACCCGCAGCGCCGCGGTGGCCGGCTACGCCTGGGTCGGCCGGAACGACCAGAAGGGCGCCGACGCCGCGGCCACCTCGGCCATGCGCGCTGCCCTGGCCGACGCGCCGGGGCGGGGGACCGTGGTCATCGGGGAGGGGGAGAAGGACGACGCCCCGATGCTGTTCAACGGGGAGGTGGTCGGCAACGGCCACGGACCCGACTTCGACATCGCCGTCGATCCCCTCGAGGGCACCTCGTTCTGCGCGCGGGATCTGCCTGGTTCCCTGGCCACCATCGCGTTCGGCGAAGCCGGCACGTTGTGGTCGCCGGGGCCCGGGTTCTACATGGACAAGATCGTCGTGCCACCGCGGGCGAAGGACGTCATCGATCTCGACGACCCTCCCGAGAAGACCTTGGCCAAGGTCGCCGAGGCGCTCGGCAAGGAGGTCGCCGACCTGCGCGTGGTCATCATGGACAAGCCGCGGCACAAGGAGCTGATCGCCCGCGTGCTGCGGGCGGGCGCGGCGGTGCAGACACCTGCGGGCGGCGACGTCGGCGGGAGCCTGGCGGTGCTGATGCCGACCTTCGACATCGACCTCCTGCTCGGGGTCGGCGGCACACCGGAGGGCGTGATGACGGCCGCGGCGGTCCGAGCACTGGGTGGCGGCATGCTGGGCCGCCTGGCTCCGCAACGCGACGAGGAGGCGGACGCCATCCGGGCGGCCGGCATGTCACTCGACCGCGTCTACGACTGTGCCGAGCTCGTGGCGGGAGACGCGTTCTTCGTCGCCTCGGGGGTCAACGGCGGGCCCCTGCTCGGGAGGCCGCGCACCGGAGGCGGCACGACCGTCGTCGAGTCGCTGCTGATCTCCCGAGGCCAGATCCGCCACATCACGCACACCACCTTCGACTGACGCCGCCGCCATCACCAAGGAGATTCGGTGACTTTGCACCTGGAAGACCTCCGAGTCCGTGACCTCGGCGAGTGTCGTTTCGACTCGCCGTTGAACGAGATGATCTCCACGAAGCAGACCTCGCCGCACTACGTCGCAGAGGGCGACCGGGTCCTGCTCGAAGACACCGTCTCGATGCTGGCCGAGCACAGCCTGCCGTCCGTCCAGGCCCCCAGTTTCGAAGCCGCGGGCCCACGCCGCAAGATCTACTTCGATCCCGCGGAGGTGACCGCGGGGATCGTGACCTGCGGAGGGCTGTGCCCCGGCCTCAACAACGTCATCCGCGGTCTGGTCAAGGAACTCGCCGTGCACTACCGGGTCAAGCGGATCCTGGGCTTCCGCAACGGCCTCCAGGGGCTGACGGCCGAGAACCGCTACGACACCGTCGACCTGACGCTGGAGGGCGTCCGCGACATCCACCACTCCGGCGGCACCATCCTGGGCAGCTCACGCGGCGGCCAGGACGCCGACGAGATGGTCGACAGCCTCGTGCTGCGCGACGTCGACATCCTGTTCGTCATCGGTGGCGACGGCGGGATGCGCGCCGCGACGTACCTCAGCGATGCGATCCGGGAGCGCGGCCTCGACATGGCGGTCATCGGGGTTCCGAAGACGATCGACAACGACCTGCCCTTCACCGACCATTCGTTCGGGTTCCAGAGCGCGTTCGCGCGAGCCACCGAATTCATCTCCGCGGTCGCGGTCGAAGCCGCGGCCAGCCCGAACGGCGTCGGGATCGTGAAGCTGATGGGCCGCCACTCGGGCTTCATCGCCACCTACGCCGCGTTGGCATCCAGTGCCGCGGACATCGTCCTGATCCCCGAGGTGCCGTTCGTGCTCGAGGGTGAGGACGGCTTGCTGGCCCACATCGAGAGGCACGTGCGGACGAAGGGCCGCGTGGTGATCGTCCTCGGCGAGGGGGCGGGCCAGGAGCTCCTGGACCACGGCCTACCGGAGCACAACGGTCGCGCAACCGACGCGTCGGGCAACCTCAAGCTCGGTGACATCGGGGAGTTGCTCAAGCAGCGGATCACCGCGCACCTGACGACGGTCGGCCTCGCGCCCACGATCCGCTACATCGACCCGAGCTACGCGATCCGCAGCGTCGCCGCGAACGCCTACGACGGCGTCTACTGCCTGCGGCTGGCCCACGCCGCGGTGCACGCGGCCATGGCCGGTCGCACGGCGGCCGCCGTCGCGCGGTGGCGGCAACGCTTCGTGCACGTCCCGCTGTCCCTGATGACGAGTCGTCGCAACCAGGTCGACCCCGATGGTGACCTCTGGATGTCGGTGCTCGAGACCACCTGCCAGCCTGCCGAGTTCGGCCCGGTGCGGGAGCGCGAGAAGGTGCGCGCGGGCTTCTGCTGACCAACCTGTGATGACGAAGCCGAGTCCCGTTCTCGGGCGATGTGGCGTAGCGGGCCGGCTCGGCGGCCGCGCGCACGATCATGGAGTACCGCGGGTCGTGCCTGGCGCTCAGCTGAGCTGAGCTGATCTGCGCACCGCCGGAGTCGGCCTGCGTACCGTCGGGTGTTGCCGGTCTGCCCAGCGTTCCCACTGGATGCCTCGTTCGTGGCCCTCGGGTCGGAGATCAGGTCGTTGCCGGGGAGCGGCCCAGCCGAGGAACCGGCGATCCTTGTCCCGCGCCACGCCTCACCCGCCGTGCTCGTGGCGGGTGAGGGCGCCGTCGAGCAGGGCGTTGAGGTAGCGGTCGGGCAGGGCGGGGTCGTCGCGGTCAGCGGCGTGACGGAGGGCGAAGCCGACTCCGCACAGCAACAGCATCATGTCCGCGACCGTGAGCGCCGGGTGCAACGCGTCGTCGGCGGCCGTCCGGGCGAGGAGCTCGCGGAGCGCGTCGTGGAGCCGGTTGCGCAGGGCCTGTACTTCGGGTGTCGCGGGGTTCGGGTCGACGGCCGCCGCTGCGAAGGTGTCATCCCGGAAGTAGGCGGTCACGGCGGCCTTCAGGAAGGCGCGCAGGGCCCGCGGGGGATCGGATGCCGCGGCGGCGTGTTCGGCCTGGTCGATCAGGGCGGTGAACCGGTCTGTGGCCAGGGCTTCGACCAGCGCTTCCGGGGTAGGGAAGTGGCGGTAGACGGTGCCGACACCGACATCGGCCGCGTGCGCGACGGCATTGAGCGGGACCGGCTTCCCGTCGTGCACCAGTGCCCGCGCAGCCTCCACGATGCGGCGACGGTTTCGAGCGGCGTCCTTGCGCAGCGCCGGCTGCCGGCCGGCGGCCGTGTCCGTCATGGGGTCACGCTAGCACGCAAGTCGGATAGCAAGTCCGATCGGATAGCTCATCCGGTTTCCGGTACGGTGGAGCCATCCGCACGGCAGGGCAGTCGCCGCTGCCGCCTTCGTAGGGGACGGGACCGGTCATGAACACGACGTCTGAGGTCAGGGTGTCGCCCGAGTCGGTGGTGGTCGCCGGCCGGACTCGCACGCTGACCGTGGTGCGCCACCAGCAGCCGGTTGCGGGCCCTGTGCCGGTCGTGTTGGTGTTCCACGGCTCCATGCAGTCCGCCGCCGTGATCCGGTCGTTCACCGCGAACACCTTCGATCACATCGGGGCGCAGCGCGGGGCCGTCGTCGCCTACCTCGATGGCTACAAGCGGCACTGGAACGATGCCAAGATCAGCAACTCCACCGCTGCGCGGGCCGACGGCGTCGACGACGTCGCCTTCGCCGAGGCGGTCATCGATCTCCTGCGGAGCCGCTACGGCGGCGACGGTGCGGGAGCGCACGTGGTCGGGTTCTCCAACGGCGGACAGTTGGTCATGCGGCTGATCCACGAGATGCCTTCGGCGCTGGCGGGCGCGGTCGTCCTGTCGGCGACCCAGCCCGTCCCGGAGAACTTCGCTCCCGATTCCCCGCGGCGGCAGCCCGTGCCCGTCATGTTCGTGCACGGGACGAAGGATCCGATCACCCCGTACGGGGGAGGAATGGCCAGGATGTACCGGTTCCTTCCTCGCGGGCTGGGCCTGTCGGCTCCGGATACTGCCGCGTACTACGCGCGCCGCAACGGCATCACCGCCGATCCCGTCACGTCACCCGTGGGCGCCGCGGCCGGGTCGACCCGAGTGGAGCGCACCGACCACCGCCAGCCGGACCACCTGCCGGTGACCCTCTACGCGGTGCACGGAGGCGGTCACACCATTCCCGGGCCCAAGACGGCCAGGCCCCGCCTCCTCGTGGGCAGGACCGACCACACCTTCGACACCGCGCAGGCGATCAGCGAGTTCTTCGGACTCGCCGTACACGGCTGAGCTCCCACTCGCGCGCTTTCGGGTGGAGCGCGCGGACGAGTGCGGGCATGGAACGGACCGTCGTCCGGCGAGCGGCAGGTGTTCGGGACGGCCGCGAGCGCGTGGCGGCGGTGTGGGCGCCGCGTCAGGTGTCGACGAGGAGCGACAGCAGTTGGTCGATCGTCCGCGCGAGGTGTTCGTGGATGTCGCCGGTGCCGTAGCTGAGGAGGATGGCGACCCGGCCGTGGATGGTGCTGAAGACCATCAGGCCGGCATCGCGGCCGGGCAGGCGGACTCCGAGACCGGCGTCGCGGCAGCGTTCGAATCCCGCGACGAACACGCCGACGACCTGGCCGAGCGGGGTGGTCAACGGGTCCGGGGGTGGGGCGTCCGGACGGCGGAACAGGATCCGGTAGTGACCGGGGTTGGCGAGCGCGAAGTCGCAGTAGGCCACGAGCTGGGCGCGCAGCTGCTCGACGGGGTCGGCCGGGCCGGCGGCGGCGCGTTCGAGGAGCGCGAGCAGCCGTTCACATTCGAACTCGTGCAGGCCTTCGGCGAGCGCGTTCAGGTCGCGGAAGTGTTGGTAGATGCTGCCGGGGGCGACGCCGGTGGCCCGGGCCACCCCGCGGATGCTCAGGCCGGCCTCCCCGCCGAGTTCGGAGAGCAGACCGCTGGCCGCCTCCAGGATCTCGGTGCGCAGCCGTTCACCCTCGCCCCAGGGGTTGCGGGTGCGCCTGACGTGCTCGGCGGCGGGTGGCGTCATGCCCGACAGTGTCCCCGGTCACGCCCGGGGGTGACGGATTCGGGTCCGAATCGCCCATGCGTGGCTCCCCGTCGCGCACCGCAACTGATGATGTACGTTCGTTCACTTAGTTGGTGAACGAACGTACATCAACTGGGTTCTGCGGGGGTGGGCGATGACCGACGTGGTCACTGTGTGGGAGGCGGGCCCCAGCACCAGGCGGGCGGCCGGTGCCGAACGGGTGCGTGCCGCACATCGGGCGAAGCGGCCCGGTGGTGGTTGGTTCTCGACACTGCTGGTGGTGACCCTGGGGTCGTTCCTCGCGGCGTTGGACACGAGCAGCGTGAACGTCGCCCTGCCCTCCATCGAGCGTGCGCTGAGCGCAGGCGCGGACGACGGGCGATGGGTTTCCACCGGCTACTCGCTCGCCATGGGTGTGGCGATACCGCTGAGCAAGTGGCTCAGCGACCGGATCGGCATCACCCGCCTCTACATCCTCTGCCTGGTCGTGTTCACCGGCGGGTCCGCGTTGTGCGGCCTGTCGTGGGACATCGGCAGCATGATCGCCTTTCGGCTCCTGCAGGGGGTGCCCGGCGGGCTGCTGGGCGTGCTCGGGATGACGTTGCTGTTCGCGACGGCACCGCGGGAGAAGATCGGCATGGCGATGGGCCTCTACGGCCTCGGCATCGTCGTCGCGCCGGGTGTCGGCCCTGCGATGGGTGGCTGGTTCGTGGAGAACTCCACCTGGCAAATGATCTTCTTCGCCAAGATCCCGATCGGGATCGCGGTGGTGCTGGCGGCGTGGAAGATCCTGCCCAGGACCGGGTCGACCAGCCGGCCGCCGTTCGACCTGTGGGGTTTCGTCACCATCGCGGTCGCGTTGACGACCCTCCTGATGGCCACCGCGGAGGGCAACGACTGGGGGTGGACCAGCTATCCGACGGTGATCCTGCTGATCGTCAGCCTGCTGGCCTTCGCGCTGTTCGTGGTCGTCGAGAACGAGGTGGACACGCCGCTGCTGGACCTGAAGGTGTTCCTGTCGCGGACGTACAGCATCGGTTTGCTGATCGTGGTGCTGGTCACGACCGCCATGTTCGGCTCGCTGTTCTACATCCCGCAGCTCCTGCTGGGTGTGATGGGGCTGAACGCGCTCGAAGCCGGCCTGGTGATGATGCCCTCCGCGCTGGCGATGGCGGCCATGGCGCCGGTCGCGGGACGCGTCTACGACCGGTTCGGCGCCCGCCTTCCCGTGTTCTGCGGCCTTGCGCTCACGACATTCGCCTGTGTGCTGATGGCGCAGGTCACCACCAATGTCTCGGAGTCCGACGTCATCTGGTGGAGCGTGCTGTTCAACGTCGGGGTCGGGCTGTCGATGATGCCGGCGATGAGCGTCGGCATGAACGCGCTCCCGCCGGACCGGATCGCCAGTGGCAGCGCGCTGAACCAGGTGGCCATCCGGTCTGTCTCCGCCCTCGCGGTGGCCGGCCTCGGCGCCGTGCTCACCATCCTGCAGGCCCAGCTGATGGTCGGCGAAAGCGTCCTCATGCACACCGGACCGGCGATGCCGCCGACCCTCGCCCGCGCATCCGAGGAGGGCGGGGTGACGCTGCGGGCGCTCTATGCGGCGCTCCAACTGGACGTGGCCGCAACCGCCTTCGCCGACATCTTCCTGGTCCTCGGCGGCTGCGCCGCGATCGGCGCCCTGCTCGGACTGCTCCTGCCGGGCCGCAAGCGCGCCGGCTCGGTCTGACGGACCGACCCGGGGCACGTGCAGCAGAACCGGCGCAGAGCAGGCTGTTGGCCAGGACGAACGCCGAGCTGAACGCCGTCGCGGCCCCGGCGATCATCGGGTTGAGCAGCCCCGCGGCGGCCAGCGGGAGGGCGGCGACGTCGTAGGCGAACGGCTCGCCGGTGGTGGGTACTGGTTCGGTGGTGACGATGCGGATGCGGAACTCGGCGGCGCGGATCGGCGCCTCGGGTGGGTGAGGCGGGTTGCCCTCGCATAAAGTGACATTTACTGTCAAATAGTATGGCCTGTCATTCAGGAGGCGATGTCACAGCTGAGGTGCACCCACGACGGTGGTGGGCGCTGGGTGTCCTGTCGCTGGTGCTGCTCGTGGTCGGGCTCGACCTGACCGTGCTCAACGTCGCTGTGCCCCTGGTGGCGACCGACCTGGACGCCTCGACCGGCGAGCTGCAGTGGATCGTGAACGCCTACACGGTGGTACTGGCGACGTTGCTGCTGCCCGCAGGGCAGTTGGGTGACCGGTTCGGGCGCAAGAAGCTGCTGCTGGGCGGGCTCGCGTTCTTCGGGTTCGCGTCGCTGGTGTGTGCGTCTGCCACCTCGCCCGAGCTGCTGATCGCCGGACGGGCGCTGCTGGGTGTGGGTGCGGCGTTCCTCAACACGCTCGGGTTGGCCGTGTTGGTGGCGATCTTCCCGCCCGAGGAGCGGGCGAAGGCGATCGGGATCCAGTCGGTGGCGATCTCGGCGGGGATCCCCCTCGGGCCGATCGTCGGTGGCCTGCTGGTGGAGCACTTCTGGTGGGGCTCGGTCTTCCTGATCAACGTGCCGCTGGTGGTGATCGCGTTCGTCGGCCTGGCGATCCTGGTGCCCGAGTCGACGGCCTCGCGCCCTCCGCGCATCGACGTGCTCGGGTTCGTGTTGGCCGTGACGGGTCTGTGCGCCCTGTCCTACGGGCTCATCGACGCAGGCGAGACCAGCTGGTTCGCCCCGGTTGCGCTGCTGGCCATGGGGGTCGGGCTCGTCGCGCTCGCCGGTTTCGTGCTGCGGCAGCGCCGCGTGGCCGAACCGCTGGCCGACCTCACCCTGTTCGGCGACCGGAACTACACGCTGGGCTCGGTCCTGTCCGCGTTCGTCCAGTTCTCGGTGTTCGGGATCATGTTCGTCCTGCCGCAGTTCTTCCAGGCCGTTCTCGGTGCGAGCGAGCTGGAGACCGGTCTGTGGCTGCTGCCGTTGGTCGTCGCGATGATCGTCGGTGTGCAGGTCGGGGCGCCGCTGCGGCCGCGGATCGGTTCGCGGGGTGTGATCATGGCCGGCTTCGTTGCGCTCGCGGTGGGTCTGGTCCTCGGTGCGATGAACGGCGCGGACTCCGGGTTCGGCTACGCCGTCGGGTGGACGGTGCTGATCGGGTTCGGGTTCGGGATGTCGATGCCGCCCGCCATCGACATCACGCTGGAAGCGATCCCCACCGAGAAGAGCGGCGGCGGGTCGGCGCTGTTGCAGGCGCAGCGCCAGGTCGGGGCCGTGCTGGGCGTCGCGGTGATGGGCAGTGTCCTGGCCACGAACTACCGGGGTTCGCTGGATACATTCCAGCTGCCGCCGGAGGCCGCCGGGTCGGCGAGCTACAGCGGTGCCTCGGGCATCGCTGTCGCCGAGCAGCTCGGGCTGCCGCAGTTCGCCGATGCCGTGCGCGCGTCGTTCACGGCGGGAATGTCCGCGGCGCTGTGGACGTGCGCGGCGGTTACGGTGGTCTGCGTGCTGGTGGCCGCCGCGGTCCGGCCTGCCGTCGCCGACCGGTCCACGGGCGCCGAAGGAGGTGCCTGACCGCGACTCGATGGACGTACCCGGCCGCCCAGCGGAACGAGCGGAGGACCAGTGACGGAGGGAACCGCGACGGGCACGGCTCCGGTCATCCCTGGGCTGCGGGAGCGGAAGAAGGCGCGAACCCGTGCGCTGATCCAGGAGCATGCGCTGCGGCTGTTCGAGGAACAGGGCTACACCCACACCACGGTCGAGCAGATCGCCGAAGCGGCCGAGGTCTCGCCCAGCACCTTCTTCCGGTACTTCCCGAACAAGGAGGACACCGTTGCGCACAACAGGTTCACCCCCGCGTTCCTGGACGCGCTGCGCGCCCGACCCCCGGGCTCGGACCTGCTCGAGACGATCCACCGGGCGGTGCACGACGCGGCCGAGGGGTTCGACGAGCAGACCTGGACGCAGGAGCGGCGCCGTCAGCGGCTCGTCCTGTCCGTCCCGGACCTGCGCGCAGCGTCGTTCGAGCAGCTGATGCTGCTGGCGTCCGTCCTCCGGGACGAAGTGGCGAGGCGGGCCGAGCGGGACCGGGACGACCTCGAGGTGCACACCTTCACCGGCGCATTGCTCGGGGTGTTCGCCGCCGTCGTCGCGGGCGCGCCGCAGACCACCGTGCGCAACTACGCCGAGCGGATCGACCGCGGGCTCGCCCACCTCCGGTCAGGCGTGCCTCTCTGACCTGCATCCAGGCTCGACGTCATGGGCGGTCGGTGCTTCGGCTCCGTGTGCGGTCAGGCGCGGAGCGCTCCTGGACGGTCTGATCCGACCGGCGCCGTCACTGCCTCCAGCCGCCCGGTCTGATGCTGCCAAGGAGTCGTGCGAACTGACGGCTTCCCTCACGACGAGAAATCTATCCGAGAACCGGCGCCACGAGTTCTCGCCCACTCTCTGATCCAGCCGAAGATCGGCATGTCCCATAGATATGGTGCGCCCAGTTCGTACACCAGTGTGGTCGACCCGGACCCGAGTTCGGGTACATTGCCGAGGATCACCTCGGCCAGCTGCAGCGCATTCGCCGGGGCTGCGGGTGAGCCTTGCTCCAGGAATCCGCTGGAGAAGCCGGAGGAGATGAGCTCCGGACGCTGGAATGTCGGCACAACCAGTCGTGCGCCTCCCTCGAGAAGGTTCATGCCGGATCCGGTCATGCTGACGAGTAGCGTGCCGGCACGGACCGCCGTGGGGTCGGGAAGTGCCGGCTGCCCAGGCCGATAGCGGCCTGCGGCAGTGATCACGTCAGCCGCCTCGACCGCGGCTTCGATGGTGTCGGCAGCGGTTGCATCCAGGTCCAGGCGCTGGGCGATCTCCTTGGCGAACACCTCTCGATGCTGTGGGGTCGGGCTCCAGACCCGGACGGTCTCGAGGCTTGGCATCACCCGCGCGATCGTCCTCGCGTGGCTGTGTGCCATTGCGCCGCTGCCGAGGATCGCCAACGTGGTGGCGCCTTCCCGTGCAAGGTGCCGGACCCCGACCGCGGCGGGAACGGATGTCCGCAAGTTGTTGAGGTCGTCGAGCGCGATCAGGCTCTCGATCCCGCCGGTCGTTCCGCTGATCTCCATGCCGACCCAGGCGTTCCGTCGGGTCCCTTCGAAGGTCCGCGGAAAGATCCGGAGGTTTGCGCCTTCTGCGCTGGCGGCGAATTGGCTGGCCAGCTCGTCGCCGTTGGGCAGGGTGAGGCCGGTGAACGTGGTCTCACCGCGGTCACCGGCGTGACTGGACAGCAGCGATGCCTCGACCGCATCGATAGCCCCGTCGAGCGCGTCGTCGCTGTTCGCCAGCGGACGGAGATCGGATCGGGTCAACAGTAGCGGCATGTGGCGGCTCCTTTGTTGCGTGAACAAGTGCGGGAAGCGGCTAGTGAGGCATTCGGGGGGTACGGAAATCGACTTCGAACTCGGTCGGGAGATCCGACTCCAGAACGCCGTGCAGGAGCTGGTTGAGCCGTGCGGCCCGGCGTGCGTCGAGTCCGAGACGCGCGGGCTCGTTCGCCCAGCGAACCGAAGGCAGGATCGCCCTGAACACGTCGGAACCGGCACGGGTCAACCTGAGCGGCGTAGGTCGGCCTCTGCCCCCCGCCCCGACCCGCTCGAGCAACCCGCGGTCGGTCATCTCCGCAACGACGGTGTTCATGCTCTGGGGGCGGATCAGTACCGCGCGGGCCAGCTGAGACTGGGTGAACCGGGCGCCGGTGCTCAGGTGCGCGAGCACGCCGAACTGGACCGGCGTCAGGGAGTGGGCGGCGAACAGGTCAACCAGCATCCGCTCGACCCGGCGGGCGGCGCGCACCAGCGTCCACGTCACCAAATGATCGAGCTCGTCGACGCTGAAGGCTTCGGACCGTGGGGCTTCGCTGGCGGCTCCGGAGTTCGGCACGGCCTTCAGAGTATCAGCTACCTTCAACATGAGAAACAGTTAGCTGAAAGCTCGAGCGGACGGGGAGATCACCGCGGTGGCCACCACGAACACGCGATGGTGCGCCTCCGGACGGGCAGTGACGCAGGGGTCGCGATCTTCGGGCTACCCGACCACACCGCGAATCGAGCGGCCGTCGGCGTCGGGTTTGGCCCCGACGCCCTTCCAGGTCGCGATGCTCGATCCATGCTTCGGCGTACTCGCGGCCGCCGGCCGGCGCAGCTACGGCCAACCCGTGAGAACAACCGTCTCAGCCGCTTGTCCGGTAGGCACTTCCGTGTTGGACGGATCTCCATCCCCCGTGCGAGCTACAGAATCTGTCCGCTCCGGGGTGACGTGAGCCGAATCCCGTTCTCGATAGCTTCGTCGCCGGCAACACGGGCTGTCGGGCGAATGCGGCCGGCCGAGCCGAATCGAAGGACGAGGGCGATGAACAAGACACGTGGTGTCGGGGTATCCGGCCGGTCACGGGGCCGCAGGTTCGCCACGGTCCTGACGGCCGCGGCACTGACCGTGGCCTGTAGCGACGCCGCGCACGAGGAAGACCGCCCCGCGCCCGCGGACCGGGCCGAGTCCGCCGCGATCGAGTGGGGACCCTGCCCGGAGGCGGCGAGGGGAGTGGCCCGGGATTCCGAGCTCACCTGCGCAACGGTAGAGGTCCCGCTGAACTACGACGAGCCGGACGGCACGTCGATCGAGGTGGCGATCTCCCGGCTCGCCGCCGCCGACCCCGCGAAGCGGCACGGTGCCCTGCTGCTGAACCCGGGCGGCCCCGCCCTGTCGGGTCTCGACATGCCCGCCGCGATGGCACCGACGCTGCCGAAGTCCGTCCTGGACGGCTACGACCTGATCGGCTTCGATCCGCGCGGCGTCGGGCACAGCACCCCGCAGAGCTGCGGCCTCGAGGTCGCCGGCGTGCCAGGGCATTTCCCCTATCCAGCCGCTGACGGCTCGATCGACGCGAACGTCCGACTGGCCCGCACCGAAGCCCAGAAGTGCGCCGCCACGGCCGGCGAGGACCTGCGGTACTTCACCACCGCCAACACCGCTCGTGACCTGGACCGCATCCGCGAGGCGCTCGGCGAGAAGAAGATCTCCTACTGGGGTCGGTCCTACGGCACCTACCTGGGTGCCGTCTACAGCTCGCTGTACCCGGAGCAGACCGACCGCATGATCCTCGAAGGCAACGTCGACCCCACCGAGGTCTGGTCCGGTGAGGCGCAGGGCTGGGGCAAGAGCATGGCCGAACGGTTCCCCGACGCGGCCGCCGTCGCCGCGGCGCAGAACGGCGCCCTCGGGCTCGGCGACACCGTCGACGAGGTCACCCGGACCTATCTCGCGCTCGCCGATCGGCTCGACCGCAAGCCGGCGCCGGTTCCGGGCACGCAGCAGTCCATGAACGGAGCGATCCTGCGCACCGTCACCTATGCACTGCTCCTCGACAACAAGACCCTGCCGATCCTCGCGCAGGTCTGGAAGGCCGCCGCGAACCTCGCGGATGGTCACCTCACCGCGGCCGACGGCGAGGTGCTCGAGCAGGTGTTCGCCGAGTCGCCGCCCACTCCGGGCGTCCCCGCGGACAACCAGGCGACCATGTTCCTGGCACTCACCTGCGGTGACGCCGAGTGGCCCCGCGACGTTGCCGGCTACGCCACCCGTAGCGCCACCGACCGCAAGGCCTGGCCTCTCACGGCGGGCATGCCGGCCAACATCTGGCCATGCGCCTTCTGGACGGCCCCGATCGAGAAGCCGGTCACCGTGACCGACACGGGCCCCGGTGACATCTTGATCCTGCAGAACCGTCGGGACCACGCCACACCGTGGGACTCCGGACAAGGGCTGCGCGAGGTCCTCGGCGACCGCGCCGCCTTCGTCGGTGTCGACAACGGCGGGCACTACGTCTACAACGAGGGCTCGGCCTGCGCCGACGGGGCTACCGTCCACTTCCTGAACACCGGCCAACTGCCGGACGAGGACGTCTTCTGCACCGACGTCGAGCAAGATTGACAAGACCGGCGCGGGCCGCCCGCATGGCGGAGGTGGAGGGTGGCAGTCGACCGCTCGCCGTCGCATCCGCCTTCACACCGAAAAGGTCACTGAGCCTTTCCCGGTAACGCTGCGATCGGGTCGTCCGGTCGTCCGGTCGTGCTCGTGGTGCAGGAGGACCATTGCGGCAGCGGTGATCATGCCGATCCGCCAGGGGCAGCAGGTGACCCGGCGCAGGGCCTTGAAGGTGGTCTTGAGCAGCGAGTTCCCACGTTCAGCCAGCGCCCGGGTCGCGGAATGCGGTATCGGGTGTTCTCGCCCTCGTAGCCCAGGTCGGCGAGGACCGCGTGATCCTCGTCGGCCCAGGCGGTGAGTGCGTCGATGCCCTCGTGCAGGTAGCGGTAGGCCGTTGAGCTGCTGATCTGGTTGTCGGCCGCGAGCTGGGCGAGCCGGGTGGCGTCGAGGAACCAGCCCAGTACGGGCACCGCGTGTCGCCATGACCCGAGGGCGCGGCAGCCGCGGCGGGTTCGGCGCCGGCGTCGTTCGGCGTGGAGCAGACCGGATATGCCACCCAGCCGCGCTACCGCGAAGGCTCACGATTGCAAACCGGTCAACCACCCGAACAGACCCATGCCATCGAACACCTGTTCGACTAAACTCGGGGGCATGTCCGCAGTCGCCGCATACGAACGCCTCCACGAGGCGATCGAGGAATTGCGGACGGCTGCGGAATCCGCCCTGGCCTCCGACGGTGAACTGATGTCGGTGTTGTCGGTGACCGAAGGCGTGTCACGGCAACTGGATTACCTCACCGTCTCCACCACCGCCGCCCTGCAACGGCGCGGCACGTTCGCCGAACGCGGCTATCGCAAACCCGAAGGCGCGTTGACCGACCTTCTGGGCTGCGACTCCTACGAAGCCCGCCGCCGGGTGGTGGCCGCGGAGCAGGCGTGTGAGCAGATCGGGCTCGACGGCACCGTGCTGCCCGCCCGGCTCCCGGCGACGGGGAAGGCGTTCGCGGCCGGGCAGGCCGGGCTGCGTCACGTCGAGGTCATCGCCGCCCTTCTCAACACTCCCGAGGCCGGGCGGATCACCGACTGGCAGCGGGCGGGGTTGGAAGAGCAGCTGGCCGGTATGGCCGGCGAGTACTCGCCCGGGCAGCTACGCAAGCTGGGCACCCAGCTCCTGGAAGCCGCTGGACGGCGACGGTCCCGAGCCTGATGACAATCCGCCGGAGCCGGTCAACCGGCTGCAGGTCCGCAAGCGTCGCGACGGGTCGGGCGGCACGATCAGCGGGCAGTTCGACGATCCGGCGATGTTCGACGCGATCGCCACCGTGATCGACGCCAAAGCCAAGCCCCTCGGCCGCGATGATCAACGATCGACGGGGCAGCGTCAGGCCGAAGCCCTCGCCGACGCGTGCGGGTTCGTCCTCGCCCACGCCGACCACGCCACCCTCCCCGACGCCGGCGGGCGGCGCCCACACCTGAACGTGTTGATCCGGCTCGAAGACCTCGAAACCCGCGCCCGCTCGGCGATGCTCGACTTCGGCGGCCGCATGAGCCCCGCCTCGCTACGGATGCTGGCCTGCGACGCCGCGGTCGTACCCATCGTCATGAACGGCGCCGGGCAACCCCTGGACGTGGGGCGCTCCACCCGGGTGATCCCCGACGGGTTGCGCAGGGCGGTCACCGCCCGCGACCGTGGATGCGCGCACCCGGGCTGCGACCGGACACCATCCTGGTGCGAAATCCACCACATCTGGGAATGGGAGCACGGCGGACCCACCGAACTGAACAACCTGGTCAGTCTGTGCAAAGTCCACCACCGCCTGATCCACGATTCCGGATAGGTGGTGCGGATCCGTGACGGGTTACCGGAGTTCATCCCGCCGAAATGGATCGACCCGGAACAGAAACCCCGCCGGAATCCGTAGCACACGCTCCTCGACGTGGACGGATGGGGGCGGGCATCGCCGGCCCGTGCACGCCGCGGACCGTGATCGGTCCGCGGCGCGTCTACCAGCGTTATGCGGTGTTGCCCGTGTGCCTGCGACAAGTGGCTTTGCTGGCAGACGAACGTAGGCGGCACGCTCGTCCTGCTTCACACGATGAGTGAGACCGGCACGCGGCGACTGGTTCTCGCTTCGACGTGCGGCGTGTACGGCGACCAGGTCACCCAGCCCATCAACGAGAGCGCCGCCGCTGCGCCGACCAGCCCGTACGGCACCAGCAAGCTCGCGCCGACAACGTAGCCATGGACATCGTCGGCACCGGCGCCATCGGCGCCATCGGCGCAGTCAGCCTGCGCCTTCAACATCGCCGGCGCGTTCCCCGGTCATCCGGACCGGACGAGACCCGCCTCATTCCTCGCATGATGGCTGTCCAGCGCGGCACGGCACCCGAGTTGGCGGACCTGGCGCCACTGAGCCTTTGCCAACCTGATCATGCGCTGGCGATCATGAGGGTCTGAACTGCGGCGATGAGCCGGTGGGCGTTGTTCGGGCTGGAGCGGATCTTCCGCAGGACCCGCCAGTTCTTCAGCTCGGCGTTGGCCCGCTCGCCGGGTCCACGGCGGCGGGCGTGGGCGGTGTTGACGTCCTTCTGGTTCCGGGACAGGCGCCGGTAGCGGCCGGTGCCCAGATCCTTCCGACGGCGCCGCTGCGGAACCGCGACCGTCGGCCCGGCGCCCTGATAGGCGGTGTCGGCCGCCGCGGGATCTCGTGGGTGGCCAGCGCGTCGATGATCCCGTGCTCACGGGCAGCGCCCATGTCATGTCTCGCGCCGGGCAGCGGCGGCGAGATCCACACCAGCCGGCCGATCGGGTCGGCGACGACCTGCACGTTCAGCCCGTGGGCCTTGTGCTTGCCGGAGTAGAAGGCCCGGTCATAGCCCGATGTCATGCCTACCCGGTCGATGCGCAGCAGGGTGCCGTCGAGGATCACGAACGCCTTGCGGCGGGCGACCTCGATCGCCTGGGCCAGGGTGGGAGCCATCGCGGCGAGCAGTTCGAGCGCCTCACGGATGTACCGGTACACCGTCGAGGTCCCGATGCGGAAGCCGCAGGCCAGGTCGGCGTAGGTCTCGCCCTTACGCAGGTGCGCGACCACGAGCAGCGCCTGCCGGCCGGGCGAGAGCTTCCGCCACCGGGTTCGGCGCTGGTTGCGCTGCGCTCGCAGCGCAGCGGAGAGCACGCCGAGGGCGCGGCTGGACACGGTCATCCCGGACGGGTAGGACAGCACGTTGAAGCTCCTGGTGGGACGTGTTGATCTAGGCAATCGCCCGTCTACCAGGAGATTCACCCATTCGAGGTCACGCCACGCTGCACACCGCTGACTGCCCGCCCAGGTCGGCAAAATTCATTCGTTACTTCTGGCGTCATGGCGCGCCAGCAGGTATCCGGCGGGGGGCTTGCCTGGCGTCGGAGCAACGATTCGCAGGCGTCCGAGCTCGGCGAAGTCGTGCTCGCGCAGTCGGTCGGCGAGCGCGTCGAGGGTCCACAGATACGCCGGTGAGGCTCTGTGGTCGTACGGGACCCAACCGTTGGCGTCTGCGGTGTCGGTGATCTGCACACCGATCAGCAGGGGTCCGCCCGGCTCTACCACTCGGGCGAACTCGGTCAGGACGCGCGGAAGCAGGTCCGGCGGCGTGTGGATCAACGAGAAGTGCGCCAGGATGCCCGCGATCGACTCGTCCCCTGCGTCGAGATGGAGCATAGAACCGACCTCGTAGCGCAGGTCGGGACGATACCGGCGGGCGATCGCGACCATGGCCGGTGACAGATCGATCCCGTAAGCCCGGATACCGGCTCGATCCAGGTGATCGGTCCACTGTCCGGGACCGCAACCCGCATCGACCACAGCACCCACCGACCCACCGGCGCGGACGAGGTCGGCGAAGGTGTTGATCATCCCTGCTGACAGCGCATCGATGACTTGGTCGCCCTGTCGCACCATGTCGTCGTACAACTCGGAGACCTCGTCGTAGTCTCGGCGGGTCCGATCCAACGCTTCGTTCTCACTCACCCGCCGGACTCTAGGGAACAGGTCGGACGTAGGAGTGTCGGACACTCCAACCGCGAAGGCGACGCGATCGATCCGTCCGCCCAGGACGGTGGGCGCCACCTTTACCACCGCCCCCACCAAGCTGTCCACGACGGCCGCAGCGCTGGCACATCCAGTCCCGCGCCGCACGCCACGCCGCACAACCGCTGGCCAGCCCCCTCACCAGGTTGGCAATGGCTCACTGCACCCGATGTTCGTCGAGGAGCCGGTGCTGCCCGAGTTCACCCACCGGATCGGCGACGTCGTGCAGGCCTCGCCCTCTCGCACGCCGGGGGGATCTCCGAGGTCCGGCGGATCGCGGCGCTCGCGGAGACCTTCGACGCGCTGCTGGCCCCGCACTGCCCCCTCGGGCCGCTGGCGCTCGCCGCGAGCCTGCAGGTGGCCTTCGTGACCCCGAACTTCCTGATCCAGGAGCAGAGCATCGGCATCCACTACAACGCCGGGACCGCCGAACTGCTCGACTACGTGCTCGACCGCGCACCCTTCGCCTTCCGCGACGGCGCGATCTCACGGTGGGACGCGCCCGGGCTGGGCGTGGAGATCGACGAGGACGCCGTCCGGGCGGCGGATCGCCGCGGGCACCGGTCCTGAGCGCCCGAGGCGCGCAGCTCGGGGTGCTCGTCGCGGGTCCGGGCGGCGTGCCGGACGTGGTCGGCGGTCAGGCGGCCGGCGGCCTCGGCGTCGCCTGCCCGGACCGCGGCGAGGATCTCGTCGTGGTCGTGCTGCAGGACGGCGGCATGCTCGGTGGCCCAAATCGTCACCGGCGGCGTGAAGCGCTTCCAGAGCGCCTCGGCATGAATCATCCCCGCTTGAGCTGACCGAACTTCATGCGCTCGGCAGGTTGAAGCGCTGGCGGTATGACGTGGGTGTCGTCGCGTAGGCCGCGACGAAGTTCTGCCGGAAGGTCACCGCGCTGCCGAATCCGCACGTGGTGGCGATGCGCGCGATCGGCCAGGTGGTGGTCTCGAGCAGGCGGCGTGCCTCGTCGAGTCGGCGGGCGAGGATCCACCGCGCGGGGGTGGTGCCGGTGGCCTCGCTGAACCGGCGGGTGAAGTTGCGGCGGCTCATTCCGGCGTTGCCGGCGAGCTCGTCGACCGTGAGCTCGCGGTCGAGGTGGGTGAGAGCCCAGTCCAGGGTGGGCCCGAGGTGCCCGACGCCTGCAGGTTCGGGGATCGGCCGGTCCACGTACTGCGCCTGGTGACCATCGCGATGGGGGGCGACGACGAGGTGCCGCGCCACCGTGGCCGCGGCGGCGGAGCCCAGGTGCGACCGGACGATGTGCAGGCACGCGTCGATCGCGGAAGCCGTTCCGGCGGAGGTGAGCACGTCGCCGTGGTCGAGGTAGAGCGCCGACGCGTTGACCATGATGCCCGGCCGTCGTCGCGCGAGCACGGGCGCGGCGCCCCAGTGCGTGACGACCGCGCGGCCGTCGAGGAGCGCGCTGTCGACGACCGGGAACGCTCCCAGGCACAGACCGGCGACGCGGGTTCCCCGGGCGTGGGCCGCACGGACCCGATCGATCAGCACCTGATCCGTCGGAGGGAGGTCGCTGGGCCAGGACGGAAATATGAGCAGGTCGGCGTCGTCGACGACCTCGGGACCGCGGACGTCGTCGACCCGAGGGCCCTCCGCGGTCCGGATGCCGCGACCGTTCTCGGTCCACACGGCGGTCTCCCACCCGCCGGCCAGCTGTTGACGGTCGACCTCGCCGAAGACCAGCAACGGCGCGGCCAGGTGGAACAGGGTGATGCCGTCGAAGGCGTGGACAGCGATGCGCATTTGGCCCGATCTCATCGAAGGTCGTCTGCCGTGCCACTCACGGTACCCCGCGCTGGAAGGCCAGGCTGGTGGCACGAAGTTCGGACACACCATGAGGAGAGCAAGAGATGACCGCCCCCCGCCGAGCGCTGATCGTCGTCGACGTGCAGCAGGAGTACTTCGATGGAGTCCTGCAGATCCAGCACCCATCCCGGGACGAGTCGCTGGCCAACGTGCTCCGCGCGCTCGACGTCGCGCAGGAGCACGGCCTGCCGGTCGTGCTGGTCCAGCACCAGCTCCCCGAGGGCGCCCCCGTCTTCGCGGTCGGCTCGGACAGCTGGGCGCTGCACCCGGAGATCGAGAAGCGTGCGGCGGCCTCCTGGAAGCGGGTGACCAAGGACAAGGCCAGCGTGTTCGCCGACACCGACGTCGCGCAGTGGCTCGCCGGGCGGAACGTGGACACCATCACGATCGTCGGCTACATGACGAACAACTGCGATATCGCCACCGCCGTCGCCGCCGAGGGGCTCGGCCTCGCCGCCGAGGTCCTGGCCGATGCCACCGGCGCGATCCACCTCGTCAACGAGGCCGGCAAGGTGTCGGCCCAGCAGTTGCACGAGGTGCTGCTCGTGCTGCTCCATTCCAACTTCGCCGCTGTGGCGGACACCGACGCGTGGGTGGCTGCGGTCGAGGCGGGTCAGGCACTTCCGAAGAGCGACCTCGGCACGTCCGCGATGCAGGGACGCGCGGCGTTCTCGGGTTGAGCACCCGTTCAGGCGGCGGTGGTGGTGAGACCCGCCGAGATCAAGGTCTGGATGCGGGCCACCGACGCGACGTCGCGTGCATCCGCAAGTTCAACCGGATGCCGGCCTGACCTCAGGATCTGCGGAAGGCTCTGATCCCGCGCGAAAGTGGCGGAGCACGGAGATGCTGCTGACGGCCCGCCTCGTCGGCTTCGCCAGGGATGAGCGGCCCGGCCGGCGACGGATCAGCGGGGTGCGTCCGACTGCGGGCGGGTTCACCCGGCCGAGTTGCTGAGCGAGGACGATCGCACCGAAGACCACGAGGATCCAGAACAGCATCATGCCGACCGTCGTGAGTGTGTAGCCCCAGGTGTTGGGCATTGACCACATCATCGTGTCGCTCCTCATCGGATCCGAACTCGTCGGGTGATCGACCACGCGGCGGTGATCTGCGGATCCCGGCGTTCTCGTTCACCGCCACAACGACCAGCTCGCCCGTTGGTCACGTAGCGTATCTTGATCCTTACTGAGAGGTAGCGTCCCTGCCGCACGCCCTCGCCCCCTCGGACGAACGGCACGTTCGTACCGCTCTATCGGACGAGAGTGCCGTTCGTACCGCGGGGGAGGCCGCCCCGCGGATTCACGAAGCTGCGGCGTGGTCCTGGTAGGCGGTGCTGTCGGTGAGGGTGGCGACGAGGCCGCGGCGGGCGCGGATGCCGGATTCCTCGGCCTGCTGCAGGGCGGCGGGGACGTGTAGCTGGTAGAGGCGTGCTTTCGCCTCGCCGGCGGCGAGCAGCGGCAGGATCGGCGTGACGGGCGACTCCGGGATGCCGAGCGCGGCGGCGGTGCTCTCGCCGTGGTACTGACGGGCGAGTGCGTGGAGCAGATCACGCCAGCCTCGTGCGTCCATCGGTGACTGCGGTACGGAGGCGAGGTTGGTGGCTGCCGCCTCGTACAGGGCCCCGACCAGAGCTCTGCTGTTGTCGTCCGGGGCGGCGGAGGTCGAGTCGAGCAGATCCAGCAGCTCGCCGGCCTGCTCGTGGTTCTCGGTGCCGAGGAAGAACTGCTCGTCGAGGCCCAGCAAGTGGCCCACGTACCACCAGTAACGGTAGAGGCGGGACTGTTCCTGCTCGGTGAGCCGGTAGCCGATGCCCTCCAGCAGCGTGAACGGCACCACGGTGAAGTCGAGCCAGGTGCGCGCGACGTCGGCCTGGTTGATCGGTACCCCCCCACCGGTCGGCATGCCACCCGTGCGCTGTGGCCGACGCCCGGACGCGGGCGTGCAGCAGCCGGACCTGCCCGGCATGCGACTGCGCGCTCGTCAGAGGATCTGGTGCCGTGGCCGATCAGCGCCGGCCGGGGTGGTCGACCGGCGGATGGCGCGACGGGCGGCGGCGACGGTGAAAGCGGCCAGCACGAAGGGCACCGGTATGAAGGCGATGTCCTGGACTGCCATGGCGGCCAACTGGTCGGTGAGGTAGAGCACCCCGCCCAGGACGAAGTTGAAGAAGCAGATGCCGGCGGCGACCAGCGAGCCGACGGTGTAGACGCGCCGCAGCGGGGCGTGCTGACGCCAGTTGCGGGGTCCGCGGGCCACGCGGTTGAGCGCGACCCCGGTCAAGGGCCGGCCGATGAGCACCGAGCCGAGGAAGGCCAGTGTCCATCCTGCGGGGAGCACAGTGGGGACGAGGAAGAAGCCGCGGGCCTCCCCGGTGAGGGCGGCGACCAGCGCGCAACCGGCGGCGATGACGAGGCCGACCAGTGCTGCTCGGAGGGATTCCCGGCGGGCGAGGCGCACTCCGAACGTCACCGGGACGGACACCGCGAGTGCGATGAACGCCCACGTCAACCCGCCGATGGCGTTGGCGGCGACGAACGCCAGCGTGGGAGCGGCGCCGACCGCGATCCCGCCCCAGCCCCCCGATCTCTGCACGGCTCGGCGCGTGGCCGTGGCGATGGTGAGCCGCTCGTCGTCGACGGGGAGCCCTCGCTGGGGCGCCGCGGCCATCTCGCTTTCCATACGTTGTTCCTTCGGGGAGGAGGCGTGGGGTGTGCCATCGAGACTTCC
Organism: Pseudonocardia sp. MH-G8; assembly: GCF_002262885.1. Lineage (GTDB taxonomy): Bacteria > Actinomycetota > Actinomycetes > Mycobacteriales > Pseudonocardiaceae > Pseudonocardia. The sequence goes on along the minus strand of NZ_NKYF01000015.1, from coordinate 182,113 downwards.
TCCCCGCCGGGAGGACATCCACGACCTCCCGATCCGTGGATGGCGGATCCCCCTGCGGCGTCCGGACCGTTGCCGTGTTCGGCGGTGTCGCTCGCCTCACAACGACTGGAACCTACCGTCGGTGTCAGGGAATAGGTTCGTGTCGTCCTCGGGCTGAGAGCCGGACGAGGACGGTGAGAGAGGAACCTGCAATGAGCACAGTTCTGGGCTACCGGACCTTCGGCGGAGCCGACGTCCAGGAGTTCTTCGATCGGCCCGCTCCGTCACCGGGCCCGGCAGAAGTCCTGATCCGCGTCGCGGCCGCGGGAGTCAACCCGCTCGACCACCAGCTCCGTTCCGGATACGTCCGCGGTATGAACGGTCAGGTGCCCTTTCCCCAGGTCCTGGGGATGGATGCGGCCGGGACCGTCCTCGCGGTGGGCGCCGAGGTGAGCGGGCTGGCCGTCGGCGACCGGGTGACCGGGTTCGCGCTGACCGGTGCCGGCACCTACGCGGGGACCACCCTGCTGCTCGCCGAATCCACGGCCCGGATCCCGGACGCGCTGCCGGAGACCTGGGCGGCGACCATCCCCGTCGCCGGCACCACCGCGCTCGATGCCCTCGACCAGCTCGCGCTCCCTGCCGGCGCGTCGCTGCTGGTGAACGGGATCGGCGGTGGCGTCGGAATCGCCGTGGCCCAGATCGCGCGCGACCGCGGCCTGGTCGTCGTCGGCACCGGCAGTGCGGCCAAGCGGACGCTTGCGACCAAGGTCGGAGCGACCTTCGTCGACTACACCGCAGGCGACGTCGTGGACCAGCTCCGGGCGCAGGCCCCGGACGGCTTCGACGCCGTGGTCGACACTGTCGGGGGTGACTCCCTGCGCAGCGTCGCCCCGCTCGCGGCCACGCCGGACGCGCTCGTCTCCATCGGGGACCCGTCGGTCACCGAGCTGGGCGGCGCGCTCGTCCAGCGCCGCCTGAACCGGAGCGGCCTCGAGCGCGTTGCCGAGCTGATGGTCACCGGGCGGCTCGATCCGAACATCTCGGCGACCTACCCGCTCGCGCGGGCGGACGAGGCGCTCGAGCTCGTCGAATCGCGCCACGCCTCGGGCAAGATCGTCATCGACATGAGCCTCTGACCTCACCCGACTCGACACCGGGCGAGCCGCCGTGCACGTGGTGAGCGAACAGCTGCCGGACGGAACCACTCCCCGGCCACCGCCGCGCGGTAGAGCTCGGTGCCCACCGCCAGCTCGGTCGCCGTGGTCTGGCTGGCCTGGGCGCGCAGCGCGGCCAGCTTGACCCGCAAGGCGTCGCCGGACAGCACGAGGTCGACCGCGAGCGAGCCTGCGGGCGAGGGCGAGAACACGTCCTCGCCCTCGTCCATCGCGGTGACGAGCGAACCGAAGTCGCGGACCCAGCCCTCGGACACGGTGGCGTGCAGCAGCCGCGGTTGCCGCCCGGCGCCGGCCAACGCTCGGTCGGTCCAGGCCGACACGGCGCGATGGTCGGGGTGCCCGGTCATCCCGTCCGGGCCGAAGGTCAGCACGGTGTCCGGGGCGATCTCGTCGACGATCGCGGCCAGCTCGTCGATCGTGCCCGCTGCCGGGTCGGCCGCCAGGCCCCCGTCCAGGTGGCAGACACCCTGCGTGTCTCCGAGGAATCGGTGCTCGATACGGCCCCGACCTCGGTCGAGAACGGCAAGGCTCTGCACGATCTCCTGGGACCGGACGCGGGCCAGGCGCGCCGGCGGCCAGGTCTCGGGGTCGTCGGTGCCCCGCTCACCGCGGGTCGCGGTGACCACGACGACCCGCTGTCCGGCGGCGGCCGCGGCGGCGAGCAGCGCACCGGAGAGGTAGACCTCGTCGTCCGGGTGAGCCCAGATACCGAGCACCGTCCCCAAGCGGGGGACCTCGGCGAGGCTGGGCGCGATGTAGCCGTCGGCGGTGTCTGCGGCGCGTGTGCCGGTGCGGGCCTCGATGTCGGTGATGGTGGCGATCGACGTGGTCATGGTGTCCGTCTCCTCTGCTCGCACGGGTTGCGATGCGGCGGAGCATCGACGGCTCGACTGCCACGGCTCGTGCACGCCGCTGTCTCGGCGTTGTCCTCGCTGTCCGGCGCAGGTCAGGATCGGGCCAGGTTCCGCTCGATCGCGTCCCGGGCCACCTCCAGCGCGCGGGCCCGGCCGAGGGCCGGTGCGTCCGGGCACGAGCGCGTCAGCTCGGTGTCGCGGGCCGGGCCGACGGCGGGAGCGTCCGGGGCCGCGTCGGCCGCGGCCTCCAGCAGGGCGGCCGGACCGTCGTCGCCGAGCCCGTGCAGCAGCGCGGCGAGGTTACGCAGGGTGGTCCACTGGTGGGTCCAGTTTCCGGTGCCCGCGAAGTAGTCGATCGCTTCGCGGTAGCCGGCCAGTGCCTCGCCGGTCCGGCCGGCGACCGCGCGCACCGAGTTCAGGCCCACGGTGGCGACGCCGACGACGAACGTGGCACCCGTGGAGCGGCCGAGCGTGATGGCCCGCTCGTAGCATTGCTCGGCCGGTTCGCTGCGGTCCGCCGCGTGCTCGATCTCCGCGGCGTAGTAGGCGCCCCAGGCCCGCGCCGAGGGTGACCGCGCGGCGGCGAGCCAGGCGGCACTGAGCTCCCGCGCCTCGCCGACGTCGCCGGCATAGGCGGTGGCCAGCGCCGCCAGGCCGAGGAAGCCGTGCCGCGAGTCACCGCCCGCGGCGCCTGCGAGGCAGTGCTCGACGACCTCGCCGAAGGCGCCGCGGGCGAGGAGGGCCACCGCCAGTGCGTGCCGGCAGTACGACGATCCGCCGCTGCCGTCGTCGCGGTGCAGCCCGGCGCGGGCGAGGCGTTCGGCTTCCGCGGGGTCGCCGCCGGCGTAGGCGGCGTACGCGGCCGTGCCGAGAACGGCGGCGGCGCGCGGGTGACCGCCCAACGCCGGATCGCCGGCGATCTCCCCGGCCCAACCCCAGAGCTCGACCAGATCCCGGTTGAACACGGCGTCGAACAGCGCCGCCACGATCGCCGCCGCCTCGTCGAGAAGCTCCCGCTCCCGGACCAGGCGCCAGGCGGCCCGTAGGTTCGCGAGCTCGCGCCGGAGCACGACGTCGGCGTCCGGCTCGCGGTCGGTGACCACCGCGGCGTCGATCCAGGCCGTCAGCTCGACGGCCCACCGCACGAGCCGGCGCTGCGCCGCATCCTGCTCACCCTCCGCGACGAGCCGGTCGAGACCGAACGCGCGCAGTGTCTCCAGCATGCGGTACCGGGTGTCACCGTTGAACGTCGCGTCGATCATGGATGTGTCGACCAGGCGGGCCAGGAGACTCCCCGGATCGGAGCCCGGATCCAGCTCGACGGCCAGTCGCTCGGCCGTGACGAGATCGACCCCGTCGACGAAAACCGCCATGTGCCGGAACAGGCGCTGCTCGTCGGCGGTGAGCAGCAGGTAGGACCAGTTCAGGGTCGCGCGCAGCGTGCGGTGCCGGACGTCGGTGCCGGGGCGGCCGCCGAGCAGGTCGAGGGAGCGGTCGAGCCGGTCGTGCAGGTCGACGAGGGAGAACGTGGACAGTCGCCCGGCGGCGAGCTCGAGGGCCAGCGGCATTCCGTCCAGGCGTCGCACGATGTCGGCCACCAGCCCCAGCTCGGCCGGCGTGACCGGAATGCCGGGACGCACCCGCGCCGCGCGGTCGAGGAACACCGCCACGGACGGCACCTGCGTGATCGTGGCAGGCTCCAACTGGTCGCGGTGCCGGTCCGGCAGCGCAAGTGGTGCCAGCCGCGAGGTGTACTCGGCGGCCAGACCGAGCGGTTCCCGGCTGGTCGCCAGCACCGTGAGGTCGGGACACGCGACCAGCAAGGCATCGACGACGTCACGGACCGCGTCCAGCAGGTGTTCGCAGTTGTCGATCACCAATAGGGCCGGCTTGTCGCCGAGCACCGCCAGGCACGCCGCCAGCACGTCGCCCTGCACGACGCTCAGCCGGACCGCGTCGGCAAGCGCGTGGGGGACGGCGTCCGGGGTGGTGACGGAGGCGAGCAGCAGCACCGGGGCGGGCGGCGCCGACCGGCGGGCGACCTCCAGTGCGACCCGCGTCTTGCCCACCCCACCCGGGCCGACGATCGTGACCAGCCGTTCGGCGGCGAGCAGCCGGTGCATGGCCGCGACCTCCACGTCGCGGCCGAGAAGACGGGTCGCCGGTGCGGCGCGCACCTCTCGCCGGAGGGCCGGCGGCGGGCCGGCCGCACCGCCGGCGATGTCGCGCTCGAGGTCACCGAGCGCCGGCGACGGGTCCAGCCCGGTCTCGTCGGCCAGCCGGGCCCGGTACTCGCGCCCGGTGCGCAGCGCCTCCGCCGCCGACCCGGTCGCGGCCAGCGCGCGCATCAGCAGCAGTACCGCGGGCTCGCGCAACGGGTCGTCGGCGAGCCCGGCGACGGCAAGCCCCACAACCTCCTCGGCCTTCCCGGCGTCAACCGCGCAGCCGACCAACGCGTCGCTCACCTCGCGGTGCAGCCTCGTGCATTCCCGCACGGCGAGGGCGACGGGTTCGACGTCGGTGAGGTCGGCCAGGATGGGGCCGCGCCACAGCGCGCGCGCCCGCTGCAGCAGGGCGAACGCGGCGGCCGGCTCCTGCCTGGCGGTGCCGCGCGCGGAGGACAGCAGACCCCGCGCCCGGGTCAGGTCCAGCTCGTCGGTGCCCAGCTGCAGGCGATAGCCCTCCTGCCGGGTCTGCAACCGGGCCGCGCCGGACCCGAGGTGCCCACGCAGCCGGGATATGTGGGTGTGGAGAGCCGCCCGCCCCGACTCCGCCGTCTCGGCCGGCCAGAGCGCGCCGATCAGGTGCTCGACGGTCACGGTCCGGCCCTCGGCGAGGGCCAGCAACGCGAGCACCGCGCGACGCATCGGGCCCCGCACCTCGACCACCACGCCCTCGACGACCAGCCGCAGCGGCCCGAGCACCTGCACCCGAACCGGCGGCTCGTCCACCGACCCATCGTCGCACCGCCGGGGTCCGGCCGGGAGCCCTCACCGGCTGCCGGCCGCGGCGCTGTCAGCGGGCTGCAAGGACGTGGCAGCAGCGGGACAGCCCGCCCGCCGACGCTCGTCGTGCAGCCCGGATCCGGCCGGTGCGCAGATCAGAGGGAGAACCGAGATGGACCACGACAAGGTGACAGCGTTCCTCGGCCAGGTCGTCACGGACATGGGGGCGACCGGCGCCGCCGGTTCGGTCGTGATCGGGTACCGCCTCGGGCTGTACCGGTCACTCGCCCAGGGCCCCGCCACGCCCGAGCAGTTCGCCGAGCGCACCGGCTGCCATCCCCGCTACCTCACCGAGTGGCTGCGCGGGCAGGCCGCCGGCGGATACGTCACCTACCACCCGGGGACCGGCGAGTTCTCCTTGACCGAGGAGCAGGCGTTCTGCCTGGCCGACCCGAACGGACCGAACGCGCCGGCCATATTCGTCCTGGGGCTGGGCTACCTGCGGGCCGAACCGCAGATCACCGAGGCGTTCCGCACCGGCAACGGTGTCGCCTGGCACGAGCACCACGACGACGTCTTCGCCGGCTGCGACGCGTTCTACCGCCCCGGCTACGTCGCCGAGCTGATCCCGAACTGGATCCCGGCGCTCGACGACGTCGAGGCGAAGCTGACCGCGGGCGGGCGGGTCGCCGACGTGGGCTGCGGCCTCGGCTCCTCGTCCGTGCTGCTCGCACGAGCTTATCCGCGCACCACGATCGTCGGCTCGGACTACCACGGCGAGTCGATCGAGCTGGCGCGCAAGAAGGCCGCCGAGGCCGGCGTGGGTGAGCGGGTCACGTTCGAGACAGCCACCGCGCAGACGTTCACCGGCACCGGCTACGACCTGGTGACGATGTTCGACTGCCTGCACGACATGGGCGACCCGGTCGGCGCCGCGCGTCGAGTGCGGGAGGCGCTGGCCCCGGACGGCACCTGGCTGCTGGTCGAGCCGAACGCCTCGGACGTCGTCGAGGAGAACTTCAACCCGGTCGGCCGGCTCTACTACGCCGGCTCGACGTTCCTGTGCGTGCCGAACGGGATGTCCCAGGCCGGCGGGTACGCGCTCGGGGCCCAGGCCGGTGAGGCAGCGATCAGGCAGGTGACGGTGGAGGCCGGCTTCACCCGATTCCGTCGGGCCGCACAGAGCGCCTTCAACCTCGTCTACGAGATCCGGCCGTAACGCCACCGGCGGCGGTCACGACTGCATCCGACCGCCGCCGGCCCCGGCCGCTGCCGGCACACATACTCGGCGGCGATCGGCTGGCAGGCCCAGTTCGTGTCGTACCCGTTGTTCCGTGCGGTGGCGCCCGAGGAGTTCGCCGCGTACCACCTCCAGTACAACGACTCGATCCCGCTCGTCGTCATCGTGCCGGGGCTCGCCGCATTCCTCGGTGGCATCGCGTTCCGCGCCGGTCCGCACCAACCCGATAGCGGTTTGCCCAGCACCGCGGGCAAGGTGATGCCCGTGGGTCCACGGCAGAGGTTGCATCTCACGGTCGGCCTGCCCGGCGTGGGGAAGACGACCCTTGCTCGCGAGCTGGAGCGAGCAGGCGGTGCCTTGCGGCTGACCCCCGACGAGTGGATGTTGCCGCTGTTCGGGGTCCACTGGGCCGACTTCGGTGGGAAGCGCGACGTTCTGGAAGGCCGGCTCATCTGGGTTGCCCACCGCGTGTTGCGGGTGGGCGGGTCCGTGATCCTCGACTTCGGCTGCTGGTCCAGCGAGGAGCGATGGGCCCTCCGTGCGATCGCCGACCTCGCCGGCGCCGACTTCGAGATGCACTACGTGACGCTTCCCGAGGATGAGCGCAGGGAGCGAGCAGCGGCGCGGTGGCGCGAGGCTCCGGAGGAGACCTTCGAGATGACCCTCGACGACCACGAGCGGTTCCGCACCTCGTTCACGCCGCCCACGAACGACGAGCTCCACGGCTGCTCGCCGCCTCCGCCCCCGCCACCGTTCGATAGCTGGCCCGCCTGGGCCTCCGACCGGTGGCCCACGCTCCCGCGCCTGGACATGTGAGCGATGACCACCAGGCGCGTCAGCCGGGTCCCGATCGGCAGCCGGAGCGGTCGATCCCCGGAGGCGGTCAGCCGCTCGCGGCCTGGTCGAACGGCACGTTCAGGCAGGCCAACCGGCCACCCGCGGAGCCCGCCTCGCCGGGAGCGGTCGCGGTGGACTCGGCTGCGTGGATGATGACGGACGCGGGTGCGCGGTCGCGGAACACGAACGGCACCTCGGTGCTCGCCTCGCCGTCGCCCTCGCTGTCGGTGCGCAGGTCGAGCCAGATCTCGTTCTGGGGGTTGGCGTAGGCCGGGTCGGTGGAGGGCTGTTCCGGGGTGGCGGCGGGGTCGACCTCGTTCTGGAAGTGCGGCCCGGCGGCGTCGCCGGTGGGGCCGCACGGGCGGGCGTGCGCGTGGGCGGCGTAGCCGCGGTCGGGCAACAGTCCGTCCACGTCGAGCTGCACCTGCGTGGCCCCGTTCGACCCCCCGGCCTCGACCGAGAGCTCCGCGCCCGCCGGCGCCTGCGCCGGGTCGTAGGTGAACGCGTCCTGCGCCTGCTCGGGCGCGGCGAGGGTGCCCTCGGCTTCGACCTCCGCGAGCGCCGGCTGCGGGGCGAGGGGTGCACTCGGCGTGGGTGGGGCGAGAGGTGCGTCCGGCGGGGCCGGCGGGGCCGGTTCGGGCCCGCCGCAGGCCACTGCGGCCAGGACGGTGCCGGTGAGCAGGATCGGGAGCCACGCGGCGCGCGGTCGTGTCGAGCGGGTCATGCATGCCGCGTTCCCGGCCGTCGGTAGGGCCACCCGGCGGAGCGGGCCACGAACGGGTGAAGCGCCCGAAGGGCCGTCGGTGCGCGCTCGCTGCGTCGGGATGCCACCGCTCATGAACCGTTGCCGAGTGCCTCCAGGACCCGGACCGCCGTCCGGACTCCGTTCTCGGCCCGCACCCGGGCACCGATCTCCTCGGCGCGCTCGGCGATGTGGTGATCTGTCACAGCGCGGCGGATCGCGTCGGCGAGGCCGGCCGCGGTCAGACGCCGTTGCGGTTGGGGTGGGGGCGCGACCCCGACGGCGTGTGCCCGCGCGGCCCAGAACGGCTGGTCCGCGACGAACGGGCAGATCACCTGCGGCCGGCCGGCGGCGAGCGCGGCTCCGGTGGTGCCGCTCCCGCCGTGGTGCACGACGGCCGCCATCCGGGGGAAGAGCCAGTCGTGCGGCACCTGGTCGAGCAGGAGCACCCGGTCCGATACGTCGTCGAGCCGGATGCCACCCCACCCGGCGACGATCACCGCGCGGACGTCGGCGAGGGCAACTGCGTCGGTGATGATCGCCCCCACCCGCTGTGGGTCCGTGCCCGCCATACTGCCGAAGCCGATGTACACCGGGGGCGGACCTGCCTGCACGAAGTCGGTGAGGTGCGCGGGGGGTGCCCAGCCGGGTGGTGCGGGTAGGAACCAGAAGCCGGTGGTGTGCACCCAGGGCGGGTAGTCGGGTTCGCCGGGCAGAAGGGCGCTGCTGAACCCCTGGAGGACAGTGGTCGGCCCGCCGTCCGGCCTGCGCAGGATGTCGTGTCGTCCGCGCCTGCGCGGTAGCTCGAGGACCGGGTCCGCGACGGATCCGAACGCGCGGAGGATCAGCTTGATCGGGAGGTACGAGGCGCGGTTGAGCGCTCGCGGGACCGGGACGGGCAGCATCGGGTTGCGGAAGGTGCTGGTGGGGACCCATCCCGGCTGCAGGGCCGCCGGAACGGCAGGCACGCCCATCGCCTCGGCGATCCGGTGGCCCGGGATACCGGGATGGTGCACGACGACGTCGGCTCCGCCGGGCGCCGCCGCGACCATGTCGGCGAAGACCTTGGCCATCAGCGGTTTGCTGCGACGCATGACCTCTATTGCGATGCGCTTGCCGCGCAGGCCGCGGTAGTTGGTCTCGATGGCCTCGCGGATCTCCTGGTCGTCGGTGAGGGTGTTCGGGCCGTCGTGCACCGCGGTGAAGTCGAGACCGTAGGGCGCGGCGAGTGACGCGGAGGCCGCCGGTGCGGCGAGCAGCGCTTCGTGCCCGGCCTGCTTCAGGGCGAGGGCGAGCGCGGCGTAGGGCTGGACGTCGCCTCGTGTGCCGTGGGCCAGCACGAGCGCTTTCACCGGAGCCTCCTGGTCGCCACCCGAAGCAGCAGGAGGGCAATCGCGGCGTTGTAGAGCAGGCCGACCGCGACGTAGGGCCAGTAGGCGCCGCCGTCGTAGGCCGACCAGAACGCTCGCACGGGCCAGTACGGGGGCAGGAAGCCGAAGGCGAGCTGCCAGGGGGAGTCGAGGATGAAGAACGGGATCATCGGCACGGTGAAGACGGCGAGGCCGAACACGCGCATCACGGCGAGGGCCTCGATCTTGTTGCGGCCCAGCGAGCTCATCGTGAAGCCGAGGACGGGTGCGAGCAGGCCCGCCATGAGCGCGATCGGCACGCTCAGGACGAGCGTGTGCGCACCGACCTGCCCGGATATCGCGAGTGAGGCCAGCACCGAGAAGGTGGTCAACGCGATCGCCACCCCGGCCCGGTAGGTCGGGTAGGTGCGCGGTGGCACCGGCGTCACGCGCAACGCGGCCAGGGTGTTCTGGTCCCGTTCGTCGAGCAGCTGGCTCTCCACGACTCCCCGTCCCGGCGGAACGACGGGCAGACTGTAGCATGATTTCAGAAATTTCTGAACATAGGTGGAGAGAGTGTGGGCGACAGCAGTGAGGTGGCCGAGCGTCTCGCGCTCGCGCTGAACCAGAACGGGATGCAGCGCATGGTCGCCCGCGTCCTGGCGGCGTTCCTGTTCTCCGACCGCGAATCGGTGACCGCGGCCGAGCTGGGTGAGCAGCTGGGCGCGAGCGCGGGGTCGATCTCGGGGGCGATCACGATGCTGCGCACCGTCGGGCTGATCGAGCCGGCGCCGGTGCCGGGGAGTCGCCGGTCGCACTTCCGCATGCGTGACGACGCCTGGGCCACGTTGATGAGTGGTCGGAACGCGATGGTCCAGGTGATGCAGGAGATCGCGGAGGCGGGAGTTGCGAGCACCCCGACCGGGAGCCCGGCCGCGCGGCGGCTGGAGGCGATGCGGGACTTCTACGCGTACCTGTTCGCCGAGCTCCCCGCGCTCATCGAGCGCTGGCGCGAGCAGCGGCACGCCTGACGTTCAGGGGTAGGCCTTGAGGCGGATCGAGTCGTGCAGGCGCAGCCCCTTGTCGTTGGCCTTGGCGATGGCGCGGCTGATCGGCGTGGGCAGGGCGGACAGCAGGCGCGCGCCTCCCAACAGCGCTCGGACACCCAGTGCCGACGAGGGGATGAGCGTCTTCGCGACGCCGCGGGCGAACGCGCGACTGCGCCGGACGACCTCTGCCATCTCGCGCTCGTACGCGGGGTAGGCGCGTTCGTGGTCGCCGCCCGCGACGGCCAGCTCGCCGGCCAGGACGTAGGCACCCAGTACGGCGAGGCTCGTGCTGCCACCGACCGCGGGTCCTGGGCAGTACCCGGCATCGCCGACCAGTGTCACCCGTCCTCGTGACCAGGAGTCGAGTTGGAGCTGGATGATGGCGTCGAAGTAGAAGGCCGCGGTGCGCTCCAGCTCGCCGAGCCAGACGTCCACCTCCGGGTGCATCCCGGCGAAGGTGCGGCGCAGCAGGTCCTTCTGCCGTGGTACGTCGCGGTGGGTGTGCGACTCGCGGTCGCTGCGGAACAGGAAGACGGCGCGGGCGTCGGTCAGGTGGCGGGCGCCGTAGACCGCGGCCTCCCGCCCGGCGCCCAGGTGCATCCGCATCTCGCCGTCCCGGCCGAGCTCCGCGGGTACCGACAGCACCGCGAGATGGGCGCCGGCGAGGTGGGTGTGGCGCGCCTCGTCACCGAAGACCAGCCGGCGCACACCGGAGTGCAGCCCGTCGGCGCCGACCACGAGGTCGAACCGGCGGGGTGCTGCCTTCTCGAACGTGACGGTGCCGTCGGCGGCGATCGCGGTGATCCGGTCGCCGAAGACGTACTCCACGGCGTCGCGGGCCGCGTCGTGATAGACCTCGCTGAGGTCGTCGCGCATGACCTCGACGTGGCGGTCGGACGCCGCGCTGAACACCTTGGCGAGGTCGATCGCAACCGGTCCCGGAGCGCCCTCCCGCGTCACCACCAGCCGGTTCGTGCCGGTGGCCAGTTCCTCGATGCGCGGTAGTACCCCCATCCGTTCGGAGATCTCCATCGCCGGGCGGAACAGGTCGACCGCGTGCCCACCGGTCTTGCGCAGCGCCGGGGCGCGTTCGACGACCGTCACGGCGTAGCCGTAGCGGCTGAGCCAGTAGGCGAGTACAGGGCCCGCGATGCTCGCCCCCGACACGAGGATCCGCATGCCGGGACCGTACCGGTCACACCTTCTCCGCCCGGACGAAAAGCTCGATCGGGGCGAACACGGTCTGCGGATCTCCTCGTCGTGTCGGGTCTAGCCTCGCGCTGTGCCGAGCTTCGCGAAGGGACGCCCGGCGTCGGTCCCGTGGCTGTTCCGGAGGCCCGCGGCCGCGGTCGTCGGCGGGTTCGGCGCGGCGGTCGCGGTCGGAACGGCTCTGCTGCTGCTTCCGGTCGCCACACAGGACGGGACGTCGGCCCCGATCGTGGCGGCGTTGTTCACGGCGGTGTCGGCGGTGTGCGTCACCGGGTTGATCGTGGTCGATACGCCGACCTACTGGTCCACGGTCGGCGAGCTGGTCATCCTCGGCCTGATCCAGGTCGGCGGGATCGGGATCATGACGCTGGCGACGCTGCTCGGGCTGCTGATCGCGCGCCGCATCGGGTTGAGGCTGCAGCTCACCGCGCAGACCGAGACGAAGGCCCTGGGTCTGGGCGATGTGCGTCAGGTCGTCGGCGCGATCCTGGCGCTGAGCGTGGCCATCGAACTCGTGGTCGCGGTGCCGCTGGTGGCGCGGTTCGCGTTGTTCTACGGCGAGGCACCGGGCCGGGCGGTCTACCTCGGCGTGTTCCACGCGGTGTCGGCGTTCAACAACGCGGGCTTCGCCCTGTTCACCGACAACATGATGCCGTTCGCCACCGACCCGTGGATCTGCCTGCCGATCGTGGTGGCCGTGGTGCTCGGAGGGATCGGGTTCCCGGTGCTGCTCGAGCTCGGCCGCAGGATTCGTACCGGCACCCGCCGCTGGTCGCTGCACGTCCGGATCACCGTGATCACCTACGCGGTGCTGCTGGTGGTGGGCGTGGCAGCGTTCCTGATCACCGAGTGGCGCAACCCGGCCACGCTGGGTCCGCTGGGCATCGGCGGCAAAGCGGTCGTGGGGTTGTTCCACGGCGTCATGCCGCGCACGGCCGGATTCAACAGCGTGGACATGGGGGAGCTGTATCCGGCGACCCTGCTGATCACCGACATTCTGATGTTCATCGGCGGCGGCAGCGCCGGTACCGCCGGCGGCATCAAGGTCACGACGTTCGCGCTGCTCGCGTTCGTCATCGCCGCGGAGGTTCGCGGTGAACCCACGGTGCACGTCCTGGGGCGGCGCCTACCTGCTGCCGTGCAGCGCCAGGCGCTCACCGTCGCGCTGCTGGGCGTCGGCCTCGTCACCGTGTCGACGGTCGTCCTGCTGTCGCTGGCGCCGTTCCGGCTCGACGACGTGCTGTTCGAGGTCGTGTCCGCCTTCGGCACCGTCGGCCTGTCCACGGGGATCACCGCGGATCTGCCCCCGGCGGGGCAGCTGGTGCTGACGGCAATGATGTTCCTGGGCAGACTGGGCCCGATCACGCTGGCGTCCGCGCTCGCGCTGCGCGACCGCGTCCGCCGCTACGAACTGCCCGAGGAGCGACCCATCGTTGGCTAGGAAGACCGATCGTGAGCCGGGCGGCGGCCGGGTCGCCGTACTCGGGTTGGGGCGTTTCGGCGCCTCGGTCGCCAGGGAGCTGGTCCGTCGCGGATCCGAGGTCCTGGGCATCGACAGCGACCCGGTGATCGCGCAGCGCTACGCCGACGAGCTCACCCACATCGCCGTCGCCGACACCACCGACCCCGAGGCCCTGCGCCAGCTCGACGTCCCGCAGTTCCACCGCGCTGTGGTCGCGATCGGCACCGACCTCGAGGCGAGCATCCTCACCACCGCCACCCTGGTCGACTTCGAGATCCCGCACATCTGGGCCAAGGCGATCAGCCGCCAGCACGGCCGCATCCTGGAGCGGGTCGGCGCGCACCACGTGGTCCTGCCCGAGCACGAGATGGGCGAACGCGTCGCGCACCTGGTGACCGGACGGATGATCGACTACATCAAGTTCGAGGACGACTTCGCCATGGTCAAGACCGTCGCGCCGCACGGCATCGTGGGCAGGTCGTTGGCCGAGAGCGGGTTGCGGCAGGCGTTCGGCATCACCGTCGTCGGGGTGAAGCGCCGCGGCGAGGAGTTCACCTACGCGACCCAGGACACGGTGGTGCGGGCCGGGGACGTGCTCATCGTCTCCGGGCGCATCGACGACGTCGAGGCCTTTGCCAACCGCACCTGACCCGCTGCCATCGACTCGACCTCAATTGACGCGGTCACCCGTGCCGATGAAGCCCGAGGTGATCCCATCCGACTCCCCGTGCGGGCCGGCGTAGCCGCGCCGGGTCGCTCCGGGAGCGCTTTCCGCGCGTGGCCGGGCGGCGCGTTCGGAGGAGGCGAGCTGCCAGGGGACGCTGGTGACCATCACACCGGGCTGGAACAGCAGCCGGCCCTTGAGCCGTAGCGCGCTCTGGTTGTGCAGGACGTGCTCCCACCAGTGCCCGACCACGTACTCGGGGATGAACACCGTGACCACGTCGCGTGGGTTCGCCGAACGCACGCGCTTGACGTAGTCGAGCACCGGCTTGGTGATCTCGCGGTAGGGCGATTCGATGACCTTGAGCGGCGCGGGGAGGTTCCGGCTGCTCCACCCGTCGAGCAGTCGCCGGGTGTCGGTGTCGTCGACGTTGACGGTGACCGCCTCGAGGACGTCGGGGCGGGTGGCCCGTGCGTAGGCCACCGCTCGCAGGGTCGGCTTGTGCAGCCTGGACACCAGCACGATCGCGTGGTTGCGCGACGGCAGCACGGCGTCGGCCTCGCCGGGGACCAGCTCGGTCGAGACCCGGTCGTAGTGCTGCCGGATGGCGATCATCAGGGCGTAGAAGCCGGCCATCGCGGCGATGGCGATCCACGCGCCGACGGTGAACTTCGTGATCAGGACGGTGACCAGCACGAGGCCGGTCATGGCGGCGCCGAACGCGCTCACGGCCCGGTAGCGGCGGATGCCGCGCGCGCCGGCCGGGCCGGTACCCGCCCGCAACAGGCGGTTCCAGTGCCGGACCATGCCGACCTGGCTGACGGTGAACGAGACGAACACACCGACGGTGTAGAGCGCGAGCAGCCGGGTGACGTCGGCGCGGAAGCCGACGACCAGCAGGATCGCGAACCCGGCGAGGAACAGGATGCCGTTGGAGAAGGCGAGCCGGTCGCCGCGGGTGTGCAGCTGGCGGGGCAGGTAGCGGTCCTGGGCCAGGATGGACCCGAGGACGGGAAAGCCGTTGAACGCGGTGTTCGCGGCGAGTACCAGGATCAAGGCGGTGAACACGACGACGAAGAGGAACCCTGCCCGGAACTCGCCGAACACCGCATCCGCGAGCTGCGCGACCAGCGTCTGCTGGACGTAGCCCGCGGGCGCGGCTGCGAGCTGGGTGTCGGGATCCTCGGCCAGTTCCGCCCCGGTCAGCAGGGCCAGCGCGATCAGCCCCATGAACATGGTGACCGCGATCCCACCGAGCAGGGCGAGGGTGGCCGCGGCGTTGCGCGGCTTGGGCCTGCGGAAGGCGGGCACGCCGTTGCTGATCGCCTCCACACCGGTCAGTGCGGCGCAGCCCTGGGTGAACGAGCGCAGGACCAGCAGCGCCAGCGCGAGCCCGGTGAACGGGTCGCCCTCGGCGTGCAGGTCCAGATCGGCACTGGGCGCTCGGACGTCGTGGCCGAGCAGCAGGATCCGGGTCAGACCCCAGAAGATCATGACGCCGATGCCGAGCATGAAGGCGTAGGTCGGGATCGCGAAGGCGACCCCGGACTCCCGGATCCCCCGCAGGTTCATCGCTGTGAGCACGACGATCGCGGTGACGGCGAAGGCGACTTTGTGCTCGCCGACGTAGGGGATCAGGGCGCCGAGGTTGTCCGCGGCGGAGGAGATCGACACCGCGACGGTGAGGGTGTAGTCCACCAGCAGCGCGCTGCCGACGGTCAGGCCGGCACGCCGGCCGAGGTTGACGGTGGCGACCTCGTAGTCCCCGCCGCCCGACGGGTAGGCCTGCACGTTCTGCCGATAACTGGTCACCACCGTGAGCAGCACGACCGCGACCGCCAGCCCGATCCACGGCGACAGCGCGTAGGCCGCGACACCCGCCACCGACAACGTCAGGAAGATCTCCTGCGGCGCGTACGCCACCGACGACATCGCGTCCGAGGCGAACACCGGAAGCGCGAGCCGCTTGGGCAGCAGCGTGTGGGTCAGCCGGTCGCTGCGCTGCGGCCGTCCCACGAGGAGCCGTTTGACGGTCGCGCCGAGCCCGATCACCTGGTGGAGCCTAGGTTCGGCGCAGGGGGCCAGCCGTCAAGATCCCGTTAGGATTTGCTGCTGCGCGGCGCCTGCGCCGAGCCCGGATTCCACCATGGACGCGTGCGCCTCCTGCGTCGACGGCACACCTGCGGCAGCGGTGGCTGCGTGCGGACGTGGCCGTTTGCGGGTGATGTCGCCGTGGCTGTTCCTCGTCCTGTTGTGGCTCGTCATCGCCCTCAGCGCGGTTGTGCTCTACCTGCTGGGCCTCTGGATCTAGCGGTCAACTCGGCGTCGGGTCCCGTCGGGCCTGGTGCGACGCCGCCGGCGGACGAGTGCGGACGAGATCACATCTGCGACGCGCCGAGACCCGCTTGCCGCCCGACACCGTTCAACTTAGGGTCGCCTAGCCAGTGTGTAGCTGAGCCTAACGAACGTTGTGGAGTGTGGCCGAATGTCACCGAGTGATCTTTCCTGCCCGCGGGGCGTGCACCGGGCAGCGGTGTTCCCGTGAGGCGTCGGCTCGCTCCCGCCGCCGTCGCGGTGCTCCTGCTGGCCGGCGGGTGCGCGGGAGGCGCGGAGTCGCCTGCGGGTGATGGTCCGACGACGGCCGACCGCCTGTCGATCGCCCTACCGGCCGCGGTGGGAGGCCCGCTCAACGTCTTCGTCAGCTTCCAGGAGCAGGTCAGCGAGCTGGTCTACGACAAGCTCCTCGCACCGTCCCCGTACGTGGACCAGCCGCAGCCGTGGCTCGCGACCGAGGTCCGGATGGTCGACCCGAACACCTGGGACGTGGCGCTGCGCGACGACGTGCGGTGGCACGACGGCGAGCCGTTCACCGCCGATGACGTCGCCTTCACCTTCCACTACGCCCACGAGGCGCCGACCGGGCGCTTCACCCATCACATCAACGAGATCCCCGACGTCTCCTCGGTAGACGTGCTCGGCCCCCACGAGGTGCGGTTCACCTGCGCCTTCGCGTGCCCCGACCTCGGGCCCGTGACGCTGGCCGACCTGCCGATCCTGCCCGAGCACGTGTGGTCGCAGGTGCCGCCCGCGGAGGCGAAGAACCACAACGCGCTGCCGGTGGGCACCGGGCCGTACCGGCTCGTCGAGTTCGACCCGACCACGGGCTACCGCTTCGAGGCCAACGCCGACTACTTCGCCGGGGCCCCGGTCGTTCGCGAGCTGGTGATGCCGATCATCGCGGATCCGTCGGCGACCTTCACCGCGCTGCGCTCCGGGCAGATCGACGCCGCGTTCCGGCCCGTGTCACCCGAGCTCATCGAGGAGTTCGCGCGCTCCTCGGACATCGGCGTGATCCAGACCGAGCCGCTGCGGTTCCCGGAGCTGCGCCTCAACTTCGAGCGGGCGCCGTTCGACCAGCCGCGCGTGCGGCAGGCGATGAGCCTGGCGCTCGACCGTCAGGAGCTGCTCGACACGGTCTACCTGGGGCAGGGACGGGTCGCGGACAAGGGCTACCCGCACCCGGACTCGCCGTGGACGGACCCGACGCTGTCGACCCCGTCCGACCCGGCGCGTGCCCGTGCGCTGTTCGACGAGCTGGGCTTCACCGACGGCGACGGCGACGGCGTGCGCGAGGGGCCGGCGGGCCCGCTGCGCTACGCGATCGTCGCGCAGGGATCGGAGCCGACGCAGGTGCGGGCGGCCGAGATCGTGGCCGAGCAGCTAGCCGAGGTCGGCGTCGCCGCCACCGCGCAGGCACTGGACGCGGGCTCGTTCGCCGACCTGTCCACCTCGCGGGACTTCGACCTGCAGATCAGCAGCATCACCGCGCACGGCGTCGCGGACCCGACGCAGTTCATCATGTCCCACCGCTCCGGCTACCTCTGGGACGCGCCGGACCTGCCCTACCCCGAGTGGGACGCGCTGTTCGAGCGGTGGAAGGCGACCACCACGGTGGAGGAGCGCCGCACCGTGGCCTTCGAGATGCAGCGGATGTTCAACGCGCAGCCGACGTCGATCCCGCTCTACTACCCGGACGAGCACTGGGCCTTCCGGGCCGACGCGTTCGCCGGCTGGGCGGAGTCGCCGGGCTTCGGCATCGTGCACAAGTGGTCGTTGCTGCCGCGCGAGGTCGCGGAGCGGGCCCACGCGGTCGTCGCCCCCGGGCGATGACGGCCGGGCGGGCCGTCGCCGCGCGCGCCGGCCAGTACCTGCTGGTGGTGTGGGCGGCGGCGACGCTGAACTTCCTCCTGCCGCACCTGGCTCCCGGCGACCCGGTGCAGTACCTCTACGGCGGCGACGCCCTCGGGCTCGCCCCGGAGGCGATGGCGCAGGTCCGGGCCGGTTACGGCCTGGACCGGTCGCTGCCCGAGCAGTACCTCGCGTTCTGGGCCGGCCTGCTGCGCGGCGACCTCGGCCACTCGGTGCAGTTCAACCGTCCGGTGCTGGAGGTGCTGGGGGAGTACCTCCCGTGGACGGTCGTGCTGGTCGGGCTCGCCACCGCGTTCGCGTTCGTGATGGGGCTGGTGTCCGGGGCGTGGGCGGCATGGCACCGCGGCCGTCGCCGAGACGCCGGCGCGGTCGCCGCGGTGCTCGCGCTGGACTCCATGCCCGGGTTCTGGCTCGGGATGATCCTCATCGCGGTCTTCGCCGTCGGGCTGGGCTGGTTCCCGTCCTACGGCGCGGCGACGATCGACGCCGAGGGTGCGGTGTGGCTCATCGAGGCCGCGCACCGGATGGTCCTGCCGACGGCGACGCTGGCGCTGTCGACGTTCGGCGGGTTCTTCCTGCTCACGCGCGCGGCGATGGTGTCGGTGCTGGACGAGCCGTTCGTCCGGCTCGCCCGCGCGAAGGGGGTGCCCGACCGGCGGATCGCACTGCACCACGCGCTGCGCACGGCCCTGCTGCCGGTCTACACGAACCTCACGCTGGTGCTGGGAACGCTGCTGTCGGGCGCCGTGGTGGTGGAGACCGTCTTCGCCTACCCCGGCCTCGGACGGCTGATCTTCGACGCCGTCACCGCGCGCGACCACCCACTACTGCAGGGGGCGTTCCTACTGGTCACGTTGGGGATCGTGGCCGCGAACGCGCTGGCCGACCTGACCTACCCGCTGCTCGACCCCCGCGTGCGCCGGGCGCGGGCGGTTGCGGGAGCGGTGTCGTGAACCGGCTGTCGAGGCGCACGGCCGCGACCGGGGCGGGCATCCTCGCCGTGCTCCTGCTGGTGGCCGTCGCGGCGCCGCTGCTGGCGCCCTACGACCCGGCCGAGCGGGCCGGCCGCCCGTTTGCCGCGCCGTCGGGCGCGCACCTGCTGGGCACCGACGACATCGGGCACGACCTGCTCACGGAGCTGCTGTACGGCGCCCGCGTCTCCCTGCTCGTCGGGCTCGTCGCCGCCCTCGCGGCCACGCTCGTCGGCGCGGCCGTCGGCGTCACGGCGGGCTACGCCCGCGGCCGGGTCGACCCCGTGCTGATGCGACTCGTCGACGTCGTGCTGGCGCTTCCCGCGCTGCCGCTGACGATCGTGCTCGGTGTGTTCGCCGGGCCGGGCCTGTCCACCCAGATCCTCGTCATCGCGACCGTGATGTGGGCCGGGGTGGCCCGGGAGCTGCGCGCCCAGGTGCTGTCGCTTCGCGAGCGCGACCACATCCAGGCGCTGCGCGCGATGGGCGCCGGGCCGTGGCACGTGGTGCCGCGCCACCTGCTGCCCGCCGTCGCGCCGCTCGTCGTGCCGCAGTTCGTGCTCGCCACGAAGACCGCGATCCTGCTCGAGGCGTCCTTGGCGTTCCTGGGCCTCGGCGACATCGCGCAGAAGAGCTGGGGCACGATGCTGTCGCTGGCGCACGCCCGCAGCGCCTTCCTCACCGACGCCTGGTTGTGGTGGGTGATCCCGCCGGGGCTGGCGATCGCCCTGACGGTGCTGGCGTTCGCGCTACTGGGACAGGCGTTCGAGGAACGTGCCCGTCCGTCGCTGCGCGGTCGTGTCGCGGCGGTGCGGCCCCGCGTCCGGCGGGGGCACATGTCGGTGGTCCGCGCGGACGACCCGCCACTCGTGATCGAGCACCTCGGGGTCACCTACCCGGGGCCGGGCCCGGTGCGCGCGGTGGACGGGGCCGATCTCGAGGTCGCGGCGGGCGAGCTCGTCGGCCTCGTCGGCGAGTCGGGCAGCGGGAAGTCCACGCTGGCGGCGGCCGCCGTCGGGCTGCTCGGCCCGCCCGCCGAGGTCACCGGCGCCGTCCGGATCGAGGGACGTGACCTCGCCACGCTGTCCGCCGAGGAGCTGCGCCGCCTGCGCGGCGACCGGGTCGCGCTGATCCCGCAGGAGGCGATGAGCGCGCTGAACCCCGTGCACACCGTCGGCGACCAGCTCGTGGAGGCGGTGCGCGTGCACCGGCGGACCAGCCGGTCGGCCGCCCGCGCACGGGCCGCCGAGCTGCTGGAGCTCGTGGGGATCGATCCGCGGCGGGGACGCGACCACCCCCACCAGTTCTCGGGCGGGATGCGGCAGCGCGTCGTGATCGCGATGGCGCTGGCGAACGAGCCGGCCGTCGTGATCGCCGACGAGCCCACCACCGGGCTGGACGTCCTGGTCCAGCGCGAGGTGCTCGAGCTGCTCGACGGGCTGCGCCGCCGGATGGGGCTCGCACTGCTGGTGGTCACCCACGACCTCCCGATGATCGAGCGGGTGGCCGACCGCATCGCGGTGATGCAGGCCGGCCGGCTGGTGGAGGTCGGCCCGGCCGCGCGGGTGGCCGCTGCGCCGCAGCACCCCTACACCCGGCTGCTGGTCGAGTCGGCGGCGCGCCTCGAGCTGCCGGTGCCGGAGGTGCTGCGGTGAGCCCCCCTGCGCTGGAGATCGCCGGACTCACCGTCGGTTTCCGCGGGCGCAGCGGCCGGGTCGCCGCCGTGACCGACGTCGACCTCGCGGTGGCCGCCGGTGAGGTGGTCGGGCTCGTCGGCGGGTCGGGCGCGGGGAAGTCGACGGTGGCCCGTGCGGTCGTCGGGCTCGTCCGCCCCGACCGCGGCGCGATCCGGATCGCCGGCTCCGACATCGTCGCCGCCCGGCGCGCGCAGGTGCGCCGCCTGCGGCAGCAGATGCACCTGGTGTTCCAGGATCCCTACACCGCGCTGCCCCCCACGCTGCGCGTCGTCGACGCGGTGGCGGAGCCGCTGCGGATCCACCGGATCGGGGATCGGGACTCCCACACCGAACGGGCTGCAGAGGCCACGACGGCCGTCGGGCTGGACCGCCGCCACCTGCACCGCTACCCCCACGAGCTCTCCGGCGGCGAGCGGCAGCGGGTGGCGTTCGCCCGCGCGCTGGTATCCGGGCCCCGGCTGATCCTGGCCGACGAACCGACCCAGATGCTCGACGCGTCCCTGCGCCGCGACCTGGTCGACCTCATCGGCCGGCTGGCCGCCGACCGCGGGATCGCGGTCCTGCACATCACCCACGACCTCGCGCTGGCCCAGCAGGGCTGCACGCGGCTGGTCGTGATGAGCCGTGGACGGGTGGTCGAGAGCGGCCCGACCGCCGACGTGCTCGCCACCCCTCGCCACGACCACACCGCGGCGCTCGTCGCCGCGGCCACCGGTCACCGACCCCCTCCTGGAGGCCCCCCGTGCACGACGTGGCACTGATCGACATGGACATCCGCTCACCCGAGCGCACCGGCCGCGGGGAGCGGGTGGACTGCTACGCCCTCGACCGCACCGACCTGAGCCGCTACGCACTGCTCGTCGTGCCGTCGACCGTCGACCAGGAGCACCTGGCCCGGCACCGCGGGGTGATCCGCGAGTACCTCGACGGCGGCGGCGTGCTGCTGTTCGGCGGGCAGCTGCACCGCGACTGGCTGCCCGGCGCCTCGATGTTCGTGCCGCTGGCGCGCCCGTCGCTCGCGGCCTACACGGTCGCCGGGCTGGCCGACCACCCGATCTTCGCCGGCATCGAGCCCGACGACCTGACCTTCCGCCGCGGCGTCGCCGGGTTCTTCGCCCGCGGCCACCACCCGCTCCCGCCGGGGGCGGAGGTGCTCGTCCGGCTGGGCGGCGGGGAGCCGGCGACCTACGTCGACCGCACCTCCACCCGCGGCACGATCGTGGTGCACGCCAGCGGCGACCTGCTCGGCTACGACGCCGCGGACAACACCGCGAACCGCCTCGCCGGCCAGCTCGTCGACTGGGCGCGAGCCGAGGCTCGCGCCCGCCGCGCCGCGATCGCCGCGGCGCCGTCCGCCGGTGCCCCGGACCCGACCGTCGCTCCCGGCCCTGCCGGCTCACCGTCGGGGAGCGGCGGTGGCCTCGCCGCGGTGTACGGCGGCTCCGCCCCGCACCACCGGGCGCTCACCACCCCCAAGTACGCCCGCCACGTCACCGGTGGGCTGCGCTACCTCCCGGAGCTGGCGGGCACCGACCTCACCGGCCTCGACGGCCTGATCATCCCCGAGCGGCTGCACCGCGATCTCCTGCACACCGCCGGCGGGCGGGTGCGCGACCTGCTCGACTCCGGCGGCACCGTGATCGCCTTCGCCGGCGGCGAGCCGGTGCCGGAGTTCCTGCCGAACGTCCGGTGGGAGCACCGCCCCACGAACTTCTGGTGGTGGCTCGAACCGGGCGCCGACCTCGGGCTACGCACCCCCGACCCGGAGCACTCCCTGTTCGACCACCTCGCCGTGCGCGACTGCACCTGGCACTACCACGGCGTGCTCGACCCACCCGAGGGAGCCGAGGTGTTGATCACGCTGCCGACCGGGGAGGCGCTGCTCTACGTCGACCGCGTCAGCACGCCGGGTACGCTCGTGGTGGCGACGCTGGACCCGATGAGCCACTACGGCAGCCACTTCATGCCGGCCACCGAGCGGTTCCTCGACGGCTTCCTGCCGTGGGCCGCCGAGGAGGCCACCCGGACGCCGGCCGGTGCGCGATGAGCGAGCGCCGGCGAGCGAATCATCGACACAGCGCCCGTGCGATGAGCGCCGCCACCCTCGAGGTGCTCGACGGCGGGACGCTGCTGCGCTTCGGCCTCGACGACCTCATGCGCTACCACGGGCCCGGCTTCCCCGGCGGCGTGGCGCACGGCTTCACCGTGATGCGCCGGGCGTGGCCGTTGCTCGAACCGGCCGGTCCACCCGCCCGCCGGGAGATCCGGCTGGACACCGCGTTCCGCGGCCCCGGCGCGCGAGACGCGGTCGAGCTGGTCACCCGCGCGGCCACCGAGGACCGGTACGTGGTCCGCGCCGACCTGGAACGACCGGCGATCGGGAACACCCGGGCGCGGTACGTGTTCCGCTTCGGCTACCGCGACCGCGCCGTGACGCTGCAGATCCGGGAGGGTTTCGTCACCGACGAGTTCATCGCACTCTCCCGCGCCTCCGGCCGCTCCGAGGCCCAGGAGGCCCACCTCGCGGCGCTCAAACAGGAGATGGCCGAGCGACTGCTCGCCGCGGCCCCCGAGGAGGTGTACGACGCCGAGGTGGCATGACGCCACGGGTCCGGGACGGGCCTACGGTCGGGCCGTGCGAGTGAGCGTGCGGCCCGTCCTCGTGGACGCCTTGCTGGCCACGGTGCTGGTTGCCGTGACGGTGTACACCGTCGCCCGCAGCGGTACCGCCGGTGCCTTCGGCTGGCCCATCTACCTGTTCGCACTCCTCACGGCGGCGCCTGTTGCGATGCGCCAGCGTGCGCCGGTGCTGACGACGGTGATCATCGTGGTCGCGCTGGTCGCGTACGGGCTGATCGGCCACGGCTACGAGGAGGTCCCCAACGGCGGGATCGGGTTGGTCGTCGCGTTGTTCACCGTGGCCACCCTGCGCCCCCGCGGCGTCGCCGCCGTCGTGTTCCTGCCGACGATGGTCGTGATGGTGATCGTCGTTCGGGAGACGGAAGGGGCCACCTGGGCGGCCGTCGTGCAGGCCACGCTCGTGCTGTTGGGGGCCTGGATGCTCGGGGACGGCACCCGCGGCTGGGCCCGGCGCACGGAGCGGCTCGCCGCGCAGGCGGCACGGGCCGCCACCGACGAGCGGGTGCGCATCGCGCGGGAGCTGCACGACATCGTCTCCCACCACATGGCGGTCGTCTCCTTGCAGACGGGTGTGGCCCGGTACGTGCTGGATGCGGATCCGGCCGCGGCCGCGGGCGCGATCACCGCTGCGGGTGACGCCGGCCGTGAGGCGTTGGCCGAGATGCGACGCCTGCTCGACGTGCTGCGGGTTGATCATGAGCCGGACTACCGGCCGCAACCAGGGCTGGCCGTGCTCGGCGAGCTGGTCGGGCGCACCCGCTCCGCGGGTGTCCCGGTCGACGTCGTCGTCACCGGCCAGTTCCGCCCGTTGGCGCCGGGACCGGACCTCTGCGCGTACCGGGTGGTCCAGGAGGCGCTCACCAACGTCTTGAAGCACGCCGGACCGGCAGCCGCGCGGATCGAGCTCGACTACGGTGAGCTGACGTTCACCCTCACGGTGAGCGATGACGGCAGCAGCTCGCCTGCCGGTCCACCGTCGCCCGAATCGCACGGCCTGCGCGGCATGCGAGAGCGCGCCGAACTCTACGGCGGTGTCCTCATCGCAGGCCCGCGTGCCGAGCGAGGGTTCGCCGTGGTCCTGCGCCTGCCACTCACCGGGAGCTGATGATGATCCGCGTACTCGTCGTCGACGACCAGGCTCTGATCCGCGGGGGACTCGTCGCCCTGTTCACCGCCGCGCCGGGCCTCGAGGTCGTCGGTGAGGCCGCCGACGGTGCTGACGCCGTCGCCGTCGCGTCCGAGACCCACCCCGACGTGATCCTGATGGACGTCCGGATGCCGGTGCTGGACGGGATCGCGGCCACCCGCCGGATACTCGCCGACCCGGGAGAGAACCGGCCGCGGATCATCGTGCTGACCACGTTCGACCTCGACGAGTACGTCTACACCGCACTCGCCGCAGGCGCATCCGGGTTCCTGCTGAAGGACACGCCGCCCGACCGCATCGTCTCGGCCGTGCACGCCGTCGCGGCCGGCGACATCCTCCTCGCACCCCGCGTCACCCACCGGCTGGTCGAGACCTACGCCCAGCACCACCGGACCGCAGCGGCCGCGAGATCGCACCTGGCGGCGCTCACCGCACGGGAGACGGAGGTGCTTCGCCTGGTGGGCAACGGCCTCACCAACGCCCAGATCGCGCAACGGCTCGTGCTCAGCGAGGCGACCGTCAAGACGCACGTCAAACGGGTCATGGCCAAACTGCATCTGACCAGTCGCGCCCAGGCCGTCGTCACGGCCTACGAAACCGGATTGGTCGTGCCATCCGCGTCGGACGACAGAAGCGGTGCGCAGCCGCGCTGACCCGGCCTTCGAAAGTTGCAGGGCTACCACCACGGGGGTAGCGGAGAGTCCCGTTTGAGGATGACGACCGGAGCCGCCCCCGGCTCCTAGCATCGTCGGCGTGATCGGAACCGGTCTCCCGCGGCCGCATGCGTCGCTCGGGGGGCCGTTGCTGCCCGACGTCGACCGCGCTGCAGCGGGACGTCGTGGCGGTCGCAGGTGAGTGCAGGACCCGTGCTCGGGACGTTCACGAGCAGGCGACGGCTGCCGCTGCGCACGTCGCCACCGACGCGACCCGGGAGCGGGCGCGATCTCTCCGAGGAGACCCTGAGATGACCACGACAGACGTCCGTCCCGCAGACGTCGAGGATGTGATCGCGGCCGCGCGGTCGGCGGCGCCGGTACTCGCCGCGAACGCGGGCCGCGCCGACCGCGACCGGCGCCTCCCCGCCGAGAGCATCGCGGCGCTGCGGGCTGCGGGCGCGTTCGCGCTGGCCACGCCGGCTCGGTTCGGCGGTCTGGACGCCGACCTCCCGACCACCGTCCGCATGATCTCCGAACTGGGCCGCGGTTGCCCCTCGTCGGCCTGGCTGGTCGCGGTGAGCACAGAGACCCAGTCGGCATTCACCCCGCTCATGTCCCAGGAGTTGCTCGCGCAGTTCTACGCCGACCCCGACACGCGGCTGTGCGGTACCGGGAAGCCGCCCGGCCGGGGACGGCGCGTGGCCGACGGCATCCGCGTCTCCGGGCGTTGGCCCACCGTCTCGGGCTGCGAGGACGCGCCGTGGGCCCTCACCCCGGTCGTGGTGGGCGACGGTGACGGACCTCCCGAGGTGGTGGGGATCCTCGTGCCGACCGCGGACCTGGACATCGAGCGCACCTGGGACACCGTCGGGATGCGCGCCACCGGCAGCCACACGCTGGTGGCCGAGGACGTGTTCGTGCCCCGGTCCCGCGTGCTGACCCTGCCCACGGGCCCGGACGGCGCACCCGACTTGTTCCCCGGGCGCCCGGCGCAGCCCCTCGGTGGTGCCGTCACGCTGCTCGCCTCGCTGGTGGGTGCCGCGCGTGGGGCGCTGGACGTGGTCGGTTCCCAGCTCCACGTGCGCAAGCCCCCGATGACGCAGTACGAGAGCCTCGCGGCCTCGCCCGGGGCCCGGCACTGGTTCGCCGACGCCACGCACCTGATCGAGAGCGCCGAGCGCGACCTGCTGGTGCTCGCGGCGGAGATCGACCAGCTCATCGCCGAGCCGACCCTCGCCGACCGGGACGGCACGGCCCTGCGCATGCGGCTGAACTCGGTCGTGCGCCGGTGCCAGGACGGGGTGGACCTGCTGCTGGACCTGAACGGAGCCGCCGGCTTCGCCCTCGACAACCCCGTGCAGCGGTTCTGGCGTGACCTGCACGTCGGTAGCCGGCACATGCAGTTCAACCCGTACCTCGCCGTGGAGAACCACGCCCGGCAGCTCGCCGACGTCGAGGTCGTCCGCTGACAGGCACCGCGCAGGATGCGGCGGACGAACTCAGGGCACCGGGACGGGCGACCCTCGCGATGCCCTGCCCCCCTCGTGCTCCAACGGGGATGCGAGGTAGCGGTCCAAGGCGAGGGCGGCCGAGGCGCGTGCCCAGAAGTCGGGTCGTTCGCCGCCGTGGTGGCGGACGTTCGCTTCGCGCCCGACCAGCGCGCGAAAGCGCAGCCGGATCGCCTCGACGCACGTCGAGATCTCGTCCGGGGTTCCCAACCTGCCACGTATGGTCGTCTCGCCGGGAGCGACCAGGCTCATGATCAGCGGGATGACGCGACCCAGTTCCTCTGCCCGATCCCGCCGAAGGCCCTGCAACTGTTCTGTGTCACTCGCCGGGTACAGGTCGCGCTGCAACGCGCCGGGTGGGAGCAGCCCGGCCGCGACGGCGCGCTGCAGCAGAGCGTCGTCGGTGCAGGTCGCCTTGACGCAGCCGACCTGCCCGCATGCACAGGGAAAGCCGGATCCGGGGACGATGACGTGGGATACGAGGCCCCCGGCGCCCGGACCGTCCCAGACCAGCTCGCCGCCACGCATCTGGGCCACCCCGACGGATCGCCCGACGAGCACCGTCAGCACGTCGTCGCCGCCGGCACCCCACCAGTGGTGCTCGACCGCCAGCGCGCGGACGTTGGGCTCCAGCCGCAGCGGATGGGGGAGGCGTTCCCGGAGCCCGTTGCGGAGCTCGTCGTGGTCGACGTCCGACAGCAGCGGTGGCGGCTGGCCGTGGTGGACCTCGGCCCAGGGCGTCGTCATCCCGATACCGAGCACCGCAGCGACGCCGGCCTCGGTGACGACGTCATCGACCAGCCGGGCCGCCTCCTCGATCCGCTCGCGCTGGGTGCGTCCGCCGGCTGCCGTCGTCCGGAACGCGACCTGCTCGCCGCGCAGGGTGAACGCACCGCAGGAGGTGCTTCCCGGGTGCAGGTGTGCGCCCACCACCAGCCGCTGCGCCGCGGGGACGTCGAGTGGCACGACCGGTCGGCCGACACCGCGCGGTGTCGCGGCCGCCGACTCCGTCAGCGCACCGAGTTCGATGAGCTCTGTGACGGTCTTCGTGATGGTGGTGAAGCTGACACCGATGGCCGACGCCAACTCCTTTCGACCGCAAGGCCCCTCACGAACGATCGCGCGCATGATCGCCGACGCCGTCGAGTTGCGTTGACGCACCATGAGCTCGGTGCGATCCGTGCGGGAAGCCACCGTCCCAGCGTAGGTCAGGCGATGATCAGCGCCAGGTGCTTCGCGATGCCGGTGGGGGGCGTCAGGCGCGCATCGCCCGGAACGTGCGTCGGTAGGCCATGGGGGAGACCCCGATCGCCGTGTGGAGGTGTTGGCGCAGCGACGTGCCGGTGGCGAAGCCGACCTCGCCGGCGATCTCGTCGATCGGGAGATCGCTGGATTCGAGGAGGTGGCGGGCGCGGGCGAGGCGTTGCTGGGTGATCCACCGCCCGGGGCTCGTGCCGACCTCGTCGGTGAAGCGGCGGGCGAAGGTGCGCAGGCTCATCCGGGCGTGCTCGGCGAGATCGGCGAGGGCGAGGGGTTCGTGCAGGTGCGCGAGCGCCCATTGCCGAGCCGCTGCGGTGCCGTCCTGCGTGGTCCGCGGGACCGGCGACTCGATGTACTGGGCCTGCCCGCCGTCTCGCCAGGGAGGTACCACGCAACGGCGGGCGACCCGGTTGGCGATCTCGCTGCCGTGGTCGGTGCGCAGCAGGTGCACGAACAGGTCGACGCCGGAGGCGGCGCCCGCGGAGGTCAGGACGTCGCCGTCGTCGACGAACAGGACGTCGGGGTTCAGGTCGACCTTCGGGAAGAGGCGGCGGAACGGCTCGGCCGCCTGCCAGTGGGTGGTGGCCGGGCGGCCGTCGAGCAGGCCGGCGGCGGCGAGCACGAAGGCGCCGGTGCAGATGGACACGAGCCGGGTGCCGGGCCGGATCCGCCGGAAGGCGTCCGCGATCGGTTCCGGCAGCTCCGGCACGATCGGTTCGGCATCGTCGGACGGCGGGGCGAACGGCGCGATCACCACCGTGTCGGCCGTGGACAGCAGTTCGGGGCCGTGTTCGACGGCGATGGTGAAGTCGCTGCTCGTGCGGACCGGGCGGCCGTCGACGCTGCAGGTCAGCACCTCGTAGAGGCCCTCGGCGGCGCCGAGGATCCGGCTCGGCATGCCGAGTTCGAACGGATACACCCCGTCGATGGCGAGGACGGCGACCCGGTGCGCTCGCGGCATGCCGACTCCTTGGACCGGGGATGCTGGCAGGATCCCATCGAATAGTGGCGATCATGCCATTGCCGCACGCTCGGGCCCCCAACAGACTGAGATCATGAGCGGAACCGAGGGCGCCACCATGCGCGCCATCAGCCAAGACGTGTTCGGCAGCCCGGACGTGCTCCACGCGGTCACACTGCCGCAGCCTGTTGCGGGTGTCGGGGAGATCGTCGTGCGGGTCCAGGCGGCGGGTGTGAACCCGACCGACTGGAAGCACCGCGCGGGCCTGCCGGGGATGTCGGAACCGGTGCCGGTCCTCGGGTGGGACGTCGCCGGGGTCGTCGAGCAGGTCGGCGGCGGGGTCACGCTGTACGAGCCCGGCGACGAGGTGTTCGGCATGTTGCCCTACCCGCGGGGCGCCGGGGCGTATGCCGAGTACGCCAAGGCGCCCACGCGGTCCTTCGCCCGCAAGCCGGCGAACCTGGACCACGTGCAGGCGGCCGCGTTGCCCCTGGCCGCGTTGACGGCATACCAGTCGTTGGTCGACACGGCGGACGTCGGGCCGGGCCAGCGGGTGCTGATCCACGCCGCGGCGGGCGGGGTCGGCCACCTGGCCGTGCAGATCGCGAAGGCGCGTGGTGCGTACGTCATCGGCACGGCCAGCGCGGCGAAGCACGAGTTCCTGCGCGAGCTCGGCGCCGACGAGCTGATCGACTACCGGACCACGGATTTCGCCGAGGCCCTCGACGACGTCGACGTGGTCCTGGACACCCTCGCCGGCGAGGTGCGCACCCGTTCCCTGGACGTCCTGCGCGAGGGCGGCCGCATGATCTCGCTCGTGTCGGGGGACCCGGTCGCCGACGCCGCCGACGCGCGGAAGGCCGCGGAGCGGGGCGTGCGGTTGCAGGGGCTGCTCGTCGAAGCCGACCACGCGGGCATGCGTGCCATCGCCGAGCTCGCCGGGCAGGGCAGGCTCCGCGTCCATGTCGATGCGAGCTTCCCGCTCGCGGACGCCGCCGGGGCGCACGCCCACGGCGAGACCGGGCGCACCACCGGGAAGATCGTCCTCGTGGTGGAGTGACGAGGTCGCGGACCGAGACGCCTCAAGACCGTCCACGTGCGCCGGTGATGATGTGCGGCCGCCCGCTGTCGGGGTGCGGGACGACGTGGCAGCGCACGCGGAAGACCGCCTCGAGCAGTTCGGGGGTCAGCACCTCGTCCGGGGTGCCGTCGGCCTGCACGGATCCGTCCGCGAGCACGACGATCCGGTCGCAGTACTCGGCGGCGAGGTTGAGGTCGTGGATCGCGACCACGGTGGTGGCACCGGTGCCCCGCAGCAGACCCAGCAACTGCTCCTGGTTGGCCAGGTCGAGGTGGTTGGTGGGCTCGTCGAGCACGAGGACGGGGGTGTCCTGGGCCAGGGCCCGCCCGAGGAGGGCGCGCTGGCGTTCGCCGCCCGAGAGCGTCGCGGCGCTGCGGTGGCGCAGGTGGTCCAGGCCGACCCGACGCAGGCAGTCCTCGACGACGTCACGGTCGTGGGCCGTGCGCAGTCCGGTCGCCCGGGTGTGCGGGATGCGTCCGGCGCTCACGATCTCCTCCACGGTCAGGTCGAAGGCCAGCGGGGTCTCCTGCGGCACGGCGGCGATCTGCCGGGCGATGTCTCGACGGGCGAGCGAGCGCAGCTCCCGGCCATCGACGTGGATCTCGCCCTGACGGTAGGGGACGTGCCGGTAGAGGCAGCCGAGCAGCGTCGACTTCCCGGCCCCGTTCGGGCCGATGACCCCGGCGACCGAGCCCGACGGCACGTCGAACGCCACCCCCTCCAGGATGCGCCTGCCACCGAGCTCCACGGACAGCCCGCGAACGCCGATCGGGCTCACGCCGCGCCGAACCGGACGCTGCGCCGGGCCATCAACAGCAGGAACGCCGGCGCGCCGAGCACGGCGGTGACCACCCCGACGGGAAGCTCGTCCGGGGCCATGACGGTCCGACCGACGAGGTCCACACCGACCATGAACACGGCCCCGAGGACCACGGCGACCGGGATGAGCCCGCGGTGGTCGCTGCCGACGAGCATGCGGGCGGCGTGCGGCACGACCAGCCCGACGAACGCGATCACGCCGGAGAGCGCCACCGCCACCCCGGTCAACGCGGCTGCGACGACGTAGAGCAGCAGCCGCACTCGTTGTGGGTCGACGCCGAGCGAGGCGGCGGTGGCGTCGCCGAACAGCAGCGCGTTGAGCTGCCGCGACAGCAACGACACGAGCACGATCCCGAGCACGAGCACCGTGGCGGGCAGGAGCAACTGGTTCCACCTGGCCCCGGCCAGACTGCCGAGCAGCCAGAACAGCGCCGAGTTCGTGGTCGCGTTGTCGCGCGCGGTGTAGATGAGGAAGTTGGTCAGCCCGGACAGCCCGGTGCCGATCACGATCCCGGCCAGCACCAGCCGGTTCGAGTCGAACTCACCGGTCAGCCGCACGAACCCGGCCACCACGAACAGGGCCACCGTGGCTCCCACGAACGCCGCGATCCCGACCGACGTGCCCCCGAGAGCCGCCGAACCGAGCACCAGCCAGGCCACGGCGCCGAGGGCTCCACCGGAGGAGATGCCCAGCACGTAGGGGTCGGCCAGCGGGTTGCGCATGACGGCCTGTGCCACCACCCCGACGACCGACAGCGAGGCGCCGACCAGGACCGCGAGCAGCACCCGCGGCAGGCGCAGGTTCCACACGATGTCGTCCTGGGTGCGGGTCCAGTGCGTGGGGTCCCCGAGGGTGAAGATCCGGTAGCCGAGGATCTCGGCGACTGTCACCGGCGGGATGAACGCGCTGCCGATCCCCACGGCGACCACGGCGAACACAAGGCCCGCCACCACGAGGACGGTGAGCGCGACCGGGGTGCGCCGACCGGGCGCGGGCGCGGTCACCCGACGAACGCGTCCGGGTGCAGCGAGCGTGCGAGGGTCTCGACCGCCTCGGCGTTGCGCACCCCGCCGACGTAGTAGGCCTCGTCCTGCACGGGCACGAACCGTCGCTCCCGCACCGCCGTGACGTTCTGCAGCGCCGGGTTGCCGGTGAAGACCGCCTCGGCTTTCGCCACGGCCTCGTCGAACTCCGCCTGGGTGGGCTTTCCGAACACCTCCAGGACGATCACGTCCGGGTTGCGGGCCACCACCTCTTCCCATCCGGCCTCGCCGTAGACGGCGTTCACGTCGTCGAAGATGTTGCGCCCGCCCGCCAAGTCGATGATCGCGTTGCCGAGGAACTGGTTGCCGGCGGAGTAGGCGTTGCCCCCACCGTCCTCGAGGCTGTAGGTGAAGACCTTCGGCCGGGGAGCGCCGTCGATGCGGGCCTGCACGTCCTCGACCGTCCGCCGCATCCGGGAGATCAGCTCGTCCGCCTGCTCCTGCACGTCGAAGATCGTGCCGTAGTTCTCGATGTCCTGGTAGACCACGGCCAGGTCGGTGATCGGCCCGGTCCGGGTGCAGGAGGCGGCGAGCGCGAAGTACGAGGCGATACCGCGCTCGGCGAGCTCCTGCTGCGACAGCGCGCCCTTGGTCGAGTCGAAGTTCGACGGCCACCCCCCGACCACGAAGTCCGGGGTCGCCGTCAACACCTGCTCCCGCTGCACCGGGACGAAGTTGCCGGGAACGTACTCGCCGCCGAGCGTGGGCAACGCGTCCGCCTGCTGCTGCAGGTCGGGCGGGAACGCGCCGGGGGCCACCGCCTGCACCCCCACGACCCGGTCCCGCAGTCCCAGGGTCAGCAGGAACTCGAGCACGCTCGTGGTCACCGTCGCGACCCGGGTGGGCGGGGCGGTGAACGTCGAGGTCGTGCCGGTGCAGTCGGTCACCGTCCGGGTGCCGTAGCCGGTGTCCGGCGCGGCGGTGCTTCCTCCGGTTCCGCTGGGCCCTCCGCAAGCGGCGAGCAGCGCAGCGCAGGCGAACGCGGCGGCTGCGAGCCGACCGGCACGACGGACCTTCACGGGACGACCTCCTCGAGGCGGATGCTGGTTCCTAGGTCGTCCAGGAGCCGGCCCCGGTTCCCGGGGTGCGCGCCTACTGCGGCAGGTGCCCGATGGTGACGTGGCCGACGGCGGGCGCCCCCTTGCCATCGGCACCCCTGGCGGCCCGGACCTCCTCGGCGAACAGCCCGCGCAGCCGGCTGCGCTGCTCATCGGTCAGCGCGCGGTACCGCTCGTGGTTGAGGTACATCGAGTCCAGCTCGTCGAACGCCACTTCCGGCTCCGGGAGCAGGTTCGCGACCTCGTGGACCGTGGTGGACACGTCGACGCAGCCGGCCTGGGAGAGCGCGGCGTCCAGCGCAGCGGGGCCCATGTACTCGTCGCTGACCAGCGGGACGAGCGGGGCGACGGCGGGGTCGTCCAGGCGCGTCATCGCTTCGGCCATCATGGGGAACAGCGGGGCTCCCCAGGTGCTCGCCCAGTGCACGAGGCCGATCACGCCGCCGGGCCGGGTCACGCGGACCAGTCCCCGCAGCGCTGCCGGGACCGCGTCACCGAAGTTCAGCACGCCCAGCACGGAGAAGGCGGCATCGAACGAGTCGTCGACGTAGATCATCTCCAGTGCGTCCATGTGCTCGGCCGCACTTCCGGGGAACGGCGTCAGCCGCTCGGTGAGAACCCCGAGCATGCCCGCCGAGATGTCGATACCCCGTACCCGGTGGCCCTCCTGCGCCGCGGCGACGGCGAGTGCTCCGGCGCCGGCACAGGAATCGAGCACCGCACTGCCGGGGGCGAGGCCGGCTCGGTCCAGCGCCGCACGTGCGAAGGCGCGCGAGACCGGTTCGCCCCATTGCAGGTACGCCTTCAGCATCGTGTCGAACGGGTTGGTCCGGGGTGCTTCGGTCATCGAACAGTCCTTCATGGTGGGGAGGAAAGGGGCCGTGGCGATCAGCGTTGCGCGCCGGAGGCGAGCAGCCGGATCACCTCCGGTGGCGCCGGGGTGTCCGCGATCGACTGCGCGACATCTCCCGCGCTCTTCCAGTACGTCGTCGCCGTCAGCGCTTCTGCCACGGCGGGTCCGATCTCGGAGAGCGCCCCCACCGTCAACGCCGCTCCCGCGGCCGACACGCGCTCCGCGATCGCGGGCTGATCCGCTCCTTGCGGCCACAACACCAGGGGGATGCCGCGGCTGAGAGCGGCCAGCGTGGTGCCCGCACCTCCGACCCCGACGACGAGATCGACCTCGTCGAGCAGCTCGTCGATCGGCACGAAGGACACGAACTTGACCGACCCGCCGCCCGCGCCCTCCCTGTCGCGCCCTACGCCCGCTCCGCCCTGCAACGACAGCCCGAGGGTGGCCAGGACGTCCACGTCGTTCCCGGCGACCGCGTCGACCACCGAATCGAGCAGCCCGGTGTCCGAGAAGACCGTCCCCAGGGTGACCAGTACCCGCGGCCGCAGCCGGTCACCGAAAGCCGGCACGCTCGAGGGGCCCGCGCCCCGTGGGCGCCGGTGCGCTCGTGTCCGCACCGGGAGGACCGGGACGTTCGCGGGAAGGTCACCGACGGGATCGCGCAGCTTCGCGGGCCACAGGTCGAGGACGCTGCTCGCGGCCACGGGAGACAGACCACGTTCGTCGTAGTGACGGGCGGTGGCCCGATCGATGGCCTGCACCCACTCCGCGGGCATGGCCGTCGTCATGCGGACCTCGTGCCACGTCAGGCCGAGCACGGCGGCGACGAACGGACCGACGGTGCAGTAGACCTCCGAGATGACCACGTCGGCCCGCCAGGAGCGGGCAGCCGCCACGGCGTCGTCAGCGGCCCGCTCGAGCACGATCCCACCGAAGATCTCGCCGACCCCCTCGGCCGAGGGCGCCATGACGTCCCCACCCGTCCGGCGCGCCGCCTCCACCGCCAGCTCGAACGGCATCGGACCAGCAGGGAGGTACTCGACTCCGACCGGCAGTTCGGCACGGACGACGTCGGCCATGCCACCGCTGCCGATGAGCGCCACATCATGGCCCTCCGAGCGCGCCGCCTCCATCAACGGCACGAGCGGCAGCACGTGACCGTGCGCCGACACGCTGCAGAACAAGAACCTCATCAAGGCTTCACCGGTCGGTCCGTCGTGGGGTCGTGATCGATCACGCCTTCGAGCCAAGCAGCGATGACGGGTGCGGGGCCATACGTGGGCTGCGCGCATTCATACGAGGGCGTGCGCACGGTTCCGGTCCCCGGCGCACAACCTCGTATGAACGGGTGCCGTTTGCCGATGGCGCCGCGTCCGCGATCGGGCTGGGATACGGCCATGATCGATCAAGCGCCCGGTGATGCCGCAGAGCAGCCCACGGGCGAACTTCCCCCGGCGATGCAGATGATCCAGTTCGTCGGTGGGTTCCAGCTCTCCCAGGCGCTGTACGTCATCGCGAAGCTCGACATCGCCACGCAGCTCGACGAGGGCCCGAAGACCGTGGCCGACCTGGCGGAAGCCTGCTGGGCGCAGCCGGAGCCGCTGGGCAGGCTGATCCGGACCCTCGCCCCGATGGGCGTCTTCCGGAGCCTGCCAGACGGCACCGTCGAGACGACGCCGTTGGGCGCCACCTTGTCCGCGCACCGCGCCGATTCCGTGCGCGCCGCGACCCTGTACTGGATGGAGACCCACTACCTCCCGTTCAGCGAGCTGCTGCACAACGTCCGTACGGGTGAGACCGCGGCCACCCACTATTTCGGGGAGCCGTTCTTCGACTGGGTCGTCAAGGACTCCGAGCTGGTCGAGGTGCAGTCGGGCGCGATGGCCAGCGTGATGGGCGGTCTGGGGGCCGGGATGTTCGAGGGCTACCGGCTTCCTGCCGGCGAGGTGGTGGCCGATATCGGTGGAGCGAGCGGTTCGGTGCTCGTGCAGCTTCTGGAGAACGAGCCGGACCGGCGGGGCATCGTGTTCGATGTGCCCGAGGTCGTGCCCGACGCCCGGCGCCACCTGGAGATGAAGGGGTTCACCGACCGCGTCGAGGTGGTGGCCGGTGACTTCTTCGAGTCGGTGCCGCGGGCTGATGTCTATGTCCTGTCCTACATCCTGCACGACTGGGACGACGACAAGTGTCGGCGCATTCTGGGCAGTATCGAGGCCGCCGCGATGCCGGGAGCGCGGTTGGTGGTGGTCGAGGGCATCGTGCCGGGAGGGGACGAGCCGCACTTCACCAAGGCGATCGATCTGGTCATGCTGGCGATGCTGGGCGGTAAAGAGCGCAGTGTGGACGAGTTCGCGCAGCTCCTCTCGTCGGCGGGTTTCACGCTGGACCGCATCGTGGCGACCCCGAGCCCGTTCTCCTTCATCGAGGCGACCCTGCGGCCGTGAGTGGATACGGGTGCTCTGGCACTCGTATCCGGTGATGGCAGGCCCGGGTGGAGCCGGGTGAGCGGGACGACGCCGCCGAGCTCCGGGCGAGGATCCGCGCCGCGCACACCCGGCTGCGGATTGTCGCTGGTCGGGTCGAATCCCCGGAGGTCCGGGACGAGCTGCGGTGGTGCTGGCCCGCCGCACCGGCCGGCGCCCCTGACCGACGACCGGCCCTCCGGTGTGGCATGCCGAAGTTAGGGTCCCTTCCGTGAAGATTGAACTCGATGGGCGTGCTCTCACCCTGGACGACGTGCTGCGAGTTGCCCGACCGCAGTCGGACGGCACTTTCGCCGAAGTCGCTCTGGCGGACACCGCCCGCGCCGCACTCGGTGCGACGAGGGCATATGTGGAGCAGCAGTGGGTCAACGACGAGGCGCCGCTCATCTACTCCTTCAACACCGGTGTGGGCATGTTCAAGGACCAGCGGCTGCTGGTGGCGGACATGGCGGAGCACCAGACCCGCGTCATCTCCGCGCACGCCACCGGAGTGGGTGAGCCGTTCCCGACGGAAGTGGTCCGCGCCATGATGCTGCTGCGGGCCAACGCCTTCGCCTCGAACTTCTCCGGACCGTCCCCTGAGGTGGTGGGCCGGCTGCTGCAGTTCCTCAACCTGCAGGTGCACCCGATCGTGCCGTCGCAGGGCAGTGTCGGCGCATCCGGTGACCTGGCGCCGCTGGCGCACCTGGCCGCCGCCGTCGCCGGCCTCCCGCAGGCCCAGGTCGAGCTGCACGGACAGCAGATGGGGGCAGCCGAAGCCGCGAGCGAGGTCGGGCTCGAGCCCCGCATCGAGCTGCGGGCGAAGGACGCCTCCGCCCTGATCAACGGGACGACGGCCTCGCTCGCCGTCGCCGTACTGGCCACCGCCGACGCGCGTCGCCTGCTCAAGGCCGCGGACGTCGCCCTGACGATGAGCCTGGAGGCGATGCGCGGCGAGCTGGCCGCCTTCGAACCCCCGATCCACATCGCCAGGCCGCACCCGGGGCAGGCCCGCACGGCCCGCAACGTGCTGCGGGTGGCCGCGGAGTCGGCGCGCTGCTCGGCACCGGCCCGCGAGGTGCGGTTCCCGGCGGAGCTGCGCGCTCCGGGGGAGCTGCCTGCGCCGCGGGTCCAGGACGTGTACTCGCTGCGATGCGCACCGCAGGTCCACGGGCCCGTCTCCGACGCGTTGGACTACGTCGAGCGGGTGCTGGGCATCGAGATCAACTCTGCTACCGACAACCCGCTGATCTTCGAGGACGGTGACGGCTACCGCGCGATCTCCGGTGGCAACTTCCACGGTCAGTACATCGCCCAGACCATGGACCTGCTGGCGCTGGCGGTGGCCGACCTGGCCTCGATCAGCGAACGCCGGCTCGCTCGCCTGCTCGACCCAGCCATGAGTTACGGCCTGCCACGGAACCTGGCCACCGGACGCCCCGGGCTCAACACGGGCTTCGTGAACGTCCAGTGCACCGCGTCGGCGCTGGTCATGGAGAACAGGGGACTCTCGACCGCGGGCAGCGTGGACAGCATCCCCGGCAAGGGCAACGCCGAGGACCACGTCTCCAACTCGGCGTGGTGTGCCAGGAAGGCCCGGGTCGTCGTCGGCAACTCGGAGCACGTCGTCGCCGGAGAACTGCTCTGCGCCGCGCAGGCGCTCTCGCTCGTGGAG
This sequence comes from Pseudonocardia sp. MH-G8, assembly GCF_002262885.1. Lineage (GTDB taxonomy): Bacteria > Actinomycetota > Actinomycetes > Mycobacteriales > Pseudonocardiaceae > Pseudonocardia. Next base: position 144,564 of record NZ_NKYF01000015.1, on the reverse strand, counting down.
CCGCTGATGGTGGACCACCCGCTGGGACGGGGGACGCAAGCGGCCCTCGACGCCATCCGCGCCCGGGTCCCCGCCGCACTGGACGGCGACCGGTGGTTCCAGACGGACATGGGTGAGGTCCTGGACCTCGTCCGGACCTCGGGCGTGGTGAACGCGGCGGAAGAGGCGGTAGGAGCCTTGGAGTGACGATGGGGGCGGCCTCGACGGACCTCGCCGTGCGCGACCAGGCCCTCGATGGCGGTGGTGCCCGAAGCTCACCGGCGACGTAGCTGCTCCGACGCGTCCCTGGCCGGCATGTCCACCTCGGCGGAGTCCCATCGGCCTGCGCCTCCAGAAGGCCGCACGCTGCTCATCGTGGCGGAGCCCCCGTCCACCGAGACCACCTCTCCATTGACGTAGGACGCGGCGTCGCTGAGCAGGAACGACACGACCTCGGCCACCTCGGATGCGGATCCGGTGCGGCGCATGGGGACGGTTCGGCCGCGCTCGAAGATGTCGCCCCCACCGCCTGCGCGCTGCGCCGCCGCGGTGTGGAGCTCGGTGGGGACGAGGCCCGGAGCTACTCCGTTGGTCCGGATTCCGAGCGGTCCGCCGTACATGGCCGCTGCCCGGATCAGGCCGAGGCCTGCGTGCTTGGACGTCTGGTACGCGATGACGTCAGCGCTCCCCCTGAGGCTGGCGATCGAGGCGGTGACGACGATGGAGCCGGCTGTGTCCTGCCGCGCGTACTGGCGAAACGCCGCCCGGAGGCCGAGGAAGGTCCCGCGGACGTTGACCGACATCACCCGGTCGAAGTCCTCGACCTGCAGGAGCGGGAACGGGTCGAAGCTCCCCATGATCCCGGCGTTGAGGTGGTACTGGTCGATCTGGCCGAAGCGTTCCGCCCCGGCGGCCACCGCCTCGTCCATCGTCGCCTCCTCCGCGATGTCTCCGGACACCGGCAGGACGTCGGTGTGGGCGAGCTCCTCCACGGTCGATTCGAGGCCTCTCGGATCCACGTCGACGAGCACGAGGCGCGAACCGATTGACGCCAGCTTCCTGGCGACGGCCTTCCCGATCCCGCTTCCGGCACCGGTGACCAGCGCGGTTCTCGTGCTGTCCGTGGCGTTCATTCGCCCCCCACTCCCCGTTGCGTTGACTCGACTCGACGATCAGTTACGATACTACGGTATTACCGGGCTGCGAGCGCGGCCTGACCTGGCGAGGAGGGGAACCGATGGCGGACGCGGACGACGCGCAGAGCTACATCGACGACATGGCGCGCAAGCGCGGGTATGTCCTCGACTACCACAAGGTCATGGCCAAGCATGACTTCGAGGTGCTCAAGGCGGCGAACGGCCTGGTCAACGCCGCCTACCTGTCCGAGCGGCTTCTCGACCGGAGGACGAAGGAGCTCATCTTCATTTGCAGCCTGACGGTGCTCAAGGCGCCGAAGGGGCAGATCGAGAGCCACATCCGCGTTGCACTCGATTTGGGCGTAAGTGCGCAGGAGATCCTGGAGGCGATCGAGATCGCTCTCCCCGAGGCGGGGGTCGTCGCCTTCCAGATCGGCTTCGATGCGTGGAAGAACGTCGTCGGGGCGACGGGCCTGGAGCCCACGGTCGTCGTCCACGATGCCGGCGTGACCTCCTGACGCGCATGACATTCCCCGTCGACCTCGGCGAAGCCCTCGCGGCCGACGCCGAACTGGAGGAACTCGCACGCGGCACCACCATCACGTTCGGGCTGCGCGACCGAGGAGGTCCCGCGGTTGCCGTCCGATTCAGCGATGGCGCCGTAGCGGTGCGCGGCGGAGGGGCGAGCGACGACGACGTGGGCTTCGTCCTCGCGCTCGACCCCGACGAGTGGGCGCGTGTGCTCGCTGCCGAGCCCCCGCCCCGATCGCAGCACGTGCTCGCCCTGCTCGAGCCGCGTGGCTCCGGACGGGTCGAGGGAGACGTCGCGTCGTTCGCCCAGCACCTGCACCTGGTTCGTCGGGTGGTCGAGGTGGCTCGGCGCAGCTCGGCGGTTCCTGCGCCTGAGCCGGCGCCACTGGTTGACGTGATCGGACGGTACCTGCGCGTGGAGACGACGTCGTGGGGAACGTGTGACATCCACTGGGAGTCGGCGGGCGAGGGAACGCCGGTGATCCTGCTGGCCACCGCCGGTTCCGACAGCCGGCAGTACCACGGCCTGCTCACCGACGCGCGGCTGACGTCGCAGCACCGCCTGATCGCGTTCGACCTGCCTTGGCACGGGAAGTCCGACCCGCCCCACGGCCGCCGCAACACCGAGTACTCCCTCGACTCGGACAGCTACACCGGGTGCATCCACGCCTTCATCCAGGCGCTCGAACTCGACCAGAGGCCAATCGTCGTGGGTGCGTCGATGGCCGGTGCGGCGGTCGTGGAAATGGCGGCCAGGCACCCGGGCGACATCGCAGGCGCAGTGGGTGCGCAGGTAGGGCCACGCGTGGCGAACCGGCTCACGCCATGGCTGCGCAACACCTCGGTCAATCAGGCGTTGCACGTTCCCGAGTGGACCTTCGGGCTCATGTCGCCACTCTCGACCAAGGAAGAGCGCGACCGAGTCTGGTGGGGGTATTCGCAAGGCGGATTCGGGATCTACGAGCAGGACATCCGCTACTACTCCCATTGCTGGGACATCGACAACGTCCGGCACCTCCTGACCTCCGCATCGCCTCCCGTCGTGTTGATGAACGGGCGCTATGATTACTCCGTTCCCCCTGAGGCGACGCAGGAGCTGGCCGAGCTCATTCCCACGGCGCGCTACCACGAGATGCCCGAGCTGGGGCACTTCCCGCACGCGGAGAACGCCGCTGCGTTCGGGGAGCATCTCCTGTGGGCGCTCGCCGACATCGACGCCCGGCGGCACTCGGTCGCCCCTGGAGAGGAGACACCACGTGCCTGAGTCGTTCCGCAGCGGTGCCCGGCGGCACCGGATCGCCGTGATCGACGGCCCGAACATGACCAACCTCGGCGCCCGCAACAAGCGCGTCTACGGTGCTATCAATTCCATCGACGAGCTGCAGACGTTCTGCCGTGACTTCGGTGAGCGCATCGGGGTGGAGATCGAGGTCTTCGTGTCGAACTACGAGGGGGCAATCCTCGAGTTCATCCACGCCCACGCGGGTACCGTTGACGCCTTCGTCGTCAACCCGGCCGGGCTCACCGAGGTCGGCATCCCGACGAAGCACGCTCTCTCCGAGACGGGACGTCCCGTCGTCGAGGTGCATTTCGCCAACGTCGATGCTCCGCCGACAGCCCCGCGCGGCCTCCCGGTCGGCCCGTGGGACTCGGTGTTCCGGCCGACCGTCACCGGAGTCGTGATGGGTCTTCGTCAGTACAGCTACGCCGGGGCGATCCTCGGGCTCGCCATGGCACTCGACGACCCCACGTTCCTCGGAGCCGAGATCGTGTCGGGCGACTGACCCCGCCGGGCCCGCCGGGACGATCGGATTCGTCCAGGCGGGCCCGGCGGATCAGCGCTCGGGCCGGGCGCACCTACTTGCGTGCTGTATCGACGGACTCGCCGCCGTCATAGGGGTGATCGGCCTGCGCCGGGACTGGGGCGAGCGGGGGAGGAGCGGCGTGGGTGTCGACGAGCACCTCGACGTCCAGCTCGTCGTTCTCGACGTGATCGCGGCCCGCAGAATGTGAAGGATCGTCGAACGCCGCGAGGGCAACCGCCTCGGCGGCTTTCACGTGGAGCACGGATGCGGCGTATGCGGCCTCCGGATCCCGGCGCCTGATCGCGTCCACCACAGCCCCAAGTTCGGCGACCGAGCGGGCATGTCGCCCCGGCGATCCCAGGGTGAGATGACGCAGCTGGCTGATCCGGGCCTGGACATTGTCGAACAGGTCGGCGATCACGCCGTTCCCGGAGGCCTCCGCAAGCCGCTCGTAGAACCTGTTCTTGAGCTCGATCACGGCGGGCAGGGCGAGGTCTCCTCCCGTGGCGATCTCGTCGTGGGTGGCGACGAGCCTCTCGAGCTGCTCCTCCGTCGCCCGCTCCGCGGCGAACTTCGCGGCGGTCGCCTCCAGCGCGGCGCGGGCCTCGTACAGGTCCCGGGCCTCCGACCGGGAGACCGTCGAAACGACGGGCCCGACGTTGGGCTCGATGCGGATCAGCCGTTCGCTCTCCAACTGGCGCAGCGCCTCACGGATCACCGTTCGGCTGACCTCGTACCTCTCGCACAGGTCCTTCTCCTTCAGTCGAGTGCCTGCGCGATAGGTCCCGTCCAGGATGTGGCTCCTGATCGCCTTGACGGCCTGTTCGCGCAGAGGCGCCGCTTGCCTGATGATCACGAGTCCCCCTTGGTCGGGTGAGACAGTATTGTCCCCCGTTCGTCCCGCCGCTCAGGGTGCGGACGAGGTGGTGATCTCGCCGTTGCGCCTGCGCGTCACGGTCTGCACGGACACCGAGATGATCCCGGCGGAGATCAGCAGGCAGGCGAGCACGACGAACGGCACCACGGTGCTCCCGGAGAGATCGGTGAGCCAGCCTGTGACGTAGGGCCCGGCGAAGCCACCGACGTTGCCGATCGTGTTGACCAGGGCAAGGCCCGTGCCGACGGTCGCCGCCGGGAGGATCCGCGCCGGCAGGCTGTACACCAGCGGCATGCTCGAAATGACACCAACCGCGCACAGCGTCACCCCGATCATGATGTACCACGGGTTGTCGATCAGTGCGGCCACGAGGATGCCCGCCGCACCCACGATCGTGCTGACGAGCACGTGCCACCCGATCTCCCCCTTCTTCGCGGCGTGGCGGGGCCACAGGATGAGTGCGGCCGCGGCGAACGCGTAGGGAATAGCAAGGAGGAAGCCGTTCTGCAGTGTGGAGAACGTCGTTCCGAACTGCTCGGCGAACCCACTGATGATCGACGGCGCGAAGAACCCGATCGCATACAGCCCGTAGACGACGCCGAGGTAGGCAAACCCCATGATCCAGACGCGTCCCGACTTCAGGGAGGAAAGGATTCCACCGTGATGCTCGCGGGCCTCTGGTGGTGTGGCGGCGTCGATATCCGCGAGCACGGCTGCCTTCTCGGGCTCGGTGAGCCACGTGGCGTCCTGCGGGCGGTCGGTGAGGTAGAAGAACGCGATCACCCCGAGGACGATCGCGGGCAGGCCGGTGGCCAGCGTCATGAAGCGCCACCCGGTCAGTCCGAAGACTCCTTCGCCTGCGACGATCAACCAGCTTGCCAACGGTCCGGCGAGGACCGACGAGATCGGGATGCCCAGCAGGTACAGCGAGAACGCCTTCGGACGCTCGCTGTTGGAGAACCACATCGTGAGGTAGAGCAGGATCGCGGGGGCGAAACCCGCCTCGGCGACGCCGAGCATGAATCGTGCGAAGAGCAGCCATTCGAAGCTCGGCACGAACGCCGTCAGGCTGGCCACGATGCCCCAGGAGATGGCGATCCGGGCAAGCCACCGCCGGGCGCCGATCCGCTGGGTGATGACGCTGCTCGGCACCTCCAGGATGATGTAGCCGATGAAGAAGATTCCGGACGCAAGGCCGAACGCCGTCGCTGTGAGGGATAGTTCTTCGCTCATCCCGTTGACGTTCGCAATTCCCAGCGCGGTGCGATCCAGGTAGTTTACGAGGTACATGACGAAGATGAACGGCATGAGCCGTGCGCTGACCTTCGCGAGCGCTCGCTTGCGCAGAGCCGTCCGGTCGGCGGCCGACTCCGTCACGGATGTGTTATCCACGTTGACAACTCCTACCCAGGAAGTGGACACCGACGTCCCCGGCGATCAACGGGTTGCGGTGCCGCGACGTGATCAGGTGAAGCGCAGGCCGGCGTCGAGACTCAAGGTCTGCCCGGTCATGTACTTGCTCTCGTCACTCGCCAGGAAGAGGACGGCTCCGACGACGTCGGAAACCTCGCCGCGTCGCTTCAGCGCCTGATCTCGCAGCATCTCGGCCCACTGCTCCTCCGAGATGGTCTCCCGCGGGATCTCAGTGACGATCCCGTGCGGACTCACGGCGTTCACCGTGATGTTCGCGTCGCCGAGCTCAGTGGCAAGTGCGTGGGTCAGTGCCCAGACGGCGCCCTTGGAGGCCACGTAGTGCGAGTAGTTCGCCCGCCCCGTGACGACCACGCTCGACGAGATGTTGATGATCCGCCCGTAGCTGTTCGCCCGCATGATCGGAGCGACGGCCTTGCAGGCGAGGAAGGTTCCCGTGGCGTTCACCGCGAGGACCTTGTTCCACTCGTCGGCGCTGATCTCGGTGAACGGCTTCATCTTCAAGGTCGAGAAGATGGCCGCGTTGTTGACCAAAATGTCGACCGTGCCGAACTCCTGCACCGTGGTGGACACCATGAGCTCCACGGATCTCTCGTCGGAGACGTCCGTCGGGATGGCGATCGCCCGACCGCCGTCGCTCCGGACGGCCTGTGCTGTCGACTCAGCGCTGTCCCCGTTCAAGTCCGCCGCCACCACGCGAGCGCCCTCGGCTGCGAAGGCGCTCGCGTAGGCGCGTCCGATGCCCTGGCCGGCCCCGGTGATGACGGCGACCTTGCCTTCCAGCCTCATCGTGATCCCTCCACTTTCAGTCCGGTCCTGCGACGGGGCCGTCTTGTCTGCACCTTCGCTGGCGTTGCCGGTAACACGATAATACCGTATCAGGCGGCTGCGGAAGGGTGGAGGCTCCGCGGTTTACGGTGCGGCGGGGAGGTCGGTAGCGGTTGGCCATCGCGAGGCGCGACACCGCCACGCAGCTCGACGACGGAGCTGATCCGGGACGGCAGGGGGTCCGCGATGGCGGCGACCGGTGGTTCCAGACGGACATGAGTGAGGTCCTGGACCTCGTCCGGACCTCAGGTGTGGTGAACGCGGCGGAAGAGGCGGTGGGAAGCCTGGAGTGACGATCAGACCTGCGGGAGGTCGCTCGTCCGGTCGCGGCCACGGAACGTGGCGCGGTAGGCGCTGGGGGAGACACCGAGCTCGGCCTGGAGGTGCAAGCGCATCGAGCCCGCGGTGCCGAAGCCCGCGGCGACGGCGACCTGGTCGATGGGTAGGTCCGTGCGCTCCAGGAGGGTGCAGGCCCGCTCGATGCGCTGCTGGGTGAGCCACCGTCCCGGCGAGGTGCCGATCTCCTCGCGGAAGCGGCGGGTGAACGTCCGCGTGCTCGCCGATTCCTGGGACGCCAGCTCCCGCAGCGTGACGGGACGGTGCAGGTTCTCGAGCGCCCACCCGCGCGCCCGGCTCGTCGAGGAGATCTTCGGGGCCGGCACCGGCCGCTTCACGTACTGCGCCTGCCCGCCCGCGCGGTGCGGCGGTACGACGGACCCGCGGGCCACCTCGTTGGCCACCGCCGCGCCGTGGTCGGTGCGGATCATGTGCAGGCACAGGTCGATGCCCGACGCCGCGCCGGCGGAGGTGAGGACGCCGTCGTCGTCGGTGTAGAGGACGTCGAGGTCGAACAGGACGTCGGGGAACCGCTCCTGGAAACGGGCGGACGAACGCCAGTGCGTGGTGGCCCGTCGCCCGTCGAGCAGGCCCGCAGCGGCCAGCAAGAAGGACCCGGTGCAGATGGAGGCGATCCGCGTGCCGGGCCGGATCCGCGCGAGCGCGGCGGCGAGCGCGGGTTCGAGCGGTTCGTCCCGCGCCTCGAAGTCGATCTCGGATGCCGGGACGATCACGGTGTCGGCCTCGGCCAGCGTCTCGGGGCCGTGGGCGACGGTGACGGGGAAGTCGGCGTCGGTGCGCACCTCTCCGGGCTCCGGGGTGCAGGTCACGACCTCGTAGAGGGCGGCCCCCGCGGAGGAGCGCGCCTGGCCGAAGATCCGGTGGACGATGCTGAGCTCGAACGAGAGCACCCCGTGGCGGACGAGGACCGCCACCCGGTGACGCTCGTCGCCGTCGGAAGCGGCCATGGCCCGATCTTAGTGGATGTTGGCCATCAAGCCGGTCGTCGTGCCGGTGCTGCCCGCTCATGATCGATCCCATGGACGTTCTCTGGATCCTCGCCCACCCCGAACCCCGCTCGCTCAACGGCCACCTCGCCACGGAGGGGCAGCGCGCGCTGCGCGCCGGAGGTCACCGGGTCGAGGAGTCGAACCTGTACGCGATGAACTGGAACCCCGTCGTCGACACGGCCGGCTACGCCCACCCCTCGGCGGAGCGGTTCCAGGTCGCCGCCGCGGCGAAGCGGGCCCACGAGAGCGGTGCGGTGAGCGCCGACATCCGGGCCGAGCAGGAGAAGATCGAGCGGGCGGACACGATCGTCATCCAGTTCCCGATGTGGTGGTTCGGGATGCCCGCGATCCTCAAGGGTTGGTTCGACCGGGTCTGGCACCAGGGATTCGCGTACGGGCTGCGCGGCCCGAACGGCGAGTGGATCGGCTACGGGGACGGGTTCCTCGCGGGCAAGCGTGCGATGGCGGTCGTGACCATGGGCGGGCCTGGGTGGCTCTTCGGCGAGCGGGGCATCCACGGGGCCGTCGACGATCTGCTGTTCCCGTTGCAGCACGGCACCCTGTTCTACGCGGGCGCAGAGGTGTTGCCCCCGGTCCTGGTCTCCGGTGCCGACAGGTTCACGCCCGAGGAAGGCGAGGCAGCGGCCGAGCAGCTGCGCGGGCGCCTGCTCGCCATCCCTACGACCGAGCCCATCGCGTTCCGGACGCAGAACGGCGGTGACTACGGCCAGGACCTCGTGCTGCGACCGGACATCGCGCCGGGCCTCGCCGGACTGCGCGCGCACGTCGCTTGACGGCGGCAGGACGCCCCGCGCCGGCCGTCTACCGCTGCCGCAGCAGATAGCGTTGGATCTTGCCGCTAGGGGTCTTCGGCAGGGCGTCGACGAAGTGGACGGTGCGCGGGTAGGCGTGCTTGGAGTAGGTGTCGCGCACGAGGTCCTGCAGCTCGCGGGCCAGCGCGGCGTTCCCACCGCCGTCCGCCACCACGAACGCCTCCACCACCTCGCCCCGGATCCCCTCCGGATCCGGCCGTCCGACCACGGCGACGTCGACCACGGCCGGGTGGGTGATGAGCACGCTCTCGACGTCGAACGGGCCGATGCGGTAGCCCGCGGCGAGGATGACGTCGTCGTCGCGGGCGGTGAAGTAGAAACGACCCTCGGCGTCCACCCGGCCGGTGTCGGCGGTGAAGTACCAGCCGCCGTCCGGGGAGAACCGCTCGGCGGTCCTCTCCGGCGCCTGGTCGTAGCCGGTGAACCAGAGCAGCGGGCTGTCGGTGGCCACGGCGATCTGGCCGTCGACGACCGCGGTGGTGAACCCGGGCAGCGGGCGCCCCATCGAGCCGTCCGCGATCTCCTCGACGACGTCGGGGTGCCAGTGGTTGCCGATCACCATGCCCAGCTCGGTCTGCCCGTAGTGGTCGCGGACCGGCGTGCCCAGCGCGGTGCGACCCCACGCGACCACGTCGGGCGGGAGCGGCTCCCCGGCGGCCGACGCCCGGCGCAGCGCCAGGCCGGAGACCCCGGCGTGGCCCATCGCCCGGTACATCGTCGGTGCCCCCGCGAAGTTCGTGACGCCGAACCGGCGCACGACCTCGGCGGTGGTCTCCGGTGCGAAACCGGCGTCGACGAGCAGGCCGGCGCGCCCGGCGGCCAGCGGGGCGATCACGGCGTAGTACAGCCCGTAGGCCCAGCCGGGGTCGGCGGCGTTCCAGTACACGTCCTCGGATCCGACGTCGAGGCCGTAGTGCAGGTAGCAGTGGAACGCGGCGAGGGCCCGGACCGGCACGGGGACGCCCTTGGGTGTCCCGGTGGTGCCGCTGGTGTAGAGCTGCACGAACGTGCCGTCGCCGCCCACCGGGACGGACCCGGCGGCCGGCTCACCGGCCAGCAGTGCGTCGAACCCGGGGCCGGTCTCCAGCACGGTGATCCCGGCGATCGGATCCACCTTGGACCGCTGCCCGGGCTCGGTGACCACGAGCTTCGCGCCGGAGCTCTCGACCCGCATCCGCACCGCGCCGGTCGCGAACGCGGTGAAGAGCGGCACGTGCACGGCGCCGAGCCGCCAGATCGCCAGCAGGGTGAGCACGAGCTCGGGCCGTTTGCCCATCAGCACCGGCACCCGGTCGCCCCGCTCGACCCCGAGCGCCGCCAGCCCACCGGCGAGCCGGCGGCTCCGGTCGGCCAGTTCTCCGTAGGTCATCGAGGTCGCGGTGAGGTCCGGCGCGACGAAGGTGAAGGCGACGGCGTCGGGAGCGTGGCCGTCGCAGAGCAGGCCCGCCACGTCGGCGTCCTCTGCTCCGTACCGCGCCAGCCACTGAGCCACCGTCTCGTCGGTTCCGGGCATCGGCCCCTCCTTCTCCCCGCAGCGGACCGAGCGCGCAATCCCCCGGTGGAGACACTGTGCCGGTGATCGGCGCCGGCGACCACCCTCCGTCGAGGGAGGACGGGGGCATGGACGTCGGCTCGGTCCCGGCGACATCTGTCGTGTCGCCGGCTCCCGGTCTTTGTCGCCGGACGCATGTCACCGGCGCGTCGACCGCACAGACTCGACGGCATGAGCGCGGATGTCGTCGTCGTCGGTGCGGGTGTGATCGGGTCCTCGATCGCGCGCGAGCTCGTCAGGTCCGGTCGCCACGTGGTCGTCGTCGACAAGGCGGGCGGCGTGGGGCACGGCTCCACGAGCGCGTCGAGCGCGGTCGTCCGGTTCAACTTCTCCACCCACGCCGGCGTGGCGACGGCGTGGGAGTCGCAGTTCTGCTGGCGGAACTGGGCCGAGCACCTGGAGTGCGACGTCGGTGCGCTCGCCCGGTTCGAGCGCAGCGGCCTGGCCATGCTCGACGTCGACCTCGCGCCGCGCGCCGGTTACGTGCGGCTGTTCGACGAGGTGGGTGTGCTCTACGAGGAGTGGGACGGGCCGACCCTGCGCGCGCGGGTCCCGGGCATCGACACCGGCCGGTACTGGCCGCCCAAGCGCATCGACGACGAGAAGTTCTGGGCACCCGCCGTCGACGAGCTGGGTGCGGTCTTCACCCCCGACGCCGGGTACGTCACCGACCCGCAGCTCGCGGCCCAGAACCTGGCCACGGCGGCGGCGCGCGGCGGTGCGGAGTTCCGCCTCCGGCGCGCCGTGGTCGGGGTCGACACCCGCGGCGACCGGGTGACCGGCGTCCGGCTCGACGACGGCAGCGTGGTCGCGTGCGGTGCGGTCGTCAACGCGGCCGGCCCGTGGTCGGCGGCGCTGAACGCGCTCGCCGGCGTCGGGTCGGACTTCACCGTCGGCCTCCGACCGCTGCGCCAGGAGGTGGCGCACGTCGGCGCCCCGCCCGGCTACGCCCCGGCCGGCGCGCCCGGCATCAGCATCGCCGACATGGACCTGGGCACCTACCTGCGCGGCGAGGCGGGCGGCGGTCTGCTGGTCGGGGGCACCGAACCCGAGTGCGACCCGCTGGAGTGGCTCGACGATCCCGACGACGCGCGCCCGACCCCGACCGCGGCCGTCTTCGAAGCGCAGGTCACGCGCGCCGCCCGGCGGCTCACCGGCCTGACCGTGCCGCACCGGCCGCGCGGCGTCGTGGGCGTCTACGACGTCGCCGACGACTGGACGCCGATCTACGACCGCACCGGGCTCGACGGCTTCTACGTCGCGGTCGGCACGAGCGGCAACCAGTTCAAGAACGCGCCGCTGGTGGGGAAGTTCCTGGCCGCGATCGTCGCGCAGGTCGAGGACGGGCGCGACCACGACGCCGATCCCGTGCAGTACGTGGCCGAGCACACGGGGCAGACGATCGACCTCGGCGCCTTCTCCCGCCGCCGCCCGGTCAACGCCGGGAGCTCCGGGACGGTTCTGGGGTAGCGGCACGGCTGTTCCCTTCGCCGAGGACGACCTCGAACAACGCGTCGACCATCGCCGAGGGGGCCGGGGGCAGGTCGCCCTGCCGGGTCGCCACCCCGATCGTCCGGGTCAGGGCCGGGGCGACGGGCACGAGCTCGACGCCGGGGAAGGACTCGACGGCGTCCCGTGGCACGAGCGTGACGGCGAGGCCGGCTGCCACCAGCGTCATCTGGGTCAGGAAGTCGTCGACCACGTAGCGGACGTCGGGCTCGATCCCGTGCCGGCGCATCGTCTGGATCTGGGCGTCGTGGTTGTCGGTCCCGGGGCGACAGGCCGTCCAGACCTCACCGTCGATGCGGGTCAGCGGCACCGGGTCCGGGCCGGCGAGGTGGTGCCCGGGCTGTACCGCGAGGGCCACCTCGTGCGTGACCAACGGCCGTACCGTGATCTTCGGGGGCAGTCGTGCGGGCATGGTCGACCAGCTCTCGACCAGGACCACGTCGAGGTCCCGCGTCTCCAGTTTCGGGATGAGATCGACCGCCTCCCCGGTCCACGCGCTGGGCACCAGGCGGGGGTGCCGCCGGGCGAGCAGCCGCAGAGCCGGCCCCACCAGCGGACCGACGCTGCTGTTGAGCGCTCCGATCCTGAGCGGACCGACGGCCTGGCCTCGCAGGGTGGCGACCTCGGCCTCGGCCGTCGCGATCGTGCGATCCACGGCTCGGGCCGCCTGCGCGGCGATGTGCCCGGCCGGTGTGAGGCGGATCCCCCGCCCCTCCCGCACGACCAGCGCGCAGCCGGCCTCCCGTTCGAGCTTCTTGATCTGCTGGCTCACAGCCGGGCTGGTGACGTGGAGAGCCGCCGCCGCGGCGGCGATGGAGCCGTGGTCGGCCACGGCCGCGAACACGCGGAGGCGATCCCACCCGAACACCCAAGCAAAACTACGGATTGAGCAGCAGAAATAGCAACTGGTGCTGAAGTATTGACCGTGTCACCGTGAGGTCGTGAGCCTTGCGCAGCGCCGGTCCGACGCCACCGCGACCTCGGCGTTCGTCGCGGTCGGGCTCGGAGCGGCGTCGATGTCCGCCTCGTCGGTGTTGATCTCGCTTGCCGGGGTCGACTCGGCCACCGCGGCGTTCTACCGGTGCTTCCTCGCGGCCGTCGTGCTGATCCCCCTCGTCCTGGCGGAGATCCGCCGTCACGGCCGGCTCCCCGCCGGGCTGACGGGCACGGCCCTGGTCGCGGGGGTGTTCCTGGGCGTCGACTTCCTCATGTGGAACGTCAGCATCGGTGACATCGGGGCCGGCATCGCCACCGTCGTCGTCAACCTTCAGATCGTCCTGTTCCCCGTCCTCGTTGGGCTGGTGAGCCGCACCCGCATCAGCAGGTACTTCCTGCTCGCACTGCCGGTGCTGACGGTCGGGGTCGCTCTCGCCGGTGGCGCGCTGGGCGGCGGTGCCGGCGGCCCGGGTGGTGACCCGGTCCGGGGAACCGTGCTCTGCGCGCTCGCGGCGGTCGCCTACACGGGATACCTGTTCCTCAACCGCCGCTCCGGCCGGCACTCACCGGCACACCTCGCGACGCCGGTGTTCCTCAGCACCACCGCGGCCGCAGCGACCGCCGGCGTCGCGGGGGTGGCGACGACCGGGATCGCCGTCGACCTCCCGGCGATCACCTGGCTGTGGCTGGCGTTGCTCGCCGTGTTCGGGCAGGTGGTCAGCTGGCTCCTGGTGGCGCGCGGACTGCCGCGCATCGAACCCGCGTGGGCGTCGACGCTCCTGCTGCTGCAGCCGGTCGGGGCGGTCGTCCTCGCCGCCGCCGTCCTCGGCCAGGTGCCCACGGCCACCCAGCTCGGCGGTTGCGCCCTCATCCTCCTGACGATCTGGCTCCTGGCCGTCGGTCCCGGACGACGTGGGCCCGGCTCGGCGGCGTGGGGCCGGCTCAGGACCGGGTCCGGTAGGCCGCGACGAGCGCCCGCAGCTTGAGGCCCAGGTGCAGGGTGAGCCGGTCGTCGCCGCGGTCGAGGCGGCAGCCCGTGTGCTCCTCGATGCGCTTGAGCCGGTGGTAGAGCGTGGCGCGGTGCACGCAGAGCTGGTCGGCGGTGCGGCGGACGTCGCCTGCGTTGTCGAAGAACGCCTCGAGGCTCGCCATGAGCACGCCGTGGGGGTCGTGGCGTTCCAGCGCGGCCAGTGCGGGCACCTCGGCCGCCGGGACGAGGTGCTCGACGGGCAGCATGAGCAGGACCTCGTAGGGCCCCAGCGAGCCCCAGCGGGCGACGTCACCGAGCGTCGGCACCAGCAGCGCGGCGCGGGCGGCGAGCACCGCCTGGCGGTAGGACTCCACGACGAGGTCGAGACCGCCGACGGCGGTGCCGACACCGATGACGATCCGGGCGTCGCTGCGGGTGAGGGAGCGGAAGCGGGCGACGATCCGGCTGGTCACGGCGTCGATCGGCCGTGCGCTGCGCTCGGCGAGCAGCACCCACGCCCGGGTGCGGTTCGCCGCCATGAGGTGCACGTCGTCGGTGGCGCGCAGTCCCTCCTCCACCGCGGACTCGAGCGCGGCGGACGCGGCCGGGTCGTCGCCGTGCGGCTGCACCGCCAGCACCCGGAAGCGCAGGTGCCGGTCGGGGAACAGCTGCTCGGCCCGCAGGTCGTCGATGGCCTGTACCCGGGCGGAGTGGTCGGACGAGACCAGCTCCCGCAGGATCGCCTCGTGCCGCGCCTTGGACCGCTCGTGCAGGACCAACCGCCGGTAGAGCACGACGCCTGCTCGCGCGGCCGCGTCCTCCGCGAGGTCGATCTCGGCGGGCCCGAGCGACCGTTCGGTGTCGATGAGCCACAGGTAGCCCAGCAGGAGGGCGTTGCACCGGACCGGCGCGCACAGCCGGGGTAGGGCGTCGTCCACCGCGACCACCACGTTGCCCGGACGGGTCCACTGCGCGATCCCCTGCGCGAGGATGTCGTCGACGAGCCCGGAGTCGACGGACCGGTTCAGCACCGACGTCACCCGAACCGGGTCCTCGTCGCCGAAGTGCCGGCTCGCGGCCAGCAAGCGGATCCCCGGGTCGTCGATCGCGACCGACCGCTGCAACCGCTCGGCCAGCTCGTCGACGATGCCCTGCAGATCGTCCTCCGGCATTCCGGTGCCTCCGTCCGTCGTGGTGATCGTCGCAGCCGGGCAGCCGTTTGACACCTGTCGCGGCGTCCGGGCCGGATCGGTGACATCCGCCGCTCCTCCCGAGGCGCGTGCGCCGCGATGCTTCCTCCATCCCCGAACAGGAGGTCTGCGATGACGGAGACGGTGTCCAAGGACCGGGAGGCGCGCAGGCGGTCGCCGGCGCGGATCGTGCTCGCCGGTGCGGCGGGCAACTTCGTGGAGTGGTTCGACTTCACGCTGTACGGGTTCTCGGCGGTCGTGATCGCGGCGACGTTCTTCCCGGCGGACCAGGCCTCCGCCGCGTTGCTGGGGACGTTCGCGATCTACGGTGTCGCGTTCGTCGCCCGCCCGCTCGGCGCGGTGGTGTTCGGCCGGATCGGCGACCGGCTGGGCCGGCGCGCCGCGCTCAGCGCGTCGGTGCTGCTCATGGGCGGGGCGACGGCAGCGATCGGCCTGCTGCCCGGTTGGGCCACCATCGGCGTCGCCGCGCCGGTCCTGCTGCTGGTGTGCCGGCTGCTGCAGGGCTTGTCCGCGGGCGGTGAGTACACCGGCGCGATCACGTTCAGTGCCGAGCACGCGCCGTCCGGCCGCCGGATGCTGTGGATGGGGTTCATCGGCAGCTCGACGATGCTCGGCGTCACGGGCGCGACCCTGACGGTCGTGCTCTTCCAGGCCCTGGCCGGTGACGCGTTCGCCGCGGGTGGGTGGCGCTGGACGTTCATCGTCGCCGGCTTGCTGTCGCTGGTCGCGCTGCTGCTGCGGCTCGGCGTGGGCGAGACGCCGGTGTTCACCGAGATGGCCGAGGAAGGGACGAAGCCGGGCCGTTCGTTCGGGTACCTGCTGCGTACCTACTGGCGGTCGCTGCTGGTGCTGCTGTGCTACTTCGGGGTCACCGGCGTGGTCACCCACATGTTCCTCGGCTACATGCCCACCTACCTGGGTCAGGCGGCCGGTGTCTCCTCGTCCACGGCGCTGACGATCATCACCGTGCTGACGCTGTTCGCCGCGGTCGCCGGGCCGGTGTTCGGGGTACTGGGGGACCGGATCGGCCGGCGGCCGCTGGTGCGGGCGGGTGCCCTCGGGGCCGTGGTGCTGACCGTGCCGGCCTACCTGCTGATCGGCAGCCGCAGCATGCCTGCCATCGTCGTTGCGATGTTCGCGCTGCTGCTGGTCGTGAGCCTGCTCGGCGCGGGAGCCATGGCGGTGCTGGAGATGCTGCCGGCCGACGTGCGGTTCAGCGGGGTGGCACTGCCCTACAACGTGGCCTACGCCCTGTTCGCGGGCACCGCGCCGCTGGTGAGTCAGCTGCTCGTGGACACGAGTGGGAGCCTGCTCGCCCCCGCCTTCTACGCCACCGCGCTGGCGCTGCTGGGGCTGCCGGTGATCCTGCGCGGCATCCCGGAGACCCGCGGGATCGATCTGCGCACCGGGGTCGTGACGTCGTGAGGTGGGAGGCACCGGCGGACGCGGGCCGGTGCCTCCCCGCGGTCAGGGCCGCATCCCGAGCACCTTCAAGGCGAACGCCAACCACTCGGTGTTCTCCGTGAGCGCGACCTCCTTGTCGGTCGCCCAGCCGTGGCCGACGTTGCGCCAGATCCGCAGCAGGACCGGCGCGGGCCCGGCCTGGGCGGCCTGCAGCCGGGCCGCGAACTTGCGGGCGTGCCAGGGCGGGCAGCGCGGGTCGGTGTCGCCGGAGTCGAGGAACACCGCGGGGTAGGCCACCCCGTCCTCGGCCAGGTGGTACGGCGAGAAGCCCGCCATCCGCCGCACCTCGGCGGGATCGTCGGGGTCGCCGAACTCCAGCCGCACCACCCAGTTGCCGTACCCGTCGCGGCAGGCGCCGATCACGTCGAGCAGCGGCACCCGCGGGATCGCCGCCGCCCACAGGTCCGGACGCTGGGTGGCCGCGACCCCGGCCATCAGCCCACCGTTGGACCCGCCGGTGACGGCCAACCGGTCCGGCGCGGTGACGCCGTCGGCGATCAGGGTCTCCGCGATCGCGTACAGGTCGGCGTAGCCGTTCTGCTTGTTCGCCAGCCGCCCGCCCTCCCACCACGCGCGGCCGAACTCCGCGCCCCCACGCAGGTGGCCGTGCACGAACACCCCGCCCGCGGCCACGAACGCGGCCATCACGCCGGGGAACGACGGCACCCACGGCGCGTTGAAGCCGCCGTAGGCGTAGATCATCGCCGGCTGCGGTCGGTCGAGCGGCACGTCGGTGCGGTGCACGAGGTGGTACGGGACCCGGGTGCCGTCGGCGGAGGTGGCCCAGCGGTCCTCGACCACGGCGTCGTCGATCACCACGGCGGGCTCGGTCAGCACCTCCAGCTCGGGGGCGCCCGGCCGGTGCCGGTAGGTACCGGCCGACGAGGTGAGGGTGGAGAAGGCGAACAGGAACTCGTCGGACGGCCGCGCCGCCCCGAGGTTCATCATCGGGAACGGCAGCTCGACGAGCGCGCCCCGGCCGGGCAGCGGCACCTCGCCGAGTGCGTTCCCCCCGGCGTCGACGATGCGGACGCGCGCGTAGGTGTCGACGAACTCGGCGAGGTAGAGCACGTCGCCGACCGGGGTCACCGAACGCAGCACGGCGTCGGACTCGGCGACCAGTTCCTCCCAGGTGCCCGGGTCGGCGAGCGGGATCCGCACCAGCCGGCCGCGGGGCGCGCCGACGTCGGTGACGGCGACCCACGCGTCGCCCAGCAGGTGCCCGGCGACCGAGCCCTCGACGTCGGTGAGGAACGGGTGCCACACCAGCGCGGCCGGGTCGTCCAGCCGCGCGACCGCGACGGGGACCGGGTCCATCATCCGCTGCACGGCCACCGCGTGCCGTCCGTCGCGCGACACCACGACCATCCGGTAGTCCGACCCCGGCAGCCACGGCACGTCGACCTGGGTCGTCGTCCCGTTCCGGTGCAGCCACACCCGCTGCGACAGGTCGACCGCCCGGCCGTCGATACCGGCGAAGAAGAACCCGGTGGAGTCGGGCAGCCAGTGCGCGCCGCCGGTCCAGTTGTCCATCAGCGTCTGCGCCGGGGCCCCGGGCAACGCCGTTCCGGTGGCGACGTCGACGAGCCGGACCGTGTTCTGCTCGCTGCCGTCGGTGCAGACCCCGACCGCGAGGACGCGCCCGTCCGGGGACGGCGAGATCCACGAGACGAACGGCGGACGCGCCGGGTCCTCCTGCACCGGGTCGAACAGCACGCGGCCCTCGCCGGCCGGCTCGTCGGCCACCACCACGGACGGCTGCGTGCGCCCCTCCGGCACCGTGGTGCGGAACCAGCGTCCGCCGGCGGCGCGGGGGAGCGGCTCGAACCGGGCCGTCTGGAAGCGGGACACCGAATCGCGCAGCCGATCGAAGTGCGGCCAGTCCCGCACCCACGCCGCGGCGGCCTCGCCCTGCTCGTCCTGCCAGCGCTGCACCTCCTCCCCGTCGCCCTCGAGCCAGCGGTACGGGTCGGGGAACGCGACACCGGCCAGCACGTCGACGTCGGCGCCGACGCGGGTGGTCGCAGCGGTGCGCGTCACCGCGAGTCCTTCACGACCGCACCGTTCTGCACGACGAGCGCGACGGCGGCGCGGTCGGCGAAGATCTTCGGGTCGTCGAGCGGGTTGCCCCGGAACGCGACCAGGTCGGCGCGCTTGCCGACCTCGACGGTGCCGACGTCGGCGCCGATTCCGAGGATGTCGGCGTTGACCCTCGTGGCGGAGACCAGCGCGGCCATCGGGTCCTCGATCTCCGAGCGCAGCAGCAGCTCGCGGCCGCGGCCGTCCTGCTTCGGACCGATCAGGTCGGAGCCGGAGCCGACCCGCACGCCCGCCGCCCGGGAGGCGTGGATGGCGTCGATCTGGCCTTGCAGCGCGACGCCCACGCGGTCGGCGATGCTCGCGGGCAACCCGGCCTCGCTCGCGTCGTCGAGCAGGGCGTGCACCACCGCGAGGGTGGGCACGTGCGCGACGTCGTGCTCGGCCATGAGCGCGGCGGTCTCCTCGTCGATCTGGGAGCCGTGCTCCACGCAGCGGACGCCGGCGGTGACGGCGTTGCGGATGCCGGCGTTGTTGTGCGCGTGCACCGTCACGTACGTGCCCCGCGCGGTCGCCTCCGCCACCGCTGCCGCGATCTCGGCGACGTCGAACTGGGTGTCGGTGAGCTTGTCGTGCCGCGACACGACACCGCCCGTGACGCAGAGCTTGAGGAAGTCGGCGCCGCGGCGGAGCGCCTCCCGGGCGTTGCGCCGCATCTCGTCGGGGCCGTCGCAGAGCATGGACATCGAGCGCAGTCCGGGGATGTGGTGGTCGGTCCAGTCGGCGGTCGGCTCCCACTCCGAGGCCATGTGGCCGTGCCCGCCGGTCTGGCAGAGCACCGGCCCGCACTGCAGGATGCGCGGCCCGGGCACCTTGCCCTTGGCGACGACGCCGGCCAGGCCGCCGTCGATGCCGCCGGTGTCGCGCACGGTGGTGAAGCCGGCGTCGAGGGTCTGTCGGCAGTTCTCGAACATGTCCGCCGCCAGTTCCGCGACCGACAGCCCGCGCGTCAGGCTGGCCTCGATCGGGCTGGAGAGCCCGAAGTGGACGTGGGCGTCGATGAGGCCCGGCGTGAGCGTCAGGCCGGAGCAGTCGAGCACGTCCGCGCCGGCCGGCGGGGTGCCGCCCAGCGCCGCGATCCGGCCGCCCTCGACCAGCACGGTCTGCTCGGGCAGCGGGTCGCTCCCCGTGCCGTCGACGACGGTGGTACCGGTCAACCACATTGTTGTCCCCTTTTCCTAGTAGCCGGCCGCCATGCCCTCGCGCCGCGGTCCGGTGGAGCCGTGCAGGACACCGTCGGCGGTTCGCCAGCTCACCTGGTAGGTGCCCATGTGGTAGTCGTAGGTGGGCAGCGGGTTGACCAGCACGCCCATCCGCGCGAGGCCCGTGGCCACCTCGGGCCCGATCCGGCTCTCCACCGAGATCGTGTGGTCGTCCGCGTAGGGCAGGCAGCGCGGGGCGTCGTCGGCGGCGTAGGGGTCCATCCCGAAGTCGAGGATGTTGGACAGCACCTGCGGCACCGTGCAGTGCACGTTGCCCGGCGAGCCGAGCGCGAGCCACGGCGTGCCGTCGCGCAGCACCATCGTGTTGGACAGGATCGAGCGGACGCGACCGCCGCCGGTGTGCCAGCCCTCGATGGGCGAGGCGAGGCTGTTCATCGCGTGGCTGCCGACCATCGGCACGCCACCGACCACCTCGCCGGGGATGCCGCTGCCCTGCAGGGTGTTCATCATCTGCACCCAGTTGCCGTGCTCGTCGACGATGGACAGCTCGCAGCTGCCGGCCGGCTGCGTCGACGCGCCGGACGCCGCCATCGCCGGCAGACCGCGGGTGAGCTGCACGTGCTCGGTGAGGTCGGTGTGGGGCTTCGCCTCACGCAGCACCCGCGCGAAGCCGGCGACCAGCTCCCGGGACGCCATCGCCGTGCTCGCGTCGCCGAACACGAGCGGGTCGTTGACGAAGCCGGTCTCCGCCGCCGCGCGGCGCAGCGCGTGCGCCAGGTAGTACAGCGACTCCGCCGACTCCGACCAGTGGCCGAGCGCCACGACGTCGAGCTCCTCGAGCATGCCCAGCACGATCCGGCAGAAGACGCCCTGGCGCTCCGGCGGGGACTGCTGGACGACGGTGTGGCCCCTGTGCTCCCACGTGTACGGCTCGGTCCAGCGCGGCGGGATGTCGGTCATGTGCTCTGGCTTGACCGGCCACCCGAGCGCGTTGGCCCTGGCCACGAACTGCTGCGCCCACTCACCGGTGGTGAAGTGGTCGGGGCCCTCGGCGGCGACCTTGCGCATCGTCTCGGCGAGCTCGGCCGACGCCCAGCGGTCCCCGACCTGGGGCAGGTGCCCGTCCGGGGTGAAGTGGCGCCGGCCCGACTCGGTGTAGAGGAAGAAGTCGACGGTCTGGGCCATCACCAGGTGTTCGAACGAGCTGACCTCGTGCCCCTCCTCGGCCCACCCGACGGCCGGCGCGCACAGCGTCGCCCACGGCGTCGTGGCGAACCGCTCGTGCAGCGCCTTCATACCCGGCATGAACCCGGGGATCACCGCGATCGGCGTGCCGGGCGCCGCGGCGTAGAGGCCCTTGCCCATCGGGACCGGCGCGAAGCGCGGCAGTCCCGGCACGATCGTGCCGCCGCTGTTCAGCTCGTGGGTGCGCCCCGTGGCGGCGTCGTGGACCAGCGCCGTGACGGTCCCGGCGTGGTTGGTCATGTCCTGCTGGACGACGGCCTGGACCATGCAGCCCGCGATCGCCGCGTCGACGGCGTTCCCGCCGGACCGCATCGTATCGATCATGACCTCGGTGACGACCCGGTGCTGGCTCGACGCCACCCCCCGCTCCCCGAAGATCGTGGACTTGGGCCCCACGCGGCCCCCGCTGCTGCCGGTCATACCCGTCACGATGCTGGGTGCCGGCACCGGACGACCAGTGCCAGCGGTCGCGACAAACCGGGGGGTCGCGCAACGGATGTCGAAGGGCGGTCACCCCGTCTGCCGCGCGTGGTTGATGAAGATCGAAGTAGGCTTTCACGCGGGGACCGTGGGAGGAGGAGTGCAGTGATGGGTTCTGCCCGTCGATGACGCCCTCCGACGCGATCATCCCCCCGACGCTGCTGAGCGCGGTGGTGGCGATCGGCCGCCACGCCGGGGCGCCGGTCTCGAGCTGGTTCTCGGGCACCGGGCTCGAGCCCGCACTCCTGGATGACGTCGACGTCCGGGTGTCGTTGGTCCAAGCCAGGACGGTGCTCCGCAGAGCCGTCGCGGCGTTGCCCGACCGACCCCTGGGGCTCGAGGTCGGGGCCCGTGACGCCTTGCTGTCGTTCGGCTTCGTGGGTGTGGCGATGAGGTCGTCGGCGACGGTCGGCGACGCGTTCCGGGTCGTCGACGAACTGCACCGTGCTTCCGGCAGCCTCGCGGACTTCAGCGCGGAGGGCGTGGACGGGGACCGGGACGAGTTCGAACTGAGTCTCTGGGAGCGCTGGCCGGACCCCGTCCTGCGACCGTTCCTCGCCGAGGAGGCGTTCGCCAGCGTCACCGCGTTCCTGCGCTCCGTGCTCGGTGGCACCTGGGCACCCGACCGCCTCTTCCTGACGTACCCGGCTCCTGCTCACGCCGCCCGGTACCGGCGGTTCTTCCGTTGTCCGGTCCACTTCGACGCCGACGCCGACCGCCTCGTGATCAGCGCCGACGTCCTGCAGGAGCCGATCCCCACCCATCACGAACCGACGTTGCGGACGGCGCTCGAGGTGTCGCGGAGCCTGATCGCTCCGGCGCGGATCAGGCCAGGAGTCGTGGCCGCGGTGGAGGTGCTGCTGAACGCACACCTGCGGCGTCCGCTCACCATGGCCGAAGTGGCTGCGCAGATGCATGTCACGGAGCGCACGTTGCGCCGGCAGCTCGCCGGGGCGGGGGACCACTTCAGCGCCATCCGTGACCGCGTCCGGGAGCGACGTGCGACCGCGTTGCTCCGGCACTCCACCCTCGCGATCTCCGGTGTGGCCGTCGAGGTCGGTTTCCGCGACGGACGCGAGTTCCGCCGCGCCTATCGACGCTGGACCGGCCGGACGCCCCTCGCGGCGCGCACGTCCGGCGACGGACGAGCAGGACTGCCGTGATCAGGCCGCTCTCTCGCGCAGCCCGGTGGTGCCGTCCGCCAGGCGCGCGCGGGCGCGGTGGTGCCGCTTCTCCACGGGCACGATCTTCGTTGCCTTGGGCAGTCCCATGGCCGGTGTCCCGACGAACATGCTCTCGGCGCGCTCGACGACGAAGGTCTCGTGCCAGACCCCGACCGCCTCCGGGTGCTTCCGCGCCATCGCGTTGAACCTCGTCCAGGCCGGTCGGTGAGCCTGCGACCCGGCGGACGCGTAGTCGTAGAGCTTGTCGACCGACGACCAGTACTGCACGGCGAACGGCCCTCTGCGGTTGAACAGGAACTCGTAGCCGAGCAGCCCCGAGTCCGGGTCGTCGGCGAGCTCGCGCATCATCGCAGGCATGGCGAGGAAGACCGGCAGCCAGAGGTCCGGCCGCCACCACCGGTTGAACGTCATGCCGATGTGGAACACCACCAGCTCTGCGTCGTACTCGTGCGTCACCCTGCCCGGGACGATCTTCACCTGTGCTCCTCGGTAAATGGGGTCGTTGTGCTGTAGGGGCCGGTTCAGTTGAGCCCGGCGACCATGGCTCCGGTGACCGGGAGGACTGCGCCGGACACGTAGGAACCCGGCTGCGCGAGCCAGGCGATCGCGGCGGCGACGTCGTCCGGCGTGCCGAGCCGTCGGACCGGGATGCGCTCCACGGCCGACCGGGTGGCGTCCTCGACGGTCGCCCCGGTCGCGGCGGCAACGAGCTCCGGCTCGGCTGCACCCAGGTCGGTGTGGATCATTCCTGGTGCAACGGCGTTCACCCGGATCCCGCGTGGCCCGAGTTCGGCGGCCAGCAGCCGGGTCAGCCCGACGGCCGCGTGCTTGGTCACCGTGTACGCCCCGTAGCCGGCCTCGGCGGCCAACCCCGCCGTCGAGGCGACGTTGACGATGCTGCCGTCCCGCTTCTCCAGGTGCGCGAGCGCAGCCCGGCTCAGCCGCATCGGGCCCATCACGTTGATGAGCCAGGACAGCTCCCACCTGTCGTCGGTCACGTCGGCGAACTCACCCACGCCGATGCCCGTGCCCGCGTTGTTGACCAGTACGTCGAGCCCGCCGAACGCGCTCACCACCACCGCGGCCCCTGCGCGGGCCAGGTGCAGCGCGGTCGCGGAGCCGATGCCGCGTTCCCGACCGGCGCCGGTGACGAGGGCGACGCGGCCCTTCAGGGATGTCGTGGTTCCCACGGTGTGCTCCTCGAGTGGACGTTCCTGCGAACAGGACCACTCCACCGCCTGACAGGCCCTCGGGTGGAGGGCGTCGGCGGCCACCACGGGGGGCGGACCGGACACGTTCCGCCGTCACCCGGAACGTGGATCGAGCAACCACGGGCAGGCTCCATCGCGTACGCGAGAGTGTCGCCGGTCCTGCCCGCCAGCGGGTCAGTACGGCTTGCCGGTGCGGGTGTCGAGTGCCGAGCCCCTGCCGTTCGTGACCACCGGGAGCTGCTCGGAGCTCGGCGACGTCTCGCTGATCAACTCCACGACGTAGTGGGTGACCTCGCGGTCTTCGAGGTTGCGGATGCGGTGCGGCGTCATCGGGCCGCCGGTGCCGACGGTCTTGAACGCGACGTACCCACGTTCGGCGGTCTGCTGCAGAGGCCAGTCCGAGTCGCCGAGCTCCTGCGCTTCGACCGTTCCGGTGTCGGGCCAGATGATGATGTGGTCGTGGCGGTGCTGGTGGAAGTCGTACATGCCGTGGGGCGGCAGGGTCATCGACCACACCCGCACCCGCTCGTTCTCGAAGACGAGCGTGTCGCCGGGGTTCGTCGTGTAGGCCTGCTCGCTGGATCCGGACATCCTGACCTCCGCCTGGTTCGGTTGTCGTCCCGCCTGTGGTAGCCCCGTTGCAGATGATGCAATCAAACGTGATTGAACGCAATCGGCGGGCGCGCTGGCCGTGCAGACCGTCTTCTCCCAGGTGAGCGGGTGGCTGAGCTCTTCCATCGACGGGATGCTGGTGCTAACTTGCATGCAGTTCGTGTCTCGTGCATGCAGCAAAGGAGCTGGTGTGAGCGAATCCGTGACCTTGCCCAGCGGGCGCACGACGCTGTACGAGACGTCCGGCACCGGCACACCTCTCGTGCTGATCCACGGTGCCGAGAGCGCTCGCGGCCAGTTCGACGACTTCAGGCCGGCGCTCTCCCCGGGCATCCGCGCGATCAGCTACGACCAGCGGGACACCGCAGTTGACGACGTCGGCGACGAGCAGTACGACCTCGGCCTCCTCGCCGACGACCTCGCCGAGTTCCTGACCGCACTGGGGCTGCCCGAGGTGCACGTCCTCGGCACCTCGTTCGGTGGAGCGGTGGCCCAGCACTTCGCCTTGCGTCATTCGAACCGGGTGCGGAGCCTGACCTTGGCCGCCACGATGGCTTCCGCGGCCCCGCTGGCCGCGTTCGCCGCGCGCACGGCGGGCAAGACGCCGCAGGAGATGGCCGTGGTGATGGGGGAGAGCGGGGTGAGCCCGCACGCCGCTGCGGCGGATCCCGGGCTTCCCGGGCGCCTCGAGGCCGCACTCGTCGTCCGCGCACCCGCCCAACGGGCCCGGCGCCGCCGAGCCGTGCTCGCCCACGACGTCGAGCAGCGGCTCGCCGAGATCACGGCTCCGACGCTCGTCGTCCACGGCACCGACGACCCGATCGTCCCCTTCTCCAGCGCGGAGACGATCGCCGCGCTCATCCCGAAGGCCAGGCTCGTCCCCCTCGAGGGGGGACGCCACGCGGTCAGCCTGGAGTTCCGAGACCGGCTGGCTGCCCTGGTGTCGGAGTTCGTGCTCGCCGGCGCCGAGGCCGGGTAGCCGTGGTCGCGGCAGAACGCACTTACACCGTCGAGGCGCTCACCGAGGCTCTGAGCACTCGGATCAGCAACGGCGACTTCGACGTCGGCTCGTGGATCCGGCAGGCCCGGATCGCCCAGGAGTACGGAGTCAGCCGCACCCCGGTGACGCTCGCGCTCAGCAAGCTCGAGGCCGTCGGGGTGGTCGAGCAGGTGGCCAACCGCGGATTCCGCGTGCGCACCCCGTCGACCCACGACATCCTCGAGGTCCTGGAGGTCCGCGCGTTGCTCGAAGGGCACGCCGCCGAGCTCGCCGCCGCCCGGATCTCCGGCGAGCAACTCGCGCACCTGTTCGAGGCCGTCGAGGCGTTCCGAGGCGTGGTGAACGACGCGCGCAGCGGCGATGTGGCGCCCGACGAGCTCCGCGGGCGCTGGCACGGCGCCAACGCGCTGTTCCACAAGACCGTGTTCGACGCGGCCGGAAACCGGCAACTCGTCGAGTCGGCGGAGTACCTGCACCGTCGCGTGCCCCGCAACATCTCCTGGGTGGCGATGGGCGCTGATCCGCGGATTCTGGCCCAGAACTCCCACGTCCACGAGGCGATCGCCATCGCGATCGATCTCCGCGACGGGAATCGGGCCCGGACGCTCAGTATCGAACACATGGATATGGCCAGGGACATTCTGCTGACCAGGTTCCGGGAATCCGGCCCGACGCCGTAACGACCTCGATCACGCTCTACCGCGGTGCCCGAATACGGCGAACCCGATACGAGGAGAGCTGCGCCATGGCAAGTGCCGAGCACGTCGCCTACGACCAGCGCACGACGACCCCGTCCCTCAGATCGGGCAGCATCGGCACGGTCGGCATGATCTTCATGGTGGTGGCCGCCGCCGCCCCGCTCACCGCGCTCGCCAGCAACATCGCGATCGCCATCGCGGCCGGCTCCGGCACCGGCACCGTCGGGTTGTTCGTCGTGGTCGCCGCGGTGTTGGCGGTCTTCAGCGTCGGATACCTGCGGCTGGCCCGGTACGTCCGCAGCGCAGGCGGTCAGTCGGCGTTCGTGAGCTTCGGGATGGGGAAGCCTGCCGGATCGGCCGTGGCGATGGCCAACGCGGTCGGGTTGAATGCCGGCTCGGCCGCAATGGCGGTGGCCGCGGGGCTCTTCTTGTCGGTGACGATCGAGCAGTTCGGTGGCACGGCGATCCCCTGGTACGTCGGCACGTTGCTCGTCTTCCTCATGCTCGCGGCCATGGCGCGGCGAGGCGTGCAAACCGCGGAGAAGGTCACCGTCGTCTGCTCTGTGCTCCAGTTCCTCTTCGTCGGGGTGCTCGCCGTCGCGGTGCTCGTCCAGCACCCCGACGGATGGACGCTCAGCCCTTTCGACCCCGGCGTCACGTTCTCCGGCAACGTCGCCGTCGGGATCGTGTTCGTCATCTTCTGCTTCGCCGGGTTCGAGTCGTCGACGATCTATTCCGAGGAGTCCCGCGGCGGGCACCGCAGCGTCGTCACGGCCACCTACCTCTCGCTCGTCCTGCTGACGGTGATCTTCGTCGTCTCGACCTGGACGCTCGTGGCCGGAACGCCCGACGTCGTTTCGGTGGCGACGACGGACCCGACCGCGCTCGTCCCGGCGATCGTCGCGCGCTACCTGGGGGAGTGGGCGGCAGGAATGGTGCTCCTCCTGGTCGTCGTCAGTTTCGCCGGCGCCGCGGTCGCCTTCCACAACATGGCGGTCCGCTACCAGTTCGCGCTCGCCAGGGCGCAGCTGCTGCCGGCTGCCCTGATGCGGACGAGCGGTGCCCGGCGGTCTCCGCACGTATCGGCGCTCTGCCAGGTGGGCTTCTCGCTGGTGCTGGTGACCCCGTTCGTCATCGGTGGCGTCGACGTGTTCCGCACCTTGCTCCCCTCGATCGGGGGGATCACCTCGGTCTGCATCCTGCTGGTGATGATCTCGGCGTCGGTGAGCGTGATCGTCGCGCGGGCCCGCGACAAGATCGACGGTGGCGTGTGGGCGACGCGCATCGCGCCGGGCGTCGCGGCGCTCCTGCTGGCGGCGACGGCCGTGCTGGTGGCGTTCAACTACGCCGCGGTCACCGGGTCGGACTCGCCCTACATCGTGCTGCTGCCGCTCATCCCGATCGCAGCGCTGCTCTACGGCGGCATCCGGCAGGCACGGCTGCCCGACAGCCCAGGGGTCGAGGGCCCCACCACGACGACAACCTCCACGACGGCCGGTTGAAAGGGAGAAACGCGATGTCAGTGTTGGTGTCGGGGGCGAGCTTCGCCGGATTGTCGGCGGCGTACTGGCTGGCCGAGATCGGTGAGCAGGTCACCGTCGTGGAACGCAATCCCGCCGTGCGGCGCACGGGTGCGCCCATCGACGTCCGCGGCGATGCCCTGGGCGTGGCGGCGGACATGGGCATCCTGGATGCCATCACGGCCAACCGCGCGAAGACCGCGCACCGTACGGCGTTCACGACATGGGTCGACGCCGGTGGGAAGCCGATCGGTGCGCTCCCCACGGAGGCCGCGACCGACTCCGCCGACGACATCGAGATCCTCCGCGAGCATCTGGTCGACATCATGCACGCGGCGTTGTCGCCGGATGTGGAGTTCGTCCACGGCGACTGGATCGCGGACGTCGACGACGTGGGCTCCGCCGTCGAGGTCACGTTCGTCCACGGCGCGCCGCGGCGATTCGACTACCTCGTCGGCGCCGACGGCATGCACTCCGGCGTGCGCAGGCTCGTGTTCGGACCGGAGGCCGACTACCGCCACCACCTCGGTGCCTACATGGTCATCGTGCCGCTGCCGGCCGGCACCGGGGTGGCCACCCAGAGCGTCATGTACAACACGCCGGGCCGCTCGTACGGCATCTCGGACTTCACCGACCTCGTGATCGGCTACCTCTCGTTCCGCTCTCCCGAGATCGAGTACGACTTCCACGACGTCGAGGAGCAGAAGAAGATCGCCATCGACGCGCTCGGCGACGACCCCAACTGGTATGTCCCGATGCTCATGGAGCACATCCGGGAGTCGGACGAGGTGTTCTTCGACTCGTTGAGCCAGATCCGCATGCCGGGGTGGTCGCGCGGGCGGACGGTGCTGGTCGGCGACGCCGCTCATGCCACGTCACCCCTCTCCGGCAGGGGCACCGCGCTGGCGATGCTCGGCGGCCACTTCCTCGCAAAGGAGCTGCAAGCCGCTGCGGGCGATCCCGTGAGCGGCTTCGCCGGATACGAGAAGCGTTTGCGCCCTTACGCCGATCGCGCACAGGATGGAGTTCCCGAGGCGCTGGGCTTCATGCTTCCCGCGACAGCGGAGGCCCTGGCGGAGCGCAACCGCCGGTTCCCCGTCGATCCGCGGCGCTGAAGAGCTGCTCGATCACCGGTGGACGACCGTGGTGTTCCGCTCACCCACCGGATCGGGTGGCGAGGGGCGCCCGCAGCACGGCCCGGCCCAGGGCGGCGATCTCGGCGGTGAGCGCAGGTCGTTGCTGCAGGTGGCGGGCGCGGGCGAGCGAGTTGGCCACCGTCAGCGCGGCGTGGACGAGGACGCGCGCCTCGGTCTCGCCGATCTCGGGCCGCGATCGGCTCAGGAGGGCCACCCACTCGGCCACGTAGTCCTGCTGGACGCGGCGGTAGGCGTCGCGCTGGCGGGTCGGCAGGTTGATCACTTCGGCGAGCAGCACCGAGATTATGGCGGGGTTCGCGGTGGCGAAGGTGACGTAGCTGTCCAGTGCCCGGTCCAGCGCGTCCGCCGGCCCGTCGGCCGCGGCGAGCGCGTGGTGCAGGCTCAGCCACAGCGCTTCGTTGCCCCGGGTCAGGGCGGCGACGAGCAGGTCGTTCTTGTTCTCGAAGTGGTTGTAGACGCTGGGCCCGGCGATCCCGGTGGCGGTGCCGAGGTCGTTCATGCTCACCGACGGGAAGCCGCGTTCACCGAACAACCGGATCGCCGCGGCGAGCAGCGCCTCGCGGCGGGAGGCCGGCAGCTGCGGCGCGCGGCCGGGGGCGGCGTGCCGGGCGGGCCCGGTCACGGGGAGCGCGACGTCGACGACGGCGCGCGCGGCTCGTTCCA
The DNA here is from genome assembly GCF_002262885.1 of Pseudonocardia sp. MH-G8. Lineage (GTDB taxonomy): Bacteria > Actinomycetota > Actinomycetes > Mycobacteriales > Pseudonocardiaceae > Pseudonocardia. The sequence goes on along the minus strand of NZ_NKYF01000015.1, from coordinate 115,126 downwards.
GCAGGTCCTCGAAGCGGAGCCCGTCAAGATCCACCCGGTGGTGCGAAGGGCTCTCGAGCACGGCGTACAGGGCGTGTGCCCGCGTCCGGGCCTCGTCGTGCGGTGCGCCGGTCGCGGCGGCGATCACCTCCGTGGCGTGGGAAAGGATCATCCGGAGCCGATCGCGCAGCGCGTCGCGGTCCTGGTCCGGCAGGTGTCCGGCCTCGCGGTCCCACAGCGCGCCGAACTCGCGGCGCTCCAGTGCGAGGGCGGCCGTGCCGGCGATCGTGCGGTCGAGGTCGACCGGGCCGGTGGTGGCCTCGTCCAGCCGGTCGAGCGCCTCGTGCATCACGGCGACGAGCAGGTCCTGCTTGCCCCGGAAGTGGCGGTACATCGCGCTGGCGCCGATCCCGACGGCGGCTGCGAGGTCGGCCATCCCCACCTGGTGGTAGCCCACCTCCCAGAACTGCCGCGCGGCCGCCGCGAGGATCTGCTGCTTGCGGTTCCGCGGGCGTCGTCGGCCGACGGTCGCGGGATCCGGGATCGGCAGCACCATGCGCGCCATCCTTCCTCGCGTCGTGGGTGGGTCCGCGAGCGAACCGCTCGTGAATCGTTGATCGTGCTGTGCTGAAGGATTATAAGGCCCCAACATGGGGATTCCCGCGTGAAGTGAACCGCGGTATGGTCACGCACGGCCACGATGACGTGGTTCCGGCCCCGGTACGGAGGACAGCGATGTACCTCACGCAAGCCCTGCACCGCGCCGTGCAGCAGACACCCGACCTGCCGGCAACGATCTTCAACGGACGGGTGCGCACGTGGGCGGAGTGCGCGCACCGCGTGGCGCGGCTAGCCGGCGCACTGCGGGCGCTCGGGGTGGGGCCCGGGGACCGCGTCGCGATCCTGGCGCACAACTCGGACACCTACCACGAGTTCCTGCTCGCGGTGGCGTGGGCCGATGCGGTGTTCGTTCCGGTGAACACCCGCTGGAGCGTCGCGGAGATCGCGTTCTCGCTCGAGGACGCCGGCGCCCGGGTGCTCGTCGTCGACGACGCCTTCGCCGCGCTGGTGCCCGAACTGCAGCGCACCGTCCCCGGTCTCGCGACGGTCGTGCACGACGGTGACGCCGCGCCGGAGGGTGCGCTCGACCTGGAGCACCTCCTCGCGGCGCACGATCCGGTACCGGACGCCGGCCGCGGTGGCGACGCGCCGGCCGGCATCTACTACACCGGCGGCACCACGGGCCGGGCCAAGGGCGTGGTGCTCAGCCACGCCAACCTGGTCACCTCCGCGCTGGGATGCGCCGCCACCGGCACCTTCATGACCGCGGGCGGGCGCCTGCTGCACGCCGCCCCGATGTTCCACCTGGCCGACGGGGCCGCCTGGGGCGCCCGCAACTCCCTCGGCGGCACCCACGTGATCGTCCCCGGGTTCACGCCGGGCGGCGTGGCGCGGGCGATCGAGGAGCTCGGGGTCACCGACGTCCTGCTGGTGCCCACGATGATCCAGATGCTGGTCGACTCCCCGGACGCCGCCGACCGCGACCTGTCCAGCCTGCGCAACCTGATCTACGGAGCCTCCCCGATCTCCGCGGCGCTGCTGGAACGGACGGCCAAGCGGCTGCCGCTGGCGGCGTTCACGCAGGCCTACGGGATGACCGAGCTGTCCCCGGTGGCCACGCTGCTGTCGCCGGCCGACCACGGGGACGAGTCGCTGCGCCGTGCGGCGGGGCGGGCGGCCCCGCACGCCGAGGTGCGCATCGTGGACGCCGAGGACCACGAGGTCCCGCGCGGCACCGTCGGCGAGGTCGTGTCCCGCGGCGGCCACGTGATGCTCGGCTACTGGAACCGGCCCGAGGAGACCGCGGCCGCGGTGCGGGACGGCTGGATGCACACCGGCGACGGCGGCTACATGGACGAGCGCGGGTACGTGTTCATCGTCGACCGGATCAAGGACATGATCGTGTCCGGCGGGGAGAACGTGTACTCCGCGGAGGTGGAGAACGCGCTGGCCCGCCATCCCGCGGTCGCCTCCTGCGCGGTGATCGGTGTGCCCGACCCGGAGTGGGGTGAGCGCGTGCACGCAGTCGTGGTGCTCGCGCCCGGCGCGGCCGCGACGGCCGAGGAGCTGCGCGCGCACTGCGCGGAGCACATCGCCCGCTACAAGGCGCCGCGGTCGGTGGAGTTCGTCGACGCGCTGCCGCTGTCCGGCGCGGGGAAGGTCCTCAAGCGTGAGCTGCGCGCCCGTCACTGGGCCGACGCCGACCGCAGCGTCTCCTGACCCGACCGGCCCGAGAGGAACGAACCCGCCGTGCGCCGAACGCTGTACGAGGACGACCACGAGGACTTCCGCGAGTCGTTCCGGAAGTTCCTCGACCTCGAGGTGGTGCCCCACCTCGCTGCATGGGAGGCCGCCGGGATCACGCCGCGGGAGCTGTTCGGCACCGCGGGTCGGTCGGGCTTCCTCGGGATGGAGATCCCGGAGGAGCTCGGCGGGGGAGGGGTGCGCGACTTCCGGTTCCACGCGGTGATCGCCGAGGAGGTCATGCGCGCCGGTGCATCCGGGGCGGGCCTCGGCCTGACCCTGCACAACGACATCTGCCTGCCGTACTTCCTCTCCTACTGCGACGAGGAGCAGGGGCGGCGCTGGCTGCCCGGCATCGCGTCAGGAGAGCTGATCACCGCGATCGCGATGACCGAGCCCGGTATGGGGTCGGACCTCGCGTCGATGACGACCACCGCGCGCCGCGAGGGCGACCACTACGTCGTCAACGGGGCGAAGACGTTCATCACCAACGGCATCAACGCGGACGTGGTGATCACGGCCGTGAAGACCGACCCCGGCCTGCGGCACAAGGGCGTGAGCCTGCTGGTGCTCGAGCGGGGGATGGCCGGCTTCGAGCGCGGCCGCAACCTGGACAAGTTGGGCCAGCACGCGCAGGACACCGCGGAACTGTCGTTCACCGACGTGCGGGTGCCGGTGGCGAACCTGCTCGGGTCCGAGGAGGGGCAGGGCTTCGCCCAGCTGATGGCGAACCTGCCCCGGGAACGGCTGTCGATCGCGATCTCCGCGACCGCCGCGGCAAGGGTCGCGCTGGAGCAGACGCTCGAGCACGTCAAGTCGCGCACCGCGTTCGGGCAGCCGATCGGGTCGTTCCAGAACTCGCGGTTCGTGCTGGCCGAGATCGCCACCGAGGTCGACATCGCCGAGCACTACCTCGACGACTGCGTGCGCGCGCTGAACGCGGGCGAGCTCACCGCCGTCGAGGCCGCGAAGGCGAAGTGGTGGTGCACCGAGTTGCAGGGCCGGGCGGTGGACCGGTGCCTGCAGCTGCACGGCGGCTACGGCTACATGGTCGAGTACCCGATCGCCCGAGCCTGGGCCGATGCGCGGGTCACCCGGATCTACGGCGGCACCACCGAGATCATGAAGGAGGTCGTCGGCCGATCCCTCGGTCTGTGACCGGGTCGGCGAAGCGGGGTGGGCGGCGCTCCAGGAACGCCGCCACGCCCTCGCGGCAGTCGGGTCCGGCCGCGAGCTGCGCGATGGCCCTGCTCTCCGCGTCCGACGCCGTGACCGGGTCGGCGGGAGCGGCGGCGAGGAGCCTGCGGGTGGCCGCGACCGCGGTGGGCGAGGTCCGCGCCGCCAGCTCGCGGGCGTAGTCCTGTGCCACCGTCAGCACCTCGTCGGGCGGGACGACCCGGGAGACCAGGCCGGCGGCCAGCGCCTCGTCGGCGTCGACCAGACGCCCGCTGAGCAGCCAGTCGGCGGCCCGGGACGGGCCGACCAGGCGCGGCAGGAAGAACGTGGAGGCCCCTTCCGGGCACACCCCGAGCCGGGTGAACGGGAACCCGACCCGCGCGTGCGCGGCGAAGAAGCGGACGTCGGCGGCGAGCGGGATGGTGGCGCCGCCGCCGATCGCATCGCCGTTGATCGCGGCGATGACCGGCACCCCGAGCGCGGCCATGCGCAGGGTGACCCGCCCGGCCGGCTCCCGGTAGCCCGCGCGCTCGTAGGCGCCTTCGCCGATCAGCAGGTCGTGGATGGCGCTCGGTCCGGCGGAGAGGTCGGCCCCGACACTGAACACGGGCCCCGACCCGGTCAGGACCACGGCGCGCACCCCAGGATCGGACGCGCAGGCGTCGAGCGCCTCGGCCAGCTCATCGGCGAGGGCGCTGTCGAGGGCGTTGCGTTCGCCGCGCTGCAGCCGCAGGGTGACCACACCCGCCTCGTCGCTGCGGTGCACCCCGCCGCGGGCGGGGTCAGCCGTGGAACCCACCACCGCACACCAGGACCTGGCCGGAGACGTAGTCGCTCTCGGGCAGGCAGAACAGGTACACCGCGCCTGCGGCCTCGGCCGGCGTGCCGGCCCGCCCCAGCGGGATGGACTTCTCCATCTGGGCGAGCAGGTCCGGGTTCACGCCGACCTTGATCTGGCGGCCCGCGACGTCGATGCTCGCGTCCCCGCCGGCGGCGGCTTCGGTGAGCCGGGTGCGGATCAGCCCGAACGCCACGCAGTTGACCGTGACGTCGTAGCGGCCCCACTCCTTGGCCAGGCCCTTGGTCAGACCCGTGATCCCCGCCTTCGCCGAGCTGTAGTTGGCCTGGCCGACGTTGCCCGCCGTGCCGGCGATCGAGGAGATGTTCACGACCTTGCGGGTGGTGCGGGGCGAGCCCTGCGCACGCTCCGCCTTCACCGCGGCGCTGATCACCGGCTGGGCTGCCCGCAGGATCCGGAACGGCGCCTTGAGGTGGACGTCGAGGATGTCGTCCCACTGCTGGTCGGACATCTTCTGGATCACGTTGTCCCAGGTGTAGCCGGCGTTGTTGACGATGATGTGCAGGCCGCCGTAGGTGTCTACGGCAGTGCGCACGAACCGGTCGGCGAACTCGGCGTCGGTGACGCTGCCGGCGCAGCTGGTGGCGGCACCGCCGGCCGCGGTGATGTCGGCCGCGGTCTGCTCGGCGACGTCGGCGTCCAGGTCGTTGACCACCACCGAGGCGCCCGCGGCGGCCAGCTTGAGGGCGATCTCGCGGCCGATTCCCCGGCCGGAACCGGAGACGAGCGCGACGCGGTCGGTGAGGGGCGGAACGGGCATCAGCTCTCCGGGGCGGGGTCGGGCAGGGCGATCACGGCGCTGCCGGTGAGGGTGGTGGTGCCGTCGGCGAGCGTGACGGCCAGCTCGAGCGTGGCCCGGCGCTCGCCGTCGACCTCGTCGACGGCCGTGACGCGCCCGGTGCAGGTGGGCCGGGTGTGGACCGGTGTGATCGCGGCGAAGCGCACGCGGAACGACCGGATCCGCCGCTGGTCGACCCAGCCGGTGAGCAGCCGCCCGAGGTAGGCCATCGACAGCATGCCGTGCGCGAAGACGTCGTCGAGGCCCGCCGAGCGGGCCACGTCGATGTCGAGGTGGATCGGGTTGAGGTCGCCCGATGCCGGACCGAACAGCGCCAGCGTCGTGCGGGTGATCGGTGGGGGAGTCAGGGGCGGCAGCTCGGTGCCGACCCGGACGTCGGCGAGCCCGGTGGCCGTCACGACGTCACCGCCGCGGGATCGCGGACGACGAGGGTCTCCCGCAGCTCGGCCACCGGCGCGCCGTCGCGGTGCACCGCGGTGTCGCGCACCAGGAACTGCAACGCACCTGCACGCTTGCTGAACACGTCGCTGATCCGCGGCTCCAGCGTCAGGGTGTCCCCGGCGTGCGCCACCTGGTGGTAGGCGAACTCCTGCTCGCCGTGCAGGACGTGGCGCAGGTCGACACCGAGGTCGGTGAGCCAGGCGAAGTCGCCGCCCCGGCCGAGCCCGAGCCCGAACAGGAACGTCGGCGGCACCGGCAGGTCGGGGTGTCCGGCGGCGCGGGCGGCGTCGAGGTCGACGTACACCGGGTCGGTCTCGCCGATCGCGTGCGCGAACGCGCGGAGCTGCCCGCGCTCGACCTCGACGACGAGGGCGGGTTGCGTCGTGCCGACCAGTGCCGGGTCGATCGCCATCAGGCGGCCACCTTCTCGTACAGGCTGACCACGCAGGCCCCGCCCAGGCCGAGGTTGTGCTGCAGCGCGAGCGTGGCGCCCTCGACCTGCCGCGCCCCGGCGGTGCCGCGCAGCTGCCACACCAGCTCGGCGCACTGCGCGAGGCCGGTGGCGCCCAGCGGGTGGCCCTTGGACAGCAGCCCCCCGGACGGGTTGGTGACCACGCGGCCGCCGTAGGTGTTGTCGCCGTCGAGCACGAACTTCTCCCCGGTTCCCTCCGGCGTCAGCCCGAGCGCCTCGTAGCTGAGCAGCTCGTTCGTGGCGAAGCAGTCGTGCAGCTCCACGACCGGGATGTCCAGCGGCCCGACGCCCGCGGCCTCGTACACCTGTTGCGCCGCGGCGGCGGTGAGGTCGTAGCCGACCACGCGGCGCATGTCCCCGGACTCGAAGGTGCTCGGGAAGTCGGTGGTCATGACCTGCGCGCGCAGCCGCACCGAGGCGTCGATCCCGTGCCGGCGCGCGAACTCCTCGCTGCACACGAGCGCGGCCGCCGCACCGCAGGTGGGCGGGCAGCACATCAACCGGGTCAACGGGCCGTAGATCTGCGGCGACGCCAGCACCTGCTCCTCGGTGACCGCGTCGCGGAACACCGCGTACGGGTTGTGCGCCGCGTGTGCCCGCGCCTTGACCGCGATCTTCGCGAACGTCGCGCGGCTCGTGCCGAAGCGCTCCATGTGCTCGCGGCCCGCCCCGCCGAAGTACTGCGCGGCGAACGGCGCGGCCGGGTCGCGGTCCTGCAGCGCGTCCGTGGCGTCGTCGAACCGGGCCATCGGCGAGGTCCGGTCGGAGAAGCCCATCGCGAGCGCGCCGTTCGCCATCTGCTCGAACCCCAGCGCCAGCGCGCACTCCACCGCCCCGCTCTCGACGGCCTGCCGGGCCAGGAACAACGCCGACGAGCCGGTGGAGCAGTTGTTGTTCACGTTGACGATCGGGATCCCGGTCTGCCCCAGCCCGTACAGCGCGGCCTGACCGGCTGTCGAATCGCCGTACACCCAGCCGACGTAGGCCTGCTGCACCGCGGCGTAGTCGACGCCGGCGTCGGCCAGGGCGGCCCGCGCGGCCCGCTCACCCATCACCTCGTAGCCGGCGGTCTCCCTCGGCTTGGTGAACGGGATCATGCCGACGCCGCCGACCACCGCTGCTCGACTCATCGTGATTCCTCCCGGCTACGCCGGAGCGCTTCCCAAGCAGCGCCCCAGGTGCTTGACTCTCTCCGTCAGCGAGCTAACCACCGTTCACTTCAGGTGGCAAGGCCAGACTGCGGAGGAGAGCGACGATGCCCTCGATCCCCGATACGCTCCGATTCACCGCCGCGCGATGCCCCGAACGCGAGGCGCTCGTGTTCGGCGCCCGTCGCGAGACGTACCGCGACCTGCACGCCGAGGTGGAGCGCGTCGCCGCCGCGCTCGCGGCACGGGGGCTCGCCCCCGGCGACCGGGCGTTGCTGATCTCGCCCAACTCCGGCCACTTCGTCGTCGCCGCCTACGCGGTGCTGCGCACGGGGGCGATCCTGGTGCCGGTCAACCCGCGCAGCGCCCCACCCGAGCTCGCCCACCTGATCACCGACTCGGGCGCCACCGTGCTGCTGCACGCCCCCGAGCTGGCAGACGTCGTCGCCCGGGGTGTGGCACAGGCGGACGCCGCCCCCACGGTCCTCGCCCTCGGTGCGGGCTCGCCCGCCCCCGACCTCATCGCGCTCGCCGCGGCCGAGACGAACCCGCCCGTCGCCCACCAGGCCGCGGAGGCCGACGACGCGCTTCTGCTCTACACCTCCGGCACCACCGGCCGGCCCAAGGGAGCGCTGTTCGACCACCACCGCGCGCTGTGGGTCGGGTTCAACATCGGCGGCACCTGCGGCTACCGCGACGGCGACCGCGTGCTGCACGTCGCACCGCTCTACCACGCCGCCGAGCTGACGATGATGCTGTTCCCCGGCACGGTCCTGGGGATGACCCACGTGGTGCTGCCCGGGTTCGAGCCCGCCGCCGTGGCCGACACGCTGGCCACCGAGCGGATCTCGCTGTTCTTCGGCGTGCCGACGATGTACCAGTTCCTGCTCCGGCTGCCCGACCTGACCGAGCGCAACCTGTCCGCGTGGCGCGTCGGGCTCTTCGGCGCGGCCCCGATGCCGGCGGACACCGTGAGCGCGCTGGTCGAGACGCTGCCCGACGTCGAGCTCTACCAGCTGTGCGGGCAGACCGAGGCAGGTCCGGGTGGCATCTACTCCCCGCCCGCCGACGTGGCCGCCCGTCCCGACGCGAGCGGCCGCTACGCCCTGCCCAACACCGAGTGCCGGGTCGTCAGCGCGGAGGAGACCGACGTGGCCCCGGGTGAGGTCGGCGAGCTCCTGCTCCGCGGCGAGACGGTCATGAAGGGCTACTGGAACCAGCCCGAGGCCACCGCAGAGACCATCCGCGACGGCTGGCTGCACACCGGGGACCTGGCCCGGCTGGACGCCGACGGCTACATCACGCTGGTCGACCGGCTCAAGGACATGATCATCACCGGGGCACGCAACGTCTACTCGGTGGAGGTCGAGAACGCCCTCGCCGGGCACCCGGACATCGCCGACGTCGCCGTCATCGGCGTGCCACATGCCGACTACGGCGAGAGCATCCTCGCCGTCGTCGCCCCGCGCGAGGGCGCCGAGCCCACGCTGGAGTCCCTGCGCACCTGGTGCCGCGACCGCATCGCCGACTACAAGCACCCGCACGCACTCGCGATCCACCCGATCCCGCGCAACCCGTCCGGGAAGATCCAGAAGCACCTCCTGCGGGCGGAGCTGGCGGCGGCCTCGGCGTGAAGCACCCGGCGAAGGCGCCTACGCCGCGACGGCCGGCAGCGTGAGGGCGGAGTGCTCCGGTCGGCCGGGCTGCGGCGGCAGGGTGGTGAGGCCGCGGAGCCGTTCGTTGCGCCGCGCGAGGGCCTCGGCGGTCGTCGGGCACAGCGTCGCATCGCCCACGCCGACCCGCGCCTGGTTCAGCTCGACGAATCCGCGGGTCTCGCGTTCGTAGGCGGCGAACGCCGCGGTGTGGTCCCGATGGGTGGCCAGCGTTCCGGCGAGCATGTAGGCGCCCACGAGCGCGAGGCTGGAGCCCTGCCCGGTCAGGAACGACGGCGCGGCGGCGGCGTCGCCGACGAGCGCCACCCGGCCGTTGGTCCAGCGCGGCTGGCGGATCTGGCTGACGACGTCGAAGAACAGGTCGTCCGCGTCGCGCATGGCGGCGACCATGGTCGGGACCTCCCAGCCGTCGCCGGCGAACGTGGCGGCGACGAGGTCGCGTTGGGCCGCGGGGTCGCGGAACGCGTCGTAGAGCGGTTCCGGGCGCGCGAAGACGAGGAGGCCGTGGACCTCGTCGCTGTCGCGGACGGCGTAGAGCGCCGCGGTCCGGCCGATGGTGTTCCAGAGCACGCCCTCGTGGGAGAGGCCGAGGACGTTGCGCATGGTGAACCCGGCGAAGCAGTAGCCCAGGTGGTGGTGGAACTGCTGCTCGGGGCCGAACACGATCTCCCGGGTCCGCGAGTGCAGGCCGTCGGCGCCGACCACGAGGTCGAAGCTGCGGTGGGTGCCGCTGCGGAAGGTGACGTCCACACCGTGCGCGTGCTGGGTGAGGGTGTCGACGGAGTCGTCGAACACGAACTCCACGTCGTCGGCGACCGCCCCGTACAGGACGTTCGTCAGATCCCCCCGCCGCACTTCGAGGTCGGTTCCCTCGACCCCGCCCATGACCGACTGCGGATGGGCCGACGCCACCGTGCTGCCGTCGGTGTCGAGGAAGGTCAACAGGCGCGTCTCGACGTGGGCCTCCTGCAGCTGCGGCAGGAGCCCCATCCGCCGGATCACCTCCAACGCGGTGCCCCGCACGTCGATCGGATAACCGCCGCCGCGCATCCCGGGAGCCTTCTCCACCACCGTCACCGCGAACCCGTACCGGTGCAGCCAGTACGCCACGGCCGGCCCGGCGATGCTCGCGCCGGAGACCAGAACGGTGCCCTTCTTCGCTGCTGCCGCGTATGTCGTTGCCACGGTCCTCGTCAACTCCTCGACTCCGCGCGGACCGGTCGCGATCCGCGCACCAACTTGCCTGCCAGCACCGCGGCGGCCACGAACCCGGCAGCGGCGATCGCGATGCAGCCGAAGATCCCCGAGACCGAGTTCACCGTCTCGCCGTCGACGATCACGGCGGACGACGTGAGCACCGCCGCACCCACGAAGTTCAGGACCACCCCGCCGATCGCGATCACGACCATCACCAGGCCGGCCACGACGCTCTGCCGTTCGGGGGGCGCCAGGCTGCCCGCCATGTTGAAACCGGCGGTCCCGAGCCCGCCGACGGTGAGCCCCAGCAGGAGCGCGGACCCGAGTGCCGCGGCCGGCTGGGAGACGCCGAGGAACATCCCGAGGATGCCGACCAGACCGAGCAGCACGGCACCGGCGAGCGTCGCGGCCGGCCCGATGCGCGCCGCGAGCAGGCCGGACAGCGGACCCCCGAGCGTGACGCCGATCGCGGGCATGGCGAACAACAGCGCCAACGATGTCTGGTCGGCGAGCCCGTAGCCGAGCTGCTGGCTCGCCGAGACGTCGGCGACGAGCGGGATGAGCTGCAGCACGCTCTGGTACGACCCGGCGGCGAGGAACAGGACGAGCAGCGTCAGCACCAGCGGCAGTCCGAGGTTCCGGATGTCGATCAGGGGTTCGGGTTTGCGGCTCGACACCAGGAACCAGCGGGCCAGTGCCGCGGCGCCGGCGAGGAGGAGGGCCAGTGGACCGACCGCGAGCCAGCCGAACTCCGATCCGAGGCTGATGTAGCTGAGCACCCCCGCGAGGCCGCCGCCGAGGAGCAGCGCACCGGCGAAGTCGATCCGGCCCGGCGTCCGGACCCGGGACTCGGGGATGACGAGGACCACGCAGACCGTCATCGTGGCCGCGACGACGGCCGCGACCACGAACAGGACCTGGAAGCCGAACTCCGCGGCCAAGTGCTCGACGAGGAACCGGGAACCGATGTTGAGCACCGCGGAACCGGTGGTCACGATGCCCACGACGACCATCGCCGTGCGGGTCGCGAAGACCTCCCGCACGATGGCGACGGCGAGGAACATGGCGGCCACGGCCGCACCCTGGAGCAGCCGCCCGGCCACGAACAGCCACATCGTGGGGGCAACGGCACACACGACCGCGCCCGCGCCGCTGACGAGCAGCGCCAGCACGAGCACCTTCCGCTTGCCGTGGACGTCGGCGCTCTTGGCCAGCAGCGGTGCCCACAGCACCCCCGCCATCATCGCGCTGGCGTTGAGCCACGCCGCCTGATCGGTCTCGAAGTGGTCGAGCATCGCCGGGAGCACGAGCAGCGGTGCGGTGATCGCCGAGTCGACCATGAAGTTCACCATGGCCAGGACGGCGACCACGCCGACGAGGCGCCCGTTCCATCCCGTGTGCAGTCCCGCACCGGTGTTGCCGGTGCTGCTGTCCTGCATGGAGGGCTCCTCACTGTGCACGGTGGGTGACGAATGCAAAACTACACCGTGCAGTGTGGAGAGACTGAGAATACGATGAGGGCGTGGTGACCCCGAGACCGACCTGGCAGACGCCCGGCCGGCAACGGCGTGCCGAGACCAAGCGGGCGGCCATCCTCGACGCGGCCGAGGAGCTGTTCGTCGCCTCCGGGTTCGAGCTCACCAGCGTCGACGCGATCGCGGCGCGGGCCACGGTGTCCAAGCGCACCGTCTACGACCACTTCGGAGACAAGGAGTCCCTCTTCTACAGCGTGCTCACGCGCGTCAACGACGCCTTGGTCGCGGTCATTCGCGCCGCGACGGAGCAGGAGCTCACCGACGGGCGGGACCTGCGGGAGGCCCTGTTCGCCTTCGCGCAGCGGTTGACGACGGAGACGCTCCCGTCGTCGACCTACGTGGCGTTCCGGCGCCTGAACGCCCGGACCTCCCCGGCGCCGCGAGTGGCGGCGCCGACGAGCGAGGCTCGAGGGGTACTGGAGGAGCGGTTCGCGCAGCTCGCGGCGCAGGGTGAGCTCGAGGTGCACGATCCGCGCCGTGCCGCTCAGCATTTCGTCGCCCTGACGATGCGCCTCGTCATCGAGGCGATCGACCAGGACCCGACGGCCGCGGTGAGCAGGTCGGAACTCCAGGCGATCATCGCCGATGGGGTGGACGTGTTCCTGCGTGCCTATCGCTGACCCGCTCGGGCAGCAGTGGTCTCGTGTCGGTCAGTAGCCGGCGCCGTGGTTCTCCACCCAGCGCGCGAGGGTCTCGCCGGTGGAGCGCACGTGCGCGGCCATGAGCCGCCGGGCCCGCTTCGGGTCGTTGCCGGCGATCGCCTGCCGGATCTCCGTGTGTTCCGCGACGATCTTGCGAAGCATGCGTGAGTTTCCCGCGTAGGCCCGGTTGTAGATGTTGTGAGGCAGGCGGCGCTGCAGCTCGGCGATGGTCAACGTGAGCTGCGGGTTCCCCGCGGCCTCGACGACGGTGGCGTGGAACTCGGCGTTCGACGAGATCCAGCGGGCGGCCATGGCCTGGCGCTCGGACTCGTCCGTCCCACCGGAGCGGGCGCTGTCGTACGCCTGCCAGGCGCTCTGCATCCCCTGTACGGCACGGCCCAGCCGGTCGAGCTGGGCGTCGTCGATGTGCGCGGCGGCGGAGTCGGCGGCGAGCCCCAGGAGCTCCGCTCGTACGGCGGACAGCTGGCGGATGTCGGTCGCCGAGTGGCCGTTCACCCGGGCGCCGCGGTGGGGCACGATCTCGACCACGCCCTGGGCGTGCAGGACGCGCAGCGCCTCGCGCACCGGTGTGCGGCTGACGCCGAACTCCTCGGCGAGCGCGTCGTGGCGCAGCCACGCGCCGACGGGGACGTCGCCGTTGATGATCTTTCTGTGGAGTGCGTCGAGGATGTGCTCGCCGACCGAGGTGGCGGCGCCGTCGGCCGCGTGCTGCTCGACCACCTCGACCTCCTGGATCCCCGCTCCGACGAGCGGGCCGGCAGAGCGTAGCAACCCCTGACAGTCGCTCCGGTGGGCTGCGGCAGCGCTCAGGATTGCATCAGTCTGCCTTAGAACTGGATGCAATCATGGGGGATATCCCCACCGTGGCCCGGGGGTATCCCGGCTCACCGGCGGCGCCGCATCCGCGCAGGGTCGGGTACATGGCAATCAGCGTCCGGCTCGTGGCCGGGGCGCCCGCCGGTCCTCGTGGTGGACGCCCTGTCGGGCGTCGCCCCGGGTCGACGCGCCGGGCGCGGTGCTCAGGTGTGCGGTGCGGCCCGGATGCCTGCGAGCACCACGTCGACGATGCGCTCCGCGTCCGCGCGCGTGAACGGGCGCACGGCGCGGTTCACGATGAGGTGCACCGGGCCGGAGATCATCTCGCCGAGCAGGGAGCAGTCGACCGGCGGCAGCTCGCCCCGGTCGATGGCCAGATCCACCCGCCGCCGCGTGCCGGCGGTGCGCTCCTCGAGGATCCGGATCGCCGCCCGACGGACGGTCGGGCTCTCGTCGGCGGCCTGGGTGGCCAGCGCGAGCGCGCGGACGGTCGGCCTGCTCAGGCCCGCGGCGATGACCATCAGGAAATCGACCAGGTCCCGGCGCAGGTCCCCGGTGTCGGCCACCGAGCCGACGTCGTCGGCGTACTGCAGCAGGGCCTCGACCACGAGCTCCTCGCGGTCGGGCCAGTTGCGGTAGACGCTGGTCTTGTGCACGCCGGCCCGCTCGGCGACCTCCTCGTAGCGGAAGCCGGTGATGCCGTCGCGCGCGACGAGTTCCACGGTGGCGGCGAGGGTCTGCGCTCGCACCCGCGCGGTGCGGCCGCCGGGTCGGCGCGCCGTCGGCAACTGATCCGCGGTGCCGGCCATCAGGGCTCACCTCCTGCCGTCTGCTCGATCCCCGATTGTCGCGCTGATTGTCGGCGACCCCGCGTTGCGGGCGCACGCGGGCGGGGCGTACGTTCAATTAAAGCAACAGATCGTTGTTTTAGCATCCAGCGGAGGCCCATCATGAAGATCCTCGTGTCCGGAGCCGGCGTCGCCGGACTCGCCTGCGCGCTCGAGTTCGGTACCCGCGGTCACGACGTCACCGTCGTCGAGTACGCCCGTCACCTGCGGCTCAAAGGCACGCCGATCGACATCCGGGGTGACGCCATCGAGGCCGCCGACAGGATGGGGCTGCTCGCGAAGATCCGTGAGCAACGGATCCGGATGAGCGAGCTCATGCAGTTCGTCGACAGCGACGGCGAACCGGTGGCCCGCATCCCGATGGCGGAGGTGAGCGACTCCGACGACGACATCGAGATCGTCCGCGAGGACCTGGTGCGCATCCTCGCCGATGCGCTCCCGGACACCGCGACGATCCGCTTCAGCGACTCGGTCGAGTCGCTGACCGACGACGGCGACGGCGTCGACGTGGGGTTCAGGTCCGGCCGCTCCGGGCGGTACGACCTCGTGATCGGTGCCGACGGCCAGCACTCCGCGGTGCGCAGGCTGGTGTTCGGGCCCGAGCGGGACTACCTGCGCCACCTCGGTGTCTACATCGCCCTCGCCGACCTCCCCGACGAGGCACGCCCCGACCGCGTCAGCTCGATGTACAACGTCCCCGCCCGGATGGCGGGCATCGCCCGGTTCAAGGACAAGGCGCTGGCGACCTTCACCTTCCGCTCGGAGCCGCTCGACTACGACCACCACGACCTCGACGCCCAGAAGAAGATCCTCGTCGACGCCTTCGCGGACCACCCGTCGTGGAAGATCCCCCAGTTGCTCGACGCCGCCCGCGCGGACCCCGAGTTCTTCTTCGACTCCGCGAGCCAGATCCACATGCCCTCCTGGCACCACGGCCGCGTCGCGCTCGTCGGGGACGCCGGGTACTGCGCGGCCTTCCTCTCGGGCCGGGGCACCTCGCTCGCGCTCACCGGCGCCCATTTCCTCGCCGAGGAACTCGAGCGGTGCGAAACCGACCACGCCGCCGCGTTCGCACGGTACGAGGCCCGGCAACGTCCCTACGTCACCTTCGCCCAGGACCGGGTCGGGCAGGGCCGCGATCGACTGATCCCGCCCACCTGGGAGGCCATCGACGCCCGCAACGAGCACCTCCGGGCGGCGAGCACCCCAGCGCGCTGAACCGCCCACAACCCGCACTCGCCCCAGGCGCTGGAGAACCCGTCGTGAATGACGCAACAGTAGAGCTCGATCGAATCGTCGAGGAGCGCCGGTGGAGCTGGCGGCTCATCGGCTGGGTGGCCGTTCTCGTCCTCGCGAACCGCATGGCCGACACGGTCATCACCACCCCGCAGATGGTCACGACGCAGATGCTCGAGTACTTCGGCACCCACCAGGCCGCCTGGTTGAACTCGAGCGCGCTGCTGGCGGGTGCCATCTGCTCACCCTTGCTCGCGAAGAGCGCCGACATCTACGGCAAACGCCGGGTGCTGCTCATCACGATCTTCGTCTCGGGCGCGGGTTCGGTGGTCTGCCTCATCGCACCCAACCTCGGGATCTTCCTGCTGGGGCGGCTCCTGCAGGGCTCGGCCATGGCCGTGGTGTTCCTCACGGTGGCGATCACGCGCCAGCTCTGCCCCCCGCGGGTGGCGATGACCGCGATCGGGATCGTGACCTCGGCGTCCGCGATCATCGGAATCGTCGAGCCGTTCGTGATGGAGCCGCTCATCGCCCAGTTCGGCTTCCACAGCGTGTTCGCCGTGTCGGTCGCGCTGGCCGCGACGGCAGCACTGAGCGTGGGCGTGTTCATCCCGGAGACGCCCATCCTCGGCGGCGGCGGCAGGATCGACGTGGGCGGGGCGCTGCTGCTCGGCGGCGGGCTCGCCGGCGTGCTCGGCTACGCCAGCCTCGCCCAGGACCTCGGGTGGCTGTCCGGGGGCATGCTCGCCCTGCTCGCGGCCGGTGTCGCCGCCCTGGTCGGTTGGGCGGTCCTGGCCCTGCGGGTCGACGATCCCATCGTCGACATCCGGGCCCTGAGCAGGCCGCTGCTGCTGACGCTGCTGGCCGTGGTGCTGGCCGCGGGCTCCTTCCAGAGCGTGCTCCAGCTGAACGCCCTCGTCGCCCCGGTGTCGCCGGAACTCGGGCTCGGCTACGGGCTGGCCGGCACCGGTCCGAACGCCCTTCTGTTCGCCGCGCCCGCGCCCGGCATCATGCTCGGCGGGATCCTCGCCGGGTGGCTCGCCTCGCGGATCGGCCCCGCACGGACCCTCCTGGGCGGCATCGTGATCGGCGCGGTGGGAACCTTCACGATGCTGGCGGGGGTGTCGTCGTTCCCGCTGATGGTCGTCTCCGTCGGGCTGCTCGGACTGGCCGCGGGGGCGCTCAACACGTCCGGGTTCAACCTGGCGACCGCCCAGTCGCCACCGGAGCGGCACGGAGTGGTCTCCGGTCTGGTGTCGGTGATGATCGCCGTAGGAGGCGCCGTCGTCAACATCGCCGGAACGGGGGTGCTCAACGCCACCACCACCGAGGCGGACGGTGCCCCGCAGAACTCGGCGGCCGGCGTGTACCTCTACATCCTGATGGCCGGGATCCTGTTCGTGATCGCCGCGATGGCCGCGATCGCGCTGACGCGCAAGCGACTCGGCCGGCAGCAGCCGCCGACGAGTGCCGAGGACCCGGGGTCGGCGCGGGTGAGCGGCGCCAACAGGGCGGCGCCGTCGAGCCCTCACCGCGCGTCCGGCTCGGCCCCCACACAGGTCCTCACCGGTACCGTCCGGCCGGCCGGACGCCGTGGCGTGAAGGAACTGGTGCAGCGGTTCGCCGGTGGGGCCGGCGGGATGCTGCTCGCCGGTGTGGTGCTGTTCCTCGGGGTCCAGATCATCACCGCCGACAACGGCACGGCGCTGCTGGGCGGGCGGCAGGTCAGCGTCGGGCCCGATCAGCAACGGGTGGAGGTCGGTGCGCTCTTCGGCAGCGTCGACGTCGTGGTGCCCGACGGCGTGCGCGCCCGGGTCGTCGGCCGGGTGGTGTTCGGAGGCACCGAATGCGAGCGAGCCTGCAGCGAGCCGGGGCGCGAGATCGTGGTGGACGCCGTCGGTGCGTTCGGGATGGTCGACGTGATGCGCCCCGGGGAGGTCCTGGCCGATGACCGCGAGGCGGCGCGGGAGAACGCCGAGGACGACGCGGAGGCCGAGCGGGAACGGGTGCAGGAGGAGCGGGACGGCGGTTGAGCGGCGCGATGACTCCTGCTCCCGCCCGACGAGGGCCTCACACCCGGGCGCCGGTCAGTTCGGCGAGCGTGTTCAGGTGCGCGTCGAACCGGTCCTCGGCGGTGGGTGGGTCGCCGCCGGGACGCTCGAGGTAGGCGGTGCGCAGGCCGGACGCCTGCGCCCCGCGCAGGTCCCAGGCGTGCGCGGAGACCATCAGCATCCGCTCCGGGGGCCTGTCGGCGCAGCCGATCGCCAGCCGGTAGACGGCCGGGTCGGGCTTGTAGGTGCCGGCGGCCTGCGTGGAGAGCGCGGTGTGCCACCGCAGACCGGCGGACGCGTTCAGCCTTAGCAGTGCCGTCGCGTCCGCGTTGGACAGGCCGATCAGCTCGTGGTCGGCGCCGAGCCGGGCCAGCGCGTCCGCGGAGTCGGGCCATGCGGGCAGCCGGCGGGCGGCGCGGACCAGCGTGTCGACGGCGGACGGGTCGGACAGGCCTGCGGTGTCGACCACCACCTGCGCGGCCTCGCGGTCCAGCACGGCGCCGGGTGCGTAGGCCCGCTCGCGGTCGACGATCCGGCGGTGCTCGGTGGAGATGTGGCGACCCCAGAGCGCCACCAGGTCGTCGGCCCGCCCCGCCTCGGGGGCGAGCTCGGCCAGTGCGGCGCGCAGGCCCGCGGTGTGGTCCACGAGGGTGCCCAGGATGTCGAAGACGATGGTGTCGACGTCGTGCAGGGGTGGCATGGCTCTCCCGAGTTCGTCACCGGTTCAGGGGGTGATTGTGTGCGCCCGGGCGTCACCGGTCAAGATGGTGACGTGGCCTTCGCGTTCGTCAGTGGCAACGTCGCGCTCGATCTCGTCGGGACGCTGCAGTGGCGCCGGACGACGCCGCGCGACCAGCTCACCGGCGCCGTTGACCTGCGCCGATGGATCGACGAGGCCGGGCTGCTGCCCGGCGGGCCCGACGACGTGGATCCCACCGCGTTCCGCAGGGCGCTCGAGCTGCGGGAGGCGGTCCACCGGCTGGCCCGCGACCGGCTCGAGGGTCGCGGGTTCGACCGCGGCGCCCTGGGAGTCGTGAACGAGATCGCCGCGGCCCCGGGCAGGCGGGTCGAGCTCACCGCCGCGGGAGCCCGGGTCAGCGGCGATACCGACGCCGTGCTGGCCGACGTCGCCGCGGCGGCGATCGCGGTGCTCGCGGACCGCGACCTCGTGCTCAAGGAGTGCGGGCGCGAGAGCTGCACGCGGCTCTACGTCGATCGGTCCCGGGGCTCCCGCCGCACCTGGTGCGGCATGGACGAGTGCGGGAACCGGGTGAAAGCCGCGGCCTACCGCGCCCGCCGCCGCGGGGACCGGAGATGACCGCGGGGCTCCCGTGGCGAACGGATGGGCATGTCGGACGGAGCACGTGCGGGGCCGTGGTCACGACGAGCCGACGGCGGCTGACCCCGGCCGGGGCGCGGCCACCGCGGCGTGCCCCCGGTCGCCGAACGCCCCGCGGAACCGTGCGGCCGGATGCCGGTCGGGCAGTCGGTCGTGGCCGAAGATCCGCCCCCGCAGGGTGTGCGCGTCGCCGTAGGAGGTCTTGGCCAGCCCTCGGTCCTGCAGGACCGGCAGGACGAGGTCGATGAACTCCTCGTAGCTCGACGGCAGCCGCCAGTTGACCATGTTGATCCCGTCGACGCCGGCGTCGCGCCAACGCTGCAGCTCGTCGGCGATCGTGTCCGGGGTGCCCACGACGGTCTGGCCGATCAGCCGCCGCCGGGCCAGGTCGGCCAGCACCGGCTCCCGGTCGGGGTTCTCCGCCCGCAGCCAGTCGACGTGGCCCCGACCGCCGTTGTTGGGGATGTCGCGCAGCGGGGTGTCGTCGGGCAGCCGGGTGCCGTCGGGGCGGATGCCCAGCGAGGCGTGCGTCCGGTACCCGGTGGTCGACGCGTACACCCGCAGGTCCTCGTACCTGCGCTGTGCCTCGGCTTCCGTGCGACCCGCGACCACGCTCAGGCCCTGGAAGAAGCGGATGTCGTCGCCACGGCGACCGTCGGCCTCCGCGAGCGCGCGGGTCCGCTCGATGTGCTGGCGGGCGACCTCGGGGGAGGGGGTGCCGATGAACACGGCCTCGGCGTGCCGGGCAGCGAACGCGATTCCGCGCGGCGACCCGCCCGCCTGGAACAGGAGCGGCGTGCGCTGCGGGCTCGGGGACGGCAGGTGTGGCCCTTCGACGCGGTAGCGCGGGCCCTCGTGCCGGATCTTGTGGATCTTCGCAGGGTCGGCGTAGCGGCTGCCGTCGCGGTCCACGAGCAGGGCGTCGTCCTCCCACGAGCCCTCCCAGAGCTTGTAGGCGACCGTCACGTACTCCTCGGCCCACTCGTAGCGCTGGTCGTGCTCGGCCAGGCCCGGCAGGCCGAAGTTGCGGGCGGCGTTCTCCTGGGTCGAGGTGACGATGTTCCAGGCGACCCGGCCCCGGGTGAGGTGGTCGAGCGTGGACATCTGGCGCGCGAAGTTGAACGGCGGATTCTGCATCACGTTCGACGTGGTCGCCAGGCCGATCCGCTCGGTCGTGGCGGCCAGGGCGCCCAGCAGCACGGTGGGGTCGTTGCTCGGGATCTGCAGGCCCTCGTGCACGTTGTCGGTGTAGACGCCGTCGGCAGGGCCGTAGAGCCCGGAGACGTCGGCGAAGAACATGGCGTCGAAAAGCCCGGCCTCGAGCGTCCGGCCGAGTTCGACCCAGAACTCGAGCCGCTCGAACTCCACCTGGCGGGCGTCGGGGTGGCGCCACTGCCCGTGCTGGATGTGCGAGGGCGTGTTCATCAGGAACGCGTTGAACAGCAGCGGGGAGCTCACGAGGGGGTCCTCTCGACGGTGGCGGGATCGGTGAGGCTGCGCAGCGACTCGACCAGGCGGGCGGTGTAGGGGTCTGCAGGAGCGGTGAACAGCTGCTCGGGGCTGCCCTGCTCGACCACGCGACCGTCCTTCATGACCAGCACGTGGTCGCTGAGATGGCTGATCACGCCGAGGTCGTGCGAGATGAACAGGTAGGCCAGGCCGAAGGCCTGCTGCAGGTCGACGAGCAGGTCGAGGATCTGGGCCTGTACGGAGACGTCGAGTGCCGAGACTGCTTCGTCCAGCACCACGACGTCAGGGTCGGGAGCGAGCGCTCGCGCGATCGCGACACGCTGGCGTTGGCCACCGGACAGCGTCAATGGACGGCGCGGCAGCACCGCGTCGTCGAGCCCGACACGGGCGATCAGGTCGGTGACGCGCTCGTGGCGCTCGGCGCGCATCGCGACGGGCACGGCGTCGAGCAGGATGCGTTCCACGCTCCAGCGAGGGTCGAACGAGCTGAGCGGGTCCTGGGAGACCACGCTGATCGCGCCGCGGCGGGCCCGCCGGTGCTTCTCCGGCAGCACCGACCACGGCTCTCCGCGCAGCTCGACCGTCCCGCGGTCGGCCGTCTCGAGGGCCAGCGCCAGCCGCGCCGTGGTCGACTTGCCCGACCCGGACTCGCCGACCACCCCGAGCGTGGTCCCCGCCCGCAGCGCGAACGAGACGCCGTCGACGGCGCGCAGCGTGCTTCCTCCGGGCAGCGGGAAGTCCTTGACCAGGTCGCGGGCCGCCAGCACCGGCGGACCGTCCGGGTCGGAGGCCGTCGCGCGGCGCGCGGACATCGGTACCGGCGGTGCGGGGGACAGCCGGCGTCCGCGGGTCTCCGCGCCGGGCACCGCCTGGATGAGCGCCCGGGTGTAGGGCTCCCGGGGTGCGGCAAGGATTTCGTCCGCGGGTCCCTGCTCCACCACGCGGCCCGCGGCCATCACGAGCACGTGGTCGGCGAGGTGCGCCACGACCGAGAGGTCGTGGCTGATCAGCACGATCGTCCGGCCCGCCCGCTTGAGCTCGGCGAGGAGCTCCAGCACCTGGGCCTGCACGGTGACGTCGAGCGCAGTGGTCGGTTCGTCGGCGACGACGACGTCGGGATCGGCGGCGAGTGCGGAGGCGATCAGGGCACGCTGCCGCAACCCGCCGGAGAGCTCGCCGGGTCGCTGCGCCGCGCGCAGTTCGGGATCGGGCACTGCCGCGTTGCGCAGGAGCTCGACGACCCGCTGCCGCCGGGCGGCCCGGGAACCGAGCCCGTGCACCCGGAGCGCCTCGTCGATCTCCCGGCCGACGGGACGCACCGGGTCGAGCGAGACCAGCGCGTCCTGCAGGACGAAGCCGATCCGCGCACCCCGGATCCGGCGCCACGCGCGCTCGCCCAGCCCTCGGACATCGAGGCCGCTGACGGTGAGGGTGTCGGCCTGCACGTCGGCGGTCGGGCCGGCGAGCCCGACGAGGCTTCGGGCGCTCACGCTCTTGCCCGACCCGGACTCGCCGACGATCGCGAGGCACGTCCCCGGGGTGGCCGAGAACGAGATTCCGTGCACGACCTCGCGTCCGCCGAACGCGACGCGCAGGTTCTCGACGACGAGCGTCGGGCCCGTTGCGGCCACCTCCGCAGGGTTCGTGGACGTGGTGACGGTGGCGGACGACATGCTCACTCTCCCGGCTCGAGGTGGGTCTGCAACGCGCGCCCGACCGTGGTGGCGGTGACCGCGAGCGCGACGATGGCGAGGCCCGGCAGCACGACCAGCCAGCCGGCCACCGTGAGGTAGGCGCGGCCGGCTTCGAGCAGCGCGCCCCACTCCGCGGCGGGGGGCGCCACGCCGAGCCCGAGGAACGACAGGCTCGACGCCCACACGACGCACTGGCCGATCGAGAGGGCGAAGACGGCGACGAGGGGACGCAGCGCGTTGGGCAGGACGTGCCGGCCGATGATCCGCGAGCGCCGGTGTCCGAGGGCGGTCGCGGCCTCGACGTAGGGCGACAGGCGCACCCCGAGCAGCTGCGCCCGGACCATGCGGGCGTAGCCCGGTGCGACGCCGACCCCGACCGCCACGACGAGCGTCTGCGGCGACGGGCTCAGCACGCTGACCAGCAGCAGCGCCAGCAGCAGTGTCGGGAACGCGAACAGCACGTCGACGACCCGGTCGGCCGCGGCGGCGACCGGCCGGGGGCCCAGGGCTGCCGCCCCCGCGAGCAACAGGGCCAGCACGAGCGCCACCGCTGCGGCGCCGACGCCGATCACGAGTGACTGTCCGGTGCCGTGGACGAGCCGGGTGTAGAGGTCGCGGCCGATCTCGTCGGTCCCGAACCAGTGCGCGGGCGAGGGCGGGCCGAGGGTGGCGGTGAGGTCGATGGCGTGCGGGTCGCCGGGGGCCAGCACCGAGGGTGCGAGCGCGGCGACGGCGAGCACCGCCGCCGCCAGCCCGGCGAGGACGGTGCCGGCTCCGGTGCGGCGACGGGCCCGACGCGGCCGGCCGGGCGGTGCGGGTTCGCGGAGACCGACGGCCGGCGCGGCCGCAGGGCTGGGGGAGCTCATGTGGTCAACCTCGGGTCGAGGAACGGGTAGAGGGCGTCGAGAGCGAGGTTGATCGCCACGTAGACCAGCGCGGTGAGTACGACGATCCCGGTGACGATGGGCAGGTCCTGGGACTCGACCGCGCTGACCAGCGTGCGGCCGATCCCCTGGCGCGTGAAGACGGTCTCGACGACCACCGCGCCGGAGACGGTCGCGCCCAGCGCCCAGCCGGTGAGCGTGAGCGGGGCGAGCGCGGCATGGCGCAGGACGTGGCGCACGCGAACGGACAGGTCACCCGCGCCGCGCAGCCGCGCCGAGAGCACGAACGGCTGCCCGAGCACCCGCTCGAACTCGGTGCGGGTGGCCTGGCCGAGGAACCCCGCGAGCGGCAGGGCCAGTGCCAGCGCCGGGAGCACGATCCCGGCCACGCCCGAGCCGCCGACGACGGGGAACCAACCCAGGCCCAGTGCGAAGACCAGGACCAGGACCGCGCCGAGCCAATACTGGGGCAGGCTCGCCAGGACGGTCTCGACGGCGGCGCCCCACGCGCTCGTCGCCGGACCGCGTCCCGCGGTGAGCAGCACCCAGGCCGGCATCAGTACCCACGCCAGCACCAGCGCGGTGGCACTGAGGGCGAGCGTCGGGGGGATCTGCTCGGCGACCACGTCCCAGACCGGCCGGTGCTGCTGGTAGGACGTGCCGAGGTCGCCGCGCAGCAGCCCGAGGATGTGGTCCAGGTACTGGGACAGGACCGGGCTCTCGAAGCCGTACTCGGCGTTGATCGGCGCGAGCTCCTCGGCGGAGCGCTCCTGCACCTGGCCGGTGCGCAGGTTGAGGATCGCCGTGGCGCGGTCGCCGGGCTGCGCGAGCTGGGCGAGGAACGCAGCGGTTGCCGCCCCCCAGACCACGAGGACGGCGGATCCGAGGCGCCCGGTCCAACGGCGCCATCCCGGCCGGAGCGTCCTGGTCGGATCAGGCGAAGTGCGCGTCATAGAAGACCGGTCCTCCCTGTGACTGCTCCTGGCGCACGCCGTGCAGCCGCGGCTTCACCGCGAGCGTGCTCAGCCGGTCGTAGACACCGATCGAGAGTGCGCGATCGGCGATGTGTTGTTGCGCGGCCCGGTAGAGCTCGTCCTGGCGGGCCGGGTCAGCCTCGGAGTTGGCCGCCACGATCAGCTCCTCGAGGCCCGGGTCGTTGTAGAACGCGGAGTTGGCCTTGTTCGGCCGGTCCGGGAGGTCCTGGCGCCAGTTGACGTGCAGGATCCCGGCGTTGATCCCGGTCCAGTAGCCGATCTGCAGGTCGTAGTCGTCCGGGCCGGAGTAAGCACCGGCAGCGGCGGCGCTGGGTGGGTAGGGCACGAGTCGGACGCGGAACCCGACGGCTTCGGCCTGCACCTGCAGGGCTTGGATGATCGCCGCGCCGTCCTGGTTGATCGTCCGGTTGACCGCGTACGGGAAGACGACCTCGAGCGGGTGGCCGTCGTTGACCCGGACGCCGTCCGGGCCGAGGAGCCAGCCTGCTTCGTCCAGCAGAGCGGCGGCCGCCTCGGGGTCGTGCGGGTAGCGGGCGGCGGCCTCCTCGCTGTAAGCCGGTGTCGACCGGCTGACCGGGCCGTTCCCCTCGTAGGGGATGACGCCCTTGCCGACCGCCTCGACCGTGGCGCGCCGGTCGAGGCTGTAGGCGAAGGCCTGGCGCACGCGCTCGTCGGTGAAGGGGCCGCGGCGGGTGTTGAAGCTGATCTGCTGCGGACGGCCGGCGGTGGTGTAGCTGTGCAGCGCGAACCCCTCGGCCTCCAGGTTCGCCCACTCGAACGCCTGCACGTCGTAGATCGCGTCCACTTCGCCGGACCGCAGCGCTGCGATACGGGCTGTGGGGTCGGCGATGAAACGCCACTCGAGGTGCGCGGCCCGGGCGGGGCCGGAATGCGCGGAGTTCGCGGGCGGCCAGTCGTAGTCGTCGCGCCGGTCGAGCAGGATGCTGTGGCCGCGGTTCCAGCGATCGACGACGAACGGGCCCGAACCGACGGGTGCTGTGCAGTTCTGCTCGGCGGTGCGCGTTTCCAATGCCTGTGGTGACTGGATCCCGAAGTAGGGCTGGGTCATGTTCTCCGCGAAGCGCGGGTACGGCTGCGTCAGCCGGATCGCCACGGTGGTGTCGTCCAGCGCCTGGGCGGAGTCGTAGTAGTCGCCGATCCAGGCCGTCACCGTGGAGTTGCCGCCGCCCACCCAGTAGGCGAGGTTGTGGACCACAGCGGACGCGTCGACCGGGGTGCCATCGCTGAAGGTCGGCTCGCGGTCCAGGACGAATGTCCACGTCAGGCCGTCGGGGGAGACGTCCCAGGACTCGGCGAGCCACGGGACGACCTGGCCGCCGTCGTCCAGCGCGACGAGGTTGTCGAGGATCTGACCGGACAGGTAGGCCTGTTCGATCCAACCGCCGTACACGCACGGCGGTTCCTGCTGGTGGCCGTAGACGATCGTGTCGGGCGCCGCCGCGGGTGCAGCGAGGGCGACGGGGTCGACGCGCTCGGCGGGAGCGCACCCGGCGATGGGGACCAGGGACACGGCGGCGAGGCCGGCGAGCAGCATGCGGGCACAGAGCGATCTCACGACGATGGCGTCCTCACGGCGCGGGCGAGCACTGAGGTGCTCGGGGCACGAGTCGATCCGGGACTGCGGCGCCTCCAGCCGCAGGGGCGGACGGCCCCGATGGTGCGGTGGAGGCGGACCCGCGCCGATGGTCGGGCGGGAATCACGCCGCGGGAGCGCAGCCGGAAACGGCGGTCAGGTCAGCGGTGTGACGCGGGACAGCCGGAGCTGGACGTGCGCAGGAGATCGACGTAGCGCCGCCGCACCCCGTGGAACATGAGTCACTCTCCGACCTCGATGTGGTCGTCACTGTAAGTGCATTCCGCACCTGGTCGTCAATGCGAGCCGGGGAAAATGTGATTCATGCTGCATGCGAAAGGGGGCGTTCTCATGACTGTCGATCGGGCGGGGAAATGACCGAACATTCTGGCTTTCCTGCGTCGCGCCGGTTGCGGAGCCCGCGGACGTCTACACCGCGGTGCTGGGCAGCGAGAGCTACGACAATCTGCAACTGCTGTCGGTGATCGGCGCGCAGCCGCTTCGTTGATGCCCGCCGGCCCCGGTCCGGGCGCCGGCGCTGTCGGTGGTCGAGGCGCCGGAGCCGCCGGTCGGCGACGTTCTCCCCGACGGGGCTCGCTCCGATGACGATGACGTCGAACTGGTCGTCATGTCAGTTCGCCTTCGCGGCGCGGCCGAGGCGCAGTGCCGAGACGAGGAAGAAGATCCCGCCGAGCACGGCGTAGCCGGCGACCCTGCCCAGCGTCTGGCCGTCGGCGGCGGCCTGCAGGAAGAACGACGTCCCCGCGAACACGGAGATCGCGCCGCTGGCGATCATCGCCCACTGGCCGCCCAGCTTGCGGCGGGTGAGGGCCACGACGAGCTGGACGATGCCCGCGACGACGGCCCACACACCCCACACCCGCAGGACCGCGGGGATGCCGGAGGTGACAGCGAAGATCAGGCCGATCGTGGTGAGCGAGCTGATGGCGATGTTCACGTACAGGACCCGGGCGGATCCGCTCGCCCCGGACGAGCGGGCGTCGACGATCGCGGCCGCCACGTCGAACAGCGGGTACAGCACGATCAACGTCACGCTCAGCGGCCCGACGCTGGATCCCACCACGAACATCAGCGCGGCCCACACGATCGCGAACCCGAAACGGACGAAATACAGATTCCGGAGAACGGACGCGTTCCCCGTCGAGCTCGCCGCAGCAGCGGTGGTCATGGGTGGATCCTTCCCACTGGGTGATGTCCGCGAGTGCGGGTTCATCTGTGGCAGACGAACTAGTACGTCTACCTGATGACAGTACATTCCCGCCGCGGGCTGGTCTGTGACAAGGGGATGTGGTGCACGCCACCGTCGTGCCTGCAGGCGTTCGCGGACTTCGCAGACCCCGCCGGCGCCGTGGACGCCGAGCAGAAGGTCGCTCGGGAGGAAGTCGGGTTCGGATGCGTGACGGCACGCTCGTCCGGCTAGTCCTTCGGCATGGCGATGTCTGAGTCGGTGTCGGGATATGACCAGGACTTCCTCGGCGTCCCGGTTCCGCTACCGGGTCCGGGGGCCGGTCGCGTGGTGCGGGAGCTGGCGTACTCGCACTTCACGGTGCTGCTCGAGCCGGCACGGCAGCTGGCTGCGGCGACCGGGGTGAACATCGCGGGTAGCGAGCTGCGCGACGTCGAGCGGACGGATGGCTGGCGACTCGATCCGCGGGTCGACGAGGGGGAGCAGGCCGGTGCGGACCTGTACACGGGCAACGAGCTCGACCGCGGGCACATGGTGCGGCGTAGCGATCCGGTGTGGGGTGCGCAGGCGGTGGCCGAGCAGGCCAACGCCGACACGTTCGTGTACCCGAACGCCGCCCCGCAGGCGGCGGAGTTCAACCAGTCCAAGCAGCTGTGGCTCGGGCTTGAGGACTACGTGTTGAACCACGCCGACACCTACGACACCAGGTTGAGCGTCTTCACCGCGCCGGTGCTGGCCGAGGACGACCCGGTGTACCGGGGCGTGGGGATCCCGCGGTCGTTCTGGAAGGTGGCGGCGTGGTCCACGACGTCCGCGGCGGGAGAGGGGCGGTCGTTGGCGGCGACCGGGTACGTGTTGGACCAGACCCCGCAGCTCGACGACATCGACGTGGCGACCCGCCGCGCGCTGCAGGCCGGAGGCCCGCCGCCGCTGGGGCCCTACCGCACCTACCAGGTGCCGATCGCCGACGTCGGCGCCCTCACGGGACTGGATCTCGGTCCGCTCGTCGGCGCCGACCGGTTCCCGGTCCCGGCCGCGGCCGGTGACCGGTGGCAGGACCGGTGGGTCCGCCTGGACGCCCTGTCCGCGATGCGGCTCTGAACCCTGCCCGGCGCCGTCGCCGGAGCCGCCCTGCCGCTCGAGCCGCCTGGATCGGTATCGCGTCGGGTCGACCTGCGGACGGCCCGCGACGGCGACCCCTGACGCACCGTGATGCCTCCGTCACTGACGATTAGGTCAGGGTGAGGATTCCGTCTGAGGGACGCCTTCCGGGCTGCTGCGTCGCAGGTCACAGCGGGCCCATCTCAGCTCTTGAACGAGACCAGCCGGTTCGCGCAGTTCCCCGACCGGTTCGTGCACCTCACTCTTGTGGCAACCGGCGGAGCTGCTGGTCCGATCGTCTCAAGGAGGAGTGATCGTATGAGCGCGGAGATCGAAACCGACCTCACCACCACCCCTGCCCCAGCCGCCGCTACCGAGCCCGTGGGCAACCCGGCCCTGCTCGGTCTGATGACTTTGATCCCGTCCGGGGTCACGCTGGGCCTGTGGTTCGTCGGCTACCTCGACACCGCGACGCTGGCCGGCGGCATGATCCCGGCCGTTGCGGTGTCCGCCGGCATCTTCCAGCTCTTCGCGGCGACGTGGGCGGCCCGCCTGGCCGCCAACACCGTCGCGGCGATCTTCGCGCTGTTCGCCGCCTTCTGGCTGAGCTTCGGGCTGTTGCTGGCCGGCGCGACCAGCGGTTGGTGGGGCATCACGGCCGACAACCTGGCTTCGGTCCAGTCGACCTACCTGCTGTCGTTCCTGTTGGCCTTCATCCTCCTGACGCTGGCGACCCTGCGTCTGCCGCTGGTGTTCACCGTGGGCTTCGTGTTGGTGGTCCTCACCTTCGCGCTGGCGTACTTCGGCGTGAGCAGCGGCAATGCAGGACTCTTCCCGATCGCGGGCATCACGACGTTCGCCTTCTGCGTGGTCTTCGCGTACATCCTGGTCGACGGGATGAACCAGGACCTCGGTGGCACCGGCGGGCTGCCGATGGGCAACCCGGTGCTGCGCTGAGGGCTCCCGCTCTCGGCCGAACCGCGTCGGTGGGGAAGGCGACCGACGCCGCGTCCCGCTCGCCCGGGGCGTGCGCCGGTAGATGCTCTCGTTCGCGTGCCGGAGCCGGTCCCTGGGGTCAGGGCTGGATGCTCGGTGATTCGGCGCGGACCCGCGGCGAGTGCTGCCGATCAACAACCCGCGTCGTGCCGACCCCGGCCGACCGGTACGGGCTCCTCAGGCACCGCCCAGGCCGACGTCATCGCCCGGTCGATCACCCGGCGCCACCCGGGCCGAGTCGGGGTCACGCGACTCGCGGCTCCGGCGAGCCAGATCAGTGAGATCGCGTCCTCGGCCGCGAAGGAGCCCGACAGCGATCCGCTGTCATGCGCATCGCGCACGAGCTCGCGGATGATCGCGCTGTTCTGGTCGCACACGTCACGGAGCGCATCCGCATCGGGGTAGCGTTGCATGAGCGCATCGCTCAGTGCGCGACTACCTCGGGGCCATCCGGCGCGCGGTGCACGCGCTGGACGGCGGGAGATCGTCCGCGGACGGGCCGGAGACGGTGGAAGGCGTCCAGTGCGCGGTGCGGGGATGACGCTCCTGCAGAAGGCGGCCAGGATCATCAACCGCGTGGTCCTGCCCGTCGCGTCGTCGCCTCGCCTGAACCGCATGACCGGGGGACGGATGACCGTCGTCCGCTACACCGGAAGGCGGTCCGGGCGCGAAGTCTCGCTCCCGGTGGCCTACCGGTCGGAACGCGAGCGGATCGTCATCGACGTCATGCTTCCGGACGAGAAGTCGTGGTGGCGCAACTTCACCGGCGACGGGGCGCCCCTCAGCGTCAGGCTCGACGGGGTCGACCGGCCCGGTCGGGGTGTTGCCGTCCGGAACGGCGGGCGGGTGCGGATCGAGGTGGACCTGAATCCGCCGGACGGCACGGGCTGACCCTCGGGTTCGGCCAGCTCGTGCCGTCGACCTGCGATGCGGGGCCGGGTCACCGACCTCGGAACCGGGCTCCGCCGCAGGGTCCGCGCCGCCGGGCGACCGTCATCCGACAGTCGCGTCCACGGTGACGGCGATGTTGCCGCGGGTGGCGTTCGAGTAGGGGCAGACCGAGTGAGCGGCCTGCACGAGCTGGTCCGCGGTGGCCTGGTCCAGGCCACCGAACTCCACGTGCAGAGCTGCGGCCAGCGTGAACCCGCCCTCGGGCGTGGGGTGCACCTGCACCTCGGCCACGACCGCCGAGTCGCTGAACGTGGTCTTCTGCTGCGCGGCGACCGCCTTGAGTGCCGAGTGGAAGCACGACGCCCAGCCGGCGGCGAAGAGCTGCTCGGGGTTGGTGGCACCGCCGGGCCCGCCCATCGACTTCGGGATCGCCAGCGTCACGTCCAGGAGGCCGTCGTCGGTGACGGCACGGCCCCCCGCCCTGCCGTCGCCGGTGGAGGTGGCCACTGCCGTGTAGAGCGCGTCGCTCATGTCCTGCCCCTTCGAGAGGTAGACGAACTAGTACGTCTGACGCTACCACGTCCGATCGGCCGTACGCCTCAGTCAACTGCTGGACCGGGTTCGGGCAGTGGTCTCCGCGGGCGGCTCGGGCACCGCACTCGCTGCGCTGTCCGAGCGGCGGCCCACGTCCGAGGCGGTGTGGGCCGCACTCCGGGACCGGGTGTGACGCCCCCGGTGCCGGCTGGGCCTCCGGTGCCGCACCAGGTCAGGCGGTGGCTGCTCGCGCATCGTTGATCACGGCACGCCCAGCCTTGACGAGCGTGTCCGTGAGGGCGGCAGGATCGGGCCCGAGGTACCCGGTGACCATCCCGCCGTCGCGCAGGATGATCAGCTGGTCGGCCACCGTCGCGCGGTCCTGGATGCCCATCTCCCCGAGAAGGTCCTTCAGGAACGATGCGAACCAGGCCCGGTGGGTGGCGATGGCTCGCCTCGCGGGGTGGGCCGGGTCGGCGAACTCGGCCGCGGCGTTGATGAACGGACATCCGCGGAACCCGGGGGAGCAGCTGATGCCCGCGATGCCCTGCGCGATGGCCAGGAGGGTCTCACAGGCATCGCCGGCCCCGGCCCGGAACTGCTCCAGCGCCTGGCGTTCGACTGCCGCGCGGCCCTCGAGGTAGGCCAGGACCAGGTCGTCCTTCGAGGGGAAGTGCCGGTAGAAGGTCACCTTGCTGACGCCTGCCGCGGCGATGAGCCGGTCCGCGCTGACCGCCCGGATCCCTTCGGCGTAGAAGTGCTCGTCCGCCGCTGCGAGGATCCGTTCCCGCACCGGTGACGACTGCGGCGCGCCGGCGTCTCGAGTGCGGCCCGCTGTCCGTGTCATCGGTGCTCCACCTCGTCTCGGCACTGCTTCCCGGCCTTCCCAGGCTAGCTTCCCCGGTTGCAGGACCAGACGCTGCGACCGTGTGCAGGCATACTAGTTAGTCTACCTGAAGAACGCGAGGTTCACGGATCCCGCTCACGTCCATCTGATAATGGAACGGCGCGTTCCGCCGAACGCGGGCGGTCATGATCAGCGACCAGGTGGTGCCACAGCGCCCGAGCCTTGGCGTGCGGGTGGAACCGCCGCTCCCGTCTGCCCGTTGCACCCCCATGGACGGACCCGACGTCGCTGCCCTGCTCGCCGCGCAGCGGGAGGAGGCCGTGGAGCGGATCGCCGCGCTCGAGCACCAGCTCGCGGGACTCGCCGAGGAGCAGGCCCTCACCGCGCACGACGACGAGCACGACCCCGAGGGCATCACGATCGCCTCGCAGCGCGCGCAGCTGCAGGGGTTGCGAGCCGGTGCTCGTCGAGACCTCGCCGCCGTGGACCGTGCGGTGGACCGGCTCGCCGCCGGTCGCTACGGACGCTGCGCGGGCTGCGGCAACGACATCGGCGAGGCCCGGCTGGAGGCGTTGCCCGCGGCCGAGACGTGCATCGCGTGCGCCACCAGCCGGCGGCGGTGACGCGGCGCCGCGGGTCGGATAACGGTCAGCAACTGACCTCTATCGTCGGCAAGATCGTGTTCCCATCCCCTGGAGCCCGGAGGTCGCAGATGTACGCACCCGCCCAGCACGACGAGGTCACCGGCCTCGTCAACTACATCGACGAGCAGCTCACCGCCATCCGTTCGGCCGCGTTCGGCCTGACCGAGGAGCAGGCGCGCGAGACGCCGTGCCGGAGCGCGCTGTCGGTCGGCGGCATCATCAAGCACGCGGCCTTCGTCATGCGAGGAGCGCTGGAGCGCTTGCGAACCGAGGTCACCGAGCAGCCCGTCGATGCGGAGGCGTACGCCGCGTTCACCGACAGCTTCGCCGTGCGCGATGACGAGACGGTGGCCGCGACCATCGAGGAGTTCGACCGGGTGTGGGCCCAGTTGCGTGCCGCGGTCGCCGCGACCGATCCCGCAGGCGACACCACGGCGCCTCCTGCACCGTGGCACGGGATCTTCGACGCCCGCCCGATCCACGCCCGCTACTACCTGGTGCACCTGGTCGAGGAAGGTGCCCGGCACGCGGGGCACGCCGACATCATCCGCGAGCAGATCGACGGCGTGTCGGTGCCGGCGCTGGTGCTCACCCTGGCGGGGGCGAAGGCCAACGACTTCTTCCAGCCGTACGAGCCGGCCCCGGGTACCCTCCTGGCGTGACGAGAAGCGGCCAGTGTCCGTACATGGGCACCCGCGGATGCGCGCAGTATGTCTAGAGTGTTGACACGCTCCGCGTGACGCTCGACACTGGTCGCCACCATGACCGACACATCCCACGGCTCGCTGCAGTCGCTGCGGCAGGGCAACCGCGACCGGGTGGCCGAGCTGCTGCGCGAGCACGGCCGGCTGCACCGGGCCGAGCTCGCCCGGCGCACCGGGCTGTCCCGCACGACGATCTCCACGATCGTGTCCGGCCTGCTGGCCGACGGAACGATCTCCGAGGCCGACGGAGACGGAGACGGCGTCGCCCCGGGCACCGGGCGGCGCAAGGGCCTGCTGAGCCTCAACCCCGATCTCGGGGTCGTGCTCGGCGTCGACGTCAGCCTCTCCACGGTGCGGGTCGTCGTGGCCGACACCTCGCACCGGGTGCTGCAGCGGGGAGTGACCGGCCTGGCCGGCGGGCTCGGCTGGGCCGACCGGCTGGACCAGGCCGCCGACCTGGCCCGCAGTCTCGTCGAGGCGGCGGGCCGCTCCATGGTCAACGTCGTGGGGGCCGGTCTCGGCGTGCCCGGACCGGTCAACCAGGACACCGGTGAGGTCGCCGCGTCGAGCAACTCGCTGGAGTGGGAGGGCGTACGTGCCGCCGAAGAGCTCGGCAGGCGGCTCGGCGTTGCGGTCGCGCTGGACAACACCTCGCACCTCGGCTCGCTGGCCGAGGTCGTGTGGGGGGCGGGCCAGGGGTGTCGCAACGTCCTCTACCTCAAGATCGCCAACGGGATCGGCGCAGGCTTCCTGATCGACGGCCGCATCTTCCGGGGCGCGGTGGGCGCCGCCGGCGAGATCGGACACATCGCGGTCGACGACTCCGGGCCGGCGTGCCGGTGCGGCAACCGTGGTTGCCTCGAGGTGTACACCGCGGTTCCCGCGGTGCTCCAGGCACTGCGGCCGATGTACGGAGACTTGACACTTTCCGAGGCGCTGCGGCACGCGGAGGACGGGGATCGTGCGTGCCGCCGGGTGCTCGCCGACACCGGACTGCTACTGGGCCGCACCCTCGCCGGCGTGAGCAACCTGCTCAACCCCGAACTCGTCATCATCGGTGGTGAGCTCGCCATGGCGGGGGAGCTGCTGCTCGGTGCCGTACGCACCTCGCTCGCGCGCCACGCCCTGCCGATCATCTCCGGTACCGCCCGTGTGGTTCCCGGGCAGCTCGGCGACGACGCCGGCGCGCTGGGCGGCGTTGCGCTCGTGCTCCGCGAGGCCGACCGCCTCGTCGCGTCCTCCTGACCTGACGACATCCGAAAGGGACCTTCTCGATGACCGATGTGCTGCCCCGTTCGCTCGTGCCGGCGCTGGGCTTCGACCCGGAGCGCGGAACGACCGTGCTCTCCCCGTCCGAGGTGGGCGCCGGGAACTGGATCGGCTGCCCGACCGTCCTGCACGAACCTGCGACCGGGCGGTTCCTGCTCACCTACCGGGAGCGACGGCCGCGCGGGGCGGGCGACGAGCGTGGCTGGCGCTGCGCCGTCGCCGAGAGCCGCGACGGCGTCACCTTCCGGGACATCTGGTCGGTGCACAAGGACGAGCTGGGCACGGCGTCGATGGAACGCTTCGCCCTGATGGCCCGTCCCGGTGGTGGCTACCTGCTCTACCTCAGTTACGTCGACCCCGCCGACAACCGGTGGCGGATCGACGTGGTCGAGGCCGACGAGCCGGACAAGTTCGACATCGCCACGGCGACCGGGGTGCTCACCGCCGGGAGCACCGGGACCGAGGGGGTCAAGGACCCCGTGCCGGTCTGGGTCGGGCCCGCGATGTGGCTCTTCGCCAGCTACGCCGCCGCCGGCGACCTGACCGAACAGGAGCGCCGCTCCGCGCATGCCACCGCGGACATCTACGCCACCGGCGCCACCACGTTCCCGACCGGCTTGGCCGTCAGCTCCGACGGGCGCACGTTCGACTGGCGACCCGGCTGCCTGCCGGTCGGGGAGGGCTGGGACGGCTACCAGGCCCGTCTCACCACGGTCACCACGGTGCCGGGCGGGTTCCTCGGCGTGTACGACGGCAGCGCGGGCGCGCACGAGAACTACGAGGAGCGCACCGGCCTGGCATTCTCGGCCGACCTCACCTGCTGGACGCGGCTCACCCCGGACGCGCCCGCGCTGGTGTCCCCGCACGGCACCGGGTCGCTGCGCTACCTCGACGTGGCGACGGTGGGCGACGAGTGGTTCGTCTACTACGAGTACGCCCGGGCCGACGGCGCGCACGAGCTGCGTCTCAACCGGGTGCCGCGAGCGAGCGCGTGAGCCGGCCCGGCGAGGCCCGGCCGCCCAACATCGTGCTGGTCATGACCGACCAGCAACGGTGGGACGCGCTCGCCGGGGCGGGGACGTTCCCGATCCGTACCCCGACGCTGGATCGGCTCGCCGCCGAGGGGACGTGGTTGCGCCGGACCTACTGCCCGAGCCCGATCTGCGTCCCGAGCCGGATGAGCTTCCTGACCGGGCGCTACCCGCACCAGCACGGCTGCCTGGACAACGACACCTCGGTCTGGCCGGACGCGCCCAGCTTCGTCCGGTGCCTGCGCGACGCGGGGTACCGCACCACCGCGATCGGCAAGCTGCACTTCACCTGGTTCCACGATTTGGAGATCCCGGTCAGCGAACACCTGCTGCACAAGATCGGCTTCACCGAGGCGACCGAGACGACCGGGAAGATGAGCCAGGGCAACCTGCGGGCGAGCGCCTACTCCGAGCACCTGCGGGAGAAGGGCCTGCTGCACCGGTTCCACGAGGACCTGCAGGAGCGAGCGCGGGCCGGCCCGCTGGGCTCCTACGACCGGCGCCCCGCGCTGCTCGGCCCGGACGACCACATCGACGGGTGGGTCCTGCAGCGTGCGGAGGAGTGGCTCACCCGGGTCGACCCGCGTGAGCCGTTCTTCCTGTGGGCCGGCCCGCCCGGTCCGCACGACCCATTCGACCCGCCGGCGCCGTGGTCGCAGTGGTACCGGCCGCAGGACATGCCGCTCGGCCCGCTCGAGTACCGGTACCCGGCCGCCGAGTCCGGCGTGTACACGCGGGGCATCCCCGACGCCACCCCTGAGCAGATCCAGCAGATGCGCACCCAGTACCTGGGCAACGTCAGCTTCATCGACGAGCGGCTCGGCCGGGTGCTGGACGTGCTCGAACGACGCGACCTGCTGGACGACACCTGGGTGGTGTTCTGCAGCGACCACGGCGAGATGCTCGGCGACCACCGTCTGGTCTTCAAGGGCCAGCTGCTGGACCCGGCCGTGCGCGTTCCGCTCGTCGTCCGTCCTCCCGACCGGTGGGACGGTCCGCGCGGCCGCACCGAGGACGCCCTCGTCGAGCTCATCGACGTGCCGGCGACCCTGCTCGACCTGGCCGGCACCGAGCTGCCGGGCGGGATGGGCCGCAGCCTCCGCCCGCTGCTCGAGGCCGGCGGGACCGAGGGCCACCGGGACGTCGCAGTGTCCGAGTTCGGCCGCCGTGTCATGGTCACCGACGGCCGGCACAAGATCGTGACCGACGAGGTCGGCGGCCTGGACAAGGCCTTCGACCTGACCGGCGACCCGGACGAGGAGCGCGACCTCGTCGCCGCGGGCGCCGCCGCCCGGCCCGAGATCGAGAAGCTGCACGCCCACGTGCACACCCACCTGGCGACCGCCACCGACCTGCCGGCGCCGTGGCAGCACGACGTCCCGTACCGCCGATGGGGTCGCAACCCGCTCCGGGAACCGTCCGACCACTGAAGGAGCTCGTGATGGACACGCCCGCCCGCATCCGCATCGCCGCAGCTGCACTGGCCACGGCGGTCCTCGCGGCATGCGCACCCGGCTCGACCGACCCCGTGGCCGACCCGGCCGCTGCCGCCGACTACCCCCAGCAGGACATCACGCTCACCGTCGTCTACCCGGCGGGCTCGGCGCCCGACAGCACCGCCCGCACCTTGGCGGGCGAACTGGAGAAGACCCTCGGCACCGAGGTCGTCGTCGTGAACGCCGAGGGCGGCAACGGCATGGTCGGCCTGGCCCAGATCATGGGTGAGCCCGCCGACGGGTACCACATCGGGTTCGCCGCGAGCCCGCCGCTGACCACATCCTGGCAGTTGATCGAGACCAGCTTCCGCGGACCGGACAGCATCCAGGCGCTCGCCCAGACCAACGAGGTGCCCTCGGTCCTGTTCGTCAACCCGCAGTCGGGGATCACCACCATCGAGCAGTTCGTCGCGGCCGCGAAGCAGCGGCCCCTGAAGGTGGGCGTTCCCGGGGCCGCGTCGGTGCAGCGGTTCCAGCTCGAGGAGTTCCTCGCCGCGGCCGGCATCACCGTCGAGCAGGTCATCACCGACGCGGGCCAGCAGGTCCTGCCCACGGTCAACGGCACGCTGGACGCCGCCATCGCCCAGCCGGCGCCGATCCTGCAGTACGTGCAGAAGGGCGATCTGGCGATGGTCGGCTACTTCGGGGACCGGCCGCCGGAGGGCCTCGACGTGACGCCCTTCGCCGAGGCCGGCTACGACATCACCTGGGCCGGGTTCGAGGGCTTCATCGCCCCCAAGGGGGTGCCCGACCCCATCCTCGACCGGCTCGACACCGCCATCGAGGAGGCGGTGCACAGCGCGGCCTTCACCGAGTACACCACCACGACCCACGGGGTGCCCGCCTACGTCGAGAGGACCGCGTTCCAGGAGCGGATGGTGAACGACGTCCAGATCGCGAAGGAGACGATCGCGCGCCTCGGGTTGGGCACGTGACCGGGCCCGCGGCGGAGGGCGACGCGGGCCGCGGATCCGACGGTGACGCCCCGGCCGACGCCGGGCACCTGCGGGCGGCGCGGTTTTCCCGGATCGCCGCGTCCGCCGCCGGCGCGGTGCTGGGGGTGGTCTACCTCGTCGAGGCAGTCCGGCTGGGTGTCGGCGGCGGTGCGCGGCCGGGCCCGGGCCTGTTCCCGATGGCGGTCGGGGCGCTGCTCACCGTCGCCGCCACCGTCCTGGCCGTGCAGGCCGCGCGCGGGCGCCTGGTGGCGGCTTCCGACTCCGAGGACGACCGGGCTGCAGAGGCGGGCGGGCCGGGCGCCGCAGCCGGGCCGGATGCGCTCGCCGGAGCCGGCCCGCGGGTCCGCCTGCTGACCGTGCTCGGCGCCCTCGTCTGCTACGTCGTCGGTGTCGGCTGGGTCGGGCACCTGATCACGGCGAGCCTGGTCACCGCGGTGGGCACGCGGCTGCTCGGCGGGCGCGCCTGGTGGGTCTGTGCCGCAGTCGGCCTGGTGGCCGGGATCGGTTCCCAGCTCGTGTTCGGCCGCCTCCTCGGCGTCCCGCTGCCCACCGGCCTCTACGGCCCCGACCTCTCCTAGATCGGCATCACGATGGACGTACTGTCTGACCTCGGGGCCGGTTTCGCCACGGTCGCGACGCCCGGACCCCTGCTCGCCATGCTGCTCGGGGTGTTCGTCGGCAGCCTCGTGGGCGCACTGCCGGGGATCGGACCGGTCGGGGCGATGGCCGTCCTGCTGCCGCTGAGCTTCAGCCTCGATCCGGTCGGCGGCCTTCTGATGATCACCGGGATCTTCCTCGGGTCGCAGTACGGCGGTTCCACGGCGTCGATCCTCATGAACGTGCCCGGCGAGTCCTCGTCGGTCGTCACCGCGATCGACGGCCACGAGATGACCAAGCGCGGCCGGGCGGGTGCCGCACTCGCGGTCGCCGCGATCGGCTCGTTCGTGGCGGGCACGCTGGCGATCGTCCTGCTGACGCTCGCGGCGGGACCGGTCAGTGATCTTGCCCTGTCGTTCGCGGCCCCGGAGTTCCTCGCGCTCACCGTGTTCGCGCTGTTCGTGCTCTCCCGCCTGTCCGGCGGGTCCTTCTCGGCCACCATGGTGGCCGCGGCGCTGGGGCTGATGTTGGCGACCGTCGGCGTCGACGAGACCTCCGGTGGGGTGCGCTACACCGTCGGTGTGGAGAGTCTGATCTCGGGTGTCGAGATCACCCCGGTCGCCGTGGGTCTGTTCGGCGTCGCCGAGCTGATGCTGCTCGTCGAGCAGCGCGGCACGGTCCCGCGGCTGCCCACCGTGCGGCTGCGCGAGCTGTACCCCACCCGCGCGGAGATGCGGCGGGCCCTGCCCGCGATGGGCCGCGGCAGCGTGCTGGGCTTCCTGTTCGGGCTGGTGCCCGGGCCCGGGGCGGCCGTCGCCACGTACGCGTCCTACATGCTGGAGCGGCGCGTCTCCCGGCACCGCCACGAGTTCGGGCACGGTGCCGTGGAGGGGGTCGCGGGCCCGGAATCGGCGAACAACGGGTCCGCGGGTGGCTCCCTGGTACCGCTGCTGGTCCTCGGTGTGCCCTTCGCCGCGCCCACTGCGCTGCTGCTGGCCGGGTTCACCATCCACGGCGCCATCCCCGGACCGTTGTTCATCGAGCAGGAGCCGGAACTGTTCTGGGGACTGGTCGCGGGGATGTTCCTGGCCAACGTCGCGCTGCTGGTGCTCAACCTGCCGCTGGTCGGGCTGTTCACCTCCCTGCTGCGGATCCCGCGCGACATCCTCGTGGCGCTCATCCTGCTCGTCGCAGCGGTCGGCACGTACGCGGCGCGCAACAGCATCGTCGACGTCGGCTGGATGGTCGCGATGGGAGTCCTCGGCTACGGCATGGTCAAGCTGGGGTTGTCCCGGGCGGCGCTCATGCTCGCCTTCGTCGTCGCCCCGCTGATGGAGCGCTCGCTCCTACAGACGATCACGCTGTCCCAGGACGATCCGGGCTACATCCTCGGTCGCCCGCTTGCGGTCACCCTGCTCGTCCTCGCCGTCGCTGCCCTCGCCGCACCCGCATTCCTGCGGCGCCGCCGCGGGCGGGTGGCCGAACGGCTCGACCAGCTTGCGGACAGCTGAGCACGCCCGTCGTCATCGGGCACGCACCAGCGGCAGGTAGACGGTGTCGAGGATCTCCTCGATCGCGGTGTCCTCGATCGGCGTTCCGCGGGTCATGAACTCGTTGCGCAGCAGGTCGTGCGCCACTGTCATGACGCGCGTGCCGCGGAGTTCAGGGCGGACCTCGCCGCGCTCGATCCCTCGCCGGTAGATCTCGTCGAGCAGGTGCGGCCCCGACTCGAGCAGTTGCTTGCGGGCCTCGGCGGCGAGTTCCGGGCTCCTCGTCACCTCCGCGAGCACTCCGCGGAGCAGTTCGCCGTACTCGGAGTCCATCAGGTCGGCGAACGAACGCAACATGGTGCGTACGTCCGAAGCGAAGGAGCCGGTGTCCGGCGCGGACAGCAGCGAGCGGACCAGCTGCCCGTGCGCGTGCACGACGAGCTCGGCGCGGTTGCTCCACCGGCGGTACAGCGCGGCCTTGCTGGTGCGCGCCCTGCCGGCGATCCAGTCCATGGTCAGGGCGGCGTAGCCGCACTCGACGAGACCCTCACGCGCCGCGCGCAGGATCGCGTCCTCCAGCTCGGCGCCACGTCTGCGCAGCGGTTGGGCACCTTCGGTCGCGCTGCCCGTCATGCCTGCTAACGCTACCGGTCGTTGCACTCACTCACTCGGGCAGCTACTGTCGAAATAGGGAACCGTACGTTCCCTATCGTCACGTCAGGGGGATCTCATGGAACCGACGGTCAGCTACCCGCAGACCCGCACCTGCCCGTACCGCCCACCACATGGCTACTCCGAGCTGACCGCGAAGGGTCCGCTGCACCGCGTCGAGCTCATCGACGGCAAGCTCGGGTGGGTGGTGACGCGGCACGCCGAGGCCCGCGCGCTGCTGGCCGATCCACGGCTGTCGTCCGACCGGACCGACCCGGACTTCCCACTGATCTCGGCACGCGGGGCGGCCGTGCGCCGCCAGCCCCCGGCGTTCATCGGTATGGATGATCCCGAGCACGGCTACTACCGGCGGATGACCATCCCGGATTTCACCGTCAAGCGGATCAACGAACTACGCCCGAGGATCGAGGAGATCGCGGACGGGGCTGCCGAGCAGCTGCGGGCGGCCGGCGCACCGGCCGATCTGGTTGCCAACTACGCGCTGCCGATCCCGTCCCTGGTGATCTGTGAACTGCTCGGCGTGCCGTACTCGGATCACGCGTTCTTCGAGGACGCGAGCAGGCGGCTGATGCGCAGCGCCACCGAGGAGGAGGTCGCCGCCGCGCGCAAGGAGCTGGTGCAGTACCTGGACTCGCTGGTCGACTCCTTCTCGCGCGACAGCTCGCAGACCGGTCTGATCGGCAGGCTGGCACGTGGCGAGCTCGCCCGCGGTGAGCTGTCCCGCGACCACCTCGTCGGTACCGCGATGCTGCTGCTGACCGCGGGCCACGAGACCACGGCGAACGTGATCGCCCTGGGTAGTGTGACGTTGCTGGAGCACCCCGATCAGCTTGCTCGGTTCCGCACCGATCCGGATGTGGTGCCCGGCGTCGTCGAGGAGCTGCTGCGCTTCACCTCCGTGGCCGACAGCGCCGGGATCCGCGTGGCCACGGCTGATATCGACATCGCGGGTGAGCGCATCCGGGCCGGTGAAGGGGTGATGATCCCGAACGGGCCGGCCAACTTCGATCCCGAGGTGTTCCCCGAGCCGGACGAGTTCGACATCCGCCGGGGCGCGCGCAAGCACAACGCGTTCGGCTACGGCATCCACCAGTGCCTCGGGCAGAACCTCGCGCGGCTGGAGCTGCAGATCGCGCTTCCCCTGCTGTTCGAACGCTTCCCCACCCTGGCGCTCGCCAGGCCGGCGACGGAACTGGAACCAGGTCGCGCCGACACCATCCAGGGCCTCGGTGAACTGACGGTCACCTGGTGAGGACGGAGAATCCGATGCACGTGACCGGAGACCGCGGAGTCTGTGTCGGAGCGGGGCAATGCGTGCTGGCCGCTCCTGAGGTCTTCGACCAGGACGACAACGGCCTGGTCGTGGTGCTGCAGGACGAGCCCCGCGAGGACCGGCGCGAGGCCGTCGAGGAGGCGGTCGAATCCTGCCCGTCGCGCGCCGTGCACGTCCGATGACCCCTGCCGACCCGGAGGAGGCATGACTGTACTGATCGCAGGCGGTGGCCGAGCGGCCTCACCCCGCACCGAGGCGATCCTGCGGGGCAAGCTCGCGGAGTACGGCGTTCAGGTCGAGCTGGGCAGCGAGCTGCTCAGCCGGCGCCGGGGAGGACGATGATCCCGTCCTCGTCGCTGTGCAGCTGCGCACCGGGGGCGAAGGTGGCGTTGCCGAAGCTGACGGGGGTGTCTCGCCGTCCGTCGCCCGTCTTGGTGCTCTTGCGCGGGTTGGAGCCGAGCGCCTTGATCTCGATGTCGAGTGCTCGCAGCGCGGCGACGTCGCGGACGGCACCGTTGATCACGATGCCGGCCCAGCCGTTGTCGACCGCGAGGCCGCCGATCATGTCGCCCAGCAGTGCCCGGTGGACCGAGGCGCCACCGTCCACCACCAGGACGCGTCCCTCGCCGGGCTCGGAGAGCACGGCCTTGAGCAGCGCGTTGTCCTCGTAGCAGCGCACCGTGGTGATCGGTCCGCAGAACGCGGTGCGGCCGCCGAACTGCTGGAACCGGGTGTCGCAGGAGTCGGCGGCCTCGCCGTGCTCGTCGTAGAGGTCGGAGGTCGGGACCGGGGTCGTCGCGGTGCCGGGGACGGACATGGTTCTCCTCGGGTCGGACGGGACGGGTGCTGGAGCGCGGCTCAGATCCCGCGCGGTGTGGCGGTGGGGCCGGCGCCGAGCCGGGATGCGGCCTTGGCGCCGAGGCTGGTGTCGATGTGCCGGAGCATGATCGCGGAGGCGGTCTCGGCGTCGCCGGCGACGATGGCGTCGACCAGTCCGAGGTGCTCGGCGTGCTTCTCGTCGCGTTCGGCCTGGTCGCGATCGATCTGCAGGCCGACGCGGCGGTAGCGGTCGGCCTTGTCCCAGAGGCTGTCCAGGGTCTGGATGAGCAAGTCGTTGTGCGAGGCTGTGTAGAGCGCCACGTGGAACCGCCGGTGCGCGATCAGGTCGACGTAGGCGGGATTGGCCGGCAGCGGCTCTACGCCGCGCACCGCCTCCCGGATGTTCTGGATGTCGGCGCGGGTACGACGTTCGGCTGCGAGCGAGACGGCCAGGGGATCGAGCGAGCGTCGCAGCTCGAACAGGTCCCGGGCCTCCTCGCCGGACAGCTCGGTGACCTTCGCGTCCCGGTGGGCGCCGAGGTCGACGAGACCTTCGGACGTGAGCCGGCGCAACGCCTCCCGCAGGGGAGTGGTGCTGATGCCGATGGTGCGCGCCAGGGTCGCCTGGTTCAGCACGGCTCCGGGCGCGAACTCCCCGGAGAGGATCTTCTCGCGCAGTGTGCGGTACGCGTAGTCGCTCTTGGTCGCGTACAGCTCCGCCGGCTCGCCCATGGAACCCCTCTCGCCGTCGACAGCTATAACCTACCGCACCCAGCGGGGTCGGTGACAGCGCGGTCGCGTGGCGTTCCATCGTCCGCACCTGGTCTGCACGCTATACCGAGAAGGGGTTGACGGTTACAGGTTATAACCTCCAGAGTCTGCGGCGACAGCAGTGTCGCTATCGCCGATGAAGGAGTGCGGATGTCCGAGAGGTCGGCAGGGATCGGTCGACGGGTCGTAGGTAGGGCCCGGGTGCCGGTGACCGTGGTCACGGCGCTGGTGCTCGGTGTCGTGGCTGCGTGCGGAGGTGGAGGTGCGGCGCCGGAGCAGGCGGCGGAGAACCCGATCGCCGTCGAGCAGGTTCCGGAGCACTACCCGCCCGAGTACGCCCAGCTGATCGAGGGGTCCAGGTCCGAGGGCGGGACCTTGAGCATCTACTCCAACACCGACCAGGAGAACTGGGCGCCGATCCTGCGCGACTTCCAGAAGAAGTACCCGTGGGTGACAGACGTCCAGGCCAACAACCTCGACAGCGACGAGGTCTTCCAGCGCGTGCTCAGCGAGCAGGCGACGGGCGGCTCGCCGGCCGACGTCCTGGTGTCCAACGCGGTTCAGGCGTGGGCGGAGTACGCCGGGCAGCCGGATCGGCTCGCGGCCTACCAGTCGCCCGAGCTGGCGAAGCTGCCCGGCTTCGCCCAGGTCATGCCGAACGTGTACATGATGTCGGCCGACCCGATGACGATCGCCTACAACACCTCCCTGCTGGAACAGGCGCCCACCAGCCTCGCCGGTCTGGCGGAGATGGTGCGGCAGGACCCGCAGAAGTTCCAGGACCGGATCACCACTCGCGACGTCAACGGCTCCTTCGGGTTCACCGTGTCCCAGGCGTTCACCCAGGCCGATCCGAACGCCTGGCAGGCGCTGGAGGCGCTGCTCCCGCTGGCGCGCCCGGAGACGTCGTCGGGTACGCAGACCGAGAAGATCCTCGCGGGGGAGTACCTGGTGGGGTTCTTCATCTCCGGCGGGCCGGCCTACCCGGTGGTGGAGAACAGCGGCGGGTTGTTCGAGGTCGTCTTCCCGCAGGACGGCACGGTGGTCCTGCCTCGCGGGCTCGGAATCACGCCGGATGCGCCACACCCGAACACGGCGAGGCTGTTCCTGGACTTCGTGCTGTCCCAGGAGGGCCAGCGCGCGGTCGCCGAGGGCGGCCTGACCTCCTACCGGCCCGATGTCGTCGCCGCCCCCGGCCTGCGCACCTACCAGGAGATCGTGGACCAGGTCGGGGAGCAGAACGTGGTGATCGCGGATTACGCGCTCACCCCGGAGGAGGAGGTCACCGCGTTCGTCGGGCGCTGGGACGGGCTTCTGGCGCGCTGACGAGCGCAGCGACGACGACGACGGGGAGAGCACGTGACATGGCAGTCCTGACCGAACCACCACCTCGGGCCACACCGCCCGGGTCGTCCTCGACGCTGCCCGCGCCGCGCTACCGCCGGTTGCTGGGCGCAGGCCGTGAGCTGTGGGTGCAGTACGCGGTGCTGGCCTTCCTGGCCGTGCTGGTGCTCGCCCCGGTGGTGCCGACCTTGATCCAGTCCGTCCTCGACCGGCCGCTGTACGAGGTCGGTGGCATCTTCACCCCGGACAACTACGTCCGGCTGTTCACCGAGTCCGGGTTCGGCACGGTGGTGCTCAACACCGCGCTGTTCGCCGTGGGAACCACCGTGTTGAGCCTGGTCATCGCCGTGCCGATGGCGGTGCTGGTGATCCGTACGAAGCTCCCGCTGGGGCGCGTCTTCGCCGGCGCGATGCAGTGGCCGTTCTTCATCTCCTCGCTCATCCTGGGTTTCGGCTGGATCACGCTCTACGGCCCGGCAGGCTTCGTCAGCACGCAGGTGCGGGCGTGGATCGGCACCGTTCCGTGGAACCTGTACTCGATCCCCGGAATGGCGATCACCGAGGCCGTGGCGCTGGCGCCGATCGCCTACGTCTTCTGCGCGAACGCCCTGCGCACGTCCGACGCCTCGCTGGAGAGCGCGGCTCAGGTCTGC
This sequence comes from Pseudonocardia sp. MH-G8, assembly GCF_002262885.1. Lineage (GTDB taxonomy): Bacteria > Actinomycetota > Actinomycetes > Mycobacteriales > Pseudonocardiaceae > Pseudonocardia. The sequence continues at coordinate 70,659 of NZ_NKYF01000015.1, read as the reverse complement.
GGGGCCCGGCCGTTGCGCATCCTGTTCTCGGTCGTGATCCCGATGCTGCGTCCGCCGATGGTCTACAGCTCGATCCTGGTGTTCAGCATGTCGGTGGAGACGCTGAGCGTGCCCCTGCTCTACGGGCAACCGGTCGGGATCAGTGTCTTCTCCACCTTCCTCTACACCAATGGGCTGCAGTCGATCGATCCCGACTACGGGGTGCTCGGGGCCGCATCGACGCTGATCCTGCTGGTCACCGTCGGGCTGGTGACGGCCCAGGCGAAACTGCTCGGACAGGCCCAGCGGTTCGTCTCGGTCAGGGGCAAGGCCACCCGGCCCCGACGTCTCGATCTGGGCCGGATCACATGGGTCGGCGTCGTCGCGATCGCCGTGTACGTGGTCTTCGGTGCGCTGCTGCCCGTCCTCGGGCTGGTGTTCCGCTCGTTCACCCTCGTCTTCACCCCCCTGCAGAACCCGTTCCAGACGGTGACCACCGCCAACTACGAGCGGATCTTCGGCTTCGATGCCTACGTCCAGTCGATCGGGAACAGCCTGATCGTCGCGGGTGTCGGGGCCGTGGTCGTGAGCGCGGTCGCGGTCCTGGCCGTGCTCGTGTCGAAGCGCTCCACGTTCCGGTTCCGCAAGCTCGTCGAGTACCTCGCACTCGCGCCGCAGGCCATGCCCGGGATCATCGTCGGAATCGGGCTGTTCTGGGCGTTCGCCTACCTGCCCTTCGGGCTCGGCGGTCTCATACAGGGCACCCTCGTGGCGTTGATCATCGGGTTCGGGCTGCGGGCCCTGCCCACGGGGTTCGGGTCGATCGCGCCGTCGGTGCTGCAGATCGGTCAGGAGCTCGACGACGCAGCCCGCGTCTCCGGCGCGGACTGGGTGCAGACCTTCACCTCCGTGATGGGGCGGCTGATCACGCCCGCGTTCGCCGGCGCGGTGATCCTCACCTTCGTCACCATGCTCAAGGAGTACTCACCGGCGATCTTCCTGGCCTCGGCCGACTCCAACATCATCGGCACGACCATGCTCGAGCTCTGGGTCCAGGGAAACACCGGATCGGTCGCCGCGCTCGCCACGATCCAGATCGTCATCACCGCCGCGTTCGTCGGCGTCGCCGGGCTACTCATGAAGGGGCACACCGATGCCTGACGTCAGCGTCCAGCAACTGTCCAAGACGTTCGGCACGACCAGCGTCCTCGAGCAGGTCGACTTCACCATCGGCGACGGTGAGTTCTTCACCCTGCTCGGGCCGAGCGGCTGCGGGAAGTCGACCACCCTGAACTGCATCGCCGGGCTGGAGAGGCCGACGAGTGGGCGCATCACCGTCGGTGATACGACCTTCGTCGACGTCGACCGCAAGGTGTTCCTGAGCCCGGAAGAGCGCAACCTCGGGATGGTCTTCCAGTCCTACGCCTTGTGGCCGCACATGACCGTCGCGGCGAACTTGGCCATGCCGCTGAAGATCCGCAAGGTCGGCAGGGACGAGCAGGCCCGCCGCATCACCGAGGCACTGGACAAGGTCGGGCTCGCCCAGCTGCAGGACCGGATCCCCCACCAGCTCTCCGGCGGTCAGCAACAGCGCGTCGCGCTCGCCCGAGCGCTGGTCTACTCGCCCGGCGTGCTGCTGCTGGACGAGCCGCTGTCCAACCTCGACGCCAAGCTGCGCGAGCAGGCCCGCGCGTGGCTCAAGCGGCTCCAGGAGGACCTGGGCATCACCACGGTCTACGTCACCCACGACCAGGACGAGGCACTCGCGCTCTCGGACCGCATCGCGGTGATGAGCGGGGGCGACATGCTCCAGATCGGCAGCCCGCACGAGATCTACGAGCAGCCGGCCGCCGCTGCCGTCGCGGCCTTCGTCGGGCGGTGCAACTTCCTGCGCGGCCGGGTCGAGGCCTGCGGCTCCGGGACGACCACCATCCGCCTCGCCGACGGCGGCGACGTCGTGAGGGTCGCCGCGGCCACGCCTGCGCCGGTCGGGCAGGACGTCACCGTGGCGATCCGCCCCGAGAAACTGGAGGTCGTCCCGGCCGACGGCGCAGCGGGGGCCGTGAACCTGCTCGGCACCCAGATCCTCACCCGCTCCTACGTCGGCTCGCACTACGAGTACGACGTGCGGCTCGGCGACCACGTGGTCCAGGTGGAGAGCACGCGCGACGGCCTCTCCGGGCGGGTGTGCCTCGCGTTCGCTCCCGAGGCGGCGTTGCTCTACCTCGACGCCGCCCTGCCGGCCGACGCCGAGGACCTGCTCACCCTCCAGGTCTGACCGACCCCCGCCCGCACCCGAGAGGCAGACATGACCAGTACCCCGCCCCGCCGCTACCGCCTCGGCGTCCTGCACGGCGACGGCATCGGCCCGGAGATCGTGCCCTCGGCGGTCGCGATCGTCGACGCGGCGCTCGCGGCGTCAGGTGCCGCGCCCGCCGAGTGGGTGGAGCTCCCGCTGGGCGCCTCCGCGATCGCGACGCACGGCGCACCCACCCCGGACTCCACCCTCGAGGCGCTCGCGGGGCTCGACGCCTGGCTGCTCGGCCCGCACGACAGCGCCTCCTACCCCGAGCCCCACCGGTCGCAGCTCAACCCCAGCGGCACCATCCGCAAGCACTTCGGCCTCTACGCCAACATCCGCCCGGCCAAGGCGTTCCCTGGTGGCAACGCCATCGTCGAGAACACCGATCTGGTGATCGTCCGGGAGAACACCGAAGGCTTCTACGCCGACCGCAACACCCACGCCGGCACCGGCGAGTTCATGCCCACCCCGGACGTGGCGATCGCGATGGGCATCATCACCCGGGCCGCCACGGAGCGGATCGCCCGCACCGCCTTCGAGCTCGCCGAGGCCCGCAGCAAGAAGCTGACCATCGTGCACAAGGCCAACGTGCTGAAGCTGACCACCGGCCTGTTCCGCACCGTGTGCCGCGAGGTCGCCGCCGACCACCCGGACGTCACCGTCGACGACTTCCACATCGACGCGATGACCATGAAGCTGGTCCGGAAGGCCGACGAGTTCGACGTGATCGTCACCGAGAACATGTTCGGCGACATCCTCTCCGACCTCGCCGGCGAGGTCGCGGGCTCGCTGGGCATCGCGCCCTCGGTCAACTCCTCCGACTCCCACGCCATGGCGCAGGCAGCGCACGGTTCCGCCCCCGACATCGCCGGGCAGGACCTCGCCAACCCGATCGCGATGATCCTCTCCAGCGCGATGCTGCTCGAGTGGCTTGCCGTCAGGAACGACGACCCGCGGCTGCGCGATGCGGGCGGCCGCATCGAGCGGGGCGTCACCACCACCGTCAGCGGTGGCACCAGCACCCCCGACCTGGGCGGCTCCGCGTCCACGACCGAGTTCACCACTGCCGTCGTCGCCGCCGTCACGGCTGCGGCGAAGGCCGCCTGACCCAGAGGAAGGTCGATCGTGACCGGGCACCAACCGCTCGTGGCCCTCGTCCACGCCACTCCCGCCTCCATGGCTCCCGCGGCCGCATCGTTCGCCGAGGCGTTCCCGCAGGCACGGCTGTGGAACCTGCTCGACGACACCCTGATCAGTGACGCCGAGCGAGCCGGCAGGGTGACCGAGGACCTGCGCGTCCGCATGCGGGCGCTGATCGGGTACGCCGTCGACGGCGGCGCGGACGCGGTGCAGCTGACCTGCTCGATGTACGGGCCGGTGGCCCACGAGGTCGCCGACCGGCACCCGGTCCCCGTCCTGGCATCGGACGGCGCCCTGTTCGACGAGGTCGCTCGCCGCGCCCCGCGCCGGGCCCTCGTCCTCGGCCCGATCGAGGCCGGCACCCGGGACACGGTCTCCCGGCTGCAGGGCCACGTCGGGGCCCGGACGGTGGTGCACGGTGCCGTGGTGGCCGGCGCGCGCGAGGCGTTGGCCGCCGGGTCGGTCGCGGAGGCGGCGCGGCTGGTCAGCGCCGCGGCGCGCGGAGCCGAGGCCGCGGACCTCGTGGTGCTCGGGCAGTTCTCCCTCGCCCCGACCCACGACGCGGCGCAGGCCGACCTCGACGTGGCGCTGCTGAGTCCGGCGCACCTCGCCGCGCAGGCCCTCCGGTCCGCGATCGGATGACGCTGCGCCGTTTCCCCGGCCGCAACAGCTTCGCTACCGCGGCCACCCTCGCCGTCGGCGGCGAGCGGCACCGCATCCACCGGATCGCCGAGCTCGCCCCAGCGGGGTTGCCCTACACACTGAAGATCGTGCTGGAGAACCTGCTCCGCCACGAGGACGGCCGCACGGTCACCCAGGAGCAGGTCGCAGCACTGCTCGCGTGGGGGGACCCGGGGGTGCACGACATCGCCGTCGACCTGCACCCCTCGCGGATCTTCCTGCACGACACCAACGGCGTGCCCGCCCTGGTCGACCTGGCCGCCATGCGACACGCCATGGCCGAGCTCGGCGGTGACCCGCGACGGGTCAACCCCCGGATCCCCTCCGAGCTCGTCGTCGACCACTCGGTGACCGCCGATGTGTTCGGCCGGCCCGATGCCGTGGCACGCAACGTCGAGATCGAGTACGGGCGCAACGCCGAGCGCTACCGGTTCCTCAAGTGGGGCCGGCAGATGCTGCAGGACTTCGCGGTCGTCCCGCCGGGGACCGGGATCATGCACCAGGTCAACCTCGAGCACCTGGCCCGGGTGGTCATGGTCGACGGCGGCTGGGCCTTCCCGGACGTCTGCCTGGGCACCGACTCCCACACCACGATGGTCGACGGCCTGGGGGTGCTCGGCTGGGGGATCGGCGGCATCGAGGCCGAGGCCGCGATGCTCGGGCAGTCACTGTCGCTGTTGGTGCCGCCCGTCGTCGGGATGCGGCTGCACGGCGAGCTCGCCGACGGTGCCACCGCCACCGACCTCGTCCTGACGATCACCGAGCTGATGCGCGCGCACGGCGTCGTCGGCAAGTTCGTGGAGTTCTCCGGGTCCGGCGTCTCCGCGATCGGCCTGGCCGACCGCGCCACGATCGCGAACATGAGCCCGGAGTTCGGCTCCACCTGCGCCTACTTCCCGATCGACGACGAGACCATCCGCTACTTGCGGTTCACCGGCCGCAGCCGGGAGCGCGTCGCCCTGGTCGAGGCGTACGCCAAGGAACAGGGACTGTGGCACGAGCCGGACCACGCGCCGCACTACAGCGAGACCCTGGAGCTCGACCTGGGATCCGTGGTGCCGTCGCTGGCCGGTCCCCGCAGGCCGCAGGACCGGGTCGGGCTCGACGCCGCCAAGTCCGCGTTCCGCAGGGCGATCCACGACCTGCAGGTCCCGCCGCGCGAGCCGGCCACGCTCACCCTCGACGGCGCGGAGCACCGGCTGGGCCACGGTTCCGTCGCCATCGCGGCGATCACCTCGTGCACCAACACCTCCAACCCCGCCGTGATGGTCGCCGCCGGGCTGCTCGCCCGCAACGCCGTCCGCGCCGGACTGCGCAGCAAGCCCTGGGTCAAGACCAGCCTGTCGCCGGGTTCGCGCGTCGTGACCGCGTACTTCGACCGGGCCGGACTCACCCCCTACCTGGAGGAGCTCGGCTTCCACCTCGCCGGCTTCGGCTGCATGACCTGCATCGGCGCGTCCGGGCCCTTGATCCCCGAGGTGTCCACCGTCGTCGAGGAGCACGACGTGGCCGTTGCCGCGGTGCTCTCGGGAAATCGGAACTTCGAGGGTCGGATCAACCCCGACGTCCGGATGAACTACCTCGCCTCCCCACCGCTCGTCGTCGCCTACGCACTCGCCGGCACCATGGACGTCGACCTGCTCACCGAGCCCCTCGGCGCCGACGAGACCGGGCGGCCGGTGTTCCTGCGCGACATCTGGCCGAGCTCCGCACAGGTCCGCGAGGTCGTCGACGAGCACCTGAGCGCGGAGATGTTCACCGAGGTCTACCGCGACGTCTTCGGCGGCGACGAGCGGTGGCGCCGGCTCGACGCGCCGACCGCGGAGACGTTCGGGTGGGACGAGGAGTCGACCTACCTGCGCCGGCCCCCCTACCTCGACGGCATGCGCCGCGAACCGGAGCCGATGCAGGACATCGTCGACGCCCGCGTCCTGGTCAAGCTCGGCGACTCGGTCACCACCGACCACATCTCCCCCGCAGGCGCCATCCCCCCGCGCACCCCGGCGGGTCGGTACCTGGCGGCGCGCGGCGTCGCCCGCTTCGACCTCAACACCTACGCCTCGCGCCGCGGCAACCACGAGGTGCTCGTGCGCGGTTGCTTCGCCAACGTCCGGTTGCGCAACCAGCTCGTCCCCGGCACCGAGGGTGGCCACGCACTCGCCTCGGACGGCACGGTGACCAGCGTCTACGACGCCGCCCTCGCCCACCGCGACGTCGGAACCCCGCTGCTCGTGCTCGCCGGGCGCGAGTACGGGTCCGGCTCGTCGCGCGACTGGGCGGCCAAGGGTCCCGCGCTGCTCGGGGTGCGCGCCGTCCTCGCCGAGTCCTTCGAGCGGATCCACCGGTCCAACCTCATCGGTATGGGGGTGCTGCCGCTGCAGTTCCTGCCGGGGGAGTCGGCGGACGCACTCGGGTTGACCGGTCACGAGCGGTACACCATCAGCGGGCTGGCGGGCGCCGGGCCGGGCCGCTACCCGCACACCACCACCGTGCACGCCCGCGACGAGGAGGGTGGCGCCGAGACGCGCTTCGATGCCCTCGTCCGCCTGGACACGCCGCGGGAGCAGGACTACCACCGCCACGGCGGGATCCTGCCCTACGTCCTGCGCGGCCTGCTCCGGCCATGAGTACCCGGAGGAGCCCGTGACCACCGTCGACCCCGCAGCCCTCACCGACGCCGCGGCCCGCATCCTGACCTCCCGCGGCGTTCCCGAGGCCGATGCCCGCCTGGTCGGCGACAGCCTGGTGACCGCCGACCTCTGGGGCCACCCGTCCCACGGCATGCTGCGCCTGAGCTGGTACGTCGCCCGGCTGCGTTCCGGTGTCATGCACGCGGTCACCGATCCCCGGATCGTGTCCGACCTCGGTGCCGTCACCGTCCTCGACGGCGACGACGGCATCGGCCAGATCGTCACCGATCGTGCCGCGAGCCTCGCCGTGGTGCGCGCCGCCGAGCACGGCGTCGGCGTCGTGGCGGTCCGCAACAGCAACCACTTCGGCACCGCGGCCTACTGGACCCGCCGCATCGCCGCCGCCGGGTGCGTCGGCATCCTCACCACGAACGGCAGCCCGGCGATGGCCCCCTGGGGTGGCCGGCGCAAGACCGTGGGGGCGAACCCCTGGTCCATCGCGACCCCCGGGGGTACGCACGGGCCGGTCGTGCTCGACATCGCCAACACCGAGGTGGCCCGCGGCAAGATCTACGCCGCGCTGCAGCGCGGGGAGGGCATCCCCCGGGGATGGGCGGTCGACGTCGACGGTGCGCCCACCACCGACCCGCGCGCGGCCATCGACGGAACACTCGCGCCGATGGCCGGCCACAAGGGCTACGGCATCTCCTTCATGATGGACGTCCTGTCCGGGGTGCTCACGGGAAGCTCCTACGCCACGGACGTCGTCGGCCCCTACGTGCCCGATCGCCGCAGCGGCTGCGGGCACCTCGTCCTGGCCCTGCGCGTCGACGCCGTCCTCGACCCCGGACTGTTCGGCGAGCGCCTCGACGACCTCGTCGCCACCACCAAGGCGGTGCCCCTCGTGGAGGGAGCCGACGAGATCTTCCACCCGGGGGAGATCGAGACACGCGCCGAGGCCCGGGGTCGGGTCGACGGGGTGGACCTGCCGGCGAAGACGCTCGCCGAACTCCACCAGCTGGCTGCCGGTTGCGGGGTCGTCCTCGACCTGCCCCACCCCGAGGCGTCTACTCCTCCGTAGCGGCCGGCTCTGCGCTGCGGCGTTTGCGAGGTGCCGCAGAACGGGGTGGCCGGGCGCGCATGTGGTCGCGGATGCGGCCGACGGTGTCGTCGAGTGCGCGCAGGTCCTTCGCGGACAGCGGGGTGAACAGCAACTCGCGCACGACCTGGACGTGGCCGGGCAGGACCTTGGCGACCAGGGCGAGACCGGTGTCGGTGATCGTGACCAGGGTGGCGCGCTGGTCGTCCGGGCTCGGGCCGCGGGTGACGAGCCCGGCCTTGTCCAGCAGCCCGGCCTGGTGGGTCAGGCCGCTGCGGCTGTAGACCACTCCGTCGGCCAGCTCGGTCATCGTCAGCGGGCCCTGGGCGTCGGCCAGCCGGGCCAGCAGCTGGAACTGCACGTAGCTGAGCGGGCCTTCCTGCTGCAGCTGCTGTTCCACGGCGTGGTGGAGCACGCTGACGGACTCCATCAGCGCGAAGTACGTCCGGAGCTGCTCCGGTTCCAGCCCATCAGCCACCACTGCATTCTAGGTGCTTGGACCTCGAAGCACTGTGGCGAGCCTCACCGGCGCGACGCATTGCTTCGAAATCGAATCACGCTATTCTCGACAATGCTACGAAATCGAAGCATAAAGGATGTCGTGAAGGCAGTGCGCTACCACGGTTACGGCAGCAGCGACGTACTGAGCCAGGGGGAGACGGAGTTGGGCGAGCTGGTCGCCGGGGTTGATCGTGGGGAGCTGCGGGTCCACGTCGCTGCTCGCCGTCCGCTGGCCGAGCTTGCTGCGGTGCACGCCGAGCCCGAGGCGGGGCGGTTGCGCGGCAAGACCGTCCTGACCCCCGCCTGATCCACCTGCCGACCGGGATAACCTCCGGAGACGGCCGTCAAGGCCGGCGCAGGGCGGGAGGGAACGGGTGCCGCGAGTCAGCGAGCAACACCTGGCGGCGCGTCGTCAGCAGATCCTGGATGCGGCTGTCGCCCTGTTCTCCGAGCGGGGCTTCGCCCGCACCAGCATGAGCGACGTCGTGCGCGAGTCGGGCATGTCGATGGGTGCTGTGTACCGGTACTTCCCGAGCAAGGCCGACCTGGTGATCGCGGTGGGTGAGGGGCACGGCGGCGAGGTGGACGGGGAGTTCCCCGCCGAGGGTGCGCGTGACCTGCTGGCCCGCCTGGCTGCGGAGGTCGGCCCCGGGAGCAGCCACGCCCGCCTGTCCGTCCAGGTGTGGGGCGAGGCCGCCGTCGAGCCCGATCTCGCGGCCGAGGTCGTGCCCATTCACCAGCGGCTCGAGGAGCACCTGACACAGCTCCTGCGCGCCGGGGCGCGGCCGGACCAGCACGGGCAGGACGACGAGGCGATCGCTCAGGTCGCGCTCTCCGCGGTCATCGGGCTGGCCGCCCTGGTCGCGGCGGGCGTGCCGGTCGACCACGGGCGGTTCGTCGCCGCTCTCACCCACGTCGTCGATCCGCGGGAAGGGGCCACGCCGAGCGCTTGACAGCGCGGGTCCGGCAACGGCACCCGGAGCGGTCGACCCTCGTCGGGGCGAGATCGGGGCGGGATCGGGCACCAGCAGTGGACGAACGGGTGGGCGAGGGGCACGGTGGGTGCTGTGGGTCCTACAGCGTCCGGGCGTCCGCGGGTCGTCGTGGTCGGGGGAGGGTTCGCCGGCCTGTCCGCGGTCCGTGAGCTCAGCGGCGCCGACGTCGATGTGCTGCTCCTGGACCGCGATCCCTACAACACGTTCCAACCGCTGCTCTACCAGGTCGCCACCGGCGGGCTGAACCCCGGGGACGTCACCTACGCGCTGCGGGCCTTCGCCGGCCGCTTCCGCAACGTCCGGTTCCAGCGGGTGTCCGTCACCGAGGTGGACACGTCGAACCGGCGTGTGCGCGTCGACAGCGGCGCCGACATCACCTACGACTACCTGATCCTGTGCTGCGGGGTCACCGCGCACTACTTCGGCATCGGTGGGGCGCAGGAGCACGCCCGCACCATCTACACCCGCCAGTCCGCGATCCAGGTCCGCGATCTCGTGCTGTCGAGCCTGGAGACCGTCGCCCAGGGCCGCGAAGGCGCCGTCGAACCTGTTTTCGTCATCGTGGGGGGCGGAGCGACAGGGGTAGAGATGGCCGGCGCCCTGGCCGAGCTGCGCAACGCCGGGCTCCCACTGGCCTACCCCGAGCTGGACCCGAATCGGGTCCGGGTCGTGCTGGTCGAGATGACCGGAGAGGTCCTGGCGCCGTTCGCGCCCGGGCTCCGGACGTACACGGCCGACGAACTGCGCGCCCGCGGGGTCGACCTCCGCCTCGGGGTGGCCGTCGACGAGGTCCGCGAGGACTGCGTCATCCTCAGCGACGGGGAGCACCTGCCGTCCGCCGTGACGATCTGGGCAACCGGGGTCAAGGTCCATGACCGGGTGTCCGGCTGGGGGCTGCCACAAGGGCGCGGTGGACGCGTTCAGGTCGACGCCGATCTGCGGGTCGTCGGCCACCCCGACGTGTTCGCCGTCGGCGACATGGCCGCAGGGACCGGTGGACCGTTGCCCCAGCTCGCACAGCCGGCGATTCAGGGGGGCAGGCACGCGGCCGCTCAGGTCCGCCGGCTGGTGGCCGGGGAGCAGACGGAGGCGTTCACCTACAAGGACAAGGGCATCATGGCCACGATCGGCCGCAGCGACGCCGTGATCCAGCTGCCCAACGGGCTGAAGGTACGCGGCTTCCTCGCCTGGCTGGGCTGGCTCGGCCTGCACATCGTCACGCTGATGAGCCACCGCAACCGCCTGGCCACCATGGCGAACCTGTCCGTCCGCTACCTCACGTGGAAACGCGGCGCCAACGTCATCGTGGGAGATCCTCCGTAACCGGCGGGGGGCCGGCTCAGCGGGTCCTGGCGGCGTCGTGCTCGGCGTGAGCGCGTCGGAGCAGGGCCATCAGCTTGTCCTCCTCGCGGATCCGCGCCCGGTACTTCTCCGGCAACGCGCGGATGTGCGCTTCCTCGGTGAGCAGCTTGGCGAAGATCTCCTCGCGGTGGGCGCTCTCGGTCTCGACCTCCAGGTACTCGGTGGCGTGCCGGCGAGCTGCGGACACCGCGTTCTGCGCCCGCCCCTTGGGGCTGGCCAGCGAGGCCACCACGGTGACGACCAGAACCCCGAGGATCACCGAGAGCGACAGCGCGGTGCTGATCTCGACGACGTTCACCGGTTGGCCGTCGTTGATGAACGGCACGTTGTTCTCGTGCAGGGCGTGGAGGATGAGCTTCACCCCGATGAACGCGAGGATGGCGGCCAGGCCGTAGGCCAGGTAGATGAGCCGGTCGAGCAGGCCGTCGATGAGGAAGTACAGCTGGCGCAGGCCGAGCAGGGAGAACGCGGTGGCGGTGAACACCAGGTAGACGTTCTGGGTGAGCCCGAAGATGGCCGGGATGGAGTCGAGGGCGAACAGGATGTCGGTGCTGCCGATGGCCACCATGACCAGCAGCATCGGGGTCATGACCCGACGTCCGGCCTCCATGGTGAAGAGCTTGTCGCCGTCGTAGCGGTCGGAGGTGTGGAACAGCGTGCGGGCCAGCCGGATCATGATGTTGTCCGCGGAGTGGCTGTCCTCGCCCTCGGGCTTGAGGAGGTTGCCCGCGGTCAGCAGCAGGATGAGGCCGAACAGGTAGAACACCCAGGCGAAGGTGTTGATCAGCGCGGCGCCCAGGAAGATGAACCCGGTCCGGGCGATCAGGGAGAACACGATCCCGAACAGCAGGACCTTCTGCTGGTCGGCGCGGGGGACCTTGAAGCTGGACATGATGATGAGGAAGACGAAGAGGTTGTCCACGGACAACGCCTTCTCGGTGACGTAGCCGGCGAAGTACTCGGACCCCATCGTGGCGCCACCGAAGACCCAGACGCCGACGCCGAACAGGATCGCGATCCCGACGTAGACCGCCGACCAGAACATGGCCTCACGCAGCGTGGGGATGTGCGCCTTGCGCACGTGGAAGACGAAGTCGAACACCAGCAGTGCGACGATCCCGAGAATCGTCAACCACCACACACCGGCAGATACATCCATATCGGAGGCTCCCGTTCGGGAATCGACCGGACAGCGGTCCCGGCGCACAGGCGCGGGACTGCCGGACGAGGCACGCGAGCCGACGGTACCCGCTGGTCATCGGGTCGTGAAGCTCGTTCGATCGATAGCGCTACCGCACGTCACCGTTGGAGTGGGGATCTGGCGGTCAGCCTTCCCGTCCCCCGAGGTGCTGCGCGAGGAAGCGCGCGGCGGCACGGAACATGGCGATGCGGTCCTCGGGGTTCGCGAAGACGTGGCCGCCGTAGGCGCCGCCGAGGATCGCGATCCGGTCCGGGTCGGCGTGGCCCCGCTCGACGGCCCAGTCGACGGCGTCGATCAGGTCGTCGTGCATCGCGTGGGCGAACCCGCCGATCGCGGCCTCCCGGTGGGCCTTGCCGAACCCTGCCGAGCCGCGGAAGTTGACCTGCAGCACCGCGTAGCCGCGGTTGGCCCACAGCTGCACCGCGTCGTCGAAGCCCCAGCTGTGACGGGTCCAGGGCCCATCGTGGACCATCAGGACCAGCGGCAGGCCGGACGGCTCGACCCCGACGGGCAACGTCAGGTACGACGGGAGCGCCAGCCCGTCGCGAGCGGTGATCGGGATCGGGCGCATCGGGGCCATCGCGTCCGGGTCGAGGTGGGGGCGCGGCCGGAACAGCAAACGGCTCTCCCCGGTGGCATGGTCGTAGAACCAGGTCACGCCGGGATCGCGATCGTGGGCGAAGGCCACCACCCATCGCCGTCCGTCGTCGTCGGAGGACACCTCGGCGATGTCGCCGTCGGACAGGGATTCGAGGTTCTCCAGCACTTCGGCGAAGTGCGGGTCGAGAGCATGGATCACCTGCCGCTCACCGAGGTAGCGTGCCCCGATCAGCTCTCCGGTCCGCCGATGCCGGATCAGCGGCGACGGCAGCGTCGGGACGGCCCGGGCGCGCGTGTCGAGGTCGAACTTCGGATGGCTGTCGACCTCCTTCTCCTCGCCGGTGGCCAGGTCGACCCGGACCAGCCGCGTCCGGTCGCTCCCTCGGCTGGAGCCGATCCAGACCCCCGTCCCGTCCGGGGTGATCTCGAACGGGAAGACGTCCACCACGTGGTCGTCGGCGTCGAAGAGCGCGACCCGGTGCAACGTGCCGGACTCCGGGTCGAACCGCGACAGCTCGATGTCGCCCCGGTCCGTCGCGGCACGGACCAACGGTGCACCGGCACCGCCGCAGAGCCAGCGGGTGACGTGGCCGGGGTTCGCGGCCAGCAGCGTGAGCTCGCCCGTGGCGATGTCGAGTTCGTGCAGGTCGAACTCGGCGGCATTGCGGGCATCGAGCTGCAGGAACGCCTTGCCGGGCCGCGCGGGGGACAGTTCGAGGCCGAGGACCTGCGCGCCGGGGAACGGGGTCAGGTCCAGAGGCGGCGCCGCCGGGTCGTACAGGTCGGCCCGGTGGAGGTGCCGGTTCTCGACGCCTCCGTCGTCCTGCACGTAGAGCAGCCAGCGCGGATCGTCGGTCCACCGGTAGTCGTGCACGCAACGGGTCTCGTCGGCGGTCACGCACCAGGGTTCGTCATCGGAGTCGAGGTTCTGGATCCAGACGTTGAACTGGTTCTTCCAGGGTGCCAGGTAGGCGATCCGAGTGCCGTCGGGCGAGATCGACGCACCGTACCGCTCCGGTGGTCCGAGAAGATCATCGACAGCGATCACGTCGGGCAGTGCCAATGTAGTCCCTCTCGCTTCGAATCCTCTGTCGTGGGCGTGGCCCGCGACCAGCGGAAGTCGCGCCGAAACGCCGCACCGAGATCGGGGATTCGACCGGCCACGATCACGAAGAAGGGCAGCCGGGGAAACCGTGTCGCGCCGCGGGAGCCGTGCGGTCGGCGCCGCATCACCGATCACGACATCGTGGACGGCAACCCGCTGGTCAGCGAAGTGCGGCGGCCGTTGGCCGCCCGCAGGGTCACCGCGAAGAAGCGCTCCACGTCGAGTTTTTCGCAGACATGAGATCGCCCACTTTCTCGGATACGGCTGATGTGTGCACGCACGGCTCGCGCGCAATTGTCGGCCAGTCGGTTCGCCTCGGCGATGGGACCGGCATACGCGCCAGCTTTATCGCTCGAACCGATTGAGACTTTAACTGCGGCGAGCTATTGGTGCAACTGCGTGGGCCGCCCGGACGCGACGACACGCTCCGTTCGGTCGAAGACACTCGCCGTGAGCTGCATCGATGTCACCGCGTCATTTGTGTCACAGCGTCGTCGGACTCGGTGAGAGTGGCGCCTCGTATTACTGCACGTCCATTAACGAGCAGAGTTGGGCGCGCGAATAGTTCCTGAACAGCGGATTGTGCTGCAATGGAATCCGGTGTGGTGTGGGGAGGTGCGGCAGGTGGCGGGTCATCGCGGCGCTTCGCCGTGGTCGAGCGCGAGGTCGTAGACGACGACCTCACCGGCGGCGCCGGGCTCGTCACCCTTCTCCGGGTTCGACTGGGTGTAGGCGCCGACCTTGAAGTACCAGCTGGACCCGTGCAGCGGCAGCTCGGCGGCCTGCCCGCCGTTGTAATAGACGAGGACGCGGTTGTCAGCGGCGACGATCCGCAGGTCGTACGGCGTGCCGAGCTGGTAGTCGGGGTCGATGACGACCTGGTCGTTGCCGTCGTTGTACTGCACGGCGAGGGTCGTGCCCTCGAGCCGGATCTGCAGGACGTCGTCACTGCCGTCGTGGATCTGCGCAGCGACCACGTGAGGCTTGGTCGGGGGCGTCTCGGTGATGGCCTGCCGCACCTCGAGCGTGTGGCTGCCGGAGGTGTTGGACCAGGACGCTTCTTCTTCCCCGCCGGCCATCTCCCGCAGCTCACTGCGCGGGTAGTTGCTGTTCTTGGTGGTCGCGCCGCCGACTTCGGCGCGGAAGACCACGCCGTCGCCCTCGGGGGTGAGGTGGAAGATCCCGTCCTCGACGAAGGACCGCAGCTCCGAGGGCAGGATCTCGGTCGGATCCCCTTCCGCTCCGCCGGGGAGCGTGAGCTTCCAGTCCGTCACGTCCAGCAACTGTGCCGGGGCCTCGGCCGCTCTGCGTCCACCGTGGTCATCCCGCTCGGCGTTCTGGCGTCCGTTCCGCCCCCCGCTCGCCGTCGGACCGGACCGACCACCGGCGGTGATGCCGAGGGCGGCGAGTTGGTCGGCGAGCTCGAGCGCCTCCGGGTCCTCGCTCCGCTCCAGCACGGCGGCGAGCTTCGCGGCTTCTGCCCGCCAGTCGCCGGCCCCCGGTGCGGGGCGGGTCGAGTCGCCGGCGCCGGTGTCGTCGTTTCCGGTGTCGTTGTTGCCGGTGTCGTCGTTGCTGCCCGCGCCGGACTCGTCGTCGCCGGAGTTCTCCGAGCTGTCGTCCGAGCTGTCGCTGCTCGACTCGTCGCTCGACTCGTCGTCGTCACCCGTCGGGGGGTCCTGCTGAACCGCGTGACTCGTGTTGATCGAGCTGCTGGGCTGGCGCACCTCGATCGGGTGCACGGCGGGCAGCGGTAGCGCGGGGGAGACGAGGACGGGGGCGGCCGCGAGTGCCGCGGTGGCGATCACGGTCAGGGACATGGGCATGAGCGAGATCTCCCGGCAAGTATGAGCGTGATGAGCCCGGACCCGAGGTCGGATCTCCGTCGACGGGTCGTGGGAGTCGGTGGTCGGGGGTATGACCCGCCTCGCCTCGTCCACGGGTCTCCACGCATCCCTGCGCCGGACCCCGACGGATCGGTGGTATCGCGAATCCGATCGTGACCGAGGTTCCCCAGTGCTTCTGGTCGGCGTGCCTGCGGTGAGCCGGATGGTGGGGGGAACCCTCGCGAAGAGGTCGAAGCGGCCGGGGCTGGTGGGGGATCTCCCTCCACCTGCCGCACACATCCGATCGCCGGGGAACGACCGACGCCCGCACAGGCACCATCTCGGTCCATCCCGACATCGGAAGAGGAGAGGTCGGATGACGGCGAGCGTGGGCGGTCGGACGACGAGGAACGCGGCTGCGGGCCGGTTCCCGGACCTCCCCGTGCCCGTGAGGTCGGCACCGGTCGCCACCAGGGTCCTGTGCGCCGATCCGGTACTCGCCGACGGCGCCAACGCCTACCTCCGCGGACGCGCGGAGGTCGACGTGGATGCCGGGGTGGCAGACGCGCTGCTGGTCTTCAGCAGCACGGTCGACCAGGCGTTGCGCGAGAGTATCGAGGCCACGCTCGCCGATCTCGTCGCTCCGCGCCCGGGGGCGACCCCGCGGCTGGTGCTCGTGGTCGACGAGATGGCCGAGCGGCACCTGTGGTGGGCGGTGGGTCGCGGCCTGTGTGCCGTGCTCCCGCGCGGCACGACGAGCTGGGACGACGTGGTCGCGGCCCTCGTCAAGGCTCGGGCGGGCGACGCCGAGCTGCCGTCGAGCACCGTGGGGTGGCTGCTCGACCAGGTCCGCACGCTGGACGCGCGGCTCGCGGCGGTCGGCGTGAACGCGGCCGGCCTGACGGCGCGCGAGACGGAGATCCTCCGGCTGTTCGCCGCGGGCCTGGAGACCGCCGACGTCGCACGCGAGCTGAACTACTCCGAGCGCACCATCAAGTCGATCGTCTTCGCGGTCAAGGAACGCCTCGGTCTGCGCAACCGGGCCCACGCGGTGGCCCACGCCTTCCGCGTCGGGGCGATCTGACCGGCTCGGTCGCACGGAAGGGCTGGTTGGTGATGCCGGAAGCGGGATCGGGCGGGCCTGTGCCCGAGGCCGTGGGACGGCACCTGGTTCTCCGCGGTGAGCAGGAACCCGTGCGAGAACGCGCATTCCTGGCGCGCCTGCCGGAGCTGCCGGGTCGGCGGTTCGTGCTGCTGGCCCGCGACGCCGCCCGCCGGTTCGGCCCGCGCACGGTCTACGACGCACTCCGCGCGGTGGCGCGCGACGAGGGCCGCACGGCCGGTGCCGTCACGGAGATCTGGTTGGGGGTCGAGGGCCTCGCCGTCCGTCCCGACCTGGTCGCCGCGCTCGCCCGGGAGAGCGGCCTCGACGTGCTGGCGCCGATCGGCCGCCTCGCTTTCGCGTCCGGGTCCGCGGTGTTCGCCTGCGGTGACGTCGGCGACCGCGGGTGGTGGCGCAGCGCCGCAGGGGCCGGACCGGAGCCTGACAGGTGGCGGTTCCCGCCGCGGGCGTGGGAGCACGGGATGCCGGACGGCGTCCTCACCGCGCCCGAGGCGACCGTGTCGCCCGTCATGGCGGGCGTCGTGGTGCGCGGGGGCGGTACCCCGCCCGTGGGGTCGGGCGACCTCGCCTTCCACGTCGTCGGCGACGAGCACGCGGTCCGGATCATCGTGGACGAGCCGTGCCCCGCGCCCGAGTCGGTCGCGGCCCTGCTCGCCGACCTGCCCGGTGACCGTGCCCCGGTCGTCGTCGCGCTGGCCCGCGGCGCTGCAGAACCGCGGTGGCTCGATGCGCTGCAGGCCGCCGCCGGCGGCTCGCCGCTGGTCGCCCCGGCCCCGTCGCTCGTCGCCGCGGACGGCGAGGTGAGGACGGTCGTGCTCGGCGCGGCGCAGCGCGAGTTGTTCGACCCGTTCCCCACGACGGTGCGGGTACGCGCAGGCGGCGGCCAGGAGGTGGTCACCGCCGCCGCGCCCCCGCCGGGCTGGGCGTCGGCCGGCCCGGCGGCGTACGCACCCGAGGCGCCGGGCGCGAACGGGGTCCGGGCGCACGTGGTGGCGAGCGGCCTGGTCCTGACCCGCTGGCCGGCTCCGCCGCCGAGCCGCGAGCGCCGGTTCGACCCCACCGGCTGGACCCTCGAGATCGGACGGCCCGGCGAGCTCGTCGACCCGGTGCTCACCAGGGCGGCGACCGGCCTGCTCGACGGGCTGACGCCCGCCCGCCGCGCCGCGGCCCACGTCCGCACCTCCGGCCGGCCGCTGGCCGACCCCGAGGAGAACGCGGAGGCGCGCCGCAGCCCGGCGCCCGAGCCGCTGCCGGTGTCGGAGCCGGTGTCGGAGCCGGTGCCGGTGCCGGAGACGGCAGCGGTGCCGGGACCGGCCCTGCCCCCGTCGCCCAGCCCGGTACCGACGAGCACGAGCGGCCCGGGACCGGTCACCGAACCCGTCGCGGCGGCGACCGCGGCTCCCGACGTACCGGAGCCCGACCCTGAGCCCGCGGCGCCGGTGTCGGAGGAACGCGTCCCCGATACCGCCCTGCAGGTGGTGGACCGCGACAGCACCGCGGCGGAGCGCACCCGGTTCGCCGCCGCGTCCGGGGAGCAGTTCACCGAAGCGCTCGCCACCGTGAACGCGGCGATGGCGACCTGGCCGGCGTTGCGCGGCGGCGACGAGGGGAGGGCCAAGGCGGACCTCGCTGCGGTGTGCCTCTACCTCGACGGTCGGGAGGGGACGCGCGCGTCGGTCGTCGACGACGCCGTACGTCGTGGCCGCGAGGGGGTCGTCGACGGGCACCTCCCGTGCCTCGTCTCCGGTCTGCGCAGGCTGCCCGTGCACCGGCGTCCGGTGCTGCGCCAGGGGGTCGAGGAGGTCGGTCCCGAGCAGGGCGCCCCCGGCCGGCTCCTGGGTGAGCCGGGCTTCCTCACCGCGAGCGCCGACCTCGACGTCACCGTGGCCGACGCCCGTTACGACGTGCTGATCATGCCGGCGACGGCGCGGCGCACCGCGGAGCTGGTCGGCGGCGGGCCGGTCGCCGAGGCCGTGTTCCCCGCCGGTTCGCGGTACCGCACCCTCGGCATGCGCACCCGGGAGGACGCCCTCGCCGACGGGGAGCTCGCGGCGCCGCGGATCGCGCTGCTGCTGCGGGAGCTGTCCCCCGACGAGGACCCGAGCACGGCCGAGGAGCTCGACGTGCGCGACCGCGTCGCATTGGGACGGCTCGAACGCGCGCTCGCCGGGCGGCGCCGTACGGCGGTCCGCGTCGTCTCCGAGCCCGCCGTCGTGGCCCGGCTGACGCGCCGGATCCCCCTGGTCGGCCTCGACGACGCCGCGGCCGGGCCCCGCGCCACGGGCCGGAACGGCTCCACGGCCGCCGCCGTCGCGGACGCGGCGCGGTGACCGGGACCTGGCGAGCCGCAGGTGCGGCGGTCGCCGTGGCGCTCGTCGCGACGCTGGCGTCGGCCCCGGCGGCAGCCGCCCGGCCACTGCCCGCGCCACTGCCCGCGCAACAGCCCGCTCCGCAGTGCCTGCCGGCCCCTCCGGCGGTCAGCGCCGACGTCCCGTGGGCCCAGCGGCAACTGCAGCCTCAGCGGTCCTGGCCGCTCACCGAGGGCGACGGTGTCCTCGTCGCCGTCGTCGACTCCGGGGTGGACGCGACCGTGCCGCAGCTGCGGGGCCGGGTCCTGCGCGGGGTCGACGTGGTCACCGGCGGCCCGGCGGACTCGGACTGCGTGGGGCACGGGACGTTCGTCGCCGGGATCATCGCCGCCACCCCCCGTCCCGACACCGGCTTCGCCGGCGTCGCCCCCGGGGTGACGGTGCTGCCGATCCGGGTCACCCGCAGCGAGGACTCCGACGAGGTCGGCCCCAGCGGTCTCGCCGCGGGCATCCGCGCCGCCGTCGACCGGGGTGCGGAGGTGGTCAACGTGTCGGCGAGCACCTCGAAACCCACCCCGGAGCTGACGGCCGCCGTCGCCTACGCCGCCGACCGGGACGTGGTCGTCGTCGCCTCGATGGCGAACGGGACCCGCGAGGACGAGAGGGAGAGCTACCCGTCCGCGTACCCGTCGGTCCTCGCCGTCGGCGCCGTCGACGCCGCGGGGGAGCGCGCCACCTTCTCCCGGACCGGGCCGCACCTGTCCCTGGTCGCGCCCGGCGTGGACGTCGCGAGCGTAGGCCCGGGCGGGCCGGGTCACTGGCAGGGCAGCGGCACGAGCTACGCAGCGCCCTTCGTCAGTGGCACGGCGGCCCTCGTGCGCGCCTACCGCCCGGAGCTGTCCGCCGAGCAGGTCGTGCACCGGCTCAAGGCCACGGCCACCGCGCCGGCGGCCGTGCTGCCCGACCCCGAGCTCGGCTGGGGGGTGGTCGACCCGGCGGCCGCGGTGTCGGCGCTGCTGCCCGAGGAGCGCGGGACGCCCGTGCCGGCGCCCGCGCTGGCACCTCCCGCACCGGCCGCGCCCGACGGGTTGCCGACGCTCGTGGCGGCGGTGCTCGCCGTCGGTGGCGCGTTCGTGGCAGCCGGGGTCGTCTCGATGTCGGCCCGCCTCGGAGGGAGGGCGCACCGGCGTGGCTGGCGTCCGGCGCGGACCCTGCGCCGCGAGGAGACCGCGGCGCCGCAGCCGGCGACGGACTGAACCCGGCCCCACACCGATCACCACGGGCAAGATCCGAAGTATCGGTTGCCCATGGTCGTGGTGACAGCAATGGACAACCGATACTCCGGATCATGAGGCCACGACCCCCGGCCGCCGTGCTCCGCGCGATGTCCCTCCCCGGACCGACGTGCCGATCACCTCGTCCCCCGGTCAACCGGGTGGCCGCAATCGGAGGACCGGAGTCCGTCCATCAGGAGGTTCAGCAGGCGAGCCGCCATCGCTTCGTGCTCGGGCGAGCCGGCGACGGTGAAGATGCCGATGAGAGCGGCAGCGATGTCTTCGGCGGGGACGTCGGCGCGGAGTTCCCCGCTCGTGCGGCCGGCTTCGAGGATGTCGTCGATGGCCGCGAGCAGCTCGGTCCGGGTGTGGGCATGCGCGATCTCGCCCGATTCGACCATCGCGAGCAGCGTGTCGAGCACGCGATGGTCTGGTCGGTCGGGTCCGTGCGATGGCTCCCGCCGGCGTCACTGCGGTCAT
Organism: Pseudonocardia sp. MH-G8; assembly: GCF_002262885.1. Lineage (GTDB taxonomy): Bacteria > Actinomycetota > Actinomycetes > Mycobacteriales > Pseudonocardiaceae > Pseudonocardia. The sequence continues at coordinate 50,055 of NZ_NKYF01000015.1, read as the reverse complement.
GGACCTGCACGGGACGGACACGGTGCAGGCCGCACGCGAACTCGGCGTGCCTGACGAGCGCATCACCACCATCGCGGCTCAGGTCGACGGGATCACGCCGGCGAACGGCGCCGACGCAGCCCCGGGCGCCGTCGAGGAGATCGCCGGCCTGGTTGCGGCGGGTCGGCTCCGGTTGCCGATCGCGGCACGCTTTCCGGTCGAGCAGATCCGCGCTGCGGTCGAGCTCCAGGCAGGGCGCCACGTGCACGGGAAGGTGGTCATCGACTTCTAGACGAGCAAGTCCGAACTCGACGATGGGCGTCGGCTCCGACCGACCGGCCGGTCGTCGCGTTCGCCGCACACCTCCGTCCGCCGCATGATCCGCAGTATCGGTTGTCCATTGCTGCGGCCACAGCAATGGACAACCGATACCTGCGATCTTCGGGCGAATGTTCTCAGTCGGTCCCGACGAGCGGGGTCTGCACCAACCGCACGCCGCGGCGCCGGTTGATGAACTGCGCCCGCCCGGGCGGGAGGGTGCGTGGTTTGACCGTGCCGAGGAAGCTGCCCTCGCCGCGCGGGCAGGAGAAGAGCACGGCGGGGGTGCCGAGCTCCCACATCCGGCGCATCACGGGGTTCATCATCGTGCGGCTCGCCCCGGCCGTGCTGCGCGCGACGATCAGGTGCAGCCCGATGTCGGCGCCCTGCGCGATCAACGGCAGCAGCGGTTCGAGCGGACCCGCCCCCATCCCGCCCTCGACGAGCTGGAAGTCGTCGATGACGATGTAGAGCCGGCCGCCGGTCCACCAGTCGCGCAGGGGCAGCCGGCCCGGCGGGATGTCGGGCCCCGGCACGCGCGCGCTCAGGGCCGCGGCCGCGTTGGAGATCGACTGCGCCAGTGCGTCGGATCCCACCGCGTACTCGATCTGGTTCTCCTCCGGGATCGCGTCGTAGAGCTCGCGACGGACGTCGCCGAACATCACCTTCGCCTCCCCGGGGCCGTGGTGCGCGGCCACCGAGCGGGCGATGTGGCGCAGCAGCCCGGTCTTCCCGGTCTCCGCGTCACCGAACACCATGAGGTGCGGGCTGGCGTCGAAGTCGAGCCACTGGACGTCGAGCCCGACGTCCTCGATGCCCAGCGCCATCCGCACCTCTGCGGTCGCGCTCGGCGCGTGCGGGCCCGGCAGGTCCGCGGCCGCGAGCTGGACGGGCAGCAGCCGCACCGGGGGTGCCGCCGGCGCGTCGGGCACCGCGAGCGCCTCGGACAGCTCGGCCGTGGCGTCGGCCAGGTCGGAGGCGGCCTGCACGCCGTCGATGCGTGGCAGCGCCGAGAGGAAGTGCAGCCGGTTCGGGGTGATCCCGCGGCCGGGGACCTGGGGGACGGTCGCGGCGAAGCGGCCGTTGACCTCCGAGTCGCTCGGGTCGCCCAGGCGCAGCTCGAACCGGGTGCCGAGCACGTCGCGCAGCCACGGACGCATCTCGGCCCAGCGGCTGGACGCGACGACGAGGTGGATGCCGAAGCTCAGACCGCGCGCGGCCAGCTCGGTGAACCGGTCCTCGAGCTCGTCGAAGTCCTGGCGCACCGTGTACCAGCCGTCGACGACGAGGAAGACGTCGCCGTAGGGGTCCTCGTCGTGGAAGCGCCCGGCGGCGCGGGCCCGCCGGTAGGTGGACATCGAGTCGATGCCGTGCTCGGCGAAGAGCGCCTCGCGCCGGGCGAGGAGGTTGGTCGCCTCGAGCACGGTGCGGGTGACGCGGTCGCGGTCGAGCCGGCCGGCGACGCTGCCGACGTGGGGGAGCCCGGCGAGCGAGCTCAGCGTCCCGCCGAAGTCGAGGCAGTAGAACTGGACCTCCCGGGCGGAGTGGGTGAGGGCCAGGCCCGCGATGAGCGTCCGCAGCAGCGTGCTCTTCCCGCTCTGCGGGCCGCCGACGATCGCCACGTTGCCGCGCGCGCCCGCGAGGTCCGCGGTGAGCAGGTCGCGCCGCTGCTGGCCGGGCAGGTCGAGCACGCCGACCGGAACCGAGAGCGTGTTCGTGCCGAGCTCGCCGACCGGCCGCAGCCCGAGCTCCGGGTGGTCGACGAGCGGGGGGAGCAGCTGGTCGAGCGTCGGCGCGAGCCGCAGCGGCGGCAGCCACACCTGGTGGGCGCGCGGCCCGATCCCCTCCAGCCGCTCGATCAGCACGTCGATCATCGGGCGGCTGTCCGCGGGGAGCAGCTCCTCCTCCACGGGGTCCGGCTCGGGGGTCGCCGGGGGCTCGACGTAGTCGGTGCCGTAGCCGATGACCTGCTGGCTGACCTCGGTGCGCCCGGTCCGGCGGCGCGCCGGGCGGTAGGGGGCCGAGGAGTAGGCGCCCTTGAACCGGACGAGGGTCTGGGTGTCCGGGCGCAGGTAGCCGTTGCCGGGGCTGGTGGGCAGCTCGTAGGCGTCCGGGACGCCGATGACGCTGCGCGACTCGCCGGGGGAGAAGGTCCGCAGGCCGATGCGGTAGGACAGGTGGGTCTCGACCTTGGAGATGCGGCCTTCGTCGAGCCGCTGGGAGGCGAGCAGCATGTGCACGCCGAGGCTTCGCCCGAGCCGCCCGATCATGGCGAAGACGTCGATGAACTCCGGCTTGGAGGAGAGCATCTCGGAGAACTCGTCGACCACGACGAACAGCGCCGGCATCGGCTCCAGCGCCGCGCCCTGGGCGCGCGCGGCCTCGTAGTCGCGGCGCGAGGCGTAGTTGCCCGCCGCGCGCAGGTGCTCCTGGCGGCGGTTGAGCTCGCCGGTCAGGGCGTCCTTCATGCGGTCCACGAGCTCGAGCTCGTCGGCGAGGTTGGTGATCACCGCCGAGGTGTGGGGCAACCGGTCGAACCCGAGGAAGGCGGCGCCGCCCTTGAAGTCGACCAGCACGAAGTTGAGCTCCTCGGACGAGTGGGTCGTGGCGAGGGCGAGCACCAGCGTGCGCAGCAACTCGCTCTTGCCCGAGCCCGTGGCGCCGACGCACATGCCGTGCGGGCCCATGCCGTCCTCGGCGGACTCCTTCAGGTCGATCTCGAGCGGGCCCCCGGCCCCGGCGATGCCGATGGGGACCCGCAGCCTGCGGCGCGCCGAGCGGCGATCCGTGCGGTAGCGCACCGGGTCGAAGCTCTGCACGTCGCCGATGCCGAGCAGCGCGGCCAGGTCGTAGTCGGCTGCGAGCGGCTCGTCCGTGTTCGCCGTGGCCGTGCCGATGCGGAAGCGCGACATCGTCCTGGCCAGCGCGGCGGCCGACCGCTCCCCGAGCTGGTCCGGGCGGCACAGCGCGCGCGACTGGGGCTTGCCGAGCCTGTCGAAGGTGACGGTGCTCGCCTGCTCGGGGCCGACCTCCAGGTAGAGCGTGTCCGCGCGCGCCGTCCAGGGCAGCGACCCGCCGACGTCGAGCACGACCGTGTTGCGGTAGCCCTCGTCGGCCACCCGGTGGTCCTCACCGAGGCCCACCCCGTCGAGCACGATGACGACGAGCGGCTCGGAGGCCGTCACGGGGCTGCCCGCCTCGAATCGGGGGCGGCCCGTGAAGGCCGCTCCGCCCAGGAGCTCCTCCGCCAGTGCGACGGAGTCGGCCGCCAACCGCAGCTCCCCGGCACCGTCGCGGACGTCGGGATCCAGGTGGTGGGGCAGCCACTTGCACCAGTCCCAGCGCGCCCGGCGCTCGGCGGTGGCGGCGACGGCGATCCGGACGTCCCCCGGGCCGTGCGCGGCGACGAGCTGCGCGAGCATCGCCCGCACGATCGCGAGCACCGGCTCGTCCTCCGCGGTCGGGTCGAGCGGGTCGGCCACCGGCTCGGGCTCGGGTCCGGGGGAGGGGAGCTCGTCGTCCACGTCGGGACCCGGGTCGGGCTCGTCGGGCACCGGGGTCTCGTCCGGAGCGCGGCGCAGCTGGACGCGTGCGAAACCGCGCAGGTAGACCGCGATCGGAGCGGCCGGCAGCGTCGAGTACGCCCGCAGGAAGCGTCGCAGGGCGTGCGCGGCCAGCGGCTCGAGATCCTCGATGGGCTTGGTGTCCGGGGCGAGCAGCCGCAGCGCCGAGCGTTGCGCACCCACGCCGAGCCGGACCTCGCCGAAGTCGTCGTGCGAGGGCCTGCGCTCCCAGAGCCGGTAGCCCAGGGCGATCGACCACAGCGACCGCGGGTCCGGGTGGGTCCACCGGACGGACCGCTGGTGATCGGCCAGGCCCTTGCGCACCCGCCGGCGCAGCTGGCCGAGGTAGCGGATGTAGTCCCGGCGGTGCCCGTGCAGCTTCTGCTTGTGCTCCACCGACTGCCGGACCAGCTGCGCGATCATCATCCCGATGACCGAGAGCACCATGAGGCCGCCACCGATGTAGCTCAGGAGGCCGGACCCGGGCCGCACGAACATCAGCACCATCGCCAGCGCCCCGAGTCCCATGGGCGCGTAGAGCAGCACCGAGCTGAGCCCGCCCCCGGTGGCCTCCGGGATGGCGGGCGGCTCCTGGAGCTGGATGTCCTCCTCCGTCGCGGGGGGCTTCTGACGCCGCGCCCGCCGGGCGAACAGGACCGTACTCACGCCGCTTCCTCCTTGGTGAGTGAACTTCCCACGATCGAGGTCGACCGGCTGCCGGCAAGGGGCCCGGCAGGGCGGCGGACCTACGGTCCGGATCGGTTCACGGTCTTCGACCCTGGCAGGAAGGACCTGAACGCGTGTCGGAGGAGCAGACCCAGACTCGCACATGGACGTCGGCTCGGCTACACGTCGTCCTGGGCGACCGCTCGGTGGACATCGCCGTCCCCGCCGAGGTCCCCCTGGTCGACCTCCTCCCCGCCGTGCTGCCCCAGTTCGGGGCGGAGGCGGTGGAGGCAGCCGCGGAGCACGAGGGCTGGGTGGTCCAGCGGCTGGGCGAAGCCCCTCTCGACGAGGAGCTCACACCCGCACAGCTCGACCTGCACGACGGGGAGACGATCCACCTGCGCCCGCGCGACGCGCAGCTCGCGCCGCTGGACTACGACGACATCGTCGCCGGGGCCGGCGAGCAGGTGCAGAGCCAGGCCGGTGCCTGGACACCGGCGCGGACGCGCTGGATGCTGCTCACCGGAGCGACCGTGCTGATCGCGCTCGGGGTGCCGGTCCTCGCCGCGGGCGGCGCGGGCGTCGGCGCGCTGACCGGGTGGGTCGCCCTGCTCGTCACGGTGCTGCTGCTCGCCGGGGCGGCGCTCGTCGCCCGCGGTGCCGCGGACGCCCTGATCGGCACGGTGCTCGCCGGGCTGGCGACGACGTACGTCGTGACCGCTGCGGTGCTGCTGTGCCGGGCCCTGCTCCCCGGCCTGGCGGCGACCGCCGTGCTCACCGTCGCCTGTTCGGCGGCGGTCGCGGTCCTCGCGATCGGGGTCGTCGTCGTCGCGGACTCGGCGCTGCTGTTCACCGGCGCGCTCACGGCCACGGCGACGCTGGCCGTCGCCGGCCTGATCGGTTCGCTCGCTGCGCTGTCGGCGTCCGAGACCGCAGCCGTCGTCCTGTGCCTCACGATCATCGCGCAGCTGTTCGTGCCCTCGGCGGCCTTCCGCCTCTCCGGGCTCGTGCTGCCGCTGCTCCCGACCTCGCCCGAGCAGCTCGGCGAGGACATCGAACCGGTGCCGCAGGAGGTCGTCGTCGAGCGCGGCGTCGTGATCGTGGCCTACACCGCGGCCCTGCACATCGGGTTCGGCGCCGCCCAGGTCCCGCTGCTCGTCGCGGCGGCGACCGCCGGCGGTTGGGGGACGGTGTTCGCGCTGGTGACGGCGCTGCTGCTGATGCTGCGGTCACGCCATCCCAACGGCACCGCGCCGCGGTGGGCGATGCTCGTGCCCGCGGCCGTCGCGGTGATGAGCGCCGTCGTCGCGCTGGGCGGCGCGACGACGCTCACCGTGCGGATGCTCGCCGTGCTGCTGCCGGTGCTCGCGGTGGGCGCGGGCGTGCTCTGGCTCGTCGACGTCATGCCCGGACGGCGGCTGCAGCCCTACTGGGGTCGCGCCGTGGACATCTTCGAGTCGCTGACCGCGGTGGCACTCGTGCCGCTGCTACTGGCCGTTCTGGGCACCTACGCCTGGATGCGCGGGCTGGGCGGATGAAGTAATGCAATCACGCAGGGACCAGGTCCAGGCCTACTTCTTCGTCGTCGGCCGCATGGTGGCGGCCGTGACGCACGGGCGACCGGACGCGCTGGTGCAACCCAACCGCCGGGCGAGCACGGGGATCTTCCTCGGCGTGCTGCTCGCCGCGATCATCGCCGGCGTCTTCGGGATCTACGGCCTGTTCGTCCCCGGCGGCAACAACGCCTGGCGGACGCCGGGGGCCGTGATCGCCGCCAAGGAGACCGGCGCGCGCTACCTCTTCCTCGAGGGGCAGCTGCGTCCGGTGCTGAACTATGCCTCCGCCCGGCTCGCCGGCGGCTCACCCGCCCCGGTCGTCAGGGTCTCGACCGCCTCCCTCGCCGATGCCCCGACCGGTAGGCCGATCGGCATCCCCGGCGCCCCCGACAGCGTGCCCGCCGCCGGGAAGCTCGACACCGGGGCCTGGACGGTGTGCGCCCGACCGCCGGAGGAGACCGGTGTGCAGGCGCTGTCGATCGCCCTGCTCGTCGGACGTCCGGCGGGCCGTCCGCTCGGTGACGACCGGGGCCTTCTGGTCTCCAGCCCGGACGGCGTGCGGCACCTGCTCTGGCAGGGGCGGCGCCACCGCGTCCCCGACGCGCAGACCGTCCGCGTCCTCGGCTACGACGCGATCGCGCCCGTGCCCGTCACCGCGGGCTGGCTCGACACGGTTCCCGCCGGGCGCGACCTCGGGGTGCCTGCGACCACGGGCGCGGGGCAGCCGGGACCCGTCATCGAGGGGCGGTCGACGCTGGTGGGGCAGGTCTTCGCGGTGCGCAACCCCGCGCTCGAGAACGAGCAGCTCTACCTGCTGCGCCTCGACGGCGTGACCCCCTTGTCCGAGAGCGCCGCCGCGCTCGTGCTCGCCGCTCCCAGCACTGCGCCGGCCTACCCGCAGGGCGCAGCCGCCCCGATCCCGATCGGTCCGGCCGCGCTCACCGGTGTGCCGGTCTCGCGGGGCGAGGACCTGGGGACGGGGCTGCCGGCCCGTCCGCCGACCGCCGCGGTGCCGCCTGCCGGCGCTGTGCCGTGCGCCCGGCACACTCCCGGCTCCGACGAGGTGGCCACCACGATCGAACTGCGCAGCGGGGCGGAGGTCGATGCGGGCGCGGTGCCCGCCGCGCCCCGCGAGGCCGGCACCACGGCCGACCGGGTGTCGTTCCCGACCGGCGGCGGAGTGCTCGCCCGCGACCAGGGCGCCGCCGCGGCCGGGACGTTCCTGGTCACCGACACCGGGATCCGGTACCCGATCGCCGACGAGGACTCGCTCAAGGCCCTCGGCTACTCGGGTGTCCCGGTCACGGTGCTGCCGAGCGCCCTGCTCGACCTGTTGCCCACCGGCCCGCTCCTCAGCACCACCGCCGCGCGCGCGGACGCCGGCGCCTGACCGTCGTGCGCCGGTCTTGGTGGGGGATCTCCCTCCAGGCCCGGGTCCTGAGGGCGAACGCGGACCGAGGCACGGCCGCCCGTCCCTAGATTCCTCCACGGACCTCAGGTTCGTTCCGCGGCCGGCCGCCCGGCGCCGCGTCCCCTTCGATCCCGATAAGGGAGACGATCCATGGCGATCACCCAGTTCGAACAGAACACCATCACCAAGGCCGCGCAGAGCCACAGCGAAATGGTGAGCGAGCTGCAGACCCGGCTCAACCGGCTCTTCGGCGTGGTCGAGAGCACCCTGGGGTCGAGCCCCAGCGCCGCGACCAAGGCTCTGGAGGCGACGTACGACTCCTGGATCCGGGACGTGCAGCAGATGATCATCACACGGGTCGAGTCGCTGAGCGAGTCGATGACGAAGACGGCGCAGAGCCAGGCGGACATGGACGAGCAGAGCAGCAGCGACGTCTCGCAGGTCGCCCAGTTCATCACCGGCTGACGCCCACCACCACCCGCACTCGACGAAAGGGAAGCCATGTCCGGGAACACGGTTTACGACTACGAGGCCATCGCGGCGTGCAACGCGGAGTTCAAGCGCGAGATCGGGCTGATGCACGAGGACATCGACAGGTTCCAGGGCGAGGTCCAGAAGCTCGTCGCCGACACCTGGGGCGGTACAGCCGCGACCCAGTACAACGCGGCGGCCGACGGTCTCAACAAGGACCTCGAGAGCCGGAAGAACACGCTCATGGAGCTCGAGCGGCGTCTGGGGCTCAGTGCCGACAACATGCAGGACACCGACCGGCAGGGCGGCAAGAACATCGGGGCGTCCGTCTGACCTCCGCTCCGTCGACCTGACGCCCCGGGGTGCCGGCCCGCTCGCGGTCGGTACCCCGGGGTCTGTCCGTGCCGACCGGGGACGACGACGAGTGCTCGCGGGAGGGAGCCAACCCGGACCGGTTCCCGCCCGAGCTGCACCCTGGCGGTTGGTGGGGGATCTCCCGCAACCCGTCACCGGGGCCGCAACCGGGGACTCGGCCCCTTGCCTCGTTCCCTAAATTCCAGACCAGACCTCAGGTTTCGTTCCCCGCCATCGCGGCGTGCGACGTAAGGGAGGCCCCCGTGGCCGGTAACACCGAGTTCGACGCGGCTGGCATCAAGACCATCGGCGCCGAGCTGCAGAGCCTGATGAACGGCCACATGGCGGCGTTCGCCGAACTCGACAGGAACTGGCCGAACGCGGGCAAGTTCTCGACGGCGGAGTGGCTCGAGGTGTTGGTCGACGACCGGCGCAACGCTGTCGTGCAGCACGGGAACCGGCTGAACATGACGCTCGACCAGTTGGGGTCGGACCTGGTGCGCGTCGGCAAGGACTTCGAGAACGCCGACGGCGAGAACGCCGAGAAGATCGTCGACATCCTCAAGGAGGGTCGGGGGAAGAACCAGGACGAGGTGAACGACTGGTCCCAGACCACGGAGGACACCCAGACCAACTTCGGCGATCAGGAGGACGGGGACGACGGGGACGGCTACAACAACTCCCTGTCGCAGACCGACGGCGCCGACTCCGATGACGACGACTCCGAGGACGACGACTCCGGCGACGACGAGGACGAAGACGAAGACGACGAGGACGAGGGCGCCGACAGCGACCAGGACTGACACATGGCTCGGGCGCGCTTCGTGGGGGATCCCCGCTCCCCCGCGGCTCGGATCGGTTCGGAGTCGCCCTCTCTGCATTTCCGGTGCGCCGTTGATCTGTTGTCCGGCAGCCGGGTCCCGCGCGTGACACCGACCGATCGATCGCAGCTCCCCGACGATCTCTGAGGAAGCCCTGATATGGCCGACGAGAACCCGCTTGCGCCCGTTCCCGGCACGCATGTCGGCAACCCGCCGCCGTTCGACGCCGGGCAGTACGGCTCGCTCGAGGCGTTCAATGAAGCGGTCTCCGATCTCATCTTCAACTCGGACGGTACCGACGTCGGGTTCAACGACAACGGCAACGCCAATGCCTGGTACGGCTTCGCGGACGACTGGCTTGCGGCCATGAAAGCCATCGAGGCCACCAACAACGACTTCAAGAAGAAGATCGAGGCGGTTGGCCAGAAGCTCAAGGGTGCGGCGGGCGACGCCTTCCAGGAGTACGCGAACAACGTGCTGGACGAGAGCGTGGAGCTGTGGCGCACGCTCCACGACTTCAACTACCCCAAGCTGATCGGCGACAACGGCCACGCCATCCGCTGGTTCGTCGGCGAGTACCACAAGATTACGACGGATTTCTGGAATTGGCTCTACAACGCGCAGAAGGCGAACGCCGAGTTCTACTCGATCGCCCTGGACGTCGCGTTCGCGGCTGGGGTCGACATCTCCGAGATCCATGGCCTCATCGACGATGCGCACAAGTCACATGGCTTGCTCCATGACAAGCACGATGAGCTGCTCCTGGTCGCGCTGCAGGAGTTGCTGAACGAGGTCAGCAACCAGTACACCACCCGCGGGGGCGAGCTCCGGCCCCTGTACCCCGCCCTCACCTCCTCCTCGACGAACTCCGATGTGCCTGATACCAGCTCCGATGGTCCGGGCAACGATTCGGACGGCGATTCGGACGGCGATTCGGACGGCGATTCGGACGGCGACTCGGACGGCGACTCCGACAGCGATTCCGACAGCGGCTCGGACGACGATTCGGACGGCGACTCGGACGGTGATTCCGACAGCGGCTCGGACAGCGGCTCGGACGACGATTCCGACAGCGGCTCCGACAGCGGCTCGGACAGCGGCTCAGGCGACGACGCGGTCGACGAGGCCAGGGAGGACGCCGAGGACGCGGCCGACGACGCCATCGAGAAGCTCAACGACACCGGCGGCGACACCGGCGGCGACACCGGCGGGGACACCGGCGGGGGCGGGACCGGTGACGGTTCCGGGAGCGGCAGCGGTGGCTCCGGCTCGACGCCCGGTGGCCTCGACACGGGCGGCTCGGGCAAGGGATCCGGCGGCCAGGGCAGCGGGAAGAGCGGCCTGGACGGCGCACAGAACAACTCCGAACAGACCGGGGGCTCCGAGGACGACGCCGCGGCGGGCGAGCGGCAGAAGGCCCTCGACGACGCCCAGCAGGCGGCAAACGACGCGATCGACGACCTGATGGGCGGTCCGGAGGAGGACACGTCGGGCGGTGGCCCCGTGGGCGGCCAGGGCTCCGGGCCCGGCCAGGGCTCCGGCGGCAGCGAGAGCGGCGGCGGTTCCGGGAGCGGCGAGAGCGCCGAGGACGCCGAGCGGCAGAAGGCCCTCGACGACGCCCAGCAGGCGGCAAACGACGCGATCGACGACCTGATGGGCGGTCCGGAGCAGGACACGCCGGGCGGCGATTCCGGCGGCCAGGGCTCCGGGGCCGAGGAGGACTCCGCACGCGACAAGGCTCTCCAGGACGCCAAGGACGCCGCCAACGAGGCCATCGGGAACCTCCCGGGCACGAGCGGAGGCGGCGGGAACGGCCCGGGCCGCGGCACCGGCTCGGGCGGTGGCAGCGGCAGCGGCGGTGGCAACACCCCGCGCGACCAGGCGCTGCAGGAGGCGCAGGACGCCGCGAACGACGCGATCGAGGACCTCCAGAACGAGGAGGGCATCACGCCCGAGCGGGAGGCCGCTCTCCAGGAGGCCAAGGACGCCGCGAACGAGGCCATCGAGAGCCTCGGCGAGGACGTCCCGGGGGCGGACCCCGGCAGCTCCGGAGGGACAGGGGGCGGCGGTCCCGGCGGGGAAACCGGCGGGGAAACCGGCGGGGACACCGGCGGGGACACCGGGGGCGGTGGCCCCGGCGAGGAACCGGCGCTGGATCCGGGCGAGGCCGCCGACGCCGTCGACGACGCGATCGAGGACCTCGGGCGTCCCGACGACGGCCCGGTCCGCTCCGAGGCACTCGACCAGGCCCAGCAAGCGATCGACGAGGCGCTCGCGGAGCTCCCCGAGGACGCGACGCCCGAGCAGGCCCGGCAGGCGATCGACGAGGCCCTCGCCGAGCTCGGCTCCCCGGGCGATCACCCCGAGCGGACCGACGCCATCGAGGACGCGGGCGACGCTGCGAACAAGGCGGTCTCCGCTCTCGAGGATCCGGACGGACCGGCAGCGACCCAGCGCGCGATCGACGACGCGATCGCCGACCTGGGCTCGCCCGAGGACGACCCGGAACGCACGCAGGCACTGATGGAAGCCCAGGACGCCGTCGGTGAGGCGCTCGCCGACCTGCCCGAGGGCGCGACCCCGGAGGAGGCGCAACGGGCGATCGACCAGGCCCTCGACGGGCTGGCCGGCGAGGGCGACGACCCGGCGCGCCAGATGGCGCTCGACGAGGCCCGGGAGGCGGCCCATGCCGCCCTCCGGTCGATCGGGGACCCGACGGGACCCGAGGCGGCGAGCCGGGTCGTCGGCGACTCGCTCGACGCCCTCGGCGAGCCGGACGACGACCCGTCCCGGCAGCACGCTCTGGACCAGGCGCGCGACGCCGCGCAGGACGCCATCGGCGCTCTCGGACCGGACGCGTCGGCCGAGGACGTGCGGGACGCCGCCAACCGCGCCATCAGCGACCTCGACCAGCCCGGCGACGACCCCGCGCGGGAGCAGGCGCTGGTCGATGCGAGGAACGCGGTCAACGACGCCGTCGACGGTCTCGGTGAGGCGGGTGGACCGGGCAGCGGTTCCGGCCCCGGGGGCCCCGACGGCGGGCCGGGTGGCGAGGGCGAGGAATCGCTCGGGAACCATCTGGCCGGCCTCGACCCGGATCAGCGCAACGCCGAGACGACCCCGCAACTGCCGGGTGCGGACGCCGACCCGCTCACGGCCCCGTCGAGCCTCACGGCCTCGCATGCCGAACCCCAGCAGCTGGCGGGCCAGGCGCTGACGCCCGGTGCCCAGTCGGGCACGGCCGGCGGTAGTCCGGGAGGCATGCCGATGTCCCCGATGGGGATGGGGCAGGGGATGGGGCAGCAGAACCAGGAGCGGGAGCCCACGATCTGGCTGCAGGCCGACGGCGGGGCGTGGGACGACGATGACGACACGCCGGCCTCGAACGTCCTGGGCAGGACGTGATGGCGACGTCGCTCCCGGCGTCCGACGGGTTGGAGTCGCAGGAGTTCGGGTCACAGGGCTTCGAGGCGCTGGCGCGGATGGTCCTGGACATCCCCGCCGAGGCCTTCGACGTCCGCGCCGCAGCGTTCGACGCGGTGGTGGCCGCCCTGCACGACATCGCCGGACGCCTCCGTGCCCAGATGGGGAAGCTGCAGGAGGACCTGCGGGGAGTGGCTGGGGAGGCGGCAGGCGAATCCGGTGAGCTGCTGCGGAGCGAGGTTGCCGCGGTCGCGGCCGCGATCAGCGGAGACGGCGCGGCCCTGTACCGCGCGGGAGACGCCGTCGCGGGAGCGCAACGCGCCATGCAGGACCTCGCCGCGGAACGGGCGCGGGCCCTCGCGACGACGCCCAGCCCTCAGGTCGCCGCGCAGTTCGACGAGCTCGCGCGCCGGATCGCGACCGGGCTCGCGCAGACCTACCGCCAGGTGGGCACGAGCCTGGCCCCGATCCCCGGCACCCCGGCAGCAGCCGGTGGCGGAGCCGGCGGCCCGGGTCCCGACTCCCCGTTCCCGGACGGCGAGTTCACGGGGGCGACGGTGGACGGGCCGCAGCCGCCTCCCGAGCTGTTCTCACCTGCCGAGCCCACACCGGTCGGGCTCACACCCGAGGGATCGGCCCTGCACGTCGCGCCGGTGCCGGTCAGCGCCTTCGCCGCCACCGCCGGGCTGCGTCCTCCGACCGGCGCGGGTGTCGGGCACGGCGTCACCTCGCGCCCCGGCGGCTGGACGGCCGGCATCGCGAACGCGGCGCCGCCCGCCGCGGTGCTCGGGCGTGTCACGACGTCGGCCGGCACGAGGCAGACCGGGGCGGGGCCGGGTGGGACCGGTGACGTGCTGCCCCCGGCGGTGCTCCGCTCGGCCGGAGCGTTCGGGACGGGGACGTCCACCACGCCGGGGCCGTTCGGGCGCAACGTCGACGTGACGCGCACGGAGCCGCAGCAGAACGGGCTCGGCCGGAACCCGGAAGAACCGGTGTCCGGCATGCCCCCCGCGCCCGTCGCACTGGCAGCGGTGAACGGTCGCGGTCGGCAACCCGGCGAGCAGCCGCGCCCGAAAGACACCAGCAGCAGGCGTACGGCCGGGGGGCGGCGCGAGGTTCCCGACGATGATGCGGCCGGGGCGAGCGCGACCGCGAAGCCCGTCGAGTCCTCGGCGACCGCGAGCGAGTCGACGGCCCGCGTCCCGGAGCGCATCATGCCCCCACCTCCGACGGTCGAGGCGTCTGCGTTGGCGGACATGCCCGCCCCGGCCTCGCGCCGGGTACCCGAGGACGGCGGCGCGTTCGAGCGGAGCCGCTCCGACGCTCCCGTCCTCCCGTCCTTCACACCTGTGGCCACGTCGCTGCACTCGACCGGGCTCCACGCGCCCGAACCGGTGACCGGATCCGCCGGCGCGCCCGGGCAGGGGCCGCCCCCGATGGTCCCTCCCATGGGCGGCATGGGCCCCATGGGTGGCATGGGGGGCATGGGTGGTCTCGCCGGCCGCGTCGAGCCCGAGCGCACCCGGGAGGTGTCCCTGCAGGAGGACCCGGGTGCGTGGGACGACGACATCGGCGGCGCCCCTGCCGTCCTGGGCCGTCGCTGACCGGGCGGACCGGGCCCGTTGTGAGGCATTACCGAGAAGGAGATCTGGCATGGCCGAGCGTGACACCGACGAGTTCTTCCACGGCACCGACGACCCCATGGCCCGCCTCGACGACGAACGGCGCAGGCTCGACGCCCTCGGCCGGGTCTGGCAGGACGAGACGACCACCGTCCGCGCGAAGGACAACACGTTCTCCATGACCTTCGACGGCCGTGGCGACCTGACCGAGGTGGCCTTCCACGGGTCGAAGTACAAGACGGTCGCCCCCACCGAGCTGGGCCACCGCATCGTGGAGACCCTCAAGCAGGGCCGGCTGGAGAGCCTCGAGAAGATGGCCGCGACGATGAACCCGGACAGTGTCGGGGGGCTGGACCTGGTCGGCATCGCCACCGGGAAGGTCGATCCGCGCAAGGCCATCAACGCGCTCATGGCCCCGCTGCTGGAGGGGCTCGGTGCGCCGGTGCGCGACCCGCGGGACGTCCGCCGTGGCTGACCGGTTCGAGCTCGACGAGAACGATGCCGTCGCCGCGGGCGAGCGGGCCCAGACGGCGGGTCGGCGGCTCCTCGACGCGCACCGCGACCTCGTCACCGTCCTGAACGACCGCGAGGGCTGCTGGGGCGACGACGACATCGGCAAGGCGTTCGCCAACAAGTACGTGCAGGTAGCCGACGGCACCCGGGAGAACACGAACGTCCTCGCGACCAACTTCTCCGACGCCGGCACGTACATCGTCGACGTCGCGGGCGAGCTCGCGGACGTCGACGAGGGCAACGCCCGCAGGATCGACGGGCTGTACGCCGACAACGTCGAGAGCTGGACGGCGGAGTCCTGATCGTCGTCGGTCCTGATCGTCAGTTCTGATCGTCGCCCGGCGGGCATCAGTGGGGGGTGAGGCATGGCAGGCACCGGCGGTGAGGACGAGGTCACCGAGCTGCCTGCCGAGCTCCAGAACTTCCTCAAGGTCGTCGTCGGCATCTCGTGGCCGGAAGGCTCCGAGGGCGGACTGAGGGCGATCGCATGGGCGTGGCAGGAGTTCGGCGACGCCCTGGACGAGGCCGCAGCCGAAGCGGGGGGCGTGGCCGCCGACGTCGACGCGGCCATGGACGGCGAGACCGCCGGGGCCCTCGACTCGTTCCTGCGCGGGTGGCTGGAGAAGCCGCTCGCGGACTCGGCGGACGACGCCCGGGAGCTGGCGAAGACCGCGCAGAACGCTGCCGCCGACATCCAAAAAGCCAAGATCATGTTCATCGTCATGGCGGCGGTCGCCCTGGTCGCGTTCCTCACGCTGCTCGCCATCCCGTTCGGCGTGTTCTTCGCCAGGACCGTCGTCGAGGTGCTCAAGGTCGGTCTCACCCAGGTGCTGAGGAACCTGGTCAACCAGATCGCCAGCAGGTCCCTGCAGCAGATCGCCTGGTCCGTCACCAAGTTTCTCCTGCAACTGGGCGCGACGATCGCCGGAGAGGTCGCCTTCGAGGTCGGACTGGACGCCGCGATCCAGAAGGCGCAGATCGACGAGCACAACGCGCACGAGGAGAGCGGGGAGGACGGCGTCCGCGGGCGCGACGGCTGGGACCTCGATTCCCTGAGCAACGCAGCCAAGTCCGCGGCCATCAGCGCCGCCATCGTGGGCGGCGGCGGCCTGCTGGCCCGCAACCTCACGAGGAACAGCAACATCGGGCTCGACAACGTCAGCGCCCTGAAACTCGACGGCCCGGGCGTGAACCTCGGCCCGGGCGGCAAGGACGGCCCGGACATCGGCGACAGCCCCGGCCCGTCCGGGAAGGCCGGGGACTCGTCGGGCGGCGGGGGACCGAACGGGACGTCGAGCGAAGGCCCTCCGGCCAAGTCGGACAGCGGCTCGCCCGGCGGTACGCCGGGTGGGCAGGGTCCGAGCCGGACGGACACGTCGTCCTCGGACGGGTTGGACTCGGACGGTTCGCCGGGTGGGAAGTCCTCGGGCGGGACGGACCGTGGTTCCTCCGGCGACTCGTCGGGGGACGGGCCATCCGCGGTGGCGACCGACCGGAACGGGCTCCCCCTCGCGCGGGAGCACCCGTTCACCCGCAAGCTGCGGTGGGACGACAACGCGGGCCTGCCTCGGAACGTCGCGGCGGCCGCGGTCCGGCACGGCCTCAAGCTGAACCACGTCCGGTACACGAGCCCGTGGCTGCGGTTGGGCGGGCACGCCGCCTTCCTCGGATGGCAGATGGCCCTCGTCATGCCGGCGAACCTGGCCGCGTCGACGGCCACCGGTGGCGAGTTCAACATCTCGGACGGTCTGCTCAACGTCGACAAGTACAGCGGCCGCAGGAACCCCTACTCCGAGGGCTCCACGGGCCCGACGGCCGCCGTGGTGAAGTCGATCGGCAACGTCTCGGCCGCGATCGACAACGTCCATGCGCTCGCCTCGGTGGCGGCGCCGAACGCGGCCCTGCTCGGCGCGATCAACATGGTCTCCAGCGCGGTCGACGGCCTCGAGTCCCTGCTCTCGGGCGGAGGGGACTCCTCCCCGGACACCGGCAGGACCTCGGCGGACGGCCCGTCGAACAGCGTCGATGCGGACGCCCGGACGCAGCCGTCGTCCGACGGCGGTCTGGATTCCGACTCCTCCACCGCGCGCGGTGGCGAGGGCGACGGCGGCGATGGCCGGACATCGCACCCGGACTCGTCGTCGGACAGCGGGTCGCCCGACGTGTCGACATCGGTCGAGGACTCGCCGGACGTGCACGGGGATTCGGAGGACGTCACCTCTCGCGGCGAGGGGCAGGGGGACTCGGGGAGCTCCGAGAGGTCGTCCGGTGGGAGCGGCACCGATGCCGGGACTTCCGGTGGTCGTGACGAGGGGCAGGGGGACTCGGGGAGCTCCGGGACATCGTCCGGCGGGGGCGCTCCCGATGGTGAGGCCCGGGAGTCCGGCGGCCGCGACGAGGGCCCGGCGGAACAGCGCGCGCCGCAGGCGTCGGAGTCCGCGGGAGGGGGGCAGAGCGGGTCGAGGGCGGGCGGCGGCAGCCCGACCGACTCCGGCAGCCCGACCGACTCCGGCAGCCCCACCGACTCCGTCGCCGACCCTTCCGACGAGTCCCGGTCCGCCCCGCCGGCCGCCGAGGGCTCGTCCCTGGAGACGTCCGATGGCGGAGCCCGGGACACGTCGGAGAACACCTCGCGCACCGAGGATTCGGCGTCCGGGTCCGGGCGCGACACCCCGAACGAGCCCACGGCCGACGGGCGAGGAGCCGACACGCCGGACGAGCCGGCCGCCCGGTCGGAGGGCGGCAGCTCGTCGTCCGGCGGTTCGGGGTCGGACGGGCCGGTCTCCCGGTCGGAGGGCGACGACACCTCGCGGTCGGCGGGGCCGGATGCGTCCGAGGTGGGTGGGCCGGAGGCGACCCCGGAGGCGACCCCGGAGGCGTTGGGGAGCACGCCGGACGGTACGAACACGCCCGACGCACCCGCCGCCTCGCCTGCCGCACCCTCTCAGTCGTCTCCTGGCCAGTCGTCTCCTGGCCAGTCGGCTCCGAATCAGTCGGCGTCGAATCAGTCGGCTCCGAACCAGTCGGGGGCGAATCAGGCGGGGGCGAACCAGCCGGGTCAGTCGGCTCAGCCTTCCTCGTCGCCCTCCACGTCGGGCGCGGGGCGCTCCTCGTCGGCCGGAGCGGGCCCTGCCACCACCATGTCCTCCGAGGGGCCGGCCGCGGGCGGGCCGGATGCCGAGTTGGCATCGGGCGCCCCGAGCGGCAGCCCGACCCCGGACGCGCCGTCCGGTCAGCCCGGTGACGCAGGATCGGCTGACCTCGACAGCGATGGGGACGTCGGCGGGGAGCGTGATGCGCTGGGCACTCCGGGGCCGCGTTCGGCGGAGGACGCGGAAGGCGGTGGAGCTGCGTCACCCGACGTCCGGGGCGACGACCGGGTGGCGGGTGGCACGGCCGGGGATGCGCCGCCGAGCGGCGCCGCACCCGAGGAGAACGGTCCGGCGGACCAGCCGGACGCTCCTGCCCCCGACGGTGCTCCTGCCCCCGACGGTGCCCCGGATGGTGTCCCCGACGCGGCCGCCACCACCGGGCCGCCCCTTCGCACGGAGTCGGCGCAGGGGTCCCCGGCCGCCGAGCGTTCCGACGGCGCGTCGCGTCCCACCGCCTCGAGCGCATCGGCGCGTGGTGAGCAGGGCCCGGCGACCGCCACGCCCTCGCCCTCCTCGGCCGACCGGCGGCCGGCCCCTGCCGTCGTCTCGGACGGGCCGGTCCGGCGGGACCCGGTGTCGGCGGAGCGGGGTCCCGTCGCCCCGCGGCCGGTTGCCGACACGGCTTCCGGTGCGACGCCGGCGGTCGGCGCCGACCCGTCTGCTCGTGGCGCCGAGGAGCGCACCGGCGAGGGGGCGGCGACACGGGCCTCGGACGGGGCGGGCGCGTCGTCGGACCTCGGGCCGTGGCGGGGTCACGAGGTGCTCGACGAGGCGCTGCGGCGGTACGGCGACCCGCCCGACCTCGTGGGATCGGTCCGGTCGGAGATGACGCGGCTGGGGAAGGCGCCGGCGGACCGCGAGGAGGTGATCGCGGCTTTCGGGTACTGGGAGAAGAGTTCGGCGGAGAACGGGCTCTCGCTCTCGCCCGGGTCACGGGGGCCGTGGTGGCCGCGGAACTCGAGGGATCTCGTCGTCGAGGTGGCAGGGGCGGGGGTGAGCCCGGACCACCGGATCCTCCGGACGCGCGGAGGCGCGGGAGGTCCCGAGCTGGAGTCCCGCGGCCACGTCATGGACGATGCCCGCGCGAAGGTCAAGACCAGATATGCACGTCTGGTCACCGACAGCCTCAGCGATCTCACGCCGATTCCCGAGCTCGTCGGCGAACCGTCGGCATGGCTACGAGGAGAGCAGGGGCGCCCGAGCGTCGCCGACGTGTGGGGCGAGCTCAGCCGCTTCTGGAGTCGGCTGTACGAGGTTCGTGCGGGCGAACGGCTCGGCAACGTGTTCCGGTGGCGGGACGGGTTCCGGGCTTCGGCGACCCACACCCAGTTCGGGCTCCGGTCCGAGGGGCCACCGGCGATCGCCCCCCAGATCACCCTGGGGGTCTCGGTGTTCGGGCTGCGCGATCTGCAGCGGAAGATCGCCAGTGAGTATCCGCTGACCGACGACAGTTTCAAGGACGAGCCGTCGGTCCGATTGCTCGACGACGGGTTGACGTTCGGTGCGGAGACCGCCGACCGGTTCCGCGATTACGCGAGAGACACGGGCGCCGGGTCGCGCCGGGCGTGGGACGAAGCGCTGCAAGCCGACATCGCCGCACTGCAGGGCTACGCGACGCTCGTCTACACCCACGCAGGCGTCGCTGCGCGGGGCTGGGGTGAGGGCCTGGTCAAGAACAACCTGCTCGCCCTGTCCCGAGTGCCGCTCGCTTCGGTGCGGGCCGCCTTGCCGGAACGGGTCCAGGAGTTCCTGGACGCCAACGCCGAGGACCTCACCGCGCAGTTCGATAATACGTATCGGAGCATCAACGAGGAATCTCGTTACCCTCTCGGCGTTCCGCTGAACGGCGAGATGAACATGCACACCGTGCAGGATTATCTGCGTCAGGCGTGGCGGCCGCTGCGCCCGGGTGAGCAGCCCATTCCGCAGTCGCACGTCGTCGGCCAGTTGAAGACGGAACTGCAGGATCTCGATACGTTCGGTCGGCGGGTCGGCTTGCCGCTCGTCGTGATCGAAGTACGGGCATTCCCGAGAAGAACCGGTCCGGATGCGTTCGCCCAGGCGTTCACCCTCTTCCTGCACTGGATGGCGAACAGCCGCCGGATCGATGACGACGCCTGGCGGGCGGCGTCGTCGTCGCGGGCTGCGAGGTCGGGTCTCGCCGGGGTGATGGACGAGGTGCCGCCTGCGCTGCCCGGTCCGGGGGACGCCGCGCGGGTCGATCCGCTCACGGTGGCCGCCGGGTCGGCCGATGTGGAGGGGGCCGAGGAGCAGCGCCGGGGGGCGATCCGGGAGCTTGCCCGGCGGCTGCACGACGGGGCGGTGGAACTCGGGTGGTTCGGGGCCGAGCGGTGGGTCGTGCACGTGGAGGGGGGCGACGACGGCGGCACGGCCGGTGAGGGGGCGCCGGAGGGCGGGCAGGCGGATGCGGACGCGGTCGGTGATCTGCTCGTCGCGGAACTGACGACGCTGCGGGACGAGCGAGGCGACGGCTTCCCGCCGCCGGTGCCGGTGGAGGTGGTGCGGTCGTCTCGGGGAGCAGGGGAGAGCGAGTCGCCGGGGTGGTCGCCGTCGGGGCCGGACGAGCGTCGTCACGTGCGTGTCTGGGTCGACGAGCCGGTGGTCGTATCCGGTCACGTCCTGAGCGACGAGCAGCTGGATGCGGCGACGCTGGCTCCGTTCGTGGCGGCGGCGTCGACGGACCTCGGGCTCGTCGACGGGCCGGTCGAGGCGTTGCCGGATGTCGGTGATGTGCTGCGGGAGCTGCAGGAGCTCGACCGTTCCGGTGGCCGTCCGACCGATCGGGTGGCGTTGGCGGAGGAGCTCGCGCGTCGGCTCCACCCGCAGCTCGTCCCTGAGGACCCGGGCCGTCTCGACGTACAGCCGCCGACGCCGGATCCAGGTGCGCAGGACGACGTCTCCGAGCGTTCCGATCCGCCCGTCGTCGAGCCGGACGTGCGGGGGCACGGGGTCCAGCCGTTCCTCGCGGAGCTCGAGGGGTCGAATCCGGAGCCCTCCGGGGAGCGGGCCCTCGAAGCCGAACTCCGGGAGGGTGCTCGTGGTGGTGGCCGCGGTCCGGACCGCGGTCCGGCCGGTAGCGGCGATGTCGATGTTCCGGTGGAGTCGCGGACGGTTCCACCTGCGGCGCCGGTGGGTGCCGGGTCGCAGTGGGAGTTCCTGGACCCCGCTGCCGGGCGCCCGTCGCTCCCGTCGTTCGAAGCGGTGTGGGGTGGGGTGGGCCAGGACGACGAGGCGGCCACCGTTGCGCACGAGGATCCGCGGGCGTCCGAAGTCCCCGCCGACGATCCGATCGATGTGGCCGTCACGGATCCGGCCGGATCGAGTGGGGGTGGCGTTGCCCCCCGGGACGCGGGCGGGCCGGCACGTACGGCCGGCGCCCCGGAGGCTCCGCCGCCCCGATACCGGGAGGCGCCGCCGGCGGAGCCGTCGCCGGGCGAGTGGGCGGAGATCCGGCGCGAACTGCACGGGGACGGTGACCTGCCGAGCTGGGACCGGGTGCGGGAGGTCTATGACCGGTACCTGACCCGGCTGGAGCGCAACGGCGCGCAGGTCCCGTACGGGGAGCGCGCGTTCGCCGTCCAGGTGGTGAGGTTCGGGGCGCCTGCGATCGGGGAACCGATAGCCCCAGCAGGGCTGCGCGGCGGTGGCCAGGACGAGGGTCAGGCACCGCAGGACGGCGGTGGCGGGGCGGACGAGTGGGCGGCGTCGACGGATGACATCGAGCTGGTGGAGCTGCCCCCCGTCGACGGGGGTCTCGATGAGGAGAACGCCGAGCAGGCGGCCGCTGCGACTCCGGCCGACGTTCCTGCTGCGACCGACGTTCCGGATCTCCCGGCGGATGCGGGGGCGGATGTCCCGGCCGTGCGGGCGGGGACGCAGCGCGCCCCCCTGCCGCACGACGCGACGGCGCTGATGCAGCGCATCGGGTCGCGGGCGGACTACTCCGAAGCCGAGCGCCGCGCCCTCGGCAGGACCGAGCGCCGGATCCGGCAGCTGTACCTGGGCCCCGAACTGCGGTCCCGCTTCAGGGACCACAGCAACGCGCAGCGTGAGTCGGACCGCGCGCTGCTCACCGCCGCGGCCGGCGCCCGGGCACTCGACCGACCCGTGGTGTTCCAGGTGATGTCGGATCGGCACCTCGCGGGCGCCGGCGTCACGACGCTCGACGACGGCCTCCTGCTCGCCCCGATCGAGGCCGGCGCACCGTCGATGAGCGATGGTGAGGGCACCGTGCGGCTCACGGCGCCGGCGGGGACGCGGCTGCTCCCGGCACACCCCGCATACGTGTCCACGGTTCCCGACCCTCTGCACCAGCGCTACCTCCTCCTGCCGGGCACGACGATCCGGACCTCGGGCAGCGGAGCGGACCTCGAGGTCGAAGTCCTGCTCGCCGAGCACGACGTCTCCGCCGCTCCGGATGGGCGCGAGGACACCCGGCAGGCGGCGCCGTCCACCGATCCGTCCGCGCGCCCGGTGGAGGTGTCCGAGCCGCCGTTCGGCGAGCGGGCCCCGGAGGGACCGCGCGGCAGGTTCCGAGCCGCGCCGTTCGACGGGCCCGCTCCATCGTCTGCCGCGCGGGTGCGTCCTGAGTCGGAGTGGGCGTCGCTGGACTCCGATCTCGGAGGCCCGTCGTTCGCCTCGTTCGAGGCGGTGTGGGGCGGGGAGGAGCGGGGCCAGGAGGGGCGGGGCCAGGAGGAGCGGGGCCGCGAGGGGGACCGGGGGGAGGACCGTGATCGCGGGGACGGCCGCGACCGCGGCGCCGACACCGGGCCGGAGGGGGACGACTCCGCCCGGGGCGACGACGAGACCGGGTCGGTCGCGCCGCACGCCCGGGGGCCGCTCGCGGTGTGGGCCCAGAAGCAGCCCGAGCTGAGCGAGGAGGAGCAGGCTGCGTTCGACGCGGTGGTGGCGCACGCGCAGGATCCGTCCCGCCCGGCGCCGTCGCGGCGGCAGCGCGCGCAGCTGATCGCGGCGGCGGGGCGCAGCCGGCTGCGGCAGGCGGTGGTGTTCACCGCGCCGCTCCCGGCTGGTGCGCGTGATCCGGCAAGTGGTGTCGTGCGTGATGGTCTGCCGGTCGCGCCGGTGGGGCAGGGGGCGGCGGCGCCGTCGCGGGCGACGGTTCGAGTGCTGGTCCAGCCCGGGACGCCGCTGCTGGCGCGGGTGCCGGGGTCGGGGTTAGCGCAGTTCGTGCTGCCGCCGGGGACGCGCCTGGTGCCGGACCGGACCCCCGGGGCGGACGGTGCGCGGTTCCGGGTGGACGTGGAGCACGGCCTGACGGCGGGAGATCCGGTGCGCACCCGGTACGAGCCGTGGCGCGAGACGTTGACCTACGGCCGGGGCGAACGTGGTGTCGTGGGCCGCAACCGGGCCGTTCTGGTCGCCCTGGCTGCGCACGTC
The DNA here is from genome assembly GCF_002262885.1 of Pseudonocardia sp. MH-G8. GTDB lineage: Bacteria > Actinomycetota > Actinomycetes > Mycobacteriales > Pseudonocardiaceae > Pseudonocardia. Next base: position 26,788 of record NZ_NKYF01000015.1, on the reverse strand, counting down.
AACGAGCAGGCCCGCACCGCCCGCCTCGCCGGGATGCCGCTACCGCGGCTGCGGATCGAGGGCGATGGTGGAGCCCACACGCTGCCGGGAGAGCCGAACCGGGAGCGGCGCGGCCGCATCCGCGCGGTCGAGGCCCAGGACGTGTTGCGTCGCCTGCTCGATCCAGGGGTCGTGATCGAGCACGCCCGCTCGGTGCTCGCCGACCCGTCGAACCCGGTCGAGCCGGCTCCGCGTCGTGAGGTGCGGGTGTCGGTGCACGAGCCGGCGCAGTTCGTCCTCGGCTCGCGCAGCGCTCCGCACCAGCAGCCGGTGCCGAGCCACGTGCATCTGGGCGGCATCGACGGTGACCTCGACCTCGCCGTCGTCGAGCGGTGGGTCCGTGCCGTGCACGGGGCCGAACGGACCCGCCCCGGCCGGACCCCCGGCCGGACCCTCGGCCGCGCGGGGCCCCGCCGTCGGGTGACGGTGTGGGCGGACCCGGAGGCGCTGCCGGCGACGGTGCGCAACGGGCTGCGAGCGCTCGGGGTGCGGGTCCGCAACCCGGAGTCCGATCGTCCCTTCTTCCGGCACACCGAGCTCGGCGACTACCAGGCGGCCACCCCGGCGGGGCGGCAGGCGGTGGTGGCGGTCTCGGTGCTGCAGCGGTACGGCGGGGTGTGGGCGAACCCGTCGGTGGATCCGCCGGAGGGACTCGACCTCACCGCGCTGCCCTCCCTGCCTGCCGGTGCCCGGCACGGGGTTCCGTTCCTGCCGCTGCTGCACACCGAGCGTCGCCCGTCCGAGCACCCGCCCGCGGCGACCGATCTGATGGTCAGTCCCGCGGACACGGCGTTCCTCGGTGAACTGCTGGGGGAGAGCGGGTCGGATCCCGACTCCCTCGCCCGTCCCGGGAGCCTCCTGGAGCGGTGGGGTCGGTTCGTCGATCCGTCGACCTCGTGGGTGCGGCGGGAGCTGCGCACGCAGCGGTGGCGGCCCGACGCCGCCGCTCTCGCGCCGTGGCGCGGAGGGCCCGCTCCCACCGCCGGTCCGGATGCGTTCCGGTTCGTCGATCGGGCGACCGACGCCCTGGTGCGCGACGTGGAGGCCGCGGTGCGGGCCGAGCTCGGGGACGGTCGCCTCGGCGGGCTGGACACGCTGCTGAACAGCCTGCGCGAGGACCCCGAGAGCTTCCGTGGCAGCGGGCGCCGTGCCGAGCTGGAGGTCGGCGGCTCCCGCGGGCGCTCGCAGGTGCGTCCGGTGACCGTCCGGCTCGTGCCGGAACGGGACGGGCAGGGAGGGGACAGCCCACCGGCGGGGCAGGAGATCTCGTCGCAGTACTACCAGCGCCACACCACCGCCGACCCCGGCGGTAGCCAGGACCGCAGGGGGGCCCGCCTCCCGGCCCGCGTCGACGGCGGCATGTTCGGCGGCTACGGCGGCGCCGGCGTATCGCGAGCGGTCACCGACGGAACCGACGTCATCACCAACGAGAACACCTACAACGAGCGCAGCATCATCGCCAGGCACCGCACGACGGGCCCGGCCCCCGCCCGCGTCGAGCTGGAGTTCGAGGCGACGGTCGTGACCCGACCGGCGTCGCGGGCCGTGCGCGGCGAGGTCGAGGGCTGGCAGCTCGGCCTGCCGCGGCACGACGCGCCCTCCTTGAGCCGTGCACCCGACGACGGGCTCGACCGGGCGCTGCGCGCCGGGCTGCCCCTCGAGACGTACACGCACGACAGCACGTTGTTCGACCGTGTCGCCGCGCAGCTGCACCCCGCGACCGTGGCCCCCGGAGCGCGCGGCCGTCAGATACTGGCCGACTTCCTCTCCGACGCCTCGATCCAGAACCTGCTCCCCGAGTTGCTCGGGGGATGGCACACCTCGGATCCCCTGCCGGCCGGGGACGGGTCGCCGTCGGCGTCTGCCGTCCTGTTGCCCTTCCGGACGTCCTCGGTGCAGATGCGCCTCGTTCCCGTGCGATACACCGACCACGGCCCGGTGGACGCCACGACATGGTTCTCCCAGCGCTACGAACCCCTCATCTCGGACGCGCGCCTCCGATCGCTCTACGACCAGCTCATCGTCTACGGCGGCTACCGCGGCTCGACGTCGGCGATCGGCGGCCACTCCAACTCCGTCGAGGTCGCGCTGAGCAAGGAACGCCACCGCGTCGACCGGCTCGACCGCGGCACCCTGATCCGGCAGATCCTCGTCCTGTCCGAGCAGTTGCGCGCTCATGACGTCGACCTGCGCCTGGAGGTCCGCGTCGTCCACGGCGGGCGGACCGGGGACGGCGGCGCGCGGCTGCGCAAAAAGCGACTGGGACCGCGCAGGAGCCACCCGCTCGTGATCACCGCCCCGGTGACCCAGCGCACCGTGCTGGCGACGGCGCTGACGAGGCCGGGGCAGGGGACCAAGCACCTGCCGGCTCACCTCACGTACCGCCGCGGATTCGGGAAGTCGGTCCCGGTCAGCCTCGGTGCCGCCCCGCGCCACCTGCGTGACCGGGTCACCGAGATCGTCGGGAGCACCGAAGGGTTCGAGGACCTCGTCCCGCGTCCGGCGTCGGGGCCGTCCCAGGTCGCGCACGGGTCCGACGTGCTGCGCGCCCACGAGCACGGCCGGCAGATCGAGGAGTTCCTCAGCGAGACCCATCTGGCCACTCAGCTCGACGAGAGCGTGCAGCACCACCTCTCGAGGACATTCGTCCGGCGCGGCGGGTGGACGTGGACCTACCTCACCGTCGAGGTGCACCAACAGATCCTCGAGGCCCACGACCGCGGCCCGGCGACCGGCGCGTCGATCAACGAGAGCATCGGGGGACGGCAGGGCCTCTCCGGCTCGGCCGGTCACCGCTGGCAGGGCTACGTCGGCTGGCGGGGAGCCGTGCTGCCGGCGGCGGGCGAGGCTGCGCTCGGCCCCATCGCCCGGTCCGGCTACAGCTACAGCCGGTCACTCGATGTCACGGCCGATCTCATCGGTGCGCGCCGGGAGCAGAGCACCGCGACCTCGGACGCGCGTCTGGTGACCGGACGCTCGCGGTGGAGCCTGACGGTGCGGCGCTGGGACGTGGAGGCGCCCTGGCGCCGGCTCTTCCCGGGGCTGCCCGGGCGGGCCAGCCCACGGGTCACCGTCGAAGAGCCCACCGACCGCTCCCTCGAGTCGGACTGGATGATCACGCTGCAGGGCGACGAGCTGCTCGACCACGCCCCGACCGACCTCCCGGACGGTCAGCGGATGGGGCATCAGGCCGCTCTCCCGAACGGCAATGCGGTGACGCTGATCCCCGGATCGATGGTCAGCTACGTCCCCGGGATCACACACATCCACCGGGGCATCAACCTCGCCCTGCAGAGGGCCGGCGGTGGCGACATGGTCATGACGCTGCCCGGGATCCCCGCCCTGCAGGCCACCCACACGTTGGCGAGCAGCCAGTGGCTCCTCGGCAACATGCGTGCGCTGCTCGGCGACGGCGTCCGGGGCCCCGAGATCACGTTCGCCCGCTGGTTCTTCGACCGCACCGGGCACGCGACGATCCAGTTCGCCATGTACGAGCCGCGGTTCGACCGGGACGCCGCAGGCAACCCGGTGACCTCCACCCGAGACCTGGCGATCTTCGGCCGCACCGACATGACGGTCACCAATTCCCGGGGGACCCAGCACGGGCTGCTGGCCTCGCTGGGACTGCGCGTCGCCGATACGTCCCACCTCCCGACCATGCAGCCGAGCGACCGGGACCGCCCCGCCGGCCGGGGTGGCGTCAGCGGTCGGTACGGGGTCTCGTGGCGACGGGGCACGGTCTCGAACGCCGCCGGGGCGCTCGAGGCGAGCACCCACGCCGTCGTGCCGACCTACCAGACGTTCGTCACCGGCATGGTGACGATCACGGCGACGAGCCGCGAGGCGAACTTCCTGGTCGACGCGGTCGTCACCTTCGGGCGGCACTTCCCCGAACGCGCCGGCGCCATGCTCGCCGCCCTGGGCCTGGCGCGGGCCGCCGACGAGGTCCCGGCAGGCACCACCGTGGCCCCGCCCGACCGGCAACGGGGCACCGGGACCGCCACGGAGCGGGTCCGGCTCCCGGCGATGCCGGTGCGGGCCACCGAGGACCAGGCACGCCAGTGGGGCCTGCTGCCCCCGATCATGGAGGCCACCCACCACACGAACGCCCAGCGGTGGTGGCTGCCGGTGAACGTGGCGCCGGACCGGCCCGTGCCCAGCTTCCACTACCCCGAGGACGCCGACAGCTTCCGACCCGCGATCACCGACCTCGTGACGCAGCTGCGGACCCACGGCATGGACGGGTTGACCACCCAGCAGGTCGAGGAGGTCGCCGACCGCCTCGGCGAGGGGCTGCCCGTCGGCACGGTGCACGGGGCGCTCGCCGGGCTGCTCGGGGAGGGGGTGCCACTGGGCGCCGCCGAGCGGGGGTTCCTCGGGTTCACCGATCTCACCGTCCGCGTGCGCATGGTGCCCGAGGGCGTCTTCCGGGTCGACCGGGTCGTCCACGACTCCTGGGCCATCCGCAACCAGCTGCTGGGCTTCGTGAACGAACAGACCGTCGAAGTCGTCTCGGCGGGTCGGCAGACCGAGGTGCAGGCCATGGTCGGTGGCAGGACGGCCGGTCCGCACGAGGGCACGACGATGGCGATGGGCGGGGTCGACGCGCAGGCGTCCAGCGCCGTGTCCGACGGCCGTGGCACCCGTTCCGGTGAACGGTCCATGCGGATCGTGCACTACAGCGGTCCGACGGCCGTCATCCGCGGCGACGTGCGGCTCGAGGTGGTCGTCGAGCGGGGCGCCCGGCAGCTGACGGGGCCACGCAGCGAACCCCTGCCGCTGACCTACCGGATCCCGGCGACCGGTCTGCGCGGGCCCTCCAGACCGATCCTCCCCCGGTCCCGGGGCGCCGCACCGGTGAACCTGCCGTGGCGCGAGGTCACGGTCTTCCTCGGCGCCGACGCGGCGGACCTGCGTCGGATGGTCCGCGACATGCTGGCGCAGGACGACCGGGTTCCCGCGGCGCTGCGCGGCGGCGGACGGGTGACGCAGGCGCTGGACCTGCTGTTCAGCCCGGAGCTGCTCAACCCCCACATGCAGAACGTGCTCGGCGGAGCCTCGCGTCTCGCGACCGTCCGCAACCCGGACAACGCGGCCGAGTGGGTGTCGGTCGACCTGCATCCGGTGATCCGGAACCCCAGGACGCTCGACCTGGATGCAGCGACCAGGACCGAGTCCGGCACGCGACACGTGGACGCGGACGCGTCGCTCCTCACCGAGTACCACTCCGTCGAGTGGGGACCGGCGTTCACGCCGGAGGGGCGCCGCGACGACACCGGCCGCGGCGTCGGCCACACCGATCTCGAGCGCGATCGCGACGGCGGCATGGCGCCGAGCCCCGCGCTGAGCGACCTGCGACCCGACTCCGACGCCCGCAAGGGCCCGACCCGACACGTGGGCGGCGACGCCGAGTACGTCGTGACGCTGACCGTCCACCGGGGCATGCCCGCGACGGTCGCGGGCAACGTCCGTTCCCCCGACGTCGTCCCGCCGGCCCGGCAGGTGCAGCAGTTCGAGCTCCGGCGCACACACGTGGGGCAGGGGGTCACCTTCTACCTCGCCGATGCCACCGCCACAACGACCACGCTGGGGCCTGTCAGCGAGGCCGTGTCGCGGGCCGAAGGCGTGCGCCGGGCCGCTGCTGACGCTTGGAAGGAGGCCGAGAAGCGCCTCACGGCGGTGGAGAGGCAGCGTGACCGTCTCGCGCAGGACCTCGACCGCGCCGCGCGGGACGAGCTCGACGCCGTCACCACGGTCGACGATGCCCGCAACCGCGCCAACCGGCACAACGTCGCGGGGCGGTCCGTGGAGGCCCGTCGCATGCAGGAGCTCGCCGACATCCTCGACGAGCGGACGCGGGTCGCCGCAGACGCGGGCAGGGCGCGGGTCGCGTGGGAGGACGCGCAGCGCGGGATGGAGCGGGCGCTCCGCGAGCAGCACCTCCCTCGGATCGAGGAGCTGCCCGACGACGAGGGCGAGCAGGCCGGGGATCGTACGGGTGGTGATCGTCGGGGCGGCGGTCGTTCAGGCGGCGCCGACGAGAACGAGCGATCGGAGTCGACGGATCCGGGCCCCGAGCGCGACCCGACGTCCGAACGCCCCGGCTCGGACGGTTCCACCGGTTCCGGCGCGCCCCGCGGTGGTCGGGATCCGCGCAGGCGCGAGTGGGCGCCGAGGCTGCCCGCCGTGTCGGAGGACGTGGAGGAGGCCGCAGGGGCGGGCACCACGGGGACCAAGGACTCTGCGGGGACCAAGGACTCTGCGGACACCACGGACTCGTCGGACTCGTCGGACTCGTCGGACGGCTCGCGCAGCGACGCCGGCTCCGTCAGCTCCTTGGGCAGCGATCCCGATCTCGAACCCTTCGAGCCGGACACGGCCGGGGGCGGATCCGCGAAGCCCCGCGGTCGCCCCGGCGAGAACGGGATGACGGCCCGCGATCCCGGCCCGCTCCACCGGTCGGTCCAGAACCGGGCGACGTCCGGCGGAGACGACGCGCGGGGCCGGTCGGAGGCGACGACGGACCCCGCTCCCGGACGCGGTTCGGAGACCGAGCGACCGGGAGCGGCGGAGGCCACGGCCGCCCGGGTGGATGCCGCGCGGAGCGGGGCATCAGAGCTGCGTGAGGCGGCTGAGCGGGCGGCAGGGCTCGCCGGGATCCTCGATGAGATCGAGATCGCGGACGGCAGGGAACGTCTCGCGTCCCTCCGGGACGACCGGGACGGGGAGGTCGCGGCCCACGCGGAGCTCGATGAGCTGCTGGGGCGGCGCGATCGCTTCCTCGTGAACCTCGACGGCGCAGCCCGACGGGAGCTCGACGGGATCGGCGATTCCACGGACGCCCGGGATCGCGAGCTCGCACTCCGTGATGCGGCCGAGTTCCTGGACCGGCGCCTCGCTCTGCTCGAGCGGCTGGCCCCGGCCGTCGTGCGCGACGATGACGGCGACGCGCGGGGTGCGCTGGAGCGGCTCGACGACCTCCTGCGCGACCAGGAGCGGATGCTCACGGCCGAGGCGCGTCTTGCCGAGAGGGAGCGGCGTCGCGCGGAGCTCACCGACGGCTTCGACGCCGACGCCGACGGTTTCGCCGCCGACGAGCGTCGGGAGCTCGACCGGATCGACGACGTCGACGAGGCCTGGGCCCGGGTGGCGACGCACCGCGATGTGGGCCTGGGTCATCTCGAGATCGCTGGGCGGCTGAACGCCCTCTCCGAGGTCCTGCACGAGGCGTCCGATGCGCTACTGGAGCGGGAGGCCGCTCGCGTCGAGGACAGCCGGGACGTGGCGGCGTCGGCCGAGGAGCGTCTCACCGAGGCGCACGAGCGGCGCGACGGCCTCGTCGAGGGCCTCGACGAGGCTTGGCGGCGGGAGTTCGAGCTGCCCACCGAGGTCGACACCGCCTTGGCCCGGGCCGACGAGGTCTCGGACCTGGCGGCAGCACACCACATTGCGGCCGAGCGTCACGTCGAGGCCGCGGAGCGGATGCAGGTGCTCGCGGAAGTGCTCGAAGCCCGGGGCCCGCTCGCGGTGGAGGCACACGCGGCAAGGAGCCGCTTCGAGGAGTCGTTGCTGGCGTTCGAGCAGCAGCGGGAACGGTCCGACGACGACTCCGCCGGTGAGGGCGAGGACTCCGATGGCGAGGGCGAGGACTCCGATGGCGAGGGGGAGGACTCCGGTCGCGAGGGGGAGGACTCCGACGGCGAGGGCGGGGACTCGGGTCGCGAGGGCGGGGACTCAGGTCGCGAGTTCGACGGTGCCCGTGAGTTCGACGGCGACCCCTACGCCGAGGCCGACCGCGACTCCTCAGCCGGGTCGGACGGTTCGGGCCGTGGGGACGAGGAGGGCGCCGGATCGGAGTCGGACTCGTCGGAGGCAGACGACGACGCCTGGAGCGCCGTAGATTCTGCCGATGGAACAGTCCTGACCTGGCCCGATCGGGACCCGCCTCCGGAGCCTTCGCCGGAGGCCATCGCGCGCGCGGACCTCACGGAGACCAGGCCCGCGGACCGTTTCGGGTCGATGGATGCGCTGTTCGGGGCGTTCTCGCCGCCGGCCGCCGTTGTGCAGCGGGATCCATCGGGTCGTGAGCACGACGGCGACTCCGAGCGCGAGCCTGACGACGGCGGCGAGTTCGACGGCGGTGACGGGTTCGGCCGCGGTGGCACCGGTGCTGACCCTGACCCCGGCTCCGAGCCCGACTCCGACTCCGACTCCGACTCCGATCAGGACTCGGATCACGGCTCGTCGGCGTCTTCCGCGGAGGCCATCGCGCGCGCGGATGTCATGGAGCCCGCGCCTGCCGACCGTTTCGGGTCGATCGATGCCCTGCTCGGGGCGTTCCCGCCGCCGGCTCCCGTTGTGCCGCGGGAGCCGTCGGGTCGTGAGCACGACGGCGACTCCGATCGCGAGCGTGACGGCGGCGGCCGCGAGTTCGGCCGCGGCCCTGGCCCTGGCGCCGACTTCGAGCCCGACTCCGACTCCGATCAGGACTCGGATCACGGCTCGTCGGCGTCTTCCGCGGAGGCCATCGCGCGCGCGGATGTCATGGAGCCCGCGCCTGCCGACCGTTTCGGGTCGATCGATGCCCTGCTCGGGGCCTCCCCGCCGCCCGCCCCCGTGCCCGGTCCGCAGCAGGAGCCGCCGCGCGCGAGCAGCTCTTCGGAGACCACTCGGGGAAGCCGCCCGCACCACGATGACGACGAGCGGACCCAACCGGAGCCGGAGCGGTCGCCGGCGCCACGTTGGTACCCGCTCCGGCAGGTGCCGGAGGAGGTGTTGCTGGCGACCTCCGCGCCGTGGGCGTGGGTCCTGGATGCATCGGGGGAGCTGCTGGTCGGTCACCGGGAGCTGGGGCAGCGGAGCCCGTGGACGCTGCTGGACGAGTCGCGTCGTGGCGAGCTCGAGGCCCGTCACGCGGCTCCGGTCGTCGTGGACGTCATCGGCGCCCGGGTGAGCGGCACGGTGGAGTACTCCGACGGCGCGTGGCGCCTGCAGGTCGTCCCGGGCCACGCGGACGTGGAGGAGGAGCTGCCGTGGGGTGCGGCGATCGAATCGGTGGGCGCCGCCGCCCGGCAACTCACGACGCATGTGACCCGGGAGGTCGCCCCGCTCGACGGCGTGACGACCGACATCGGCCAGACCCGCCAGCCGCGGCCGGAAGGCCACCGGGACGAGCCGACGCTGGAGGATGTGCTCGGACCGTCCCCGGCTGCGCCGGACCGTCCGGTGTTCGCCTCGCGGACCCGGTCGTTGCCCGGGCTCGGGCCGTCGATCCTGGAGTCGTGGGAGCGCGCGTCCCCCGAGGAGCCGCCGCTGTCGTGGTCGGTGGTCGTGGACCGCAGCGGTGCCCTCCGGATCGCCTGGCGCCTGCCGGACTGGCCGGGCCTGTTCGTGGACGCGCTGCAGGAGGCCTACCGCCAGACGTTCCCCGACGGCCCGCTGGACATGCTGGAGCCCGAGGCGTTCCTGCGGCAGCTCGAAGCGCTGGGCTACCCGGCGCTCCCGTTGGTGTTCGACGCCGACGGCCGCCCCCGGGCAACCCGGGACGACCATCGATGGGTCGGCGAGCTGACCAGGCGCGGTGACCGCCTGGAGCTGGTCAACGACCTGCGGGGTGGGGGCGCGGCGCGTGCGACGGACGCGCCGCGGTCGCAGGTGGTGCAGTGGACGGGGGCGGTCGCGCAGGAGTTGGCCGACGAGCTCGGCGTGCCGGTGACCCCGATCGCCCGGGTTCCGGACGACGGGTTGGTCCGGACGGCCCGCACCGGCCCGGGCGGTGTCGCGACCGACTGGACCCGTGAGGCGTTGGCGCTTCCTCTCGAGGAAGACGGACCGTCCCAGCTGTGGGACCCGGATCGCGACTCGGAGGGCGACCCGGACGGCGACCCGGACGGAGGCTCGGACGCAGGATCGGTGTCGGACGCGGCCGGCTGGGCCGCCCTCGAACCCGACGCCGGCGCGGACGACCCGTCGGTGGAGGGTCGCCCCTCGGGCGATGACGTGCCGAGCCCGTCGAGATCCGTGCGCTCGGGCAGTGACGCCGGCAGTAGCGACTTCGGCGGCAGCGAATCCGACGGCAGCGAGTCCGGCGGCAGCGAGTCCGGCGGCAGCGAATCCGACAGCGAGGTGTTCGGAAACCCCGTTCTGGAGCGCCTCGACGAGCGGATCGGGCACCTCCTCGAGGCCGTGGACCGGTCGGGCCCCGCTGCGCGGCTGCTCGCCGTCCTCGACGAGTCGATCGAGGACATGCACGGCGCCGAGGACCCGACGGGGGCCGCGGTCGACATCCTCGCGTCGGTCGACGACGGGATCGACGACTTCGTCAGCGGCCAGGTGAACCTCGCACTGGACGACATGGTGGACGATCTCTCGGACGCCGGCTGGGGCGATCGCCTCGGCGGCGGTGACGCCGGTACGGACCTCTCCCGCAACGACGTGGCGGACGATCCCTGGGACGACGATCGGAGCGATCTCGCGGACGGCCCGGGGGATGACGCGAGGGGCCGCCTCATGCGGCAGTTCGCGGCTGTCGTCGGCGCCGGGTTGGCGCGCTGGCTGGGCCGCGATGCGGTGCCGGGTGTCGTGGCCGTCCCGGACGGGGACGATGCGGCGGACACGCGGAGCGCTGCCCAGTTCGCCCTGCTCGACGACGAGCTCGACTTCGGGAACGCATGGCGCACCGCGGCGGCCCTGTTCGGCGCGCTCGAGGCGGTGCTGGACGGCTCGCCGACGCCTGCGCGGCACCCGCTGGAGCTGCCGGGGTCCCTCCCGGACGACGTGCCGCCCGAGGGTGGTCGGCTGGTGCTCGACGAGGAGTTCGACCCGGCCGACCAGTGGGGCGACGTGCAGGTGGAGATCACCGTTCCGGCGGGCACCCCGGTCGCCTTGCGCATCGACGAGATGGGGCCGCGTGTGGTGTTGCCGGCGGGCACCGTCCTGCAGACCGCTACCTCGGGTGGCTCGTTGCTGCGTCCTGCCGAGCTCACGGTCGTCGCGCCGGGTGGCGACGGTGGCGAGCCGGATGACGCGCCGGATCCGGGTTCCTGGTCCGGCGGGCCCGGCGCGCAGGACATGGAGATGCCGGGGGAACCCACCGCTGCGCCGGCGTTGCCGCAGGTGCTCGGACCCCCGCGAGTCGTCCGGCAGCGTCTGGACGTCCGGTTCGACGACGGACCCGGTGCGCCGGCCGCGGCTCAGGGTGCCGGGACCACCGGGCCGCTCCTGCGCCCCGGTGAGGTCGAGCGGCTGCACCGGTACGCCGACCGCTGGGTGGACTCGGTCCTGGTCCACCATCCGCGGCAGCGCGCGCTGCCGCGGATGGCGCTGCAGGACGCCCCCGCCCCGGGCTCGGGGATGTCGGTCGGTCCCGAGCGGCCCGGGGAGACGACCCCGCACCTCCAGGCGGTCCGCGACGTCGTGCTCGACCGCGCGGAGGAACGGCTTCGGCGGTGGCAGGACGAGGAACGGGAGAGGTGGAGTCGACTCCCCGGGTCCGACCCGCGCAGGGGGCAGGAACCGGAGCGCCCCGACGTCCGGGGGCTGGTCATGACGTCGGTTGCCGGCAATCCCGGGGAGGGGCCGCGGATGGTGCGGCTCTCGTCGAGGCGACCAGTGGCGCTGCGGGACCGGTTCGGACCGCTGTGGCGTACGCCGGGTCCGATGGCGCCGACGATCACCGACCCGCTGCGTCCGCACCAGTGGGAGGAGCGGCGGTCGGGCGCGCCGTTCGGTCGGGCGACGACGGAGTACTTCCGGGTGAAGGCGGAGGTGCCGGTGGCGCCGGCTGCACCCGGGGCGGACCCGAGGGCGCTGTGGCATCGGGTGACCGCGTCGCTGGACAAGAAGCCCTTCATCGGGGATGTCCACGTCGTGGTGCGTCGGATCGAGGCCGTGCCCGGCCGCTGGGTCCGCGAGGTGACGGTGCCGCTGGTGCTCGTCGGCCCCACGGGACCGACGGAGATGCTCGCCCGGCGGGCGGAGGCCGCCCTCGACTCCGCGCTGGGCGGCCGCTACCGCCTGCCCGGCGGCGACCAGCTCCACCTGCGACTCGACATCGTCACCGTTCCCAGACTGGACGGAGTCCATCCGAATCCGGACGGGGAGGTCGAGCTGCCGCGGGCCCACGACGAACGGCTCGTCGTGGGCGTCCTGCCTCCCGACGGCGGAGGGCACGGCACGCAGCACTTCTGGTCGGCGGACATGGCCGGCTCGGTCCTCGTGCACGAGATCCTGCACGCCCTGGGGCTCGTGGACAGGTACCGAGGCCGGTTCGCGCTCGGTGGGGTCCACGACCAGAACGGGGTCATGGGGGACGGGCCCGTCCGGGGCCAGGTCCTCCTGCGTGAGGCCGACCTCGAGCGCATCGTTGACGTCCTCCGGTCGGAGGTGGTCGTCCAGGACCACCCGCTGCCCCCGGGGACGGCCGGGGTTCCCGGGCTCGACGGCGCGGACCTGCGCGGGCGCCGGGCCGCCGGCGACCCCGCGGTCGTCGACGCCTTCACCGAGGACGGGACCCCGGTGTTGCTGGATGCGACCGCGGTGCCCGCGCAGCGGGTGACCGCGCCCCGGCACGGCCAGGAGGCCACGGTGGCCGTGTCGTTCCGGCCCGGGGGGTCCGCGCTCGCCGGCCGGCAGCTGGGCGACGACCCGCTGAGCGCATTGCGGCACACCGTCCCGGGACAGCCGGGCGTGCTCGTCCGCCCGGCCACGGGGCCCGACGTCACACCGTGGGCCGGCGCCCAGGTCCGCAATCCGGGGCCGCTGCCCATCGAGGCCGACTGGGACCAGGGGTTCCGGGTCGACCCCGGCTCCGCGGCCACGACGTGGGACGGCCATCCGCTCCCGCCCGGCACCGTCGTCCTGCTCGACGGCGAGTCGTTCGCCCGGCTGGTGCAGCGGTCGCCGGCGTTCCTGGACGCGGAGGCCGTGCAGCACGGGCGGCCGTTCGTGCTCGTCACCGGGGCGTCGGGGGTGTCGCATCGCGATGCCACGCGGTGGACGCACGCCATGTACCCCTACCAGCGAGACACGTTCGCCGCGGACGGCCCGGTCTCCGTCGCCGATTCCGACGGGTTCGCGGTGCTCGCCCTGCCCGAGAACGCGCGCTGGCACCACTTCCGGCCCGACCCGGCGGCCGCGCAGCGGGCACTCGAGGAGACGCGGGTGGACGCCATGCTGCCGTTCGTGGCACGACGCGTGGCGCAGGGACGGGTCGCGGCCGGTCTCCGGGAGGGACCCCCGGCGCACCGGGGCGAGGTGATGCGGGTGCTGCACGGCCTGGGCCGCCAGGGGCGGGCGACGGGAACCGCGATGGACCTCGCGCGGCGGGTGGCCGAGGTCATCCTCGCCACCGACCGGGCGGTGCCCCCGCCGGCGATCAGGACCCGCAGCGACTGGCGCCCGGGCGAGCAGATGGGCGTGCTGCTGCGCGCGGCGGTGACGCGGGAGCTGTCGGGGAACGGGATGGCTCCGCCCCCGCCCCTCGTGGACGCCGTGTACGCGGCGTACCGGCGGCGCTGGCTGCCGGGGCACCACCGGGCGCACCCGAACCAGCGCGACCACGCGCGGGCGATCGTGGAGCTCGGCCTGCACGGGCGGGCGGCGGGGCCGCGTGGTGGTGCGTCAGCCGGTTCTGCGGTCGGCGATCCGGGCCGGTCCGGCGTGGCCCGGGGCGAGTCGTCGCGGTCCGGCGCGCAGCTCGCGCCGGCACCGGATGCGGACGCGATCACGGCGGCGCCCGAGCCGTCGGAGGGGCGGTCGGAGCCCGCGCCGGAGTTGTCGCACAACATCCGCACCGAGCTGCGGATGGCGATGCGCCGGGCCGATCCGCGGGTGGGGGACGGGCCGGAGGACCGGGAGCTGGACCGGCTGGTGGAGGCCGAGCGGGTCCGGTCGGGCGGGGAGTGGGATCTGCGTGCGGGGACCGGGGGGTTGCCGGCGGAGAAGCTCGGGCGGGCGCTGGCGCGCGAGTTCGTGAAGGGGCTCGGGCTGCTGCCGCTGGACGAGCCCCGCCTGCGCGGTGGCGCGGCGGCGGGGCCGGAGTTCCGGCCCGAGCCCGACTCACCGGAACACCCGGTGACCGGACTCCAGGAGAGTGCGCGGCTGGATGAGGAGTTCGGACCCGCGTCGGCCGACATGCGCGACGTCATGTGGCATGTGCCGCGGACGGCACCGCTCGATCAGGTACGTGAATTGATCGTTGACGGTCTTCCTGTGGGCTGGAGCCGTCGAGCACGTCAGGCCATGACTCCCCGGGCGAGGGAGTCCTGGTCGGTGGTGGTGGACCGGGACGGCGATGCGCGCGTGGTCCGGGACGGACTTCCGGAGCTGTTCTGGGAGGGCATGCACGCTGCTTATCGGTCGTCGTTCCCGGATGGTGCGTTGGTCGACGTGGAGGTGGAGGACTTCCAGGAGGCCCTGTCGGGTGTGGGATATCCGGTTGTGGGGGTGGGGTTCGACGTCGGGGGTAGTCCGCTGGCTGCCACCGATGGGCATCGCTGGGCGGGACGTCTCCAGCGGTCGGGGCAGGGTGGCCTGGAGCTGCTCGACGATGCTCGGGGCCGTCAGGAGTGGACGGGTGCGGTAGCTCGGCGGCTTTCGGCCCGGCTCGGTGTTCCTGTCTCTCCGGTCGATCCGGCGTCGATCCGGGAGTCCGACGATGCGTTCTCGGAGTGGGGGTCGGCCGACGGCGAGACGTCGGATCGCGAGTCGGCGGCCGGGTCGCCGGTCGCGCCGGCGGATGCTCCTGGGAGCGCCGCGGCCGCGCTCGTCGATGCGGCGATCGGGGGTGTTCTCGAGGTTGCGGGTCGGATCGACGCTGCCGCGGACCTGCTGGGTGGAATCCGCCGTGCTGTCGAGGACATCCGCGGATCTGTGGACGAGTGGCGCGTTTCGAATGACCCGTTGGACGCCGCGACGGAGGTGTTGGCGTCGGTCCATCCCTCGATCAGGAACGTTGTGAACGGGGCGGCGGGTACGCGCGCCGCGGAGGAGTTGACCACGTCGATCACCACCGTGTTGACGGAGTTCTTCTTCGCGGACGGCGGTGCGGGCGGTGGCACGGGGCGGATACCGGCCGCGCTCGACGAGGTGCTGGGGGAGGACCGTGATCTGTGGGGCGTGGCGCTGGGCTTGTTCGCCGCGCTCGACGTAGCGCTCGAGACGGTCTCGGACCGGTTGCGGCGCTGGGCGGACGGCGAGGGTTTCCAGGCGCAGCAGTGGCAGCGGATCGGGCAGTTGCCTCTGGACGTCGCGGGGTCGTTGCCGCGCGGGTTGTGGTGGATGGTCGACGCCTCGGGGGAGTTCCTGGTCGGTCATGCCGGTGTGGGGTGGTCGGGCCCGACGGCATTGCTGGCCAGGTCACGTGCCCGCGACGTGGGGGGTGCCGTCGAGGCGGAGCGCCCGGTCGTCGCGGAGGGGTCCGGGCCCCTCCTGTCCGGAGTGCTGGTGTTCGCCGGCCAGGAGCGGCGGGAGTGGGAGCTGCGGCTTGCCGTGGACCCGCGATTGTCGGGTTCGGTGGATGAGCTGCCGTGGGGGGCGGTGATCGAGAGGCTGAACCGGGCTGCTGGACAGGCAGCCGAGCAGGTGGCCAACCCGGTCGTACCGCGGGTGGGCGGGTCCTCGGCGGGCGACGTCGGTGAGTTCCGCCGGCCGGGGCCGGACAGCGGTGTGCAGGGCGAGGCCTTGCTGGATGAGATGTTCGGCCCTGTTTCGGCTGATGTGCGTTCGGGCATGTCGTTCGCGGCGCAGACGGTCCCGCTCGGGCGGGTACGTGGTCCTGGGTCGGCCCCGTTCCCGCACGTGACGGGCCGGTCGGTCGTCGTGGCCTCCGACGGGGATCTGCACATCGCCCGGTCGGCCGATGAACTGCCGAGCCTGATCTGGCGTGGCATGCATGCCGCATACCGGTCGTCGTTCCCGCAGGGCGCATTGGCTGCGGCCGCTGTGGTGGAGTTCCGAGATGCTCTGGTGGACGTGGGGTATCCGGCCTCCGGGGTGTCGTTCGACGTCGATGGCGCTCCGGTGGCTGCCGCCGACGGGCGTCGTTGGGTGGGGGTGGTCCGGAGCGCCGAGGGGGATTCGGACCCGGATGATCTGATTGTGAACAACGTCGTGCGAGAGGAGGACGCAGTTCGCGCTCTCTCCGTTCCGTCGCCGCGGGTTCGGGGGTGGACGGAGGCGGTGGCGCAGCGGTTGGCCGACCTTCTCGGCGTACGCGTGGCTCCGGCCACTCGCCTGCCGGATGACGGGTTGGAGATCGCCGAGTACGTGCCACCGCATTACCGGATGGCCGACATCCTGGGCGAGGCCGACCTGTCGGGCGGGATCGAGACGGAATCGGTCTGGGAGTTCGACGGCGTGTCGGTCCCGTTGTCCGAGGACGCGGATCGGCACTGGGAGTCGGGAGCCGAATCCGAATCCGTATCCGATTCGGCTTCCGAGTCACCGGGACCTGAGACCGGCTCCGGGGCAGATTCCGATTCGCCGGGTCCAGAGATGGATGCGGGGGTGGGGCGGGCTGCGGTGGGTGCGGCTCCGGAGAACGGGCCGGGCGTGGGGTCGTTCGATGGTGACGATTCCTCGGTTTCTTCGGATTTCTCGGGTTCTTCGGACATGGATGACGATCTCAGTTCCGTGGGGTCGGAGTTCTCGGCTCCGGAGGTCGCGCCTGCGCGGACGGTGGTGGCCGGGGCCGTCGACGCGGCGATCGGGGACCTCTTCGAGGCCGGCGGCCGGTCGAGGGCCGCAGCGTCGTTGGTCGACCGGCTCGACGAGATGGTCGCGGCCGTTCTCGGGGCCGATGACCCGATGGGTGTTGCTCGCGCCGCGCTCGCCTCGACCGATCACGCGATCGGGATGGTGCTGAATCGCCGGGCGGGCCACGGTGCCGCGGTGGAGCTGGCCGCGTCGATCGACGCCGCGTTGGAGGGTCTCCTGCCTGCGGGGGATGTGGCTGGTGGGCGAGTGGTTGCGGGCGCGGGGGGCATCCTCGCCGCGGTCGACGAGGTGCCGGAGCAGGACCGGGCCGGGTGGGGTGTCGTGGCGGGGCTGTTCGCCGCGCTGGAGGCCGCGCTCCGGACGATCTCGGACTGGTCGCGGGCCAGGTCCGACGTGGAGGGGCGGGCGTCTTCGGAGTACACGGTGCTGGGGGAGCTTCGGGAGGGGGTCCCGCAGTTCGGTGAGGATCTGGTGCTGGCCCACGCGCTCGATCCGGTCGGCGTGGAGGATGCGGGGTCTCGACCTTTCGACCCGGACCAGGTGGTCGAGATCCGCGTGCCTGCGGGCGCGTCGATGGTGCGCAGGTCGGACGGTCCGGCGGTCCGCATGGTGCTGCCGGCCGGCACCCGCCTGCGTCCCGCACTCGGAACCGAGGGCCGGGACGCGTTCCGGGTGGTTCTCGATCCCCCGCCCGCGGCGAATTCGCCTTCCACGGAGGCGGCGATCGCAGCGTTGCGGGGGCTGCTGGAGCCCGGGCCCGAGGCCGCGGGTTCGCGGTTCGCGGGGATCGATGCCGTCCTTGCCGGTGTTCGTGAGCCTGGGGAACAGCACACGCCCGGATCCGGCGACGAGGTACGGGAAGTGTCGTCGTACTCGGACGAGTGGCCGGGCTTCCTGCCGGGGGAGTTGCCGCCGAGCGGCGCGACGGTCCTGCTGGACGAGGAGTTCGAGCGGGACCGCCCGCTGCCGGGCGGCACGGCGGTGACCGTCTTCGTGCCGTCGGGTGTGCCGGTGGTCCGGCGTTCCGGCGCCGACGGGCTGCGCCTGCTGTTGCCGGCGGGAACCAGGCTGCTGGTCGACGGGGTGCGGTTCGACGTCGGGACCCGGGTCGTGGAGCTGGTGGTGCTGCTGCCCGGCGACGCAGCGGACGAGGGAGGAAGGTGACCGCCGTGGCCGAGGGGCCCGATGTCAGCGAGCCGGACCTGCTGCTCCTCGTGGATCCGGCGTTCGAGGAGAGCGCCGAGACCCCGGACCCGCCACCGGAGAGCGTCATCGGTGGCTGGGCGGTCGGGCCCGACGGTTCCACCGGCCGGTTCCGGCCCAACCCCGTCCACGTGCCGTCCAGCCCGGACGTGCCGTCCGACCCGGTCGACGCGGTGCTGCGGTTGCTGGCCGGCGGCGAGGCGGGCACCGAGGACCTGCTGGCCGTGCTCGGCGAGATCGATCTCGACGTCGCGCTCGACCCCGACGCGGTCGTCCTGGTCGTCCCGGCGCCGGACGGGCAGCTGTGCGTCCTCGCGACGACCGCGCCCCGGCACCGCGCCGCGGTGGTCGACGCCGAGTACGCGCCCGTGGCGGGCTGGCGCGCGGTGAGCCTCACCGAGGTCGCCGCGGCGCTGCCCGAGCAGGGGGTGGACGTGCTGCTCAACCCCCACGGGCCGGCGCCGATGCGGGTCGCGGCCGCGGCGGTGCGGGATGCGGCCGGTCGGCGGCCGGCGGACGGTCAGTGGCGGTAGGACCCGTCGAGCAGGGCAGCTGCCAACTCGATGCGGGACCGGTACCCGGTGCGGGAGAACAACCGTCCCAGCCGGCCCTCCACGCTCTTCTCGCTGCTGCCCAGCAGGCTCGCGATCTGCCGGTTCGTCAGGCCCTCGGTGAGCAGCTGGCCGAGCAGCCGCTCGTTCTCGGCCTTCGTCACGGCGCGTCCCGGTACCGGTACACCGCGCGCCGCCATCGCCGACCGGGTCCACGCGCGCGCGAGCGGAGCGTCCAGCCGGCCGTAGAAGGCGTAGACGTCGACGAGCACCTCGGGCTCGGCCAGGCCTGCCCACGCGAGCTGGAGCCCCAGGCTGGCCTCGTCGAACGCCTGGCCGGTCTCCCGCGCCAGCCGCAGGCACTCCGCGGCCGCGGCGGTGTCGCCGTGGGCGAGGGCCCGCCCGGACGTGGCGTGGATCCACGCTCGGGGACTGCGCAGGACGTCGGCGACCGCGTCGAGGTCCTGCACCCGGGCCTTCGCGCCCGGGACGTCACCGGCGAGCAGGTGCAGCCGGACGAGCATGCTCAGCAGCAGCTCGGTCCCGACCACCACGCCGTTGTCGCGCGCGCGATCCAGCGCCCCCTCGAGCCGGGCCCTGCCGGTGTCGACCTCTCCCAGGGTCGCCTCGATGGTGGCGTCCAGGACGTCGAGCACGTGGTCGAGGGCGTGCATCTCGGCGCGCGCCGTCGCGATCAGCTGGCGTGTGGCGCCGAGCTCGCCCTTCGCGAGCGCGAGGCTTCCGAACTGCTGGTAGAAGTTCGGATCCCCGAGTTCGAAGTGGTGTCTACCGCGGTCGGCGAGGGAGCGTCGGGCCATCTCCTGGGCCTCCGGCCGACCTTCGGCCAGTGCGAACACCGCACGGTGCGTCGGGAGCAGATCGGATTCCGCCAGCCCGGCCGTGCGCGCGATCTCCCGCCCCCGCTGGACGTCGCCGAGGGCGACCATGCAGGCGATCGCCCAGTCGGTGGGGTAGCGCCGGCGCATCCCCTCGCCGTCGGTCACCGGGCTGACGACCAGGCCGGCCTCGAACTCGTCCATCCGCCCGGCGACCAGCTCGCCGACCCACTGGATCAGCTCGCCCCGCTCGCGGGTGGCGGGCCGCGCCGCCCAGATCGGGCGGGCCCGCAGCAGCAGGGAGTAGGCGGCACCCCAGCTGCCGCGCAGGATGAGCGCGAGCACCCGGCAGATCGCCCGCACGGCCTCGTCGGCCTCCCAGAACGCCGTCCCGTTCGCGACCGCGTCGAGCTCCTCGGTGTCGCCGTTCGCGTGCAGGGCCAGGACGAGCACCATGTACAGCTCGTGGCGGACGACCTCCGGCAGCGCGCTCCCGGAGTCGAGGAGCTTGCGCGCGCTCGCGATCGTGGCCGGGGCGTCGCCCGCGCGTTTGCCGGCCTTGCAGTGCTCCAACCATGCCCGGACCCGGTCGTCCTCGCTGCCTGCCAGCTCCGCTGCGGCGCGCCACCACCGCGCGTCCCGGCACGGCGTCGCCTCTCGGCGGGTCTCCTGCGCGGCGGCGACCAGGTCGGCATGGGCCCTGGCGGCCGGCAGCAACCGCCCGGCGACGGCGATGAGGTCGGCGAGCGCGGGGCGCGACAGCGCCACCTCGCCCTGCCAGGCGGCCCGCACCACGAGCGCGGCGAGCCTGCGCCGCTCGTAGGGACGCAGCTCGGCACGGAGGCGGGAGGCGAGGAACGGTACGAGGAACCGTCGGCTGCCGTCGCGGGCGCGATGCAGCAGCCCTGCGGCCTCGAGGTCGCGCAGGCGTGCGAGTGCCTCGTCGACCGTGGTCTCCAGGGTCGTGGCCAGGAGTGCGGGCAGCACCGGACCGGCCGGCTCCAGCGCGGCGGCGGTGCAGGCCGTCCGCCACGCCGCGGGGCTGATCAGGGACACGCCCCGCAGCGGCGGGGCGGAGCCGTCGGCGAGGTCGTCGGGCGCGTCGGGGACCAGGTAGGCGTGCCCCGACACCAACCGCACGCCGCCGGAGTCGCGCACCGACGACACCACGTCCACCACGGCGGCGGCGATCCCGCGGCTGCGGGCCCGGACGTGCGCCACCAGCTCCGGGGACGGGAGCGCGCCCACGTGGGCCCGCACCGCAAGGGCCGTCGCGTCCAGGTCGAGCGCGGGAACCCGGACCGTCGCCACCAGCCGCTCGGCGCGCAGGCGCCGCAGCGCCGCGACGCCCGCCGAGCGCAGGGGCTCGGGGCAGGGCAGGGCGACGGCGCACACGTAGCGCACGGCCGTCCCGGCCACCCGGTGGGCGAGCGCTTCGAGGACGGCGGCGGTGTCGCGGTCCATCCACTGCGCGTCGTCGACGAGCACGACGGCCTCGCGGGGCACCACGGACGCGGCCATGGCGGTGGCCGCGCGACGGGCGGTGGACCGGTCGTCGAAGGCACCGTCGACCGGGGTCAGTGGCGCGGACCACCCCGCGGGCCCCGGCGTCGTCCCGCCGTCGCGCCGGTCCACCGGTACCCCGTCGCGCGCGATGCGGGTGTCGATCACCACCCGCCCTCTGGCCTGCAGGAACCGTCCGATCTCGGCCAACACGGTGCTCCGGCCGGTGCCCGTCCGTCCGGTGACCACCACGAGTGGTGGACCGCCGTCCGCGTTCACGAGATCGATCACCTGGTCGATGCTCGATCGGGCGACACTCACATGGATCATGATGACGTAGTGGCCCGAATCGGCCCTCGGGGGCACCGTCGCTGCCCGGAACGGCCGGATCGTCGCCGCCCGCACCCCCTCCCGCGCCCGGTGCTCCATGCTGGGCCCGCGGGTGGGCTGCGGCCCGGGACCGATCGATCACCGTGGAAGGCAAGTGTGGACGGCATCTGGTCGGGATCGGCGGCGGCGAAGGCAGCGCCCGCTCCCGTGGGTCGCGACGACGAGCTCGCGGCGCTCGGGGCCGACGGCCCAGGCGGTGTTCTCGTCGTCCTCACCGGGGACCGCGGCAGCGGACGCACCACGTTGCTCGGGCGCGCGGCCGCGATCGCCCGGTCGGCCGGGCGCGTGGTGCTGCACGTCGACCTCGGCGGGGG
This sequence comes from Pseudonocardia sp. MH-G8, assembly GCF_002262885.1. Taxonomy (GTDB): domain Bacteria; phylum Actinomycetota; class Actinomycetes; order Mycobacteriales; family Pseudonocardiaceae; genus Pseudonocardia. Next base: position 5,236 of record NZ_NKYF01000015.1, on the reverse strand, counting down.
ACGCCCCGACTGGGACGAGTACGGCGTGGGGCTGCTCCTCGACGCGGTCAACGCGCAGTTCGAGGAACTGGGCGCCGGCACCGACCTGGTGGGGAGCACCGCGGCCCTGCGCCGTCGGTGCACGTCGGACTCCTACCGCACCGCCACCGGGCGCGCCGCCGTCCACGCGGAGATCAGGCGGTTGCTGGCCTGCCTCGGGCCGGACGTCGCCCTGGTGCTGTTCGACGACGCCGACCTCGTGCCGGGTTCCGAGCACCTCGCCGTCGCGGCGCGGCAGGTCGGGCACCGTGTCGTCGCCACCGCCACGGGCAGCGCGACCCTGACCGCGGTGGCCGACGCGGTGGTCCGCGCCGAGCCGATCGACGGCAAGGAGGTCCGGCGGCTGCTGAAGCGTTCGCTGCGCGGTCGGCCCGACAGGGGGTTGCTCACGGCGCTGAAGCGGGCGCTCGGCCCGTTGGCGGGCAACCCGGCGTACGTGCTCTCGATGATCGAGGAGCTGCACCGCGCCGATCGGCTGGTCACGGTGGCCCGCCGCGTCTGCCTGCGCGAACCGGGCCGGACGCCGACCTTGCCCGACAACGCGCCGGTGGTGGCGGCCATCGGCGAGCGGGGTGGGCTCGCCGAGGACCTCGTGCTGCTGGTCGACGGCCCGGGCCGGGTCCGGGTCGACGACGTCCCGCTGCTTGCGGCGGCGCTGGGCAGGACGGTGGGGCAGACCGGGGTGGCCGTCGACCACCTCGTGGGGGAGTCGATCCTCGCCGAGCACGACGGTGAACTGGCCGTGCGCTGTCCCGCGGTCGGTGCCACCCTACGCGCGCGGGCGGACGCGCACCGCGTCCCCGCGCTGCACGCCGCGGTCGCGCTCGCGGCCACCGACCCCGCGCGCGCCACCCTCGCCCCGATGGACCCCGACGTGCTCGCCGATCACGTGGTGGCCGCGGGTGCGGCGCTGGCCCCCGACCCGCGATGGGGGGCGCTGCTGCGTGAGCAGGCCGTGGCCGAGGAGCACCGCGCGCCCGAGCGCGCCGCCCGGTTCCTGCTCGCGGTGCGCCGGCACGACACCGCGGACGGCGACGGCGCCCGCACGACCGGGTGGACGCTGCGGCTGCTGCTGCGCGCCGGCGACCACGACGGCGTCGCGCGTCTCGTCGAGCGTGTCGTCGGTGCCGACGGCCACGAGCCCGCCATCCCGGGCGACGCCGACCGCGGGCTGCTGGCCGCCGCGGCCGCGGTCGCCGCGCTCACCCTCGCCCGGCCCGTCCCGGCTGCGGTGCGGGCAGCGCTTGCCGACGACTCGCGCCTCACGTGCCCGCTGGGCGTCGCGCAGCGGTGGTCGGACGGCGGGAGCGTCGATGCCGACGAGCTGCTGCGGGCCCTGACCGCGCTCACCACCCCCGTGCAGGCCCCCGGCTACCGGCACTCCACGGCACTGCTCGCGGCGTACTCGGCGATCTCGGTCCGGGACGTCGTCGGCGCGCTGGCCGCGCTGCTCGGCCCCGGGTACGCATGCCCGGCCGGGGGGCCGCCCGTCCTGCTGCACCGCGCGAGCGAGGCGTACCGGAGCGGTCGGTGGGGCGCGGCGTCGGCGGGCGCGCGGGCGCTGTTCGCCGACCACGGCTCGGACGAGCGAGCCGCGGACCTGCGCGAGGCGGCGGCGCTGATCGCCCTGGACATCGCGGCCCTGCAGGACGACGAGCGCATGGTGGCGGCCTGGCAGCAGTACGTCCCGGACGACTCGGCGGCGTGCCGGCACCCGGCCCTCCACGCCGGGACGCGCGTCGCCCGGCTGTGGGTCTCCGGCGACGGCGAGGCGGCGCTCGAGGAGGGCTGGCGGGCGTGGAACCTCGTCGGGCCCGGGAGGCTCGCCGTCGGTCGCCGGTCCCTGCTGACCAGGCTCTGCGGGATCGCCGGGGCCGAGCGTCGACGGGAGTGGTACCCGCGGCTGCTGGGCGCGGCCGTCGAGTGGTGCCGGACGGAACCGGGGAACCAGGCCGCGGACGCCGCGGAGACCTGGGACCTGGTGCGTGGCGTGCTCGGGAAGGACGACGCCGCGGCCCGGGCGTTCCTGGCGCGGGGCGTGGAACCGGTGCGGAGCAGGGGCCACCGCGCGGAACTGGTGTGGGTGCTGCTTGCGGCGGGGGCGGCAGCGTCGGGCACGGGCTGGTCGGAGGCGCACGCGATCGCCAAGGACATCGGCGCGCCCGTGCTCCGGGGGCGGCTGCGGCGCCTGATGGACGAGCAGGGGGTGCGCCCGCCGTCGCGGCGGAACCCGGTCTCGGACCTCACCGATGTCCAGCTGCACATCGTCGAGCTGGTCGAGCGGGGGATGACCAACCGCCAGATCGCCCGTGAGGTCCGGATGAGCGAGAAGACCGTCGAGAACCACCTGACGCGGCTGTTCGTGCGGTTCGGCTGCCGCACCCGGCACGGTCTCGCCGCGGCGCGGCTCGCGGCGCGGCGCGACGGCCTGGAGGCGGGGGCATGAGCGCAGGCGCCGGATGCGAGGAGGCACAACCGTGAGCGAGCTCGCGAGCTCACCATCCAACGCAGCAGCGCCGCGAACGCGGCCGACGAGCGCCAGCGAGGAGGACTCGTGAGCGGTTCCATGCTGTCGGTGTCGGCCGGTCGGCGGACCGGCCTGGCCGAGACCGTCGCGGCCGCCCCGGCGGGTGCGACGCTGCTGCTCGCGGCCGGCACGTACAGCGGGCCCGTCGTCCTGGACCGGGCCGTCACGCTGGCGGCCGAGGACGGACCGGGGTCGGTCCGGCTGCAGGTCGCGTCCGGCCCCGCCCTGGTGGTCACCGACGGTGCGGTGGCGGTGGCCGGGTTGACGGTGCGCGCCACCGGTGACGATCCCGCGGTCGTCGTGTCGGGCGGGCGGCTCGAACTGGTCGAGTGCGCCGTCGAGGCCACGGCGTGGACCGCGCTGCACGTCGGTGCCGGCGCGCTCGCCCTGCGGGACTGCGAGGTGAGCAACGGTTCCGGGGCCGGCATCGTCTCCGCCTCCCCGGACGGTGCGTCCGTCGACTCCACGCGGCTGCGCGACATCGGCACCTCGGCGCTGGTCGCCACCGGCGACGGCACGCTCGCGGTCCGTGACTGCGCGATCGGCCCCTGCGGCGGGAACGGCCTGTTCGTCACCGGCGCGGCCACCGCCACGATCGCCACGTCCACCGTGGAGGCCACCAGCAAACCGCCCGTGGCCGTCGAGGGGGGCGCCGCGCTGACCGCCACCGGCACCGTGGTGCGCGACTCCGCGGGCGTCGGGATCTACCTCGCGACCTCCGGCCCGGTCACCGTCGACGACTGCACCGTCGAGGGCAGCGCCGCCGAGGGCGTCTACGTCGATGCAGGCTGCGCCCCCGCGCTGCGCGGCTGCCGGATCACCGCCAGCGGCGGGCAGGGCCTGCACATCACCGAGCGCTCGGCCGGCACGGTGTCCGACTGCGAGGTGACCGGTACCACCGGCGCCGGGGTCGGGATCAGCCGCCGCAGCACGCCCGAGATCGACCGGCTCACCGTCGTCGACGCCGGTGCCGCCGGTGTGCTCGTCGACGCCGGCGCGGAGCCGTTCGTGCGCCGGCTGCGCGTGCTCGCCCCGGCCGGGCCCGGGATCGTCCTGGACGGGGGCAGGGGGCGGTTCGAGACCGTCGAGGTCGAGCAGGCCGGGGAGGCCGGTGCCGTCCTGCGGGGCGGGGCCCGTGCCGAGCTCGTGGGCGCGAGCTTCCGGTCGACGGCGGGCCACGGCGTGCACGTCGACGGCGGCACGCTCGCCGTCACCGACGCCGACCTCGCCTCCTGCGGCGGGGACGGCATCCGCGCCGACGCCGACGCCGAGCTGACCGTGGAGCACTGCCGGGTCCGCTCCGCCGCCGGCGCGGGTCTGCGGCTCGAGGGCCGCTCCACCGGAGCGGTGAGCACCTCGGAGTTCACCGGCAGCACCGAGGGCGGCATCGTCGTCGCCACGACCGAACCCGTGCGGGTGTCGGACTGCGCGGTCCGCGACAACGGCGGCCCCGGGGTGGTCGAGGAGGCGGGGGCGGACCTGGAGGTCCGGGACCTGACCGACACCGGCAACGGCGGGCGCCCGCCGGGCGCGGTCGCGACCCTGGCCGGCCCCGCCACGCCCGAGCCGCCCGCGCCCGCGCGCACGGCGGGCGACCCGCTGAGCAAGCTGCAGGGTCTGGTCGGGCTGGACGGCGTCAAGGCGGACGTCACCTCGATGATCAACCTCAACAAGATGGCGAAGCGCCGCATGGACGCCGGGCTCTCGGCCCCGCCGATGGCGCGCCACCTCGTGTTCGCCGGCGCCCCGGGAACCGGGAAGACGACCGTCGCCCGGCTCTACGGGGAGGTGCTCGCCCAGCTCGGGGTCCTGCGTTCCGGGCACCTCGTCGAGGTCGCCCGCGCCGACCTCGTCGCGCAGATCATCGGTGGCACCGCGATCAAGACGAGCGAGGCGTTCGAGCGGGCGCTCGGCGGTGTGCTGTTCGTCGACGAGGCCTACACGCTGTCCAGTGGCCGCGGCGGCACCGGCCCGGACTTCGGCCGGGAGGCCATCGACACCCTCGTCAAGCTGATGGAGGACCACCGCGACGACGTCGTGGTGATCGCCGCCGGCTACTCGAAGGAGATGAAGCAGTTCCTCGCCGCCAACCCCGGCATGGAGTCGCGCTTCTCGCGGACCCTGGAGTTCGCCAACTACTCGCCCGAGGAACTGGTGACGATCGTGCGCCTGCAGTGCCGTGCGCACGACTACCGCATCGAGGAGGAGGCGGCAGCGGCCCTGCTGACCTACTTCGACGAGATCCCCAAGGACGGCACATTCGGCAACGGGCGCACGGCGCGTCGCGTCTTCGAACGGATGGCCGACCGCCAGGCCTCCCGGCTCAGCACCGCGCCGTCCGGGTCGGCGGCCGACCTGACGCTGCTCACGGTCGAGGACCTGGACCTGTCCCCGTGACGACGGTGACCGGCGGGAACCATCAGATCGCCAGGATCGGGACCAGACGTCCAGATAGAGCCTGATCCGAAACGCTCAGGTCTGCACCGCGGGCACTGCGTCGATCACGGCACACGGCGGTCGGTCGATCGCCGACCACGACCGTCCGCCCGTGATCGACGCTGCTGGTCGGGACGCGGTGCGCGGTGATCGATCCGATCAGTACCTGGGTGCGGAGGCGGCGACAGTGGCGTACTCGTCGGAGCGATCACGGCCGGGTGATCGGTCCGATCA
>NZ_NKYF01000014.1 GCF_002262885.1 Pseudonocardia sp. MH-G8 | reverse complement strand
TGCCGAGGCACCTTGACCGCAACGACGACCAGATCGACACCCCGATCCCTCGCGAGCTGCTCGACCGAGGCGTACCCGGGCACCCCGTAGACCTCGCTCGCGGCGCGCGCCGACGCAGCAGAACCCGTCGCCAACGCTCGAAGTTCGATCCCGTCCACGGCCGACAGCGCAGGCACGTGCCCTCCGGCCGCCCAACCGCCCGACGCACTCAGACCCACGATGCCGACACCGATCCGACGACTTGCGCCCAGGTTGTCGGTTGTCATTGCTTCTTCCTCCGTCTGACAGATCGGACCGGACCGATCTGCGGATGCTGCTTGCCGCTGGACTGCTCCTGGGTCAGCCGGCCAGCTGCCGCTGTGGTCTCGTCGTTGATGAACTCGTCCACGCGGTCGAACTCATGGGCGTTGAGCGCCTCGATGTAGCGCCGGTAGAACTCGCGCACGTCGACGTCGGACACGATGGTCTCCGTGCCGCCCCGGAGCCGGGACTGCACTCGGCTGCGATGAACCGGGCGACACACTGCGACCTCTCATCGCGGAGCCGCCCTGGCGCGAGCAACCCCGACCGCACGATTTCCATTCCGATCGGTACAGAAAAGAGGTCTGGATCGATCGAGCCGCGGCCACCGCCTACGCCGCGGGGTCGTGCAACGCGACGGCACGAAGAATTGCAGGTTGACAGGGTGTCAGCCCACCGAACAAGGGTGGCATCGAAAGTACCTGTACCAGGAGGGACTCCCTGCCGCCCGCAAGGCGGACCTAACCTGCCGTGACCGGTTCCGGCTGAACAGCGGGAGCAATGGGCGCAGATGACCTTTACCGAAGGAGCCTTTTCCAGTGCAGAAACGCAGACTCGGACAGCACCTCGAAGTTTCAGCCCTCGGACTCGGCTGCATGGGCATGAGCTTCTTCTACGGTTCACCCCCGGACCCGGTCGAGATGACGAAGCTGCTGCGGGCCACGGTTGACCGCGGCGTGACCTTCTTCGACACGGCCGAAGTCTATGGCCCTTTTACCAATGAAGAGCTGGTCGGTCAGGCGCTGGCGCCGGTCCGCGACCGGGTGGTGATCGCCACCAAGTTCGGCTCAAGCACGGAGAGCACGGGCCGACCCCGACGTCGGGGCTCGATAGCCGACCCGAGCAGATCCGTCGAGCGACCGAGGCCTCGCTCCAGCGCCTGCAAACGGATTGCATCGACCTTCTTTACCAACACCGCGTCGATCCCGACGTGCCCATCGAAGACGTAGCAGGCACGGTCAAGGAGCTGATCACCGAAGGTAAGGTCAAGCACTTCGGTTTATCGGAGGCCGGCGCGACGACGATCAGCCGCGCCCACGGCGTGCAGCCTGTGACGGCGCTGCAAAGTGAATACTCGCTCTGGACGCGAGACCACGAAGCCGAGATCATTCCGACCCTGGAGAAGCTGGGCATCGGTCTGGTTCCATACAGCCCACTGGGCAAGGGCTATCTGACCGGCACAATCGACTCCCGCACATCGCTGGCCGACAACGCCCTCCGCCGCATGCTGCCGCGCTTCACCCCTGAAGCACGGCAGGCCAATCAAGCACTGGTCGATTTGCTGAAGGAGATTGCCGACGACAGGGGAGCCACGCCAGCCCAGATCGCCCTCGCCTGGGTGCTGGCGCAGAAGCCGTGGTTCGTGCCGATCCCCGGCACAACCAAGCTGCATCGTCTGGAAGAGAACCTGGGAGCGCTCGATGTCGAATTGACGTTGGTCGACCTGCAACGCATCGAGGCGGCCGCGACCCAAATCCAGGGTGAGCGCGTCCCCGAGCGGTTGAAGTCTGTGTTCGGCCGCTGAGAGCGACCGGCGATAGAGGGGCCGGTGGAGTGGGAACCGCACTGATCATGGAGTCCTCCACGGTTCCGGACGACACCCACCGCCCGTCGACACGTTGCGTGTATTGCGATGCCGGTAGTGAGCTGTCAGGCTGTATCGGCGGGCGATCCTGGGAGTGCTGGTGGCCGACCCACCCACCGTCGGAAGACTGCACCCGGACCTCGTCCGCGTCGATCGCCTCGGCCACCGACGGTCAAGAGGAGGACCAGGTGGGACCCAGTGACCGCCTGGCTCCGGAGTAACGCCTCGGGCGATGTGTCACCCCTGAACGCTGGACACCGGCCGGAGCACTAGTGTCGAAGAGTGTCGAAACCCACGCTGGTCCTCGTCCATGGCTCCTGGCACGGGCCATGGGTGTGGGACGCGGTGATTCGTGAGCTGCCAGATCTGAATATTCGGACGGTGGCGTTGCCGTCGTCCGGGCCCGATCCGACAGCGCTGGGCGACATGTACGCCGACGCCACGGCGATCCGGGATGTGGTCGCCGAGATCGAAGACCCGGTTCTGGTCGTGGCGCATTCTTACGGCGGGGTACCTGCGACCGAGGGGCTCAGCGGTCTTTCGCAAATCTCCCGACTGATCTACCTGGCCGCGTTCCAGCTCGATGTCGGTGAGTCGCTCCTCGGGGCGGCAGGAGGCGAGCGGCCGGATTGGTGGGACGTCCACGAGGCTGAGGGCTATTTGAATGCCTTGCGCCCCGAGGAGGTGTTCTACGGCGACGTCGACGAGGCGACAGCACGATCGGCGATCGCGCTTCTGGGCCATCAGTCCTTGCCCTCGACGGGCCAACCCCTCACCAGTGCGGCATGGCACACGATCCCGAGCACCTACGTGGTCTGCGAGCAGGACGCCGCGATCCCGATGCACGCTCAGGAAGCGATGGCGCAGCGAGCCGGTCGGGTGGAGCGGCTTCCGACCTCACACTCGCCGTTCCTCTCCCGCCCGGCGGAGCTGGCATCCATCCTGCGAGCCGAGATCACGGCGGTCGTGGAGGGGCACCGCTGAGGGTCGGCGTGTAGACGCGCCGGACTCAGGTCATCCGAGGACCATCGCAGCATGGCTCGAACGGCCGGGGATCGGCTCCGGCCTGATGCGCAGGCGCTGTGCCGGCTCCGGATCGTCGAGGACCCAGCGCAGCGCGTCGCCGAGCAGGTTCACCGTTGTCACCTGCCCGGTGAGGACCGGCAGGGTCACCTCCTGCCACTGCAGCGCGGGCTCCGTTGCGTCGGCCACCCGTCTCAGCACGACCAGGTGCTCGACGTCTCCTCCCGGACTTCGAACCGGGCCCCGCAGCGGCGAGTACGACGACGATCAGGGGCTGCACCGTCGGCAACTGTTCCCGACTTCCACGGCCGGGGACCCCGCAGCGACTGGGCAGGCTGGCGCGACCCGTCGAACACCTCGCGCGACCTCCGCGAAGCACGCCTCACGAGTCGCCGCACGGCCGACGCGTTGCAGCTCGCAGTCGGCAGGGCCGCCCGGAATTCTTGATGGGCGAGTGATGTGTTGATCGTGAGCGCTTCCGCAGCCAACCTTGTGACCTGCGGGTGAGCTCCTCCGACTGGACTCGAACCAGTAACCCTGCGAAACAAGATCCACTACTGCGGTCGATGCCGATCGGCTGCCATCACCTGCTGTGAGCTGCGCCGATCTCCGTGACACACCTACCGTTCTCGGGCATCGCCTACGGACCTCTGCCGCTGAAATGTGGGGGTAAGACGGGGGCGCTGCCGACCGCCCTGCCTACCGGCCCGCTGCCCACCTCGGGGCTCGTGCGGCATCCCGTCGACCTGGCGAAGCCCGACCACGCGCCGAGCCGGGGGCAGCTTTCGACGCTACCGCCACCAGTATTCGACATGCTCTGCCCCCGGCTCGGCGTGTGGTAGCCCTCTGGGGGGTCGACGGGATGCCGCACCCCGCCTCCCCCACCTTGCCCGCGGGTCTGCACGGCCGGCCATCCCGGAGACCTGCCCGCCCGGCGAGGGCGTTCTTGCTCCTGGCCCCTTGACTGCCAGGCACTTACTAGCGGCGCCTATGCTTATCCTGCACCGCTCTCTCGCTTGTCGAGATCCCTAGACTCGTCGACACCGCCGACCGGCGATGAGCAGGGGCAGGTCCAGTCCCCACCCTCGCCAAACACCCGGGACGTCGAGATTCACGTATCGCCAGTAGGGCGCTTCCTTCGCTCAGGAATGATAGCTTCAATACCCAAGTGTTCACGAAGAAGCGCCAGCAGTTCCGTTCCTTCAACGAGTGTCAAGCTCTTACCCTGGGCAAATACCTTCGAGCTGCTCGCAAACCAACTTGTTGTGATGATCATTGCCTGATCGGCGTTTTCATCCTGCAAAGTGCCGTACAGCGCACGCACCGTCTCAGGAGACACGACAGACCGATAGCGCTTGACTTCGACCAGAGTTCGCTCCCTCTCCGAACCCGAGGTCGGACGGATGGCGTCAATGTCGAAGCCACTGTCGTGAGTCGCCCTCGTAATAAAGGCTTCATATCCCATTGCTTCAAGTAATTGGCGGACCAGATGCTCCAAGACGGTGGGGCTGAGCTTCATCAAGTCGAGCCTAGAGTCCAAAGAACTGGCTGATATCTCTGCATCAATTTGAGCTGCAAGTTCCGATTCGCGGACCTGACTAACAGTGTCCGGTGAAATCTGATCGGGATAATACTCGGCGACCTGCTCGAGGAAGTTCGAGAGCATCATTTGCGCCATCACAGCGCCGCTGCAATCGAACAGTTCCTGCTTTAGCTCTGGGCGACCACTTTTCGGCCGACCTTTATCGTCGAGAATCCACCAGTCTTCCTTCGCGTCGTTGGTGACCAGTACTAGCAACTGTCCACGAGCGTACGCCTTGGCGTGATCTAGCACCTGCCGCCACAGAATGTAGTCACCTGCAGCTCGATACGGGTTCTCTTTAGAATCGGTGTCCCTGTATCCCGGTGGAATTTCACTTGGGAACCTATAGAGGATCGCTTCCTCAACTAGCTTCTGTAACCGCTCACTACTATATGGCTGGCCAACCCGACCAGCAGTGATTGCATCTAATCGCCCTAAGACCGGGTCATCTCGACGGATATCATCGGGGCCGAGGTCATGTTCAGCTTCGATCCGCGCCAGTTCGGCCAGCGCACCATCCATCACTCCATCAATTCGCCTATGGATCGACAACTCGTCCAGACCGTTAGCGTCAGGATCCCAATCTCTCCCGGTCATGCTCGATTGCTGCAACGTCCTGAAACGTACGACTGCTTTACGTATTTCGGCAACGGCATTATTGGTTGCCTGCTTCAAGCTTTGCCGCACTTCGCGGAAGGTTCCCAGTCTTGCGCGCACCACACTAGTCCTGTTGCGGTGGAACTCAACCGCCGCCTGATGCGGAATCCAAATTCGACCCTGAACCTCGAGCAATGTTGCGAGTATTTGTTCACGTGCGGCCGGTGTCACTCGATATAGATGCAGGAGCACATTCGCATCTAGAACTATTTGGCCAGTACGAATGAATGGTCCCACATCCTCTGATAGAGCCCACCATGCTCGAAACCCTCTCGCTAAACCAACGGGTTCCTTTGGACTATCCGACGGTTGGTCTGTCACCGGCAACAACCTCCGATAGGAAAATTCCGGACCCGGCTCAACTCAGCCTCAGCGCCACGTGATGCGCGCGGAACCTACGCCTTCGAGCCTGACGGCTTATTGTCGCGACGCGCATCAACTACTACGATATTCTCCGCAGTCTCCAAGTCAAGCTTCGCCAACACTCTCTTTACCTTGCTCTGATCGTGCGCCGTGTAGCACACTATCAGCTTTATAGAGTTCTCGGTACTGTTCGCGGCCTCATACACCGCGACCTGGTTCCGCAAGTTCCGTTCCAGGCTAGTGTTCGAAGCTAGCTTTAGCTCAATCAAAGATTTATCGCTAGCACCGAACGAGGTCTTGAAATCTACCGGCCCCCTTCCGTTATTCACCTCCCTGTTGACGTCGAACGGTGAGCCGAACCACACCAGCCCGAAAAACAACTGGACATCCTTTTCGGTGCCGAGCCGACCCGACTTCGGATTGATCAGGAGGTATCCATCCTGATTTTCTACGTATTGTTTGAAAAATTGGACCCGGCGAAGTGCATCGGCGTATGAATTTAGAGGAGTTTCGTAGAACTCAGTAGAGCTCGCGAGTCCGAGAGATGCCGCCTCTGCTGCAACCCTGAAGGTTTTTTCGGCGTCCCTCACGCGTAGAAGACTTTGCTCGGCTGCAAGGTCCCCCTGCTCTTCCTTCAAGCGAATATAGTAGTCAATCAGTTCAGGAAATTCGCGGAGAGTTTTCTCGATCGCCTCGGACCGATCTTGTTTCGTCGGCCTCCTGCCTAGAGCCTTCGCAAAGTAGGCATTCACCCGACTGCGCAGCTCGCCATCTGTTATCGACTCAGGGATCGCTTCGAATTTTGAGCGCAGCTCGGCCGAGCTGATCCACAAGTTCTCGCGGGTCAACATGTCAGTGGGGGTAAGCAGCACGTAATCATGCTTCCCGTTCTTGATGAATACAGGAAGCCTGTATGTCGCTTCCGCCCATGACTCTGTCTGGAAATTGAAATACGCCTTCGGGACGCGGACGTCAGCCGTGAAGCGCTCATCAATATGCAGCTTCGCAAAAGCCTCTGTGTATTCAAGAAGGAATTTCTTGATCAGGTTGGTCGTGAAGTCGCTCATGTTGTCGCGGCCAACGTGGCCACGAATCAAGGAAACCTTCTCAAGATGGCTCCCATGTGTTATCTGCTCATTTCCAAAGTTGCTGAAAATGTCCTGTAGGCTTTCATTGAGCGCACGCGCGAATGCCATCCCTAGGCCGCTTCCACCGTTCCCCATGAATGTGAATCCTAGCCAGTTCTGCCGTACCTCACTGAAGCAGTACAGGTTGCGCAGAGTTCCATCGTCTACGTTACCCCGAATAGAAAGATCGCGCAGATGCATGAGATATTTGAGGATCTCTTGGTGAAGGTCCTGATACTCGGCCTTCGGACTATTAAACAGCAGGAACGGGTCAATGAATACCGGCAGATCACTCTCCAAGGAGAGGTCGAATGCGCCACACTTCTCTAGGTCGTCCGACGTCACGCTGAAATAATCAGTGAACGATAAGGCCATGAGTCGGCATGCTACCGCACTTCCACCGCAGAGGCGAGAAGTCTGCACGACATTTACTCAATGCTGGTGACAATGTCGCCAGCGGTAGACTCCAGCACATCCGACCATCGTCGACTGAGCCAGGTGTAGGCCTCACCGGGGTGCGCGAGTTGAGGTTGGCGTTGCCGCGCTAGCCCCAGTACTGACTAGCGTGTCGCTGTGGCTACCGGTCAATCGCGTGATGAGCGTGAGCAGCAGCTCCTACGGGCACGGACGAAACACTGCCATTCCGCGGGCCGCAGCTTTGGCGGTGAAGCGCTCGCAGCACGACGCCCGCGACTCCGCCTGAGGCACCTCGTACTACCGGACTTACTACTTGGACGACGGCCCTCAGGACGATGACCTTGGGGCGGTTTTCGGTGATAGCGGGGGTATGATTCGAACCGACGGCATCGGAGTGATGAGTCGGGTGTAGATCGTCTCCATGCCTCTAAGGTAGCGCCGTGAAGTGCCTCCGACCTCGATACCCTCGCCCGCCTGGTCTCATCCGATGCACGCCGTCCCCGACCCGTGCCGACGCCTCGCGGTCACAGATCTGGTCACACCGGCTGCCCGCCGGGTGCTCCCCCGCGCCTAGTGCCATCCCGTCGACCTGGCGCAGCCCGACCGCGCGGCCGCCCGCGGGCAGCCCTCATCACCACCGCCGGCCGACGTCACGAAGCTCTGCCCGCGGGTGGTCGTGTGGTAGCCCTCCGGGAGGTCGACGGGATGGCACGCCCCCATCCCGGAGACCTGCCCGCCCGGCGAGGGCTTCTGCTGTTACATTCGACCAATGCGGCGGAAACCGGACGCACGCCTACCAGCTCGATTCGTCCTGGCATTTAACAGGGTTTGGCGCAGGCACGAGACGAAGGTTCGCAACTTTCGACCGTCGTACCTCACACTGTCCACCTATCTGCTCGACGCAGCAGATGCGCCCTTTACAGGCATTCGATGGTCGCGGAAAGATATTTTGGACTGCCTGACAATGATTCGCGGTCTGCACAATCTACTGGACCGCAAGGAGGGGCTTCTCCTCCGGCGCGCGCGTGATCAAGGAGTTTCTTTCCAGGAGATGGCCGATGCGCTCGGGGTCTCTAGTCGCCAGGCAGCGGAACAGCGCCTTCTGAAGCTTCAGGCGGGCCGTGACGAGCAAGAGACGGCCTGGTTGGACGCTCGTCGACGCCAGCGTCTAGGGATGGACTGGTCGCCGACCGACGTTGACTCCTGGTGGACAGCAACAGTCCTGCTAGGAATTTTTGATGCTTCCTTAGAGGAGTCGGACGACCCTGAAGCTCGGTCGGCAACGGAGCCGGGACGCGGACAACCAGATAGATGATGCAGTCCCGCAAATAGCCGCAACGGCGCCCATCTCCAGTGGAAACGTTATGGCGAGTAGGACGAGAAGTGCCGTGACAAGCAGCAAGATGGCTTGATACCGGCTCGCGCGACAGAAACGCCTTGCCGCCTGCACTGCCACTGACGATTGCCTTGGGCGACGAATCTCTCTCATGCGGCAACTATGGCATGCATCAAAGTCTCCGAAGCACGCTCGAAGAAGTTATCGCACGGTATCCGGGGTCAGCCGTCCAGTGACAAGTGCGCAAGCAGCACGGACGCTGCGACCCCAAGTCCCAGATAGGCAGAATCTGTCAATTACCTGTTGACGTCGCGCTGTCAGACGCTCTGTCGATACGGCGGCAGCTTGCGGCCATGCGCCGCGCGGGGACCGGCCGGAGGCCGCATGCCCCGCGCGAGCGCTTGCGGCTGCATCGGATACAGCGCCGCGCGCCGCCGTCAGGCGGCGCCTTGAACAAGGAAGGAAGGTCTGAACACGTCCGGCAACCGCTCCGGCAACGTCGTCCGAGCCCGGCCGATGCTGACGTGCCGGCCTGATCGGCCCCTTACCCCGTCCGGTTGGGCTGGGTGGGACGCCGGGAATGTCCTGGTGGACATGATCGTGGTCGAGCAGCGCTACCGCGGCTGGGCCTCGCCGCAGAGCACAGTCAACTAAAGGCTGGGTGACGGAGCCACGCCGGGCAAGTACGGCCCGCCGGACCGTGCACTACCTGGCATCAGCGACGTACCCGTCGCGCACCTCGGCCAGTGCCGCGCGTCCACCGTCTCCGAAGTCGGCCGCCTCGCTCAGCGCCGTGAACATGTCGACGTGCAGGCGGACGTCGGCCGACTCGGTGATGACGGCGGTGGTCGCGAGCGTGCCGACGATGACCGCACGCTCGTCGTAGAGGTCGAATCCGTGGAGCGGGAAGACCGTCATCGGTCGGCGGGCCGGGATCACGCCGATCCGAACCCCGTCGAGGCGACTGATCTCGATGATGCGGTCGATCTGCTCGACCATCGTCGCCGCCGAGCCTGCGCACCACAGCAGGGCACCTGCGGTGACGAGCTGGGTCCAGCGGTGGCCTGACTGCCCGAGCAGCTTCTGGCGTTCGAGGCGGGCGGCGATGACCCCGTCCGCGACTTCGCGGTCGGCACTTGCGGTCAGGACCCGCATGTAGGCCTCGGTCTGCAGGATGCCGGGGATCACGGCGGGCTGGAACGTGGCAACGTGTTCCGAGGTCGCTTCGATGTCGCGGATGCGGCGCTGGAAGGCAGGTGCGTTCTTGCGGTGGACGACGACGCGGCGGTTCTCCGCCCGCAGATCGTCGACCATCGCCCGCAGCCGCTCGGCGACCTCCTCGGGAGCGCGGTAGGCGGCCAGCAGGGCTTCGAGGCGTGCCCGAGTGGGCACGAATCGGCCGTTCTCGTAGCGCGAGAGCGCGGCCTGGCCGATCCCGGCGGCCTCGGCGGCGGCGATGCTGGTCAGGCCGGCGGTCTGGCGGAGGTCGCGGAGGCGGCGGGACAGCTCGTCGCCGGTCTGGCTGGTGCTCACCGCCTCAGTGTCGCGGTTACCGCGCAGCGGCGGCTCGGTGGTGCTCGGGGTGTCGCGGCCACCATTCGTCGAAGAGCTCGGAGATCGCCCACCCGGCCCGGGCCGCAGCGCGGTAGATCTCCACGAATGGCTCGTCGACGATCTCTGCCCGCACGAACGCCCCCGCAGCGTCGTAGTGCATCGCCGCGACATGGCTGTCGTCGAGGAGGTAGAAGTCGCCGACGGCCGCCAGCACGTGGGCGCCACCCGGCGCATCCGCCAGGTCGAGCACGCGGACCTGCTCGCCCGCGGCGGTGTTGTCGGTGTAGCCCCACTCGCAGGCGTAGCGGACGTAATCGGTGATCGGCACCGGGACCAGCCGGAGCCGGCGCCAGACCCGGCCGCCAGCGGTGTCGGAGCCGATGCGGTCCAACCAGCCGGCCTTGGCGGCGCGGTCCGGCTCGGGCTCACCGGCGAGGTAGCGGTCGAGCTCGACGCCGTCGCTCGCCGAGACGTACCTGCCGAGGGTCTCCACCCGGATCAGGTCTCGGCGGTGGTGTTCGGCGATGTATCCGGCGAGTCCGGCGAGGTCGAGCACGCTCAGCCCCCGATCGGCGAGTCGGTGAGCTCGGGCAGCAGATGACGGGCGATGAGCACGATCCCCTCGCCCTGTGGCAGCGCTGTCACGCCGAGGGCTGCCAGCTCTGCGGGGTCGGAGACGAGCCTGCCCTGCACCGCGAGGTCCGAGCCGTCGGTGTCGTGGATGCGGTCGCAGTCGATGCCCGACGGGCAGTCCGACCGAAGCACTCGGGTGATCTTCATGGGGACGTCCTGTTCGTCGCAGGGCTCAGGCGTATCAGTGTCGCGCGCGGCACGCGTCTCAGTCAATCTGAGAGTGGATGGAACGAGTGATGCACGCTAGTCTCATCCACTATGACAGCGGATGGCACGAGAGAGGCGTGATGCGCCCCAGAAGTCACGGCGGCGGCGCCCGCGGTGAGGACCACGCAGATCGGCGGCAGCGCCGGGCGCGAATCGATGTCAGATACCCGAGAGTCGGAGGGAGCACCGTCGGATGAGCGGTCACGGAGCCGTCGATGACTGCATCGAGGCGGCCGCGCGGTATCTCGCGCACGAACCGGCCGCAGTGGCCCGCGCGCTGAGCGTTCACACCCCTACGAGTGACGGACGTTGCCGTGGTTGCGGCTTCCGGAGGATCGCCTGGCCGTGCGCTGTCGCGAGCAGCGCGGAGCGAGCGCTTCTGCTCCTGTCCGAGCGAGCCGAGCCCGACGACCGGCCCGACGAGGCAGTCAGGACCGAACCGGGGCCGAACAGGGCGGACTCACGCAGGCCTGTCGCTCGCCCGGCGAGACGACCCGCGGCCACCCCAGCAGCGTGTTCGTTCAGGAGACCATCCTGAGCCGACGACGGGCTCACAGGCGCCGCTCAGGTGCTGTCGATCTTCGGCTCGAACTCAGTCGCGCCCAAAGATGGGGGTAAAGCGGGGGTGGATCTTGAGCAGGAGTCCCGGTCAGGCCGCTGACCTGGGATTGTGCTCCTCCGACTGGACTCGAACCAGTAACCCTGCGATTAACAGTCGCATGCTCTGCCAATTGAGCTACGGAGGACCGTACGGGCGCGGGGCTGGGCCCCGCTGGCAGGGAGAACTCTAGCGCACGGCCTCGTCCCGCCCTGCGGGCCCCCTCCCGTCAGCGGGCGCCGGTGTCGGCGTGCTTGCCGCCGTTCATCCGCTCCTCCACACGGGCACGGACGACGCCGGCGGCACCCTGGACGGCGGGGTGGTCGGCGACGCGCTGGTAGGTGCGGCGCAGCTGTTCGTAGCGCTCGTGGCCGGCTCGGGCGCCCAGCACGTACCCGACAGCCGCGCCCAGCAGGAACATCAGCATGAGGTCTCCCCGTCCGTGATCCACCCCCGACGGGCCATCCTGCCCCACCTCCGGGCCGCGGGACGGATGGGCGCCCCGGATGGGTGCCTTCGGCGCAGTGGCACTGCGGCCGTCCGCCCGCGGCCCCGGGTGACCGGCGTCCTATCATCGGGCTTGCGGTTCTGTTCGAACTTGTCGTCTTCTGTTCGCACTGCCCGCCGTCCCGTCCATCGCGTCGAAGGAGACGACATGCCGGCCCGCCCCAAGGCTTTCGAGTTCCCGTTCTCCGGTGTCGCGATGGGTTGCGACTACAACCCCGAGCAGTGGGATCCCGACGTCTGGCGCGAGGACGTGGCGCTCATGCGGGAGGCCCGCGTCGGGTTCGTGACGCTCGGGGTGTTCTCGTGGGCGCTGCTCGAGCCGACGGAGGACGAGTACGACTTCGCCTGGTTCGACGAGGTGCTCGGGCTGCTGCACGAGGGCGGGATCGCCGTCGACCTGGCCACGGCCACCGCGTCGCCGCCCCCGTGGCTGACGAAGGCGCACCCGGAGATCCTCCCGGTCGACGCCGAGGGGCGCACGCTCTGGCCGGGCAGCCGCCAGTCCTGGTGCCCGAGCTCGCCGGTGTTCCGCGAGCACGCCCTGCAGCTCGTCGGCGAGATGGCCCGCCGCTACGGCAGCCATCCCGCCGTGCGGATGTGGCACGTCAGCAACGAGCTGGGCTGCCACATCGTGCGCTGCTACTGCGACGAGAGCGCGGCCGCGTTCCGGCGCTGGCTCACCGGGCGCTACGGCGCGATCGCGAACCTGAACGAGGCGTGGGGCACGGCGTTCTGGTCGCAGCGCTACTCCTCGTTCGACGAGGTGCTGCCGCCGCGGCTCACACCGTCGTTCTCGAACCCGACCCACGAGCTGGACTTCTCCCGGTTCTCCTCCGAGGCCCTGCTCGACTACTACCGCGCCGAGCGCACGGTGCTGCGCACCCTCACCCCGGACCTGCCGGTCACCACGAACCTGATGGTCAACCCGCGCCAGTCCGGGCAGGACTACTTCCGCTGGGCCCCGGAGCTCGACCTCGTGGCGCAGGACCACTACCTCGACGCGCGGCTGCCGCGTCCGCGCGCGGAGCAGGCGTTCAGCGACGACCTCACCCGCGGCGTCGCCGGTGGGAAGCCGTGGATGCTGATGGAGTCGGCGACGAGCGCCGTCAACTGGCAGCCGGTCAACCCGGCGAAGAAGCCCGGTGAGCTACTGCTCGACTCCCTGCGCCACGTCGCCCGCGGCGCCGACACCGTCGGGTTCTTCCAGTGGCGGGCGTCGAAGGCGGGCGCGGAGAAGTACCACTCGGCGCTGGTGCCCCACGCCGGGCCGGATTCGGCGCGCTTCCGCGAGGTCGCCGCCCTCGGCGATGCGCTCCTGAAGATCGGCGAGGTGGCCGGGAGCCCGGTCGAGGCGGACGTGGCGCTGCTCGTCGACTGGGAGTCCTGGTGGGCGTGCGACCTGGGCTCGCACCCCAGCTGCCAGGTCCGGGCCATGGACGCCGCGCTGCGCTGGCACCGCGCGGTCACCGAGCTGGGCGCCACCGCCGACGTCGTGCACCCCTCGGCCGACCTGTCGGGCTACCGGCTCGTCGTCGTGCCGACCCTCTACCTCTGCACGGACGCGGCCGCCGAGGCGCTGGAGGCCTACGTCCGCGGCGGTGGACACGTCCTCGTCACGTACTTCTCCGGGATCGTCGACGAGCGCGACCACGTCCGGCTCGGCGGCTACCCGGGGGCGTTCCGGGAGCTGTTGGGGGTGCGCACCGAGGAGTTCGCGCCGCTGCGCGCGGGCGAGACCGTCACGCTCGACGACGGCAGCACCGCCGACGTCTGGACCGAGGTGCTCGAGGCGCGCGACGCCGAGGTCATCGCCCGCTACACCGACGGCCCGCTGCCCGGCACGCCCGCGCTCACCCGCCGCGCCGTCGGCGACGGGGTGGCCTGGTACCTCGCCACCTGGCTGGACGACGACGCGACCGCCGCACTCGCCGAGCGCCTCACGCGCGAGGCCGGCGTCAGCCGACTGGACGCGCCGCAGCCAGGGCTGGAGGTCGTGCGCCGCGGCCGGTACCTGTTCGTGCTCAACCGCGGCGACCAGGCTGCCACCGTGCCCGCCCGGGGCACCGACCTGCTGAGCGGGGACGTGCTGGACGGCGAGGTCGAGGTGGCGGCGGGTACGGCGGCCGTGGTGCGGACCGAGGACTGATGCTCGCCCGCCAGCGCCAGGAGCTGATCCTCGACGCCGTGCGCACCACGGGCGGCGTCCGGGTGTCGGAACTGGTGGAGCGGCTGGGCGTGTCGGACATGACGGTGCGCCGCGACATCGACGAGCTCGCGCGCCGCGGTCTCGTCACCCGGGTGCACGGCGGTGCGACGGCGGCGGGCAGCAGCGTCGAGGAGCCCGGCTTCGCGGCGAAGGCGGCGCTGCACACGGCGGCGAAGCAGGCGATCGCCGAGGCGGCTGCCGCGCTCGTCGAGCCGGGTGCGTCGGTGGCGCTGTCGGCGGGTACGACGACGCATGCGGTCGCGTCCGTCCTGCTCGGGATCCCGCGGCTCACCGTCGTGACGAACTCGCTGCGCGTCGGCGAGGTGCTGCACGCGGCGGCGCGCGACGACCTCACGGTGGTCCTCACCGGCGGGGAGCGCACGCCGTCGGACGCGCTGGTCGGGCCGGTCGCGGTGGCCACCCTGCGGGGGCTGCACGTCGACTGGTTGCTGATGGGCGTGCACGGGATGGACGCCGAGGCGGGGTTCACCACGCCCAACCTCGTGGAGGCGGAGACGAACCGGGCGCTGGTGGCCAGCGCCCGGCAGGTGGCCGTGGTGGCCGACAACTCGAAATGGGGAGTGGTGGGGTTGAGCACGATCGCGGCCCTCGACGAGGTGGACGTCGTCGTCAGCGACGACGCCCTCGCGCCCGAGGCGCGCCAGGTCCTTCAGCGCAGCTGCGGACGGCTGGTGCTCGCATGAGGCGCACGACGGCCCGGATGGCCGACGGGCGCGAGCTGATCTACTTCGACGACGTCACGCCCGAGCGCGTGCCGCCGCCGGACACCCGGGACCTGCCGCAGGTGCAGACGGGCTCGGTCATGCGCTACGACGTGCTCACCGGCGAGTGGGTGGCGATCGCGGCGCACCGCCAGGACCGCACGTTCCTGCCGCCGGCCGACGCCTGCCCGCTGTGCCCGACGCGCCCGGGGCGTCCGGCGTCGGAGATCCCGGCCTCGGACTACGACGTGGTGGTGTTCGAGAACCGGTTCCCCTCGTTCGCGCAGGGCATCGCGGACGTGCCGGCCGAGGTGGACGGCATCCCGCTGTGGCCGCAGCGGCCGGCGACCGGACGCTGCGAGGTCGTCTGTTTCACCAGCGACCACAACTCGTCGTTCGGCGCCCTGCCGGTCTCGCGCGTCCGCACCGTGATCGAGGCGTGGGCCGACCGCACGGCGGCGCTGTCGGCGCTGCCGGGCGTGAAGCAGGTGTTCCCGTTCGAGAACCGCGGCACCGAGATCGGGGTGACCCTCGAGCACCCGCACGGGCAGATCTACGCCTACCCGTTCGTCACGCCCCGCACGGGGCAGCTGTTGGAGCAGGCCGCGGAGCACCGCCAGCGCACGGGTCGCGACCTGCTCGGCGACGTCGTCGACGCCGAGCGCAAGGCCGGCACGCGCGTCGTCCGGGAGGGCGAGCACTTCACGGTGTTCGTGCCCGCCGCGGCGCGCTGGCCCGTCGAGGCGCACCTGGTGCCGCACCGGCCCGTGCCCGACTTCCCCGCCCTCACCGACGAGGAGCGCACGGAGCTCGCGGAGCTCTACCGCGACCTGCTGCACCGCTTCGAGGTCTACTTCGAGGACGCGGGGCCGCCGCCCTACATCGCGGGGTGGCACCAGGCGCCGGTCCACGCCGGCCGGGACCTGACCCGGCTGCACCTGCGGTTGTTCTCGCTCCGCCGGGCGCCCGGCAAGCTCAAGTACCTCGCCGGCTCCGAGTCCGGGGCCGGTGCCTGGATCAACGACGCGCTGCCGGAGCGGATCGCCCAGCGGCTTCGGGAGGTCGGACCGTGACGACGTTCGCAGAGCTTTTCGGGCGCGAGCCGGACGGGCGCTGGGCCGGCCCGGGGCGGGTCAACCTGATCGGCGAGCACGTCGACTACGCCGACGGGCTGTGCCTGCCGTTCGCGATCGCGCAGCGCACCGTCGTCGAGGTCGCGCGGCGCGACGACACCCGGCTGCGGCTGCGCAGCCGCTCCGAGGAGGGCGGCTTCGACGGCGACCTCGCCGACGTCGGCCCCGGCCACCCCGAGGGCTGGGCGGGCTACGTCGCCGGGGTGCTGTGGGCGCTGCGCGAAGCCGGGCACGCGGTCGGCGGGATCGACCTGCTCGTGACGGACACCGTGCCGCTCGGCTCGGGGCTCTCGTCGTCCGCGGCGCTGGAGTGCGGGGCCGCGCTGGCCGTCGACGACCTGTTCGGGCTCGGGCTCGGCGGCTCGGCCGAGGGCCGCCGGACCCTCGTGGCGGCGTGCCGGCGGGCGGAGAACGACGTGGTCGGCGCGCAGACCGGCGGCATGGACCAGGCCGCGTCGCTACTCGGCACGGCCGGGCACGCGCTGCTGCTCGACACCCACGACGACTCGACGCGCCAGGTCCCGTTCGCCCCCGCCGACGCCGGCCTCACCCTGCTCGTGATCGACACGAAGGTGCGCCACAGCCACGCCGACAACCAGTACGGCGCACGCCGGGCGTCCGTGGAGAAGGCGGCGGCCACGCTCGGACGTGCCAGCCTGCGCGACGCAGAGCTCGACGACCTGGCGGTGCTCGATTCCGACCTGCTCCCCCGGGCGCGGCACATCGTCACCGAGATCGCCCGCGTCCGGGACACCGTCGCGCTGCTCGACGCCGGCCGGCTCCCCGAGATCGGCCCGCTGCTCGACGCCTCGCACGCCTCGCTGGCGGGCGACTACGAGGTCTCCTGCCTCGAGCTGGACCTGGCCTGCGAGTCGGCCCGCGCCGCCGGCGCCCTCGGGGCGCGGATGACCGGCGGCGGGTTCGGCGGCTCGGCGATCGCCCTGGTGCCGGTCGACCTCGCCGGCGCGGTGGCCGACGCCGTGCGTGCCGCGTTCGCGGACGGCGGGCACCGGGAGCCCGACATCCGGGCCACCGAGCCGTCCGCGGGGGCCGAACGGGTCGCCTGACCCGCGAAGATCTCGAGTATCGGTTGCTCATTGTCGTGATCACGACAATGAGCAACCGATACTCGCGGTCATGGGACGGGGTCGGCGGGGAGCGCGACGCAGATGCCCGGGACTGCACGGACCAGGCGCCGATCGGTGGTGAGCAGCCGACCGCGCAGGCGGCGGGCGAGGGCGACGTACAGGGCATCGCGGGCGGTGATGTTGTTCCGCAGCGCCCACGCCTCCTGCAGGAGCGCACCGGTGATCGGCAGTCGGAGGACGTCCATCCGTGAAAGCGCGCGCAGCCGGGCGTCGACGGCCTCGGCCGACAGCGCACCGTCCCGGTGCAGCCGCGCGAGCGCCGAGAACACCTCGGCGTCGAGGTGAGCGACCGTGTGCAGGTCCGCGCCGGTGAGGTGCCCCCGCACCGCGTCGCCGTTGCGGTTGCGCAGCAGCAGGTCGACGACGGCGGAGGCGTCGAGGACGAGCGTCACGGCAGCTCGTCACGCGCCGCGCGCACGGCCTCGGCACCGCTCGAGACGTCCACCGGTATGAGCTCGTCCAGCTCCGCCAGCCAGTCCGCCATGGAGGGTCGGGCGGTGTGCGCCTCGAGCAACCCGGCCACGTAGCCCTGCAGGCTCTGGCCCGCGCGCTCGGCGCGGCGCTTCAGCTCCCGGTGGGTCTCCGGGTCGAGACCGCGGATCAGCAGATCTGCCATCCGACTATCATACTGCTATCAAGCGCAGCGCGAAGATCTCGAGTATCGGTTGCACATGGCTGTGATCACGACAATGGGCAACCGATACTCGAGATCATGGCGCGGGAGGTCGGGCCGTTGCAGCGACTCGGCCACGACGTGCGGCGGCGCGGGTTGGGCGCGCCTGCGCGTGCCGGCGACGAGCATCGACACAACCTAGACGGGCGGCCCGCGAACGTGTCCCGGAAGATCCACTGCAACCGGCGATCCCGAGATCACTACGACCCGCACGCCGGGACGGAACGCACCGCGCTGGTGTACGACTCCCCACGATCGCGGCTCGCAGATCGCGCCGAGCCGCACACCAGGCTCCTCCGCGCAGCGTTGACGTGCTTCTGGGCGCGATCTTGCAATGGGCACCGCGTCCAGGGGATCGATCGTCGCGCCACCCGGCGGTGATCAGCCCTCGCTGAGGTGCACCACCGGCAGCCGTGCGAGCTCCCCCGGGGTCAGGGCTGCGGCCGCGGCGAGCACCCGGTTCTGGCACTCCTGCATCCGCCCGTCCACCAGCCCCGAGAGGCCGTAGGCGAGGCGGCCGAGCATGCGCACGGTCGCCTCGTCGACCGGTGGCCGTGGGCTGGAGACGACCGCGACGCCCGTCGGGGTGCCGTCGTTCGACTGCGCCACCCCGATCGTGAACGCCTCCCGCGGGTTGGTGTGCCGGGACGCGAGGTGGTCGCGCGCCTTCTTCAGCATCCCGTGGACCTGCGTGACCTCGCCCTCGATCCCCAGCTCCCCGACGTCGGCCTCGGCGAGCACGGCCGCGCGGGACGAGAAGCACCGCGCGTACCCGATGAGGGCGCCGGTCCACAGCGCCTCCACGAGTGCCGGGTCGGGCTCGCCGCGGCCGCCGAGCGCGGAGACGAGGTGCTCGCAGCAGCGCAGCACGTACTGCAGGTCTTCGAACACCGCGGCCAGGCCCGCGAGCTCGGTGGCCGCCGGGAGGTCGAGGCGGCGAACGGTCCGGGGTGCTGTGGTCACGGTGTCCTGCTCGTCGATCGTCACAAGAGGCTCCTCATGGGTCTCCTCATGGCTCGTTGCCGACGTCCGGGAACATCCGCGCCCGCATCTCGGCGAGCGTCGCCTGGACCGACTCCGCCGCCGGCCCCTCACGCTCGCGCCCCGGCTCGATGCCGAGCGCGCGCAGCAGCGCCGTCGCCGGCTCGGCCGGGTCACCCGTCTCCCCGAGCACCGGGTGCAGGCCGTCGGCGGCGAGGTGGTCGAACACGACGTGCACGATCGTCCACGGGTTGTAGGTCTCGGGCGCCTGCATCGCTACCCCTCGTCGCCGTACCGGGTGGCGAGCAGGCCGCGGCAGAAGATCCCGTTGCCTTCGATGCTGACCCGGGTGGTGCGGGCGAGCCGCAGTTTGAGCGGAAGCCCGTCGGCGGTCATCGGCGTCCCGTCGGGGTCGAGCAGCAGCGGCGCGGACGGCCCGGCAGGGAGCCGGAGGTCGGCGCGGCGGCGGCGCAGCCGGTCGAGGGCGGGGCCCTCGGGCGCCTGTCCGAGGGTGGTGCCGAGCAGGTCGTCGAGGGTGTGCCCGGCCCGCAGCAGCCCGTCGGCGACGAGCTCCTGCGCGGCCGAGTGGGCCTTGCGCTGGAACGTCACCCGCAGGTCGGCCAGGTCGACCGCGTCGGGATCGGCCAGGCCCGGGAAGGACGCGGAGAACCCGCCGCCCGCCGCCACGCCGGCGTTGATCTCGTCGGAGGCGAAGTGCTCGGCCAGCGTGACGTGCGCGGCACGCACGCCGGGCAGCCCTCGGACGGCGTCGGCGGCGTCGGCCACCATCAGGTAGGCGAAGTTCGGGGCGCAGAAGTAGGTGGGCAGGCGCAGCACGACGGTGACCTCGTCGCCGGACACCGTGCACTCCTGCACGAACTTCAGGTCCGTGATCGACTCGTCGAGCTCCGGGTCGCGCACCGTGCCCAGCGCCCGCCACACGGCGGGCGCCAGGCCGGAGCGGGCGGCCGGAGCCTCGACCGTCACCCGCCCGCCACGGGGACGGGCCCCGCACCGACGGTCTCGCCGGCGACCGGCTCGGCGGGCACCGACAGGCCGCAGGCCTCGGGCACGTCGATGTCGTAGAGCCGGGCGGCGTTGAGGCCGAGGATCTTCTTCTTGATGTCGGTGGTGAGCACCCCGTACTCGGACTGCATGTCCTCGGGGATCTGGAAGTCGACGAACTTCTCCACCAGCCACTTCGGGTGCCAGATGGCGTAGTCGCTGGAGAAGGTGAGCCGGTTGTCGTCGAGCCAGTAGAGCAGCTCACCGATGATCTGGGCGAAGTAGCGCGGCCGCGAGTGGATGAACGGCATCGCCACGGCGAGCCCGCCGTACACGTTGGGCTCCTGGGTGGCGATCCAGCAGAAGTCCTCCAGCCGCGGCAGCCCGACGTGCTCGATGATGAACCGCAGTTGCGGGAACGCCGTGGCCGCCTCGTCGACGTCGGCCACGTCGAACGCGTCGCGGTTGAGCGGGTAGATCGTCGGGCCCTTGTGCACGTGGACGTTGCGGATGCCCAGTTCCTGGCACTTCTCCAGGTACCGGTAGGCCCACGGGTCCGACAGCTTCCAGCCCTTCGACTCGCCCTTCCACTCCGCGGTGTAGAGCTTCACGCCCTGGAGGTTCCACCGGGCGTGCAGCTGTTCGAGCTTCTCCAGCCCGCCCTCACCGTCTCGCGGGTCGAACGCGCCGTTGACGATCAGCTTGTCCGGGTGCTTCTCGACCAGGGCACCGTTGCGCTCGGTGGTGTTGAACCCGTTGACGTAGAAGTCGGTGAGATAGGTCGGCTGGAAGATGGCCTTGTCGACGTACCCGTCCTGGAACAGGTCCGTCATGAGGTCCTGCTCGCTGTAGTCGCCGAACTTCTCGAGCGACCACACGTACTCCTCCGGCGAGAGGTTGCGGTGGTAGTCGTAGAAGCAGTTCGTGAAACCCTCGCCGTAGCGGTTGCGCTGGTTCGCCGGGCCACCGTCCCAGAAGTGGATGTGGCTGTCGACGATGAAGTAGTTGTCGCCGTCCTTGCTGTACATGTGGTGGGCCTCCGCGTCAGGGAACGAGGATCGCCCGGCCGCGAACACGGCCGGCGTCGAGGTCGTGCAGCGCGTCCAGCGCCGCATCGAGCGGGTACTGCTTGGTGTGCAGGGTGACCTTCCCGGCCTGTGCGAGCACCATGAGCTCGGCGAGCTCGTTGTAGGTGCCGACGATGTTGCCGATCACGTTCTTCTCGTTCGCCACGAAATCCAGCGTCGGCGCGGTGAACTGCCCGCCGTAGCCGATGACGAACTGGGCACCATCGGGCGCGGTCATCTGCCAGGCGTCGTTCTCCGCGCCCTGCTCGGCCACGAAGTCGAACACCACCTCGGCGCCCTCGCCGCCGGTGAGGTCCTTCACGGCGTCGATGTGGGTGCCATCGGCCAGCACGGTCTCGTCGGCGCCGATCCGGCGCGCCAGCTCCAGCGCGTCCGGGTTCTTGTCGACCACGACGATCCGGGTCGCCGTGAGCGCGGCCAGGCACTGGATCCCGATGTGCCCCAGCCCGCCCGCGCCCTGCACCACGGCGGTGGTTCCCGGCCACAGCACCGGCACCGCCTTGCGCACGGCGTGGTAGGCGGTGATCCCGGCGTCGGCCAGCGCCGCGACGTCGGCCGGGTTCGTGGACGGTTCGAGCTTCACGCACGCCCGCGCCGTCGTGCGCAGGTACTCCGCCATCCCCCCGTCGTTGTTCGACAGGCCGGGGAAGAACGCGTTGACGCAATGCATGTCCTTGCCCGCGCGGCAGGCCCGGCACAGGCCGCAGCTGGGCTGCGGGTGCAGGATCACCGTGTCACCGGGCGCCACATTGGTGACGCCCTCGCCCACCTCCTGCACCCAGCCGGCGTTCTCGTGCCCGATCACGTACGGCAGCTCAGGGCCCATCGCCTCGGCCCACTGCCCCTCCATGATGTGCAGGTCGGTCCGGCACACCCCGGCCCCACCGACCTTCACGAGCACGTCCAGCGGACCCTGGAGCGTGGGCTCGGGAACATCGTCGATCTGCGGATCGGCGTGGTACTTGTGCACACGCACTGCCTTCACGCGATCACCTCCTCGGGATTCGATTCGAACCGGCGGACCGGGTCATCCGACCGACGGACCCAGACCGAGCGACTGCGGGGTGCTGGAATCCGGCGACGGCTGTGGGATACCCCCGTCGAGCTGCCCGAACTCGGTCATCAGCGACTTGTTCCACGGGGTGACCTCCTCGGCCACCAGCGAGTTGGTGGTGAGGATGAGGCCGGCCACCGAGGCGCCGTTCTGGAGTGCGGAGCGCACCACCCGCAGGGGGT
This sequence comes from Pseudonocardia sp. MH-G8, assembly GCF_002262885.1. Lineage (GTDB taxonomy): Bacteria > Actinomycetota > Actinomycetes > Mycobacteriales > Pseudonocardiaceae > Pseudonocardia. Next base: position 196,307 of record NZ_NKYF01000014.1, on the reverse strand, counting down.
CGATGATCCCCATCTCGACCATGTTCCCGAAGCGGCCCTCCAGGGCGTCGAAACCGTCGTCGACGCTCATCGCGGTGACCTGTTTGACCACGTCGTCGCCGTCGTAGCCCGCGTTCGAGGCGATGAGGTGCAGCGGCTCGGTCAGGGCCTGACGCACGATCTCCACGCCGATGCGGTAGTCGCCGTCGACGTCGAGGCCGTCGAGCACGGGCTCGGCGTGCAGCAGCGCGGCGCCGCCCCCGGCGACGATGCCCTCGGCGATGGCCGCCCGGGTGGCCTGCAGCGAGTCGTCGACCCGGTGGCGGACCTCCTTCGCCTCGGCGTTGGTCGGCGCACCCACGCTGATGATCGCGGCCTTGCCCGACAGCCGGGCGATGCGGTCGGACAGGAAGTCCTCGTCGCTGCCGATCGTGGCGCGCGCGAGCTCGGCCCGCAGCTGGGTGAGCCGCATCTCGAGGGCGCCCCGGTCGCCACCACCGCCGATGATCGTCGTGCTGTCGCTGGTGACGCGCACCTGCGAGGCCCGGCCGAGGTGCTCGACGGTGATCTGCTCCAGCGCGAACGCCGAGCTCCTGCTGTGCACCTTGCCGCCACACAGCGCGGCCATGTCCTCCAGCAGGTGGATGCGCTTCTCGCCGAAGCCCGGCGCCTTGATCGCCACCGCCTGGAAGGTGCGGTTGACGTGGTTGTGCACCAGCATCTGCAGCGCCGTGCCCTCGACGGTCTCGGCCACGACCACCAGCGGGCGCCGCTCGCCGCGCATGATCGCGTCGAGCACCGGCATCAGGGACCGGACGTCCTTGATCTTCTCGGCCGAGAACAGGATGTACGGGTCGTCGACGACCGCCTCGAGGGTGCCGGGGTTGGTGACCATGTACGGCGTGACGTAGCCGTTGTCGAACTCGAAGTCCTCCACGAACGACACCGACAGCCCCAGCACCGGGGTGTCGGCCACCGTCACGACGCCGTCGTCGCCGACCGTGTGCAGCGCCTTCCCGACCGCGTGGCCGATCACGTCGTCGTCGTTCGCCGAGATCGCGGCCACCCGGGAGTAGTCCTGCTCGGTCGAGACCGGGTGCGCCGCCGTCGTGAGGCGTTGCACGAGCGCGGCCACAGCGAGGTCGACGCCCCGCTTGACCAGGACGGGGTTGCCGCCCGCCGCGATGGACTTCATCCCCTCCCGCACGATCGCCTGGGCCAGCACGGTGGCGGTGGTGGTGCCGTCGCCGACGGTGTCGTTGGTCGTGACGGCGGCTTCCTTGACCAGCTGGGCGCCCATGTTCTCGAACGGGTCGCGCAGGTGGATCTCCCGCGCGATCGTGACGCCGTCGTTGGTGACCTCGGGTGAGCCGGTGATCTTCTCCAGGATGACGTTGCGACCCTTCGGGCCGAGCGTGCTCTTCACGGCCTCGGCCAGCTGGTCGACGCCGGCCTGGAGCAGCCGCCGTCCCTCCTCGCCGAATCGCAGTTCCTTCGCCATCGTGTGGTCCTCCTGGGTGTAGCGGGATACGTCGGTCTGCTGCGCGGGGGCGGATCAACGGGCCGGGCCGCCGCCCGGATGTGAGGGGCGGGCGGCGACCCGGAGCAGGTGGAGCTACGAGACCGGCTTCAGGTCGAAATCGAGGTGCTCGGCGGCGTCCTCGGGATTGGCGAACATGATCGTGCGGTCGTCGAGGTGGACCATGCGCCCGTAGTGGGTGGACATGTTCTCCTCGAGCTCGGCCGCGTCGAACCAGCCCTCCTCCTCGCCGGCCTCCTCGTCCAGGTCGGCGTAGACGACGTCGAAGCGGCCCTGACCGTCGACGCGGACCATCGAGGGCAGCTGGGTGACGGCGACGTTGTCGAGCCGGGACAGCACGTTGGCGATCACTGCCCCGACCTGGTTGTTCATCAGCGTGAACCCGCACATGTTGGACGCGGTGTTGTCCGACTTGAATGGGCTCTCGGCGGTCTTGAACGCGGTCACTGCTTCAGCTCCTCAGGGGTCTCGAGGCCGAGATCGCGGCAGATCCCGGCGAACCGGTTCTTGGCCTTGTCGAGGCTGTCCTCGAACCGCGGGGGCTTGGCGTCGGGCTGCGACCACAGCGGCTGCATCTGGCGGGCCGCCTCGAGGGCCTGCGGCACCCAGTGCGACATCCAGCCCTGCATGAGCGCCTTGTTGTGCGCGGCGAACTCGCGGTCCTCGGTGAGCGGCGCGAAGCACGCGACCGTCCAGCGCAGGTCCCGCTGGGAGTAGTCGGTCTCGCCCGCACCCATCACCGTCGGAGTGACGAAATCGCCGTGCCCGGCCGCGGACTGCATCACCAGGTTGCTGCGGAACAGCTCCCCGAGCAGCGGCTCGAACACGATGTTCGCTGCGAAGACCGCCTCACCCCAGTCGTCCTGCACCGCGGTGAGGGCCTCGCACACCTTCCGGGCGCCCTGCCACTCGGCGTCGGAGTTCCACGCCTCGAGGTGCGCGGAGCCGTCGAAGTCCTCGATCTCCTCGCTCAGCGTGAGGTTGTACAGCGCCAGGTCCTGCGCGAACCGGATCTTGCGGGTGCTGTTCGCCGCGAGGGCGGTGTTGTGCATGTTCGTCGGCGCGGAGCGCTCGTTGGCCGCAAACACGTAGAGCCCGAGGATGTGCTCGATGTGCATCCACGCGCCGACGTTGCGCTCGACGAACCGCACCCAGTTCATCGACCACTGCTCGAACGCCTTGGAATGGCGCGCGTTGTCGACGTTCTGGGTCAGCTGCCGCACGACGTTGGCGTTGTAGCGGTAGAGGCTCTGCTCCCATTCCTCGTTCGGGTCGCGGAACTCGTGCCAGCCGTGCGCCGGCCACGTGAAGTCCTTGGCCATGCCGCCGGTGCCCACGCCGCGGACGGGCTCGGGCTTGTCCACCCCCCAGGCCTTCAGCTTCGTCCAGTGCAGCGGGTAGCCGGCGTCGCCGTTGGCGAAGCCGTAGATCCAACCCTGCGTCAGGTAGTGCCGCGGGTCGGGCTGCACCTCGACGGTGACGTCCTCGTAGTGGGTCTGCTTGCGCTTCGCCGGTGTGAAGTAGTTGTAGCGCCGGGCACTCGCACCGGAGTCGGGGAACTCGCGCGCCCCGGCCTCCGCGTCGGTGAAGACGGGCTTCGGGACGCTCCGTTCGGGGCGTTCGGTGGTGGTCATGACTCGTCCTTGTCTGGCGGATCAGCCTTCCGGCTCGCCGGTGGTCGTGAACTTGTCGTAGAAGATGTGGCCCTCCGAGCAGCCGAGCCGGGTCAAGGTCACGATCGCGGCGTCGACCATCGGCGGAGGGCCACAGACGTAGGCGTCCCGGCCCGCCAGCGACGGCTCCCGCCGGGCGACGACGTCGGTGATCAGGCCGGTCTCCCCCGTCCAGTCGTCGTCATCGGAGGGTTCTGACAGCGCCGGCACGAACGTGAAGTCCGCCAGCTGCTCGGACAGGGCCACGAGCTCCTTCTCGAAGCACAGGTCGCGCCGCGTCCGTGCCCCGTAGTAGAAGGTGACCTTGCGCTCGACCCCGCGGTCGGCCATCGACCGCAGGAGCCCGAGCATCGGGGCCATCCCGGCTCCGCCGCCGACGAACACGAGGTCGCACGTGCGGCTCTCGCGCAGGGTGAAGGTCCCGAACGGCGCCTCGACCGCCAACCGGTCACCCACCTGCAGCCGCGTGGCCAGGTGCTGCGAGAACAACCCGTCGGGATAGACCTTGATGACGAACTCGAAGTGTCCGTCCCGGTTGGGCGTGTTCGCCATCGAGAACGAGCGCGTGTCGTCCGTGCCCGGCACCTGGAAGTCCATGTACTGCCCCGGGAAGAACTTGATCTCCTCGGGCTCGATGAGCTTGACGACCAGGTGGCGCATGTCGTGGGTCACCGGCTCGATCGCCACGACCTCGACGGTCCCGGTCCGCAGCGGGAGGCCGGACCGGATGATCTCCTCGTCGTAGTTGAGGAGCTCGATGGTGAGGTCCTCGAAGGGGTGCGCGCGGCAGAGCAGGGTCTGCCCCTCCTCCTTCTCGTAGTCCGGCAGCGCGAACGTCGAGTAGCTGTCCAGCTCGATGTCCTCGCCCTCGAGGACGAAGGACTTGCAGGCCGCGCACTGGCCTTCCTTGCACCCGTGCATGAGCTGGACGCCCTGCTCGGCGGCGGCGCGCAGGATCGTCTGGTCGGAGTCGACCTCGATCTCGATGCCGACCGGTTCGAACCGGACGACGTGCTTCTCACCCATGCTTCTCACCCAATGGATCTCGCCCTTCGGCTCGTGAGGACGGCCGGGCCGGCAGGGAGAGGACCGGCGGCACCGGTCCTCCCCCTTCGCCTGACCCGCACTCAGGCGTCGGTGGGCGCCGGGCGGCCGGCCGGTCCCTGGCGGACGTAGTCGGCGGCGAACGCCGCGCGCTCGGCGTCGCTCATCTCGTTGAGCAGCACGTTCGGGCTCTGCAGCGGTGGCATCCGCCGCATGTGGTCGAGCGTCCACATCTTCTGCGGGTTCAGGTCCAGGTGCGGCTGCGCCGTCATGGTCTTGCCGTCGTCGCGGACGAAGCCCATGTCGGACACGACGTCGGCCCAGTTCCAGCCGTGGTAGAGGGTCTCCCACTCCCGGTGCCCGACGAGGCGCCCCATGTTCGGGGTCTCGCGGCCCTGGTAGGTCGGCCGGAACGCGACCTTGTCGGTCCAGTGGCACATCTCGTGGCAGTAGGTGCGCCACTGGCCGTCGACCTCGTCCATGACCATGTCCTCACGGACCAGGCACGGCACCATGCACGTCCAGCAGCGGTGCGGATAGACGTAGTCGACGTTCTCGGCCACGATCGCGTGGTGCCCGTTGGGCGTGGCGAGGCGGGAGTAGTTCTCCCACCACTTGCCGTACTTGTCGTACCAGCCCGGGTACTTGTACTCGAACCACTCGAAGTCCTCGTCGGTCATCGCGTCGATGCGCCAGTAGTTGGCGAGCCACCCGGTGGCGAAGAACTGGGCAACCTCGTGGACGTAGCCGTTCTCCCAGATCTGCTTCCACGACTCCTCGACGAGGTCGTGCGGGATCGTCAGGCCGTACTTCTCCAGCGGCACGAGGTAGGAGCGGTAGTAGTCGTCGTAGATCCAGCGGCGCCACATCTCCGCGTAGGAGTCGCGGTCCTTGCGGCGGTCCTTCGTGCCGTACTCGATGAAGGTGCCGATGGCCGCGTCCACCACCCGGTGGTTGTTCCACCACGCGTAGCGCAGGTCGCGCTCGAGCAGCTGCCGGTTGTCCTCGTCCGACAGCACCATCAGGAGCGTGGCGTAGCCGTTGGAGATGTGGCGCGACTCGTCGGACTGCACGGAGTGGAACACCGTGGGCAGCAGGTAGTCGCCGTTGGCCGCGGCCTCGGCGGGCATCGCCACGAACAGCGTGTTCGTGAACGCCGTCTCGGCGATGATCGTCAGGTAGATGCTGGCCGCGGTGATCGCATCACCGGTGATGAACCCCTCGGCGAACTGCCGGCCGATCGTGCCGCAGTAGTCGTTCTGGAAGTTCCGCAGGCTGTTGTTGAAGCCCGCCGGGTCGATGTAGTTGTTCATGTACAGGCGCTTGAGGTTCTGCTGGATCGTGGAGTGCCGGACCTCGTCGATCATCTGGATCGCCTGGCCGTTGTGCAGCTCCGGGTTGGGAACCACGTTGAACAGCATCGGCATCGAGCGCGCCGCCGAGATCTCCGGCAGCGGGATGATCGACAGGAACAGCTTCTGCCACTCCAGCCAGCGCTCCTGCACCTGGCGGAACATGTTGCCGCGGATCGCGCCGTCCTGGGCGCCGTACACGCGGTGGTCCTTCTCCTCCTCCATCGGGAAGTAGGACCGCAGGACCTGCTTGAGCGGGTCCTTCTTCGCCGCCTTCCGGAAGGTGTAGTCGGTGCCGTACTTCATGTACGGCTCGTGGTACTGCGGCTCCCAGGCCAGTTCCTGGATCTTCTGATGAGCCTTGGCCAGACTCTGCCGACTCACGTCATCTCCTCACGGGTGGTGGGTGGCCGTGAGCCTTCGACGGTGCGGGCATCGTCGACTCCGGAGGTGGGCTCGAGGCGGCGGGCTCGGAGCAGCCCCCGGGCCGTCGCCTCGTGCTCGGGATCACACCCCTCGCCACTGGCGCATGCGGTCTCAATATGAGAAATGAGCTGGTTGCCCTCCGCGAGGAAACCCCTACGCTGGGGATCCATCCCGGCGCCGCCGCCGGTTCTCATCGCCAGGACGGATCGCTGACGCTCCGAAGGAGGCACTGGTGTGGCCGCGTTGACCGACGACGAGCAGGGCCCCGTGTCGGGGCGCCACGCGCGGGTTCCCGCCCAGCCTGCCGCGGAGGAGCTCGCCCGCGCGCGGGTCTCCTTCCTCCACGCCGAGCCGGTGCAACCCGGCGTGGTCCGGGAGCCGATCCTCGCCTCCTGGTCGCGGTCGCAGTCCTGGCAGGTGCCCGTCGACCACTTCGAGCTGCCCTACGCCGACGACCTCGACCCCGAGTCGCTGCTCACCCGCGCCGCGCAACCGGTGCTCCGCGACGTCGCCGACCAGTTCGCCACCGAACCGGTCAGCGTGATCCTCTGCGACGCGGGCGGTGTGGTCCTGGAACGCCGCAGCGGCGACTCCACGCTCGACCGGCACCTGGATCGCGTGTTCCTCGCCCCCGGCTTCAGCTACGCCGAGCGCTACGTCGGCACCAACGGCATCGGCAGTGCTCTGGAGGGGGGCGGGCCGACGCAGGTCTTCGGGCACGAGCACTACGTGGACAACCTCGAGAACCTCGCGTGCGCCGGGGTTCCCGTCCGCCATCCGGTCACCGGCCGGGTGTTCGGGGTCGTCGACATCACCTGCTGGCGATCCAACGCGGGCGCCATGATGGCCGCGGCCGTAGCCGCGATCGCCCACCGCATCGAGGAGTCGCTGCTGGAGCACTCCGGGCGCCGCGAGCACTCCCTGATGCAGGACTACCTGCGGGCCTGCCGGCGCAACCGCGGGGCGGTGTTCGCGCTCGGCGAGGACCTGCTGATGATGAACGACCGGGCACGGGAGCTGTTCGACCCCGGGGACCAGACACCGCTGCTGGCCGAAGCGGCGGAAGCCCTCGGCTCCGGACGGGCCCGGCAGCTGATGGTCGACCTGCCCAGCGGGCTCACCGTGCGCGTGCAGTGCCGGCCGAGCTTCAGCGAGGGCGGCGTGAGCGGCGGCGTCCTGCAGGTGCACGCGGTGCCGCGGATCGGCCCCGCGGAGCGGGACGGCGCCGGCCCGGTGCTCGCGCCCGCGCTGCCCACCGCCGTCGGGTCCGGCGCGCTGTGGAACAGGTGCGGGCAGGCCGTCGACCGGCACTTCCGCTCCCGCGAGTGGCTGATCCTCGAGGGCGAGCCCGGGGCCGGCAAGGCGACGCTTGCCCGCGCGGCGCACCGCAACCGCACGCCGGCGGCCCACCTGCGCGTGCTCGACGCCGACGGCTACGGGCCGCAGTGGATCTCCGAGGTGGCCGGCGAGCTCGGCAACGGCGCCGGCACGCTCGTCCTCGCCCACGTCGACCGGCTTCCCGCCGACGGCGTGGCGGCCCTGGTCGACACGCTCGAGCCGTTCCGCGAGTCGACCGACGCGGACCGGCCGTGGGTGGCTGCCACCGTGACGCGCGGGGGCCGCCGGCGCGGCGCCGACCTCACCGACCTGCTGTCGTGCTTCCCCCGCACCGTGGAGGTGCCGCCGCTGCGCCACCACATCGAGGACGTCGCCGAGCTGGTGCCGCACCTGCTCGCGCGCCTCGGCCGCGGCGCCACGCTCTCCTGCTCCGCCGAGGTCATGCGCGTGCTGACGCGCAACCGGTGGCCCGGCAACGTCGAGCAGCTCTACCAGGTCCTGCGCAAGGTCGTGGCCAAGCGCAGGTCCGGCGTGGTGGAGCTCGCCGACCTGCCACCGGAGTGCCGGTCCACCACGCGCCGCGTGCTCACCCCGCTGGAAGCCATCGAGTGCGACGCCATCATCGACGCGCTGGTCTACACCGACGGCAACAAGCTCGAGGCGGCCCGCCACCTCGGCACGTCCCGCGCCACGATCTACCGCAAGATCCGCGAGTACGGCATCTCGGTGCCCGACCCGGGCACCGAACGCACCGCCGTACGCGGCGGGTGATCAGCGCCCGGGGTCGTGGGGCAGCAGGTCTCCCAGCGGGCCGAGGTCGATGTTCAGGTCCTCGGGCCGCAGGCCGAAGTGCTCCCGCAGCTCGGTCATGGCCTCCTCCAGGCGCATCAGCCCGAGCCCGAGCTCCTCGACCTTCTCCTCGGGCAGGTCGCCGGCCTCCACCCGGCGCAGGGCCTGGCGCTCCATGAGCTGGCGGATCAGCTCGACGAGCGTGAGGACGAGCCTGCCCAGCCCGCGGCCCACCGAGTCGGGATCGAGCTCGAGCCGCTCCGGCACCTCGGTCACGGCTCCACCAGCGTCTGCACGGAGCTGATCAGGGCGCGCAGCGAGACGTGCACCAGGTCGACCTCGGCCAGCGAGATCGTGACCTCCCCGGTGATGACGACGCCGCCGGCCAGCAGCCGGTCCAGCAGGTCCACCAGCGCCACCTCGCGGTCAGGGGCGCGGTCGGGGGCGAGCGTCACGGCTGCTCCTCCAGGGTCGCGAACGAGTACGGCGCCCAGGGGCCGGTGAGCTCGAGGCGCACCCCGGCGCCGGACCGCTCCTCGACGGTGCGGTGCAGGTCCGCGGCGCCATCGGCGTCGACGAGGTAGGCGGCGTTGAGCACCATCTCCTCCTCGCGCCCGGTCAGGCGCGGGTCCTGCGGCGGGTACCGGCGGGCGGCCCGCGTGACGGCCGCGAGCGCGCGGTGCACCGCCTCGGCCGCGGCGAGCGCCTCCTCCTGGCCACGCGCGGCCCGGTTGCGCTCCGCGAGCCGGCGCGCGAGGTAGGACCGCCCCGGCCCACCGCCGTCGGCGGGCTCGGGCTCCACCGGCGCGTCCGAGGGCACGGCGTAGCCCTTCACCCCCCACTCGACGCGTCCGCGGATCCGGTCGAGCGCCGCCGCGAACGCCGTCGCGCGCTCGTCGAGCAGGCCGCGCACGCGCTCGTCGTCGAGGTAGATGGTGGCGAGCCGGACCGGCGCCACCGGACCGGCCTGCGCGGCCGCGTCCACCACGGCGTGGTGCGCCCGCGCGGTGGCCTCCAGCCACTGCAGGTCCTCCAGGCTGCGGCGCAACGCCTCCTCGCCGAACCGCACGGCGTCGACCGATGCGACGACCGCGGCGTGCGGCCCGGCGACGATCCGGCGGACGGGGGCGCCGTCGACGCCCGTACCGACGGACGACTCGGGGGCGTCGGCGTCGGTGACCGCGTAGACGTACACGACGGTGTCAGCCACCTGGTTCCTCCCGCTCTGCCTGCTCCACGGCCGGAGCACCGCCCGACTCCAGCGCGTCGATGCGTTCACGCAGCTGCCGGTTCTCCTCGGCAAGGTCGCGCTGCCCGGAGCTGAGCGTGGGGTCGTGCTCCCACCAGTCGATGCCCATCTCCCGCGCCTTGTCCACCGACGCGACGAGCAGCCTGATCTTGATCGTCAGCAGCTCGATGTCGAGCAGGTTCACCCGGATGTCGCCGGCGATCACGACACCCTTGTCCAGGACGCGTTCCAGGATGTCGGCGAGGTTCGTCGACTCCTGGCGGTGGTCGGGCGTGCGGGAACGGCCGGGCACGGGCATTCCACCTGATGTCATCGGCACCTCTCGTCGAGCTGGCCACGGGCGTAGCGGCGGGTGCGGCGGTAGGAGACGAGGTCGCCGTGGCGGTCGACGGACACCTCGTAGATCGCGAGCACGTCCTGGGTGTCGGGGATGCGGGTGGACTCCACGACCTCCACGCCGACCTGCCAGCCCTCGTCGGCCCGCTCGATCGAGATCACGCACTCGGGGCTGCGCCCGGTGAAGTCCGCGACCTGCTGCGCGGCCCGGCGCGCCGCGACCGCGGCCGGCACCAGCCCGTCGGACCCCGTGCCTGCGCTGGGGCGCGCCCGCCGCGGACGGCGGGGTTTCTCCTGCTCCTGGTCGGCCACCTGCTCCTCGTCAGCCATCCGGCTCCTTCCCGGTCACTGCTGCCGACGCACCATCAGCCGCTGCAGCAACTCGTTCTCCAGCTCGGCCGCCTCCTCCTCGGAGACCTCGCCCGCCCGCCGCGCCTCGTCGACCCGTTCCAGGTGCGCGCGGATGCGCACCGGGTCGTAGTACTGCTCCTCGGCGTGGTCGTGGATCTGCTCGGCCAGCCACATCACGCCCCGCACGGGGGCGAGCGGCAGGCCGAGCAGACCCGAGAGCAAGCCCACTACTGCTCGTCCCCGGGGACGAAGTCGTACGGCGCGAGCGGACCGAGCAGCCGCAGCCGCGCCCGCCCGTGCAGCTGTTCTCCCTGCTCCTCGACCGCGTCCTCGAACTCCTGCGCGCGCTCGCGCTCCACCAGGAAGGCCGCGTGCACGACGTCGTCGGGTTGGCCCGGATGGTGCTCGACGACCCCGACCGCGTACGGCTCCAGCCGCGTCACCAGCTGCTCCGCCTCGGTGTCGCGCCGCTCCTCGAGCGCCCCGACCACGAGCTCGCCCAGCCGGAGCCGCTGGTGGTAGGTGGCGTCCTCGGGCAGGTCGCGGACCTCCGCCTGCAGCTGCCGGATCTCCGGGTCGGCCTCGAGCACCTCGCGCAGCACCACGTCCTGCTCGTAGCGGCCCTTGAGCGTGTACTGCACGCGCCCCTCGAGCTCGCCCAGCGCGGTCACGAAGCGGTCGTGGTGGGGCGCGAGCAGCTCCTCCACCACACCCTCCTCCTCGACCACGGCCGGGAAGCGCATCGGGAGCACCGCGGTGCTCGACGCGACGGTGTCCACCACGGCCTCGTGGGCGAGCAGGTCGTCGCGGGTGCCCAGCGGCCGGTCGGCCGGCACGTCGCCGACGATCGCCGCGACGTCGCGGTGGACGATCGTGGACACCTTCCCCGACGGGCCCAGGCCGGTCAGGTCGTCGGGCAGCTGCGCGCCCGCGCCGACCAGCCCGTAGACGTAGGTGGCGGTCATTCCTCGCGCTCCCGCTCCCGGCGCTGCGGACGACGGCGCGGCGCCTCCTCGCGCTCCCGGCCCTCCCGGCCCTTGGTCAGCACCTCGTCGACCTTGTCGACGGCCGCGTCGAGCATGCCCGACGTCTTGCCCTTGGCGCCGCCCTCGGTCATCCCCTGCATGAGCCCGGGCAGGTCCGTTCCGCCCTTGCCCTTCCCGTACAGGTCCAGGCGGTTGGTCGCCTCCGCGAAGCGCAGGAACGTGTCGACGCTCGCCACCACGATCCGCGCGTCGATGGTCAGGATCTCGATCCCGACCAGGGAGACCCGCACGAAGACGTCGATGACCAGGCCCTTGTCCAGGATGAGCTCGACGACGTCGGCGAGGCTCCCGGAGCCACCACCACCGCCACGTTCGACGTACCCTCCGCCGCCGCCGCCCTGTCGCTGGGTTGCCACTGTCATGCGTCACCGCCCCGTCGTGATCTCGACGCCGTCACCGGTTCCCGGTCCTCGGGCTCGGCATCGGCTTCCTCGTCCGCCTCGTCGGCGTAGTCCTCGTCCGCGTAGTCCTCGTCCGCGTAGTCCTCGTCCGCGTAGTCCTCGTCGGTATCGGCCTCGTCGGTATCGGCCTCGTCGGTATCGGCCTCGTCGGTATCGGCCTCGTCGGTATCGGCCTCGTCGGCGTAGTCCTCGTCGACCGGGTCCTCGTCGACCGGCTCGCCCTCCTCCGCGGCGTACTCGTCGTCGTCCTCGAACCCGTCCTGGTCCTGGTCCTCGTCCTGGTCCTCGCCGTAGGCCTCCTCACCGGACTCGTCCTCGGACTCCTGCTGGGCGCGCTGCTCCTCCTCGAGGGCCTCCTCGTGGGTCTTCACGACCTCGCTGTCGTGGATCTCGCCGCGCCAGCCCTCGACCTCGTCCTGGTGCATGAGCACGTTGCTCATCGCGTGCCGGCGGAAGTGCTGGAACTCCAGCCGAGCGCGCCTGCCCTGCGCGCGCCAGAGGTTGCCGGTGCGCTCGAACAGGCCCTGCGGGTGGTACTCGAGGACCAGCAGCACGCGGGTGAGGTTGGGTCCGAGACCGGTGAAGGTCACCGCCCCGTCCACGTGCCCCTTGGCGCCCTTCGACCGCCACACGATGTGCGAGTCGGGCACCTGCTCGACGATCGTGGCCTCCCAGGTGCGGTGCGACCACACGACCTGGGCCTTCCAGTTCAGCTTCTCGTCGCTGGCCTGTTCGACGCTCCCGACCTTCTTCATGAAGGTGGGGAAGTCGGAGAACTGCGTCCACAGGTCGTAGGTGGTGCGCAGCGGCAGCCCCACGTCGAGGTCCTCGCTGATGACGGTGACCTTCAGCTTCTTGCCGCCGCCGGAGCCACCACCGCCTCCGCCGCCTCCGAACACGTCCTTCACCTTGTCCTTGACGGCGCCGAACCCGCGGCTCAGCAGGCCTGGCGACGAGTCGCCGTCGTCGTCCCCGTCCCGCCGGTCACCATCGGGGTTCAGCGCCTCCCGCAGGCCCTCGCCCCCGTTCTCGGCCACGCCGGTGAGCCGGTCGGACAGCGAGGTGACCCGGTCCGTCGCGGCCTCGGCGGCCCGCTGGACGAGCAGCCCCAGCAGCCGCTGGCCCGCATCGCGCAGCGCGTCGGTGGGCACCGCGTCCTTGAGCTTCTCCGTCGCTCCTCCGTCAGCCATTGCCCTCACCCCTGCGGGTGCGCGTGGCGCGAGCGGGCTTGCGGGCCGCAGCGGTCTTTCCCGCCGTGCCCGCCGCGGCCTTGCCCGCGGTACGCCCCCCGCCACCCGCCGCCGTGCCGGCCCGCCGGACGGTCGCGGTGGCCGAGGCGTTCTTGCCCCCACCGCCCTTGGCCCCACCGCCGGACGGCGCCTTCGCGGCCGGTGCACGCGCCGCACGCCGGGTCGGTGCCGGCTCCTCGTCGTCGGCGTCCACGTCGCCCGCGTCCTCGGCCCCCGCAGTGTCCTCTTCGGGCTCCTCGGCGCGGTCGTCGGCCGGAGCGCGCTCGTCGTCCGCGGGCTCGCGACGCGACGTGCCGAGGTCGCCCAGCGACTCCACCCGCTTGCCGACCCGGTCGGTGAGCGATTCGACCTGCCGGGTGGCCACCGCCATCGCGGCTCCCTTGCCCGCCTCCAGCAGCCGGCCACGCACCACGTCGGTGAGCTTCGCGAGCTCGGGCGAGGAGCTCAGCAGCTTTGTGCCACCCTTCAACAGCTCACCCGGCCCGCCGGCCTTCTGGCCTGCCGCCATGCCGGCGAACATCAGGGCGAGCTTCATCTTCTTGGTCCGTCCGAGGAAGTAGCCGCCGGCTACGCCGAGGGCTACCCGCGCTCCACATTTCACTGCTGCTCCTCCGTCTCGCCGATGTGCGCAATCCACTTCTCGGGAGCGCTCCAGCGACTACCCCGCGTGCAGATCCCGAACACTCCACCGCAGCCCGGCCGCGATTTTTGCGCCGTTCGGAGCAGACGATGCCCGCAGCCGTCCCCGGCTACTGGGCAGTCGGGGGAATTGCAGGGCCAATGGGCTGAGAGCGTCCACAGACGGACGCAGAGCAACAACGATCAACGCCCGGCGGTGCGGATCGCCGCTACGACCGCCGCCACGATCAGCACCAGCAGCAACAGGACGACCGTCACCGGCAGCAGGACCAGCGCCAGCACGAGCGCGAGGATCAGCGCGACCTTGGCCCCGGTACCCATGCGACCCACGGCTCCCAGCAGCGCACCCCACACCGGGTTGCGCCCGCCGAGCGCGGCACGCGCGCCGCCGAGCAGGGCGTTCACCCGGATCCCGCCGCGCGCGGCCACGTCGTCGCACCACGCGGCGAGCCCCTCCACCCCGTCCAGCGCGAGGCCGAACGCGCGTTCCAGCAGCGTGGCGAGCAACCTGCGCAGGCTCGCCCGCAACTCCTCCAGCGGCGACGGCCCGCCCGGCCCCGACCCGTTCCCGCCGGGTACCCGCAGCACTGCGGGCGCCACCGCTTCGTTCGTCGAGGCCATACCTGGTTCCTTCCGTCGAATCACGCCGCCGGAACGACAGCCGCCTCCTCGCGTACCCCTGCCTGCGCCGCACCCACACTTTCCGGCATTGCGCCGAAAGGGGCTTCCCTCATCTCGCCCAGCGGATGGGGCCAAACGTCCGGGCGCTACTCCGGAAGCGAGGATTGCGACGTCCAGCTCGACGTACGTGGGCACCGATCCCGGCCCGACTGGCCATGATCAGTAAGTCGGCGCGAAAACGGGCGAAATCCACCCGCGAACGCGCCGACTTACTGATCATGGAGTCGGGAACCCGGGTCCTCTCGCAACACGCTCACGGTGGGTGCCACTACGGGTGGTCCCGCTCGCCCGGCGAATGGCGCCGGACGTCAGCGCGCCACTCCGGAGGCGGCGAGCGCCTCGTCCAGTTCTGCGTACGTGGGTGCGAGATCGCGCAGCAGCGCCACGGCTTCTGCGTCGTGGCCGGCCATGAGCGGGTACTGCAGGCCGCCGACCAGATGCGCCTGGCGCTGCGACACCGCGGAAGCGGTGTCGAGGCCGAGCCGACCGAGCCACACGGCCGCGTCGGTGAGCCGCCGCGCGCCGACCCGGACGGCGAAGTGCACCAAGTGCCCGGTCTGCGCGGCGGTCAGCCCGCCGGCCACGTCTGCGGCGAACCGTCCGACCGCGGCCGCCGGGCTCTCGACGTCCGGGGTGAGCCGGCGCCGCGCAGTGGGGAGCGAGGCCCGCAGTGCGTCCCGCAGGTCGACGGAGCGCACCCGGCGGAACGCGCTGCGCATCGTGAACGGCTCCGCCCGGTAGCTGAATGCCACCGACTCCCACGCGGCGGCGAATTCATCGACCGGCAGGGTGGCGAACGGGAATCCGTGCGGGTCGTGCAGGTGCACCACCTCGTCGGCCACCGCGGTGACGACCACGAAATGATCGGCCCCGATCGCGGTGCCCGACCCCGGTTGGTACCCGAGCAGGCCCATCTCCAGCGGGCCGACGAGCACCGGTCCGCCGGCGTCCCGCAGTCGCTGGACGGCACCGGTCGCCGACCCGCCCGCCGTGCGCTCGCACGTCCATCCCAGCAGGTCGAGGGCCTCGTCCAGGCCGAGACCCGGGTCCCAGCCCAACGGGTCGAACCACGCCAGCCCGTCCTCGTACCGGAAGCCGAACGGGGAGCCGGTCAGCACCTCGATCGCGGACGGCTCGGGCGCGCCGGACCCGAGGACCATGGCGAGCGAATTGGCGTAGCAATACGGCCCGGATCCGATGTAGGACAATCGCATGACCCGATCCTGGCATTTTGCCGCCGAATTCACATCCCCGATCTCGCATCCCCGAATTCACATCACCGATGCGCCCGGCTCGTCACACCGTGGTCCAAGCCCCGTACAGACACGGCCCGATCACGACCCCCTGTTCCGCGTGGACCTCGGCGAGCAGGCGATCGGTGAGCGTGTCGAGCTGCACCTCGTCCGCGGTGGCGATGCCGAAGCGCTCCATGAGCGGCATGGCGCTCCGAGCGACGTTCGCCCACCCGGCCGCGTACGCGCGGTCGCCACCGCCCACCGCCGCTTCCATGGCCATCTCCGGGTCCCGCAGCCCGGCGGCGCGGAACGTCGCGAACAGCGACGGACCCATCCGCGGGTTCGCGTCGATCCTCGCCAACGCCTCCACGATCCAGGACTTGAGCTGCTGCCAGGTCGGCGTGTCGGCGCTCGACCACAGGTAGCCGAAGTCGGCTTCGTGCATGCAGACCAGGCCGCCGGGATGCAGGAGTGACGCAGCCCGCCGCAACGTGGCGGCCGGGTCGCCCAGGTACATCAGCACCAGCCGTCCGACGACCGCGTCGAACCGGCCGTCGACTCCGGCGAGCGTCTCGACGTCACCCTGGCGGAACTCCACGTTGCTCAAGCCGGCGTCCTGCGCCGACCGCGCCGCGCTCCGCACCGCGTCCGGGTCCCGCTCGACGCCCACGACGCCGCCGTCCGGCCCGACGATCTCAACGGCGAGGCGTGCCACGTTGCCGGCGCCGCTGCCGAGGTCGAGGACCCGCATCCCGCGGGACAGCCCTGCCGAAGCGAGGACCCGCCGGGTGAGTGGGTCGATCAGTCTCGCCTGCGCACGCAGGCGGTCCTCCTCGACCTGCCGGTCCGTCGCCAGGTACTCCCGTTGTCCCATGCGGTCCCCCCGCGCCGACGAGGGGAGCACGTTAGGCCCTTCGGCCGGCACCGCGATAGACCCACGGAGCTCAGATCATCAGATCAGCGGTTCCCCGGCGTGCTCGATCTGCGTGCGGATCGCGAAGGCGGGCCGCAGCATCATCGTCACCTCGGTGCGCTCCAGCGCCTCGGCGAGGCGGTGCGCATCGGCGGGGTCGGGCCGGAACGCGAGCAGCACCCGCCGGTACAGCAGGGTGGGCGGGCCCGCGTCGAGGGTGACCGTGACCTCGATGTCGCCCGGCTCGCCGTCGCGCTCCAGGTGGCTGCGCGCCGACATCGCGCTGCACGCCGCGAGCGCGCCGGTCATGAGCTCGAGCGGGCTGGGCCCGGCGCCGTCGCCGTTCTCGGCGTGGTCGACCGTGACGGCGTGCGGGCCCAGCCGGACGTCGACGGCGCGGCCCGCGCCCGTGGCCAGCCGCGCGTCGGCCGAGGCCATCGGCATCTGCATCGTCATGCGCCGGGCTCCTCGGTGATCGGCAGGCGCACCCGGAAGCGGGTGTCGCCGGGTTCGGAGGTGACCGAGAGGTCGCCCCGGTGGCGGGTGACGACGACCCGGTAGCTGACGTCGAGCCCGAGGCCGGTGCCGCGCCCGACCGGCTTGGTGGTGAAGAACGGCTCGAAGATCCGCTGCCGGACCTCGGGCGCGATGCCGGAGCCGGTGTCGCCGATCTCCACGACCACGCAGTCCTCGGCGCGGCTGGTGCGCACGGTCAGCGTGCCGGAACCGTCCATCGCGTCGAGCGCGTTGTCGATGAGGTTGGTCCAGACCTGGTTGAGCTCGGCGGAGTAGGCGGGGATCAGCGGCAGCGTCCGGTCGTACTCCTTGACGATGCCGATGCCCGCCTCCTCCCCCAGCTTGCGCCCGAACATGACGAGGGTGGCGTCGAGGCCCTCGTGCACGTCGATGAAGCGGTGCGGGGCGCGGTCCATCTGCGAGTACTGCTTGGCCGCGAGCACCAGGTCGGAGATCCGGGTCGTGGCATCGAGGATCTCGCGCAGCAGGCTCTCGGTCTCCACCGTGTAGGCCAGCCAGCGGATCGCGCCCTCGAGCGTGGTCCCGTTGGCCGCGGCGTCGACCGCATCCAGGTCCTCCACCCCGAGCCCACCGGCGACGAACACCGGGGCCAGGTCCCAGCTGCCCTCGATGCCGCGGCCGTCGAGCCAGTCGGACAGCTCGTCCTCGCGGTCGGTGGCCTCGAGCGGGGAGAGCGCGGGCGCGTGGCGGACCTTCTTGACGAACTCGTCCTGCGCCATCACCAGCTTCTTCAGCTGCGCTCCGGCGATCTTCCCGTCGGCGATCATGGCGAGCTTCGCGCGCATCCCGGCGACCTTGTCGCGCAGGGTGTCCGCGGCCCGGCCCGCCGCGGCGGCGGGGTTGTTCAGCTCGTGCGTCAGGCCCGCGGAGAGCTTGCCCAGCGCGAGCAGCCGCTCCCGCTCCGCCACCTGCGAGTTGCTGCGGCGCATCCCCAGCATCATGCCTTCGAGCAGGTGTACCGCCATCGGGAACCACTGGGCGAACGCGCGCGCGAACTCGGCGGCCGGGAGGGCGAGCACGCGGCAGTCGGTGATCGCCCGGACGGACGCCCCGTAGAGCTGCGCCGACTCGTCGTCGAGGTAGAACTGGGTGGCGCCGAAGTACACACCCCGCTGGTCGGTGCGGGTGGTCTCCACCGGGTCGCCGCCCACCATCCTGCTCATCGCGATCGTGCCCGACAGCAGCACGTAGAAGCAGCGCGACGGCTCGCCCTCGGTGACGATGTCCTGGCCGGCGGGCATCGCGACGACGTCGGAGTTCTCGACGATCCAGCTGACCTGCTCGTCGGTGAGGTCGGCGAACAGGAACAGCGTGCGCAGCTCGTCGGGGGCGAGGCGCGCCGCCTCCGCCGCGCTCATTGCTCCGCCAGGTAACGGTGCACGAGCGTCACCGCCATGGCGCCCTCCCCGACGGCGGAGGCGACCCGCTTCACCGAGTCGGCCCGCACGTCCCCTGCCACGAAGACGCCGGGCACGCTGGCCTCCAGGTGGTAGGGGTCGCGGTCGAGCGTCCAGCCCGGTGGTCGCTGCCCGTCGACGACGAGGTCGGGGCCGGTGGGGATGAAGCCGCGCGCGTCGCGCCGGACGAACCCGTCGAGCCACTCGGTGCGCGGGGCAGCGCCGATGAACACGAACATCGAGCCCGCCTTCACCGACTCGGTGACGTCGCCCTCGCAGAGGCTGACCGACTGCAGGTGCCCGTCGCCCGACGCCTCCACCACCTGGCACCCCGTGCGGACGGTGATGTTGTCGATCGCCTCGATCTGCTTGATCAGGTAGCTGGACATCGACGCCTCCAGGCTGGGCCCGCGCACCACCAGCGTGACGGTGGCGGCGTGCTTGGCGAAGAACACCGCCGCCTGGCCGGCCGAGTTGGCGCCCCCGACGATGTAGACGTCCTCGCCCCGGCAGGCCGGGGCCTCGGTGGCCGCCGAGCCGTAGAAGACCCCGCGTCCGGTCAGGTCGGCGACGCCCGGCGCGTCGAGGCTGCGGTAGGACACCCCGGTGGCCAGCACCACGGAGTGCGCGGAGATCTCGCTGCCGTCGCCGAACTTCACCACCCGTGCGGAGCCGCGGGCCTCCAGCCCGACGACGTCGCGCGCGGTGAGCACCTCGGCGCCGAACTTCGCGGCCTGGCGCCGGGCGCGGTCGGTGAGCTGCGCACCCGAGACACCGTCCGGGAAGCCGAGGTAGTTCTCGATGCGCGAGCTCTGCCCCGCCTGTCCGCCGGTGGCCTGGCGCTCGACGAGCACGGTGCGCAGGCCCTCGGACGCGCCGTAGACGGCCGAGCCCAGGCCTGCGGGGCCGCCGCCGATCACGACCAGATCGTAGAAGTCGGTGGCCGGGTCGGTGGTGAGCCCGACGGCGGCCGCGATCTCGGCGTCCGTGGGCGCACGCAGCGCGGTGCCGTCGGTGGTGATCAGCACCGGCACGTCGTCCGGCGAGGCGCCCGCGGCCTCCAGCAGCCGCGCGCCCTCGGGCTCGTCCACGGAGTAGTAGCGGTAGGGCACCGCGTTGCGGGCGAGGAAGTCGCGCGCGGCGAAGCACTCGGCCGACCAGCGGTGGCCGACGACGCGGATCTCGTCGACCGGCCGCACCCCCACCGCGCGCCAGGTCTCCACGAGCGCGTCGACGACCGGGTAGAGCTTCTCCTCCGGCGGGTCCCACGGCTTGAGCAGGTAGTGGTCGACGTCGACCACGTTGATCGCCTGGATGGCCGCGTCGGTGTCGGCGTAGGCGGTGAGCAGCGCCCGGCGCGCGTGCGGCGCGATGTCCATGGCCTGCTCGAGGAACTCGATGCCGTTCATCTCCGGCATCCGGTAGTCGGCCAGGATCGCGGCCACGGGCTCGCCGCGCAGGGTGAGCTCGCGCAGCGCGTCGAGCGCGTCGCGGCCCGACTCCGCGCGGACGATCCGGTGGTCGGCGCCGTAGCGGCGGCGCAGGTCGCGGGCGACGGAACGGCTCACGCCCGGGTCGTCGTCCACGGTCATCAGGACGGGCTTGGTCGAGCGGGGCTCGGTCGTGGTCATGCAGGCTCCTGCGGGACGCGCGGTCCCGCCCAGGTGGGGGCGGGCTCCACGCCCGAACCTAGCGCCGCGGGCGAGGGGGTGAGCAGCCCCTCGCGACGAACGGCACTCTCGTCGGCCGGGCCGGTCCGGGGTTGACCGTCCCGGTCGCTAAGTGATTTAGTCACTTGGTGACCCGAGGTGAGACGCTCTCCGAGCGATTGGCGGACCAGATCGTGGAGATCATCCGGAGCGAGCGGCTGGCGCCGGGAGACGTGCTCGCGTCCTCGCGCGACCTGGCCCGGCGCTTCGAGGTCACGACCCCGACCGTGCGCGAGGCCCTGCGCCGGCTGGAGGCCACGGGCGCCGTCGAGTTCCGGCACGGCTCGGGCACCTATGTCGGCCCCGGGGTCGACCGGCGGCTGCTCGCCAACCCGCACCGCCCGGGCACCTCCCCCGACGCCGTGCTCGAGCTGGTCGAGGCCCGGCTCGTCCTGGAGCCCTCGATCGCCGCCACCGCCGCCCGCACCCGGGACGCCGGCGGGCTGGCGCAGCTCGAGGACAGCGTCACCAACGCCCTGCACCCGCCGCGGGGCGACCTGCGTCCCGCGGTGCACTTCCACGCCGCGCTGGCCGCCACCACCGGCAACGCGCTGCTGCGCGAGACCGTCGAGGCCCTGCTGCACGTGCGCGTGCGGGAGCAGATCGAGATCCGCCACCGCTACGACGACCGCGAGCGCGACCACGCCGAGCACGTCCGCATCCTCGACGCCGTGCGCGGCGGCGACGCCGACCTCGCGCACCGCCTGACCGCGGAGCACCTGGCGTCGATCCGCGAGGCGGTGCGGACGTGAACGCGCACCGACTGGGCGAGATGACCACCACCGAGGCGGCCGGCGCCGTGCTCGCGAGCCCCGTGGTGCTGCTGCCCGCGGGCGCCTTCGAGCAGCACGGGCCGGGCCTGCCGCTGGCCACCGACCTCGTCCGGGCCGAACACGTCGCCGAGCGCGTGGCCGCGCAGCTCGACGGGAGCGCGGTGATCGGGCCGTCCGTGCCCGTCGGCGTCTCGCCGCACCACATGGCCTTCGCCGGGACGGTCACGCTCACCACCACGACGCTGGCCGCGGTGCTGCGCGAGTACACCGACGCGCTGTACCGGCACGGCTGGCGGAAGGTCCTGGTGATCACCGGGCACGGCGGCAACAACGCCACCCTCGGGACCGTCGCGCAGGACCTGCTCACCACGCACCCGGACCTGCAGTTCGCCTGGACCCCGCTCACCACGCTCGCGGCCGACGTCGTCGCAGGCATGGACGTCAGCGAGGTGCACGGGCACAGCGGCGAGGCCGAGACCGCGCAGATGCTCGAGATCGCCCCGCACCTGGTGCGGCGCGGGGACCTCGAGCCCGGCACCACGCGGCTCGCCGAGCTCGACGCGCTCGGTGCCGTGACGCGCCGGGCGGGCGGGCCGCGCCTCACCGCCCGCTACGACCGCCTTTCGGCCAACGGCGTGCTCGGCGACCCCCGCCGGGCCACGCCCGAGGACGGCGCCGCGCTCGTCGACGCGATCGTCGCGCGCATCACCGACTTCGTCACGGAGTGGCTGAAGGCCTGATCGACACCTGAACACCGCATCCCGACGGCACCCCACCGGTTCCGCCGTCGATCCCCCGCGCCCTGATGCAGCGCTCCGCCGGCCGTCGAGGACGCCGACCGAAGGGACACCATGACCACCACCCGCAGGTGGGGGCGCATCGCCGCCACCGCCGCGATCGCACTGGTCGCGACGGTGTGCGCGGCGCCGCCCGCCCTCGCCCAACCCGAGCGCCGCTCCGCAGGCTGCGGGCAGGCGGCGCCCCAGGACCCGGGCACCAGCGTGCTGCAGACCGTCCGCAGCGGCGACCGCGACCGCACCTACCAGCTACACCTCCCACCCGGCTACGACCCCGCCCGGGCCTGGCCGGTGGTGCTGGTGTTCCACGGCCGCGGCAACTCCGGCGCGCGCACCGAGGAGTTCTCGAAGCTCTCCACACTGCCCGCGATCGTCGCGTACCCGAACGGCGTGGTCGGGCAGGGCGACGGCGAGCGCCAGGCCTGGCAGGGCGCGCCCTACTCCGCGCCCGGCGTGGACGACCTGGCCTTCACCTCCGACCTGCTCGACCGGCTGGAGTCCGGCCTCTGCGTGGACGAGCGCCGGGTCTACGCCACCGGCAAGTCGAACGGGGCCGGCTTCACCGGCATCCTCGCCTGCCGCGCCTCGGAGCGGATCACCGCGATCGCGCCCGTCGCCGGGGCCTTCTACGGCACCGGCGAGCCGCCCTGCGAGCCCGCACGCGCCGTGCCGGTCATCGAGTTCCACGGGACCGGCGATGCCACGATCCCCTACACCGGCGACACCGAACGGGGGCTGCCCGCCATCGCCGACTGGGCCGCGGCCTGGGCGCAGCGCGACGGCTGCCACGCCGGTCCGCAGCACGAGACGGTGGGCGCGGACGTCACCGTCAGCCGCTGGACCGGCTGCGAGGGCGGGGCACAGGTCCGGCACGTCGCCGTCGAGGGCGGCGGGCACACCTGGCCCGGCTCCGACAGCTACTCCGGCGGCGGCCACACGACCCAGACGATCGAGGCGCACGAGGTGGCGTGGGAGTTCCTGCGCCACCACCGGTTGCCCGTGAAGGAGGCGTCATGACGACCACGAGCACGCCGGAGCGGCAGGACCTGCCGCGCATCGTCCGGGCGATGGCCGTCGTGGAGCGCGTCGGCAACGCCCTCCCCCACCCGTTCTGGCTGTTCTGGGTGCTCTCGGGGATCCTCGCGGTCGTCAGCGCCGCGCTCGCGACGGCCGGGGTCTCGGTCGTCTCGCCCAGCGACGGCGAGACCGTCACGGTGCGGAACCTGCTGTCGGGCGACGGCCTCGCCATGGCCGTCTCCACGATGGTCGACAACTTCGCGTCGTTCCCGCCGATGGCCACGATCGTCGTGGTGATCATGGGCGTGGCGGTGGCCGAACGCACCGGCTTCCTCGCCGCCGTGATGCGGGTGAGCGTCTCGCGGGTACCCGCCTCGCTGGTCGTGTTCGCCGTGGCCTTCGCGGGCACGGCCGCCCACGTCGCGTCCGCGGCGGCGTACATCATCCTCGTGCCGCTGGGCGGGCTCGCCTTCCGCGCCGTGGGCCGCTCGCCGATCCTGGGCATCGTCGTGGCCTACACCTCGATCGCGTCCGGCTACGACGCGAGCCCGATCCCCACCCCGAACGACGCGATCTTCGCGGGGATCACGACCGCGGCCGCCCAGATCATCGACCCCGGCGCCTACGTCTCACCGATCAGCAACTGGTTCTTCAACATCGCCTCGTCGGTGGTGCTGGCACTGGTGATCACCGCGATGACCCGCCTGGTGCTGAGCAAGCGGCCCGACCTGGACGCCGACCCGGACGCACCCGACGACGACCTGGGGCAGCTGCAGCTCAGCAGCCGCGAGCGCTCGGCGGTGCGGCTGGCCGGGCTCGCCCTCCTGGTGGCGCTGATCGTGCTGGTCGCCGTCGTGGCGCCGGCGTCGTCACCGCTGCGGGGCGAGGGCGGCAGCATCGTGGAGTCGCCGCTGCTCGAGGGCGTGGCCGCGCTCGTCGCGCTCCTGTTCGGCCTGGTCGGCATCGTCTACGGCACCCGCGTCGGCACGATCACCACGGCCGCCGACGTGCCGAAGCTGATGGTCGAGGGCCTCAAGCAGATGGCGCCCGTGCTGGT
This sequence comes from Pseudonocardia sp. MH-G8, assembly GCF_002262885.1. Classification (GTDB taxonomy): domain Bacteria; phylum Actinomycetota; class Actinomycetes; order Mycobacteriales; family Pseudonocardiaceae; genus Pseudonocardia. The sequence continues at coordinate 172,778 of NZ_NKYF01000014.1, read as the reverse complement.
GCTGTTCTTCGCGATCGCCCAGTTCCTCGCCTACTTCGACTGGTCGCACGTCGGCGACGTGCTCGCCGTGGTCGCGGCCGAGGCGCTGCAGACCACCGGCACGCCGATCGTGGTGATCTTCCTGCTGGTGCTCGTACTGCTCACCCTGGTGAACATCATGGTGACCAGCGGCTCGGCGATGTGGTCGATCGCGGCGCCGGTGATCGTGCCGATGCTGATGCTCGTGGACGTTCCGCCGGAGACCACGCAGGCCTTGTTCCGCATCGCCGACTCCGGCTCCACCGCGATCACGCCGATGAGCCCGTACTTCATCATGGCGCTGGGCTTCCTGCAGCGGTACCGCAAGGACGCCGGCATCGGCACCCTCGCGTCCTACACCCTGCCGCTGGCCATCGCGATGACGACGGTCTGGACCCTGCTGTTCCTGGCGTGGTGGGCCCTGGGCATCCCGCTGGGGCCGGGTGCCCCGGTGCGCTGAGCCACACCCCCTGCAACCAACGGCACTCTCGTCGCTGCCTAGCAGACGAGAGTGCCGTTGGTCGCGTGGGTCAGGCTCCGGTGAGCACCCCGTCGAGGCGGCGCGGGAGGCCCAGGGGGTTGCTGTCCTGCAGCGCCTCGGGCAGCAGGGCCTGCGGGGTGTTCTGGTAGCAGACCGGGCGCAGGAAGCGGCGCAGCGCCGTGACGCCGACGCTCGTGTGGATCGACGCCGTGGTGGACGGGAACGGGCCGCCGTGGTGCATCGCCCACGACACGGCCACACCGGTGGGCCAGCCGTTGTAGACCAGCCGGCCCGCGCGGTCGCGCAGCGCGTCGAGCAGCGGCGCCAAGGTGGCGGCGTCGGAGTCCTCCGCCTGCACGGTGGCGGTCAGGTTGCCGCCGAACGCCTCCGCGGCGGCCAGCATCTCGTCGGGGTCGCTGTACTCGACGACGATCGAGGTGGGCCCGAAGCACTCCTGCAGCAGCGAGTCCGGGTCGGCGAGCAGCTCCTTGGCGGTGGTGGCCAGCAGCGTGGGCGCGACGCCCGCGTCGGTGTCGGCGCCGTGCACCAGCGTGCGCACCGGGCCCAGGCCCTCCAGCCGGTCCCGCTCGTGGGCGTGCCCCTCGCGGATCCGGTCGTTGAGCATGCCGGCGGGCGCCGCGTTCCGCACGGCCTCGGTGAGCCGCTCCTCCAGGCCGTGGCCCGCGGGCAGGAACAGCAGGCCCGGCTTGGTGCAGAACTGACCGGTGCCGAGGGTGAACGAGCCGACGTAACCGTCGGCGAGGTCGTTGCCACGGGCGGCGATCGCGGCCGGCGTGACGAACACGGGGTTCAGGCTGCCCAGCTCGCCGTAGAACGGGATCGGCTCGGCGCGCTTGGTCGCGATCTCCAGCAGCGCCATGCCGCCCTTGACCGAGCCGGTGAACGCGCCGGCCTTGATCCGCGGGTCGGTGAGCACCGTGGCGCCCGCGTCCATGCCGTGCACCACGGCGAACGTGCCGTCGGGGGCGCCTGCGGCACGCAGTGCCTCGACGAGCACCTCGCCGGTGCGCACCGACAGCCGCGGGTGGCCGGGATGGGCCTTGAGCACGACGGGGCAGCCGGCCGCGAGCGCGGACGCGGTGTCGCCGCCGGGCACGCTGAACGCGAACGGGAAGTTGCTGGCCGCGAAGACGGCGACCGGGCCGAGCGGCAGCAGCATCCGGCGCAGGTCCGGACGCGGCACCGGGGAGGCGTTCGCGTCGGCCGAGTCGAGGGTCACCTCGAGGTAGGAGCCCTCGTCGAGCGCGTCGGCGAACAGCCGCAGCTGGCCGCTGGAACGGGCGACCTCACCGGTCAGCCGGCCCTCGGGCAGGGACGACTCCTCGATCGCGATCGGCACGAGCTCGCCGGCCGCGGCGTCGAGGGCGTCGGCGGCCGCGCGCAGCAGCCGGGCGCGCTCGGCCGGGCGCAGCGCCGCGAACGGTCCGGCGGCCTGCGCGGCGGCCGCGAGGATGCGCTCGATCTCCTCGGGCGTGGTGTCGGGAACGGTCACTGCTGTCCCTTCCGCCTGGCGGCCGGACGCTCGCAGGCGTCCACCAGCCAGGCCAACGGTTCGCGACCCCGTACGACGGGGTTGGTCAGGGTGCCCACCTCGGCGATGTCGATCTCCACGACATCGCCCTCGGCGAGCGAGAAGCTCAGCTCCGGGACGATACCCGTGCCGGTGGACAGGATCGCCCCGTCGGGGAAGTCGGTGGGCGCGTAGAGCACCTCCACCAGCTCCTCCAGCGTGCGGTGCAGACGGGCCGTGCTGGTCTCGCCCTCGAAGGCGGTGGCGCCGTCGCGCACCACCTTCATGGTGATCGCCAGGTCGGCCGTGTCGACCTCCCACGCCGGGCGGATACCCGTGGCCAGCGCGCAGCAACCGCTGAAGATCTTCGCCTGCGGGATGTAGAGCGGGTTCTCGCCCTCGATGGAGCGCGAGCTCACGTCGTTGCAGACGGTGTAACCGACGATCTCCCCGGCGCTGTTGGTCACGACCGCGAGCTCGGGCTCCGGGACGTCGACCTCGGAGTCGGCGCGCACGGCCACCGGCTCGCCGTCGGTGACCACGCGCCAGGCCACCGACTTGAGGAACAGCTCGGGACGCGGCGCGTCATAGACGAGCTCGTACACCGACGCCTGGACGCTCTCCTCCACCCGGCCGGCGCGGGAGCGTTCGTAGGTGACGCCGGAGGCCCACACCTCGGTGCGCCCGTCGACGGGCGGCAGGTAGGTGACCGTGGCGGCGTCCACCTCCGGCCCGGTGGGCTCCAGGCCGGCGCGCAGGGCGTCCTGCGACTCCTGGAGCAGCTCGGCGACCGAGCCGTAGCGCACCGGGGCGATCTTGCCCTCGCGGCGCACCCCCACCCGGGGCTGCGTCCCACCCTGCTCGACGTAGCGGACGATCTCCATACTCCACGGCTCCTGTCCGTTCGCGGCACACGCTGCGCGTGGATCCTATAGGATCTTCCCGGTGACGCCAGGGCCCCGCGCACCGCGGCCGGGAAGCCGGCCCGTGCTCGTCGACGACGTGCACGAGGCGATCAAGGCCATGATCATGGATCACGGGATCGCCCCGGGCGCCCGCGTCTCGATCGACGGCCTCGCCCGCGAGCTGGGCGTCTCCCCCACGCCGGTGCGCGAGGCGCTCGCCCGGCTGGAGTCGGCGCAGCTCGTCGTCAAGGAACCGCTGCGCGGCTACCGCACCACACCGCTGCTGACCCCCGATCAGCTCGCCGACCTCTACCGGTTCCGGCTGCTCATCGAGCCGTGGGCGGCGGGCCGGGCCGCGGAGCGGGCGGACGACGCCGGCCGGGCCCGACTGGTGGCCGAGCTCACGGCGGCCGACGCGCCGGAGGCCGACACCTACGCGGCGTACCGCGCCTTCAGCGCGCACGACGCGCGCTTCCACCTGCTGGTCGCCGAGCTCGCCGGCAGCGACCAGGTGCGCGAGGCGTTCGAGCGCACGAACTGGCACCTGCACATCTACCGGCAGTACTACGACCGGGGCATCGGCCCGCAGGCCCTCGCCGAACACCGCCGCATCACCGACGCCGTCCAGGCCCGCGACCCGACCCGCGCCGCGGCGGCGATGCGCGCGCACCTGGAGTCGAGCCACGCCCGCCTCCGCCCGACATGACGCTCACACACCGACTGCCGCACTCACACACCGACTGCAGTCGGTGTGGCAGCACCACAATCGGTGTGCGACGACCCGGGCGCCGCGGCCGCCCCGCGCGCACACCGACTTCCTCGCTCGCGCACCGACTTCATGGCTCACGCACCGACTTCCTCGCTGGCACACCGACTGCAGTCGGTGTGCCGGCACCACGATCGATGTGCGACCAGCGCGAGCCGCCCCGGAAGCCAACAGACCCAGCGGCGCTTGAAGGCCCGTGAGCCGCCGCAGCGACGCGGAGGCCATCAGACACAGGGGGACCCCATGACCGTTCTCGACGAACTCGCCGCCGGACTGCCTGCCGACGCGCTGCTCACCGATCCGGTCAGCACCGAGGCCTACCGGCACGACGAGGCGAACTTCTGCGCCGCGGGCGCCCCGCTCGCCGTGGTGCGCCCGACGGAGACCGCGCAGGTGCAGCACGTGCTGCGGGTGGCGTCGGCGCACCGGGTGCCGGTGGTGCCGCAGGGCGCGCGGTCGGGGCTGTCGGGCGCGGCCAACGCCGTCGACGGCGGCATCGTGGTCTCCCTCACCCGGATGGACCGGATCCTGGAGATCGACCCGGTCGACCAGGTGGCCGTGGTCGAGCCCGGTGTGCTGAACGCCGTGCTCTCGCGCGCCGTACTCGAGCAGGACCTCTACTACCCGCCGGACCCCTCGTCGTGGGAGCTGTCGACGATCGGCGGCAACCTCGCCACCAACGCGGGCGGGCTGTGCTGCGTGAAGTACGGCGTGACCACCGACTTCGTCCGCGGGCTCGAGGTCGTCACCGCGAGCGGCGAGCTGCTGCGCACCGGGCGGCGCACCGCGAAGGGCGTGGCCGGCTACGACCTCACGAAGCTGCTCGTCGGCTCCGAGGGCACCCTCGGCGTGATCACGCAGGCCACGCTCGGGCTGAAGCCCGCGCCGGAGGCCGCCCTGACGATGGCCGCGGCGTTCGGCTCGGCCGCCGACGCCCTCTCGGCCGTCACCCGGATCATGGCCGCGGGCCTGGCGCCGTCGATGTGCGAGTTCCTCGACGGCGTCACGGTGCGGGCGATCCAGGACTACCGCGACATGGGCCTGCCGACCGGTGCCGGCGCGCTGCTGCTCACCCAGTCCGACCGCGGGCCCCGCGCGGCCGAGGACGTCGCGGCGATGGGCGCGATCTGCAGCGAGCTGGGGGCGCTCGACGTGGCCGTGGCGTCGGACGCCACCGAGTCGGCCATGCTCATGGAGGCCCGCCGGATCGTGCACTTCGCGGTGGAGAAGCTCGGCTCCACGCTCATCGACGACGTGGCCGTGCCGCGCTCCCGGCTGGTCGAGCTGCTGGACGGCATCACCGCGATCGCGCAGGAGCACGGCGTGCTCGTCTCCTGCCCCGGCCACGTGGGTGACGGCAACATGCACCCCACCGTGATCTTCGACCGCGGCGACCCGGCCGCCGTCGACCGGGCCCAGCGCGCCTTCGACGCGATCATGCAGCTAGGCTTGGCGCTGGGCGGCACGATCACCGGCGAGCACGGCGTGGGCGTCCTGAAGCGCGACTGGCTGGCGACGGAACTGGGCGACCTGAGCCTCGATCTGCACCGGAGGATCAAGGAAGCGTTCGACCCGCAGGGCATCCTCAACCCCGGCAAGGTCCTCGCCGCCGGCTGAGGTTCAGGAAAGCCACATCCATGAACCTGCAGGACCTGAATGTGGCTTTCCTGAACTTCTGGAGAGCCTTAGCCCAGCGCCGTCACCAGGGCCTGCGTGACCTCCTGCGTGGTCGCCGTGCCGCCCAGGTCCTTCGTGCGGGTTGACCCGTCGCGCAGGGTCGTCTCCATCGCAGCCACGACGTCCGCGGCGGCGGCCGCGTGGCCCAGGTGCTCCAGCATCAGCGCCGCCGACCACACCGCACCGACGGGGTTGGCGATGCCCTGGCCCGCGATGTCCGGGGCCGAGCCGTGCACCGGCTCGAACATCGAGGGGAACTCCTTGGTCGGGTCCAGGTTGGCCGAGGGGGCGATGCCGATGGAGCCGGCGACCGCGGCGGCCAGGTCGGAGAGGATGTCGCCGAACAGGTTCGAGCCCACCACCACGTCGAACCGCTGCGGCTGCAGCACGAACTTCGCGGCGAGGGCGTCGATGTGCTCGCTGTCGAACCGGACGTCCGGGTGCCGCGCCGCGCGCTCGGCCACGACCTCGTCCCAGAACGGCAGGGTGTGCACGATGCCGTTCGACTTCGTCGCGCTCGTGACGTAGCCGCGGCGCGAGGCGGCCAGCTCGAACGCGAAGTCGGCGATCCGGCTCACCCCGACCCGCGTGAACACCGACTCCTGGACGGCCAGCTCGTCCGGGAACCCGCGGTTCACCCGGCCGCCGACCTCGGAGTACTCGCCCTCGACGTTCTCCCGCACCACCACGAAGTCGACGTCGTCGGCGCCGCGCAGCGGGCTCTGCACGCCCTCGAACACCCGGATCGGGCGCAGGTTGACGTACTGGCGGAAGGTGCGGCGGATCGGGATGAGCAGGCCCCAGAGCGAGACGTGGTCGGGCACGCCCGGCCAGCCGACGGCCCCGAGCAGGATCGCGTCGAAGCCGCGCAACGTCTCGATGCCGTCGGCGGGCATCATCGCGCCCTCGTTCGCGTACCGCTCGCACGACCAGTCGAACTCGGTGTACTCCAACGACACCGAGTGGCGGGCGCACACCGCGTCGAGCACGGCGCGAGCGGAGTCGATCACTTCGGAACCGATCCCGTCCCCGGGGATCACGGCGATTCTCTGCACGGCCGCCAGTGTCCCTCACCGCAGGGCGCCCGACGGCTCCTGCCACAGCCAGGGTCGGCCGCGCCGGTTCCACGAGGCCGCCCTGGGCAGAACTGATGATCAAGGCACCGGCGACACCGGTAGCTTCGGCTCGTGCATTTCACCGAGTACGACACCCGTATCGCCGCCTACGGGCTGCTGGTCAGTGCAGATGGGCACATCCTGCTGACATGGTTCAACGGGAGCGCTCGCGCTGAGCCGTGCTGGACCATGCCGGGCGGGGGAGTCGAGTTCGACGAGTCCATCAGTGACGCAGTTGCCCGTGAGGTGTTCGAAGAGACCGGCTACCGGGTGGACGTGGGCCGGGTGCTCGCGGAGCACCACGTCACCGCTCCACGCGCCGATCATCGTCGCCCGTTCCGTTCCCAGCGCTTCCTCCTCGCTGCCACGATCGTGGGCGGGGAGTTGGGCACCACGGAGGTCGGCGGCACGACCGACTTCGCGCAGTGGATCCCCATCCCCGAGGTCTCACGCCTCGCACCGCGGGCCGCCATCGTCGACGTCGCGATGGGCGTCCTCCCCACCTCTGTCGATCGGGGTCCGTCGGACGCCTGACGGGTCGCGTGCGAGGACCCTGTCTCGCCGTGCCTCAGGCCGCCCCGAACCCCAGCAGCGCCACCATCAGCGGCAGGATCACGATGATGAGGATCGCGCCGAGCACGTCGAACGAGAAGCCGGAGCGGATCATCGTGGTGATCGGCACCGCACCCGAGCCGTAGACCACCGCGTTCTGCGGTGTCGACACCGGCAGCATGAACCCGAACGACGCCGCGAAGGTGGCCGCGATCGCCGGCACGAACGGGTTGACGCCCGCGGCGAGGGCCACCGGGATCACGATCGGCACGACCACCGCGGCCGACGCCGTATTGCTCGTGGTCTCCGACACGACGATCGCGAGCAGCACCGCGAAGATCGTGATCGCGACGATGCTGGTGAGCCCGAGGCCGGCGGAGACCCCGTTGCCGATCGTCTCGGCGAGGCCGGTGGAGGAGAGCAGCGCGCCGAAGATGATGCCGGTGCCGAAGAGCACGATCGTGCCCCAGTCGATGTCCGCGGCATCGCTCCAGCGCAGCGTGAACTCGCGGTTCCGCCAGTCCGTGGGCAGCAGGTAGAGCAGCGAGGCGCCGAGCACGGCGACCATGCCCTCGTCGAGCCGGTCGGTGACGGCGGTGTAGAAGTCGGAGTCGGTGCCCGCGACCAGCGCCACGATGCCGGGGAAGATCCACAGCGCCACGGTGATGCCGAAGGCGATCAGCGTGTTCTTCTCCGCGCGCGACAGCGGCCCCATCTCGGCGCGCTGCCGGGCCACGTAGTCCTCGACGCCGTCGATGCGCCGGATCTCGGGCTTGTTGATCAGCAGCAGCACGACGGCGAGCGCCACGAACATCAGCAGGCAGATCGGCACGGCCATGCCCATCCACGCCGCGAAGCTGATGCGCTCCCCGGTGGCCTGCTCGATCAGGCCGCGCCCGATGAGGTTCGGCGGGCTGCCGACGGGGGTGAGCAGGCCGCCCACGCTCGCGCCGTAGGCCAGCATCAACATGATCGCCGCGCCGACGCGCAGCCGCAGCGGGTCGAAGTCGGACGCCACCAGGCCGCGCTCCTGCAGCAGCTTGGCGATCACGCCGAGGATGCCCAGCGCCGTGGGCAGCAGCATCGCGACGGTCGCGGTGTTCGACACGAACGCCGAGAGCAGCGCGGTGATCGCGCCGAACGCGATGATCACCCCGAACGTGGAGTTCCCCACCCGGGGCAACGCGAGGATCCGGAACGCGAAACGCCGCGCCAGGCCGTGCTTGAGCATCGCCTGGGCGAGGATGAACGCGCCGATGAACGTGAAGACCGTGGACGAGCCGAAGTTCGCGAGCACGTCGTCGGCCGGCTCGACCTGCAGGAACACCACCACTGCCACACCGATGAGGCCGCCGATCGGGATCGGGACGGCCTCGGTGACCCACAGGACGATCACCCCGAGCAGCACCGCGGCGAGGTTCTGCTGCTGCGGTTCGAGGCCCAGCGGGAGGGCGAGGAAGACGATCGTGACGAGCGGCGCGAGGAAGAGCCCGACCGTCCGGCGGCCCTTCTCGAACCGCTCCTCGGCCGGCGAGAGCTGCTGCTCACCCAGGCTGCGGTAGGTGGCGTGGCCGAGCAGGGCCTTGTCGACGTCGGTCCGGGGGCGAGGGCTCTCCGCGGTCATGGAACGAGGGTGACACCCGTCACCGGACCCTGCCCGGCTCGGCGGGCCGGATTCAGACCGGGTCGGGCTCGGAGACCAGATGGACGATCGCGGCCGGGTTGGTGACCCAGTACGCCGAGTCGCCGTCCAGCGGCTCGATCTCGTCGCAGCGGTGCACTCCTGCGGCCGCCAGGTGGCCCGCGGCGGCGGCGGTGTCGGCAGTGGTGACTTGCAGCCACAGCTCGGCCTGGCTCATCCCGGGCACGCGATCGATCCACAACCGGTTGGCCCCGAAGGCGAACCCCACCGACTGCGGGCCGGAGTCGAAGGGGTTGCCCAGCTCGCGAAGGCCGAGGGTGTCCCGGTAGAAGGCCACGGTCTGCGACCACTGGTGCGGCGGAACTTTCATCGCGATGTTCCGCCCACCCTCGTAGGAGGGGTGCTCGGGGTTGTCCATGGAGCTGCTCCTGATCTGGTGGTGAGGCAGGCCAGGGCGGTCGTCACCGGCGCTCCTGACCTGCAACACCAGGATTGCACATCGATGGCTCTTGTGCAATCAGTGCATTGCACCAGCGTCGTCAGAAGTACGTCTCCACGAGGTCCACGACCCGGTCGCCCTCCACGAGCGGCAGGATGCGCCACTTGTCGAACAGCGTGCACGGGTGCGAGATGCCCAGCGCCAGCAGGTCGCCGGGCACGAGGCCGGGCTCGTCGCGCAGGTAGAGGTGCTGGTCGTTGAGCTCGACGCTGCGACCGGCGGCCTGGCGCGGCGTACGACGCCCGTTCGCCCGGGGGTGCACGAGCAACGGCACCGGCAGGTCCTGGTCGAACGGGACGTCGCGGCGTCCCACGCCGACCAGCGCCAGCCCCTGCTCCGGCACCGACAACACCTGCCCCAGCACCTGGACGGCCGGGCGCAGCCGGGCACTGCCCGGGATCCGGGACCACGGGTCGGTGCGGCTGTAGAGGCCGTGGTCGTGCGCGACGTAGGCCCCCGAACGCAGCAGGACGCGCACCGGGGCGCCGCCGGGCAACGGTCCGGGGAGCACGTCGAGCACCACGTCCACGAAGGAGCTGCCACCCGCGGAGATCACGACGGGCGCGGCGGGATCGGCCAGCAGCCCGCCGGTCACCAGCTCGTCGGCGAGCTGCCGCAGCGCAGCGAGGTACTCCCCCACCCGGGCCAGGTCGTCGGGGCGGGTCGTGCCGGTGACGCTGCCCTCGTAGCCGGCCACGCCGAGCACCCGCAGCCCGGCGGCGCGAGCGGCCTGGGCGAGCGCGACGGCGTCGGCCACCGTGCGCACGCCGGTGCGCCTGCCGGGCACCCCGAGCTCGATCAGCACCCCGAGCCGGTCGCCGCGACCCGCGGCCACGCGCGCCAGCAGCTCGACCCCGACCTGCGAGTCGACGTAGCACCACAGCTGCGTGCCCTCGGGCGCGCCGACCACCCGCTCGATCAGGTCGCCCGCGTCGCCCGCGTCGACCAGCTCGTTGGCCAGCAGGACCTGCGGGGTGCCCCAGCTCAGGGCCGTCCTGGCCTGCGCGGGCGTCGCGACGGTGGCCCCCCACGCCCCGGCCGCCAGCTGGGCCTGGAGAACCAGCGGGGCCATCGTGGTCTTCAGGTGGGGGGCGATCTCCACGCCCGCCTCCGCGCACAGCCGCGCGACCGACTCGATGTTGTGCCGGAGGGCAGCGCCGTCGAGGGTGGCCAGCGGCCACGACAACGGGAGGTGGGCGAGGGCGGGCCGGTCGCGGCGGACCCGCTGGGCCGCCAGCGGCTCCGGCACCCGCCAACCCTTGGTGGTCACGGTGACGACGGGATCGGGGAACTGCAGCAGCACGGGGCAGATCATGCCGTGCCCGATCCCGCTCCGCCGGATCACGGCCGGATCAGGCCGGGCCGGGACGCACGGCGCGGCCCGGGGTGGCCCCGGTTTCCCGGCCGTCACGCAGGGCGGCAACCCCGCCGACCCACACGTCGTCGATGCCTTCCGCAGGCCGGCGCGGGTCGGCGTAGGCGGAGCGGTCGCGCACGGCCGCCGGGTCGGCGAGCACGACGTCCGCGACGGCGCCGGGGCTCAGCCGACCCCGCCCGGGCAGCCGGAACAGCGCCGCGGCCCGACCGGACAGGTGCGCGACGACATCGTCGATCGACCAGCCGCCCAGCTCGTGCACGCCGAGCGCGAAGATCCGGGCGAACGCGCCCCAGCCGCGGGGGTGGGGGCGCCCGCCCAGGTAGATCGCGTCGGAGCCGGCCAGGTGGCCGGGGTGCTCCAGCAACCGCCGTACCGAGGCCCCGGAGTTCGTCGGCGGCTGGGCGAACACGGCGCTGACCCGCAGCCCGCTGCGGACGAGCAGCTCGAGCACGGTCTCGGGCACCGGCAGGCCGAGCCGGGCGGCGACCTCGGGCAGTGTCAGTCCCTCCGCCCACGCGAGCGGGCCGGGCACCGACGCGAGGGTGGTGCGCGGCCACAGGTCGGTCAGCCCCGCGAGGTGCTCCAGCACCTCCGCGCGCCGCGGGGAGGCGAGCAGCGCCAGCGCGCGCTCCGGTTCGGCCACCGGCACCCAGCCCGGCAGCGTCAACATCGACAGGATCGTGCAGCCGCGCAGGTAGGGGTAGGAGTCGAAGGTCACGTCCACGCCGGCGGCGGCCGCGTCGGCGAGCGCGGCCTCGACGACGTCGGCCGGGCCGTGCAGGTGCGAGACGTGCGTCGCGACGCCGCTGGACCGCGCGATGTCGACGAGCTCGGCGAGCGCGGCCGGGACCGCCGCCTCGTAACCGCGCATGTGGCTGACGTGCGGCAGCCCCGCCCCGGCGACGACCCGGCACAGCGCCACCAGCTCGTCGCGCTCCGCCGCGCCGCCCGGCAGGTACTCCAGGCCGGTGGACAACCCGCAGGCGCCGTCGGCGACGGCCTGCGCCAGGAGCGCCGCCATCGCCTCGACCTCCGCGCCGGTGGCCGGGCGCAGGTCGCCGCCCACCACGGCGAACCGCAGCGTGCCGTGCGGGGCGAGGTAGGCCACGTTGACGGCGGTCGCGCCGTCGTAGGTGGCCAGCACGTCGGCCACCGAGCCGCCGGTGAAGCCGGGGTGGGCGCCGTTGATCGCGGCGAAGTAGCTCGTGGCGTACGCCGTGGCGTCGTGCGGCCCGCCCACGGGACTCGGTGCCACCGACACGCCGTCCTGGCCCAGCACGACCGTCGTGATCCCCTGGCGCAGCATCGCCAGCTGCACGTCCGGGTCGAACACCGCGGCCTCGCCGTGCACGTGGGCGTCGACGAACCCGGGCAGCGCCCATCGCCCGCCGCCCTCGACGACCTCGGCGGCGCCGGCCTCTCCCGTACCGGCAGGGGTGACGGCGGCGACGCGGCCGTCGCGCAGCAGCAGGTCGGCGGGGCCGGCCTCGGGGACGAGGACGTCGCGAAGCAGCGTGGAGTCGGTCATCCTCCGATGATCTCCAGGACCGCAACCCCGTACGCGTCGAGCACGACCTCCCCGACCGGTTGCCCGTCGAGGGTGTGCAGCGTGCCGTCGGCGACCACCGGCGCCACCGTCACCGGGTCGGCCGACTGGCTCACCAGCCACGCGTAGCGGCGGCCGTCGGCGTGCACGAGCACGTCGGCGCCGACCGCCCGGTGCTCGACGGTCACCTCGCGACGCACGCCTGCGACCTCGGCCAGCGCGCCGTAGAGCCGCACCGTGTCCTCCGGGTTCACCCGGTGGGCCTTCGCCGCCAGGTACTCCACGGGGTAGGTGCTCAGGATCGCCTCGCCTGCGCCGATGCGGTACCGCAGCAGCGCCGGGCGCCCGCGCGCGTCGCGGGCCACGACCTCGGCGCCGTCCGGCTCCACCGGCAGGTACGCGCGCGCGTCCGGGCTGCCGGCCACCGCGAACCGCAGCACCGTGCCCGCGCGCAGGGAGCCGAAGTCCCCCTCGAACCGCATCTCGACGACGTCGTCCTCGATGAGGTCCTGCACCCAGTACGACAGCTGCTGCCGCACGCCGAACAGGCCGTCGAGGTCCTGGAACCACGGGCCACGGGTCGTGCCGGTCTCCCCCGACAGGTACGACAGGTAGACGGTGGCGCCGCCGCGGGCGAGCTCCTCCAGCCGGTTGCGCGTCGGCGCGGTGATCTGGCGGGTCGAGGGCAGCAGGTACAGCCCGGCCGACGGGTCGAGCCCGTCGACCTCGCGCACGAAAGCCAACGGCAGGTCCGCGCCCCGGGCGCTCGTGTAGGCCTGGCGCAGCGCGTCGAACACGACGGGCCGGTCCTCGGGGTAGCCGTAGGGCAGGCCCTTCTCCAGGAACGCCGGCACGAGCAGCGCGGCGTCGGTGTCGACGCGACGGCAACGGGCGACGTCGACCCGGCGCAGGATCTGCGCGAACGCCGCCATCTCGCGCAGCGGCTCCTTCGGCGCACCGGTCGAGTCGGTGATGCCGAAGTGCAGCTCGAAGCCGTGGTGGTCGTACGGCGAGACGTCGGCCAGGTCGTCGAAGTCGGTGTTGTTCCAGGCGATCCAGCCGCGGGCGCCGCCGAGCAGGGAGCCGTGCAGCGCCTGGCGGTAGTAGTGGCCCGCGTTGCGGGCCGATGCGGTGTCGGTGGACAGCCCGAACTCCTCCAGCACCACCGGACGGCCGGCGACGGCGGCGAGCTCGCACTCGAACGCGGCGCGGTGGTGCTGGCGCACCACGTCGTTGTCCACGCGGTAGATGTGCGGGCCGACGAAGTCGACGAACTCGGCGGTGTCGCGCAGCGAGAAGCCGTTGTCCCTGCCTGTGACCTCGATGCCCCACGCGCCGTCGCCGAGCGAGACCGGCTGGTGCCCGCCCCCGGCCCGCACGGCCGCCACCATGAGCTGCGCCCACGCGGTCACCTGTTCGCGCGGGGCGGGCGGCTCGCCGCGCAGCCGCCCGAACACCGGCATCTCGTTGGAGATCAGCCACCCGCACACCGCGTCGTGCGCGGCGAACCGCTCGGTCATGCGCTGCACGAACCACGCCTGCCGCCCGACCATCCACACGTCGGCGTACAGGTCGCGCCCCTGCTGCCAGGACGGGTACCAGTTCTCCCCCGACATGTGCCCGACCAGGAACGTCGGGATGGTCTGCATGCCGGCCTCGCGGTGCGCGTCGAGGAAGTCGGCGTAATGGGCGCACAGCTCGTCGTCGATGCGGTCGGGCGCCGGCATGAAGTCGGGCCAGTAGAAGAACGAGCGCGTCATGGTCAGCCCGTGCTCGGCGAGCACGGCCAGCTCGCGGCGCACGAGGTGCGGGTCGTAGTTCGTCCACATCCGCGGGCCACCTGCGCGGGACCAGAAGTTCGCACCCAACCAGGTGGTCGTATCCAGCTGGGCGCTGTGGCGCTGCATCGCGGGTTCCGTTCCGTGAGGGGAAAACGTTGTAGCACGGTATCCCTGTGAGTCGACGCAACGAACGGCACTCTCATCGGCTAGGTGGCAACGAGAGTGCCGTTCGTTCGCCCGTCGCCGGCTCGTCAGGGCAGAAAACGTTGTAGCTGGGTCGGTTAGGGTCGATCCGATCTCAGCCCGCGCTCCAGGAAGGACCACCGATGACCGAGGCGAAGCGCGCCGTGCGCACCGACGACGCCCCCACCCCCATGCCCGTCTTCTCCCAGGGCGTGGTGAAGGGCGGGATGGTGCAGGTGTCGGGGCAGGGGCCGCAGGACCCGGCCACCGGCGAGTTCGTGCACCCCGGTGACGTCAAGGCCCAGACCACGCGCACCCTGCAGAACGTGCGGGCGATCCTGCGCGCGGCGGGCGCCGATCTCGACGACGTGATCATGCTGCGCGTCTACCTCACCACCCGCGACGACTTCGCGTCGATGAACGAGGCGTACGCGGCCTTCGTCGGTGAGCACTGCCCGTCCGGGGTGCTGCCGGCGCGCACCACGGTGTTCGTCGGGCTGCCGCGCGAGGAGATGCTCGTGGAGATCGACGCGCTGGCCGTGCTCGACCGCTGATCCGCCCGCCGCAACTCGCAGGTTCGGCGGCGCGCCGTCCCGAGCCTCGACGGAGGTGACCACATGACGGTGGCCATCGGCATCGTGGTCCACGCCGACCAGCGTGACGTCTTCACCGAGGCCGCCCGCCCCCTGCGCGGCGCGGAGCTGGAATGGGTCGTCTACCGCCAGGAGCACGAGATCCGGGAGCAGGTGGCGCAGCTGCTGGCCACCGGCCGGGTCGACGGGCTCCTGCTCGGCCCGCTGCCCTACGACGCCTGCGGCGACCTGCTGCCCGCCACGCTGACGACCACGGTCCTGCGCCCGGCCGCGCTCGACCTGTCGCTGGCGCTGTCCCGGGCGCAGGCCCGCCACCCCGACGCGCGGGTGCTCAGCGTCGACACCTTCGACGACGACGAGGTCGCGGAGGTGACGGGCGCGCTCGGCATGGCCGGCATGCGCATCACCACGCTGCCCTACGCCGCGGGGCAGGACCCGGCGTCGATCACGGAACGGCACCTGCGTGCGCTGGGATCCGCGGGCGGTGTGGTCGTCACCGCGCGGATGGCGGTGGCGCGGGCCCTGCGCGGGCGCGTCCCGGTCGTCCAGAGCACCCCGGTGCCCTCCACCGTCCGGGCCGAGCTGCACGGCCTCGCGCTGCGCGCGCAGTCGCACCGCGCCCGTGAGCTGCGGTTCTCCGCCGGGGTCTTCGTGGTCACCCGGCAGCCCGACGGCGTCGACGTCGACCAGGCCCGCGCCGACCTCGCGGGGTTGCTGCACCGGACCCCGGAGCTCGCGGACACCTGGATGGAGAACCGCGGCCGGCGCGGGGTGCTGGTCTTCGCCCACATGGCCCTGCTCGAGCGCGCCACCCGCAACTGGGTCGCCGTGCCCGCGCTCGGCCCGGCCGAGCAGCAGCTCGGTCTCACCGTGGCCGCCGGGTTCGGGATCGGCAGCTCCGCCCGCACGTGCGTGGCGCTCGCCGAACGGGCCGCCGCCCGCGCCGAGGCCGAGGGCCGCGCCGTGGCCTACCTCCTGGAGGACAGCGGCGTGATCATCGGCCCGATGGGGCCCGCGCGCGACGCCGCGGAGCCCGCCCACCCGGGGCACGCCACGCACCTGGAGGGGCTGGCACGCGAGGCGGGGCTCAGCGCCGCCACGCTGTCGCGGCTGCTCGCGGTCGAACGCACGCTGCGCGGCCGTCCGATCTCGCCCAGCGACCTGGCCAACACGCTCGGGATCACCGACCCGAGCGGGCGCAGGCTGGTCCGCAAGCTCGCCGCCCACCACCTCGCGGTGCCCGAGGGCAGCGCCCAGACCCACCGCCGCGGCCGCCCCACCACGCTCTACCGCCTCGCCATCGAGCAGACGCTCACCACTGCGGCCGCCGCCGGCTGATTCGGCCGCCACCCCAAACGAACCTGGATACATAAATAGCATTCTTTCGGCGTGGTGTTGACATCCGGATGGAGCGGGCGGCAGGCTGCCGAGAACGCAGGGCGGGCAATTGCGCTCGAACCGGACCAATGGGGGCGAGATGGATCGGCGGACGTTTCTGCGGGTCGCCGCCGCCGGTGCCGCGCTCCCGGTGCTCGCCTCCTGCGGTGCCGCACGCAGCGGGGTGATCCGGTTCGAGGGCTGGGACTACGAGGCCCAGCTCGTGCAGCAGAACGTCGACCTGTTCACCAGCAGGAACCCGGGCGTCGAGGTCGACTACACGCCCATCACGAGCGCGCAGTTCATCCGCAAGCTCACCGCGGAGTTCCTCGGCGGGGCCGGCCCGGACGTGCTGTACATGTACGACGACTCGCTCGCCGGATCGGTCGAGGCGGAGTACCTGCGGCCGCTCGACGACATTCCCGGCGTCGCCGAGGTGTATGACGCCATTTATCCGACGAACGCCGCGGCGATGGTGTACGGCGGAAAGCGGTACGGATTGCCGTACTACACCGACATGCAGGCCCTGGTGTACAACGAGGCGATCCTGGAGAAGGCCGGCATCAGCGCGCCGCCGCGCACCCTCGACGAGCTCGAGCACCAAGCACTGCGCATCAAGGACGCGGGGATCCTGCCGTTCCCGATCGGCCTGCCCGCACAGCTCGCCGACACCGCGGCGCTGTGGACCTGGGCCATGGTCTACGCCAACGGGCAGGACCTGTTCGACGAGCGGCTCGCGCCCGTGATGAGCGCTCCCGGCTCGGCCACCGTGGGCGTCTTCGAGTGGCTCACGCGCGTGACGCGGCAGTCGGCGGTGCTCGACCCGGCGTGCGTGCAGACGCTGCCCATCCCCATGGACAACGCGGTGATGGCCGGCCAGTACGCCTTCGTGTTCGCCCCCCGGTACGCGCTGCGCAGCTACAACGACCCCGCGAAGTCGACGGTGGCGGGCGCGATCCGGCTGGCCCCCGTCCCCAGCCTCGACGGGACGACCGAGGGCACGGTGAGCAGCACTCGCATGTACTGCCTCGGCCGCGACAGCACCCGCAGCCCGGAGGTCTCCGACGGCGCGGTCCGGCTGCTGCACCACTTCGGCGGGCTCGACGCGAACGGCGTGCCGGCCACGGCGCGGTTCTGGTTCCTCGAGCGCGGCCTGGGATTCCCGTTCCCGCAGCTGGCGCAGGACCCGGAGGTGCTCGCCACGCTGGAGACGTTCGCCGATCCGGCCATGTACTCCCGCCTCGCGGAGACGGCGCGGGCCCGCACCGTCACCGCGGCGCCCTGGTACGCGGAGTTCGAGACGGCGCTGCAGCGCACCACCCAGCAGGTGATCATCGGCGCCACCGGCCCGGCCGAGGCGGCCGCCGGGCTGGACGCGGAGACCAGGCTCCTCGCGGAGCGGTACGCATGACGCCGGGAACGCTCACCGACAGCCGCCGGGCCTGGCTGCTCAACGGCCCCGCGCTGGTCGTGCTGCTGGCGCTCGTGGCCTACCCGATCGGCTACTCGTTCTGGGTGAGCCTGCACCGGCAGAACCTGCGCCGCCCGCGAGCCACCCGCTTCCTCGGCGTGGACAACTACCTGGCCCTGTGGAGCGACCCGCAGTTCCTCGGCTCGCTGCGCACCACGGGGCTGTTCGTGCTGCTCGTGGTGAGCATGACAGTGGTGCTGGCGCTCGCCCTCGCGCTGGTGCTGAACGAGACCTTCCTCGGCCGCGGCGTGCTGCGCAGCCTCGCGCTGCTGCCGTGGGCGATGCCCGGCGTGGTCAACGGGCTGATGTGGCGCACCATCTTCGACGCCCGCACCGGCGCGCTCAACGGGCTGCTCACCCAGCTCGGGATCATCGACGAGTACCAGGCGTGGCTGTCCTCGCCGACGGGAGCCTTCCTGCTGACGGCGTTCGCGCAGGTCTGGAACACGCTCCCGTTCGCGGTGATCCTGCTGCTCGCGGGGCTCTCGACGATCCCGTCCGACCTCTACGACGCCGCGCGCGTCGACCGGGCGGGGGTGTTCTCCCGGTTCCGGGAGGTCACGCTGCCCTGGCTGATGCACCCGCTGCTGATCGTGCTGATCCTCGAGACGATGAACTCCTTCCGGGCGTTCGACACGATCTACGTGCTCACCGGCGGCGGGCCCGGTGACGCCACCGACGTCATCGCCGTGCTGAACGTGCGCACCGCGCTGACCTACACCGACGTGGGCCTGGGCAGCGCCATCTCGTGGGTGATCACCCTGATCACGCTGGCGGTGTCGGTCGTCTACATCGGCGTGCTGTACCGGAGGGGGAACTTCGCGACATGAGCTCCACCGTTCCCAGTACCACGGTCCCGCTGCGCTACCGGGTGCCGTGGAAGAAGATCGTCGTCTACGCCGTGGCCCTGGTCTTCGCGCTGTACCTGGTGCTGCCGTTCTACTGGATCGTCGCGATGAGCTTCATGCACGAGGTCGACGCGGTGGCGGTGCCGCCGCAGTGGAACCCGGCCGATCCCACGCTGGGCAACTACGCGAGCTTCCTCGACCCCGACGCCGGCGAGGCGCTCGTCGGCGGCCGCGCGATCAAGGAAACGCCCTACGCGCTGGTCAACAGCCTGGTGGTGGCCACCGCGACCGCGGCGCTGAACCTGGTGCTCGCCGTGCCCGCGGCGTACGCGTTCTCGCGGCTGAAGTTCCGCGGCTCGACGCTGCTGCTGGTGGGCTACCTGCTCACGCGCATGATCCCGAGCATCGCGATCATCATCCCGTTCTACCTGATGATGCGGTCGTTCGGGCTGCTCGACACCTACGGCGCGCTGATCCTGTCGTACCTGACGTTCTCGCTGCCCGTCACGATCTGGGTGCTGAAGGACTTCTTCCGCGCCGTGCCCACCGAGCTGGAGGACGCGGCGCGCGTCGACCGCTGCGGCTGGTTGCGCACGATGTGGACGGTGTTCCTGCCCGTCGCCGCGCCCGGCCTCGTGGCCGCCGCGGTGTTCTCGTTCATGACGGCGTGGAACGAGTTCATGTTCGCGCTGTTCATGACGTCCACGGCGGCGGCGAAGACGATCCCGGTGGTGGCCGCGAACTTCGCCACCGACATGAACACGCAGTTCACGCTGATGGCCGCGTCCGGGGTGCTCGCCGTGGTGCCCCCGCTGATCCTGGTGCTGATCTTCCAGCGCCTGATCGTCACGGGCATGGCGGCCGGCTCGGTGAAGGGGTAGCGATGGCACAGGTGCGGCTGGAGAACGTCCGCAAGAGCTTCGGCGACGCCGTGGCGGTGCAGGACCTGAGCCTGACCATCGAGGACCGGGAGTTCCTGACGCTCGTCGGGCCGTCGGGCTGCGGGAAGTCCACGACGCTGCGGATGATCTGCGGGCTGGAGCGGGCGAGCGGGGGCGAGGTCTACTTCGACGACCAGCCCGTGGGGTACCTGCCTGCCAACAAGCGCGACGTGTCGATGGTGTTCCAGAGCTACGCGCTCTACCCGCACAAGACGGTGGCCGAGAACATCGGGTTCGCGCTGCGGATGCTGCGGGTGCCGAAGTCCGAGATCGAGTCCCGGGTGCGGGCGACCGCGCGGTCGCTCTCCATCGAGCACCTGCTCGGGCGCAGGCCCAAGGAGCTGTCGGGCGGGCAGCGCCAGCGGGTGGCGCTGGGCCGGGCGATCATCCGCGACGCCGGCGCGTTCCTGCTCGACGAGCCGCTGTCCAACCTCGACGCCCAGCTGCGAGTCGACATGCGCGCCGAGCTCAAGCGCCTGCACGCCGACCTGCGCCGCACGTTCATCTACGTCACCCACGACCAGGTCGAGGCCATGACGATGTCCGACCGCATCGCGGTGCTCAAGGACGGCGTGCTGCAGCAGTGCGCGCCGCCGGAGGAGATCTACCGGCGCCCGGCCACGATGTTCGTGGCCTCGTTCATGGGCAGCCCGGCGATGAACTTCCTGCCCGGCACGGCCGCCGACGACGCCGGCACGCGGATGCTGCGCGGCGCGTCCTTCGAGGTCCCCCTGCCGGCCGACGCCGCGGCCGCCGCCGAGCGGCACCCGACGGGCCGCCTCGTGCTCGGTGTGCGCCCCGAGGACGTGTTGCTCGCGCGCTCCGGCGAGGGGCTGCCCGGCACCGTGTTCGTCACCGAGCCGCTGGGCGCCGACGTCCTCGTCACCGTCGATCTGGGCGCGGGCGCCCTGGTCAAGGCCCGCGTGCCCGCACCGTTCCGGGCCGCGACCGACAGCCCGATCACCGTGACGCTGCGCCCCGACCGCCTGCACCTGTTCGACGAGGAGACCGGGACGGCCGTGCACGCACCCCCCTACGAGGACCCGATGGAGGACCAGCTGTGACCGGCACGCTGCGCGACCCGCGCACGGCGACGATCGAGGTCGACCGGCCCGCCGACTTCGACGACTTCTGGGCCGAGACGCTGCGCCTCACCGAGGCGATCGACCCGCAGCCGCAGCGCGTGGCCCGCCCGGACCTGTCCACGCCCGACGTCGCGGTGTCCGAGCTGTACTACACGAGCTTCCAGGGCGTGCGCGTCGCCGCGTGGTGCGCGCAGCCCACCGGCCCCGCACCCGCGGACGGGTGGCCCGCGGCCGTCCACATCCCCGGCTACATCTCCGATCCGGGCGTGCTGAAGTCGTGGGCCCGGCGCGGCTACGTGACCGTCGACCTCGCCCCGCGCGGCAAGTTGCGCGCCCGCGGCGCCGTCGACCCGGGCTACCCCGGCCTGCTGGTCTCGCACATCGTCGACCGGTTCACCTACACCTACCGCGGCTTCTACGCCGACATCGTGCGCGGCCTGGACGTCGTGGCCGGCCTCGACGAGGTCGACGCGTCCCGGTTCGGGGTCTGGGGCTCCAGCCAGGGCGGCGGGCTCGGGATCGTCGCGGCGGCTCTGCGGCCCGACCTCGTGCGCTGCCTCGCGGCCGGCGCGCCCTACCTCTGCGGGATCATGGACTGCACGCGGCTCACGCGCTCCTACCCGTACGAGGAGATCACCGAGTTCCTCCGGGTGCACCCCGAGCTCGAACCGCAGGTCCGCGAGACCGTCGCCTACTTCGACGGGCTCAACTTCGCCCCGGCCGTGCAGGCGCCCACCCTGCTGCACCTCGGGATGCGCGACGACGTCTGCCCGCCCGAGACCGGCTTCGCCCTGCACGAGCGGCTCGCCTGCCCCACCCGCCTGCGCGCCTTCGACGACTGCGGCCACGACGCAGGTCTGGCCTGGGTCGGCCCGGAGATCGAACGGTTCCTCGACGAACACCTGCGGGAGGCCGCGCGATGAGCACCTGGTGGGACCACCTCGACGCCGAGCTCGCGGGCTTCCCGGCCCGCCCGGTGCTCACCCCGGTGCCGGGGCGCAGCTGCGCCGAGTACACCGGCTACGAGGTGTCGTTCAGCTCGCTGCGCGGGCAGCGCCTCTTCGGCTACCTCAGCGTGCCGACCGGGCCCGGACCGTTCCCCGGCCTGCTGGAGCTGCCCCGCCACGGCAGCGTCAACAACCCGCCCCACCACAACGAGCGCCTGCGCTACGTCGTGTTCACCGCGATGCACCGCGGGCAGCGCCGCGCCGACTCCCCCGCCGAGGCGGCCTACCCCGGCCTGTTCACCAGCGGCATCACCGACCCGGACGGCTACGTCTACCGCGACGTCGTGGCCGACTGCCTGCGCGCCGCCGAGGTCCTCGCCGCCCGTCCGGAGGTCGATCCGGCGCGCGTCGGGGTCACGGGTGACGACCTCGTGCTGCTCACCGCGGCACGCCGCCCGCTGTTCGCCGCCGCGCGGGTCACCGCGCCGCTGCTGCACGCCGCCCTGGCACGGCGGCACGCGTCGGCGGCCTACCCGTGGGAGGAGCTCTCCGACCACCTGCGCCACCACCCTGACGACGAGCCGCGCCTCGCCGCCACCCTCTCCGTCTTCGAGCCGGCGGCGCACGCAGCCGGTGTGCGGGCGCGCACGCTGCTCGTCGAGGGCTCCGGCGGCGGGACCTGGTCGCCCGAGCTGGTCGCGACGCTCGGGGCCGATACCTACCGGCGCACCGACCGCGACGCCACCGACACCGACGCCCTCGACGCCTGGCTCGCGGCGCAGCTCGGGGTGCCGGCGCTGACGCGGTTCTCGTGAGCGGCGCAGCAGGGGGTTACCGCGAGCTGGGCCTGCGTCCGGTGATCAATGCCGCGGCCACCCTCACCCGGCTCGGCGGCTCGCGACTGGCGCCCCCGGTGCCCGCGGCGATGGCGCGCGCGTCCACGGAGTTCGTCGACGTGCCCGAGCTGCAGCGCGCGGTGGGTGCGCGGCTGGCGGAGCGCACCGGCAACACGGCCGGCTACGTCACCTCGGGGGCGGCGGCCGGGCTCTCCCTCGCGGTCGCCGCCTGCCTCGACGTCGACGAGAGGGCCTTCCCGCTGCCGGGGCGCCCCGCCGTGGCGATCTGCCGCGCCCAGCGCAACGGCTACGACTACGCCGTGGAGCTGCTCGGGGTCGAGGTCGTCGAGTTCGACGACGACCCGGCCTCGCTCACCGCGGCCCTGGGCCCGGCCACGGCGTGCGTGCTGTGGTTCGCCGGCGCGCACTACGCGCAGGGGGCACCGGATCTGGTCGACGTCCTCGCCGCCGCCCGCGAGCGGGGCGTCCCGGTGCTCGTCGACGCGGCCGCGCAGATCCCGCCCGTGTCCTCGCTCTGGCACTACACCACCGGACTCGGCGCCGACGCCGTGATCGTCAGCGGCGGGAAGGGGCTGCGCGGGCCGCAGTCCAGCGGGCTGGTGCTGGGCAGCGAGCGGATCGTCGAGGGGTGCCGGCGCCACGGCTCGCCGCACCACGCCGTGGGGCGCGGGATGAAGGTCGGCAAGGAGGAGATCCTCGGCCTGCTCGCCGCCGTCGAGTGGTCCCTGGAGCGCGACGAGGCCGCCGTGCTCGCCGGCTACGAGGCAGGCGTGGCGCGCTGGGTCGAGGGCCTGCGCGACGTCCGCGGCGTCCACGTCGAGCGGGGCTACCCCAGCGAGGCGGGCCAGCCGCACGGCCGCGCACTCGTGACCCCGGCGCCGGGCAGCGGCTGGACCGCCGAGACCCTCGCGGACGCGCTGTGGCAGCGCGACCCGCGGATCGCGGTCCTCGTGCACGGCGACGCGATCGCGCTCAACCCGCAGACCCTGGATCCCGGCGAGGACGAGCTCGTGCTTGACGCCCTGCGCACGCTGCTGGAGGCAACATGATCGACGTGACTGCAGTGCCGCTGTTCCCCGTCCCCCGCTCGCTCGAGTGGCTCGACGCGCCCGGCCCGGCGCCGCGCGCGCCGCTGGCCGTGCAGCACGACCCGGACCTTCCCGAGCAGGGCTACTCCCTGGAGCGCGACGCGTCCGGCACCCGGATCGGCTACCGCGACGAGGCCGGGCTGCGCTACGCCCGCCAGACGCTCGACCAGCTGACCGCCGACCGCGAGCTCGCCGGCCGCGCGGTGCGGGTGCGCGACTGGCCCGACTTCGCCGTGCGCGGCTTCATGCTCGACGTCAGCCGCGACCGCGTGCCCACCCGCCGCACGCTGCGGCGCTACGTGGAGATCCTGGCCGATGCCCGGATGAACCAGCTCGAGCTCTACACCGAGCACACCTTCGCCTTCGCGGGCCAGGAGGCGGTCTGGGCGGCGGCCAGCCCGCTGACGGCCGACGACATGCGCTGGCTCGACGCGCTGTGCGCCGCGCACGGGATCACGCTGGTGGCCAACCAGAACACGCTCGGGCACATGGAGCGCTGGCTGGCCACCGGGCCCCACCGGGACCGCGCCGAGAAGCCGGAAGGATTCTCGATCAACGGCAGGCACCGCCCGCCCAGCACCCTGGAGCCGACCGCGGAGAACGCCGAGTTCGCGGTGGCACTGGTGCGCGAGCTCGCCGCCACGGTGCGGGCTCGCCGGGTGAACATCGGCGCCGACGAGCCGTGGGAGCTGGGCCGGGGCCGCAGCGCCGCCGACGCCGCCGAGCGCGGCGTCGGCCGGGTCTACCTCGACCAGCTGCTGCGGATCGCCACGCCGCTGCTCGAGGACGGCGTCGAGGTCGAGTTCTGGGCCGACGTCCTCGCCGACCACCCGCAGGTGGCGCAGGACCTGCCGACGTCCGGGCTCATCCCCGTGGTCTGGCAGTACGACGGCCCGGAGCACGCCCGCGCCGCGCTCGATCGCGCGAGCGAGGAGCAGCACCGGCAGTGGAAGATCGACGGCTTCGACATGGAGGCCCTCGCCGGGGGCTTCCGGAAGCGGGCCGAGGCGCTCACCGCGGCGGGCCGCCCGTTCTGGGTGGCCCCGGGCACCGGGGCGTGGAAGTCGTTGGTCGGCCGGCTGGACAACGCCGTGGAGAACGTGCTCGACGCCGCCGAGGCCGGCCTCGAGCACGGGGCCACCGGCTACGTGCTGACCTCCTGGGGCGACCACGGCCACCACGAGCCGCCGGCGATCACCTACCCGCCCCTGCTGCTCGCGGCCGCCGCCAGCTGGTGCCTGGACGCCAACCGCGAGATCGACCTCGCGGCCGCGCTGGACCGCGTGGTCTTCGCCGAGGACGCCGGGCTGGGCGCGGTGCTCACCGCGATCGGGTCGGTCGCCGCCGCGCTGGACGCCCCGATCCTGAACTCCTCGGCGCTGTTCACGCTGCTGCTCGAGGGCGGCGACGCCGCGGCCGTCCCCGCCGTGACCCCTGCCGCGCTGGCCGACGCCGAGCGCGTGCTCGCCGACGCCGCCCGCACGCTCGCGTCCGCGCGCACGGCCGGTGCGGACGGCGACATCGCGGTGCGGGAGACCGCGCAAGCCGTCGAGCTGGCCCGCTTCGCCGTCGCGCTGCTCGCCGCGGGCGGGACCGCGGCGCTGACGCCGGACGCGGCCGCGGACCTGATCACCCGCCTCGACGCACTGCTGGTCGAGCAACGGGCCTGCTGGCTTCTCAGCGCCCGTCCCGGCGGCCTGGACGACAGCCTCTCCCGGTTCGCCCCGCTGCGCGCCGTCCTCGCGGGGTGCGCCGCGCGAGCATGATGAGCGGGTGAGCCAGCAGGAACGGGCCGGCGCCGCGCCGCGGCCGACCATCCGCGACGTGGCCGCCCTGGCGGGGGTGTCCAACAGCGCGGTGTCCAAGGCGCTGCACGGCAACGGCCGCATCTCCTCCGAGACCGCCCGGCGCATCCGCGAGGCGTCGGAGGCGCTGGGCTGGACCCCCCACCTCGCGGCCAGCGGGCTGCGCAGCCTGCGCTCCCGCGCCGTCGCGCTCGTGATCTCCCGCCCGGCGGACCTGCTGGGCAGCGACCCGCACTTCACGGCCCTCATCTCGGGCATCGAGGCCGAGCTCGCCCCACGCGGCTACGGCCTGCTGCTGCAGCTCATCGGCGACACCGACCTCGACGAGGCGCAGGTCTACCGCCGGCTGGCCCACGGGCGGTCCGTCGACGGCGTGCTGCTCACCGACGGCCGCGTCGACGACCCCCGCTTCGCCCTCGTCGCGGAGCTCGGGCTGCCCTACGTCCTCATCGGGCAGCCGGCGCGCCCGGACGTCGAGCACGTGTCGGTGCCCGAGCCGGGCGCCGGGTTGCGCGACGCGGTCGCGTTGCTGGTCGACCTCGGCCACCGCCGCATCGCCTCCGTCACCGGGCCGGTCGACCGGGCGCACACCGTGCTGCGGCGCGCCGCCGTGGAGGAGGCGCTGGCCGGGCACGGGCTGGCGCTCACCGACGTGATCGCCACCGACTTCTCCCCCGAGCAGGCCGTGGCCGCCACCGACCGGCTGCTCGCCGCCCACTCCCGCCCCACCGCGGTGTTCTACGCCAACGACTCCATGGCCCTGTGCGGGATGGGCGCGATCCAACGCCGCGGGCTGCGCGTGCCCGAGGACGTCTCCGTGGTCGGGTACGACGACCTGCCGATGTCGCGCTGGCTGCAACCCGGGCTCACCACCGTCGACCAGCACGTCGCCGCCGTGGGGCAGGCCGCGGCCCGCTCGCTGCTGCGCCAGGTGGGCACGGACGCCCCGGAGGCGGTCCTGGACACCCCACCGGTGCTGGTGGTGCGCGGCTCGACGGGCCCACCGGAAGCGCGTTAGGAGGGTCCTGTTCAGGGCGCTCCCTAATAGGCCACCGCCGCGGCCGTGTACTGCTCGGCCGGGCCCTCCTCGCCGTTCGGGTAGGAGATCATGTCGGGGTTGCCGTCGGAGGTGTAGCGGCCCTCCGGGTTCGCGGCGAGCTTGTCCAGCCAGGTCGTCGACCCGAACTCGGCCTCGTCGCCGTCCGCGCCCTGGGAACGGATCCGCGGGATGGCCGCCGGCTCGAAGTCCTCGTCGAACGGCGAGGGCGCCGGGTTCGCGCCCACCAGCAGCGCCCCGGTGTAGTCGTAGCCCGGCCCGGAGACGGCCACCTGGTGGTCGCGGGGGCGCGCACCGAACGGCAGCGCGAGCGTGGTGGGCGTGTGGCCGGGCACGGCCTCGCGGATGAACCGGTCGCCGCGGGCGATGGCCTCCTGCGCGCCCTCGGCGCCGGCCGTGCGCAGGTTGGTGTGGCCGAAGGTGTGGTTGCCGACCTCGAAGCCGTTGTCGTGCAGCCAGCGCAGCGCCGCCGCACCCGCCTCGCCGCCGCCGTAGGGGTCGGCGTTGACGTACATGCTGCCCACCGCCCGGAACTCCGGGTGGGCCGCGGCCACGTCGAGCATGATCCGCACCCCGGTACCGGGGGCGGGCGTGCCGTCCGGACCGAGCGTGAGGACCGTCGGGTCACCGTCGTCGAAGGTCAGCACGACGGGGTGCTTGCCGGCCGGGATGTCGATCCGCCCCGTGGCCAGATCGGCGGTGGTGATCGGTACGTAGTCCTCGCGCGCGAGCCTTTCCAGCTCCGCGCGGAAATCCTCGGGAGTGCGGTCGTACACCGATACCGGATCGGCCACGAAACGGTGGTACATGAGGACCGGGATCTTGCCGAGCTCGTTCGCCTTCACATCTGCGGGCCGGACCGGAGCGGGCGGCGGAAGGGGCTGCGCCGGCGCAGTGCCGGCACCACCGGAATCCGATCCACAACCGGCGACGAAAAGCATGATGATCGACGCAGTGACAATGCGCAACCGAGGCATGACGCGACGCTACCCGCTGTTCGGGGATTTCAACGCTTGATCACACCATGGTGTTGTTCCCGAGCGCAAGAGCCCCGGATCCTGTCACGATGATCAGGCTTCGATCAGACCGACCCGTGCCGAAGGAGTGCCGATGACCCGCCCGGTGGTCGCGCCCAACCGGTTCCTCGTGCCGGCGGCGGTCGCGTTGATCGTTGCAGGTGTGCTGGTGCTGGTCGTGGCCTGGCTGCGACCCGACGTCACCGTCACCGGCCTGGCCGACGGCGGAGCCCTGCCCGCCAGCAAGGTGAACGAGGTCGCGATCACGACGCTCAGCGATCCTTCCCGCGTCGACGTCCTGCTCGACGACCAGCCCGCCACGGTGCGGCGCGACGGCGAGCGCATCGTGCTCGACGGGCCGCCGCTGCCCGAGGGCGAGCACACGCTCCAGATCAACTCCCCCGACGCGGCGATGCCGTTGCCCGGCCTGGGCACCCACATCGAGTTCACGGTCGACGACACGCCCCCGACGCTCCTCGTCGACAAGATCCCGCCGACTCCGATGGACGCGACGGCCGAGGTGCACGGGCGCGTCGACGGCACGGAGGAACTGCTGGTCGGCGGCGTCGCGCAGGAGTTGGAGGACGACGGCAGCTTCACACTGACGGTGCCCGCGGGTGCCGCGGACGTCGACCTGGCCGCCCGCGACGAGGCCGGCAACACGACGGCGCAGAAGGTGCCGATCCCGGTGCAGCACCCCGGGATGCGCGCCGTGCACATGACCGCATCGGCCTGGGCGGCCGGGTCGCTGCGGGAGCCGGTGCTCCAACTGGCCCGCGAGGGCCGCATCGACGCCGTGCAACTCGACATCAAGGACGAGAGCGGCGAGGTCGGCTACGCGAGCCAGGTGCCGCTGGCCGTGGAGATCGGCGCCGCCAAGGGCTACTACGACGCGCGCGCCGCGCTGGACGAGATGCATGCGGCCGGTCTGCGCGTCATCGGGCGGATCGTCGCCTTCCGCGACCCGGTGCTCGGCGCCGCCTCGTGGGAGTCGGGCAAGACCGACTGGCTGGTGCAGACCGCATCCGGGGGCCCCTATTCGGGTGGTTACGGCGAGTACTCGTTCACGAACTTCGCCCATCCGGAGGTGCGCGCCTACAACATCGCGCTCGCCGAGGAGGCGGCCGCGCTCGGCTTCGACGAGATCCTCTACGACTACATCCGCCGGCCCGACGGTGCCATCTCCGGAATGCATTTCGAAGGGCTGACCACCACCCCCGAGCAGTCGATCGCCGATTTCATGGCGGAAACGCGGCCGGAGGTGCGCAAGCACGGCGCCCTGCTCGGTGCGTCGGTGTTCGGGATAGCGGCTACGCGACCCACCCAGATAGCGCAGGACATCGCGCTCATGGCTCCGTACTCCGACTACGTCTCCCCGATGGTGTACCCCTCGCACTGGGGCAGCGGTGAGTACGGCGTGAGCAGCCCGGAGTCGCAGCCCTTCGACATCACCGCGCGCTCGCTCGCCGACTTCAAGAAGCTGACCGACGGGAGCGCCACGGCGGTGATCCCCTGGCTGCAGGCGTTCAGCCTGGGGGTCCACTACGGGCCCGAGGAGCTGCGCGCGCAGATCGACGCGGCCGAGTCCATCGGCATCGACTCGTGGATCCTGTGGGACCCGAGCTGCCGCTACCCGCAGGCCAGCGCGCTGGAGCCGGTGGCGCCGCAGTAGGACGCGCACCGGCCCGAACGCTCAGTCGCCCTTCACGTTGAGGATCTGGCGCAGCGTGTGCTCGACGCTCACCAGGTCCTTCGCGTCCTCCATGATCTGGTCGACGTCCTTGTACGCGCCCGGGATCTCGTCGAGGAACGCCTCGGCGTTCTCGGCGCGCCACTCGATCCCCGCCATGGCCTCGGTCAGCTGGGCCACGGTGAACCGCTCGCGCGCGGCCCGGCGGGAGAAGCTGCGGCCCGCGCCGTGCGGTGCCGAGTGGAACGACGCCGCGTTGCCCAGGCCGCTGACCACGTAGGACCGCGTGCCCATCGAGCCGGGGATCAGGCCGGGCCGGCCGGGCGAGGCGTCGATCGCGCCCTTGCGGGTGAGCCACACCTCGCCGCCGCCGTGCTCCTCGCGCTCGGTGTAGTTGTGGTGGCACTGCACGTCCTCGGCCCGCTCGATCTCGCGGCCCGCCCACCCGGCCAGGCTGCCGACGACCCGGTCGAGCATCTCGGCCCGGTTGAGCAGCGCGAAGCGCTGCGCCCAGCGCAGCTCCCGGATGTAGTGCCAGAACTCGTCGACGCCCTCGGGCAGGTAGGCGAGATCGCGGTGCGGCAGCGGGATCCACCACTTCTCGCACAGCTGCTGGGCCACCCGGATGTGACGCTGCGCGATCCGGTTGCCCACGCCGCGGGAGCCGGAGTGCAGGAACACCCACAGCCGGTCGACCTCGTCCAGGCACACCTCGACGAAGTGGTTTCCGCTCCCGAGCGTGCCCAGCTGCAGCCGCCAGTTGCCGACGTAGGAGGCCGGGTCGAAACCCGCCTTCTCGGCCAGGGTCTCCAGCTCGCGGACGCGCTCGGCCGCGGTGTCGGTCAGGCGCCGGTTGTAGCCGCCCTTCGAGACCGGCACGGCCGCCTCGATCGCCTCCCGCAGCGCCGCGAGCCGCCCGATCCGGGTGACGTCCGCCTTCGTCAGCTGGGTGCGCACCGCCGCCATCCCGCAGCCGATGTCGACGCCCACGCTCGCCGGCATGACCGCACGCACCGTCGGGATCACACTGCCGACGGTGGAGCCCATGCCCAGGTGCGCGTCGGGCATCAACGCGACGTGCGGGCGGACGAACGGCATCCGGACGGTCTGCAGCGCCTGCTCCCGCGTCGCGTCCTCCAGGATCGACGCCCAGCTCAACAGGCCCTTGGCGATCTGCTCCACGAGGCAGGTCTACCAGGCGGGCGCGCCCGGGGGGCCCGAATTCGCGACGCTGCACCGGCACGGCCGGTCGGGTGGTCGGAATATCAGTGGAGTGCGCGAATCTCGGTCGCCGGCCTCTCCTGGCCGGCCGCCCACGACGCCAAAAGAGCTAGACCGTCCACGGTCGCCGTGCCGGCAGGCGCGGTGTAGACGTTCAGGAGCAGGCCGGGTTCGGCAGGCATCTCCATCGACTCGACGTCCAGGTCGAGCCGGCCCACCACCGGATGGTGCACACGCTTGCGTCCGGACCGGTGGAGCCGCACGTCCTGGGATGCCCACCGCTGCCGGAACAGTTCACTGCGTGTTGATAATTCACCGACCAGGGCGATCAGCTCGTCGTCGTGCGGGTTGCGGCCGGCTTCCATGCGTAGCTTCGCAGCCACATCACAGGCGATTCGCTCGTAGTCGACGTAGAATGTTCTTGCCGCTTCGGGATCCAGGTACACGAACCGCGCGGTGTTCGCCGGCCGGCGCGTGTCGGCCAGCAACGGCGAATACAGCGCGCGGGCAAGTTGATTCATGGCAAGCACGTCATAACGGCCGTTGCAGATCCAGGCCGGCGCATCGGTGATGGCGTCGAGCACCTGCTGGAGCGCCGGACGCACCGTCCCAGCGGGTCGCCGGCGGCGTGATCCGCTGGGCACCCTGGACTGCCGCGCAAGGTGGAACAGGTGATCGCGCTCGGCCTCGTCGAGTTGCAAGGCGGAGGCCAACGCGTCGAGCACCCCGTCGGAGGCGCCGGCGAGGCTGCCGCGCTCCATGCGCACGTAGTAGTCGACCGATACCCCTGCGAGCAGAGCCACCTCTTCGCGACGCAGGCCTTTGACCCGACGGTTGCCGCCGTATGCGGGCAATCCGGCACGCTGGGGCGAGATCCGCGCGCGACGCGAGCTCAGGAATTCCTTGACCTCGGTGCGGAGATCGATCGTGGCCACCTCGTCACCGTAGGCCCTGTCCGCGGGCGAAGGGAGGTTCTGCTGGTACCCCCCACCCACGTGCCAAGGAGGCATCGGCAGTACCTGTGCCACCAGGGTCTCCCAGACGTCCAGGACGCCTGTCAACCTTTTCGAGTCAGCACATGCTTCCACGACAGAAGGAACGACGACCAATGGCGGACATCCAGTTCACCACCCACGCAGACCTTTTCGATCTGAGTGGGAAGTACGCACTCGTCACCGGCGGCACCAGGGGTATCGGGATGATGATAGCGCGCGGCCTCCTGCAGGCGGGCGCCCGCGTCGTCATCAGCTCACGCAATGCAGACGCGTGCGCGCAGGCACAGCACCTGCTGTCCGAATTCGGTGACGTCCGGGCAATCCCCGCCGACCTGTCCAGGTACGACGAGTGCCGTCGCCTCGCTGATCTCGTCAAGGTCGACTCGGAACGCCTGGACATCCTCGTCAACAACGCGGGAGCGATGTGGCGCGAGCCGCTGGAGACGTTCCCGGCCGAGGCCTGGGACGCAGTGGTCGACCTCAACCTCAAGTCGCCGTTCTGGCTGGTGCAGGCGCTGCTCCCCGCACTCCGCAGGGCGGGTACCGCCGATGATCCCGCGCGGATCATCAACATCGGCAGTATCGCCGCCATCCACGTGGCCGGTTCGCCCAACTACTCCTACGCCAGCAGCAAAGCGGCACTCCATCAACTCACCCGAGTGCTTGCCCGAGAACTGGGCCCACAGCACGTCACGGTGAACGCGGTAGCCCCAGGACCGTTCCCGTCGCAGATGATGGCGTCCACGCTCGATGCCATCGGCGACACGATCGCGGCGAAGGCCCCTCTGCGCCGGCTCGGCCGCGACGACGACATGGCAGGGATCGCCGTGTTCCTCGCCGGCCGGGCCGGGTCCTACCTCACGGGAACGATCGTCCCGGTCGACGGCGGCATCGCCACGACCGCCTCGGGTACCTAGCGTCCGTGCGAGGCTTTGCCAGCGGCCGAATGGTCCGGCGCTGAGCCGCGCACGGGTCAAGATTCCCACCGTGCGCGCGGCGAGCGCGGGCGTCGGCTGCTCCACGGTGGGGCCTACCAGCCGCGGCATGCAACCCCAGCACCTCATGCGGGTGATCTGATCGCCTGCTCGTCACACGTGCGCGTCAAGCTCTCATCAGCCGGACCCACCCGTGAAGATCCTCGAGGTGCCAGCTGCGGACTATGCGGCCGTTCTCGATCTGGTGGAACTCGTGGATCCTGATCGAACTCGGCCTGCCGGTCGGGGAGACGCCGAGGAACTCTCCGCGGTGGGTGCCGGTCAGCTCGCCTCGCACGGCCACTCGCCCCGACGCGGCGACGACGTCGTGCAGGACGACCCGAGCGTCTGCGAAGCACGCGTGGAAGTCCTCGATGTGCGGCTTGAGGCCCTCCGGCCCCGAAGGCTGACCGGGAACGCTGGGGATGTCCTCCCAGTCCGGTGCGAGTACCTCGTCCAGGAGGTCCAGCTCCCCTCCGATCGCCCGGTAGAGCGTTTCGACGATCCGTCGCTCGTCATCGGTAGCGCCGAAGACCTGGAGGTCGTCGTGTACGCCGGTCACGGTGTGCCTTCCTCAGCCGGATGAGCCTGCGAGTCGAGGCTGGGGTGGTACAGCCCCACGATGGCTTCAGCGGGTTGCGGCGGCGAGAGCATTGCGCACCTTCTCGGCATTGCCGGGGTTGGCGACCTGGATCGTTTCCCCGGCGTAGACGGAGTGGGCCGGGGTACCCGGCTGCCAGCGCCAGCCCTCGGCGAGCGGGCCACCATCCACCGTGTCGAAGCCGATGGCGTCCACGAACCGGGCTGCTTCCGCCTTGACGTCGGGGGCGTCGCCGGCGATCGGCAATGCGGTGCGGTCGGCTGCCCCTCTCGGGCGAGCGAGGGCGCGCAGCGTCTGGAAGAAGATGTTGTTGAAGACCTTGACGACGTGCGACGCATGCAGGTGTTGCTGCACCATCTCGCTGGTGGTGATCGAGGCAGCGTCGAGTTCGGGGATGTGGCCGTGGAGCCGAGGATCGTAGTTGATCGTGTCGAGGACGGTCCTGCCCTTCAACGGCTCGACCGGCACCTCGCGGTAGGCCCGCACCGGCACGGAGATCACGACCAGATCACCGGCCTCAGCTGCTTCGGCCGGGGTGGCCGCCCGAGCTCGTGGACCGAGGTCGGCAACCAGCTCGGTGAGGGTCTCGGGGCCGCGTGAGTTGCTGACGACGACTGAACAGCCGCCCGCGATGGCGAGGCGCGCGACCGTGCCGCCGACTCGCCCGCTTCCGATGATTCCGACATTCCACATTGTCGTCCCTTCCCTTCGTTCGGGACCGGTGCGTCCACTAGAGTGGAGGCACCCCTCCGCGGAGGGGTGCCTCCGAAGCTATCGGAGGGGTGCCTCCGAAAGCAACTGCTCCGTCGAGAGGAAGGCGTCATGGAGACCGACCCCGGCACGGCCGAGACACCCCGGGGCGCCGTGCCTCGACCACTGCGCGCCGGCAGCCGGCAGAAGTTCGACGCACTCATCGCCGCAGCTCGTGACGTGTTCGCCGGCGACGGCGTCCACGGATCGCTGGAGGAGATCGCTCGGCGTGCCGGGGTCGGCATCGGCACGCTCTACCGCAACTTTCCGACACGCCAGGCGCTGCTCGAGGCCGTGTACGTCGACGAGGTCGAGGCGCTCGCCCGGGTCGCGGACGAGCTCGGTGGTCTGGACCCTGGGGAGTCGCTGGCGATCTGGCTGCGCCAGTTCGTCGGGTACGCCACCACCAAGAGGGCTGTTGTCGAGGGCCTCAACCTCGACTCGCCGATGTTCGGCGCGTGCATCGCACTGATCCATCGAGCCGGCGAGCCGCTGCTCAAGGCCGCCCAAGACGCCGGGAAGGCCCGCGACGACGTCGACTTCGAGGACGTACGTCTTCTGATCAACGGCATCGCGAGCTCGAACTTCGCGGACGACGCCCAGCGGGATCGGGTCCTCGGTATGGCGCTGGACGGCATCAAGACTCCGAGCGGACGGTCGCACCTACGAGATGGCAAGCACCACTGAGGTCGTCGGCCCCACGCCCGGGCAAACCCGACGACAAGCGCGCAGGGTCAGGTGGTGTGCCCGACTGCGAAGATCCTCCGGAACGGGAACCAGGTCGTCCCATCCGTCCGCTGGGGGTAGGCCTTCCGGAGGCGGGGGGACAGGTCGGTCTCGAAGGCCGCGTAGTCCTCGGCGGCGAGCGCGTCGCGCACGGGGCGCAGCGCCGTTCCCCTGATCCACTGCAGCACCGGGTCTGCGCCGGTGAGCCGCTGCAGGTAGGTGGTCTCCCAGGCGTCGACGTCCGCCCCGGCGCCGGCGAGCAGCTCGGCGTACTCGACGGGCTGCGCGACCGTCAGCTCCCCGCGCAGCGTGACGGCGCCCCGCCACCGCGGCTCGGCCAGCAGCTCGCGGACCAGTGCGTGCGACGGGGCTTCGAAGTTGCCCGGCACCTGCATCGCGAACCACGCGCCCGGCGCCAGCGCCGCGACCCAGCGCCGCAGCAACTGCGGGTGCGACGGCACCCACTGCAGCACCGCATTGGTGATCACGACGTCGGTGTCGGGCGTCGGCGACCAGTCGACGACGTCGGCGAGCTCGGCCTCGACACCCCGCTCGCGGGCCGCCGCCACCATCTCGGGCGACGAGTCCAGCGCGGTGACAGCGGCGCCGGGCCAGCGCTGCGCGAGCAGCCCGGTGAGGTGCCCCGGCCCGCAGCCCAGGTCGACCACCCGGCGCGGTTCGGCGGCGCCCACCCGCGCGAGCAGGTCGAGGAACGGCCGGGAGCGGTGGTCGTCGAAGCCGAGGTAGAGGGCCGGATCCCAGCTCGTGCGGGTCATGACAGGCCCAGCGATCGCGCCACGTCGGCGGCGACCTGCCGCACCGCGGCCTCGTCGGTGCCCGGATCGGGACGAACCTGCAGCACGACGCCGTCGCGGCCCGGCACCTTGCGCTGCACGAACCAGGCGCCACCCCCGGGTAGCTCACGGTGGTGCCGGCTGCGGATCGAGCCCTCCACGCGCGCCTGCACGGACTCGGGCACGCGCCCGGGCCCGGTGAGCCGCAGCCGCTGCGGCGGCAGGTCGGTGATCAGCACCGCACCGCCGAGCGTCTCGATCTCCTGCGCCTCGACGAGGGTGAGCGTGCCGCCCTGCCAGCCTGCCTTGCTGACCAGGTGCCACCCGAGCAACCGCGGGCCGTCGTCGGCGGGCAGCCACATGCCGAGCGAGGTGACGACGAGGTGCCTTCCCGCGCCGAGCTCCGCGGTGGCGAGCACGCGCTCGTCGGGGGCGAGGCGGCCGGCGACCTCGGCCGGCACCTCCTCCCGCCCCAGCAGCTTGCGCCACAGGCCCCTCATCGCGCCGCCTGCTCCCGCAGCGCGATCCGGTACTGCTCCAGCGGCACGAGGTCACCGAACAGCTCGTGGTAGGCCTCGGGCTCCTCGACGGGGTTGGTGCGCTGCAGCCGGGACTTGAGGTCGGCGACCTGGGCCTCGACGAGCGCCAGCCGCACACCCGCGATCACGCTGGCGACGTAGCGCGCCTCCTCCGTGTTGCGCCGCGGCAGCTCCAGCGGCTCCACCGCGAGCTCGGTGAGCAGCGGACGCGTCTCCTGCGGGCACTCGGCGATCACCGCGTCGAGCCAGACGTGCCCCTCCCTGCCGCCGCACACACCGCCGGCCGCCTGGACGGCCCGGTGCACGGCCGCGAAGGCCGGGTGGGAGAAGACCTGCTCGGGCAGCTCGTCGTAGCTCGGACCGGCGACCGCGGGCACCTGCAGGGCCGCCTTGACCGCCTCGCGCTGCAGGTGCAGGCGCGGGTCGTCCTTCGGCGGCGGTGTGGGCGCCTGCCGCGAGCCGTTGCGGCCACCGCGCGCCGCCTCGGCCGGCGCACCCGCCGCCTCGCGCACGCGCCGGACCACCATCGCGATGTCGTCCCAGCTGGTCCACCCCGCGAGCCTGCGGGCGTACTCGTCGCGCAGCTCCTCGCGCTTGATGCGTGCCACCAGCGGCACCGTGCGCTGCAGCGCCGCGACCCGCCCTTCCGCGGTGTCGAGGTCGTGCTCGCGCAGCATGCTGCGGATCGCGAACTCGAACAGCGGCTCCCGGCGGGCCACCAGGTCGCGCACCGCGGTGTCGCCGTGGCTCTGGCGCAGCTCGCACGGATCCTGCCCGTCGGGCGCCACGGCCACGAACGTCTGGGCCGCGAAGCTCTGCTCCCCCTCGAACGCCTTCAGCGCCGCCGCCTGGCCGGCCGCGTCGCCGTCGAAGGTGTAGATGACCTCGCCGAGATCGAACGAGTCGTCGCCGATCAGCCGGCGGATCACCGAGATGTGGTCGGCGCCGAACGCGGTGCCGCAGGAGGCCACCGCGGTGGGCACGCCGGCCAGGTGCATGGCCATCACGTCGGTGTAACCCTCGACGACCACCACCTGGCGGCGCTTGGCGATCTCGCGCTTGGCCAGGTCGAGCCCGAAGAGCGCCTTGGTCTTGTGGTAGACGGGGGTGTCGGAGGTGTTGAGGTACTTGGCCTCGATGCCGTCGTCGTCGAACAGGCGACGCGCCCCGAAACCGACGACGTCGCCGCCGAGGTCCTTGATCGACCAGAGCAGCCGCCGGTGGAACCGGTCGATCGGCCCGCGGCGCCCCTCCTTGGACAACCCGGCCTTCATCAGCTCGTCGAGGGAGAACCCGGCCGCGAGCAGGTGCTTGGTGAGCAGGTCCCAGCCCGCGGGCGCGAACCCGCAGCCGAACTGCTGGGCCGCGGCGACGTCGAAACCGCGGGTGGTGAGGAACTGGACGGCCGGCGCGGCCTCGGGCGTGTGCAGCTGCGCGGCGTAGAACTCCGCCGCGCGCTTGTTGGCCTCCAGCAGCCGCGTGCGCGTGCCCCGGTCGCGCTGCACCGAGGCGCCGCCGCCCTCGTAGGTGAGCCGGAACCCGACCCGCTCGGCGAGCCGCTCCACGGACTCGATGAACCCGATGTGGTCCATCTTCATGAGGAACGCGATCGCGTCGCCGCCCTCGCCGCAGCCGAAGCAGTGGAACGTGCC
Organism: Pseudonocardia sp. MH-G8; assembly: GCF_002262885.1. GTDB lineage: Bacteria > Actinomycetota > Actinomycetes > Mycobacteriales > Pseudonocardiaceae > Pseudonocardia. The sequence continues at coordinate 135,677 of NZ_NKYF01000014.1, read as the reverse complement.
GTGGCTGGGCCGGACGTTGAACGACGGTGTCTTCTCGTCGTGGAAGGGGCAGAGCCCCTTCAGCGATCCCGCCCCCGCCCGCCGCAGGGCCACGTACTCGCCGACGACCTCGTCCACTCGGGTGCGGTCGCGAACCTCCGCGATGTCACTGTCCCGGATCCGGCCCGCCACGGCACCGAGTCTAGGCGCGCCCTCCGACGACCTCCGCGCCCTGGCCCGAATGCCTCCCCCACCTCGACTCCGGCCGCCTGTGCCCGCACGCTCGCACACAGGCTCTGCGTGCTGTGCGAGGTCGCGGAGGTGTGTGCGGCGATCACGGATAGACCATCCGGCCGTGATCAGCGGGCTCGCGTCGCGCCCGGGCGGGCAACTCGACGGCCGGGCGCTCGCGTGGGCGGTGGTGGTCGACCAGCAGCGGGACCAGCGCCATCACCAGGAGGACGCCGAGCCCCCCGGCACCGGCCAGCAGGTTCAGGACGTCGACCGTGTTCGTCATGCCCCCACCCTGCGCGCGGAGCACCCCCTGCCGCCTCGGCCGGAGGTACGGGACCCGCGGGCGACCTCGGCCGATCGGCCGAGTGGCGGGGAGCCGCCAGGACGATGGCCCGACGTGCACGGGGCCACAGACCACCCCGCCCACGCACCCCGTCGATGAGGTTCGGGGGCGTGGGCGGGCACCGGGGTGCGTGAGGACTTCCTCGACCGGGCGCCGCGCCGCGTGCCGGCGTTCCCTCCGTGGGCGCTCTGCCTCGTAGGGCGAGTTGCGGTGGGCGCGCCGTTCCCGGCTCGAGAGTTCCTGTCTCACCTGCGTTCGGGTCTCACGCGCAGTCGGTCCGACGCCGAGCCCGACCCCCGCGCCGAGAGCGGCCGGGTTGGGCACAACCACGAATATCGTGGTCGTCCGGGCAGCCGTCCCCGACGCGGGCCCAGGCCTGTTCCGGACGAGACCGTCGCGGCCGGGTGCCGCGCAACTGGCTGTGGTGCCGTTCTCGAACCCCTCCGACAACGGCCTTGATCAGCAGACCAGGGACCTGAGCCGCACCGGAGCGCGTTGCCGAGTCGGAGCCCGCGGACGCGCGATGGTGATCGCTGCGAGAAGCACCTGACGTCGCCGCGACAGCACCCACGCACTGCTCGCACCGATCACCCGGCCCTGATCACTCCGACCCGTACGCCACCGTCGCCGCCCCCGCACCCAGGTACTGCTCGGGCCGATCACCTGGCCGTGATCGCTCCGACGCGTACGCCACGTCGTCGCATCCGCACCCAGGTACTGATCAGATCGATCACCGCGGGCCGCGTCGCGGCCGGCAGCGTCGATCACGGGCGGACGGCCGCGGTTGAAGATCGACCGACCACCATCTGCCCGTGATCGACGCAGCAGCCGCGGTGCGGACCTGACCGATTCGGCAACAGGCTCCCCCTGCAGCCCATGTCCCGATCCCGCCGATCATGAGAGGTGGACGCGCCTCGGACCGGCCCGATGATCTTCGCGAGGGGTGGATCGGGACCACCGCAAGGTGCGCGAGCACGCAGCAGTGACGGGCTCGTCCAGGACAGGCCTGGGCCCGCGCCGGGAACGGCCGCCCACCCAGCCACGATATTCGGCAGTTCTGCCAACCCGGCCACCCCGCCGACAGGCAGCAGCAGGGGAAACCCGGCCGACTACGCCGAAGACCAGGGGCGGGGTGTGAGGCCGTGGTCGCGAGCCGGGAACGGCCCGCCCACAGGAGATTCCACGACGACGTAGACGTGATGGGGGTTGGATCTTCCCTCAAGCCCCATCACGTCTATCTGATCATGGAACGGGCGGTCTTGATCAGCAGAAATGGTGTGAGGGCGACAGATTTGACGCCCTCACACCACTCCTGGCGATCATGACGGCGAGCGGCGCCGAGAAGCACGTGAGCGCGGTCGGGAGAGCCATGGCGTACGACTCGCGCCGCGCCCCACCGCGTGTTCGTCAGGTCGGCAGCCGGCCGAGCGCCAACCGGAACGCCTCCCCCAGCTCGGGTCCGGTCGGCGCCGCGTCGGGGTCGAGCAGCCACTGCACCAGCAGGCCGTCGCAGACGACGATCTGGAACGTGGCGAGCGCGCGGGTCTGCGGGCCGTCCGGGATCCCGAGTGCCTCGGAGATCATCGCGGCGACGGACGCGCGGCTCTGCTCGTAGATCCCGGCGAGCTGGGCGCGCAGGGTGGGTTGGCGCTCCGCCTGCGCCAGCGCCTCGGTGAACGCCACGGCGAGGCCGCGGTACTCGGCGAACGAGGTGAGCATCGCGTCCCACGAGGCAGCGAGCACCGTGGTCGGCTCGCCGCCGGGTTCGACCGCGAGCGCGAGGGCGCGCACCCGCTGCGCCCACTCCTCGAACGACGCGCCGATGGCCTCGTTGAGCAGCGCTTCCTTCGACCCGAAGTGGTAGCCGATCGAGGCGAGGTTGGTGCCGGACTCGGCCACCAGGTCCCGTGCGGTGGTGCGCGCGTAGCCGCGCGTCTCGAGGCAGCGGCGCGCGCCGGCGAGCAGATCTTCCCGGTGTCCCACGCGGTGATCCTAGCCGAGCATCTATACAGACGTTCTATACATACGTACGATCGCCCACATGGACACCGCCCTGCCGCCCGGGTCCCGCCTGCCGACACCCGTCCAGACCGCGTTGCTGTGGGGTGTTCCGCGGTGGTGGTTGGACCGGTGCCACCGCCGCTACGGCGACGTCTTCTCCGTGCGGGCCGCGCCGATGGGAACGCTCGTGTACCTGGCCGATCCGGACGACATCAGAACGGTCTTCGCGGGCGACCCCGCCGTCTACCGGGCAGGCGAGGCCAACTCCGTGCTCAGCGGGATCCTCGGCGACAGCTCCGTGCTCGTGATCGACGGGCAGCGCCACCGCGAGCGGCGCCGCCAGATGCTGCCACCGTTCCACCGCGACGCGGTGCGCCGCCAGGCCGAGCAGATGGCCGCGATCGCCGCCGCGGACGTCGCCACGTGGCCGGTGCACCGCGAGCTCGCCGTGGCGCCGCGGATGTCGGCGATCACGCTCGAAGTCATCCTGCAGGTGGTGATCGGCAGCCGCGACGAGGGCCGCCTCGCCGCGCTGCGCCGCGCGCTGCCGCCCGTCGTGAACATGGGTGCCCTGGCGACCGCCGCCATGGTCCGCCCGTCGCTGCTGGCGCGGCGACCGTGGCGCGGCGTAAGGCGCGTGCGCGCCGAAGCCGACCGCCTGCTGCACGCCGAGATCGCCGCATGCAGGGCCGACCCCGCCCTCGACGAGCGCACCGACGTGCTCGCGATGCTCGTCCGGACGACGGACGAGGACGGCCGGGGCATGACCGACACCGAGCTGCGCGACCAGCTGATGACGCTGTTGCTCGCCGGTCACGAGACCACGGCCACCGGGCTGTCCTGGACGCTGGAGCGCCTCGTCCGGCACCCTGACGTGCTCGCCCGCGCGGTGCGCGCCGCAGACGTCGGCGACGACGAGTACCTGGACGCGATCGTCCGGGAGAGCCTCCGCGTCCGCCCGGTGATCTTCGACGTGGCCCGCCGGCTGGCCGCCCCCGTCGAGCTCGGCGGCCACCGGCTGCCCGCCGGCGTGATCGTGTCACCCGGGATCGGGTTCGTGCAGAGTTCGCCACGCCACTACCCGGACCCGCTGCGCTTCGACCCCGACCGGATGGTCGGGGCCACTCTCACCCCGACCACGTGGCTGCCGTTCGGCGGTGGCGGGCGACGCTGCCTTGGCGCCACGTTCGCGCAGGTGGAGATGCGGGTGGTGCTGCGTGAGGTGCTCCGCAGCGTCGAGCTCGCCACCACCAGCGCGCCGGCGGAGCGCCAGCGGGCCAAGCACATCACCCTCGTCCCCCACCGCGGGGCCCGGATCCGGGTGCGGGCGCGTCGGCCCGACGCGCCCGGCCACGCCGAGACCACGATCGCCGGCGCGGTGCCGTCCCGCAGCAGGGCGTAGGCACGCGGCGGCTACCAGCTCCAGCGCGGGACCTCCTGGCACGGGTGCAGCTGGTCGTCCGCGGTCGCGTAGGAGTTCTGGACCGCGACCTCGGTGCCGAACTCGAGGTAGCCGTGCAGCGCGTCGCGGAACCGGGCGTCGTCGGGCAGGCCCGTCCGGTCGGCGGCCTGCATGAACAGCTCGACGAAGCGCTGCCGCTGATCCTCCCGGATCTGCAGACCCCGGTGCGCCTCGAGCAGGGCCGGGAAGCCGCCGAGCTCGTCGGTGTAGGTGCGCGGCCCGCCGAAGACCTCCACGAAGAACGCCGTGAGGTGACCGACGTGGGTGGGTCGGCCGTCCCCGAACAACGGCTTCAGGAGGGGGTCGGCGAGCACCGTCGGGTACCAGGCCTCGACGGTGCGGTGCAGCCCTTCGTACCCGCCGGCGTGCGCGTAGAGCGAGTCCGTTGTTCCGGTATCGGGATGGGTCATCCTTGACTCCTCCATGGCGGGCTGCCTCGTCGAGAAACACTGTAATCTTGCTTACTCCCGACGGGAGTACCGTCGGTGAACATTCGCCGACGAACGCGGGTGTGCAGGAACGATCTCCCGCGTAGCGTCAGGTGCGTGCCCACCGACGAGCTGGTCTTCGAGGAGCACCGGGCGCACCTCGTGCGCGTGGGGTACCGGATCACCGGGAGCGTCAGCGACGCCGAGGACGCCGTGCAGGAGGCGTGGCTGCGTCTCGCCGGGCTGGACCCGGACGGCCGTGCCGCGATCCGCGACGAACGCGCATGGCTCACCACCGTCGTCGGGCGCCTGTGCCTCGACCGGCTCCGGTCCGCCGCCGCGCGCCGCGAGCGCTACGTGGGGCCGTGGCTGCCCGAGCCGCTGCTCACCGGCGACGACCCGGACGAGCCGCTCAACGCGGTGGTGCGTGACGAGGGCGTGCGGATGGCCGCGATGGTCGTGCTGGAGCGCCTCACGCCGCCCCAGCGGGTGGCGTTCGTGCTGCACGAGGCGCTGGCGCTGCCCTACGCCGACATCGCCGCTGTGCTCGGTTGCCCGGAAGCCACGGCACGCCAGCACGCATCGCGTGCCCGCCGGATCGTGGCCGATGCCGACCCGCCGCAGCGCGCGACCACCGCCGAGCAGCAGGACGCGATCGCGAAGTTCGCCGATGCGATGGCGCGAGCCGACGGCGCGGCGCTGGTCGCGCTCCTGCACCCCGACGCCGTGTGGGTCAGCGACTCCGGCGGGCGGTCCAAGGCCGCCCGCCGCGAGGTCGTGGGCTCCGACAAGGTCTCGCGCCTGCTGCTCGGCCTGCTCGACCGGTACGGCGCGCAGATGCTCGCGGGATGGAGCCCCGTCATGGTCAACGGCGAGCTCGGCATCCGCTCCTCCGCGTTCGCCGACACCGCCGCCGGCGCCGCCGTGTTCTCCCTGCGCGACGGCCGGATCGCCGCGATCTACCAGGTGGTCAACCCCGACAAGCTCCCGGACGGAACACCTCGTTGATCACCCGCGCGCAGGAGCGGGGTCGAGGCGCACCCGGCACGCGGCGTCGAAGCCCTGGTCGCTGACGCCGAGGGCGTGGTTGAACCGGCCGCGCATGTTCTCCAGCGCGATGGCGTGGGTGAGCTCGACGACCCCGGCCCGTCCGAACTCGGCCTCCAGCTCGGCGACCTGCGCGTCGGTCACCGTCATCGGCTGCCCGGTCATCGCGTCGGCGTAGGCGATCGCCAGCCGCTCGGCGGGTTCGTAGAGCGGGCTCGTCGCGTACTCGTCGATGTGCTGCAGGCGCTCCACGTCGAGGCCGTCGAGGCGCTGCAGCATCGTGCCGAAGTCGACGCACCACGAGCAGCCGACCACCGTGGCCGTCCGGTACGCGGCCAGCTCGAGCAGCCGCTTCGGCAGCACCCGTGGAGCCCACTCGTTGACCGACTCGGACAGGAGCGAGCTCCAGAACAACCGCCGGTGGTGACGGATCACCGCGAACGGCTCCGGGACGGCGCCGAAGCGCCACCGCGCGATCCGGTAGGCGAGCCGTCCGGCGAAACCTGCATCGGACTCGGGAACTGCGGGGATGCGGAGCATGTCGTCCTCCTGGATGTCGACCTTCACACCGGGGACGAGACGGCGAGCCGATCCGTGACGCCGCAGCTCAGCGGGCGAGCGCGCGGTGGCGGGCCACGGCCTGCTGGTCGGTGAGGATCGCGACCTGGTCCAGCACCACCCGTAGCCGGGCCGCGTCGTCGGCCGCGGCCGTCCAGTCGCCGGCGAACACCGGGTCGAGCGACTCCGGTGCACCCTCGCGCAGGGCGGTGGCCAGCTCGACGAGCAGTTCGCGCTGCCGGGCCTGCATGGCGAGCCGGCCCGGGTCGCTCATCACGTACCGCACGGCCACCGCCTTGAGCAGGGCCACCTCCGCGGCCGCCGGCGCCGGGACCACGAGGTCGGCCGCGTAGCGCTGCAGCGGGTGCTCGCCGTGGGTGTCGCGGGCGGCGGCCAGGGTGGCGTCCACGGCCGCCAGCACGAACCGGCCCACCAGCTCGCTGGTCAGCCGCTTGAGCGCCACGTGGGCGGACGTGGGCGCGCTGCCGGCGGCGAAACCCCGCACGGCGGCCACCACGGGCAGCGCGAGCAGCGCGTCGGCCGCCTCGCCCAGCGCGCCGGCCTCGCCGCCGAAGTGGCGCACCGCGAGCTCCACCACCGCGGACCGCTCCGCCGGTGAGCCCAGCGCGGCGAGGTCGATGCGGCCGGCGAGGATGCCGTCCTCCACGTCGTGGACGGAGTAGGCGACGTCGTCGGACCAGTCCATCACCTGCGCCTCGATGCAGCGCCGGCCCGGCGGGGCACCCTCGCGGACCCACGCGAACACGTCGGCGTCCTCGGCGTAGGCGCCGTACTTGCGGTCACCGGGCCGCCGGACCCACGGGTACTTGCAGGACGCGTCCAGCGACGCCCGGGTGAGGTTGAGCCCGACGCCGTCGATCTTGGGTTCGAGCCGGGTGAGGATGCGCAACGTCTGAGCGTTGCCCTCGAAGCCGCCGCACGCCGCGCCGAACTCCTCGAGCGCCCGCTCCCCGTTGTGGCCGAACGGCGGGTGCCCGATGTCGTGCGCGAGCCCCGCCGTGTCGACGACGTCGGGGTCGCACCCCAGCTCCTCGGCGATCCCGCGGCCGATCTGCGCGACCTCCAGCGAGTGGGTGAGGCGGGTGCGCGGCACACCGCTGACCTCGGCGCCCTCGCCCGGGCCGACCACCTGGGTCTTGCCGGCGAGGCGGCGCAGCGCGGCCGAGTGCAGCACGCGGGCGCGGTCGCGGGCGAACGGGCTGCGCCGGTCCTGGCCACCACCGCCGGGCGCACCACCCTTCGGACCCTCCGTGGTCGGGCGGGCGCGGTCGTGCGCGGAGTAACCGGCCCGAGTACCCGCCATCAGCCCAGCCCGGAGGACTCGGTGTCGACGGAGGCGTTGGTGAGCCGGTAGTACAGCAGCGCCGCGGTCTCCCTGATGATGTAGCGCAGCTGCGTCTCCCGCGTCTGCACGACCGGGCCGCTCCGGGTGGGCGAGGTCCACGCCTTCAACCCGCTGTCGCGGGCCATGATGCGGGCGCGCAGCGAATGCCACGGGTCGCTCACGACGAGCGCGCTGCGCCACCCGTCCTGCTCCGCGCGCGCGGCCACCGCCTGCATGCTCAGCAGGGTGTCGGACCCCTCCTCGACCGCGATGACGTCCTCGGGCGGCACCCCGCGCTCGATCAGGTACCGGCGCCCGGACTCGGCCTCGGTGTAGGCGTCGCCCACGCGGTTGCCACCGGTGGTGACGATGCGCGGGGCGAGACCGTCCTCGTAGAGGGCCTCGGCGTGCCGCAGCCGGAACGCGAAGATCGAGCTGGGCTCGCCGTCGTACTGGGCCGCGCCGAGCACGATCACGGCGTCGGCGGGCTGCCGCTCGTCGAGCCGCGCCACCTCCCACACCCGGAAGGCGGTGCCGCCCACCAGCAGCACGGCCATGACCAGCGCACCGACGACCAGCCGCAACAGCCAGTTGGGGCGCCGGCGGGGCGTGTACCCGCCATGCATCGGCACGGTGGGGGTGTCGTCGACCCCGGGGCGGACCGTGGTCATCCGCCGATCCGGCCGTCGGTGGCCGCGAGCGCGCTCCCGGCGCGCCCGGAGCGGGCGGCCACCACCTGCGCGACGATCGAGACGGCCGTCTCGGCCGGGGTGCGGGCGCCCAGGTCGAGCCCGACGGGCCCGCGGAGGCGGCCCAGCTCGGCCTCGGTGAGCCCGGCGGCGAGCAGCCGATCCCGGCGGGCGGCCTGCGTACGCCGCGAACCCAGGGCGCCGAGGAACCCGCGGCCGCGGCGCAGCGCGTCGGCGAGCACCACGTCGAACGCGGGGTCGTGATCGAGCAGCACGAGGACGTCGGCGTCGGTGAAGGCGGCGACGGCGGCGTGCACCGGCGCGAGGGCCGTTTCCGTGCGCGCGCTCCAGCCGAGCAGCCGCGCCTGCGCGACCAGCGCCTCACCGATCGCGCCCGCCCCGGCCACCAGCACCGACGGCACCGGCACCCACAGGTCGACCAGCAGTTCGGCCTCCCCCGCGGCCACCCGCTCGGTGGTGGTGGCACCGCGGCGCAGCAGCCCGCGTGCGGCGTCGGCCGCCGCCTCGTCCAGCGCCGGTGCGCCCAGGCTGCCGTGCGCGACGCCCAGCTCGAGCCCGGTGAGCACCAGCGCGCCCGTGCCGTCGGCCACCGAGACCAGCGCGGCCGGCACGCCGCCTTCGAGAGCCTCGCCCAGCGCGGCCGCCGGAGCCGCGGGCAGCGGATGGCCGAGCAGCGTGGCCCCGCCCGCGCAGGCGAGCCCGGCGTCGAGCGCGGTGACCTCCGCCACGTGGGCCTCCTGCGCGCGCGGGCCCGCGACGGCCGCCGCGGCCAGCGGCAGCACCACGTCGTCGAGGGCGCCGCGGTACAGGACGCCGGCCGTGGCACCGCCGGCCGTGCCCGCCACGAGCTGGCCGCTCTCGACGGTGCCGAAGCCGTGGCGGGCGAGCACGCGCACCACGCCGACCCCCTCGGGTGCCCAGCGGCGCAGGGCCGCCCCCAGCTCCCCGAACCCCGACGCAGGCCCCGCATCCGTCACGAGGCCCAGGGTAGCGACCGGCACCGACATCATCGCGGCCCCGAGTGCCGACCATCGTGTGACACGATCCTGCGGCGCTCGCGGAACTTCCCCGCCGCCGCCACCGTTGATCCGGACATCGCGCCCGCAACGGGGCGTCGATCTGCCCGCACCGACGACAGGAACAATGGACCCCGCAGACAGTACCGGCGCCGTCCTCGCAGGACGGCGCACCGCCCGGGCCGGTAGCCCGTGACCGTTCTCGTACTCAACATCCTCCTGGGCGTTCTCGTGGTCGTCGCGATCACCGCCCTCACCGGGTACTTCGTGGCCCAGGAGTTCGGCTACATGGCCGTGGACCGCTCCCGGCTGAAGTCCCGCGCGAACGCAGGCGATGTCGGTGCGCAACGCGCGCTCGGCATCACCCGCCGCACCTCCTTCATGCTCTCCGGTGCGCAGCTGGGCATCACCGTCACCGGCCTGCTGGTCGGTTACGTGGCCGAGCCGCTGATCGGCGAGGGCGTCGCAGGCCTGCTCGGTGGCACCGGCGTCCCCACGGGCCTCGGTGTCGCGGTCGGCGCGGTCGTCGCGCTGCTCGTGGCCACCGTCGTGCAGATGGTGTTCGGCGAGCTGTTCCCGAAGAACCTCGCGATCGCCCGGCCCGAGCCGGTGGCCCGCGCACTCGCGCTGTCCACCTCGGTGTACCTCGCGACGTTCGGCTGGCTCATCCGCATGTTCGACGCCGCCTCGAACCTGCTGCTCAAGGTGCTGCGCATCGAACCGGTGCACGACGTCGAGCACGCGGCGACACCGCGTGACCTGGAAGCGATCATCGACGAGTCCCGCGACAGCGGCGACCTCGACGACGAGATGTCCACCCTGCTCGACCGGGTGCTCGACTTCACCGATCGCACCGCCCGTGCGGCGATGATCCCGCGACCGAAGGTCACGTCCGTCCCGGCGCACGCCACCGTCGCCGAGCTCGTCGAGGTCATGGCCTCGGGCCACTCACGCCTGCCGGTCATCGGGACGAGTCCCGACGACGTCGTGGGCGTCATCTGCCTGCGCGACGTGCTCTCCCTCGACGACCGCACCGACCTCGCGACGCTGCGCGTCGCCGACGTCGCCCGCACCCCCGTCCTCGTCCCCGCGTCGCTCCCGCTGCCCACCGTGCTCGACCGCCTCCGCGACGCCGACGACGAGTTCGCCGTGGTCGTCGACGAGTACGGCGGGCTCGCCGGCGTGATCACCACCGAGGACATCGCGGAGGAGCTCGTCGGCGAGATCACCGACGAGCACGACCCCGCTGGGTCGGACGACACGGCCGTCGGCGACGGGGAGTGGACCGTGCCCGGCACGCTCGCCGTGGAGGAGGCGGAACGCCTGCTCGACGCGGACCTGCCCGACGGCGAGTACCGGACCGTCGGCGGCCTCGTGATCGACGAGCTGCAGCGGCTCCCCCGGCTGGGCGACAGCGTGCGGATCACGCTGTCGAACCCCTCGCTCAGCGAGGAGGGCGAGCCCCCGCGCTCCCTGGCCCTCACGGTGCTCGCCCTCGAACGCCGCGTGCCCTCGTCCGTGCGGATGGCGTGGGCGGACGAGAGCTCGGAGTCCACGTCATGAGCACCGGTGCCGCACTCGGCGTCTCCGCGCTGCTGATCGCGCTGAGCGCGTTCTTCGTCGCGATCGAGTTCGCGCTCGTCGCGGCTCGCCGCTACCGCCTCGAGGAGGCCGCCGCCCGCAGCGCGTCGGCACGCGCGGCGCTCAAGTCCGCGAAGGACCTGTCGCTGCTGCTGGCGGGCTCGCAGCTGGGCATCACGCTGTGCACCCTCGGGCTCGGTGCGATCGGCAAGCCGGCCGTCGAGGAGCTGCTGCACCCGCTGTTCACCGGCCTGGGCGACCCGTGGACGACCATCATCTCGTTCGTCCTCTCGCTGCTGGTCGTGACGTTCCTGCACCTCGTCGTGGGCGAGATGGCCCCCAAGTCCTGGGCCATCGCACACCCCGAGCGCTCGGCCACGCTGCTTGCGCTGCCGATGCGCGGCTTCATGGTCCTCACCCGGCCGATCCTGGTCGGGCTGAACGGCATGGCGAACTGGTGCCTGCACCGGGTGGGCGTCGAGCCCGTCGACGAGCTGGCGAGCGGGCACAACCCCGACGACCTGCGCGAGCTGGTCGAGCACTCCGCCACGGCGGGCGCGCTCGACCCGGAGCGCCGCGACCAGATCGTCACCGCGCTCGAGCTGGACCGGGTGCCGCTGCGCGAGGTCGTCCGGCCGCGCTCGGAGGTGGCGGGGGTGCCCGCCGACGCCGACGCGGCCGCGATCCGCGCCGCGGCGCGCGACAGCGGCCACCTGCGCCTCGTCGTCGGCGACGCGGACGGGCACGCGGTCGGTGTCGTCCACGTGCGGGACGCGCTGGCCGTCCCCGGCGGCACCACGGCGCGCGAGCTGATGCGCCCGGTCCGGACGCTGGCAGCCGACCTCCCGATCCACGACGCGCTAGGCGCGATGCGCGCCGAGCACACCCAGATAGCCCTGGTGGAACACGATGGATCGGTAATAGGCCTGGTAACCCTGCACGACCTGCTGGACCGCCTGCTCCCGGCCCCCGCCTGACGGTCAGCAGCCCAGTAGGCGGGCGCCCAGGTAACTCTCCACCTGGTCCAGCCCCACTCGTTCCTGGCTCATCGAGTCGCGCTCGCGGATCGTCACGGCCTGGTCCGTCAGGGTGTCGAAGTCGACCGTGATGCAGAACGGGGTGCCGATCTCGTCCTGGCGGCGGTAGCGGCGCCCGATCGCGCCGGCGTCGTCGAACTCGACGTTCCAGTGCTTGCGCAGCGCCGTGGCGAGGTCGCGGGCCTTCGGCGAGAGGTCCGAGTTTCGCGACAGCGGCAGCACGGCGGCCTTGACGGGCGCGAGGCGCCGGTCCAGGCGCAGCACCACGCGCTTGTCGACACCGCCCTTGGCGTTGGGCGCCTCGTCCTCGGTGTAGGCCTCCACGAGGAACGCCATCATCGAGCGGCCGACGCCCGCCGCCGGCTCGATGACGTAGGGCTTGTAGCGGGTGCCCGAGGCCTGGTCGTAGAACGACAGGTCCACACCCGAGTGGTTCGAGTGCGTGGTGAGGTCGAAGTCGGTGCGGTTGGCCACGCCCTCCAGCTCACCCCACTCCGAACCCGAGAAGCCGAACCGGTACTCGATGTCGACGGTGCGCTTCGAGTAGTGGGAGAGCTTCTCCTTCGGGTGCTCGTAGTGGCGCAGGTTGTCCGCGTCGATACCGAGGTCGGTGTACCAGCGCGTGCGCTCGTCGATCCAGTACTGGTGCAGCTCCTCGTCGGAGCCCGGCTCGACGAAGTACTCCATCTCCATCTGCTCGAACTCGCGCGTGCGGAAGATGAAGTTGCCCGGCGTGATCTCGTTGCGGAAGCTCTTGCCCATCTGGCCGATGCCGAACGGCGGCTTCTTGCGCGACGTGGTCTGCACGTTGAGGAAGTTGACGAAGATGCCCTGCGCGGTCTCCGGGCGCAGGTAGGCCAGGCCCTCCTCGGACTCCACCGGGCCGAGGTAGGTCTTGAGCATCATGTTGAAGTCGCGCGGCTCGGTGTACTGGCCGCGGTTGCCGCAGTTCGGACAGGGCACGTCGGTCAGGTCGTCCTCGGCGACGTTCTTGCCGGTGCGCTCGCTGTACTCCTCGGCCAGCTGGTCGGCCCGGAAGCGGCGGTGGCAGCTCAGGCACTCGACCAGCGGGTCGGTGAACACGCCGACGTGGCCCGACGCCACCCAGACCTGGCGGGGCAGGATCACCGAGCTGTCGAGGCCGACGACGTCGTCCCGGCTGGTGACCATGTACTTCCACCACTGCCGCTTCAGGTTCTCCTTGAGCTCCACGCCCAAGGGCCCGTAGTCCCAGGCCGAGCGGGTACCGCCGTAGATCTCTCCCGACGCGAAGACGAAGCCGCGGCGCTTGGCGAGCGCGACGATGGTGTCGATCTTTGCGGAAGACGGCTTGCTGGCCACGAGTGACTCCAGGAGGACGGATGGTGAGCGTCCAGCGTATCCGCCGTCCCCCAGCGGATCCCCGAGCCCCGTCGGCGCGGCGGGGCGTCGTCGCGGTGCGGCGCGGCGAAAGCCCGTTCCCGTCGCCCTGCGGATACTTGCCACCGAGGAATCCTTCTTGATACTTTCCCGTCAGGAAGGTTTTCGGAGGGGGTGTGATGGTGGACAGGGAGCAGGCCCAGGACGCGCTCGCGGAGATCCGGGGTCGCCAGGACGAGGTGTCGGCGATCGCCTGGCGGGAGTTCGCCCCGTCCTGGTGGGTCGCGGCGGCCTCGGTACTGCTACTCGGCTCGGCGGCACTCCAGGACGTCCGGATGCAGTTCCCGTCCTGGAACGGCACGGTGCTGCGGTGGGTCGTCCCCCTCCTGGTGCTGCTCGCCCTTGCGCTGCTGGGCGTGCTGGCCCAGCGCCGCATGCGGCTGCGACCCGACCGTTCGACGGGCCGGGCGGCAACCGCGTTCGCGGTGCTCGCCGTGGCGTGCCTGCTGCTGACGATCGGGATCGGGACCTGGCTGCGGAGCAACGACGTGCCGTGGGACCAGACGCTCTCGCTCGGCGCCGCGCTACCGGTCGTGCTGGTCGTCGGATCAGCATGGCGCGCCGTCGAACTGCGACGGGCGGGCCGGTGACCACACCCGCCCACCCCGCGGGCTTCAGCGAGCTGATCCACGCCCCGACCCGGCTGTCGCTCGTCTCGCTGCTCTCGGCGACCCGCTGGATCGAGTTCGGACGCCTGCGCGACACCTTGGCGCTGACCGACTCGGCACTGTCCAAACAGGTCACCACCCTCGAACGGGCCGGGTTCGTCGCGGTGCACCGCAACGGCATCGGCCGCGGCAAGCGGATGCACGTCCGGCTCACCCCGGAGGGCCGTTCGGCGTTCCTCACCCACGTGGCCGCACTGCAGGCGATCGTGGAGCGAGGCAGCGACGACCCCGACGCGGCCGCGGATCCCGACGCAGACCTGCCGGAGATCCCCCCGCTCGACACCGGGCGCCCGACGCACTGACGGCGGGAGCACCCACGGGTGCGCGCAGCCTTAGACAGGCTCGACTTATATAAGCAGACGCTGTACATTGCGATGGTGCACGCGTTCGACGTCCTCGGCGACCCGGTCCGCCGCCGGATCCTGGAGCTGCTGGCCGAGGGCGAGCAGACCTCCGGGGCGGTCACCGCGGTCGTCCGCGCCGAGTTCGGCATCTCCCAGCCCGCGGTGTCGCAGCACCTGAAGGTCCTGCGCGAGAACGGCTTCGCCACCGTGCGCGCCGAGGGCACGCGCCGGCTCTACGAGGTGCGGCACGAACCACTGCAGGACGTCGACGCGTGGCTGACCCCCTTCCGCCGTTACTGGACGCCCCGGCTGGCCGCCCTGGCCACCGAGATCGCGCGCGGCAAGCGGGGGCGCCGCGACCAACCCGAGGAGTGACATGTTCGAGATCGACCCGCAGATCAGCGCCGTACGCCGCCAGGTCGGTACGGCCGAGCGCGACGGCAAGGAGGCCAAGGTCGTCACGATCAGCCAGGCCTACGACACCGACGTCGACGACCTCTGGGAGGCCTGCACCACCCCTGATCGCCTGGCCCGCTGGTTCGCCCCCGTGTCCGGAGACCTGCGCCTGGGCGGGCGCTACCGGATCGAGGGCAACGCCGAAGGCACGGTGCAGCGCTGCGATCCGCCCAAGAGCTTCTCGCTGACCTGGGAGTTCGGCGGCGGGACCAGCTGGGTGGAGGTCCAGCTCTCCCCCGAGCCGGACGGCGGCTCGCGCTTCGAGCTGGCGCACACCGCGTACCCCGAGGAGCACTGGGAGCAGTACGGACCGGGCGCGGTCGGGCTGGGGTACGACATCGCCCTGGCCGCACTGGCCCTGCACCTGCGCACCGCCGCGGCCACCAACGACCAGCAGCACGAGGCCTGGTGGTCCTCGGACGAGGGCAAGCGGTTCCTGGCCGTCGCGGGCGAGCGCTGGTACGAGGCCGACGTGGCCGGCGGCACGCCGCCGGAGACGGCCCGCGGCGCCGCCGACCGCACGATCGCGGCCTACACCGCCTGAACCCGGCACACCGACTCCTGCCGTCGCGCAGAAGTCGGTGTGCCACCGTGCTCTGGCAGTCTCGCCGCGTGCCTCCCCGCCAGATCGACGCCGCCGAACGCCGAGCCCGCCTCGCCGTCCGCCACCGGCTCACCCCCGCCGGGCGCACCGACGACGTCGTCGCGATCGCCGACGACCTGGCCGGCCTGCATTCCACCGACCCCGTCACGGTGCACCTGTCCGCCGCCGCGCGCATGCGCCACCCGCGGCTGCCCGCCGTGGACGAGGCGCTCTACTCCGAGCGCACTCTCCTGCGCCACCACGCGATGCGCCGCACGCTGTGGGTCCTCGGCGCCGGGCTCGCCCGGGCGGCACACCACGCGTCCACCGTCACGCTGCTGGCGCGGCAGCGCACTCTGCTGCGCGACGCCGTCACCGGTGCCGGGCTGGGCCCGGACCCCGACCGCTGGGTCGCCGCCGCTTCCGACGAGATCCTCGCCGTGCTCACCGCCGACGGCCCGCTGAGCGCCCGGGAGCTGGGCACGCGGGTGCCCCACCTCGCGGTGCCGCTCACGATCGGCTCCGGCCGGCAGGTCGCCACCCAGGCCGCGCACACCCGCGTGCTGCTGGTGCTGGGCTTCGAGGGGCGCGTGCTGCGCGCCCGGCCCACCGGCACGTGGATCAACGGGCAGTACCGCTGGGCGGCGGCGAGCGCATGGGCGCCCGAGTTCGCCGCACCGCTCGACGCGCAGGCCGCCGCCGCCACCCTCGCGCGGTCGTGGCTGCGCGCGTTCGGCCCCGGCACCCGCGCCGACCTGGCCTGGTGGGCCGGCTGGACGGTCGCGACCACGAAGCGCGCGCTGGCCGACGTCGGCGCGGTCGAGGTCGCCCTCGACGAGGGCCCGGGTTACGTGCTGCCCGACGACGTCGACGCGGTGGGCCCCGCGGAGCCGTTCGTGGCGCTGCTGCCCGGGCTCGACCCGTCCACGATGGGCTGGAAGCAGCGTGCCTTCCACCTCGAGCCGACCCACGTACCGCTCCTGTTCGACCGCAACGGCAACGGCGGCCCGACCGTCTGGGTCGACGGCCGCATCGTCGGCGGCTGGGTCCAACGCGCCGACGGCACGCTGGCCGTGCGGGTGCTGGAGGACGTGGGCGCCGAGCGGCAGGCCGAGATCGAGAAGTCGGCCCACGCCCTGGAGGCGCTGCTGGGCGAGGTCCGCTTCACACCCCGCTTCCCGGCCCCCCTCCAGACGGAACTACGCCCATGAACCGCGGAGGGGCGCTCAGGCGCGAAGGCTCTCGTGCTGCTCGACGCTGCCGGCCTTCGCCCGCAGCAGCGTCTCGAACGTCGCCGGTTCGTCGGCCAGGGCTTCGGACAGCAGCGGCACCACGTGCTCGCGCACCGGGAACGGCGAGAGCGCCCGGCGGTAGGCGTCCACCGAGGCGAACCGGACGGTGAGCACCCAGCGGTCCGGCTCGTCCACCGAGCGCCCCAGCTCGCCCCCGAGGCACCCGTCCGCCGTGGTGAGCAGCTCCAGCGCCGTGCGGGCGCGGGCGAGGAGATCGGGGGTCGTGGCGAACCGGCAGACGAGAAGCACACCCCCAGCCTTCCAGGACACGCCTACGATGGAGCTGCGGCCCGGACGGACGGAGCACCGGGGAGCGCGGCCGCCGCTCCCGGGGATGGGGACGCCGATGTCGATCGTCGCAGGTACCGGGCCCGCCGGTCCGGCCGCCGCTGGTGGCGAGCTGGCCGCCGACGATCACCTCGAGCACGTCGACGGACACCCCGCTTCCACCCCTGCGCCGGTGCGCACCCCGCGCACCCTGGCCGCCGCGGGGGACCTGCTGCGGGCGCTGGCCGCCCCGGTGCGGATCGCGGTGGTGCTGCAGCTGTTGGAGTCCGACCGTTGCGTGCACGACCTCGTCGACGCGCTGGGGGTCGCCCAGCCGCTGATCAGCCAGCACCTGAGGGTGCTGAAGTCGGCGGGCGTGGTGCGGGGCGAGCGCCGCGGGCGCGAGGTGGTGTACTCCCTGGTGGACGACCACCTCGCGCACATCGTGGTCGACGCGGTCGCACACGTGGAGGAGGGCCGATGAACACGAGCACGGACGGGCAGGCGCCCACCACCCGCGCGCTGCGCGCCACGCGGCAGCGGGCCGCGGTGTCGGCCCTGCTGGACCGGCTGGAGGACTTCCGCTCGGCCCAGGAGATCCACGAGGAGCTGCGCCGCACCGGCGAGGGGATCGGGCTCACCACGGTCTACCGCACCTTGCAGACGCTCTCCGACGGCGGCGAGGTCGACGTGTTGCGCACCGGCTCGGGTGAGGCCGTCTACCGCCGCTGCGCCACCGCCGAGCACCACCACCACCTCGTCTGCCGCCGCTGCGGTCACACCGTGGAGATCGAGGGGCCCGCCGTGGAGACCTGGGCCCAGCGCGTGGCCGAGGCGCACGGGTTCGTGGAGCTGAGCCACACGGCCGAGGTGTTCGGTCTCTGCAAGGAGTGCGGCACAGCCCGCTGACTCCTCCCGATCGGGGAACCGGGATTCGCATGACGAACGGCACTCTCGTCGGCCAGGTGCCCGCGAGCTGCCTCCACGGTTGAGCGGAACACCAGGGTCGTCCACGCATGATCGAACTGCGCTGGTGTCCCGCATTCCCGCGCGGACCGCGCTCCGGGCGGGTCGAGCTGCGCGTCCAGGTCCGCGGTAGCCGATGGGAGGAAGGGGCGGAAACAACCTGGACCCGACCGGCCGGCTGCGGGAGCATCGGAGGCAGCCGAATCGGAGGAAGGGGATGACCTACCGATGGAGGCACGAACGGGAGACCGCATCGTGGTGGAGGGCACCGTCGTCGACCAGGCGCGGCGCGAGGGCGAGGTCCTCGAGGTGATCGGCTCCGGCGACCGCACGTGCTATCGCGTGCGGTGGCAGGACGGGCACGAATCGATCTTCCAACCCGGCCCCGGCGCGCACGTCGCGCCGGGTGGATGACAAGCCGTGATCCGCAGTGTCGGTTGTCCACCGTCGCGCGGACAGCGATGAGCAACCGATTCCGCAGATCTTGAGGCCCATCGGGCCGATGCGTACGTGGGCTTCCGGTCAGTGCCGGACGGAGCCGCCCTCGGCAGCCGGTTGACGGGTGAGCGCCCCGATCGCGTCGTGGCCGCCACCCACCGCGCCGAGCACGGCCCGGACGAGCAGGTCGACCCGCGCTCCGACCTCACCCGCGACACCCGAGCAGTTCAGGGTCGGGGAGTCCGCCGGCAGGTCGTGGACCTCGTGGAGCAGCGCCAGGTACACCCGACGACACCAGGCCGGATCCGCCGACTCCCCGCGCTCGTCGAAGCGAGGGGCGCCGTGGTGAACATCAGCTCCGAGAGCGCCCGCCGCCCGTGGACGGCACCGCTGCCCTACTCGAGCGCCAAGGCCGCCCCCATGATGGTGGGCGAGGACGGGTTCGGCGCGAAGCTGGCGGCGAACCTGGGCATCGACCACGACACCTTCGTGGCGGCCATGCCCGAGCAGAACGGGATGCTCACCATGACCCTGATCGACCCCGACGAGATCGCCCGGGCCGTGCTGCTGCTGGCCTCCCCGACCATGCCGAGCGCGATCGGTCAGAAAACTGGGCCGTCGACGCGGGGGCCACCAAGGTCGTGTGAGGCGTCCTCAGTCCTCGACCAACGCGGCCCGCAGGGTCGAGGCGCCGCTCACCACGAGCATCAGCAGGGTGCCCATCGCCTTCTCGTCGAGCCCCATGGCAGGGAAGGCGTAGCGCCAGGTGACGTCCCAGCCGGCCTCGCCGCGGATCACCCGCGGCGTGCCGAACAGGCCCTCACCCACGCCCGTCGCCACCCGCATGGGCACGTCGGACTCCGCGGGCAGGTCCCAGGCCACCACGCACGACAGGTTGAGGACCGGGAGGCCCTCCTCCAGTTCCATGCCCTGCAGCGCGCACACGACGCCACCGTGGGCGAAGGTCAGCGCACCGTCCTCGTCGGCGGTGACGTCGTGGAAGCGCTCCAGCGCCGCCTTCGCGACGGCGAGCATCTCCGGGATGATCTCGGTCATGATGCGGCTCCTGGGGTATCGAGTGCGGCCCCGAAGCGACGGTCGCGCCGAGCGTAGATGTCGACGGCCTCCCACAGGTGGCGGCGGTCGAAGTCGGGGAAGAGCGTGTCGAGGAACACCATCTCGGCGTAGGCCGACTGCCAGAGCAGGAAGTTCGAGGTGCGCTGCTCGCCCGACGAGCGTACGAACAGGTCGACGTCGGGCATGTCCGGCTCGTCGAGGTAGCGGGCGATCGTCCGCTCGTCGATCTTGTCGGGCTTGATGCGGCCCTCGGCGACGAGCCGGGCGACCTGCTTGACCGCGTCGGCGATCTCGGCCCGCCCGCCGTAGTTGACGCACAGGGTGACGGTCAGTCCCGGGTTGTCCTTCGTCCGCTCCTCGGCGACCTCGAGCTCCTTGATCACCGAGCGCCACAGCCGCGGGCGTCGCCCGGCCCAGCGCACACGCACGCCCATGGCGTCCATCTCGTCGACGCGGCGGCGGATCACGTCGCGGTTGAAGCCCATGAGGAAGCGCACCTCGTCGGGGCTGCGCTTCCAGTTCTCCGTGGAGAAGGCGTAGACCGAGAGCCACCGGACCCCGATGTCGATCGATCCGCGCACCACGTCCATGAACGCGGCCTCGCCGCGGCGGTGCCCCTCCACGCGGGGCAGGCCGCGGGCGTTGGCCCAGCGGCCGTTGCCGTCCATCACCAGCGCGACGTGCTGCGGCACCAGTTCGCGCGGGATCGCCGGCGGTCGCGCGCCGGACGGGTGCGGCGACGGGGGCTGGAACCGGGTCACGGTGGTCACCCTAAGGGCCGGGGTGGGGGAAACCTCAGGGCGCCTGCGGCGATCACCCCACTCCGGGCATACCGCCCAGGCCATTAGCGTGGAGGCATGACCGCCACCGCCCCACAGCTGGACGGGATCGTCGGTTGGGTCGTCGACCTCATGGAGGCGCTCGGCGCCCCAGGCGTCGGCCTCGCGATCGCACTCGAGAACGTGTTCCCCCCATTGCCCAGCGAGGTCTTCCTGCCGTTGGCGGGCTTCGCCGCCGCGCGCGGCGACCTGAGCCTGGTCGCCGCCATCGTCTGGACGACGATCGGCTCCGTCGTCGGCGCACTCGCGCTGTACGGGCTGGGCGCCGCGCTCGGCCGGGACCGGCTGCGCGCGATCGTCGACCGGATGCCGCTGGTCGATCTGAAGGACGTCGACAAGGCCGAGCAGTGGTTCGCCCGGCACGGCGCGAAGGCGGTGTTCTTCGGCCGGATGGTGCCGCTCGTGCGGAGCATGATCTCGGTGCCCGCGGGCGTGGAACGCATGAACTTCGCGCTGTTCCTCGCCCTCACCGCGGCCGGCAGCCTCATCTGGAACTCCGCGTTCGTCCTCGCCGGCTACGTGCTCGGCGACAACTGGCACGTCGTCGAGCAGTACGCGGGCATCGCCTCGAAGCTGGTGCTCGTGGCGGTCGTGGTCGCCGTCGTCGTGTTCGTGGCGCGCCGGATCCGCGCGCGCAAGCGCCGGCCCGAGCCTGTCGACGACGCCCCGACGGAGCGGATCCCGGTGGTGCCCGCGCAGGGCCGGCCGCCCACGACGGGGGTGGGCGACGTCACCGAGCGGATGTCGGCGGTGCCGCCGGACGCGGCTCGGCCGCCGCGGCCCGGTCCTCCCCGCCAGTAGCCTCCGAGCGTGACGAGCGTGCGGACCGGGGCCGGACTCGTCCTCGGCACCGTCTCCGCGGCGGCGCACCTGCTGCTCGCGCTCCCCCTCGCCGTCGCCCTGCTGGTGCCGGCGCTGCGTCCCGCCGCCGGACGGCTCGGTGGCCGGCTCGCGGCGCTCGAACGCCGCCGCGTCACGGCGCTGCTGGGCGGCACCGGCGGGAGCCCCGCCGCGTCACAGGGGCGGGCCCTGCGCTACCTCGCGTCCCGGATCCCCGCCGGGCTGCTCGGTGGCGCGGTTCTGGCCCTGCTCGGCCTCGGGGCGTGGTACGCGGTGACGATCCTCTGGTCGTGGGCCACCGGCACGCGCTGGCTCGGCGAGGACACCGAAGAGGTGATCACCGGCACGGTCGTCGCCTACTACAGCGTCCCCGGCGCCGTACTGCTCTACCTCGCCCTGGCCGGCGCGGGCGGGGTCGCGCGGTGGGAACGCCTGCTGCTGGCCCGGCTGCTCGCGCCGTCGCGGGAGGAACGGCTCGCGCAGCGCGTCGAGGAGCTCGCCCGCACGCGGGACGCGGTGGTCGCCGCCGTCGACGACGAGCGCCGCCGCATCGAGCGTGACCTGCACGACGGCGTCCAGCAGCGGCTGGTGGCGCTGGGCATGCTGCTCGGCCGGGCGCGCCGCCACCCCGACCGCGCCGACGAGCTCGTCGCGCAGGCCCACGACGCGGCCCAACGCGCGCTCGTCGAGCTGCGGGACGTGTCGTGGCGGGTCTACCCCGCGGCCCTGGACACCGGCGGCCTGGCCACCGCGCTGGAGTCCGTGGCCGAGCGCGCGCCACTGCCGGTCCGCATCCACTGCGAGATGGCCGGCGAACCGCCTGCCGACGTCCGCACGGTCGCGTGGTTCGTGGTCAGCGAGGCGGTGACGAACGCGGCAAAGCACTCAGGCGCGAGCGACGTCGACGTGTCCGTGCGGACAGCGGACGGCCTGCTGCGGGTGACCGTCCGCGACGACGGGCGCGGCGGCGCCGACCCGTCCGGCGGCGGGCTGGCGGGGCTCGCCCGCCGGGTCGAGGCCGCCGACGGCACCTTCCGCGTCCAGAGCCCGCCGGGCGGGCCCACCACCGTCGAGACGGAGCTGCCGTGCGCGTGACCATCGCCGAGGACTCGGCCCTGCTGCGCGAGGGGCTGGTCCGGCTGCTCGTCGACGAGGGCCACGAGGTGCTCGCCGCCGTCGGTGACGCGCGCGCCCTGCTCGGGGCCGTCGAGCGGGAGCAGCCCGACGTCGTCGTCGCCGACGTCCGGATGCCGCCCGGCCACAGCGACGAGGGCGTCGTCGCCGCGCTGGAGATCCGGCGGCGCTGGCCGCAGGTGGGCGTGCTCGTGCTGTCGCAGTACGTGGAGCGACGGCACACCGCGCAGCTGATCGGCGGCGACGGCGGCCGCGTCGGCTACCTGCTCAAGGACCGGGTCGCGCAGGTCGGGGAGTTCCTGGACGCGCTGGAGCGGGTCGGGGCGGGCGGCGCGGCGTTCGACCCCGAGGTGGTGCGCCAACTGCTCGCCGCCGGCACCCACGCCGACCCGCTCTCCCGGCTCACCCCGCGCGAGCGCGACGTGCTCGACGCCATGGCCGAGGGGCTGACCAACATCGGTACCGCCGAGCGGCTGCGGATGTCGGTCAGCGCGGTGGAGAAGCACGTGGCGTCGATCCTCGGGAAGCTGGGCATCCCGGAGACGGCCGGCTACAGCCGCCGCGTGCTGGCGGTGCTGCGGTACCTGGGTTCGTGACCGCTCAGCTCGGCGCCGGGGGTGAGTGCGCGCGGTCGACGGTAGCCCGGCGTTCCACCAGCGGCAGGGACCGCAGCTGCCGCTCCAGGTGCCACTGCAGGTGCGCCGCCACCAGGCCGCTGGTGTCGCGGCGGGTGGCGGGAACGGCGGCGTCGGCGGTCTCCCAGTCCCCGTGCAGCAGGGCGTCGAGCAGCGCGAACGTCTCCCGGGACGGCACCACCGATCCCGGCGGGCGGCAGCGCGGGCACACGGCTCCCCCGGCGGCGATGTTGAACGCCGGGTGCGGGCCGGGCTCGGCGCAGCGCGCGCACTCGCTGATCGCGGGCGCCCAGCCTGCGTGGGTCATCGCGCGCAGCAGGAACGCGTCCAGCACGAGCGAGGCGTCGCGCTCTCCGTCGGCCAGGGCTCGGATCGCGCCGACCAGCAGCAGGTAGACGCGCAGCGCGGGCTCGCCCTCCTCGGAGACGAGCCGGTCGGCGGTCTCCAGGATCGCGCAACCGGACGTGTAGCGGGGGTAGTCGCCGAGGATTCCGGCGCCGAAGGCGTCGACGGTCTCGGCCTGGGTGATGATGTCCAACGACCTGCCCGTGTAGCACTGCACGTCGACGTGGTTGAACGGCTCCAGCCGGGCACCCCAGCGCGACCGCGTGCGCCGCACCCCCTTGGCCACGGCACGCACCTTCCCGCGGCGGCGGGTGAGCAGCGTGACGATGCGGTCGGCCTCGCCGAGCTTCTGTACCCGCAGCACCAGCCCGGTGTCGCGGTAGAGGCTCACCGCACGCCCTCGCTGACGCGAGGTCGGCGCTTCGCGCGGGCGCTGTGCCGATGGTTCGCTCGCTGACGCTCGCTCACCCGCGCAGCCTACGGCGCAGTGTCGCGGTCCGGGTCACGGCGCGGCGCCCGTCGCCACGGAGTGGCAGGCGCCCCGCCCGTCGGCCCGGGCGACGACCCGCCCGCCCGCCACGCGCACCGCAGCCTCGGTGCCGTCGCTGACCGCGCGCTCCCCCGCCGCGGCGGCCACCGCGCCGGTCGGGTCGACGACGACCTGCAACCGCGGCCAGGCGGCGACGGGCACGGCGGCGCGCAGGTCGCGGCACAGTTCGGCGATCACGAGCCGGGCGAGCGGCAGCAGCTCCGCGGGTTCGCTGCTGACCAGCACGGCGGTGACGGCGGCGCCCCGCGGCGCGGCCCGCACCGCCTCCTCGACGGCCGCAGCCCGGTGCAGGCCGAGGACGGTCACCACACCGTCTGCGGCGAGATCGGCTGGAGCGCCGCGCAGCGCGTCGGTGGCGGCAGGCGGCGCCCACGGCACGTCGTCGGGACGCGCCTTCGCGGCGTAGGGCAGGTGCGGGGGCGCCCAGGTGTCGTCCAGGTCCAGGTCGGCGAGCTGCGCGCAGACGGCCGTGAGGTCGAACGGGTCGGCGAAGCCGGGCGCGACCACGGCGAGCTGCCCAGCTCCGTGCAGGGCCGTCAGCGCCGCCCGGGCGACGCGGACCCGGCGCGCCCCCGGCTCCAGCCCTTCGAGCGCGAGGCCCAGCAGTACCGCGGCCAGCTCCGTCAGCTGCGCGTACGGCTCGCGCGTCCGCTCGTCGGCGAGCACCTCCGACACGAGGTCGGCGCCCAGCCGGTCCACGCCGTCGACCTCGGCGACGAGCGGGAGCCGGGCGAGCCGGGCCCGCGCGAACGCGCCCAGCGCGGCCCGCACGGTCGCGGCCTCGGCCGGGGACGAGGCCGGCGCGCGCTCGGACAGGTCGGCCAGCACCGCGAAGAACAGGGCGCGTTTGCCCGGGAAGTTGGAGTAGACGGCCCCGCGCGTGAGCTCGGCGGCCTCGGCGATCACGTCGATCTTCGCGTCCCGGAAGCCGCGCTCGGCGAACTCCTGGCGGGCGGCGGCCAGCACCCGGGCACGGTTGTGCTCCTGCATCTCGGCTCTCGTCCGCCGCGCCATCGGTGACCTCCCCCGCCTTGCCCTTCACGCCGGACGGACGATACCGTCACCATCCAGATGATGTGACCATCTGTTATGAACATCTGAAAGGGATCGCGCCATGCTGCCCGAGATCGACCTCGCCGACCCCGTCGTGCTGCACGACCCGTTCCCCGCCTACGACCGCGCCCGGGAAGCAGGCCCCGTCGCGCGGCTGCTCGTGCCCGGGTTCCCGATGTGGGCCGTCACCCGCCACACCGAGGCCCGGGCGGTGCTCACCGACCCGCGGTTCGCACTCGGGCCCGACAGCTACGCGCTGCGTCCCGACATCCCCGAGCGCTGCCGGCCCTACCTGCGCTCGATGGGCGAGATGGAGGGGCCGGAGCACACGCGGCTGCGGAAGCTCGTGGCGCCCGCGTTCACCGCCCGACGCGCGGCCACGCTCCGGCCGCGGATCGGGCGGATCGTCCACTCCCTGCTCGACGACCTGGAGCAGAAGGCCGCCGCCGGGCCGGTGGACCTGGTCACCACCGTCGCCCGGCCGCTACCGATCGAGGTGATCTGCGAGCTGGTCGGTGTCCCGGAGGCCGGCCGGCCCCGTTGGCGGGAGTTCGGCGCGGTCATCGCGGCCGGCAACGGTCCCGCGTTCGCCGAGGCCGTGCCCGGCATCGTGGACGGTGCGATCGCGGCCGTCGCGGCCCGGCGCGCCGAGCCCGGGGACGACCTGATCTCCGAGCTGGTCCGGGCGCAGGCCGAGGACGGCGACCGGCTGTCGGACACCGAGCTCGTGTCGCTCGTGTGGCAGCTGGTGCTGGGCGGCCAGACCCCGGCCAACCTCGTCGCCAACGCCGTGGAGGCGCTGCTGGCCCACCCCGACCAGCTCGCCGCGCTACGCGTCGACCCCACCCTCGCACCCGGGGCCGTCGAGGAGCTGATGCGCTGGTGCGGCCCACAGTTGCTGACGGTCCCCCGGTTCCCCTCCGAGGACGTGGAGGTCGGCGGCACGCGGATCCCCGCGGGCGAACCGGTGACCGTCGCGATCGCCGCGGCGAACCGCGACCCGCGCGTGTTCGCCGACCCGGACGTGCTGGACCTGCGCCGCACCCCAGGCCCGGCCGGGCACCTCGGCTTCGCCCACGGGGCGCACTTCTGCCTCGGCGCAGGCCTCGCCCGGGTGCAGACGCAGGTAGCCCTCACCGCCCTGCTGGAACGCTTCCCGGAACTGGCGCCGGCAGGCCCGGCGCAGCGGGCCCCGGACGGCGGCACCTGGCGCCTGGCAGACCTCCCGGTCACGCTCTGAGAACGCCGCCCCGCAACGAACGGCACTTCCGTCGCTACCTAGCCGACGAAAGTGCCGTTCGTTCGGGATGGGGCCCTCAGAAGCCCAGTTTGCGCAGTTGTCTCGGGTCGCGTTGCCAGTCTTTTGCGATCTTCACGTGCAGGTCCAGGAAGACCTTCGTGCCCAGTAGGGCCTCGATCTGCCTACGCGAGTCGCCGCCCACCTGGCGCAGCCGCTCCCCGCCCTTGCCGATCACGATGCCCTTCTGGCTGGAGCGTTCGACGTAGATGTTGGCCATGATGTTGAGCATCGGCTCGGCCTTCGGGTGGCGGCCCTCGCGGGGAGCCATCTCCTCGATCACCACGGCGATCGAGTGCGGCAGCTCGTCGCGCACGCCCTCCAGCGCCGCCTCGCGGATCAGCTCCGCCACGAGCGTCTCCTCCGGCTCGTCGGTGAGCTCGCCGTCCGGGTAGAGCGGCGGGCCCTCCGGCAGCCGGGCCACGAGCAGGTCGGCGAGCACGTCGACCTGGAACCCGTTGACGGCCGAGCAGGGCACGACCTCTGCGAACTCCATGAGCGCGCTGAGCTGGGTGAGCCGCTCGGCGATCTGCTCGGGCCGCGCCTTGTCGGTCTTCGTGACCACGCCCAGCACCGGCGTGCGGTGGGCCACCGAGCGCAGCTCGTTGACGATGAACTCGTCGCCGCGGCCCACCGGCTGGTCGGCCGGCACGCAGAAGCCGATCACGTCGACCTCGGCCCAGGTCTCGCGGACCACGTCGTTGAGCCGGCTGCCGAGCAGCGTGCGCGGCTTGTGCAGGCCCGGCGTGTCGACGACGACGAGCTGCGCGTCCGGCCGGTGCACGATCCCGCGGATCGCGTGCCGCGTGGTCTGCGGCCGGCTGGAGGTGATCGCGATCTTCTGGCCGATGAGGGCGTTGGTCAGCGTGGACTTGCCCGCGTTGGGCCGGCCCACGAAGCAGGCGAACCCGGACCGGAAGCCCTCCGGGACGGACGCGAACCCGGTCACGACGCCGTCAACGGGGCGAGCTTCTCGCCGGTCAGCTTCTCCACGATCTCCCGGCCGATCGGCAGCGCCGCGGTGGCCGCGGGAGACGGGGCGTTCAGCACGTGCAGCACGGAGCCGGGGGCGCCCAGGCCACCGGAACCGGACTGCTCGACGAACAGGAAGTCGTCGACGAGCGTGCCGTCGGCCTTCACCGCCTGCGCACGCACACCGGCGCCGGCCGGATGCAGGTCCTCCGCGCGCACGTCGGGCAGCATCCGCTGGATCTGCTTCACCATCGCACCCCGCGACAGCGACCGGTGCATCTCGCCGAAGCCGTACTTCCAGTGCTTCTGCGCGACCTTGAGCATGCCCGGGTAGGTGATCGTGGCCAGGAACTCCTTGGGCTTGATCGTGCCCCACGAGTAGCCCTCGCGCGCGAGCGCGAGCACCGCGTTCGGACCGGCGTGCACGCTCCCGTCGACGCCGCGGGTGGCGTGCACCCCCAGGAACGGGAACGCCGGGTCGGGCACCGGGTAGATCAGGCCCTTGACCATCTCGGCGGCGCGGTTGCTGAAGCCGGAGTACTCCCCGCGGAACGGGATGATCCGCACGCCGGGATCGACGCCGGCCGCCTTGGCGACCTCGTCGCAGCGCAGGCCCGCGCACACGACGACCTGCTTCCCGAGCAGCTCACCGTCGTCGGTGCGCACCACGACGTCGGACGCGCGCGGCAGGATCTGGCGCACCGCCCGGCCCAGGTGGATCTCCCCACCCTCCTTGCCCACGAGCTCGCCGATCTTCTCCGCGACCGCCCGGTAGTCGGTGACCCCGGTGGAGGGCACGTAGAGGGCCGCGATGCCGCGCACGTGCGGCTCGTGCTCGCGCATGCCGGCCTGGTCCAGCTCGTGGTTCTCCACGCCGTTGGCGTCACCGCGGCGCTTGAGCTCCGCCATCCGCGGGAGCTCATCGGTCTCGGTGGCCACGACCAGCTTGCCGGTGCGCTCGTGCGGGAGGTCGTGCTCGCGGCAGAACGCGATCGTCTCGGCGCACCCGGCCACCGCGAGGCGGGCCTTGTAGCCGCCCGGCGCGTAGTACAGCCCGGAGTGGATGACGTTGGAGTTGTTGCCGGTCTGGTGCGAGGCGAGGCGCGGCTCGCGCTCGACGACGGCCACCGAACGGCCGGTGCGGGCCACGGCGTGCGCGGTGGCGAGGCCGACGATGCCGCCGCCGACCACGACGACGTCGAAGGACGGGGTGCTGGACGAGGGGGAGCTGGAGGTCATGAAGCGGTCTCCGAGGTGTGGATCTGGACGACGGCGCCCGAGGTGTCGGCGCGGAGGACGGGGGCGGCGGGCGCGAGGTCGAACACCGCGTTGAGCGAGCCGCTGTCGATCATCGCGGCGTCGGTGACCACGGCGGCCGCCTCGAACCCGGGCGCCCCGCTGGACACGGCGGCCGCCACGGCCGCCTGCAGGGCTGTGAGCTGCAACGACGGCAACGCGACGGAGGCGGCGGCGTACGTGCGACCGTCGGCGTCGCGCACCGCGGCGCCCTCGGCCGCGCCGGTGCGGGCGCGCGCCGACCGCGCCAACGTGACGAGCTTGGCGTTCTCGGGGTCGAGCCCCTCGGGCTCAGCCGGAACGGACATGGTCACTGCCTCCGCTTCGCTTCGGCGAGCTCGCGGGCCCCGTGAGGCGCTCCGCGCTCTCCTCCCGCTGGTCGGCCCGCTCGACCGGCGCCTCGTCCGAGACGGCCGGTTCGACGGGCTCCACCAGCACCGTGTTGATCCGCACGCGGCCGCGGGCGTCCTTGCCGCCCTCGGCCAGCATCCGCAGGCCCGCGACCTCGGCCTCCGCACCCGGCAGCGGCACCCGGCCGAGCTGCTGGGCGAGCAGGCCGCCGACGGTGTCGACGTCGGCGGCCTCCAGCACCTCGGCGAGGTCGTCCTCCCGGCCGTTCTCGCCGTCCGGCCCGCCGAACAGCTCCGCGAGGTCGCTGACCGGCAGCCGTGCGGAGAGCCGGAGCCGCCCGCCGTCGAGCTCCTCGACGTCGGGCACCTCCCCGGAGTCGTACTCGTCGGTGATCTCGCCGACGATCTCCTCGAGGATGTCCTCGATCGTCGCCACGCCCGCGGTGCCGCCGTACTCGTCCACCACGATCGCCAGGTGGTTGCGGTCGGCCTGCATCTCCTTGAGCAGCTCGTCCACGCGCTTGGTGTCGGGCACCAGCACCGCGGGGCGCATCACCTCGACGAGCGGGGCCTCGGGCGTCTCGACCTGCGCGCGGACGAGGTCCTTGAGGTAGGCCACGCCGATGATGTCGTCGATGTTCTCGCCGAGCACCGGGATGCGGGAGTAGCCGCTCTTCAGCGCCAGGCGCAGCACCTTGTCGACGGGTGTGCCCCGGTCGGTCCACACGACGTCCGGGCGCGGCACCATCACGCCGCGCACCAGGGTGTCGCCCAGCTCGAAGACCGAGTGGATCATCTGCCGCTCGTCCTCGTCGACGACGCCGCTGGTGCTGGCCATGTCGACGAGCTCGCGCAGCTCGACCTCGGAGGAGAACGGGCCCTGCCGGAAGCCCTGGCCCGGGGTGATCGCGTTGCCGACCAGGATCAGCAGCTCGGTGAGCGGGCCGAGCAGGATGGCGAGCGCCCGCACCGGGGCCGCGACGAGCATGCCGACGCGGTAGGGGTGCTGGCGGCCGAGGGTGCGCGGACCCACCCCGATGAGCACGTAGCTGACCACCAGCATGATCGCGCCCGCCGTGAGGCCGCCGGCCCAATCGCGATCGAAGATCTGGATGAGCGCGATCGCCAGCAGCACGGTGGCGGCCGTCTCCGCGGCCAGCCGCAGCAGCAGGAGCAGGTTGACGTGGCGCGGCCGGTCGGCGGCCACCGTGGCGAGCGCGCGCGCCCCCGGCCGGCCGGCGCGGACCAGCGCGTCGACCCGGGCGCGCGACACCGAGTTCAGGGCGGCGTCGGCGGCGGCGAACAGCCCGGCCAGCGGCACCAGCAGGACCGCGATGACGATCAGCGGGATGGTGCCCGACAATGCGGAGGACACGGTTCAGCCGTCCTCGAGCCCGGCCGTGCCGAGCACGGCGGCGTCGCTGCGCTGCTGCGCCGCCCGGGCCGCCGCCTCCCGGCGTGCGGTGCGCCAGTCGGCGAGCAGCTTGTTCTGGAGCGCGAACATCTCCCGCTCCGCGTCGGGCTCTGCGTGGTCGTAGCCCAGCAGGTGCAGCACGCCGTGCACCGTGAGCAGGTGCAGCTCGTCGGCGAGGCCGTGGCCCGCCTTGCGCGCCTGCGCCTTGGCGAACTCGGGGCAGAGCACGATGTCGCCCAGCAGCGCCGGACCGGTCTCGGGCGCGTCCGGACGCCGCGACTCCTCGGCCAGCTCGTCCATCGGGAACGACAGGACGTCGGTGGGGCCCGGCTCGTCCATCCAGCGCTCGTGCAGCTCGCTCATGACCTCCTCGGTCACGACGAGGATGGACAGCTCCGCGGCGGGGTTGACGCGCATGGCGTCGAGCGCCGAGCGCGCCACGGAGGCGATCAGCGACTCGTCCACGGGTACGCCGGACTCGTTGCAGACCTCGATCGACACGCGTTTCCCCTGCTCATTCACACCGACGACAGCACACCTGACGCCAGGACCAGAGTAGACCGTGACACCCGGTGGGTAGGTTCGCGGCCATGGTCACCGCGAACTGGGCAGGCAACGTCGTCTTCTCCTCCCGGGCGACCCACCACCCGACGTCGGTCGCCCAGGTGCAGGAACTGGTGGCCGGCAGCGACCGGGTGCGGGCATTGGGCTCCGGGCACTCGTTCAGCCGCATCGCCGACACCACCGGTGATCACGTCTCGCTCGCCGGGCTCCCGCCGGTGTGCGAGATCGACCGCGATGCCGCCACGGTCACCGTCTCCGGCGGGCTGCGCTACGGGGAGATCACCTCGCAGCTGCACGAGGCCGGGTTCGCGCTGCCCAACCTGGGTTCGCTGCCCCACATCGCGGTGGCCGGGGCGTGCGCCACGGGCACGCACGGCTCGGGGCAGGCCAACGGGTCGCTCGCCACGGCCGTGTCGGCCGTCGAGCTGGTGGGCGCCGACGGCGAGCTGCGCACGGTGCGCCGCGGTGACCCCGACTTCGCGGGCTCCGTCGTGGCGCTCGGCGCGGTCGGCGTCGTCACGGCGCTCACGCTGGACCTGCGGCCCACGTTCGACGTCCGGCAGTACGTGTACGAAGGCCTGGCCCTCGACGACGCCGAGGAGGCCCTCGCCGCGGCCTACAGCGTCAGCCTGCTCACCCGATGGAAGGGCGCGGGGTTCGAGCAGGTGTGGCTCAAGCAGCTCTCCGGCGAGCCCGAGCCGGCCGTGCGCCTGCTCGGCGCCACCCGCGCGCCCGCCCCCGTGCACATGGTGCCCGGGGTCGACCCGCGGCACTGCACGCCGCAGCTCGGCGAGCCCGGCCCCTGGCACGAGCGCCTGCCGCACTTCCGGCTCGCGTTCACCCCGAGCAGCGGCGACGAGCTGCAGTCGGAGTACTTCGTGCCGCGCGCGGCCCTGCCCGACGCCCTGCGCGCCGTCGACGCCGTCCGCGAGAAGGTCGCCCCGGTGCTGCAGGTGTCGGAGATCCGCACCGTGGCCGCCGACGACCAGTGGCTCTCCCCCGCCGAGGGCCGCGACTCCGCCGCGCTGCACTTCACCTGGGTGCCCGACACCGCCGCCGTGCTGCCCGCCGTGGCCGCGCTGGAGAACGCGCTGGAGCCGCTGCGCACCCGGCCGCACTGGGGCAAGGTCTTCGGCACCGCACCGGCACGCGTCGCCGCGCTGTGGCCGCGGATGGCCGACTTCAGCGCCCTCGCCCGCCGCCAGGACCCCACGGGCAAGTTCCGCAACGCGATGCTGGACACCTACGTGCCGCTCTGACCGTTCGTTCCCGAACCGGTCCGCGGTGATCGATCTGATCAGCACCTGGGTGCGGGTGCTTCGACGGTGGCGTACTTGTCGGGGTGATCAGGGCCGGGTGATCGGTCCGAGACGTACGTTCCGGCGCCGATCACCGCACTGGCGCACGCCTCGCCGCGATCACGTGTCGGTGATCGCCGCGGGGCGCACGTCAGCGTCGTGTCGGCGGCGCTCCTGTGCTTCTCGGAAGGATCAGCCCGCTCAGCGGCGGCTGCGGCGCCGCTGGTCCTGCGGCGGGCCGTTGCGCGGCGCCGCCGACCTCAGGTTGGGCCGCTCGTTGTCGGCGTCCCAGCGGGCGTAGGCGTCGACGATGTCGGCCACCAGGCGGTGGCGCACCACATCACTGCTCGACAGCTGGGAGAAGTGCACGTCGTCGACCCCGCCGAGGATGTCGCGCACGACGTTGAGCCCCGAGCGGGTACCGCCGGGCAGGTCGACCTGCGTGATGTCACCGGTCACCACGATCTTCGAGCCGAAGCCGAGGCGGGTGAGGAACATCTTCATCTGCTCGGGCGTGGTGTTCTGGGCCTCGTCGAGGATGATGAACGCATCATTCAACGTCCTGCCGCGCATGTACGCCAGCGGCGCGATCTCGATCGTTCCCGCGGAGATCAGCTTCGGGATCGACTCCGGGTCGATCATGTCGTGCAGCGCGTCGTACAACGGCCGCAGGTAGGGGTCGATCTTCTCGAAGAGCGTGCCGGGCAGGTAGCCCAGCCGCTCCCCCGCCTCGACGGCCGGGCGCGTGAGGATGATGCGGTTGACCATCTTCGCCTGCAGCGCCTGCACGGCCTTGGCCATGGCGAGGTAGGTCTTGCCGGTGCCGGCGGGCCCGATCCCGAAGACGATGGTGTGCGCGTCGATCGCGTCGACGTAGCGCTTCTGGTTGAGGGTCTTCGGGCGGATGGTCTTGCCGCGCCGCGACAGGATGTCGAGCGAGAGCACCTCGGCCGGAGACTCCCCGATGCGGGCGCGCTCGTCGGCCTCGCCGTCGCCGAGCATCTCGACGGTGCGCCGCACGGCGTCGCTGGACACCTGCTGGCCGCGCTCGGCGAGCATGATCAGCTCGGTGAACACGCGCTCGGCGAAGGCCACGTCAGCCGGGGCGCCGGTGAGGGTGAGCTCGTTGCCGCGCACGTGGACGTCGGCCTCGAGCATGTCCTCCGCGGTGCGCAGGCTCTCGTCGCGCGAACCCAGCAGCGCGAGCAGAGCGGCGTCCGGAACGGCCATGCGGGACTGGACGGGATCCGGATGGGTCAAGGGGTGTGCCGCCTGCTTCCTGTCTCTGCTGGTGGGACCCCTCGATGCTACCGCCTCCCCCCGACAGCACGCCGCCCGTTTCGGGCCACACCCTTGACAGAGCATTTAGTCCACCGATTGGATTAAAACGTGCATGACGACTCGAACCTGGTCCTCCAACGGGTCGCGCGGTTCGTCCGCGAACGGCTCCACCCCGCCCTGTACCGGGAGCGCGTCCCGGTCGAGGTCACGGCCTGGACGGCGCCCGGCGAACCGGTGCCGTTCGCCGAGGCGGTGCGGCAGGAGTTCACGCCGTTCGCCGTCGGCTCGCCGTGGGGACGGCCATGGGGCACGGTGTGGTTCCGCGTCACCGGCACCGTGCCGGCCGGCTGGACCGCCCCCGGCACCCGCCCCGAACTCGTCCTCGACCTCGGGTTCGCCGGCGCGCAGCCCGGCTTCCAGTCCGAGGGGCTCGCCTACACCCCCGACGGGCACGTGGTGGCGGCCGTCGAGCCGCTGAACTCCCACGTGCCGCTGGCCGGTGGGGCGGGCTCGGCCGTCGACCTGTACGTCGAGGCCGCGTCCAACCCGGGCGTCGCCAAGAACTGGACCTACGCGCCCACCCCGATGGGCGACCTCGCCACCGCGGGGGAGGACCCGATCTACCGGTTCGAGAGCGCCGACATCGCGCTGCTCGACACGGTGGTCTGGGAGCTGAACCAGGACTTCTGGACCCTCTCCGGCCTCGTCGCCGAACTGCCCGCGGACCTGCCGCGGCGCGCCGAGGTGCTGCGCGCGCTGGAACGGGCCGTCGACGCCGTCGACCCCGAGGACGTGACCGGTACCGCGGCCGCCGGCCGGGCCGAGCTGGCCGTCGTGCTGGCCTCCCCCGCCTGGCCCAGCGCGCACCGCCTGCACGCGGTCGGGCACGCCCACATCGACTCGGCCTGGCTGTGGCCGGTGCGCGAGACCGTCCGCAAGGTGGCCCGCACCTTCGCCAACGTGCTGGACCTGATGGACGTCGACGACGAGTTCGTCTTCGCCGCGTCCTCGGCCCAGCAGTACGCGTGGCTGCAGGAACACCAGCCGGAGCTGTTCGAGCGCGTCAAGCAGCGCGTGGCCGAGGGCCGGTTCGTGCCGGTCGGCGGTATGTGGGTGGAGTCGGACACCAACATGCCCGGCGGCGAGGCGCTCGCCCGCCAGTTCGTGGCCGGCAAGCGGTTCTTCATCGAGCAGCTGGGGGTCGAGCCGGAGGAGGTGTGGCTCCCCGACTCGTTCGGCTACTCGGCCGCCCTGCCGCAGCTGATCAAGGCAGCC
Source organism: Pseudonocardia sp. MH-G8 (assembly GCF_002262885.1). GTDB lineage: Bacteria > Actinomycetota > Actinomycetes > Mycobacteriales > Pseudonocardiaceae > Pseudonocardia. The sequence goes on along the minus strand of NZ_NKYF01000014.1, from coordinate 101,283 downwards.
GGTTCCCGCTGGTTCCTCACGCAGAAGATCTCGTGGAACGAGACGAACGTGATGCCCCACCACACGTTCCGCTGGGAGGGCATCGACGGCACCCAGATCTTCACCCACTTCCCGCCCGTCGACACCTACAACTCGGAGCTCTCGCAGCACGAGCTGCACCGCGCGCAGCGCCAGTACGCGGAGAAGGGACGCGCCAACACCTCGCTCGTGCCGTTCGGCTGGGGCGACGGCGGCGGCGGGCCGACCCGGGAGATGCTGGCCGCGGCGGCGCGGACGAGGTCGCTCGAGGGCTCGCCGTCGGTGCGGGTCACCACGCCCGCAGAGTTCTTCTCCACCGCCGAGACCGAGTACCCGCGCCCGCCGATCTGGTCGGGCGAGCTGTACCTGGAGTTCCACCGCGGCACCTACACCTCGCAGGCGCGCACCAAGCGCGGCAACCGGCGCAGCGAGCACCTGCTGCGCGAGGCCGAGCTGTGGGCCGCCACCGCCGCCGTCCGGGCCGGGCTCGCCTACCCGGCCGACGTGCTCCAGCGCTGCTGGCACACCGTGCTTCTGCAGCAGTTCCACGACATCCTGCCCGGCACCTCGATCGCCTGGGTGCACCAGGAGGCCGAGCGCAACTACGGACGCGTCGCCGAGGAGCTGGAGGGCGTCATCGCGCGCTCGCTCGCGGCGCTGGCCGGTGACGGCGCAGGCGAGGTCGCGGTGAACGCGGGCCCGTACGCGCGGCACGGCGTTCCCGCGCTCGGCGGTGGGGCGAGTGCCGCCCCGGCCGACGAGGTCCGCGTCTCCGAGGCCGCGGGCGCCACGGTGCTGGAGAACGCGCAGGTCCGCGCCGTCGTCGACGATCGCGGCCTGCTCACGTCGGTGCGCGACCTCGGCGCCGACCGCGAGATCGTGCCGCCCGGCGCGGCGGCCAACCTGCTGCAGCTGCACCGCGACACCCCCACGAAGTGGGACGCCTGGGACATCGACGAGCACTACCGCCGCCACGGCCGCGACCTCACCGAGGTCGCGGAGCTGGCGGTCGTCGAGCGCGGGCCGCAGCACGCCGCCGTGCGGATCGTGCGCAAGCTCGGCGCGTCGACGATCACGCAGGTCGTGTCGCTCGACGCCGGTTCCGCGTCGATCGACATCGACACCCACGTCGACTGGCACGAGCGGCAGAAGCTGCTCAAGCTCGCCTTCCCGCTCGACGTGCACGCCGAGCGGGCCAGCTCGGAGATCCAGTTCGGGCACCTGCACCGCCCGATCCACACCAACACCTCGTGGGACGCGGCACGGTTCGAGACCGTGGCGCACCGCTGGGTGCACGTGGGCGAGCCCGGCTACGGGGTGGCCGTGGCCAACGACGCCACCTACGGCCACGATGTCGGCCGCTCCACCCGCGCGGACGGCGGGACCACCACCGTCGTGCGGCTGTCGCTGCTGCGCGCGCCGGTGTTCCCGGACCCCGAGGCCGACCAGGGCGAGCACCGGCTGCGCGTGTCGCTGCGGGCGGGCGCCACGATCGCGGACGCGGTGGCGGAGGGCTACCGGGTGAACCTGCCGCTGCGCACCGTGCCCGGCACGGCGGAGATCGCCCCGCTGGTGTCGGTGGACTCCCCCGCCGTCGTCGTCGAGGCCGTCAAGCTCGCCGAGGACGGCAGCGGCGATGTGGTCGTGCGGCTCTACGAGGCGCACGGCGGCCGTGCGTCCGCGCGGGTGACAGCGGGCTTCGAGCACACGGGGGTGGTCGAGACCGACCTGCTGGAGCGCCCGCTGGCAGAAGCGGCGAGCCTGTCGGCCGACGGCACGCGACTGGACCTGCGCCCGTTCCGGATCGCCACGCTGCGCTACCGCCGGAGCTGACCTGCAAGATCGTCGGTATCGGTTGCCCATTGCTGTGATCACGACAATGGGCAACCGATACCCAGCGGTAGCTCCATCGGGTGATGGTCGACGGAGGGAGTGGTCACCGCGGGTGGAAGAGTGTCCCCCCGTGATCGCTGCAAGGTCGACGTCGAGCATCGCCGCCCTCGTCGCGCTGTTCGCCGTCCTGTGCGTACTGCCGGCCGCTCCCACCGCGCACGGGCAGGAAGGACCCGACCGCCTCGAGCTGGCGCCGACCATGCTCGTCCTCGACGCCTCCGGCTCGATGACCGGCGCGGACCCGGCGGGCGGCACCAAGATCGACGCTGCGAAACGCGCGGTGAACGCGCTCGTGGACGCCGCGCCGGACGGTGCGCCGGTCGGCCTCGCCGCGTACGGCACGCAGACCGGCAACTCGGACGCCGAACGCGACCGGGGCTGCCAGGACGTCGAGGTGCTGCAGCAGCCGGACCCGATCGACAAGGCGGGCATGCGCGCGGCGGTGGACGCTCTCACGCCGCGCGGGTACACGCCGATCGGCCGTTCGCTGCAGGTGGCGGCGGAGCAGCTGCCGCAGGAGGGGCCCCGCTCGGTCGTCCTCGTCTCCGACGGTGAGGACACCTGCGCGCCGCCGGAGCCGTGCGAGGTCGTGCGCACCCTCGCCGGGCAGGGCGTGGACCTCGTCGTCCACGCCGTCGGGTTCGGCGTCGACGCCCCGGCCCGTGAGCAGCTGTCCTGCATCGCGCAGGAGACCGGGGGCACCTACACCGACGCGCCCGACGCCGACGCGCTGCACCGGGTGCTGCCCCGGGTCACATCGGCGGCGCTGCGCAACTACGAACCGGCCGGCACGCCGATCACCGGCACCGCGACCCCGGCCACCGCGCCGATGGCGGCTCCCGGCCAGCACCTGGACACGATCGGCCAGAAGGAGAAGCGCTACTACGCGGTGGACGTGCCGCAGGGCGCCACGGCGTACTTCAGCGCCACCGTCTCCTTCCCGCGCCTGTCGGGCATCAACGTGCTCGACGACTTCAACGGCCTGCAGTTGCGCACCTACGGGGAGGCGGACGACGACTGCAACGAGTTCGAGAGCGCGCAGACCAACAACTCGAGCGACGGCGCCGCGCTCACCGTGTCCACCACGTGGGACGGCGCCACCGAGGAGGACACGGGCAGCGCGTCCGGCGACCGGTGCAAGGGCGCGGGCCGCTACACCTTCGCCCTGGAGTGGACGCGGGTGTCGGCCGGGGTCCCGGAGCGCCTGCCCGTCGAGCTGCTGGTGGGTGTCGAACCCGGCGTCGTCGACGGCGGGCCCGTCGCGGTGCTGCCCGAGGCCGAGCTCACCGAGTCGACGTCGCCGCCCCGCGCGGTCACCGGCGGCGGCTCGTTCAACGTGGCCGGCACGCTGGAGGGCTCCGGCAGCTACACCGACACGCTGCAGCGCGCCGAGTTCGTCTTCTACCGCGTCCGGCTGGACTGGGGGCAGGGACTGGCCTACCGCGTCCGCTTCGGTGAGACCCCGGGCCGCGGGGTGGACAACATCTCGGCGGTCGAGACCCACCTCTACACACCCACCCGCGAGGAGATCGAGTCGGGCTTCACGTCCTACACCGGCACCAGCCAGGTGCTGCCCTCCAACGACCCGGCCCTCGCCACCGTCCCGGTGCGGTACGGCAACCGCGATGCCGACGTCGTCGCGGTCCGGCCCCAGAGCCTTCCCGGCTGGTACACGATCGCCGTCCACCTCGGTGCGACGGTCGGCGGCCGCGGTGCGGCCCCGGTGCCGATCCAGATCGACCTGTCCGTGACCGGCTCCCCCGAGCCCGGTCCGCGCTACGCCGACGGGACGGCGACCTTCGGCGGCGGGCGGGCCCCCGCTGCGGAGCCGGACGGCGCAGCGGCGCCCGACGCCGTGGCCGCCCCGGACGCGGCCGCGACCACCACGTCGGTCGCCCCGGCCGTCTGGGCGATCGCCGGCGCCGCGATCGCGCTCGTGGTCGTGGGTATCGTCCTCGCCCTCCGGGCCCGGCGCCGCTCGTAGGGCGCAGCCCGCCGCACCGGCGGACGTGGTCGACTGCGCGTCCGATCACCGCCAGCACCCGACCGTCGCCGACACGCACGATGACCGGGTGACGACCACGACTGATGCCCTGACCGTGCTCAAGGGCATGTACGCCGCCGAACAGCAGTACCTCGACGCCGGCGGGCCGGGGAGCGCGAGTTTCGCCCCGCTCGCCCCGTTCTTCGCCCCTGACGTGGTGCTGCACCAGGCCGCGGGACTGCCCTTCGGCGGTACCTGGCGCGGCCACGACGGGATGGAGCGGTTCTTCGTCGCGATGAGCGCGGCGTGGGAGTCGTTCACGATGTTGGAGCAGGAGTTCCACCCCGCGGGCGACGTGGTCGTGGTGCGCACGCAGGTGCGCGCCACCGTCCGTGGGTCCGGGAGGGAGCTGGAGTTCCCGATCCTGCAGTCCGTCCGGGTCGTGGACGGCCGGATCACCGAGGTGTGGCCGTTCTACTGGGACACCGCGGAGATCGCCGCAGCGGCCGCCACCGCATGATCGCGAGCATCGGTCGCGGTCCTCAGTGGCCGCGGAACGCCTCCGCCAGCCACCATGCGCCGCCGTCGGAGGCGACGCGGGCGTGCACCAGCAGCGGGTTCGTGCGCGGGCCGGCCAGCCAGCGCGACACCCCCTCGAGGTCGGCGGGCGCGTTCACGGTGACGGCCTCGAAGCCGTAGCCGCGGCCGATGGCGGCGATGTCGGTGTCCGGGAAGACCACGGTGGCGTGGTCCCCGCCCTCGAAGTGGTGCACCTCGGCGCCGTAGGCGCGGTCGTCGTAGACGACCACGACCATCGCCAGCCCGAGCCGCACCACCGTCTCCAGCTCGGCGGCGGCCATCAGGGCGCCGCCGTCACCGAGCGCGGCGACGGCGAGCCGGTCCGGGCGGGCGCAGGCGGCCCCGATCGCCGTGGCCAGCCCGAGCCCGATCGACTGGAAGCCCTGCGTGAGGCAGTAGCCCTGCTCGTCGGGAACGCGCAGGTAGGCGCTCGGGTAGCCCATGAAGTTGCCGGAGTCGACGGCCACGGTGCGCTCGGCGGGCAGCAGGTCGTCCAGCGCGGCCGAGAGCGTGCGCGGGTCGATGCCGTCCGGCCCGGTCAGGTCCTCGTAGGACTCGGTACGCCAACGGGCGCGCTCGGCGATCGCGGCGGCCACCTCCGGCGTGCGGTAGCCGGTGCGCTGTCCCCCCAGCGCGGCGCGCACGTCCACCGCGGTCGCCGCGACGTCGCCCAGCACGCCCAGGTCGACGGGGCGGTGCGCGCCGATCGCGTCGGCGTCCAGGTCGACCTGCACGACCGCGGCGTCCGGACCGATGAGCGCGCCGTGGCGCATCGTCCACATGTTCAGCGCGCAGCCCCAGCCGACGACGAGGTCGGCGCCGGAGATCAGCTCGGCGGCCAGCGGCGAGGCGAAGCCGCCGGAGATCCCGAGCGACCACTCGTCGCCCTCGAACAGCCCCGCCGCGACGGCCGAGGTGGCGAGCAGCGCCCCGGACGCCGCGGCGAGCGCGCGCAGCTCCTCCCGCGCGCCGCGGGCGCCGCGACCGGCCACGAACACCGGGCGCTGCGCCGCGGCGATCCGGGTGGCGAGCGCGTCCACGGCCGCCGTACCGGGCCGTACCGGCGCGAGCGCCGGCAGCGCGGGCACCGGCCCGGCCTCCGCGGGGGATTCCTGCACGTCCAGGGGCAGGTTGAGCACCACGGTCCGGCGCTGCTCCACGGCGGTGCGGTACGCGCGCACGACGTCGGCCTGCGCGGTGGCCGGGGTGTGCACCCGCTCGGGGACCGCGCCCACCGCACGCGCCAGCGCGTCCTGGTCGATGTGAAAGTTCGAGCGCACGGCCCCCGCACCGGTGTCGGCGGCGAGCACGAGCAGCGGGCTGCGGCTCTTCGCGGCCTCGGTGATCCCGGTCAGCGCGTTGGTCAGGCCGCAGCCCTGGTGCAGGGTGACCACGCCGACGCGCCCGCTCGTGCGGGCGTAGGCGTCGGCCATCGTCGCGGCGCCGCCCTCGTGCCGCGCCGCCACGTAGGGCACGCCCGCCGCGCGCAGCGCGTTCGTGACGTGGAAGTTGCCACTGCCGACCACCCCGAACGCGTGCCCCACGCCGAGGTCGGCGAGCGTGCGCCCGACGAGCTCGGCGACCGTGCCTCCGCTCACCTCTCCACCAGCGCCAGGACCCGCGCCGGGCTCCCGGACCCGCCGACGATCGGCAGGGGTCCTGCGACGACCACGGCGCCGGTCGGCGGCAGCTGCGCGAGGTTCTGCAGCTGGGTGAGGCCGTACTTGCCGGCGCCGAGCAGGAAGCTGTGGCAGGGGAACGGCGGGTCGAAGCCGGGGGCGGCCCCCGCGTCGGTGCCGACGGTCTCCACGCCGATCCCCAGCACCGGCGACTCCTCGGCGAGCCACTTGGCGCACTCGACCGAGATGCCCGGGGTCGCGCCCGCGTTGGCGAAGGCCTCCGCGTCGGTGCTGCGGGCGTCCCAGCCGGTGCGGTAGAGCAGCCACCCGCCCTCGGGCAGCGGGCCGTGCTCGGCCTCCCACGCGCGGACGTCGTCGACCTCGAGCAGGAAGTTCGCGTCCTCGGCGCAGCGCTGCGACACGTCGATCACCGCGGCGGGCGCGAGCAGCTTGTGCGCCGGGACCTGCGCGATGTCCTCCCCGTCCTTGCCGCTGACCCAGTGCACGGGCGCGTCGAAGTGGGTGCCCGTGTGCTCGGAGGTCGTGATGTCGTTCCAGTACCAGGCCGGGCCGCGCTCGTCGTAGCGGCTGATCTCGGTGAGCCCGAACGCCGACGCGTTGGCGAACGGCGCCGGCAACTCCAGTACGGGTGTGCCGCTGTGCAGCGGCGCGGTGAGGTCGACAACCGTGACGGTGCGCTCCCGGAGCGCGGAGAGCAGGTCGGACAGCACGGACACGGGGCCTCCCGGCGATGGACGAACGGCACGTCGGTACCAACCTATGGGACGAAAGGGCCGCTCGTACCACCTTCCGCGGCGTTCCGTGCCCACTCCCGCAGCGTCGCCGCGCGGATCTTGGTCCCGTTCGTGCCCGTCGTCGTCGGCATCTCCGCCACCACGTGCACCGCGTCGGGCACCTTGAACCGTGCTAGCGCCGCTCCGCACCAGGCGCGCAGCTCCTCCGGATCGGGTGCGGCGTCCGGCTCCCCGACGACGAAGGCGATCGCCCGGGTGGCGCCGTCGGCGCCGTCGATGCCCACGACCTTGGCGGTGTGGACGTCCGCGTGCGCCGCGAGCCGGAACTCGATCTCCGCCGGGTCGACGAGGAATCCGCGCAGCCGCAGCGCGTCGCCCATCCGGCAGACGTAGGTGAACGCGCCGTCGTCGACGAGCACGCCGAGGTCGCCGCTGCGGAACCAGCCGTCGCCGGTGAACGCCCGGCCCGCCGCGTCCGGGTCGCCCAGGTACGCGTCGACCACGTTCGGGCCGCGGAACTGCAGCTCACCCTCCGCGCCGGGGGCGAGCACCTCCTCGGTGACGGGGTCGGCCACCCGTACCTCGATTCCGGGGTGCACGACCCGGCCACCGCCGTCCCAGCGCCCGGGCTCGGGCTCGTCGGCCGGCCAGAAGGAGGTGAGCGCGAACACCTCGGACGAGCCGTAGACACCGGTCGTGGCGGTGCCGAAGGCGTCGCGCGCCCAGACCGCCAGCTCCCGGGAGCGGCCCTGGAAGTCGGCCACACCGCACCACCGCCACGCCGACAGGTCACGGGTGCGGGCGCGCCACCCCTCGTGCAGCCGCAGCAGCAGATCGTCGCCACCCACCACGTGCGTGACGCGGTGCGCGGCCATGTCGTCGAGCACCGCGTCGGCGTCGAACACCGGCTCCAGGACGCACACCGCGCCGGCGGCGAGCGCGGCCATCGCGGTGTTGTAGCCGAACACGCCGGACAGGGGCAGCGCGCAGAGCACGGCGTCGGGCCCGGTGATCCCGATGGCCGCGGCGTCGGCGACGGCGTGCGCGAGCACACCGGCACCGCGGTGCGCGGCGAGCTTGGGCATCCCCGTGGATCCCGAGGTGGTGAACGCCACCGCGAGCGCGTCCGGGTCGGACGGGTCCGGCTCGGCAGCCTCACCCGGCTTCACCGCCCAGGCCCCGCCACCGACGTCGACCGCCGCCGGATCGCCGGTCGGCCCGCCCGGACCCGGCACCGGGACGACGACCGGCGGCGCGACCTCGGCGAGGGCCACGGCCGCGCGCAGCCGGTCGTGCAGGTCGAGCCCGTGGAAGCCGTGGGCGAGCGCCACGATGCGGGGCCGGGCGCGCCGCAGCACGTGCGCGACCTCCTCCACGTTGTAGCGGGTGTTCACGCCGATGACGTGCGCGTTCCGCGCGGCCACCGCGAACTGCCACACGAGCGCGTCGCTCCAGTTCGGCAGCCAGACCGCCACGCAGTCGCCGCGCCCGACCCCGACGTCGGCCAACTGCGCGGCCAGCGACGCGACGCGCACGACCAGCTCGCCACGGGTGACCGGCAGGTCCGCCCCCTCGGGCCCCTTGTCGATCGCGACGACCGCGGTGGGGTCCACCCGCGCGAGCCGGAGCACGAGGTCGGGCAGGTCGCGCGGGGCCGGACCGGTGGCGACGGGGTGCGGGGGCACGGTGCGCGGCGCGTTCATCGCACCGCCAGCTCGCGCAGCCAACCGTCGAGCACGGCCGCGAAGTCGGGGATCTCCTCCATCGGGTAGTGCCCGACGCCGTCCAGAACGCCGGCCCGGGCGCCCGGGATCCGGTCCGCGGCCCACCGCACGGCGTCCGGGTCGAGCCACAGGTCGTCCGCACCGACGACGAGATACGCCGGGCAGTCGATGCGCGGCAGGGCCTCGCGCAGGTCGTGCGTGGTCCAGCCGATCAGGTCGGAGGTGGACACCGCGGGGTCCTCCCGCCGGTGCATGGTGGCGATCAGGTCGGCGCGCGCGGCCGGCACCGAGCTCCCGAGGACGGCGAGCGTGCCCAGGTGCGTGCGGTCGGTGCGGCTGGGCGCGGCGACGTCGGCGAGCTCGCGGCGCAGCCCGGAGACGCTCGGCCGCCCGCCCGTCCACGCGTCGGCCGCCATCGCGACGACGCCGGCGAGCCGGTCGCCGAGCCGCGCCGCCACGTCGAGCGCGATCTTGCCGCCGATCGAGCAGCCGACCACGACGGGCCGCTCGAGGCCGAGCCGCTCGATCAGCGTGACGCACCAGGCGGCGTAGTCCCCGAGGTCGGTGACCGGGCCGCCGGGCGCGGGCTCGGAGCGCCCGTGCCCGGGCAGGTCCGGCACGACCACGCGGTACCCGCGGCGCGCGAGCGGCCCGGTGACGTGGCGCCACTGCACGCCACTCTGCCCCGCGGTGTGCAGGCACAGCACGGGGGTGCCGGTGCCCGCCCGCTCGACGAAGGCGTTGCAGCCGCCGATCTCGACGTACCCCGCCTCGACCGTCTCCTCGATCATGCGGCGGTCTCCTCCCCCGCCCGGGCGAGCGCCCGCGCGGCGTCGACGAGCAGGCTCAGCGGGCGCGTGAGCCGCAGGTACTCGTACCCGTTGCCGCGTACGGCGAACGCGCCCGTCATCGCGCGGCGCACGAAGTCGTTCGTCCCGGACTCGACCAGCTCGGTCCAGGTGAGTTCGTCCGCCTCCACCGTGAACGTCGCCCCGAGCGCCGAGCGCCCGGACACCTCGATCACCGCGCCGCGGTAGATCCGCAGGTGCACCTCGTGGTCACCGGCGCGCAGCCCGATCGTGCCGTCCCACCCGGCGAGCGCCTCGGCGAACACCGGGCCCAGCCGCGCGGCGAGCGCCTCGCCCCAGGCGAGGGTGCCGAAGTCGCGCGCGACCGGGTCCGGCCCGGCGCCCCGCGCGGCGAGCAGCACCGCGGTGGTGCCTTCCTGGACCACCGCGCCCTCGTCGTCGACGAGGCGCATGTACCGGGTGACGACGCCGCGGTCACCGCGGCGGGTGCGCCGGCAGCGCACCACGGTCATCTGCAGGCGCAGCACGTCGCCGACGTGGATCGGGCGGCGGTAGTGCCAGTGGGTGTCCAGCAGGCCGAGCACGGAGTCGCCGGCGAGCCCGAGGCCCTGCAGCAGGCCCATCGCGACGGCGGGCCCGAACGGCCCTTGCAGCACCGGCGGCCCGCCGCCCCGGTAGCCCGGGTCGGTGTGGATCGGGTGGTCGTCACCGCTGAGGCGCGTGAAGTCGGCCAGGTCGGCGGTGGTGACGGTGCGCGCGCCGCTCGTGAAGCGCTGACCGACGGCGAAGTCCTCGAAGTACCGGTCCGTCACCCGCGACTCCTCCGACATCGACGAACGAACGTTCTTGTCATCGACACAACCACCGCTGCGCCCGCGGCGTCAACCCCGGTAGCCTGGCCGGCATGAACGATCGTTCCCCGCCCGCGCTCATCGTCGACACCGGGCGGCGCAACGAGGCGGCGATCCTCAACGCGGCGCTCGCCGCGTTCGGGGACAAGGGGTTCAACGGCGCGTCGATGCGCGACGTGGCCCGCGGGGCCGGCACCAGCCTGTCCAACCTCTACAACTACTTCCCCTCGAAGTCCGGCCTGCTCGCGGAGGTGCTGCGCCGCGCCAACGAGGAGCTCTACGCGCGCGTGCGGCAGGCGGTGGCCGACGCCGGCGACGCCGCGGGGCCACGGCTGCGCGACGCCGTGCGCGCCTACGTCGGCTTCGTCGTCGACCACCAGGTCGCCGCGGTCGTGGCGATCAGCGAGGTGCGCTACCTGACGGGGCCCGACCGGGAACGCCTGGTCGCGGCGCGCGACAGCACGGAGGGGGTGTTCGCCGAGATCGTCGCCCAGGGCGCGGACGACGGCGAGTTCCGCACGCCCTACCCCGCCGACGCCGCGCGCAGCATCGTGTCGCTGTGCTCGTCGGTGTCCACCTGGTACCGGGCCGACGGCAGGCTCTCCCGCGGGCAGGTCGCCGAGCAGCACGCCCGCTACGCGCTGGCGCTGGTCGAGGCGCCGCTCGCCGGCACCGCCTGACCGACCTCCCTTGTGACACGCACCGGCCCCGGCTAGCGTAGGAACGATCGTTCGTACCTGACCCGGGGGATCGCCGATGATCCAGCAGAACGCCGCTCCACATCGTCCGCCGACGCGGATGGGACGGCTCGCCGCGGCCGCCGTGTTCGCCACTGCGCTCGAGTGGTTCGACTTCCTCATCTACGCCACCGCGGCCGCACTCGTGCTCGGTCCGCTGTTCTTCCCCACGGCCAGCCCGGTGGCGGGCACCCTGGCCTCGTTCGCGACCTTCGCCGTCGGGTTCATCGCCCGGCCGCTCGGCGGGATCATCGCCGGGCACGTCGGCGACCGGTTCGGGCGCAAGCCCCCGCTCGTCGCCTCGATGCTGGTGATGGGAGTGTCCACGTCCGCCATCGGCCTGCTGCCCGGCTACGCGACCATCGGCGTCTGGGCGCCGGTGCTGCTGGTCGTCGCGCGGCTGGTGCAGGGGCTGGGCGTCGGCGCGCAGTGGGGCGGCGCGGCGTTGCTGCTCACCGAGCACGCCCCGGTGGAGCGGCGCGGCTTCTACGGAAGCCTCGTCCAGACCGGCGCGATCTTCGGAGCCGTGGCGGGCAACCTGCTGTTCCTGCTGCTCACCGCGAACCTGTCGGAGCAGCAGTTCGTGGCCTGGGGCTGGCGGGTGCCGTTCCTCACCGGCCTGCTGCTCGTGGTGATCGGCATCTACGTCCAGCTCAAGATCGAGGACACGCCGGTGTTCCGGGCGATGCAGGCGCAGTCGGCGGCCTCGAAGCAGGCGGCCGGGCTGCGCAAGGCCCCGCTGCGCGAGGCCGTCCGCACGCACTGGCGCGAGATCCTGCAGGCCGCAGGCGCGTTCTTCGTGGTCAACGCCGTGTTCTACATCCTCATCAGCGGCCTGCTCGACTACGGCACCACCGAGGTCGGGCTCAGCCGCACCGAGATGCTGCTGTGCGTGATGGCCGCCGGAGCGACGCAGGTGGTCACCATCCCGCTGTTCGGCGCGCTGAGCGACCGGTGCGGGCGCCGCAGGCTCTACCTCGTCGGCACGGTGCTGATGGCGGTCTACGCGTTCCCGATGTTCTGGCTCATCGACACCGGCTCGGTGCCGCTGGTGCTGCTCGCCCTGCTGATCGGGTTCACCATCCACGCCACGATGTACGGGCCGCAGGCCGCGCTGTACGCCGAGATGTTCCCCGCCGACGTCCGCTACTCCGGCGCCTCCCTCGGCTACCAGTTCGCCTCGGTGTTCGCCGGTGGGCTCGCCCCGTTCCTCATGACGGCGCTGCTGGCCGCGACGGGCGCCGCGTGGTCGGTCTCGCTCTACATCGTGGCGGCCTCCGCGGTCACCTTCGTGGCGGTGTGGTCCATCCGCGAGGTGTTCCGCCGGGACCTGTACGCGACGTCGCGCTGAGCGCCCTGTTCGTCATGCCAGGAGGCGCTCCACCCCGTCCCGGCAGGCCCGCCACGCCTCCGTGTCCGGGTCGATCACGGCGAAGTGGTCGGCGCCGGGCAGCGTCACCAGTTCCGCGGCGTCGCCCGCCGCCGCCACGAACCGCTCGCTCTGCCGGATCGGCACGTTGGCGTCGGCGGTGCCGTGCACGCACACCACGGGCACGCCGAGCGGGAGCCGGGCGATCGGCGAGGCGAGGGCGTAGCGGTCCGGCAGCTCGTCCGGGCCCCCGCCGAGCAGGTCCGACGCCGCGCCGCTGCCGACGCCGCGCTGCTCGGCGTCCACCAGGTCGAGCACGCCCGCCTGGCTCACCACGCCCCGCAGCCGCACGGCCGGTCCCGCGCCGGGGGCGCCCTCGGGGAGTCCCGGGCGGGCGGCGAGCCAGGTGCCCAGGTGCCCGCCCGCCGAGTGCCCGACGGCGACGACGCGGTCCAGCGGCAGCCGCCCGCCCGCCGCCTCCTGGACGGGCCCGGCGAGCAGGTCGACCGCGGTGGCGACGTCCTCGAACGTCGCCGGCCAGCCGCCGTCGCCGCCGACCCGGCGGTACTCGACGTTCCACGCGGCGAGCCCGGCGTCCGCGAGGTCCGCCGCGAGCGGGCGCCCCAGTTCCAGACCGCGGGCCTGCCGCCAGAACCCGCCGTGCACCACGACGGCCACCCCGCGCGGCGTACCGGCGGGCAGGGTCAGCTCGCCGAACTGGCTGGGGTGCTCGCCGTAGGCGATGCGCCGGGCCCCGGGGCCCGACGGTGACCCGAGCGAGCAGGCGCCGAGGACGGCGGGCAGCGCGAGAGCGGCGGCGATCCGGAGCAGGGCGTGGCGACGCGGCACGGGGGCGAGCATGACAGGTGTTCGGCGCGCGGCGGGTCATCGGTTGCCGTCGTCGGGTCACCACGCCGCGGTGAACGTGGGGGGGACACCCACCGCGGCGTGGCTCCGCCGGGCGAGGGGGACTCTCCGACGGCCCCGTGGGTGCGAACACCCGCGGTACGAGGCGGGCCGCCCATGGCCCGACCACGGGGAACGGTACTCGCGCGCAGTGCCCCACAACCCCGTTCTCACCCGGATGACGACGGGGAGGAGCCCAGTCCGACCGGTCCGGACGACGTGCGTGCCCGATCGGACGCCGGTCCCGGCGCTACCCAGGAGCAGCGATCATGGTCGGCCCCAGCGACCGGTCAGCACCCCCAGCGCACCCAACGCCACGGCGGCCGCCGTGGAGGCCCGCACGACCTCCGGGCCCAGACGCACGGTGCGCGCGCCCGCTGCGACCAGCACGTCGATCTCCTCGTCGGTGACCCCGCCCTCCGGTCCGACCACGAGCAGCAGTTCGCCGTCCGCCGGGAGCGCGACGTCCGCGAGCCGCTCGGAGGCGGCCTCGTGCAGCACCAGTGCGGCGCCGGTGGTCCCCACCCGGCGGGCGAGCGCGGCGGTCGTGACGGGCTCCTCGACGACCGGCAGCCACGGCCTGCGGGCCTGCTTCGCGGCCTCGCGCGCGGTGGTGCGCCAGCGGGTGAGCGCCTTCTCCCCGCGCGGGCCCGCCTCCCAGCGGGCGACGCAGCGCGCCGCGCGCCACGGCAGGACCGCGTCCACGCCCGCCTCGGTGGCGAGCTCGACCGCCAGCTCGCCGCGGTCGCCCTTCACCAGGGCCTGGGCCAGCAGCACCCGCGGTGCGGGCGGCGCGGCGTCGGCGCGCTCGGTGATCGTGAGTTCGACGGTGTCGCGGCCCGCGGCCTCGACCACGGCGTGCGCGAGCCCGCCCCGGCCGTCCGACAGCAGGACGACCTCGCCCGGCCGCAACCGCTTGACGGTGGCGGCGTGGCGGCCCTCGGCGCCGTCGAGCCTGGCCGGACCCGCACCGGGCAGCGGGTCGAGCAGGAACAGGGGCGCGGTGCTCACGACCGCGCGGTCATCGGCCGAACGAGTCGCGCAGCCGGGAGAAGATGCCGTGCCCGTTGCGGTTGCCGCCGGCCAGGTCGGGCTGCTCCTCGCCGCGCAGCTCGGCGAGCTGGCGCAGCAGCTCGGTCTGCTTGGCGTCGAGCTTGGTGGGGACGGCGACGTCCACGTGCACCATGAGGTCGCCGTGGCCGTCGACCCGGCCGGTGGAACGCAGCCGCGGCATCCCCTTGCCGCGCAGCGTGCGCACGGTGCCGGCCTGCGTGCCCGCGTCCAGGTGCAGTTCCTCGGTGCCGTCGAGCGTGGGCAACGGCAGGGTGGTGCCCAGTGCCGCGGCGGTCATCGGCAGCTGCACCGTGCAGTGCAGGTCGGCGCCGTCGCGCGTGAACAGCTCGTGCGGCTCCTCCTCCACCTCGACGTACAGGTCGCCCGCCGGGCCACCGCCGGGCCCGACCTCGCCCTGCCCGGCCAGTCGCACGCGCATCCCGTCGGCCACACCGGCCGGGATCCGGACGCTGACGGTGCGCCGCGAGCGCACCCGACCGTCGCCGCCGCACTGGCGGCACGGCTCGGGGATGACCTCCCCGAACCCACGGCAGTTGGGGCAGGGCCGCGAGGTGACGACCTGGCCGAGGAAGGAGCGCTGCACGCTCTGCACCTCGCCGCGGCCGTTGCAGATGTCGCACATCGTGGGCGTGCTGCCCGGCGCGCACCCCGAACCCGTGCACTCCGAACAGAGCGCGGCGGTGTCGACCGTGAGGTCGCGGGTGACGCCGGTGGCGCACTCCTCGAGCGTGAGCTGCATCCGGATCAGGGCGTCGGCGCCCGGCTGGATGCGGCTGCGCGGGCCACGGCCGCGACCACCGCCCTGGCCGCCGAAGAAGGCGTCCATGATGTCGCCGAAGCCGAACGCGCTGAAGGGGTCGGCCCCGCCCGCGCCACCGCCGCCACCGCCGCCGTTGCCCAGCGGATCGCCGCCCAGGTCGACGATGCGTCGCTTCTCCGGGTCGGTCAGCACCTCGTAGGCCGCGCTCACCTCGCGGAAGCGCTCCTGCGCCGCCGCGTCCGGATTCACGTCGGGGTGCAGCTCACGCGCGAGCCTGCGGTAGGCCCGCTTGATCTCGTCGGGACCGGCGTCGCTGTCGACGCCCAGTATCCCGTAGTAGTCGCGTACCACGTGCGCGTTCCCCATGGTCCTTCTCGCTCGGTCGTGCTCTTCCGCTCGGTCTGCCGCGGCTCCTACCGCCCGGCCAGGATCTCACCCACGTACCGGGCCACCGCGTGCACCGCCGCGATCGAGCCCGGGTAGTCCATTCGCGTGGGGCCGACCACGCCCATGCCGCCCAGCACCGTGCCGGGCCCGTAGCCGATCGTCACCACGGAGGTGTCGCGCATCTCCTCGGCCTCGTTCTCCTCGCCGATGCGGATCGTCACCAGACCCGGGTCCTGCGAGGACGCCAGCAGCCGCAGCACCACGACCTGCTCCTCCAACGCCTCGAGCACCTGCCGCAGCGAGTGCGGGAAGTCGGCGACGTTGCGGGTGAGGTTGGCGGTGCCGCCCAGCAGCATCCGCTCCTCGGGGTGCTCCACGAGCGTCTCGATGAGCACGGTGGACACCGAGACGACGATGTCGCGCAGCTCCGCGGGCGCGCTGGTGGGCAGCTCGGCCACGGCGGCCGAGGCCGCCGCGAGGGGCCGGCCCACCAAGGCGCCGTTGACCAGCCTGCGCAGCTGCGCGACCGAGTCGTCGGACACCACGTCACCGAGGTCGACGACGCGCTGCTCGACCCGACCGCTGTCGGTGATGAGCACCAGCATCAGCCGGGCCGGCGTGAGCACCACGATCTCGCAGTGGCGCACGGTGGAGCGCGTGAGCGTGGGGTACTGCACGACGGCCACCTGGCGGGTGAGCTGCGCGAGCAGCCGCACGCTGCGGCGCAGCACGTCGTCCAGGTCCACCGCCCCGTCGAGGAAGGCCTGCACGGCGCGGCGCTCGGCTCCCGACAACGGCTTGACCTGCGCCAGCCGGTCGACGAACAGCCGGTAGCCCTTGTCGGTGGGCACCCGGCCGGCGCTGGTGTGCGGCTGGGCGATGAGCCCGTCCTCCTCCAGCACCGCCATGTCGTTGCGGACCGTGGCGCTCGAGACGCCGAGGTTGTGCCGATCGACGATCATCTTCGAGCCGACCGGCTCGTGCGTGTTGACGTAGTCGGCGACGATGGCCCGCAGCACGGCGAAGCGGCGCTCGTCAGCGTTCACGGCAGCGCTCCTCCCGGTGGATGTGTGCGGACTTCCCCCAGTCTATGTGTTCGGGCCGCGCGGGCGGGCCGACGTCGCCCAAGGCCCGCTCCCCCGCCGGAGCGATCGAACACGAGGCACGATGTGCGTGTGCAGATCCGCCGCCCCGTGCTCGATGCCATCGCCGCAGGCACCGTGACGCTGGCCTTCCGGCGCTGGGACCGCCCGCGCGTGCGTCCGGGCGGTACGCAACGCACGCCGGTGGGCGTGCTGGAGTTCACCGCCGTCGATCCCGTGGACGAGGCGGATCTCACCGCTGAGGACGCCCGCGCCGCCGGGTTCGCCGATCTGGCCGCCCTGCGGTCGGCCCAGAGGGGATCGACGCAGCGGGGTGAGGGGCAGCTCTACCGGATCACCGTCCGGCCGGCCGGGCCGGACCCGCGCGTGGCGTTGCGCGCGAAGCGGCGGCTGTCGCAGGCCGAACGCGCCGAGCTCGACGTCCGGCTCGCGCGCATGGACCGCGCCTCGGCCCACGGCCCGTGGACGGCGGCGGTGCTGGGCCTGATCGCGGACAACCCCGGCGTGCGGGCGCCGGACCTCGCGGCGCGGATGGGCCGCGAGACCCTGCCGTTCAAGCGCGACGTGCGCAAGCTCAAGGAACTGGGCCTGACCGAGAGCCTCGAGGTCGGCTACCGGATCTCGCCGCGCGGCCGGGCCTACCGGCGGGGGTGAGCAGGTACTGCTGCGTCAACTCGAGTACCTCAGCGCCCTCGCGCGCGAGGGCCACTTCGCCCGGGCGGCGGCGACCTGCCACGTGTCGCAGCCCGCGCTGTCGGCCGCCCTGCGCCGGTTGGAGTCCGACCTGGGCGTGCAGATCGTGCGCCGCGGGCGCCGCTTCGGTGGCTTCACCCCCGAGGGCGAGCGGGTGGTGGTGTGGGCGCACCGGATGCTGGCCGACCGCGACGCGATGCGCCAGGACCTGGACCGGATGGCGGGCGGGCTGACCGGGGTGCTGCGCATCGGGGCGATCCCGACGGCCCTGACCGTCGCGCCCCTGCTGACGGCACCGTTCTGCGAACGCCACCCCGACACCCGGGTCACGCTGGAGTCGCTGTCGTCGCGGGCGATCGTGCAGCGGCTCGCCGAGTTCGACCTCGACGTGGGCATGACCTACATCGACGGCGAACCTCTCGGCGCCGTGCGCACCGTTCCCCTGTACGAGGAGCGCTACCTGCTGCTGACGCCCGCAGGCTCGCCGCTGGCCGAGCGCGACTCGGCGGGCTGGGCCGAGGTGGCCGACGAGCCGCTGTGCCTGCTCCCACCCGTGATGCAGAACCGGCGCATCCTCGACCGCAACTTCGCAGAGGCCGGGGTCACGGTGGTGCCGCGGATCGAGGCCGACGCGGTGTCGGTGCTCTACGGGCACGTCGCCACGCACCGGTGGTCCACCGTGGTGGCGCACGGGTGGCTGCACATGTTCGGCGTGCCCGACGGGATGCGGGTGGTGCCGATGGAGCCCCCGGCCCGCAGCCACCAGATCGGGCTCGTGCTCGCCGACCGCGACCCGGTGTCGCTGCTCGCGCGGGCCCTGCTCGACGTCGCGGGCGACGTGGACCTGCGTGCCGTGCTCGACGCCCTGCGCCGCCGCCACCTGCGGCCGAACCCCTGACGCGCCGTCGTCAGGCTCGACCGCTGATGCGGTCCACCGCTTCCTTGGCCTCCCGCAGCCCCGCGCCGGTCGCCTCGCGGTAGCTCTTGATCGCCTCGATCTGCCTGCCCCGCCGCAGCAGCGCCTCCACCTGCTCGAGGTGCGGTTCGGAGACCTCGACACCGAGGTGCTCGAGCAGCGCGTCCAGCTTGCGCTCGACGAGTGCCAGCCGAACCTGGTGCCGTCTCGCCTCCTGCCGGTTCGTCGACGCGCTCACTGCCGCCAGCACCAGCATGACGGTGACCGCCAAGCCCAAGATCGTGTAATCCACGGCCGGGGACCCTAGTGCCGCCTGGTGACGGCCTCATGATCCGAGGTATCGGGTGTCCTTTGCTGTCGCGACAACCATGAGCACCCGATACTGCGGATCTTGCCTGCGGTCGACTGCCGGCGGCTCAGGCCAGCACCGCGAGGTTCTCCGGGGTCGCGGCGGGGACGGCGGCGAGGACCACCGAGCAGTCGAAGGTGATGAACCGCCCTCCGTGCCGCACGGCGAGGGCCAGCAGGTAGGTGTCGGTCACCTGTCGCGGGCCGTGGAGCTTGTTCCGGTCGATGACCGCGTCGTCCAGGAGGCTGACGTCGCACGGCCAGAACTCGTGGTGAGGGGTGGCACAGGCGCGCTGCAGCAGGCGGACGGCCTGCGCCGGGGGTACCGGGCTCGGGTAGCGCGGCTGGCTGACGATCCGGACGAAGCCGTTCTGCGTGATCGCGCACGACGCCCATCCCGAGTCGATCTCCTCGTCGAGCCAGGCGCGAGCCCGCCGATGATCGACGTGATCGCTGTCGAGGAGCGCCAGCAGGACATTGATGTCAAGGAGGGCCCGCATCACTCCGGTTCGTCCTCACGGAGCCGATCGATCAGAGCGTTCGACACCGCCTTCCCCCGCGGCGGCAGCGGGTCGAAACCGTGGGCTCCCGAGGTGCGCTGCTCCGGGATCCCCTCGGTCAGGGCCTGCCGCGCCAGTTCGGAGAGGACCTCGCCGGCGCTCCGGTTCTCCCGCTGGGCCCGCTCGCGGACCGCGTGCAGCACGTCCTCGTCGATGTTCAGTGTGGTGCGCACGCATCAGATGCTACTGCATCACCGCGGTCATAACCCCTGCCTATCGGCGGATCACCAACTTTGCTTTGACCTGACCTAGGTCAGATCGGGACAGTGCTCCCATGACAACGACGTCCGTCGGGGAGCGCGTGGAGCGGGTGCGCGCGATCGCGACCGAACTGCGCGGCCTCCGCGGCCCCCTGCTGCCGATCCTGCACGCGGTCCAGCACGAGCTGGGTCACGTCGACGCCACCGATGTGCCGGTGATCGCCGACGTGCTCAACCTGTCCGTGGCCGAGGTGCACGGGGTGGTCACGTTCTACCGCGACTTCCGCCGCTCCCCCGCCGGCCGGGTCGCCGTCCGCGTCTGCCGGGCCGAGGCCTGCCGGTCTGTCGGGTCCGAGGCGCTCGCCGCGCACGCGCAGCGCCGCCTCGGTGTCGGGTTCGGGGAGACCACGTCCGACGGCGCGGTCACGCTCGACGAGGTCTTCTGCCTCGGCAACTGCGCCCTCGGGCCCGCGGCGCAGGTCGACGGCCGGTTGCACGGGCGCGTCACGCCCACCCGGTTCGACGCGCTGCTCGGGGAGACCCGGTGACGGCGCGCGTGTTCGTCCCGCGCGATGCCGCCGCCTGCTCCGTGGGCGCCGACGCGGTGGCCGAGCGGCTCGCCGCCCGCGACGCCGAGGTGGTGCGCACCGGCTCGCGCGGCATGCTCTGGCTCGAGCCGCTGGTCGAGGTCGAGACGCCGGCCGGACGCGTCGGGTACGGGCCGGTCGCGCCCGAGGACGTGGACGGGCTGCTCGCCGCGGGCATGCTCGAGGGGGCCGGCGAGAGCCTGGGCGTCGTCGAGGACCTGCCCTGGATGCGACGCCAGCAACGGGTCACGTTCGCCCGCGTCGGGATCATCGACCCGCGCTCGCCCGAGGACCACGAGGCCCACGGCGGGAACGCCGGGCTGCGGGCGGCGCTCGCACTCGCCCCGGCCGACGTGGTCGAGGCGGTGGTGGAGTCCGGGCTGCGGGGCCGCGGCGGGGCCGGGTTCCCGACCGGGATCAAGTGGCGCACCGTGCTCGGGGCGCAGGCCGACCTCAAGTTCGTCTGCTGCAACGCCGACGAGGGCGACTCGGGCACCTTCGCCGACCGGATGCTGATCGAGGGCGACCCGTTCACGCTGATCGAGGGCATGACGATCGCCGCGCACGCCGTCGGCGCCGCCGAGGGCTACGTCTACGTGCGCTCGGAGTACCCGGAGGCGGTCGAGGCGCTGAGCGCGGCCATCGAGGTGGCCCGGGAGCGCGGCTGGCTCGGCGATCGGGTGCTGGGCTCGGACCTGGCGTTCGACCTGCACGTGCGGGTGGGCGCGGGCGCCTACATCTGCGGCGAGGAGACCTCGATGCTGGAGAGCCTCGAGGGCAAGCGCGGCGAGGTGCGCGCGAAACCGCCCATCCCCGCGCTGGAGGGCCTGTTCGGCCGCCCGACCGTGGTGAACAACGTGCTGTCGCTCGCCTCGGTGCCCGCGATCCTCGCCCACGGCGCGCCGGCCTATGCCGCGCTCGGCACCGGGCGCTCCCGCGGCACGAGCGTCTTCCAGCTCGGCGGCAACGTCGCCCGCGGCGGCGTGTTCGAGACCCCCTTCGGGATCACGCTCGGCGAGCTGGTCGAGGAGTTCGGCGGCGGCACCGCGTCCGGCAGGCCGGTGCGCGCGGTGCAGGTCGGCGGGCCGCTCGGGGCCTACCTCCCGGCGTCGCGGTTCGACCTGCCGATGGCCTACGAGGAGTTCGCGGCGGCGGGCGCGATGCTCGGCCACGGCGGCGTGGTCGTGTTCGACGACTCCGTCGACATGGCCGCGATGGCCCGGTTCGCGTTCTCCTTCTGCGCCGAGGAGTCCTGCGGCAAGTGCACGCCGTGCCGGGTGGGCGCCGTCCGCGGCGTGGAGACGATCGACCGCATCACCGCAGGTCAGGAGCGCGAGAAGAACCTCGTGCTGCTCGACGACCTGTGCGAGCTCATGACCGACGGGTCGCTCTGCGCGATGGGCGGACTCACCCCGATGCCCGTGCGCAGCGCGATGCGGCACTTCGGAGAGGACTTCACACGATGAGCCTGCTGAAGGAACCTGATTTCGGCACCCCCGCCCGCGAGGGCGCCGCCACCGTCGGGGTGACGATCGACGGGGTCGCCGTCACGGTGCCGCCCGGGACGTCGGTGATGCGCGCGGCCAAGGAGGCCGGCCTCGACATCCCCAAGCTCTGCGCCACCGACTCCCTGGAGGCGTTCGGGTCGTGCCGGCTGTGCGTCGTCGAGATCGACGGCGCCCGCGGCACGCCCGCGTCGTGCACCACGCCCGTGGCGCCCGGGATGGTGGTGCGCACCCAGACCGAGAAGCTGGGCAAGCTGCGCCGCGGCGTCATGGAGCTCTACATCTCCGACCACCCGCTCGACTGCCTCACCTGCTCGGCCAACGGCGACTGCGAGCTGCAGGACATGGCCGGGGTCACCGGGCTGCGCGAGGTGCGCTACGGCTCGGGCGTCGACGCCGGTGCCAACCACATGGACCTGCTCACCGACACCTCCAACCCGTACTTCGACTTCGAGGCCTCCAAGTGCATCGCCTGCTCGCGTTGCGTGCGGGCCTGCGACGAGGTGCAGGGCACCCTCGCACTGACCATCGAGGGCCGCGGGTTCGACTCGAAGGTCGCTGTGGGCGCGGGCGTGCCGTTCATGGAGTCCGACTGCGTGTCGTGCGGCGCCTGCGTGCAGGCCTGCCCCACGGCCACGCTGCAGGAGAAGAGCGTCGTCGAGCTGGGGATGCCCAACCGCAGCGTGATCACCACCTGCGCCTACTGCGGTGTGGGCTGCTCGTTCAAGGCCGAGATGCGCGGCGACGAGCTGGTGCGGATGGTGCCCTACAAGGACGGGGGCGCGAACGAGGGCCACTCGTGCGTCAAGGGTCGGTTCGCGTTCGGCTACGCGAGCCACCCGGACCGGGTCATGGCCCCGATGCTGCGCGAGTCGATCGCCGACGAGTGGCGCGAGGTCTCCTGGGAGGAGGCGATCGGGTTCACCGCGCGGCGGTTGCGCGAGATCCAGGCCGAGCACGGCGCCGGCTCGATCGGGGCCATCACCTCCTCGCGCACCACGAACGAGGAGGTCTACGCGGTCCAGAAGATGGTGCGGGCGGTGTTCGGCAACAACAACGTCGACACCTGCGCGCGGGTCTGCCACTCCCCCACCGGCTACGGGCTCAAGCAGACCTTCGGCACGTCCGCGGGCACGCAGGACTTCAAGTCCGTCGCGAAGGCCGACGTCATCCTGCTGATCGGGGCCAACCCGACCGACGCGCACCCGGTGTTCGCCTCGCGCATGAAGCAGCGTCTGCGCAAGGGCGCCAAGCTGATCGTGCTCGATCCGCGGCGTATCGACCTGGTCCGGACCCCGCACATCGAGGCCGCCCACCACCTGTCGCTCGCGCCCGGCACGAACGTCGCGGTGATCAACGCGATGTCGCACGTGATCGTCACCGAAGGCCTCGTCGACCGCGAGTTCGTGCAGGAACGATGCGAGGACGTGGCGGGCTGGGAGGAGTTCATCTCCCGCCCGGAACACAGCCCGGAAGCGGTGGAGGCGATCACCGGGGTGGCCGCGGACGAGCTGCGCGCCGCGGCCCGGTTGTACGCGACCGGTGGCAACGGCGCGATCTACTACGGCCTCGGGGTCACCGAGCACAGCCAGGGCTCCACGACGGTGATGGGGATGGCCAACCTCGCGATGGCCACCGGCAACATCGGCCGCGAGGGCGTCGGGGTGAACCCGCTGCGCGGGCAGAACAACGTGCAGGGCTCCTGCGACATGGGCTCGTTCCCGCACGAGCTGCCCGGCTACCGCCACGTGGCCGACGACGACGTCCGCGACATCTACGAGCAGCTGTGGGGCACGCCGATCCTGTCCGAGCCGGGCCTGCGCATCCCGAACATGTTCGACTCGGCGATCGACGGCTCGTTCCGGGCGTTGTTCGTGCAGGGCGAGGACATCGCCCAGTCCGACCCGAACACGCAGCACGTGCACGCCGCGTTGGCCGCACTCGACCTCGTCGTGGTGCAGGACCTGTTCCTCAACGAGACGGCGAAGTTCGCGCACGTGCTGCTGCCCGGCACCTCGTTCCTGGAGAAGGACGGCACCTTCACCAACGCCGAGCGCCGCATCAATCGGGTCCGGCCGGTGATGGCGCCGAAGACCGGCAAGCACGAGTGGGAGATCGTCTGCGAGATCGCGCAGGCGATGGGCTACCCGATGCATTACGACTCGTCGAGCCAGATCATGGACGAGATCGCGCTCACGACGCCGACGTTCGCCGGGGTCTCGTTCGCCCACCTCGACCAGGTCGGCAGCGTCCAGTGGCCGTGCAACGAGGCCGCTCCCGACGGCACGCCGATCATGCACGCGGACGGGTTCGTCCGCGGCAAGGGCCGGTTCATGGAGACCGTCTACGTGCCCACGAGCGAGCGCAGCACGCGGAAGTACCCGCTGATCCTCACCACCGGCCGAATCCTGTCGCAGTACAACGTCGGGGCGCAGACCCGCCGCACCGCCAACGTCGCCTGGCACCCGGAGGACCTGCTGGAGGTGCACCCGCACGACGCCGAGGTGCGCGGCATCACCGACGGCGACATGGTCAGCCTGGCCAGCCGGGTCGGGCGGACGACGCTGCGGGCGCTGGTCTCCGAGCGGATGCCGGTAGGCGTCGTCTACACGACGTTCCACCACCCCGTCACCGGGGCGAACGTCGTCACCACCGACAACTCCGACTGGGCCACCAACTGCCCGGAGTACAAGGTCACCGCGGTGCAGGTGGCGCTGTCACCCGCGCAGGCGGCGGTGCGCGACGAGCAGGCCGCGCAGCCGGTCGCGACGGCGGGGCAGTGATGGGCACGACGACCGTTCCGCCGCACGTCCGGCTGGTCAACGAGATCGCGGTGCAGTTCGCGCACCGCCCTGCCGAGGAGGCCGCGGCCGCGATCGCCGTGCACCTGCGGGCGTTCTGGGAGCCGCGGATGACCGCGGCCCTGCTGGCGCACGTCGACGCCGGTGGTCCGGGGCTCGAACCGGTGGCGTCGCGGGCGGCCGAACTGCTGCGAGCTCAACCATGACAGCAACGGGCCTCGTCCCCTCGGCCGTGAGTGGATACGAGTGCTCCAGCACCCGTATCCACTCACGGCCTTGGGATGCGGCGCGCGAGCGGGCCCACGCGGCCGCGGCGCCGCTCCCGCCGGTGCTCCTCCCACTCGCGGAGGCCGCCGGCGCCGTGCTCGCCGAGCCGCTGGTCGCGGAGGGTGACCTGCCACCGGTGGACCGGTCGGCGATGGACGGCTACGCCGTGCGCGGGCCGGGGCCGTGGACGGTCCTGGGCGCGGTCGGCGCGGGCGCACCGGCACCGGCAGGGCTGCTCGAGGGCGAGGCGCGGGCGGTGGTCACCGGCTCCGCCATCCCCGCCGCCACGGACGCGGTGCTGCCCGACGAGGACGCCGTGCGCACCGGCGACCGGCTCACCGGCGCGGTGGCCCCGGGGCGGCACGTCCGGCGGGCCGGCGAGGAGTGCGCGGCCCGCGAGGAGCTGGTGCCCGCGGGCGCCGTCGTGCGCGCGGCGGTGCTCGGGCTGGCGGCGGCGCTCGGCGAGGACGTGCTGCGGGTGAACCCGCAGCCGCGCGTCGCCGCGCTGGTCACGGGCGACGAGCTCGTCGGTTGCGGTCGGCCCGGGCCGGGGCGGGTACGCGATGCGATCGGGCCGATGCTGCCCGGGCTCGTGGCGCAGGCGGGCGGCCACGCGGAGACCGTCGTCGGGCTGCCGGACGAGCGGGCCGCGCTCGTCACCGCGCTGGCCGGCACGGACGCGGACCTGCTGCTCGTCTCCGGGTCCTCCGCGGCGGGGCCGGCCGACCACCTGCGCGCGGCGCTGGCGGAGCTGGGCGCCGAGCTCCTCGTCGACGGCGTGGCCTGCCGGCCGGGGCACCCCCAGTCGCTCGCGCGGCTGCGCGACGGCCGGCTGGTCGTGGGCCTGCCCGGCAACCCGCTCGCCGCGCTCGCCGCGTTCCTCACGCTCGCCGGGCCGGTGCTCGCCGGGCTGCGGGGCGCGCCGCTGCCCGCCCTCGTCGCGGCACCCGTCCCGGGTGGGCTGGCCCGCCACGCCACCAGCACCCGGCTGGTTCCGGTGCGGGTCCGGCACGGCGGCGTCGAGACGGTCGGCCACGGCGGCGCCGCCATGCTCCGCGGCGCCGCCGTCGCCGACGCCCTGGCCGTCGTCGATCCGGGCCCGGCCGCGGCGATCGCCGCCCGGCTGCTGCCCCTCGATCCGGGAGCGAACCCGTGGGCCGGCTGATCGCGCGCCGGTCCGTCCGGCGGATCGGGCCCGAGGGCAGCTCCCGCCGCGTCGACGCCCTCGCGGTCGAGGAGCCGCTCGAGCTGCGCGTGGGCGGGCGCGCCCTCGCCGTGACCATGCGGACGCCGGGGCACGACGTGGAGCTCGCGCACGGGTTCCTGCTCACCGAAGGGGTGATCGGCAGCGGCGCCGACGTCCGCGACGCGCGCTACTGCGATTCCCAGGACGCGGACGGCCGCAACACCTACAACGTGCTCGACGTCGGGCTGGCGTCCGGCGTCCCCGCCCCGGACCCCGGGGTGGAGCGCAACTTCTACACCACGTCCTCGTGCGGCGTGTGCGGCAAGGCGTCGCTGGACGCGGTGCGGCTGCGCACGCGGCACTCACCTGCCGACGACCCGGTACGGGTGGCGCCCGCGCTCCTCGCGACCCTGCCCGACGTGCTGCGTGACCAGCAGCGGGTGTTCGACCGCACCGGCGGCCTGCACGCGGCGGGCCTGTTCACCGCCGAGGGCGAGCCGCTGGTGGTGCGCGAGGACGTCGGACGGCACAACGCGGTGGACAAGGTGCTCGGCTGGGCGCTGCTGCAGGGCCGGGTGCCCGCCCACGGGCACGTGCTGGTGGTGTCCGGCCGAGCGTCGTTCGAGCTCGTGCAGAAGGCCGTGATGGCCGGGGTACCGGTCCTGGCAGCGGTCTCGGCACCGTCCTCGCTGGCGGCGGACCTGGCGCAGGAATGCGGCCTGACCCTGGCAGCCTTCGTGAGGAACGGAAGGATGAACGTGTACTCCCACGGCTCCCGGGTGCTCGCGCCCGCGAAGCGCGACTCCACACAGCCAGCCCCCACTTCACACACCGTCGGCATTGTGTGAAGTGACCGCTGGGTGTGTGGAGTGGCCTCAGGGGTCGCGGCGCCAGCGCTCGGCGTAGCGCTGCTCGCGTGCGGCTCGGCCTTCCGCGTCGCCGTCCTCACGCGTCCGTGCCGCCGTGCCGCGCGGGTAGCCGGCCTTCATCGCCCGGTGCTCGGCCGACTCGTACATGTAGGCCAGCGAGTAGAACAGGCCGATCAGCGCCCCGCCGAGCACCGCGGAGGCCCGTACCCACACCGGGCCCGGCAGCAGCAGGTAGATCACCACCAGCAGCGGCAGGAGCTGCACCACGGCGCGCAGGAGGTGCCGCAGCTGCCAGGTGCGGGCGGTGACGTCGTGCAGCACCCACTCGCGGTGTGCCGCCGGGAGGCCGGCGCCGTAGGAGTAGGCCAGCCAGCGCAGCGGGCCGGGACGGCGGACGGTCACGATCAGCACCCCAATGGTTGGCGTCCCAAGTATCGTACCCTGTCCCCGTGCCCCTCGACTCGACGAGTGACCTGCTCCGCCTGGACCGCCAGGTCTGCTTCGCACTGTCCGTGGCGGCGCGCAACGTGGTGGCGCTCTACCGGCCGCTGCTCGAGCCGATGGGCCTGACGCACCCGCAGTACCTCGTGATGCTCGCCCTCTGGGAACGCTCGCCCCGCTCGCTCTCCGACCTCGCGAGCGTGCTCTCCCTCGACCCCGGCACCCTGTCGCCGCTGCTCAAGCGACTGGAGAGCGCCGAGCTCGTGGTCCGGCGGCGGGTGCAGGGCGACGAGCGCACCCTGGCCATCGGCCTCACCGAGCGCGGGCAGGCCCTGCGGTGCGAGGCCGAGCGGATCCCGCCCGCCGTGGTGGAACGGCTCGGCATGCCGCTGGCCGACCTGGAGCGCCTGCGCGAGGTGCTGGGCGACGTGATCGCGGCGACGCGCGCCGGATCAGGGGCCGGATCAGGGACAGGGCGCGGTGATGTCCCCGGGTGAGGTGCCGTCCACCGCCTGGGCCGCGGTGACGCTGTTGCCGCAGAACGCTCCCTGCGGGGCGTCGGTGCCGATGCGCACCGGCTCGGCCGCGGATCCGGAGAGGGTGTTGTCCTCCAGGGAGTTCCCGCCGTTGTCGTAGTCGTCCTCGTCGTCGCTCTGGATCTTGACGTTCCACCCGGCGCTGTCGGCGATCACGTTGCCGCGCACCACGTTGTCGTGGCCGCGCAGCTCGATGTTGCTGCCGTTGAACTCTCGGGGCTCCGTGTTGGCCGAGCACTCGTTGTCCTCGAACACGTTGTGGTGTGCGTTCTCCTTGACGTCGAGGCACTCGGCACCGAACGTCCGGATGATGTTGCCCGTGACGACGTTGTTCGAGCTGGTGTCGTTCTCGTGCATCGGCTGGTTGTCCGATGCCGGGCTCGTGCCGATGTAGACGCCCTCGCCGTTGCGGTAGGGGAACCGGTCGTCGTCCTCGTCCTCGTCGTCCCCCTCGTCCCTGCTGCCGAGCAGGCCGCAGTACTGGATCACCGAGTCGGTGATCGTGTTGCCGTTCGCGTTGTTGCGCAGGCGCACGCACTCGGTGCCGGCCTCGGTGAGGAACATGTTGCGGATCGCGGTGCCGGTGACGTCGCGGGTCGTGTCCGACGAGCCGATGTAGATCAGCTTGCTGTCCTCGACCTGCGCCTGAACGCCGTCCTTGAACGCACCGATCGAGGCGAGATCGGTGGGCAGCTGCGTGCCGTCGAGCCGCTCCTGCCCGTCGATCGTGAAGCCTTCGAGCGTGTAGTGGTTGTGGTCGATGTTGACGATGCGCCCCGTGCCGTACAGCACGGCCTGGTGGCGCCCGGCCGCATCCGTGCCGGTCTCCGGGCCCCTGATGGTGATCGGTGCTTCGGCGGTGCCGTCCCGCATGGTGGTCAGCGTCTCGCGGTACTCGCCCGGCGCGAGGTTGATGACGGTGCCGGCCTCGGCCTCGTCCAGCGCGGCCTGGATGGTCGACAGCGGCGCGGCCTGCGACCCGTCCCCGGTGTCGTCGTTGCCCGTGGGGCTCGCGTACAGCTGCCGGAGCTCGACGCCCGACCCTGGCGGCGGGGCCGGTGGCGCGCTGCTCAGCGAGACGAAGAGGAACACGGCCAGGGCGACGATCGCGGCGACCGCGACCGCGGCGATCACGACCGGCCGGCTCACGGTGATCGGGGGCACGGCACGAGTCTTGCGGGCGCACGTTGATGCCGGTGTGAAGAGGCCGCCGCCGTGAGGTACGCCTGCTAATGTATGTGCATGTTGGAGCGACGCCTGCAGATCCTTCTCGACGAGGGCCGCTACCAGCGCATCTCATCCTTGGCGAAGGCGCGTGGGGTGTCGGTGGCCACCGTCGTGCGGGAGGCGATCGACCACGGGCTGCCCGCCGAGCCGGCGCGGCGTAGAGCTGCCGCCCGGCTGCTGCTCTCCGCCGAGCCGATGCCCGTACCCCGGCCCGAGGCCCTGCGCGGCGAGCTGGACGAGCTGCGGGGACGCCACGAGTGATCGTTCTCGACACCACGGTGCTCGTGTACGCGGTGGGCGATGCGCACGAGTACCGCGAACCGTGCCGGCGTCTGATCGCAGCGATCGAATCCGGCGTGGTCGACGCCACGACCACGCACCAGGCGGTGCAGGAGTTCGCGCACGTCCGCGCCCGGCGCCGCAGCCGTGCCGATGCCGTCGAGCTCGCGACCGCCTACATCGACCTCCTCTCGCCGCTGCTGACGGTCGACGAGGCCGACCTCGCCGGCGGCCTGCAGCTCTTCGGCGGGCACGAGCGGCTCGGTGCGTTCGACGCCGTCCTCTGCGCGAGCGCGCTGGCCGCGGACGCCGCCGTGATCTCCGCGGATCGCGCCTTTGCCGGGATACCGGGCCTGCGTCACGTCGTACCCGACGCAGACGGCGTGGGGTCCCTGCTGGACAGCGATGCTCGTTCGACCGGGGCCGAGAGCCGCCGCGCGGTTCCCCGGCCGCGCTCACATCGTCGTCGGTGACGCTCCGGCCGTGGCCGGCGCCAGCAGCGCGTGCACGACGCCGTCGGCGAGCAGGCGGCCCCGGCGGGTGAGCACCGCACGGCCACCGGCCAGTGCCGCCTGGTCGAGCAGGCCGTCGTCGGCGGCACGGGCGGCGGCCGTGGCCCCGGCCTCGTCGAGCAGCTCCAGCGGGAGCCCGCTCGCCAGCCGCAGCCTCAGCATCACGCGCTCGGTGTGCCGCTCGTCGTCGGTGAGCAGCTCGCGGTCCGCCTCCGGGGACCCGCCCTCGGCCAGCAGCGCCGCGTACCGCGC
Organism: Pseudonocardia sp. MH-G8; assembly: GCF_002262885.1. Classification (GTDB taxonomy): domain Bacteria; phylum Actinomycetota; class Actinomycetes; order Mycobacteriales; family Pseudonocardiaceae; genus Pseudonocardia. The sequence goes on along the minus strand of NZ_NKYF01000014.1, from coordinate 71,536 downwards.
CGGGTGCTTGACGTTCCACCAGCGCGCGCCCGCGAGGTGCGAGTGCGCTCCCGGACCGAGACCCCACCAGTCGCCGTCGAGCCAGTAGCCGAGGTTGTGCCGGCACGCGGCGTCCTCGTCCCGCGCCCAGTTCGACACCTCGTACCACGCCATCCCGGCCGCGGTGAGCCGCTCGTCGATCAGCTCGTAGCGGGCGGCGGCCACGTCGTCGTCGGGCGCGGGGAGCTCGCCGCGGTTCACCCGCCGGGCAAGTGCGGTGCCGTCCTCCACGATGAGCGAGTACGCCGAGACGTGGTCGACGCCGGCGTCGAGCACGGCGTCGAGCGAGGCGCGCAGGTCGTCGTCGGTCTCGCCGGGCGTGGCGTAGATCAGGTCCAGGTTGACGTGCGCGAGCCCCGCGGCCCGCGCCTCCCGCGCGGCGGCCACCGCCCGGCCGGGAGTGTGCCGGCGCTCCAGCACCCGCAGCACGTGCGGCGCGGCCGACTGCATGCCCAGCGACACGCGGGTGAACCCGGCCTCGGCCAGGCCGGTGAAGAACTCCGGCGAGGTCGACTCCGGGTTCGACTCGGTGCTGACCTCCGCACCCGGCGCCAGCCCGAAGGCCTGCCGGACCGCGTCCAGCACCTCACCGAGCCGGGCCGCGCCCAGCAGCGACGGCGTGCCGCCCCCGACGAACACCGTGTCGACCGGCCGCGGCCCGACCGTGGCGACCGCGAGGTCCAGCTCCCGGCGGACGGCGTCCAGCCACCCGTCCGGAGAGGCGCCGGAGCCGTCCAGCTCGGAGGCGGTGTAGGTGTTGAAGTCGCAGTAGCCGCAGCGCGCCGCGCAGAACGGCACGTGGACATAGATCCCGAAGGGCGGCACGAGAGTCCAGTCTAGCCCCGACCCCACCCCGCACCTTGGAGCCATAGCGCTGCTCAGAGGGCGTGAGAACAGCAGTGAGGCTCCAAGGTGGGGTATCGGGGCGTGTGACACCGCTCCCAGCATGCGGACGCCCATGGCTCGTGGACCGGACACGTGGCAACCTGGTCACGTGCATGCGCTCACCCTGCGACTCGTGGCCCGCCGCCACGTGGATCTGCGCCGGGTGTGCAGCGCGCTCTGTCGGTCCCGCTGATCTCGCGTCCCCGACCCCACCACCTCAGCACCAGCCCGCCCGTCCGGTAGCCCGGGCGGTCCGGCCGTGCTGTGATCCGGAGGCACCGCCTTGCCCCCCACCACCCCTGTCAAGCGCAAGCGCGGCGAAGGCCAGTGGAAGCTGGGCCATCGCGAGCCGCTGAACCCCAACGAGCGCACCAAGCGCGACGACGACGGTCTCAACGTCCGCGCGCGGATCGAGAACATCTACGCCAAGGGCGGGTTCGACTCGATCGACCCCGCCGACCTGCGCGGCCGCATGCGCTGGTGGGGCCTGTACACCCAGCGCAGGCCCGGCATCGAGGGCGGCCGCACCGCCGCGCTCGAGCCCGAGGAGCTCGACGACCGCTTCTTCATGCTGCGGGTCCGCATCGACGGTGGGGCCCTGTCCACCGACCAGCTCCGGGTGGTCGGTGAGATCAGCCAGGAGTACGCGCGCGACACCGCCGACGTCACCGACCGGCAGAACATCCAGTACCACTGGATCCAGATCGAGGACATGCCGACGATCTGGCAGAAGCTCGAGGACGTCGGCCTGCTCACCACCGAGGCCTGCGGGGACACCCCGCGCGTGATCCTCGGCTCCCCGGTCGCCGGCATCTCGGTGGACGAGAAGGTCGACGGCACGCCGGCCGTGCGCGCCATCCTCGACCGCTACATCGGCAGCCCCGAGTTCTCCAACCTGCCGCGCAAGTTCAAGACCGCCATCTCGGGGCAGCAGGACATCGTGCACGAGACCAACGATGTCTCCTTCGTCGGAGTCGACCACCCCGAGCACGGGCCCGGCTTCGACCTGTGGGTGGGCGGCGGGCTGTCCACCAACCCGAAGCTCGCGCAGCGGCTGGGCGCCTGGGTGCCGCTGGAGGACGTCCCGGAGGTGTGGAAGGGCGTCGTCTCGATCTTCCGGGACTACGGCTACCGCAGGCTGCGCAACCGCGCGCGGCTGAAGTTCCTGATGGCCGACTGGGGCCCCGAGGAGTTCCGCCGGGTGCTGGAGCAGGAGTACCTGGGCCGCGAGCTCGTGGACGGCCCCGCGCCGGAGATCCCCGCGTTCCCGATCGACCACGTCGGCGTGCACAGGCAGAAGGACGGCCGCAACTACGTCGGCGCCGCCACCGCGTCCGGCCGCGTCTCGGGCTCCACGCTGGTCGCGCTCGCGAAGGCCGCCCAGGCGGCGGGCTCGCAGCGGGTGCGCCTCACGCCGTACCAGAAGATCGTGGTGCTCGACGTCGCCGACGCGCAGGTCGACTCCCTCAAGGCCGAGCTCGCGACGCTGGGCCTGCACGCCGACCCGTCGCCGTGGCGGCGCTCCACGATGGCGTGCACGGGCATCGAGTTCTGCAAGCTCGCGATCGTCGAGACCAAGGAACGGGCGATCCGCCTGGTCGAGGACCTGGAGAAGCGCCTCGCCGACGTGCACCCCGACGTGCCGATCTCGATCCACCTCAACGGCTGCCCGAACGCCTGCGCCCGCACCCAGGTGGCCGACATCGGGCTCAAGGGCATGATCGTCGCGGACGCCGACGGCAACCAGGTCGAGGGCTTCCAGGTCCACCTGGGCGGAGGCCTCGGCCTCGACTCCGGGTTCGGCCGCAAGCTGCGCGGCCTCAAGGTCACCAGCGCCGAGCTGGGCGAGTACGTCGAGCGCCTCGTGCGCCGGTTCGGCGAGCAGCGGGCCGACGGCGAGCGCTTCGCGCAGTGGGTGCTGCGGGCCGAGGAAGCGGATCTCAAATGACCGCCGACGTGCTTACTCCCGCGGAGGCGGCGTCATGAGTGAGCGAGCGGTTCCCTTCTACTGCCCCTACTGCGGCGAGGAGGACCTGCGTCCCGCCGAGGCGTCCCACGGCGCCTGGTACTGCGCGGCCTGCCTGCGCACCTTCACCCTGAAGATGATCGGCATCGGAGTTCCGGAGGTAGCGCGATGAGCGTGGCTACAGAAACCGATCTGCGTGCGGTCGCCGAGCGTGGCGCGGCCGAACTCGGCCCGGACGCCACCGCGCAGCAGGTACTCACCTGGGCCGCGGAGACGTTCGGCCACCGCATGATCGTCGCGTCCAACATGCAGGACGCGGCGCTGGTCGAGCTCGCCGCGAAGGCGCGGCCCGGCGTCGACGTGCTGTTCCTCGACACCGGCTACCACTTCGCCGAGACGATCGGCACCCGCGACGCGGTCGAGACCGTCTACGACGTGCGGATCGTCAACGCGACGCCGGAGCACACCGTCGCGGAGCAGGACCAACTGCTGGGCAAGGACCTGTTCGCCCGGGAGCCCAACCAGTGCTGCGCGCTGCGCAAGGTGGCCCCGCTGCAGAACACCCTCGCCGGCTACGACGCGTGGGTCACCGGCGTCCGCCGCGTCGAGGCGCCGACCCGGGCCGGCACGCCGCTGGTGACCTACGACGAGAAGTTCGGGCTGGTGAAGATCAACCCGATCGCCGCCTGGAGTGACGAGGAGATGGATGCCTACATCGACGAGCACGGGATCCTGGTGAACCCACTGGTCGCCGAGGGCTACCCGTCGATCGGCTGTGCGCCGTGCACGGCCAAGCCGGCACCGGGCGCCGACAAGCGCTCCGGGCGCTGGGCGGGCACCGGCAAGATCGAGTGCGGGCTGCACGTCTCATGACCGCCACCCTGCCGATGACGCCCGCGGCCCCGGCGCTCGACGCGCTGGACGCCCTGGAGAGCGAATCCATCCACATCTTCCGCGAGGTCGCCGGCGAGTTCGACCGCCCGGTGATCCTCTTCTCCGGCGGCAAGGACTCCACGCTGCTGGTGCACCTGGCCGTCAAGGCGTTCGCGCCCGCGCCGGTGCCGTTCGCCCTGCTGCACGTCGACACCGGGCACAACTACCCGGAGGTCATCGACTTCCGGGACCGGCTCGTCGCGCGGCTGGGCCTGCGGCTGGAAGTCGCCCACGTCCAGGACTGGATCGACGACGGGCGCCTCACCGAGCGCCCCGACGGCACCCGCAACCCGCTGCAGACCGTTCCGCTGCTCGACTCGATCGTCGAGCACCGGTTCGACGCGGTGTTCGGGGGCGCACGCCGCGACGAGGAGCGCGCGCGGGCCAAGGAACGGATCATGTCGCTGCGCGACGGGTTCGGCCGCTGGGACCCCCGCAAGCAGCGGCCCGAGCTGTGGAACCTCTACAACGGCCGGCACGCCCCCGGCGAGCACGTGCGGGTGTTCCCGATCTCGAACTGGACCGAGCTGGACGTCTGGCGCTATATCCAGCGCGAGGGCATCGAGCTGCCGCAGATCTACTTCGCGCACGAGCGCGAGGTGTTCCAGCGCGACGGCATGTGGCTGGCCGAGGGACCGTGGGGCGGCCCGCGCGGCACCGAGACGCTCGAGAAGCGCTCGGTGCGCTACCGCACCGTGGGCGACGGCTCGTGCACCGGCGCCGTCGAGTCCACCGCCGGCACGCTCGACGAGGTCATCGCCGAGGTCACGGCCTCCCGGCTCACCGAGCGCGGGGCCACCCGCGCCGACGACCGGATGTCGGAGGCCGCCATGGAGGACCGCAAGCGTGAGGGGTACTTCTGATGGCCGGTGCTGCGAAGGACCTCCTGCGGTTCGCGACGGCGGGCAGCGTGGACGACGGCAAGTCCACGCTGGTCGGGCGGCTGCTGTATGACACCAAGTCGGTGCTCGCCGACCAGATCGAGGCCGTCCAGCGCGCCTCGGTGGACAAGGGCCTGGCCACCCCCGACCTGTCGCTGCTGGTGGACGGCCTGCGCGCCGAGCGCGAGCAGGGCATCACGATCGACGTCGCCTACCGCTACTTCGGCACGCCGACTCGCGAGTTCGTGCTCGCCGACACGCCCGGCCACGTGCAGTACACGCGCAACACGGTCACCGGCGCGTCCACCGCGGAGCTGGCCGTGCTGCTCGTCGACGCGCGCAACGGCGTGGTCGAGCAGACCCGCCGGCACGCGGCGGTGCTCGCGCTGCTGCGCGTCCCGCGGCTGGTGCTCGCGATCAACAAGATCGACCTCGTCGACTACGACGAGGGCGTGCTGAACGCGATCGCGAAGGACTTCGGCGGGCTGGCCCGCTCGCTCGGGTTCGCCGACGACGCCGTCGTCACGATCCCGGTCTCGGCGCTGGTCGGGGACAACGTGGTGGAGCGCTCCACCCGCACCCCCTGGTACGACGGGCCGACGCTGCTGGGGCACCTGGAGTCCGTGCCGGTGGTCGGTCCCGAGATCGGCGCGCCGTTCCGGATGCCCGTGCAGTACGTCATCCGTCCCCGCAGCGCCGATGTGCGCTCCGCCGGCGCTCCGCGCAGCGACGAACTGCACGACTACCGCGGCTACGCGGGCCAGGTGGCGGCCGGCACGGTGGCCCCCGGGGACGAGGTCGTCGTGTTGCCCGGCGGCGCGCGCACGAGGGTGACGGCGGTCGAGACCGCCGACGGGCCGCTCGCGTCGGCGACGGCGGGCCGCAGCGTCACGGTGCGCCTCGACGACGACATCGACATCTCCCGCGGTGACGTGCTCGCCGCGGCGGCCGCCCCGCCGCGGGTCACCGACGAGCTGGACACCACGCTGTGCTGGCTCGCCGAGAAGCCGCTGCGCCCCGGTGCGCGGCTGCTGCTCAAGCACGGCACCCGCACCACCCAGGTGATCGTCGGCGTGGTCGGCGAGCGGCTGTCGTTCGACTCCGACGTGCCGGCCTGGGCCGCCGCGCCCGAGCAGCTGGAGATCAACGACATCGCTCACGCCACGCTGCGCACGGCCGACCCGCTGCCCGTCGACGACTACGCCGACATCCGCGCCACCGGCAGCTTCCTGCTGATCGACCCGCCGACCGGCAACACGCTCGCCGCCGGTCTGGTCGGGACGCCGATCACGGTGACCCCGTAGGTCGTGGCCCCCGTGGAACCCGCACCGGCCCTCGTCGCCGTCGCGCACGGGAGCCGCGACCCGCGCTCGGCGGCCACGGTGTCCACACTCGTCGACGAGGTGCGCCGGCAGCGGCCGGAGCTGGACGTGCGCCTGTCGTTCCTCGACCTCTCCGCGCCGCGGCTGCCGGACGTCCTCGACGCGGTCGCCACGGGAGGACACGCGCGCGCCGTGGTGGTGCCGCTGCTGCTCGGGCACGCCTTCCACGCCCGGGTCGACGTGCCGGGCGCCGTGGCGACGGCCGCCGCGCGCCTGCCGGGGCTGGAGATCGGGGTCAGCCCGGTCCTGGGCAGCCGACCCGCTGGCGGGGTCGGCCATCGGAGCAGCCGACCCGGCCGCGGAGCCGGCCACCGGGACGGTCACGCCGGTCTGTCCGCCGCCGCGCTGCGCCGCCTCGCGGCCGTCGCGGGGCCGCTGCACGACCCCGGCCTCGGGGTGGTGCTCGCCGCCATCGGCTCCTCGCACGCTCCGGCGAACGCCGCGGTCGCCGACGTCGTGGCCGGCTGGACGCGCCGCTTCGGCTGGTCGGGCGGCAGTGCCGCGTTCGCGACGGCGGCCACCCCGACCGTCCGGGACGCGGTCGCCGCCCTGCGTGCGGGCGGGGCGCGACGGGTCGCCGTCGCCCAGTGGATCCTCGCACCGGGCCTGCTGCCCGACCGCATCGAGCGCGACGCGGCGGCGGCCGGCGCCCCGGTGGCCGCGCCGCTGGGCCCCGATCCCGACATCGCCCGCGCGGTGCTCGCCCGCTACGACGCGGTGGCCCTCGCCGAGGCGCTACCCCGCCACCTCATCGCCTGACTGCGCCGTTCGGGGCGACCTGGGTCACGTCGTCGCTCGCTACTGCTCTCACACCGCTCTGACCAGCACGTTCGCGGACGTCCGGACATTTCCCGAGCGGTCCCGCAGCGCGGACACCGGGTTGTACTCGATCAGGTGGCCACGCACGATGGTGGGGTGTCCTCGACCGCGCGCCCCGCGCCCCTCACCCGCCGCGCGGGTGGGGCGTCGATGACCGCCAATCTCCTGCCGGACCTCGAACGGTTCTGGCCCTCCCGGCGCTGCCACGCGTTCGACGAGCTCTGTCGCTGAGCTCCCGGCCCCCGGCCCACGCCGCGGGGCTACCGGGCTGGTCGCCCGTCGCGCTCGACGCCGTCGTTCCCCTCCTCGTCAGGAGTCTGCTCCCGCATGCGCACCCTCATCGTCTTCGCCCTCGTGGGCTTCGGCGCCCAGCTCGTCGACGGGGCCCTCGGCATGGCCTACGGCGTCACGTCCACGTCGCTGCTGCTGCTCGTCGGCACGAACCCGGCCACCGCCAGCGCGTCGGTGCACCTCGCCGAGGTCGGCACCACGATCGCCGCCGGCCTCTCGCACTGGCGCTTCGGCAACGTGGACTGGCGGCTCGTCCTGCGCCTCGGTGTCCCCGGCGCGATCGGCGCGTTCCTCGGCGCCACCCTGCTGTCGGCGCTGTCCACCGATGACGCCGCCCCGTACATGTCGGGCATCCTGCTCGCGCTCGGCGTCTACATCCTGGTGCGGTTCTCGGTGCGCCCCCCGCGGGTGTCCACGGCGCGGGTCTCGCCGCACCGCTCGAGGTTCCTGTCACCGCTCGGGCTGGTCGCCGGCTTCGTCGACGCCTCCGGCGGCGGCGGGTGGGGCCCGGTCGCCACCCCGGCCCTGCTGACCGCGGGCCGCACCGCACCGCGCACGGTGGTCGGCTCGGTGGACACCTCGGAGTTCCTCGTCGCCCTCGCCGCGAGCATCGGTTTCCTGCTCGGCCTCGGGACCGAGGTGCTCGATCCATGGACGATCGGCGGGCTGCTGCTGGGCGGCGTGCTGGCCGCCCCGCTCGCGGCGTGGCTGGTCACCAAGGTCCCCGCCGCGGTGCTCGGCACCGCAGTGGGCGGGATCATCGTGCTCACCAACGCCCGCACGATCCTGCGCGCGCTCGACGCGGGCGGCGCCACCACCACCGCGGTCTACCTCGTGATCGTCGTGCTCTGGATCGCCGCGGTGGCCACGGCCGTGGCGAAGCTGCGCCAGCAGGCCGCCGTCGCACCCGACGCCGCCACCGACGCCGAACCGGCCGCCGCCGCGGCCCGGGACTAGGGCGTCGCGGTGCTGACCCGGCGACGGGACCGGGACCACGGGCGGGACGCGAGCGACCGCTGTCGCGCGGCGCGCCCCGCCCCGTCCGGCCCGATCCCGCCCAGGAGGCACCCGTGTCCAGCCCGATCCGCGATTCCGCCCGCAAGTCCCTCGCCGACCGCCTGCTGACCTCCCTGGAGGAGCTGGTGCGCCGCCATCGGGGCCTCGGCCCGCAGGCGAGCGAGGATTCGGCCCTGCACGCCGAGCTGATCGCGGCGGAGGTGGCCCACGAGCTGGCGATGGCCCGGAGCGCCCTGCACCGCCACTGACCGCCGCGCCGCCCCAGCCAAGCAATTGTTCACAGCATCCCCGCCAGCTTGTACGCCACGAGCGAGCCCGCCACCGCGACGTTGAGGCTCAGGCCGGTACCGATCATCGGGATCTCCACGACCTCGTCCACGAGCGCGAGCGCCTCGGGCGGGACGCCGTCGCGTTCGTGGCCGAGCAGCACGACGGTGCGCTGCCGCGCGGCGGCCAGATCGCCCAGCCGCACGGCCTCGTCGGCGAGCTCGACCGCGACCAGCCTGCTCCCGGCGCGGCGCTGGGCGTCGAGCCAGCGCAGCGGCTCCGACACCCGGTGCACGCAGCTGCGGCGCCGCAGCGTGTTCCCCTTCTCCAGCGCCCGCTGGATCCACGCCTCGCGGGGCACCGCCAGGCACGCGCCCACGGCGTCGCAGGTGCGCAGCAGGGTGCCGAGGTTCGCGTCGTGCAGGGGCCAGAGCGGGGCGAGCAGGAGGTGGTCCCAGCAGCGATGGCTGTCGGGTCTGCGCTGCCGGCGCAGCTCGGAGCGGCTGCGTGCCCGCGGTGATCCGGGGCGGGTCACCGGCGGATGCGGCACTCCGCAGGGATCAGACTCATGATCATCATTGGACGGCGCTTCGCGGTGCACCGGAACCATCAACGGGGGAAGTCGACGAGCAGAGGCTACTCCCGTGCGACGCGCCGGGCCCACGAATCTCTTTCGAGTGAATCGTGACTTCCGGCCACGCTGATCGTTGGACGGGGTGCGAGCGCCGGCGGCGTCGTCAGCCGGGCGGAGGATGCGTCGATCGGGTGGAGCATGACGGTACGCGGTACCTCCGTGGCACGTGCCGTCCTCGCCACCGCCGCGATCTGCGCGATCGCCCTCGCGCTCAGCGGCCCCGCTTCGGCCGCTGCCTCGGACGAGCCGTCCGGCGAGTGTTCCTCCCCCGGGCCGCTCGGTGCGCTCCTCGGTGTCGGATCGTGCGAGGACCGGGCGCCGCTCCCCGACCTGCCACCGCTCCTCGACCCCGGCGACCTGCTCGATCCCGACCTCCCCGACCTGCCGGACCTCCCCGACGGTGAGGAGTCCGATGAGGACGACGAGGAGTCCGGGGACGAGGACACGGACTCCGACGACGACGCGGACGAGGGCTCCGCGGACGAGGACTCCGGGGACGGGAACGACGCCGACACCGGCTCCCGCGACGACGAGGACGACACCAGCGAGGACACCGACGAGAGCGACACGGACGAGGGCGACACCGACGAGGGCGACACCGCACTCGCTGCGGCCGTGGACGCGGCGAGCGACGAGGGGCGGTCGGGGGAACGGGGGCGGGCGGGCGAGGCCGCAGGCGACGCGGGCGCGGGTGCGGCCGTCGGCCGCGCGATCCTGCCCGGTGTCGGGGACGCGGTCGACGGTGCGGAGTCCGGTCTGGACTGGACCGGCGCACTCGCCGCGCCGTGGCCGGCGGAGCCGCCCGACCCACCTGCCGGCCCGCCGCCGGCAGCCGCCGACCCTCCCCTGCGTGAGGCGCCGGCCGCCACGCCGCCGGTCACCGACGAGCGCGGCACCGACGAGGGTGACGACGCCGCCGCCGTGTTCGTCGACGCGCTGCCGTCCCCGGCCGACGTGCGCTGGGATCTCGGCGCGGTCCTGCCGAGCCTGGCGCTGACCCTGGTGCTGCTCGCGGCGCTCGCGCTGCCCGCAGGCCTGGTCAACCGGGCGGCGGCCGCACGCACCGACCGCGTCGAGGCGATGCTGGCCCGGTTGCGGGTGCCGCCCGCGGCCGGGCGCGACGCCGCGGGGACGTTCGCCGTCACGGTGGCGGTGACCGTCGTCGCCGGGGCCGTCATGGTCGGGTTCCTCGAGCCCGCCTTCCCGTTCGACGGCTCGGCGCCCGCGTTGCTCGTGGGGTTGGCGGTCGCACTCGTCGTCGTGACGCTCGCGCAGCAGGGTTCCCAGCTGCTCTACGTGGCGCGCTGGTGGGGCGTGCGCTGCCACGTCACGCCGTTCCCGGGGTTCCTGCTGCTCGCCGCCGTCGGGGTGGTGCTGTCGCGGGCGGTGGGGCTGGAGCCGGGGCTCGTGCTGGGCACGCTCGTCGCGTTCGGGACGGCGCGGCCGCTGCGCACCGACGAGGCCGGGCCCGCCGTCGCGCTCGCCGCCACGGCGTTGACCGCCGCGGGCGGCGTGGCGTGGGCGCTGCGCGAGCCGCTGGTGACCGCGTCCGGTGCGCCGGGCTCGTTCGGTGCGGCCGTGGTCGGCACGGCCCTGACCGCCGTCACTGTGGCCGCCACGGCCAACCTCGTGTTCGCGCTCGTGCCGCTCTCGTTCCTGCCCGGCGTCGCGCTGCTGCGCTGGTCGCCCGCGCTGTGGGCGGTGTTCGCCTGCCTCGGCGGGTTCGCGTTCGTGCACGTCGTCGCCCGCCCCGCGGACGGGGCGCTCGCCGGCCGGGCCGGGCTGCTCGCGGTCGTGCTCGGCCTCTACCTGCTCGGCGCGGCCGCGTTGTGGGCGTGGCTGCGGTACGGGTTCTCCTGGACGGCGCCCGCGCGGCTCAACCCGGCGCCCCGGCGCTGACGGCGTCGATCAGCCGCACCAGCGCCGCCACGACGTCCTCGCCACCCGCGCCGATCGGGCCTGCGGGCTCGGCCAGGTAGGCGTCCCGGCGGATCTCCAGCATCAGCGAGAGCACGCGCGGTTCGCGGCCGTGGTGCGCGAGCGGCACGTAGGTACCCGCGAACGGCGCGTCCAGCGCGGTGGTGCCCACGGCGGCGAACGCGGCGCGGGCGGCCGCCACCAGCCACGACGGCGTGTGTGCGGGATCGGTGCCCAGGCAGACCCGCGGTCGGGCGCGGTCGGCGTGCAGCTCGTAGGGCAGCGCCCGCGACGGGTAGGAGTGCACGTCGAGCAGCACCGCTGCGCCCGTGGCCGCGAGCCGGTCCTCGACGGCGAGCCGCACCGCGTCCGCCCACGGCCGGTAGTAGGCCGCCAGCAGCGCGTCCCGGTGGGCCGGGTCGTCGGCGCGGATGCGCTGGCCGAGCGTGCCGTGCGTGTACACCGCCGCCATCCCGGCCGCGGCCATCTCCTCCCGCTCGTCGGGGAACCGCTCCGGGTCGACGACGAACCGCGAGACCCGGTTCACCAGGACGGCGGGTCGCACTCGCGCGCGTTCGGCGGCCGCAGCGGCGAGCACGTCGGTGTGGTGGTCGGTCAGCGCCGCCAGTTCGACGGCCAGCGCGGCGTCGTCGAGCAGGAGGTGCGGGCGCGTCCAGCCCGGGATCTCGGTGCCGGCGTGCGGGACGTGCAGCAACACCGGGCTGCGCGGATCACCTGGGGAGAGGGACGGCATGCCGTCAGGATCGCCGACTCCGCCGGGCCTACCGCAGCACCGCCTGCGTCTGCGTCACGCGCGCGGTCAGCCGGCCGTCGGCGTCGCGCAGCTCGGTGTCCACCACGATCACTGTGCGCCCCAGGTTCAGCGGGCGCGCCACGGCCTCGACGTGGCCGCGGGTCACCGGGCGCAGGAAGTTCGTCGCCGAGGTCACCGTGGCGGTGCCGGTGGCCCCCTCGGGGAGGTTGAGGTAGGCGCACCAGCCCCCGGCGGAGTCGGCGAGCGCCATCACCGCCCCGCCGTGCAGCAGCCCGCCCGAGGTGCAGCGGCCCTCGTCCCAGTCCAGCCGCAACGCCACCTCGCCCGGGGCCACGCGCAGCGCCGTGGCACCGAGCACGGCGGTGAACGGCATGGCGGCGTGCAGCGCAGCGGTGAGCTCGTCGGTCATTGACCACACACTGCCGTCGCGCCCGGCGCCGGTCCATTACCCCTCAGGTCATCGAGCGGCGCCACGGCACCCGCTAGCGTCGCGGTCATGACCGCCGCGACCCTCACCGGGACCTCCTTCGGGTCCCTGCTCCGGGACTGGCGCCAGCGGCGCCGGCTCACCCAGCTGGACCTCGGCCTCCAGGCCGACGTGTCGGCGCGGCACCTGAGCTTCCTGGAGACCGGCCGGTCGCGCCCCAGTCGGGAGATGGTGCTGCTACTCGCGGAGGAGCTGGACGTGCCGCTACGCGGACGCAACGAGCTGATGACGGCGGCGGGGTTCGCCCCGGCCTACACCCAGCACGGCCTCGACGACGCCGAGCTCACCGACGTGCGGAGCTCGCTGCAGCGGGTACTGGGCGGCCACGAGCCCTACCCCGCCGTCCTGGTGGACGGGCAGTGGAACATGCTCGGCGCGAACCGGGCGGTCGCACTGCTCACCGACCTCGTCGACCCCGCGCTGCTCGCCCCGCCGGTCAACGTCCTGCGCGTGAGCCTGCACCCGCGCGGCCTCGCCCCGCACGTGCTGGACCTGCCCGAGTACGCGGCGCACCTCGTGTCGCGGCTGCGCAGGCAGGCCGAACGCGCGGCGTCCACCGGGCTGCGCGCGCTGCTCGCCGAGCTCACCGGCTACTGCCGCGACGCGGGCCTCGACCCGGCGGCCCACCCGCGCGACCGGATCGTGCTGCCGTTGCGGCTGCGCCACCCGGACCAGGAGCTGACGATGTTCAGCACCGTCGCGGTGCTCGGCGCCCCGCTGGACGTGACGCTCGACGAGATCGCGATCGAGAGCTTCTACCCCGCCGACGCCGCCACGTCCGACTACCTGCGCCGCCGGTTCGGCTGATCCGGTTGCCTGTGGCGGATACCGTGCGGGCATGACCGAGCTGGTGCACCTCGACGTCGCCGACGGCGTCGCGACGATCACGCTGGACTCCCCCCACAACCGCAACGCGCTGTCGGCGCAGCTGCGCGGCGAGCTGCTGGGGCACCTGGACACCGCGATCGCCGACGACGCGGCCCGCGTGATCGTGCTGACCCACACCGAGCGGGTCTTCTGCTCCGGGATGGACCTCACCGAGGCGCGCGGCGCGGCGGCGTCCGACCAGGGCGTGGCGGAGTTCCCGGCGATCCTGGAGCGGATCTGGAGCTCCCCGACACCGGTGCTGGCCCGTGTCGCGGGCCCGGCGCGCGCGGGCGGGGTGGGGCTGGTGGCCGCCTGCGACGTCGCGGTCGTCGCCGAGGACGCCACGTTCGCGTTCAGCGAGGTGCGGATCGGCGTGGTCCCGGCCGTCATCTCGGTCACCGTGCTGCCGCGGCTGCTGCCGCGCGCGGCCCACGAGCTGTTCCTCACCGGCGAGACGTTCGACGGGCACCGCGCGGCCCGGATCGGGCTGGTGAACAGCGCGGTGCCGGGCTTCGACCTCGACGCCGAGGTCACCCGCTACGCCGAGATGCTGCGCCTGGGCGCTCCCGGGGCACTGGCCGCCACGAAGGAGCTGCTGCGCGGCGACGCGCCCCTGGATGCCCGGTTCGCCGAGATGCAGCAGCTGTCGGCGCGGTTCTTCGCCGGCGAGGAGGGCCAGGAAGGCATTCGCGCGTTCGCCGAGAAGCGCAAGCCGCGATGGGCGCAGTGACCGCTGGGACGCGGCGCGCGGTGATCGATCCGATCAGTACCTGGAAGCGGACGCCGCGACGTGGCGTACCTGCCGGAGTGATCACGGCCCGGTGATCGGTCCCAGCAGTGCGTGGGCGCGGTCGGGGCGACGGTCAGGTGCTTCTCGCAGCGATCACGGTCTGGCATCCGTGTGCACCGAACCGCCGCTCACCTCATCCGCGGAGGTCGAACTCCCCGGCGCGGATCCCGGACAGGAACGCCGTCCAGTCGGCTGCCGCGTAGCGGTGCGGGGTGAGGGAGCGGTCCTTCGTGTCGCGGACGGCGACACCGCCCCCGGGCACGATCGCCACCTCGACGCAGTTCGCGTTGCCTCCGCTGAAGCTGCTGGTGAACCAGCGGAGTTCGTCGTCACGCATGGCATCCCCCACGGTCGCCGGTTCACGCCCCGGCGAGCCGCCGGATCAGCTCCACCGACGCGGCCGGGTCGAGCGCGTCGGACTGCACACACTCGAAGGTGAGCCTAGCGCGCGTGACGTCGCCGTCCTTGTCCAAGCTCAGCGCGCCGAGGGTGTGCTCGACGTACGCCATGTCCGGCTCGCCGAGATCCCCGAAGTTGAGGATGGTGAACTCGGACGCCAGCGCGGCGTGCGCGCCCACCTCCGTCGGCAGCACCCGCAGGTCCACGGTGTCCAGCCCGGCGAGCTCGACGAGCCGGTCGAGCTGCCGGTGCCACACATGGGTGCCGCCGATGGGCCGGCGCAACGCCCCCTCATCGATCACCGTCACCAGCTCCAGCGGGTTCTCCCTCGACGTCAGGCGGGCCTGGCGATGGAGTCGGGCAGCGACCTCGCTCTCCAACTGCTCGGCGGTACGGCGCACCGGGACCGCGCGCATCAACGCCCGTGCGTACTCGGCGATCTGCAGCACCCCGGGCACGTAGCCGAGGCTGAAGGACTGGGCACGTCGCGCCTCCGTCTCGAACGCGATGTAGCTGCTGTTCCCCAGCCCGTAGGCCTTCCACCACCCGGGCTGCATGGCCTCCTGGGCGATCTCCATCAGCTCGGTCCAGCGGGACCCGCCCACGTCGTAGAGATCGAGCATGCTCTTCACCCAGTGGATGTCGATCACGACCTGGGCGTTCTCGATCCGGCAGAGCTTGCTGACCGAGAAGTGCAGCTTCGGCGCCGCCTCCTCCAGCGTCAGCCCCGCTCCCTCGCGCAGGAGCCGCAGCTGCCGCGCCAGGATCCGCCGGCGGATCATCGACCCCTCGTAGCCCGCCACGTGACCCCCCGTTCCGCGTCGCTCACGGATAGTGGCACGTGGGATCGGCCAAGCGGGAATTCCACATCGGGATCTCGCGGGCGCCGCGGTCAGCGCAGCACGGTCAGCGCAGCGCCACGACCGGGATGGTGCGGGTGGTCGCGGCCTCGTGGTCGGCGAAGAACGGGTAGGTGGCCTTCAGCATCTCCCACAGGGCGGTGCGTTCGTCGCCCTCGACGGTCACCGCCGTGGCCTGGCGCGGCGCTCCGCCCGGCTCGTCGCCCACCTCGATCGTGACCTGCGGGTCCACGGCCAGGTTGAGGTACCAGTCGGGGTGCCCGGCCGCGCCGGCGTTCGACGCGACGACGAGCACCCGCTCGCCGTCGCGGTGGAACATCATCGGAACCGTGTGCGCCTGTTCGCTGCGACGCCCGGTGGTGGTCAGCAGCAGGAGCCGCTCGCGGTGCATCCCCTCGATCGCGCCGCCCGCCCGGAACTGCGCGACCACCCGGCGGTTCACCGCGGCGACGTCCACCCCGGCGAGCCGGCCGGTCACGGCGTCCACCGCGGGTCGCGGCCGGACGCGGCCAGCGCGCGCTCGAACGCCGGGGCGTCGCCCGGCACCGCCACCTCCGCGCCGAACCAGCCACCCTCCCGGCCTGCGGGTGCCATCGCGGAGACGCCTTCGAGCACCACCGTGGCGAGGCCGTCGGGCACCTCGACCGCGCGCCCGGTGGCCACCGCCAGGTCCCACGCGTGCACGGCGAACTCGGCGGTCATCATCGCGCCGATCAACGCGGCCGGCATCGGCGCGCCGCCCATGCTCGCCTCCCCCTCCCACGCGGCCGGGTCGGCCCAGGCGCGCGCCGTGGCCGCGGCCTCGTCGGCGCAGGCCCGCGCCCACTCCCCGTCGGGCAGCCCCCCGAGGTAGGGCGTGCGGTCCGCCGCGCTCCAGGCGGGGTCCCACGGCTCCCGCGCGCCGGAGCGGCGGGCCAGCAGGAAGCCGAACGCGAGGTGGTTCACCACGTCGCGCACCGTGTAGCCGGCGCAGGGCGAGGGGTCGTCGAAGAGAGCGGTGTCGGTGTCGCGGATGGTGGCGACGGCGAGCCCGATGCTCTGGTCCATGTGGTCTGCCGAATCCATGTCCCGCAGCCTGCCGGGCCGGCGAGCGGCGGTATTGCACGAACGCGACAGCGTCGGCGCGGCCCATGATCGATACTTCGGCGCGTTCGCGGGCGGGATCAACACGCGAACGCGCCGACTCGCCGATCATGACGCTGCGGCCCCGGCAGACGCGCGTCGTGCAGGGAATCGATCATCTAGCCTGGACTCCGTGGACCTGCTGGAGGTGGATGCGCTCGACCGGGCGCTCGACCTGCTCTCCGCCCGCCCGCTCGTCGTCCTCACCGGGGCCGGGCTGTCCACCGACTCCGGCATCCCGGACTACCGCGGCCCGGGCTCGCCGCGCCGCACACCCATGAACTACCAGGAGTTCCTCTCCGGCGAGCCCGCGCAGCGGCGGTACTGGGCGCGCAGCCACGTCGGATGGGCGCGGATGGCGCACGCCGAGCCGAACGCCGGGCACCGGGCGCTGGTCGCGCTCGAACGCTGCGGGGCGCTGCACGGTCTGATCACCCAGAACGTCGACGGGCTGCACGGTGCGGCCGGCAGCACCGCGGTGATCGACCTGCACGGCCGCATCTCCGAGGTCATGTGCGTCTCGTGCGGCGTGCGCAGCAGCCGCGCGGCGCTGCAGGAGCGGCTCGCGCGGCTCAACCCCGGCTTCGTCGAGGCCGCGGGCGGAGCGGTGGAGGCCGCCCCGGACGGCGACGCGGAACTGGCCGCCGTCGACGGCTTCCGCACGGCGCGCTGCGCCGCCTGCGACGGCGTGCTCAAGCCCGACGTGGTGTTCTTCGGCGAGAACGTGCCGCGCGAGCGGGTGGCCCGCGCCTACGCGATGGTCGACGCCGCGGCCGCGCTGCTGGTGGCCGGCTCGTCGTTGACGGTGATGTCGGGGCTGCGGTTCGTCCGGTACGCGCACAAGGCCGGCACCCCCGTGGTGATCGTCAACCGCGGCGCCACCCGCGGCGACGAACTGGCCGCGGTGCGCGTGGACGCCGGCTGCTCCGACGTGCTGCCGGCCCTCGCGGCGACGGCGGGCCCGGCGCTGCCCGGCGGCGCGTGAGCTTCGCGTTCCGGTCCGGGCTCGGGGCGCTACTGCAGTGATCGTCGGCTCGGCGCGTTCCCGGCCGCATACGGCCGTTTTTGCGCCCAACTGGTGATCTGGTTCGGCACCCCGATCCATGATCGCCCGTTGGGCGCACAGGCGGCGGCATGTCGCCGGAACTGCACCCAGTTGATGATCTTCGGCCGTCGGGGCGGTCACGGCCGGCCCCGGTCATGCGCCTGCGGTCACGTACCCCGGCTCCGTCGGGCGGCGAGCCGCGCCGCGGCCCCGTCCACGATCCGGTCGACCGCCACCGCGGCGAACCAGCACAACGGCACCAGGACGAACCCGGCGAGCAGGACCTGGAACCCGAACGGGAGCTGGGTGAGCCACAGCTCGACCGCGTCCCACCAGTCCGCCACCGCCCGTATCACGTCTCACACAGTAGGCCACGGCCCGCGGCACTAGGTTCCGTGGCATGTTCGCCGTCTACGCCGCAGAGCCCAACGCCGACGCTCCGCTCGACTCGCTCACCGTGGGAGAGCGTCCCGCGCCCGAGGTCCCGGACGGCTGGGTCGCCGTCACCGTCACCGCCGCGAGCCTGAACATGCACGACATCTGGACGCTGCGCGGTGTGGGCATCAAGCCCGACCAGTTCCCGATGATCCTCGGCTGCGACGGCGCCGGGACGCTCCCGGACGGCACCGAGGTCGTGCTGCACTCGGTGATCGGCGACCCCGCGTGGGACGGCGACGAGACGCTGGACCCCAAGCGCACGCTGCTCACCGAGAAGCACCAGGGCACGTTCGCCGAGACCGTCGTGGTGCCGGCGCGCAACGCCGTGCCGAAGCCGGCCGGGCTCAGCGCCGCCCAGGCGGCGGTGATGGGCACCGCGTGGCTCACCGCCTACCGGATGCTGTTCACGAAATCGGGCCTGCGTCCCGGGCAGACGATGCTCGTGCAGGGCGCGTCGGGCGGCGTGTCGACGGCCCTGGTGCAGCTCGGCCGCGCGGCCGGGATGCGCGTCTGGGTGACCGGTCGTACCGAGGAGAAGCGGGCCGTCGCCGAACGGCTCGGTGCGCACGCCACCTTCCCCTCGGGCGAGCGACTGCCCGAACGCGTCGACGCGGTGTTCGAGACGGTCGGTGACGCCACGTGGTCGCACTCGATGCGCGCCCTCAAACCCGGTGGGGTGATCGTTGTCTCCGGTTCGACCAGCGGGCCCAACCCCGGTGCCGACCTCCAGCGGCTGTTCTTCCTCCAACTGCGCGTTCTGGGTTCGACCATGGGAACCCGCCAGGAGCTCGCTGACCTGCTCCGATTCGTCGAGAACACCGGAATCTCACCGGAGATCGGGCACGAGCTGCCGATGGATCGGGCGGAGGAGGGCTTCCGCGCGATGCTCGATGGAGACACTGCTGGCAAGATCGTATTCACTCCATGAAGCCGCCCGTCGCGGTGAATCGGCCGTTCGTCTAGGAAATCGGGATCCTGAGAGCCCCGTCCGGCCCTCTCAGGACGTACAGTGTGTGACCGTGTCTGAGCCACCAAGTCGAACGGCGTCGGGGGGCGTCTATTCCCCGGCGCCGCGAGTGACAGGTCTGGTCGAGCTGCTCGACCGGCTGGACCGGGCTGTCGCCTCCGCGCTCGCCCCGGCTACTACGGGCGAAGGTGTCAGCCGTGACGGCTGGCGCGTCCTGCTGATGCTCGCCCGCGGAGGCGGGCGGAGCATGGGCGAGATCGCTTCCCACACGGCGCTGCCGGCGCCCACCGCCACCCGCGTCGTCGACCGCCTGGTCGCGGCACAACTCGCCTACCGACGCACGGACCCCGTGGACCGCAGGCGCGTGCTCGTCCACCTCGCAGGCGGCGGCCGCGCCGTCGTCGAACGGGTCTGCGGGCGCGTCGAGCGCCGCGCGAGCGAAGCCCTCGGACCTGCCCACACCCCCGAACGCGCCCAGCTCGCCGAGCTGCTCGAGGCGCTCGCCAACCGCCCCACCCCGGCTCAGGCCTGAGCCCGGGTTCCCCGTCACCGACCCCACCGCAGCCGTGGTACCCGCCCGGGTGCCACGGCTGCGCGCTGTTCGAGCAGCGCGTCAGCCCCCGCGCAGGAACGCATCCGCGGTCGCCTGGCCCGCCGCCGCGTAGGGGAACACCGCGAGCAGCAGCGTCGCCACCGCCACGACGAGGAACCGGCGCAGCCAGCTGCCGAACGCCGCCAGCCACCCCGCGACGAAGGCCAGGACGAGCGGCACGGTGATCGTGTACAGGGCGGCGAGCTCGACCGCGGGGTCCTCGGTGTCCGGGCCGCCGGCAACCGCTGTGAGGACGATGCCCACGACGAGGATGGCCAGGATCCCGGTGGCCAGCAGCGTCCACCGGCCCTTCGCCCGCGCAGCGGCGACACCGACGACCAGCACGCCGAGCAGGACGGCTCCCGTCACGACGGTGGCAACGGGGAACGGGCCGGCGCTCATGCGTCCCATCGTGGCCCCCCGACCGGGTCATCCCCGCACCACCCCCGCCCGAAGTGATCTAGCGTCACGTTCGTGCGCCGTCCGATCGCCGCAGCCGCCCTGCTCACCGCACTCGTGCTGAGCGGTACGGGGCCGCCCGCGGTGGCGGCGGCCCAGCAGCCGCCCGGCACCGACGTGGGCGCCTGCCTCGACGGCAGCTGCACCCTGCGGGTGACGGGGCCGGTGGAGATCCCGCTGGACGGGCGAGCCGGGCCGAGCGCGCTGACCGTGACCGACGTCGGCACCTACGCCGTGACCTTCATGCTGTCGTCGGGCAACGCGCGCTCGTACGGCGTGACCGGTCCGGGCGGCACCGTGCAGTTCGCCTCCCCGCAGGGCACCCTGACCATCCGGGTGCTGGAGCTCGCCGGTGGCACCGCGACGTTCGAGCTGAGCAGCACGGCGCCGGAGGCGTAGACCGACCGGCTGCCGGTCCACGCCAGCCGCTCAGCGGCGGGTGGCTACTTCTTCGCCTTGTCCGCGCTGGAGTCGGTGGACAGCGCCGCCACGAAGGCCTCCTGCGGGACCTCGACCCGCCCGATGGTCTTCATCCGCTTCTTGCCCTCCTTCTGCTTCTCCAGCAGCTTGCGCTTACGGGTGATGTCACCGCCGTAGCACTTGGCGAGCACGTCCTTGCGGATCGCGCGGATGTTCTCGCGCGCGATGATCCGCGAGCCGATCGCGGCCTGGATCGGCACCTCGAACTGCTGGCGAGGGATGAGCTCCCGCAGCTTCGAGGCCATCGTGGTGCCGTAGGCGTAGGCCTGGTCCTTGTGCCGGATCGCCGAGAACGCGTCGACCGGCTCCCCCTGCAGCAGGATGTCGACCTTGACCAGGTCGGCGCTCTGCTCGCCCGCCTCCTCGTAGTCGAGCGAGGCGTAGCCGCGGGTGCGGGACTTCAGCGCGTCGAAGAAGTCGAAGATGATCTCAGCCAGCGGCATCGTGTAGCGCAGCTCGACGCGGCTCTCGGACAGGTAGTCCATGCCGCCGAGCTGACCGCGCCTGCTCTGGCACAGCTCCATGATCGCGCCGATGAACTCGGAGGGCGCCAGGATCGTGACCTTGACGACCGGCTCGTGCACCTCGCCCACCTTCCCCGTCGGCCAGTCCGAGGGGTTGGTGACGATCATCTCCGAGCCGTCGTCGAGCACCACCCGGTAGACGACGTTGGGCGCGGTGGAGATCAGGTCCAGGCCCGCCTCGCGCTCCAGCCGGTCCCGGGTGATCTCCAGGTGCAGCAGCCCGAGGAAGCCGCAGCGGAACCCGAACCCCAGCGCCGCGGACGTCTCCGGCTCGTAGGTCAGGGCGGCGTCGTTGAGCTGCAGCTTGTCCAGCGCGTCGCGCAGCTCGGGGTAGTCCGAGCCGTCGACGGGGTAGAGCCCCGAGTAGACCATCGGCCGCGGCTCCCGGTAGCCGGTGAGCGGCTCGGCGGCGCCGTGGCGCTGGCTGGTGACCGTGTCACCGACCTTGGACTGCCGCACGTCCTTCACGCCGGTGATGAGGTAGCCCACCTCGCCGACGCCCAGGCCGGCCGAGACCTTCGGGTCGGGCGACACGATGCCGACCTCGAGCAGCTCGTGCGTGGCACCGGTGGACATCATCTTGATCCGCTGGCGCGGCGTGATCTTCCCGTCCACCACGCGGATGTAGGTGACCACGCCGCGGTAGGTGTCGTAGACCGAGTCGAAGATCATCGCTCGAGGTGGCGCGTCGGCGTCGCCCTGGGGCGCCGGCACCTGGCGGACGACCTCGTCGAGCAGCTCCCGCACACCGATGCCGGTCTTCGCGCTGACGCGAAGGACGTCGCCCGGCTCGCAGCCGATGATGTGGGCGATCTCGGCCGCGTACCGGTCCGGATCGGCCGCAGGCAGGTCGATCTTGTTGAGGACCGGGATGATCGTCAGGTCCTTGTCCAGCGCGAGGTAGAGGTTGGCCAGCGTCTGCGCCTCGATGCCCTGCGCGGCGTCGACCAGCAGGATCGCGCCCTCGCACGCCTCCAGCGCCCGCGAGACCTCGTAGGTGAAGTCGACGTGGCCGGGGGTGTCGATCAGGTGCAGCACGTGGTCCTGGCCGTCCAGCTGCCAGGGCAACCGGACGTTCTGCGCCTTGATCGTGATGCCGCGCTCGCGCTCGATGTCCATCCTGTCGAGGTATTGGGCGCGCATCAGGCGGTCCTCGACCACGCCGGTGAGCTGCAGCATCCGGTCGGCCAGCGTCGACTTGCCATGGTCGATGTGGGCGATGATGCAGAAGTTCCGGATCAGCTCCGGCGGGGTGAACGTCTGATCGGCGAAGCTCACTCTGTTCCTTCTCGAGCGGGGAACACCCATCGTCCCACGTGGCACCCCACCGGAGTCCGAACGGGTGAGCCAGAGGCCTCGCTACTCCGCCACCCGCTTCTCCGTCGCGATCTGCGGCGACTCGTCCTCGTCGGCGACGACCGGATCGATGTCGGCGGTGCAGTACTTGCACTTCGTCGCGTCGATCGCGACGAACTCCTTGCAGTGCGGGCACTCCCGGCTGCCCTGCGCCTTGAAGTTCCCCAACCCGGCGCGCTTGAGCAGCTTGACCAGACCGAACAGCACCGCGGCCAGCAACAGGAAGTTGATGACGACGGTCAGGAACGCCCCGTACCGGATCTCGGAACCGTTGAGCGTGAACGTGAGCGTCGAGAAGTCGGGCTGGCCGAAGACCGCCGCCACGAACTGCATGATCACATCGCCTGCCAGGCTGTCGACCAGCCCCGCGAACGCCGTGCCGATGATGAATCCGAGCGCCAGGTCCAGCATGTTGCCGCCCAGCGCGAACGCCTTGAACTCGCCCCAGATCCCCTTCACGGTCGCCTCCCGGTCAGCCGGCGGAACCCCTGTGGTCCGCCACGCGACGATGATGGCGCCTGCGGTCGCCGCGTGGAGCGGAAGGCGCGCGGTGGACGTCCGATCGGTGCAGGTCCGGGGCGATCTGGTCACCGAGAGTAGCGAATCGAAGACCATCCGCTGCATCTTCGGGTCGGATCGTCACCCTGGCTCCTCAGAGGGGCCTTGAGGTGCGACGATGGCGAGATCGCGCTGGCGTGCGACCACATGGCAGCCGTGCCGGGTCCCCCAGCCCCGGCGTCCGACCGGACGGCCCGATACCGGCCTTGTTCATCCAGGGGGCGAGCGGTGACATCGACGCGCTCGGAGTCGGCGAACGGCACGACCCCGGAATGCGCACTCGTCCAGGGGGCACCGGAATGCGCCTGCGTGCAGGAGGCCGAGCTCTTCACCGAGGAGCAGATCGTCACCCGCGCGCTCAGCAAGCTCCGCTTCGAGCAGCGCGCCGACGCCGCGGGCAAGGCGGCGGCGCGCCGCGGGCTGGACGGCCTGCTCGCGCACGCCCGCACGCGCGGCCCGTCCTCGCTCGTCTCGGAGCTGCTGCGGATGGGCCTCATGATCCGTCTGCTCACCGCCGACGACGCCGAGGCCGACGACGTCGAGGCGCTGCTGCAGGAGTTCATCGAGCTCGCCGACCTCGA
The DNA here is from genome assembly GCF_002262885.1 of Pseudonocardia sp. MH-G8. Classification (GTDB taxonomy): domain Bacteria; phylum Actinomycetota; class Actinomycetes; order Mycobacteriales; family Pseudonocardiaceae; genus Pseudonocardia. Next base: position 48,205 of record NZ_NKYF01000014.1, on the reverse strand, counting down.
CGGCGACCCGCGCCGGCTCGGTGAGGCCGCCTCCCTGCGCGCGCACCGCACGGCCGTCTTCGGCCACGGGGAGAACGCGCTCGCCGACGCCGCCGCAGCCTTCGCGATCCTCACCGACATCAAGGCGCCCACGCCGGGGCATGACCCGGTCCGGTGGTCGCGCGAGCTCTCGCGCAGCCTCAACGGCTTGGTCGTCGTCCTGCTCAAGCTCGGCTCGCACGAGCTGGCCGACGAGGTCTCCCAGCGCGCCGTGGCGGTGTCGGAGCGCAGCGGGTCGGTGATGGACCGGCTCGTGCACCAGCTCAACCGGGTGCGCCTGCAGCTGTCCTGGGCGCTGCGCCTGGAACGCGGTGGCCGGGACGCGGCCGCCGCCACCCGGTTCGTCGGTGCGGCTCAGACCGCGCATGTCGCGGCCCGGCTCTGGCAGCCCGCGATGTCGCGCGGCTCGGTCGTCGCCGGCCCTGCGGTGCGGGAGTGCTCGGTGATCGGCGCCGCCTACGCCTTGCAGCGCCCCGGCGGCGAGCACCTGGAGATGTTGCAGACCCTGCACCCGATGGCGCACTTCACCGAGGACCGCGTCGTACTGGCCATCGGCACGGCGCGCTGCCTGCTCACCGCCGGTCGCCCGGATGAGGCGGCTGCGGCCCTCGCCCCGCTGCACGAGGAGCTGCGCGACGCCGACACCTCCGACGCCGTGCTCGCGCTCGCCCTGCACCGGGAGGTCGCGCGGATCGAGCACATCGCCCGTGGTGGCACCCCGTCCGAAGCGCTGCAGCACTACGCCACCGCGCTGGAGAGCGAGCTGTGGGCCCTGCGCGAGGCGCGCCACACGGCGCTGCGCAGCCACTCCGAACACCACCGCCTCGCCCGTGAGCACGGCACGGTCGCCGCGCAGGCGTTGCAGGACCCACTCACCGGGCTGCCCAACCGTCGCGCTCTCGACATGCGCCTGGACGAGGCCACGAGCACAGCGAGCAGCCAGCCGTGCGCGGTGGCGCTGATCGACCTGGACGGCTTCAAGGACGTCAACGACGCGCGCTCGCACGCGGTGGGCGACGAGGTGCTGCAGGAGGTCGCCTCCTGCCTGCGCACCACGCTGCGCGCACAGGACCTGGTGGCCCGCTACGGCGGCGACGAGTTCGTGGTCGTCATGCCGGCCACACCGTTGCCGGTGGCGTGCGCGGCGCTGCAACGGGCCGCCGACGCGGTGGCCGCGCTCCCCGTCGACGCCGCGGCGGGGGTGACGATATCGGTCGGTGTGGTGCGCGCCCCGCTCGACGGCGAACCGTCGGCTGCGCTGGCAGCCGCCGACTCCGCGATGTACCGGGCCAAGCGCGCCGGCGGGAACACCGTGGTGAGCGGGGCCGCCGCACCGGGCGGCGGACGCGACGGCGCAGGCCCTCCGGCCCGCGGCCCGGCGCGCCCACGGCTGCGCGTGCCGCCGCACCGGTAGCCCCAAGCAGGGCCGATTTCGCCGGCGCGGGTGACGAGCTGTAACATGGATCGCTGAGCGCCCGGCGTGAACGCACGATCCCCGCCGCCGGTGCGGAGCGGAACGAGCACATCACCGGCAGGAAGAAACTCGAGGCATTCGCGTGGCCAACATCAAGTCCCAGATCAAGCGGGTCAAGACCAACGAGAAGCACCGCCTGCGCAACAAGTCGGTCAAGTCCGCGGTCCGCACGGCAGTGCGTCAGTTCCGCGAGGCGGCCGACGCCGGTGAGACCGAGAAGGCCACCGAGCTGCAGCGCAGCGCCGCCCGAGCCCTGGACAAGGCGGCCAGCAAGGGCGTCATCCACAAGAACCAGGCCGCCAACCGCAAGTCGGCGATGGCCAGGCGCGTCGACGCGCTCTGATCCACGCTCTTCCCGAAGGCGCCGGTCCGCATCGCGGGCCGGCGCTTTCGCGTGGGCGAGAACAGGGCGTAGTAGGTACCCGTTCTCTTCGTCACCCGAACGTGCGATGGGCCACATCGCGTCGACACCGGTCCGGCACCTCGCTGACAGTGGGGGTTCGCCGGCGGGCAACCCCGCGTTCGCTCCCCCGTCTCGCCCGCCCGGAGCCGAGGAGAACTGCCGATGCTCGTCAACCTGCTCATGATGATCCCCGCCGCCCTCGCCGGGATCGGAGGAGCGTTCCTCGGCGACAAGCTGGGGCTCTGGGTCAAGAACGCCCGCACCACCGGCGAGAGCTGACCGCGAGCCGGTAGGCCGCTCAGCGCCGCCCGCGCGCCGCGCAGATCCGCAGGACGGCACGTTCCAGCGCGTAGTCGGCATCGGCCGCCGCGCCCTTCACATCCGCGTTGACCTCGGCGGCTGCGTCGAACGCCTCCGCGAGCGCCTCGGGACCCCACGCGCGCACCTGCTGCTGCGCCTTCCGGATCTTCCAGGGCGGCATGCCGAGCGTGCCGGCGAGCCGGTTGGGGTCGCCCCGGCCGGCCGAACCGACCTTGGCGAGCGTGCGCACCGCGTCGGCCAGGGCGTCGGCGATCAGCACCGACGGCACGCCGAGCAGCTGCGCCCAGCGCAAGGCCTCCAGCGCGGCCGCGCGTTCGCCCGCGACCACCCGGTCGGCCACCGCGAACCCCGACGACTCGGCCCGGCCCCGGTGGTAGCGGCGCACCGCGCGGTCGTCGACCGCGCCCCCGGTGTCGGCCACCAGTTGGCTCGTGGCCGCCGCCAGCTCCCGCAGGTCCGATCCCACGGCCTCGAGCAGCGTGCCGATCGCCTCACCGGTGATCTTGCCGCCGACCCGGCGGGCCTCCGCCCGCACGAAGTCGGAACGCTCGTCCATCCTCGTGATCTTGTTGCACGTGGTGACCGCGGCGCCCGCCTTGCGCAGTGCGTCGGCGAGCGCCTTGTTGCGCGCACCACCGGCGTGGACGACGACGAGCACGATGCCCTCGGCCGGATCCGCCGCCTGAGTGAGGATGGCGGCGCCGAGGTCCTTGCCGACCTCGTGCGCGGCGAGCAGTACGAGCACCCGGCCCTCCGCGAACAGGGACGGGCTCAGGAACTCGGCGAGGTCGGCGGGTGTGAGCTCGGCGGCCCGCACGCGACGCACCTCGGCCGCGGGATCGGTGACGCGGACCTGCGCCACCACCTGCTCGATCGCCCGATCCACGAGCAGCTCCTCCTCGCCGAGGACGAGGTGCAGGGGCGCTGGGGTGGCCACGCGCTCCATGCTCGCGCACGGCACCGACAACCCGTGACCCGGCTCCCAGATCGCCGAACCCGCTTGGGCGCGCGGAGATCGTGTCGTACCGTGGACGCCACAACCGCATATGGCTCATCCAGAGGGGCAGAGGGAACGGCCCGACGAAGCCCCGGCAACCGGCGATGCGCGCTCTTGCGCTCGATCACGGTGCCAATTCCGACCCGCACTTCGCGGGGAAGATGAGGAGACTTCTCATGACCCTGACCGCTGGCGCCGCCGCGACCTCCACCGCCCTGGACCTCGGTCCGGCGCGCGCGCTCTCCTGCCGGGAGTGCGGCCACCAGGTCCCCCTCGCCGCCGAGTTCGCCTGCCCCCAGTGCTTCGGGCCGCTCGAAGTGGCTTACGACTTCGGCACCGTCACCCGCGAGTCGATCGAGGCCGGCCCCAAGTCGATCTGGCGCTACCGCCACCTGCTCCCGGTGCCCACCACGGTGGCCTCCCACCCGAACACCGAGCCCGGCCTCACCCGCCTGATCAAGGCCGACCGGCTCGCCGCCGCGCTCGGCGTGCGCTCCCTGTGGGTCAAGGACGACACCGGCAACCCCACCCACTCGTTCAAGGACCGCGTGGTGGCCGTGGCCCTGGCCGCGGCCCGCGAGCTGGGCTTCTCCGTGCTGTGCTGCCCGTCCACCGGCAACCTGGCCAACGCCGTCGCCGCCGCGGCCGCCCGCGCCGGGTGGGACTCGGTCGTGTTGATCCCCAGCTCGCTCGAGCAGGCCAAGGTGCTCACCACCGCCGTGTACGACGGCACCCTGCTCGCCGTCGACGGCAACTACGACGACGTCAACCGGCTCGCCACGGAGCTCGCGGCCGAGCACGAGGACTGGGCGTTCGTCAACGTCAACGTGCGGCCGTACTACGCCGAGGGCTCGAAGACGCTGGGCTACGAGGTGGCCGAGCAGCTCGGCTGGCGGCTGCCGCAGCAGGTCGTGGTGCCGGTGGCGTCCGGCTCGCAGCTCACCAAGGTCGACAAGGGCTTCACGGAGCTGGGCAAGCTCGGGCTCGTGGAGCCCACCCCGTACCGCGTCTTCGGCGCCCAGGCCACGGGCTGCTCGCCGGTCGCGAAGGCGTTCGAGGAGGGCCACGACGTCGTGCAGCCGGTCCGGCCGGACACGATCGCGCGCTCGCTGGCCATCGGCAACCCGGCCGACGGCCCCTACGTCCTCGACGCGGTGCGCCGCACCGGTGGCGCGCTCGGGCACGTCAGCGACGAGGAGGTCGTGGACGGTATCCGGCTGCTCGCCCGCACCGAGGGCGTGTTCGCCGAGACCGCGGGCGGCGTCACGGTGGCCACCGCGAAGAAGCTGATCGAGTCCGGGCAGCTCGACCCGGACGCCGAGACCGTGCTGCTGATCACCGGCGACGGGCTCAAGACCCTCGACGCGGTGAGCGGCCAGATCGGCCCGTCGGCCACGGTGCCGGCCACCAGCGCGGCGGTGCAGGAAGCCTTGGCGACGCTCCGCAACTGAGGGGTCAGGGAACGGCCCACCGCCCGTCCCGCATGACGTCGCGGCCGGCGAGCTCGTCGACCTCGCGCCACGCCTGGATCCGCTGCGGGCGCACGCGGAACCACGGATAGGACTCGGCCGGCAGTCGCGGGTCGAAGCCGGTCCGGGCGGCGAAGGCGTCAGCCGTCTCGTCCGGGACCGCGCTGAGGACCTCGACGGTTCCCTCGACGAGCACGACGTCGCGGGTCTGCCCGATCCCGACCCGCACCCGACCGGTCGCCTGGAGGTTGCGACCGGTCGGGGTGGCCGCCGAGGTGGCCATCAGCAGGGTCTCGCCGTCCCACAGGAACGACAGGGGCACCAGGTACGGACCGTCTCCGCCACTGGTCGCGACCCAGGCGTCCACGTCCTGGTCGAGCCGGTCGAGGGTGTCCTGCTTGCGCTGCTGCGGGGTGCGGGGCTGCGGAGGCGTCACCCGATGATCCTCTCGGGTCGGCGGCGACCGTCCGGTCCAGGGTCGCGGACCGATCCCGTCCGGCCCGGCACCATCGGACCGATGGTGATCACTGCGAGAAGCACGTGAGCGCGCCGCGAGAGCCCTCGCGTACGACTCGCGCCGCAGGAGCGTCGCCGTCGCAGGCCGCGTTCGCGACCCGGGGCACGGCGCGCCGGCTGATCACCCGGTGCGATCCGGCCGGGTCGGCGGGCTCAGGGTCGGGTCGTGGCCCGCACGGAGAACGTCCGTGTACCGGGAGCCAGCGCCGCGGCGGCGGGGGCGAGCAGGCACACGAGCGCGCACGCGGCCAGCGTCGGCCCGAGCCCGAACACCACGATGGCCGGGGCGATCAGGGCCAGGCCCAGCGGGGCGAGGCCGTAGGAGAACAGGAAATCCAGCGAGGACACCCGCGCCAGCAGGCGCGGGTCCACCTCACGCTGGGTGGCGGTGAACCACGGCACGTTGAACAGCTCGATCCCCACCCCGGTCGCGACGTACGCCACGACCAGCACGGCGGGGCGCACCGGCTGCAGCAGGCACAGCGGCGCCACGGCGTACACCCCGAGGCCGGCCAGCGCCGCCCAGCCCGGGGCCCGCGGCCGCCACCGCGCGATCAACAGGGCACCGAGCAGCGCGCCCACGGTGTAGCCGGTGGTGGCCAGTGCCAGCACGACCTCCGAGCCGTAGCGGTCGCGGGCCACCAGCGGCAGGGCGACCGCGGTGACCGAGTACCCGGTGGCGATCACCGCCGTCAGGGCGCCCAGGCCGGCGAGGAACCACGGGTGCCGCCGCGCCTCCCGCCAGCCCTCGGCGAACTCACCGACGATCGACCCGCCGCTCGCGGCCACGGGGACGCTGCCTCCGGGTGGCGGCACGAGCGCCGCCACCAGCCAGAGCGACCCGATGCCCAGCAACAGCGCCGGGACGCCGAGCACGCCGGCAAGCAGCGCGGACAGGGCCGGCCCGAGCAGCACGCTGCACCGCACCGCGATGGTGATCGCGGCGTTGGCCTGCTGGCGGCGGTCGGGGTCGACCACCTCGGCGGTGAGGGCCTGGAACGCCGGCCGGCAGGCGCCCTGCCCGGCACCGACCACCACGGCGGCCACGGTCATCAACAGGACCGACCGCCCGGCGCCGAGCGCGATCAGCGGGCTGGCGGCCGCCGCGGCGAGGCCCGACCAGAGCACGACCGCACGGCGCGGGTAGCGGTCGGCGAGCACCCCGGCCAGCGGCACCGCGGCCAGGAACCCCACCGTCCGGGCGGCCAGCACGAGCCCGAGCCCCACCGCGCCCAGGTCGCCGTGCAGCACCGCGAGCCCGAGCACGAACGGCATCGCCCAGGTCGCGAGGCCGGACGCGGTGGTGCCGACCCACAACCTCAGGAACTGCGGCTCCCGCAGGACCGATCGTGACGCCGGCACGTCAGCGGCGGAACGAGGTGCGCACGTACTCGGCGAAGCCCTCCGCCCCGTCCACGATGCGCGGGCCGCTGATGGCCTCGTTGTAGTCCAGGATGTGGAACCGGTCGTTCCGGATCGCCGGCACCGACCCGAGCGCGGGGTGCGACCGCAGGAAGGCGATCTTCTCCTCGGCGGGCTGGTCCTGGTAGTCCAGGATGACGATGATCTCGGGCTGCGCCGCGACCACGGCCTCCCACCCGACGTCGATCCAGCGGCCTTCGAGGTCGGCGAAGATGTTGCGCGCCCCGGCGAACTCGATGATCTCGTTCGGCGGGACCTGGTTGCCCGCCGTGTACGGCCGGTCGGTGCCGGAGTCGTAGAGGAACACCGACGGCGGCGGGTCCAGCCGCGGCGCCGCCTCCCGCACGGTCGCGACCCGAGCGCGCAGCTCGCCGACGTACGCGGCCGCCCGCTCCTCGACCCCGAAGATCCGGCCCAGCCGCTCGAGGTCGGCGTACAGGCCCTCGAACGGTGTGACGCGCTCCGGGAACCCGGGGTAGTTGAAGCAGCTCTCGGTGTGCATGAAGCTCTGGATGCCGAGCCCGTCGAGGATCTCGGGCGTGATGCCCCGCTGCTCGCTGAACCCCGACCGCCACCCGGCCACCACGAGGTCGGCTCCGGCGTCCACCACCAGCTCGCGGTTGAGCAGGTCCTGGCTCAGCAGCTCGACCTGCGCGTACTCCGCCGCCCACGGCGATTCCTCCACGGGCGGGTTCGCCGGCGGCATCACGTAGCCGCGCACGGCGTCGGTGAGGCCGAGGGCGAACAGCTTGTCGGCGCTGCCGGCCTCGTAGACCACGGCCTGCTCGGGCCGCTGGTAGGCCACCTCCTGGCCGCAACGCGGCACGGTCACCGGCTCGGGGGCGCCTGCCTCCGGCGCGACCTCGGCACCGCACCCGGCGAGCAGGAGCACCACGAGCGCGGGCGCGGCGCGCCGCCACCTCGGGGTCGGGGGGACGGTCACAGGTGCGTTCCTTCCGGTGGGCCGGCGGCGCCGGCAGGGGTCGGGGTGGGTGTGAGCGCGTACAGCAGCTGCGGATCGCCGGTCAGCGGGTGCGCCACGACGGAGGCCGTGACGCCGAAGACGCGCTCCACGAGATCGGCCGTGAGCACGTCCCACGGCTCGCCTGCCGCCACCAGCTCGCCCCGGCTCAGCACGCCGAGCCGGTCGCAGGTGGCGGCGGCCAGGTTCAGGTCGTGCAGCACGACCAGCACCGTGGTGCCGGAGCCGCGCAGCAGCGACAGCAGCTCGATCTGGTGCCGCACGTCGAGGTGGTTGGTCGGCTCGTCGAGGACGAGCACCTCCGGCTCCTGCACCAGGGCGCGCGCCGCGAGCACCCGCTGGCGCTCCCCGCCGGACAGCGACAGCACGCCGCGCCCGGCCAGGTGCGCCACGTCGAGCTGCTCCATCACGCGCTCGCACAGCGCGCGCTCGCGCACCGTCAGCGCCTCGGTGCCCCGCTTGTGCGGCGTGCGCCCGAGGGCGACGGTCTCGGCGACGGTGAAGTCGAGGTCGGCGCCGCCCTCCTGGGTCAGCGCCGCCACCCGGCGCGCGCTCTGCCGCCGGCTCGTCGTCACGACGTCGGTGCCGTCGACGAGCACGGCACCGGAGGTGGGACGCAGCGCCCGGTAGACGCAGCGCAGCGCGGTGGACTTGCCACTGCCGTTGGGGCCGATCAGCCCGACCACCTGCCCGTCGGGCACGTCCAGCGACAGCGCACTGACCAGCGCGGTCCCGTCGACGACGACCGAGAGCGCCTCGAGACGCAGCTCCATCAGCGACCCCCGAACAGGTAGGCCCGCCGGCGCATCAGGACGACGAAGACCGGCACCCCGACGAGCGCGGTGATGGCGCCCAGCGGCAGCTCGCGGGGCGCGACCAGGACGCGGGAGACCAGGTCGACCCAGACCATGAAGACCGCCCCGACGAACGGGGCGACGACCAGCACCCGCGCGTGGCCCGCGCCGACGACCAGCCGCACGAGGTGCGGCAGCACCAGCCCCACGAACCCGATCGCCCCGCTGACCGCGACCATCGCCCCGGTCATCAGCGACGTCAGCACGAACAGCGCGGTGCGGACGAGACCGGTGTCGACGCCCAGGCTCGACGCGGTCTCGTCGCCCAGCGCCATCGCGTCCAGCACCCGGCCGAAGCGTCGCAGCACCACCGCCCCGAGGACGACGACGACCGCGACGACCGGCAGCGAATCCCACGACGCGGCACCGAAGCTGCCCATCGTCCAGAACAGGATGGTGCTGGTGGCCTCGCCGTCCGGGGCGAAGTAGATCAGCACGCTCATCACGGCCTGGAAACCGAACGACAGCGCGATGCCGGTGAGGACGAGCCTCAGCGGGGTGATGCCGCTACGGGTGGCGGACGCGGCGTAGACCAGCCCCGAGGCGAGCAGGGCACCGAGGAAGGCGCCGGCGGACACCGCGTGCACGCCCAGCCCGGCCAGCACCCCGAACACGATCACGGCGACGGCGCCGGCCGAGGCCCCGGACGAGACCCCGAGCACGAACGGGTCGGCCAGCGCGTTGCGCACCATCGCCTGCACCACCACGCCGACGACGCCCAGCCCGGCTCCGACGACGGCCGCGAGCAGCACGCGCGGTGTGCGAACCTGCCAGACGATCTGGTACTGCGGCACCTCGGCGGCGGTGATCGAGCCGCCGGTGAGCGCCGCCCACAGATAACGCGCAGTGTCGAGCGGCGCGATCGTCGCGGATCCGAGGCCGATCGTCACCACCACCGAGGCCACCAGCACCACACCCATGGCCAGCACCCCCGCCACGAGTGGCCCGCGCGAGGTGCCCTTGCGGGTCTGCGAGCCGGAGCGGCCGACCCCCGAGGCGCCACCGACCTGCACAGCAAGCACCCCCGCTCAGCACGAACGACAACCGTTATCGTTCACACTATCGAGCGACGGGGGTGCGAATACGGGGTGGGGTCACAACGATCTGCTGTACGAGCGGCACTTCCGTACCGCTCTATCGGACGGGAGTGCCGCTCGTACGGTCGGGAAGGTGCGCTGCGATCCAGCGCGTCACCGCAGCGGCGGTTTCTGCTTGCGGGAGGTCCGTGGTGTCCAGGAGTTCCACCGGCGGGTTCAGCGCGGGGCCGTTGCGCCGGAGCCAGTCGTTGAACTCCAGCGTCTCCGCGATGCGCGGCTCGTCCCAGCCGCGCCACGCGGGGCGGGCCCGGAGCCGGGGTGCCAGTACCTCGGGGTCGCACACGAGCGCCAGGTAGTGGATCTCGCCGAGGAACACCCGCTCCGGACGGCTCTCGAACTGCACCGGCGCGACCGTGCCGACCAGCACGACCGGCCGCCCGCTTTGGTGGATCATCGCGGCCATCCGCAGCCAGGTGGAGCGGAAGGCGCCGAAGTCGTCGGTCGGATCCTGCAGTCCGGCCGTCCACAGCACGTCCTGCTCGACGACGACGGCGGTGTCGGCGAGGGCCGGCTGGAGCAGGCGCGCGACCGTCGACTTACCCCCGCCGCTCGGCCCGGTGAGCGCGAACATCGGCAACCGGCGGAACGGCTGCCGGTGGCCACAGTCGCGGCAGATCAGGACGGCGGCGTCGGGTGCGACGACCGGCACCGCCGGCCGGGCACCGCAGCCGACGCAGATCTGCAGGTCGACCGGGAGCTCGCCGGCGTTCAGCCGAACAGCTCGCCGAGGAAGCCCCCGCGACCCTTGTGGCCGCGGTGGCCGTGGGGCGGCGGCGAGTCGTTGTAGCGGTGGCCGCGCGGTGGCGGCGAGTCGCTGTAGCGACCGCCGTGCGGCGGCGGCGAGTCGCCGTAGCGCCGGCCACCTTGGTGGCGGGGGTCGTGCCCGCGCTGGCCGCCGTAGGGCGGCGGCGAGTCCTGGCCGTACGCCGGCGGGGCCGAGTGCCCGCCGTAGAAGCTCTGCTCGGCGTTGGCGATCTGTTCGAGCTCGCCCCGGTCGAGGAAGATCCCGCGGCAGCCCTGGCACTGCTCGATGTGCACCCCGCGTCGGTCGACGGTGTGCATCCTGCTCTGACACTTCGGACAGATCACCCAGCTGACCCTACTCAGATCGGCAAGATCGTCCAGCGACGGGAACGGCCCTCGGCCCCGCCCGGCCGCGCCTGAACCTTGTTAAGGTGTCACCGTGGCGAAGGGCATCACGCGCGAACGGATCGTGGCAACGGCACTCGAGCTGCTCGACGAGAAGGGCATGGAGGGCATCACCGTCCGCGCGCTCGCCGCCCGGCTCGACGTGCAGGCCCCCGCGCTGTACTGGCACGTCCGCAACAAGCAGGAACTGCTCGACGAGATGAGCACCGCCGTCATGCGCGGCGTCACCCGCGCCCTGGCGGCGATCCCCCCGGGCAGCGGCTGGCGCGACGACGTCGGCGCCTACGCCCGCATCCTGCGCGCGGAGTACCTGCTCCACCGGGACGGCGCCCGCATCTTCAGCGGCACGCGCATCGCCGACGCCGACGTGGTGAGGGCCAAGGAGTCCTGGCTCGCACGCCTGACCGCGGCGGGGTTCACGCTCGCCGAGGCGGACGACGCCGTCGATCTCGTCACCGCGTTCGTGGTCGGCTTCGTCATCGAGGAGCAGGAGCGTGGTCAGTCAGCCGCAGCCGACCCGCAGCGGTACTCGCTCGCCGAGCGCGACGCCTGGCTGGGCGAGGGCGCCGACCTGGTCAAGAGTGCCGGGCACCTGCGCGACGACGGTGACGGGCGGTTCGAACGGCACCTCGGCATCGTGCTCGACGGTCTCGCAGCCCGGCTGGGCAGCTGACGGCGGTGGTCCACACCGTGCTGCTCGCCGAGGACGACCGCGCGATCCGCGAATCGCTGGCCCGCGCGCTGGAACTCGAGGGATACCTCGTGGTCGGGGTCGACGACGGGGTGCAGGCGCTCACCCGTGCTCGTCGTGACGCTTTCGACGTGCTCATCCTGGACGTGATGATGCCGGGCCTCGACGGGCTCGGCGTCTGCCGGGTCCTGCGCGCGGACGGCAGCCCGGTACCGGTGCTGATGCTCACGGCGCGGGTCGAGACGCAGGACCGGGTGGCCGGTCTCGACGCCGGTGCCGACGACTACCTGCCCAAGCCCTTCGAGCTGGACGAGCTGCTGGCCCGGCTGCGGGCACTCCTGCGCCGGGCCGCCCCGCCGGAGGGGGACCGCGAGCCGACGCTGACGGTCGGGGACCTGAGGCTCGACCCCGCAGCCCGGCGCGTGTGGTGGGCGAGCACCGAGCTGATCCTGACCAAGACCGAGTTCGACCTGCTCGAGCTGCTCATGCGCAACACGGGGGTCGTGCTCGACCACACACGGGTCTACGAGCGGATCTGGGGCTACGACTTCGGTGCGGACTCGAAGAACCTGGCCGTCTACATCGGGTACCTGCGGCGCAAGCTGGCCGCCGCGGGCGCACCACCGGTGATCCACACGATCCGCGGGGTCGGCTACACCGTGCGCAGGCCGTGAACCTCGGCACCCGCCTCGCGCTGGCCTTCGCGATGGTCGCCGCCTCCGTCGCCGCCGCGGTCGGGGTACTCGCGTTCTACTCGACGGTCGAGCGGCTCAACGGCGAGGTGGACCGCGCCCTGCAGACCGCCGCGACCGCGGTCGTCAACGGGTACGAAGGAGTGCTGCAGACCCCGGTGACCGACCGCCCCGGCGGCCCGCCGGACGGGCGCGGCGACCGGTCCCGGCAGCTGATCGCGCAGCGCATCGCTCCCGACGGCACCGTCACCCCGCTCGGTGGGCAGCCGGTGACCCTCCCCGTCCGCGACACGGACCGCACACTGGCGTCCGACACCCAGCGGGGCGCGACCAGCACCACCGAGGTGGCGGTCGCCGACGGGACCGGCGGCGTCGCCTACCGCGTGCTGACCACCGCGCTCGGCGAGGGGCGTGGCGCGGTGCAGGTCGGGGTCGACATCGTCGTGTACCGCCAGGCGCTGGGCGGGCTCGCGAAGGAGGTCACCCTCCTCGCCCTGCTGGTGACGGTCGTCGCGGCGGGGCTCGGTTGGCTCCTGGCCCGCCGGATCGCCCGGCGGCTGGTCCGGCTGACCGCTATCGCCGAGGACGTCAGCGCCATCGGGCCAGGGGCGGGCGAGGTGCCGGTGCAAGGACGCGACGAGGTGGCCCGGCTGTCGTCGTCGTTCAACACGATGCTGCGACGGCTCGCGGCGTCGCGGGAGGCGCAGGAGCGGCTGATCCAGGACGCCGCGCACGAGCTCCGCACCCCGCTGACGAGCCTGCGCACCAACACCAGCGTGCTGCGCCACCTCGACCGGCTCGACCCGGCGTCGCGGGGGCGGCTGCTCGCCGACGTCGAAGGCGAGACCCGGGAGCTGTCCCACCTGGTCGAAGAGCTGATCACCCTGGCGTTGGCCCGTCGCACCGGCGAGGAGGAGGACGACGAGGTCGATCTGGCCCCGGTCGTCCGGGCCGCCGCCGACCGGACCCGCCGGCGGAGCGGGCGGACGATCGGCATCGACTCCGACGGCACGCGGGTACGCGGGCGGCGCAACGCGCTGGACCGTGCGGTCGGGAACCTGCTGGAGAACGCGGCCAAGTTCGACACCGGCGGTACCGGGCCGATCGACATCCGGGTGCGCCGGGGCACGATCACGGTCTCCGACCGCGGCCCCGGGCTCGACCCCGCCGACGTCGACCGGGTCTTCGACCGGTTCTACCGGTCGGACGCCGCACGGTCGCTGCCCGGCTCGGGACTCGGCCTGGCCATCGTCGCCGACATCGCCGAGGCGCACGACGGCACGGCGTTCGCCCGCAACCGGCCGGGCGGCGGCGCCGCGATCGGGATCACGATCGGTGCGCGCCGTCTCTTACCCGATTCCGACTCGCATCATGATCCTGATTCACCTGGGCCCGCGACAGTGGTGGGGAGCTGATCCCCGCACCGTTCAGGAGTCCCCGTGCCCGCCCCCGCTCCCCCTCTCGAGGTCTCCCCCACCCCGCCGGCCACGACGATCGCCGCCCCGGCCGGGTTGACCGCCGCCCAGGTGAGCGGGCAGCGCCGTGCAGGGGGCGTCAACGCCCAGGTGACGGGCACGTCGCGCAGCTACGCGACGATCGTGGCGACGCACGTCCTCTCCTCCTACACCACGATCCTGTTCTCGATCGGTGTCGTGCTGCTCGTGCTGGGCCGCCCCGGGGACGCGTTCACCAGTGTCGGGATCGGGCTGGTCAACGCGCTGATCGGAGTGGTGCAGGAGTGCCGCGCCAAGCGCAAGCTGGACCGGCTCGCGCTGCTGGACGGCGCCGCCGTCCGGGTCGTCCGCGACGGCGCCGAGGTCACCGTCGCGGCGGCAGAGGTGGTCCGCGGTGATCTGGTGCGCGTTCGCGCCGGGGAGCAGATCGTCGTCGACGGGCCGGTCGTCGCGGGGCGCGTCGAGGCCGACGAATCGCTGCTGACCGGCGAGTCGGACCCGGTCGTCCGCGGCGTCGGCGAGACCGTGCTGTCGGGCAGCCACTGCGTCGCGGGGAACGGCTGGCAGCGCGCCGAACTCGTCGGCGCACACAGCTACGCCGGCCGTCTCACCACGGAAGCGCGCAAGCTCACCACCGACCGCACACCGCTGCAGCGCCAGATCGACGGCGTCGTCCGCCTGACCATGGTCCTCACCCTCGCCCTCAGCGCGTTGGTGCTGGGCCAGGCCGTGCTGGGGGGCCAGTCGTTCCTGGGCATCGTGCAGATCACCGCGGTGCTCGTCGGCCTGGTGCCCTACGGCCTGTTCTTCCTGGTGGCCGTCTCCTACGTGCGCGGCGCAGCCCGCATCGCGCCGCGCGGCGCCCTGGTGCAGCAGGTGAACGCGGTCGAGTCGGTCAGCCACGTCGACGTCGTCTGCACCGACAAGACCGGCACCCTGACGACCGGCAGGCTGACGCTCACGGAGGTGCGGCCACTCGGCGGCGACAGCTCCGACGACGTGCGGGACGCGCTCGCCAGGTACGCCGCCTCGGTGACGCAGGCGAACCTGACCTGCACCGCGCTGGCCGTCTCGCTCCCCGGCGAGGCGTGGCCGCTGCGCGACGAGATCGCCTTCACCTCCGCGCTGCGCTGGTCCGGGCAGGTCACCCTCGACGGAGCGGGGTGGGTCCTGGGCGCACCGGAGGTGCTCGCCCCGCACCTGTCGCCCGGGATCGGCGTTCCCGGGATCGACGACGGGATGGTCGCCGACCGGGCGCACCGCGGGCTGCGGGTCCTGCTGCTGGCCCGCACCACCCACCACGGTGCACCGCTGCGCGGCGGCGACGGCCGGCCCGCACTCCCCGCGTTGGACCCCGTGGCACTGGTCGTACTCGCCGACGAGCTGCGCAACGAGGTGGTGGAGAGCGTCCGGCGCTTCCGTGAGAAGGGCGTCGCGGTCACGGTGCTCTCCGGCGACGACCCGCGCACGGTCGCGGCGCTGGCGAGCCGGGCCGGGATCGGGACCGGTACCCCGGTTGCGGGCCCGTTCCTCGACACCCTCGACGACGACGCGCTCGACGAGCTGGTGGAACGCACCACGGTGTACGGGCGGGTCACCCCGGAGCAGAAGGAGCGGGTCGTCGACGCGCTGCGGCGCCGGGGGCACCACGTCGCGATGCTGGGCGACGGCGTCAACGATGCCCGCGCGCTGAAGCGTGCCCACGTCGGCGTCGCGATGCGCTCGGGCAGCCCCGTCACCCGCGACGTCGCCGACATCGTGTTGCTCGACGACTCGTTCGCCGCGCTGCTGCCCGCCCGCACCGAGGGCCGTCGGATCATCGACGGGCTGTCGACCTCGATGTACCTGTTCCTGACCCGGGTCGCCGTGCAAGCACTGATCATCCTGATCACGGCGGCGCTGGGGCTCGCGTTCCCCTACACCCCGACCCAGGTCGGCCTGACCGTGCTGACGGTGGGGCTTCCGACGCTGTGCCTGTCGTTCTGGGCGCGCCCCACCGCCCCCGACCCGCACCTGCTGCGCAACCTCGCCCGCTTCGTCGCCCCGGTCACGGTCGTCACCGCGACGATCGCCACGCTGGTCTACACGCTGCTCCAGGTCTGGCTCCCGGCCAGGATCCGCGCGGGCGCCATCTCGGCGCAGGAGCTCGCCGGGTTCGAGGCCGTCACCGGCGTGGCCTACGGCGAACCCGGGTTCGTCGAGGCCGCGGTGACCATCGGCGCGCAGACCGGCCTGTCGGCGTTCGTCACGCTCTCGTCGTTCGTGGTGCTGCTCTTCCTGAAGCCGCCGCACCGGGTCTTCGCGGCGTGGACCGCGCCGGTCCCCGACCGGCGGCCCGCCTGGCTCGCCGCCCTGCTCACGGTGACGTTCCTGGTCGTGGCGTCGGTCCCCGCGCTCGCGTCCCCCTTCGGTCTCGCGGTCGTGCCCGAGGTGTTCGCGATCGCCGTACCCGCGGTGCTCGGCTGCTACCTGGCGCTCGCGGCCGCCTTCCGCTGCCGCGTCGTCGACCGGCTGGTGGCGCTCGCCGAACCGGCCACGCGGTGACGGGCGTAGAGGCCGCGGTCCTCACGGCAATGGCCGAGCATCCGATGCGGGCGGTGCTCCTGGTCGTGGTCGGCGCCCTGCTGGAAGGCCCGATCGTCACGGTCGCGGCCGCCGCCCTCGCCGGCGGTGGAGTGCTGACGTGGTGGAGCGTGTGGCTGGCCGCCGCATGCGCCGACGTCCTCGCGGACACCCTGCTCTACGCGCTGGGCCGGCACGGCGAGCGAGCCGGCGTGCGGCGGATGCTGGTGCGGCTCGGGCTCACCGACGAGCGCCGCGACACGCTGACCACGCAGGTCCACGCGCACCTGCCCCGTGTCGTCATCGCCGCCAAGCTCGTCGACCTCGGCGCGGTGCCGGCGTTCCTCGCGGCGGGGCTAGCCCGGGTGGACGTCCGGCGATTCCTCTCATGGGTGGTGCCCGCCACGGTGGTGCGGTCGGGCGTCCTGGTCGGCATCGGATTCCTCGCCGGCGACCGGTTCTCCGAGGACCTCAGCGCGCGCCCCTGGCTGCTCGCCGTCGGAGGCCTCGCCGTCGGCATACTGCTGGTCCTCGGCCGAGCGATGATCACCCGACTCGTGCCGGCATCCCGGGACCGAGGAGTCGGCCCGTTCGAACCGGGCAACCCGACCATCGAGGTCCTGCACTCCCCGCCTCACCGCGGCGCCCGCAACGGGGAACCGCGCGAGACGACCTGCAGGCCCTCCTCGGTCGGGCGCGCCACCACGGCGTCCACGGGATGACCGCGCCGTATCACTGACCTGACAGAGCCGTGCCTCGCGCGGTCATCAGCGAGCCGCGACTCGGGTCGGGCGCGGTCTCGCACTCGCCCGGTTGGGCCTCCCGGATCAGCGCTGCGCGGCAGCGGCGGGATTCGTCTCCTGCCAGTAGCGGAAGACCGCGTTCAGATGTGCGCTCATGGACACCCGAGCGGCGGTCTCGTCCCCGTCGGCGATGGCGTCGAGAATGGCCTGGTGCGAGCGCACGGCCTCCTGGTAGGCCGAAGCAAGGGTGAGGTTGTGCTGGCGCACGCTCACCAGGCTGGTGTGCAGCGAGGACAGGATCAACTCGAAGACCGGGTTGCCGGTGACACGGGTGATGCCCGTGTGGAAGGCCACGTCGGCATCGGCCGCCGCAGGAAGGTCGGCGGAGGACTCGCGCAGGGTGCGCATGGACTGCTGCAGCGCCGCGATGTCGACCTCAGTGGCGCGGACTGCGGCGACGCCGGCCGCGTGGACCTCGATGAGCTCGCGGACCTCGTGTACCGAGCGGTAGTCGAGGCGGTTGTCGCGGAGGTAGAGGAAAAGGGCTTCCTGCGCGCGCTCGGGCGCCACGGCGGTGATCGTCGAGCCGCTGCCGAGCCGGGGGGAGACGACGCCGCGGCCGGCCAGATGGCTGATGGCCTCCCGGACGACCGGCCGGGACACCCCGAACTCGGCAGCGAGATCACGTTCGTTCGGCAGCCGGTCGCCGGTCTTGAGGCTGCCGTCCCGGATTCGCCGCAGCACGTGCTGCACCACCAGGTCCGAGCGGCGTGCGTCGGGGGCGGCAGGTTGGTCGTCGGATGGTGCTCGCAGTGCTGCCTCCGCGGGTGTCTGCTCCGGAGACCGAGCCTGATCCCGGATGTCGCGTCCCCGTCCACTCGTGCGTCCGGTGGGAGGGCAGGTGCCGCTCGAGATCGAACGCGCCGAGCGGCAACAACCTCGATATTGGTCTTACCGGTTCAGTCTGTCAAGACGGCCCGGAAGCCCTCTACGTCGAACACGATCTCTTGCGCCCCGTTCACACCCTGAGGTACACATGGCGCCAACCGAAAGTGGTCTTACCAAAGAGGTGGCGAGTGGGCAATTACACGGTGGCAGCACTACCCGGAGACGGGATCGGCCCGGAGATCACCGACGTCGCGTTGCGGGTACTCGACCGCGTGACCGGCATCGTCCCGGGGCTGCGCGTCTCGGTCGACCCCCACGACGCGGGCGCCGAACGCTGGCGCCGGACCGGGGTCGCGATGCCGGAGGAGACCTTCGCGGCGTGCGAGGCGGCCGACGCCATCCTGATGGGCGCCATCGGACTGCCCGACGCGCGGCACCCGGACGGGCGCGAGGTCAACGGCGACGTCATCTTCCGGCTGCGCTTCGCGCTGGACCTGTTCGCCGGCATCCGCCCCGTCCGCAGCCTGCCCGGTGTGCCCGCGACGCTCGCCGGCCAGGCCCCGATCGACTACGTCGTCGTCCGCGAGAACGTCGAAGGGCTCTACGCGTCACGCGCCGGGGGCACCAACGTGCGCGGCGAGGTGGCCACCGACACCATCGTGATCACCGCCAACGGCACGCGGAAGGTCTCCGAGATCGCGTTCGGCCTCGCCCGCAAGCGCCACGGGCGTCCGCTCGACGGCCGCCGGATGGTCACCTGCGTGGACAAGGCCAACGTCCTGAGCTCCTACGCGTTCTTCCGGTCGGTCTTCGACCAGGTCGCGGACGCATCCACCGACGTCGAACGCGACCACGTCTACGTGGACGCGATGACCGCGTTCCAGGTGCTGCGGCCCGATCACTTCGACGTGGTGGTCGCGGAGAACATGTTCGGCGACATCATCTCGGACCTCGCGGCGGCCACGGTCGGCGGGCTGGGGCTCGCCGCGTCCGCCGACGTCGGCCACGAGCACGGCATGTTCCAGCCCGCCCACGGCTCCGCGCCGGACATCGCCGGTAGGAACCTCGCCAACCCGACAGCAATGGTCCTCTCGACCGCGATGATGCTCGACTGGCTCGGGGAGCGCCACGACGACAAGGCCGCCCTGGACGCTGCCTCGAAGATCGACGCCGCCACCCTTCGCGTGCTCGCCGACGGCACTGCGGTCACGGCCGATCTCGGGGGCGCGGCGACCTGCACACAGATGGGCGAGGCGATCCTCGCCGCACTCGACGAAGGCGCCTGATGGTCGTCGAGGCCGACCTCGACCGGGGGCTCACCACAGTCTCGCTGATCGACCACGTGGCGCTGGCCGCCCACGACGCCCCCGCCGCGGCGCGCTGGTTCGAGCGGACCCTCGGACTGCGGCGCGAGCACGACGAGATCGTCGAGGACGCCGGGGTGCGGCTCCTGTGGCTCCGTCCCGACGGTCGTCACCGGCCTGGTGGGGGAACCACCGCGATGCAGATTGTGCAGCCGCTGCGCGACGGCCCTGTGCGCACGCACCTCGACGAGCACGGCGAGGGCCTGCACCACGTCTGCTTCGCCGTACCCGATCTCGCGCGCTCGCTGCAGGACGTGTCCGAATCCACCGCGCAGATCTTCACCGGCGGGTACGGCCATCCCTGTGCCTTCCTCCGGCACGGACCGACGGGATGCACGGTCGAACTGGTGCAGCAACCGGCGTGAGCCTTGCCGTCGCGCTTGCGGGCACCTCGTTCGGCCGCAGTCGGGAAGCCCTGCAGCCCGTGTGGTGAGTCGTGAACCTTCACATCGACGTGAGGAGTGCAGACAGTGAACGACCATGCAGCGACGCTGGCGGGCGCCGGTATCGGTACCGTCCCGATCCTCGTCCACGCCTCGTTGGCCTTCGTCATCATCATCGGACTCATCGTCTTCCTCAAGGTCAACGCCGTAATCGGCCTCTTCCTGGGAACTTCATATCTAGGTCTCACAGCGGGGCTGGGGCCCACCGAAACGGTTACGGCAATTACGGATGGCTTCGCCGACATCATGGCGGAGATCGGTCTCCTGATCACCTTCGGCGTGTTGCTGGGATCAATGCTACGCGCTCTCGGCGTCTTCGACAGGATCGCAGCCTGGCTGATCCGCATCACGCGCGACCGGGACCTGCCCTACGCCTACACATTAGTACTCATGCTCCTCTTCCCCGTCCTCTTCACCGACGTTCAAATGGTTCTCGCCGCGCCCCTCGTCCGCAATCTGGGTAAGCGCCTGGGCCCCGGAGGGCTCGCGAAGATGGCCTCCGCGACGATGATGGGGTCACAACTCGGGCAGATGTTCGTCGTTCCGGGTCTCAGCCTGTTGGCCATCACCGGACTACTGCAGCTGCCATTGACCAGCGTCCTGGGGTACGGCCTTCTCGTTGGTATCCCGACCGGCGTGATGTCTGTCTTCCTCTACGTGCAGCTCATCAAGTTGCGAATGTGGAACCCGAGCACCGACGAGCTGATGGACGAGCATCGGCCGACTGGTCAAAACGTCGCAACAGCTGAAGGTTTCGCCGAATCCACCGCCCACCGCACGGCCGGCGGCACGGACGAACCGGCACACTCGCCAATGAGCGAAGCGCCGATCGAGGCCTACCACAACGAGACGCGGAGCCCAGGCCGGCCAAGACTGGGGATCTCCCTCCTCCCGCTCCTCCTGGCCCTTGCACTGGTGGTGTCGGGCGGCGTGTTCCAGATCGTGCACGGCGATCCGCCCGGTGGAATCCTCGGCCTGCTGACGAACCCGGTGTTCGCACTCTTCCTCGGATTCTCCCTGTCATATGTCATGGTGTGGCGGTATTCGTCCTCGGACCGCGTCGATGGCATCATGTCGGATGGCCTCAAACAATGCGGCACGATCCTGGTGCTCACCGGGATCAGCGGCTCGTTGGCCGGCGTCATCAGCGCCTCGCCGCTCGGGGACGTCCTCACCCAGCTCTTCACGGCCAGCGCGTTGACCCCCCTACTGCTTGCCTGGATCGTCGCTTGTGTCATCCACATCCTGATCGGATCCACCTCGCTGGCTGCGATCAGCACCGCCGGAATCCTCGCCCCGGTGTTGTCCGAGGTTGCGACACCGGCCCCACTCATCGCCCTTGCGATCGGGTCGGGCGCACTGTTCGCGATCCAGGTCAACAGCAACGGCTTCTGGATGTGGCAGACCCTGTTGAACATGACGACACGCGGCACGCTGAAGACCGTGACGGTACCGACGATGCTGATCTCGGTCGTCTCGCTGGGCATGATCCTGGCGATCAGCATCTTCGTCTGAGTCGCTACCCCGAGGAGCTAATGCTATGCCCACGTGTTCCGCCGCAGCTCTGACCGACTTCGCATCGGACATCGTCCGGGCCACCGGCGCCGACGACGACGTGGCCGAGGAGGTGGGTCGCCACCTGGTGCGATCGAACCTCTCAGGTCACGATTCCCATGGCGTGCTCCGCCTCCAGCAGTACGTGACGCAGGTGGATGAGGCGCAGATCGTTCCTTCCGCACGACCGGAGGTGCTGACCGACAACGGTGTGACCGGATTGATCGACGCGCACCGGTGCTTCGGGCAGTACTCCACCGCCTTCGCGCTCGACTGGGCTCTCGACCGAGCTCGTCGGCATGGCATGGCTTCGGTCGCAGTACGTCATTCCGCACACATAGGACGGCTCGGTGAATACACCGAGCGGGCGGCGGACCAAGGGCTGGTCGCTCTCATGACCGTGGGCGCTGCCGGCAAGGAGGTGGGATGGATGCCGCCGTTCGGGGGACGAGACCGCTTCGTGGGAGCCAATCCCTGGTCGATCTCGATCCCCGGTGGGAGCAGTTCCTTCGTCTTCGACGGTTCGATGACCAACATCGCTCGGGGCAAAGTAGATGTCGCCCATGCTCGTGGCGTACAACTGCCGCCGGGGTGCATCGTGGATCGTGATGGCAGGCCCGCACGACAACCGGAGGCCTTCTTCGCCGATGGCTCCCTGATGCCCCTGGGCGGCGAGGTCGCCGGACACAAGGGGTACGCACTGGGCCTGGCTTCCGCCCTGATCGGCGGGCTAGCAATGATCGGCGACCAAGACCCAACCCTCATCGGCGGCGACATCTTCTGGGATCGGTCCGAATCGACGAACTTCCTGGCGGGAGTCTTCCTCATCGTCATCGATCCCGCGGCGTTCGGCGGCACCGACGGCTACCGTTCTTCGGTAGACAGCGTACTCGCCGACGCAAGAGCAACACCGCCCGCATCCGGGGTGACCGAGGTCCAGGTTCCCGGCGATTTCGAGGTACAGAACCGCCAACGTCTGACGAAGTCGGGAATCAACCTCCCGGAGGCGACCTGGAACAGCCTCGAAACCGTAGCCGCGCGATTTGCGGTACCCATGCCTCCGCTGTAGGCGCGCATTCCTGGCGGAGCAGCCTGATCACACTCCCTGGCCCGCCCGAACCCTCAACGGGTGGTTGCGAGCCGCGCGTTCTTCGCCGCCTGCGATAGCTGTACTCCGGGCACGAGTGCACCGTCCACGTCAGGCACCTGTCGAAGTCGGGCCGGGCACGCTGACTGGAATCCGCCTCGTCCACGTACGCCGACAAGGCGTCATGTCCATCAACGAAGAAAATTTCTGATCTCGATGAACGTGGACGAGGAGACTCCCGAAGTGGCGAGCATCGCCGAGCAGGGCGGGCCCTGCACCGGCGACTGCACCGCTGGGCACGTCGACGACGCGGCGCGCCGGCTGCCCGGAATGGGCTACGCGGGCGCGGCGAGGGACCGGGCGGGAGCATCGTCCGCGCCACGGTCGACGCGATTGCGCGTGTCGACCCGGTCGGTCCGCTGCTCGACAACCTGGTGCACGCGCGTCCCGTCGACCACCGACCGGTCCGCCGGCCCGAAGAACCACGGGAACTCGACCTGCCTCGCCGCTCGCTCCGGCGTCTCGACCGGCGGCGTGAGCAGATCGTCGTCGGCGACCACGCAGAGTGCCTCGGCGATCACCACGTAGCCGGTGGGTGGGCGGGCGACGTGGTCGCGGACGGACGGCTGACCTGCCGGCTCGATCACCCGGCACTCCAGCCGCGCCCGGCCGGCCACCAGAGATGGCACCGCGACCTTGTGCGAGGCAGTGGTCGGCCACCGCACCGCCCCGGTGGCATGCTCGCGCGGCGCCCTCGACAGGTCGGCCAGGTGCTGGGGTAGGTCCGAGGCGGTCAAGTTGGCCACCAACTCCCCGCGCGCCAACGCTGCTGCCTGAACCGACTCGGGGTCGCCGCCGGCGTCGCGGACGGCGGCGATGGTGATCGCGACCGTCGCAACCCGCCCACGCATCGGCACGCAGTAACCCAGCGGCGCGACGAGCGGCTCGCCGACCGCATCCAGCGTGGAGATCATGGCTGTCGAGTACGGCGCCACCAGCCGGGTGAGCAGTTCGTGCCGCTGCTGCGGCGCCAGGTCGGCCATCTCGACGATGCGCAACGGGAACTACCCTCCCGGTCGGGTATCCGAACGGCCGAGTCTGGCACGGCCGCTCCGGCTGTCGGCCGCCGCGGGGCGGCCGACTTGAGCGGTTCGGATGTGAACGGATGACCGGTGCCCACTGCCTTGCTCTGCCTGGTCAGCAGCGACGGGCGGGCGGGACCGATTCCTGGACCGGAAGCGCCGGCCAGAAGCATGGTCATCGGTTGGGTGCACGGGCGGCCACATCCGGCCGTTCGTGCACCCAACCGATGATCACCGCAGCTGATCGGTTCGAGCCGCGCGTGGACGCTGTCGCGACGACGGTCAGGTGCTTCCCGCAGCGATCACATCCGCATCCGCCGGCCTGATTCGGCACCACGCTCTCCCCGACAGTGGGCACGCCACACCGGCGATCACGACTCGCGTTATCACGATCTACTGCTGTAGCACTAGCCGCGGTGTTGCCCGTTGTCGAGAGGGTCGCCGTGGCGACCGGTTCGCGAACAGTCGATCTAGGCGCTTTTGCCGAATCGTCCCGGGCGTGTTGAACGACCTGGTAGCAGTCCATCGGATGAGAAGCACGTTCGCCTGCCGACCATGCACCCTCGACGTCCTGCACGGAGCCACACGCGTCGAGCCAGGTGGACACGGCATTGGCCGCTGGCCAGCGCGTCCAGCGTCCGGTTAGCCTGCCCGCATGGCGACACAGGACGGGAAATACCCGCCGAAGCGTTTCGATTCCGGGCGTCGCAGTACGAACGTTCTCGCGGTGGCGACATTGTCGCTGGGCGTCGTTGCCGCGGCAGCGATGCTCAGTGGCACGCGACTGATCGACGGAGAAACCCTTCTCGGTGCAGCGATCGTTACAATTCTCTGCGGGATCCTTGCGCTCATCGATATCCACCGGCGCCGCCATAGAGGTACAGCTATCGCGATCGCAGGTCTACTCCTGGGCATGTTCGCGCTATTTCAAGACGGCCCGCAGCGGGACGCATCCGGTGCCATCGTCGAGGCCGGCAGGGTCGCGACGAACGACCGGAAGCCAGGTGATTGTTTCAACGGGCTGGGTAAGTTGGGGCCGGGTGCGAACAGTATGTTCTCCATAGATGCAGTGCCTTGCGCAGAAGCGCACCAGGCCGAGGTTTTCGCTGTCTTCGAGCTGGCCGGCACGTCCTACCCGGGCCACCGGAAGGTCTCCGACGAAGCCTGGGAGCGGTGCCGGACCGAGCTCGACCGGTACGCGCAGCACGCGGCCGAAGACCCGTCGGTCAGAACCCACTCCTTCTTCCCGACCGAGGGGGCGTGGAACGGGCGGGGCCACAACCGTGAAGTGATTTGCATCATCGGCAATCCGGCTCAGAGCCGTACCGGCTCGATGCGCGATTGAGGGGCCGAGGAAGAGCTGGCCGCCGTCCCCGGTCGCCGATGGCGAGGTCGCACCGCGCAGACCACTCGGCCGCGAAGGCCCTCGTTCGCGCTACTGCGCGGTGTCCTCATCGCGGAGCCGGCAGCGGTGAGCCTCGGGAGACGAGCTCGAGGCCAACTTGGCTGCCGACCACGGCGACATCGCCCGTGAGATCGGTGCGGCGGACCGCGGCGCCGGCCCGCTCCAGCCCGCCGATCAGGCCGGGGTCGGGGTGGCGGTAGGTGTTGCCGGCGCCGACGCTGACCAGCACCGCGCGCGGAGCGACCGCGTTGAGGAAGTCGATCGAGGTGTACCGGGAGCCGTGGTGCGGCATCTTGAGGACCTCGGCCCGCAGGTCGGCGCCGGAGGAGAGCAGGTCGGCCTGCGCGGCGAGCTCGACATCGCCGGTGAGCAGCACCGTGCCGGCCGCCGTGCGGGCGCGCAGCACGAGCGAGCCGTCGTTGACCGCGGTGCCGTCCTCGCCGTCGACGGATGCGGCCGGATGACGCGGGCCGAGGACGTCGAGGACGAGCCCTGGCCACTCCAGCCGCTTCCCCGCGACGAGCGCGACGACGGGAGCGCCCGCGCCCGCCGCCGCGTCCGCGATATCGCGCAGCGCCCACGCCGGCTCGCGCACCGGCCCGACCGCGACGCCGGCGACCGCCCGCCCCCGCAGCGCGCCCGCGAGCCCGCCGACGTGGTCGGCGTGCAGGTGGCTGAGCACCACCAGCGAGATCCCCTGCACCCCGAGCCGGTCGAGGCAGGCGTCCACCGGCCCGGCGTCGGGACCGGCGTCGACCAGCACGACCCAGCCCGGCCTGCCGGTGCCCAGGACCAGCGCGTCGCCCTGCCCGACGTCACAGGCCACCACCGACCACCCGACGGGCGGCCACCCCGGCGTGGCGACCCGCGTGGGCACCAGCACGAGCGCCGACCCCAGTGCCACGGCGAGCAGCAGCGCCCGCCACCGCGGGGACCGCCCGAGCGCGAGCAGCACCAGGACCAGGGCGCCCAGCAGCAGCGCGCCCACGAGCCCGCCCGGCCAGCCGAGCACCGCGCCGGGAACGGCCGCGGACCGATCGGCCAGCAGGACCAGCCAGCCGACGAACGGGCCGGCCGCCCACGCGCACGCCTGCGCCAGCGGGGCGCCGAGCGGTGAGAGCACCGCGGCCAACACTCCCAGCACCGTGGCCGGGGCCACGGCGGGCACGGCGAGCAGGTTGGCGAGCACCGCCATCGGGCTGACCTGCGCGCTCAGCCCGGCGATCAGCGGGGCGGTGGCGAGGAACGCGGCGGCCGGCACGCAGAGCGCCTCCGCAATCCATCGCGGCACCCCGCGCCCCTGCAGCGCCTCGGACCAGCCCGGTGCGAGCAGCACCAGCGCCGCCGTGGCGAGAACCGACAGCGCGAAGCCCGGGTCGACGGCCAGTGCCGGGTCGGCCGGCAGCAGCACCAGCACGGCCGCGGCGAGCGCGGGCAGCGCGGAGCGGCCACGGCCCAGGGCGAGCGCGAGCAGCACCACGGCCGCCATCGCCGCCGCCCGCACCACGCTCGGCGACGGCCGCGCGAGCACCACGAAGCCGAGCACGGCGAGCGCGCTGAGGACTGCGGCGAGGCGGGGATCGACCCGCAGCAGGCGCAGCAGCGCCAGGACCGCGCCCGCGACGATCGCCAGGTTGGCACCGGAGACGGCCAGCAGGTGGGTGAGCCCCGCAGCCCGGAAGTCGGACTCGACCTCCGGGACGAGGCCGCTGGTGTCGCCGACGGCCAGCCCGGGCAGGAGCCCGGCGGAGGCGGGCGGCAGGACCGTGGCGGCCTCGCGCAGCCCCGCCCGCAGCCCGCCCGCGGCCTCCTGCCACCACGGCGGCGCGCGGACGTCGCCCGGCGGGCCGCGCACCCGCAGCACCGCCACGGTGAGGTCACGGCGGCCCGCCGGGGCGAGCAGCCCCTCGGCCGTGGCGGCCTGCCCCGGCAGCAGCGCGGCCCACTCCTGCGCCGGAGCGATGAGCAGCACGCGCCCACCGGCCGTCCAGTGGCCGTCGCCTGCGGTGGCGCGTTCCAGCCGCGCAGGCACCAGCACGAGGCTCGCCTCACCGGGCCGGGACCCGTAGCCCGTGCTCCGGATCGGACGGGGGTCGTCGGTGACCACCACCCGCAGCTCCGCTGCCCCACCGCGCTGCGCGGGCTCACGCAGCGGGTGCCGCTCGACCAGCAGGACCTGCGCGGTGACCGCCAGCGCGGCCGCCGCCGCGCACCCGGCTGCGGCCAGGACCGCAGCCGACCACACCGCTCCGCGGCGCCGCAGCGCACCCACGACGAGCAGCACCGACGCGACCAGCACGACCACGCCGGCGACCGGCCCCACCCCGATGCCGAGCAGCATGACCGCCCACACCGCGAGCGCGGCCGGCACCAGGCGCAGGTCGGGCGGGCGCCGGGGTGGGTCCGGCACCGGAGCGCGCATCAGACCTTCACCAGCTCCCGCAGCTGCGCGAACCGGCGCTCCCCGATGCCGTCGACCTCCCGCAGTTGCTCGACCCGGGCGAAGCGCCCGTTGCTCGCGCGCCACTCGAGGATCCGCTGGGCGGTGACCGGACCGACTCCGGGCAGCGCGTCGAGCTGGTCCTCGGTGGCGGTGTTGAGGTCGACCGGCGCGGCAGGCGCGCCTGGCGCCGTGCCCGCCGGTGCGCCGCTTGCCGGCCCCGCCGGGGCGGCGTCGGGCGCGGCGGGCACCCCTACCGCCACCTGCTCCCCGTCCACGACCCGCCGGGCCAGGTTGACCTCGGCGAGGTCCGTGCCGGGAAGGGCCCCGCCTGCCGCCTCCAGGACGTCGGCCACCCTGGCGCCGTCGGGAACCTCCACCAGCCCGGGCCGATGCACCTTGCCGGACACGGCCACGACCAGGGGCGCCGCGGGCGGCTGCGGGACCCCTGCCGTCGGTGGGGACATGGGTGCGGCCCCCGGCTGCGCCGCGGCGGACGGCGCCTGCTCGGCGGCCATGCTGACCGCGGGCAGATCGGCCACCGGTTCGGCGCGCGGCCGCTCGGACCAGACCCCGACCGCAGCCAGGACGGCGGCCGCGGCGGCCACGAGGGCGAGCGCGGTGGCACCGGGCCGCCCCGGGTCGAGGCGAGCACCGCGCCACGCGGCCGGCGCGAGCCTGCGCAGCACGCCGGCGACGCGCCCGGACCCGCCGGGACGATCCAGCTCCGCCGGTGGCACACCGAGGAGGTCGGGCCCACGCAGAGGTGGTGCCGGCATCTCCGGGGCACCGCTGCGTCCGGCAAGCAGGTCCTCCCCCTCCTGCGCGGCCTGCCGGGCTGCCCGGCGCGACCCGGCGGCGAGTGCAGCACCGTGCCGAGCGGCCAGGAGCGGCAGGGGAACCGTCGGCGGGTCGGCCCACCCCGCGCGACCACCCGCCGTGCGGCCATCCGGCCGCGGCGGCACAGGAGCCTCCCCGTGCTCGCGCGTCGACCCGGCGTCCGGCTCGGCCCCGGTGGCAAGCACCGAGGTCAGCCGCCCGGCGAGGGGGTGAGGTCGTGTCACGCGGACGACGCTAGGACCGTGGGAGGTGGGTGCGGGGGCGTCGCCGAGAACTGTGGATGGCCCGAGCACGAGGGGGACAACTCGGCGGAACGCGCAGCGGACTGGGGGTCAGCCCTCCGGCACCACGACCACCCCGAGCAGTCCGGGCCCCACGTGGGCGCCGATCACCGCCCCGACCTCCGACACGAGCAGCCGTGCCACCCGCGGCACGCGCTCCTTCAGCCGGACCGCGAGCTCGTCGGCACGAGCGGCGGCGTCGAGGTGGTGCACCGCGAGGTCGACGGGACCGTCCCCGGCGGCGCGCACCGCCAGCTCCACGAGCCGCTGCGCCGCCCGGGCCGAGGTGCGGACCTTCTCCAGCGGCACGATGCGGCCCTGCGTCACGTGCAGCAGCGGCTTCACGGCCAGCGCCGTGCCCACGAGCGCGGCCGCGGCGCCGATGCGCCCGCCACGTCGCAGCCGGTCGAGGGTGTCGACGGAGAAGAACAGCCGGCAGCGCGCGGCGACGCTCTCGGCGGCCGCCGCCACGTCAGCGCCGTCCGCTCCCGCCTGCGCCGCGTCCGCCGCGGCGAGGACCGCGAACCCGAGGCCCATGCAGGTGGCCCGCGAGTCGACGACGCGCACGCGTTCGGGTGCGACCTCGTCGGCCGCCAGCCGCGCCGCGTCCCACGTGCCCGACAGCTCCCGCGACAGGTGCACCGAGACCACCTCGTCGGCGCCGCCGTCCAACGCGGCCTGGAAGGACGCGGCGAACTCCGCCGGCGTCGGCCGGGAGGTCTGCACCTCGAGGTGCCGGTCGGTCAACGCCACCGACAGCGCGGCGGCGTCGATGTCGACGCCCTCCCTGCCGACCCGCTCCCCCAGCCGGACCTCGAGCGCCACCACCCGGATCCCCCGCTGCTGCGCCATACCCTCCGGCAGGTAGGCGGTGGAGTCGGTGACGACGGCGACGGGCACGGCGCCGGAGCCTAGTGGCCCCTCGCCCGCAGCAGGGCTGCGCATTCGGCGCCGACCGCGGCGTGGGCCTCCCACCCCCAGTGCATCCCGTCCGGGTTGCCGTGCCCGCCGAGCACGTGCGCACCGACGAGCGCGGGCAGGTCGAGCAGGGCCACGCCGGCCGCCCGGGCCCAGGCGCGGGTCGCGCGCTCGGCGGCGGCCCGACCGACGTGGACCGAGGCGTAGCAGGCAGCCCGGTGCGGGGGCGGCACCACCGCCACGACGGGCAGTCCCGGACGGACCGCGTGCACGGCGGCGCGGCACCGCTCCAGGTACCGCACGCTCAGCCGCGGCGGCAGCGCGACCGGTCCGCCGCGGGGCAGCGTGGCCGCGAACGCCCGTGCCAACGGCGGTTGCGCGCGCAGGTACGCGTGGCGCGCCATCCGGCGCAGCGGTTCGGGACGCAGGGTCGGGATGAGCTCCCGCAGCGCGGTGGGCAGCGGCGAGGGCAGGCTGTCCATGCCGCCGACGCCGAGCACGAGCGCCTCGACGGAGGGCAGGACCGCCCACACCCGCGGGTCGGAGGTCAGGGCGTGCCAGGCGTGCCGAGCCGTCCAGCCCGTGCCGGCGGCGATCTCGGCGCGCCCGCCGAGCGCCGCGGCGGCGACGTTGGGCCACAGCCGCGGCTCGTCGGCAGGCTCCGGGCGCTGCGGGCCGTGGAAGGCCAGCGAATCACCGAGCACCAGCAGGATGGGGCGGTCGGTCACTCCCCCACGCCGACGTTGTACCCGGCGAGCCGCCAGCGCGGGTGGTCCTCACGGCGGGCCAAGGCGGCCCACCGGCAGTTGCCCAGACCGCCGATGGCGGGCCAGCTGGACACGGGGAGCGCAAGCAGACCGCAGACCAGGCCGGCGATCAGGCCGCCGTGGGCCACCAGCACGATGGTGGTCTCCGCGTCGGCGCCGTCGTACTCCTCGTCCAGCTCCTCGACCACGGGCAACGAGCGGCGCACCACGTCGACCCGCGACTCGCCGGCCGGTGGCGTCCAGGCCGCGTCGGACCGCCAGGCGGCGATCGCTCCCGGCCACTCCTGCTCGATCTCGGCGACGGTGCGTCCCTGCCACTCGCCGAGGTGGGTCTCGCGCAGCCGCGGATCGAGCTTGACCGGACGGCCGCACGCCGCGGCCACCACATCGGCGGTGTCGACGGCGCGACGGAGGTCCGAGCTGATCAGCCGGTCCGGGGCGAGCCGTGCGACCTCGGGGGCCACCGCGGTCGCCTGCTCCACGCCCGTGGCGGTGAGCAGCGAGTCGAGGTGCCCCTGCATGCGGCCCGCAGCGTTGTAGTCGGTCTGCCCGTGGCGCAGCAACACCAGCCTGCGCAAGCTCACCCGGTCGGCCCGGCGGTGTCAGCGGGCACGTCCACGACCGCTTCCGGGAACTCCACGCGCGGGCAGTCCTTCCACAACCGGTCGAGCCCGTAGAACCCGCGCTCCTCGGTGTGCTGGACGTGCACCACGACGTCGACGAAGTCCAGCAGCACCCAGCGACCCTCCCGGGCCCCTTCGCGGCGGGTGGGCTTCGCCCCGTGCCGGCGCAGCATCTCCTCGACCTCGTCGACGATGGCCTGCACCTGCCGCTCGTTGGGTGCGGACGCGATCACGAAGCAGTCGGTGATCACCAGTTGGTCGGACACGTCGAGCACGACGATGTCCTGCGCCTTCTTCTCGGCCGCGGCCGCCACTGCCACCCGGGCCAGGTCGAGCGCCTCATCGGTCGCCGTCACCGTTCCCCTTCCCGGTGGGCATGGCCCACCTGCTCCCCCACAGTGTCCCAGCTCTCGAACGAGTGGGTTTATCGGGCGGCCCGCAGCGGGAAACAGCTGTGCGGCGGGGCGTCCGGAAGGCTGCGAGGGCCGATGATCACGAGCGGGAACGTCGAGAACGACGACGTCGCGCAGGCCGCTGCCCGCGACGTGGCACGACTGCTGGACCGACGCGGTCTGCGGGACGTCGTCGAGCTGGCCCGGCGGGTGCTGGGGGAGTCGCTGCGGGAGTCCGTGCGCGCGCCGCTCCCCGACCGGGGGCCCGCGTCCGGGTGAGCCCTCGGGGGGCGTCTGTACGCTGCGCCAGCATGAACGGTCCACTCGGCGGGGTGCCGCCGGCCGAGCAACTGATGACTATCGAACGTGACGACCGGGACGGGTGCCTCATCCTGGCCGTGCGCGGCGAGGTGGACCTGAGCACGGGAGGGCGGCTGATGGAGGCCGGGAGCGCAGCGTTGCGCGAAGCCGCGGGAGCACCGGTGGTCCTCGATCTCACCGGTGTCGACTTCCTGTCGTCCTCCGGGCTCGGGCTGCTGGTCGCACTGCACGACGACGGCCGGGAGCTCGGTGCTCCGCTGCGCGTCGTCGTCGATCCCACGCGTCCGGTGATCCGACCGATCCGCACGATGGGCCTGGACGAGGTGCTCTCGCTGTACGGCACCGTCGACGAGGCCGTCGCGGCCTGAACGGCGAGCCGCTGGTGGGAGGAACCGCGCAGGATCCGTCGGGCGTCGGCCCCCCGGAGGACGTCATTTCCATGGTCCTCATGGCCGACCCGGTGTCGCTCTCGGTGGTCCGCGAGCGTTTCCACCGGTGGCTGCGCGCTCTGCGCTGGCCGGTCCGGGAGATCGACGACGTCGTCATGGCCGTGAACGAGGCCGTGACGAGCGCCGTCGAGCAGACGCACCCCTCCGCGATCGGCGCGGAGGTGCGGGTGGCGGCGCGGCAGTACGCGGAGCCCGACGGGGGCAGGCGCGTCCTCGTGGCGGTGGCGGGCGGTGAGCTCTGGTCACCCGAGCCGGACGGCTTCGAGGGCCCCGGCCTGCTGATGATCCACGCCTGTATGGACTCGATCGAGGTGTCGCGGGAGGTCGACGGCACCACGATGCTGCTCACCAGTGTGAAGGTGCCGCCGCTGCGCTGAGCCGCAGGCGGACCGGCCCGTCCCCGGAGGTCAGCACTCCTCATCGCGGTAGAGACGGCGCTTGGAGATGTACTGCACCACCCCGTCGGGCACCAGGTACCAGACCGGGCGTCCCTGCTCGACGCGGCGACGGCAGTCGGTGGACGAGATCGCCATCGCCGGGACCTCGACGAGGCTGACCGCGCCGTCGGGCAGGTGGTCGTCGTCGAGGGTGTAGCCGGGGCGGGTGACACCGACGAAGTGCGCCAGCTCGAACAGCTCGTCCAGCTTCTGCCAGGTGAGGATCTGCCCGAGCGCATCCGCGCCGGTGATGAAGTACAGCCGGGCGTCGGGGTGCTCGGCGTGCAGGTCGGTGAGCGTGTCGGCGGTGTAGGTCGGGCCGGGGCGCTCGATGTCCACGCGGCTCACCGAGAACCTCGGGTTGGACGCCGTGGCGACCACCGTCATCAGGTACCGGTCCTCGGGCTTGCTCACCACGCGTTCGGACTTCTGCCACGGCTGGCCCGTGGGCACGAAGATCACCTCGTCGAGCCCGAACCCGTCGGCCACCTCGCTGGCGGCGACCAGGTGGCCGTGGTGGATCGGGTCGAACGTCCCGCCCATGACCCCGATCTTGCGCTGCATCTGACGAAGCCTAGACGGCGCCTCCCAGGTCAGGCCCCTGCGCCTGCGGCCAGGGCGTCGGCGAGGAAGCGCAGTTCGCGGTGCATGGCCTCCTGCCCGTCGTCGGCGTGGCGGGCCACGGAGTGCCGGTAGCTGACGGCTGAGGCGAGCAGTTGTGCGGCGCAGTCGACGTCGGCGTCCGGGCAGCCGTCCGGGCGTGCCGCCGCGACGACCGTGCGGATCTGCCCGACCATCCGGTCGAAGCGCGCCTGCAGCGCGTCGAGCACGGCCGGGTGCGTGTCGGCCTCACGCCACAGCAGGTGGGACAGCACGGCCGACGTGTCGAGCGCCCGGTCGAACGCGTCGACGAGCCGGTGCAGGCTGGCGGCGACGTCGCCGCGGACGACCACGCGGTCCGGGTCGAGCCGGTCCTCGGGCAGCCGCTCGACGAGAGCGGCGAGCAGGTCGGGCTTGCGCTTGAAGTAGTAGTGGACGAGCCCCTTGGGCACCGCGGCCCGTTCGGCGATGCGTGAGGTGGGTGTGGCGTCGAAACCGGACGCGGCGAAGAGTTCCTCGGCCGCGGCGAGGATCCGCTCCCGCGCGCCCGGTTCCTCCGGTGCCGTCGTCTCCGTCATGCGTTCCTCCCGCCCATCGGCCACCCGACCGGTTCGGTGCCGTGCGACCTATCCTGGACGCGCGCGACGGCCGCGGCCACTGCGGCCGCGGCCGTTCTGCGTGTCCGGGTCCTGCATGCCCCGGTCGTGTGTTCTGCGTACCGGTCAGTGCTGGCCGACCAACCCCCGGTGCTCCGCGTTGGCGGACGGCAGGGCCGCGAGGCCCACCGCGACCGTCAGCACACCCGCGACCCAGGACGTCCAGGACGCGCCGCCGAGATCGGCGTAGCTGAACACCCAGGGCGAGATGAACAACAGGACGCCGAGCACCGCGTGGACGTACTCGCTGGCCACCGAGCCCGGTTGCGCGAGCGACCACAGCGCCGTAGCCGCGATCAGCACGCCGAACACGATCAACGACCACAGCGCGGCGGTGTCGGTGGACACCACGATCGGCGACAACGCGGTCAGCACGCCGATCACCAGTGCCGCCCAGTCCTGCCACCGCTGCCATGTCCTGGTCATTTGCGATCACCCTTCCCTCATGAGGAGATGACCCCATATTGCTCTTGACTGGCCGCCCGGTCAAGGTTCTTGAGACCTCTCCGATGAGATCTGCGGAACACCTCCTAGCGCGGGTACGCGTGGCGGAACTGGATGCTGATCCGCGGCGGCGCCGCCCGCGTCTTGGGCACCGCGTGCTGCCACGTGCGCTGACAGGAACCGCCCATGACCAGCAGATCTCCCGGACCCGGGAGATACCCGAGCGAGAGGCCGCCGCCCGTGGGGCGCAGCCGGAACGGGCGCGCGGCCCCGAGCGAGACCAGCGCGACGACGGCCTCCGGCAGCTCGCGCGCCACGCGGTCGCCGTGCCAGGCGACGCTGTCGGCGCCGTCGCGGTAGAGGTTGACACCGACCTGCGTGAACGCCACGCCGTAGCGCTCGCTCAGCACGCCGGCCATCTCGCGCAGCTCACCGGGCGGCGCCGGCCCGTCGTCGAGCCGCCAGCGATGGGTGAGCCGTGGCTCGGGGACCACCCGCTCGTACATCCGCACCTCACGGCCGCTCCACGGCGTCTCCTCCAGCAGCCGGGCGAAGAGCGTGTCGGCCCCGCGGCACCAGCCGGGCGCGTGGTCGACCCACGCCCCCTCCGCCAGCTCGCGCCGGCGCAGCTCGCCGAACCCGCGGTCCAGCTCGAGGGCGGGCGCGTCGAGCAACGAGGGCTGCCAGGCGAGATCCGGAGCGGCCATGCCGGCCACGCTACCGTGATTCGAACAGAAGTTCGATGTCGATCAGGGCTACCGGAGCGGGATCTCCACGTCGCGCTCACCCTCGGGCCGCGGACCGAAGATCCGCCGCTCCGACTCGTCGATGGCGATGTCGTCGATGCTGGCCTCCCGGCGGACCATCAGGCCGTGCTCGTCGAACTCCCAGTTCTCGTTGCCGTAGCTGCGGTACCAGGCACCGGT
Source organism: Pseudonocardia sp. MH-G8 (assembly GCF_002262885.1). Lineage (GTDB taxonomy): Bacteria > Actinomycetota > Actinomycetes > Mycobacteriales > Pseudonocardiaceae > Pseudonocardia. The sequence continues at coordinate 13,423 of NZ_NKYF01000014.1, read as the reverse complement.
CGCGTCGCGGCACTCGTACTGGAACCGGACCGCGATGCGATTGCCGGCGAAAGCCCACAACGACTTGCGGAGCGCGTAGTCCAGCTCCCGCTCCCACTTCTCGGTCAGGAACCGGACGATCTCCGCGCGGCCACGCACGAAGCGGTCCCGGTTGCGCCACTGCGAGTCCTCGCTGTAGGCGAGCGCCACCCGCTCCGGGTCGCGCGTGTTCCAGGCGTCCTCGGCGGCCTGCACCTTCTGCCGCGCGGTCTCGCGCGTGAACGGGGGCAGCGGCGGACGTGCGGCCATCAGGGCTCCTCAAGGTGAGAACGGTCGTTCTCCCGAGCCTAGATAACGACCGTTCTCCGATCAACGCCCACGGGCTGCGTGCAACAGTGCCGCCGCCGCGGTGCGCGCCTGCGCCGCCGGGGCGTCCGTGCCGAGGATGCCTGCGGTGACGATCGCCCCCTCGGCGAGCAGCACGAGCTGAGGGCCGAGCCCGACCGGCAGCCCCGCGTCGGCGACGAGGCGGGCGACGTGGTCGGCGAAAGCGCGCTTGTGGGTCCGAGCCTGTCGCGCCACCACTGCGGACACCGCCCCGAGCTCGCCGAACCCGTTGACCCACGCGCAGCCGCGGAACCCCTGCTCGCGGAACCACGCACCGAGCCAGTCGAACACCGCGAGGATCCGCTCGTCCGGATCCGCCACCTCCTCGGTGGCGGCCGCGAGGCGCGCCCGCCACCGGACGTCCCTGCGCTGCAGGTAGGCCTCTACCAGCGACTCCTTCGCCGGGTAGAGCGCGTAGACCCGCTTGAGGGACAGCCCGGCGCCGGTGCGGATCTCGTCCATACCCACCGCCTGGATGCCGCGCGCGTAGAACAGCTCCTCCGCGGCGTCGAGCAGGCGGGTGCGGGCGGACTCGATGTCAACGGGCGCCATGGCGGGATCCCTCGTCGGCGGGAACGGTCGTTCTCCACGCTAGCCCCGGGCGCGCCGTCACACCGGGAGCAGGCCCTCCACCACGTCGGCGAGCTGCGCCGCGGTGCGGCACTCGTGCATCGGCAGGACGTCGGCGTAGCGCAGGGCCGCGGAATCGCCGCTGCCCCACTGCCGGCGCGGCTCGGGGTTGAGCCAGTGGGCGTGCCGCGCCTGGCCGACGAGCCGCTTGAGCACCGTGAGGTTCGGGTCGCGGTAGTTGGTACGGGCGTCGCCCAGCACCAGCAACGAGGTCTTCGGGCCGACGGCGTCGCCCCAGTGCTCGGCGAAGCTGCCGAACGAGCCCCCGTAGTCGCTGTGCCCGTCGAACGCGACGACGTCGGCCTCGCGCAGCACCCGCTGCATCACGCCGGACAGCTCCGCGCCGGGGTCGAACAGGTGGGTGACCTCGTCGGCGCGCTCCACGAACGCGAACACCCGCACCTTGCTGAACTGTTCGCGCAGCGCCTGCACCAGCAGCAGCGTGAAGTGGCTGAACCCCGCGACCGAGCCGGAGACGTCGCAGAGCACCACCAGCTCCGGACGGCCGGGACGGCGGGCGCGGAACGCGGGCCGCATCGGCACCCCGCCGGTGGACATCGAGCGGCGCAGGGTGCGACGCATGTCCAGCTCGCCGCGCTTGGCGTGGCGGCGGCGCACCGCGAGCCGCGACGCCAGCCGCCGCGCCAGCGGGTGCACGGTGCGGCGCAGCCGGGTCAACTGCTCGGCGTGCGCGGAGAGGAACTCGACCTGCTCGGTCTGCGTCGGTACCGCCGAGCGCGCCACCTGCTCGCGCCCGCGGACCTCCGCGGACCGCCGCCGCACCTCGTCGGTGACCATCTTGCGGAACGCCGCGATCCGGTCGCGGATCTCCCGGCGGCGCACCTCGTCGGCGAACTCGGAGTCGTCATCGGCGCCGTCCCGCAGGTCGGCGAGGATCTGCGCCAGCAGCGTCTCCGGCGAGAGCACCCGCAACGCCTGGTACGCCGACCAGCCCGGCTGGGTGCCCGCACCACGCACGCCGGTCCCCGCCGCGCCGGAGCGGCCGAGCGCGTCCACGGCCGCGCGGGCCAGCTCGGCGAGCGCCCCGGTGTCGCCGTCGCGGAGCAGGTCGGCGAGGACGACGCGCAGGGCGTCGACGTCCACCGGGCCGCCGTCGGCGTCCTCGACGCGCGGGACGTCGACCTCGCCCACCCCCGCACCCAGCGCCGCCGGGAAGTACAGGTCGAACAGGGTGTCGAAGACCTCGCGCTGCCCGGAGCGGCGCAGCAGCGACGCCGCCAGCCCTTCGCGGACGTGCTCGCGGTGGACCATGTCGAGGACGGCGAGCACGCGCGCGGCGTCGACCGTCTCCCCCGGCCCGACCGACACGCCGTGCCGGCGCAGCGCGGCCACGAAGTCGACCAGGTGCCCGGGCAGGCCGTGCCCCGCGCTCCGCACCGTCGTGACGTCCACCGGCCCATCATGCACCGCGGCAGCCTTCCCGCCGAGGGTTCCGCCGCGGCGGCTCAGGCGGACGTCAACGTGCCGGCCGGTAGGTCGCTATCACCACCCCGCTGGAGGTCGGCTTCGCGTTCACCAGCTCGAGCTTCGTCAGCGCGGCGTCGTCGGCGAACAGCTTCTTGCGGCCCTCGCCAGCGATCACCGGGTGGATCAGCAGCACCAGCTCGTCGAGCAGGTCCTGCTCCAGCAGGGACCGGAGCAGGCCCGGGCTGCCGGCCACTGTGATGTCCTTGCCCTCCCCCGCCTTGAGCTCCCGCACCGCGTCGGCCAGGTCGCCCTTGAGCAGGGTGGTGTTCTGCCACTCGTCGACGCCGGCCAGCGTGGTCGAGGCGACGTACTTGGGGGCGTTGTTGATCCAGCTCGCGAACCCGGCGTCCTCGCCCTCGTCGACGTTCGGCCAGTAGCCGGCCCACTCCGTGTAGGTCACCCGGCCCAGAAGCACCGTGTCGGCCGCCGCCAGTGCCCGCTCCATCTCGGCGCCCATCTCGGCGTCGAAGTCGAACTGCCACTGGTCCGGCGACTCCACCACACCGTCGAGCGAGATGAACGGGCTCGAGACCACCCTGCGCATGCGTTTCCCCTCCGTCGATGGAACGCCGGAAGGCTATGGGCCAGGCGAGATCATGTCTTGTACAGGAGCGACAGCGGCTCGCCCGGCACCGGAGCGCGCAGCTGACCGGCCGTCCGTCCGACGTAGCGGGACAACGACCGGGCCAGGTGCGGGTGGTCGAAGTACCCGAGCCGGTGCACGACCTCGGGCGTCGGCACGCCCTCCTGGACGAGCACCGCCGCCCGCCGGGCCCGGTCGATCTGCCGGACGGCGCCCCGGGTGAGGCCCGTCGAGGCGAGGAAGTGCCGTTGGACGGTCCGCTCGGACGCGTCCGGCGTCCGGCCGTCGAGCACCGCGGCGACGACGGGGTCGCGGACCAGCACGCCCTCGCCGACCAGCCGCCCCACGAACGCCTCGGCGTTGTCGTATTCCGGGAGGTGCCACGCGGAGCCGTGCAGCCAGAAGGAACGGGCGAGTGCGGCGGGAACGTCGGCACCGCGACCGACGAGCCGGGCGGCCGGGAGGTGCGGCATCGACGTGCCGAGCGCGAAGCTGATCCCGAAGAACACGGCCTCCTCGGGGACGGGCGCCGGGTTCGCCCGCGCCTCCGGCCCCTGCACGCCCACCTGCACCCGACCGCGCTGCTCCCACACGACCAGGTCCCAGTGCGCGGTGGCGACCGACGTCATGCGGGCCACGCCGGTGCTGCGGCTGCGCCACACCCGCTCGACGTAGGGCGAGTCGGACGGCCTGCTCTCGATCTCCAGCCCCATGCCCGGTCCTCCCCGGTCGCTCCGGTCCGCCAGGCGGTGAACGATCCGAGCAGTACACCAGAGCGGTCCCCGCCACCATCATGTGCTGCTCACGCCGACCAAGACGGTTTGATCGGCCGGAGAAGTACGTCGGCGCGGCTGCCGGGACAGCCATGTGCGGCTCGATCGTCTCCACTGTGGCCGCGTCGGGGATTGCGAGGCGCACGCCGCTCATCTATGTTAGCGCTACCGGTAGCGCTAACACATCGATACGCAGGCACTTCGGCGAATCGACACCACCGGCGGGGCCGATGGCCCCTCCCCGTGAGCCGGCCGTTCGGAACCGCCCGCAGGAGTCGGCCCGTCCGACCGCTCACACACCGTCGTGAGAGGGAGAGAGTCCTGTGTGGGCGATGAGATCGACAGTCCGTGCCGTGGTGCTCGCTGCAGCGGTCGCACTCGCCGCCGCGGGATGCAGCACCAGCGACGCCGAACGCGCCGATGGAACCGGTGGCCCCTCCCTCGGAGTGGTCCAGGGCGACTCCGGGAACTCGGTCGGGCACCGGTCGGCCGCGGACGTGAATCTCCCCGGCACGCGCATAGCGTTGATCGCCTTCGCCAACAATCCGTTCTGGGACACGGTCATCCAGGGGGCGGAGGCCGCGAACCACGAGCTCTCCGCACACGGGGCGAGCGTCGACTACATCACCGCGGGGTCGGCGATGGACGTGCCGACCGTCGAGAACGCGCTCAACTCGGCCGTCAGCCAGGGGTATGACGCGATCGGTGTCGTCTCCCTCGCCGACGGCGCCTGCCCCGCCATCAGCCGGGCAGCCGCCGCGGTCCCCGTCGCGACGTTCATCGCCGAGGGGAACTGCGCACAACAAGCGGGTGCGGCGTTCTTCCGCGGCCAGCCGGCGATCGACGCAGGGGCCAAGGCCGCCACGGCCATGGCACAAGCCACCCTGTGCACCGGCAGCATCGGCATCATCACGGGGTCGTTCTCGGTACAGCAGCACGAGCAGCGACGCCAGGGTTTCGTCGATGCGTATGCCCAGGAGTGCCCCGGTTCACCGATCGTAGGCACCGTCGAGAACGGCGACGACGCAGGCCAGGCGCTCAGCCAGGCCAACGACCTGATGACCGCCAACCCGGATCTCCGTGGCATCTACGTGACGGCGGGCGGACCGTTCGGCGCAGGCCAGGCCGTTCAACAGCGGGGCCGGACTGGAAAGGTCGCCGTCGTCGCCTACGACTTCGTCCCGCAGAACGTCGACCTCATCCGCTCCGGCGTGATGCAGGCGGCGGTCGGCCAGGACCCCTACGGTTCCAGCTACGACACGGCCATCGACCTGTTCAACATGCTCGCCGGCCAGCCGAAGCCCGAGAAGTACTTCCAGCCGGTCGACGTCGCCGTGATGACCACGGAGAACGTCGACGAGGTGCTCCGGTCCCAGGGGACGGAGTGACTCAGCCGATCCTCGCCGTGCGCTCTCTGCGCAAGTCGTTCGGTGGGGTCGCGGCTCTGCGCGGGGTCGATCTCGCGCTCCGCCCCGGGGAGGTTCACGCCCTCCTCGGGGAGAACGGCGCGGGGAAGTCGACACTGGTGGCGGCGTGCTCGGGGGCCGTCGCCCCCGACCACGGGGAGATCCTCCTCGACGGCGTGCCGGCGCGCTTCGCCGGTCCGCACGAGGCCTCCCGGTCCGGCATCGCCGTGGTCCACCAGGAACCGGCGCTCGCGCCGAACCTGACCGTGTTGGAGAACCTGCTCCTCCCCGAGCTGGCACACGCCGGATGGCACCGCTCGTGGCGACCTCGCCGGCGACGGGCGGAGATGGCCGGATCGCTGCGCGAGGTCGGTCTCGACCTCGATCTCGACGCCAAGGTCGCCGACCTCTCGGTGTCGTCACGACAGATGGTCGAGATCGCGAAAGCCCTGACCCTCGAGCCTCGTGTGCTGTTCCTCGACGAGCCGAACTCGGCGTTGTCACCCGCGGAGACCACCCGGCTGTTCGACGTCGTGCGCAGGCTGTGCTCCTCGAGTGCCGCGGTCGTACTCATCAGCCACCGGATCAGCGAGGTGTTCTCGATCGCGGACCGCGCGACGATCCTGCGGAACGGCAGCAGCGTGTGGGCGGGCCCGATCGCGGACACGAACCCGGCGCAGGTGATCGCCACGATCTCCGAAGGCCACCAGTCGGTGACCGACCGGCCGAGGTCGGCCTCTCTCGGGCGCGCAAGAACGGTCACGGACGCGACCCCTGCCGCCCAGCGATCCGACGGGTCCGACCAGCCTGCGGGCGAGCCCCTCCTCGAGTGCCGGGGTCTCGCCCGGAGCGGCGAGTTCGAGGACGTCTCGCTCACCGTCCGGGCCGGCGAGATCGTCGGCGTGTCCGGGCTGGTCGGCGCGGGCCGAACGGAACTCGCCCGCTGCCTGTTCGGGCTCAACCGGCCGGACCGCGGCACGATCCGGAGACGGGGGGAACCGGTGCGTTGGAGCGGTCCTCGCGACGCGATCGCGAACGGAATAGCGCTCGTACCCGAGGACCGTGCCGAGCAGGGCGTGTTCCCCGGAATGAGTGTGCGGTGGAACATGCGCGCCGCGGCGGCGGGCCTGCGCAGCAACGGGAGCGCGCCACCCACTCCGGAGGATCTCAGCGATCGGCTCGGCATCAAGGCCGCGTCGCTCGGCGACCCCATTTCCAGCCTGTCCGGCGGCAATCAACAGAAGGCCGTGATCGGGCGCTGGCTGATGACCCGACCCGAGGTGCTCATCCTCGACGAGCCGACCCGTGGAATCGACGTCGGGGCGAAGGACCAGATCTACGGCATCGTCCGGGATCTCGCCGCCCAGGGCATGGGCGTGCTGCTGATCTCCAGCGAGGTCGAGGAGATCGGAGAGCTCGCGACCAGGGTCGTCGTGATGCGGCGGGGCCGGATCGCGGCGGAGATCCCGGAATCCACCGATGTCAGATCGATCATGGCCGCGTCGTTCGGGGAGACAGCATGAGCACCAGGACCGATGTCGCCGCACATGAAGCGGTGGCTGCACCGACCGCCGACACCTGGCTGCGGCGTTCGGCGCGGAAACCCGAGGTCGGGGTGGCGCTGGTCATCCTCGTGCTCGCCATCTGCATCGCGATCGGGAACCCCAACTTCGCTACCGGCACCAACCTGTTCAACCTCCTCCGCGCCATCGCGATCACCGGGATCGTCGCGGTCGGGATGACGTTCGTCCTGATCGCGGGCGAGCTCGACCTGTCGGTCGGGTCCGTCGTCGCGCTGTCCGGGGTCACCGCGTTCACCGTGGCGGCCGAGACCTCATCCGTGCTCGCCATCCCCGTGGGCCTGCTCGTCGGTGGCGTGGTCGGCCTCGTGTCCGGTCTTGTCGTCACGCGGATCCGGGTCAACTCCTTCATCGTCACGCTCGGCATGTTGTCGGTTGCTCGCGGGCTCAGCCTCCTCATCACCGGCGGCCTCCCTGTGAACGGCCCTCCCGCATTGCAGGCGCTCGGCCAGGGCGCCGTCGGCCCCGTCCCGGTGCAGGTGATCGTCCTGCTCGTGATCGCGGTCCTCGGACAGCTGGTTCTGACCCGCACGGTGTTCGGGAACCAGGTCCAGGCGGTCGGCGACAACCGGGACGCCGCCCGGCTGTCCGGCATACCGGTCGCCCGGATCAAGGTGACCTGTCTGGTCCTGGTCGGCGTACTCGCCGGGCTCGCCGGCCTGATCCGCGGCGCGCAGCTCGGCGTGGCCGAACCGAACGCCGCGGTCGGGCTCGAACTCCAGGTCATCGCCGCTGTGATCATCGGCGGGACGAGCCTGTCGGGCGGTCGCGGCAGCGTCACCGGGGCCCTGCTCGGCGCCGTACTACTAGGGCTGATCCAGAACGCCTTCGTCCTGCTGCACCTGTCGAACTACCTGCAGGTACTCAGCACCGGACTGATCATCGTTCTCGCAGCGGCGTTCGACCGGCTCCGGGTGCGCCGGTCACGGCTCTGAGCCGCCCATCCGGCGAGCACCGCGGCGACGACGCGGTCGGCCGATCGGGGATCGATTCCAGCCGTACGTCAGAGCGGTTCCTGTCACCGTCACGTACTGCTCGCGGCGATCAAGGAGGGTCGATCGGTCCGAGAAGTACGTCAGCGCCATGCGCGGTTCAGATGGATCAAGAGCGCGCACCGGCGCGCGGAGAAGGGCGAGGCCGATGGGCAGCCTCTAGCGCGGTGGCCACGACGTTCACCGGGTCATGCAGCGACTGGTCCGGTAGCGCGCCCGACCCGACCCCCGCGCCGAGGGCAACCCGGTTGGCACAACTACCGAATATCGTGACTCTCAGGCGGCCGTCCCCGACCTGGGCAGGTCGTCAGCCGAGCCGCTTCTGCGCCACACAGGGCATGCCCTCCGGGTACTGGCCCCTCGTGTCCCACCACTCCTCGATGTTCGCGCGCACGATGAGGGCGGCGTGATCGAGCGGCATCCGCGTCAGGTCGCCTTCGACCGAGGGGAAGGCGAGTTCCCATCGCCGCGAACGCTCTTCCGCGCCGCCTGCCTCCAGATCGACGACGAGGTGCACTCCGTCGTCGCGGAGGTCGTTGACCACGATGACCGGCCGGGACGGACCCGGATCACCCAGGGGTCGCTGGACCGCCGCGCGGAGCTCATCAAACGTCCAACCCACCGGTCGGCCTCCCCTCGATGCCGCCGATCGCCTGCAGGACGAGGCCCGCGGTGATCGATCTGAGCAGTACGGCAGATCGGCTCCTCCCACCATCATGTACTGCTCGCGGCGATCAAGGCGGCTTGATCAGTCCGAGAAGCGCGCCAATGCGGCCGCCGGGTCGGCCCAGCGCGGCTCAGATGGATCACAGGGCCGTGCCGGCGGCTAGTTCAGCCGCAGCTCCGCGACCGCCTTCACCGCGTCGGACTGGTGCTTGAGCACCACGCCGAGGGTGGCGCGCACCGTGTCGTCGTCGAGGGTGTCCATGCCCAGGGCGAGCAGGGTGCGGCCCCAGTCGATCGTCTCGGCCACGGACGGGGCCTTGCGCAGCTCCAGCCCGCGCAGCACGCGGACCGTGCGCACCAGCGCGTCCACCAGGGCCTCGGGCAGCTCGGGCACCCTGCTCAGCACGATGCGCCGCTCCAGGTCGGCGTCGGGGAAGTCGAGGTGCAGGAACAGGCAACGGCGCTTGAGCGCCTCGGACAGCTCGCGCGTCGAGTTCGAGGTCAGCAGCGCGAACGGGCGGCGCGTCGCGGTGATCGTGCCCATCTCCGGGACCGTCACCTGGTAGTCCGAGAGCACCTCCAGCAGCAGGCCCTCGACCTCCACGTCGGCCTTGTCCATCTCGTCGACGAGCAGCACCGTGGGCTCGGGGCGGCGGATGGCCGTGAGCAGCGGGCGGGGCAGCAGGAACTCCTCGGAGAACACGTCGTCGCGCGTGTCGTCCCAGGACTCGCGCCCCTGCCCGGCCGTGATGCGCAGCAGCTGCTTGGCGTGGTTCCACTCGTAGAGGGCGCGTGCCTCGTCGATGCCTTCGTAGCACTGCAACCGCACGAGGCCGGCACCGGTGGAGGCGGCCACGGCCTTGGCGAGCTCGGTCTTGCCGACCCCGGCCGGACCCTCGACCAGCAGCGGCTTGCCGAGCCGGTCGGCGAGGTAGACGGTGGTGGCCACGCCTGTCGAGGCGAGGTAGCCGACACCGGCGAGGCGCTCGGCGACGTCGTCGACCGAACCGAACAGCGGTTCCTGGGGCGCGTCCACCCGGCCATCCTGCCTCGTGGGCCGGTGATCCGCCCAGGGCCGGGGCGGGTCAGGCGGTGCGGCGCCGCCCGCTCCACTCCCCGATGCCCAGGAAGAACGCCCACTCCAGGTGCTCGGCGCACGCCGCCACCGTTCCGGGGCCCTTGTCCGCAGCGACCACGACGACGGCCTCCCTCGTGCACCGGGTGCATCGTCTGATCACGAAGGGCCAGTTCCGGGAGGCGCTGCTCATACGTCGGAGTTCCCCGTCCGGGTGGCTCCACACCCCCTTCGGAACTGTCGGCGGTCTCGTCCACCATGGGGGCGTGACCACAGCTACCGGACCCGATCTCCGCGAGCGCGCCGAGGCCGTGCTGGCCACCCTCGCCGGCCCGGGGGCGCGGCTGCGCGAGGACCAGTGGGCCGCGGTGCAGGCGCTGGTCGAGCAGCGGCGGCGCGCGCTGGTCGTGCAACGCACCGGGTGGGGCAAGTCCGCGGTGTACTTCGTGGCCACGGCGTTGCTGCGCGAGGCGGGCGCGGGCCCCACCGTGATCGTCTCGCCGCTGCTCGCGCTGATGCGCAACCAGATCGACGCCGCCGAGCGCGCCGGCATCCGCGCCGCCACGGTCAACTCGGCCAACACCGGCGACTGGGAGCGCACCTACGCGGCGGTCGACGCGGGCGAGGTCGACGTGCTGCTGGTGAGCCCGGAGCGGCTCAACAACCCCGATTTCCGCGATCGCGTGCTGCCCCGGCTCACCGCGAGCGCCGGGATGCTGGTGGTCGACGAAGCGCACTGCGTGTCCGACTGGGGTCACGACTTCCGGCCCGACTACCGGCGCCTGCGCGCGCTCATCGCCGAGCTGCCGGCGGGCATCCCGGTGCTGGCCACCACGGCCACCGCCAACGACCGCGTGGTCGTCGACGTCACCGAGCAGCTCGGGCTGGGCCGCCACGACGCCGGCGACACGCTCGTGCTGCGCGGCTCGCTCGATCGGGAGAGCCTGCGCCTGTCCGCCGTGCAGCTGGCCACGCCCGCGCAGCGACTCGGCTGGCTCGCCGAGCACCTCGACGCGCTGCCCGGTGCCGGCATCGTCTACACGCTCACGATCGCCGCGGCCGAGGAGGTCGCCGAGTTCCTGCGCGAGCGCGGCCACCCCGTCGCCTCCTACACGGGCAAGACCGACCCCGCGGAGCGCCTCGCCGCCGAGGGCGACCTGCTGGCCAACCGCGTCAAGGCGCTGGTGGCCACCAGCGCGCTCGGGATGGGCTTCGACAAGCCCGACCTGGGCTTCGTCGTGCACCTCGGGGCGCCGGCGTCGCCGGTGGCCTACTACCAGCAGATCGGGCGCGCCGGCCGTGCCGTGGAGCGCGCCGAGGTGGTGCTGCTGCCCGGCCGGGAGGACCGCGACATCTGGGCCTACTTCGCCTCGCTCGCGTTCCCGCCCGAGCCGCTCGTGCGCCAGACCCTCGCCGTGCTCGGGGAGGAGACGCTCTCCACGGCCGCCATCGAGACGCGCGTGGACCTGTCCCGCACCCGGCTGGAGATGCTGCTCAAGGTGCTCGACAGCGACGGCGCCGCGCGGCGCGTCAAGGGCGGGTGGGTCGGCACCGGGCAGGAATGGGTCTACGACCGCGAGCGCCACCAGCGCATCTCCGAGGCCCGCCGCGTCGAGCAGCAGGCCATGCTCGACTACATCGACACCACCGAGTGCCGCATGCAGTTCCTGCGCCGCCAGCTCGACGACCCGGCGCCGGAGCGGTGCGGCCGGTGCGACACGTGCACCACCCCGGCGTGGAGCACCGACGTCGACGCCGGCACGGCCGCCGCGGCACAGGAGCGCATCACACGCCCCGGCATCGAGGTCGCGCCCCGCAAGCAGTGGCCCAGCGGGATGGCCGAGCTGGACGTCCCGGTGTCCGGGCGGATCCCGGCGGGCGAGCTGGCCGCCCCGGGCCGGGTGATCGGGCGGCTGTCCGACATCGGGTGGGGCACCCGGCTGCGCGAGCTCGTCGAGGGCGAGGACGCGCCCGTCCCGAAGGACGTCCTCGACGCGTGCGTGCGGGTGCTCGCCGGCTGGGGCTGGGAGGAGCGCCCTGTCGGGGTCGTCGGCATCGGCTCCCGTACCCGCCCGCACCAGCTCGACCACCTCGCACGCCGGATCGCCGACGTGGGCCGGCTCCCCCTGCTGGGCGTGCTCCCCCCCGTCGGCGAGCGCCCCGCTGAGCACGCGAACAGCGCCCAGCGCCTCGCCGCGGTCTGGTCGGCGTTCGAACCGCCGGCGTTCGACGTCCCGGCCGGCCCGGTGCTCCTGGTGGACGACGTCATCGACACGGGCTGGACGGCCACGGTCGCCGCCCGCCTGCTGCGGCGCGCGGGCGCCACGGCCGTGCTGCCGTTCGCACTGTCGCAGAAGGGCTGAGCAGCTCGCCGATCTGGCGCTGCGGCAGGTCTCGGGCCTCGATCGACGGGGATTGCTGCTGCGGTGCCAGGTTCGCGGGCGGCTGTCTGGCGCTCTCGCCGACGGAGTCGGACAATGCGCGACGCGTGCGGCGGCCGACCGTCCGCGTGGCTGTCAGTCGCCGGTCATCGGCGGAAACGGAGGGGCCGAGCTTGCCCCGCCGGCGGCGAACACGGCCCGAAGGACGTCTGGGTCGCCCCGGAACTCGCCCACGGCCAGTGCCTGCTCGATGCTGATTCCTCCGGCGGCAAGCGCGACGATGACGTCCGGCGCGGCGGCGAGGACCGTCTCTGGCTCGTCGTCGGGGCGGACGAACGCGCTGGGGCCGTCCTCGTCGATCCTCAGGACCATGAGGAAGCCGTCGACCTCGATCCCGATCTCCACGGGACTCGAGAGCGCCGCGCCGGCGAGCAGGGCGGGCAATGCGAGGGTCAGCCAGCGTGGCTGGAACGCGTCGTCGCCGCGCCCTGGCGCCAGCAGCGGCGCTCCCCACCGACCGAGCGCTTCCATCGGCTCCCGCAGTCCGATGCCCCAGGGCGTCAGGGCGTAGGCAACGCCCGACTCCTCCAGCCGGCGCTCGACCACCCCGTTCGCCTCCATGGTCCGCAGCCGTTCGGCCAGGAGGTTCGTCGCGATGCCCTTGAGCGAGACCTTCAGCTCGGTGTAGCGCATCGGACCGGGAAGGAGCTCGCGCACGATGAGCAGAGTCCAGCGCTCACCCACGATGTCCAGGGACCGCGCGAGAGCGCAGAACTGCCCGTAGGTGCGGGACCTCTTCGGCTGCTGGTTGACTTTCTCCATCACGGTTGATGATATCAACTGCGCAGGCTGTCGCCGAGAAGAGAGGCTTCCGTGGACGTGAGCATCGGTTGGCCGGCTGTCGTGGCCGCGATCGTGGTCGGTATGGCGACAGCTTGGGTCTGGTACAGCGACTGGGGTCTCGCCGGCGGTGTCTGGCGGAAGCTGACCGGGGTGACCGAAGAGGACTCGATCAGAGCCGGCAAGGGTCCGTTCGCGGTCCTGGTGGTGTCGATCATCGTCACCGCGCTGGCCCTCGCCGCCGCCTGCTCCGTCGTATCCGTGTTCTTCGGCAGTGATTCGGTCTGGCCGGCACTGGCCGTCGGCTTCACTGCATGGCTCGGCTTCTCGGTCTCGACCCTGGCTCAGCACAACGGCTTCGAGCAGAAGCCCGGTCAGCTCACCGTGATCAACAGTGCGTATCAGTTCGTGCTGTTCCTCGGCATGGCCCTCGTCATCGGCCTGCTCCAGTAGCAGGAGGGCCGGCGCTCGCGGACGGCGTGAGCGCTCCGCGCCCGCGAGTCGCGCCCTCACCTCCGCGAGTCGCGCCCCCCCTGCCCGATGCTCCTATGGAAGTCAACCCGTGATCTGAAGATCTTGGTGGCTGTGGGTTAGGGCGGTGTAGACCTCGCGGGCGACGTAGCGTTTGAGGCATCGGATGATC
>NZ_NKYF01000013.1 GCF_002262885.1 Pseudonocardia sp. MH-G8 | reverse complement strand
GCCGCCACGACCCCCGCGGAATCGACAACCGCCGCTCCGACCTCGTCGTCGCACTCCTGACCGGAGTCCTCACACACGCCGCATACAACACCCACACCACCGACACCAATGACGCCGACGACGTTGACGCCGACGACGACATCGACGACGACATTGACGATGGCGACGAGGCCAGCCCCTGCTCCACTGCTGCCGATGCAGACAGCGACGCCGATGCCTCCGGTGCTGCTGATGACGACGCCAGTCCCAGCCCCGCCGCCGGCACTGCCGACACCGGTGACCGCGACGAGAACGACACCGCCGACCCCGACGCCATCTCCGATGCCATCTCCGATGCCATCTCCGATGCCATCTCCGATGCCTCCGAATCCGGCTCCGACACCAAAGGCAGCAGCGGCGAGGCCGATACGGGCGGCAACCACAACGGTGCTGCACCCGAGCGCCGCAGCCCGGGCCGGGGTGCGCACGAGCAGAGCCGGGCCGGTGGCTCCCCGCCGGGAAACAACGCCGGCGGACTACTACCCAAGCCGGTCACCCCGAACAAACCCCTGGTCCAAGTACTGATGCCGTTCTCCACACTGATCGGCGCCGACGACCAACCCTGCGAACTGGTCGGCCACGGACCCATCCCCGCACAACTGGCCCGCGGAATCGCCGCCGACGCCAACCTGCGACGCCTGGTCTATGACCCCTTATCCGGCACCGTCCTCGACCACGGACGAAAAACCTACCGACCACCAGTCGGACTCGCCGACTTCGTCCGAGCCCGCGACGTGTACTGCCGCAACCCCATCTGCCGCCGCCGCATGCTCGACTCCCACCTCGACCACATCCAACCCTTCCCCCAAGGCCCCACCAACGACAAAAACCTCAACGGCTGCTGCGGACACGACCACCTCATGAAACACGCCCCCGGATGGACAGTCCGCGCACTACCCGACGGCCGCATCCAATGGAGAACCCCCACCGGACACCGCTACTACAGCCACCCCCACGACTACCGCCCCGACCCCGACCCACCCACAACACCACCCCGGAACCGGCCGGACCCGACACCACCACCCCCGCGAATGACACAACAGGACTACGACGACTACTTCGCACGCAGACCCACCGACCCACCCCTACCCTCCGGCGAAACCGGCCCTCCCCCCTTCTGATCGGGAGCGGGTCGCGAGCGAGTACGGCGTGCGTTGGGTGAACACCCTCACCGGGATCCGCCGGCGGTGCTCAACCCGAACCTCGGCTTCTCCCGCAGCCGCGCGACGAACCGGGGGTGGGTGAGCGCCAGGTGCACGGCCGACAGCGCCAGCAGGATCGCGGTCTCGATGAGCTGGAAGGCCCAATAGCGGCTGTCGGGTTGGGTGCGCACCTCCGCTTCGGTCACGCCGAGCCGCTGGTAGCACTGGCCGCTGAGTTCGGTCGGCTCGCATTCGGTGGGGTGGTGCCTGTTCCCCTGGTCGTCGAGCAGGCGGCGCCCGAGCTCCCACGTGCCGCTGGTGCGGGGGAACTCGCCGTCCGGGTCCGCCTCCAGGTGCACGACAACGGCGGGCAGGTAGTGCTCCCGGGCGTAGACCGTGAGCACGAACATCACCACGCTGTATCCGACGACCGCGACGACGACCGGTGCCAGGCTCCCGCGGGCGACGAGCCCGGTGCCGGCCGCGAGTGTGAACGCCAGCAGGGTGTACGCGATCGGCACGATCCCCGAGGTGCCGAAGAGCGGGCTCTCGAGCGGGCTGTACGGGTAGACGATCAGCGAGAACGGTGCGTAGGCCCACTGGGCGAGGGCGCCGAGCAGGCCGCTGAGCACGGCGACGGGGATGCCGGCCACCAGCAGGCCGGTCGCCCACCACCGCGTGACCGTGGTGCTCTGCGTGAGGGCGAGGACATCGGTGCCCTCGTCGCGCTCGCGCCGGAACAGTCCGGCGCCGGCGACCAGTCCGAGCGTGAGGGGCGTGATCAGCAGCGCCGAGCGGCTCAAACCCCAGAACGGGCCGTAGGCCCAGGGCAGGTCGACGGCAAACGGCGACGGGGTCCGCTGGCGGCACACCGGCGTCACGGTCTCGAAGCAGGCCTCGTCGACCCCGTACTCCCGCAGGAAGGTCACGAGGTCGTGGCGGGCGGCGACGAGCACGACGGCGAACACGGCCACCAGCGACGCGGCCGTCAGCAGGGCGGCACGTTGCCGGCGCCAGACGAGCCATGTCATGCGGCACGCTCCGGTTCCTGCAGGTACGCGAGGACGAGGTCGTCGAGTCCGGGGCGCTCCGCGCGGAAGCCCGGCGGGGTGTCCATGCCGCGGACCAGCGCGCGGGTCTGGCGTCCCGCGGTCGTGGTGTGGACGGTCGCGGGATGTGCGAGGTCGGCGTTCCCGTCCGCGGGCCCGGTCAGGTGCCGGTGCCCGTCGAGCAGGGCGTCGATGTCGCCGGCGAGGCGCACCCGGCCGTGGCGCAGGAGCACGAGGTGGTCGCAGGCGTCCTCGAGGTCGGCGAGCACGTGCGAGGACATCAGCACGGTCATCCCGGTCTCGGCGGCCTCCGCGAGCAGCGTGCCCATCACCTGCCTGCGGGCCAGCGGGTCCAGCTCCGCGAGCGGCTCGTCCAGCAGCAGCAGGTCGGGACGGCGCCCCAGCGCGATCGCGAGCGCGACGCGCGCCCGCTGCCCGGCGGAGAGCTCCCGGACGCGCTCCTGCGGCCCGATCCCCGCCTCCTCGACGAGGCGCGCCGCGTGCCCGGCGTCCCAGCGCCCGTGGCGGTTGAGCGTGGCGGCGGCGCGCAGCATCTCCGCGACCCGGAACGTCCGGTACAGCGGCTTGTGCTGGGCCATGAAGCTCGCTCCGGTCGGCATGCCGGTGCGGGTCGGATCCTCGCCGAGGACGTCGATCGTGCCCGTGGTGGGCCGGAGAAGCCCGGTGACGAGCATCAGGAGCGTCGACTTGCCGGCCCCGTTCGGGCCGATCAGCGCGGACACCTGGCCGCGGGGCAGCTCGAGCGAGCAGTCGCGCAGCGCCCAGCGCGCACGGAACTGCTTGCCCACGCCGTCCACCCGCAGCACGGGGGCCTCGGTCATGCGTGTTCTCCCCTCGGGAACTGCTGGTCGCGCACGTCGGTGACCAGCGCATCGATGTCCTCGCGGTCGAGGCCGGCCGCGGCCGCCCGCGCCATCCACTTCTCGAGCTCGGCCCGCAGCAGGACGTCGGCGTCGGAATCCGGTCGGGCCAGCGACCGCAGGACGAAGGTGCCCAGGCCCGGACGGGGCTCGACGAGCCCGTCCCGTTCGAGCTCGCGGTAGGCCTTGAGCACGGTGTTGGCGTTGACGGCGGTCTGCGCGACCACCGCCTTCGCCGTCGGGAGCCGGTCCCCGGGGCGCAGGGTGCCCAGGCGCAGGGCCTGCCTGACCTGCGTGACGATCTGCAGGTAGGTCGGCACACCCGACCGGCGCTCGATCCGGAAGTCCATCGCCACCTCAAATAACTAATGTCTTAGTGGAATACTGGTGGCGCGCACGGCGCCCCGTCAAGCCCGGCCCGTCGGCGTAACGGGACGGCGTCGTCGGGCGACACCTGATCGAACGCCCGGCTCGCTCCCCACCCGCCGGGCCGAGGAGTCGTCATGTTTCGTACCTGCTGGGCGGCACCGCGGTGACCGCGGTCGATACGTCCCTGACATCGCTCGCGTTGCACCTCGCGCGCCTCAGTGCCGGCGAGCTGGACCTGCGCGCCGAGCTCGGGCGGCTGTGCGAGGTTCTGCCGCCTGCGCTCGGCGTGGCGGCGGCGCTGGTGATGGTCACCGAGCCCTCCGACGAGGAGCCGGCGGTCGCGGCGTCGGACGCGCAGGCCGGCTGGATGGGGGAAGCCCAGCGGCGCGCGGGCACCGGCCCCATGCCGGCCGTGATCCGCAGCGGCCGACCGCTGCACACCCCCGACCTCACCCGCCTCGGGCTCCCGGAGCTCGCCGCCGTCGCTGCGGAGACCGGGCGGACGAGCTCGGTGGTCGTGCCGCTACGCAGCGGGCCCATCGGGTTCGGGGCACTGCAGCTGCTCGGGGACGCGCGGCGGCCTGTCGGCCCGCGCGACGGCGACGCGGTGCGGACGGTGGTGCAGGTGCTCATTGCCCGGCTCGTGGATGCGCGGGCGCTACGGACGATCAGGGTGCCCCGGGCTGCGCCGCCGCCCGCCGTGGTGAGTTCGGCAGACGTGGTGACCGAGCTGCTCCCCGCTGTACCGGCGGCCCGGCGCGGCGTTGACGGCCGGGGCGGGTTGCGCCGGGCGGAGGTGGCACCTTCTGCGATTCCCGCGCCCCGGCAGGGGGAGGGCCGGCGCCGGCACCGGCGGCGGGAGGAGGAAGAACAGCCGAGAATGCCGCACTACGATCCGACCGAACGGTCCTGATCTCCTTTCGCCCAGGTCGGCCCAGGATGCGCCGCGAGGTGCATCGCTGATCCGCGCAGCGCTCACCGTGAGCCGAGCCCAGAGCTGCAGGTTCACCCGTCGCCCGAGTCGACATGCGCGTTCCTCCCGAGCCGGGCTCCCGCGGCCCGGACGTTGTCGCGCACGCCGCGCATCGCCATCCGAACTCGGGGAGACCGGCGCGCAAGCGACCGAATACCGTGTCCCGGCGCGGTCGCGACCCGGCGGCCGATGCCGGCTGCCGATCCGCGGAACGCCCATCCCCGGGCAAGGGTGCCCTCCGACGCCCGCAGCACATCTTTATAGCCGTGATCACCGGCACCGAGGTCGAAGGCGACCATCCCGCACTCGGCTGCGGCCTCGGCCATGAGGAAGTGCAGGAGCAGGCCGGGGGAATACCGGCCGAATTCCGGATTGTAGGTGGGGAACCAGCTGGTCAACACCTGCTCCGACCGCAGACCGAAATGGGCGGCAGCCACCTCGTCCCCGGCGTAGAGCACCGAGAGTGTTCCCGAACACCCGGGGGCCTGGGTCGTGTGCAGCGCCTCGACCAAGGCGATCGTCGAGGGGGCAGCGAAGCGGTCCCATGCACCCAGTTCTGCGTACCGCTGCGACTTCCACCGCATCACGTCGCGCAGAACAGCCCGATCATTCGAGGCGAAGACGAACCGGGTCGGACCGATCTCGCGTTCCATCTTGCGCCGCTTGCGCTGCATCGTCGGTACCAGACTCTTCGACGCTCGGCGGCGCCTCTCGAAGAACGCCTCGTAGCCCTCGCTCAGGTCGATCACCGGAGACGGGTAGCGAACGACACGGTTCACACCGTCGGGCAACAGCGGCTCGGGCACGTGCTCGAACCACTGCGCGTGCACCCCGCACCGCGCCGCGAGCTCGCGGGCGTCCACGTCCTTCCCCCCGATGACCGCCTGCTGGTCGGACAGGCCGGCCCCGAGCGGCAGGCCGATACCGGTCCCGTGGTCCTCGAACGCGAAGAAGCCCTCGTCGAGGACCGCAACCCGCGCCTGCGGGCGCACGGCTCCGACGGCGATTGCGTACTCGGGCGCGAGGAAGGGGTTCGTCAGGGCCGGGTCGGCGTGTTGGAGCTCCCGCCACCGGCTGACGTCGGCCGCGCCGAGCTCCTCCGGACGGACCGGTCGACCGCGTGCCCCTCGCGATACGCTTCCCCTCACGGCGCGGACCCGACCTGCGGCGCTGCCGAGCGGGACGGCATGGCCGGAGGCGGTCCGTCGCTGCTTCTGAGGATATCCCGGACGAGCTTTCGCAGGTCGCGGACGCCGCGTCTCGGGTCCATCACCGTTCGACGCACCTCGAAGCGCGGCGTGGCCGGCCGATTGACGCCGCGCCGCGTCGTGACGGCGTGCGCGTGGCCCGCCGCAGCAGCGGCGGCGAGAGTGGTGGGCCCGTAGTCGACGGCGGTGCCGTTCGGGTAGGCCAATACGGCGGCCTCGACGCCGAGCCGCTCCTGCAGCTGCCTGCGCGCCGTCCACAAATCGAGATACTGCTGCCGCGTGCTCTCGCGGGAGAGGATCGCATGGCGCAGCGAGTGGGACCCGATCTCCATGTGCTCCTGCAGCCTCAGCGCTTCGTCCCAGTCCATGAAGTGCTCGTCGACGGTGTAGCCGCGCGCCGGATCGAGGAGGCCGGTCAGCTCGTCGAGGGCGGTCTCACGCACGGTGCAGTCGTGCTGCTTCAGACGATCGGACAGCGCGCGCGTGGCAACGGCCTGCTCCACCGGGGTGCGCAGGGAATGTGTGCGCTCCTCCCAGACGATCTCGGGCGCCCGAGCGTTCGTCACAGCAGAGGCCAATTCCTCCCACCACGCACGCGCGGTGCGGTCCAACAGGCCCGGCACCAGGAAACAGGTGGCAGGCAGCCGCAGTTCACGCAGAAGCGGTGCCGCGAGAGTGAGGTTGTCCCGGTAGCCGTCGTCGAAGGTGATTGCCACGGCCCGCGGGGGGAGCCGCCGTCCTGAAGCGAGGTCGGCCAGCGCTGCGGCCAGCGGCACGACGTTGGCCACTGCCTGCAGCGTGCGCAGTTGTCGGGCAAGGCCGCGGAGCCCGGCTCCACGTGCGCCTGGGAAGCACCACGTGCCCTCGACGTTGTGCCAGCCGATGACGAGGAGCCGGCCGCCGCTGTCGTGCGTCATTTTGGATGCTGCTCCGATCGACGGGACGGGGTGGCCCGCCGGCCGCCCCGTGCCTGGGTCCTCGCCGATTGCCGATGACCTGTTAACGCTCGGAGGTCCGCGGTCGAGCCGATCTCACGGCGGGTCGGGGGAGATCTGCCGGGGGGAGCGGTCCATGAGCAGCGAGGCCCTCGACGTCGAAGGCGCGCTCCGACCTGCGCTCGTGCCGCCTGCTGAGCACCGGGCGCCGGTGCCACAGGTGGACCGACGCCGGCCCGGCCCGCGATGGCAGCGTTGGTACCGGACGGGTGCGGTCGTCTCGGACCTGCTCGCCGTGGCCGTCTCCTCCGCGCTTTACGCGCAATGGGGTCAAGCCTCCCTCCAGGTCGTCCTCGTCATAGGCGCGGTCGTGCTCGTGCTCACCGGCGCTGCCCTGGGGGTCGCGAGGGCTTGGGACCCGATGGTGTTCGGGCACGGGTCCGCGGAGTTCAGCCGAGTGCTGCGGGGCTTCCTCGGTGCTGCCGTGATCGTCGCTCTCGTCAGCCTCGCGAGCCAACTGCCGGCCGGGCGTCCATGGGTGTTCGGCGTGCTCCCGATCGCGGGTGTGATCGCCACGGCTGGCCGCCTCGTCCTGCGCGGGGAACTGCACCGGCGCCGGCGTGCCGGTGCTGCGATGGCGCGCGTACTTGCCGTTGGCACGGAGGAATCCGTCGGAGCACTCGTCGCCCAGACCTGCCGCGCCCCTCACGAGGGCTGGACCGTCGTCGCCGCGTGCACCCCCACCGGTCGTGGTCCGGATGACGGCCATCTGGTCGCGGGGGTGCCGGTGGTCGGCGACCTCGACGCTGTTGCGGTTCTCAGCCGCAGTCGGCAGTTCGACGCCGTCAGCGTTGCACAGGCGCCCGGATGGACGCCGCGGCGTCTGCAGCAGTTGGCCTGGGACTTGGAGGGCAGCGAAACCGAGCTCGTGGTCGATCCCGGTCTGATGGAGGTGGCCGGACCGCGGCTGCACGTCGACTCCCTCGACGGACTTCCGTTGCTGAGGCTGACCCACCCGACGTTCACGGGGGCCTCGCGTCTGCTCAAGGAATTGCTGGACCGGATCGCCGCGCTGCTGCTGCTGGTACTCCTCGCGCCGGTCCTGCTCGTCGTCGCGGTGGCCGTGGCCTTCGACGGCGGACCGGTGTTCTTCCGACAGGCCCGGGTAGGGGTCGGCGGACGGGAATTCAAAATGATCAAGTTCCGGTCGATGGTACCGAACGGCGATGAACTGCGCGCCGAACTGCTGGAGAGCAACGAGGGTGCGGGCCCGATGTTCAAGATGCGCAGCGATCCCCGGGTCACCTGCGTCGGTCGTACCCTCCGGCGGTTCTCCCTCGACGAGCTGCCTCAGCTGCTCAACGTCGTGGGCGGGACGATGTCACTCGTGGGCCCGCGCCCCCCGTTGCCGGTGGAGGTGGCCGGCTATGCGCCCGAGGCCAGGCGGCGGCTGCTGGTCAAGCCGGGGATGACCGGTCTGTGGCAGGTCAGCGGGCGCAGCGATCTGTCCTGGGAGGAAACGCTGCGGCTCGACCTGCGCTACGTCGAGAACTGGACCCTGGCGCTGGACGCCCGCATCCTCGTCTTGACCGCCCGGGCAGTGCTTCGGGGCGATGGTGCGTACTGACGGTGCTCCTGTCGAGTGAGGACTGTCGGCCGGACTGTCACCCGGCTGCTGACTGCGCGGTAACACGGCGCGCCGGGCGGGCGACGTCATCAGCGCCCAGCGCTGGTCGAGGACCCATTCGCGGCAACCATCATGTTTCACCCTTCCGCGGCATCCGCTCCTGCACGCGGAGGAACGAGGGGACACGTGACTTCTGATCTCGGCGTGAAGCGCCCGCACCGCGGAGGCCACCCGTCGGCGTTCCGCCGCGGTCGGGAGCGACCTCCACGACGCAGTCGTGCCGACCCGGCTCGTGCTGCTGGCCCCGCGGCGTGGCAGCGCCGCTACCGCGCGCACGTCATGACGTCGGACGTCGTCAGCGTGGCACTCGCCGTCGTCGTGGGTAACGTGCTCGGGTTGGGAAGGGCCGTCCCGGTCTTCGGCGACGTCACCCCGGCCGTGGGAGTACTCGCGGGGGTCCTCACCCTCAGCTGCCTGTACGCGGCGCGAGCGTGGGACGTCCGGGTGCTCGGTCAGGGTCCCGAGGAGTTCGCCCGAGTCCTCAAAGGAATGGTGACCAGCGCGGTCCTGCTGGGCATGCTGGGTTTGGCGATGCTCGCCACCGCCGCTCGACCGTGGGTCTTCGGGCTGATCCCGCTGGCGGCGGTTCTCGCGGCAGCCGGTCGCCTGGGGCTGCGCGCACGCCTGCACCGACAGCGCAACAGCGGCAGCTGCCTCGTCCCGGTGCTGGCGATCGGGACGACCGACTCCGTCGCGGACCTCATCGTCCGGACCCGCCGCGACGTGGCCGCGGGATGGATCGTGGCTGGTGCCTGCACACCGACCGGGACCGGGCCCGATGGCGCCGAGCAGATCAACGAGGTGCCGGTCCTCGGGGACCTCGACGCCGTCGGTGAGGTGGTGTCCCGGGGAGAGCACCACGTCGTCGCGGTCGCCGCGACTCCGGGATGGTCGTCACGTCGCCTGCACGAGCTCGCCTGGCGTCTGGAGGACACCGGCGCCGAACTCGTCGTGGACCCCGGCCTCATGGAGGTGGCCGGTCCGCGGCTGCACGTCGAGCCGGTGGACGGCCTACCGCTGCTGCGGCTGACGAACCCGACATACACGGGCGTGTCCTGGATGGTGAAGCACTGCTACGACCGGATCGCGGCGGTCCTGCTCATCGTGATCCTGGCACCCGTCCTGCTGATGGTCGCGGTCGCGATCAAGATCGACGACGGTGGGCCCGTCCTGTTTCGACAGACGCGCGTCGGACGGCGAGGCCGTGAGTTCCGGATGGTCAAGTTCCGCTCGGTCGTCGTGGACGCGGAGCAGCAGGGACCCGCGCTCGTCGAGCGGAACTACGATGCGGGCCCGCTGCTCGAGCCGAGGGCCGATCCGCGGGCGACCCGCGCGGGTGCGTTGCTGCGCAGGTACTCGCTGGACGAGCTTCCGCAACTGTTCAACGTTCTCACCGGGGCGATGGCTCTCGTCGGGCCGCGTCCACCGCTTCCCGAGGAGGTGGCGACCTACGCATTCGACGCTCGGCGCCGGCTGCTGGTGAAACCGGGACTCACCGGGCTGTGGCAGATCAGCGGTCGCAGCGACTTGTCCTGGGACGAATCGGTCCGCCTCGACCTGCGGTACGTCGAGAACTGGACGCCGGCACTCGATCTGTTGATCCTGCGCCGGACCGTCGGGGCCGTGTTCAGCGGTCGCGGCGCCTACTGACCGTGGTCGTGGAGTCCTTCCCCGCGCGTAATGGCCGGGGCACGCAGCGCGAGTACACACCTGCAACCCGCCCAGTCTCCAAGTCGGACCGGAGTACGGGGCGTTCCAGCACCTTCAGCAAAGGCAGCCGATGAGCCCCCTCCGGAAGTACTCCATGCGCGCCGCCAGATGGTGGGCAGTGGTTGTCGCCCTGGCAGTGGCCGGCGGCATCCTCGCGGCGTTGTGGTCGGTCACGACGGCCGCAACGACATGGACCGCGACCGCCGCTCTCACCACTCAATCGCAACAGCGGTCGCCGGACCAGGACGGCGTACTCGCCCTCGGTTATGTCGATTACTTCAACCAGGACAGCTATCAGCAACTCCTGCGTGCTCAGACGGGCATCCTCGACGAGGTTTCGCTTTCTGCGCAGACGGGGGCATCCAGCCCCATCATCTACATCCGGGCTACCGGCCCCTCTGAGAGCGTGGCCCGCGACGCCGCGGCAGACGCTGCGGACGCGTTCCGCGAGGACGTGCGGGAGAGCCTCGTCCTCGAACGTCGGCAAGCCGCCGACGACCTGCAGGCAGAGATCGACAGCAACGTCCAGGACCTCAACTCGCTCGAACGCACCGATGTCGAGAAGAACGTGATCCTCGACCAGATCAGATCGCTGCAGGGTCGGCTCACCGAGTTCCTCGCAGACAACACCAACCACATCAAGCAACTCCAGCCCGAGCCTGGCATCACCAGTACTGCTCCCAGCCCTCTGGTCAACGTCCTCACCGGCGTCGTCGGAGGTGCGCTCGTCGGCATCCTGATCGCCCTGGTCCTGTCCTTGTTCGACCGGCGCGTCCGCACGGCGGACGACGTCCAGGATGCGGTCGGACTGCCGGTCCTGGCCGAGCTGGGCCGCGGGCGGGATAGCGAGACGCGGATCCGACTGCGGAACCTCCTCAACGGTCTGTCGCTCACCGAGGGCGGAACGCCACCGGTGATCGCGGTCGCCTCCGTCCGCAGGAGTCCGGGGGCCCCGGCACTCGTGGACGAGCTGGTGGCGGCGTGGTCGTCGCGGCGGGGCGGGGCGTTCCACGTGATGGCCGACCTCAGGGGTCCCGAGCGTGGGTACGAGGACGGGCACGGTCTCGTTGACGTCCTGCAGGGCCGGATGAGCGTTCTCGCCGCCGCCGTCAGCTACCCCGACGGCCTGCGTGTCCTTCCCCCAGGGACCCCCGATGCCGATCCGTACGCGCTCGCCGATCCCCACTCGATCGCGCGAGTCGTCGAGGAGGCGGCGAAGACCACCGGCCTCGTGGTGCTCGAGGCCCCACCGGTGTTGGAGGCCGCCGAGAGCCAATCGGTCTGCGCGGCCGCCGACGGGGTGATCTTGGTCCTCGACGGCGCCCGGATGCGCTCCGACGATCTGCAGGAGGCCGTCGTCCTGCTCAGGTCCGTGCACGCGCAGGTCGCCGGGGTTGTCATCGATCGCGTGCAACGACGGCCTGCCAGCCCTGTCACCCGGTCCCGTGCGGTCGTCGCCGCGACGCCCAGCGCCCTCGTCCCGGGCTCCGCTGAGGTCAACGGCGCTGAGCCCCGCCACGTCGAGGCAGACGGCGCCGAGATCAACGGCGCCGAGATCAACGGGGCCGAGACCGGCGGGGCCGAGACCGGCGGGGCCGAGATCAACGGGGCCGAGACCGGCGGGGCCGGCAGCAACGCCCGGGACGGCACGTCGGCGACGGAACGTCCGAGCCCGTACCCCCGGGAGGCGATGGCCACCGCTGGGTCAGGTGCGTCGGTCGATCCGGACGCGTCGAGGGACGGAACGTGGCAGGGCTGAGCGCGCCGGTTCCGGTAGGTAGCAGGCCAAGGCCGCGTGCCGTCCCGTTCTTGCCGCCGGTGGACGGTGCCGACCGCGGGCGGATCGTGGCGGCCGTCGTCATCGGATGCGTCCTGATGGGCGGTGTCATGTACGCAGGCCCGGTTCCGGGCCCGACAGGCGTGCTGCTCGTCGCGATGGCGTGTGCAGCCGGTGGCATCTTGCTCCGCTCGCCGCTGGTCACGATCGTCCTGCTGCTGGTGGCGTCGTTCCTGCGACTGGCGATCCACTTCGACGGCCTCCCGGCCGAGCCGATGATCCTCCTGTTCGCCGCGCTCGTCGTATCGGCGGGTCTGGCCGGCATGAGTGGCACGGCACGCTTGCGCTTCGGCCCGCTGGAAGCGGTGATGGTCGCCTATCTGCTCTGGAACGTCGCGTCGGCGATGGGGGAGCATGTCTTCCCGGCGGTGATCCCGGGCACCGGGGAACCGATCGTCCTGTACCGGTTCATCCTGATGGGAACCGTCTTCCCGTTCGTCGGCTACATCGCGGGCAAGGCCTTCTTCCGAAGCGCAACGCAGATCCGCGTGCTGGTCATCGGCCTCCTCGGGTTCGCGGCCTACTCGGCGCTGGTCAGCATCCTGCAGTTCACCGGTCCGGAGGCGCTGGTCTGGCCGCGGTACATCGTCGAGGCCCCCAGCTGGCCGGAGCGTGCCGTCGGGGTCTTCGACCAGCCGGTCGTGAACGGGCTGGTCATGTCCGCAGGGTTCGTCGCCGCCGTGCTGCTCGCCGCGGACCGGTCGCTGAGGACCTGGCACCGGGTGCTGTCCGGCCTGGTGGCGCCGATGTGCGCCGTCGGCATCTACCTCACGCACACACGAGCGGTGTTGATCGTATTCGGGCTGGCCCTCGTGATGTGCGCCGTCATCGCGCGTGGCGCGCGGGCGGTCTTCGTCGCGATCCTGGTCGCGGCGGCGGCGTTCGTCGCGGCCGAATGGGCGACGATCACCAGCGCGGACCGGGCGTCGGGTGGCCTGGGGTCGCCTTCCGAGATCCACGACCGGCTCAACATGATCACGACGTCGATGTGGGCGATCGGGGAGAAGCCGTTGGCCGGCTGGGGGCTCGGGAGGTTCGCTCAGGTCAACACCCACCACCACCAGCAGTGGGCCAGTGACATCAGCTGGGAGCGCGGGTACGGGTACTCCTCCCACGAGAACGAGCTCGGCATCGCGGTCGAGCTGGGGCTGATCGGGCTCGCGCTGTGGCTCGCCGTTCTTGTCCTCCTCCTGGTCCAGGTCGTGCGGGCCTTCCGCCGGTTGCCCGCGACCGGCATGGACGGACGGACCATCGGAGTGCTCGCCCTGATCGCCCTGGTTGTCTGGTCGGGTACCGGCCTGACCGTCGACCTGCGTTACAACGACTTCGTCAACCTGCTGGTGTTCCTCCTCGCGGGGGCCGCCGTCGGCGCCTCCACGAACGGGGCCGGGACGCGGACGGGAAGCCCGGCCGAGCGACGCGACGGGGTGGCGGTGTGAGCCATCACAGCGCTACGGGCGGCACCGCGGTCCCAGCGCCGCCCAGCCGGGTGCTCTGCGTGTCCACCGGCCTCGAGACCCGCGGGGGCATCGCTACCTACGTGCGGACCATCCGTGCGACGCCGCTCTGGGCACGCTGGGGGATCGAGCACATCGCCACCCACGGGGACGGGAGCCGGGCCTGGAAGGTCCTCACTTTCGCCCGGGCGGCACTCCTGTACCTGCGCGCCCTCCTGGTCGCCCGCCCCGACCTCGTCCACCTGCACATGTCTTCGCACGGGAGCTTCGTCCGCAAGGCCGTGTTGTTCTGGATCGCGCGCGCCTTCCACGTACCGGCGCTCGTGCACGTCCACGGATCGCGGTTCGACGAGTTCCACGACCGGTTGCCGGCGCCGCTGCGCCTCGTCGTGCGCGGCGTGCTCACGCACGCTGCCGTGGTGCTGACGCTGGGGGAACGGTGGGCGGAGCGCATCAGCCGGATCGCGCCCGGCGCGCGTGTCGAGGTCGTGCCGAACGCCGTCGTCGTGCCAGAGTCGGTGGCGCCTCGTGCCGGCGACGCACTACAGGTGGTGTTCCTCGGCGCGATCGGCGAACGCAAGGGCGCTTTCTGCCTGTTGCGCGCCTGGGCGAAGCTCGTTGCAGGCTGGGACGGGCCCGTGCCGGTGCACCTGACCCTCGCGGGTGACGGTGGTGTGACGGAGGCGCGCCGATCGGTCGTGGCTCTCGGAATCGAACGGTCGGCGCGGGTTCAGGACTGGTTGTCGCCTGCCGAGGCGGCTGCGCTCCTCGAAGCCGCCGACGTCCTCGTGCTGCCTTCGCGGCACGAGGGACAGCCGATGGCCGTCCTCGAGGCCATGGCGCGAGGCGTCTGCGTCGTGGCGAGCGGGGTCGGCGGGATCCCGGAGCTCGTCGAGGACACCCGGTCCGGACTACTCGTGCCGCCTGACGACCCCGATCTTCTGGCCGACGCCCTGAACCGCGTGCTGGGTGATCGAGAGCTCCGCGAGCGCCTCGGCGCCGAGGCGCGCCGACGGGTGCTGGCGCAGTTCGACGTCGATGTCGTGTGGCGGCGGTTGGACGCACTCTACCGGGAGGTGATCGAGTCGTGAAGGTGCTGGGCGAGGATCTGGGGCGCTCGGATCCACTGCGGATCCTGTTCGTCGTACCCGACCTGGGGACCGGGGGCGCCGAGCGGCACGTCGTGACGCTGGCGCCCGCGCTCGATCCGGCCCGGTTCACGGTTTCCGTGGTCTGCATCGGCGACGAGGGCGCTCTGTTCACCACGCTGACCCGCCAGGGCGTTCCCGGTCGTGCCCTGCACAGCAGGTACCGCCGCCTCCGCGCGCTGCTCGGCCTCATCCGGATCATGCGCAGAGAACGGCCCGACGTCGTGATCACGCGCGGGTACAACGCGGACACCCTCGGGCGGATCGCCGCCGCCCTCACCCGGGTGCCCCGATCCGTCGTCTGGGTGCACAACTCCAGCGACATCACACCGCGCAGCCCGGTCCGCCGCGTCGTGTACCGGCTCCTCGACGCGGTGACAAGCGCCTATTACGGCGTCGCGGAGGTCCAGCGCGGTTACCTCGTCGACCAGCTCGGCTTCCCCGAGAGCAAGATCGAAGTCATCGAGAACGGCGTGGACCCGGCGCGGTTCCGCCCTCCGCCCCCCGGTGAACGCGCGCGCGTCGCGCGCGAGTTGGGGATCTCCCCGACGGGCCCGACGATCGGGATCCTCGCGGTCCTGCGCCCGGAGAAGGACCACAGCACCGCGCTCCACGCCATGCGGACGGTCCTCGACGAGATCCCGGATGCGCGGCTGGTGCTGATCGGCGATGGGCCGGCCCGGGGCGCGCTCGAGCAGCTCGCCGAGGAGCTGGGGATCGCGCGCAGCGTCGTCTTCGCCGGCGCGCGCTCGGACGTCGCGCCCCTGCTCGCGGTGGTGGACGTCGTCCTGCTCAGCTCCTACACGGAGTGCTTCCCGCTGGCGGTCCTGGAGGCCATGGCCTGCGGGCTGCCCGTCGTCGGCACGGACGTCGGCGGCGTGCCGGAGATGATCGACGACGGAACCACCGGGCGGCTCGTCCCGCCTCGCGATCCCCGCGCCATGGCGGAGGCGCTGATCAAGCTGCTCCGCGACCCCGAACCGGCAGCGGAGATGGGCCGGGCCGCACGGCGACGGGTCGAGGAACGCTTCACCCTCGAACGGTCCGTCCGCGTCGCGGAGTCCACACTGCTGCGTACCGCGGGGCGGGAGCACCCGGCCCGCCCGCTGCGGCTGAGCATCGTTCAGGACGAGGTCACGGTGGGCGGCGCGGAGAATCTGTTGCTCGACCTGTGCCGGCACATCGATCGATCCGTGGTCGAGCCACGGCTGGTCTGCCTACGGGAGGCCGGTGCGATGAGGAGCGATTTCGAGGCGGCCGGGGTGGTGGTCGAGTCCCTGGGGCGGCGTGGGCGCTTCGACCCGAGCACCCTCGTCCGGTTGGTGCGCTCGTTCCGGGCGGCCGGGACGGACGTGGTTCTGGTCACCCATTACCACCGGGCCGCCCTGCTGCTGGGCCGGATCGCGGCGCGGTTCGCTCGGGTGCCGGCGAACGTCGTCGCGGCACACGACATGGATCTCCGGAGCGTGGGGAAGCGGGTCCTGCCCAGGACGGTCGTGGAGACGCTGTTCTTGTCGCACGCGTTGGTGCTCCTGGCGCCCAGCCAGGGCCGTTACCTGCACGACGAGGAGGGCGTCGGTCGGTTCCCATGGCGGCGCATCCGCGAGGTCGTGATTCCCAACGGCGTCGAGGTCCCCCCGGCCCCGGCCCCGGCCGACCGGACCGCGGCGCGTGAGCGTCTCGGCCTCGATCCCGCGGACTTCGTGGTCGGGATCGTCGCGGTGCTCAGGCCGCAGAAGGCGCACCACGTCCTGCTCCGCGCGATCGCGTCGCTCACCCCGGCGCATCCCCGGCTCCGACTCGTCGTCGTCGGTGACGGCCCGGAGGAAGGCGCCGTGCGCGCACTGGTCGACCACCTCGGCATCGCCGACCGGGTGCTGTTCACCGGACTGCGCAGCGACGTCGCGCAGTTGCTGCCGGGCTTCGACGTCTCCTGCTTGTCCTCGGTGCACGAGGGAGCCCCCCTGGCCGTCCTGGAATCCATGGCTGCGGGCGTGCCCGTGGTCGCCACCGACTGCGGTGCCGTGCGCGACATGGTCGCCGACTCGCGAGAGGGGTTCATCGTGCCGGTCGGCGACGCCGTGGCACTGGCCGGGCGGCTCGCCGAGTTGATCGCCGATCCCGACCTCCGGCAGACCATGGGCCTCCGGGCCAGGGCGCGGGCCGAACGTGAGTGCTCCATAGAACGCACCGTGCAGGGCTTCCAGCAGCTGCTCGTGGACCTGGTACCCCGATGAACGCGAGCAGGCCGCGGGTGCTCGTCCTCGTCGAGAATTTGTCGGTCCCCTTCGACCGGCGGGTCTGGCAGGAGAGCCAGGCGCTGGTGGGTGCCGGCTACGACGTCGTAGTGATCTGTCCGATGGGCCTCGGCCGCGACGAGGAGCGGGAGGTGCTCCTCGACGGCGTGCGGATCCTGCGGTACCCGCTGCGGGCGGCCACCGGGGGCCCAGCCGGCTACGTGCGCGAGTACGGCCTCGCGTTGTGGCACACCCTGCGCCTGGCGCTGCGCGTGCGCCGGAGCGGGCGGATCGATGTCGTGCACGCGTGCAACCCGCCGGACCTATTGCTGCCGGCAGTCCTACCGCTCAAGCTCCTCGGTGCGCGGTTCGTCTACGACCAGCACGACCTCGTTCCCGAGCTGTTCCGGTCCCGGTTCCCGAACGGCGGCCGGTGGCTGTTGCGGTCCGCCATGGCGTGCGAGCGGCTCACCTTCGCCGTCGCGGACGGCGTCATCAGCACGAACGAGAGCTACCGGCAGGTGGCGATCGCGCGCGGACGCATGGACCCGGAGCGGGTGCGGGTGGTGCGCAGCGCGCCGCGCCTGGACCGGTTCACCGCGCGCGATCCTGATCCCGAGCTGCGTCGCGGCAAGCGCTACCTCGCTGCCTACCTCGGTGTGATGGGGCCGCAGGACGGCATCGACTACGCGTTGCGGGCGCTGGCGCACCTGCGCCACGACCTCGGGCGCGACGATCTGCACACGATCTTCATGGGACACGGCGACGCCTTCGACGACATGCGCAGACTGTGCGCCGGACTCGATCTCGACAGCTGCGTGGAGTTCACCGGCCGGGTCCCGGACGAGTTCGTGCAGCGCTGTCTGTCGACGGCCGACGTGTGCCTCGCGCCCGATCCGAAGACCCCGCTCAACGACGTGTCCACGATGAACAAGATCGTCGAGTACATGGCGATCGGGCGTCCGATCGTCTCGTTCGACCTCCTCGAGGCGAGGGTCTCGGCCGGAAGTGCTGCCGCCTACGCAACGGCCGACGACGAGCTCGCCTTCGCGAAGCTGATCGACGAGCTCCTCGGTGACCCGGCCCGGCGCGCACGGATGGGTGAGCTGGGGCGGTCCCGGGTCGTCGGCGAGCTGTCGTGGGCGAACTCGGAACGGGAGCTGACCGCGTTCTACGCACGGCTCGCCCCGACGGCGGACCAGGATCACGAGGGAGCACGCTGACGATGGGCAGGCTGGGCTGGTACGTGGCGCGCGCCCGGATGATGGAGTCCCGAGAGGTCCTGTGGCGGATCGCGACGGCGGCGGGTGGGACGGCGCGGACGCTCGCTCCCCGTGGCCGCGGATGCCGCGTGCTGGAGGATCCGAGCCGGCCGGGCTGGGAGCGGGCGTTCCAGAGTTTCCGTGACGCCACGAAGCGACCTGTCCTGCTCGATCAGCGCCGCGCTCGCGCCATCGCGCGCGAGATGCCCGCCGAGGTCGACGGCGTCGTCCGCGCTGCGGATGCGGTGCTCGAGGGCAGGTTCGGATTCTTCGGCCAGAGCGCGGTCCCGTACCCGGGTCCCGTCGACTGGAACCTCGACCCGCGCACGGGCCGCCGGTGGCCGGACAAGCCGGCCTCACGCATCGACCACCGCACTCACCCGGGCGACGCCAAGTGGATCTGGGAGCTCAACCGGTTGCAGCACTTGCCGTGGCTCGCCCAGGCGTGGTTGTTCACCGGTGACGACACCTACGCGGAGGGTGCGCTCGGCCAGCTCGACGATTGGCTCGACCAGAACCCCACCGGGCGTGGGATCGCGTGGCGCGGGGGATTCGAGGCGGGACTGCGCGCGATCTCGGTCGCGATCGCGGTGCAGGGTCTCCGACAGGCGCGGGCGATGACCCCCGAGCGCTACCGGCGGATCGTGACCGTGCTGGCCGAGAGCGCCCACCTCTGTTGGCAGGACCGGTCCCGGTTCAGCTCCGCCAACAACCACCTCCTCGGCGAGTTGGCCGGTGCGGCGACCGTCGGGATCCTGTTCCCCGAGCTGGCGGGGGCCCAGCGATGGGAGCACGACGCCCTCGCCGCCCTGGCACAGGAGGCCGACAGGCAGATCCTGCCCGACGGCGCGGGAGCCGAACAGTCCTCGTCCTACCTGATCTTCAGTTCACAGCTGCTGCTCCTGCCCGCCGCTCTCGTGCGGCTGCGAGGTGATGAGCCGCCTGCGCCCATCCTCGCGGCCGTCTTGCGCAGCGCGGGCTACCTCTCCGACCTCGTCGGCGACGGCGACCCGTTCCCGCGGTACGGCGACGAAGACGGTGGGTTCGCCTTCCGGCTGCATCCGGAGCCGGTCGCCGCGCTCGGACCGCACCTCGCGGCCGTCAGTGCGGTCACGGGCGGCTCGGTCGCCGCGCCCGCCGATCTGGCGGCGCGATGGCTGGTGGGGCCGGGCGTCGTTGCGCAGGCACGGGCCCCGAGGACCGGGAGCTGGTACGCCCCGCACGGCGGGGTCGCGGTCCTGCGTAGGTCGGCGAGCCGGACCATGATGGACGTCGGGCCCCTCGGCTACCTCTCCCTGGCTGCCCACGGGCACGCCGATGCGCTCGCCGTCACCGTGGCCTCCGGTGGACGAGAGCTGGTCGGAGATCCGGGCACCGGCAGCTACTACGCCGAGCCGGGTTGGCGGCGTGCCTTCCGGAGCACCCGGATGCACGCCACCGTCGCCGTCGATGATCTCGACCAGTCGGTCGCAGGCGGCCCCTTCCTGTGGACGCGGCACGCCGCGACGACCATCCGAGCGGTGGACCTGGAGCGAGGGCTCGTGGAGGCCGAGCACGACGGCTACCGCAGGCTCGCCGCCCCGGTGGTGCACCGCCGGTACCTCGTGGCTCCGCCGGACCGGGAGTGGACGCTCGTCCTCGACCTGTTGGAGGGAGCCGGTCGGCACCGCATCCGGACCAGTTGGCCGTTGCATCCGGAGCTCGACGTCGAAGAGCACGGCAACGTGCGCGTCGTCGTGCGGGACGGTGAGCCGGTGCTGCACGTCGCGAGTGCGAGCACGGCTCCGGCCCATCCGTACCGGGTGCGGGGCGGTGAGGACGGACTCGGGTGGTGGTCCCACCGGTTCGAGTCGCGGACTCCGGCATGGCTCATCGGAACGCTCGTCGAGGACATCGACTGTCCGGTGGCGGTGGCCACGGTCCTCACCATCGCGACCGACCGGGAAGCTCGGGTGGAGGAACTCTCGATCGTGTGGGAGGAAGCGAACGGGGTAGAAGTGGCGTGGATCGATGGAAAGACTCGACCCGTGGTCAGAGTCGATCCGAACACTCCTGGCGCCGTCTCCTGCGACCTTCCTGCGCGGACCTGATGCGGTGGTTCGTTCCGCGGGCCTGCAGATCGGGATCCGCGCTGCTCGCGCTGGGGCTGCTGATCGCCTGCGGCCCGGCCCCGGACGCGCAGCAGTCCGAGATGCTCCTCTGGACGGGAGACCTGGAGACGGGCGATCTCTCCCAGTTCATGGACACCCCGTGGAACCGCGTGGGCGGGAGCCCGCCGGAGATCGTCGAGGAACCGGTGCGCGGCGGCCGGTACGCGGTCGAACTGTCGATCGTGGGAACGACCGCGCCCGACGAAGGCATCTGCTGCGGGTCTCGGAACGAGATCGAACCCAAGTTCCGGGAGATGGTGCCCGGGGACGATCTCTGGTTCGCCTTCTCGACGTTCCTGGCCGAAGGGTTCCCGACGACGTACTCGGAGTTTCAGACGATCATGCAGTTCAAGCAGAACTTCGACGGCTCGCCGCCCCTCGAGCTGAGCGTGCAGGACGGCGCCTTCCTGATCGAGGGGGGCTACGGCCACCCGGATGGGCCTCAGGTCTTCAGCAAGCCCGTCGGAGATGCCGTCACCGGCCGATGGCACGACTGGCTCCTGCACGTGAAGTTCTCGCCCGATCCGGACGTCGGGTACGTCGAGGTGTGGCGCGACGGGCAGCTCGCCCTGCCCCGTTTCGCGCCGGAGACCGGCACGATGTACACGAACCCAGATGATGGCTCGGCGCGCAGTTCCGTGAAGATGGGTTACTACCGCGATCGCAGCATCGACTCCGTGGGCCGGATCGTGTTCGACGAATGGCGGATCGGTACCTCGCGGGGCGCGGTCGGGCGAGAGGCGCAGCCGTGATGGCCCGACCGCAGTCCGGTGCGCCGATCCCGGCGCTCGACGCCGACCAGGATGCCGTGGCGCGCGGACAACCCGCCTTCAGCATCTTGTGTTCGGCGTACCGCTGCGAGGCCTACCTCGCAGACACGATCGACTCGGTCGTGGGCCAGACGCTGGCGGACTGGGAGCTCATCATCGTCGACAACGGGCCGTCGGACGCGATAGCTGCCATCGTCGATCGGTACCGGGACGATCCCCGGATCCGGCTCATCCGGCAGCAGAACAGCGGGCTGATCGGCGGCATGGCCACGGCCGTCGACGCTTCGACGGGGCAGTACCTGGTGCCGCTCGACAGCGACGACATGCTGACGCCGGCGTTCTGCCGACGGATGGCGGAGGTGCTCGACAGCCGGAGCGAGATCGACGTCCTCTCCTGTGACGCGCGGGTGTTCCGGGATGGCGAGGAGCACGACCTCGCCAACTCGTTCCTCCGCAAACGCCTGGGTCTGGAGCACCGGCTGACGCTCGCCGACATGATCGGCGAGCACGACGTGATCCCGTATTTCGCGGTGTTCCGACGCGACGCCTGGCTGGCCGCGGGTGGTTACGCCCCCGGTACCGACCTCGTCGAGGACATCGCGCTCTACCTGCGTCTGATCGTGTCCGGGCACGACGTCCGCGTTCTGCCCGAGCGGCTGACGCGATACCGGCTGCGAGGGGATTCGGCCTCACGTGACCCGAGCGGCGTCGAAGCGTTCGAATCGGCGTGTGAGCGTGTTTACAGTGGAGCCGCCCTCGAGTCCGGTGATCCCGCGATTCTCTCGGTGCTCGCCGAACGGATTCGGGGCTTTCGGTACGAGCAGGCGTTGCGCCGGGCCCGGTGGGCGTTCGTCAACGGCGATGTGGCGGGTGCGCGTCGTGCGTCCCGCGCGGCCTTCTCGCAGCGTCGCACGATGCGGGGCGCAGTCGTCCTCGTCGGGGTGTCCGTCGCTCCGGGCGCCTTGCGAGTGATCCGCCCGCTCAAGCACCGGGTCAGCCGGGGTGCCTCACGGGTCGTGGCGCGTGTGGCCGCCCTCGCCGACCGTCATACCGTGCGCGAGCGCTGATCCCTCCGGTCCCCGCTACCGGGCCCGGCTCGCCGAGCCGCGGCAACCACCGAGCGGGCGAGCGTCGCGACCATCGAAGGCGCCATGGCGGCTAGCACTGCGACGTACACGAGGAGGAACGCGAGCCCATCCAGCGCGAGGAAAGCGACTGCCGTAACCGTTGCTCGGCTGTCCGAGTGCAGGACGAGGTGCTCGAGAGCCGCGGTGGTCGCCGTCGCTGCCAGGCTGGCCAGCACCGATGGCAGCGTCGCGCGGACGATCTCCATCGATCTGACACCCACGACCGGGCGCGCCAGGACGAGGCAGAAGATGCCGACGACGAGCGCGGTCAGCGAGACCGCAAGCCCGACACCGACCAGGCCGAACGGTACGACCAGGACCAACAGACCCAGTCCGAGGACGAACTCGACTGCGGTCGCCCGGTTGATGAGCGCCGTCCGGCCACAGCCCTTGATCGCCTCCTCACTGACCGACGCGAGCGCCTTACCGATGCCGAGCCCGGCCATGGCTACGAGGACGGTCCCGGCGGCGCGCCACGGTTCGCCAAGCACGACGACCGCAGCGGGCTCGCCGATCGCGACCATGAGGCCGGACACCGGTGCGGCGCAGAACGTGACCCACCGCAGGGCCTTCAGGAAGTTCGGACGGAGGCGCGCAGGCTCGGCGGCGATGCGGGAGAACGCAGGGAAGAGGGCGTAAGCAACTACTCTGATCATGACATCGACCGGCAGCCGGGCGATCCGCAGGCCGTAGCGGTAGAAGCCGAGCGCCGCGGTGTCGAGGAGACGGCCGATCACCACCGGCTCGGTCGTGGTCCGGATCTGCGAGGCGGTGCGGTCGACCAGCAGCGGGAAGCCGTAGCGCGCGAGTTCCCGCCAGAGCCGCACGGACGGCTTCGCCGTGCCCGGGCGCCACCCGGCCAGTAGCCACACGGCCACGAGCAGCGCCCCCGACGACGCGTACGTGCCGATCACGAGGCTCCACACGCCGAAGTCCAGGACGGCGAAGAGGATGGACACGGCGGCGAAGCTCAGCGAGACGATGGGAGCGACGACGGTGCTCCGCCGCACGCTGAACTCGCGCTGCAGGAAGGCCTCCGGGACGTTGGTCAGTGAGTAGAGCAGGAGGCCACCCGCGGAGGCTGCCGCGACGAGCCCCGCCGTCCCGTCGTCGAAGACGATGCCGATCAGCGGGGCCGCGGCGAGCGCCCCGAGGCTCATGAGCACACCGCTGACCAAGGTGGCCCAGAACACTGTCTCGGCCGCGGCGTCGACATCGCGGTCCCGGTTCACCAGCGCCGCCCGCAGGCCTCCTTCGGAGAACTCGACGAGGAGCGCGGTGAGGACGGTCCCGGCCGCGAAGAGGCCGACCTCGGCCGGCGTGAGCAGGCGTGCGAGAACGACGGTCTGCAGGAGGGACACCGTCTGCGTGACGGCCTGCGCCGCCGCCGATGCGGTTGCGACGCGGGTGAGCTTCTTCCGCAGCTGTGATGCCGGTGCCTGGATGTCCGTGCTGCTCGGCTGCGGGCTGTCCACCTGCTCCCTCGATGGGTGTCGATCGTCGTGGTGGACGTTGCCGTCCCAGGGAGTGGTCGCGACGCGAGCCCCAGGTGTTAGCAGGGCCACTATGCGTACGTCACGCGGAGCAACCCGCTAACCGTTCGCATCCTCCGAACGAGTTATCGCGCGAGCGCCGCGCCGGTGGGCCGACGATCTGTTCGACGGGAGTCCGATGATGAGAACAACGGGTACTGGTCATCGCGGTGAACAGGACGATACGCCCATTCGGGTACTGGTTCAGGACGGCGAGCACTGGATGCGCAACGTCGGGGATCTTGCGATGCTCTCCGTGACGCTGCGCCGGCTCCGTGACCACTGGCCGGATGCATCGCTGCACGTGATGACCAGCGCGCCGACGCTTCTGCGCGCCTACCACCCCGACGTGCACCCGGTGTCGGACGGCCGGTTGCCCCGCTGGATCGCCCAGCCGCTGTCCGCCGTGGGATCACGCCTCGGGCCGAGCATCGCCGGCGTGGGTTCGGTCGGCTCCCTCCGTGCCCGTGACTTCCTGTGGGGCGCAGCCAGACGAATCCGCACGAGGTCTGTCGCTGAACAGGTTGCTGCCCCCGTCGAGGAGTCCGGTGCGGACGCCGATCGACGCGACATCGCGACACGACCGGCGGTCGCGAGCGCCTTGCGGGGGGCCTCGCTCGTCCTCGCGGTCGGCGGCGGATACATGAACGACATCGACCCGTGGCAGTTCCACTGCACGCTCGACCTCTTGCAGTCCGCGGTCGAACGAGGCACGCCCACAGCCATGATCGGACAGGGGTTCGGCCCTCTGACTGCGGAATCGCTCGTCGCCCGGGCCGGCAAGGTGCTGCCCGCGGTCGATGTGATCGCGCTGCGGGAGGGCCGGGCCGGGCCGGGCCTCCTTGCCGGCTTCGGCGTTCCCGCCGACCGTGTGGTCGTCACGGGGGACGATGCGATCGCACTCGCGTACTCGATCAGGCGCGAGGAGATGGGCGCGAGTCTCGGGGTGTGCCTGCGGGTTGCGGAGTACTCGCCGGTCGCCTCGCGGGCGCAGGAGGCTGTCGGCCGGGCCGTCCGGTCGGTGGCGGGAGCGGCCGGTGCCCGGCTGGTCCCGCTCATCATCTCCGAGCACCAGTCGGAGGACCGGCGTTCCACCTTGCCGCTCGTCGCGGGTTACCCGGACGTGGCGCCCGTCCAGGGTCGGTTCGTGACTCCACTGGACGTCGCTCGCCGAGTCGGGGAGTGCCGGATCCTCGTGACGGGCGCCTACCACCTGGCGGTGTTCGCGCTGGCGCAAGGCATTCCCGTCGTCGGGTTGTCGTCCTCGCGCTACTACGACGACAAGCTCCTCGGCCTGGACGCGATGTTCGGCGGGAACTGCGTGGAACTCCTCCGCCTCGACGATGCCGACCTCGAGGAGCGGGTGGCGGCCGCGGCTCGATCGGCGTGGCAGCGTGCACCTGAGGTCCGGTTGCGCCTGCGCGAGTCCGCGGCGACTCAGGTCGACCTGAGCAATGAGGCGTTCGACCGGGTCGTCGCACTCGTCGACGAGGGGCAGTCACGACCGACCGCCCCGGAGATTGACGGCCACGCAAGCGGTCCGCCGTTCGTGCTGTTCGAGCAGTGAGATGCGACCTCCCGTGAGGTGCGGGGCGCTACACCACTGCGGGTAACGGGTTCGCCGGACGGGCCGAGTAGACGGATATCGGTCACGGACCAGCCGGTCCCGACGTCGAGGGGGTGCAGCAGATGAAGGTCGTGCTGTTCTGCGGCGGTTACGGAATGCGGATGCGTGACGGGGCCTCGGACACGCCCAAGCCGATGGTGACGGTGGGCCCGCGCCCGTTGCTGTGGCACGTCATGCGCTACTACGCCCACTACGGGCACACCGACTTCGTGCTGTGCCTCGGCTACGGCGGGCACCACATCAAACAGTTCTTCCTCGACTACCAGGAATCGGCGTCGAACGACTTCGTGCTGCACAACGGTCAGATCGAGATGCTCCGCAGCGACATCGCCGACTGGCGCATCACCTTCGTCGACACCGGCCAGGACTCGCCGATCGGCGAACGGCTCCGTCGCGTCCGCGAATACGTCGCGGGCGAGGAGATGTTCCTCGCCAATTACGCCGACGTCCTCACCGATGCCCCGATCGACGCGATGATCGCCCAGTTCGCCGCCACCCCGGACGCGGTGGGCCAACTGCTGGCCGTTCCCCCGCAGGCGGCCTTCCACGTGGTGGAGGTGGGCGAGGACCGGCGCGTGGAGGCGATCACCGCGCTCAAGGACCTGCGGCTGCAGGAGAACGGCGGGTACCTGGTGCTGCGCCAGGAGGTGTTCGACTACCTGCCGGAGAACGGTGACCTCGTCGCGGACGCCTGCGCCGTGCTGGCCAAGGAGGGGCGGCTGGGCGCCTACCCGTACCAGGGCTTCTGGCAGCCGGCCGACACCGTGAAGGAACGCGTCGCGCTCGAGGCGATGTACCAGGCGGGTCGGACGCCGTGGATGCCGTGGCGCGACGGCTCCCACCCCGAGGTCCCCGTGGCGGCGCCCGGCCCGACCGCGGGCTGACGCCCCCTGGGCGGAGCCCACCGGCTAGAGCGAAGGTCTCGGCGTACCGCTACTCCGCTGTACGCCGGATGGGAAGACACGTCTGCGCTTCTTCGCCTGTTCGAGCGATGCCTCCTACATTTTCGTCGCTGTGTGCAACGGCGTGAGGGCCGAATGGATGACGGAACGCGGCGCCGGGAAACGCTCCTCGGGGGTCGGACGAGAAATCGAACCTGGGGCCGTGAGGGGGCGGCCCGCCCGCGAGGAGACACCATGATCTTGGCTGATCAGATCGAAGGAACCGCCTACGCACGCGCCGGTGGGGACGGCCCGCGGAGACGCCTTCATCGACTTCCCCACCCGTGCCGGCGGGCTCTCGCCCACGGTGGCTGATCAGAAGCACGTCCGCACGTCTGCCGGTCGGGGGCACCCGGCCACTCGAACGTCTCACGAAATCGCCGAGATCTGGCGCAAGGAGTTCGCCTCGTGGGAAATCATCTCGAGGTCCTGACGGCCGAACCGGCCGCAATCACGATCACCCAGGTCGGTCCCGCCGCCCCGACGGCCGGCGTCGAGGGTGCGTTCGCCGAGGTGCTGGCGGACGTGGTGGGTGTGGAGCGGGTGTCGGTGGAGAGCCACTTCTTCGACGACCTGGGTGCGGATTCGATGGTGATGGCGCAGTTCTGCGCCCGGGTCCGCAAGCGCGAGGGCCTGCCGTCGGTGTCGATGAAGGACATCTACCAGCACCCGACGATCAGGAGCCTGACGAGCGCGCTGCCCGGCGTCGCGCTCCCGACCACCGAGAGCGTGCTCGCCGAGGTGCTGGCGGACGTCGTCGGCGTGGAGCGGGTGTCGGTGGAGAGCCACTTCTTCGATGACCTGGGTGCGGATTCGATGGTGATGGCGCAGTTCTGCGCCCGGGTCCGCAAGCGCGAGGGCCTGCCGTCGGTGTCGATGAAGGACATCTACCGGTACCCGACGATCAGGAGCCTGGCGAGCGGTCTCCCGGACGCGGCGCCGGCGCCGGCCGCGGCCGCGGTCGAGGTGGCGACCCCGGCAGGCACGGCGCAGTACGTCCTCTGCGGTGCGCTGCAGCTCCTGTTCTACCTCGGCTACTCCTACGTGGTCGCCGTGGTCGTGGTGCGCGGGTACGGCTTCGTCTCTGCCGCTGCCGGTGTGATCGACATCTACCTGCGGTCGGCGCTGTTCGCCGGTGCGGCGTTCCTCGCGATGTGCCTGCTCCCGATCCTGGCCAAGTGGCTGCTGATCGGCCGGTGGAAGCCGCAGCGGATCCGCATCTGGAGCCTGGCCTACGTCCGCTTCTGGGTCGTCAAGACCCTCGTCCGCGCGAACCCGCTGGTCCTGTTCGTCGGCTCGCCGCTCTACGTGCTCTACCTGCGGGCGCTGGGCGCGCGGATCGGGCGCGGCGTCGTGATCTTCTCCAAGCACGTCCCGCTGTGCACCGACCTGCTGACCGTCGGTGCGGACACGGTGATCCGCAAGGACACGTTCCTCAACTGCTACCGGGCACGCGCAGGGGTGATCGAGACGGGCCCGGTCACCCTCGGGCGCGGCGTGTTCGTCGGTGAGTGGGTGGTGCTCGACGTCGGGACCTCGATGGGCGACGGCGCCCAGATCGGCCACGCCTCCGCCCTCCACACCGGGCAGGCCGTGCCGGCCTACGAGCACTGGCACGGGTCGCCCGCGGAGCGGACGGGCGCGGACTACCGGGAGGTGCCGGCGCGGCGCCTGCGCACCTGGCGCCGGGTGGCCTACTCCCTGGCGCAGGTGCTGAGCCTGCTGCTCGTGTACCTGCCGCTGGGCGTCGGCGGGCTGGCCATCCTGTTCTTCCAGGTCCCGCGCCTCGCCACGCTCCTGGACGCGGGGCCGCTCGCGCTCACCACCTCGCGGTTCTACGTCGAGGCCCTCGCCGTGTCGTTCGTGCTCTTCTTCGGCTCGCTGCTGCTCGGCCTGCTCGTCGTGGGCACCCTCCCGCGGGTGGTCAACCTCGTTCTCACCCCGGACCGGACCTACCGCCTCTACGGCTTCCACTTCTGGGCCCACCGGTTCGTGGAGCGGGGCACGAACAGCCGCTTCTACACGAACCTCTTCGGCGACAGCTCCTACATCGTGCCCTACCTGCGGTGGCTGGGGTACGACCTCGCCCCGGTCCTGCAGACCGGCTCGAACTTCGCCACGGGGGTCAAGCACGACTCGCCCTACCTGTGCTCCGTGGGCAGCGGGACGGTCGTCGCGGACGGGCTCTCGATGCTCAACGTCGGCGTCTCGAGCACGTCCTTCCGGGTCTCCCGGGTGTCGATCGGGCGCGAGAACTTCCTCGGGAACCTCATCGCCTACCCCGCCGCGGGCCGGACGGGGGAGAACGTCCTGCTCGGGACGAAGGTGCTGGTGCCGATCGACGGCAGGCTGCGGGAGAACGTGGGGCTGCTGGGCTCGCCCAGCTTCGAGATCCCGCGCAGCGTCGAGCGCGACAGCAGGTTCGACGACCTGCGGGCCGGCGACGAGTTCCGGCGCCGGCTCGCCGCCAAGAACCGGCACAACGCCGCCACCATCGGGCTGCACCTGCTGGTGCGGTGGGTTCTCACCTTCGCGCTGACGGTGGTGGCGCTGGCCGCCACCGACCTGTTCGCCCGCCTCGGCGAGTGGTCGATCGTGCTGGCCGGCCTCG
The DNA here is from genome assembly GCF_002262885.1 of Pseudonocardia sp. MH-G8. Taxonomy (GTDB): domain Bacteria; phylum Actinomycetota; class Actinomycetes; order Mycobacteriales; family Pseudonocardiaceae; genus Pseudonocardia. The sequence continues at coordinate 206,547 of NZ_NKYF01000013.1, read as the reverse complement.
TCGTCCTGCTGTTCACCGTGGGCTACGAGGTCGTGGTCGAACGGGCCTCCACCGGGTTCCGGGGGGTGCGCCCGACGTACTGCTCGATCTACGAGCGCGACTTCTGGCGCATCGAGCGCTTCTACAAGATGCACGCGAAGGCGGGAGCCGTCCTCAACGGCACTCCGTTCAAGGGTGTGTTCTTGCGGCTGCTGGGCGTGCGGCTGGGCAAGCGGCTCTTCGACGACGGTTCCGACATGTCGGAGAAGAACCTCGTGACGATCGGCGACGACGTCGTGCTGAACGAGGGATCGGTCGTGCAGTGCCACTCGCAGGAGGACTACGCCTTCAAGTCCGACCGCATCAGCATCGGTTCCGGCGGCACGGTCGGGGTGAACGCGCTGGTGCACTACGGCGTCACGATGGGCGACGGGGCGGTGCTCGCACCCGACTCGTTCCTCATGAAGGGCGAGGAGGTCCCGCCGTACGCCGAGTGGGGCGGGAACCCGGCCCGCGAGATCCGCGCCGGACGGCCGCCCGCGGCGGCCCCGGTGGTGCCGCCGCTCCCGGAGCTGCCGGCTCGCCCGGTCCGGTCCCGCCCGCCGTTGTGGCTGGCGGCCGCACTGGTACCGCTGGGAGTGGCCACCGGCCTGACCGGCGTGAGCAGCTGGAACGCGCTGTACGCGCCACTGGCGCAGAACGTCCGGCAGCCGGTCGCCGCGCCGGCCACGACGGCCGTCGCTCCGGCGCCGCCCCCGCCCGCGCCCGCGGCATCGCCCGCGCCCGCGGCCGCGGCGCCGCCCGTGGCATTGCCGCCGGCGGCAATGGCGAGCGGGTCGCCCGCCTCGTTCGGCCTCGCCGACATCGCCTCGCTGGACGCCGGCCTGACCACGGGCGCCGGCGGACCGCTGGTCGGGACCGTCCAGCAGCACCTGCAGCGGCTCGGTCACTACCAGGGTGAGGTCCACGGCCGGCTCGACGAACCGACGGTGGTGGCGGTGCGCGCCTTCCAGGCCGCGGCCGGTGTCGTCGCGGACCCGCCCGGGACGGTCGGCCGGTCGACCGCCCAGGCGCTGGAGGCCGCCGGGGACCGGACCGAACTCGCGGCGGGCTCCCACGGCGAGCAGGTCCACCGGCTGCAGCACGCCCTGCTCGTCGCGCTCGGGCGGTCGCTGCCGCGCAACGGGAGCTACGGAGCCGCGACCGCAGAGGCGGTGCGGGACTACCAGGCCTCGCGGGGGATGCACGTCGACGGAGCGGTCGGCCCGGGCACCTGGGCCGCGCTGCAGGAGGGGCGGTGAGCGGTGGCTCACGAGGACGAGTGGAGGAACGGGGAGATGGGGATGCCGGACAGCGGCCCGGAGTGCAGCGACCCGGAGTACTGGCGCCGGGTGCTCGTGGCGGGTGGTTCCGCGACGATCCCGCGGTGGACCCGCGACCCGGCGCCGGGCGTCGGGGAGCACGACGAGACGGTTCCCGCCGAACTGGTCGCGGCGCTGCGCCGGCTGGCCGGCGAGCTCGACGTGCGCCCGGGCGCGGTCCTGCTCGCCGCGCACGCCGTGGTGCGTGCCGCGCTCTCGGGTGAGCGCGAGGTCGTCACCGGCTACGCACTGCCGGACGGGCCGGTCCTGCCGTTGCGGCTCACCACCCCGGCAGGCGGCACCTGGCGCGCCGTGGTGCGGGAGACCCAGGAGGCCGAGGACGACCTCCTGCGCCACGCCGACGGCGCACCTTGGAGCCAGGATGCTGTTTTTCGGGGCTGCGAAGTGCAGTACTGCTCCAAGGTGCGGTCGGTGGGGGAGGGGGAGGGGGGCGTTCTGCGGCTGACCGTGGACTGGCACGGCAGTCAGCTCGTGCTGCGGTTGCGCTACCGCACCGAAGCGCTCGATGCGGACGCCGCGGCGCGCATCGCCGGCTACCACCTCACCGCGCTCACCCGGATGGCCGACGATCCCGACGCCGAGCCGGGACGGCAGAGCCTGCTCTCCGAGGACGAGCTGCGTCTGCAGCTCGACGGGCTCGCCGGACCCGAACGGGCGCTGCCGGACCTGCGCGTGCACGAGCTGTTCGAGCAGCGGGTCGTGATCCACCCGGACGCCGTGGCCGCCGTGCACGCCGGCCGGCAGTGGACCTACCGGGAGCTCAACTCCCGCGCCAACCGGCTGGGGCGGGCGTTGCAGGCGCGCGGGCTGCCACGCGAAGCGGTCGTCACGGTCGTGATGGAGCGCAACCTCGACTGGATGGCCTCGGTGCTGGCCATCTGGAAGGCCGGGCTGACCTACCTGCCCCTCGAACCGCACTTCCCGCCCGCGCGTATCGCGTCCGCCGTCTCCCGGGCCGGTTGCCGGCTCGTGCTGACCGAGCGCGGCAGCACCACGACGCTCGACCAGGCCCTCGCCACGCTGCCGGGGGTGCAGGTGCTGCACGCCGACACCGCCTACGCGGAAGGCCACGCCGACCACGACCTCGGGGTCGACGTCGGGCCGGACCAGCTCGCCTACATGCTCTTCACCTCCGGCTCCACGGGCGAACCCAAGGGGGCGATGTGCGAGCACGCGGGGATGCTCAACCACATCCAGGCCAAGCTCGCCGACCTCGGGGTCGGTGAGGGCGAGGTCGTCCCGCAGACCGGACCCCAGTGCTTCGACATCTCGGTGTGGCAGCTGGTCGGTGCGCTCCTGGTGGGCGGCCGGACGCTGCTCGTCGAGCAGGACGTGGTCGTGGACGTCGCACGGCTCGTCGACACGCTCGTCGAGGCCCGGGCCGGCGTGCTGCAGGTGGTGCCGTCCTACCTCGACGTCCTGCTGTCCTACCTCGAGCAGCACCCCCGCGAGCTGCCGGACCTGCACTGCGTGTGCCCGACCGGCGACTTCCTGAAGAAGGAGCTCGTGCGCCGCTGGTTCGCCGCCGTGCCCGGCACCCGGCTCGTCAACACCTACGGGTTGACCGAGACCTCGGACGACGCCGTCCACGAGATCATGCACGACGTCCCGGACGGGACGCAGGTCCCGCTGGGCCGCCCCGTCCAGAACACGACCGTCTACGTCGTCGACGAGAACCTGGCGCCGGTGCCGCTGGGCGCGCCCGGCCTGATCGTCTTCTCCGGGGTCTGCGTCGGCCGCGGCTACGTCAACGATCCCGAGCGCACCGCCGCGATGTTCGCCGACGATCCGCACCGCCCGGGGCGGCGCATCTGCCGGACCGGCGACTACGGCCGCTGGCGCCCGGACGGCAAGCTGGACTTCCTCGGCCGCCGGGACAACCAGGTCAAGATCCGCGGCTTCCGCATCGAGATCAGCGAGGTCGAGAACGCCCTGCTGCGGGTGCCCGGGGTCCGCGACGGTGCCGCGCTGGTGGCCAACGGCACCGCCGCGGGCACGCGCCTGCTCGCCTTCTACACCGGGGAGCGGGCGATCGAGGACGACGTGCTGCGCCGCGGGCTGGGCGAGCGGCTGCCCGAGTACATGGTGCCGTCGGTGCTCCACTGGTGCGAGCGCCTCCCGCTGACCCCGAACGGCAAGATCGACAGGTCGGCGTTGACGGCGCGCGCCGGGGCCCTCGGGGTCGCCGAGAACGGCTCCGCGGCGCCTGCCACCCCGGCCGAGAAGCGGGTGGCGCACGCGTGGGCGGCGGTGCTCGGGGTCGCCGAAGCGCAGATCGGCCGCCACGACCACTTCTTCGACCGGGGCGGCGACTCGTTGTCGGCGGTGAAGCTGGTGATCGCCCTGCAGCGCGAGGTGTCCCTCGCCGACATCACCGGATGCCCGACGCTCGCCGAACTGGCCCAGCTGCTCGAGAGCAGAACCGTCTCGGCCCCGCAGGCCGCCGCGCTCGTGTCCCCGTCCTGACCAGAACCGAAGGGAACGACATGTCCACCTCATCGACCGCACTGCTCGACCTGGAGCTGCGTCCGGGCGCGCTCCCGACGCTGCACGTCGGGGCCACCCGGGACGCGCCGGGTTGGGCCGCCGCGCACCGCGATGCCCTGCGCGCCGCCACCACCGAGCACGGGTGCGTCCTGGTCCGCGGCCTCGGGCTGGGCGATCCGGACGAGATCGGCGCCGTCTTCCGGCGGCTGGCGACGGGCCTGATGGCCGAGAAGGAGGCCTTCGCCGCGCGGCGCACGTACGCCGACGGCGTGTACTCCTCCTCCGCGTGGCCGGCGAACCAGCCGATGTGCATGCACCACGAACTGAGCTACGCCCTCGAGTTCCCCGGCCTGATGCTCTTCGCCTGCCTGACCGCGCCCACCGACGGCGGTGCCACCGGGGTCGCCGACTCCTCGGCCGTGCTCCGCGCGCTGCCCTCCGAGCTGATCAACCGCTTCGAGCGGGAGGGGTGGCTGCTCGTGCGCAACTACAACGACGACATCGGGTCGTCGGTCGCCGAGGCGTTCGGCACCGACGACCGGGGTGCCGTCGAGAGCTACTGCCGCGCCAACGGGATCGCGTTCGAGTGGCAGCCCGGCGGTGGCCTGCGCACCCAGCAGCGCCGCAGTGCGGTGATGCGGCACCCGGCCACGGGCGAGCGCTGCTGGTTCAACCAGATCGCGTTCCTGAACGAGTGGACGATCGACCCCGAGGTGCGCGAGTTCCTGGTGGACGTCTACGGAGCGGACGGGTTGCCGTTCACCACCCGCTTCGGGAGTGGCGAGCCCATCGGCGCGGACGTCGTGCAGCTGCTGAACGAGGTCTACGAGGCTGCCACCGTCCGGACACCGTGGCAGGCGGGCGACCTGATGCTCGTCGACAACATCCGCAGCGCGCACAGCCGCGAGGCCTTCCGCGGCCCGCGCGAGGTGCTCGTCGGGATGGCCGACCCGGTGCGTCTCACCGACTGCGCTCCCACCGTCGAGGTGGCGCCGCGATGACCGCCACCCGAAGCGAGCCGCTCACGGTGCCCCCGTTCGCCGTGATCTCCGGCGCGCAGGTCCGGCACGCGCTGCAAGGGCGGGAGAAGGAGATCGTGGAGCTGGTCGAGGCCACCTACCGGCTGCACGGCGCCGGTGACTCGGTGAACCCGCCGTCCTACTTCCTGCGCTTCCCCGACCGCCCGTTGTCCCGGATCATCGCGCTGCCCGCCTCGCTCGGCGGGCAGGTGCGGGTGGACGGGCTGAAGTGGATCTCGAGCTTCCCGGGGAACGTCGCGGCCGGGATCCCGCGGGCCTCGGCCGTGCTGATCCTCAACGACCACGACACCGGCTACCCGCTGGCCTGCATGGAGAGCTCGATCATCAGCGCCACCCGGACGGCCGCGTCCGCGGCGTTGGCAGCGGACCGGCTCAGCCGCGGGCGGCCACGTCCGGCCCGGGTCGGTTTCGTCGGGACCGGCCTGATCGCCCGCTACATCCACACCTTCCTCGCCGGCACCGGCTGGTCGTTCGACGAGGTCGGCGTGCACGACCTCTCCGCGGACAGCGCGGCGGGGTTCTGCGGGTACCTGGCGCAGTCCGGCACCGCGGGCCGGATCACCGTGCACGACGGCCCCGAGCAGCTGATCCGCTCCAGCGACCTGGTGGTCTTCGCGACCGTGGCCGCGGAGCCGCACGTCGGTGACGTGTCGTGGTTCGCGCACGCCCCGCTGGTGCTGCACGTGTCGCTGCGCGACCTCGCACCGGAGATCGTGCTCGCCTCGACCAACATCGTCGACGACGTCGACCACTGCCTCAAGGCCGACACCTCGCCGCACCTGGCCGAGCAGCGCACCGGCAACCGCGACTTCCTGCACGGCACGTTGGACGACGTGCTCACCGGGCGTGTGAGCGTTCCGGACGACCGGCCGGTGGTGTTCTCACCCTTCGGCCTCGGGGTGCTCGATCTGGCCGTCGGCAAGTTCGTCTACGACGACGTGGCCCGATCCGGCGATCTGCACGTCATCGACGACTTCTTCCACGAACTGCGGCGGCACGGATGAGCGCCGTGCGGTTCGACCCACGTGAGGAGTAGGCATCGTGCCTGTCATTTCCGCCCCGCACCAGTTCAACGAGGACGAGCTCTACGTCGACCTCCGGTCGATCCTCGGGGGCCCGCTGTTCCTGAAGTGCGAGGGATTCAACTTCGCCGGCTCGATCAAGCTGAAGGCCGCGAGCGAGATGGTGGACTCCGCCGAGCGGAACGGGACCCTGACACCGGGTTCGATCCTGGTCGAGTCCTCGTCGGGGAACCTGGGCGTGGCGCTGAGCATGATCGCGGCGAGCAAGGGCTACCGGTTTTTGTGCGTGACCGACCCCCGGTGCAACCTGTCCACCCGGCGGATGATGGAGGCGCTGGGCAGCCGCGTGCACGTCGTCTCCGAGCCGGATCCCGCCGGCGGCTTCCTCGGCGCCCGCATCGACTTCGTCCGCGCGCTGTGCGCCACGGACGAGCGGTACGTGTGGATCAACCAGTACTCCAACTCCGGGAACTGGAGGGCGCACTACCGCACCACGGCGCCGGCGATCGCCCGCCAGTTCCCGCAGCTGGACGTGCTGTTCATCGGTGCGGGAACGACCGGGACGCTGATGGGCTGCGCACGCTGGTTCCGGGGCTGGCACCGGCGGGTGGACGTCGTGGCGGTGGACAGCGTCGGCTCGGTGACCTTCGGCGGGCCGCCCGGCCGCCGGATGATCCCCGGGCTGGGCATGAGCGTCCGCCCGCCGCTGCTGGACGAGTCCTACCTGGACGACGTGGTGCGCGTCGAGGAGGCGGACACGATCCGCGCCTGCCACCGGATGGCGCGCAGTGGCTTCCTGTTCGGCGGCTCCACCGGAACGGTGGTGAGCGGGGCGATGGCGTGGCTGGCCCGCAACGGCACACCCTCGGTCACCGCCGTGGCCATCGCGCCCGACCTCGGCGAGCGCTACCTCGACACGGTCTACCAGACGAACTGGCTGGAGGACCTCTACGGTGCGGACGTGCTCGGCTCCGACGAGCTGACGCCCGTTCCCCGCCCGGCCTGAGCGCGAGACACGAAGCGGGGACACCTGATGTTGATCTCACGGGATCCGAGCACCGCCGAGCAGACCACCGTCGACCCGGCGGACGCCGGACCGGTCGTGCGCCGGGCGCGCATCGTCGGGGTGGACGTCGCCCGCGGCGCGGCGCTGCTCGGGATGATGGCCGTGCACGTCCTGGACTCCTTCGACGCGCAGGACGCTCCCACCGCCACCACGCTCGTCGCCGCGGGGCGCTCGGCGGCGACCTTCGCCCTGGTCGCAGGGGTCAGCGTGGCGCTCCTGTCGGGCGGCCGCCACGTCGTGCGCGGATCCGAACGCACCGCGGTGGCGGGCGGGCTCGTGGTCCGGGCCCTGCTGATCGGGGCCATCGGGCTCGCGCTCGGAGCGCTCGCCGAGAGCAACGGCGTCGACGGGATCCTGCCGTTCTACGCGGTGCTGTTCCTGCTCGCCGTGCCACTGCTCGCCTGCCCGCCGGCGGTCCTGGCCGGCCTGGCCGCCGCGGTGGCCGTCGTGGGGCCGGTCCTGCTGGTCGCCACGGCCGGGCTGCCGCTGCCGGACCCCGACTCCGACCCGACGTTCACCGCCCTGGTGCAGGATCCGCTCGCGGTGGTGGCCCAACTGTTCCTCACCGGTTCCTACCCCGTCGTCGTCTACCTCGCCTACCTCTGCGCGGGCCTGGCGATCGGGCGGCTCGACCTGACCGCGCGCCGCGTGGCCTGGTGGCTGTTCGGCGGCGGCGTCGCGCTGGCCGTGGTGGCGCGGCTGGCGTCCGTGCTGCTGCTGTACCCGCTCGGCGGGTTCGCCGTGCTGATCTCGGGGAGCTCACCCGGCGGCACCGCCGCGGAGACGGCCCGGACGCTGCTGTGGGACCCCGACCCGGCGACGTCGTGGTGGTACCTGGCGCTCCCGGCCCCGCACTCGGAGTCGACGGTGGACCTGGTGCACACCCTCGCGTGCGCCGTCGCGGTCCTCGGTGCGGCGCTGCTGCTGACCCGTTCCCGGATCCCGGCCCGCCTGCTGTCGCCACTCGCGGCGGCCGGCAGCATGGCCCTCACGCTGTACTCCGCGCACCTCGTCCTGCTGGCGACCGGCGTGCTGGAGGACGAGCCCGTCGTGCTCTTCGGCCTCATGGTCGTGGGTGCGGGCGCGTTCGCCGTGGTGTGGCGGCGGTTGCTCGGTCAGGGACCGCTGGAGCGGGTCGTCGCGATCCTGGCCGGTGCGACGCGCCGTCGGCTGGCCGAGCGGCTCCCCCGTCGACCGGGCGGCCCGGCCGCGGACCGCGGCGCCGCCGCACGGGTGGCGCAGTTCGTCGTGCCGGTGGCCTGCGCGGCGGTGGTGGCCCTCGCCCTCGTCCTGGTGGCCCGTCCGGCGCCGGAGCCGCAGGAGGTCGCGACCGCCGAGACGCTCGCCGCGCCGCCGCCCGACCCCGCACCGGCCGCCGTTGCCGAGCCCGGACCAGAACCCGACCTCGACCGGTACTGCCTGCTGTCCGAGCAGGTCGACGCCGCGGACGACCGGCACCCCGACGATCCGGTGGCGTTCGTCGGCGAGGCGCGCGGCCCCCTGGTCGACATGCCGCGCGTGGCGCCCGCCGAGATCCGCGACGCGGTCGCCGTCTCCGTGGCCGACACCCTCGCCGAGGTGGGCGACACCCAGGCGCAGGCCCCCGACGAGGGCGCTGTGGACCAGGCGGAGGAGCTCATCGACGCCTACGAGGAGGCGAACTGCCCGTGACCGCTCTCTCAGGGATGGACCACGGCTCCGTGCTGCGGACGGCAGACCCACCGGCGTCGTTCACCATGTGGCGCTACCGGGAGCTGCTGCCGGTGCCCGACGGCCCGATCCGCTACCCGCTGCCGATCGGGGGCACGCCACTGCTGCCCGCGCCGGCGCTGCGGCAGGCCTGGGGCATGCCGCACCTGTGGCTCAAGGACGAGACGCGCAACCCGACCGCTTCCAACAAGGACCGCGCCACCGCGCTCGTGATCGAGGACGGGCTGCGGCGCGGGATCGGCACGATCACCACCGCGTCCACCGGCAACGCGGCCGTGGCCACCGCCTTCGGTGCCGCGGCAGCGGGGATGCGCGCCGCCATCTTCGTGTCCACCGGCTGCCGGCCGGAGAAGCTCGCGCTGATGACCCAGGCCGGTGCCCGGGTCTTCCGGGTGCCCGCGGGCTACGCGGCCGCGGTCGACCTCTCCCGGGCCGCCGCGCGGACGTTCGGCTGGCTCGACCGCAACACCGGGGCCAACCCGCTCACCCTCGAGGCGAAGAAGACCGTGGCGTTCGAGGTGTGGGAGCAGCTCGGGCGGCGGGTCCCCGACGTGCTGCTCGCCCCGGTCGGCGACGGCCCCACGCTGGTGGCGCTCGACATGGGCTTCGCCGAGCTCGAGCGCCGCGGGCTCGCCACGCGGCGACCGCGCCTGATCGGTGTGCAGGCCCGGCACTGCCAGCCGCTGGTGCGGGCGTGGCTCGGGGAACCCGTCGGCGCGGCGGAGCTGGATCCCGGCGCCACGATCGCCGACGGCATCGCGGTGGTGCGCCCGGCCATCGGTGACGCCGTGCTGGAGGCGGTGCGCCGGGGCGGCGGGGCGATGGTCGCGGTCACCGACGAGGCGCTGCGGGACGCGGTCTCGACGCTGGCCGCCACGGCCGGCGTCGGCGCCGAGCCTGCGGGGGCGGCGGCCCTCGCGGGGCTCGCCACGGCCGTCGAGCACGGCCTGGTGGACCCGCAGGAGACCGCGGTCCTGCTGGTGACCGGCCGGGAGGTGACCGCGGGCGGGCCGGCGGACCCGGGCCGCGTGGCCGTCGTCGAGACCCTCGACGAGGTGGAGCGGGCGATGGCGGGCGGTTAGTGGTGGGCGGCCTGATCCTCCTCGTCGAGGACGACCCGACCATCGGGGAGGTCCTGACGGCGAGCCTGCGCAGCCATGCCCACGAGGTGCGGTGGGAGCGGACGGGGGCGGCGGGCCTCGCCGGTGCCGCGGTCACGTCCGTCGACCTCGTGCTGCTGGACCTCGGGCTCCCCGACCTCGACGGCGTCGAGGTCTGCCGGCAGCTGCGGCGCGCCCAGCCCGGCTGCGTGATCGTCATCCTGACGGCGCGTTCGGCGGAGATGGACGTGGTGGTCGGGCTGGAGGCGGGTGCCGACGACTACCTGGTGAAGCCGGTGCGGCTGGGCGAGCTGCACGCGCGCATCCGCGCCCACCTGCGGCGCAACGAGGCAGCGGCCGGGGTGGCGCCGATCCGCGCCGTCGGAGACCTCGTGGTCGACGTGCCGCGGCGGCGGGCGAGCGTGGCCGGTCGGGAACTGCGCCTGCGGTCGAAGGAGTTCGACCTGCTGGCCCGGCTGGCCGCGCAGCCGGACGTGGCGCTGAGCCGCGAGACGCTCATGTCCGACGTGTGGGACGAGCACTGGTTCGGCTCCACCAAGACCCTCGACGTCCACGTGGCCGCGCTCCGCCGCAAGATCGCGGAGAGCGCCGTGTCGGCGCAGGTTCCCGCGATCGTCACACTCCGAGGGCACGGGTACCGGCTGGAGCTGGGGGCGCCTGCGGACCGGCCGACGGATCGGCGGGCAGCAAGAGGGTGAACGTCGGGGGCGCCGGCCGGGACAGGCCCAACCGACCGCCTTCCGCCTCCGCGAGGCGGCGTGCCAGTGCCAGGCCGATCCCGTGCCGGCCGCGCTGCTGGTCGGGGCGCCGGCCGAACAGGGCGCTCTCGGCGTCCTGCACGCCGGCCCCCTCGTCACGGACGTCGATCGCCACCGCATCGGTGGCCTCCCGGACGGCCACCGTCACCGTCCCGGCGCCGTGCGTCGTCGCGTTCTCCACGAGCACCGCGAGGATCTGCCGGACCGCGGCCGCCGATGCGCACGGGGCCGGGATCCCCGGCTCGACGCTCAGGTCGAGGCCGCGGTCCTGGAGCGCGAGGCGCCCGCTCCACTCGGCCGACACCGCGGCCAGCAGCACGGGGAGATCGACCGGTGCGCCCGGGGCTCCCCGGTCGTCACGGGCGAGGGCGAGCAGCTCGTCGATGGTCGACTCCAGGCGGTCCGCATCGACGAGGCTCGCGGCGATGGCGGGCGCGAGGTCCTGGCCCGGCGACTCGAGGGCGGCCTCGAGCCGCAGCCGCAGCCCCGCGAGCGGTGTGCGCAACTGGTGGGACGCGTCGGCGGAGAACGCCCGCTCCCGGGCGAGCAGGGCGTCGAGGCGACCTGCGGTGGAGTTGAGCGCGGAGCCGACCGAATCGATCTCGGCGATCCCGCCCGGGCGCGTGCGCACGCTGAAGTCGCCGTCGCCCAGCCGTCGGGCGGCGACGGCCAGGTCCTCGAGCGGGCGCGCCAGCCGGCGGGCCTGCCACCGCCCGACCAGCCACGCCGCGCTTACGGCCAGGGCCGCCAGCGCGGCCATCACCACCCAGACCAGCGCCACCGTCGCCAACGCGGCGCTGCGGGGGACGGCGGCGCGCACCGCACCGATCACGTCGTCCTCGTGCGTGACCGGCACCGCGACGACGAGATCAGCGCCGTCCGTGCCGCTCCCCGCCCTGCCGCCGAGGGCCCGGGCGACCTCGGGCCCGCCGTCGGGCGGCCCGGCGGCGCTGAGCCGGTCTCCGTCCGAGTCGTACACCGTCACCCGGACCCCTCGGGGTGCCTCCAGGTTCGCGACCTCGTCCTCGTCGAAGACGTCGGGGGCCACCCGGATGGCCACCGCGCGCGCGGTCTGCGCGAGCTCGCCCCGTTCGACCTGCATCGCGTACTGGAGCACCGCCACCGCGAGCGGCACCCCGAACAGGCCGATGGCCAGCACGGAGGCGCAAACGGCCAGGCCGATGATTCGAGTGCGCACGAGCGTCGCCTCCGATCCCGTGGCCGCCGTGTCTCAACTCTGCTCTGCGCGGCGCCCAGGACCGTTACCTCGCCCGCCCCATCAGTTCATGCTGGGGACGGCATCGCGGGGCGCGAGGGAGGGTCTGGCACCGACCGGGGCGTGCGCGGGCCAGGGCGCCAGCTCGAGCAGGGCGGCCCCGCTACCGCGTGCTGCGGCCGGGGAGATACCGAAAAGGCCGGTCCTGAAGATCGTGTCGACGCCGTCCTCCACCCCAGCGCGCGGTGGCGGATGGCATCGGGTGCTGATCACCCTGCGCGCCGCGGGCGCCGTGAGGGCCGCGCGCAGCCGTGCCAGGGTGGCGTCGAGGAACGGACGCCCGCCCGGGAGCTGCCGGGGCGCGTGGACCCGGGCGGTCAGCAGCTGGGAGCCCGGCTGGTCGCCGTTGCTCCACGCCAGCGCGACGAAGCAGCTCGCGGGTCGCGGCTCCGGGACCCGTGCCTGGTCGATGCGGTCGGCATATCTCACGAGGAGGGCCCGCAGCGCCGCGTCGCGCGTGATGAGCTCGAAAGCCGCGAAGCGGAGGTCCATCGTGATCGTCCCGTCGGTTGCGGTGTCCGCGGTACCTCACGTCCGGCACGCACGCGCGCCGGCACCGGGTCCCTAACGCTATGCGATCGGGCGCTAACGGGATACCTCGCAATGGCAAGGTGTCGGCAAAATTCCGGCCGCGTTCGGCCTAGTGGTCGGGGTGCTGATCGGGCGTGCTGATCAGGCGTACTGCCGGAAGACCGGCTTGACCGGCCGTCCCCCCATCCACGGTGCCGGGTCGCCGGCGTCGAGGGCCTTGCGGTAGACGGTGCAGGCCTGGGCGACGACCTCCACCGTGTGGTCGATGTCGTCCTCGGTGAGTGCGGCGCTGACGACGAACGAGGGTCCGATCACCCCGCCGGCGAGCAGCTGGCGCAGGAACAGGGTGCGGTAGGGCTGTGACGGCTTCCCGTCGGCGTCGAGGGTGGCGAAGACGAGGTTGCTGGCGCGCCCGCGGACCAGGACGTGCTCGCCGACGCCCATCCCGGCGGCGGCCTCGCGGACGCCTGCGGCCAGCCGCTCGCCCAGCGCGTGCAGGCGAGCGGCGATGCCCTCCTCGGCGTAGGTGTCCATGACGGCGATCGCGGCGGCGAGGGAGTGGGTCTCGGCGCCGTGGGTGGTGGAGAGCAGGAAGACGCGCTCCTGCTCCGTGCGCAGTCCGCCGAGCTCCATGAGCTCGCGGGTGCCGGCGAGGGCGGAGACGGCGAAGCCGTTGCCCAGCGCCTTGCCGAAGGTGGACAGGTCGGGGGTGACGCCGTAGACGCCCTGGGCGCCGTGTTCGGACCAGCGGAAGCCGGTGATCATCTCGTCGAACACGAGGACGACCCCGTGGCGGGTGGCGAGCTCGCGGACCCCTTCGAGGTAGCCGGCGGGAGGGTCGGTCTGCGTGGCGGCTTCGAGGATCATGCAGGCGATGCGGCCCTCGTGCTTGTCGAGCAGCGCGGCGAGGGCGTCGAGGTCGCCGTAGGGGAAGGTGACGGTGAGCTGCTCGGGGATGCCTGCCGACATCGGTGTGCCGCCGATGAACCAGTCGTCGGTGGAGAAGAACGGCTGGTCGTGGCAGAGGGCCACGAGGGTGCGTCCGGTGGCGGCGCGGGCGAGGCGGATCGCGGCGGTGGTGGCGTCGGAGCCGTTCTTGGCGAACTTGACCATCTCGGCGGTGGGGACGGTCTGCAGGAACCGTTCGGCGGCGTCGAGCTCGATGGCGGCGGGCCGCACGAAGTTGCTGCCGCGGTCGAGCTCGCGGCGCACGGCCTCGACGACGCGGGGGTGGGCGTGGCCGAGCGCGACGGCGCGCAGCCCGGAGCCGTACTCGATGTAGGTGTTGCCGTCGACGTCGACGACGTGCGCGCCGCGTCCGTGGGAGATGACCGGGGCGAGCCCTTCGGGGTACTGGTCGTCGCCCTTGGCGTAGGTGTGGGCTCCGCCGGGGACGGCGGCGTGCAGCCGCTTGTTGAGCGCGGCCGAGCGCGGCAGGGACGGGTTCGGGAGCGTCATGCGTGCACCTTCGTCGTTGCGGGGCGGCTCGGACGGTTCTCCTCGGCCATGATGGACCCGTGCCCGGCGTGCGCCTCATCGAGGTATCCGACCGCGGGCGGGACGTGGTGCGGCGTGGCGCGTTGCTCCTGTCGGGCCTGCTCCTCGCGTCCTGCGGCACTTCCGCGCCCGGCCCCGTCGTCACCGGTCGGGCACCGCAAGCGTCGTGCGAGGGGACGAGGATGGGCGAGCACTCCTACGTGACCGCGGTGAGCGCGGACGGCCGGTACTTCGAGGACCAGCACGGCGCCCCGTTGCTCGTGCTCGGCGACTCCCCGTGGGCGGGGCCGGCGCGCTGGTCGCCGTCCCAGGCCGAGTTGTACTTCGCCGACCGCGAGGCGCACGGCTTCAACGCCTCGATCGTCTCGCTGATCGGTTCCCGCGCCAACGGCGGCCCGGACGACGACGGGCGCACCGCCGACGGGATCCTGCCCTTCGCCGACGGCGACGTCACGCGCTGGAACGAGCCCTACTGGCAGCGCATCGACGCCATCGTCGGTTCGGCGTGCGCCCACGAGAACACGCTGTTCCTCTACCCGATCGACGGCTGGACCGCCGGCACGGCCTTCCGGGACGCCACGCTCGAGGACGCCCGCCGGTTCGGTGCGATGGTCGCCGAGCGGTACGCGCGCTTCCCGAACATCGTCTGGATGACCGGCGGCGACCACTTCCCGCACGACCTCCCGGACCGCCACGACTCCCCCCGCGAGCACGACGAGAAGTTCGAGCAGGTGCTCCTCGGCATCCGGGACACCGGCGACACCCGGCCGTTCTCCGTCCAGCTCGGGTACCCGGCGTCGGTCTCGACCGACAGCCCGCGGTGGGAGCCCTACGCCGACTTCAACTTCGTCTACACCTACCTCCCGACCTACCGTGCCGTGCTGGACGGCTACGCCCGGGACCGGCGGCCGGCGCTGCTGATGGAGGCGAACTACGAGGGCGAGAACAACCTGCCCGGTACGCCCGTCACCGACGACGAGGTCCTGCGCCGGCAGATGGGGTGGGCGCTCACGTCCGGCTCGCCGGGCTACTTCTACGGCTCCGACGACTGGGAGCTCCACCCCGGGTGGGAGTCGCGGCTGGACACCGCTGCCGTGGAGCAGCTGGCGCGGCTGCGGGAGTTCTTCGCGTCGCTGCCCTGGTGGCAGCTCGTACCCGACGAGAGCGCCGACGTGATCGTCGATGGCCGCGGGGAGCCGGTCGGCAGCGACGACGAGGTCGGTGTGATGGCCGACGACCACGTCACCGCGGCACGGGCCGGTGACACCCTCGTGGCCTACGTCCCGACGGCCCGCACCCTGACCCTGGCCGCGTCGGCGGGCACGGCGAGCTGGGTGGACCCGGCCGATGCCACGGCGCCGCCGGTCGAGGCCGCCGTCGACCCGTCCGGCGAAATCAGCACCCCGGGCGCCAACTCGGCGGGCGGCCAGGACTGGCTGCTGGTGGTCGCCGTGGGAAGCACATGACGTCGCCGCGGCAGCATCCACGCACTGCTCGGACTGATCACCCCCGCGCGTCCTGACCGGGGACGTGACCACCGGGTGTGCGCCCGACACCCCCATCCGCGACACCGGCCGCCGGATGCAGCGCGCGCAACCGCGTCGACTATCGTTCCGGTACGTGAGCGTGCTGGAGACGATCCTCTTCTTCGCGGTACCGACTGTGGCGTTGTACCTGGGTATCGTGCTGCTGGTCGTCGCGCCGCGGATGGCCCGCCGACCCCGGTACCGGGTCGGCCAGCCGTGGCCGCACTCTCCCATGTGGTGGACGGCCAACCCGCAGGGCGCGCAGCTCCCGGCCGCCGACCACGACACGACGGCTGTGACCGGAGCGCGCGCCGGCACCGAGCGAGGAGGTGCCCGTGGGAGCTGGTGAGTCGACCCCCGGCAGCACGACCGATCACGGCGGCACGGGCACGGCCATCTCCCTCCCGGAGAGCGACGAGCTGCCGAGCGGCAGCGTCGTCACGGCGTCGGGCCGGATCTCGCGGGCGGAGGAGTACGAGGAGCCCTCGCGCGCAGACCAGCCGTTCACACCGCTGGAGCTCAGCCGGCTCGACGAGGCGCTCACACTGGCCAGCCGCGAGACCGGCCTGCTGTTCAGCGTCTACCTCGGCGACCTCGGTCCGGAGCCGCAGGCCCGCGTGGCGCAACTGCACGACGAGCTCGAGGGCTCGGACGAGGCGGTGCTCATCGCGGTCAGCCCGGAACAGCGGGTGGTCGAGGTCCTCAGCGGCGCCGACGCGCGGATCCGCCTGCCCGACCGCGGGGCGAAGCTCGCCGTGATGAGCATGGTGGCCTCCTTCAAGGAGGGCGACCTGCTCGGTGGGCTGCTCAGCGGCCTGCGCATGCTCGCCGACCAGGCGGGCGGGCGGCGCCGCACCCGCTGACCCACCGCTCACCGACGCAGTCCGTCGTTTCCCCGCCGACCCGGAACGGGTACCCCCGTAGGTCGGCGGTGACGCAACGTGCAGCACGACCGATGACAGATCGACCGTAACCTTCGAGCTTGTACCGGAGTTGGTGATGGTCGACTTGATGGCCTCGGTCGCATACTGTGCGTGCACGCCCCCTCCGGGGGCTCGGACTGATGAAGGGCAGGGACCCACATGGGTGATGCGGCATCGGGGCACTCGGCCGGCGCAGGGCAGCGACGCGGCCGCTCACACAACGCGGGATCCTCGGTCCTCACTCCACCCACGGGCATGCCCTCCCTCTCCGACCTGGAAACCTCCTTCCCGGTCCAGCGCACGTCGTCGCCGGCTCCGGCGGACGTCCCGCCTCCGCCCGCCCAGCGCACCGTCATCGACCCGTGCACGTGCGGGCACGGCCGCGCGGCGCACGACCACTACCGGCCCGGCAGCGACTGCGGCACCTGCGGTCGGCGTGGTTGCGGGGAGTACCGGCCCGAGAACGGGTTCTTCCGCCAGCTCTGGCGCAAGATCACGTCACCGTCCTGAGCGCATCTCCCACCGCACCTTGGAGCCATACAGTCGTTCTGGGCGCCGTTCCAGAGCAGTAAGGCTCCAAGGTGCGGTCGGCCGGGGCCAGGGGCCAGCGGCCGCGCTGCTGCCATGATCGCCAGACCGGTGCAGTAGCGGCGACAGCTCGCCGTCGGTGCGCCGATCTGGCGATCATGTGCGCCAGCGGTCGTTCACCGGGTCATGAGCGGTCGAACTCCCGTGCCCCCAGCGCCCGGACGATGCCGGCCCGGCCCTCGGACACCAGCCGCCGCAGCGCCGGCGGGTGCGACTCGTCGGCCAGCCACGCGTCGGCGGCCTCCACGGTGGACTTGTCCACCGCCCATGACGGGAACAGCCCGATCACCACCTGCTGGGCCCGCTCGCTCGTGCGCCGCTCCCACACCTCGGCCACCTCGGCGAAGTACCTCTCGACGTACCCGCCGAGCATGCCGCGCTGCCCCGGGTGGGAGAAGCCGCTGATGATCGCCTCCTGCACGGCGTTGGGCACCTCGTCGTCGTGGACCGCCCGCTGCCAGGCGCGCTCCTTCGCCTCCGCGCTGGGGATCAGCGCGCGCGCCCGCTCGGCCTGGCGCTGGCCGGTGGACGTGGGGTCGCGGCGCAGCTCCTCGTCGATCTCCGCCTCGCCCACGGTGCCGTGCGCCGCGAGCGCGTGCAGCAGCCGCCAGCGCAGGTCGGTGTCGATCGTCAGGCCGTCCGGCACGTTCTCGCCGTGCAGCCACTCGCGCATGCCCTCCAGCACCGGCGTGTACAGCACGCTGCTGGTCAGGGCGTTGACGGTGGCCAGCTGCGCGTCGGAGCCCGCCGGTGCGGAGCCGAGGCGCAGGAGCAGGGAGTCGACGAGCATCGGCCAGCCGCGCTCGGCCGCCCACGTCTCGTCGCCGTAGGAGGTGATGGCGGTCTGCGCCTGCAGCAGCAGCCGCTGCACGACCCCGATCTCGGTCTCGGCGCCGAACCCGCCGGCCACGAGGGTGGCGAAGTCGCGAGCCTTCAGCTCCGCTTCCCGGGTCATCTCCCAGGCCGCCGACCAGCACAGCGTGCGCGGCAGCGGCTCGGCGATGTCGCCGATGCGGTCGACGAGCGTGGCCAGCGAACCCGGGTCGAGCCGCAGCGCGCAGTAGGTGAGGTCGTCGTCGTTGACCAGCACCAGCTTGCCGCGCGGCACGCCGACCAGCTCCGGCACGTCGGTGCGCTCGCCGCTGACGTCCACCTCGACGCGGTGCGTGCGGACCAGCTTGCCGTCCTGGTCGTCGTAGACCCCCACCGCGAGCCGGTGCGTGCGCAGCTCACCGGCACCGGGACGGGCGCCGCCCTGCACCACCGCGAACCGGGTGAAGCGGCCGTCGGCGTCGACCTCGAACGACGGGCGCAGCATGTTGAGCCCGGTGGTGCGCAGCCACTGCGCACCCCAGCCGGACAGGTCGCGGCCCGAGGACTTCTCCAGCGCGCCGAGCAGGTCGTCGAAGGTGGCGTTCCCCCACGCATGAGCGGTGAAGTAGCTGCGCAGCCCGGCCAGGAACGGCTCCAGGCCGACGTAGGCCACGAGCTGCTTGAGCACCGACGCGCCCTTGGCGTAGGTGATGCCGTCGAAGTTCACCTCCACGGCCTGCAGGTCCGGGATGTCGGCTGCCACCGGGTGCGTGGAGGGCAGCTGGTCCTGCCGGTAGGCCCAGGACTTCTCGACGTTGGCGAACGTGGTCCACGCGTTGCGGTACTCGGTGGCCTCGGCCTGGCAGAGCACCGACGCGAAGGTGGCGAACGACTCGTTGAGCCACAGGTCGTCCCACCAGCGCATGGTGACGAGATCGCCGAACCACATGTGCGCCATCTCGTGCAGCACGGTCTCGGCGCGCCGCTCGTAGAGGAAGCGGGTGACGCGGGAGCGGAAGACGTAGTCCTCCAGGAACGTCACCGCCCCGGCGTGCTCCATCGCGCCGGCGTTGAACTCCGGGACGAACAGCTGGTCGTACTTGCCGAACGGGTACCGCACGCCGAAGTTGCGGTGGTAGAAGTCGAAACCCTGCTTGGTCTCGGTGAACAGCCGCTCGGCGTCCATGTGCTCGGCGAGGGACCCGCGGCAGTAGATCCCCAGCGGGATGTCCCCGAAATCGTCACGGTGCTCGTCGCGCCACTCCGCGTACGGGCCGGCGATCAGCGCCACCAGGTAGGTGGACATGATCTCGGTGGTGGCGAAGCGGTGTACCCCGCCCTCGACGCTCTCGGCGGCCGCGTTGGAGATGACCTTCCAGTCCAGCGGCGCGGTGACCGTGAGGGTGTAGCGCGCCTTGAGGTCGGGCTGGTCGAAGCAGGCGAACATGCGCTTCGCGTCGGCCGTCTCGAACTGCGAGTAGAGGTAGACGGCGCCGTCCACGGGGTCGACGAAGCGGTGCAGGCCCTCGCCGGTGTTCATGTACCGGCCGGTGGCCTCGACGCGCAGCTCGTTCTCCGCCGCGAGCCCCGGCAGGGCGATGCCGTCCTCCTCGCGGTAGCCGGAGACGTCCAGCGGCGTGCCGTTCAGGGTGGCCGAGGCGACCTCGGCGCCCACGAAGTCGATCCAGCTGTCGGTGCCCGGCTCGGCGCGGAACCGGACGGTCGTGGTGCTCGCGAACGTCGCTTCACCGGGCTCGCCGGAGCCGTTGGTGAGATCGAGCTCGACGGCGTAGTCGGCGACCTCGAGCTGCGCGGCCCGGCGCTCGGCGTCGGTGCGGGTCAGGTTGGGCGGGGCCATGCGGACTCGGCACTCCTGTATCGGTGGACGCTCGGGACTGGCGCCGATCCAACCACGACCGCCCGCGGGACGCCGGTGAGATCTCCGTTGTCGCGGAATGCCCGACCCAGCCTTCTGGTTGGTGCCGACGAACGCCCCGCCGCAACCCGAGGAGCTTGCTGTGCCGAGTGCCGAGTCCGCGCAGACCGCCCGCGTCGACTTCTGGTTCGACCCGCTGTGTCCGTGGGCCTGGATCACGTCGCGCTGGATGCTCGAGGTGCGCGAGGTCCGCGACATCGAGATCCACTGGAACGTCATGAGCCTCGCCGTGCTGAACGAGGGCCGCGACCTGCCCGCGGAGTACCGCGAGATGATGGACCGCGCCTGGGGCCCGGTGCGCGTGGCCATCGCCGCCGCCCGCGACCACGGCCAGGAGATCCTCGAGCCGCTCTACACCGCCCTCGGCACCCGCGTCCACAACGGGGGCAACAAGGACTTCGACGTCGTCATCAAGGAGGCGCTCGCCGAGCTGGGCCTTCCCGCCGCGCTCGCCGACGCCGCCACCAGCACCGAGTACGACGAGGAGCTGCGCGCGAGCCACCACCGCGGCATGGACCCGGTGGGGCTGGACGTCGGCACCCCCACCATCCACGTCGACGGCACCGCGTTCTTCGGCCCGGTCATCTCCCGCATCCCGCGCGGCGAGGACGCGGGCAAGATCTTCGACGGCGCGCGGCTGCTCGCGAACTACCCGCACTTCTTCGAGCTCAAGCGCACCCGCACCGAGGACCCGACGTTCGACTGAGGGTTCGCTGCTCAGTTCAGTCGACCGGGTGCGGGAGCCACTCACCCTCGAGCATCACCGTCCGGCCGGGGAACTCGTGGAACCCGTTCCACACCTGCACGCGGTGGGGGAGCAGCCGGAGGTACACGTAGCCCGGCATCTGCCGCGGGTCATGGGAGACGGCGGCGAAGCGGTCGGCCAGTTCGGTGGCAACCTCGGGAACGGGCACGAGACGATCGAGGGTGGCATCGATCATCACCACGTCGGACGTGGTGCCCAGGGCGACCCGTGCTCTCCCGGTCTCCTGAAGGTGTCGAACGGTTCTGCTGCCCGTTCCGGTCGCGGTGACGATGGTGTCGCCATCTTCGACGAACGCCACCGGGATCAGGTGTGGACCGGCCCGTCCCCCCGTTGACAGCCACATCTGGAATTCCTGCTCCAGGCGGAGGCGTGCAGCCGCTACGCGTTCGTCGTGGGTCCGAGGCGTCGGTATGGTGAGCACACGCCTACGGTAAGCCAAGGCTAACGGTAAGTCAAGACTTACCGATCTACGCCGCGACGGCAGGAACGGGACGTCAGGAGCCGGCCTACCGGCGCCCGATGTTGATCTGGACCGACGTGCGGATCTCGATGCGCCGGCACGCCTCGGCGAACAGGTCCGCGGTGTAGGCGATGGAGTCGAGGGTCCAGTCCGGGGCCACGGTGTCGAACGTGACCGGATGCCGGCCCTCGCCCATCCAGAACTCGGTGGCCTCCGGCAGGAGTTGCACGTGCTCCTGCCGGAGGCCCGGCTCGACCGCGAACCGTTCCGGCGCCATCAGCGTGACGAGCTCCGACAGCTTCGCCGCCACCCGCGGCAGGACCGCGTCCTCGCCGCTGTCCACGGTCACCCGCAGGCGCGTGCGGGAGGCCGGATCGCAGAGGTTGAACCAGTTCGGCACCGCGGAGCGGAACGCCGGCGCGCCGGCGTACTGCACGGGTACGAGGAACTGCACACCGTCCAGGCCGAGTTGGCCCACGCGGGCGACGGAGTCGACCGCGCACGTCAGCAGCGGATGGAACGGGAACGCGACACCCGACAGCTCGTCCTCACCGGTCCCGACCTGGAACCAGGCGACCCGGCCCGCGTCGGTCGTCTCGCCCGCGACGTCGAACCCCGCGTCGTTCATCCCCCAGAGGACGGGACGACGGCCCTCGGTGGTCGAATGCGACCACCCCATCATTTCCGCGCGGTTGAAGAAGAGGCTGTAAGCGTCTTCTTCCGTCTCGCCCATCGTGATCCACGGGTGCGGCCGGAACGACCCGTACAAGGCCACGAACGTGGACGGGCTGAGAACCTTCATGGATCCAACCGTACCCTACATTCCACTGCCTGTTCAGAGGTGATCAGCTGGTTCGGAGAATCCCCGTAGCCGACGACGTCGACGTCGACAACGCTTCGCCACATGCGCGTTTTCGCATCGGCGCACAGGACTCGGGCGTTCGCCCTGTTCGCTGAGCCGCCATCCGGCTTGACGCGCTCCGATCCTGGTTCGCCTACGTCGATCCACGTGCCGTCGGTCCTTTTGAACTGCAACTGGACGGTCACAACTGCCAGTTCGGGCCGTACGCCTACATTCGGGCCGATGGTCCACCAGCCATGAGCAGATGCTGCTAAGGGCGGCGTGTTCGAGGTGTGGACGTAGTCGCCGTGTGAGGTGAACAGTCCCCCATCCTGGGTTGTCGCTGACGGTGCGTGCACTTCCGTCTGAGCGGCGTGCGCGGAGTCGCCCCAGCCGCTCCCCGCCAAGGCAAGTGTCAGCATGATCGACGTGAGCGGAGCTAGGCGGGTCGTGACCCGCGTGATGTGGCTCGACTCAACGCGTTTCGGTACGCGGACTCTCCATGGGCGACCTGTAAACATGTCCGCCAGCTCCTCGCCTCGGCCTTTCGGTCAGGACGACGGTTACACGGCGCGGGATGTCTTGGGTCCGTTTCGCGTGAAAGTGTTTGCAAGTGTGAACGTATCGCTCGCCCGGTGGGCGGATCGCGACGGCCTGCGCGCTACCGGCCCAAGGGGTGCGGGGCCCCTGGCAGGCGACGCTTGCCCGGCCTCCCGCGTCAGTAAAGCCACCTTCATGTCATCTCGTGACATGAAGGTGGCTCTACTGACATCAGGAACGGGGCCTCAGTAGCGCGCGATCACCGCATCGCGCAGCACGCCCGTCTCGATCTCCATCTCCCGGACCCGGTGCTTCACCAGGTCCCCGATGCTGACCATGCCCACGAGGCGCCCGTCCACGAGCACCGGCAGGTGCCGGTAGCGGCCCGCGGTCATCCGGGCCATCGCGTGCGCCACGGTCTCGTCCGGGTCGCAGGTCTCGACGTAGCGGGTCATCACCTCGCTCACCGGCATGGTGAGCAGTGCGGCGCCGTGCTTGCGCAGTGCGCGGACGATGTCGCGCTCGGAGACGATCCCCTGGATGGAGTCGGACTCGCTGACGAGCACCGCCCCGATGCCGAGCCGGCCGAGGCGATCGACCACCTCCGCCACCGTGAGCCACGGCAGCACGGAATGGACGTCGCGTCCCTTGGTGTCGAGGATGTCGGCGATCTTCATCGTTACCCCTTCACATCCGGCTGCGAATGGCCCCATGGTGCTCCTGTCGGCTGTGCCGTGTGGGATGGCAGCGATGTGTGTCACCCGGAAAGTCGCACCATCCGTCCGTGATGTCGGGCTCCGTGCGCCGAACGGTCACCGATCACGATCGTGAACGGTCGGTCGTGATCGCTCCGGCCCCGCGACGTGCCACTGACCTGCCGAGGGACGCGCCTCCCGGGCGCCGGGCGCGAGTGCTCTCGCACCGTTCCGGACCGGCTCGGACGCGCGCCTGCTTAGCGTGCGCCTGCCCGAGTGGCGGCGCGGAACGGCGCCGTCGCAGCCCGTCCGAGCCCGCCCGTCCGGCGGGAGTCGAGGTGGTCCGTGCGCCGTCCGAGCCGAGCCGCTGTCACGGCGCCGGCGCTCGCCGTACTGGCGGTCGTGGTGGCCGTGGCGGCGCTCGCCGCGCTGCTCCGGGGCCCCGCGCCGGCGCATCCGGCGGCGACCTGGGAGTGCGCGGGCGCGGACGCGTCGGGCGTGGTGACCGGGAGCGTCGTGGGAGCGGGGCGTGCGGTCTGCGCGCCGGACGCGCTCGCTGCCGACGGGCGCACCTTCACCCGCGACGGCGAGCCGTTCTTCTGGCTGGGTGACACCGCCTGGAGCCTCTTCGTCAACCTCACCCGCTCCGAGACCGAGGAGTACCTCGACACGCGGGCGGCGCAGGGCTTCACGGTCGTGCAGGCGGCGGCCCTCTTCCCGCAGGCCGGTGGCCCCGGCCCGAACCAGTACGGCGATTCGCCCTACGACACGGGCCTCGACGAGCTCGCCGTCACCCCGGGGGACGAGGGCGAGCAGCAGTACGACTACTGGGACCACGTCGACTTCGTCGTCGCGCAGGCCGCCGAGCGCGGCCTCGTGCTGGCGATGCTGCCGGTGTGGGCGGACGGGCAGGTCGGCGAGCTGCTCACCGAGGCGAACGCCGGCGCGTACGGGGAGTTCCTCGGACGTCGCTACGGCGAGGCCGGCAACGTCGTCTGGGTGCTGGGAGGCGACGCACCCGCAGACGGCGTCGAAGGCGTCTGGCGGGCGCTCGCCGACGGGATCCGGGAAGGCGGCGGCACGCAGCTGACGACCTACCACCCGCGCGGCGACCAGACCTCGGCCACCTGGTTCGAAGGCGACGAGCGGATCGGCTTCCACATGCTGCGGGGCGGGCACTGCCTGCGCCACGACGTCCGCGCCGAGCTCGTCGTGCAGACGTACGCGGCGGGCCTGCCGTTCGTGGACGGTGAGCCGATCCACGAGGACCACCCGTACTGCCGGCGCCCCGGCGACGGGTACGCGGACGCCCGGGACGTGCGGCGCGACGCCTACTGGTCGGTGCTCGGCGGCGCGGCCGGCCACACCTACGGCCACCACGCGGTCTGGCAGTTCCTCGCCGAGGGCCGGTCGCCGCAGCTGCACGCCCGCGGCACCTGGACCGAGGCGCTGCGGTCCCCCGGCGCGGAGCAGATGCAGAACGTGCGCGCGCTGGTGGAGTCGAGGCCGCGGGTGGAGCCGGGCCCGGTCGTGGCCGACCCGGGGGAGGGGGCCGAACGGATCCAGGCGGCGGTGGCGCCCGACGGCTCCACGCTCATGGCCTACACGCCGGCGGGCCGGGAGGTGGACGTCGACCTGGGCGTGGTGGCCGGTGCCACCGCCCAGCCCTGGTGGTTCGACCCGCGCAGCGGCGACGCCCTCCGGCTCGACGCGGTCGACGGTGACGGGCGCGCCACCTTCACCCCGCCCGTCACCGGGGGCGACGAGGCCGACTGGGTCCTCGTCGTCGACGACGCCGCCGCCGACTTCGGCCCACCGGGCGCCGACCGCCTCCAGGGCCGCGACACGCCGACCTCCGACCGGACGGGCGCCTCCGGCCGCGACCTCGACGACCCCGACGCGGGCTTCGGACCCGGCGGCGGCGGGGAGGAGCCGGACACGGACGGAGGTACCGGTGGGGACGAGGACGACGGCCCCGGAGCGGACGGAGCTCGCGAGGAGGACGGTCGTGGTGAGGACGAGCGCGCCCGGGACGGCGACGAGGGCGGGGACGACCGCGGCGGCGGGCAGGAGGACGCCGGTGACGAGGCCGGTGACGCCGGCGGCGGTGGGGGCGACCGCGGGGAGACGGAGGGCGACCGGGCCGAGCGGGAGGAGGACGCGGCGGAGCCGGCCGCCGCGGACGACGCGGTGTGGGAGCAGCTCGCTGCCTGCGAGTCCTCCGGTGACTGGGGGATCGACACCGGCAACGGCTACTACGGCGGCTTGCAGTTCAACGAGGGCACGTGGAAGGACTACGGCGGCACCGAGTTCGCGCCGCAGGCGCACCTGGCCACCCGGGAGGAGCAGATCCTCGTGGCTGCCCGCGTCCGCGACGACCGCGGCGGCTACGGCTCCTGGCCCGCCTGCGCGAGCCGGCTGGGCCTGCCCCGCTGGAGCTGGTGATCACTCTGGGCCTCTCGCGCAGCGGCGCATTCGTCCGATAGGTTCGGCCGGGCGGACCATTCGTGCAGGTGCACGGCATGACCCCGGCCGTTAAGCACGCTCTCAGTGGCCCTGGCTACCCTTGCGGGCGATGAGCCCCGCATCCAATCACAGCCCCGTCCGCGTCGGCGCCCGTTACCGGCTCGACGAGCGGATCGGCGCGGGCGCGATGGGCGTCGTATGGCGAGCCACCGACGAGCTGCTGAACCGCACGGTCGCGGTCAAGGAGTTGCTCGTGGCAGCCGCGCCGCCCACGGCGGCGGGCAACGACGCGCTGGAGGAGTCGCGCCAGCGGCTCCTGCGCGAAGGCCGGATCGGGGCCCGTCTCCAGCATGCACACGTGATCAGCATGTTCGACGTCGTGGTGTACGAGGACCGGCCGTGGCTGGTGATGGAGTACCTCGCGTCGCAGTCGCTGGCCCAGGTGCTCGGTGGGAAGGGTCCGTTGCCACCGCTCGAGGTGGCGGACATCGGCCGCCAGGTCGCCGACGGGCTGGCGGCCGCGCACGTCGCGGGTGTGGTGCACCGCGACGTCAAGCCGGGCAACGTGCTCATCGCCGAGGACGGCCGCGTCAAGCTCACCGACTTCGGGGTGTCCCGCGCGGTCGACGACGTGCAGCTCACGCGCACCGGCCTGATCGCCGGCACGCCCGCGTTCATCTCGCCGGAGGTGGCGCGCGGGCACGACCCGACCGCCGCGTCGGACGTGTTCGCGCTCGGCGCCACCCTGTACGCGGCCATCGAGGGCACCCCGCCGTTCGGGCTCGACGACAACGCCTACGCGTTGTTGCACAAGGTCGCCACCGAGACGGTGCGCCCGCCGCGCGAGGGCGGCCCGGTCGTCGACGTGATCATGCTGTTGCTGAGCCGGGAGCCCGAGGACCGCCCGTCCGCCGCGCAGGCCCGCGACGCGCTGGCCGCGGTCGCCGCAGGCCGCGACACCGGCCTCGCGCCGCCCGCGCCCACGATGGCGGCGAGCACCGCGGTCGCGGCCCCGCCGCCCGCACCTGCCGGCCCGCCCACCGTGTCCGACCTGCGGGGGCCCCGGCCCGAGCGGCGTCGCAACCGCCGCGTGCCCATCCTGATCGGGGTGCTGGCGGTGCTCGCCGCGGGAGTCGGCGTCACGGTGGCGCTCCTCACGAGTGGCGGCGACCCGGGCGGCGCACCGGCCGCACTGCCCGGCACGAGCGCGCCCGCCGCACCGACGGAGCCGCCTGCGGCCGCCGCCACGACCACTCCTGCGCCCACGACGACCCCCGCACCGCCGACGACCACCGCCGCGCCGACGACCACGAGCGCACCGTCCGCCCCGGCGGCCACCGACGCGGCCGCCGCCGTGCAGACCTACTACGGGCTGCTGCCCGGCAACCGCGACGCGGCCTGGCAGATGCTGAGCCCCCAGGCGCAGGGCCAGTCCGGCAACCGGGGTTCCTTCGACAGCTTCTACGGCGGCATGGAGTCGGTGGCTCTGCAGGACGTCCGCGCCACGGGGGAGAACACCGTGGAGGCCACGGTCGTGTTCGACCCCCGCGACGGTGCCACCACCACCGAGCCGTACCGCTTCGTCGTCGGCACGGGCGAGGACGGGCAGCCGATCATCGAGAGCTTCAGCCAAGGCTGACCCGCCCGGGGCGGGGCTACGCGGTGCGTTCGCCCACCTCGTGGAGGTGGGCCTTCACCCAGCTCACCACCTCGCGCACGAAGACCACGCGGTT
This sequence comes from Pseudonocardia sp. MH-G8, assembly GCF_002262885.1. Classification (GTDB taxonomy): domain Bacteria; phylum Actinomycetota; class Actinomycetes; order Mycobacteriales; family Pseudonocardiaceae; genus Pseudonocardia. The sequence continues at coordinate 179,391 of NZ_NKYF01000013.1, read as the reverse complement.
GTCCGTGCCGCGCACCTCGTGGGCCTCGTCGTCGAACAGCAGGAAGCCGGGGCTCGCGCCGCGCTCGCGCAGCGCGTCCACCACCTGCTGCGCCTGCTCGAGCGGCACGTTGGTGTCGTGGGCGCCGTGGACCACGAGCAGCGGCGCGGCGATGTGCTCCACGTGCTGCAGCGGGGAGAGCTCGTGCAGCAGGGCCGCGTCGGCGTGGGGATCGCCGTACGCGGTGGTGGCCGCGGTGGCGATCCACGGTTCGGTGCGCGCGTAGAACGAGGCGAAGTCGGAGATGCCGCACACGTCGACGCCCACGGCGAACCGCTCGGGGTACCAGGCGAGCGCGGCGAGGGTGAGGTAGCCGCCGTAGGAGCGTCCCGACACCCCCACGCGCGCCGCGTCGGCCAGGCCCGCCGTCACGAGGAAGTCGACGGCTGCGCGCACGTCGCTGATCGCGGCGAAGCGCCCCTCCCCGTGGTCGGCGGTGGCGAAGCTGCGCCCGTAGCCGCCCGACCCGCGCACGTTCGGTGCGAAGACGGCCACGCCCTCCGCGAGCAGCGCCTGGAACAGCGGCTGGAACGTCGGGCGTTCCTGGGCCTCCGGGCCACCGTGGAGCCAGAGCAGCGTGGGCAGCGGGCCCAGCTCGCCGCTCGGGCGGAAGAGCCAGCCGGACAGCCGCAGCCCGTCCTCGCCCCGGAAGTTCTGCAACGTGGGCTCGACCAGCGACGTGCCGAACTGCTGACGGGGGCCGCGCAGCAACGGCGTGGACGCGTCGTGCTTCTCCAGCCCCACGCGCGAGATCCGCGGGGGCACCGTCGGGCCCTCGTTCGCCACGAGCAGGGCCCGCCCGTCGCGGCCGAACGCGACACCGGTGATCACGTCGCCGGGCACCGGGACCACCGGCTCCAGCAGGCCCGAGCGCAGGTCGAGCAGTTCCAGCTCGCTGCGCCCGTCGACGTTCCAGGCGAGCGCGGCGCGCACGCCCGCGGGATCGAGGGCCACCAGGTCGAGGTCGTCGTCGGGGCGCTGGGCGATCGTGTAGACGCTGGACACACCGCTGCTGCCGCGCAGCGTCACCGCGAGCAGCGCGGGGCGCTCCCGCCCGGCGTCGGTGTGCACGTAGAGCTGGCGTCCGGTGACGCCGAACCGGGCGTCGGCGACTCCTCCGCCACCCGGCAGCAGCTCGGTGCGCCGCCCGGAGCGCAGGTCCACGAGCTCGAGCCGGTGGGCGCCCTGGCGGCCCAGCCGGACGACGGCGCGCCGCCCGTCGCCGCTCACCGCGCAGACCCGGGCGGCCGGGCCCGAGGTGAGCACCGTGGACGTGCCGTCGCGCAGGTCGACGAGGCAGGCCTGCCCGTCGCCCGAGCCCTCGGCGAAGAGGGTGATCCCCAGCTGCCGCCCGGTGGGCGACCAGACGCCGAGGGTGGTGGCCGCAGCACCGGGCGCGAGCTCGCGGACCTCCCCGCTCTCGGGCGCGACCACCTGCACCCGGGTGCGTTCGCCGCCGTACCGCGCGGTCTGGCAGGCGATCCACAGCCCGTCGGGCGACCAGCTCAGCGCCTCGACGTCACCCTCGACGGGCAGCGCCATCTCCGGCTCGACGACCGGCGCGCCGTCGGGCGGGAGCGGGGCCACCCAGGCGCGCGGGCGGCCGTCCCGGTCGGAGATCCAGGCCAGCAGCGCCCCGTCCGGCGAGGGCGCCGGATGGGAGTACTGCGGAGGGAACAGCACGGGCGCATCCGTGCCACCGCCGAGACGCGCGAGCCGCCGCTCGGTGAACCCCGACACCTCCACGTGCTCCATCTCCCTCACAGCCTCCTCCACTGCAGCCACATCGCCGGCCGGGGACGGCCCTCGAGGTGCCGGATCACCGGAACCGGAAAGTACCCCGTGGACCGGTCGGTGACGGCGTCCGGTACCACTGCGCGCGCCGCGCCCTGACAGCACCGTCCCGGCCGTTCCTCCCGGCACTGCCAGTGGACGACGCGGCGGCCTGGCCGCGCAAGGCACAAGGTGTTTCCACTTCGTGTCGGCTTGTCGGTCGGTCGTGGTGTGATCCGTGCATGACGGATACGACGGTCGGCGTGGTGCTCACCCCGAAGTCCCCACCGGAGCGGTTGCAGGAGGTGGCGCAGGCGGCCGAGGCCGCGGGCATCGCGCAGCTGTGGCTGTGGGAGGACTGCTTCTTCGAGGGCGGGCTCACCAGCGCCACCGCCGCACTGGCCTGCACCGAGCGGCTGCAGGTCGGCATCGGGCTGATGCCGGTGCCGCTGCGCAACCCGGCGCTGGCCGCGATGGAGATCGCCACCGTCGCGCGGCTGTTCCCCGGCCGGTTCCGGCCCGGCTTCGGCCACGGCGTCCTGGAGTGGATGGAGCAGGTCGGGGCGCGCGCCGCGTCGCCGATGACCCTGCTGCGCGAGTACACGAGCGCCGTGCGGGATCTCCTGCACGGGCGCACCGTCGACGTCGAGGGCCGCTACGTGAAGCTGCGCGACGTCACGCTGGACTGGCCCCCGGCATCGCCGCCGCCGTTGCTGGTCGGGGGGCGGGGGCCCAAGACGGTGCGGCTGGCCGGTGAGCTGGCCGACGGCGTCATCCTCGACGCCGGACAGACGCCCGCTCAGGTTCGGGAGGTGTTCGCGACCGCGGCCGAGGGTCGCGTGGGCCGCGTCGGCGAGCCGTTCGACAACCTCGTGTTCGTGGAGATCGACGCGTCGGCCCCCGACCTCGGTGCGCGGATCGACGAGTCCGTCGGCACCTACGCCGCGGCCGGGGCCGACACGGTGGTGTTCCAGGCCCTCCTCGACGACCCGGACCCGGAGCCGCTGATCGCGGCCCTCGCGAAGCGGTAGGCGAGGCTGGTGGGCCTGACCTGCGATCTTTGCATGATCAGATAGATCTGAGAGGGAATCGGGGAAGATCCAAAACCCTCACGTCGGCTGGACCTGGGCAGGAAGCGGGTGGCGGCATGACCCGGCAAGCGGCGAGGTCAGGTGTAGGACGCCTCGAAGAACGCCAGCTCCAGGTCCACCGCGCGGACGAACAGCTCCTGCACCTGCTCGCGGTGGCCGTTGTCGAGGTCCTCGGTCACCCGGTCGAACTCGTCGCGCAGGAAGTCCACCCACGCGGTGAAGGCCGGGCCGGTGTGCAGCGCGATCCACTCGTGCTGCAACGGCTCCTCGGGCAGCTCGGTGTCCGCCCGGGTGGCCCAGTCCAGGTAGAGCCACTCGGCGACCAGCAGCACCGCCAGGCACGACGGGTAGTCGGCGCTGGTGCGGGCGGTGTCCATCAGCGCGATGAACCCGCTCGTCGGTTCCCGCAGCTCGGGGTAGGTGCGGTCGGTCAGCGGCACGTCGAGCGTGTCGAGGGCGCGGGCGAAGAAGTCGTTCTCGGGGCCGGCGATGATCCCGAGCTGGCGGGCGTGCACGACCCGCGCCTCCGCACGGTCGGCGGAGGCCACGGCGGCGCCCATCAGCGCGAGGAAGGCGTCCACGAACTGGTGGTCCTGCACGAGGTAGGTCGCCAGGACGTCCCCGTCGATCTCGCCACGCCAGATCTCGTCCACGAACCGGTGGCCGACGGCGGCGTTCCACGTCGGCGCGGTCAGCTCCCGCAGCTGCGCTGAGAAGGTCACCGGGCGGACGGTAGTCATCGCGGCCACGGCACGCCCGGGTACGGGGACCGGCGCGCCGCTTCGGTGGCGGTGATCTCGCCCCGGCCGACCGCCGCGTGCAGGGTGGCGACCTCGGCCAGCTCGGCCCGCTGCCGGTCGACGAACGCGGCGTCGACGGGGTCGCCGTGCCCGGGCACGACCACGCGCGGCCGCAGTTCCAGCAGGGCGGCGAGGGTGGCGGGCCACTCGGCGACGACGGCGTCCTCGAAGTCGGGCGGCGCGCCGTGTTCCACCAGGTCTCCTGCGAACACGACCCCGGAGTCGGGCACGACGACGACGAGGTCGTGATCGGTGTGCCCGCGCCCGATGTGGCGCAGTTCGGCGCGGCGCCCGCCGAGGTCGAGGACGGCGGGTGCGTCGCGGTCCGGCAGCGGCGCGACGGTGCCGGCGAGCGCGTCGGCCGTGGTGTGGTCGCCGCGGCCGCGGTAGTGCGCGCTCCACCGCTCCCGCTGCGCCGCGGCGGTCGCGGCCAGCACCTCCCGGCAGCGGGGCAGCGCGTGTACGGGGGCGGGCGCGAAGGCGCCGGCGCCGAAGCAGTGGTCGAAGTGCGCATGCGTGATCGCGACGACGAGCGGCAGCGTGGTGACCGCCCGCACCGCCGCGGCCAGCTCCCGGCCCTGCCGCGCGTCGCCGCGGACGTCGACCACGAGGGCGCGGTCGGTGCCGAGCACGAGGCCGACGGTGAGGTCCAGCTCCGCGTAGCGGCGGGCGAGGATCCCGTCGCCGACCTCGACCCACCGCCCGTCGCTCATGCCGCCAGCATGCCCTCGCGCAGCGTCGGCGCGACGTCGCTGACGTCGTGCGCGGCGGCCAGGGCGACGTCGTCCGCGAAGCCCTCCGCGTGCAGCTCACGGCCCGAGGCGGTGGTGGCGAGCACGTCGGCCAGGCCCTGCGCGCGCGCCGCCCGGAACTGCGCGACGGCCAGCTCGGCCTCGGGGGAACGGTCGGGGAGCGCGGCGGCGATCGCGCCGGCACCGAGCGCGTCCTCGACGGCGACGCGCATCGTGTCGTCGGGCCAGCGCTCCCCGGCCGGCACGATCCCGATCGGGCCCCCGACGGCCTGCGCGGCGGCCGCCACCGCCGACGCGTTGCGCAGGCAGCCGGCCAGCAGCACGGCCCCGGAAGCGGCGACGGCCGCGCACAGGGTGGCGCCGTTGGGGGAGGGCAGACCGAGCCGGGTGCCCGCGGGCAGGTCCACGAGCGACGCCGGGCTCAGCGAGGGCCCGGGCCCGCCGCGGGGCCCGGCGAGCTGTACGTCCGGAGGCAGCACACGGTCCCGGTCCGCGGAGCGCAACGGCAGGACCGCGGCGCCCCGCCCCACGGCCACGTCCACAGCGGTGGAGAACGACAGCACGTCGACCACGATCACGACCGCACAGTCGGCGGCGAGCACCGCGGCCCCCTCCCGCCCCCACTCGAGCCGGACCGGGTACGCGCGCTGGCGGTGCTCGGGACGGGTCATGATCCGAAGTATCGGTTGTCCATTGTCGTGATCACAGCAATGGGCAACCGATACTCGCGATCACCGGATCCGCCGACCCGTCTCGGCGCACGAGTAGCCGCCCAGCGCCTCCACCTCCTCGCGGAACGCCGGGCGCGCGAGCAGTTCCCACAGCGGCGCGAGCAGCGGCTCGTCCAGGGTCTCGGCGCGCAGCACGAGGTCGTAGGGCTCGCGGGCCACCGGCACGAAGTCCAGGCCGAACGCGCGCGCGGCGGCGAGGATGCCCAGGCCCGCGTCGGCCCGACCGGCCGCGATGGCGGCGGCCACCGCCAGGTGCGTGTGCTCCTCGCGCGTGTACCCGTCGACCTGCGCCGGGTCGAGGCCCCGGGTGGCGAGCTCGTGGTCGAGCAGGGCCCGGGTGCCCGCTCCGCGCTGCCGGTTGACGTAGCGGACGCCCTCGCGGGCCAGGTCCTCGATCCCGGCGAGGCCCAGGGGGTTGCCGGGGGCGACGATCAGGCCCTGGTCGCGGTGCACGAGCCGCACCACGGCGACGTCGTCCACTCCGAGGATCTTGTCGACGTACGGCAGCGTGTACTCGCCCGTGGCCGGGTCGAGCAGGTGCGAGCCGGCCAGGTGGCACAGCCCGTCGCGCAGCGCCACGAGCCCGCCCAGCGAGCCGACGTTGGAACCGGCCAGGGTGACCAGCGGGTCGTCGGCGCGCAGGGCGGACGCGGCGACGTCGAGCACGAGGTCGTGGGAGCCGATCGCGACGATCGTGCGCCCGATCTCGCCGAGCCCGCGCAGCAGCTCCACCCGTACCTGCTCGCCCGCGTGGTGGCCCTCCAACCCGGCCGGGACCACCAGCAGGCCGTCCGCCCGGACCAGCGAGGTGAGCACGCCCGCGCCGCGCGGGAGCGGTGTGGCCACGACATCGCCGCCGACGCGACCCAGCCGGACGCGCACCCAGTCGTCCATGCCGACGTTCGAGGCGAGCTTGCGGGCGAGCCGGGCCGTGGCGGTGGGCCGTTCGCGGGGTGCGGCTCCCTCCAGGGCGGCCAGCAGTGGCGCGGCGAAGATGTCGAACGTGAGCGCGGCCGAGACCGGGTAGCCGGGCGCGCCCAGCACGGGCGTCGCGTCGACGGCGCCGAGCACGACCGGGTGTCCCGGCCGCACGGCCACCCCGTGCACCGCGAGCGTGCCCGCCTTCGCGACCACCCGGGCGGTGTAGTCGTCGCGACCTGCGCTGGAGCCGGCGACGAGCACCACCAGATCCGCTTCGGCGGTGGCCTCCTGCAACGTCTGCATGATCACCGCCGGGTCGTCGGCGACGATCGGCGTGACCCGCGCCTCGCACCCCAGCTCGCGCGCCTGCGCGGCCAGCATCAGCGAGTTGGTGTCGAGGATCTCGCCGGGTGCGGGCTCGGTGCCGATGGGCCGGATCTCGTCACCGGTCGGCACGACCACGACCACCGGCGCGCGCCGCACGGCCAGCTCGACGGCGCCGGCCGCCGCGGCCGCCGCGACGTCGACCGGGCGCAGCCGGTGCCCGGCCGGCAGCAGCAGCTCCGCGGCCGCGATGTCCTCGCCGATGGACCGCACGTGCTGGTACGGGGGCACCGCGGCGCGCACCTCGGCCGCCTCGCCGACGCGGTGCACGTGCTCGCGCATGACGACGGCGTCGTAGCCCTCGGGCAGCGGGTCGCCGGTGTCGACCACGGCGAAGTCGCGCAGCAGCACCGGCGTGGTCTCCGCCGCCCCGATGGTGTCGGCGGCCCGCACCGCGATCCCGTCCATCCCGGACGCGTCGAAGGCGGGGGAGGAGCGCTGCGCCCACACCGGTTCGGCGGTGACGCGCCCGACGGCGTGGGCCACCGGCACCCGCACGACCTCCAGCCGCGGTGGGCATCCGGTGGCCGCGCACGCGTCGCGCCACGCGTCGAGCGCCTGGGCGGCGGGGACGTCGGACACGAACGGCGAGTCGGCGACCACCTGGGAACGGTACGCCGGGAGCGGCCGCCGGCGGCAGGGCAGTCGGGACAACCCCACCCGGATCCGGGGGGCACCCTCTCCCCCCGACGTGCTGCCCCCATCGATCCGCGCCCTCTCCCGACGCATTCTCGTTCCAGTCGCACCGCGGCGATCCCGATGGACGAGGGGGCACCATGCCGATCATCTCCGTTCCCCAGGAGTTCAACCAGGACGACCTGTACGTCGACCTGCGGCAGGTTCTCGGGAGCCCGTTGTTCCTCAAGTGCGAGGGGTTCAACTTCGCCGGTTCGGTGAAGCTGAAGGCCGCGAACGAGATGGTGACGGCCGCGGAGGCCGACGGCGTCCTGCGTCCGGGGTCCGTGCTGGTCGAATCCTCGTCCGGGAACCTGGGCGTTGCACTGAGCATCATCGCCGCGAGCAGGGGATACCGCTTCCGGTGCGTCACCGACTCCCGCTGCAACCTCGCCACCCGCCTGCTGATGGAGGCGCTGGGCGCCGAGGTGCACGTCGTCACCGTGCCGGATCCGGAGACCGGGTACCTCGGTGCGCGTCTCGCGTACGTCCGCGACGTCTGCGCGTCCGACCCGCGTTTCGTGTGGCTCGACCAGTACTCGAACGCGAATTCGTGGAAGGCGCACCACCGCACCACGGCACCGGCGATCGCTCGGCGGTTCCCCGAGCTCGACGTGTTGTTCGTCGGGGCGGGTACCACCGGCACGCTGATGGGCTGCGCGCGCTGGTTCAAGGAATGGCGCCCGTCGGTGCGGATCGTCGCCGTAGACGCCGCCGGCTCGGTCAGCTTCGGTACACCGGCCGCCCGCCGGATGCTCCCCGGCCTCGGCATGAACGTGCGTCCGCCGCTGCTCGACGAGAGCCTCGTGGACGAGGTCCTCCACGTCGAGGAGGCCGACGCGATCCGGATGTGCCACCGGCTCGCCCGGCGCGGGTTCCTGTTCGGCGGCTCGACCGGCACCGTGGTCTCCGGCGCGACGAGCTGGCTGGCCCGGCGCGACGCGCGTGACCTCACCGCCGTCGCCATCGCCCCGGACCTGGGCGAGCGCTACCTCGAGACCGTCTACCAGAGCAACTGGGTGCGGGACCTGTACGGCGCCGACGTCCTCGACGCCGACGAGCTGTCCACCGGCGACCGCGCGGCCTGAGGAGCACCCGATGAGCACGCTGGTTCCCGAGACGCCCGCCGAGCGGCGGCACACCAGGCCGGGCCTCGTCCCGCTGGACGAGCGCGACGACCTGCGGCGCTCGGTCCCGATGTCCGAGCTGGTGCTGGTGGACTCCTACGAGGCGCAGGGCTGGCGGGTGCGCGAGGACGAGCGCCTGGACCGCCTGTTCGAGGCCCGCTGCGACTGGATCCACGCGTACGGACGGGAGGGGCAGCTCGCCGTCGACACCGCCGAGCTGTCGCTCACCTACGACGAGCTGGACGCGCGCGCCAACCGGCTCGCCCGGTTCCTGCGCCTGCGCGGCGCCGCCGCGGGCGACCGGGTCGGCCTGCTGTTCGACCGTGCGACGGACGGCTACGTCGCGGCCCTCGCGGTCCTGAAGATCGGCGCCGCGTATGTCCCGATGGACCCGGACCTGCCTACCGCCCACACGGCCGCCGTCGTCGAGGACGCCCGGGTGCGGACCGTGCTGTCGGCCTCGGACGTGGTGGCCCGGGTGGACCGGCTCGACCTGCTCACCGCGGGCGGCACCGAGGTCGTCCAGCTCGACCGCGCCGCGCGGCTGGTCGACGAGCAGAGCGCGCACCGACTCCTGCCCGTCGAGCGCGGGACGCGGGACGGCTCGCTCGCCCTCATCACCTACCGGCCGGGGCCCGACGGCAGGCCGACCGGGGTGGCGGTGGACCACCGCAGCGCCTGCAACGCCGTCAAGGTCGCCGCGGAGGTCTACGGCATCCGGCCGTGGGACCGCGTGTACCAGGGCGTGCCGCTGGCGCACGACCCGTCGGTCGAGGAGGTCTGGGTGCCGTGGGTCGTCGGGGCGACCCTGGTGCCGCGGCCGGCAGGCGCCGGGCTGCGGGGCCGGTCCCTGCACTCCTTCCTCGACGTGCAGCGCGTCACCGCGCTGTGCGGCACCCCCGAGCTCCTGGCCACGCTCGAGGCGGACCTCCCCGCCCTGCGGTTCCTCCTGGTCTCCGGTCGCGGTTGCCCGCAGGACCTGGTCCGCCGCTGGCACCGGCCCGGCCGCCGGTTCGTGGGCGTCTACGGCCCGGCAGCGGCGACGCTGTCGGTCACCTGGACCGAGCTGCACCCGGACAAGGCACCGACCCTCGGGATCCCGCTGCCCACCTGCAGCACGGTCGTCCTGGACCCGGCGGACCCGTTCCGCGCCCTGCCGCACGGCCAGGTCGGGGAGATCGGCATCGCCGGCGTGGGGCTGACCGGCGGCCACCTCGACCACGACGACCCCACCGACACCGCGTTCATCCCCGACTTCCTGGGCATCCCCGCGAACCCGTCCGGCCGGATCCTGCGCACCGGCGACCTGGGGCGGGTCAACCCCGACGGTGAGCTCGAGTACCACGGCCGGCTCGACGGGCCGGCCCCCGTGCGCGACGACCTCACGGAGTCGGATGTCGTCGAGGCCGCGGTGCTGCCGGCTCCCGAGCCGCCGGCGCCGGCCCTGCCGGTGCCGCAGGCCGTAGCGCTGCCGGTGCCGCAGGCGGTTGCGCTGCCGGTGCCGGTGCCGGAGGCGGTTGCGCTGCCGCTGCCGCTGCCGCTGCCGGTGCCGCTGCCGGTGCCGCTGCCGGTGCCGCAGGCGGTTGCGCTGCCGGTGCCGCAGGCGGTGGCGTTCACCGCGTCGCAGGTCACCGACGCCGTTCCGGCCGCGCCCGCCGCTGCCGGGCGCGTGCCCGGGCTGGAGCGCGAGCTCGCCGGGCTGCTGGCCGACGGCTTGGGCGTCGAGGAGGTCGGGGTCGACGCGCACTTCTTCGAGGACCTCGGTGCCGACTCGATGGTGATGGCGCGGTTCTGCGCCCGGCTCCGCAAGCGCGACGACCTTCCCACGATCGGGATGCGCGACGTGTACGCGCACCCCACGATCACGGCCCTGGCCACGGCGTTCGGCACCCCCGCTGCTGCCGCCGACGCCGACGAGGGGTCGGAACCACCGGTGCTCGGCACGCAGATCCTGCGCGCCGTCCGGGCGGTCCGCGCGGTGCGCGCGCCCCGTCACCGCCAGGCGCCGACCGGCAGGCAGCGGTACGCCCTCTGCGGAGCGCTGCAACTGCTGTTCCTCGTCGCCTATCCGAGCGTGACCGGTTATGCGGTGCTGAGCGGCGTCGAGTGGATCGCGGCCGGCCCCGGCGTGGTCGAGGTCTACCTGCGGTCGGTCGTGGTCGGGACCGCCGCGTTCGTGGGGTTGAGCGCCCTCCCCGTCCTGGTCAAGTGGGTGCTCGTGGGCCGGTGGACGCCGCAGGAGATCCCGGTGTGGAGCCTCGCGTACTTCCGCTTCTGGGTGGTCCGGACGCTGGTGCAGCGCAACCCGATGGCCTTGTTCGCCGGGTCGCCCCTCTACCCGTTCTACCTCAGGGCCCTGGGCGCGCGGATCGGGCGCGGCGCCGCGATCTTCTCGAAGAACGTGCCCGTCTGCACCGACATGCTCACGATCGGTGCCGGTGCCGTCATCAGGAAGGACTCGTTCTTCACCGGCTACCGCGCCCACAACGGCGTGATCCAGACCGGCGCGGTCACCATCGGCGCCGACGCGCTCGTCGGGGATCAGACGGTGCTCGACATCTGGACGTCGCTGGGCGCCGGTGCCCAGCTCGGACACTCCTCGGCCCTGCACGCCGGCCAGACCGTCCCCGACGGCGAACGGCGCCACGGCTCCCCGGCGCAGCGCACCGACGTCGACTACCGCGGCGTCGGCACCGCGGCCTGCGGCACGGCCCGCCGGGTGGCCTTCTCGGCCGTGCAGCTGCTGAACCTGCTGGTGGTGGGCCTGCCGCTGGGCGTGGGCGGGATGATCCTGCTGCTCGCGGAGGTCCCGCAGCTCGTGGCGCTGCTGGGCCCCGGCCCGCTGGCGTTGCGCGACTGGACCTTCTCCCTGTACGCGGTGGCCTTCTCGGCCGCGCTGGTGGTCGGCTACCTGGTCGTCGGGCTGCTGCTCGTGTGCACCGTGCCGCGGGTCCTCTCCCTCGCGATCCGCGCGGACCGCGTCTACCCCCTGTACGGCTTCCACTACTGGGCCCTGCGGGCGATCGCGCGCACCACGAACGTCAAGTTCTTCGCGTTCCTCTTCGGCGACAGCTCCTACATCGTCGGCTACCTGCGCGGGGTCGGCTACGACCTGTCCGAGGTCGAGCAGACCGGGTCGAACTTCGGCCAGCGGGTGAAGCACGACTCGCCGTTCCTCAGCTCGGTCGGCACCGGGACCGTGGTCGCGGACGGGCTGTCCATCGTCAACGCGGACTTCTCGAGCACCTCGTTCCGGGTGTCCCGCACCTCGATCGGAGCCCACAACTTCCTCGGCAACAACATCGCCTATCCGTCGCAGGGCCGGACCGGCGACGACTGCCTTCTCGCGACGAAGGTCATGGTGCCGATCGACGGGCCGGTCCGCGAAGGTGTCGGCCTGCTGGGTTCGCCCAGCTTCGAGATCCCGCGCTCGGTGCAGCGGGACATCGGGTTCGACCTGGACAGCGGCGAACAACATCGCCGGCTGCGCGCCAAGAACCGGCACAACCTCGTGACGATGGCGCTGTTCCTGTTCGTCCGGTGGTTCGCCGTCTTCGCGCTGACGCTCATCGGGATCCTCGCCGCGGACCTGCACCACGCGTGGGGCGCCGCGGTGGTCGTGCCCGCGGAGGCCCTCGTCCTGCTGGTCACGGTGACCTGGTTCGTGCTGGTCGAACGGGCCGTCATGCACCTGCAGGCGCTGCGGCCCACGGGCTGCTCCATCTACGACCGCGCCTTCTGGCGGCACGAGCGGTTCTGGAAGGTGCCGACGCAGGCGTACCTGACCGCTTTCCACGGCACACCGCTGAAGAACGTCCTCTCGCGACTGCTGGGCGTCCGGCTCGGCAGGCGGGTGTTCGACGACGGTTGCGCGTTCGTCGAGAAGACGTTCGTCAGCGTCGGGGACGGGTGCACGCTCAACGCCGGCAGCATCGTGCAGTGCCATTCCCAGGAGGACGGCGCGTTCAAGTCCGACCGCACCGCCATCGGCCCGGGCTCCACCCTCGGCGTCGGCGCGTTCGTGCATTACGGCGTGACGATGGGCGAGAACGCGGTGCTCGCCGCCGACTCGTTCCTCATGAAGGGCGAGGACGTACCCGCGAACGCGCGGTGGGGCGGCAATCCCGCCAAGGAGATGCGCGGGGATTCCGCTGATCTGCGGGTCCGCCGGATCACCATCGACATCGACCGGTCCGCCGCGCTCGTGCGCGGCGAATGAGAAGGGGAATCCGATGAGCAGGCACGTCGAGAAGGGCCGGCAGTTCTGGCAGGGCGTCCTGCTCGCGGGCGGCGCGACGGCGATCCCGCGGTGGACGCGCGAGCCGGTCGCGGGCACCGCCGAGCACGTCGCGCCGCTGGCCCCCGGCCTCGTCGCCGCGATGCGGGGGCTGGCCGGGGAGGTCGAGCTGCCGCTGCACTCGCTCGCGCTGGCCGCGCACGCGAAGGTGCTGGCCGCGCTGGCCGGCGAAGCGGTGGTGGTGACCGGCTACGCGGCCGGCCCGGGTGGGCGGGCGTTGCCCTGCCCGCTCAGCACCGAGCCCGCCTCGTGGCGGGAGCTGCTGCGGTCCGCCGCGGCCGTGGAGCTGGACGTGGTGCGGTACCGGGCCGTCGACGTGCCCGCGCTGGCGGGCGAGCTGGACGTCGCCGGACCGGGCTTCGAGACCGAGTTCGACCCGGTCGCCACCGCCGACGCCGGGCGGGACCTCGCCGACGGCGTCGTGCTGCGGGTGGGGTTGACGAACGGCGGCGGCGCGCTGCGGCTGACCTACCGCACCGACGCGCTGGACGCCGGCAGCGTCGAGCGGATCGCGGGCTACCACCGCACCGCCCTCGAGCGGATGGTCGCCGGGCCGGACGCGGAGCACGGCCTGCGGTCCCTGCTGTCGGCGCAGGAGCGGCGATTCCAGCTCGACGGGCTCGCCGGGCCGCACCGCGAGCTGCCCGACCGCCGGTTCCACGAGCTGTTCGAGGACCGCGTGCGGAGGCACCCGGACGCCGTCGCCGCGGTGCACGGCGACCGGCAGTGGACCTACCGGGAGCTGGACGCGCGGGCCAACCGGCTGGGGCGGGCGCTGCGGGCGCGCGGTCTGCGCCGCGAGGGCGTGGTCGCCGTGGTGACCGAGCGGAACCTGGACTGGATGGCCGCGGTCCTCGCGGTGTTCAAGGCCGGAGGGGTGTACCTGCCCGTCGAGCCGCACTTCCCAGCCGACCGCATCGCGAGGACCCTGTCCCGGGCGGACTGCACGCTGGTGCTGACCGAACCCGGCAGCACGACCACGTTGGACGATGCCCTGGAGACGCTCTCGGGAGTGCAGCGGGTGTTCATCGACACGGCTTACGCCGAGGACCACGCCGACACCGACCTCGGGATCGAGGTCGGGCCCGACCAGCTGGCCTACATCTACTTCACCTCCGGCTCGACGGGCGAGCCGAAGGGCGCGATGTGCGAGCACGCCGGGCTGCTCAACCACCTCCTCGCCAAGGTCGCCGACCTCGGCATGCGCGAGCGGGAGGTCGTCGCGCAGGTCGCGCCGCAGTGCTTCGACATCTCGCTGTGGCAGCTGGTATCTGCACTGCTCGTCGGCGGGCGGACCGTGCTGGTCGAGCAGGACGTCGTGCTGGACGTCGCGCGCTTCGTCGACACGCTGGAGCGCCGGCGCGTGGCGGTCGTGCAGGTCGTGCCGTCCTACCTCGAGGTGGTCCTGTCCTACCTGGAGCAGTACCCGCGCGCCCTGCCGGACCTGCGCTGCGTCTCGGCCACCGGGGAGGCCCTCAAGACCGAGCTCGCCCAGCGCTACTTCGCCGCCCGGCCCGGATCGGTCCTGGTGAACGCCTACGGGCTCACCGAGACCTCCGACGACACCAACCACGAGGTCATGCACGCCGCTCCGGACACCGACCGGATGCCGCTCGGCCCGGTGGTGCAGAACGTCCGCGTCTACGTCGTCGACGAGCACCTGGAGCCGGTACCGCTCGGGGCGCCGGGCCTGATCGCCTTCTCCGGCGTGTGCGTGGGCCGCGGGTACGTCAACGACCCGGAGCGCACCCGCGCGGTCTACCTGGGCGACCCGCACCGCCCCGGGCAGCGGCTGTACAAGGGCGGCGACTACGGCCGCTGGCGCCCGGACGGCAAGCTCGAGTTCCTCGGCCGCCGCGACGACCAGGTGAAGATCTCCGGCTTCCGCATCGAGATCGGCGAGATCGCCAACGCCCTGCTGCGCGTGCCGGGCGTCCGCGACGGTGCGGTCGTCGTGGCCGAGCGGCCCGACCGGGGCAAGCACCTGGTGGCCTTCTACTCCGGGCCGCGGCCGGTCGACGTGGAGGTCCTGCGGGACCGGCTCGGGGAGTCGCTGCCGCACTACATGGTCCCGGTGGCGTTCCACCGGCGCGACAACCTCCCGCTGACGGCCAACAGCAAGATCGACGCCAAGGCGCTCACCGCGCTGGCCGCCGAGCTCGCGCAGCTCGACGCCGACGACTCCACCCCGCCGGTCACGCCCACCGAGCGCCGGCTCGCGGCCGTCTGGGCGCAGCTGCTCGGTGTCGCGAGCGACCGGATCGGGCGCCACGACCAGTTCTTCGACCTCGGCGGCTCGTCGCTGACCGCGGTGAAGCTCGCCGTCGCGCTGGACCGGGTCGTGTCCCTCAAGGACGTGATCGCGCACCCGGTGCTGGCAGACCTCGCCGAGGTGGTCGACCGCAGGCCCGCCGCCGACCGACCGACCGACGGGACCCGCCTGCACCCCGCCACTCGCCGCTCCGCCTGACCACCGAGAAGAAGCCGACCGAAGGAGATCGTGATGTCGTCCTCCCACCTGGCACCACCGCTCGACGTCGAGCTGCGTCCCGGGCGCACCCCGCTCCTGCAGGTCACCCCGACCGCCGACGCCCCCGGCTGGGCGGCGCAGCACCGCGACGGGCTGCGGGCGGCCGTGCTGCAGCACGGTGCCGTCCTCGTCCGCGGCCTCGGGCTGCGGGACGTGGCCGACACCGCGGCGGTGTTCCGGACCCTCGGCCCCGGCCTGACGACCGAGCGGGAGGCGTTCGCGCCGCGGCGGGCGTACACCGAGGGCGTCTACTCCTCGACGACGTGGCCCGCCAACCAGCCGATGTGCATGCACCACGAGCTGAGCTACGCCCTCGAGGCCCCGTCGCAGATGATGTTCGCCTGCTTGACCCCGCCGGCCGCGGGCGGTGTGACCGGGGTGGCCGACTCGACAGCCGTCATGCAGGAGCTGCCGCTGGAGCTGGCGCACCGGTTCAACATCGAGGGCTGGATGCTCGTCCGCAACTACAACGAGGAGATCGGGGCGTCCTGGGCCGAGGCGTTCGGCACGCAGGACCGCGGTGCCGTCGAAGCGTACTGCCGGGCGAACGCGATCGAGTTCGAGTGGCAGCCCGGGGGCGGGCTGCGCACCCGGCAGCGCCGCCGCGCCGTCGTCGGGCACCCGGAGACCGGGCAGGGCTGCTGGTTCAACCAGATCGCGTTCCTCAACGAGTGGACGATGGACCCGGACGTGCACGAGTACCTCGTGGACGCCTACGGCGCCGACGGCCTCCCGTTCACCACGCGGTTCGGCGGCGGCGACCCGATCGGCCAGGACGTCGTCGACCTGCTCAACCGGGCCTACGAGGCGCACACCCTGCGCGAGCCGTGGCAGGCGGGCGACCTGATGGTTGTCGACAACCTGCGCACGGCGCACAGCCGGGAGCCCTACGAGGGGGAACGCCAGGTGCTTGTCGGGATGAGCGGTCCGATGCGCATGCCGGTGTCAGGGTTGCGCCCGTGACCGCCGCGCCGCCGCCCTTCGCGGTGATCTCCGGCTCCCAGGTGCAGCGGGCGCTGCACGGCCGGGAGAAGCAGGTGGTGGAGCTCGTCGAGGCCACCTACCGGCTGCACGGCGCGGGCCACTCGGTGAACCCGCCGTCGTACTTCCTGCGCTTCCCGGATCGCCCGTCGTCCCGGATCATCGCGCTGCCCGCCTCACTCGGCGGGCAGGTGCGGGTGGACGGGATCAAGTGGATCTCCAGCTTCCCGGAGAACGTCGCGGCCGGGATCCCGCGGGCCTCGGCCGTGCTGATCCTCAACGACCACGACACCGGCTACCCGTTCGCCTGCCTGGAGAGCTCGATCATCAGCGCCACCCGGACCGCGGCGTCGGCGGCGCTGGGCGCCGACCGGCTCACGCAGGGGCGGGCCCGACCGACGCGCGTGGGATTCGTGGGGACGGGGCTGATCGCCCGCTACATCCACACGTTCCTGACCGGCACCGGGTGGTCGTTCGACGAGATCGGCGTCTTCGACCTCGCCGCCGGCAGCGCCGCGGGGTTCAGCGGTCACCTGGAGCGGTCCGGGGTGGCGGGGCGGATCACCGTCCACGACAGCGTCGAGGAGCTGGTCCGGTCGTCCGACCTGGTCGTCTTCGCCACCGTGGCGAGCTCGCCGCACGTCCACGACGTGTCGTGGTTCGCGCACGCCCCGGTGGTGCTGCACGTGTCGCTGCGCGACCTCGCGCCGGAGGTGCTGCTCGCGGCCACCAACGTCGTCGACGACGTCGAGCACTGCCTCAAGGTGGGCACGTCGCCGCACCTGGTCGAGCAGCTCACCGGGAACCGCGACTTCCTCGACGGCACGCTGGACGACGTCCTCACCGGCCGCCTCACCGTCGCGCCGGACCGGCCGGTGGTGTTCTCACCGTTCGGGCTCGGGGTGCTCGACCTCGCGGTGGGCAAGTACGTCTACGACGAGGTCGTCCGCGCCGGCGACCTGCAGGTCGTCGACGACTTCTTCCACGACCTGAGCCGCCACGGATGACCGGGCGGCGACCACCGGCGGCCCGGGCGGTGGCCGCGGTCCTGCTGCCGCTCCTGGCGCTGCTGCTGGGGGCGGCCCGGCCCGGCCCGCCGGACGGCGCCGGGCTCGTCGTCGAACCCGACCGCGTCGAGCCCGGCGCCCGCGACGTCACGCTGGTCTTCCGCATGACCGACGGCGCGGCCCCCACCGTCGACCTCCGGCTGCTCCTGCCCACCGGGCGGCCGCTGGTCGGCGTCACCGC
Source organism: Pseudonocardia sp. MH-G8 (assembly GCF_002262885.1). Lineage (GTDB taxonomy): Bacteria > Actinomycetota > Actinomycetes > Mycobacteriales > Pseudonocardiaceae > Pseudonocardia. The sequence continues at coordinate 162,042 of NZ_NKYF01000013.1, read as the reverse complement.
CCCGCCACCACAGGGGTGGACGGCGGAGCTCACCACGACCACGCTCCCGGTCCCCGCGCCGAGCGCGGACGGCCCCGTGCAGGAGGCCGTCTCGGCCGTCGCCTGGACGGCGACCGGGCCGCGGGAGCCCGGAACGGTCGACTTCACCGTGCACGTCGAACTGATGCCGGAGGGCGCGGGCCCGGTCCGCTTCCGGGCGGCCTGCACGGACGCCGGCGGCGGCACGGTCGAGTGGACGGACAGCTGGGCCGACGGCGGGCCCGAGCCTGCGCACCGCGCGCTGGAGCTGCCCCTCGGCGCGACGCCCGGCCCACCGGTGGCCGCGGGCGGGCACGGCCACCACCACGGGCCCGCGACCGGCGTTCCGCCGACGGGGGCGGTCACCCCGTCGGGCGTCGCGACGCTGCTGGCGGTGGTGCTGGCGGCGGTCGTCGCGCTGGTCGCGCTGCTCGTCCCGCTGTCGCGCCGGCAGCGCCGGCACCTGGACCCGGCCCCCCGTGGCCGCTGACGCAACCGCTGCCGCCCGGCGCTACCCGTCGACGGGGCGCCCGGAACGGGCAGGGGTGTGCGAGCGGGCCAGGGGCGGGTGGGCCCGCTCCCGCGCCGCGCACTCGTCGCGCAGGTCCTGCTGGATGCGGCGGAGGGTGTCGCGGTTGTGCTTGCCGGCCACCAGGAGGAAGCCGTCGGCCCGGTGGCGGATGAGCGCTCGCGCCCGGGTGCGGCTCGTCTCGAGCCGCCGCCCGCGCTCGCCGCTCAGGGTGGCGGCGCCGAGCAGGACGGCGGTGCCGAGCGCTGCCGCCACCACGGCCCACAGCGGGAGCTGCACGCCCGCGATGCGAGGCAGGACCAGCGTCATCATCAGGCCCCCGTACGCGGACATCACGAGGCCGCGGCTGCGGGCCGCGAGTGGCTTGCGGCGCCCGAGGGGTGCGTTGCGGGTCGGCTGGCCGTCGAAGGGGTCGGAGAGCTCGGCGGGCTCCTGCCGCGGCAGCGGTGCGCCGCCGAGGTCACGCTCGAGTGCCGCGGTGATCGCCGCGGCGCGCGCGCCCAGCAGCGCGCAGGTCTGCTCGCCCTCGTAGGTGAGCCGGGCGCGCAGCCAGGCGTCGAGCTCGTCCCAGTTCCGCGTCGGGTCGCTCGCCTCCACGACGCGCTCGGCGTCGGCGACGGCGCCGCGCACGCGGCTGCGGAGGTCGAACTCCACGTCGGACGACGCGGCGGCCATGCCGTCGGCCAGCACCTGCTGCCGGCGAGCGCGTCCGGGGTCGGGCTCGTCGCGGTCGGACGCGGTGCGCCTGCGGCGCCCACCGGGTCGGGGCGCGGCCGCCAGCTCGGCGACGGCCTCCAGCGCCTCCTGGGCCGCGGTCCACGCGGTGCCGAGGACGGCCTGCTCCGCGATGTCGTCGAGGCGACGGGCGAGGGCCGGGATGCCGGAGGACGCGGCGAGCGAGGGGTTGCCGGAGGCGAGGGCGAGGCCGTGCTGGTCGAGCGACACGGCGAACGGCGCGGCGGTGACGCCGGCGGCGCGCAGCCGTGCCAGGTCGGCCTCGAGCACCCCCGGCCAGGCCGGGTACCGGTCGATCGCGGTCAGGGCGAGCAGGATTCGGGGGGAGCGGTGGCGCAGCGCGCGCACCAGGTCGAGGTCGGCGGGCCCGAGCACCCGCGCCGCGGAGACGGCGAGCACGACCGCGTCGACCGCGGTGCCCAGCGCGCCGGCGGGGTCGGCGAAGGTGAACGAGGGGCGGGTGGACCCGGCGCGCAGCAGGGCTGTGACCAGCGCGGTCCGGTCCTGCTGCGCGCCACCGGCCACCTGCACGGTGACCGGGGCGGTGCCGAGGAGCCGACGAGTCGCCGAGAGCCGGTCGGCCAGGTCCGGCCGGCCCCCGGCGTGCGCAGCCGCGACAGCCGCGTCCAGGACTTCCTGCGGGGTCCTGGTCGCGGTGTGCGCAACGGGCTGCACGCTCATCGTCCTCGATCCGTCCCGGTGGGAGGGTCAGGCGTACTCGTAGTCCTCGCAGTCGGACTCCTCGTCCTCCCAGTCGGCCTCCTCGAAGTCCTCGTCCTCCGAGGCCTCCTCGGTGTCCTCCTCCCACTCCCAGTCCTCGTGGTCGTCGTAGTGCTCGTCGTCGTACTGCTCGTCGTCGTACTGCTCGTCGTAGTGCTCATCGCTGTGGTCCGACATTCTCTCCACCTCTGTGTGGGAACGGGTCGCGGAACGAATTCCCGCAGTTCTTGACCCGTGTCGAGAATGGCGGGGAACGGTGATCGAGAACATCGAGCAGGCCCCACCGCGCGGGGAGCCGGCACCCGCGGACGGGTGGGGTCGACCCCACCCGTCGGGCCCGGACGTGCGACGAGCCCGGCCGCGCGGGAGGCGACCGGGCTCGGGTGGACCAGTGGGCGTTCTCAGGGGCCGAGGACGGCACCGACCTCTCGCAACCGCGGCCCGTGCGCGCGGGCGTGGTGGCCGCAGAACAGGAGCTCTCCGCCGCTCGGCAACACGGCTCTGACCTGTGCCGATGCGGTGCACCGGTCGCAGCGGTCGTGCCGGACGAGCGGGACGTGGACGGCGGGGGTGGCGCTGGTGGTCGTCACGACGCCACCCCGCCGAGCTGCGCGCGACCGGACGCGGTGAGCAGTGCCCGTCCGGTACCGGCTGCTGACGCGATCAGGCCGGCTGCGGTGAGCCGGGAGCCGGTGAACTGGTCGGCGAAGCAGAGGCCGTCGACGACCAGTACGGCGCCGGCACCGGAGATCTCGCAACGGCCGGCGGCAACGGCCCGGAGAACTGCGTTGTCGCGATTGCTGAGAGTTGCGGCGGTGGTGCTCATCGTCGTTTCTCCTTCCGGGCCCGGCGTTTCCGGTGACTCCTGGAAGGATGCGCTCCCGCGCTTCGGCGGCACATGAGGCTCGCCCTACCGAGCCGGGGGAGGGCCCGCCGATCCCGGGTGGGGTGGGCACCCCGCACCGCGGCTCAGCCGGCGAGGTTCAACAGCGTGAGCGTGCCGTCCCCGAGGTTGGTGACGTAGCCGGTGGTCCCGTCGGGATGCACCGCGACCGAGGTGGGGGACGGACCGGTCGGGAGCGTGGCCGTCACGGTCATCGTCTCGGCGTCGATCACCGAGACGGTGTCGCTCTCGACGTCGGCGGTGTAGGCGAAACGCCCGTCGGGCGCCCACGTGATGTCCTGCGGGTTGCGGCCGACCGGGATCGTGGCGACGACCCGCTCGGTGTTCGTGTCGATCATCGTGACGGTGCTGGCGTCGTAGTTCACGTTGGCCACCAGCGGCCGCGTGGGGTGCATCGCCACGCTGTGCGGGCTCCGGTCGACCGGGATCTCCGCGAGCACCGTGTCGGTGGCCGTGTCGAGCACGGACACGAGGTTCGACTCGTGGTTGGCGATGTAGCCGCGCGTGCCGTCGGTCGAGAACTCGATCCAGTGCGGGTTGGGCGCCACCTCGATCTCGGTCGTCACCTCCCGGGCGGCGATGTCGATGACCGAGACCGTGCCCGAGTCGTGGTTGGGCACGTACAGCCACTTCCCGTCGCGGGTGACGGCGGCGAGGAAGGGCCTGGTGCGCACGGGGATCGTCGCGACCATCGCGTTGCGGGTGGTGTCGAGCACGCCGACGGCGGCGATCGTGCGCGCCTCGTCCCAGATGCTGACGAAGATCGTCCGGCCGTCCGGGGAGAACGACAGGAACTGCGGCGGTCCCGCCTCCACCGGGATCGTGGCCGTCACGCGGTCCACCGCCGTGTCCAGGACCGTGACCACGCCCGCGGCGCGGTTCGCGATGTAGGCCTGCCGCCCGTTGGGTGCGACGACGACGAAGCCCGCGGTGGGACCGACCGGGACCGTCGGGCCCAGCGACGGCACGGGCACGCTCGACGCGGGCGCCGGGGGTTGCGTGGCCTCGGGTCCGGGCTCCGGCGAGGGCTCCGGTGGGGGCAGTGGTTGCGCGGTGGGCACCTCGGGCCCGGACCAGAACCGGTTGACCGCGACGTAGCCCACCCCGCCCACCATGGCGAGCAGCGCGGCCACCGCGGCCACGACGAGCAGCGCCCGGCGCCTGTCGGGACGGTCGTCCCGGGAATCGGGAGGCGGTGGCGGGCCTGCGGGCCGAGGCGGTCGCACGTCCGGAGGGGCGGAGGCAGGCTGCGCGGCGGACGGCGCGGTGGCGCGCGGCGCAGCGACGGGTTCGGCCGGTGGAGGGCCGGCCGTGACCGTCGCCCCTGCGCCGGCACCGCGAGCTCCCGGCTCGGGCGCCGCGTCGCCCGCCGCGATCTGCGCGACCGCGCCCGCCGGTGCGGCCGCGGCCCGGCCGCCCGCGTCGCCGCGCGCCGTGCCCGCACCCGCGAGCGCGAGGGTCGCGGCACCGAGCGCCACGGCGTACTTGGGGTGCGCGTCGACGACCGTGGGCCTGCCGAGCTCCTCGGAGATCATCCGCGACACGAGGGGGATCCGGGAGGATCCACCGACCAGCAGCACGGCGGACAGCCGGCTCGGCTCGACCTGGGCCGAACGGAGCGCGCGCACCAGGGTGCCGATCGTCGACTCGACCTGGGCCCGGATCATGTCTTCGAACTCGGCCCTGGTGAGCCGGACCTCGAAGTGCCGGTTGGGCAGGAAGACCGGGATGGTGGTCTCGGTGTCGACCGAGAGCGCCTCCTTGGCCAGCACGCAGTCCTGGTTCAGCCGGGCGAGTGCGATGGCGGTCTGCGGGTCGCCCATGTCGAGCTCGCTGAGCGCGCCGCCCGCCGCGTAGTTGACGAACGACAGGATCGACTCGTCGAAGTCGACGCCGCCGAGGCGCTCGATGCCCTCCGGGACGCCCAGGATCTCGATGCCGCTTGCGTGCTTGCGCAGCACGGTGGCGTCGAACGTGCCGCCGCCCAGGTCGTACACGGCGACCGTCTCGCCGTCGGGCAGGTCGCGCGACGCCGCGTAGTGCGCCGCCGCCGCCTCGGGTTCGGTGACCGTGCGCGGCGCCGTGAGGCCCGCGACGTGCGGGACCTCGTCGAACAGCTCCCTGCGGAAGGGCCCCCAGTTGGCCGGGTGGGTGAGCACGACGCTGTCCGGTTTCGTGCCCTCGGTCTCGGCGATCCGGGTCAGGACGTCGTGCAGCAGGGTGCCGAGCAGGGCGGTGACCGCGTAGGGCTCGCCCCCGAGCACCACGGGCGTCGGATCGCCGAGGCGGCGCTTGAACTCGCGCCCGACCCGGTCGGGGCTGCCGACGGCCCGGCGCGCGGCGGCGTCGCCGGAGGCGAGGGTGCCGTCCTCGCGCAGGTACACGACGGCAGGGGTGACCACCGTCCGGTCGCCGAGGGTGAACATCTCGACACGAGCGTCGGTGGCGAGCGCGGCGGCGACGAACGTCGTTCCGAGGTCCACCCCGAGGTGATAGCCCACGTCTCCTCCCTGGGAGTCTCGAACGCACGTCGCTGTTCGAGGGTCGGTCATTACGGTTGTGGGCAGATCCGCGCACAACAAGGGGGACAGCCCTACCTGTGGTGGGGCGCACCCCATTCCCGCACGCGTCGGGGCGCCGGACGATGGGTCGCATGATGCTCGAGCCAGCGCAGCGCGCCGGCGACGCTCCCCGCACCGCCTCCGGCCAGGGCCCGCCCGATCGGCGTTCCGAGGTCACGCGCCTCGCGGACCCCGCACCGGAGGTCCGGCTCCGCGTCGAGCGCGAACAGTGGCTGCTGCGCCGCAGCCTCGAACGGCAGCTGCACGACGGCGCTGCGCTGCGGATCTCCGCGCTCACCCTGCAGCTCGGGCTCGTCCGGCACCGCGTGTCCGCGGCCGGGCCGGACCTGCACGCCACCATCGACTCCCTGCAGGACGAGCTGCACGCCGTGCTGCAGGAGCTGCGCGACGTCGCGGGCAAGATCTACCCCCCGCTGCTGGACGAGGCCGGACTCGGCCCGGCCATGAGGGAGGTGGCCGAGCGGATGGACGTGACGGTGCGGGTGGACGCCCCGCCCGACCGCTTCGGGCCGGCGGCGGAGGGCGCCGCGTACTTCGCCGTGGCGGGGTGCCTGGAGTCCGCGGCCGTCGGCGGGGCCGGTCTCGACGTCGTCGTGCGGCGGGAGGGGCGCACGCTGGCCGTGGACGTCGCGGGGATCGATCTGCGGCACGCGGACGCGATGCTGGGCGCGGTCCGGCGCCTCGACGGCGCGATCGACCTGACGGGCGAGCCGCAGGCCGGCACGATCACGATGAGGATCCCATGCGAGTAGCGCTTGCCGAGGACGGTGCCCTCTTCCGCGAGGGGCTGCTCATGTTGCTGGAGGCGGCGGGGCACGAGGTCGTGGGCTCCACCGCCGACGGCGACTCCCTCGTCCGCCTGCTCACCCACGAACAGGCCGACATCGCGGTCCTCGACATCCGGATGCCGCCCGAGCCGGACGGCGGGCTGGTCACCGCCGAGAAGCTGCGCGCCGCGCACCCGGGGATGGGCCTGCTGTTCCTGTCCCACTACGCGGAGTCGCACTACCTGATGCGGATCCTGCAGATCGGCACCGAGGCCATCGGCTACCGCCTCAAGGAGAAGGTCGGGAGCGTCGACGTCCTCAGCGACACGCTGGCGCGGATCGGCAGCGGTGAGATCGTCATCGAGCCGGTACTGGCCCGGCGGCTGGTCGAGCGGCCGCGCGGCGAGCGCAAGGGCATCATCTCGACGTTGTCGGAGCGCGAGCTCGACGTGCTGCGGCTCATGGCGGAGGGGCGGTCGAACAACGGCATCGCCGGTCAGCTGTTCGTCACGCCGAAGGCCGTCGAGAAGCACATCGCCAACATCTTCGGGAAGCTGAACCTGCACCCCGACACCACCGAGCACCACCGCAGGGTGCTGGCCGTGCTCACCTACCTGCGTTCCCAGCGCGACGGCGACTGACTCAGGCGATGTCCCGCACTCGCCCGTCCGCCCCCTTGGCTCCGGACGCCGCGGCGAATAGCGTGGCGACCGGAATCGGGGCCGGTGGCGCGATGAAGCGGACGATCCTGGCGCGGCTGCTGCGGGTGCTCCTCGTCGCCTGCGGCGTCGTCGGCGTGCTCGTGGTCGTCGTCGAAGGCGGTAGCGCTGTGGGGGCCGGCGCCGTCGACGTGCTGCTGCCGTTCGTGGCGGTGGTCCTCGCCGCGCTCGCGCTCGGGTCCGTGCAGCCGTGGATCGACGACGTCGTCGAACGGCTCACCCACCATCGCGACGTCACGCCCTACTCGTCGCTCGCGGCGGCCGCGACGCGCATCCGGGCGGGCGCGCTGGAGCAGGCGCTGCCGGGGCTCGCGCAGGTGCTCGCCGACGGCACGGGCGCCAGCCGCGCGGGTGTGTGGCTCGCCGTCGGTGACCGCCTGGTCGCCGCGGCGGAGCACCCGCCGCCCGACGACGACGGCGGCGGCGAGGCGGAGAACCTCGCGGTGCTGCTCGTCGACCGGGACGTCGACCACGCCGTCCCGGTGCTGGAGGGCACGCTCCTGCGCGCGGTGCTCACCATCGCCAAGCCGGGAGCGCCCATCACGCCCGGCGACCAGGAGCTCGTCCGGGACGTCGCCAACGGGGCAGCGCTGCTGCTGCGCGGTGTGGCGCTCAACGCGGAGCTCGCGGAGCGGGTACGCCGAGCCGACGGCCTCGCCGAGGAGCTGCGCGCCTCCCGGCAGCGCCTCGCCCGAGCGCGCGAGGTGGAGCGCAGGCGCCTCGTGATGGAGCTGGGCGGTGCGACGAGCGGACGGCTGGCGGTCCTGCGCGCCGACGTGGCTGCGGCGGGTGCCGAGCTGCGCCGCAGCCCGGAGGACGCCGGATCGGCACAGGTGGCGCTCGCCCGGGCCCGGACCACCCTCGACGAGCTCCTCGACCGCTTCCGCCTGATCGCCCGCGGCGTCTACCCTGCGGTGCTGCGCGACCAGGGGCCCGCCGCGGCGCTCGACGAGGTGGCGGCCGACCTGCTGCGGCCGGTGCGGCTGACCGGCGACCTCGGCGCCCGCTTGGACTACGAGATCGAGTCCGGCGTCTACTACGTCGTCGTCGCTGCCCTGAACGCCCTGTCCGCCCGCCCCGGTGACGGCGAGCTGCTCGTGCACCTGGAGCACGCCGACGCCCAGGTCTGCGTGGTCGTCGAGGACCCGGCCGGAACCGGGGGCCCCGACGAGCTCCGCACCGCGCTCGCGGACGAGACCGAACGCCTGGCCGCCCTCGGTGGCGAGCTCACGGTCACCACCGACCCCGCTGCGTCCGTCCCGCCCGCCCCGGTCCGGGTGTGCGTCCGGCTCCCCGACCGGCTCGAACCGGTTGTCGAGGGCAGCGTCGGCGCGGAGCTGAGGGCGCCGTGACCACCGCGGCGGGCCGGATCGGTGCGGTCGTCCCGGCCGGGATGCCGGCCGCCCTCGCGTACGCGGTGTGCCTGCTGGTGAGCGCCGTGCTGTCGCTGGCGGCGCTCGTCCTGGGAGTCGTCGGGTGGATCCTGAGCGCGGACCCGTCCGGCGTCGCCGCGGCGGCCGCGGCGGGCGACCCGTGGGCCCATGGCGTCCTCGCGGCGGCGCAGACCGGCGGGCCCGCCGTCCAGCGCGCGCTCGACCTCGGGCTGAGCGTGCTCTCGCTCGTCGTCGCGGGAGCGCTGTTCGCGGGGAAGGACGGGACCTGGTCGACCCGCCTGCTGGCGCTCGCGATGGTCGGCTCGGCGGGCGCCTTCGACCTGCAGGCGCACGCCGCCGCAATGGGGGTCGAGACCGCGCTCGGCCTGCAGATCGGCCTGCTGCACCAGCTGGTGTTCCAAGGGGTCCCGGGCGTCGCGTACATCCTCGCGCTGCTGCTGTTCCCGCCGGAGCGGGAGCCCCGGCCCGCCCGGTCGGCGCGCGTCCTGCTCGTCCTCGCCTGCGCCGGCACGCTCCTGCTCGTCGGGCTCACGTCCCCGCTGCCGCACGCCGTGAGCGGCGTGCTGCTGCTCGGGTTCCTCGGGCCGGTCGTCGGGGTGCTGGTCCTGCCGCGCCAGATCAGGGAGGCCCCGACGGCGACGGCGCGCACGCAGGCCCGGCTGCTGTTCAGCGTCGTCGCGGTCGCGTCCGCCATCGCGATCGTGCTGGCGGTGATCACCCTCCTGATGTGGTCGACCGGGTGGGGCGGCCTGCTCCTCCTGGAGCACCCGACGATCGGGGCGCACGGCGAGCCGACCGCGCTGCTGTACTGGTTCTCCCGGGTCGCCAGCATCGCGATCGCGGCAGCGGCGTTCGTCGCCACCCGGCGGGCGGGCCTGTGGAACGCGGAGCGGCTGTTCAGCCGCGGCCTGGCGGCGGGGCTCACCGCGGCGCTGGTCGGCGGCGGCTACGTCCTCGTGCGCAGCGCGGCGGGACTGCTGGTCGGCGACGGTGCGCTCGTCGCCACCGTGCTGGCGGCGCTGGCCCTGCGGCCCGCCTACGTGCGGGCCGAACGGTGGACCGACCAGCTCCTGTTCGGCAGCCGGCCCACCCCGTACAGCGTGCTCGCCGGGGTCACGGCGCTCTCCCGGGTGACCGCGACGAGCGACGCCCCCGACCTGGCGCGCGTGGCGGAGGCCGTCGGGCGCGGGCTCGGGGCCGCCACCTGCAGGCTGACGGTCACCCGGCCCGGACTGCGCGATCGCAGCTACACCTGGACCGACGGCGCGCAACCCGGCCCGGACGAGCTCGTCGAGGTCGTGGTCCGGCACGGGACCGAGGCCATCGGCACGCTCGCGGTGGACTACGCCGCCGTCGCCGGGTTGGAGTGGCAGCGCCGGCACCTGCTGGAGGACGTCGCCGAGAGCCTCGGCGCCGTGCTGCAGGCCAGCCGGTACGGCATCGAGCTGGAGCGCCAGTTGCGGGCCGCGCTGGCGCACGCGAGCGAGATCGCGGCGTCGCGGCGGGCCGTCGTGGCGGAGATGGACCGGGAGCGGCGGCGCATCGAGCGGGATCTGCACGACGGCGCGCAGCACCACCTGGTGTCGTTGCGCCTGTCCCTCGGCCTGGTGGAGCACCAGGTGTCCACGGCCCGGTTCGACGAGGCGCGCGAGCGGCTGGAGCAGGTCGCCGGCCAGATCGACGTGGCCGAGTCGGTTCTCGCGGAGACGGCCACCGGGGTGTCGTCACCGCTGCTGGCCCAGGTGGGGCTGGTCGGGGCGCTGGAGAAGGAGCTGGCGGGCGGGCAGCCACCGGTCGCGGTCGACGCGAGCGCGATCGACCACGACGGCCGGTTCCCGCAGGACGTCGAGTCGGCCGTGTACTTCTGCTGCCTGGAGGCGGTCAACAACGCGCGCAAGCACGCACCCGGGGCCCCGATCCGGGTGCGGCTGCACACGGAGCCGGGCCGCCTGTGCTTCTCGGTGCAGGACGACGGCCCGGGCTGGGACGCCGGCCGCGCGGTCGCGTCCCCGGGCCGGGGTCTGCGCAACGTCACCACCCGCGTCTCCGCCGTCGGTGGCCGGATCGAGGTCCGCTCCGCTCCCGGGCGCGGCACGGCGGTGGCCGGCTCCGTGCCGGTCGCCGACGCCGGTGCCCTCCGTCCACGGGCCGCGCCCGACGCGGCGGGGGAGGCCACCGCAGGGCTGGTCGACCAGGTGCGCGAGGCCGTGCGGGAGGCGCGGGAGCGCTACGGCGGGACGGAGCACCTCGGCGCCGTGCGGGCGCTCGCGGAGCGGCTCGACGCGCCACTGCGGGTCGGGGTGTACGGCGACGGCTCGGCCGCGCTGGTGCCGGTGCTGGCCGCGCCCGACGAGGACGGGCAGCCCGGCGCGGCGGTACTGGTCGATGCCGCGGCGTCCCCGCCCGGCGACGCGTTCGTCGTGGTGCTGCCGCGGCGTGACGGTGAGGTGGAACCGCCCGACCGCTCCGGCGTTCCGGCACGGCACCGCCCGGCGCACGCGATCGGTGCGCTCGTGGTCGACGACCCGGTGGACGAGCCGGGGCAGCGGGCGGCGGTCGCGTCCGCGGCGCGGCGCGAGGTGCGGCGGCTCTGCCACGTCGTGGTGCCCGTGGCGCCCGAGTTCGCGAAAGCGGGCGCCCGGCTGTCCGACGAGCAGTACCGGATCCTGCAGAGCCTCGCCGGGGCCGACGGCCTCGACCCGCAGGATGTCCCGGCCGGGGCGCTGGCGGTCGCGGTGGTCGCAGGCGACGGGGCGCGTCCCGTCATGCCGGCAGCGAGCGCGACGCCGACCGGTGTGCCTTCGCGGCCCGTCCCGTTCGGGCAGGCCGTGGTGCGGTTCGCGGTCGCGGAGATCCGGTCCGGCCGGGCCCCGAGCCGGGAGGCGCTCGCCGCCGCACTCGTCGAGGCCGGCGGCGTGCCCCGCCTGCGTGAGCTGCTCGCACAGCGGCTGGCCTGCCGCGCGGAGGGGCTCAAGGCCCGCGCGGTGCTGATGGCGCTGGAGGACCTCGTCCGTCGCGTGCCGCCGCCGGCGGGGGGCGAGGGGCTGCGATACCGGCTGGACCGCACCCGCGCCCGGGCCCACGAGCTCGCCGAGCTCGACGTGGTGGACGCGCTGCGGGCGGGGGAGCTGGACGTGCCGGACGCCGAGCGTGACACCGTCGAACGCCTGCTCGGAGCCGCGGGCACCGATCCCCGGACCCGGCTCGGGCTGGTGGCGGGTGCGACGCAGCGGGAGGTCGCGCAGGCGGCGGGCGAGGAGCTGGCCCGCTGGCGCCGCCTGGCCGAGCACCCGCTCCCGGGCGTCGATGTGCGCCGGACGGCCGACGTGGTCGTGCGGGCCTGCGAGCGGGTGCTCGTCGCGAACTGCTGACGGGGCGCTCAGGCCCCCAGCAGGCGGCGGCCCAGCGCGTGCAGGTGCTCGCGCACCTCCTCCGGGGCGTCCAGGCTCTCGACCTCGGGCCCGAGCGCGACGATGTCCTGGGCGATCCGGTCGAGCGAGTCGGAGCCCAGGTGCACCAGGCAACGTTGCGCGTCGAGCGCCTGCACCCGCCCCGGGATCGCCATCGGCAGCCGGGCCGCCACGACGTCGGCCGGGGCCCGCACGACGGCCCGTACGACGTGCCGGCTGGCCGCGCGTCCGATGCTCTCCCGCAGGTAGGCCACGGTGTCCTCGGCGGGGAGCGGGCGCGGGGCGAACCGGTGCCGCACGGGCTGCGGCGCGGTGATGCGGTCGACGCGGAACGTGCGCCAGTCGTCGCGGTGCAGGTCGAAGGCCAGCAGCCACCACAGGCCGTACCCGGCGAGGAGCTGGTAGGGCTCGATCCGGCGGGCCGCGACCTCGCCGTCGCGACGCCGGTAGGAGAAGCCGACGATCTCGCGGTCGCGCGCCGCGCCGGCGAGCACGCCGAGCACGGTGGGGTCGACCCGGGCGCCGCCCCGCTGCGGGAACCGGACCGTGGCCTCACCCACGGCCGCGAGCCGGCGGCGCAGCCGGTCGGGCAGCACCTGGGAGAGCTTGCTCAGCGCGCGGACCGCGGTCTCCTCGACGCCCTCGGTGCCGGTGGCGGTGAGCAGCCCGGTGGCCACCGCGATCGCCTCCTCGTCGTCGAGCAGCAGCGGCGGCAGGTCCTTCCCCGAGGTCAGGCGGTAGCCGCCCGCCGTGCCGGTGGTGCCCTCGATCGGGTAGCCCAGCTCCCGCAGCCGCCCGACGTCCCTGCGCACGGTGCGGTCGGTGACCGCGAGCCGCTCGGCGAGCTCGGCGCCCGACCACTCGCGCCTGCTCTGCAGCAGGGACAGCAGGCGCAGCAGGCGAGCGGGCGTCGTCACGCCGTCCACCTTACGGACCGATCCTGTCCGGAAGGCCTCCTACGGTCGGCGCCATGAACGAGATCGCACAGATCAACGGTCCGGTGTGGCGCTCCGACGACGAGGGATACCGCGCCGAGGTCGGCGGGTACCAGCTGGCGCATCCGCACCGGCCGGACGTGGTCGTCGGGGCCACGAGCCCGCAGGACGTGGCGCGGGCGGTCCGCCACGCCGCCGACCGGGGGCTGCCGGTGGCCGTGCAGACCAGCGGGCACGGGCGCGGGACACCACTGGAGGGCGGCGTGCTGATCAGCACCCGGCGGATGGCAGGCGTGCGCGTCGATCCGGTGGCGCGCACCGCGCGGGTCGAGGCGGGGACGCGCTGGACGCAGGTGGCCGAGGCCGCCGCGGCACACGGCCTCGCGCCGCTGTCCGGCTCGTCGCCGGCGGTCGGCGCCGTCGGCTACACCCTCGGCGGCGGGATCGGCGTGCTCGCCCGCACGTTCGGCTGGGCCAGCGACCGCGTCCGCAGCGTCGACCTCGTCACCGCCGACGGGCAACAGCGCCACGTCACCGCCGCGGCGGATCCGGAGCTGTTCCGCGTACTGCGCGGCGCGGGCGCGGGCCTCGGGGTGGTGACGGCCATGGAGGTCGGGCTGGTTCCGGTCGGCCGTCTGTTCGGCGGTGCGCTGCTCGTGGACGGGCCGCACGTACCTGCGCTGCTCGACGCCTACCGGGAGTGGACGGCCGACCTGTCGCACGACGTCACGTCCTCGATCACGATGCTGCCCTTCCCCGACGTGGCGGCCGTGCCCGACCACCTGCGCGGCCGCTACGCCGCGAAGGTCCACATCGCCTGCACGGGATCGGTGGCCGAGGGGGAGCGGCTGGTGGCGCCCCTGCGCGCAGCAGTGCCGCTGCTGGCGGACACGCTCGGCGAGCTGCCCTACACCGCGGCGGGCACGATCTTCGACGATCCGACGGAGCCACACGCCTACACCGGCACGAACGCGATGCTGCACGCGCTCGACCCGGCCGTGCTGCACGCCGCGCTGGACGTCGCCGGTCCCGATGCGCCGGTCATGTGCGTGCTGGGCCTGCGCCACCTCGGCGGCGCGCTGGCCCGCCCGCCCGCCGTGCCGGACGCGGTCGCGCACCGGGATGCGGCGTACCTGCTGAGCGTGCTGTCCCTGGTCGACGGCACCGAGGTCCCCGGCCGCCTGCACGGCGAGCTGATGCAGCGGGTCGCCCCGTGGACCGCAGGTGACACCCCGAACTTCCGCTTCGGCGCGCAGGCGGCCCGGGACCGGCCGCTGGACGTCCCGGGCCGCGCCGCGCTCGTCGCGGAGCTGGACCCGAAGGGCCTGTTCCTGCCGTAGCGGCCACTACTCCCCGGGCGCCACGACGATCTGCTGGCCTTCCTCGAGACCGGCGAGGACCTGCGTGACGCTGTCACCGGAGAGGCCGAGCTCGACCTGCACCTGCTCCTGCGCGCCGTCCGGTCCGAGCACCGTGACCACACCGGTCTGCCCGCCCTGCAGGATCGCGGCGTTCGGCACGGCGAGGGCGTCGTCGCGGTGGTCCACCACCACGCTGGCCGACGCCGTCTGGCCGTCCATCAACCGGGGGTCGAGCTCGTTGAGCACGATCACGGCGTAGTAGCTCGTCACGCCCTGGATGTCGGTCCCGGTGGGCGCGATGCTCGCGACGGTGCCGGTGCGGGTCAGGTCGGGGACGGCGTCGAAGGTCACCTCGACCTCCTGGTTCGGCTCGATGCGGGCCGCGTCGGACTCGGCGAACGGCGCCACGATCTGGAACGTGCGGACGTCGTCGAGCACGATGAACGCCGAACCGCCGGGCCGCTCCTCGCCGCCGCCGAGCTCCTCGCCCGACGACACCCCGGTGCTGCGGTCCGGCAGCGGGACGGTGCCGCCGGGCGCGAGCGCGGTCGTTCCCGAACCGCTGCCGAGGAACTCGCCGATCACGCCGTTGATGCTCGCGATCTTGCCGGCGACGGTCGCACGCAGGACCGTGTCCTCCACGGCACGCTGCGCCGTCTCGACGTCGACCTGCAGCTGCGAGACGACCGCGGCCTGCTCGTCGATGTTGTGCGGGCGCTCGCCCCGGGCGGCTTCGGCCTCGTTCTTGGCGGCCGCCAGGTCGCGCCGGGCGTTCTCGATGGCCAGTTCCTGCTGGGTCTTCTCGACCCGCCGCTGCTTCTCAGCCTGCTCGAGCGCGGCCTTGCTGGAGCGGACCTGGCGCTGCGCCGCCTCGACCTCGGCCTCCTTCTGCGCGGCGTTCTCGCAGTCACTGGACTGCCCGGACTGCCCCGACTGCCCGGACCGTGAGAAGAGCAGCCCCTGCGGCGAGTCCTCGTCCTCGTCGTCCTCCGCGGCCTCCTCGGCCTCCCTGCGGTCCGCCGCGGTGCACGAGCGCCGGCCCGCCCGGGTCCGGTCCTCGGTGTCGTCGAGGACCTCCTCGTCGAGCTTCAGCTGCTTCTCGGCCTGCTCGACGGCAGAGGAGTTCGCGTCGTCGACGGCCTCGGCCTGCTCCTTCGTGGCGTCGAGGACCTCGCTCGCCCGCGCGAGGTCGTCCTCGGCGGCGTCCACCTGGTTGCCGCCGCGGGTCCGGGCCAGCGCCGCCTGCTCCTGCGCCAGCTGCGCCCGCGCGCCCTCCAGCTCCTGACGGGCCGCGAAGTCGTCGACGCGGGCGAGGATCTGCCCGGGCTCGACCTGCTGCCCGACGGCGACGTTCAGCTCCACGAGCTTGCCGCCGTCGGGGAACCCGAGGTTCTGCTCGGTGATGGCCTGCAGGGACCCGGTTGCGGTGACGGTCGACGTCACGCTGGTCCGGGTCACCTTCACCGTCAGCGGTTCGGACTCCTGGCTGGTGCACCCGGCCAGCAGCAGCACGAGCGTCACGGCGCCGAGGCGGCGGACGGTGGATCGGGTGATCATTCGTACCTCAACGCTTCGATGGGGCGGAGCCGGGCGGCGCGCTTCGCGGGATACGCGCCGAAGAACAGGCCGATGCACAGGCTGACGGTGAACGCGAGGATCACCGAGGGGATGGACAGCTGGGGCGGGGCGAAGTCGCCGAGCGCGGCACCGAGCCGCTGGCCCAGCAGGCACAGCCCGACCCCGAGGGCCACACCGACCAGGCCGCCGATGCCCGACAACACGGTCGACTCGACCAGGAACTGCTCGAGCACCGTCCGGCGGCGGGCGCCGATCGCCTTGCGGAGACCGATCTCCCGCGTCCGCTCGGTGACCGTGACCAGCATGATGTTCATGACGCCGATCCCCCCGACGAGCAGCGAGATCGCGGCGATGGCGCCGAGGAAGAGCGTGAAGACGGCCGTGACCTCGCCGTACTGCTCGAGCAGGTCGAGGTTCGACCGGACCTCGAAGTCCTTCTGCGTGGGGTCGTCGATCCGGTGCGCCTGCATGAGGACCCGGTTGACCTTGGCCATCGTCGCGGGCACGGCGTCCTGCCCGCTGGCCTGCACCACGAGCTGGTCCACCTGGTCGTCGGCACCGCCGCCGACCAGGTAGGTACGGGTGGTCGTGATCGGCATGACGGCGATGTCGTCCTGCTGCCCGTTGGGCTCCAGGACGCCGATGACCTCGAACATCTGCGAGCCGATGCGCAGCTGCTGGCCGAGCGCCGCCGCGGGGATGCCGCCGAAGAGCTCCTGGATCGGGCGGGGACCGAGCACCACCACGCGCGCACCCGTCCGGACCTGGGAGTCGGTGAAGAACTTGCCGGCGTCCAGCGTGCGGTTGAGCGCCACCGGATAGTCCTGCGACGAGCCCACGATGCTGGTGCGCCAGGTGCCGTAGTCGCCCTTCAGCACGGCGCTCGCCTGCTTGACCGGCGTGACCGTCACGATCCGCGGAGCCTCCGTGGAGTCGCGCAGCGCCTCGACGTCGCGGTCGGTCAGCGGCTGGCTGCGACCGCCCTCCGACACGCTGCCGCGGGCCTGGAAGACGCCGATCAGGTTCGTGCCCAGCGCCTCCAGCTGCGCGTTCAGGCGCGCGGACGTGCCGTTGCCCAGCGCGACGAGCAGGATCACCGAGGCGACCCCGATCATGATCCCGAGCATCGTCAGCAGCGACCGCAGGCGGTTGGCGCGCAGACCACGCCACGCCATGACGAGCGCGAGCCGCAGCGTCATGCGCCGGCCTCCGCCCGCTCCTCGAACAGGGGGATCTCGCGCGTCACGTTCTCAGCGGTGTCGTTCTCAACGGGGGCGGTCCCCGTTCCGTCGTTGCGGACATCGCTCACGATGCGCCCGTCGCGCAGCCGCACGACGCGGCGCGCGTGTGCCGCGATCTCCTCCTCGTGCGTGATGAGGACGACGGTCCGGCCGGCGTCGGAGAGCCGCCCGAGCATCTCGGCGATCTCGCGGCTGGCCTCGCTGTCCAGGTTCCCGGTCGGCTCGTCGGCCAGGATCATCGTCGGGCGGGTCACCAGGGCGCGCGCGATGGCGACCCGCTGCTGCTGCCCGCCGGAGAGCTGGTTGGGCAGGTGCGTGGCGCGGTTGACGAGGCCGACCTCCTCCAGCGCGCGCAGGGCCCGCGTGCGGCGTGCCCGCTGCTTGCCGTAGAGCAGCGGCAGCTCGACGTTGGCCAGCGCGGTCGTGCGGGGGAGCAGGTTGTAGGACTGGAAGACGAGACCGATCTTGCGGTTGCGGATGTCGGCCAGCTCGTCGTCGGTCATCCCGGAGACGTCGACGCCGTCGAGGAGGTACTGGCCCTCGGTCGGCACGTCGAGGCAGCCGAGGATGTTCATCATCGTGCTCTTGCCGGAGCCGGACGGGCCCATGATCGCCACGAAGTCGCCCTCGTCGACGGTGAGCGCGACTCCCTGGAGCGCGCGAACCTCCGCGTCACCGGCGCGGTAGCTCTTGCCGACACCTTCGAGTCTGATCATCGGATTCCTGGTCACCCTCCCCCAGGGCGCGTGGACGCACCGGCCGGGTCCCGCGTTGCCGAGCCGTGCCGATCAATCGCCACCCGTTACGCCCGCGGACGTCGGCGTCGATCCGTGCAGCACAACGAAGGCCGGTCTGTCCTGTTACGTCATTCGGCGACTCTTCACTCAGCCGGGTCGGCACGGCGATCAACAATTACGCTGCGTGCGCACTGTCACTCCATCGCTCGGTTGTGGTGGCATGGGGCGGTGAATGACACGCGTGTGAGCTAGCATTCTGGGGACGGACTCGGTTGCGATCCGGAAATAACTCGTGGTGGTTCACAACAGGGCGCGCAACCCGACCGGGTGGGATCTGCGGGAGTGGGGGTCCTTGCGCTGGACAGGTCTACGGGAGAGGACTACTCATTGGTCTGCGCGGAGCGACTGGCGTTCCGTCAATCACCAAGGAGAGCAAGGATGCTTCGTAAGACCTCTGTCGTGTCTGCTGCAGCTGCTTTCGCTCTGGCGGGAGCCGCGCTGTTCGGTGGTGCGGCAATGGCGGGAGGCCACGGCGACCACGAGAACTCTGGTGGTCCCGGCGGTTCCGGTGGCGACGCCAACGCGAACTGCCTGATCCCGGTCGGTGTTTCGGCTGGACTCCTGCTCGGCCAGGGCGGGGACGTCTCGCAGTGCAACGCGGGCGGTGGGGCCGGCGGCGCCGGCGGTACGGGCGCCGACTACTGATCTCCATTCCCTCCTGAGTAAAGGTGGTGCAGGCCCCCGGGCTCGTCGGGGGCCTGCACCACCCTCAGGATAGCTCTCGACGGCGGCGTCCGCCCTGATCCATCGGTGCGGTATCCGTCACTGCACGGCTTCAATCGGAACGGCCATTCCCGGCACGATTCTCCCAGTCTTCTCGAACAGCTCGAGATCGGCGCGGGAATCGGTGACCGGGTCATATTCATGTCGGGCCCTCGATGGGTCGCCCGGACACCAGAACAATGAATGGAGAACGCTAGATGAACATGGGCGCACGTAAGGCTGCAATCGCCGTGGCGGCATTCGCGACGGTCGGCTCGACGCTGTTCGGCGGTGCCGCGCTCGCCGGTGGTCACGGCTACGGCGACACCGAGAACGTCGGCGGCCCGGGGGGTTCGGGCGGTGACGCCAACGCGAACTGCCTGATCCCGATCGGAATCTCCCTCGGTCTCCTGGGCCAGGGCGGCGACGTGTCCCAGTGCAACGCGACCGGTGGCGTCGGCGGTGCTGGCGGCACCGGCGCCGACTACTGAGTCGTGGCGTCGGACGTGCGAGGGCGCAGCGGACGTCCGGCCCGTCGGCCGGTCGTCATGATCGCGGCAGCGTTCCTGGTCGGAGGCGGGTTCGTGGCCTCGGCCGGGCTTGCGCACGCCGGTGACGACCCGGACAACGTGGGGGCCCCCGGCGAGGACGGTCAGGACGTCACCTGTACCGCGTACATGCCACCGGTGAACATGCCGATCTGCAACGTGGTGGGCGACGACGGTGGCGACGGGGCGACGGGGGTGCAGCGATGAGGGTGCCGCAGCCCCCCGCCGCCACCGACCTCGAACCAGGAGGTGTCTGCGTGACACGGATCGTGTGCCGCATCGCCGCCGCGACCGCCGCGGCGGCCGTCTCGGCGGCACTGTGCGCCGGCGCGGCCCAGGCCGGCGATCCGAAGGACCAGGACGGTCCGCCCGGTGAGTCGGGCACGGCCACTGCCACCTGCCGGTGGCTGCCGCCGATGGAGGACGACGCCATCATCCAGTGCACGGCCTCCCGCGGAGCGTCGGGTGCTGGTGGTTCGGCCGTCGACTACTGATCGCACCGGCGGCCCCGGACGCGCGCGTCGCGTCCGGGGCCGCCGGTCCGACGAGGGGAGCAAGCCGTGTTCCGCAAGCAGCCGGTGGAAGACCGGGACGCGGCGGAGGCGCCCGGTCCGGGCGGTGCCGCAGCGCCACGGGAGAAGGAGACGGACGGCCCGCGGTTCCGGCGGGGCCCGGTGCTGGTCGCCGTCGCACTGCTGGTGCTGGCACTCGTCCCGGTGTTCGTCGCGCGGATCTACGTCATCCCGTCCGGCTCGATGGAACGGACGTTGCACGGCTGCTCCGGCTGCACCAACGACCGCGTGCTGGTCGACAAGCTCGCCCACCGCTTCGGCGCACCGGAACCCGGGGACGTCGTGGTGTTCACGCTCCCGCGCAGCTGGACCAGCAGCGAGCTGCAGATCCCGCACGGCAGCGGGAACCCCGTCATGGAGGGGTTGCACCAGATCGGCGCCCTCGTGGGGATCCACGCCACCGACGAGACCGAGTACATCAAGCGCGTGATCGCCGTCGGCGGCCAGACGGTGCAGTGCTGCGACGATCGCAACCGGATCATCGTCGACGGCGCCGGCGTGGACGAGCCCTTCCTCTACTACCTGCCCGGAGCCGGGCCCGCGCAGCAGGCGGAGTTCGGGCCCGTCCGGGTTCCCGAGGGCGAGATGTGGGTGATGGGGGACAGCCGCAACGACTCGGTCGACTCGCGCGCCGAGGGCAACGGCCCGGTCTCCGTCTCACAGGTCATCGGCAAGGCGCGGTTCGTCGTGTGGCCGTTCGACCGCATCGGCGGCATCGACTGACCCAGCCTGCCGCGCGGGGCCGGTCCGCTCTTCGCCGGTCCGCTCTTCGCCGGTCCGCTCTTCACCGGTAGAGCGTGACCGCGACCTCGGCACCGGCGTCCAGGCCCGTGGCGGGTTCCGGCACCACCAGGAACCCGTCGGCCCGGGTGAGCACCGACAGCAGCGCGGACGGGCCGAAGACCGGCTCGGCGACGCCGTCGCGCACCGCCACCTGCACGACGTCCAGCCGGCCCGCCGCCGAGGGCAGGTCGCGGGACAGGCGAGCCCGCGTCGACGGCTCCGGTGGGGGCGTGTCGCAGCCGGCCAGCCGCCACACCAACGGCAGCCCGACCAGCCGGAACACCACCAGCGCCGAGAGCGGGTTGCCGGGCAGCCCGACGACCGGGACGCCTGCGCACTCGGCGAGCAGCGTCGGCTTGCCGGGCTTGATAGCCAGGCCGTGGCACCAGACCTCGCCCAGCGCGGCCACCGCCCCCGCCGTCTCGTCGCGGGCGCCCACCGACGAGCCGGCCGAAACGATCACCAGGTCGGCCCCGGGAAGCAGCGCACCGAGCCGTTCCTGCAGCGCGCCCGGCTCGTCGGAGACGATGCCGGCGATCACGGGTTCGCCGCCCGCGTCCCGCACGAGGCCCGCCAGCGCCGACGCCGTGGCGTCCCGGACCTGGCCCGGACGCAGCTGCGCGGTCTCCGGCGGCACCACCTCGTCACCGGTGGAGACGATCACGACCCGCGGACGCGCACGCACCACCACCGCCGTGACGCCGGCCGCAGCCAGCAGGCCGAGATCGGGCGCGCGCAGCGGGCGCCCGCCGGGGACGAGCGCGGCGCCCGCCGCGACGTCCTCGTCCGCACGCACGACCCCCTCGCCGGGCGCGACGGGCCGGGTGACCTCGATCGTGCCCGGCATCGTCTCGGCCGTGTGCTCGACCATCACGACGGCATCGGCACCCTCGGGCAGCACCCCGCCCGTCGGCATACCCACCGCCCCGCCGGGGCGCACACCCACCTCCGGCGCGGCGCCCATCCGCACGGCCCCGACCAGGTCCAGGTACGAGGGCAGGCCCTCGGAGGCGCCGTAGGTGTCGGCGGCGCGCACCGCGTACCCGTCCACCGTGGAGCGGGCGAAGCCGGGCAGGGACGCGGCAGCGGAGACGTCGGCGGCCGGCACCCGGTGGAGGGCCTCGGCCAGCGGAACCTCCTCGCGCGGGGTGCGCCGCGCGGGCCGGAAGCCCGCGAGCGCGTCCGCGACCGTCCGCGCCGTGAAGAACTCCCGCCCCGCGAGCCGGGGCCCGGCCTGGTGCGTGTCGCGCGATGAGTGCGCGCGTGCCGGGGGCTGCGGGGTCATCGGTCGTCCCGCCCCGCCCACGCTCGCACCACAGTTCCTCCACCTGGAGCGCACCGCCGCACCCCCGCCATGCCGACCATCGTGGTGACGGTCCCGACCGCTGCGGGTGGGTCGTGGAGGGCGGTCATCGAGATCCCCCGATTCAGCGACGGTGCGAGGAAACCGAGACTAGTTGATGACGCGCGAGCCTCCGACCGCGCGCGGCCTGCGCCCCGGCGGCCGTGGCGGGCCCGTGATCGCCAGTTCGGTGCAGGATCGGCGACATGTTGCCGCCGGCGCACCAGTTCGGCGGTCAACGGGTGCCAGGGGCGGGAAGGAGACGACGGCCTTCTGGTCCCTGTGCCGGTGGCCGCGCACCTTGCGGTGGCCCGCTCCACCCCTCACCGGTGATCATCGGGCCGGTTCGAAGCCTGCCCACCTCTCGCGCTCGGCGGGATCGGGACACGCGCCGCACCGGGAGCCGGCTGCCGAGTCGTCAGGCCCGCACCGTGGCGCTTTGCGGGGTGATCGGTCTGATCAGTACCTGGGTGCGGGTGCTGCGACGGTGGTGTACTTGCCGGAGTGATCACGGTCTGATGCTCGGTCCGAGCAGTGCGTGAGTGCTGTCGCGGCGACGTCATGTGCTTCTCGCAGCGATCACCATCCCGGCCACCGGACCTACCCCGCCCGGCCGGACCCCTCTCCGGCCGGGCGGGACGTCAGCTCCCGGCCAGCGCGACCGGGGAGTGGGTGGTGGGCTGGTCGAACTGCGTGTGGTGCAGCTCCGCGTAGCGGCCCTTACGGGCGAGGAGCTCCGCGTGCGTGCCGCGCTCGACGACGCGGCCGGCCTCGAGGACCAGGATCTGGTCGGCGGCCCGGATGGTGGAGAGCCGGTGGGCGATCACGATGGCCGTGCGCCCCGCGAGCGCCTCGCCCAATGCCTCCTGCACCGCGGCCTCGGAGGTGGAGTCGAGGTGGGCGGTGGCCTCGTCGAGCACCACGACCCGCGGCTTGGCGAGCAGCAGGCGGGCGATCGTGAGGCGCTGGCGCTCGCCGCCGGAGAGCCGGTAGCCGCGCTCCCCGACGACGGTTTCGAGGCCGTCGGGCAGGGAGGCCACGAGGTCCGCGAGCCGGGCGCGCTCCAGCGCGTCCCAGATGTCGGAGTCGCTCGCCTCCGGGGCGGCCAGCAGCAGGTTGGAGCGGATCGACTCGTGGAACAGGTGCCCGTCCTGCGTGACGAGGCCCAGGCCGCCGCGGATCGCGGAGAACGACAGCTCGCGGACGTCGACGTCACCGAGGCGCACGGAGCCCTCGTCGACGTCGTAGAGCCGGGGGAGCAGCTGCGCGATCGTGGACTTGCCCGCTCCCGACGAACCGACCAGCGCGATCATCTGCCCGGGCTCGGCGCGGAACGACACGTCGTGCAGCACCTCCTCGCCCCCGCGGGAATCGAGGCGGGCGACCTCCTCCAGCGACGCCAGCGACACCTTGTCGGCCGAGGGGTAGCCGAACCGGACGGAGCGGAACTCCACGGACAGCGGGCCCTCGGGCAGCGGTGTGGGCCGGGTGGGCTCGGCGACCAGGGGTGGCAGGTCCAGGATCTCGAACACCCGCTCGAAGCTCACCAGCGCGCTCATCACCTCGACGCGGGCGCTCGCGAGCGCGGTGAGCGGGGCGTAGAGGCGGGTGAGCAGCAGGGCGAGCGCGACGACGTCGCCGGAGCTGACGCCACCGGAGATGGCGAGCCAGCCGCCGAGCCCGTAGACCAGCGCCAGCGCCAGCGCCGACACCAGCGTGAGCGCCGAGACGAACACCCACTGCACCATCGCCGTGCGCACGCCGATGTCGCGGACGCGGGCGGCGCGCGCCACGAACTCGCGCGTCTCGTGTTCGGGCCGGCCGAAGAGCTTGATCAGCGTGGCGCCGGGTGCCGAGAACCGCTCGGTCATGGTGGTGCCCATGACGGCGTTGTGCTCGGCCGCCTCGCGCTCCAGGGAGGCGAGCCTGCGGCCCATCCGGCGGGCCGGCAGCACGAACACCGGCAGCAGGACGAGCGCGAGCAGTGTGACCTGCCACGACAGGGCGAGCATCACGACGAGCGTGAGCACCAGTTGGACGAGGTTGCCCGCCACGCCCGAGAGCGTGTCGCTGAACGCGCGCTGCGCACCGATGACGTCGTTGTTGAGCCTGCTGACCAGCGCGCCGGTGCGGGTGCGGGTGAAGAACGCGACGGGCTGGCGCTGCACGTGGTCGAACACGGCGGCCCGCAGATCGAGGATGAGCCCCTCACCGAGCGACGCGGACAGCCAGCGCGACACGATGCCGCCGCCGGCCTCGGCCACCGCGATGGCGGCGATGAGGAGGGCGAGCGTGACCACGACCCCGAGCGGCCCGCCGGCCTCGATGGTGTCGAACACCCGGCCGGCGAGGACGGGTGTGGCCACCGCGAGCGCCGCCACGATGACGCTGATCGCCAGGAACGCGGCGATGCGCCGCCGGTGCGGCTGCGCGAACGTCCCGATCCGCGCCAGGGTGGCCCTCGAGAACGGGCGTTTCTCCTCCGTGGCGTGGGCAGCCTGGTACATCGACTGCCACGCCACCATCTCCATGCTCACAGTGCGCTCCTCCCCGGCCCTCGCTCCGCACGTACGACCGCGCGGACCGGGAGAACTCATCGGTTCCCCTGCGGGCGGTCAGTGTGGCGGAGGGGTCCGACAGTTCTGGGTCCGACCGCCTCACGGCTTCCGACGCAGACGCTAAGAGCTGAAGTCAGGTACAGGTCAAGTGGCGCGTCGGCTCAGAGGAGCAGGCCGGCCAGGTCGGCCGGATCCGGCCGGCCCTCGGGGTCGAGGCCGCGGTCGGCGTAGTAGCCGGCGACCATGGAGCGCAGCCGCTCGGCGGTGAGGGTGGCGGTGCGGCCCGAGCCCAGCTCGAGCGGGGTGTCGAGCATGCGCCGGGGCAGCGCGTCGTCCGCGGCCGTGGCGCCCTCGCGCATGTTGAACACGCGCTTGGCGAGCACGATCCGGCGCGCCGCCGTCCGCAGCTCGTCCGCGGTGACGTCCCAACCGGTGACCGGCACCAGCAGCTGCGCCCACTCCTCGAACGGCTCGGCGAACACCCCGCGCAGGAACTTGCAGAGGATCATCGAATCCATGACGGCGGCACGGTCCTCCGTGCCGATCGCCGCGGCGACGTGCGCCGGGCCGCCCGACAGTCGGTCCAGGTCGCCGGAGAGGTCGGCCTCGTAGGCACCGGAGCGGTTGTGGTCGGCGCCCCGGGCGTTGACGGCGAGCCCGAGGGCCATGGACTGCAGCGACCGCGGCTCGTACCCGGGCAGCTCGAGGCCCTTGACCTGCGGCGCGAAATCGATCGAGCCGTGCCCCACCACCTCGGCGGCGGCCCGCGAGCCACGGGACAGCAGCTCGCCCAGGCCGGGGGCGCGCGTGCCGATCAGGTCCAGTGCCCGCAGCAGCGCGGGCCCGTCGCCGAAGCGCAGCCACGGCTCGTCGATCAGCCCGCGCTCGACGCACTCCATCGCCCAGGCGATCGTGCCGCCCGCGGAGATCGTGTCGAGGCCGAGCTCGTCGCAGCGGGCACTCGCGGCGAACACGTCGTCGGGGTCGGAGACACCGCACAGCGGCCCGAGGGCGAACACGTTCTCGTACTCCATGCGCTGGGACCCGCCGCCCTTGCGCGAGTAGATGTGCTCGCAGCCGATGGAGCAGGAGGCGCAGCTGTTGCGGGCCACACCGCGCATCTCGTGCAGCTCCTCGGCGGCCAGGCGCGGTGCCTCGGCGAAGGTGGCGGCGGTGAAGTTGCGCGTCGGGAGCGTGGAGACGGCGTTGAAGGCGAGGAGGTTGGCCAGCGTGCCCAGCTCGCGGTACTTGGCGGTGGCCGGGCCGAAGCTGCGCTGCCGCAGGTCCTTCGAGGCGGCGAGCACCGCGGCGGAATCGGCGACGTCGACGCGGGCGCCGGATTTCACCAGCACGGCCTTGACGTTCTTCGCCCCCAGCACCGCACCCAGCCCGCCGCGCCCGGCGTGCCTGCCGTCGTGGCTGATGGTGGCGTACCGGACACCGCGCTCGCCCGCGGACCCGATCGCGGCCGTGCGCCAGCCGCGGCCGAACCGTTCCCGCACTGCGGTCTCGGCGTCGGCCGCCGGCATCCCGGCCAGCTCGGGCGCGGGCTCGAGGCGCACGCCGTCGGCGTCGACGAGCAGGACGGACAGCTGCGCCGCCCGCCCGCGCACGACGATGGCGTCGTGGCCGGTGAGCTTGCCCGCGATCGCGAACTGCGAGGAGGCGAGCGCGTCGGTGAGCAACCCGGTGAGCGGGGATTTCGCGAGCACGGCGAACTTCGCGCTCGTGGTCAACGGGGTGCCCACCAGCGGGGAGAACACGAACGCCAGCGGCGCCTCGGGGGCCAGCGGGTCGACGCCGGGCGGCGCGAGGCGGTGCAGCAGCCAGGTGCCCAGCCCCACACCGCCGAGGTAGGCGCGCAACACGGGCTCGGGCAGCGGCAGCGCGCTCCCGGTGGCCGACGTGTCCGCGACGTCGACGACCAGCGCCCGCCCGAAGTACCCACCTGGTGTCACGTTGCCGACTGTATGCGCTCGGGCCGATGAACGCCGCTGATCGCCGGGATCGGGACCTCGCGTCCACATGGAGCGTGTTGCCGAATCGGGGCCCGCGGACGCGTGATGGTGATCGCTGCGAGAAGCACCAGACGTCGCCACGACAGCACCCCCGCACTTCTCGGGCCGATCACCCGGCCCTGATCACTCCGAGAAGTACGCCACCGCCGCAACACCCACACCCCGTGCTGCTCGGACCGATCACGGCGGTGATCACCCCGAGAAGTACGCCACCGTCGCAGCACCCGCACCCCGTGCTGATCGGACCGATCACCCGGCGGTGATCACCCCGAGAAGTACGCCACCGTCGCAGCACCTGCACCCCCGCACTGCTCGGATCGATCACCCGGCGGTGATCACCCCGACATGTACGCCACCGTCGTCGCACCCGCACCCAGGTACTGATCAGACCGATCACCACGGACCACGTCCCGACCGGCAGCGTCGATCACGGGCGGACGGTCATGGCCGAAGATCGACCACCATGTGCCCGTGATCGACGCAGCGCCCGCGCTGCGGGCCTGACCCATCCGGCAACAGGCTCCCCCTGCAGCCCATGTCCCGATCCCGCCGATCATGAGAGGTGGACGCGCCTCGAACCGGACCGATGATCATCGTGAGGCGATGGATCGGGACCACCGCAAGGCGCGCGAGCACCCAGCAGCGACGGGCTCGTCCCCAACAGGCCTGGGCCCGCGCCGGGAACGGCCGCCCACCCAACCCCGATATTCGGCAGTTCTGCCAACCCGACCACCCCCGCCGACAGGCAGCAGCAAGGGAAACCCGACCGACTACGCCGAAGACCAGGACCGGTGCGTGAGGCAATGGCCGCGAGCCGGGAACGGCCCGCCCACAGGAGATCCCACGACGACGTAGACGTGAGCGGGGTTGGATCTTCCCCGAACCCCGCTCACGTCTACGTGGTCGTGCAACGGGCACGGGACCTCGGCCGTCCGCGTCCGCGGGATGCGCCACGAGCGAGACGTCAGCGGGGTTTGATCTCCAGCAGACCCCGCTCACGTCTCATTGATCATGCATCGGGCGCGTTCCGAACCCCGAGGTGGCCGTGATCAGCGGAAATGGTGCGAGGGCGACAGATCGAGCGTGCGGCCGGCTCGGGCCTCGGATGCCCGATGGTGATCGCTGCGAGAAGCACCTGACGTCGCCGCGACAGCACCCACGCACTGCTCGGACCGATCACCCGGCGTGATCGCCCGAGAAGTACGCCACTGTCGCAGTGACCGCTCGTAGGTACTGATCGGACTGATCAGCTGGTCGTGATCGCTCGAGAAGTACGCCATGGTCGCAGTGACCGCTCGTAGGTACTGATCGGACTGATCAGCTGGTCGTGATCGCTCGAGAAGTACGCCATGGTCGCAGTGACCGCTCGTAGGTACTGATCGGATCGATCAGCTGGCCGTGATCGCTCCGACAAGTACGCCACTGTCGCAGTGACCGCTCGCAGGTACTGATCGGAACGATCACCCGGCCCTTGATCGCCCCGAGAAGTACGCCACCGTCGTCGCACCCGCACCCAGGTGCTGATCGGATCGATCACCGCGGGCCGCCTTCCGACCGGCAGCGCCCGCGGCGCGGGTCGTGACCGGTTCGGCAACAGGCTCCATGTGGACGGCAGGTCCCGAACCTGCCGATCAACCCCCCGCGTCCGCCGACAGGAACGCGATCGAGTCGCCCGCCACCAGCGGGGTCTCGGGGTCGCGGGTGATCTGGTCGCCGTTGAGGGCCGCGACGACGTGCCGGTCCAGCGGCAGTTCGACGGCGGCGGCCGCCGCGCCCAGGGTGGCCGCGGAGACGGTGACGGGACCGTGGTGGCCGCGGGCGGCGAGGGCGCCGTAGCGCTGCACGGTGATCGAGGGCGCCGGACGTTCGCGGGCGGCGCGGTAGTCCTCGGGCTCGTTGATGTTGACGACCGACTCGAGCTGCGGGTCGAGCCCGCGCAGCCGGGCGTCGGCGAGCAGCTCCGCGTCGTCGGTGCGCCGGGTGCGGCAGCGCTCGAAGAGCTGTCCGAGTTTGAGCTGCCGGTCCGCGGCCATCTGCGCGAGCACCGGCGCGAGCGCGGTGCGGTAGACCGCGGCGAGGGGCTGGCGGTGGCCGCGGGCGTGGGGGAGGACGGCGTCGGTGTCCGCGTCCAGCAGGCGGAGCACGCGCCGGGCGTAGGCCGGGTGCAGGAAGGGCATGTCGGTGGAGCAGACGAACGCGGCCTCGGCCCGGTCGGCGACGGCCGCGAGACCGGTGGCGATGCCCTGCACCGGCCCGAGCCCCTCGACGGGGTCGTCGACGACCGCGACGCCGTCCGGGAGCGGGGGGAGCGGCTGGCCGGGGGCGCGGACCACGACGACCGGACCCTCCACCGCGCGGGCGAGCAACCCGGTGGTGCGGCGCAGCAGCGTGGAGCCGTGCCACTCGAGCGCGGCCTTCGGCTGCCCCATGCGCGATGAGCGCCCGCCTGCGAGCACGATGCCGGCGATCGAGGAGGGCGTCACCCGGGCGATGGTAAACGCAATCCACTCGACGCCGATGTCTGGAAGCCTGGGGTGCGGGAAACCCGGGGTTGCCGGGGAGCAGAGGAGTTGGTCGTGACGACGAGCGGAACTCCGGAGCGGGGCCGCGGCACCGCGATCGGCGAGGGGGTCACCTGGGCTGCGCGGTGGAGCCTGCGGCTGGTCCTCGTCGCCGCGGGCGCCACCCTGATCTGGCTGCTCGTCGGGGCCTTGTGGTCGATCGTGCTGCCGGTGGTGCTGGCGGTGATCCTCGCGACGGTGCTGTGGCCGCCCACCGGCTGGCTGCGTCGCCACCGCTTCCCGCCCGCGCTCGCCGCGGCCACCGTGCTGCTCGCCGGCATGGTCGTGCTCGCCGGGCTCGTCACGCTGATCACCACGTCCGTGTCGGGCAGCATCCCGCAGATCGCGACGAGCGCCACCTCGGGCATCCAGGCCATCCAGGAGTGGTTGTCCGGGCCACCGCTCAACCTGGCGCGCAGCCAGCTCGACGAGGCCCTGCAGAGCGCCACGGCGCAGCTGCAGCAGAGCGTCTCCACCATCACCACCAGCGTGCTCACGGGTGTGGGGAGCGTGGCATCGGGCGTGGTCACCGCCCTGCTGACGTTGGTGCTCGCGTTCCTGTTCGTGAAGGACGGCCCGCGGTTCCTGCCGTGGGTGCTGGCGGTCGCGGGCGACGGCGCCGGCGGGCACATCGCCGAGGTCATGCGCCGGGTCTGGAAGACCGTCGGTGAGTTCATCCGCGTGCAGGCGCTCGTCGCCCTCGTCGACGCGGTGCTCATCGGGCTCGGGCTGGTCTTCCTCGGGGTGCCGCTGGCGATCCCGCTCGCGGTGCTCACGTTCCTCGGCGGCTTCATCCCGATCGTGGGTGCGCTGGTGGCCGGGGCGCTGTCGGTGCTGGTGGCGCTGGTCAGCAACGGTTTCACCACGGCGATGGTCGTGCTCGTGATCATCGTCGTGGTGCAGCAGCTCGAGGGCAACGTGCTGCAGCCGCTGCTGCAGGGCCGCAGCCTGCGCCTGCACGCCGCGGTGGTGCTGCTCGCCGTCACCGCGGGCAGCACGCTGTACGGCATCGCAGGCGCGTTCCTCTCGGTTCCGGTGGTGGCGGCCGCGGCCGTGGTCGTGCGCTACCTGGGGGAGCGGATCGACGCCCGCGCGAGCGGCGGGACGGCGCCGCACGTCGACCCGCCGCTGGAGACCGTGCAGGTGGTCGACAGCATGCCCGGGGCCCCCACCCCGGACGCCACCGTCCCCGACCCGGACATCCCGAACCCCGACGCGGACGGCGCGGGCCAGGACCTCGGGCCTCGTGCCGACGGCGCCACGGCGTCCGCACCCGATCCGCTCGAGCCCGACATCCCCGAGATGCGCGACGTGCGGCGGGAAGCACCTCGGGGGCAGGGCTGAGACCGGGCCCGCGCTGCGCACCGCCGGTGATGGGGGAGGATGACCCACCGTGCGCGTCTACCTCGGCTCCGACCACGCAGGCTTCGAGCTCAAGGCCCACCTGGTCGGCCATCTGACCGCGCTCGGGCACGAGGCGGTCGACGTCGGTCCGGCCGCCTACGACGCGAGCGACGACTACCCGCCGTTCTGCGTCGAGGCCGCGCGCCGCACCCTCGCCGACCCCGGCAGCCTGGGCGTCGTGCTGGGTGGTTCGGGCAACGGGGAGCAGATCGCCGCGAACAAGGTGGCGGGCATCCGCTGCGCGTTGGCGTGGAGCGTCGAGACGGCCACGCTGGGCCGCGAGCACAACGACGCCCAGGTCGTCGCGGTGGGCGCCCGGATGCACTCGCTGGAGGAGGCTGCCGCGATCGTCGCCGCGTTCGTCGCCACCCCGTTCTCCGGCGAACCGCGCCACCAGCGCCGGATCGACACCGTCGGCGAGTTCGAGCGCACCGGCGTGCCGCCCGCGCTGCCGCCCGAGCAGATCCCGGCCCCCAGCACCACCACCTGATGCCCGAAGGCCACACCCTGCACCGGCTCGCCGACCTGCACCGGCGCCGGTACGTGGGCCGGCCGGTGGCGGTGTCCAGCCCGCAGGGGCGCTTCACCGCAGGTGCGGCGCTCGTGGACGGCCGCGTGCTCGAGCGCAGCGAGGCGCGCGGCAAGCACCTGTTCCACCACTACGGGCCCGACCTGGTCGTGCACGTCCACCTCGGGCTGTACGGGCAGTTCGGCGACGAGCCGCGACCCGTCGAGCCTCCCCGCGGGCAGGTGCGGATGCGGATGGTGGGGGAGACGCACTACGCCGACCTGCGCGGCGCCACGGCGTGCGAGCTGATCACCGACGCCGAGGCCGAGGCCATCCACGACCGGCTCGGCGCGGACCCGCTGCGGCCCGACGCCGACCCGGACCGCGCGTGGGCCCGGATCTCCCGCTCCCGCGCCCCGCTCGCCACGTTGCTGATGGACCAGAGCGTGATCGCGGGCGTCGGCAACGTCTACCGGGCCGAGGCGCTCTTCCGGCACCGCCTCGACCCGCAGCTGCCCGGGCAGGACCTGCGGCGCATCGAGTGGGACGCGCTGTGGGCCGACCTGAAGGACCTGCTCGGCGACGGCTACCGCCGCGGCTTGATCCGGACGCTGCGCCCCGAACACGACCCGGTCGGCGCACCGGACGACGCGCCGGCGGGTGCGCAGCGCTCCAGTTCCGAGGAGGAGGGCGGCGGGAGCGCCCGGCGCGTCTACGTCTACCGCCGCACCGGCGAGCCGTGCCTGGTCTGCGCCACACCGGTGGCGCACGCCGCGCACGCCGCCCGCAACCTGTTCTGGTGCCCCACCTGCCAGTCCGGGCGCAAGCGCGGCCGGCGGGCCCGCGCACCCGTGCCCGGGTCGCGCGCCGACCGAGAGGAGTGAGCGGGCCGTGCACCTGTCGAGCGTCGATGACTGCACCCGCATCCGGACCCACCGCGAGGACGGGATCCTGACGCTGACCCTGGACCGTCCCGAACACGGCAACGCCGTCGACGACGACCTGCACTCCGAGCTCGCGCAGGTGTTCGCGCTCGCCCGCGCCGACGACTCGGTGCGGGTCGTTGTGCTCACCGGGGCGGGCCGGTCGTTCTGCCTGGGCACGGAGAGCGGCGTTGCCACCCCGGGCATCGGTGCCGTCGTCGACACCTTGCTCGATCTGGACCAGCCGCTCATCGCGGCCGTCAACGGAGACGCGTTCGGGGTGGGCGCGGTGCTCGCGACGCTCGCCGACGTCGCGTACGTGGCGGCCTCGGCCCGCATCGGCGCCGGCGACGGCCCCACCGCCCGCGACGACACCGCCGCGGTGTGGCCGGCGATCGTGGGCGTCAACCGCGCGAAGTTCCTCGTGATGAACGGGGAGACGCTCGCGGCCGCGCAGGCCGTCGAGTGCGGGCTGCTGCACCGCGCCGTGCCCCACGGCACCGCCCTGCAGGCGGCCCGCGACCTGGCCCGGCAATGGGCGGCGCAGCCGCCGGCGGCGCTGCAGCGCACCAAGGCCGTGCTGAACAGGCACGTCAAGGCGGCGGTGGCGACGGCCCTGTCCACCCGACCGGAGTAGGAGCCGCCGCGCGCAGGTACCGCTCACCCAGCGCACGGAGGTGCGCGACGAGCTCGGGCGGGTCGAGCACGTCGAAGTCGACGTCGAGGAAGCCGAGGTAGACCGCGAGCACCGGGAGCGTGTCGGCGCCCGTCCGGAACTCGCAGTGCGCGTCGTCGAGCGGCGTGAGGGTGCCCATCGCCGGGGTGATGCGCCCGGCGACCGCCGCGGCGGGTGCGTGCAGCCGCACCCGCGCCCGGTGCTGCCACATCGCCGCTCCCGCACCGCGGGTGACGTACCCGGCGATGTCGGGATCCGGAGGCTCGCGCGGCACGAACCGCGGCCCGGTCGGGATGCGCGGGATCGTGCGGTCCACGCGGAAGGTGCGCCAGTCGTCGCGGTCGAGGTCCCAGGCGACCAGGTACCACCGCCTGCCGGTGTGCACGAGCCGGTGCGGTTCGGTGTCGCGGCGGGTGACGGCGCCGCCGTGGTCCGCGTAGTCGAAGCGCAGCCGCTGGTGGTCGCGGATGGCGGTCGCGATCGCGGTGAGCACCTCGGCCGCCACGGTGGGCCCGGCGCCCGGCACCGGCACCACGGCCTGCGCCAGCGTCCTCACTCGGTGTCGCAACCGCGACGGCAGCACCTGCTCCAGCTTCGCGAGCGCGCGCACCGAGGTCTCCTCGATCCCGCCGACCGTGCCGCTCGCGGCCGACCGCAGACCCACGGCCACCGCGACGGCCTCGTCGTCGTCGAGCAGCAGCGGGGGCAGCGCGGCGCCGGCGCCGAGCCGGTAGCCGCCGGTGCGCCCGGTCGTGGCGTCGACGGGGTAGCCGAGCTCGCGGAGCCGCTCGACGTCGTTGCGGATCGTGCGCGTGCTCACCTCGAGCCGCCGCGCGAGCTCGGGTCCGGTCCAGTCGCGATGGGCCTGCAACAGGGAGAGGAGGCGGAGCAGCCGGGCCGAGGTCGGCAACATCGGTCGATTCTGACAGGAAACGAGGAACGAACTCTTCCGCATTGCCTCCTACCGTTCCTGGTATGGAGATCACCCCGTTCCGCATCGACGTCCCCCGGACCGCGCTCGACGACCTCCGCGACCGGCTGGCCCGCACCCGCTGGCCCCGCGAGCTGCCCGGCGTCGGCTGGGAGCGGGGCACCCCGGTCGGTTACCTGCGTGAGCTCGCCGAGTACTGGCGCGACGGGTTCGACTGGCGCTCCCAGGAGCGGCGGCTCAACGAGTTCCCGCAGTTCACGACGGAGATCGACGGCCAACTGATCCACTTCCTGCACGTCCGCTCACCCGAGCCGGACGCGCTGCCGCTGCTGGTCAGCCACGGCTGGCCGAGCTCGGTCGTCGAGTTCGAGAAGATCATCGGCCCGCTCACCGATCCGCGGGCGCACGGCGGCAACCCGCGCCAGGCGTTCCACCTCGTGGTGCCGAGCCTGCCCGGGTTCGGCTTCTCCCCGCCCGTGACGACCACCGGGTGGGGCCTCCCGCGCACCGTCGGCGCCTACGCCGAGCTGATGCGCCGGCTGGGCTACGAGCGCTACGGCACCCAGGGCGGCGACATCGGCGCCGGCGTCGCCGGGATGCTCGCCGGTGCGGCGCCGGGCGCGGTCGTCGGGATCCACATGAACGGTCCGACGAACTTCGGCCCCGCCCCGGACGAGGCGACACTCACCGACGTGGAGAAGCAGCGTCTGCAGCGCGCAGCCGAGTTCGACGCCCACGGTTCGGGCTACCTCACGCTGCAGGCCAACCAGCCCTCGACGATCGGCGTCGCGCTGCACGACTCGCCGGTGGCGCAGCTGGCGTGGATCGTCGAGAAGTTCCAGGCCTGGACCGATCCGGCGAAGGGGCTCCCCGAGGACGCGGTCGACCGTGACCAGCTGCTGACGACGGTCACGGCCACCTGGCTCAACGGTGCGGGCGCGGCGTCCGCGCAGTTCGTCTACGAGAGCATGAACGGGCCGCACGCGTGGTCGCTCGGGGAGGACGCGCCACAGGTGTGGGACGGTCCGGTGGTGCCGACCGGGGTGGTGGTGTACGCCGCCGACTTCTCGATCCGGTCGGCGATCGACCACGGCAACGTCACGCGCTGGACCGAGCACGCGGTCGGGGGCCACTTCCCGGCGATGGAGGTGCCGGACCTGCTGGTCGACGACGTCCGCGCGTTCTTCGCGGACCTGCGGTGACGTCCGGTCTCCCGCTGCTCGGGCAGCGCGCGCTGAACCGCGCGCTGCTCGAACGCCAGCTGTTGCTCCGGCGTGCCGAGGTCGGCGTGCCCGACGCGGTGGCGCACCTGGTGGCCGTGCAGGCGCAGGTGCCGGACGCGCCGTACCCGGGCCTGTGGTCGCGCGTGGCCGGGTTCGACCCGCACGACCTCGGCCGCCGTGTGGCGGAGCTCTCGCTGGTCCGGATGCCGTCGCTGCGCGCCACCATGCACCTCGTGACGCCGGACGACGCGCTCGCGCTCCCGCCGCTCGTCAAGCCGCTGCACGAGCGGGTGTTCCGGGCCAGTGAGTACGGGCGTGGGCTTGCCGGGCTGGATCTCGCCGACGTCGTCGCGGCGGGGCTGGAGCGGCTGCGCGAGCGGCCGATGATGGCCACCGAGCTGGGCCGTGAGCTGGCGGTCCGGTGGCCGGGGCGCGAGCCCGTGCACCTCGGTGCCGCCGTCGTCTACGGGGCGCCGCTGCTGCAGGTGCCGCCCCGCGGGGTCTGGGGGCGCACCGGTCGGGCGCGGCTGGCCGAGGTGGGCGCGACGCTGGGCCGCCCGATCGCCACCGACGCCTCCCCCGACCGGTTGGTGCTGCGCTACCTGCGCGCGTTCGGCCCGGCCGGCACGGCCGATGTGCGGACGTTCACCGGTCTCGGCGGGATCCGCGAGGTGGTGGACCGGCTCGACCTGCGCCGCTTCACCGACGAACGCGGCCGCACGCTCTACGACGTGCCGGACGGGCCGTTGCCCGATCTCGACACCCCCGCACCGCCGCGCTTCCTCGGCGAGTTCGACAACGCGCTGCTGGGCCACGACGACCGCACCCGGATCCTCGCCGCCGAGCACCGTTCCCGGGTACTGTTCAAGCCGGTGCGCCCGCTGCTGGTGGACGGGATGGCGGCCGGCATGTGGACCTCCGGACCGGACGGGCTGGTCGTCCGCCCGCTGGCGCCGCTCTCCGATGCGGCCGCGGCCGAGGTGGTGGCCGAGGGCGAGCGGATGCTGGACGCGCTGTGGCCCGATGCGGAGCGGGCGGTGCGCTTCGAGGCGCCCGCTTGACCGGTGTGCCGAGCGGCGCCGCCTGACCAGGCCGTGGTCAGAAGTCGCCGAACCCGCCGTCGAAACCCCCGTCGAAGCCGCCGCCGTCGAACCCGCCGTCGCCCATGCCGTCCCCCATGTCGGCGCCGACGTCGCCCTGCGCGTCGTCGCCGCCCACGCCGGTGTCGTCGTAGCCGGCGCCGTCGGAGAACCCGTCGGCGTAGGCCACGCCCGCCATGCCGGAGAACATCGTGCTGAACAGCAGGGCCGAGCCGATGCCCCAGGCCCCTGCGACGAGCGCGGGCCGCCACCAGGGCTCGGAGTACCAGCCCTGTGGCACCGGGCGCCCGGCCACCGTGCCGCCGGGGTAGTAGTGCGAGTTGCGCTGCGAGGGCTTCGGCGAGGCGCTGTAGGCGTGGCCCTCCACCTCGACGTCACGTTCCTCGCTGACGGCGCCCGCGCGCTGCTGGCCGGGCAGCGCCGGGAGCTCGGGCCCGGGGTCGATGCCCATGGCGGTGCGGGCGGCGCGCACGTAGTAGAGACCTTCGTGGGCGGTCTCGGTGACCTGCCGCGCCTGGGCCACGCTGGCCGCCTGTTCCATCTGCGAACCGGCGGCGTTGTAGCGCTCCGCGGCGTCGGCGATCGCCTGCTTGGAGGCATCGTCGGTGCCCACCAGGTTGAGCACCTGGCCGCCGAGGCGCTCCACCCAGCGGCGGGCCTCGGACTTCGCGTCCTCCAGCTCCCGCGCCCGCTCCGCCGTGCGCTGGCGCACCAGCCAGACGGCGCCCACCACGATGAGGGCGAGGACCACGATGGTCACGACCGTGCCCGTCACTCGAACCACTCCCTACGACTCACCCGGGTCAACGCATGTCAGCGGGCCGGCGTTCCCCCAAGCTAGGCTCCCCGGTCGTGGCCGACCCGAAGCCGATCGAGTGCTGGATGACCGACATGGACGGCGTGCTCGTCCACGAAGGGCGGTTGATCCCCGGTGCGGACGTGTTCATCGCGCGGCTGCGCGAGACCGGCAGACCGTTCCTGGTCCTCACGAACAACTCGATCTTCACCCCGCGGGATCTCCAGTTCCGCCTGCGGACCAGCGGCATCGATCTGCCGGTCGAGTCGATCTGGACCTCGGCGCTGGCCACCGCCACCTTCCTGGACGACCAGCGCCCGCAGGGCAGCGCGTACGTCGTGGGGGAGGCCGGGCTCACCACCGCGTTGCACGAGATCGGCTACGTGCTCACCGACAACGCGCCCGACTACGTCGTGCTCGGGGAGACGCGCACGTACAGCTTCGAGGCGGTGACCACGGCGGTCCGGCTCATCCGCAACGGCGCGCGGTGGGTCGCCACGAACCCGGACCCGACGGGCCCCTCGCGCGACGGCGTGCTGCCCGCCACCGGCGCGGTGGCCGCACTGATCAGCCGGGCCACCGGGGTGGACCCCTACTTCATCGGCAAGCCGAACTCGCTGATGATGCGGGCCGCCCTGAACCGGCTGGAGGCCCATTCCGAGACCACCGTGATGATCGGCGACCGGATGGACACCGACATCATCGCCGGTCTCGAGGCCGGGATGCGCACCGTGCTCGTGCTCACCGGGATCACCCAGGCCGAGGAGGTCGAGCGCTTCCCGTACCGGCCCAACCGGGTGGTGGCCTCGATCGCCGACCTGGTCGAGGAGGTCTGAGTCCGGCGCGTGTCCCGAGAATGACAGAGGTGTGATTTAGCATCTCCGACATGGACACGACGATCACGACCGGCTGGTGGGGTTGCACCGGGTGCGGCGTCGAGGCCGAGCTGCCAGTCACGGCGACGGCAGGCTGCGAGGTCCCCTGCCCGGACTGCGCGCAACCGATGACCGAGAAGTGGCTGTGGGAGGCGGCGGCGTAGCCGCTCCTCACAGTTCGAGCTCGTAATCCTGGCCCAGGAGCTCTGCGCCGAAGCTGTGGTGCGGCTCCTGGGCCACGAGCCGGAAGCCCGCGGCGAGGTAGATGCGGCGAGCGGCGGCGAGCACGTCGGTCGTCCACAGCCGCATGCGGGCGTAGCCGCGCTCCTGCGCGAACGCGACGCAGGTGTCGACCAGGCGGCTGCCCACGCCGTGGCCGCGGGCGTCCGGGTGCACGAGCAGGATGCGGAGCTTCGCCGTGCCGGGCTCCCCGCCCGTCACGCAGAACACGCAGCCCACACGCCTGCCGTCGAGCTCGGCGATCCAGGCCCGCTCGCGCGCCGGGTCGTGGTCCGTGGCGAAGTCGGCCACGATCCGCGCGACGTGGCCCTCGAACGAGGCGTCCCAGCCGAACTCCGCGGCGTAGAGCTCGCCGTGCGCGAGTACCACCCAACCGAGGTCGCCCGGTTCGCCGAGCTGCCGGATCCGCACGTCGCCCATCGTGGGCCCCCTTCTACTGAAACGACTGTTTCAGTAGACACTGTCCGCATGCCTGCCGATCCGCAACCCCCTTCCGTGCGCCGGGAGGAGCTGCTGGAGCTCGCCTACGCCTACGTGCTGCAGCACGGGATGGCCGGGATGTCGCTGCGGCCGCTCGCCGAGGCGGTCGGGTCGAGCCCGCGCGTGCTGCTCTACCTGTTCGGCTCCAAGGACGGGCTGGTCCGGGCGCTGTTGGGCCGCTCGCGCGCCGAGGAGCTCGCGCTGCTCGCGGACGTGCGTGCGGCCGGCGGCGGGCCGGCCGAAGCCGTCGACCGGCTCTGGGAGTGGCTCGCCTCCCCGCAGCGGCGCGACCTGCTGCGGCTGTGGGCGGAGGGCTACGCCCGCTCGCTCGTCGAGCCGGACGGGCCGTGGGCCGGGTTCGCCGTCCAGGGCGTGGAGGACTGGATCGCGCTGCTCGGGGAGGTGCTGGGCCCCGACCACGACCCGACGGCCGTGCTCGCGACGTTGCGTGGAGCGCTACTGGACGTGCTGGCCACCGGCGACGTCGAGCGGACCACGGCCGCGGTCCGCCGGTGCACGGCCTCGCCGACCGGCTCGAGGAACGGCACCAGCAGCCCGGGGACGGTCGCGGCCGCCAGTTCGAGCCCGTCGTCCGAGCCCGCGTCGGGCACGGCGTAGGCGCCCGTTCCCGCGGCCGTCGTCGCGATCACGGTGACCAGGTGCGCGCGCCGCTGGAAGATCGACTGCCGGAACGTCCAGCCGATGATGCCGCCGCGTTGCAGCGCCACCGTGGTCCGCCGGACGCTGCCGCTGCGTGTCACGAGGTACCGCTCGCCGAGACCGTGGCCGAGGCTGCGGTAGGCGTCGAGGGCCAGCACGACGGCGACCGGAACGAGCACGACCGCGCTGATCCAGGCGATGTGCAGGAGCACGTCGGTGAGCAGCGCGCCGAGGAGCACCAGTGGCGCCTCCACCACCACGACGGCGCCCAGGGCCCACCGCAGCCGCCGGCCCCGTGCGGCGGTGGGATGCCCGGTCAACCGGACGGCGTCGGTGGGCGACACCGCCTCGCGCAGGACGGTGGCGGCCACGCCCTGGGCCACGGCGCGCGGCGCCGCGGGCAGGAGCGTGCGGCGGTCGGTCTTGTCCTCCTCGGGCTTCGCCGATCCCAGGCCGGTGGCCACGGCGTCGACGCGGGCCGCACCCGCCAGCCGCACCCCCAGCGGCTCGACGAACTCGACACCGCGCAGCCGCGCCTCCTCCACCGAGATCGAGCGGGTGGTCAGCAGCCCGCGGCTCACGTGCAGCGTGCCCGGTTGGCGCTCCAGGCGGTAGTTCCACCACATCTCGACCCACAGCGCGAGGGCGGCGACCGCGCCGACCACCAGCGCGATCACGGTGAGGACCGCGATCATGGCCACGATGGGGACTCCGTGGAACAGGCTCCCCACCCACGCGATGACGCCTTCCTCCAGGCCGAACCACTCCGACACCTGCAGTGCGCCGGCGAACGCGCTCGCACCGAGAACGGGCGCGAGGAACGACATGGGCGCGTAGCGGATCCAGGCCGGGTCGAGCGCGGCGAGCACGCCGTCGGCGGGCGCGGTCGTGTGCGCCCGGTCCAGCAGCTCGCGGCGCAGCGCCGCACCCGCCGCCGCCGGCACCGGTCGGAGCGCGACCGACCCCTCGCCCGCGCCGGACTGCTCGCCCGTGCCGACCCGGACGGCCACGAGCCCGAAGGCGCGCAGCAGCGGGTCGGCCGTGACGTCGACGGCGCGGATGCGGTCGCGCTGCAGCGACCGGTGCGTGGCGACGAGGATGCCGGTGCGCAGCTCGACCCGGCCCGGTGTGATCCGGTAGCGCGTGCGACGCCACCGGACGAGGTCGAGGACGCTCGCCCCGACCACCAGCAGCACCGTGGCCGGTAGGACCCACAGCAGGGCCGTGCCGGCCGAGGTGTTGCGGGCGATGCTGATCCCGATCGGCAGTCCGGCGGCGATCGAGCCGCCGAGCGCCAGCAGCGCCGTGACGGCGACGGTCCGCCGGTCCAGCTCCTGCCAGCCCTCCTCGGGGGTGCTCACGTGGCGTCCCCGGGGACGGCCTGGGTGGTGGCGGTGAGCCGCTCGGCGAGCTCGGCCGCCACCTCGTGGTCGAGCCCCTCGATCTTCAGGGCTCCCTTCGCCGACGCCGTGGTGACCGTGACGGTGGCGAGCCCGAAGCGCTGCTCGAGCGGGCCGCGCTGGGTGTCGACGGTCTGGATGCGCGACATGGGCGCCACCCGCCACTCCTGCCAGAAGTAGCCGGAGCGCGTGTACACCGCGACGTCGGTGACCTCCCACCGGTGCAGCCGGTACCACCAGCGCGGCAGGGCGAGCGCCAACGGCAGCCCGACGAGCAGAATGATCGCGGCGGGCAGCAGCAGCCAGAACCGTGCAGGCGGGATCAGCAGTCCCAGCACGGCGAGCACGACCACCGGGGCGGCGACCACCAGCCCCACGGAGGTGCGCCACCAGCTCACCGCCCTCGGGTCGACGGGGTGGCGCGGCGGTCGTAGCCGCAGCTCACCGGGCCGGCCCGTGGTCGTCGTCATCTCTCCCCCTTGGTAATGCGATCGCACCGTATAACGTGGGGAGGGGCGTTGCAATGCGGATGCATGGCAACGGGCGGGCTGCATGGCGAAGGAGGACCGTGCCCAGGAAGGTCGACCATGATGCGCGCCGGCGGGAGATCGCCGACGCGCTGCTGCGGCTCGCCACCACCGAGGGCCTGGAGTCGGTGAGCCTGCGACACGTCGCGGCCGAGGCCGGGATCTCCATGGGAGCGGTGCAGCACTACTTCCGGAGCAAGGACGACATGCTCGCCTTCGCCTTCGAGTACCAGTCGCAGCGGCACGGGCAGCGGATCGCCGAGAAGCTGGGCGCGGCGGGCCGCCCGCCGACCGTCCGGGAGATCCTCCGTACGACGATCATGGAGGTCCTGCCCACCGACGAGGAGAGCCGCGCGGCCTGGCTGGCCGGCATCGCGTTCTTCATCCGCGCCATGTCGGACGCCCGGATGGCCGCGGTGGTGGCCGGGGGCGGGCCGAAGCTGATCGAGTTCTTCGCCGAGCACCTCGACCGCGCGCGCAGCGCGGGCGAGCTCCCGAGCGGCGTCGACCCGCGGCAGGAGGCGACCATCGTCTGGGCGCTCATCGACTCCCAGGCCACCGCCATCGTCCTCGGTGGTCGCACCGCGGCGGAGGCCGTGGACACCGTCGACTACCACCTCGACCGGCTCTTCCGCGGCTGATCCCCGGACTCACACGCGTGCCCGGCCGGGCCTGACCCCACGCCGGGCGATGATCGCCGCGACCCGTACGCGGTGGTGCTACGAACCGCGCTGGTGTGCGGCTCGGCCCTTCCCCGCGATCATGCGGGCCGGCTGCCCGGGCGCCGGCGGCGAGAGGATGTTCAGCGTGGGAACGTGCCGGCCATCATGGCGGGGCTCAGGGCTGGAAGCGGAACGTGCTCGGCTCGCCCGCGGCCACCGCGCGCAGGTGCTCGGCGGCGTTCGTGACCTCGTGCAGGCTGCGCCCGCTGCCCACCGCCGCGGCCACCTCGGCCTCTACGCGCTCGATCTCCTCCGCCCGCTCCAGCGCCGCCGCGACCCGCTCGGGCGGGGCGATGAGCAGCCCGTCGTCGTCGCCGAAGACGAGGTCACCGGGCTGCACCTCGACGCCGCCGAACCGCACCGGAACCTGCACGACCGCCGGTCCGGCCGCCGGGCCCGCGGCCGGTGTCGTGCCCCGGGCGAAGACCGGCAGCCCCACGCGCCGCAGCCCGCGCAGGTCCCGGCACCAGCCGTCGACCGCGATCCCGGCGAGGCCGCGCCGACGGCCCTCGGTGGCGAACAGCTCCCCGGACGCCGCGAGCGGGCTGCCGTCGGTGGCCGCCACGAGCACCGTGCCGGGCCCGGCCTGCCCGATGGCGTCGATCATGCCGAGCAGGTCGCCGTCGGAGCGCACCGTGAACGCCGTGCCGACCAGCGTGACGTCGGGCAGCAGCGGACCGATCGCCGGATCGCAGACCGGCAACGTCTTGTCCGCGTCGCTCAGCGACGACACCTGCAGCCGCGCCAGGCGCCGGACCAGCTCGGCGATCTCCATCGATGGGCCTCCGTTTCCCGCAACCGTGCAACGGGCGCCTCCGACCGGGAAGCCCCGCCCGGCGACCGTACCGGTGATCACCGCTCTACGTCAGCGCGTGCCCGGTGGTGCTGTCGACGTGCCCGGGCACCTCGCCCTCGTGCCGGTCGCCGGTCGTGGAGGTGCCGCCCGGTTCGAACATGAGGATCGAACCGCCGGGAGAGGACGGCTTGTGCTCGGTGCCCTTCGGCACGACGAACGTGTCGCCGCGGTGCAACACGACGGTGCGTTCGGTGCCGTCGGCCTCGCGGAGCGCGACGTCGAAGCGCCCGTCGAGGACCAGGAAGAACTCGTCGGTGTCCTCGTGGACGTGCCAGACGTGCTCCCCGAGGGTGTGGGCCACCCGCACGTCGTAGTCGTTCATCCGCGCCACGATCCGCGGGCTGTAGACCTCGTCGAACGAGGCGAGAGCGGTGGTGAGGTTGATCGGGTCGGTGGCCATCGCCCCAGCGTCGTCGTCCGTGCGGGGGACGTCTTGTACGAAAATCGACCCGTCGCCCGGGGCTCGTCGACGACAACCGGGTGAACCGGGTTTGGGACAGACCCGGTTCTGTCTACCCAGTGCTCAGCGCGGAGCTCCGGCAACGGGCACTGCGACGCCGGCCCGGCCGCCGAACCGCCCCCCTCACGGTTCGTCGGCCGGGCCCCGGTGTTTCCGCACACGGCCGCGACACGGCCGCACCCGAACCCCGACTCGCGGGGTTCGGTGCCTCCCCCACCCCGCGAGTCGGGGTTCGGGTGTGCGTGTGTCGCGCTCGAGTGCGTCCAGGACGTGATGGGTGCCGGGCGTCAGGTGAACGCGCCACCCGTCGGGGCCCGTCACGGCCTGCGGCCGA
Organism: Pseudonocardia sp. MH-G8; assembly: GCF_002262885.1. Taxonomy (GTDB): domain Bacteria; phylum Actinomycetota; class Actinomycetes; order Mycobacteriales; family Pseudonocardiaceae; genus Pseudonocardia. The sequence continues at coordinate 119,153 of NZ_NKYF01000013.1, read as the reverse complement.
GGTAGGCGGCCAGCCGGGTGTAGACGTCGGCGTCGACGGGCGCCGGCACGACCGGCCCGAATCCACCCTCGTCGCTGCGCGCCTCCGGCGGCGCGAACTCCGGGAACGCCTCGAGCGCCCGAGCGGCGAGGTCGGGGTCGAGGTCGGCGACCCGGCCGGTGGCGTGCGCGAGGTCCCAGGAATGGACCGTGAACTCGTGCGTGTAGGCGTCGAGGACGGCCCGGCCGGGCAGCGTGGCCCACGGCAGGGTGATCATGCGGTCCAGCGTCTCGTCGTCGGCCCACACCCGCTCGACCTCGGCGCGGGCCCGGCCGACCGCGCCGGCCCAGCCGTCGTCGTCGATGCCGTGGACCACGTCGGGTGCCCCGCGCACGTCGGCTCCGGCGCCGACGCAGGCGAGCTTGTGGAGCACCGCGACCACGTGCCCGAGCAGCGCGCGGACGTCGTAGTCGGCGCAGGGGGTGCGGTAGCTCAGCTCGCCGGGGGACACGGCGGCGACCTGCCGCTCGGCTTGATCCAGCGCGCGGGCGAAGAGCGGACGTGGATCACGGACCGGTAGCACCGTCGTCATGCCCGGGAAGCTACGAGCGCACCCCGACGATTCCGGTGGAGGTATCGGCCGGGGGCGGTGTTGGTTAGGGTCGTTGCCAGCGTCGCGTGCCGGTGACGGGCTGCGTCAGGCATGGAGGCGCCGAAGTCGTAAGGACGGTTGCAGCCATTCCTGCTGCTCCTGCTCGTGACACCACCATCCCTGACTCCCCACGATCTGCCGGCGGTCGTGAGGAGGGGGTCCGTTGAACGTGCAGCGCGTACGCGCCTGGGGCGCGGAGATGCGCGAGGTGCACCGGAAGCTGCGCGCGGCGCTGGCCCTCGCGCGCGAGGCCGTGGAGGACGAGGGCGAGGCGGACCTGTCGGCCGGAGACCCGCTGCTGTACTGCTGGGGCTTCTGCGCGGCCCTCGATGGCCATCACCGCAGCGAGGACGGGGGCTTGTTCCCCCGCCTCGTGGAGCTGCGCCCCGACCTCGCCCCCGTGATCAGCCGGCTGCGCCAGGACCACAGCATGATCAACCATCTGATCGGCGAGCTCCAGCACGCCGCGAAGAACGGGGCGGGCACGGAGGAGAAGCTGCGTCACCTCGACGGTATCGAGGCCGTGATGGAGACCCACTTCCGCTACGAGGAACGCAAGCTCCTCGACGTCCTCGACACGGTCGACGACGACACGGCGAGCCCGACCGAGCTGTACGGGCCGCTCGCCTGAACGGCGCCGCCCGACGGCCCGGCTCCGCGTCCGCCAGGATCAAGAAATGGCCGTGGGGCCGCCGCCCCTGCCCCGGTCGTCGAGGAGGAGGGGGGCGCGGCCGGTCACCTCGTAGCGGATGTGGGTGACGTCGGGGGCGTGGACGACCCGGGACGGGACCAGTTCGATGCCCTCCTTCTCCTCCAGGTCGAGGTCGGTGTCGAGCAGGCGCATGCCGGTGCCCAGCACGACCGGCACGATGTGGAGCTCCAGCTCGTCGAGCAGGCCTGCGCGCAGGACCTGCCGGACGAACGTGCCACCGCCCGCGACCGCCACGTTCTTGCCGCCCGCTGCGGCGCGGGCCTGCTCGATCGCGCTCGCGATGCCGTCGGTGACGAAGGTGAAGCTGGTCCCGCCGTCGCGGTGCAGGGTTGCGCGGGGGCGGTGGGTCACGACGAAGACCGGGGCCCGGAACGGGGGCTCCTCTCCCCAGGGCGCCTCGCCGCCGTCGAACATCCGCCTGCCCATCACGTACGCGCCCGCCGCGGCGAACGTCTCGGCGATGATCTCGGAGTTGGCGTCGTCCACCCCGCCTGCGAAGCCCTGCCGCTCGCGCCAGGCCATCGCGTCGGTCGCCCAGCGGGTGACGCGGAAGAACCCGGCGGCCTCCGCCGACTCCATCCAGCTCCCGTCACCGGTGTGGGCGGGACCTGCGTAGAACCCGTCCAGCGACACCGACATCTGCGCGGTCACCTTCGTCATCCCTGATCACCCCTGCGTCTCGTGCCGGGCACCTCGGCCGGTGCCCGTTCGCGGGGGGATCGGAGCCGTCAGGTGCGCCTTCGACACCCGCCGTGCGTGAGCTGGGTCACTCCAGCCGGGCGGCGCGTTGCCGCAGGAAACGCTGCTCGGGACCGCTGCCGGCCAGGTGTGCGGCCTCCCGCCACACCCCGGCAGCAGCGGCACGGTCTCCGGTCCGCTGCAGGAGGTACGCCCGCACGGCGAGCAGCCGGTGGTTGCCCGCAAGGGGGCCGGAGCCCAGTTCGGCCAGCAGGTCGAGGCCGGCCTGCGGGCCGTGCACCTCGCCGAGCGCGACCGCCCGGTTGAGCGTCACGACCGGGCCGGGTGCGAGCCGTTCCAGCAGGTCGTACAGGGCGAGGATCTGCGGCCAGTCGGTGGCGGTGACCGACGGCGCCTCCGCGTGCACCGCGGCGATGGCGGCCTGCACCTGGTAGGGCCCGATCGGTTCCTCGGCGAGGCTGCGGGTGATCAGCGCGGTGCCCTCGGCGATCGCGGTGCGGTCCCACCGGGTGCGGTCCTGCTCCTCGAGCGGTACGAGCTCGCCGGCGTCCCCGGTGCGGGCCGGACCGCGGGCCTCGGTCAGCAGCATCAGCGCGAGCAGCCCCGTCACCTCGCCGGACCGGGGAGCCTGCTCGTGCAGGCGGCGGGTCAGGCGCACCGCCTGCTGGGTGAGGTCGACCCGGCGCAGGGCCGGGCCGCTGCTGGCGCTGTAACCCTCGTTGAAGATCAGGTAGAGCACGTGCAGGACCGCGGCCATCCGCGGTTCCCATTCGGGCCCGGCCGGCATCGCGAACCGCGCGTCCGCCTCGCGCAGCCGCTGCTTCGCCCGCACGATGCGCTGTCCCATCGTCGGCTCCGGCACGAGGAACGCGGCGGCGATCTCCCCGGTGGTGAGCCCGCCGACCGCCCGCAACGTCAGGGCGACCTGCGCGGACGGTCCCAGCGCCGGGTGGCAGCACAGGAACAGCAACTCCAGCAGATCGTCGCGGGCAGGCTCCGTGTCCGGCGACGGCGCGACGAGCGCGTCCCGCGGGGTCGCCTCGACGGTGGCGGTCTCCCGCCTGCGCCGGGCCGCGTCGGCCCGCACGTGGTCGACGTACCGGCGGGCGGCGACCGTGATCAGCCAGCCCGCCGGGTGCTCCGGCGGCCCGTCCGCCGTCCATGCCTCGACGGCCGTGATCATGGCCTCCTGCACCGCGTCCTCGGCCCGGACGAAGTCGCCGTAGCGGCGCACGACCGCCCCCAGGACCTGCGGCGCGAGATCGCGCAGCAGGCCGGCGATGCCCTCGGGGCTCAGCGGCCCATCAGCGGCCACATCTCCAGCCCTCCGCGATCGGTCCCGCCGAACCCGAGCGCCGGGTACGACCGCGCGATCTCCAGCGCCCGCTCCTCGCTGTCGACGTCCAACACGGAGTAGGAGCCGACGTGCTCCTTCGCCTCCAGGTACGGCCCGTCGGTGACGAGCGGCCCGTCCTTGGAGGCGCGGATCGCCCGCGACCGCGTCTCCAGGCCCTGGCAGTCCACGAGCTCACCGGTGGCGCGCAGGCTCTCGTTGAACCCGTCGACCTCGGCGATCAGCGCCTCCAGCTCGCCGGCGGGCAGGCTGTTCCAGATCTGCTCGTTGCCGTAGATCAGCATCAGGTACTTCACGTCAGCTCCTTCGCGGTGTGCCCGGGGCCGCCGGTGCCCAACCTAGACATCGACGCCGAGCCCCATCTCAGTGCACGACCACGTCCACGGGGACCGGAGCGGCATCACCGATCAGAAATCCTGGGCCACGTCGTCAGTTCTGGTAGCCCCCTCGCACCGCTGGAAGGATCGATGACCATGACCGAGGCCCGACCGCTGGGCGCCGACGAGGCCGCGTTCCTCGCGGCGGCCCGCGCTGACGACACGGCGGGGTTCGCACTCCTCACGGAGCGCCACCGGCGTGAGCTGCAGGTGCACTGCTACCGGATGCTCGCGAACTACGAGGACGCCCAGGACATGACGCAGGAGACGTTCCTGCGAGCATGGAACAAGCGGGAGTCGTTCAAGGGCCACGCCGCGCTGCGGACCTGGCTCTACCGGATCGCGACGAACGCCTGCCTCGACCTCCTGGAGAAGCGGGCCGGCCGCACACCCGTGCCGTCCGAGCTGCCGGACCCCGGCTCCGAGGTGCTGTACCTGCAGCCCTACCCCGACCGGATGCTCCCCGAGGACCCGCAGGAATCGGCGGTGGCGCGGGAGACGATCGAGCTGGCGTTCATCGTCGCCGTCCAGCACCTGCCGCCGCGGCAGCGGGCGGTGCTCATCCTGCGCGACGTCCTCGGCTGGCCGGCGTCGACGACCGCCGACGCCCTCGAGCTGACCGTCGCGTCGGTGACCAGCGCCCTGCAGCGGGCCCGTGCGACGATGCGCGAGCAGCTGCCCGACCGCCGCCTCGACTGGCGGAGCCCCGCCACCCACGAGCTGTCGGACGACGAGCGCGGCGTGGTGCAGTCCTACATCGACGCCCATGAGCGCAACGACCTCGACGGGCTGATGTCCCTGCTGCGCGACGAGCTGCGCTTCGCGATGCTGCCCGGCATGGGCACCGTGCTCATGACGGCCGAGGAGGCGGTGGACGGCTGGGTCTCCGGTGGGCTCTTCCAGCGCGGCCACGATGATTGGCGCGGTCTCACCACGACGGTCAACCGCATGCCTGCCGCCGTGCTGTACCTCCGCACCCCCGACGCCCCGGAGCACCGGTTGTTCGCCGTCGCGGTCCTGCACGTCGTCGACGGGAAGATCGCCGAGCTCACAGGCTTCGACGCCACTGAAAAGCCATGGCTGGGCCTGCCCCCGACACCGTGATCAGCTGAACGCCACCGCCCCGCCGGCATTGCCGGCGGGGCATCTTCACGCCCTCATGGCCGTGGGTCACGGTGAGCTCGCGACCCAGCCTCACGAGCCGAACAGCTGGCCCGTGCTCATCGCCTCGTCCGGTATCGGGCCAGCACCACGCCGTCGGGAAACGTTCGCGTCTCCACGAGGTTCAAGTTCACCCAGCTGTCCAGCGCCGTGAAGAACGGCGTGCCGCCGCCCACCAGGACCGGGTGGGTGACCACCGCGTACTCGTCGATCAGCCCGGCCCGCATGGCCGCGCCGGCGAGCGTGGCGCCGCCGATGCCCATCGGGCCACCGTCCCCGGCCTTGAGCCGGGTGATCTCGGCGACCGCGTCGCCGGTGACCAGACGGGTGTTCCAGTCGACCTCGTCGATCGTCGAGGAGAACGCCACCTTCGGCGTGTCCCGCCAGTTCCGCGCGAACTCGATCTCCGCCGGGGTGACGTCGGGCTGCTGGTCGCCGGTCGGCCAGTAGGAGCTCATCGTCTCCCACAGCTTGCGTCCGTACAGCGACATCTCGTGCGCCTGCTCCTGGTCGAGCCACCACTGGAACAGCTCGTCGCTCGGCCCGGCGTGCGCGCCGGCGTCGCCGGCGCTCCAGCCGATGTCGTCGCCGGTCGCGGCGATGTAGCCGTCCAGGGTCACGTTCATGCCGAAGATCAGTTTCCGCATCGTGCAGCCTCCCGTGGGTAAATCTCACACGTACAGACGGGGGCGGCGCGGAAACCTGATCGGTGTGCGGTCAGTGTCCGCAGGTGGTTCCCGCGTTCCGAACCGGGTCGACACCTGAACCAGCGGTCGTCGTCGGAGCGCGCGTTCAGCGTTTCAGGAGGCGGGGACGCGACATCCCCTTCCGCACTGCGCGGCCGGGGAAGCGGCGCGCCGGCTCGGGCTCGTAGCCATGAGCGTGGCCAGGCGGGCGCTGCTAGTCCTCGTCGCGTGGTCGCGGGTGATCTCCCTGCGAGGCCCTACGGACCTCGAGCTGCTTGAGGACGTCGTCCAGCCGGAAGCGGTACTGGCCGCCTGGCGTCACCGCCGCAGGCGTGACGCGCCCGGACCGTGCCCACTCCCGGACCGTCTTGACGCTGACCCGTAGCTCCGCCGCGAGCTCGGCGGTCGTGATCAGCACGGACACGTTCGACATGTTCGATCGGTTACCCGACCACGTCGACCGCGAACGGCTGAGACAAGCCGAGAACGGACGGAAACGGTTATGAACAGACGTGATGTTCGATAGTCTCGGTCGGTGACGGCGTTGTGAGTGGTGAACCTCCCAGGTGGCGGGGTCGCGTTCGGCGAGACCGAGACGGAGGCCCAGGCACGCGAAATGATCGAAGTGCACGAGCGCGGCGAGGTGGTCAGGCATGGTGACCGATGGCATTGGTGCGTGGGCGATGAGAGCGGGTGGGCAGACACCCGGCCGGAAGCATGGGAGGCCGTGACGGAGGCTGGTCGCCGAACCGGTCAGGCCCGCACCGCGAGCTGCGGGTAGGGGCCCCGGCCGGCGGTGATCGATCTGATCAGTACGTGGGTGCGGGTGCGACGACGCTGGTGTACTTGTCGGCGTGATCAGGGCCGGGTGATCCGTCCGAGCGATGCGTGGGTGCTGTCGCGGCGACGTCATGTGCTTCTCGCAGCGATCACCACCTGGCATCCGCTGGCCCGACTCGGCAACGACTGCAACCCGGTGTCCCACTGATGGAGGAGTCTCCGGAGTGCAGCGGGAAGACCTCGCAACCGGAGCGCCAGGTAGTGGCACGCGCGACGAGCGAGGGGGCATCTCGCCCTGTGGCGGGCGAATGCCTGCTGCTGTCCATGCCGAAAAGGCGTTGACCAGGGCAAACGCCCGTCCTGGTCGGGGTGGCGGGATTTGAACCCACGGCCCCTCGCTCCCAAAGCGAGTGCGCTACCAAGCTGCGCCACACCCCGTCGGGGGGAGTCTAGGCGCACCTCCGCCGGACCGAGGAGGCAGCGCTCTCTGCGTCAGCCCTCGGCGTACCGGAAGGCCGTCGTGGCCCCGCCGTCGACGGGGATGCTGGCGCCGTTGATGCCGGCGGCAGCGTCGCTGCAGAGGAAAGCCACCGTTGCCGCGACCTCGTCGACGGTCACGATCCGCCCGAGCGGGGTCCGGCGGACCATGTCCGGGATGCGGGCGGCGTTGAACATGGCGGTGTCCATGGCGCCGGGGCAGACGGCGTTGATCGTGATGCCGGTACCCCACAGGTCGATGAGCAGCGAGCGGGTGAGGCCGACGACGCCGCTCTTGCTCGCGGTGTAGCTCGGGAAGGGGTAGCCGACGAGCCCGGCGATGGACGCGATGTTGACGATCCGGCCGCGTCCGGCGTCGGCCAGGTCGGGCAGGAACTCCCGGATGACGGCGTAGGTGCCGCCGAGGTTGACGTCGACGACGCGCATGAACCCGGCGTGGTCGAGTTCGGAGGGGCCCCCGCGGTCCATGGCGCCGGCGGCGTTGACGACGATGCCCGCCGGGCCGAGGGCCGACCGCACCGCCTCGTGCCATCCGGACACGGCCGTCGGGTCGGTGACGTCGACGGCGTGGGCCGTGGCCGCGCCGCCGGCCGCGATCACCGCCTCGGCCGTGCGCTGGGCCGCCCCGGCGTCCAGGTCGGCGCAGGCGACCGGCGAGCCGGCCGCGGCGAGCGCGGTGGCGACCGCCGCCCCGAGACCACCGCCCGCGCCGGTGAGGACGGCGACCGGAGGCGGCGTCACGAGCGGGCGTCGCGGTCCGCGAGTGGCTGTCCTCCCGTGCCCCACGCCTCCCGGGGCACCTCCTCGAGCAGCACCCAGACCTTCGCCGGGTCGCTGGACGTGCTGGCGGCGTAGGCCTCGGTGACCGCGCGGATCACCTCGCGCTTCTGGTCGGCGTCCTGGGTGGTGGCGTGGCTGATCCTGATCAGCGGCATGGGTCCTCCAAGGGAAGGGAGAGGGGGCGTCTCAGAGCAGCTCGACGGCTGCGGGATCCGGCTCGCGCGTGAGCTGCCAGTACGTGAGCAGCGGGAACGGCCAGTTCTGCGTCACCCGGCCGCGGTCGTTCTTGTACCAGCTGCTCACCCCGGACGCGCCCCACGCCTTCGACCGGTTCTCCCGGTCCACGGACTCGGCGAACGCGTCGTAGGCCGTGGAGCGGGTGTCGATCGCCCGGTGGCCGCCGGTGAGCACCGTGCGCAGGCACTGCATCGTGTACTCGATGGCGCACTCGGCCATGTAGATGATGCTGCCGGTGACCACGAGGTTGGTGTTCGGGCCGTAGAGGCTGAACAGGTTGGGGAACTCCGGCACGGTGATCCCGAGGTAGGCGCGAGCGTCGCCGTCCCACTGCGCGTGCAGGTCCACGCCACCGCGCCCGGTGACGGTCATCGGGGAGAGGAACTCCGAGGCCAGGAACCCGGTGGCGTAGACGATGACGTCGAGCTCGTGCTCGACGCCGTCGACCGTCCGCACGCCCTTGGGCGTGATCTCGGAGATCCCGTCGGTGACGAGGTGCACGTGCGGCTGGTGCAGGGCGGCGGCCCACACCCCGTTGTCGCGCAGCATGCGCTTGGCGCCGGCGACGTAGGTCGGCGTGACCTTCTCGAGCAGGTCGGGCCGGTCGGGGTACTGCGTTGCCAGGTGCGCGAGGAGCTGGCGGCGCAGCATCGCGTTCGGCGCCGACACCGAGTCCGGCTCCGTCCACTCCGGGTCGACGCCGACGAGGTGCAGCCTGCCCTCGGCGGCCACCCAGAACTGCCAGAAGCGGAACCACTGGTGGTAGCCGGGCACGTGCTGGAACAGCCAGGAGAGCCCGGACGGGATCGCCCGGTGGTAGCCGGGCGTCGGCAGCATCCAGGGCGCGTTGCGCTGGAAGACGCGCAGCTCGCCGACCTCGTCGGCGATCGAGGGCACGATCTGGTAAGCGCTCGCCCCGGTGCCGACCACACCGACGCGTAGGCCGGTGAGATCGGTGCCGGGCACCCAGCGCGCCGAGTGCATCGCGAGCCCCTCGAAGCGGTCGCGGCCCGGGATGTCGGGGTAGTTCGGCTGGTTCAGCTGCCCGACCGCGCTCACCACCGCGTTCGCGACGAGCGTCTCCTCCGCACTGTCGGCCCCGCGGATCCGCACGCGCCAGACCGCCGCGTCCTCGTCGTAGGCCAGTGCCAGCACGGTGGTGCCGAAGCGGATGTGCCGGCGCAGGCCCGCCCGGGTCGCGACGTCGGAGAAGTAGCTGCGGATGTCGGCCTGCGCGGAGAACTGGTAGGGCCAGTCCGGCTTCTGCGCGAACGAGTAGCTGTAGGCGAAGTTGTTCGTGTCGAGACGGCAGCCCGGGTAGTCGTTCTCCAGCCAGGTGCCGCCGACGTCGTCGTTCTTCTCCAACACCGTGAACGGCACGCCCGCCTGCTCGAGCCGGTGCGCCGCGACGAGCCCCGACATGCCCGCGCCGATCACCACCACCGAGAACTCCCGGCCGGGAGCCACCTCGTCGAGCGTCCATCCGGGCGCGCCGACGTCGCGGGTCAGCCCCAGCTCGTGCTCCAGCAGCGGGAGGTATTCGTCGCCCGCGTTCCCGGTGAGGAACCGCATCAGTGCCGCCATCCGCTCCGGTGCACTCGCCGTGTCGACGCGCAGCGCTCCGTCGCGCACCCGGCGCAGGGCGTCGACGGCCGCCGCGCGGGCCGCGGTGAGCGCCTCGGGCGACATCCCGCCCTGCGGGGCCACCTGCGCCTGCAGGGAGTGCATCGGCGCACGCAGGTCCTCGGCGACGAGCGACATGTCACCCGTCAGGTGGGCCAGCGCGGCCAGCAGGGCCGGAATCTCGGCGTCCTCGACGGCCCCGCGCAGGGCGTCGTCGTCGAGCTGGGCGAGCGCCGCGAGGAACGCCGGGACGTTGTCGGGAGAACCAGTGCGGTCGGTGGCCACGGTCTCGGGTGCAGGCATCGGTCTCACTCCCCCCGCAGGAACGGCAGGATCAGGTCGGCGAGCGCGTCAGGGGCGTCGATGTTGGGCTCGTGCGCGTAGTCGGTCTCCACGGCGGTGGCTGCGAGGGCTCGGCCCGCCAGCTCCTTCGACCAGCCCGTCTCCAGCAGTTGGTCGCGCCGCCCCTCCACGAGCAGCAGCGGCGTCTCGACGGTGGCGAGCTGGTCGAGGAACGGGTCGGGCGGCGGGGTGCGCGTGGTCGCCGGGTTCTTCAGCCCGGGCGCCTGCATCGCCTCGAAGTGCCCGGCCACCAGGCTGTTGCGGTAGCGCTGCTCGATGTGCTCGTCGAGGCCCTCGAGGTCGGCGACGAGCAGCCCGGTCAGGGTGCGGGCGCCTTCGATGCTCGGCTCGTACGCGCCCAACGCGGCGGTGCCCTCCGGCAGCCGGAACGGCCCGCCGGTGCCGGACACGCTCACTGCGCGCGTCACGGGCCACGGGGAACCGGGGTCGGCGAGGGCGCGCAGCAGCAACGACCCGCCGAACGAGGCCCCGACGAACGCGGCCGAGTCCACGCCGAGCTCCTCGCAGAACGCGGCGACGTGCGGCACCCGGAAGGCGTAGGGCGAGCGGTCGAGGAAGACGACCTTGTCGGTGCCTCCCCAGCCGAGCAGATCCGGCGCGAGCACGTGGAACTCGGGTGCGAGCCGTTCGACGAGCGGACCCCAGCACAGCTGGGCGGTGGTGCCGTAGGCGCCATCGTGCACGAGGACGACGGTGGTCGCCGCGGGGTCGCCCGCCTCCAGATAGGCGGTGGTGTAGCCGCCGGCGTGGACGGTCTTCACAGTGGGCTGAGTCACGAGCTGTTCCTCCTCGGGGTGGCGGGTCTGGGGCGGGGGTCGGCAGGTCAGTGCTTCACCGAACCCCCGTCCACGCAGAGGGTCTGACCGGTCACGAACGCGGCGGCGTCGGAGAGCAGGAAGCGCACCGAGCCGACGATGTCCTGCGGGACGGCCCGGCGGCGGATCGCGCGGCCGGCGATGTTGGCCTCCTCGGTCTCGGACATGAGCTCGCTCATCGGTGTTGCCGTGATGCCGGGCGCGACCACGTTCACGGTGATGCCGTCGTCGCCGAGCTCGGAGGCGAGGCAGCGGGCGAAGCCGATCACCCCGGCTTTCGACGCGGCGTAGGCGAACACGTTGGGCGGCCCCTTGAAGACCGTGCCGGAGGCGAACAGCACGATCCGGCCGCCGCTGCCCATCAGCGGCACGAGCGTCTGGGTGATCGCGATGGTGCCCTCGAGGTTGACGCGCAGCACGCGCTGCCAGGCGGCACGCTCGGTCTCCCGGAACGACGAGTAGTGCAGCACCGCCGCGCAGTGCACGAGGTGCTCGACCCGCGCGATCCCGCGCCCGGCCAGCCCGTCGAGCAGTGCCTGGTTGCCCTCCTCGGTGCTGACGTCGGCGGACAGGTACTCCACGCCGGCGACCGGCGCGGCCGGCTCTGCGAGATCGACCACCACGCAGCGGACGCCGTCCGCGGCGAGCGACTCGACCACCGCCGCTCCGATCCCGCTCGCCCCGCCCGTGATGACGGCGGTCACGCCGCTCACCGCGCCGCCTCGCCGGTCGGCACGGGGGAGTGCTCGGCGAGGAAGTCGAGCACTGCCGCGGTGAAGGCCTCCGGCGCCTCCACGCACGACAGGTGGCCGGCGTCGCGAACGCTCACCAGGCGCGCTCCGCCGATCCCGTCCCGCAGGGTCTCGGCCAGCGGGAGCGGGGTTTTGCGGTCATCGGCGCCGGCGACGACGAGGGTCGGCGCGCTCACCTCGGGCAGCCGGTCCCGCAGCCCCACGCGGAAGCAGGTGCGGGCGGAGGCGAGGTAGGCAGGGGCGGCGACGGCCGCGATGCTGGCGCGCAGGCGTTCTCGCCGCTCGGGCTCCAGGTCGACGGTCAGCGTGTCGCGCAGGTAGGTCAGGGCGTAGGCGGGCATGCCCTGCTCGCCCACCGCCGACACGATGCCGGCGATCTTCGTCTCGGCGACGGCCGTGTCGAGCTCGGCGAAGGTGTTGGCGAGCACCAGCGACCGGATCCGGTCCGGGTGGGCCAGCGCGTACGCGAGCGCTTGCACCCCGCCCATCGACAGGCCCACGAGGTGCGCTCCGTCGGCGGGCACCGCTGCGTCGACCTCGTCCACCCAGTCGGTGAGGTCCCGCGGACCGGGTCCGCGGTCTCCGCCGTGGCCCGCGCTGTCCGGAGCGAGGACGTCGTAGCCCGCCGCCTGCAGAGCCGGCACCTGCGCCTCCCACAGCCCGTGGTCGGTGCCGAGGCTGTGCAGCAGGACGACGGTGCCGCGGCCGGAACTCCTCGTCGTCATGAAGGCTGGTGCTCTGCGCTCGGCCCGACCGGCTGTTCGCCAGGGGCGTCGACGGCGCGCAGGTCGCGGCCCGCCGTCTCGGGCGCGATCGCCGCTCCGAGGAGGAAGAGCACCGCCATGACGGCGAACACCGCCGTGACCCGGGAGGGGATGTCGGCGACCTCGGGGCTGAGCAGGGTGACCACGGTGGGCGTCATCCCGCCGAGCGCGTACCCGGCGTTCCAGCTCATACCGGTGCCGGTGGCGCGGATGGCCGTGGGGAACCGCTCGTTGAGGAAGATCATGATCGGCGCGGTCGCGGTCATCATCAGCAAGCCCATGATCGCGCAGAGGAGCAGCACGAGCGCCACGTCGTCACCGGTGAGCGTGCTGGTCAGCAGGTACAGCGGGCAGACGATGAGCAGTGTCGGGATCCCGAGGGCCAGGAAGGTCCGTCGACGGCCGATCCGGTCGCTGAGCATCCCGCCCAGCACACCCCCGAGGACGACCGCGAGGTTGATCACGATCAGCACCGCGGCGGCCGTGGTCTTGGGCAGCCCGATGGTCGTGTCGAAGAACGTCGGGAAGAAGCCGACCGTCAGGTAGTACAGCGACGCGCCACCCGTCACCAGCACCAGGTTGACGAGGAAGATCGGGCGGTAACTGGGGGAGAAGAGAGTACGCAGCGGGGACCGGCTCGCACGCGGGCCGGCCTGCTCGTCCTTGCCTGCCCACAGCGGCGACTCCTCGGTGCGCCGGTAGACGAAGAAGCTCAGCGCGGCGGCGAGCAGCCCGCTCAGGAACATCACGCGCCAGCCGACGGTGGTGAACGCCTCGCCCGGGAAGAGCGACGAGACCACGAAGAAGACCGTGGAAGCGAGCACCGCGCCGACACCGGCACCGCCGCCGGACACCAGCCCGGACATCAGGCCGCGGTGGCGCGGACCGACGGTCTCGGTGCCAAGGGTGTGCGTCGATGCGACCACACCGCCCACGAACACGCCCTGCACGAGGCGTAGCAGCACGAACAGCAGCGGTGCCGCCACGCCCGCCACGGCGTAGGTGGGGACGAGCCCCATCAGGGCAGTGGACACGCCGACACCGGTGATCGCCACCAGCATCGCCTTCTTGCGGCCGTTGCGGTCGGCGAAGCTGCCGAACACCGCGGAACCCGCCGGTCGCATGATCAGCGTGACCGCGAACGACGCGTAGACGAAGGCCAGCTGGAGCGTCGTGGAGCCTGCGGGCACCAGCAGCGGTCCGATCGTGGATGCGACGTACAGGATGATCATGAGGTCGTAGAGGTCCATACCCCATCCCATGACCGACGCGATCCCGGCCGAGACGACCTGCCGCCGGCCGACGTCCTGGGTTCTCTCCATCGTGTGCTCCTCGCAACGCCCTTGTTGGCGCACAGCCGTCGTCGGCCGCGTGCGGCGGACGGTATCCCCTTGATTCCGCTATAGGCAACAGACGATTTCTCATGCCGGAACGTTTCGTGGCGCAGGTCTCAGCGTTCCGCTATGCTCACCCGGTGCCGGGGGTCAAGAGCGTCGAATCCACCAGTCTGTCGTCCGTCGAGCGGGCCGTTTCGATGGTCGAGGCGTTGGCCGCGCACGAGAGCCTGAGCGCCACGCAGTTGGCAGAGGTGCTCGACACCGGTAAGGCCACCGCGTTCCGGCTCGCCCGCACCCTCGTCGCCCGCGGCTGGCTCGTGCAGGACGAGGACCGCAGCTACCGCCTCGGTCCGGGTCTGCTCGGCCTCACCGGGCGCACCGCCGAGCTCGACCTGTCCGGTGAGCTGCGCTCCGTCATGTCCGAGCTGCGCGACCAGACCGGCGAGACGATCCATTTGACCAAGCTCGATGGCCGACACATCGTCTACCTCGAGCAGCTGGAGTCACCGCAGCCGGTGCTGTCGGTCGCCGTCCTCGGCAGCCGCTCGCCCGCCCACTGCGTCTCGCCGGGCCTCGCGCAGCTCGCCGCCCTCACTCCGGAACGTCTGGAGTGGGTGTTGTCGGTGCCGCTGCCACGCCACACCGACGCATCCCTGTCCGAGCCCGGACTACTGCGCCAGGAGCTGGCGAGGGTGCGCGCCCGCGGCTATGCGATCAACGTGGGCGGGTACCGCGCGGAGGTCGGCGGCGTGGGGAGCGCCGTCGTCGACGACGCGGGTCGGCCGGTCGCCGGGCTCTCGGTGTGCGTGCCCGTCTACCGGCTCCACCGCCTCGACGCTCACCGGATCGGCCGGATGCTCGCCGACGCCGCTGTCGACGCCGGACGTCGACTCGCCCTCGGCGGGTGACGTTCGCAGGACATCGGCACGCGGCTGCGCGAACGGGCGATGTCCGTCCTGCGCGTCGAGCAGGTCCCGTCCGACGCCGGACGCGCGCTGTCGGGTAGCCTCAGAGTGTCCCGGCAGGGACACGCGGGCGTAGCTCAATGGTAGAGCCCCAGTCTTCCAAACTGGCTACGCGGGTTCGATTCCCGTCGCCCGCTCCACCAGCTCTACCAGCAACAACGGCGGCCGCATCCGATCACGGGAACGGCCGCCATCGCCGTTCGTGCCCCCCGCGTGCCCCTCGGCCCCGTTCCGCGCCTCCGCCACGGTCCGGTCCAGCCCCGAGTGACGACGCGGTGTTCCCGGTCGCCTCATTGCGCTGGTCGTGACCGCTGGTCGACAACGCGGAGTCGCGGGTCCCGTCCGGTCGACCCGTTTTGTCGGCCGCTTACCGCGTGGATCGCGGGCTCGTCCTGAGACCGCACCGGCCCGAGTGGGAACCACACGCGCCAGCGGTCCCGTCCGCAGCCCAGGCCGACGACCGTGACCGCTCCACGACCAGCCCGGTGGACAACCTGTCCGGCGCCCTGTCGCCCTGACGGCGGCGACGCGACGTCCGAGGCGTGAGTTCACCCCTCCAGCGGGGAGGTGGACGACGTCCCTGCCGGAGGGGCGAACGCGGTGCGGAAGCGTTCGAGGGCCCGGGTCGGGTCGCCCGACGCCCAACCTTCGAGCCCGACCACACCCGCGTAGCAGAGGCGGTCCAGGGTTGCGGCGATCGCCGGGTAGTGGATCTCGCCGGTGCCGGGTTCGCAGCGACCCGGAACGTCGGCGACCTGGATCTCCCCGACGACCGGCAGCGCGCGCTCGACGAGCTGCACGAGGTTCCCCTCGCCGATCTGCGCGTGGTAGAGGTCGAGGTTGAGCCGCAGGTGCGGGCTGTCGACGGCCTCGACGAGCGCGAGCGCGTCGGCGGCACCGGCGAACGGCACGCCGGGGTGGTCGACGGCGGTGTTGAGGTTCTCGAGGGTGAACACGCGCCCGGCGCGCTCCCCGAGCTCGGCGAGGCGGGTCAGCGTCCGCGCGGCGGTCAGCCACATCTGCGGCGTGACGACCTGCGAGGCCACCACGGGCAGACCGCGGTCGTCGAGGCCGGTTCCGTGCACGTTGAGGCGTGGACAGTCGAGCTCGTCGGCGACCCGGAGCGACTCCTCCGCCGTGCGCAGCAGCTCCTCGGCTCCGGCGGGATCGGCGAGGGTGCCGCGGACGTAGCCGGTCATCGAGGAGAACGTCGCCCCGGTCCCGGCGAGCGCGGCGACGTCCTTCGCCGTCCAGTCCCAGATTTCGACCTCGAACCCGAGATCGGCGATGCGGCGCACGCGCTCCTCGAACGGCAGGTCGAGGAACAGCATCTCCGCGGACGCCGCGAGGCGGAATCCGCTCACTTCCCGACCTCCTCGATCCGGACCGGGCGTCCCGCGCGCACCGACTGGGCCGCGGCCAGCGCGATCGCCAGCGCCGCACGCGCGTCCTCTCCGCCCACCGGCGCCGCCGGTGTCCCGTCGCGGACGGCGTCGACGAACGCGGCGAGCTCCGCGACGTAGGCGCCCGCGAGGAGCTCCTGGTCGCTGCGGGCGGTCTCCACGATCCGGCCTTCTGCACCGGAGAAGACCGTCCCGGAGCGGCGCCCGTCGCCCATGGTGGCCATGCCGCCGGAGCCGAACACCTCGCCGCGTACGTCGTAGCCGTAGGCGGCCTCGAAGCACGCCTCGGCGACACCGGTGGCGCCGTTGTCGAACCGCACCACGACCACGGCGGTGTCGAGGAGCCCGCGTTCGCGCCACTCGGGCTCGACCAGCGCGTCCGCGGTGGTATACACCTCGACGGCCTCCGCGCCCGGGTTGAGGAACCGCAGTGCGTCGAAGTCGTGGATCAGGGTCTCGTTGAAGATCGTGTCCGGCGGCACCCGGGAGGGGTCGAACCCGCCGGGGTCGCGGGTGACCGAGCGCAGCACGCGCGGGGTGCCCAGCCGGCCGTCGTCGAGCAGCGCGCGGGCGGCCTGCCAGTCCGGGGCGAAGCGCCGGTTGAACCCGACCTGGAGCAGAACGCCTGCGGCGCGGGCGGCGTCGATGGCCCGGTCGGCGTCGGGCAGCGAGAGCGCCATCGGCTTCTCGCAGAACACGGCCTTGCCCGCCCTTGCCGCGGCCACCACCAGGTCGGCGTGGAAGCGGGCGGGCGCGGCGATCACCACCGCGTCGACGGCCGGGTCCGCGAACGCCTCCGCCGGATCGGTGTATGCGCGATCCGCGCCCAGGCGCTCCGCGATCCCGGGCGCCGGGTCGGCGACGGCCACGAGCCGCGCCCCCGGGATCCGGCGCGCGAGCGACCTGCCGTGGAACGCCCCCATCCGGCCGGCCCCGACCAGGGCCACCCCGATCTCGTCCATCCGCTCCTCCTCGAGCCTAGAACGTTCTAGATGGACAAGTCTAGAACGTTCTAGGCATAGATCGGTAGGGTGCGGACGTGACAGAGCGCGCCCGGCGGCCCACCCTCGCCGACGTCGCCGCCCGTGCGGGGGTGTCCGTCGCACTGGTCTCGATCGTGATCCGCGGTGCCCCGGGTGCGAGCGCGGCGTCCCGGCAGCGGGTGCTGCAGGCCGCCGACGAGCTGGGCTACCGCCCCGACACCCGCGCCCGGTTGCTGCGCCGCAGCCGCAGCCGGCTGCTCGGCGTCGCGTTCGGCGTCCACCACGCCTTCCACGGCGACCTCGTCACCGGCCTCTACACCGCGGCCGACCGCGCCGGCTATGAGCTCGCGCTGAGCGCGGTCACCCCGCAGCGCGACGAGGGGCGCGCCGTGGCGAGCCTGATGCAGGACCGCTGCGAGGCGCTCGTCCTGCTCGGCCCGCACGCGCCCACCGCGCAGCTCGCCGAGCTCGCAGGCCGCCTGCCCGTCGTGGTCGTGGCCCGGGCGGCACGCCACCGCGCCCTCGACGTCGTGCGCACCGCCGACGGTCTGGGGCTGCACCAGGCCGTGGACCACCTCGTCGCGCTCGGCCACCGCCGGATCACCCACGTCGACGGTGGGCGGGCCCCGGGCGCTGCCGACCGCCGTCGCGGTTACCGCGACGCCATGCTCCGCCACGGCCTCGATGCCGAGATCCGGCTCCTGCCCGGCGGGCTCGCCGAGGAGGACGGTGCCGCGGCCGCCCGCGCCCTGCTCGACCTCGATCCACGGCCCAGCGCCGTTACCGTGTTCAACGACCGCTGCGCCCTCGGCGTGCTGGACGTGCTGCAGCGCGCCGGCCTGGCCGTGCCCGGGGACGTCAGCGTGGTCGGCTACGACGACAGCCGGCTCGCCCGCCTGTCGCACGTCAACCTGACGACAATCGCCCAGGACACCGAGCAGATCACCACGCTCGCCGTCACGCGTGCCGTGGACCGGCTGGACGGGACGCCGGTCACCGAGCGGGAGCTGATCGTCGCGCCCCGACTGGTCGTCCGCGCCACCACCGCCCCCGGACCGGGTCGTCAGCCGGACGGTGTGGTCGGGGCCGAGGTCCGGGACGTGTCGCGCACGGCCAGGTAGACGGCGCGCACCGCAAGGATGCGCTCGACGTCGTCGATGACGGGTGCGAAGAACTGCTTGCGGTGGTCGGCATCGGTCATCGAGGTGATCGCGAAGTGCATGCTGCCGAACGCTGCGACCCCGCGCGCCCCGCGTGGATGTCGATCTCCGGGGTGCGCACCTCCTATGGTCAGGACGAAATCCGCGAAGTTGCCCGCCGCATCGGCGCCCGGGTCCGCCATGCTCCCCGACACGCCGTGTCTCGTTGCACGTCGCTAACAGTTCACCTCGGTAGATCGACCCGGACCCCGGGGCATGATCCCGTTCATCGGGGCCAGGTAAAATCGGGGTGTGAATGCGGCGAACTACGGCACCGAGAAACCCTCCCGATCGAGGCGGAGGATAGCGCTGGTTGCGGGGGTCGGCTGCCTGGTCGTCGTGCTGATCGGCGGATTGTTGTGGCAGAAGGTATCGCTCGACTCCGCTGCGGCGGACTTCAGGGAAACCGCCGACGGGTACGTCACGAGCTTGCGGGATAAGAGGGACCTGGAGCTGGTCGAGGCGACTGCGCACCCGCCGGAACTCCCGGAGAAGCTCCTCGCCTCCATGAGTGAGGACTACCAGAAGGCGCGCCTGAGGGACGCCACTCTCCGCGAGGGAGCGCGGTTCGTTCACGACCTCGAGGCGAGCACCGAGGCGATTCCGGGGGTCACCAGTGCGGACGATGACCTCAGTGAGAACCTGTACTATCTCCAGGGCATTTTCTACTACGCCACCGCGGGCGCCATCCAGGACAGATTCATCGAACTCGTCGACGGCGACTACCTCTCCTCCAGCGACAGTGCCGACGCGGAGCGCAACGAGATCCTCAATCCGGCGAACCGGAAGGTGCTCGAAGGTCTCAGCGCCGCGGCGACCGAGTACATCACCTCGGTCGAGAAGATCAGGGGCACGCACGATCTCTACGCCGGGCACGCCGCGCGACACCTCACGGAGGTGAAGAAGTACAAGAGCATGGCGGAGGAGTGTCTGGTCAGCTTCGCGAAGTTCGCGCCCACCGAGGACACGACTGATTTCTACAAGGGCTGCGTGGACAGCCTCAACGCCCAGAACGCCCAGATCGTCCGCCCCTACAGCTACATCGTGTACCTGCCGGGCTTCGTGAAGAGCCACGACCTGACCACCGTGGCCCTCGACCAGCTCACCGAAGCGCTGAGAACCAGCGAACGCGGCGCCGGTGAGGCCGACCAGAGGTTCCTGGCGTACATCGGCGCGCGTATGGCGATCGCCAAGTCGCTACTGCCGAATGCCACTTCCGATGAGCACTTCGCGGGGAAGGCCGACCTCCTCAGGGTCATGCTGTCCGACGCGCGCACCGAGCTCGAGCACGCCGGGATCGGCGCCGAGGCGACCACGGCGATCGACGGCGCGCTGCACGACGCCGAGGTGACGATGACGCTCTACGACAACCCGGCCGATTTCGACCGCAACACAACGTTCAGCCGCGTCGTGGGTGCGGGTGGGTTCATGACCAAGCTCTTCGAGGTCGCTACCAAACCCATCGACTACGCCGAGTACCAGGAGAGCAAGTCCTACACCACGTCGTTCGCGAAGACGAAGGAGTACCTCGACGAGGTCGAGGTACCAGAGTTCCTCTCGGCGGAGGTCGGTGACGTGGTGGAGAGCCTGGAGCTCCAGGAGGAGGTCTATGCGCGGATGGACACCGCCAGAGGTGATGCCCGGGACGCCGCCGCGGCCGAGCGCGACGTCGCCGTCGAACAGACGGAAAAGGCTCTCGAGGCGGTCGCACAAAAGATCGACGACGAGCACGCGGCCGACTATCAGGGGATGAACGCCAGCCTGTTGGGACAGCTCGACGCCGTGGTGGCGGCAACCACCGCGGCGACGACCGCCTAGCCGGGGCTCAGGCCGCGCAGCTTCCCGGACAGCGTCCTGGCACGGGCGGTGAACCGCTCGTAGTCGGAGGAGCGGCCGTTGCGGTCGGCGGCCGTGATCCAGGTCGAGCAGCGTGGAGCGGGCCACGGCGAGGTGGGCGTGTTGTGCTGCGCGCCTGTGCCCGGGCGCTCCGTCGAGGTCGATGATCTGTCGCGCGACGAGCGCCATCTCGGCACCCGGCACGGCGCGGCTGTCGGCGGACTCCTCGCGCCTCGCGGTGGGGCCGCCTCTTCAGAGGCGTTCGACGCCGGTCGGCCTGCGGGCCCCGGTCGCTCTGACGCACCGCGTACCGGACCCGGTCACCCTTCTGCAGCGGCTCCGACCCCATGATCACGGACACGTGGACGAAGAGATCGTCGCCGCCTGCGTCCGGGGTTATGAAACCGAAGCCGCGGTCGCCATCCTGCGGGCCGCGCTGCGTCTCACATCCGGACCGCATCGCCTGTTCGGGTGAGATGAACCTGCTCCGGACGGTCCCCGAATCGTGAAGTGGACCACGTCGCGACCCGGGCGCGCCGTCGACAATTCTCACCTGCGAGCCCAGTCGAGGACCCGCAGCGGGGTCTACGAACCAGGCGAGCAGCTCAGCGTTACCGGTGACGCCGTTGTCAATCGAGCAGGCGGCGGTTGGTGTCCCGGTCGGGAGCGCGATCGCGATCTCGTGGCGATCGCAGTGGGGCGTCGACGCCGGCCACGGCACGGCACGGACGTGCCAGGCTGGTGTCGGTGACCACGAGGGAGTCCTCGCCCGCGTACCGGCCGGCTGGTGGACGTGCGCCTGCGGAGAAGTCCTGGATGTCATCTCCGTCGCGG
This sequence comes from Pseudonocardia sp. MH-G8, assembly GCF_002262885.1. GTDB lineage: Bacteria > Actinomycetota > Actinomycetes > Mycobacteriales > Pseudonocardiaceae > Pseudonocardia. The sequence goes on along the minus strand of NZ_NKYF01000013.1, from coordinate 98,364 downwards.
TGGTGGTGAGGAACCCCGTGATGCGCAGGTGCCGGCGGAGTCGGTGATCCGTAGCTGCGCGCCGGGTGTGGGCGTCCCCGCCACCTAACATGTGGGACATGAGTCCAGGTTTCCCGGTGCCGTGGTGGGTGCTGCTGGTGGGTGCGATTGCTGCGGAAGTGGCGGGCACGGCCTCGCTGCGCCTGTCGGAGGGCTTGACCCGGCCCCTGCCGGCGCTCGGGGTCTTCATCGGCTACGCGATCGCCATCGTGTTGTTCTCCCGGGTCCTCGAACGTGGTATCGGCCTGGGCGTGGCCTACGGCATGTTGACCGCTACCGGGCTGCTGGCCGCGACAGGGCTGAGCGCCTGGGTGTTCGACGAACCGATCTCCTGGCTGCAGTTGGTCGGCGTACTGATACTTCTGGCCGGGCTGCTTGCGCTGCAGGTCCCCCCGCGCAAGCGACCACAGGGGGCGAGCCCGCGATGACCAGCACGTGGTGGTTGGTTGCCGCGGTGGTCGCCGAAGCGATCGGGCTCGGGGCGTTGCGCGCCTCGCGCGGGCTGCGTCGTCCGCTGGCGACGGTGCTGGCATTCGCCGGGATCGAGGGCTCGGTCGTGCTGGTGGGCCGGGCGATCGCCGGTGGCGTGTCACTCGCGGTCGGCTATGCGGTGTGGACCGGCGCGGGAATCGCGTTCGCGGCCCTGGGTGGCATCCTGGTCTTCGGCGACCGCCTGACCCGACGCCAGGGCATCGGTCTCGGTCTTGTCCTCATCGGCGTGGCCTTCCTCAACGCCGGTGGTGGTAATGCATGACCCGCGACACCGATCAGGAGACCGACGGTCGCCGCCGTCGTGGAGCCCGGCGCCGCACCCAGCTGATCGACGCCGCGGTGCGGGTGATCGCCCGAGACGGCGTCGCCGGTCTCACCCACCGCGGCGTCGCCGCCGAAGCCGGCGTCCCCAAGAGCGCCGCGACCTACTACTTCACCAGCCTCGACGACCTGCTCACCGCCGCCCTGCGCGCCGACACCGAGCAACTCGTGGAAGCTTTGCCCACCCCCGCAGGGGACAGCGATGTCGCCTGGCTGGCGGAGGAACTCGTGCGGTTCGTACATCAACATCGTGACCGCGTCATCGTCGGCTACGAGCTCTACGTGCTGGCGACCCGGCGGCCCTCGCTGAGACCGGCCGTGCACTACTGGCTCGACGTCCTGCACACCCTCATCGGCCGCCACACCGCAGATCCGACACGGGTGCGCGCCGGCGCAGCCGCGGTCGACGGCTACATCCTGCAGTCCCTCGTCACCGGGGTCGAACCACGCACCGCTGAGCTGGCCGAGATCCTGCGCGTCGCCCTGCACCAGCCGCGGGACCCGGCCCTGCACGGCGCTGATCGGCGTCGACCGTCACCGGATCGCGCTCCCGGGGGATGACGACCGTGCCGCGCCTGGGTCGCCGCGGATGTACCCGGCGCTCTCCAAGGAGTGAGGGCTACTCCTGCGGCCCGAGGATCTTCTCGACTGACAGCGCTGTGGGAAGGTCGGACAACGCCGGGATCCGCACCTAACCGAGCGCCGGCGGGTGCTCGGCTGGACGGCGTCCCCAGGCCGAGATCAGCGGTGCGAGTGTCAGGTCGAGTTCGCCCGCGTGGATCGCGGCCAGGTGCGCGTCGATCTCGGTGTCCTCGGCCAGGCCGGCTGCGAGCAGCTCGCCGCGCACGTGCCGGATGGTCGCCGCCTCCAGCCGGTCGCAGACCAGCCCACCGACCGGGAAAGAGCCCCCCGCGGCGACATCTACCAAGCCGGCCTCACGCATTGCCCGCGGCAGTGTTCGGCCGTAGCGCAGGTCTGCGCCGCGGCGCGCCAGCAGCTCCCGGACCGCGTCGCGCAGCCGGTTGGCCCGCCGCTGCGCAGGGCCGCTTTCGTCCAGGCATGCCAGTGGCTGCAGAGCGGTATCGGCGTCCTCGACCAGCAGCCAGCCGCCCGGCCGTAGCGCTGCCGCCATTGTGGCCAACGCCCGAGCCCGGTCGGGTACGTGGACCAGCACGAGCCGGGCGTGCACCAGATCGAACGTCCCCGGTTCCGGGGGCGGGTCAGCGGCGACGTCGTGCCGGCGCACCTCGTACCGATCGCCTGCCTTCAGCCACGACGGGTCGATGTCCGTGGCCAGCACGTGCCCGGTCGGACCGACGGCCGCCACGAGCGCCTCCGGGATACCGGGGCCACCGGCCCCCACTACCCAGCAGCGTGAGCCGGCACCGAGCCCCAGCCGATCGAAGTGTCCGCGCGTCACCCCGTCGAACAGTTCGGCCAGCCGAACGAATCGCTCGCCCGCCTCGGCGCGCGCGTTGTCCAGCAGGTACCCGCGGGCGGAAGCGCATTCTCCGCCGAGCGCGGTGGTCCCGCCTATCGGATCCGGTCTGCCACCGACGTGCCGGGGACGGGGGGAGGAGGTCATCCGCACATGGTCAACCTCCCCGGGCCACCAGCGCCACGACGACGGAGAGGGACCGCCCACGCAGCCAGCGAACCCCGCACGTCCTCCATGTCGCGGACCAGGCGAGGGGGAAGGCCGGATGGCTGAGCCACTTTCCTGACATGTCGCCTGTCACACGGCCTTGAGCCGTCTCCGGTTGGCCGCCAGAACCTCGTCCGACAGCTCCGGGGCGGCGTCGGTGATGGCGCGGGAGAGGAGCAGCGCGCCGACCATCTGGCTGAACAGCGCCACCGCCTGGTCCCGGGCTTCGGCGGCAGCGAGCTCGGTGCCCGACTCGCGGGCGCATTCGGTGATCATGTCGGCGATGGCTTCGAAGTAGCCGTCGAGTCCCCGGCGGTACTCGGCTTGGGCGGCGGCTCCGTGGCGGCCGGCGTCGGAGACGAGGGCGGCCGAGGCGCAACCGGCCTCGGGGTGGTCGCGATGCTCGGCGTTGACGTAGCGGTCGACCATCTCGTGCAGGGCTGCGCGGGCCGAGTCGGGGTGCGCTTCGCGCGTGGCGGCGAGCGCAGCCAGCGAGTCGGTGAAGCCCTGGTGGAGGACTTCGAGGGCGAGGGCGTCCTTGGAGGCGAAGTGGTTGTAGAAGCCGCCGTGGGTCATGCCGGCCGAGTTCATCAGCTGTTCGATGCCGACGCCGTCGATGCCGCGCAGCCGAAATCCCTCGCCTGCTGCGGTGACGATCTTCTCGCGGTTGAGCCGCTTCTGCTCTTGTGTGATGCGGGGCACAGCGATCACCTTCCCGTGCTGGCACCTGCCTTGTGCAGGCGAAGTCTAGCCAGTTTCGATGATGCTCACCATCAAATCGGACGCCCTCGGCGACGGCGCGCTTGACAGCGGACGGCAGCGGCGGCAGCCTCGCTATTGATGTCGAGCGTCATCAAAGATCGAGGGGAGCCGTCGTGAACTTCGGGACCATCGGGGCCGGGGTGGTCGCACAGGCCATCGCCGGTCATCTCGTGGCGGCAGGCCACAAGGTGACCTTGAGCAACAGTCGCGGCCCGGACACGCTGCGCGACGTCATGACGCAGCTGGGCCCGCTGGCGAGCGCGGCCACGGTCGAGGAGGCTGCTGCCGCCGACATGGTGTTCCTCACCGTGATGTGGCCGCAGGTCGGCGACGCGCTGGCCGGGCTGCCGCCGTGGGGCGGCCGAATCCTGGTGGACACGACCAACCGATTTCCGACGCCGCCGGTCACCGCCGACCCCGGGGCGGAGACGCCGAGTGAGTTCGTGGCGAGCAGGGCACCGGGCGCGCACGTGGTCAAGGCCTTCAACACCCTCTACGCCCAGTACATCGCCCCCGACCCCCGGCACCCGGAGGGACGGCAGCTGCTGTTCTACGCCGGCGACGACGCCGCCACCAAAGCCACCTTCCACGACGTCGCCGACAGTCTCGGCTTCGCGGCGGTCGACGCCGGGTCGCTGCGCGAGGGCGGCCGGCTGATGCAGATCGGTGGACCGCTCTCGGGCCTGCACGCCCTGAAGCAGGACTGAGCCAGCATCATGAAAGCACTCGCCTACGAGAAGGCGCACGCGCTCGACGCCTTCGCCATCGACCTGATCGAGGTCGCCGAACCACGGCTGCGCGACGGTGACCTGCTGGTCGAGGTACGCGCGATCGGCATCAACCCGGGCGAAGCCGCGATCCGGAAGTCGCGCAGCGCCGAACCCGGCGGCCGGGTCATCCTCGGTTGGGAGTTCGCGGGAGTCGTCGTCGCGATCGGGCCCGCGGCCACCGGGTTCGCGGTCGGGGACCGGGTGATGGGCACCGGGGACATCACCCGCGACGGGATCTGGGCCGAGCGCGTTGCCGTCGACCACCAGGTCGTCGCCAAGATCGCCGACGAGCTCGCGTTCGCCGACGCCGCGTCCTTGCCCATCGGCATCCTCACCGCCTGGGAAGCACTCTTCCGCGACCAGGACACCGTGCCTGCCGGCGTCGAAACCGTTCTGGTCATCGGCGGGGCCGGTGGGGTGGGCTCGACGGCCACGCAGCTGCTGAAGGCGCGAACGTCGGCATTCGTGGTCAGCACCGCCTCGCGACCCGAGTCGCGGGAGTGGGCCACTGCGATGGGGGCCGACCTGGTCGTCGATCACCACGCCGACCTGGCCACGCAGCTGCGCGGAGCCGGGATCGACACGGTCGATCTGGTGTTCTCCACCGCGGGCACCAGCGCCAACCTGGCCTCGATCGTCGAGGTGCTGCGGCCCTTCGGCCACCTGGCCTTCATCGACGCCCCCGGCCCGTTGGACCTGGACGCGTTCGTCGGGAAGTCGTTGTCGCTGCACAGCGAGATGGTGTTCAGCAAGATCACCGCCGGCGGCGACGCCGCCAGCCAGGGCCGGATCCTCGCCGAGTCGGCGGACGACGTGGCCGCGGGCCGCCTGCGTCCGATCGTCACGACCACGCTCGCGGGCCTGACCGCCGAGACCATGAGGACGGCGCACGCGCTCGTCGAGACCGGCGGAACCATCGGCAAGACCGTGATCGCCCTCTGAGCCGTCGGCTCGAACTTCGATATCGACAGCGGGAGCCGAAACCCCGTTGCAAGAAAGGAACCACCCGAGGTGACGAAGAATCTGCTCGACGGGGAGTACGTCCCCAGCGCCGATGCGAGTACCCGCGACCAGGTCGAGCTCTACGAGCGCACCGATGGCCGCGAAGGCGCGACGATGCTGGGCGGTCCCGTGATCGTGGTGACGATGCGCGGGGCGCGTTCGGGCAAGCTGCGCAAGGTCGCGTTGATGCGCATCGAGCGCGGCGGGGTCTACGCCATCGGCGCCTCCGCCGGTGGCCAGGCCCGCAACCCGAATTGGTTCCACAACGTGGTGGCCAACCCGACGGTGCAGCTGCAGGACGGCCCCGACCGCTTGCTGATGACCGCACGCGTCGCCGAAGGCGACGAGCGGGAGAGCTGGCTCGCCTACACCGACGAGCTCTACCCGTTCTTCGCGGGTATGCGCGACCGTGCCGCCGAGACCAGCAACCGTGAAGTCCCGTTGATCCTGCTCGAACCCGCCGGGAGCTGACCTCCCGGCAGCGTCGACGCGAGGACCGGGTGGAGGCGATCCTGGAGCTCACCGGGGGTCGGGGCGCCGACCAGATCCTGGAGCTGGTCGGGGGAGCGCACCTGGGCCAGGCCGTGCAGGTCGTCGCCGTCGGCGGCCGGATCTCCCAGATCGGGGCCCTGGAAGGCTTCGAGGATCCACCGATTAGTCTCGGCCGATGGCAGTCGGCGCATGAAGCGCGGCGAGCTCTGGTGGGCGCGGTTCGACGACAGACGACCCGTCGTGCTGCTGTCGGGTGGTGCGGGGCCGGAGTTCCGGGTGGTGCAGATCGTCGCCCCAGCCGCGCCGGCCGAGAAGCAGGGTTTCGTTCTGATGTCCGGTGAGCAGGCGGTCGACGCCGATGAGCGGCGCCGCATCGTCGAGGCGGCCGGGCCGGGCATGCGGGCGATCGGCATCGAAGTCTTCTTCGGGGCGCAGGAGGTCCTCGCCGAGGACGGTGTCGTGCGGGTGGGACTGCCCATGGACGGGAAGATCTTCTGCACCTGGATGCTGTCCCTCGGCGGGGAGCACCTGATCGAGCGGATCGGCGTGCTTTCCCCGGCGAAGCTACGCGAGCTCGACGTTGCGATCGAGCTGTCCGGCGCCGAGTAGCCGGGCGGCTGTCATCGCAGGACTTCGGCCACGGCAGCCGCGAAGGCCTCGGCCTCGCGGGCGGTGATCCGGGACGCCGTCGCGCGGATGCCGTGGCGCCCGTCGCCGGTGCGGGTGCGGAACGACGAGCCGTCCCGGACCGACCAGCCCGCGTGGCGCAGGGCCGCGACGACCGGCACCGGGTCGCGTGGGACGGGGATCCAGACGTTGAGCCCGTCGGTGGGGAACGGGGTGTCGATCCCGGCCGCGCCGAGCGCGTCGCGCAGCAGGTCGGTGCGGCCGGAGTAGGTGTCCCGGGCGCGCCGGAACAGGGCAGGTGTGTCCGGGTCGGTCAGGAGTTCGACCGCGACCTGTTGCAGCAGGTGGCTGACCCAGGTCGCGCCGGGACGCAGCCGGGTTCCGAGCAGCTCGGCGGTGACGGGGTCGGAGCCGACGGCCGCTACGCGGATGTCGGGGCCCAGGAACTTCGCGACCGATCGGACCAGCGCCCAGTGCCGCGTGGTCGGCGGGGTGACGCGGTGGAAGGGGCGGCGGGAGACGGCCGAGAAGTGGTCGTCCTCGATGACCAGCACGTGCGGGTAGCCGGCGAGCAGGTCACGCAGCTCGGCGGCGCGTTCGGCGGTGAGGCTGACGCCGGTGGGGTTGTGCGCGCGGGAGGTGACGATGACGGCGCGGGCACCGGAGTCGAGCGCGGTGCGCAGGGAGTCGGTGCGCATGCCGGCGGTGTCGAGGTCGACCGGCGCGGCGCGGAACCCGTTCACCCGCACGGTGCCCTCGCTGGCGTAGAAGCACGGGTCCTCGAGCGCGACGAGGTCGCCGCGGGTGAGGTGGGCGCCGAGCAGCCGGTCGACGGCGTCGACGGCGCCGTGGGTCACCGAGATCGACGGCGGCCGGTCCGCGAACGGCGCCATCGTGTCCAGCGCCCACTCCGCGAGGCGCGGGTTCACGGTCGGGCTGCCGTAGAGCGCGGTGCGGTAGTCCAGGCGGGCCACGGCCGCGGCGACGTCGGGCAGCAGCGCCGGATCCGGGTTCCCGCTGGACAGGTCGACGAGGTCGGGGCCGGGGTGCTGCTGGTCGGGCTGCCGGTGCGGAGGTGGATCGGCGTCGAAGCGGGGCACGGCGCGGATGTGGGTGCCACCGCGGCCGCGGGTCTCGGCCAGGCCGGCACCGACGAGCGTGCGGTACGCCATGGCGACCGTGTTGCGATGCACACCGAGCTGCTGGGCCAGGTCCCGGATCGGTGGCACCGGGTCACCGGGCCGCAGGTCACCGGCACCGAGGAGGTCGCGGATGCTGTCCGCGATCTCGGCGGCGGTGCCCCCGCTGATCCGTACTCCGGCCATGCTTCCAGCTTATGTCATGTGACAAAGCTCGGGCAGCGCCCTACCGTCTACGTCACGTGACATACGGCGGAAGGAGTGGCCAGAGGTGTTCACAGGGTTGAGCGCGTTTCCGCTGACACCGGTCGGCGAAGAGGACATCGACGAACCGGCGTTCTCCGAGATCGTGGCGCGGCTGGACCGCGCCGGGGTCGACTCGATCGGAGCGCTGGGGTCGACCGGGAGCTACGCCTACCTGACGCGCGAGCAGCGGCGTCGGCTGGCCGAGGTGGCGGTCCGGGCCGCGGGCCGGACCCCGGTCCTCGTCGGGATCGGCGGGATGCGCACCGTGGACGTCCTGCGCCACGCCGAGGACGCGCAGGCGGCCGGGGCGAGCGCGGTGCTGCTGGCGCCGATGTCGTACCAGCCGCTGACCGCCCAGGAGGTCTACGACCTCTACGCCGACGTGACCGCGACGCTCTCGGTCCCGCTCGTGGTCTACGACAACCCGGGCACCACGCATTTCACGTTCAGCGACGAGCTGCACGCCCGCATCGCCGCGCTGCCCCGTGTCGCGTCGATCAAGATCCCGGCCACGCCCGCGGATCCGTCACGGGCTCGCGACCGCGTCGCGCAGCTGCGGGCGCGCATCCCCGCCCACGTGACGATCGGGGTCAGCGGCGATCCCGCCGCGGCCGGCGGGCTGCTCGCCGGCTGCGACACCTGGTACAGCGTGCTCGGCGGGCTGTGGCCGCAGGTGTGCCTCGCGCTGGCCCGGGCGGCGCAGCGCGGCGACGCGGACGGTGCGTCTTCGATCTCGGACGGGCTCGCCCCGCTGTGGGAGCTGTTCGGCGAGTTCGGGAGCCTGCGGGTGGTCTCGGCGATCGCCGAGCAGATGGGCCTCGTGGGGTCACCGAACCTGCCCCGACCGCTGCAGGGACTCCCGGGCGAGGCCCGGCGTCGGGTCGACCAGGTCGTGGAGCGGCTCGCGCCGGTCCTGGCGCGTGTCTGACCGGCAGGTGTCGCGCGCCGAACCGTCCGCCGAGCGCGCTGCGCCGGTCGGCGGGCTGGTGCGCTACGTCGTGGCCGCGGCGCTGGCCCGGTGCGGTGACGCGGGCGCGGTGGTCGGCATCGTCCTGCTCGTGACCTCCAGCGGGGGATCCGGCCTGCTCGCCGGTGCGCTGGCCGCCTGCGTCACGGCCCCGCACCTGCTCGGCCCGTTCGTGGGCCGCCGCCTCGACACCGCCGCCGACGGACGCCGGGTCATCGCCACCGCCTGCGTGCTCTACGCCGTGGCACTCGCCGCAGCCGTGCTGACCTGGCAGGCGGTGCCTGCCCTGCTGACCGGGGTGCTGGTCGCCGCGGCCGGTGTCTGCGGTCCGCTGCTGACCGGCGGGATCAGTAGCCGGCTGCCGGCCATCGTCGGGCCCGATCAGCGCACCCAACGCCGGGCGCAGGGGTGGGACGTCGCCACCTACGGCATCGGCGGGACGGTCGGCCCGTCGGTCGTCGCGGCACTGTCCGGGTGGCTGTCGCCGGCCGCCGCGCTGTTGGCGCTCGTGGTGCCCGTGCTGGTCGCGTCGGTGTGCGTGCTGCGGCTGCCGCTGCGCCCGCCCGCGCACGGAGGCGACACCGACGCCGTTCCCCGTCCATGGCCGACGCTGGCGTTGATGGCGCGCCACGGCCGACTGCGCCGGACCGGCTACACGACCATGATCGTGGCAGTGGGCATGGCCTCGCTGCCGGTCACCGCCGTCCACCTGACCACGGTGTTCGGCGTCGGCGCCGCCGCGGCCGGCGTGCTCACCGCCACCTACGGCATGGGGAACCTCGTCGGGTCGGTCGCGGTGATGCTGCGCCCGCTGCGCGGTGAACCCGACCGGCTGATGCGCCTTCTCGCCGCCACCGTCGTGCTCGGACTGGCTGCGGTGGTGCTCAGCCCGGGTTTCGGCGTTGCGGTTGCCGCCTACGGGATCGCGGGCGCGCTCAACGCCGCGTTCTTCGCCGCCACGCTGGCCGCACGCACCGAGTACGCACCGCAGCACGCGCGCGCCCAGGTGTTCATCTGGGTCGCCGCACTGAAGATCGCTTCCGTGTCCGCGGGCACCGCGCTGGCCGGCGCGCTGACCGGGTTCGACGCGCGGGTCCCGGTCATCGTGGGCGCGCTGCTCATCCTCGCCGCCGTCCTGGCGTCGCTGACCGAGAGCAGGGTTGCCGGGAGCAGCGTTGCCGCGCGCGCCGTCACCAGAGCGACGGATCGGCCGGCGGCACGTCGTCCAGGAACGCGGTGATCATCGGTTCGAGGACCGGCACGGCCGCCGAGATCGAGATGTGAGAGGTCGCAGGGAGGACGACGAGCCTGGCCCGGGGGACCGTGGAGAGCATTCCGGTCGCCGCCGCCTCCTCGTCGCCACCACCCCGGAGCTTGAACATCGCCACGGCGTGCTCGGGCTTCACCCCGTCCGCATCCGCGACGACGACCATCGTCCTGGCTCGGATCGAGCGCATCTGCGCGTCGCTGATGTCCTGGTCCTCGAGGTTCAGCACCCTCATCTTCTCGATGTAGGCGTCGAACGCGCGGGGATCGTCGGTGTGCCGGCGGAAGGCCTCGCCGACAGGCGTGTCCACGAAGAGGTCGCTCGAGAGACCCTCGAGCGCCTCGAGGACGGCCGGGTACCAGCCGTCCCGGCGGTAGGTGGCGGACAGGACGACGAGCTTGCTCACGAGCTGCGGGTGCCGCAGCGCCAGTTGCAACGCGACTCCGCCGCCCTGCGAGTAGCCCAGCACGTCGGCACGCTCGATCTCCAAGGCGCGCAGCAACGCCGCGGCATCGTCGCCGAACTGCTGGTACGACATGGCGCGCGGCGCATCCGGTGTGAGGCCGTGGCCCTGTTGGTCGAACACGATGACCGGACGTTCGGGGACGAAGGCCGCCACCCATTGCGCCATCGAGTCGGTGGACATGAAGGCCCCGGGAATGAGCAGCAACGGCACCGCCTCGGAGGGTTCCAGCTCACCGTGCGTTTCGTAGTAGAGCTGCAGGCCGTTGACGGGCAGATGGCCACTGCCTGAAGGCTTCATCGGGCAAGAGTATCCAGGCGCCGGCAGCTGTCGTCCCAGGTAGGAGCGTTCCCGGCGCGGATAAGTGCTTGCTCGTCCCGGCTACCGTTCCTGGTGTCCGTCCACCCGTTCCGACGTGCCCTCCGTAGGCGAGAAGAGGCAGCAGCACCGTGGCCAAGGCCGTACTCACCCCGCAGGCGGAGAACTTCCCCGCCTGGTACCAGGACGTCGTTGCTCGCGCCGAACTGGCCGAGAACGGTCCGGCGCGGGGAACCATGGTCATCCGACCGTGGGGCTATGCCATCTGGGAGCTCATGCAGGCCGACATGGATCGCCGGATCAAGGCGACCGGCGCGCAGAACGTCGCCTTCCCGATGTTGTTCCCCATGAGTTTCCTGGAGAAGGAGGAGCAGCACGTCGAGGGCTTCTCCCCGGAGCTGGCCGTGGTCACCCACGGCGGCGGGGAGGAGCTCGCCGAGCCGCTCGTGGTGCGGCCGACCTCCGAGACGGTGATCAACCACTACTTCGCCAAGTGGGTCCAGTCGCACCGGGACCTGCCCCTGATGGTCAACCTCTGGAACAACGTGGTCCGGTGGGAGCTGCGGCCGCGCCTGTTCCTGCGCACCACCGAGTTCCTCTGGCAGGAGGGCCACACCGCCCACGCCACCTTCGAGGACGCGGTGGAGGAGACCCGGCGCATGGTGGGCGTGTACCGGCAGTTCATGCAGGAGTCGCTGGCGATCTCGGTCGTGGTGGGGGAGAAGTCGGCGGGCGAGCGGTTCGCCGGCGCCGATCACACCCTCACCTGCGAGGCGCTCATGCGCGACGGCAAGGCGCTGCAGATGGGCACGAGCCACAACCTGGGCCACAACTTCGCCCGCGCCTTCGACATCCGCTACCTCGACGCCGACGGCGAGCGCCGCCACGTCGCCACCACGTCGTGGGGCACGTCCACCCGGATGATCGGCGGGCTGATCATGGTCCACGGCGACGACCACGGGTTGCGACTGCCCCCGGCGATCGCGCCGCACCAGGTGGTGGTCCTGCAGCTGGACGAGGACGACGAGGTCGCCGGGGCGGCGAGGCGCATCGAGGCGGAGCTGCGCGACGCCGGCGTCCGCGCGCACGTCGACGACCGCACCCACACCTCGTTCGGACGGCGCTCGGTCGACTGGGAGCTGAAGGGGGTGCCCGTCCGGATCGAGCTGGGTGCGCGGGAGCTGGCCTCCGGCCGGGCCACGCTGGTGCGCCGCGACGACCGCAGCAAGAGCGCCGCCCCGCTGGACGGCGCCGCACGTGCCGCCGCCGGCCTCCTCGAGGAGATCCAGCAGGCACTCCTGGCGCAGTCACGCAGCTTCCGGGAGGAGCGCACCCACCCCGTCACGGAGTTCGACGAGTTCGCACGGCGCGTGGGCGGCGGAGGGCTGTTCCTCGCCGCCTGGTCCGGCACCGAGGAGTCGGAGCGGGCGCTCGCCGCGCGGACCGGCGCCACGGTCCGGTGCATCGTCGACGCCGACCCGCCGGCACCCACCTGCCTGATCACCGGCGAGCCGGCCAGGCACACGGTGCTGATCGGCCGGGCCTACTGACGGCGGCCCCGCCCCCGCTCAGGCACAGGTGAGGAGGGCGGGTGCCAGCCGTTCGACGATCTCGAACGCGCCGGGCCCGTCCGCCGTCGGAACGGGGGAGACCACCACGTGGTCGGCGCCCGCCGCCTCCTGCGCGCGCATGCGGGCCGCCACGGCGTCGGCGCCGCCCCACGCGACCACCGTGTCGACGAGGCGGTCGTCCAGGTCGCGGATCTCGCGGTCGTCGAACCCCATCCGGCGGAACGCCGCCGCGTAGCCGCCCACCGTGGACAGGAATCCCAGCGGCCCGCGCGCGGCGGCGCGGGCGGCGCCGGGGTCCTCGTCGAGCACGACCATCTGCTGGACGGCGAGGGTCGGCGCCTCGCCGAGCCGCTCGCGTGCCCACCTCGTGTAGCCGGGGTCCACCAGGAGCGTGATGGCGCCCCCGAACCGGTCCCGGGCCAGGTCGAGCTTGCGGGGTCCGAGCGCGGCCAGCAGCCTGCGGGCCCGGGGCGCCGCCGCGACGGCGTCGAGCTCGTCGAGCGCGTGCTCCACCGCGGCCAGCGCCCCGGTGCGCAGCCGCTGCGGACCGCCGATGCCCACCACGAGGCGGCCCGGCGCGATCCGCTCCGCCTCGGCGTAGAGCGCGGCGATCTCGGGGGGCCCGTGCAGGTCCAGCGGGATGATCCCGGGTGCCACCGCGATGCGCGTGGTCGCGCGCAGGATCCGCGGCAGCGGCTCCAGGCTCGCGAGCTGCCCCCCGGCGACCCAGATCGCCGAGTACCCCAGCTCCTCGGCGGCGGCCGCCTGTGCCTCCAGGTCGTCGGTCACGTCCAGCGCGAGGCCGTACCGGCCCGGTGCTCCGCTCATCGTCACTCCGTTCATCGCGTCCCGGCCGACGGTAGGAGTTGAAGTGCACTTCAAGGCAAGTCGCGGATCGGCGGTGGCGGGGGCCCTGTACCCTCCATCGTATGGTGGCACAGCCGTACTACCACGCCGAGCCTCGCCGGATCGTCGCCCCGCCTCCCCTGCGATGGCTCGGGGTGGCTCTCGCGGTGCTCGTCGTCGTGCTGGCGGCGCTGCCGATCATGATGGCGCTGGACCCGGCCATGACCGCGGGGACGATCACGCGCGAGGACCCGTCCCTGAGCGGCCCGCAGCTCGACTTCGCGGTCGCCGCGGCGATCGCCTACGGGGCGGTGCTGCACGTGATCTACGCGGCGGTCGCCGTGTGGTTCGGGGTGAAGGCGATGAAGGGGCGCGGGTGGGCGCGCATCGCCCTGACCGTCCTCATGGTCCTGGCCACCGCCAACAGCCTCGACTCGGCCTCGAAGGGCCCCGAGTACCTCTGGTGGGCGATCGGTGGGGACGTGATCCACCTGGTCGTCCTCGGCCTGCTCTGGCTGCCGAGGTCGGTGCGGGAGTTCTTCGCCGCCCACCGGTCGCGGGCCTGAGCGGGGAGGACCACGTGCCCAAGCTCATCGACCACGACGAACGGCGGGAGGAGCTCGCCGAGGCGACGTGGCGGGTGATCCTGCGCGACGGCGTCGGCGCGGCCTCGGTCCGCACCGTGGCCGCCGAGGCGGGACGGTCGGCCGGTTCGTTGCGCCACGTCTTCGCCAGCCAGACCGAGCTGCTGGTGTTCGCCCTGCGACTGGTCATCGATCGCGCCACGGCGCGCGTGGCGTCCGTGCTGCCGCTGCCGACGGCGGTGCAGGAGGTGGAGGCGGTGGCGGCGGAGCTGCTGCCGCTGGACCGCGAGCGCCGGGCGGAGATGGAGGTCTACCTGGCGCTGTTCACCGCTGCGAACGCGAACGCCGAGCTCCGCGGTGTGCGCGACGGCGCCCATCGGACCACGCGCGAGGCCTGCCGGTGGATGATCGGCCGGCTCGACAACGGCACCGACCTGGCGGCCGACGCCGACCGGGAGCTCGAGGCCCTCCGGCTGCACGCCCTGCTCGACGGGCTCGCCGCGCACCTCGTCCACGAGCCCGCTGAAGCCGACGGGCAGTGGGCCCGCCGGGTGCTGGTGCGTCACGTCCGGTCGCTCCGCGATCCCGCGAACGACCGCTCCGGCCGGTGACCGCACCGGCCTGAAGCGTGACAGCTGTCATCGCCGCCGGAGCCGCCTGTCAACGCGAGACGTGACCGGCGGGACTACTGGCGCCAGGTCCGCACCGGCGAGAGTGGGTCCCCACGACGACGCGCGACGGAACGGAATGCACATGATCCAGGCCCTGCAGGACTTCACGGCCACGCTCCCGCCGGTGCTGCAGTGGCTGGGCGTGGCGCTCGCCGGGGCCATCCCGTTCGTCGAGTCCTACTTCGGATCGGTCATCGGAGTGCTCGCCGGGATCAACCCGGTGGTGGCGGTGACGGCCGCGGTCGTCGGCAACGTCGCATCGATGACCGTGCTCGTGCTCGGTGCCCACGGCCTTCGCGGGAAGCTGGCGCGTGGCGGCCGGGAGGACACCCCCAAGAAGCAGAAGCTGCGCCGGGCCTTCGACCGGTACGGGGTGGCCGGCGTGAGCCTGCTGGGGCAGACGATCCTGCCGAGCCAGGTGACGTCGGCGGCGATGGTGTCGTTCGGCGCCTCCCGCAACGCCGTCATCTTCTGGCAGATCGTCTCCATCGTGCTGTGGGGGATCGCCTTCGGGGTGCTCGCGACGATCGGGGTGGATCTCGTCGCCGGCCCCTGAACCTCCGGGGGGGAGGGGAGGACGGCCCGGGCGGGGGATGCCCGGGCCGTCCGCTGTGCGGCGAGCCGCCTCCCCCGTTCGGGGATGTCGACGCTCGGCGTGTCGCGACGGCCGGGCGGGCGGCTCCGACGATCACCAGCTCGGCCACGAGCGACTGATCGGACACGAAGCGTGACGATACGCACGGGGCTCGGCGAGATCACCGGCAAATGATCACCGTGAGTACTGGGAAGCGAATGCGCTTCCCCGCGCGGTGCTGTCCAAACGTGCTGTTCTCGCGTTCCGCAACGGCTTCCACTCGATGGGAGGACAGCCGTGGAAGGAACGACCGACGCAAGGTTAGTTTTCTGTTTGCCAGTGGCGACCGCTTCGACGTGCTGGCCCCAAATGGGATCCGGTCGAGGCCGTGCTCACTCATTCAGGAGACGAAGGTGTGGAAGAAGGCTGGAATCGTCGTCGCCGCGAGCTTCGCGGCCGTGCTGGCGCTGGGTCCCGTGGCCTACGCCGATACCCCACCCGAGGGTGAGGAGCGCGCCGACGACGCGGAACAGGTCATCACCGGTGACGACGCCCCGCAGGACGGGCTGCTCAACCTCGGCGACCTCAACCTGCTCAACGGCGTGAACGTCTGCCCGGACGTCACGGCGGCCGTGGGGCTGGGCAACGTGCTGGGCATCCTCGGCTCCGGATCGTCGGATCCGAGTGCCGGCGACGCCCCGCTCAGTTGCGAGACGAAGGCGACGCAGGAGAAATAGCCGCGCCGCGCAATTGCGGAGCTGCACACGAACGGCACGCCCGACCGCGGAATGCGGCGGGCGTGTCGTTTCGTGGGTCTGCGGGTCAATGGGTGCGCCCGGGAATCCAGGCGGTGATCGAGGCGCGTCGGCCCCATGCGATCACGGCGGCGAGTACGAAGAAGACGGCTGGGCTCGTGAGCATCGCAGGCGCGTCGAGCACGACCGCCTGGGTGTAGCCCGCGCCGATCATGAGTGCCATCAGGCCCAGCGCCGCGGGCCCGGCCAGCCGCGGGACCAGCAGGCCGATCCCGCCGGCCAGTTCGAGGGCACCCACGACGTAGCGGAACCACTGGCCGGCGCCGATCTCGGTGAAGATCTGCACCGCGTACGGGTCGCCCACGAACTTCGGCGCCGCGGAGACGACCACGAAGAAGACGCCCATCAGGATCTGCAGGACCCACAGGGCGCGGTGCCCGGCGCGTGAGGCGGGTCGGGTGGCCGGGGTGGCGGTGGAGGTGGTCATCGGTCGTCCTTCCGGGGCGTTCGTTGCGGTCGGGGGGTTGGACCGCGCCGCGCAGGAGAACTCATCGCTCGCACCCGCCCTTCCGATGAGCGGAAGTGCGTCCTGACGATGTCGGAGGTGCCACCGATACTGCCGCGCAACGTCCGGCAGGAAGGTGGGGACATGCCCGCGGATCCATCGACGAATCCGAGCGAACCCCCGGAGCGGGGAGCCGGCTGGGTGGCGCCCCTGTGCTGGTCGGCCGTGGCGCTGGAGGGGTTCGACCTCGTGGTACTGGGCGTGGTCCTCTCGCCGATGCTGCGCGACGGGGTGTGGGGCCTGACCCCGGCCACGGGATCCCTGATCTCGGTGGTCGGCCTGCTCGGCGTGATGGTCGGGGCCCTGACGATCGGCACGATCACCGACATCATCGGCAGGCGGCGAACGATGCTGCTCACCGTGGTCGGGTTCTCGGTGCTCACGCTGCTGTGCGCGTTCGCACCCGACCCGTGGACGTTCGGCGTGCTGCGATTCCTCGCCGGTCTCGGGCTCGGTGGCGTGCTGCCGGTGGCGATCGCGCTGGTCAACGAGTACGCCCGGCAGGGCAAGGGCGGAAGCGCCACCACGGTCCTCATGACCGGCTACCACGCGGGCGCCGTGCTGACCGCGCTGCTGGGCATCGTCGTCATCCCCGCCATGGGATGGCGGGCGATGTTCGTGATCGGAGCGCTTCCGGCGCTGGTGCTGGTGCCGCTGATCCTGCGCCACCTGCCGGAGTCGGCGTCCTTCCTGCGGGAGCGGGCCGGCGGCGGGCGCACGGCGCACGAGCGCAACCCGGTGACCATCCTGTTCCGCGGCGGGTACCTGCGCGCCACGATCGCGTTCTGGGTGAGCTCGTTCATGGGCCTGCTGCTGGTCTACGGGCTGAACACGTGGCTGCCCGAGATCATGCGCCGGGCCGGCTACCCGCTGGGTGCCGCGCTGGCGCTGCTGCTCGTGCTCAACGTCGGCGCGGTCCTGGGCCTGCTCGTGGCCGGGCAGGTGGCCAACCGGATCGGCACCCGGCGGGCGGTGGTCGCCTGGTTCGCGGCTGCCGCGCTGTTCCTCGCCCTGCTCACCGTCCGGCTGCCGGGCATCGGGGTGTACGTCGGTGTGCTGCTGGCTGGTGTGTTCGTGTTCAGCGCGCAGGTGCTGGTCTACGCCTACGTCAGCCAGCTCTACCCGGCGGCGGCGCGCGGCACCGCGATCGGCGCGGCCAGCGGGGTCGGGCGGCTCGGCGCGATCAGCGGCCCGCTGATCGGTGGGGCCCTGCTCACCGCGGGCATCGCCTACCCGTGGGGCTTCTACATCTTCGCCGCGGTGGCCGCGCTCGGCGGGATCGCCGTCGCGGCGGTCGCCGTCACCGGTACGAGAGCAGCCGCATGACGCGCACCGTCCGCGAGGCGACCTTCGACGTCCTGCGTCGCCACGGTCTCACCACGATCTTCGCCAACCCCGGGTCCACGGAGGTCGCGTTCCTCACCGACCTGCCCGACGACCTCGCGTTCGTCCTCGCCCTGCACGAGGGCTCGGTGGTCGGTGCGGCCACCGGGTTCGCCACCGCGCTGGACCGCCCCGCCCTGGTCAACCTGCACACCACCGCCGGTCTGGGCAACGCGGTCGGCGCGCTCGCCACGGCGCGGGTGAACCGGGTTCCGCTGGTGGTGCTGGTGGGCCAGCAGGACCGTCGCCACCTCGCATCGGCGCCGTTCCTCGCCGGCGAGCTGGAGGGGCTGGCGGGGCGCTACCCGGTGTGGGTGAACACGCCCGCCCGGCCCCAGGACGTGCCGGGCGCCGTCGCGCGGGCCTGGCACGAGGCGCGCGACGGGCGCGGCCCGGCGCTGGTGATCGTGCCGAGCGACGACTGGTCCGCGCAGGCCGACGACGGCCCGGTGCCCGCTCCTGCCGTGCTGCACCGGTCCACCGCCGTGGCGCCGGCCGCGGTGGAGGAGCTCGCCGCGCTGGTCGGCGGCGCTGCGTCCCCGGCTCTGGTGGTCGGCGCCGACGCCGACCACGAAGCGGCGTGGACGGCGCTGGTGCGGCTGGCGGAGCGGCTGCGCTGCCCGGTGTGGCAGGAGCCGTTCGCGGCGCGCGCCGGGTTCCCCCAGGACCACCCGCAGTTCGCCGGGCACCTGCCGGCCGGGCGCGCACGGTTGCGGCAGGCGCTGGCCGGTCACGACGTGGTGCTCGTGGTGGGCGCGCCGGTGTTCCGCCAGTACCCGTTCGAGGAGGGCCCGTTCGTCGCGCCGGGCACCGCGGTCGCGCTCGTCACCGACGACGCGGAGGACGCGCACCACAGCCCGGCCGATCTCGCCGTGCTCGCGAGCCCCGCGGAGGTCTGCCGCCTGCTCGCCGCGCGCGTGCCGGAGCGCCCGGACGCCCCGCTGCCGGTGGTGTCACGGGCCCCCGCACCGCCACCGCCGGGTGCGGGGGAGCCGTTGCGGGCCGCGCACGTGATGTCCGCGCTGGCCGCGCGGGTGCCGCCGGAGACGGTGGTCGTCGAGGAGACGCCCTCGAGCCGCCCGGACCTGCACCGGCTGCTGCCCGCGCGCCGCCCGCTGGGGTTCCTCAGCGCCGCGATGGGCGGGCTGGGGTTCGCACTGCCTGCGGCGATCGGGGTGCGCATGGCGGCGCCGGAGCGACCCGTGGTCGCGGTCGTCGGCGACGGGTCGTCGCTGTACGGGATCCAGGCGTTGTGGAGCGCCGCGCACTACGGCGTCGGCGCGCTGTTCGTCGTGCTCGCCAACGGCCGATACGCCATCATGGACCGGCTGGCCGAGCAGCGCGGCGGGAAGCCGCCCTGGCCGGCGTTCGAGGAGGTCAGCGTCAGTGGGCTCGCGCAGTCCTTCGGGTGTCCGGCCCGCCGCGTGAGCGACCACCCCGCCCTGCTCGCCGCCCTCGACGAGGTGGTGCCCACCCTCTCCGCGCGCACGGAGCCGCTGGTGCTGGAGGTGGTGGTCGAGCCGGATCCGACCTTCGTGCCCTGAGAACGGGCACGGTGTGCCGCGAGCGATGATTCCGGCGGTCGATGCCAGTCTCATGGGTATGACCACCACCGCAACCGCCGGGCAGTACGCAGATGTCAACGGGCTCCGGCTGTACTACGAGGTCCACGGCCAGGGCCGGCCGCTGGTGCTGCTGCACGGCGGGCTGCAGACGATCGACCTGTCGTTCCGCGACCTGATCCCGCTGCTCTCCGGTTCCCACCGGATCATCGGCGTCGAGATGCAGGGGCACGGCCGCACCGCCGACGTGGAGCGCGAACCGACGTACCCCGACATGGCCGACGACGTCGTGGCGCTCCTGGATCACCTCGGCCTCGAGCGCGCGGACGTGCTCGGGTTCAGCCTCGGCGGCATCGTGGCGCTGCAGCTGGGGATGCGCCACCCCGAGCGGGTGGACCGGCTCGTCCTCGCCGCCACGCACTACCGCCCCGAGGGCTACCACGACCTGAGCGACCCGGCGTCGGTGCGAATGCCGACCGACGCCGAGTTCGCCGAGATGCGGCAGGAGTACGAGCGGGTGGCCCCGGACCCGGACCACTTCGACGCCTTCGCCGAGCGGCTCAACGTCCTGGTGCACGGCCATCCCGGCTGGGCGCCGGAGGAGCTGCGCGGCATCGAGGCACCCGTGCTGCTCGTGATCGGCGACACCGATTTCGTCCGCATCGAGCACGCCGCCGAGATGCTCGAGCTGATCCCGCACGCGCAGCTGGCGGTGCTGCCCGCCACCCGGCACACGGAGGTGGTGCAGGAGACCGACGTGCTGGTGCCGGTCATGACGCGCTTCCTCGGGCGCTCCTAGGTTCGCGCCCCGAACGGCTCGGTCCCGGGTACGAGCGCCACGGGCCCGAGGTCGCCGTAGGCGGTGGCGTAGGCGAGCGCCTCGGCGAGGTCGGCCACGCCGTTGGTGCTGCTGCCGTCCAGGAACAGGATGCTGAGCACGCCGAAGGCGTCACCCTCCGCGTCGACGTAACCGCTGCCGGAGTCGCCGGGGCGCCCGGGCGGCACGGTCTCCATGCGGTGGAACAGTCCGTCCGCGCTCACGCCGAGGCTGCGGCCCTGCTTCACGGTCGTGCCGCCGTTGCGGGGCTGGTAGCTGTACACGGGTTCGCCGCGACGGGTGCCGTCGGTGTCGAGGGCGGTGGGACCGCCGAGCACGGGGACGCTCGGGTTGACCCGCTCGACGTCGGCGGGGTCGAGCTGCACCAGCGCGAAGTCGTTGGAGAAGCAGCGCGAACCGTCGGTCTCGCCGCGTTCCTGCATCGTGCCCCACGAGCTGTAGGCGAGCCGGCCCCCGGTGCGCGAACCGTCGTTGCCCTCGATGACGACGTCGGTGCCCAGCGGCAGGGCGGGTTCCTCGCACCCGGACAGGCCCATCGACTCGCCCGAGCCGGCGCAGTGCGCGGCGTACCCGAGGTAGATCCGCTCCCCGCCGCGGAAGACGAACGCTGCCGTGCACGTGCTGACCGCGCCGTCGCCGACAGGGCTGATCATGCGCACACCGGGGGTGATGGTGGCGGCGGCGGCCGTGGCGAACGGGGCCGGGGCGGCGGCGTTGGACGCCGCTGTCGCGGGCGTGGCCGTGCCCAGCGCTGCGAGCACCGCGACCACGGCGGTGACCAGAGCGGAACGGCAAGGGGACACGGATGCGGAGCGTAGGTCGATGTTCGCCCGTGCACGCTCCCTGTAGCGCGACGGAGTGACACCCGGACGGTGCGTGGGGGTAGGGTCGGCCGTTCGGGGCGTCTGGAAGCCTGGAAGCACTCGCCGTGACCCCGTCCGCGGGCGCGAGCGCGACCGAGAGGACCTGCACTGTTGGACGTCCTGGCCGTGTGCGACGCGGTGCTGCGTAGCGCCTGGCTGCTGCCGCTGCTCGTCGTCATGATCGCGGTGGATGCGCCGTTCCCGGTGCTGCCCAGTGAGACCATCCTGATGTCGGCGTCGACCACGGCGTTCGGCGGGTGGAACGAGGGCATGGTGGCCGGGTTGTTCGCCGCCGCACTGGTCGGTTCGGTGCTGGGTGACCTCGTCGTCTACTGGCTCGGACGCTGTTCGCACCGCCTGCTGGCGCGCTCCACCGACACCGAGTACGCCCTGTCGGCCTGGGTGCGCCGGCACATGCTGCAGCGGCCGGGCGTCGCGCTCGTCGGCGCGCGGTTCGTCCCCGGCGGCCGTCTGGTGAGCACCGCGGCGGCCGGTCGGTTCGGCCTGCCACTGCGTCGTTTCCTGCCCTGGACGGTGGTCAGCTCCGCGGTGTGGAGCGCCTACATGCTGCTGATCGGGCTCGCTCTCGGCCCGTTCACCGGCGGGAACCCGCTGCTCAGCCTCCTGGCCGGGAGTCTGATGGCGCTGCTGACGGCCGGTGGCTTCGCGGTGGCACGCCGAATGCGGGCAGCGCGTGCCACACCGCCCCCCGCGACGCCCGAGCTCGTTACGATCCGCTGACGACCTTCCGGTCGAGAGCAGTGCTCTTGACGCGATGTCCGACGCCTGGTCCACTGCTCTTAGGTAAGAGCAGCGCTCTCGAAGCGGATGGGTGCACCATGGACAGCAGTCAGCGTTACGTCGAAGCCGGCCGCGCAACCGGCGTGTTCAACCGCGTGGTCGAGTGGTTCACCGGCCGTGGGATGAGCGTCTGGGGCTCGCGACTGCTCGCCGTGCGCGGCCGGAGCAGCGGGGAGTGGCGCACCGTGCCCGTCAACCTGCTGACCCACGACGGCGCGCGCTATCTCGTCGCGCCGCGCGGTCACACGCAGTGGGTGCGCAACCTCCGGGCCGCCGCGGGTGCGGGCGAGCTGCGGCTGGGCCGGCGCGTCGAGGTGTTCGGGGCCGACGAGGTGAGCGACGCCGACAAGCCCGAGATCCTGCGGGCCTACCTGCGCCGCTGGAAGTTCGAGGTGGGGGTGTTCTTCGACGGCGTCGACGCCTCGGCCTCCGACGAGACGCTGCGTGCGATCGCGCCGGGATACCCGGTGTTCCGCCTCCGCTGAGAGCGGGAAGAAGATCAACCGGTGCCGGCGGAGGCTCCCCTTTCCGCCGGCCCCGGTCATCGGGCACAACGGGCGTTACCGGGAGGAGATTCGCCGCAGTTGGGGGAGTCCGTCGAGTGGGCGATCACGATCGGTGATCGGCTACTGCGCGCGGTCACGGCGAGCGGTCGCCGTCGAGCGACGGGCGGGAACCATCCGGCGCCCGCCGGTGGGTCGCAGCCGTGGGGCTTCACGGCGTCGGCGTGCCGTCCCCGCCGCCGGTCTCCCGGCGCAGCCGCCGCAGGCGTAGCGCCAGCTGCAGCTCCAGAGCGTGGTCGGGGGCCTGCCAGTCCGCACCCAGAAGGGTCGTCACCCGCTCCAGCCGCTGCGCGACCGTGTTGACGTGCACGTGCAGCGCGCCCGCGGCGCGGCGCGGGCTCCCGCCGGCCGCGAAGTACGCATCGAGGGTGCCGAGCAGGTCGCTGCCGCGCCGGGCGTCGTAGGAGGCGACGGGCCCGAGCACGCGATCGAGGTAGCCGTCGATCTCGGCGGTACCGCTCACCAGGCCGGCGAAGCCGAGGTCGCGGGCGGACCCGGCGGACTTCCCGATCGCGGTCAGCGCGTCGGTGGTCCGGCGGGCCGCGGCGTGGGCGTCGCGCAGGCCGGCCGCGGGCACCACCGGGCCGGCGGCGCCCACCGTGACGGGCGTGCCGTCGCCGCCGAGGTGGCGGGCCAGCCGGGTGGCCACCGCCGAGGCGTCGCGGCCCGGCACGACCGCCACGACCTCGCCGTGGTGCTCACCGGCCAGCCCGTGCCCGTCGCCCGCCGCCGCGGCCGCCGGTGCCACGCCGCGCCTGCGGCCCCGGCAGACGGCCACGACGTGCGGCGTCTGCAGGCGCAGCCCCAGCAGCCTGCCCCGTTCGACAAGCGTGGTGTCCACCTCCGCGGCCGGCCGGGCGAGGAGCTCGGCGAGCAGGTCGGTGCGCACCCGCTGGTCGGCCTCGGCCTCGCGCAACCGGAACAGCAGCACCAGCGCGGTGACCATCGCGGCCCGCTCCACGGTGCGGACCTGCCCGTCGTCGAGGTCCGCGCGGCCGCCGAGCACGAGCGTGCCCAACCGCTGCCCGACCGCCCGCACCGCGACCGCGCATGTCCCGTCGGTGCTCACGAGGCGTCCGGAGTCGGCGGCCCGCCGCACGGCGAGGGCGCCGGCGACCTCGTCGGGCACCGCGCCGTGCGCCGCGAGCCGCTGGCCGTCCACGTCCAGGACGGCGACCCAGCAGCCCAGCAGATCGCCCAGCGCGGCGGCGATGTCGTCCACCCCGCCACCGGAGAGCACGACGCCGGCGAACCGGTCGTGCGCCGCGGCGGCCTGCTCGATCCCCGCGTGCGCGCTCGACAGGGCCGCCAGCGCGCCCGCCGTCTCGGCGGCCCGGCGCGACTGCAGGAGCGAGACCGCGGCCAGCGCGGCCAGCGAACCGAGCAGCGCCACCTCCGCCCTGGCGAACGGACGCCGCGCGCGGTGCGCCGCGAACAGCACCCCGACGAACTCGCCGTCCACCAGCAGCGGGGTGCCGCAGATCGCGACGAGGCCCTCCTCCTCGACGGCCTCGTCGATCTCGCGGGTGTGGTCGTAGCGGGCGTCACCCGGGTAGTCGGCGGTCCAGTAGGGCCGCCGCGTCTGCGCCACCAGGCCGCCGAGGCCCGCGCCCAGTGGTAGCCGCAGGGCCTGGAAGCGCGCCGAGACCGAGCCGGCCGTCGCCCGCATGAACGTGTCGCCGCGCTGCGCGTCGGCCAGCGTCAGGTAGGCGACGTCGGCGCCGAGCAGGCCGCGGGCGCGGCGCACGATCGTGTCGAGCACCCCGCCCGGCTCCGGGTGCGACGCGAGGTCGCGGGCGATGTCCACGAGCGCGGACAGCTCCGCCTCGCGCCTGCGGTGCCCGTCGATCCCCGCGCGGACGCGCAGCGCGAGCTCGCGGGCGACGGCTCCCGACTCCGGGTCTGCGGTCGCGAGCGCGCGCGTCTGCTCCTCGATGCGCTCGGCCGGCGCGTCCTGCGCGAGCAGGCGCAGCAGCTCCAGCGCCGTCCGGGACACGGCGGTGATGATGCCACCGTCCTCCGCTGGGTGAGCTCCGGTCAGCGGCTCGTGCCGGGGCTGATCGCGTGGTCCTCGGAGAGGTCGCGCTTGCTGGTCTCGCCGTAGCCGGCCACCGCCACGATGGTCAGCACCGCGCTGAGCGCCACGTACACCGACACCGCGTAGCCGGAGTCGAACGTGGTGTAGAGCCACACCGCGATGAGCGGCGCGATCCCGCCCGCCACGACCGACGCGAGCTGGTAACCGACCGACACGCCCGAGTAGCGGACCTTCGTGCCGAACAGCTCGGACAGGAACGCGGCCTGCGGCCCGTACATGGCGGCGTGGAACACGAGCCCGCCGACGACCGCGAGCACGGTGAGCGCGAAGTTGCCGGTGTCGACGAGCGCGAAGAACACGAACGCCCAGACGCCGACGCCTGCCGCCCCGAGCAGGTAGATCGGCTTGCGACCGAAGCGGTCGGACAGCGCGCCCCAGATGGGGATGACCACCACGTGCACCGCCGCGCCGATGAGCACCGCCCCGAGCACGAACGAGCTGGGCAGGCCGAGCCGCTGCGTCACGTAGCTGGTGATCACGATCGTGAAGACGTAGTAGCAGACGTTCTCGACGAACCGCGCGCCCATCGCCGTGAACACCTCGCGCGGGTAGCGGCGGAACACGTCGACGATCGGGACGATCTCCTTCTCGCCGGCCGCGGCGAGCTCGGCGGCGCGGGCCTGGGCCGCCTTGAAGATCGGCGACTCCTCGATCGACAGCCGGATGTAGAGCCCGATCAGCACCAGCACCGCGGAGAGCAGGAACGGGATCCGCCAACCCCACGACTGGAAGTCCTGCTCGCTCTGCACCGCGGCGAGCACGAACAGCAGGCCGTTGGCGAGCAACTGCCCGATCGGGACGCCGGCCTGCGGCCAGCTCGCCCAGTAGCCGCGCCGCGCCGGGTCGCCGTGCTCGGAGACGATGAGCACGGCCCCGCCCCACTCCCCGCCGATAGCGAAGCCCTGCACGAGACGCAGGACGGTCAGCAGCACCGGCGCCGCGAACCCGATGGTCGCGTAGCCGGGTAGCAGCCCGATGGCGAACGTCGCGACGCCCATCCCGACGAGGCTGATCACCAGCAGCTTCTTGCGGCCGAGCTTGTCGCCGTAGTGGCCGAAGACCAGCCCGCCGATCGGCCGGGCGATGAACCCGATCGCGAACGTGCCGAGCGCGAGCAGGGTGCCGACCGCGGGGTCGTTCGACGGGAAGAACACCGCCGGGAACACGACGGCCGCGGCCACGCCGTAGAGGAAGAAGTCGTACCACTCCACGGTGGTGCCGGCCATGCTCGCGGCAACCACCTTGATGATGCCGCCGCTGCCCGGTTTCCCGGATGTCTTGTCGGTGACCACGTTGTCTCCCTGTGTTCCTAGTTCGCGGGCGGTCCTTAGTGGGCGGGCTGTCCTTAGTGGGCGGTCCAGCCGCCGTCCATCGACAGTGACGTGCCGGTGATCGACGCCGACGCCGGTCCGTAGAGCACGGCGGCCAGCTCGGCCACCTCCTCGGGCTCGACCAACCGCTTCACCGCGGCGGGCGCGAGCATGACCTGCTCCACCACGGCATCGACGTCGATGCCGTGGATGCGGGCCTGGTCGGCGATCTGCCGCTCGACGAGCGGCGTGCGCACGTAGGCGGGGTCGAGGCAGTTGCTCGTGACGCCGTGCGCGGCGCCCTCGAGCGCGATGACCTTGGACAGGCCCTCCAGCCCGTGCTTCGCGGCCACGTACGCCGACTTGAACGGGCTCGCGCGCAGCCCGTGCACGCTGGAGACGTTGACGACCCGGCCCCAGCCGCGCGCGTACATGTGCGGCAGCGTGCGGCGGGCCAGCCGGAACGGTGCCTCCAGCATCACCCGCAGGACCAGCGAGAACCGGTCGGGGTCGAACTCCGGGATCGGGGCGATGTGCTGCAGCCCGGCGTTGTTGACGAGCACGTCCACGTCGGCCGGCAGTGCGTCGACGGCGGCGAGGTCGGAGAGGTCGCACGGCAGGGCTTCCACACCGGTCGTGGCACGCGTGAGCTCCGCCAACCCGGCCTCGTCGCGGTCGACCGCGAGCACGGCGGCGCCGTCGGCCGCGAGCCGCCGCGCCATGGCCGCCCCGATGCCCGACGCGGCCCCGGTGACCAGCGCGCGACGGCCCGCGAGCGGGGGTGCGGCGGCGGCGACCATGGTGGAGAACGGTACGTCCGCGGGGCGCGATCCGCCCTGTGTGCGGGCCCCATGAATCCTGGGTCCAGAGTGTGGCTCCGCCACACAGCGAGACCGCAACTCGTGCGCGACCCCGGGCGCTGATCGTTCTGAGATCGAGCTGTTCGCCCTCGGCAGGGCGTTGAGGTCGATCTCGGACGGATCATGGAGCGGTGATCGATCTGAGATCGACCTGATCGCCCTTCGGGGGGCGATCAGCTGGATCTCGGAAGGATCTTGGGCCGACGCGCTCGCCGAGGGCGCCGGGCGCCGGAGGCCATGCATCCGATTGCTAGCCTGGCGTCGCCGGCGCGCGGCCGACGAACCGGTCCCCTGCGTCGACGCCGACCCGCGGTCCACCCGCGCGGTCGTGCAGCTGCCCGGCGACCCCGTGCCGGCCGACCTGTTCGCCCCGGTGCCGGCGGTGCCGTGCGGCCCTCGCCGGGACGGGCGCGAAGATCGAGTACTGGGAGGGCACAGTGAGCACCGCGCGACCCGTCGACACCGGACCGGTGTTGCAGGTGCTGGACGTGGACCTCGTGCGGGAGGGCGTCCACCTCCTCCGGTCGTTGTCGATCACCGTGCAGCGGGGGGAGCACTGGGCGCTGCTGGGCGCGAACGGCGCGGGCAAGAGCACGCTGCTCGGCCTGATGGGTGCGGTCACCCACCCCACGCGGGGCGAGGTCCACGTCCTGGGCAGGCGCCTGGGCCGCGTCGACGTCCGGGAGCTGCGTTCCTACCTCGGGCACGTCAACCCGCGGCACCCGCTGCAGTCGCCGTTGACGCTTCGCCAGGTCGTCCTCACCGGTCTGACCGGCACCACCGAGCCGGTGCCGCGCCACGCACCGAGCGACGAGGAGTACGCCGAGGCCGACCGGTGGATCGACCTGCTCGGGGTCGGCGCGCGCCGGGAGGCCCGCTGGCCCACGCTCTCGCAGGGCGAGCGGGGCCGCGCGCTGATCGCCCGCGCGCTCATGCCGCGCCCGCGCCTGCTCCTGCTCGACGAGCCCGCCACCGGCCTGGACCTCGCTGCCCGCGAGCAGCTCATCGACAGCCTCGACGTGCTGCGCGCCGAGCACCCGGCGCTGGCGACGGTGCTGGTCACCCACCACCTCGAGGAGCTCCCGGCGAGCACGAGCCACGCGATGCTGCTGCGCACCGGCGAGTGCCTCGCCGCCGGACCGGCTGCGGAGGTGCTGACCACCGACCTGGTCAGCCGCTGCTTCGGCCATCCGATCGCCATCAGCCGCAGCGCCGGGAGATGGAGCGCGCGCACGAGACCGGCCCCACTGGCCCAGGCGGGCCAGTAGAACCACACCCCGAAGCGCACCGTGGAGCCATCCTGCTGTCAGGAAGCCGGCGAAATCAGCAGTAGGGCTCCGAGGTGGGGATGGGTGTGGTGCGCGCTCGTTCACCCCGACTAAAAGCTGGGTGGGGTGATGGCCACCAGGAAGACCGTGCGGCCCTCGGTGGGGTTCACGTAGCGGTGCGGGGAGCGGGAGTCGAAGTAGCAGCTGTCGCCCGCCTCGAGCTCGTGCCGGGTGCTGCCGATCTCCACCAGCAGCTGCCCCGACAGGACCGTCACGCACTCCTCGGAGGGGTGGCTCCACGGCTTCGGCGCCGACGCCGCTCCCGGCTCGAGCGTGCCCTCCAGCAGCTCCAGCTTCCCGGACCCGGGGGACAGGCGCTGGTAGGAGATCCCGCCGTGCGGCGAGCTGACCTGCATCCGACGCTCCCGGCGCACCACCACGGCATCGGAGTCGGGCTCCGCATCGCGGAAGAGGCTGAACAACGGCACATCCAGGACCCGGGCGATCCGGCGCAAGGTCTCCAGGCTCGGGTCCGTCAACCCCCGCTCGACCTGGCTGATGAGGCCTGCGGACAGGCCGGCGGAACGGGCCAACCCGGTCAGGGTCATGCCCCGATCGCTGCGCAGCTCGCGGATGCGGATCCCGACCACCTCGCCCTCCTTCGTTGACACCCGGCACGGCCGGTTCTATGTTCGCAGTCCGTTCAGTGGGGGTGAAGCTTCGGTGGCCGAAGGCAATCCGATGTCGCCTCCCGTCGCTGTACCCCGCCTGCAGTTCCGCGGCGGCGTCGCGGCGCTGTTCGTCCCGTTCCTGGTCATGCTCGTCGGCATCCTGGTCCTCGGCGCGAACGGGCTGGCGCTCCCGGAGGCCTTCTGGCCGATGGTGCTGCTCGGGCTCCTGGTCGGCCTGTTGCTGGCGCGCAGCCAGAAGGAGTACGTCGACGCGCTGATCGCCGGCATCGCGTCCCCCATGCTCGCGGTGATCCTGCTGGCGTGGTTCCTCGCCGGCGTGTTCGGCACGATGCTCAACACGACGGGCGTCATCGAGGGTCTCGTGTGGCTCGCCGTCTCGGTCGGGTTGACCGCGGCGTGGGTGCCGCTGGTGACCTTCCTGTCCGCCGCCGTCCTGTCGCTGTCCACCGGCACCTCCGTGGGCACGATCCTCGCGGTCACCCCGATCCTTTTCCCCGCCGGCTTCGCGATCGGCGCCGACCCGCTGTTCGTGGTCGGCGCGATCATCGGCGGTGCGTTCGTCGGCGACAACCTCGCCCCGGTCTCGGACACCACCATCGTGTCCGCGTACTCGCAGGGCACGGACGTGCCCAAGGTGGTCCGGTCCCGGCTGAAGTACGCCGCCGTCGCCGGGGCGGTGACGCTGGCCGTCTACGTCGTCGTGGGCCTGGCCGGCTCCGGGGGAGTGGGGCGCGGCGAGGTGGACGCCGCCCCGGACGGGCTGGTGATGCTGCTCGCGCCCGCGCTGCTGGTCGCGCTGATGGTGCGGCAGTGGCACTTCGTGTCGGCCCTGCTCCTGAGCACGGCGTTCGGGCTCGCGCTCGGCCTGGTCACCGGCCTGCTCGGCTGGTCGGACCTGCTCTCGGTCGACGCCTCGACGTTCACCGCGAGCGGTGTGGTCGTCGACGGGATGACCGGGTTCGTCGGCATCGCGGTGTTCACGATCTTCCTCATGGGGATGATCGGCACGTTCCGGGCCGGCGGGCTCATCGACTGGCTGATCGTCCGGTCCCGCCGGCTGGCCCGCGGCGCGCGCAGCGCCGAGGTGACCATGTACCTGCTCGCGCTCGCCGTCAACGCCCTCACCACCGCGGGCACCCCCACGATGGTCATGCTCGGCCCGTACGTCCGGCGACTCGGCCACGCGTTCCGGATCGCGCCGTGGCGACGGGGCAACGTGCTGGACGCGGCGTCGACCACGATCATCGGCATCCTGCCCTACAGCGTCGCCGTGCTCATCCCGTTCGCGCTGGTCGCCGACACCGTGCGGGGCGCGGACCTCGAGGGCTTCGACGCCCTCCACGCGGTGCCCTACGTCGTGTACTGCTGGGCGCTGATGCTGGTGTTCCTCGTCGCGGTGGTGACGGGCTGGGGCCGGGAGTCCATGGACGAGGCCGGCTGGGAGGCGGAGCGGCGGGTGCTCGAGGCCGAGGACCAGGGGGAACCGGCAGCGCCGCCCGACGCGGAGCGCTGACGGCCGCACCGCGCGCGGGAAAAGGTAGTTCGTTGCACGAACTGCTACTCTGTCCCCGTGGGTGAACGCCTTGCCGGCCGCATCGGGGTGGTAGCCGCCCTGGTGCGTTCCTCGTTCCTGGTGAATGCGGTGTACGCCGAGTCGAGCCGGGAGTACGGCCTCACCTCCCAGCAAGGGCAGCTGCTGTGCGTGCTGATGGCGCAGCCGTACGGCATGGGCGAGCTCGGCGCGATGCTCGGGTTGGCCAAGTCGAGCATCACCGGGCTGGTGGACCGCACCGAGCGCAATGGTCTGGTCCGGCGCGAACCCGACCCGCAGGACATGCGGGCGGTGCGCGTCGCGCTCACTCCACGCGGCAGCAGGCTCGCCGAGGAATTCTACGTCGAGACCTGCCGGCGCATCGAGGAGCTGCCGGCCGGTCTGAGTGCTGCCGAGCGTGACGTGCTGGCCGACCTGCTCGGCCGCGTGGTGTGCGACAACGAGGTTCCGGTGGTCTTCGTGGAGCCGCATCGCCCTTGAAGTTCGTAGTACGAATCAATATAGTTCGTGCTACGAACTCAAGGGCGCGCAAGAGGGTCGCGTCGGACGGGAGGTGCGACGATGTCTGTTCCAGAGATCGTTTTCGGATTCGGGGCCCACAGCGACGTCGCGGATGGGCCGGAGCTGCTGCGCATGGTCTCGCAGGCCGACCGCGACGGGCTCGACGTCTTCTCGCTGTCCGACCACCCCTACCTCGGCGCGCGCCTGGACGCCTACGCCACGCTCGGGTTCGTCCTCGGGCAGACCCAGCGCATCGCGGGGTTCGCCAACGTCACCAACCTGCCGACCCGGCCCGCTCCCGTGCTGGCGCGGACCGTGACGTCGCTGTCGGCGTTGTCGGGTGGCCGCGTCGTGCTCGGCATGGGTGCGGGCGGGTTGTGGGACCGCATCGCCGACATGGGGGCGCCCCGACTCTCCCCGGCCGACGCCGTGAGCGCCTTCGAGGAGGCGATCGTGCTCGTCCGGAAGCTGTCCGGCGGTGGGGCGCCGGTCACGTTCGAGGGCCGCCACCACCGGGTGCGCCGGATCGATCCGGCTCCGGTCGCCGCGCCGCTCGTCTGGACGGGGTCCGTCGGGCCGAAGTCGCTGGCCGCCACCGGCCGCGTCGCCGACGGCTGGATCCCGGGCCACGCCGCCGACTGGCTCAGCGAGCGGTACCGGGCGTCGCGGCCGGTCGTCGACGAGGCGGCGGTTGCCGTGGGGCGCGATCCGGCAGAGGTTCGCACCATCTTCAACTTGCCCGGTCGCATCACCGAGCGACCGCTCGCCGAGACGCGGGGTGCCGACGGCCGCTGGATCGGCGGTTCGGTCGACCAGTGGGTCGAGGAACTCACCGGGGCCGTGCGGGAGCATGGGGCTTCGGGGTTCATGCTCTTCTCGCCCGACGGCGGAGCGCAGGATCCCGTCTCGCTGGGACGCTGGGCTGCGGAGATCGTCCCGGCCGTTCGTGAGGCGATCTCGGAGGACGTCTAGTCCAGGCCGCGCACGATCGAGTCGTCCTCCTCGGCGTCCAGTGTGCTGACGCCGAGCGGCTCGCCGGGCTCACCGTCGTCGTTCCCCGTGGCCAGGGCGGTGTCGGGCACGGGCTGTGCCGGGTACTCGCGGTCGGATGCCATGAGACGGCGGTACCCGCTGCGCGGCGCACTATCCCGCCCGCGGCGGCGGGAGCTGCCGGTAGCCGGGGTGCACCCCGGGCGTGAGGCCGTGGTCGTCGGCGATCCGGGCGAGCAGGGTGCGCAGCTGGGCGCGTTCGTCCGCGTCGAGGCTGCGGCAGATCGCGTCGTCGTGCTCGCGGCCGACCGTCGCGATCCGCGCGAGCAGCGCCTCGGCCGCGTCGGTGGTGTGCAGCGCGTGCAGGCGCCGGTCCTCCGGGTTGCGGCGCCGCTCCACGAGGCCGCGGTCGGCGAGGGCGTCGACGAGGCCCACGAGCCGGCTAGGCGGCAGCCCGAGCACCTGCGCCACCGCGTGCTGGCTCTGCCCGGGTGATGCGGCGATGAGTCGCAGCAGGCCGACCTGCGGCGGTGTCAGGTCGAGCTCGGCCACCCGCTCGGCGAAGCGCGTCGCCGAGTGCGTGCCCAGCGCGGTGAGGAGGAAGGAGCAGCCCGGTGGGTGCGGCAGCTCCCTGCTCTGGTCGTTCACGGGCTGGACGGTACCAGCCGAGAACGATACCTTCAGTGTAATCGTTCAGTGCTGTAATGATTCTGCTGGAGGCGCATCATGTCCGATCTGGGGTTCCGGTTCGGGGTCGTCCTGACACCCGAGGGCGGCCCGCGGCAGTGGATCGACACGGCGCGGCGGGCGGAGGAGCTGGGCTACTCGAGCCTCCTGATGCCCGACGGGCTGCAGCTGCTCGCCCCGTTCCCGTCGCTCGCCGTGGCGGCGAGCGCCACGACGACGCTGCGCGTGGGAACGTTCGTGCTGGCCGGCCCGATGCGCGCCCCACGGGCCGCGGCCTGGGAGGGACACTCGCTCTCGGTGCTCACCGAGGGTCGTTTCGAGTTCGGCATCGGCACCGGGCGGCCTCAGGCCCGGGAGTTCACCGAAAGCCTCGAGCGGTCCTGGGGGTCGCCCGGTGAGCGGTTGCAGCAGGTGGCCGACGCCATCGCGCACCTGCGCGAGCTGGACGGCGAGCGGCACACCCCCGTGCTGATCGCGGCCGGAGGGCCGAAGGCGCTCGCGCTCGCCGGGCGGGCCGCCGACATCGTCACGCTCGCCGCGCCCCCGCTCGCGGGCCGCGACGACCTCGCGGGGATGGCCGCGCAGTTGCGTGCGGCGGCCGGGGACCGCGCCGACGACATCGAGGTCGCGATGAACCTCTTCGCCGTCGGCGACGAGCTCCCGGCCTGGACCCAGCGCTTCATCGGCACCGACCACGCGACCCTCGTCGCCCACGACTCGCAGAGCCTGCTGCGCGGTACGCCGGCGGAGATGGCCGATGAGCTGCAGCGGCGCCGCGACGCCTACGGCGTGAGCTACGTCAGCGTCAACGGGGCGCTCGCCGAGCAGCTCGCGCCGGTGCTGGAGCTGCTCGCGGGGCGCTGAACGCGGGACGGGGCCGGTGCGTACGCACGGATGTCCGCACCACATCTCCGGAAGGACCCCCGTGCGCCGCTCCGTCACCCGGATCGCGACCCTGACCGCCCTCACGACGGCCACCGCGGCGCTCGCCGCGGGCCCGGCCTTCGCGCAGGACGCCGAGGTGCCCGAGCCCGACTCGTTCACCAGCATGTTCACCGCGATGGCGGGGCCCGACACGGTGGTCGGGCCGGACGGGCCCGCTCCCGGCGAGGCCGGGGCCACGGGCACCTTCGACCTGCGGATCAACAGCGACGAGGAGATCATCTGCTACGAGATCACCCTCGACGGGGTCACCCCGCCCTACCAGAGCCCCGCACGCACCGCGACCCACGTGCACGAGGCCGCCGAGGGCGCGGCAGGTCCGCCGCGGCTCGCGTTCCCGAACCCGGAGGACGACGGCAACGGGGCGATGCGCAGCGACGGCTGCCTGCAGGGGCCGTTCACCACCGGGGTGCTGGCCGAGGGCACCGACACCGGCGAGGGCTTCTCGCTGAAGGAGATCGAGGCCGACCCGGCGGCGTTCTTCGCCGACACCCACACCTCCGCCTTCACCGCAGGCGCCGTGCGGGGGCAGCTCACGCGGGTGCCGATGGGCGGGGTCGACACCGGAGCGGGCGCCGCGGCGGGTGACACCGGGCAGCCGTTGCTCGGCGCGGCGCTGCTGGCCGTGGCCGGTACCGCCGTGGCGGGGACGGCGATCGCGCGCCGGCGTGCCCGCGGCTGACGGGCGGGGGGTCCTGGTGCCGGCGCTCGTGCTGGCCGCCCTCGCGGTGGCCGGCTGCGCGCCGGCACCGGGCGATCCCGGGACGCCCGCCGGCCCCGTGGCGGTGGCCGCGCCGGCACCGGCACGGCCCGTGGTCGCGGCCGACCCGGTGGCCGTCCGGATCCCCGCGGCGGGGGTGGAGTCCGCGCTGCTGCGGCTCGGCATCGCCGCCGACGGGGCTGCCGAGGTGCCGCAGGACTTCGCCCGCGTCGGGTGGTTCAGCGGCGGCGGGCGGCCCGGCGGTCCCGGCCCGACCGTCCTGCTCGGTCACGTCGACTCCCGGGACGGCCCGGCCGTGTTCCACCGGCTGCACGCCCTGCGCCCCGGTGACCCGGTCGAGGTGACCACGGCCGACGGCACGGTGGCGCGCTACCGCGTGCAGGGCACCGAGCAGGTACCCAAGGACGCCTTCCCGACGTTCGCGGTGTTCGGCGCCACCCCGGACGACGTGCTGCGCCTGGTCACGTGTGCGGGGGAGTTCGACCGGGGCGCGGGCAGCTACCGCGACAACCTCGTGGTGCACGCGGTGCGGGCGTGAGAGCTCACAGCTCCCCGTGCACCACGACGGTGCCCCCGGCGTCGAGGACGTCGAACCCGGTGGCCTGGGCACGCAGCACCGACGTGTTGAGGTTGCAGCGCATCGGCGCCTCACCCGTGCCGACGAACTCCCCGGCCCCCACCCGGCGGCCGGCCTCGTCCAGCACCACCACCCGGTAGACGGCACCGTCCCGGAAGCCACCGGCCTCCAACGTGATCTCCACGCCCCAGGTGTGCGGCACGACCGTGGCCGAGGCGTTGACCCGCGCGTCCAGAGCCTGCACCTGCACCGGTTCGCGCGGCACGTCCGGCGTGGCGCGCGAACCCGCGGCGAAGCCGACGCCGCCGGCCAGGGCAGCGGCGACCACCACGGCCGCTGCGGCGACGAGCACACCGCGCGGGCGTGCCGGCCTGCGCTCGCCGACGGCCCGCGCCACGATCTGCTCGCCGAGTTCCGGCGGTGGCACCGGTGTGCGGTCGAGCCGGTCGGGGTCCACGCGGTTCAGCGGGCCGAGCACCGGCTCGATCTCGGCCAGCTCGGCGCGGCATTCGGCGCAGCCGTCGAGATGCGCGCGTACGGCCGTCCGCTCCGCGTCGGGCAGCCCGCCCAGCGCGTA
The DNA here is from genome assembly GCF_002262885.1 of Pseudonocardia sp. MH-G8. Lineage (GTDB taxonomy): Bacteria > Actinomycetota > Actinomycetes > Mycobacteriales > Pseudonocardiaceae > Pseudonocardia. The sequence goes on along the minus strand of NZ_NKYF01000013.1, from coordinate 63,463 downwards.
CGCGCCCAACGACTCGCGAACGCCGCGGTGCTCGTCCCGGTTCACGGCTCCACACCCATCTCGTCCATCGCCAGGCGCAGGGCCTTGAGCCCGTAGAAGACCCTGCTGCGCAGTGTGCCCACCGGGACGCCGAGCTCGGCGGCCACCTCCGCGTACGGGCGGCCGCGCAGGTAGGTCTGCACGATCGCCGTGCGGTGCTCCTCCCGGATCCGGCGCAGCGCCTCCTCCACCAGCCAGGTGTCGACGAGCGCGTGCTCCGCGGCGTCGACGCTCCCGGCGTGCGCGTCGGCCGTCATCTCGCCGACCAGCCCGCGCCGCCACGGCCGCACGGCGACCCGGCGGACCTCGTCGATCACCGCGTTGCGGGCGAGGGCGAACAGCCACACCCGCAGGCTCGCGATCGACGGGTCGTAGGAGTCGGCGCGCCGCCACGCCCGCAGGAACACCTCCTGCACCACGTCCTGCGCCGCGCCGTCGTCGCCGAGCTGCCGCAGCGCGAAGCGGTACAGCTCCGCGCCGTGGGCGGCGTACGCGGCGCGCAGCGCGTGCTCGGAGTCGAGCCCGCGCGGCGCCGCGTCCCGGACCCGCCGCCCTCGCATCCCCCAGCCACCTCCCGACCGTCGTGTCCCGGGATGTGTACGTGCGCCGGAGCCGTTGTGTTCAGTGGGCTGCGTTCAGCCCGTGCCGCATGCCGGCGGGGAGCCCGTGTCGCAGGCCGGCCGGGAGTGGCACCCGTGCCACCCAAAGCCCCGGCGTGCTGCACAGCGGAGCGCCACCAGAAGGTTCCCGCTGTCTTGAGGGGTAAGGCCCTCCCCCGTCCGGAACGGGGGCGCACCGGCGGGACGGCCGGCCCCGCCGCTCGCAGACTCGACGGCATGACCGTTCCCGCGCGCCGTGCCGTCGCCGCACCCGAGCCGGTCCGGCTCTCGATCCTGCTGTGGCTCACGGCCATCGCGGCCGGTGCGCTCGAGGCCCTCGTCTACCTGCTCGGGGCCGAGCCGCCCACGCCGCCGCAGCTTGCCGCCCGGTTCACGATCTACGCGGTGCTCGCCGCGCTGGTGCTGTGCCTGCGCACCGGCCGCAACGCCGCCCGCTGGGCCGTGGCCGTGCTGCTCGGGGGTATAGGCACCGTGTCGCTGGTGAGCGAACCGGTGACCTGGCTGCTCGCCGGTGGCGCACCGGCCGAATTCCTCGCCGCGGCCGAGGTACCCACGCTGATCGGCGCGGGCCTGCGCGTGGCGCACGTCGTCGCGGTGCTCACCGCACTGGTGCTGATGTTCCGCCCGGCGGCGAACGCCTGGTTCCGCCGCCGGTGAATGGCGGGTCGTGCGCCTCGGCAGCGACCGAGACGGGCGAGATCGACCTGAGGGTTCGCGACGCTCCGCTGGAGAGCACTGAGGTCTATCTCGGCCGTTCTCTCGCGCGCGCGAGCTGGGCAACGATCAGTTCCGGCCGGTGGCGGATCTCGAACTTCGTGTAGCGATACATCCGCCAGCCCTTGTCGACGAGCGTCGTGTACCGGCCGGCGTCGCGGAGCACCTGGTCCGGTTCGGTGTGGTGGGCGCCCTCGTACTCGATGCCGATCAGCTGCTCGGGCCAGGCCAGGTCGAGCCAGACGGCGGTGCGGGTCTGCTCGTCCTGCACCACCCACTGGACCTCGGGACGGGGCAGCCCGGCCCGGACGATGAGCAGGCGCAGGCGGGTCTCGGTGGGGGAACCGGCACGGCGATCGACGTGGGCGAGTACCTCCGCGATGGCATCGGTGCCCCGTGCACTCCGCTTGCCGGCGGCGAGGTGGAGCAGCAGGTCGGGGGAGAAGCGGTGGACGTTGGCCAGCCGGTCGACCGCGACGACCCGTTCCACCAGGTCACCGCGGCGAGCGAGGTCGAACGCGGTGCGCACGGGGCTGGTGACCCGCAGGCCGTCCACCTCGATGATCTCCCCCGGCAGTAGGTCGGTGCGGTGCACGAGCAGACCGGGCAACGGGCGTTGACCGCGGTGCGGCACCGTGACCTCGGCGGGTGCGTTCCATGGCCCGCAGGAGGCGCCGAGGACCGCTGCGGCGGAGTATCCGGACAGCACCCCGCCGGCGTCTTCGACGTAGCGGTAGGCGGCGTGCGCGCGCAGCGCCAGGCCGGGTGGGCCGTCATCGGGCGCCGGGACGTAGGTGTCCGGGAACAGTCGCTCGAAGGCCGGGCCGCGCAGTGCACCCTTCGTGACCAGACCCGCCGCGACCGCGGCGGAGCCGCGGAACGCCACCGGCCAGCCGGGAACCGAACCCATGCCCGGAGCATCGCGTGCGGCCACGTGCTCGCGGGGCCGTTTCGGCAAATCCCGCGCGAGATCGACGTGAGGGCTGCCCGCGATCCCGCGAACAGCCCTCACGTCTACCTCGACCGCAGGATCAGCGGGAGGCGCCCGCCCGGCGCTTGTTGTAGATGTCGAACGCCACGGCGAGGAGCAGCACGAGGCCCTTCACCACCGACTGGATCGACTGGTCGATGCCCATGAGCTGCATGCCGTTGCTCATCACGGCCATGATCAGGCCGCCGACCATGGCCCCGACGACCGTGCCGACGCCACCGGTGACGGCCGCGCCGCCGATGAACGCCGCCGCGATGGCGTCGAGCTCGAACATGTTGCCCGCGCCCGGCTGCGCGCCGTTGATCCGGGACGAGTAGATGACCCCGGCGACCCCCGAGAGCAGCCCCATGTTGACGAAGATCCAGAAGTTGACGCTCTTCACCTTGACGCCCGACAGCGTGGCCGCCGAGAGGTTGCCGCCGATGGCGTAGACCTGCCGGCCGAACACCGTGCGCCGGGTGATCACGCCGTAGGCCATCACCAGCACCGCGAGGATGATCAGCACCACCGGCAGGCCGCGGGCGTGGGCGATCTGCCACGCGAAGTACATGACCACGGCGCCGACCAGCACGACGCGGGCGACGAACAGCGGGAACGACTCCACGGGCTGCTGGTAGGTGATGCGCGCCAGGCGGGTGCGGAACCCGCTCACCGCGTAGCCGGCCACCGCGATCGCGCCGATGACCAGCGTGAAGGCGTCGAAGCCGTCGCCGCCCAGCAGGCCGTTGAGGTAGCCGTTGGCCACCAGCTGGTACTCGGCGGGGAACGGGGAGAGCGAGATGTTGTCCAGCACCCGCAGCGTCAGGCCACGGAACAGCAGCATGCCGGCCAGCGTCACGATGAACGCCGGGATGCCGACGTAGGCCACCCAGAAGCCGTGCCACGCGCCGACCGCGAGCCCGACGGCCAGCGCGGCGAGCACGCCGACCCACCACGGCAGGCCCTGCTGGATCACCAGGACCGCCGAGACGGCGCTGGTGAGCGCCACCACGGACCCGACCGAGAGGTCGATGTGCCCGGCGATGATCACGATGACCATGCCGATGGCCAGCACGAGGATGTAGGAGTACTGCACGACGATGTTCGAGATGTTGCCGGGGGACAGCAGCACCCCGTCGGTGAGGATCGCGAACAGGGCGATGATCGCCACGAAGGCGACGTAGATGCCGCTCTGGCGCAGGTTGCGGGTGAGCAGCGCGCGGATGTCGCTCGTGCCCGTGTGCAGTGCCGCAGACGTCGAGGCGCCCTCGGGCGCCGTGTCCGGGGGCGCGGTCCTGGTCATGCCGCGGACTCCCTCTCCCTGGTCATGAGGGCCATCAGGCCTTCCTGGGTCGCTTCGTCCACCGGCACCTCACCGGTGATCCGGCCGGCGGACAGCGTGTAGATGCGGTCGCAGATGCCCAGCAGCTCCGGCAGCTCGGACGAGATCACGAGCACCGCCTTCCCCGCCGCCACGAGCCGGTTGATGATCGTGTAGATCTCGTACTTCGCGCCGACGTCGATGCCGCGCGTGGGCTCGTCGAGGATCAGCACGTCCGGGTCGGTGAACAGCCACTTGGACAGCACGACCTTCTGCTGGTTGCCGCCCGAGAGCTTGCCCACCACGCTCATCACGGTGGGGGCCTTGATGTTCATGTTCCGCCGGCTCTCCTCGGCGACGCGGGTCTCCTCGTTGCCGTTGACCCAGCCGCGGCGCGAGAGCTTGTGCAGACCGGCCGCGGAGACGTTGCGGCGGATGTCCTCGATGAGGTTGAGGCCGTAGCGCTTGCGGTCCTCCGTGGCGTAGGCGATGCCGTTGTCGATGGCCTCGGCGACGGTGCGGGCCCGCACCTCCTTGCCGTGCATGAACAGCCGCCCGGAGATGTTGCGCCCGTAGGACCGCCCGAAGATGCTCATCGCGAGCTCGGTGCGCCCGGCGCCCATCAGCCCGGCGATCCCGACGACCTCGCCGGCCCGGACGGTGAACCCGGCACCGTCGACGACCTTGCGCTCCTGCGTGGGGTGCCAGGCCGTCCAGTCCTCGACGCGCAGCACCTCCGCGCCCGGGTGCGACTCGCGGTCGGGGTAGAAGCTCTCGAGGTCGCGCCCGACCATGCCGCGGATGATCCGCTGCTGGGTGGCGTCGGGTTCGCTCATGTCCATCGTCTCGACGGTCCGGCCGTCGCGGATGACGGTGGTGCGGTCGGCGATGCTGACGATCTCGTTGAGCTTGTGCGAGATCATGATGCAGGTGATGCCGCGGTCGCGTAGCAGCCGCAGCAGGTCGAGCAGGTGCGCGGAGTCGGTGTCGTTGAGCGCGGCGGTCGGCTCGTCGAGGATCAGCAGGCGCACGTCCTTCGACAGCGCCTTGGCGATCTCCACGAGCTGCTGCTTGCCCACGCCGAGCTGCCCGACCGGGGTGACGGGGTTCTCGTCGAGGCCGACCTCGGCCAGCAGACTTGCGGCGTCGGCGTTGGCGCGGTTCCAGTCGATCAACCCGCCCCGGCCCTTGCGCTCGTTGCCCAGGAAGATGTTCTCGGCGACCGAGAGGTAGGGCACCAGCGCGAGTTCCTGGTGGATGATCACGATGCCGACGTTCTCGCTGTCGCGGATCCCGGAGAACCGGACGGGCGAGCCGTCGAAGACGATCTCACCGTCGTAGTCGCCGGTGGGGTGGACGCCGGAGAGCACCTTCATCAAGGTGGACTTGCCGGCGCCGTTCTCCCCGCAGATCGCGTGGATCTCGCCACGGCGCACCGCGAGGGTGACGTCCTCCAGCGCGGTGACGCCGGGGAAGGTCTTGGTGATGCCGCGCATCTCGAGGATGTCATCGGCCATTGGTCCTCCTGAGCAGGAGCGGACGATCGCCGGCCGGCCCGGTGGTGTCACGGGCCGGCCGGCGGGTCGGGGGTGGGTCAGCCGGACTGGCCGCTGGCGACCTCTTCGGCCGTCCAGTAGCCGGAGTCGACCAGCGCGGACTGGATGTTGTCCGCGTAGACCGTCTCGATGGGCAGCAGGTAGGACGGCACGACCTTGACACCGTTGTCGTAGGTCTCGGTGTCGTTGGCCTCCGGCTGGCCCCCGCCGAGGAACGCCTCCGCGGCGGCGACGGCCTGCTCGGCCAGCAGCCGGGTGTCCTTGAAGATCGTGGAGTTCTGCACGCCGTCGGCGATCAGCTTCACCGAGGCGATCTCCGCGTCCTGACCGGTGACGACCGGGATCGCGTTGTCCGCGCTGCCGTAGCCGGCGTTCTGCAGGGCGGTGATGATGCCGCGCGAGATGCCGTCGTAGGGCGAGAGGACCCCGTCGAGCCGCGAACCGTCGTTGTAGCTGGCGGTCAGCAGGTCCTCCATGCGCTTCTGCGCGGTCTCCTGCTGCCAGCGCAGGATGGCGACCTGCTCCACGGCGGTCTGCCCGCTCTTGACGACGAGCGTGCCGTCGTCGATCTTCGGCTGGAGCACCGACATCGCCCCGTCGAAGAAGTAGCCCGTGTTGTTGTCGTCCAGCGAGCCGGCGAACAGCTCGATGTTGAACGGACCGGTGGCGGTGCCCGGTGACCCGTCGGGGTTGAGGATCCCGAGGCCGGTCAGGAGGGCGGTGCCCTGCTGCACGCCGACCTCGCGGTTGTCGAACGTGACGTAGAAGTCGACGTTCTCGGTGCCGCGGATCAGCCGGTCGTAGGCGATCACCGGGATGTTCGCGTCGGCGGCGGCCTGCAGCTGGCTGGAGAGCGCGGTGCCGTCGATGGCCGCGATGATCAGGGCATCGGCACCCTGAGTGATCATCTGGTCGACCTGCTGCGACTGGGTGGGGATGTCGTCGTTCGCGTACTGCAGCTCGACCTGGTAGCCGGCGGTCTGCAGCTGCTGGCGCACGTTGTCGCCGTCGGCGATCCAGCGCTCCGAGGTCTGCGTCGGCATCGACACCCCGACGAGGAGCTCCTCGGCCGGCGCATCGCTGCCGGCGCCGCCCCCGCCGCCGGCTCCCTCGCCGGCGCAGGCCGCGAGCGTGAGCGCCAGTGCGGCGCCCGCTGCGACCATTCCGAGCCTTCTCTGCACGTCTCCTCCTCGAGGTGCGAGCTCCCCGATCCGGGTGAGCCTGCGTCCGGGCCCGTGTTGGGCGGGCCCCAATGTGAGCGCTAACAGGCGGCAGCGTCAACCCTTTGGGTGGACGTGGCCGTTACGGTCGGATAACACACTCGCAACGGCACCTTCTGCTGCTGCGGACGGTCGTCCTCGTGACGGCGAACGGTACGACAGGCGACGGCCGGGGGTAGGGACAGCCCCCCGTCCGATCGGGGTGCACACCGGCCTGATCGGGAGCGCCGAAGCGAGGAGGCTGGGGTGCGGCCGGTGGACCAGGGGAGCAGGGGGCGGGATGGACATCGCTTTGCTGCTGCACACGGGGTGGCTCGTGCCGGTGCTCGCCCTGCTCGTCACGCTGGACGGGCCGTTCCCCGTGGTGCCGAGCGAGCCGCTGCTGATGACGGCCTCGGCGGTCGCCATCGGCGCCCACGACGTGCCGTTGGCGCTCGCGCTGCTCGCCGCCGCGTTCGTCGGCTCCGTCGCGGGCGACCACCTGCTGTTCGCGCTCGGACGTACGTCACGCCGGGTGTCGGCGCCCCGGGAGGGCGGGATCGCGGGGTGGGTGCGCCGCAACGTGGCACACCGGCCGGCCGCCACGATCGTCGGCGCGCGCTTCGTGCCCGGCGGGCGGCTGGTCAGCACCACGGCCGCCGGCCGCTACGGCGTCGGGCTGCGCCGGTTCCTGCCGTGCTCGCTCGCGAGCTCCGCGCTGTGGTCGGTGTACATGATGGGTGTCGGGCTCCTGCTGGGCCGGTTCACCGATGGCGACCCGCTGCGCGGACTGCTGGCCGGCGTCGCGATGGGCGTGCTGACCGGCGGCGCGTTCGCGCTGATCGACCGGCTCCGGCGGCGGTCAAGAACCGCGGTCGCGGCCCATGATCGGCAGTTCGGCGCGTTCGAGTGTCGATTTCGCCCGTTTTCGCGCCCGACTTCCTGATCAAGGCCGTCGGGCTGGTGTCCGCCGCCCTCGAGGAGGACCCTCGTGCGCACGGTGCGACGACGCAGAGGGGGCTCTCCCATGAGGATCGCGGTCTGGATCGTGTCGGTGCTGCTGGCGCTGGCGTTCCTGTTCATCGGCGGGATGAAGGTGATGATGTCCGTGGCCGATCTGGCGGCGGGCAGCCAAGGGGTGCCCGTCGTGCTCCTCAAGATCGCGGGCTTCGCCGAGGTGCTCGGCGCGCTGGGCCTCGTCCTGCCCGCGGCCACGAGGATCCTGCCCGTCCTGACGCCCGTGGCGGCCACCGGACTCGTGATCACGATGATCGGTGCGACCGGCATCAACATCGCCATCGGCTTCTATCCGATCGCGGTGCAGACGGCGGTGCTCGGCGTACTGGCCGCGTTCGTGGCCTGGGCCCGGTTCGGGCCGGCGGCGATCGCACCGCGCGGGACGGGTCGACCGACGCTCGACACCGCCGCGGGCTGATCCACGCCGCTCTCGTCACTTCCCGGGCCTCGGGGTGGCGACGGGCCTTCACCGCGACCACCCGCCGACGCACCCCTTCTGCGTTGGTGCGACCGGTCGACGGGGTGCGTGGCGCGAATCCGGGAGAGTGACAGAGAACGGGGTGCCCTCGACCCGGTGCCGCGAGGTGTTGCCGCTGCTCGTCCCCGTGGCCCTGGTCGTTCCGCGGAACGCAGAGGCGGCCATGATCAGCGAAAATGGTTCCAGAGCGGCAGATCTGCGGCTCTGGCACCACTCCTGGCGATCATGACGACGAGCCGGCGTGCGAGTCGTACGTGGGCGCGGTCGGGAGGCCCTGACGTACGACTCGCACCGCGCGCCGCCGCGGGATCACAGCCGGCGAACGGGAGCGCCGTTCCTCAGGTGAGCGGGCGGTCCGTCGGGGCGATGGGCCTCGGGAGGACGTCCCGGCCGGTCAGGTACGCGTCCACACCCGCGGCCGCCGCTCGGCCCTCGGCGATCGCCCAGACGATCAGGCTCTGGCCGCGGCCCATGTCGCCCGCCGAGAACACGCCCTCGACGCTCGTCATGAACTCGCCGTTGCGGGCGACGTTGCCGCGCTGGTCCAGCTCCACGTCGAGGTCGGCGAGCAGCTTGCCCTTCTCCGGCCCCACGAAGCCCATGGCCAGGAGCACGAGCTGTGCCGGGATCTCCTTCTCCGTGCCCTCCACGGGCACGAACCGGCCGTCGGCGCCGCGGGAGACCTCGACGAGGCGCAGGGCGGTGAGCTTGCCCTCGGCGTCGGCGACGAACTCGGTGGTGTTCACCGAGAACAGCCGCTCGCCGCCCTCCTCGTGCGCCGAGGAGACCCGGTAGACCATCGGGTAGGTCGGCCAGGGCATGCCCTCGGTGCGCTTCTCCGGCGGCGTCGGCATGATCTCCAGCTGGGTGACCGACCGGGCGCCCTGGCGGTGCGAGGTGCCCAGGCAGTCGGCGCCGGTGTCCCCGCCGCCGATGATCACCACGTCCTTGCCCTCGGCAGTGATCGGCGGGGCGTCGATGTCGCCCTGCTGCACGTGGTTGGCCCACGGCAGGAACTCCATCGCCTGGTACACGCCCTCGACCTCGCGGCCCTTCGCGGGCAGGTCGCGCCACGCCGTGGCCCCGCCGGCGAGCACCACGGCGTCGAAGTCCGTGCGCAGCTGGTCGGCCGTGACGTCCGTGCCGACGTCGACGGAGGCGCGGAAGTGCGTGCCCTCGTCGCGCATCTGGCGCAGCCGCCGGTCGAGGCGCTTCTTCTCCATCTTGAACTCGGGGATGCCGTAGCGAAGCAGCCCGCCGATGCGGTCGGCGCGCTCGTACACCACGACGTCGTGCCCGACGCGGGTGAGCTGCTGCGCGGCGGCCAGCCCGGCCGGGCCGGAGCCGACGACGGCCACCTTCTTGCCGGTCTTCGTGGCCGGGGGCTGCGGACCGACCCAGCCCTCCTCGAAGGCGTGGTCGATGATCTGCAGCTCGACCTGCTTGATCGTCACGGCGTCGCTGTTGATCGCGAGCACGCATGCGGCCTCGCACGGCGCCGGGCACAGCGTCCCGGTGAACTCCGGGAAGTTGTTGGTGGCGTGCAGTCGCTCGATCGCCTCCCGCCAGTCGTGGCGGTAGACCAGGTTGTTCCACTCCGGGATCAGGTTGCCCAGCGGGCAGCCCTGGTGGCAGAACGGGATGCCGCAGTCCATGCAGCGGCTGGCCTGGCGTTCGAGGTCGGTGTCCGGGAACTCCTCGTAGACCTCGCGCCAGTCCATGAGCCGTAGCGGGACGGGACGGCGGGTCGGTGCCTCGCGGGGGACCTTCAGGAAGCCCTTGGGGTCAGCCATGTGCCGCCTCCATGATCGCCTGGTCGATGTCGCGGCCGTCGCGCTCGGCCGCGGCGCGGGCCTGCAGCACCCGCTTGTAGTCCTTGGGCATGACCTTGCCGAACCGGTCGACGGCCACGTCCCAGTCGGTGAGCAGGTCGTGCGCGACCGCCGAGCCGGTCTCGGCGTGGTGGCGCTCGACGGTGGAGCGCAGGAACTCGCGGTCCTCGTCGTCGAGCGGGTCGATGTCGACCATCTCGTGGTTGATCCGCCTGCGGGGCAGGTCGAGCAGGTAGGCGACGCCGCCGGACATGCCGGCCGCGAAGTTGCGCCCGATGCCGCCCAACACCACCACACGGCCGCCCGTCATGTACTCGCAGCCGTGGTCGCCGACGCCCTCGACGACGGCCAGCGCGCCCGAGTTGCGCACGCAGAACCGCTCGCCGACGACGCCGCGGATGAACATCTCACCCGAGGTGGCGCCGTAGCCGATGACGTTGCCCGCGATCACGTTCTCCTCGGCCGCGAACGGGGCCGCCGGGTCCGGGCGCAGCGTGAGCCGCCCGCCCGAGAGCCCCTTGCCGAAGTAGTCGTTGGTGTCGCCGACCAGGCGCAGCGTGATCCCGGCGGGCACGAACGCGCCGAAGCTCTGACCGGCCGAGCCGCTGAGCGTGACGTCGATCGTGTCGTCGGGCAGGCCCTCCCCGCCCCACTGCTTCGTGAGCTCGTAGCCGAGCATCGTGCCCACGGTCCGGTTGACGTTGCGCACCGGGAGTTCCAGGTGCACCTTGTCGCCGAACTTGAGCGCGCCCTCCGACAGCTCGATCAGGGTGTTGTCCAGGGCCTTGTCCAGGCCGTGGTCCTGCGCCTTGATCCGGTGGCGGGCGGCGCCGGGTGGCAGCTCCGGCATGTGGAAGACGGGGGAGAGGTCGAGCCCCTCGGTCTTCCAGTGCCGCACGGCGTCGTCGGTGTCGAGCACCTCCGCGTGCCCGACGGCCTCCTCGATGGACCGGAAGCCCAGCTGTGCCAGGTGCTCGCGCACCTCCTGCGCGATGAAGCGCATGAAGTTGACGACGTACTCCGGGCGTCCGTCGAACCGCTTGCGCAGCTCCGGGTTCTGGGTGGCGACGCCGACCGGGCAGGTGTCGAGGTGGCAGACGCGCATCATGATGCAGCCCGACACCACCAGCGGCGCCGTCGCGAAGCCGAACTCCTCGGCCCCGAGCAGGGCGGCGATGACGACGTCACGGCCGGTCTTGAGCTGCCCGTCGGTCTGCACGACGATCCGGTCGCGCAGGCCGTTGGCCAGCAGCGTCTGCTGCGTCTCGGCCAGGCCGAGCTCCCACGGGCCGCCGGCGTGCTTGATGGAGCTCAGCGGCGAGGCGCCGGTGCCGCCGTCGTGCCCGGAGATGAGCACGACGTCGGAGTGGGCCTTCGCCACGCCCGCCGCGACCGTGCCGACGCCGACCTGGCTCACGAGCTTGACGTGCACGCGCGCGGCCGGGTTGGCGTTCTTCAGGTCGTGGATGAGCTGCTTGATGTCCTCGATCGAGTAGATGTCGTGGTGCGGCGGCGGGGAGATCAGCCCGACGCCGGGCGTGGAGTAGCGGGTCTTCGCGATCCACGGGTAGACCTTGCTGCCCGGCAGCTGCCCGCCCTCGCCCGGCTTGGCGCCCTGCGCGATCTTGATCTGCAGGTCGTCGGCGTTGACCAGGTACTCACTGGTGACGCCGAACCGGCCGGACGCCACCTGCTTGACCGCGCTGCGGCGGGAGTCGCCGTTCTTGTCCGGGCTGAAGCGGCCCGGGTCCTCCCCGCCCTCGCCGGTGTTGGAACGGCCGCCGAGCCGGTTCATCGCGATCGCGAGGGTCTCGTGCATCTCCTGGGAGATGGAGCCGTAGGAGATGGCCCCGGTGCCGAACCGCTTGACGATCTCCTCGACCGGCTCGACCTCGTCGATCGGCACCGGTGGGCGGGCCCCGTCCTTGAACCGGAACAGGCCGCGCAGCGTCATGAGCCGCCCCGCCTGCTCGTCGACGGCGCGGGTGTACTCCTTGAAGACCTCGTAGCGGCCCTGGCGGGTGGAGTGCTGCAGCTTGAACACGGTCTGCGGGTTGAACAGGTGCAGCTCACCCTCGCGGCGCCACTGGTACTCGCCGCCGACCGGCAGCGACCGGTGGTTGGCGCGCACCTGGTCCGGCGGGAACGCGCGGCGGTGCGAGCGCAGCACCTCCTCGGCCAGCACGTCGAAGCCGACGCCGCCCAGCCGCGAGGTGGTGCCGGTGAAGCAGGTGTCGATGACCTCGCGGCCGAGCCCGATCGACTCGAAGATCTGCGCACCGGTGTAGGACGCCACCGTCGATACGCCCATCTTCGACATGGTCTTGCGCACGCCCTTGCCCAGCGCCTTGACCAGGTTCTTCGCGGCCTTGGCCGGGTCCACGCCGGGGATGTCGCCGCGCAGGGCGAGGTCCTCGACGGTGGCCATGGCCAGGTACGGGTTGACGGCCGCGGCGCCGAAGCCGATCAGCAGCGCGATGTGGTGCACCTCGCGGGCGTCACCGGACTCGACGATGAGGCCCACCCGGGTGCGGGTGCGCTCGCGCACCAGGTGCTGGTGGACCGCCCCGGTGAGCAGCAGTGAGGGGATCGGGGCGAGGTCCTTGGTGACGCCCCGGTTGGACAGCACGATCAGCCGCGCGCCGTCCTCGATGGCCTCCGACACCTCCTTGCAGATCTCCTGCAGCCGCCGCGCCAGCCCGGCCCCGCCCTCGGCGACCCGGAACACTCCCATCGCCGTGACCGACACGAAGCCGGGGAACTCCCCGTCGTCGTTGATGTGCGCGATCCGGGCGAGGTCGTCGTTGCCGAGCACCGGGAACGGCACCGAGATCGTGCGGCAGGTGGCCGGGCTCGCGCCCAGCAGGTTCTGCTCGGGCCCGAGCATCGAGCCGAGCGAGGTGACCAGCTCCTCGCGGATCGCGTCCAGGGGCGGGTTGGTGACCTGGGCGAACAGCTGGGTGAAGTAGTCGAACAGCTGCCGCGGCCGCTCCGAGAACGGTGCGAGCGGCGCGTCGTTGCCCATGGAGCCGATCGGCTCCGCGCCGGAGCTCGCCATCGGCTTGAGCAGGAGGTTCAGCTCCTCCTCGCTGTAGCCGAACGACTGCAGGCGCAGGTTGAGCGCGGCGTGACTGGGAACCTCGCGCTCGCGCGGCGCCAGGTCCTCGAGCCGGATCAGGCCGGCGTGCAGCCAGTCGGCGTAGGGGTGCTCGGCCGCCAACGCGCCCTTGACCTCGGCGTCGTCGATGACCCGGCCCGCCTCGGTGTCCACGAGGAACATGCGGCCCGGCTCGAGCCTGCCCTTGCGGATCACGGCGGAGGGCTCGACGTCGAGAACCCCGACCTCCGAGGCCAGCACGACGGTGCCGTCCTCGGTGATCCAGTAGCGCGCGGGGCGCAGGCCGTTGCGGTCGAGGACGGCGCCGATCTGGGTGCCGTCGGTGAAGCAGACGAGCGCGGGGCCGTCCCACGGCTCCATCAACGTGGAGTGGAACTCGTAGAAGGCCCGGCGCGCCGGGTCCATCTCGTCGTGGTTCTCCCAGGCCTCCGGGATCATCATCAGCACCGAGTGCGGCAGGCTGCGCCCACCCAGGTGCAGGAGCTCGAGGACCTCGTCGAACGTGGCGGAGTCGCTGGCGTCGGGCGTGACGATGGGGGAGAGCCGGGCCAGGTCGCCGGGGATGACGTCGGAGGCCAGCAGGGCCTCGCGCGCGGCCATCCAGTTGCGGTTGCCGCGCAGGGTGTTGATCTCACCGTTGTGCGCCACGTACCGGTAGGGGTGCGCCAGCGGCCACGCCGGGAACGTGTTCGTGGAGAACCGGGAGTGCACGACGGCCAGCGCGCTCGTCACGCGCTCGTCGGACAGGTCCGGGTAGAACGCCTCGACCTGCGGCTCGGCCAGCATCCCCTTGTAGACGATGGTGCGTGGCGACAGGCTCGGGAAGTAGGCGCTCGTCGCGTGCTCGGCGCGCTTGCGCAGGCAGAACGTGCGGCGCTCCAGGGCGAGGCCCGTCTCGTCCTCGGCACCGGCGACGAACAGCTGGCGGAAGCCCGGCATGGCGGCCAGCGCCGTGGGGCCCAGATCGGCCTTCTCCGGGTCGACGGGCAGCTCGCGCCACCCCAGCACCCGCAGGCCCTCCTCGGCGGCGAGCCGCTCGATGTCGGCGACCGCGGCGTCGGCAGCACCGGAATCGGCCGGCAGGAACGCCGTACCGGCCGCGTAGGCACCCTCGGCGGGCAGCGGGAACTCCACGACCGCCCGGAAGAACTCGTCGGGCAGCTGGATCAGGATTCCCGCGCCGTCGCCGGTGTTGGCCTCCGCGCCCCGGGCCCCGCGGTGCTCCATGCGCAGCAGCGCGGTGAGCGCCTTGCGGACGATGCCGTGGCCGCGGCGGCCTGCGAGGTCGGCAACGAAGGCGACACCGCATGCGTCGTGCTCGAACTCCGGGTTGTACAGACCTGCCGAGGTACCCGCTGGGATCGCAGCCAAGAGTGCCTCCATATATGGTCGCCTCCACCGGATGTGCGGGGTGGAAGAGCGATCGTGGTGGTTACGGACGGTCGCGCTGGGAAAGGAGTATCGGGCCGGCCCCTCGGCTCCGCCGGTTCTGGTGCGGGCTTCGGGTACGACGGCAGCACCGTGCGTCCGGACGTGGTGGCCGCGGACGCCGGCACGACGACCGGACACCGTGGTGGGGCGTCGGCCGGTTCTTGCGCACGATTGCGAGCGCACGCGGCAGCGGGTGCGGTTTCGCGAGGGGACAATGTTGCACGTCGGGGTGGCGATTCGCCAGTGAGGGCCGACGTGACCACGGCTACCGGCCTTCGACGCGCGACATCGACCGTTCGGCGGGTATTGTGTCGGGCCGGTTTCGCCCATGTGCCGGTTCGTCCCGCTGCGGCTGCCGCCACCGTACCGCGCCGTGAGCGTCCGTGCGCGTGCCGTGACCAGGCGCCCGACCCCGTCACACTGGGGACGTGGATGTGCTCGCGGTGCTCGCCGACGTCGCCGGCCTCGGGCCGTACTTCACGATAGGCACCGGGCCCGCCGAGGAGGGCGAGCGCCCGGTGGCCGACCTGCACACCGACCCGCAGCCGCTGCAGGACCGCATCGCCCACGTGCGCCGGTCGCTGCGCAGCGACAACCGGGTGGCCGCCTCGCTCGCGTTCCAGGGCCTCGCGGCGCAGCTCGTCTCCGCGCCGTACGCGGCCGCCGTCCTGCACGGGGTCGTGCCGGCCCTGACTCCCGACGACCTGCACTGGCGGCGCACCCCGGACGGGGGATGGGCGCTGCGCAGCGGTACGACCAGGTCCGCCCCCGCGCTCGGCCCGTTGCTGGACGAGCTGCTCGTGCCGCTGGTGGCGGCGGTGCGTGCCCAGGTCGCGGTGTCCGAGCGGCTGCTGTGGGGCAATGCGGCGTCGACGATCGCGGCCGCGAAGCGGCTCGTCACCGCGGCGCGCCCCGCCGCGGCCGCTCGGGCCGCCGAGGTTGCGCAGGCGCTGCTCGCCTCGGGGGCGCTGGCCGGCTCCGGGGAGCTGCTGGCGCCCCGCGAGCCCGACCGCTTCTGGACCTTCCGCAGGCGCAGTTGCTGCCTCTACTACCGCGTGCCGGGCGGCGGGCTCTGCGGGGATTGCGTGCTCACGAGGGCGTCCGGCTAGTCCAGCAGCACGTCCGCGATCGTGACGGTCACCAGCGCGTCGAGGCCGGTGTAGTCGCGCACCCCCGTGGCCACCTCCCGCTGCACGGCACGGGCGAGGTCGCGGCAGTTGTGGCCGAGGCGGCTCACGATCGTCACCCGCACCTCGGCCGAGTCGCCGTGCACCGCGGCCGTGACGCCGTCGGCGGGCAGCCAGGAACGGTCCTGGCCGAGCACCACGCCCGCGACCCCGAGCAGGGCCTGCGCCAGATCGGCACGCAGCGCCACCACGCCGGGCACCTGGCGTGCGTGCCGGGCCGCGACTCGCGCCACGACGGCGTCGCCCACGTGCATCCGCACCGGCCCGGTCACGGTCGCTCCTCGCGCGCGTCGTCCTCGAAGAGGTCCACCACGTGGATGTCCACCGTGCGGACCGGCAGCCCGAGCGCCTGCTCGCCCGCCGCGACCACCATCTGCCGCACCCGCGCGGTGACCGACGCCAGGTCGACGCCGAACCGGGCGGCGACCGTGATGCGCACGTCCAGCGCGTCGCCGCCGTCGCCCTGACCGTCGCCGTCCTGCGTGATGCGGCAGCTGCGGGCCCGCAGGCCGCCCATCCCGTCGACGACGCGGCGCAGCACCGCGGCTGCCGCGGGCGTGCTCAGCTGCGCGGGCCCGTGCGGCGAGGGCAGCCTCAGCACCTCCTGCGGGCGCAGCTCGGTGAACAGGGCGCCCATCACCCGGTCCAGCACGGTGTCGGGCGGCTCGATCTCCTGCGCGGCCATCCGGTGCACCACCGCGTCGAGGCCGCGCGCGTCGGCGTAGGCCGCCCTGCAGTGCGGGCAGCCCCGCTCGTGCTCGTCGAGGGAGGTGCCTCGCGCCGCCCGGTCCCACAGCCGCGCCGCGTCCCGGCCGCAGGCGAGCGGGGCGACGGGCTCGTCGGGGGTCGCCTCGGGGTTCACCGCCACGGTCGCATCACCTCCGCCAGCTGCAGGCGCGCACGGTGGATCCGCCCGCGTACCGCATCCTCGCTCGCGCCCGTGATCTGCGCGATCTCGACGTACCCGAGGCCCTCCAGCTCCCGCAGGACCCAGCAGACGCGCAGCTCGTCGCGCAGACCCTGCACGGCCCGGCCCAGGGCCGCCATCCCCGCGTCGACCTCGGCCGAGCGCTCGGGGGAGTCGCGGGCCACGGCCTCGTCGACGGCCTCCTCGACGCGCTCGACGGGCAGTGGCCTGCGCCGCCGCAGCATGCCGAGGCAGCGGTTCGTCACCACGCGGTACATCCACGTGGAGAAGGCGGAGTCGCCGCGGAACCCGCCGATCCGCCGCCACGCGTCGAGCAGCGCCTCCTGCAGCGCGTCCTCGGCCTCGCCGGGATCGCCCATCACCCGCACGGCGAGCCGGTACAGCGCGGCCTGGTGGCGCCGGGCGAGCGCCTCGAACGCCCGGACGTCACCCTCCTGGGCCCGCACCACGAGCGTGGTCTCGTCGAGCTCGGCGGCGCGCGGAGCGGCGTCCACCGCCTCCCGCCGCATCCTCCGGCTCGCCGTCACCGCACTCTCACCGCACCCCACCCGACCGACCCCCCGACACGGTAGCCGGGGCGCCTCGCCCGGCGGTGACCACGCCGGGTCCGGCCGGGCGATAACCTGCGTCGGTGCCCGACGCCCCGGACCAGGCCCCGGACCAGGCCGCGGAGGTCGCCGCCGCCGTGCTGGCGCATCCGGCGGTGGCCCGGCTCGACGGCGGCCCGTTCGGCACGGTGGCCTCCTACCGGCCGGGACGGCGCCGGTTGCTCGGCGTGCGCCTCGGGGTCGGTGAGGAGCCCGTCGAGCTCGCCGTCGTCGTGCGGCTGGGCATCCCGTTGCCGCGCCTGGCCGAGGAGCTGGGCGCCGTCGTGCGCGGCGTGCTCGGCCCCGTGCCGGTCGAGGTGACGTTCTCCGACGTCGTGTCCGCCCCGCCGCGCGCAGCGGCCCGCCCGGGCCGGGACCGGCCGGACCCGTAGACTCGCGAGGACGACCGGCCGGAAGCCCACGGCAACGCGGCCGGGCGGGCCTGCGGGCCCACCTCGCCGCGGCCCGCGCCGCACCCAGAGTACGAACGCACGTCCAGTACCAATGAGGAGTCATCCCACCGTGAAGAGCACCGTCGAGCGGCTGAGCCCGACGCGAGTCCGGATCAACGTCGAGGTGCCCTTCGACGAGCTGAAGCCGGACTTCGACCGGGCCTACAAGAAGATCGCCCAGCAGGTCCGCGTCCCCGGGTTCCGCCCGGGCAAGGTCCCGGCCCGCATCATCGAGGCGCGCCTCGGCCGTGGAGTGGTGCTCGAGGAGGTCGTCAACGGCGCGGTGCCCACCAAGTACACCGAGGCCGTCACCGCCGCGGAGGACCTCACCCCCATCGGTCGCCCCGACATCGAGGTCACCGAGATCGCCGACGGCGACAAGCTGGCCTTCAAGGCCGAGGTCGATGTGCGCCCGGAGATCGAGCTGCCCGACCTCGGCTCGCTCGCGGTCTCCGTCGACGACGTCGAGGTCACCGACGCCGACGTCGACGAGCAGCTGGAGAACCTCCGGGCCCGCTTCGGCACCCTCACCGGCGTCGACCGCCCCGCCGCCAAGGACGATTTCGTCCTCATCGACCTCTCGGCCGCAGTCGACGGCAAGCCCGTCGAGGAGGCCTCCACCACCGGGTTCTCCTACCAGGTGGGCCAGGGCGGGCTGATCGACGGCATCGACGAGGCCGTCGAGGGGCTGTCCGCGGACGAGGAGGCCACCTTCACCTCCACGCTGGTCGCCGGCGAGTTCGCCGACCGCGACGCCGAGGTCACCGTGAAGGTCACGGCGGTCAAGGAGCGTCAGCTCCCCGACGCCGACGACGAGTTCGCCCAGCTCGCCAGCGAGTTCGACACGCTCGAGGAGCTCACCGCCGACCTGCGCGAGCGCCTCGGACGCGTCCGCCGCATGGAGCAGGTCACCCAGGCGCGTGACAAGGTGCTCGACGCCCTCGTCGAGGCCACCGAGGTGCCGCTGCCGGAGAGCGTCGTGCAGGCCGAGGTCGATTCCGCCCTCCACGACGCGGTGCACGGCTTCGACCACGACGAGGAGCGCTTCGCCGAGGTCCTGCAGTCGCAGGGCCGCACGCGCGAGGAGTTCGACACCGAGACCCGGGAGACCGCGGAGAAGTCCGTGCGCACCCGCCTCGTGCTCGACGCGCTGGCCGACCGCGAGCAGACCAGCGTGGACGACCAGGAGCTCACCGAGCGCATCGTCTACCAGGCGCAGCAGTACCAGATGGACCCCCAGGAGTTCGTCCAGCGCATCCAGCAGGCGGGCCAGCTCGGCGCCGTCTACGCCGACGTGCGCCGCAGCAAGGCGCTCATCTCGGCGGTGCGCGCGGCCACCGTCACCGACGAGTCGGGCACCGAGGTCGACATGTCCGACCTGCTCGGTGACGACGAGCCCGAGGTGGCCGAGGTCGAGGCCACCGACGCCGAGTCGACCGAGGTCGAGGCCCCCGAGGCCGAGGCCGTCGAGCAGCCGGCGGAGGACGCCGCGGAGGAGTCGGGTCAGGGGTCGCAGGAGAAGACGTCCGCCGGCTCCTGACGCCGGTCACGGGCGGCGCCACGCCCACAGCGAACAACCAGGCCGTACGGGGCGGTTTGTCGGCCCGCCCGCGTAGGGTCGAATTCGATGGACACGCGAGCCGAACCAGCAGAAGGCAGGGTGAAGTGAGGCCACAAGACACCGGCCCGCGTACCGCGGACCGTGGCGGAGCGGAGATGCGACGTGGCAGTGCGCCCACGGGGATGACGCTGTCCGACTCGGTGTACGAGCGGCTGTTGCAGCAGCGGATCATCGTGCTCGGCCAGCAGGTGGATTCCGAGATCTCCAACCGGATCGCGGCGCAGATGCTGCTGCTGTCGGCGGAGGACGCCGAGGCGGACATCGCGCTGTACATCAACTCGCCCGGTGGCTCGGTGCCCGACGGCATGGCCATCTTCGACACGATGCAGTTCATCCCCTGCGACGTGGCCACCTACGGCATGGGCATGGCGGCGTCGATGGGGCAGTTCCTGCTCTCGGCGGGCACACCCGGCAAGCGCTACGCGCTGCCGCACTGCCAGATCCTGATGCACCAGCCGTCCGCGGGTGTGGGCGGCACCGAGTCGGACATCACCATCCAGGCGGAGCTGTTCCGGCGCCACAAGCGCGAGATGGCGGAGCTCATCGCCGAGCACACCGGCCAGACGGTCGAGCGGATCATGACCGACTTCGACCGGGACCGCTGGTTCTCCGCGCAGGAGGCGCTGGAGTACGGCTTCGTCGACCACGTGATCGCGCGGGCCGGCCAGCTGCCGGACGCGGGGAGCCAGAACGGGAGCGGCAAGTGAGAAGCTTCGACATGCCGGGTGGACGGGCCTCAGAGCCGGCCCAGTCCCGCTACGTGCTGCCGTCCTTCGTCGAGCGCACGAGCTACGGGGTCAAGGAGTCCAACCCGTACAACAAGCTCTTCGAGGAACGCATCATCTTCCTCGGCGTGCAGATCGACGACGCGTCGGCCAACGACGTCATGGCGCAGCTGCTGTGCCTGGAGTCGGCCGACCCGGACCGCGAGATCAGCATGTACATCAACTCGCCCGGCGGCTCGTTCACGTCGCTGATGGCCATTTACGACACCATGCAGTTCATCCGCCCCGACATCCAGACGGTCTGCCTCGGGCAGGCCGCGTCGGCGGCGGCGGTGCTGCTGGCCGCGGGCACGCCGGGTCGGCGGCTCGCCGTGCAGAACGCGCGCATCCTGATCCACCAGCCCGCCACCGAAGGCTTCTACGGGCAGGTGTCGGACCTGGAGATCCAGGCGGCCGAGATCTCCCGGATGCGCAAGCTCCTGGAGTCCACCCTCGCGAAGCACAGCGGTCGTACGCCGGAGCAGGTCCACGAGGACATCGAGCGGGACCGGATCCTCACGGCCGAGGAGGCCAAGGAGTACGGGATGGTCGACGAGATCATCCAGAGCCGCAAGCTCTCCGCTGTCTGACAATTTTCTCCAGGCGTGGTCGGCTGCCGGGGCCGTGACGGTCCCGGCACCGACCGTCCGCCGACCCGTTGCCGAATCTCCGGTGCGCGAAGCTCCCCGGAGTTCGCGTCGGACGGGTACCGTCCAGAGAGCGCGCCTCCCGGACCCGCCGGGGCAGCGCAGAAGAGGATTTGGGGTCTGCACTCATGGCACGCATCGGCGACGGCGGTGATCTGCTCAAGTGCTCGTTCTGCGGGAAGAGCCAGAAGCAGGTCAAGAAACTGATCGCCGGCCCTGGCGTCTACATCTGCGACGAGTGCATCGATCTCTGCAACGAGATCATCGAGGAAGAGCTGGCCGAGGCCGGTGAGGTCAAGCTCGACGAGTTGCCCAAGCCCGCCGAGATCCACGACTTCCTCGACCAGTACGTCGTCGGTCAGTCGCAGACCAAGCGCACGCTGTCGGTGGCGGTCTACAACCACTACAAGCGCATCCAGGCGGGCGAGCGCCGCACCGGCGGCGACAACGGCGACGGCATCGAGATCGCCAAGTCCAACATCCTCATGCTCGGCCCCACCGGCTGTGGCAAGACCTACCTCGCGCAGACGCTGGCCAAGCTGCTGAACGTGCCGTTCGCGATCGCCGATGCCACGGCACTCACCGAGGCCGGGTACGTGGGCGAGGACGTCGAGAACATCCTGCTGAAGCTGATCCAGGCCGCAGACTACGACGTCAAGCGCGCCGAGACCGGCATCATCTACATCGACGAGGTCGACAAGATCGCGCGCAAGTCGGAGAACCCGTCGATCACGCGCGACGTCTCCGGCGAGGGCGTGCAGCAGGCGCTGCTGAAGATCCTGGAGGGCACCACCGCGAGCGTGCCGCCGCAGGGCGGGCGCAAGCACCCCCACCAGGAGTTCATCCAGATCGACACCACCAACGTCCTCTTCATCGTGGCGGGCGCGTTCGCCGGCCTCGAGAAGATCATCGGCGACCGGGTGGGCAAGCGCGGGCTGGGGTTCGGCGCCGAGATCCGCTCGAAGCGCGACCTCGACACGTCCGAGAGCTTCGGGGACACCTTGCCCGAGGACCTCATCAAGTTCGGCCTGATCCCCGAGTTCATCGGTCGCCTGCCGATCACCGCCTCGGTCACCTCGCTGGACAAGGACGCCCTGGTCAAGATCCTCACCGAGCCGCGCAACGCCCTGGTGAAGCAGTACCGCAAGCTGTTCGAGATGGATGGCGTGGAGCTGGAGTTCACCGAGGACGCGCTCGAGGCCGTGGCCGACCAAGCCATCCTGCGCGGCACCGGCGCCCGTGGCCTGCGGGCGATCATGGAAGAGGTCCTGCTGCCCGTCATGTACGACATCCCGAGCCGCGACGACGTGGCGAAGGTGGTCGTTACCGGGCAGACGGTGCGCAGCAACGTCAACCCCACCATCGTGCCGCGCACTCCGCCCCGTCGGGAGCGCCGCGAGCGCTCCGCCTGAACGGGCGGGCTCGGGCACCGAGCCACACACCACACGGCACCACCACGACGCCGGTCCGCTACTGCGGGCCGGCGTCGTGCTGTGGGTACCGCACCCGGCCGCACAGTTGGTGCGCCGTTCGTCGACCGTTCGGCGGCGGATGGGCCCGCCGGTCGCGGTGCCCGGCTCGCCGGCGGTCCACCTGCCCGAACAGCAGTTGCACGTGCACGTATCGCGATCTAGGTTCACGCGGACGTGTCTTGTGACGCCACTAGGGAGCTGCCATGACCGCCGGGTTCCTGCAACGCGAGCGGATCGTCGCGCCGCCGGGATGGAGCAGGTGGCTCGTGCCGCCGGCGGCACTCTCGATCCACCTCGCGATCGGTCAGGCGTACGCCTGGAGCGTCTTCAAGAACCCGCTCGCGGCCACCATGTTGGAGGGCAACGCTGCGGCGGGCACGCTGACCGCGCTGCCGTTCACGCTGGGCATCGTGATGCTCGGGGTCTCCGCGGCGGTGTTCGGCACCGCCGTCGACCGCAACGGCCCCCGCTGGGCGATGTTCATCGCCACGGTCTGCTTCTCCACCGGCTTCCTGGTGTCGGCGCTCGGCGTGTGGCTGAACCAGTACTGGCTGGTCGTCCTCGGGTACGGGGTGATCGGCGGGATCGGCCTGGGGATCGGCTACATCTCACCGGTGTCCACGCTGATCAAGTGGTTCCCGGACCGCCCGGGCATGGCCACCGGCCTGGCGATCATGGGCTTCGGCGGCGGAGCGCTGATCGCGTCGCCGTGGTCGGCGTCGATGCTCAGCGGGTTCGGCGCCACCGGCGACGACGCGCAGGCCGGCGGCATCGCGATGGCCTTCCTCGTCCACGGGGTCGTGTACGCGGTGTTCATGTCGGTGGGCTGGCTGCTCGTGCGGGTGCCCGCTGACGACTGGCGGCCCGCGGGCTGGCACCCGGCCGAGGCGAAGACGGGCTCGCTGATCACCACGGCGAACGTGTCGGCGAACAACGCGATCCGGACGCCCCAGTTCTGGCTGCTGTGGGTCGTGCTGACGTTCAACGTCACCGCGGGAATCGGCATCCTCGAGCGGGCGTCGCCGATCTTCCAGGACTACTTCCCGGACGCGGGCACGCAGATCGCGGCTGCCGCGGCCGGCTTCGTCGCGATCCTGTCGCTCGCGAACATGCTCGGCCGCTTCGTCTGGTCCTCGACCTCTGACCTGATCGGCCGCAAGAACATCTACCGCATGTACCTCGGCGTCGGGGCGCTGCTGTACCTGCTCATCACCCTCCTGGGCGACACCAACCAGGCGGTCTTCGTGATCGCCTCGATGCTGATCATCTCGTTCTACGGGGCGGGCTTCGCGACGGTGCCGGCGTACCTGCGCGACCTGTTCGGCACCTACCAGGTCGGCGCCATCCACGGCCGCCTGCTCACCGCGTGGTCCACGGCAGGGGTGCTCGGCCCGGTGATCGTGAACGGGATCGCCGACGCGCAGGAGGCGGCCGGGCAGGAAGGCCCCGCGGTGTACACCTTGGCGTTCTCGATCATGATCGGTTTGCTCGTCGTGGGCTTCGTCTGCAACGAGCTGATCCGGCCGGTGAACGAGCGCTACCACGAACCGGCCGACGTGGTCGCGGGCAGGACGGGGGCGAAGGCATGAACGCGAACGCGGAGACCACGGGTACCCGGTCCGGGCCGCCCGCCGTCGCGTGGCTGGCCTGGGTCTGGGTGGTCGTGCCGTTCCTGTACGGGCTGTACAAGCTGGTCGAGCGGATCCCCGCTCTGTTCGGTGGGTGAGGCGCCGATGCCGCCGAGCGGATGGACGGGCGCGCGGTTAGGGTCGCGACGTGGCTGAGAGCAGTGATGCGAGCGCCCTGTCCGAGTGGGTCACCGCCGTGGTGCGCGAGTTGGGTCTGGAGGGCGCGCTGGACACCGCCAGCAGCGTCGACATGGTGCTGGACCTGACCTCCGACGTGGCACACGGTGTGTCCCGCCCCGGCGCCCCGGTCACCGCGTTCCTGGTCGGCGTGGCCGCGGGACGCGCCGAGGACCCGGCGGTCGCGGCGCGCGACTACGCCCAGAAGATCAGTGCGCTGGCCGACGGCTGGCGGAGCGACGCCGAACGCGGCACCCCCGCCAACGACCAGAGCCGCCGAGCCTGACCCCCACCCGGGACGACCTCCGCGAGCCGAGGTGCCAGGAACGCGAGCCGCGCCCTGGACTCCCGCGAGTCGGGGCCCTGAGCCCCGCGAGTCGCGCCCTGAGTCCCGCGAGTCGCGCCCTACCCCCCGCGAGTCGGGCTCTGAGTCCCGCGAGTCGCGCCCTACCCCCCGCGAGTTGCGCCGTGACACCCGCGAGTCGGGCTCTGACCCCCGCGAGTCGGGCCCTGACCTCCGCCAGTCGGCGTAAGGGTGCGTGCGATTCGCGCTCCTGAGTCTCTGCGACTCGGGCTTCGGTGCGCCCCCGAGTCGCGGTGTGACGTGGGGCCGTGAGTCGGTGCCTGAAAGCGCATGAGTCGCGGCTCAGCATGTGGGTCGCGAGGCGGACGGGGCCCGTGCTGGCGAGGACATGAACGTTCTGGTTCGAGGTGTACGTACGGTTGGGCGGCCTCGTAACGGACGTGCGGATCAGACACCCGAACGGCGATGATCGATTCGATACGCACACCACGGCGGTCTGGGCGACCCTGATGTACTTCTCGCGGCGATCTTCGCCTGTTGATCGTTGCGAGCCGTACATCAGCGCGGCCCGCGGCGAGTTCAAGTGCGGGTGAGAACGATCAAGCTGATCCCCGACTCGCGTGGCTAGGGCCCCGACTCGCGTGGCTAGGGCCCCGACTCGCGTGGCTAGGGCCCCGACTCGCGTGGCTAGGGCCCCGACTCGCGTGGCTAGGGCCCCGACTCGCGTGGTTGGTGGCGCGACTCGCGGGGTTGGCGCGACTCGGGTTGGCGGCTCGACTCGCGGGGGGCGGAGCGCGACACGCGTGCACTCAGGGCGCGGTGGTGCGTCGGTCAGCCGGTCATGTCGAGCTCGGCGATGATGCGGGTCGGCTGCAGGCGGACGACGAGCTCGCCGGGAACGCCGTTGCGCTTCCCGAACTCCTCCGCCCGGTCGGCGCCCATGTAGCGACCGCCGATCGCGGTGGCAGTCTCCAGGAGCTCGTCGGGATCGGTCGAGATCGTGGCCGTGCCCTGGATCTGGACGAACGCGAACGGCGGTCCTCCAGGTCGACGCAGAGCACCAGCCGCGGGTCCCGGGCGATCGCGCGTCCCTTGGCGGTGCCCGCGCCGGTGTTGAACAGCAGCTCGTCGCCGGAGAGCACGAACCAGACCGGGGCGACCAAGGGCCGTCCGTCGGCGGCGAGGTAGCCCACCTTGCCGGTGCGGGTGCCGTGGGTGAGGAACGCGCGGACCTCGGGCGTGATCTCGACCATGGGAGCGACTGTAGCGGCGGGTCCAGGCCCCGCTGACGTCGAGGACCGGCCGTGGTCGGCGCTTGACCGGCGGTGTGACTCGATCTCGTCGATCAGGGTGTCGCGGAGTGACTGTTCACCCGCGTACCGGCGCCCGTTCACCCGGATGGGCTAGACCAGGGCGCATGCGCTTTCCCTACGCCGACCGCCGTTCGTTCCTCCGCGCCGCCGCACTCGGCGGCCTCGCGGCGGCCGTCGGCAGCGTGACGCCGGTGCGCGCGGCGCCCGGCCTCGTGCGCACCGAACGGCCCGTGCTGACCCACGGTGTGCAGTCGGGCGACGTGATCCGCGGCTCGGGACTGGTCTGGACCCGGGCCGACCGGCCGTCGCGGATGGTCGTCGAGGTCTCCGACGAGCCGGGGTTCGAGCACGTGCGCCGCGTCGTCGGCCCCGTCCTCACGCCGGACACCGACTTCACCGGCGCGGTGCGTGTGCTCGGCGACGGCCGCACCGTGCACTACCGCGTCACCGCCGAGGACCTCGACGGGCGCGTCGCCGGCGAGCCGGTGACGGGTTCGTTCCGCACGCCGCCCGCCCGGAGCGAGGGCGTGCGGTTCGTCTGGTCCGGCGACGTCGTCGGACAGGGCTGGGGGATCAACCCGGATCTCGGCGGGATGCGGATCTTCCGCTCGATGGCCGATCGTGATCCGGACTTCTTCCTGCACAGCGGCGACACCGTCTACGCCGACGGCCCACTCACCGAGAGCGTGGCCCTGCCCGACGGGCGCACGTGGCGCAACGTCGTGACCCCCGAGAAACTCAAGGTGGCCGAGACGCTCGCCGAGTTCCGCGGGCAGTACGCCTACAACCTTCTCGACGAGAACGTGCGTGCGTTCGCGGCGCAGGTGCCGCAGGTCAACCAGTGGGACGACCACGAGGTCACGAACAACTGGTACCCGGGCGAGGTGCTCACCGACGACCGCTACACGGAGAAGCGCGTGGACGTGCTCGCCGAGCGGGCCTTCCGCGCCTACCGCGAGTGGGTGCCGCTGGATCCGCGCCGGGCCGTCGACGGCCGCGTGTTCCGGCGGCTGCCCTACGGAGCGCACGCCGAGCTGTTCGTCCTCGACATGCGCACCTACCGCGACGCCAACGGCGTGAACACCGGGGCGCAGGGGCGCATCCTCGGGTCGCGGCAGGCGCGGTGGCTGGTGGATGCGCTGGCCTCATCGCAGGCCACCTGGAAGTTCGTCGCCTCGGACATGCCGATCGGGGTCCACGTGCCCGACGGGAGCGCGTGGGAGGCCGTCGCGAACGGTGTGGCGGGTCCGCCGAGCGGACGGGAGGCGGAGCTCGCCTGGGTGCTCTCGGAGCTGCGCAGGCGTCGGGTGCGCAACGTGGTGTGGCTGACCGCGGATGTGCACTACTCCGCCGCGTACCACTACGCGCCCGAGCGAGCGGGGTTCACCGAGTTCGACCCGTTCTGGGAGTTCGTGTCCGGACCGCTGCACGCCGGCGCGTTCGGTCCGAACCCACTGGACGCCACGTTCGGCCCGGCGGCCGTGTTCGAGCACGCGCCGCCCACGCCCAACACGTCGCCCGCAGACGGGTTCCAGCACTTCGGTGAGGTGGAGATCGCGCCGGACGGCGCGTTGCGTGTGGTGCTGCGGGGCCAGGACGGTGGTGAGCTCTGGTCCACCTCGTTGCAAGCCGTGGCGTGAAGGCCCTCCCGCGA
This sequence comes from Pseudonocardia sp. MH-G8, assembly GCF_002262885.1. Lineage (GTDB taxonomy): Bacteria > Actinomycetota > Actinomycetes > Mycobacteriales > Pseudonocardiaceae > Pseudonocardia. The sequence goes on along the minus strand of NZ_NKYF01000013.1, from coordinate 36,434 downwards.
GGGAGTATCGACGCATGCGGACCGTGTTCGGAGTGGTGCGGCGGGTGCGGGCGCTCGCCGGGCGCACGCCGCTGCGGTGGGTGTGGGCCGAACCGGCCGTGGTGGCGCGCGTGCGACCGCTCGCGGGCGGACGGCGCCCGCTGCTCGGCAACGGTCTCGGCGAGCAGCGGCGTGGTGGTGTGCGGCTCGACCAGGTCGATTCCACCGCGTGCGGCAGCGCGGTGCTGGTTGCGCTCGCGGCCTGGGCGGATCCGGCGGAGACGGTGCGTCTGGACGGGGAACAGCCGGCGCGGGCGGCCGCGGGAGCAGGCGGGGCCGCGGCGGGCGCGCGGGCGGGAGTCGTCACGGGCTTCGGCGCGCGCTACGACGCCCGCCAGCGGCAGGTGCACCGCCAGTCCGCCCGGTTCTGGCCGCAAGCGCTGGGTACGAGCCCGTGGGGGATGGTCGGGTGGCTGCGCCGGTACGCGCCGGGTGCGGGCCCGTACCGCGTGCGCCCGGTGGACGACGCGTCGGCCGCAGACCTCGCCGCTGCCCTCGCTGCAGCCGGGTCGGCGCTCGCCGCGGGGCGGCCGGTGCCGCTGCTGGTCGGTTCGCTGGTACCGCGCCACTACGTCCTGGCGCTCGGTGTGCTCGACGACGGCCGCTGGCGCGTGTACGAACCCACGAGCGCCCAGATCCGCGCCCTCGACCTGCGGCTGGTGCGCGAGCGGCGCCTGGCCCGGGTGCTCGGGTTCGACCGGCTGCACGCGCTGCTGCTGCCCGTCTGACGCTCAGTTGGTGCGGGGGGCCAGGAGCGAGTGCTTCCGGCCGTAGAACACGTAGATCAGCAGGCCGATCACCAGCCAGACGGCGAACCGCAGCCAGCTGATCAGCTCGAGGTTCAGCATCAGGTAGAAGCACGCCACCGCGGCGAGGATCGGCACGACGGGTGAGAACGGCACCCGGAACGGCCGGTCGAGGTCGGGGCGCGTGCGCCGCAGCACCGGCACGGCGATGGCCACGATGATCATGGCGCTGAGCGCGCCGATCGAGACCATGTCGGCCAGCTCGGAGATCGGCGTGGTCGCCGCGATCAGCGCGACGACGACGGCGCCGATGATCGTCATGCGGTGCGGCGTGCCGAAGCGCGGGTGGACGGTGCCGATCGGGATCGGCAGCAGGCCGTCGCGGCCCATGGCGAAGCCGATCCGCCCGATGGTCACCAGCTCGACCATCATCACCGATGTGAGCCCGGTGACGGCGCCGAGCGAGATCAGGGCGGCGACCCAGGGCAGGCCCACGCTCTGGAACGCCGCGGCCAGCGGGGCGCCGGTGTCGATCTGGTCGTAGGGCACCATCGCGGTGAGCACGAAGGACACCGCGATGTAGAGCAGCGCGCACACGGCGAGCGCGCCGAGCAGCCCGATCGGCAGGTCGCGGCGCGGGTTCTTGGTCTCCTCGCCGAGGTTCGCCAGCGCCTCGAAGCCGGTGTAGGCGAAGAAGACGATGGCGGCCGCGGTGAGCATCCCGCCGACGCCGAAGAGCGTGGCCGGCATGCCGAGCACACCCTCCACGACCGGCTGGTTGAGCACCGAGGCGTCCTCGGCGGCCGGCACGGACGGCGGCACGAACGGGACGAGGTTCGCGGCGTCGATGAAGAACAGCCCGACGGCGATGATCAGTACGCAGACCGCGAGCTTCACGGCCACCAGTACGTTCGTCAGCCGGGACGACTCGCGGATCCCGACCACCGCGACCACGGTGAGCACAGCGATGATCAGGACGGCTCCGATGTTGACCGGGGCGGCCTCGCCGAACAGCACTTCCGGGAGCCCGAACAGGTTCGCGAGGTAGCCCGACCAGCTGCGCGAGACCACGGCGAGGCCGAGGCCGAACTCCAGCAGCAGGTCCCAGCCGATGATCCACGCGAAGATCTCGCCGAGGGTGGCGAAGGCGTAGGTGTAGGCGGAGCCGGCGGTCGGCACCGAGGAGGCCAGCTCCGCGTAGCAGAGGGCGGCCAGGGCGGCCACCACGGCGCCGATCACGAACGACAGGGTCACCGCAGGCCCGGCGTGTTCCTTCGCCTCCACCCCCGCGAGGGTGAAGATGCCGGTGCCGATGATGATCCCGACGCCGAAGCCGACGAGGTCGCGTCCCCGCAGCGTCCGTCGGAGGTTCGCGTCCTCACCGCGTTTCAGGATGTGCTCGACGGAGAGCGTCCGCATGACCGACATCTTCAGGAACCTAGACCGAACGGCCCCGTTCCGCCGGACTCGTCGCCGAGTACCCGGCCGAGGTCCCCGCCTCGCCGCTCGTAGACTTTCCCGGGTGACCGACACCCTCCCACCGCGCACTGCCGACCTGCCCGCCCAGTGGAACCCGGGCGAGGTAGAGGGCGTGCTCTACGAGCGGTGGGTGGAGCGCGGCTACTTCGAGGCCGACGCGGAGTCGAACCGCCCGCCGTTCTGCATCGTCATCCCCCCGCCGAACGTCACCGGCAGCCTGCACCTGGGCCACGCCATGGACCACACGCTGATCGACATCCTCACCCGGCGCCGCCGGATGCAGGGATACGACGCGCTGTGGCTGCCCGGCATGGACCACGCGGGCATCGCCACGCAGAACGTCGTGGAGCGCCGGCTCGCCGCCGAGGGCCGCAGCCGCCACGACCTCGGGCGCGAGGCCTTCGTCGACGAGGTCTGGAAGTGGAAGGCCGAGTCCGGCGGCGCGATCCTGGGCCAGATGCGCCGCCTCGGTGACGGCGTCGACTGGAGCCGCGAGCGGTTCACCCTGGACGAGGGCCTGTCCAAGGCCGTGCAGACGATCTTCAAGCGGCTCTACGACGACGAGCTCGTCTACCGGGCGGAGCGGATCATCAACTGGTGCCCGCGGTGCCGCACGGCGCTGTCGGACATCGAGGTCGACCACCACGACGACGAGGGCGAGCTCGTCTCCATCCGCTACGGGGACGGGGACGACTCGGTGGTCGTCGCCACCACCCGCGTCGAGACGATGCTCGGCGACACCGGCATCGCCGTGCACCCCGACGACGAGCGCTACGCGCACCTGGTCGGGCGCGAGATCGAGCTGCCGATCGTCGGCCGGAAGATCCGCGTGGTTGCCGACGAGCACGTCGACCCGGAGTTCGGCACCGGCGCGGTGAAGGTGACGCCGGCGCACGACCCCAACGACTTCGAGATCGGCCGCCGTCACGACCTGCCGATGCCCTCGATCATGGACGAGGGCGCGGTCATCGCCGGGTCCGGCACCCGCTTCGACGGGATGGACCGGTTCGCCGCCCGCGAGGCCGTGCGCGAGGAGCTGCGCGCGCAGGGCCGGATCGTCGCGGAGAAGCGCCCGTACGTGCACGCCGTCGGCCACTGCTCGCGCTGCGACACCGTGGTGGAGCCGCGGCTGTCGCTGCAGTGGTTCGTCAAGGTCGCGCCGCTGGCGCAGGCCGCGGGCGACGCCGTGCGCGACGGCCGCACCACGATCCACCCGAAGGAGCAGGAGAAGCGCTACTTCGACTGGGTCGACAACATGCACGACTGGACGATCAGCCGGCAGCTGTGGTGGGGCCACCGCATCCCCGTCTGGTACGGACCGGCCGGCGAGGTCGTCTGCGTCGGGCCGGACGAGGAGCCGCCGTCGGGCGAGGGGTGGCGCCAGGACGAGGACGTCCTCGACACCTGGTTCTCCTCGGGCCTGTGGCCGATCTCCACGCTCGGCTGGCCGGATGCCGACGCGGCCGACCTGCGCCGCTACTACCCGACGTCCGTGCTGGTCACCGGCTACGACATCCTGTTCTTCTGGGTCGTCCGGATGATGTTGTTCGGGCTGTACGCGATGGACGGCAAGCCGCCGTTCGAGCACGTGTACCTGCACGGGCTGATCCGCGACCAGTTCGGCAAGAAGATGTCGAAGTCCAAGGGCAACACGATGGACCCGCTGGAGCTGATCGACAGCTACGGCGCCGACGCGGTGCGGTTCACGATCGCCCGCGGCGCGAACCCGGGCGCCGACATGGCGCTGTCGGAGGAGTGGGTCGCCGGTTCCCGCAACTTCGGCACGAAGCTGTGGAACGCCACGCGGCTCGCGCTGGCCAACGGCGCCTCGCCGGACCTGGACCTGCCCGCAGACGCCGACCGCACCGACGCCGACCGGTGGATCCTCGGCCGCCTCGCCGAGGTCTCGGAGCAGACCGACGCGCTGCTGGAGGACTTCCAGTTCGCCAAGGCCACCGAGGGGCTCTACCACTTCACGTGGGACGAGCTGTGCGACTGGTACCTCGAGCTGGCGAAGGTCCAGCTGCGCGACGAGGCGACGGCCGCCGGCACCCGCGCGGTGCTCGGCCACGTGTTGGACTCCCTGCTGCGGCTGCTGCACCCGATCAGCCCGTTCGTCACCGAGGCGCTGTGGACGGCGCTCACCGGCCGGGAGTCGGTGGTCGTCGCGCCGTGGCCGATGGGTGCCGGAGCGCCGGTCGACGCGGCCGCCAACGGCCGGCTGGCCGACGTGCAGAAGCTGATCACCGAGGTCCGCCGGTTCCGCACGGAACAGGGCCTGCCCGACAGCCGTCGCGTCGCCACCCGGGTCGAAGGCCTCGACGCTGCGGGCCTCGGGGAACAGGGCCCCGGTGGGGCGGGCGCCGCCCTGCGCGCGCTGGCTCGGCTCGACGACGCGGGCGAGGGCTTCGCGCCCACCGCCACACTGGACGTCCTGCTCTCGGGCGGGAAGGTCCACGTCGAGATCGACACCTCCGGCGCCATCGACGTCGCGGCCGAGCGCGCCCGCCTGGGCCGCGACCTCGCCACGGCGCAGAAGGAGCTCGACCAGGCCGACAAGAAGCTGGGCAACCCGAAGTTCCTGGAGAAGGCGCCGGCCGACGTCGTCGACGGCATCCGCGGCCGCCGCGAGGCCGCGGTGGCCGAGATCGAGCGCGTGACGGGCCGGCTCGCGGCCCTGCCGAGCGCCTGAGGCCCGTCCGCACACACCTCCCGGTCCACGCACACATGTCCGGGCGTGTGTGCGGGGTCGTGCGGGTGTGTGCGGCTGGTCGCAGCGCTGCGGAGGCGCGCGCGTCCCTCCCTCGGCCGCGACGGCGAGCGAGTCGGCCAAGATCGTTCCGAGGTCCGGCTGATCGCCCCGTCGAGGGCGGTCGGCTCGATCTCGGATCGATCACCGCCCCATGATCGGTCTGAGGTCGACCTCAGCGCCCTGCCGAGGGCGATCAGCTCGATCTCGGAACGATCAGCGCTCCAGACCGGACGATCGGTGCTCGTCGATCCCCTGGCGCGGATGCGAGTCGTACGTCAGAGCCCTCGCGACCGCGCTCACGTGCGGCTCGCGCGCCGGCTCGCCGTCATGATCGCCACTTTCGCTGATCAAAGCCGTCCTCTCCATGACGATGTAGACGTGAGCGGGGTTCAGGAAAGATCCAACCCCGCTCACGTCTACGTCGTCGTGGAATCTCCTGTGGCGCGCCGTCCCCGGCTCGCGACCACTGCCCCACACCCCGGCCCTGGCCTTCCGCGCAGTCGGCCGGGTTCCCCCTGGCTCCTGCCCGTCGACGGGGTGGCCGGGTTGGCAGAACTGCCGAGTATCGGGGCTGGGTGGGCGGCCGTCCCCGACGCGGGCCCAGGCCTGTCGGGACGAGACCGTCCCTGCTGCGTGCTCGCGCACCTTGCGGTGGTCCCGATCCACCCCCTCACGATGATCATCGGGCCGGTTCGAGGCGTGTCCCACCTCATGATCGGCAGGATCGGGACATTAGCTGCAGGGGTGCGGCTCATGTCCCTCGTTCGCTGATCAAGGCCGTTTCGGAGGGGTTTCGGAACGGCACCACAGCCAGTTGCGCGGGCACCCGGCCGCGACGGGCTCGTCGTGGACAGGCCTGGGCCCGCGCCGGGGACGGCCGCCCGGACGACCACGATATTCGTGGTTTGTGCCCAACCCGGCCGCCCTCGGCGCGGGAGGTCGGGCTCGGCACCGGACCCACTGCGAGTGAGACCCGGATACGGGGGTGGGGCAGGAGGCGTCGAGCCGGGAACGGCGCGCCCACCGCAACCCGGCCTACGAGGCAGGGTCACGGGGAACAGCGACGGCGGGGCGCGCCAGGTCGAGGGTGCTCGCGCCCGCCGGCGTCCCGCCGCGCACCTGGATTCGCGCCGCGCCGTCGACGGGGTGGTGCGGGCGGAGTGTCGGCGGGTTGGTCGCGACGTGGCCCGGTGGACGCGCGTGGCCGTGAGCGGGCGAACGTGCCGTTCGTTGCGCCCGGGGAGCTGCTCAGAGGGTGACCTGGACCTCCAGTGGGGCGCTGCGGCGTTCCTGCAGCTCCAGCTCCTGGATGTGGCCGGCCGCGCGGAGGTCGGTCTCGGCGAGGGTGAGCCGGGCGAGGACGGTGGGGTCGGCCGTCACGGCCGCGCGCCGGACGTCCGCGCGCATCGAGACCTTGGCCTCGGACTTCGCCCGCCGCACGGCGGTGAGCACCGCGGTGGCCGCGGTGAGGACCTCTGGGTCACCGCCGTTGCGGCGCAGGGCGGCGGCGTCGGGCCAGGGTGCCAGGTGGACCGAGCCCTCCTGCCACCACGACCACACCTCCTCGGTGACGAAGGGCAGCACCGGGGCGAAGAGCCGCAGCAGCACCGACAGGGCCGTGGTCAGGCCTGCCCGGGCCGACGCGGCGGCCTCGGCGCCGTGCTCGCCGTAGGCGCGGGACTTCACCAGCTCCAGGTGGTCGTCGCAGAAGTGCCAGAAGAACCGTTCGGTGACCTCCAGCGCGCGGGCGTGGTCGAGCTCGTCCAACGCGGCGGTGGTGGCATCGACGACGGTGGCCAGTTCCGCGAGCAGGGCGCGGTCCAGCGGCGCCGTGACGGGCCCGTCCGCGATCCCCGTCGAGAGCGCGAAGCGGCTCGCGTTGAGGATCTTGATCGCGAGCCGGCGGCCGATCTTCATCTGGCCCGGGTCGAACGCGGTGTCGGTGCCGGGGCGGGCGCTCGCCGCCCAGTACCGGACGGCGTCGGAGCCGTACTGCTCCAGCAGCGCCATCGGCGTGACGACGTTGCCCTTGGACTTCGACATCTTCTTGCGGTCGGGGTCGAGGATCCACCCCGAGAGCGCGACCTGCCGCCACGGCAGCTCCCCGTGCTCGAGGTGGGAGCGCACGACGGTGGAGAACAGCCAGGTGCGGATGATGTCGTGGGCCTGCGGGCGCAGGGCGAACGGGAAGACCCGGTCGAACAGGTCGTCGTCGGCGCACCAGCCGCCCGCGATCTGCGGCGTGAGCGACGAGGTGGCCCACGTGTCCATCACGTCGGGGTCGCCCGCGAAACCGCCCGGCACCCCGCGCCGGTCCTCGGCGTACCCGGGCGGGGCGTCGGTGCTCGGGTCGACCGGCAGCGCCGCCTCGTCGGCGACGATCGGGCGGTCGTGCACGGGCTCGCCGTGCTCGTCGAGCGGGTACCAGACGGGGAACGGCACGCCGAAGAACCGCTGCCGGCTGACCAGCCAGTCGCCGTTGAGGCCCTCGACCCAGTTGTCGTAGCGGGCGCGCATGTGGGCCGGGTGCCAGCCCAGCTCACGGCCACGCCCCAGCAGCGCCGTGCGCAGGTCGGCGTTGCGGCCGCCGTTGCGCAGGTACCACTGCCGCGTGGTGACGATCTCGAGCGGCTTGTCGCCCTTCTCGTAGAACTTCACCGCGTGCGTGATCCGCTCCGGCTCGCCGACCAGCCTGCCCTGCGCGCGCAGCAGCGCGACCACGCGTTCCCGGGCTGTGTGCGGCGTGGTGCCGGCGAGCTGCGCGTACGGCTCCGCGTCCACACCGTCGGGCGCGTCCGCGACGAACCGGCCGTCGCGCCCGACGACCGTGCGCGTGGGCAACGCCAGCTCGCGCCACCACAGCACGTCGGTCGTGTCGCCGAACGTGCAGACCATCGCGATGCCGGTGCCCTTCTCCGGGTCGGCGGCCCGGTGGGCGAGCACCGGCACGTCCGCCCCGAAGACGGGCGTGCGCGCCCGCGTGCCGATCAGGTCGCGGTAGCGCGCGTCGTCGGGGTGGGCGACGAGCGCGACGCAGGCCGGCAGTAGCTCCGGACGGGTGGTGGCGATTTCCAGGTCGGTGCCGTCGGCGCGGGTGAACAGCAGCCGGTGGAACGCCGCCGGGCGTTCCCGGTCCTCCAGCTCCGCCTGGGCCACGGCCGTGCGGAACGTGACGTCCCACAGCGTCGGCGCCTCGGCCAGGTAGGCCTCGCCGCGCGCGAGCCCCCGCAGGAACGCCCGCTGCGCCGCCACCCGGGCCCGGGTGCCGATCGTGCGGTAGGTCAGCGACCAGTCGACCGACAGCCCCAGGCGGCGCCAGAGCTCCTCGAACGCCACCTCGTCGGTCTCGGTGAGGCGTTCGCAGAGCGCGATGAAGTTCCGCCGCGACACCGGGATCTGGCGATCGCCCGGCTTCTCGGGAGGCTCGAAGGCGGCGTCGTAGGGGAGTGCGGGGTCGCAGCGGACGCCGAAGTGGTTCTGCACCCGACGCTCGGTGGGCAGGCCGTTGTCGTCCCAGCCCATCGGGTAGAACACCGCGCGCCCGCGCATCCGCTGGTAGCGGGCCACGACATCGGTGTGGGTGTAGGAGAACACGTGCCCGACGTGCAGCGACCCGCTCACCGTCGGCGGCGGGGTGTCGATGGCGTAGACGTCCTCGCGCGGCCGGGTGCGGTCGAACCGGTGCACACCGCGCTCGTCCCATCGGGAGGCCCACACCGGCTCGAGGCCGTCGATCGTGGGCCGTTCCGGCAGGGAGGGAACGGGCGGTGTCATGGGCCCACGGTAGCCAGGGCGGTCGAGGCGTTTGCCCGCGTAGTGGCTCGTAGACTCGGGTGCGTGACAGAGCCCGACGAGCGCCCCGAAGGTGAGGGCGAGGTCCCCACCGCGGAGGACGCCGTGCTCTCGCACGTCCTCGACGCCATCCGCGGCGGCGACACCCCCGACGTGGTGCCCGCGCAGTCCTCCACGGCCGGCTACGCGGAGTTCCTGGCCGTGGAGGCCGAGCTCGACCGGCGCTGGCCCGAGACGGTCATGGAGCCCTCCCTCGAGCGGATCAGCGCGCTCGTGGACGTGCTCGGCGAGCCGCACCGCGGCTACCCGGTCGTGCACCTCACCGGCACGAACGGCAAGACCTCCACCGCGCGGATGATCGACGCCCTGCTCACCGAGGTGGGCCTGCGCACCGGGCGCTACACCAGCCCGCACCTGCAGCGCGCCACCGAGCGGATCAACATCGACAACCGGCCGGTCACGCCCGAACGCTACGTGCAGGTCTACCGCGACGTCGCGCCGTTCGTCGACCTGATCGACGCGAAGGAGGGCACCCCCCTCTCGAAGTTCGAGGTGCTCACCGCAATGGGCTTCGCGGCCTTCGCGGACGCGCCGGTGGAGGCCGGGGTGGTGGAGGTCGGCCTGGGCGGGCGCTGGGACGCCACCAACGTCGTCGACGGCACGGTCGCGGTGGTCACCCCGATCGGGCTCGACCACGCCGAGTACCTCGGCACGGACCTCGTCGGCATCGCCCGGGAAAAGAGCGGGATCATCAAGCCCGGGGCCGTGGCCGTGCTGGCGGCGCAGGACAAGCCCGTGGCCGACGTGCTGCTGGAGCGCTGCGCGGAGGTCGACGCGCAGGTGGCGCGGGAGGGCGTGGAGTTCGGCGTCCGCGAGCGGGAGATCGCGGTGGGCGGCCAGCGCCTGACGCTGCAGGGCCTCGGCGGCACCTACGACGACATCTTCCTGCCCCTGCACGGCGAGCACCAGGCCAACAACGCCGCGCTCGCACTCGCCGCGGCGGAGGCGCTCGTCGGTGCCGGCCCGAAGCAACCCCTCGACGCCGACGTCGTCCGCGCGGCGTTCGCCGGCGTCTCATCGCCCGGGCGGCTGGAGCGGCTCGCGGCAGGCCAGGGCGTGCCCACCGTGCTCGCCGACGCCGCCCACAACCCCGCCGGCGCCCGCGCGCTCGCCGAGGCGCTCACCACCGAGTTCCGTTTCGCCCGGCTGGTCGGGGTGCTCGGCGTGCTGCGCGACAAGGACGCCCGCGGCATCCTCACCGAGCTGGAGCCGGTGCTGCAGGAGGTCGTCGTCACCGCGAGCGCCTCGCCCCGTGCGATGAACGCCGACGAGCTCGGCGCGCTCGCCGCCGAGGTGTTCGGCTCCGGGCGGGTGAGCGTGGAACCGACGTTCTCCGAGGCCGTCGAGCAGGCCCGGGAGGTGGCCGAGGAAGGCGGCGAGTCCGGTGTCGGCGTCGTGATCACAGGATCGGTGGTCACGGCGGGCGAGGCACGGGCGTTGTTCGGGAAGGAACCGTCGTGACCGCCGTCGTGGTTGCGTCATGACGGCTCCGGACCCCATGAAGGGTCTGCGCGGGGTGTTCGCCGCCACGCTGACCCTCGAGGCGATCGTGGTGGCGCTGTCCCTGCTGGTGCTGTCGAAGTTCGGCGCGGGCGCCACCCCGCTGGGCGTCACCGTGATCACGGTGCTCGCCGTCGCGATGGTCGTGGCCGCCGGGATGCAGCGGCGCGCGTGGGGCCTGGGCCTCGCGCTCGCGCTGCAGGTCGTGATGATCGCCTGCGGGCTGCTGGTGCCGGCGCTGGGCGTGATGGGCGTCGTGTTCGCGCTGGTCTGGGGCGGGTTGCTGCTGCTGCGCCGGGATCTCGCCGGCAAGATGGCCCGTGGTGAGCTGCCGAGCCAGCAGGTCCGGGAACCGTAAGGATCATCCCGCCGGTTCTCCGCGAGGCTGGCGACATGGCTCTCCGCACTCGCCTCACCTGGACCTTCGCCGCCGCGGGCGTGGTGCTCGCCGCGGTGGCGCTGGCACTGTTCCAACCGTGGAAGCTCGTGGTCGACGACCGGGTGGCCGAGGCGGTCCCGGTCGCCGCGCCCGCTGCTCCCGCGGTGCCGGCCGCTCCCGAGGCACCGGCGCCTCCCGTCGAGCCGATCGTGCTCGCTCGCGGCGAGCTGATCAGCCACGAGCACGAGAGCAGCGGATCGGTCGTCGTCCTCGAGCTCCCGGACGGGTCCCGGGTCCTGCGGCTGGAAGACCTGGACACGAGCAACGGCCCCGCCCTGAAGGTGTGGATCACCGACGCACCGGTGATCGAGGGTCGCGACGGGTGGCACGTGTTCGACGACGGCAGGTACGTCGACCTCGGCGACCTCAAGGGCAACATCGGCAGCTCGAACTACGCCCTCCCACGTGACGTCGACCTCGCGCAGCTGCCCGGCGTGAGCGTGTGGTGCGAGCGGTTCGCCGTGTCGTTCGCGGCAGCCGCCCTGGAACCGGCCGTCGTGTGAGACGCCGATACGCTCGTCCGCGTGACTGAACGCACCCTCGTCCTCGTCAAGCCCGACGGCGTGCAGCGCCGCCTGATCGGCGAGGTCCTCGCCCGCATCGAGCGCAAGGGGCTCGACCTCGTCGCGCTCGAGCTGCGCACCGTCGAGCGCAGCCTCGCCGAGCAGCACTACGCCGAGCACGACGGCAAGCCCTTCTTCGGCGACCTGCTCGAGTTCATCACCTCCGGGCCGGTGCTCGCCGCCGTCGTGGAGGGGCCGCGCGCGATCCCGGCGTTCCGCCAGCTCGCCGGCGGCACCGACCCCGTCGAGAAGGCCACACCGGGCACCATCCGCGGCGACTTCGGCCTGGAGACCCAGTTCAACCTCGTCCACGGGTCCGACTCCGCCGAGAGCGCCGCCCGCGAGATCAAGCTCTGGTTCCCGAACCTGTGACACGGCCGTGAGTGGCTACGGGTGCTCCGGCACCCGTATCCACTCACGGGCGCCGCAGGCGCGTGAGGACCACGGCCAGGGCCACCAGCACGAGGCCCACGACGAGCAGGCCGAGCAGCGGGCCCAGCTCGGCATCGAAGATCTCGGCGACGGCCACCGGCACCGCGACGAACAGCCCGACCGTGCCGATCGCGAGCAGCCACTGCCGGTGGCCGCGCACACCGAGCACCACCAGGGCGGCGGCGCTCAGCACGCCGACCACGGCCCACGCGGAGCGCCCAGTGTCCGCGCCGAGCGGCCCGGAGATCACGGCCAGCGCCCCCAGCACCCAGCCGGCGGGCGCGGGCCGGGCCCACCCGCTCGCCGCGGCGGCGATCCACAGCAGGCCCAGCACCCAGACGAGCGGGCCGAGGGAGCGGTAGAGGTCGTCGACCAGGCCGACCACCGCGAACAGGGTGGCGGTGGCGGCCGCGAACGTGGAGACGTGCTGCAGCACCTCGCGCCGCCGCCACCACAGGACGGCCGCGAGAACCAGCGCGGAACCGGTGGCGAGCACCGCGCTCACGTCGAACGCGACGCCGAACGCGTCCGACGCGGCGACGCCGACCGTGCCTGCCAGTGCCGGCGCGGCGACGGCCCACAGGAAGCCGCCCAGCCTGCCTGCAGGCCCGCTGCGCCCGCCCAGCACGGCCCCGGAGGCGAGGACGGCCGCGGTGACCACGGCCAGCAGCAGCACCCGCACCGCGGGCCCGAGCTCCTGCCACACCTCGCGGCCCAGCAGGAGCGCCGCCACCACGGCGAGCGCGCCGCCGAGGTAGCCGAGCACCTCGGCGGCCACGGCACGGCGGCCCGCGGTGTGCGGCCCGTCCTCCAGCGCGGCGATCGCCTCGGCCTGTGCACGCGTGACGATGCCCTCGGCCACGGCCCGTTCGAGCGTCGGGCGCAGCGGGTGCGGAGCGTCCGGCACGGCCCTCCCTCCGGGTCGGTGCGCAGAACCTACCGCCGCACCCGCGCGCGCCGTGGCCGATCGGTGCGGCACGCATCCGTGCCGGACCGGCAATATGGTCGACATGGACGAGCTGGTGGGCGTGCTGGAGGCGGTGGGGCCGCGACTGCGGTCGCTGCGCCGCAACAGGGGGATCACTCTCGCCGATCTGTCGGTCACCACGGGCATCTCCGAGAGCACCCTGTCGCGGCTGGAGAGCGGCCGGCGGCGGGCGAACCTGGAGCTGCTGCTGCCGCTGGCCCGCGCCTACGGGGTGCCCCTCGACGACCTCGTCGGCGCGCCGCCCACCGGGGACCCGCGCGTGCACCTGCGTCCGGTGCACCGGAACGGGAGGACGTTCATCCCGCTGAGCCGCCGGGCGGGCGGGGTGCAGGCCTACAAGATGCTCATCCCGGGCCGGCGGGAGCCGGTGGAGCCCGATCCCCAGGCCCACGAGGGCTACGAGTGGCTCTACGTGCTCGACGGGCGGCTGCGGATGGTGCTGGGGGAGCAGGAGCTGGTCCTGACCCCGGGCGAGGCGGCCGAGTTCGACACCCACCTCCCGCACTGGTTCGACGCCGCCGGGGGCGCCCCGGTGGAGCTGCTGATCCTCTTCGGCCGTCAGGGCGAGCGCGCCCACGTCCGCGCCCGCTCCGCCTGACCCGCCGCTGCGGCGCGCCCGCGGGGTCACCGTGCCGACGCGAACGGGCGGCAGGACGGACTCGGGTGGCTGAGGGCGCGGTTCCGGGCTGACAATGGCGTCATGACGGTCCTTTCCCCGCATACCACCCGGGCCGACATCGTCCGGAACGTCGTGGTGGCGCTCCTCGCGATCGTCCAGGTCGTGGTGGCCGTTGTCGCAGGCGACGCGGTCGGGCCGGTCGCGCGCGAGTATTCGAGCCCGCTGCTCGCGGCGGGCTGGACGTTCGCCGTGTGGTTGCCCATCTACGCCGGGTTCCTGGGCTACGCCGCGTTCCAGGCGCTGCCCGGGCAGCGCACCCGGCCGATCCACCGCGATACCGGGTGGTGGCTCGCGGCGTCGGCCGTCTTCAACGCCGGGTGGGTGCTGTCGTTCGGGGCCGGTTGGTTGCCGCTGGCCGAGCTCCTGATCCTCGGGCTGCTGGTGAGCGTCTGCCTCGCGTTCGGGCGGTTCTCCCGCACGCCGGCCGAGGGAACTCCGGAACGGGTGGCGGTGCGCGCCGGCATCGCCCTCTACGCCGGCTGGGTGAGCGTGGCCACGGCCGCGGGCACCGCGGCCACGGGTGTCTGGGTCGGGCTGCCGGGTGCGGGTCCGCTCGCCGCGGTCACGGCCGTCGTCGTGCTGCTCGCGGTCACCGCGGTCGTGTCCTGGGCGGTGCTGGCCGGTACCGCGGTCGTCCCGTTCGCGGTGGCCGTGATCTGGGGGTTCGTGGGCGTGGCGCTGAACGACCCGCCCGCCGCGGTGGCCGTCGCGAGTGCGATCGCGATCGTGGTCGTCCTCGCGTCCGTGACGCGGCGGATCACGACCGCGGGGTACCCGATGCGCGCGGCGTTCGGCTGAGCCCGGCCCCCTGACGGCGGAGGCCGGCTCGGGCCGCTTGCTACCGTCGCACGTCGCGTCGTGCCAGGAGGACCCATGATCACCGGAAGTATCGTCGCGCTGGTCACGCCCATGCGGGCCGACGGCGCGGTCGACCACGAGGCGCTGGAGCGGCTCGTGGAACGGACCATCGTGGCCGGGAGCTCGGCGATCGTCTCGGTGGGGACGACCGGGGAGTCCTCCACGCTGTCGGTCCCCGAGCACACCGAGGTCATCCGCCGCACGATCGACGCGGCCGCGGGTCGCGTGCCGATCATCGCCGGAACCGGTGCCAACAACACGGGCGAGGCCATCCACCTGACCCGCGCGGCGCAGCAGGCGGGCGCCGACGCGGCGCTGCTCGTCACCCCCTACTACAACAAGCCGCCGCAGGAGGGCCTCTACCGGCACTTCCGCGCGGTTGCCGAGGCCGTCGACCTCCCGCAGATCCTCTACAACGTCCCCGGCCGTACGGCGTGCGACATGCTGCCGTCCACCGTGGAGCGGCTCGCCGAGGTCCCGAACATCGTGGGCCTCAAGGAGGCGCTTGGCGATCTCGACCGGGTGCGCGACCTCGTCGCGCTCGGGCTCACGGATTTCGCGCTCTACTCCGGTGACGACGCCACGGCCCGTGCCAGCATGCTCGAGGGGTTCGACGGCGACATCTCGGTGACCGCCAACGTCGTGCCCGAGGCGATGGCGCGGATGTGCGCCGCCGCCATCGCGGGCGACGGCGAGACCGCTGCGGCCGTCGACGCCGACATCGCAGGCCTGCACCGCGCGCTCTTCGTCGAGCCGAACCCGATCCCGGTCAAGTGGGCGCTGGCGGAGCTGGGGCTCATCGACGGGGCGATCCGGCTGCCGCTGGTGCCGCTCGACGAGGTGCATCACGAGGACGTCCGGGCGGCCCTGCGCGCGGCGGGCGTCGCCGCCGGCGCCTGAACCCGGGGGGACCTAGGCCCGGCTCGCGTGCACGGCGAGCGCAGGGTTGTCCTGCTGCGCCGCCCGGGCGCGCGCCTCGGACGCGGCCTCGCGGTCGCCCGCGCGGGCCCGGTGCAGCGCGGCGCGGACGGCGTACTCGACCAGCCCCGTCCGTTCCGCGAGCGCTGCCATCCGCGCCGCGTGGGCCCGCACCGATCCCGGGTCCGACTCGAGCGCGGCGGCGCAGAGCGCGTCGCGCACGGTCAGGTCGATCCACCGGCACAGGTCGGTGCTGGCGTCGAACGTCTCGGCGGTGTCGGCCAGCGCGGTGACCGCCTCGTCGGGCCGGCCGTGCCGTTCGAGCGTGGCGGCCAGACCGCGGCACGTCAGCGCGAGCCAGCAGTCGTCGCGCAGCACCTCGGCGAGCGTGCGCGCGTCGCGCAGGAGGTCCTCTGCGGCGTCGGCACGCCCGGCACGCAGCAGGAGCTCGGCGTCCAGAACGTCGACCCATGGGCGCATCGCCGTCCAGTGCAGCGCCGACACCAGCGCGTGCGCGGCGGCCACGTCCTCGGCGGCCCGGTCGTCCTCGTCGCGCTGGAGCCGGGCTCGGGCCCGCATCGCGTGCGCCGAGGCGAGCCGCCGCGGCCGGTCGGCCCGCTCGGCGAGGCGCACCGCCGCGTCGAGCTCCGCGACGGCGTCCGTGGACCGGCCGGCGTCGATGAGGGCGAACCCCCGCACGTAGTGCACGCCGGCGAGCTGGTCGGGCAGGCCCTGCGCGGCGTCCTGCGCGCGGGCGAGCAGGCGCAGCGCGCCCGGCAGGTCTCCCGCGGCCGCCGCGACGAACCCCAGCTCGCGCAGGGCGAGCGCCGCGGTCTCGCGCTCGGCCGCCCGGGTGGCCGCGGCCACCGCTTCGCGCAGCGCCCTCGCGGCTCCCGCGTGGCTGCTGGCGACCGCGTGCACGACACCGCTGCCGAAGTGGGCGAGCGCGTCGGCCAGCACGGCGTCGTCGCCGAGCCCGCGGGCCCGCCGGACCGCTTCGGCGAGGATCCGCGCGCCGTCCGCCGCGGCCCCGCTGTCCAGCACCTGCCCACCGAGCCGCACCAGGTCGCGCACCGCCGTGCGCCCGGCAGGCGCCGACGGCCGGGCGCACGGTCGGGACAGCGCCGCCGCGGCCTCCTGCACCGCCTGCCGGCGCCCGAGCAGCCACGTGCCGAACTCGGCGACGTCGGGCTCCGCGCCCTCCAGCAGCGGGAGCCCGGCCTCTCCGACGGCCCAGTGCGCGGGTACGCGCCCGGCGAGCACGTCCAGCACGTCGACGCAGGTGTCGCCGACCAGCCGGGCGCGCAACGGGTCGCCGCCGACCTCCACCGCGCCGCCGGTGGCCCGCCGGGCCTGGCAGAGCGCCCACCGCAGCGCCGCCTGCGGATCCTCGGCGTCGGGGAACAGCAGGGCCTGCGCGCGGCAGCGCGGGACCGGGCCGCTGCTGGCGATGACGAGCGCCAGCAGCGCCCACGGCTTGCGGCCGCGGGGCCGGGGCAGCTCTGCGCCGCAGCGCAGCGCGTGCGGCGGGCCGAGCAGGCGGACGACGGTGGTCATGGGCGGGTCCCCACTGGAGAGGGACCGGTCAGCATCCCACCGCAGGGCGCCCGGGTCGAGCGCCCGCCCGGACCAGCGCCGGCGCTCTGTCAGGCGCTGCGCTCTGCCGTCACCAGCAGGTACTCGGCCTCCCACCGCGCCCGCTCGCCGGGCCCCGCCACGTCGGAGTCGGTGAGGAACTGCAGGAACGCCGCGTCGAGCGCCGCCGTGCGCTCCGGGTCGGCGCCGTTGTGGCGGTAGGTCGCGATCGTCGGGCCGTAGTTGCGCTTCCAGTACTCGCGGAACTCCAGCGGGTCGCCGCAGTGGTCGAAGGCCACCATCGCGGTGCGCAGGTCGAGGTCGGTGACCCGGTGGCCGAACAGCTCCCGGACGTGCTCCGCGCTGCCCCACAGCGGCGGCGGCTGCGCGCCGGGCGGCGGGGGCGGCGCGAACGGGCTCATCGTCTTGAGCAGCCGGCCGACGAAACCGGTCGGCGTCCAGTTGAGCATCCCGATGGTGCCCCCGGGGCGGCACACGCGCGTGAGCTCGTCGGCGACCGGCTGGTGGTGCGGGGCGAACATCGCGCCGATGCACGACAGCACGACGTCGAACTCGCCGGTCCGGAACGGCAGGGCCTCGGCGTCGCCCTCCCTCCACTCCAGCTCGAGGCCGGCGTCGGCGGCGCGCTTCCGCCCGACCTCCAGCAGTTCGGGCGTGAGGTCGGACGCCACGACCGTGGCGCCGGCCGCGGCGGCCGCGAGCGCCGCGTTGCCGGTGCCCGCCCCGACGTCCAGCACCCGCTGACCCGGCCGCACGCCGCACGCGGTGACGAGCGCGGGTCCCAGCTCCGGGACCAGCTCCCGGGCCACCGCCGGGTAGTCGCCCGACGCCCACATCGCGCGGTGCCTGGCCTTGACCTGCTGGTCGGTGGGCGTGGCCGGTGTGTCGATGGTGCTCATGGTTCCCCTCCTCGGCGGCCCCTCGTGGACCGGCGCGAACGCTCGCACCCGGGCGTGTGACGGAGCGTGTGACGGCGCGGCTACCCTGGACCGACATGACGGCACCGTCGGTTTTCCCGGACCTCGAACCGCTGCTCCCGCGCGTGTCGAAGCCGGTGCAGTACGTCGGCGGCGAGCTGAACGCACAGGTGGGTGACTGGGAGTCGGCCGCCGTGCGGTGGGCGCTGATGTACCCGGACGCGTACGAGGTCGGGCTGCCCAACCAGGGCGTGATGATCCTCTACGAGCTGCTCAACGAGCGGCCCGACGCGCTCGCCGAGCGCTGCTACGCGGTCTGGCCGGATCTCGAGGCGTTGATGCGCGAGCACGGCGTGCCCGCGTTCACCGTCGACGCGCACCGGCCGCTCGGCGCGTTCGACCTGCTCGGCGTCAGCTTCTCCACCGAGCTCGGCTACACGAACCTGCTCACCGCGCTCGACCTCGCCGGCATCCCGCTGCACGCGGTCGACCGCGACATCGACCACCCGGTCGTGGTCGCGGGCGGGCACGCGGCGTTCAACCCGGAGCCCATCTCCGACTTCGTCGACGTCGCCGCGATCGGCGACGGCGAGGAGGTCGTCGGCGAGATCACCGACGTCGTGCGCGACTGGAAGGCCGAGGGCCGCCCCGGTGGCCGCCGGGAGCTGCTGCTGCGGCTCGCCGCGGTCGACGGGTGCTACGTGCCGTCGCTCTACGCCGTGAGCTACGGGGACGACGGCGCGATCGCGGCCGTCACGCCGCTGGACGAGCGCGTGCCGCGCACCGTCACCAAGCGCACCACCAGCGACCTGGACGCGTGGCCCTACCCCAAGCAGCCGCTCGTGCCGCTGGCCGACACGGTGCACGAGCGCGCCAGCGTGGAGATCTTCCGCGGCTGCACGCGCGGCTGCCGGTTCTGCCAGGCCGGGATGATCACGCGCCCGGTGCGGGAGCGCTCCCTGCAGGGGATCGGCGAGATGGTCGACTCCGCGGTGCGCTCGAGCGGGTTCGACGAGGTCGGGCTGCTGTCGCTGTCCAGCGCCGACCACTCGGAGATCGCCGAGATCACGAAGGGCCTCGCCGACCGCTACGAGGGCACGAACACGTCGCTCTCGCTGCCGAGCACGCGCGTAGACGCGTTCAACATCGACCTGGCCAAGGAGATCTCCCGCAACGGCCGCCGCTCCGGGCTCACGTTCGCCCCCGAGGGCGGGTCGGAGCGGATCCGGCGCGTGATCAACAAGATGGTGTCGGAGGAGGACCTGATCCGCACCGTCTCCGAGGCCTTCGCCCAGGGCTGGCGGCAGGTGAAGCTGTACTTCATGTGCGGCCTGCCCACCGAGGAGGACGAGGACGTCCTGCAGATCGCGGACATGGCGCACAACGTGATCCGCGCGGGCCGTGAGGCGTCGGGCCGCAACGACGTGCGGTGCACGATCTCGATCGGCGGGTTCGTGCCCAAGCCGCACACGCCGTTCCAGTGGGCCGCGCAGGCGCACCCGGACGTCGTCGACGACCGGCTGCGCAAGCTGCGGGCGAAGGTCAACAGCAACCGCAAGCTCGGCCGCAACGTCGGCATGCGCTACCACGACGGGCAGCCCTCGCTCATCGAAGGCCTGCTGGCCCGCGGCGACCGCCGCGTCGGGCGCGTCATCGAGCGGGTGTGGCGCGAGGGCGGCCGGTTCGACGGCTGGAGCGAGCACTTCTCCTACCAGCGCTGGGTGGACGCGTCCGCGGCCGAGCTGGAGCCGCTGGGCGTGTCCCTGGAGTGGTTCACCACCCGCGAGCGCGAGCGCGCCGAGGTGCTCCCGTGGGACCACCTCGACTCCGGCCTGGAGCGCGACTGGCTCTGGGACGACTGGCAGGACGCGCTGGCCGCCCGCGAGCAGGACGACTGCCGCTGGACACCGTGCTTCGACTGCGGCGTCTGCCCCACCACGGGCACCGACATCGAGGTCGGCCCGAGCGGCACGACGTTGCTGCCGCTC
The DNA here is from genome assembly GCF_002262885.1 of Pseudonocardia sp. MH-G8. Lineage (GTDB taxonomy): Bacteria > Actinomycetota > Actinomycetes > Mycobacteriales > Pseudonocardiaceae > Pseudonocardia. The sequence continues at coordinate 16,688 of NZ_NKYF01000013.1, read as the reverse complement.
ACCGTGGTGAACCCGCTCAGCGCAGGGACGGCACCGACCCGGGGGGACGCAGGCGCGGGTGGCTGAGGGCACCGGCAGCGGCGCCACCTCCGCCCGGCAGCTCGCCATCCGCGTCGCCGACGAGCGCGACGTCGGCGCGCTGGCCCGGCTGCGCCGCGCGTGGTTGGAGGAGCGCACGGGCCACCCCGTCGAGGACCCCGGCTTCGAGGCCGCGTTCGCGCAGTGGTGGCGGGTGGAGCTGCCCCGCCGCACGTTCTGGCTGGCCGAGATCGGATCGCCGCGCAGCGGCTACACCGCGATCGGCTCGATCAACGTGCTCGAGATCGTGCACATGCCCCGGCCGGGTGCGCGCGGCGGCCGGATCGGGCACGTGGGCAACGCCTTCGTGCTGGCCTCGTTCGCCGACCGCGGCGTGCCCGGGGCGCTGCTCACCGCGGTGGTCGAGCACGCGCACACCCGCCGCTACCGGCGCCTGCTGCTGGCCCCGACGGCCGGCAGCGCACCGTTCTACAAGCGGGCAGGCTTCGTCCCGGCAGGCGACGGCTTCCTGGTACTGGAACCAGACGCCCGGTAAGCCCGGTAAGCCCGGTAAGGCGCCACTGCACACACCCAGCTGCCACTCCACACAAGGCCCGCCTTGTGTGGAGTGGACAGCCGGTGTGTGGAGTGACCCGGCCCGGTTAGGCGGACGCCTCCGCTCCGGAGACGTCTGCACGCTTGTCCGGTCGGTGTCGGAAGAACTCGGTGCGGTCCGGCTCCAGGGCGGACCGGCCCAGGATCATGTCCGCGGCCTTCTCGGCGATCACCATCACCGGTGCGTAGGTGTTGGCGTTCGTGACCTGCGGCATCACGGAGGCGTCCACGACGCGCAGGCCGTCGAGGCCGTGCACGCCCATCGAGTCCGGGTCGACCACGGCGTCGTCGCCGGTGCCCATGCGGCACGAGCCCGAGTAGTGCATGGCCGACTTCGCGTTCGTGACCACCCAGTCCCAGATCTGGTCGTCGGTCTGCACATCGGGGCCGGGCGCGGCCTCGCCGCCGTCGTAGCGCGCGAGCGCGGGCTGCCTCATGATTTCGCGCGTGACGCGGATGGCGTCGATCCAGTCGCGGCGGTCCTGCTCCGTGGACAGGTAGTTGAACTGGATCGCAGGCGGCGTGCGCCAGGTGGGGGCGGTGACCCGGATGCTGCCGCGCGAGTTGGAATTCATGACGCCGACGTGCACCTGGTAGCCGTGCGGGCCGGTGGGCGAGGTCGGGTAGGACTTCGAAGCCAGGGCCAGGAACTGGTACATCAGGTTCGGGAAGGCGAGCCCGTCGTTGCTGCGGGCGAACCCGCCCGCGTCCCAGTGGTTGGTGGCACCGGGGCCGCTGCGCAGGAACAGCCACTGGGCACCGATCCACGGCGCGTTCTTCAGGTTCGCGGTGGGCTGCAGCGACACCGGCTTCGTGCAGTTGTGCTGGATCTGCACGGCGAGGTGGTCCTGCAGGTTGGCGCCGACGCCGGGCAGGTGGTGGACCACCGGGACCCCGACGGACTCCAGGGCGTCGGCGTCGCCGACGCCCGAAAGCTGCAGCAGGTGCGGGCTCTTGATGGCACCGGCGCACAGGATCGTGTCCCGGCTCAGCGCCTGGTGCACGCGGCCGCGCCGGTCGACGTACTCGACGCCCACGGCCCGCTTGCCGTCGAAGACGATCTTCGAGACCGTGACGCCGGTGCGGACGGTGAGGTTGGGCCTGCGCAGCGCCGGTCGGAGGTAGGCGCGGGTGGCCGACCAGCGCCGGGACCGGCGGATGTTGTGGTCGAGGGGGCCGAACCCCTCCTGGCGGAAGCCGTTGACGTCCTCGGTGGCGTGGTGCCCGGCCTCCTGGGCGGAGAGCAGGAACGCCTGCTCGAGCGGGTTCCTGGGCCGGGACTTCTGCACGGTCAGCGGGCCCCCGCGTCCCCGGAACGGGCCGCGGGTCTCGGCGTCCTCCATGCGCTTGAAGTAGGGCAGCACGTGGGCGTAGTCCCAGCTCTGCATACCCGGCGCGGCGGCCCAGCCGTCGTAGTCCATCGGGTTGCCGCGCTGGTACAGCATCCCGTAGAGGTTGCTGGTGCCGCCGAGCATGCGGCCCGCAGGCAGGTTCATGCGCCGCCCGCGCAGGTGCGGCTCGGGCTCGCTGCGGTAGCGCCAGTCGTAGAAGCTGCGACCCCGGGTGAAGGCGATGCCCGCCGGCATGCGGACCAGCACGTCCCAGGAGTAGTCGGGGCGCCCGCTCTCGAGGACGAGCACGGTGCGTGCCGGGTCGGCCGACAGGCGGTTCGCCAGGGCGGAGCCTGCCGAACCGCCTCCCACGATGACGTGGTCGAAGAAACCGTTCATGTCGTCCCCCAATCGGCGGCACTCGGAGCACGAGCCACTGCGCGGCCCAGCACGGCTGCCGCTCTGCGCCGCTTGTCCGATTCACCCGATGGGGAGCAATGGCTGTAGCAACGGGAAACGCTACACGGCCCCGAGGCGCCGTTTTCCGGCTGGTCGGGCAAGGGCCGTTGCCCGGTTCGTGACAAATCTTTCGAGGTCGCGGGCTAACGTGAGGCGGTCGCGTGGCGATAGGACCGTCGCAACGCCCATTGCCTCGCGGGAGGAGAAACGACGACCATGCCGTCGCAGCCGGGGAACGCCCCGGTGACCGGCCGCGCCCGTTCGGTCGCGCGCGGCGTTCTCGACGGCTGGCGGGCCCCGCAGCACCGCGACGGAATGGCGCTCGTGCTCAGCTCGGGCGTGGCGTCGGTCATCGGGCTCCTGTTCTGGGTGCTCGCCGCGCGCCTTTTCGATCACGCCGTGGTCGGGGTCGCGTCGGCGGCCCTGGCGGCGATGACGCTGCTCGGCTCGGCCGCGCACCTGAACCTCGGCAACGCGTTGTTGCGATTCGTGCCGGTGGCCGGAGGCCGCGGCAAGGCGCTCGTGATGGGCTGCTTCGCGGTCGGGGCCGGGGTGGGCGCGGTGTTCGGGCTCGCGTTCGCGGCCGGTGCCGGGATCTGGGCGCCGGAGCTCGTCGACGCGTTCGGCTACCCGGCGCTGGTCGGCTTCTTCGTGGTGAGCACGCCGATCTGGACGCTGTTCGTGCTGCAGGACGCGGCGCTCACCGCCATCAGGCGTGCCGACCTGGTGCTGGTGGAGAACGCCGTGTTCGCACTGCTGAAGATCGGCCTGCTCGTGCTGGTGGCCCTCCTGGGCGTGCCCGGGGGGATCGCGGTCGCGTGGGTCGTCGCGACCGCGCTCGTCGTGCTCGTGGTCATCGGGTTCCTGGCCCGGACGATGACCTCCGGAGCCGGGCGTCCGGGCGAACCGGTCACCGCCCGGGATCTCGCGGGCTTCGTGCGGGCCGACTACGCGGGCAACGTCTTCTGGCAGGCAGCCGTGTTCGGGCTGCCGCTGGTCGTCATCGCGCTCGCCGGCGCCGAGGGCGCCGCCACGTACAACGTCATCTGGCAGATCGGTTTCGGCCTCTACCTCGTGGCGATCGGCATGGGCAAGTCGATGGTCACCCACGCGGCCGGCGACCTGGGCCGGGCCGAACGGGCCCGCCGGGGCATGGAGCGCAAGGCGCTGACGCTCCTGGTGCCCGCGGTCGTCGTGATCGTCGTGGGGGCGCGGCCCCTGCTCTCGCTCTTCGGGTCCGCCTACGCCGAGGCGGGCTCCGTCCTGCTCGTGCTCCTGGCGCTGTCGGCGATCCCCCACGTCATCACCGCCTCCACGACGTGGGCCGCGCGCATCCACCGCAACGCCGCCGTGCTCGTCGGGCTGCCCGCCGCAACCAGCATCGCCGTGATCACCGGCACGGTCGTGCTGGTGCCCATGATCGGTGTCGCCGGCGCGGGATGGGCGTGGCTGGGCACGCAGAGCGTGGCCGCCACGGTGATCCTGTTGCACCGTGCGGGGACTCGGAACCGTAGGAGGCCGGCGCACGCCAGACGGTGACGACCGGACGCGGTTCGACGGGATCGCGCTCCGAACCGCTCCGCATCCCACCCGGCGGGCCGTCGCAGCGGCCAGCTCCCGCGGTGCCTCCTAGACTCCCGCGCATGGCCCGTGTCCGTCCGGGGGAGGCTGCAAACCCCGCTCCGCCCACCGTGCAGCGCATCCGGCTCCGGTTCGCGAAGCGGGGTCGGCTGCGCTTCCTGTCCCACCGCGACGTCGCCCGCAGCTTCGAGCGGGCCGTCCGTCGCGCCGGCCTGCCGGTGGCGCACTCGCACGGCTTCAGCCCGCACCCGCGGCTCTCGTGGGTCGGGGCGGCGCCCACCGGCACGGCGAGCGAGGCCGAGTACGTGGAGATGGGGCTGACACGCCCGGTCGACCCCGCCGCACTCGTCACCGCGCTGGACGCCGCGTTGCCGGACGGGCTCGACGTGCTCGCGGCCGCCGTTGCCGAGCCCCCCGCGCTGGCGGAGCGGATCGACGCGGGCCGCTGGGTGCTGGAACTGCCCGGCGTCGAGCAGTCCACGCTGGCCGAGGCGGTGGCGGCGCTGCTCGCGCAGGAGAGCGTCGTCGTCGAACGCGTCACACCGTCGGGCCGTCGCCAGATCGATGTGCGGGCCGCGCTCGTGCGCATCGACGTGCGGGATCGTGCGTCCGAGGAGACCTCCCCGACGGGTGGCACGGCGGTCGCGCCCCCCGATCGGGCGGGAGTCTGTGCGATAATGACGGCGGTCGTGCGGCAGACGACACCCGCCGTTCGACCCGACGACGTGTTGGGTGCGCTCGATGTTGTCGCAGGCCTCAGGCTTCCGGCGCCCGCAAGGGCGACACGGACGGCCCAAGGATTGCTCGACCATCGAGACGAACTGGCCGATCCGCTCGGCTCCGCCCGGGTCACCGCCCAGGGCTGAGGCAGGCGGATCGGGGCCCGGCGCGTCGCCGAGGAGGACCGCCCCCCTGGGGTGGAGCGAGACCCGAGGATTGCTCGTCGCGCACCGCGCGAGGAGAGAACTGCACGTGCCCCTGCGCGGCCGCCTCCACCAGAGGCGCCCGGGGGCGGAGGAGCTGGATGTCGAATAACGATTTGCCCGCCGGAAGCCCCGGCGGGCCTGCCGCCGTACCCGCCCTGGACGATCTGCCGGAGAGGATGCGGGTGCACGCGCTCGCCAAGAGGCTCGCACGTACCAGCCGCGAGGTGCTCGCGGCGCTGGCCACCCTGGGCGTCGAGGTGCGCAGCGCCCAGTCCAGCGTCGAGCGGAAGGTCGCCGAGCAGGTGGCCGCCGCGCTCACGGCGCCTCCTGAGCAGGCATCCCCTGATCCGGCCTTCACCGAGCAGGCCGCCGGCGAGGGCAGCGACCCCGCCACCGCTCCCGCGCCCGCCGCGGACGAGCGGGCTGCCGAGCAGGGAGCCCCCGCCGCCGCGCTGGCGCCGGTGTTCGCGCCGCCCGCCCCGCTGTTCCAGGCGCCCACCCGCCGCTCGCGCAAGAAGGCCGTCGAGCCCGCGGAGCAGGCCGGCGAGAGCGAGCCCGCCCCCGCCCCCGCCGTCGACACCGCGGAAGCCGCTCCCGCCGCGCCTGCCACCGACGAGGGTGACGACGACGACGATGCCTCCGGCCGCAGGCGCAGGCGCCGGGGTCGCCGGGGTCGCGGCCGCGGTCGCGGTGCCGACGGCGCCGACGAGGAGAACGGCGACGAGGAGAACGGCGACGAGTCGACCGGCGACGAGGACAGCGACGAGTCCACCGGCGAGGACGGCGAGGGCCGCGCCCGCGACACCACGTCCGGCGAGGACGACGACACCGACGACGGCTCCGAGTCGGACGAGTCGGACGAGTCGGGCCGCTCCGACGGCGAGTCGGGCGGGTCGCGCAGGCGCCGTCGCAGGCGCCGCCGTCGTGGCTCGGGCGACGACGGTGACACGAGCGACGAGGTGGACCCGCCGAACACGGTCACCAAGGTCCGCGCCCCGCGCGAGCCGCGGGAGCAGCGCGACGACGAGGGCGACGGCGTCCAGAGCGTCCGCGGCTCCACCCGGCTCGAGGCCAAGCGCCAGCGCCGCCGCGACGGACGCGATGCGGGCCGGCGACGCGTGCCGATCCTGTCCGAGGCCGAGTTCCTGGCCCGCCGCGAGTCCGTCGACCGCTCCATGGTCGTGCGCGAGCGCGGTGACCGCGTCGAGATCGCGGTGCTCGAGGACGACGTCCTGGTGGAGCACTTCGTCGCCGGTCGGGACGGCGGCTCGATGGTGGGCAACATCTACCTCGGCCGTGTCCAGAACGTGCTGCCGAGCATGGAGGCCGCGTTCGTCGACATCGGCCGGGGCCGCAACGCGGTGCTGTACGCGGGCGAGGTCGACTGGGAGGCCGCCGGGCTCGGGGGCAAGCAGCGACGCATCGAGCAGGCCCTGTCCAGCGGCGACAGCGTGCTCGTGCAGGTCACGAAGGACCCGATCGGGCACAAGGGTGCCCGGCTCACCACGCAGATCAGCCTGGCCGGGCGCTTCCTCGTCTACGTGCCCAGCGGCGGCGCGGCCGGGATCAGCCGCAAGCTGCCCGACGTGGAGCGCAAGCGGCTCAAGGACATGCTCAAGGAGATCGTCCCGAGCGAGGCGGGGGTGATCATCCGCACGGCGTCGGAGGGCGTGAGCCACGAGGCGCTGGAGCGCGACGTGCGCCGGCTGCAGGCCCAGTGGGAGGTCGTCAAGGGCAAGGCCGAGGCCACGGGGCCGAGCAAGCCCAAGGCGCCCACCCTGCTCTACGAGGAGCCCGACCTGCTCATCAAGGTCGTGCGGGACCAGTTCAACGAGGACTTCTCCCGCCTCGTCGTCGAGGGCGACGAGGCGTGGGAGACCCTGTCCAACTACGTGGGGCACGTCGCGCCGGAGCTCGGCGACCGGCTGCACCGCCACGTCGGCATCACCGACGTGTTCGCCGAGCACCGCATCGACGACCAGCTGCTCAAGGCGCTCGACCGCAAGGTCTGGCTGCCCTCCGGCGGCACGCTGGTGATCGACCGCACCGAGGCGATGACCGTCGTCGACGTCAACACCGGCAAGTTCACCGGCTCCGGCGGCAACCTCGAGGAGACCGTCACCCGCAACAACCTCGAGGCGGCCGAGGAGATCGTGCGCCAGCTGCGGCTGCGCGACATCGGCGGCATCATCGTCATCGACTTCATCGACATGGTGCTCGAGGCCAACCGCGATCTCGTGCTGCGCAGGCTCACCGAGTGCCTCGCCCGGGACCGCACCCGCCACCAGGTGGCCGAAGTGACCTCCCTCGGCCTGGTCCAGATGACCCGCAAGCGCGTGGGCGGCGGGCTGCTGGAGCACTTCTCCACGCCGTGCGAGCACTGCCGCGGGCGCGGTGTCGTCGTCACCACCGAGCCGGAGGTGGGCAGCGGTCAGACTGCGGCCCGCAACGACCGTTCGGAACGGGAGGGACGCCGTTCGCGGGGTCGCGGCCGCCGGGACGGGGAGGACCGCAACGGCCACGACGTGCGCAAGGCCGAACCCGTCGCCGACGGGAACGGGGCGGCAACCCCCGCACCGTCCGGCAGCGCCTCGGGCCGCAACGGCCGCAGCGCGGAGACGTCGGGAGCCGACGCCGCGGTCGACGTGGGCGCGCCCGCTCCGGTCGTGACCCCGGCGGCGCTCGACGCCACGGGGGAGACCCCGGCGCCGCCGGCTCCGGTCGCGGAAACCCCGGCCGAGCCGAAGACCCCGAGCGGGCGCCGCGTGCGCCGCAGCGCGCGGCGGCCCGCCGGACCTTCCGCGGTCGAGACCTCGCCCGCGGACGGACCTGCCGACGTGGCGGCCGACGCGGTCGAGGAGGTCGTCGTCGAGCGCTCCGTGGCGGCAGCGCACTCGCGTCCCGAGCCGGATGCCACGGAGAAGGCTGCGGCCGAGAAGGCTGCGGCCGAGAAGGCTGCGGCCGAGAAGGCTGCGGCCGAGAAGGCTGCTGCGGACAAGGCCGCTGCGGACAAGGCTGCTGCGGACATGGCCGCCGCGGAGGAGGCCGTCGCGACGAGCGGCGGCACCGAGAGCGGCACCGAGAACGGCGTGGCCGAGCCGAGGCAGGACGCGGACGGCGAGCAGAACGGCCGGGCCCGCGGACGGCGTCGCGGCCGGGTCACGCGCACGGCCGGTTCTCCCACCGCCACGGTGGGAGACACCCCGGTTGCGGCCGTGGTCACCGTCGCGAGCACGCCCGAGCCGACGGCGGCAGCGCCGTCCGAGGCATCGTCGGCGACACCGCCGACGGTGCCGGCCGCGGCGGAGCCCGCGGTGCCGGTGACCGCGCCGCCGCAGCCCGAGCCCGCTCCCGCTGCGCGGCCTCGCCGCACCCGCCGCGCGGCGTCTCGACCGGCGGGCCCGCCCGTCGCCGAGGGCGGGAGCGACCCGGCATGACCCACCTGTCCACCCGTCCGGTATTCTGGGAAACCTGCGCCGCGCTCCGAGCAGTCGCGGCCCGCACAGGGTCCTCTTGTGCTATGTCCCCCGAGCTTCAGGAGCAGTGCGTCGATGTACGCGATCGTCAAGACCGGCGGTAAGCAGTACAAGGTGGCCGTCGACGACGTGGTCACCGTTGAGAAGATCAACGGTGAACCCGGCGCCGAGGTGAGCCTTCCGGCCGTGCTCCTGGTGGACGGTGACGACGTCACCGCCGACGCCGGGGCGCTCGCGTCCGCGTCCGTCACCGCCACGGTGGTGGAGCACACCAAGGGCCCGAAGATCCGGATCCACAAGTTCAAGAACAAGACCGGGTACCACAAGCGCCAGGGGCACCGTCAGCCCCTGACCAAGGTCCAGGTCACCGGCATCGCGAAGTAGGAGGGCGACACCATGGCTCACAAGAAGGGTGCGTCCAGCTCGCGCAACGGGCGCGACTCCAACGCACAGCGTCTCGGCGTGAAGCGCTTCGGCGGCCAGGCCGTCAACGCGGGTGAGATCCTCATCCGCCAGCGCGGCACGAAGTTCCACCCGGGTCTCGGCGTCGGCCGGGGCGGCGACGACACGCTGTTCGCGCTGGTCGAGGGCTCGGTCGAGTTCGGCTACGCAAAGGGCCGCAAGGTCATCAACGTGGTGCCGGCGCAGGTCTGAGGCCTGCACCCACCCCGCAGAACCGGACAACGGCGGGCCGCCCGAGGGGTGGCCCGCCGTTGTCGTGTGAGGAGAGTCGATGTCGAAGTTCGTAGACCGCGTGGTGGTACACGCCACGGCGGGCGCGGGCGGCAACGGCTGCGCCTCGGTGCACCGCGAGAAGTTCAAGCCGCTCGGTGGGCCCGACGGCGGCAACGGTGGGCGTGGCGGATCGATCGTGCTGGTCGTCGACCCGGGCGTGCACACGCTGCTCGACTTCCACCACCGCCCGCACGCCATGGCCCGCAGCGGCAAGCAGGGGCAGGGCGGGTTCCGGGCCGGCGCCAACGCCGAGGACATGGAGCTGCGCGTCCCGGACGGCACCGTCGTGTTCGACGCACAGGGTGCGATCATCGCCGACCTGGTCGGGGTGGGCACCCGGTTCATCGCTGCTGAAGGTGGCCGTGGCGGGCTCGGCAACGCCGCGCTGGCGTCGGCGGCCCGCAAGGCGCCCGGGTTCGCGCTGCTCGGGGAGCCCGGTGAGAGCGCCGACCTGGTGCTCGAGCTGCGCTCGATGGCCGACGTCGGGCTCGTCGGGTTCCCGTCGGCAGGCAAGTCGTCGCTCGTGGCGGCCCTGTCCGCGGCGCGGCCCAAGATCGCGGACTATCCGTTCACGACGCTCGTCCCGCAGCTCGGGGTGGTCACCACCGGCGAGGACGTGTTCACCGTCGCCGACGTGCCGGGGCTGATCCCGGGCGCGTCCGAGGGCCGCGGGCTCGGGCTCGACTTCCTCCGGCACATCGAACGCTGCTCGGTGCTGGTGCACGTCGTCGACTGCGCGACGTTCGAGCCGGACCGCGACCCGGTGTCGGACGTGCAGGCGCTCGAGGAGGAGCTCGCCCGCTACACGCCGGCGCTCGGGGGCGAGCTCTCCGACCGGCCGCGGCTGATCGTGCTCAACAAGATCGATGTGCCCGATGCGAAGGACATGGCCGAGCTCGTCGCGGCCGACCTGGCCGAGCGCTTCGGCTGGCCGGTCCTGCCGATCTCCACCGCGTCCCGGAACGGGCTGCGCGAGCTGGCGTTCGCGATGGCCGAGCAGGTGCGCGCGCACCGGGAAGCCCAGCCGGTGGCGGAGCCCACCCGGATCGTGCTGCGTCCGCAGGCGGTCGACGACGCGGGCTTCAGGGTGGAGGCCGACCCGGAGCAGCCGGACGGCTTCATCGTCCGCGGCGCCCGTCCCGAGCGGTGGATCCGTCAGACCTCGTTCGACAACGACGAGGCCGTCGGCTACCTCGCCGATCGGCTGGCCCGGCTCGGCGTCGAGGACGCCCTCGCCGCGGCGGGCGCGCAACCGGGCTGCCCGGTCACGATCGGCGACGTCACCTTCGACTGGGAGCCGAGCACACCGTCCGGCGTGGCCGTGATGATGTCGGGCCGCGGCACGGACCGGAGGGTCGAGCCGCAGAGCTCCCGGCCCGCCGCTGCGGAGCGCAAGGCCGCACGCTCCGAGCGCCGTCGCGCGCGTTCCGACGAGGAGCTGTCCGCCGAGGATCCCGAGGACGCATGACCCCCCGCGCGCAGCTCGGTGCGGCCCGTCGGATCGTCGTCAAGGTCGGCTCGTCGTCGCTCACCAGCCTGAACGGTGGTCTCGACCCGCTGCGGCTGCAGGCCCTCGTCGACGCGCTCGCGGCCCGGCGCACGGCGGGGAGCCAGGTGGTGCTCGTCTCGTCGGGCGCGATCGCGGCCGGGCTGGCCCCGCTCGGGCTCACCCGCCGCCCCCGCGACCTCGCCACCCAGCAGGCGGCCGCGGCCGTCGGGCAGCTGCAGCTTGCACAGGCCTACGCAGCGGCGTTCGGCCGTCACGAGCTGCCGATCGGGCAGGTGCTGCTCACCGCCGACGACATGATCCGCCGCGCCCACTACCGCAACGCGCAGCGCACCCTGGAGCGGCTGCTCGGGCTCGGCGTGCTGCCGGTCGTCAACGAGAACGACACCGTGGCCACCGACGAGATCCGGGTCGGGGACAACGACCGGCTCGCCGCGCTCGTGGCCCACCTGATCGGGGCGGACGGGCTGGTGCTGCTCTCCGACGTCGACGGCCTGTACGACGGCGACCCCCGGCTCCCCACCTCCCACCTGCTGCCCGAGGTGGAAGCCCCCGCCGACCTGGAAGCGGTGCAGGTGGCGCGGGCGCGGGCCGACGCCCTGGGCACCGGTGGGATGGCCACGAAGATCACCGCGGCCGCGATGGCCGCCGCAGCGGGCATCCCGGTGCTGCTCGCGGCGGCCGAGGACGTCTCGTCCGCGCTGGACGCGGCCGAGCCCGGCCCGAAGGTCGGCACCGCGTTCCGGCCCTCGGGCCGCCGGATGTCGGCGCGCCGGTTCTGGTTGCGCCACGCCGCCGACGTGAGGGGCACGCTCGACCTGGACGCGGGCGCGGTCGCCGCGGTGATCGAACGCCGGCGCTCGCTGCTCGCGGCCGGGATCCACGGTGTCTCGGGCGAGTTCGTCGCGGGTGACGTCGTCGACCTGGTCGGACCGCACGGCGCCGTCGTCGCCCGCGGGGTCGTCGCCTTCGACGCGGCCGAGCTCCCGTCCCTGATCGGCCGCCGCAGCCGTGACCTGGCACCGGAGCAGCGCCGCGAGGTCGTGCACGCCGACGACCTCGTCCCGATGCGCGGCGCCTGAGGCGACGCCCGCCCCGCGACACACCTGCACCCAAACCCCGACTCGCGGGCCCCCCGCGTGTCGGGCCCCCACCCCCGCGAGTCGCGCCCCCACCCCCGCGAGTTGGGGTGCCATGTCCGCGAGTCGCGCCCCCGGCACTCCAGCACGTACCCGACCCTGCCCGGCCGGAATTCCTGCAGCAGCAGGTCTGCTACTCCCAGACCACGACGTTGCGGCGCACCGGCACCGAGGTCGGGCCGCTCGCGAAGAGCTCGGGCGTGCGCGCGCGAATCTGCTCGACGTCGTCGAAGACGGCGCGCAGGTGGGCGCGCATGGCCGTCCGCGCCGCGGCCACACCACCGGCCAGCACGGCGTCGAGGATCTCGACGTGCTGGTCGGTGAAGGCGGGCGGGGCGGTGGCCTGCAGCCCGAGGCGGCGGGCCCTGTCGAGGTGCCCCTTGGCCGCCACCACGGTGGTCCACGCGTTGCCGTGCCCGGACAGGCGCAGCAGGGCGTGGTGGAAGGCCTCGTCGAGGGCGAAGAACTCCTCCACGTCCAGGCCGGGACGCCGCTGAGCGGAGAGGTTCTCCCGCAGCTCCCGGACCAGGTCGGGGTCCGGCCGGGCGGGGAGGTCCTCGAGCGACGCGAGCTCGACGGCCTCGCGGAGGAACTGCGCGTCGGCGACGCGGGCCGGGTCGACCCGCGAGACGAACGATCCGACCTGCGGGAAGACCTGCACCAGGCCTTCCTCGGCGAGCAGGATCAGGCTCTCGCGCACGGGCGTGCGGCTGACGCCGAGCCGGGCCGCGAGCTCGTTCTCCGACAGCGCGGAGCCAGGAGGGAGCTCGAGGGTGAGGACCTCGCGCCGCAGCGTCTCGTAGACGGTGCGGCGGTTGCTCCGGGACGTCGGACGGGCCACACGAGCAGCGTAGCGGTTGCGGCACCTGCCCGACAGATGCTTGTATACCAGTACTGCTCGACAGGTAGACCAACGGAGCTCACCATGACCGACGACACGACCACCGGGGCGGCCGGCCCGGCGACCAGGACGACGCGGGACCTGACGAAGGCCGCCGTGTCCGGTTGGCTCGGCACGGCGATGGAATTCATGGACTTCCAGCTCTACTCGTTGGCGGCCGCCATCGTCTTCAACCAGCTCTTCTTCCCCGAGGTCAGCCCGGCGATCGGGCTGATCGCCGCGATGGCGACCTACGGAGTCGGGTACGTGGCGCGGCTCGCGGGCGCGGTCTACTTCGGCCGGATGGGCGACCGGATCGGGCGCAAGCGAGTGCTGTACCTGACGATCCTGCTGATGGGGGCGTCGACCACGCTGATCGGCGTCCTGCCGACCTACGCGACCATCGGCATCCTCGCCCCGATCCTGCTGGTGGTGCTGCGCCTGGTGCAGGGCTTCGGCGCGGGTGCGGAGATCGCGGGCGCCACCGTGATGCTCACCGAGTACGCCCCGGTGAAGCGCCGCGGGCTGATCTCCTCGCTCGTGTCGCTCGGGACCAACTCGGGCACGCTCGCCGCGTCCGGCATCTGGGCGATCCTGCTGGCCGTCCTCACCGAGGAGCAGCTGCTCAGCTGGGGCTGGCGACTCCCGTTCCTGCTCAGCTTCGCGCTCATGATCTTCGCGGTCTGGCTGCGCCGGAGCCTCAAGGAGAGCCCGGTCTTCGAGGAGCGTACCGACGTCGTCGACGGCCGCGCCCTGTCGCGCAGCGAGCTCGCGGAGGAGCGCGGGGAAGGGGTACTGGAATCGGGCCTGCGCCAGCGCAAGGGCCGGGCGTTCTTCCTGGCGCTCGGGCTGCGCCTGGGTCAGGCCGGGAACTCGGGCCTCGTCCAGACGTTCCTCGTCGGCTACGTGGCCACGACGCTGCTGGTGGACCGCTCCGTCCCCACCGACGCGATCGTCTACGGCTCGGTGCTCGGCTTCGTCACGGTGCCCGTGGTCGGGCTGCTCGGCGACCGCCTCGGCCGCCGCCCGGTGTACGTCGCGTTCAGCGCGCTGACCGCCGTCCTCGCCTTCCCGCTGCTGCTGATGATCACAAGTGGGAGCACCGTCGCCCTCGTGATCGGCATGGTCCTGGCGCTCAACATCGGTGTGCTCGGCCTGTTCGCGATGGAGAGCGTCACGATGGCCGAGCTGTTCGGCTCCCGCACCCGGTTCACCCAGCTCGCGCTGGCCAAGGAGGTCGGCGGGATCCTCACCACCGCGATCGGCCCGGTCCTCGCGGCCACGCTCACCGCTGTCACGGGCAGTTGGTGGCCCATCGCCGCGATGCTCGTGGCGTACTCGTTGATCACATTGGTGGCCGCGGTGCTGTCCCCCGAGACCCGGGGTCGCGACCTGGTCCGTCTGGAGGACGCTGCATGAGAGCTGTCGTGGTACACGGTCCCGGCGACGTGCGGGTCGACCGCTTCCCGGATCCCGAGCCCGGCCCGGGCGAGGTCCTGCTGGCGATGGAGTGGGGCGGCATCTGCGGTTCCGACCTCGGCTACTGGGCCCGCGGCGCGTCCGGCACGGCGCAGCTGCGCCACCCCCTGGTGCTCGGGCACGAGGTCGCCGGGCGCGTGGCGGCGGTCGGCGCCGGTGTCACGGGGCTGCCCGAAGGCACGGCGGCGACCGTCCACCCCGCACTGCTGGTGGGTGACGTGCAGCTGCCGGACCGGATCGCCGGGCGCACCAACCTGCACCCGCAGGTGCGCTACTTCGGCTCCGCCGCCTTCGATCCGCACACCGACGGCGGCTTCAGCGAGTACCGGGTGGTGCCCGCGGACCAGATCCGCCCGCTGCCCGACGGTGTCGGCACGGAGCAGGGTGCCCTCGCCGAGCCGCTGGCGGTGGCGCTGCACGCCGTGCACCGGTCGGGGGACGTGCGGGGGCGCACCGTGCTCGTCAACGGCACCGGGCCGATCGGGGCGCTCGTCGTCGCCGCCGCGAAGCACCGCGGCGCCGCGCGCGTGATCGCCGCGGACCTCTCGGCTCAATCACTGGCCGTGGCCACCGCCATGGGCGCCGACGAGACCGTCGACCTCGGGGCCGGCGCGTCGCTCCCGTCCGACGTCGAGCTGGTCGTCGAGGCGTCCGGCGCTCCCGCCGCGCTCGGCGCGGTGCTGCGGGCCACGGCGCGCGGCGGCACGCTGGTGCAGGTCGGCAACCTCCCCGGCACCCCGGCGCCCGCTCAGCTGGGCGATCTGGTGACCCGGGAGATCACCTGGGTCGGTTCGTACCGGTTCGTGGAGGAGATCTCCGACGCGCTGCGCGCCCTGCAGGACGGCCTCGACGTCGCCCCGCTCGTCACCCACCGTTTCGACCTCGACGACGCAGCCGAGGCCCTGCGCGCCGCTGCCGCTCCCGGCAGCAGCAAGGTGCTCCTGCGTCTCCAACCCTGAGTCGAGTAGCGGCACACCGACATCTTCGCCGGCGCACCGACTGCAGTCGGTGCGCCAGCGCCACAATCGGTGTGCGACGCCCACACACCGACTTCCGCGTCGCACACCGACTTCCGTTCTCGTGCACCGACTTCTGCTCTCGTGCACCGACTGCAGTCGGTGTGAGAGCGCAGAAGTCGGTGTGTCAGACGATCGTGCGGCCCGGGAGGTCGGCCAGCAGCCGGCAGTGGCGCTTGTCCACCACCGCCGCGCGCTCGGGCAGGTCGACATCGATGCCGCGGGGGACTGCGACGAACCGCCAGTCCGGCGCACCGGGACGCTCGACGGCGCCCCAGCGCTCGAGCGTGGCGAGCAGCCGCTCGGCGAGGGCGTCCCCGCTCGGACCCGAGGCGCGCACCCGCAACGGGGCCCGGTCGTCTCCCCCGAGCACCACCGCAGCCACTCCGGGGACCGCGCCGGGCGCCGCGACCAGCCCCACCGTGCCGCTGCCGGCTCCGAGCGGGAGCAGGTCGTCGGGCAGTGCGGTCTGCGGTTCCACGGCCAGCAGCCTGCACGCACCGGGCTCGGTCAACGCCAGCCACAGCCCGAAACCGTCCCACACGTCCACCGAGCCCAGCGGCACGGTGCAGTCGCGGTGCCCCCGCGGATCCGCGAGCGCGCCCGCCACGGCTGCTGCGTCCGGCTGCGGGCCGTCCGCGGGCACCTGCAGCGCGACCCCGATCCCGTCGAGGCACGTGTTCGCGTCCGGGCTCGCCGCAGCGCCGCGCAGCCGGATGAAGGCGCAGCTGCGCACCGAGTGGCTGCGCAGGACCCCGTCGGGTCCGAGGTCGAACGCGGTCGAGAGCTGGCTGCCGCGCACGGCCAACGGGAGGAGCAGCCGGCCTCCAGGCGCGAGCTGTGCCAGCCACTCCGGTCGCACGTCATCGCTGCCGACGGTCAGCACGATCCGGTCGTACGGCGCTCCCGGCGCGTGCCCGAGCGCTCCGTCGCCTGCGACGAGCTCCACCCTGTCGACGCCGGCCGAGGCGAGGTGCACGGCCGCCCGGTCGATCAGGTCCTCGTCGATGTCCACCGATGTGACGGCACCGGTCGGGCCGACGAGCCGCGCCAGCAACGCCGCGTTGTACCCGGTGCCGGCGCCGATCTCGAGCACCCGCTGCCCGGGCCGCACGTCCAGCTGCTCGAGCATGATCGCCACCATCGACGGCTGGGATGCCGAGCTCGTGGCCACGCCCCCGGCGAACTGCACGGCCACCGCTTCATCGGCGTAGGCCTCCGCCAGGCCGAGCCCCGGCAGGAACAGGTGGCGCGGGACGGCCCGGAACGCCTCCTCGACGGCGGCCGAGCACACCCTCCCGGCGTCGCGCAGGGCGTCGACCATCCCGGCACGAGCGAGTGAGGCGTCCACGGAACGAGTCTGGGGCCAGGGACCGGCCCGGACAACCGCAGTCGGCCCGCGACACGTGTGCGCCCCGCCCCCGACTCGCAGTGAGGATGTAGGGGAGCCCCGCAGCGGTCGTTCTGGCTCACCGACTCGCTGACCGTGGTGTCCTGCGCCCGATCTGCCGGGTGACCGCTGCGGG
>NZ_NKYF01000012.1 GCF_002262885.1 Pseudonocardia sp. MH-G8 | reverse complement strand
GCCGCCACGACCCCCGCGGAATCGACAACCGCCGCTCCGACCTCGTCGTCGCACTCCTGACCGGAGTCCTCACACACGCCGCATACAACACCCACACCACCGACACCGACGACGACACCGACACCGACACCGACACCGACACCGACACCGACACCGACACCGACGACACCGACACCGCTGACGACACCGGCATCGACACAGATGACACCGACGACACCAACGCCGCCGATGACATTGACGGCATTGACGATGGCGACGAGGCCAGCCCCAGCTCCACCGCTGCCGCTGCCGATGCCGACAGCGACGCCGATGCTACTGATGACGACGCCAGCTCCAGCCCCGATGGCGCTGCCGGTGCCTGCGACGAGAACGACACCTCCGCCTCCGAAACCGGCTCCGAGACCGGCTCCGAGACCGAGGGCAGCGGCGGCGAGGCCGATACGAGCGGAAACGACAACAGCAATACGCCCAAACGTCGCAGGACAGGCCGGGGTGCGCCCGAGCAGAGCCGGTCCGGTGGCTCCCCGCCGGGAAACAACGCCGGCGGGCTACTACCCAAGCCGGTCACCCCGAACAAACCCCTGGTCCAAGTACTGATGCCGTTCTCCACACTGATCGGCGCCGACGACCAACCCTGCGAACTGGTCGGCCACGGACCCATCCCCGCACAACTGGCCCACGAAATCGCCGCCGACGCCAACCTGCGACGCCTGGTCTATGACCCCTTATCCGGCACCGTCCTCGACTACGGACGAAAAACCTACCGACCACCAGCCGGACTCGCCGACTTCGTCCGCGCCCGCGACGTGTACTGCCGCAACCCCATCTGCCGCCGCCGCATGCTCGACTCCCACCTCGACCACATCCAACCCTTCCCCCAAGGCCCCACCAACGACAAAAACCTCAACGGCTGCTGCGGACACGACCACCTCATGAAACACGCCCCCGGATGGACAGTCCGCGCACTACCCGACGGCCGCATCCAATGGAGAACCCCCACCGGACACCGCTACTACAGCCACCCCCACGACTACCGCCCCGACCCCGACCCACCCACAACACCACCCCGGAACCGGCCGGACCCGACACCACCACCCCCGCGGATGACACAACAGGACTACGACGACTACTTCGCACGCAGACCCACCGACCCACCCCTACCCCTCGATGAGACCGGCCCGCCACCCTTCTGATCGGGATCCGGCGCACCGCAGGCGCCGCGCAGGTCGGCGGGGTCGACGTCGACAAGGAGAAGGCGCTCGCCCCGCCGAACTACGAGAGCAGCGCGATCCTTGTCGCGACGCCCTCACGACGGCGAACGACGCGACCACTGGTGCCCCGCCGCCTGTCCCGGGGCGGCTACTCGCGAAGGCCTCTCGCGCGAGCGCGCGGCGAATGTAGCGGCCGGCGGGCCGGTCTCCTACGCACCCGGGTGATCCGCTACCGGATCCTGCGCTCCTCCCCGGCCCACGCGCGCTCGCCGTGCGCCGCGGCCGCCCGGTCCAGGTAGGACACCGGGGTCAGCGGTTCGAACGAGAGCGCGTCGAGGTCGACGGTCACCGGTCCCCTCGCCACACCGGCGCGTCACGCCCCGGCAGTTCCGGTGCACGACGTCCTCGACTTGCCGCCGCTCCGGCCGCGCCCACCTCCCGCGCGCCGAGTGGCCCTTCGGGACGAGCGCCATCGTCAGCGCGTCGAGGACGCTCACGGACTGCGGTGTCCGCTGCGACGTCACGAGCTCCTCCTTCTCGGATCGGGCCGTGGCCAGCCTGGCACCGGCAGGCCGATCACGACACCCGCCGCTGCCCTGCCTCGGCGCCGAGCAGGGGGCACCGGCCTTGCCACCTCGCCGTGCACCCGTTTACGGTTAACCGTCATCCGTTAACCGTCAACCGAGAGGTGGTCGTGGCCGCGAACAGCAGCACCTGGCAGACATCCGTCGACGGCATCCGGCCGGCGCCCGCTCTGGGCAGCCACGTGCTGGAGCGGCTGCGGCGGCTGATCATCGTCGGTGAGCTGCAGCCGGGCACCCACCTCGTGGAGTCGCAGCTCTCCGAGACCTTCGACGTCAGCCGCGGACCGATCCGGGACGCTCTGCGCCAGCTCGAGACCGAGGGGCTCGTCGAGTCGCGCAGGCGTGGCGTGTTCGTCATCGGACTCACCGAGCAGGACATCGAGGAGCTGTACTCGCTGCGCCAACTCCTGGAGGCCGAGGCCGTGCGCTCGTGCATGGCGGGCCCGGAGCAGTCCTACGCGGAGGCACGGGCGGCGCTCGACCGCATGAAGGCTGCGGCCGCCGCCGCCGACAGTCACGCCTTCGCCGTGGCCGACCTCGCCTTCCACACCAGCTTCTACCGCAGCTGCGGGCACCGGCGGCTGGAGAACGTCTGGCAGCAGTACCGGCCGACGTTCGCCGACATGCTCTCGGTGACCAATGCCGAGGACCGCGACCTCCAGCCGACCTACCAGGACCACGTCGACCTGCTCGCACTGGTCACGGGCGGGGACGAGAGCGTCGCCCTGGCAACGCTGCGCAAGCACGTCGACGGCTCGCGGCGCCGCATGCTCACCGCCTACGAGCGGTTCACGCGGGCCGGCGAGCCGGCCTCCGCCAGTGACCGACACGCCAGTGACCGACACGTCAGTGACCGACAGAGGAGTCGTCGACCATGACACGTTCCACCCTTCGCGCCGCGGTCACCGCCCTGGCGATCGGCGCGCTGGCGCTGACCGGTTGCGCCGGCGGCGGGGAGGCGTCCGGAGGCGACGCCGCCACCTACCCGGAGGACGACATCACGCTGATCGTCCAGGCCGCGGCGGGCGGCGGCTCCGACCTCAGCGCCCGCGCATTGGCAACCGAGCTCGAGCCGATCCTCGGCGTCTCGATCGTCGTGGAGAACCGGCCCGGCGCGTCCGGCTCCACCGCCATGCAGTACGTCGCCGACCAGGAGCCCGACGGGCAGACGATCGGCTTCGTCCCGGTCGAGGTCGCGATGCTGAAGCACCTGAACTTCGACGTGGACCCGGCCGCCTACGACTTCCTCGGCCAGATCATGCTCGGCCCCGGCGTCCTCGTCGTGCCGGTCGACAGCCCGTACCGGACGCTCGAGGAGTTCGTCACCGCCGCGAAGACCCAGCCGATCGCCGTCGGCAACGCCGGTGCCGGTTCCATCTGGGAGGCCGCCGCGCTGGGGCTGGCCGCGGATACCGGCGCGCAGCTGACCTCGGTGCCGTTCGATGGAGAAGCGCCCGCCATCGCCGCCGTCGCCGGTGGGCAGATCGACGCCGCAGTCGGCGGTGGCGCCTCGACCTCGGCCGCCTACGCCGAGCAGCAGGTGCGGCCGCTGGCGGTGTTCCACAACGAGCGCCACCCGCTGATGCCCGACGTCCCCACCGCGACCGAAGCCGGTTACCCGCTGGAGTTCGGCGGCTGGGGCGGCATCTACGCGCCTGCGGGACTGCCCGCCGACGTCCGGTCGACGCTGGAGTCGGCGATCCAGCAGGCCGCCAACTCACCGGGATTCACCGACACGATCAGCAAAAGCGGCTCGCTGCCGGTCTACAAGAACGGCGAGGAGTTCACCGCCTTCGTCAACGCCGAGTACGAGCGGTTCGGCGCGCTTCTCGGGCAGGGCTGATGTCGGTGGCCGACGGGGGCGCCGAGGGGGATGCCACTGCCCCCGCCACCACCGAAGCCCGCCCGTCGAAGCGGATGGAGATCGCCTCGGCCGCGGTCGCGCTCCTGGGTTTCGCCCTGCTCGTCGTGCAGGCGCGCGGCATCGAGCTGCGCGCCGAGACCGGAGGGATCGACCCGCGCTGGTGGCCGCAGGCCCTCGGGGCAGCGGGCGCGCTACTGAGTGCCGTGCTCCTCGCACGGGCCGTGCTGCGGGCGCCGGCCGACCGTGACGGCGTGCAGGAGGCCACCAGCGACGGTCGGGTGCGCACCGTGCTCGTGGTGGTCCTGGCCGGGGTCTACGTCCTCGCGTGGCCTCTCGTCGGCTTCGCCGTGGTCACGCCCGTGTTCCTGCTGGCCGCCACATACCTGTTCGGCGGGCGAGGGTGGAAGACGCTCCTGCTGTTCCCCGTGGCGCTGAGCGCGGTGCTCTACCTGCTCTTCCACACCGTCCTGAAGGTTCCCCTATGAGTGCTCTCGCCGACGGGATCGCGGCACTGCTCGACCCCACCGTGGCCGTCTGCTTCGTCGTGGGTCTGCTGGTGGGGACCCTCGTGGGGTTCTTCCCGGGCATCACCGGCTCGATGGCGGTCGCGCTCGCGTCCGGCTTCACGCTGACGCTCGAGCCGGTGCAGGGGCTCGCCGTCCTGCTGACGATCTACGTGGGCGCCAACTACGGCGACCGGATCCCGTCGATCCTGGTGAACACCCCGGGTACGCCCGCCGCGATCGCCACGACGTTCGACGGCTATCCGATGGCGAGACAGGGCAAGGCCGGGCTGGCGCTGGTCAGCTCTTCGATCGTGACGACCGGCGGGATCCTCCTGTCGATGGTGCTGTTCGTCTTCGCGGCCCGGCCCGTCGCGCAGCTGGCCCTGGAGTTCGGCCCCGCGGAGATGTTCGCCCTGGTCGTGTTCGGTCTCGCGATCATGGTCTCGGTGTCGGGGAAGTCCGTGGTGAAGGGGCTGATCGCGGGTGTCGCGGGCCTCGTGCTCGCGACCGTCGGGCGCGACCCGATCACCGGCGACGCACGCTTCGTCTTCGGCGTCAACGACCTGAACTCCGGTCTGCCGTTCATCGCAGTGATCATCGGGCTCTTCGGCATCGCCGAGCTGTTCGACCAGCTTCTCACCCATCACCCGAACGTCGTCAAGCCGATCTCGAGCCTGGGGCGCTGGTGGCCGACCCGGGATGAGTACCGGCAGATGGCACGACCGTTCGGCGTCAGCAGCGTCATCGGGATGGTGGTCGGAGCGGTGCCTGCGGCGGGCGGCGACATCGCCGGTCTCATCGGCTGGGACCGTGCCAAGCGCATGTCGCGCAACCCCGACCGGTTCGGCAAGGGGTCCCTCGAGGGCCTGACGGCGGCGGACACGGCGTCGAGCGCCACGCTGGGCGGCTCCCTGACGACCACCATGGCCCTGGGCATCCCGGGTGACGCCGTGATGGCCGTGATGATCGGCTCGATGATCGTCTGGGGCGTCCAGCCGGGGCCTTCCCTGCTCACCAGGAACCCGGAGCTCCTGGTCAGCATCACCGGGATCATGGTCATGGCCGCGCTGCTCTCACTGGCCATCAGCCTCGTGCGCACCCGAGGCATCGTGCGGCTGCTGGACCTGCCGAACCACTACCTCTGGGGCGGCATCCTCATCTGCTGCATCGTCGGCACCTACACGACGACCAACAACATCTACACGGTGTGGGTGATGCTGGTGTCCGGTGTGGTCGGGGTCGTCATGAAACGCGCCGGGTTCCCGCCCGGACCCGTCGTCCTCGGGCTCCTGCTCGGGCCGCTCGCCGAGTCGAACCTGCGCCGCGCCCTGCTCATCGACGGGCCCGCCAGCCTCGCGACGCAGCCGATCTCCGCCGGGCTGCTCGTCCTCGCCCTGCTCGCGCTCGCCGGACCGCTCGTCGCGCGGGGTCGGAGGGCGCGACGGGAGCGGCAGGCGGCCGCGGCGCGATGACCGAACCTGCCCTCCCCACCCGCCGGTGGGTCGCGATCGACCACCCCTCCTGGCGGCAGGCGCACGCCTCCAGCGTGCTCGCGGTCGGCGGCGACCTGCTCGCCGCCTGGTTCGCCGGAGCGTGGGAAGGCAGCCCGGACACCCGCATCTGGTGCGCCCGGCGCCCGGCAGGGGCATCGCGCTGGTCGGCGCCGCAGATCGTGGCCTCGGCCGATGAGGCGCACTGGAACCCGGTGCTGGCCGCCGGGCCGGACGGCGCCCTGTGGTTGTTCTTCAAGCGCGGTCCGCTGATCTCCGAGTGGGTCACGTGGGTGTGCCGGTCGGCAGACGGCGGGCGGACGTGGTCGCCATCGTCGGAGCTCGTGCCCGGCGACGTGGGTGGGCGCGGGCCCGTCAAGAACCCGCCCCTCCTGCTCCCGGACGGCACCTGGCTCGCCCCGGGCTCGCAGGAGAGCTGGGGGGCGGAACCGGTCTGGGAGTCGTTCGTCGACGTCTCCACCGACGCCGGTGCCACCTGGCGTCGCGCGCCGATCCCGCTCGATCGGGACGCCCTGCGCGGCCCGGGCGTCATCCAGCCCGCACTCTGGCGGGACGGCAGCACGGTGTACGCGCTCCTGCGCAGCTCCGAGGGCCGGGCGTACCGCGCATGCTCACCGGACGGGGGCAGGACCTGGTCGACGGCACAGCCGGTCGGCCTGCCCAGCAACAACTCCGGCCTCACCGTGGTCGCGTTGCCCGACGGCTCGGTCGGCTGCGTCCACAACCCCGTCGGCGACGACTGGGGCGCCCGCTGCCCCCTCGTGCTCTCGCGGTC
Source organism: Pseudonocardia sp. MH-G8 (assembly GCF_002262885.1). GTDB lineage: Bacteria > Actinomycetota > Actinomycetes > Mycobacteriales > Pseudonocardiaceae > Pseudonocardia. The sequence goes on along the minus strand of NZ_NKYF01000012.1, from coordinate 232,406 downwards.
CTGCGACGAGGGCGTCTCCTGGCGCGAGGTCCTGACGATCGAGGACGGGCGGACGCCCGTGGACGAGGACGCGGCACGCCTACCCGGACCCCCGGACGCTGCCGGCATCCACCCCGCCGACGGCGGCGTGCGCACCAGCGGCGCAGGCGAGTACTCCTACCCCGCCGCCACCTCCCTCGGCGACACCCTGGTCGTCACCTACACCTGGCAGCGGCGCGGGATCGTCGAAGCCACCGTTCCCATCCACTCCGTGATCCCCGAAGGACCTGCATGACCGCCCAGATCATCAGCGCCGTTCCCGTCCCCTTCCTGCCGGACGGGGAGGTCGACCTCCCCGAGTTCGAGGGCACCCTCCGGTCGCTCGACCCCCACGTGCACGGTGTCCTCGTCGCCGGGACCACCGGGGAGTTCCCGTCACTGGACGACGCGGAGCGGGTGGAGCTGTTCGGTCGCGCGGTGGACGTCCTCGGGGCGGAGCGCGTCATCGCGCACCTCGGCCACGCCAGCGGCCGGCAGGTGCTGCGGCTGGCCGAGGCGGCTCGTCCGCTCGGGATCACGCGGTTCGCCCTGCTGACGCCCTACTACCTGCCCACCGACGACGACGGCATCGTCGCCTTCTTCCGCACCGTGACCGAGGCCCTGCCCGGCGCCCGCGTCTACCCCTACCTGTTCCCCGAGCGCACCGGCCTCGACGTCGCGCCGGATGTCCTGCGCCGCATCATGGAGCTGCCCGGGATGGCCGGCGTGAAGCTCTCCGGCGGCGCGGCCGCGCGGCTCGACGAGTACGCCCCGTGCCTGCGCGAGGGCCAGGAGCTGTACTCGGGCGACGACTCGACGCTGCCGCGGGTCGTGGAACAGGGTGGCACGGGCGTGGTCTCCGGCGTCTCCACCGCGTTCCCGCAGACCTTCGCCGCGCTGGCTCGCGCGCTCGACGCCGGCCCCGGCCCCGCGAGCGACGAGCTCCAGGCCACGGCCGTCCGGCTGGTCGGCCTGGCCGGCCCGACCATCCCACGCCTGAAGGCGGCGCTCGCCGCCCGAACCGGGGCGGCCTGGGCGAGCCGCATGTCGCAGCCCGGCGTCGCCGACGACGTGCGCGCCGCCATCGAGGAGGCCGTCGCCCGCCACGGGTGAACGCATGGCCCTGCACCTGCCGACGCGCGCGGCTCGGCACTAGCGAGCGGGCACGGCGCGCGGGGTCCAGTACCGCATCAGGACGCGGAGCACGATCGAGATCTCGAAGCGCGTGACGCCGGGGTGACGCCCGAGGTCCCGCGCCAGGAAGTCGGACAGGTCGTCCTCGTGGCGGAACAGGCCGTGGTGGATGACCGACGAGGTGCCCGCGACCGTACTGACGTAGCGCGCCGACGGGTGGGTGCTCAACGCGGTGGCGATCTCCTGCATCGTCCCGGCGGAGGTGGACAGCGACACGACGGCCTCCAGCGGGTGGCCGAGCAGCGCCGGCTCGATCTCGATCCGCGGCTGCACGAGCCCGCGTTCCAGCAGCGACTGGGTGAGCCGGTAGGCGGTGGACGCGCTCATCCCCGCCTCGCGCGCGATCTCGGCCGCGCTCGCCCTGCCGTCGCGCTGGAGCACGCGGGCGATCCCGGCCTCGTCCGCGCCGAGCCGTCCGGGCCCTGTCGGAGCCGCGCCGTGCCGGTGCGCCATGAGCCGCCGCTCGCGGTCCTCGCCCAGCCGGTCCAACCGCCAGCTCGAGCCGGACTGGTACCGGTGCAGGCCGAGCTCGGAGTGGGTGTGGGCGACGCCGGGGATCGACGGGAGCGTCGCGGTGAGCAGCGCGGCCGCGGCGGCACGCCGGGCGGGGTGCAGGATGCAGTACACGTCGGCGCGGCCGGTGGTGGTGGCGACGAACTGCGCTTCGTCGAGCTCGGCGATGGCCGTGGCGACGGCGTCCGTCCGCCCGGGAGCCGTGGAGATCCAGACGTGGTGCGGGGTCGCGTCGCCCGCGACCCACCACGGCACCTGCCCGACCACACGCATGCCGTGCTGGTCGCGCAGCCTGGTCATCCGGCGGCTGACGGTGCCTGTGGACACCCCGAGCACGTCGGCGAGCACGCGTACGCCTGCGCGCGGCGCGATCTGCAGCGCCGCGACCAGGTCGAGGTCACCGGCCTCGAGCGTGTCCGTCACCTGCGCGTTTCTAGCACACCCCTGCGATATGAACGATCCAGCGTGCGCTAGCACGGATATTGACAGATCGAGCGCATCATCCTCTACTGGGTGACCACAACGCCGCTTCGAGGGGACATCGTTGACCTCACCGCTGCTCGTCCGCAACGCCCACGTGCTCGACGTCGACTCCGGTGACCAGCGACCGGCCGACCTGCTGTGCCGCGACGGGCGCATCGCCGAGGTCGGCGACCGGCTCGACGCTCCTCGCGACGCCCGCGTGCTCGACGTCCGCGGCGCGCACGTACTGCCCGGGTTGATCGACTGCCACGTGCACGTGATCGCGGTCAGCGGCAACCTCACCGCCGTCGCGGGCCTGCCGCCCAGCTACGTCACGGCCGGGGCGATCCGGAACATGGGCGCCATGCTGGACCGCGGGTTCACCACGGTCCGCGACACGGGTGGAGCGGATTACGGCCTCGCGCGGGCCCAGCAGCAGGGACTGGCCCGCGGCCCCCGGCTGATCTACGGCGGCAAGTCGCTGAGCCAGACCGGCGGGCACGGCGACAAGCGCCCGGTCGAGGCGAACCTCATCGACAACCACCCGTGCTGCGCCGGCACCGGGCGCGTCGCCGACGGCGTGGACGAGGTGCGCCGCGCGGCCCGCGACGAGCTGCGCCGCGGGGCCCACCACCTCAAGGTCCACGCCTCCGGCGGGGTCTCGTCGCTCGGCGACCGGATCACCTCCACCCAGTACTCGATGGAGGAGCTGCGGGCCGTGGTCGAGGAGGCCGAGGCCGCGGAGCGGTACGTCACCGTGCACGCCTACCCGGCCCGGGCGATCAACCGCGCGCTCGAGGCGGGCGTGCGCTGCGTGGAGCACGGCAACCTGCTCGACGAGCGCACCCTCGAGCTCCTCGTGGAGAAGGACGCGTTCCTCGTCCCGACCCTCGTCACCTACGTCGCGCTGAAGGGCGAGGGCCAGGAGCACGGGCTACCCCGCGCGAGCTGGGAGAAGATCGACGAGGTCCTGGACGGCGGGCTCGGCGCGCTGGAGCGCGCAGCTCGCGCCGGGGTGCGGATCGCCTACGGCACCGACCTGCTCGGGGGCATGCAGCACCGGGAGAACGAGGAGTTCCGCATCCGTGCGGAGGTCCAGGCACCGATCGACGTCATCCGGTCCGCCACGACGACCGCCGCCCGGCTCGTGGGCATGGCCGGGGAGATCGGCACCCTCTCCCCCGGTGCCCACGCCGACCTCGTCGTCCTCGCCGGAGACCCGCTGGAGGACATCGAGATGCTCGCGAACCCCGCGAACGTGCGCACGGTGGTCCAGGCGGGCGACGTCGTCGCGCACCGCGGCGACTGACGCGAAGGGTCGGTGGCCGACGTGGACAACAATGCCGTGATCCTGGGTGCGATCTGCACCTACGTCGCCGTGATGATCGCCATCGGGGTCTGGGCGGCCCGCAAGGTCAAGAACAACCACGATTTCATGCTCGCCGGGCAACGGCTGGGGCGGCTGGTGCTCACCGGCACGCTCCTGGCCACCTGGACCGGTGCCGGCACGATCATCGGCAGGGCCAGCTTCTCCTACACCTACGGCCCGCTGGCCAGCATCTTCTACAGCCTCGGGGCGCCGGTCGGCATCCTCGTCATGTACCTGTTCCTGGCCCGGCGCGTGCGCCAGTGGGGCAAGTACACGGTGCCCGAGATCATGGAGAGCCGCTACGGGCCGTCCGTGCGCCTGGTCACCGCGTTCGCGATCCTGCTCGCCTACACCGGGATCATGTCGGAGCAGGTGCGCGGCCTCGGCTACATCCTGCACCTGACGACCGGCTTCCCGGAGGAGGTCGCGAAGCTCGCCGGGCTCGCCGTGATCGTGTTCCTGGCGTTCAGCGGCGGGCTGATCTCGGTGGCCTACACCGACGCGATCAGCGCGTTGCTGATCACGGTGGCCCTCGTCGGTGGCTTCGTCTTCGTGCTGGTGGGTGTCGGCGGGTTCGGCGGCCTCGCCGCGAGCCTGCCGGCCGACCACATGACCTGGAGCGGCGGGCTCAGCCCGATCCAGATGGTGGGCTACGTGCTGCCCACACTGCTGCTGATCCTCGGCGACCAGAACATGTACCAGCGCTTCAGCGCCGCGCAGACCCCGGAGATCGCGAAGAAGTCCACCCTCGGCTTCCTGGCCGGTGACGTGCTCTTCTACGGCGCGGTCATCGTGCTCGCCTCCGGTGCCGCCGTGCTGCTCCCGGGGATCGCGCCGGACACGGCCATCCTGCGCCTGGCCACCGACACCCTGCCCGTGGCCTTCGGGGCGTTGCTGCTGATGGCAGGCACCGCGTTCATCATCACCACCGGCAACTCCTACCTGCTGTCGGCCGCGGGCAACCTGGTGCACGACATCCACCGCTCGCTCACCCGCCGCGAGCACAGCGCGCCGCGGGAGCTGCTCCTCACCCGCATCGCCATCGTCGCGCTGGGCCTGTTCGCCTACGCCATCGGCGAGTTCTTCCCGAGCGTGCTGGAGATCCAGGTCTTCTCCTACACGATGTACGGCGCGGTCGTCACCCCGTCGCTGCTCGCCGTGTTCCTGTGGAAGCGGGCCACGTCCGCAGGCGCCATCGCCTCGATCATCACCGGCATCGTCGCCACGGTCGGCTGGGAGTTCGTCCTGGACAAGCCGTTCGACTGGAACAGCGTGCTGGTCTCCCTCCCCCTCGCGCTCCTCGCCCTCGTCGGGGTCAGCCTCGCCACGACGCCGCGGCCCGACCCGACGGCGGCGGCCACACCACCGGCGGAGAGCTCCTGACCCGACGCCTACTGCCGGCCGGCCACCGACCAGGAGCGGGTGCGGATCGTCTGCTCGACGGCCCGCGGCTCCAGCACGGCGTCGATCACCGACAGCGCCGCGCCCCGCACGCCGGCCAGCGGCCCCAGCGACGTGGGAGCCAGCCGCAGGTGTTCGCTGGAGCCGGGCAGGGCGGTCTGGTAGAGCGACTCGCGGACGCCGGCGAGCAGGGACTCGGACTCGGTGAGGTAGCCCCACATGGAGATGCCGGCGGGGTTCAGCAGGTTCACCACCGACGACAGGACCTCACCGATCCGCCTCCCGGAGCGCCGGACGAGGTGCGCCGCCTCCGGGTCCCCGTCCTCTGCCCGCTGCACCACCTGCGAGACGTGGTCGACCTGGTGGCCCGCGGCCACCATCTGCCGCACCAGCGCGCTCCCGCTGGCGACGGCGTCCAGGCATCCGGCGCTGCCGCAGGCGCACGGGTCGTCGGCGCCGACCACCTTGATGTGCCCGAGCTCGCCCGCGAGCCTGTTGGCGCCGCGCACCGGCACGCCGTGCACGACGACCGAGGCGTCGATCAGCGTGCCCGCCTTGACGCACACGAGCACCTCGGCGTCCGGCCACGACGCGCGGTGCTCGGCCAGCGCGAGCATGTTGACGTCCAGGTCGAGCAGCACCGGGACCTGGTGGTGCTCGGCCAGCACGTCCCGGAAGTGGTCGCGGTCCCAGTCGAGCGCCGACAGGCCGTGGCCGCGGGCGTAGGCCTTGAGCTCGAACGTGGAGGGCGTCCCCACGCCCAGGCCGACGACGGTGCCGCCCGCTTCGTGGGCCAACTCGTCGAACGTGCGCTGCAGCAGGTCGAGCAGCGCTCGGGGACCCTGCGCGACGTCGACGGTGACGAAGCGGTCGGCGAGCACCTGCCCGTCCAGGTCGGTGGCAGCGGCGCGCGCGCCGGTGAGGCCGAGGTGAGCGGCGAGCACGACGCCGGCCCGCGGGTGGAACGTGAGGACGGCGGCGGGCCGGCCGCGAGACCCCTCGGTGCGCAGCTCGCTGCGCACCAGGTCGAGGTGCTGCAGGTGCTCCAGCCGCTGCAGGGTGGTCGAGCGCGCCACCCCCATCGCCGCGGCCACCTGGGTGACCGTGCGGGCGTGCCCGGTGCGGATGAGCTGCAGGAGCTGGCCGGCCCCCTCCACGGACGCGGGTGTCGGCGTGCCGCCGCGCTCGGACATCGCCATCCCCACCTCCCCGCTCGGTCTGCCCGTCCAACCTAACGTCCGGACATTATGTCGACAATCGCCATAATTATCTTGTGTACCGACATAACCCTGCCTAGGCTGCCGGCGACGACCACGCCGCCGTGGAGGTCCGGATGACACGAACACCCCTGCGCCTGCTGGCGCTCGCTCTGGCAGTGCTCATGACCACGTCGGGATGCGCGATCTCGAGCGTCGCGGCGAGCAGCCCGGGCACGACCGTGCTGACCTTCTGGCAGTACTACGACGGCACGCAGCTGGAGTGGCTGGAGGGCGAGGCGCAGCGCTTCGAGCAGGACAACCCCGGCGTGCAGATCGAGCTGGTGCAGGTCGTGGGCAGCCAGCAGGACCAGAAGCTGCTCGCGTCGGTCGCCACCGGCAGCACGCCGGACCTGTTCACCAACAACATCGTGGTGGACTTCCCGACCCTCGTCTCCGGCGGCGTGATGCGCGACCTGACGCCGTACTGGGAGTCCTTCGCCGACAAGGACCGCTTCCCCGACACCGCGACGTGGGAGGACGAGGGCCGGATCTTCAACCTCATGTCCTACACGAACCTGATCGGCCTCTACTACAACCAGGACATCCTCGACGAGTACGGCCTCGCTCCCCCGACCACGCTCGACGAGCTGCAGGCCGCGATGGAGACGGTGAAGGCCGGCGGGAAGTACGAAGGCGTCGCGCTCTCCGGAGCCGCCGACGTCGAGGGGGCATGGCTCTTCGCCCCGCAACTGCTGGGCCTCGACGTCGGCTACTGCAACCTGGCAGAGCAGGCCGGCCAGGTGACGGCGGCGTTCGAGCGGATCGGGCGGTGGCGCGCGGCGGACACGCTGCCCCGCGCGGCGGCCACCTGGGACCAGAACGCCTCGTGGCAGCAGTTCATGACCGGCCGCTACGCCTTCGCCCTCAACGGCAACTGGCAGCTGGGCAACGTCGAGGAGGCCGGGTTCCGCTACGGGACCGCCCGGTACCCGGCGCCGACCGGCGGGCGCAGCCAGGTGTTCCCCGGCGGGGAGGGCTTCGCGATCGGCTCGAAGTCGCAGCACCCCGACCTCGCGTGGAAGTTCCTGCAGCAGCTGATGTCGCCGGAGAGCGGCGAGGCCGTGTACGCGGCGGCCGGGTCGATCCCGCTGCACGAGCAGGCCGCGGCGGCACCCGCGCTGCAGGACGACGCCATGGTGGCACCGTTCGCCGCGGCCACCCGCGACGCGGCGGAATGGCCGAACAACCCCAACACCGCCGCGATGCAGAAGGCGCTGGGCACCGCGGTCAGCTCGGTGATCTCCGGCGAGCAGACGCCCGAGGACGGGGCGCGCGCCGCGATCGACGACATCGGCGAGGCCCGGGAGCAGGGCGGCGGAGGATGCGCATGAGCCAGGTCGTCACCACCCCCACCGGCGTCACCGCACACCGCGGCGACCCACCTCCCCGGCGCCGCACGCGGTCCTCGCTCACCCCGCTCGGCTTCGGGGTGCCGGCCGCGGTCGTGCTGGTCGCGATGGCCCTCTACCCGCTCGCCGTGCTGTTCCAGATGTCGGTCAGCGACGTCGGACCGAGCAACATCGTCGGCGGCTGGTCGTTCGTCGGCCTCGACAACTTCGCCGACGCCGTGCAGAGCTCCGAGACGTGGGACGCGCTGTGGCGCACCGTGGCCCTCTGCGCGGTGCTGGTGGTGTCGAACCTGGCGCTGGGCTTCGTCAGCGCTTCGGTGCTCGCCGAGCCCGGCCGCCTCAGCAACCTCGTGCTCGGGCTGATGGTGTTCGTCTGGGCGCTGCCACCGCTGGTCGCGGGCAGCGTCTGGAAGTTCCTGCTCGACGACTCCGGCGGGCTCAACGCCGTGCTCGCGACGGTCGGCGTCGGGCCGGTGCCCTGGCTCAGCTCGCCCGTGGCGGCGCTGTGGACGGTGTCCGGCGTCGTGGCCTGGTCGTCGCTGCCGTTCGCCACGCTGATCCTGCGCGGCGCGATGCTCGCCGTCCCGAAGGAGGTCATCGAGGCCGCCGCCATCGACGGCGCCGGCTACTGGATGACGCGGGCGCGCATCGTGGCGCCGCTCCTGCGCCCGACCATGTGGATCCTCGCGATCCTCACGGTGATCTACGCGTTCAAGAGCTTCGACTTCTTCTACGTGCTCACCGAGGGTGGCCCCGGCTCCTCCACCAACACCTTGCCGGTGCTGTCGTACTACACCGCGTTCACCCAGTTCGACATGAGCACCGGCGCCACCGTCGCCGTGCTGTCGATGGTCGTCGTCGCCGTCTGCGCGGTGCCGTACGTGCGTCGCATCAACGCGGAGGTCCCGCAATGACCAGTGCACCGACCCGGGCCGTGTTCGCCGTCATCAAGGTCGCGCTCGGCCTTCTCTACCTGCTGCCGCTCGCCTGGATCGTGCTCACCTCGTTCAAGAGCGAGACGCAGGTCCTGCAGAACCCGAACGGGCTGGTGTTCGCCCCCACCCTCGCCACCTACGGCGAGATCATCGACGAGGGCGCGGCCGCGATCGTCACCTCGGTGCAGATCAGCGTGGTCGTCACGGTCGTCGTGGTGGCGCTGGCGGTGCCGGCGGCCTTCGCCGCGGCGCGCCGGTTGGACGAGACGGCGTCGCGGATCATCGCGATCGCGCTCGCCGCGCTGCTCGTGCTGCAGATGATCCCGCAGCCGATGACGGTGATCCCGCTGTTCAGCGTGCTCGCGCAGTGGGGGGTCCTCAACACCCTCCCCGGGCTGATCCTCGCCGACGTCGCGGTGATGCTGCCGTTCGCGATCATGCTCCTGCGTCCGTTCGCGCAGTCTGTGCCGGACGCGCTGTACGAGGCCGCGGTGATCGACGGCGCCGGGCAGTGGCGCTCGTTCCGCTCGATCACGGTGCCGATGATGCGCAACGGCGTGTTCACCGTCGCGAGCGTCATCTTCATCAACGCCTGGGGCGAGTTCGTCTACGCGGTCAACTTCCTGCCGCCAGGGGTCGTGCTGCCCGTGAGCGGCCTGCTCGCCTCGCAGAACACCACCTACGCGGCCAACTGGAACAGCCTGATGGCGCTGGCCGTGATCACCTCGCTGCCGCTCGTGGTGGTGTTCGCGGTGTCCCAGAAGCGGCTGATCAGCGGGCTCTCCCTGGGCGCGGTCAAGTGAACGTCGTGCTCGTCGGCGCGCTCGACACCAAACACGCGGAGTACGGGTTCGTGCGCGACCGGCTCGTCGCCGCCGGGGTGGCCTGCCTGCTTGTCGACACGTCGGTGCTGCACCCGCCCGGCATCGAGCCCGACGTCGATCGCCGCACGGTGGCGGCGGCGGCCGGCGCCGACCACGACACGCTGGCCGCCGCGGCCGACCGGAGCGAGGCCGTCTCCTCCATGGCGCGCGGCGCCGCCGCGGTGGTCCGCCGGCTGCACGGCGAGGGCCGCGTGGCGGGCGTCCTCGTGCTCGGCGGCTCGAACGCGGGCTACGTGATGAGCCAGGTCGCCCCCGCGCTGCCGATCGGCGTCCCGAAGGTGCTGGTCTCCACGATCGTCGCCGGGGACACGCGCCCCTACGTCGGCACCAGCGACCTGATGATGATCTACCCGGTCGTCGACATCGCCGGGCTGAACTCGGTCAGCACACCCGTGTTGGCCCGCGCCGCCGACGCCGTGGCCGGCATGGTCACCGGGCCGCCGGTGCCGGCCCCGGACCTCGCAAGACCGGCGGTCGGCGCCACGATGTTCGGGGTCACCACCACCTGCGTGCAGGCCGTGGGCGAACACCTGCAGAGCCGGGGCAACGAGACGCACGTCTTCCACTGCACCGGCACCGGCGGGCGCGCCTTCGAGGCCATGACCGCCTCCGGCCTGTTCGCCGCCGTCGCCGACGTCACCACCACCGAGCTGGCCGACGAGCTGGTGGGCGGGGTCTGCACCGCGGGCCCGCACCGGCTGGAGGCGGCCGCCGCGCACGGCGTGCCCCAGGTCGTCAGCGTCGGCGCGCTGGACATGGTGAACTTCGGCCCGCGCGACACCGTGCCCGCCGAGCACGCCGGTCGGCGGCTGCTCGCGCACAACCCGTCGGTGACGCTCATGCGCACCTCCCCGGCCGAGAACGCGGAGCTCGGCCGGATCATCGCCGGCAAGCTCGCCGGCGCGCGCGGGTTCACCGAGGTGCACGTGCCGCGGCGCGGCTTCTCCCAGATCTCCGCCCCCGGCGGCCCGTTCCACGACCCGGACGCCGACGCGGCGCTGATCGACTCCCTGCAGCGTGCCCTCGACCCGCGGATCCCGCTGCACGTCCACGACGTCGCCGTCAACGACCCGGAGTTCGCCCGCCACCTCGGCGCGGCGACGGACCGCGCCCTCTCCAGTACGACGAAAGGCACGTGATCTTCCATGTCCACCCGTTCCGAGCTCGTCACCCGCCTGCGCGCGAAGGTGGCGCAGGGGCGACCGATCATCGGCGGCGGCGCCGGCACCGGCCTGTCGGCCAAGTGCGCCGAGGCCGCCGGTCTCGACTTCGTCGTCATCTACAACTCCGGCCGGTTCCGCATGGCCGGGCGCAGCTCGATGGCAGGCCTCATGCCCTACGGCGACGCGAACGCGATCGTGATGGAGATGGGCGCCGAGGTGCTGCCGGTGGTGCGGGACCTGCCGGTGCTCGCCGGAGTGTGCGGCACCGACCCGTTCCGGCTGATGCCGCAGTTCCTGCGCCAGGTCGCCGAGGCCGGCTTCTCCGGCGTGCAGAACTACCCGACCGTCTGCCTGTTCGACGGGATCATCCGCGCCAACCTCGAGGAGACCGGGCTGGGCTTCGACAAGGAGGTGGACATGATCGCCGCGGCCCACGCGCTGGACCTGTTCACCTGCACCTACGTGGCCAACCCGGACGAGGCGGCCGCCATGGCCGAGGCCGGCGCCGACGTCGTCGTCCCGCACATGGGGCTCACCACCTCCGGGATGATCGGGGCGCAGACCGCGCTCCCGCTCGCCGAGGCGAAGGACAGGGTCGCCGAGCTCGCCGCCGCCGCCCGGGCGAAGAACCCCGACGTGCTCGTCGTCTGCCACGGCGGGCCGATCCACTCCCCCGCCGAGGCGGGCGAGGTGATCCGCGACGTCCCCGGCGTCCACGGGTTCCTCGGGGCCTCCAGCATGGAGCGGCTGCCCACCGAGGTCGCCATGGTCGACCACATGAGCTCCTACCTGCGGATCGCACTGCCCCCCACCACGGAAGCGAGCTGACGCGGATGTACCGCATGACGATCCTGTACGGCACGCCCACCGACCCCGGCGCGTTCCGGTCCTACTACATGGACACCCACGTCCCGATCGCCCGGCGGATGCGGGGCCTGACGGGCTGGAACCTCCAGTGGCTCGAGGGGCACCCCGACTACATCCTCGTCGCCGAGCTGTACGCCCCGGACGAGGCGGCCATGGACGCGATCCTCGCCTCCCCGGAGGGTGTGGCCGCGAGCGCCGACCTGGAGAACTTCGTGACCGGCGGCGTCACGTTCCTGACCGGCGAGGAGGAGCAGGTGGCGCTGTCGTGAGCACCGGCCTGACCGTCGCCGTCGCCGGCCTGGGCTTCGGCGCGGAGTTCGTCCCGATCTACCTCAGCCATCCCGACGTGGCGAGGGTGGTGCTCGTGGAGCCCGACCGCGAGCGACGCGAGGCGGTGGCCGACCGGTACCGGCTCTCCTCCGGGTACAGCGACATCAGCGACGCCCTCGCCGACCCGCGGATCGACGCCGTGCACGTCTTCGCACCGGTGCACACCCACGCGGACCTGACCGTCGCCGCGCTGGAGGCGGGCAAGCACGTGGCCTGCGCCGTGCCGATGGCCACCACGCTCGAGGATCTCGACCGCATCATCGCGGCGCAGGAGGCGTCGGGCCGGACCTACATGATGATGGAGACCACCGTCTTCGCCCGCGAGTACCTCGCGGTCGAGCAGATGCACCGCGCGGGCGAGCTGGGCGAGCTCACGCTCTACCGCGGCTACCACATCCAGAACCTCGACGGATTCCCGACGTACTGGCAGGGCTTCCCGCCCATGCACTACGTGACGCACGCGCTCTCGCCGATCCTGCACCTGCTCGGCACCACCGTGGCGAGCGTGCAGTGCCAGGGCGCCGGGCGGCTCGCCGAGACCCGCCGCACCGGCGGCTTCGACAACCCCTTCCCCACCGAGATGGGGCTGTTCCGGCTGCGCGGCAGTGACGTGCTCGCCGACATCCAGATGTCGTTCTCCCAGACCGCGCGCAGCTACATCGAGGGCTTCTCGATCTACGGCGAGCACCGCGGCATCGAGTGGCCGATCGACAACGAGGGCGAGCTGACGGTGTTCGACATGACCGGAGCCGCAGCGGACCGGCGCGGCAACCGGGTCACCTCGAGCGCGCTGGCCCCGCCGGACCGTCCCGAGCGGCTGCCCGAACCGCTGCGACCGTTCGTGCGGCCCACCGCCGTGCGGCTGCCGGGTATGCCGGGCGAGGTCAACGTGGGCGCCGACCACGGCGGCTCGCACCCGTTCCTCGTCGACGAGTTCGTGCGCAGCGTCGTGGACGCGCGCCCACCCCTCATCGACGCCCGCCGTGCCGCGGCCTGGACCGCGCCGGGGATCTGCGCCCACGCGTCCGCGATGACGGGAGGGGCGGCGGTGCAGGTGCCCGACTACGCCGCCTGAGCCGACGGGAACCGCCGCCACCGATCATGGTGTGCCCGGGCTCCGGGCGGGTACGTCGCCCTCATGAGGTTCGGCACCGCCACGTTCATCACCGACGAAGGAATCCGGCCGGACGCGTTGGGACGGGCGCTCGAGGAGCGGGGCTTCGGCTCGCTGTTCATCGCCGAGCACTCCCACATCCCGGCGAGCCGCGAGACCCCGCACCCGGGTGGGGGCGAGCTGCCCCGGATCTACTACCGGACCCTCGACCCGTTCGTCGCCCTCACCGCCGCCGCGGCGGTCACCTCCCGGCTCGTGCTCGGCACCGGGATCGTGCTGCTCCCGCAGCGCGACGTCATCCACACCGCCAAGCAGGTGGCCAGCCTCGACCTCGTCGCCGACGGCAGGACCGCGTTCGGCGTCGGCATCGGGTGGAACCGCGAGGAGATGCGCAACCACGGCACGGACCCCGCGACCCGGGGTGCCCGCATGGACGAGCAGCTCGCGGCGCTCAAGGCCATCTGGACGTCCGACGAGGCCGAGTTCCACGGCGCCCACGTCGACTTCGACCCCATCTTCGCGTGGCTGGCCGAGCAGGGCCGCGAGAACGTGCCGATCACCGTGTTCGCCGCGCCTCCCGACCCCGCGGCGCTGATCGGGTTCGCCGAGGCGGGCGTCGACGAGATCACCCTCTCGCTCGACACCCTCCCCGAGGCCGAGACCCTCCGGGCGCTCGACGACTTCGCACAGCTCGCGGCCCGACACCGCTGACGGCGACCGGGGCGCAGCGACGCGGCGTCAGGCGGACAGGCGGGTGAGCAGCGCGGCCGTCCCCTCCTCCTGCAAGGTGCGCAGCGCGCGCAGGTACGGCTCGGTGAACGCGGGCTGCCCGGCCAGGTCGCCGAACACGTCCGTGGCGCCGAGGAAGGCCAGCGGCTCGGTGCGCTCGCGCGCGGCCAGCGGGGCCAGGCGTTCGTGCAGGGCGTCGTTGATCGGGACCGGGCGCCCGGCCTCGTCTGTGCCCTCGGAGTACCGCGCCCACGTGGCGACGAGCGCCGCGCCGAAGTCCACCGGCCGGCCCGCGGCGATGTTGTCGCGGACCGCGGGGAGCACGAACTTCGGGATCCGGTCGGACGCGTCCGTGGCCAGCCGCGCGAGCGTGTCGGCGACCGCCGGGTTGGCGAACCGCTCGAACAGCTCCGCGACGTAGGCGTCCAGGTCGATGCCCGGCACGGCGGGCAGCGTCGGGCGGGCCTCGGCCATGTACCCGGCGAGGAAGGCGACGATCAGCGGGTCGGTGGCCGCCTCGTGCGCGAACGTGTGCCCGGTCAGCAGCCCCGGGTAGGCCAGGCCCTGGTGGCTCGCGTTGAGCAGCCGCAGCTTCATCAGCTCGTAGGGCACCACGTCGTCGACGACCTGGACCCCGACCTCCTCGAAGGCCGGGCGGCCCGCCGGGAAGTGGTCCTCGAGCACCCACTGCACGAACGGCTCCGCCACGACCGGCCAGCCGTCGTCGATGCCGTACCCGTCGCGCACCAGCGTGCGGTCCTCGTCGGTGGTGACGGGCGTGATCCGGTCGACCATGGAGTTGGGGAAGGCCACTTCGGCGGCGATCCACGCGGCCAGCTCCGGGTCGACCAGCTCGGCGTAGGCGGTGACCACGCGTCGGGTCACCTCGCCGTTGCCGGGCAGGTTGTCGCAGCTCATCACGGTGAACGCGGGCGTGCCGGCGGCGCGCCGCCGGGCCAGCCCCTCGGTGATCAGGCCGAACACCGTGGCCGGCTCGTGCGGGTTCCGCAGATCCCGCTGCACGCCGGGGTCGCTCGCGTCGAACTCGCCGGTGGTGCGGTCGATGAAGTAGCCGCCCTCGGTGACGGTGAGCGACACGATGCGCGTCGTCGGCGCCGCCAGCACCGCCAGGACGGCCTCCGGGTCGTCGGGGGCGAACAGGTAGTCGTGCACCGAGCCGATCACGCGAGGCTCAGTGCTCCCGTCCCCGTGCTTGAGCACCAGCGTGTACAGGTGGTCCTGGGCGGCCAGCACGTCGCGCATCCGCGCGTCGCCGGGCAGCACCCCGACCCCGCAGATCCCCCAGTCCAGGGCCTCGCCGCGGCTCATCAGCCGGTCGACGAACATCGCCTGGTGGGCGCGGTGGAAGTTGCCGAGGCCGAAGTGGACGATGCCGGTGGTGATCCGGGATCTGTCGTATGCCGGAGTGGCGACGTCCGGACCCGTGGTGAGCGGCATGCTTTCTCCTTCTCCTGTGCGTCCGGCGGCTCAGTCGAGCCCGAGCAGGCGTGCGAGGTTGCCGCCGCAGACCATCTGCCGGGCATCCTCGGAACCCGCGGCCCTGGCCATCTTCTCGAACTCGAAGGTGTAGTCGACGAAGGGTGAGTCGGTGCCCCAGATGACCTTCTCCGGCCCGATCTCCTTGACCGACGTCGCCACCTCGAACACGGGGACGCGCGCGGTCTCCAGGTACAGGTTGGGTGTCTCCCCGGCGATCTCCACCGCCTGGTCGTGCGACCAGAACGTGCCGCTGTGCGCCATGAGGAACGGCACCTCCGGGTAGGCGCGGCAGACCCGTGCGAACTCCGGCGGCGCGTTGTAGAGGTCGGAGGCGCCGTGGCAGATGACCACCAGGCCGCGCTCGCGGACGGCGTCGAGCACCGGCCCGACCAGCCCCAGGTCCGAGAGGTGGTACCCGTGGATGGTGGGGTGCAGCTTCAGCCCGCGGTAGCCCTTGTCGGCGCGGCGGTGGATCTCGGCGACCGCCTCGTCGCGCTGCCACGGGTTCACCGCGAGGAACGGGACGATCCGGTCGGGGTCCGCTGCCCGGGCGGCGTCCACGTCGTCGTTGCTGAACACGCCCTCCACGAAGGGGAACGCGCAGGCCCGGTCGACGCCGGCGGACTCGATGCGGGCGAGCAGCTCCGCACCGGTCTGGCTGGCGCCGTGGCGCACGCCGACGTGGTTGTGGGCATCGAGGGTGAGTGGCATGTCAGGTCCTTCCGTCCGGATTCAGCGCGTCGCGCGGCGCCGCAGGACGCCGAGCGCGAGCGCGAGCAGGATGAGCGCGCCGTTGAGGCCGTAGCGCCACGGCGCGCCGAGGCCCAGCAGTACCAGCCCGTTGGCGAGCAGGGTGACGAACACGGCGCCGAGCACGGTCCACAGCACGCTGATGCGCCCGCGCGGCGACGCTGTCGCCCCGAGGTAGACGGCGGTGAACGCGTCGAGCAGGAACGGCTGGGCCGAGCCGGGCACGGCCAGCCCGGTGCGCGCGGTGAGCATGAGCCCGCCGACCCCGGCCAGCAGGCCGCAGAGCACGAACCCGGACGCGAACGTCGCCCGCACCGGGGTGCCCGCCAGTGTCGCGGCGCGCGCGCCGGAGTCCACGAGCTCGATCCGGCGGCCCCAGGTGGTGCGGGTCGTCGCGAACCAGGCCACGGCGACCACGACGGCGGCGGCGAGCAGCAGCAGGCGGATCGGCCCCCACGAGTCGCTGCCGAACACCAGCAGCGGCTTCACGAGGTCGATCGGCGCTGTGAAGAGCTGCTGGGGCGTGCCGTTGTCGGACACGATGAGCGCGACGGCGGTGAGCACGAGGTTCAACCCGAGCGTCGCGACGATGGCGGGAACGCCGAGGTACCCGGCGAGCACACCGTTGACGACGCCGACCGCCAGCCCGACGGCCACCGCGATCAGCACCGCCGCCGGGGTGCCCTGCCCGTCGAGCAGGGCGCGGGCGGCCAGGTAGCCCGCGAGGTCGGCGGTGGCCGCGATCGAGAGGTCGAGGCCCTTCATCGACATGAGCACGCTCAGGCCGACCGCGAGGACGACGAGGACGGTGGCGTCCACGGCCACGGCCGCGAGGTTGCGCGGGTCGACGAACAGCGGCCGGGCGACCGCCACGGCCACCACCACCACGATCATCCCGAGGACCGTGGAGTACGACCGGAGGGGGTCCAGGCGGGACGGCCGGGACAGGGTCGGGGCACTCATCAGAAGATCACCACCTGTCCGAGGGCGCGGCGTCTGGCGACCGCGACGAGCACCGCCAGCAGGAGCACCACGCCCTGCACCCCACCGAGCCACTCGTCGGAGAGTCCGTTGGCGATGAGCCCGGCGCCGGTGGCCGTGACGAAGAGGGAACCGACGGCCGCGGTGGCCGGGTCGAAGAGGAACGTGCGGGTGAGCGCCGAACCGAGGAACGCGGCGGCCAGCGCGGAGACCAGCAGCTCCAGCGAGGCGTCGCGCGCGGTCGCGCCGCTGGCGTAGGAGGCCAGCAGCACGCCGGCGAGCCCGCTCAGGGCGCCGGAGATCGCCAGCGCGTTGACGGTGACCCACCCGGTGCGCACCCCGCGCAGCCGGGTGGTGCGCTCGTCGTCGCCGATGGCGCGCAGCCGCAGGCCCGTCGGGGTGAACCGCCACACCACGGTTGCGACGGCGATGACGACGACGGCCGTGATGACGATCGCGGGCACCGGTCCGACGAAGCCCTGGCCCAGCAGCAGGAACGAGCGGGCCGCCGCGGGCACCGCGAGGCCGCCGTTGATGCCCAGCGTGATCCCCACGAGGAGGAAGAGCATCCCCAGGGTCGCGACGAAGGACGGCACCCGCAGCAGCACCGTCACTCCCCCGTTGATCGCGCCGATCACCGCTCCCGCGACGATCCCCGCCACGAGCACCAGTGGGGTGGGGACGCCCGCGACCACGAGGGTGGCCGACACGGTGGCGGCGAGCTGGGCCACCGCACCGACGGAGAGGTCGAACGCCCCGGCTCCGAGGGCGACGGCGAGCGCCGCCGCCAGCAGCATCGGCGTGCCCGCCTGCCGGAGCACGTCCCAGAACCCGGAGGAGAGCAGGAACCCGGGCGACCCGGCGACGAGCGCCGCCACGACCGCGAGCATGGCGATGCCCACGCCGGCCTGGCGCAGCCAGGCCGGCCGGCGCGCGGCCGGCGCCGGGGCGCTCGCCACCGCGGCCGGCACCTCGCGATCCTCCGCTCCGGCGGCGCGCTCGGTCAGCTCCTTCTCGTCCACCTCGCCGCGGCCGACCTCCTCGGCCACCACGCCGTCGCGCACCACCAGGATCCGGTCGCAGAGGCCGATGAGCTCCTCGAAGTCCGAGGACACCACGAGGACGGCGGCACCGCCTGCCGCGAGCTCACCGAGGTGGCGGTAGATCTCCGCCTTCGCCGCCACGTCGACGCCCGCGGTGGGTTCGTCCACCAGGTACAGGCGCCCGCCGCGGGCGAGCCAGCGCCCGACCACGACCTTCTGCTGGTTGCCCCCGGACAGGGTCGCGACGTCGGACGCCGGTGAGCGCGGCACAATGCCGAGCCGTTCGACGAGGTCCTCGGCCGTGCGCCGCTCACGGCCCCCGGAGAGGACGCCGCCGCGGGAGTGGGCGCCCAGGCTCGACGCGGTGAGGTTGGTGCGGACCGACAGCCCGGGGAACAGGGCCTCGGTCCGCCGCTCCTCCGGCACGAGCGCGACGCCGCGGCGGACGGCGGCGAGCGGGCTGGACGGGGCCAGGTCGGCTCCGTCGAGGCGCACGTCACCGGTGGCGCGCCGGTCCCCGAACAGGGCCAGCAGGGTCTCGCTGGCGCCCGATCCCACGAGCCCGGCGAGCCCGACGATCTCCCCGGCCCGCACCGACAGGTCCATGTCGCGCACCAGCTCGCCCGAGCGCAGGTGCCGCACCTCGAGCAGCGGGTCCCCCGGGGTGTGGGGCACGTCGGGGAACAACGCGTCGAGGTCGCGCCCGACCATCGCCGCGATGATGTCCTGGGTCGACAGGCCCGCCGCGGGCGCCACGCTCGTGCGGCTGCCGTCGCGCAGGACGGTGACCCGGTCGGCGAGCGCGGTGATCTCGTGCAGCCGGTGGGAGATGTAGAGAACCGCGACGCCGTCCGCGCGGGCGGCGCGGATGAGGTCGAAGACGGATGCGGACTCGGCAGCACCCAGTGCCGCGGTGGGCTCGTCGAGGACGAGGACCCGGGGCTCGGCGGCCAGCGCGGCGGCGATCGACACCTGCACGCGCTGCGTCGGCGTGAGGTCGCCGACGATGTCGTCGGGGGCGCAGTCGGCCCCGACCCGCTCCAGCACCTGCCGCGCCCGCCGGTGCATCCCGGCGCGATCGAGGACGACCCCGGCGCGAACGCGCTCACGGCCGAGGAACATGTTCTCCGCGACCGTCATCCGCGGGGCCAGCGGCTGGTCCTGGTAGACGATCTCGAGCCCGAGTGCGCGCGCATCCTCGGGACCGGACAGGTCGACGCGTTGCCCGCCGACCTCGACGTGCCCCGCGGCCAGCGGGTTCACGCCCATCAGCGCCTTCACGAGCGTGGACTTGCCGGCGCCGTTCTGCCCGACGAGGGCGTGCACCTCACCGGCGAGGAGTTCCAGGTCGACGCCGTGCAGGACGGTGGTCGGCCCGAACCGGACGACGGCACCGCGCACGGCGGCGGCGATCTCGGCGCCGCCGGTGCCGGCGGGTTCGTGGTCGAGGAGCTCTGACATGTCGTCGTCCCCCTCAGCCGCGCGGGGAGACGGGTTGCATGACCACCACGTCCTGCGTCTGGGGCCACTGCCCGATGATCTCGGCCTTGTCGAGCTTGGTCTGCTCCCAGATGCCGGGCCCGTAGCGCCGCTCGGCGGCGGCGATCCCGTTGTGACGGGTGGCGACCCACGCGGTGGTGAAGATGTTGGGCGCCACCTCCTTCCCGTCCCGCGCGTCGAGCGCGGCCTGTGCCGCGAGCTGCCCGATGAGCTGGGCGTTCTGCACGACGGTGGCGACGAACGGGCTGTTGGGGGCGTAGAGCATCGGGAAGGTGGCGCGGTCGCCGTCGATCGAGGCGACGGCGATCTCCGGCCGGTTCGCCTGCTGGATCGCCTGCACGGCGCCCGAGGTCATCTGGTCGAAGGCACCCCACACCCCGGCGATCGACCCCTGGTCCGGGTTCGAGGTGAGGATCGCCTGCATCTGCGACTGCACCCGCGCGGGGCTGAAGTCCGAGGGCTGCAGGTGCAGGGTGACGTCCGGGTAGTCCTCCACCATGGCCTGCAGCACCCGCAGCCGCGTCTCGAGCAGCGGCGCGCCGGGCACCCAGAAGGCGTAGAGGTCGCCGCGGTAGTTCATCGCGTCCAGCAAGGAGCGGCTCATCATCTCGGCCATCAGCGACTCGTCGCCGCCGACGTCGGTGACCGCACCGGGGACGGTGGAGCCGACGCCCGCGGTGACGACGACCACGCCCTTGCTCCGCGCCTGCGCCACCACCGGGCCGAGCTGCGCGGGGTCGCCGAGCTCGATGAGCAGGACGTTGACTCCTGAGTTCACCAGCGTCTGGATGTTGTTGATGTGGCGGGTGGCGTCGCCGCCGCCGTTCGTCGTGGTCACGGTCGCGCCCGCGGCGCGGAACGCCTCCTCCGCGCCGGCGACGATGTCGCGGTTGTAGTCGTTGACGATCTCCCGCGCGGCGATGCCGACGGTGAGCGGGCCCTGCAGGTAGGGCGTCTGCTCGGCGCCGGCCGGCGTCGCGGTCGCCGGTCCGTCCGTCGCGTCGGTCACGGGCCCGTTGAGGGAGCAGGCGGAGGCGAGGGCGACGGCCAGGAATCCGGCGAGGAGCATGACGATCCGGCGAGCGCCCGTGATCGCGGGTCGGTTCACGGTGTGGTCCTTCCGGGGTGCGGGGGGAGGGGTTCGGGCCGGCGCCCCGGCGCGGCCGCGAGGAGGGCCTGCGCGGTCGGGGTGTCGGTGACGACGGCGTTCGCGAGGCCGCCCGAGAGCGCGGCTCTCAACGCCGTGACGCGTTCGGGGCCGGCGGCGGCGGCCACCCGCAGCGGGCGCGAGCGGAGGGCGTCGAGGTCCACGGAGAGCGTCCGCTCGGCGAGGTCGCCCCCGACCGGACGGCCGGCGGCGTCGAAGAACCGGCCCACCGCGTCGCCGACGGCGCCCTGCTCCTGCAGCCGGCGCAGGCTCGCGTCGTCGAGGTAGCCGTTGGCGAACAGCGGGGTCGTCGGGGTCACGTGCCCGACCCCGAACATGCAGATGTCGGCGCGCGCCGCGGTGTCGAAGGCGGTGCTGATGCCGCGGTCGGCGCGCAGGCTGGCCACGGTGGCGGCGTTGTCGACGTACAGCGGGGAGGCGATGAGGATCTCGTGGGCGCCCAGCGCGTCGGCCACCGCGGAGACGGTGCGCATCGGGTTGACCCGCGTCGGGTCGCTCGGGGCCGCGCCGGCGAGCTGCACGACGGTGACGTCGAGGACCTCACCCGCAGTGCGCCGCAACGTCTGCAGCACCTCCGCGGTGCGCGCGATCCACTCGTTGGGGTTGGAGCTCCAGCCCAGCCCGATGACGTTCCCGGGCTCGAGGCGGCGGGCGAGGATGTCCGCGCAGCCCTGCCCGAGGTCCACATTGCCCGCGCCGTCGGTGTCGGCGGGGTCGACGACGACGACCTCCTCGAGGCCGTAGGCGGACTCGAGCGCGAGCTCGGTCTCCACCTGCCGGGTGATCCCCGAGACGATCTCGATCCGCACGATGCCCGACGCGCGCGCCTGGGCGACGAGGCGTCCGGCGGTGGCCCGGCTCACCCCGAGGTGACGGGCGATCTCCAGCTGGGTCTTGCCCTCCGCGTAGTACATGACCGCGGCACGGACCAGCAGGCGTTGTTTGTCGACGTTCGGCAGGGGCACGCTCTCACTCTTCCTTGAGCATATGCTCACAGCTTGCGCATATGGTCGAAGAGTAGGCCGCGCTCGTAGAGAAGGTCAAACACACGAGTCGAGCGCCACCCCGCACGAGTCGAGCCACTCCCCCGCGAGTCGCGGCACCACCCCCGCAAGTCGCGGCGCTCCCCGCGCGAGTCGGGGCCTGAGTGCGGCGAGCACGGTGGCGCGGTCCACGTGTGTCGCGGGCGAACGCCATCGCGTGATCAGGCCCGGCGTGCGGCGATCGCGGCGATCGCGGCGAGGGGGGTTGCCGGCCGATTTCCGGTGGTCACCGGGCCGGTGCGGAACGGCCCGATCGGGGGCGTTGCCGAATCGGGCCGCGGATGCCCGGTCGTGATCGTTGCGAGAAGCACCTGACCGTCACCGCGACAGCACCCACGCACTGTTCGCACCGATCACAGACCATGATCACTTCGACCAGCACGCCACTGCCGAAGCGCCCGCCCTCAGGTACTGATCAGGCCGATCACCGCGCACCGCCTCCCGGCCGGCAGCGCCCGCGGAGCGGGCCGAATCGGCAGCAGCAGATCTAGCCGAGGAGCGTCGGGACGAACAGCGCGGCGGTGTAGTAGGCCATGAACTGCACGCCGGCGTGCATGCCGAGCAGCTTGTTCATGAGCCCGCCGAAGATGCCCACGGTGACGGCGACGAGCAGGCCGAGGATCCCGCCCTCGTACACGGAGATCACGAGGATGAGGCCCGCGAACGTGCCGATGACCGCTTCCTGGCTCAGCCGGCGCACCACCCAGGCGGCGGCGGTGCGCGCGTAGTTCATCGAGAACGGGTAGGCGACCACCACGCCGAGGAGGACGGCGAGCATGCCGTAGCCGAGGAACTCCCACGGCGACAGCAGGTCGTGCAGGTTGTGCGACTCCCCCGAAGCGGCGTCGATCGTGTACACCGGCGGCGCGTTGAACAGCGGGGCCGCCGGCCCGGCGGCGACCGGGCTGAGCGGGAGCCCGATCGCGACGAGCGGGATGAGCGTCTCGGCGATGTAGGTGGACTCCGTGACGCCGTTCTTGACCGCCATCATCGTGGTCAGCCGGTGGTAGGCGTGCTTGGTGCGGGCGCCCACCGCCTCGCCCAGCACCACCGTCATCGCGACCGGGCTGAGCACGAACGTCAGGCTGGAGACCACGGCGCTCGCGCCGGTGGTGGTCTTCTGCGACCGGTCCAGGACCTTGAGCGGGTTGGGGAACCAGCCCTTCCAGCTCTTGACGTCGGGGGCGAGGAAGAAGGTGCGGCGGGTCTGCTCGCGCATCGACTCCCGGGCGAACGGTGAGGAGAGCCGGAACAGGTCGGCCACCAGTGGCCCGATCGCGATGCCGAGGAAGAAGCTGATGCTCAGCGACGAGCCGTTCAGGGGCGTGACGAACGCCTGGAGCGCGGCGATGACCAGCACCATCGGGACGAGGCCCGCGACCGCGGCCCAGCGTCCCCGCGAGAAGTAGGCGATGAGCGCCGCGGCGGCCGGGAACACGTACGGCGCGACGGCGGTGACCTGATCGGCGAACGGCGCGATCAGCGCCGCCGCGCCGACGGCCACGGGGACCGCGATGAACGCGGCGATCGCGGCGCCGGAGATCGCCTTGTGCAGCGCGATGTGCGGCACCCCGAGCCTGCGCAGCAGGTTCGCCTCCCGCAGCAACGGCACCGCCATCGTGTCCCCGGGGATGCCGAGCAGCGCAGTGGGGATCATGTGCGTCATGTGCTTGGAGACGGCACCGGCGAGGAAGAAGGCGAGCACGCCGGGTGCGGGGACCCCGACCAGCACGACCAGCAGCGTGAGCGGGGCCAGGGTCGCCGTCTCGTCGGTGCCGGAGACGAGGCCGATGGCCGAGAACACGACGGCGCCGAGCAGACCCATCCCGAGCGCGACGAGAATGGTCGAGATCATCGTCGGACCGCCTCCTGGTCCGGCACCTGCGGTGCGGGCGCGGCCGCGTCCTGGTCGGGCGGTCCGGTGAACAGGTCCTCGATGGCCAGGTCGCGCAGCTCCTGGCGGGTCGCCTCGGGGAGGTCGTCGATGCTCCCGAGCTCGCCGGACTCGGCGATGAGCTCGCGGATCGCCTCCTCCCGCGCGCCGTCGTCGGTGGGTTCCTCGACGAGGGCGCGCTTCGGCGCGAAGAGGCGGGCGCAGATCGCGCCGGCCACCAGGCACGCGACGAGCCCGACCAGCAGCGCGTAGGTCTTGGCGAGCTGGGGCGGAGCGAACTGCCCGAAGAACAGCGCCGCGAGGAGGTAGGAGGGCAGGCCGAGTGCACAGCCCAGGACGACCGACCAGCGGAGGTGGACGACGTCGACGACGTCGCCCCATACCTCGGCGAGCTGGTCCGGACGCTCGGTCATGACGCCGACCCCGACCGCAGCTCGGCGAGCACCCGCTCGGCGTGGTCGGCGCGGACCATCCGGTCGGCGACCAGCCGGGCCACCACTGCGGGGACCTCCGCGGCGGTGGCACCGGCGGTGGAGGCGACGTTGCGCGCGTGCAGGGACATGTGACCGCGCTGGATGCCCTCGGTGGCCAGTGCCCGCACCGCGCCGAGGTTCTGCGCCAGCCCGACGGCCACGATGATCTCGGCGAGCTCGGCGGCGGTGGTGACGCCGAGCAGCGCGATCGCGGCCTGCGCCACCGGGTGCAGCTTCGTGGCGCCGCCGACGAGCCCGACGGGCATCGGCACCTCCAGCGTGCCGACGAGGTTGCCGTCGGCGTCCTCCTCGAAGCGCGAGAGCGAGGTGTAGCGCCCGCCGGACGAGATCGCGTGCGAATGCGCACCGGCTTCCACCGCGCGCGTGTCGTTGCCGGTGGCCAGCACGACCGCAGAGATCCCGTTCATGATCCCCTTGTTGTGGGTGGCGGCGCGGTAGGGATCCGCCTCGGCCAGCGCGGCGGCGTGCACGATGTCGTCCACGACCGCGGCGCCGCCGAGCGTCTCGGCGTCGAACACGGCACGCGCGCGGGAGAGGCGCAGGTCGGCCTTGTTGGTCAGGATCCGCAGGAGCGTGCGACCGCCCGCGATCTGCCCGGCCCGGTCGGCGACGGCTTCGGCCATCGTGTTCACCGCGTTGGCGCCCATCGCGTCGCGGACGTCGACCTGCAGGTGCGCGACGACGTAGGTCCCGGCACGGGATCCGACCACGCGCACGGCGATGTCGCGGACCCCGCCGCCCAAGCGGACCAGCTGGGGATCCTGGGCGTTGGCCAGCTCGATGAGCTCCTGACGGGCCTCGAGCAGCCGCAGGCGGCCGGCCTCCGGATCACGGACCCCGATCACCTGCACCTGGGCCTGCATGATCGCCTCGGTCGAGGAGGTGGAGAACCCCCCGTGGACGCGCGCGACCTTCGCCGCGTTCGACGCCGCGGCCACGACGGAGGCCTCCTCGCTCGCCATCGGCACGAGCACCTCGCGGCCGTTGACGACGAAGTTCGTGGCGACGCCCAGCGGCACACCCAGCACACCGACGACGTTCTCGATCATGTGGTCGGCGAGCCCGATCCCCATGCCGTGCTCCGGGGCGAACGCGGCGACCCGCTGCGGGTCGATGCCGGCGGACTCGGCGACGAGCGTGCGCCGGGCCTCGACCGGCAGATCCCGGAGGCCGGGGATACGGCTGGTGTGCGACATGGGCTCCCTCCCTGCGATGTGCCGGGACCGTAGCGGGGGCCACCCGCGCGCAGCATGGACTGACGGTCCAGGATCCGACGGCCCGGTGTGGTCCGTCGGACCACTACTCGCTCGGTGCGGACATGCGGGCCAGGCGTACCGCCACGCCGATCCGGAACAGCCGGTCTGGCTCCTGCCAGCCCTCGCCGAGGAGCTCGGAGACCCGGTCGAGCCGCTGGATCACGGTGTTCTTGTGCACGTGCAGCGCCCGCGCGGTGGCCACCGGGCTGCACCGGTGGTCCAGGTAGGCCGACAGCGTCTCGAGGAGGGCACCGCCGCGTCCGTCGTCCCGGTCCTGGACGGGTCCGAGCACCGCGCGCACGAACGCCGCGACGCGCGCCTCTCCCGGGCCGAACAGCGCCGCGTAGGGCAGGTACTCGTCGGTGGTCACGGCCACGTCGGTCAGGCCGATCGAGGGCAGGACGCGCGCGCAGGCCGCCGCGGCCTCCACCTGTTCGCGCACATCGAGGGCACCGCGGTCGAGGCGGGCGGCCACCGCGAGCACCGGAGCGCCGAGCACCTCGCGCACGGCGGACCGGACCGAGGCGGCCACGGCGGCCGGGTCCGACGGCGTGCCGAGCACGACGACCCGGTCGGCGTGCTCGCCGACCAGCCCGCCCGGCGCCACCGCCCGCCCGGCTGCCCGCGCCGCGCGTCGGCGGTCCTCGACGGACACCGGCAGCACCACCACCGAGCGCAACGCGTCGACGCGCACACCGCGGGCCTGCGCGCGTTGCGCGACCCCCGTCCTGCGTCGAGAATCGTCGGAGAGCATGTCGGCGAGCAGGTCCCCCCGCACCCGCTGCTCCGCCTCGACCAGCGCGTCCTGCTTCAGGCTCAACAACGCGGTGATCTGGGCGGCCCGCTCGGCCGTGCGGTGCTCCACCGCCCCGAACTCGACGGCGCCCGGCTCCAGGACCAGCGCTCCCAGGAACGTCCGGCCCGCGACCACGGCCACGACGACACCCGCGCGCTCACCGTGCAGCGGAACGCACCGGCCGCTGCGGCGGCTGTCCTCGACCGCCGCCCGCAGCGCGTCCCGGTGATCGTCGATCCAGGCCGGTGCGGCGTCCCCGCCACCCGGGCGCAGCCCGTCGTCGACGATCGTGACCCCGCACCGCAGCGCGCGCCCGAGCGCCGCCGCGACGTCCGCCGCGTCCCCGCCCTGCAGCACGAGGGCGGTGAGGTCGGTGTGCACGTCGCTGGCCCGTTCCATGGCCTCGACGTGGCGCGCCAGCTCGCCGTAGGCCCGGTGCGTCTCCTGCGCCGCCTCCTGCGTGCGGGCCAGCAGCCGCGCGGTCTGCAGCACGACCGCGGCGTGGTCGGCGAACGCCGAGAGCAGCGAGATCTCCTCCGGGGAGAACGCGTGCTCCACCCGGTTGGCCGCGAACAGCACACCGATCACGTCGTCCCCGGCCAGCAGGGGCACCCCGAGCAGCGACACGAGGCCCTCGGCGGCGACCGCCGCGTCGATGCCCTCCTCGTGCGGGGCCTGGGTCATGCCGGCGTAGCGCGAGGTCCACCGCGGGCTGCGGCTCTCCACCACCAGGCTGGCCAGGCCCATTCCCGGAGGGACCCGCAGCCCCGGGAACGACGGCGCCACCGTGCCCAGCGTGGTGCGCACGCGCAGCTCCCGGCTGCCCGTGTCGAAATCGGACAGGTAGGTGACGTCGGTGCCGACCAGGTCGTGCGCCCGCTCCACCAGGCGCTCCAGGAGCTGGTCGACGTCGCGCAGCTGGGCCAGTTCCCGCGCGCTGGAGAACAGCGCGGCGAGCTCCTGCCCGCGCCGGCGCCACCGCTCCGAGCCGGCCCGCAGGCGGCGCACGCCGTCGCCGACCCGCGCGGCGTCATCGGCGGAGAGGTCCAGATCTGCGATCAGCGCGCCGAGATCGCCGTCCCGCTCGCCGTGCTCGGCCGACGCTGCCGCGAGCAGCCGCACGACGGCGTCGACCGGCAGCCGTCCGGGCGTGTCCGAGGATGCGTCCACGTGCGCAGCTCCCGCCGATGGGAGGTCCGATCGACCATGGGTCCACCGGTCTTCGTGGACGGACAGTACGGCCTGAGAAGCTGGGTCCATGAGGTACGTGGTGATCGGAGCAGGCGCCATCGGCGGCACCATCGGGGCCCGGCTGGCCGAGGCGGGACGGGATGTCGTGCTCGTGGCGCGCGGAGCGCACCTCGACGCCCTGCGGGAGTCCGGGCTGACCCTCGACGAGCCGGGACGCTCGCGCACGCTGCGGCTGCCCGCCGCCGGCGGCGTGGACGAGATCGGGTGGCAGGACGGCGACGTCGCCCTGCTCTGCACGAAGACCCAGGACACGGTGGTGCTGCTCGACGCGCTGCGAGCGGTCGCGCCGGCCGTCCCCGTCGTGTGCGCGCAGAACGGCGTGGCCAACGAGCGGTTCGCCGCGGACCGGTTCGCGTCGGTGCAGGCGATGTGCGTGGTGCTGCCTGCCGAGCACCTCACGCCCGGCCGGGTCGTGGCCTACTCGACACCGGTGCCGGGCATCCTCGACATCGGCCGCTGTCCGGAGGGGGTCGACGCGGTCACCGAGGTCGTCGCCGCCGACCTCACGGCCGCCGGTTTCAGCGCGCGCACGGACCCCGCGATCATGCGCGCGAAGTACCGCAAGCTGCTGCTGAACCTCGGCAACGCCGCCGAGGCGGCGTGCGGCCCGGACGACCCGGACCTGCGCGAGCTCGCCGACCTCGCCCGTGCTGAGGGCGAACGGTGCCTCGCGGCCGCGGGGATCGACGTGCAGTCGCGCGAGGAGGAGCGCACCCGCCGCGGCGGGTTCATCACGGAGGAGCCCGTGGACGGCGCGGCACGGCAGGGCGGCTCGACCTGGCAGAGCCTGCGCCGCGGCGCAGGCTCGGTCGAGGCGGAGTACCTCAACGGCGAGATCGTCGCGCTCGGCCGCGCACACGAGGTGCCCACCCCGGTCAACGCGCTGCTCCTGGACACCGTGGCGGAGATGGCGGCGAGCACCGAGGCCCCAGGCAGCCGGAAGGCGCAAGGACTGCTCGCCACCGTGGGGTAAGCGCTCACTTCGCACACCCAGCAGTCACTTGGCACACCGCCCGCCTTGTGCGAAGTGGAGGCTGGGTGTGCGAAGTACCTCCGGCACGCGGACGCGTCAGGCGGGCGGCGCGGGCCGGGCCGGGCGCCGGAACCGGGAGATAGGTTCGGTTCCCGACGGGCGAGGAGGCACCGGTGGTCGAGCTGCGCCAGCTGCAGTACTTCCTGGCCGTCGCGGAGCGGTTGAGCATCACCGAGGCGGCACGCGACCTGCAGATGGCCCAGCCCGCGCTGAGCCAGGCGATCACCAGGACGGAACGCCGGCTCGGCGTCACCCTGTTCGACCGCAGCCACCGCCGCCTGCGCCTGACCGCCGCGGGCGCCACGCTCGTGCCCGAGGCCCGCGAGCTCCTCGCGCGGGCGAAGGTCCTGCACGCGGCGGTCGGGCGGGGTGGGCCCGAGCGCACCTCGCTGCGCATCGGGTGCATCGCCTCCGCCGTTTCCGGTCTGCTCCCACGGGTACTGCCGCCGTTCCTCGCGGCCCACCCGGAGGCGGTGCCGGTCGTGCGCGAGATGGGTCAGCGCGCTCAGGCCGGCGCGCTGCGCGACGGCGCGATCGACGTCGGGATCTGCCGGATGTTCGACGGCGGCGACGACCTCGACCTCGTCCGGCTCACCGACGAGCCGCTGCACTGCCTGCTCCCGGCGGAACACCGGCTCGCCGACCGCCCCGCCGTCGACCTCGCGGACCTCGCGGGCGACGAGGTGGTCTGCTTCCCGCGCGACCTCGCTCCCGTCGCCCACGACACGATCATCAGCGCCTGCGTCCGCGCCGGGTTCTCCCCGCGGATCACCCAGGAGGCGGGCAACGACCAGTCCATCTCCGGGATCGTGGCCTGCGGGCTGGCCGTGGCCATCGTCCCGGAGTCGACGACACGGCTGCGGATCGACGGGCTCGTGCACCGCTCGCTGACCGACCCCCTCGCGGTCACGCCCCTGTCGGTGATCCTCAGCGCCACGGCGCCCTCGCCGATCGGCACCGCGTTCCGCGACGCCGTGCGCGCCGCCGCCTGACCGCGACACCCGTGCGGCCAGACCCCGACTCGCGGGATCAGTGGGTCGCGGCGAAGCGGGTCGGGTCCATGCGCGCGACGTCCAGGTCCGTGCCGCCGTCGAGGGCCAGGTCGGCCGCGGCCCGGCCGACGACCGGCGCCAGCTTGAACCCGTGACCGGAGAACCCGGCCAGCACGACCACCGACGGCGCATCGGGGAGCGCGCCGACCAGCGCGGTGCGGTCGGCGGTGTAGCCGTCCATGTAGACGCCGTGGCGGATCGGGTCGGGGTGCAGGCCGGGCAGGAAGCGGCGCACCGCCTCGGTGAGGGGCCGGAGCGCTGTCTCCGGCAGGTCGCGGGTCAGCGACTCGGGTCCGTCGAGGGGAGCCCACACGTCGGCGAAGCCGCACTTCACCGAGACCCCGTCGAGCACCGGGCAACCGAACAGGTGCACGCCGTCGGTGTCGCGGATGAACGCCGGGAACCGGTCCGGGAGGTAGTCCCGCACGGCGTCGGGGACGAACCAGGTGAGCACGATCGGCTTCACGGTGATCCCCAGGTTCGGCACCAATCGGCCCGCCCACGGCCCGGCCGCGACGACGACGCGCCGCACCCGGTACCGCGCGTCGTCGGTGACGACCGTGGCCACGCCGTCGCCGGGCTCGATCGCGCGTACCGGCGTGCGCTCGTGCAGCCGCGCACCGCGGGCCCGGGCCTGCTCCACGGCGCTCAGCACGCTCAGTTCGGGGCGCAGCATCCCGCCCGCCGCGTCCATGATGCCGATCTCGCCCTCGTGCAACCGGTGCTGCGGGTGGCGCGCGGCCAGCTCGTCGCTCTCCAGCACCTCGTGATCCAGGCCGTGCTCGAGCACCGAGCGCCGCACGTTCTGCATCGGTGCGAGGTCGGGCACCCCGATCGAGAGGCACCCGGTCGGGGTGAACAGCGGCCTGCCCGAGGCCTGCATCAGCTCCAGCCACAGCTCCCGCGCCCGCCGCAGCAGGGGCACGTACTCCGGACCCTCGTGGTAGGCCATGCGGAACAGCCGGGACTCACCACCCGCGGCCCCGCGGTCGTGGGCGATGCCGTACTGCTCGAACCCCAGGACGTTCGCGCCGGACGCGGCCAGCTGCCAGGCCGTCATCGCGCCCATCGCGCCGAGTCCGACGACGGCGACGTCGGCGTCCGTGTTCCCGCTCATGCGGCTCTCTCCTCTCCTGCCCGTGCGGTCGTGCGGCGCGGACGCGCCCAACCCATGAGGAACGGCAGCGCAAGGGCGACGAGCCCCAGCGCCGTCCAGCCCGAGGCGATCGCCCAGCCCGCGCCGACGATCACGATCAGCGGGGTCAGCGCCACGCTCGCGGTCTCCAGCGGCGCGACCGGCAGGTAGGCGATCCCGAACTCCTCGAGGGTGCCGCTCTCCAGCTCCGGGTCGACCATCCGCAGCAGGGCGATCGATGTGGCGACGGCGCCGGTGGCCCAGCCCCAGGTGAAGATCGCCTTCTCGAACCACGCGCCGTGCATCAGCGCCGGGGCGACCCAGCGGAACATCACCAGGCAGAACGCCAGTCCGATCACGGACAGCACGGCCAGCGGCAGCCAGTAGTCCGCGACGAACCGCGGGACGATCGAGGCGATGCCGCACACGATGAGCACATCGGTGGCCACGCCGGAAAGGCTCTTCATGGTGCGCGCGTCCACGTAGGACCAGGCCGGCGTGCGCCGCAGGACCAGCTTCACCAGCAGCCCGACGATGAAGGCGAGCGCGAACACCGGCGGGGAGAACTGCGGGTAGATCGCCGTGGAGAGCTCCGCGATCCCGTACGCGGCCGCGGCGACGGCCGCGATCATGCAGATCTGCAGGCCCAGCGGCTCGATCGCGGACGCCGACGTGGTGGCCGAGCCGATCGACCCGCGCCGCTCCGGGTCGCGCACGAGCCCGCAGCGCAGCGATTCCGGGAGGTCGGCGAACCGCCCGACGCCCGAGGCGTGGCCACGCCGGGCTCCCCAGTTGGCCCAGATGATCCCGCCGACGACGCCGACGAGCAACCCCACCGTCGCCGACGTGAACGCCAGCGAGCTGGCCTCCTGCCACCCGGCCTGTTCGAAGACGCTGCCGATCGCGGCCGCCGAGCCGAACCCGCCCGCCCAGCCGCCGAACAACAGCAGGCCGAACCCCTCCGGCGTGCCGAAGACCGGCACGAACAGGACGTAGGCGAGCACCATCCCGAGCCCGACCTGCAGCGCGTACATCGCCATCGAGTAGGACGAGAACGCCGCGGTGGACCGGCCGAACCCGCGCGCGCCGGCCTCGTCGCTGAACGGCAGGCACGCGAAGATCACGGCGATCAGCACCGAGGCGTAGGTGCCGAGCTGGTCGGAGAAGGGCAGCAGCCCCAGCACCTCCGGGCCGAGCAGCAGCCCGAGGAACCCCGCGATGACGCTCGCGGGCAGCAGGAGCCGCTGCGCGGGCACCACCCACCGGCGGACCAGCGTCCCGCCCAGCAGCAGGGCGCCGATCAGGCCGGCATCGGTCAGCAGTGACCAGGGGCCGTACTCCATCCGCACCTCCCGGATCGATGAACGATCTTCCTACCAACCCGGCAGGGGTGCGGCACAGGTCAACGGCATTCGAATCCGATGATGACGTCCTACGGGTTGCCGATGGTCGGCGCGGCCTCCAGCGGAGAGGGCACCTCGGCGTCCGGCACCGCGACCCGCGCGAGCGCCCGGAAGAACAGGGCGGTGCCGACGGCACCCGGGTCCGGGGCCCCCTTCGCCCGCTCCCCCACGTAGCTCGCCCGCCCCATCCGGGCCTGCAGCGCCGCGGTGTCGCGGGCACCCTCGACGGCGGCCCGGGCGGCGCCGGCGAGGTCGGCCGGATCCGTCTGGAGCGCCGTCACCGCCGGGGCGAGCGCGTCGACGAGCGTGCGGTCCCCGACCTGCGCCTCGCCGACGCGCTGGATCGCCGCCAACCCGGCCGCCGCGCCAGTGGCCCAGCCGCCCTCGGGGTCATCGGCCACCGCGTGGGCGAGCTCGGTGAACAGCAGCCCGAACAGCGGTCCGGAGGTACCGCCGACCTCGTCGAGGAACACCTCCCCCAGCACGGCGAGCGCGTCGGTGTCCGGACGCTCCTCCCGCACCGCGACCGCGCGGCGCAGGCCGCCGCGCAGGTTGTCGCCGAAGTCGCCGTCGCCGCTGTGGCGGTCCAGGTCGGTGAGCGCAGCGTGCGCGTCGGTGACGTCGTCGGCGTACGCGCGCAGGATGTCGGCGGTGTTCATCGGGCCTCCGAGGTGGTGCGCGGGAAAGCGGGGGTCTGCGTCGGCGCGGCCCACCACGGCAGCCACCGCGGCTGCGCGCGCGTCAGCGTCACCGAGAAGCCCGCCATGTCGATCGCGGGCACGAACGTGCCCACCAGCGCGCCCGCGACCGTCAGCCCGCGGGAGCCCAGGCCCTCGGCCACGAGGTCGTGCACGCCGTAGAGCTCCAGCAGCGAGGTGCCACCGAGCCCGTTGACGAGCACGAGCAGCTCGTCCGGGCCGGCGGGCAGTCCGGCGGTCAGCTCGTCGAGCATCCGGTCCACGAGCTCGGGCAGCGGTGGCCGGGCCACCGACTTCGCCGCCCGCTCGCCGTGAATGCCGACCCCGTACTCGAGGTCGGCGGGGTCGAGGTCGAAGGAGGGCTCGCCGGTGTGCAGCGACGACTGCGCCCGGGCCGCGACGGCGAGCGAGCGCGAGGCGCCGGCGAACTCGCACCCCAGCCCGGCCAGCTCGTCGAGCCCCAGGCCCTCGTCCGCGGCCGCGCCGAGCAGCTTCTCCACGATCACCGTGGCACCGGTGCCCCGGCGCCCGGTGGCGGTGTCCGCGCTCTCGGTGGCCAGGTCGTCGTCGACGAGGACGCGCCGGACCTCGATCCCGTCGTGGCGCAGCCGCTCGGCGGCGATCGCGAAGTTGATCCGGTCGCCCGTGTAGTTCTTCACGACGTGGATCACGCCGTCGGTTCCGGCGGCGGCGCGGCTGGCCTCCAGGACCTGCCGGTTGTGCGGCGACGCGAACACCTTGCCCGGCGCCACCGCGTCGAGCATCCCGCGGCCGAGGAATCCCGCGTGCATCGGCTCGTGCCCGGACCCGCCACCGGAGACGAGCCCGACCCGCCGGCCCTCGGCCCGGTGCCGGGCGGTCAGGTGCACGGGGTCGTCGTGCAGCGTGACGAGGTCGGCGTGCGCACGGGCGAACCCGCGCAACGCGGCCGGGACCGGGTCGTCCCCGGGCGGGAGGAACAGCACCGACATCAGAGGCTCTCCTTGTCCAGGGACGGGGCCTTCTCGACCGGGGAGTCGGGCCCGACGGGACGGTAGCGGGCCTCGCCCGCGCCCAATCGGGTGGCTGCGAGCGAGGAGAGCACCGCGATCCCGATCGCGTAGAACACCAGCCACGTCCAGTGCCCGCCGCCGGCGGCGAGCAGGGCGGTGCCGACCAGCGGCGCGAGGCCGCCGCCCAGGGTGGCGCCGATCTGCTGGGTGACCGACAGACCGGTGTAGCGCACGGCCACCGGGTAGAGGTTGGCGAAGAGCGCGGCCTGGGCCCCGTACATCGCACCGTGGCCGACCGCGAGCCCGAGCGACATCGCGAGCGTGGTGAGCCAGAAGTCGCCGGTCTGCACCATCAGGAAGAACGGCACCGCGAGCAGGATCTGGAACACCGCGCCGCCGATGTAGACCCGGCGGCGGCCGACCCGGTCCGACAGCGCTCCGAACAACGGGAGCGTGCCGCACTCCAGCAGGCAGGCGATCAGCACCGCGAGCAGTACCGGTTCGCGCGGCAGCCCGAGCTCGGTGGTGATGTAGGCGATCGCGACCACGTAGTAGACGTTGAACAGCCCGCTCTCGGCGATCTTGGCGATGATCGACATCACGACCTTCACCCCGTGCCGCGCGAACACCTCCTTGGCCGGCAGGCTCTGCACCTCGCGCTCGGCCCGCGCCTTGACGAACTCCGGGCTCTCGCTCACGCGCAGCCGGATGTACACGCCGACGAGGATCAGCAGGATGCTGGCGAGGAAGGGCAGCCGCCAGGCCCACGCGTCGTACGCGCCGGCGGGCAGCGTCGCGTCGAGCAGGGTCACCAGGCCCACCGGGAGCAGGACGCCGGCCGGCGTTCCGATGTGCACGAGCGAGGTGAAGAAGCCCTGCCGCCGCCGCGGGCTGTACTCCAGCGCCATCAGCACGCCGCCGCCGTACTCCCCACCCATGCCGAGGCCCTGGATCAACCGGATCAGCACGAGCAGCAGCGGCGCAGCGACGCCGATCGTCTCGTAGGAGGGCAGCAGGCCGATGGCGAAGGTGCCCATCCCCATCATCACCATCGTGATGATCAGGACGTTCTTGCGGCCCAGCTTGTCGCCGAAGTGCCCGAAGATCAGCCCGCCCAGCGGGCGGGCGAGGTAGCCGACGAAGAACGTCGCGAACGCGGCCAGCGTGCCCACGAGCGGGTCGCCCGCGGGGAAGAAGACCTCGTTGAAGACGAGCGCCGCCGTCGTGGCGTAGAGCGTGAAGTCGTAGTACTCGACCGTGGTGCCGAGGGCACTGGCCCACACGACCCGCTTGACGGGGGTCCCACCCGTGGACCCCGAGTTGTCGTTCATGGCACTCCCTCGTACCGACTGGCGTCTGTGAAATCTGACGGCTAATGTATCAGACACCAGATCGCGCACCTGCAACCCGAGGAGAACGATGAAGGACCTGGACCTGCACGGGATGATCTCGACCGTCGTCACCCCGTTCGACGAACGCGACGAGGTGGACCTCGAGCTCCTGCGGGCAGAGGTGAAGTACCTCCTCGGGGCGGGCGTCACCGCGATCTGCGCCTGCGGGAGCACCGGCGAGGGCCAGACGTTGTCGCTCGAGGAGAGCGCCGCGATCTGCCGGGTGGTCGTCGAGGAGGTCGGCGGTCGCGTGCCCGTCATCGGCGGCGTCATCCAGAACTCCACCGCGCAGGCCATCCGCTACGGCCTCGCCCTCAAGGACGCCGGCGTCGACGCCCTGCAGGTGACGCCCGTGCACTACGTCTTCGCCCCCTCCCCCGAGGAGACCGTGGAGCACTTCCGGCTGATCGGCGCTGCCACCGAGCTGCCGCTCGTGCTCTACAACGTGGTGCCGTGGGCCCTCGTCCCCGTCGACACGATCGAGCAGATGCACCAGGTGCCCCAGCTGGTCGCGATCAAGCAGAGCGGTGGGGACATCCACCTGCTCGCCGACCTGCTGCACCGCGTCCGCGACCGCTACCGGATCCTCGCCGCGCTCGACGACCTGCACTACCCCGCGTTCGTCATGGGTGCCCACGGCGCGCTCGCCGCGATCCCGACGGTCACCCCTGCGCTGTCGGTGCAGCTCTGGGACGCGGTGCAGGCGGGCGACCACGCGCTGGCCCTCGAGCTGCACGAACGCATCCTGACGGTGTGGCGCGCCATCAACGGCCCGAACCTGCCGGCCACCCTCAAGGCGGCGCTGCAGTTGCAGGGCCGCGACGGCGGTCTGCCCCGCCAGCCGTTCCGGCCGGCGAGCGAGGCCGAGCGCGCGCGGATCGCCACCGCGCTGCGTGCCGCTAACCTCATCGACTAGACATCACATACTGAGAACAGGGGGACCGCCGTGACCGTCGAGCCCGCCCGCGCCGCCCTGATGGTCGAGTCGATCGCCGACCAGCTGTACCGGATCCTCTGCGAGCGCATCACGAGCGGCGCGTTCGCTCCCGGTTCGCGCCTGGACCCGCAGGCGGTGGCGGCGGAGTTCGGCGTCTCCCGCACCCCGGTGCGCGACGCGCTGGCGCGTCTCGAGCACGACAGGCTGATCGAGACGCGCCCGCGCTCGGGCACCTTCGTCGCGCGTCCGGGCCTCACCGACGTCCACGAGGTGTGCCAGCTGCGCAAGGGCATCGAGTGGGTCGCCACCGGGCTCGCGACCGGCCGCATGCCGGAGTCCCAGATCGCCGAGCTGCGCGCCGAGGCCGTCGAGGCGCTCGCCGCCGCGGATACGGGCGACTACGAGCCCTTCTTCGCCAGCGACATGCGCCTGCACCGCGAGATCGTGGCGGCCACCGGCAACGAGCGGCTGATCGCCGCACGCGCCTCGGTGGAGCCGTTCGTGCAGTGGCTGCGGATCCTCGGGGCCACTGGCCCGCACCGGCTGGCCGGCTCCACCCATCGCCACCTGCAGATCCTCGACGCGATGGCCGCGCGGGACGCCGCGGGAGCCCGCGACGCCGCGGCCGTGCACCTCGACGAGGTCGAGGAGTGGACCGCCGCCGACATGGACTCCCACGCGATCACGACCTGAGCGCCCCCAGGTCGGCCGCGGTCCAGGCCATGGCGATCGCGCCGTCGAGCACAGCGCCGTCGGCCACCGGCGTGACGCACGCGGCGGCGAACTCGGGCTGGTGGTTCACCGCGGGGAGGCAGTCCAGCCCGAGCATCGGGTGGATCGAGGGCACGCGGTGCGACACGTTGCCCATGTCGGTGGCCGCCCCCACCATCGGCTCCTCGTCCGGGCCCGGGAACCTGCGTCCCAACGCCTCGGCGTTGCGGCGGTAGAGCGCCACCATCTCCTGGTCGTGCACGAGGTCGGCGTAGTCGGGGCAGCTGGGCTGCACCGAGAGTTCGCACCCGGAGCCGAGCGCACCGGCCTCGAAGCAGCGCAGCACCCGTTCCTTGAGCGGGGCCAGCGCCTCGATCGAGCCGGCACGGACGATCCAGTTGCCGGTGTTGCGGTCCGGGATGATGTTCGGCGCGAGACCGCCGTCGGTGACGATGCCCTGGATCCGCTCGCCGTCACGGGTCTGCTGGCGCAGCAGGCCGATGGCGACCTGCGCGATCGTCATCGCGTCGGCCGCGTTCACCCCCTGCTCCGGGTGCGCCCCCGCGTGCGCGGGCCGGCCGCGGTACTCGACGTCGAAGACCGAGACCGCCGACCCGCGCAGCGCCGCCGCCTCGTGCGCGGCGGGGTGCACCATCATCGCGGCATGCGCACCGTCGAAGGCGCCGCGGTCGATCATCAGGACCTTCCCGCCCCCGCCCTCCTCGGCCGGGGTGCCCAGCACCGTGACCGTGAGCCCCAGGTCGTCGGCGACGGGCGCGAGCGCGAGGCCCGCCCCGACCGCCGCCGCGGCGATGATGTTGTGCCCGCACGCGTGCCCCATCCCGGGCAGTGCGTCGTACTCGGCGCACACCACCACGTGGACGGGGCCGCTCCCGACCGTTGCCCGCACCGCGGTGGGCAGGTCGTAGCAACCGTGCTCGACGGTGAAACCGCCGTCGGCCAGCGCGTCGGCCACCCACCCGCTGGCCCGCGTCTCCTCGAACGCGAGCTCGGGGTGGGCGTGGATCCGGTGCGACAGGTCGCGCAGGGCGCCCTCCGCGGCGCGGATCCGGCCCGCGATGTCGGGCTTGACCCGGTCTACGGCGGTCACGCGCGCTCCAGACGGTCGGCCATCAACTCCCCCACCATGATGGCGGTCAGGTTGGTGTTGGCGCGGGGCACGGACGGGAAGATCGACGCGTCGACCACGCGCAGCCCGTCGACGCCGAGAACCCGGCAGGCCGGGTCGACCACCGTGGCGGCGTCGCCGGGATCGCCCATCCGGCACGTGCTCGTGGCGTGCTGGGCGTCCGCGGCGGTGGCGAGCAGGTGGTCGTCGAGCCGCTCGTCGTCGTCGAGCGCATCCAGCAGCCCGGCGTTCACGCGGTCGACGGAGCCGTCCGCGATGGCCGCGACCTCCGGGCCCCGTGCCATCTCGACCAGCGCCCGGATACCCGCCCGCAACCGCGCGCGGTCCCGCTCGTCCGACAACATGGATTCGCGGATCTCCGGTTGGGCGCGCGGGTCGCTCGAGGCCAGGGTGATCTCCCCCCGGGACCACGCCTGGTTCACCCACACCCCGAACATGCCCGCGCCGAAGCGGAGATCGGCCCGCTCCATCGCGAGCACGTTCTGGTTGAGCGACACGAACATCATGTCGAGCGGCTGCGCGTCGGGCACGTCGCTCGTGTAGCGGACGCAGACGTTGGTGTGCCGGTCGTCGGCGGTCCTGATCGCGGAGGCGGCGTCGAGCGGGATCGCGACGCCCGCCAGGGGGTGGTCCTGCAGGCCCTGCCCGACCGGCAGGTCCGCGACGACGTCGATCCCCAGCGCGCGCAGGTGCGCGGCCGGACCGATGCCCGAGCGCATCAGCACGGCCGGGGAGTGCACGGCCCCCGCGCTCAGCACGACGAGGTCGGCGCGCTCCTCCACCGCGGTGTCGCCTGCCAGGTACCGCACGCCCACCGCCCGGCCGTCGCGGACCAGCACGTGGTCGACGAGGGCGTCGCCCCGGACGGTCAGCGAGGCGCTCCCCCGGGCCGGCTCCAGGTACCCGTCGTTGACGGTGACCCTCCGCCCGTCGCGGGAGTTGATCGGGTACGGGGAGACGCCCACCGCCCCCGGCGCGTTGACGTCCTGCGCCCAGCTGTGACCGGCGGAGAGCGCGGCGGCCCGCAGCGCGGTGTCCACCGATCCCCACGCCTCCTGCGCCATCCGGAAGATCGGGGTGGGCCCGCCCCTGCCGTGGTACGGGGCGTCCCCGAACTCCTCGTCGTCCTCGGAGCGGCAGAAGTAGGGCAGCACGTCCTGCGGCGACCAGCCCGCACACCCCCAGCGGACCCAGTCCTCGAAGTCCTGAATCGGCGGCCGGATCGCGATCTGGCCGTTGATCCCGGAGCTGCCGCCGGTGCCGCGGCCGCGCCAGTACAACGCGGCGTCCTGCGCGTCGGTCCTGGTCGCGAGCACGTCCGGCCACATCAGACTGCCGCCGGCGGCCGGGTCGATCAGGGCGCGCAGCGGGTTCGGCGAGCGCCAGACCTCGGGCATCTGCGCCGAGCGGTAGTCCGGCCCGGCCTCCAGCAGCAGCACCCGCCGGCCCGCCGCGGCGAGCCGGGTGGCCAGTACCGCGCCGGAGGACCCCGCGCCGATCACGATCACGTCCCAGTCGTTCTCGGCCACGTACGATCCTCCGCGATCGTGGGCGGTGTCCGGTGCGACCCGCCCTCTCGTCGGTACTGTCGACCAGTCACCGACTCTCAGTCAATGGTGAAACTTCAGTTCCTGGTGAAAGATGTCGCTCGTGCCCGGCACCCGAAGCCCGTCCCGCAGCGCCGAATCGGCCGCCGACGCCGTGGCAGCCGACTTCGCGACCGTCCTCGGCCAGACGATGGGCTGGCCGCGCATGGCCGGCCGCACCGCCGCCGTCCTGCTGCTGAGCCCGCACCCGATGACCGTCCGGCGGCTGCAGGACGAGACCGGGGCGAGCGCGGGGTCGGTCTCGGAGATGACCCGCCTGCTGATCACGAACGGCGTGGTCCGGCGGTTCAAGCCCCCGGGTGCCCGGCACTTCGTCCACGAGTGGCGCCCGGACGCCTGGGTCGGCTGCCTCGAGCACCAGCTCCGGCAGGTCGAGCAGCTGCGCGACCTCGCCCACCGCGCCGAGCGGGAGGGCACGGCACTCGCCGACCTGCAGCAGGCCCGGTTGCGGGAGATGTCGGTGTACTACGACTTCATGGTCGCGCGGCTGGGCGCACTGCTCGAGGAGTACCGCCCGCACGCGTAGGCGCGCACCGGTACCGCCCCCGGAGTACCGGCGGTTACTCCCCCGAGCGGACGTGCCCGGCGAGGGCCACCGGCATCGTGTCCAGCGCGGTCGCACGGCGGGAGGGCATCGCGGTGCACCGCCGGCGGGGTGGCGACACGGGCGAGCGCGCCGCCGGACGGACCCGGCCTCGTCCTGCGCCGAAGGGGTGCGCAGGACGAGGCCGTGGCCCACAGTGCCCGTATGCCCGACGACATCTCCTACCGCTGGCGCGCTCCGGTCACCGACGCGGAGCTGTTCGACCTCACCACCTCCCACGGGGGCCGTCCACAACGCGGCTGGTGGGACCGGATCCGCCCGCACAGCCTGGGCTGGGTGAGCGCGCGCCTGCCCGACGGCGCGCTCGTCGGGTTCGTCAACCTCGCCTGGGACGGGGACGCCCACGCGTTCGTGCTCGACACGAAGGTCCGTCCCGACCACCAGCGTCGCGGCATCGCGACGCAGCTCGTCGCGCGCGCGACCGACGCCGCCCGCGAGGCCGGGTGCGAATGGCTGCACGTGGACTTCGAGGAGCACCTGCGCGCCTTCTACTTCGACGCCTGTGGCTTCCGGTCCACCGACGCCGGGCTCATCGCACTACGGTCCGCCTGACCCGTCAGAGCTCCACACCGCGGCTGCGCAGGTAGGCGTCGATCCGCTCCTCGTCGGTCGCGCCGGAGGCGTTCTGCTGCCGCACCCGCTCCTCGTCGGCCAGCTTGGCGCGGCAGCGCTCGAGGAGCGGCCCGATCTCGGACGGCGCCACGGCGATGACGCCGTCGGCCACCACGACGTCCCCCGGCGCGACGACGAGCCCGGCGCAGGTGATGGGCACGTTGATCTCGCCCGGCCCGTCCTTGCCCGGGCCGCGCAGCGAGTTCCCGGCGGCGAACGCGGGCATGCCGCCCTCCGCCCACTCGGCGACGTCCCGCAGCGCGCCGTCGATCACGAACCCGGCGATGCGGCGGTGCAGCGCCGTGGTCCGCATGAGCCCGCCGATGAGGGCCTGGGTGGTGTCCCCCGCCCCGTCGACGACGATGACGTCCCCCGGTTCGGCCATGAGGATCGCCTTGTGCAGCATCAGGTTGTCCCCCGGCCGCACCCGCACGGTCAGCGCGGGGCCGGCCATCGCCGGCTCGGTGACGGGGTGGTAGGGCCGCAGCCGGCTGGTGCCGACGATCCGGCCCATGCAGTCACCGATGACCGGCACCGGGACCGCGCGCAGCGCCGCGACGAGGGCGGGGTCGGTGCGCGGCCCGCGCGCGCCGATCGCGTAGCCGGGCGGAAGCCCGTTCCCGCTCACCGCGTCGTCCCCACGGGGCTGCCGAAGGCGCGGGGGTCGACCTGGAAGCGTTCCTCCACCGGCTCACCGCGCATCATGGTCAGGATGTTGCGGGCGGCCATCGCGCTGACGGTCCGCAGGGCGGCGACGGTGGAGCCGCCGACGTGGGGGGTGAGGACCACGTTCTCGAGCGCGCGCAGCGGATCGTCGGGCCGGATGGGCTCGTGCGCCAGGGTGTCGATCCCCGCCGCCCGCAGCCTGCCACCGCGCAGCGCCGCGACCAGCGCGGCGTCGTCGAGCACCGGACCGCGCGCGGTGTTGATCACGATGGCGCCGTCGGGGAGCAGGTCGAGCTCCCGGCCACCGATCATGTCGCGGGTGTCTGCGGTCAGGGGCACGTGCAGGCTGAGGACGTCGGCGACCCGGAGCACCTCCTCCAGGGACGACGCCACGCGCACACCGTCGGGCGCGCCGGTGAGGATCGGGTCGTAGGCCACGACGTCCATCCCCAACGCCGTTCCGAGCGCTCCGACCTTGCTCCCGACGTTCCCGAACCCGACCAGGCCGAGGGTGCGACCGGCCAGCTCGACGCCGTCCGGGACGGGGGTCCAGCGCCCGGCCTTGAGCTGCGTGTCGAACCAGGTGATCCGGCGGGCGGCGGCGAGCATCAGCCCGATCGCCAGCTCCGCGACCGCCCGGGCATTGGCGCCGGGGGTGAACGTGACGGGGATGCCCAGTGCGGTGGCCGCGGCGACGTCGACGTTGTTCACACCGGCACCGTGCTTGGAGATCATCTTCAGGGTCGGGCACGAGCGCATCGCGGCGCCGTCGAGGGTGAGCGTCCGCGAGAGGACGGCGTCGACGGGCCGCGTGGCCAGCGTCTCGGCGACCTCGGCCTCGTCCTTGCTGCCGCTCAGCAGGATCACCTCGCAGCCGGCGTCGGTGAGCATGCCCAGGCCCGGCTCGCTGAGCGCCGGGGCCGTGACGAAGACCGTCCAGCTCTCGTTCACACCGGCTCCAGCGGCAGGGAGCGGACGTCCGCGACACCCGTGAGGTCCCACAGCAGCTCCCGGAGCTCGGCGGCGCGCTCGGCCCCCAGCACCGGCTCGACCAGCGAGCGGAACTTCGCGTCGAGCTGCTCGCGGGTCACGGGGTTCGCCGGGTCGCCGCGGCGGTCGGCGACGGTGACGGCACGCTCGCGCTCGTCGCGCTCGACGACGGTGACGCGGGCGCCACGGCGCGCCGGGAAGGCCTCGTCGAACTCCGCGCCCGGGCGCAACGTCACCCGGTTCATGACGGCGGTGACGCGCGCGTCGGCCAGCCGGTCGTCGGTGAAGGCGCCGGCGGCCACCTCGCCGTGCACGAGGGCGTGCGCGACGACGAACGGGATGGAGAACTTCGCCTCGAACGGCGTGGTCGGGGCGGGGTTCCCGGCCACCGTCAAGGCGGTCGAGTAGGACTCGGCCTCGATCCTGGTGACCTCCTCGGCGCGCACACCCGCCTCCCGCAACTCCAGCGCGGCGTCG
This sequence comes from Pseudonocardia sp. MH-G8, assembly GCF_002262885.1. Lineage (GTDB taxonomy): Bacteria > Actinomycetota > Actinomycetes > Mycobacteriales > Pseudonocardiaceae > Pseudonocardia. Next base: position 189,685 of record NZ_NKYF01000012.1, on the reverse strand, counting down.
ATGGCGGCGAAGACGTGCCCGCAGCAGGGGTAGGGCTTGACGCTGGTCCTCTCGACGAGGAACCCCGGGCCGAAGGGCGCCGCGGCGGCGTCCCACGACGGCGAGTCGGACATCACCGCACCCATCCCGATCTCCCCGTCCAGCACGGAGGGGGTGCCGGTGAACCCCGCGGACGCGGCGAAGGCCGCGACCGTGCCCGCCTGGGCGGCGTGGCCGCTGTGCAGCGGTTTGCCCATCGAGTCGCTGCGGAAGGTCTGCTGGAGCCCGGCCCCCGTGGTGGCCGCCAGCGCGAGGGCGTGCGCGAACCGCTCGACGTCGAGCCGCAGCACCTCGGCGGCCGCGGCGGCCGCGGCGAGGGCTCCCGCCGTGCCGGTGTTGTGCCAGTACCGGTAGTGCGCGGCGCCGAGCGTGCCGGCCACCCGGTTGCCCACCTCGTACCCGATGACGACGCCGCGCACCAGGTCCGCTCCGCCGACGCCGCCGCGCTCCCCCGCCGCGAGCGCGGCCGCGATGGTGGGCGCACCGGGGTGGTAGAGCCCCGGGGCGTAGATGTCGTCGAGCTCGAGGGTGTGCGCGGCCGTGCCGTTGACGAGGGCCGCGGTCTCGGCGGAGGCGCCGTCGCGCGTGCCCGGCAGCCGGCACGGGCCCGTCCCGGTGAGCAGGCCCCGCCGCAGTGCGGTGGCGGGCTCGGCCACGGCCCCGCCGACCGTCACCGCCGTCCAATCGACGATCGCGGCGAGCGCCGCGCGGACCGCCGGCTCGGGCAGCGGCCGGTCGCGCGCGGCGACCGCACCGCGGGCGAGGGCCCGGGTCGCGCTGAGGTCGGCGTTCTCGTGAGTCACGTCATCGGCTCCCGCAGACGGGCCGGGCTCTCGCAGCCCGGCATCCAACACAGCCCGTAGTGTATACACAGGCACACCGCCGTGTCCTCACAAGATCGAACGGGAGCCGCCATGCGCGACCGGGTCGCCGCCGACGACGTCCACCGCCAGATCAGCGAGATCCTGCGCTCCTGGGGCCTCGCCGAGGACGCGGTCGCGGTGACCGCCGAGGCGATGACCCACACCGACCTCTCGGGGATCGACTCCCACGGGATCTCGATGTTCGTCAGCTACGAGCGGCTGTTCCGCTCCGGGCACCTGAACCCGCGTGCCCGCCCGACCGTGCTGCGCGAGAGCCCGGTGACCGCGCTCGTCGACGCCCAACACGGCTTCGGGCACCCCGCCGCCGCGGAGGCGATGCGGATCGCGATCGACAAGGCCGGACGGTCCGGGCTCGCCGCGGTCTCGGTGGTCAACTCGCACCACTTCGGCGCCGCCGGCTACTACGCGGCGATGGCGGCCGAGGCGGGCCTGCTGGGGCTCGTGACCACCTCGGCGCGCACGACCGCCGTCGTGCCAACTGGCGGCGCGGAGCCGCGGCTGTCCACGAACCCGCTGGCCTTCGCCGCACCGGCCCGCCGCCACGAACCCTTCCTCCTCGACATGGCCACCTCGACGGTGGCGATCAACAAGATCAAGGTCTACGACCTCGCCGACCAGCCGCTCCCGCATGGCTGGTTCGTCGACCCGGCCGGCGACGCGGTGACCGACGCCGGCGCCGCCCTGCGCGCCGCATGGGAGGGCCTGGGCGGCGGCCTCACCCCGCTCGGCGGGCCGGGCACGACCGGAGGCGGGCACAAGGGCTACGGGCTGTCGCTCATGGTCGAGATCCTCAGCTCGGCGCTGTCCGGCGGCACCGCGTCGGCGACCCGCGAGCAGGGCAGCCCGGACAACATCGGGCACTTCTGCCTGGCGATCGACCCGGGCGCGTTCCGCGACGCCGGGGACGTCCTCGACTCCGTCGACCAGATCATCGACTCCCAGCACGCCACCCGGCCCGCCGACGGCGCCGAGGTGCTGGTGGCGGGCGAGCCGGAGAGCCGCGCCCGCGCCGATCGGACGGCGCACGGGATCCCGCTCCCGGCGAGCCTGCGAGCCCGTCTCCGGGAGATCTGCGCCCGCACCGGCGCTCCCTACGTGCTGCCGCAGGACTGACGCTCCTCAGCCGCGATCGGCGCGCCGGGTGTCCGGCATGGCGAGCGTGCACGCCGCGGTGAGCGCCACCAGCACACCGATGGTGACGAACGCGACGAGGAACGTCGCGTGGTCCAGCACCAGGCCGACGAGGACCGGCCCGATCAGCTGGCCTGCGTCGGTGACCATGCGCTGGATACCAATGGCCGTGCCGCGTGCCCGCGGGTCGGCCACGTCCACCACCACGACGGTCGGCGCGGCCGTGGAGTAGGCGGTGACCAGGCCCAGGAGCACCATGCAGACGGCGAGCACCGGCGGCGTCGTCGCCACGGTGAACAGCAGCACGCTCGCGGCGGCCCCGGCGAGGCTGACCACGAGGACCCACCGGGGACCGCGGGCGTCGAGGACCGAGCCCGCGTGCCAGAGCACCACGATCTGCCCCACCGCCGCGGCCGTGACGAGCAGGCCGATCCCCCCGGCCGTCATCCCGAGCACCTCGCCCGCGTAGAGCGGCACCGCGGTGTTCCGGAGCCCGGTGCGGACGATGAACATCACCAGGATGACGAGCAGCGAGATCGCGAAGGCGCGGTGCCCGAGCAGGGCGAGGACCCCGGAACGCCGCGCGCCGCCGGGGGCCGCACGGCTGCCCTCGGCGGGCTGCAGCGCCGCCGGGCCGGGCAGGCGGACGACGGACAGCACCGCGCCGACGACGGCCATCGCGCCGTAGGCGAAGAAGGGTGCCCGCAGGCCCCACAGCTCCGCTACACCGCCGCCCACGAGCGGTCCGACGGCCAGGCCGAGCAGGAAGATCCCGTGGTAGAGCGACATCCACCGCCCCGCCGATCCCTGCGGCACGAGCGAGACGACGAGCAGGGTCGCGGCACTCATGTACAGCGCCGAGCCGATGCCCTGGACCAGCCGGGCCGCGAGCAGCACCGGGAAGCTCTCCACGAGGCCGCCGACCACCGAGGCGGCCGCGATCACCAGCGCGCCGACCGCGCACACCGCCCGGGGCCCGACGCGTTCGGCCCACCGGGCGCCCGCCACCTCGAACAGCAGCCGGCCGAGGGCGAAGGCGGAGACGACGAGGCCCACCTCGGTGGCGCCGACCCCGAACGAGCTGGCGTAGCCGGGCAGCACCGGGACGAGGATGTTCATCCCCGTCACGAGCATCATCGTGGTCACCGCGGTGACCAGGAAGTAGGGAGGCAGTGTCGCCCTCCCGACCTTCGACACGTCCGCGGGTCAGCGCGCGGTCGCGGTGCGTCCGCTCCCGAGCGCCCGGTCGAGCCGCGGGTAGGTGCGCCGCGCGTTCCCCTCGTAGACGAGCGCGCGCTGCGCGGCCCCGAGGCCCGCGGCGTCGACGTAGCGGCGGGTGTCGTCGTAGTGGTGACCGGTCCGGGGGTCGATCCCGCGTACCGCGCCCACCGCTTCCGAGCCGAACAGGATGTTCTCGATGGGTACCACGCCGAACAGGAGGTCGATGCCGGCCTGGTGATAGACGCAGGTGTCGAGCAGGAGCCCGCCCAGCAGGTGCTCCTCCAGCGGCGGCCGGCCCTGGTCCTGCGCCATGCCCCGGAAGCGGCCCCAGTGGAACGCCGCCGCGCCCCCGCCGTGGGGAATGATCAACCTGAGGCCGGGGAAGTCGGTGAGGACGTCCGAGCGCATCAGCTGCACGAAGGCGGTGGTGTCCGCGCCGAGGTACCAGTCCCCCGTGGTCTGCAGCGCCGGGTTGGCGCTGGCGCTCACGTGGATCATCGCCGGGAGGTCCTGCGCGACGAGGGCCTCGTAGACCGGGTACCAGGCCCGGTCGCCCAGCGGCGGACCGCCCCACGCACCGCCGGACGGGTCGGGGTTGAGGTTCACCCCGACGACGCCGTGCTCGCGCACGCAGCGCTCGAGCTCGGGCAGCACGCTCGCGGGTGGTGCGCCGGGGCTCTGGGGCAGCATCGCCACCGGCTGGAACCGGTCCGGGAACAGCGCGCAGATCCGGGCGACGAGCGTGTTGCACACCCGTGCCCACGCGGTGCTGACCTCCAGGTTCCCGACGTGGTGGGCCATCCGGCTCGCGCGCGGGGAGAAGAGCGTGACGTCGATGCCGCGCGCGTCCATCCCGGCCAGCTGGTGGGTCGCCACGGACTCGACGAGCTCGGCGTCGGTGACGACCAGGTCCTCGGGGTCGGGCAGCGGCTGCCCGTTCTCGAAGGCCCGCACCTGGCGCGAGCGCCACTCGGCCACCTGGGGCGGGTAGGTCGTGTAGTGCCCGTGCACGTCGATGACGAGCTCCCGGTCGCTCACCGTTCCTCCTCGATCCGCACGAGTGCGTCCACCGCCACGACGCCCCGACCCTGCGCCAGCACCATGACCGGGTTGGCCTCGGCCTCGGCGATCCGCGGGGACGCGGCCAGCTGCGACAACCCGACGACGGCGCGGGCGAGGGCCGGCAGGTCACCGCGCGCAGCGCCGCGGTACCCGGCCAGCGCCCGCAGGGCCAGCACCTCCGCCACCATCTCCTCGGCGGTGGCGAGGTCGACCGGGGCGGTGCGCACGGACCGGTCGCGGTAGAGCTCGGCGAGCACGCCCCCGGCGGCGAGGACGATGATCGGGCCGGCGTCGGGATCGCGCCGGTAGCCGACGAGCACCTCGGCCAGACCCCGCACCATCGGCGCGACCATCACCGTCTCGAGCGCCACGTCCGGGACGGTGGCGGCGAGAGCGGCGCCGATGTCCGCCACCGCGCGGCGGACGCCGTCGGCGTCCCGCACGTCGAGGACCACGGCGCCGGCGTCGGACTTGTGCGGCAGCCGCGCCGACACCGCCTTCACCACGCTGGGCCCGGCGACGTCCGGGACGTCGCCGCCCGGCGCGAGGAGCGTGAACGGCGCGTGCGGCACGCCGACGGCGTCCAGCACCGCGTAGGAGGCGACCTCGTCGAGCACCCCGGCCGCGTCGGGGAGGCCGGGGATCGCGGCCGGTGCCCGCGACCCGGCGGGGCGGGGGGCGCGGCGGGAGAAGGCCGCGACGATCGCGTCGGCGCACGACTCCGGTGTGCGGAACGCGGACACGCCCGCGGAGCGCAGCAGCCGCAACGCCTCGGGGGCCTCCGGCACCACGAAGGCGGCCAGGGGTGCCCCGGTGTGGGCTCGGTCCGCGATCGGGCGCACCGCGAGGTCGGGGTGGAACCGGGCCGAGGAGCCCGGCACTGCCACGACCACGTCGAACTCCGGGGCGGCGACCATCACCTCGAGGGCGGCCGACATCACCTCGTAGCGCGTGCCGGCGAGGGTGAGGTCCACGAGCGTGCCGTGGTCGGCGGCGATGCCGCGCTCGGCCAGCGCCCGCCGCGTCTCCTCGCTCGGGCGCTGGGGCACGGCGCCCGCGACCGCGAGCCGGTCGACGGCCATCGCCCCGCCCCCGCCGGTCGTGGTGACGACCCCGACGCGCGGGGCGCGCGCCGCCCGCGGACGCAGCGGCACCGAACGCACCAGCTGCTGCCCCTCGAGCAGCGCCTCGAAGCTGTCCACCCGCCCGATCCCGATGTCGGCGAGGAAGGCGCTCGCCACCGCGTCGTCGCCGGCAAGGGCGCCGGTGTGCGAGACCGAGAGCTCGGCGCCGGCGTCGGAACGGCCCAGCTTGTAGGCCAGCACCGGCTTGCCGCGCTCGGCCGCGGCGGCGGCGAACTCGCGCAGGCTCGCGGCGCCGGCGAGCGACTCCAGGAACAGGGCGTACCCCTCGACGCCGGGGTCGTCGAGGGTCGACAGGCAGATCTCGCCGAGCGACAGGTCCACCTCACCACCGGTCGAGACCAGCCCGGCGAAGCCGACGCCCATCTCCTTGCCCCGCGAGACCAGCGCGCCGATGACGCTGCCCGAATGGGAGGCGACGAACACGCCGCCTTCGGGCAGGTCCGGCTCGCCGAACGCGGCGTTCGCGGTGAGGGTCAGCCGCTCGTGGACGTTGACCACACCGAGGCTGGACGGCCCCACCACCCGCACGGCGTGCGCGGCCACGATGTCCTGCAGCGCACGTGCGCGGGCCACGCTCGCCGGGTCCGGACCGACGAACCCGTCGGCCATGATCGTCACGACCTGGACGCCGAGCCGGGCGCACTCGCGGGTGACCTCCACCGCCGCGTCGGGCCCGGCGAGGACGTAGGCGTGCTCGGGCACCTCGGGCAGCGCCTCGACCGAGGGCCAGGCCCGCTCTCCCTGGACCAGCGGGCGGTTCGGGTTGACGGGGTAGACGGTGCCGGCCCACCCCGCGCGGCGCAGGTACTGCAGGGGCCGGGCCCCGGTCTTGCGGACGTCGTCGGAGACGCCGACCAGTGCGACGCTGCGGGGGGCCAGCAAGGCGCCGCGCAGGGCCGCGAGATCGTGCGTCCGCGTCACCTGCTCCCCCCGCGCTGGGAGAACCTGCGGTCGAAGACGGACTCGGCGATCCGGTTCTTGAGGATCTCCGAGGAGCCCCCGGCGATCATCCATCCCCGGGTGCGGCGGAAGCAGTACTCGACGAGCGACTCCTGGCTGAAGCCGGTGCCGCCCATCACCTGCACGGCCATGTCGGCGGCCGCGAAGCCTGCCTTGTTGGCGGCGTACTTCGCGACGGCGGTGTCGTAGCCCCTCGGGAGCCCGTTCTCGAGCTCGGTCGCGGCCCGCTCCAGCAGCAGCTGAGCGGCGTCGAGGTCGACTGCCGCCTCGGCGAACTTCCACTGCAGACCCTGGAACTCGCACAGCGGCCTGCCGAACTGCTCCCGCTCCAGCGCGTGCCGCCGCGCCGCCTCGAACGCGTAGCGCCCCACGGCGAGCGAGCGTGCGGCGTTGCCGATGCGCTCGGCGTTGAAGCCGGCGATCTGCTTCTTGAACCCGCCGGGCCCGAGCAGGACGTTCTCGGCGGGGACGTAGCAGTCCTCGAAGTAGAGCTGGCACCACTGCTCGCCGTTCATGAAGGCCGAGGGCCTCCCCCGGCTGAACCCGGCCGCACCCTGCTCGACCAGCACCGAGCCGATCCCGCCGACGCCCGGGCCGAACCGGACGTAGACGAGGAACACCGAGGCCTCGGCCGAGTGCGTGGAGAAGACCTTGGTGCCGTCGAGGACGAAGCCTTCGCCCTTCGGGGTGGCCGAGGTGCGCAGGTCGGTGAGCGCGGAGCCGGCCTCCGGCTCGGTCATGCCGAGGGAGATCACCTGTTCACCGCCGAGCAGCGGGCGGAGGAACCGGTCGCGCTGCTCGGCGGTGGCGTACTCCGCGAGGGTGCGCAGGGGGCCGAAGTTGCCCGCCTGGACGACGTCGGCGCTGCGCGGGCACGCCGACGCCACCGCCTGGATGGCGATGACGGCGTCGTGCAGCGTCCCACCCTGGCCGCCCTTCTCCTGGGGCACGGTGATCCCGAGGAGGCCCATCTCGGCGAGCCGCTTCGCGACGTCCCACGGGTACTCCGGTGAGTGGGCGCGCGCGAGGGCGTCCGGGGCGAGCACGTCGCGGGCGAATGCCTCCACGCTGCGGCGGAGGTCGATCTGCTCCTCGGCGGGGGTGACGGTCACGGCTTCCTCTCGTGCGGGGGTGCGGGGTCGTTGAGCGTCCGCACCGGGGACCCGGCCAGCCAGGCGGCGATGTCGTCGACGACGTCGCCGTAGAACAGGCGGTACTCCTCGGCTGTCACGTAGCCGATGTGCGGGGTGAGGACCGTGCGCGGGGCCGCCAGCAGGGGCGTGCTCGCGGGAACGGGTTCGACCTCGAACACGTCGGCGGCGGCGCCGGCGATGGCGCCGGTCTCGAGCGCCGTGACGAGCGCAGCCTGGTCGACGATCCCGGCCCGGGAGGTGTTGACCAGGTAACTGCTGGGGCGCATGAGCGCGAGTTCGCGGGCCCCGACCAGGCCCCGGGTCCGGTCGGACAGCACGAGGTGGACCGACACCACGTCGGCGCGGGCGAAGAGCTCGTCGCGCTCCACCCGCCGGGCACCGCAGGCGGCGGCACGTTCCGCGGTGAGGTTCGCGCTCCAGGCGAGGACGTCCATGTCGAACGCCCGCGCGATGGCCGCCATCTGGCTGCCCGTGGTGCCCAGGCCGAGCAGGCCGAGCGACTTGCCCTCGAGCCCCACGCCCAGTCGGGTGTGCCAGCGCCCCTCGCGCAGGGCCTGCTGCTGGCCCGGGATGTCGCGCAGGAGCGCGAGGACGAGACCCCAGGTCAGCTCGACAGTAGAACGCTTGTTGCCCCGCGTGCCGCAGACCTGGACACCGCGCTCGCTGGCGGCGTCGAGGTCGATCACAGCGTTGCGCATGGCGGTGGTGACGAGCAGCCGCAACCGGGGCAGCCGCTCGAGGACCGACCTGCCCAGGCGGGTGCGTTCGCGCGTGGCGACCACGACGTCGGCCTCGCGGAGCACGGCGACGAGCTCGTCCTCGTCCGCGATGTGCCGCGTCACGGTGACCACGTCCGCCGCCAGCACCGACCAGTCGGCGCTGCGTGTGACGGCGTCGAGGTAGTCGTCGAGGACGACGACGCGGATCGGCTCGTTCACCCGTCGGACTTGGAGATCTGGTTGACCTCGGTGACGGCGGGCTCCTGCGCCTTGAGCCAGTCCGTGTAGTCCTGAGGGCCCATGAAGTCGGACTGCAGGGCGAGGTCGGCGAGCTCCTTCTGGTGCTGCTCGCTCGTGATGATCTTCTCGAACGCCCCGGCGAGCTTCTGCACGCGCTCCTCGGGCACCCCGGCGGGCAGGGCGTAGCCGCGCATCCCCGCCTCCTGGACGTCGATGCCCTGCTCGGCGTAGGTCGGGACGTCGGGCAGGAGCGAGCTGCGCTCGTCGTCCATGACGCCGACGGCCCGGCCGCCGCCCGACTTGATCACCTCGAGGCCGTCGCCGATCGAGGCGAAGTAGACGTCGACGTGATTCCCGAGGAACGCGGCCTTGGCGTCGGCCTGCCCGGTGTTGAAGTGCACGGGCGTGAAGTCGGCCCCGGTGGCCTGCTCGAGCTTGATCATCGAGAAGTGGCCGCCGCCGCTGAGTCCTGACGTGGCTCCCCGCAGCTCCCCCGGGTTGGCCGTGGCGTGATCGACCAGGTTCTGAGCGGTCTGGAAGGGGCTGTCCGGGTGGACGATCGTGATGCGCGGGTCGTTGACGTGGTTGGCCAGCGGCTGGAAGGAGTCGAGGGTGTAGGTGGCACCCTTCTCCTCGTCGAGGATCGTCGTGAGGATCGTCGGGTAGTTCAGGGTGCCGATGGTCAGCCCGTCCGGCTCGGAGTTCGCGAGCTCGGTGTAGGCGACCTGACCGCCGGCGCCGTCCTGGTTCTCCACCTGGACCTGGACGTCGAGCTCCTCCTCGAGGGTTCCGGCGAGCGACCGGGCCATCGCATCGGTCGTGCCACCCGCGGCGTACCCCACGAGCAGCGTGATCGTCTCGCCCGCCGGCCAGTCGTCGGGGGTGGCACCGCCACCCCCTTGCTGGGCGCACCCGGAGAGGGCGAGGGCGAGGACCCCCGCGACGGCGGCGGCGAGGCGTTGAGGCTTCTGCACGGTGGTTCTCCTTGTGATGGGTCATCGGTGACCCGTGGGTCAGACTTCGGCGTCCTCGCGCAGACGGCTCGCGAGGCCGCCGGGCTGCTCGCCTCGCCGACGCACGGCCTGCACGACCGGGACGACGATGATCGCGACGGCGACCAGGAGCAGGACCAGCGAGATCGGACGGGTGAGGAAGACCGTCATGTCGCCCCGGGAGATGTCGAGCGACTGCCGCAGGGAGTTCTCCATGAACGGGCCCAGGATCAGCGTCAGCACCAGCGGGGCGAGCGGGACGTCCAGGCGCCGGAAGGCGAGCCCGAGGATCCCGAACACGAACATCACGACGACATCGACCGTGCTGTTGTTGATGCTGTAGGAGCCCACGACCAGGAACACGATGATGATCGCGGTCAGCAACGGCTGCGGGATCTTGAGGATCATCGTCCAGATGCGGATCAGGGGGAGGTTGAGGACGAGGCAGACGATGTTGCCGATGAACAGGCTGGCGATCACCGCCCACGCCACGTGCGCATCGGTCTGGAAGAGCGTCGGTCCCGGCGTCAGCCCGTTCATGAGGAACGCGCCCATGAGCACGGCGATCGTGGGCGAACCCGGGATCCCGAGGGTGAACAGCGGGATCAGAGCGGCGTTCGCGTGGGCGTTGTTGGCCGACTCCGGGCTGGCGACGCCCTGGATCGCACCCTTGCCGAGCATCTCCTTGTTGCGCCCGAGCTTGCGCTCGGCACCGTAGGCCAGCAGCGAACTGGCCGATCCGGTGACGCCGGGAACCAGACCCAGCAGGAAGCCGATGAGGCTGCCGCGGCCGATGGCGCCGGCGCTGTCGCGCAGGTCCTGGCGGCCCGGCAGCAGCCTGCCGACCGTGACCTGGGCGCTGGCCTGGCGCTTCTCGAGGAGCGTCGCGAGGATCTCGCCGAGACCGAACAACCCGACGAGCACGGCGACGAACTCGACACCGTCGAAGAAGTGCGCGATGCCGAAGGTGAACCGGGGCGCACCCTCGACGGGGTCGATGCCGACCATCGCGAGGAGGAGGCCGACGGCCGCGGAGATCAGGGCCTTGGTCATCGACTTCCCGGCGAGCCCCACGAGCAGGGACATGCCCAGGATCATCAGCGCGAAGAACTCCGGCGGCCCGATCCGCAGGCCCAGCGACGCGAGCGGCGCCGCCGCGATGACCAGACCGATCGTGGCAATTGTGCCACCGACGAACGAGCCGATGGCCGCGATCCCCAGCGCGATGCCGGCGCGGCCCTTCTTCGTCATCTCGTAGCCGTCGAGGACCGTGATGGCCGAGGACGCCTCACCCGGCGTGTTGATCAGGACCGACGTGATCGTGCCGCCGTACTGGGACCCGTAGAAGATCGCCGCCAGCATGATGATGGCGCCGGTCGGATCGAGCTCCATCGTGAGCGGGATGAGGATGGCGGTGCCGGCCACCGGACCCACTCCGGGGAGCACACCGATGAGCGTGCCCAGCATGCAGCCGGCCACGACCAGGAGCAGGTTCTCGACCGTCAGTACGGCGGCGAACCCGGCGAGGAGGTGCGAGATGTCCACGTCTCACAACCCCCACTGGGACAGGAACGGCACCGAGGCGGTCGGCAGGTAGACCTGCAGGACGTTGGCGAACACCGTGTAGATGCCGAACCCGGCCACGAGCGCCACCACGACCGACTCGAGCCAGCGCCTGCGCCCGACCACGAGCAGCAGGAACAGCACGAGCGCGGTGATCGCCAGCTGGTAGCCGACCACGTCGAGCAGCAGGATCGCGACGAGCAGCCCACCGAGGACGAGCCCGACCGCGAGCCGGCCGCCGGGTGGCACGGGCTCGGCGGCGTGGATGTTCCTGCCGCGGGCGGCCTGCACCCCCCAGATCACGCCGAGCAGCACGAGGAGCGCCCCGAGCCACAGCGGGAAGAATCCCGGGCCCGGTCCCCGGTCCCAGTACCCCAGCGCGAGGGCGCCGACGAAGGCACCGAGCCCGAGGACGAGTACGGCGGTGGCGGCCACGAGCTCCGCGACCCGCGAACCGCTCGCCGGTGGATCGGACGGCGGTGGTGCGGGCGCCTCGCCGGCCGACGGGCCGGTATGCACGCGTTCCATGCGCCACACCTCCTGCACTCTTCGCTGAGCGGGTCCGGGCGCTGGTGCCGTGCCGCCGTCGCCATCATTGCGGACACGTGTAGCCAGCTGTGTACAACAGGATGCCAGATGCTTGCACGGTGTCCACGCTCGGTCAACAGCGCGCGTCCGCACGGGCCCGTTCACCCGCTTTGAACCATGTGGTGGTCCTCATGGACCACTCTATGGTTCACTCATCGGCGTGGAACCCCGGGTGCGGTCGGTCGCACGTGCCTTCGACCTGCTCGAGCTCTTCGACCACCGCAGGCCCCACCTGCGACTGAAGGAGATCGCCGAGCTCAGCGGCCTCCCCAAGACCACCGCGGTGCGGCTGCTGGCCGACCTGGTCGAGCGCGGCGTCGTCGCGATCTCCCCGGACGGCCACTACACGGTGGGCGCGACGCTGCTCGGGTGGGTTCGGCTGTCGGCCACGCTGTGGCGGGTCGACGAGCAGACGACCGAGGTGATGCGCGAGCTCGTGCACCGCCACGGCGAGACGGTCAACGTGTACGTCCGCCAGGACCTCACGCGGGTGTCGATCGCCCAGGAGGAGGGCACCGCGACCGTGCGCAACGTCGTCGAGGTGGGCAGGCCGATGCCGCTCACGGCCGGAGCCGCGTCGTACGTGCTCCTCGCGGCGAACCCGGAGGTCGTCGACCGCCTCGTCGCGGCCGACCCGGAGCTGGACGGCGGCCGGCTGCGCGAGCGGGTGGCCGGGGCTGCCCGGAACGGCTACGCGATCAGCGACGGCGACCGGGAGATCGGCGCCGCAGCCGCGGCCGTCGCCGTGCACTCGCGGCGCGACGGGCGGGTGCTCGCCGCCCTGTCGATGTCCGGGCCGAGCTCGCGGTTCACCGGTGAACGGCGGGAAGCGGGCCTCGCCGGGCTGCGCGCGGCGGCACGGACCGTCTCCGATGCGGGCATGGGACACGTCGAAGGGCTGCTGTGACCGACACACCGAACTCGGGCCCGGGCACCGGGCTGCTCGAAGGCCTGCGCGTGCTGGACCTGACCAACGTCCTCGCCGGGCCGTACGCCGCCTACCAGCTGGCCCTGATGGGCGCCGACGTCATCAAGGTCGAGACGCCGCACGGCGGGGATCTGGCCCGCAGGCTCGGCGCCTCCCCCGCGCTCAGCGACGCGGACATGGGCGCCTCCTTCCTCGCCCAGAACGCCGCGAAGCGCTCGATCGCGCTCGACCTCAAGGACGAGCGGGGCAAGGCGGCCTTCCGCGGGCTCGTCGAGCGCAGCGCGGTCGTCGTGGAGAACTTCCGCCCCGGCGTCATGCAGCGCCTCGGCCTGGGCGCCGACGAGCTGCGCCGGATCAACCCGTCGCTCGTCTACTGCGCGATCTCCGGGTTCGGGCAGACCGGTCCGATGCGCGGCAGGCCCGCCTACGACCAGATCGTCCAGGGGCTCTCCGGGCTCATGTCCGTCACCGGCACCCCGGAGGCGGCCCCGCTGCGCGTCGGCGCGCCCGTGTGCGACACGCTCGGCGGCCTCGCGGCCGCCATGAGCATCGCGGCCGCACTCGTACGCCGGCAACGGACCGGGGAGGGCGCCCACCTCGACGTGTCGATGCTCGAAGCCGGCCTGACGGCGATGGGCTGGGTGGTCTCCGACCAGCTCGTCGCCGGTCAGGAACCGGTCCCGATGGGCAACGAGAACCGCACCGCGGCGCCGTCGGGCACCTTCGCCACCGCCGACGGGCACCTCAACATCGCCGCGAACAAGCAGGAGCAGTACGAGGCGCTGTGCGCCGTCCTGGGACGGCCCGATCTGCTGATCGACGCGCGGTTCACCACCCGGGAGCAGCGCAAGAAGCACCGCACCGCACTCAAAGCCGAGCTGGAGCAGACCCTGCTCGCACGGTCGGCGGCCCGGTGGGATGCACTGCTGACCGCAGCAGGGGTGCCCGCCGCGCCGGTGGCGACGGTCGCCCAGGCGCTGGAGTCCCCGCAGTTGGCGGCGCGCGGGCTGGTGGCCGAGCTTCCGCTGCCGGTCGCCGGGCGGACCAGCGTGCAGGTGCTCGGCGGTCCGGTGCACGTGGACGGCGCGCCGGTGCAGCCCACCGCCCCTCCACCGCGTCTCGGGGAGCACACCCGCGAGATCCTGGCCGAGCTCGGCTGGACGCCCGCGGAGATCGATGCCCTCGTCCCGGCAGGAGGTCCGGTGTAATGGAGCGCTCGACGTGGTGGACGACGGCCGTCAGCGACATCGAGCCCGGGAGCATCCGCTACCGCGGCTATCCGGTCGAGGAGGTCATCGACGGGGCGTCGTTCGCGTCGACGATCTGGCTGCTGCTGCGCGGCGAGCTGCCCTCCCCCGCTCAGGCGCGGCTGCTGGAGCGCGCGCTGGTCGCGGGCGCCGACCACGGACCGCAGGCGCCATCGATCGCGATCGCCCGCATGGCGATGACGTGCGGGGTCGGCGTCAACAACGCGATGGCGTCCGCGATCAACGTGCTCGGCGACGTGCACGGCGGCGCGGGCGAGCAGCTCATGGAGCTCCTCGCCGACCTGGTGGACGCCGACGACCTCCCCGCCGCTGTCGCGGACGTGCGCGGACGGCTGCGCTACATCCCTGGCTTCGGGCACCGGTTCCACCCGCGCGACCCCCGCCGGGACCCGCTCGTGGGCGCGGTGACCCGGGCCGTCACCGACGGCGTGGTCGCGGGGCGGCACCTGCGGGTCGCGCTCGAGATCGAGCGGCAGCTGTCCGAGGGCCGGGAGCGGGCGGTGCCGATGAACATCGACGGCGCCACGGCGATCATCTACGCCGAACTCGGGTTCGCGCCCGCGCTCGGCCGCGGCCTGTTCGTCCTGTCCCGCGCCGTGGGCGCGCTGGCCCACGCGTGGGAGGAATCGGGCTCGGGGGCCCGCAACAAGGGCCCGGTGCCGCGCGACCAGCTCGCCGCCTACGCGGGCCCACCGCCGCGACACCTGGAGCCGCGCGGGAAGTGACCGTCCTCGCTACTCCCGCGGGGCCTTCACCGCCAGCACCGGGCACTCGGCTTCGAGCAGGATCCGCTGGGCGGTGCTCCCGAACAGCAGCTTGCCGGTGGCGGTGCGGCGGCGCAGGCCGATGACGATCGCGGCCGCACCGGCCTGCTCGGCGGCCCGCAGGACGCCGTCGGCGCCGTCGCCTGCGCCGACCTCCTGACGCACCTCGTAGGGCACGCCAGCCTCGTCGAGCACCGCACGTGCGGCGGCGAGGTCCGCGTCCGAGGCCATCCGGCGGTCGATGCGCTGGTCCCCGCTCACGGCGTTGACCAGGAGGACGGACTCGCCGTGCGTCCTGCTCTCGACGGCGGCCGCGTCCAGCGCCGCACGCCCCTCCGGGGTGGGGACGAACCCGACGACGATGGTCATGCGATCTCCTCCTGTGTCAGGGGCGGGCCGGGCCCACGGTCACCAGCGTCTCCTCGGTCATCTCCTCGATGGCGTAGCGCGGGCCCTCCACCCCGGTGCCGCTGGCCTTGACCCCGCCGAACGGCATGAGGTCCACGCGGCTGCTCGAGGTCTCGTTGATGTGCACCGTGCCCACCCGCAGCTGCTGAGCCGCGGTGAGGGCGCTGTCGAGGTCCGCGGTGAAGACGCCGGCAGCCAGGCCGAAGGGGGTGTCGTTCGCCTCCGCGACCGCTTCGGCCAGGGTGTCGAACGGGCGCAGGACGACCACCGGCCCGAAGACCTCGTTCGTCATCACCGTCATGTCCCGCGAGACGTTCCCGAGGATCGTCGGCGTGATCACCGAGCCCTCGCGCGTGCCACCGTGCACGAGCTCGGCGCCGCCCTCGACCGCCGCGGTCACCCAGGACTCGATGCGGTCCGCCGCACCGGTCGAGATCACGGGCCCGACGAACGTCTCGGGCAGGCGCGGGTCACCCACGACCCGGTCCGCGACGCCGCGGGCCACGAGCGCGCCGAACTCCGCCATGACCTCGCGCTGCACGTAGAGCCGCTGCACCGAGGTGCACACCTGGCCCGCCTTGCGGAAGGCGGCGTTGACGCACAGCCCGGCCGCGGCCTCCAGCGCCGCGTCCGCGCAGACGATCGTGCTCGCGAGGCTGCCCAGCTCCAGCTGGGTGCGGCGGATGCCGACGATGCGGGCGATGTGCTCGCCCACCCGGGTGCTGCCGGTGAAGGCGTAGAAGGCGGGTACCGGGTGCTCGAGCAGCGCCTGACCGACCTCGGCGCCCCCGGGCAGCAGCGCGATCAGCCCTTCCGGCACGCCGGCGTCGAGCAGCAGCTCCACCAGGAGCACCGCCGTCAGCGGTGTCTCCGGCGCCGGCTTGAGGACGATGCCGTTGCCCGCCGCGAGGGCGGGGCCGACCTTGTGGCACACCGTGTTGACCGGCGCGTTGAACGGCGTGATCGCGCAGACCACGCCGAGCGGCTTGCGCAGGGTGAACCCGATCCGGCCGCGTACGCCGGGCCCGCCCTCGACGGGCACCATGCGCCCGGCCAGGCGCTTGGCCTCCTCGCCGCACAGCTGCAACGTCTCAATGGCCCGGTCGACCTCGCGCCCGGCGTCGGTGAGGGTGAACCCGGTGTCGGCCACCACCGCGTCGACGAGGCGGTCGCGCCGCTCCCGCATCAGCGCCGAGGCGGCCATCAGGACGGCGCCCCGCTCGTACCCGGTCTGGCGCACGGACGCCTGGGCCGCCGCGACCGCACGCACGGCCCGGTCGACCTGCGCGCGGTCCGGGACGTGGACCTGCGCCAGCTCCGCGCCGTCGAACTTGTCGTGCAGCGGTTGCGTGCTCGCGCCCTCGCGCCACGCGCCGTCGGAGAACAGGAGTGCCTGCGTGGGAAGGGGCATCAGAACTGGGCCTCGTACTGGGCGGGGTCGATGACGGCTTCGACGACGAGTGGGCGGGTGAGGTCGTTGATGCCCGCGGTGGCGCGCTCGAGCTCGGCCACCGAGGTGACGCGCACGCCGTCGCAGTCCATCGACTCCGCGAGCTTCACCAGGTCGGTCGCCTCGATCCGGGTGGCCGTGCTCGGGTAGCCGGCCACCGCCTGCTTGAGCTCGATGCGGTTGAGGCTCTCGTCGACGAACACGACCACCGCGAGGTTCGCCCCGACGCTCGCCGCCAGCCTCATCTCGGTAGCGGCCATCGCGAACCCGCCGTCCCCGACGAGACCGGCGACGGGCCGGTCCGGGAAGGCCAGCTTGGCCGCGATCGCCGCGGGAACGCCGAACCCCATCGACGACAGCCCGTTGGACATGAGCACGCCCCGCGGCGACGGCGTGGCCCAGCCCTGCCCGACGAGCAGCTTGTGCGAACCGACGTCGCACGCGACGACGGCATCGTCGTTCATCGCACCGCGCACGACGTCGAGGACGTCGGTGGGGTTGAGGCGATCGGTCACGCGCCCCGAGTAGTAGACCTCGCGCAGGCGGGCGCGGTGCGCCGCGACGTCGCCGGGGTCCGTGCGGGGCTCGCCGCGCCACTCGTCGGCCATCCACCGCAGGACGTCCGCGATGCCACCGACCAGCTCGAGGTCGGCCTGGTAGACCTGGTCGGTGTTGGGCACGGCGTCGACGTGCAGCACCGGCACGGCAAGCGACCACGGCTTGATCAGCTCGACGGCGTCGAAGCCGACGGCCACCACGAGGTCGCTCGCGGCGAGCAGGTCCCACATGACCTTGTTGCAGGCCATGTCGAGCACGCCCGCGAAGTACGGGTGGTCCTCGGGCACCACGCCCTTGGCCATCGGCGACACGACGACCGGGGCACCGACGGTCTCCGCGAGGGCGACGAGCTCCTTGGTCGCCTCGCCCCGCACGGCGCCGATCCCGGCCAGGATCACGGGCCTGCGGCTGCGGGCCAGGCGGGCCACCGGATCCGGGGTGTCGCCGCCGTGCCCGTGCACCTGGACGCCCAGGGAGCGCGCTTCCAGCGGGGGCAGCGCCACCGGTTCGTCCGGGGCCTGGGCCTTGAAGACGTCGCCGCCGACGGTGAGGTGCACGGCGCCCGGACGTTCGGCGACCGCCGTGCGCATCGCCTTGCGGAGCGTGGGCCCCACGGCCGCGGTCTCCAGCCTCCCCGCCCACTTGGTGATCGACCCGAACAGCCGCCCGTGGTCCACGACCTGGTGGGTGAAGAACTGCTCGCGGGCCGCCTCGATCTGTCCGGAGATCGCCAGCATCGGTACGCGGTCCCACTGGGCGGCGGCGACCCCGTTGACCAGCGCCGTCGAACCCGGGCCGAGCGTGGACACGCACACGCCGAGGTCTCCGGTGGCCTGCGCCATGCCCTCGGCCATGAACGCGGCGGTGCCCTCGCGGCGCCCCAGCACGATCTCGGTGCCTTGCAGCCGCAGCGCCTCGAGGAACTCCACCGTGGGGTCGCCGGGATAGGTGAACACGTGCGAGACCCCGGCCTCGGCCAGGTACTCGGCGACCACTGCCGCAACGGTTCGGCTCACCGACATCCACCTCACCAACTCGTCAACGTCGTCGTCTCCGGTCCGCCCGCGTTCGGCGGCGTGGTGGGCGGAGCCTAACAGCTCGGTATACATCTGCACACGCTCGGATGCTGCCGTGCGCCGCGGGGCGAGCCCGGACGGCGAGCAGGAAAGGGCATGACGATGCCGCCGACCGGCGGTGCAGGTCGGCGGCAGGCGGGAACTCAGTCCTCGTTCTCCCAGAGCTTCAGGCGGATGTCGCGCGCCTCGCTGAAGTGCCGGCCCGCCACCTCGGCGGCGCGGTCGCCGTCGCGCGCCTCGATGGCGGCGACGAGCTCGGCGTGCTGCTCCACCGTCTCCTCCCAGCGCCCCTCGTAAGAGAGCGTGGTGAGCGGGAAGCGACCCAGCTGCACCTCGACCCGCTGGAGCAGGTCGATGAGCGCGAGCTGGTGGGTGGACTGCCAGACGATGCTGTGGAAGCTCCGGTTGGCGGCGACCCGGCCACGCGCGTCGAGCTCGGTGGCGTTCACGTAGCGCCGGTGGGCCTGGTGCAGCGCGATGATGTCGTTGTTGGTGCGCCGCTCGGCGGCGGCGCGGCCGCACTGCGCCTCGAGCAGGATGCGCACCTCGTAGATGTCGAGCACCTCGCCGGGCGTACGGTCTCGCACCACGAGCCCGGACGCCGTGCGGAGCACGAGACCGTCCTGCTCGAGCCGGGTGAGGGCCTGGCGGATGGGGGTGCGACTGACCCGGAAGGTCTGGGCGAGCGAGGTCTCGACGAGGTGCTCGCCGGGTTGGAGATCACCCAGGTAGATCGATTCCTTGAGCTGGGCGTAGGGATCGAGGGCATTACCGCCACGCACGGCCCCGGCCACGGTCACCTCGCCTTCCCGGAGCGCCCGATCGCTCCGCGTATGCAGGAGGATACAGGACGGCCGACACAGGTCATCGGCTCCGTATCTCGGCCGCGAGCACGGCCGGAAGCAGGTGGTCGACCGCCATCACGATGTCCGGACACAGCTGTATGCCCTCGTATGCGGAACCGGCTCCTGCGGGCGGTCGGGTCCCGGGAACCACCGCGTGCCCGCGAACGACCTCTCCTCTCGGGAGCAGGAGGAGGGGACGTGTTCGCATCGACCGCGCTGTCGCTGGTGTTCACCGTCGTGTTCGTGGTGACCGGCGCCTACTCGCTGGTGCGCCTCGCGCTGCTCACCGCCGGGGCCGGGCCGGGCGGCGACCGGCTCGCGGAGCTGTCGCACCTGCTCATGAGCCTGGCGATGGTCGGGATGGCGACGGGGTGGACAGGGGGACCCACCAGTGCCGGCGGGGTCCTGCAGCTCGTGCTGTTCGGGTTGCTGACCGTGTGGTTCCTCGGCCGCCTCGCGCTCCCCGCGCCCGGGCACGCACGGGTCGGGGACGCCTACCACCTCGTCATGGTCGCCGCGATGGTGTGGATGGTGGCGGCGATGCCGCAGCTGATGGGCATGACCGGTTCAGCCACGGCCGCGGGGGGTGGTGCGCACGCCCACCACCACGGCGGCGGTACCGCCGAGGCGCTCACCCCGCACGCCGTGGCCTCCGCGACCCCGCCGTGGGTGCTCGCCGTGAACGGTGCCTTCGTGGTCCTGCTCGCAGCCGCGGCCGTGTTGTGGAGCGTCCGCGCGGTGCGACCGAGGACCGGGGCCGACGCCTGCGCGGGACCCCCGCCCGGCGCCGGTGCCGTCGCCACCCGCGCCGTCCCGACGGGTTTCGCCCGGCTCACCGGCCCGCGCACCGACGCCTGTTGCCACCTGCTGATGAGCATCGGGATGGGCGCGATGCTCCTCGCGATGTGATGAGCCGCCCTGCACCCGCCGACCGATTTCCGGAGGTTCTCGCGTGACCGACACCCTCGACGCCGATCCGGCAGCCGGCGTCGCACCGGCGTCGACCGACGTCGCCCGGTCCCGTGGTGACTGGTGGTGGTCCGGGCTGCGGCCGCTGGTGCTGCGCCTGCACTTCTTCGTGGGGATCTTCGTCGGACCGTTCCTCCTCGTCGCCGCCACGACCGGCCTGCTCTACACGATCACCCCGCAGCTCGAGTCGCTCGTGCACCACGACGCCCTGACGGTGCCCGCGGTCGGGACCGCCCAGGTGCCACTGCGCGAGCAGGTGGTGGCGGCGGCCGCGGCCGTACCGGACGGGACGGTCACCGAGATCCGTCCACCCCGCTCCCCCGACGGCACGACCCGGGTCACGTTCGACGCCCCGGGCGTCGAGGAGGAGTACTCGCGCACCGCCTTCGTCGACCCCTACACCGGCCAGGTCCGCGCCGTCCTGGACACCTACGGCGAGTGGCTGCCCGTCCGCGCCTGGGTCGACGAGCTGCACCGCACCCTGCACCTCGGCCCGGTCGGGCGGCTCTACAGCGAGGTCGCCGCCAGCTGGCTCGGCGTCCTCGCACTGTCCGGTGGGGCCCTGTGGACCGCGCGGCGCCGCCGCCGCGCCCGCGTCCGGCGCACCCTGTTGCCGCAGGGGTCGGCCACCGGCCGCGTCCGGTTGCGCTCCTGGCACGGCGCGGTCGGACTGTGGGCGGCCGTCGGCATGCTGTTCCTCTCCGCCACCGGGTTGACGTGGTCGCAGTTCGCGGGTGCGAACGTCACCGCGCTGCGCGCGAGCCTCGACTGGTCCACGCCCACGGTCGCGACGGCCCTGCCCGCGCAGGGCGCCCCTTCCGACTCCGCCGATCCCGAAGTACTGGGCGCCACCGCCGACCGCGTCCTCGCCGCCGCCCGCGCCGCCGCGGTCTCCGACCAGGTCGCCCTCCTCCCGGGTGGTGACGGGGAGGCGTGGGTGGTCGGGCAGGTCCAGCGCTCCTGGCCGGAGAAGCAGGACTCGGTGGCCGTCGATCCCACCAGCGCCACGGTCGTCGACACGCTCCGCTTCGCCGACTGGCCGCTCGCGGCGAAGCTGGCGCGCTGGGGCGTCGATGCGCACATGGGCCTGCTGTTCGGCGTCGCCAACCAGGTCGCCCTCGCCGCGCTCGCCCTCGCCGTCCTCTGCCTGGTCGTCTGGGGCTACCGCATGTGGTGGTTGCGCCGCCCGACCCGCGGCGGCAGAGCCGGGCCGCCCGGCGGCGACCTGCGGCCCGGCCCCGGCGCGGTCCTGCTCGTCGGAGCGGTCGCCGTCGTGGCCGGGGTGTTCCTGCCCGTCCTCGGCGTGACGCTGCTGCTGTTCCTGCTCGCCGACATCGGCCGTCAGCAACTACGGGCCCGCCGGTCCGCGTCCCGCTAGCGACGCCTTCGGGCACGAACCCCCACCGGGTCAGCGACCACCCCGTCCACGCTCCCCCCAACGCCCCCGTCGACGGGCAGCGCGAATCAAGCGGCGCGACGGGACACGGGGGGTGCGCGAGCGCCCCTCGACCCTGCGCCCCGCCGTCGCCCTCGCCGGGGCCCTGCCTCGTAGGCCGGGTTGCCGTGGGCGCGCCGTCCCCGGCTCGACACCTCCTGCCCCACCCCGCCCGGGGTCTCACTCGCAGTAGGTCCGGCGCCGGGCTCGTCCTCAGCGCCGAGGGTGGCTGGGTTGGGTAGAAGCCACGAATATCGTGGTCGTCCGGGCGACCGTCCCCGACCTGGCCCAGGCCTGTTGTGGACGAGCCCGTCGCGGCCAGGTGCCACTCGACCGGCTGTGGTGCCGTTCCAGAACCCCTTCGACGACGGCCTTGATCAGCGAACGAGGGACATGAGCCGCACCCCTGCAGCTGGTGTCCCGATCCTGGCGATCATGGCCGGAAACACGCCTCGAACCGGCCCGATGATCATCGTGAGGGGGTGGATCGGGACCACCGCAAGGTGCGCATGCAAGCGGCAGCGACGGGCTCGTCCGGAACGGGCCTGGGCCCGCGCCGGGGACGGCCGCCCACCCAGCCCCGATATTCGGCAGTTGTGCCAACCCGCCACCCCGCCGACGGGCAGGGATCGGGGAACCCGGCCGACTGCGCGGAAGGCCAGGGCCCGGGGTATGAGGCAGTGGCCTCGAGCCGGGAACGGCGCGACCACAGGAGATTCCATGACGACGTAGACGTGAGAGGGGTTGGATCTTTCCTGAACCCCGATCACGTCTACCTGATCATGAAAAGCGCGTTCCGCGGAACGCAGGGCGGCCATGATCAGCGAAAGTGGTGCCAGAGCGGCAGACCTGCGGCTCCAGGACCATTCTTGGCGATCAGACCGCGAGCCGGCGACGGTAGGTGGCAGACGCGCTAGCGCTGCTCCGCGAGCCACTCCTCGAAGGTCGTCGGGGCCAGGCGCGCGTCGGCACCCGGGAGCAGCACGTTCCCGGCCATCGCGGGACCGAACACCGCCGACCACGTCGGGACGAGGGTGACCGCGCGGCCGCGTGCCTGGTGCGTGCGGCGGGCCATGTCCACGAGGTCCTGCGTAGCGGGCCCGGCGACGTCGACGTGACGTCCCTGCGGTGCCCCCGTCGCCACCTCGGCGAGGATGGTCGCCACGTCGGCGGGCGCGATCGGCTGCACGAGCAGCGGCGCGATCGGCGCGACGCCGTCCTGTTCGGCCCACCCCGCGACCATCTCCGCGAAGTCGTGGAACTGGGTGGCCGGCACGATCGTCCACGGCACCGGCCCCGCGGCGACCAGTCGTTCCTGCTCCCGCTTGCCCGCGTAGTGCGCGTTGCCCTCGACTCCGTCGATCCCGACGATCGAGAGCAGCACGTGGTGCCCGACGCCGGCCCGCTGCTCGGCGCCGAGCAGGTTCGCCGTGGCCGTGCCGAAGAACGCGACGGCCTCGGCCCGGTCGGGCGATGTGGAGTTGGTGGCGTCGACGACCGCCTCGACGCCGGTCAGCGCATCGTCGAGCCCCTCGCCGGTGAGCAGGTCCACGCCGAGGAAACGGCTGATCCGCACGACCTCGTGACCGCCGCGCTCGAGCGCTGCGACGGTGAGGGCTCCAATGTTGCCGGTGGCGCCGGCGACCGCGATCCGCATGTCCGCAACCTATCCCGGACTACACAGATCTGCAATATCGACGATATGCTGACCGCGTGAAGCTGCCGGTGAGCACCGAGTGGGTCCTGCACTGCGCCACCACGCTGGCGCAGCTCGATCCGCGGACCGCCGTGTCGACTCCCCAGCTCGCCCGGTACTACGACCTGCCCGCGCCCTACCTCGCCAAGCAGCTGCAGGCGCTCGTCCGGGCGGGCCTGTTGACCGCGAACACGGGCCCGCGCGGCGGGTTCCGACTCGCCCGGCCCGCCTCCGGGATCACGCTCCTCGAGATCGTCGAGGCCGTCGACGGCCCCTCCCCGCCCTACGAATGCCGCGAGATCCGGCAGCAGGGACGCGGAGCGCTGCCACCCGAGGACTGCCGCCGCACCTGCGTCCTCGCCGAGAAGATGGCCGACGCCCACGAGGCGTGGCGCGCGAGCCTCGCCGGCGTCACGCTCGCCGACGTCCTCGCCACGCTGCCCGCGTCGGCGCCGGCCCGCACCCGGCGCCTGCTGACGGGGAGCGCGTAGGCCCGGTGCCGGTGGTCGGTCACGCGCTCCCCTCGGCCATGGAGGTCAGCAGCGCAGCCATCCGCGCGGCGGCATCGCGCAGCTCGGGGGGTTCGAGGATCTCGAGCTCGTGGCCGAGGCGGGCCAGGTGGGCCGCCATCCAGTCGAGGTCGTCGCCGCCGACGACCAGCAACGACCAGCCCTCGGCGCCGGCGGGATCGTCCTCGACCGAACCCACCTGCTGCGGCACCTGGTCGCGGACCAGCGCGGCCGGAGCGTGCACCCGCACCCGGGCCACGTGCAGGTACGGCGCGGCGACCACCGAACGCTGCACGTAGGCCACGGGATCGGGATGCTCGCGGGAGGTGGAGCGCCAGGTGGTGGCCACGACCTCCTGCATCCGGTCCAGGCGGAAGGTGCGCCAGTCGTCCCGGTCGACGTCCCAGGCCATCAGGTACCAGCGGCGGGCGGTGGCCACCAGCTGGACCGGCTCCACGATCCGGCTGCTCGTCCCGCCTGCCCGGCCGGCGTAGGTGAAGCGGACCCGGACCGCGTCGCGGCAGGCACGGGCCAGCGTCATCAGCACCTCGCCGTCGACTTCCACGCCCCCGCCGGTGAGGGTCGACGTGGAGTCCTGCAGCGCACGCATCTCGGAGCGCAGCCGGGGCGGCATCACCTGGTCGAGCTTCGCGAGCGCGCGCAGGGCGGCCTCGCTCGCCCCGGCCACGGTGCCCCCGGCCGCCAGCCGCAACGAGACCGCGGTGGCGACGGCCTCCTGGTCGTCGAGGAGCAGCGGCGGGAGCTGGGTACCGGCGCCGAGCTGGTAGCCACCGCCGACGCCCTGGCTCGCGTTCACCGGATAGCCGAGCGCGCGCAGCCGCTCGACGTCGCGGCGGACGCAGCGATCGGTGACCCCGAGCTCCGCCGCCAGCTGCGGCCCCGTCCACACCGGGCGGCGCTGCAGCAGCGACAGCAGCCGCAACACCCGCTCGGTGGTCCCTTCGCTCACTCGCGGAGGATCTCACGAATAGCGGAACACAGCTGTCCGCATTGCCTGCCACCATGGCGTCATGAGCGCACCGACGACCAGCACCACCTGGAACCGCGCCCTCCGCGACCAGATCGAATTCCACTGGCAGCACCAGCTGCGGCAGCGACTGGAGGGCCTCACCGACGACGAGTACTTCTGGGAGCCCGTGCCCGACTGCTGGAACGTCCGGCCGCGCGGCACCGGCACGGCGCAGATGCAGGCCGGTGGCGGCGCGATGACCATCGACTTCGCCTTCCCCGAGCCCGACCCTGCGCCGGTGACGACCATCGCCTGGCGGCTCGGGCACGTGATCGTGGGGGTGCTGGCGGTCCGCAACGCCTCGCACTTCGGCGCCGCCCCCACCGACTACTACTCCTTCGACTACGCGGCGACCGCATCGCAGGCGCTGTCCCAACTCGATGCCGCGTACGCCACCTGGCTGGCGGGCGTCGAGTCGCTGGGTGAGGACGGCCTGGCCCGGCCCGTCGGGGAGGCCGAGGGCGCCTTCGCCGAGCTCAGCTACGCCGAGCTGGTGCTCCACATCAACCGGGAGCTCATCCACCACCTCGCCGAGGTCTGCCTGCTCCGCGACCTCTACGCCCACAGCCGGAAGGGCGACTGATGGCCCGCGACGTCCAGGTCACGTTCGACTGCGCCGACCCGAACGCCCTCGCCGGCTTCTGGTGCGAGGTGCTCGGCTACGCCTACGACGCGCCGCCACCCGGCTTCGACACGTGGGACGCGGCTCTCGACTCGTTCGGGGTGCCACCGGAGCGACGCAACGACGCCTCGGCCGCCAGTGACCCCGACGGCGCCGGCCCCCGGCTGTTCTTCCAGAAGGTGCCGGAGGGGAAGTCCGCGAAGAACCGGCTCCACCTCGACGTCCGGGCGGCGCCCGGCCTGCAGGGCGACGCGCGGATGGCGGCGCTGGAGCAGGAGTGCGAGCGTCTGGTCGGCCTCGGCGCGCACCGGATCAGCCGGCACGAGCCGCAGCCGCCGCTGAGCCACGGCTTCATCGTCATGACCGACCCCGAGGGCAACGAGTTCTGCCTCGACTGACACGCGCCCCGGAGAACCTGTGAGCATCGACCCCTATCGCCGCCTCGGCCGCGGCTACGACCGGCACCGCCGGCCCGACCCGCGCATCCACCAGGCGATCGCCCGCGCCGTCGGGGACGCCGCGACCGTGGCCAACGTGGGCGCCGGTCCGGGCGCCTACGAGCTGGCCGCCACGGTGCTCGCCGTGGAGCCCTCACCGACCATGATCGCTCAGCGACCGGCGGGCGCGGCTCCCGTCGTCCGCGCGCGGGCCGAAGCGATCCCGCTCCGCGACGGCGCCGTCGACACGGCCCTCGCCGTGCTCACCGTGCACCACTGGACCGACCCCGCCGCGGGGCTGGCCGAACTGGTGCGGGTCTCCCGCCGGCAGGTCATCCTGACCTGGGATCCCGAGGTCTTCGCACGGGAGCTGTGGCTCGTCGCGGACTACCTCCCCCAGATCGCCGCCGCCGAGCGCCCCCTCGCGTGCCTGACGACGATCACCGACGAACTGGCGCGCCACGACCGCCGCGTCGACGTCCGCGCGGTGCCCGTACCCGCCGACTGCCGGGACGGGTTCCTCGGCGCCTTCTGGCGACGCCCCCACTCCTACCTCGACCCGACCGTCCGGGCAGGCGCTTCCGGCCTCGCCTCCCTCTCTCCCGAGGTCGCCGGACCCGCCTTGCAACGCCTCGCGGACGACCTCGCCACCGGCCGATGGCACGCCTCCCACCGGCACCTGCTCGACCTCGACGAGCTGGACCTCGGCTACCGGCTCGTCCTGGCCACGGCGCGGTAGCCGGCGCCCACGCCTACCGGGTTGCCGCGGCCGCGCCGCCCTCCGACACCGCCGTCGGTTGGCGCCACAGGCCGGTCACCTTCATCACGACCCACAGCAGGAACGCCACCACGAGGGCGGCCAGGCCGAACAGCAGGTTGCCGAGCGAGAGCGCCAGCGCCGGGAGCAGCGCCGTGATCAACCCTCCTCCGACGAACGGGCTGGCGAACGGCGCGCGCAGCCCGTAGGCCCGGAACGCGTCGGTGCGCGAGTCCGGGTCGACGGTGCGCAACAGCACCAGCCCGATGGACATCACGGCGGTCATCGAACCGAAGTTGATGATGCCGTGCTCGAACCAGTCCTCGCGGAAGATCCGCGGGCTGACGTACCAGAAGACGGCCACGCTGATCGCTGCGGTGACCACCGTGAGGATGATCAGCGGCGCGAAGTAGGTCAGGATCACCGGCACGCTCACCGACGCGACCGCGGAGACGACCAGGAGGTCGAGGGCGAAGCCCTGGATCGTGCCCAGGGTTCGCTTGTCCACGGTGGGGGCGAACGGTGTGCGGGCGACGCCGAGTTGGACCAGCAGGCCCCCGATCATCGCCAGCGGGAACAGCGGAACCCCGTCGATCACCAAAGCGATGAGGTACTGCAGGACCCACCCGATGACGATCGCCACGGCCAGCAGGGCGGTGTGGAAGGCGAGGTTGTCGATCGAGCTCTTGTGGATCCGCCCCACGCTGTGGACCTCGGCCTCGTCCTCGTCCAGGATGTCGCTCCCGCTCGGGACCCCCGCACCGGCCCTGCGGGACAGCTTGCCCTTGCGCGCGCCGATGTTGATCAGGACCATCCCGCCGAAGATCCCGAAGAGCAGCCCGAAGGTGGCCGCGCCGATGGCCAGGTCACCGCCGTCGTCCCAGCCGAGGTCGGTGAAGACACCGATCATGCCGCCCGCGGTGCCGTGGCCGCCGGGCCAGCTGATCTCCATGATCGTCGAGAACATCGGGTTGACCCCGAAGACGGGCTCGAGCAGGACGGCGCAGATCAGCGCCGGGACCCCGATGACGAGCATGCTGCTGAAGTAGCTGTAGAACACGTGCGGCGCCGCGGTCCCCACGGCGTCCTTCAGCTTCGGTGGCGCCTGGCCCATGAGCAGCGGCGCGAACACCACGGTGACGAGCACGCCCGGCATCGCCGACCAGGTCTCGTTCATCTCGGCGGGGATGAGGCCCACGAAGTAGGGCCCGAGCACCAGGGCGATGGCGCCGCCGAGCAGCGACGCCGGGATGAACCACCGCTTGAGGATCGGGATCCAGTACCGCAACAGCACCCCGACCAGCAGGAACAGGCCGAGGACCGCGACAGCGAGCATGAGCCCGCTCAGCTGGTCGCCGCTCAGGGCCTCCGTGTCGAACATGTCAGGTACCGACCCTCTCGACGAACCGGTCGACGGCGAACGGTGCGAGCGCGGGCGGTCTCCGACCGCTGAGCATCCATCCGCTCAGTTCCTCCGCCACGGCGGGGGCGATCGCGAAGCCGTGACCCGTCCACCCGGCGGCAACGAGCACGTTGGCGGTGCCCGGCACCACGTCGATGATCGGGATCTGGTCCTGGGCGCACGACTCGGGCCGCGCGGCCGACGCCTCGAGCAGCTCCGCGGCGGCCAGCGCCGGGAAGACGGCGCCCGCCTCCCGCAGGTTGCCCTCGACCTGGTCCTCGAGCACCTCGCCCGACCCGTCGGATCCGGGACGGCCCTGCCACCCGCCGCTGACCATGACGACCCCGTCTTCGACCGTCTTCAGCGACACCGTGCGGCTGTCGTGTCCCACCAGAAGGCGGGCGGGGCTGGTTCCCGGCGGCCGGATCCGCAGGGCCTGGGGGTAGATGGTCCACAGCGGCAGCGCCACGCCCAGCTCCCGCTCCACGAGCGGGGCGGCGCCGGCGTTGGCCGCCACGAGGACGGACTCTCCGACCTCGTACCGCTCGCCGTCGTCGCAGATCACGGCGCGCACCACGGCCCCGTCCCGCTCGAGGCGCGTCACCCGCGCGCCCTCCACGACCACGGCGCCGAAGCGCTGGGCCGCGGCCGCGTACGCGCGCGTCGTCGCCGTCTGGTCGCCCATCCCGTCGAGCGGGGCGTGCAGGCCACCCACCACGGCATCGGTCACCTCGGGGAGCAGGTCGAGGACCCGTTCCCGGTCGATCACCTCGGTCGGGACCCCCAGCGCCGACTGGACCTGGGCGTGGGCCCGCGCGGCCACGAGCCCACCGCGCAGCCCGGTGGCCGGACGCTCGATGAGGTTCACGCCTCCGGTGCGCTCGTAGCCGACGTCGGCTCCGAGCAGGTCGGACAGGCCCGGCCACAAGGTGTAGGCGCGGCGCAGCAGCGGGAGCTCGCGCAGGTCGCGCTTGTTGCCCCGCACCCCCCGCTTGCCGAAACCGCCCGACGCGGCCGACGCGAGCGTGGCGGCCTCGAGCAGCACGACGCTGCGGCCGCTGCGCGCGAGGTGGTAGGCCGCGGCGCAACCGTGGACCCCGCCTCCGATGACGACGTGCTGGTAGCTGCTCATCTCACTGCTCCCCCGGTCGGCGGGCCGCACGGACGCCGGCGGACGGTGCTGTCCCCGCGTCGAAGCGCTGCGGCCGGAACTCCGCCAGCTCCGCCGCCGGCTCGTCGTGCAGGACCTCGCGGGTGGCCAGCGCCGCCAGCTCGGGCGCGAGGGTGACGCCGCTGTGGGTCACGGCGACGTAGACGCTCCGGGCCGGGTCGAGGAATCCCGCGACCGTCAGGCCGTCGGCGGGCAGCGGCCGGATCCCGACCGCGACGTCCTCGATCTCGGGGGCGTCGGCCATACCGAGCACGTCGGCGAAGCGCCGGGCGAGCTCGGCACCCACCCGCATGCGGACCGCAGACGGCGCCGACGGGTGCGCCTCGACGTCCAGGTCCAGGCCCTGGAGCAGGTAGCGGCCGGCACCGGCGGGACGGAAGTTCACCCTGGTCATGCTCACCACCGACGGGCTCTGCACGGCGACCGGCCCGGTGGTGGCGAGGAACCCGAAGGCGGGCGCGCCGACCGAGTCGTCCTCGTTCACGGGGACGTGGAAGCCCGAGCGGGCCAGGAACTGCGTGGTCCACCGGCCGGTCGCGACCACCACCGCGTCGAAGCGGAGGCGCTCGCCGTCGCCCAGGAACACCTCGACACCGCCGGCGTCCGGCACCAGTCGCTCCACCGCCGCGGTGCGGAATCCACCGCCTGCGGCTCGAAGCCGCTCGTGCGCCTCGGCCACGAAGGTCGGCACGTCGCAGTACCCCTCCTCGGGATACCGCACGGCGGCGCGGACGAGCTCGGCGCGTATCCCCGGCAGGTGGTCGACCGCCTGCGCCGCGTCCACGTCCTGCACCTGGTAGCCGCGGGCACGCAACCGCTCGACCTTGGGCGCGAGCAGGGCCAGGTGCTGCTCGGTGAGGGCCACCTCGAGGTGCCCCACGTCGTGGAAGGAGCGCCGGCCTGCCGCGAGGCCCGCTCGATGGCGTCGGAGCCCGCCCAGGTTCAGCTGGTAGTACGCCGGTGGAACCTTGTTGTTCGAGTTGATCCAGGCGAACGACGTCCCGGAAGTGCCCTGCAGGAGCGCTCGCTCCTCGAGGAGCGTGACCTGCGCGCCGCCCTCGGCCAGCTCGGCGGCGGTCGCCGACCCGATGGCACCGGCTCCCACGACTGCCAGCTTCATCCCGTTCCCCTTCGCCCCGCTGATCACGGCCTCCTGTCGTCCCTCGCCTACGCTGGCAAGTGCCGGGAACGTAGTGAAAACTACGGCCAGCGGTCAAGAGGACCGAGAAAGGGAGGGGTTCGTAGTGGATGCTACGACGACCCTGTTCGAGCGGCTGGAAGCTCGCACTGACCGCCTGCCCCCTGCCGAACTGGCGGTGGCCCGGTACATGGCGACACACCTGGATCTGGTCGCCTCCCGTTCGGCGATCGAGATCGCGCGGGCCGCCGGGACCAGCGACGCAACCGTGGTGCGCACCGCGCGGTCGCTCGGCTATCCCGGCCTGCGTGAGCTCAAGCGGGAAGCAGTGGACGTGCTCGCCCGGCGCAGCGATCCCGCGGCCGTCCTGAGCGACCGGCTCGGCCGGGCGGAAGACCCGAAGCACCGGGCCCAACGCGTGTTCATGGACTCCGCGGGCGTCATCGACGCGTTGAGCGAGACGATCGACCTCGACGTCTGGGAAGCGGCAGTCACGACGGCGCTGAGCGCTCGCCGCCTCTTCTGCTACGGGATCGGCCCGGCAGGCGCCGTCGCCGCCTTCTGCGCCAACTCGCTCCGACGCGTCGGGCTCGGCGCCGTCCACTCCTCGACCACCGGCATCAGCCTCGCGGACGAACTGCTCGGCCTCGACACCGCCGACCTCGTCGTGATCTTCGCTCCGCTGCGGATGTTCCGCGAGGTCTCCGCCGTGCTCGACCACGCCCGCAACCTCGGCGCACCGTCGCTCGTCGTCACCGAGGCTCTCGCGGAGCCGTTGCGCGAGCGCGCCACCTTCGTGCTCGAGACACCGCCGTCGACGACCGTCACGGCGAGCGAGAGCATGGCCGGCTTCGCCGTGGCACACGCCTTGACCATCGACATCGCGGCGCGCACCCGCGACCTCTCCGTGTCCACCATGTCCCGCTTGAACGAACTGCGCGAGCACGTGACGGGGCATTGAGGGCGAACGCTCGCCGGAGCGGGACAGTGGCGGCGAGCCGGGGCGCGAGAAGTACGCGAGCGCGGTCGCGAGGGCCCTGGCGTGCGGCTCACACCGCGCCGCCCCTGATCGAAGCCGGCGAACGCATGCGGTCGATCCCGGGCTGGCTAGCCGACCGGCGCCGGTGTCCTGAGGCGGATGAGCGGGCTCAGCAGCAGCACGACGACGGCGAGGGCGATGGCCACCAGTCCGACGATGCTGAAGTAGGCCGCCTCCGTGCCCGGCCCGTAGAGCTGCACGATCTGCGCGCTGATCCCCTGCCCCGCGGCGTTGGACGCGAGCCACAGGCCCATCGTCTGGGTCTGGAAGGCGCTCGGCGCGTAGCGGGTCGTGGCCGACATCCCGATCGGCGACAGGCACATCTCCCCGATCGTGACGATCGCCAGGCTGCTCGCCAGCCACAACGGGCTGACCAGGACCTGCGTGCCGGACATGGCGGCGGGGAGCACGAGCAGCAGGTAGGACAGCCCGGCGAAGGTCAGGCCGGCGGCGAACTTCTGCGGCGTCGACACCCGGTCCCCCAGCCGCGTCCAGAGGATCGCGAACAGCGGGGTCAGCACGATCAGCACGAGCGACCCGACGGACTGGAACCACGAGGACGGGATGCCGAACCCCCACCGGTCCAGGTCCACGCGCGAGTCGGCGTAGTGGGCGAGCACGCTGTAGCCCTGCTCCTGCACCAACCAGAAGCAGGCGGAGGCGACGAACAGCGGGATGAACCGCCACACCCGCGAACGCTCGTCCCCCGTGACCTTGCGGCTGCGCAGCATCACGGTGAAGTAGGCGATCGGGACGGCCACGGCGAGCACGCTCAACGCGTCGATCACGCCGTCGGCGGTGAGGCGCCCGGCCACGGCGAACCCGGCCACGACCAGCACCACCACGGCCAGGCCCGCACCGAGCAGGGTGAGGGTCCGGCGTCCGGTCGGGTCCTCCCGGATCGGGTTGGCCGGGCGCACCCCGATGTCGCCGAGGTAGCGCGCGCCGTGGACGTACTGCACCAGGCCGAAGAACATGCCGATCGCGGCGATACCGAAGCCCAGGTGGTAGTCCACCCGCTGCCCGAGCGTCCCGACCACGAACGGGGAGAGCACCGCGCCGACGCTGATCCCCATGTAGAAGATGCTGTAGCCGGCGTCGCGGCGCCGGTCGTCCTCGGGGTAGAGCTGCCCCACCGTGTGGGAGATGTTCGGCTTGAGCAGCCCGGTGCCGAGTACGAGGAAGACCATCGACGCGTAGAGCGCGGGCGCCCCGAACGGCGTGGCCAGGCTGATGTGCCCGCACATGATGAGGATGCCGCCGTAGAGCACCGCTCGGCGCGGTCCGAGCAGGCGGTCGGCCACCCACCCGCCGGCGATGGCGGCGAGGTAGATGGACGCGCCGTACACCGAGATCAGGGCCGCCGCGAACGACTCGGGCATGCCCAGACCGCCCTCGCTGACGCGGTCGTACATGTAGAACAGCAGGATCGCGCGCATCCCGTAGTAGGAGAAGCGCTCCCACATCTCGGTGGCGAAGAGGGTTGCCAGACCGCGCGGGTGCCCGAAGAAACCCGTCTGCGGAACGGTCGCCGAAGTGCTCGCCATGACTTCCTTGCCGGTCGGGGTCAAACGCCAGCCGGCGAGTATGCCTCCCCGATCGGCCGCTGCGCGCGTGCCGCCCATCGACGGAGTGGAGTCTGCGGCTGTGCGCTGCCGGAACGGCTCGCCTCGGTGACACTGCCGACGTGGACGAGGACGTCCCCGGCCGCGGCGCGACCCCGTCCGGGGTGCTGGATGCCGCGACCATCCGCCGGGCGCTCGGCGAGTGCATGACCCTCACCGACGTCGACGACGCCATGGGCTGGCCGGAGGGCACCGCGCGCCGGCGCCGCTGGCGCGACCTCGCCGCGGGCGGCCTGCCCCCGGCGGACGCCGAGCTCGGCGGTGTCGCGCTGTGGTTCCGCGCAACCATCAGCCGCTGGAGGGCTGAGACCGCAGCGGCGCCGCCGGACGCCGAGTCCGGACGTGTGCCGGAACCGGTGCGCGCGACGGAGACCCGGCCCGAGCCCGATCCAGAGCCAGATCCCGAGGCGCACCTCCAGCCGGGTGCCGAGCCGGAGCCCGAGCTCCGGGACGAGTCCGAGCCCGACCTTGAAGCCGAGCTCGAGGCCGGGGCCGGGGCCGGCGTAGAGGAAGCGGGGACCTCCGTGGACACCCCGACCCTGCACAGCGGGTTCCAGCTCGAGGAGGGGCAGGACGTCCTCGCCTACGTGCACGGGTCATGGCAGCCCGCGGTGGTGCGCAGCCGTGCCCGCCGCACCGTCGTCGTGGACTACCAGGTGCACCCCGGCGCGCTGGGCGCCCGCCGGCAACGGGTCACGATCGACCGCATCCGCCGGAGCCGGTGACGCCTGTCCCGACCCCCGCAGTGAGAGCTGGTCAGGTCCCTGGTCTGGCAGTCTGGCCCACTGTGACCACTGATCGCCTCGCCCTGGTCCTGCACCCCCGTCGGGACGCGACCGCTGTGGTGGGCACCGTCGTGCGCTGGGCCCGGGCGCACGACGCGGAGGTGCTGGTCCGCACGGAGGACGCCGATCGCGCCGGCACCGACGTGCGGCCCGTCGACACGGCCGAGTTGGCCGCGACCTGCGACGCCGTCGTGAGCGTCGGCGGGGACGGCACGATGCTCGGGGCGCTGCGCCTCGTGGCCGACCGGCCGGTGCCCGTGCTCGGGGTGCACCTGGGACGGCTGGGCTTCCTCGTCGAGGTGCAGCCCGCGGATCTCGCCGCCGCACTCGACCGCCTCGCCACCGGCCAGTTCGTCCTCGAGCCGCACAGCGCCCTGCGGGTGACGGTGGACGGCGCGGTGCTGGTGGCGTTCAACGACGTGGCCCTGGCACGCCGACCCGGCCGCGGCTCGCTCGCGGCGGCGATGTCGGTCAACGGCGTCCGCTACGGCTACTACCGCTG
Source organism: Pseudonocardia sp. MH-G8 (assembly GCF_002262885.1). Classification (GTDB taxonomy): domain Bacteria; phylum Actinomycetota; class Actinomycetes; order Mycobacteriales; family Pseudonocardiaceae; genus Pseudonocardia. The sequence goes on along the minus strand of NZ_NKYF01000012.1, from coordinate 155,573 downwards.
CGACGCGCTCGTCGTGGCCACGCCGGCCGGGTCGTCGGCCTACAGCTACGCCGCGGGCGGTCCACTGTTGTCCCCGTCGGTGCGCGGCACCGTGGTGACGCCGTCCGCGGCGATGTCGGGCATCTCGCGCCCCCTCGTCCTGAGCGAGGCCGACCGCCTGCGCCTCGAACTGCTCGCCGACGCCGGCACGCTCGCGGTCGAGATCGACGGCAACCCCGTGCGCGACGCCGGACCCGGCGACGTCCTGGACGTGTCGCTGCAGCCGGACGCCGGCCTCGTCGTCCGCTTCGACCCCGAGGCCCACCAGCAGCGCAGCCGCGTGAAGCTGAGCCTGCTGGACCTGCCCCTGCTCCCGGAACAGCTGCGGGAGCTGCTGCCCGCCGACCTGCGGGCCCGCTTCGACCCACCTCCTCTGCCGCCGGAATCGTGAGGGCATCGACGGCGACCGGGATGGCGACCGGCCCCCGCGGTACGGCCGGTGGATCGCTCGGATGATCACGAGCAGGGGGTGCCTCGCCCCGTCCGGGAGACGTTCACCGAAGTCTCGACCCGTCCGAATCGTCTGGCCAGGTCTCGAGGTCGGGATGCTGCGGACCCCGATCGGTATGGCCGTCGCCCCTCGAGCTGTCCGATGCCCACGAACCAAGCACGTTGAGACCCGTGTCGTCATCCGTCGCCACGCCGGCCGGGGTCGCCCCGACCTCCGACGTGATCTCGCCATCGGGGTGCGCGTAGGTCCGGACGTTGTCGTCATACGGGACGTCCTCGATCCGCCTGATCTCGTCGGCGAGATCACCGCGGTTCCACTGGTGCTCGGCAAGCCGAGCGAGTTGCTGGACCGCGATACCCCGGCCCTGATGCTGTTCCGGGAACAGCGCGTCGAGCAGGTTCCGCGCGAGCAACGCATCCGATGGCATCCGGTGGATCGGCTCATCGCCGGCCGCAAGCACCGGTTCCCCCGCGGCGGTGCCGACAGGTACAGGCTCGTCGTGATGTGCGTCGGACGCCGGCCGGCCCTGCACCACGGTGCTGATCCGGGTGAGGGGATCAATGCGGTCGGCCACACCGTCGATCTCGTCGAGGTGGCGGGCCAGCCACCACACCACGGCGCTGCCGGGACTCGTCAACACGTCGTCGCTGAGGTAGCGCCGCATGTCCATCTCCTGGTCGCGCCGGAGCAGCCACACCTCATTGTCCTTGCGGAGTCGTTCCAAGGCTGCCAGCCGATTCGCGTCCTCAGGCGCGATCGCGGCGACAACATCGGTGGCCCACACCACGGTCCGACTGTCAACGGCGGTCCGAGGGATGCCCAGGGTCGCCGCCAGCCGATGACCGGCAAGGGCATGGTCACTCGGCGCCAGCTCTCGGAGCGCCGATGCCGCGCGGTCCAGCACCGCCGACTTGGCCAGTGCGTCCGGATCTTCGTGCGCATCCCGCCCGCCGCTGCGCAGCTGCCAATAGACCGTCGCCGAGATCTGTAGCTGGTAGTCCGGGGCCGCTGTGCGAACGGGAGTCGGCTCGAGCGTTGCCTGGGACGGAGGAGGTGGCGGAGGAGCCGGGGGCGAGGGCAGGGTGAGCACCGGAGGCTCCGGCCGGAGGAAACGGACCGAGAACGCCGCCACGCCGACCAGAGCCACGACCACCGCGGCGAAGCTGCCCCAGGTCGGCCACTGCAAACCGGCTCCGAGCAGCAGCGGAAGCACCACTGCCGCCACCACGAGCCCGCCCAGGAACGCGAGCCTGTTGGTGGTGTCGTTCATCGTGTGCCTCCCTGGAAGTGCTGGACCAACGTTGGCGGGTCGATGGCCGCATCGGCGGCCTGTGCCGCGGCGGTGTCGACAGCCGCGTAGAGCCGTTCGACGGTCTGCTGTGCCCCCGGCAGCAGCGTCCGCGCCCACTCACGGCTGACGGAATGGAGGATGGACAGCCGGTCGAAGCGGAGACCGCAGGCAACAATGAGCACCCTGACCAGGGCTTCGGCGTCAGCCGGTTCCGCGGTGGCGTACAGGGACAACCACCTGTGCACCGCTGGCACGTACATCCGCGGCGGGACCGTGTCGAAGACGTCCCCCCACCGCTGGGCCAAGCGCCCCTGCACCGAAGCCTCGGCGATCAGCGACCAGCCGGTACGCGCGACGAGGAGCTCCGGCGCCACGGTCATGAGAAACAGACGGGCGTCTGCGAGGCGGGCGCCCGTCCCGGACCGGTGACTGCCGGTGAGCCGCGTGAGCAGATACCGCATCCGGGCGCGGTCGGTTCCGACCACCTCGATCATCGCATCGACGGCTGCTCCGGCTACCTCAGGCTCGGGATGACGGGTGAGGTGGCGTAGCCGCACGATGGCCTGTTCGGGGTGGGTCTGCACGATCACCCGCCGACAGGCCGCGACCACGAGGTCGGCGAGACAAGCCGCTGCCGCCGTTCGGCCAATAGCCTGTTGCGTCGCCCACTCGTAGCACTGGCGGCGGAACGCCCACCCGAACTCGGCACTGGTCAGGCCGTACTCGAGCGCCGCACTCGCCAGCACCGCGGGCAAGCGGGATTCCGCAGTCCAGGCGGCGATGGCAGCGAAGACGTCGTCGGGGCGTCCCACCGCGAGGCACTGTTCGACGAACCGGGCGACCATCGTCTCGCGCTGGACATCGTCGGATCCCAGGCCACCGCAGGCGGTGACCCACTGGGCGAAATCGGCGCGCAGACCCGGGTAGTGGGTCCAGAAGTACCTCAGCACGGCAGCGGCGCGCCCGGCCGCGGCGAACACGACCCGCCCGTCGACGCGCAGACTTGCACCGATCTCTACGAGTCTCGCGCCGAGCCCGGATCGCTCGAAATCCGGCCCGGGCCCGACGGTGTGCCGCACCAGTGCCAGGAGGCGTTCCTCCGCGGTCGCCACCGTCGCGGAATCAGCCCCGGCGAACAGGGCCGCAGCCAACATCAGCGCACGGTCGGCGGCCCAAGGGTGCTCGCGGACGAGACCGGCGATCTCCGCGTCCCGGTCCGAAAGCCTCTTGAAGGCCGCGTCGAGCCAGGTCGGCGCGGTGCCCGTCGGAGCGGCTGAGCGCTCCTCGCGGACGAGGACCGCCAGTTCAGCGACATCGCCGATGCTGCCGTTCTTCAGCAGGTCCGTCACATCGGCGGGCAACACGGGGGAAGTGACCGCAATCCCGTACTCACGCAGCCGCCGGTCCAGCAGCTGCCGACCGTCCGGTCGCTCGAGGGTGGCCGTCCGGGCCCAGAACTCGGGCCGGGGTCGGCGGACGAGCGCGGGCAAGAGCACCACCAGAACTGCTTCGAAGGCCGTGACCACCTCGAAGTAGTCGGCCAACTCGTCCTGGACGGCCTCAAATTCCTGATCGTCGATGTCCGAGAGGTCGAGCAGCAGTCGGTCGCGCTCGACCACGTCCTCGGTGTCGAGAGCTCTGCCCCCGTTGCTCCGGGGCTCAGGCCGCAGCACCTGGACCGAGCGGCTGCCGTCGTCCCGGGATCCGCCGAGGAGCTGCCACGCGGCCGTGCGCCGGCCGATGCCCGGCTCACCGGCCAGCAGGACTACACCGTCGGCGGCGAGGATCCGGCTCGCCTGCTCCCACCCCTTCGGCGGAACGAACACGGCATCCAGATTCTGCTCGTGATCGAGGTCGAGTGGAAGCGCACCACGGCGCTCCCGACGGTTCTCGGCGTACCAGGTACTGACGTAGACCGGGCCGCTAGGGCCGGTGATGGAGGTACCGATGTCGCGGGCATGCCCGACGCCCATCGCCAGCGGCCGGTCCCCGGGCGGTTCAGCCGTCACGACGTGCCCTCCGGCGCGAGGATCGCCGGTCGGCGCCGTTCCCGTCACCGATGTACACCGGCCCCTGGGTCCCGGTGAACACGTTGTCGATGTCGCGGGCCGTCCCGACGCCGACGACCCGGTGGTCGTTGTAGGTGCCGGCCTGCACCGAATCGCGGCCCACGGTGCCGATCGAGAACCCCGCCGCCCCCGAGGGCTGCTGGGCGGGCGTCTCGCTGTCGTCGGCCGCTTCCGGCGGCAGGAGCCCGCGCGCGACCAGCTCGCCGGTCGAATGCGGAACGCGCAGGTACGCGGTCGCCTCGTACTCCTTGACCTTCACCTGGGTTCGCGCGTAGCTGCTCGGCCGCTCGCCGGTGTACCCGCTCTCGACGGCATCGCGGTAGGCCCGCTCCGACACGATGGCCGCGACACAGGTGTCGTTCTCCGCCCGGCGTAGCAGGCTCTTGACGACGTCGGCATCGAGCAGGCGGTGGACCTCGACCCGCGCCTCGCCGCTTCCGTCGGTGTCCGCATCGCCCGTCGGTTCGGTCACCGGCCCGACGTGGACGCTCACCCGCATTCGCAGCGGCCGTGGCGGATCTCCGATTGCTTCGGTCCGGTTCTCGTGCCGCAGCTGTGCTTGCAGCGCGCCGAGCAAGGGGTTCAGCAGCAGGGGGAGCGCCGAGGAACGGAAGCCGGCCACGTACGAGTCGCCGATCATCCGCTGCCAGAGCTCCTCGCCGCTCCAGACCTCCTCCAGGCCAGCTCGGCGGAACGCGGCGCTCAGGATCCGCGGGATCCGTCGGGTGAGTTCAGCGTGGTCGCGCCCCTGGTAACCGCTGAAGTCGCGGACGTCGACGGCGAACAGCGCCTGGTAGGGCGGCAACCGACGGGGCCGGTCGGCGCCTCCACTGTCGTCGTGCGGCGCTGCCGAAGATGTAGTCATGGTCGTTCCCCTTCGTGTCGCTCGATCAGACGGACGCGAGAAGTGCGATCCAGGTCGTGAAGGCGGCGAGAGCGCTGGCGCCACTCAGAAGGGCGGTGCGGAACCAGCGGTACTTGCGTCGCGCGATCTCCGCCAGTGCCCCGGCCTGTGCCCACGCTTGTTCCGCGAATTCGGCCGCATCCGGCCGCGGAGTCGGCGCTGCACCCAGACCGAGGGCCGGGAACGCGAACCAGGCCGCGCCGGCCCCGTGCGTCCGCGGCCACAGGCACGCAACGAGGAGGACCACCGAGATCCCGGCGAGGACGATGACGCCAACAGCGACGAGCTCCACGACAGCGGGCAGCGGCGGACCGGCGCGCAGCGCGGAGGCGATCCCGGCCAGCGCCACCCCCTGCGCTGCGAGGACGAGGCCCGCCTTGGCATCGGCCCCGGCGATCACCCGGTTCATCTCGGCGGCGGTGGTCAGGGCGAGGTCCAGGTCCCGATCGGGATCGAGGTGCACACCCGTTGTCATGCATCCCATGACACGGGAGAGTGGGGTCGTTCGTCTGCGTCCGAGTACGCAGACGAACGGCGGGCACGATGCAGGGGGAGACGACGGTCGACGGCACGAGGCTGACGACGTGGATGCGGTCGGTGGGCCGCTGGAGATCGTGGGAAGCGGGCGCGATCATCTTCCGAGAAGGTGAGCCCGCCACCACTGTGTTGTTGATCGAATCCGGCCGAGCGAAAGCCGTCCTCTCGTCCGCCAGCGGCAAGCAGGTGATGCTTGCCGTTCGGGGTTCGGGTGATCTGCTGGGCGAGTTCGCCGCATTGGACGGTCAGCCCCGCTCGGCCACCGTTCAGGCGCTCAGCGCGGTCCGGGGGTGGTTGGTGACCTCCGGCGCTCTCGTCGACCACCTGTCCGGGGAATCGAGCGCGGCACTGGAACTGCTACGCCTGCTGGTCGGCCGGCTTCGTGAGGCCGACATGCAGCGCCTCGATTTCGGAGCACTCGACACGACCGGGCGGGTAGCGAACTTCCTGATCGCTCTCACCCCGCGCCACGTCGAGAACGGATGGCTTTACCTGACACAGACGGAGCTCGGCGAGTCCGTCGGTGCGTCGCGCGAGGCCACTGTCAAGGCGCTCCGCAGGCTGCGGGACGCGGGCCTGATCGAGACTGCCCGGGGCCGGGTCCGCGTCCTCAAGACCGCCGAGCTGGCTCAGGTGGCCGATGGGCAGATGTCGGTGGCGGGAGCGCGTGCGCGTCACGGTCCCGACCGAGCCTGATCCTGCAGCCTCCCTCGTTGCCGCCCGATCAGCCCTGCAGCTGCTCGGTCACCCAGGTGTGGAACGCCCCGATGTGGTGCTCGCTGGGCACCAGCACCCCGCCGTCGGCGTAGGCACGGGAGGAGGCCGCGAGCTGGCAGCGCTCGCAGGCGTCGAAGTCCTGCTGGTTGACCCGGTGGAACAGCTCCACCGAGCGGTCCAGGTCCCGGCCGCTGCGCACGACCTCGGGGAGGAACAGCCAGTCGCACTCGACGACCGTCCGGTCCGGTCCGCTGGGGTACATGCGGTGGAAGATCACGTGGTCGGGAACGAGGTTGATGAACACCTGCGGGTTCACCGTGATCGCGTAGTACTTCCGGTCGTGGCCCTCCCCCACGCCCGGGATCGCGGTGAGCCCGGCGCTGCCGTCGACCGTGAACCCCGCCGCTTCCTCGGCGAACGCCGCTCCGTGCCCGACGAAGTACTGGGCGGCGTAGCCGTCGGCGAACTCCGGCAGCACCTCCGTGAGCTCGGGGTGGATGGTCGCGCAGTGGTAGCACTCCATGAAGTTCTCGATGATCAGCTTCCAGTTCGCGTGCACCTCGTAGCGGATCCGGCGTCCGACCTCGAGCCCCGCGATGTCCCAGCCGTCGACGGCCTCGGCCGTCCCGAGCCGGTCGGCGACCGCACCGATCACGGTGTCCTCGAACGAGGGTGGCTCGTCGGCCACGCAGACCCAGGCGTAGCCGAGCCACTCCCGCAGGTGCACGGGCACGAGGCCGAACGCGGACCGGTCGACGTCGGGCATGCTCGTCAGGTTCGGCGCCGCGACGAGCTTGCCGTCCAGGCCGTAGGTCCAGGCGTGGTAGCCGCACTGCAGGTTCCGCTTCGCCACGCCGGACTGCTGCATGCAGACCCGGGCGCCGCGGTGGCGGCACACGTTGAGGAACGCCCGTAGCCGCCCGTCGCGGCCGCGGACCAGCACCACGTTCTCGCGTCCGACGTCGACCGTGCGGAACGCGCCCGTGCCGTCGATCTCCGCGCTGCGGGCGGCGGCGAACCAGTGGGATTCGAAGATGCGCTCCTGCTCCTCGGCGAAGATCACCGCGTCGGTGTAGGAGTGGCCGGGGAGGGTGGGGACCAGGCTCGACGACAGGGGGGTCGGGGCAGACACGCGGCACCTCTCGTACGGGAACTCGTTCAGGTGGGTCAGGCGGCGGTGGTGGCGTGCCGCGGCATCAGCTGCCGGCGCCACTTCCCGAAGAGCTTCGGCTGGTTCATCGCGAAGACGGCGACGAGCTCGCCGTCCCGGCGGTAGCCGGCCACGAACCGGCGGTCGACGAGGTCGCCCTCGAGGATCTCCACCGCGTCGTCGGGCGTGCGGTGCCCGGCGAACTGCAGCCGTGCGCCGTACTGGTCGGACCAGAAGTAGGGGGCCGCCCGTCGGGCGGTCGTGGTGTGGCCGAGCAGGCTCGCCACGGCGGTCGCGGGCTGCTGCACCGCGTGGGTCCAGTGCTCGTGGCGCACCGTCGCGCCGGCGTAGGCGCAGTAGGAGAAGGCGCAGTCCCCCGTCGCCACGACCTGGGCGACGTTCGTGGCACCCGCGGCGTCGGTTCGCACCCCGCGGTGGTCGTGCTCGACCCCCGAGCCGGCCAGCCACTCGACGTTCGGGATCGCCCCGATGCCGACGACGACCACGTCCGCGGGCTCGGTGCGCCCGCCGGCCAGGTGCACCTCGCGGACCCGGCCGTTCCCGCCGAGCCCGGTGACGACCTCGCCCGCGAGCAGCCGCACGCCGTGGTCCGCGTGCAAGCCGGCGCAGGCCTGCGCCAGGTCCTCGCCGAGTACCCGGTGCAGCGGCACGACGTCCGACTCGACCACGGTGACCTCGACGCCCAGCGCTCGAGCGGTGGACGCCACCTCGGCCCCGATGAAGCCGCCGCCGATCACCACGAGCCGCCGGCCGACGCCGAGCTCGGCCCGCAGCGCGACCGCGTCCTCCACGGTGCGCAGGGTGTGCACACCGGCCAGGCGCGCCCCGGGCAGTGCCCTGGCCCGCGCACCCGTGGCCACCACGACCCCGTCGGCGGGCACCTGCCGCCCCGACGCCAGCACGACCGCGCGGCCCCCGCGGTCCAGCCCCGACGCCGGATCACCGAGACGCCAGTCCAGGTCGAGGTCCGCGTCGTCGGCCGTGGTCAGCGCGAGGTCCTCGAGGTCGAGGGTGCCTGCCAGGAACTCCTTCGACAGCGGAGGGCGGTCGTACGGGAGCCGCTCCTCCTCCCCCACCACCACGACCTGCCCGTCGTAGCCCTGCTCGCGCAGTGCGCGCGCGGCGCTGAGCCCGGCGAGCGAGCCGCCGACCACCACGACGCTGCGCACCGGAGCCGTCATCAGACGCCGACCCCGACGGGCGCGGGGGCGCGCACGTGGACCATCCCGTCGACCACGAGCACCTCGTAGGTACGCACCGGCGCCTTCGCAGGGGGGCCGGACGGCATTCCCGTCCGCAGGTCGAAGCACGCGGCGTGCAGCGGGCACTCCACCGCGCAGCCCTCGACCCAGCCATCGGCCAGCGAGGCGTCCTGGTGGGTGCACGTGTCATCGATCGCGAACAGCTCGCCGTCGACGTTGAACACGGCGATCGGCACCTCGCCCTCGACGCGCACGGCTTCGCCGAGCGGGATGTCATCGATGGAACCGACGAGGATCATGGCCCCTCCTGTTTCAGATGGCGCAACGGGACTCGCTATCAGCAACAGAATGCGGTTCATCTGGTGGCGCCGTCAAGGCCTCGGCGGTGCGAAATCCGTGCCGCCCCGTAGAGTTCGGCCGTGACCGATTCGCCGCGATACACGAGGGAGGTCGCGCCGTCCAAGGTCCAATCGGTGGACCGCGCCATCGCGATCCTGTACCTGTTGGCCGAACGGGGGCGCGACGGCGTGGGCGTCACGGACGTCGCCAACGAGCTCGGCGTGCACAAGTCCACGGCGTTCCGCCTCATCGAGGCCCTGGAGATCGGCGACCTGGTGGAGCAGGTCGAGGAGCGCGGTAAGTACCACCTCGGGCGGGGCATCGTCCGGCTCGCGGGTGCCACCACCGCGCAGCTCGAACTGCCGATCGAGAGCCGGCCGGTCTGCCAGCGCCTCGCCGCGGAGCTGGGCGAGACGGTGAACCTGGCCATCGCCGATGCAGGCGAGGCCACGAACATCCTTCAGGAGTACGGCAGCTCGGCGATCACCGGGCGCAACTGGATCGGCAGGCCCACGCCGATGTACGCCACGGCGAGCGGGAAAGTGCTACTGGCCTGGGGGGATGCCGACCTGGTACACAAGGCCCTCGGCGACCAACCCACCGCGTACACCGAGAACACGATCACCGACCTCGCCGTGCTGGAGGCCGAGCTGGACAAGGTCCGCGAGCACGGATGGGCCTGCACCATCGAGGAGTTCGAGCTCGGCCTGAACGCCATCGCCGTCCCGATCCGCAACGCCCCCGGTGACGTGGTGGCGGCCGTGGGCGTCTCCGCGCCCTCCTACCGCCTGCCGGTCGAATCGTTCTCCGACGTGGCGACGCAGCTGCTCGTCGGCGCCTCGGAGATCAGCAGCCGGATCGGCTACTACGGCGCCCAGGAGTAGCGGCTCGGAGCAGCAGCTCAGAGCACCGCGCGCACCGCACGCTCGAACCCGACCACGTGCTCGAGCGCCAGCCGCGCCGCCTGCTCCGCCTCACCCTCCACGATGGCCTCGAGCAGGCCGACGTGCTCCTCCACGTGGCCTGCGACCGCGGGGATGCGGTCCAGGAACAGGCACCAGATCCGGGTGGCGAGGTTGTCCTGCCGGACGAGGATGTCCTCCAGGTGCGGGTTGCCCGCGGCGCGGTAGACCTCCCGGTGCACCCGGACATCGCGACGCAGCAGCTCGCGCCGATCACCGACGCGCGACTGCAGACCCACCGTGTCGCGGGCGAGACCGGCGAGCTGCGCCCGGCAGGCGTCCGACGCGTGGCGGGCGGCCCGGGACGCCGCGAGCGGCTCCAGCTCCACGCGGATCTCGGAGATGTGGGCGAGGTCGGTGATGTCGACCGCGGTGGCGAAGGTGCCCCGCCGGGGGTAAGCGACGACGAGCCGGTCGCCCTCCAGTCGCTTCAGCGCCTCGCGCACCGGCGTGCGCCCCGTGCCGAGCTCCTGGGCGAGCGTGTCGTCGTTCAACGGCTCGCCCGGCCGGATGTCGAGCATGACCAGGCGGTCCCGGATCCCCACGTACGCCCGGTCCGCGAGCGACGGGGGTGGGCCCTGCATCGACGGCTCCGGCGTGGACGCGGACAGGGCAGGCGCGGCGCTCATCGTCCTCCCTCGAGGTTTTCCACAGGCATCGCCGGGACGCCTTGACGCCGTCCCTCGGGCAGCCTTACCGTACACCGCCGGTTGATATATCAGTAGTCGCCGCTTGGTACTGCAGATCGGACCCCAGATGCTCGACACCCACGGCGCCCGTCCCACCGAGAGCCTGAACGCCGGCCTCGCCGACACCGATCCCGAGATCCACGCGGCGGTCCGCGCCGAGCTGGCCCGGCAGGAGTCCACGCTCGAGATGATCGCCAGCGAGAACGTCGCCCCGCTGGCGGTGCTGCAGGCGCAGGGCTCGGTGCTCACCAACAAGTACGCCGAGGGCTACCCCGGTCGGCGCTACTACGGCGGGTGCGAGCACGTCGACGTGGTCGAACGGCTCGCCATCGATCGGCTGAAGAGCCTGTTCGGCGCCACCTTCGCGAACGTCCAGCCGCACTCGGGCGCGCAGGCCAACGCCGCGGCGATGGCCGCGCTCCTGCAGCCGGGCGACACGATCCTCGGGCTCGACCTCGCCCACGGCGGGCACCTCACCCACGGGATGCGGCTCAACTTCTCCGGGCTGCTCTACGACGTCGCCGCCTACCACGTGCGCGAGGACGACCACCGCGTCGACATGGCCGAGGTGGCGCGGCTCGCGCGGGAGCGCCGCCCGAAGGTGATCGTCGCCGGCTGGTCGGCCTACCCCCGCCACCTCGACTTCGCGCAGTTCCGCCGGATCGCCGACGAGGTGGGCGCCTCCCTGATGGTCGACATGGCCCACTTCGCCGGGCTCGTCGCTGCCGGGCTGCACCCCTCGCCGGTGCCGCACGCCCACGTCGTCACGAGCACCACGCACAAGACCCTCGGCGGTCCCCGCGGCGGCGTGATCCTCTCCGCCGAGGACGACCCGGCGCTGCGCAAGAAGCTCAACTCCGCGGTGTTCCCCGGGCAGCAGGGCGGCCCGCTCGAGCACGTCATCGCCGCGAAGGCGGTGACGTTCAGGCTTGCTGCGGGCGCGGAGTTCCACGACCGCCAGGAACGCACGCTGCTCGGCGCCCGGCTGCTCGCCGACCGGCTGCTCGCCCCCGATTCGCGTGCGGCGGGGATCGACGTCGTGAGCGGCGGCACCGACGTCCACCTGGTACTCGTCGATCTGCGCGCGTCCGAGCTCGACGGCAAGCAGGCCGAGGACCGCCTGCACGCGGCCGGCATCACCGTGAACCGCAACGCCGTGCCGTTCGACCCCCGGCCGCCGATGATCAGTTCGGGCGTCCGGATCGGCACACCCGCCCTCGCGACCCGGGGATTCGGCGCCGACGAGTTCGCCGAGGTCGCCGACATCGTCGCCGCTGCGCTGCGCCCGGCCACCGACGACACCGGCATCGCCGCGCTGCGCGAGCGGGTCACCGCGCTGGCCGCGCGCTTCCCCCTCTACCCCGCGCTCGAGGAGGCCGCCCGATGAACCCGGTGCCCGAGCACCCCGATTTCCTGTGGCGCAACGCCGAGCCGAAGCGCTCCTACGACGTGGTGATCGTCGGCGCCGGCGGGCACGGCCTGGCCACCGCGCACTACCTCGCCCGCAACCACGGCATCACCAACGTGGCGGTGCTGGAGAAGGGCTGGCTGGCCGGCGGCAACATGGCCCGCAACACCACGATCATCCGCTCCAACTACCTGTGGGACGAGAGCGCGGGCATCTACGAGCACTCGCTCAAGCTCTGGGAGGGCCTCGAGGAGGATCTCGGCTACCCGATCCTGTTCAGCCAGCGCGGCGTGCTGAACCTCGCCCACAGCCTGCAGGACGTGCGCGACAGCGTGCGGCGCGTCGAGGCCAACGCGCTCAACGGGGTCGACGCCGAGTGGCTCACCCCGGACGAGGTCGGCAAGGTCTGCCCCATCGTCAACACCTCCCAGGAGATCCGCTACCCGGTGCTGGGGGCCACCTACCAGCCGCGGGCCGGCATCGCCAAGCACGACTACGTGGCCTGGGGCTTCGCGCGCCGGGCCGACGAGGCCGGGATCGACCTGATCCAGGACTGCGAGGTCACCGGCTTCACCACCGACGGCGACCGGGTCACCGGGGTGCGGACGACGCGCGGCGACATCGCCGCCGGCCGGGTCGCGCTCTGCGCGGCGGGCCACACGTCGGTCCTCACCGACATGCTCGGCTTCCGGGTACCGCTGCAGAGCCACCCGCTGCAGGCGCTGGTCTCCGAACTGCTCGAACCGGTGCACCCCACGGTCGTCATGTCCAACGCCGTGCACGTCTACGTGTCCCAGGCGCACAAGGGCGAGCTCGTCATGGGCGCCGGCATCGACTCCTACAACGGCTACGGGCAGCGCGGCGCGTTCCACATCATCGAGCGCCAGATGGCGGCCGCGGTGGAGCTGTTCCCCGTGTTCGCCCGGGCGCACCTGCTGCGCACCTGGGGCGGGATCGTCGACGTCACACCCGACGCGTCCCCGATCGTCGGGCGCACCCCGTACACGAACCTCTACCTCAACTGCGGCTGGGGCACCGGCGGGTTCAAGGCCACGCCCGGCGTGGGCTGGTGCATGGCCCACACGATCGCCCACGACGAGCCACACCCGTTCACCGCCCCGTTCACGCTGGAGCGCTTCGTCACCGGCGCGCTGGTCGACGAGCACGGCGCCGCCGCCGTGGCCCACTAGTCGGGACCGTCAGGAGTCACCGTGCAACTCATCGAATGCCCCTGGTGCGGGCCGCGCGAGGAAGTCGAGTTCCACTACGGCGGGCAGGCGCACGTCGCCTACCCCGAGGACCCGCAAGCGCTCTCCGACGAGGAGTGGGCGCACTACGTCTTCTTCCGCGACAACCCGAAGGGCGTGTTCGCCGAGCGGTGGAGCCACACCGCCGGCTGCCGGCGCTGGTTCAACGCCGTGCGCGACACCGTCTCCTACCGCTTCCACGGCGTCCACCGCCCCGGCGAGTCCCGGCCGGTGACGTCATGAGCGCCTTCCGCGTCCCCGCCCACGGCCGGATCGACCGCGGCACCACCTGCACCTTCACCTTCAACGGGGAACGGCTCACCGGTCACCCCGGCGACACGCTGGCCTCGGCGCTGCTCGCGCACGGCCGCCACCACCTCACCACGAGCATCGCGCGTGGCCGTCCGCGCGGCATCGCGGCGGCGTGGGCGGAGGATCCGAGCGGGCTGGTGCAGGTCGAGGAGCCCTTCCCCGAGCCCATGCTGCTCGCCACCACGATCGAGCTCACCGACGGGCTGTCGGCCCGCGGCATCGCGGGGCGGGGGCGGCTCGCCGAGGTGCCCGACACCGCCCGCTACGACGCGAAGCACGCCCATGCCGACGTGCTCGTCGTCGGAGCCGGGCCGGCCGGGCTGGTCGCGGCGCTCACCGCGGCCCGCGCCGGCGCCCGCGTGGTGCTCCTCGACGAGCAGTGCGAGGCGGGCGGGAGCCTGCTCGGCGCAGGCGACACCCTCGACGGCGCGCCTGCGGGCGAGTGGGTGGCCGGCGCCGTCGCCGAGCTGGCGGAGCTGCCCGACGTCCTGCACCTGCAGCGCACCACGGCGTTCGGGCACTACGACGACCGGTTCGTGCTCGCGCTGCAGCGGCGCACCGACCACCTCGGCCCCACAGCTCCGCGCAACCTCTCGCGGCAGCGGATCTGGCGGATCCGCGCCCGGCACGTGGTGATCGCCACCGGCGCCCACGAGCGGCCGGTGGTCTTCTCCGACAACGACCGTCCGGGGATCATGCTGGCCGGTGCCGCACGCACCTTCCTGCACCGTTACGGAGTGCTGGCCGGGCGCGACGCGGTCGTGTTCACCACCGACGACGCCGCTTACGCCGCGGCGGTCGAGCTCGCCGACGCCGGGGTGCGCGTGCACGCGGTCGTCGACGCCCGTCGCGACGTCCCGGTGCAGTGGCGCGCGGAGTGCGAGCGCCGCGGCATCCCGGTGCGCGCCGGCCAGGTCGTCACCGGTACCCGCGGCGGCAACCGGATCACCCACGCGCTCGTCGGCGGCGAGCCGGTGGCGTGCGACCTGCTGCTGGTCAGCGGCGGCTGGAACCCGGCAGTGCACCTGTTCAGCCAGGCCCGCGGGAAGCTGCGCTACGACGCCGGCCTGGGCGCGTTCGTACCGGGAGAGGCCCTTCCGGACACCACGGTCGCCGGTTCCGCGAACGGCCGGTTCGACCTCGACGCCTGCCTGAACGACGGCGACCGGACGGCCCGGGCCGCGCTCGCCGGCCTGGGGATCGACGCGGGGGCGAGCACCCGGGTCCCCACGGCGGAGCGAGGTTACGAAAGCACGCCGCCACTGGTGCTGTGGCGGGTGCCCGAGGGCGACACCACCACGCAGTTCGTCGACGTGGCGCGCGACGCCACGGTGGCCGACATCGCCCGTGCCGTCGGCGCCGGTATGCGGTCGGTGGAGCACGTGAAGCGCTACACGACGATCGGCACCGCGCACGACCAGGGCAAGACCTCCGGCGTGATCACGTCCGGGATCGTCGCGGAGCTGCTGGGCCGCCCGGTCCAGGAACTGGGCACCACCACCTTCCGCCCGCCCTACACACCGGTGGCCTTCGCGGCGCTGGCCGGGCGGCAGCGCGGCGCGTTGTTCGACCCCGAGCGCACCTCCGCCCTCCACCACTGGCACGTGGCCCACGGCGCGGTCTTCGAGGACGTCGGTCAGTGGAAGCGGCCCCGCTACTACCCACGCCCCGGCGAGGACATGGAGACCGCCGTCCTGCGGGAGTGCGCCGCGGCCCGCAGCGGCGTCGGCATCCTCGACGGCTCCACGCTCGGCAAGATCGACGTCCAGGGACCGGACGCGGCGGTGCTGCTCGACCGCCTCTACACGAACATGATCAGCAGCCTGAAGGTCGGGATGATCCGCTACGGCGTCATGTGCGGAGCCGACGGCATGGTCCTCGACGACGGCACGGTGCTGCGCGCGGCGCAGGACCGGTTCCTCGTCTACACCACCACCGGCGGCGCCGCGAAGGTCCTGGACTGGATGGAGGAGTGGGTCCAGACCGAGTGGCCGGACCTGCGGGTGCACCTCACCTCGGTCACCGAGCAGTGGTCCACCTTCCCCGTGGTCGGGCCCCGCTCGCGGGACGTGGTCGGCGCGGTCTTCCCCGACGTCGACGTGTCCGCCGACGCGTTCGGGTTCATGGCCTGGCGCGACACCCACCTCGACGGTGTACCGGTCCGGATCGCGCGGGTGAGCTTCTCCGGCGAGCTGGCCTACGAGGTCAACGTCAGCTCCTGGCACGCCCAGGCCGTGTGGGAGCGGCTCCTCGCCGCCGGCGAGCCCTACGGGATCACGCCCTACGGCACCGAGACGATGCACGTGCTGCGCGCCGAGAAGGGCTACCCGATCATCGGGCAGGACACCGACGGCACCGTCACCCCGCAGGACCTCGGGATGTCATGGGCGGTGTCGAAGAAGAAGCCCGACTTCGTGGGCAAGCGCTCGCATCTGCGCCCGGAGAACCAGAACCCCCTGCGCAAGCAGCTGGTCGGGCTGCTCCCGGTGGACCGGCGCACGGTGTTGCCCGAGGGCGCGCAGATCGTCGAGTGCGACACCCTGCCCGAGCCGCCCGTCCCCATGCTCGGCCACGTCACGTCCAGCTACCGGAGTGCGGAGCTGGGTCGCCCGTTCGCCCTCGCGCTGGTCAAGGCCGGCCGCAGCCGCATCGGCGACACCTTGCACGTTCCGCTCGCCGGCGCCCTGGTGCCCGTGGAGGTCACCGGATCCGTCCTCGTCGACCCGGAAGGAGCGCGCCGTGACGGCTGATACCTCGGGGGCGACCCTGCCTCGGACCAGTCCCCTGCAGGGCTGGTCGGAGCGGTTCGCGGCCCTGCCCGACAGCGTCCAGGTCGTCCCGGAGCCGTTCGTCGCGATGGCCGATCTGCGCCTCGCAGCGGAGGGGCCGGCCGCTGGGGCCGTCGCCGCGCACCTGGGCGTCGCGCTGCCCAGCACACCGGGCACGTGGGTGCAGGGCGACACCACCACCGTGATCTGGCTGGGGCCCGACGAGTGGCTCGTCACCAGCCCGTTCACCACGCCCGAGCAGCTGGACGCCGGCCTGCGCGCGGCGGTCGGGCACCACGGCGCCGTGATCGACGTGTCCGCACAGCGCACCACGCTCTCGCTCCGCGGCGAGCACGTCCGCGATGTGCTCGCCACGGGCTGCTCCCTGGATCTGCACCCCCGCGTGTTCCCCGCGGGCTCCGCGGCCCAGACCACCCTCGGCCAGGCCGGTGTCGTCCTGCTCGCCCTCGACGACAGCGGGTTCCACTACCAGCTCCTGGTCCGCTCGTCGTTCGCCTGCTACCTGGCCACCTGGCTGCTCGATGCAGCGGTGGAGTACGGCCCCGAATCCGCATGCAGCACCGACCCCGGGAGGGGAGCCTGATGCCCAGTTCGCCGCAGGTCGTGATCATCGGAGCCGGGATCGTCGGCGCCAACCTCGCCGACGAGCTCACCGCCCGGGGGTGGGACCGCGTCACCGTCGTCGACCAGGGCCCGCTGCCGCTCACCGGCGGCTCCAGCTCGCACGCGCCCGGTCTGGTGTTCCAGACGAACGCGTCGAGGACGATGACGCTCCTCGCCCGCTATTCGGTCGAGAAGTTCTCCGCCCTCGACCTCGACGGTCAGTGGTGCTTCAACCAGGTGGGCGGCCTGGAGGTCGCCACCACGCCGGAGCGGCTGGCCGATCTGCAGCGTCGCCACGGCTGGGCCACATCGTGGGGCATCGAGAGCCGCGTCGTCGACGCCGACGAGTGCGCGCGCCTGCACCCCCTGCTCGACCGCGACCGCGTGCTCGGCGGGTTCCACATCCCCTCCGACGGCCTGGCGAAGGCCCCGCGGGTGGTCGCCGCCCTGGTGCGCCGCGCCCAGGCCCGCGGCGCGGTGTTCCAGGGCTCCACCCGGGTCACCGGCATCGCGCAGGCAGGCGGTCGCGTCACCGGGGTGCGCACCGGCGACGGTGTCCTGCCGGCCGACATCGTCGTGTGCTGCGCCGGGTTCTGGGGGCAGGCCGTGGGCGCCATGGTGGGCATGCCCGTGCCGCTGCTCCCGCTGGCCCACCAGTACGTGAAGACCGGGCAGCTCACCGAGCTCGCCGGTCGGAACGACGAGCGCGCGGAGGCCGGCCTGCCGATCCTGCGCCACCAGGACCAGGACCTGTACTTCCGCGAGCACGTCGACCGGCTCGGGATCGGCAGCTACGCCCACCGGCCGATGCCGGTGCGGCTGTCCGAGCTCGATGAGGAAGGGGAGGTCACCGCGTCGGCGATGCCCTCGATGCTGCCCTTCACCGAGGAGGACTTCGCGCCGTCCTGGGAGCAGAGCGTCGCGCTGCTGCCCGCCCTCGCATCGGCGAAGATCGAGGAGGGCTTCAACGGGATCTTCTCGTTCACCCCGGACGGCGGCCCGCTGATCGGCGAGTCGCCGGACGTGGCCGGATTCTGGATCGCCGAGGCCGTCTGGGTCACCCACTCCGCCGGCGTGGCCCGGGCGGTGGCGCAGCTGCTGGTGGACGGGCGCAGCGAGCTCGAGCTGCACGGGTGCGACGTGCACCGCTTCGAGGAGGTCCAGCTCGGCGAGGACTACGTCAGCGAGACCTCGCAGCAGAACTTCGTGGAGATCTACGACGTGCTGCACCCCCTCGAACCGCGCCGATCTCCGCGCGACGTGCGGGTGAGCCCGTTCCACGCCCGCCAGCGCGAGCTGGGTGCGGTGTTCCTGGAGGCCGCGGGCTGGGAGCGCCCGCACTGGTACGAGGCCAACGCGCCGCTGGTGGCGCAGCTTCCCGAGGCGTGGCGGCCTCCCGAGCGCGAGCCGTGGGCAGCCGAGTTCCACTCCCCCGTCGCCGCCGCCGAGGCATGGCGCACCCGCGAGGGCGTGGCGCTCTACGACATGACCCCGCTCAAGCGCCTCGAGGTCAGCGGCCCCGGCGCGCTGGCGCTGCTCGACCGGCTCACCACCGGGAAGATGGACAAGTCGGTCGGCTCGGTCACCTACACCCTGGCGCTCGACGAGGCGGGAGGCGTGCGCAGCGACCTCACCGTGGCCCGCCTCGGTGCCGACCGGTTCCAGGTGGGCGCCAACGGCAACCTCGACCTGGACCACTTCCGCCGCCACGCTGCGTCCTCCAACGGCGGGTCGGACGTGCAGGTCCGGGACATCACCGGTGGCACCTGCTGCATCGGGGTGTGGGGCCCCCTGGCCCGCGACCTGGTGCAGCCGCTGTCGCGGGAGGACTTCTCGCACGAGGCCCTGAAGTACTTCCGGGCGATGCCGGCGCGCGTCGGCGGGGTACCGGTCACCGCGATGCGGCTGTCCTACGTCGGCGAGCTCGGCTGGGAGATCTACACCAGCGCGGAGTACGGGCTGCGGCTGTGGGACGTGCTGTGGGAGGCAGGCCAGGAGCTCGGCGTGATCGCGGCCGGGCGGGCGGCGTTCAACAGCCTCCGGCTGGAGAAGGGCTACCGCTCCTGGGGGCACGACATGACCACCGAGCACGACCCGTACGAGGCGGGGGTCGGGTTCGCGGTCCGGCCGGCCAAGGGCGAGTTCGTCGGCCGCGACGCCCTCGCCGGACGCAGCGCCGACACGGTCACCCGCCGGCTGTCCTGCCTCACCATCGACGACCGGCGCAGCGTGGTGCTGGGCCACGAGCCCGTCTTCCTGCACGGGCGCCCCGCGGGCTACGTCACCAGCGCGGCCTTCGGACACACCATCGGTGCACCCATCGCCTACGCCTGGCTGCCGGCCGAGGCGGTCCCGGGAACCGCGGTCGAGATCGAGTACTTCGGCCGCCGCATCCCCGCCACGGTGGCGGTGGAACCACTGGTGGACCCGGACATGACGAGGATCCGGCGCTGAGATGCGGCACCAGGCCCACCGCACACAGCGTGTCGACGCCGCACACATCTCATGACGATCAGCGTGTTCGATCTCTTCACGGTCGGGATCGGGCCTTCCAGCTCCCACACGGTCGGACCGATGCGGGCCGCGCACTCCTTCGTGACCCTGCTGGACCGCGAGGGCCTGCTCCCCCGCACGGGCGGGGTGCGCGCGGAGCTGTTCGGCTCGCTCGGGGCCACCGGCCACGGCCACGGCAGTGTGAAGGCGGTGGTGCTGGGGTTGGAGGGCGAGCAACCCGACGTCGTCGACCCGGCGGCCGCGGAGCCACGCGTGGCCACCGTCCGCACGCGCGGCGAGCTCCTGCTCGGCGGCAAGCACGCGATCGCCTTCTCGGTCGACGACCACATCGTGCTGCACCGCCGCAAGCGGCTGCCGTTCCACACCAACGGCATGCGTTTCCGGGCGCTCGACGCCGGCGGCGCCGAGCTGCTCGCCCGCGAGTACTTCTCGGTGGGCGGCGGGTTCGTCCTCGACGAGGACGACACGGGACGTCCCGTGCTCGTCGCGGACCCGACCCCGGTTCCCCACCCGTTCCGCACGGGCGGGGAGCTGCTGCAGCACACCCGCGAGACCGGCATGAGCATCAGCGAGGTCATGCTCGCCAACGAGCTCGTGCGCCGTCCTGAGGAAGAGGTGCGGGCCGGGCTGCTGCACATCTGGTCGGTGATGCAGGAGTGCGTGGAGCGCGGCACGCACACCACGGGTGTGCTCCCGGGCGGGCTGAAGGTCCGACGGCGCGCCGCCGCACTCCGGGAGCGGCTCGAGGCCGGGGGCGGGGAGGACGAGGACCGGGCCCTGCACGCGCTCGACTGGGTCACCCTCTGCGCGCTCGCCGTCAACGAGGAGAACGCGGCGGGCGGGCGCGTGGTCACCGCTCCGACCAACGGGGCCGCGGGCATCATCCCCGCCGTCCTGCACTACTACCGCCGCTTCGCCGGCTCCTACTCCGAGGACGGCGTGGTGCGATTCCTGCTCACGGCCGCGGCCGTCGGGCTGCTGTTCAAGGAGAACGCCTCGATCTCCGGGGCCGAGGTCGGGTGCCAGGGCGAGGTGGGTTCGGCGTGCTCGATGGCCGCGGCCGGGCTCGCCGAGGTGCTCGGCGCCACCCCGGAGCAGGTGGAGAACGCCGCGGAGATCGGAATCGAGCACAACCTCGGGCTCACCTGCGACCCGGTGGGCGGGCTCGTGCAGATCCCGTGCATCGAGCGCAACGCCGTGGGGGCGATCAAGGCGATCACCGCGGCCCGGATGGCCCTGCGCGGCGACGGCCACCACCACGTCACGCTCGACAAGGCGATCAAGACCATGCGCGAGACCGGGGCCGACATGAAGGACAAGTACAAGGAGACCGCCCGCGGCGGGCTCGCCCTGAACGTCGTCGAGTGCTGACCCGAGGAGACCCGCTGTGACCCGCACCTCCACCCTCACCCTGAGCTGCCCGCAGCGCCCCGGCATCGTGCACGCGGTCAGCGCGTTCCTCTTCGGTCACGGCTGCGACATCGTCGAGCACCAGCAGTTCGACGACCCGGTCCGCGGCACGCTGTTCCTGCGCACCGCGTTCGTCTCCGCCGGGGAGGTGCGGGCCGACGCGCTGTCCGCGGCCTTCGCGCAGGTGGCCGACGAGTTCGGGATGAGCTTCTCCCTCACTGACGACCAGCCCGTCCGCGCGCTGGTGATGGTGTCGCGGATGGGCCACTGCCTCAACGACCTGATCTTCCGGTGGCGTGCCGGCAGCCTCGGGGCCGACCTCGTCGCGGTGGTCTCCAACCACGAGGACCTGCGCCCGATGGCCGAGGCGGCCGGGCTGCCCTACGTCCACGTGCCGGTCACCCCGGACACCAAGCCGCAGGCCGAGCAGCGCCTGCTCGAGCTCGTGGACGAGCACCGCGCCGACCTCGTGGTGCTGGCCCGCTACATGCAGGTGCTCTCCGACGGTCTGTGCCGCAGGCTGCACGGGCGCGCGATCAACATCCACCACTCGTTCCTGCCCGGGTTCACCGGGGCGAAGCCCTACCACCAGGCCTACGACCGCGGCGTGAAGCTCGTCGGCGCCACAGCGCACTACGTCACACCGGAGCTCGACGAGGGCCCGATCATCGAGCAGGAGGTGATCCGGATCGACCACACCTTCGACCCCCGCAGCCTCTCCACGGTCGGGCGCGACGCGGAAGCCCTGGCCCTGTCCCGCGCCGTGCGTTGGCACTGCGAACGACGCGTCCTGCTCAATGACCGCAGCACCGTGGTCTTCCGCTGAGCACATAGTGTGGTGCGGTGCGGTACGCGGCGATCGGGGACAGCTTCACCGAGGGCGTGGGTGACGAGCTCCCCGGCGGGGCGGTGCGGGGATGGGCGGACCGGGTCGCCGCCGGCCTGGCCGCCGCGCGGGGCGGCGAGGTGCACTACGCGAACCTGGCGGTGCGGGGGCGCCTGCTGGAGCCGATCGTCACCGAGCAGCTCGACGCGGCGCTGTCCCTCACCCCGGCCCCGGACCTGATCACCCTCAACGGCGGCGGCAACGACATGCTCCGCCCGGGCATCGACGTGGCCCACCTCCTCGGTCTCACCGAACGGGCGGTCCTGCGCTGTCGGGCGGCGGGAGTGCGGCTCGTGCTGCTCAGCGGCGCCGACCCCTCCGACCGGCTCCCCTTCGGGCGCACGGTCCGCCGGCGCGGCGAGGAGCTCACGACCGGTGTCGCCGGGCTGGCGGCGCGGCACGGCGTGGAGCTGGTGGACGTCTTCCACGACACGGAGATCCGGCGCGCGCACCACTGGTCGCCCGACCGGCTGCACCTGAACGCGGCCGGCCACCAGCGCGTCGCCGCGCTCGTCCTCGCCGCACTGGGCGAGGGGCCCGCGGCCCAGGGCGCGAGCGCCGATTCGCCGGTGGCTCGCCGACTGCTGGCCGAGGCGCGGTACTACCGCGAGCACGTCCTGCCATGGCTGATCCGACGGGTGCGGGGCCGCTCCTCCGGGGACACCCGCACCGCCAAGCACCTCGACTGGATCGCCGTGCCGACGGTCGACCCGACGCCGGTGCAGGCCCGCGATCAGCCCTCGTCCCCCGGGAGGTAGGTCGATTCCCGGGCCCGGATCAGGTCGGCCACCGTCCGTGTCACGGGGGTGGCGACGCCGTACCGCTGCCCCAGCACCCCCACCTGCCCGACGATGGCGTCGACCTCACCCCGGCGCTGGAGCAGGAAGTCGAGCAACATCGACGGGCGGGCGTCGGGGATCTTGCCGCCCAGGGCGCGGACGTGCGCGATCGGGTCGCCGACGTCGAGCGTGATGCCCGCCGCGTCCGCCACGGCCAGCGCCTCGCGCGCACAGGCCTGCGCCACCGCCCAGGCGCTCGGGGAGGCCAGCACCTGACCGATCGTCAGCCCGGTGACGCAGGTGGTGCCGGAGAAGGCGACGTTCATGATGAACTTCTCCCACACCATCCGGTCGGTGTCCTCGAACAACCGCACCGCGAAGCCCGACGACGTCCAGATCTGCGCCGACGCCTCCAGCGCCTCCCGGGGCAGGCTCGCGAAGGCGCCGAAGCGGATCATCTCCATGCCGTTGTGGTGGGCCACGCCGGGCGCGGGCACCGACGCGCCGAAGCCGCCGACCACCCCGATGGCGAGGCGCTCCCCGCCGAGGACCGCGGCCACCCGTTCCGGCGAGCCGAGCCCGTTCTGGATGCTCTGGACCACCGTGGCGGGCCCGATCAGCGATCGTGCCGATTCCGCGGCCGCCACGACGTCGAACGCCTTCGTGGCGATGACGACCAGGTCGCACACGCCGATCCCGTCGGTCGTCAGGGACATCGACGTGAGCCCGACGGTGTGGTCCCCGCTCGCACCGTGCACGCGCAGGCCACCGGCGTTCACGGCCTCGACGTGGTCGGGCCACAGGCACACGCCGTGCACCTCGTGCCCGGCGCGTTGCATCAACCCCGCGTAGACCGACCCCATCGCGCCGCACCCGACGATGGCGACCTTCGACATGTGGTGCTCCTCCTTCTCCCGGCGGCCGCCGCCGCTCGCAGCCCGTTCCCCGCAGTCTGCGCCGTGCCACCCGGCCCCGTGCGGGTGGCGCCGATCGCGCGTCGCCAGGTTCGGAGGATGATGGGTGGACACCCACCGCGAACAGGAGCGATCTCGTGACGGTCGACGAGCTGGTCGTCGCGTTCGCGCTGGCCCGCCTGGACAACCCCGGGCTCGAGCTCGAGGAGATCGCGGAGGTCGTCGTCCGCCGGGTCGGGCCCGATCAGGTCGTCGAGTTCGCGGCCCGCAACCTCGCGGCGCGCGGGGAGCTGCGGGGCCGCGCGTTCGACTCGGCGGTCGAGTACGTGTTGCGTACCGTGCTGCAGCTGCGTGACGACACCGGCGGCTGACACCGGAGCGGTCACGCTCGCGTGTCGGGGCGGCCCTTCCACGAGCCGGTGCCGCGCAGCGACCGGATCGCGCCGTCGACCAGGACTCCGCCGAACAGCGCACCGGTGAGCGGGGCGAGCGGTGCCAGCCAGGGCGCGGAGCGCATGAGGTCGGCGTTCTGCTGGTGCGCCACGCTCTGCGCGACCCACCCGGCCGCTCCCACGGCGGTCAGCCAGCGGCGCCGTGACCGCGCACCGGCGACGACAGCGGCGGGCGCCGCCAGTGCCAACGCGATCTGGCCGAGCCCACCGCCGAGCAGCACCGGGATCGAGCCGCGGGTCGCCGCCATGAAGCTCTTGCGGAACGAGCCCCATCCCTGGCCGAACGGATCCATGCCGGTGGTCGTGACGTGATCCAGGCCGTCGACGGTGCGGGTGGTGCCGCCGCAGTCGCGCACGGCGGTGGCGAGGGCGATGTCCTCGTTGCGCCGGGAGGCCAGGGCCTCCCAGCCCCCCATCTTGGTGTACTGCTCGCGGCGCACGAGGATGCAGTGCCCGATCGCGAACGCCTTGCCGCCCGCGCCGTCGGGGTCCGCGTTCTCCCCGATCATCTGCATCGCCGGCGGCACCAGCAGCGGCCAGCTGAGCGAGTGGCCCCGGGGCGGCCCGCCGGGCGTCGAGACGAGATCGGCGTCGACCGCGAGCGCGGTGGCCAGCAGGCGTTCGAGCGCCTCGGGCCCCAGCACCGTGTCGGCATCGACGAACAGGAGCCACTCACCGGGCTGGGGTGCGCCGGCCGCCTCGATCCCGGCGTGCATCGCGTGCACCTTGCCCGTCCAGCCCGGCGGCGGACCGGCGGTCCGGACGACCGAGACGCAGGCGTCCTCCCGGGCGTGGCGATGGGCGATCTCGCCGGTCGCGTCGCTCGAGTCGTCGTCGACCACGACGAGACGCAGCCCGCCGTCCCGGCTGTAGGTCTGACTCCGGATGGCGTGCAGGCAGTCGTCGAGCACGGCGGCCTCGTTGCGGGCCGGGACGACGACGGTGACGGTCGCGGGGGCCGCGGAACGGGAGCGCGCGTCGCGCAGCGGCACGACGCGGCGGCGCCGATCGACCGCGCAGGCGCTGCGGTAGACCGAACCTGCGACCGCCGCGGTGAGCAACGCGCTGATCGCCCTCGTACCGACGCCGGCGCGGGTGGCCGGTCCGTTCCTGGTCATCACCGCAATCCTGCCTTACGGCCGATCCGCTCCCGCCCACCCCCGGCGATCCGCTCGCGGCGCACCTCCCGACGACCGGTCCGCCACACGATCCGGTTACCGTACGGTTTGTCCGAGTAGTTCTCGGTCGGGATCCGCTCCCCGGCGCAGGCAACGCGCCCGGTCGTTCCGATCGATCGACAGACGGGGGAATCGTGCGGGTTCTCGTTCTCGGTGGTGACGGCTACCTCGGGTGGCCCACCGCGCTGCACCTGTCCGACACCGGCGACGAGGTCGGCATCGTCGACAACTTCCTGCGTCGTCGCTACGACGACGAGATGGGCGTGGAGAGCCTCGTCCCGATCGAGCCGCTCGAGGTCCGCACCGACGTGTGGCACGACCTGACGGGCCGCCGCATCGAGACCTTCGTCGGGGACCTCGTCGACGCGGAGTTCCTGTTCGACGTCGTGCGCCGCTTCCGGCCGGACACGATCGTGCACTTCGCCGAGCAGCGCTCCGCGCCCTACTCGATGATCGACCGGGCCCACGCCGTGCACACCCAGCACAACAACGTGATCGGCAACCTCAATCTGCTCTACGCGATCGCCGAGATCGACCCCTCGATCCACCTGGTCAAGCTCGGCACGATGGGCGAGTACGGCACGCCCAACATCGACATCGAAGAGGGCTGGCTCGAGATCGAGCACAAGGGCCGGCGCGACCGGGTGATGTTCCCGAAGCGGCCGAACTCCTTCTACCACCTGAGCAAGGTGCACGACAGCCACAACATCGAGTTCGCCTGCCGCATCTGGGGCCTGCGCGCCACCGACCTGAACCAGGGCGTGGTCTACGGGCAGCAGACGCCCCAGACCGAGCGCGACCCCCGCCTGGCCACCCGCTTCGACTACGACGCGGTCTTCGGCACGGTGCTCAACCGCTTCGTCATCCAGGCGGTGCTGGGCGAGCCCCTCACCGTCTACGGCTCCGGCGGCCAGACCCGCGGGATCATCGACATCCGCGACACCGTCGAGTGCATCCGCCTCGCCGCGGCCAACCCCGCCGAGCCCGGCGAGTTCCGCGTGTTCAACCAGCTCACCGAGTCCATGTCGGTGCACGAGATGGCCAAGGCCGTGTCCGACACCTTCCCCGGCATCGTCGAGGTGGAGAACCTCGAGAACCCCCGCGTCGAGGCCGACCAGCACTACTACAACGTGGTGTTCACGGGGCTGCCGTCGCTCGGGCTGCAGCCGCACCGGCTCTCCGACACGCTCATCACGTCGCTGTTCCCGGTGGTGGAGCAGCACCGCGAGCGCGTCAACCACACCGCCCTGTCCCCCACGGTCCGCTGGCGCAGCCCGTCGAACGACCTGGCGACCTGAGCCGGCCTCAGGTCGGCTTGCGGGCCGTCCCGAAGTAGGTGACGACCGGCGCGTGCCCCGGGTCGAGCAGGAACTCGACCGCCGCGGGCAGGTCCTCGTCGTGCAGCCGGCCGCTCTTGCGGTCGAGCACGGCCCGGACCAGCGCGCCGATGCTGCGCGGCCGGAATCCGCACACGTCCTCGCTGCGCAGTCCTGCGCCCGCGAGTGCGTGGGCGACCTCTGCGGGTGGGCGCAGGCGCTCGGCCCGGTAGCGACCCGGCGGAACGATCCGCGTGGCCGGGATCGCCTGGAACGCGCCGAGGTAGACCAGCCGCGAGACCACCGTGCGCGCCACCGTGTCGTAGACGAGCACCCCACCCGGCCGCAGGACCCGTGCCGCGTGCTCGATCACCGCCGGCAGGTCCGGGGTGATCTCGAAGGTGTCGGCGTAGTAGGCGAAGGCGAAGGCGGCGTCCGGGAGGGCGCCGAGGTCCTCCGCGGCAGCCGTCCGGTAGCGGACCGCAGCGCCGTCGTCCGCCTCCTGCGCGAGCCGCGTGGCGGCAGGCGCCGGGTCGACCGCACAGACGTCCATGCCCAGTGCGGCGAGCCCCCGGGCAAGGTCGCCGCGGATGCTGCCGACGACCAGGGCGGGGGCACCCACGGGGTCGAGGCCGGTGCGTTCCAACGTCCGGTGCACGTACTGCATGCGTACGGGCTGGAACGTCACGGCACGGAGGTGACGGCCGTCGACGGCGTCGGGCGAGTCGAGTGCGATGCGCATCGGCAGGGCCACCTCCAGATCGAGTTCCCACAGGGAACCTAGCGCATCGAGTTCGCCGAGGGAACCGACTAGTGTGGCTGCTCGTGACCAGGACCCCGCTCGCCGGCGTCGCCTGCTCGATCGCCCGCGCGACCGACCTCTTCGCCGACGCGTGGACCGCGCTGATCATGCGCGACGTCCTGCTGGGGGTGACCCGCTTCGACGACATCGCCGAGGACCTCGGCATCTCCCGCAAGGTGCTCGCCGCCCGGCTCGCCCGCCTCGTCGCCGAAGGCGTGCTCGCCCGCGAGCGCTACCAGGACCACCCCCCGCGCGAGCACTACCGCGCCACCGACAAGGGTGCGGAGCTCTACCCGGTGCTGCTGGCCCTCATGAGCTGGGGCGACCGCTGGTACGCCGACGAGACGGGGCCACCCGCGCTGGTGCACCACCACGACTGCGGTCGCGACACCACCCCGCTGACGGTCTGCGCCCACTGCCACGAACCGCTGTCGGTCGCCAACACCGAGCCGCGCCCCGGACCGGGCGGCCGACCGGGGCCGGGCACCCACGTGCTGGCCCCGTTGCTGGCCGCGCGGGGACGAGAGACCGAGGCGCAGGAACCGCGCGGCGGGACTCCCTGATGCGGAGCCTGAGGCACGGCTATACGAACGCCACCGTCGGCGACGGCGCGACAGTGGTCAAGAGGTACGAGGGACCACGGGCCGTCCTCCGTGCGGAGCGCGAGTACGCGGCACTCACGACCTTCTCGGGCCGCGTCCCGGTCCCCGAGGTCCTGGATCGGAGCGCCGGAACGCTCACGCTGGGCTTCGTCGCAGGCACCCAGGGACAGGAGCTCATCGACGCCGGACACGGGGATCGGGTGCTCACCGCCTGCGGCGAGGTACTGCGAAAGATCCATGCCGCCGGCTGCACCCACGGCGACTTCGGCCCGCAGAACACGCTGCTCACCCCGGACACCCTGCGGGTCACCGCCGTCCTGGACTGGGAGTTCTCCTCCCTCGACCGCGCCGATCCCGTGGTCGACCTCGCGTGGTGCGAGTGGATCGTGCGCACGCACCACCCTCGTCGGACGTCGGCGATCCCGGCCCTGTACGCCGCATATGGCACGTCGTTCCCCTGGCAGGAGCGACGGGCAGCCATGATCCGCCGATGCGTGGAGCTCATCGACTTCACGCACGAGTGGGACCCGGACGGAGCGGCCGAGGCGTTGTGGAGGGAGCGGCTGGACGCGACATCCGCCTGGGAGCGGTGAGGCCACCCGCCGATCATCGCCGTGGCGGCCAGCCGCTGCTCAGACCGGCACCACCGCGCGTGCCAGCGCCTCCACGATCACGCCGCGGCGCGCCTGCCCGCGCACGGCCCGGCTGAGCTCGACGTGCACGAAGGGGCGGCCGTCTACTGCCGCGGCCCGTCCCTGCGCGTTGGTCCGACCTTCCAGCGCACCGCAGTCCTGCCTCCAGGCTCGGCAGACGGCAGGCCCGGCGGCGTCGAGCTCGTCGGCGACCAGCATCGTCAGCAGCCCGGCGGTGCCGGCACCCGCGGAGACGACCGCGTCGACGGCGGGCAGCGAGGCGCTGCCGAAACCGTGCAGCTGCAGCTCGGGCATCCCGCGCGCGCCGAGGTGGCCGGCGACGGCGTGGAAGAACGAGTCCTCGTGGTGGGCGACGTCCGCGTGCTCGCCCGCCGCACGTCGGTGCGCGCCCCCGACGAGCAGGACGGCGCCGGGCACGGCCCGGAACAGGGCGAGCCCGACGTGCTCGGTGTCGCGGTCGGCGACCGGGTGCGGCACCTCCACAACCACCGACGGCTCGGCCCCGCGGTCGACGACCACGGCACCCCAGCTCTCCTCGGCCCCGGGACGGCTCGCCGCCAGCAGGAACGGCCGTCCGGTCGCCGGGTCCGTACCGGCCGACAGGTCCATCGCGAGGCGGTCGAACATCGCGACCGCGTCCGGGCCGGCGTTCCCCGAGACCAGCCGGTCGATCGCGGCGGGCACGGCGGCCCGCTCGTCGGCGGTGGGGGCCCGGTAGTCCTGGTCGGGATCGAGGGAGCCGGCCAGGCGCCGCAGGGTCGCGTCCGGATCGGAGCGCCACGGTGGGCCCGGCGGGCCGCCACCGGCCACGGCGCTCGCGGCAAGACCGGCGAGCAGCAGCCGACGCCGGACAGCGATCATGTGATCACGTTACGTCACCTCCCCGCCGGGACGGGCAGGCGACGCGCAGGAGACGCCGCCCGATCGCTCGGGCGGCGCCTGTGGACGCGGCTGCCGGGTTACCAGGCGTGCACGGTGCGCCGTGCGTGTCGGTCTCGGCGACGGCGGACGACGACCGTCCGACGGCGCAGACCCACGGCGTCGAGCCTCCTCGCGGCGTGCTCCGCGTGGGTGCTCCGGTACCCGCGCCGGGAGCGCTGCCGGGAGGACGGACCTTCTCCTCCGGTCCGGCCTTGGCCTGCCTGCGCTCCCGACGCCTTCCTACCCCCGTCCCGCCCGGCCGACACCTCGTCCCACCGGATCCGACCCGAACGGCGGCACGGACCGGCGCGGCAGCTCGGCCTTCGTCGGCCCCTGCGAACCGACCGTCGAGGTTCGCGCCGCCGCGCGGGGAGGACCTCCCCGTGGGCGCCCTCACCCGTGCCGGGTGGGGTTGTCCGCAGTGGGCTCCCGGGGGTTCGCCTGATCGATCCCGGTGCCCGGCGACTCAAAGATGATCAGGTGAAACTCGAGCACCTCAAGAAGTTCGCGCGGATCGGAGCCATCGCTGCCGTGGGTCTCACCGCGGCCTGCGGCACGGGCCAGCCCGAAACGGTGGCCGATCCGGGCCGCGGCAGTGTGGTGTCGTCGGTGCCCGTGGCCGATCTCGCGGCGGACGAGGTGAGGACCCGCCTGCAGGCGGCCGGGATCGACGCGGCGCAGGTCCGGTTCGGCGTGAGTGCGCAGCGCGTGGTCTACCGGACCATCGGCACACACGGCGAACCGACCACGGCCGGCCAGCTGGTCGCCTTTCCCCGGAACGAGCGGAGTGATCTCGGCGTGGTGACCTGGCTCCACGGCACCACCGTCTACCGGGGTGACGTCGCCTCGATGAAGGAGCAGTCCACCGACCGGGCGGTGGCGCTGCTGTTCGCCACCACCGGGCAGGCCGTGTCCGCACCGGACTACCTCGGGCTCGGAGAAGGGCCGGGCGCCCACCCGTACGGGCACCCCGAAGCCACCGTCTCCGCCGCGCTGGACGCGTTGCGGGCCGCCGAGGAGGTGGCGAGCGA
Source organism: Pseudonocardia sp. MH-G8 (assembly GCF_002262885.1). Lineage (GTDB taxonomy): Bacteria > Actinomycetota > Actinomycetes > Mycobacteriales > Pseudonocardiaceae > Pseudonocardia. Next base: position 125,385 of record NZ_NKYF01000012.1, on the reverse strand, counting down.
CCAGGGACGGACGTTCGACGAGCGCGTACGGGTCAGCGGTTTCTCCCAAGGCGGCCCCGCCGCCATGATGTTCGGCCGTGCCCTGCAGGAGGGCGCCGATCCGGCGTTCTCGCTGGGCGGGCTCGCGCCGATCGCGGGGCCGTTCCACCTGAGCACGTTCGAGGCCGACGCCGCGGCGGACAAGATCGCGAATGCTTCGCTCTACCTCGCCTACTTCACGACCACGTGGGACCGCATGTACGGCCTGTACGACTCGCCGGGCCAGGCGTTCCGCGAGCCGTACGCCGCGCAGGTGGATGTCCTGTTCGACGGCGACCACAAGACGCAGGAGATCGCGTCGGCGCTGCCGCCGGCGGCCGCGGACGTGTTCACCGAGCAGTTCCTCGGCCAGGTGCGCAATCCGACAGGTGTGCTGCAGGAAAGGTTGCGGCCGCTGGACACCACGTGCGACTGGCGGCCCGAGGTACCCGTGCACGTGTTCCACGCCGCGGGCGACCGGGACGTCGGCTTCGCTCACGCCGAGCACTGCCGGCGGCAGTTGGCCGCCCAGGGCGCCGAGCAGCAGCTGACCGACGTCGGCGCGGTCGATCACAACGGCAGTGTGCGCGCGGCGGTCCCGCAGGTCGCCCTGGAGTTCAGCCGCTGACCGGTCGCGGCAGGTGCGCGAGCACGTTCTCCGCGGCGTGCTGATCGTTCAGCAGGAATGCGGGGACTCCAGGGCGGGATAGCTGCTGGACGATCAGGAACGCCTGGCGAACGCGCGGTGGTAGCGGTCTGGTAGCCGTCCGAGCGAGTGATCAGGGACGGAGCTGTCGACCCGCCGGTTCCAGCGCGGTGAGCAGAGCGTCGACGAGTGGGCTGCGGTCCTCGGCCCGCCAGACGACGTGCACGGCAAGCATCGGGGCCGGCGCGGTGAGGGGCACCGCGACCAGCCCCTGCGCGGTCGCGCGGGCGGCGCGGGACGCCGAGCTGAAGCCGATCACCTGCCGCGCCGACACGAGCACCCCCGTCGCCACCGGGTCGTCGACCTCGCCCGCGATCGTGAGCTTGATGCCGGCCCGCTCGGCCGCGCCGGTGATCGCATCGTGCATCGCGGGGCTCTGCTCACGACGGAACAGCAGGCACGGCTGGCCCTCCAGCATCCGTACCGGCAGGGCCTCCCGGCCGGCCCATGGATGCTGCTCGCCCACCACCGCGACGATCGGCACGCGCATCAGCTCCTTGGAACGCAGCTGGGGGCTCGCGGGGCTGCCGTAGACGAACGCGACGTCCAGCTCGCCGTCGAGCACGCCCTCCAGTTGGGGTCCGGTCCGCCGCTCCCACAGCTGCGTCTGCACCCGGGGGTGCTCGGCGTCGAGGCGAGCCAGCGCGGCGGGCAGCAGTTCCTGACCTGCGGGGAAGTTGAAGCCGATGCTGAGCATGCCGGCCCGGCCGGTCGCGACGGCACGCGTCGCGGCGACTGCCCGGTCCATGCGCTCGACCAGCTTCTCGGCCTCGTCGCGGAAGACCTCGCCCGCCGGGGTGAGCCGCACCTGGTGGGAGCTGCGACGAACCAGCTCCACCCCCACCTCGCGCTCGAGGCGCTGCAACTGCTGGCTCAGCGAAGGCTGCGCCAGGTGCAGCCGCTGCGCCGCCCGCCCGAAGTGCAGTTCCTCGGCGATCGCGAGGAAGGAACGCAGGTAGCGGAATTCCACCGTCTCGCTCGCCTCCAGGAGTACCAGCAGACGGTAAGCCACGTCGTCGTCCCCCAGGCATGCGCGAGGCGAACGCTGCGTGACCGCCGGTCGCCGGGTCTCGTGGTTGCGCCGGCGGCGGTCGTCCTCAACGCACAGGTCCGATCGTCCGCACCGGAACTCCGATCGTGCCTGGTCACCAGGGATGTCAGCAGTGGTGGCGAGAGCGCTGTGTGGCGGTCGCGCCGAGTGTGTTCACCCGCGCGACACCCTCGGCTGCTGGCCTGTGCGCGCACGCCGTCCCGACGCCCCCAGGAGGATCACCGGTGAGCCGCATCCAGATCGAAGGTGTGACCCGCCGGTTCGCCGGCCCGGTGACCGCGGTCGACCGGATCTTCCTCGACGTGGCCGACGGGGAGTTCCTCGTGCTGCTGGGCCCGAGCGGGTGCGGGAAGTCCACGCTGCTGCGCATGGTCGCCGGGCTCACCGCCCCGTCCGCGGGCCGGATCCTGCTCGACGGCCACGACATCACCGCCACCCCACCGCGCGAACGCAACCTCGCGATGGTCTTCCAGAGCTACGCGCTCTACCCGCACCTGAGCGTGGGGCGCAACATCGGCTTCCCGCTGCGCACCCGCGGGCGGCACCGGGCCGACATCGACGCCCGGGTCGTCGAGGTCGCGGCCGTGCTCGGCCTGGAGGGCCTGCTCGACCGCAGGCCCCGTGCCCTGTCGGGCGGCCAGCGCCAGCGCGTCGCCCTCGCCCGGGCGCTCGTGCGCGACCCCGGCGCGTTCCTGCTCGACGAGCCGCTGTCCAACCTCGACGCCACGCTGCGCAGCGCGACCCGCGCGGAGCTTTCGGACCTGCACCGCAGGCTCGGCTCCACGTTCGTCTACGTCACCCACGACCAGGTCGAGGCCATGACGATGGCCACCCGGATCGCGGTGCTCGACGGCGGCAGGCTCGAGCAGCTCGGCACCCCCGAGGAGGTCTACGACGCGCCCGCCTCGGTGTTCGTCGCCGGCTTCATCGGTTCCCCCGCGATCCGGCTGCTGCCCGCCAGGCTGCGGTCCGACGGCGGCGAGCTGCGGGCGGTCGGCGCCGACCTGGAGATCCCGCTGGGTCCGGGTGCGGACCCCGATGGGCGGGAGGTGCTCGTCGGCGCCCGTCCCGAGCACCTCCGCCTCGCCGCCCCCGGGACCACGGGGCCGCTCTGGCGCGGCACGGTCCGGCTCGTCGAGAACCTCGGCGGCGAGGAGGTCGCGCACGTCGCCGTGGGCGGGCACGACGAACCCGGCACCCGCATCGCCGTGCGCGGACCCCGGCCCCTCGGCCTCGCCGTCGGCGATGCCGTCGCCCTGACCTGCGACCCCGACCGCGTCCACCTGTTCGACGCGGCCGGCGGCCGGCGCCTCGTCCGCGCCACCGCCCCGACCTCCGCCGCGCCGGCGGCCTGACCCCTTCTCGACAGGAGCGCCCCCGTGCCCATCCCCCGAGTACCCGCCCTGCTGGCCACCGCCGCCGTCCTGCTCGCCGGGTGCGGCGTCGGCGGCTCGGCGCCGACGGCCGAGCCGGCACCCGCGCAGCCGGCCCCGGAGCTGACACCCGACCAGCAGGTGGCGATCACCTTCGAGAGCTACAACTTCGGCCAGGCGGGCGCCTGGTCCGAGACGTTCACCGCGCTGCTCGACCGGTTCCACGCCGAGCACCCGAACATCACCGTGACCGCGCAGAAGCCGCAGGGCACGAGCTCCAACCCGGCGGCCGACGCCGTCTCGAGCGTGCAGACCCAGGCCGCCACCGGCAACGCCCCCGACGTCGTGCAGCTCGGGTTCTCCGACCTGGGGTTCACGGTGGGCCAGCTGGGGGCCGAGCCGCTCGAGGACCTCTTCGGCGACGACGTCGCGCAGAACTTCGCCGGTACGCACCCGTACGCGCCTGCCGCCGCCCGGCTCGCCACGCTGGAGGGCACGACCTACGGCGTGCCGTTCGTGCTGTCCACCCCGGTGCTCTACTACAACGCCACCCTGTTCGCCGCGGCCGGGCTCGACCCGGCGCGGCCCCCGGCCACGTGGGCGGAGGTGGCCGCGGCCGCCCGGCAGATCAAGGCCACCACCGGCAAGGAGGGTGCCTACGCCGACTGCGTCACCACCGTGGCGAAGGACTGGTGCCTGCAGAGCATCATCCGCTCGAACGGCGGGCGGGTGCTGTCGGAGGACCGCACCACCCTGCTCTACGCCGAGCCGCCCGCCGTCGAGGCCGTGTCCGTGCTCGCCGACATGGTCGCCACCGGGGCGAGCCCCAAGTTCAGCCAGCAGCAGGCGGTCGAGGCCTTCGCCCGCGGCGACCTCGCGATGATCCTCGAGTCGAGCTCGATGCAGGGCACGTTCGGCCGCGGCGCGCAGGGTGCGGGCTGGGAGCTGCGCGGCGCCGCGACCCCGTCGTTCGGCGACGCCCCGGCCGTGCCGACCAACTCCGGTGCCGCCCTGTACGTGCTGTCCGACGACCCTGCGCGGCAGCGCGCGGGCTGGGAGCTCATCGAGTTCCTCACCAGCGACGCCGCGTTCACCGAGATCGCGCAGAACATCGGCTACCTGCCGCTGCGCACCGGCCTGGTCGACGACCCCGCCACGCTGCAGGGATGGGCGGCGGCCAACCCGACGACCGCGATCAACATCGACCAGCTCGAGCGGATGGAGCCGTGGGTCTCCTTCCCCGGCGACGACTACCTGCAGATCCGCGACGGGATGATGGACGCCGTCGAGGAGGCCGTGCTGCAGGGCGCCGACCCGCAGGCGACGCTCGGCGCGGCCGCCGAGCGCGGCCAGGCCCTCGTTCCCGCAGGCGGTGACCGGTGACCGCCCGCTTCCTCGCCGTCGTCTCCGACAGCCACCTCACCGCGGAGCCCGCCTCGGCGGACGCGCTGCGCGCCGCGCTCGCGGTGGTGGAGGCGGGCGCCCGGCCGGACGCGCTGCTGCTCCCCGGCGACCTCGCCGCCGACGGCGAACCCGGCGCCTACCGCCTGCTGCGCGAGGTCGTCGACCCGGTGGCGGCCCGGCTCGGGATCCCGGTGGTCCCGGTCATGGGCAACCACGACGAGCGCGGCGCCTTCCGCGCCGCGCTCGGGACGAGCGGGGAGCCCGGGGAGCCCTGGGACACCACGACCCGCGTGGGCGGCCTGCGGATCGCGGTGCTCGACAGCACCGTGCCCGGCCACCACCACGGCGAGCTCGACCCCGGCCAGCTCGACCGGCTGCGTGCCGAGCTGGCCGAGCCCGCACCCGAGGGCACCGTGCTGCTGCTGCACCACCCGCCGCTGCCCTCGCCCGTGCCCTCGGTCGACCTGCTGCGCCTGCGTGGCACCGAGAAGTTGGCGGAGGTGCTGGCGGGCAGCGACGTCCGGATGATCGTCTGCGGCCACGCGCACTACGCGGGCGCGGGCGCGCTGGCAGGCATCCCGGTCTGGATCGCCCCCGCGCTGATCTACCGCGTCGACGCCCTACCGCCCGCCGGGCGCCTGCGCGGGGTCTCCGGACCCGCGATCAGCCGGGTCGACCTCGTCGAGGGCACCGTGGTCGCCACGGCCGTCCCGCTCGACGGCGAGCCGGTGTACGACGTCGACGCCGCGGAACGGGTGGCGTGGATGCGCGAACGGATCCCGGCGCCGTGACCGCGTCCACGACGGTCGCCGCGCCGGCGTTCGTCGAGGTGCCCCCACCCGCGCAGCCTGGCGCACCGGCCGCCGTCGCCGTGCCCCGCCTGCGGCGGCTGGCCCGCGCCGCTCCCCCGTACCTGTTCCTCGCGCCCGGGCTTGCACTGCTCGTGGTGTGGGTCTACCGGCCGCTCGTGGAGACCGCGGAGCTGTCGTTCTACTCCTGGAACCTGCTGCCCACGAGCCCCGCCGAGCCGGTCGGGTTCGACAACTACGTCCGGCTGTTCGTGCTCCCGGACTTCGCGGCGTCGATCGGCCGCACCCTCGTCCTCATCCTGGGGCTGCTGCCGTTCACGCTGGTGGCCCCGGTGGTCGTCGGGCTGCTCGCGCGGCGCGTGCGCGGCCGGGCGGCGACGGTCTACCAGGCGCTGGTCTTCGCGCCGATGCTGGTGGCGCCGGTGGCCGGTGCCGCGGTGTGGCAGTGGATGCTCGACCCGCGCGGCGGGCTGGTGAACCAGGTGCTGGGCACCACCACCAACTGGCTGCAGGAGCCGGGGCCGGCCCAGGTGGCGATCATCGTGATCACCGGTTGGCACGTGCTCGGCTTCGCCACCCTCGTGGTGGCGGCCGGGCTGACCGGGATCGACGGGGAGTACAGCGCCGCCGCGTCGCTCGACGGTGCCACCCGCTGGCAGACGACCCGGTGGATCACGGTGCCGCTGCTGTCGCCCACCCTGTCCTTCCTGCTACTCATGACGCTGCTGTTGGCTGCCCAGTGGAGTTTCCCGCTGGTGAACACGCTCACCGACGGCGGACCGTCGAACGCGACCACCAACGTCTACTACCTGCTGTGGGACTACGCCTTCGGCTCGTTCGACGCCGGCCTCGGCGCCGCGGCCGGAATGATCTTCTTCCTCGGCTTCGGGGTGGTCGCACTGGCACTCGTCCGGCTCACCGATCGGCTCTCCTTCCATGACTCCTGACCCCGTGGGCGAGCGGTCCCGCCCCCTGGTCGCCCACCTCGTCCTCGGGGCGCTCGGCCTGGCGTGCGTCGTGCCGATCTACTGGCTCTACGCCACCTCGCTGCGCGCGCCGGAGGACGTCTACTCGCTCACCCCGTTCCCGTGGCCGCTGTCGGTGGTCAGCTACGTCGAGGCCTGGACCGCCGCCGACGTGCCGCGGCTGCTGCTCAACACCACGGTGATGGCGGCGATGATCGCGCTCGGGCAGCTGCTGACCGGCCTGTTCGCCGGCTACGCCTTCGCGGCATGGCAGTTCCGCTTCTCCGGCGCGCTGTACCTGCTGTTCGTGGCGACGTGGCTGGTGCCGTTCCAGGTCACGATGCTGCCCAATTACGTGCTGCTCAACCAGCTGGGCACCCTCAACACCGTCGCGGGCGTGGTGCTGCCCAACCTGTGCTCGGCGCTGGCAGTGATCATGCTGCGCCAGCACGTCCGCAGCGTGCCCCGCGAGCTGCTGGAGGCCGCCCGGATGGACGGGCGCGGCTCCTGGTCCACGCTGTGGACCGTGGTCGTGCCCAACCTCGGGCCCGCCCTGGCCGCCCTGGGTGTGCTGCTGTTCATCAACGCGTGGAACGAGTACTTCTGGCCCGCGCTGGTGATGCAGCGCTCGAACGCGGTGCTGCAGCTGGGACTGCGCAGTTTCATGGGGACCGAGGGCAACGACTGGGGCCCGCTGATGGCGACCGCGGGTCTGGCCTGCCTGCCCGTGCTCCTGCTGTATCTGGTCCTGCAGCGACGCATCGTCGACGGTTTCGTCCGCTCCGGACTGAAATAGCTGCGCGGTATCTACGAAAGAACACCCACGGCCTTGACCGGCACGTCGGTGCGGCGGACATGATCCGATTCAATCGACGCCGACGACGTGCAGGACGCTTTTGACATGTCGGAAGTCTGCGACGTTGCGCGTGGCCAGGCTCAGCCCGTGCCGCTCGGCAGTGGCGGCGATCAGGAGGTCGCGCCGGCGCGGCCGTGGATCGCGGCCGGCTTTCCGGACGAGATTGGCCAGCAGTCCGTAGGACTCCGCCACCGCACTGTCGAACGAGATCACCGCGAGCGTGTCGACAACCAGCTGCAGCCGCCTCCTGCGCCTTTGCCGCTCCACCGGATCCGCCGCAGCACCGATCCCGTACTCCAGCTCGGCCGCCGTGATCGCGCTCACCGCCACGAGATCTGCGATCGAGGCCAGCCCGGACGAAGGTGGTGCGATCACGACCGACGTGTCGAGCAGGACTCGCCGACCAGCTGACGCCGTCACCGGGACCGCGGCTCCCAGGGATCGACCGGCTGTCGATCCTCGTCACCGAACATCTCGGCCTCGTCGGCCATGTCCCGCTCCCAGGTCTCCGGATCTGGCCCGGGCACGTCGCCGGCGAGGAGCTGATCGACCACGACAGCAGGAACGAGGCGCTGACGTGCCGTGGCCTCCCGCTGGTGCGGCACGAGGTCGGCGACCGCACGCCCGTGCACCGTCACGGTGAACGACTCGCCCTCCGCGACCCGGCGCATGATCTCGGCGTTGTTGTTGCGCAGCTCGGACTGCCGGATGGTCCCGTCCATCGACGCAGAATAGCTATCCCATAGCGAAACCGCTACGGCACATCGATACCCACGTCACGCACGGTGGCGTGAGGCCCGCGCGCGACACGACTAGGGTGGTCGGAGTGACCGGAGTGCGGATCGCTGGTGTGGGGCACGCGCTTCCCGGCAGGGTCGTGACCAACGACGACCTCGCTGCCACGCTCGACACCTCGGACGAGTGGATCCGCAGCCGCAGCGGGATCGCGACGCGCCACCACGTCGACGAGGGCACCGCCACCTCCGACCTGGCCATCGCGGCCGGGGCCCGCGCCCTGGAGGGCGACCGGCGCGGCGGCGGCGACGGCACCGTCGACCTCGTGGTGGTCGCCACCACGACACCGGACCGGCCCTGCCCGGCCACAGCCCCGCTGGTCGCGTCGCGGCTGGGCCTGGGCACGGTGCCCGCGTTCGACGTCAACGCCGTCTGCTCCGGCTTCCTCTACGGCCTGTCCACCGCCGCCGCGATGATCCGCGGCGGCGCTGCAGGCTCGGTGCTGCTCGTGGCAGCCGACACCTTCTCCACGATCGTCGACCACACCGACCGGCGCACGGCCTTCCTGTTCGGCGACGGCGCCGGGGCGATCGTGCTGCGTGCGGGCGGGGCCGACGTGCACGAGGTCACGCTGGGCAGCGACGGGGGTCAGGAGGAGCTCATCATCGTGCCCGGCGGTGGCTCCCGCGAGCCCGCCTCCTCCGACCGCTTCTTCACGATGCAGGGGCAGGCCGTCTACCGCAATGCAGTGGAGCGCATGGCCGGCTCCACCACCGAGGTGCTCGAGCGTGTCGGCTGGGACATCGCCGAGGTCGACCGCTTCGTCGGGCACCAGGCCAACAGCCGCATCCTCGACGCCGTCGCCCGGCGCCTCGGCCTGCCCCCCAAGGCGCTCGTGGTCAACCTGGACCGCGTCGGCAACACCGCGGCCGCCTCCATCCCCGTCGCGCTGTCCGACGCCCACGACCGCGGTGAACTGCGGGCGGGCGACCGGGTCGTCCTGGCCGCGTTCGGAGGCGGAGCCACCTGGGGTGCGGCGGCGCTCACCTGGCCGGCCCTCGCCTGATCCGGGATCGCCGATTCGGCGCGACGGTCGAGTTCAGCTCCGGTTCGCCGTCCCGCCACCGAACCGGGACCCGCGAGCGATACCAAGGAAGTTGTGACGAGCGAAGCGCGGGACAGCACCGCCGACCACGACGGTGCTGCGGCGCCCCAGCGCTTCGCGCGGCTCTGCGCCGCCGTCACGGCCCGGCTGCCGTTCGGCCTGTCGCGCGTCGTGCCCCCGACGTTCGTGGGCTTCGCCGCGATCAACGGTTCCACCTTCTGCGCGGACCTGCTGATCCTCACGGTCCTGCACAGCCACTGGCAGGTGCCCTACGCGGTGGCGGTCGCGGTCGGCTACGCCATCGCGTTCGCGCTGAGCTTCGTGCTCAACCGCGTCCTGAACTTCAGGTCGCACGGGCCGCTCGGCCGCCAGACCCTCGTCTACGTCGGCGTGGTCGCCGTGAACTTCGCGATCCTGGTCGGTGTCAGCTCCGCGCTCGAGGCGGCCGGGGTGCAGTACCAGGTGGCGCGGATCGCGGCGGGCGCGTGCGAAGGGCTCTTCATGTACTGCGCGATGCGCTGGGTCGTGTTCCGTGCAACGACGGAACGCCGGACGGAGGCTCCTCGCGAGCGCCGGACCCGTCGAGGTCGCGCCGCACGGTCTCCGGGCCGAGAGCGAGCGCGATCAGGGTCAGGGCGGCGAGGACCGCCATGAACACCAGGATCGGCCACCAGTGGCCGGACCAGGCGTAGAGCGCGGTGGCCACGAAGGGCGCGAGGCCGCCGGCGAGCAGTGAGCCGACCTCGCGGGAGAAGGCGAAGCCGGAGAGGCGGAACTCGGTGTCGAACAGCTCCGCGTACCAGGCGGCCTGCGGGGCGAGCATCGCCGGGTAGAGGACCCCCAGCCCGACGACGAACGCGAGCACCACCCACGCGGTGACGCCGGTCTCGGTGAGCAGGAAGAACGGCACCAGCCAGAGGAGCGAGGCGATCGTGCCGACGGCGTACACCGGCTTGCGGCCGACGTGGTCGGACAGCAGCCCGCACAGCGGAACCGCGACGATCTGCACGACGGAGGCGGCCATGACCGCCCAGAGCGCCACCGAGCGCCCGAGCCCGAGGGTCGTCGAGACGTAGGCGACGCCGAAGACCGGCAAGAGGTAGGCGAAGCCGTTCTCCCCCATGCGGGAGCCGATCACGATGAAGAAGCTCCGCGGGTGGCGGCGGATCGCCGCGAAGACCCCGCCCGGCGACGCCGTCCCGGCGCCGTCGGCCCGCGCCTTCTCGAAGGTGGGCGGCTCCTCGACCCGCCGCCGGATCACGTACCCCACCAGCATGCACACCGCGCCGAGCAGGAACGGCACCCGCCAGCCCCACGAGGCGAACTGCTCCGGCGGGAGCAGCAGGAACAGGAAGAACACGGCGTTGCCCAGCAGGGTGGCGACCGCGAAGCCCAGCGGGGCGGCGGACCCGGCGAGGCCGCGCCGCCGGGGATCGGCGTGCTCGACCGAGAGGACGACCGCGCCGGCGTACTCGCCGCCCGCACCGAAGCCCTGCACCAGGCGCAGCACCACCAGCAGGATCGGCGCCAGTACCCCCACCTGCTCGTAGGTGGGCAGCAGCCCGATCGCGGTGGTGGCCGCACCCATCAGCACCAGGGTCAGGACCAGCACGGCCTTCCGCCCGACCCGGTCCCCCATCCGCCCGAGCACCAGCCCGCCGATGGGGCGAGCCAGGAACCCGACCGCGTAGGTCGCGAACGCCGCCAACGTCCCGACCAGCGGATCGGTGGACGGGAAGAACAACGTGTTCAGGATGATCGCGGCGGCGGTGCCGTAGACGATGAAGTCGTACCACTCGAGAACGGTGCCGACCAGCGCCGCGAGCGACGCCCGCTTCGACTGGCGCTGCGGCGGGACGGGGGGTGCGGACACGGGCCATCTCCTTCGATCGGCGGGGTCGCGCTCGACGGTGGAACAGGGGTCAGGTGGTGCGGGTCGGCGCCGGGCGGCGCAGCACGGCGCCCTTCTGGACGGGCCCGACGAGGGCCGCGTACTGGCCGAGCCAGCCCCGTTCCTCGCCCGGGCGCCCGGAGGTGACCGGGGCGCCGTCGCGAGCCGGGTCGGCGTCGAGGGTGCGGGCGTCGAGGTCGATCGTGATGACGTCGCCGCTCTCCACACCGGCGAGCGGGCCGCCGTCGGCCGCCTCGGGCATCACCTGACCGACGACCAGGCCGTGGTTGAGCCCGGACAGCTCGCCGTCGGTCACCACGGCGACCTGACCACCCAGGCCTGCGCCGTTCAGCGCGGCGACGAAACTGGCGGCGAAGACGGTGCCGGGGCCGCCGCGCGGCCCCATGCCGCGCAGCACGATCACCGCGCCGGGGTGGATGCGCCCCTCGCCGAGCGCGTCGATGGCGGCGTCCTCGCCGGCGAAGACCTCGGCCGGACCGGTGAAGCGACGCCGGGCGTTCCCGGCCCCGGCGACCTTGACCACCGCGCCGTCGGGCGCCAGGGATCCGCGCAGGATGAGCAGGCCGGGTTCGGGGCGGACCGGGTCGGCGAGCGGGTGCAGGACCGCACCGTCGGGCTCGGGGGCTTCCTCCGCGAGCTCGGCGACGGTGCGCCCGGTGACCGTGAGCGCCTCGCCGTGCAACCGTGGCAGCAGGGCCCGCATCGCGGCCCGCGCCCCGCCGACACGCTCCAGGTCCCAGACCTGGTCGGTGCCGTTGGGGCGGATCGCCGCGAGCTGCACCGCCCCCGTGCCGAGGCTCTCGAACAGCCCGACGACGTCGAGGTCGAGGTCCGCCTCGGCAGCCACCGCGGCCAGGTGCCGCACGCAGTTCACGGAGCCGCCCAGCGCCAGCGCGACCTGCACGGCGTTCTCGATCGCCGCCGCGGTGAGCACCTTCCGCGCGGTGAGGCCTTCGGACACCATGGCGAGGATCCGCCTGCCGGAATCGGCGGCCAGCGTGCGCATCCGCTCGGAGCCGGCGCGAACGGGTGCCGACCCGGGCAGCGTCATGCCCAGCGCCTCCGCGAGCACGTGCATGGTGTTCGCGGTGGCCAGGCCCGCGCAGACACCGGGGCCGACGATGGCGGCGTCGGCCACCTCCCCCAGCTCGTCGACGGTCATCGCGCCCGACCGCACCGCGCCGACCGACTCGTACACCGTGTCGATGTCGACCGAGCAGCCGTTGCGGGTGCCGGCCTGCTGGTACCCACCGATGACGAGGATCGACGGGATGTCCAGCCGCGCCGACGCCATCAGGTGCGCGGGGGTGGTCTTGTCACAGGAGGACAGGCAGACCATGCCGTCGAGCACCGCGCCCTCGACCGCGGCCTCGATGTCGTTGACGATCAGGTCGCGGGTCGGCATGAGGTAGCGCGCCTTCCGCCCGGCGCTGGTCACGAAGTCGCTGGGCGCCACCGTGCGGATCTCCAGCGGCAGCCCGCCCGCCTCCCAGATCGCCTCGGAGACGACGTCGGCGACCCCGTCGAGGTGGGAGAAGCACACCGCGAGCTTCGACGAGGTGTTGACGATCGCGATCTTGGGTCGCCCCTGGTCCTCCACGGCGTACCCCATCGCGGTCCACTGGGCCCGGCGGACCGCCCAGCGGGTGGATCCTGGGGTGAACTCGCTGCGCAGGCCGTCCGGGCGCGGTCGATCGGTGTCGGGCAGGTCGGGAAGCTCGGCGGCGCACTCCGACTTCGCCTGTCGATCGCTCATATATCGGTTATACATGGGGGATGGACGAGCGGTCCAGGGGTGGTCTGCAAGCATGTGGCGCGGGCAGCGGGAGGAAACCAGCGTGATCGAGCAGCCGAGCAACAAGACCGACCAGGTGTACGCCCTGCTCGAGGACATGATCACCTTTCAGGACCTCGCACCCGGCGACGCGGTGTCGGAGTCCCAGCTCATGACCCGCACCGGGTTCGGCCGCACGCCGGTGCGAGAGGCGCTGCAGCGGCTCGCGCGCGAGCGCATGGTCGAGATCCACCCGCACCGTGGGGTCTTCGTCGCGCCCGTGTCGGTGGAAGGACACTTCCGGCTCCTCGAGCTGCGCCGGGGTCTCGAGGAGATGGCTGTCCGGTTCGCCACCTTCCGCGCCCAGACCCGCCAGAAGGAGCAGATGCTGGCACTCGCCGCGGAGCTCGACTCGTTCACCGGGACCGACGTGCGGGCCTTCGGGGCGCTCCTCAAGCAGTCCCACGCCGTGATCGTCGCAGCCGCCCACAACGAGTACCTGCAGCTCGCCATGTCCCCGCTGCAGGCACTCTCCCGCCGGTTCTGGTTCGCGCACCTGCCCGACGTCGCCGAGCACCTGCGGATCGCCGCCGACCGGCACGCCCGCATCCTGCGCGCGGTCGCCCACGGCGACGAGGCGGCCGCGGTCGATGCCGGGCTGGTGCTGAACGACTACCTGACCGACCTCACCTATGCCGCACTCGGGAGGCCCGGGCCCTGACCTCGCCGACGGGACGGCCGGACTGGCGCAGCAGCGCGAGGGCCTCCTCCGAGGGCGAGCCCGCGACCGTCGTCACGACGATCAGGTTCTGCTCCGGCGAGCGGGCGATCGCGAGCGTCTGCTGTGTCACGGTCAGCCCGCCCACGACGGGGTGGTGCAGGTCGTAGGAGGCCGCGTCGCAGGGGGTGATGCGGTGGTCCCCCCACATCGCCACGAACTCCGGGCTCTTCATCGTCAGCTCGCCGATCAGGTTCGCGAGCAGCGGGTCCTCGGGGTGGCGGCCGACCGCGATCCGCAGGTTGCCCACGACGGCGCGCGCCTTGCGCCGCCAGTCCGAGTACAGCTCGCGGCTGTGCGGGTCGAGGAAGATCATCCGACTCGTGTTGGGACGGTTCGCGGGGTCGTCCGGGCTCGCCGGGTCGAGGTGCCCGCCGAGCAGCGAGTGACCCAGCTCGTTCCAGGCCAGCACGTCCGTGCGCCGGCCGAGGACCAGCGCCGGGACGCCGTCGAGCGCGCGCATCAGGTCACGCGTCTCCTCGCTGACCTTCTCCGGCCGGGGGCGGCGCACCCGGGGCGTCCGCCGGGAGGCATCGGCCAACCGCTCGAGGTGCTCACGCTCGTGGGTCTCGAGCCGCAGGGCACGACCGATCGCGTCGAGCACCTCCGCCGAGGCACCGCGGGAAAGACCCTGTTCCAGCCGGGTGTAGTAGGACACGCTCACCCCGGCCAGCTGGGCCAGCTCCTCGCGACGCAGGCCCTGCACCCGGCGGCGCGGCCCCACCTCGCGCAGCCCGACGTCCTCGGGGCGCAGCCGCGCACGCCGCGCCTGCAGGAAGTCGCCGAGGGGTCCTGGAGCGTCCATCCCCCCAGCATCCGGCAGCCGGCCCGCCGCAGCCACACCCCGGCAGGGGTAGGACCCACGGGGAGTGGTCGGCCGCCCGCCCCTGCCGCCAGCATGGGAGGACAAGGCCCTCGTCCTCCCACCGACCGCGACACCCGAAGAGGAAATCTCGTGCCCGAGCAGGCAGATCCCGTCGTGTCGACCCCCGCGGGCGCCGTCCGCGGCGTGCGCGACGAGTACGGCGAGCGCTACCGCGCCATCCCCTACGCCGCGGCCCCGGTGGGGCGCGCCCGGTTCGCACCGCCCGTGCCGCACCCGGGCTGGGAGGGCGTCCGCGACGCCACGCGACCGTCGCCGACGGCGCCGCAGCCGGCCCGGGACTTCGGCCGGCTCGACATGAGTCCCTACTTCGGGCCGGGCTGGGAGCGCGGCGAGGAGTACCTGACCGTCGACGTCCGCACGCCGGGCGCCGACGGCGCGGCGCGCCCGGTGATGGTCTACGTGCACGGCGGCGGGTTCGTCGCCGGCACAGGTCGCGCCGCGCTGTACGACGGGCGATCCTTCGCCCGCGACGGCGTCGTCCTGGTGACCCTGAACTACCGCCTCGGCATCCCCGGCTTCCTCGACCTCGAGGGCGCGCCGGGCAACCGCGGCCTGCTCGACGTGCTCGCAGCGCTGCGCTGGGTGCGCGACACCGTCGCCGCGTTCGGCGGCGACCCGGGGAACGTCACGGTCTTCGGGCAGTCCGCCGGTGCCACGCTCATCGGGGCGCTGCTCGCCACGCCGCAGGCCGCCGGGCTCTTCCGGCGGGCGATCATCCAGAGCGGCAGCGGCACCGGCGCGTTCACCCCGGAGCAGGCGCAGCGCGTCACCCGCGCCGCGGCGCAGGCGCTGGGCATCGCACCCACGGCCGACGCCTTCGCCGACGTCGCGGACGAGCGGTTCCTGGAGATACTGCCGTCGCTCGCCGGTCTGGACCTGCAGACCGCCACGGCCACCGACCCGCTTGCCGGTCTGAGCCCGTTCAGCCTGGTCCTGCCCGAGCAACCCGCCGACTCCCTGGCCCACGGGCCTGCGGCCGATGTCGACCTGCTGATCGGGGCCAACACCCAGGAGGGGCACCTCTACCTGGTGCCGCAGGGCGGTTTCGACGGATCGACGCACGCCGACGTGCTGGCCGCCGCGGCCCGCGCCCACACCGATCCCCAGGCCGCGGTCGCCGCCCTGACCGCCGAACGGCCGGGGGCGAGCCCCGGCGAGCTCCGCTCGGCCTTCCTCGGCAAGACCCTGTTCGGGGCCGGCACCCTCCGGATGACCGAGGCCCACGCGCGGGTCTCCCCCGGCCGCACCCACGCGTACCGGTTCGGCCACCGCTCCAGCGCCGTCGACGGCCTGCTGGGCGCCGCCCACACCGTCGAGCTCCCGTTCGTCTTCGACGTCGTCGACGAACCGTGGTTGCACGGGCCCGCCGGGCTGCTCGGACCCGACGAGGCGCCCGCAGACCTCGCCGGCCGCGTGCACGCCGCCTGGGTCGCGTTCGCGCGCACCGGCGATCCGGGCTGGGCCGCCTATGACCTCCGGTCCCCGATGGTGGAGTCCTTCGGCTGCTGAGCGGGCCCGGCTCCGTCGCCGGTGCGGGCGAACGGGCCGCCGGCACCGAACGCGTGCGCGGCGAAGCGTTCCCCGATGCGGCGGTGGCCCGCGGAGTCCGGGTGCAGCCGGTCGGGCAGCGGCAGCTCCGCGAAGTCCGGTTCCCCGTAGAGCGAGCGACCGTCGAGGTGGTGCAGGTTCGGGTCGTCGGTCGCGCGCTGCGCGGTGATGCGGGAGAGCTCGTCGCGGATGACGGTGAGCGTGAGCCGCCCGCCGGCGCGGTCCGCCGGGTCGCCGGTGGCCCGGAACCGCACCGTTCGCCCGTCGAAGTCCATGGCGCCAGGACCGGGGGTGTCCTCGTGGATGGGGCAGAGCAGGGGTGAGACGACCAGCAGCGGCGTGCCGGGGTGGCCCTCGCGGATCGTGTCGAGGAAGCCGTGGACCGCCGGGGCGAAGCCCCGCAGCCGCATCAGGTCGGCGTTGACCACGTTGATGCCGATCTTGAGGCTGATCAGGTCCGCAGGGGTGTCCCGGATCGCGCGTGCGGTGAAGGGATCGAGCAGGGCGTTGCCGCGCAGGCCCATGTTGATCAGTTCCACCTCGCCGAGTGCGGCGGCCAGCGCAGGCCACGTCCCGGTCGGGCGGTCGGCGTTGGAGCCGTGGCTGATCGAGCTGCCGTGGTGCAGCCACACCGGGCGGCCCCGGTCGGGCACGGCCTCGACCGGGGCGTCGGCGCGCAGGGCGATCAGCTCGGTGATCTGGGTGTGCGACAGCCAGATCTCGACGTCCTTCACCTCGGCGGGCAGGTCGGTGAACCGCAGGGTGCCGGGCGGACCGGGACGGGTGTCCGCGGTACCGGTCGTCATGTCGATGACGTGGAGGTTGCCGCCGTGCACCTCGGCCCGGCCCGCCGGACGACCGTCGACGCGCAGCTCGTACACACCGTTCGGCGGGGCCGGCATTCCCTGGTAGATCGTCTTCGTGGTGAGCACGTCCAGCTCGACGGCGGTGGCGCGGGTGCGGAAGGCCAGCCGCACCCCGGCGGGCTGCGCCTCGACCATGGCGAGGTACCCGTCGTCGGGGAACTGCGCGCGGGCCCGGGCCGGCAGCCGGTGCGGCAGCAGGCCGTGCTCGGTGCGTTCGACGTCGAGCGCGCCCCGCAGGATGCGGGGGTCGATGGGGACGGTGATCCAGTCGGTCACGCCTTCTCCCTCCTTCTCGCGGGCCGATGTGTGAGACCCTAGGTAGCTAGCTACAACGCTAGCAAATTACCTAGAGCTCCTAGGTTTAGGGAGGAGAGGCATGGCGCGCGCAGGGGTGACGCCGGCACGGCTGACCGAGGCGGCGGCAGATCTGGCCGACGAGGTCGGCTTCGAGAACGTGACGGTCTCGGCGCTCGCGCGCAGGTTCGGCGTCAAGGACGCCAGCCTGTACTCCCACGTCAAGAACGTGCAGGAGCTCAGGGTGCGGGTGACGCTGCTGGCGCTGGAGGAGCTCGCCGACCTGGCCTCCGCGGCGCTGGCCGGCCGCGCGGGCAAGGAGGCGTTGGTGGCCTTCGCCTCCACGTTCCGGGACTACGCGCGAGCACACCCGGGCAGGTACGCGGCCATGCAGATGGAGCTCGACCCGGAGACGCTGGCCGCGAGCGCGGCGAGGCGGCACGGCGAGCTGACCCGGGCGGTGCTGCGCGGCTACGACCTGGCCGAACCCGATCAGACCGACGCGGCCCGGCTGCTGCTCAGCGCCATCTACGGGTACCGGAGCCTCGAGGCGATGGGCGGGTTCCACCACCACCCGCGCGGGGTGGACACCTCGTGGCTCCGGGCCCTGGACGCGCTCGACGTCACGCTCCGGAACTGGCCACGGGTCTGAGAGCCGGTCAGCGCCCCCGACCGGCCAGCCGCGCCGCCGTGCGCAGCGTGCGGCGCGGTAGCTCCAGCGCGTCGACCACGGCCCGGTAGCGCCAGCCCGGCACCGACAGGGTGCGTCCGCGGTCGAGGTCGGCGAGGCACCTGGCGACCACGGCATCGGGATCCAGCCCGGACCTCGACGCGCCCTCCGGCGCGGGGCGCATGCGGACCTGCAGCTGCCCCACGCACAGCGCGAGCGCCCGGACGCCGGTGTCGGTCAGCGACGCTGCCACCGTGTCGGTGAACGACAGCACCCACGACTTGCTCGCGGCGTAGGCGTCGCCCCGGCCGGCGAGGTAGCCGGCGAAGCTGGCCACGTTGACCACCGCACCCCGGTGGCGCTCGATCATCCCCGGCAACGCGGCCCGGGTGAGGCGCATGACCGCGGTGATGTTGGTGTCGATCTCGGCCTGCAACCGCGCGACGTCGACACCCGCGAACTGGCCCTCGCCCTGCACCCCCGCGTTGTTGACGAGCAGGTCCACCGGCCGTTCCCGGTCGTCGAGCCGCTGCTCCACCGCGGCCAAGTCCTTCTCCTGCGTGAGGTCGGCGACCATGACCTCGACGGTCCTCCCGAGCCCCCGGGCCGCGCCCGCGACGCGTTCCACCGCGGCCTCCTCGATGTCCAGCAGGACGAGGTCATGACCGTCACGGGCGAGTCGTGCGGCGAAGGCGGCACCCAGACCGCGGCCGGCACCGGTGACGAGCGCAGTAGCCATGATCCGGACGCTAACAGCTCACCCGTTCGAGTCCACCTGCAGCACGGGACGGGGCTCAGCCGCGTCCCGCGGGCCAGTGCCGCCCCCGGCCCGGCCGCCAGTGCCGGCCCCGTTCCGGTCGGCTCGGGTGGTGCGTGCCCGACCTCGCCGGGTGGGCCTCGGCGAACTGCGCGGCCGTGATGCTCATGATCACGAGGGACGCCACGCCTCCGTGCACGAGCTCCGTGTCCCGCACGCGGTCGATCTCCTGGAAGCCCAGCCTGCTGTGCAGGGTCAACGACGCGATGTTGCCGCTGCGGATCCCGACGTCGCACCAGTGGTAGCCGCGCTGCTCGAACATGAACGCCAGCAGGGTGGCGACGGCGTCCCCCGCGTAGCCGCACCGGCGGTGCCGCACACCGATGCCGACCCCGTAGCTGAACCGGCCGGACGCCGGGACGGCGTGCAGGATGCAGATCGACCCGACCAGCATCCCGCCGTGCAGCGCCTCGATCGCGAACTGGTGGTCGTCGTCCTGGAGGTTCTCGTCACCGGCGGCGCTCGCCCGGTGCACCGCCCAGTGCCGGTAGCCGCCCACGCGGTCGCGCACCGCCGCCCGGTCGAACCCGACCAGCGTGCTGCGGTCGACCGAGCGGATCTCCCGCAGCCGCACCTTCCGTCCGATCGGACCCGGTGGTTCGGCAGCCGCAGGAGCGCCGGGCACCACCGGACGCGCGTGGGACGCACTGATCGTCATCGCCGGTCACCGTATCGGGGTCGCTCGGTGAGCCCGCCGCAGCGGTGGCAAGACCCGCCCGGACCAGGGGCGGAGCCTTCCGGCCGAACCTGTCAGACGAGCCCGAGCGCGAGCATCGCCTCGGCGACCCGCGCGTAGGCGGCGATATTGGCGCCGGCGACGTAGTTGCCCGGCATGCCGTACTCCTCTGCGGTCTCGAAGCAGCGGGCGTGGATGCCGATCATGATGTCGCGCAGGCGCTCCTCCGAGTGGGCGAACGACCACGAGTCGCGGGAGGCGTTCTGCTGCATCTCCAGTGCGGAGGTCGCGACACCGCCCGCGTTGGCGGCCTTGCCGGGGCCGAACGAGACGCCCGCCTCCAGCAGGACCCGGGCCCCCGCGGGGGTCGTGGGCATGTTGGCGCCCTCGCCCACGGCGATGCAGCCGCCCCGCACCAGGGCCGCGGCGTCGGCCTCGTCGATCTCGTTCTGGGTGGCCGAGGGCAGGGCGACCGCGCACGGCACCTCCCACACCGAGCGGTCGGTGACGAACGTGGCCTCGCCCCCGCGCTCCTCGGCGTAGGCGCCGATGCGCTCCCTGCGCACCTCCTTGAGGTCCTTGATCAGCTCGAGGTCGATGCCCTTGGGGTCGTGCACGAAGCCGGAGGAGTCGGAGCACGCCACGACCCGGCCGCCGAGCTGGTGGACCTTCTCGATCGTGTAGATCGCGACGTTGCCCGAACCGGAGACGACCACGTCCTTGCCGTCGAAGGTCTCGCCCCGGGCGCGCAGCATCTCCTCCACGAAGAACGCGCAGCCGTACCCGGTGGCCTCGCGCCGCACCTGGGCGCCGCCGTAGTTCAGGCCCTTGCCGGTCAGGACGCCGGACTCGTAGCGGTTGGTGATCCGCTTGTACTGCCCGAACAGGTAGCCGATCTCGCGGCTCCCGACCCCGATGTCGCCCGCGGGCACGTCGGTGTACTCGCCGATGTGGCGGTAGAGCTCGGTCATGAAGCTCTGGCAGAAGCGCATCACCTCACGGTCGGACCGGCCCTTCGGGTCGAAGTCCGAACCACCCTTGCCGCCCCCGATCGGCAACCCGGTGAGCGCGTTCTTGAACACCTGCTCGAAGCCGAGGAACTTCACCGTGCCCAGGAGCACCGTCGGGTGGAACCGCAACCCGCCCTTGTACGGGCCGAGCGCGCTGTTGAACTCGACGCGGAACCCGCGGTTGATGTGGATCGCCCCGCGGTCGTCCTCCCACGGCACGCGGAAGATGATCTGCCGCTCGGGTTCGCAGATGCGCTCCACGATCTTCGCGTCGGCGTATTCGGGGTGCTTGTCCACAGCGGGGCCGATGCTCTCCAGGACCTCGCGCACCGCCTGGTGGAACTCCCGCTCACCGGGGTTCCGGGCCAGTACGTCTGCATAGATCCGCTCCAGGTCGCCGTGCATCGGCACTTGCAACACCCTCCTACCACCGGCTCGTCGCAGGCACCTGACGGTTCCCGCAGCCGCTGCACCGCGCAGCGCCGACCGAGCCTAGGTGCAGCGAGCCGGATGACCCCCGGTCCGGCCCGTGAGCGGGATCAACGCCACACGTGCGACGCGCGCGTTCACCGCTCAGGGAGACGCACGCCTGCCGAACGCGTGGCGCGCCTCGCGCAGCACGCTCCCGGTCGCCCGCACCCACGAGGGCGCCGCCCGGTTGCCCTGCGGAGCCTCCCGCGACGGCGGCGTCGGCGCCGGATCGCGGCCCACGTCCCCGACCACCGCGACGGGGCTGCCGCCGTGCTGCAGCACCGATCGGCTGACCGACCCGAGGACCGCGGCCCGGACGTGCCCCCGGTGCCCCGACCCGACCACCACCAGCGCGGCGCCGCGGGACCGGGCGCCGACGGTGCGGGCCGGTTCGCCGCGGACGAGTTCGGCGACGACCTCGACGTCGGGGAACGACGCGCGCCACGGCTGGAGCGCGCGTTCGAGCGTCCGGCGCCCGACGGCCTCGGCGACGGACGCGGGCGCGTGCACCGCCTCCAGGTCCGCCGGGACGTCCGGCGTCCAGGCGTGGACCGCGACGAGGGGGATGCCGCGCTGGCGGGCGGCCCGGAACGCGAACCCGACGGCGGGTGCGCAGGAGCCGCCGTTCCCGACACCGACGACGACGCGCGGCGGCGACCATGCAGGCCGCACCCCGTCCGCCGGGGGTGGGATGACGACGACCGGCCCGGACGCGTGTGCGGCGACCTGGGCGGAGACCGACCGGGCCAGCAGTGCCCGCAGCCCGCACAACCCGCGGCTGCCCAGCACGAGCAGGCGCGCCCGGCCCGCCTCGGCGAGCAGGGCCCCGAGGGTGGTCCCGCCGAGCAGGTGCGCCGAGACCTCGATGTCCGACGCCACCGTCCGGGCCCGCTCGACCGACTCCGCCAGCACGGCGTCGGCCGCGGCATGCGCGGCGAGGTAGCTGTCCATCGGGGCGACGACGCCGTAGGGGTCGGCGGGGAGCGACGGGCGGAAGACGTGCACGATCCGCAGCCCGCACCCGCGGGTGGCGGACTCCGCGGCCGCCCATTCCACCGCAGCGCCCGCGGAGCCGGCGGCGTCGATCCCGACCACGACGGGCGGACGTGCACGGCCGGGCGACGCCCCCGCTCCCGGGCCGTTCACGACGACGGCCGGGGCGGCACGGCGTCGTCGAGCCGCCACACCAGCCAGATCAGGCCCGTGGCGAGGGCGAACGCCAGGGCGAACCCCAGCGATCCGACCACCAGGGCGAGCGCGCTGACCAGCATCCCGACGATGAGGAAGATCCGCATACCGGGTCCGGTCGCGGAACCGGAGGGCAGGCGCCGCGCACGCGCCTCGAAGGACCGGGCGAACCGGCGGTCCTGGTCGAGGATCCGCAGTTCGAGCTCGCGCAACGTCTCCCGTTCACGATCGCTGAGCATGACGCACCTCCTGGGGACCGAGACGGCCATACGGCACAAAACTCATCGTAACACGATGTATCGTGGCACGATATAGTTCGCGTCGGTGGAGCAGCCATGGCGCGCTGCGTGGTGTCATGGGGACGTGGGGGCCGAGGACGTGCGGACAGAATCAGGAACGCTCACGAAGCAGGACTTCGAGGCTCTCGCCCGGTTCCGCTTCGGGATCCGCCGCTACCTGCGCTTCAGCGAGGAGACCGTGCGCAGCCACGGCCTCGCCCCCCAGCAGTACCAGCTGCTGCTGGCGCTCAAGGGCTTCCCCGGCCGCGACTGGGCGACGGTGCGGGAGCTGGCCGACCGCCTGCAGCTGCGCCACCACAGCGTCGTCGAGCTGGTGAACCGGGCACAGGGCCAGGGCCTCGTCGAGCGACTACCGCATCCCGACGACGCGCGCGCGGTGCGCGTCCAGCTGACCGTGGACGGGGAGCAGATCCTCGCCCGGCTCAGCGCCCTGCACCGCGACGAGCTGCGCCGGATGGACTCCCACCTCGCACTGCCCGCCTGGCACGACGAACCGGCCGAACGCGACGGGAAGACCCCCTGAGCGGTGGCGCGAGCCGCCTCAGGTGAGGTCGGCGAGCTCACGCTGCGGCCAGCCGAGCAGGCGGGCGCCGAGCACCGCCGCGTGGATCGTGAACCGCTGCGCGGGCTCGGCGGGGTCGTACCCGGTGAGGGACGCGATGCGGTCGAGCCGGTAGGTCACGGCGCGCACCGACAGGTGCAGCTTGCGCGCGGTCTCGGTGACCACGCAGCCGGACGCGAAGTACGCGTCGAGCGTGCTCAGCAGCGGCCCGGCGCCACCGCGCGCCTTGGCCAGCGGGGTCACCACCGTCTGCACGAGATCGGTGATCGCCGGCTGGTCGCGCAGCAGCACGCGGTAGATCAGGAGATCCTCGGCGCGCACGACGGCCGTGTCGAGTTGCAGCCGCAGCGCCATCGTGAGCGCTTCCCGCGCCTCCTCGTAGGACCGGGCGATGCCGTAGCTGCCCGGGTACGGGCGGCCGACCGTGATCCGCCACGGGGCACCGCGCGGCGAGCGGCGCAGCTCGGCGTGCATCAGCTCCCCCAGCGTCGTGGGCGAGCCGCTGCGGGGACCCTGGCGGCCGGGCTCGCCCGGCGCGACCACGACCACGCACCCGTCCTTGGACGCGATCAGGACGTCCCGATCACCGACGCCCTGCACGACCGCGCGTTCCAGCGAGCTGATCGCCGCGTCGGTGTCGCCGAGGCGTCCCGTCGGGAGGGCCAACGCCACCTGGTGGGCCTGGCCCAGATCCATGCCGAAGGGCTCCGCGCGCTCGACGAGCGCGCCGACGTCGGCGTCCCCGCGCAGCAGGTCCTCGATCAGCTCCCGGCGCAGGGTCTCCTCGCGCTGCACCATCTCCCGGCGGGCAACGTTGTAACCCTCGGCCAGGCTCGCCACGGCACGGTCGACGGCGCGCATGACCGCCTCGGCGGCGCGCCCCACCGAGGCGCCGTCCTTCGACTTCGACACCGCGGGCAGCTCCCGCCACAGCCGCCACGACGCGGAGAGGTACAGCTGCACGGCGTTGCCGGCCGACACGCCGAGCTCGGCGGCGCGGCGCCCCAGCAGGCCGACGGCGTCGAGCTCCGCGCGCTCCGGCTTCCGCCCGGTGGCGGCGGCATCGGCCAGCAACGACAGGAAATCACCCAGCAGCTCCACCGGGACACCCCCGGCGCCGCGACTCGCCTCCTGGGCCACGCGGTTCAACCATGCCGCGTCGGCGCTGCCGTCCTCGCAGATCGCCGCCGAGCCGGGCCGCGCGTGTCCCTGTCCCATGTCCTGACTCCTCTCGCACACCGCCTCTCGCCGGTGGGGCCGTGATCGAGTTTGCCGATGCCAGGCAATGAGAGCGGCCGCCCTCAGGGTATCCCCTCCCGCTCACCTGCCAGGGACCGGCAAGGGGGCGGGCGCACTATCGCGGTCAACGCCTCCCGGCGGACGCGGCCAGGGTCCGCCTCCCGAGGGCGTCCCATCCGACGAGGCGACGGCGGCCCCCGAGCAGTCGCGGGACGGCGCCCCGCGTGTCCACGGCCCAGACGACCCATCCGGACGGGGTCCGCCGCAGGGCGATGTCGCCGATGCGGGACCGCGTGGCCGTGGCCCCGGTCATGATCGTCCGACCGAACGCGTCCTGCACCAGGAGGCGCTCGTCGGGGCGCCGGGCACGGGCAGGCCGCGTGGAGAACCCCCGCAGCACGACCGGCCCGCGCTGCAGGTCACCGAGCGCGGACGCGGGCACGAAGCGGCGGTGGCCACCGATGTCGACGATCACGCCCGTCACGCAGGCGCCACCCGCCCGCCGTTGCGCCACGACGTCGCGGACGTGCCCGAGGTGCTGCATCTGCGGGCCGAGGACCACCCGTCCGAGCAACTGCCGAACCCACACCACCGGCGCCGCGGGCGGGCAGGTGGCGCGGTCGCCGACGCCCCTGTCCCGATCGTGCGGTGCAACCGGCTGCGCGCCGACCTGCGCCTCGACCTGCTCCTCGACGCTGGAACCCACCGTCATCACAGACCCCCGCTCGGTACCGGACGCCCCACGGACCCGATCACGCGAGACCCGGGGAAGCCGTCCACAACTCCGACAGAAGGGCATGCAGGCCGTCCGCAAGGGGGCCGACGGCCTGCATGCCCACGCCCGCTGTTGCCGGGCACTTCCCACAGTGCCTGCACGCGCCGTTGCCGACAGGAGGACATGTCGGCCAACTTGACGGCCCTCAGGTTGCCGAGCCTCGGCAGGACCGCGATTTTCCTCAGATCGCCGCTGCGGGGCTGTACGGGACGGCCCGGACCAGCGTCACGCTCATCGACCGGCCATCGGGCAGCTGGTACTCGCGCTGCTCGCCTTCCGCCGCCCCGACGAGCGCCCTGCCCAGCGGGGAGTCCGGCGAGCAGATCTCGACGTCGGGGTAGGCGTCCTGCTCGCGCTCGGCCAGCAGGAAGGTCTCCTCGTCGTCCTCGCCACCACCGTAGGCGATCGTGAGCACCATGCCCGGCTCGGCGATCCCGTCGTCCGGCGGCTCCTGCCCGACCACCGGATCCTGCAGCATCTGCTGCAGCTTCCGGATCCGCTGGTTCCGCTCCCGCCGAACGGCACCGCCCTGCTCGTCGGATCCGTCCCGTCCCGCATTGCCGACGCCCGACTGCGCACCCTCAGGAATGTCACCGGCCCGCTCCCTGGTGAGCTGGAGGAGCTCGCTCTTCAGCCGCTCGTAGCCGTCCCGGGTCAGCCATACCTGCTGCGTGTCGGTCATCATCGTGCTCCTCGATCCGGATCGGGCGCCGGATGCATTCGGAATGAACCCAGAAGGGTGGCGGCGCCCAGATGAGAACGAGCACGGCCCGTCGAGGACCGCGCTCACAACCCACCATACGACGACGTCAAGCAGCATTCCGCCGGAAAACGAGAGGTTGCCGGACAACGGAATGCGGGGACGGTCGGCAGTTGCCGATACCGGGCAATGAGCGCACAGCCGGAAGCGCAGGCTCTCGTTCGGGGCCGCGAGGCACCGTGACGTTGCCGAGGCGTGGCAACGACCAGCCGGCGAACTTCGCCGTCCCCCACCCCCGACAACGCCGGCTCCCCCGCGGACGGTGGAGATGCGCGCGTCCACCTGGTGAGGCACGCGAACAGGAGAGCACCGGTGGAGACGAAATGACATCGCAGGAGTGCGGGGAGCGCCGGGAGCGCTGGTCGTGCCCGCTGGAGGAGATCCACTACGAACGCCGGGACGCACGGCGCGTCGCGGTCGTCGGCGGCGGCATGGTCGGGCTCGCCACCGCCTGGTTCCTGCAGGAACGCGGGGCCGAGGTCACGGTCTTCGAGCGCAGGCACATCGGCGCGGGCTCCTCGTGGGGCAACGCCGGGTGGCTGACACCGGCGCTCACGACCCCGCTCCCCGAACCGGCCGTGCTGGGGTACGGGCTTCGCGCGGTCATGGATCCCACTTCGCCCGTGTACCTGCCGCTGCGCGCCGACGTGCGCCTGTGGCGGTTCCTCCTCGGTTTCGCGCGGCGGTGCACGACCCGCCAGTGGCGTCGGGCCATGGCGGCCTACGTCACGGTGAACGACCGCGCGCTCGACGCCTACGACGAGCTGGGTGCCGGCGGCGTCACGGCGCCGACCCGGGAGGCGGACCCGTTCCTGGTGTGCTTCCGCGGCAGCACGCAAAGGCGCGGCATGCTCGAGGAGCTCGACGCGGTCCTGTCGGCCGGGCAGAAGATCGACTTCGAGCTGCTCGACGGCGCCGAGGCCCGCCGGCTCGATCCGGTACTGACCGAACACGTCGGCGCGGCGGTGCGGCTGCACGGGCAGCGCTACATCGACCCGCCGGCCTACGTCGGGGCCCTCGCCGGTGCCGTCCGGGCGCGGGGAGCGACGATCCTCGAGGACCGGGCGGTCCGCGACGTGTCCGACCTCGGCGACCAGGTGGTCGTGCGCGCCGATCACGGTGACCACCGGTTCGACGCGGCGGTCCTCGCCACCGGAGCCTGGCTCGACCAGCTCGCCCGCCGGTTCGGGGTCCGCCCCGTCCAGGCCGGGCGCGGCTACAGCTTCAGCGTGCCCGTCCGCGAGATGCCCACGGGCCCGGTCTACCT
This sequence comes from Pseudonocardia sp. MH-G8, assembly GCF_002262885.1. GTDB lineage: Bacteria > Actinomycetota > Actinomycetes > Mycobacteriales > Pseudonocardiaceae > Pseudonocardia. The sequence continues at coordinate 98,571 of NZ_NKYF01000012.1, read as the reverse complement.
GCCCGAGCAGCGGGTGGCCTGCACACCGCTGGGCGATCGGCTGCGCGTCGCCGGGATGATGGAGTTCCGCCACCCCGACGAGCCGCTCGACCCGCGCCGGTCCCAGGCCGTCGTCGACGCCGTCCGCCCTTTCCTGCACGGCCTCGAGCTGCGCAAGCGCCACGACGAATGGGTCGGATCCCGCCCCTGCACGGTCGACGGGCTCCCGCTGGTCGGCCGGACCACCTCCCCGCGCGTGTTCGCGGCGGGCGGGCACGGCATGTGGGGCATCGCCCTGGGCCCGCTCAGCGGGCAACTGCTGGCCGAGGCCATCGTCACCGGCAGGACGCCGCCGGCACTGTCACCGTTCGACCCGCTGCGCTGAGTTATATCGTGTTACGATAGAGCTTCCGGCGCGCTACAGGAGGCCCGCGGTGGGCGACACGAACGGTCGGGACACGAACAGCCCGCGTGGCCTCGCGGAGATCGCGCAGCAGATGCGGCTCACGCTGCTCACCGCCACCCGCGCGGTCGAGATCAGCGCCGCGGCCGTGCTCGCCGACGTGCTCGGCGAGACCGCTCACCGGACCCGGTGAGCGGAGCCCGGAACGGAGGATCGACATGGTCGTGCTCATCGTCAGCGTCCTGATCGTCATCGCGGTCCTCGTCCTCACCGGGGCCGCGACGAGCATCCGGGTCGTCCAGCAGTACGAGCGGGGCGTGGTGTTCCGGTTCGGCCGGGTCCGCCCCGAGACCCGCGGCCCCGGGCTCGCCCTGATCGCGCCGATCGCCGATCGCATGCAGAAGGTCAGCATGCAGATCGTCACCCTGCCGATCCCCGCCCAGGACGGCATCACCCGCGACAACGTCACCGTCCGGGTCGACGCCGTCGTCTACTACCGGGTCGTCGACCCCGTGCGCGTCGCAGTCGACGTCCAGGACTACGCCTCCGCCATCCTCCAGGTCGCGCAGGCCTCACTGCGCTCGATCATCGGCAAGAGCGAGCTCGACGACCTGCTGTCCAACCGGGAGCGGCTCAACCAGGGCCTCGAGCTGATGATCGACAGCCCGGCCGTCGGCTGGGGCGTCCACATCGACCGCGTCGAGATCAAGGACGTGGTCCTGCCGGAGTCGATGAAGCGGTCGATGTCGCGGCAGGCCGAGGCCGAGCGGGAGCGGCGCTCGCGCGTCATCACCGCCAACGGCGAGCTGCAGGCGTCCGAGCAGCTGGCCCAGGCCGCCGAGGTGATGGCCAAGCATCCCGCCGCGCTGCAGCTGCGCCTGCTGCAGACCGTGGTCGAGGTCGCCGCCGAGAAGAACTCGACGCTCGTGCTGCCCTTCCCCGTCGAGCTCCTGCGCTTCCTCGAGAGCGCCACCCCCGCCGAGGTCCGAACGGCCGCCGCGCACGTCACGGCCGCGGTGACACCGGAGGAGGCCGCACCAGCCGTGGCGACCAACGGCAACGCGAGCCCCGTTCCCCCGGCGGCGGCCACCGTGGCCTGACCGTCCACCCGCCCCGACCCCGACCCGGAAGGCCGACGATGCCCGAGCAGACCAGCGAGCAGACCACCGATGCCACCGTCGAGGTGAGCGACGCCCCTCACCACTCGCGGTTCGAGATCACCGCGGGCGGCCGGCTCGCGGGTTTCCTCGAGTACCGGATGCTGCCGGGCGTGATCGTGTTCGAGCACACCGAGATCAACCAGGACTTCCAGGGGCGCGGGCTGGCCGGTCAGCTCGCCGCGGGAGCGCTCGACGCGGTGCGCGACCGCGATCTGCGGATCCGGCCGGTCTGCGAGTACCTGGCCGGCTACGTGCAGCGGAACCCGCGGTACGCGGGGCTCGTCGAGCCCCCTTCCCCGGACTCCTGACACGCACCTACGGCGCGGGTTCGGGCTGCGGGACGTGCTGCGAAGCGGGCTGCGGCCGCACCGCGGCCACGGAGGTGGCCGGCGGGGTGGTGGCCGTCGGAGGCGTCGCCGTCGGCACCGAGCCGGGGCACGCCTCGACGTCCTTCACGACGCCGAGCTCGACGACCGTGCCCTCCGCGGCAGGCCCGGGCTCCGGGTCCTGGGTGCAGATGATCCAGTTGCCGTCCACGAGCTCGCTGCGCCCGCCCAGCAGGTCCTGGGGACGGCCGGTGAAGCTCGCGGCCCGGAGCGTGGCTTTCCCGAGGTCGAGCGGGTCCTCGACGACGTCCGGCACGGAGGGCCCGACCGGCGCCTGGGGCGCGGCGACACCGCAGCCGGCGAGCGCCGCCGCGACGCACAGGGCGGCGGCCGACTGGAGGGCACGCCGAGGTGTCGGATTCACCGGAAACGGTCCTTTCCCGGAGGGGCTTGCACGGGGCACCGCGCCTACGCACGGAACTCCTGACGCAAGGCGACTGCCGGGCCGACCGGGGAGCTGGCGCGGCGCCGCGACGTAAGTGGGGCGAACTGATGTCGCATCGACACGCCGAGTCGTTACACCCTCACAGAACGTGACAGCACCGCGTGGATCGGTGGCAGACCGGCCGACCCGTCGGCGTGATCACCAGTTGGGCGCACGGGCGGCCGTATATCGCCGTTTCTGCACCCGAACGCCGATCACCCCGCTACGCCGGCCCCACGATCGTTTCGAGCAGCACAGCAGCGCGTGCTGACAGCACTGGCGCGCGGCCGGCAACGATCACCGCGAGATGACCGTGCCTCCTCGGTCAGCGGTGCGGTTGCGACGGCGGTCGCTCCGTACGCAGCACCTGGTCCAGCGCCTGGAGCGCGCCCGCGGCCGACTCGAGCGCGGCGACCTGCTCGGGAGCGAGCCCGGTCATCGCCGTGCGAATGGTGCCCGACCACACCGTGTCGACGAGCTCGCTCGCGGCCGCCGACTTCTCCGTGGGGACCAGCATGGTGACGCGCCGGTCGGCCGGACTGCTCTCGCGCGCGACGAGGCCGCGCTCGACCAGCCCTCGCACCGCCGTGCTCGTGTTGCTCTGCTGCATCCTCAACTGCCGGGCGAGTTCGGTCACCGTGATGCCCGGCGCGGCCTGGATGTGCTTGAGCACGACGAGTTCGGTGATGGGCAACGGGTCGAGGCCCGTGGTCTCCGGGACCAGCCGCCCGATCGTCCACGCCAGGTCGCGCAGGACGGTCGCGAGCTCGCGCGTGCCCGCCGATGGATCACGACCCGCACTCATGCCGTGACCCTAGCCACGTGATGTCCTTATGTCATCATATATATGCCTCCATAACATTCGCCTGTCTCCAGGAAGAGCCTCGATGCCCGACTCCTCCACCTCCCGCCCTGTCGCCGGGTCCCTGGTCGCCGTTCTCGCCCTCCTCACCGCGGTCGCCCCGCTGGCGACCGACATGTACCTCCCGGCCTTCCCTGACATGGCCCGTGACCTGGGCAGCAGCGCCAGCGGCATCCAGCTGACGCTGACCGCCTTCCTGGTCGGGCTCGGCCTCGGCCAGCTCATGATCGGGCCCCTCTCCGACTCCATCGGGCGTCGGCGCCCCCTGGTCGTCGGCTCCCTCGTCTGCCTGGTCGCGAGCGCGGCATGCGCCCTGGCCCCGACCATCGAGGTCCTCGGCGCGGCCCGCTTCACCCAGGGCCTCAGCGGAGCGGCGGGCGTCGTCCTGGCCCGGGCCATCATCGCCGACACCGCCCGCGGCACCGCCGCGGCGAAGCTCCTCGGTGTCGTCATGGTCATCAGCGTCATCGCCCCCGTGATCGCCCCGCTCTCCGGCGGCGCGATCATCGCGAGCTTCGACTGGCGCGCCGTGTTCTGGGTCCAGGGGGCACTGACCGTCGTCATGCTCGCCGGGGTGCTGGCCTTCGTCCCGGAATCCCTGCCGGAGCAGACCCGGACCCGGGGTGGCTTCCGGGCCACCGTCGCCGGCGCGCGCACCGCCCTCGCGAACCGCTCCTACGTCGGCTACCTGCTCACGTTCTGCTTCGCGTTCGCCGCGCTGTTCGCCTACATCTCCGCCTCGCCGTTCGTGATCCAGAACGTGATGGGGATGTCCACGGGCACCTACACGATCGTCTTCGGCGTCAACGCCCTCGTCATCACGGGCACGAGCGCCGTCGCGGCCGCACTGGCGGGCCGGGCGGACTACCGCAAGATGATCATGGCCGGGCTCGCGGTGGGCGTGCTCACAAGCATCGGGCTGCTGCTGGCCGCCCTCAACGGGATGCCCACGGTCGCCTCGCTCGTCCTGTTCGCGTGCTTCCAGGGATCTCTGGGCTTCATCTTCTCCAACGCCACCACGCTCGCGCTGGCCGAGACCGATCGGAACGCCGGCACCGGGTCGGCCTTCCTGGGCTTCCTGCAGTTCACCCTCGCCGCCGTGGTGTCGCCGCTGGTCGGGCTCGCCGGCGAGGAGTCCGCCGTACCGATGGGCGTGGCCATGACCGTGGCGATCCTCCTCGCGGCGATCGCCTTCGCCGTCCTCCCCCGGCGGACGGCCGACTCCCCCGCTACTCAGCCCGCCAGCCGGAACACGGGTCCGTCCCTGCAGACCAGCGGGGATTCGAGCGGACCGTCGAGCGGACCGGTCGCGCATCCGTGGCAGTAGCCGAGGCCGCAGGCCATGTGCGCCTCCACCGAGACCTGAACCGTGGCGCCCCAGCGGGCACCCAGCTCGGCGCTCAGCCGGGCGAGGCGGTCCGACCCGCACGTCAGGATCTGCTGGGGCGGGTGCTCGTCCAGCTCGCGGCACAGATCGGCGCGCAGCCGCTCGACGCCGCTGCTGCCCTCGGCGTCGGTGACGGCGCGGACGGCGGCCGCGCCGTGCGTCCGGAACAGGTCGGCCCCGATGACGGCTCCCGCATCGCGGCCGCTGGTCACCGCCACGACCTCGGCCGGTCCCCCGGCGAGCTCCTGGGCCACGCCGGTGAGGGAGCACGTGCCGATACCGCGCCCGACCAGCAGGACCTTGCCGGTGTCGGGCTGGATGTCGAACCCCCGGCCGAGCGGTCCCACCACGACCATGCGCTCGCCCGGGGTGAAGGTCGCCAGCGCCCGGGTGCCGTCCCCGACCACGGCGTACAGAATGTCGATCACGCCCTCGCCCGCGTCCCAGGAGTAGATCGCCATGGGCCGCGGCAGCACCGGGCCGCCCGCGTGCCCCTTTGCCGCGGTGAGCATGACGAACTGGCCGGGCCGGGCGGCCGCCGCGATCTCCGGCGCCGCGAGGCGGAGGTGCTGGTAGCGGTCGGCGTGGTGCCGGTTGACGAGGACCTCGGCCGCGCACCAGGTGGGGACCGGCCGGTCGGCGGGCGCGAGCGGTTCCAAGATCACGGCAGCTCGGCGTCGAGGCGCAGCAGGCCCGCGGCCAGCACCGTGGTGCCCAGCGCCAGGTCGTCGATGTCGGTGCTCTCCGCGGGGTCGTGGCTGATCCCGTCCCGGCTCGGCACGAAGATCATCCCGGTTGGCGTGACGTGGTTGACCTGCTGGGCGTCGTGGCTGGCCCCGCTGGCCAGGACGGTGGGGTCGATCCCGAGGTCCGCGCAGGTGGCGACGAGGACGTCGCGGACGGCCGCCGGCAGCGGGACCGGCGGGGTCTCGGCCAGCGGGTGGGACGTGAAGCCCACGCCCCGCCGGTCACAGGCCGCCGCGGCCCGCTCCACGATCTCCGCCGCGGCCCGCTGCTGCTCCCCGCGGTCCAGGCCGCGCACGTCCACCCACAGGCTCGCCGCGCCGGCGATCGTCGTGATCGAACCCGGCGCGATGTCGATCCGGCCGACGGTCGCGCGGGTCCCGCCGGCGGCCGCGTGCGTGGCGACCGACTCCACGAGCAGCACGATCTCGGCGGCCGCCGCGGCGGCGTCGGCACGCAGGTGCATCGGTGTCCCGCCGCTGTGCGAGGCCCGGCCGGTGAGCTCGAACCGCAACCGCGTGCTTCCCGAGATGGTGTCGACGACCCCGACGCGGCGGCCCTCGGACTCCAGCACCGCACCCTGCTCGATGTGCAGCTCCACGAACCCCGCCCAGTCCGCGGGGTCCCAACGGGCGTCGCCCACGAGGGCGGGGTCGAACCCGACGGCGGACATCGCCTCGGCGAGCGAGACTCCCTCGGCGTCGCGCTTCTCGCGCAGATCGTCGGGTCCGGTGAGGCCGGCGACGATGCGGCTGCCGGTGCACGCCTGGCCGAAGCGGGCGCCCTCCTCGGCGGCGAACACCACGAACCGCAGCGGGTGCCGGTGGGCGACCTCGTGCTCGCGGATCAACCGCGCCGTCTCCACCGCGGCGGCGGCGCCGGCGATGCCGTCGAACCTCCCCGCGTTCGGGACGCTGTCCAGGTGCGAACCGGTCCCGATCGCGGGGGCGGCGGGATCGGTCCCGGCCAGCTCCGCGAGGGTGTTGCCGGCCGCGTCGGTCCGGACGACGGCCCCGAGATCGGCCAGCCGGGCGGCGAACACCGCGTGCGCGTCGCGTTCGAGGGGCGTGTAGGCCAGGCGCGTGACGCCCGGTCCGGAGTCCGGCTCGGAGAGCGCGGCGAACGTGTCCAGCAGTGCCCGGAGCCGATCGGGGTCGGCGAGCCGGCTCACGAGAGGAGCCCCGTCGTCTCGTCGAGGGCCCCGAGCGCGGCGGTGGGCACGTCGCGGACCTCGGCGAGCGTCGCGGAGCCGAGCACTGCCGCCACCGCGACGGTCTGCCCTCCCCGGTTCTCGAGCAGCTTGCGCAGCGTCGCCAGCCGCCGGTCCACCCACTGGGTGGCCATCGGCACGACCGGGGTCCCCGGCTCGAGGTGGCGGTCCAGTTCCAGGCGCCCCTCCACCTCGGAGGTCCGCAGCACGGCGACGCCCAGGCTCCGGGCGACCACGTGGGCGAGCACCGCCTCGTCGCTGGTGTCCCAGACGACCAGTGCCCGCGGCGGCCCGGCGGCGAGGTCGCGGATCCGGCCGGCCAGCCGTTCGCCGATCACTTCCACGTCCCGGGGTGAGCGCGCGGTGTTGACCGTGGGCCCGTAGGTGTCGGGGGCGACCCCGACGGCGTTCAGCGCGGCGATCGCAGGGGCGTTGCCGGTGGTTGCCATGGACGTACTCCTCCTCAACGGGGGGCGGGGTCGAGCGGCTCGGCCCGCCGATCGGGGATCAGCACCATGGCCACCATCGCCACGATGTAGATCAGGGCGAGGAAGCTGAGCGCGGCGGCGAAGCCGTACGCGCTCGCGAACAGGGCGACGACGAGCGGCGCGAACCCGCCGACACCCCGACCGATCCCGAACAGCACGTTCTGCGCGGTCGCGCGGCCCGCGGTCGGGAAGTTCTCCGCGATGATGGCGCCGTAACCGCCGAGCATGCCGTTGGCGAAGATCCCCATCACGGCCCCGCCCGCGAGCACGGCCAGCGGCGCCTGCAGCTGGCTGTAGCCGAACAAGGCGAGGCAGGCACCGGCCTGGAAGATCCAGAAGGCCTTGCGGCGACCGATCCGGTCGGCGAGCTGACCGAACAGCAGGATCCCGAAGATCATGCCGCCGATCGTGACCGCGGTCCACGTCGCCGAGGCGGTGAGGCTCAGCCCGATCTGCTTCGACAGGTAGGTCGGCAGCCAGGTCATGATCCCGTAGTAGCCGAAGTTCTGGACCGAACAGATGATCACGATCCCGAGGCTGATCTTCGCGATCCTGCGGTCGGCGACCAGCAGCCGGTACGGGTTCGGGGGCTTCTCGCGGGCGGCGTCCTCCCGGTGCTTGAGGAACGCCTCCGGCTCGTGCAGCCGGCGCCGGAAGACCGCCGCGACGACGGCGGGGAAGACGCCGATGACGAACAGGCCGCGCCATCCCCACAAGGTGATCACCGGGGCCGAGATGATCGCTGCGAGCAGGACACCGAGCTGGAAACCGACGCCGACGATCGACGTCGCCCTGGCCCGCTTGAGGGCCGGGAAGGCCTCGGCGGCCAGCGCCATGCCGATGCCGAACTCGCCGCCGATCCCGATCCCCGCGATGAACCGGAAGATCGCCATCTCGACGAAGCCCTGCGAGAGGGCGGTCAGCGCGGTGAACACCGCGAACAGCACGATCGAGTAGGTCAGGATCCTGACCCGGCCGTACCGGTCGGCGAGGGCCCCGAAGACCATGGCCCCGGCGACCGTGCCGATCAGCGTGATCGTGGCCAGCCACCCGGCCTCGGTGGTGGAAAGCCCGAGGCTCAGCGTGATCGCGGGTAGCGCGAACCCGAGGATCTGCAGGTCGAAGCCGTCCATCGCGTAACCGAGGGTGGCGGCGAAGACGGCCTTGCGGCCGTACGGGGTGACCTGCTCGTCGCCGGGTCCGGCACCGGTGGACCGGGGCGGGGCCGCACGGTTCGCGGCGTCGTCGTCAACGTCCATGAAGTGGCTCCTGATGTCAGAAGGAGGAAGTGCCGACCAGGTCGGAGAGGCGGGTGGCCCCGAGCTCCGCCGCCAGGGCCGGGAGCTCGCGGAGGATCTCGGTCATCACGAACGGCCGCGCGAAGGTCGCCGTCCCGACCTGTACTGCCGTGGCCCCGGCGACGAGGTACTCGGCCACGTCCTGCGCCGTGCCGATGCCGCCGCACCCGATCACGGGGATGCGCACGGCCTGCGCGACCTGCCAGACCATCCGCAGGACGAGGGGCTTGATCGCCGGGCCGGACAGGCCGCCGGTGCCGTGGCCGAGCTTCGCCCGGCGGCTCCCCGGATCCACGGCGAGCGCGGGGAAGCTGTTGCAGACGGTCACCGCCGTCGCGCCGGCGTCCTCGGCCGCACGTGCGGCCGTGTCGATGGCGGTCAGGTCCGGACCGAGCTTCACCAGCACCGGGACCGCGCTCCGGACGACGACCCCGGCCACGACGCGGTGCAGTGCCCGGGGGTCGGAACCCAGGGTCTGGCCGCCCCGCTCCAGGTTCGGGCACGACACGTTCACCTCGAGCGCGGCGTGCGGGCACCCGATGAGCGCCTCGGCGACCTGCCAGTACTCCCGCTCGGACAGGCCACCGACGCTCACCACGACCGGCACGCCGAGCCGCTGGTAGGCGGGCAGCCCGGACCGGACGAACGCCGCCGTCCCCGGGCTCGGGATCCCGACGCTGTTGAGCATGCCCTGCGCGCTCTCGGCGAGCCGGTGCGCCGGGTTGCCCGGCCGCGCCTGCGCGAAGACCGTCTTCGTGACGACGGCGCCCAGGCGGTGCACCGGCAGCAGGTCGGCCAGCTCCGGGCCGAAGCACCCGGAGGCGGGCATCACCGGGTTGGCGAGCGGGAGGTCGCCCAGCCGCACCGAGAGGTCGACCGGTCGGGCGTCCTCCGGCACGTCCTCGACCACTCCGTCGATCCGTGCTGTCATTCTGGAAACCTCTTTCCAGTTTCGAAGGGCGAAGAGTGCCCCTCAGCCGGACGCCTGTCAAGGCGCTCGGGCGTCAGATGCCTCGCAGCGGCGCGAGGACCGCGGCCACGTCGGGGGTCCGGTCGAGGGCGAGGAGGGAGTCCCACAGCCGCTCCCCCGATGCGCCCACCAGGACGTGGAACTTCCGCCGGAGCTCGTCCGCGGTCAACGGATCGTGGTGGTGACCGCGCGGGTCGGTCACCGACGCCTCCAGCCGCTGCCCGGCGTGCACGACGACCCGGGTCGGCGAGTGCTGCGGCCACTGGCGCTCGAGCTCGTCGTCCACGCCGACGCTCACCCGCTGCGCGAGCTCCGCGACCGCCGGCCGGTAGTCGAACGTGGAGAGGCCCGCGGGTTCGTCCGAAGCCCGCGCGCTCAGCGCGGCCGCCACCGCGTAGGGCAGCGAGAAGCGCGCGGACAGGTCGTTCGGTGCCGCCTGCCGGTCGAGCTTCAGGTTGTTCGCCACGGTCTGCACCTCCACAGCGGTGATCTGCTCTACCGGCACCGCCGGCAGGGACAGCACGGCGTCGATCGCACCGTGGGTGAGCGCGCAGGCGCTGTGCCGCTTGAAGTAGTTGCGCAGGATCGCCGGCCGTGCGGGATCGACCGCACCCGTGAGCGCGTCGACGTCCACGACCCGGCCCGTCACCTGGCCGAAAAGCGCACCCACCGACTCCGGCGACCCCCGGAACCCGGCCCGGTGCAGCCGGACCGCCCGCAGCGCGTTCTGCGCCGCGAGCCCCATCGCCGTGTTGCGGGCGGTGGCGCCTTCGTAGCAGGCGTTCCAGACCGGGATCGTCGGCGTGGTCGCGGCGATCGTGGCCACGGCGACGGGGTCCTCCCCCAGCAGCAGCGCCACCGCGACCGCCGCGCCCACGCCACCGAGGTGACCGTGCGGGTGGGTCGGCGGCGTGAGCCGGAAGGCGGTGAACAACCGGGCGGTCACCTCGTACCCGGCGACGACCGCGCCGAGCAGCTCCGCACCCGAGCGGTGCTCGACCTCGGCCGCCGCGAGAGCAGCCGGCACGACGTGCATCGCCGGGTGCCCGGTCGGGCGCATGCCCTCGTCGAGCTCGAGGAACGACCCGGCGGTCGCGTTGAGGAAGGCCGCCTCCTCCGGCGACGCGGGGGCGGCGCCGGGCGCCAGCACCGTGGCCCCTCCCCCGCCCGGGAGCTGCGACTCCCGCAGCCGGACCATCTCCGCGGTCCGCCCACCGGCCAGGCTCACGCCGATCGTGTCGGCCACGACGTGGACCGCGTGCCGGCGGACCGGCTCGGGGAGCGGACCGGCGGACAACCGGATGGCCTGCGTGATCGCCACGGACACGGCGCGCGCGAGGCTCCCCGCGTCGCTGCCCTGATCGCTCACCGCGTCGCCGGTGTGGCGTCCGCACCGGTGTGGTCGGCGGCGACGAAGCGGCCGCGACGCGGGGCCACGATCTCCCGGTCGCGCACCACGACCTCGCCGCGCAGCACCGTGGCCACGGGTGCCCCACGCAGCTCGAAGCCGTTCCAGGGGCTCACGGGCTGCTTGGCGATCAGCTCCTCGTTGCGCACGGTGCGCCGCGCGTCCGGGTCGACGACCACCAGGTCCGCGTCGCTGCCCGGGCGGATCACGCCCTTGCGCGGGTAGAGCCCGTAGAGCTTGGCCGTCTCGGTCGCGGTGATCTCGGCGAACCGGCTCGCCGTGGTCTTGCCGCGCAGCAGCGCGTCGAGGAGCACCGGGCCGAACGTCTCGCTCCCCACGGCACCGGCCGGCTGGGTGGCGAACCCGCGGCTCTTCTCCTCGACGGTGTGCGGGGCGTGGTCGGAGCCGAGGGAGACGATCGCACCCTCGGCCACCCCCGCCCAGAGGGCGTCCTGGTCGTCCTGCGAGCGCACCGGCGGGTACACCTTCATCACCGGACCGACGCGCGGGTAGTCGGCGTCGGTCAGGGTGAGGTACTGCGGGCAGGTCTCCGCGCTGAGCCGGACCCCGCGCTGCCGGGCGGAACGCACGGCGTCCAGGCCTGCCGCCGACGCCAGGTGCACCACGTGGAAGCGGCAGCCGGTGGCCTTGGCGAACTCGGTGGCGATGGCGATGGTCGTGGCCTCTGCCGCGGCTGGCCGCGCGGCCAGCAGGTCCTCGTAGCTCTCGATGGGGTGCCCGAGCTGCTCCTGGCTGGTGGCGAGCACGTCCTTGTCCTCGCAGTGCGCCGCGAGCAGGCCGCCGTGGCGGGCCACCTCCCGGAACAGGTTCATGACCTGCCCGTTGGGCGGTGGCATCAGCAGGTTCTCCGGGGCCTCGTCACCCAGGTTGTAGACCAGCGACCGGGTCTCGCGGTGCAGCGCGTAGCCCCAGAAGAGCTTCACGGCCACCGCTCCGGCCGCGAACATCGGCCCGATCTGGTCGAGGTTCGGCTCGCCGAGCGCCAGCCCCCACAGCCCGAAGTCGGTCCACGCGTTGCGCTCGTGCTGGGCCCGACGGTCCGCGAAGGCCTCGGCGGAGTCCACCGGCGGGATCGCGTTGGGCATCTCCAGCACGGTCGTGACGCCACCGGTGAGCGCTCCCCGCGTCGAGTGCTCGAAGTCCTCCTTGTGCGTCATCCCGGGGTCGCGGGAGTGCACGTGCGGGTCGATGAACCCGGGGAGGACGAGCTTGCCGCCCGCGTCGTAGCGCTCGTCGGCGTCCACCCGGGCGCCTGCGTCCATGATCCCGGCGATGACGCCGTCCTCGCACAGCACGTCACCGTGCAGCAGGCCGGCCGGTGTGACGAGACGGCCGTTGGTCAGGTGCAACCTCAATGGATCTCTCCTCCAGGATCGGTGGGAGTGGTGTGGGACAGGAGCGGCCAGGCTTCGGGGCCGACGACCGCTCCCAGGCCGGCGGCGTCGGCCGCGTCGAGGACCGCCACGGCGCAGACCAGGTCCTGCAGCGCGAGCCCGTGCGACTCGAAGACGGTGATGTCGTCCGGAGCGGAACGGCCGGGGACGCGGCCTGCGTGCACCGCGGCGAACGCGGTGGCCGCATCCGGGTCGAACCCGTTGGCCAGCAGGTCACCGCACTCCCTGCGCGCGACCTCGACCGAGTCGACCACCACGTGTGCAGCGCGGCGGAACACCGTGGCGTCGAGCTCGCGGCGCCGCGCGTCGTTGCTGCCGACGGCGGTGACGTGCGTGCCCGGGCGCAGCAGACCGCCGTCGAACAGGGGCTCGGCGGCGCCTGTCGCGGTGACCACCACGTCGGCCCGGGGAACCGCACGCGCGGGATCGGTCTCCGCCTCCACGCGCAGCCCGGGATGGGCCTCGCGCAGGACCCCGGCGGTGGCCTCGGCCCGCTCGGCGCTGCGGCCGACGACCACCACCGCGTCGAGCTCCGGCAGCACCTCGACCAGCGCGGTGACCTGCGCGGGCGCCTGGAAGCCGGTACCGAACAAGCAGACCGTGGCGCTCTCCGGGCGGGCCATCGCGCGGGCGGCCACCGCCGATGCCGCCGCCGTGCGGCGCTTGCCGAGCAGGTCCCCCTGCAGCAGCCCGCGCAGCTGACCGGTCCGGTGCGCGTAGACCAGGACCGTGATCAGGCTCGCCCGGCTGCTGCCGCGGCGCACCACCGGGTAGGACTTCACGACCGCGGCGTCCAGCGTCGGGGCGATCGCCGACATCACGTTGAGCGTCATGCCGCCGGCCGCGCTCCGCTCCCGGGGCTGGTCGTGCGCGGTGCCGGCGGCGAGGAGGTCGAACGCCGTGCCCACGGACGCCGCGGCGGTGGCCGGTGGCAGCAGGTGGTCGACGACGGCGTCGTCGAGGATCCGAGGCACGTTCCTCCAGACCGGTCAGTAGTGGAAACTTCTTTCCACTATGGTGGGGAGCGAGCATGGAAGACCGCCACGGGCTTGTCAAGGCGGGGCGGTGTCTGGTGCGGCGGTGTCTACAGTGAGAACCCGGGGACCGGGTGACAGCAACGGGAGGAACTGGTCGATGGGCGTGGCCAAGCCGGTCGAGGTGGTGGTCCGCGCCGTCGAGGTGCTCAACGCGGTGGCGTCGACGCGCGGCGGGCGCACCCTCCAGGAGCTGCACGACGAGCTCGACATCCCGCTCGGCAGCCTGCACCGGATCCTCGCCACGCTCAGCCAGAGCGACTACCTGCGCCGCTCACCGGTGACCAAGCGCTACTTCGTCGGACGCGCCGCGCGGGCGCTCGGCGGTGGCACCGGTCCCGCGAGCGCCCGGCTCGTCCAGCCCCCGCCCGCGCTGGTCGAGGCGGCGGCCGAGACGGGAGAGACCGCGTTCCTCACCGAGCTGGTCGGCGACGTCCCGGTGTGCGTCTCCATCGTCGAGGCCGAGCACCCGCTGCGGTTGTTCGTCCGCATCGGCCAGGAGATGCCGCTGCACGCCGCGGCGTCGAGCCGCGCGATCCTCGCCCACCTGGACGAGGCGGCCGCCCGCACGCTGCTGGCCGGATCCGCACCGCTCACCGAGTACACCGCGGGCACCCCGAGCGAGATCGAAGAGGTCATCGCGGTCCTGAGGGAGGTCCGGGCCCTCGGTTACGCCGTGTGCGACAACGAGCTGGACCCCAACGCCTGGGCGGTGTCGGCCCCGATCCGCGACGGCGAGGACCGCGTGAGCTCCAGCGTCACGATCACCGCTCCGGGACCCCGGGCCGCCGACCCGGACGCGCGGGCGCGGGCCACGCGGGCCGTCCTGCGGGCGGCCGACGCCCTGTCCGCCGAGCTGGGCAGCTCGCACCCGGTGTTCTCGGACAGCCCCGCCTGATGCCCGCGACCCGATCGATCGGCCTGATCGCCACCGGCGGCACGATCTCGGTCGTCCCCTCGAGCGCCGGAGCACGGGGGCACAGCGGGGCCGATGCGCTCGCACCCGGAGCCTCCGCGCTGCCCGACGGGATCGAGGTCCACGCCGAGGACGTGCTGCGCCGCTCGTCCCGGGCGATGTCCCTCGACGACCTGTGGACACTGGCCGACGCCGTGCGCGCCGCGATCGCGGCGGGCCGCGACGGCGTCGTCGTCACACACGGCACCGACACGCTCGAGGAAACGGCCTACGCGCTGAGCCTGCTGGTGCAGACCGCCGTGCCCGTCGTCGTCACCGGGGCGATGCGCGCGCCGCACCTCGCAGGCCCGGACGGGCCCGCGAACGTGCGAGCCGCGCTCGTGGCGGCCGCGCAGCCGGCCGTGGCCGCGTACGGCCCGGTCGTGGTGTTCGCCGACGAGGTGCACGTCGCCCGCCTGGTCACGAAGATGCACAGCGCCCGCGTCGCCGCGTTCGCGTCGCCCGCGGCCGGCCCCGTGGGCTCCGTCGTCGAGGACCGGCTCGAGCTGCTGCTCGGCCCTCCGCCCGTCCCGGACCGCCTCCCCCGCACCGCCCCACCGACCCGGCGGGTCGCCATCGTCGCGGCCGCCACCGGCGTGGACGGCACGCTGGTCGATGCGGTCGCAGCGGATCTCGACGGACTGGTCGTCGCCGCGCTCGGCGGCGGCCACGTCTCGCCCGCGCTCGGGGAGTCGCTGATCCGGTTCGCCGGGTCCGGCCGCCCGGTCGTCGTCACCAGCCGCTGCCCGGACGGCGCGCTGCTCGCTCGGACCTACGGCGGCGCCGGCTCGGAGATCGAGCTCCGGGAGGCGGGGCTGCACTTCGCGGCATACCTGACGCCGGCGAAGGCGAGGCTGCGCCTGGCGTTCGGCCTGTCCGCCGGCATCCCCGGCGAGGAGCTCTTCCCCGCCGGAACCCCCTGATCACCGCCTCCGCACATCAAGATCCGAAGTATCGGTTGCTCATCGTCGTGATCACAGCAATGGACAACCGATACTCAAGATCTTGACCGCGAACGGCCGGTGCTCACGGCTTGCGCGCCACGCCCCCGAACAGCGCGACGTCGGCGTCGTGCTTCACCTCGGCCGTGGCCAGTTCGTCGGAACGCCACTTGTGCACCTGCACGACACCGGGGTCCGCCGGCTCCAGGCCGTCGAAGAACCGCTCGACCTGCGCCCGGGTGCGGTGCTTCAGCACCTCGCCGCGGGCCTGGTAGGCGGCCTCCACGGTGGCGGTTCCCGCCGGGTCGAGGTCCCCGGTGGCCGTCGACAGGGCGAGCCAGCTCCCCGCGGGCAGCGCGTCGAGCAGCCGCCCCACGACCCGGTGTGCCTCGTCGTCGTCCTCGATGAAGTGCAGCACCGCGATGGCGAGCAGCCCGACCGGCTCGTCCAGGTCCAGCGTCGCGCCCAGCTGCGGCGCGGCGAGGATGGCATCGGGGTTGCGCAGGTCGGCCTGGGTGTAGGCCGTACGACCCTGCGGGTCGCTCGTCATCAGCGCCCGCGCGTGGGCGAGGACGATCGGGTCGTTGTCGGTGTAGACGATGCGGGCGGACGGCGTGACGGCCTGCACCACCTCGTGCAGGTTCGGCGAGGTCGGGATGCCGGTGCCGATGTCGAGGAACTGCCGGATCCCGCACTCGGCGGCGAGGAACCGGCCGACCCGGCGCATGAACGCCCGGTTGGCCCGCATCGAGACCCGCAGCGACGGAAAGGTCGTCATCGCGGCCTCGGCGGCCGCCCGGTCGGGGGCGTAGTTGTCCTTGCCGCCCAGGACGTAATCGTAGATCCGCGCGCCGTGCGCCCGGTCGGTGTGCAGGTCCAGCTCGACCCGCGGTCCGGACGATCCGTCCATGGACTGGCTCCCCTCGATGCCCTACCCGGTTCGAGGCGGATCCTAGGGCTCCGGCACTACGTCGATCCGGCACTACGTCGATCTTCGTCAGGCGGCGTGCCCGGCGGCGTCGCGCTTGGCCACCTCGGCGCGGACCAGCGGGATCACCTCCCGGCCGAACTCCTTCGCGTCCTCGAGCAGGTCGTAGCCGCGGGCGGAGAGGATCCGCACCCCGAGGTCGTAGTAGTCCAGCAGCGCCGCGGCCACGGTCTCGGGCGTGCCGACGAGCGCGGTGGAGTTGCCCGCGCCGCCCGTGGCCTGCGCGGTGACCGTCCACAGGGCCCGGTCGTGGCGCTCGCCCTGCTCCGCGGCCGCGAGCAGGCGCTGGGAGCCCGTGTTCTCCGGGTCGGTGAGCTTGTGGCGGCGGGTGAGCGGGGCCGCGCCGCCCTGGGTGCGCTCCCGGATCGCGGCGACCGTGGCGTACGCCTTCTCCCAGGCCTCCTCCTCGGTGCGGCCGAGGATCGGGCGGAACGCCACCTGGAACGTGGGCGCCGGGCGCCCCGCCGCCTGCGCCAGCTGCGTGATCGTGGCGATCTGCTCGGCGGTGGAGGCGAGCGGCTCGCCCCAGAGCGCGTAGATGTCCGCCTCCTCCGCCCCGACGCGGTAGGCGGCCGCCGACGAGCCGCCGAAGGAGATCAGCGGCCGCGGCTGCTGGGCGGGCTCCACGTCGAGCACGAAGTCGGTGAAGTCGTAGTGGTCGCCGTGGAAGTCGAACGGCTCGCGCGACGTCCACGCCTTCTTGAAGACTTGGATGGCCTCGCGGGTGCGGTCGTAGCGGCGGTCCTTGGGCAGGGTGTCGCCCTCGCGCTGCTGCTCGTGGTCGTTGCCGCCGGTGATGACGTGCAACGTGAGCCTGCCGCCGCTCATCTGGTCGAGCGTGGCCACGGTCTTCGCGGTGAACGTCGGGTAGGAGACGTTCGGTCGGTGGGCGAGCAGCAGTTGCAGGCGCTCGGTGTGGTCGGCGATGTAGGCGGCCGCCTGCGCGGGGTCCGGGCTGCCGGAGCCGTACGCGGTGAGGACGCGGTCCCAGCCGGTCTCCTCGTGCGCGCGGGCCAGCGCGAGGGTGAACTCCTTGTCGAACGCGGGACCGGACCGCGGGTGGGTCTCGGTGCCGTCGTGGGTGGCTCCCATGCCGAGGAACTCGACGGGCATGTGTGTGCTCCTGTCCGGTTGTGGGGGGACGTGTCGGGTCAGGAGCCCGGACACACCGCCGACCACACGCGGCCGAAGTCGACGTGCGCGCGACTCACCAGCGGAACCCGGATGGACACCCCTCCACTCCAGCACCGGGAGGTGGGGACGTCAACCACTCGCCCCCGGCCCGGGCGCCGCCTACAGTCGGGGCGTGGGTACGGGGCTCTCGCGGCGGTGGCACGTGGACCTGTGCCGCACCAGCGCCGCCCTCTGACGCGGACGCACGGATCACCTCCGTTCGTCTCCCGAGAGGAAAACCCATGGCTCCCGCAGACGCGGTGGCGATCGTCGGAGCAGGTCCGCGGGGCGCCGGCATCCTCGAGCGCATGGCCGCCAGCGCGCCCGAGCTGCATCCCGGCGGGCTGCACGTGCACCTCATCGACCCCTACCCCGCGGGTGCGGGGCGGATCTGGCGGCACGACCAGTCGCCGCTGCTGGCGATGAACTCGATGGCCGCCGACGTCACGATCTTCACCGACGACTCCGTCGACTGCGCAGGCCCGATCCGTCCGGGCCCCTCGTTCTGGGACTGGGCGCAGGACCTGCGCGCGCACGGCGACCCCGACGCGCTGGGCCCCGCGCTCGCGGCCGAGATGCGGGCCGTCACCGCCTCGACGTTCCCCAGCAGGCGGTTGCAGAGCGCCTACCTGGCCCGGGTCCTGCGCGAGGTGATCGCCGGTCTGCCCCGCGGGATGCGGGCGCAGATCCACCGGACGCGGGCCATCGGGATCACCGAGGACGGCTCGGCGCAGGTCGTGCACCTCGAGGACGGCGCGGCGCTGCGCGTCGACGCGGTGGTGCTCGCCTCCGGCCACCTCGACGCCGGCCCCACCGACGAGGAGCGCGCCCTGGCCGCCCGCGCCGGCGGGCTCGGGCTGCGCTACCTGCCCCCGGAGCAGACCACCGACTCCGACCTGTCGGTGCTCCGCCCCGGCGAGAGGGTGCTCGTGCGCGGGATGGGGCTGGCGTTCGTGGACCTCCTCGTGCTGCTCTTCGAAGGCCGCGGCGGCCGCTTCGAGCCGGAGGAGCCCGACGACCCGGACGGGTCGCTGCGCTACGTGCCCTCCGGTGCCGAGCCGCGACTGGTGGCCGGGTCGCCGCGGGGCATGCCCTACCACTCCAAGCCCCACTACGCCCTGCGCGCGGGCCGCCCACCGCTGCCGCGGTTCTTCGGCGCGCAGGCCGTGGACGCGCTGATCGGGTCGGGCGAGCCCGTCGACCTGGCGCGGCAGGCCTGGCCGCTGATGGCCAAGGAGATCGCCTGGGGCTGGTACCACGAGCTGTTCCTGGGACACCCGGACCGCGTCCGGCTGCCGTGGGCCGGGTTCGCCGCGCGGTACGCGCAGCTCGGCTGGGAGACGCCGGAGATGGCCGCGCTGATCGCCGCGGCCGTGCCCGACCCGGTCGACCGCATCGACTTCGCCGCGCTCGACCGACCTCTCGACGGCGTGCGCGCGCCCGACCTGGCCGCGCTGCAGCCACTCGTCCGCGAGCGGATCGCCGAGGACCTGCGCCAGCACCTCGACCCGGCGCACACCCCGCACCTCGGGGCGTTCGCCGCGATGCTCTCGGTGTACGCGCAGACGACACGGTTGGCGGGTTCCGGGGCGCTGTCCGCCCGGTCGCGCGCGTTCGACCTCGCCCGCTGGCAGAGCTTCTTCAACGGCGTGGCCAGCGGGCCCCCGGGTTTCCGGGTGCGGGAGCTGCTCGCGCTCTCCCGCGCGGGGTTCGTCGAGTTCCTCGGCGCCGGAATGTGGGTGGACGTCGGCGACGGCGCGTTCCGGGCCGGGAGCGCGACGCTCGAGGGCGCCGCCCCCGTCACCGCGACCGCACTGGTCGACGCCCGGCTTCCCGACGCCAGCGCCGCCCGCACCGTCGACCCGCTGCTCGCGAGCCTGCTGCGCGAGGGGGCGGTCAGCGAGGACGTGCTCGTCGCCGACGACGGCACGGTCCTGCGCAACACCGGGCTGATCCGCGTGCGGCCCGCCGACGGGGCGCTCGTCGACGCGTCCGGCGCGGTGCACCCGCGCCGGTTCGCGGTCGGGCCGCACACCGCGGTGAAGGTGGCAGGCGCCTTCACCCGGCCCGGCATGAACGCGCAGAGCCTGCGCTACAACGACGCCGTCGCCCGCGCGGTCCTGCAGTGCCTGCCCGGTGCCGCGTCCGGCGCGTCCGCCGCGTGATCCCCGCTCAGGGGGAATCTGCGGCCATGCCGCGCCAGAGCAGGTCGACGAGGCTCTCGGTCTGGCGTCGCCAGTCGCCGTCCGGGTCGAGGAACATCAGGCCGCCGAGCCCGCGCAGTACCGTCTCGGGATCCAGGTCGGATCGCACGGTGCCGGCTCGGACGTTCGCCTCCACCAGCGCGGTCGCCGACCCGGCCATGGCCCGGTAGGCGTCGGCCGCCACGTCCCCCGGTGCGGAGGTGCTCGCCTTCTGCAGCGCGCCCGCAAGGCCCCGCTTGGTCATCATGTACCGCGCCAGGTGGCCGGTCACCCACGTGCGGAACGCCTTCTCCGGGTGGTGCTCCTGCAGCAGGCACGGCACGACCTCGACGAGGTGGCGCACCTCGCGCCGGTAGACCGCGAGGACGAGGGCGTCCTGCGTGGGGAAGTGCCGGTAGACGGTGCCGACACCGACACCGGCCTTCTTCGCGATGGTGTTGAAGGACATCTCGCCGGTGGGGAGCACCTCGGCGGCGACCGCGAGGATGCGCTCGTGGTTGCGCCGGGTGTCGGCACGGCGATGGCTGACCGAACCCGTCGTCCTCACCCCTCCCGGCTCGGGTCGTGAACGATCCACGGTAATGCAGTCGGGGCGCTTGCGGGGCGAGACGTCGTTGCGAAGCGGATAATAATCCGCTAGCTTCGGGATGGCGACACGTTCCCACCCACCACCACGACCCGCCCCGACCGTCCTCGGTGCGCGGGTCAGCGGGAAAGAGAGCCTGTGGACATCTCGATCGAAGTCAACGGTAGACCCGAGAAGCTGAGCGTCGACCCAGGTGTGACCCTCCTGGACGCGCTCCGCGAGCGCCTCGACGTCACCGGTCCGAAGAAGGGCTGCGACCGCGGGCAGTGCGGCGCCTGCACGGTGCACGTCGGCGGCCGGCCGGTGCTCTCGTGCCTGACCCTGGCCGCCACCGTCACGCAGCCGGTGACCACCGTGGAAGGCCTGGCCGACGGCGACGAGCTGCACCCCGTGCAGCAGGCGTTCGTGGACCAGGACGCCCTGCAGTGCGGCTTCTGCACGTCCGGGCAGATCATGTCGGCCGTCGCCGCCGTCGAGCAGGACGTGCCGGACGTCCGGGAGTTCATGTCCGGCAACATCTGCCGCTGCTCGGCCTACCCGAACATCGTCGCGGCCATCGAGCAGGCGAGCGAGCAGACGAGGCGGGCAGATGCGGCAGTTTGAGCTCACGGCGCCCACGACCGTCGACGAAGCCCTCGACGCGCCCGGCACGTTCCTCGCCGGCGGCACCACGCTGGTCGACCTGATGAAGCTCGACGTCCTGACCCCGCAGCGGGTCCTGGACATCAACGCCCTGCCGCTGCGCGGCATCGACACCTCCGACGGGCTGCGCATCGGCGCCCTGGAGCGGATGAGCGACGTCGCCGCCCGCCCCGGCGTGTACCCGGTGATCTCGCGGGCGCTCCTGCTCAGCGCGTCCCAGCAGCTGCGCAACATGGCCAGCATCGGCGGCAACCTGATGCAGCGCACCCGCTGCAGCTACTTCCGCGACGTCGCCACGCCGTGCAACCGCCGCGATCCCGGCAGCGGCTGCTCGGCGATCGAGGGCGCCAACCGGATGCACGCGGTGCTGGGCACCAGCGATTCCTGCGTGGCCACCCACGCCAGCGACCTGGCGGTCGCCCTCGTCGCGCTCGACGCGCAGGTCCGGCTGGTCGGCGCCGACGGGGAACGCACCGTCGCGCTGGCCGACTTCTACCGCACGCCCGGCGACACCCCCGAGATCGAGCACGACCTGCGCGCGGGCGAGCTGATCAGCGAGGTCGTGGTGCCGCGCCTGGACTGGGCCGCACGCTCCACCTACGTCAAGGTGCGGGACCGGCAGTCCTACGAGTTCGCGCTCTGCTCCGCGGCGGTCGCCCTCGACGTCCGGGACGGGCAGGTCGTCGACGCCCGGGTGGCGGTCGGCGGCGTGGCCACCGTGCCCTGGCGGCTCACGGCCGTGGAGGCGGCCCTGCGCGGGAAGCCCGCGACCCAGGCCTCCTTCGAAGAGGCCGCGGCCCTCGCGGCCGACGGAGCCCGGCCGCTGTCGGCGAACGGCTTCAAGGTGCCCCTGCTCGAGCGGACCGTCATCCGCGCGCTGCTCGAGGTCACCCGGTTCGAGACGGAAGGGGATCGCGCATGATCGGCCGGTTGGACGCCCCGCTGAAGGTCACGGGCCGGGCCAGGTACGCGCTGGACAACAACGTCCCCGGGATGGTCTTCGGGTACGTCGTGCTCAGCACCACGGCGCACGGCGAGATCACGGACATGGACGTCGCGGCGGCGCGCAGCGCGCCGGGAGTGCTCGCCGTCTACACGCCGTTCGCGCCGTTGCCGCTGACCGCGCCCGTCACGGCGATGCTGGGGCCGATCTGGGTACCGCTGCAGAGCACCGACGTCACCTACTACGGCCAGCCGATCGGCTTCGTCGTCGCGGAGACCTTCGAGCAGGCGCGAGACGCGGCAGCGCTCGTGCGGGTCACCTACGACGAGCGGCCGGCATCGACCTCGATGAGCGACGGCCTCGCCACGGCCGTGGACGCGCCGCCCTCCCTCGACGGCTCCCCGCCGGCGCTCTCCGTGCTCGCGCCCGGGGTCGAGTCCATCGAGGACGCGCTCGCGGCGAGCCCCGTGGTCGTCGACGCGACCTACACCACCGCCACGCAGAACCACGCCGCGATGGAGCCGCACTCCGCGATGGCCGTGTGGGAGTCCGGCAAGGTCACCGTCTACACCGGCAACCAGGGCTCGGACCTCGTGGCCTCGGCGCTGGCCGACGCGTTGGGCGAGGACCACGCGGCGGTCCGCGTCGTGAACCCCTTCGTCGGCGGGGCGTTCGGCGGCAAGGCCCTGTCCATCCCCGCGTTCCTGGCGGCGGCCGCCGCCCGGGAGCTCGACCGGCCCGTCAAGGCCGCGCTCACCCGGGAGCAGGTCTTCACCGCCACCGCCACCCGTCCCGCAACGGTGCAGCGCATGTCCATCGGCGCGGAGAAGGACGGGACGCTGGTGGCGCTGCGCCACGACTCGTGGTCCAGCACCCCGGCGGGCGGCGGGTTCGTCGAGCCGACCTCGCACGGCACCTCCCGGGAGTGGTACGCCACCCCGAACGTCGCCATCAGCCAGAAGATGGTGCCGCTGCACGTCCCACCCACCACGTTCATGCGGGCGCCGGGTGAGGCGCCCGGGTCGTTCGCGCTGGAGAGCGCGATCGACGAGCTGGCGGTCACGCTCGACATGGACCCGATCGAGCTGCGTCAGCGCAACAGCTCGACCGCGCCCCCCGGCAGGGACCTGCAGTGGTCGAGCAAGCACCTCGACGAGTGCTTCCGCGTGGGCGCCGCCCGGTTCCGCTGGGCGGAGCGCACCCCGCGGGGTCGCGTCGACGGCGACTGTCTCGTCGGCGTGGGCACGGCCACCGCGATGTTCCCGGCCCTGCGGTTCCCGGCGAGCGTGCGGGTGACCCTGCACGACGACGACACGGCCGAGGTGGCCACCAGCGGCGCGGACCCGGGCACCGGCCTGCTCACCGTGCTGTCCCTGATCGGTGCGGAGTCCCTCGACATCGCCCCCGAGCGGGTCACACCGCGGCTGGGCGATTCGGCGCTGCCACCGGGCGGCATGTCCGGCGGCTCGACGGCCACGGCGAGCGCGGGCTCGGCCATCATGGTCGCCGCTCCGAAGGTGATCGACGACCTGCTCGCGCTGGCGTCCGGGCCGGGAGCGCCGTTCGAGGGCGATGACGACGTCACCTACGCCGACGGTCGGGTGCTGGCCACCGACGGTCGCAGCCTGACCTTCGGCGAGGTGCTGCGGGCGGCGGGTCGCGACTCGATCGCCGCGATCGGTTCCTCGGCGGCGGGCGAGGAGCTCACGAAGCACTCGTTCAGCTCGTTCGGGGCGCAGTTCTGCGAGGTCCGGGTGCACCGGTGGACGCGCGAGGTCCGGGTGTCGCGGATGCTGGGTGTGTTCGACGCCGGTCGGATCATCAACGCGCAGGCGGCCCGCAGCCAGATCATGGGCGGCATGATCTGGGGCGTCTCGGCAGCGCTGCACGAGGGCCTGGAGATCGAGGAGAGCGGCCGCTTCGCCAACGCCGACCTCGCGGGCTACCTGCTCCCGGTGAACGCCGACATCCCCGAGGTCGACGTCGAGTTCGTCCAGTACCCGGACACCCTGCACAACCCGGTCGGGGCGCGCGGGCTGGGCGAGATCGGCGTCGTGGGGATGGCGGCGGCGGTCGCCAACGCCGTCCACAACGCCACCGGCATCCGGGTCCGGCGGATCCCGATCGCGATCGAGGACCTGCTGGAGCAGTGACGGTACGACGCTGAGGTACGCCTCGCCCCGATCACGGTGCGAAGATCGGGGCGAGGCGCGACCGGGGACACAGGTGGGGGCACGAGTGGGTCGACAGCGGGTTCTGGTCACGGCGGGCGCCGGCGGCATCGGGTGGGCGATCGCGCGAGCCTTCGTCGCGGACGGCGCGCTGGTGCACATCGCGGACGTGGACGGCGAGGCCGTCGCGGACGCGACGCGGGGCACGGACGCCGTCACCGCGACGGTCTGCGACGTCACCGACCCGGCCGGCGTCGACCGGCTCTTCGCCGATCTGCAGGAGGCCCTCGGCGGCCTCGACGTGCTGATCAACAATGTCGGCGTCGCCGGACCGACGGCGCCGGTCGAGCACTACGACCCGCGAGCCTGGGACGAAGTGGTCGCGGTCAACCTGACCGCGACGTTCGCGATCACCCAGAAGGCGATCCCGCTGCTCAGGAAGTCGCCGCGGGGGTCGATCATCGTGATGAGCTCGCTGGCCGGGCGCGTCGGCTACGCCAACCGGGTCGGCTACTCGACCACCAAGTGGGGTCTGGTCGGTTTCGCCAAGACGCTGGCCCTCGAGCTCGGCGGCGACGGGATCACCGTGAACACCATCCAACCCGGCGCGGTGGCCGGGCCGCGGATGGAGCAGGTCCTGGCCGGTCGCGCAGCGGTGTCCGGCGACAGCATCGACGTCGAGCGCGAGAAGGCGCTCGCCAACCAGTCGGTCAAGGCGTTCGTCGATCCCGCCGACATCGCCGCCCTGGCGGTCTTCCTCGCCGGCGAACACGGCCGTTGCATCTCCGGCCAGACGCTGCCCGTGGACGGGGACTCGAAAGCGGCCCAGTAGCCCGCGGTTGCCGAGTCCCGGCAATTCGCGCGGAAGTGACTCTTCGCGGTCCAGGCCCGGCGGCGCGGCCCTGAACCAGGCACAGTGGCCCACGGCGGTCGACAAGGCGCAACGACGCTGGAGGAGATGCCCCGTGAAGTGGGTCGCGTCGAGGCCGGGGGAACCGATGCACGGTGCCCCCGAGCGGCGTGTGCCGGGCGAGCACACGCTCCTCGCACCACTCCTGCTGATCGTCATCGTCGCGCTGCTGGTGGGCGGGCTCACGACCGCGGTGATCGTGGCCTCCCTCGCCGTGGGCACCGGCTGGCTGGCCGGCAGCGGCGCCACAGCGAGGGCCCGCCGGTAGTCGCACGCCTACCCACCGCAACCTGACCGTCGCACCGGTCAGGAACTCGTGCCCTCGTACCCCGACTCCCGCGTTTGCGATGTTCGCAAGTCCGCCACTAGGTTGCCGGGCAATGACCGCCACCCGTCCCGTCCCCGCCACGGACACGGACGTCGCGGCACGGGTGCGGGAGCTGCTCGCCCGTGACGGGTGGACCCAGCGCCGGTTCGCCGAGGCGATCGGGCTGGAGGAGACGAAGCTGTCCAAGTCGCTGGCCGGGCGCCGGCGCTTCCCCGCGGCGGAGCTGGTCGCGATCGCCGACGCCGCCGGCGTCACCGTCAACTGGCTGCTGCACGGCCGCGACGACGCCCGCACGCACACGGCCGTCCCGCGCGGCGCGGCCCGCACGCAGTCCCCGGGCCGTCGGGGCGCCCAGGCCCGCAGGCGGATCCTCGAGGCGGCCTGGAACCTGATCGCCGACCGCGGCTACCACCGGGTGCGCACCGCGGACGTCGCCCAGGCCTGCGGCACCAGCCCGGCGGCGATCCACTACCACTTCCCCACCCGGTCCGGGCTGCTCGACGAGGCGCTGCGGCACAATGTGAAGCTCGCCTTCGACCGGCAGGTCGCCGCGCTGGGCGAGGTCCCCGACCCGCACGCCCGGCTACTGCGGCTGATCGACCTGCAGCTGCCGTCGGGGCTGCTGCTGCGCCGCGAGTGGTCGATCTGGATCCAGGTCTGGGCGGAGACCGCGATCGACCCGGCCCGCCGCGAGCTCTACTGGGACTCCTACGACCGCTGGTACCGCAGCGTGCTGATGACCCTGGCCGACGGCGCCGACGCCGGGGTGTTCGTCCCCGGCCGCGCCGAGTCGCTCGCCCGCCAGCTCACCGCCCTGATCGACGGCCTGGGCATCCAGGTCATGGCCGCGACCCCGGGCACCAGCCCGGAGGAGATGCGCGCGGTCCTGCACGACTTCATCGACCGGGCCGTACTCCTGCGGCGCCGGAACACCCATCCTGCGACGGAGGCCGGATGAACCGTGACGCCATCATCACCTGTGCGGTGACCGGGGCCGGGAACACGGTGGGCAGGAGCCCGCACGTGCCCGTCACCCCGGCCGCGATCGCCGGCGACGCGATCGCCGCGGCCCGCGCCGGGGCCGCGGTCGTGCACATCCACGTGCGCGACCCCGAGACCGGCGACCCGTCCCGGGCGGTGTCGCTCTACCGCGAGACCGTGACCCGGATCCGGGACTCGGGCGTCGACGTCGTGCTGAACCTGACGGCGGGCATGGGCGGCGACCTCGTGATCGACGCCGAGGACCCGCTCAAGCCGATCGACGGCACCGACCTGGTGAACGCCCTGGAGCGGCTGCCGCACGTCGAGGAGCTGCTGCCCGACATCTGCACGCTCGACTGCGGCTCGCTGAACTTCGGCGAGGGCAACCAGCTCTACATCTCCACCCCGGACATGCTGCGCACCGGCGCGAAGCGGGTGCAGGAGCTGGGGGTGAAGCCGGAGCTGGAGATCTTCGACACCGGGCAGCTGCGGTTCGCCTCCCTGATGGTCGAGGAAGGCCTGATCGACGCCCCGCCGCTGTTCCAGCTGTGCATGGGCATCCCCTACGGCGCCCCGGCCGACGCGGGCGTGCTGGCCGCGATGGTCAACCTGCTCCCGGCGGGCTCGAACTTCGCGTCGTTCGCGATCGGGCGCGACCAGCTGCCGTGGGTGGCTCAGTCGATGCTGCAGGGCGGGCACGTCCGCGTCGGGCTGGAGGACAACCTGTACCTCGCCCGCGGTGTGAAGGCGACCAACGAGCAGCTCACCGAGCGCGCCGTGCAGATCGTGCAGGACCTGGGCGCCACGGTGGCCTCCCCGGACCGGGCGCGGGAGATCCTGGGCCTGAAGGAGCGTGCCGGTGCCTGAGCGTCCCGTGTCCGAGATCAGGACCGTCGCCTGCATCGGCGCCGGTGTGATCGGCGCCGGCTGGGCGGCCTACTTCCTGGCCCGCGGCCTGCGGGTGCGAGCGTGGGACCCGGCACCGGACGCCGAGGACAAGCTGCGCCGGGTGATCGACGCGGCGTGGCCCGCGCTCACCGAGCTGGGCCTGGCCGACGGCGCCGACCCGCACGCGATCGCGCTGTTCCCCACCGCGGCCGAAGCCGTCAGCGGGAGCGGGTTCGTGCAGGAGAGCGCGCCGGAGGACCTGGACCTCAAGCGCGCCCTGCTGGCGGAACTGGCCGACGCGGCGGCAGCCGCCGGTCCGGACGTCGTCGTCGCGTCGTCCACGTCGGGCTACCCGATGACCGACATGGCCACCGACGCGACCGATCCGTCCCGGCTCGTCGTCGGCCACCCGTTCAACCCGCCGTACCTGATCCCGCTGGTCGAGGTGGTCGGCGGGGAGCAGACCGCGGCGTGGGCCACCGCGCGGGCCGCGGCGTTCTACCGCCACATCGGCAAGTCGGTCATCGAGATGGACCAGGAGCTGCCAGGATTCATCGCCAACCGGCTGCAGGAAGCGATCTGGCGGGAGGCGCTGCACATGGTCGCCGCGGGCGAGGCCACCCCGGAGGAGATCGACCGCTCGATCACCGACGGCCCCGGCCTGCGCTGGCCGGTGCACGGCCCGTGCCTGACCTTCCACCTGGCAGGCGGCGAGGGCGGCATGGCGCACATGCTCGACCACTTCGGGCCGTCGTTGCAGTCGCCGTGGACACGGCTGGAAGCCCCCGAGCTGACGCGCGAGCTGCGCGACGACATGGTCGCGGGCGCCGAGGTGAGCGCGGGCGGACGGCCGATGGCCGAGCTGGTGGCCGAGCGGGACCGGGCGGTCATCGCGGTGCGGCGCGCGGTGCAGGAGGCCCGGGCGGCGGGGGCGGGCCATTCCTGAGCTGCGGCACGCCGACACCGTCCGGCCCGAGTGGATCGACTACAACGGCCACCTGTCCGAGCCCTACTACGTCCTGGTGTTCGGGAACGCGACGACCGCGCTGATGGAGCGCACCGGGATGGGCGCGGCGTACCGGGATGCCACCGGCTCCTCGCTCTACACGGTGGAGGCGCACGTCCGGTACCTGCGCGAGGTGGCCCTGGGCGCCGAGCTGCAGGTGCGCACCCGGGTCCTCGCCCGCGACGCCAAGCGGCTGCGCCTGTGGCACGAGCTGGACGCGGACGGCCGGCTCGCCGCCACCGAGGAGCTGATGTGCCTGCACGTCGGCGCGGACGGCACGCTGCCCTTCCCCGACGGCGTGGCCGCGGCACTCGACGCGCTGGCCGACCCCGACGTGGACGCACCGGAGCACGCGGGCCGGTCGATCAGCCCGCTCGGGGCCAACGGGACGGTGGTGCCCCGGCCGCCGACCTGATCCCCGATCGCCGCCCCGCGCCTGCGGGGCCCTGTTGCGAGGAGACATCTCGATGATCAGCCCGACCGCGCCGGCATTCAGCCGGCGCCGGCTGCTCGGCAGTGCTGCCGGGCTCGCCACGGCGGCCCTGCTGGCGGGCTGCGGCGGGCCTGCCGGTGTCCGCGACGCGGGGCCACCGCGTCGCGGGGGCGTGCTGCGGGTGGGGGTGACCGGCGGTGGGTCGTCGGACACGCTCGACCCGCACAGCCCGGCGACCAACCCGGACATCGCCCGCACGCTCAGCCTGTACGAGCCGCTGCTGCACTGGGACGACGCCTACACCCTGCAACCCGCCGTCGCCGAGTCGGTGCGCGCCGAGCCCGGTGCCCGCGCCTGGACCGCGACGATCCGCCCCGGCATCACCTTCCACGACGGCCGCCCGGTCACCCCGGACGACGTGGTGGCCACGTTCGCCCGCATCACCGACCCGAACGACCCGAAGTCCGGCGCGTCCCAGTTCTCGGTGCTGCGCGAGGTCGTCGTCGTCGGGGACCGGCAGGTGCGGTTCGAGCTGACCGAGCCCTCCCCCGTGTTCGACCAGTACCTGGCCGAGTACTCCTGCGGCATCGTGCCCGCCGACTTCGACATCGAGCGCCCGGTGGGCACCGGCGCCTTCAAGTTCGCCTCGTTCACGGCGGGCCAGCAGAGCGCGTTCGTCCGACACGAGGGCTACTGGCGGCCCGACCAGCCCTACGTGGACCGGCTCGAGCTGATCAACTTCGCTGAGGACGACGCGCGGATCAACGCGCTGCTCTCCGGCCAGGTCGACGCGATCGACCAGGTGCCGCTCTCGCTCACCGAGGTCGTCGGTTCCTACGAGTCGATCCGGCTGCTCACCTCCGAGACCGGGTCGTGGCTGCCCTTCACCATGCGGGTGGACGTCGCTCCGTTCGACGACGTCCGCGTCCGGCAGGCGCTGCGGCTGATCGCCGGCCGGGACGAGCTGGTCAACCAGGTGCTGTCCGGCCAGGGCGTGCGCGGCGTCGACCTCTACGCCCGCTTCGACCCCCTGTACCTGGACCCGCGGCGCGAGCAGGACCTGCAACGCGCCCGCGACCTGCTGTCCTCGGCGGGGAAGCCGAACCTGTCGCTGGAGCTGGTGACCTCACCGATCCAGGCGGGCACGGTCGAGGCGGCGCAGGTGTTCGCCACCCAGGCCCGCGCGGCCGGCGTCGAGATCGGGCTGCGCCGCGTGGACACCTCCACGTTCTTCTCCGACCAGTACCTGCAGTGGGAGTTCGCCCAGTCGTTCTGGAACACCCGCAACTACATCCCGCAGGCGTCCCAGTCGTCCACGCCGGACGCCCCGTTCAACGAGACGCACTGGGAGGACCCCGAGTACCTGGCCGTGATCGGGCGGGCCCGCTCCGAGGTGGATCCGCAGCTGCGCGCGCAGCTGGTGCAGCAGGCGCAGGAGATCGAGTTCGACCGCGGCGGCTACATCATCTGGGGCTTCCCGAACCGGGTGGACGCGGCCCAGGCCTACGTCGGCGGTCTCGTCCCGAACCGAACCGGGTTGTCCCTGTCCGGCTACGAGTTCCGGAAGGCGTGGGTGAACGCATGACCGGGTCCTCGCTCCCCCGCATGATCGTGAAGCGGCTGCTGATCAGCGTGCTGGTGCTGCTGGTGGTCTCGCTGCTGGTGTTCGGCGCCACGCTGCTGCTGCCCGGCGACCCGGCGCGCGCGATCCTCGGCCAACAGGCCACCCCCGAGCGCGTCGCGGCGCTGTCGGAACAGCTCGGGCTCGACGCCCCCGCCCCGCAGCGCTACCTGGAGTGGCTCGGCGGCATCCTCACCGGTGACCTCGGCTTCTCCGCCGCCACCCAGGGACCGGTCGCCGACCTGCTCGCGGGCCGGCTGGTCGCGTCCGGGCTGCTGCTGGTGCTCACCGCGCTGGTCAGCACGCCGATCGCGCTGGCGCTCGGCGCGTGGGCGGCGGTGCGCCGCGGCTCGCGCACCGACTCCGCCCTCTCCGGCTCGAGCCTGGTGCTGGCCGCACTGCCCGAGTTCGTGATCGGCGTGCTGCTGGTGGTGCTGCTGGCCACGTCGGTGTTCCAGGTACTGCCGTCGGTGACGCTCGCCCGGCCCGGCGAGCCGGTGTGGTCCCGGCCCGAGCAGCTGGTGCTGCCGGTCGTGACGCTGGCCCTGGTGGTGATCCCGTACGTCGTGCGCATGACCCGGGCCACGCTGTCCGAGACGCTCGACGCCGGGTTCGTCGAGATGGCCCAGCTCAAGGGCCTCCCGGAGCGGACGGTGCTGGTTCGCCACGCCGTCCCGCACACGATCGGCCCGGTCGCACAGGTGCTGGCGTTGCAGCTGGCGTGGCTGGCGGGCGGCGTCGTGGTGGTGGAGTTCCTGTTCCGCTACCCCGGCATCGGCCAAGCGTTGATCGATGCCGTCAGCAACCGCGACGTGCAGGTCGTGCAGGCCATCACGATGATCATCGCCGCGTTCTACGTGCTGGTGAACCTGGCCGCGGACGTGGCCGGAATGCTCGCCGACCCGCGGATCCGCCACTCGACATCGGGAGGTGGCGCATGAGCGCCCCCGCTGTGCAGCAGTACACGGCGCCTGCCGGGCTCCTCCGCCGGACGTTCCGCCGCCGCCAGGCGCGGATCGGGGCGGTGCTGACCCTCGTCGTCGTGCTGATCGCCCTGCTCGGGCCGGTGCTCGGCCCGCTGCTCACCGGCTACGACATCGACGACTTCGCCGGCCGCCCGTTCCGCGCCGACGGCGCCGCGGGCACCGACGACCTCGGGCGCGACGTCCTGACCCGGTTCCTCGCCGGCGGCGGCCCGGTGCTGCTCTACGCGCTGGCCGCCACCGCGATCGGCATCGTCGGCGGCGCGGTCACCGGGATGCTCGCCGGCTACTCCGGCGGGCGGCTCGATTCGCTGATCATGCGGGGCGGGGACGTGCTGCTGTCCTTCCCGCAGCTGGTGCTGGCGCTGCTCGCCGTGGCCGTGCTCGGCTCGTCGGGCTGGCTGCTGGTGCTGGTCATCGGCATCACGCACATCCCTCGCGTGGCACGGGTGGCCCGCCAGGCGACCCTGGTCGTCGCAAGCCAGGACTACGTGCTGGCGGCGCGGATGTACGGCGTGCCACGACGGCGGATCCTCACCACGGAGGTGCTCCCGAACATCACCGGACCGCTGATGGTGGAGCTGGGCCTGCGGCTGACCTACTCGATCGGCTACGTGGCGTCGCTGTCGTTCCTGGGCCTCGGCGTGCAGCCGCCCGCAGCGGACTGGGGCCTGCAGATCAACGAGAACCGGATCGCCCTCATCGTCACGCCGTGGGGCGTGCTGCTCCCGGTGATCGCGATCGCCGTGCTCACCGTCGGCACCAACATGATCACGGACGCGCTCGCCAAGGAGTCCGCGGACACCACCGGGGAGGTGGCGGCATGACCGCGCCGACGACCACAGGGACCATCACCGCCACCATCACCTGCACCGACCTGCGGGTCGCCACCACCGGTGGCCGCGAGGTGCTGCACGGCGTCGACTACGCCGTCACGCCCGGGGAGATCCTCGCGCTCGTCGGCGAGTCCGGGTCCGGCAAGACGACGGCCGCGCTGGCCGCGCTCGGCCACTTCCGGACCGGTCTGGAGTGCACCGGCGGCACCATCGCGTTCCACGGGCACACCGAGACCCACGACGACCTGCTGACCCTGCCCGCGGCCACGCTGCGCGGGGTCCGCGGCCGGCTGGTCTCCTACGTGCCGCAGGACCCGGCGCTGTCGCTGAACCCGTTGCTGCGCATCGGCACCCAGGTCTGTGAGGTGCTGGAGGCGCACGCCTTCGACGGCGACGCGAACGAGCGCGTGCGGGAGGTGCTCGGCGACGTCGGCCTCCCGACCGACGACGCCTTCCTGCGCCGCTACCCCCACCAGCTCTCCGGCGGCCAGCAGCAGCGGGTCGGCATCGCGGCCGCGTTCGCGTGCCGCCCCGACGTCGTCGTGCTCGACGAGCCCACCACCGGGCTGGACGTCACCACCCAGGACCTGGTACTCGACACCGTGCGGGACCTGGTGACCCGCTCACGCACGGCCGCGCTCTACATCACCCACGACCTCGCCGTCGTCGCCGGGCTGGCCGACCGGGTCGCGGTGATGCAGGCGGGCGAGGTCGTCGAGACCGGCACCGTCGCGCAGGTCGTGCAGGCACCGGAGCACCCCTACACCCGGCAGCTGATCGCGGCGGTGCCCGACCTGCACCGGGCGGTGGAGAAGGACGCCGTGCCGACCGGGAGCGGGGCGGGCACACCGCTGCTGCGCGTGTCCGGCGCCGGCAAGCGCTACGGCGCCAAGTCGGTGCTGGACGGCGTGGACCTGCAGCTGTGGCCCGGCGAGTGCCTGATGCTGCTCGGTGAGTCCGGCTCCGGGAAGACGACGCTGGCCCGCGGCCTGTCCGGGCTGCTGGACCTGGACGCGGGCACGCTGTCGCTGGGCGGCGAGCCGCTCGCCACGCCGCGCACCTACGCCCAGCTGCGCAGCGTGCAGTACGTGTTCCAGAGCCCGTTCGCCTCGCTCAACCCGCGGCGCACCATCGCCAGTTCCCTGGAGGTGCCGCTGCGCCACCTCACCGACCTCGACCCCGACGCCCGGCGCGCCCGCGTGCTCGACATGCTCGACCAGGTGCGGCTGGACTCCTCGTTCGCCGGGCGCTACCCGGGCGCGCTGTCGGGCGGGGAGCGGCAACGCGCGGCGATCGCCCGCGCGCTGGTGACCGCACCCGACGTGCTGGTGTGCGACGAGGTGACCTCGGCGCTGGACGTGTCGGTGCAAGCCGCGATCCTGGACCTGCTGGCCCTGGTCCGGCGCGACCTGGGCACGGCCATGCTGTTCGTCACCCACAACATCGCGCTGGCCCGCGAGGTGGCGGACCGGATCGCGGTACTGCAGGGCGGGCGGATCGTCGAGCAGGGCCCGGTCGAGCAGGTGCTGGCCGACCCCCAGCACTCCTACACCCGGGAGCTGCTGGAGCACACGCCGTCGATGACCGTCGCCCGCTGAGCCGGGCCTGCGTGTCAGGCGTCGAGGACGACGTCGGAGACCGGAATCGACTGGCAGGTGAGGCACTGGTCGTCGGGCAGGTCGTCGCCGGGGGCCACGAGGTGCGCCACCTCGCCCTGCAGGACGGGAACGGTGCAGCTCTCGCACTGTCCCAGCCGGCAGCCGCTGGGCAGCGAGAGGCCCTGGCGCTCGGCGAGCTGGAGCAGGGTGCCGTCCCGCCGGTGCCACCGCACCTCCCGGTCCGAGCGGGCGAAGCGGACGCGCGCGGTGGCGTCGTCGGGAACGGCGACCTCGCGCGGGGTGGAGCGGAACCGTTCGGTGAAGACCTCGAAGCGCGGGACCCCGCGTGCGACGAGCCCCTCCACCAGGTCCTCGAGCATCCCCTCCGGGCCGCAGACGTAGAAGAGCGCACGACGCCGGATCAGGTCCGCCTCCACGTGCTCGGCCCGCACCCGCCCCTGCAGGGTGAAGTCGCGACCGGCCACCTCGTCGGCGCCCGGCCTGCTGTAGTGGTCGATGACGCGCAGGTTCGGGATCGCGGCGGCGAGGGACCGGATGCGGTGGCCGAACACGTGCGACGCGGCGCCGCGGCTGCCGTGGTGCAGCACGATCTCGGGGACGTCGGCTCCGCAGGCGGCGACGGTCTCCAGGTACCCGACGAACGGGGTGACACCGACCCCCGCGGCGAGCAGCACGACCGGCCTGCGGTGCTCGGTGGGGATCGCGAACAGACCGTTCGGTGCGGTCACGCGCACCCGGGTGCCCGCCGCGAACCGCTCGTGCACGATCGCCGAGAAGTGCCCGGCCTCGACGCGCCGGACCGCGATGTCGTACGCGCCGCGGCGGGCGTCCCGGGCGGCGCAGGTGAGGGAGTAGCTGCGGACCGTGGCCGGGTCGTCCTCGGTGGCGAGGGTGATGTGCTGGCCGGGCCGGAAGTCCGGCAGCGGTGACCCGTCGCGCGGACGCAGCCGGACGGACACGACGCCGTCGCTCTGCTGCGCCGTCGCGGCCACCTCGAACCCGCGCTGGCCGGACCAGCCGGTGCCGCCGACCGGGCGGACGGCGCACCTCGTCGCGCGCATCGGGACCGACCCGCTGACCGGGTCGCGTTCGGCGTCGTCGATGAGCAGGTTGTAGTTCGCGCCGCCCTCGCTCAGCGGGTCGGACCCCGCCAGGGCCAGGTCGGGCGCGGACTGCCACCAACCGTGCTCGGCGACCACGACGTCGGGGTGCAGGGCCGGGTCGATGCGGGCGCGCATCCGCACGGAGGCGTTGGCGGTGGCGATCTCCACCTGGTCGCCGTCGGCGATGCCGTGGGCCGCGGCCGTCGACCCGCTCACGTCGACGACCGGCTCGGGGGAACGCCGGCGCAACGAGGAGATCCCGCGGTGCTGGCTGTGGCAGAAGTGCCCGCTCTTGGCGCAGGTCAGCACCAGCGGGAACCGGAGGTCGGGCGCCGCCTCCGGCTGGACGGGCACGGCCGGGTAGCCGTGCTCGGCGAGCCGCTCGGAGTACAGCTCGACGCGCCGGGTCGGCGTGGCGAACCCCGCCACGCCCCCATGCTCGAGCGCATCGGCGTACTTGCGATGGCGCGTCGTGAGGGGGATCCGGATGCCGCCGGGGCGCTCGCGCAGCTCGTCGACGGTGATCCCGAGCGGAGCCAGCTGGTGGTTCCAGGCCGCCTCGACGTCGCCGTCGAAGAAGTCCGCCCCCATGCCAAGGCGCTGTGCCAGGTCGAACACCACCTCGGTGTCCGAGCGCGCCTGCCCGACCGGCTCGACCATCCTCGGTCGGTGCTGGACGTGTTCCTGCCCCCGTTCGCTGCCCGCGAAACCGATCCTGATGGCCTCGCGCTCCCACGCGGTCCCGACCGGCAGCACGATGTCGGCGAGCTGCGCGGTCGGGTTCATGAACAGGTCGAGGTGGACCGAGAACTCGAGGTTGCGCAGTGCGGCGGCCGTGCGAACGGGGTCGGGCTGGGAGAGCAGCAGGTTCCCCCCGAACGACACGAGCGCCCGCACCGGGTAGGGCCGCTCGTCCAGGATCGCCTCGCACAGGTCCCGTGCGGTGACCCACCCCTGCGCGGGCGGTCCGAGCGGGAGGCGCTGCGCTCCGAGCGCCTTGGCGCGCTGCGCGGGGGCGAGCTGGTCGAACCCGGTCACGGCGTTCACCGGGAGCTGGGGGAGCACGACGTTGCCGCCCGGGGCGTCGTAGCTCCCGGTCAACGCGTAGAGGGTGGCGATCGCGCGTTCGGTCTGCGTCGCGTTCGCGCTCTGCCCCACGCCCGACCAGGCGGCGTAGGCCACGGACCGCGCGGCGGCCAGGTCGTCGACGAAGGCGCTGACCCGTTCGGGCTCCACACCCGTGACCGCAGCGGTGCGCTCCACGGGCCACTCCGCACAGGCCTGCGCGTACCGCTCGAAGGCGGGAACGCAGTCGACGTCGCCCGCCCGCGTGCGGACCCGCCGGGTGCCCCGCAGCGCCAGGGCGTCCGGCGCGGCCGCCGGGAACGTCGTGTCGTAGGGCTCGGCCCGGCCGGTGCGTTCGTTCCAGACGACGAAACCGGTGGTTGCCGGGTCGATGTCCTCGGCTCGGAGGAACCGGCCGGTGTCGCCGCGGACCAGCATCGGCCCGTTGCTCCAGGCCCGCACGAAACCCTCGTCGTGACCGCCTCGGCGGACGAGCTCGTGTGCGATACCCATGGCGAGCGCCGCGTCCGTGCCCGGCCGCACCCGCAGCCAGTGGTCGGCCTGCAGCGCGCTGGTGGAGCGGCGTGGGTCCACCACCGCGAGGCGGGCGCCGCGGGACCGCGCCTCGGCCAGGGCCGTGGACTGCGCCAGCCAGGTCTTGGCCGGGTTGTGCCCCCACAGGATCGCCAGGTCGGTGCCCGCGTAGTCGGGCGCCGGGAGGCTGCTACCGAAGGTGAAGGCGTGTGCGTAGTCCTTGTGCCAGTTGCAGATCTCGGTCGAGTAGCAGATGTTCGGGCTGCCGTAGAGCCGGATGAAGCGCTCGACCCAGTCGATGGAATCGGACATCGCCGTGCCGCTCGGCGAGGTCACCGAGAAGGCGACGGCCTCCGGGCCGCTGGTGTCGCGGACCTCCCCGAGCCGCTCCGCGATCTCGGCGAGCGCCTCGTCCCACCCGATCTCCCGCCACCGCGGATCCGGATCCGATCGGGGTGTGGTGCGGCGCAGCGGACGCGTCAGGCGGTCCGGGCTGTGCACGATCTCCGGCGCGGCCCTGCCCTTCGGACACATCGCCTGACCGGTGGGGTGCTCGACGTCGGGCCGGACCGACACCAGCGCACCGGCCTCGACGGTGTAGATGCCGCCGCAGCGCGAACGGCAGAGGGTGCAGTAGCCGCGCACCTCGCCCATGGGCCCCCCTGTGGTCGCCTCCCCGACCACCGTAGGAGATGCGGCTACCGGCGTGGAACGCATTCTCGGGTGACCCGGACGGCACCCGGTGTGAGGGTCCAGTCATGACCACCGAGGTGCGCACGTCCGCAGGAACCGTCCGGGGTAGCTGGAGCGACGGCATCGCCGCCTACCGCGGC
Organism: Pseudonocardia sp. MH-G8; assembly: GCF_002262885.1. GTDB lineage: Bacteria > Actinomycetota > Actinomycetes > Mycobacteriales > Pseudonocardiaceae > Pseudonocardia. The sequence goes on along the minus strand of NZ_NKYF01000012.1, from coordinate 61,660 downwards.
ATCCCCTTCGCCGCGCCGCCGGTGGGGCCCGACCGGTTCGCCGTTCCCCGCCCGGCGTCGCCATGGGACGGCGTCCGCGACGCCACCCGCAACGGCTCGCCCCCACCGCAGCCGGGCCGCACGACCGAGGGCCCGGACTGGCTGAACCTCGCCGTCTGGACACCCGCTCCGGGCCGGACCGGGCTGCCCGTCGTGGTCTGGATCAGCGGCGGCGGGTTCCTGAACTGCAACGCGGCCAACCCGCACCTCGACGGCACCACCCTGGCGGGCACGGGCGCGGTGGTGGTGAGCGCCCACTACCGCACCGGGGCCGAGGGCTTCGCCCGGATCGAGGGCGCGCCGGACAACCGCGGCCTGCTCGACCAGATCGCCGCGCTCCGCTGGGTGCAGGAGAACATCGCCGGGTTCGGCGGCGACCCGGAGAACGTCACGGTCCTCGGCCAGTCGGCGGGGGCGAACTCGATCGCTGCGCTGCTGGTGATGCCCGCGGCGGCCGGGCTGTTCCGCCGCGCGATCCTGCAGAGCCTCCCGGAGACCTACTTCGCCCCCGACCTCGCGGCCGACATCGCCCGCGAGATCACCGCCGGGCTCGGCCGGGCACCGCGTCTCGCGGACCTCGCCGATGTCGCACCCGACGACCTCGTGGCGGCGGCCCGGTCGGTGACCGAGCGCCTCCCGCACTACGCGGACCGGTGGGGCGCCGTGGCCCACACCCCCACCCCGTTCTCCCCCGTCGTGGACGGCGAGGTCCTGCGCGAGGCTCCCTGGGCCGCGCTCGCCGCCGGCGCCGCCCGTGACGTCGACCTGCTCATCGGGCACGGCCGCGACGAGTTCAGCCTGCTCGCCCGGCGGCTCACCGACGTCGACGACACCGAGGCGGACGCGCTGATCGACGCCTTGACCCCGACACCCGGCTCCCGCCGCTACCGCACGGCCTACCCGCTGCTGTCCCCGACCGCGCTGCGCGACACGGCCATGTCCGACTGGCTCTTCCGCATGCCGGCCCTGCACCTCGCCGACGCGGCCCACACCGGTGGGGCCCGGGTCTGGTTCTACGAGCTGTGCTGGGGTTTCAACTCCCTGGGCGCCTCGCACAGCCTCGACACGCTGCTCGTCTTCGGCACCGCCGAGATCGGCACCGGCCTCGCGGACGCCGGCCCTGACCTCGTGACGCAGTCCCGGCGCCTCTCGGAGCTGATGCGGACAGAACACGTCGCGTTCGCGGCCACCGGCGACCCCGGCTGGACCCGCTACGACCCGCGGGAGCGCGCGACCCGGCTGTACGACGCGGAGTCGACCATCGGCCGTTACCTGGAAGAGGAGTCCCGCCGGATCTGGCGCGACCAGCGGTTCGGCGTGCTGGAACGCACGGGCTGACCATGACCGTGCGGCGAGCGCCGGGCAGGTGCGTTCCGCGGAACGCGGTCAGGCCGCCGCCCGGGCCCGGGGCCGGCGCGGGAGCAGCGCATCCAGGATCGGCTCCGGGTCCAGACGCTCGCCGAACCAGTTCGGGGTCAACGTCGCGGCCTCGATCCGGCCCGGGCGTGCATCTCGACCAAACGCTCAGCCCGACCACTCAACACCGGCCCGACCCCCGGGACCAGGGAGCCGTCGGGGCGTAGGAACTGCCACCGGTCGCCCAGCCGGTGGACCCGGTAGCCGTGATCATGGATTACACCGTGGTGGTACGAACACACCAAGATCAGATTGTCGACGTCGGTGCGGCCACCCACCCACCACGGGACCAGGTGGTGGGCGTGCAAGTGACGGACATGGGCACAGCCCGGGAACTGGCATACCTCTCCATCTCGGGAGGTGAGCGCCGCGATCTGCGCCGGCGACGCCAACCGCCGAGATCGGCCCAGGTAGAGCCTGTTACGGGCGCGGTCCTCGAGCAACACCTGCACCCGCGCATCACAGGCCAACCGCTCCACCGTCGCCGCCGGAACCTCCGGCCCGCCGCGGAGCTGCGCGGCACCGGTGGCGGCGTCCAGGTGCACGACCACCTGCGCCTGCCCACGCTGCACGATCTCGTCGTCGGGGCCGCGGGTGAGCAGGACGTGCAGAGCATCCGCGCGGCGGGCCGCCTCCCGATCGAGTGCCGGGCCCGGTTCCTGCTCGAGCGCACGCTGATCCAGATCCTGCGGCGAGGCCGCCGATGCGGGGGTGGCCAGCGATGCGGGGGCGGCCGGCGAGTCGCTGGTCGACACCGACGAACGCATCTGGGCGTCGATGGCAGCGATCAGGGCGGCACCAACCTCGGGGGTGAACCTGGACCGCACGACCAACGACCCGTCACCGTCCCAATGCCAGGACACGCCGCGCCGCGCCGCGGCGTCGACCGGTGGGGTGCAGCGGCGCCGCACCGCCGCCACCACCGTCTCCACATGACCGGCAGTCCCCGACAACGCCAGGTCCAGCAGCACCTGCTCCGCGGTCTCCGCGTCCGCGACCATCACATGACGCAGCTCCGGCTCACCCGCGGCGATCGCCGCCCCGATCCGAGTCAACGCCGCGGTGTCGGTACCGGTCACCCGGGTCAAAGCCCTGACCTTCGAGTAGGAGACCCGCCCCGCAGCGAACGCCTCACTGATCCGCGGCAGACGCGCCAGGGCGTGCGCGACGCGTAGGTGCTCGACCGCGGTACGCACGCTCATCCCCGCCCGCCACGACAACCAGTGCGCACACGACCGGATCCCCGGACCCGCCCAACCCTCCCGATCATCGAACTCGGCCAGGAACTGCAGGAACCGGCACTCCGCAGCCGCGATGTGCCCGGCCAGGCTGAGGACTTCCGTTTCCAGATCACGAAGGCTCATCGCCTGCAAAGGGGTGGGCAGCGCGATCACCGACACCGGGAACCTCCACAGGGGTGTGAACTGACGTTTCCTGTTCAGGATGACATCGGGGTCCGACAATTCTTGGGCGAGCGCGTTCCGCGGAACGCGATGGCACTGATCAATAAAGGAGGGACGGGACCACAGCCAGGCACGGAGGCCGCAACGTGCTCGTTCAGCAACGGGCCTGCTCCCGCATCGGGAACGGCCGCCCGAACGATCAGGGCTGCGGGCCGGGTGCTGCGAGCCGGGCACGGCCCGCCCACCGCACGATCCCACCACGAGCGAGACGTGAGCGGGGTTCGATCACGAGCGCGACCCCGCTCACGTCTCGCTCGTCGCGCACAGACCGAAACGGGGCCACCGGATGACGGTCACACCCGTATCCACGATGGGAAATGCGGCCGGAGGAACAGCGCGCGACACCCGGGATCGCTCGATGGCCGCGCTCCGGAACGCCCGTTTCATGATCAGACTCGATCCTCCTGTGGGCGCGCCGTTCCCGGCCCGCGACCACTGCCCCACACCCCCGCCCCGGTCTTCTGCGCAGTCGCCGGGTTCCCGACCCCTGCCCGTCGGCTGGGTGGGCAACCGTCCCCGCCGCGGGCCCAGGCCCCTTCCGGACGAGCTCGTCGCTGCCGGGTGCGTGCCCGCCTTGCGTTGGTCACGATCCACCGCTCACCGGTGATCATCGGGCGGCACCGGCCCCACTGCGAGTGAGAGCCCGGTACGGGGTGAGGCAGGAGGCATCGAGTCGGGAACGGCGCGCCCACGTGTTGCGGAACGCGGCGATGGCTGAGGCGGCTCACTCCTCCGTGGAGATGAAGACGTTCTTGGTCTCGGTGAAGGCGCTCACCGCGTCCGGCCCGAGCTCGCGCCCCAGCCCCGACTGCTTGTAACCGCCGAACGGGGTCCAGTACCGCACCGAGGAGTGCGAGTTGACCGAGAGGTTGCCGCTCTCCCAGGCCCGGCTGACGCGCAGCGCGCGGCCGATGTCGCGGGTCCACAGCGAGCCGGACAGCCCGTACTCGGTGTCGTTGGCGAGCGCCACGGCGTCCGCCTCGTCGTCGAAGGGCATGACGGCGATGACCGGGCCGAAGATCTCCTCCCGCCACTGCCGCGCGTCCTGCGCGACGGGCGCGAGCACGGTGGGCGGGAACCAGAAGCCGGGGCCGTCCGGGGCCGTTCCGCGGAACGCGACGGCAGCGGTGTCGTCGACGTAGGACGCGACCTTGTCGCGGTGGCCCGCGGAGATCAGCGGGCCCATGGCGGTGGTGTCCTCGGCCGGGTCGCCGACGGCGAAGCCCCGGACCGCGGGTTCGAGCAGTTCCATGAACCGGTCGAAGACGCTGCGCTGCACGAGCACGCGCGAGCGGGAGCAGCAGTCCTGCCCCGCGTTGTCGAACGCCGCTCCCGGCGCCGTGGCGGCGGCGCGCTCCAGGTCGGCGTCGGCGAAGACGATGTTCGCGTTCTTGCCGCCCAGTTCGAGAGTCAGCGACTTCACCTGGTCCGCGCAGTGGCGCATGATCTGCTTGCCGACGGCGGTGGAGCCGGTGAACACGACCTTGCGGACCAGCGGGTGCGTCACCAGCTGCTCGCCGGCCTCGGCGCCCGTGCCGGGCACGACCTGCAGCACGTCCTCGGGAAGCCCCGCCCGGACGGCCAGCTCCTGCAGGCGCAGCGCCGTGAGCGGGGTGTACTCGGCGGGCTTGATCACGACCGTGTTGCCCGCCGCGAGCGCCGGCGCGAAGCCCCAGGCCGCGACCGGCATCGGGAAGTTCCACGGCACGATCACCGCGACCACGCCCAGCGGCTCCTGGAAGGTGATGTCCACACCCCCGGCGACGGGGATCTGCCGGCCGGTCAGGCGCTCCGGTGCGGCGGAGTAGTAGGCGAGGACGTCGCGGACGTTGCCCGCCTCCCACCGGGCGTTGCCGATGGTGTGGCCGGAGTTGCGCACCTCCAGCTGCGCGAGGTGCTCGATGTCGCCGTCCACGACCTCGGCGAAGCGGCGCAGGAGCCGGGCTCGCTCGGACGGCGCCACCTCGCGCCACGTCCGGAAGGCGCGCTGGGCCCGCGCGACGCGCTCCTGCACCTCCACGCGGCCGGGGAACTCGACGCTCGTCAGCACCTTCTCGTCCACCGGGCTGATGACGTCGTAGCTGCTCATCGTCTCCACCTTCCTGGCACTCGCGACGCTGCCCCACGGCAACGCCGAGCACAGTGAACATCTCGAGCTCGACGCCTCGTGCGGCGGGCGTCGCGGCACCGGTAACGGATCACGTGCGCACAGCGACGTCGCAGTCGGCGTTGCCTCACCGCCGCTCCCCCTCGCCGCTCCCCCCGCTCTCGAAGGACACCGACGTGACCACCGCGCAGCTGCTCGACCCCGACCAGGCATGGGCGGTGGTCGACGTGGAGACCTCCGGCCTCCACCCCGGCAGCGGCCGCGTGCTCAGCGTGGCCGCCATGGCCCTCGACGCGGCGGGCCGCCCGGCGGGGCCGCGGTTCGCCTCGCTCGTCAACGCGGGCGGCGACCCCGGTCCGGTCCACGTCCACGGCCTCACGCGGGCGCGCCTCGCCGCGGCGCCCCGCTTCGACGAGATCGCACCCGACCTGCTCGAGGTGCTCGACGGACGCATCCTGGTGGCGCACAACGCCGCGTTCGACCACGGCTTCCTGGCCGCCGAGGCCGAGCGCGCCGGGCTGAAGCTGCCCGTGCGGCAGCGGTTGTGCACGCTCGCGCTGAGCCGTCGCCTCGGCATCGACGTGCCCAACCACAAGCTCGCCACGCTCGCCGGCTACTGGGGCGTGCCCCAGCGGCGCGCCCACGACGCGGAGGACGACACGCAGGTCCTGTCCCGCGTCCTCACCCACAGCCTCCTGCTCGCCGCACAGCTCGGCATGCCGCTGCCGCTGATCGGCTGTGACGGCCGGACCGGCGCCACCCGCTACCCGCCACGCGTCACCACGCCGCCGTGCCCGTGGCGCTACCCCGGCCGGCTGGCCGTCGGACGGCCGCTCGTGCAGGGCATGAAGGTGGCCGTCACGGGCACGACCGGCGAACCGCGGGTCACGCTCGTCGAGCGGCTCACCGCCGCCGGGCTCGACGTGCAGAACTCGGTGAGCCGCCTGACCAGCGCGTTGATCTGCAACGAGCCCGGCCTCGGCACCCGCAAGGCGGAGCGCGCCCGCGAGGAGGGCATCGTCGTGCTCGACGAGGCCACCGTGCTGCGGCTGCTCGACGACGTCCGCCCGGGCGAGCCGCAGGCTGCCCGGCCGGCACCCCGGCGTCCGCGGACTCCCCGGGTGGTGACGCGCGGGCCCCTGTACGGGCGGCGGGTGCTCGTCCTCGGCGGCACGCACCCCCAGGCCGCGGCCGTGCGCACCGAGGTCACCGCGCTGGGCGGGGCCGCGGCGGTGAACCTCAGCGCGGGCGTCACCGACGTGATCCTGATGGCCGGCGGCGAGACCGACCGGCGGCTCACCCGGATCCGCGAGGCGGAACTCCCCCTGCACCGCGGGCAGGTGGCGCTCGGCATCACCGTGCCCGCACCGTGCCCCGAGGCCGTCGAGCCGGGCTACGTCGGGCGACACCGCTGCGAGGCAGCGGGGGCCGGGGTGCCGGTCCTGCCCCGCGGCGCCGTGATCGACCTCCCCGACGAGGGTGTGTGGACGGTCAACGTCGCCTGGCGCGCGGACGCCTTGGCCGACGGCACCGACGTCGACGTGGTCGCCCTCCTGGTCGACGCGGACGAGCAGGTCATCGCCGACGAGGACTTCGTCTTCTACAACGCGCCGGTCAGCGAGCACGGCGCCGTGGTCCTGGCCGCCGACGGCGACAGCGAGCAGAGCATCCGCATCGACCTCGACCTCGTCTCCGACCAGCACAGCAAGATCGTCATCGCCGCGGCGCTGAGCGGGGACGCCACGTTCGGCGACCTCGGCGCGGTCACGCTCAGCGTCGACGGCGACGCGGCCACCGCGGCCACGTCCACGTTGGACGCCGCCACCACCGAAGCCACCTTGCTGCTCGCGGAGATCTACCGGCGCGAGGGCACCTGGCGGCTGCGCGCCATCGGGCAGGGAAACGACGACGGCCTCGCCGAGCTCGCCACCCGCCACGGCGTCGCCGTCGAAGGGGCGTGACCCGCGGCCCCGCGCTCACCTCCGGGGCACGGCATCGGCAGGCCGCTCCCGATCCGTGGCGGCGAGGTCGGTGGCGAACCCGACCACCGCCTGGTCGATCCGGCGCAGCAGCCGGACCGCCGCGAGCAGCTCGGTGCGCCGGCGCGCGTCGTGCCCCTGCGAGGCGTAGGACTCCGCCGCGTCGACCGCGTCCTCCGCGGAGCGGATGGCCGCCCCGCCCTCCTCCCGGTGCAGCAGCACGGCGCGCAGCCCGTCGAGGTTGGCCCGCACGCGCTGCGCGGCCGGTTCCAGCGTGTCGGCCCATCCGGGTTCCACTACCGCGTCGGAGAACCGGGCGAGCCCCCGGGCGTAGTGGTCGACGCCGGTCAGGACGCGCAACGCGCGCTCGTAGCCGATGCGGCCCCGCCGCCGCAGGAACGCGCGCTCGAGCGGCTTCGCCCGCTGGCGCAACGTGCCCAGCGCGTCTCCTGCGTCCCGCGCCAGCTCCACCGCCGGTGTCTCCGGTTCGCGGCCCACGATCCGGTCGACCGCCGCCCGCAGCACCGCGTCGACGGCGTCGACCTGCTCGTCGAGGGCCTCCTCGAACGCATCCCGGGTGCGCTTGGGCAGCACGAGGTAGCCCGCGAGCATCCCCATCGCCACGCCCACCGCGGTCTCCTCGACGCGCACCACGAACGTCGTGAGGTCGAACTGGCCGATCAGGCCGTAGAGCAGCGCGAGCACGGCGGTGATCCAGAAGGCCATCAAGGTCTGGGAGACCCGCACCAGGTAGAGCGCGAGGAACACGCAGCAGAACAGCAGCACGAGCACCAGGGGTGGACGATCGCCGACGAGCACCGCGAGGCCCATGCCCGCGAGCACCCCGCCGATGGTCCCGACCACCCGCTCGTAGCCGCGGCTGAGGACGTCGCCCCGGCTGCTGGTGCCTGCGAACACGATGAACGCCGCGATCACCGCCCAGTACCACCGCGCGGGCGAGACGAGCTCGCCCGCCACGATCGCGAGGCTGGTGGCCACCCCGACCTGCACGGCCTGCCGCGTGGTGATCCGCAACCCCGACGGCTGGTCGTCCTGCTCACCTCCAGGGTCCTTCCCGCGTCCCGTGTCCGTCCCGGTCCGCTCCGCCTCCTCCCCGCGGGCCCGGTCCGACGCCTCCGGCTCGCGCGCGATCTCCAACGCGTCGGCCAGCCGGACCACCGCGAACGCCATGCGGTGCACGCGCGCAGCCGCCCCGTCCGGCTCCACGGTCAGGGCGGCGACGCTGCGCCTCGCGGTGTCCAGCAGGATCGCGACGAACCCGGGCGGTGTGCCGGTGGCCGATGCCGCGCTCAGCGCGCGCAGTGCCGCGAGCAGTGCACGCCGCCGGTCGTCGTCCATCCCGCCCGCCTCGGCCCCGCCGGGGGTGCAGGCGAGCCGCTGCGCGATGAGCGCGAGGCGTTCGGCGGCCAGCTCCGCGTCGAGGACGCGCAGGGCGAGCTCGTCGGGGTCGGTGGCGGCGTGCTCGGTCTCCAGCGCGTCGGCCACGAGCAGGGCCGTCTCGTTGAGCCGGGTCCTGCGCCGCTGCACGTCCTCCAGCTCGCTCTGCAACTGGGACGGCGACGCCCGCAGCAGGTCGGCGACCGCGTCGACGAGGGCGTGGACGTGGGCGCGGAAGGCACGCAGCAGCTGCTCGAGCGCCCGCTCCGGACGCTGGGCGAACACGAGGTCGCGCAGCAGCAGCGTGGACCCGATGCCGACCGCGGCAGCGAGCACGAGCCAGGGCAGCTGGGCCGGTACGGCCCCGAGGAACTGCGTGAAGAAGAACGGCATGACGGCGGCCATGCCCAGTGCGACCCCGCGCGGACCGAACCTGCGCACGTACACCGCCGCCACCATCACGGCGACGAAGACGACATCGGCGACGACGCGGTACGGAGCGAGCAGCGTGCCGCCCGCGACCGCGACGACGGCCGGCGCGAGCATGAGCAGCGTGGTCACCCGCCGCCTGTGCAGGTCGGGTTCGTTGACCGCGAGGTTGCTGACCATCGCCAGCACCGCCGCGAGCAGCACGACGGTGACCGGGAACGCGACCAGCAGCCGCACACCGGTCAACACCGCTGCGGCGAGCACCATCGCCGCCGTGGCGGTGCCGGCGAGGCGCAACCGGACCAGGCCGGGATCGAGGCCGGTCAGGGCGGTGCGGAGCTCCGCGAACCGGGCCCTGAACCGCACGCGGGAAGTCTCCCACGCCGGATGCGAGCCCGCGGTGCTCGCGGCGAGGCGCGTCAGTCGGCCAGGGCCGGGTTGCGACGCACGGCGACCAGACTGGTGATCGCGGTGATCGCCAGCACCCCGACGATCACGGACAGCGACACCCCGATGCTGACCTCCGGCACCGCGATCGGCTCACCGTTGTTGAGGAACGGCAGCTCGTTCTCGTGCAGGGCGTGCAGCACGAGCTTCACACCGATGAAGCTGAGGACCACCGCGAGCCCGTAGGACAGGTAGATCAGCTTCTTGAGCAGCCCGCCGAGGAGGAAGTAGAGCTGGCGCAGGCCCATCAGCGCGAACGCGTTGGCGCTGAAGACCAGGTACGCCTCCTGGGTCAGGCCGAAGATCGCAGGGATGGAGTCGAGCGCGAACAGCAGGTCGGTGAGCCCGATCGCGATCATCACGATGAGCATCGGGGTGACCCAGCGCTTGCCGTCGATCCGGACCGTGGTGCTGGAGCCGTGGTACTCGTCGGTGACGGGGAGGACACGCCGGATGAGCCCGACGACCTTGGGTTCCTTCCACTCCTCGTCGTCGCCTCCCACTCCCTGCCGGACCATGTTCACGGCCGTGTAGATCAGGAACGCGGCGAAGAGGTAGAAGACCCAGCTCAGGGCGTTGATCACGGCAGCGCCGGCGGCGATGAACAGGCCGCGCATCAACAACGCGATCACGATGCCGACCAGCAGCACGCGGTGCTGGTGGATCGCCGGCACCGCGAACGACGACATGATGATCACGAAGACGAACAGGTTGTCGACCGAGAGCGAGTACTCGGTGATGTAGCCGGCGAAGAACTCCCCGGCGTACTGGCCGCCGGCGAAGAACCAGAGGCCGAGACCGAACAACCCCGCGAGCCCGACGTAGAAGAGCACCCAGTAGGTGGCCTCTTTGATCGTCACGGCGTGCGGCTTGTGGTCGACCAGGAACAGGTCGGCCAGGATCACGGCGGCCAGGCCGCCGATCGTGGCGAACCAGAGCCAGACGGGCACGTTCACGGGGGAACCTCTCCACGAATCTCGGGCAGCAGCGGGCCGCCCCGAGGTCTCTCCCCTCCGCGTCCGTGTCGGACCGCGAACCGATGGCGCCGGGTCCGAGACCCGCGTGATTGGCATTCCTGGGCCGCGGAGCCTCTCGCCGTGCTGACGACGCCACCGCGACCGGGATACTCCCCTGCGGTGCACCGCAAGAATGCCGGTCCCGAACGACGATTTCCACCGAGGGTGACTTGGAACACGGTAGGGCGTTGGCGCCGAATAGACGCACCTGCGAGATTCGCGATGTATATCCGATTAGCCGGGCGATACGTTTACAAATCGGGCGGGTCGGACATTCCGGGTGATCACCTCAGATGCCGCGGCCGCGGTACGGTGCGCGGAACCGTCGCGCACGCGCGGAGATGGGAGGCTCACGTGGTCGAGGCCGGCCGAGCGTCGATGCGGTCCGACGCCGAGCAGAACCGTGCTCGCATCCTGGACGTCGCACGCGCGGCACTGGGCGAGTCGAGCGCCGCGACCCTCAACTCGATCGCCAAGAGGGCCGGCGTCGGCCAGGGCACGATGTACCGGCACTTCCCGAATCGGGAGGCGCTGCTGCTCACCCTCTACCGCCGCGACGTCGAGGCGCTGATCGAGGCCGCGCCCGCACTGCTGGCCGAGCATCCACCGGTCGAGGCGCTGCGCCTCTGGCTGGACCGCCTGGCCGCGTACAGCAGGATCAAGCACGGTGTCGCGCAGGCGGTCGAGGCCGCCACGCGCGCCGACCTGTCGAGCGAGTACTACGACCGCGTGGCCGCGGCGATCACCCTGCTGCTGGACGCGGGCAAGGGAGCAGGCCGGGTGCGGGCCGACATCGATGCGGACGACATGCTCCTGCTGGTCGGTTTCCTGTGGCGCCTCGACGATCGCGCGTACCACGCACGGTCCCAGCGCCTGCTGACCACCGTGCTGAACGGCCTGCGGACCGGCTGATCCGGCGCCCGACCTCCGCTGCCGTGCCCGTGGTCAGAGCGGTCGGCGGAGTCCCGCGATGAGCAGGTCGACGAGGCGGCGCGCGTCGTAGCTCGGATCGTGCTCGGCGCCGATGCAGAGGTTCCCGACACCGCGCATGAGCTCCACGGCCCGCAGGTCGGCCCGGATCTCGCCGGACGCGGCGGCAGCGTCGAGCAGCTGGGCGCACACGGGCACGAGGCGGTCGAGGAAGTAGGCGTGCAGCGAGTCGGCGCCGGCGTTGTCGGACTGCAGCACGGCGGCGAGCCCGTGCTTGGTGACCAGGAAATCGACGAAGAGGTCGATCCAACGCCCCAGCGCGGCGTAGGGGGTGGCGCTGCTCGCCAGCAGGGCCGGACCGGCCTCGGCGCAGGCCTCGACCTGGTGCCGGTAGACCGCGAGGATGAGGTCCGCCCGCGTCGGGAAGTGCCGGTAGATCGTGCCCATCCCGACGCCCGCCTCGGCCGCGATGTCCCGGACCGGCGCTTCCACCCCGGACCTGACGAAGACCGCGGCGGCCGCGTCGAGCAGCGCCTCCTCGTTGCGGCGCGCGTCCGCCCGCTTGGGCCGGGCGGACCGCTGCGCCACATCGTGACCGGAGCGGGGTTCCACCTGCTCATCATGTCAGAGGACGGACAGGCGGGAGCGACCCCTCGAACTGCTCCCGCCTGCCGCGCCCGTGGGACCCGGATCAGCTGCGCGGGACGTACCCCATCACGCCGTCGACGCCGTAGCCGGCGACGACGAGGTCGACCCGGCCCTCGCGCCCGACCCTCCAGTCGGAGTTCTTGCTGTACCGCACGAGCGGCATCGCGTCGTCCTCCTGGTCGGCGTAGACGTAACCGACCACACCCTCGTTCTCGAACCGGCCGCTCATCCGCGAGATCTCGTCCTCGTTCACGCTGAGCAGGTAGGTCTGGTGACCGTCCTGCTTGCGGAGCCGGTACACCGGAATGGCGCCCTCGGCCTCCTCGGTGAGCATGGAGATGCCGCGGGAGTCGGACTTCGGGGTGAAGCCGTACTCGCGCTGTGCGCGGTCGGCCTCGGCCGGGTCGAGGGTGTAGAAGCTGCCCGTGTTGTCCGCCGTCGCGAACTCCAGCAGCGGCTTCTGGTGCTCCTGTCCCTCTCGCGCAGTTGCGGTCGTCGCTGTCGACAGTCCCGCCGTCGACGGTTCGGCCGCCAACGCCACGTTCGACGTCACGACCGTTCCCGCAGTGGCCGCCACGAGCACCAACGACGCCACGATTTTCGAGCGGTAACCCGCCATTCCTGCATTCCTTCCGTTGCTGCAGCCGCCACCGGTAGGTGACGCAGGAGGTTAACGACGCACACGGGGGCCGCGTCACCCATTCGTGATAGCTCGCGGAGCAGCGGATTCAACGCACGCACAACGACCCCGCAACACCGCAAGGCCGCGATGCCCGCATCACCGTCACCGAGGGTGAGGAGGTCCGGAGGCTTCTGCTCGATCGACGGTCGCCGACGCCAACAGCGCCTCGATCTCGTCCACGGCGGGGTCTCGCCCGCCTGCTGAGGGGATCCGGGTGGCCGCCCGCCAGACCGCGATCGCCTGGTCGTGTTCGCCGATCGCCATCAGCTGCTTCCCCAGCTCGGCTCTGATCGAAACCTCCAGGTACGTGGTCTCCGTCCGGTGCGCGACGTCGAGGGCATTGCGGTAGTCCTGGACGGCGGAATGGTGGTCACCGCGCATGGCATGAATGTGCGCGATGGTCTCGAAGACGGCCACCAGCCGGAACTGCTCGGCGCCGTCCTGGAGGGCCTCGAGTGCCCGATGGGCGCGGTCGAGCGCCTCATCGAACCGACCGAGTCCCAGGTAGGACTCGGCGAGGTTGTTCAGGGCGAAGGCCGCGTAGAGCGAGTTGTGATCACGGGTGTACAGCTGTTGGGCGTGCTCGAGGATCGCCCTGCCCTCGTCGAAGCGTTCGAGCCTGTTGTACGCGCTCCCCGTGTTGAGGAGCGCGGTTGCCTGTTCCGTGAGCTCACCCAGCTCGCCGAAGATCGTGAACGCCCGTTGGCAACTCGCGATCTCCTGCTCGAACCCCTCGACCCGGCCGTACGCCACGCCGAGGCCGTTGCGGCACTTCGCCTCCAGGAACGCGTTGCCGGTCGTGACGGCGAGCTGGACCGCGGCTTCCCCGAGCTCGATCATCGATTGCGGGTATCCGCGCATGTAGAAGTAGTTCCAGCTGAGCTGGCTGAGTACGGCACCGCTCTCCGGGTGGCCGTGGGCAGCTGCGGTCGTGACGACCTCGACGATCGCGGTGCGCTCGCGGTCGAACCAGGCGACGGCGTCCTGCAGCGAGGTGAACCGCATCGGTACGACGCCCTCGGGCGGCGTTGCGGTTACGGGCATCCGATGGGGAGTGCCGGACAGGTGGGCGCGGGCGCTCGCCGCGGTGTGGACGTACCACGCCACGAGCCGAGAGTGGGCCGCGTCGGCGTCGGCACGGTGCTGCTCGCGCGCGAAGTCACGTAGCAGGTCGTGGAGCTCGTAGCGTTCGGGGAAGCGCTGCTCGAGCAGGCTCACGGTCGTCAGCCGGTCCAGGACGTCGCGCGCCTGCGCCGGGTCGACCCCTGCCAGCGCGGCCGCAGCCGAGACGCTGATGCCGTTGCCCGGGTAGAGGCCGAGCAGGGCGAACATGCGGGCGGCGTCGGGTTCGAGCGTGGTGTAGGACCAGGCGAAGACCGAGCGCAGGTCGGTGTCGTCGGAGTCCTGGATGGTCAGCGCGCCGAGCCGCCTGCGGTGGTCGGTCAGTTCGGCGACGACCTCGGCCAGCGACGCGTCCGGGAAGCGGTTGATCCGCTCGGCCGCCAGCCGCAACGCCAGCGGCAAGCGGGCGCAGGCCGTGACGACGGCTTCAGCGTGCGCCGGTTCCCGGTCGACGCGGTCCTGGCCGATCGCCTCACCGAGCAGCTGCAGCGCTTCGGGCACGGTCAGCAGGTCCAGCGCGATGTGCCGCGCGCCCTCACGGACCGAGAGCGCGTGCAACCGCCGCCGGCTGGTGACCAGCACCAGCCCGCCGTTCCCGGGAAGCAGCGGCCGGACCTGGTCGCTGTCCCCTGCGTTGTCGAGCAGGATCAGCATCCGGCGTGCGGCCAGCCGGCTGCGGAGCAGCGCCGAGCGCTCGTCGACCCCCGGCGGGACCCGGTCGGGTGCCACGCCCAGCGTCCGCAACAGCGTCTCGAGGGCGTCCGCGGCGCTGACCGGATCGTCCGGGCCGCAGCCGCGCAGATTGAGGTACAGCTGCCCGTCCGGGAAGTGCTGCTTGGCGTGTTGCGCCCAGTGCACCGCGAGCGCGGTCTTCCCGATGCCCGCGGTGCCGTGGACGGCCGAGATGACGACCGGGGCCGAATCCGGTTGCCTGTCCGGCCCGGCGTGGTCGAGAAGCCTGTCGAGGCGCTCGATCTCGCCGGCACGACCGACGAATCCGGGCACGTCCGACGGCAGCTGCCTCGGCGTCTCCCGTTCGACCGGGGCGTGGTCGATCCGGTCGGCCGCGGGATCCACGGGTGCCCCGGCCTCGCCGTCCAGCATCAGTTGGTAGAGCTGCTGCAGGGCCGGGCCGGGGTCGGCACCCATCTCGTCCGCCAGCCGCCGACGTATCCGGTCGTACATCGTGAACGCGTCGGCCTGGCGGCCACTGCGACACAGCGCGGTGATGCACTGGCCGACGACACGCTCGTCGAGCGGGTGTGCCACGGCCAGCGCGGCGAGCTCGGCCACCAGCTCCGCGTGCCGGCCCCGTCGCAGCCGCGCATCGTGCCAGTCCAGCCGCACGGCGAACCGCTCCGCGGCGAGGCGTTGCCGGACATCGACGGCCCACGGGGTGTCGAGTTCGGCAAGGGCGTCGCCGCGCCACAGGGCCAGCGCCTCGCGGTAGAGCTCCACGGACGCGGCCCCGCCGCTCGCGCGGGCCCGCGCCGACAGGTCACGGAACCGGTGCAGGTCGACGGCTGCCTCATCGATCTCCACGAGGTACCCGCCGGGTCCGCGGCGGATCCCACCCTCGCCCATCAGGGCCATCGCGGCGCGCAGCCGGGACAGGTAGCTCCGCAGCGTCCCCGCGGCACGCAGCGGTGGACGGTCACCCCAGACCCGGGTGACGAGCTCGCCGAGCGGGACCGCGTGGCCGGCGTCGACGAGGAGGACGGCGAGCACGGCCCGCTGCCGGGCGGGCCCCAGGTCGATCTCCCGACCACCCACCCGCCCGGTCGTCTCCCCCAGCACGCCGAGCTCAGCACGCATTGCAGCCCCTCCATCGGCCGACAGCCCTCGACCGCGATGCACGCGGCCCGCCTGTGACGAGCTCAGCATGCCGGGATGGGGCCCGCCGACGGACATCGGGTGGGGGAACCGGCGATTGAGACATCCATCCCGTTGCACGAATCCACATTTCGTGGCCGCATCAGTGGGAGATAACCGCGATCAACACCGTGACCTGGCATTCTTCCGCTTCTCGAAGCTCCGACAGAAGCGGAAGTCGAGCCCCGCTCGCCGGACCGGGCGACTCCGGCGGACTGGTAGCTTCCGATTCATGGAATGGGGTTTCCGATCAGCTGAAGAGTGTGTGGGCGCTTTGCGCGCCGGTGACGTGAGCTCGGTGGAATTGACCGGCGAGGCGATAGCCCGCATCGAACGCGACGACAAGACGATCAACGCGATCTGCGTGCCGGACTTCGACCGGGCGCGGGCCGCCGCCCACCGCGCCGACCAGGCGCGCGCCCGCGGGGAGAACCGGGCGCTGCTCGGCGTTCCGGTGACGGTCAAGGAGTCCTACGACATCGCCGGGCTGCCCACCACCTGGGGCATGCCGCCGCACCGCAACCACGTTCCGAACGAGGATGCGGTGCAGGTGTCGCGTCTCAGGACCGCAGGCGCGGTGGTGCTCGGCAAGACCAATGTGCCGTTGGGGCTCCAAGATATCCAGAGCTTCAACGAGATCTACGGCACCACCCACAACCCGTGGGATCACGACCGCACGCCGGGCGGGTCCTCGGGGGGTTCCGCGGCGGCACTGGCATCCGGGTTCGGGGCGCTGTCCATCGGATCCGACATCGGCGGATCGCTGCGCACGCCCGCGCATTTCTGCGGGGTGTACGCGCACAAACCGACGCTCGGGCTGGCGGCGAACCGCGGCATGGTCGCGCCGCCCGGACCGGCGTTGCCGACCGACCTCGACCTCGCCGTCGTCGGCCCGATGGCACGCACCGCCCGCGACCTCACGCTCCTGCTCGACGTGATGGCCGGACCGGACCCGCTGACGCTCGGCGTGGCGCACCACGTGACGCTGCCGCCCGCCCGTCACGACCGGATCGGCGACTTCCGGGTGCTGGTCCTCGACGACCATCCCCTCATCCCGACCGGGTCCGCGGTACGAGCCGGTCTCCAGCGGGTCGTCGACGCGCTGGCCGCCGGCGGCGCGCGCATCGAGCGGCACAGTCCCCTGCTGCCCGATCCGAGCGAGGCCGCGACGCTCTACACGCAGCTGATGTTCTCGAGCTCCGCTGCACACTTTCCCGTGGACGCGTACGAGCAGCTGCGGATCCGCGCCGCCGCACTGGACGCGGACGACCAGAGCCTCGCCGCGGCACGGCTGCGCGGCATGGTGCTGAGCCACCGCGACTGGATGGCGGCGGACAACCGTCGCCAGCTCCACCGCCACGGCTGGCGGCAGCTGTTCGCCGAGTTCGACGCCGTGGTCTGCCCGATCACGCCGACTCCCGCGTTCCCGCACGACCACGACCCCGACCTGCTGGGCCGCCGGATCGACATCGACGGTGTGGCGTACCCGTACCTCGACCAGCTCGTCTGGGCCGGTCTGGCCACCATGCCCGGGCTGCCCGCCACCGCCGTACCCGCGGGCCGCTCCCCCGAGGGCCTGCCGGTGGGGGTGCAGCTCGTCGGTCCGATGTACGAGGACCGCACCCCGCTGCGGCTGGCCGAACTGCTCGAGCAGGAGATCGGAGGCTTCCAGGCGCCGCCGGACCGGTGAGCGTTCCGTCGATGGCCACCATCGCCTGCCCGCATCCGCGCCCGGGGATGTTCACCTCGCCGACCACCGCGGTTTCCGGCGGATCGCGGTTCGGCACGCAAGCTCCGTAGCCGGACGCACCGGCATCCTCCGTCGACTCGCGTCCCCGGTGGAGGTGAGCAGACATGAACGACCCGGACACAGCGGTGCCGGTACCGGCACCCCGCTGGTACCGCCGGCTCTACGTGTGGATCCTGGCGGCGATGGTGCTCGGCGCGGTGACCGGCCTCGTCGCCCCCGAGTTCGGGAAGTCGCTCGAGGTGCTGGGCGACACGTTCGTCAGCCTCCTCACGATGCTGCTCGGGCCGATCATCTTCTGCATGGTCGTGGCCGGGATCGCGACGGTCGCGAACCTGCGCCAGGTCGGAAAGGTCGCCCTCCGCTCGATCGTCTACTTCGAGATCGTCACGACGATCGCCCTCGTCCTCGGGCTCGTCGTGGTCAACCTCGTGCGCCCGGGCGCGGGCATGGGGGTCGACGCCGGCTCCTTGGCGGTCAGCGACGAGGTCGCCGAACGCACCGCGGCCGGGGAGTCGGTGGACTGGACCCACTACTTCACCCAGCTCGTCCCGGAGAACATCGTCGGCAGCTTCGCCGAGGGTGCGGTGCTGCAGATCCTGTTCTTCTCCGTCCTCTTCGGCGTGGCGCTGGCCGTGATCGGCGAGCCCGCCCGCCCGATCGCCCGCGGTGTGGAGCGCCTCTCGCACGTCCTGTTCACCATGGTCAGGTTCGTGACGTACGCGGCACCGGTCGGTGTGTTCGGCGCGATGGCCTACACGACCGGCAACTTCGGGGCCGCGACGATCGGCGCGCTGCTGACCCTCGTCGGCACGTTCTACGCCACCTCCCTCGTCTTCGTGCTCGTCGTGCTGGGGTCGGTGCTGCTCCTCGTCGGGCTGCACCCGCTGCGCACGTTCCGCTACTTCCGATCGGAGATCCTGCTCGCGCTCGGGTCCTCGTCCTCCGAGGTCGCGATCCCGGGGATCGTGCGCAAGCTCGAGAACGTCGGGGTGTCGAAGGGCACGGCCGGGATCAGCGTCAGCGCCGGCTACTCGTTCAACCTCGACGGGACCTGCCTCTACCTCACGCTGTCGAGCATGTTCATCGCCCAGGCGCTGGGGATCGAGCTGACCTTCGGCGAACAGCTCGTCCTGCTGCTGGTCATGCTGCTGTCGTCCAAGGGCACCGCGGGCGTCACCGGAGGGGGCTTCGTCATGCTGACGACCACGGTGTCCTCGCTCTCGCTCATCCCCGTGCAGGGGGTGATGCTGGTGTTCGGGATCGACCGGTTCATGTCCGAGTGCCGCGCGGTGGTCAACGCGCTGGGCAACGCCGTCGCCGGGCTCGTGATCTCGCGGTGGCAGGGGGAGATCACGCCCGCGCAGGTCACGGCGATCATGAGCGGTCGCCGGCCGGGCGTGCTGACCGAACCTGCCGACGAGGCGGCGGCGCCGGTGCCCGCGAGGTCCGGGACGTGAGCGGCCCGAGCCTGCAGCGGCTGAAGGTCTTCGTCGCCGTCTGCGAGACCGGTGGGTTCACGGCAGCGGGGCGGGCGCTGGACATGGCCCAGTCGACCGTGTCCACCCACGTCCGGCAGCTGGAGGCGGAGATGGGTGCGCGGCTGTTCGACCGCGAGTCGGGCTCGCTGCACCCCACACCCGCGGGTGGCACGCTGCTCGACTACGCCCGCCGCGTCCTCGACACCTACGACGAGGCCGTGGACCGGTTGCGCAGGCTGGGCCACGGGCCCGTCCGCGGCACGCTGTCCATCGGGGGCACCGCCACCGCGGGGGAAGGGGTCCTCCCCAGGCTGCTGGTGGAGTACGCCGGCCTGCACCCCCACGTCGGCCTCGACCTCAGGATCGACAACACCACCGAGACCCTCCGGCTGCTCGACGCCGGCGAGGTCGGCCTGGCCGTCGCCGCCGACGCCGGTCCCCGCCCCGGCCACGAGCACGTGCTCGTGGCCGAGGAACCCCAGGTCGTCATCGCCGCCGCCGGCCACCCGCTGGCGAGCGGCCCGGTCGTGCCCGCGGACCTGCGGGGCAGCACCGTCCTCGTGCGCGAGCACGGCTCCACCACCCGCGCCTACCAGCTCGATCTCCTCGAGCAGTGGGGGATCCCGCGGGCCCGGATCTGGACGATCAGCAGCACCACCGCCGTCGTGCAGGCGGTCGTCGCCGGCCTCGGCATCGCCTGCGTGACCAGGGTCGCCGCGGACGCCGTGCTGCGGTTGGGGCAGGTCGTGCAGCTCGACCTGCACCCGGCGCCCGCCACCCGCCCCGTCCACCTCGTCCTCAGGCACGGCCGGTCACTCAGCCGGCCCGAGGAGGAGTTCGTCACGCTGGCCAGAGGAAGGACCGCCCCATGAACACGACCACCGCGAGGACGATCACCGCCAACGACCGCGTGTACCGGGTGCCCCAGGAGCCCACGGTGGTGTTCACCGTCGACGGCGGCGACCCCGACTACTTCGACGACGCCCTCGACCGCGCGATCATGCCGCGACTGGCCGGGATGCTCGCCGCCGGCGGCGAGTACCGCCTCGGGGCCTCGGAGATGCCGAGCCTGACCAACCCGAACAACCTGTCGATCGTCACCGGGGTGTCGCCCGCCCTGCACGGCGTCCCCGGCAACTACTGCCGCCTCGAGGACGGGACGCTGGAGTTGCTGAACGACCCGAAGTTCCTGCGGGCGCCCAGCATCCACGCGGTCCTGGCCGCGCACGACGTCCCGACCCTCATGGTCACCACGAAGGAGAAGCTGCGCCGCCTGCTCGGGCACGGTGGCGTCCCGAGCATCAGCGTGGAGGAAGCAGCCGGTACCGGCCTGCCGGCGTACGGCGTCGAGGACCTCCAGGACCTCGTCGGCGTCGAGGCACCCGGCATCTACGACTGGGACGCCAGCCACTACGCGATGCGCCTCGGGCTCGCGATCTACCGCCACCACCGGGACCTGCGGCTGCTCTACGTCTCGCTCACCGACCGCGTCCAGCACGCGACGGCGCCCGGCGAGGAGCTCTCCGACCGGTTCCTCGTCGCGTTCGACACCCTGCTCGGCGAGTACCTCGACGAGGGCTTCACCGTCGGCATCACCGCCGACCACGGCATGAACGCCAAGCACGCACCCGACGGGACGCCCACCGTCCACTACCTCACCGACGTGCTGCAGGACGCGGGCGTCGAGGTCCACGACGTCGTCCTCCCCATCACCGACCCCTACGTGAGGCACCACGGCGCGCTGGGGTCCTTCGCCTGGCTCTACCTGCCCGAGTCGGCACGCGCACGGGCACGGGCGGTCCTCGCCGCCCTGCCCGGCGTCGAGGAGGTCTGGGACCGCGGCGACGCCGCCACGATCTACGAGCATCCGGTCGACCGCATCGGCGACCTCGCCGTCACCGCCGCGGCGCACGTCGCACTCGGTGCGCGCGAGCGCGACCACGACCTCTCGGGACTCCACGCAGCGCTCCGCTCCCACGGCGGGCGCCACGAGCAGCCCGTCCCGCTCATCACCAGCCGGCCGGTGTCCGGGCCGCTCGCCGCTCGTTACCGCGCCGGCGTCCTGCGCAGCCGCGACTTGCACGACCTGGTCCTCAACCACCTGCCGAACCACCCGCCGGCACCAAACGAATAGGAACACCTACCAACGCGGTGCCCCGAACATTGTCTTGTAGGCTCGCCACCGGCTGCAGCTCCCGCATATCGGCTGTCGAGGAGGCTGCGTAATCGGAAGTGGAGTGACTTGTGGCACAGCGCGTGGAAACCCGGTTCGTGGATGACCTCGACGGCACCGAAGCCGCCGAGACCGTGACCTTCACCCTCGAGGGTCGCGAGTACGAGATCGATCTGTCCGACCGGAACGCGAGCGAGCTCCGCGACTCCTTGGCCACCTACATCGCCGCCGCACGGCGGGCAGGCGGTGCGGGTCGGTCGCGCACCACCACCACCACCGCCACCCCCACCGCCGCCGCGGTCACCCCGCGAACCGACAGCGGCAGCGCCGACCGCGAATACACCGCCGCGATCCGGGAGTGGGCCCGCAAGAACGGCCACCAGGTCTCCGAGCGCGGCCGCATCTCCAACTCCGTCCGCGAGGCGTACCAGCAGCGCGACCAGCAGCCCGAGTCGGCACCCGAGCCGACGCCCGAGCCGCAGGTGGCGGAGGCGCCGAAGGCCAAGCGCGGCGCGGCGGTTCCGGCACTGGACCCGTTCCGGGTGCACCAGGACGTCGGCTGAGGCCGGTTCAGCTCAGCATCACGTCGTCCTCGGTGTTGCCGAACCACTCGTTGTCGCCCTCGTCGACCGATTCGCGTCCGCGCACCATCAAGCCGGCCTCGCTGCCGAAGACGACGTTGTCGACGAGGTCGAACGCGCCCTCGGTGTCGATGTAGATCCCGTAGCGCCCGTTGCCGCCGATGGTGTTCGCGCGCACCGTGGTCTCGGCGGCCAGGCTGACCAGCCGGACGCCGTCCTTCTCGTTGCCGCGCAACTGGTTGGACTCCACCAGGTTCTGCCTCGAGGTCTGACCGATCCCGACGGCCGAGTCGGCGTTGTCGTACACCTTGTTGGCGCGGATGATGTTGTCGTTCGACTCGTTGATGTTGATGCCGAGCGCGGCGTTGCCGAACGACTCGTTGCCCTCGATGAGGTTCCGGTCGGAGTGCAGGTACATCACGATGCCGTGGTGGTTGTTCGCGTAGACGATGTTGTCCCGGATCACGCTGTCGGTGCAGTCCTCCGCGAGGATGATCCCGTGCTTCCCGTTGTGGTGCACCACGTTCCGCTCGATCGCCATCTGGGTGGATCCGGTGTGCGGGTCCACGCCGTAGAGAACGTTGTCGTGGAACTCGTTGTCGAGCACCTGGAGCCCGGTGATCTCGTAGGAGTAGAGGCCGTAGTAGAGGTGCGACACCACGCTGTCGGTGATGCTCCCGGTCGTCCCCGCGGTGCGCCAGGACAGCCCGTACGACTCGACCTCGCCCGAGCCGAGGTAGCGGATCTCGGATGCGTCGATCGTCAGCGAGGCGCCGTCCCTGGCGAGGAGGAAGCTGCGGCCGTCGCGGTACTCCTCGTCGACGGTGCCGGCGGCGTCGTTCCACGACGTGATGCACGAACCGGCGATGTCCACGGAGCCGCCGAGCGCCCGGAGCGCCACGGCCGCGCCGTCACCGCTGGCCATCTTGAGCCAGCGCACGTCCGGGGCACTGACCCGCAGAGACGCTCCGGAGAGCACGACGAGGTCGGCGCCGAGCATCCATTCCCCCGGTTCGACCTCGCGCAGCGCCGCCGGATCCGCGATCTCCTCGCTCAGCGCCGGGATGGAGACGTTCTCCCCACCGGTGAGCATGATCGCGTTCGTGCCGGCGTCGAACCGGGCGTCGACGTCGGCGCCCTCCGTGTCGGCTGCCGGCGTCGTAGCTGCCGTTGTCGTGGCGGGCAGCGAACCCGAGCAGGGCGCGGCGATGTCGACGGCCTCGTGGGCCGGCACCTCGCGGCGTGGCAGCGGATCGGGCGTCGGCGTCCCGCACCCGCTCACGACCAGCGCCACCGCGCCGACGACGGCCGTCACCGGGAGCAGGCGGCTCCGCACGCGACGCGGAACCGTGGAGTGGAATTTCGGTGAATGCATGGAAGGTGCGAACCCCGGTTTCTCGCAGAATCACGACACGACGGACGCTCGTGGTCATTCCCGAACTGCTTCCCACGCCGTCCGCCGACCAGCACCCTAACGACGGCCGATCCCGCCGAGGGGACGCCTGCGAACACCGGCACTCGATACCGACATCCACCGCCTGACCAGGCAGGACGGGGGATTCGGACGCCCCCGGGAGAGGCAGTTCGCAGCTCCCGGCAGCCGGTCTCGCAAACCTGACGATCAGCTGACGAAAGGCGCCACCCGAACGTGGGGCCGACGCTCAGTGGTCGGCCTCCGGGAGTTCCACCACGAAGCGTGCTCCGCCCGCGGGGCGGTCCTCGATCCAGACCGCGCCGCGATGGTGACGGACGTGCTGCGCGACCAGGGCGAGCCCGAGCCCGCTCCCCCCGCCCGGGCCCCGCTGCCCCGCCTGGACGCCGCGGGCGAAGCGCTCGAACACCCGCTCCCGCAACTCCTCGGGCACACCCGGTCCGGCGTCGTCGACCTCGAGGCGAGCACGACCGTCGCGCCGGCGCACCGCCACCCGTACCGCCCCTCCGGCGTACCGGTCGGCGTTGTCGAGCAGGTTGGCGACGATCCGGTCGAGCCTGCGGCGGTCGCCCTGCACCAGTAGCGGCCGGTCCTCGATCTCGACCACCGGGGGCGCCTGCGCCCGCACGTCGAGAACGTTGCGCAGCAGCTCGCCCAGGTTCACGACCTCACCGGACGGGTCGTCGGAGTCCTGGTCGTCACGCGAGATCTCGAGCAGGTCCACGACCATCCGCTCGAACCGGTCCACCTCCGACAGCAGCAGGTCCAGTGCCCGGCCCGCCGTCCCGGCGAGCTCGCTGCGACGGCGCCGCAGCACGGCGGCCGCGTTCGCCATCGTCGTGAGCGGGGAGCGCAGCTCGTGGCTCACGTCGCCGGCGAACCGCGCATCCCGCAGCACCCGCGCCTCCAGCGCCTCCGCGGTGTCGTTGAACGCCGACGCCAGCGCCGCGAGGTCCCGGTCGGTGTGTTCCGGGAGCCTGGTCCGCAGGTCGCCGCTCGCCATCCGGGACGCGGCGCCCGTGAGCTCGGTCAGGGGACGCAACGCCCGCTTGCTCGCCCACGCGCCGAGCGCGAACCCCAGCAGTCCACCCCCCGCGACCCCGCAGACGAGGACGATGCCGAGGAACCGCAGCGTCCGCTCCAGCTCCACCAGCGGGAAGAGCTCCACGAAGACGTCGGGCCCGCTGCCTGCCGGGAGGGCCACGGCGATCACCGGGATGTGCTCCACGGTGAGGCGCCGGGTGTCCGGCACCCCGCTGCGCGCGAGCGCCAGCAGGGGGTCGGGCAGGGACGCGGGGTCGACCCGCCGACCGCTGGTGATCCACCCCTGCGGCCTGGAGAGGAACACGGTGGAATCGGAGTCGGAGGTCAGGCCGGTGAGCAGTTCGTCGAGCCCTTCCGCGCCGGACCGCAGCGAGTCGTCGACGAGGCGGATGTTGACCTCGGCCTGGCGCACCGCGCTCATCTCGCGCTGCCCCAGCATGTAGCCCGCGGCCAGGTTCCAGGTCGCCGCGGCGAGCACGCCGGTGAGCAGGAGCCACGCCAGGCCGAAGGCCGTACCTATCCGCCAGCGCAGCGTGAGCCGCATGATCGGCACGCGGGGCTCAGCCGGCCTTGTAACCGCGCCCGCGCACGGTGAGCACGCGCTCCGGGTCGTCGGGATCATGCTCGATCTTGCGGCGCAACCGCCGGATGTGGACGTCGAGGAGCCGGGTGTCGCCGAAGTAGTCGTAACCCCACACCCGCTTGAGCAGCTCCTCCCGGCTGACGACGCGGCCTGCCGCGGCGGCGAGCTCGGCGAGCAGCCGGAACTCGGTGCGGGTGAGGTGGACCTCCTCGCCGGCCCGGCGCACCACGTCCTCGTCAGGGAGGATCTCGACGTCGCCGATGCGCAACGAGAACCGTGGTTCCCCGGTGCTGTGGCGCCTGCGCAGGAGCGCCCGGATGCGCGCCGAGAGCTCGCTCGCCACCAGGGGCTTCGTGACGTAGTCGTCCGCGCCCGCCTCGAGCCCGTCGATCACATCGGCCGAGTCCGTCCTCGCCGAGACGATGATGATCGGGAGGTCACCGCGGGCGCGCAGGGTTCGGCACACCTCGAGGCCGTCCACCCCCGGCAGCATGAGGTCGAGCAGGACGACGTCCACCGTGGTGGTGTCGAGGAGCGCCAGCGCCTGCTCCCCGGACGCCGCCTCCACCACGTCGCAGCCCTCGTCCGCGAGCGCGAGCCCGAGGGCCTGGCGGATCCGCTCGTCGTCCTCCACCAGCAGCAGCCGAGCCTGCACGCATCCTCCTCGCCCCGCGGGTCGTCAGTGGGCACCCGCACGCTGCCGCAGCCGGTACCCGGCCAGGTGGTGGAGCAACTCGTCGAGCGATCCGGGCGGGACCTGGCCGCGCAACTCCGCCTCCGCAGCCGCGACCTCGGCCTCCACGATGACACACGGGAGGACGCCGTCGAACTCGGCGGCCAGCCTGCGGGCGACCGCGTCCCGGCGCCCGGCACCTGGCAGTACCTGCATCGCTCCTCCGATCGCCGTGTCCCACTGAAGATCCTGGCCGATCCCGCGCCCGCCGGGGGGCTCCGGCCGGTCAGCCGCACGTTCCGCAAGCCGATCGTCAGGTGGGCGCTCCCCCGTGAACTCACCCACGTCTGCGCGACCGCCGGAACACCTACCGTTAGTCTGGGTACCGAGATCGCTGTGCCCCGGGTGGTGCCGCCTGTGCCGCATCCAGCCTCGACCCGGCTGTCGACACAGCACGTTCACCCCGGAAGGTGAGACATGCGCTCGCGCGCTGCACGCTGCCGTCCTCGTGCCCGGACCGAGCCCACCCCGGCCGGTGCCCGGTGACACTCGCACTGCCCAGCACTCCCGCGCTCTACCCCGCCGTACCCGCACCGTCGCGGCGCACGCTGCTCGACGTGCTCGCCGAGACCGCCGCGAAGCACCCCAACGAGGCCGCGGTCGACGCCGGCGGCACGGTGCTCAGCTACCGCAGGCTCGCCGAGGAGATCGACGTGGTCCGGCGGCGCCTCGCCGACGCCGGTGTCGGGGTCGGTGACCGCGTCGGTGTCCGGATCTCCTCCGGCACCGCCGAGCTGTACGTCGCGATCCTGGGCATCCTCGCCGCGGGCGCCGCGTACGTCCCCGTCGACGCGGACGATCCCGACGAACGGGCCGAGCAGGTGTTCGGCGAGGCCGGGGTGTGCGTCGTCCTCGGCGACAACGGGTCGATGGCGACGCACGCGGCCCCGATCGGCACGCCGGGCACCCCCGGCCCCGGAGACGACGCGTGGATCATCTTCACCTCCGGTTCGACGGGCACCCCGAAGGGTGTCGCGGTCAGCCACGGCTCCGCCGCGGCGTTCGTCGACGCCGAGGCCCGCCTGTTCCTCGCCGACGAACCGATCGGCCCCGGTGACCGCGTGCTGGCCGGGTTGTCGGTCGCGTTCGACGCTTCGTGCGAGGAGATGTGGCTCGCGTGGCGGTACGGCGCCTGCCTGGTCCCGGCGCCCCGGGCGCTGGTGCGCACGGGGGTCGACCTCGGGCCGTGGCTCCAGGTGCAGCGGATCACAATCGTCTCCACCGTCCCGACGCTCGCCGCGCTCTGGCCCCCGGAGGCGCTGGAGGACGTGCGCCTGCTGATCTTCGGCGGGGAGGCGTGCCCGCCCGAGCTGGCCGAGCGGGTGGCCGTCGAGGGTCGCGAGGTGTGGAACACCTACGGGCCCACCGAGGCCACCGTCGTCGCGTGCGCCGCACAGCTCACCGGCGACGGACCGGTGCGGATCGGGCTGCCGCTCGACGGCTGGGCTCTCGCCGTGGTCGACGGTGCGGGAGAGCCGGTCGCGATGGGAGAGAGCGGCGAGCTGGTGATCGGCGGGGTCGGGCTCGCCCGCTACCTCGACACCGAGAAGGACGCCGCGAAGTTCGCGCCGCTGCCCTCGCTGGGCTGGGAGCGCGCCTACCGCAGCGGCGACGTCGTCCGCGCCGACGAGGCCGGCCTGGTGTTCCTCGGGCGTGGCGACGAGCAGGTCAAGCTCGGCGGGCGGCGCATCGAGCTGGGCGAGGTCGACGCCGCGCTGCTCACGCTGCCCGGCGTCCGCGGCGCGGCGGCGGCCGTGCGCCGCACCCGGGCCGGCAACCAGGTGCTGGTGGGGTACGTGGTGCCCGACGGCGAGCTGGACACCGACGCCGCGGCGCTCGCCCTGCGCGAGCGGCTCCCCGCCGCGCTCGTGCCGCTGCTCGCGGTGCTCGACGACCTGCCGACGCGCACGTCGGGCAAGGTCGACCGGAACGCGCTGCCGTGGCCGCTCCCGGCGGCGAGCGGGGCCGACCCGGTCGCCGCCGGCCTGCTGACCCCCACCGAGGGCTGGTTGGCGCAGGGCTGGTCGGAGATCCTCGGCGTGGCGGTGGCCGACCCGAAGGCCGACTTCTTCACCCACGGCGGCGGCAGCCTCACCGCGGCGCAGCTGGTGGCACGCATCCGTACCCGGCACCCCCAGGTGTCGGTCAACGACCTGTACCTGCACCCGAAACTGGGGTCCCTCGCGGCCCGGCTGGACGCGCTGAGCGCGACCAGCACCACGCGGCGCCACGTCGCTCCGATCCCGCGGCGGGCGGCACTCGCGCAGGCGCTGCTCATGGTGCCGATGCTGGCGCTGGTCGGGTTGCGCTGGGCGAGCATCGCCGCCGCGCTCTCGACGGTCGCCGCCATCGCGGTTCCCTGGGCGCCCACCGTCCCGTGGTGGTCGCTCGCAGTGGCCTGGCTCGTGCTGTTCAGCCCGGCCGGGCGGATCGGGATCGCCGCGGGTGGCGCCCGGCTGCTGCTGCGCGGTGTGCGTGCCGGCAGCCACCCGCGCGGTGGCTCGGTGCACGTGCGGCTGTGGGCGGCCACCCGCCTCGCCGAGCTGTCCGGCGCCACCGGCGTCTCCGGCGCGTCGTGGACCAGCCGCTACGCACGCGCACTCGGGGCGAAGATCGGCAAGGACGTGGACCTGCACTCCGCCCCTCCCGTGACGGGAATGCTGAAGTTGGGGCGCGGCGCAGCCGTGGAGCCGGAGGTGGACCTCGGCGGCTACTGGGTCGACGGTGACGTCGTGCACATCGGCAAGATCCGCATCGGCGCCGACGCCACCATCGGCTCCCGCAGCACCCTGCTTCCGGGCGCGCGGATCGGCAAGGGCGCCGAGATCGCCGCAGGGTCGACCGTGAGCGGCGCCGTGCCCGCGGGCCAGCGCTGGGCGGGCTCGCCCGCGGGGCGCACCGGCAAGAGCGACGTGCGCTGGCCGTCGACCCGCCCGGCGCACTCGCGCTCGTGGGCGCTGGCCTACGGCGTGACGTCGATGGCGCTCGGGCTCGTTCCCGCCGCGGCGGCGCTGCCGGCCCTCGCCATCCTCGCGGCCGGGGTCGTCGGCGCGGCGTCCCCCGCCGAGGCGACGACCGGGGCGCTGCTCGTGGTGGCCCCCGCGACGGTGGCGTACCTGCTGACGTACGCGGCGCTCGTCGTGGCCGGGGTGCGCCTGCTCGGCATCAACATGGCCGAGGGTTTCCACCCGGTGCACAGCCGCGCCGGCTGGCAGGTCTGGAGCACCGAGCGCCTGATGGGCATGGCCCGCACGGGCCTGTTCCCGCTGTACTCCAGCCGGTTCACCGCCGCGTGGCTGCGGCTGCTCGGCGCGGAGGTCGGCCGCGACGTGGAGGCGTCGACGGTGATCGCGCTGCCGAAGATGACCACGGTGGCGGACGGCGCGTTCCTCGCCGACGACACCATGGTCGGCACCTACGAGCTCTCCGGCGGCTGGATGCACGTGGCGCCCTCGCGCGTCGGCAAGCAGGCGTTCCTGGGCAACTCCGGGATGACTGCTCCGGGCCGGTCGGTACCCAACCGCGGGCTCGTCGGCGTGCTCTCGGCGACACCGCGCAAGGCGAAGAAGGGCTCGTCCTGGCTCGGCCTGCCGCCGATGCCGCTGCGCCGGGCGGTCGAGCAGGGCGACACCAGCCGCACGTTCCACCCGCCGCGCCGGCTCAAGATCGCGCGTGGGCTGATCGAGCTGTGCCGGGTGGTGCCGGTGATGTGCTCCGCGGCCCTCGCCGTGCTCGTCGTCGGGCAGTTGGTGGCGATCCACGCCACCAGCGGGTTCCTGGTGGCCGCGGTGCTCGCGGGCCCGCTGCTGCTCGGTGCCGGCATCACGGCCGCCGGCGTGACCACGGCGGCGAAGTGGCTGCTCGTGGGCCGGTTCCGACCGGTGGAGCACCCGCTGTGGAGCTCGTTCGTGTGGCGCAACGAGCTGGCCGACACGTTCGTCGAGGTGCTGGCCGTGCCGTGGCTGGTCGGGCCGGCGAGCGGCACCCCGGTGCTCACGGCGTGGCTGGAGACGATGGGCGCTCGCATCGGGCGCGGCGTGTGGCTGGAGACCTACTGGCTGCCCGAGTCCGACCTCGTGCACCTGGGCGACGGCGCCACCGTCAACCGGGGCTGCGTCGTGCAGACCCACCTGTTCCATGATCGGATCATGAGCATGGACGAGGTGCGCATCGACGCGGGCGCGACGCTCGGGCCCAACGGGATCATCCTCCCGGGCGCGGGCATCGGCGTGGGGACGACCGTCGGACCGGGCTCGCTGGTCACGCGCGGCGACACCGTCCCGGCCGCGACCCGCTGGCTGGGCAACCCGATCACCTCGTGGGGCTGAGCAAGCCGACGGCCGGCGCAGCCCGGTCGGACGATCCGTACCTGCCCACCCACGGCAACGGCGGGTACCGGGTCGCGCACTACGAGTTGGACATCGACTACAAGGTCGCGGCCAACCGGCTCACCGGGCGGGCGGTGCTCACCGCCGTGGCCGACGCGCCGCTCTCCCGGTTCAGCCTCGACCTCGAGGCGTTCCGCGTGCCGCGGGTGCTCGTCGACGGCGAGGCGGCGAAGTTCCGCCACCGCGCAGGCAAGCTGCACATCACGCCGGACCGCCCCGTCGCGGGCCGGTTCACCGTCGAGGTGCGCTACGTCGGCAACCCCGCACCGGTCGCCAGCCGATGGGGCGACGTCGGCTGGGACGAGCTGACCGACGGCGCGCTCGTCGCGAGCCAGCCCGTGGGCGCGCCGTCCTGGTTCCCGTGCAACGACCACCCCTCGGACAAGGCCACCTACCGCATCACCGTGACCACCGCCGCGCCGTACACGGTGGCGGCCACCGGTGTGCTCTCCGCGCGGCGCCGCTCGGCGGGCACGCGGACGTGGGTGTACGAGCGGGCGGAGCCCACCCCGTCGTACCTGGTCAGCGTGCAGATCGGCCGCTACGAGGAGGTCGTGCTCGCCGAGGGCCCGGTGCCCCAGGTGGCGGTGATCCCGGCCCGGCTGCGCCGCAACGCCGCACGCGACCTCGGCCGGCACCCCGCCATCATGACCGCGCTGGAGGGCTTCTTCGGCCCCTACCCGTTCGCCGACTACCAGCTCGTCGTCACCGACGACGAGCTCGATGACCCGATCGAGGCCCAGGGCATGTCGATCTTCGGATCGAACCACCTCGACGGGCGGCGCACCCACGAGCGGCTCGTGGTGCACGAGCTGGCGCACCAGTGGTTCGGCAACAGCCTCACGATCGCCGACTGGCGCCACATCTGGCTCAACGAGGGCTTCGCGACGTACGCGGAGTGGCTCTGGTCGGAGTCCTCCGGCGGCCGCGCCGCCGCGGCGCACGCCCGGGAGTGGCACGCGCGGGTGGCTGCGCAGCCGGCCGACCTCGTCCTGGCCGACCCCGGCCCGGCGCGGATGTTCGACGAGCGGATCTACAAGCGGGGCGCGCTGGTGCTGCACGCGCTGCGCGGCCGGATCGGCGACGAGCCCTTCTTCGCGCTGCTGCGGGAGTGGACGGCGCGGCACCGGCACGCGACGGTGACCACCGCGCAGTTCGTCGAGCTCGCCGGGCGGCACGCCGGCACGGACCTCTCGGCGTTCTTCACCGCGTGGCTGGATCGTCGTGCGCTCCCCGGGCTCGGGAGCTGAGGACCTCCGAGCCGGCGGGGTCGAGCCCCAACGGGGCCACGGCGGTGACGTGGCGCAGTGCCTCGAGTCCGGCGGCGATGGTGGGCCTGCCCTGCGAGCCCGCGCGGACGGCGGTGATCACGTGCCGGATCGGCACCGGCGGCGTGCTGATCGCGATGCGTCGCGTGTCGTGCCTGGCGGGGAGGTCGGCCAGGCGGGGGACCATGGCCACGCCGAACCCGCGGGCCACCAGCGCGGCGCCGGTGTCCCACTCGTCGGCGTAGTGGGCGATGTCGGGGGCGAAGCCTGCGCTCGCACACGCGAGGGTGACGAGCTGGTGGTAGGCGCGCCCGGGATCGCTGCAGATCCACGGGTCGGCCGCGAGGTCGCTCAGGGCGACCTCGGCGGCGCCGACCAGGGGATGATCGGGCCCCACGAGCACGTCCAGGGGCTCGTCGTACAGGGCGTGCTGGTCGAAGGCGGCGTCGGTCACGGGTGGGATGTCCGGTGTCGCGACCACCACCGCGATGTCGGTGTCGTCGGAGGCGAGCAGGTCGAACGCGCGCGCGGGCTCGACCTCCCGCAGGTGCACGCGCAGCGCCGGGTGCCCGCGGCGCAGGTGGTCCAGCGCCCGGGGCACCACCGCCGCGGCGGCGCTGGAGAAGCCGCAGAAGCGCAGCGTCCCGCCCACGTCGCCGGCGCGGTGGACGTCGAGATCGGCCTGGGCGCGCTCCCACGCCGCGGTGAGGATCTCGGAGTGGGCGAGCAGGGTGCGCGCGGCGGGGGTGAGCCGCACCCCGCGGCCGGCGGGTTCGAGCAGGGCGACGTCGAGCTCGCGGGCCAGGGCCTGGACCTGGTGCGAGACCGCGGACGGGGTCAGCCGACACACCTGCGCGGCGGCGGTCACGGTTCCGTGCCGCGCGATCGCCTGGAGCACGCGGAGCCGCCGATCAATCATGTACGGAACGTACAAGATCCTGGGTTCGATTCTTCGATGGACGCGGAAGGTCGGTGGCGCTGACACTCCCGTCATGACGGGTCATCGCGCGATCGTCGTCGGCCTCGGCGGGCTGGGCTCCGCGGCGCTGCACCGCCTCGCCACGGAGCTCGGCCCCGGGGTCCTCGGGATCGAGCAGTTCGAGCTCGGCCACCACCGCGGCGCCTCCCAGGACCACTCCCGGATCATCCGGCTCGCGCAGCACCAGGCGCACTACGCCGCGCTTGCCGCACCGGCCTACGCGGCATGGCACGAGGTCGAGGCCGAGTCCGGCCAGCAGATCGTCACCCGCACGGGCGGGCTCGTCATCGAGGACCGGGTCGCCCGGCGGGGCACCGCCACGGGCACCCGCAACATCGAGGGCTACACCGAGGTGTTCGACCGCTTCGGCGTGGACTACGAGCTCCTCGACGCCGACGAGCTCGTCGGGCGGTGGCCGCAGTTCCGGGTCGGCGGCGGCGAACAGGCGCTCTACCAGGCCGAATCGGGCATCGTCGACGCCGCACGTGCCAACGCGGTGCACATCGCGCTGGCCCGGGCCCACGGCGCCGAGGTACGGCCGCACACCCGCGTCCACGCGGTGCGCCCCGACGGCGAGGGCGTCGCCGTCGTCACCGACGAGGGCACCCTGCGGGCCGACCGCGTCGTCGTGGCCGCCGACGCCTGGACCAACCAGTTGCTCGCCGAGACGGGGGTGGCGCTGCCCCTGACGGTGCTGCAGGAGCAGGTCACCTACTACGCCACGCCGCACCTCGCGGAGTTCTCCCCCGCCCGGTTCCCGGTGTTCATGTGGCACGGCAGCCACAACTTCTACGGTTTCCCGGTCTACGGCGAGGTCGCCACCAAACTCGGCCAGCACATGGGCGGGCCCGAGACCACGGCCGACACCCGCGGTTTCGAACCCGACCCGGTGCGCCGCGAGCGCTACGCCGAGTTCGTCGAGCGGCACATCCCCCGCTTCGGCGGGCCCGAGCTGTACTCGAAGACCTGCCTGTACACCGTGCCCCCGGACCAGGACTTCGTGCTCGACACCCTGCCCGAGCACCCCCAGATCGCCGTCGCGATCGGCGCGGGGCACGCGTTCAAGTTCGCCGCGCTCATCGGCGGCCTGCTCGCCGACCTCGCGCTCGAGCGCGCACCGTCGCACCCGATCGACGCCTTCTCGATCACGCGCCCGGCGTTGACCGACCCGTCGTTCCCGCGCAGCTTCCACGTCTGAACCCGAAGGGAGACCACCGCGATGACGATCGACGCGACGGCGGCCCGGGCCGTCGACCCCCATGCCGCGCTGCCGGCGCGCCCGGTCGACCCGGCGCGGTTCACCGACGAGGCCACCTACCGCCACACCCGGCTCCCGGTGGAGCTGGCGTCCACGCTGATCCCCGACGCCTACTGCGCGCCGGAGTTCTTCGCCCTCGAGCAGGAGCGGGTCTTCACCACCGGGTGGGTCGCGGTCGGGCTCGCCGCCGACGTCGACCGCCCGGGCGCGTGCGTGGTCGTCGAGGTCGCGGGCCGGTCGATCATCGTCACCCGCAACCGCGGGGGCAGGCTGCGGGCGTTCCACAACGTCTGCCGCCACCGCGCCACCAAGCTGCTCTCCCCGGGCGCACGCGAGGTCGGCCACCGCGGCCGCATCCGCTGCCCGTACCACAGCTGGACCTACGACACCGACGGATCCTGCTTGGGCACCCCGCTGTTCGAGGGCTCCGACGTCCCCGCAGGCCAGGAACCCGTCTTCGACACCTCGGTGGCCAAGGGCTTCGACCGCGCCGACTACGGCCTGCTCCCGGTCGCCGTCGACACCTGGGGCTTCTTCCTGTTCGTGAACCTCGCCGCCGATCCCGCCCCGCTGGCCACCCAGCTCGGCGACCTCCCCCGCCGCTTCACCGACCACCGGCTCGAGGAGTGGGTGCCGCAGCGCCGCCGCACCTACGACGTGGCCGCGAACTACAAGCTCGTCGGCGAGAACTTCATGGAGTACTACCACCTGCCCTGGGTGCACCCGGAGCTGAACAAGGTCTCCAAGTTCTCCGACCACTACCGCTGGCAGGGCCCCGGCATGTACACGGGCATGAGCACCACTCCGGTGTCGCGCAACACCGACGCCGGTGGCTGGGACGGGCTGCGGCCGTTGAGCTCGCTCGGTGCGCAGGACGCCGAGAGCGGCCGGTTCGTCTGGCTCTTCCCCAGCACGGCGCTGGTCGTGCTGCCCAACCACGCCTTCGTGCTGCTCAACCAGCCGGTGAGCGCGAACCGCACGGTCGAGACCGCGGTCCTGCTCTGCCACCCGGAATCGCTCGACGACCCCACGGCGCAGGACGGCCTCGCCCAGCTCGAGCAGTTCTGGGACCTCGTCAACCGCCAGGACCTCGAGATCGTCGAACGCGTCCAGGAGGGCATCGAGAACCCGGCCTACCGGGGCGGACGCATGTGCTTCCGGTTCGAGGAGCCGCTGCACCGCTTCCAGAACATGGTCATCGACAAGATGCTCGGCATCGACCGGATCCCCGCGGGCGACGAGGAGACCATGACCCGCATGTTCCCGGACCCGTGACGCCCCACGGGTGCTGAGCTAGTCGAGTGGGGGCAGGGGCGTGACGTCGAGCTCGTCGCCCACGACTTCGGCGCGCAGCTGGTTGACCAGCCGCAGCGCCTCGACCGCGGTGTCGCGCGCCGCCGACGCCACGCTCAGCGTCAGCGCGTGTGCGAGCACCAGCCCGCCGGTGATCTCGCTGGCCGCCGTCGTGGTCGACTGCGGGGTGGCGAGCACGGCGTGCACCTGCGGCGCCAGGGCCATCCCGAGGCTCTCCGTCACGAGCACGACCTGGGCGCCGACCGCACGGGCGTGTCGGACGATCACGGAGATCTCCCGGAACTGCCGGATCGGGGCGAACACCACCACCGCGTCGTCCGCGCGCAGAGCCAGTAGATCGTCGGCCAACCGGAATCCCGTCAGACCGCTCCCGCGGGCGGGAACACCGATCCGCTTGAGCGACAGGCACAGGTAGTCGGCGAGGGAGGCGGCCGGACCGATGCCGAAGGTCATCACGGAGGGAGCCGCCGCGAGTGCGCCGACGGCGCGCTGCCACGCCTCCGGGTCGAGGCTGCGGCGCAGTTGGGCCAGCAGACCGATCGTGTCGTCGAGCACCCGCAGCACCTGGTCGGATCCGGCGGCGACGCGGGCAAGCCGGTCGTCCATCGTGGCGGCCAGGTCCCGCTGCCGCGCGAGCACCTCGATCATGCTCCGCTTCAGATCGCGGAAGCCCTGGTAGCCCAGCGCCTTCGCGGCACGCACGACGGTCGCGTCGCTGGTGCCCGTCCGCGCCCCCAGCTCGATCGCCGAGCACGAGACCACGACCTCCGGGTGGTCGGCCATGAACTCCGCGACCGTGCGCTCGCTCGTCGACAGCGTGTACCCGAGCGCGGCGACGCGTTCGTGCAGCGGCGCGACCCGCGACGCGTTACCTGAAGTTTTCACTACAGCATTGACCCCTTCTTGTCGTGTTCCCTACATTGCTCGCATCTCAGGTTCGTACACGGAGGTGCACATGCCCGATCCGGGCTCCGAGCGACGCCGTCCGCTCGACGCGGACGTCGCGGTGGTCGGTGTCGGGGCCATGGGGAGCATGGCGCTCTGGCACCTGGCGAGCGAGGGCCTGCGCGTCATCGGCCTGGAACAGCACGAGCCCCTCGGCCACGAGCGCGGGGCCGCGGGCGGCCGGACCCGCATATTCCGCGTCGCCTACAAGGAGGGTGCCTGGTACGTACCCCTGCTGCAGCGCGCGTCGTCGATGTGGGAGCAGCTCTCCGAGACGACAGGCACTCGGCTGCTGCTGCGCAGCGGGGCGCTGACCATCGGCGCGCCCGAGCACCCCGACGTCGCCGAGGTGCTGCGCAGCGCCCGTGAGTTCGACCTGCCGCACGAGGTCCTCGACCACGACCAGCTCGCCGCCCGCCACCCCCAGCACCGCCTGCACGCCGACGACACCGGTGTGATCGACCCGCAAGGCGGGTTGCTCTTCCCCAGCACGGCGATCCGAGCGGCGGCCGGCCTCGCCCGCGATCTCGGCGCGACCGTGCGCACCGGCGTGCGCTGCACCGCGATCGAGGAAGCCGGGGACCAGGTGCGTGTGCACACCAGCGACGGCGTGGTCCGCGCCGGTCGGGTGCTCGTGTGCGGCGGACCGTGGACGGCAGACCTGGTGCCCGGTGTCCACGGCCGCTACGAGGTGCGCCGGGTCGTCCTGCACTGGTTCCGCGCCACGGAGCCCGCCGCGTTCGCGCCGGAGCGCTTCCCCGTCGGCCTCCGGCGCAGCGGCCCCGAAGCGGACCTGTCCTTCTTCCCACCCGCGGGTGACGGTCTCGTCAAGGTGAACCTGCACGTCCCCAAGGAGACCGTGCCCGAGCTGTCCGCGTTCGACGCGACGGTCCCGGCGGCCTACTCGCGGCGCATCGAGGCGGCCGTCGGAGAGCTGTTCACCGGGCTCGAACCGCGGGCCGCCGACGCCCGCGCGTTCGTCGAGGGCTACACGCCCGACGGTCACGGGCTCATCGGCGCACCGCCGGGCCTGCGCCGCATCGTCACCATGAGCGGATTCTCCGGACACGGTTTCAAGCTCTCCCCCGTCCTCGCCTCGCTGGCCGTCGACCAGCTGCTCGAACGGGGCGGCCCTGCGCTGCCCAGCCGGCTCGCCCTCGCCAGAGCCGCCTCCGGGCCGGCGCACACCCAAACCGGAAGGACAGCATGATCCGCATCGGAGTCGACGTCGGGGGCACCTTCACCGACGTCACCGCGCTGGACACGCAGACCGGCGGGTTCCACGTCGTCAAGCTGCCCTCCACCGGGCAGGACCAGTCGATCGCCGTCGCGGAGGGCATCCTGGCGGTGCTCGACGACGCCGGGCGCGCGCCGGCCGACGTCAGCTACCTCGGGCACGGCACGACGGTCGCCACCAACGCGCTGCTCGAGCTGAAGGGTGCGCCCACGGCGCTGCTGGTGACCGCGGGGGTGCCGGACGTCCTGGAGATCGCCCGGCAGCGCAGGCCACACCTCTACGACCTGTTCGCCGACAAGCCCCCGGTGCTCGTCCCCCGCGACCGCACGTTCCGCGTCGCGGAGCGGCTCGGGTCGGCGGGCGACGTCGTGCAGGAACTGACCGAAGCGGAGGTCGATCGGGCCGTCGACGCGCTCGAGGGTTCCGCCGCCGAGTCGGTGGCCATCTGTTTCCTGCACAGCTACCGAGACCCGGTGCACGAGCGCCGCCTCGAGGAGGCGCTCGCCCGGCGGCGGCCGGATCTGTTCGTCTCCCGCTCCAGCCGCGTGGCGCCGGAGTTCCGCGAGTACGAACGCTTCTCCACCGCCGTGATCAACGCGTTCATCGGCCCGGTCGTCGCCCGTTACATCCGCAGGCTCGGCGAGCGGGTGAACGCGGCCGGGTTGCCCGTCGGGCCACGGGTGATCCAGTCCAACGGCGGTCTCGCCTCGACCGACACCGTGGCCGAACGGCCGGTGACCACCCTGCTGTCGGGGCCGAGCGCCGGCGTCGTCGGTGCCTGCTACCTCGCGGGCCTCGCCGGCATCGACGACCTCATCACCTTCGACATGGGCGGCACCTCCACCGACGTGTGCCTCATCCGCGGCGGGCAACCGCTGCCGGCGAACGAGCGTGGGCTCGGCGGCTACCCGATCCGGGTGCCGTCGATGGACGTGCACACCATCGGAGCCGGTGGCGGCAGCATCGCCTCCGTCGACGCCGCCGGAGGACTGCGGGTCGGCCCGGAGAGCGCCGGCGCACGGCCCGGCCCCGCCGCCTACGGCCACGGTGGCACCCTCCCCACCACCACGGACGCCAACGTCGTGCGCGGGCGGCAGAACCCGCAGAGCGCGCTCGGCGGCACCATGCCCATCGACCTGGTCGCCGCCGAGCGGGCGGTGCGCGGCGTCGGCGACGGGCTCGGCACGACGGTGCTCGATGCTGCGCGCGGGATCGGCCGGCTGGCGAACTCGCACATGGCCCGCGCGGTGCGCAAGGTCTCGGTCGAGGGCGGGGAGGACCCGCGGGAGTACGTGCTCATGGCCTACGGCGGCGCCGGTCCGCTGCACGCGGCCGAGGTCGCCGCCGAGGTCGGCATGACCCGGCTCCTCGTCCCGCCGCGACCGGGCACGTTGTGCGCGCTCGGCCTGCTGGTGAGCGACGTGCGCAGCGAGTTCACCCGGTCCTTCCTGCGCCGGGCCGAAGCGGACGCGCTGCCCGACCTCAACGCGGCCATCGCCGAACTGGTCGCCGAGGGCAGCGCGTGGCTCGCCGACGAGGCCCGCATCGCCCAGAGACACGAGGTGACGGTGCTGGCCGACGCCCGGTACCCGCGGCAGAACTTCGAGCTGCGGATCGACCTGCCTTCCTCGGGCCTCGACCCGGCGGCACTCGCGTCCGTCGTCGCCGACTTCCACGCCCAGCACGAGAAGGCCTACGGGTTCGCGCACCCGGACTCCCCCGTCCAGCTGGTCAACCTCCGGGCCGTCGCACACGGCCACGTCGGCAAGCCGGAGTTGCCCCGCCTGTCGACGGGGAGCGGCCGGCCCGGCACGGACGCGCTGCTGGGCACACGCGAGGTCGACTTCGGCGCCGAACACGGCGCGCTGCCCACCCCGGTGCTGGACCGCGCCGGGCTGCTGTGCGGCGACGTGATCGTCGGGCCCGCCGTCGTCGAGCAGCTCGACTCGACCACCCTGGTCCCACCGGGCTGGTCGGCGACCGTGGACGGTTTCGGAAACCTGTTGATCGAGGTGGTGAGCCAGTGACCGGGGTGCAGGTCGACCAGGTGAGCATGCAGGTGATCGGCAACGCGATGTTGTCGGTGGCCGAGGAGATGGGCGCGGTGCTGCGCCGCGCCAGCTACTCCACCAACATCAAGGAACGCGTCGACTGCTCGACGGCCCTGTTCGACGCCCACGGCCGGCTCATCGCGCAGGCCGAGCACATCCCCATCCACATGGGCTCGATGAAGGGCATGGTGCGCGCCCTGCTGGACCGCCACGGCCCCGAAAACCTGCGCGCGGGCGACGTCTACATCACCAACGACCCCTACACGGGCGGCGGCACCCACCTGCCCGACATCACGATGGCCGCACCCGTGTTCCACGAGGGCCGACTGGTCGGGTTCAGCGCGAACATCGCCCACCACTCCGACGTGGGCGGGCACGTGCCGGGCAGCAATTCCGGGGACTCCACCAGCATCTTCCAGGAGGGCCTGCGCATCCCGATGGTGCGCTTCATGATCGACGGCGCCGTCAACGAGGAGGCGCTGGCGTTCGTCACGCTCAACTCGCGGCTGCCCGAGGAGCGCCGCGGGGACCTCCTCGCGCAGCTCGCCGCCGTGCACATCGGGGGGACGCGGTTCGCCGAACTGCACGCCAAGCACAGCAGCGCGGTGCTCGAGGCCGCGTCGGAGCAGCTGCTCGAGTACGCGCGCCGACGCCTCGAGGTCGCCGTCGCCGCCATTCCCGACGGCACCTACTCCGCCGCCGACTGGCTGGACAGCGATTCTCCCGACCAGGAGCCGATCCGCATCGTCGCCGCCGTCACGATCGCGGGCGACCAGGTCTCGATCTCCTTCGACGGCACCGGCCGCCAGGCCGACGTCGCGATCAACGTCGTGCGGTCGGCGCTGGAGGCCACGGTCTACTACGCCCTCAAGGCCGCGCTCGATCCCGACATCCCCGCGAACGGCGGCTTCTTCGACGCCGTGCGCATCGACGCGCCGCTGGGCAGCATCGTCAACCCGCGGCCACCGGCCGCCGTCGCCGCCCGCACCGACGCCTGCCAGCGGGTGGCCGACGTGCTGCTCGCCGCGCTGGCCCAGGCCGTACCCGGCCGGGTTCCCGCCGGCTCGCACAGCTCCATCACCTACGTGACGTTCGCCGGGCCCGACGAGGACTTCTTCGTCTACCCCGAGGTGATCGCGGGTGGCGCGGGCGCCCGGTCGGACCGGGACGGGCTCGACGCCGTTCAGGTGCACGTCACCAACTCGTCGAACCTGCCGATCGAGGCGCTCGAACTGGAGTACCCGCTGCGCGTGGACACCTACGAGCTGATCACCGACTCCGGTGGGGCGGGGACCCACCGCGGCGGGCTGGGAGTCCGCCGCGACATCCGGGTCCTGTCCGGGCGTGCGGACTTCTCGGCCCACGCCGATCGGCAGACGTTCCCGCCGTTGGGCCTGCACGGTGGTGGGGACGGCAGCACTGGACGGTTCGTCATCCGCCCTGGAACCGACGGCGAACGGGTCCTGCCCGGCGGCCGGGTATCGGGGATCGCACTCGAGCGCGACGACGTCGTGCGCATCGAGAGCCCCGGCTCCGGCGGCTACGGCGACCCGCTCGAGCGCGCCGCCGAGCTCGTCGCGACCGACGTCGTCCAAGGCAGGGTCAGCGTCCGCGCCGCCGGCGAGCACTACGGCGTGGTGCTCGCCGAGGACGGATCGCCCGACACGGCCGCCACCGAGCGGGCACGCGACCGGCTCCGGGCGGGGTGAGGGGCATGCGGACCGGCCTGCTGCCGCGCGCGGTCGCCGTCCTGCTCACAGGGATGCTGCTGGCGTCCTGCGCCGCGCAGGACGAGCCGATCGGCAGCTACCCGAGCCGCTCCATCGACTACGTGGTGCCCTTCTCGGCGGGAGGGTCCACCGACATCGCCGCCCGGGCCGCGGCCGAGGCGTTGTCCGACGAGCTCGGCGTTCCGGTCAACGTGATCAACAAGCCGGGCGCCGACCAGATCATCGGAGTCAGCTCCGTCCGCTCGGCGGCACCGGACGGGTACACGTTGCTGGCCGACGGCGCCGGGTCCAGCTCCATCCAGGGCCTACTGCCCTACCTGCCCTACGACTGGTCGGACCGCACGTTCGTCGCGAAGTTCGCGCAGGGCCCGCACGTCTACGTCGTCGGCGGCGACGCGCCCTTCCAGGACTACGACGCCGTGGTCGCGGTCGCGAAGGCCGACCCCGACCACTTCACCGTCGGCTGGATCGGCGGCAGCAGCACCAGCGACTACGCCACCTTGCAGTTCCTCGCCGGGAACGGCATCGACGCCGCCCGCGTCAAACGCGTGCCTTTCCGCAGCTCCGGCGAGGTGATGCGGGCGGTCGCCGCAGGCGACATCGACTTCGGCGCCGGGGGGGCCAGCTCCGCGTTCAGCCTCCACACGACGGGCAAGCTCACAGCGATCGCGCTCACCGGCGACACCCACGTCGACAAGCTGCCCGGCGTGCCCACCACCGTCGAGCTCGGTCACCCCGATCTCGACATGCAGTACTGGGTCGGCGTATCCGGACCACCCGGGATCCCCGCCGGCCTCACCGGGAAGCTGGCCGACGCCGTCGGGGCCATCGCCGAGGACCCGGACGTCGCCGCGCAACTCGCGGCCGTCGGGCTCTCGCCCACCGTGCGGACCGGCGACGCGCTGCGCGCCGAGATCCACGACGAGACGAACCGCTTCACTGCCCTGTCCGAGCGCATCGGCGTCGCCGGCTGAGTCCCGAGGAGG
The DNA here is from genome assembly GCF_002262885.1 of Pseudonocardia sp. MH-G8. Taxonomy (GTDB): domain Bacteria; phylum Actinomycetota; class Actinomycetes; order Mycobacteriales; family Pseudonocardiaceae; genus Pseudonocardia. The sequence continues at coordinate 20,182 of NZ_NKYF01000012.1, read as the reverse complement.
TCCCATGGCCACGACGAGGCCACGCACGACCCCGCGCACCCGCACCCTGCTGGCCTACTCCCCCATGCTCGTCCTCCTGCTGCTCGCCGGGGCGGCCCTCGAGGAGGGGCTGCGACTGCTGCTCACCGTCGACGCCGCTGCGCAGGCGGACATGGCCGGCTGGTACGTCCTGGTCCTGGGAGTGATCCTCGTGGCCACGACCTGCTGCGGGGAGCGGCCCTCGGTCGCCGCCGGCGAGGAGCCCGCGGACGACGGGCACGCCCGCCCCGCCCGTCCCCGGGCCGACATGCTCGTCTGCCTGCTGCTCGTCGCGGCGTACGCGTTGCTGCTCGGAACGCTCGGCTACGTCGTCGCGGGCGTCGCGGTCGTCTTCGTGTTCCTCCGGGTGATCTCCCGGTACGGCTGGTGGCGCTCGGTGGCCTACACCGTGGCGATCAACGCCGTGTTCGTCGCGCTGTTCGAACTCACGGGAGTGGTCCTCCCCGCCGGGATCCTCAGGTTCTGAAAGGGGACGCCTCGCATGGGTCTGTCCGAACTCCTCGCCGGCTTCGCCACGGTCTTCCAGCCGCAGGTGCTGCTGCTGGCACTCCTCGGCTGCCTCGCCGGGACGGTCGTCGGCGTGCTGCCCGGCCTCGGCCCGGTCTCGGCCGTCGCGATCCTCTTCCCGCTCACCACCTACCTCGGTCCTGCCACGGCCATCGTCGTGCTCGCCGCGATCTACTACGGCGCGATGTACGGCGGGTCGACCAGCGCGATCCTGCTCAAGATCCCCGGCGAGGTGTCGTCGTTGCCAGCCGCGATGGAGGGTTACCCGATGACCCGGCGGGGCCGCGCCGGGGCGGCCCTGGCCATCGCCGCGGGGGCGTCCTTCGTGGCCGGGATCCTCGGCACGCTCGGGGTCTGGCTGATCGGGCCGCACCTGGCCGGGTTCGCGCTCGAGTTCGGACCGCCCGAGATGCTCGGCCTGGTGCTGTTCAGCCTCACCGCCATCGCCGGGCTCTCGTCCGGCTCGATCGTCCGGGGCATCGGCATGGCCGCGGCGGGGATGCTGCTGGCCTCCGTCGGGCTGGACCTCACCAGCAGCCAGCAGCGCCTGACCTTCGGCTCGCTCGAGCTGATGCAGGGCTTCGACATCGTTCCGGTGATGATCGGCCTGTTCGGCATCGCGGAGGTGCTGCGCACCCTCGAACGCGGCACGCCGCCGGCGCACGCCGCCCCCGTCGGGAGCTTCCTGCCCACCCGCGACGAGCTGCGGCGCAGCGCGGGAGCAGCGGGCCGCGGCACTCTCACAGGTTTCGCGCTCGGGCTCGTCCCGGGGATGTTGCCCTCGACCACGACGTTCCTCAGCTACGCGAGCGAACGGCGGCGCGCGCAACGCAAGGGCGGCTCGCGGTTCGGCGACGGCGCGGTCGAGGGCATCGGCGGGCCCGAGGCGGCGAACAACGCGACCGCGATGAGCGGGTTCGTGCCCCTGTTCAGCCTCGGCATCCCGACCGGACCGACGATGGCGCTGATCATGGCCGCACTCATGGTCTACGGCGTGGTGCCCGGACCGACGATGTTCACCTCCAACAGCGACATCACCGCCGCCGTCATCGCCAGCTTCTTCGTCGCCAACGTCATCCTGCTGGTGCTCAACCTCCCGCTGGCCGGGGTGTGGGCGAAGATCGCCCGGGTCCCCTACGGCGTCCTGGGGCCGGTCGTGCTCGTCTGCTGCGGCGTCGGCGCCTACACCGCACGCAACAGCGTGTTCGACATCGTCGTCTGCCTCGTCGCCGGCGTGGCCGGATGGGCGATGGCGAAGCGCGGGCTGCCGGTCGCCCCGTTCGTCATGGGATTCATCCTGGGCCCGATGCTCGAACTGTCGCTGCGGCAGACCGTTGCGATCTCCCCGATGACGATGCTGCAGAGCCCCATCTTCCTCTGCTTCATCGCCGCAGCCCTCGTCTCGATCGTCCTCGCCTACCGGCTGCACCGGCGCAGCGTCGAGCGGGTGGACGCGAACTCCTGACCGTCGGATCGCCGCACGCACCCGGTCCGAACGTTCATGAGGCTGCGCCGACTCACGCGGTCCCGCTACTCCGAGCGCCTCCGCCGTGCCTTGAGCTGTTCAATGATCTTGTCTGGGTCCCAGCGGGCATGTCCACCGGCGGTCACGTACTCCGGCTCCAGGACGCCGTCCCGGTGATACCGCTGCAACGTCCGCTTGGACAGGCCGACGAGCTTCGCTGCCTCTGTCGTCGTGACGTAGCTCGGGCCCACTTGGGCACCATATGTCCTGGTCACGGCCGATTGCACCGGCATGGCGCGCATAAACCCGATCACGTTCTCTGCTATCCGTATGGCGCGTTTGCGGTCTATCCTGCCCGTATGGCGTTCTGGGTCACCGAGACATCCGAAGGGTTCGCGATGGGCGAGGCGGCAGACGAGACGGAGGCACGACTGATGATCGAGTCGCAGAGGAGGGGGTCGGTCACGTTCAACGAGGCAACCGGTCGGTACCGCTGGACTGTCGTACTCGACAGCGGGAAGACGTCCCACGGGTACGCCGAGACGGAGCGGGACGCGTGGTGGCACGTGAAGGAGGCCCTGAACCGGCCGTACAGGGGTGTCCGGTACCGGGGACCACGAGGGCTCTTCTCCCTGCCGCCCTCATAACAGCCTGCGGCGAGCGGGGACCGCTCAGGTCTCGACGCCGACGTCGGACGGGTGCCCCGCTAGCGGGGTCGCTGCTCGGATCGACTCTTCGAGGATGTCCAACCCGGAGTCGAGCTCGGCCTCGGCGATGGTGAGCGGCGGGGCGATCCGGAAGATCCCGCCCATCCCCGGCAGCTGCACGATGTTCATGTGCAGGCCCCGCTCCAGGCAGGCTGTGGTGATGGCGGCGCCGAGGGCGTCCGCCGGCGCCTTGGTCTCCTTGTCGGTGACCAGCTCGATGCCCTGGAGCAGCCCGCGCCCGCGCACGTCACCGACCACCTCGTACCGGCTCTGAAGGTCGGTGAGCCGGTCGGTGAGGTGGTCGCCGAGCTTCGCGGCGCGCTCCACGAGACCCTCGCGTGCGATGACGTCGAGCACTGTGTTGGCGACCACCGCCGCCAGCGGATCGGACGCGTGGGTCGTGTAGAAGAGGAACCCGCGCTCGGCGCAGAGGCGCTCGATCTCATCGCTCGTCATGACCGCGGCCACCGGAAGCCCCGCGCCCAGGGTCTTGGACAGCGTGAGGATGTCCGGTGCCACACCGTGGTGCTCGAACGCGTACATGGCGCCGGTGCGCCCGAGTCCGGTCTGGGCTTCGTCGACGATCAGCAGCATGCCCCGCTCGACGCACATCTCCTTCAGCCGCGCGAGGTAGCCGGGCGGGAGCTCGACGATGCCGCCCGAGGACAGGATCGGCTCCACCAGGCACGCGGCCAGCGAGCCGGTGGACTGCGTGTCCACCGTCGCGAACCCGTACTCCAGCTCGGCCTGCCAGTCGTAGGAACCGTCGGCGTTACGGAAGGGCGAGCGGTAGGCGTTGGGCGTGGGCAGCGTGAGGTTGCCGGGCAGGACCGGTCCGTAGCCGCGGCGCCCCGCGGAGAACGTGGCCGCGGCGGCGCCCGAGGTCATGCCGTGCCACGAGCGGTCGAACGAGACGATCTCGTACCTGCCCGTGTACAGCTTGGCCATCTTGAGGGCGGCCTCGTTGGCCTCCGCACCCGTCGTCAGCAGGAGCATCTTCGTGAGGTGGTCGGGCAGCGACTCCGACAGCCGCTTCGCCAGGGTGACCACGGGCCGGCTCAACATCCCGCTGAACAGGTGGGCCATCGACGCCACGGAGTCGGCGACCGCTTCCACGATCGCGGGGTGGGAGTGGCCGAGGACCGCGCTCATCTGCCCCGAGGTGAAGTCGAGGATGGCGTTGCCCTGGCTGGCGTAGACGTAGGAGCCCTGCGCGCGCTCGATGATGCGCGGGGTGAAGGCGGGGATGTAGCGGACGAGGTGGTCCTCGACGTCGTCCCAGAAGGTGTCCGTGCCCATGCTGATCTCCCCGGTGCCGACGGCGATGTGCACATGAAACCTAGGCCGTGGCGAGCCCCGCGACGAGGAACCCGACGACCCGGCGGGCGTCGTAGTCGCCTCCCCGGCCGGCCGCCGCGCAGAGGCCACCGACCGCGAGCATGAGCTCGTGCGGGCTGTGCCCCGGCTGGATCTCGCCCGATTCCGCCGCCGCGGCGAGCAGCTGCGCGCACACCGGTTCGAGCCGATCCACGAAGTAGGCGTGCAGCGGGTCGAAGCAGGGCTCGTCGGACTGCAGCACGGTGGCCAGGCCCTGTTTCGTCACGACGAAGTCGACGAAGAGGTTCATCCACTGCGCGAGCGCGGCGTGCGGGGACTCCGCGGTCGCCGCGAACGTCCGGCCCGCGTCGACGAGCTGCTCCACCTGGTGGCGGTAGACGGCGACGATCAGGTCCGCGCGCGTCGGGAAGTGGCGGGAGACGGTGGCCGTCCCGACGCCTGCGCGCGCGGCGATGTCGCGGATCGGCGCGTCCACCCCGGAGGCCACGAACACGGCCGCGGCGGCTTCGAGGACGGCGACCTCGTTGCGACGGGCGTCGACGCGCTTGGGCGACGTCCTGCCCCTCCCCTCGTCGGTCATGCCACCACCCTAGGTCGATCGGTTCTCGCGGCGACCGGTCAGCCCAGGTCACCCAGCATGTCGGCCAACGCGTCCGGCATGGTGATCATGCAGTCGTGCGTGGTCGGCAGCTCGAGGACGTGCGCCGGCTCCCCGTTGGGCTGCACCGGCGGGACGCGCCTCGCCTCGAACCCCTCCGGCCGGACGGTGCAGTGGATGTGGGTGCGCGGGATGCGGTCCGCTTCGGGGTCGTCGAACTGCACCGGTTCCTGCAGGCAGCGGACGGAATGGTCGGACAGTATCGTGCGAACCCAGGCGACGTCGGCGGGCTCGGTCACCCCGAACAGGCCCATCGGAGGCGGCATCTCCGGCAGCGGAGGGACCCGCCACCCGCTCTCGGACGCCTGCGCCGCATCGACGAGGACCTTCGACATCGGCATGACGTCCACCGCGGTCTCCCCGTGCGCCGGAACCATCGCGTCGAGGTACACCAGCCGCGCGATCCGCTCGGGAACGCGGTTGGCGACGGCGGAGATGACCATCCCGGCATAGCTGTGCCCCACGAGGACCACGTCGCGCAGGTCCTCGTCGACGAGCAGGTTGCTGACGTCGTCCGCGTGGGTGGTCAGCCCCACCTCGGGCCCCATCAGGTGCCGGGTCTCCCCGTAGCCGGTCAGGGTCGGCGTCAGCACCCGGCGCCCCGAGGACCCCAGCCGGGGGACGATCCGAGCCCAGGCCTGCCCGCTGTGCCAGGCCCCGTGCACCAGTACGTACGTCGTCATCTCCGGCGTTCCTCCAAGCAAGTGGGACGATGTCCCGGATAATACGGGACGCTGTCCCACTTGCGCCACCGGCGGCTCAGGTGTCCGCGTCGCGGATCTTCATCCAGATCCTGCCGAGGATGTTCTGCCCCGGTCCCGTCGGCGCCGGCGCCCCAGAAGTAGTCGGTGGGCGAGTCCTCGACGATTTCTTCGCCACAGCTCTTGATCAGAGCTTCTCGTGCTTCGGCGTGCTGCGCCACCTTCGCCCGAAGGATCTCCTCCACGATGACGAGCTTCTTGTCGCTCCAGTCAGGATCCCTGGCAGTCCTGTACTTCCCGTTTGCCAAACTTTTGGCCTGCAAGGGACTGCGAGCGTGGCGTATCTCCGCCTTCCCCTCCGGGTCAATGCACTTGGCCGCCTGGTAGGCGTGCTCGGCGGTCGAGTAGAGCTCCCCCTCGAACTCGACGGCGTGCGCGGAGAAGTTGTTGAACACGTAGAAGTCCGGGGTATAGAACGTGATCGGCATGACTCAGCACCCCTCATGATTTGCCAGGCCGTAGAGCACTGCGGCACTGCCGTCGTCAGTCGCGGGCCGGGGCAGGAACCTCGGCCGTGGTCGCCTCGACCGCCGCGGCGCGGCGGCGCGAGGTGATCAGGCTGGCCACCGCGGCCACCGCGATCGTGCCCGAGATGACCAGCAGCGACAGCCACGTCGGGATGGTCCAGACCGGCACCGGCTGACCGCCGTTGAGGAACGGCAGGTTGTTCTCGTGCAGCGCGTGCAGGACCAACTTCACGCCGATGAACGCGAGGATGACCGACAGGCCGTGCGCGAGGTAGACCAGGCGCTCCAGCAGCCCGCCGATGAGGAAGTACAGCTGGCGCAGGCCGAGCAGCGCGAACGCGTTCGCCGTGAACACCAGGTAGGGCTCCTGGGTCAGACCGAAGATCGCCGGGATCGAGTCGAACGCGAAGAGCAGGTCGGTCAGCCCGATCGCGACGATCACCAGGAACATCGGAGTGAAGACCGCCCGGCCGTCGACGCGGGTGCGCAGCTTGTCGCCGTCGTACTGGGAGCTGGTGGGGACGACCCGGCGCACCGCCCGGATGAGGCGGCTGTCGCCCGCGTCGCCGTCCTCGTCGTCGGTGGCGACCGCTTCCTTGATCTGCTTGTAGGCCAGCACGAACAGCACGGCGCCGAACAGGTAGAAGACCCAGGCGAACTGCTCGATGACCACGGCACCGATCGCGATGAAGATGCCGCGCATGACGATCGCGATCGCGATGCCGATCAGCAGGACCTTCTGCTGGTAGATCTTCGGCACCGCGAAGCTCGTCATGATCAGCAGGAAGACGAACAGGTTGTCGACCGACAGCGCCTTCTCGGTGAGCCAGCCGGCGATGTACTCACCGCCGTAGGTCCAGCCGGAGAACAGCCCGACACCCACGCCGAACACCAGGGCGAATGCGATGTAGCCGATCGACCACACCGCCGACTCACGCAGCGTCGGTTCGTGCGGCTTGCGCACGTGTCCGACGAAGTCGAACACGATCATCCCGATGACCAGCGCGATGGTGGCGAACCAGATCCAGACGGGCACGTTCATGACGATCCCTTTCAGCACAGCATCGAGTGCTGAAAGTCTCGTCCGCCCGGGAGCCCTGACTGGGCCGATGATCCGGACCGGCGGCACCGGGGCCAGCTCGTCCTGACCCGTACTGACGGCACCGCCGCGGAGGACTACTCCCCTTCGCGTTCGCCACTGTAGCGGTCCGGACCGACGGTGCAAAGCTCATCTTTCGGGCATTGCGCCCGTATCGCTGCGGAGATCGACGTGAGTTACGCCCCACCGGGCGCGAGCACCCGAGTGGCGGCGCGCAGCGTCTCGGCCAGTCGCTGCCGGTGCCCCTCGACGTCGTGCGAGGTCACGCCGTCCGCCGCGGTGTGCGCGAAGTCGTCGGTGACCACGCGCAGCGCCGCGTTCACCGTGGCGGCGAGCACGCGCACCTCGGACGCGCCCGGGGGCAGCCCGGCCCTCGGCGCGAGGACCTCGGCGAGGGTCGGTTCGGCACGTTCCTGCAGCACCAGCCAGACCGCGCGCAGCGCCGGGTCGTCACGGGTCATCCGCACCACCGCGAGCACCGCGTCGGTGTCCGAGTCGGTGTCCATGTCGGCGTCCATGCCGATGTCGGGTCGCGACGGTCGCGGCACGAAGGTGTAGGCCACCTGCAGGTGCTCGGCGAGCTCGACCCCGGCCGGCCAGGAGCGCAGCACCGCGCAGAACCCGTCGAGGGCCTCGGTGAGCAGCGGCTCCACGCAGCTCTCCTTGGTCCGGAACAGCCGCCACAGCGTCCGCTCGGACACCCCGGCGGCCTCCGCGATCCGCACCCCGGACGTGCCGGCGACGCCGTGCGCGCGGAACAGCCGCACCGCTTCCCGGGAGATCTCCAGGCGCTGCCGGCGGCGTCCCTGCTCGCCGAGCGGCGGACGCCCTCGTCGCGTACCGCCCTGCTGCGCCACGGCAGGCACCCTAATCGGTCAGACTTTGTGGCAGCAACTGCCAATTAATCGTACCGTGGGGTCATCCGACCCCAGGAGGACGATCGATGACCCTCGCCGAACAACGCCCGCAGCTCCCGTTCACCCGGCCCAACCTGCTCGACCTCGCGCCGTTCTACGAGGTGCTGCGCCGCGAGGCCCCGATCGCGCCGGTGCTCACGCCCGCGGGCGATCCGGCGTGGCTGGTGACCCGCTTCGCCGAGGTCCGTGACCTGCTCGGCGACGGCCGGTTCGGCCGCTCGCACCCCGAGCCCGAGCGGGCATCGCGGATCAGCACCGCTGCCGTGCAGGACGGCCCGAGCGGCGACCACGAGTCCGAGGAGGCCGACCACCGGCGGATGCGCCGGCTGCTGACCCCCGCCTTCTCCGCCAAGCGGATGCGCCTGCTCGCCGGGCACGTCCAGGAGCTCGTGGACGGCTACGTCGATCAGATGTTCGCCGCGCACGCCGCCTCGCCCGACGGGCGGGTCGACCTGCACGCGCAGCTGGCCTTCCCGCTGCCGGTTGCGGTGATCTGCCGGCTGCTCGGGGTGCCGGAGGCCGACGGCGAGCACTTCCGCTCGCTGTCGGACCGGATGGCCACCTTCTCCGGCCAGGACGCGCGCGAGGCCCGCGAGGAGTTCGGCCGCTACATGGCGGGCCTGGCCGAGGGCAAGCGCGCCGAGCCGGGCGAGGACGTCATCACCGACCTCGTGCGCGCGCAGGCCGAGGACGAGAGCTTCGGCTACCCGGAGATGGTCCGGCTCTGCGTCGGGCTGCTGTTCGCCGGGCACGAGACCACGGTCAACCGGATCGGCCTGGGCACGCTGTTCCTGCTGAGCCGTCCTGAGCAGTGGGACGCGCTGGCCGCCGACCCGGACGGCCGCATCGACGCCGTCATCGAGGAGATCATGCGGCTGGGCGCCCCGGGCGACCTCGGGCTGCTGCGCTACGCCCACACCGACGTCGAGATGTCGGGGGTCACCATCCGCCGCGGCGACGCGCTGATCCTGTCGATCAACGCGGCGAACCGGGACGACACGGTCTTCGCCGACGCCGAGGCGTTCGACCCGGATCGCGCCGAGCGCGGGCACGTCGGCTTCGGCCACGGGCCGCACTTCTGCATCGGTGCGAGCCTCGCCCGCACCGAGCTGCGAGCCGTGTTCGCCACCCTCGCCCGCCGGCTGCCCGGGCTGCGCCTGGCGATCGAGCTCGACGCGCTCGACGTCCGCACCGACCACATCACCGGTGGCGTGCGCAGCCTGCCCGTCACCTGGGGGGACCGATGAGGATCGAGGTCGACCAGGACGCGTGCGTCGGCTCGGGGCAGTGCGTGCTCACCGCGCCCGACGTGTTCGACCAGCGCGACGACGACGCGATCGTCGAGCTGCTGGACCCCGCTCCACCGGCGCCGCAGTGGCAGGTCGCGCGCAACGCCGCGACCGGCTGCCCCGCCGCCGCGATCACCGTCCGGGACGACGCCCGCTCCCGGTGACCTACGGGGAGGCCTCGCCGTGGCGGTGTCCGAGGTCCTGGGACAGCTGCCGGGCCACGGCCGCGGTGGCCTCCCCTCCCGCGTCGAGCCTGTGCCCGAACCGACCCTTCGGCGCGGAGATGTTGATCGCCGCGACGATCTGACCGCGGAAGTCGCGCACGGGCGCCGACACGCCGACCAGTCCCTCCTCGAACTCCCCGTCGACCTTCGCGTACCCGTGGGCCGCGATCCAGCGCGTCTCGGCCACCAGCTGGTCGATGGTCCGGATCCGCTGCTGCGGCGGCGCGGCGCGCAACTCCTGCGCCGGGAACCACTCGGTGAGGGCAGCGCGGTCGAGATCGGAGACGAGCACCCGGCCGGCCGACGTGCGCGGCGCGGGAACGCTCACGCCCTCCCACCCCAGACCTCGGAAGGCGTGCCGCGGCGCCTCGCTGAGCAGGGTCAGGACCCCACCGCCGCGCAGCACGCACAGGTGAACCGTCTCGTGGACCTGCGCCACCAGACGACGCAGGTGCGGCGCCGCGACCTCGGCCAACCGGGCCTCCGCCGTGCGGGCCGCAAGCGCGAACACCCGCCAGCCGAGCCGGTAGGCCAGCAGCTCCGGATCCCGCTCCACCAGCCCTTCCTCGGCCAACGACGCCAGTGAGCGGGAGACCTGGGTCTTCTCCCGGCCCACCAGCTCGGCCACGCGCAGGACCCCCAGGCCACCCCGACGCGACGCCTCCTCGCCACCGAGCACCTCGAGGACGTCGAGGTCGCGCCGCAGTCCTGCTGCGTACGTGCGTGCCGCCATGCGTCCGCTCCCTGAGTGCCATATGCGCAACGGCAGTTGCCGCAAGGGAGACCAGGCTGCCACCGTGACGCCTCGAGGACCACGGAGGGCCCGCTTCCCCATGAAGATCACAAACATCCGGCTCGACCGCCTGCAGCTGCGGCTCGACCCGCCGTTCGCCGCCGCGTGGGACCCCCGTCCCCGGGAGCGCTTCGACGCCACGATCGTCCGCGTGGAGACCGACGAGGGGCTCGTCGGGATCGGCTCGGGCGACACGATGGACGGCTTCCCCGGACACGAGCACCTGTTCGTCGGGCGCGATCCGCTCGACATGGCCCAGCACGTCCGGACGATCGAGACGATCAACTTCCACGCGGGCCGGTTCTGGCCGCTCGAGGTCGCGTTGTGGGACCTCCTCGGCCAGGTGGCCGGGTTGCCGGTGGCCGCGCTGCTCGGCAACGCGCAGCGACGGGTGCCGGTCTACGCGTCCTGCGGCGAGCTCAAGGCGCCCGCCGAGCGCGCCGAGTCCGCGCTGGCGCTGCGCGAGCAGGGCTTCCGCGCCATGAAGATCCGGATCGACCGCGACCGCATCGACGAGGGCGTCGCGGCGGTCGCCGCCACCCGCGATGCGGTCGGCGACGGCTTCGAGATCATGGTGGACCTCAACCAGTCCTGGCGGATGGCAGGCGACGTCCAGCCCGCCCTGGACTACGCGACGGTGCGGCACACCGTCGAGCGGCTGCGCGACCTGGGCGTCTTCTGGGTCGAGGAGCCGCTCCCCTACCAGGACGTCGCCGGGCTCACGGCGCTGCGCAGCGCCACCGGGGTGCGCATCGCGGGCGGGGAGATGCTCGACAGCGTCGGCCAGATCCTCGGCTACCTCGACAACGACGCGCTCGACGTCTACCAGATGGACGTGGTGCTGGCCGTGGGGATCACCCGCGCGCGGATGCTGGCCGAGCTCGCCCACCTCAAGCACCGCGCCTTCACCCCGCACACCTGGACGAACGGCATCGGCGTACTGGCCAACCTGCACGTCGCGGCCGGTGTCGGCGGCGGGCCGTACTTCGAGTACCCCTACGACCCGCCCGGCTGGACGCCGGAGCGTCGCGACTTCATGCTCGCCGAACCGCTGCGGATCGACGCGGACGGCTGCCTCGCCGTGCCCCCGGTTCCCGGGCTGGGCGTACGGCTCGACGAGGCCGCCGTCCGGCGGTGGGCGGCATGATCTCCACCAGCAGCTTCACCATCACCCCGCCCGGGCGCATCGAGTTCGGCCGCGGGGCCCTCGACCGGCTGCCCGAGGCCGTCGCCTCGGTCGGGCGGTCCCGCGCGTTCGTCGTGACCGACCGGGGGATCGCGGCCGCGGGCATCCTCGACCGCGTGCGCGCCGTGCTCACCGGGGCGGGCCTGGACACCGGGGTGTTCGCCGAGGTCGAGCCGAACCCGTCGGTGGCGACGATCGACGAGGGCGCCGCGCGGGCCCGTGCCTTCGGCGACGCGGCCGTCGTCGCGGTCGGGGGCGGCTCCAGCCTCGATGCCGCGAAGGGCATCGCGCTGCTGGCCGTCAACGCCGGCGCCGCCGCCGCACTCGACCTCGCCGCCGAACCGGTCGGGCCGGGACTGCCGGTCGTCGCCGTCCCCACGACCGCGGGAACGGGCGCCGAGACCAACGGCTTCGGGGTCATCGAGGACACCGGGCGGCACTGCAAGGTCTACCTCGGGCACGCCTCGGTCGCGCCGCGGGTCAGCGTGCTCGATCCCGACCTCACCGTCGGGCTGCCTGCGCGCGCCACCGCCGCGACGGGCGTGGACGCCCTGGTCCACGGCATCGAGTCGCTCACCTCGCGGGGTCGCAACCCGGTGTCGGAGGCCTACGCCCACCACGCGGTCCGCCTCGTCCACCACTGGCTCCCCCGCGCCGTCGAGGACGGCGCCGACCGGGAGGCCCGGGCCCAGCTGCTGCTCGGCTCGCACCTCGCGGGGCTCGCCCTGAGCATCTCCGGGCTGGGGCTGGTGCACGGGATCGCGCACGCGCTGACCGCGCACACCGGCACACCGCACGGGGTCGCGCTCGGCGCCGTGCTCGACCGCGTACTGGCGTTCAACCTGCCGGCCAGCACCCCGGAGTACGCGCAGGTGGCGGTGGACATGGGCTGCCTGGGCGTCGTGGAGCCGGGCGCCGCGGCGGCCGGGACCGTCGCGGCGGTCAGGGAGTTCACCGAGCGGCTCGGCATGCGCGAGCCGCTGCCCGACCTGGGCGTCACCGACGAGATGGTGCCCGACCTGGTCCGCACCGCCCTCGCCGACGCCGTCACCCGCAACAACCCGCGGACGCCCACGCCGGAGGAACTGACCGCGCTCCTCACCGGCCTGCTCGCGGAGGCACGGCGAGGGTAGCCTCAGCCGGTGCCGGAGGTGCTCGCTGGTCGTGCGGTGTTGACGGGATCGTTCCGCGACCAGCGTCGCGCGGTCACCGCGGCCACGCTGTTGCTGTGCGGACACCAGGTCGGCGAAGCACTGGTCCCCGTTCTCGTCGGGGTGGTGATCGACCGCGCGGTGAGCACCGGCAACGTCGGTGCGCTCGTGCTGTGGCTCGCGGTGCTCGCCGTGGACTTCGCGTTCCTGTCGACCTGCTACCGGTTCGGGGCGCGGTTCGCCTGGCTCGCCGACGTGCGGACCGACCAGCGCCTGCGCCACCTGGTGGCCGACCGGGTGCTCGACCCCACCGGCGGGGCCGACAGCGGGCGGCTGCCGGGCGAGCTCACCTCTGTCGCCGTCGCGGACGCGAAGCGGGTGGGGGTGTCCCTGTTCGCCCTCCCGATGGGTCTCGCGGCGCTGGCGGCGCTGGTCGTCGCGGCGATCTCCCTGCTGCGGACGTCGGTGCCGCTCGGGCTGCTCGTCCTGCTGGGCACCCCACCGCTGCTGTACCTCGTGCACCTGCTGGGCCGGCCGCTCGAACGGCGCAGCGCTCCGGAGCAGGAGCGCGCGGCTCGCGCGTCCGGCGTGGCCGCCGACCTCGTGGCCGGTATCCGGGTGCTGAAGGGGATCGGTGCCGAACCGACCGCCGTGGCCCGCTACGCCACCACCAGCCAGGACGCGCTGGAGGCCACCCTGCACGCCACCGGCGCGCAGGCGCGCTACTCGGGCGCGGTGCTCACGGCGAACGGTCTGTTCCTCGCACTGGTGGCGCTGGTCGGTGGGCGGCTCGCCGCGGACGGCGCGCTCTCGATCGGTGGCCTGGTCGCCGCCGTCGGGCTCGCCCAGTTCCTGCTCGGCCCGCTGCAGGTCTTCGGTCGCGTGAGCGCGCGGTTCGCGCAGGGCAGGGCATCGGCCACCCGGGTCGCCGAGCTGCTGTCCACCGCCTCCGCGGTGCACGGCGGGACGCACGAGCTGCCCGACGGCCCGGGACGGCTGACGGTCCGAGGCCTGCACTGCGGGCCGCTGCACGGGGTCGACCTGGACGTCGCGCCCGGTGAGCTGCTCGGCGTCCGGTCCCTCGATCCGGCAGCGGCCACGGCGCTGCTGGCGTGCCTGGGCAGGCAGGTCGAGCCCGCGGCCGGAACGATCGAGCTCGACGGCAAGGACCTCGCCACGGCCGAACTCGGCTCGGCACGTGCCGGGGTGCTGGTCGCCACGCACGATGCGCGGCTGTTCGCCGGCTCCGTGCGCGACAACGTCGCGGCCGGCGGGCAGCGGGTCGAGCCCGCGATGGCGGCCGCGCGCGCCGACCAGGTCACCGACGTGCTCCCGGACGGCGACGCCACGCAGGTGGCCGAACAGGGCAGCGCGCTGTCCGGCGGGCAGCGGCAGCGGATCGCGCTGGCCCGCGCGCTCGCCGCGGACGCCACCGTCCTCGTGCTGCACGACCCGACCACCGCGGTCGACGCCGTCACGGAGGCGGAGATCGCGACCGGGCTGCGGCGGATGCGCGCCGGCCGCACGACGGTCGTGGTCACCTCGAGCCCCGCGCTGCTCGGTGTCGCGGATCGGGTGGTGGAGCTGTGAACGAGCCGACGCTCCTCCCGGTCACCTCCGGTGCGCGCGTGCTCGCCGTGCTCCGCGAGCTGCTGCGCCCGCACCGCACCCGGGCGCTCGCCGCGCTGGTGGCGCTGGTCGCCGCCACAGCGAGCGCGCTGCTCACCGCCCCGCTGCTCGGCCGGGTGGTCGACATCGTGGCGACCGGGCAGGGCGCGGACGCGGTCACCGGCCCGGTGCTCGCGCTCGTGGCCGTCGCGGTGGTCGAGGGGGTGCTCGCCGTCGTCGGGGTGGGCCTGGTGGCCCGGGTGGGCGAGACCATGCTCGCCGCCCTGCGCGAGCGGTTCGTCGACCGCGCGCTGCGGCTGCCGCTGGAGCAGATCGAAGCCGCCGGCTCGGGGGACCTGACGTCGCGGGTGACCACCGACGTCGCACTGGTCGGCGATGCGGTGCGCCAGGCGGTGCCCGACTTCGCCCGCGCCGCCCTGATGATCGCGCTGACCCTGGTGGGCCTGGCCGTGCTCGACTGGCGGTTCCTGATCGCGGCCCTGCTCGCGGTGCCGATCCAGGTTGCGACGGCACGCTGGTTCCTGCGCCGGTCGGGCCCGTTCTACACTGCGCAGCGCCGTGCCGGCGGGGCACAGCAGCAGCAGCTGCTCGAGACCGTGGGCGGGGTCGCGACGGTACGCGCGTTCGGGCTCGTGGAGCAGCACGCCGGGCTGGTCCGCAACCGGTCAGCGGAGGTGGTGCGGCTGGCGATGGAGGTGGTGCGCTTCCAGACGCGGTTCTTCGGGCGGCTCAACGGCGCGGAGCTGGTCGGGGCCGTCGCGGTGCTCACCACCGGGTTCCTGCTGGTGCGCAGCGGCACCGCCACGATCGGCACCGCCACCGCGGCCGCGCTGTACTTCATCAACCTGTTCAACCCGGTCAACCAGGTGCTGTTCCTGCTGGACACCGTGCAGTCCGCGGGTGCGGGCCTCGCCCGGATCATCGGTGTCGCCGACCTGCCCGCGCCACCGGCGCCGGTCCGCACCACGCGACCGGTGGACGCCGGGATCACGGTCAAGGGGGCGTCCTTCGGCTACGTCGACGGGCACCTCGTGCTCGACGACATCGATCTCGACGTCGACCCCGGCACCACGGTGGCGCTGGTCGGCTCGAGCGGAGCGGGCAAGACGACGCTGGCGAAGCTGGTGGCCGGGGTGCACACACCGACCGCGGGCACCGTGCGGATCGGGGACGCGCCGCTGCACGAGCTCGGACCCGACGGCATCCGCGAGACGGTCGCACTGATCACCCAGGAGGTGCACGTCTTCGCGGGGCCGCTGGCCGAGGACCTGCGGCTCGCCCGCGCCGAGGCCACCGACGACGAGCTGCGCGCCGCCCTCGACGCGGTGGGCGCGCTCGGCTGGGCCGACGGCCTCCCGTCCGGCCTGTCGACGGTGGTGGGCGCCGGCGGCATCGTCCTGACCGTCGAGCAGGCCCAGCAGCTGGCGTTGGCGCGCCTCGTGCTGGCCGACCGTCCGGTGGCGGTGCTGGACGAGGCCACCGCGGAGGCGGGCAGCTCCGGCGCGCGGCAGCTCGAGCGGGCCGCCGCGGTCGCTCTCGACGGGCGCACCGGACTCGTGATCGCGCACCGGCTCACGCAGGCGGCCGCCGCGGACCTGGTCGTCGTCCTCGAGACGGGCCGGGTGGTCGAGCGGGGCACCCACGACGAGCTCGTCGCGGCCGGTGGTCGCTACGCGCGCCTCTGGGAAGCCTGGTCACGGGACGGGGCAGCCCTGCGCTGAGCGCACGCGCAGCCCGGCGCTTGCGCCCACCTGCTCGAACGTGGTCTCATCCCTCCGGTCACCGATTATCAATAAAAAGGATGATGACGATGCCGTCGCAGCACCAGGGCCTCCGGGGGAGCCTCACCAGCTACGGGGACGCCGAATTCGCCCTGTTCCTGCGCAAGGCGTTCATCAAGGGAGCCGGCTACGGCGACGACGCGCTGGACCGCCCGGTGATCGGCATCGTCGACACCGAGAGCGGCTTCAACCCGTGCCACGGCAACGTCCCGCAGCTGATCCAGGCCATCGAGCGCGGCGTGATGCTCGCCGGCGGGCTGCCCGTGTCGTTCCCGACGATCTCGGTGCACGAGAGCTTCGCCTCCCCCACCAGCATGTTCCTCCGGAACCTGATGGCGATGGACACCGAGGAGATGCTGAAGGCCCTCCCGGTGGACGCGGTCGTGCTCATCGGGGGCTGCGACAAGACCGTCCCGGCGCAGCTGATGGGCGCCGCGTCGGCGGGCAAGCCGGCCGTCCAGCTCGTCACCGGGTCCATGCTCACCGGCTCGCACCGCGGGCGCACCGTCGGCGCGTGCACCGACTGCCGCGCCTTCTGGGGCCGCTACCGGGCCGAGGAGATCGACGCCGACGAGATCGCCGAGGTCAACGGCCGGCTGGTCGGCAGCGTCGGCACCTGCTCGGTGGCCGGCACCGCCAGCACGATGGCGGCGGTGAGCGAGGCCCTCGGCGTCGCCCTGCCCGGCAGCGCCACGCCCCCGGCCGTGACCGCCGACCGGATGCGCGTGGCCGAGGCGACCGGCACGCGCGCGGTCGGGCTGGCCGAGGAAGCGCTGACGCTCGACCGGATCCTCACACCGGCCGCGTTCGACAACGCCTTCCGGATCCTGCTCGCCATGGGCGGCTCCACCAACGCGCTGGTGCACCTGGCCGCCATCGCGGGCCGCTGCGGCTACCGCCTCGACCTCGACGCGTTCGACGCGCTCGGCCGCGAGACTCCCGTACTCGTCGACCTCAAGCCCTCCGGCGACCACTACATGGAGGACCTGCACCGGGCCGGCGGGATCCCCCGGCTGATGCTGGAGCTGCGCGACCAGCTCGACCCGACCGCGCTGACCGTCACCGGGCGGACGCTGGGCGAGGAGCTCGACGACGCCCCGGCGCCGTTCCCGCAGGACGTCATCCGCCCCCGCGACAACCCGATCCACAGCGGCGGCAGCATCGCCGTCCTGCACGGGAACCTCGCGCCGGGCGGCGCGATCATCAAGCAGTCGGCCGCCACCCCCGCGCTGCTGGAGCACCGCGGCCGGGCAGTCGTGTTCGAGGACGCGGCCGACCTCGCCGAGCGGATCGACCGCGACGACCTCGACGTCGACGCGTCCGACGTGCTCGTCCTGCGCAACATCGGCCCCGTCGGCTTCCCCGGAATGCCCGAGGCCGGCTACATCCCCATCCCGCGCAAGCTGGCGAAGGCCGGCGTCAAGGACATCGTCCGCATCTCCGACGGGCGGATGTCGGGAACCGCGGCCGGCACGATCGTGCTGCACAGCTCCCCCGAGGCGGCCGTCGGCGGCCCGCTCGCCCTCGTCCGCACCGGCGACACGATCGCGCTGTCGGTCGCCCACCGCTCCCTGGTCCTCGAGGTCGACGACGCCGAGCTCGCCCGCCGTGCCGCCACCGCCGCGCCGCCACGTCCGCGGCCCGAACGCGGCTACGCGAAGCTCTACGTCGACGAGGTGACGCAAGCCGAAGAAGGCTGCGACTTCCGATTCCTGCAGGCCGTCGACACCCGCGCGAGCGTCCCGTCGCGCCGCGGTCCCGCCTGACCATTTTGGAGACGATGTTGTCCTACGAGACTTGGGTCGTCACGGCTGCCGTGCTCGCCGTGGGCGTCCTCCTCACCCTGATCATCGTGCTGAAGGTGCAGGAGTTCCTCGCGCTCCTGCTCACCACGCTCGCCTTCGGCCTGGCCGTCGGGAACGGCCCGACCCAGCTCATGGACCTGATCGTCGGCGAGATGGGCGACTCGCTCGGCGAGCTCTCGCTCGTGATCGCGCTCGGCGCGATCTTCGGCATGATCCTGCAGCACGCCGGAGCCGCCGAACGGATCGCCGTCACCCTCGTGGAGCGCTTCTCCGAACGCACCATCTCCTGGGGCCTCGGACTGGCCGGGTTCCTGGTCGCGACGTCGGTCTACATCGACGTGGCGATCGTCGTCCTCGTCCCCATGCTCTACGGCGTCGCGCAGCGCACCGGCAAGTCCCTGCTCCACTACGGCATCCCGCTGTGCGCGGGGCTGAGCGCGGCGTACACGTTCATGCCGCCCTCCCCCGGCCCGCTGGCGGCGTCCGGGATCATGGGCGCCGACATCGGTCTCGTGGTGCTCTTCGGCGCCGTCTGCGGGATCCCCGCCGTCGCCGTCGCCGGCCCGCTGTTCGGTCGGTTCATCGCGCGCCGCATCCACGTCGTCCCGCCGACGGCCATCGTCGGCTCGACCGACGTCGTGGCCCCGGCCGCCCCGACGACGGGCGGCGGCGCGACCTCCCCGGCGACGGCGACGTCCGCGGTCGAGGTCCGGACGGAGCCGGAGCGGGACCTGCCCTCCTTCGGGTCCGTGGTCCTCGCGCTGCTGATGCCCCTGCTGCTCATCCTCGTCGGCACCGTCGGGCGCCTGATGGGCGGCGAGTCGCCGGTTGCCACGGCGCTGACCTTCGTCGGCAACCCCGTCATCGCGCTGCTGCTGACCGTGCTGTTCAGCATGTGGGTGTTCGGCGTCCGCCGCGGGATCGGGCGGGCCGAGCTCGGCAGGCTCGCCGGCACCGCGCTCGGCCCGGCGGGCAACATCATCCTCGTCACCGGTGCGGGCGGCGTGTTCGGCGGCGTGCTGGTGTCGTCCGGGCTCGGCGACACCCTGTCCGCGGCGATGCGCGACGCCAGCATCCCGCTCGTCGTCTTCGGCTTCGTCGTCGCCGCGGTCATGCGGATCTCGCAGGGCTCGGGCCTGGTCGCCATGGTCACCGGCGCCACGTTCAGCGCCCCCCTCGCGGAGTCGCTCGGCGCGAGCCCGGCCACGGTCGCCCTGACCTGCATCGCGATCGCCTGCGGCGGCGCCGGGTTCTCCCACGTCAACGACTCCGGGTTCTGGATGGCCAACCGGTACTTCGGCATGAACGTCGCCGACACGCTGAAGTCCTGGACCGTCATGAAGTCGCTCGTCGGCCTCACCGGGTTCGCGGTCGTGCTGGTGCTGAGCCCGTTCGTGCCCTGAGGGGCCCGGCCACCGGAGGCCGTCGTGGGAGCATGGACGGACCGGGGAGAGGGCGAGGAGGCCGGTCGGATGGGTGACGACGGGGCGGTGCGGACGCGGGCCGCCGGGATCGTCGCCGAGCTGGCCGCCGAACTCGAGGAGGAGATCGCCCTCGGTGTCCTGCACCCGCGAGAGCGCCTCGTCGAGGACGACCTCATGGAGCGGTTCGGCGCGAAGCGCCACGTGGTTCGCAGCGCCCTCGCCACGCTCGAATCCCGGGGCGCCGTCGAGCGCCGGGCCAACGTCGGGGCGTTCGTCCGCTCCTACACGGCGAAGGAGGTCCGCGACCTCTACGACGTCCGCACGCTGCTCGAGGCCAACTGCGCGCGCAGCATCACCGTGCCGGTGCCGCCCGAGCGGCTCGACCCGCTCGTGGAGTGCCAGCAGTCGCACGACGCGGCGATCGCCGCCCAGGACCGGCGCAGCGCGCACCGGGCCAACCTGGCCTTCCACGCCATCCTGTTCGGCCTGTCGGACAACCGCACCCTCGTCGAGGCGGTGCGCCACCACGCCCGCATGGCCTCCTCGATCCGCTCCCTCACGGTCGCAGACGACCAGTACCTCCTGCGCGCCCAGGCCGAGCACTGGGAGATGATCCAAGCGCTGCAGGACGGCGATCCGGACCGGCTCGTGAAGGTCTGCGTGGCGCACCTCGAGCCGTCCCGGGACGCCTACCTCCGCCGGCTCGCAGTGGGCTGAGTGATCAGCCGGCGCTCGGCGACGGCCATCACGTCGACGACCACGTCGGCCGGGGCTCAGAAGGGCGGTTCGTCGTCGGGTGGTGGGTCCGGGCCCGTTTCCTGCCCTGGCGGTGGTTGTGGTGGGTCGGTGGCCGGTCGGTCCAGGATGCGGGGGTCGTAGCGGCGCAGCCGCTGATCGGCGTCGATGTCGGCGTCGGGATCGGGCCGGCCGTCGGGGTGCCCG
>NZ_NKYF01000011.1 GCF_002262885.1 Pseudonocardia sp. MH-G8 | reverse complement strand
GGTGGGTGGTCATCTCAGCGCTTCCCGGCCGGGCGCATCTCGGGGACGGTGAGTTCGCCGTTGTCGACGATGAGTTCGTCGTCGAGGTGGAGGGAGTTGCCGCGCATCGGGATGTCGAAGTGGCAGGGGGTGTCGTTGGGTCCGCCGAGTTCGTTGTTGGGGCCGATGGAGAACATGACGTTGCCGTAGAAGCTGCGTAGTTCCATGCCCATGCCGCCGCCGAACTGGGTGAGTCCGTGCCAGTGGGCGCGTTCGTCGAGGCCCCAGCCGACGTGGCTCATGCCGTAGCCGCGGGGGTCGTCGAAGGAGTGGATGTAGGAGGAGAGCAGGTCGGCGTCGAGCCCGGAGGAGCCGGTGCCGCCGCGGATGTCGCGGATGAACCCGGCTTCGATGGTGATCTCGACGGGGGTTTGCACGTAGGTGTTGAAGGGCAGGAGTACGTCGCCGGGGGCGAGGACGATTTTGCCGTCGACGCCGTCGTCGGCGCCGCCGGTGAACACGAAGGCTGCGGGCCAGTGGTCCCAGCGTCCGGGTTGGTCGGTGTAGCCGTATTCGGAGACGGTGGGGTAGACGCCGAGGCGGTAGGTGACGTCGGTGCCGTGTGGGCTGGTGATGCGCATGGTCTGGGCTTTGGCCAGGAGTTCGGCGCCGGTTTCGACGCGTTCGCGCAGCTCGGGGGTGGGCATGAGGCGGGCCAGTAGTGGGGCGGGTTCGACGGCGGTGAGGATGCGGGTGCCGGCGGCCTGGATCTCGAACTGCTCGGGGCTGAACAGCAGGAACGTGCAGTCCACGACCATGTCCACGGACTTGAGCGCCTCGACCGCCAGCCGGTTCTCCTTCAACCCGGAGTCGCCGACGGCCCAGGCGCCGGACGCGGAGGCGGGTGCGGGTAGGCGCAGGTGGAAGCCCTGGGCGCCCAGCTTCTGCACGGCCCAGAGGAAGGCGTCGGCGTACTCGGCGCGTTCGTCGCCGCTGGTGAGCACGGCCACGGTCTCGCCTTCGTGCACACCGGACAGTGTCAGCTGCTGCAGGCAGATCTCGTTGAACAGGTTCTGGTCCATCAGGTCTCCGATCAGGTAGCCGGGGTGGGGGAGAGCAGGAGTGGGCGGACGGTGTCGAGGAAGCCGGCCAGGTTGTCCCACGGCACCATGTGGCCGGCGCCCGGGACGTCGTGGATCTCGATGTCGGGGCGGGTGCGTCGCAGCTCGTCGGCGGCCGCGGCGGGGACGACCGGGCTGTCGGCGCCGCGGACCAGCACCGCGGGTGGGGTCAGCGCCCTCCAGTGGTCGAGGAAGTCCTCGGTCTCGAAGCCGGTGTGGGTCTCGCACACTGCGGTCTCGTCGCAGGAGGCCAGGACCTGGGCCCGCAGCTGCAGCTCCCGCTCCGGCCACAGCGGGTAGAAGCGGCGCACCTCCTCGGCGGTGGTGCCCCGCTGCGCCTCGTGCAGTTGCTGCAGGAACGCCTCGCGCGGCGTGGGGTAGGGGGCGCGGCCGGGACCGGACACCGGCGGGTCCACCAGGACGAGGAGGCCGTGCCGATCGGGGGTGTGGCGCACCGCGTAGGCGGCGGCGATCCGCGCGCCCATGGAGTGCCCGACGATCACGGGGTCGCGCAGGTCGCGGGCCTCGACCAGGCCGGCGACGTCGGCGGCGTAGTCCTGCATCCGGTACGCGCCCGCGGGTGCGCGGTCGCTCTCGCCGCGTCCGCGGATGTCGGGCACGGTCACCCGGTGTCCCAGCTCCGCGAACCGGACCGCGAGGAAGTCGGCGGTGACGGCCGGGCTGGTGATCCCCGGCAGCAGCAACAGATCACGCGCCCCGGGCTCGCCGTAGGTCAGGATGCTGTGCCGGAGCCCGTTCGCGCGGACCTCGTGGCGTTCCCCTCGGATCTCGACGGTCGGCATCCTCAGCCGCCCCCTTCCGGTCGTGTTGCGGCGCGTCGCTCGTGGCCTGCCCCGCCGCCGGTCGCCGCGAGGTAGGCCAGCGCGTCGTCGAGCTCGACGACGTCGCCGTACTTCTCCTGGATGTCGAACAGGTTGGCGTCGTGCGGGCCTCGGGCCCGGTCGGCGACCGCGGCGCCGGGTACCAGAACCGGGAAGCCGGACTGGACGGCGTCGACCACGCTGGCCCGCACGCACCCGCTGGTCGTCGCCCCGGTCACCACCACGGTGTCGACGCCGGCGGAGACGAGGTGGCCGGCCAGTCCGGTCCCGAAGAACGCCGAGGGCCCGTGCTTGACGAAGACGGGCTCGCCCGGGAGTCGAGCGAGGCGCTCGTCCACCTCGACCAGGCGGCTGCCGAGGGTCAGGGCCGCCATCCCCGTGGCCTTGTCCAGCCAGGCCGGGGTGCGGATCTGCCCCGGCTCGTAGGCGATCGTGGTGAAGGCGATCGGCAGCTGCGCCGCGCGGGCCGCGTCGAGCAGCCGACGGGTCGCCCGCAACGGGCCGGACATGTCACACCCGGTCGGTTCGTCGGGGTCGGTGAAGCCGTAGGTGAAGTCGACGACCAGCAGCGCCGGGTGCCGGCCGCGGCGCACCGGCCGTCCGAAGCCGGCGCGGTCGTAGGTCCGCGCGGTGTCCGCACCGGGGGCGGCGGTCATCGGACCGCCACCGATGCGCCGCCGCCGGGCAGCGGGCCGGAGCGCCGGACCCCGAGGTAGAGCAGCGCGCTCGCGAGGACCAGCCCGGCGTCCAGGTAGATCGCCGCGGACCAGCTGCCGGTCGCGTCCCGGACCACCCCGCTGAACACCGGGCTGGCGAGCGCGCCGATCTCCGCGATCAGGTTCCACATGCCGAACGCGGCCCCGCGCCCGTCGGCCGGGACGAGGTCGGCGGTGAGGGCCTGCGACATCGGCTGCACCGCGTTCAGGAACAACCCGGTCGCGAACATCAGGATCCCCATGACCCACAGCGACGGCATCGCCGTGAACTGCAGGTAGACGCCGAACAGCAACACCAGCACGCCCTGGACGACGGTGGCGACGATCAGGTAGTTGCGCCGGCCCATCCGGTGGCGGGCCGCCTTGTCCGAGAGCCACCCGCCCACCGGGAAGCCGATGATCCCGGCGCCTGCGTTGAACGCGGCGATCAGACCGGCGGTGGTCAGCGACGAGTCCGCGGCCGAGGACACGATCGCCACCGACCAGTACCCGAACAGCCAGATGCTCCACAGGATCGCGATCGCCGCGACGTAGATCAGCGTGGTGTCGCGGTCCTTGAGCGAGATCGACATGCGGTTCGAGCCACGCCGCTGCATCACGACGACGATCACCCCGGCGAGCACGATCTGCAGCGTGGCCGAGGCCCACTCCGGGAGCCCGAGCCCGTCGGAGAGCCAGAACAACGTCATGATCAGCACGCAGAACACGGCCGAGATGGCCATCAGCTTCCGGAGCGGGGGCCCGGGGCGCAGCGGACCGGCCAGCCGGCGCATGAACCACCACATCAGCGCGGCGAACGCCAGCGTCCCGCCGCCGAACACCAGGAACGGCATCCGCCAGGCGTGCACCTTCCCGAGCACGTCGACGCCCAGGTCGAGCAGCGGTGGCGCGAAGATGTTCGCCACCGTCAGACCGAACGCCAGCCCGGTGATCGCCACGCCCAGCCCCAGGCTGCGCGAGCGCTCCGGGGTGTGGCTGACGATCAGGGCGCGGTCGTTGGAGTAGAACGCCCCCTCGCCGAGCCCGGTGATCACGCGCAGGGCCACGAACGTGATCAGTCCGCTGGTCAGACCGCTGACGACGGTGGCCACACCCGCCCAGACGAAGCAGACCGACAGGATGGTGGCGTGGCCGAACCGGTCGCCGAGGTAGCCACTGGGCAACTGGGTCAACATGTACCCGGCGAAGAACAGGCTTCCGATGAGCCCGCCCAGCGCGTGGGGGTTCTGCGCGGCGTGCATGAAGTCGATGTCGTTCTCGATCATCCACGTCACGACCGGGCCGGTGATCGCCCGGTCGGCGTAGGCGAACAGCCATCCTCCGAACAGGACGAACCACAGCGTCCGGTACGAGGGTGTCCCCTTGGTCGTTCGTGGTGGCCCTAACTCTCGTTCGCTCTGCGTCATCGAAGCCTCGTCGTCGAGTTGTCGGGGATGGGAACCCCGGGCCCACGCGCTGTGGTTCCCATCACGGGGTCGGCCGGAAGAGTCGCAACTTCATACGATCCTGTCAACACGGCCAAGCGATCTGCAGTAGATGCGCTGGTGAAGCGAGCAGCCCGCTTGACGAGGTGCATATTAAGTATGAAACTTCGTCAGCCATGAGTCATACGAGGAGGCTGCACATGCCACGCGAGACGACCACCAGCGTCGCCGTCATCGGTGCCGGTCCAGCCGGCCTGATGCTGGCGAATCTGCTCCAGCGCAGGGGCACCCCGTGTCAGGTCGTCGAGCGGCTCAGCCGCGAGCGGGTGCTCGCCCGCGCCCGCGCCGGGATGCTGGAGCACCGCACCGTGGAGCTGCTCGACCGGATCGGCCTCGGTGAGCGCATGCACGCCGAGGGAGCAGTGCACAACGGCTGCGAGTTCCGCTACGGCGAGACGAGCTTCTTCGCCGACTACTCCGCCATGTACGACGACACCCCGCACGTGATCTACCCGCAGCAGGAGGTCGTGGCCGACCTGCTCGCCGGCTTCGAGGCCGGCGGCGGCCGGGTGCGGTTCGAGACGACGGTGATGTCGGTGGAGGGGCACCTCGACGGCACCCCGCGCATCGTGTGCTCCGACGGGAGCGTGATCACGGCGGAGTTCCTCGCGGGCGCCGACGGCCAGTACGGGGCGAGCCGCGCCGCGCTTCCCGACGGCTCCTACAGCGACCACGAGATGCAACACGAGTTCCGGTGGCTGACCCTGCTCGCCCAGGCTGCGCCGTCGGCCGACTGGACCATCTACGCGCAGCAGGACGGCGGGTTCGCGGGGCACCTGCTGCGCACCGACGAGGTGACCCGCTTCCACCTGCAGGTGCCGTTCGGCGACACGGTCGAGGACTGGCCCGACGAGCGGATCTGGCACGAGCTCAGGACCCGGCTGGGCCGGCCCGGCTGGACCCTGAACGAGGGCCCGGTGATCAGCAAGAACATGCTCGAGATGCGCAGCAGGGTGACCGAGCCGATGCGGTTCGGGCGGCTGTTCCTGCTCGGCGACGCGGCGCACATCATCACGCCCTCGGGGGGCAAGGGGATGAACCTCGCCATCGCCGACGCCGCCGAGCTCGACGTGGTCCTCGCGCACCACGCCACCGATCCGGACGAGGGAGTGCTCGACGGTTTCACCCTCAACCGCGTGCCCGACATCTGGAAGGCCCAGGAGTTCAGCCACGCGCTGATCCACATGATGCACACCTACCCGGGGGACACCCCCGACGCCGCGTTCCGCCAGAAGGTCCAGCGCTCGCGGCTGTGGCAGCTGCAGCACTCCAGGGCCTACGCGCGCAACTTCGCCGAGAGCTACATCGGCCCGTCGCTGCGCTGGCCCGAGCCCGCGCACCCGCTGACCGGCGGGGACCGGGCTGCACCCGTCCCGGCCCCCGAACCCGTGGGATGATCAGGCGGTGACCGCATCGACCGAGTCAGCGGGGCCCCCTCGCGACGCGCGGTCCACCCCGGCCCACGAGACGCTGACCGACTACGCGGTGGACGAGATCCGGAAGCGGATCGTGATCGGCGAGATCGCGGCCGGGAGCAAGATCGGGGTGGACTTCATCGCGAAGGAGCTCGCGGTGAGCCGCATCCCGGTGCGGGAGGCCTTCCGGGAGCTGCTGGCCGAGGGACTCGTCGAGATGTACCCCCATCGCGGCGCCGTGGTGGCAGGCATCGCGCGTCGTGACGTCGAGGACGGCTACCGCCTCCTGGAGGTGCTGGAGGTGATGGCGGTGGAGCGGGCCGCCGCGACGGCCCCCGCGGAGACCGCCTCCCGCATGCGGGTCCACCTCCAGCGGCTCGCCGCGTTGCGGGAAGCCGGGCAGCTGAGCCCGCTGGCGCTGCTCGAGGAACACCGCTCCTTCCACTTCGCGGTGTTCGACGCTCTCGAGACCGGCATGCTCGAGCGCACCGCGCGATCGTTGTGGCACGCCTGCGAGCGCTTCATCAACGCCTCCGCCCGGGGGGACCGGCTCGAACAGGCCCACCACGAGCACCTCGAGCTGGTGCGCTACCTCGAGGCCGGCGACGTGATCGGGGCTGTGGCCGTGACCCAGATGCACGTCCGCCACGGCCGGCACGCGGCGCTGCGCGGGCTGGGGTTCGACCCGTCCTGAACGAGTGGATCGGACGCCTCCTCATCGTCGCCTGATCGGGGCTGAACGCGGCCGAGGTGGCGCCCCAGCGTTGTTCGATCTTGCCCGATTCGCGCTGACTGCCATTTCGACGGGTGACGCCACCGGGACCCGCACCCGAGCCCGCCCCGGACCAGCGCTATGTGGCAGCGACGGCGGCCGGACCTCGTCACTCCGGATCTGTGGACCACCCGCCGCCGCCGGCCGGAGTGTCGGGCTGCGGCTCAGACACCGACGCTGTCCGGAATCAGGGCCAGGAGCTGCTTCGTGTGGCCGGGCAGCTCCGACTCGGCGAGACCGGTGATGATGTCCCTCAGCTGGATGGGCTGATCGACAAGGGCCTGTCCGTCGGACAGGAGCAGGGCGGGCACCAGTGTGTCGAGCTCGGCCTCGCTCAGCGCCGGGCCGCCGAACGCGCAGAGGGCGTCTCCTTGGAGGCGGATGCGCTCCCGGAGCCCTGCGTTGCCGCCGGCGCGCGCGATGACGCGTTCGATCGTCCAGGTGTCCTGCGATGTGCGGTTGTCGTACGTGGTGTTCGCCCCCGAAGCGACACCGGCGGCGACGGCGATGGTTGCGGCGTTGACGATGGAGACGTGCGCCAGGATCTGGTCTGCGTTCCACTCGCCGGGCGGCGGGGCAGGGCTCGTGTCGGCGGCCTCGGCCACGGTGGCGGCAGCCTCCAGCAGCACACGACAGGCGTCCCGAAGGGGGGAGGTGTCCATGGTTCCTTCTTTCTTCGGTCGTGCACCGAGTGGATCAAGAGTGCGCGGGCGACATCTCCCATGGCGCCTGGGGAAGGACGTCACCGGTCTCGAGCAGCGACTTGAGGTTCGCCAACACAGCCGGCCAGCCGGCGGAGATTCCGTCGAGCATCGCCTGGTTGGGGAGGTTCTCGTGGGTCACGGTGAGGCGGACGATGTCGTGGTGCGGCTCGACGAGAAAGGTGACAACCGAGGGTTCCCGCGGCGATTCGGCGTCGGGAGCGTCGTCGAAGGTGATCACCAGGCGGGTCGGGGGGTCGGTCTCGATCACTCTGCCGACGACATCGACGTGGCCCGATCCGTCGGCGCGCCGGTGCTCCCACGCCGAGCCCGGCTGCCAGTCCGAGACGTTGGCATGCCCCCAGTAGCGCGTCGTGAGGTCTGCGTCCGTCAGGGCCTGCCACACCTGCTCCGCACTGGCGCGGATGTAGGTGACGTAGACGTAGGCCGGCGCGGGAGTGGGTTCGTCGGACATGGCGTGCTCCTCTGCCTGGATCTTGATGGCGTTGATCGCTTGTAGGCGGGGCTTCTCGAACCCGGAGATCCAGCGCTCCTCCATCTCGTGGATCGGCACCGGGTTGAGGTAGTGCAGCCGCTCCCGTCCGCGCCGAACGACGGTCACGAGGTTGGCCCGGACAAGGACGTCGAGATGCTGCGTCGCCGACTGGCGCGCCATGTCCACTCGCTCGCACAGCTCGCGCAGCGTCTGGCCGTTGTGCTCCCGCAGACGATCGAGCAGGAGACGCCGGGTGCGGTCGGCCAGCGCTCTGAAGACCGGGTCCATCTCGGTTGCCTCGTCGCCCACCCGACCATTATGCAGGTATTTACCTGCCTAATGTCAATCGACGTGACGCCCCACGGGGGCGAGGCGCGCCCGACCCGGACGGTGACGTGGCAGGACCAGGGCCCATCGCACACATCCGGTGGGGTCCGCACACACCGTCCGCAATGTGTGCGGACCGCACCGGGGTGTGTGCCGTCGACGGCCACGCAGACGGCGGGCGGCAGGATGGGCGCATGGAATATCGCACGCTCGGTGGGACCGGAACCGTTGTGTCGTCGCTGTGCCTGGGCACCATGACGTTCGGCAACGAGAGCAGTGAAGAGGTGTCGCACGCGCAGCTGGACCGGTTCCTGGAGCTGGGCGGCAACTTCGTCGACACTGCCAACGTCTACTCCCGGGGCGTCTCCGAGGAGATCATCGGACGCTGGCTCGCGAAGCGTCCGGAGGTCCGCGACCAGGTCGTCGTCGCTACGAAGGGGCGCTTCGCCATGGGCGACGGGGTCAACGACGTCGGCCTGAGCCGAGTGGGGCTCACCCGTGCGCTGGACGCGAGCCTCCGGCGGCTGCAGGTCGACTCCGTCGATCTCTACCAGGCTCACGCCTGGGACGCGTTGACGCCGCTGGAGGAGACGCTCCGCTTCTTCGACGACGCCGTGCGGGCCGGCAAGATCCGCTACGTCGGGGTGAGCAACTTCCTGGGCTGGCAGCTGCAGAAGGCCGCGATGCTCACCGGGTTCCTCGGCCTCGCACCGATCGTGACCCTGCAGCCGCAGTACAACCTGCTGGTCCGCGAGATCGAGTTCGAGCTGACCGACGTCTGCGAGCACGAGAACATCGGCATCCTGCCGTGGTCACCGCTGGCCGGCGGCTGGCTCACCGGCAAGTACCGCCGCGACGAGGTGCCGGCGGGCTCCAGCCGGCTCGGGGACGATCCCGAGCGGGGCATGGAGGCCTACGCGCCGCGCAACGCGCAGGAGCGCACCTGGCAGGTCGTCGATGCCGTCGCCAAGATCGCGGAGTCGCGCGGGGTGTCGATGGCGCAGGTGGCCCTGGCCTGGACCGCGGACCGGCCGGGCGTCACGTCGGTGATCCTCGGTGCCCGCACGGTCGAGCAGCTCGACGACAACCTGGGCGCGGCGCAACTGCACCTGTCCGAGGAGGAGACGCAGCTGCTGGACGAGGCCAGCGACCCGATCGTCGGCGAGTACCCGTACGGGCAGCAGGGGCGCCAGCAGCGTGCCAAGGGCCGCGAACTCTGAGCTGAAGCCGGTGTGGGCGCGGCACGTGGAGGACGTGCCGCGCGTCACCCGCAGGCGGCTTTGACATGAACCTGACTTCAAGTCTCAGAGTATGTCCATGCCTACCACCGAGACCACCCAGCCCGCCTCCACCGTGTCGCCCCGCCCGTCCAAGGCGCGCCGGCCGCTCCTGCGTCTCGCGGGAGTCGGCGCGACCGTCGTCGTCACCCTCGTGGTGTGGGCGGTCGGCCGGCTCGCCGGCGCCGACTACGTCCTGAGCGATCCCTCCGGCTCGGTGATCATCGATCCCGTGGTCACCGCCGTGGTCACGCTGGTGGCCGCCCTGCTCGGCTGGGGAACCCTCGCCCTGTTGGAACGACTCACCCGGCACGCGGCCAGGATCTGGGTCACGACGGCGTCGATCGTGGTCATCGCGTCGATGGTCCCGATCTTCCTCATCGACGCCACGCCCGGCACCCAGGTGGCGCTGTTCTTCGTCCACCTCGCCGTCGCCGTACTCGTCCCCGCGCTGCTGCGGGCCCGCAACGCCTGACAGGTGCGAAGGGTCCTCACGCGGTGGGGAAGGTGACCCGCAGGACCGGCAGTGCCCGGCCGGGCGCGACCTCTCGATCGCCGACGTACTCGGCCCCCATGTGCAGGTAGAACGCCTCGGCGTGCGGGTCGGATTCCAGGGTCAAGGTCTGGAATCCGGCCCGGCGGGCCGAGGCGACGGCGTGTTCCCAGAGCACCCGCCCCAGGCCGGTGCCGATCGCCTCGGGTTCGAGGAACAGGTCTGCCAGATCGCCGTTCGGCGGCCTGCCGGTGAGCTGGTAATAGCCCGCCACCACGCCGCCCCGCTCCGCGACCACGAACCGCCCGTCACGGATGGCGGCGGCGCTGACCGACAGCATGTCCGCCCAGCCGTCCATCATCGCCTGCGGATAGCCCCAGTACGCCTTCGACCGTCGCGTCAGCTCCGTGAGAGCTCCGGCCTCATCGGGTTCAGCGGCGCGTATGCGGAGCTCGTCCATGGGCGGCACAGCACCGTCTTCCTCGTGGATCCCGGCCGCAGGGAGTCCCGTGCCGTGGCTGATCCGCACCCGCCCGACCCTACGGATCGCGGGGCGCTCGTGGTGGAGGTCGGGCAGATCAGCCGGAGGCGTCCTCCCGGGCGGCCCGCATCGCGACCGGCGCACCCGCCAGGTCCTCGTCGTTGCAGAGAAGCTTCACCTCGTAGTAGGGGGAACCGCTGGCGTCGTCGTAGTCCAGGTGGATGGCGATGACGTCGACCGGTTCACCGAGCCAGGACTCGACGCGCCGCAGCCAGTCCGCCGACCGTTCCAGCGCCGTCGCCAGGTCGTCGTCGCGGAACTGGACCGGCCGGAACGGCACGTCCTGGATCTGGTCCTGCAGGTGGCCGGGGCGGGGCAGGTCAGCAGCCAGCCCGGCCTCGTCGAGCCGCAGGTCCACTCCCGTGTTCTCACTCACGCCCCCGAGTTTCCGCGATGGCGACCCGGTCAAACAAGCACGACTCGGCGAGAGGCCGGTTGACGGGCGAGGTTCCGGGTCCAGCGGTACCCGGTCGCCCGCCACGCGCGGCTCAGGACAGGACGGGCAGGACCACGTGCGACGGGTGCCCGGTGTCGTGGAACACCCGGAACGGGCAGGGGCGTCCGGCGACGGCGGTGCCGAGCGGCTCGCCGGTGCCGAGGTTGCGCGCGAAGCGCGGGAAGGCGCCCCCGCTGACCTGGACGCGCAGCCGGTGCCCGGCCGCGATGCGGTACGCGGTGGGGAACAGCTCGACGTCGACGGCGAGGACCCCGTCCTCGCCGACCGTGACGTCCGGCCCGGGCACGGTGCGCGGGTCGAGCCTGCGGATGCCGTCCACGACGTTGCGCGACGCCCCGTCCCGGTCGACGTCGCACAGCCGCACGAACACGTCGGCGTGCTCGAGTTCGGGGCGGACGTACACGCGGGCGCGCACGGGCCCGACCACGTCGAGGCCGGACGCCAGCACGGGGCCGGTGAAGACGAGCACGTCGGCGCGTTCCTCGACGGAGCGGTTGTCGGCCTGCTTGCCCGGCGCCTGCAGCATCGGCCCGCCGACGGTCGGGGTCGGGTCGGTCGGGTCGTAGGTGAACCGGCTGGGTTCGGGATCGCCGGCCTCGGCCTCCTCCGTGAGCCCGCCGCCCGGCCGCAGGTGGTGGAGCACGTCACGGCTGCGCGAGGGCGGCCAGGAGTCGAACTCCAGCCAGGTGCCGGCCTCCTGCAGGTACAGCCGCACGGGCGCGCCCTTGGGTGCCGGGCCGCCGCGGAGGTGGTGGTCGAGCCACGTGACGTCGGTGCGCACGAGCGCCTTGAGCTCGCCCGTCTCGCCGTGCAGCCACGGACCGACCGTGATCCGCGCCGGCACGCCTGCAGCCCGCAGGGCGCGGTAGTCGGCGAGCTGCTCGGCGGCGAACAGATCCCACCAGCCGGTCACCATGTTCACCGGCGGCATGCGCGCCAGGTCGGCGCCGTCGTGGTCCGCGACCGACCAGAAGTCGTCGCCCGGCTCGGCGTGGGTGGTGAAGTCGCGCCAGAACGCGACCGGAGCACCCACGACGGCCGTGTCCGCGGCTTGGAGTGGCAGCCGGCGGAGCGCGTGGCGGAGCTTCACCGCGAGCCGCGGGCGGGGGATCGGTGCGGGCAGACCGCCCGCCTCCTGCCGGCCGATCTGGCTGGACCAGGTCAGCGCGTTCTGCAGCAGGGGCGCGCCGTGGTCGTAGAACGCGGCGGTGATCCGCGCCGCCGTGATGTGCGGCGAGACCGACACCAGCGGCGGGTCCACGTAGGGTGCGACCGCCCACTGCGTGTGCCCGAAGTAGCTGCCCCCGGTCATCGCGACGCGGCCGTCGCACCACGGCTGCTCCCGCAGCCAGGCCACGGTGGCAAGCCCGTCCTCGTGCTCGGCGGTGAAGGGCCGGAAGTGGCCGCCGGACCCGAACGTCCCGCGCGTGGACTGGACGAAGACCTGGAAGCCGCGCCGCGCGTAGGGCGCCGCGAAGGCGTGCGCGACCATCCCGGTGCGGCCGTAGGGCAGGCGGATCAGCACCACGGGTTGTGGACCGGCGGCGCGTCGCGGGCGGTAGAGGTCGCCGAGCAGCGACACCCCGCCGGGGACGGGAACGGCGACGTCACGGTCCACGGCGTACGCGGTCGCGCGCAGCGGGAGGCCCAGCAGGGCATCCGCGAGCAGCCCGCCCGCTCTGGCCAGCACGTTCACGGCGCGTCCTTCCTCGAAGTCACCCGGCTACGCAATCACCACGCGGCGCTTCCCGCTCGGTGGGGTTTGTCCCGGGGTGACCCGGCAGGCGGCCCCGGTCGCGTTCCGCTCAGGAACGCGGTGCAGCGCATCGTCGTCCGTCACCAGACCGACGCGAGGCTGGGGCGCACGGAGGAGAGTTGGTCACGCACGACGGGAATGCGGCAGGAGTGAAAGACTCGGTCGGCGCCGACGTCGGGTGTTCGAGGTTCATCTCGGTGAGGCGGTCGATGCGTCCGCCACCTGCCTGCGCCGGCCTTGATCACGCGGCAGTGCGGTGTGAGTCATACGTCGGACCCGCTCGCGACTGCCTTCACGCCACTCTCGCCGTCATGATCGCCAGGAGTGGTGCGAGGGCTGCAGGTCTGCTGTTCTGGCACCATTTTCGGCGATCAAGTCCTCCTCTCACATCCGCGGAACGCCGTTTTCATGATCAGATAGACCTGGGAGGGATTCGGGGAAGATTCAACACCTCTCACGTCTATCTGGTCATGAAAACACCTGTGGGCGCGCCGTCCCCGGCTCGCGGCCGCTGCCCCACGCCCCGCCCCTGGTCTTCGGCGTGGTCGGCCGCGTTCCGCTGCCCCTTTCCGTTGGCGGGGTGGTCGGGTTGGTGGAACTGCCGAATATCCGGGCTGGGTGGGCGGCCGTTCCCGGCGCGGGCCCAGGCCCGTTCGGGACGAGCCCGTCGCTGCCAGGTGGGCGCCCACCTTGCGGTGGTCCCGTTCCACACCCTTATCGATGATCATTGGCCAGAGCGAAGGTGTGTCCACCTCCCGTTCCCAGGGAGCAGGGACCTGCAGCGAAGTGGTGCGGCTCAGGTCCTGTCCCGCTGGTCAAGGCCGTTTTGAAGGGGTTCGAGAACGGCACCACAGCCAGGTGGGCACGGACCCGGCCGCCACGGGCTCGTCCGGAACAGGCCTGGGCCCGCGTCGGGGACGGCTGCCCGGTCGACCACGGTATTCGTTGCTTGTGCCCCACCCGGCCACCTTCGGCGCGGAGGTCGACCTCGGCGCCGAACCGACTGCGTGTGAGACCTGGAAATAGGGTGGAGCAGGAAGTCTCGAGTCGGGGACGGCGCGCCCACTGCAACCCGGACTACGAGGCAGAGCAGGATCGCCGCTGACACACCGACAGACGACGTTCGCGGCAAGGGGCGGCCCTCACACGTTGTTCTGTCAAGCCGATCATCTCGGCAGGCATCGTTCACTATTGCACACGGTGGGATCACCCGAACAGACCCATGCCATCGAACACCTGTTCGACTAAACTGGAGGTATGTCCGCAGTCGCCGCCGCGTACGAACACCTCCAAGAGGCGTTCGACGCATTCCGGCAGGCCGCGGAAAACCCCCTGACCTCAGACGCGGAACTGCTGTCGGTGCTCACCATCGGTGAAGGCATGTCCCGACAGCACGACCACCTCATCGTCTCCACCACTGCCGCGCTGCAACGGCGCGGCACGTTCGCCGAACGCGGCTATCGCAAACCCGAAGGCGCGTTGACCGACCTGCTGGGCTGCGACTCCTACGAAGCGCGCCGCCGGGTGGTGGCCGCGGAGCAGGCGTGCGAGCAGATCGGGATCGACGGCACCGTGCTCCCCGCCCGCCTGCCCGCCACCGGGAAGGCGTTCGCCGCCGGGCAGGCAGGGCTGCGCCACGTCGAAGTGATCGCCGCCCTGCTCAACACCCCCGAGGCCGGGCGGATCACCGACTGGCAACGCGCCGGGTTGGAAGAACAGCTGGCCGGTATGGCCGCCGAGTACTCGCCCGGACAGCTACGCAAGATCGGCACACAGCTCCTCGAAGCGCTCGACGGCGACGGCCCCGAACCTGATGACAACCCGCCGGAGCCGGTCAACCGGCTGCAGGTCCGTAAGCGTCGCGACGGGTCGGGCGGCACGATCAGCGGGCAGTTCGACGACGCGGCGATGTTCGACGCGATCGCCTCCGTGATCGACGCCAAAGCGAAGCCTCTCGGCCGCGATGATCAACGATCGACGGGGCAGCGTCAGGCCGAAGCCCTCGCCGACGCCTGCGGGTTCGTCCTCGCCCACGCCACCCTCCCCGACACCGGCGGGCGACGCCCACACCTCAACGTGCTGATCCGGCTCGAAGACCTCGAAACCCGCGCCCGCTCCGCGATGCTCGACTTCGGCGGCCGCATGAGCCCCACCTCGCTACGGATGCTGGCCTGCGACGCAGCGGTCGTACCGATCGTCATGAACGGCGCCGGGCAACCCCTCGACGTGGGGCGCTCCACCCGGGTGATCCCCGACGGGTTGCGCAGGGCGGTCACCGCCCGCGACCGTGGATGCGCGCACCCGGGCTGCGACCGGACGCCATCGTGGTGCGAAATCCACCATATCTGGGAGTGGGAGTACGGCGGCCCCACCGAACTGAACAACCTGGTGAGTTTGTGCAAGGTGCACCACCGCCTGATCCACGATTCCGGGTGGGTGGTGCGGATCCGTGACGGGTTACCCGAGTTCATCCCACCGAAATGGATCGACCCGGAACAGAAACCCCGCCGGAACCCCTGATGGCCGGGCCGACGGGAACCCGTTCCCGTCCAGCGCGCTGCCGTCGTGCGGCCGGTCCTACCCGATCCGGGTACCACAGCCCATCGACGCCGACCTGGCGGCACTGCCCGGCCACCCGAGCAGGTCACGACTGCGGGTCGGCCTCTCGGGCGCTCCGGTCAGCCACCGCACTTCGTGCCGGGACGACACCGTGGAACGCGCGGATGTGCGCATCGATACGGCCGGCGGCGAGCGCGGCGTAGATCTCCCGGTGCTCGCCGCGCAGGCGTTCACGCAGTGCGGGCCAGTCCGGTCGCTCACGCATCGGCCCCGCCGGAAACTCCTGGCGCCGCGGCGACCGGGCGCTGCTGTCGCAGGTCTCTGGGGGCCCGACCGCTCCAGCGGCGGACCGCACGCGTCAGCGCTGACTGTCCCGTCAGCCCGACCATGGCGGTGACCTGCGAGAAGGGGAGGTCGGTCTCGGTGATGAGCCGGTGAGCGGTGGTGCGGCGGACGTCGTCGAGGAGCGCGTCGAAGCTGGTGGATTCCGCGGCGAGGCGACGTTGCAGCGTGCGCGGGTGGACGGTGAGCAGGCGGGCGATCGCGGCGAGATGGATGGGCGCGGAGCCCAGGGAGCGGGCCAGCAGCAGCCGGACCTGGTCGCTCGTGCTCCGCGCGGGTTCGGTGAAGTGCGCGGCGATGTAGTCGAGGGTGATCTCCCGGAGTACCGGGTCGGCGCCGGGCAATGCGGTGGTGAGCAGCCGTGTCGGGACGCGCAGGAGCGCGCCGGGCTGCGCGAAGCGCACGTCGGCGCCGAAGTGGTCGGTGTAGCTGCTGACGGGCGCCAGTGGCGGGTGCGGGAGGTGGGCGGAGCGCAGCCCGTAGGAGCCGCCGTGCAGCAGCACGATGACCCGGTGGAACAGGCCGAGCGCGTGGTCGACGGCCTGCGCGGGCATGGGGTCGGCGTTCTCGTAGAGCAGGCCCACGACGCCC
This sequence comes from Pseudonocardia sp. MH-G8, assembly GCF_002262885.1. GTDB lineage: Bacteria > Actinomycetota > Actinomycetes > Mycobacteriales > Pseudonocardiaceae > Pseudonocardia. Next base: position 224,260 of record NZ_NKYF01000011.1, on the reverse strand, counting down.
GGTGCGGACTGCGGGTCTGGCACCTGCGCGACGCGGGAGCCGGGGCTGTGGGCGAACAGGAAGCGGGTGGCGCAGTCGAGGGCGTCCCCGAGTGTCGCGGAGTTCTCCACCGCGATCGACAGCGGGCCGAGCACACCGATGTCCTGCTGCGCGGCCAGGCGCAGGCCGAGGTCCGGGCGGTGCAGCTCGCTCGCGGCCGTTTCCAGCAGCCGGCCCGCGGTGCGCGAGGGGACCAGCGCGTCGTCGTTGTCCAGCGAGTCGACCGGCACCCTCGCGCGCGCGAAGAGCCCGTCCGCGTCGCCACCCAGGCCGTGGACGAGCTGCGGGAGGCCGCGCAACGCAGCGGCCCTGACGACGGAGCTCATGTCGTCGGAAGGTAAATCGTCGACGCCGCAGTGGGGAGAGCGGGTACCCGCGGAACTCCCGCAGGACGACGGACGTCATGCAAGCCATGGACCGATCGATACGGCAGGGCCTCGACGGCGCGTTCCTCGACGGAGCGGGCGTCGCGGCCGGTCTTCTTCGCCACGCGGCGGTGGCCGATCTCTGGCGGAACGACAGCGCCCTGCCCGAGATGTCGGTCGGGGCACTCGCATGCCACCTCTCGCGCCAGATGACTCGCGCCGCGCAACTGCTGGGCGCTCCGTCGACGCTTCCCCTCCTCGCCTCGGTCGACGAGCACTACGCCCGCGCCGGCTGGGTCACCTCGACCTCGCCCCACGATCCGGCCAACGATCACACCACCGACGACTCCGAGGCCGAACTCGGGCACACCCAGATGCTCGAACGGCTCGAGAGGGACACGTCGAGCACCACTGGGCAGCTGCGGTCCGGTATGGCGCAGGAGACGATCGACATCCCGTGGCAGGGCTGGGCCCTGCGCCGGGACGACTTCCTCCACACGCGCCTGCTCGAGGTCGTCGTCCACACCACCGACCTCGCCGAGAGCCTGCAACTCCCCACGCCGGAGTTCCCCGAGCCGGCGTTCGCGCCGGTCCGCGACCTGCTCGCCCGCCTCGCCGTCCGCCGTCACGGCCAGTCCGCCGTCATCAGCACGTTGACCCGCCGCGAGCGGGCTCGCAACATCAGCGCCTTCTGAATCACGGGGCGCGCGACAGGCTGCCCCTCGATCGGCCCGGACGACGGAACTCATGTCACCCGAAGGTAAATCATTGTCGCGCAGGGGCAAGTTCGAGGTGGGTGGTGACCGGATACTCGGGGTCGTGTCCACCGAGCTGATCCCGCAGCCCCGCCCGCGACCCCTCGTCGGCAACCTGCCCGACCTCGACGGTGAGAAGGGCATCTTCGGCCTGATGGAGCTGGCCGACGAGCACGGCCCGATCTACCGCCTCGAGGTGCCGGGCGGGGACCTCGTCGTGGTCAGCTCCCAGGAGCTGGTCGACGAGCTGTGTGACGAGTCGCGGTTCGACAAGAAGCTGCACAACCCGCTGCGCAACGTGCGCGACTTCGCCGGCGACGGCCTGTTCACCGCCGAGACCGACGAGCCGAACTGGGGCGCGGCGCACCGCATCCTCATGCCGGCGTTCGGGCCGGCCGCGCTGCGGGAGATGTTCGACGGGATGACCGACATCGCCGAGCAGCTGCTGGTGAAGTGGGAGCGGCAGGGCCCCGGGCAGCGTGTCGACGTCAGCGACAACACCACCCGGCTGACGCTGGACACCATCGCGCTCTGCTCGTTCAGCTACCGCTTCAACAGCCTCTACAGCGAGCAGATGCACCCGTTCGTCGGCGCCATGGTGCGGTCGCTGGTGGAGTCGGGGGAGCGTGGGCGGCGGCTGCCGCTGCAGAACCGCTTGATGCTGCGCACCCGCCACCAGTACGACGAGGACAAGCGGCTGATGTACGAGGTGGCCGACCAGATCATCGCCGACCGCAGGCGCCGGCCGCTCCCCGACGGGCAGCACGACATCCTCGACACGATGCTCGAGGCCGCCGACCCGCGGACCGGCGAGCGGCTCTCGGACGAGAACGTGCGCTACCAGCTCGTCACGTTCCTCATCGCGGGCCACGAGACCACCAGCGGCCTGCTGACCTTCACCCTCTACGAGCTGCTGCGCAACCCCGAGATCCTCGACCGCGCCCGCGCGCACGTCGACGAGGTGCTCGGCGACCGGGCGCCCCGCTACGAGGACCTAGCGCGGTTGGGCTACCTCGACCAGGTCTTCAAGGAGAGCCTGCGGTTGTGGCCGACGGCGCCCGCGTTCGCCGTGCAGCCCTACGAGGACACCGTCATCGGCGGGCGCTACCCCGTGCGCGCGGGGCAGACGCTGCTCGTGCTCATCCCGCAGCTGCACCGCGACCCCGCGGTGTGGGGCGGGCAGGCGCAGGAGTTCGACCCGGACCGCTTCGCGTTCGACCGCGCCGCCGCGCTGCCCTCGAACGCGTGGAAGCCGTTCGGCAACGGACAGCGTTCCTGCATCGGCCGCGGGTTCGCGCTGCAGGAGGCGACGCTGTTCCTGGCCATGCTGCTGCAGCGCTTCGAGCTCACCGCCGCCGATCCGGACTACCGACTGAGCGTCAAGCAGACGCTGACCATGAAGCCCGACGGGCTGTACGTGCACGTCCGCCGCCGCGAGACGACGATCGTCCCCGCCGCCCCGTCCGAGAAGCGCGTCGCCGATCGGGAGACCACGGCCGCGGCGGCGAACGGGATCCCGATCCGGGTGCTGTACGGGTCGAACGCGGGCACGTCCGAGGCGTTCGCCCAGCGGATCGCCAACGATGCGCGGCTGCGCGGCTACACCGCCACCCTCGACAGCCTCGACGGCGCCGCCGGGCACCTGCCCACCGAGGGTGCCGTCGTCATCGTGACCTCCTCCTACGAGGGGCAGCCGCCCAACAACGCCCGCGCGTTCGTCCCGTGGGTGCAGAACCTGGCCGGGGGCGCGCTCGACGGCGTCCGGTACGCGGTGTTCGGCAACGGCAACAAGGACTGGGCCCGCACCTACCAGGCGGTGCCGAAGGCGATCGACGAGCACCTGTCGCGGGCCGGGGCGCGGCGGCTCGTCGCGCGCGGCGAGGCGAACGCCCGCGGTGACTTCTTCGGCGACTTCGAGGACTGGTACGCCGGGTTCTGGGAGCCCGTCGACGGCGAGTTCGGCCAGTCCGGCCGCGAACCGGCGCCGACGCCGCAGCTCGAGGTCGAGTTCGTCGGCGCCGTGCGCGACCCGATCCTGCGCCAGAACGGGCTCGAGCTCGGCACCGTCGTGGCCAACCGCGAGCTGGTCGACACCTCGGCCCCGGGCGCGCGCTCCAAGCGCCACATCGAGATCGCGCTGCCCGACGGGGCCGGCTACCAGGCGGGCGACTACCTGGTGGTCCTGCCGCTCAACCCGGCCGCAACCGTCGACCGCGCCCTGAACCGCTTCGACCTCGTCTACGACAGCAACGTCGTGATCCGCTCCGGCGGCGGGCGCACCTTCCTGCCCACCGACACCCCGGTGACGGCAGGGGAACTGCTGGCCAGCTACGTCGAGTTGGCCCAGCCCGCTACGCGCAAGCAGATCGAGCAGCTCGCCGACGCCACGGTCTGCCCGCCGGACAAGAAGGCCCTCGAAGCCCTCGCCGGCGACCCGGACTCCTACGCCGCCGAGGTGCTCGACAAGCGCGTGAGCGTCCTGGACCTGCTCGAGCGCTACCCGGCCTGCCAGCTCGCGTTCGCCAGCTTCCTCCAGCTACTCGGCCCGCTGACGCCGCGCCAGTACTCGATCTCGTCCTCGCCGCGGTGGAGCCCCGACCACGTCACGCTCAGCTTCGCGGTGGTCAGCGGGCCCGCCCTGTCCGGCCAGGGCATGCACGAGGGCGCGGCCTCGACCTACCTCGCCCAGGCCCGCCCCGGCACGAAGGTGGCCGTCACCGTGCGTCCCTCCAACGTGGCCTTCCACCCGCCTCAGTCGCAGGCCACGCCGATGGTGATGGTCTGCGCCGGCACCGGGATCGCCCCGTTCCGGGGATTCCTGCAGGACCGGGCACTGCGCGCGCAGGCCGACGGCGTCGCGCCCGCCCCCGCGCTGCTGTTCTTCGGCTGCGACCACCCGGGGGTCGACTACCTCTACCGCGACGAGCTGGCCGCCTGGGCCGAGGCCGGGATCGTCGAGGTGCATCCCGCCTTCTCGGCCGAGCCGGTCGACGGGATCCGCTACGTGCAGGACCGGCTGTGGGCCGACCGCGACCGCGTGGTCGAGCTCGTCCGCGACGGGGCCGTCTTCTACGTCTGCGGCGACGGCCGGCGGATGGCCCCCGCGGTCTACGAGACCTGCACCCGGATCTACCGGGAGGCCACCGGGGCCACGGCGCAGGAGGCACAGGCCTGGCTGGACGCGATGCAGCACGACCACGCCCGCTACGTCGCAGACGTGTTCGCCTGAACCGGCCTCATCGCAGCAGCGCGAGCCAGGGGTGGTCCGGTTCCGCGGCACTGATCGCGTCCCGGAGCCACTCCCGCTCGGCCGCACCGAGGACCGGGCGGGCGGCGTGCAGATCGACCACGTCCTTGGGGCGGCGGGCACGCGCCTTGTGGTGCAGCTGCACCTCGGGTGCCAGGAAGGGGACGCCGTCGGCGGTCGTGCGGACGATCTCACGGAGCGGGCGGCGCAGGCGGGGGTCGCGCCGCGACACCCAGTCCGACCCGTCCGACTCGTCGATCATCAACTGGACGCGCCACGGGGCCGTGGCGTGAGGGCGGCACCACACGTCGTGGACCTGGCCCGGCAACGGCTCGCCCCGCTCCCACGGTCGTAGCTGTCCGGGCGGGTCCGCGGCCCACAGCTCCCAGCCCGGGAGCGCGGCGTGGGCGTGGAGGTGGTCGGCCCTGAGGAGCCCGACGTCGATGTCGTCGTGGGAACGGATCGCGCGTCCCGCGGCCAGCTCGATCGCGAACCCGCCCGCGATCCACCAGGGCCCCGGGAAGTCGGCGAAGAGGGCGGCGACCTCGTGAACGCTCGCCGGGGCCCACGATCCCAACTCCGGTGCCGCCACGCCTCGCATCCTGTTGTGGGAGGTGGCGGGGCGCAACGGCATTGACCGGGAAGCCGGCCCGGAGCAGTTCGGCTCGGGTCGTCCGTGTGATAGCACATGTGCTACCCTGCCGTATGAGCGTCGTTGTTGGACTTCGTGAGCTGCGGCAACAGGCGTCCGAGCTGGTCCGTCGAGCTGAGGCCGGCGAGGAGGTCACGATCACCGTTGCCGGCCGACCGAGCGTCCGACTGGTGCCGGCCGTTCCGCGATCCTGGCGCAGCTACTCCGAGATCGCGCACGTGTTCGAGGGCCCCGCCGACGCGGAGTGGACCGCCGATCGCGACCGGGTCGACGATGCCCTCCGCGAACCGCGGACGGCGACGTGAGGGCTGTACTGGACACCAACCTCGTCATAGCCACCGATGTCCCGCAGATCGGCGGGGAGCTGGCCATCAGCGCAGTGACCGTGGCTGAACTGCACTTCGGTGTTCTCGTCGCGCGGGAACCCGCCGTGCGGGCGGAGCGTCTGCGGCGTCTCAGCGTGCTGCAGCGGACGTTCGACCCGCTGCCGGTCGACGACGCCGTCGCGGCCAGCTACGGACAGCTCGCTTCCGCGGTGGTCGCTGCGGGGCGCCAACCGCGGGCGCGCACGATGGACCTCCTGATCGCGGCAACCGCCCACGCCCATTCAGCGCGGCTCTACACCCGCAACATCGACGACTTCGTCGGCATCACAGATCTGGTCGACGTCGTCGCGGTCTGAGCGGTGGGCCGACGTCAGGCGATCAGATAGCCGCCGTCGACGCCGACGACCTGGCCGGTCACCCACCGCGTCGGATCGGCCAGCGCGCGGATCCAGGGCGCCACGTCCTCGGGCCGGCCCCGTCGGCCCAGCGGGATGCGGGCGCGCTCGTCGGCCTCGAGCTGCGCGATCTCGTCGGGGGACAGGCCCATGGCCGTCAGCGCTCCGCTCTCGGTGGGGCCGGGCGCGACCGCGTTGACCCGGACGCCGTGCGCGGCGAGCTCGAGGGCCCAGCTGCGGGTGAGCTGCTCGAGGGCGGCTTTCGTCGCGCCGTACACACTGATGCCGGGAGCCGGCTTGGCTCCGAACGTGCTGGACACGTTGACGATGCTGCCGCCGTCCGCGCGCAGGTGCGGGAGGGCGGCCTGGGTCAGCAGCACGGGCCCGAGGACGTTGGTGGCCCACATCAACGCCGCGTCCTCGGACGTGATGTCGCCCAGCGCGGCGGGCCGGCCCAGACCGGCGTTGTTGACCAGGACGTCGAGGCGTCCTCGCTCGACGAGCGCCGCGTCGATGATCGTCGCGACGTCCTCGGACCTGCCGACGTCGGCGACGTGGGGGCGGATGCCGGGGTGGTGGCCCGCGGTGGCGGCGAGCGCGTCGGCCCGCCGGCCCACCACGAGAACATCCGCCCCGCGCTCGGCCAGGTCGATGGCCACCGCGCGGCCGATGCCCGACCCGCCCCCGGTGACCACGGCGGTGCGCTCGGACCACTTGCTTTCGGAATCTTCGATCATGTCGTGGACGCTAGGTACTGACACGGGTGTCAAGGTCAAGGACGGAGACGGGCGGATGCTGATCGGTGAGCTCTCACGGCGGAGCGGGGTGAGCCGGCGGTCCCTGCGCTACTACGAGCAGCAGGGGCTGCTGAGGTCGCGCCGCACCGCGAACGGGTGGCGCGAGTACGACGAGGCTGCCGAGCGCCGGGCGCGTGGCGTCGCCGAGATGCTCGCGGCCGGGCTGACGCTCGAAGGCGTGAAGGAGCTCGAGCCGTGCCTGGACATGGACGGCCTTGCCGCCTGCGACGACCCCGGCCTCGCGCTGGAGACCTACCGCGCGCGGCTCGCGGTCGTCGAGCAGCGGATGACCGCGCTGCGCCACCACCGCGACGAGCTCGCGCGGCGGGTCGACGAGCTCAGCGGCCGCTGACGCGCCGCCCGAAAACGCGCGGAGTGACGTCAGGGGTCGGCGCCGTGATCGTCACGTCCGTGCATCTGCCAGGGTTCGGTCGAGTACCAGGACCAGCATCGCTACTGCGCCCAGTACCCAGCCCCATACCGGTCGCTCGGCGAGTACGAGCAGTGCTGCCCCGATCAGGAACACGCCGAGCTGGAAGGCGAACAGGGCCGGGTCGGTGAGGCGGTTGCCCGAGGTCGGTGCGGCCCATACCGCCCACAGGCCGATGACCGCCAGGGGCAGGATGCCCGCGAGCACCCACCTCCACGGGCCCGCGCCGACGTGCCAGCCCCACACCCCGAACGCCGCCCAGGCCACGAGCTCGACGGCGAACAGCACGACATCGTTGACGGTCTTGACCACTGGCACTCGACGAGTCTCGCGTACCGACCCTCGGCCCGGGCCGGACATGGGTGTGGCCCTCCTCCGGCCGCGTGCACACGGCCGGAGAAGGGCCACGGATCGCCTGTTCAGGCAGGGGGTCCCTGATCTCCGATCAGGAGAACATGCCCGTGAGCGAGGACAGCCAGCCGCCCGCGCTCGAGCCGGAGGCCGTCGAGATCGACGTCTCGGCGGCGTTGGGGCCGCTGGTGTCGGTCCAGTCCTCGGTCTCCTCCGCCCCGTCCTTCAGCGGCACGACCAGGGCGCCCAGCTTGCCGAGGTCGGCGTCGGCGGGAGCGTCGGGCGAGATCTGGAACGGCGTGGACGACTCCAGCGACTCGCCGGCGCCGAGCTTGCCCTCGGGTCCGCTGATGTTGCAGCTGACCAGGGTGCCGCCCTCGTTGTTCTCGCCCGTCTCCTGGCAGTTCGAGGCCGGCGCGAAGCTGACGTACTCCGGCAGCGACATGTTGAGCAGCATGCCGTCGGTCGCCTTGTCGCTGACGTTGGTGAGCGTGTACTCCACGTCGACCGTGCTGCCCGGCGCGGCGGCGGCCGGCTCGGACAGCGTCAGCTCGAGGTCCGGCGAGTCGTTGTCGGCGAATGCCGGACCCGCGAGCACGCCGAAGCTCACGACGGCGGTCGTGGCCACGACGGCGATCCGTCCGGTGTGACGGATGGTGGAACGCATACTTTCTCCCCGCTCTGTGGATCTGCAACTGTCAGGCGCAGCCCACCGCCGGTCGCCCGGCGTCGTGTCAGACACGATTCCCTCCTGGAGCCGCCTACCTTGTGTCACCGCAAGCCCGCCCACGACTACCTCTGGCAGCCGTTCGGACGAGCCCCCGAGTCCGTTGGTGACAGTCGGTCAACGATGCCGACGCGGCTGGGTAACGTTAAAGTTCTTTCTTCCTCGGTGGCAGCGGTCACCGTGCGGCCCCACGCTCATCCGCCCGGGACGGCCTCCGTGACGGCCGAGAGCTCCGGGACGGCGATCTCGAGCGCATAAGGCAAGCTCAGCGGGCTGCCGAAGCCGAGGGCGCCGTTGAACTCGGAGGCGAAAGTGCCGGTGAAGTAGGTGCGGCCCTCGCTCACGACGGGGACCTGGGCGAACACCGGGTTCGCGAGCATCGCGTCCTCCTCGGCCCCCAAGACGACCAGGACGTCCTCGTCGAGCACGCCGAACTGCTCCGGAGAGACCGCACCCGTGTGCGTGGAGTTGACGAAACCCAGGTCGGTGAAGAACTGGGCGCGCAGGTCGGTCGGCTCGAGGACGTAGGTGGTGGCGGTCTCCTGGGCGAGGGCGACGGCGATCGTCTTCCCGGCGAAGGACGGGTGTGCGGCCGACGCGTCGGCGAACCGCTGCTCGACCGAGGCGACCAGCTGCTCCGCCTCGCCGGGCTTGCCCAGCGCCTGCCCGGTGATGCGGGTCTGCTCCTGCCAGGTGGTCGTCGTCTCCGCCGAGGGCGCCGCCACGGTGGGTGCGAGCTGCGAGAGCTTGTCGTAGTCGGACCGGTCCATGAAGGAGTACACCCCCATGATCAGGTCGGGCTGCAGCTGGGCGATCTTCTCGAAGTCGATCTCGTTGCCGCCGACCTTCTCGGGCGGAGGGCCGGTGATCAGGTCACGTGCCCAGGCCCTGGTGTCCTCGTCGAAGCTGCCGATGAAGTCGCGCACCCCGACCGGCTGCGCACCGAGGGCGAGCACGAAGTCTGCTTCGTTGAACCCGAGCGCCACGACCCGCTGGGGCGGCTGCTCGATCGTCGTCGTACCGAAGGCGTGCTCGATCGTCACCGGGAAGCCGGGCGCAGAACCCGCGGCGGGCGCAGCGGGCTCCGTGGGCTCGGTTCCGGCGCCACAGGCGGCCAGCACGGCGACGGCCGCGGCTGCGGCGATCGCGGTGGACACGGCCCGGACCCGGCCGCGCCACGAACGGCGCCCAGGAGTCGTCATCGTCGTTCTCGGCTTTCAGCAGGCGTGCCGAGGCGGGCCCGGGCACGGAGGGAGCAAGGCAGGTGAGGCTTACCTGACCGTTGGGAAGGTCGTCAAGGTTCCCGCAGGGTCCTGCCGTCATGGTCACAGCGGAGCGACCAGCTCCGTGATCCGCCGCGCCCGGTCCACGACCGCGGGGTGGTCGAGCCCGAAACCACGCGGCGGGCCGAGCCAGCGCGACAGCTGCCGCAGCCCCAGCAGGACGGCACTGCGCAGGATGGTCTCGGCGTGGTCGGCCGGCAGTGGCCGGACCTGCTGGTATCCGCGCAGCACCGCGGGCAGGAGCGCGACGGGCAGGGTCTCGCGGTCGTGCAGCAGGAAGTGCCCGAGGTCGAACAGCGGCTCGGTCCCGCGGATCTCGCCGAAGTCGATGAGCCCGGTGTAGCGGCCGTCGGCGCAGAAGATCGGGGTGACGTCGAAGTCCCCGTGCGCCAGTGCTGCGCGGGCCGGCGGCCGGGCGCGCTCGCGCTCGAGCAGGCCTTCCACGGCCTCCAGGTCCCGACCGTCGAACAGCGACTCGAGCGGTCCCGGCCACCGCTGTGGCAGGTGTGACATCACGAAGGTGGCATGGCGGGAGTGCTCGGCGCGCAGCGGCCACCCCGGACCGTGCCGGCGGACGAACCCGTACCCGTCCACCGCTACCGCGTTGAGCAGGGCGAGATCACGTCCCGCATCCTCGGCGACGGTGGCCGCGACGGCAGGATCGGAGACGTCGGCCAGTGACGTCCCGGGCACCTCGGTCGTGATCAGGACCGAGCGGCCGATGCCGGCGTCGAGCGGCTCGACGTGGACGACGTCGGCGACGCGGACACCGAGGCCCCGCAGCCGATCGTGGAGCTCCGCCTCGGTGCGCAGGTCCTCGCCGGGCTCCTCCGCGACGCGCAGGTAGAACGTGTCGGTTCCGCGGAACACCCGGTAGACCTGGGTGGAGACGCCGTCAGGGGTGCGGGCGAACGCCGGCGTGCAGCCGAAGACCCGCCGCAGCAGCGCGGCCGTGGCCGCGGCGTCGACATCGGGCTTGCGTTCCAGGTCGTCCTCCCGGACTCGTCCCGCGGACGCTAGCGCATCGCGCACGTGCGTTCGCGGGCTTTGATCGTGTGGAGGTGCGCGGTGTGCCACGCCCGGGGCCTCGCTGCGGGTCGGGAGGCAGCGAGCGGTGATCGATCTGATCAGTACCTGGGTGCGGGCGCGGCGACCGTGGCGTACTTGTCGGAGTGATCAGGGTCGGGTGATCGGTCCGAGGAGTGCGTGGGTGCTGTCGCGGCGACGTCAGGTGCTTCTCGCAACGATCACCACCCGCATCCGCGGGGCGAACCTCGTGTTGCCACCGCGTTGGCGGAGGCCGGCCCGAGCCGGTGCCGGTTCGCCTATCCGGCCGTCAGGAAGCCCCGGTAGCCGTCCGCGGCGATCTCGTCGCAGATCGCCCGGTACGCGCCGACCCCGCCGATGTAGGGCAGGAACACACGCGGTTTGCCGGGGACGTTGGAGCCGAGGTACCAGGAGTTCGCGAGCGGGTAGAGGGTGGAGGCGCCGACCTCGGCGACGTGCTCGACCCACGTCCGCTGCGCCTCGGGGGTCGGTTCGATGGTGGCGCCGTCGAGTCGGCGCAGGCACTCGGTGATCCAGTCGACGTGCTGCTCGATCGACACCATCATGTTGCTCAGCACCGACGGGCTCCCGGGCCCGGTGATCGTGAAGAGGTTCGGGAAGCCGGCGACGCCGAGGCCGAGGTAGGTGCGCGGGCCCGCCGCCCACTCGTCGGCCAGCCGGACGCCGTCACGGCCGCGGATGTCGATCGCGAGCAGGGCCCCGGTCATGGCGTCGAAGCCGGTGGCGAGCACGAGGTCGTCGACCTCGACCGTCTCCTCGGTCGTCCGCACGCCGTGCGCCGTGAACTCGAGGATCGGCGTCTTGCGGACGTCGACGAGCCGGACGTGCGGCAGGTTGAAGGTCTCGAAGTACCCGGTGTCCAGGCACGGCCGCTTGGTGCCGAAGGGGTGGTCGTCCGGGGCGAGGGCAAGCGCCGTGTCCGGGTCGTGGACGGTCTCGCGGATCTTGTCGCGGATGAAGTCGGCGACGGTGTCGTTCGCCGCCAGGTCGATGCCGAGGTCGGCGTAGGTGCGTCGCAGCGCGCCCAGGCTGCCCTCCGCCCACGCGCCCTCGAAGGCGGCCTGCCGTTCCTCGGGCGTGGCGTCCAGGGCGTTGCCCTCCGGGACCGCGCCGAGCAGGCCGGCCGCGGACTCCCGGGCCTCCGCGCGGTACCTGCGGTAGTCGGCCTTCCGCGCGGCCTGGGCCGCCGGGTCCATCGGCGCGTTGTGCGCGGGGACGACGTAGTTCGCCGTGCGCTGGAAGACGGTGAGCTCCGCGGCCTGCGCCGCGATCAGCGGGACCGACTGCACGCCGGACGAACCCGTGCCCACCACGGCGACGCGCCGGCCCGAGAAGTCGACTCCCTCGTGCGGCCACCGGGCGGTCGAGTGGATCGGCCCGGCGAACTCGTCGAGGCCGGGGATCTCGAGGTCCTTCGGCTTCGACAGGCAGCCGGTGGCGAAGATGCAGTACCGCGCGGCGACGGTCTCGCCGCGGCTGGTCGTGACCTCCCAGCGCTCGCCGTTCCACACGGCCGCCTCGACCCGGGTGTTTAGCTCGACGTCGCGGCGCAGGTCGAACCGGTCGGCGACGTGCTCGACGTAGCGCAGGATCTCCGGCTGGGCCGGGTAGCGCTCGGTCCACTCCCACTCCTGCTCGAGCTCCTCGGAGAACGAGTAGGAGTACTCCAGGCTCTCGACGTCGCAGCGCGCGCCCGGGTAGCGGTTCCAGTACCAGGTGCCGCCGATCCCGCTGCCCGCCTCGAACACCCGCGAGGTGAGACCGAGCTCGCGCAGCCGGTGGAGCTGGTAGAGACCGGCCAGACCGGCGCCGACGACCACGACGTCCGGGCTGCTGGGTCGGGTGCGGGAACTGAACGACGTCATCGTCACCTCAGCGTCTCCGGGTCCGGGCACTTCCCTGCAACGTACGTCAGCTGGGGCCCGGTCGACCAGGGCGTCGAGCGGACGCGCAACGCGAGCGCCTCGGATCTCGCCGCCCGGGACCGGAGCGAGACCTGCGTCATCGGAGCCTGGACACCCGCGCGGAACTCAGGTTAGCGTCGCCTCAGTAGAAGTGAGGGAGGTCTACGTGGGCTTGCGACTCCCGATCGGGGACGTCACCGTGCTGCTGGGGCCGGCGCTCGCCCGGCTCCGGGTGATGGCGCAGCTGGACGAGGGCACTGCCCGCACGCCGGGAAACGCCGCCGTCGGCGTCCTGCGGCTGGTGGCCGGCCCGGACGACCCGGTCGCGGACCGGTTGGAGACCCTCGACGCGGCCGGCCGCGGTGCCGCCACCATCGTGCTCGTCGACCGCTTCACCGACGGGCTGGCCGCCCACGAGCGTGCCGCGCTGCTGCGCCGGCTGCACGCGGTGGCCGACGGGCGCGCCGTGCTCGTGAACGACCGCGACCCGGTGGCCGCCCTGGCGGCAGCCGACGGCGCGCTGCGCGTCGACCGGACGGGCACGCTGTCCTACGAACCCGTCGGGGAGCTGGACTACCTGGCCTCGTAGGTCAGGCAGTCGGCCACGTCGGTGCCGGCGCCGATGTCCACCGACGGGGCGGTGCATTCGAGCTTGTCGTTGAAGCGGCAGTCGGAGCGGTGGCACGCGCCCACGAGCCCGTTGCGGTCGGTCCCGGCGCGGAACGAGATCTCCACGAAGGTGCCGCAGTGGGCGTGGTCGCCGCCGATGGTGATGGCGCCGGCGTGGCAGCTGGAGGAATCGTTGTACGAGCAGCTCGTGGCCGAGCAGCTGTGCACCTGGGGAAGGTCCTGGACGGAAGTCATGCGGGCAGTCTGGGCGGTTCCGGGTGGCCCCGCCAGGCAACAGAGGCTTGCTTGACCGGCGCCAAGTGTGCCCTGAACAGTACGCGTGACCTGCGGTGATGCTCATCGGCTCGGTGATCGGCCCTCATGCAAGTGCGGCCGATCCGGTGAATCTTGGGCCGCGGCGGCACGCGCCCGCGACATGACTCCGGGGAGCCGACCTGACGAGCCGACGGGTCACCCGGCCTGCGCGGACGGGAAGCGCGGCTCCCGCTTCTCCCGCAGCGCCGCGACACCCTCGAGCACGTCGGGCCCCATGAAGCAGAGCATCTCGTAGGCCGCGGACTGGTCGAAGGCCGGTCCGGCGGCGCGCAGCCAGCTGTTGAGGGACCGCTTGGTGAGCCGGATGGCCTGCTGGGAGCCGGTGGCGAGGACCTGCGCCACCCGCAGGGACTCGGCGAGCACCTGGTCGCGCGGCAGCGCCTTGGCGACCATTCCCAGCCGCTCGGCCTCGGCGCCGGTGAGCATCTCGCCGGTGAGCAGGTAGTAGCGGGCCTTCGCCATGCCGGCCAGCAGCGGCCAGATGATCGCGGCGTGGTCGCCGGCGGCGACGCCCAGCTTGACGTGCCCGTCGCCGAGCTTGGCGTCCTCGGCGCAGATCGCGATGTCGGCCAGCAGGGCCACCACGATGCCGGCGCCGACGGCGACGCCGTTGATGGCGGACACGATCGGCTTCTCGCAGTTGATGATGTTGTAGACGAGGTCGCTCATCTCGGTGAGCATGTGCGAGACGCGGTCGTGGTCGCCCGCCATGCGCTCGACCATCGCCAGGTCGCCACCCGCGGAGAACGCCTTGCCGGCGCCGGTCACGACGGCGACGCGTGTCTGGCGGTCCGCGGAGACGTCGCGCCACACGCGGGCCAGCTCGCCGTGCAGCTGCTCGTCGGTGGCGTTGTACTTGTCGGGCCGGTTGATGGTGATCAGCAGGACGCCGTTGTCGTGGCGCTCGAAGTTCAGCTGCTGGTAGTCGTCCAGGCTCATGGCGGGCTCCTCGTGGGTGGGTCGGGTCCGGGCGCTGCCCGTTCAGCTCATGGTCAGGCCGCCGCTGACGCTGACGGTCTGGCCGGTGATGTAGGCGGCCTCGTCGGAGGCGAGGAACGCGACCGCGTTGGCGACGTCGCCGGGCTCGGCGAGCCGCCGGAACGGGATCGCCTTGACCAGCGCCTCGCGCAGCTTCGGCCCGGCGAAGGAGGCGAACAGCGCGGTGTCGGCCGGGCCGGGGCACACGCAGTTGACGTTCACGTGAGCGCGGGCCAGCTCGCGGGCGGTGGACTTGGTGAACGCGATGACGCCGCCCTTGGCCGCGGAGTACACCGCCTCGCCGGACGAGCCGACGCGCCCCGCGTCCGAGGCGATGTTGACGACGGACCCGTGGCCCTGCTCGGCCATCAGCGGCAGCACCGACTTCGACGTGTGGAGCACGCCGTAGAGGTTGATCGCGATGAGCCGGTCCCAGTCGGCGGGATCGGAGTCGACGAAGGGGCCCGCCTTGTCCCAGCCCGCGTTGTTGACCAGCACGTCGATCCGGCCGAACCGCTCGCGCGCCTGGGCGACCATCGCCGTCACCGACGTGGGGTCGGTGACGTCGGCGGGCACGGCGACGCCGCCGACCGCGTCGGCGGTCTCGGTGGCGGTGGCCTCGTTGACGTCGGAGACGACGACGGTGGCGCCCTCCGCGGCGAGCTTCTCGGCGATGGCACGGCCGATGCCCTGACCGGCCCCGGTGACGATGGCGATCTTCTCGTCGAGCTTTCCCACGGTCTTCCTCCCTACGGCGCGAGCTCGCGGCCCAGCTTCTGCCGGGCGATCACGAGCTTCATGATCTGAGCGGTGCCGTCCCCGATCTGCAGGCCGAGCACGTCGCGGAGCCGCTGCTCGATCGGCAGCTCGGTGCGGTAGCCGTACTGGCCGTGCAGCAGCAGGCACTGGGTGATCACGTCGTACGCGGTCTTCGGGGCCCACCACTTGCACATCGCGGCGTCCGCGGTGTGCGCAGCACCGGCATCGCCCCGCCACAACGTCTGCAGGCACAGCAGCCGGGCCGCGGCCAGCAGCGTCTCCGCCTCGGCCAGCGGGAACGCCACGCCCTGGTTCGTGCTCAACGGCCGGTCG
The DNA here is from genome assembly GCF_002262885.1 of Pseudonocardia sp. MH-G8. GTDB lineage: Bacteria > Actinomycetota > Actinomycetes > Mycobacteriales > Pseudonocardiaceae > Pseudonocardia. The sequence continues at coordinate 208,906 of NZ_NKYF01000011.1, read as the reverse complement.
AAGGCCTCGCGGCCCGCGACGTGGCGCCAGGTCTCGTCCACGGTCTGCTGGGCGGCGCCCACGCACTGCAGGCCGATCAGCGCGCGGCTGAAGTCGAAGCCGCGCATCACCTGGCTGAAGCCGCGGCCCTGCTCGCCGAGCAGGTGGTCCGCGGGAATCCGGACTCCCTCCAGGTGCGCCGCGCCGCGCCCGACCGCCGTCGTGCCCATGTCGGAGTAGAGCTCCCGGCGCACCCCGGGCAGGTCGAGCGGTACGAGGAACGCGCTGATGTCGCGCCCCCGCTGCACCGACGGCCCGCTGCGGGCGAAGACCACGACCGCGGAGGCGTCGCGGGCGAAGGACAGCGACTTGACCCCGTCCAACACCCAGTGGTCGCCGTCGCGCACGGCCGAGAGCCGGGGCATGCCGGCGTCCGAGCCCGCGTGCGGCTCGGTCAGCCCGATCCCGACGATCTCCTCACCCCGGCAGATCTGCGGCACCCACCGCGCGGCGATCTCCGGGGTGGCGTGAGTCGCCAGGATCTGACCGACGAGGGAGCCCACGACCTGCAGGTAGGCCACGTTGATGTCGCCGCGGGCGATCTGCTCGGTGATCACACCGGAGGTGACCCGGTCCGCGCCGGCGCCCCCCAGCTCGGTGGGCAGCTCGGGTGCGATCAGGCCCGACCGTCCGATCTCGCGCCGCAGTTCCGGCTCGATCCGGCCCGCGGCCTCGCGATCCCGGTAGCCCGGGAGCAGGTGGTCCTCGGCGAGGGAGCGGGCGCGGTTGCGGAACGCGCGCTGCGCTGCGGTGAGTGCGAAATCCATGGCCGCCTCCCGTCGACGTTGACCACAGTGACGAAGTTCGACTCAAGGGTCAATAGCCTGGGTAGGTATTTGACTTGCGGGTCAGATGTGCGTGACACTGAGCTGATGAGGGCGACGTCCGTGGACGAAGCGGTCGGCCGCGTGCAGCGCAAGCGCGGGCGCCGCATCCAGCAGATCCTCACCACCGCCGCCGAGCTCTTCGGCGAGCACGGCTACGACGCTGTCAGCCTCGAGGACGTCGCCGATGCCCTCGACGTCACGAAGGGCTCGCTCTACTACTACTTCGCCAGCAAGGACGAGCTGGCCACCGCGGCTATCGAGACGCTGGGCAACGACTGGACCGACCGGCTCGAGCGGCTGCGCGCGGCGCAGGGCGGCCCACCGGCCGAGCGCCTGCGGGAGCTGGTCCGCGCTCACGTGGCGATCGCCGTGAACGAGTACCCGGCGGCTCTGCGGATGTTCCTGGTGCCCGGCACGTGGCCCCACGCGCAGCGCACTCGCATCAAGGAGCTGCGCCGTCGGCACGACCAGGTGTTCCGGACCGTGCTCACCGAGGGCGTGGAGTCGGGCGACTTCGCGACCGTCGGCGTCGACGTCACCCTGCAGATCATGCACACCGCGATGAGCCAGGCGCCGTCGTGGTGCGCGGAGCGTGCGCCGGGGGAGCGGGACCAGGCACTCGACGAGCTCGCCGGCGCGTTGATGAAGCTCGTGGCGCGGTGATCGGGTTTCGGGAGGGCGGGCTCGGTGCGTGACCCCGACGAGGGCGTCGGCCCGGACGGCGCGATCGTGACAGGCGTGTCGCGGGGGAAGGTGCCCGCGGCGTTCGAGCCGGTGCTCGCTGCGGTCAGCGACGCGGTCGGCGAGGCCGTCTCGCTGCACCTCTACGGCTCGGTCGCCACCGGGCGGGCACGGGTCGGCGCATCCGACGTCGACCTGCTCGCCGTCGGGCTCCCCGCCCCGGTCGCCGGCGCTGTGAGCCGCACGCTCTCGGCCCGGTTCGCCGGGCTGGCGCGGGGTATCGAGATCGGCGCGGGCCGGCCGGAGGACGTCGTCGGCGAGGGCGACGAGCAGTACGGCAACCGCGTGTTCCTGCGGCACTACTGCGTGCGCGTGTCCGGGCCGCCCGGCCCCGACCTGCCCGCCTTTCCCGCCGACGCGCGCGCCGCCCGCGGGTTCAACGGCGACATCGCGATGCACGCGCAGCGGTGGCGCGCGGCCCTCGCGTCAGGAGCGGACCCGGCTGCGCTCGGACACCGCGCGGCACGCAAGACGCTGCTTGCGCTGGCGTCCCTGGTCAGCGTGCACGACGGGACGTGGACGACGGACCGCGCGTCCGCGTGCCGGCGCTGGTCGGAGGTCGACCCGGGGATGGCCGAGGACCTCGCGGTGCTGCTGCGCTGGTCCGAGTTCTCGCCCACGCCTGCCCCGACACGCGAGCGGGTGCGGCGGGTGCTGGAGGGCCCGGTGGCCCGGATCGTCGCCGCGTTCACCGCGACGGTGGGGCTCTGGCGCGCGAGCTGACGGGCCGTGGCCCTCGTGCGCGAGGCGGCCGGTCCTGATCCAATCGGGGACGTGCCGGGACCGCTGGTCCTCGGCCTACGCCGAGGAGGATGTGCATGGCCCCCGTCCGGACGTCGTTCGTGCTGCCCGGGCTCACCGCGCCCGCCGAGATCGTCATCGATACCTGGGGCGTCTCGCACATCTACGCCGCGAGCACCTACGACGCGTTCCGCGTGCAGGGGTTCAACGCGGCGCGCGACCGGCTCTGGCAGATCGACTTCTGGCGCCGCCGCGGGCTCGGTCTGCTGTCGGAGGTGTTCGGCTCCGAGTACGTCGAGCGCGACCGGTCGGCGCGGCTGTTCCTCTTCCGCGGCGACACCCGCGCCGACTGGCTCGCCTACGGTTCGGACACGAAGCGAGCCGCGACCGCCTTCGTCGAGGGCGTGAACGCGTTCGTGCGGCGGACGCGGGACGAGCCGGGGCTCCTGCCCGTCGAGTTCCGGGAGCTGGGCTACGAGCCGGCGTTCTGGGAGCCGTCGGACGTCACCCGCATCCGCAGCCACGGGCTGTTCTACAACCTGCGCGACGAGGTCGCCCGGGCGCTGGTGCTGCGCGACCACCCCGCCGGGGTGGAGGAGCTGCGCAAGCGGCGCGAGCCGTCACGGCCGCTGCAGGTGCCCGAGGGGCTGGACCTGGGCGTCATCCCGGACGACGTGCTGGCCGTCTACGACCTGGCGACGGTGCCGCCGGTGTTCGGCGCTGCGCCGTCGCCCGGTGTGCTCCCGGAGGGCAGCAACAACTGGGTGCTCGCGGGTGAGCGCACCGCGAGCGGCCGGCCGATCCTCGCCAACGACCCGCACCGGGCCGCTGCGGCGCTGCCGGGCCTGCGCTACCTGGCTCACCTGTCGGCCCCCGGGTTCGACGTCATCGGCGCGGGGGAGCCGGCGCTGCCGGGGATCTCCATCGGCCACAACGGTCACATCGCGTTCGGGCTCACGATCTTCCCGATCGACCAGGAGGACCTCTACGTCTACGAGACCAACCCCGCCGACCCGCTCGAGTACCGCTACCAGGGCCGGTGGGAGCCGATGCGGGTGGAGCGCGAGACGGTGCCGGTGCGCGACGGTGCGCCGGTGGAGGTCGAGCTGCGGTTCACCCGGCACGGCCCGGTGATCCGCAGCGACCCGCAGCGGAACACCGCCTTCGCCGTGCGCGCCGCCTGGCTGGAGCCGGGGATGGCGCCCTACCTCGGCAGCATGGACTACATGCGGGCCCGCGACCGCGACGAGTTCCTGGCCGCGATGAACCGCTGGGGTGCGCCGGGCGAGAACCAGGTCTACGCCGACCCGGAGGGCTCGATCGCGTGGAAGGCGGCCGGGCTGACCCCCGTGCGGCCGAACTGGGACGGCACGCTGCCCGTGCCCGGGGACGGCCGCTACGAGTGGGCGGGTTTCCACGACGCCGACGAGCTGCCGGGCTCGGTCGACCCGCCGCAGGGTTATCTCGCCACGGCCAACGAGCGCAACCTGCCCGACGACTTCCCGGCGGATCGCCACATCACCTCCGACTGGTACGCGCCCTACCGGCGCCGCCGGATCGACGAGGTGCTCGCACCTGCGTCGGAGGTGACACCGCAGGAGATGGTGGCGCTGCAGAGCGATTCGGTGAGCATCCCGGCGCGCCGGATCCTCGCCCGCGTCGCGGACCTCCCGCTCGCGCCCGACGTGGACGGCCTGGGTCTGCTGCAGGACTGGGACGCCGACCTGCGACCGGACTCGGCCGCAGCCGCCCTGTTCGAGGTCTGGTACCGCCGCCACCTGCGCCCGGCCGTGCTCCGCCGGGCGCTCGAGCAGCTCGTCGCCCCCGACGCCGTGGCGGGCGTCGCGCGGCAGATCGCCGTCCGCGACGAGCAGGGCGCCGACGCCCGCGTCGACCTCGACCTGTTCGAGACGCCCGGCGAACGCCTGGGCCCGGACCCGGAGCGCTTCCTGGCCGAGACGGTCGCGACCACGCTGGCCGCGGCCGTCGCCGAGCTCGAGGAGCTGCTCGGACCCGACCGCGCGCGCTGGAGCTGGGGCCGTCTGCACGTCGGCCGGATGGCCCACCCGCTCGCGGCGCTGCTGCCCGACGTGCCGCCCGAGCAGCTCGTCGCAGGCCCGCTGCCCCGCGGCGGCAGCGGGGACACCGTGGGCAGCACCGCCTACGGCCCGGACTTCGTGCAGAGCGTCGGCTCCACGTTCCGCGTCGTCGTCGACGTGGGGGAATGGGACGGGTCGCTGGCGATGAACGCGCCCGGCCAGTCCGGGCGGCTCGGCGACCCGCACGCCACCGACCTCTTCGCCCCCTGGGCGCGCGGCGAGGCCTTTCCCCTGCTCTACAGCCGTGAGCGCATCGACGCCGCGGCGGAGCAGGTCATCACGCTCGACCCGCCGGCGCACGAGTGACGACCCGGATCCCTGGCCCGACGATCCGGCTCAGACGAACGCGCGCACGCTCTCCGGCGCGATGATGTCGTCCTCCGGGGCCGCCACCGCTCGCACCTCCTGGTAGAAGATCCACAAGTGCTGGGCGACGGCCTGCCGGGCGGCGACCGGGTCCCGCCGCGTGATGGCTTCGACCATGAACCGGTGGTCGTCGGAGCGGGTTCCCGAGTGCGGGAGGGCGAGGGTCCGTCGCCGGAACTCGACCATCTCCGGCACGAGCGGTTTGTACAACCCGATCAGCACGACGTTGTGCGAGGCGTTCATGATCGCTTCGTGCAGCGCCTCGTCGGTGTGCACGAGGGCGTGGAGGTTCTGCGCGTGGGCCTCGTCGTGCGCGACGCGGAGCCGGTCCAGCTCGCGTAGCTCGTCGTCGGTGGCGCGGGTGCAGGCGAGCCCGGCCGCCGTGGTCTCGAGGCCGATCCGGGCCTCGAGCAGCTCGGTGAGGGCGAAGCCCTCGTCGAGGCTCCACCTCACGTACTGGGTGGTGGGGTCGTCCGCGGGCGGCTCGCAGATGAAGGTCCCCTTGCCCCGAACCACCTCGATGATCCCGAGCGTCGAGAGCTTGCGCAGCGCTTCCCGCAGGGACGTGCGCCCGACGTTGAGCTGCTTGGCGAGCACGGGCTCCGACGGCAGCCGTTCGCCTGGTTTGAGGGTGCCGTTGGCGATCGTCGCGGTGATCCGTTCGGCGATCACGTCGGGAACGGGCCGCCGCGTGAGCGGTTCGGACAGTCCGTCGGTCAACGCCACGAATCCACTCCTGTCTGTTGACACATGTCAGACAACTGCTTAGCCTTCCGTCCACCTGCGAGACGCCTTGATGGTAGCCCAGCGACGGGGCCCCGAGCGCGAACGCCCGAATGGAGTCGATGAACCGTGCCGACCGAGCTCTCACCCGCGCCGATCGCGTTCGGCGTCCGCTTCCCACCCTGCGGCTCCGCCCGCGCCGTCGCCGACGCGGTGGCGTTGAGCGAGCGCAAGGGCTTCGACGTCGCGTGGATCGCCGACTCCCAGCTGCTGTGGCGCGACGTGTTCGCGACGATGGCACTGGCCGCCACGGCGACCGAGCGCATCACCCTCGCCTCCGCGGTCACGAACTTCGTGACGCGCCACCCGAGCGTCGTCGCGTCGGCGGCGAACACCGTCAACGAGCTCGCGCCGGGGCGGGTGATCCTCGGCGTCGGCACGGGCGACAGCTCGGTCAAGCCGCTCTCGATGCGGCCGAGCCGCCTGGGCGAGATGCGTGACGCGATCGCGATGGTGCGCACGTTGCTGGCCGACGAGGTGCAGGAGTACGGCGAGCGGAGCGCCAAGCTGCGGGCGCCGGTCGCGCCGGTGCCGGTGCACATCGCGGCGAGCGGGCCCCGCTCGCTGGGGATGGCCGGCGAGATCGCGGACGGCGTCCTGACCCTCGCCGGCATCTCGCCCGAGACCATGTCCGGCACCCGGGACGCGGTCGCGGCGGGCGCGGCCGCCGCGGGCCGGGACGTCTCGGATCTCGCCTTCACGGTCGGCGCGTTCTGCAAGATCACCGACGACATCGAGCGGGACGCCGCCATCCTCAAGCCGATCTGCCTGCACATGGCGAGCATCGGCGCGCAGGACTTCCTGCGCCTCGCCGGCATCGAGCTCCCGCCGCCGCCCACGGTTCCCGACGTCTACCCGGACATGGTGCACGCGGAGGACTGGGACCTCGCCGTCGCCGAGGCGGGCCGGTACGTGACCGACGAGATGGCGGTGCGGTTCTCGCAGACCTTCTGCCTCTTCGGCACCGTCGAGGAGGTCCTGGACCGCATCCGGCGCGCCGTGGAGGTCGGTGCCACCGGGTTCTACCTGCGCCACGTCGGCAACTACACGCTGCCGATCGAGCTCATCGAGACGTTCGGCGACGAGGTCCTGCCGAAGCTCTCCGGCGCGACGACGGGGGCCCGGCCGTGACCGATGTCCTGCTGCAGTCCGCGGTGGACCTGGCGCGCATCCCGTCCGCGGTGCCGCTCGGCGCGGACACGCTGATCGAGCCCGACCACCCGCTCCTCGTCGACTACGTCCAGGAGCACCTGCGGCCGCGGTTCGTGGAGCTGGGCTGCACCGACATCCTCGACCTGCCGCGCAACCAGTTCGCCGTCCGCTTCGGTACCGGCGGCGGACCGACCCTCGCGCTCGTGGCATACACCCCGACCCAGCACCACAACCTCATGGCCGATCCGTGGTCCGGGCGGATCGAGGCCCCCGCCGGCATCGACGAGCCGTGCCTCTTCGGGCAGGGGATCACCCAGAACAAGGCGCACCAGGCGTGCCTGCTGAGCCTCGCCGCACGGCTGGCCGGGGACGGGCCGGCGTTCGAGGGCACCCTCCTGCTCTGCGTCAACAACGAGGGCCGCAGCAGCCACGCCTGCTCGGACGCCCTGCTCGACGCGCTGCCGGTCCGGCCGGACCTGGTGATCCAGCTCTTCCCGACCGGCTTCGACATCTCGACCGGCAACCGGGGGCGCATCGACCTGCACGTCGACGTGCGGGGGCGGGCGAGCCACTCCTCGACACCGCCGCCGGGCGGGGGCGTCATCGCCACCACCCGGCAGGTGCTCAACCGCATCGACGCGCTCGACGTCGACGTCCGGCGCCGCCGTCACCCGCGGCTCGGGCAGGAGCACGCCGTGCCCTACCAGGTCGTGTTCGAGCCGCTCGCCCCGCACACCCTGCCCGCGTCGGCGCACGTCGTCGTGGACCGCAGGCTGCTGCCCGGCACCGACCCGGAGGGGACGGCCGACGAGCTGCGCACCGCCCTCGGCGGGCTCGACGACCACTGCGAGATCGCCGTGCGTCCCGGCGTCCGGATGCTCCCGGCCGAGTTCCCCGCGGACCGGGGCGACCTGTTGGCCCCGCTGGAGCGGGCGGTGCTCGCGCACCGCGGCAGCCCTGCGACCCGCGCGACCTACGGCGGCACGTTCGACGCCGGTGGCCCGACGGCGCGAGGTGTCCCGACGGTGATGTTCGGCGTTCCCGAGGACGGCGACCTCCTCGGTGACGATTTCGTCCGCATCTCGGACCTGCGTCTGCAGGACCGGATCGTGCGGGACACGGTCGCGACCTTCTTCGGCCTCGATGAGGCGGACGCAGTCCCATCCACCCGGAGGTGCCGTCCATGAGAACGCCCACCCGCTCCGGCCCGTCGCCCCAGGCGCGCCGGGTCCTGATCGCGAGCCTCGCCGGCAGCACCGTCGAGTGGTACGAGTTCTTCATCTACGGAACGGCGGCGTCGCTGCTGTTCGACGACCTGTTCTTCCCGGACTTCGACCCGCTGGTGAGCTCGCTGCTGGCACTGTCGACGTTCGCGATCGCGTTCGTCGCCCGGCCGATCGGCGGCGCCGTCTTCGGGCACTTCGGTGACCGCATCGGCCGCAAGTCGATGCTCGTGATCACACTGACGATGATGGGCGCGGCGACCTTCGCCATCGGGCTCCTGCCGACCTACGCCCAGATCGGCGTCGCGGCGCCGTTGCTGCTCGTCCTGCTGCGCCTCATCCAGGGCTTCTCCCTCGGGGGCGAGTACGGCGGCGCCGTCCTGATGAGCATCGAGCACGCCGGCACCGGCAAGCGCGGGTTCTTCGGAGCGGTGGTCAACACCGGTGCCGGATGGGGTCTCCTGCTGGCCAACCTCGTGTTCCTCGCGGTGTCGCAGCTGCCCGACGAGGCGTTCCGGACCTGGGGCTGGCGGATCCCGTTCCTGCTCAGCGCCATCCTCGTGGTGCTGGGGCTGGTGATCCGGATGAAGGTGGACGAGAGCCCGGACTTCCAGGCCGTCAAGCAGTCCGGTGAGGTGCGCAGGGCGCCCGTGGTGGAGGTGCTGCGGCGCCACGGCGGGCTGGTGGCACTGGTCTGCCTGGCCTACCTGTCCGCGGGTGTCACGTTCTACGTCGGGACGGTCTTCTCGCTCTCCTACGGCACCGGCCAGGGCATCGACCGGAGCACCCTGCTCGGCCTGATCACCGCGGTGAACGTGCTGACGATCCTCGGGATCCCGTTCTTCGGCTGGCTGTCCGACCGCTACGACCGCAAGCGCATCTTCCTCGCGGGCATCGTGGGAATGGCCGCGCTGAGCTGGGTCTGGTTCCCGATGCTCGGTGCCGGCAGCACCGCGCTCATGATGCTCGGGTTCGTGATCCTCTTCATCCCGTACGCCGCCAACTACGGCGTCATGCCGGCGTTCTTCGCCCACGTCTTCCCCGCGCCGGTGCGCTACACGGGGCTGTCGATCGGATACACGCTCGGCACGGTGCTGGGCAGCGGCCTCGCGCCGATCATCGCGACGTTCCTGCTCGGTACGACCGGCGGCTGGCCGGCCATCGCGCTCTACATGACCGGGGTGGGCGTGCTGTCGTTCGTCGCTGCGCTGTTCCTGCACGAGCGCCACGGCGAGCCGGCCGTGGCCGATGCGGCGGGCGTCACGCCCGCCGGGACTGCGAGGTAGCGGCGTGGCTCGCTTCCTACGGCCCGGCTCGCTCGCCGAGGCGTGCGAGATCCGGGCGGCGCAGCCCGAGGCGGTGCCGCTCGCCGGCGGCACCGACCTGATGGTGCAGCTGAACTCCCGCCGGGAGCGGCCGGCCGCGCTGCTCGACCTCGGCCGGGTGGCGGAGCTGACGCAGTGGTCCCGCGACGGCGACGGGTTCAGGATCGGCGCGGGCGTGCCGTTCACGAGGATCATCGACGAGATCGGGGAGCAGCTCCCGGCGCTCACCGCGGCGGCGCGGACGGTCGGCTCGGCGCAGATCCGCAATCGCGGCACCCTCGGCGGCAACCTCGGCACGGGGTCGCCCGCGGGTGACGGGTTGCCGCCGCTGGTCGCCACGGGCGGCGAGGTGGAGCTCGTGTCGGTCCGGGGGAGCCGGACCGTCTCCGTCGAGGAGTTCTGCACCGGCCCGAAGACCACCCTGCTCGCGCCCGACGAGCTGGTGGCGGCCGTGCGCGTGCCGGCGGCGCGAGGGCCACAGCGGTTCGCGAAGGTCGGCACGCGCAACGCGATGGTGATCGCGATCGCGGCGGTCGCAACCGCCTTGGACGTCGGGAACAGGGCCGTGCGGGTGGCGTTCGGGGCGGCCGGCCCCCGACCGGCACGGGCCCGCGCGGCCGAGGAGTTCGCCGTGGCGGCCCTCGACTGGGACGGCGGGGTGATCGGGCCGGAGGTGGCGAACCGGTTCGGTGCGCTCGTCGCCGAGGCGTGCACCCCGATCGACGACGTGCGCGCGAGCGCCGCCTACCGCAGGCGGGCCGTCGCCGTGCTGGCCGCCCGCTCACTCAGCTGGACCTGGAACGAGTACCGGAGGGGCACGTGCGCCTGACCTGCAGCGTCAACGGTGAGCACCGCGAGGTGGACGGGCTCGACGGTGAGGAGAGCCTGCTGTTCACCCTCCGCGAGCGCATGGGTCTGCCCGGCGCGAAGAACGCGTGCGAGCAGGGCGAGTGCGGCTCGTGCACGGTGTACCTCGACGGCACCGCGGTGTGCGCCTGCCTGGTGGCCGCCGGGCAGGCCGAGGGCCGCGAGGTCGTGACGGTCGAGGGGCTCGCCGACGGGGAGGACCTGCACCCCGTGCAGGAGGCGTTCCTCGAGGCGGGGGCGGTGCAGTGCGGCTTCTGCACGCCGGGGCTCGTCGTCGCGGTCCACGACCTGCTGGCCCGCACCCCCGAGCCGGACGACGCGGCGATCCGGGAGGCGCTCGCGGGGAACCTCTGCCGGTGCACCGGCTACGAGAAGATCATCGACGCCGTGCGGCTGGCGGCCTCGGGGGCGGAGGCGCGATGACGGCCTCCACCGGGGTCCGGCGGGGAACCGTCGGCAGCAGCCCGCGCCGCCCGGACGGCGTGCCGAAGGTGCGTGGGGAGTTCGCCTACTCGTCCGACCTGCATGCCGAGGGGATGCTCTGGGGCGCCACGGTCCGCAGCCCGCACCCGCACGCGCGGATCCGCTCCATCGACGCGACCGCCGCGGCGGGGACGGACGGTGTGCTCGGCGTCCTCACCGCCCGCGACGTCCCGGGCACCAACCGGTTCGGGCTCGAGACGCGCGACCAGCCGGTGCTCGCGGACGGCGTCGTGCGGTTCCTGGGAGAGCCGGTGGCGGTCGTGGCGGCCGAGAACCCCGACGCGGCACGACGCGCCGCCGCCGCCGTCACCGTGGACTACGAGGTGCTCGACGCCCTGGTCGACCCGGAGGCCGCGCTGGCGGGCGAGGGTCCGCAGCTGCACGAGGGCGGGAACGTCGTCGCGCACCGCCCCCTCCGCAAGGGCGTTGCCGATCCCGTCGCCGACGTCGTCGTGACCGGCCGGTACGAGGTCGGGATGCAGGACCAGGCGTTCCTCGGCCCCGAGTCCTGCCTCGCGCTGCCCGTCGAGAACGGCGGCGTCGAGCTGTACTGCTCCACGCAGTGGCTGCACGTCGACCAGGACCAGCTCGCCGGCGTCCTCGGACTGCCGACGGAGAAGGTGCGGCTCGTCCTGTCCGGTGTCGGGGGTGCGTTCGGCGGCAAGGAGGACCTGTCGGTCCAGGCGCACGCCTGCCTGCTCGCGCTGCGGACGGGGCGGCCGGTGAAGATGGTCTACGACCGCGAGGAGTCGTTCGTCGGTCACGTGCACCGCCATCCCGCCTGGATGGAGTACGAGCACGGCGCCACCCGAGACGGCAGGCTCGTCTACGTGCGGGCCCGGATCCTGCTCGACGGCGGCGCGTACGCCTCCACCTCCCGCGCCGTGGCCGGGAACGCGGGGTGCTTCGCCGTCGGCCCGTACGAGGTGCCGAACGTGCACGTCGACAGCTACGCCGTCTACACGAACAACCCGCCGTGCGGCGCGATGCGGGGGTTCGGGGCCGTGCAGACGTGCTTCGGCTACGAGTCGCAGATGGACAAGCTGGCCGCCGAGCTCGGCATGCACCCGGTGGACCTGCGGCAGCGCAACGCCGTGCGCACCGGCAGCGCCATGGCCACCGGGCAGCGGATCGAGGGCCCGGCGCCCGTCGCGGAGCTGCTGTCGCGGGTGCGCGACGCGCCGGTGCCGGTCGGGGACGACGGCCTGCAGCCGGGTGGGACGGGCAACACCACCTGCGGCGAGGGCGTCCGGCGCGGCGTCGGGTACGGCGTGTCGGTGAAGAACGTGTGCAAGTCGCTCGGCTACGACGACTACGGCACGGCGCGCGTGCGGCTGTCGGTCAGCGGCGGGGAGCCGGTCGTGCAGGTGCACACCGCGGCGGCCGAGGTCGGCCAGGGGCTGGTCACCGTGCAGGCCCAGATCGCTCGGACCGAGCTGGGCGTCGACTCCGTCGTCGTCCTCCCGGCCGACACGGACGTCGGCGACGCGGGCACGTCCTCGGCGTCGCGGCAGACCTGGATCTCCGGCGGGGCCGTCAGGGCGGCCTGCGTCGCGGTGCGGGAGCGGGTGCTCGAGTTGGCGGCGACAGCGTGCGGCGAGCCCGCGGAGTCGCTGGAGATCGGCCAGGGCGGGGCGGTGGTGACCGCGAGCGGGGAGATCTCCCTGGTCGACCTGCTCGGCGGGGACGCGATCGACGAGACCCGCGAGTTCCGGCACCGCCAGACCTTCCCGCTGGACCCCGAGACCGGGCAGGGCGCCGGGCACGTCGCCTTCGCGTTCGCCGCGCACCGCGCGATCGTGGACGTGGACGTGGACCTCGGCCTGGTCCGGGTCGTCGAGATCGCGTGCGCGCAGGACGTAGGGAAGGCCATGAACCCGGACGCGGTCGCCGGGCAGATGCACGGCGGGATCGCGCAAGGGCTCGGGCTGGCGCTGATGGAGGAGGTGCAGGTGGCGGACGGGCGGATCCGCAACCCGTCGTTCACCGACTACCTCCTCCCCACGGCGCTCGACATGCCGGCCATCCGGCTGGACGTCCTGGAGATCCCCCGCGACGACTCGCCCTACGGGCTGACCGGGGTGGGCGAGCCGTCCCTGCTGTCGTGCCCGCCCGCGATCGCCGCGGCCATCCGCGACGCCTGCGGCGTCGACCTCGTGCGGATCCCCGTGCGGCCGGATGCGATCGTGTCGCTATGAAGGTCGCCGTGCTGTCCCTGGGCGGCACGATCGCGTCGTCGGGCACCGGTGGTGTCACACCGCGGCTGTCCGCGGACGACCTCGTCGCGGCCGTGCCGCACCTGCGCGACGTGGCCGTGCTCGAGACGGCGACGGTCCGTCAGGTGCCCTCCGGTGACCTGACGCTGACCGACGTCGCCGAGTTGGCCGTCGAGATCGGCAGGCGCCTCGCGGGCGGCGCCGACGGGATCGTGATCACGCAGGGCACGGACACCATCGAGGAGACGGCCTTCGCGCTCGACCTGCTGCTCCCCGGCCCGCAGCCGGTGGTCGTCACCGGGGCGATGCGCAACCCCACCCTCCCCGGAGCGGACGGTCCCGCGAACCTCCTCGCCGCCGTGCAGGTCGCGGCGTGCCCGCAGGCCGCCCGGATGGGTGTGCTCGTCGTCGCGAACGACGAGATCCACGCGGCGCGGTTCGTGCGCAAGACCGCCACGTCGAGCCCGGCCGCCTTCCGGTCGAGCTCGCTGGGGCCGGTCGGGTGGGTCGTCGAGGGTCGGCCGCACATCGCGTTGCCCGTCCCGCCGCCGGCCATCGGGGAGCTGCCCGTCCCGGGGACGATCCCGCCGGTCGCCCTGCTGACCTCCGCGATCGGCGACGACGCCCGCCTGGTCCCCGAGCTGGAACGGCTCGGCTACGGCGGTCTGGTCGTCGCGGGGTTCGGCGGCGGTCACGTCCCCGGGGCGGTCGCGCCCGCGTTGACGGACCTGGCCACCCGCCTGCCGGTCGTGCTGGCTTCCCGCACGGGCAGCGGTGAGCTGCTCCGGGAGACCTACGGCTTCCCGGGCGCGGAACGGGACCTGCTCGCCCACGGGTTGATCTCCGCGGGATTCCTGGACGGACCGAAGGCGCGGGTCCTGCTGAGCCTGCTCCTCGCGGGCGGCGCGGACATCGGGCGCGTGCGCGAGGCCTTCGGGCGGGCTGCCAGGACTCGGCCCTCACCCTGAACGCGACACCCGTGCAGTGAGACCGCGACTCGCGGGTTTCTGGGGTCAGTCGTCGACCGCTCGGGACTCCCAGAGGATCTGGCCCGTGGCGCCGGGCGTGGCGAACTGAGGGTTGGGGGCGGCCGCGTCGAACGTCGCCACCTGCCCCGGCTGCACGTCCAACGGGTGGTTCGCGACGATCGCCCCGTCGGCCGAGACCTCGAGCCTGCCCCGGGCGGGCGACGTGCCGGAGTTGGTCACGGTGATCGTCACCCTGCAGGTCTCGGTGACGCAGAGCGACTCGGGCTCCATCACGATCGCGACCTCCGGCCGCTCCTGCAGCCGCTGCGCCAGTGACTTCGGTGCCTCCGCGGCACGGATCGCCTCCGCGGCCCCCGCGACGGTGCCGGCGTCCTCGGCCGGCACGTCGTTCACCCGCACGGGGGCGCGACCGTCTCCGGGACCGACGTCGAGGGCGAGCGGTGGGTGCGGTTCGGAGGCGGCCACGGCCACCCGGCGGGTGCCGTCGACGAGCACGAAGGCGTCCTGGCCGTCCACCTGGAGCCGCTCGAGCGCCTCCCACTGCCGCGGCGGCCCCTCCGGGCGCAGGTCGAGGGCGAGGCCGTGCGGGTGCAGCGCCAGGAGCGGGTCGATCTCCTGGGTCTCGGTGAGCGGATCGGCCACCCAGGTGTCGGCGAGGTCGTCGGCCCGGGCCGCGTGGTGGTAGAGCCACCACTCCCGGTCGCCGCGCAGCAGGATGCCCGAGCCGTCGCTGACGATCTCCGCCGTGGCGTTCCCGCCGTCGCGGGACAGGCTGCCCCGGCTGCCGGCCCCGGTGACCGTGAGGTCGAAGCGGATCTCGCCGCCGTCGAGGGCGGCCACCGTGCCCTGGTAGCGCGCACCGCTCCAGCTCTCGGCCTCGGTGGCGGCCGCGTCGACCAGCTGCCCGGGCTGCGTGCGGACCAGCCACAGCGTCAACGCCACGCCGGCGACGATCGCGACGAGCACGCCGACGAGCGTCAGCGGCCAGACCCTGCGCTTGCGACGCGGCGCCGCAGCGGTGGCGGTGGCCGAGAGGGCGCCGGAAGCCGGCGCGCCTGCCGGAGCCGGAGGTGGCGTGGACGGCGCATCCCGGCCCGTCGGTCGAGCGCCGCCGGCGAAGGACCATGCACCGGTGCTGTCGGCGGCCGCCGCGGGAGTGCCGACCCCCGGCTCGGCGTCCGCGGGTCGCGGCACCTGCGGCAGAGCGGTGGTGGGTGGGGGGACGGGAACCGGCGGCCGCGGTCCGGGAGGCGCGTCGCCGGGACCGCGCCCCGACGGCGGTGCGAGCGGCGGGACCGGGCCGGTGGTGCCGGTGGGGGTGGGCGAGAACATCGACGGGGACGGGCCGGCTGCGCTCGCGGGCGGCGGCGCACCCCCCGGCCCGCTCCCGGGGCGGGGAGGGACTGCGGGCCGCGCGTCGAACACGTCCACGGGGATCGCCGTGGTCGGCGGGGCCGCAGGCGGCGGTCCGGGATGCGCCAGATCCGGGTTGAAGAGATCGGCGGCGCCGTTCGGAGCGGCGCCGTTCAGGGGTGCGTCCGGCGTGCGGTGGGGCGGGCCGGGGTCGAAGAGCGCGGCGGGTTCCGCAGGCGGGGGAGCGGCCACCGGGACGGAGGGGAGGCCGACGGTCTCCGGCTCCGCCACGGGAGCCGGGTCGTCGCGGGGAACGAACGTGGCCGGCGTGACGGTGTCGTCGGCGATCAGGGGGAGGCCCACGGTCGGCGGCGCCGTCGGACCGGGCGGCGGTGTGGGGTCGGGCGGCGGTGTCGCTGCGACGCCGGACGACTCCGGGATCGCGGAGGTGTCCGGCTCGGGCTCCCCGACGTCGGCGGGCAGGGGGCTGGTGGCATCGGCGGGCAGGGGGCCGGTGGCGTCGGTGGGCAGCACGACCGGCAACGGCCCGGTGGCGTCTGCGCGTCCCACCGGGCGCGCAGGGATGTCCTCGTCGGTCCTGGTGCCCCCGGACGGGGCAGCACCGGTTCCGCTCATCGGCCTCTCCTCCCCGTCGTTCGGACGCCCATGGCAGGGCCGTTCGCACCATGGACGGACCGGCCGCGCCTGCCCAGCGTGCTGTGCGGCGGATCACACGATGTCGCCCGCGCGCGCCGATGCAGCTTCGCACGGCGGCACTCGGCGTCCGTCCGACACCTCGGCCCCGGGCGCTCGGCGCCGCCTGCGCGCGACGAACGGCATGCGGGCGCCTGCTCCGTACGGCCCTACGTCGGCGAGGTCCGCGCCGCCACCCACGCCCAGGACCGCGGCTGAGCCGCACGAGCCCGCGACACGTCCGCACCCAGGCCCCGACTCGCGGGGTGCGGTGCCCCCACCCCGCGAGTCGGGGCCTGGGTGTACGCATGTCGCGCTCGCTCAGAACAGGCGCGCCAGCGCCGTCTCCAGGTCGGGCAGGCCCGAGGTGTCGAGCAGGAACGTCTCCTCGAGGACCCGGCGGATCTCGGCGGGCGACTCCAGCGTGCGACGTTCGGTGGGCCCACCCAGGTGGTGGACGGCGAGGCCGGGCCCGCTCAGGGCGTAGCGGCGGTCCGGGTCCGGCCGGGCGACCATGATCCCGGACAGGAAGTGCGATGCCGGGTGGTGACCGAGGTAGAAGTTGGACACCTCGTAGTCGACGAGCAGTTGTTCGGCGAGGTCGAAGCGGTACAGCGGCCGCCATTCGCTACCCACGAGGGCCTGCATCACGAAGCCGGTGCCGGCGGGCCACAGCCGGAAGGGCTCGTGAGGGGTCTCCTGCGCGACCTCGGGCTCGAGCGCCAGCACGCCGGTGAGCGTCAGCCCGCCGAACCCGACGTCGACGAGGTGCGTCCCCTCCGGCAGGTCGACGCGCAGCAGCATGTGCCCGCGCGGGGTGAGCGGCGCGTCGGCCGGCCGCCCCCACATGACGCGCGCGGCGAGGCCGGTGGTGGCGTAGCCCAGGGCGTCGAGCGCCCCGCGCAGCAGCAGGTTCTGCTCGAAGCACCAGCCGCCGCGCCGGCCGCGGACGAGCTTGGCGGACAGGCCGTCGGGGTCGAGGCGGACCTCGCGGCGGGTGAACGGGTCGAGGTTCTCGAACGCGATGGTGCGGGCGTGCGCTGCGACGATCCGGCGCAGCGTCGGCAGGTCGGGGGCGTCGGCGTCGGCCACGCCGATCCGGTGGAGGTAGTCGTGCAGGTGGCTGGTGCTCACGATCGACATCGTCGCGGTCGCGGGCGGCCCGCGACAACCGACGAACGGCACTTTCGTTCGTACCTAGCCGACGAGAGTGCCGTTCGTTGCCTTGGAGCGCTTCGCGCGGAACCGGGAGACCAGCGACGGGCCCACCAGCAGCAGCACCGCCAGCACCAGGACCACCACGCACAGCGGGCGGGTGAAGACGATCAGCAGGTCGCCGTCGCCGATCGCGCTGGTCTGCACCAGCGCCTTCTCGAACAGCGGCCCGAGGACCAGGCCCAGCACGAGCGGGGCGGTGGGGAAGCCCAGCCGCTTCATCGCGTAGCCGATGAGCCCGAAGACGAGCACCACCCACATGCTGAACGTGTTGTTGGAGATCGCGTAGGCGCCGAGCAGGCTCGTGAACAGGATCAGCGGGTAGAGGTAGCCGTAGGGGACCCGCAGCAGCTGCGCGAACACCGGGGCCAACGGCAGGTTGAGCACCAGCAGGATCAGGTTGCCGATGAAGAACGACGCGAGCAGGCCCCACACCAGCGCGGGCTGCTGCTCGAACAGCAGCGGCCCGGGCTGGATGCCGTAGATCGTGAACGCGCCGAGCAGCACGGCCGTGGTGGCGCCACCGGGCACGCCGAGGGTCAGGGTCGGCACGAAGTTGGCGTTGGCCGCCGCGTTGTTGGCGCTCTCCGGCGCGGCCACGCCCTCGATCGCCCCGCTGCCGAACTCGTCCTTGTGCTTCGAGACCCGCTTCTCGACGCCGTAGGCCATGAACGAGGCCAGCGTGGAGCCCGCGCCGGGCAGGCAGCCGAACAGGAAGCCGACGCCGCTGCCGCGCAGGATCGCCCCGCCGGAGCGCTTGAGGTCGTCGCGGCTGATCATCAGCTCCCGGAAGCGGGCGCGGATCGGCGCGGCGGCGCCCTCGTGGATCTGGTGCAGCACCTCGCCCACGGCGAACAGCCCGATCATCACCTCGACGAACGGGATGCCCGAGAGCAGGTCGACCGAGCCGAACGTGTAGCGCGAGACCCCGCTGCCGGTGTCGACGCCGACCATCGCGATGGCGAGCCCGACCACCGCCATCGTGGCGCCGAGCACCCGGTCCTCACCGGAGAAGCTGACGATCGTGGCCAGCCCGAGCACCATCACGGCCAGCATCTCCGGTGGCCCGAAGCGCAGCGCGAACTCGGCGAACGGGGGAGCGAGCGCCATCAGCAGGGCCAGCGAGATGATCGCCGCGACGAACGACCCGATCGCCGAGATCGACAGCGCCGCGCCCGCTCGGCCCCTGCGCGCCATCTGGTAGCCGTCGATGGTCGTGACGACGGTGGCCGCCTCGCCCGGCGTCGAGATGAGGACCGAGGTGATCGTGCCGCCGTACTGGGCGCCGTAGTAGATCCCGGCGAGCATGATCAGCGCCGTCACCGGCTCGAGCCCGAGGGTCAGGGGCAGCAGGATCGCGACGCCGGTGGTGGAGCCCAGGCCGGGCAGCACGCCGATCACGGTGCCGAGCAGCACGCCGAGGAAGCACCAGGCCAGGTTCTCGACCGAGAGCGCGGTCTCGAACCCGAGCAGCAGGTTGTCGATCATTTCGTCACCAGCCCATGAGGTCGCCGAGCAGGCCGGTCGGGAGCGGCACGTCGAGGAACTCCTCGAAGACGCCGTACCCCGCGGCCACGGCCACCACGGTGACGACCACCGCCACCAGCGGCGGGCGCCGCTCGACGACCGCGGAGACGAAGAGCATCAGCAGGCCGAAGGCGGGCAGGAAGCCGAGCAGGGGCACCAGCAGCACGGTGACCGGCAGGGCGAGAACCACCATCCACAGCTGGCGGACCCGCTGCGCGTCGGTGCGCCCGAACACGTCCACCCCGCCGCCCGTCGGAGCCTCCCGCTCACCCGAGCGCAGCCGGCGCAGCCGGACCAGCAACTGGCCCGCGCTCAGCAGCAGGAGCAGCAGGCCCAGCACCATCGGGAGCAGGCCGGGTCCGACCCGCCCCTCCTCGCCGAGGATGCCGTAGCCGAACGAGGTGACCAGCACCGCCGCCCCGAGCGCCGCGAGGACCCCGAACGCGATCGCCTGGGGCCCCGGGCCCGCGGTCCCGAGCGGTTCGGGACCCGCCGCTTCCGCCGGCTCGGCCGCCTGCTCGCTCACGACTTCAGCGCCTCCTCCAGCAGCGTGCGGTTGCGGCCCAGGTACTCGACGAACTCGGGCCCGGCCGCGGTGATCGGCTGCAGGTAGCTCTCCTCGACGTAGCTGCGGTACTCCTGCGTCTCGAGCGCGCGCGTCATCGTGTCGATCCAGTACTTCTGCTGCTCCTCGTCGATGCCACCGGGCGCGAGCACGCCGCGGAACTGCGCGAACGAGACCGGGATGCCCTGCTCGGTGGCGGTCGGGATCTCCTGCAGCGCGCCGTAGTCGTAGCGCTTCTCGGCGAACGCGCAGACCGCGCGCAGGTCACCGGAGTCGAGCTGGCCGATCACCTCGCCGGGGTTCAGCGACGCGACGTCGATCTGGCCGCCCAGCAACGCGGCGATGAGCTCGCCGCCGGACTCGAACGCCACCCGGTCGAACTGCACGCCCGTCTCGTTCTCGGTGAGGCCGAAGACGATGTTGTCCAGCCCGGTCTGGCCGCTGATCCCGGCGACGACCCGCTCCCCGCGTGCGGCGTCGACCACGTCGGTGCAGGTCTGGTACGGCGCGGCGGCCGGCACGACGAGGAGCGTGTAGTCCTCCGCGACCTTCATGATCGGGGTGAAGTCCTCGTAGGTGAACTCCACCTGACCACCGGTCGGAAGCGCGAGCAATGCGGTCTCGGTGGCGAGCAGGGTCTCGGCGTCGCCCTCGCGGCCGAGGAAGTAGGAGTAGCCGACGGCGCCCGAGCCGCCCTCCCGGTTCTCCACGGACACGGTGACGTCCGGCGCGGCCGCCTCGATGGCCGCGCCCAGCGCCCGGCCGGCCCGGTCGCTGCCGCCGCCCGCGGAGAACGGCACGATCATCGTGACGTCGCCGTCGGGCTGCCAGCCCTCCGCGGAGTCGTTCCCGCCGCCTCCTCCACCGCATCCCGCGAGCGCGAGTGCGCCGACGGCCGCGACCGCCAGTGCGGTCCTGGTAGCTGCACGGTTGTTCATGCCGGGTCCTCCCTCTCGCTCGTGCCGGACGGATCGGGTGGCGTCGCCTCGCCGAGTGCGGCGGCGCCCTGGGCGGCGAGCGCGTGGATCTCGCCGTCGGAGTAGCCGACGGCCCGCAGCGCGTCGGCCGTGCCCTCGCCCAGGAGCGGGCCCGCGGCGTCGCGGACCGCCGGGGTGCGCGAGAACCGCATCGGCGAGCCGAGCTGGCGCACCGGTCCCAGCACGGGGTGGTCGGCGTCCCAGAAGTACTCGCGCTGGTTGAGGTGCTCGTCGGTGAACACCTGGCCGTAGTCGGCGATCGGGGCGCAGGGCACGCCGGCGTCGTCGAGGGCACGCACCAGGTCGGCGCTGGTCCAGCCCCGGGTGACGTCCTCGATCTGGGCGATCAGGGCCTCCCGGTGCGCGTGGCGGCGGGACGCGTCGGCGTAGCGCTCGTCGGCCTGCAGGGCGCCGAGCCCGAGCACGTCGCACATGCCCGACCACGTCTTCGGGGTGACCGCGCCGAGGGTGACGTGGCCGTCGGCGGTGCGGACGGCCTGGTAGGGGGCGCTGGTCTGGTGCGCCGACCCCAGCGGATGGCCGACCTCGCCGGTGGCGAAGTACTTGCCGGCCTCCCAGACGGCGAAGGACACGCCCGCCTCCAGCAGCGAGACGTCGACGTGCTGGCCCTGCCCGGTGCGGTCGCGCTCGCGCAGCGCGGCGGTGACGGCGAGCGCGACGTAGAGCGCGCAGACCAGGTCGCAGATCGGCACGCCGATCTTCGTGGGCTCCCCGTCGGGAGTGCCGGTGATGCTCATCAGGCCGCCGCGGGCCTGCGCCATGATGTCCAGCCCGGGGAGGTTCGCGAGCGGGCCGTCCTGGCCCCAGCCCGACGCCGAGGCGTAGACCAGGCGCGGGGCCGCCTCGCGGAGGCTCTCGTAGTCCAGCCCGAGCTTGCGCATCGCGCCGGGCCGCAGGTTCTCCACCAGCACATCGGCCTCGGCGGCCAGCCGGCGCAGCGCCTCCCGGCCGTCCTCGGACTTCAGGTCGAGGGCGACGGAGCGCTTGTTGCGGTTGAGGCGCGCGAACGGCGAGCTGTGCCCGTCGAGGAACGGGCCGGTCGTGCGCACCGGGTCGCCCGCGCCCGGCACCTCGATCTTGAGGACGGTGGCGCCCAGGTCGGCGAGCTGCATCGTCGCGAACGGCGCCGCCATGAAGGCGCCGACCTCCAGCACGGTGACGCCCGCGAGCGGGGCCGTCCCGTCGGAGCTCTCGGAACCCAGCACACGCACCTCCGCAGTCTTGGCGACATCGACAAGCTGAACTACTGTCTACAGAAGTTCGTAGGCGCGAGACAAGGGTCAGAGCGAAACTCGCTCGTACCCGGTTCGCCTCGAGGAGGTGCGCGGCAGCGTGTCCGACCAGCCCGACCGGCGCATCGAGGCGCCGCCGAGCATCATGCAGCTCGCCGCGTCCGCGCTACGGGCGATGATCCTCGCCGGGGAGCTGCGGCCCGGGGACCGCGTCGTGGAGAACCAGGTGGCCATCCGGCTCGGCGTCAGCAAGCCGCCGCTGCGCGAGGCCCTGCGGGTGCTCGAGCAGGAGGGGCTCGTCGTACGGTCCCCGCGCCGCGGCGTCGTGGTGACGCCGCTGACGCTGCACGACGTCTACGAGATCTGCACCCTGCGCCACGACCTCGAACACCTCGCCGTCGACCTCGGGGTGCCCTGCCACGCGCCCGAGCGGATCGAGCGGTGCCGCACGGCGTACGCGGAGCTGGCGCGGGTCGCCGCGGAGGGTGACGCCGCCGCCGTCACCGAGCGGGGGTTCGCCTTCCACGTGGCCGTGGTCGGGTTGGCCGGGCACCGCAGGCTGGAGGAGGCCTACCGCTCACTGGCCCTGCAGCTGCACCTGTGCATGGCGATGAACCGCCGGGCCCGGCGCAGCCACGAGACGCTCGCCGGGGACGCCCGGCGCCACCTGCGCATCCTGGAGCTGGTGGAGGCGGGCGACCCCGCGGCCGTGCACGACGAGCTCGCCCACCACGGCGACCGCACGTTCCTGCTCGAGGCGGGGGAGAACTTCCCCGGCGGCTCGCCCGAGTCGCTGGCCTGGCTGGAGCAGGTGCGCCGGCACCAGACCACCATCTGATCCCCTCGTGACCGCAAAGGAGCGGGCATGACGAACCCGGCCGATACCACCGGCTTCCTCACCTACCCCGAACCGCCCGAGAAGCTGCGCCGCCGCCTGACGCTCGTCACGGCGCTGTCGGTGCTGGGACCCGGCGCGATCGTCGCGTCGGCCAACATCGGCTCCGGCGAGATGGTGTTCGCCGCGCGGGGCGGAGCGATATTCGGCTACGCGCTGCTGTGGGCGTTCCTCGTCTCGGCCGCGGCGAAGGCCGCGCTGGCCTACTCGTTCAACCGGTACACCGTCGTGGCGGGCGAGCACCCGATGGCCCGCTGGGCCACGCTGTTCCGCGGGCCGCGCGGCTGGTTCACCCTGCTCATGGGCGTGGTGTCGATCGCCGCGGTGCCGTCGTGGGTCGGCGGGCTCGGCGTGGGGCTGGGCGACCTCATGGCCTCGCTCACCGCCGTCGGCACCGGTGCGCTGTGGGCCACGGGGCTGATCGTGCTGTCCGGGCTGCTGTCCTGGTTCGGCGGCTACCAGCGCCTGGAACGCGCGCAGACCGTGATCGTCGGGTTCATGCTGCTGGCCGTCGCGATCAGCGTGGTGGTGCTGCAACCGGACTGGCTCGCCGCGCTGGCCGGGCTCCTGCCGAGCGTCCCGGAGTACAACGGCTGGGTCGCGGGTGCCTACCCCGACATCGCCGAGCGCTCCGAGTGGCTGGAGCTGGCCGTGTACCTGGGCGCCGTCGGCGGCGGCACCTACGACTACATCGGCTACGCGGGCATGCTGCGCGAGAAGCGCTGGGGCATGCTCGGCCGCGACGACCAGGCCGGGCTGGCCGAGCGGCTCGCGGCCCTGCCCCGCGGGGCCCGGCTGCCGCTCTCGGAGGACCCCGAGCAGGTGGCCCGCGGCCGCGCGTGGAGCCGTGCGCCGCTGGGCGACACGGTGCTGTCGTTCGCCGCGATCGTCGTCTTCGCGTCCATGTTCATGATCAACGGCGCGTCCCTGCTCGCCTCGCAGCAGCAGATCCCCGAGGGCAACGACACCCTCACCTACCAGGCCGGCTTCCTCACGGCGATCCACCCGACGCTGCAGTACCTCTACTACGTCGCCGTCTTCTTCGCGTTCTTCGGCTCGCTCTACGCGTTCTGGGAGCTCTACACCTACACCGCCTACGAGACGCTCTCCCCGGTGTTCGGACGGCTGCGCCGCGCCGGGCCGCGCGTCCTGCGACCCTGGATGTACGGCTACATCCTGGTCGCGAGCCTCGCGCTGGTGTTCACGGTCGGCGAGCTGGTGGTGATCGTGACACCCGCGTCCGTGCTCGGCGGCCTGCTGGCCTCGGGGCTGTTCTGCCTCGCGATCCTGTGGACCGAGCACAAGGTCCTGCCCCCGGCCTACCGCCTGACGACCGCAGGCCGCTGGTGGGTGCTGCTGTCCGGGGTGTTGCTGACGATCCTGGGGCTGGTCTCGACGTGGGAACTCTTCACATGAAGGCCCTCCAGGAGTTCTGGAAAGCCACTTTGCTGCCCTGCAGGTTCATGAATGTGGCTTTCCTGAACCACCTGGTGGCGTCGTGAGGCCCGGGAGCGCTGTCGCCACCGCCTGTCTTGCCGTGCTGTCGGTGTGGCGGTTCGTCGACGGGGCGCCGGTGTGGGCCGCGGTCTTCGCCGGGCTGGCGCTGTTGCAACTCGGGTTCTCGCTGCGCGGCACCGGGCCGTCCCGCGTCGCCGCCGCCGACCCGGCACGCCGCGGCTGGGTCCGGATCGCCGTGGCCAACCTCGTGCTGGCCCTCGCCGCGGTGTTCTGGTTCCCACCGCTGGCCCTGGTGCTCGCCGGGTTGGGCCTCTACTCGGCCCATCGGGCCCGGGCCGCCCGGCCCGCCGTTCCCCAGGCGTGATCGCCGATCCGGTGCACTCCCGGCGAGATGCCGCCGGGAGTGCACCGAACCGATGATCTAGAGGCCCGCGAGGCGGCGGGGGTCGGCGGACCACGTCGCGATGGATCTGCGGTAGCCGTCCGGCAGCCGGAGGCGGTCGAGCTCGCGTGCCGTGAAGAGCCCGACCTCCACGTGCTCGTCGGAGAGCACCGGTTCCGCGTCGGACCCGGGCACGCAGCCGTAGGTCACCACGAAGACGTGCCGGTCGACCGACGTGACGTGGTAGAGCCACGCGTCGAGCAGCGGCCCGGCCCGCACGACCCAGCCCGTCTCCTCGGCGATCTCGCGGACGACGCACTGCGCCGGCGTCTCCCCGATCTCGATGCGGCCCCCGGGCAGCTCCCACTCGTCGCGGTCGTTGCGCAGCAGCAGCACCCGGGCGTCCGGGTCGAGCACGACACCCTTGACGGAGACGGGGAACGCGGGCGGCACGACCCCGGCTCCTCAGCCGACGGCGCCGATGACGATCCCCCAGGACCTGATCGCACGGTCTGCGACCACACCGACCTGCCGGAACGGGTCGTCGTCGAGCAGCTCGCCGATCTCCGTGGCGCTCTCCCCTTCGAAGATGAGCATCCCGCCCGGGGCCTCCTCCGGGCCCCAGGGTCCGCACACCTTCAGCTTCCCGGCGTCGTGCAGCTCCCGCAGGAACGCCCGGTGCGCGGGCCGGTGCTCGTCCCGCTTGTCGTCCGAACCCTCGGCGTAGGTGTAGAACACCGTGAACAGGCTCAATTCAGTTCCTCATCTCGGAGTTGTCGAACACGCCCGCAGGTCAGCGGGCGAGCCAGCCGCCGTCCACCGGGAGCACCGCGCCGTGGACGTAGTCGGCGGCGCGGGAGCAGAGGAACAGCACGGCGCCGGCGATGTCGGCGGCCTCGGCCCAGCGCCCCGCCGGGATGCGGTCGAGGATGGCCCGGCTGCGCTCCGGGTCCGCGCGCAGGTCGTGGGTGTTGGCGGTGGCGACGTAGCCGGGTGCCACCGCGTTGACGTTGACGCCCTTGTCGGCCCATTCGTTGGCCAGCGCCTTGGTCAGCCCGGTCACGGCCGACTTCGACGAGGTATAGCCCGGCACGGTCACGCCGCCCTGGAAGCTCAGCACCGACGCCGTGTTGACGATCTTGCCGCTGCCGCGTTCGACCATCGTGCGCCCGACCTCACGGGACAGCACGAACGTGGAACGCAGGTTCACGTCGACCACGTGGTCGAACTCCTCGTCGGAATGCATCGTGGCAGGTGCGCGCCGGATCGTGCCGGCGTTGTTGACCAGGATGTCGACGTCGCGGGCGGCGAGGTCCGCGGCGAGGGCGGCGACCTGCTCGCGGTCGGCGAGATCCGCCGTCACGGCGATGAGCTTCCGGCCGCGTGCCTCCACCGCTTCCCGGACCTCGTCGTCCCCACCGGGCCGGCCGGAGCCGACGGCGATGATGTCGGCGCCCGCCGCGGCGAGGCAGTCGGCGATCGCGAGGCCGATGCCCCGGCTCGCCCCGGTCACCGCGGCCAGCCGGCCCTCGAGGCCGAACAGGCTCTCCGCGTAGGCGGCAGGCGTGGTCGCAGTGGTCATGGCGCCGGAGTTCTCCTACTCGTGCAAGGGATTACGGGGTGTGTCCGAGGGCGGCCGAGATCTTGTCGGCCGCCTCGATGGCGTACGGCGCCATGGCCGCCACCTCGTCGACGGTGTGCTCGAGCTTCAGCGTGGAGATGCTCAGCCCGTACTTGATGGTTCCGGTGTGGTCCCGGACGGGCGCGGCGACGCAGCGCACACCCGGGGCGTTCTCCTCGTCGTCCTCGGCGAAGCCGCGTGCCCGTACGGTCGAGACGACGCGGCGCAGCGTCTCCAGGTCGGAGATCGTGCGTTCGGTGCGGGGCGTGAGCCCGGTGCGGGCCGCGTAGTGGGCCAGCCCCTCGTCGGTGAACCCGGAGAGCACGACCTTCCCGATGCCCGAGGAGTGCATCGGGATGGTCAGGCCCACGCGGGAGGGCATCTGGTAGGGCTTGTCCGAGTCGGCGCGGATCAGGTAGATGATCTCGTCGCCGTTCGCGACACCCACGTGCACCGTGCAGTGCACCTGGGCCACCAGCTCGTCGACGATCGGCTGGGCGATCGCCGAGATGTCGATCTGCTGCAGCGCGCGCCCGGCGAGCGACAGGATCGTGGGCCCCGGCAGGTACTGGCCGTCCGGGCCCACGGCCACGTACCCCCGGTCCACCATCGTGGACAGGATCCGGTGCACCGTGGCCTTCGCCAACCCGGTCGCCTCCACCACGTCGGTGAAGCGGGGATGGGTCAGCACCGCCGACAGCACGAGCAAGGTCTTCTCGCTCGCACTGGCGCGTTCTCCGGTGGCCGGGTTCTCGGGGGGCATGTCTCACCTGTCCGGGCTCAGCGCGTCACCGCATCTCGGCGATGGGGACGCCGTCCATGTCGTCGAAGGATTGATTCTCCCCTGCCATCGCCCAGACGAAGCTGTAGCTGGCCGAGCCGAAACCGCAGTGCACCGACCAGCTGGGTGAGATCACCGCCTGCCCGTCCGCCACCAGGAGGTGCCGGGTCTGCGACGGCTCACCCATGAGGTGCACGATCCGGGCGTCGGCCGGCAGGTCGAAGTAGAGGTAGGCCTCCATCCGCCGGTCGTGGGTGTGCGCCGGCATCGTGTTCCACATGCTGCCTTCGTGCAGCGTGGTCACTCCCATGACCACCTGGCAGCTGCGCACGCCGTTCTCGTGGATGTACTGGTTGAGCGTGCGCCGGTTGGAGGTGACGCCGTCGCCGAGCTCGCGCACGGTCCCGCTGCCCGCCTCGACGAGCGTGGTCGGGTACGCGGTGTGCGCGGGCGCGGAGAAGAGGTAGAACCGCGCGGGGTCCTCGGCCGCCGCGGAACCGAACGTCACGTCCTGCGCGCCGCGCCCGACGTACAGGCACGAGCCCGTGCCGACCTTGTACTCGGCACCGTCCACGGTGATCGTCCCGGCGCCGCCGACGTTGACGATCCCGGCCTCGCGGTGCTCGAAGAAGTGGTCGCTGCGGATCTCCGGGAACCCGGGCAGCGGGACGGTGGTGGTGACCGGCGCGACGCCGACGAGCACGACGCGGTCGTGGTGGGTGTAGACCGCGCGCACCTCGTCGGCGGCGAACAGGTCCTCGACGAGGTAGCGGCGGCGCAGTTCCGCGGTGTCCATCCCGGGGATCTGCTCCGGGGAGGTGGCATAGCGCTGCTCCATGGAATTCCTTCCTTCTCTACAGGAGGCCCAGCAGGCCGGGCAGCCAGAGCGACAGCCCCGGCGTGAAGATCACGACGACGAACACGACGACGAGCGCGACGAAGAACGGGATGAGCCTGCGGACGACGGGCTCGATCGCGAGGTCGGCCACCTTCGCGCCGACGAACAGGATCGTGCCGACCGGCGGTGTGATCGTGCCGATGCAGACCCCGAGCACGATCATCATCCCGAAGTGGACCGGGTGGATCCCGAAGTTCTCCACGACCGGCAGGAAGATCGGCGTGAAGATCAGTACGGCGGGCGTGGCGTCCATGAAGCAGCCGACGACCAGCAGTACGAGCGCGATCATCAGGAGGATCAGCACCGGGTTGGTGGTGATGCCGAACAACCCTTCGGCCACCATCTGCGGGACCCGCGCGAACGACAGGACGAAGCCCATGACCGTCGAGACGCCGATCAGGAACATGACGACGGCCGTGGTGCGGGCGGCGTCCATGAGGATGCCCGGCAATTGCCGCACGGAGATCGCCCGGTAGACGAAGGACAGCGCCAGCGCGTACAGCACCGCGATGCAGGAGGCCTCGGTGGCGGTGAAGAAGCCCGCGAGGATCCCGCCGATCACCACCACGATCAGCAGCAGCGCCGGGACCGCATCCAGCAGTACCTTGAGCGACCGGGTGAGGCCGATCCGCTCGGTCACCCGCAGCTCGGGTCGCGTGCGGGCGTACAGGTGCACGGCGACCATGCAGACCAGCGCCCACGCGATGCCGGGTAGGTAGCCCCCGACGAACAGCGCCGCCACCGAGGTGCCCGACACAAGCGAGTAGACGATCATCAGGTTGCTCGGCGGGATCAGCATCCCGGACGGCGCGGAGGCGATGTTGGCGGCGGCGGCGAAGCTGCGGTCGTAGCGCTCCTTCTCCTGCAGCGGCGTCATGACCGAGCCGACGGCGGCGGCCGCCGCCACCCCGGAGCCGCTGATGGCCCCGAACAGGGCGTTGGCCGCCACGTTGGTCTGCGCCAGCGATCCCGGCGCCCGGCCGACCAGCACCTTCGAGGCGTCGATCAGCCGCAGCGCGATGCCGCCGTTGTTCATGATCACGCCGGCCAGCACGAAGAACGGGATGGCCAGCAGCGGGAACGAGTTGATCCCGCGGAAGATCTGCTGGGCCGCGGTGAGCACGCCGTCCTCGGTGCCGAGGAAGACGAACATCGCCGCCAGCGACGACAGGCCGACGGCCACGCTGATCGGGGCGCCGATGACCAGCAGCACCGCGATCCCGACCAACAGCAGGAGAGCGGCGAGCGAGACGGGGTCCATTGCTCTCCTAGACGAGCTCGGGCTCGGCGTCGGCCACCGGGCGTTCGGCGCCGGTGAGGATCTGCACCAGGTGGAAGAGGGTGTAGAAGGCGATCAGGGCGCCGCTGATCGGCAGGGCCAGGTAGAGCGGGCCCACGGTGACCGGCAGGCCGGTCAGGTTCTGGTTCCAGGCCAGCTGCGACACCAGGAACCCGCCCCACAGCAGCGCCAGCCCGGTGAAGGTCAGGATCGTCAGCTGGACGACGACCGCCAGCACCAGCTGGGCGGTGCGCGGCAGCCGGCGCACCACTACGTCCATGGCGACGTGGCCGCGCTCGCCGAACACGAGCGCGGCGCTGAACAGGCCCAGCCAGATGAACAGGTACTTGGCGAGTTCCTCGGACCAGCCGCTGGGGCTGCCGAGGACCTGCCGGGCGAACACCTGCCACGACACGTCGATCACGAGCGCGGCGAACAGCACCACGCACACCGCGGTCAGCGCGCGATCGAGGATCTTCTTGACCGCGGTCATCTCAGCCGGCCGTGGCGGCCGCGCGCGCCTGCTCGTGGATCCGGCGAGCGACGTCGCTGGTGAGCTTCTGCTCAACCAGCGGCCGGATCGCCGCCGCGAACGCCGCGGTGTCCACCTCGTTGAACTGGGCGCCCGCGTCCTTGGCGGCCTGGGTGACCGTCGAGATCTCGGACTTCCAGAGCTGCCCCTCCTCCTCGACGGCGGTGCGCACCTCCTCGGTGAAGATCGCGCGGTCCTCGGGGGGCATCCCCTCGAGCACCGCCGGGTTGATGATCAGGTAGTCCGGCAGCATGAGGTGGCGGGTGTAGCTGTAGTACGGCGCGACCTCGGAGTGCTTGGAGTTGAAGTAGGTCAGCTCGTTGTTCTCCGCGCCGTCGATGACACCGGATTGCAGGGCGGTGTAGACCTCACCCATCCCCATGGGCGTGCCGCTGCCGCCCAGCAGCCGGATCATCTCGATGTTCGTGTCCGACTCGATGACGCGGACCTTCATCCCGGCGAGGTCGGCAGGCGTCGTGATCGGGCCCCGCGGGTTGTACATCGAGCGGATGCCGCCGTGGAACCCGGCGAGCACGTGGATGTTCTGGTCGTCGAGCGAGGAGTAGAGCTCGGAGACGATCGCGGGGTCGTTGGTGACCTGGCGCTGGTGGTCCTGCGAGTCGAAGGTGAACGGCAGGTTGAAGGCCACGAAGTCGGGGTTGAAGTTCTCCAGCAGCGGGCTGGCGACCATCGACATGTCCAGCGTGCCGGACTGGACCAGCTCGATCGTCTCGCGCTGAGCCCCGAGGGTTTCGTTCGGGTAGACCTCGATGCCGTACCGGCCGTCGGTGCGCTCGGCGAGGCGCTCGCCCATGGCCTGCATCGCGATGAACTGCGGGTGGTTCTCGGGCTGGTTGAACGCGACCCGGAACACCGTCTCCGCGGTGGCCGCTGCCGAGCCGCCGCCGGCGTCGTCACCTCCGACGGCGCCGCCGGGAACGCCGGTTCCCGCGCTGCACGCGCTCACCAGGAGCGCCGCCGCGGCCACGCCTGCGAGCGCCGTTGCCTTTCCGTGTCTCATGCCGGACTCCCTTGTCAGCCGATCCATGGATGGAACTCAGTTCCGTGTCACGGAACAAGCTAGAGGACGGGCCGAACCTGCGCAACGGTCTCGTCGGGGCGCGGACGTATCGTCACCGCGAGCCGCGCGCCGGGCGCGACCGTGGAGGAGGGGCGGGCCGTGGGCCGTCTGCAACGGATCAGCGATCAGGCGGGCCGCTGGTTCCCGCTGATCGTGCTCGTCGCCGGGGCGATCGCGCTGGCGGTCCCCGGGGCGTTCGCCGGCTGGTCGGCGGCGGTGCCGTGGCTGCTCGCACTGATCATGCTGGGGATGGGCCTCACGCTGCGGCCCGTCGATTTCGCCTACGTGGCGCGGCGCCCGATCGCGTTCGTCATCGGCGTCGTGGCCCAGTTCGTGATCATGCCCGGTATCGGGTGGCTGCTGGCGACGGCGCTGCCGCTGAGCCCCGAGCTCGCCGTCGGCGTGATCCTCGTGGCCTGCGCCCCGGGCGGCACCGCGTCCAACGTGATGGTCTTCCTCGCCAAGGGCGACACGGCGCTGTCGGTGGCGATGACGTCGGTGTCCACGCTGCTCGCGCCGATCGTCACCCCGCTGCTGGTGCTCGCGCTGGCCGGCCGGTTCCTGCCCGTGCAGCCGGGCGCGCTCTTCTTCTCGATCGTGCAGGTCGTGCTGGTGCCGGTGCTGCTCGGGTTCCTGCTGCGCCGCTTCGCCGAACCCCAGGTCGAGAAGGTCGTGCCCGCGCTACCGCTGGTCTCGGTCGTCGGGATCACCGCGGTGGTGATGGCCGTGGTCGCCGGCAGCGCGTCGGCGCTGGTCGCGTCCGGCGTCGTCATCGTGGTCGCGGTCGTGCTGCACAACGTGCTGGGGCTGGGGCTGGGATACGTCGTGGCCCGGCTGTGCGGGCTCGACGAGAGCGCGCGCAGGGCCATCGCCATCGAGGTCGGCATGCAGAACTCCGGCCTCTCCGCCACGCTGGCCACCGCCCACTTCAACCCGGTCGCGGCCCTGCCCGCCGCGGTGTTCTCGGTGTGGCACAACGTGAGCGGCTCGATCCTGGCCGGCTACTGGGCGCGGCGCCCGGTCGCCGTCCCGTCGGACCGCGTCTCTCCGTCCTGAGCGGTCGCGGGTCGAATCCGGCCCCGAATCGTGCACGCGCCGTGTTCTTCCCATTGCTCCGCGCCCGCTGAACGGGCACGACCGGGCGAACTCACCCCCCGCGCGACGTGGTGACCGTCACCCGTGGCAGATTATGAGTACGGCGTACCCCGAAACTCGGTCCCTCGTTGGAGCGGTGGGGGTGGCCTGGGGGCGGGCCGGCCTGTAAGGGGGGAAGCATGATTGAGCTGGATGGCGTCTCGAAGATCTACGGCAACGGGTCGGTGAAGGTCAGGGCGCTCGGTCCGGTGGACCTCTTCATCGAGGAGGGGGACTTCGTCGCGATCATGGGGCCGTCGGGCTCCGGCAAGAGCACCATGATGAACATCCTCGGCTGCCTGGACGTGCCGAGCAGCGGGCGCTACAGCTTGGACGGGATCGACGTCAGCAAGCTGAAGGACAACAAGCTCGCCGGAATCCGCAACACGCGCATCGGCTTCGTGTTCCAGTCGTTCAACCTGATCGCGCGCACATCCGCGCTGCGCAACGTCGAATTGCCGTTGGTCTACGCGCGCAGCGCGAACCGCAGGAACCGGGCCAGGGCGGCGCTCGAACGGGTGGGGCTCGGCGAGCGTGCCGACCACATGCCCAACGAGCTCTCCGGCGGCCAGCAGCAGCGTGTCGCGGTGGCGCGTGCGCTGGTCACGGAGCCGGCGATGATCCTGGCCGACGAGCCGACCGGCAACCTGGACACCAGCTCGACCGTCGAGATCATGAAGCTGCTGGCCGAGCTCAACGACTCCGGGCGCACCGTCGTGCTCATCACCCACGAGCCGGAAGTGGCGGAGTTCGCCAAGCGCGTGATCGAGCTGCGGGACGGCCAGATCGTCCGGGACGTGCGGCAGCAGCAGGTGATCCACTCGTGATCTTCGAGACCGCGCGCATCGCCCTGCGTGGCCTGCGGGCCAACAAGCTCCGGTCGGCGCTCACCACGCTCGGCATCGTCATCGGCGTGGCGGCGGTCATTGTGCTCGTCGCGCTCGGCAACGGCATCCAGGCCGGGTTCAACGACATCTTCGGCTCGCTCGCCACGCAGATCACCGTGACGCAGACCCAGGGCGGTGTGCCCGGTGGCGGGCAGGCGCGGGATCTCACGGAGAACGACATGGAGGCCCTCACCGACTCCACGGACGCGCCCGACGTCCTGTCGGCCACGCCGGTGGTGGGCGGCGCCGCGCTGCTG
Organism: Pseudonocardia sp. MH-G8; assembly: GCF_002262885.1. Lineage (GTDB taxonomy): Bacteria > Actinomycetota > Actinomycetes > Mycobacteriales > Pseudonocardiaceae > Pseudonocardia. The sequence continues at coordinate 176,267 of NZ_NKYF01000011.1, read as the reverse complement.
CAGGTGGAGGGCGGGCTGCAGTACCGCACCTCGGTCACCGGCACCACGGCCGAGTACCTCGACATCAACGACCGCGACCTCGAGGCGGGGCGGGGCTTCGACGCGCAGGAGGCCCGCACCAACGCCAAGGTGGTCGTGCTCGGTCCGAACCCGGTCCAGGAGCTGTTCGGCGGCAACAACGCCAGCGCGCTGAACAGCGAGATCCGCATCGGCAGCGCGGTCTTCCGCGTGATCGGCGTGGCCGAGTCCGACGGCCAGCAGGACGACGTCGCGATCATGCCCCTCGGGGCGGCGCGCAGCTACCTGGTCGGCGGCGACGACGAGCTCGACACGATCATCGTGCGGGCCCGCTCCTCGGAGGCGGTGCCCGCCGCGGTCGACCAGATCACCGCGGTCCTGACCGACCGGCACAACATCCGCGACCCCGCCGAACGCGACTTCGACGTGCAGGCACTGCAGAGCCTGCTCGACCAGTCCTCGCAGTTCCTGACGTTCCTCACGCTGTTCACGGGAGCGGTCGCGGGGATCTCGCTGGTCGTCGGCAGCATCGGCGTCGCGAACATCATGCTGGTGACGGTCACCGAGCGGACCCGCGAGATCGGGATCCGCAAGGCGATCGGTGCCCGGCCGCGGGTGATCCTGCAGCAGTTCCTCCTCGAGTCGATCTTCCTCTCGGGGCTGGGCGGGCTGATGGGGATCGCGCTCGGCGTGGGGTTGTCGCTGACCGGCGCGCTCGTGCTCCCCCAGCTCATCCCCGATTTCCCGGCCCCGGTGGTCGACGTGACGTCGGTCGTGTTCTCGTTCACGATCAGCCTGATCATCGGCCTCGTCGCCGGCGGCTACCCGGCCAACCGGGCCTCCCGGCTGCGTCCCATCGAGGCGCTCCGATACCAGTGATCCGCACCAGCGAAGTGACCAAGGTAGGAGTTCCCATGTCTCGAACGACCGGTCGGCGCCGCCGGGCGGCGTACGCGATCGGTGCGCTGGTGGCGCTGGCCACGACGGCGTGCACCGCGGAACCGCCACCACCACCCACGCTGCGGGTGGATCGCGGGGAGGTCGCCACCACCGTGTCGGCGTCCGGAACCCTGGCCGCGATCTCCGAGCAGAACCTCGGTTTCCCCGAGGGCGGGAAGCTCGTCGAGGTGCTCGTCGGGGTCGGGGCCCGGGTCGAACCCGGGCAGGTGCTGGCCCGCGTCGACGACTTCGAGCTGCGCCAGACCCTCGAGCAGGAACAGGCCCGGCTCGCGCAACAGCAGGCGGAGCTGGACCGCGCCACGGGCGGCAACGCCCTGAACGCCACGGGCCGCACGCTCGACCAGGCCAAGGAGATCCTCGAGGCCACGGAGAAGGAGGTCAGCGAGACGAACGAGGCTAATCGCTCGGCCACCGGCCGGGCCCGCAAGCAGCTCGACTTCGACCGCGAGGTCCTCGACCGGGCCGAGGACACGCTGCGGCGGACCAAGTCCGAATGCAACAGCGGCGACGATGACGAGGACCCGGCGCCTACGAGGACGTCCGAGTCGGCGGCGCCGGAGGAGCCCTCAACAGAGGGCGAGATGGAAACCGACGAGGGCAGCAGCGGATCTGACAGCGGATCCGACGAAAACTCCGACGAAGACTCTGACGACGAGAACACGCAGGTGCGGGGCGCTTCCTACGCCGTCCCGACCCAGACCGCCGCATGCGACCGCATCGCGACCGAGGAGACGGCGGTCGAGAGCGCGGAGCGCAGCGTGATCGCCTCGGAGACCGAGCTCGACGCGGCGAAGCACCGCGAGGACGTCGAGGCGGCCGGCGGGCAGGTGTCGATCGAGAACGCGAAGCAGAGCGTCGTCACGGCGGAGAACGACCGCGGCACGGCCCAGGTGGACAACCCCTCGGACGTCGACGGCGCCCAGGCGCTGGTCCGCGAGGCGCAGGCGGCCGTCGCGATCGCGCAGCGCAACGTCGACAACACGGTGCTGCACGCGCCGGTCGCCGGCGTCGTGTCCGTGATCAACGGAAAGGTCGGGGAGTACCTCGGCGCCGCGTCGGGCACCACCCCGCTCGCCCCCGGCTCCACCGCGGCACTGCCGGGCGGCACCAACCTCGCGTCCGGCGACAGCGGCGGTGGGAGCAGCACCGCGCCCGGCGGCGGTGCCTTCATGGTGCTGAACAACATCGACTCGTTCCAGCTCGTCGTGCCGTTCGAGGAATCGGACGCCTCGCGCGTGGCGGTGAACCAGCCGGTCGAGGTCACCGTCGACGCGATCCCGGACCTGCGGGCCCCGGCCACCGTGCTGGCGATCGCACCCTCGGGTGACCCGTCGTCGGGGATCGTGGAGTACTACGCCACGATCGTGCTGCGCGAGGGCAGCGACCCCCGCCTGCGCGACGGGCAGACGGCGCTGGCCGACGTCGCGGTCGAGTCGGTGGGCAACACGCTGCGCGTGCCGTCGGCGGCGGTGCGGCGCGAGGGCGGGGGCACGGTGGTCGACGTGCGCGGCTCGGACGGCCAGGCCGTACCCACGCCGTTCCACGCCGGTGTCGCGGGTGACGAGTACACCCAGGTGCTGTCGGGCCTGCGCGACGGGCAGGAGCTGCTGCTGCCCCAGCCGCCGCCGGCCGGCTGACGGCCGTGAGTGGGAACGAGTGCTCCGGCACTCGTTCCCACTCACCGCGCCCGCTAGCGTCGGCACGTGATCGCCGGTGCTCCACCTCGCGGCGGCGTGGCCCGGGGTGGGCTCGGCGCCCTGGCTGCGGGCGTCGCCGTCCTGCTGCTCGCCACCGCGGGCCGCTACGGCTACCACCGCGACGAGCTGTACTTCCTGCGGGCGGGCCGGGAGCCGGCGTTCGGCTACGTCGACCAGCCGCCGTTCACCCCGCTGCTCGCCCGCGCGATGGACGTGCTGGCACCCGGCTCGCTGATCGGGTTGCGGGTGCCCTCGGCCCTGGCCGCGGCGGCGGTGGTGCTGCTGACGGGGCTGATCGCCCGCGAGCTGGGCGGTGGCCGCGGCGCGCAGCTCCTGGCGGCGGGGAGCATGGCGGTGTCGGCGGTGCTCCTGGCCGTCGGGCACCTGCTCTCCACGGCGACGTTCGACCTGCTCGCCTGGACCGCCGTGACGTGGTTGCTGGTCAGGGCGCTGCGCGACGGCGGTGGCGTCTGGATCGCGGCCGGTGCGGTCGCCGGTGTCGGGCTGCAGAACAAGCTGCTACCGCTGTTCCTGGTGGCCGGCGTGCTCGCGGGCGTCCTCGCCGCCGGGCCGCGTCCGGCGCTGCGGAGCTGGTGGCCGTGGCTGGGTGCTGCGGTGGCGGTGCTGCTCTGGGCGCCGAACCTGCTGTGGCAGGCGGCGAACGGGTTCCCGCAGCTCGCGCTGTCGGCGGCGATCGCGGGGGGCAGCTCGGGGACGAGCGAGCCCTGGTACGTGTTCCTGCCCTTCCAGCTGGTGTTGGTGAGCCCGCTGCTGGTGCCGGTGTGGGCGTTGGGGTGGTGGCGGCTCGCGCGCGATCCGGTGCTGCGCACCTGGCGGGCCTTCGCCGTGGCGTACGTGCTCGTGGCCGCGGTCTTCCTGGTCACCGGCGGCAAGCCGTACTACCTCGCCGGGTTCTTCCCGGTGCTGCTGGCTGCCGGGGCGACGCCGGTCGTGGCCTGGGCGCAGCGGGGCGCACGGCGCGTCCGCGCCGGAGTGGTGGCAGCGGCGCTGGTGCTGAGCCTGGCGATGTCGTCGGTGCTCATGCTCCCGCTGGTGCCGCAGGAGGAGCTCGCGGGCACCTCGGTCCCGGACATCCACTACGACGCGGGGGAGACGGTCGGGTGGCCGGCGTTCGCCGCCACGCTGGCCGCCGTGCGCGAGCGGGTGCCCGCGGGTGAGCGGGTGGCGGTGCTCGCCGGCAACTACGGGGAGGCCGGCGCCGTCGACCGGTTCCTGCCCGCCCTCGCCCCGGCCTACAGCGGGCACAACGCCTACTGGGACTGGGGCCCGCCGCCCGACGACGCCACGACGCTGATCGTCGTCGGGATGCGGGAGGAGCAGCTGCGCCGCTGGTTCGGCCAGGTGCGGCTCAGCGCCCGGATCGACAACGGCGTGGGCCTGGACAACGACGAGCAGGGCAGCCCGGTCTGGCTCGTCCGCGAGCGCCTGCTGCCGTGGTCGCAGCTGTGGCCGCGGTTGCGCAGCCTCGGCTGAGGACCGTCAGCGCATCGGGCCGCCGGTCAGCCCGTTGAGCAGGACCGTCACGCTGCTCTCGGCCCCCGTGCCGAAGGCGGTGGCCAGCGCGTACCCCACGGCGGCGTCCTGCGGGGTCACTGCGGTGCCCGGCGCCCAGACGGCCATGAGCTCCACCGTTTCCGGCTCCAGCATCAGCTCGCCCAGCGTGCGGTCGTCCCGGGCGAACCTGCTGCCGTGCTCGTCGCGGGGGTGCAGCCGGTAGTGCGTGCCGGCGACGGTGGCGTCCACGCGGAACGAGGACCGGGTGAACCGGCCGCGGCCGGCGGAGAGCTCGGCGGGCACGTCGTCGACGGTGAGCGTGAGGTGGCGGGCGTCGCGCGTGCCGATCGGGATGTACGGCGAGACCTCGGCGTCCTCGCCGCGCCTCAGGTGCACCGCCGGGAAACCGTCGCCCGCGACCTCGACCCGGCCCTGTTCGGCGTCGGTGTGCACGATGACGACGCCGTGCAGCGGGTCCTCGACGACGCAGGTCTGGATCAACGGCACCCGGTGACGGTAGCCGACTCAGGACTGCTCGCGGCGCCGCCGCCACGGCCACCGCCGCCGGCGCCGCGGCGGCTCCGGCTCGGGTTCGGGCGGCGCGGGCGCCACGGCCAGCGTCGAGGCCTGCCGGCTGAGGACCTCGAGGTTCGCCCGCACGTCGCTGTGCGCGGGGTCCAGCGCCACCTGCTCGGCCACCTCCGCGGCCTGGGACACGGCGTCCGCGAACGCGGAGCGGGACGCGTCGAGGCGCTGGGCGATGCGCTTGGCCGGCTCCTCGCGCACCCGGAACCACGCCGGTTCGATCGAGTCGCCGACGATCGCCAGCCGGCGCACGGCGTCCAGCTCCGCGTCGAGGCGCTGGGCGATCTCGGCGAGCCAGCTGCGGGCGGGCCCGGCGGGCAGCGCGCAGGTGATCCGGCGGAAGCGGGACACGGAGTCCGCGCAGTCGCCGACGTAGCCGTTCCAGTAGCGGGACAGGCTCGGGGTCGGCTCGGGCTGGCGCGGCATCGTGACAGGGTGCCCCATCCGGCGCAGGCCGACCGCAGCGCGGCCCCGGGTACGGTACGTGCGCGAGCGGGGGGAGCAGCGATGGCCGGCACGGACGACGGGCGGCGCGCCCCGATCACGCTCGAGGACGTCGCGCGGGCGGCGGGTGTCTCCCGGGCCACCGCGTCGCGGGCGCTCACCGGCTCCGACGTCGTCTCCACACCTGCCCGCGAGCGGGCCCGCGCCGTGGCCGCGAGCCTGGGCTACACCCCCGACCGGCTCGCCCGCGCGCTCGCGGCCGGCACCGGCTCCCGGCTGGTCGTCGCCGTGGCCGGGCCCGACCCCGCCGTGCTCGACGACGCCTACACGGGGCAGGTCGTGAACGCCGCCGCCGCGGTGGGCGACGGGGCCGGGGTCGGCGTCTCGCTGCAGTGGCTCCCGCTCTACGGGCTCGCGGAGCTGGAGCGCATCGGCGCCGACCGCAGCGTGCACGGGTTGGTGCTGGTCAACGCCACGCACGGGCTGCTGGCCCGCGTGCCGCGGTCGCTGCGGGGGAGGGCGGTGTCGATCGGTGTCGGCTCCCGCGACGTGCCGGCTGTCGACATCGACAACGCCGGTGGCGCCGCGGCCCTGGTCACCCACCTCATCGGCACGGGCAGGCGGCGCATCGCGATGGTCACCGGACCGCGCTGGCTGCCGTGCTCGGAGCGGATGGTCGAGACCTACCGCGCGGTGCTGGCCGACGCCGGGCTCCCGGCTCGCGTGGTGTCCGGCGGGTTCGCGGCCGAGGACGGGCTGTCCGGCGCGCGGCACGCACTGCACCGCTGGCCGGACACCGACGCCGTCCTCGCCGTGTGCGACGCGGTGGCGCTCGGCGCGATCGCGGCGCTGCGCGAGCTGGGCGTGCAGGTGCCGGGCGACGTCGCCGTCGCGGGTTTCGACGACGTGCCGATGGCGGCGTGGGGCTTCCCGGCGCTCACCACGGCCACCCACCCGGTGCGGGCGATCGCGACCGCGGCCGCCACCGCCGTGCTCGGTGGGGGAGCGGGGCCCCCGCAGACCTGGTACCGGTCGGAACTCGTGCTCCGCGCGAGCGCCTGATACCCCGCCCCGGTCAGGCGGCCCGCCGCCGGAGCTGCGCGAGGCGGGCCTTGAGCTCGGTGTCCTTGTTGAGCGGGTCGTGCGCCTCGTCGGGCTCGACGCCTCCGGCCTTGCCGACCGCGTTGAGCACGGCGAACATCCGCACGAGGTGGGCGATGCGGGCCTCGTCCTGGTCCACCGGCCGCTGGGCCTCGCTGGCCAGCGCCAGCGTGCGGTCGATCCACAGCACCTCGCTGTGCAGGTCGGCCCGCTGCAGGACGTCGACCATCCGTTGCCGCAGATCGGAGGGTTCGAGATCGAGCCAGCCCGACACGGTCTCCGCCTCGGTGGGGAAGGGCTTGCCCCGTTCCTTGAGGTAGACCAGCTCGACCGCGTACGCGTGCCCGTACGCGCAGTAGCGGCAGCCGTTGCGCAACGAGACGGTGACGCAGGCCAGGTGGGTGCGCAGCGGGCCCAGGATGCGCAGTGTGCGCTCGTAGCGCGGCATGTTGCGGGCGAACCACCCGACCGCCTCGACGGCCCCTTGATCGGCCACGATGTGCGCCATCAGCCTCGGCGGGAATCCCCACAGCTGCTCGCCGAGACCCTCGAGCAGGCGTACGGCAAGGCGATCGACCCCGCGCCCTGCCATGCCGTCCCCCTGACTCAGAGTGACTTACACGCTACTCGCACGTGCAGATGCATGTGAGGGTTATTCCAGTCCGTTACGCCGATGTTGCATGCGGTGGAATGGCCGCCGGGGATTGGGCCGAATGGCCGCAACAACGGCGTCGAGCGACGTTCGCGCTGGTCAGCCGCCCGGGTAGCGTGACCACCAGTGCCGGTCGGGGGCCTGCTGGTATTCGCTCCCGCCGGGCCGGTCCTCGACCTGATCGACCAGATCGCGGGCGAGCGTGTCCACCGCCCACGCGGCCTCCAGGCGGGCGACCAGCTCGACCGGCAGCCGCTCCGCCCCGTGGACGGCGCCGAGCAAGGCGCCGGCGAGCGGGCCGACCGCGCCGGGTGCCGCCAGCTCGCGCGCGGCGTACAGCGTGTCGGCGATGACCTCCGGACCCGGGCAGCGTGCCGCCAGCGCGGCGCCACCGCGCAGGGCCGAGACGGCGCCGTGGTCGAGCGCGAGGCGCGCGAGCGGCAGACCGGCGTCGCGGGCGTCGTCGAGCACCGGGTCGCCGGTGGCGTGCAGCGCGGCCGGAACCGAGGCCGTCCCCAGCGCCGCGCGCGCCAGGTCGACGGCGGTGAGCGTGGCGCGCACGGCGTCGGGATCGCCGTGGGTGGTGGTCACGACCTCGGCCGTCCAGCCCGCGGGCGCGGCGACGGCGGCCAGCGGCAGGCGCGGCGAGAGCGCGTGGTGGCCGTGGCTGCTCGCCGCGGCGGGGTCGGGCGCGATCTCGCGTGCGCCCTTCAGGGCCGCCACCACGGAGGGTGCGTCGCCGCGGCGCTCGCGCATGGCGGGCACGCGGTGCAGCCAGCCCGAGGGCTCGATCGGCCGCGGGATCGCGATGCCCTGCGCGCGAGCCCACCGCCGGTAGGCGAACCAGACGGCGATCGGTGTGGGCCCGATGCCGCGATGGTCGGACCGGACCATCGCGCGGATCAGCCCCTCGGCCGTGAAGCACGCGAGCTGGGTGGTCGCCGTGCCGAGCAGGACGCCGGAACCGGGCTGGTCGGGGCGCGTGAGGGCGTCGCCGAGGGCAAGGCCCAGCAGCAGCCCGCGCACCCGCGAGAGCCGCTCGGCCCGGCGCACCGCGGCGCCGTCCGCGGGCTGCACGGTGAGCACCACGGGTTCGGGGCTCGACGGACTCACACCACGACACTACTGCTGGTGGAGGCCTCCCGCGGTACCGATACGTGGCCAGGAGAGCCGCACCCCGTCACACGGCAGCGCTCCCGAGCTGCCACATCTCGTAGTTCCCGCACTCGGCGGTGATCGTGGCCGTCGTCCGGGCCGCGGCGAAGAAGTCGTCCACCACCGGCGAGGTGCGCGATGCCGCCACCGCGATGCACACCTGCTCGGGCGCCAGATCCGGGATGGGCACGAAGCTGACTTGCGGATGTGCGTAGAACACGGTCGCCGAACGGGCCAGGAACGAGATGCCCCGGCCGGCCGCGACGTGCTCGAGCGTCTCGTCCACCCCGCGCACCAGGTACCCGGCGTTGGGGTGCGGGCGCCTGGTGGGCTGCGTGCTCGTGTCCGTGTGCCAGACCAGCGGCTCGCCGGCCAGGTCCGCCTCGGTGATCTGCTCCTTGCCTGCCAGACGGTGGCCGACGGGCAGCACCGCCACCCGCGGTTCGGTGTACAGCGGGACCACGCGCAGGCCGGCCTCGTCGATGGGCAGCCGCACGTAGGCGACGTCGATGCGGCCGTCGAGCAGCATCGTGGCCTGCTCGTCCCCTTCGATCCGCTGCACGTCCACGAGAACGTCCGGGTGCCGGTTGGCGAACAGCTTCACCGCCGGGGTGACCGCGACGCCTGCCCGGAAGCCGACCATGAGCCGCCGGCCGCCCTGCGCGGCCACGGTCACCCGGTGGCGGACCGCCTGCGCGGAGGCCAGCAGCGGGCCGGCGTCGGTCAGCAACTGCCGGCCGGCGTCGGTGAGCGCCACGCCGTGGCTGTCCCGTGTCAGCAGCGGGGTGCCGAGGTCCTGTTCGAGCGCGCGGATCTGACGGCTGAGCGCCGGCTGCGCGATGTGCAGCTCGGCGGCGGCACGGCCGAAGTGCAGCTGGTCGGCCACGGCGACGAAGTAGCGCAACTTGCGCAGGTCCAGATCCATGGCGCCTCCCGGTCCGGCGATGCCGCCACGGTATCGCAGGTGTTCACCGCGACCCGGTGGTTGCGTGGTCGTCGCCGGGCTGTCGAGCAGACGACGCGGGGATGGCGTTGTCGATGAGGACGGCGGCGATGGCGGCGGCGGTGGGGAAGGATCCGCTGTTGAGGACCCGGGTGCGCGCCGAGGCGCCGTCGATGAGCAGTGCGAGTTGTTCGCCGAGCTGTTCGGGGTCGGTGGCGCCGGCTTCGCGGGCGGTCTCGGTGAGCCGCGCGGCGATGGCGGTCTTGTAGTCGCGTGCGTACCGGGACGCGGGGTGTTGGGGGTCGTGGAGCTCGACGGCCGCCGCGATGTAGGGGCACAGGGGCATGGACGCGGGAATCTCGAAGGCGGCGAGGAGCCGTTCGCGGGGTGTGAGGTCGGTGCGGTCGAACACCCCGGACATGACGTCGGGGTCGAATCGGCGCAGGTACTCGGCGACGAGGTCGTCCTTGCTGGTGAAGTGCTGGTAGGCCGTGCGCTTGGACACCTGGGCCACGGCGCAGAGCTGGTCCATGCCGGTGCGGTTGATGCCCTGATCGCGGAACAGCTGCTGTGACGCGCTGAGGATGCGCTCGCGTGCGCCCCTGCCGCGGCGCCGGCCCAGGGGGCCCTTCTCCGGCTCGGTCATGCGTCCAGTGTAGGCCCGTCGGTACCGATCGGTGTACGTAGCTTGCGCCCCGACCGGCCGTCGGGGTACGTTAGGGACACAGTCCGGTGTATATAAGAGCTGAGCTGTTCGGACACCCCTCAATTCAACGGAGTGATCGTGGGAAAGCTCGATGGCAAGGTAGCGGTGATCACCGGCGGATCCACCGGAATGGCACTGGCCGGCGCCAAGCTGTTCGTCGAGGAAGGAGCGCACGTCTTCATCCAGGCCCGGCGGAAGGAAGCACTGGACGACGCCGTCGAGCTGATCGGCCGCAACGTCACCGCCGTCCAGGGTGACGCGGCGGAACTGGACGACCTGGACCGCTTGTACGACACCGTCAAGCGGGAAAAGGGCTCGATCGACGTGCTGTGGGCCAGTGCCGGAATGGGCGAGCCCGGCGTCCTCGGTGAGATCACCGAGGAGCAGTTCCACCGCGCCTTCTGGCTCAACGCGCGCGGCACCCTGTTCACCGTGCAGAAGGCGCTGCCGCTGATGAACGACAACGGCTCGATCTTCATGACCGGATCCAACGCCTCCCTCGGCGCCTTCCCCGGCTGGAGCCTCTACGCGGGGAGCAAGGCCGTCCAGCAGGCCTGGGCCCGTGTCTGGCTCAACGAACTGCGCGACCGCAACATCCGGGTCAACGTCCTGACCCCCGGCCAGGTCGCCACCGCCAAACAGGAAGAACTGTTCGACGAGGCGACCAAGGCCGCATTCGAGTCCCTCATCCCCCGCGGAAAGATGGGCCGCCCCGAGGAGATCGCCACCGTGGCCCTGTTCCTCGCCTCCGACGACTCCAGCTACGTCAACGGCCTGGAGTTGCTCGCCGACGGCGGCACCACCGCCATCTGAACCGGCGAGGAGTAGCCATGACCACATTCGCTCAGCACCGCGCCACCGTCGAGTCCTTCGTCGACTGCATGCACGGCGGCGCGGACGAAGACGCTCTCGCCCGTGTCCTCGCCGAGGACGTGGTGCTGATCGGCCCGCTCGGCGACGAGCCGCTCCGCGGCCGCGAAGCCGTCACGGCAGCCATCCAGGGCGTTTCCGCGGTGGCCGAGGACCTCACCTACAAGGAGGTCCTCAGCGGCGAGACCCACCACGCCGCATTCTTCCGGCTGCAGATCGAAGGCACGGCGGTCGACGGGATGGACTACATCCTGCTCGACGCGGACGGCAAGATCGCCGAGGTGACCATTTTCTGGCGCCCGCTGCCGTCCGCCGTCGAAATGCAGGGTCACCTCGCACGAACGAGACAGAGCGACCCCTCGAGAACGGGAAGAGAGCACATCTCATGAGCAGCATCACCCTCATCGGTACGGGGAACATGGCCCGCGCGATCGGCACGCTCGCGGTGGCGGGCGGCAACACCGTGGAGGTCATGGGACGCGACCAGGACAAGGCCGATGACCTGGCCAAGGCGCTGGGCGGCGGCGCGACGACGGGCAAGTGGGGCGCCGTCCCGGACGGGGACATCGTCATCACGGCCCTGCTGTACGCCGGTGTCGTTCCGGTTGTCGCCGAGTACGGAGCCGCCCTCGCGGGCAAGGTCATCGTGGATATCAGCAACCCCTTCAACGCCGCGTTCGACGGACTTGCCCACGGCGAGGAGACCTCGATCGCGCAGGAGATCGCCAAGGTGGCCCCGGCCGACACCAGCGTGGTGAAGGCGTTCAACACCATCTTGCGCAATGTCCTGGAGAAGGGCCGGCCGAACGTCTTCCTCGCCGGCGACGACGCGCAGGCCAAGGCGGCCGTGGCGGCATTCATCGAGAGCCTCGGGCTGCGTCCGCTGGACGTCGGAGCCCTGAAGATGGCGCCCTGGCTGGAAGGCATGGGCCTGGTCACGGTGGGGCTCGCCGGCAACGGGGTCGGCCACGGGGACTTCGCCCTCGGCGTCGACGAGTTCACCGGCTGAGCCTGCGGGGGAGGACCGGGCAGACTGCCGGACGTGACGCGTACCGAGGGGGAACGGCTGGCGGAGCTGCTCGGGTTGCAACCGCTGCCCGACGAGGGCGGCCTGTTCCGCCGCACGCACGTGGACGCGCACTCGTCGGCGATCTACTACCTCCTGCTGGCGCCGGAGTTCTCCGCGCTGCACCGGCTCGGCGCCACCGAGACCTACCACTGGTACGCGGGGGCGCCACTGCGGATGCTGCTGCTCGGCGCGGACGGGCAGGTGACCGAGCCGGTGCTCGGCCCCGACGTCGCGGCCGGGCAGCGTCCGCAGATCGTCGTCCCGGCGGGGACCTGGCAGGGGTCCAGCCCGGTGGGGGAGTTCGCGCTCGTCGGTACGACCACGGCGCCACCGTTCGACTGGGCGCACTTCGAGCTCGGCGACCGGGCCGGGCTGAGCGCCGCCCACCCCGGCGCGGCCGCCCGGATCGCGGAGCTCACGCGCGCGGACGGCCACTGATCGCGGATTGGCCGTGGCCGCCGCGCGGGCGCCGGGTGAGGCTGGCGGACATGCGCACCTTCGCCCAGGTCGACGTCTTCTCCGCCACTCCCTACCGGGGCAACCCGGTGGCCGTCGTGCTCGACGCCGACGGGCTGTCCACCGAGCAGATGCAGCAGTTCGCGCACTGGACGAACCTGTCGGAGACGACGTTCGTCCTGCCGCCGACCCGGCCCGGCGCGGACTACCGCGTCCGGATCTTCACCCCGGTCCGGGAGCTCCCCTTCGCCGGCCACCCCACGCTCGGCACCTGCCACGCCTGGCTCGAACGCCACCCCGGGCACGCCGGGGACACGGTCGTGCAGGAGTGCGGGGCCGGGCTGGTCACCGTCCGGCGCTCGGGCGGGCGGCTCGCCTTCGCCGCGCCGCCGTTGCAGCGCGACGAGCCCGTGGACGACGCGCTGCAGGAGCAGATCGCGCACGTGCTGGGCGTCGACCGGTCCGCCATCCGCGACACCCACCACCTCGACAACGGCCCGGGCTGGATCGGGGTGCTGCTCGACAGCGCGCAGGCGGTGCTCGACGTCCGCCCGGAGCAGACCGAGCTCAAGATCGGCGTGGTCGGCCCGTACCCGCCCGGTGCGCCGCACGCCGTGGAGGTCCGGGCGTTCTTCCCCATGGGCCGCTCGACGGTGGAGGACCCGGTCACCGGCAGCCTCAACGCCGGGCTCGGGCTCTGGCTGCTGCGCACCGGCCGCCTCCGGGCGCCGTACACGGCCGCCCAGGGGACGGTGCTGGGACGCGCCGGGCGCGTGCACGTCGACCGCGACGCCGAAGGCACGATCTGGGTCGGCGGCGACGCGGTCACCTGCCTGCGTGGGGAGGTCGAGCTCTCCTCAGGGCTCGCCACGGACCCGGCGGTGCGCTAGAACGATCAGATGGCCCTCGCCTACGTCATCGGCACCTTCGACACCAAGGGTGCCGAGCTGCGTTACGCGGCCGAGCGGCTCGAGGCGGCGGGTGCGGGAGTCGTCACCGTCGACGTGTCCACGCGGGAGCGCGGCGCGGCCGCGGACGTGAGCGCCGACGAGGTCGCGGCGCACCACCCCGACGGCGCGGACGCCGTGTTCACCGGCGACCGCGGCAGCGCCGTCACGGGCATGGCGGCGGCGCTGGAGCGGTTCCTGACCACGCGGTCCGACGTCGGCGGCGTCCTCGGCCTGGGCGGCTCCGGAGGCACCGCACTCATCACGCCGGCCCTGCGGGCGCTGCCCGTCGGCGTCGGCAAGATCATGGTGTCGACCGTGGCGTCCGGGAACGTCGCCGCCTACGTCGACGCCTCCGACATCGCGATGTGGCACTCGGTCACCGACGTCGCAGGCCTCAACCGCATCTCGCGCCGCGTGATCGGCAACGCCGCGCACGCGCTCGCGGGCATCGTGATGCACGAGGTCCCGCCCGCGCAGGACCGGCCCGCGGTCGGCCTCACGATGTTCGGCGTCACCACGACGTGCGTCACCGCCGTGACCGAGCGGTTGGGCGAGGCCGTCGACCCGCTCGTCTTCCACGCCACCGGCACCGGCGGGCGTGCGATGGAGAAGCTCGTGGACGACGGCCTGATCGGCTCGGTCCTGGACATCACCACCACCGAGGTGTGCGACCTCGTCGTCGGTGGCGTCTTCCCGGCCACCGGGGACCGGCTCGGCGCGATCGCCCGCACCGGCGTGCCCTACGTCGGGTCGTGCGGGGCCCTCGACATGGTCAACTTCGCGGGCCGGGCCACGGTGCCCGAGAGGTTCGCCGGCCGGAACCTCTACGAGCACAACCCGCAGATCACACTGATGCGCACCACCCGCGACGAGTGCGTCGAGATCGCGCGGTTCCTGGCGGAGCGGCTCAACGCCTGCGACGGGCCGGTGCGGTTCCTGCTGCCCACCGGCGGCGTGTCTGCGCTGGACGCGCCCGGCCAGGCGTTCTGGGACCCCGAGGCCGACGAGGCGCTGTTCGCCACGCTGGAGGCCGAGGTGCGCATGACCAGCACCCGCCGCGTCGAGCGCGTGGCGCACCACATCAACGACCCCGAGTTCGCCGACGCGCTGGTGAGCGCGTGGGGAAAGGTTCACGAATGAGGTTCGAGCGAGCCCAGCTCGTCGAGAAGTTCCAGGACATGGCGCGCCGCGGCGAGCCGATCGTCGGCGGCGGTGCGGGCACCGGGCTCTCGGCCAAGTGCGAGGAGGCCGGCGGCATAGACCTCATCGTCATCTACAACTCCGGGCGCTACCGCATGGCCGGGCGCGGCTCGCTCGCCGGGCTGCTCGCCTACGGCAACGCCAACGACATCGTGGTGGAGATGGCCGCCGAGGTGCTGCCGGTCGTCGAGCACACGCCGGTTCTGGCCGGCGTCAACGGAACCGACCCGTTCATGCTCACCGACCGGTTCCTGCGCGAGCTGGCCGACCTCGGCTTCGCCGGGATCCAGAACTTCCCGACCGTCGGGCTGATCGACGGCGTGTTCCGGGCGAACCTCGAGGAGACCGGCATGGGCTACGGGCTGGAGGTCGACCTCGTCGCCGCCGCCCGCGAGGCCGACCTGCTCACCACGCCGTACGTGTTCTCCGCCGAGGACGCCCGCGCCATGACCCGCGCCGGCGCCGACATCATCGTCTGCCACATGGGCCTGACCACCGGCGGCGCGATCGGCGCGGAGACCAGCAAGACCCTCGACGACTGCGTGGGCCTGATCGACGAGTGGGCGGGCGCGGCGCGCGAGGTGCGCGACGACGTGCTCGTGCTCTGCCACGGCGGCCCGATCGCGATGCCCGACGACGCCGCGCACGTGCTGGAGCGCGCGACGCTCTGCCACGGCTTCTACGGCGCCTCCTCCATGGAGCGCCTGCCCACCGAGAAGGCCCTGACCGAACAGACCCGCGCGTTCAAGTCCCGCCTGACCCGATAGGAGCCCTCATGCCCCGTCCGTACGCCAGTGGTGTCGTACCCGCCTCCGCCGACGCCGTCTGGTCCCTGATGCGCGACTTCAACGGCCTGCCCGGGTGGCTGCCCGCCGTGAGCGCGAGCGAGCTCACAGAGGGCGGATCCGGCGCCGAGGTCGGCGCGGTCCGCCGCCTGACGCTGGGCGACGGCGGCGTCGTGGTCGAGCGCATGCTGGAACTGCACGACGCCGAGCGCCGCTGCACCTACGAGATCCTCGAGAGCCCGTTCGCCGTGCGCCGTTACGTCTCGACGTTCCGGGTCGCGCCCGTCACGGCGTCGGGCGAGGCGTTCGTGGAGTGGTGGTCGGAGTACGACGCCGAGGCCGCCGACGAGGCGGGCCTGACGCAGACGTTCGCCGACGCGATCTACGGGGGCGGGATCGCCGCGCTGCAGAAGCACTTCGGCAGCTGACGCAGGCGTCACGCGCCGGCTGCGCCGGACCCGCCCTCACCCAGGAACGCCTGGCGCAGCCGGTACTTCTCGATCTTGTTCGTCGGCGTGCGCGGGATCTCGCCGATCACGCGCACGTGCCGGGGCCGCATGAACTTCGGCATGCGCGGCACGCACCACCGCGACACCTCCTCCGGGTCGACGGTGTGGCCGTCCTCGGGCTGGAGGTACACGACCACGTCGTCCTCGTCGCCCTCGGCGCCGGGTACGGCGAAGGCGGCGGCGAGCCCGACGTCGGGGTGGTCGCCCAGCACGTCCTCGACCTGCGCGGAGGACAGGTTCTCGCCGCGCACCCGGATGCGGTCGCCCATCCTGTCGAGGAAGCAGAAGTCGCCGTCCGCGTCCTGCACGGCGGCGTCCCCGGTGTGGAACCACAGGTTCGCGAACGCGGCAGCGGTGGCCGCCGGCCTGCCGAGGTACTCGCGCAGGACCAGACCGGGCAGTCGCGGGCGCAGCGCGAGCTGTCCGGGGACACCGGGCGGGCACGGCGTGTCCCGCTCGTCGAGCACGGCGGCCTCGAAGAACGGGGTGGGCCGGCCCATGAACCCCTTGCGGTCGACCTGATCGCCCGCCAGGAGCGGCAGGCCGTTGCGCCGGCACACCTCGCGCATCTGCGCGTGCGTTCGGCCCCGGTAGTGCTCGGGCGGCGTGCCCTCGCCCTCGCGCACCTCTTCGAGCCCCGCCGCCAGGGGCGCTCCCGATTCGCTCTGCCCGAAGCCCGCCGTGACGAAGTCGATCCCGAACCGCCGGGCGAACCGGTGGTGACCGAGCGGGAGCGGCTGCATGTGCACGCACTTCAGCGGGTTGGCGCGGTCGTCGGAGCGCTCCGGCGCGTTGGTCAGCCACGGGATCATGACGTCGAGCAGGATCGCCGTGGTCGCGTTCGTGGAGCGCACGCGGTGCCAGAACTCGTGCGGGCTGAACCGGTCCCACATCGACACGCCCGCACCGACCCAGCACGCGCGGACGACGTTGGCGATCGCGCCGCCCACGTGGTACATCGGCAGGTCCGTGTAGACGACGTCCTGCGGGGTGAGGACCGACCGCAGCGTGTACGTGTACTGGTTCATCCAGCGGTGCGGCTGCACCACGCCCTTCGGCGCCCCCGTCGTCCCCGACGTGTAGATCACGTTGGCGACGTCGTCGAAGGTCAGCGGCACGTCGGGCGCCGCCGCAGGTGCGAGCAGCTCCGCGTGGCCGATCTCCGCGAAGCCGTGCTCGTGCCGCGGACCGGGCAGGACGATCACCATCGGGGGGTCCACCAGGTCGGCGCGCACCGCCTCCAGCGCCGGCACCAGGTCGGCGTCGACGACCACGGCCGCCGGCGCGGTGTCGTTCAGCTGGTAGGCGAGCAGCCTGCCGGTGAAGGCGAAGTTCACCGGGCAGTAGACGGCGCCCGCCTTCCAGATCCCGAACATCCACGAAGTCGTGGCGAACGGGTCGGCCGAGAACACCGAGATCCGGGCCCCGCGGGTGATGCCGCGCGCAGCGAGGTTCCCCGCGATCGCATCGGTCGTCCGGCGGGCCCCGGCGTACGTCAGGTCGGTCCCGTCGTCCCCGTAGTGCACGAACACGGCGTCCGGGGTGGTCGCGGCCCAGTGGTCGAGCCGCTCCGTGGCGAGGTCCCCGTCGCGGGTCAGGAGGTCGAGGCGGGCCGCCGCGTCACTCATCCACGGAACCTCCAGCTCACCGGCCCCGGCGTACGCAACGGGGCGGCCAGGGACGCGAACTCGCACAGCAGCGGGCGGGTGTCGCGGGGGTCGATGATGTCCTGGATGTTGAACGCCTCGGCCGTGCGGAACGGGGAGCGGATCGCGTCCATCCGCTCCCAGATCTCGGCGAGCATCGCCTCGGGGTCCTCGGACGCCTCCAGATCGGCCCGGTAGGCGGCCTCGATGCCCCCTTCGAGGGGGAGCGAGCCCCAGTCGGCCGAGGGCCACGCGTACCGGTACTGCACCCGCGCCGCGTTGGTGTGGGCGGCGCCCGCCACCCCGAACACCTTGCGCAGGATCACCGAGCACCAGGGCACGCTCGCCTGGTAGACGGCGTTCAGCGCACGCACGCCGAACCGCATCGTCGCCGCGCGCTCGGCCTCGACGCCGATCACGAACCCGGGCTGGTCGACGAGGTGCACGACCGGGAGGTGGAACGTCTCGGCGAGGTCGACGAACCACTCGATCTTGCGGGCGGAGGTGGCCGTCATGCCACCCCCGTAGACCATCGGGTCGCCGGCGAGCACCGCGACCGGCCACCCGTCCAGGCGGGCGAGCCCGGTGACGGCCGAGCGCCCGTGCCCCTTGCCCAGCTCCAGGAACGAGCCCTGGTCGACGACGGCCTCGATGATCGGCCGGATCTTGTAGGCGCGCCTGCGGTTGCGGGGGATCGCGCGGATCAGCCAGTCCTCGCGCCGGTCGGTGGCGTCCTCGCCGGGCACCCGCTCCGGCAGCCCGTGCACCGACGCCGGCAGGTAGGACAGGAACCGGCGGGCCCGCTCGAAGGCCTCCTTCTCCGACTCGACGACGTCGGTGACCACCCCGTTGGTGCCGTGGATGTCGCTGCCCCCCAGCTCCTCCTTCGTGATGGGGGCGCCGAGCCGGGCGACCAGGGGCGGTCCCGCCGCGAAGACCTGCGCGGCCCCGCGCACCATCACCGAGTAGTGGCTGGCGGCCACCCGGGCGGCGCCGAGACCGGCCACCGGGCCGAGCGCCAGCGCGACGACCGGCACGTTGCCCAGGTTCGCCACCACCCACTCCCAGCCCGGGTTCGCCGGCACGTAGGTGCGGCCGATCGCCTCGAGCGAGCGGATCGAACCACCGCCGCCCGTGCCCTCGACGAGCCGGACCAGCGGGAGCCGCAGCTCGTGGGCGAGCTGCTCGGCCATGATCTGCTTCTCGCGGATCGACGCGTCCGAGGCCCCGCCCCGCACGGTGAAGTCGTCGCCGCCGACGACCACGGGCCGCCCGTCGAGCCGCCCGCGTCCGAACACGAAGTTCGCCGGCTGGAACCGGCCGTCCGGCAGCGGGCGGCCGGCGATCGCGCCGATCTCCCGGAAGCTGCCCGCGTCGAGCAGCGCGTCGATCCGCTCGCGCACCGTGAGCCGCCCGGCGTCGTGCTGGCGGCGCACCTTCTCCGGGCCGCCCATCTCGCGCGCCTGCTGCTCGCGGCGGCGCAGCTCGTCGACCTCCGGCTGCCAGCTGTCGGTCATGTCTGCGCCTCCGCGGGAGCAAGTACGTCGTCGCTCATGGCCCCTCCGTCACCCGCGCGCCGAACACCGGCGCCCGTTTCTCCACGAACGCCTGCACGGCCTCCCGGTGGTCCGCGCTCACCCCGCACTCGAGGTGGCGGGGTACCTCGCGGTCCATCGCGTCGGGGAGGTCGCACCGCTGCGCATCCAGCAGGTTGGCCTTCATCGCGGCGAGGGCCTGCCGCGGTCCGGCCGCCAGGTCGGCGGCGGTCGACAGGGCGAACCCGGCGAGCGCGTCGGCCTCCACCATCCAGTCCAGGAGCCCGAGCTCGTGGGCCGCCGTCGCGTCGAGCCGCTCGCCGAGGAACATCAGCCGACGCGCCCGGCTGGGCCCGACGAGCCGCGAGAGCAGCCACGTCGTGCCGTAGTCGCCGGAGAGCCCGACCTTCCCGAACGCCGTCGCGATGACGGTGTCGGGGCACCCGATCCGCAGGTCGCAGCCCAGCGCGAGCCCCAGCCCCGCGCCCGCCGCGGCGCCCGGCAGCGCCGCGATCGTCGGCTTCGCCATCGCGTGCAGCCGGCCGGTCGTGGCGTGCTGCATCGCCTGCTGGCGCCGCGCCCGCTCCTCCCGCGGCGCGCTCGTCCCGCCGCCCTCGCCGCCGCGCGCGGCGAACGCCTTGACGTCGCCCCCCGCGCAGAACGCGGTGCCGGCCCCGGTGACCAGGACGGCGCCGACGTCGTCGGCGACCTCCATGTCCGCGAGCACGGCCGCGAGTGCGGTCAGCATGTCCGGCGAGAGGGCGTTGCGCCGCTCGGGCCGGTTGAGGACCACCACGCCGACCCCGCGCTCCACGCGGGCCAGCAGGTCGTCGGTCCCGGTGTCGATGGTGCGGTCCATGCGTTTCGAGCGCCTCCTCAGGCCGTCCTGCGGAACTTCGGGTCGATGGCGCGCTGCGCGACGTCACCGAGCACGGTGAAGGCGAGGGCGGTCGCCACGATGGCGATGCCGGGCGCCAGCATCTGCAGCGGTGCGTGGTAGATGAACGTGTAGGCGCGGGCGAGCATCGAGCCCCAGCTGGAGCCGGGCGGCTGCACGCCCAGGCCGAGGAAGCTCAGGCTCGCCTCGGCGATCAGGGCGTGCGACAGCAGCAGGCTCGCCTGCACCAGCACGGGCTGGATCGCGTTGGGCAGCAGGTGGCGCCGGACCAGGTGCCCGCCGCGGCTGCCGAACGTGCGCGCGGCGTCGACGTAGGGCTCCTCCTTGACGGCGAGCACCTGGGCCCGCATCAGCCGCGCCACCGACGGGGCGAACACGATGCCCACCGCGATCATCGAGTTGACGAGGCTGGGCTGCAGGGCGGCCGTGATCCCGATGGCGAGGATGATCGCGGGGAAGGACAGCAGCGTGTCGATCACGCGCATCAGGGCCATGTCGACGGCGCCGCCGAGGTATCCCGCGGCCAGCCCCAGCGGGATCCCGATCCCGAGCGCCACGCCGACGGCGAGCACGCTGGCCAGCAGCGACGCCCGTGCCCCGTGCAGGAGCCTGCTGAGGATGTCGCGGCCGAGGTCGTCGCTGCCCAGCAGGTACCCGGGAGTTCCGGCGGGCTGCAGGATGACCTCGTAGTTCTGGGCGTTCGGGTCGTGCGGGGTGAGCCACGGGGCCAGCGCCGCGGCCGCGACCAGCACCAGCAGGAACCCGGCGCAGGCGATCGCGCGCGGGTCGCGGGCGAGCCGGGACAGCACGGCGGCGCCGGCAGCGGGAGGCGGCTCGGCGGTGGTGGTGGGGGCAGCGGACCGGATCTCGACGGACATGGCCGCTCCTCACGCGATCCGGGGGTCGACGACCCGGTAGACGAGGTCCACGAGCAGGTTGGTCGCGAGCACCAGCAACGCCGTGACCAGCACGATCCCCTGGATCATCGGGTAGTCGCGCTGGGTGGTGGTCTGCACGACCAGCGATCCGATGCCGGGGATCGCGAAGAGGGCCTCGACCACGACCGTGGCGCCGAGCACCCGGCTCACCAGCAGGCCGATGATCGTGGCGAGCGGCAGCCCGGAGTTCTTCAGGGCGTGCCGCCAGATCCGGGTGTGCCGGGAGAGGCCCTTGGCCTGGTGGGTGCGCATGTAGTCCGACTGCAGCACCTCGATCATCGCGCTGCGCAGCTGCCGGCACACCTCGGCCGCGCCCACCGCGCCGAGGGCGATCGCGGGCAGCACCAGGTGCCACAGCGACCGCAGCGGGTTCTCGGTGATCGAGACGAACCCGGTGGCGGGCAGCCATTTCAGGGTGAGGGCGAACACGAGCACCAGCACCATGCCGAGCCAGAAGTTCGGTACCGCGATGCCCAACGTCGCCGCCCCGGTGATCACCGAGTCGGAGCCCCGGCCCCGCCGCTGCGCCGCCGCGATCCCCAGCGGCACGCCGATCCCCACCGCGACGACGAGCGACGCCGCGCCGAGCGTCAGCGTGGTGGGCAGCCGCTGCCCGATCAGGTCGAGGACCGGCTCGCCGGTGGACAGCGACGTCCCGAGGTCGCCGGTGACCACGCCCCCGAGCCAGTCGAGGTACTGCAGCAGGAACGGGCGGTCGAGCCCCAGCTGCTCGCGCAGCTGCGCCAGCCGTTCCGGGGTGGCGTTCTCGCCCGCGATGGCCTGGGCCGGGTCGCCGGGGATGAGGTGCAGCAGGCCGAACACGAGGAACGTCGCGAGCAGCAGCGTGGGGATCACCCCGGCGAGCCGCTTGCCCACCCCTCGCACCCCGGGAAGCTGCCGCCGGGTCCGGGGAGCGGCGGCCGACGTCGTCGTCATCGCGCGATCCTCACCGTCGTGAACTTCGGTTTGCCCAGCAGGCTCGGCTGGTAGCCGCTGACGTCGTCGCTGTAGACGGCCGCGCTCGCCGGGAAGAACAGCGGGACGAACAGCGCGTTGTCGGCGACGGTCGCGGCGAGCCGGCCGAGCCCCTCCCGCCGCTGCGCGAGGTCCGCACCGGCGTTGGCCGCGGCGAGCGCCTCGTCGATGCCGGGCGTGCCGACGTGACCGGTGTTGTAGTAGCCCTCCGCGGTGAACATCAGCTTGTAGGTCAGGGCCGGGTCGGGCCTGCCGGTCCAGGCCGACAGCATGGCCGGGTAGCGGCGCTCGTTGAAGAACTCGCTGCTGCCCTGGGTGAGCTCGGTCGGGATGAGGTCCACCCGGATCCCGACCTTGCCGAGCTGGTACTTGAGCACCTCGCCCAGCCGGATGCTGGTCGGGTCGGTGTACACGATCATCGGGAAGTCGACGCCGCCGGTGTGCCCGGCCTCGGCCAGCAGGCTGCGCGCCTGCTCCGGGTCGAAGGGGTAGGTGGGCACCAGCGGCTCGGGGTAGGCCCAGTGCGCCGACGGCAGCGGCATCCACCCGACCTCGCCGCGCCCGAAGTGCGCCACCTCCAGCAGCTGCTCGCGGTTGATCGCGAGGTTGAGCGCCCGGCGCACGCGCACGTCGTCGAACGGGGGTGCGGCGACGTCGAGGTAGACGATCTTCTGGTAGAGCTGCGGGCTGACGCTCGCGTCGAAGCCGGGGGACTCCTCCAGGTTGCCGATGTCCTGCGGCGGCGGGTCGAACGCGAAGTCCTGCTGGCCCGACCGCAGCGCGTTCACCGCCGTCGAGTCGTCGGTCATGATCGTGAAGGTGATCCCGTCGAGGTGGGGCAACCCCTGCTGCCAGTAGTCGCCGAACCGCTCGACCCGCACGCGTGCGCCGTTCTGCCACTCGACGAACCGCCACGGTCCGGTGCCCACCGGGTTGCGCTCGAACGCCTCCCCGTGCTGCTCGGCGGCGGTGGGGGAGATCATCATCCCGGCGCGGTCGGCGAGCGTCAGCAGCAGCGACGAGTCGGGCGCGGTGAGGTTGAGCCGGACCGTGTGCGCGTCGAGCACGTCGATGCCCGCGATCGCCTGGACGTCGGCCTGGATGTTGGACAGCTCGCCCTGCGCGCGCTCGATGTTGTACCGGACCGCCTCGGCGTCGAAGGGCGTGCCGTCGTGGAAGGTGACACCGCGGCGCAGGTGCAGCACGAGGGCCGTCGGGTCGCTCTGGTCCCAGGACTGGGCCAACCCCGGCGCCGGCTCCAGCGTCTCCGGGGTGAACGAGACCAACGTGTCGTACAGCGTGAACAGCACGCCGTGGTCGGAGCCGGAGTTGCCGCGCTGCGGGTCGAGCGAGGACGGGTTCGACGGCCAGGCGACCTTGAGCACGCCGGGAGCGGTGGCCGCGCTGGTCCCGGCACAGCCGGCGCAGACGATGGCGAGCACCAGGCCCAGTACGAGCAAGGGGAGCCGGGAGAGGCGCGTCATGATCCGACCCCGGCGAGCGCGAGCGCGTCGGCGTGGTGGCAGGCGACCTGGTGCCCGGGGCCCAGCTCCCGCCATGCGGGCACCTCCTCCGTGCAACGCTGCGTGGCGTAGCGGCAGCGCGTCCGGAACCGGCAGCCCGACGGCGGGTGGACCGGGCTCGGGATATCGCCCTGCAGGACGATCCGTTCCCGCCCGTCGTCGCCGCCGATCCGCGGCTGCGCCGACACGAGAGCCTCGGTGTAGGGGTGGCGGGGCCGCGTGACGAGCTGCTCGACCGGACCGACCTCCATCAACCGGCCCAGGTACATGACGGCGACGCGGTCGGCGATGTTCGCCACCACCGACAGGTCGTGGGTGATGAACAGGTAGGCCAGCCCCAGCTCGGACTGCAGCGTGGCCAGCAGCCCCAGTATCTCGGCCTGCAGCGCCACGTCGAGCGCCGACACCGCCTCGTCGCAGACGACGAGCGCCGGATCCAGGACGAGGGCCCGCGCGATGTTGACCCGCTGCTTCTGCCCGCCGGACAGCTCGTGCGGGTAGCGCGCACCCAGCTCGCGCGACAGCCCCACGAGGTCGAGCAGTTCCAGGGCGCGGGTGTGGCGGCGCTCCCGGTCACCGCCCCGGCGGATCGCGAGCGGCTCCTCGATGCTCGCCAGCACCCGCATCCGGGGGTCGAGGCAGGCGTGCGGGTCCTGGAACACCATCTGCAGGTGCGCCGACATCTCCCGGCCGGCTCGGCCCCGCAGGGTGACCAGGTCGGTGCCGCGCAGGCGCGCGGTGCCCGCGGTGGGCCGCACCAGGCGCATCAGGGCCCGCCCGAGCGTCGACTTCCCGGACCCCGACTCGCCGATCAGCCCCAGCGTCTCGCCCTCGTGCACCGCGAAGGAGACGCCGTCGACGGCCTTGACCCGCTCGTCGCGACGCCGGGTGGCGTAGGAGACGTACAGGTCCTCGACGTCGAGCAGGGGCGTCATCAGCGGGCTCCCGGGAGGTGGAGCTCGGCGGAGCGGCTGCACCGCACGAGGCGCGGGGAACGGCCGGGCAGCGGTGCGAGCTCGGGCCTGCGGTCGGCGCACTCGGTCGTGGCGTGGTTGCACCGGGGGTGGAACACGCAGCCCGTCGGCGTCGCGCTCGGAGCGGGGACACGGCCGGGGATCGTGTGCAGGACCCGGTGCCGGTCCTCGATGCGGGGGATCGCCTGCAGCAGGCCGGAGGTGTAGGGGTGCTGCGGGGAGCGCAGGACGTCGTCGACCGCACCGGCCTCCACGGCCTCGCCCGCGTAGAGCGTGACCATCCGGTCGCACAGCTCGGCGACCACGCCCAGGTCGTGGGTGATGAACAGGACGGCGGTGCCGCGGTCGCGCGACAGCGCGCGCAGGAGCTCGAGGATCTGCGCCTGGATGGTGACGTCGACCGCGGTGGTGGGTTCGTCGGCGATGAGCAGCCGGGGTTCGCAGATGAGCGCGATAGCGATCATGACCCGTTGGCGCATACCGCCCGAGAGCTGGTGGGGGTACTCGTCGAACCGGCGGTCCGGCAGCGGGATGCCGACGGACTCGAGCATCTCGACGGCGGCGCGGCGTGCGGCGCGGCGGGTCGTCCGCCGGTGGGCCCGCAGGGTCTCGGTGAGCTGCCGTCCCACGGTGAAGACCGGGTCCAGCGCCGTCATCGGCTCCTGGAAGACCATCCCGATCTGGTCCCCGCGCAGGCGGTTCCACTCCGCGGGCCGGAGCCCGAGCAGGTCGGCGCCCTCGAACCGGATGCTCCCGGTGATCTCGGCGGGCGGCTGGGGCACGAGCCCCATCACCGACAGCGCCGTGAGGGATTTCCCGCTGCCGCTCTCGCCCGCCATGCCGAGGATCTCGCCCTCGTCGATCGCGAACGACACGTCGCGCACGGCGGCGTTGCGACGACCGCCCGCCGCGGGGAAGGACACGTGCAGGTGGTCGACCTCCAGCACCGGTGACACGTGACCTGCCCCCTCCGTTGCGGGACTGCGTGACGTGCACCACGGTAGGCATTCCGTGAAAGTGACGTCAATATCGCTTTTTTCGCGGCCTGTGGTTACGCTCGCGTGACACCACTGCGGCAGTGAAGGCGAGGTGGGACGTGACGGCGGGACGAGCTCTCCCGGTCGCGGATCCGCGGACCAAGAAGGGCCGGGGCTCGAAGGAAGCGCTGCTCCGCGCGGCACGCGTGGTCTTCGGGAGGGACGGGTTCGCCGCCGCCCGGGTCAGCGACGTCGCGGCCGAGGCCGGTATGTCCAACGGCGCCTTCTACCGCTACTACGTGGACAAGAACGCCGTCCTGATCGAGCTCATCACCATGCTGCTGCAGCAGCTCTACGACGAGTCGCAGGCGCGGTGGAGCCCTCGGGACCCGGTCGAGTCCGTCGTGGTGACCACCGAGCGCTACTTCCGCTTCTACGCGCGCAACGCCGACCTGTTCGGGGTGCTGCACGAGACGATGCAGACGCACCCGGAGATCGAGGCGATGCAGGCGGACAACCGCAAGGACTTCCACGAGCGCATCACGCGGATGATCGGGCGGGCCGTGGAGAAGGGCCTGATGCGCGCGGACGTCGACCCGGACCTCGGCGCCGCGCTGCTCGGGGGCATGACCGAGCACTACGCCTACTACCGCTTCGTCCTGCACCGCTATCCCGAACGCGACCTCGGCGACGTCAGCCGGGAGCTCGCCAAGGTGTGGGCCGTCGGGACCTTCAGCGAGCAGGCCCGCAGTGACATGGCCTCCGGGGACATGGCCTCCGGGGACATGGCTTCCGGGGAGGGAGCACCGTGATCACGAGCCTGCTGGTGGCCAACCGCGGGGAGATCGCCCGCCGGGTGATCCGCACGGCCCGCGCGCTCGGCGTGCGCACGGTCGCGCTGCACGCCGGCGTGGACGCCGACCTCCCGCACGTCCGGGAGGCCGACGACGTGGTCGCGCTCGCGGATCCGGATGGGTACCGCGACGTGGACGCGGTGGTGGCCGCGGCCCGGACGTCGGGCGCGGAGGCGGTGCACCCCGGCTACGGCTTCCTCTCGGAGAGCCCGGCGCTGGCGCGCGCGTGCGTCGAGGAGGGGCTGCTGTGGGTGGGCCCCGACCCGGAGTCGATGGAGCTGCTGGCCGACAAGGTCGCCGCGCGCAACCACGTCGCGGGGCACGGCGTGCCGGTGCTCCCGGGCACGGCCGACGCCGTGACGGGAGCGGACGGGGCGCTGGCCGCGGCACGGCGGCTCGGCTACCCGCTGATGGTCAAGGCGACCGCCGGGGGCGGCGGCATCGGGATGGGCGTGGCCGGCGACGACACGCAGCTCACCAAGGCCGTGACCACCGCGGCGTCGCGCGGGCGCGGCGCGTTCGGGGACGCGCGGGTGCTGCTCGAGCGCTACCTGCCGGGCGCGCGGCACGTGGAGGTGCAGGTACTCGGGTTGCCCGACGGTTCGGTCGTCGGCTTCCCCGAGCGGGACTGCTCGGTGCAGCGGCGGCACCAGAAGGTGGTGGAGGAGACCCCGTCGCCCGCGGTGGACCCGCCGCTGCGGGCGCGACTGCGCGCCGCGGCCGTCAGCGCGGCGGAGAGCGTGGGCTACCGCAACGCGGGCACGGTCGAGTTCCTGCTGCAGCCCGACACCGGCGAGTTCTTCTTCCTCGAGGTCAACACCCGCCTGCAGGTGGAGCACCCGATCACCGAGGAGGTGTGCGGGGTCGACCTCGTCGCGCTGCAGCTGCAGGTGGCGGCGGGTGCGGACGTCCGGGTGGAGCCGCCGCGGGCGCGGGGCAACGCGATGGAGTTCCGCGTGTGCGCCGAGGACCCGGTGCGCTTCCTGCCCGGCCCCGGCGCGGTCACGGAGTGGGTGGAGCCGGCGGGACCGGGGATCCGGGTCGACTCCGGCTACGCGGCCGGCACGACCGTCACCCCGCACTTCGACCCGCTGCTCGCGAAGCTGGTCGTCAGCGGCGCGGACCGCGCGCAGGTGCTCGACCGGGCCCGGCGGGCGCTGGCGGCATTCCGGGTGCGCGGGCCGAAGTGCAACCTGCCGTTCCTGGCGGAGGTGCTCGCCGGTCCCGAGTTCGCCTCGGGCGACTACGACACGGGAATCGTGGACCGGCTCGTCGCAGCGCGGCGGCCGTGATCGAGGAGGTGCAGCAGTTGGCCGAGATCCGAGCCGAGATGGTGGCGAACGTCTGGAAGCTGGTGGCAGCCGAGGGCAGCGCGGTCGACGTCGGGGACGAGATCTGCGTGCTGGAGTCGATGAAGATGGAGATCCCCGTGGTCGCCGAGACCGCCGGTGTCCTGGCCCGGATCGCCGTGGCCGAGGGCGACGCCGTGCAGGAGGGCGACCTCATCGCCGTCGTCGAGTCCTGAGGGGGCCGACCATGATCGGAATGAGCGCCCTGGACGGGGTGCGCGTCCTCGAGATCGCGCACTACATCGCGGGCCCGCAGTGCTGCCAGATCCTCGCCGACCACGGTGCGGACGTCGTCAAGATCGAGCCGAGGACGGGCGAGCAGGGCCGCCGGTCCTGGCCGATGCACGAGGGCGACAGCCTCTACTTCGCCGCCAACAACCGGGGCAAGCGCAGCCTCACGCTCGACCTGGCGCGCCCCCAGGGCCGGGAGGTGCTGCACGACCTCCTGCGCACGGCGGACGTGCTGGTCACCAACTACGCGCCCGGCGTGCCCGAGAAGCTCGGGTTCGGCGTGGACGACGTGCACGCGGTCAACGAGCGCACCGTGGTCGTGCACGTCACCGGGTTCGGGCGCACCGGCCCGAAGTCGGGGTGGGTCGCCTACGACGGGATCGTGCAGGCGATGAGCGGGCTGGCCGACATGACCGGCTCCCCGGACGGGCCGCCGACCGTCGCGGGGCCGTTCGTCGCCGACAACGTCGCCGCCCTGCAGGCCACCATCGCGGTGCTGCTCGGGCTCGCGGCGCGCGAGCGCACCGGCGTCGGGCAGCTCGTCGACGTCGGCATGCTCGACGGGCTGCTGCCCCTGCTCGGCCACCACGTGGCCGCGTCCGCCGCGGGCCTCGCACCCACCCGGTTCGGCAGCGAGCTGCCCACCTCGTTCTGCGGGCTCTACCCCGCCGCGGACGGCTGGGTCTACCTCGCGCCCGTGACACCGCGCATGTGGGAGCGGTTCAGCGCGATCCTCGGCTGTCCGGAGTGGGCGGAGCGGGAGGCCGCGCAGCCGCGCTGGCGGGTGCACCACCGCGCCGAGCTCAACCCCGTGGTCACGGCCTGGACGCGCGAGCGGACCACGGCCGAGATCGTCGACGTGCTGCAGGAAGCCGACGTGGTCTGCGGGCCGGTGCAGTCGGTGGGCGACGTGCTGGCCGACGAGCACGTCCGCGACCGCGGGATGACCCACGACGTCGAGCTGGCAGGCGGGGCGACGGTGCCCATGGCCGGGCCCGCGCTGCGCCTGACCGGGACCCCGGCCCGACCCGGTGACCGGTCGCCGGCGCTCGGCGAGGACGAGGACGCGGTGCTCGCCGAGCTCGGCTACTCCGCCGCCGACGTGGCCGGGCTCCGCGGGGCCGGGATCACCGGCGCGGCGGGCACCCGGTGACGGGGCTCGACCCGCCGGGCCTGGACCTCGCCCGCCTGCGCGCCCACCTCGACGCCGCCCGGCCGGGGACGGTGCGGGGCGACCTGCACGCGCTCGTGATCCCCGGCGGGAGGTCGAACCTGACCTACGAGGTCGGCGACGGGCACACCACCTGGATCGTGCGCCGGCCGCCGCTCGGGCACGTGCTGGCCACGGCGCACGACATGGCCCGCGAGCACCGCGTGATCACCGCCCTGCGCGACACCGCGGTGCCGGTGCCGCGGACGTTCGTCCTGTGCACGGACCCGGACGTGATCGGCGCGCCCTTCTACGTGATGGAGAAGGTCGAGGGCGTGCCGTACCGGACGGCCGACGAGCTCGCCCCGTTCGGCCCGGAGGAGGTCCGCGCGCTCGCCCTGCGGCTGGTCGACACCCTCGCCGAGCTCCACGCGGTGGACCGGACCGAGGTGGGCCTGGGCGACTTCGGCCGCCCCGACGGGTACCTCGCCCGGCAGGTGAAGCGCTGGAAGCAGCAGCTCGACGCCTCCCACAGCCGCGACCTCGCCGGGGCCGACGCGCTGCACCGACTGCTCGCCGGGAGCGTGCCGGAGCAGCAGCCCGCCGCGATCGTGCACGGCGACTACCGGCTCGACAACGTGCTCGTCCACGACGGGCGGATCCGCGCGGTCCTGGACTGGGAGATGGCCACGCTCGGCGACCCGCTGGCCGACGTCGGGCTGCTGCTGGTCTACCAGCGCCGCCACGAGCTCGGGGGCACCTTCCTCGGCGGTGTCGCGACCGCACCGGGGTTCCCGTCGCCGCAGGAGGTCGTGGCCCGCTACGCCGAGCGGAGCGGGCGCGACCTGTCGCGGCTGGGCTTCTACCTCGCGCTCGCCTACTTCAAGTCGGCCGTGATCTGCGAGGGGATCCACTACCGGTACCAGCAGGGGCAGACCGTGGGGGAGGGCTTCGACACCGTCGGGCGGGCCGTGGAACCGCTGCTGGCGGCCGGGCTGCAGAGCATCGACCAGGGAGGACGTCGCTAGTGGACACGAGGTTCGAGGGCAAGGCCGCGATCGTCACCGGCGCCAGCCGGGGCATCGGGCTCGCGATCGCGCAGCGGATCGTCGACGAGGGCGGGCGGGTGTGCCTCACCGCGCGCAAGCAGGAACCGCTGGACCAGGCGGTCGCGGCGCTGGGCCCGGAACGGGCGATCGCGGTGGCGGGGAAGGGCGACGACGCCGAGCACCAGGAGTCGGCGGTCGAGGCGACGCTGGCGGCGTTCGGCCGGATCGACTGCCTCGTGAACAACGCCGGGATCAACCCGGTGTACGGGCGGCTCATCGACCTCGACCTCGCCGCAGCGCGCAAGATCGTCGAGGTCAACTGCCTCGGCGCGCTGTCGTGGACGCAGCGGGCCTACCACGGGTGGATGGCCGAGCACGGCGGATCCGTGGTCAACGTCGCCTCGGTGGCCGGGCTCGGGTCCTCGCCGGGGATCGGGTTCTACGGAGCCAGCAAGGCGATGCTGATCAACATGACCCGGCAGCTGGCCGTGGAGCTCGGGCCGGTGGTGCGCGTCAACGCGGTGGCCCCGGCCGTCGTCAAGACCGACTTCGCCATGGCGCTCTACGCCGAGGGCGAGGAGAAGGCCGCGCGGGCGTACCCGCTCAAGCGGCTCGGCGAGCCCGCGGACATCGGCAGCGCGGTGGCGTTCCTGCTGTCCGCGGACGCGTCCTGGATGACCGGGGAGCTCGTCGTGCTCGACGGCGGCGTCACGCTCACCCGCGAACGGTGATCGGTACCCGGCCCGAGATCGAGGAGCAGTGATGGAGTTCGCCTTCGACGCCCGCACCGAGGAGCTGCGCGCGCAGCTGCTCACGTTCATGGACGAGGCCGTGTACCCGGCCGAGCAGACCTTCCACGACCAGCTCGACGCGCTGGAGAACCGGTGGGCCTGGTCGACGGTGCCGGTCCTCTCGGAGCTGCGCGCGGCCGCTCGCTCGCGCGGGCTGTGGAACCTGTTCCTGCCCGGCGGGCACGGCGCAGGCCTCACGAACCTGCAGTACGCGCCGCTGGCGGAGATCACCGGGCGGTCCGGCATCGCTCCGGCGGCGATCAACTGCTCGGCCCCCGACACCGGCAACATGGAAGTGCTGTCGATGTTCGGTTCGCAGATGCAGCGCAAGGAGTGGCTCGACCCTCTGCTCGCGGGTGAGATCCGCTCGTCGTTCGCGATGACCGAGCCCGACGTCGCGTCGTCGGACGCCACCAACATCAGCACGCGGATCGAGCGCGACGGCGACGACTACGTCCTCAACGGCCGCAAGTGGTGGATCACAGGGGCGCTCAACCCGGACGCCGCGGTCTTCATCGTCATGGGCAAGTCCGACCCCGAAGCGGTGCGGCACCAGCAGCAGTCGATGATCCTCGTCCCGCGCGACACACCCGGGCTGACCATCAAGCGAGGGATGGAGGTCTTCGGCTACGACGACCGGGAGAAGGGCGGGCACGCGGAGTTGGAGCTCGCCGACGTGCGGGTGCCGGCGGCGAACCTGATCGGGCAGGAGGGCGACGGGTTCGCGATCGCCCAGGCACGGCTGGGCCCCGGCCGCATCCACCACTGCATGCGTGTGGTCGGCGTCGCGGAGCGGGCGCTGGAGCTGATGTGCGACCGCGCGTCGCAGCGGGAGGCGTTCGGCAAGCGGCTGTCCGAGCAGGGCGTGATCCGGGACTGGATCGCCGAGGCCCGGGTGCGGATCGAGCAGCTGCGGCTGCTCACGCTCAAGGCCGCCTGGCTGATGGACACCGCGGGCAACAAGGGCGCGCACACCGAGATCCAGGCCATCAAGATCGCCGCACCGCAGACGGTGGAGTGGATCGTGGACAAGGCCATCCAGGTGCACGGCGCCGGCGGGCTGTCGCAGGACTTCCCGCTGGCCAA
Organism: Pseudonocardia sp. MH-G8; assembly: GCF_002262885.1. Taxonomy (GTDB): domain Bacteria; phylum Actinomycetota; class Actinomycetes; order Mycobacteriales; family Pseudonocardiaceae; genus Pseudonocardia. The sequence goes on along the minus strand of NZ_NKYF01000011.1, from coordinate 144,676 downwards.
GCTGTTCGCGAGCATCCGCACCCTGCGGTTCGCCGACGGGCCGGACGAGGTGCACAAGAACGCGCTCGCCCGCAACGAGCTGCGACGCCAGGCCGGACGCCGCGGCTGAGCGCGGAGGGCGCTACTACTCCTTCAGCCAGGCGTACGCCGTCTGGCGCGAGATGCCCAGCGCCTTCGCCATCGCGCTCGTCTCCAGGCCCTGCTGCTTTCCGGTCGTCAGCAGCTCCTGCTGGCGGCCGCGCAGCTCCTCCAGGCGCTCGGCGACCTCCCGCATCTGCCCGAGCAGGGCATCCGCCTCGGCCCCGGCGCCGGCCCGGCTGCGCCCCGCGCCGGGACGCGGGTAGTCACGCACCTCGTCGGCGTCCCACCGCTTGCGCCCCTGCGCGTCCGGCTCCGGGAGCGGGGCCGGGGCCTGCCCGCGCGAGACGTAGCCGAGCCACGTCGCGGGCTTGACGCCCCAGGCCGCCGCGCACTCGGCGCTGCCCCAGGTCTGCGTCACCAGATGCGCACCCGCTGCCCGGGCTCCCGGTACAGCGCGTCGTCGGGCTGCACGCCGAACGCCTCGTGGAACGCGTCGAGGTTGGTGACGACGGCGTTGCAGCGCAGGTCCGGCGGGGAGTGCGGGTCGATGGTCAGCCTGCGGACCGCCTCGGCCTCGCGGGTGACCGCCCGCCACACCTGCGCCCACGCGATGAGCACGCGCTGCAGCCCGGTGAAACCGTCGAGCACCGGCGCCTCGACGCCGCCCCGTGCGATCTCGTAGGCCTTGATCGCGATGGTCAGGCCGCCGAGGTCGCCGATGTTCTCGCCGACGGTGAGCGCGCCGTTGACCGTGTGGCCGGACAGCCCGGCGGGGGAGAGGGCGTCGTACTGGGCGATCAGGGCCTGGGAGCGGCGGTCGAACTCGGCGCGGTCGCCCGTCTCCCACCAGTCGGTCATGGTGCCGTCGCCGTCGTACTTCGATCCCTGGTCGTCGAAGCCGTGCCCGATCTCGTGGCCGATCACGGCGCCGATGCCGCCGTAGTTGGCCGCGTCGTCGGCCTCGGGGTCGAAGAACGGCGGCTGCAGGATCGCGGCCGGGAACACGATCTCGTTCAGCCGCGGGTGGTAGTAGGCGTTGACGGTCTGCGGCGTCATCAGCCACTCGTCGCGGTCCACCGGGCCGCCGACCTTCGCGAGCTGGAAGTCGGTGTGCCAGGAGGCGGCGCGCGACGCGTTGCCGAGCAGGTCGTCGGGCCGGATCTCCAGCGCGGAGTAGTCCTTCCACCGGTCCGGGTAACCGATCTTGGGGGTGAACCTGCCGAGCTTCTCCAGCGCCCGCTCGCGGGTGGCCGGGCTCATCCAGTCCAGCTCGGAGATGCTGCGCCGGTAGGCCTCCACGAGGTTGGCGACGAGCTCGACCATCCGCTCCTTGGCCGCGGCCGGGAAGTGCCGCTCGACGTAGAGCGCGCCCACCGCCTCACCGACGGCGCCCTCGACGACCGAGACCCCGCGCTTCCACCGCTCCCGCAGCTGCGGTGTGCCCGACAGCGTGCGGCCGTAGAACGCGAAGTCCTCCTCGACGATCGCCTCGGTGAGGTAGTCGGCGCACGCCGAGACGGTGCGGATGGCGAGCCACTCCTGCCACTGCGACAGGGGACGCTCGGCCCACAGCTTCGCGGCCGCGGCCACGAAGCTCGGCTGCCGCACGATGACCTCGTCGAAGGCGTTGGCGGGGGCGTCGAACGCCGCCAGCCACTGCTCCCAGTCGAACTCCGGCGCGTTCTCCCGCAGCGCGGGCAGCGTCATGAGCGTGTAGGTCTTCTCGGCGTCGCGGTTGGTGACGCGGTCCCAGGAGACGGCCGCGAGCGCGGTCTCCAGCTCCATGACGCGCTCGGCGAGCCCGGCCGGGTCGGGCAGCCCGACCAGCTCGGCCAGCCGGGCGAGGTGCGCGACGTACGCGGCGCGCGTCTCGGCGTGGGCGTCCTCGCGGTAGTAGGACTCGTCGGGCAGCCCGAGCCCGGACTGCTCGAGCTGCACGAGGTAGCGCTCGGCGTTCTTCGGGTCGGTGCTGACGAACGCGGCCGCCAGCGCCGTGCGCCCCTCCCGCTGCCGGCGCCCGAGCACGGCGGCCAGCGCGGCCTTGTCGCCCGCGGCCGCGACCTCGTCGAGCAGCGGCTGCAGCGGGGCGGTGCCGAGCGCCTCGATCCGCTCGACGTCCATGAAGGAGGCGTACAGGTCGGCGATCTTGCGGGCATCGCTGCCGGGCTCGCCTTCGGCCTGCTCGACGATCGCGCGCACGTCCTCCTCGGCCCGGTCGCGCAGCGCGCGGAACGCGCCGTCCTGCGCGCGGTCGTCGGGGATCACGTGCGAGCTCAACCAGCGGCCGTTGACGTGGCCGAACAGGTCGTCCTGCGGGCGGATGGCGGGATCGACCCACCGGAGGTCCAGGCCGGAGTGCGCCGGGCGCGTCGAGGTGGTCACCACCCCATCCTGCCCGTCCCGCGGATCCGGCGCGCCGGTGCCGTCCGTGGTTCGCTCACGGCATGGACCATGTGTACCGCGTCACAGAAATCGTCGGCAGCAGCTCCAACAGCCTCGACGAGGCCATCCGCCACGGCATCGGCCGCGCCACGCAGACCCTGCGCAACGTGGACTGGTTCGAGGTCACCGAGATCCGCGGGGCCGTGCAGGAGGACCGGGTGAGCTACTTCCAGGTCGGCATGAAGATCGGGTTCCGGCTCGACGAGGGCTGACCCGATGCGGTGAGCAGATGACCCATGATCGGTCCGAGGTCGAGGTTTCCGCCCTCGTCGGGGCGATGAGCTGGATCTCGGAAGGATCAACGGGTCGTGATCGGTCTGAGTTCGAGCTTTCCGCCCTCGCCGGGGCGATCAGCTGGATCTCGGATCGATCATGGCCGCTCGGCGGTGCCGCCGTCGATCATCGGGTCCGGGCGTCGATGTAGCGGCGCAGGGCCTCGGCGGCCGCGGCCGTCAGCGGGCCGGGGGCGGCGGGCAGCGCACGCCCGTCGATCGCGGCCACCGGCTGGACCTCGCGCGTGGTCGAGGCCAGGAACGCCTCCTCCAGCCGGGGGAGCTCCGCGCGGTCCAGGCTCCGTTCGGCCACGCGGGAGAGCGTGAGGACGTGGCGGCGGGTGATCGAGTCGAGGATGTGGTCCTCCAGCGGCGGGGTGTGCAGGCGACCGCCGAGGACGTAGAAGAACGCCGACGTCGGGGCCTCGAGCACGTGCCAGTCCGGCGTCACGAGCAGTGCCTCGTCCGCGCCTGCCTCGCGCGCGAGCCGGGAGGCGAGCATGTTGGCCGCGTAGGACAGCGACTTGACCGCGTCGAGCACGCGCGTGGGGGCGTACTCGACGGTGCCCAGCGTGACGCTCGCGCGCTGCTCGGGGAGCGGGGCGAGCACGGCCACCCGGCGCCCGCCGCGCGTGATCAGCAGCCGGACGGTGCCATCGACCGCGCCGGCCTTCGCGAGCAGCGCGTCGACCTCGGCCCGGGCGGCGTCGAGGTCGAACTCCAGCCGGACGTTCGCCGCGGACCGCACGAGCCGGGTGAGGTGCTCGTCCCAGGCGAAGGGGCGCCCGGCGTAGAGGCGGGCGACCTCGAACACACCGTCGCCCCGCAGCAGGCCCTCGTCGGTGATCGGGATCGTCATCTCGTCGGCGCGGCCGATGATGCCGTTCACGGATGCCAGATCGTCCACGGCTCGCAAGCCTACGGACGGCAGCTCAGGAGGAGCGCGCGGCTGCGGGCCTGCAGTTCCGAGGGCCCGAAGGGGGAGCCGACGAACTCGGCGACGCCTGCGGCGCGCATCTCCTCGACCCGCCCGGCGACCTCGGACTCGGTGCCGATCAGCGCGGCGTCCTCCGGCCCGGCCCAGCCCTCGCGGTCGAGCATCGCGCGGTAGGAGGGCAGCTTCCCGTAGGTCTCGAAGTTCTCGGCCGCCTGCGCGCGGGCGGCCGCGGCGTCGTCGGTGACGCAGATCGGCAGCGCCGCGATCACCTCCACCGGACGCCCGTCGGCCGCCTCGCGCAACCCGGGGCCGGTGTGTTCGGCGAGCGTGCGGGGCCCGGTCATCCAGGTCATCGTGCCGGCGGTGCGCCGCCCTGCGAGGCGCAGCATCTGCGGGCCGAGGGCGGCGATGTACACCGGAGGTGTCGGGGCGTCGTGGATCACCAGCCGCCCGCGTGTGCTGGTGAACTCCCCGGTTGCGTCGGCGGCATCCCCGGCGAGCAGGGGCAGGAGCCCGTCGAGGAACTCCCGCATCCGCCGCACCGGCCGCTCCCACGACATGCCCCAGACGTTCTCGACCACGATCTGGTGGCTCAGCCCGAGCCCCAGCAGCAGCCGTCCGCCGGAGATCAGGTTGACGGTCAGGGCGCGCTGGGCCAGCGCCATCGGGTGCTGCACCTGGATCGGCAGCACACCCGTGCCGACCTCGATGCCCTCGACCTCGCGCAGCGCCACGGCCAGGGTGGTCAGCAGGTCGGGGTCCTGGGGGAGCTGCGACGTCCACGCCCGCGTGAAGCCCTCGTCGCGGACCTGCCGCAGGCGCTCGACGTAGCCGTTCACCGGGTCGCGGTTCCCGAGGAAGGTCAGCACGCTGATCCGCATCCGCATCACCTTGCCACGTCGTTCACAGGTGCGAACGAAATCGCCCGTTCCGCCCCACCGACGGGTGTCGCAGCGCGATCCTGCGCCGATGACGACCTACGCCTACGACACCGGCACCCACCAGCTCGTCGCCGTGTGGGACACCGGCATCGGCGCCACCGCGCAGCTGGTTGCGCACCTGAACGCCGCCACGCAGGAGACGGCCGGCCTGCACCTGGCCCAGGCCCTGACCCGGCTGTCCGAGGCGGTGTGGTTGAGCTACCTCCAGCCGGAGGTCTTCGACATCCCCGTGGCGGCGGCAGTCGGGGCGATCCGCCGCCCGCACCTCCCGCAAGCCGGCATCGTGCGCGTGGAGATGCACCCGGTCGTGGAGAGCGCGCACCGCGTCGGGCGGGAGCTGTGCGAGGTGGGGAGCGCCGGGGTCACCCGAGCGGTCGTGGCCGACGTCGAGGAGGAGATGGCCGCCGCCGGGAACGCCGAGCGCGGCGACCTCGCGGGCCGCGCGCGCCAGGCCGTGATGCTCACCCGCGTGACACCGTCGCCGGCGCAGATCGCGGAGGCCGACCGGCTGCTGCACGAGGTGCCGATGTGCGGCCCGGGGCTGTACACGCAGGTCGAGCCCGCTGCCGCCGCCGTCGCCGCGATCCACTGGTTCCTGGCGGCCGTCACCGTCGTGGAGCGTCTCGCCCGGACCACCGGGGAGGACGTCCTCGAACAGGCCGAGCAGGTCGAGTACTTCGATTCGGCGGTCGCCGGCACCGTGGTGCGCATGGCGGCCGTCGGCCGGCCGGACCGGACACCGCTGGGCATCGCGCAGGAGCTGTTGCGGATGGCGGTGCTGACGTCGCGGGGGATGCTCCTCGCCCCGAGCGAGCCCGCCGAGGACGGCCCGTTCTTCACCGCGCTGGACCCCGCTCGCCCCGCCCGCTGCCTGCTCGACGGGCTCGTCGCCGGAATCCAGGCACTGGCGGCGCTGCACGCCACCCACCTCGAGTGCGATTTCGACCCGGGGTGCAGCGAGAGGGAGTGGACGGAGCACGCGCGCACCCACTTCGACGCCGCCGTCCGGGAGGAGGCCGCGGCCCGGGCACCGGAGCGGATGGCGGAGCTGGTGATGCCGTCCGCGTGAAGGTCGGCCTTGCCAGCGGGCATGCTGCCGATGTAGAACCGATATATGAGCGATGCACGACCGGTCGACGAATTCCCCGGGTGGCAGCTGAGCAACGACGGAGGCGCCGGTCTCCCGGTGCTGCACGAGGTCGACGTCGTGGTGGTCGGAGGCGGTGCGGCCGGGGTCGCGGCCGCGACGGTCGCCGCCGAGGCGGGCCACTCCGTGGTGCTGGTCGAGAAGTACGGCTTCTGCGGCGGCGCCGCCGTCGCGGGGATGTCCGGGACGATCTGCGGCTCCTACCTGGCCTCCGAGTCCGAGGACGGCCGCCGGCGCGTCATCGAGGGGTTCACGGGCCGCTTCCGCGAGCTCCTGCTCGAGCGCGGCGGGCTCACCGAGCCGCAGCTCTACGGCAAGACGCTCACCGAGGCGCACGATCCCCTCGTCTGGCGCGAGGTCGCCGACCACCTGCTCGTGACGGCGGGCGTCACGGTCCTGCTGCACACCACCGTGGTCGGGGTCCTGCTCGACGCGGACGGGACCCACCACGGCGTCGTCGTCGAGTCCACCGCAGGCCGTTCCACGATCCGCGCCGCCCGCACCATCGACGCGTCCGGCGACGCCGCGGTCGTCGCGCGGGCGGGGCACCGCACCGTCTTCGGCGCCGACGGCTCCATCCAGAACCCCACGATGTTCTTCCGGCTCGGCGACGTCGACGTGCCGGAGTTCGACCGGGCGTGGGGCCGCGACACGATCTGCGAGCCCTGGGTGTCGGACGCGATCATCGCCGCCCGCGGCGAGGGGCTGGACCTGCCCCGTTCCAAGATCTGGATCTTCCGCACCACCCGGCCGCACGAGTTGCTGGTCAACGCCACCCGGCTGACCGCGCGCGACGGCCGGATGCTCAACGTCGTCGATCCCGCCGACTTCACCGAGGCCGAGATCCTCGGCCGTGCCCAGGTCCGGGACTACGCGGCGTTCCTGCGAGCGCACGTCCCCGGCTGCGCCGCCGCCCACGTCGTCGACACCGGCGTCGAGGCGGGCATCCGGCAGACCCGCTCCATCGTCGGCGCCGAGACCCTCCGCAACGACGACGTCCTGGCGTGTCGCAAGCGGCCCGACGGCGTGGTCCGGTCACCGTGGCCGATCGAGCTGCACAGCGGCGACCGGCCGCGCCTGGAGTGGCTGTTCGACGACGTCTACGAGGTCCCCTACCTGGCCCTCGTGCCCGCGACCGGCGAGAACGTCATCACCGCGGGCCGCTGCCTGTCCGCGGAGCACGAGGCGCTCGCGTCGGCGCGCGTGACCGCGCAGTGCTTCGAGTACGGCCACGCGGCGGCCGTCGCCACGTCGCTGTCGCTGCGCAGGTCGCTGCGCTACCGCGAGATCGACGGCGCCGACGTCCGCGCGGTGATGCGCGAGCACGGCAGCGCCCTCTGAACCAGCGCCCTCTGAACTGCGGCGCCTCTGACCCCTCCGTACCACCCGACCACAGGCGAAGGAGCCATCGGTGAGTCGCCCCCTCCCCGGCGCGGAAGTGACCGCGACCAGTCCCACGAAGTTGCGCAAGGTCATTGCCGCCTCCATGGCGGGGACGGTGGCCGAGTGGTACGAGTTCCTGCTCTACTCGGCCGGCTCCGCGCTGGTCTTCGGCACGCTGTTCTTCCCGAGCGCCGACGACCCCCTCGACGGCGTCATCAACGCGCTGCTCATCTACGCGGTCGGGTTCGTCGCCCGCCCGTTGGGCGGCATGGTGTTCGGCTACTTCGGCGACCGGTACGGGCGCAAGAAGCTGCTGCAGGTGAGCCTGCTGCTGGTCGGAGCCGCCACGTTCCTCATCGGCTGCCTCCCCGGCTTCGCCACGATCGGCTACTGGGCTCCGGTGCTGCTGGTGGTCCTGCGCTTCGTGCAGGGCTTCGCCGTCGGCGGCGAGTGGGGCGGAGCCGTCCTGCTGGTGGGCGAGCACAGCCCGCCGGAGCGGCGCGGGTTCTGGTCGAGCTGGCCGCAGGCCGGGCTGCCGGTGGGCAACCTGCTGGCCACGGTGGCGCTGCTGTCGCTGGCCTTCGGCCTGCCCGAGGAGGCGTTCCTGGCGTGGGGGTGGCGCGTCGCGTTCTGGGCGTCGGCCGTGATCGTGATCATCGGCTACTACATCCGCACGCAGGTCGAGGAAGCCCCGATCTTCGTGCAGTCGATGGAGAAGGCGAAGACGCAGGCCGTACAGAACCTGGGCGTCTTCGAGGTGGTGCGCCGCTACCCGCGGGGCATCCTCGTGGCGATGGGCGCGCGGGTGGCCGAGAACATCCTCTACCAGGTCGTCGTCACGTTCTCGATCACCTACCTGTCGATCAAGGTCGGCAGCAGCACCACGGACATCCTCCTGCTGCTGGTCGTCGCGCACGTCGTCCACTTCGCGGTCGTGCCGCTGTTCGGCCACCTCGCCGACCGCATCGGACGGCGGCCCGTCTTCCTCGTGGGCTCGGTGCTGATGTGCGGCTGGGGCTTCGTCGGCTTCCCGTTGATGGACACCGGCAGCGACGTGCTGATCGTGGTCGCGCTCGTCCTCGGCGTCGTCGTGCACGCACTGATGTACGCACCGCAGCCCGCGATGATGGCCGAGATGTTCCCGACCCGGATGCGGTACTCGGGGGTGTCCTTCGGCTACCAGATGACCTCGATTTTCGCCGGGTCACTGGCGCCGTTCATCACCGCGTCGCTGCTGCGGGCCTACGACTCGTCCGTGCCGATCTCGGTCTACCTGCTGGTCGCAGCCGTCATCTCCACGGTCGCGGTGGCCTTCGCCCGGGAGACGAAGGGCATCTCGCTGGAGAGCGTCGACCTCGCCGACGACGCGCGCGAGGCCGCGGGCGTCCCCACCCACTAAGAACCTCCGGAAGGGAGGCCGGTCGTGCTCTCGGGCGTGTCCGTCGTCAGCTTCACCCACTTCCTGCAGGGCCCCTCGGCCACGCAGATCCTCGCCGACCTCGGCGCCGACGTGATCAAGGTCGAGCCGACCGGCGGCGCGTTCGAGCGCGGCTGGTCGGGCCCCGACGCCTACCTCGACGGCGAGAGCGTCTTCTTCCTGCTGGGCAACCGCAACGCGCGCAGCCTGAGCATCGACATGAAGGCGCCCGAGTCGATCGCGCTGCTGCGCAAGCTGCTCGCCGAGGCCGACGTCCTGGTCGAGAGCTTCCGCCCGGGCACGATGGAGCGCCTCGGGCTCGGCTACGAGTCGCTCAAGGAGCTCAACCCGCGGCTCGTCTACTGCTCGCTGTCGGGCTACGGGGCCGACGGGCCCTACAAGGACCGTCCCGGGCAGGACGTCCTGATCCAGTCGCTCTCCGGGCTCGCGCACGCCACCGGCGGCGGCGACACCCCGCCCACGCCGGTCGGCGCCTCGATCGTCGACCAGCACGGCGCCGTCCTCGGCGCGCTCGGCATCCTGGCGGCGCTGCACGGGCGGGAACGGACCGGGCGCGGCTGCCTGGTCGAGAGCAACCTGCTCAGCGCCGCCCTCGACCTGCAGATCGAGCCGCTCGCCTACCACCTCAACGGGTCCCGCGGCGAGCGCAGCCCGTCGCGGATCTCGTCGATGTTCTACAAGGCGCCCTACGGCGTCTTCCCGACGGCCGACGGGCACATCTGCGTCTCGATCACGGCCCCGCCGGTGCTCGCGGCGGTCCTCGACGACCCGTGGTTCGCGAGCGTCGCCGACGACGAGGTGCTGGCCCGGCGCGAGGAGGTCAACGAGCGCGTCGCGGGACACCTCGCCGCGCGCACGACCAAGGAGTGGGAGGACCTGTTCACCGAACGCAAGGTCTGGTTCGCGCCGGTCAACGACTACGCGGCGGTCGTCGACGATCCCCAGGTGCGCCACAACGAGTCGGTGCTGCGCTTCGACCACCCGACCGCGGGAGAGGTGGCGGTGCTCGGTCACCCGGTGCGCTACGACGGTGAGCGGCCGGGACTGCGGTCGCTGCCGCCCGCGCTGGGCGAGCACACCCGCGCCGTCCTCGCCGAGCTGGACCTCACCGCGGAGCAGATCGACGCGCTGGTGGCGAAGGGGGTCGTCCGTGGCTGACGACAACGCCGTCCGCGCCGAGCGCCACGGTGCGGTCGAGCTGCTGGTGCTGGACCGGCCCCGCAAGCTCAACGCCTTCGACCTGCAGATGCTCGGCGAGCTGGACGCGCACCTGGCGCGGGTGGCCGCCGACCGCGAGGTCAGGGCGGTCGTCCTCACCGGCGGGCCGCGGGCGTTCTCCGCGGGCGCCGACATCCGCGGCTACCTCGACGCCTCCCCGGGGCAGCTGCGCACGATCACCGAGACGGCGGGGGCGCTCTGCCGCCGGATCGCGGAGCTGCCGGTACCGACCGTGGCGGCGGTGCGCGGGCTCGCGCTCGGCGGCGGGTTCGAGGTCGTGCTGGCGTGCGACCTGGTCGTCGCCGCGCAGGACGCCCGGTTCGGCCTCCCCGAGACCGAGCTGGGCCTGATCCCCGGCTGGGGCGGGACGCAGCGCCTCACCCGGCTGCTCGGAGTGCACCGGACGCTCGAGCTGATCCTCACCGCGGGCGGCCTGGATGCGGCCGAGGCGCACCGGCTCGGGGTGGTCAACCGGGTCCGTCCCGCCGACGACGTGGTGCCCGAGGCGCTGGCCTGGGCCCAGGAGCTCACCCGACGGGCCCCGCACGCCCTCGCGGCGGCCAAGACGGCCGTCCGCGCCGCCGCGGCCGGGGAGGGCTTTGCCCTGGAGCGCGAGCTGCTGCTCGGCCTCTACCGGACCGCCGACGGGGTGGAGGGTGTCCGGGCGTTCGCGGAGAAGCGGAAGGCGGTGTTCGGCGGGCGGTAGGTCAGCGCGGCCCGTCGATGGATGGACCGGCCGGTTCGGCCGTAAGTTGCTGGGCATGTGCTGCGCTCATTCCGAAGAGCTGCCGGCCGAGGTCCTGGACGACGTGGCCGGCGTGATCGGGACAGAGGTCACTCTTCTCGACCGCCTGACCGGAGGCGTCAACGGGGGTGCCGTGCGCGTCCGGTTGGCCGGAATGCCACATGCAGTGCTCAAGGCAGTGCCCCGCGCACACTCCGACCACCTGGACGAGACGTTGCGCGCCCAGAGAATCGTCGAGCACATGCGCGGGCGCGGCTATCCCACCCCGGCCTGGCTCGGAGTGGGGGCCACAGCTACTCATGTATGGCATCTGATGGATTTCGTTGACGCGGCTCCCGCGTCAGCGCTGACCCCGTCCCTCGTCGAGCAGCTGATGGAGATCATCGAGCTCCAGGCCGGTCAAGCCTCCGAGCCCTACGACCACTGGTCCTACGCCTGGCGGGTCGCCACCGGTCAGGAACCGGCTGTCGCCGGGCCGGATTTCGACGAGACGCCGGAGCAGTCGCGTCTCCGCCGGTCCATGGCCGGGCTCTCGGGGTATTCCTCCCTGGTGTCGGTCTTGGTCGAGCGCCTGCGGCTCGTGTGTGCCGACGTCGCACCACCACGGGAGGCACCCGACATGGTCCATACCGATCTCTCGACCCCCAGCAACGTCCTGGTCCGTGACGGAGCGGTGGTGGCGGTCGTCGATATCGGGAACGCAGGTAGCGGCACGCGGGCGACCGATCTCATGACCCTCGCGTGGTACACGTTCCAGGATCCGCTGCTGGACGGTGTCCGAACGCGGCTGTGGACGAGAATCCTGGACCTGGTCGGCGGGGAGGGGGCGGCGGTGCTCGTAGCGTCACAGATCCTCCACATGCTCGAGATCCCCATCCGTCACGGGCGCGGTGATGCCGTTCCCGGGGTCGTCGAGCGCGGCCATCGCGCCCTCGACGAGCTGAACGCGCTTCGCTGATGGTGTGCGAACAAGCTGCTGTCCAGATTGCTTGGCGCTGCGGTGATCATCGGTTGGGTGCACGAACGGCCGGATACGGCCGCCCGTGCGCCCGATCGATGACCAGGGCTTCTGGTCGGCGCTTCCGGCCCTGCCACGGCACCCGTCGCGCAGATCACGAAGTCCGGCCGTGGTGCCGGTCCGGCAGCAGATGGCGGAGCTGATGGCCCTGCTCAGCGCGCCCCGAGCGCCGTCCACTGGTCGACGAGGCTGTCGAGCACGGCGTCGTAGCCCTGGAACCCGTAGGAGCCCACCGACTCCTGCGAGTTGATCCGCACGACCCGCCCCGCCTGCACGGCCGGGAGCGTCGGCCACAGCGGCGAGCCCTCGAGCTCGGCGACCGCCGCCTCGCCCGCCGGGCCGGTGTTGGTCATGACGACGATCGTGTCGCCGGTGACCTGCCCGAGGCTCTCCGGGCTGATCAGCACGAACTCGCCGTCGCCGTACGGCTCGCCGCTGATCGCGCCGATCTCCGGGACGATCCGGGCGCCGGCCTCGGCGAGCCAGCGCGCCACGGACGAGCCCGTCGGCTGGTAGACGCGGAACTGCTGGCCGCCGATGCCCAGGACGATCGAGACGGCCCCGATGTCCCCGAGCTCGGCCAGCCGCGCCGCCCGCCGCTCGTCGAACGCGGTGATCAGGGCGTCGGCCTCGGCCTCGCGACCCACCACCGCGGCGATCGCCCGCAGGCTCACCGAGGCGTCGGTGAAGTCGACGTCGATCGCCACCGTCGGCGCGATCCCCGACAGCGCGGTGTACTGCTCCTCGATCCCGCCGGTCCAGCCGATCAGCAGGTCGGGCTCGAGCGCGGCGACGGCTTCCAGGTTGACGTCGTCGGCGCCGCCCGCCGTGGGGATCACGGTCACGTCCCGCGTCTGCTCGGCCACGAGCGGCGGGAACGGCGTGCCGATGATGCTCTCGGAGGTCAGCGCCCCGAGCGGCGTGATGCCGAGCGCGAGCAGGTGCGACAGCGCCGCGCGCCGGTCGAGCGCGAGCACGCGGGTCGGCGCCAGCGGAACCTCGGCCGTGCCCAGCGGGTGTGTCACGGTGCGGGTGGCCGGGGCGGCGGGACCGTCCGCGGGGCCGGACGAGCAGGCGGTGAGCAGCCCGGCGGCGCCGAGGAGGGCCAGGAACTCGCGGCGGGTCGCATCGGTGACGAGGGGTCGGGCGAGCACGGTCGGGGACATGCGCGAGAGCTTAAGTAAGGCTGGCCTTCCTCGTCGAGATCGGGTGTCGAGGTCGGGTGTCGAGGTCGGGTGTCGAGGTCGGATGTCGACGGTGGATGCCGCCGTGGTGCGATCGCGGTCGTGTCGCTCGCCACCCACCTCGCCGCCCTCGATCCGGCCCGGATGACCCAGCTCCTCGAGCAGCGCCCCGATGTCCTGGTCGAGCCGGTGCCGCGGACGTTCGAGGAGCTCGCGCAGCGACTGAACGGCGTCGACTCCCTGTCGGAGGCCCTGCAGCGGATCAACCGTGACGAGCTCGCCGTCGCCAGGGTCGTCGCGGTGCTGGGGGAGATGGAGCCGGCCACGCTCGCGGAGAGGCTGTGTGTTCCGGAGGCGGACGTCCGCGATGTGGTCGGCGTGCTGTGCGCCCGCGGCTTGGCGTGGGAGGTCCGCGGGCGGTTCGGTCTGCCGCCGCGCCTCGCGGAGCACCTCGGGGCCGACTTCGGCCCGCTCCGGCCGCTCGCGGTCATCGCCCGGAACTCCTACGTCGAGCACCTGCGGACGGCCGTGGCCGGGCTGGGCTCCGATCCCGAGGGGCTGCGCAAGCCTGAGCTGATCGCGCGGCTCGAAACGCTGCTGACCGATCCGGAGACCGTCGCCCGAGCCGTCCGTGATCGCTCGCCCGCAGCGCTGCAGCACCTCGCGCGCCTCGTGAGCGGCGAGGTCGTCTACAGCGGGTTCGGCCGTCAGGACGATCCGACCACCGAGCTGGTTCGCGCGGGCCTGCTCCTCGACGGGTCTTCCCACCAGCCGGCCCTACCGCGCGAGGTGGCCCTCTTGATCCTCCTCGACGGGATGACCGGCATCACCGGGCCGCCGTCGCTCCCGCCGGCGGATCAGGCCGCCGCGGATGGTCAGGCCGGCGCCCAAGCCGGGCTGCGCGCACTGACCACGTTGCTGGACGAGGCCCGCCACCGCCCGCTCGCGCCGATCAAGAAGGGCGGCGTCGGCGCGCGGGAACGGATGCGGCTCGCCAAGCGGCTCGGCCTGGCCGAGCCGGCCCTGTGGATCGACGTCGCCGCCGCGACCGGCCTGCTCGCGCAGACCAGGGAGGGCTACGCCCCTACCGATGCCTACGACGGCTGGCGCGAGGCCGACCCGGGCGTCCGCTGGGCGCGCAGCGCGCTCGCCTGGTTCGCCCTCGACGTGGCGCCGACCAGCCGCGAGACCGCGGACGGCGAGGTCGCTCCGCCCGTGCCGATGGTCTCCGGCGCGGGACTGCTGCGCCGGGCGCTGCTGCGGGCCGCCGCGGGTGGGCGATCGCTTCGGGCGGCAGGCGAGCAGATCGACTGGTTCTGCCCACTCCACAGCTACGACGACGAGCGCTGTTCCCGGAAACTCGCGGCGGCGCGGCTCGAGGGGGAGTTCCTCGGGGTCGTCACCGCCGACCGGCTGACGGAGCTCGGGGAGCACCTCGTCGCCGTGGCGGGCCGTCCGGACGCCGCGGACGAGCTGGCGCGGCGGTGCGCCGACCTGCTGCCGGCCGCGCCCGGGCTGCTCGTGCTCCAGTCCGACCTGACCGCGGTGGTGTCGGGCCAGACCAGCGCCGCGGCCGCTCGCCTGCTGGCCGCCGCGGCCACCCCGGAGTCCCCTGGTGCCGCGACGACCTGGCGATTCACGCCCGCGAGCGTGCGGGCGGCCCTCGACGCCGGCTGGACGGCCGACGAGCTGCGCGCCGGGCTCGTCGCGGCCGCTGACCGCCCGCTGCCGCAACCCCTGGACTACCTGCTCGGCGACGTCGCCCGCCGCCACGGCGCGGTGCGAGTACGCGAGGTCCGGACGTGCGTCACCGGCACGGAGGCGGAGATCAGCGAGATCGTCAACACCCGCTCGTTGCGGTCGCTGCAGCTGCGCCGTCTCGCGCCGACGGTGCTGGCCACCGCGGCGGACGTGGCGGAGGTGCTGTCGATGCTGCGCGCGGCGGGCTTCGCGCCGATGCCGGAGGACGCCGACGGCGTCGTGGTCCTGCCGGAGCGCGCCGCGGATCCGGCGCCGGAGACCACGGCGCCGAGGACGAGGGCCCGGGTGGCTGCGGCGGATCTGGCCACCCGGCTGCTCACCGACACCCCGGAGCCGCCGCGGGAGAGCCCGGCGCAGGTCGAGCTCGCCCGCCTCGACGCCGAGCTCGATGCGGCCGAGGTGGCGCTGCTCGCCGACGCGCTCGACCACGACCGCGACGTGCGAATCGTCTACCGGAACCAGGCCGGCAACCGCACGGTTCGCGAGATCCGGCCGCAGCAGCTGCACGGGCGGTGGCTGCACGCGTGGTGCCACCTGCGTTCCGCGGAACGCGAGTTCACGGTGGCCGGGATCGAGTCGGTCAGCCCTGTCGGCTGAGATCCCGCTACGGCAGCGGCGCGATGTTGTGATTGCGGTGGAAGACGTTGGCCGGGTCGTAGGCCCTCTTGACCTGCCGTGCGCCGGGCGCGCGATCGCGCGCCCCAGTGCCGCCGGTGGTGACCGGCGGCCGGACCGAAACCCATCGGTCGGACGAGACGGGGCTGCTCGGAGGGGGTGCCAGGGGCGTCGGCCTGCTAGGCCAGCGCCCGGCGGAATCCCCACAGGTGCACCGACGGCACCGGGCTCCAATCGAGTTCGGTGGCCCGGCGGAAGCCCAGCCTCACGTAGAGGGCGTGCGCGGCCGTCATCTCCGGCATCGACGACAGCACCAGCTCGGTGAGGCCCAGCCGGCGGGCGTCGGCCAGGCAGTGCTCGACCAGGGCGCGGGCGACGCCACGGCGACGAGCGGCGGGATGAACGGCCAGCATGCGGAACTCGCCCTGCTCGGGGCGGGTGGCCAGCTCGCGCAGCCCGGAGCCCGGCGGGCACCAGGTGAGCGTGCCGAGCAGCCGGCCGTCGGGCTCGGCGGCCACCAGCACCGCGGCTTCTGCGGCACGGCCCGCGGCGTCGAGCAGCACGGCTTCGTAGTGGTCGGCGCCGCCGTGGGCCAGGAACCCGTCGGCGCGGTAGCCGGCCACGCACAGCTCACCGGCCGCCGTGAGCTCGTGGGGACGGGCGGGCCGCACCGCGTAGCCGGTGCTGCGTTGCGCTTCCGCCTGCGGTTGCCGGCTCATGCGGACACCGCGGAGCGCTCGATGTCGAGATCGGCACGGTCGGCGGCCGCCCGGCCCGCGTGCCAGCCCGCGCCGTTGGTGACCGACACCGCCTTCTGCACGGTGTGGTGGTACATCTCCTGGAAGGTCTCCTCGACCACACGGGAGCGGTCGGCCAGCACGGGGAGCAGACGCTCGTCGGCCTGCGGTTCGGCTGCCGTGCCGGCCGCCTCCTGCAGCCGCTCGCCGATGCGGGCGGCGTAGGCGACGAGGAAGGACTGCCGGAAGGACCGGGTGCGCGAGGTGCCGGTGCGGCTGGTCTGGCTGCCTTCGGCGACCATCGCCCGCGTGGCCTGGACCAGCAGGGACGTGGCCAGCACTTCGGTGATGTCGAGATCGAGCTGGTCGCCGATCAGCGCGACGAAGCCGAGGTCGGGGTGGAAGACCGCCTTGCATCGGTTGGCCGCGGCGATCGCGGCGACGAGCTGCGACTTCGCCTCGAGGTACGGAGCGTCGAGCCAGAGCCGGGTGGACGTCGCCGCCTGTGGCCGGTGCTCGTCGGCGTCCAGCAGGGCCCGCTCGAAGGCGTGCCGGTTCATCAGCTCCTGCGCCTTGGCCGAGAGGGCCTCGGCCTCCTCCGGGAACTGGGTGGACTCGGCCTTGGCCAGCAGCGCGCGCACCCGCGAGAGGATCTTCTGGTCGACGCCGACGGCCGCCGTGGCGTGCTGGACCGCGCTGCCGGGCGGCGGCACGATCTGGGGCAGCCGCGGCAGCGTGACGAGCTCGGCGAGCAACGTGATCGTGGCGAGGAGGGCGTGTTCGACGGTGAGGCGGTGGCGGTGCGCCCACTGCGGCAGGTGCGGCCGGTCGCGCTTCCACCAGACGTCCGCGTCGAGCTGCCGGACCTGCGCGGCCCACCGCTCGTGGACCGTCTGCGCGGCGTGCTGCGCGGTGTCGGCGGCGATCATGTCCACCAGCAGGCCGGCGATCACGGCGTCGACCCGGCGGCGGGTGATCTCCCAGAGGTCGGCGGGCAGCCAGCCGCCGCGCCACATGACCCCGAGCGTGCGCGTGAGGATCATGCCCGCGGCCGTGCCGACGGCATGCGGGTTGCGGGCGAACTGGCCGTTGGCGAGCTCGGCCGCGCAGGCCGAGGCCTCGTCCGGATCACCGGTGCGGGCAACGGCCAGCAGTGTGTTGGCCAGTTGCTCGGCCGATGGTGGCGGTGGCGGGTCGGCGTACTCGTCGCCCCCGGGCCAGGGTGGGACGTCGCCGAACTCGTCGCGCGGCGGGGTGGGGCCCCGCTGCGGGCGTGCGCGCTTCTTCGCGGCGCGCTTCTCGCGGTTCCGCTTGCTCACCCGTGCCTCCTCGGCTACGCGTTGGAGTCGTGGCCGAAGGGTAGGGGTGGGTACCGACAGGACGAGGACGGCGCCCGTCACGCAGGGGCGCTTCCCTCCCAGCCGGGCATCGCCATGGTCCAGCACACCGCGGTGCCCTCCAGGGCGACGGTGCCGTCGTCCCGGGTGACGCTGCAGCTCAGCTTGGTGATCGGCTTGTCGTCGCGGGCGTCGGTGACCTCGACGCGGCCGGTGATGGTGTCGCCGGGGCGGACGGGCGCGGTGAAGTTCCAGGACACCGACAGGAACACGGTGCCGGGCCCGGGGAGCTCCTCGGCGACGACCGCGTTGAGGACGGCGCTCGTCACCCCGCCCTGGACGACGATCTGACCGAACCGCGACGACTCCGCGGCCCGGGTGTCGTAGTGCAGGGGATTGCGGTCGCCGCTGAGCGTCGTGAACAGGGCGATGTCGGCCTCGCGCACCGTGCGGGACAGCTCCGCGGTGGCTCCGACGGCCGGCTTTCCGAGCGGCCATGTGGACGTCGTGGTCATCGTGGCTCCTGAACGGGTGCGGGGGGCGTCCGGTGGTGGTGGCGTCGAAGGGTCTGCATGGCGCGCGCGCCGAGAACGGGACCGGGAACGAGCAGGAGGAAGGCGTACTGCCACCCGACGGCGTCGGCGAGCAACGGGACCAGCTGGATGCTGAGCACCGTCAGGGCGAACCCGAGTGCCGTCTGCGCCGTCAGGGCGGTCCCGACGAAGCGGGGGTCGACGAGCTCGCTGAGTGAGGTGGAGAAGACCCCGGAGTCGGCGATCACCGCGGCGCCCCACACCGCGCAGAACACGACGAGGACCGCAGGGGTGGCGTGGAAGGCCAGCGGCGAGAGCAGGCAGCACGCTCCGCTGACGGCCAACGCGGCCACCGCCACCGGCGCCCGCCCGAACCGGTCCGCGCCCAGCCCGCCGAGCAGGCAGCCGACCGCACCGAAGACGCCCATCGTCGCGAACACGACCAGCCCGACGGATCCCGGGAGCGCGTTTGCCGCGGAACTGGCCAGGAGGAAGGCGGGCAGCCAGGTCCAGAGGGCGTACAGCTCCCACATGTGTCCGAAGTAGCCGAGGTTCGCCAGCAGGGGGCCGCGCTCGGTGAACATCGTCAGCGCGTAACGGGGGTGCGGCGCGGACCTGCCGGACAGGTGCGGGCCCGGTCGCACGACCAGGACGGCCACCAGGGCGCCGAGCCCACCGAGCGCGGACGCGACGAACAGGACCGCGGACCACGGCAGGTCACCCAGCCCGCTGATGAGCTGAGGCATGGTGGAGCCGAGCGTCAGGGCCCCGACCAGGACACCCAGGGCGAGGCCGCGGCCCGCACTTGGGGCCCACGACGCCATCAGCTTCATCCCGACCGGGTACACGCCGGCCAGGCACACACCGGTCAGGAACCGCAGCGGGATCGCGCCGCCCATCCCGTCGACGGCCAGGGCGAGGACGAGCGTGCAGAGCGCGGCCGAGGCTGCGCTCACGGCCAGCAGCACGTGGGCGGCGATCCGGTCGGCCAGGTTCAGCGCGGCGGAGCCGATCGCCCCGACCACGAAGCCGATCTGGGTCGACCCGGTCAGCCACACGGCGCCGGCCGTGGAGATCCCCCAGTCCTGGCGCAGGCTCGGCACGACGGCCGATACCGAGAACCACACGGCGAGACCGAGCACCTGGACGAGGGCGATGGCAGCTCGCTGACGGCGGGCCGGGTCGGTGCCGTGGTGCTCGACGGTCACGTCGTGTCGCACGTAGGTCGCCTCCCGTAGCCGCTGTGACCGCGAACATAGACGGACCTGTCTGCCCATACAAGTCTGTACACCTCGGGTCGGAGGTGTGAGACCCTGGCCGTGCGAGCGCGAGAAACCGGATGATCTTCCGGACGGAGCGGAGGTGGGCGCATGAACCGTCGCCCGCGGCCCAACAAGCGGGACCTGATCGTCGAAGAGGCGTCGAAGCTCTTCTACCAGCGCGGCACCGCGCTCGGGGTGGACACCCTGATCGAGGAGATCGGCGTCGCGAAGATGACGCTCTACAAGCACTTCGCCACCAAGGACGAGCTCATCCTCGCCTGCCTGCGCTACGTCGACGCGCGCTACCGCGACCGTCTGCGCAACGGGCTCGGGGTCGACAGCTCACCCACCGAGCGGGTGCTGGGGATCTTCGACTCGCTCCGGCGTTGGTTCGACACGCCCAGCTTCCGCGGTTGTGCCTTCGTCAACGCCACCGTGGAGCTCGCGGACCCGGAGCACCCCGCGCACCGGGCGGTCCTCGAGCACAAGACCAGCACCCGCGAGTGGGTCGCCGAGCTGCTGGTCGAGTGCGGCGTCGCCGACCCGCAGTTCGTCGCGCGTCAGATCGTCCAACTCATGGAGGGCGCGATCACCACCGCGATGCTCGAACACGACGCGACGGCCGCCGACGTCGCGCGCGCGTCCGCCGCCCAGGTCCTGGCCGCGAGCTCGAGGTCAGCTCCCTGATCTCTCCTCGGGGCGGGCGGTGACCCGGGGCGAGCGCGCCCAGAGCAGGCCGACCGCGACGGCCAGCACCGCCACGGCGACGAGCAGCCCTGCGGCGCCGCTCCCGGTGACCCCCAGCGCGAGGTAGCCGACCGCCGAGGCGCCCGCGGCCACCAGTGCGAACGGCAGCTGGGTCGTCACGTGGTCGACCAGGTGGATGCCCGAGCCGATCGAGGACAGGATCGTCGTGTCCGACAGCGGGGACGTGTGGTCGCCGAAGATGGCGCCGGCGAGCACGGCACCGAACACGGGGACGAGCAGGGCGGGGTCGAGCGCCAGGGCGATCTCGGCGGCGATCGGCAGCAGCAGCCCGAACGTCCCGAACGTGCTGCCGATCGAGAAGGAGATGAACGAGGCCAGCGCGAACAGCAGGACGGGCAGCACGGCCAGCGGCAGCGCAGCGTCGATCAGCCCGGCCAGGTACTCGCCGATGCCGAGCTCGGAGATCACCCCGGCGGTGATCCACGCGAGGAACAGCACGGCCGCGGCCGTCAGCATCGACCGCAGCCCGGACACCGCCGCCCGTCCGACGAGGGCGCCGGGGGTGCGGCGCAGCAGCAGCGTTCCCGCCGAGAGCAGGCACGCGACGACGACACCGACGAAGAGCGAGAAGATGACGTCGGTGTTCGCCAGGATCTCCATCGGGGAGAGCGGGCCGTCGGTGCCGGCGATGCCGATCCACAGCGCGCAGGCCACGGTGACGCCGGTGAGCACCAGCACCGGCCACAGCAGGTCGCCGACATGGCCGTCGCTGCGCGCCTGCAGGTTGCGGTCGGCCTCGCCGGGCACCGGTCCGCGGGAGGAGTCGAACAGCACGCCGTCGTCGACCGCCAACTGCTCGTGCCGGCGCATCGGGCCGAAGGCGAGGCTGAGGACCGCCGTCGCCACCGCCAGCAGGAGCGCCGTGATCGCGTACAGGTTCATCGGGATCGACTGCAGGAACGCCTCGTAACCGGTGATGCCGGTGACGCCGTTGGCGTCGAGGATGCCCGTCATGGTGGCGGCGATGAACGCGGCCCACCCCGAGATCGGCACCAGGATGATCACCGGCGCCGCCGTGGAGTCCACGAGGTAGGACAGCTTCGCGCGGGAGATGCGGTGCTGGTCGGTGATGGAGCGGCTGACGTTGCCACCGACCAGCGAGCTGAACGCGTCGTCGAAGAAGATCACGATGCCCAGGACCACCGGCACCAACTGGGCCTGCACCCGCGTCCGGACCCTCGTGATCGCCCAGGACGCGAACGCCAGGAGGCCGCCGGAGACGTGGATGAACGAGGTCAGGACGCCCAGGAGCAGGACGACACCGAGGATGTAGACCTCCTCCGCCACCGCCCCCTCGTCGATCACGAGCCCGGCGGCGACGTCGACCACGAAGGTGGCCGCGACCAGCAGGTTCCCCTGGGCGTAGAGGAGGGCGCCGAGGGCGATGCCGAGCGCCAGGGAGATCAGGATCCGGCGGGTGGCGATGGCGCAGGCGATGGTGACGAGCGGCGGGAGCAGGGACAGCAGCGACGGTTCCAACGGATCTCCTCGTCATTGGGGAGCGTGTGGAAGCACTGGTCTTGTCTGATGGTCAGTCAATGTGTGAGGGACGTCAATGCCGATGACCGACGGGAGGGGCTGCGCCGAGGCACCTGCACGTGATCCAGCGCTCATGTGAAGCGGCCATGATCAGAAGTTCGGCGCGTTCGCGGGCGGAATCCGCCCGTTTTCGCGCCGAAGTCCTGATCATGCTCGCCACATCGCCCCGGCCTCGCTCGCATGGGCCCAGGTTTGCTCCGAGACACACGCGGAGGAAGCGGGGAGTAACGCAGCGTCGTGCGCCACCGACTCCTGGAGCAGCACGGGCAGGGGGACGGCCGTCACAGCGGATCGCCGCGCTCCTCCACCACTCCGGCGACCCCAGCCGCCGGTGGCAGACGGGATGCGATGACAGACGACGAGGCCGGCATGCCGCCGGCCCATGAGGCAATCCTGCGCGTTCACGTCACCGGGGAGGCCGGCTAGTGGCACGCCTGCACGTCCTCACCGACTGGCACGGCCCGGGCGAGGAGAAGGCGGCACGCCGGCTGGCCGAGAGCCTGCCCGAGCACTGGGACGTCGTCGCCGGGCGCAACGTGCCCAGCGGGATGGGCACGGTCGACCTCGACCTGGTGGTCGTCGGCGAGCGCGCGGTGTTCGTGTGCGAGGAGAAGGCGTGGGGGCCGCACGTCATCACCGGGGAGGTGTCCTGGTACGTCAAGGGCGCGCCCCGGCACAACCCGGTGGGCCAGGTCAACCACGCGGCGCGGGTGCTGGCCGGGCGCCTCACGGGCAAGGTCCCGGGCTGGGCGCAGGCGTTGCGTGGGTTGCCGAGGGGATCGCGCCCGGTGTTCGCCCACGTCGTGATGTCGCACGACCACCTGGTGCTGGACGACACCGCCGACCTCGGCGAGCACGTCGTGCTGCGGCTGGCCGACACCGCGGGCGTCCTCACGGCGCTCGACGCCGGCTTCCCGAAGTCGATGGCGCCGCTGCGCCCGCAGCTGATGGCCTTCCTGCTCGGCCTGCCGCCGCGCGGCCCGGAGCAGCTGCCCCCGCAGATCCTGCAGTACGACGTCCTGGCCGAGCTGCCGCCGCAGGAGAACTCCCGCGTGTTCTCGGCCCGCACCCCGGCGGGGGAGCAGGCGCTGCTCACGTGCGTGCCGATCGATGGGGTCGATGACCCGCAGCGGGCCCGCGAGCTGGCCACCCGTGATCACGACGCCCTCGTCGCGCTGGCGAGCAAGGACCGCACCGGGCGCGTCCAGGGTTGGTTCGACTGGGACGGCTACCGCGTCACCCCGGTGATCGTCGAGGAGTGCGCGAGCCTCGGCCGCCTCGCCGCTGCCGCGCGCCCGCGGCACGACCCGACCGGGCGGGTGCCGTCGAACCAGGGCGTCCCGCTCGTGCGCGACGCCTTCGCCGCGCTCGCCGACGTCCACGAGCTGGAGATCACCCACCGGGCGCTGCAGCTGCGCAGCGTCGAGGTGACTCCTGCCGGCCACGTGCGGTTCCGCGACTTCGGCCGTGCCCACCTGCCTTCGGCGCAGACCATCGCGCCCGCGCTCGACGAGGACCACCCCTCGGCGGGCTTCCGGCCGCCGGGGATCCCGCTGGCGTTCCACCAGCCGGACGACGACGTCTACAGCCTCGCGCTGTGCCTCGTGCAGTGGTTGCACGGCGACGCGAGCGACCTGCCCGACCACGACCTCGCGCGTCAGCGGGCAGCCGCGTACCCCGAGGTCGGGCACGTGCTGGCCCGCTGCCTCTCGCTCGACGCCACCGATCGGCTCACCGCCTCCGCGGCGGTGCAGGCCCTGGCACCGGCGTCCGCGCCCGACCAGCCGTTGCGGGAAGGCACGGTGCTGGCGGGCCGGTACCGGCTGGTCCGCCAGCTCGGCGAGGGAGCGTGGGCCACCACCTGGCTGGCCCACGACGACAACCTCGACAAGCACCGCACCCTGAAGTTCCTGCGCCCCGACCGCGTGAGCGCGGAGCAGGCCAAGGCCGAGTTCGAGAACGCGTGGATCCTGCGCAGCCACCACTGCGCCCGCATGGACGACCGGCTGCCCAACCCGGAGCCCGGCGTCCTCGTGCAGGAGTACGTCCCCGGGCAGACGCTGCACGACTTCGTGGCCGGCAGCCGCCCGCTCGAGCGCGAGGAGGCCCGTCGCATCGCCGCGGACGTCCTCCACGGCCTGGCCGACGCCCACGCGCAGTCGCTGTACCACCGCGACGTCAGCCCGAACAACATCATCGTCCGGCCCGACGGCCGCGCGGTGCTGATCGACTTCGGGCTGGCGGCGAAGGCGGATGCGGCGCATTCCGTCGTCGGCTCGCCCCCGTACACCGCGCCCGAGGTGTGGGCGCGGCGGCAGTGGTCGCCCGCCGCGGACGTCTACAGCGCGGCGGCGTCGGTCCTGCAGGCCATGCTCGGTCGCCTCCCGTACGCGGGCGCCGGGCTCGACGAGCGGCGCACGCTCATCCCGCCGTCGGCCGAGCACGTGCAGCGCTTCGGGCGCGCGTTGCTCGACACGCTCTACTCCGCCGTCGCCTACGAGCCGGGGGAGCGGCCGGGCGACGCCGCGGCGTTCGCGCAGAAGGTGCTGCGGGCCAGCGACACCTCCGTCGCGCCCGGGCGCCGCGTCGTCAACCCGACGGTCGACGCGCTGCGCGGGCTGTACCGCCACAGCGCGATCGGCAACGCGGGCAACCGCGGCCTGGACGACGAGTTCGCCCGCGACACCTACGCGACCACCAACCTCGACGCCGACCTCCTCCCCGCGATCGTGGACGGCCGGCTCGACGTCGTCGTCCTGTCGGGCAACCCGGGTGACGGCAAGACCTCGTTCCTGGTGCGCGTCGGCGCCGCGCTCGACCAGGCCGGCGCCACCTCGCTGCACGCGGACGCCGCGGGCTGGCGCAAGCGCCTCGGCGGGCGGACCTACGCGGCGGTCTACGACGCGTCCGAGTCGCACGGGGAACTGTCGTCGGACGCCCTGATCAGTCAGGCTGTCGATGAGCCCGGCCCGCGCACGGTGCTGTTGGCCGCCAACGACGGCCGCATCGCGCAGTTCTGCGCCGAGCACCGCGAGCGGTATCCGGAGATCACCGCGGAGCTCGACCGGCAGCTGCGCGGGGGCGCTCCGGCGGAGGCGGACGCGCGCATCGTGCTCGTCGACCTCAAGCGCCGCGCGCTGGCGCTGCCCGACCTCGACGGCCCGGCGCTGGGTGCCGGCATCCTGGCCTCGCTGACCTCCCTGCACCGCTGGGAGATCTGCAAGGGCTGCGAGGCGCGGGAGGTCTGCCCGATGCGGGCCAACGCCGAGCAGCTGCGTTCCGGGCGCGCCCGCCGGGCCGTCTCGGAGCTGCTGCTCACCAGCCACCTGCGCCGGCGCCGGCGCGCCACCGTCCGCGACGTGCGGTCCGCGTTCGGCTGGCTGATCACGGGCGACACGTCGTGCGAGGCCGTGCACGACGACGTCGAGAACGGTCTCGACCCGTCGGCCGGGCGCCGCGCCTTCGACCTCGCCTTCGACGCCGGCAGCGGCGACTACCTGGTGCGCGAGTGGGCCGACCTCGACCCGGCGGTGCTGCCGGCACCCGGTGCCGCCCGCGCCGCCCGCGCCCGCCGGGACTTGGTGCCCGACCTCGCCGCCCTCGACACGGCCACGATGACCGGGCTCAAGCGCTCGCTGTTCTTCGGCGCGTGGGACGGCGCCGGCACGCGTCCCGAGGTGCGCAGCTACCGGCACCTCGACGACTACCTCGCCGCGCTGGACGATCCGGCCTCGGCGCTGCCGCGGATGCTGCTCGGCGTGTCGCGGGTGCTCGCGTTCGTCGCCTACCCCGACGTCGGCAAGCTCGCGCTGCGCGACCGCGCGTTCGACGACCCGGCGGTCCGCTCGATCGTCGTGGTCAAGGAGCTGCCGGCCGCGGAGTTCGTGCTGCGGGCAGCGACCTCGGCGGCGCCGTTCGTCGAGTCGTTCCCCGACCAGCTGGAGCTGCGCCACCGCCGCGGGGCACGGCTGCGGATCACGCTCGACACCGCCGAGCTGCTGTTCCGCTCGGCCGACGGCGAGGTGCTGGGTGACACCGCGTCCGCGGCGCTGCGACAGGAGATCGAGGGCTTCGGCAACCGGCTGCGGCTGGAGCCGGCGCAGACCGTCCGAATCGTCGACGGCTCCGGCAGCTCGCTCGTCGCCGGTGTGGACGCGGGCGGCGTGATCGTGCGGAGGTCGAAGTGAGCATCCCGCTGCCCACCCCGCTGCGGACCTACCAGTACCGGCCGCTCACGGTGTTCTCGCTGCTCGACACCGACACCGACCGCGTGCTGCCGCAGCTGTTCGAGATGTGCGTCAAGGGCGGGCGGTCCAGCCGCTCGCGCACGGATGCGAGCGACTTCGCCGGCTACCGCGACGCGATGCTGGCGTCCGGTCACGTCCGCGGCTTCACCTCGGACAACGACCTCGCCCTGCTGGACGGCTGGCTGCGCTCGTGCGTGGTCGACATGGGCCGCTCCGGCCGCGGGAAGTCCGGCGAGCAGATGCTGGCCGTCGCGCCGCTGACCTTGGCCGCCTACCGGGCGGGCCTGCCCACGAAGCGAGACCGGCACCGCGGTATCGACGACGTCGCCTACGGTCTGCTGCTCGCCGAGCTGGAGCGCCGAGGTGCCGGTGCGAGCGGTTCCGGATCGGCCCGGGCCCAGCTGCGCGAGCTGGTCACGCGGACCGTCGGCCGAGGGCTGGCGATCGGCCCCGAGCCGCGCTGGGAACCGCAGCTGGCCGACCCGGAGCGGCTCGACATCGGGGCGCTGCTGGAGTTCCGGTTCGTCGAGGGCTTCGCGATGGCCGACGCCCGCGAGATCGACGCGACCGCGCCCGACAGCCCGCTGCCCGGCGTCGCCGCCGACCTGGGCGCGATGCTGCTCGCCCACCTGCGGGCCTACGGCGACGAGCTGCCGGTGCCGTCGCTGATGTCGAGCTTCGCCGCGCTGCTCGCGCTGGGCGTGTTCACGTCCAGCCTGCGGGCCGACGCCGCGGCGCGCGAGCTGCTCCGCACCGGCGAGCGGCCCGCGGACCTGGAGCCGGGGCCGGCGCCCGCGTCGCCGGTCGAGCTGTACTGCGACTTCACCGGCGACCTCGGGGCGGAGTCCGATCGCATGTCGCGGCGCTGCGTCGAGCGCGACCTCGACCGCGTGCGGCTCGCGTTCCGCGACCGCATGGCGTTCGTGGTGATCGAGCAGGCGCTGCCGCGGATTCCCGGCGAGGCCGAGCGCCGCAGCGGGATGAGCAGCGCCGAGAAGCTCGTGCACCTCGCGTCGCTGCGCGAGCACCGCCGCGTCGAGACCTACGCGATGGGCCGGATCGACGACATCGTCGCCGAGGCCGCCGCGTCGGGCGATGCCTCCGAGCCCGAGCTGGAGTTCCTCCAGCGGGTGCAGGCGAGCGAGGACAGCGAGCTCGACAAGCTGCTCGACATCCTGGAGCAGGTGAACCAGACGAAGGCCGTCAGGAACGCGGTCAACTGGTTCTGGTCCGTCGGCGGGCTGGAGAAGCCCTACGGCGTCATGCGCGGTTCCACGCGCAGCCGGCGTTCCTGGCGCTACGCCCCCACCGACGAGCTGATCACCGCCCTGTTGCTGGCGATCTTCGTCGAGCCGGACGGCGTCACCACCCGCCCGACGATGCCGCTGCGCGAGGTGCTCGACGCGCTGCGGCACCGCTTCGGCATCCTGATCGACCGCCCGCCGGCCTTCCTCGACGGCGCCGAGGCCCGCGCCGCGGCGAGCGCGAACCTCGACGCGTTCACGCTGCGACTGCAGCTGCTCGGCTGCTTCGACAGCCTCTCCGACGACTTCTCCGTGCAGGTCGTCCGCCACCCCCTCGGAGACTCCTGATGGCCGCGCCGACCTTGCTCCCCCCGGCGACCGCCCAGCCGCACCTGCCCGACCAGGTCGTGGCGGTGCTCGCCCGGCTGCTGGCCACCCAGCTCGAGGACCACGGCATCGGGCACTGCCTGCGCGTCGACAGCGTCCGTCGCGGTGACGCCGGCCGGCTCGCCTCCGCGCTCTCCGGGTTGCTCCCGCCGGGCTCGACCGACGTGCACGTCCTGGCCGACCACGCCGATCAGACCGACGGCCTGACCATCCCGGCCGAGCGCACGATCGAGCTGCGCAACCGCAAGCGCCGCCGCCTCGTGCTGATGGTGCCCGTCGGCAGCGGTTCGGCCGCCAGCTCGCTGGACAACAGCTTCGCCCGCGTCGACATCACCGAGCTCCTCGCCCGGGCGGGCGACGAGCTGCTCGCCGAGCTGGCGAACACCGAGGTGGCCGACGGCGTGCGGCGGGTGGCGCGGGAGCTGGGACGCAGCAAGCCGGTCGAGGCCTGGACCCGCTACCTCGCCACCGTCGCGGACGACCCGACCTGGGCGACGGCGGGCGCGGCGCTGTGGATCGTCGGGCTCGTGCCGGACCTGGGCGGCCCGGCGCTGGTCGGCCGCCTCCCGCGCAACGTCGCCTGCGTGCGGGCGATCTCCCGCCCGAGCCGCGCCGTGGCGTCGGTGGCCGACCGGCTCACCACCGCCGAGCTGCAGGAGGGCGAGGCCCGCGGCCGGATCGCGCGCTACCTCTCCCGCCCGGACGTCGACCTGTCGGACGCGGCGTCGTGGGCGGCCCCGCTCGCCGAGCCCCTGCCCGCACCGCTGAGCTTCGACCACTGGCCGATGGTCACGCTGCTCCCCGGCGACCTGACCAGCCTTCGGCTCGACCCGTTCCTCAAGGACGACGGCACGCTGCGGCCGGGCACGCGCCTGCACCAGGAGAACGCCGGCGACCTGCCGTACGTGGAGACGGGGGAGGGCTCACCGGGCTCGGTGACCCTGACCTGGCGCACGGACCCGGTGAAGACCGAGCTCGTGCACCGCTGGCTGCTCGAAGCCCTGCCGCCCGAGGACCTGCGCGAGCTCGACACCGAGCCCCTGGCGAAGCAGACCGTCAAGGGCGACAAGACCCGTGGCACCGTCCGCCTCGACATCGCCGAGGAGGACCTCACCGACGGCGCGCTGCTCGTCGTCCGGCTCACGGCGCTGGACCGCGACGGCCAGCGCGTGCTGCTGAAGAACGGCGACGAGGCCGTCGACGAGAGCCAGCAGTTCGCCGTCCGCTGGGAGAACGACCCGCTGCCCACCTCGGGGCGCCGCGCGTCCAGCCGCTCACTGGCCCAGGCCCGGCTCGAGGCGGCCCTGGAGGGGCAGGACGACCACCGCGAGGGCGCGCCGCAGTGGGCGGGCGGCAACTTCGAGCTGCGCCTCGGCGGGCGACGCACGGTCCAGCTCGCGCTGAGCCCCGCGCTCGTCGACCTGCAGCGCCGCTCGCTCGCCGAACGCGGCCGCGTGATGGCGTGGGAGGCGGACGGCCGGCTCGGCGAGGTGCTCGACTCGGCCGCCTTCTCCCCGCTGGACGGGATCCTGCCGCCCACGTTCGCCGAACGCCGCCGCCACCTGTTCGGCCGGCTCGCCGCCCGCAAGCCCCGCGACGTCGTCGAGACGCTCGCGTGGGACGAGGAGCTGCGCCAGGAGGTGATCAGCTACTGCCAGTCCTACCGGCGGGCGCTGGACTCCACGGTGCACCCGGACATCCGCAGCGGGCTGCTGGCCCTCGACACCGTGCGGCTGTCCGTCGACACCGTCGGGCACCAGCCGATCGCCGCGACGCTCGTGCTGCCGCTGCACCCGATGCGCCTGGCCTGGGCCGTCGAGCTCGACGCCACGTTCACGCGGTGGGCGCGGGAGCTCGCGGACGTCGGCCGGTCCAGCGTGCGCCGCCGGCAGTCGGTGGACGCGCGGCTGGTCCGCCGGGTGACGCCCGCGAACCTGCCCTTCGCCGTCCGCGGCGTGGACGGCCTGCCGTTCGTCTACGTCCGGGAGGCCACGCTCGGCACCGGGGTCTACCTGCACGCCGCCGAGGCCGAGCCCGGCGCGGCGGTGCAGGCGGTGTTCGAGGTGCTGGGCCTGGACCGCCGTGACGTCCCGGCCGACCTCCCGCCGTCGGCCGTGGCCGAGCGGGTGGCCGCCTACCGCGCGGCCAACCCGGGGCAGGACGCGCTGCGCGTGCTCGCCTACAACGCGGGCTCGGGCGAGCTGCTCGCCCGCGCGCTGGCGGAGTCGGTGCTCACCGAGACCGACGACGAGGACGGTCTCGCGACGGCGCCGGCCCGGCTCGACCTCACCGCCTACAGTCGCCGGCCCTCGTTCACCGACCCCGTGCCCGCCCTGACCGACCTGCAGCGCGCCGTGGCGTCGCAGGAGGTCCGCGGCACGCGCTCGCACCTCGTCCCGCCGCTCGGGCTGAGCGTCCGCCCGCACGAGCGGCTCGCGTCCGACACCGGCGCCGCGCACCTCGGCGTCGTGGCCGACCTCGCCGTCACCGAGATCCAGGTCGACAGCACGGGCGCGATCGACGCGGCCGCCTCGTTCCGCAACCTGCTCACACCGGCCCCGACGCGCCGTGCGGCCGACGCGCCGGTCTGGCGCACCGCGCCGGCGCTGCGCACCCGCAACCGCGAGGGCGCCGCCGACGTGGTCGAGGCGCACCGCGCCTACCAGACGGCCCT
Source organism: Pseudonocardia sp. MH-G8 (assembly GCF_002262885.1). GTDB lineage: Bacteria > Actinomycetota > Actinomycetes > Mycobacteriales > Pseudonocardiaceae > Pseudonocardia. Next base: position 114,766 of record NZ_NKYF01000011.1, on the reverse strand, counting down.
CGGCGCGGCGCTCGAGCAGGGCGAGGGGCTGCCCGCGCTGACCGCCCGGCTCGGGGAGGGCGAGCTGGCGTCGCTGCGGGCCGCCCACGACCGCGCCGACTGGGTGCTCACCCTCGACCGCAACCTCGGCCTGGACTTCTACACCAGCGGGCCGGAGTACATCCTCGACTACGCCCCGGACTTCCTCGACGGCCTCGGCCCCCGCCTGACCGTGACTACCGCGCATCGCGGCGAGGTCGAACGGCTGCTCGCCGACGCGATGGGCGGGCTGGACCTGATGGCCGAGGAGAACTCGGTCCGCTCGGTCCTCGAACACCTGCAGGTGGTGTCGGGCCGGCTGGCCCTGCGCCTCGTCGCCCGCTCCAGCCTGGCCACCGAGGCCGTCGGCCTCGCCGTGCTGATGGCGCACCTGCGGCAGCGCGGCGAGCTGGACGGCACGATCGTCGTGCCCGTCGACGCCCACCAGGAGGTATTCGGCGACAACCGCTCCGGCGACGAGGCCGTGCGGCGCTGCGACGTCCTGCTCGTCCGGACGACGGCGCGGACCGTGCGGATCGACTGCGTGGAGGTCAAGACCCGCCGAGCCACGGCCCTGCCGATGGCGCTGGTCGACGACATGGTCGACCAGCTCGACGCCACCGTCGACATGCTGCACACGACCTTCTTCCGCTCCGACCCGCCGCGCGTCGATGCGGAGCTGCAGCGCGCCCGGCTCGGCGGGATCCTGCGCCACCACGCCGACCGGGCCCTCGCCATGGGGCTGCTGGACGACCGGCGGCGCATGGATGTCGAGCGGCTGGTCGAGCGGGTCGAGGACGGCGCGCTCGTTCCCGAGATCGCGCGGCGCGGGTACGTGGTGAACCTGGGAGACAAGGCCGGGCTGCCGAGCGAGCACCGCGGGGTGCCGATCCACGTCCTGTCCGCCTCGGACCTCGGGGCTGCCGGGTTCACGCCGAGCCGGCGGGAGGGGGCGCGGGCTGTTGAGCCGATCACGGAGCGGCGGCCGTCGCCCCGGCCGCGGCCGATCGCTACGCCACCGGCCAGCGGTGGGGTGCCCGATGGCGCCGCGCCGGCGCGGCCCTCCATGCCGCCTCTCCTTGAGTCGAATCAGCCGGATGCCTCGTCACCGGATCCCGGCTCCAGGCCGCCTGCCGCAGGTTCGATGCCGCCCGCGCCTCTCTCCGGGGCGCCGAACGCGGGCTCGTCGGCTGGTGCGCCCCCGACGTCGGCAGCTCGAACCGGGCTGCCTTCCTCGGCGGCGCCGGACACAAGCTCGTCGGCTGGTGCCCGGCCTTCTGCGGCACCGGCGGAGAGCTCAGCACCGCCCGGCGCGGGGCAGCCGTCGCCGCGCGGGCAGATGCCGCACCCGGGGGTCGCGGACACGTCGCCCCTGCCAGCGGTGACCCCGCCCGCGGGTGGTGAGTCGGTCCCTGCAGCGGTTTCGACCCCGCCACGGCCGTCGCCGCACCCGCGGGCACCGGCAGCCGGGGAGCCATCGCCTGAAACTGGGACCCCGGACGGGGCGTTGCCCCAGGTCGTCGACGTGGTCCTGGGCCAGGACCGGCACGCCGCCGACGTCCGCTGGCGGATCAGCACCGCCGGCAGCCCGCACCTGTTCGTGCTCGGCATCCCCGGCCAGGGAAAGTCGGTGACGACCCGCAGGATCCTGAACTCGTTCGCCGAGCAGGGCCTGCCCGCCCTCGTCCTGGACTTCCACGGCGACATGGCCGCCGCCCCCGCCGGCGGTGCCGCGGTGCTGGACGCCTCCCAGGGCCTCCCGATCTCCCCGTTCGAGCTGGACAACCCCCGCCGCTACCGAGAGGCGGCGTGGGAGCTCTCGGAGGTGATCGGCTACGTCTGCGGGCTGGGGGAGATCCAGCGCAACGTGGTCTACGAGGGCGTCCGCGCTGCGTACGAGAAGCACGGCTACGGCGGCCTCACCGCCCCGACCGGCCAGCCGACGATGGACGAGCTCGCCGCCGCCGTCACCGAGGCCGAGTCCACCGGCCGCAGCCGCAACGTCGTAGCCCGCCTCCGCCCCCTGAGCGACTTCGGCCTCTTCACCGACGACCCCGGCCAGACCTTCGCCGACCTGCTGCGCCGCGGCCTCGTCCTCGACATCCACGGCCTGATGGAGCAGGTTCAGATCGCCGCCGGCGCGTTCGTGCTGCGGAAGGTCTACCGGGAGATGTTCCGGTGGGGGCAGACCGGGCAGCTCCGCCTGGCGGTCGTTCTCGACGAGGCGCACCGGCTGGCCCGCGACGTGACCCTCCCGAAGATCATGAAGGAGGGGCGGAAGTACGGCGTCGCGGTCGTCGTCGCGAGCCAGGGTGTGGACGACTTCCACAAGGACGTGCTGAGCAACGCGGGCACAAAGGTCGCGTTCCGATGCAACTATCCGCAGAGCCGGACGGTGGCCGGGTTCCTGCGGGGGAGGGATGGGCAGGACATGTCGGCGGCACTGGAGCAGCTGGCGGTGGGCCAGGCCTACGTTTCGACGCCGGAGCAGGCGACCGCACGGAAGGTGTTCATGGCGAACCAATGAAGTGATCTCAACGGGTTCCAGGTGAGGCGTCGCTTGCTCACCTGGACGCTCCTGCCTCGATAAGTCACATCCTTGCTCGCTAAGGGCACCCGAACCCACGCGGGAGGCTCGGGTTAGCGCTGGTCCCTTGAGTCCCTACCCCACGTCCCGGGGCTGTCCGGGCGCGCATCCGGCGGCGAGGTGGATCTGGTCGACGAACCACGCAAGCTGTTTGATGAGGATGTCTCGCTGCTCGTCGACGCCGAGCGCGTTCAGCGGGAAGGACGGCCTGAACTCGATCTTCGAGGCGGGCAGGGCAACCGCGGTGACGCTGTTGAGACGCCTGCGTAGGCTATCGCGCAGCTGGGGATCATCGAACGGCTCGCGTACTGCAAGGTACTGGAACACGACCTCGCATCGACCGCTCGGGTACATCGTGAGGGGCCAGATGCCGCTTCGATGACCGAGCGGGTTCGGGGCCATCAGGAAGCAGGATGTCTCGGCCCCCACACCGAAGTGGAGGTATCCGCCCATCTCGGCCCAGGCAACAAGGACACGTTCCACCGCGGCACAGATCTCAGGCTTCTGGCGCTCCGCGAGCTGGTCGAAGAAACTCTGTCGGCGGGCGTTCTGATCGTCGTCGGGAGTGGTGGCGACGCCATCCGTCCCCCGGCCTGCGATCAAGGGCTCGACCGAGCTCTCATGTTCGTCCGATCCAGCGTTCAGGTTCCATGTGTCGGCTAGTAGCTGCATAGCGGCACGCTGACGTTGTTCAAGCAGCTCGGGCGTCCAGTCACGAAGGTTGATGACCTGACTGGTGAGTGCGAACGCCACGACTCCCTTTTTGCCGGTAAAGTACTTCTCCTTCTTGACTGCGAAATCGTAGTTCTGCGCCTGCGCGTTCTTTGTCCGGTTCAGGAGGACGAGGTTGGCGATCCGGTGGGTCCAGTAGGCGCGTTGCCGATCGTTGAACACTCGTCGCCACGTACTCGATGCCGATGGGTTTTGGGGTAGTACGTGTTCGACCGTGATGATTTTGTGGTCGTAGGAGACGCCCGGGGCGTTCGCGAGCTCCTCGTCGAGGCGCAGCAGGACATACCGACGAACGCGTGCCTGCTGGTAGATCTCGCCGCCGAGTAGTCGCAGCATATCCGCCTGCTCGAGGTCGCTGAGTGCCAGCGGTTGCGCGCGTAGGCCGCTGCCTCCTTCCAGTGCCCGGAGCAGGAGCCCATACCGCTGCTGGCGCTCCGTCGGCCCGACCCGACGGATCAGTAGACTCGCGGCGAGTCTTTCGAGATCGGTAAGGAAACGCACCAGCCATTGCGGATCGTTGCCATGCTTGCGCAACGCCCACAGCGCGGGCGGCTGCCAGTCGACGTTGTCGAGTTGCGCCAGCCGTTTCAGCCACAGGTTGACCGCCTCCGCACCTGTGTTCGCCTTGTACGACTGCCCCAAAAGGACGGCGTAGGCATCCGCGTAGGGCTCGAGTATGTCATCGACGAACTCTTTCGACCGCTTGCTGTAGTGGTCGAGCACCTGCTCTGGGAATTCACGCAGTAGCTCGCGCGGGGCCCGCTGCTTGGCGAAGATCATGCGGATATGGGCGAAGAGGCTGGAGAACGCATCCCGTCCCAGCTCCTGCTCGGCGTCCTCCCACTTGCCGTTGTAGTAGCTCCGGTCCGCCTCCGGAATCTCGCCGATGACCCGTGCCTTGAAGTTGTCGGTGGGGCGCAGGTCTAGGCCGCGGTCGTTCATCACCGAGAAGATGCGGTGGGCGCTGTCCAGGTCGGGCGTTGTCACGACGACGAGGTAGGTCCACTTGTCGACCAGCTTTGCCAATGCGGTCCGACGATTGTCAGTCCACCCGGACAGCAGGTCGTAGTAGATCTTGGCGTTGGCCCGGAGTGCGACCTGCGCATCGTTCGTTGTGATGGGGCCCGGCTCGGCCACGAGGGCATGCAGCCCTCCGGGCTCTTGGACGTGCTTGCGGAAGAAGACCCGGTCCCTGGGTCGTAGAGCCAGTCGGGGCTTGGTCTCGATGTCCTGCAGATCGTCGCCCGGCTCCAGGATTCTCTTGTCCAACCCGTCGGCGATGTTCTTGTTGAGGCTTAGTTCCCGAAGTACGGCCAGGAGAATGGTAAGTGTCGTCAGGCGCTGCTGACCGTCGATGATGTCGCAGTCGGGACTCTCGTCTTTCTTGACCAACACGATCGAGCCGAGGAAGTACGGCTCCTCCGGGCTGTGGTCGAGCGCTAGAACCAGGTCATCCAGGAGTTCCTGAGCCTGCTCGGGTTCCCAGGCGTAGGGGCGTTGGTATGCCGGCACGGTGAGGTCGTAGTCACTGCAGAGAACCTTGCTGATCTGGCGTTCGTGCGCTTCGAGCTTCTTGACCACGTGCACTCCATCCCGTCCAGTGGGCTGGACGTTACGCGGGACTGCTTCGAGCCTTCGCGAAAGTCCCCGAAAGCCGCCTCTCGGCAGAGACCACGTCAGGCAGGCGGAAACTAGGTGTGGCCGAACCTGGCCAGGGGCGGGCGTTTCAGATCCCGTTGAGGTCAGGGAGCTTCCGGGACGAGGTGGGATACTGCGATGAGCCGCGCCCTGATCGTCGAACCAACTTTTCGCATCCCGTAGAGCGCTATCGTCTCGCGGAAGACCGCGATCGGATCATCCCATCCGATGTCCGCAGCAACCTGCTCCATCACCACCGCGAGTTCTGCTGGCGGGATCTGGTCGAAGGTCCGGGGCCCGAGCTCACGCGGGACTGCGATCGGCTGATCCGGCAGTCGGAAGGTCCGGGGCTTCACACCCGACTCGCCCAACGGATCGTCCTGGATCAGCCGACCCTGCCGAACGGCCGAGCTGACCGCCGAGTTCAGGATCTTGGCGATCTGGGAACCGACCTTCTGGCCTGCCGCGGCACGGACGTAGACGCTGTGGAGGCGGTGACCGACGATCGGGCCCTCGACTGCCGCCACCTCGACGAGGCCGGCGACGATGTCGGGCCGGGAAGCCGTCACGACGGGATGCAGAGAACCGGCGAATGACGTGTACGGGGCCAGCAGTGGCGATCCCGGATGCACCACCGGAACCACGGGTGTTGCCTCGATAGTGATGGCGTCGGCGAGCGCTGATGGAGCGGAGGAGTGAGGTGTCGGCAGATCGTCTGGTTCGTCGTCGGTCGCGTCGGTGTCGGCGATCTCACCAGGATCGATCTCGTCAGCCGCATCGAGGTCCGGAGTCGCATCGGTGACCGCGGACGGTTCCTCCGCGGGTACCACCACCTGTTCGGAGATCGACGAGGTCCAGCCGGACGGGTGGATCTCCAGCTCCGCCAACCGCTCCCACAACGGCGCCAACGCCTTGGCCGGATCGAGGTAGAACTCCGACTCGAGCACCCGGAAGAAGTGCCACCCACACCGTTCGAGCTCCCGCTGGCGCGCCATGTCCCGCTGGTAGGCGTCGGGGCCGTGCCAGTAGTCCCCATCACACTCGACGGCCAGTCGCGTCTTCCCGCCCACCACGACGAGGTCGATGCTGTAGCCCAGCGCCGGGAACTGTGGGATCACGCTGTAGCCGCGGTCCAGCAGCCGGTTGCACACGCGCTGCTCGAAGAGCGAGCCGAAGGGCGTGATCGGCACGTCCTCGGGGACCAGCGTCTCGACTACCCGGTCGTCCCCGGCTGATGCCCGTTTCTGCACGCCGTAGCAGTAGTCGAGGAGCTGGAAGCGCATGTCCTCCGTGTTGCTCAGCTCGTCGAGCCGCACCGAATGGAACAACCACATCTGGTCCTTCGCCCGCGACGCGGCCACGTTGTAGCGCTGGACGTACAGGTTCGCGGTGAGTGCGGTGAGCCGCCGGTCCTCACGTGGCGCGGCGACCATGGAGAGGAACATGACGTCTCGTTCCGAGCCCTGGAAGTCCGCGGCGTCGCCGCACCGCAGGTCGCGGGCCGTCCACTCCTCCGGCGAGATCCGTTCGAGCAGCATCTTCTCGATCGCCTTGGCCTGTGTCGCCCCGAGAAGCGAGATCACTCCGAAGGTGAGCCCGTCGTAGCGCGGGTCGACGATGCACTTCTCGATCTGGTCGACGACCGCCTCGACCTCAGGCTGGTTGATCCGGCTGCTCGATGAGCCTCGCTCGTACCCGTCCTCGATGAAGACCGTGCGGATCGGCTCGAGGCGGTCCGCGCCGAACTGCCGAACCGGGATCAGGCGCACGCCGTCGGGCTCGTAGGCGATGCGGTTGGAGAAGCCGATGATCTCGGGAACGCAGCGCCGGTGTTCGACGAGCGTGAGCATGCCGCTGAAGCGCATCTTGGCCTCGTCGAACAGGCTGCGCTGCGGATCCTGCCACGTGGCGCGGAACTGGTCGTCGTACAAGTACTGGTTTCCGAGATCGCGGAGCTGCTGCTGATCGACGCCCACGGCGGACGGGGAAACCTGCTTGTCGTCGCCGATCACCACGATCCGCGGGGCGAGGTACTGGAGGAACGACGCCTCCAGGCCCGCCTGTGATGCCTCGTCGACGATGACGACGTCGAACATGCCTGGCTCGATGCGCAGCTGGTCCGCGATCCGATACAGCGGCATGATCCAGACAGGAACTGCGGGGCGGCAGCGGTCCATCGCGTCGCGGATCTCAGCCTGACGCTGCGCGCGGTACTGGCCACCGGTCTTGCCGAATCGGCGGACGAGCGATGCGTACTGCTCCAGGCTGGCGCGCGAGCCCCGGGAGAGCCTGGTGGGCGCAACCGCGTGGGTCCATGCCCGGGTCGCCGAGAGCTCCTGGACGTGCTCGCGAATGCGGTCCTCGACCCGGTTGATCTCTTTCTGCAGCGCGTTGACGTCGCCGGCCGCCTGCTCGGCGATCCACGTCCCCGCGGCGGTCCAGCGCCACGATTCGGCGAAGGTGGGCAGCAGGCCGTCCCAGACTGCGTCGGCCGGATCTGCGGCGACGGCGGCGGCGAGGGCCGGGACGGCAGCCGTCAGCCGCTGTTCGGCGTCGTCGCGCTGGAGCACCTGGGCCCGGACGAGGTGCAGGCGGCCGAGGCGCTCGTATGCGGTGGCGTACGCCGCGTGGTCCCGCCGTCGCACCGTGTCGAGGAGCTCGGTGAGGACGGGCTCTGAGTCCGGCCAGCGTTCCTCGTCGGCGATGTGCTGGACCAACGCCTGAATGGGCCGGGTGGCTTCAGCAGCGGCCTCGGCTGCCGCTACCGCCTCCGGCAGCGCGATGTATGCCTGCAGCTCGCGGGGTTCGTGCCAGTTCGGCCGGGGCAGTCCGGCAGCGTTCAGGTACTGCTCCTCACGGTGCAACTCGACGCCGAGCCCGAGCACCCGGTCGAGCAACCTCAGCTCCATGACGTGCCACTGGAGGCGCTCCTGCAGCGTGTCCTCCGGCGGGATCACGACGGTGGCCGGCCAGGCCCGATCAAGGGCTGCGAGCAGCCGGTCGCCCTCGGCCCACGTCAGGAACGCGCGAACCTGGGGCGCGGTGCAGGGGGCCGAGCCGTTCACCCGGACCCGCTCGAATAGCAGCACGGCTTGCTTGACCTGTCGGGCGGCGAATGCGCCGACCTTGGGGAGCCCGTCCGGCCCCAGCTTGATCTTGCCGCCGCCTTCCAGATGCTCCGCAAGCGCGGTAGCGAGGAGGTCCAGCCCGGCGGCCTCCCCATGGACGCGGACGTCGGTCACCGGTCCAAGCGACTCCAGCACCGGGGCGGTCTGGTCGGTGAGCCGCGCCATCTCGGCTCGTCGCGCGGCCCAGATCTGGCCGCGACCGTTGCGAACGTCGTCGAGCGCCTGGTGCACCCATTGCTCACGACGCTGCATCAGCGCGTGCATCTCCAGTGCGACTCGGTGAAGACGTTCGGTGAGACCGGCGCGCGCCTCGTCGCTCAGCTGCTGTACGCGGGGATACGCCGGATGCCTGCGCAATCCGTCGAAGCGGGCGGCGTTCTGACCTGCTCGTGCCTCGGCCACAGCGAGGTCGGCCAGCCGCTGTGGAGGAACCACGGCGTCGATGGAGACCAGGCGCCGAGCAGCGTGGGGCTCGTCGGCGATCAGCGCCTCGTCGAGCAGTTGGTGCCGCCACCGGATGACCTCGTCGGTGGCGAGCGGGGGCTCGCCGCCCGCGCTCTCCAGGTACTCGTTGATCCACTCGTAGTCCGGCTGCTCTGACTCCCGCTGTCGTGCGATCGCCGCGAGGGTGCCTCGGTAGCCGGCGACCTCGTGCTCCCGGACCTCGCGCTCTCGTGCGTCGAGCAGGCGGTGGTGCAGGCTCGCTCGACGGCGCCGCAGCTCGTCGATGAGACGGAGGTGCTTGCCGATGGCGCGTTGCGCGTCGTCCGGGTCGTGCTCAGCGGCGGTGGACGCAATGCGCTCGACGGCGACCCGCAGGTCGGACATGTCCTCGCGGGACGCCCCGACAACGGCCACGGCAAGTGGCCGGATCGGCTCGGGCAGCTTCTCGCGCACCTCTTTGAGCGCCCGGTCCGTCTGCGCGGTGACCAGCACGCGCTTGCCCTGCGCGAGGAGGTGGGAGATGAGCACCGCGGCCGTGTGCGTCTTCCCGGTCCCGGGAGGGCCCTGGATGAGGGTCTGCGCGTGGGAGTCCACCTGGCGCAGGATCTTCAGCTGCATCTCGTTGACCGGCAGGGGGAGGAAGGACTCGTCGTCCACGCGGACGAGCGCCCCGTCGGTCCGTTCGCCAACCTCTCCAGCAGTGGCCTCGGGGATGTGGTCGGGGTCGATCAGGGGCAGGACGCCGTCGGGGACGACGCCGCTCGCGGTGATCTGCTCGACGATCCGGCGGAAGATCTCGACGAGGCCCTGCTGCGAACGCTTCCGCAGGAGCAACGCCGGCGCGAACGCGGCAACCGGTCGGCTGGTCACCGTGGCGGGAACATCCTCGTCGCGGTACTCGGCTTCGGACGACAGAACGTGGACGATCCGTCGGGCGAGCTCGCCCATCCGGTCGCGGTCGAGTGGGTGGACCTGCTCGGATCGGGCGCGGTCACGCACCGCGTTGATGTGCTGCGGGTTGCCGAGGAGGCGTGGGTCGAGCATCTCGAGTTCGACCCGGGTGCTGCTGTCGGCGCTCTCGTCGATCGAAACGGTCAAGCGCCCGGAGTCGTCATCGAAGTGGACCTTCACGGGAATGGTGAGCATGTGCCGGCGGACCTTCGGATGCCGATCCGGGTTCCAGGCGAGCAGGCCGGCTCCGAGCACGAGTTCGAGCTCCTCGGGGTGGCCGGTCGCGCTCACGTACGTCGAGAAGAGCTCGCCATAGAAGGAACGCGCGGGTTCATCGCGGAGGTCCTGCTCGGCCCACGCGTGCCACTCGCGCTGGTACTGCTCGAAAGCTGCAGTGACGTCAGGACGTTCGTCCAGCGGGATCCGCTGTTGCGCCGGCGGGCCGGCGGGGTCCGAGTCGGGAGATTCTTCTGCGACATAGAGCTCGTCGCGCAGAGTGGGGGCGCGGCGAGGATCGTCGCTCCGACCCTCGAGCCACGGGGCGAGGTCCTTGGATGGCTGTGGCGGGTCGATGCGCAGGACCCGCTCGACGGTGAGCACGGGGTCCGACAACTCAGGTGTACCGCCGTGCAGAGCGGTCTCGAGGGCCGGATGGCCCGGCAACTCGTGGAGCCAGTGAACGGCGCCGTCGCGGCGATAGGAGTCGAGGTCCGAGACGCTCGGGTTCTTGAGTTGCTGGGCCTGGCCGAGGAACGAGAAGAGTCGGACAGCTCGACCGACGAGGGACTCCGAAGCGCTGGCCTCGTCGAGAGCGGCATCGATCACCTTTGTGCTACCCCATCCATCGCGCGCGCAGGCTCCTGCGCTGACATCTGCCCGCAAGACCAGCGAGGCCGACGGAGCGACCTGATGATCGAGTCAGCCCTTCCGCACTTCGCGGTCTGCAAACCGCTCGTTACATCTCGCTGCTCCGGGCGGCCGGCGTTTCGCCAGGGCGCGCGGGCCGCGCTGCTCGGGGGCGCTACTCAGCCGCTGAGCGAGACCCGCGCGTCGTCACCGATCATCGAGTCGTTCAGGTCGTTGGCGGCTCGCGTCACGACGGTCGGCGGGTCGAACACGCCGCCCTGGCTAGGCATCTGCTGCGAGCGCACCCTGCGTCCACCTCGGTCCGCTCCTGCGCTGTGCCCTGATGTGAAAGGGCTCTTACGCGTCTAACCGTCTCCACGCTGTTGGAGCGCGCGGAGCTGGCGGCGGACGTGCTCGGGATCGAACCGGAAGTGCCCGCCGGCGGTGATTAGGTCCGGCTCGATCAGTCCGGCCTTGACGTAGCGCCACAGGGTGCTGCGGGACAAGCCGAGACGCTTGGCGGTCTCGCCCGTCGTCAACAGCTCCTCCTGGGCCACGCGTGCAACGTATGCACCAGAACCGAGGGTTTGGTGGCTACTGAGACGATCGCAACCCATGCTAGCGTTTGCAACGTTTTGGAGCAGACGGGCCGACGAAGGTGCTGGTGACACCCGCGACGGCCCTTGATCCCGACCCTGGCGAGAGGGACGAGACCCATGCATGAACCTACCGATTCGGTCGCCGCTGCCCTGGCTGACATGCCTTACGTGGTCGCGGCGCTCCTCCGCGACCACATACCGGACGCCAACGGGCGATGCCGCGCATGCGGCCGGCCCGGCACCGGAACACCCCACCTCGCCGCGCCGTGCGCTCTGAGCCGGATCGCTGAAGCCGCTCGAGTGATCCGTACACAGCGCCGCAGGTGACCTCCGCCGTGGTGCTCGCCTCACGCATGCGCGCGCGGCCGTGATCGCGGCCGTGATCGCGGTCGCGGTCACTGATCGGCTGGTGGGGACCTCTACCGCAGACTTGCTTCCGATTGTTGCTGCATGACGGCGAGTTCGTCGCGCGCTCTGGTCGCCGCGACGTACACCAACGACCGCCTGCGCAGCTCGGCATCCTCGCGTTCGGCCCCGTCGAGCTCGGCGAGGCGCTGCTGTTCGGCGGCGGATTGCGAGCCGACATCGGCGAGAACCACCTTGGAGAACTCCATGCCCTTGGCCCGATGCATGGTCATGACTGACACGCGGCCCGCGGCCAGGGTGTCGCGGTCGACGATTCGGGCGGCCACGCCACGTTCGGCCAGGCCGTTCGCGAGCCGTTCACAGCGGAACTTGTCGCGGGCCAGGACAGCGATGGTCGCCGGCGGGGTCCCGGCATCGAGCCAGGCAGAGACCTGTGCGGCGATGGCCTCCAACTCGTCGGTCAGAGAGCTGACCGTCACCAGGCGTGGCGCGGGGCCGGTGCGAGCGGAGCGGTAGCCGGTCGACTCCGGGGATTCCTCGAGGTCGGTGTAGTCGGCGCCGTCGAGAATCGTCATTGCGTAACGCAGGTTCTGGGCGGTGGTGCGGTAGTTGAGGGTGAGCCGCCGGGATCGGCCGACGATCTTGATGCCGTAGCGGCCGAGGACCGTCCGGGGGCCGTAGATGCGCTGGTGGGAGTCCTCGGCGATGAACAGGTCGTCCGAGCCCTCTGTGGCGAGCGCACGCAGGAGCTGCCAATGGGCGGGCGAGAGGTCCTGCCCCTCGTCGACGAGCACGTGGTCGGCGAGCGGCCCGCTGCGCTGCAGGTGAGCACCGGCGACGGCCGCGGCCTCGGCGAAGTCGAGTTTGCCGTCGACGCGGACGTAACTTCGGTAGGCGCCCAGCAGCGACCACACGCCGGCCCGTCGAGCGCGGTCGAGTGCGACACCGCGGCCGGGGCGTCGGACCCGGAGGTAGTCGGCCTCGGAGTGAACCCGGTTGGGCAGGACGACGAGGCCGTACTCGGCGGCGAGGAAGGTCTCGTTGGCGATCTCCGTCGGCAGGTCCGTCCCGGCGGTGTCGAGCGCAGAGCGCCAGCTGGTGGACAGGACACGTCCGTTCGGGTCGCTGCGGTCCTCGCCGAGGACCGTGCGCACGGCGTCGCCGACGTCCGGGCCGGCGCCGCGGATGACGGCGGAAGCGAGGGCGTCGACCCCAGTGACATAGACACCGGGCGCACCGAGTTCCGAAGCCTGCGGGACACGAGGATCGAGCTGGGCGAGACTCTCTCGCAGCGCGCTAGCCAAGGTCGTGGTGAAGGTGGTGAGCACGATCCGGGCATTCGGGTTGCGTCTCGCCAGGGCACGGGCGCGGTGGACGAGCACGACCGTCTTTCCGGTGCCAGCGCCGCCGGAGAGCCGGAACGGACCCTTGAAACTCTTGTCGATGTAGCGGCGCTGCTCGGGGTGCAGGAACACCCGCCACGCGCCGAAGTCGCCCTGCTCGATGACGCGGCGCAGCTCGTCCTGGTCCCCGATGAAAGAGAATTGAGCCCGGGCCGCGGGACGCTGCAGCGACTCCAGCAGCTCGGTGTCCTGGCTGTCGGACTCCGGAGCCGGCCGGGTGAGGTCGAGGCGCTCGATGATTTCCTCGACCGTGAGCGCGGAGGCCAGGTCGAGCAGGATGAGGCCGAGCCAGCCCTCGTGCCGCATGGCGAGGGCCAACAGGGCGTCCTCGTTCGGCGCGACTATGGCGGCGTCGGCGACGTCGTCGGGCACACCGAGACGGTCGACGAGATCTCTGCGGGTACGGCCGAGCCTAGTGAGCAATGGCTCCGACTCGGACGCGATGAGCTCGGTGACGGCGGGTTCGGGAACGGCCGGTTGCGGTGTACTCGGGGCAGGTGCCGGCGGTGGGCCGACCTCCTCGATCTGCGGAAGCCCGTTGATCGGGTTCATGCTCAGCCGGACCTTGCGGGCGACGTCGATGGCGTCATCGTGCGGCCAGACACCGTGGATGACGTAGTGCGGTTCGCCATTGCTGTCCAGGCGGAACATCACGGCCCGCCAGAACTGGCTGACTCTGCCGGTGCGCACGCGAGGGTCGGCGGAGTGGGCGATCGGTTCCACGTGCAGGCCGGGGATCGTGTCGTCGGTGGAGAGCTTCTGCAGGAACGCCATGGCCTGGGCGCGCACAGAGCCGTCGAGCTTGACCGGCCACTTGGTCATGATGATCGTGGGCACTACTGGCTCCCTCTCGCGCCGGCGTCGGCGAGTGCGGTGGCGATGACGTCCGCTCCGGGTTCGACGAGATGCCACCCGGCAGTGGTGAGGTCGGCGCGATCCTCGGCAGGCATGTGCGGCATCGCCACAGCGACCTGCAGGGCCGGCCAGGACAGGTCGATCGGAATACCGTCCGGCCCCTCGGCGCCCACCTTCGGGAGCGGCAGGCCGCCGGTCCGCGCAAGTTCAGCTACGAGCTCTCGCTCGACGCCTGGTGCGGCCTTGTCGAAGATCTGCTGCCACTCGGGGGTCAACTCCGAATTTGCCGTCGGTGCGGGAGTCGGCACCGGTTCCGATGCGGCGGCGAGACCGGTCGTAGTGATGACGGTCGGCCAGTCGCGCAGCGCGAGCGCGTTCGACAGCCGCAGCCACTCCCTCCACGCCTCGACGTGGCCGGAATCGAGGACAGCCTCGCGGTCGTCGAGCACGAGTGCGGTGTGGACGGATGCCCCTACCGCCTCGACAGCCAGCGCGCAGGCGCCGGAACGCCAGACCTTGACCGGGCGGCCACCGGGGCCCGTCGCCGTGACATCCAGCAGTACCGAGCGGACGGCCTCGGTGAGGGACGCGCCATCGGGCAAGGTCACCGTCGCCGCCGCAGCGGTCGGGAACAGTGGAACCGCGCGGGCTACGGTCATCGTGTTCGTCGGGGACGGTCTGCTGATCCAGTCGATCAGCCAGTCGACCGGACCGCCACGCAGCCCGTCGTAGGCAGCGGGGGAGGCCATGAACGCCTGCCGCGTGATCAGCTTCTGCACCAGCTTGGGGTTGTACCACGAGGGCGGGGCGGACGTGCCCTTCTCGGCCGCGACGACGTCGGCGGCGGTGACGGCCAGGACGACCCGGCCGGTATCGCGCAGGATCTGGCGCTTGGCCGCGTCGTCGGCGAGCCGGTTGTGCGCGACGGTGGCGTGATAGGCACGGCCGTCGGTGAAGATGGCGACGACGGGCACAGTGGTGTCGTTGGTCTCCAGGATGAAGTCGGGCCGGGAGTTCTGCAGATTCACCTGCGGAGTCAGCGTCCAGTGCCGGTGCTGGCCGGCCAGGGTGACGTGCACGGTGTTGCCGTGAGCACTGGGAACCTCGGTGACGGTGGCGCCGGTCGTGCGCAGCCGCTCGACCAGCACCTTGCGGAAGCGCTGCTCGAGATGGGACTCGGCATCGTCAACCGGAGGCTGGTCGGTGATCGTCCAGGCACTCGGTATGCCGTCCGGGTCGACGCCCAGCAGCGTCCGCAGGTGCCGTTCCGCCGAGGCCCGAGACGCCCGCGGTACCTGTCGGGGTGCGACGAAGGGCAGCAGGCAGCGGTGGCAGGCCTGCCGGGATTCTGCCCGGCACTCGCAGTCGCGGACGCGTTCCCACGCGGTCACCAGCAACCGGTACAGCCGGTCGTGGTCGGCTAGTTCGGCGAGGTAGCCGGTGCCGCCGGGCACGGCGTCGTGCAGCAGTACCGCCTGGTGATTCTCGGAGCCGTCGGACGGGGTCGGGTCGACAACCTGCTCGATGCGGATGTGGTCGGGGTGCCCGCCGAGCTGCTCTCGCAGTCCCAGCAGCACGGCGGCGGACAGGCTGGGGACGGCGAAGTCGTCGCCGATGGTCACTGAGTTCGGCAGCCGCAGCAGCAGGCCCTGCGTGCGCAGGGTCCTGGACAGCGCGACGGTCGTAGTGTTCTCGCCGGTCGCGGTGCGGTAGCGGCACCAGGGGCGGTGCTCGTGCGGGCGGTTGCGGCCGGTCTCGGTGTCGAGCTTGCCGCAGCCGGCGCAGACCCGGAACAGTGCGCCGGAGTACTCGCCGCCGGCGATCGTGCGGTCGCTGCCGTGCCCGGGGACGCCGATGTTGACCCATCGCAGGTCCATGGCCCGGACGAAGGTGGCACCGAACCCGATGTCGTCGACGAACCAACGGCGCCCGATCTGAGCCGGGTCGACGTCGGCGGCGGTGACGACGCCGAAGTTGCGGCTGTCCCGCTGGTCGCGTCGGTCGGAGATGACCGCCTCGTCCCGGCGGATCTCGGCGGTGACGTGGGTCAGCTCGACGACGTCGAGCCGCTGGCCGGTGTCACCGATGCCGGTGCTGCCGCACCGCGGGCAGACCTGCGGGTGCTGTTCAGTGCCCTCGGAGGCGATGTCCACGGCGTAGCCGCAGGCTGGACAGAACACCCACGGCCGGATCGCCACCCGGTCCACACCGAGGTCGACTGCGTCGATGGCGATCTCCAGGCCGCGCGCGTAGAAGCGGTTGCCGGGAGCGAACTCCCGGATCGCCTGCGCCGAGCCGCGCTGCAGCCGGTCGTGCCCGGTCTCGAACTTCCCGGTGTCCGGGTTCGTCCAGCTCAGCCCGATGTCCAGGGTGACGCTGTCGTCGAGCAGCGTGTAGTTGGGCAGCAGCCCGTGCTCCTCCAGCACTCCGATCCAATACTCGCCGCGCAGGTGCGCGAGCTGGCCTCGGGTCAGCTTGAGTGCGGTCTGTGCCGATCGCAGCGCTCGCCGGTCGTCGTCGGTGGCGGCGGAGGAGTCGGCCTTCGCCTGCAGGTCGGGCAACAGCGTCTCGATCCTGGTCCGGCGGTGCCGGAGCGTCTCGACGGTGTGTTGCCAGCGGGCGCTGGCCGTCCGCAGCTGATGGGCGTAGCCGCTGCTACCAGGCCCGTGCGGGGGCGTCAGCCAGTCGGACAGGTCGGTGAGGACGGTCGGTGGGAGATCGTCGAAGGTGGCGCCGAACCGGGCGACGTGGTCCTCGGCGTGCTCCTCGGCGTGCATGATCAGATCACCCAGGAATGAGCCCGGCTCGGCTGAGTCGATCGCGGCGGGCGCCGACTGCGGGTGCCTGCGGTGGGAGTCGCGGGCGAACTCGTCGACCAGGTGCGCGGTGTACTGGCGGCGCAGGATCTCCTCGGCCCGCAGGTAGGTGGCCGGCGGGCGGACCTCCCCGTTGATGACCGAGAGCGGGTCGCCGAGCTTGGGCAGCTGCTCGCCGCGGCCGGTGAGGTAGGCGAGGTTCAGCGCGTTGCCGGTGAGTCGTCCTGCCCGGCCGACCCGTTGCAGGTAGGCGGCGACGGTGCGGGGTAGCGAGGACAGGAAGACCGCGGACAGGTCGCCGATGTCGATGCCCATCTCCAGGGTCGGCGTCGCGACGAGCACGTTCGGTGCTTGTGGACTGGTGTCGGAGCCCTTGAAGCCGTTCTCGTACGTCAGCCGGGTCTCGTCGTCGAGGAGACTGGTGTGCTCGCGCGCGACGACGCGGCGCATGTCGGGGGACGCGTAGAGGCGGCGGTAGAAGTTCTCCGGGGCGAGAGCTCCGGGGGTGAGCCGGCCAGGGCAGCGGATGAGCATGCAGGGCGCACCGTCGAGCTGGTCAACGGTGCCGGGGGTTCCGGTGACGACGTCCCGGCAGGTGTCGCAGGTCAGCAGGTGGCGCCGGGCGGCCAGGTCCTCCGAGGTGGTCGGGGTGACGACCACGCCGTCGGCCGGGATCGCGTAGACGGTGGCGCCGGACGTACTGGTGAGGGTGGTCAGCACGCCGTCACGGGCGAGCGCGTCGAGCAGCAGCCGCGCGAGCCGGCCGCCGTCGTGAGGGCTGACGTCGAGGGCCTTCGACGTCCACTGGGCGTACCAGGACTTGGCGGTGGTGACCGGCTCCAGACCATCGGCCTTCGCCGGATCGCCGGTGCCGCCGACCCGCGGGTAGCCAGGGGCGGGGCGGCCGACACGGCCGGGTCGGTTGCCCGGGAAGGCGGGCATGCCGTCCTGCGGGTTCCTGCCGCCGGTGACCCACCAGCGGTTGCCGTCCTCCCGGCGGTACTTGTCGAACCAGGGGTGGTCGATGGCGCCCTGGGCTCGCATCCGGTTGAGCACACCCCGCACCCAGCGGGTCAGGGTCGCGTCGGTGTGCTCGCCCTCGGTGCTGGTCTGGTGAGCGGTGCCCCCGAGCGCGGTGCGTGCGGCAGCCGCCATCTTCGCGGGTTCGCCTGCATCTACCTCGACGGCGACCGCGCCGGTGAGCTCCAGCGTGCGTCCGGTGCGGGAGTTGAGTCCGAACTCGAGCGCGGCGTCGAGGGCCAGGCGCCGTCGCACCCGTGTCCGGACGCTCTGCGGTGCGCCGCGCAGCGTGGAGCTCGTCCAGAACGGGGCGAACGACTCCCGGTCCGCGCAGTCCGGCGGCAGCAGTCGGTAGCGCTTGATCCGGTCATTGCCGGCGAGCCGGATCACCTCGTCGACGAGCTGTTCCAGGGCCAGCGGTCCGTCCTGGACGGCGGCGCGCAGGACCGCGCGCAGTGTCAGTGTGTGCGACCGGGCCTGGACGAACCCGGCGCGATGTGCGGCGTCCTGCACCGAGTCGGTGAAGACGAGTGCTTTCTTCTCCTTCTCGTTCAACTGGTGGGATCCGAACAGGGTGGACAGCGACACGGACAGCAGGGTGGCGATCGCGCTGCCGAGGAAGCGGATGCCGTCGGCCTGGCCGCAGGCCGGGCAGGTGTCGTTGCGGGCGTCGTCGTCGGCGTCCTGGCCGGTGTTGGTCAGGATCGGGAGCACCCACCCGTCGCGCAGGTCCGGGTCGTCCTCGGCCGGCGCGCTGCTCAGCAGTTCGCGGGTGCGGACCGAGAACCAGAGCAGGCCCGGCGGTGGGGCCTGCCCGGCGTAGATGGCCTCGGCCGCGGCACCTGCGTAGAGCAGCGGCCGGAACCGCCCCTCCCGGCCGGCGTGATCGCGGCGGATCCCCTCGTCGTTGACGGCGAGGCTGGTTCCCACCGGGGCCAGGCTGACACCCCACCCCGAGCGGCCGCAGCGGCGGCAGTACAGGGCAGGGAACGCGGGGCGGACGTCCTCGGTGCCGCTCCCGGCCGCAGGTGGTCCGTCGTCGCCCCACCGGAACTGCGCGGTCGGATCGGCGGCGCGGTCGATGCGGGTCAGTTCGCGCACCCACAGGTGCGCCTCGACCGACAGCGCCGAGCGGCCGGCGAGGGTGCGGACGTGTCCGAGCGCGGCGACGACATGCGACAGGAACCGTTCCCAGTCCGGGTCGGCGCCGGTCGCGGCGAGCTGCGGGGTCGGGGTGGGGCCGAGGACGTGGCGGACCAGGTCGCTGAGGCCGACGGCCTCGTAGGCTTCGCGGGCGAGCGCGGCGACCAGCGGATGTGCCCGGCACAGGTCGGGCAGCAGTGCGGGGTCGTCGGGAACGGTGTCGTAGAGGTGGGTGAGGACGGTCCGGGTGAGCGTCTCCGGATCGGGGTCCGTGCCGAGCTGCTCGACGGCCGCGTTCGCGGCCACGACGTCAATCACTCCGATCTCGACGGCGCCGTGGTCGGCGACTGCGGTGGCCGCTCCGGCGGTCCACTCGTCGAGGCTCAGCCGAGATTCGGTGATGATGGCACCGTCGTCGAAGGGCTCGCCGAACACGGTGTGCGCGAAGTCGAGCATCACCCCGGGATCGCCCTTGTCGCCGAGCGTCGCCGAGGTCGCGACCGGGGTGATCCGGCCCAGCGGGCGCGCCCGGTCATCGGGGGTGATGGTGGCGTCGTGCTTGGGCCAGTGGCTCTTCAGCGCGAGCCCGAGGCGACGCAGCAACATGGCGACGTCGGTGCCCTGGGCGCCGTCGTAGGTGTGGAACTCGTCGAGCACCAGGTACTGGAGGCTCCGCGCAGACTGCCGCCAGATGTCCTGATCGGCCGCCCGCAGCAGCAGCTGGTCGAGCATCTTGTAGTTGGTCAGCAGGATGTCCGGCGCGGTGTCGCGGATGATGCCGCGGTCGGTGATCAGCCCGTCGGCGGTCACCATAGTGCGCTGCGGGCCCTTCTGCCCGGTGTAGATCGCGGCGGTGATCCCGCGGAGCTCGGCGTGCGTTGTGAGGAGCCGGGTAAGCCGCTGCGCCTGGTCGTTGGCCAGGGCGTTCATCGGGTAGAGGATGAGCGCCTTGGCGCCGGTGATTCCCTCACGTCGTGCCCGCAGCACGTGGTCGACGATCGGATACAGGAACGCTTCCGTCTTCCCGGAGCCGGTGCCAGTGGTCACCAGGGTCGGTTGCGGGCGACGTCCGCCCAGTGACGACAGGCGGGCGAACGCGGCCGCCTGGTGCCCGTAGGGCCGGTGCCCCTCGTACCACTCCAGGCTGTCGCGCCAGCCGTCATCGGCTGGGCGGAACGGCAACCGCAGCCGCACGTACGGGCCCTTGAACATGCCCGACTCGGGATCACCGAGGAACCGGTCGAGGGCGTCGCGGGCGCCGGTGTCGGTGAGAGCGAACGTGGTCGTGAGGTAGTCGACCAGGCTGTGGCGGATGTTCTCGGCCTGGACCGTGGGTAGCAGTTCGCTCACGAGCGCTCCGCAAGGAGCCGCTCGAAGTGGGCGTACGCCTGCCGCATGTCGTCCTCGCGGTTGAGGGTGACGAAGGGCAGCTCGTAGACGTAGGTGTTGCCGGTCTGGTTGGTGGCGGTGCGCTCCTCGGTGGTGATCCGCTCGCCCTTCTTGCGCCATACGCTCAGGACGGAGTTCGGGATAAGGCGGCCGTTGGTGTCGTAGAAGTTCACATTGCGGTCGTAGCCGTAGAGGACGGCGAACTGGGTGCGGTAGATCGTGCATAGCTCGTCGGCGGTGAGGCCGAGCATGAGGGCGACGAGAGCGTCGATCTCGACGAGGGCCTGGCGGCGGTCGGCCGCGATCCGAAGCGGGGTGTCGGGGGTCCAGGTGGGACCGACAGCTCCCAGGTCGGGGCGGCGCTGGTGGCTGAGCCCGCCGGTCCAGGAGTCGTGGATGAACTCCGGGGACCAGCACGCCTTCCAGAGGTCGGCGTAGGCGTCGGTGACAGCGTTGAGGCGGAGGGTGCGCAGGATCAGCTCGGCACGCAACTTTCCATCTGCAAACGGGAGGCGGTTGGCGGTGACAGACCTGATGTCTGCTTTTGGCGTCGAGCGGACCGTGAAGTCGCTGATCAGCGAGCTGACGGAGCCGGTGACCGCGACGAGATCGCGCAGTTCGCCACCGGGATTGCCTAGGGAGAACACGCCGTCGACGTGGGCGGGGCCCGGTGGGATGAGTGCCGGGATTAGGGTTCGCTCGCCGGTATTGGCCGCCATGCGGCGCCAGGCGATCCGGTAGTGATCCCGCGCGGGCTCCGGATAGTCATCATCGCCCCAATCAGTGTAATCGCAGTCGTAGCGGTAGCGGTCGCCGATAGGCTTGTAGGCGGTGGCTGGGACGGCATCCGGCGCGAGCGCCTCGAAGTCGGTCTCCGACCAGTCGAGGTGGTGCAGCAGGGTCTTGTTCGGTGTCTTGTACAACGGGGTTCCGACGAACAGGTGTGGACCCTGCAGGATCACGTCGTCCCAGGAGCAAGGAGTGCCCCAGTCAGTTTCAAAGTAGCCTTTCCTGCGACCTGCGGCCTCGTCCCAGCCCAGGGAGAACTGCAAATTCATATTACTTATTCGGGGGGAGCGGGAGAGCTTGTCCAGTACAGAAGCTGCAGCCCGGTTGACCGCGTACACCATGCGAGTCTGGACCACCGGTGTCGCCTGGCCCTCAAGGAGGGTGTGCCAGGTCGTCAGGACCTCGTCGATGACCTCGGTGATCCGCCCGCGATGCGGCCGCTGGTCCCAGTTGCCGTCGTCGTCCTTGAATCCGGGCTCCGGGCCAGACCCGTCGTGGATCAGCGACCGAGCCACCGTGTCGGGATGGTAGAGAGATACGGCATTGCGAAATCTGACCTCGGTGCGATGTCGGCCGTAGACATTGACGCCGTAGTGCTTCTGGTGCTGGATTTCGAAGAGCTCGAGCTCGTTGATGAACTCCCAGTGCCGTCGGAGTCGGCTGTAGGTCTCGGCCCGTAGCAATCCGGCATTGTCGGCGGTGAAGTGAGTGTCAAGATGGATGAGCCCCGCCGTGCCACGCTCAGAACCGGACCGCCAGGTTTGCTCCATGAAGCAGCGATACAGATCCGGCCGCAGGCCTGCCAGGTGCGGGAACTGCGGCGTGGAGGCCAGGAAATCGGCTGCGCACACCACATCGGCGGTGCCAGCGACCACCAAGTCGGTCACTCCGGACAGCGCCAGGGTCTCCGCACGCTTCTGGGCGATCAGTGTCTGGCTTGGTTTCACTGCGAGCTTCCACCACGGATCACCCTCGGCCAGCAGTGCATCGACATCGACATCGGGCCGCACCCACGGCGGGTTCCCCACCTGCAGATCGAACCCGCCCCGGGCGAAGACCGTCGCGAAGTCGAGGTTCCAGTGGAAGAACCCCTGCTGCCGCGCAACCCGCTCACACACCACCAGCCACGGGTGCTCGGCAAGCACCGCGCCGATTGACCGGGCCCCGGCGAAGTCCAATTCCAGTTCTTCTGCGCGACCCAGCTCGTCCCAGCTGGTCGCCTCGGCGAGGGAGATCTGCCCGGGCACGGCGTCGCGCTTCGACTTCTTCCTGGGCTTGCCGCTGAGCTCGGGGTTGCGCCCGAGCAACGCCTGCAGGCCGGTGATCCACTGGTCCACGGTGGGGGGTTCGACCCGGCGGCCGTCGACGGCGGTGGCCGACTCGGTGAGCGGCCAGAACCAGAGCGCGGTCCAGGCGTCGAGCACCCGGCGCAGCCGCCGGTACGCGCCGGCCTCGTCGGCTAGCGACGCCTCGATCTGCTTGCGCTGCACCGCACCGCCGGCAGGCAGCTCGCCGGCACCCCACACCGAAATAGAGCGGCGGATCTCCTGCTCGGCGAGGTGGAGGCGCCGGTAGCTGATCTGCCACAGCGTCTCGACCCGGTTGGACAGTTCGGCCAGGGCGTCGATCTGGGTCTTGGTCGGCTTGGTCTTCGTTGAGCTGCGCCACCGCTTGAGCATCTTCACCGCATCCGGGACCAGGCCCGCGGCTTCCTTGGCGTCGGCGGCGGCGCCCCAACCGTCAGCCGGAAGCAGGAAGTGGTGGATGCCATCACCGAGGTCGGAGCCGACCCGCTCGGCGGCGATGTCCTCGGGAAGCGAGGTCAGCGGCAGGTCGCGGGGGACGGCGCCGAGCCAGGTCTTGTCGGCGACCTGGCTGCGCTTGTAGACAGCGCGCCGGGCCCCGATCAGCGAGTTGCCGCGCCGCAGGTGCAGCCCGAACCACGGCGCGGAGAGCCCGGAGACCATCGTGTCGAGCCACAGCGAGATCTCGGCCAGCTCGACCGCGGTGGCGTTGAGGTCGACGCCGTAGACGTTGTGCAGCGCCAGGTAGGCCTTGACCTCCTGCAGACGGCGCGGGTACTCGTCCGGGTCGATCCGGACGCCCAGCTCGTCCTGGCGGCGCTGGAGGTACTGCTCGGCGAGCTGGCGGACCGCCTCGATGGCGAACGCGCCCGAGCCCAGCGCTGGCTCGCACACGCTGAACGTCAGGATCTCGGCGGCCGAGGTCTTCGCACCGTCCTGGTCGAGGAGCTCTTCGAGCGCCTGGCCGACGGTGAACCTCGTCAGCACCTCGGGCGTGTAGTAGGAGGCGGACTGCTGGCGGTCGCGGCCGGACAGCCGGAACACGAACGACCCCTGCTCGTGCAGCACCGGCTTCTTCTCGCCGGTGACGGGGTCCTCGGCCTTCACGAAGTCGGCGGCGGCGATCCCCTCGGCGCGGTCGACGGGGACGACCCAGGAGCCCTTCTCCGCATCGCCGCCTTTCGCGACCTCGTACAGGTCGGTCTCGGCGAAGAAGCCGGTGTAGGACATCAAGCCCTCGTACACCGCGCCGAGCTGGTTGATGCCGAGCTCGGCGTAGGAGATGAAGCCGCGGTCCTTGCCGCGCTTCTCCTTGCTCAGCAGCAGATGCCCGAGGACCTCCTGCAGGGCGGCGTTGCCCAGCCCGACCTCGTCGAGGAACGCGGTGGCCTTCGGCTCGAAGAGGTCGGCGCGCAGCGCGTTGAACCGCAGGCCTTCGTCGGACTCCGCCGCGTCGTCGGACCGTGCGGGGGAGCGCCCGCGGTCGACGAGCCCGAACAGCACACCCAGCGACGCGTAGAGGTGGGTGCCGGAGCGGGACTGTGGGGTTGCCAGTTCGACCTGCACGAGGTCGCGCAGCCGATCCAGGCTGTATCCGGCGTCGTAGGTCTGGGCGCCGACCGGCAGCACGCCCAACTCGGGGGAGGCCTCGGCGTAGAGCAGGAACAGGATCCGGTAGAGGAACCGCAGAGACTGCTTGGCCAGCTCGTTCGCCTCGGCAGGCGGCAGCGGTTCGAGGCCCAGGTCGCGACGGCGGGTCACCACCTCATTGGCGGTGATCTCGATGGATAGCCGCACTCCCTCGCGGAGGTCCTTCGAGACGCCGACGGTGTGCTTGATCGACTCCTCCAGCACGCCGTGCCACCACAGCGTGCCGTCGGCGCTGGGCGCGATCGACTCTGCTGACAAACAGGTCAGCGCGCGGTCGATCTCGCCGCCGCGCCTGCCGTCGTTGCGCTCGCACACCAGCTGCAGGTCGACGGCCAGGTAGCGGCCCTCGGCCCAGCGGCTCTGCTCGGCGAGTACCGCCCACCGCCCGGCCAGCAGGAGCACCAGCTCGGGGGCGTCGTCGTCGACGAACAGCGCGGACATCAGGCGCGCGGCCGAGGTGAACTCCGGGCCGTCGTCGACAGGGATGTGCGGGGCGAGCAAGGTGGCGCCGTCCCGCGCGATCGCCTCTTCCACCGTAACCACAGGGCGGCCGAGCACCACAGCCAGCGGGGAATCCTCGGTGATGCCGGGTGCGGAGATCCGCAGCACCGGGCCCGTCTCCGCAACGTGCAGCCCGTGATCCCGCAGGCCCAGGACGGCGATCACCTGCTCGTGGACTCCGGTCGCAGCCTTCGCGACGACCTCGGCGTCGGTGGCCGGAATCAGGTCGGGATCGATGAGCTCGGCCAAGCCGGCCAGATCGCGTTCGAGCTTCTGGCGGACCTTGGTTAACCGGGACAGCGGGGTGGAGCGTTGCTCCTTCGCCTCGGCGTCCCAGCTCTTGCGCCGCTCCAGAACTTTCGCGCGGAACGACTGTGACGTCGCGTCCGTGGTGAAGTAGTGCTCGGAAATCCACGCTTCGCCAACGAGAATGGCGTCCGACCCGCTCACTGGCCGCCCTCCGGGACCACGACCAGCAAGGGCCGCACCAGCTGCCGGTCCGGGTTCATCGCCGTCACCAGCTCACGCTCCTTCTGCACACTGAGGCGGTGCTGGGCCAGGTCACTGCGCCGGATCAACGCGCCGGCTTCGTCGTCCCACCGGTCGAGCCGACGCGACCACGCGCTGACTCGCTGGGAGACGTCGGTCTCCGCGGCCGCGAACGTGACGGCCATCTGGTCCTTCGCGCGCCGCACGGCCGGCTTGATCAACGCGGTCAACTCCTCGGCGTCTGGTACCCCACCTGGATTGGACCGCACCTTGTCCCAGCCCACCGCAGCGAGCGCTTCGGCAGCCGATCCGTGCGGGGTGACCGTGCTGAACCCGGGCTCGTCCGGTGTGGGGAACTCGACGGTCAGCCAGGCTGCGGACACCACCTGGCCGCGGCGGTTCGTCAACGTCCCCAACAGCAGGACGGTCGGGCTGTCCACGATGCCGCGGACCGCGAACACCTCGTTGCGACCCAGATGTGCGAGAGCCTGGTCGGCGGCCCAGTCAAGTACGGGGTGCAGCGGGCCGAGGTAATGCGCGTCCGGCCAGGTGGAGTCGCTGTCGTCGCGCAGGGCCGCCGCGAGCCGGTCGATGCCCCGCGCCGGGGTGGTGGCGAGCACGAGCTTCTCGGTGACCCGCCGATCGGCCAGGTAGCTCTGTGGCAGCACCTCCAGGCGCTGCACGAGGTCCTTCGGAGGGATCAGCTCGGCGACACCGTCGTTCACGTGGTGCCGCCAGGACACTCCGGCGTTGCTCGGTGGAGCGGCCGGGTCGACGAACGCGACGTGCAGTGCCTCGTTGAGATAGCTGACGTCGTCCGGGTAGAGACCGGTGCCGACCATCGCGTTTGAACCGCGCTCCGGCTCGGGATCCGCAGCGATCTCGTCCAAATCGGCGAACAAGCCGGCGAGGTCGTCGGCGGCGACGACCTCGCCGGGTGTCCGCACCACGTCGTCGAGCGTCTTCGATCCCGCCAGGACCGCCCGGATCTGCTCCTCCTCGCCCTTGACGTCGTAGCGCCCCATCAACGAGGCCACGTCACCAAGGGCAGCGTGCGCCTCGGCCTCCTTGTCGATGAGCGAAGCCAAGATCCGCACGTCACCAGCGAAGCGCTCGCTCGACGGATCCAACAGCAGCGCAGTGATTCGCGGCGGGTGCTTCTGGCCGTAGCGGTCGATACGTCCGTTGCGCTGCTCGATCCGGATCAGGCTCCACGGGATGTCGAAGTGCACCAGCTCGTGGCACTGGGCATGCAGGTTCACGCCCTCGGAGGCGACATCGCCGGTCACCAGCACGCGCACCGGTGCGTGCTCCTGCTTGAACGCCTCCACGATCCGCTGCTGCTCGTCGTCGGCAAGGCCACCATGCATGATCTCTACGGCGTCCCGCGGCAGGCCCAGGTCCGCCGGCAGGTGCTCGTGCAGCCAGCGCAGCGTCGCGACGCGTTCGGCGAACACCACCACGCGCGCGGGTGAGCTCCTCCCGACGCCGATCTGTCGGAGGTGCTGCAGCAGCTGGGAGTACTTCGCCGAGGGTTCGCTCAGCGCCTTCTCGGTCAGTTCGGCCAGCCGGTCCAACGCATCGCGCTCACGTTCGGCTCCGGCACCGAGCCGGCCGATGCGGTCCTTCACGGTGTCGCGCAGCGCGGCCGGGGACGACAGGAACGCCTTCGCCAGGGTCCAAGGGAACAGACTCGCGTTCTGCCCCGAGTACGGGACCCGCCCATCGACGGGCCACAGCCAGACGTCCTCCAGCTCGCGGGCGATCGCGTCCTCGGCCGGCGTTGCCGGGACGAGGACGTTGAGCGGCTCCTGGCGCTGCGCCCAGTCGGCCCCGACCACCGACTCCACCTCGGGGCTGTGTCGGTGCCGGCGGATCACCAGCCGGGCGATCTCGTCCTTGATCAGCTCACCGTTGGGCGGGATCGCTGAGGGATCGAGCAGCCGGATGAGCTCGGCGAAGGAGTCGGCCTTGCCGTTGTGGGGGGTCGCCGAGGCCAGGATCAGAGCCTCGCATGTCTGCGACAGCAACCGGGCCAGCCGGTTGTTCTGGGTCGAGGAGTTGGAGAGGTTGTGCGACTCGTCGATGACCACGGCGTCCCACCGCTGTTTGCGCAGGCTCGCGTGATAGCGGTCCGACTTCAAGGTGTCGATCGAGATGATCACGCGCTTGAAGTAGGTGAACGGGTTGCGAGTGGCCGGCAGCTTCTGCCGGACCCGCTGGATGCCTGCCGAGTCCAGCCGGACGAACGGCAGCGCGAAGCGCGTCCACATCTCGTGCTGCATCTGCTCCAGCACGTGCCTTGGCGTGACGATGAGGATGCGCTCGCCCCGGCCTCGCCGCACCAGCTCGGAGAGGATCATGCCGATCTCGAGGGTCTTGCCGAGCCCGACCGCATCGGCCAGCAGGAGTCGTGGCCGTAGGTTGGCCGGGTCCAGTGCGCGACGAACCGCGGTCTGCTGATAGCTCAACGTCGTCGCCAGGGCGCCGGCCGAAGTCGTCAGTGAGGCCTCCCCGAGGGGTACCGGCGTCTTGCGGATCGTCGACTCGAGCCAGAGTCGCGCGGTGCGGTTGCGCGGGCTGTGGTCGGGGACGACCTTTGCCGCCGCCGGGTCCAGCGGGACGATCTCGTCGAGGTTGGCGTAGAAGCTCGCGGCGGAGTCGCGAACCAGCTCGCCGAGCCCTTGAACGTGGACGAGCAGGCCGTCCGCGGTCTCCTCGGTGGCCCGGACGAACCACTCCTCATCGCGAACGACGACTACCGATCCAGGAGCCAGGTCCGGGTGTGCGGCAGGACTCATCCGCGTCGTGCCTCGCGCTTGGCCCTCAAGGCTGGCGTGCTGGTCCTGGGACTCCGCGCGTCTGTCACAGCGTTCGTGCTCCGAACTCATCATGCGGCAACCGCACAGTGGGCGCCGCTCCCCCAAGAGGCCCGACCACGCCAGGGCGATCCAGTTGGCGAGGGCATGGCAACACTACGTTCTTGCCGGCCTTTCGTACCCTGCGTCACCGCCGTTACGGAACAGACTCGCCACACCCGCTCGGCCTGAGCTGCTCGCTCCACGATGGCGTGGGCCGCCGGAGGAACGCCGCGCTCGAGCTGGCGCACCTCGTACATCAGGCTCTCTGGCCACGCCCACCTGTCGGCAGGAGGAATTGCCTGCCGCGTCGAAGTCATACCTGTCGGACTGCCGAGATCAGCTTTGGCCCGGCTGGGACAACACGCCAGCCCTCGGCTATGAGGTCGGTACGGTCTGTCTCGTCGAGGGCGAGGTCGACGGCGACCAGTCGGTCCGGCCATGACAGGGAGATCGGGATGCCGCCTGCGCTCTCGAATCCCAACTCCGGGCGTGGCACGCCGGACTGGGCAAGTGTCATGAGCACCTGACGCTCGTCGTCAGCCGCGTTGCTGTAGATGTCGGCCCAGTCGACGGGCAGCCCGTCAGGCGCGGACGGCGGTGCTGACGGCTGCGTGTAGGCCGTGTCGATCTCGCCGTGATCGGCGATGAGCCTGCGCAGAACCTGCTCGGCAGCACCGCGGGAGAGCTCATCGTGGTCACGTTGGTTCTGGTAGCTGCGCAGGCAGCCGTAGCAGGAGGTCTCCGGGCCGCATTCGCAGTCACTGACCCGGTGCAGGGCGGCGGTCAGCACCTCCGTCAGGCTCTGCTCGACCTGCAGGACGTGTCCGGCACCGCCCGCGACCGTGTCGAAGAGCACGATGGACCAGGCCGATGGGCCGATCGGGGCGAGCGAGCCGCCGATGTCGTCGCGGGCGATCTCCAGTGTCTCGCACGCCGCCTCGACCACTGCGTACAGGACCGACTTCCACGCCGGCATGTTGCCCTGAACTCCGGGCAGGCTTACGTCGAGTGTGAGCAGGTCGGTCTCGTATCTGTGGGCGAGGTCGAGCAGGCGCTGCGGACCCGTGCAGGGCTGATTCTTGAGCAGGTGATTGTGCTTGGGCGGCTTCTTGGGGTGCAGCACCCGCGCGGCGCCGTGGCCGCACCAGTCGCAGACCCAGAACCCCATCGCGGTAGGCCCGTCGGCGACCGCGATGAGCGTGCCGCGCGAACCTGCCTCGGCACGGACCGAACCGCCGGCCAGCGCGACTGTGCGGGAGGTCGCCCCCGACGGCGGCGCGAGCACGTGGACGGCGCCGCTCCAGGAACGCCGTGGCGGGTGCGGGCCGGGCTTGCCCGGCTCCCGGTCGGAGACGAACCCGAACTCCGGGATCGTTACCGTTCGCGGAGCGGTCTGTGCGACTTCGCCACAGTGCGGGCACGCGCTCTCGACGTCGTCGACGCCATGTCGGAAGCCGCCGCAGCGCTTGCAGACGTGGTACTTGTACTCGACGAGGTCGCGGCCGGGCAGCCGGTATATGCCGCGTGACGTCCACAGCTGTCCGCCCGCGACGAGGGTGGCGTCAGGGGCGTACTCGTGGATCGCCTGTGACAGGTCTCTGGTCAGGTCGAGGCGAGCGCCCGCCCCCTTGCCGTATCCGAAGTCAGTGCGCAGTTCCACTGTGTCGACAGGGAAGCCGTATTTAGGCAGCACGTTGCGGTTGGCGAGGAAGCCGAGCAGGTTGCGTTTGCGAAGGGTGTTGCCGACCTTCTCGTAGCGCTCGGCCAGGTGGTACTTCTTCGCCGCCGCAGCCTCGTCACGCAGCTGCTCGAGCGTCCTGACGTCGTGCGCGAGTTCCTCGCGGACCTCGTCGAGGAGCCTGACGAGCTCGCGGGCCCAACCGCCGCCCGTTATGTCGAGCTCGGTGGCGACGGACGCGGGCAGTACCCGCCGCAGCGTTGCGGCCACATCGTCCGGCACAGGGGAGAGGAATCCCGTTATCAACTCGACCGACGGATCCCGGTCGTTGTCCGGCAGGAAGAACTCGCCCGCCGTCCGATCGATTCGCCCGGTGCCGTCGAAGAGCCAGCGGAAGAACGCTGATATCGCCACCGAGTGCGCGTGACGGCGGTCGATGCGCTCATTGTCCAGCGGCACGTACGGTGCGCGCACTGCGCCGACGATCATCACCTCGGGCTCGGCGAACCGGGTGAGGTCATGCGAGCGGCGCTGAGCGTAGGTGACGACGAGCGCTGCCGCGCCTGCCCGGCGTCCTGCCCGGCCTGCCCGCTGCAGGTAGTTGGCGGTGCTCGGCGGCATGTTGCGCAGCATCACGGCCTGCAGTTCGCCGACATCGACGCCGAGCTCGAACGTCGTGGAGCACGACAGCGCGTTGATCTCGCCGCGGATGAACTGCTGCTGGATCTCAGCGGCGACGGTGTTCGCCCACTGTGCGGTGTGCTCCATCGCAGTGAGCGGCACAGCGTGCATCGAGCGGTACAGCGTCCGGTAGTGGTCGCGGTCGGTGTTGTCAGGCGGTGGGGCGAAGGAGGCGAGTGTGCCCTCGCATCCCAGCGCCGGGCACACCCCGCGCACCGAGAACGGCGCCGTCCGCCGACATACGTTGCATTGGTACACCGGAGCATCGGTGGTGATCCACGTCAGCCGCAGC
The DNA here is from genome assembly GCF_002262885.1 of Pseudonocardia sp. MH-G8. GTDB lineage: Bacteria > Actinomycetota > Actinomycetes > Mycobacteriales > Pseudonocardiaceae > Pseudonocardia. The sequence continues at coordinate 84,586 of NZ_NKYF01000011.1, read as the reverse complement.
TGTTCGTGGTTGACCTGGTAAACGACGCCGAGCCCGGTTTCGCTCGAGGAGCGCAGCCAGTCAATCGGCGTGTGCGGCGCGGTCAGGGACCGCCAGATCCCCTCCAACAGCTGGGCAGGGTCCGCCGATGCCCCCAGCGCCGTGAGCACGCGGCCGACGTAGTCGATGCGCCGGTTGGTGCCTCTGCCGGGAAGCCAGGACAGCACCTTCCGGATCGCCTCCGGGCCGGAGACCCGGGCTCGGATCGGGCCGAGCCGCGGAGCGAAGATCTCGTGGTTGGCGGGCACCTCCTCCGGCATGGTCACCGCGCCTTGCTGACGCAGCGTGCGCACCAGCTCCTGGAGAAACGCCCACGCCTCGTCGGCGCTCAACCCCAACTGCAGCAGCGGGGCCGGCGCCTGCCATGACGGGTCCTGATACAGCGAGACACCGATCAGCCCGAGGCCCTCCAACGACTGCCTGTCGTCGGTGGCCAACACCTCCGCCATCACCCACGGCGCGATCTCCCGCGACTGCTTTTGCGCCGTCATGCCGCCGGGGAAGTGCTTGACGGTTGCCGCAGCCTTGCGGGCGTGGAACACGAGATCGTCGATGTCGACGGGATCCTGGTCAGCGTGTGCAGCGAGCATCCCCTGGGCGATGAGCCGCCGCCGCTGCAGTCTGCCGTAGGAGTCCTGCAGGTAGGGCCCGAAGTACGCAGCGGCTTGGCGGCTGTCGCTGAACGCGAGCAGCTTGCGTCCCTGCCCGGGCCGCTGTCCGTCGTGCGGGTCCGAGCTCGGCGGGAGGTGCTGGTACAGCGAGGTGGTGATGACGGCGCTACTCGCGTCAGAACCGGTCTCGAACACCCGGACTGACCCGGAGCCGCGGGCTCCACAGACGAGACAGCCTGCGATCTCATCACCGCGCTCCTTCAGCTTCCACACGGACCGCAAATCGCCGGAGCCACAGCTCACGCAGCTGGCCACATGCGCTTTGTTGATCGCGGCGCAGGCCGTGCACAGCCGCATCTCGTCCGTGGTGGTGTCGATGCTCTCGTCGGCGACGGCATCCTCGTCCTCGTCGGACACCGCGGCCTGGTCCCCGAGGACGAACCACCTGCCCTTGGCGCCCGCCTTCCGAGGACGTAGGCGGATGACGCCGTGCTCCTGCACGGGCGTGCCGACGGCATGCACCGCGCCGCACCGCTTACAGGAGCCGATCTCGAATACGGGAGTGTCGCAGTCGGGGCACACGTTGTGTCGGGCGAGCTGAACATGCGGGCCCGCCGCGGACAGGCACGTGAACGCGCCCTCGGTTGCGCGCAGGAACAGGTGGTAGCGCGCAGATAGCGGCGTGGTTCCGTCGGGCAAGCGCAGCGAGCTGCCCAGTGCGACAAGCGCAGCCAGGCCTGCCGCGGCATTGTCCTCGGCGGGGAAGAGGCTCGCGGCGACCGACGAGAACGTGCGCGGGCCATCCGCGAGGGTGCTGCGCAGGTCGGCGAGCCGCTGTTCGTGACGCAATGCGTCGGCGGCGTTGTCACTGGCGTGCCCCGCCGTCGCGGCGTGTTTGAGAAGAGCAACCTCCGGATCGGTGCCCTCGGCGATCGCCTCGTACTCGCTGGCGGTGAGCGGGCCCCAGAAGGGCCCCTCGGGCGTCTTGACCCGCTGCGCTGTGATCACGTCCTGGCGTGCCGGGTCGTCGGCGTGCCACTCGAACGGCTGGCCGAACAGGTTCGTCGCGAACCTCGTCACTGCGTCGGGCTCCCCACCGACTGTCGCCGATGTCGCGATGCACCGAATCGGCCGGTCCGGGGCCACCCGGTCCCGGACGCGCCGCAGCAGCATGGCGATCTCCGCGCCCTGGCTGCCGTCGTAGACGTGTGCCTCGTCGACCACCAGGAACCGCCAGCGCGACTCTTTGCCGGTGGCGAACAGCTCCATGTCGAGCGGCCGTAGGAGCAGGTACTCGAGCATCGCGAAGTTGGTCAGCAGCAGGTGCGGCGGCGTGCGTCGCATCTCTTCCCTGCTCAACAGCTCGTTCGGCAGGATCGGCTCACCGATGTTCAGCGCGCCGAACGACTCGCGCGCCCGGACCGGGTCCTGCTCGGTGTCGCCGGTGTAGCGGCCGAAGGTGATCTCCGGATACGGCGCCAGCAGCTGCCGAAGCCGTTTCATCTGGTCGTTGGCAAGTGCGTTCATCGGATAGAGCAGGAGCGCGCGCACGCCGGGGCCGAGCTCGCCGCGTTCATGCTCGCGGACGAGGTCGTCGAGGATCGGCAGCAGGAACGACTCGGTCTTGCCGGAGCCGGTGCCCGTCGCAACGACGATGTTGCGGTTCGCCGCGACCTTCCGGATCGCCTGCTCCTGATGGACGTAGAGCGCGCGGTCCAGCGGCAGCGACGCGCTGGCGAGCCCGGCGAAGCGTGGGGCCAGGACACCCTCGTCGATCAGCTCCCGTATTGACGCGCTCAGCGCGTACGGCGGGGTGGCCTCGAGATACGGGCCCTTGTCGAGCATCGGTGTCGTGTCGATCGCGTGCCGCAGTGCCGCATCGATCTTCGGGTCCCGCACGGCCAGTAGCGATTGGAGGTAGCGACGATATGTCGCCGTGATCTCCGCGGCCGTGCCGACGGCGTCGATGGATGCGGTCACGCGTGCGACTCCTGCTTCTCGTTGAACGTGCTTGCGACCAACAACTCGGCCACGATGAGGTCGATCGTCACCATCTGTGGCGCGACGGCGGCGAGGTGCGCCCAGGTCCGGCGATGCTGCGGCAGCCACTCAGCTACGGCGCGGTGGCCTCGGGCGGCATGGCGGGCCAGGAAGGCGAAGGCCCGCGAGAGCGCTGGTACTGTCTGCCAGCCGCTCGCCGAGGTTCCCGGCCCGTGCTCGGCGAATGCCTCATCTGCGACCGGATCACCGAGAATGCGCAGCATCAGCGAGACGTCGTCGAGCATCGGACGCCGCGCCAATGGCGCGATTCGTGAATTTTTGCGCTGCTTCACGTACTCCATCGCGGCGATCACCCTGCTGTCCGCGGAGAGCAACCCGGTCGGCACGAGCGCGGCCTGCCGAACGAAGTCCTCACGCATCGCGGGGTTCTGATCGAACAGCGTTGCCGCCTGGTCCAGGCGCCCGGCAGCGGCATGGCGGTCGTTGCCCGCCAGCAACTCCGCGACGACGTCGCCGCACGTCTCGACAGCCGCCTCCACCTCCTCCGCCGACCACTCGCCGTCCGCCGCCGAGAGCAGCGCAGTGGAAAGCGCGCCGCGGACGCTCCAGCGCGTCGTGGTGTCGTCATGAGCGGTGGACAGGTTCGCCCAGACCAGCCCAGTGCTGATGAGTAATTCCGGGATCGCCTCAATGGGGGCCTTCGACGGGGCGACGGCGAGCAGCGAATCGCGGACCGACGTGCGAATCCTTGAGTCCAACGCCGCTTTGATCGGATCGGCACGCTGGCCGGTCGGCAAGTCGCGCAGGAGCGCCCGCACCGTCCACAGCCGGGTGAAGTCTGTGATCATCGGCATCGTGCCCGCACCGGCGAGGAACGCCGAGAGCGCCGTGGCCTCCTGGTCGTCGTCCTCGGCGACGTACCCGGATGCCTCCACAAGGACGGACTCGGCCATATCCGGCCACTCGGGAATCGGCAGCGGCGCCCATGGGTCGTCGAGGCGGACGAGCACGCGCAGCGGGCCCGCATTGGTCAACCAGTCGGGCAAGATCACGCGACCATCGGCGATCGGCAGCACCGCCGGATCGCGCCAGGGCGCCCGCGTGGGGTAGACGAGCGCAGTGAGTCCATCGACATCGACGCAGTCAGTAAAGACCAGCTCGGCGCCTGCGATGGCGACTCCGCGGTGCAGACGGCGCGGCCGCACCGACGCGACGACGAGCGCCGCGTCGGCGTCGAGTGCCAGCCGTACTTGGGGATGCACCGCCAGCGTGTCGACGATCTTCGCGAGATCGAAGTGATAGACCCCCGCCCGACCGCCCGCAGGCTCGACCACCTGTATCTGCCTGGAGCCCAGGATGACATGCAAGCGCGGCTCGGCGTCTGCACCTATGTCGAGGATCAGCGTGCCGCGTTGGGCAGTGACGTCCTCGCTGAGTAGCTGCACCGGTTGGATCGACGGATTCGTCGTCATCTGCTTGGTCTGGTAGGCGACCGTCATGTGCGGTGGGGTGACGACGAGCGTTCGGTGCTCGCCGTGCGCGCTGACACGGACCCGGTTCTCCCGGACCTGCGCGGAGTACTCGATCACTTCTGGTGCGACAAGCACCCCGCGCGCGGCCAGCACCCGGGCCGTCGCGTGCTCGAGTCCCTTCGCCTTGAAGCATCGCCACGTCGGGGAGAATGAGACGTCGAGCCCTTCGACGACCGTCAGCGTGCGCGTGGTGCCGCGCCCCCATGGCCCGCGTACGCGCACGGTGAACGTGCCGACCGTCGGCCGCGGGAGGTCCTGCCAGACGGAGTCCGGCGAACCGCCGTCGGCAGAATGCCACTGCGACAGCACCTCACCCACCGCGTCGAGGAGGGTCACGGTCCAGTCCGCGTCGCCGAGCTGCTCGGGGAGATGGACGGTCGGCCGCGCTGCGAAGACGGGGAGCCGGGTCGCGCTGCGCACGCCGTGCACCGGGTCATCGGCGACGACCCGTGCAGCGGCCTTGCTCCGGACGCTGCGCGACCGCCCTGCGTCGCCCACCGCGACCGACGACACGCTGTCGAGGTCGACGAGCACGAGGCACCAGCCCGCCCAGCCCGGCGGCAACGGACTCTCCGACAGCACCGGAGCGTTTCCGACGATCCGCACGTCATCGGGGACGCCGGCGAACAGCAGCCACGTCGGACGCCCAGGCAGCGGCAGACCTGGTTGCACCAGCAGTCCGTCCTCCGCGAACGCGAGTAGTGGGTCGGCGTCGTCGACCACAGGGAGCGTGGTCGTCAAGTCCTCACGCCCGGCCATCGCGACCGACGCAGTGCGCACCGGCGCGGGGATCGGTACGTCGGTCGGCGGCGCGGGCTCCCCGAACTCGGGGAGGAAGAGGCTCGTGGGGATGTGGCGGGTCGTCTCGTCGAGGTTCACGATCCACACGGCGGAGCCGTCCGGCGCCTCCCCGACAGCTGGCAGCCGCAGCAAGAGCCCCTGCCCGAACGGGTCCAGAGCAAGGCGCGGTCGCTGGTCGATCTCGCCCTGCCCGGCGCGGCTCGTCCGGCTGCGGGCGTGAACGATCTCCCCGTCGTCGCGCATCTCCTGCGCGACGAGCCTGAACCGCTCTGGCAGTGGTACGTCCGTGCCGTCACCACCCGCGGCCAGCGCGTCGAGCAGGTCATAAATGCGGTCGGTGACATCGACGGCGAAGTCCCCGCCGTACTGGAGGAAACGCGCCACCGGCTTGTCTACATTGTGAAGTTGGTTGCGCGATGCACGGCTTGCCGCCCACGAGACGAACTCTGCGGGCTCCAGCCCGGGGAACCGAGTGCGGCCCGAGCGGATCAGGCGGTAGTAGTCGCGGAGGCAGAACGTGGGGACACCCGCGTGCATCAGGATGCGGCCGACGAACTTCGACCCGGCGTCCTCGGACCCGCTGTCGAAGGTCGGAAGGTGAAGTCGGTGCAGGTTATCGAGGAACGCCTGACCCCACTCGTGCTGGAACCCGGGATGCCCCTCGACGCCCAGCATCTCGAGCAGCCGCGGCCAGTACGTCCCGTGCTCGTAGTTGTCCGCGGCCACTCCCGCTGTGGCGATCACGTGTACGGCGGGCCAGCGCCGCAACAAGTCCGGCCGGTCTCTCGACTTCTGATACAGGATGCCAAGCGCAGTGAGTGCCTGCTCTCGGCGAGCGACCGGGATGACGTCCAGCACCTCGGCCGCGAGGGAGACGACCTCGATGCGCTTGCGCCACCGCTGCGAGCGCATATCGAGCAGCTCGATGGGCGTTACCCGCCGCGTCGCCGTGCCAGACATCTTCACCCCCGGATGTACAGGAATCCCATGCTCGCAGGCTCCTGCGATGTCATCGGCCCCAAGGACCAGCGGACCGACGGAGAGACCGAATGATCGGTCGACCCACTCGCAGTTCGCCGTCCGGAAAGCTGTCGTTACATCTCGCTACCTGACCCTCGTCGGGTGGTGTGCCCCTGGCCTCTCGGGCCGGCGAGGTGGCCGATGATCTGCGCGAGCGCTGGAGTGTGTCAGTCGTCGCCACCGACGCGGCGGGTCAATGGCTCCCCGAGCCGGCGGAGCACGACCGACCCTGTCCAGGCGTCGTCGTCGCCTGGCGCCCTCCCGTTCAACACGGCCAACAGGGTCGCGGCGGGGATCATGGACACCGCGCGGTCGGCGCCCTCTGCGACGCTCTCGGCGTCGGGGTGCCGGTCGTAGCGGTGCCGGTGGTCAACAACCGGCTCTGGGGAACGTGCGATTCGTGCATTCCCGGTAAAGATTCGGTTCTCACGCAGCTCGGCGGGCAGGACTACCTCGACGACCGCGTCGGCTCATCAGCTCTGCCGACGAATCGAATTCTTCGGAGGACGGCCACGGCGGGACTTCGGTGGCCGCCAGGCCTGGACGTCCTCGATCGTCAGGCCCCACTGCTCCAACTGGTGCGACATGAATTGGCCGTAGTGGGCAGCAACTGCGGTTAATTCCTCCGTCGGCGAGGCGCCCCTCGACCATGTGAACCACGGCAATAACCCGCGAAGGCCGGCAAGGTGACCAGCCGGAATTTCAGTGGGCAATGCCTCGACGGCCGCCGTCGTTGTCGAAGCTCGCCCGAGGTGACCGGCTGCCCCTTCGTACTTGGCTGGCCCTATCAGCCCTTCGAGGCGTTGTGCAGCAGGTCCCACCACGAGACAGTGAACGGTGCTCCCCAAGATGCGCCATCTGGCCTCAATGCGCCAAGGTCAAGCCGACGCAGCCACAAGGGCAAATCGACTATCGTGTCGAAGGCCGCGACGAAGTAGAGGCGGCCGCGCGGCTGCGGATAGCCGGATTGCTCCAGCTCGTCTCGATCGATCGCCCGCCATGATCCCGTTCGTCCGAGCGCGACGATCTGCAGACCGCTCGGTGTGTCTTCGTACAGCAGGAGCAGCGGAGCGCTGAGCTCGCGTCCTCCCAGAGTGACGGCGCCGCGTCGGTCGTCCGCGCGTACGTTGTAGCTTCGTGCCTCTTCTATCCACGTCCGCTGTTCCGGACTTCGGATGTATCCAACCAAGACGTCAGTGTCGGCCGGAGGTCGGTCCAGGAAGGGGGCGGGAGAGAAATGGCTCGAAATCGTCGATGTGTCGGAGTTGATAGTTCCGCTCCAGAACCGTTCGCGTTCGTGTCGGCTCGCCTGGTCGCTGACGTGTGTCAGAACATCGGCGAGGAACTGCTCAAGATCGCCGGATCCGCTGGCGTCCTTGTCCATATCCGGCCGAAGAGGAAAGGCTCCAAGTCCCGGGAGTAGCTCGGTGTAGCGTTCGACGCGCACTGGCACGTCGCCCGGGTAAAGTACATACGCACCTGCGGTGCGATGGATTGCGTCCCGGTACGCGTGCATCTTGAGCAAGTCCTCACGCCTGCTCCGTGCGAGCGCCCCCGAGGTATTAGCTCCGTCTGCCTGTGCCACTTGCTCGACGCCTCTGTCGCTAGTCAGCTGTTCGACAAGGTGTTCAACGCGGTATTTTGCGTCGAAATGAAGCCACATGTCGAGTGCGCCGTGATGACGTGGGAGGTCGGAGACCGGTCGGATATGGAGTGAGCAGTCGGGGCGCATGGCACGCGTCCACGATCCGTCGCTGGAGATTCCGTCTTTTGTCTCGGAGAACTGGCGATTGAAGTAAAGTTCAATCTCGAGATCGCGGCCGTGGCGCTGCACCTTCCAGCGGATAGCTGAAGAGGGTCCGGTGCGGAGGGTCAGCGACAGGCCGTTGCCTCGTGGCGAGAACGCGTGTGCGGTCTTAGGGTCATCGCACACTCTACCGACAATATCCGCGAGAACGAGGTAGCACCAGAATTCGTAGAGCGTTGCGATGTTCCGTTGGGACGCACTGTAGACGTCGTCGATACTCGCGTGCTCGAACACGAGTGCCGGTGCGGTCTCAATGAGAGCGAACATGCGGAACAGCTGACGATAGCCGTCGCGCTTCAAGAGCACCTGGTTGCTAGTCGGAATCTGGGTGAGTCGACCAACGCCCCGGAAGAGATCGTGGCCGAGCAGCTCGTCAAGTAGCTCGACGACACTGCTGGCTGCGGCGCGGCCACGCTTCGTCGGCCCCGGCGTCACGGTACTTGGTTGCCCGAGAACGTCGAGCATTTGCATGGCCATGTCACGCCACCGCTCCATCGCGTACTTCACGAACCGATTCGCCATAGTATCGTACGTCGCCTCGTGCCGCTCGAGCGGAAGATGACGGGGAAGGGTGCGCAGAGCTCCTCGCCCTACTCGCCACGGCCGACGTGCTCCCGGTGTCGTAAGAGCACGGCCAAATGCCGATCCGGATGGGTAGCCCGTTCCGGAAGGCCGCAGCTCTGTCTCGGATTCCCAGCCGCGGTCGGGCTGGTGCAGCACACGGGCCACGGCCGCAGTGAATTCGTCGGATTCAAGTCGCGCCTCTAGCAGAGCGAATTTATTGTAGAGCAGCTCCGCTGGTAGGTCGGACGGCTCCAGCACGAGGCTCGCTGGAGCAAATCCCTGCAGCACCGCCTCAGCCGCGTGTTCGGCGATGTCTTCAAGCATCCGACGGTACTCCCGCGTCTGCTCCAGCTTGGTGGGCGCGACATCAATATCGCCTCGGAGTACGTCGCCAGCGGCCGTCTCCACTGCAATGGTCAGCCGGCCTACTGATTGTGCAGGACGCAGCCGTCCCCGCTTGCCGGTCTCGTCATCGGGGTCGAAGAGCTCGCTAGGCTCAAGCATGATCGAGCCATCGACATCAATAATCTCGTACGTGTAGATGGACGCCTCACGAAGCGCGCCGCCCATCAGGGTGAACTTGTGCGGAAGGTCAGCAACGACCAGCGCGCCGCACCTGGCGCCTGAGCTGTCGCAGAGGATGACTCTAACGGTTCGCGCCAACACTCGATTACTCCGTGAAGCTAACAAATTGGTTGGCGCGGAGGGCGCCGAGCATCCGCCTGAGCTTGCTATGCGTGACGGGCAGGCGCGGAGCCGCTTCTGATCCGTCAGAAACGGCGAGAAGTTTCGTTAGAACATTCTCGATCCTTCTGCGGGATCCGTTGACCTTGGGGAGGAGCTTCTGCATGACGATCAAGTCGGTGGCATTGTCGATATCGTCGTCGCCGGTTGCGGCGTAGAAGGCAGCGAAACGCAGACTCTCATAGAAGGTCCGGTGTCCGAACTCGAGGTCGGCTTCTGCAAGGATGGCATGCAGGTTACGCAGCGTATCCACGATCGATTCTTGCTCGGGGTGCGGGTTCTGTCTGTGCCAATCGTCGTCCGCTGCAAGGTCGCAGACCGCTCGCAGTACCGTGCTGGGGGCTGCCGCCGCAGCGGAAGGGCGTCCGAGCTCTGGGTCGAGCGTTGCTGCGTCTACCCGAAACTCGAACGTTGAGGCTCGATCGAGAACTTTCGGCGAGAACATGTATGTCGTCTCATCGATGTTTACAGTACCCACAACAAAAAGATTGCGTGGCAGCGGAAGTCTAGTTCCGGAGCTGCTCCGTGTGCTCCAGTCGCCGCGCCCATCGTCCTGAACAAGATCAGGCAGTAATCCTTTTCGTGATTCGATCCCGGAGAGGAAGTCGGCGAAGTATCGCTCGACGTGTGCCAGGTTCATCTCGTCGAGGATGAGTAGGTAGGGATGCGTTGGCTCAGCTGTGGCTCGCAGGATGAAGCTGAGTGCCTCGGGGACGAACCAGACTGGTCGGCTAGCATCTGCGCTGCGTAGTGCATCCTCGAATCCGAACAATGCCTCCGGTCCGGTCCAATCCGGTCGGACCGGCAATATCAATGAGCGCGGCCGTCCTGAATCGTCCTGGCCGAACCACTCGCCCAGCCGCATAGCTACCTGAGTCTTCCCCGATCCGGATAGGCCAGTGAGGATGACGAAGGGCTTGGCTAGCAGGCTGCTAATGAACGAGCGGATGAGGTTGGATGATCCAAACTTTAGTCCCGCGGTGCTAACGGCCGACGCGAATAGATCGTGGAGATCGTGCGGAGTTACCGCCGTGACCGATGGCACCGGTGTTATGTCGACGTACTCATCAAGAATTGTCCGGAGTTCGGGAAACCTATCGGCCAATTCTCCGGTGAGCGCGTCGTCCACTCGGTACAGGTAGCCTTGCTGAACAGAGCCAACGGACGTGAACGGCCCTGACTTCGGTACTCGAACCTGCTCAGGGATCGAGGCGAGTGCGATAGGAACGTTGAGCTCTCGGTATTGAGTATGGATGATTCGTCCGTCACGCTGCCATGAATCCGAATCAAGAGGGTTCTCTGCAGGCCGTGCGGTGGATTGGGCAATGCTAGTGGCGCGGAGAAAGCTGTTGCTATAGTGCAAGATAACGTCCCCGGGTGCGACATTGTCCATCGCGTCCCAGTGCCTCTGTGGCCGCCCAGCCTTGTCTCGGAGTGGGGCCCATATGAACTGCTCGTCGCGTGCCCTCCCGTAGGACTCTCCCTGATTTACCCACCAGACATTTGCCTTTGCAAGTCGCCGATCGAAAGATCGGGTAGTGGTCGTGAGAAGAGTATCTCCCTCATTGGTTACTTCACCGCTCGCGCTGATGAACCTGGCTTCCTCGAGTAGCGCTCGGTACCGTGCCCCCTGTGATTCGAACGTGCGGTCCGCCCGCCACTGTTCGGAGTGGCTTGCGTGTGCGAGAGCGCGTCCGAACTGGTGTGCCCCTGGAAACGTTCCATGGCTGATGAGATCGTGGTACACAGCTAGCGCAAGTTGTGTATCTCGTGCCAGTGCGCGGTCCCCATCGGCGAGCAACGCGCGCAGGACAGCCGCTTGTGCATCAGTAACGGTCCACGGGTCGTCGTCCCTCTGGGCAGCTACGAAGGTGTGGCCCGCGGGCGTGAGTGAGTAGGTCCTCCCGGCTTCGTCGACCAAGCCAACGAGCCAGGCGAAGCGCAGGAGGTCCTGAGCACGGTCAGTGGGGTTCCGATGCTGGCGATCGCTCTTGAAAAGGCGCTCGGCGTCGGCGCCGTCCAGCAGTTCGTCAATCCTTGCTGGTCCGCGGACCTCGAGCCGTTGCAGCAGGAGATTGGCATAGCTGAGGCGGAGCGCAGGGATGGCTTGCACCTGGCGAGGCTATCGTTCTGGGCTGCAATGACTAGCTCGACGCGACGGGCCGGAGAGGGTCTCGTGCACGGCTGGTCCACCGACGGCATCAGCGGATCGCCAAGGTTAGTGCCAGTGGGGACGTTGCGTCTGCGACGTCTGCGCGCAGCAGCGCGTGCAGGTCCTCGTTCATCTGAGACCCGACGAAAGCTTACTCGACTAGTCGGGGGCCGCCGGCCTGCTGACCCGGTGATCAAATCGCGTCCTCGCCGAGGGGAGACCCCGCTCGTCTGGCAGCGCCTGCTGCGCGTGCGCAGACCGCGGGCGGACGGCCGCTGCGCCTTGTGCTCCCTCGGCGCCGGCCACGGCCGCCCGCACTGGCCGTGCCGACTCCATGTCGTCGCGGGCTCCGCCGCCGCGCTCGTACGGGATGCGGCCCGATCAGCCCGCGAGTGAGACGAGCGCGCCGCCGGAGAACATCGACTCGTGCAGCTCGATGGCCGTCGGGGAGAGACCCTCCGGGACGTCGAAGACGAGCACGCCGTCGACGCTGTTGCCGGGGTTGATCTCGGTGAAGAACGACTCGCTGTCCGGCACGTTCATCAGCGCCGCGGAGCTGTCGGCCTCGAACTCGCGGCCCTGCGCGTCGAGCAGCGTCTGGTTGCCACCCAGGAACGTCGCCGCCTCGGTACCGGTGTTCGTCACGGTGACGTCCACCAGCACGTAGCTGCCTTGCGCCTCCGTGCGGAGGAAGCTCTCCCCGAGGGCCTGGATACCGGTCTTCACGTCGGTGACGGTGAACGTGAAGAAACCGTCCTGCACCGTGTCGCCGATGCCGGCGGAGGCCGCCGGCGCGATCTGGACGCCCCCCGGAGCCTGCGCCGAAGTCCCGAGCGGCGTCGGCGAAGTCGTCGAGAGAGCCGCGCTGAACGCGGCCGCGTACAGGATGCAGATCAGGAGGCCGATCACCGCGCAGACGAGGCCGGCGATCGTCAGGCCCTTGTTCGTCGCCCGGCCGCTACGTACCTTGGAGAGACCGATTCCCGCGAACACCAGAGCCAGCAGGACCAGCGGCCAGGCGATCACCCCGATCAGCGGGATGAACGAGAACAGCAGTCCGAGCAGACCGAGCACGAAGCCCGCAGTCCCGAGCCCGTTCTGCGGGGGCGGGGGCGGGGGCGCGTAGTACCCGGGGCCCACCGGCGGGTACTGAGGCATGTACTGGGTCACGTGAGGCCTTCCGGGTTGAGATCGTCGGGCAGGCATTCGCTCCCGGGCGGCCGTCCGTTAGCGCTCGATGATCGCGCTGCCCCGTTCAGGTGGTCCCGCGCTCATCTCGTGACGTCCGCGGCCGCGCGATCGATCAACGGAGCGGGTCACGGGAGACGGGAGCATCGGATGCAGGCAGTGCCCACGGGTCCGCGGGCGACGACCGGCCGATGAACCAGGATCACCGGGAAGCCGCACGTGGGAAGGTCGGTTCTGCCGCCGAGGCGACGATCGCCGCCGTCCGGGACTTCGCCGAGCGCGCGGGCGCGCTGCTTACCGCTCCGCAGGCCCTCCGTGACAGCGCCCGTCACCAGATCGAGATCCTCAACGGGGACCGGGTCGCCGCCCGGCTGCGCGAGACGCCGCTCCTGGCACTCAAGGAGGTCGCCGGCCGCGGCGTGCGGCTCGGGGCGTTGGAGCAGCACGGCTTCCGGACCGTCGCCGACGTCCTGAACGCGCACGACCATCGGCTCCAGCAGGTGCCGGGCGTCGGGCAGACCACGGTGCTGGAGGTCAAGCGCGCCGCGCGGACGGTCGCGGTGCAGGTCCATCAGGACGTCCGGTTCCGCTTCGACCCGGACCGTCGCGATCCCGCGCAGACCCAGCTGCTCGCCACCCTCGCCGCCGTGCGGTCCGCGGACTCCGCGGCGACGGCGCTGCACCAGCCCCTCCAGCAGTTCCGCGGCCAGGTCGCGCCCCTGGTGGCCGATGCGGAGCGTGCCGGCAGCCGCTGGTCGATGTTCTTCTCGCGCCGGTCCAAGAAGGACGCGGCGCTCGACGCGTTGGCCCGGCTCGACGCGATCCTGGCGGACCCGCAGGTGCGCGGCCTGCAGAAGGCTGTGCACGCGCGCGAGCAGACGGTCGACCCGCGCAGCTACGAGCCGGGGCAGCTCTGGCGCGAGTACCTGTCCGACGCGGCGTCGGTCAACGCCGTGCTCTCGACCATCGGCGGCACCGGCACGGTCGAGGACGAGGAGGCGGCGCGCGGGTTCGTCCCCGAGGAGCTGCGGCAACGGATCAGCGCCATCCCGCTGGACACGACGATGCTGACCTCCACGCTGCGCGGCTACCAGGTCTTCGGCGCGCAGTACGCGATCCATCAGGAGCGCTCGATCCTCGGTGACGAGATGGGGTTGGGGAAGACCATCCAGGCGCTCGCCGTCCTCGCCCACCTCGCGGCGAAAGGGCAGCGGCGGTTCCTCGTCGTGTGCCCGGCCAGCGTCCAGATCAACTGGTTGAACGAGACCGCCAAGCACAGCGCGCTGGCCGCCCACAGCCTGCACGGCGCCGACCGGGACGCGACCGGCCGCCGGTGGGTGCGGGAAGGCGGGTTGGCGGTCACGACGTTCGGCACGCTGGCACGCCTGCCGGCCGATGTGCGCGACGCGGACGTCGCGATGCTGGTCGTCGACGAGGCGCACTACGTGAAGAACCCCGACGCGGCACGCTCGCAGGCGGTGCGCGCGGCTGTGCAGGGGTCCCAGCGGGCACTCTTCCTCACGGGTACGCCGATGGAGAACCGCGTCGAGGAGTTCCGCACGCTCGTCGGGTACCTGCAGCCGGCCGTCGCGCGGCGGGTCGACGCGGCCGACGCCGTCGCCGGCGCGAAGGCGTTCCGCCGCGCGGTTGCGCCCGTCTACCTGCGACGCAACCAGGAGGACGTGCTCACCGAGCTGCCCGACAAGATCGAGACGGAGTCCTGGGTGCAGCTCAGCGACACCGACGAGGCGAAGTACGAGTCGGCGGTCTCCGGGCGGAACCTGATGGCGATGCGGCAGGCGCCCTTCAGCTCGCCCGGCTCGGCCAAGCTCGAACGGCTCAAGGACATCGTCGAGGAGGCCGCCGAGGACGGGATGAAGGTCGTGGTCTTCTCCTACTTCCTCGGGACCCTCGAGCTGATCCAGGGCGCGCTCGGGTCGGCCGTCGTCGGGACGATCACGGGTGCGGTGCCGCCGCAGGCCCGCCAGCAGATCGTGGACGAGTTCACCGCGCGGCCCGGGCACGCCGTCCTGCTCGGGCAGATCGAGGCCGGCGGCGTCGGGATCAACATCCAGGCGGCGTCGGTGGTGATCCTCACCGAGCCGCAGTGGAAGCCGAGCACGGAGGAGCAGGCGATCGCCCGTGCGCACCGGATGGGGCAGGTGCGCACGGTGCAGGTCCACCGGCTGCTGGCCAAGGACTGCATCGACGAGCGGATCTGCGAGATCCAGCAGGGCAAGCGGCTGCTGTTCGACGCCTTCGCACGCAAGAGCGAGGCCAAGGATGCCGACCTGCGGGCGGTGGACGCGTCGGAGCACCGGCCGGAGGTGCTCGACGACGAGTCGGTGCCGGTGGGGCAGCGGGTCTTGGCGGCCGAGCGGCACCGGATGGGGCTCGACCGGTAGCAGCCGAACCGGCCCTACGCGGTTCAGGGGAACCGCTCCCTCGCTGCTCCGCTCGCCGAACGGGCTGCGCTCGTTCCCTCGCCGAGCGTTCGTACCGTGAGTGGTCCGGTGGCCGCCGGATACGCCTCCGCGCCGAGCCGACATCGATGGTGGAGCATCTGTCGACGACTGCGCGGACGTGAAGCGGGGTGACCCGCGCGCTCGCGGACGTGACGACCGGAGGCCGAGCAGATGAGCGACCCGTACGACCTCGAACGGTTCGTCGACGCCCAGGACGGCGTCTACGAGGTGGCTCTGTCCAAGCTGCGCCGCGGGCGTAAGACCGGTCACTGGATGTGGTTCGTATTTCCGCAGATCGAGGGCGTCGGGTACAGCCCGATGGCGCAGCAGTATGCGATCTCCGGGCTCGACGAGGCTCGCGGCTACGTGGCGCACCCGGTCCTCGGGCCGCGGCTGGTCGAGTGCGCGAGGGTCGTCGCCGGCACGACCGGCCGGACTGCGCACGAGATCTTCGGCTCGCCCGACGACCTGAAGCTGCGCTCGTCGATGACACTGTTCGCCCGCGCGGCTCCGGACAGGGCGGAGTTCCAGCACGTGCTGGACCGCTACTTCGACGGGGAGCTCGACGAGCGAACGCTCGAGCGGTTGTGAGCAGCCCCATTGCCCCATTAGAAGCGCATTCGTGCGTCACGACCCGCAATCACGGACTACTTCCACGGTGGATCCAGGCTGAGCCGAGCGGCTCACCACCACGCCTACGAACTGGCCCCAACCGGGGCCGAGCTGAGACCTGGCATCCCGAGGTTCTCGCCCTCGCCCTCGCCCGCGATCTCGACCAGCGTCGGGACGTAGGAAGCACCGAGGCACGTCCAACCGGACGCGCGGCTACTCCAGCTCGCGCTGCGAAACCGGCCGCAACGCTGTCCACATCGTCGGCTACCGGGCGAGGGATGATCCGCGATCGGACGTCCCGGGGGTCCCCGCTAGCGTGTCCCCGAACAAGCGAGGAGCAGCGATGGCGAAGTACTCGGTAACACAGTCCGCGGTCACACAGCTGTTGGCGGACGTGATGAGTGACCGGATCGCGATCCCAGAACTCCAGCGGCCGTTCGTCTGGGACAGCGTGAAGGTTCGAGACCTGATGGACTCGCTCTACAAGGGCTACCCCGTCGGATACCTGATCACGTGGCAGTCGGTCGGCGCCAAGCTCAAAGGCGGCCAGGTCGCGGCGCACCAGCAGATTCTTATCGATGGCCAGCAGCGAATCACGGCACTCCGCGCCGCCGTGGCCGGCCTCAAGGTGATCAACAAGAGGTACAAGGCTGTACGGATCACGATCGCCTTCAACCCGATCACCGAGGAGTTCGCGACGACGACCCCAGTGATCCGTAAGAACCCGCAGTGGATCGCCGACATCAGCGAATACTTCAACTCCGAGTCGCCGCTGTCCTTCGCTCGCGAGTACCTGGAACGAAACCCCGACGTCGATGCCAAGACCTTCGAAACCAACCTCGCCCACCTCGGTCGCATCCAGAACGCACAGATCGGCATCATCGGGCTCGCCGACGACCTCGACGTCGAGACCGTCTCGGAGATCTTCATCAGGATCAACTCCAAGGGTGTCCCGCTGAGCAGTGCCGACTTCGCCATGAGCAAGATCGCCACGTATGGCGACCGCGGCCGCAACCTGCGCAAGCTTATCGACTACTTCTGCCACCTCGCCGTGGCGCCGCACGCATACGCCGACATCGAAGAGAACGACCGCGAGTTCGCGGATACGTCCTACCTCAAGGCGATCAGCTGGCTCAAGGACGAGGCCGAGGACTTATACGACCCGGCCTACAGCGACGTCATCCGCGTGGCCGGTCTCGTGGGCTTCAGCCGAGGAAAGGCATCAAGCATCGTCAGCGAGCTGTCAGGACGCGATCCCGAGACCCGGAAGGTCGACGAGGAGCGGATCCCCGCCGCCTACGACAAGCTCGAGCGGGCACTTCTCCAGATCGTCAGCAACTACCACTTCGACAACTTCCTGATGCTCATCAAGTCCGCAGGCTTCATCACGCCTGGCATGGTGAACTCAAAGAACGCACTCAACTTTGCCTACGCGCTATATCTTCGCCTCCGACAAGACAAGGAGATGAGCGAGGGCGAACGGAAGCAGATCGTGAAGCGCTGGTTCGTCATGTCGATGCTCACCGGCCGACACTCCGGGAGCTTCGAGTCGACCTGGGAGCAGGACATCCGACGGATCGGCGAACAGGGTCCGGCGAACTACCTCAAGCAAGTCGAGGAATCCGAGCTGTCCGACGCCTTCTGGGCCGTGACCCTCCCCACCGACTTGGAAACGACGAGCACGATCAGTCCGTTCTTCCAGACCTTCCTCGCCGCGCAGGTAGCGAACAACGCCCGCGGCTTCCTCTCCAAGAGCATCACAGTCGCGTCGATGACCCAGCAGTCCGGCGACATCCACCACATTGTCCCCAAAGACTACCTGCAGAAGAACGGCTACCCCGACCGCGGCGACTACAACCAGGTCGCGAACTTCGCACTCACCGAGACGTCGATCAACATCAGTATCAGCAACAGGCCGCCGGCGCAGTACATGGCTGCGATCGCCACACAAATCGGGACCGGCACCCTAACGCTCGGCGAGATCACCACCGCCGATGACCTCGTCGTCAACCTCGCAGAGAACGCCATCCCGGCTAACCTCGGTGAAGTCACGGCAGGCAGCTACCAGGAGTTCCTCGCCAAGCGGCGCAAGCTGATGGCAGCAATCATCCGCGACTACTACCAGGCACTCTGACGCTCGCTGCTCCACCTCACCGCCCGAACAGACCTCACGGGCGGCGACCACCGATGACCAAGGGAGGTGCTCGACGCCCTGCCGGCCCGTAGGGCGGCGGCAGCGGTGGCGGCCGCCCTCGACGAGTGGTGACGGCCGAGGGCTCGATCCACCTCGACCGGCTCGCACGTCTGGTCGCGAACGGGTTCGGGCTGAGCCGGGTGGCGACCTCGCGGAGGGAGGCGATCCTGCGGCACCTTCCGCCGGGGCTGCGCCGTGAGTCGTTCGAACCGGTCGTCTGGCCCGCGGCGAGGGTGCCCGAAGCGTGGACCGGGTACCGGCGCCCGCCGGAGGGAGTCGAGTGCCCGCCCGAGGAAATCCCGCTGCGGGAGTTCGTCAACGCGATGGTGGGGGTGTCGCGGGCGGCGGCCGGTGCCGAGCGCAGGGACCTGTATCGGGAGGTCCTGGCGGTGTTCGAGTGGAAGCGGCGGATCGCCGGGGTGACCGAGCGCCTGGACGTCGCGCTCGACCTCAGCGTGCGCACCGCGCGGCTCCGGTTCGAGGGCGAGCTGGTCGTCGTTCGCTGACGTTCGGGGTCCGGGGCGAGTGTCTCGGCCAGTCGGCGACGAATGCCTTGAGCCGTTCGTGTGGTCGTCCACCGGGGCTGTGACGCGAGGCGCCGGAATACCGATCAAGGCACGGGACATCGGGGTGGATCTGACGAACGGAACATCGGATGACAGCAGAGTGGGGCACCGAACGGCCGCCGCGGCGGAGCATCGCGCTCCCGGCACTACGCAGGCCGGCCACGCAGCCGTCCGCGGGCGTCTCCGCGAAACCGAGCAGTGCCGAGGTGGCAGCCGCCGGGCGGGCGGCAGTGACCCGGGCGGTCGAGTACCGCGGCGGCACAGTGCGGGAGGTCCGCAACGGCCGACGGACCGAGCTCCTGGTCCAGACGCCGACCGGACGGCGGCGGGTCCGGGTGCTCACCCGGCGCCGGGGCGATTGGCAGACCAGCATCCGCGAGGGTGCCAACCCGGCGCCGCGGGCGAACGCGGTGTGGGCGTTCGTCGACCTCGCGAGCGGCGCGACCAGGTACTACGTGGCGCCGGAGCCGTGGGTCGTGAACGACATCCGCAGGGAGCACGAGGACTACCTGGCACGCAACGGCGGGCAGCGAGCGGTGACGAAGGACTCGGAGCACCACGGGATCAAGACCGCCAGGATGGAGTGCTGGCTGGGGCGGTGGGACCTGCTCGGGTTGGCGGACCCCGAGGACGCAGATGCGGGGTGACGTTGGCGCCGCGATGGCCGCTCTCGCTGAGTACCGCCCGGTCTTCCACTCCGAAGCGGACCGCCAGCATGCCCTCGTGTGGCAGCTGCAGAAGGCCGATCCGGCTGCTCGCATCCGCCTGGCAGCGGCGGGATACGGGCGGCGACGATCGAGCCGAGGTACCTGGTCCGCCGGTTCCAGGGGAAATCGACGGCGAGCAGTTCGACCTGCCCGACCAGTCGCCACACGACATCAACCGCTACGACGTGATCAAGGCGGTGGTGCGGACGGAGTCCTTCGTCGCCGAGGCATCGTGGACACCGACGTCGTCGTGTTAACCAACGACCCGGCGTACTGGCGTCCCGAGCCGGCCACCGGAACGAACGACGCGCACTTGCGCCTCCACGAGGGCCGCGTGCTCGAGGGCGCGCTGGGCTGGGAGTGGGCCGGGCGCGGGATGACCAAGGGGCGGGAGGACGCGCTGGTGCTGAGCGGCGGGTACAGCTGCGGTCCGGCAGGACTGCACAGTGTTGGGATCTCCAAGGCCCTTAGCGCGCGCACGTCCGCGGGCTGTTGTCGATCGTGCTCGGACGGTGCCGGGCAAGCGGAAATCTCACCGAACGTCAAACAACCTCCACGCCGGGAACCGCACGGCTGCGCGCCGCGAATCCGCGCTGTCCAACAGCTCCCGCCGGCGCAACATCAGCTGGAGAAGGCGGGATCCATTGGTGTCATCGTGCGAGGCCCGGTCGAGCAGGACTGCGTGGCTGCTGCCGTCGGCGCTCTGCACGAGCGCGTCGGCCCGGTGGCCGTTGATTCGCTCTCCGAGCGTGACCGTCTGCCCGTTCTCCAAGGACAGGGCCTGGTAAAGACGCTGCAGCAAGCCGTCTGCGTCGTCGCTCGACGTGGCTCGGGATCCGTGGTCGTCAGCGGCTTCGAACAGCTTGGCGGCGACTCCACCCCGTGCGCTCCACAGCTCCGCGTCGCCCACGACGATGAGGTGGGTGCGAGCTCGGGTGATGGCGACGTTCCAGAGGTTCAATTGCTGGTCGACCCAGCCGATCGCTCCTGTGTGCATTCCAGTACCGGCGACGAGCGAGAAGATCATGACGTCGCGTTCGCCGCCCTGGAAGGTGTGCACAGTGCCGACGCGGACTTGATTCTCATCGTGCTGCCGAAGCTGGTCGGACAGCGCGTCGGCCTGGGCTTTGAAGGGGGTCACCACCCCGATCGTCGCCTCGGCAGGTAGATGATCCACCAGGCGAGCGACGAGGGTTCCCACGTGGCTCACCTCGTCCTCATTGACCCACGAACCGCCGGAGCGGGGACGCGCCGCCCGTCCTGCGACGTTGCGCCAGGAGATCGGGCGCAGCGGGAGGGAGGGTCGATCGCGGGTGTCTGTGAGGACCGTGAGCGCGCCGTCGTAGAAGAGCTCGTTCGACACGGCGATGATCGCTGGATGGCAGCGGAAGTGCTCATCGAGGAGCCGGCTTCCGCCGACGGAGTGCTCGGCCGCATGGAAGGCCGAATGCCGGCGGAAAGCGAGGCGGTGTTTCTCCAGCCAGTCCGCGCGCAGGCTGACATCGCGTCGAATCATCCCTTCCTTGGCCGGGCTGATCTTGGTGATGTGAGACAGTTGCATGACATCACCGATGATCAAGGCACGTCGGGCTCGGAAGAGCAGGGGCAGAACGTGCGGGATGGCGCACTGGCTCGCCTCGTCGACTATCACGAGATCGAAGAGGGCCGGCTCGGGTGGAAAGCGCCGCGCCGAGTGGCAGGTGACCGCCCAGGCCGGTGCCGCGGGGAACGCGCTCGGTGCGCGGCCGCGTCCGAGCACCTCCTTCACCGCGAACCAATCGCTGCGGTCGGCGTCCCGCGCGCCCTGAAGACCGAGAATTCGGCGAGCCCCGTCGCGGGCGTTCGTCCGAATCACGGACTCCAGGAGATCCCGAGATGCCGCCCGGACCTGAACCTGCGCGGTCGCGAGGGCAGCGGCGAGCTCGCGGTCCCGATCGTGTTCGCCGCGTCCTCGAGCTGCTCGCCAGGCCGACTCTGCTGCTGCGAAGTCGGCGAGTGCACGGCATCTCGGGACCAGGTCGCCCTCGGACCGGGGAACCGCGAGCGAATCCAGGAACCATCTGCGCCGTAGCGCTCCGAAGAAGCGGGCGCTAGCCAGCCGTCTCGCCTTGACAGCCACACGACCTGGGTCAGGCAGGAGCCGGATGAGGTCTGCTACCGGCAACTGGAGCGTCGAGGCATGCATCTCCCGCGCTTCGCCGGTCCGGCGCAGAGTCTGCTCGTCGGCCGCGATCTGGGCGAGCTCCTGGTGGGTGCGTTGCAGGTGACCATGAGCCATGTCCACCCGCGCCGCGGCTGTGGGGATGTTGTGTGTGGGCGCCGGCACCGCGTGAAGTGTTCTGAGGCCGGCACCTTCGGTTTCGGTGTAGTCCCGCTCTCCGCCGGCGGAACCGGTGCGCACCATGCTGCCTGGGACGAGCTTCTCGCACCGTCGCCAGACCTCGTCCACTGCGCCGTTGTTGGTCGAGGCAACGAGAACAGTTTGGCCGTTCGCGACCGCGGTGGCAACCACGTTGGCCACGAGCTGGCTCTTACCGGTGCCTGGCGGGCCGGTCGCGACGGTGATGCGGCGGGTCATGGTTGAGTAGATGACCTCGCTCTGCGCCTCGTTACTGGCGAGCGGAGTGACGGGACGCGCGGGTGGCGGCTCGCTGTGCGCGAGGGCCTCGGCGCGTTCCGCCGGATCGGGGGAGAGAGCGCCGAGTGCCGTCGAGCGGATGTGCGTGGCTCGCTGTGCGATGTCGGCGAGGTCGTCGATGAGCTTCTTCGACGCCCTGTTGTTGCGCGGGGCGAGGAAGAGCACTGCGACGTTTCGGGCGCCATGACCGGGCGTGCGGACGTCGATCTGATCGTCGAGCTGCTCGGGACGAAGCTCCTGCACGCAGGGCAGCTCGAACTCGTTCATGAGGAGGTTGCTCGCGTCGGCTGCCATGCGATCGTGCTGGCCGCCGTGCCAGCTCGACTGGTATGTGTCGATCAGCTGCGCCGCTTCCTCCTTGCCCAACCAGCTCTCGGCCAGACGTGGGTGAGGTTGGACCGGGCCGTAGGGCTGCAAACGGACCTCGCCGCCGGTGTCGACGAGCTCGACGCGGCGCACGAGGAGTGGCGCAAACTTCGGTTGATGCCACGGCCGACCGTCGCGTGGCCCGGTGAGGACCACGGATGGGTACCCGGCCCAGAGCTCGGCGTCCTGCTCGGCCATCGCGTCGACGAGCGGAAGCGCCTCAGGGGGAAGGGCAGTGCAGCCGTCATCGTCCACCTCGCCGCTCAGGAGGCGCTCGAACCCTCGGAGGCAGGTGTAGGAGGTGGCGTGCGGCGACACAGTCATCAGCGAGGGCTCGGTGCCGTCAGCGAGCAGACAGTCCCGGTAGTAGTTCAGCAGGCTGGTCCACGGCGGCTGCTCCGTTCTTGAGGGCGGCGCAGTACTGAGCTCACCCGCAGACCGCTGGTTGAACGGAGCGAGAACCGGGGCGCTGCCGAGGGGGCAGGCCGCGATGATGATGCGGTCGTCGACACCATGCGTCGACTGAACTGGAACCTGGCGCGCGCCGCCATGTCGCATGCGTCGGTTGACGTAGTCGAACAGGTCGCTCATCGACACATCGCCACTGTCGTCCTTGCCGACTTTCCCGGTCCGTAGCGCCTCGACCACCTCGCCCGTGAAGTCGGACGGCCGTACGTTCGCGGGGCCCGCTTCGGCGGCGTAGGAGAGTTCGCCCGCGCGTGACGACGACAGTACGAAGACCCCGCGGCTGGTGAGCGGTGAGGCAGTGCCGGATTTCGCCACTACCGGGGCTTCTCTGTCGGACGCGCGCAGACCCACAGCGAAGCCGCCGCTCTGACAGCAGTCGATCATCACGACCTTCTGTGAGGCCCAGGAATCTTCGAGCACCTCGTTGACGAAACCGGCGCCCACTCCAGTGTCGGCGACGCGGTCGAAGTCGGTGTCTGTGGCTACGAAGTAGAACTCGCCGCCTACCCGGCTCACCCGTTGACCGTGTCCGGAAACATATAGAACGGCCAGTTCGCCATCCTCGCACCCTGCGAGAAAATCGGTAATTGACTGCCGCATCTCGTCGGCGGTCAGATCAGCGAGGACAGTGGCGGAAACGAAGCTGCCGATGTTGCGGTGCAGCAGGATCTGGCTTAGCGCCCAGGTATCGACCTGGGTCGACGGCAAAGAGGGGAAGCGGCCGTCATCGTAGCGCGCGTTACCGATCAGCAGGGCCTTACGCCGGATCAGCCGGGTCATTCGGGCTCCTTGTCTTTCACGCCGGCGCTCACCTGGCTGAGGAATTCGTGGACCATCCGCTCCTGCGTCGCGTGTGGGCGGCCTGTGATCGTGATGGAGTTCTTCCCTCGTGCAACGGTCACCGTGCGGTGCTGGTCCCTGGCGCACCATGCCTTAATCAGGGCGATCAGAACGGGTGAGGCAGGAAGTGCTGCCGCCGCCCATAGTGCTACATCGCCGATGCCTGCACCTTTCTGGCCAGCTTCGATCGCCCCTGTCTCGGTCTCGAACCCGACCTCGATTTCTTCTGCCGTATGCAGTGCCGAGTGCAAGTCGCGGGTCAGTCGCTCCTGTCGCAGCGTGTCTCCGCCGGTCGGCACGACAATGTGCCACCGGATCCCCTCGTCATGCATTGACTGCTCCTTGGAATCGGACGCGTTCGAACTTGATACATGGTGCAAATAGGATTCAAAGGAGCGGATAGGATGAGCGAGGAACGAGCTCAGTCGGCGTGAATCTTGTGACGAAGTGCGGGGTACCGCGCGGGCGGCGGCACCCCGGCAGGCGCTCCTTCCTTCGGTGCGCCTGGCCGGCCACGACACCCGGTTGCCGGAGCGCGGCCGCTAGAGGGCATCGATGGATCGCGGGTGAGCTTCTGATGCGGAGCGGGTGGCCCCAGCCAGGACTTGAACGCGTGACGTCGCCCTACGAACCCCCTCGTCAGCTGCAACTCACTCTTCGTACTCAGCTCGACGCGAGCGGTGTACCCCCGCTTGGGTGACCACATCGTGCTCGTTGTGTTTGCACACCGGGTGCAGGAAGCGCACGGGTCGCCGCCGGGTGCCACGATCACCTCGTGATGGAACCGATCGGCCGACGGATCGCGCTGCACCGCCGTCGTCGCGGCCTGAGCCAGGCTGCAGTTGCCGGCCTCGTCGGCCGCTCGGAGTCGTGGCTGTCCCAGGTCGAGCGGGGCCTGCGCACCGTCGACAACTACAGAGTCCTCCGGGATCTCGCCCGGGTGCTGCGCGTCGACATCGACACTATGACCGGGAGCGGCGGCCAGGCGAGCGAGCCCGGACGCGAACCGTTCGATGCCGACGTCGCTGCGATCGAGCGAGCCCTGCTCGTCGGCGCGCAGACCGGGCCGGGCGTCGATGCCTCGACAGCCGTTCGCGACCTGCATCGCGCCTACCAGGCAGCCCACTACGGCGACGTGGTGGCCGCGCTGCCAGGTCTGGTCGCTGCTCTTGACGGACAGGATCCCGCGGCGGTCGCGGCCGGCTACACCGTTGTGGCGAAGACGCTGACGAAGATCGGTTCACCCGACCTCGCGCGGATCGCCGCTGATCGAGCCCGGGAGGTGGCGCGGAGGAGCGGCGACCCGGCCGACCTCGGCATGGCCGTCTACCAGGTCGTGTGCGCGATGCTTCCCACGGCACGTGCGGCGCTCGCCGAGGAGCTTGCGGTCACGACCGCAGAGCAGCTGACGGGTGATGACCCGGCCGTGCGCAGCGTTGCCGGGTCACTCTGGCTCATCGCCGCAGTCGCCGCGGCCCGCCGAATCGATGCCGCGGTCGCCGAGGCGCGCCTCGAACGGGCCGAGCGACTTGCTGAGCACCTCGGCGAGGACGCCAACCACCGCTGGACTGCGTTCGGCCCAACCAACGTGGCGATCCACCGGGTCTCCGTCGCCGTCGAGCTCGGCGACGCTCCGGCTGCGTTGGCCGCAGCGGAGGCCGTCGACCTCGACCGACTGCCCGAGGGGCTGCACAGCCGGCGGGTGCAGGTCCAGCTGGACATCGCCTGGGCCCAGGCGCAGCGGCGGCGGGACGCCGAGGCCCTCGTCGCGCTGCTGGAGGTCGAGCGCGCGGCTCCGCAGGTCACCCGGCGCAACGCCGTCGCCCGCGACACCATTCGGCAGCTCCTCGCGCGGGCTCGCGGCACAAGTGGCGCTGCCGTTCGTGGTCTTGCGCACCGAGCCGGGGTTGCCGTCTGATGCTGACGCTCGTCGTGTGCGGCGCGCCTCTCGCAGTGCGTGCCGGCGAGGTGGCCGATGCACTGCGCGAGCGCTGGAGTGTGTCGATCGTCGTCACCGAGGCGGCGAGTCAGTGGTACGCGGAGCCGTCCGAGCACGATCGGCCTCGGCCGGATCTTGTCGTCGCCTGCCCGCTCACGTTCAACACGGCCAACAAGGTCGCGGCGGGGATCATGGACACCAGCGCTGCGGGTGCGCTCTGCGATGCCCTGGGAGCCGGTGTTCCGGTCGTGGCCGTGCCGATGGTCAACAACCGGCTCTGGGGGCACCCGGTGTGGGCGTCGACCCTGCGGACGCTTGCCGGCGCGGGTGTCCGCTTCGTCGACCCGCGGTCGGGGCGGGTCGGTGACCCCGCGCCAGTGCAGTCGGGCACGGGCCCGGAGGTGGTCGCCGCGTTCGATCCTGCTTGGGTCGTCGCGGCACTCGGCTGAACCCGCACATTTGTGCGGGTCGCACTCGCGTGCGACGCGCAGCATCCGGTCACCGGTGTGCTTACAGCGTGATCAGTCGTGTCCTTGCAGAGGGCGACCCGCAGGTCTGGCAGCGACTGCTTCGCGAGCACGTCCCTCGGCCGGACGGTCGGTGCGCCCTGTGCTCGCTGGGAGCGGGCCATGGCAGGCCGCACTGGCCGTGCCGTCTGCACGTCGTGGCGGCGTCTGCGGCAGCACTCGTACGGGACGCGGGTCGATCAGCCCGCGAGTGACACGAGCACTCCGCCGGAGAACATCGACTCGTGGCGCTCGATGTCCGCTGGCGACAGCCCTTCGGGCCTGCCAGAGACGAGCACACCTCCGACGTTGTTGCCCGGGTCGATCTCGGTGAAGAACGACTCGTCGTATGGCGCCGCGCTGTCCCTCGAACTCGCGGCCCTACGCGTCGAGCAGCACCGTCCTTCCCGCAGGACCGCCAGAAGCGACGGCGACCGTCCGTCCGATCCACCGCGTGGGGGTAACGCGTCCTCACCACCCGGATAGCGGCTCCACCAGCGTGCATCGGCCGCCTGCCGGTACTCGCCGAGGGCCAGGCCGAGCAGCAGTCCGCGCACCCGGGACAGCCGGTCGGCTCGAAGCACGGACTCCGGCTCCGCCGGTTGCACGGTCAGCGTGATGACCGTGGCTCGGGCTCGACGAGCCGGCCGGCGAGGTCGATGATCGTGTCCCGGCCCTCCACCTGCGCGGCCCAGTCCGGCGGCACCGAGCCCTCGCCGTGCAGCGCGCCGAGGAGGTTGCCGGTGATGGCGCCGGTCGAGTCGCTGTCGCCGTCGTGGTTGACGGCGAACAGCAGCGCGGCGCGCAGTTGGTGCGGTTCGGGATGGGTGAGCGCGGCGTAGACGCTCATCGCGAGCGCTTCCTCGGCGACCCAACCCTCCCCGAGGCCGTGTAGCTGCGTGGCGCTCGCCGGGCCGTTGTCGGCAGCGGTCACGGCCCCGCGCAGCGCGGCGGTCGTCTCCTCGTGGTCGGGGTGCTCGGAGACCAGCTCGATCGCCGCTGACACCGACTCCGCGAGCCCGCGTCCGTCGACGAGGTACCGGACGATCACCGCCAACGCGGCGGCAGCGAGCCGGGCGGTCGGGTGGCCATGGGTGAGGCAAGCGCCGACGATCGCGGCCTCGGCCACCGCGTCCGGTGTGGGCAGCTGGGAGGACAGGCCGAACGGCGCCGAGCGCATCACCGTCCCGCAGCCCTTCGATCCGGCGTTGACCGGTGTCGCGATAGCCCCACGGTGGGGGGCGCGGAGCCCCGACAGGCAGGCGTTGCCCGGGGCGCGGACGGCGTAGAGCCAGGACTCCGCCGCGAGCCCCTCGGCATCCGATGGCGGGCCGGGCTGCTCTTGGGTGACGAGCCAGCGTCGGTACGCGGCGTGCAGCCGGTCGCCGAGGTCAGCCGGGTCCGTGTCCAGCAGCGCTTCGACGGTGAACAGCGTCATCTGGGTGTCGTCGGTGACGAGCCCGGCCGGCCCGTACGGGGACGGCACGAGATCGGTGACGCCGGCCGGTCCGAAGCGGGACCGGATCCTCGCGTGCGAGTCGAACTCGACGGGCGCGCCCAGGGCGTCCCCAATGGCACCGGCCAGGAGGCAACCGCGGGCGCGAGTGCGGCACATCTGCAGCGATTCGATCACGGGGCCAGACCCTATGTCCGCCGCGGTGACCCTCATCCGGCGAGTGAGACGAGCGCGCCGCCCGAGAACATCGACTCGTGCAGCTCGATGGCCGCCGGCGAGAGCCCCTCGGGCACGTCGAAGACGGGCACTCCGTCGACGCTGTTGCCCGGGTTGATCTCGGTGTAGAACGATTCGCTGTCCGGCACGTTCATCATCGCCGCCGAGCTGTCGGCCTCGAACTCGCGGCCCTGCGCGTCGAGCAGCGTCTGGTGCGCTCCCAAGAACGTCGCCGCCTCGGTGCCGATGTTCCTCACGGTGACGTGCACCAGCACGAACTCGCCCTGCGCCTCGGTGCGCAGGAAGCTCTCACCCAGCGCCTGGACGCCGCTCTTCACGTCGGTGACGGCGAAGGTGAACGCGCCGTCCTGCACCTCGTCGCCGACGCCGGCAGGCGTGGCCCCAGCGGAATCAGGCCGGGCGGCGTACTCCGTCGCCGCCCTCGGAGCACTGGTCTCCACGTCCGAGACCGCCGCGCTGAACGCCGCCGCGTACAGGATGCAGATCAGGAGGCCGATCACCGCGCAGACGAGGCCGGCGACCGCCAGGCTGCTGTTGGTCGCTCGACCGCTGCGGGCCCGGGAGAGGCCGATGCCCGCGAACACCAGTGCCAGCAGGACCAGCGGCCAGGCGATCACGCCGATCAGCGGGATGAACGAGAACAGCAAGCCGATGAGACCGAGCACGAAGCCCGCCGTCCCGAAGCCGTTCTGCGGCGGCGGGGGCGGCGGGTAGTACCCGGGGCCGGGCGGCGGGTACTGGGGCATGTACTGGGTCACGGGGCGCCTTCCGCATCGTTCGAACTGCTCGAGCACCCACCTCGCTCGCTCTCGTCCGTTCGTTAACGATCTTTCCGTTGCATCGTTCGGGTAGTCGGTCCGGCACCCTGTGACGTTCCTGGCGGCGCTGACGACCAACGGGGTGGATCACGACGGAACGGGAGCGACCGGGTGCAGGACGAACGCGAGGCCGCGCGGGGCAAGGTTGGTGCCGCGGCCAGGGCGACGATCGCCGCGGTCCGCGACTTCGCCGAGCGCGCGAGCGCCCTGCTCAGCGCGCCGCAGGTCCTCCGCGACAGCGCGCGGCACCAGATCGAGATCCTCAACGGCGACCAGGTCGCCGCCCGCCTGCGCGAGATGCCGCTCGCGGCGCTCAAGGAGGTCGCCGGGCGGGGTGTGCGGTTCGGGGCGTTGGAGCAGCACGGGTTCCGGACCGTCGCCGACGTCCTGAAGGCCCCGGACCACCGGCTCCAGCAACTGCCGGGCGTCGGGCAGACGACGGTGGTGGAGGTCCGGCGCGCGGCGCGCACCGTCGCCGTGCAGGTGCACCGCGACGCCCGGTTCCGCTTCGATCCTGATCGTCGCGATCCCGCCCAGACCCAGCTTCTCGCCACCCTCGCCGCGGTGCGGGCGGCGGACGCCGCGGTGGCCGGCCTCAGCGGGCCCCTCCAGTCGTTCCGCGCCGAGGTCGGACCGCTGGTGGCGGACGCGGAGCGCGCCGGCAGCCGGATGTCGATGTGGTTCTCGCGGCGGTCGAAGAAGGACTCGGCGCTCGACGCGCTCGCGCGGCTCGACGCACTCCTCGCCGCCCCGCAGACCCGGGCACTGCAGCAGACCGTGCACGTCCGCGAGCAGGCGGTCGACCCGCGCAGCTACGAGTCGCGCCGGCTCTGGCAGGACTACGAGTCCGAGGCGGCGTCGGTCAACGCGGTGCTGTCGACGGTCGGCGGCACGGGCACTGCCGAGGACGAGGAGGCGGCGGGAGGGTTCGTCCCGGAGGAGCTGCGGCAGCGCATCAACGCCGTCCCGCTCGACACGTCGAAGCTGACCTCGACCCTGCGCGGCTACCAGGTCTTCGGCGCGCAGTACGCCATCCACCAGGAGCGCTCGATCCTCGGCGACGAGATGGGCCTCGGCAAGACCATCCAGGCGCTCGCCGTGCTCGCGCACCTCGCCGCGAAGGGGCAGCGGCGGTTCCTCGTCGTGTGCCCGGCGAGCGTGCAGATCAACTGGCTGAACGAGACGGCGAAGCACAGCGAGCTCGTTGCACACAGCCTGCACGGCGCAGACCGGGACGCCGTCGGCCGCCGCTGGCTGCGGGAGGGCGGCATCGCCGTCACGACGTTCGGGACGCTGGCGCGACTGCCGGCCGACGTGCGCGACGCGGACGTCGCGATGCTCGTCGTCGATGAGGCGCACTTAGTGAAGAACCCGGACGCGGCACGTTCGCAGGCGGTCGCGGCGGCCGTCCGACGCTCGCAGCGCACGCTGTTCCTGACCGGCACGCCGATGGAGAACCGGGTCGAGGAGTTCCGCACGCTCGTCAACTACCTGCAGCCGAGGGTGGCGCGCAGCGTGAACGCTGCGGATGCGGTCGCCGGCGCGAAGGCGTTCCGGCGCGCCGTGGCGCCGGTCTACCTGCGACGCAACCAGGCCGACGTGCTGACGGAGCTGCCGGACAAGATCGAGACCGAGTCGTGGGTGCAGCTCAGCGACACCGACGCGGCGCGGTACGAGTCGGCAGTCTCCAAGCGCAACCTGATGGGGATGCGGCAGGCGCCGTTCAGCACGGTCAGCTCGGCGAAGCTCGAGCGCTGCACGGACATCGTCGAGGAGGCCGCGCAGGACGGGATGAAGGTGGTGGTCTTCTCCTACTTCCTCGACACGCTGCGGCTGGTGCACGAGGCGGTCGGCGACGCGGTCGTCGGCACGATCACCGGGGCGGTGCCGCCGCCCGTGCGGCAGGGGATCGTGGACGAGTTCACGAAGAGCGCCGGGCACGCGGTCCTGCTCGGGCAGATCGAGGCCGGCGGGGTCGGGATCAACATGCAGGCGGCGTCGGTGGTGATCCTCACCGAGCCGCAGTGGAAGCCGAGCACGGAGGAGCAGGCGATCGCGCGGGCGCACCGGATGGGGCAGGTGCGCACGGTGCAGGTCCACCGGCTGCTGGCCAAGGACTGCATCGACGAGCGGATCCGGGAGATCCAGCAGGGCAAGCGGCTGCTGTTCGACGCGTTCGCGCGCAAGAGCGAGGCCAAGGACGCCGACCGGCGGGCGGTGGACGCGTCGGAGCATCGGCCGGAGGTGCTCGACGACGAGTCGGTGCCGGTGAGGCAGCGGGTGCTGGCGGCGGAGCGGCATCGACTGGGGCTCGTTGGGTGACTGAGCTCAACCTTGGGGCGTCGGCCTCGTTGGAAACATGCGCGGTTGGCGGCGGAGTGATGTGAGGATGGCTGGCTATGTGATCAGGTCGAAGTTGAATTGCTGGTGAGGTGCAGCGGCTGGTGATCTGCTGGGCCCCGAGAGGGAGCGGTGTAGTAGGAATTAATCGTCGATGATCGGCCAGGGTGCGCGGATGAGAAATTCAGACAGCGCCGACCGCACCTTGGCGGCAGTCTCCTCGCGTGAAGCCGGGTCGTCCTCGTAACGTTCGGTGAGTGTCGTCATCGATGCGATGAGATCGAAGGGATCGGCGGGCTCGTGGAAGGCCTCGGCTGCGATGTGTCGAGCGGCGCGATAGGGCGTTTGAAATCCCTCCGCGAGCGAGTTGGCCTCGTTCCAGCAGAGCAAATGGAATGGCCAGCCAGGGCTCGCTTCGCCAAGGATCGTCATTGGTAGGATCCACAGGAGCGGCTGGCGAGCATCCTCCTGTTGTTCGAACGTCACCTCAGTGGCGTCACGTTCGGCCAGATCTCCTATGAGAGGGCGGAGCTGCTCGACGCACGCGAAGGAACGTGTCTCGAAGTCGCTGCCGGTTCGTACTTGTAGGGGGTCGCTCAGGAGGGCGGTGACCTCGCGGTATCGGCGCAACACGGTCGTCATCGGGTGGTCGTGGTGCTGCTGCCGGGCGGAGAGGTTCACGAAGCTGGTGAGGTGCACTCGCAAAGCGCGGTCAGGCCATGAGTGCACGACGTTCCACTCCTGGTTCTGGAGCTCCTGCACGCGTTGGCGTACACCTGCTGGGCGCATACGCAGGACTATAGACCGTTCGCGCACCCGGTCCAATCGTTGCTCACCGAGGTGTAGATCGTTGCGATGTCGCCTGTCGCATCGTTGACCACGACTTCAGCTCGCTTGCTCGTGCCGCTGTATTGGTAGATGAGTCGGGTGTTGCCGGGGTCTCCCTTGCGGGGGAACCCGTAGCTCACGGTCTTGTCGACGCAGCGCATGAAGTCTGGAAGGTTCTCTTATGGATCGTGTGCTGGTCTGTCCTCGTCGTCGAGGAGCATATGTCTCAATGAGCTGCACCTCCATTGTCGTTGGTCGCCCGTCCGCACGTTCACCCAGCCCATCAGGACCTCACTCGGCCCCTGCTGGTACTCCATGCATGAATCCATGCGCGATTGAAGCTTCGCGGGGTCGAAAGAGAAGCCCGGCATTGGATCAGCGGTGGCTGTTGACGTTGCGGCGACTGCGCCGAGCGTGAGGCTGAGGAGAGTGAGTGAGATGAGTCGAAGTCGAGTGCGCATCACGGGTCTCCATCGAAGTGAGGGTGAGTGCTCCACGTTCTTGTGGCTGGGCCGCCGGTACTCGCGTCATGCATCGACCGGTCTGGAATCGGACGCGACTCGAACGTAGGGATGTGGTCCGGCGCGCGGACCCGTTCCGTGTCGGGTCACCTGATCGGACTAGTGTCCAATCAGCTCGCGGGGGCAAGGCTCAGGAGCTCGATGAGAACGCGACTGTCCGAGGAAGTCCGAGCCGGCCGCGGATTCCGTAGGGGAGTCAACGGCCGACGCTGGTCCGCCGAACGTGACGTTTCGGGCCGGCCCGACGGCTGAAAGAGCAGATCTCGACCGGGTTCGATGAAGATCAAGAGAAACCCCGGCCTTGACCGCACCACTCCTCGAAGGCGTCTACGAGTAAATGCACACCGCAGGTCTCGCCGCGGCGCTTGCCCAGTTCGCCGATCTCATCCCGCGCTTCGCCGCGTCGAGGAGGTGGACCCGCCGCACCTCCTGGCCCGCCGCGTCGCCCCGGTCGTGAGGCGCGCGCTGCACGGGGAGTGACTCGGGCCGCACGCTCGCCCTCGTCAACGACCTCCTGACTTGGGTTGACGAGCACAACCATTCGGTGCCCGTGGGGCAGCGAGTGCTGGCGGCGGAGCGGCATCGGCTGGGTCTGGCGACTGAGATGTGATCACCACGCGAACGGAGAGCTCACCCTCGAAACTCGTTCGCCGATCGACCGCGACTACGTGGCCGTCCACGGGCGCACCACCGCCAACCGCCTGCTGATCGGTGTGCTGCGCGCCGCTTCCCAGCTCTCTCGTGGCCCTGCAAGGGTGTGCTCGACGTGTTGAACCAGGAACGACGTCACGGCGATGTTGTCGGACAGGTTCATGTCGAGGTCGCGCGTGTCGAGTGGCATCAGGTAGACGGTGTCGTCGCCGGTGCCGTCGTCCCAGGTGAAGGTGACGACGAGCGTGGAGCCCACGGCGGCTGCGTCGATCAGCTGGAGGCTGCGCAGGGGCTCCTCCATCTGGGAACGGGGAAGCACCACTGCCCGGGACCCTTCGGGCGACTCGACGATGGTCGGCTCCGTGACTCCGGTGTCCAGCGCAGAGGGCGAGTAGGTCTCCCTGATGAGGGCCGCAAGCTGGGCGACCTGGGCGTTGTCCACCGTGCGCAACCTATGGTCTCGCGGCTTCGCGGTTGCCCCCGTAGCCGATACGTTACGTAGGGGTGGCTCGATGGGTGAGCAGGTCGAAGTGGGCGTGCTGGTGAAGTGGACGCCTGACAGCGAGATCGTGAGGAAGGCTGTTCCGCTGCGTCCGGATCATCCCGGCATCGTCGTGGACGTCGGGCCGCGACATGTCCTGGTCGACTGGGTTCGTCGACAGCACACGCCTGCCGAGCAGGGCGTCTTCGAATCCGAGTGGCTCACGCTGATCGATCTCGCTGAGTTCGAGCGGCTCGCGCGCCGCGTGCACGAACTGGACGTCGCTGAGGGCGGCGACCTGGCGGTGGACGAGCGCTTTCGGGACGCGCTCTGACGTCGACCGCGCAGGGGGCCGGGCGTCCCGCGTTCTGCGGCGCCGCCCAGGGCGTCACGGGCTCGTCCGAATGGTGACCACAGCGTCACGGTGTCGCTACGGTGCTCCTCGTGCGACGGGTGCGCGGCGCGGTGCTGACGGTGTTGCTGTGCGTACTGGCTTCGGCGTGTGGGGCCGGAGACGCGGGAGGCCCCGTGCCGGAGACGACGACAGGAGCTCCGCCCAGCGGCTCTGTCGAGTTGCCGCCGCGGCCGCGCGAGATCCGGCTGGACGGGGTGGACCCCTGCGCATTGCTGACGGAGCGGCAGCGGGCGGAACTGGGCCTGGACGCGCGGCCGCTGTTGTCGCGGGCACCCGTGGGTTTGTACGAGGGGGCCGAGGTGCCGCTGTGCACGATCGGTGGGTTCGAGCCACGGGCGGTGACCGTCGGTCTGAGCCTTGTGACGAATGTGGGGATCGAGCGGTTCACCTCTGGTGAGTTGGCGGCGGAGATCCGGCCGATCACCGTGGCAGGGTTTCCGGCCGTGGTGGCGGTGCCGACCCGGCTCACGGACTACTGCACGGTGATCGTCGATGCGGCTTCGGGGCAGCTGCTGGACGTGCAATTCGCGACGGGCGGGCGGCAGCCGCCGATTCCGCAGCCGCAGCTGTGCAGGGACGCGGAGACCGTCGCAGGAGAGGTGATGACGACCCTGCTCGACCGTTGATCAGGAGCGGAGCGTTCACGATCGCACACGATCTCGCTGCTTGGGCCTCCGATTCGACGTGGCGAGGCTACCGTCGGATCGTCTCCGGTGATGTTCCGAGGAGGGGGCCATGCCCGGCCAGTTCCCATCCGCCGCCCTGCGGATCGAGCCGTCCGCGATCCCGACTGTGCGTGCGGCCGTCGACGACTCACTTGCCGAGCTCAAGCAGCACCTCGTCAGGCTCCGCCAAGACGCCTATATCCGCGAGCCCTGGCTCGGTGACCCGGTGAGCGCCGAGGTCGCGACCTCCTACAACCTGCGTGTGATGGACGCAGCAGACGGGCCGTACGCGGCGATGGTCGCGCTGGAGGCCGAGCTGATGAAGATCCGCGACTCGTTGCGGCTGATGGAAGATCACTACCGGCGCACCGATGGCGAGAACGCAGCGTTGTGGGGGGCGGGTTTGGCTTGATGCGGGGGCGACCGTCGAGTCCGCGAGTGGTTCACGTATCGGCGCCGAGTGCATAGCCCAGTTTCCGCAGCGCCGCGCGCACCTTTGCCTCACCGGCCACGGCGATGAGCAGGTGCCGGTCGCCGATGCGAGTGCAGTGGGCGCGCAGGGTCCGGTCCTTCACGCGGCGCGCAACTGACTCACAATCCGTGGTTGGTCATCTGTCACGACCCGCGCGGCGTTGCCTGATCGACCACGACTGCCCGGCCCGACGCGATGTCCGCCCAGGAGCCGCCGAACCCGACGACCGCGATCGCCGACGTCTTCATCTCCAACTCCTCACCGGTCAGCGCGGCGACGAGTTCGGCGACCCCGGGGTTGTGACTCACGAGGAGCGCTGTGCCCACGTCGTCCGGCAGCGCGCGCACGACCGCGAGCAGCGTGTCGACCGACGCCGCGTACACCCGGTCGTCGAAGACCGCGGCGGGCGGCCCGGTGAGCTCGCCCGCGAGCAGCCGCCACGTCTGGCGGGTGCGGGTCGCGGGCGAGCAGACCACGGCGTCGAGGTGGCCGATCCGATCCCGGATCCACCGTCCGGCGGCGGGGGCATCCCGCCTGCGGCGCGCGTTCAGCGGCCGTTCCGGGTCGGGCACGCCGTCCGGCCACGCGGACTTCGCGTGCCGGACGATCACGAGCCGGCGGGAGTCCCGGCGTTCCCGGTCATCCGAGATGGGCACGCAGCTCCTCTCCCATCTCGGTGATCAGGGTGCGGCCGTCCCCGAGCACACCGGCCATCCAGAAGAAGCCGTGGATGACGCCGGGGTACGGCTTGGCGCTCACCTTCACACCGGCCTGCTGCAGCCGTTCGGCGTACGCCTTGCCCTCGTCGCGCAGCGGGTCGAACTCGGCGGTGATGACCATCGCCGGGGGCAGGCCGCTGAGATCGGAGGCGTGCAGCGGCGCGGCGTAGGGGTTCGTCCCGTCCTCCGGCGATCGGAGGTAGTGGTCCCAGAACCACTCCATGCTGCCTCGCGTCAGCAGGTAGCCGTCGGCGTTGTCGCGGTAGGACGCGAACGTCGTGCCGCGAGCCGGCGCCGTCACCGGGTAGATCAGCAGCTGGTAGGCCAGCCGTGGCCCGCCGCGGTCCCTGGCCATCAGGGTGACTGCGGCCGCGAGGTTCCCACCGGCGCTGTCGCCGCCGACGCCCACCTCGGCCGGGTCGGCACCCAGCTCGCCGGCGTGCTCGGTGAGCCAGCTCGTGGCTGCGTAGCAGTCCTCGACGGGGCCCGGGAACTTCGTCTCCGGGCTGAGCCGGTACTGCGTCGACGCGACGACGCACCGCGAGGCGTTGGCGAGCGCCCGGCACGGCTTGTCGACGACCTCGATGTTCCCGACCACCCAGCCACCGCCGTGGAAGTAGATCAACAGCGGCAACGCCGTGCCCGGTTCCGGGTGGTACACGCGGACGGGGAGCTCTCCGGCCGGGCCGGGAACGAGGATGTCCCGGATCTCCCCGACCGGCTCGGGCTCGCCCTGCAGGTCCCGGAACGCTGCGACCGCGTCCCGTGCCTGAGGCACACTCATCTGGTCGAACGGCGGCACTCCCTGAGCCTCGAACTGCTCGAGGAGGGCCTGCACGTCGGGCTTCAGCGGCATCTCGTTCACCCCACGATCTGCTGTGTCGGCTCGGCCGACGGGCGCGCCTGTGGAGGAGATCCGGCCTCCGCCGCCTCGCCGCGCCTGCCCAGGGCGAACCCTTCGTAGCCGTTCGCGGCGATGCGGTCACACACCTCCCGGTAGGTCCCGAGGCCCCCGAGGTAGGGGTAGAGCGTGCGGCGCTTGCCCGGGATGTTCGCCCCCACCCACCAGGAGTTGGCCCTCGGCAGGAGCGTCGCGTCGCCGACCTCGGTGTGGTGGGCGACCCAGCCGTCCTCTGCCTCGGGCAACGGCTCGATCCGCTCGAGGTCGTGCTCGCGCATGTACCGGACGCAGTCGGCGACCCAGTCGACGTGCTGCTCGATCGCGGCGGTCATGTTCGTGAGGACCGACGGGCTCTGCGGGCCGGTGAGCGTGAACAGGTTCGGGAAACCGTGGGTCGCCAGCCCGAGGTAGGTCTGGGGCCCGTCCGCCCACTTCTCGGTGAGCGGCACCCCGCCGCGACCGTGGATGCCCATCGCGAACAACGCGCCGGTCATCGCGTCGAAACCGGTCGCGTAGACGATGCTGTCGACCTCGTACTCGGCGTCGCGCGTCCGCACCCCGGTGGGGGTGATCGCCTCGATCGGCGAGCGCCGTACGTCGACCAGCTCCACGTCCTCCCGGTTGAAGGCCTCGTAGTAGCCGTGCTCGAGCGGCGGGCGCTTCGTGAAGAACGGGTGGTCCTTGGGCGCGAGCAGCTCGGCGACGTCGGGGTCGCGCACGGTCTCCCGGATCTTGGATCGGATGAACTCCGAGGCCGTCTCGTTCGACTGCTCGTCGAGCAGGATGTCGTTGAAGGTCTCCGCGCCGATCCGGAAGCCGCCCTTCCCCCAGGCGTCCTCGTAGACGCGCCGACGCTCCTCCGGGCTGACCTCCATCGCCGAGCGCTCCGGGACGTCGTAGGGCAACCCCAGGTTCGACTCCCGCATCCGTTGCCAGAGCTCCTTGTAGCTCTCCTTCGTCTTGCGCACGTACTCCTCGTCGAGCGGCCGGTTCCAGCCCGGGATGTCGTAGTTGGGGGTGCGCTGGAACACGTACATGTGGGAGACCTGCTCGGCGATCTCGGGCACGATCTGCACCGAGGTCGCGCCGGTCCCGATCACCGCCACCCGCTGCCCGGTGAAGTCGACGCCCTCGTGCGGCCACTCGCCGGTGTGGTACGACGCGCCCTCGAAGCTCTCGCGGCCCGGGAACTCGGGCAGGTTGGTGACCGAGAGGCAGCCGACCGCGGTGATCAGAAACTGCGCCGTGGTCCGACCGCCGTCGTCCGTGCGGATCTCCCAGCGGTCCGTCGCCTCGTCGTAGGCCGCCTCGCTCACGCGGGTGTCGAACCGGATGTCCTTGCGCAGGTCGAACCGGTCGGCGACGTGCCGGAGGTAGCTGAGGATCTCGGGCTGCGCCGCGTAGCGCTCGCTCCAGGTCCAGTCCTCGAGCAGTTCCTCGGAGAAGTGGTCCGAGAACACGTAGTAGATGCTCTCGCTGTCACAACGTGCGCCGGGGTAGCGGTTCCAGTACCAGGTGCCCCCGACGTCGCCCGCGGCGTCGAACACCCGCACCGAGAGGCCGAGCTCGCGCAGGCGGTGCAGCATGTACAAACCGGAGAACCCTGCCCCGACGACGACCGCATCGAACTCGTCGACCCGAGGCTCCGAAGCTTGCGTGGAATTCGACGTACCGGTCACACCCGACTCCCTTGTCCGACGAACCTGTGCGGGCCACGCGCGACGGGCTGCAGTGCCGTGCTGCGGGCCCGTCCTCAGGATGGGCCACCGCGGCCGTCCTCGCGAGCGATGCGGCGAATCCATCCGAACGGGGGCCAGGGAGTCCGTATCGCGAACGGTTCCAGGGCATGAGGCCGTTCGAGTGATCTTGGCGGCGCGGGGTGACGTCGCCCGCACGCGCAGCGATCTTGTACCTGGGCGGCGCAACGTCGTCCGCGGCAGTGTGGGCGGGGAGCGCGTTGGGCGTGACGACTGGGTCGGCGCAGCATGCCGGCCGGTGAGGACGACTTCGACTCGCGCTTGCGGCGCGAGGCGATCCGCTGGCTGACCGTCCGCACCCACGACGGCGAGACCCCGATCTCGTGGCAGGAGCTGCAGGATTTCGAGCTGGACGGCAAGCCGTTCAGGCTCATGGACGCCCAGCGCGGGATCCGCAAGCCGAAGGAGCTGACCTCCGCGCTGTCGATCCGGACCGTCTACAGCGCGGACGGTGCGGCCCGGCCCTACGACGACGAGGTCGGGCCGGACGGCCTGCTCCGCTACAAGTGGCGCGGCGACGACCCGAACCACGCCGAGAACCGGGCGCTGCGCGAGGTGATGCGCCAGGGTGCGCCGCTGATCTGGTTCGTCGGGATTGCGCAGGGGGTCTACAAGCCGATCTACCCGGTGTACCTGCTGTGGGAGGAGCCGGAGCAGCAGCAGTTCGTGATCGACCCCGAGGTCGCTCGCGGCCTCGTGTCACCCGGTCGTCCCGTCGAGGAGCAGCTGCGTCGCTACATCATCAGCGAGACCAAGCGGCGATTGCACCAGCCGGTGTTCCGCGCGACGGTGCTGCGCGCCTACGAGACGCGGTGTGCGGTCTGCGCGTTGCGGCACGCGCAGCTGCTCGACGCGGCCCACATCGTCGCGGACCGGGAGGAGGGCGGCATCGCCGCCGTGCGGAACGGGCTGGCGCTGTGCAAGATCCACCACGCCGCGTATGACAGCTCGGTGCTCGGCATCCGCCCCGACCTTGTCGTCGAGATCCGGGCGGACCTGCTGGAGGAGATCGACGGTCCGATGCTCGAGCACGGGCTGAAGGGTCGGCACGGGCAGTCCTTGATGGCGCTTCCGCGAGCGCGGGCGGAACAGCCGGACCGGGAGCTGCTGGAGCAGCGCTACGCGGCCTTCCGCGCTGCCGGTTGAGTGGAGCGGATCGGCTGGCTGAGGCGTGACGCGGGCGTCCGGCCGTCGTCGGTCACCGAGTCGGACTTGCCGGCGGCGGTCACGAGGCGGGGCGAGTGTCTCCTCCCGGCCAACGTCTGCCCGCTGCAGGACGGTAGGCAAACAGCCGAGGCACCCAGATGCGAGAGCTGCTGGTGCCACACGGTGTCTTGATCGACGGTTCGGCGCGAAAACGGGTCGAATCCGCCCGGAAACGCGCCGAACCGCCGATCATCGAGGACGTGCTTGTGCCGGTCGTGACTGCTGACGTCCGTGAAGCCGGGGAGTGCCCTGGCGGCGGGCGGACCTCCCACCACGAACGGCCTCCACGCATCCGGTGACCACAACGTGATCGGGCCGCTACCGTGCTGCTCGTGAGACGGGTGGGGGGCGCGGTGTTGGCCGTGGTGGTGGCCGTGCTGGCTGCGGCGTGCGCGGTCGGAGGCGCAGGCCCGTCGGTGCCGCCGACGTCCGCGGAGGCCCGGCCGGACGGCGTGGCCGAGTTGCCGCCACGGCCGCGGGAGGTGCGGTTGGACGGGGTGGATCCGTGCTCGCTGTTGACGGAGGAGCAGCGGGCGGAGCTGGGGTTGGATGCTCAGCCGCTGTCCTCACAGGCCCCGGTGGGTCTGTACGACGGGGTCGAGGTGCCGCTCTGCACCATTGGCGGGTTCGAGCCGCGGGCGGTGACGGCCGGGGTGAGTCTCGTGACGAGCGTGGGCATCGAGCGATACTCGTCCGGCGACCTGGCGGCGGAGATCCGGCCATCCATCGTGCATGGCTTCCCGGCCGTGGTGGTAGTTCCGACGCGATTCACCGAGTACTGCACTGTGATCGTGGACGTTGCGGCGGGGCAACTGATCGACGTCCAGTTCCGGGACGGAGGGCGCCGACCGCCGATCCCGCAGCTGCAGCTGTGCCGGGACGCGGAGATCGTCGCGGCCGCGGTGATGACGACCCTGCTCGACCGCTGAGTGGCTTCATCCGCGGGAGACGTTCACGATCGCACACGATCTGCTCGGTTCGGGCGCAGATGTGTCGCGGCATGCCTACGGTCACAGCGACCCGGTGTCGGTCCGAGGAGGGTGAATGCCCGGCCAGTTCCCGCCCACCACCATGCGGATCGAGCCGTACGCGATCCCGGCAGTACGCGCGGCGTTCGATGATGCGCTCGGCGAGCTCAGACAGCACCTCGTCAGGCTCGGTCAGGAGGCCTACATTCGCGAGCCGTGGCTCGGCGACCCGGTGAGCGCCGAGGTCGCCAACTCCTACAACCTCCGCGTGATGGACGCAGCCGACGGGCCGTACGCGGCGATGATCGCCTTCGAGGCCGAGCTCGTGAGGATCCGCGACTCCCTGCAGCTGATGGAAGATCACTACCGCCGCACCGAGGGCGAGAACGCCGCGCTGTGGGGTCGGGCCTGACGGAAGTAGCGAGGTGATCTGCTGCTGGCTGCGTCGTGCGCAGGGTGCCGCGCGCGTGCCGGAACTCTCGGCCTGGGTCAACGCGCAGTGCGAGAGGGACGTGCTGTCATCCGACGGATTCGGCGCCTCGATCTGGGCGGCGGCCGACCGTGGAGACATCACGCCCGAGATGGCACCGCTCATCGTCCGGTCCCTGCTCACGGCCGGGGTGGACACGACCATCCATGGCCTCTCCGCCGTCCTGCACGCCTTCGCCACGAATGCCGATCAGTGGCAGCGGTTGCGCGAGCAGCCGCACCTGGCTCGGGTCGCGTTCGACGAGGCGGTGCGCTGGGAGTCCCCGGTGCAGATCTTCTTCCGGACCGCGACCACCGACGTCCGGATCGGCGAGCACGTCGTCCCCGACGGCAAGAAGATCCTCATGTTCCTCGGTAGCGCCAACCGTGACCCCCGGCGCTGGACCGACCCCGACGACTTCGACCTCGGTCGTGACCCCTCTGGCCATGTGGGCTTCGGTATGGGCATCCATCAATGCGTCGGCCAGCACGTCGCCCGGCTCGAGGCGGAAGCCGTGCTCGCGGCGCTGATCCGACGCGTACGTGCGATCGAGCTCATCGGACCGACGCGCCGGCACCACAACAACACCCTCCGGGGGTGGGAGAGCATGCCGGTCCGGGCACATCGCGCCTGATCAAGTTCGATGGTCGACTCAGCCCAGAACGCCGGGTCATGCGGAGGTCGCCGTGTGCACGACCTCCGCCTCCTGGGCCAGCCGGCGCAGCGCGGCCAGCAGGGCGTCGGCCAGTACCGCGAACGTCACCACGCCCTCGGCGCGGTCCTCGATCGACGGGCGTTCCCACATCGCCGTCACCTCGGCGCTCGCCAGGTGTTCGGCGGCGTCGGCGTAGCGGTCGAGCAGGTCGAGCACGTCGTGCTGGCCCAGGCGGTGCAGGGTGGAGAGCGCTTCGACCAGGCTCGTGCGCGCGGGGTTGTCGCCGCGCAGGCTCCAGCCGCGCCGTTCGAGCAGCTCGTCCACCTGCGCCTGCGCGGCCCGCCACGCCTCGTCGTGCTCCGGCTCGCGCTCGCGGCGCTGGGTGAGCGCGTACTGCACCTTGCCCAGTTGGTCGAGCGTGCCCATCTCGACGGCGTCGAGGTGCCCCAGCACGGTGCTGGTGGCCACGATCGACAGGCCGCCGACATCGACGAGCGCGCGGATCAGCTTGAGCCGCCGGGCGTGCTCCTCGCCGTACTGCGCCTGGTTGGGGCTCGTGCGCTCACCCGAGGGGAGCAGACCCTCGCGCAAGTAGAACTTGATCGTCGGGATGGGGACGCCCGTGCGACTGCTCAACTCCGCCATCCGCACGGTGACCTCCTCGTCTGAATGGATAGCTGCACTACCAGCTGTGCCGAGGGTAGCACCGGTCCATGCGTCCGCCCGGTGCGTGCGATCGGCTTCGTCCCGGTTTCGCTCCTGCTTCGATCGGTCGCTGCGAGCGTGTGGGCGTCGCGGACCCCACGGACAGGAGCTATCGATGCCCGTCGCACTCCCGGTACTCGTCGTCGGAGCCGGTCCCACCGGTCTCGCCCTCGCCACCGAGCTGCGCCGGGCGGGCGTCGCGTGCCGGGTGGTCGACCGCGCCGCCGATCGCCCGGCGCACCAGGCCCGCGCGCTCACCGTGTGGCCCGGTGCGCTCGATGTGCTCGACCGGCACGGGATCGCCACCGACGTGGTCGCCGCCGGACTGACGCTGGCGGCCACCAAGTTCTTCTCCGACGGCAAGCTGCTCGCGACGGTCCGGTTCGGCGGCGGCCGGCCGGTTCCGGTGTGCGAGCCGCAGCCGGCGCTCGAGCGCATCCAGCGGGCGCGCCTCGCCGAGCTGGGAGTGGAGGTCGAGTGGGGCACGGAACTGATCGGGTTGCGCGACACCGGCGACGCCGTGGACGTCGTGCTCGACGGCCCCTCCGGGCAGGAGTTGGTGACCGCGGCCTGGGTGGCCGGGTGCGACGGCGCGAACAGTCGGGTGCGCGACCTCGCGGGCATCCGGTTCGCGGGCAAGACCTACCCGCGCAGCTTCATCCTCGGTGACGGCGACATCGTCGGCGACCTGCCGCGCGACGAGGTGCACTACACGCTGCACGGCGACGGCGTGCTGGTGGTCGTGCCACTGCCCGGCGGCGGGCTGCGCGTCTTCGCCGACGTCACCCGGATGCCCGGTGCCGAGGACGTGGACCCGGACGCTCCGCTGAGCACGGAGCAGTTGCAGACCCTGGCCGACCAGCGCGCGCCGTATCCGCTCCAGGTGCGTGACCTGATCTGGAGCACCCGCTTCCAGGTGCACCTGCGCCGCGCCGAGCGCTACCGGGCGGGCCGCGTCCTGCTCGCGGGGGACGCCGCGCACATCCACAGCCCCGCGGGAGGGCAGGGCATGAACACCGGCATCCAGGACGGTGCCGGCCTCGGCTGGCGGCTGGCGCTGATCACGCGCGGGGTGGCCGCCGAGGATCGCCTGCTCGCCGGGTACGAGGCCGAGCGCGCCCCGGTGGCGAAGCAGGTGATGCGTTCGTCGGACCAGCAGACCCGGTTGTGGGGGATGCGGTCGGTGCTCGTCCGCCGGATCCGCGACCGGGTGCTCGCCCGGATGGGGCGCACCGGTTTCCTGGAGCAGAAGGTCATGCCGGCCATGGCGCAGGACGATCTCGACTACAGCGCGAGCCCGGGGGTGGGCTCGAACGGTGGGCGCCGGGCACTGGGGGTCGGGGTCGCCGACGTCGAGGTGCGGCCCGTGGGTGCCGTCTCGCCGGTGTCGCTGCGCAGCCTGCTGACCGGGCCGGCGCACACGCTGCTGCTCTGGGCGGACCCCGCTGACCTGGCTCCGGTGCGGGCCGTACTGGACGCCGCCGCGCCGCTGGGTGACCGCCTGCAGGTGCGGGTGCTCGTCCCGTCCGCCGCGGCTCCGGCACTGACCGAGGGCACCGCGGTGGCCGCGGCCGCGGTCGTGGTGCCCGACGGGCACGCGCCGCACGGCCCGCTGGCCGGCTGCCGGTCCGTGCTCGTACGACCGGACGGTTACGTCGCCGGCGCGGCCCCCGGCCTGGACGTCACCGGGTTGCTGGCCCCGCTGCTCCCGGCTCCGGTCCCGGCGCCCGCCGCCGGGCCGGTGGGGCCTTGACGTCCTGCCGGGAACGGGCAACGATGGATAGTGGATCAATTCACTATCCATTCTGACTCGGGTGGGGCATGTCCGGCACCAGAGCGGTCGCCACGTTCGCCGTCACCGGGTGTACAGCGTTCATGGCGGCATTGGACAACCTCGTGGTGGCCACGGCGCTGCCCACGATCAGATCCGACCTCGGCGCGAGCCTCGAAGAGCTCGAATGGACGGTCAACGCCTACACGCTGGCGTTCGCGGTCTTCCTGCTCACGGCCGCCGCCGTCGGTGACCGGTACGGCCGGAAACCCACCTTCCTCGCCGGCCTCGTCCTGTTCACCGCGGCGTCGGCCGGTGCGGCGCTCGCC
The DNA here is from genome assembly GCF_002262885.1 of Pseudonocardia sp. MH-G8. Taxonomy (GTDB): domain Bacteria; phylum Actinomycetota; class Actinomycetes; order Mycobacteriales; family Pseudonocardiaceae; genus Pseudonocardia. The sequence continues at coordinate 40,462 of NZ_NKYF01000011.1, read as the reverse complement.
ACGGCCACCGAGGTGCTGGTCGCGGCGCGGGCGGCACAGGGTCTGGGTGCGGCGGTGCTGCTCCCGCTCGGGCTGACGCTGGTGGTCGACGCGGTGCCGGCGGCCCGGCGCGGTATGGCGATCGCCGGGTTGAGTGCCATGTCCGGGCTGGGCATCGCGCTCGGCCCCTTCGTCGGCGGGGCTGTCGTGCAGGGCGGGAGCTGGGAGTGGATCTTCTGGCTGAACGTCCCGATCGGCCTCGTCCTGCTGCCCGTCGCCGCGTTGGTGCTCGTGCCGGGGCCGCCGACCACCGCCCGGCTCGACGGACGGGCCGTCGTGCTCGTCACCGCCGGGTTGCTGGGCGTCGCCTACGGCCTCGTGCGCACGGGCTCCGTCGGCTGGGTACATCCGGAGGTCGTCGGCGCGGTGGTGGTGGGGCTGGCCCTGCTCGCCGCATTCGGGCACCGCCAGTACCGATCGACAGCGCCTCTCGTCCCGCCCCACCTGCTCGCCCGCCGCGGGTTCGCCCTCGCGGGTGTCGTGGCCCTGTTCGCCCAAGGTGGGATGTTCGGCACCGTCTTCCTGCTCACGCAGTTCATGCAGGACGTGCTCGGCTTCGCGCCGTTCGAGGCCGGCCTGCGGACGTTGCCGTGGACGCTCGCGCCCGTGGCGGTCGCGCCGCTGGCCGCGCTGCTCGCCGACCGGGCGGGCACGCGCGCGGCGATGGCGGTGAGCACCGCGCTGCAGGCGGTCGCGCTCGGCTGGTTCGCCCTGGTCGTGGCGCCGGACGTGCCGTACGTGGCACTCGTGCCGCCGATGCTGGTCGCGGGCAGCGGGATGGGTCTGTTCTTCGCGCTCACGGCCCGGCAGGCGCTCGAGTGGGTGGCTCCGGCGGAGCACGGGATCGCCTCCGGCGTCAACAACGCCCTGCGCCAGACGGGGACGGTGCTCGGCGTGGCGGTGCTCGCCTCGGTGTTCGCCGCGAACGGTGGCTACGCGGGTGCCGTGCAGTTCGTCGCCGGGTTGCGTGCCGCGCTGTGGGTCGGGGCCCTCGCCGTCGCCGTCGCGTTCGTGGCCGACCTGCTCGTGCCACGGCCGGTCCGCCCGGATCCGGTCGTCGGCTCCTCGATGTCCGTTTGACGGACGGCTGCCACGGTCGGGACCAGGCGGATCGCCTCCGGAGGGGAAGGGGCTCGGAACCGATGTTCGCGCTGCTCACTCGGCTACTCGGGCACCCGCGGCTGGTGCTGGTCGCCACGCTGGTCGCCACGGTCGGCCTCGTCGTCCTCGGCGGGGGCGGCGCGCAGCTGCTCAACGGCGGTACGACCGATCCCGGCTCGGAGTCGGCCGCAGCGGCCACCCGGCTGGACGAGGCGTTCCCGCAGAGCCGGCCCAACGTGGTGCTCGTGGTGCGCCCGAACGCTGGAACCGGTGTGGATGATCCGGCCGTCGCGGCGGCCGGCCGGGCGATCGCCGACCACCTGGCAGGCGAGCCCGGTGTCGTCGGCGTCGAGTCGTACTGGGACGAGCAGGCACCCGAGCTGCGCGGGGACACCGACCTCGAACAGCCTGCCGGGCTCGTGCTCGCCCGGATCCCCGGGGAGGAGACCGCGGCCGATGCGGCCTACCAGCGGGCCGTGCCGGTGGCGATCGCCGCGGGCGGTGCCGCGGTGACCGTCGAGGCGACCGGGCCGATCGCCGTCCGGCTGGAGATGCAGGCCACCATCTCGCAGGACCTGGTCGGTGCCGAGATGGTCGTGCTGCCGGTTGTCTTGCTGGTGCTGGTGCTCGCGTTCGGCAGCGCCGTGGCCGCGCTGCTGCCGCTGGCGGTCGGCATGATCGCGATCCTCGGCACGTCCACGGTGCTGGCGTTGCTGTCCCGCGTCACCGAGGTGTCGATCTTCTCGCAGAACCTCACCACGGCGCTCGGCCTCGGGCTCGCGATCGACTACGCGATCATCGTGGTTCGTCGCTTCCGCGAGGAGCTGCACGCCGGCGCGACGCCCCGCGTCGCTGCGGCCACGACGGTGGCGACGGCCGGGCGCACCGTGCTCTTCTCCGCCGTGACGGTGGCCGTGGCGCTCGCGGTCATGCTCGTATTCCCGCTCTACTTCCTGCGGTCGTTCGCGTACTCCGGCGTCGCGGTCGTGGCCTTCGCCGTGGTGTCGGTGCTCGTCACGGTGCCCGCGGCGCTGGTCCTGCTCGGGCACCGGGTGGACGCCCTCGACCTGCGCAGGCTCTTGCGTCGCCGCCACGCCCCCGCGGGCGACTCGCGCTGGTACCGCTGGAGTTGGGCCGTCATGCGCCGCCCGCGGCTGGTCACGGCGGTGACGGTGGTGGTGCTGCTGGTGTTCGCGGTGCCGTTCCTCGGCGTGCAGTTCGGGGCGCCCGACGAACGGCAACTGCGGCCCGGCGCTCCCGCCCGCGTCGCCACCGAGGCGCTGCAGGGAGAGTTCGGCGACGTGCCCGACTGGGTGGTCGACGTCGTCGTCGACGGCTACCGCCACGACCCGGCCGCGGCCGAGGCGGCGGGCGGGGTCAACGCGCTCGGTGAGGCCGTCGGCGACGCCGCGAGCTCCGACGATCCGCGGATCGCGGCCTTGGCCTCCTATGCGAAGCAGCTCTCCGAGGTCGACGGCGTCTACGGCGTGCTCACCCCGGTCGGGCCGTTCCAGTACGGCTGGCAGGTCGCGGGCCCCGTCGAGGGCGACGACGAGCGCGTCTCGGGCGGCGTGACCTACCTGCAAGTGGTGCCCGAGACGGGCATCGACCAGGCCTCGGCGCAGGCCCAGCAGATCGTGCGTGACGTCCGGGCGCTCGAGGCGCCGTTCCCGGCGCTCGTGGGCGGCGGCGCGGCCGAGCAGGTGGACTCGCAGGCCGCGATCGGAGAGCGGCTACCGCTCGCCGTTGCGATCATCCTGGTCGTCACGCTGGTGCTGATCTTCCTGCTCACCGGCAGCGTGGTGCTGCCGGTGCAGACCGTGCTGGTCAACGCGCTGAGCCTCATCGTCATGTTCGGCGCGGCGGTGTGGATCTTCCAGGACGGGGCGCTGAGCGGCGTGCTCGGCTTCACCCCGCTCGGGTTCCTCGAGCTCTCGCTGCCGGTGCTGATGTTCTGCCTCGCGTTCGGCCTGTCCATGGACTACGGCGTGTTCATGCTCTCCCGGGTCAAGGAGGAGCACGACCGCGGGCGGGAGCACCGCGAGGCCGTGGCGCTCGGCATGGCCCGTACCGGCGGGCTGATCACCGCGGCCGCCGTGATCCTGTCGATCGTCCTGTTCGCGATGGGCGCCGCGCGCGTGACCAACATCCAGCTCCTCGGCGTCGGGGTGGGGCTCGCCGTGCTCGTCGACGCCACGATCGTGCGCTGCCTGCTCGTTCCGGCGGTGCTCGCCTGGACCGGTCCGGCCACGTGGTGGGCGCCCGCCCCGCTGCGCCGCTTCCACCGCCGCTTCGGCCTGCACGACGGCGGCCCACCGACCGCAGACCCCGCAGGCGAGGGCACCGCACCGGCGCCTCGCAAACCCGTAGCCGCCGGCTGACCGGAGGAGTTCGATGACCGCAACGGAAGCAGCTGTCCCGCGTCGCACGGTGGTGACCGGTGCCTCAGGACTGCTCGGCAGCAACGTCGTGCGCACCTTGCTCGACGGCGGCGGCGAGGTGGTGGCGGTCGTGCGTGACCCCGCTCGCGCCGCCACCCTGCTGCCGCGCTCGCCGGATCTGCACATCGTGCACGGCGACGTCACCGACGTGGCTGCGCTGGTCGAGGCGGGGGTGTTCGCCGGAGCCGAGGCCCTCGTGCACACCGCTGCCTACTTCCGCGAGTACTACGAGCCCGGTGCGGACCCCGCCCTGCTGCACCGGACGAACGTCGGTGCGGTCGGCGTGCTGTTGCGTGCCGCGGAGTGGGCCGGGCTCTCGTCCGCCGTGCACGTCAGCTCCATCGGGGTGCTCGGGCCGTCGGGCCCGGGCCGCCCGGCCACCGAGTCGACACCCCTGGACCGGAGCGCGACCGAGAACCGCTACTACCTCAGCAAGATCGATTCCGAGCAGGTGGTCGCCGAGTTCCGGGACTCCGTTCGCCGGATGCGCGTGTCCACCGTGCTGCCGGGGTGGATGTGGGGCCCGGGCGACGCCGGCCCGACGTCGGCAGGGAGGCTGTTCCTCGCGATCGCCGAAGGCCGGATGCCGCGGGTGCCCGCCGCCGCCAACCACGTCGTGGACGCCCGGGACGTCGCGCAGGCCTGCGTGCGAGCCGCCGTCGCAGGGAACGGCCGCTACATCGTGGCCGGCGTCAAGCGGCCGCTGCCACAGGTCGCCGCGGCCGCCGCGCGGGCGGTCGGGGTGGCGCCGCCGCGCCCGGTGCCCCCGCGGGTCGCGCTGGCCGTGATCGGCCTGATGGAGCGGCGCGCCCGCAGACGTGGCCTGCCGCCCGCCGCCACGCGCCAGGGCGTTCTGGCCCTGATCGAGGGCCATCGCCGACACATCGATGGGGGCCGGGCCACCAGGGAGCTCGGGATCGGCTTCCGCGACCTGGACGACACCATGCGCGCCACCGCCGCCTGGTACCGCGACCGCGGGATGGTGCCGGCCTGAGGGTCGGCGCGTCCGCAGAGGGGGACGGACATGTGCTCACCGAACACGATCCTCGCCGCGCTCGATGGCGCCGACACGGGCCCGGGATGCGGCTGCGACCACATCGGTCACACCGGTAGCGCCGATCGCACCGACGCCGACCACGGCGGGCCCGCAGGCCCGTCGCCCGGCGCCGCTGTCCTGCGGGCCGACGCCGACGTGCCCGAGGCGCCGAGCCTGGGCGGGATCGGCCGCCGGCGGATGCTGCGGGCCGCGCTGGGCGGGATGCTCGGGCTCGCCGGCGCCGCGGTGGTGCCCGCCGCGGCCGCCGCCCAGCCCGTCGTCACCCAGCCCGTCACGCCTGCCGCCGCGCGCCGGACGATCGGATTCGACCGGGTGGTCGACCTGACCCACCCGCTCAGCCCCGATTTCCCGGTGTTCGAGGTGTTCGTCCGGCCGCCCGAGGTGCGGCAGTGGCGCAACCTGGACGAGCACGGCTTCAACACCAACGAGTGGCGGTTCAACGAGCACACGGGCACCCACATCGACGTGCCGGCGCACGCGCAGAACGGTGCGGTCACCGTCGACCAGCTGCCGCTGGAGAACTTCATCGCGCCGCTCGCGGTGGTGCGGTACGCCGACCGGGCCGACCGGGACAACACCACCGAGCTGACCGTGGCCGACATCGAGGCGTGGGAGCGGCGCAACGGGCGCCTGCCCCGAGGCGCGTTCGTGGCGGCCGACGCCTCCTGGTACCGCCGCGTCGACACGCCCGCCTTCCTCAACCTGGACGTCGCAGCGGAAACGCTGAGCTTTCCCGGCGTGAGCCCGGAGGCGGCCGACTTCCTCGTCACGCAGCGCTCGGTCGTCGGGTTCGGCACCGACACGATCAGCCTCGACCACAGCAGTCGGCTCTTCCCGCTGGTCCATCGCATGCTCCTCACCACGGGGCGCTATGGGCTGGAGGCGTTGGCGAATCTCGACGAGGTTCCCGACGCAGGCGCCACCCTGGTGCTCGGTGTGCCCAAGCTGCGCGGCGGGTTCGGTGCGCCTGTCCGGGCGATGGCGCTGTTCTGAGCTGTCCGATTCATCCCCTCCGGCCCCGTTGCCGGGGTCCGGTCGGTATGGATAGCATCTATACCGATAGCACAACGATCCACTATCCGCAGTCGAGGGAGTAGTCATGTTCGCCGCACTCGGCAGGACGGCCGCACGGCGGCGATGGACGGTGGTGGTCGGCACCATCCTGTTCGTCGCACTGGCGGGAATTTGGGGGGCGGGCGCCTTCGGTGCCTTCGGCGGAGGAGCCGGCTTCGACGACCCGAACAGTGAGTCGGCCGAAGCCAACGAGATCCTCGCCGGCCCGCTCGGCCGCTACGCCACCGATGTCGTTGTCATGTACACCAGTCCGGACTCCACCGTGGACGACCCGGCCTTCGAGGCCGCGGTCACCGAGTCCGCGTCGCGCGTGCCAGCCTCGTCCTACACGCGGCTGGAGACGTACTGGACCACCGGATCTCCCGACTTCGTCTCGGCCGACCAGCGGTCCACGTACGTGGCGATCCAGCTCGCGGGGCCCACGGAGGAGGAGAACGTCGTCCTGTACCAGGAGACGATCGAGGATCGGCTCGCGGTGGAGGGCTACGAGGTGCGCTACGGCGGGCTGGTGCCGGTCAACGAGCAGGTCAACGCGCTCACCGGGCAGGACCTCGTGCGCGCCGAGATGGTCTCGATCCCGATCCTGCTGGTCCTCCTCGTGATCATCTTCCGCAGCCTGGTGGCCGCGGCGATCCCGCTCGTGGTGGGCACGGTCGTGGCCGTCGGCTCGCTCGCCGTGCTGCGGGTGGTCGGGATGTTCTACCCGGTGTCCACGTTCTCGATCAACGTCGTCACGTTGCTGGGGCTCGGCCTCGCGATCGACTACGGCCTGCTGGTCGTCAACCGCTTCCGCGAGGAACTCGCCGCGGGCCGCACGGTCGACGAGGCCGTGGAACGCACGATGGGCTCCGCGGGCCGCACGGTCACCTTCTCCGGTGTCGCCATCGCCCTCACCCTGATCGGGCTCGTGATCTTCCCGTCGCGCTTCCTGCTCTCGATGGCCTTCGCGATCGTCAGCGTGGTGCTGTTCGGCGTGGTCGCGGTGCTGCTGCTGCTCCCGGCACTGCTCCGGTTCGCCGGGCCGCGGATCAACGCGCTGCGCCTGCCGCTGCCGCGGTTCGGCCGCCGCGACGCCGAGACGGTTCCCGTGCACGAGGGCCGTTGGTACCGCACGGCCAAGGCGATCATGCGACGGCCGGTGGCCGTCACCGTCGGCCTCACCCTGCTGTTGCTCGCGGCCGGCACGCCGCTGCTGGGCGCGCAGTGGGGTCGCCCGTCGGACTGGGTGCTGCCCGCCGGCACCGACAGCCGCGTCGTCGACGACATGCTCGACAACGAGTTCGTCCGCGACCCCACCGCCGTCGTCACGGCCGTGGTGCAGCTGCCGGGGCCCGCCGACGGCCCGCAGTCCACCGCGGCGCTCGAGGAGTTCGCGTCCCGGCTCGACCAGGTGCCCGGCGTGGACGGGGCAGCGATCACCGGCACCGAGGGGGACCTCGCCCGGCTCACCCTCGGCTACGGCATGGACCCGCAGTCCGACGAGGCCGCCGCGATGGTCGCGGGACTCCGTGCGGAGGCGCCCCCGGAGGGTGCGACCGTCCGCTTCACCAACTACCCGGTGTCGTTGGTCGACATGCTGTCGATGCTCGGAGAGCGGCTGCCCTGGCTCGCGCTCTACATCTCGGTGATCTCGTTCGTCGTGCTCTTCATGGCGTTCGGGTCGGTGCTGATCCCGCTGCAGTCGCTGTTGCTCAACGTGCTCTCGCTGTCAGCGGCCTTCGGCACGATCGCGCTGATCTTCCAGTTCGGCTTCCTGTCCGGCGTCCTCGGCTTCGTGCCGGAGGGCTTCATGGACGCCAACATGCCGATGCTGATCCTCGTGATCATTTTCGGGCTGGCCATGGACTACCAGGTGTTCACGCTCTCCCGCATCCGGGAGAGCTGGCAGGCCACCGGCGATCCGGTCGAGTCGGTGGCGATCGGCATCCAGCAGTCCGCCCGGATCATCAGCAGCGCCGCACTGCTGTTCGTGGTGGTGGTCGGCGGGTTCGTGCTCTCGAACATCACGTTCATGATGATGGTGGGCGTCGGCCTGGTGATCGCCGTCGTCGTCGACGCCACGATCGTCCGCGGACTGCTCGTGCCGGCCACGATGCGGCTGCTGGGGGACCGGGCCTGGTGGGCCCCCGCGCCACTGGCCCGCTGGTGGCGGCGTTGGGGCGTGCCGGAGTCGCACGACGGCCCGCCGCCCGCCGCCGGTGAGGTGGACCGGCACCGCGCGGGCCGGGTGCCGGCCTCGGTCGACTGACGGAAGCGGACTCCCGGCCCCGATCCGATCGGGGCCGGGGCCGGGCCGGCGGCGGCGTCACCCCCTCACGCCGCCGCCGGTCCACCGACTGCGATCCGGACAGCAACAGGGCCCGGCGGGATATCCCGCCGGGCCCTGTTCGTCTGCTCTGTCAGTGGCCCATCGCCGCGCCGCCGCTCACCGGGAGCAGCGCGCCGGTGACGTAGCTGGCGCCCTCGCCGGCCAGGAACTGGACGGCCGGCGGGAGCTCCTCGAGCCGGCCCGGGCGACGCATGGCGGTGTTGGCCATCGCGTGGGCGCGGGGCGCCTCGCCGACGTGCGCGACGAGCTCGGTCTCGATCAGGCCGGGCGTCACGACGTTGACCGTGATGTTGCGCTTGCCCAGCTCCCACGCCAGCGAGCGGGCCAGCCCGACGAGCGCCGACTTGGACGCGGCGTAGTTGGAGACCCCCGGGCTGCCCCACATGCCCACGGCCGAGCCGATGAAGATGATCCGGCCCCAGCGGGCCCTCACCATGTCGGGCACCACGGCCTTGGTCACGCGCATGGCGCCGAGGAAGTTGGTGTCGACCACGGACACGAACTCCTCCTCGTCCATGCCCAGGAAGAGGCCGTCCTTGGTGATGCCGGCGTTGTTCACCAGTACCTGCACCGGGCCCTGTTGGGCGGCGACCTCGGCGACCGCGCGCTGCACCGACGCCGAGTCGGTCACGTCGCAGCGCACACCGAACAGCCCGGCGGGCGGTTCCCCGGTGCGGTGGGTGATGGCCACCTTGTCGCCGTCGTCGGCGAACGCTCTGGCGATCGCGAGGCCGATGCCGCGGTTGCCGCCGGTGACGAGGACAGAACGGGTCATGTCGGCTCCTTCTGCAGGGTGTGCGGGACGAGGGTGTCGAGCTCGGCGACCGCTGCGGCCGTGTCGGTGAAGTGGATGGCGGTCCAGCCGGCCGCGCGGGCGCCCGCGCAGTTGCCGGCGAGGTCGTCGACGAAGACCGTCTCGTCCGGGCGGGTGCCGGAGCGCTCCAGCGCCAGCGCGAAGATCTCCGGGCTCGGCTTGCGCATCCCCACCTGGAACGACAGCACCACGCCGTCGAAGTGGCCGGGGCCGACCATCCGGCGCCAGTGGGTGTCCCAGGCGGGGACCATGTTGGAGAGCATCCCGACGAACACGCCGCTCGCGCGGAGCGCATCGAGCCGCGCCAGCCAGGCGTGGTTGGTCTCGCGCCCGTCGAACCAGGAGTCGGCCATCGTCGTGGGCGCCTCGGCCATGCCGAGCTCGTCGGCGATCTCGCGCAGCCACTCCTGCTCGCTGACGAGCGGCGTGTCCAGCGGGAGCATCACGTCGTCGGTGCCGTAGCGGGCGGTCACGGTCGCCGCGGCCGCGCCGACGTCGACCGGGTCGAGCCGGTGCCTGCGGCAGAAGGCCATCAGCGTGTGCTCGATCGGCGGGGTGAGCACCCCTCCGAAGTCGGTCCACACGGCGCGGACGGTCATCGCACTCCTCCTTGTCGGGGCTGCTGCTGTCGCACCGTGATCGTGATGCTCGTGACCTCGGTGCCGTCCTGGGTGAAGCTGACGGGGATCTCCGTCGTCGCCGGTCCGGTGGCCGGCGTGGTGGCGACGGTGGGCCGGTCCAGCTCCGCGAACCGCGGGAACCGGGCGGTGATCGCCACCACCTCGGTGTCGGGCCGGCCGACGGCGAGCAACGCCAGCTGCCGGGCGGCCTCGGTGAGCACCGCTCCCGGCAGGTGGTCGTAGACGTGGTCGAACAGGCTGCGGTTGCCGAACCGCGGTGCCACCAGTGCGCGGTGGCCGTCCGGCCCGCACGCGTGCTGCGCCAGCACCACGTTGGCCGGGTTGCTGCGCCCCACGGACGCGGGTGCCACGGCCTGCCGGTGGGCGGCGTCGGGCATCTCGGCCGTCGTCGGGGCGGGCCCCTCGCGGACGATGGCACGCACTGCCGCGTGCTGCTCGCGGGTCATCACGAGCACGTCCAGCCGGTGGGTGCCGACGAGGGCGCCGTCGAGCTCGAACTCCTGCAGCACGTGCCCGGAGCGCGACCTGCGCCCGCCGGGCTTGCGCGTCCCGTACGTGCCGGTGATGACGAGCCGGATCGGCCGCTCGGCGGCGGCGATCAGGTCGGGGCGGGTGATCACGAGCGTCGACTCGCTGATCAGCATCGTGTCGGTCAGCGGGATCGCGACGAGGTGCCCGCCGTAGATCCCGGCCTGGCGGGCCCCCTCGAGCAGGAGCAGCGGGTCGAGCTGCCCGCCGGTGTGGTCGCCGAAGTAGCCGTGGCTCGGGGGGAGCTGCACGGCCACCCGTACCTGCTTCTCGGCGATCTGCAGTGCGTCGGTCACGAACACCTCGGCGACGGCGGCCCGGTGCACCATCTGCCGGGCGATCGTGCGGTCGTAGGTGAGCTGGGCGGTCGTGGGCTGCACGCTCATGCTCCGTGCTCCTCCTCTTCGACTGGCACATCCGACCGGACGTTCGCAGCGTGGCGTGGAACGGGAATGAAAGGGGCGTCGATTCGGCCGGGGCATGCGTCGAAATGCGCACCGCCGGTTACGTCCTTGGCGCCGCGTTCTTGCGCCGGTGCGTGGTGCACTCCCACGATTTCGCTCGTCAACCCGTCGGGACGAAGGGGTAGCAGGATGAGCGAGAATGCGGTCACGACCGGCCCGGTGCAGGAGAAGGCCCTCGAGATCATCGCGCAGGAGCTGGAGCTGGAGGCGTCCGAGTTCACGCTCACCGGCCATTTCGTGGACGACTACGACGCCGACTCGCTGGCCCTCATCGCGGTGGTGGCGCGGGTCGAGAAGGAGCTGGGGATCATGATCCCCAAGACCGAGCTCATGAAGATGATCAACCTGGAGGCCGTCTTCGGTCTCCTCGACACCTACGACGGCGCGCCGGTGCAGGAGGTGACCGGTCGTGCATGAGCGGCGCAGGGTGGCGGTGACCGGACTGGGCACCGTGAGCTGCGTGGGGATCGGCATCGACGCCTTCACCTCCGCGATCAGGGAGGGGCGGGTGGGGTCGTCGGAGATCACCTCCTTCGACACGACGGGCTTCCCGGCCACGCTGGCCTGCGAGGTGCGCGGCTTCGAGCCGCGCGACGTCCTCGAGCGGGTCGAGCCCGATCACTGGGGCCCGAGCGCCGTCTTCGCCGCGGCGGCGGGCAGGCTCGCCGTGCAGGACGGGGGCCTCGACCCCGCGTCGCTCGCAGACCGGCGCGCCGGGACCGTGATGGGCACGACGTGCGGCGAAGCGCCGGTGATCCAGCAGCTCACCGACCAGTGGGTCGCCGACGGGCTCAAGAACATCGACGCCGACCTCGTCACGAAGGTGCCGGCGAACCGGATCGCCACCGCCGTGAACCACGAGCTGGGGCTCACCGGTCCGGCGCAGACCGTGCCGTCGGCGTGCTCCGCGAGCAACTTCGCGCTCGGCTACGCCTACGACCTGATCGTGTCCGGTGAGGCGGACCTGATGGTGGCCGGTGGGGCCGACGCGGTGAACCGGTCGACGCACGCCGGTTTCCTGCAGCTCGGGGCGCTCGCCACGGACGTCTGCCGCCCCTTCGACGTCGATCGTTCCGGCATCCTCACAGGTGAGGGCGGTGTGGCGCTGCTGCTCGAGCCCTACGACGTGGCGCAGGCCCGCGGTGCGCGGATCTACGCCGAGCTGCTGGGGTACGGCGCGAACTGCGACGCCAGGCACATGGTCAACCCCGACGCCGACAGCATCGCGGCGTGCATCCGGCTCGCGCAGGCCTCGGCCGGGGTGGCGCCCGAGCAGGTCGACTACGTGTGCGCGCATGGCACCGGCACCCCCACGAACGACGCCACCGAGGTCGCGGCCATGCGTCAGGTGTTCCCGGACCGGCTGCCGCCGATCAGCTCGATCAAGTCGATGATCGGGCACACGATGGGCGCGGCGAGCGGGTTCGGCGCGGCCATCTGCTGCAAGGCCCTCGAGGAGGGATTCCTGCCGCCGACGGCCAACCTGCGCACGCTCGACCCCGCGCTCGGCGCGGGCGTCGACCCGGTGCCGGGGGTGGCCCGCGCGGCCACACCGTCGGTCGTGCAGAACCACGGGTTCGCCTTCGGCGGCAACAACGCCATCACGATGTTCGGGCGGGCGTCATGACCGCGGTGACCGCGACGTCCGCGCCGACCGACCTCCCCGAGGTGGCCCCGCTGGTGATCACCGCGACCGGAGTGGTGTCGGCGGCCGGGTTCGGCGCAGGCCCGCTGCGCGACGTGCTCGCCGGCACGTCCGCGCCGCACGACGAGCCCGTCGACCCGGACGCCGCCGAGCACCCGGCCCGCTCGGTCCGCACCGTCGCGCGGTTCGACCGGGCGGCGCTGCTCGGCCGCAAGGGCACCCGCAACCTCGACCGGCTCACCCAGCTCGGGCTGCTCGCCGCGGACCAGGCCATCGCAGGCCTGCCCGGTGGTCTCGGCGGGGCCCGGCTCGACCGTACCGGCGTGGTGGTCGGCACCACCGCAGGCAGCATCGCGACGGCCACCGACGTCGGGCGTGACACGATCGTGCACGAGAAGCCGTACATGGTGAATCCGGCGACGTTCCCGAACACGGTGATGAACGCCTGCAGCGGGCAGATCGCGATCCGGCACGGGCTGCTGGGCGTGAACGCCGCCGTCTCCGGTGGTGCGCTGTCGTGGTTGCTCGCCGTGCGGTACGCGCGCACCGCGCTGAGCAGCGGCCGGGCCGACCGGCTGCTCGTCGGTGCGGTGGAGGAGGTCACGGCCCGCACGGCGTGGGCGTGGCACCTCACCGGGCTGCTCGCACCGGATGCCCCGCTCGGCGAGGGCGCTGCATTCTTCGTGGTGGCTCCCGCTGGGGGTGGCACCCCGGTCGCCGAGCTGCTGGGCTGCGAGGTCGGCTACTTCGGCGGCGCGGGCCCCGGCCTGTACGGCGGGCTGCGGCGCACCATCGCGGCCGCCGTGGCGCGCAGCGGGCTGACCGCGGCCGACATCGACGTCGTGGTGCCGGGCGCCACCGCGCACACCCGACTCGCCCGGATGGAACGCAGGGCGCTCGGGACCGAGCTGGGTGTGCTACCGCCGACCCTCGACGTGCTGCCGGCCGTGGGCGAGGCGTACAGCGCGAGCGGTGCCCTGCAGCTCGCGGCCCTGCTCGCGACGGGTGGCGGGAACCGGGTCGCCCTGCTCACCTCGGTGGGTGAGGACGGCGGGGCGGGAGCGATGGTGGTGCGCTGCTGAGGCGGCGCACCCAGCTCTCAGGCGTTGGCCGCATCGGCGTCCTCCACATCGTCGAACTCGACGTTGCGCAGCTGGGAGCGGGTGGAGATGCCGAGCTTCGGGAACAGCTTGTACAGGTGGTAACCCACCGTGCGCGGGCTGATGAACAGCAGCGCGGCGATCTCCTTGTTGGACAGGCCGTCGGCGGCCAGCCGCGCCACCTGCAGCTCCTGAGCGGTGAGGAGGGTGGCGACGGGGCGGTCGTCGCGCGGTGATGCACCCAGGCCACCGGCCCCGCGCAGCTGGGAGCGCGCGATCTCGGCCCAGCGCCGGGCGCCTTGCCCGTCGAACAGCTCCACCGCGAGCCGCAGCGGTGGGCGGGCCTCGGCCCTGCGCCGGTCCCGGCGCAGGGCCTCGCCGCGCAGGAGCGCCGTGCGGGCCAGGTCGAAGGGCCGGTGACCGCCGGACGCGGCCTTCCCGGCGAGCGAGAACAGCCGGTGGGCCTCCTCGTCGTCGTCGACGACGAGCGCCTGGCACCGGTACATGTGCGATTCCGCCCACGGCAGCGTGGACCGCAGGGCCCAGTCCGTGAACTCCGCCGTGATCCGCCGCGCCGGCCCGAGCTGCTCGGCGCGCACGGCGGCCTCGACGAGGTCCGAGGCGGCCAGGCGCGCGATCAGCTCGTGGCAGAACGGGGTGCCCGGTTCGGTGAGCAGCAGGAGCCGGTCGAAAGCCTCGCGCGGGTCGCCCTCGGCGAGCGCGGCGAGTGCGACGGCCCAGCTCGCGTGGGCGGCCGCCGCCCGTGCCCTCGTGGCTGTCCCGGTCGTGAGCGACTGTGCGGCCAGCGTCCGGCACGCGGCGTGGTCGCCGCGGATCGCGGCGATCCGGGCCAGGTGGGCGAGCGCGAGCGCAGACCCCGCTTGCTGGCCGGTGTCGCGGGTGAACTGCAGTACCTCCTCGGCGGACGCCGCCGCCTCGTCGTAGTGGCCGAGGTGGATGTCGACATCGGCGAGCCAGAGGAGGTTCATCGTGAGCGTGCCGAACATGCCGGCGCCGCGCTGCCACGCGCAGACCGACACCCCGAACTCCCGGGTGAGCACCGGGTGCGGGCCGAGCGCGCCGAGCGCCATCACCAGCACCTCCCGCATGCCGGAGTGCTCGCTCAGCTCGGCCGGCATGTCCGCCATCATCTGGGCCGGTTCGGCCGTGTCCGCGGGAAGCCGCCCGTCGAGGGCGAGCCCGAGGCGTTCACCGATCCGGCCGGCAGGCCCGCCCAGCCGGGCGACGGTCGCGGCGGCCCGGCGCCCGCCGCCGAGCTCCCCGGCGTCGAGGGCCGCGGCCACGGCGAGCACGAGCAGCAGTGCGGCGTCGACCGGCGTGGAGGGCAGCAGATCGCCTGCGACCCGCTCGAGGCGGGTGAACGCGGTGACCGGGTCGCCACCGGTGATCTCGAGCAGCCCGCGGAGCCGGGCGAGCCGCGCCTCGGTCTGCGGCTCGCTGACCGTGGACAGCCGGGCCGACAGCTCGCGGGCGAAATCGATCTGCCCGGAGCGCCACGCCGCGAGCGCTGCAGCCGTGGTGCGCTGCAGGCGCGGCAGGCCGCAGGCGCTGAGCCGGGCCGCCCAGTGCATCACCGCGGCCTCCGTGGCACTCGCCGGATGAGCGAGCGCGATCCGTTCCAGCGCCCGGGCCAGCGCTTCGTCCGGGCCCTGGGCGGCGATGGCACGGTGGCGGGTGGCGGTGTCCGCGTCGTGCGGGTCGATGGCGGCGGCGAGGGCGCCGTGCGCGGCCAGCCGCTCGAGGTACGGGGCGTCCTGGTAGATCGCCGCTCGCAGGAGCGGGTGCCGGAACGCGATGCGGGTGGGTCGGACCGCCACCGCGCCCGCCCGCTCGGCCGGGGCGAGGGCGTCGGCGCCGAGGCCGAGACCGCGCGCGGCGTCGAACACGGCGCTGATGGGACCGTCCTCCCCGGCCGCGGCGGCGACGACGAGGAAGGCGCGGGTGGGCGCGGGGAGTCCGGCCACCTGCCGGAGGAATGCGGCGCGCTGCCGGTCGCCGAGCGGCACCGAGACGCGGCCCGCGAGGTCCTCGATCCGGTCGGCGGGTGATGCCGCGCGGGCCAGTTGGATCAGCGCATGCGGATTGCCGCCGGTGGCCGCGATCGCGGCCGCGCGGACGGGCGAAGGTGGTGCCCAGCCGTGGTCGGCGAGCAGTGCGGCAGCCGCGTCCTCGTCCAGACCGCGGAGGGCGAGCCGGCGGAGACCGGCTTCGGCGAGCGCCGCTTTCGGTGGGCTCTCCGCGCTCAGGAGCGCGGCCACGGGCAGGGCCACGAGCCTGCGGGCGGCGTACCGGAGCGCTGCGACGGACGCGCGGTCCAGCAGTTGCAGGTCGTCCACGACGAGCAGCAGCGGGCGCCGGGTCGCGGTGCGGCCGAGCACCGCGGTCACGGCGGCCCCGACGGGCAGCGTGGGCGTCGGCCCCGCACCCAGACCGACCGCGTTGCCCAGGGCGGCGGCCTGCGGGGCCGGGAGGTGCTCCAACTCCGCCAGGACCGGGGCCAGCAGCTGCGCCAGGCCGCTGAACGGCAGGTCGCTCTCGCCCGGGACGCCGTCCGCGCGCAGCACGGACATGTCGGCCGACGCGTCCTCGGCGGCCTCCGCGAGGAGGCTCGAGCGGCCGGCACCGGGCGGACCCGTGACGAGCAGGGCACCTCCCGACCCGTTCCGTGCCGCCTCCACGAGCTCCCGCATCGCCTCACGCTCGGCCTTGCGGCCATGCAACGTCATCACGATTCCCCGATCTGGTCGAAATGACTGATAGCCAGCGTAATGGCCTGATGGATGCTCAGAGTACGAGTTCGTCACAGTGAGCGGATTTCCACAGGAGACGTACGTTTCCGTAGGGCTACGCAGAGATGAACACAGGATCTTTTCTTGAGGTCGGGATGCCCCCTTCGGGGGAGGGGCTGTCCGGCACGACCTCGGGATGCGGATCCATAGGGGGGCAGCAGATGACAATGACATGTACCTCGAGCCGGCTGGGAAGAGCCGCCGGTTCCCGTGCCGCGAGGGTGCCGCCGCTGCTCGAGCGGGTCTTCGACCGGCTCGACGAGCACCTGTGCCACCTCGTGGAACCCGGACAGCTCGACGGGTTGCACGGCCGTCTGGTCGCCGCGTTCGTCGGATGCGCCACGACCGTCCGGACCCGAGGCCATGCCTCCGGCGAGCTCCTGTTCGCCGCGCTCATGGCCGAGTTCGCGGTCGCCGTCGACGACCACCCCGAACGCGTGCGCGTGCTTGCCGCAGGTGCGGAGGCACTGCACCGGGCGCTGAAGGACGAGAGCGTCCCGTCCGCCGACGGGTGGACCGCCGGTGTCGACGAGCGCCGGGACCTGGCCCGCGAGGTGCACGACTGGGTCGGCAGCGGCGTCGCCCTCGCGCTCTACCAGCTGGACCTGTTCGCTGTCGCGGCAGCGCGTGGCGAGCCCACCTCCGCCGATCGGGTGTCGGATGCGCGTCGCACGCTCGAGGAGCTCCAGCAGTGCACGCGGCGACTGGTGTCCCAGCTGCAGGACCGCAGCTGGGTCACGGGGCTCGAGGTCGACATCCAGGAGTTCGCGTCCAGGGCGAACGTGCTCGGGGCCCGCACCACCGTCGTGGTGCGCGGTGACGAGGAGTCGCTCGCGCCGCGCGTGCGCGACGAGGTGTTCGCCGTGCTCCGCGAGGCACTGCGCAACGCGTACACCCACGCCTGCGCGGAGCAGGTCACCGCGGTCGTGGACATCACACCGCAGGCCGTGCGGGCGAGCGTCGACGACGACGGCGTCGGGTTGGGCACCCGGCCGAGGACCGGGCGCGGCGGCGGGTTGGCCGTGATGCGGGAGCGGGCGCAGGCTCTCGGCGGCACGCTCGAGATCACCGCGACCCGGCCCCGGGGCACCCGGGTGGACCTGCACGTCGACCTCACCGGGAGTGCCAGTTGACCGCGTTCCGAGAACCCAGGACCGTGCGCATCCTGCTCGCGGACGACCACACGCTGCTGCGCGAGGCGATGCGTGAGCTGCTGGGGTTCGAGTCGGACTTCGAGGTCGTCGGAGAGGCCTGCGAGGGCGCCGAGGCCGTCGAGCTGGCCGGCCGGCTGCGCCCGGACGTCGTGCTCCTGGACGTGGAGATGCCGCACAACGTGCCGACCGAGACCGTTCGCGGCATCCGTGGGGTGTCGCCCGGCTCGCGGGTGATCATGCTGACGATGCACGACGCCCCGCAGCTCGTGCGGGACATGGTCGAGTGCGGGGTGGCCGGGTACCTGCACAAGTCGATCGGGCGGCAGGCGCTGACGGCGGCCATCCGCGGCGCCCTGGAGTCGGGCGGTGGGCGCCGTCTCGTCATGTCCGTGACGCACGGGTCGCTGATGGCCGAGCGGAGCACGTCGAGGCTCATCTCACCCCGGGAGCGGCAGATCCTCGTGCTCGTGGCGGCCGCGTTCAGCAACCGCCAGATCGCCACCCGGCTCTCGATCACCGAGGCCACGGTGAAGCGGCACCTGCGCAACGCGTTCGAGAAGTTGGGTGCGGTCTCGCGCATCGATGCGGTGAACCGGGCCGCGGCCGCGGGCCTCATCCACGCCCCGTCGCTGCGCGGCTCCGACGATCCACGCTCGGCCTGAGCCGGTGGTGGCCGCGCGCACGTCGGCGACGACCGCGGCCACCACGTCGTCCCGGGCGCTCTGCACGTAGAAGTGGTCGCCGGGGAACTCCCGCACGCCCCCGAATCGCTCGGTGTGCACGGCCCACCGCCGCATCGCCCCCGGGCGCGCCACCGGGTCGTCCCGTCCGCAGAACGCGGTGAGCGCCACGGGGAGCACGTCGACCGACGTGGGCCGCCAGCTCTCGGCGACCTCCAGGTCGGCGCGCAGCAGCGGCTCGATCCGGGACCACAGATCGTCGTCGTGCAGCATGCCGGCGGGCAGGCCGCCGATGCGGTGCAGGACCGTGCGCAGGGTGCCCGGGGCGAGGCGGTGCAGGGCCGGCGTGCGGTCCCGTCCGGGTGCGCGCGGACCGGGATGAGCGGACGCCCCGAACCAGACCGGCAGCGGGAGGCCGCGGGCCTGCAGCTCCGTGCAGAGCGCGAACCCGACGACCGCACCCATGCTGTGCCCGAACATCGCGTACGGGCGGTCGGTGAGCGGGGCGAGCTCGGCCACGAGGTGCTCCACGAGCCGCGGCATCGTGCGCAGGGGCGGCACGTCCGCGGCGTACCCGCGGCCCGGCGCGTCCAGCAGGCACGCCTCCCAGCCCGCGGGCAGCAGCCGGGACCACCGGCGGAACGGCAGGTGAGAGCCGCCCGCGTGGTGCAGCACCACCAGGCGCACCAGCGGGGCCGCCACGGGGCGCGGCCGGACGATCGTCATGGGGCGAGCTCGACGATCGCGGCGGTGCGCGCCAGCACCTTGACGCCGCCGCAGCGCACGTCCAGCTCGACGCGTACGGCCGGCGTCGCGAGCAACTCGGCGACCCGGCCGGTGACGACGATCCTGGTGCCCTCCTCGCCGCGCGGCACGGGCACCGGGCGGGCGAACCGGGTGCGGAACGAGCGCACGGCGCCGCCACCGGCCCACGCGGTGAGCGCGGCGCCCGCCACCCCCATCGTGTACATGCCGTGAGCGATCACGTCCGGCAGTCCGGCCGCGCGGGCCGCGGCTTCGTCCCAGTGGATCGTGTTGAGGTCGCCGGACGCGGCCGCGTAGCGCACCAGGTCCTGGCGGACCACCACCTGTACGTACTCGGGCAGCTCGGTCCCCACCTCGACGTCGGCGTACGAGGGGCGGGTGGACGCCCCGACGGCGGCGGTCACCGGGTCACCGGCCCGCTGTAGACCACAGCGCTGTTCGTCGTGCACACGTGCTCGCCGTCGGTCGTGCGCACGTCGGATTCGAGGGCGAGCAACCGGCGCCCGTCGACCTCCCGGGAGGAGACCCCGCTCGTCACGACGAGCCGGTCCCCGGCCCGCACCGGGCGCGAGTAGACGACGGACTGGTCCCGGTGCAGGACGTCGGCGATGTCGATGTCGCCGAAGGCGTCGGCGGCCGCCTGCACCTCGCTGCGCATCGTCAGGGAGACGACGAACGTCGGCGGTGCGATCACGTCGGGGTGCCCCTGGGCGCGCGCCGCGTCCGGGTCGCGGTACACCGGGTCGGGTTCGCCGACGGCCGCCGCGAACGCCCGGATCGCCTCGCGGCCGACCTCGTAGGGGTCCGACACCGGTGCGAGCCGGCTCGCGAACGTGGGCCCCACCCGCATGGCATGCTCCTTCGTCCGGTGGCTTCTCACGACTTCTCCACCGGACGCTACGGACCCGCCCGCCCGCGCACCCTTCTCCTTCCGGAGCAGGGGGGACGGTCGATGGGCGCACCCGGTGGCACTTCGTGGGTAGCGGCGTTGTGGGGCGCCCGCCGGCCCCGGTAGACCCCTTGACGTGGGTAGCGGCCGGGATCAGCGGGAGTGGCGGGAATGACGACCTATCACGTACTGGGACCACTGGCCGTGCGCGACGGCGACGTCGACCGCACGCCGCGCGGGCCGAAGATCGGCAAGGTGCTCGCGCTGCTGCTCCTGCGCGCGGGCGAGGTCGTGAGCGTGCGGACCCTCACGGAGGAGCTGTGGGACGAGCGGCCCCCGCGCACCGCCGTGACCACCATCCGCACCCACGTCTACCACCTGCGCAAGGCGCTCGCCGCCACCGAGGAGGGAGCGGGCGCGCTCCGCACCGAGCCCACCGGTTACCGCCTCTCGCACCTGCCCGGTCTGTTCGACGCCGACCAGTTCATGCGCGCCACCGAGCACGGCCACACGCTGCTGCGGCGCGAGCAGCCGGCCGAGGCCGCCACCGTGCTGCGCGCCGCCCTGGGCACGTGGCGGGGCTCCGCGCTCGCCGGGATCGAGGCCGGCCCGGTGCTGACCCGCCACGTGGAGCACCTGGAGGAGCTGCGCGTGCGCGCTCTCGAGCTGCGCATCGAGGCCGACATGGCCATCGGGCGGCACCGCCAGCTCGTGCCGGAGCTGCGCGGGCTCGTCGCCGCGCACCCGCTCAACGAGTGGTTCCACGCCCGCCTGATCGACGCTTTGCACCGCAGCGGCCGGCGCAGCGACGCCCTGGCGGCCTACGGGGCCGTGCGCCGCCTGCTCGACCGCGAGCTGGGCCTGGAGCCGTCGGTGGACCTGCGCCGGGTGCAGCAGGAGGTGCTGACCTCGGACAGGTCGCGCTTCGTCGTGGCGTCCTGACGGCAGCCGGGAGAGCCACCCCCGCACGCCCGCTGATCGGCTCCTCGGTCAGCGGGCGTTCCACGCGCCGGCGCCGCGGTATCGGGCCGGGCGGGTCCAGGGGGCGGGCGGCGGCGGGAGCTCCTCCACCGGCGCGCCGGAGTTCCGCAGCGCGGCGAGCACGGCGACCAGGGCCGCCAGCTCGACGTCGTCGGGCCGGCCGCGCAGCACCACCACGTCCGCGCGGCCCTCGCTCCCGGCCATCCCGCTCACACCGGCGGGTTGCCGTGCTTGCGGTAGGCCAGCGGCGTCTGCTTCGCCTGCAGGGTCTGCACGGCGTCGGCGAGCAGTGCGCGGGTCCTCCGGGGGTCGATCACGTCGTCCACCAGCCCGCGCTCGGCGGCGTAGTAGGGGTGCATCAGCTGCTCCCGGTACTCCGCGATCTTCTCCACCCGGGTCCGGGCCGGGTCGTCGGAGGCCGCGATCGCCTTGCGGAAGATCACGTTGGCCGCACCCTCCGCGCCCATCACAGCGATCTCGTTGATCGGCCAGGCGAACGACAGGTCGGCGCCGATCGAGCGCGAGTCCATCACGATGTAAGAGCCCCCGTACGCCTTGCGCAGGATCACCTGCAACCGCGGCACCGTGGCCGCGCAGTAGGCGTAGAGCAGCTTCGCGCCGTGCCGGATCGCGCCGCGGTGTTCCTGATCCGTGCCGGGCAGGAACCCGGGCACGTCCACGAGGGTGACCAGGGGAATGTTGAACGCGTCGCAAGTCTGCACGAACCTCGCGGCCTTCTCGGACGCGTCGATGTCGAGCACGCCGGCGAACACCAACGGCTGGTTGGCGACGATCCCGACCACGCGCCCGCCGATCCGGGCGAGCGCGCAGATGATGTTCTGCGCCCAGTGCTCGTGCAGCTCGAGGTAGTCGCCGTCGTCGACGATCTCCTCGACGACCTCGCGCATGTCGTAGGGCCGGGTCGGATCGGCGGGCACGATGTCGAGCAGCGCCTCGCAGTCCCGGTCGACCGGGTCCGCGGTCGGCGCGGACGGCGGCAGCTGCTGGTTGTTCGACGGCAGCAGCGTCACGAGGTGGCGTGCGTCGGCGAGGCAGCTGCGTTCGTCGTCGTAGGCGAACGTTGCCACGCCCGAGCCGCGCGAATGCACGTCGGCCCCGCCGAGCTCCTCGTGCGTGACTTTCTCCCCGGTGACGGCCTGCACGACGTCCGGGCCGGTCAGGAACATCTGCGAGGTGCCGCGCACCATGAACACGAAGTCGGTGAGCGCGGGGGAGTACACGGCCCCGCCCGCGCACGGCCCGAGCATCACGCTGATCTGCGGGATCACACCGGACGCGCGCACGTTGCGCTGGAAGATCCCGCCGTAGCCCGCGAGCCCGGTCACGCCTTCCTGGATCCGGGCGCCTGCGCCGTCGTTGAGGCTGATCACGGGCGCGCCCGCGGCCTCGGCCAGGTCCAGGATCTTGTGAATCTTCGCGGCGTGCGCCTCGCCGAGCGAGCCGCCGAACACGCGGAAGTCGCTGCCGTGCACGAAGACCTTGCGACCCTCGATCGTGCCCCAGCCCGTGACGATCCCGTCGCCGTGCGGGCGCTTGTCCTCCATGCCGAACCCGCTCGCCCGGTGCCGCCGCAGCCCTTCCAGCTCGACGAACGAGCCCGGGTCGAGCAGCTCCTCGATGCGCTCGTGAACCGTCAGCTTGCCGCGGGCGTGCTGCGCCTCGGTGGCCCGCGCGCCAGGTCCGGACCGGGCAGCGGCGCGCAGGTCGTGCAGTTCGGCGGTGCGCGAGCGCGTCGTGGGCTCGTCGTCACCGGGCAGCGGCACCTCCCGCAGGTGGCGCGGTGCTGCGGGGACGGGGACGGGTGTTCTCAAGGCCTCGGTCATGACCGCTCCTTCCTGATACTCCCGCCGACGCTGACAGAGCGGCTTGGAAGGGCGGTGGAGCGGCGATGGAAGAGGGCATGGCCCATTGGTGACATGGTCGCCACCCGCCGCTGCGTGCTGTCATCGACGCCATGACGGCGATGGCCCCGCACCCGGACGCGCTCGCACTCGGCTACCACACGGTCGCGATCTCCCCGACCGCGCTGGCCACGGTGGCGACCGAGGTGGAGGAGCTCGGCATCGACTCGGTCTGGATGGCCGAGACCAAGCACGACCCGTTCGTCGGGCTCGCCGTGGCCGCCGCCCGCACCAGCCGGGTGAGCGTCAATACCGGTCTCGCGGTCGCCTTCGCCCGCAACCCGATGACGGTCGCGGTGGCGGCGAACGACCTGCAGTTGCTGTCGGGCGGACGGTTCGGCCTCGGGCTCGGCTCCCAGATGAAGACCCACATCACGCGCCGCTTCGGGATGCCGTGGTCCCGTCCGGCGGCCCGGATGCGCGAGTTCGTGCTGGCCGTCCAGGCGATCTGGCGGGCGTTCGAGACAGGGGAGCGGCTGCGTTTCCGCGGAGAGTTCTACCGGCACACGCTGATGGACTCGTTCTTCGATCCCGGCCCCAACCCGTTCGGCAACCCGCCGATCATGCTGGCGGGGGTCGGCGAGCGGATGACACAGGTGGCCGGCGAGGTGGCCGACGGCTACCTCGCCCACACCATCGCCACCCGCCGCTACCTGGAGCAGACCGCGCTGCCCCTGCTGCGGCGGGGACGCGCGGCGGCGGGGAAGACGATGGCCGGGTTCACCCTGCACGTGACCCCGATCGTGGTCTCCGGGGCCACCGAGGAGGAGTTCGTCGCCTCGAGGAGGTTCGCGGCCGAGCAGATCGCCAAGTACGCGGCGATCCCGACCTACGCGGGGATCCTGGAGGCCGAGGGCCTCGGCGCGGTGCGTGACGAGATGCAGCAGCTCGCCGCGCAGGGGCGGTGGGCGGAGATGCCCGCACTCGTCGACGACACCGTCCTCGACGCCTTCGCCGTGGTGGGCGAGCCGGCCGACATCGGCGTGAAGCTGCAGGAGCGCTTCGGGCACCTCGCCACCAGCATCGCGCTCTACCAGTACTCGGGTGGCAACCCGCGCGACCTGGTGCCCGCCTACACCCGCTTCCGCGCCGCCCGATCGTCACCGCCCCACGACGGCGAGGCACTGGTGAACGGGTTCAGCCGGCCAGCTCGGCCATGAGCGCGTACAGGTCCGCCTTGCCCTCGAACCCGAGGCCCGGCAGGTCCGGCATCGTGATGTACCCGTCCTCGACCGTGACGCCGTCGGGGAAGCCGCCGAAGGGCTGGAAGAGGTCCGGGTAGGACTCGTTCCCACCCAGGCCCAGGCCCGCGGCGATGTTGAGCGACATCTGGTGCCCGCCGTGGGGGATGCAGCGGGTCGGCGACCAGTCGTTCTCCCGGAGCATGTCGAGGGTGCGCAGGTACTCGACGAGCCCGTAGCTCAGCGCGCAGTCGAACTGCAGCCAGTCCTTGTCCCGCCGCAGCCCGCCGTAGCGGACGAGGTTGCGGGCGTCCTGCATCGAGAACAGGTCCTCTCCCGTCGCGAGCGGCGGGGCGTAGGCGGCGGCGACCTCGGCCTGGAGCTCGAAGTCGAGCGGGTCGCCCGGCTCCTCGTACCAGAACAGGTCGTACGGGGCGAGCGCCTCGGCGTAGCGCAGGGCGGTGTCCCGGTCGAACCGGCCGTTGGCGTCCACGGCGAGACGCTGGCCGGGCCCCAGCACGTCGAGGACGGCCTCGATCCGCCGCCGGTCACCGTCGAGGTCGGCGCCACCGATCTTCTGCTTCACGACCGTGTACCCGCGGTCGGTGTAGCTGCGCATCTCGTCCTGCAGCGCCGTGAGGTCCTGGCCCGGGTAGTAGTACCCGCCCGCGGCGTAGACGAAGATCCGCCGGTCGGGCTCACCGTTGCCGTACCGCTGCGCGAGCAGCTGGAACAGGGGCTTGCCCTCGATCTTCGCGACGGCGTCCCACAACGCCATGTCGATCGTGCCGACGGCGACGGAGCGCTCGCCGTGCCCGCCGGGCTTCTCGTTGGTCATCATCGCCGCCCACACGGCGGCGGGGTCGAGGTTGGCGCCGGTGTCGTCGAGCAGGGCCGACGGGTCGGCCTCCAGCACCCGCGGGATGAAGCGCTCGCGCATCATCGCGCCCTGGCCGTAGCGGCCGTTGGAGTTGAACCCGAACCCGACCACCGGCCTGCCGTCCCGGACGACGTCGGTGACGACGGCGACGAGGCTGAGCGTCATGCGGCTGAAGTCGATGTAGGCGTTGCGGATGGGGGAGCTGATCGGGAACGTCCGCTCGCGGATATCGACGATCTTCATCGGGCCGCCACCTCCTGATCGAGGGCCTTGAGGAGTTCGGCGGTCATCTCCTGGGTCGACGCGGTCCCGCCCAGGTCGCGGGTACGCACCCCGGTCTCGGCGAGGACGTGGGAGACCGCGCCGATCACCGCGGCGGCGGCGTCGGCGTGGCCGAGGTGCTCGAGCATCATCGCCCCGGCCCAGACCTGGCCGATCGGGTTGGCCCGCCCGGTGCCGGCGATGTCGGGGGCGGAGCCGTGGACGGGCTCAAACATCGACGGGAACTCGCGCTCGGGGTTGAGGTTGGCCGACGGCGCGAACCCGATGCTGCCGATGATCGCCGCCCCGAGGTCGGTGAGGATGTCTCCGAAGAGGTTCGAGGCGACGACCACGTCGAACCGGGTGGGGTCGAGGACGAACAGGGCCGCGAGGGCGTCGATGTGGTACTCGCTCGTCTTCACGTCGGGGTGCGCGGCGCCGAGCTCGCGGAAGATCTCGTCCCAGAACGGCATCGAGTGGATGATCCCGTTGGACTTCGTCGCCGAGGCGAGCCGGCCCTTCCGGCTCCGGGCGAGGTCGAAGGCGTAGCGCATCACCCTTTCGACCCCGCGGCGGGTGAAGACCGCCTGCTGCATCGCCGCCTCGTCCGGGGTGCCGCGGGAGATGCGGCCGCCGACCTCGGAGTACTCGCCCTCGTTGTTCTCCCGGACGACGACGAAGTCGAGGCCACCCGCGGGCACCGCACGCAGCGGGCTCTCGATGCCGGGCAGGAGGGTGACGGGCCGGAGGTTGACGTACTGGCGGAAGGTCCGGCGGATCGGGATGAGCAGCCCCCACAGGGAGACGTGGTCGGGCACCCCCGGGTAACCGACGGCGCCGAGGAAGATCTGGTCGTGCTCGCGCAGGACGTCGAGCCCGTCCTCGGGCATCATCCGCCCGGTGCGGGCGTAGTACTCGCACGACCACTCGAGTTCGGTCCACTCGAGCCGGATCCCGAAGTGGCTCCCGGCGCGCTCGAGGACCTCCACGGCGGCGGGCACGACCTCGCTGCCGATGCCGTCGCCGGGGATGGTGGCGATCCGGTACCTCGTGTCCAATGTATGTCTCCTCGTTCTGCTCAGAACTCGAGGTCGGGCAGGCGGACGTAGAGCACCTCGGTGAAGATCAGGTAGAAGGCGGTGACGACGACGACCGCGACGACGGCGTCGAGGAGGGCGCCGCGCAGCGTCGGCCGTTCGGTGCGCATGAGCACCGCCATGAGGATGAAGAAGACGATCCCGCCGACGAGGTAGCCCAGGTACGGCAGGGTCGCGACCCATGCGGTGAGCAGCGCGACGGCGAGCACGAGCCCGCGCACCGGCAACCCCTCCTCCACCTCGGTGCCGCGCCCGACCGGCCGGCGCAGCAGCCCGAAGGCGAGGAGAACGAGCCCGAGGGCCCCCAGGGCGAGGATGACCGGGTCGGCGAACGTCCCCCCGTACTCGGTCGTGTAGCTGCGCTGGGACCAGAAGAGGGCGGCGACGGCGACGGTCAGGACGGCGACGGCAACGTTGATCTTGTCGTCGAGCGTGGCGGGTCCGGCCATGTCAGTCCTTCCTCAGCGTCTCGGCGGGGACGGCGGCGGCCCGACGGGACCGCCACGCCCGCACGAACGGCCAGGCCAGCGAGACCACCGTGAGGACGATGAGGACGAGGCTGAGCGGGCGGTTGAAGAACGTCAGCCACGGCTGCGGCTCGCCCTGCGCGGTGAGCATTCCCTGCACGAGCCCGGTCTCGGCGATCGAGCCGAGGATGAGCCCGAGGACGATCGGCGCGGCGCTGATGCCCGCGAGGGACAGGAAGTAGGCGAGGACGCCGAGGACCAGCATGATGACGACGTCGACGACGGAGGTGCGCACCGCGTACGCGCCGACGATCGTCAGCACCGTGATGCCGGGTGCGAGGTACCGGGCCGGCATCGCGACGACGCCGCGCTGGAGGGCCCGCCCGCCGATGAGGCCGACCGGCACCATCATGACCGCGGAGACGGCCAGCGCGATGATGAAGGTGTAGACGAGGTCGCCGGAGGCGGTGAAGAGCTCCGCACCGGGGCGCAGCCCGTGCAGGAGCAGGACGCCGATGATGATGGCGTCCGGCGGGGTGCCGGGCACGCCGAGCGTCAGGGTCGGGATCATCCCGCCGCCGACCGTGGCGTTGTTGGCGGACTCGGCGGCGACGACGCCGTCGAGCTCGCCCTTGCCGTAGGTCTCGGGGTGCTTCGAGGACCGCTTCGCCTCGTTGTAGGCCACGAGGTTGGCGATGCTGCCACCCGCGCCGGGCAGGATGCCGACGACCGTGCCGATGGCGCTCGAGCGGACGAGGTTCACCGGCCTCGAGAAGATCAGCCGGACCATCGGCCACAGCTTCTCGCGCTCCTCGCGCTCGGCGATCAAGTGCGCCTCGCGACCCTTGCGGGCGACGAGCCGGATGACCTCGGGGATCGTGAAGAGCCCGACCATGGCGGGCACGAGCGGCACGCCGCCCTGGAGCATCGACTCGCCGAAGGTGAACCGGACCTCGCCGCCGACCGGGGCGATGCCGACGGTGGCGAGCAGGAGGCCGAACACGCCGCCGATGAGGCCCTTGACCAGCGACCCCGAGGCCATCGAGATGATGATCGTCAGGCCGAAGATCGCGATCCAGAAGTACTCCTGGGGACCGAACCGCAGCGAGAACTCGGCGAGCGGCGGCGCCAGGAAGATGAGGGCGACGACGCCGATGAGGCCGCCGACGAGCGAGCCCATCGTCGCGCCGACGACCGCCAGCTCGCTCTTGCCCTTCTTCGTCATCTGGTAGCCCTCGAGGGCTGTCGCCACCGACGACGGTGTTCCTGGCGCGTTCACGAGGATGGCGGTGAACGACCCGCCGTAGATGGCGCCCATGTAGAAGGCGCCCAGGAGCACGAGGGCCCGGGTGGGCTCCATGACGAAGGTGAACGGGACGAGCAGCGCCAGCCCCATCGTCGCGCTGAGGCCGGGCATGGCACCGATGGCCATGCCCGCGGCGGTGCCGACGAGCACGAGCAGCAGCATCGACGGCGCGAGGTTCGCGAGGAGGCCGCCGCCGAGGAGGTCGAGCATGGGACTTCCCTTCCGCGGTCGAGAGCCGTCAGAGCATGCCGAGGCGCTCGAAGAGGCCCTGGTAGACCGCCTTGCGCTCCTGCGTGAACGCCGTGGCTTCCGCGGGGCCCATGTTCTCCAGGACGAACAGCTGTTCCTTGAACTGCTCGACGACCGCGGGGTCTTCGTTGATCTTCGCGAACGTGGCGGCGAGCTTCTCGACGATGACGTCCGGGGTCTCCGGCGGGACGGCGACGCCGCGGTAGGCGCCCTCGACGAGGTCGATGCCCTGCTGGGTGAAGGTCGGGTGGGCCTCGAGGCCCACCATCGGCTCCTCGGTGGCGATGCCGAGGACCCGGATCTGGTCACCGAGCTGGCCGATCATCGGGGTGTAGGTCATGAGCGCGTCGACGTGCCCACCGAGCAGCGCCGGCACCGCGGCGCCCGTCCCGGAGAACGGCGTGTAGGTCGTCTCGATGCCCGCCTCGTCGTTGAGCAGGAGGGTGCCGATGTGATTGGCGCTGAAGTCGCCCGAGCCGCCGACCGAGATCGCGCCGGGGTTCGCCTTCGCCGCGGCGATGAAGTCGTCGAGCGTCCGGTACTCGCTGTCTGCGGGAACGGCGAGGATGTTCGGCGTCGACTGGAAGATGTAGACCTGCTTGAGCTCCTCGGTCTCGTAACCGGCGTCCTCGCGCATCATCGGCTGGAGGATGATGTGCGGCAGGTTGTGGCCCATGATCGTGTAGCCGTCGGGCTCCGTGCGGGTCAGCTCCGACCACGCGAGCGCGCCACCGGCGCCCGGCTGGTAGGAGACCGACACCTCGGTGCCGAGCGCCTCCTGCAGCGGCGCCTGCTGCAGGCGCGCGGTGATGTCGGACTCGCCGCCGGCGTCGAAGCCGAGGACGTAGTCGACCGGACGCTCGGGATAGGCGGCGGGATCGTCGCTACCGCCGATGCCACCGCAGGCGGTGACCATGGCGCTGACGATGAGGACGGGTAGTGCGGTCTTGGCGAATCGCTTCATCGGATCCTCCGTTGGATCGGTGCGACGCGTGGGGTTATCGGGCGACGGCGGGTTCGCGCAGGGCCGCGACCAGCGCCGATGTGACGTCCTCGGTGGTGGCCGACCCGCCGAGGTCCTTCGTCAGGGTGCCCGCGGCGGTGGTGGCGTCGATCGCGGCGCGCACGGCGTCGGCGGCCTCGGGACGGCCGAGGTGGTCGAGCATCAGCGCGCCGCTGGCGACGGCGCCGATCGGGTTGGCGACACCGCGACCGGCGATGTCGGGAGCCGAGCCGTGGACGGGCTCGAACATCGAGGGGTAGCGCCGCTCGGGGTTGAGGTTGGCGCTGGCGGCGATCCCGAGGCTGCCGGCGAGGGCGCTGCCGAGGTCGGACAGGATGTCGGCGTTGAGGTTCGAGGCGACCACCACGGACAGGCTCTCCGGGTCGAGGACGAACCGGGCGGCCATCGCGTCGACGAGCACGGACTCCGTCTCGACGTCCGGGTAGTCGGCGGCCACGCGGCGGAAGACGTCGTCCCACAGGACCATGCCGTACTGCTGGGCGTTGGACTTCGTCACGCTCGCGACCTTCTTGCGGTCACGGGTGCGGGCCAGCTCGAACGAGAACCGCATGATCCGCTCGCAGCCCGTCTCGGTGAACAGCGAGCTCTGGACGGCGACCTCGCCGCCCTCGCGGGCGGAGAAGTTGCGCCCCCCGAGCCCGGCGTACTCGCCCTCGCTGTTCTCGCGGACGACCACCCAGTCCAGCTCGGCCGAGTCGGCCTTGCGCAGCGGGGAGGTCACCCCGGGGTGGAAGACGACCGGGCGGACGTTCGCCCACTGGTCGAAGCCCTGGCAGATCGCCAGGCGCAGGCCCCAGAGGCTCACGTGGTCGGGCACGCCGGGCCAGCCGACGGCGCCGAAGTAGATCGCGTCGAAGCCCTCGAGGGTCTCCAGGCCGTCCTCGGGCATCATCCGGCCGGTCTCGCCGAAGTAGCTCGAGCCCCAGGGGAACTCGGTCCACTCGAACGCGAAGTCCCCGCCGGCGCTGCGGGCGGCCGCGTCGAGGACGGCGCGCCCGGCGTCGACGACCTCGCGGCCGACACCGTCGCCCGGGATCGTCGCGATGCGGTAGGTGCGTGCGGTGCTGGGCATCGTGTCTCCGGTTCGGGTGGGACGGTCCGGAACGGAGTGAACCGCCGGCGGCACGGCGGCGTCCAAGACCAACATCCGATAGCATTGATAAGCCATGCTTATTCGACGGTGCCCACAGTGTGCGTGTCGTCCGAAACGGACGGCGAATCCATAGGTTGCGCCCCATCGACCGGTAGCGTGCCGCTGTGGACGTCCGGCAGCTCCAGTACTTCCTCGCCGTCGTCGACGAAGGCGGTGTCCACCCTGCCGCGGAGAAGCTCTTCGTCGCGCAGCCGTCGGTCTCGCAGGCACTGCACTCGCTCCAGCGCGACCTCGGCGCCGAGCTGTTCACCCGGACCGGCCGCCGGCTGCAGCTGACCGCCGCGGGCGAGGCGCTCATCGCCCCGGCCCGCCAGGTCCTGCACTGGATGGAGCTCTCCCGGGCCCACGTCGAGGCGGTCAACGGGCTGCGGACCGGGCGCCTGCTCATCGCGACGATGCCGTCGCAGGCGGTCGACCCGCTGCCGGCCGTCATCGACCGGTTCGTGCGCAGGTACCCGATGGTGCAGATCTCGATCCGCGCGGCCGGGACCCCGCAGACGGTGATGTCGCTCGTGCGCTCCGGCGGCGTCGAACTCGGGATCATGGCCGTGACGGCCACGCCGGACGCCCAGGACCTCGTCGTGCACCCGCTGACCAGGCAGGGCTTCATCGTCGTCTCCTGCCGGGAGGCGAACCTGCCCGCACGCGGCCCGCTGACCTACGACCGGCTCGAGGGCCAGCGGCTCATCATCGGCCAGCCGGGCACCGGGATGCGTCGGGTGGCGGACCAGGTCATCGCGGCGAACCGGTCGACGATCGCCGTCGTGGAGACCGAGCACCGGGAGGCGGTCCTGCCGATGGTGCTGAACGGCACCGGGATAGCGATCATGGCCGAGGCGTGGCGGGCGCTGGCCCGGGAGGCCGGCCTCGTCGTCCACGACCTCGTCACCGACGAGCGGCTCGAGGCCTCCGTCGTCCACCGCGACGTCGACCTCTCTCCCGCAGCCCGGGCGTTCCTGCTCTTCGCGGCGCCCGCGGCCGCGACGCAGCAGCCCAGCAGCTGACCGCAGTTCGCGATCAAGTCCCCCTACCCGTCCACCCAGGACCCCCGCTACGTGGCGAACCTGCAGCGCAACGCGCGGGGACTTCGCGATGTGGCTGGACATGTACACGCCGTCGTTGAGGCTGACCTGACGGCGTCAGCCGCCCGCGGTCGGTGCGGCGAGGTCGAACCGCGTCGCACCGTAGGGCTCCGCCGTGCCCATCGCGAACACCGTGGATGCGACGACGCGGTAGACGTGCCAGGGCGGCGGTCCCGCCGAGGGCGCGCTGAACTCGGCCGTGATGCCGTCGTCGGTGGCACTCGCCGGCCAGCCGTGGTCGGCGTAGGCCTGAGCGACCGTCCGGAGCCGGTCGGTGTCGACGACCCGCTCCGCCGTCCCCTCCACGACCAGGTCGAAGGGCTGCGTGGCGATGCCGACCACGCAGCGGGGGTCGCGGGCGATGTTGCGGGACTTGCGCGTGCCCGGCCCCGAGGTGAAGTACCAGACCCCGTCGACGCTGATGACGCCGAGCGGCCGCACGTGCGGCGAACCGTCCGGGTTCGTCGTGGTGAGCCAGTGCGTGTGGCGCCCCGGCCCGCCCGTGCCGGGCGCCTGGGTCTGCTGCTCGGTCAGCGCCTCCTCGACCCGCGACCATGCGATGGCCGGGGTGCCGTACCCGTCGAGGTTGCGCTCGGACGTCGGTTGCTGGGTGGGCATCGTGATCCTCCTTCGTGCGGGACCGGCCGGCCTGCACTGAGGAAGAGACCGCGACGGCGGCCAGGACTCATCGCTGGGCCCAGCCGGCTCGCGCCGAGCGGCTCACCGGCGCGTTGCCGTGGCGGATCCGGCGGGGTCGACGAGGTCGTGGAGGAGGTCGTCGAGCACGCCTTCCTCCTCCACCGCACGTCCGACCTGCCGCATCGCCGCGTCGAGGTCGGTGTCCCAGCCGCAGGTCGTGGGCTCACCGGCGAGCGGGCGCCCTTCGCCGAGGGCGGCCGCCCGCCGGTAGGCGTCGGCGTCGAACCGCCAGGGCACTGCGGGCAGCCGGCCGAACACGAGGTTGCCGATGCGCAGCCCGCCCCAGTCGAAATCGCCGTGGTAGCGCAGGCCCGCGCCCTGCCCGGCCAGGCTGCGCAGCAACGTCATGACCGCGACCCCGGGCTGGCCGCCGACGCACACCAGTGGCCCGGCGGCCGGTCCCAGCCGCTCGGCGGCCTCCGCCACGACGACCGGGTTCTCGCAGATCGACACGGTGGCACCGCTCGCCGGCAGTTGGGGTGGCTGCCGGAGCTGGCGCAACGTCAGCACCACCGGTTCGCCGGCCTCGCGGAGCTCGGCGAGCACCCGGCCGGTCGGGGTGCCGGTGGCGGTGGGCAGGTTCAGCACCAGGACGGTGCTGGACAGCTCGTCGCGCACCAGCCCGACCGACGCCCAGACCTCCCGCCGCCATGGCGCCCCCGCCCCCTCGCCGACCGCGCCGAGCGCGCGGGCGGCGCCGAACACGAGGCCGGTGAGCGGACGGTCGGTGTCGAGGGCGTGTGCGGAACCCAGGATCCGTTCGGCGAACCGGCCCACCGGTTCCGGCTCCGTGGGAAGGGCGGCGAGCACGGCCGCAAGCCGGGTGAGCAGTTCGCGGGCGGTGTCCGGGTCGCGGGCGACGCGCCGGACCGCGCCCGTCTCGCGCAGGCCGCGCGCCCACTCGTGCAGCTCCGGACGGTCGGCGACCGCGGTGTGCAGTGGCCCGAACGCCCTGCTCCACGCCGCTTCGGCCGCTGCGGCGACCTCGGCGCGGTTGTGGACCGGACCCGTGAGCGCGACGACGCCGTCCGCCAGCCCGCCGGGATGCGCTCCCGAGCGCCGCAGCAGCGCGTCGACGTCCTCCAGCCGGACGCTGACGGTGGCGCCGCCGCGTGGGCGGCGGCCGAGGAGCCGCGCCATGGCGTCGCGCTGCTCCGCAGTGGCGGCCGACAGCGTGACGGTGCCCGAGATCGGTTCGCCGCGCTCGAGGCGACGGCGCACGCGATCGCGGAGCCAGCCGAGCTCCGCACCGCCGAGCAGCCGGTGCAGGCGGTCGTCGGCCGGCTTCGGGTCAGCGGTGTTCGGATCGGCGGTGTTCGGATCGGCTGGGTTCAGAACAGCGCCACCTCCTCGTCCTGGGCCTGCGGGAGGGACGGGGCGCCGGTGGTCACGGCCACCGGACGCGGCGCACGGGTGCGCTGCTCGCCGTCCCAACGCCAGTTGGTGACGAGCACCGCGGCCACACCGTCGGTGCGCGCCAGCTGGGCGATCGCGAGGCCGGGCACCTCGGGGTAGCAGCCCCACTCGCGTTCGCTGGTCATCACGACGTCGAGGTCGAACGCCGCGAGCAGCCCGAGGTACTTCGCGCGTGCGTGGTCGTCGACGCCCGCGAACGCCTCGTCGAGGGTGACCAGCCGCGGCGCGTGCCGGTTGCCCGCCGAGGCGTAGTGCGCAGAAGCCGCCGCGAACAGCGGCACGCTCGCCGCGAGCACCCGTTCACCGCCCGACGCCGGCCCCGTGGCGGGGCGCCACTGGCCGTTCTGGTGGCGCTCGATCACGAACCGGTGCCAGCCGCGGTAGTCCAGCGCCGTGGTGAGGTGCTCCAGCCAGGTGCCGGTCTCGTCGCGGGCCCGGATCTCGGCGATCCGGTCCTGCAGGAACCCGCCGACGGCCGCGCGATCCTCGCCCGACCAGGCATCCGAGCTCTGCCGCAGCAACCGCCGCCGCGCCTCGGCGAGACCGGCCGGGCCGTCCTCGCGGGGCCGCCACTCCAGCCGCAGCCGCATCCCGGTGCTGGTGGGCCGCTCGGCGAGCTCGACGTTCATCCGCTGCACCTGGCGCTCGGCCTCGGCGATCAACTCCTGCAAGGTGCTCGCCACCTCGTTGACCAGGTGGTTCTCCAAGATCTCCCGCTCGCGCTCGTCGAGCAGCCGCTGCCGGTCGGCGACCTCGCGGCCCAGCGCATCGGCGAGCTCCGGGACGGTGGCCGGCCGGCCCCGGAACACGACCTCGACGACGATGCCGTCCTCCAGCAGCTGCGCCGAGGCCGTGTTGCCCTGCCGCGCGAGAGTGTCGGTGAGCGTCTTGAGCTCGTCGGTGACGCGGCGCTGCGCGCGATCCCACGCGGTGTCGTCGGCCGTGGTCGCGTCCAGCTCCTGATCGATCTGGCGGGCCAGCCGGACGGTGGGGTCCGGCGCCCAGCTTCCGTCCGGATCGGGGACGGCGAGATCCGGAAGGGCCACTGCGATCAGCCCCGTGGCGGCGAACCGGCGCATCGCCTCGGCGGCGTCCGCGCGCTCGGTGGTGGCGTTCTCGAGCTCCGTACCGGCCGCCTCCCGCAGCCCGTCGGCCCGGCCCTGGTCGTTGACCGCGCGCAGGCGCGCCTGGTTCGCGGTCTTCTGGGCATCGGAGTTCGTGGCGATCAGCTCGGCGACCCGCGCCAGCTTCGCGTGCAGCTCCTTCACCGTGTCGCCGAGCGTCTCCTCCAGCGTGGCGTGCGCCTCGGCGCTGCGCCGGGCCTCGCGCCCGGCCTCGGCCGTGCGTGCGGCAGCCTCCTGACGCGCCGACTCGGCGGCCGCCAGCTCGGCGGCGGTGTCCTGCTCGTTCTCGCGGGCGGCGGCGAGCGCCTGGACAGCGGGCCAGAGCCCGGCCAGCGCGACCCGGTACTGCGTGAGGCCGGTGCGCACCGCGGCGAGCGCCCGACGGTCGGCCGGCAACGCGACGTCCGCGGCGCCGGCGACGAGCGCCTCCCGCGCGGCGTCGGCGCCCGTGGTGGCCTCGGCGAGCAGCTCGTCGGCGGCGCGACGCTCGCGCACCAGGTCTGCATCCTGGCGGGCAAGCGCAGCGACGTGCGCGTGCGCCTCCCGCAGCGCCGTGTCGGCCGGTAGCCCGTCGATCTCCTCGGCGAGCCTCCTGCGCCGCTGCGCGAGCACCCGCTGCTCCTCGACGATGGCAGCCTGCTCGGCGGCCGCCTGCTCGGCGTCGACGCGGAGGGCGGTGAGCCGGGCGCGGCGAGCGGCCTCGCGTGCCCCGCGCCCGACGTACTGAGCGGCGGACTTGCTCCAGGCGCCGGTGAGGACCCCGACCCGGTACCGGCCGCCGGTGTCGACCCACGAGCCCGGTCCGTGGCCGAGCCCGACCGCCGCGAGCACCGCGGCGACGGCCTGCTCCGGCACGGCCGCGGCGCGCGCGTCGGCCGGATCGGCCGCCGGGCGCAGGACGGTGGCCAGCGCGGTGGGCGGGTGCGGCGCGTGCGGCTCGGGAGCGAGCAGGACGTCGCCGGTGAGGTCGCGCAGGGACCCGTCCGGGTCGAGCCGGGCGTCGAGCATCCCTGACGCCTCGAGGGCCGCCTCCAGCCCGGCCCGCTCGACGTCGGGCACGTCGTCGACGAAATCGACGAGCTGCCACAGCGGTGCACCCGGACGGTCGGCCCGGACGTCCGGGTCGCGGGTGTGCGGGGGCGGCGGGACACCGTGCTCGCCCGCTTCCAGGCGCTCGATCTCGGCCGTGATCTCGGCGGCCCGGGTGGCGGTCTCGTCCCCGCGCCGTTCGAGCCGGGCGCCGATCCGTGCGAGCTCCTCGGTGGCGGAGCGCCCGGCGGGATCGACCGCGGCCCGGGCCGGGTTCGGGCCGTCCAGCGTGCCGGTCCACGGCTCGAGCGCGGCGAGCACACCCTCGACGTCGGGCAGGGTGAGCTCGGCGGCCGCCTCGAGATGGGCGCGCACCGCTGCGCACAGGTCGACGCCTCGCGTGTCGACGTCGGCGCTCGCGTCGGCGCGCCGCTCGGCCAGCGCAGCCTGTGCCGAGGCGAGGCGCTCGACCGCCTCGCGGGCTCCGAGCAGTGCCCGGGTGGCCTCGGCCTCGCCGGCGAGCAGGCCCTCGACGTGAGCGACTGCGCGTTCTTGCCGGACGATCAGCTCGTGGGCGGTCTGGCGCAGGCTGCGCACCTGCCGCTCGCTCGCGGCCCCCGCCCCCTGGCCGCCGGTGGCCGCATCCCGTGGCGGGGGGAGTGCCTCGGGGGCGGATGCCGGCGCGGCCGGGCCGTGCTCGGAGCCGGTCGGCAACCGGAGATCGATCTCGGCGGCGTGCTGCGGCCCGATTCCGGCGGCCTCGGCCGCCGCGGTGGTGCTGCCGCGGAGCTCCCCGAGCTCGCCGGCGGCACCGCGAGCACGGGCCGAGGCACTGTCGCGCCGGTCGCGCCGGCTCGCCACCGTGTCCACCGCGTGTCGCTCGTGCCGCGCTGCGGCGTCCGCGTCACCGCGCCGCCGATGAGCCTCCTCGGCGAGGCGCTCCAGCTCGTCAGCGGTCTTCATCTCCGGGCTCGTGCGCAACGACCGATCGCGCGCCTGCAGCCGCTCGGCCTCGGCGCCCCGCTCGTCCAGCTCAACCTGTGCCGCCCTGGCGGCCGCGTCGGCCACCCGGTACGCCTCGTCGGCCGAGTTGAGCGACTCCCGGGCGCTGCGGTAGCGCTGCTCGGCCTGCCGCGGCCGCTCGGCGCGGCGGCGGGCGGCCACCGCGGCGTAGCGCCGGTAGTGGCCGAGGAACCCCTGCGCCGACCCGTGCGCCTCGACCATCGCGGCGAGCTCGTCGCGGTCCTCCTCCAGGCTGCGGAAGGCCTCGGCGACGTCGGCGACCACCGCCTGGTCCAGCGGGGGGAGCGCCTCGGTGAGTGCATCCGACAGCGCCTTCTCGCTCGGCCGCTTCGACAGCTGCGGCTGCCGCAGCTGCACCAGCAGGTCGACCAGCGCCCCGTAGCGCTGCTCGCCGAGCCCGAACAGCGCCTCGTCGATCGCGCGCCGGTAGTCCTGGCGGCGGTCGTACACGTGCCCGTGATCGGCCAGCGCATCGGTGAGGCGTTCGCGGGTGAGCGCGGTACGGGTGGCGTCGACCAGGTGCAGTTGCGTGCCGACCCGCTGGTCGGTGACGAAGAACCAGTGGCGCGCGATCCCCCTCCCGGCCACGGCCTTGAGCCCGCAGCCGATCGTGCGGAACTCCGTGCCGCCGTCCTCGGTGCGCCGGCCGAACTCGAGCCACGAGTAGCCGAGCCGCTCCGGGTGCGGGTGCTCCCCGCCGAGGAGCAGGTTCCACTCCATCCGCTTCTTCGTGTCGGCGTCGGGCTCCACGCGGTGCGGCGACAGGTCGGCGTCGAGCAGGAACGGCAGCAGCAGCGCCAGCACCTTCGACTTGCCGGTGCCGTTGTTGCCGCGCAGCAGCAACCGACCGTCGTGGAACCAGAACTCCTCGACGTCGTAGTAGAAGAGGTCGACGAGGCCGGCGCGCAACGGCTGCCAGCGGTCGCGGCCGGGTTCGGGGAGGGTGGTCATCGCTTGGCCTCCTGGACCTGCGGCTCGCCGATGGCGTAGCGCGCCAGCGCGGGCAGTGCGTGCACCTCGTCGCCGGCCCGCCGGACCAGGCGCAGCGCCTCCAGCCGGCGCAGCGCCTTCTCGGTGAGTTCGACCTCGGCCCCGGCAGCGGTGGCGTCCCGGCGCCAGTAGGTGGCGTGGGCAAGGGCCTGGGCGCGGACGTGCTCGTGCAGGGCGGGAAGCGGCACCGGGCCGTCGGCGCCGGCGAGGTGCTCGGCGAGCAGCAGGGTGGCGTGGCCCTCGGTGCCGGTCTCGGGCATCCGGACGTCGGTGAGGTCGTCGAGCGGGTCGACCATCGCGATTCCCTCCGCCCGCACCTCTGCGACCAGCCCGGTGAGCTCGGCGATCCGGCTGGTGATCGCATGCCGCTGGCTGGTGAGGTACGCGAGCTCGGATTCGTCGAGATCGGCGTGGTAGACGACCGGCTCGTCGAGCAGCATGCGGGTGAGGCGGTGGCGGAGCTGCTGATTGCGCAGGTCGTCGGTGGTGGCGGGCAGCTCCTCGGTGAGCGCCGCGAGCCGCTCCTCGTGGGCCGCCGCCGCGATCGTGGACGGACCTCGCGGGCTCGCGAGCAGGGCGGCGAGCACCCGACGTTCCACGTCGTAGAGCGCGTCGCCGTCGTGGCGCACGAACGCGTCCTCGTCGCCGGCCACCCGGGCGAGCACACCCAGGTCCAGCAGCAGCCGCACCACAGAGACCAGGTCGGTGCGCTCCTCGCGCCGCTCCAGCGCGAACGTGACCCCGGCGGCCGTCAGGTCCGGATCGGCGGCCGCGAGCACGATCTGCTCGGCGAGCCGCCCGAGCGTGATCTGCGCATCGGCGCGCTCGAGCACGGCGAGCGCCAGGCAGGCGAGCACGTAGCGGCGGCGGGAGAACACGCTGTGGTTGCGGGGGTCGCGCGCGGGATGGGTGGCGTCGCCGGTGTCGGGCACGGTCTTGGCCAGCCGGGCCACCTCGCTGTCGACGACGAGCCGCCAGCCCGTGTTGCGGTCGAACCACGCGCGGAGCTCGCTCGCGTGCCGGCGGACGAGCACGACCAGCTCGGCGTCGGGGCCGTGGGCGCGCAGCACCGGGCGGCGCAGCAGCGCCCGCGCGGCCTTCGTCAGCTCGGACCGGCGGCCCGCGGTGACGGCGTCGAGAGCGCTGCTCATGCCGTCAGCTCCGCGCGTTCCGTCGTGAGGTCGACGATGTGGACCAGGTGGTCGGGACCGCGGAACACGCCGATCGGGGTGTGGATGGCGACCTCGCGAGCCTGGTCGAGCACCGTGAGCCGCACCGCCATCGACCCGTCGGACGTCGTGGTCGCCACCTCGCGACGGCCGGGGGTGAGGGCGGTGAGCGCATCGCCGAGCAGGCCGAGGTACAGCCGGAACGGCTCCTGGTCGAGCGTCTCGATGTCGGAGAGCCGGATCGGGCGACCGGTGGTCAGCGCCGCCCGCGCCTCGGCGAGCTCGGCGGCCTCCTTCGCGGCCAGCTCCGCGAGGTGCCGGCGCTGTTCGGACCGGTCGGCGACGCGCGAGGGCCTGCCGCGCCGCTCGTAGCTGCCGGTGCGGCGCAGCCGGGGGCTGATCTCCAACGGGGGCGCGGTGCCCCAGGGCGTGTTCGCCGGCACCGGTTCGTCCTCGCGGGCGGCGAGCGTGTCGGCGTCGATCGTCAGGTGCCGGGCGGGCGAGAGCCCGAACGCGTTGCGCCACAGCCGGTGCATCGCCGCGTCGTCGGGAGCCTGGGCGAACCAGAGCGCGAGCGTGCGGAAGTCGGCCGACCGGTCGGAGCGCCCCGTGCGCCGATCGTTGAGCGCGGCGACCACGTGCAACAGCTGCGGGATGGCGGCCCGGGCCTGCGAGCGCAGGAGCTTGGCCTGGCTGGGGTGTTGCGGCGCGGAGACGAACCACGCCCGGAACCCGGCCCAGCGCTCCCGCCACAACCCCGCGCGGCGGGCGAACTCGGCCTCGCGTGGATCGTCGCCATTGTCGTGGCCCGCGCCCGGAGCGGCGTCGGACGCCTCCCGGCGCGCTGCCGTGTCGAGCAACCCCTCGACCCCCGCCTCCTCGATCCGCGCGACCAACCCGGCGATCTCCGCTCCGGTGGCCACCAGATCGGTGATGAAGCGCTGCAGGTAGTCGATCAGGCGGTCCTTGTAGGCGCGGAACGCGTCGGCGTCGGCGTCGTGCAGGTCGATCGAACGCTGCAGCGACCCCATGAACGCCTGCGCGTTGGCTGCCAGGTCGGTGAAGCGGTCGACCAGCGCCCGCAGCAACAGGTGCACCTTCGCCGGATCCGGGTCGGGCGCGGCCGCCAGTTCCAGCAACGCCCGCAGCTGGGTGGCGATGTCCGTGAGCGCGACGGCCTGCAGGGCGCCGCGGCGGCCGAGCGCGTGGTCGTAGACGGCCAGTGCCTCCTCGGCGGCCTCGCCCTCGCGGGTGAGCTGGTACAGGAAGCGGGCGCGGTGGAAGTCCTCGACGGTCGTGACGCGGCTCGTGTCGGGATCGGATCGCAGGTTGCCCCAGCTCTCCAGCGCCACCAGCGCGTCGGCGACCGCGACGAGATCGGGTGCGCCGCCCAGCGCCGCGTGGACGTCCTCGGGACGCAGGTGCACGGTGAAGCGACGCTTGGCGGCGACGAAGGCGAGCATGACCT
Source organism: Pseudonocardia sp. MH-G8 (assembly GCF_002262885.1). Lineage (GTDB taxonomy): Bacteria > Actinomycetota > Actinomycetes > Mycobacteriales > Pseudonocardiaceae > Pseudonocardia. The sequence continues at coordinate 410 of NZ_NKYF01000011.1, read as the reverse complement.
GGCGGTAGAGCTCTGACTTGCCCACCGTCAGGTAGGTGAACGCGCTGTGCACCCGGATCCCTCCTCCCACCCGTCGGCGGCGAGGCTAGAGGGACCCTCCGACAGCTTCCAGGACGGCTCTGCGTCAGTGGGGACAACGAGGGCCGGACCGGCAGGCCGGCCGTCGAGCACCGGACAACCCTCTCGACGGCGGCTTTTGGCCGGTCAACCGGGTTGACCCCCCCGGTGTGAGGGGCTCTGGAGCCATCGCGTAACTTTCTCGTTGTCAGCGAGACACCGGACAGAACGAAGGCTCCCAAAGCTTCGGTCAACAGGGCCCGCTGGCCGCCCCCCTGCACGGGGGACCCCCTGATTCGCAAGGATTTGGCGGGTGTACAGTGTGAGAACAGGCCCCGGAAGGTTGCTTAACG
>NZ_NKYF01000010.1 GCF_002262885.1 Pseudonocardia sp. MH-G8 | reverse complement strand
GGCGCGATCGGCACCGAGCGGACCCGGCTGGCAGAGACCATCCGCGCACGGCGGCTGTCCCTGGTCGAGGCGCTGATCACCATCGTGCGCCGCGCCGACGTCACCACCACCGAACGCCGCCTGCTCGGTGCCGCGCTCGACCTCGCCGCCCACGCCGACGACGACCCGCTCGTGCCCGACATCCTCCGCGTCCTCACCGAAGGCCCGGAACCGATGCGGCAAATCGCGGCCTGCCGCAGCCCGTCGGACTACGCCCGGACCACGCGGGACCTGGTCAACACGCTCGGGCTGCTGTGCGAAGGCGCGATCCGCGGGCTGTTCGACCGCCCGTCCACCGTGCGCGCCGACCGCTCTGCGCCTGCGCTCTCGCTGGACATCAGCGCGCTCGACGACGACGAGGACGACGTCGTGGCGGCCGCGATGCTCTGCTCCTGGGCCTGGGCGGCCGGCGTGGTCGACGCCGCGGGGACCGGCGCGAACCCGCGGAACGTCGTGCAGGTTCAGGACGAGCTGTGGCGGGCCCTGCGCGCCGCCCCCGGTCTCGTCGAACGCTCCGACCGCATCACCCGCCTCGGCCGGCACCGCGGCGTCGTCTCGTTCCAGATCACCCACTCCCTCGACGACCTCGAAGCCCTGCCCACCGAGGCCGACCGCGCCAAGGCGCGAGGACTCGCCTCCCGCAACGCGATCCTGCTCCTGGGTGGCCTCGCCGAATCCGAACTCGACGGCCTCGCACGCATCACCTCGCTGACCGAAGGCGAACGCGCCTTGATCACCTCGTGGGCGGCACCCCCGACCTGGCACACCGGCCGAGCCCACCCGGGCCGCGGCAAATACCTCATCAAGTCCGGTCAACGGATCGGGCTCCCCGTGGCCCTCACCCTCACACCGACCGAATCCACCCTCTACGACACCGACCGGGCCTTCCGACGCCGGAAGCAGCACCCGTGACCACGCCGGCGCGGGCGGTAGCGCGTGACGCCGCCGCACCGCTGCTGCTCCTCGGCGCGCTCGGCGCCGTCGGGCTGGCGTCGGTCAACATCTGGGCCGCCGCCGGGGCCGCTGCTCTGATCAGCACCGGCAGCTGGGCCGCCCCACCGCTCGGGCTTCAGCTCCCGTTCTCCCTCGCCTCCGGCGCGCTACCGCCCACCGCGACCGGGCCGGTCTTCTGGACGGTGCTGGCCACCGCCTTCGGCGTGGAAGCCGCCCTTGCGACGGTGGCAACGGTGCTGGTGCGACGAGCCGTGCGACACGCTCCGCTGCTGCGACCGCGGCAACTCGGTGATCTGGCCGGGTCTGCAGCGGAGCGCAAGGCCCGCCAACTCCGCCCAACACTGCAGGGCTCAGACCCCGTACCTGACCGCGATCTCGGCATCCGGATGCTGCAGGTCGGCGGGCGCGAGGTGCGTATGTCCTGGGAGGACGTCGCACTGATCATCATGGGTCCGCGGGCGAACAAGACCAGCGCGATCGCCGTGCCTGCGGTCCTGTCAGCGCCCGGGCTCGCGATCGCCACGTCCAACAAGGCCGACCTGTGGGCGCTTACCGCCGGGATGCGCGGCCAGCTCGGTCCGGTGTGGACGTTCGACCCACAGGAGATCGCCTACCACCGCCAGACCTGGTGGTGGGATCTCCTGCGCGCGATCCGCGAGGCGCCCGATGCCGCACGGATCGAGGCCGCGTCCCGGCTCGCCGGGCATTTCATGCAGACCATCGGCGGTGCCCGCCGCGACCCGTTCTTCCACGCAGCCGGCGAACAGGTCCTGACCGGCACGTTCCTCGCCGCAGCCCTCTCCGGCGGAACCCTGCGCGACGCGATGTCGTGGCTGCAGGTCGGCCGCCGGGACGCCATCGCCGCCCTCGACCGCGCCGGCGCCGGCCACGAAGCAGCCGACCTCGAAGCCAGCCTCTCCGGCGCAGAGGTCACGACCAAAGGGATCTTCCAAACCGCGCGGACCGCGACCAAGGCCCTGACCTCGGAACGCATCCTGCGCTGGATCACGCCACCTGAGACTTGGCGCGAGCCCGGCGGCCCCGAGATCACCGAACTCGAGCCGTGGCAGATCCTCGCCACCGCCGAGCACACGCCGACGACCCTGCACCTCCTGTCTAAGGAAGGCGCCGGCACGGCCGCGCCCGTCGTCGCCGCCCTGGTCGACCGCATGCTCGAGGTTGCCGAGCTCGTCGCTCAGGCCCGCGGCGGACGCGTCGATCCACCCGTGGTCGCGGTTCTCGACGAAGCGGCCAACATCTGCCCGATCCGCCAACTCCCCCAGCTCTACAGCCACTTCGGCTCCCGTGGCCTGCAGGTGATGACCATGCTGCAGAGCTACCAACAGGGCGTCGGCGTGTGGGGCGCACAAGGCATGGACGCCCTGTGGTCCGCCGCCACGATCAAGCTCGTCGGCGCCGGAGTCGACGACCACACGTTCCTGCAGAAGTTGTCCGGCCTCATCGGCGAGCACGACGTCGAGAAGCAGTCGATCAGCGTCAACCGCAGCGGCGGCCCATCGCACCAGTACTCGATAACGCGGCAGCCGATCCTGCCCGCGTCCGAGCTGCGCGCCCTGCCGAAGACCCAGGCCGTCCTGCTCGCCACCGGGCGTCCAGCTGGTCTCGGCGAACTCCTGCCCTGGTACCGCGAGCAGGACGCCACCGACATCAACGCCTACGCCGCCACCGCCCTGCGCGAGCTTCGCACCGCAGCCAGCGCAGCCCTCGGTTCCGACCGCTACGTCAGCTCGTGGAAGGAGGCGACGTGAGCAACGACGTCGCACGGACACTGGCCGAACTTCGCGCCCGCGTCGACGCCCTCGAAGCCTGGCGCGCGCACCAGTCCGACCTGCTCGACGACCTGATCAACGGCGACGTCGAGCTCAATCTCCATCCACCAACAGATCCCAGCGACGACTCCGACTCAACGCCCGACGCGCTGGACGAGCACGCCCTCATCGAATGGGTCCACCGCAGCGTGGCCGGCGTCATCGCCCGCCCACTCCGCGGCGAGCTGAAGTGGTGTCCCGTCTGGTGGGAGCACCCCGAGGCGGTCCTGCGCTTCGAAGCCCTCCACCGCGCCTGGACCGAACTGGCCGCCGAGCCCGGCGTCGCCCTCTCGCTGTGGATCCGCGACCACCTCGACCCTTGCCTCCGCGAACTGCTCAATCCCCTCGGGCCATTCGCCGACTGCAGCCACAACGAGCGTTACCGCACGCTGAACCCGCACACCCCGCTACCGACGCTGCCCACCATCAACCCGACATGACCTCGCCGGGGCGCCTCGGAATCGTCGGGGGCGGTCTTGTCGCGTTGATGCTCGCCCCCGTGCTCATCGTGGGGCTCCTCATCGGCGGGGTCGCGGTCACGCAACCCAGCGAGACGAAGGTCGACGCCAGCGCGCTGCCGGCAGGAGCCGCGCGGCTGATCCCTGAACTCGAACGTGTCCTCGGCGCTCGATGTCCCGAGCTGCCGTTGCCCTTTGCCGTCGCGCACATCAACGCCGAGTCCAGTTGGAACCCGCACGCCTACAACCCGGAGGGGCGAGCAGCGGGGCTCTACCAGTTCCAGGAACCGACCTGGACCAGCGCGGGCGGCACCTCGTGGGGCACCGCCCCGCCACCGGCCGAGGCCGACGTCTTCGACCCGGTACGGCACCTCGAGATCGCGGTGCCATGGCTGTGTGCGAACTTGCGGACGGTCCGGGCCCACCTCGCGGACTCCGGTAAGCCGGTCGATCCTCTCGACGCGCTCCTGGTCTGCCACATCGCCGGCTGCAGCCGCGTCACCGGCTCCGCGAGCGGTATCCCCACCGCCGGCGAGGCCGGATGCGACAGCAGCTGCGCCCAGACCATCACCAGCTACATCAACCGGGTCCGGACACAGGCTGAACAACTTGTAGCAACGCCCGTGCCCGCCGCGCTGGACGGCCTTCCCGCACCGGCACCGTTCACCGGCACCTCAAACGGATGCACCGCGCCCGATCCCAGCAGCACCGGTTGCCTGACCCCTGCCACCCACCACGCGCTCGAGCAGCTCCTCCACGCCTTCGGCGCTCCCGGCGCCGGCGCCCCGATCCGGTCCTTCACCTGCTGGGACACACATGCGTGGAACCCGTCCAGCGACCACCCCAGGGGCCGCGCCTGCGACTTCTTCCCCAGCAGAGCCGGTGTCTTCCCCGAAGGAGCCGAGCTCGCCAACGGCTGGCGCATCGCCGGCTGGCTCCGCGCGCACGCCGCTGCCCTGCAGGTTCGCTACATCATCTGGCAAGGCCGGATCTGGTCCCCCGATTCCCCCGACATCGACGGCTGGGGCCGGCCGTACACCGGCGGCGGTATCTACGACATCAACGACGCGACAGGCGGGCACTACGACCACGTGCACCTGAGCGTGCGCGGATGAGCTCACCGTTCAGCCGTCTCGTTCGAGGTAGTGGGTGGAGCCGGTCTCGAGTGACTCGGCGGCCGCCCGAAGCCTGCGTCCGATGTGCTCGCGCATCTCGCCGCGCGCGGCATCGACCTCGAAGAATCTCCAGGCGGCGATCTCAGGATCGCGGATCTGAATGTTGGTTGCTTCGGCGTCGAGGATGACCCCGCCGTCGAACACGAAGACGATCTGGTCGTCCCACGGGCCGTGCGCTCCCACCCACTCGATCACGAGCGGACGTCCGAGCGTCGGGGCCAAGCCGAGCTCCTCGTCCAGCTCTCGCAGCGCGCCGCTCCGGGGAGACTCGTTCGCCTCCACCATCCCGCCTGGTAGATCCCATCCCTCCTTGTACGTGGGGTCGACGAGCAGCACCCGGCCCGCATCATCTCGCATCAGCACATCGGCTGCGACGCGCTTGCGCGCTTGGCGTGCGTTCCCCTCGGCGAGGTGAGCGAAGTGCGGATCCACGTCACGATGTCTACACCGGCCATGCGCTGACCGCCTCCGGCGTCTTTCCCCCAGCGAGATCGGCCATCTCGGCGAGGAAGGATCTGGTGACTGCCGTCTCAGGTCGACCGCGGATCGCGAGGGCGAGCTCGCCGAGCCGAGACCGGACGCGCGCCGAGGAGAGCGTCGGCACGATCTGCGCGACCTGCCGCCCGAGAATCGCTGCTTCGTCCGACTGACCGGCATCGAGAAGGACCGACGCGAGAGACAGCCGGCCGAAGGCGAGCGATCGAACCCGGTCGCCGCCGCGTAGCTCGAGCAGCTGCCGAACGTGGCGCTGCGCCCCGTCGAGGTCACCGAGCAGGTGCAGCGCTGTTGCAACCTCGGCCGCCAGAGACCCCCCGTCGAAGTGTGCGGCCCAGGTCGCGTGCTCATCGTCGTTCCTGCCGCCCAGCGCTCGCTCCGCTCGTGCCAGCTCGTCGAGGCACCCGTCCCGGTCAGCAGATTGTGCGAGGGCCCTCGCGCGCATCGCGTGCAGACGGGCTTCGACCTGCGCCACACCACCTGCCTGGCTCAGCCGCTGCAGGCCGACATCGGCGAGCCGCATCGCGTCGTGCATCAGACCCAGCTGACTCGCGAGGTGAGACATCGATGCACACATGTTCGCAGCGAGCGCCGCAGATCCCGCCGCGAGCGCCAAGCGGTACGCCCCGTCGAAGTGGGCACGTGCGTCGACGTCACGTCCGCTGTCGTGCGCCATCCATCCGGCGATCTCCGTGAGCGAGGCCGCTGCCGCGAACACGTGCGCACCGGAGTGCGGAGCGAAGAGCGCCCGCGCAACCTCAGCTTGCAAGTACGCGGTGACAGACGAATAGAGGCTTCCCCCTCCGCACCGCCTGTCGACGATGTGGAGGGATCGAGCGACAGCTCGGATCGCGTCCACGGTCGGAGGTAGCGCATCGGCGGAGCCTGGCATCAGTAGTGGTTCGGGCGGACGGTCCTGAAATCCCAACTCCCAGTCGTGGTCCACCTCGAGGACCGCTCGCAGCGCAGCGCGGTAATGCTCGCTGGGACGGCGAACCGCGCCCCGCTCCCACCGTCCGATCGCGCGCTCGTCGAGCGCGAACACCTCACCTGTCTCGTGGAGCAGCCAGTTGTTGACCAGGACGGCCAGCTCGTCTCGAGATGTCGGACAACCCGGTACCCGGGAGGACGGTCGACGCTCCCGGGCCTGGCGCAGCGCGTGGTTCGGCTCCATCTCGAGCTCTGCAATCCTCGTCGATCTGATCAGGCATCGAAAGGTTCGGCGCAGGACGGTCAGGCCGAACACGGGATGACCATAGCGCCGAAGGATCGGACAGAAGCGCACACGCGGTCCGCGTTGTGGATAAGTCTGTGGTCATCCACACGACCACAGATGACCACGGTTGCGCCCTAGCGGAGGCATCGTCGTGCGCCGCGTAATTGGGCCGACTGGCGACAGACCGACAGGGGGCTCAATGCGGCTTACTCACTCACGTCATGCATCGACGGAAAGGGCGGCTGCGATGCAACCGGCCCCGCAGGGAACCTCCGCGACGGGGCGGTCGATCATCACTGAGCTGACGACGTTCCTGTCCGCACAGCCCACCGCGACCGCGAAGCTGCTGGTACAGCACGTGGACGACGGCCATGGGTACTGCCGGGCGTGTCCGCTGGGAGCTCAGCACGGGAACCAGATCTGGCCGTGCACCATTTATTCAGCCGCTGCACGGGCGGCCCGCCACATAGGATGATGACCGGCAAGCATCGACGACGGACACGGCGAGGAGCACGCCTAGCACGCAGTGGGTGGCCCCCGCTCTCACCAGGGCGTGAGTCACGTCGGTGGATCCGGTGGCGGCTCATCCCACGGCTCTGGTGGTACCGCCGGCATTGACTCAACGATCATCCATCTGTTGCACGCGGAGCGGCGGTACCGTGCGGATGACCATGCAGCGCTCGCGCTGCATGGTGAGGCACGCTCGACGTCCTGCTGCTCGGTCGTCCGCGGATGGCCATGGAGATCGCTCAACGGCGGCGATGCGCCCGCGGCATGCGCGGAGGAGCCCCACTGGCGGGCAGCGACCTGTTTGACGGGTCGGGCCGCCATCTCGAGCCGACGAGACCGGTGCACCCGCAACCAGACAGGGCGCGTCGACGAAGCGCCCCGTCCTCCGAGTTGAGCGCCCTGGTGGGGTGGCATGAGCCGTTCGTACCCGGCCCGGACGTCGACTTCGAACGGATCCGTCTCTACGGGCGTCCCGTGAGCAGGCCGAACGCTCAGAGGAACTGTCATCGATCCTTCTGCGGCACTCGTCGTAACAGGCACCCTCCGGCGCGCGAAGTCCAATCAACAGCGGGCGCTGTGCCCGCTCACCTCCCCACATCGCTGAGGAACACCTATGCGCGCGATCGCGATCATCGTTGCGGGCGTGCTGCTCGCGGCGCTCTCCGGATGCGCTGCGGACCAGCCGCCACAGCCGTTCGGCGTCCCCACAGCTGCGGCTCCGCCGCCGCCGTCCGTGGTGCTGACCCCGGCGGAGGAAGAGCTGTTCGGGCCGCGCGTCGAGCTGCCGAACGGTCTGCTGCTCAAGCAGATCGGGAAGGTCGCACAGTGGGGCGGACCGAACGACACCGATCCGAACACTTGGGGCGCCCGACTCGTCGTCGACGCGGTCGTTGTCAACCCGGACTGCGACCAGTATGAACACCCCCGATCGCGGGCACCGGCTCGTCCTGTCGCTGCGGGTGGAGACCAGCCCGTCCTACGACTCGATGAGCGAGGGCATCCCGCAGTACTTCGAGTGGAGCACGATCGGCCCCGATGGCGTGAGCGAGGCGTCGCCGACATCGAGTCTAGACTGCCACAGCGCGGACGCGTTCCCGCACGAGATGCGGCCGAGCGCGAAGTACCGCGGTGAGGTCACAGTCGAGACCGCGAACCGGAAGGGACAGCTGGTCTTCGCGGACTTCGCGGCGTGGGACTACGGCTCCACGACGGCCTGAACAACGAACAGCGCTCCGCCGATGAAGTAGGGCGCCCGCCTTGCCGACAGGATGGGCGACGAGTGCGCGGTCCTGCCGCTCGGACCGAATCGCGCGGTGTCGTGGATCGACGAGCACGGCGCCGCGCTGACCCCGAAGTTCCAAGCCTGCTGCGGGCACCTCGCGGCGGTCGGAGCTGCCCGCGGTCGGCGACAGCGTTCAGGCCGTGCAGAGAGGGGCGGGTGAAGTTCACTCGCCTATGGAGCAGGCGGAGTCGGCCCCTGCGAAGCTCCGAGCGATGTCCGGCGAAGATGGCAAGTCCTCGCCAACGACGCATTGGCGCCCTTGCGGCACCTGCGACTGGCGCTTCAGGCCGCGCAGGGAATCGATGCCGAGATCGATCTCCATCCCGTTCCTGCTCAGCAACCGACGTGTCGTCCGATCCGACACTGTCATGGTCTTCTACGGCCAACCCGACCATCCGAGCAGCTGGAACCACGCACAGTCGCCGGTCGTCGACGCCCTCGATCTGGACAGCGGCCGTCCCATCGGCCGTCTCCAGCTCCCCACGCCGGGACCGACCGGACTGGTCCAATCCGGCGCCATGCGCCGCATCGGGCACGGCCGGGCGCTCCAGCCGGAACCCAGCAGGCTCGACCACGAGCTCGCAGGGCTCGCCGCCGCGGCCGGCGTCGACGTGGATTATCTGCCCGGTTCGCCGCCCGACCCCGCCCGCTCAAGTCCCCTTCGACGACGCCCGCCCACGTCGCCGCGGAACTTCACCCCGACAGGTCGTGAGCTGCGCGTCGAAGGAAGTCGGCGAGCCGAGGGAAGTCGTCATCCAGCTTGGCCGCCGCCGTCTCGAGTTGCTCCGCGTCGGCGATCTCGCGCAGGTCTCCAATCGCCCTGGAGCTCGTTCGGCCACCTCGAGGCCATGGGTCTCGAATGCGAGCTACCTCGTCGAGGACCTCCTTGATTCGCGGAGCGTCCAGGCGACGGACGAGCGCGCGACGCTGGTCGAGGATCATCAGACGAGCGCTCGCGACCGGGTCTCCGATCTTGATGCGCTCCCCGGAGACCAGCTGACACAACATCGCAGAGCTGATCCCGAGCACGCGTGCGAGTCGCGCCTGGCTGATCCCGTAGTCCTCAACGATGCCGTAGACGAGGCTCCGCAACGAAGCGCCATAGAGATCCTTCTGACGCTCTCGAGCCATTGCCCGACGGGCCGCTGGTGTCGCGACGACGATGTCGACCATGTGTCCATTCTGGCGGATGGCCTCATGATCCTGTGGGGGCAACGACCTAACTCGGCGTACCGACTCACCAGTGCTATACAGGAAATCAAGGAGCTGGAAGCGTCCTGGTGGAGAGCGGCGATCACCAAGAGCTTGGCACGACCGGATCCCACTGAGCTGATCAGGGCGATAACCACAGTCATCCCTCAAGGTGCGGGTCGGTGAACCTCATCGCTCGACCCGCGCCGGCCTGCCGCCTGCTCCGTGATTCATGCAGGGGGTTCCGCGGGCCTCTCGGCGGGATCGCCGTTGCCGCCACCGTCTCCAGGGCTGCCGGCCCCCGGGCTGTCGCCGCCCCCCGTCATTGCAACCCCGCCGGGGCCATCTCCTGCCGCAGGGCCGCCGCCCCCTCCTGCGGCGTCGGTCGGGTGCTCGTCCCAGTCAGAATCAGGCGGCTTGATCGTTTCCGGTGCGAGCATCGGTTCAGTCGTCCTTGTCGGCCGCGGTGTCGGAACAGGCGAAGGCGGTGTACGTGTAGTGCTGACGGCGGCGTCGGTCATGCAGATCAGCCGGATCATCGAGCCGTTCTCGGAGTCGCCGATCTTGATCTCGACACGTCCCGCTTCAGTGCCGCTGCCGCACGCGAGATCCTTCCGAGGAGCGGGGTAGCGATCGCAGACGTCGTCGTCCCGATGTTGGTCGGCGTTCAGGCGGTGCTCGTCGGAACCGATGACCGTGACCCGGTGCCCGATCTCCTGGCGATCGAGGTCGCGGTCCTTGCAGCCAGGATCAACCGTCGATCAGCGCATGACGTAGACGATCACGACTCGCCCGGCTCTCACTGCCTTGACGACGATCGCCATGACAACGAGCCAGCCGGCCGCTGCAGCGCCAAAGAGCAAGACCCAAGGAGCCTCAGAACCTCCAGCCCTCCGGGACTCACTGTCAAGATCAGCCGGCCGTGAACCCCAACGGGAGGTAGCCGTAGCTCGGTCCGTTTCAACGGCCGACGCCCTGAGCACATCATCAGGAGCCTCTGCGACCCGGTAGACAGTCGCGTAGATCGTGTCGAACGGCGCCGCGCGCGCCTGCCACGCAGACCGCTGCAGTACATCGAGGGCCTCCGCGGCGGGCAGTAGCGCGTCGTCACCGTCCTGACGGCACTCCCGCGCACTCATCGACAACACTGTCCGGGTCGCGACGCGCTGGTACTCGGCGAGCACGGATCGGCAACCCGCCTGCTCGGCCCGCGCGACGACAGTGGACGTGGGCGAACAACCGGCCACGAATAGGACTGCCGCCACGGCGATGAAGACAGCACGCACGACGGCAAGCATGCCCGCGCCAGCGCCGTCCGCTACTCCTTGCTGCAGGCGGCTGTGGACAACTCCGCGCGGCTACAGCGGCAGGGTCGGTTCTCGGTGCCGGAGCAGTGGTCAGGGTCTGTCGGTCAAGGTCGCTGCGCCGCCATCCGAGCTGCTCGCGGTCTTCCCGGCACGCCAGCCGACCCGACGAAGCAGAGGCCTTGAGTCGGGTCGGCGTCCCGGGTAGCGTCGCTGCTGCCTCCCACCCCTGGCTGAGATGCCCGCCGCGTTCGTAGCGGGCGGAAAGGCGCTGGGGTGGTTGTTGGCTGGCCGCTGGCCGTCATGCTGAGCATCTGGGCGGTCGCCGTGCTGATCGCGATATCTATCGCACTTCGGGGCACCTCACCACCTGAGCGCGCCGAGATCCTGCGTGCACTCGCCGAGCTCTTCGGCCGAGGTGGTCGCGGACGTCGCCCGCCGCCACCTGACGATCCGAACCCGTGAGGCTGATGGGAGCGCGGTCAGTCCATGAACGAGCCGTCGCGACGGCGAGCGTGACGACCCAGCGCGTGATGGCACTGGGGGCAGCGCCGCATCCACATCGTGAACATCCAACCCCACGTCCGCCAGAGGATCAGGACCATCGTCCGCCAGGCGAGGGAGCGGGTGCATGCGCCGCAGTCACGACAACCAGAAGCCACGCCACCAGGTCGCTGCACGCGGCCTTGCGGTTACGGATCATGAGAGTGACGTAGCACTCATGATCGCCGAAGGCGACGCGGCGGCTGAGGCCCTATTTCGACCTTCGCCGCCGACGAACGCGAGCGACCGGCCGTCGATCAGCAGGGCGACGGCCCTGCTCGTTGCCTCGGTTCGGGAGGATCGCCATTGTCTGCGTCAGAATCTGCTTGCGCTCTCGTCCTCGTGTCAGTCCGACATGGCGACGAGCGTGCACTATCCGCCTGACCAACCCCTGCGAGGCTGACCCCATCTTGGTCGGTGTCTTCGGCGAGCCGGACCTCGGCGTCTCTCGGCGGCAACCCCGTGGTCCCGCTCACCCCGTTCGTCGTGGCGGCCGCCCCGAGGTACGTGTCACTCCAGGAGCCACGGACGGACCGCAGGCGCGGTATCCGGTATCGGTGACGACTCGTATCTCCCGGAGTGCAGGATCGCCGCCACGGCGATGAGGACAGCGCGCACGATGGCAAGGCGGCTGCCCACGCAAGCGCCGCCCGGTACTCATTGCTGCATGCGGGCTGCGCACAACTACGCGGAGCTACAGCGAGGGCGCAGGGCCGGTTCTTGGTGCCGGAGCAGTGGTCGAGGTCCGTCGGTCGAGGTCGCTGCGCCGCCTCCGTCGTACCGCCGGCGCCGATGCACCTGGCTCTGCCTTGTCTACGAATCGCTCGATGTCGGCCAGCATGCGGGCGGCCACCTTGTGCACGGTCTCCGCGGCCTCGGCGATCACCTTCGGGTCGCCGCGGCTCCAGCCGGCAATGTAGGGCACCGCGAGGGCCGACGTGTCGAGGCCCTGCGCGGTAAGCACGACATGAGCGGCGGACTCGGCCTCCGTCTCCCGCTGGGCACGGCTGATCTGCCGATGCTCGTGGTCGGCACGGATGTGCGCCAGCTCGTGGGCCAGTACCGCGGTCGCCTGAGCGCCCTCGATGTCGGGACGTACCGACACCACACGATGCCGATGATCCGTCCACCCCTGCACCTCACCCAGCTCGGGTGACCGGCGCAGCTCATAGCCGTGCTCGTCGACAAGGTGCGCGAGCGGCTTCCAGAGACCCGCATCAGCGCCGAGCAGGACGGCCGGAGGCTGCGGCGCTGGCATCGGCTTCCCGACCGTCTGCGCGACGTCGAACACGTGCGCCACCCGCACGCCGACCATTCGCCGCTTACCGGTGAGCGGACCCGCGTCCTTCGCCTTGTCGTCCTCCGAGAGGCGTCGCGTGACGGGGGCGAGCACCGCGAAGCCCCGCTCGCCGGCGCGCACGGATCGGCCGAGCCGACGCCACGTCGTGTAGCCGGCGACTCAGGTGAGTACGACATCTCTCTCCTGGGCCTGCATCCACAGCAGCAGCACGTTGCGCGGGCTGTAGTCGTAAGGCGGCTGCCGTGCGCAGCATGGCCATCCACTGCTCGCTGCTGGTCACGTCCTGCACGGCGCCGGCGAGCTTGGCGTTCAACCTCTCGACCCGGGCCGCGCGTTCGTTCACGGAGGACGTGGTGGTGCGACGATCCGACATCGTCATCGCACCAGCCCGTCGCGGCCTGCTGTGGCATGCCTGTGCGGGCCGAACCCGGCGTCGCGCGTCGCCCGGTGGAATCCGGACCGGATCGTGCGCTCGACCTCCCCGACGCCGAAACCGTCAATGCCGAGATGCCCCTCCACCGCCCCGCGCAGCACGCGCCACACTTCGGCCTCCGCGAGCGTGCCCTCCGCGACGAAGGTGCCGAGCCGCGCGGCGGCACGGAACAGGGCATGGTTGCGGGTACCGACAGCGGCTGTGGCTACCCGCTCGGTTTCACCCCGCACGGCCGCCGCGACGTACGCGGAACGGGTACGGGCGCCGCGGACCGGTCCCGTCGGCCGATAGCTCGGGGTAGGCGGACGGAGGCGCTCGAGCAGCCAGCGAGGGACCGGTTGCGGGTCGGCGGCCACCACCAGGCGATAGCGCCCCTTGGCCACGATCGAGCCCGGCCCGACGACGTACCCGCCGGACGCACGCGTGTCGATATGCGCGCCGAGGAAGCCCGCGGTGTTGCGCAGCTCGACGTCCTCCGGGAGTCGGAAGTACAGGTGCTGACCCCCGCTGGGCGTGTTCACGATGCGGGTGTCGCCGGGAATCGCCTCGCCGGCGTCGCGAGCGAGATCGGCCAGCACCTGCCGTCCGTGCGGCTCACCGATGCGGGCCGGGGCGTCAAGATCGACGACGAGGAGGCCGGACAGCCCTCCCGTCATGACACCGATGTTGTAGGGCCGTTCACGCCACCACGTCTGCAGTTGGGCGGGGTCCCGCGTCGCGAGGGACTGCCACCCCTCGTCGAGCGCCGGCACCTTGCTGCGGGGCCGGAGCGGGAAGACACGCGTCCCGGTCCCGGCGATCCGAAGGGCCATGTGCATGAGGTAGCGCTCGCGCGCTGAAGCAGGCATTCGCGCCTCCGTCGGTCGGACAGCGCCAGCGACCATTCCCGGGCAGAGCGACGGCCACGTGGTCAACCAGCAGATCCGAGGAGTTCTGCGAAAACGCCACGAACCCGCCAACCGGTCTGGTAGGCCAGACCACACCGGATCGCAGAGCTCACAGCGCCGGCCACGGGACGACCACGCCCGCGACCACGCAGAGACCACGCACCGCACCACCATCGACGGCACGACGAGGAGGTGGATCGGAGTGAAGGCACGGGACCGCCTCGCGATGCTGTGCGGGGTCATGGCCGCCGCACTCGTGGTCGCGAGCTGTGGCACCACGCCGCCCCCACCGCCACCTGAGCCCCCGCCGCCTCCCCCACGATCGCTGCCGTCGCCCCACGACGCGGCCCTCGAGACGTACCGGACGTTCTGGGAGGTGTCCGACGCGGCCCGCGCCGCTCCCATGGAGCGTGACTGGCGGCCGGCGCTCGAAGCGGTCTCCCGCGGCCAAGCGCTCGAGACGGCACTCACCGACGTCGAGAACTACGCGAGCATTCCCGCCAGAACGGTGGGAACGATCTCGCGGTCGCCGGTGGTCGATCGTGGGACGCCGGACAGCGTCACCGTGCTCGACTGCGTCGATCTGGGTGGCTCGCGACTGATCGATGCGAGCGGCGCGACGCTCGACGACCTCGAGAACCAGCTGCAGAAGTTCCGGTTGCGAGCAGAGGTGGTGCGCGTCGGCGACCGCTGGCTCGTCGAGCAGACCACGCCGGCGGTGAGCGAGCCGTGCTGACGGTGTCGCTGCTCGCCCTGGGCCTTGCTGTGCTGCCGGCTCCGACAGCTGCTCACGCCCCGCCCGGAGGCGGGGGCTGCACAGTCGTCGACGGGGCAGGACGCTGTCTCATCGAGGCCGCTGATCCCGCCCGCCCCGGCGGCCCGCGAGCGCGTGAGCCCGAGCGTGAACGCGAACGCCCCGCGCCCGGGCGCCGCGACCAAGACCGTTCGCCTGCTCCCCCAGGCTCGTCGGCACGGGGCGGTCAGGCACCGCCGGCGGGCGCGCCACAACCGGGCGGAGGTGAGGTCGGCGAGCCCGTGGGCGAGGTCGAATTCACACCGCCCCAGGACCTCGCTCCTCCGGCCGTGTCACCGGCCGTGCTCGCGCAGCGGGCGATCGAGACACTCGATCTTCCTGCTCCCGCCGTGCGGATGTCCGTCTCCGATCTCGCGTTCGTCGGCGTGCCCGTCTGGCTGTGGATCGACCCCGGACCGCAGGGAACGGGGCCGTTGTCAGCCACGGTGACGGCCGGAGCTTCGCAAGTCACCGCGACTGCGCGGCTCGTCGCGGTCGAATGGACGATGGGCCCGCCGGGCGCGCAAGTTCGATGCGCCGGCACCGGCACACCGTGGACCGGCCGGCCCGGACCGTCGCCGGACTGCGGCTACACCTACGAGCTGCGCTCGTTGCCGGAACGCACGGGTGGCACCGGTCGCTGGCCTGTGGTCGCCACCGGGATCTGGCAGGTCGACTGGAGCGGTGTGTCGGGTGGAGCCCCCGTCAGCGGTGGGCAGACCGTGCCGCTCACCGCAGAGCAACCCCTCGCCGTGGGTGAGGTACAGGTTCTGGTGGACGGGGGCGGCGGATGAGGCAGTCGACCATCCCCCAGTCCGGCGTCGACGGACAGCTCGCTCCGCCACGTCTGCGCCGACGCCGCCCGTCCCGGCTACTGGTGCTGGGTGCCCTGCTCGGCATCGTCGGTGCTCTGCTCGGCTGGTTCGCCTATCAGGAGGCCACCCGGCACGTCACGGTCGTGGCACTGGCGCGGCCCGTGCCGTTCGGCCAGGTGATCTCCAACCTGGACGTCCGACCGGCGCCCCTCCCGACGGGATCCGGACTCAGCAGCATCGCCTGGAGCGATGTCGACACGGTCGTCGGCCGGCCCGCAGCCACCGACCTCTTCGCCGGGCAGGTGCTTCCGCCCGACGCCCTGCGCGCAGATCCGCTTCCCGCGGCAGGGGACGCAGTGATCGGCATCGCCGTCGGGCCAGGGCAAGTACCGACCACCCCGCTGACCGTTCGCGACGAGGTGCTGGTGGTTCGCCTCGACGACACCGCTGCCAGCGTGCGGGCACTCGTCCTGGCCGTGGGAAGCCCAGACGTCTCGGGCCGACGGACCGTCGATCTGCTCGTGCCCGAAGGAATCGTGCCGAGCCTCGCGCGGGCAGCGGGCGACGACCGCACAGTGCTCGTCCTCGTCGGACGGGGATGACCGATGCTGATCACTTTCGTCTCGGCCAAGAACAGTCCCGGTGTCACGACGGCCACACTCGCGTTGGCCGCCGAATGGCCTCGCGAGGCGTTCGTCGTCGACGCAGACCCTTCCGGTGGCGACATCGCGGCGGGCCTGGGCCGCGGTAGTTGGCCGCCGGGCTCGACCGTCCTGGAGCTGGTCGTCCAGGCCCGTCACGAGCCGGTGGGTCACTTGCTGCAGCGGATGGCGGTACGGGTCGACCACGGGCCGGCGGTGCTGGGTGGACTGGGGCGACCCGGCCAGGCGGCCGCCGTCCCCTGGGCACAGCTGTCAGGCGCGTTCCGCGCCCTCGGTGACATCGACGTGCTGTGCGACGGAGGTCGCTTCCTGGCCAGTGGCGGCATCACCCCGCTGTTGCAGGCCAGCCACCACGTCGTGGTCGTCACGGGGTCGACGTTGCCCGCGGCGCGATCCGCCGCGAGGCTCACCGCGCTCCTCCGCGAGGAGGTGCTGCCGTCGGCGGCGGCGTTGGGCCTGCTCGTCGTCGGCGCCGGCCGGCCGTATTCCGCGGGCGACATCGCCACGGCGTGCCAGGTTCCCCTCCTCGGCCAGCTACCACTCGACCCGCGCGCTGCGCGCGTCTGGGCCGAAGGACGCGAGCCGGGCCCCGGCTTCCGGCGCAGTGCGCTGCAACGCGAGGCACGTCGCATCGCGCTCGCGGCACCACCAGCTCAGGCGGCATCGTGACCACGGGTCATGTTGAGCGGTCAGGTGTCTCGGTTGATCGCGCCGTCGTCGATCGCATCCGGGCCACCGTTCTCGAGCAGTTGAGTGATCATCCGCGACGGGCGACGCTCACCGCATCGGATCAGCGCCAGCTGATCCGCGGATGGATCGAGGACGAACTCGCGTCGGAGACCCGACGCCGGATGACCGTCGGAAGCGCCCCGCTGAGCCGAGCCGACGAGGCACAGGTGGTACGGGCCATCGAGAGCACCATCTGGGGCCTCGGCCGCCTGCAGGCCCTGCTCGACCTGCCCGACGTCGAGGACATCCACATCACCGGCAGCGACACCCCGCTGCTGCGGCTGCGCGATGGGGCGGTGCGTCGCGCAGCGGAGCCCGTTGCCGATTCCGACGACGAGCTGATCGCGCAGCTGCAGTACATCGCCGCACACCACGGCGCGTCGGAGCGCGCGTTCTCCTCGGCACAGCCGATGCTCAACATGCAGCTTCCCGACGGCTCACGGCTGGCAGCCCTGCGTGACGTCGTCCCCCGCCCGACGGTGACGATCCGACGCCACAGACTCGTCGACGTCACGCTCGACAACCTGCTGCAGGTCGGCACGATCTCGGTCGGCATCGCGCTGTTCCTACGGGCGCTCGTCCAGGCGCGACGAAATATGCTGATCACGGGACCGCCTTCGGTCGGAAAGACGACGTTGTTGCGCGCGCTCGCGCGTGAGATCTCTCCTGGCGAGCGGTTCGCAACGCTGGAGACCGAGTACGAGCTCGATCTGCACCGGCTGCCGCGAGCGCCCGCACTTCTCTACGCGATGCAGGCCCGTCCCGGTTCGACGGAGACCGATTCCTCCACCGGGACGCGGGCCGGTGAGGTGTCGTTGTCCCAGTTGCTGCACCAGACGCTTCGGATGTCGGTCACGCGCGTCGTCGTCGGCGAGGTCCGCGGCGCGGAGGCGTTGCCGATGCTCAAGGCGATGACCGCGGGGATGCCCGGCTCGATGTGCACACTGCATGCGAGTTCGGCCGGTGACGCACTCGAGCGCCTCATCGTGGCCGCATTGGAGGGGGCCGGTCCGAACTGCTCGGACAGCTACATCACCCGCTTGGCTGCCACGGGCATCGACTACGTCGTGCACATGCGGCACATGACCCACCCGGCACTCGGGGGCGCCGGTCGGTTCGTCGCGGAGATCGCGGAGGTCACCGACGTGAACGAGGTGGGTGCCATCGCCCTGAACCGGATCTTCGCGGCGCCGTCCGGCGGGGCGGACCCGCGAGGCCGGTTCCAGATGCTGCCGCAACGACGGGACGCGTTCGACGAGTCGGGCATACCGCTCACGTTCCTGCATCGCCCGGACGTCGACCAATGGCCCGAGCCGGGACGGCGGGCGTGGTGAGCGCCGTCGCAGCCGCCGCGGGCGCCATCTCGCTGATCGGAGTTCTGCTGGTCGTCGCCGGGTTGCCGACCGGTGTCTCAGCACCGTCGCGGTGGCGGCGGCGCTTCGCCTCGGTCGTGGCGAGCACTCGGACGCCGGGCCGGCGCACGGGGCAGGAGCGCGTCCGGGTGCTGGCGTGCATTGCGGTGGGCATCGTGGTCTGGCTGGTCACCGGGTGGCCCGTCGTCGGCGTGGCCGTCACCGCGGTCGGTTTCTGGTCGCCATGGCTGCTCGGCTCGGCGAAGGTGGCCCAGGATCGGATCAAGCGGTCGGAGGCGCTCGAGGCGTGGTGCCGTCGGATGGCCGACACCCTCGTCGGCGGCGGCGCGGTCGGACTTGCGCAAGCCATCCGGGTCACCGCCCCGCATGTCGAGGATGCCATCGACCAGCCGGTGGCAACGCTCGCCCGCCGCCTGGCCGACGAGGGGGCGAGCCCGACGACGGCATTACGTGGGTTCGCCGACGCGCTCGACGATCGCGACGGCGACGCCGTAGCCGCGGCCGTCATGCTCGCGCTGCACCAGCAGAGCGTGGGTGTCGCGCGGGTGCTGCGCCAACTCGCCGACGGGCTTGCCCGTGACGTCCGCGCTCGCCGGGACATCGAAGCCGCGCGTGCCGAGTCCCGTCAATCGATCAAGATGCTGCTGGTCATCCAAGCAGGTGTCCTCGTGCTGCTGGCGCTGGTGCCCTCGTTCGCCGCGCCCTACAGCAGCCCGACCGGTCAGCTGGTGATGGCGACGCTGCTGGCGAGCACGCTCGCGCTGCTCGTCTGGATGCGGCGGTTGGCACTCGGCCGCCCCGCTCCCCGGTTCCTCGGGTCTGGAGCGCGGTGATGAACCACGTCCTCATCGTGAGCATCGTCGCCGGAGCAGCGCTCGGCGTCGCTGCGACGCTGTGCACGTCGGCCTTCGGACGCGGCCACCCTCTGCTCGGCGACGCCCTGGCGGCGCTCGACGAACGCACACCGCTGACGCGGGCCGGGCCGAGTCATCGCCGGACCGCGCTGTTGCGGCACCTGCCGGGAGGCGCGCCGACCGCAGACCTCGCCCTGCTGGGCTGGACCCGGGAGCGGTTCCTGCTCGGACGACTCCGTGCCGCGGCGGTGTACGGCTCGTCGGGTCCGGTGCTCGCCGCCGTCCTCACTGTGCTCGACGTCGGGCTGCACATCGTCGTCCCGGTCGGCTTCACAGTCGTCGGAGCAGCCGTCGGCTGGAGCGCCTACGGGCGGCAGGTCGGTGACCGCGCCGACGCCGCCCGTGACGAGCTCCGGCACGCCCTGGTTGCGTACCTGCAGCAGGTGAGCCTGCTACGACGCGGCGGGGCCGGCGTGGCAACCGCGCTGTCGGTACCCGCCCAGATCCTGGCCGACGGCTGGGCGATGCGCCGCATCCGCGACGAGCTCGACGACGCCGCCCGCAACGGCCGCATGCCCTGGGAAGGGCTGCGACAGTTCGGGGAGCGCGTCGAGATCGACGAACTCGCCGACCTGTCGACGATCGCCGCCACCGCCGGCCAGGACGGCGGCGCCGTCATCGACACGCTGCTCGCCCGTGCCGACAGCCTGCAGGACGAGCTGCGCGCCGACGAGCATGCCGATGCGCACCGCGCCAGCGGCCAGATGAGCACCCCCGGCGCCCTGCAGGTCTTCCTGATCTCCGCCTGGGTCCTGTACCCGGCCGGTGTCGCACTGCTGACGATCTGAGGAGAGGACACGCCATGTGGACCACGACGAACATGCACCTCACGAACCTCCTGCTCTGGCTGCAGCAACGACTCGGCCCGGTCGACGAGCGTGGGGGCGGACGCAACACCGACGAGGGCTTCCACATCTCCGGAGGCGCCGTGGTCGCAGGCGCGATCGCTGCCGGAGTGGGCGCCTTCGTCGCCAAGAAGCTCGGAGCCCTCGACGAGTAGCCGCGCTGGGTTGATTGCCGGCTGATTGTCGTGCAGGTCATGCGCCTAGATGGTTCCGAGCGCGGAGGCTCCACGAGCGTGGAGATGGCGTTGCTGTGGCTCGCGATGCTTCTGATGATCTCCGCGGTGGTTCAGGTCGCGCTCGTCTTCTACGCGGGACAGCTCGCGCTCACCGCCGCCGAGGAGGGCCTCCGGGCAGGGCGCTACCACCACGCGGCCTCCGCGGCTGATGCGCGACGCGATGCGGAGGCGTTCCTGCGGCGAGCCGCAGGCAGCAGTCTCGGGTCCGCTGAAGTTGCGGCCGAACTCGATCAGGCGACAGGTGTGCTCCGTGTGCGCGTCAGCGGCGATGCGCTGTCGCTGGTGCCCGGCGTAGCCCTGCACGTGTCGAAGGAAGCGGTGGGAGCGGTGGAGCGCGTGACCCCATGAGGATCGTCGCTGACGCGGAGCGGGGCGGTGGCCCGGCGACCGAGGCCGCAATCCTCGCCGTGGTCATCGGGGTGCTGCTCGCCTTCGCGATGGCAGCCGGGCGGCTGACCGCTGCGGAGTCAGCAGTCGACCAAGCGGCCCGATCGGCCGCACGGATCGCCTCCGTCCAGCGGGACCCCGCGACGGGGCGGGTCGCGGCAGAGGAAGAGAGCCGCCGGGTGCTCGAGGGGCAGGGCATCGTGTGCGACCACCTCGAGGTCGCAGTGGAGGCCGATCCTGCGTCCGCGCCGATCGGGGTGCACTCAGTTATGCGCGCCCGCGTGACCTGTGCCGTCCGCTGGTCGGATCTCGGGCTGCCAGGGCTTCCCGGCGGCCGAGAAGTCACGGCAGATTTCGCCAGCCCGATCGACCGGTACCGGGTGCGGACGTGAACGGGGAACGAGGCGGCGGTTCTGTCAGCGTGCCGATGGCGATCAGCATGCTGGCGATGTTGCTCGTCGTCGGGCTCGCCATCGACGGTGTCCGTGCGGCACAAGGCGTGGCGCGCGCCGATGCCCTCGCCGAGGAAGCCGCGAGGGCAGCGGGCCAGGACCTCGATCCGAGGGCGTTGATCCGTGGCGTCGCTGCCGTCGACCCGGCGGCGGCTGCGGAATCCGCCCGTCGGTACCTCCTCGCCGCCGGCGTCGACGGCGAGGTGATCATCGCCGCTCCTGACCGCATCCGCGTCGAGGTCACGGTGCGCCGGCCGACCGTCCTCCTGGGGCTCGCCGGACAGGACGAACTCACGAGCCGCGGCTCCGCTGAAGCGGTCCTCGTTCCCGTTCTCCCCGAAGGGGCACCGTGATGAGTTTCGGGCGACTGGTCCGCGCGACGTTCGCTGCAGCCGCGATCCTCGGGATCGTCGCGGGAGTGCCGGTTCTGCTCTGGCTGGTGGCCAGGGCCGCGTTCCCGGCACCCCGGCCCTCGCCTGCCGAGCTCCTCGCGATGCTGGCTCGCCCGGACGACGGCCGCTTGTTCCTCTGGTTCCTTCTGCTCGTCGGCGCCGCCCTGTGGCTACAACTGACCCTCTCCTTGATCGCCGAGTTCCTCGGCGTGCTGCGGCGACGGCCGACGACCCGAGTCGAGCTGCCCGGTCTGGGGATAAGCCGCGCGCTCGCTGCTGTCCTTGTGGGAGCGCTGCTGTCAGCCGGATCGGCCACTGCATCTGCCGCTCCTGCCACTGCGTTGACGAGCGCGGCTCCTTCGGATGGCACCTCGGGCACCGCACCAGCCGAGGAGCGCACAGGGGGCCCGCAGTACGAGGTACAACCACGGGACACGCTCTGGCGGATCGCGGAGAAGACCCTCGGCGACCCGCTGCGCTGGCGCGAGATCTACGAGCTCAACTCGGGCCGCGAGCAGCCCGACGGTGAGCGCCTGACCGAAGCGGCCTTGCTGCGAACCGGCTGGCTGCTGGAGCTGCCAGCCGACGCGGTGCCCGGACCCGACGCCGACGGACACGTCGCCGTCGTCGGCCCCGGCGACACGCTCACCGAGATCGCCGCCCAGCATCTGGGCGATCCGAGCCGCGCCGACGCGGTGTTCGAGGAGAACCGTGGTCGCCTCCAGCTCGACGGACAGCGGCTCAACCATCCCGATCTGATCCGGCCCGGCTGGACCCTCGTGCTCCCCGAGCCGACTCAGCCTCCGCCATCGGCGGATCCCGTACCTGAAGAGCCGCGGCCCGAACCCGTATCGCCGCCTGCAGCTGCACCGATTCCCGATGACCCGCCCCCGCCTGAACCGCTGCCACCTCCGACGACCACAGTGCCGCCGAGTCCCGGAAACGAGGAGAGGTCGGCGGAAGCGCACACCGATGCGCAGATCGAAGCGCCCGAAGCGGATCCGCCTGCTGATCCCGAAGCGAATGATGGTTCGACTGTCGCGGTCGTGCTCGGGTCATCTTCACTCGTGGTCGCCGGGCTGGTGGCCGCACTGGCGCTGCGGAGGCGCCGCCAGCTGCGCGCCCGGCGGCCGTACCACCGGATCGCCGTGCCGAGCGACGACGCGGGGCGCGCCGAGTGGATCGCCGCGGCCAGCGAGCCGACCGTCGACGCCGCCTTCCTGGACGCGGCGCTGCGCGGCCTCGCGCTCAGCGATTGGGCCGGTATCGACGCTCCACCGCTGAGAACCGCGATCCTCGATTCCGAGCACGCCGTGGTCTCGCTCGCCGCGCAGGCTTCCCTGCCCGAGCCCTTCGAGCCACTCGAGGGCCGGACCTGGTCGGTTCCGGCGACGGCCAACCTACCGCTCGGGCCCGACGACGCCGGTGGGTACTGCGCACCGTTCCCCACGCTCGTCTCGGTCGCGACCGGGGCAGGTGGGCAGACGCTCCTCGTCGATCTCGAAGAGCTCGGCATCGCCCACGTCACGGGCAACCTGGGCCTGGCCACGGGACTCCTGCGGCATGTCGCAGCTGAGTTGGCGAACAGCAGGTGGAGCGAGGACTGCGAGATCCTGCTCGTCGGATTCGGCGCCGAACTGGCCCCGCTCAACCCGGAACGGCTGCAGGTGCTCCCCGACGTCGCCGCCGGCCTCACCGAGATCCGCGCACGCTTGCGCGCGGCACGCGACACCCTCGCTCAGCTGGGCGTGCCGTCGCTGCTGCACGGGCGTCTCGATGGAACCGCACCCGACGCATGGCTACCGGTCGTGCTGCTCGCGACCGGTCCGGCGACCGACGAGGAACGCGCCGGACTCGCAGACATCGCCGGGGAGATCGGCGGGACCCGACGCGCACCCGTCGCGGTCGTCACCGCCGGCATCGCGCTCGCCGGCCACGAACTGCACGTCACCGATGGAGGTCAGCTGCTGATGCCCGACGTCGGCGAGGAGCACTGGTCGGCCGAGAACATGTCAGGAACCACCGGCGCCGGCCTGGCCGAGATCCTCGCACCGACCGCGCAACCCGACGTGCCCGCAGGCCCTGCCGCCGCGCCCGAGACCTGGGCCGACGGGATGCGTGAGGACGGGACACTCGACGAGCGACCGGAAACCGCGGTGAAGCCGCCGCCCGATCCCGAAGCCGTGCGACGACTGACGATCGTCGAACAGCAGGACCCCGACCTCGACCATGATCTCGCACGCTGGTCAGCCGAGGGCACACCCGACGTCCCGCTCGTCGGCATCCTCGGCGAGCCGGTCGTACGCGCCCCGGGCCAGTTTCCGGCAGTGCGGCCCAGCTGGTTCACCGAAGTGCTCGTCTACCTCAGCCTGCACCCGCTCGGCGTCACAATGCAGACCGCGGTGACCGATCTGTGGCCCGAGGGCAACAAGATCGATCCCGCCACCGTCCGGCACGCCTTCTACGGCGCACGCCGCTGGGCCGGACGCGGGCTCGACAGCGACTCGGAACGCGCCTTCGTCAGCGACATGCAGAGCGACAGCACCTATCGGCTGCGAGGTCACCTGCTGGACTGGGACCTGTTCCGCCGCCTGCGCAAGCGCGCACAAGCACGGCACGCCGCCGGCCACGACGGGGCGGTCACCGACTACGAAGCCGCGCTCGGACTGATCCGCGGCCCCGTCCTCAGCGCCTTACGCCCGGGTGGTTACGCCTGGCTGAACAACCACGACCAGCGCCACGACCTGCAGATCCCCGGCTTCCTCGTCGACGCCGCGCACGAACTCGTCGACCTCGCCTTGGCCGCCGGCGACCCCGCGCTCGCCCGCCGGGCCGCCGAGATCGCGCGCACCGTCGACGTCGACGTCGTCTTCGACCGCCCCCTGACCGACCTGATGCGCATCGCGCACGCCGAAGACAGGCCTTCCGAGATGGAGCGCTACGCCGCGATCCTGCTCGACGCGCGCGGCTTTGACGTGCCCGAAGAGCTTCCACCCGAGACCTTCGCCGTGCTCAACGAACTGCTGCCGCACGGCCCGCGTCGACGGACATGACCGCCCTTCCTGCGGCCGCTCTGGCTGCGGTGACTGGTTTGGCCTTCGGTCCGGTGACGCTCCGACTCGCCTCAGCGACACGCACCCTCCCACGCGCCAGCACCAGGCTGGAGACGATCGCCGTCACGGTCCTGGTGGGCCTGCTGGTCGCGGCCTGCAACCGCGCGGCCATCGCACCACTGATCGCCGTGGGCGTCGCGGCCGCCGTCGTCGACCTCGACGAGCGCCGCCTGCCCAATCCGCTGACGGGCACCTTCGCCCTCGGTACCGCCCTCACCGCCATCGAGGCAGGAGCTGCTCCGGCGCGGCTGGCAGCGGGCGTCGCGGCACTGGTGCTGGCGGTAGCCCTGGTGGTCAAGGCCGTTCACGGTGAGGTTCTCGGCTGGGGTGACATCAAGCTGCTCCCGAGCCTCGCGGCCCTGCTCGCGGTCCTCGATCCCCCGCTGACCCTCGTCGGACTGGTCGGTGCCACCGCGCTGCTGTGCGTCACTCTCGCGCTGCTCACCGCCGCGGGCCAGGGGCGAGGCGACACCGTGCCCTACGGGCCCGCGCTGGTCGTCGGCGCCTTCGCGGCCCCGCTGGTCACCTGAGCTCCGAGGCCGCAGACGTGGCGCGATGCGACCACCGGTCGGGACGGCTTCTTCTGACCGGCAGAGCGTCCCTCCCGGGATACGGGAGGTCGAGACGAGCCCGCCCGCGGTGCCGGGTCTGCCGCCGCGGGCGAGGTCGAAACCCCGGCAGGTGTATCCGTCGGTTGCGTCGTCGGGGACGCCGACTGCGGGGTGGACGGAGCCACCACGAGCGGAGCATCGAGATCGACGCCGGCGAACCGGCCGCGGATCGCGGCGTCGGTGCGGCGGTCCAGACCGCGCAAGTGCCGGACGACCGCCCGCGAGCTCAGCCGTCGCGGGTCGAGGTTCTCGACGAACGCCGCCAGGTCGACTCGACGCGGCAGCTTCGGCATCCGGACAGGTCGATCCCGCACCGCCCACGGCGCCAGCTCGCCGACGGGCTGAGTCAGCAGATGCTGACGCAGGGCGTTAGCGGTGGCCTCGTCGGGCACGACCGCGCCGACCCGCCCGATGCCCGGTACTCGCCCCGCAACGGCCCACCCGCTGCGCCCCGTCGCTTCGAGCGACACCACATGCGCCTCGCGCGGCCCCCGCTCGACCATCTCGCTGGCGGACTCGTACGTGGCCATGTCGATCGGGCCGGGCAGCTGACCGGAGGGCGTCGTGACCCCGAGCGCGTTCTCGTAGGCAGTGCGGCCGCCCGCGATGTCACGAACAGCGGCGGCGCGATCGGACCGGTGCCCGGCGCGGCGGTGGCGGGCGAGTGCCTCGGCGAGGAATGTCGCGATGTGCGCCAGCTGGTACAACTCGTAGCTGGGCAACGTCATCAGCGGGTAGTCCGTACTCATAGCATCCACGCCTCTCCGAGTCGGGGAGCACGCCCAACCGGCCCGGCGACAGCGTTCCGACGCGGTGTCAGATCTGCCCGACGCGGCCGGGTGTGGGTCGGAAGCGCCTGCGCTGCGCGTTCAAAGGCCGCCCGCCGGGCCGCCGAAGCGCAATCCGGCTCGGGCAGGGCGGACCCGGCGAGGGCTTCAGCGTCGACGAATGCCCGATGCATTGACGCGTACGCACCGATGTCGCGAACGTCGAACACCACCCGCTCGAGCTGGATCCGCAACGAACACGGCCGCCCCGCCGGACGCAGCATCTGTCCCGACGACGGCGGCGCGTCACGCGCGTTGATCAGAACGGCCGTCTCCGCGCTGCCCCGACCGGCCTGCTGCACCGGCGGCACCCGCGGACGGCCCGACTCCCTCGGCAACCGCATCGCGTCCTGGCCGAATCGACGCCACGTCGCCGCGAACACGCGCGCGGTCGGGCGGTCGTGGAGGTAGAGCAACATGCGCCCTACCCGCACACTCACTGTCGCCTCCGCGGTGCCCGGATGGTGAGCGACGACCGCGAAGTCCTGAACGCCGTGCAGCGTGAGCACGACCCCCACGGACTGCCGCTCGTGCACCACACTGCCTCCCCACGTCGCCACACCGAGGGCTCACGCCCGCGGCTGACGCGAGCCTCGATCCCGCCCCATGCGGTTCCGTGGCTCCCGTACGACTGATCCGTGGTCAACGCTGGCCACCTGCGACGACGGCGCCGACACCGCCAGAGGAAGCCACGCCGACGCCCAGCTTCGAACCGCCTCACCCGAGGCTTCGGCCGCGGCTGCCTGGTGCATCCGCCCGCGCTCGCACTGCCACGCCGCGATCTCCTGCAGCAGGGCAGCCAACGCGACCGCGAGCGCAACCCCGGCTGCAACCTCGTCCTGTCGCAACACCTTGCGGTGGCGGATTAGTTGGCGAGCCGCCCACCGCAGACCGGTGCTGGCCCCGCTTGTCTTCCCCACCCGCCGGTCCGGAATCCGCGCCGCCCGCTCGAACCGATCCGCAGCCGCCGCCAGGTCACGGCCCGCGAGCTCGAACCCGCGCACGGCCGTCAGCACGTCCATCGTGGCGTGCCCGATCTCGTCAGCGTCCACGTCCAGCCGCCCGTTCCGCGCGCCGGCCACCGCCCGGCGAGCACGGTCCACGCCGTACCGCGCCTCCGCCAGAACGCCGGCAGGGGCAGTTACTGCGCCCGACACCCCGGCCCACCGCTGCTGCAGGCGAGGCATCGACAGGTCGGCCGCGAGCTTGCTGCCGGAGTAGTAAACGGGGTAGCCGGCCGCGGTCTTGTCGCCTGGCCGGGCCACCTTGTACCCCAGCGCATCCCCCGACGGCCCGTACCGGATCTCCACCAGATACCCAGCCGAGCGCAACGCAGCTTCGAACGAGGCCACGTCATGAGCGGTGACCGCGGCCGCAGCCACCGCGCGCACCAGCTCCGGTCGCGCCGGCACTTGCCCCCGGCGCGCCGCCTTCTCCACCTCGCCACGGACCGGAGCACGGGAGGCAGTGGCGTCGGCGGCCGCCGTCAGCGTCAGGCCCAGCCGCTGCTCGATCTCCCGCGCGGCCACCCGCAGCCTCGGGTAGTCCCGGTGCGGCCAGAACCGCCGCCCCGTGTCCTGCCGAACCAGCACCACCGCGATGTGGATGTGGTCATCCGCGTGCCGCACCGCCACCCACCGCGGCCCGCCCTTGTCACCGCGGGACACGACGCCGGCGCCGTGCAACAAGTCCCGCGCCACCTGCGCCCACTCGGCGTCGGAGAGCACGCGATCCTGCGCGGCGACCCGCGCCGAGCAGTGCCACACATACCCGCGCCGCCCCTCACCGTCGGAAGCATCGGGCAGACCCGCCGCGATCGCCGGTGCACGCAGCGCCCGAATCAACGGACCGAGCTCGAGATCCCACTCCCCCGGCCCCGTGGCCGACGGCTGCCACCCCGCATCCCGCCCGTCCCACGTAGCGACCACGCGTGGCCGACGATGCTCCTCCGCCCGACCCGGCCCCATCAGATAGGCGAGCAGCCCGCCGACCCGCCAGCCGTGCACCACCTTCGTGATCACGACGACAACCGCGCCACCGCAACATCCACCAGCTCATCCAGCCGCGCCCGGACCGCCGGCGCCTCATGCCCGTAGCGCAGCAAGACCCGCACCACGTCCACCCACTCGACCGGCACCTCATCCACGTCACCTCGGGTGACCCGGCAGGCCAGCTCACCGATCCAGGCACCCACTGCAAGGCCGTCTCGTCCAGCCGCAGCAGTGACGAGCGCAAGCTCGGACGGCGCGAACCGCACGACGAGCTGCGACGTGCGCGCGGCGTCCGCTCGGGCGCGGCGACGGCGCGGATGGAAGTCGGCAGGGCTGCTCACCGCGACCATGCTCAACGCAGGCGTGGCCACAACGTGGCCGGATCGCACCTCGACATCAGCGCCAGGGAACGCCCCCGTTCCCGTCATCAGCGTCTTTCGCGAGAAGCATCGCTTCTCGCATATCTCGCTGCTCCCCGACCCCGGCGAGTCAGCCCACTGAACGTCGTCGAGTGGGAACCCACCGGAGCGGCCAGCTCATGAACGAGACCGCGTCCGGTACCGACGAACCTTTCCGACGACGCGCCGGCACCCGGGACAGGCGACAAACTCCGGAGCCTGCCGCAGCGCCATCGACGGCCAGAGCGCCATCATCGAGCTCGGCCCGCCGATAGCGCCTCCAGCACGGCGGCTCGGCCTCCGCCGGCTCGCCCGCCACCCGCCGATCGGTCCGTCCCCACCATCTCCGGCCGTGCCATCCTGCTGGAGGCTGGGTGGTCTCAGCGTGGTCACGCCATCGCCGTCCTTGGCCGCTCAGACGGGCGAAGTCAACGATTGAGCAGATACCGTCGTGGCGTAGTTCCGACCGTGCGGCGGAAGGCCACCAGGAACGCGCTCGCCGTGGAGTACCCCACGCTGTGCGCCACCCTCGACACCGGCTGGCCCTCGGCAAGCAGCGGCAAGGCCGCGCGAAGGCGTACCTGCGTGCGCCAATGGTCGAAGCTCATACCGGTGTCGCGCACGAACAGCCTCGTCAACGTCCGTCTACTCACGCCCACCGCGCGGGCGTGAGCCTCCAGGCTCCGCGGATCGGCCGGGTCCGCGAGCAGGGCGCGAGAGACCATCCGGACGCGCTCGTCGGTGGGCTGCGGCACATTGATGGGCCGGGTGGGCAGCGGGTGCAACAAGTCGGGCACCATCGTCTCGGCGCGCATTCGCGCGTCGTCGGCCAGGTCGGTGCGGGCCAGGTACCCGATCAGTTCGACCAGCATGCCGTCGACACCGACTGCCGTGGGCTCCCGCCAATCCAGCGCACAGCGCTCCGGTGCCAGGTACAGGCTGCAGAGCACCGCGTCCCGGGTCGCGCCGGTCGCATGCACGACACCCGCGGGAAGCCACAGCGCCCTGGTGGGCGGCAGGACCCAATACGCCTCGGCCACGCGGACGCTGAGGACACCTCGTCGCGTCCAGGCGAGCTGATGGTGGGAGTGGCTGTGCGCCGCGATCCAGTCCCCCGAGGCCAGCGGGAAGTGGCCCACGATGATCGCACCCAAGTCCTCCACGCGACATAGTCTGGCCTCATCGCGGATTGTGGCCAAGGCAGGGCGGATCTTAGCGTCGACGGGTGCCGATGTTCGTGTTGTGCCTGGTCCAGTTCATGCTCGTGCTCGATGACACCGTCGTGAACGTTGCGCTGCCCAGCATCCGAGATGAGCTCGGCTTCAGCGAATCCGGGTTGCCCTGGGTGGTCAACGCCTACTTCCTGGCCTTCGGAGGACTGCTGCTGTTGTCCGGCCGAATGGCCGATCTGCTGGGCCGCCGCCGCATCTTCCTCATCGGAGTGGCGCTGTTCGGAGCGGCCAGCCTGGCTTGCGGACTTGCACAGGAGCCGTGGCAGCTCGTCATCGGACGGTTCGTACAGGGCGCAGGAGCTGCCGCGGCCAGCCCGGCGGCGATGGCGATGATCACGTTGCTGTTTCCGGGTCCAGAGGAGCGAGTCAAGGCACTGGGCATCTGGGGCGGTGTCGCGGCCCTGGGCGGAACTTCGGGCCTGGTGCTGTCCGGAGTGCTGACCGATCTGGTGTCCTGGCGGGCGATTTTCTTGATCAACCTGCCCGTCGTCGCCGTGGCCTTGGTGCTGCTCCCTCGCCTGGTGCCCGAGTCCCGCGCTCTCGCCCGGCGCCACCTCGACGTTCTTGGCGCGGTCCTGGTCACCGGCGCCGCTGTGTCCCTGGTGTACGGGCTGCTGCGAACCGGAGAGTTCGGCTGGACCGATTTCCTCGGCGTCGGCGCCATCGCGTTCTCTGCCGTCTTGGCAGTGGCGTTCCTGGTGGCGGAGTCGCGGGCAGCGGCGCCACTGGTGCCCATGCCGTTCCTGGCATCACGGACGCGGGCGGTCGCCAACGGAGCGACCCTCCTGTTCTCGATGGCGATGTATGCGATGGCATTCCTGCTGATGATCCAGGTGCAGACCGCTCTGGGCTACAGCCCGCTCCTGGCCGGCATCGCCTACCTGCCCTACGGCGCCGGCGTTCTGGCCGGCATGTGGCTGTCCTCTCGCATCTCGCTCAGGATCGGGACGCGCTGGGCACTCCTACTGGCGTTCACGGTCAACATCGCGGGGTTGCTGCTGCTGTCCGGCGTCGCAACAGGCGACCTCTACGCCGCCCACGTCCTGCCCGGAATGCTCGTACTGAGCGTGGGGAACGGGTTGAGCTTGCCCGTCTTGGCCGCAGCTGCGGTCGACGGCACCACCTCAGAGGATGCCGGTCTCGGCTCCGCCCTCTTCACCTCGGTACAGCAGGTCGGCGGCGCCATCGGGGTAGCCGCGCTGAGCATCATGGGCTACTCACACGGACTTGCGGCGGGCGCGGTCTGCGTGGCCCTCGGCGCCGTGATCATCGTCGTGCTGCTGCCGTCGCACCCCACCGGTCCCCGGCGGCCCGCTGGACAGGTCGCCGGCGGCTGAAGCGGCGCTTCTCAGCCCTCCGCGAAAGGACTGGGCCGCCGACCCCCGTCGAGGGGCGTTCGGACCCAAAATGGGCGTGACCCAGCCGAGCTCGAGGTCCATCTCAGGACAGCGGATGTCACATGACCGGGGCCCTCGAGAGCGCGGGAATCAAGACACCCCCGAGCACGCCCAGCAGCACTGCGGCGACAGCGCAGATGTAGGCGCTGAGGGCAGACCAGCTCCCGGCCGGCTGCAGCACCCCCTCCGGCGCGCGCTCATCCGGGCTGCGGAAAGTGGGCGCGAGCCAGCGCAGGTAGTAGAAGACGCTGGCTACCGTGTTGACGATCGCGAGGACCGCGAGCCACGCGAGATCGCCGTCCACCGCGGCGGTGAACGCCGTCAGCTTGCCGACGAACACCGCGGTCGGCGGGGTACCGATCAAACCGAACAGATTGACGGCGAGCGCCACGGCGAGGCCGGGGTGCCGACGGGCCATCCCGCGGTAGTCGTCGAGGGTGCGAGCCTGCGGTAGCTCTGCCACGACGGCGAACGCGCCCAGGTTCGTGATCGCGTAGGCCGCCAGGTAGACCAGCAACGCCGGCTGCGCGAGCTCGGCACGCCCGGCGACAGCGACGACCATCAGCAGGTACCCGACCTGGCTGATCGTCGAGTAGGCGAGCAGACGCTGGACGGAGGTCTGGAAGAACGCCGCGAGGTTGCCCAGCGTCATCGACGCCGCGGCGAGGACCGCGACGAGCAGCGGCCAGTCGACGACGTCTGCGGGAACCGCGACGAGCAGCAGCCGGTACGCCGCGACGAGGCCGCCGATCTTCGGGATCGTGGTGACGATCGCCGCCACGGCCGCCGGCGTCCCGTCGGTGACGTCGGGCACCCAGAAGTGCGCCGGTACCGCGCCGATCTTGAACAGCACCCCGGCGAGGACGGCGACCAGGCCGACGGCGGCGGCGGCCGAAGGGGCTGCCGCCAGTCCCTCACGCAGCGGGCCGTATGCCGTGCTGCGTCCGATCCCGTAGAGGATCGCGGTGCCGGTGAGCATCGTGACGCCGAGGAACGCGCCGGAGAGGTAGTACTTCATCGCCGCTTCGGTGCTGGACGCACGCTTGTCCCACGCAGCAAGAGCGTAGAAGGGGATGCTGGCGAGCAGGAACGCGGCGAACAGCAGCAGCAGGTCGTTCGCCCCGGCGAGCAGGATTGTGCCCAGCGCCCCGAGCTGCAGCAGCACCACGAACTCGGTCTCACGCCGGTGCCCGGCGGTACCGTCGACCGACAGTGCGAGCGCCACCAGAACCGCGACGAGCACGATCGCGCGGGTGGCGTGGGTGAGGGTGTCGACGGCGTAGCTCGTTCCGAACACGATCTCGTCGGGCCGAGCCGCAGCGGCGGCGGTGGCGGCGAGTCCGGCGAGCGCCGCCACGGCGGCCAGCAGCCGCACGAGCCATTGCCGGTGCCGTGGCAGCCACGCGCCGAGCAGCAGCCCGACCACGGCACTGCCGAGCAGCAGCAGCTCCGGGACCAGAGCCCCGGGATTCTCGTTCATCATCTGCATGCCGGTCATCGCGCGACGAGCTCCACGAGCGCGCGGGACGCCGGTTCGATGACGTCGAGCAGGAACCGGGGCAGCACGCCGATGACGGTGGCGAGCGCCAGCAGCGGGACGATCGCCCCGATCTCGCTCGCATGCAGGTCTGCGAACGGCCGGGGGGTACCGGGGGCGTCGGGGGTGCGCAACGGGCCGAGGAACAGCCTCTGCAGCGCGAGCAGGAACAGCCCCGCGGTGATCAGGATGCCGGTCACCGCGATCGCGGTGGGTACCGGCGCGGACGAGAGGGCACCGGTGAAGATCTGGAACTCGGCGATGAAACCGGCGAACCCGGGCAGCCCCAGTGAGGCGAACGCGGCCACCGCGAACACGGCCGCGAACACCGGTGTCCGGGCCGCGAGCCCGGAGTAAGCGCTCATGTCGTAGGTGCGGCCACGGTCGTAGAGCACGCCGCTGAGCAGGAACAGCGCGCCGGTGATCAGCCCGTGGGCGACCATCTGCGTCACCGCGCCCGTGGTGGCCAATTGGCGGGCCTGCTCGTCGGTGCCGGCCAGGATCCCGGCCGCCCCCACCCCGAGAACCACGTACCCCATGTGGTTGACCGAGGTGTAGGCGACCATGCGCTTGAGATCGCTCTGGGCCAGCGCGACGAGCGCGCCGTACACCACGGACACCACACCGACCACCACCGCGACCATGGCGTACTGCCGCCAGGTGTCGGGCAGGATCGGCATCGCGATCCGCACGAACCCGTACGTGCCCATCTTCAGCAGGATCCCTGCGAGGATCGCCGACCCGGTGGCGGGAGCCTCGGTGTGCGCCGGGGGGAGCCAGGTGTGGAACGGGACCGTGGGTGTCTTCACCGCGAGCCCGACGCCGATCGCGAGCAACGTCAGCGCCGCGTACACACCCCCGCCCGCCAGCGGGTTCGCCGCGGTGAGCTCGACGATGTCGAACGTGTGCGGCTCGGCGGCGAGGTAGAGCAGGATGAACCCGAGCAACAGCGCCAGCGACCCGAGGAACGTGTAGAGGAAGAACTTGAGCGCCGCTGCACGCGCTCGCTCCCCGTGTCCCCAGCCGGCGATGACGAAGTACATGAACACGATCGACAGGTCGAAGAACAGGAAGAACAGGATCAGGTCCAGCGCGACGAACAGCCCGAGGCAGACGCTCTGCAGCCCGAGAAAAAGCGTGACGTAGGACTTCACCTGGCGGGTCTCGCGCAGCGCGAACACCGCGCACGCCAGGAAGAGCACCGCGGTCAGCGCGACCAGCGGGAGCGACAGCCCGTCGACGCCGACGTGGTAGGAGATCCCGGCACTGGGGATCCACGGCACCTGCTGTGCGAACTGCATCCCGCCGCCGGGTTCGAGCCCCAGCCAGACGGCGAGCACCAGCGCCAGGTCCACCGCGCTGACCGCGATCCACGCCCCGGTGAAGACCCGGCGCGGCGCTGTGGACGGAACCAGCAGCAGCACCGCGGCGAACGCCGCGGGCAGGAACACGATCACCGACAACACGACGTTCACCTCACGACGATCATGAACAGGGCCAGCGCTGCCAGCACTGCGGCGGCCTGGGCGTAGTACTGGTGGAGCTGCCCGGTCTGCGGGCGTCTGGCGAGACGACCCAGGGACCGGGCACCGACGGCGATCGCGCGGACCGCACCGTCGATCGACAGCTCCCCGCGGCGGTCCAGCGCGCGGGCCGCCGTCCCGGTTGCTCGTGCCGCCGCCTCGACGGAGCGGTCCAGGACGCGGTCGTCGAAGCGGGCGAGGAGATGAGCCAGAGCGAGGGTCGGGCGGACGATCACCGCGTGCGCGACGCGCTCCACCCCGAGCCACGCCGCCAGCGCAGGCGGGGATCCGATGCGCGAGGTCAGCCGCCATGTGAGAGCCACGGCGGCGACGGCGAGCACCGCGGAGAGGGCGAGCTCCCACACCGCAGGCGGCGTCGCCGCGATCGCCCCGGTCGTCAGCACTGGGAGCAGCCCGAGGGTGGCGGCGAGTGCCGCCAGCGCGACAAGCGGGAGCCGCATCGGGAGACTCACCCGGCCGGCCGGCTCCGAATCGACGGTCGGAGAGTCGGTCGGCACCGGCTGCCAGACGAACCAGACCGCCTTCGCGCTGTAGACCGCCGACACGACCGCTCCGGCGAGCCCCGCCCCGTACAGGGCGAGGCCGCCGTGCTCGAGCGCGGCGGCGAGCACGGCATCCTTGGTCACCCAGAGGCTCAGCGGCGGCAGGCCTGCCAGCGAGGCGGCGCCGACGGTGAACGCGACCCCGACCAGCGGGAACCGCCGAGCGGCACCCCGCAGCCCACCCAGCTGCTTCGTCCCGAGCGCCACGAGCCACGCTCCGGCGGCGAGGAAGAGCAGGCTCTTGGTGGCCGCGTGAGCGACCAGCTGCAACGCGCCGCCCGCGACGCCACCGACACCCGCAGCAAGCACCATGAAACCGATCTGCGCGCAGGTCGAGGCCGCGAGCAGCTGCTTGAGGTCGGACTGCGCGATCGCGACCAGCCCCAACAGAAACGCCGTCGCCGCGCCGATCCACGCCACGAGCGGGCCGGCCCAGCCGCTCGCGTCCAACAGCGGGACCAGGCGGAGCAGCAGGTACGCCCCGGCCGCCACCATCGTGGCCGAGTGCAGCAGCGCCGAGACCGGGCTCGGACCGCGCATCGCCTGGGACAGCCAGAAGCTGAACGGCAACTGCGCGGACTTGCCCAGCGCCGCGAGCACGACCCCGGCCGCGACGACGTGCAGCCACGGCCCACCGACAGCGGGCAGCTCGGCGAGCGCCAGCGACCCGACCCCTCCGGCGAGCGCAGCCCCGGCAGCGACGTAGAGCCCGACGTCGGCGAGGCGGGTGGTGAGGAACGCGGTGTGCGCCGCGCGCACCGACTCGGGCTCGCGCCACTGGTAGCCGATGAGCGCCCAGCTCATCGCCCCCATCACCTCCCAGGCCATGAGCAGCACGGCCAGGGTCGTCGCGGTGACCGTCACCAGCATCGCGCCGGCGAACAGCAGCACGAACCCGACGAACCGCGCGGTGCGCAGCTCCGCCTCCCCCGCCGCGAAGACGAGGACTGCCAGCGTCGCGACGGCGACCGTGACGACCATCAGCGCCGACAGGTCGTCGACGGCGAGCCCGGCGCGGATCCCGGCCACCAGCGGCGCGTCGACGACCGGGCGTGCGAACGCCGCGGCGATCGCGAGGGCCAGCACGCCGGCGGCGCCGAGCACACCGACCACGGGAGCGGCCCGATCCGCGCGCCGCCCGGTCGCCGCGAGCAGCCCGCCCGCGAGCAGCGGCACAGCGACCACGGACCACAACAGCAACGCCAGCGCTGCCTGTTCGCTCCGCACGCTCCGCTCAGCCCTTCAGATCGGCGGCGTCGTCGGTCATGTCGACCTGACGCGCGCGGTAGATGGCAGTGACCACGGCGAACCCGGCCGCCATCTCCACGGCCATCGCCGTGATGATCACCACGATGAGCACCTGACCATCGGTGCCGCCAGGAGCGACGAAATACCAGAACGCGGCGGTGGCGACGATGACGCCGTTCAGCATCAGCTCCAAGCCCATCATCAGCATCACGATCGACTGCTGCGACAGGGCTCCGTAGAGACCGATCGCGAAGAGCCCGGCCGCGAGCAGCAGGAACAGCTCCAGGTTCACCGCCCGACACCTCCGCCGGCCGGGTCGTCAGCGCGGTCCGCGCGCAGGTCGTCGCCGAGGCGGTCGTAGCGGCCGCGATCCGTGGCCAGCACGACCGTGGCGACGATCGTGGCGAACAGGCCCACGCCCAGCGTCATCATCGTGAGCATCTGCCCGCCCATTAAGGCCTCACCGAGCGCGAACGTCGGGTCGGGGCTCGGCTCGCCCTGCCGGTCGGGCCAGTCGACGATCAGGATCCCGACCGCGAGCACCACGAATGTGCCCACCGCGATCACGGTCGACCCGACCCGGTTGTGCACCATCGTCATCGACATCAACCCGGCCGGGTTCATCATGTACATGATCATGAAGATGGCCATGATCACCATTTCGATGACCATCATCAGCGCGATCACCACGCCGAGGTAGCCCAGCCCGAGCAGCAGCACGAGCCCGGCCACCGCGAGGAACGACGCGAGCAGCGCGAAGGTCACCTGCGCCATCGAGTCCAGCCGGAACACCAGCAGGCCGAACACGAGCGCGGCTGCGGTCAGCACCCAGAACACGACGATGGAGAGCACTACATCCCCCCTCGTTGGAGTACGACGATCGCCACGACCAGCGCCTGCGCGATCGTCAGCGGGATCAGCACGACCCACGCGAACTCGGTGTAGCGATCCATCCGCACTGTCGGGAACCGGCGCCGCACCCACACCAGCAGGCCGAGCACCGCCACCGTCTTCACGGCGACCCAGGCCCACGGCGGCAGCAGCGGCCCGTGGCCCCCGCCGAGGAACAACGGCACGGCCATGGCCGCCGCCACCACCAGCAGCAGCCACCGGCCCCCTGCGAAGACCAGCCGGTCCACGCCGGACAGCTCGGCGGCCGCGCCCCCGGCCACCTCCCGCGCCACCGGGGCATCGAACGGCCCCCAGAACGCCATCGCCGCCGCCGACATCAGGTAGACGACGAAGGCCACCGGCATGATCACGACGAACCACAGGTCCTGCTGCGCGTCGACGATCGTCGTCAGCCGCAGGCTCTCCGCTCCCAGCGCGGCCGTGATGATCGCGAACATGTGCGGCAGCTCGTAGGCCAGCCCCTGCGCGACAAACCGATAACCGCCGACCAGGCCCAGCGCGCTGTTGGAGCCCCAGCCGACCATCCACACCGCGGCCCACGCCACCACCTCCATGGCGTTGAACCACACGACACCCACCGACAGATCGGCCACCGGCCGCTCCCCGAGCGGCAGCACCGCGGCGGCCAGCAGCGCCGCCACCGGCAGCGCGGCCCCGCCCAGCCGCCCGAGAACGGTGTCAGCCGCGATCGTCCGGCGCCGCTGCCCGACGAGCAGGCGGGCGCTCTCCCGGCCCGGCATCGCCAACGCAGAACCCAGACCGCCCGGGCGCGCCGAGGCGCGGTCGGTCAACGCCGCGTCCCAGGCGACCGCGAGCCAGGTCGCCACCCCGAGCAGCACCGGCAGCAGCAGCGCCGACCACCACGGCAGCGTTGCCGGGATCGCGACGGCGGGCATCTCATCCATGCCGCGCCTCCTGGGCAACGGGAGAGCGGTCGGTCTCGGGATCGACCGCGGCGACGATCAGGCGAGCCGCGGCGAACTCCGCCCCCACCAGCAGCTCGGGCAGCTCCCCGACGCCGGGCCTCGATATGGGGGACGCGTGCGGGGCGGTCAGCATCGCCTCGATCGCGCCGAGGCGTGTCTCGAGCAGTGCCGCGACATCGGACCCGCCTGTGGGGATCCCGCGGATCAGCCAGCGCAGTGTCCGGGAGCGGCGGACCCGCCGTACCAGGTCGACCACCGGCCCATCGGGTTGCTCGCTGGCACCGTCTGCCAGCCGCGCGTCGCGGAGCCCACGCGCTCGAGCGGCTGCGTCGGTCCAACCCGCGATGGCGAGGAAGCGACCGAGCCCGTCCAGCTCCCGCGCCACTCCGCTACCGCTCGGCCACGGAACCGGCCGGGCGTGACCGGCGTCCAACACCTCCGCCGTGGCTTCCTGGATCACGTCGCCCTGCAAGGCCACCCGCACGACCAATCCCGCAGGCCAGTCCGGCAGCGCAGGCCCGAGTGGGAGGTGCAGCCGGTCCAGGGTCAGCCCGTCGCGGTCCTCGCCCAGGTCGGCCATCGGGAGGCCACCCGGCATCTCCATCCCACCGGCATGCCCGTGGTGACCCGCATGTCCCCCGTGACCTTCATGACCGCCGTGGCTCCCGCCGTGCTCGGCGTGGGCGTCGTCTCCATCGCCGGCATCGGCTCCATGGTGTTCCTGGCCGTGGTTCCCCTCGTGACCGTCGTCGTCCTGGTCGCGTGCAGGCCCGCAGTGGTGCTCACCATGCGCGTCCTCACCACGGCCCGCACCACCATCGTGCTCGGCCCGGTGCTCGGCGTCGCCGTGCTCCGCCCGGCTCTCGTGGTCACCGTGGGCCGGGGTTCTCGCCTCCCCTGGCCGGTCGAGGATGTCGGGTTCCTCGCGGCACTGGTGGTGCCGGTCGCCCAGTTCGGTAACGGCTCGGTCGAGCTCCACATCCACAGCAGCAGGCTCGATCACGGCGATGCGGGCCCGCGGGGCCGGGACCAGCGTCCAGATCCGATCGACAACGGCGGCGAGTTCGGGGCCGGCCGCGCCGGCAACGGCCACGATGTCGGCGTCGGCCGGAGCATTGGCGGCGGGCCATCCACGCCGGGCGATCGCGGCCTCGAGCGCGAGTCGAGCGGAGGGGCTGCCGGGCACAGCGACGACAAGCACATGAGGGCGTCGCTTCGCAACCCTGAGCAGCCACGACGTCACGTCCACCGGAGGGCTCCCTCGCGCCACGCGTAGAGCACTCCGGCGAGCAGGATGCCGAGGAACAGGAACATCTCGATCACGGACGCCACCCCGACCCGGGACACGACGAGCGTCCACGGGTACATGAACAGCATTTCCATGTCGAAGGCCAGGAAGACCATCGTCACCGGGTACCAGCGCACGTGGAAGCGGGACACCGCGTGCTCCGTCGGCGCTAGCCCCCCGGAGAACGTCGGGACGTCGTTGTGCATGTGCTGGACCGCCAGCAGCGAGGAGGCCGCGTAGCCCACCAGCACGAGGGCGACGGCTACCGCGAGCACCGCGAGCACCGGCACGAACTCCACCACGAGATCCACCTCCTGCCGTACCCGTATGGGGTGTCGCATCCTCTCCGAGGCGACGCGACCTGTCCAGGCGGATCAGCCCGTCCGCGTGCGGAGTCACACCGTAGGCGGACGACTGATCAGCCGAAGGAGGCGGGGTCGCGAGGCTCGACATGGGCGCCGTGAAGGCGACATCAGATGGATGCCGGGAACTGCTACCCCAGAGGGGTATTAGGCCGCTCGGGTGATCTTCCTGCCCACTCCTGCGAGACAGTGCTAGCCTCCGCCGCACCGCACTGATACCCCCTACGGGTAAGGAGTAAAAATGTCCACCACGACACCGGGAGCCGCACGGCGGCGGCTCGGGCTACTGGTCATCGCCGCCGCCCAGTTCATGGTCATCATGGACACCTCGATCATCGGAGTCGCGCTGCCGAAGATGCAGGCCGACCTCGGCTTCTCACCCGAGGGCCTGTCATGGGTCTTCAATGCCTACGTCGTCGCCTTCGGCGGGCTGCTGCTGCTCGGCGGCCGGCTCTCGGACCTGTTCGGCGCCCGCCGCCTGTTCGGCATCGGCTGGACCGTCCTGCTCGCCGGATCCGTGCTCGCCGGGGCAGCCGGCAACCCGGTGTGGGAACTGACCGGACGCGCGGTACAAGGAGCCGGGGCCGCGCTCATCGCCCCCGCCGCACTGACGCTGCTGATGATGCTGTTCGGATCCGAGCCCAGGGAGCTGACCCAGGCGCTGGCGCTCTACGGCGCCGCCGCGCCCGCGGGCGGCACCGCCGGGGTGTTCCTCGGTGGCGTGATCACCGAGTACCTCAGCTGGCCATGGGTGTTCTACCTCAACGTGCCGATCGCGCTGCTGATCCTCGCGGTCATCCCGACCGTGATGCCCGCCGGGGGCCGACGCCGCGGCGCGGTGGACACACTCGGAGCGATCACCGTGACCGCCGGGCTGGCGCTCGCTGTGTACGGCATCGTCCGCGCCCCCGAGGCCGGCTGGCTCGCAGCCGAGACGCTGCTCGCGCTCGGCGCCGCGATCGTGCTGCTCGCGGCATTCGTGATGATCCAGGCCCGTCGCCGCGACCCGCTGGTGCGGCTTGGGATCTTCCGCGCGCCCGATCTCGCCGCGGCCAACGTCGCCCAGCTGCTGCTCGGCGCCGCATGGATCCCGATGTGGTTCTTCCTGAACCTCTACCTGCAGCAGGTGCTGGGCTACACAGCGTTCCCCAGTGGTGCGGCGCTGCTGCCGATGACCATCGTGATCATGATCGGCATGATCGCCCTTGCTCCGCGACTGATCGCCCGGTTCGGTCCGAAGGCCCTCACGGTCTCGGGACTGACAGTGCTCGCGGCCGGCATGGCGTGGCTGGCGCTCGTCCGGCCGGACGGCAGCTTCTGGGTCGACGTCCTGCCTGCCTCGATCGTCGCCGCGCTGGGCATGTCGATGGCCTTCATCCCCACGCTCGGCACGGCGCTCTCGGCCGCCCGACCGGAAGAGGGCGGATTGGCCTCCGGCATCGTCAACACCAGCTACCAGGTGGGGTCGGCCCTCGGCCTCGCGGCGGTCACCGCGCTGGCAACAATGCAGGGCGCGGGAGCGCTGGGTGATCCGGTCCGGCTCACCGCGGGCTACTCGGCCGCGTTCGTCGGAGCCGCGGTCGTCGCCCTCAGCGCCGCCGTGCTCGTCGCCATCACCCTCGGCCGCGCACCACGTGGTGAGGACCAGCAGATGCAGGCGACTGACACAGCAGCATGAAGGCACGGCCGGCGGAATGAACGCGCCCGGCGCGTCGGCGGCTACGGATCTCCTTCCGAGCCGCCGACGCGGCGGGCACCCCCCACCCTCAAGGAGTTCCGATGCCACGCCTCACCGCCCTTGGCCCTGACAACGCGCCTTCCACGTCGCGCACCCTCCTCGCCGAGATCATCGATCGGCACGGCGACGCCGGCCCGATGGTGCGCACCATGGCTCACTCCCCCGCTCTGCTGCAGGGCTACCTCGAGCTGTCCCGGGCCGTGAAGCGGGCCGCCATCCCCCGTCCTCTCAGTGAGAAGATCTCCCTGGCCGTGCAGGAGTGGCTGGGGTGCGCGCTCTGCCTCGAGGCGCACACCGCTGCCGGCCGCTCCGTCGGACTCACCGAGACCGACATCTCACTGGCCCGCGAGGGCACGGCCACCGACGCCCGGGACGCTGCCCTGATCCACTATGCCGTGCGGATACTCACCGAACCTGACACGATCAGCGACGCCGACGTCGACGAGCTCCGTCGGCACGGCTGGAGCGACCGTGTCCTCGCCGACGTCATCGGCCTGGTCGCGCTCAACCAGCTCACGGGTGCGTTCAACCTGGTCGCCGGCCTGGAGCCGGTCGCGTCTTCGCCCTGATCGTCTTCTCGCTCGGAACCCAGGCGATGGTGCGCGACGAACGCGAGCGCCCGCAGCGCATCGGACCGCGAGGGCGAGCCGCAGCCGGACGGTCGGCGGCAGCGGCGCCTCGCCGGTAGTCCGTTGCGGGCTCGGATCCCGAAGGCGACCCTGTGCTCGTCCGCTGCCGGTGCCTGCACCCTTGGGGGGAGGACCACGCCATGCGACGCCGTCACCGCGGGGCCGCATAGTATGGGACTCCGCTGAGGAGGTACGGATGCACGGTTACACGCAGGACAAGGACGCCTACCTCAAGCGCCTGCGGCGCGTCGAAGGCCAGGTCCGCGGCATCGCCAAGATGATCGAGGACGACAAGTACTGCATCGACGTGCTCACCCAGGTCTCGGCCGCCACCAAGGCCCTCGAGGCCGTCGCGCTCGGCCTGCTCGACGAGCACCTCAAGCACTGCGTTGCGCAAGCCGCCGCTGACGGAGGCCAGATCGCCGACCAGAAGATCGCCGAGGCGAGCGCAGCGATCGCACGCTTGGTCAAGTCCTGACGAGGCATGCGCTCCAGCTGGCGCACCGGCCCCGGGACTCCCCGGCGCCCCGGCGGCTGAACACGCGCCGTGACGCCCGGACCCTCCTCAGCGCGGTCGGCCGCGCCCGCAGCACCGGGCGAGGTCGACCAGGACGTTGAGCACGATCCGCCACGGACCGATCCGCCGCTCCGCCGTGACGCTGATCTTCGCCCAGCTCATGCCGCTTCCCCCAGCACGTGGTCGACCTCGCCGATCTCGCCGCGTCGCGCGATCAGCCCTCGCAGCCGGTTGGCGATCCGGGCTCCGCCGACCCCGACGGCGGCGCTGATGCGCCCCTCGCGGTCCAACAAGGCGACCGTGAACCGTCCCTCCCCCACCGCGCCGTGGACGACGGCCTCGTCGATCGCGTCGTGCGCCGAGCCGACCATCGTCAGCTTCGTTCCGTGAACATACGTGCTGTATCCCGGCGGTCCGACGGACACAGCATCGTCGGCAGCCTCGGCGAGGCCGAGATCCGCGAGCACACTGGCGGCGGCGGTGCGCCCCTGCGCGAGCGCGGCTCCCCAATGCTCCGTACGGAGAGGAGTACCACCCGGCCCGGGAACGGCAGCGAGGTCGCCTGCGGCGTAGAACCCCCGGTGATCGAGCACCCGCATGCCGGAGTCGACCGACACGCCGTCCGACAAGGAGATGCCGCTGTCGCGCAGCCAGCCGACGGCCGGCCTGACGCCGAGGCTCGCCACGACGGCATCCGCCCGCACCCTGCTGCCGTCGTCCAGCGTCACGTTCACCCCGCCACCCACCCTCTCCACGGCGACGACTGCGGTCCGGGTGCGCAGATCGACCCCTGCCCGCAGGTGCTTGGCGTGCGCCCAACTCGCGACAGCTGCTCCCAGATGAGCGGAGAGCGGACGGTCCGCGAGATCCACGAGCGTCACCTCCACGCCCAAGGCCCGCAGGGAACCGGCGGTCTCAGCGCCGAGCAGACCGGCGCCGGCGATCAGGATGTGGCCGGAGCCGTGTCGAAGAGCTTCACGCAGGCGCAGGGAATCCGACGCGGTGCGCATCCCGAGGACCCTCGAGGCAGCGGCGGGTTCGATCGCAGCGGGGAGCGGGCAGGGGTCTGCGCCCGTCGCCAGGACGACCGCATCCGCCGTCATGCGAGGTCCATTCGCGAGCTCGACGATGCGGGTTGCCGCGTCGGCAGAGCGAGCTCGCCGACCGAGCTTCCAGGTGACACCGAGGTCGCGCAGACCAGGCAGCACGACATCCTGATCAATCGCCGCCCCGGTGAGCAAGCCCTTGTTCACCGTCGTGCGGTTGTACGGCAGCCGTTCCTCCGCACCCACCACGACGACCTCCAGCTGGGCGAGGAACTGCCCCAGCGCCGCTGCCGCAGCGCTACCTGCCGCGCCACCTCCAACGACGACCACACGCTGCCGCTCGACCATGCAACCCACCCATCATCCTCATACCACCCAGGGGTACTCGTTGTACCATATAGGGCTAGGGGGTATGTTCTGCCGAGCCCACGATGGGCGATCCACCCCGATGAGAGGAACGCACAGGATGACCAGCAGCACTTACACCGTCCAAGGCATGACGTGCGACCACTGCGCAGGTTCGGTGAGCTCCGAGGTCACCAAGATCCCCGGCGTCACCGACATCTCGGTCGACGCCAAGGCCGGCCGACTCACGATCATCAGCGACGAGCCCGTCCCGGCATC
The DNA here is from genome assembly GCF_002262885.1 of Pseudonocardia sp. MH-G8. Taxonomy (GTDB): domain Bacteria; phylum Actinomycetota; class Actinomycetes; order Mycobacteriales; family Pseudonocardiaceae; genus Pseudonocardia. Next base: position 215,818 of record NZ_NKYF01000010.1, on the reverse strand, counting down.
CGCCGTCGAGGAGGCCGTCGAGGAGGCCGGATACACGGTCGTTCCGGCGTGACCGGTGTCGCCACTCGGCCATGGCCGAGTGGCGACACCCCACGGCGAGCAAAGAAGCAGAACCTCGTACGATGCCGCGCGCACCTTCGCCACGCCGGCCACGTTCTCCAACAGGCAACAGGACCGAACCCTCTGGGCCCAGTCGGCGCCTCATCCAGTGACATCTGAGCGATGAGACAGGCCAAGGGGCACGACACCTGCGTGAACAACGGGCCACCCGATCGAGCGCTCGGCGTCCTCAGTCGGACACCGCGACGTCACGAGACGTTTGACACATACCCTACCCCGGCATAGGGTCGGCGCACTGTTCGGGGGACGCTCCAGCCGATTCACACGCAGGGTCACCAGCAGTCAGCTCCGTCGGATCACGGCGACTGTGATCCATCGCAGCACCGGCACCCGGGCGTGTGCGCCTGAGGAGGCGGCATGGCCAAGTTCCAACGGTCCCGCTCGATCCGACGACTCCTACCCCTACTCTCCGGCCTCATCGCACTGGTGGGCGCCACCACTGCCTGCTCTATCGGCACACAAAGCTCCGGCGACCTGCTCGATCGCGTGCGGGAGTCGGGCACGCTCCGGGTGGCCAACACACAGGCCAACCCACCGTGGAACTTCCTCGACGAGGCCTCTCGACCTGTGGGTTACGACGTCGACGTCACACACGAGTTGGCACGCCGACTCGGTGTGGCCGAGGTGGAGTTCATCCCTTCGAACTTCCAGAGCTTCATCGAGGGCGTCCGCGCGGATCGCTTCGACGTGGTCATCTCCGGCCAAACGATCACCGATGAACGCCGCGAGCAGGTCGATTTCTCGCGGCCTTACCAGGTGAACGGGGTCTCGATCTTCGTCAAGGCCGGCGAGAGCTCGATCGCCACTCTCGCCGACCTCGCCGGACGGAGCGTGGGCGTCTCTGCCGGCACGACGCAGGAGAAGATGGCCCGCGAGCAGATCGACGACGCCGACGTGCGGACCTACCAGAACGCCACCCTCGCACTGACAGACCTGGCTCGTGGCGGCGTGGACGCCATGCTGGTGTCCCGCTTCCAGGGCACCTTCCTCGCCCAGCAGAACGACCTGCCCGTGGAGCCTGCGGGTGAACTGCTGGAGCGCGAGGTCAACGCCATGACGTTCCATAAGGACTCGCCACGGTTCAAGCAGGCCGTCGACGACGCACTGGCGTCGATGATCGACGACGGCACCCTCACCAGGCTCTCGGAGCGCTGGCTCGGCGGCCTGGACATGGCGGCCGAGCTCGCGAAGCTACCGGTGGACCAGAACCGCTGAGTCGGAAGGCGAACGGAGACCGTCGTGGACTTGCTCACCAACTCCTTCCCCCAACTGCTGCAAGGGCTGGCGATCACCCTGTCGCTCGGCGTCGTGTCCTTCGTGCTGGGCTCCGCGCTCGGCGCACTGATCGCGCTCGCCCGAATCTCCGATGTGCGGTTCCTACGCGCAGTGGCGATCAGCTACGTCTCGATCTTCCGCGGAACCCCACTGCTGATCCAGATCCTCATCATCTACTTCGGCCTGCCGCAGATCGGCATCCAGCTCGAACCGATCCCCTCTGCCATCCTCGCGCTCACACTGTTCGCGGCGGCCTATCTCAGCGAGAACTTCCGGGGCGGGATCCTCGGCGTCGACATCGGGCAGTGGGAAGCGGCCAACTCGATGGGGATGCCCTACTGGCGAACGTTCCGCCGCATCGTGTTCCCGCAGGCGATCAGAGTGGCCACACCTGCCGTCGGGAGCCGGTTCATCGCACTGATGAAGGACACGTCGCTGGCGTCGGTCGTCACCGTCGTCGAGCTGACCCGGGTCGCCGAGAGCATCGGAAGTTCGACCTTCCGCTACATGGAGGCGTTCTTCCTCGTCGGGGCCGTCTACTGGCTGATCAACACCCTGCTCTCGATCGGACAGGGTGTGCTGGAACGCCGAATGGGAAGGGCGTACGCAACATGAACAGCACGCCGGTGCAGGTCGAGGGGATCCGCAAGAGGTTTGGTCGAACAGAGGTGCTGGCCGGCGTGGACCTGACCGTCCAGCGCGGCGAGGTCGTCGTCATCATGGGCTCGTCCGGCTCGGGCAAGACGACTCTCCTGCGCTGCATGAACCTCCTCGAGGAACCCGACGAGGGCAGGGTGAGCATCTGCGGCTGCGTGGTGCAGTGCGGCCGACGCGTTCGGGGTCGCAAGCACCGCCAGCAGGTGCAGCTCGCGCGCCAGCGCACCGGGATGGTCTTCCAGCAGTTCAACCTGTTTCCGCACCTGACCGCGCTGGACAACGTCATCGAGGGCGCCTGTCACGCGCGTGGCCTGCCCCGCACCCAGGCCGTCCCGCTCGGGGAACGCCTGCTCGACCGCGTCGGGTTGGCCGCGAAGCGCGACGAGCACCCCGCCCGCCTGTCCGGCGGGCAGAAGCAGCGGGTCGCGATCGCCCGCGCGCTCGCCATGGAGCCAGAAGTCGTCCTGTTCGACGAGCCCACCTCGGCACTCGACCCCGAGCTGCACGACGAGGTGCTCGCCGTGATCCGCGAGCTGGCCGCCGATGGCATGACGATGGTGATCGTGACCCACGAGACGCAGTTCGCGCGTGACGTGGCGGACCGCGTCGTCTTCATGGACGGCGGGGTCATCGTCGAGCAGTCCTCGCCCGAAGTCTTCTTCACCCGGCCGACGAACGTGCGCGCACGTTCGTTCCTCCGGCTCGTCGAACACCAGCCACCTCCACCGGTGGCTGCGGCGCACACCGACGTCGTCCACCACTCGGAGGGCGCATGAGCACCAGTGCACCCGAGCGTATCGATGCCATCGATGCCGCACGTGCTCGCCGCGAGACCCCCGGCTGCTCAGAGGTCGTGCACCTCAACAACGCCGGCGCGGCGCTCGTGCCGGCCCCCGTGCTCGACCGCGTCATCTCCCACCTGCGCCTGGAGGCTCGGATCGGTGGCTACGAAGCGGCAGCCCGCGAAGCGGCGGCCATCGAATCCGTGTACGACTCTGCTGCCCGCATGCTCGGCTGCGACCCGAGCGAGATCGCCCTCGTCGACAGCGCGACGCGGGCGTGGATGTCGGCGTTCTACGCCATTCCCTTCCGGCCCGGCGATCGGATCCTCACGAGTTCCGCCGAGTACGCCAGCAACTTCATCGCCTACCTGCAGCTGGCGCAACGCTACGACCTGAGTGTCGAGGTCGTGCCCAATGACGAGTCGGGACAGCTGTCCGTGCCCGCCCTGCGGGAGCTCATCGACGACCGGGTCCGGCTGATCTCCCTGACCCACATCCCGACCAATGGCGGCCTGGTCAACCCCGCTGCCGAGGTCGGCCAGGTGGCACGCGAAGCGGGTGTGCTGTACCTGCTCGACGCATGCCAGTCCGCCGGCCAGCTCCCGCTGGACGTCGAGGCGATCGGCTGCGACCTGCTCTCCATCACCGGACGCAAATACCTGCGGGGACCCCGGGGGACAGGACTTCTGTACGTGCGTCGTGAGGTCCTCGACGACCTTTCACCACCGATGCTCGATCTGCACTCGGCGACGTGGGTCGCCCGCGACCGCTATGAGGTGCGGCCGGACGCGCGTCGGTTCGAGACCTGGGAGAGCAACATCGCCGCCGGACTCGGACTCGGCGCCGCCCTGGACTACGCCACGGGTTGGGGGCTGCCGGCGATCCGCGACCGCGTCTACCAGCTCGGCGAGGACCTGCGCGAGCGGCTGTCGGAGTTGCCAGGGGTTCGCGTTCACGACATCGGTCGGGAACGGTGCGGCATCGTCACCTTCTCGACCGTGGACGTGCCACCGCTCCAGGTGAAGGAGCTGCTGGCTGGGCACGGCGTCAACGTCAGCGTCACTCGCGCCCCCTCCACCCGTCTCGACATGGAGGCTCGGGGACTCGAGGAGCTGGTGAGGGCCTCGGTCCACTACTACAACGCCGACGCGGACTTGGACCTGCTGTGCCGGATCCTGCGCGATCGCACTCTGTGATCGGGTCGTCGGCGGCCCCCGACGCTTGACGAGCGCCTACCGGTGACGGCCCCACCTCCACCCCTCCCTAGGGTACCCCCCTATGGTATATTGGCCGAGTACGGAGGAGGAGAGATGAACGGCTACGCCCAGGACAAGGACGCGTACCTCAAGCGGATGCGTCGCATCGAGGGCCAGGTCCGCGGCATCGCCAAGATGATCGAGGACGACAAGTACTGCATCGACGTGCTCACCCAGGTCTCCGCGGCGACCAAGGCCCTCGAGGCCGTCGCCCTCGGTCTGCTGGACGAGCACCTCAAGCACTGCGTCACGCAGGCGGCCGCACAGGGCGGCACGTTGGCCGACGAGAAGGTCGCCGAGGCGAGCGCCGCGATCGCGCGGCTCGTCAAGAGCTGACTGCCCTGCCGAGAAGGAGCCGAGAGATGAGCGAGAGCACCTACACCGTCACCGGCATGACCTGCGAGCACTGCGTCGCTTCGGTCACCGAGGAGATCAGCGAGATCGACGGCGTCAACGCTGTCGCGGTGGATCTGCCCACCGGGGCCGTCACCGTCACCAGCACCCTGCCCGTCGCCGAGGCGCGCATCCGCGCCGCCGTCGAGGAAGCCGGTTACCAGCTCGCCGGTTGACGCCGGAGGCCAGCCGCAGGGCTGCCACCTGAAGAGAACACACAGAGAGAACGGGACATGAACACCGCAGCGAAGCTCTCCGCCTACGGTGCGGCGCTCGCCCTGGTAGTCACGGGTGCGTACGCCACAGGCACCGCTGTCGGTCCCCTCTACACCGCCACCGCCGATTCCGGCGCACACGGTGCAATGTCGGGCGCAGCACCCTCGGGTGATGGGGACGCCGGGCACGGGGACACCCACAGCGGCACCGTCGCGGAGGCCGCCGACCAGCCCGCCGGGCTGGCGTCGAGCAGGGGCAGCTACACCCTCACGCCCACCGATCCGACGCTGGCCCCGGGAACCTCCGAGGGCTTCACCTTCCGCATCATCGGGCCGGACGGCACGCCGGTCACGGCGTTCGACGTCGAGCACGACAAGCGGATGCACCTGATCGTCGTGCGCCGCGACACCACCGGCTTCCAGCACGTCCACCCCGAGATGGCTGCCGACGGCACGTGGGCGGTCCCCCTCGTCCTGCCCGCGGCCGGCTCCTACCGGGCATTCGCCGACTTCACGCCGACCGGTGGCGAGGGAACGACGCTAGGCGTCGACGTGGCTGCTCCGGGCGCGTTCGAGCCTGTCACCCACCAGCCCACGCGCACTGCGTTCGTGGACGGCTACGAGGTGCAGCTCAGCGGCGACCTGGTCGCCGGGCAGGCCTCCCCACTCACCCTGACCGTGCGCAAGGACGGCCAGCCGGTCACCGACCTGCAGCCCTACCTCGCTGCCTACGGACACCTCGTTGCGCTTCGCGAGGGCGACCTGGCCTACCTGCACGTGCACCCCGAGGGAACGCCGGGCGACGGCCGCACCCCGGCCGGACCGGAGATCCGATTCGTCGCCGAGGTGCCCAGCGGGGGCAGCTACCGGTTGTTCCTGGACTTCCAGCACAGCGGCGTCGTCCGCACGGCGGAGTTCACGGCCGCCACGAGCGGGTCGGCTCCCGCCGCGGATCCGGGCGCCCCAGCCGAACACGCCGACGGCCACTGAGCAGGAGAGGACTCGGATCATGAGCACCACCACGACGGCCCCATCCGGTGCTGCTGTCACCGACATCGAACTGGCCATCGGCGGCATGACGTGCGCGTCCTGCGCCAACCGGATCGAACGCAAGCTCAACAAGCTCGACGGCGTCACCGCCACCGTCAACTACGCCACCGAGAAGGCGCGAATCAGCGCGCCGGAAGGCGTGGACCCCGCCACCCTCGTGGAGCAGGTCGAGGCGGCCGGCTACACGGCTGCGCTGCCGCGGCCCCGGGCCGCACACGATAACGAGGAGCAGTCCGAGGAGAGCGACCCGACGATCGCGCTGCGCAACCGCCTGATCACGAGCATCGTCCTGTCGGTCCCTGTGATCGCGATGGCGATGGTCCCCGCACTCCAGTTCACCTACTGGCAGTGGATCTCCCTCGCCTTCGCCGGGCCGGTCGTCGTCTGGGCGGCGTGGCCGTTCCACCGCGCAGCATGGGCGAACCTGCGCCACGGTGCCGCGACCATGGACACGCTGATCTCGATGGGTGTGCTCGCCGCGTTCGCCTGGTCGCTCTACGCCCTGCTGCTCGGAACCGCAGGCGTGCCCGGGATGACCCACCCGTTCGAGCTCACCATCGCCCCGAGCGACGGCGCGGGGAACATCTACCTGGAGGTCGCGGCCGCTGTCACAACGTTCATCCTGGCCGGGCGCTACTTCGAGGCCCGCTCCAAGCGGCGGGCAGGCGCAGCCCTCCGCGCACTGCTCGAGCTCGGGGCGAAGGAGGTCGCCGTCCTGCGTGACGGCCCGGCCGGAACGGACACCGAGGTCCGGATCTCCATCGACCAGCTCGCTGTCGGCGACCGGTTCGTGGTCCGGCCGGGTGAGAAGATCGCCACCGACGGCGTGATCGAAGACGGGTCCTCAGCAGTCGACGCCTCGATGCTCACCGGCGAGTCCGTCCCCGTGGAGGTCGCACCCGGCGACTCCGTCGTCGGCGCGACGGTCAACGCGGGTGGCCGGCTGGTCGTGCGGGCCACCCGCGTCGGTTCCGACACGCAGCTCGCGCAGATGGCCAAGCTCGTCGAGGACGCCCAGAACGGCAAGGCCGCTGTGCAGCGGCTCGCCGACCGCATCTCCGGCGTGTTCGTGCCGATCGTCATCGCCCTGGCCGCCGGAACGCTCGGGTTCTGGCTCGGCACCGGCAGCGGTGCCGCGGCCGCCTTCACCGCCGCGGTGGCGGTGTTGATCATCGCTTGCCCCTGCGCGCTGGGGCTGGCGACGCCCACCGCGCTGCTCGTCGGTACCGGGCGTGGCGCGCAGCTGGGGATCCTGATCAAGGGGCCGGAGGTGCTCGAGTCCACCCGCCGCGTCGACACCGTGGTCCTCGACAAGACCGGAACAGTCACCAGCGGGCAGATGAGCCTGGTCGGGGTGCACGTCGACACGACGGACGGCGCCGACGAGGCCGAGGTCCTGCGGTTGGCCGGGGCGCTGGAGAACGCCTCTGAACACCCGATCGCCGCCGCGGTCGCGCGTGGAGCGCAGGACCGCCTCGGCACCCTCCCCGACGTCGAGGAGTTCACCAACGTCGAAGGGCTCGGGGTGCAGGGCGTGGTCGACGGGCACGCGGTGCTCGTCGGGCGGGCGGCGCTGCTGGAGCAGTGGAGTCAGCCGCTGACGCCCGCTCTCGCCGCCGCGAAGGCAGCGGCCGAGGCCGAGGGCCGCACGGCGATCGCCGTCGCCTGGGACGGCACTGCCCGCGCCGTACTGGTCGTGTCGGACACCATCAAGCAGACCTCGGCACAGGCCGTCGCCCAACTCCGCGGGCTCGGCCTCACCCCGGTGCTGCTCACCGGGGACAACACGGCGGTGGCGCACGCGGTCGCCGCCGAGGTGGGGATCGACGAGGTCGTCGCCGAGGTGCTTCCGGCCGACAAGGTCGATGTCGTCAAGCGCCTGCAGGCTCAGGGGAAGATCGTCGCCATGGTCGGCGACGGGGTGAACGACGCCGCCGCCCTCGCTCAGGCCGACCTGGGCCTGGCCATGGGCACCGGCACCGACGTCGCCATCGAGGCCAGCGACATCACCCTCGTCCGCGGCGACCTGCGGGCCGCGGCTGACGCGATCCGGCTCTCCCGTCGCACGCTCGCCACGATCAAGGGCAACCTGTTCTGGGCGTTCGCCTACAACGTGGCTGCCCTGCCGTTGGCCGCCTCCGGCCTGCTGAACCCGATGATCGCCGGTGCGGCGATGGCGTTCAGCTCGGCGTTCGTGGTGGCCAACAGCCTGCGGCTACGCCGGTTCGCCTCGCGGGCCGACGAGCAGCCCAGCGCGGTCGCCACCGAGGACCAGCGCCGGCGTGAGGTGGCGGCGATCCCGAGTTGATCCTTGTGCGAAGGCGTCGCCGGCCCTGCACCGGGCCGGCGACGTCCCCTGCTTCCCGGCCACTGCGCCGCTCTTCCCCCGAGAGCGGTGCACGCCCGCGTCTCCGGCATGATGGAAGCCAGTGGACCCGCAGGCAGTCGTGACGCGAGGCCGTGCCGTTGGCGTGGCCCGGCTCGTCCTGCTCCTCCTCGCCGCCGTCGGCTTCCTGGCCATGCACGGGCTGGCGGCGACCGACCCGCTCGGCGCGCACCACACTCCGATCACCACGGCGGGGCCGACGACCGAGGCCGCCACGATGGAGCACATGGCGGGGACCGACCGCTCGACGCCCACCGCCGTCGCCTCGGTGTCGGATCCGCACGACACCGACAGCCACGCGATGATGACGGCGTGTGTGTTCGTGCTGCTCAGCGCGCTCGCCGGCATCGCACTCCGCGCGCTGTTCGGCAGGATCGACGGCACGCCACCGACTCTCCTCCGGATCGCTGCGAACGGGCGGCAGCGGACCCGTGCACCACCACACCCGATCTTCCTGTCCCTCTGCGTGTTCCGGCTGTAGAGACAGCAACCCGGCGCTGACCGGGCTGCTCGTCCCGCACAGTCACCTTCCGCAGAGGAGTTCTTCCATGTCCAAGATCCGCATGTCCGCGCGCACCTGCCTGGTCGGCGGCGCACTCGCGCTGTCCCTGACCCTGTCCGCCTGTGCCGGTGCATCGACGCCGGCAAGCGCCCCTCCGAGCACGCCCGGCGAGGCGTCCCCGAGCGCTTCGGCGTCGCAGGGGGTCAGCACGGAGCACAACGAGGCGGACATCCGCTTCGCCCAGATGATGATTCCGCACCACCGCCAGGCCGTGGAGATGGCCGAGATGGCCGTCGAGCGCACGGAGAACCCCGATGTGAAGGCCCTCGCCGAGCAGATCCAGGGGGCTCAGGACCCGGAGATCGCCACGATGACCGGCTTCCTTGAGGCCTGGGGCGCCGAGGTCCCCGATGACGGCGGCATGGCCGGCATGGACCACTCGGGCATGCCCGGGATGACGGACCCAGGTATGTCCGGTATGGACGGCATGATGACGCCGGAGCAGATGGAACAGCTGCAAGGCGCCACCGGCGCTGCGTTCGACAGGATGTTCCTGGAAATGATGATCACCCACCACGAGGGGGCCGTCCGCGATTCCGAGCGTGAGCTGGCGGAGGGCGTGAACCCCCAGGCCAAGGAACTCGCAGCGCAGATCATCGAAGCCCAGAACGCGGAGATCGCCCAGATGCGGCAGATGCTGCAGACGAGCTGAGGCAGTCCGTTCACCTTCCGGCCGGGGGAGCGCTTCGTGCTTCCCCGGCCGTCTCCGCCGCTGAGGAGTCGCTGTGCGCATCCGTCCGCATCCTCTTGCCCCTCGCCGCAGCAGCCGCTGTCGCAGGTTGCGCTGCTCCCGGTCCCTCGCCCGGCACCGGTACCCCCCGCCAGGAGGCCGGTTCCGACCCCGGGTTCGGCCACGTCCACGGCATCGATCTGAACCCGGCGGACGGGCTGATCTACGTCGCCGGCCACAACGGCGTCTTCCGGCTGGGCCCCGAGGGCCCGCATCGGATCGCCGACCGCTACCAGGACACGATGGGCTTCGTCGTTGCCGGCCCGGATCTGTTCCTCGCCAGCGGCCACCCCGACGTCCGCGAACCCGGGCCCACGCACCTGGGGCTCATCCGGAGCACCGACCGCGCGCAGACGTGGGCGAGCGTCTCCCTAGCCGGCGAGGCGGACTTCCACTCCCTCACCGTCACGGGGGCGACGATCTGCGGGTTGAACTCCACCGACGGGCTCGTCATGCGCAGTGACGATCACGGTGAGAACTGGCGACGCGGCGCCGAGCTCGGGATGGCATACCTCGAGGCGGATCCGGACGACCCCCTGCGAGTGCTCGCGACGACACCGGACGGGCTGCAGGAGAGCACCGACGGCGGGTTGACGTTTACGGCCGCGAGCGAGCAGCCACCACGCCTGCTCGCGGTCGTCGACCACACCGAGGAGGACGGCGCCGAGGCGGATCCGGTCCTGGCCGGCGTCGACGGGGACGGCGGCGTCTGGGAGTTCAGGGATCCGGCATGGAGCCAGACCGGCGCCCTCCCCGGCGCACCGCAGGCATTCACCGCCCTCGCCCCCGGCCGCTATGCCGCAGCCACGGCCGAGGGCGTGCTCACGTCGGATGACGGCGGCCGCACGTGGAGGGTGATCACCGCGCCGACCGGCTGAGAGCGGTGCGCCGCTTTTCAACGCGAGCCAGCAGATCGGCGGTGCGCTCGGCGTCGCCGCGCTGACCGCCGCCAGCGATCGTCGCAGGAGATTCGTCCATTCGTGCACACGGGCGGGCAGTGCTCACTGATTGCTCACTGTTACTTTGTCGTCACTGTGAGCGGCAGACGAGCGGATGCTGGTGCACGGCACCTGACGCCCACTGCTGCGCTCCTCGTCCTCACCGCCCTCTTCCTGCTCATCTTCTCCGCACCGTGCGTGCACCTGCCAGGTGCCACGCAGACGGGGTCGGGCACTACCTCCACCGTTGGTCCTGCTGCGGCCGGCGGAGAGGATGGATCCTGCACAACGGCCGTCGAGAACATCACCACGACGGCCCGGGGCACGGAAGCGCCGCGCGGCGATGTGGACGTCGCACACCGGGTGCCGCCCGTTCCCGAGGTGGAGCCGGCGCGCTCGTACCTGCCCGTCGCTGTCCGTGCTCATCCCCGGCAGCCACACGGTCACAGTCTGTTGCTCCTGCTGGAGATCGCAAGGACGTGAGGAGCCGCCGCGGAACGCCGGGGAAAACGCCCCCCTTCCGCGCCAGCGACCGCTCCCCTCCTTGCGCGCCGATCTGGCGCGCGCGATCCCGATGAGGACGACACACAGTGGAAACAACCCTGGAACCACGCCGCCCGGCCGTCGACGTCACCACCCGACTGTGCGCCGCCGTCGGAGACACCCCTGTCATGTTCATCGACGAGCCGTTCACCCCGCGCGGTACCGGGTACTGGGCGAAGCTCGAGGGCGCCAACCCGGGGGGCATCAAGGATCGTCCCGCCCTCCACATGATCCGATGCGCCCGTGAGCGCGGCGACCTCCGACCGGGGGCCCGCATCGTGGAGTCGACCAGCGGCACCCTGGGCCTCGGCCTGGCACTGGCCGGCATCGCCTACGAGCACCCGGTGACCCTGGTCAGCGACCCGGGTATGGAACCCATGATGGTGCGGATGTTGCGCGCCTACGGCGCACAGGTCGACGTCGTCGACCGCCCCTCGCCGCAGGGCGGCTGGCAGGAGGCGCGCCGCGAGCACGTGCGCGACCTGCTGGCCCGGGACCCCGATGCCTACTGCCCCGACCAGTACAACAACCCGGACAACGTGGCGGCGTACGGCCCCCTGGCCCGAGAGCTCCTGTCCCAGGTGGGCCGGATCGACGTCCTAGTCTGTTCGGTCGGAACCGGGGGGCACTCCGCCGGCATCGCAGCGGAGGTCCGCCGGCACCAGTCCGAGATGCGGCTCGTGGGCGTCGACGCCACCGGCTCGACCATCTTCGGGCAGCAGGCCCGCCCTCGGCTCATGCGCGGTCTCGGCTCGAGCATCTACCCCCGGAACGTGGACTACGACGCCTTCGACGAGGTGCACTGGGTGGCCCCCGCGGAGGCTGTCTGGGCGTGCCGGGCCCTGGCAGCCAGCAGCTACACGAGCGGCGGATGGAGTGTCGGCGCAGTCGGCCTCGTGGCGGGCTGGGCGGCCAGGACGCTCCCGCCCGGAACCCGGATCGTGGCGATCTTCCCGGACGGACCCCAGCGCTACTTCGACACCGTCTACAACGACGACTACTGCCGGACGCACGGCCTGCTGGGGGTGCGACCGGCGCGCGAACCCGACCTCCTGGTGCACCCGGCGCACCGCAACGTGGAGCGCTGGACGCGATGTGCCAGCGTGCTTGATCCCCGCGCCAAGCCGGGGTTCGGCTGATGCGGGCGTTCGCCCAGTACCGGTCGTTCCCGCGGCCGGTGCAGCTGCTGCTGCTCAACCAGCTCACCATCAACATCGGGTTCTACATGCTCGTGCCCTACCTCGCTGCCCACCTGTCCGGTGAGCTGGGCCTGGCGACCTGGCTCGTAGGGCTCGTCCTGGGCGTGCGCAACTTCGCCCAGCAGGGGATGTTCCTGCTGGGCGGCAGCCTCGCGGACCGCTTCGGGTACAAGCCACTCATCGTCGCGGGCTGTGCCCTGCGCACGGTCGGGTTCGGACTGCTCGGGGTCGTCGACTCCGTCCCTGCGCTGATCGCGGCCTCCGCGGCGACCGGGTTCGCCGGCGCCCTGTTCAACCCGGCCGTGCGGGCCTATCTCGCGCAGGACGCCGGAGAGCGCCGTGTGGAGGCGTTCGCCCTGTTCAGCGTGTTCTACCAGGCCGGCATCCTGCTCGGCCCCCTGATAGGGCTCGCCCTCACCGGAGTCGCGTTCTCCCTCACCTGCGCCGTCGCTGCGGCGGTGTTCGCACTGCTGACCGTGTTGCAGGTCCGAGCCCTGCCGCAACGATCCGGCGCCGCGGACACCGCCAGGGAGTCGATGCTGTCGACCTGGCGCTCCGTGGCGAGCAACCGGTCGTTCGTGCTCTTCGCCGTGGCGATGATCGGCTCTTACGTGCTCTCCTTCCAGGTGTACCTGGCCCTGCCCTTGCAGGCGAACCTGGTCATGCGCTCGGAGCTCGGGGCGAGCGGGGCCGTCGCAGCGGTGTTCGCCGTCTCCGGCCTGGTGACGATTCTCGGTCAGCTGCGGGTGACGGCCTGGTGCCGTCAACGTCTCGGACCTGGCCGGTCCATGGGCATCGGCCTCGCCACAATGGGCGCGGCCTTCGTCCCGTTGCTGGTCGCCGAGCTCATCCCCGTCGAGCCGACCGGCGGCGCTGCCGTCGTGGTCGGGCTGGTCGCGCTGATCACGGCCTCGGCGGTGCTCGCGCTCGGCACCGCGATCGTCTTCCCCTTCGAGATGGACACCATCGTCTCGCTGTCCGGTGGCCGGTTGGTTGCCACGCACTACGGGCTCTACAACACGGTGTGCGGCGTGGGGATCATGCTCGGCAATCTGGGCACGGGCTGGGCGATGGATCTCGCGAGGACCCGCGGCCTTCCCGCCGTTCCGTGGCTCGCGCTCCTCGTCCTCGGCCTGATCTGCGCCGTCGCACTCCGGTCGTTGCGGCGCCGGGGGCTGCTACCCGCCGAGCCCGAGGCGAAGCGCGCGGGAGGTCGGCACCGCTCGTCCCGCCGGGGGCACAGAGACCGCCCGGCGCACGCGACTGCCGGGACCACTGCTTTTCAACCCCCATCCCCCACACCTGTCGGGCACGAGCCGGCAACGGAGCCGCTGAGGTCGTACAGCGTCGCGCCCTTGTTCCGGCCGGCACCGCCGCCCCGGCCGGCTCCCGCTCGTCGCCCTGATCAGCACATCGGCCTCAGGCGGACCCGCGGCGGCTACGAGTGGCGACCTTCTGCCCTTACAGTCCGGGAGCATCGTCGAGACTCGGCGCCGTGAACGCGTTCCCCGACCTCTAGCGCGGATCTCCATTGCGGCGGCCCTCACCGAGAGGCAGGACGTGGCACGGCAGCACTCCCCCCACATCCTCCTGCTGGGCCACGCGGCGGTGGCCACCACCGTCGCCACCGTCGGTACTCTCACCGTCGTGCAGGGCGACACGGTTCCCACCATGCACGAGAGCCTGCTGGCCGCGAGCTCAGCATCCGAGGACCTGCCACCCGGGATCTCGGGGTTGCGCGCGAGTGTCGAACCGGTCACCCCTGACCCGGAGCCGTTCGATCCTGCTGCGCTGGTCAAAGCGGTGGGCTTCGAGCACGCTCGAGCCGAGCGTGAGGCACGTGCCCGGGAGGCCGCTGCGGAACGAGCCCGGTGCGAGGCCGACAGAACCGGCTTCGGTGCGGTCAAACCGTGGGTCGCGCAGGCCGGGGGGCTCCTGCGCTGCGAGTTCGACATCGCCACAGTCGGCGGTGTCGCCCAACGTGCCACCGCATCCGACCATCCCCGCGGTCTGGCCATGGATTTCAAGGCCGATCGTGCAACAGGGGACGCGCTCGCCGACTGCGCGCTGGACAACATGCGAGCCCTCTCGGTCAAGTACGTCATCTGGCGGCAACGAATCAACTACGGCGATGGCTGGGAGCCCATGGAGGACCGAGGCTCCGCAACGGGCAACCACATGGGTCATGTCCACATCTCGTTCGACAGCCGCCCCAGCGGCGCCGACCCGGCGTCCTGCTGATCGCCAGCTCAGCGGCGCTTCAGCCGATCGCCGGTACTGTCGCTTTCATGCGGCTCGTCCCTTCCCGCCTCCGACACCTCGCTGAGGTGTCGGAGGACCGAGGGTGCTCGCCTTCGGGCGATCCGGGGGCGGCCAGGACGCGACGGTCGCAGCACGCCTTCCGGAAGGACGAGACCTGATGCGACCGCCGTCGACCCTCGCTGGGCTGATCCGGTCGTTCGCTCCTCGTACCGGCCAGGTCCTCACCGTCGTCCTCCTCCTCTCGGCACTGTGCTCGCTCGGTGCGAGCCTGCCGAGCGGCTCCGGGCATGAAGCACACACGTCATCCTCCGCGCCGGTCAGTGCCTCTGATGGCCGGGGCGCTCCGTCCGTGGAGGGCGAGGGCGAGGGCGAGGGCGAGGGCGGTGGTGAACACTCCTGCGAGCACGAACGCTCGTCGGCGGCGCAGTACGTCCCGGTTCTCACCGCTGTTGCGAAGCCGTCCGGACTGGGAAGCGGGCCGAACTCCGACACCGACACGTTCTCCACGCTCTTCCGGCCCGACTCCCCGCAACTCCGCGCTCCCCTCCCACACATCCTCTGCGTGCTGCGCACATAGCGAGACGGCTGCCGAGCCTCGATCTGCACCTACACCTCACCGAGGCTCGAGCACCCGGCGCGCGACTCCGCACTCGAATCGAAGCAGCACATCGTGAGGATCAAGCATGTCCGGCACCGATGACCGCAGTCCTGGCAGCATCGAGCAACTCGCCCTGTCGTGGGGCCTCAACCCGGAACAAGCGCGGAAGGTCGCGGCGACTGCAGCAGCACTCGCCGCGGGAGCCCTTCCACTGGACGAGCGCCTTCCCCGGCAACGGGGAACCGGGGTCCGGATTCCGGTGCAACGTCACGCGCCCACATCCGACGACGCCGACGAGGAGGCGTCGGCCGGGTCCGAGCGGAGACAGATGCGGAGATGACGGCTCGTCCACCGCGACGATCCCGGCTGCGAGAGCGAACTGGTCGCGGCCTACTCCTCGCGCGGTCGCGAGGGCGTACCCCTCCCGTGAGTCCGGCCAGGAAGGTGGACAAGAGGACCGCGTCACCGACCGCCGCCGTGCTGGGTGGGGCCGCTGCGGCGAGCGGGGGATTCTCGCTGCAACGGCCCCGGTCCGGAATTGCTCTCCCAATGGGCGCCCGTCCGGCACCCGCAGGAGAGCGGTTGCGCTCAGCACGATCTACGCATCTGCACAGTACTGGATTGAGGCGTACTTCGCCTTTGCTGCCGCGCCCGAGCTACAACGTCGGCGAGCCCGAGGCTCTACCCTGGGCGGCCACAGGAGACGGAGGCGCGGTGCGACGACTGGGCGAGCTCGAAGCGGTCATCATGGACCGGCTGTGGGCGGTCGACGGCAGCGCAACCGTGCGCGACGTGTTCGAGCAGCTCCAGCAGGAGCGACACATCGCATACACGACCGTCATGAGCACGATGGACAACTTGTTCCGGAAGGGCTTCCTCGATCGCGAGCGAGACGGCCGCGCCTACCGGTACCGGACGCTGACCAGCCGAGCGGCGTACCGGGCGGAGCTGATGCAGCAGGCGCTCGGCACCGAGACCGACCACGAAGCTGTCCTCACCCACTTCGTCGGTCAGCTCTCGGAGGACGAGCGGCAGCGACTCCAGGCGGTGCTGCAGCGCAGCGCGGACGCTCGGGGGGAACCGTGACCCTCGCGATCCTGCTGGTGCTCTACAGCCTGGCCGTCGCCGTCCTCGCGCCCCCGGTGCTCGACCGGATCACCCGCGGGGGGACCGCTCCCCGACTGGCCATCACCGCTTGGGCCGGCGCGACCAGCGGTGTGCTCCTCGCCTGGGTGCTGGCTGCCGCCCTCATCGGTCGCTCGGTCCTGCTCACCGACCGCGACATGCACGACGTGCTGATCGACTGCTTCGACACGATCGGACGCATGGCGGTGGGCAGCCACGGCCCGGTGCTGCAGATGGCGCTCCTCGTGCTGGCCACACTGTCCGTCGCGGCGGTCGCGATGCTGATCGGTCGCCTCGCGATGGCACTGGGTCGGGCTAGGAAGAGCACGCACCAGCACTGCCGCACTGCACGACTGGTGGCCGACCGCAGGCCCGGGCCCGGGGGTTCAGTGGTCCTGGACACCGCCGAACGCGCCGTCTACTGCATCGCGGGACGTCCCCCGACGATCGTCATCACCCGAGGAGCGTTGGAAGCGCTCGACGACGCCCAGCTCGCCGCCGTGCTCGCGCACGAGCGGGCGCACCTGTCCGGCAGACACCACCTGTTGATCGCCACGAGCCGTGCGGTCGCAACTGTGCTTCCCCACCTGCGGGTGTTCCCGGCCGCCGCGGCGGCGATCGGACGGCTCATCGAGATGCGAGCAGACGACGTGGCCGTACGCCGTCATCCGGGCTCCACCCTGGTCTCGGCACTGCTGACCCTGTCGGGCGTCGAGCCGATGCCGGATGCCGCGCTCGCCGCCAGCAGCGTCGGGCTCGTTGATCGGGTGGAGCGGCTCCTGACCCCGCCCGGTCCACGTCTGACCGCCCCGGTCCACGTTGCGCTCGGGGCCTCGGCGATCGTGTCGCTGGTCGGTCCCGTCGCAGCGGCGGGCCTGGTGACCCTCCTGCCGCACCTCTGCCCGTTCCCCCTGTTCTGATCCGATACCTCGGTCGCACGGCGGTGGGAGGAGGTAACGGATGACCCGCGATCCCGGTGCCGCTCGGGTCACGACTCCCCGCCATCCCGCACGGCGGGCAACGGCCACTCGGCACCGGTTGAGCCGCTGCACCAGCCTGCCGCTACGTCATCCGTCGCCCGGCCACGCGTTCCCCGGGCTCCCCTCCGGAGGCATCGATGTCCTCACCTCACGCACCTCTACCCGATCGCCCACCCGGAGGTCATCCGACCGTCCCGGTCCCTGCAGGTGCCGGCTCGGTGAGCGGACCCGCACACCCCCTGCCGACCCCGGCGCCTCCGCTGTACACCATCCGCGACTCGCGCCCTTGCGATCTCCCGATCACTGCCCGCCTCCACATCCGAGAGCTGCGGATGGGTCTGTTTCCCCGCTTGGGGCCGTGGTTCGTCGGACGCTGGCATCGCGCATACCAGGAGAGTCCAGTTGCCGTGGCTCTCTCCGCGGTACGACGCGACGGAGACAGCGGCGAGGAGATCGTCGGCTTCCTGATCGGCGCGACCGACCGAGCGGCGTTCCTTCGGGAGCTGGTCACCCGGCACCGCAGGGCACTTCTCTTCCGCGGCGCGCTCGCTTTGGCGCTGCGGCCAGGCGTGCTCACCCGATTCCTGCGGACGCGGCTTCGTCCCTATCTGGGCCGGCTCCGAAACGCAGAAGGGCGCTCGCTTCGGGGACAGGGCACCCGAACCGCCGATCTGACTGCGATCGTGATCGTGCCAAGCCTGCGCGGTTCCGGCGTCGGCAGCGCACTCGTCACGGAGTTCCTCCACCGATGTGCGGCTGCGGGTACGCCCGCCGCCGAACTCGTGACAGTGACCGGGTCCTCAGGTGCCGCAGCCTTCTACGCTCGCACTGGCTGGGTGGACATGGGAGGGAGCGTCACCCGCGACGGTGTCCAGGTCCAGCGGTTCCGGTGCCGAACCGACGGCGCGTCAGCGAACTGAAGGCACCATCACCGCGGCGAGGACGACGACGTGCTTCTGCGGCGGCAGATCCGCGGGCTCGGGTCTCCGCGGCGCAGTGGAACCGTGGTTGGGCCGAACGACGCGTTCACGAACCCAGATCTATCCGACTGCTGCGGTTCCCTACGCTGAGCGCCTTACGCGGGTTCCGTCCCCTGCCGCCTCCGGCCGCCGCTCACCCCCGCCGAACGGCCGGCTTCGCCTTATCCCTCTCCCCGTCCAGCCGGTGATGCCGACGAGCAGGACGCCGGCGGCAGAGATCGCCAGCGTCGAGGGCGCCGCAGGTCCACCCACCTGGACCGCAACCCTGAGGATCAGCCCGAAGGCGTAGAGCACGAGCAGGCCCATGACCAGGCCCATGTGCGCCAGCACCTTGCGCTGCGCCACGGTGCCGTTCGGGATCGGGGCCGCCGCGACCATCCCGGCGATCCCGGCGACGACCGCGCCGACCAGCCCGGCGCCGGTCGACCAGGTCCCGACCCGAACCAGGAGCGCCGGATCGGCGCTGAGCAACGACGCGACGTCGAGAGCCAGGCCGGACGACCAGCACCCGATGGGCGCGATGACCAGGACCGCGTGCACGCTGCGCCGAGATGGGGGCTCGTTGTGCTTGGTCGATGACCGATCGGGCATGCGTGCTGCGCTCCTGCCGGTGGTGTCCGCAGTGTCGCATCCGGCGCCTCGTCACGGACCGCAGGTGGCCGAGGCGACAACGGACTCGTCAGATCGGAGGCCACCCCAGCCGGGCGTAGAACGCGAGCATCCCGCTCATCAGCACGGTCCAGCCCCCGGTCATCATCAGCACCCCGGTGACGACCAACGCCACTCCCCCGGCGATCTCGAGCCGGCGGGAGTTGCGCCGCAACCAGCCGAGGCGGTCCTGCCCGCGGGCCACGGCGCGGGCCAGGACCAGGAACGGTGCGCCGACGCCGAGGGCGTAGGCCAGCAGCAGCAGGGCACCGCGCCCGACGTTCGCCGCGTTCGCCGCGGTGGTGAGGATGGAGGCGAGCACCGGGCCCACGCACGGCGTCCAACCGAAGGCGAACGCGACCCCGAGGGGGAACGCACTGCCCGGGCCCGCCCCGATGCGGGAGAGGTCGGCACGTACCTGCCGCTGCAGCGCGGGGATCCGGAGCAGTCCGATCAGGGTCAGGCCCAGTGCGATCACGATGGCGCCGCCGACGAGGTTGATGACGTCGAGGTGCCGGCGCAGCAGCAGGCCCACGGCCGAGGCGGTGGCGCCCAGGGTGGTGAGGACGACCGCGAACCCGGCGACGAACAGCGCGGATCCGAGCGCCACCTGACGTCGCTCGACCGCACCGCCGCCTGGACGGCCTGCATCTCCCAGGCCGGAGACGTAGGACACGTACCCGGGTAGCAGCGGCAAGACGCACGGGGAGCTGAACGAGACCGCTCCCGCCACGACGGCGAGCGACATCAGGGCGAACAGCTCCACGAGCCCGTCCTTCCCGCATGCGGGACCCGAGTGGCCGCCCGGATCTTCTACAGCGCATAGTACTGAGTAGCGCAGTACGTAGACACGGCGTATGTATGCAGGGTTCGACCGGAGAGCGACGAGCGAGGGACGACATGCCGCAGAGTGGGCTGCCCACCCATCGGCCCGCCGACCTCGGCTGCGCCGACCGCGAATCCAACGGGTGCCTCGTCCGCCTGGATCGGGTCGCGGTGACGCTGGGCCGCACGCCGGTGCTGCGCGATCTCGACCTGCGGGTGGGTGCCGGCGAGGCACT
Source organism: Pseudonocardia sp. MH-G8 (assembly GCF_002262885.1). Taxonomy (GTDB): domain Bacteria; phylum Actinomycetota; class Actinomycetes; order Mycobacteriales; family Pseudonocardiaceae; genus Pseudonocardia. Next base: position 196,058 of record NZ_NKYF01000010.1, on the reverse strand, counting down.
CGGGGTGCTCGGTGCGAACGGGTCGGGGAAGACCACATTCCTGCACCTGCTGGCCACGCTGGTCAGGCCGACGGCGGGACGCGCCGAGATCCTGGGCCGGGAGCACGGAAGCCCTGGAGCCGGCGCTGCGCGGCCCGCGATCGCCCTGATCGGTCACCTGCCCTCGCTGTACCCGCAGCTGTCGTTGGCCGAGAACCTCCGGTTTGTCGCCCGACTCACCGGGCGCGAGGACCGGGCGGTCGACCGGGCCCTGGACACCGTCGGGCTCGGGGGCGCCGCTCAGCGGAGGGCCGAGCGCTGCTCGCAGGGCATGCAACGGCGGGCCGAACTGGCCCGGGTGCTCCTGACACGACCGGCCCTGCTGCTGCTCGACGAGATCCACGCGGGCCTGGATCGCGACGCCGTCGGGCTCGTGGACGACGTCGTGGCGAGCGTCCGCGGCCGCGGCGGCGCGTGCGTGCTCGTCTCCCACGAACCGGACCGGCTGACCGGTGTCGTCGACCGCATGGTGCGGATCAACGACGGACGCGCGGAGCGGGTGGCCGGTACGAGCGCGACGACAGGCCGGGCGTCATGAGGGCCGCTGCGGTACCGCCGCTGACACAGGCCCTGACGCTCGCCCGGAAGGACCTACGGCTGGAGCTGCGGGCAGGCGAGGCGCTACTGGTGACGGCCCCCTTCGGGGCGGTCGCGCTGCTGCTCGCCCCGCTCGCCGTGGGCGTCGACACACCGCTGCTGCGCGCACTCGGACCGGCGTTGTATTGGCTGGTCGTGCTGCTGTTCGGGGTGCTGGTGACGCTCCGCGCGAGCGCCGTGGACACGCCGCCGCAGCTGGCCGTGCTGCGGCTCGCCGGGGTGAGCCCGCGGGTTCGACTCGCCGGGCGTGCCATGGCGAACGGCGTGCTCCTGCTCGGGTTCCAACTCCTGCTGGCCCCCGTGGCGCTGGTGCTCTACGACCCGGACCCGACGGGCTGGTCCTGGCTGCTGCCGGTGTTCGTGCTCGTCGCCGCCGGGTTGGCGGTGCTCGGCGCCCTGGTCGACGCGCTCGCCGTGGGGGTCGCGGGGCGCACCACGCTCGGACCGCTGCTCGTGGCGCCGGTCGCGGTTCCGCTGCTGATCGGCGCGACGAGCGTCCAGCGGGCCGCGCAGTTCGGGCGCGCGCCGTGGCCGTGGCTGGTGCTCGTCGTCACCGTCGACCTCGTCGCGGCGCTGCTCGCCGCGTGGTGTGTCCGTTACCTGGAGGACCTGACATGACAGGGACCGATCTGAGGGTCTCGCCCGGGACCGCGTTCGGGCGCCGGCTCCCGGTCGTCGCCGGGCTGGCCGGCGCCGTCGGCTTGGCGGCCGCGATGCTCTCACCGCCGGACTACCTGCAGGGCGATCTGGTCCGGTTGATGTACGTGCACGTCCCGGCAGCGTGGACGGCCTACCTCGGGTACGCGGTCACGCTCGCGGCGAGCATCGGCTGGCTGTGGCGGCGCAGGCCGGGCCTCGACCGCCTCGCTGCGGCGAGCGCGGAGGTCGGGGTGTTCTTCACGGGCCTCGCGATCGCGCTCGGCTCGATCTGGGGCAAGCCCACCTGGGGGGTGTGGTGGACCTGGGACGCGCGGCTCGTCACGACCGCCCTGCTGTTCTTCGTCTACCTCGGCTACCTCGCCCTGCGCCGCGCTACCTCCGACCTGCAGCTGCGCGCCCGCCGCTCCGCAGTGTTCGGTGTGGTGGCTTTCGCGCAGGTGCCGCTGGTGCACTTCTCGGTGGTGTGGTGGCGCACCCTGCACCAGCCACCCACCGTGCTCCAGCCGGGCGACCCGAGCATCGATCACACGATGCTCGCCGTCCTGCTGCTCGATGTCGTCGCGTTCACGCTGCTGTACGCGCTGCTCGTGCGGGCCCGCGCCCGGCTGCAGGCAGCGGCGGACGCGCTCGATGCAGCCGACGAGCGCCTGCCGCGGCCGGTGGCCGGCGCCGCGGTGACCGCCCCACGACGGGAGGGACGGGATGTCTGAGTGGGCGTGGGTGATCCTCGGCTACGCGACGACGGGCACGGCGCTGGCCGGCTACGTTACGGCGCTGGTGCATCGGATGACCGTGCTCCGCCGGCGGGCGGAGGACTCGCAGTGAGCCAGACAGCCCCGCGCGCGCTCACCCGGTACCGGATGCTCGCGGTCGCGGTCCTCGGTGTGGTGGCGGTGCTCGTCGGCCTGCTGACCTTCGGCAACCTCAACCGCAACCTGGTCTACTACCTCGAGCCGGCCGAGGCGGTCGCGCAGCGCGCCGAGTACGCCGACGGCCGCCGGTTCCAGCTCGGTGGGCTCGTCGCGGAAGGCACCGTCACGCCGACGGCCGACGGAGTGCGGTTCGTGGTCGCCTCGGCATCCGGGCGTGGCGGCACGACGATCCCGGTGCAGTTCCGAGGCGCCCCGGCCCAGCTGTTCGGAGACGGGATCGGGGTGGTGCTGGAGGGCTCCTGGCGTGGCAGCGATTTCGTCTCGGACACGATGAAGGTCAAGCACGACGAGAACTACCGCCCTCCCGAGGGTCAGGCGCCATGACCACCGCAGTGCCGGCCGCCGGCTGGTCGGGCGCGATGCTCGGCCTCGCCGGCTCGATCGTGCTCGCCGTGCTCGGCCTGTACGCCCAGCGACGCCCCGATGCCGTGCGCCGCCGCCAGCTTCAGGCCGCGGTGTGGTGCATGCTCGGCGGCGCCGCGCTGGCGATGGTTTCGCTGGAGGTGGCGCTGCTCACCGACAACTTCGCGGTCTCCTACGTCGCCGAGACCCATTCGCGGGCCACTCCGCTGTTCTTCACGATCACCAGTGCGTGGGCCGCGCTCGAGGGCAGCATGGTGCTCTGGGTGCTGGTGCTGGCCGGTTTCACCGCGGTGGTGATGCGGCAGGTGCCCGGGACCGCCGACCGGCTCGGCACCGGTGCGCTGGGCGTGCTCGGGCTGGTCGCCGCGTTCTTCTTCGGGATGGTCGTGCTCGCCGCCAACCCGTTCGAGATCCTCGCCAACCCGCCCGCGGACGGACCGGGCGCGAACCCGATCCTCCGCGACCACGTGATGGTCGCCTTCCACCCCCCGATGCTGTACATGGGCTACGTCGGTTTCACCGTGCCGTTCGCGTTCGCGATGTCGGCGCTGCTGCTGCGCGAGGGCGGTGTCGAGTGGCTGCGCCGCACCCGGCGGGCCAACCTCGTGGCCTGGAGCTTCCTCACCGGCGGTCTCGTGCTCGGCGCCTGGTGGTCCTACGAGGTCCTCGGTTGGGGCGGGTACTGGGCCTGGGATCCGGTAGAGAACGCAGCGCTCATCCCGTGGCTGGTCGCCACGGCGTTCATCCACTCCGCTGTCGTGCAGGTCCGCCGCGGGATGCTCCAGGCCTGGAACTTCGTGCTGGCGCTGGCCACCTTCTCGCTGACGGTCCTCGGGACGTTCCTCACCCGCTCCTCGGTGGTCGTCTCGGTGCACAGCTTCAGCCAGTCCGGGGTCGGCCCGGCGTTGCTCACCTTCTTCGTCCTCGTCGTCGCCGCAGGCTTCACCCTTATCGTGCTGCGCGCCGAGCGGGTCGCCTCCCTGTCCCGGCCCGAGTCCCTCGCCAGCCGGGAAGGTGTGTTCCTGATCAACAACCTGCTGCTGAGCCTGTTCGCGTTCGTCGTGCTGCTGGGCACGACCTACCCGATCTTCGTCGAGGCCGTGACCGGCCAGCAGCTCTCGGTCGGGCGACCGTTCTTCGACCGGATGGCGGTGCCGCTGAGCTTCGCACTGCTGCTCGCCATGGGTGTCGGACCGGTTACCCCGTACCGGCGGGCGAGCGGGGCGGTGCTGTGGGGTCGGCTGCGGATCCCGCTGCTGGTGGCCAGTGCGGCCGCCGCCGCGGTCGTGGCCGCCGGCGTCCTGTCGCCCGGCGTCGTGGTGGTCGTCGGCATCGCGGCCGGCATCGCCGCATCCACCGTGCGCCAGCTGCTCGTCACCGCGCCCGCCCGCACACCGGCCGGGGTCTGGCGGCTGCTGCGCGGGCAGCGCGGCTACTGGGGCGGGCAGCTGGCCCACCTCGGGGTCGCGCTCACCGCCGTGGTCATCGCCGTTTCCGGCGCCCTCGCCGAGCGCGCCACCGTCACCCTCGACCTCGGCCAGTCCGCCGACTTCGCCGGCTACTCCGTGACGTTCGAGCGGACGGAGGAGCACCAGCAGCCCGATCGGTTCGTCACCGACGCCCACATCGTGCTGCGGGCCGGCGGCGAGGTCGTCCGGGTGGCGGAACCCGGGCTCAACTCCTTCCCCGGTCAGACGCAGGCAGTGGGCAACCCGTCCGTCTGGTCGACCCCGGGCCAGGACGTCTACGTGGCCCTGGGCAGTCTCGACCCGGACCGGGTGACGCTGAACCTCTCCCGCTACCCGCTGATGGTGTGGCTGTGGGTCGCAGGCGCGCTCGTCGCGGCCGGTGGGTTCTGGGCCCTCGGCAACCCCTGGCGGGGCAGACGCGCGGCGGCCCGCCGGGAGGAGCCGCGGGCGGAGGTAGGTTCCGATGCCTGAGCGGCGGCGCTTGCGGCGCACGGGTTCCCTCGCCGTCGCGCTCACGATTCTGGGCCTGCTCGCGGTCACGGTCATCGCGCTGGCGACCGCGACCCGCCCGGACCCCGACCGTGCCCAGGAGCTCGCCGAGCGGCTGCGCTGCCCGGTGTGCAAGAGCGTGTCGATCGCCGAATCCCCGTCCGAGATGGCAACGGCGATGCGGCAGGTCGTCGCCGAACAGGTGGCGGCCGGGCGCACCGACCGCGAGATCACGGACTTCTTCCGCGCCCGCTACGGCGACTGGGTGCTCCTCGACCCGCCGACGCGGGGCAGCACACTGCCGCTCTGGCTGGTGCCGCTCGCCGTGGCCGCGCTCGGCGCCGCCGTGGTGCTGGCCCGGGTGCGCCACCTCCACGCACCGGCCGTCGAACTCAGCGACCGCGAGCGGAGCCGGGTCGAGGACGCCGTGGCCCGTGCGCGGGCGACCGGGACCGGCGACGGGGACGAACCGTGACCGGCAGGCAGGCGCACTTGCGCCAGCTGGCCGACCAGGCCGTGCGCGACATCGTCGAACTCGACGCGCAGGTGGCCGCCGGCGAGATCAGCGACGCCAACGCCCGCGCACTGCGCCGTCGCTACGAGACCACGGCCGGCCGCACCCTGGAAATGGTGGACGCGCTGGGGACCGATGGGGAAGCGGCAGCGGTTCCGCGGTCCCGCCCGCGCGGCTGGTCACTGGCCTACTTGTTGGCCGGCATCGTCGCGCTGGTGGCCGCCGTAGTCCTGCTGCCCACCTCCGTGCTCCAGCGACCGGCAGGGGGTTTCGTCACCGGGAACGAAGCCGTCCTGGGTGATGCCCCGCCGCTCGACCCGTCGGCCGCCGTCACCGACGAGCAACTCGAACAGGTCGTCGCGGCCAACCCCGAGGTCGTCGGGATGCGCCTCGCCCTGGCCGACCGCTACGTCGCGCAAGGCGAGTACAGCCGCGCCGTGCGCCACTACCTGGAGGCGCTGCGGCGTGAACCCCGCAACGCCGAGGGCCTCGCCGGGCTGAGTTGGCTGCTGCTGCAGGCCGGCCAGCCGCAGGAGGCCTTGACCGCCGCGAACGAGGCCCTCGCCATCGATCCCACCCTCGTCCGGGCCCTGTGGTCCAAGGCGAACATCCAGCTCAACGGAATCGACGACCCGGCGGGGGCCCGCGCCACCCTGCAGGAGCTGGCCCGGCGCGATCTGACCCCGGAGGAGCGGACGCAGGTCGAGCAGCTCTCCACCGTCGCCGCGCAACGTGCAGGAGGTTCGGGATGAGCGACGTGTGGGCACCCACCCCGCCGCGGCGTCGCCGGGCGGCGAAGGTGGGCGCAATCGTGATCGCGGTCGTCGCCATCGGGATCGGGGCAGTGTTCGGGATGCGACTGAACACCGACCCGACGCTGGTCGACAGCCCACTGATCGGCCGACCGGCCCCCGACGTCGTGCTCCCCGAGCTCGAAGGGCCGGGTCAGGTCTCGCTCGCGGGCCTGGGCGGGCAGATCGTCGTGGTCAACTTCTGGGCGTCATGGTGCGTCGCGTGCCGGGAGGAGCACCCGGCGCTGCTCGCGGCCGCCGAGCAGTACCGCGACGCAGGCGTCACCTTCGTCGGCATCGACTACCAGGACGGAAAGGAGTCCGCCGTGGCGTTCCTCGACGAGATGGGTCGCGGCGGGGACGACTACCGCTACGTCACCGACCCGGGATCGCGGGCCGCACTGGAGTTCGGCCTGTTCGGGGTTCCCGAGACCTTCGTGATCGACCGCTCCGGCGTGATCGTGGCCAAGATCACTGGTGCGTCCACCTACCCATTGCTGGCCGGCGCGCTGGACGCCGTGCTCGCCGGCAAGCGGCCGGAGTCCCGCACCGACGTCGGGGTCCAGCCGGCCCCCGGCGCACCCGTCGTGGGAGGCGGCTGATGCGCACCCTGCTGCGCTCGTCGGAGGCCCGCTGGACCGCGGTCGTCGCGGTGCTCGCCGTCGCCGGTGTGGTCGCGCTCTGGCCGCGGGGCGGCCAGGAGACCGAACCGGGCGGACGGGTCCTCCCGTGGACGGTCGACGCCGGCAGGGCGGTCATGACCATGCCGCCGGACGAGGAACTGGCCCCGCTCCGGGCCCGGGCCGGGCTCGCACCGTGTCCGACGCCGGCGCCCGGCGCGCCCCCGGCCGCGGGCCCCCTGGTGGGGATCACCGTCCCGTGCCTGGGCTCACACGCCGAGGTGGATCTGGCCGCGGCGCTCGCCGGCCGCCCCGCACTGCTCAACGTCTGGGCCTCCTGGTGTACACCCTGCCGCGAGGAGATCCCGGTCCTCGACGCCTACGCGGCCCGGCCGGGCGCGGTACCCGTGATCGGCATCGACATCCGCGACGACGCCACCGCCGCTCTGGGGCTGCTGGCCGACCTCGACGCGACTTTCCCGTCGGTGGCCGACACCGACGGGGAGCTGTGGGCGGCGCTGCAGGTGCCCTTCGCCATTCCGACCACGTACGTGGTGCGGGCCGATGGGTCGGTCCAGCGGGTGAACCCGCCCGTCGTGTTCGCCAGCCCCGACGCGGTCGCGCTGACGGTGCAGCGCCACCTGGCCGCGCGGTGAGCGCACCATCCGGGACGGAAAGCTACTCATGGACGTTGTGAGGAGACGGACATCCGCGGAGAGCAATCGGTGATCGACGACGCCGCACCTCGCCAGGCATCCGACCGACGCGCCGCCCGGCCCGCCGTACCGCTTCCCGCGGCAGTCAGCCTGGCGGTGGCGGCCGGCGCCGCGTGGGCGCTGGCCGCACCGCCGCGGAGCTGGTGGCCGCTGCTGCCGGCCGGGGTCGCCGCGCTGACGATCGCGCTGCACGGCAGAAGACTGCGGGCCCGGCTGGTGCTCGGCGGGCTCACCGGCCTCGTCCTGTACGCCTGGACCTTGGCGTGGCTGACCGGGTTCGCCGTGCCTGGCTACGTCGGCGTCGCGCTGCTCGAGGCAGCCATGCTCGCGGTTGCCGTTGCGCTGGTCCCCACCGCCGGCATCGGGCGGTGGTCCGGCGGCTGGTGGGGCTTGCCGGTGGCTCTGGTACTCCTAGACGCAGCCCAGGCCCGGTTCCCCTTCGGCGGGTTCCCGCTGCCCTCGCTCGTGCTCAGCCAACTCGACGGGCCGTTCGCCCTCGCCGCGCCGCTGGGCGGCTCCCTGCTGGTGACCGCCCTCGCGGCGACCGCGGGTGTCGGGCTCGCGGCGGTGTTCCTCACCCGGGGCAGCCGCCGGCTGGTCTCCGTCGGGATCGCCGCCGTCGTCGTAGGCGCCCCGCTCGCCGCCGGGTCGGCCGTCACGACCACACCGACCGGCAGCCTCGACGCCGACGTCGTACAGGGCGGAGGCCCCCGCGGACTGCGTGCGGTCTTCACGAACCCGCAGGACACAACCGACCGGCAGTACGCGGTGGCGGAGCAGATCACCGGGTCGCCCGACCTCGTGCTGTTCCCGGAGGCCGTGATCAGCGTTCCCGGCTCCATCGCCGGCTCCGCCGCCGAAAGCCGGGTCGCGGACCTCGCCCGCATGCTCGATGCCCCGGTCGTCGTCGGGGTCGCCGAGTCGCAGGACGCCGGATTCCGTAACGTCGCGGTCCTGTACGGGCCCGACGGCACGCTCCTCGACCGGTACGAGAAGAAGCACCGCGTCCCCTTCGGTGAGTACATTCCCGGCCGCGCGTTGCTCGAGCGCGTCACCGACCTGACCGCGCTCGTCCCCCGCGACGCCATCGTCGGCGAGGGCGTGGCCCTGCTCGACTCCCCGGTCGGCGCCCTCGGCGTCGTCATCTCGTACGAGGTGCTGTTCGCCGACCGGGTCCGCGAAGCCGTCCTCGCCGGGGGCGAGATCGTCCTCGTTCCGACCAACGCCGCCTCCTACGTCACCGAGGAGGTACCGGCGATCGAGGTCGCCGCGGCGCGCCTGCGCGCCCGCGAGTTCGGCCGGGCCGTCCTGCAGTCCGCCCCCACCGGCTACTCCGCCGTCGTCCTGCCCGACGGCCGAGTGGTGGCCCAGACCGAGCTCGGAGCACCCGGCCTGCTCCGCGAGACCGTGCCGCTGTACACCGGGCTCACCCCCTACACCCGGCTCGGCGACCTGCCGTTCGTCGCGCTCGCCGGCTTCACCCTCCTGGCACCGGCGCTCGCCGGCGAAGTGCGACGCCGGCGCGCCTTGCAGCGTCAGTGCGATGACCGGCAGTGACGATGCCGGCCGGTTGTTCGTGCGGTCGGTCAGGTCGCGCAGTACATAGGGGCCCGGAACCGACGGGGCGCGTCTCGGGGCACTGACGACGCGAGGACGCTACCGACAGCGCCAGCTGCTAGCGGACCTCGACGTCGTCACCCACCTGCAGGTAGTCGAACCACGCATGTGCCTCCTCCGGGCCGAGCTTCACGCAGCCGGCCGACGGTGTCCTCTGGCTCCCCTCGTGGAAGGCGATCCCACCGGGGGCGAAGAACACTGACCACGGCATCTGGGTGAGGTACTCCCGGCTGGTCCACTGCTCCGCCTTCCACTCCACCCGGAAGCTGCCCCGCGGCGTGGGGTCCTCGACGTCGCCGTCGGCGAACGGCACGGGGCCGCGGATGACCTCCCCGTCCCGGATCAACCACGCGGTGTGGGTCCCGAGATCCACGCAGGCTTCGGCCGCGGCCGAGCAGGGCGTGCCCGGAACGGCGTCGTCGGCGACGACCGTGGCGCTCGGGTCGCCGGGCGCGGCGACCGCGACACCGCCCGTCGCGAGTCCCGCGACCACCAGACCCGTTACGGCCCACGCCGGCCACCCCGCTTCCTTCGTCCGCTCGCTGCGAGGCCTCCGCCAGACGTGCTTACCCACCCGCATCTCCTTCCTGTGCTCGCGACTCTTCAACGGCCGCAAACCCTGGTAGGTGACGTCACGTGGTGGGATTGTCACGGAACGACATAGGTACTGAGCCGACCGGCACTGACCTCATCGGCAGCGACGTGCAGCCTCGCGTAGAAGGCCGCGACGAGCCAGGGACAAGACAGGTCCGTGCTACCGCGGTGCCGGCGGCTTCACGAGGACGAAGTAGGCGTACCGCTCGTCAACCTCGTCCCGCGGGACCAGCTCGACGTACTCGGGCGCGAACCCGCATCGTGTTGCCAGCTGCCAGAAGGCGTGGATCGGGTACGTGGTCATGTTGCCCGGACTGAATCGGTAGGACAGCCGACGCGGCCTGGTCCGCCACGATCCGGTGTCGTACTTGATCTGAATCAACGCTAGCCCGCCCGGCGCGAGGAGCTCATACGCGATCCGCAGGATGCGCTCGCCGTAGGCCGGGCTCGGGATCAGCTCGAAGACGTACACACACAGGAAGAGATCGCACGGCCCCTCGATGTCGCGCAGTGCCGTCTCCGGGTTCGCCACGGCGACTCGCACTGGGAGGAAGGGCGTGTCGCAGTGGGCAGCAACCTGCCGACCACACTCCCGCAGGCTCTCGTCCGAGACGTCGACGCCGATGAACTCGCGAGCGAACGGCGCGATGCTCACGGCGTTCGCACCGCCGCCACACCCCCACTCCACGACCCTCCCGGCGACAGGTGCAGCATCCAACAGCTTGGAAGCGCGGTGGATAATGTCGAGATGACGCCGGCCGATCCTTTCCCACAGATCACCCTGTGCAAATCTTCCGGTCCCCGCCCAGTGTGAACTGCGACCGCGGTGCCCTTCACCCCAGTACCGTTGCGCGGCAGTCGCGATACCAGCCTCTGATTGGCGCACTCCACAGGTTTCGAGAACTCGCAGTAATCCTCCGCGTGCGCGGGCTCGCAAGGCCTTCATCGAGGGCACGTGCCATCACCACTCTTCAGCAATCATTCAGGACGTGCGTGCAAAACCGAACACGACCGTGCTCGGTCGGGAATCGATTCACTTGCCCTAAGCGGATGCGGGCCGACCGACCGGACGCGACTCGTTGCCGCGGCCGAGGTGCCAAGCCACCGTTCGTTCGATCCCAGTGCGGAGATCAGTACGGGCGCTCCAGCCGAGCAGGCGACGCGCGAGATCCGGGTCGGCGACGAGATCGTGGTCCCCGAGTCGATCTGGTACCTCACCGAAGGCGGGAGGCACCTCGGACCCGATCACGTCAGCGATGATCGACGCAGCATCGCGGATCGACACCAGGGTGCCGGAGCCCACGTCCAGCACGCGCCCGAGCGCTGCCGGTTCGGTGGCGGCCGCAAGGACGGCGTCGATCACGTCGTCGATGAAGACCCAGTCGATACGACGGCGTCCGCTGCTCAGGCGCGGCGGCACACCTCGGAGCAGGCTGTCGATGACGTAGGGCACGAGCCGCTTCCGGTTCGGGTCATCCGGTCCATAAACGAGGGCGAGTCGCAGCACTACCACCGGGAGATCCGCCAGGTCGTGGAAGAGCGTCGCGAAAGTCGTCGCCGCGCCCTTCGACGCCGCGTAGGGGGACCGTGCCCCGCGCACCGACCCGAAGTTGCTGTGTTCCTCCGCCGAGCCCGTGAGTACCAGACGGCAGCCCGGCACCGCCGCCCCGGCGATCATGACGTTCACCGCGCTGAGGAGATTGGCGTGGATCATGGGTACCGCGAGTTCCAGTCCGCGGCCGCCCTCGGCGCGACTGGCGAGGTGGACGATCACGTCGGGCTGCGAGCGTCCGACCACTTCTGCCGTGGCCTCCGGATCGGAGAGGTCCACCTGCGACCAGCGGACACCGGTCTGCCGCGGAGGGGCGGACCGCGTTGTTGCATGCACCTCCACTCCTGCGGTCACGAGGCGGTCGACCAGATGGCGGCCGATGAAGCCGCGAGCGCCCGTGACGAGGACTCGCCGCGGCCCCGATCCGGCCGTTGTGAGGAGCTCCATTGATTTCGATGCACCTGTGGTGCCCGACGTCGAGGACGACGTCCTTTCGTGAGCCATCTTAAATTCCCTACGGAGATACGCAGTCACGGCCCGAAGGCACAGCGCAGCCGTGGTGTGCGCGAAGCGGATGGATGACTCCTCCGCGTTGCGAGACGGCGGATCGCGCGACGGATCGCCCGCAGCGGACCCCGGCCGGACTAGATCGGGAGGAGTGTCAGGAAGGAAGGGCGCCACCCCGGAGGGCCACGTCGTGCAGCCTGCAGACTCCACCCGCACCAGCGCAGCATCGACCCGTGGCGCCGAGCGCACAGGCGGACCGACACCTGAATCCGGGTCGCCGGGGGCGGACCACAGATGACGATTTGGACCGGCCGGTCCAGCGCGGTGAGAAGCAACTGCGCGAGCTGTCCGCTCGTCGCCACCACGACGACGATCGCCACGGATACCGCGATCTGCATCGCCGTCGCTGGGCCATCCGCGGCGACCACGTGCAGCAGCCCGTGCGATCCGTGGTGCCCGGGCGGGGCGTCCAACTTCGTCACTGCGTGCAACACGGGCTGCACCACCACCGCGCCCGACACGACGGAGAACAGGCCCTCCCGCCGATCGGCCAGTCGCAGCCGCAATGCGGCCACTGCGAGGGCCACCAGTGCGAGGCCGAGCGTGTGGGTGGGATGTTCGCCGGCGAGGACGTCGAACGCGATGGCCGCGATCAGCGTGACCACGGCCCCGACCACGAGCGGCAACCGACCTCCGCACTCGCCGGTGGCTCCGTGCCCCACGCGAGGATCACGCACCTGTTGGGCGGCAGGAGCCACGAAGGGTGCCATCACAGCCTCCCCGTGTCGGTCGTCCCTGCGCCTGCCGCGTCGTCGCCTGACGGGACCCGGTGATCGATCCGAAGTGCCGGACCCAGACCCTGCCATGCTAAGCCCAGAAGTCTGCACCTCCCGGCCTGTGAAGATGCTGAGCGCACGCAGCATCGGGGTACGACTCGCCGGCGACCGTGATCGAAGGCAACCGGATGACGCCCCAATGGGCATCGTGCCGAGTCGGGGCGCGGGCAGCACCGCCCTGCCGTACCTCCTTCGGCGGCATGACGAGCGGCACCTCACCGAACTAGCGTCCACCGGCGTGCCACGCCGGTCCCGTCCTCATGAGGCTCCGCTCGTCACCACAACCGCAGGTAGCCCGTGAACTCCCTCGAGTTCGCCGGCATCGCTCTGCGTCGAGGTGCAGTCCGCCTCGCCATCGTTGCGTTCGTTCTCGCCCTCATCGGGTTGGTCGGCTTGATCGCCTTCCACACCGTACTGTGGCTATCCACCAATGCCGGGCTCTTCGCCAACCGTGCCGGCTGCGGCATCTCCGACGAGACCTCGCCTCTCGCCGGAGGAACGGCGTCTGAGGCGACCGTCGAGCAGCGAACCAACGCGGCCATCATCGTGAAGGTCGGTCGGCAGATGCAGGTTCCCGTGCGCGGACAGTGGATCGCGCTTGCGACAGCAATGCAGGAGTCCGGGCTCCGGAACATCAACTACGGAGACCGGGATTCACTGGGGTTGTTCCAGCAACGTCCTTCCCAGGGCTGGGGCTCGCCCGCTCAGGTCACGGACCCGACGTACGCCGCGGTGCAGTTCTACCGGCGACTGCTCGCCGTACCGGGCTGGACCGAGATGCCACTGTGGAGGGCTGCGCAGACCGTTCAGCGCTCGGCCTTCCCTACCGCGTACAGCAAGTGGGAGCAACACGCAGCCAAGTTGCTGGCCGACGTCGACGATGACGCCTCGCTCGCGACGACCGACGTCTGCGCGCCCCGCGGTGGTGCGCGAGGCCCCGCGCCTGCACCGTACAGCGGCCCCTCCGCAGGCTGCGTGAACGACGACCCCACCTCCGAGGGGTGCCTCACCGGGGCAACCCGACATGCACTCGACGAAGTCAACCGCGTGTTCGGCGGCTACCGGGGCGGATCCCTCATCCGGGCCACCGGCTGCTGGGACCCCCACCAGTGGAACCCCAGCAGCGATCACCCCAAGGGACGGGCCTGCGACTTCTTCCCCGGCACAGCCGGCCACTTCGCCGCAGGCGACGAACTGGCGGCGGGTTGGCAACTGGCCGACTGGTTCCGCACCCATGCCGACCCGCTGCAGGTCTCCTACGTCATCTGGCAGGGACGCATCTGGACATCAGGCAGCCCAGACACGACGACCGGTTGGGGCAGGCCCTATAACGGGGGTGGCGTCTACGACCCCGACGAGGCGACCGGAGGGCACTTCGATCACCTGCATGTCAGTTTCCGGCAGTAGGTACGCAACGCGGTGCACGAGGCCTCATATCCTCGGTGAACTCGCGACCGATGTCGTGCCCGTGCCGCGCCGATCGTCGCCCTGCAACCAGCGGCGTACGAGTGCGGTCGCCGTCTCACGGCCGACCGCACCGCGCCCGCCGATGAGGATGAGGACCTTCGTCACTGGTGGCTGTCCGACCTGCTGGAGCCGAAGAGCTTGTCGGGAGTGATGGGTAGGTCGCGGAGGCGTTGTCCGGTGGCGGCCGGCGCCGCCAATCGCCACACCAGACCCGCGGTCAGCGGCGCGCGCGCACCACCAGGACGCCGGCGGCCGCGACGCTCTGCACACCGAGCCATGCCACCCCAGTGCCGACGATGCCCAACACGGGCATGAGGAACCAGCTACCGCCGATGACCGCGGTCGTGATCGCGGCCGGCAGCCAGAACAGGACGCGTCCGTCGCGGCGAACACGGGCCGCCCATACGGTCGACCACGTGATGGCGTTGGGAATGGCGGACAGAGCCAGCAGCACGAGCAGCAGGCCACCTTCATCGGCGTACAACGGGCCGAACAGTGACAGCACCGGGTATGCCACCACCGCACACACGAGCACGCCCGGGACGAGCAGCAGCATCGCTTTGCCGATCATGCTGCGGCGAGCTGTCTCCAGCCGGTCCGGGTCCGGGTCCGCGGCCACGTGCGCGACCAGCGACTGACCCATACCGTCGACGACGAGGTAGAACGCGTACGCGATCTGCCACGTGATGCCGTACACGGCGGCCGCTTCCGCGCCGAGCCGGGTCAGAACGACGAGCGGCAGACCGAACACCGCGGCCTGCAGGAACACGCTACCGGCGTAGTCGGCCCGGATGAACGAGGTGATGTCGCGCACCGCGAAGGCCGAGGTCGCGGAGTCAGCCGACGAACGGCGCGGGAGCAGGCGTGCCAGCCAGACGGTGGTGATCAGGACGATCAGCGCGGTCGCGCCGACCCAGGCGACGGCGATCCCGCTCCTCATCCCCAACACGGCCGCCCCACCGAGGAAGAGGATCTTCAGCACCGAGAAGGCGAGGTTCTCCAGCGGCACGACGGTGGCACGTTTGATCGCCGGCAGGACGTAGTCCTGGATCACGAACATCGTCCAGATCGGTGTGCTTACCACGAAGAACGCGAGCAACTGGGACTCACCGTGGGACGCTCCGAACGCCGCGTGCAGCAACGGGGACCACCACGAGGAGCCGAGGGCGAACACAGCGCCCGCCACAGCGGCAGCCGCGATCGCAACCGCGTAACAGGCCACGACCAATCCCCTGGTGCGCCCGCCCGCCACGGGGACGAAACGCAGCAGCGCGTTGCCCAGGTTGAGCTGCGCGGCCGCGCCCAGCAGCGTCATCGACGACAGGAGCGCGCTGTTCAGGCCGACAGTGGCCGGGTCGTACAGCCGAGCGGCCAGGATCCAGAAGACCAAGCCGAGGCCGGACGTGAGGCCGGTGCTGAAGATGAGAGCCAGACCGTCCCGATGCTGTGGGGTCCGCCAGCCGCGGAAGAGCCCGGAGACCCGCCGCGAGGGAGCACCGTCGCGGGAAGGGGCGGCGCGCTCAGGCACGGTTGACACACCCTTCCGGTCACACGGGCTCCTCAGAGCGACGGCCGCCCGAGACGTAGACCTACTATGCAGGTACGTAGTTGAAGCGGCGCTGAGAGAACCGCGCGGCGATGACATAGCTGTCCGACGCGGTTGGCGATGTCGAGCCCGTAGCGATGTGGCCCCGGGCCGCGCCGACCACCAGTGGCGAGACACGGCCCGAGTTGATCAGCTGCGCGTCGCGCGGCGATCGGTGTCCTCGACCTCGTGTTCGAGGCCCGCCCGGCCCGGAACGCCGGACCAGGCAGTTGACGCAGCAGCACTGGGGCACACCCATCCCACTGGCTCAGTGGACACCTGGTGCAGACCCTGTCCGGTAGGGTCGGTTTCCGTTGCTCGCCCGGCGGGAGGAGGTGTTGGATGTTCCACTGGCCCAGCACCGTCGGGTCCGAGCACGCGGCTGCAGCCTTCGCCGCCGGCGTGACAGTTGCCGTCGCCGTCATCGCCCACCTAGTGACCGGCGATGATCCAGTGCGCTTCGCGACCCTCGCGGTCGTCGTCGCCCTCATCGGTGTGGTGCGCGTGCGTTCTGCGGGCCGGCAGGGGATCATCCTCTCCTGCCTCAGCGGCGCACTTGTCGCTCAGCCCACGTTGCATGCCGTTTCCCGGCTCCTTCCCGCCGAATCCGCGGCGCACGGCCCGGATCTGGGCCATGCGGCCACCGACTTCTCGATCAGTGGCGTTCACCTGCTGCTCACCGCGCTCCTGGTTGCCGCGCTGGTAGGAGCCGAGCAGGCGTTCCTCCTACTCGCCGCGCTGCAGCCGTTCTCACGTTGGCTCCGACTTCTCACCTCGTCGTTCGACCCTCCGTCGCCGGTGCGAGTCGGAACCACGTGCCCTAAGGGCCTCGCCGTCTGCTGGTCTCCAGCACCACAAGTCCTGCGGCGGGGACCACCCGTCCCTTCACGAGTCGCCGGCTGAACCAAGGACGAACGCAGCAGGTCTAGACAACGCCGTGGAACACGGCAAGCGCCATCCGACCACGGATGGACAACGCGGTGCTTCCGCGTAGTTGGCCCTGTGCGGTTCTGCGACGTTCCGACTTCGCCCCTTCGGCCCCGACTCGCGTCTCGGCGTATTCCGCGATAGCTGACGCTCCGAGCGCCGGATCTCGCAGGTACGCCGCTGCCCTGCGATCAACAGGCCGTCGAGCGCGTCGCGATCACGCACGCCTGCGATCAGTCCACGCAGCGCCATGTGCTGGACGCCGCCGACTCGTCGGCCGCATTCATCCTCGAAGGGATTGGTCCCATGTGCGGACTAGTCGGACTACTTGCTGCTGCGAGCGATGCCGAAACACGTGCTTCAACGATCGCCAACGCGATGAGATGCGCGCGCCACCGTGGGCCCGACGAAAGCGGCACCTGGCACGATGCCGATGCTGCGTTCGGGTTCAACCGGCTCTCGATCATCGATCTCGAGCACTCCCACCAGCCGCTGCAGTACAGCCCACCTGATCAACCGGGCCGCTACACGATCGTCTTCAATGGCGAGGTCTACAACTACCTCGAGTTGCGCGCCGAGCTGGCGGCGCGGCACGGCGCTGCGTTCGCCACGGGCGGCGACACCGAGGCTGTCGTGGCTGCTTACCACCACTGGGGCTCCGCAGCCGTCGGACGGCTGCGGGGCATGTTCGCGTTCCTGATCTGGGACGCACATGAGCGAGTCCTGTTCGGGGCCCGCGACCCGTTCGGGATCAAGCCCCTCTACCTCGCCACGGGGCCGGCAGGCGTGGCGTTCGCGAGTGAGAAGAAGAGCCTGCTGGAGATTGCGCCTGTGCTGGGCATGGCGGGGCCGACCACCGACCTCGACCCCGAGTCGCTGCAGCACTACTTGCTCCTCCAGTACGTCCCCGAGCCGGCAACGATGCACCGCGCGATCCGTCGGGTCGAGTCCGGAACGCACGTCACCGTCCGCCCTGGCGGCCCGGTCGAGCACGAGCGCTACTTCCGGCCGGTGTTCCGCGGCGAGATCGGCACTCCGACAGCTGCTGCTCCCAGCCGCATTGCTGACGCATTGCGGGACTCGGTCGCGAAGCACATGCGAGCCGACGTCACCGTCGGCGCGTTCCTCTCGGGCGGCATCGACTCCACCGCGATCGCCGCGCTCGCCAAGCACCACAACCCGGACCTGATCACGTTCACCGCGGGGTTCGAGCAGCCGGGGTACTCGGAGGTCGACGTCGCCTCGGAGACCGCGGCAGCGATCGGGGTCGAGCACGTGGTACGCACCGTGACTGCGGACGAGGTGATGACCGAGTTGCCGCGGATCGTCTGGTACCTCGACGACCCGGTTGCTGATCCGGCGCTCGTGCCACTGTGGTTCCTCGCCCGCGAGGCGCGCCGGCACGTCAAGGTCGTGCTCTCCGGGGAGGGCGCGGACGAGCTGTTCGGCGGCTACGCGATATACCACGAGCCCCTGTCGCTCGCGCCCTTTGAGAGGATCCCAGGCGTGTTGCGGAGGTTGATCGGCCGCACGGCCGCCCACCTCCCGGACGGGATGCGCGGTAAGGACCTCCTCCGCCGCGGCGCGCTTCCGATCGAGCAGCGCTACTACGGGAACGCGAGGGTCTTCCGCAACGACGAGCTCGCCGGCGTGTTGCGCCGGCACGACCCGTGGCTTTCGCACATCGACGTGACTGGCGACTACTACGACCAGTCGACGGGCTGGGATCCCGTGGCGCGGATGCAGCACGTGGACCTCTTCACCTGGTTGCGCGGCGACATTCTCGTCAAGGCCGACAAGATGACGATGGCGAACTCGCTCGAGCTGCGCGTGCCGTTCCTCGACCCCGAGGTGTTCGCCGTGGCCTCCACGCTCCCGCCCGACCTGAAGCTCGCACACGGGACGACCAAGTACGGCCTGCGCAGAGCGCTCGACGGCATCGTCCCGCCGCACGTGCTACATCGTCCGAAGCTCGGCTTCCCTGTCCCGATTCGCCACTGGCTACGCGGCGAGATGTACAGCTGGGCACGTGGCTTGGTCCGCGACTCCCAGGCCGATCACCTCATCGACCTCGGAAACGCTCAGCGCCTGCTCGACGCCCACAAAGACGGCCGCGCCGATCACAGCCGTCGGATCTGGGCGCTGCTCGTGTTCCTCACCTGGCACGGGATCTTCATCGAGAACAGGATCCAACCCGACATCCCCAATCCCTGCTTTCCGGTCCCCGCGTGACCGAGGAAATCGAACGGGAGACCATGAAGACTCGGTACACGGGCGCGTCCGGCCACGGCATGCTCCGTGGGGCCACGCTCATCGTTCTGGCAGTCGCGTTCTCGCTCGCGGCTACCGCCTGCTCGGCTCCCGCCCCAGAGCCCCTCGACCGGCGCGAGGTCGCTGCCGCCGACCCCGTCGACCCAACGCGGCCGTGCAGCCGGCAGGCGCCGGCGCAAGGACCGCCTGACTCTGCGCCCTCCGGCGTCGGCGCTCGCTTCGACCGCGCAGCGAACACCATCGAGCTCGTCGCCGGGGATCAGGCGACGCTCCCGGCGGTGGCGGAAGCCGTGGGAGACCCGGCCGCCCTCCGCGAGGTCGCCCCGGGTGAGTGGCTGCTCGACGCCGACCTCGTCATCATGCCCGGCGCAACCCTATTGATCACCGCTCCGGCCGTGAGCTGGCTCAAACTGGCTAGCGAGGGTAGTCGTAACGCGTCCCTCAAGGCACTCGGCGGAACTCTCGACATCAATGGCAGCTGCATCACCTCCTGGGACGTGGCACAAGATCGCGTCGACACCGAGTATGCCGACGGCCGGGGCTACCTGCTCGCGCGCGACGGAGCGCAGATGGCGATCGAGCGCGCCGAGCTGCGCTTCCTCGGCAGCGCGGACGTTGAATCCTACGGACTTTCGTGGCGCACCGACGGAACCAACGGCAAGATCACCAACAGCGACGTATCCCATAACTACTTCGGGCTCTACAGCTACGAGGTCAGCGGCCTGGTCGTGGCGGACAACGAGTTCCACGACAACGTCCTGTACGGCGTCGACCCGCACACCGGATCACGCAACCTGGTGATCGAGCGAAACACCGTATACAACAACGGTAAACACGGGATCATCCTCGCCGAAGACGTCACAGACAGCGTCGTCCGCAACAACGTCGTTTATGCGAACAAGCACCACGGGATCGTGCTCTACCTTCGATCGGATCGGAACCTGATCGAGAACAACGACTCGTTCGGCAACACTGCACAGGGCATCAACATCAACGAGTCCTCCGACAACACGGTCCGCGGCAACCGCGTCTACGACAACGACGAGTCCGGGATCGGGGTCGGGCAGACCGCGCAGGGCAACGTCGTCGAGCGCAACCAGATCCGCGGCAACCAGCAAGACGGTGTCCGGCTGGTCAGCGAGTCGATGCGGACGGCCGTCCGCGACAACGTCATCGGCGAGAACGGGAGATACGGCATCTACGTCGACGTGGACGGCGATGTCGACATCGCCGAAAACACGATCTTCGGTAGCAGCGCAGGGATCATGCTCAAGGGCTCTCCGCTGGATCCCTCGGGCGAAAACCAGGTCTTCGGCAACCGCGAGGGCGACGTGCTCAGCGACTGACCGGAGAGCGTTGGCCTTCCAGGCCGGACGGTACGGAATGCTGCCTGCTGCTCGCGGCGACGCTTGCCCTGGCAGACCCAGCAGCGACCACCCAACGGACGCGCCTGCGACTTCTTCCCCGGCACCGCCGGGCTACCGATTCAGGCATCAGAACGGCGGGCCGACCTGCCGTCCGGCGCGGCGATCGTGCACCTCGACGCATCGCCGCGCCGCGGACTCGCTCCTGGCCCCGATCAAGACGTCATCTCGAGGTTGCGGCTGGCGGACACCGACACGCGCCAAGCGACTCAGATCATGACGCTGCGCATTCAATCAGTGACGTCGAGCGAGGGCTGGCGGCGCGCGGGCCAGTCGCTGTGCCGTGTGTGGCTTCTGGGTGACCGCTCACCGTCGCCGTGCCGAGCGAACCGGCGCTGGACCGCTCTGACGCAGCTACCTAACCTCCGAGATCTTGAGACATTTCAGTCATCCGACGCGAATGGCGACGCCTGGACACCGCGCAAGGCTTCTATCGGTACGGCTCGGCATCCCGCGCCTCTCGATCGAGGAATGCGCGGGATCGTGAGAGGAGATCTGGCCACGTGGAGCCCCCTCGACGTACCCTGCCTGCCCCTTGGACCCGATGGAGGTTGTGTGGACGGTACGCCTCATCAACCAGTGCGGTCGTGCTCGTCGCCCTGCTCACGCTGCTGGCCGGATTCACACCGGCCGCGGCACAGCCGCCCCCGGACAACGCTGCAGATGCCGCAGAGCAACTGGAGCAGGTGCAGCGGGAAGCGGAGGCCCTCACCGAGGAGTGGCACGCTGCCACCGACACGCTCGAGGCCCGGGAATCCGAGCTGAACACGCTGCAGGCGGCCGTCGACCCCGCTCGCGCTGCCGTGGACGCCGCCAAGGCCAACGAGGAACGCTTCCGCCTGCAGGTAGACGCCGTGGCGATGTCGGCGTTCGAGAGCGGCAACCTCGACCAGCTCAATGCGGTACTGGCCAGCAGGTCCCCGCAGGAGTTCATCGACCGGATGTCCGCGCTCGAGACCGTCACGTCGGGCTACCGCGAGGCGCTCGACCGGCTCACTGCCGTCGTCGATCAAACGGCGCAGGCACAGGCGGAGGCTGACGCCGCGGCGCGGCGCGCGGCATCGGCTGCCGACCAAGCCGCGAACGCCGAGAAGGACGTATCAACGCGCAAGCGCGACGCCGAGGTCCGCATCGATGAAGCCGAACGGCTCCTCGAACGGCTCACGCCCCAGCAGCGACGCGAGCGCACTGGCCCCGTCGAGACCGGTCCCAGCGGCCCGATCGTTGGCACCGCGGCGGGAATCGAGGCGCTTCGGGCGGCGCAGGCCCAGCTCGGCAAGCCGTACCAGTGGGGGGCGGAGGGTCCTAACAGCTTCGACTGTTCCGGCCTCACCTCATGGGCCTTCAAACGAGCAGGAGTGACTCTGCCACGCTCGAGCAGCCAACAGGCAAACGTAGGCCGCTCCGTGTCCTTGGCCGATCTGCGTCCCGGAGATCTTGTGTTCTCCTACCAGCCGATCAGTCACGTCGGGATCTACGTCGGTGATGGAAAGATGCTCGCTGCACCCCAGACTGGAGATGTCGTGAAGTACCAGAAGGTGTCGACCAGAACGTTCACCAGCGCCCGCCGCCTCTGACCCTCGCCCGTTGTTAGACCGCCGCCTTGTTCAATGCGCCGGCCCTTGCCCCGGCATGCACGTCGTCTCACCAGACCTGGCGGACATCCTTCGCAGCCGACTTGACCGGTCCTCACGAGGCGTCCGGTCGCCTCCCGGTGAGGCACCGACCCCGCGAGGTATCCCGCAGAAACGCCTTAACGGCCGCGGCTACTGAATTCCGCGGCGACATTTCCACGGTTGGCAGCCGGACCGTCTGCCTCGTCACCCCGGGCGCGTTCCCCTACCCTCCTAGGGTAGCCGCATCTCCGCCGACTGGTTTCGGACTCACGCTGAGCTGCGGCGAACCGCTCGGCCCTGGCGGCGGCGATGGTCCGGCGGCCCAGCGCCCGGCCTCCGTGGAGACAGGCACACGGTCCGCTGATCCGGCCCCGTTCGCCCTCTCCACCCAGCCGAGTGCGACCAGCCGACTCACCGAGCTGCGGTCGAGATGCAGCCGCTCGACGAGCTCGCGCTGGGGCAACCCGCCGTCGGACACGATCTCGGTCGAAGCGCGGGCATCGGACAGCGCCATCGGCCGTCCGCAGGACATCTGCTCGCTCGACGGGCGCGTCCACGCTGTGCGTCACGTCGCCACTGCGCCCTCGTCGGCCTCGCGCGGGCCGCTCGTGCGGCCCGGTGAGTGCACGTCCAATGCGGGAACGGCCACAATCGATTGCACCGTCGCGGTGATGACCCGAGCGACGTCCGCGGACCCGATGCGTCCGGCGCGCTCCTCCTCCGCAGCACCTTTCAGCATGTAGTGCACGGCGCTGACCAGCCAGGCGATCGGCAGGTCGATGCGGATCACGCCCTGCTCCTGACCGCGGAGAAGGAGCTCCTCGACCCGCTCAGCGGGCGCGCCGTGCAGCTCGCGGAGGCGCCCGGCGGGGAGGACCCCCCGAGCCGCCGCGACCAGTGCCGCCGACTCCGCGACGAGGGACCAACTGGATTCGAGCAGCCGCGTCAGGGCGGCGCGTGCGTCACCTGCGAGGTCGAGGGTCGACAGTGTTGCCTCTCCGGCCCGCAGTGCGTCTACGAGTGCGGCTTCGACCAGTTCCGGACGGGTGCGGAAGTGTCCGTACAGCGTCATCCGCCCGACCCCGGCCGCCTTCGCGATGTCGTCGGTGGTGGCGTCCGGATCATTGCTGAGGCACGTGCGTGCCGCGGAGACGATGTTGGCGATGCTGCGCTCGGCGTCAGCACGCCGGCGTGGTCGGCTGACGGTCGGCATGCCACCCACTCTAGCTCGTACGGGAATATACGAGTTAACCTCCAGCTTGAGCTCGTACGCCAACATACGAGTTAGCCCGGCAGGAGGCCCGTCCCATGAGACCGAACGAGACCGATGAGATGTCCGCACAGCACGATGCGCCACACCCGTTGCGATGGCGGATCCTGGGGTTCCTCGGGGTAGCCCAGTTGATGTTGATCCTCGACGTCACCGTCGTGGCGATCGCGCTGCCGCACATCGAGACCGACCTCGGCCTGAGCCGTGAGGCGCTGACCTGGACCGTCAGCGCCTACACGTTGACCTTCGGCGGCCTGATGCTGCTGGGGGGCCGGATCGCCGACCTGATCGGTGCCAAGCGGGTCGCGCTCGCCGGTCTGCTGCTCTTCACCGTGGCGTCGCTGGTGACCGGGTTCGCCGACTCGGCCGCGCTACTGGTCGGTGGTCGCATCGCCCAGGGGGCCGGCGCGGCGATGCTGTCGCCGTCCGCGCTGGCGGTGGTCATGGCGCTGTTCAGCGGTGACGAGCGAAACAGGGCGCTCGGCGTGTGGTCTGCGCTGGGCGGCGGTGGCGCTGCCCTCGGCGTACTGCTGGGCGGTCTGCTCACCGCCGGTCCTGGATGGCCGTGGGTCTTCTACATCAACGTGCCGATCGGGCTGGTGATCGTCGCTGCTCTCGCCAGGATGCTGCCGCACCAGCGCGCGGCCGTGCCGCGCGGCCGGCTCGACGTCCTCGGTGCGCTGCTGGTCACCGCCTCGTCCGGCGCCCTGATCTACGCGCTGGTCAGGGCCGGGGACCAGGGCTGGCTGACGGCAGCCACCGGGTCGCTCGTGCTGCTGGCGGCCGGGGGCTACCTGGCGTTCGTGCTCTGGCAGCGGAGAACCCGCTCGCCGCTGATGGACGTCGCGCTGCTGGCCCGGCGCCCGGTGGCCACCGGTACCTTCCTCATCCTGGTGGCGACGGCGCTGATGATCGCGGTGTTCTTCCTGGGCACGTTCTACTTCCAGCAGGCTCGCGGATACGGCGCCCTGCACACCGGGCTGCTGTTCCTCCCGGTCGCGCTGGCGACGATGCTCGGCGCCAACCTGACCGGACGGGCGATCTCCCGGTTGGGCGCGCGGCCACTCGCCGTGGTCGGCCTGCTCACCTCCGCGGTCGGCATGGCCGCACCCGCCCTGTGGTTGGACCCCGTGGCCGTGGTGGTGGGCGTAGCGGTCGCGGCCGCGGGAACCGGCGCCCTGTTCGTGGTAGCTTCCGCGACTGCTCTCGGCCAGGTGGCTCCGCACGAAGCCGGCATCGCCGCCGGCATCGTCAGCACCTTCCACGAGTTCGGCGCCTCCATCGGAGCCGCCGTCGTCTCCAGTGTGGCGGCGGCCAGCCTCGTCGGAAACACGCTCACCGGCTTCGAGAACGGCTTCATTGTCGCCGCGGTCGCTGCGGTCGCTGCGGCAGTCGTCGCCGCGCTCCTGACACCCGGCAGGACCGCGGTCAGCCACTGACCCGCGAGGACTGTCCCGGCGCCCGCAATGCAGGCGTCGGGGCAGGCCGGGTGGGGCATCAGTGCCGAGGGCTTGATGGCGCCGGCACAAGCGCGACGGCTCGGGCCGGCCGTAGACCATCTGCCGGGTGCGACCGACATCGGACGTACGTCATGTCGGCGCGAGGGGTGCGGCGGTGAGGGAGGCGCCGATCAGGAGGTCGAATGAAAAACTCCGCGTATCCCCGAGGTACGACTCCGACCGCGTGGTGGTGGCTCAGGTCCCGGTGGTGGGCGACGTCCCAGGCGGCGTGGCCGATCCACGCTGCGCCCGCGACGTACTGACCGGCCCTCGGGTCGACGAGCACGGCAAGCAGGGCACAGCTACCGAAGAGGACCAGCCCGACGATCTCCAACCGCAGGACGCCAGGGCGCCGGAGCTGGCCCCGCGCGCCGAAGACGAGGTACGCGATCGCCAGCCCAGGTATCAAGAAGGTCGTGACGTCCGCGGGCCGCCACGGCTCGAGGTCGATGAGGAGGAGGATCGCGGACAGGCCCGCAAGGGTGGCCACCATCGCGACAGCAGCCGCCGTGGGCCAGGACGCACGCCCGGCCCGCTGTCGGCCACACCTCCACCTCGAGATCTGAGACCGCTCCGGGAACAAGGCTCCTAGCGGAGACGCCGAGGCCGGGAACGTCTGGTCCCACCGCTCCATCGTTGATCGGCCAAGTCCTCCACTGGAGCATCTGCGAGCGCCCGCGGAGTTCGGAGTGGCACAGACGGTGTACAGGTCATACCCAGACTTGTTGTTAGCCGGAAACCGCGAGCATTCAGCAACATGTCTGCAGGTAGGTCTGCAGGTCGGCGAGGACGCTCATGGCGCCGGCCCGGTCCGACCGGTACAGCACGATCTTGCCGTCGCGACGGGACGTGACGATGCCGGCGCGACGCAGGACCGACAGCTGCTCCGATGCGGTCGACTGGCCGATGCCGACCTGCTCGGCCACCTCCCCCACCGACAGCTCGGCTCCCCGGGCGAACAGCAGCATGATCCGCTGCCGGTTCGGACTGCTCAGAGCCTTCAGGAACTCCCGGGTGGTCGCGCTCAGCTCCGCCGGCAGCGGGTCGAGCGCCTCCGACCGCGGCCGGCACGCCGCCTCGCTCCTGCCGCCATCCACGCTCATGTGCCCAGTGTCCCAGAGAAACTTCTCGTCATCTCGCGAAATGACGATACGATTCGGTCATGACGACGATCTCTCACCCTCTAGTGATCATCGGCGGGGGCCAGTCGGGGCTGGCCGCCGCCCGCGAAGCCCAGCGGCGAGGCCTCCGCCCGCTGGTGCTGGAGGCTCGCGAACGGCCCAGCGGCTCCTGGCCGGACTACTACGACAGCCTCCGGCTGTTCTCGCCGGCCCGGTTCAGCGCCATGCCGGACGCCCCGTTCCCGGGGGACCCCGACCACTACCCCAGCCGCGACGAGGTCACCGAGTACCTGACCAGCTACGCCGCCCGCCTCGATGTCGAGATCCGCACCTCGGTGCGGGTGGCCGCGGTGGGCGCGCGACCGGGCGGCGGCTTCCTCGTCTCCACCGTTGCGGGCGACGAGATCGAGGCAACGGGCGTGGTTGCCGCATCGGGGTCGTTCGACAACCCCTACCTGCCGTTGCTGGCCGGACAGGACCAGTTCCAGGGCCGCATCATGCACGCGTCCGACTTCCGCTCCCCCGCAGCACATGTCGGCGAACGCGTGGTCGTGGTCGGGGGCGGCAACTCCGCCGTCCAGATCGCCTATGAGCTCGCTACCGTCGCCACCACGACCATCGCGTCCCGCAGCCCTCTGCAGCTCGTCGCGCAGCAGCCCGACGGCCGCGACATCCACCACCGCCTCACCGCCGGCTTCGACGACCTCCCCCTGGAATGGCTCGCGCCGCTGCTGACCAGCACCCTCGTCCTCGATCCCGGGAAGTACGGCGAGGCGCTGAGCGAGGGTGTGCTGGACCGCCGCCCGATGTTCACCGCGTTCGACGTCGACGCGGTCGTGTGGCCGGACGGCTCGCGCGAGCACGTCGACACGGTTGTCTTCGCCACCGGCTACCGCCCCAACCTGGGCTATCTGGAACCACTCGGCGCGCTGCAGAACGGCATGCCGTTGCACGTCGGCGGCATTTCCACCACTCACCCGGGGCTCGCCTACACGGGCCTCGAACTGCAGCGTTCATTCGCCTCCAACACCTTGCGCGGGGTGAGCCGCGACGCCGCGCACGTCCTGGGACCACTTGGCGCGCACGTCCGCGGCGCCTACACCGCCGTCGCCTGACCGTCGCAGCTCGGGCCCCGAGCCAGTCGTGTCCGGCGGCTCGGGCGCCTGGCGGTCACCGTTCGGAGGCGCGTCGAGCCAGCGTGACGAGCCAGGCGACCGGGGTCGAGGCGAGGACGAGCCCGGCGCCGGTGAGCAAGCCGTCCGCCGTCGTGAAGAACGACCCCAGCAGCATCGCCGCCACCACCGCGACGAGTGACAATGCGATGGCTCGCGGAACCGGATCCGGGCAGCGGAACTCCTCGAGCATGCGCGCGAGCGCCGGTTCCTCCCGGCGCAGGTGTCCTTCGATGCTGATCAGCTTCCGTTGTTCCGACATGTCTCGCGGTCTCGCTCCTCGCGGGATCAGTTCGCTGAGCGTGCGTCGGTCATGGCGTGGAGGTTGCCGACGACCTGAGGGATCGTCGCCTTGGCCGTGCGGCCGGCGCCGATGAGCGTCGCGGACGCGGTGCCGGTCCAGTCGCCGTAGCCGAGCAGGTGCAGCCGAGGGTGGTCGATGGATCGCGTGCCCTCGGTGCGGGGAAGGCCTGACTCATCGATGGTGAGCTGGAGCGGGGCGAGGTGGCGCAGGTCGGGGTGGAACCCGGTGCACCAGATGATCGCGTCGGCCCGCTGGGCCCGGCCGTCGCTCCAGGCGATGCCCTCGGGTGTGAGCCGCTGGAACATCGGCTCGGCCCGCAGGACGCCCCGCTCGCGTGCCGCGAGCACGGGCGGGACCATGACGATGTCGCCGAGGCCGGCCACCCCGGCAGATGCCTCGCCGCGGCGCGCGGCGAGGGCGCGTTGCGTGGCGAGATCGAACAGCGCGCGGCCGTCGACGTCGTCGGGCAGGAACCGCGGGGTCCGGGCGGTTACCCAGGTCGTGTCGGCCACGGTGGAGACCTCGGCGAGGATCTGGGCGGCGGAGTTGCCGCCCCCGACGACCACGACCCGCTGGCCGGCGAACGGCGCGGGCGCCCGGTAGGACACGGTGTGGAGCTGGCGGCCACCGAAGAGGTCCCAGCCCGGGTAGCGCGGTAGGTGCGGGCACCGCCAGGAACCGGTGGCGCTGATGACCGCGCGCGCATGCCACGTCTGCTGCGCCGCCCGGATCTCGAACTGCTCGCCTTGCGCGACGACCTGCTCGACCGCGACGTTGTGGTGCACCGGCAGGTCGTAGCGGGATTCGTAGTCGGCCAGGTAGCGGCGCACGTGCCCGGCCGTGGGGAAGAACTCCCCCGGCTGCTCGGGCATCCACCAGCCCGGGAGCGGGCTGTAGCGGGCCGGTGAGAACAGCCGCAGCGACTCCCAGCCGTGCCGCCAGGCCCCTCCGGGCCCGGTCTGAGCGTCCAGGATCGCGAAATCGGCGTTGGCTCGGCGCAGGAAGTACCCCGCGGCGAGGCCGGCCTGGCCGCCCCCGATCACCACCACATCGGCGCTGCGTCGAACGGTGTCCCGAAGCGTGGTCACGCCGTCGGTGCGAGCTCGTGGAGCAGCCCATGTACTCGAGCATCGATGTCGTCGCGGATCAGGCGCATCCGATCGATGCCGTCGATGCCGCGTTCGGACGGCTCGTCGGTGTCCCAGTTGCGCAGTTCGGTCCCGTCGGGAGCCTCGACGTGGGCTTCCCTGCCGAGGGTGACGACGAGGTCGACGCTGCGGAGCAGATCCGGATCGACCGGCTTGGGCGTCTCACCGGACATGTCCGCGCCCACCTCGGCGAGCACCTCGGCCGACAAGGCATTGATCGACGTGCCCGGGTTCGTGCCGGCCGAGTGCGCGACGACCCGGCCCGCGGCGGCCTTGCGCATGAGCCCGGCGGCCATCTGGGACTTGCCGCCGTTGCGGACGCAGACGAACAGCACCTGCGGGGTCACCGGGTCGCGCTCTCCGTCGACGGTGTGACCCCCAGCTCGGCGAGCAGTGCGCGCACGCGGGCGTCGATGTCGTCGCGGATCGGGCGGATCTCCTCGGCGGACCTGCCGGCCGGATCGGTCAGCTCCCAGTCGAGGTAGCGCTTGCCCGGGAAGACCGGGCAGGCGTCACCGCAGCCCATCGTGATGACGACGCCGGAGGCCTCGACGGCACCGACGGTGAGCTTCTTGGGCTTCTCCGCGGACAGGTCGATACCCAGTTCGGCCATCACCTCGCGGACGGCCGGGTTGACCGCGTCCGCGGGCTCGGAGCCCGCGGAACGGACCTCGACGGCGCCGTGAGCGTGATGCGCGAGCAGGGCAGCCGCCATCTGCGAGCGGCCAGCGTTGTGCACGCAGACGAACAGGACCGTCGGGATCGGTGTGGGGTTCTCGGCCATCAGGACTCCTTGGCGGACGGGGTGGCCGTCGTCGGCGTTGCGCCTCGCCAGCGGCGGCGGGCTGCCAGCGACACGTAGACGAGTGCGACGAGCACGGGGACCTCGATCAGCGGGCCGACCACACCGGCGAGCGCCTGGCCGGAGGTGACGCCGAAGGTCGCGATCGCGACGGCGATGGCGAGCTCGAAGTTGTTGCCCGCCGCCGTGAACGCCAGCGTGGTGGTTCGCTCGTAGTTCAGGCCGATCGCGCACCCGAGAGCGTAGGAGCCGGCCCACATGATCGCGAAGTAGGCCAGCAGCGGCAGCGCGATGCGCACGACGTCCAGCGGCTGTCCCAGGATCGCGTCGCCCTGCAGCGCGAACAGGATGACGATCGTGAACAGCAGTCCGTACAGGGCGAACGGCCCGATGCGGGGCAGGAACCGGCTCTCGTACCACTCCCGTCCTTTCGCGCGCTCGCCCAGGCGGCGGGTCAGGTAGCCGGCGGCCAGCGGGATGCCGAGGAAGATCAGGACGTTGAGCGCGATCTCCCAGGGGGAGACGTCGAGGGCCGTCTGCGGCAGGCCGAGCCATCCGGGCAGCAGGTCGAGGTAGAACCAGCCCAGCGCGGCGAAGGCGATCAGCTGGAACACCGAGTTCAGCGCGACCAGGACGGCGGCCGCCTCGCGGTCACCGCAGGCGAGGTCATTCCAGATGATGACCATGGCGATGCACCGGGCGAGCCCGACGATGATCAGCCCGGTGCGGTACTCGGGCAGGTCCGGCAGCATCAGCCAGGCCAGGGCGAACATCAGCGCGGGCCCGAACACCCAGTTCAGCACCAGCGACGACACCAGCAGCCGACGGTCGCCGGTGACCGTGTCGAGCCGGTCGTAGCGCACCT
The DNA here is from genome assembly GCF_002262885.1 of Pseudonocardia sp. MH-G8. Classification (GTDB taxonomy): domain Bacteria; phylum Actinomycetota; class Actinomycetes; order Mycobacteriales; family Pseudonocardiaceae; genus Pseudonocardia. The sequence goes on along the minus strand of NZ_NKYF01000010.1, from coordinate 166,291 downwards.
TCGCCAGCACCGGATACATCATGATCAACAGGCCGAGCGCGATCGGGAGAGAGATGCCCTGGATCACGATGGTGTCGAGCGCGGCGCCGAGCCCGGGGACCAGCCGGCCCGCGACCAGGCCCAGCGCCATCGCGGCGAGGATCCACGCCGGGAGGAACCGGTCCAGCGTCGAGAGCCGGGCGGCGACCGGCGCCTCAAGTTCAGGGGTGGTACTCATGCGTTCACTTCCAGGTCGTGGGGGGTGGGCGAGAGCGCCTGCGCGAGGGTGGCCAGCGTGCCGGGCACCACGCGGTAGTAGATCCAGGTGCCGCGGCGCTCGCCGGTGATCAGCCCGGCCTCGCGCAGCACCTTGAGGTGGTGGCTGATCGTGGGCCCGGACAGATCGAAACCGGGGGTCAGGTCGCACACGCAGGCCTCACCCGACGCGTGCGCGGCGATCAGGCTCAACAGACGCAGCCGGGTGGGATCGGCGACCGCCTTGAACCGCGTCGCGAGCTCGGTGGCCTCGGCCGGGCTCAGCGCAGGACGGCTGAGCTGAGCGGCGTCGGTTCGCAGGCGTCGACGAGCGGCAGCTCCTGCTTTGGCATGCGTCTATCTTGAGCACCATCGAATCAGTCTGCAAGGTGAGGGGCACCACGCCCCTCGACGGCGACGGCGCGTCGGCCATGCGGATTGCCGGTGCCGACTCTCGTCGTCGCCCGGCCGGTTGGCCCGGCAGAGGGGGTGGCGCTAGTCGTGCGGAACGGCGAGCTCGGTGAGCAGGGCGCGAACGCGGCGTTCGAGGTCGTCGCGGATCACCCGGACAGCGGGCGCGTTCAGACCCGCGGGATCCTCAACCTGCCAGTCCTCGTACCGCCGACCGGGGAAGACCGGGCAGGCGTCACCGCAGCCCATGGTGATGACGACATCCGCGGCGCGGACGACCTCATCGGTCCAGGGCTTGGGGTACTCGCCGGCGATGTCGATACCGCGCTCGGTCATGACCTCGACCGCGGCAGGGTTGATCCGCGTGTCCGGCTCGGATCCGCCGGACCAGGCGATGGCCCGGTCGCCGGCGAGGTGGGTGAACAGGCCCATCGCCATCTGTGACCGCCCTGCGTTGTGCGTGCAGAGGAACAGGGCCACCGGAGTCCCCGTGACACCCTTGCCCTCGACCTTGGCGAGGGCGCGCAGCCGCTGGCGGGCGAAACGTTCGGCGAGCAGCGGCAGGTAGTTGACGACGACTGCGCGGTCGGCGAACTCGTCGTAGGAGGTGTGCAGGAACCGCTCGATCGTCTCCGAGCCGTAGGTCCCGTCGAACTCGCGGGCCAGGTTCGACGCGGCCGTGCGGAGCGCGAGCACTTGGTCGATGGACAGGTCGGGACGGCGGGCGGTGACCGGCACGGGGGCCTCCTCAGGATGCAGGCCGGATCGCGGGTGCGAGCCGGGTGATGCGGTCGGCGAGCTCGTCGACGGCGTGGTCGAAGGCGGCATCCTCGCCGCTGCGCGCGGGATCCGGAACCGACCAGTGCAACCGGTCGGGACCGGTTCCGAGGTCCTCGTGGGCCGCATCGCACACGGTGATCACGACATCGTCGGGGCGGAGGACGTCCTCGACGTGGCGCGGGGCCGTCGGATCCAGCGGAATCCGGTGACGGCGTGCAGCGGCCACCGCGCCGGGGTGGACCGCCGCGGCCGGGTGCGTGCCGGCCGACGCCACGGGAACGGGGCTCTCCCTCGACCACAGTGCCGCCGCCAGCTGCGACCGGGCCGAGTTCTGGGTGCACACGAACACCACCCGCACCGCGTCTCGAACCGCGGTGGGCCGCAATGTGGAGAGCGCTTCCGGCGCGAGCGCCAGGTAGGTCCGGCGACGGTCGCCCTCGGAGCGGTGCCGCTCGAGGACGCCGACCTTCTCCAGTACGCGAACGTGGTGGGCCATCAGGTTCGACGGCATGTTGAGCAGCTTCTGCAGCTCGGACGGCGACGCCTCGCCGAGGACCAGGGCGTCGACGATCGCCAACCGACCGGGGTCTCCCAGCGCTGCATGAACTGCCGCCCGGCGGCCCAGCTCGTTTCCCTCTGCGCCCATTGAGTCAATTATGACTGAGCTAGTTTGAGGGGTCAAGAGCGCTGGCACTGAGCTGAGGACCCGATTCGGGCCCGCGGCGCTGCACGAGGTCGGTCCGCGAGGGCCTGACGTGATGAAGGAGCGGGGCCTCCGCTCCTCGTGACTCCCGGCTCATGCTCGGGGTGCTCACGCCATCGATTCGAGGAGGCCCCTGTGAGCGAATCGTACGAGGGTCAGCAGATCGTCGGGATGGATCTGCACCGGCGCCGGTCGCTGCTGGTGCGGATGACCGAGTCCGGACAGCGGCTGGAGACGGTGCGGATCTCCAACGATCCGGAGTACCTGCGCGAGGTGATGACCCGCGCTGGAGAAGCCCCCGAGGTGGTACTCGAGGCGACCTACGGCTGGTACTGGGTTGCGGACGCGCTCGCCGGACTGGGCGCAAGCGTGCACCTGGCACACCCGCTGGGGGTGAAGATGTTCTCCTACCGGCGGGTCAAGAACGATGAACGAGACGCCGCGGACCTGGCCGACCTGCTGCGGATGGGGCGGCTGCCCGAGGCCTGGATCGCCCCACCCGCGACGCGGGAGCTGCGTGGCTGGGTACGGCACCGGGCGAAGCTGGTCGGGTTGCGCTCGAACCTGAGTTGCCAGGTCCACGCCGTGCTCGCCGCCGCCGGCGTGCAGGTGCCGATGAGTGATCTGTTCGGCCCGGGCGGGCAGCAGCCGCTGGCCACCACCCGGCTGGCGGTCGAGTCCCGCTCGCGGGTCGACTCACTGCTGCGTGTGATCGCCGCGTTGGACTTCGAGATCGACACCTTCGCCCGGCTGGTCGCCGGGCGGCTGCGCGGCGATCCCGGCTACACCGCGATCCAGGTCATTCCCGGGGGTCGGGCCGCTGCTCGCGGCGGTGTTCGTCGCCGAGATCGGCGACATCACCCGCTTCGCCCGCCCGCAGCAGCTGGCCTCCTGGGCCGGGCTGACCCCCAAACATCACGAGTCCGATACCACCGTGCACCGCGGCCGGATCACCAAGCAAGGATCCCGGCTGGTTCGCTGGGCCGCGGTCGAGGCGGTGCAACGCGTGCCCGCCCATACCCGGCTCAGACAGACCCGCGACCGGGTTGGTGAACGGCGCGGTGTCCGCAACATCGGCATCGTCGCCGCGGCCCGAGAGTTGACCACGCTGGTGTTTTACGGCCTGCGTGATCATCACATCCGCTGCTTGCCCGCCCGAGCGGCATGAGCAGCCCGCAGACCTCGCGGTGGACGCAGATCGTGCGAGTCATGATCCCCGAGCCAGTACAGCGGGGCTCGGCGTGATCGCCCCGTCTGATTGATCTCGCCCACCGCGAACCTGTCGCAGCTCACCATGCCGCCCACCAGCGCGGCGAAGGGATGACCGACAGCCCCCACGGGGGGCCTGTCCACCAGCCGGGACCCCGGCCCTGGAGCAGCACCCGACCGATCCACCCCGCGCCCCCGGGAGTCACAACCCCCCTACTGATCCTCCGCCTCGAACAGCGTGCGCCGATCGGCGTCGGCGTCAATGACCTACGGCCGCTACGCGGGCGCCCTCCGGGCGCTCCTTGACCCCGACGCCTACCTCGACGCGCCCAACAACAGGCGGAGAACCATCGAAGAAAAGATCGACTCCAACAACACGGGTTGACCGGCCCCGCTCCTTCAGGGATGACCCGCCGGCGCACCATCCACTCGTCGAGGAGGCGCGTGTCGCGCTGTTCACGTATTGCTTCCATCCGGGAATCAGATCTAGCCGGCCTGGAGTGCACCGCTCGAGCGTCGTGCAGCAGGTCGGCGAGCAGCGACATGCGCGGCCCACCGGGTCAGGACAAGGCAGTTCCGCCCACGAGCCAGGCCGGCGAGAACGTCGGCGAGCACTTGCTGATTGCGGGCGTCATCGGCGACGAGGTCGCGGTAGACAGCGGCGATCCCGCCAGGAGCCGATGGGTCGTCCTCGCCACGGGTAGACGAACTCGGTCAGGTGGACGGCGAGCTACTACGACAACCGGTAAGCACTCACCTCACCATCACGGGAACGTGACCCATCGTCGGCGCGCTCGCCTGCGTCTAAGACGACCGACTCATTGCGGATCGCCGCGATGTCGCTCAGAGCAGGCCGCGTCGCAGAACGGGAGGCCGTCGACCCAGTGGGCTCGAACAAGCCTGCGCTGACACGCTTCGCAGAACAGCGGGTCGGAGGAAGGCAGGTAGCTGTGCAGAACAAGCCGAATCTTATGGGACAAACCCTTCAGCATAATCGATGCCTTTCGTGCTCGATCCGGCGTCGAAGAGCCAATTGTCGGCATGAGGATCCGGCTTCCCTCGACGAAAATCTCTCGGCGACAACTCGCGAACACGGCTGCCATTCAGCACAGAATCACAACGCGGTTGCGGTCCGACTCAATTGCGTCAACGACGCTAGCCGTCGGAGCCAAGTGTGCGCACTCCCCAAATTTGGGGGGGCGCCAGGCAATGATCACGGCGGCGCCGTAGTTTCGGAGTGATCAACGCGTTGCAACCCGCTCGGGCGTCGTTCACAGCTCGCTTTCATCGTGCGTGGCTAGTCTGGCGGAAGTCCCAGCGTGACCTCCCGGTCGATGTGTGAAAGCGAATCCCACGCCTGAGCGCCAACCCCGGCACGCGGGTCCTGCTTCTGGGAGGCCGGACGTCCGGGCTGCTGGTGGGACCTGGCGGTCCACCTACCGCTCGCGATGGGCATGCCGGTCGGCAGCGCAGCCTCGCCTCCGCAACCCTGCTCGGAGTGGGGCGCGACGTCACCTTCCGTGACCCGACTGCTCCGGAATCGGACCGAGCTGCCAACTCCACGATGCTGTGAAGAGCAGCCCGCAGGCGCGGCTTGATGGACTCGAGATCCGCCGAGCCGGGCGTTCCTGCCTGGCGTCGAGTGTCCAACTTCCGATCGGCACCGCAATGGCTCCGAAGCAAGCTTGACCCACAGCGTGGATCGCATCGGGTCCGGCCTGGCTCATTAGCAGGCGAAGGGCCGTGCCCGGGCCGTGCCCCGCCGCTGCACCTCGATCCCACTCACGCAGTTCGTCGGAAGATCGTGAAGCCCTCGCCGCGAGCCACCCCCTCGTAGCGAGAGGCAAGGCCGGGCTCGACGGCCGCGAGATCACTCGAACAGCCGTTGACCTGCAAATATGGGTACTGGAATGCGATCGGACGCACCTCAGCAGGCACGTCCGAGGCCGGGATGTCCAGAACGGTCAGGTCCGGCGGACCGGCGGCCCGCAGGTGCACCAACGATGTCTCGTCGACATTGACCCGGGTTCTGCCCGTTTCCAGCGCGAAATCCACCCCGAACCACTTGAGCACTGGAACGCCGACCGTCGGGCCCGATGCGGGCACACAGCCGTGCCGGGAGGGAATCGTGATCTCGAGGAGCGGTGCACCGGCCGGCACGGCCCCGTCGGTGACCGCATCGAGCCGCCCGATCCTCGCGCCGACGTCGACATACTCGATCGCGTGCAGCCCGAGCACCGCGGAGACGAGCGCGACGACCGCCGGGGTTGCCAGGGCGGGAGCGGCCCGGTAGGGCAGCGCTGCAACGACGAACAGCAGAGCCGGGAGCACGAACCGCTCATCCGGCTTGATCAGATCGTTGACCATGCTGATCGGGAGCACGATCGCGATCGCAGCCAGCAGGCCACCCAGCCAGAGCACCGGGCGGGTGGCGAGCGCGGTGCGCAGTGCGCGCCGGTCGAGGAGCAGCGTGACGAGCGCGACGAACGCCACCACGGCGGCGACGTTGACCCAGAAGATCGGGAACGCGGGCGGGAACGGGTCCAGCCTCAGGAAGAGCTGGAGCGTCTCGGTCAGAGAGATCGCCTTGTCGAACCAGGAGCCGTAGAACGTGATGCCGCTACCGCCGCCCTCGGACAGCACGTACCAGGCGGCAAGGACGACGGCCGGCGCGAGGGTGAGCACCAGCAGCACGGCCGGTCGGCGGAGGCGGCGGTGGGCGAGGACCAGCGCGTACCCGAACACGACCAGCGCGCCGATGCTCCACGCGAGCAGGTGCGACAGGTAGAGCACGGTGCTCAGGCCACACAGCGCCCACAGTCGCGCTCCGGTGGGGGCGCCGGCGCGGGTCGTCACCCTGTGCAGCATCGCGACCAGCACGAACACCAGCGCAAGCCCGACCAGGTAGCTGAGGTAGCCCTTGTAGAGGAAGAAGCCGGGCGCCCAGAGGAACCCGGTGTACTCGATCGGCGTCGCCCGCTGCTGGATCGTCCGCACGAGGTGGCCGTAGGCGAGCGCGAAACCGAGCACGGCGAGCACCGCGAACACCTGCCCTGCGGCCTCGGTGGGCAGCACCGCGTCGAGCGTCCCGATGACGACCGGTGCCGCCAGGTTGGGAACCGGGACGGGGCTGAGCACGTAGTTCCCCGCGATTCCCGCGCCGGCGGAGTCGGCACCGAACAGCAGCACCGACACGACGTGGCCCTGCAGGAGCCACTGGTAGTAGTCGTAGAACGGCGGGAAGTGCGTGCTGCACACCAGCGCGACGGTCGCTGCGGACAGCACGATCCACAGGACGGGCGGGCGCCGGTCCGCCCCCGCGAACCCGCCGCGCCCGTGCGGGATCGTCGCGTCACCGCCGCTCATCGCCGCCCGCTCCCCATCACGACGCCATCGTGACCCCGAGGTGCTGTGACTGCACTGAGCGCGGCAGCGCGCACACCTTGTCGACACCACCGCAACAGCGGGCTGCGTTCTCGGAGGTGGTGTAGGGGTCGCCCGCACGTTCGGCGGCCGTCGCGAGGCGGGCAACGACGTGCTCCAGGGTCGTCTCGAGGACGATGAGGGCCTGCACCGCGACGTCATCGCATCCTCTGGTCGCTGCGTCACGTGTCAGTCCGCGCGACGCGCCCGGTGGTGCGCGTGGACGAGCAGCACACCGACGGCCGCGACGCTCTGAGCGGCGAGCCAGGCGACCCCGGTGGCGAGGACCCCCATGACGGGCATGAGGACCCAGCTGCCGGCGATCACCGCGACCGTGACGGAGGCGGGCAGGCCGAACAGCACCCGTCCGTCACCGCGCACCCTGGCCGCCCAGACGAACGACCAATTCACGGAATTGGGAATCGCTGAGAGCGCGAGCAGCACGAGCAGCAAGCTGCCGGTGCCGGCGTAGTGGGTCCCGAACAGCGACAGCAGCGGCTGCGCGAGCACAGCGCACGCCAGCACAGCGGGCACCACGATCACCAACGCCTTGCCGACCATGGCCCGACGGGCCACCTCGAGGGTGTCCGGTTCAGCGGCGGCGTGCACCACCAGCGATTGACCCATGCCGTTGACAACCAGGTAGAGCGCGTAGGCGATCGGCCACACCACGTTGTAGACGGCCGCCGCCTCGGCGCCGAGACGAGCCAGCACGACCAGCGGGAGACCGAACACGGCGGCCAGCAGGAAGACGATACCCGCGTAGTCGGCCCGGACGAAGGTGGCGACGTCGCGAACGGTGACGGCGGACGTGGATGCGGACGTGGGTGGTGCGGCGACGCGGTCGACGACGTCGCGGCGGGGGAGGACGCGCACCAGCCACACCGTGACGGCCAGCACGGTCACCGCAGTGCCCGCCAGCCAGGACGCGGCGATCCCGCTCCACAGCCCGAGCGCGGCCGCTCCTGCGAGGAACAGCAGCTTCAGGACGGAGAAGAGCAGGTTCTCGACGGGAACCGCGGCCGCCCGCTTGATCGCGGGCAGGAGGTAGTCCTGCATCACGAACATCGTCCACAGGGGGGTGGCCACCGTGAAGAACGCGAGCACCTCCGCCGGTCCGAACGCGGTGATCAGCTCCGGTGCCCACCAAGGGGCGCCGAGCGCGAACGCCCCGCCCGCGAGGGTCGCTGCCGCGACGGCCACGAGGTAGCAGAGCGCGACCAACCTGCGGGTGCCCCGACCGGCCACCGGCACGAACCGCAGCAGCGCGTTGCCGAGGTTGAGCTGCGCGATCGTGCCCAGCAGTGTCATCGTGGCCAGGAGGGTGCTGTTCAGGCCCACCGTGACCGGGTCGTAGAGGCGGGCGGCCACCAGCCAGAACAACAACCCGAGCACCGAGGTGATCGCCGAGCTCAGAATCAGCGCCAGCCCGTCCCGGTGTTGCGGGGAGCGCCACCCGCGCAAGGTACCCGCAGCGCGCGCCACAAAGATGGCCCGCACACGAGAGCGTCGGTTTCGAACGATTGTCGTCATCTTTCCAAGTTCACTACTTCGATACTTCCGTGTTGCCGCATGCCCGCCCCGACACACAGGGCAGCCGAGACCATTCACATGGGCCGGTCCTATTTGAGTTGAATCGAGGATCTCCACCCGCTCCCCCAAGTTACCTGCGATTCATCGCCGGTCATATCCTCAAAATATGGGGGTGGGGGTACCGGGCCGCGGTGATCGCTGCGGCTCGGCGGCCTCCGGACCGCAGCTCAGGACCAGGTGAGCCACCCTGGTCGAGGATGTGGGGAACTCAGCGGACCTTCAGGAGCCGTGGTTAGCCTCGTTCGCATCGGTGGGCGGTTCGGACGCCTCCGGATGCAAGGAGAGACGTGACCGTCAGTGGTGGTGGTGTGTTCCTGATCGACGATCACCGGGTCTTCGCCGAGACCCTGGCGCTGGCCGTGTCGACGCAGCCCGACCTCTCCTGCACGGGCGTGGCCCACTCGGTGCGCGAGGCGCGGTCGGTCCTGCACGGTCGTCCCGCCGAGGAGCTTCCCGACCTCGCGATCATCGATCTCGACCTGCCCGACGGCAGCGGCCTGCACCTGATCGCCGAACTGGCTCAGCACATCCCGGTTCTCGTGCTGACCGCCCATCCGCGGGTGGACGTCCTGCGACGCGCGAAAGCTGCCAGGGCGGCGGGCGTCCTCGGGAAGGACCAGCCGTTGCACGAGATCCTCGCCGCGGCGCGCACCGCGCTCGCGGGCGGGCCGGTGCAGTCGTGGGCTCCGGGTCCGGCCGTGCACCTGACCGGACGCGAGCTCGATGTGCTGTCCGGGCTCGGGCGCGGGCGCGATGCCACCCGCATCGCGGCGGATCTTGGTATATCCATCTACACGACGCGCGACCACATCCGCGCTCTGCTCGCCAAGCTCGGAGCGCACAGCCAACTCGAGGCGGTCGTCACCGCCGATCGACTCGGGCTGATCGCCGTCGGCGCCCGGACATGAAGGTCCGCACCACCGTTCTACGCCTCACCGGTCTGGCGCTCCTCGCCGCCGTCCTGCTCTCGGGCCTGGTGGCACTCGGGATCCGCTGGATCGGCGAAGCGGACGGCGAGCGAACGGCCGAGCGCGCGTCCTCACAGGTCGCGGCGTCGGTGCTCGACCAGCTCGCCCGACGTGACTTCACCGAGGGCGCGAACCTCAACCGGCAGGCGCTGCTCGCCGACCTGGAACCGTTCCTGCAGTCCGGGATGGTCTACCGGGTCAAGGTGTGGTCGGTGACAGAGCACCACGCCCAGATCGCATTCTCGGACGAATCGCGGGTCGAGTCGGCCGTACGCCCCTTCGACCCGCACCTCGCGCGCAGGCTCGACGCCGGCGAGGCCGTCGTCGAGTCGGTGCCCAACGACAACGAACACCGTTTCGAGATCGCACGCGCCGGCGATCTGCGCGAGGTCTTCATCGGGTTCCGCGACGCGGCAGGCACGCCGGCACGTCTCGAGGTCTACGTATCGGTCGATGTGGACACGACGGTGCGGCACGCCACGACCGTGCTGCTACCGCTCACGGTGGTCGGCGTGCTGGCGGTGGCGTTGGCGCTGTTCCCCCTGGCGGTCGGGGTGGCCCGCCGGATCGACCGCGACCGCCGCGAACGTGACGACGCCCTCCACTACGGGTTCGCGGCCGCGGAGCTGGCGCGGCGCGACGTCGCACACAAGCTGCACGACCACGTCATCCCCGATCTCGCGAGCGCCGGGTTGTTGCTCGACATCGCCGCGGACGTTCCGCCACCGCGCGCGAAGGAGCTCGTGTCCGACGCCAGGGCCAGGATCGGTGCCGACGTACACCGGCTGCGCGGACTCTTGTCGGAGCTGACCCCACCGATGCTGGATCCGGCCGGGGTCCGGACTGCGTTCGTCGGTCTCGTCGCCGGTCTGGCAAACAGCGGATGCCGAATCACCCTCGAGATGGCCGACGATCCCCACCTGGAGGCGGAGGTCGCCTCGCTGCTGCACCGAGCGGCCGGGGAGCTCCTACGGAACGCGGTCACCCACAGCGGCGCGAGCCACGTGCACCTCGCGATACGGCGCGACGGCGACCGAGTGCACGCCGTCGTCGCCGACAACGGCCGCGGCTTCAACCCCGCGGCACCAGCCGAATCGGGCCACATCGGTCTGCTCCTCGTACGCCGCGCCGTCGCGGACGCCGGCGGAACATTCACGATAAGCAGCGCCCGCGGTCGCGATCGACACGAGGGCACGGGAAGCTACGTCGAACTGGTCGTGCCCGGCACGGTCTCCTATGTGCAGTCAGCAGTCAGCCCACGGTTACGCTGAATCAACGCCGCCCGGGCCCCGGCATCCCAAGCTTCGAGCGGCTCTGACCTCAACCTCAGTGGGCTGGGCTCGCTCTAGTGCTGACGTGATCTAGGACGTCCGGCTACACGGGGGCGGACTGCGGGCGGACAGAGCACCGTGTCGCGGTGAGCATCAACTGGCTCAGTACCGCGACGCGCCGTCATTTCCACACCCACGTCATGCCGTGGTCCGTGGCCCGCTGCGTAGCGCTACCGTCTTTGTCCATGAACCCCCGCCAGTCGCAGGGGTGCAACAAGGGGGTGTTCGAGTCCCCCCTCTGACACCACCACGTATCACCCCTGCAACTCCCCACGTGCCAGTGCTCAAGCGCCCTTGAGCACGCTCGCGTCGCCTATGCGCTACCCGCAGCGTCCCAGCAGAGATGTCGCCGAGGAGGTCCATGATCGTCCCGCGCCGACCAACAGTCGCTCCGGTGTGCGCCTGAGGTCGAAAGCGTTTCCACCAACGGCGTCGGCCGTCGCGATGTCGGGCCGAGCTGTGGAGAACGCTGTGGGGCGTGACCCAGTTCTGTCCAAAGCCTGTGGGACTCGGGCGGCGTCTCGTCGACTTGGCATCGATCCGACCACAGGCCGGGCTGGGACACGAGGTGACATCCCGCGTTCACCCCGCACCCCTACGGTCGCCGTCGTGTCCACCCCCCACCCAACCGGCTACAACCCGGACTTCCTCGGCGTCCCCGCACCGATGCCCACCGCGCCCGGCGTGACGACCGTGCCCCTCGCCTACACCCACTTCTCCACGCTGCACCGCCCGGACCGCCGACTCGCCGCCGCCACCGCCGTCGCGATCGACGGCGCGACCCTGCGTCATGTTGAACGTTCCGACGACTGGCGGCTCGACGACCGGCGCCCGCCCGAGCAACAAGCCGGCGAGGAGATCTACGCCGACAACGACCTCGACCGCGGCCACCTCGTCCGACGCCGGGACCCTGTGTGGGGCGAGCAGGCCGAAGCCGAGCGGGCCGAGTCGGAGACCTTCTTCTACACCAATGCCGCGCCCCAGGCGTCATCGTTCAACCAGGACCGCGAGCTCTGGCTCGGCCTCGAGGACTACCTACTCGACAACGCCGCAGACCACGACCGCAAGCTCGTCGTGTTCACCGGCCCGGTCCTCACCGACGACGACCCGCAATACCGCGGCCTCCACATCCCCCTCCAGTTCTGGAAGATCGGCGGCTTCACCGTCGACGGCGCACTCGGCACGACCGGCTATCTGCTCGATCAAACCCCCCAGCTCGGTGACCTGCAGCAGGAGGGCGAACTGCCGCCGCTCGGGGAGTTCCGAACCTTCCAGGTCCCCCTCGCGCGGATCGCCGAACTCACTGGTCTCGACCTCGGTCCACTTGCGGCGGCCGACCGCATGCTCGTCCCCGAGCCCGCGGCGGCCGCGATCTCCGACCATGCAATCCGTCTCACGGCCTACGCCGACATCCGCGGTCTGTAGCGCTGCACACGCGGTCACATTGTGGTTACCCACGGGTAACGGTTCGAATCATCCTCGGGATTGCGAGTCCCAAGACGTCAGGCAGAAACGGAAGCCACAATCCCACTGCGCCGGCGTCGGCAAGGCTCTGCTCACCTTCAGCCCGTTGAGCGGCTCGCCGACGTCGCCGCCGGAGACACGGAGGCCACGCTCTGACCACGCGATGATCCGCGGGCGACCACGCCGGCGACCACTGCCTCAACGATCCTCCCCCAAGGGCCAGGTTGCCAAAGGAGGAGCCGATATGGCGGAGTCACGCCAAGAGCTGGGCGGCCGTTCTAGCGCTCAGCAATACTGTCTGGTTGAAGCAGCCAGGACTGCTGCGCGCTCGCTCTGCGTTGACGCCGGGTTGATGCGTTCGAGGGGATCGTGCGAAGCGGAGGCGCGATGAGCGCCCCTGGCAACGGGTCGGGGCCCAGCTGGCGGCTGTATCGCATTCCCGAAGCGATGCAGCTGCTGTCGCTCAGTCGAACCGTCATCTACGAACAGATCCGCGCGGGCCGACTTCGATCTGTCCGGCAAGGTCGGGCGCGTCTCATCCCCGCCGACGCGATTGCCGACTACGTCGCGCTCCTCATCACCGAGTCCGGACACGACGATGGCCGCCCGGCGTAGTCGCGGCGACGGCGGACTGCATTGGGACGAGACTCGACAGCGCTGGATGGCCAGTGTGACGGTGGGCTATACGCCGGCGGGCAAGCGGATCGTGCGGCGAGGCAGCGGGCGCACGAAGACCGAGGCCAGAAACAAGCTCAAGGATCTGATCCGCGACTACGACGACGGTGTCAGTGCTGCCCAACACGCGTACACCGTCGCCGACGCTGTCAACGACTGGCTCGAACACGGCCTCGGAAGCCGGGACCCGAGCACGATCGCCACCCGGCGCAGCTTGGCGAATCAGCACGTCATTCCGGCCCTGGGCGCGCGGAAGCTCCGTGACTTGTCCGCCGAGGACGTCGACAGATGGCTCGCCGAAAAGGCCGGCAGCCTCAGCACACGCACCGTGCAAGACCTCAAATCGATCCTCCGCCGCGCTATCACCCGCGCCCAAGCCAGGGACAAGGTCAAGCGCAACGTGGTGCTGCTCTGCGAAACCCCGACCGGACAAGCGGGTCGGCCATCCGAAGCCTTGACGCTGCCACAGGCACAAGCGCTCGTCGAACACGCGAGCGGCTCGACGATGGGGGCGTACGTCCTCCTGTCCCTGCTGACCGGCGCCCGGACCGAAGAACTCCGCGCCCTCACCTGGGGCCACGTCGACCTCGACGGCGACCCACGGGCGACACCACCCGTTCCGCCTCACATGATGGTTTGGCGCTCGGTCCGCGCCGGCGGTGACACCAAGACACGCAGCTCCCGCCGAACCCTCGCGCTCCCCCAGCGCTGCGTCGACGCACTTCGCGAGCACCGGGGGCGGCAGGCTGCGCAGCGCGCGCTCGCCAGGCAACGCTGGACCGACCACGACCTCGTCTTCGCCTCGGAGGTCGGCACCCGACTCGACGCCGCCAACGTCCGCCGAGGCTTCCGGCGCATCGCAACCGCCGCAGGACTCGACGCCAAGAACTGGACACCACGAGAGCTTCGACACAGCTTCGTGTCGCTGCTGTCCGACCAGGGTGTGCCGATCGAGCAGATCGCCCGCCTCGTCGGCCACGCTGGCGGATCAGCGGTCACCGAGACCATCTACCGCAAGCAGCTGCGCCCCATCATCGACGAGGGCGCGGCCGTCATGGATGAGGTCTTCGCCGTTCGTGGACGTAGTCACTCAGTTGGACACTCACCTCGCCCCGGGACGAGCAAACGGCCTGGTCCCGAGCTCCGCTAGAAGCTCCTGACCAGGCCGTTCGGCGGTGGGCGATACTGGGATCGAACCAGTGACCTCTTCGGTGTGAACGGCACCGGGTATGTCTTGCGAGCCCCCAGTTGTCTCGCCAGACACGCCTTGACCTGCATCGGAGCCGCGACGTATGTCAGCGCTCGCGGGCGGTTCCATCGCGTCTCAGTCCGACTCAGCTACAACTTTGGGCACCACCCCACACGCCTCGAAGTTACCGCCAAGCTGATTCGGCAGCCGGAGTAGCTTCGGCCCGCGCGCCACGCGGGGACCCGGTCGGAGATCGCACGCTCCCGCGCGAGCGCTTGCGCTGCAGAGGCTTCGTGCAGTTCCCGCAGAGCGCCGCCCTGATCAAGGACGATTCGCCTGAAGACGATGCACTCCCACTCGGGCATGCAGTGGCATGCATCCGTTGACCGGCTTGCGCCCCGGGATTGATGCACGCCAATTGCACGACCCGCACCCCACCCTTGCCACCATTCCGCACCCCGCCGACCCCGCCTCGCCCGAGTCCCTTGCTCGCTCGGCCATCCAGGAGACCTACCCGCCCGGCGAGGGCGCACTTGATCCAGAGCCTTTGCTGCCAGCACTCGCGCTACCGTTCTGCGTCGGCTGTTCGCTTCTCGGTATCGCCGAGGGCCGGCGAGTATCGGCGCGCAGGCCGCGTCGTCCCCAGCGTCCCGGCTTCGCCCCGGTCGTGGCTTCGATGACGGCATAGACATGCGAGCAACTGATGCTGTTGGATCTAGCCATGGCGACCCACGTCATCACGGCGCTGTTCGGGCTGGTCGTCGCGACCGGCGAGGCGTACGGAACCAAGGCCGCGGCGAAGAACGGCTGAAGGGAGTCGCCTTATGACAGTCCAGATGGCACCATGGCTGGGACCGGTCATTACTGGAGTATTTGTACTGCTCGGAGTGGTGATCGCTCAACTAATCGTGCTCCACGTCGACAGAGTTCGACGGAGGCGAGAGGATGCGTATCGATTAGTTGAGAAGCAGATGGATGTGTACGTTCAGTTTCTTGACGCCGGCGACACCTGGCTGGATTCGATAAGAAACTCCCTCAAGAAAGAAGGAGTGGACGTATCGCTGGCAGATAGAGACCTTCATCGATCCTACTCGCGGATTCAGATTGCCGGGGAGTCCGAAGTGAGCCAAGCAGCAACAATAGTATGGATACAGTCGCTCATTGTCCGCGACACGGCGGCGCTAGCAGTACAATCGCGCTCCTTGGATTCATCAGCTGAAAGGCAGCGCGCTAATCGGATCAGAGCATTCGAGAGTGCATGCGAGATGTTCGAAAAGGTGCAGGGGGCGTTTGTGAGGGAGGCTCAAAGTTCCCTTGGCGTAACCAGAGGCACCCCTGGCCCCCTAGTCCTTCCGACGGATATTCGAGAAAAGATGTCCTCAATGCCTGGATACGCCAACTTGGTGCGCTTGGCATCTGTGACGGACGATGACAAAACTCAACCAGGGCCGACGTCTTAGCTCTACAACCGGGACCACTTATAGAGCCGATCGTCGTAGCGCTCGGTCTGACCACATTTCTCCCATCCCACGCGATCCTGGCCCGCACTTGACGTGGCCGGAAGGAGTCAACCCGGAACCCTCGATCCCGCTACCGTCACGTGGAGGTACCTCGGCGCCAACCCGACCGAGTGTGTGAAGCCGCCCTCGATCGCGGAGCGGACGCGCAACACATGGAGCCCGAAAGAGCTGGGGCGGTACCTCGAGATCGCCCACGCCGATCGACTCTATGGCCTGTGGGTTCTCGTCGCTTCCACAGGGATGCGCCGCTCCGAGCTGTGCGGCCTGCAGCTCCCGGCGCTCGACCTAAACAACCGCACCGTCCAGATGACGACGACCCGAGTGATGGCCGGAGAGAAGGCCACGAAGGGCAGCGGCAAAGGAGCCCTGGCAGTCGTCGACTGCTGGCGCTGGACAGGTTCACGACCCAGGTGCTGCGAGAGCACGTGAGGCGACTGGTAGGAGAAGGAGGCGTTCGGCGATGCCGACCAGGACCACGGACTACCTGGGAGATCAGATCTGCCCGCGCGCCCGACGAGGGCGCCATTGTCGTGATCCCTTGACTGCCAGGCTCGGCCGCGGGGTCTGCGATCGTCTGTAGACGTTCCCGACCTGCGTAGCGCTTCTCATCGACGTCGCTGCTCGTGTCCACTTGTCCGGGACCGCTGCTGTCAAGCGTGGCTGTCAGCCAGGCGCCTCCGCTGTGGCCGCGCAGCGATCGAACGTTGGGGGACGCAGACTGCCGACATGAAGGCCGACGAAGTCCACAATCTTCTGGACGCTCTCGCTGCCGCCGGCTGCCACGCATGGATCAGTGGTGGATGGGGAGTCGACGCCCTGGTCGGGCATCAGACCCGTCCACATCGCGATCTAGACCTGGCCATCCCTGCGGAGCACGAGGCTGCTGCGTTGCAGGCTCTCGGCCAGTTGGGCTACATCATCGAGACCGACTGGCGACCGGTTCGCGTCGAGCTCGTGTCCGAGGGACGAGGCCGAGTAGACCTTCACCCACTGACGTTCGACGGCGCTGGCGACGGACACCAGGCTGGTCTCCATGGCCGCAGCTTCTACTGGCCCAGAAGCTGCTTCACCACCGGCACCATCGCGGCCCGGCCAGTCGGCTGCATCTCGGTCGAGCAGCAACTGCTGTTCCACAGCGGGTACGAACCTCGTGACGTCGACCGCGCTGACCTGGCGTCGTTGCGAAGACTCGGCGACGGCCCACGTGATCGTGATCTGTAAGCCGGACCATGGCTCGATCTTGCACGGAGTCGGTGAAATCGCTCTGACCAGCGGCTACACCTTCTACCGCTTGACGCTATTCATCAGGTTGTTGTGGGCTCCCGTGCCCCACTCGTGCCCCAGCACACGATCATGAAGGCACAGCTCCGGTGGGTAACGACGGCGACACGAAGCGCGAGCTACATCGTGGCACATAGCGACGTCGCAACGGGGGATCATGGCCAGCTCGCCGCTGACGCTCTACCTGTTCCGTGATGGTTTGACTCTGACGAAGTCTCGACTACGACGGCCCAGCGACTACTCGGAGGTCCCGCTGATCGATCCCCCCGGAGAGGGGGTCGCCTGGCAGCTCTACGTAAGGCAGGCTCCAGTCGCACCAGTACCGTGGCTTGATCGACTGCGAGTGATCATGCAGCAGCCTGACTTGCCTCGGATCACTCGGCAGTCAGCAGGTGGCGTGCTACTGATCGCAGCGCACGGCCGGCTGTGGGCTGCCACTTTTGGGACGGGCTTTCATGCCATTGATCAAGCGGAATGCGAACCCAGCTTTGGTCTCCGAGTTGCTGCCAACAAGATCGATCCCCGCCGTGTCACATTAGCCGAAACACGGGGCCTTGAGAAAGGCGCTCGCAACGCGGTAAGCATGCTGCCTCTCGCCGGCGAGATATATGGATTGCGAGTAGCAAGCAATGAAGAGTGGATTCGTCGCTTCGGTGGACGAATCCTCGACAGCAACTTTGCTATCAGCGCCGCAGGAGCAGACTCCTTGCACCTCGGACTCGACGACTTCAGCCTGCGGGACCTACCTGCCAAGTTAGGTGACATCCTTGCCGCCTACGAATCTGAGGACTACAAGAAGGACTTTCCGTTTCTTGATTACTTCCGCCAATTGCCGCGCAAGCACCATCTCATTCCAGAGCTCGACTCTGCCGTCGACGATCTCCTACGCCAACGCGATCTGACGATTGGATTCGCCAGTCCAGACACGATCAATACCATTCATCCGGATGAGTACTCACTCAAGTACGGTCGAACTGAGGTTTCCGTTGGAGAGTTGACCGCAGAGACCGTTTATTGGGCACTAGACGAGCTGAAAGTAACGGAAAATCCGCGCGACCGAGTCATTGTAATGCCGCGCGGCGGTGACGCCTCGGGCGAGGAGCGCTATACGCTTGGGCGCTATATCGTGGCCAACGTAAAACTGGTCGTTGATGAGCGCCCCACCGAATTCGCCTTGACCGCTGGCACCTGGTTCAGGATCGACCAGGCGTACGCGGAACTGGTGAACCGGTTCATGACTACCATTGATGACATCACAGACACGCTTCAGCTGCCAGCTTGGGATGATGAATGGCTCAAGGCAAATATCAAGGATGGCCGCTACCCTGAGGATCGCTACAACAAGTTCGTAAGTGACGATCGGAATTTCAAGCTACTCGACTACCAGTTCTACCGCGGGGAAATCGGAAGCGGGCAGCAAGTGGAGATCTGCGACTTGCTGACTTCCGCAAAGGAGCTCATCTGCGTCAAGCGCCTTGACAGCGGGAAGTCGATGGCACACCTTTTCGCTCAAGGCGCGCTGTCAGCAAGCATGATGCGCGACCCAGCGTACCAAGAACGGGTCCTAGAGGATCTACAAGCAGCAGGTGGCGAAAACGCCTTCGGCGAGGCCCGCGATTGGACATTCGTGTTTGCCGTCGCAACTAGTCGCACAGGCTCACTGCATGAATTGCTTTCATTCTTTGCGAAGGCGTCACTTTACAACAACGCCGACCTCATCAAGGGCCGAGGTTTCAACGTTGCACTAGCGAAGATTGAGCATCGTCCCTGCCACGCGACTCCGAAGAATTCGGATTAGGCACGCATCCCTGCCCATCCCCGCGATCCTGGCCGCCCCTTCACATGATCACGAGGTGTCAACCCGGAACCCCCGATCCCGCTACCCCGCCACGTACGGACCGGCGCAGGTGCTGTCAGCGTGTCACTAGCGGGATCGGGGCGCGCAGCGGGGTTGACACCTCGCGATCATGTAAGACGATCTGCGGCCAGCGGGGATGGCCCACTACTCGACGTCGCCCAGCTTTCCCTTGCCGGCGCATGGCCGGCGGCCCATAGGCGCGCGGCCGCCCGTGAGCGGAGCGGCAAGGTAGCGGCCGCGCATGCCGTCCGGCGCAGTCCGGGCCCGCCCCCGGCAGGGGACGGCTTGAAGACGTATGGAAAGTTCTCACCGCACCACAGTGTCGGCACCCCACAGAGTCGAGTGCCCTCCCCGCTGCGTGCCACCGTCAGGCGCTGAGACGACCCGCTGCTGTGCTCGATGTGAAGCCGGCAGCCTCGGCGTACTCGCCAAACCGGACACCGCTCGGGTGAAGACTGCCACGTAGTCTCGAACAGGTGTTCGATGTGGGAGTAGAGTCCTACCCGCGGCCGGGCCGGGGAAGGGCCCGGCCGCACGACCACCCGAGGGGACAGCCCGCCATGACCACGCCGTACTACGCCGACGAGCGTCACAGCGCCACCGCGGTCGCCGACGCTAGGGCCATCGCCGAGACCGCCGCGATCCTCCGCCAAGTCGCCGCCCACGACCGGCACGTCGACGTCCGGCGCGGTGACGTCAGCACCAGCCTCGCCGCGCTCGTCGATGCCGTTGGCCGCGGCTACCGGCAGGCGCCGAGCGAAGTGGCGGCCTGCGTAATGGCTGTCGTCAGCGCGGTGGACCGGGCGACCGGGAACCGGCGCACCGACTGACGGTGCCGCCGCCGTCCTCGCCGAGCGAGGGCGACTGGCCGACAGGCTCCGCAGTTTCGACACACCAATGCCCACTCCGGCGAGCACGACCCTCGTAGGCTCGACGGCATGACCCAGGTACTCGACGTGACGACAGCTGCCCCGACCCGCGAAGCCGCGGTACGACTCGCAGAGTCCGCCATCAAAGCCGGGCTCGCAGCTGGAGGTCAGGTCTCGGGACCGGTCGCCTCGTTCTTCTGGCACAACGGCGAGTTCGGGGAGGGCGAGGAATGGTCGGTCTCCCTCAAGACGACTGATGCTCGCTACCCGGACCTCGAGGCGCACCTCATCACTCATCACGAGTGGAACAACCCTGAGGTGACGGCAGTGCGGCTTGCGCAGGCGTCAGCTGCGTACGTCGCGTGGGTTGAGCGCGTCACTACTGAGCAGGTCCCGCACCACGCTTAGGTCGCGGTGTGGCGTGAGGCGGTTCGCAACCGCGGCGAGTCGCTGCCTGGGCCGTACCGAGGCCACATCGCCCATGATCTCGAGGCTCGATCGCGTGACGGCGGCGGCCTGCTCGATCTCACCAGCATCGATGTAGGAGTCGGCCAACCAGGACGAGTAGAGCGCCTTGTCGCGGGCGTGGATGTTGCTGTAGCGCCCAAGCGCAGATTCCAGCACCGGGACCGCGCGCAACGGTCGACGCAGCTCGCTCCAGCATCGGCCGCTCATGATGGCAAGCTCAGTCTCGTCGACCCAGGCCGCGTAGTCGGGTGTCATGTTGGATCGCTCGGCCAGCGCCTCCTCGGCGAGACCGAGGCTGGAGGCGGTGGCCTCGACGTCCCCGTCAAGCGCAAAGGTCCACGCGGCGCGCGAGTGGAGCAGGACCCGCACGCCGGCCTCTACGCCGTCTTGCTGGGCAGCGAGGACCGACTTTTCTGAGAGGACGCGGGCAGGTCGATCGAGTGCAATGAGCTGATAGGCGTGCAGAGCGAGTGCATTGCCCGCGAGACCCGGCTCGCCGGCCTCGTCGGCGGCGCTGTGGCTTTCGACGTAGTGCGCACGTGCGAGGTCGTGCCATCCGGCGTCGAAGGCCGCCCAGCCAGCTTGCTGTGATTGCTCAGCATGCAGGGCCAGCAGCTCGCGACGAACGGACTCGCCAGGACTGGCGGTGCGCAGCATCTGGGAGGAGACCTGCGCCTCAGCGGCGTACAGGCCGTAGGTGTCGGCGCCGCCCATGTGGACGTCGAGCGCGCGCAGGCCAACGAGCCGTCTCCGGAGTTCGTCGACGACGTCCACCGATGCCCGCCCGCTCGCGCCGACGCCCAGTCCTGCGGCGAGCAGGCCACCGACAGCCATCGCCGATCCGGCTCGGAGAAAATCTCGACGAAGCATCCAGCCCTCACCGTCTTCCGTGGTCGTCCCGACGCTTCCGGTCGATGACGACGCTATGGCGAGTGCGGGTGCGCTGGGAGGGCAATCCGCGGGCAAACGGGGTGCCGTTTGGATGGCGGGCCGAGGGCTCGTCAGTGGGAGCGGGGCGCCGAGCTGGCCGAGAAGCCGCCGGTAGACGGCCTGAGGGCGCGCAACCGTGCCGCCCTCCCAGCGACCGACGAGGCGGGTGTCGAGTCGCGTGCCGCGATCTTCGTTCGACTCGAAGGCACGCTTGATGATGTTGTCGACCAGCTCCTGCTGGGACCAACGCATCGTCTCGTCGCGCCACCGACGGAGCTGAACCCCCCACGGCTCCTCGGATGTGGCCTCTGACGAGGTCACGTCGCCCCCCTCCGCGCCCACGCCCTGCCGCTGTTCTGCCGGGCAGATGCCGGGTGTTGCCACCCCTCCGACCTCAGAATTCCCCGCCGCCGCCGGGATCGTCAATGCCATCAACAGCGCGGGTTCACGGCACAGGAGGACGAGATGGCGCGCAAGCCAGCGATGATGCCGATGGCGAGTAGCAGCAGCGGGGCCGGCCGACGCTTTCTAGCGTTGCTGGCAGTGTGCGTTGGGGTGGCGCTTGTGCTCCGCGACCCGATCGGAGCAGCTCACTTGGTGCAGCGCCTCGCGGACGGGGCGGGCGACGTCGTCGACGCTCTCGGCAGGTTCGGTTCGGCCTTGTCGAGGGCTTCGTGAAGCTGTCAGGACGCGCCACGCTGTGCTTCCTCGACCTGAGCCAGCCTCTCGTGAACCGCGTCGAGGCCCGCCCGCAGAGCCGCGGCCTGCTCCTGCTCGGCGCCGTCGATCCGTTCTCGGAGAGCGACGATCTCACTACGAAGCTCGCGAACTTGATCCGCGAGTCCTTGATCATCCGGTTCGGCGGCCGGCAGCTCGCGAACGAAGCTTCCCAGGCCCGGGACGCTCGTGACGTAGCCATCAGTCACAAGCTGCGCCACCGCGCGCTGAGCAGTTGCGACCGTGACACCGAACCGCTTCGCGAGCTCTCGCACGGACTGCAACTGCTCGTCCGGCTTCAGCCTGCCCGCACGGATCTCTCCGATGAGCTGGTCGGCGATGGCTCTGTACGGGTGCCCCGCGCTGGGTGAGAGCTGCATGCCCGAAGGGTATCGGCCGTACTAGGCCGTTCTAGACCACCTGATTGGAGCATCGACAGATGCGAAGGGACGACCCTACAGTCGGCTGTACTAGGTCGTATCAGAACGCTCTAGTACAAGATTCGGATCTTGGAGAGGATGAGATGGGCAGCAAGGTCGATCCAGCAGCGCGGGCCTCACACGGGGGTTCAGCGCGACCCGCTCGCCGGGGAGCAGTCGGGTCGCCGTCACATCCGTTGGCGGATGTGGCGCGGCGTCGGTGTCAGGGACTGCATCAGCAGCGTTCGGCGGGCGCCGTTGTGGCGTGTGCGGAGTGCTGGGAGCGGGCGATCCGCGACGACGAGCGCGCGGTGGTGCTGTTCGGATTGCCGCGAGAGATCGAGCCGGACCCGGCATACGTGGACGAGGTCGCGGTGGAGCGGGCGGTGGCCGGGCACCGGCAGCGACTGACGCCGGTCGAGGAGGCCAGGGCCGTCGCCATTCTGCTGCGGCGGGGGTGGAGCGACACGCGGATCGCGGAGTGGCTGGGCATCCGGGCGCCGCGGGTCATCGATCTGCGCTCCGGTGTCCTGACGACCAAGGTCGGGAAGGACGCGGCCTGATGCACAACCTGCTGATCCGGCCGTGCCGAGACCTGCACGAGTCGATGCTGCCCGCCCACGTCGTGCCAGCACCGCGGGCAGGTGCGTGATGCGCAGCTCGATCGTGACGTTGTCAGCCTTGGGCAGTCTGTTCGGGCATCACGGCGGGGACTACCTGGTGCAGGACGACTGTATGGCCGCGCACAAGCAGCAGCACACCCCCCGCGGCCGTCGGGAGTTGGCGTTGCACGCCGGCACCTACGCCGCCACCCAGGCCGCGACGAAGGCCCTGTTCTACCGGGCCGCCGGGGTGCGTGTGCCGCTGCTGGCGCAGGTGGCCGGTGCGGTAGTGGAGGGCGTGCTGCACGCGGTCATCGACGACGGCCGGCTGTTGGAGCGGTTCTCCCGGCTCGGTCGCGGCCGGGGCCGGTTCATCGACCAGTGGGGCGAGGTGTTGGGCCGTCAGGAGCGGTTCCACGGGTTGGCCTCGTCCGGAGTGAACGGCCGAATGTTGATGGACCAGGCCGCGCACCACCAGGTCCAGATCCCGGCCGGCGTCCTGGCCACCGTCGCGGTCGCGGCGTGGGTGGGTCGGAAGCGGTGCCGGTGATCGAGCGCCACGTCGAGTCGGCCGGGTGCATCTCGGCCGGCTGGGCGAGGTGCTCGATCACCGGCACCCGCACCAGGGGAGAACCGAAATGGGATGGAAGACCGCAGCCCGGAAGGCGGCCACGACCGCCGCGCGGGCGGGAACCGGGGGCGGCATCGGCACCGACCGGGCCGGTGGGCGGCTGAGCTGCCGCCACTGCGGACGGCCGGTCCGCTCGACGCTGGGCGGGGTGTGCAGCCGCCCACGTTGCCACCGCCGCGACGTGCTGGCCGAGGAGAGCTGAGGTGCGGGTGCGCAGTCGCTGCACGGCGTGTGGCCGCCCGATCGTGCTGCCGCCGAACGGCAGCCCGGTCCCGGCGGTGTGTCGCAGCACGGCGTGCCGGGTGCGTAACCGGAGGCGTCGGTAACCCGCCCCCCGCGCAGCGCAGGGGCGGGCGCCCCCGCATCGAGCGCGCGAGATGTACATCAACAAGGAAGGAACCTGAGTTGTCAGCGTCCTATCTCCAGAGGAAGCGCCTCCGTGAGCTGCACAGCGAGTTGAGTGCCGTGCAGAACCGCATTCGCCAGATCGACACACCAGGCAGGCGTGAGGTGAAGCGCCTCGAACGCGCCGGCTATTACCGCGACGCGTCCTTGGAGTACGAGGAAATGGTGAACAAGTTGCAGCCGCTCTGGAAGGAACAGACGCGGCTCGAACAACAGATCGACGAAGCAGAGCGGCGACTCGATCGATGATGGCTCGCAGGTCTGACGACGAGCCCTGGCCCGAGTTCTGCCCGAAGTGTGCGAGGACCCGAGGCTGGACGCAGGAATCCCGCTACGGGGAGGCGCACTGGGAGGGCCGCCGCTTCATATGCCTCGACTGTGCACACGACTGGCCTTCCGGGAAGGGCATCCCCTGGAATGGACGGTAGACGAAAGAACAGGGCCCCCTCTCTAACAGGGCCCGCAAGCGACTCGCGGTTTCGCGCGATTAGGCGCTCGCGATAGCAGGATCGATGGCGTACAAGGCAAGACCCATCACCAGGAGGAACCAGCAGTGAAGACCTACACCAAGCAGCTAAAGGACGTCCGTGTCGGTGACGTCGTGAAGGGCCACGCCGGTGGCTGGCTGGAAATCACCAAGATCGAACGTGAGCAGCGCGCCGGCGGCCTGCACCTGTTCATGCACGGCCGCGACGTGGACTCCGGCGAGTTCGGGCCGATCTACGGCGACGGCCACGAGACCCGCACCCTGCGCCGCTAACCCCGCCCCTGGCCCGGCGTCTCTTCCGGCAAGTCGAACCGCCGGGCCAGGGGTTCCTACCCCCATCCACCACACCCCCGCACGCTGCACCAACAGCGATCAGGGGCCGGTATCAGGAGACCCCGAATGGTAGGCACCACCACCCTGGACGACACCACCAACTGCCCCATCGCTGACCGCTGCGCCGGCTGCGGAAGCCGCACCCGGCTCACCCCGGCGATCGCCGACACCCCGGTGGGCACCCTGTGCCTGACGGTGTGCCCGGCCTGCATCCGCCACCACGTCCCGCCCCGGCTCAGCGTGCCGCAGGCCGTGTACGCAGCGGTCGCGCACTGCGAGCACCTGGGCATCGACGCCGACGAGATGGCCGCGCTGCGTGCCGCCGAGCGGGGTGGGCGATGAGCCACCGCGCCGGCCGGCACCGCCCCCGACGCCAGCACCCGCGCTGCCCGTCGCGCGGCTACTTCGACGACCTCGACGACGCCCGCCAGGCCGCCGACCGCCTCGGCTCCGTGGCCGCATCCTGCCGCCGCTGCGGCGGCTACCACCTCGAACTCCCGCAGAAGGCAGGACGGCGATGAGCACGAGCTTCTACGACGTACGCGCCGAGCGGCGCGTCGCGGCCGCGGTGGCCGACGAGCACCGCGCCGCCGCCGCCGAACGCCTGGCCGCCGCCGAGACCGCACGCGAGACCGCGCGGATCGAGGCATCCGCCCGCGCCGCTGAGCTCGAGGAGCAGGCCACCGAGCGGGCACAGGTCCGCAAGGCCGCCGCGAAGGCCGCCCGGGCGCAGGCCCGACGCGACCGGATGGCCGCGCGCCGTGCCCGTGGCATGGCCCGGTGGCAGAGCATGCGGGCGGGCGCGCCGGGCTGGGGGATGGCCGCGTTGTGGGCGGCGGTGATCGTGGCCCCGCTGCTGCTGACCTGGACTGCGCAGACCGCATTCGCGGCCGAGCAGCTCGGGATCCCGGTCGGCATGGCGTGGCTGTTCCCCCTCGCGGTGGAAACGGGGGCGTGGGTGTGCGCGTTCGAGGCGCATCGCCGCACCCGTGACGGGCGCCCGGTCGGGTCGCTGCCAGCGTGGATGTGGCTGTTGGCCGGTGTCGCAGCCGGGATCAACTTCGCCCACGGCGTCACCGGCCCTCATGGGGCGGTGGCTGGGCTGGCGTTGGCGGTGCTGTCGGTGCTCGGGGTGCTGCTGCACCACGTGCGCCAGTCCCTGGACCGCGCCACCCGCGCTCACGGCGAGCACGCCCTCACCGCGTTGCGGGGGCGGGCAGCCCGGTGGGTGTGGCACCCGTTGCTGTCGCTGCGGGCGTGCTCGATCGCCGCCCGCACCGACGCCCGCCCGGATGAGGCGTGGGCGGCGGCGCACCTGGACCGGTACGGCGTCGGCCCGGACGCCTCCCGCCGCGACCGCCGGGTCGG
The DNA here is from genome assembly GCF_002262885.1 of Pseudonocardia sp. MH-G8. Classification (GTDB taxonomy): domain Bacteria; phylum Actinomycetota; class Actinomycetes; order Mycobacteriales; family Pseudonocardiaceae; genus Pseudonocardia. The sequence continues at coordinate 140,423 of NZ_NKYF01000010.1, read as the reverse complement.
ACGGGTCATCGCCCGCCGTCAGTGGAAGGCCGACCGCACCCGCGCGAAGGCCGACGGGTTCATCACGGTCGGCGGCATCATCCTCGCCCTCCCACCCACGGAGATCACCGGGAAGCCGGCCACGGCAACGGTCCCGGCATCACCGAACGGGACGACCGACCCGGCCCCGGTCGATAACCAGCCCGACACGTCCGGGACGGCCGACGGCACCGAGCAGGTGGCCGCCGTACAGCAGGAACAGGCCTGGGAGACCACGCCGGGGCTGTCACCGCGGGCGATCGCCCTACTCGCCCGGGCCCGCACGGCGATCGCCGCCGGGGACCTTCCGGCCCGGCCGTCCGCGCACGCCATCCGCAAGCAGTTCGGCGGCAGCTCCGACACCGCACAAGCCGTCCGCGACGCCCTCGCCGCCACCGCCCACGACCGCCCAACCACCGGCGCTACGGGCGCCACCGGAGGAACCCGATGACCTACATCCAGCACGCGCTGAAGGTGCTCAACCGGGCCTGCCCCGGCCTGGCCCCCGAACTCGCCCAGCTCTACGCCCTACTCGCGCTCACCCGCGGCAGCCGCACGACCTTGCAGGACGTGCACGACGCATGGGCCGTGTGGCGCAACACCACCCGTCCCAACCACCCGTCCCTGGTCCCGTTCGACCAGCTCAGCCAGGACGTGCAGGAGCTGGACCGCAAGTACATGCAGGCCATACACCGCACCGCCCGGGAGGTGACCCGATGACGACCACCACAACCACCGGGGCCAGCCACGATCCTGAGCCTCGCCCGGACAACGTCGTCGACTTCCGCAAGCCCACCCCGCGCGAAACCCCACCGCCGCCCGCCGACGGACTGGGCGGACAGGTGACGCCGCTCGTGCTCGACGCCGAGATCGTCGACGAGGACGACACCGCAGCTGCCCGGCCGGGGAGCGCGGTGGCGCTGCGCCGCGCCGGCGCCATGGCGCGCCGCCAGACGGTGCACGTCGTCACGACCGCGGTCCGCCACCCTCGCACCCGCACGGTCGCGAAGGGCACCGCCCGCCAGGTGTGGTTCCCCCTCGCCGGCGCCGTGGTGGTCGCGCGGCGGTGGCAGGACACCCACGGTGCCCACCGGTATGAGCGGATGATGCGCGCCGCCGAAACCGCCGGCGACCACGAAGCCCTCCTGGAATGGGAGTCCCGCGACGTCGCAGAGAAGCAGCGCCGCCACCAGCGGGTCATGGACTGGATCACCAGCCCGTTGGAGCTGGTCAAGGCCCTCGGGGTCGGGGCCGCAGCCGCGGTCGGGCTGCTGCTCGCCCTCGGGGTGGTGCTGGCGGTCGCGAACCGCGACATCGCCCAGGTGATCGGCCCCATCACCGCCGTCGTGAATGCGGTCGCGTTCCTGGTGTGGTTCCTCACCGCCTACGGCGCCCTCCTACTCACCGGGCTCACGGTCGCCGGGATCGCCTACCTGTGGGCCGTCGGCCGCGCCCAGGTGCAGCCCCCGGCGTGGGTCGCCCCCGCCACCGCGCCGACCGGTCGGGACGTGGTGCCCGACGAGGGCGCGATCCTAAACGCGCTGCGCAACCTCGGCCTGCCGCCGTTGGACCGGAAGGTGAAGGAGGGGTGGCAGCCCCGGTGGGTGCAGCCGACGTGCCGGGACGGGAAGGGCTGGCGCACCCAGCTCGAACTCCCACCCGGCGTCACCGTCGAGATGATCAACGGGAAGAAGCCGGTCCTGGCGCACAACCTGGTGCGCAAGGCCGTCGAGGTGTGGCCCACCGAGCCCCGCGACGCCGCCGGCGTGCTGGACCTGTGGGTGGCCGACCAGGGCATCCTCACCCGCCCCATCGACCCGTGGCCGCTACTGGCCAAGGGGACGGTGGACTACTTCAAGGGTGTGCCGTGTGGGCATGACCAGCGCGGCGAGACCATCACCGGCCGGTTGATGGCGTCGAACTACGCGATCGCCGGAACGATGGGATCGGGAAAGACGTCGCTGGTGATCTGCCTGCTCTGCGGGGCGATCCTGGACCCGCTGGTGGACATCGACGTGTTCTGCATGGCCTACAACGTCGACTACGACCCGCTCAAGCCCCGGCTGCGCACGCTGGTCAAGGGCGATGAGGACGAGCACGTCGTCGCCGCCATGGACGGGCTGCGCGAGCTGCGCTCGGAGGTGTCGCGGCGAGGGAAGCTGTTGGAGGAACTCGGCGGAGATGAAACGAAGGTGACCCGCGAGCTCGCGCAGCGGGACGCCCGGTTGCGGCCGCGGGTCGCGGTGTTCGACGAGTGCCAGGAGCTGTTCCGGCACAAGGAGTTCGGCGAGGAAGCCAAGGAACTCGCCATCAAGGTGATGACCAAGGCCCGCAAGTGTGCGATCACCCTGATGTGGGTCACCCCCGCCCCGTCCGCGGACAGCCTGCCGCGGGACCTGGCCAAGACCGCCTCGCACCGCGCGTGTTACGCGATCGGGGACCACCAGGGCAACGACGCCATCCTCGGCACCGGCGCCCACCGCCAGGGCATCACCGCCACCACGCTGGTCCCCGGGGAGGACGTCGGCACCGCGATGGCGTCGGGGTTCGCGACCCGGCCGGGGCTGCTGCGCAGCTTCTACATCCGCAAGGACCGCGAGATCGACCAGATCACCCCGGTCGTCGAGCGGGCGATGGCCGCCCGCCAGGGCGCCGGCATCACCACCGCACCGGCTGCGGCTGTGGAGCCGGTCGACGAGCTGGACCCGCTCGCCGACATCGCCGCGGTGCTGGTCGGGCACAAGCGGCTGCGCACCCAGGAAGTCCTGTCCCTGCTCGCCGCCCACAACCGGAGCGTCTACGGCAAGTGGACGTTCGCCGACCTCGCCGACGCCCTCCCCGACGCCGCCAAGCCCTACAAGACCGGCGGCCACATGCAGGTGTCCGCCGCCCGCGTCGCCGAAGCCATCGCCGACCGCGACACCACCGACCACACCGACGACAGCGCCGGCGGGGACGCCGAGGACGTGCTCGGCGGCGGCGCCGAGCTGGACGACGACGACATCGAAGCCGACCACTGACAGTCACCGGCACGGGCGGGGTGGTGGAGGGAGGCGGCGAGGGAGGTCACGCCGAGCGAGGGAGTTCTCCCTCACCGCCTCCCTCGCCCCGCCTCCCTCACCTGACCAGCACCAACCCTCCTGAGGGAGGCCAGGGACCCACCCGGTCCTGACCAGCGCAAACCCTGGAAATCACGGGATCGAGCCGCCACCTCGCGGCTCCCTCCCTTCCCTCCGCACGCCCACATTCGACTACTCATAGTGACCGTTCCGGTACTGCCGGACAGCGATGGAGAGCAACCAGATGAGCACCCGCCACCGCACCACCCACCCCACCAACCAACCCGCCGGCTCGCGCTGGCGGCAGCGCGCGGCCTGCCGTGACAACGACCCCGACCTGTTCTTCCCCACCGCCGCGCCCGGAACCCCGGCGCATGACCGGCAGGCCGCGCCGGCCAAGAAGGTCTGCCGCCGCTGCCCCGTCACCGCGGACTGCCTCGCCGAGGCGTTCGCCCGGATCCCGAACGGCGTCGCCGGAGGGCTCACCGAGCACGAACGCGAGCAGGCCCGCCGCGGCGGCCGGAAGGCGAGGACGGCGTGATCACCGTGACCGTGCAGAGCAACACCCACACGGACCCGGTCCCCGTTCCGGTCCAGTGCCAGGCTCAGGCCACGGCGCACCCGCTGCTGGTGATCGTCGCGGAGATGGCCGAGGACCGGTTCACCGGCGGGTTCACCGTCGTGCACACCCCGACCGGGCTCAGGCTCCCGACCCTCCCGACGGTGGAGCCGGTCGACCCGTCATCGGCCGAGTACGCCGCCGCGCTGGTGGCGCACCTGGACTGGTCCAGCACCGACCGGGCCGACTACCAGGACACCCACCGCGGCGCGTGGCTCGACGCCCTGAACGCCGCCGCCCGCGCCGCGGCGATCTGCGACGAGGACGAACAGCGCGGCCTGCTGGCCGGCGCGATCGCTCGCGCTCACCACCTCCGCGCCGGGCAAGGCGGTGCAGCGTGACCGCCAGGAAGAAGCACAGCCATGCGGGCTGGTGGGCGGCGAAGAACGCGCTCATGACCAAGCCGGACGGATCCGACACCCAGACCTGCGGTTCGTGCCGCGGGGAGGGCTGCCGAGTCTGCCGAGGCTGGGGCTGGGTCCTGACTCCCGGCTACTGCCTGCTGCCCGCGACCGGGAACGAGTGCAGCGACTGCCCCATGCGCAAGGGATGCCGGGCATGAGCCCGCGGTGCGGGGTGATGACCCAACGGTGGGGGTGGCAGCCCACCGCGTGGATGCAGGACGGCCTGCCGACGTGGCGGTGGCGCGCCGCCCCGCCCGGGCTGCTGACCCGCCGCCAGATGCGTGAGCACGGCCTCGCGCCGGGCGGGGCGCAGCCGGTCGCGCAGATCGTGTGCCGGGGCGGGCGCCGCCGCGGGCTGCTCTACGACCCCGCCGACCTCGCCCCCAAACGGGTCGCGACGGCGGCGCAACTGGTCGCGCTTGGGCGGGCGCTCGCCGCGCGGCGGTGGTGCTCCGCATGCCGGCGCGACGTCGGCTACTGCATCCCGACCTCCCTCGGCGAATGCATCGAGTGCCACTACCCGACCTCATCCGTTCGGCCCAACGAGCCCGTGCGGGGTGCGGCATGAGCGACGTAACCGACCTGTTCTCGGGTGGCGGCGGCGCGACCGAGGGGCTGACCCAAGCCGGGCTGGACGTGTCCGTGGCGGCGAACCACTGGCCGCTGGCGGTCGCGACCCACCAGGACAACCACCCTGACACCGAGCACCGGATCGCGAACCTGAGCGAGGTCGACTGGCGCGCCTACCCGTCGACCGACGTGCTGTGGGCTTCGCCGTCGTGCCGGTGGCAGGCGCGCGCCGGTGGCCGTCAGAAGCAGTCCGTGGAGCAGGAACTCAAGAGGCAGGATGCGGGGGCGATCGACCGGGCCACCGCGTACGCCGTGATCGCCGCCGCCGAGGTGCATGCCTACCCGGTGATCTTCATCGAGAACGTGGTCGAGTTCTTGGACTGGGTGCTCTACCCCTGGTGGCTCGACGGCCTGCGCGCGCTCGGCTACCGCATGCAGGTGCTGGTGCTCGACGCCGCTGACTTCGGTCACGCCCAGTACCGCCTGAGGCTGTTCATCGTCGCCACCCGCGACGGGATCGAACTGGACCTCGCCCCGCCCGCCATGGCGCCGGTGATGGCCTCGGCCATCCTCGACCCGCACCCGGGCCGGCCGGTCACGCGGCGGCTGTATGTCGCAGACCAGATCGACAGCATCACTGACGAGGGTGTGCCGCACCTGGTCACTTACCGACGCCACGCGAAGGCCCGCCGCGCCGACGCGCATCCGATCGCCACCGTCACCGCCGGCGGCAACCACCACGCCGTCGCGCAGGTGATCGACGGTGTGCAGCATCACCGGCTGCTGTCCAACCGCGAGTGCGCCCGAGCTCAGGGCTTCCCCGACACCTACACGTTCCGTGGCAACAGCGAGGACGTGAAGCGGCAGATCGGCAACGCCGTGCCCGTCGGCATCGCCCGCTGGCTCGGCGAACGCGCCCGCGCTGCCCTGACGATGACCACGGCGGTCGCGGCATGAGTGGCACGGTCGAACTCCTGGATATCGCGCTGGGGATCGCCAGGCGAGGTTGGCCGGTGTTCCCCGCTCCGGCCGGGCACGAAGCGGCCCGCCCTGCACGGCGAGAGGAACTCCCCCGCAACTACGGCCTGCTCTACGACCCCGCTGATCTGGCGGCGAAACGCGTCGCCACCCCGGCCCAACTCCGGGCGCTCGCCCGCGCCCTGGCCGCGAGACGGCACTGCCCGCGCTGTCGCCGCGACGTCGGCTACTGCGTGCCCACCTCCCTGGGCGCCTGCATCGACTGCCACGACACCCAGGTGACCCGATGAGCAACTACGTCGAACTTCCCCACCACCTCCAAGGCCTGCCCTACGCCGAGCAGTGCCGCATCCGACGCAAGGAGGGCGACCAGCGCGCCCAGGAACGCCTGGCCGCCCTGCACCACTCCGGAGTGCACGTCGAGTGCCGGGCGCGGTCAGGCCGCTACGGCGGCGACTCGTGGCGCAACTGCACGCACGCCGGCCGCGTCGAGCGGTTCCACGCCCACGACTTCGAGGGCCCGCTCGTGTGCGGCTGCGACGACTTCTCCACCCGATGACCAGCACACCGACACCACCGAGCACCTACGCCGAGCACACGCCCAGGAGATGCTGATGCGCTTCCGCGCCCGAAAGACCTACCGGTTCGGCCCGCTGCGGGCCACCATCACCCAGGCCGGCCGCTGGTCGTTCGCGATCAAGATCGGCCCGATCACCCACAACCTCACCCGCCGCACCACCTCGATCGACACCCCCGGCCCCGGCGGCTTCCACCACCAACACGGCCAGCAGCACGGCCGCCAGCAACGGCGTCGTCGCGCTGGTGGTGAGCGGTGATGCCCGCCGCGATCGCCGCAGCCCTCGAATCCGGTGTCGACCCTCGCCGGCTGGAGGTCGCCGCGCACGAGGTCGGTCACGGCATCGTCTGGCACCACGGCGGCATCCCGATCCGCCACATGGCCTTCACGGTCGGCATCTTCGGTGGGATCTCTGACGGCGAGTGCCGCCGCGGCCGGTGCCCGATGACCGCGGCCAACGCCGAGGCGTTCCTGATCGGGTTCCTCGCCGGGGCCGCTGCCCAACACTGGGTCCTCACCTGCCACCTCGGCGCTGGCAACGGCTCCGCCCGACGGACAGCCCGGCACAACTCGGCCTACGACATCGACGAACACCGGCGCCTGGCCCGCGCGTGGCGCAGCCCGCTGGACGTCGACTCCTCGTGGTCGCGCGCGGCGTCGATCCTCGCCCGTCACGAGCGCCGACTCGACGCGCTCACCGCCCGACTCGCCACCTCCCGACGGCTGTCCGGGAGTGCCCTGTGAGCTGGTTCAACGAGAGGACCAACGGCATGCCCGACCTCGGGCAGGGCCCGGGCTGGACGTCGGCGAGCTGGCGCCGCGCCCCGCGCAAGAAGGTGCCCGTGGACAAGCTGGTGTCCACCAACCTCGGCGGCTACCTGAGCCAGCGCCGGGCCGACCAGTACGCCCGCAAAGGCGTCGGCGCAGACGTCTACGTCGTCGAGCACCAGGGCCGCTACTACCTCGCCGACGGACACCACCGCGCCGTAGCCGCGATGATGCGCGGCGAGAAGACGATCGCCGCTCGGGTGAAGCGGGCAGGTGACCGGTGATGGGCACGAACCCGACCCGACACGCCCGCGCCGCAGCCACCGCCGCGCTCACGGCCGCGCTCGTGCTCACCGGCACCGCCTGCACCACCGGGCTGGGACCAGTCACAGCGCTCGGCTCCACACCGGTGATCACCCTTCCCAGCGCTGCCACAGGGGCTGACCTGACCCACGGCCACCCGACGGGCTCGGGCGAAGCGGAGCAGGGTGGACCGCCAGCGGATCCGACCCACGCGTGGGAACTGCTCGCCGCGCTGCCGGTCCGTGTGGAGGACACCGGCGCCCACTACGACCGCGACCAGTGGGGCGGTTGGCGCACCCGGGAGGGCTGCAGCACCCGGGAACGGGTCCTGATCCGCGACGGCCACGACGTGACCACCGGCGAGGACTGCGCAGTCACCGGCGGGCGTTGGCGCAGCGTCTACGACGGGCAGAGCGTTCCCACCGCGGACGGGATCGAGATCGACCACCGCGTCGCGCCCGCGGAGGCCACTCGCTCCGGCGCCCGCGGGTGGACCCGCGAGCAGCGGGTGCGGTTCTTCAACGACCCGGCGAACCTGCTCGCGGTATCCGCCCACATCAACGGCAGCAAGAGCGACGACGACCCCGCCCGCTGGCGCCCACCCCACCGGGACGCCTGGTGCGGCTACGCCGCCGCCTACGTCGCCACCAAGCACACCTACCGCCTGGCCATCGACGCTGACGAGCACGCCGGGCTGGTCGCGCTGCTCAACACCTGCCCCGCGGGTGGTGAGCAGCGGTGAGCGCCGAATCGCTGCTACGGGTCGCGCTCGCCGTGGCCGAGTTCGGCTGGTCGGTGTTCCCGCTGGTGCCCGGCACCAAGCGTCCCGCCCTGCACCCGGTCTCTCGTTGTCCCGGCACCGGAGTCTGCGCGGGCGGGCATCTGGGGTGGGAACAGCGCGCCACCACCGACCCGGGCTTGATCCGCGCTGCCTGGACCCGCGCGCCCTACAACGTCGGGTTGCCGTGCGGGCCGGCCGGGCTGGTGGTGGTCGACCTGGACACCCCGAAGGCACCCGAGGACGTACCCCCTACGGGCTGGAGCCGCAGGGGGGCGCGGGATGGGCACGACGTGTTCGCCCTGGTCTGTGCCGACGCAGGGCACCCCGTCCCCGCCGACACCCGCACAGTGTCGACCGCACGCGGCGGCACCCACCTCTACTTCCGCGCCCCGGCCGGCGTGGAGCTGCGCAACACCGAGGGCGAGACCGGCCGCGGGCTCGGGTGGAAGGTCGACACCCGCGCCCACGGCGGCTACGTCGTCGCTCCCGGTTCGAACACCCCGGACGGGACATATCGGCTCACCGACGATCGGAGCCCGGCTGAATTGCCGGGCTGGTTGGTCGAGCGGCTACGTCCCAGGCCGCCAGCAGCCACCTCAGCGGCCCCTGAGATCGGCTCTCTACGGCTTCCCCGCTACGTGACCGCCGCCATCGAGGGAGAGCAGAAGCGAGTGGCAGCAGCCCCGTCGAACACCCACACGAGCACGTTGTTCGTGGCCGCGGTAGCGCTCGGACAGCTGGTCGGGGCCGGGCTGCTCCCCTCGGCTACAGCCGCCTCAGCTCTGCACCACGCCGCACACCACATGATCACCGGGCCGTGTGGGTGCACCGAGCAAGAGGTGTTGCGCACCGTCCGCAACGGCCTACGCACCGGTGCCGAGCGCCCCCGCACCATCCGCGCCCGTCCCGCCGCCGCCCGACCCGCCACCGATGCCGCGCGGGCCGGGGCTACCCCGCGTGCGTCATGACGTCGGATCACGACGCTGCCCAGGAGGACGAGTCCCCCATGACCGGACCCGAACACCACCTCACAGCCGACGATCCCGCAGCACCGGACCAGGCCGACAGGCCCGGCCCTACGGCCGATGAGCCGGGCGATGGTGGGCGGCAGCGAGTACGGGTCAGCACCGGGCCGGCCACGGTGCGGCTGCTGACCGCCGCCCTGGACGGGCGGATCATCCCCAACACCTACGTCACCGACGGCGCCCCAGTAGTGATCGAGGCCGTGTCCGGGGCCCCGCGCCCGCTGGCCGGCGACGAGACCGCCCCACTGCCGTTGGCGATCACCTCGCTGCGCCCACCGCTGCTGGGACATCTACTGGCCCAGCACGCCTACGTGGTCCGCCGCGAGCAGGGCCGCGACGGGAACATGGTCAACGTCGAGACCAGCCCCTCGCAGACCGTGCTCGCCGAGGTCCTCGCACCCCGCTCGTGGCCCGGGCTACCCCCGCTACGCGGGATGATCGGAGCGCCGGTGCTGCGCCCGGACGGCACCCTGCTCCAACGCCCCGGCTACGACGAGGCCACCGGCCTGTTCCTGGCCTCAACGGTCCGTCTGCCCACGGTCCCGGACCGCCCCACCCCCGAACAGGTCGCGGCGGCCCGCCAGTTCCTGCTGGAGAAGTTTCTGCGGGACTTCCCGTGGCGTACACCGGCGGACCGCGCGAACTACCTGGCCCTGCTGGCCACGCCGATCCTGCGCCCGTTCACCCGCTGCCTGTCGCCGTTCGGGATCGTCGACGCGACCATGCCCGCGAGCGGCAAGACGATCCTGACCGCGTGTCTCGGGATGCTGTGCGGGCAACGGGTGATGACCTGGACCGACAGCGACGAGGAACTTCGCAAGGCCATCACCAGCGTTCTGGCGGATCAGGCCGGGGTGATCGTGTTCGACAACCTCCCCGAGGGCTCGGTCATCGACTCCGCTGTGCTCGCCCGGCTGGTGACCGAGCGAACCTGGACCGACCGGCGGCTCGGCTCCAACACCGCCAGCAGCTACCCCAACGACCGGGTGTGGCTGGCCACCGGCAACAACCTGCGCGTGGGCGGGGACATGGCCTCGCGCACCGTGTGGGTGCGCCTGGATCCGGACATGCCACACCCCGAAGCCCGCACCGGGTTCTCCATTCCCAACCTCGACACCTGGATCCTCGATCCAGGCAACCAGGCGAGGGTGCTGTGGCACCTGCTCGTGCTCGTGCTCGACTGGACTGCCGCCGGCGCCCCCACCTCGTCGAGCGTGCCGGCGATGCGGCAGTTCACCCGCTGGGCCCAACACCTGGGCGGCCTGCTCGAACACCACAGCATCCGCGGCTTCCTGGGCAACGCCGTCGAGAACCGTGACCTCGACGACGACGCTGCCGAATGGCGCGCGTTCCTGACGCGCTGGCATCAACTGCACGGCGACCGCTACCTGACCGCGAACGAGCTGCGCCGCGCCGCCGAGAACGGGTTCGGCAGCGACCCGTGGGACGGCACCTTCCCCACCACCGGCAGCGGCCACCTCCTGTCGGTCAAGAGCCTGGGCCGTCGGTTGACCGGGCAGGTCGGGCGCTGGCGCGGCGACATCGTTCTACGCAGCGTCACCAACCCGCACAACCACGGCCGCTCCTACTGGGTGGAGCACCGACCCGCCGACACCGGATCCTCCCGGACCGCCGAAAGAAACCTCGCAAACCCGCAAACCGCTGGAACCGGGGGGTGACCTGCACAGACATGACCAGACGATCTTGCGGTTTGACTCAGGGGCGAAACCAGCAAACCCGCAAACCGCGCGGTTTGCGGGTTTGGCCACCACCTGCCGAATCTCAAACCGCAACCAACAATCCCCAGGCCAGACCCAGATTCTGCGGGTTTGCGGGTTTGATACCCACCCCGTCGCCCCACGCCGCCGGGACCGCCCGACCACCCCCGCCTCCATCCACCGCAGCAAGCCGCCCTCGTCACCGTCTGTGCACAACCCCCTCCGGCTCCAGCAACGCCCTTGAAGGGACACCATGAGCACGCAAGCGACCTCGACCCACGCTCCGCGCAGACCCGGCGTCCGCAGAGCATCAGTGACCGACGATCGCCCCAACCCGCTGCCAGCCCTGATGTCGGTGCCAGAAGCGGCGAAGTTCCTTGGGCTGAGTCGGGCTTCTGCGTACAGGTACGCCGAGGCCGGCTTGCTGCCCACCAAGCGGTTCGGGCGCCGCGTGTACGTAGTCCGCGCCCGCCTCAGCGAACTGCTGGAATCGCCCGACATGCCGGATACCGGTGCCGCATGAGCAGACGAAAGCGATCCGCACGCCGCGGACAGGGCAGTGTTTTCCCGCGCGGCAACAAGTGGGCATTCGCCTTCGACGGACCACCGCACCCGCTGACCGGCGAGCGCCAGAAGATCCGCAAGAGTGGGTTCGAATCCGAGGACGCTGCATGGGACGCCATGCATGAGGCCCGGGCCGCCGTCGTGACCGAGACCTACGTCAAACCGTCGAGGGCGAAGGTGTCGGACTTCTTCGAAGCGTGGTTCCCCTACGTGCGATCGACCACGGAGGCGACGACCGCAGCCAACTACGAGACGCTGGCCCGCTCCTACGTCCTGCCGTGGATCGGCAAGCGTCCGATTCAGGAGATCGTGCCGTCGGTGGTGGCGGCCCTCTACAGCCACCTACTGGCCCAGGGGCGGCGAAAGCGCGACACCAACTGGGACATGTACCGCGTGTGGCGGGACGCCCGCGCAGCACAGCGGCAGATCAGGCCGCGGGAGATCGCGGACAAGGTGGGCGTCACGTACGCGGGCGCCCGCAAGGCAGTGCAGCGTTATGAGGCCGGCCGGATCCCCACGGAGCCAACGGCCGGTTTGTCGCCGAAGACGGTCAAGACGGTGCACATCATGCTGAGCTCGGCCATGGCGACCGCCGTCAGGTGGAAGTACCTCAACCTCAACCCGACCGAGGGCGTGAAGCCGCCCTCGGTCGCGAGGCGGACGCACAACACCTGGAGCCCGCAGCAGCTGACGCGATTCCTCGAGGCCGCTCGCGCCGATCGTCTCTACGGCCTGTGGGTGCTCGTCGCATCGACTGGGATGCGCCGCTCGGAGTTGTGTGGCCTGCAACTGCCAGCGCTCAACCTGGACACCCACACGGTCCAGATGACCACGACCCGTGTGGTGGCCGGGGGGAAGGCGAGCAAGGGCAGCGGGAAGAGCCCCGGTAGTCGCCGGCTACTGGCGCTCGACAGGTTCACCACCCAGGTGTTGAGGGAGCACCTCAAGCGCCTGCGAGACGAGAGGGAGGCGTTCGGCGATGCCTACCAGGACAACAGGCTGGTCTTCTCGTGGGAGGATGGTCGACCGATCTACCCCGACACGATCACGGAGCGGTTCAACCGCCTGGTCGAGGTGGCCCAACTCCCACAGATCCGGCTGCACGACGTGCGCCACACCTACGCCACGATCGCGCTCCGCTCCGGCGTGCACCCGAAGATCGTGAGCACCCGGCTGGGTCACGCCACCGTCGCGTTCACCCTCGACACCTACTCAGCCGACATCCCCGACCTCGACCAGCAGGCCGCCGAGGACATCGGCGGCCTGTTCCTGCCGCCCGCCACCGAGGAAGAGTCGTGACCGCCTAAGCCCTCTTCGGGCACCGTTTCGGGCACCGGAGCCCGATCTGGGCCCGCCTCAGCCTGCCCAGGAAATGCGAGACCCCCTCTGTCCGTGCTGGTCAGAGGGGGTCTCGTAGCTGTGGGCGATACTGGGATCGAACCAGTGACCTCTTCGGTGTGAACGAAGCGCTCTCCCCCTGAGCTAATCGCCCGTGCTGTCGAAGACTCTACAGCGCCCGTCTCAGCGCGGTTCAACCACCCTCCTCGAGGAGCCACCACCCGTGAGGTGCCCGGTCAGCGTGGATGGTCACGCGTCGGTGCCCACCCACCGTCTCGCCCCACGGCGTGCCACCTTCTGGACACGGCGAGCGCGCAGGCCGCCAGGCAGGAACCGTCGATCCTGACGCGCCGGTCCGTCAGAGGCGGAAGTAGTTCGAGACCGGCGAGCCCAACCACTGCCAGTCGAGGTGCAGCCACGACCCGAAGAGCGCGAACGCCCCGACGAACCACGCGCAGACCGCGACGACCAGCAGGATGCCGGCCGAGACCAGCACCCGGACGACGGGTCGTTGGCGTGCCAGCCAATGGACCCACGCCTGGTACTTGGTGCGGACCCAGTGGAGGACCTTCCGCGCCCCCTCGAACTCGGTGGCGAGGATGCCCAGCCCGAGGAAGATGATCGCCCAGCCGGGGCCGGGAGCGGGGAGCGCGATGACGCCGAGGATGACGACGGCGAACCCGATCACGCCGACCGCCACGCGGAAGGTCAGGTTGAGCACGCGGTTGCGGGCGACGGTGGAGCGGAAGCCGCCGTAGCCGTGCACGACCCGGTCGGCGGCCCGCCTGACGCCGCCGACCTTCCGCTCCTCGCCCTCGGTGGTACTCAATCCCCGCCCATCGGTCTTGACCACGCAGCCACGGCTGCGCCGTCGACGAGAGTTCCCCTCTGTGTTGCAGGGTACCGACCCGGGCAGCGGCACCGGGCGGCATGCGGTGACGTGCAGGTGAACTGTGGCGTCAGATCGCCACCTGCCCCTGCGCCATCACCGCCGACGGTGAGGCGGGCGCCGCACGACCCGGCTCGAGCGAGATCGCGTAGGCCGTGAACCTGTCCGCCTCGCCTCCGGATCCTACTGTGCGGGTACCGATGTCGGTTCCGGCGACGTCGAAGGTGCCCAGTGCCTGCGGGGCCGCACCGGCGGGCACGCCCCAGAGCACGTAGGTGGTGCTGTCGGCCTCGTTCGGCGGCATGCCGACCGTGTAGATCTGCCGCTGCCCGTCCTCGACCAGCACGGCCGCCACGGTGGCGCCGTCGTCGGTGCTCAGCAGTGCGTGCCGGGTGCCGGGGCGCGCGAGCTCGCCCAACAGTTCGGTGACGCCCTGCGCCCGCGCCGCCTCGGCGTCACGCTGCTGCTGCAACTGCCCGTTGCGGATGGCGAGGCCGCCGATCGCGACCACCGCGACGAGGGCGAGCGCCGCGGCCGTCAGCTGCCGGCCGCGACGTGAGAGCCACCGGGTGGGCGCGGGCCGGGGATCGGTGCGCTGCGGGGCGGCTGCAGGGGCGGGCGGGGTGTCGTCGGGGTCCGGCGGCGGGGTGGGCCGCTCCTGGGGCGTCTCGGCCGCGCGCGCGAGCAGGTTGCTGCGCAGCATCGGTGGCGGTTCGACCTGCTCCACGGACGCACCCATCCCCGTGAGCACCTCCTCGGCGTCGCGGACGGCGGCCTGGCAGGACGGGCAGCCGGGCAGGTGCGCCACGAACTGCAGCTCCTCGTCGGGCTCGAGCGCGTGCAGCGCCCAGGCCACGGCCTCCTCCTCGCGCGGGCAGTCCTGTTCGCCGTGCCTGCTCATCGGGAACCACCCGTCACGTCGGCCACGACCTCGCCGAGGCGCGGGCCGAGGACGTTGCGCAGGCGCTGCAGCCCCGTGAACATCCGCGACTTGACCGTGCCCAGCGGCACCCCGGTCAGGGCGGCCACCTCGCGCTGCGTGTAGCCGGCGTAGTAGGCCAGCGCGATCGCCTGTCGCTGTTCGGCCGGGAGGCCACCGAGAGCGTCACGGACGTGGCCTGCGACGACCGCGCCGAGCGCTGCCTGGTCCGCGCCCGGGCCCGGCGGGGCGGACCACTCCTCGCCGTCCTCGGCGGCAGGCACGGTGCGCCGGCGGATCGTGCTCTCCTTGCGGACGGCGTCGACGGACTTGTGGTGCACGAGCGTCAGCAGCCAGGTGCCGAACGAGCCGCGGGCGGGGTCGAAGCGCGTGGGGTTGCGCCAGAACACGAGGAACACCTCCTGGACGACGTCCTCCGCGATCCCGTCGTCCGCGCAGATCCGCCGGGCCAGTGAGAAGGCGGGGCGGCCGTAGCGGTCGTACAGGGCGCCGAGCGCGTCCTGGTCCCCCTCGGCGACCGCCCGCACGAGCTGCTCCTCATGAGGATCACGCGGTCGTGCGGCCGCTCCGGTACGCCGCTCGGGCGTGCCGGGGGAGTCGGCGACGTCGGCCACCAGTTCGGTCCTCACGTACTCGTCTTCGCTGTATCGCTGGAGCCGGTTCAATCTAGACCCCGCAACGTGCTGCACGTCGCACCGGCGGCGACGATCGCAGGTCAACGCTGCGCCGTCAGAGTGACTCGACCGCGCGTCGAGGGGACATCGCCCTTCGACCCGTCACATCTTCCGCAGACGGTCGTTTTCCCGCATGACGGACGACGCGGGACCCAGAAAGAGGACGCACGATGCGCGACGAGCACACGGTCATCTGCTCACCGGCAGTGTTCGAACTGATCGCTCCGGACGCCCCTGTGGTGCCCGTCAACGTCGAGTTGGCGTACAACAGTCGCGATCCCTACGCCGTCCAGGCGTCGTTCCGGACCGGTTCCACCACAGCGGTCGAGTGGGTGTTCGCCCGGGACCTCCTGCACGACGGCCTCATCGGCCCGTCGGGCACGGGCGACGTGCGGGTGCAGCCCGTGCCGGGCAACCCGGGCCGGGTGCAGCTCGAACTCTCCTCCCCGTCCGGGCACGCCGTCTTCACGACGTGCGCGCAGACGCTCGGAGACTTCCTGCACCGCACCTACATGGCCGTGCCGGCGGAGAGCGAGTACTCCTGGCTCGACTTCGACGTGGCGCTGTCGGATCTCCTGAACGACCCGGCTCGTGACTGAAACCCCAGGTCAGATGCCCTAGCGAGAGGAACTGGGGGGTGGTGCGAACCCCCCTCAGGACCTACGCTAGAGTTCTCCACATCAACGCAGCGGAAACGCTGCACATGCGGACGTAGCGCAGCTGGTAGCGCATCACCTTGCCAAGGTGAGGGTCGCGGGTTCGAGTCCCGTCGTCCGCTCGGAGGAACCTCGAGTCCCGTCGGACCTCCACGGATCGAACTCCACGGAACGCTCCGAGGACTTCGGCGGAGTGGCCGAGTGGCTTAGGCAAGGGCCTGCAAAGCCCTGTACGCGGGTTCGATTCCCGCCTCCGCCTCGGGCGATTAGCTCAGTGGGAGAGCGCTTCCTTGACACGGAAGAGGTCACTGGTTCAATCCCAGTATCGCCCACCACCGTGAACGGCCTGGTCAGAAGCTCCGCGAGGAGCTTCCGCCAGGCCGTTCGTCGTTGGTGAGCCCCTGCGAGGCAGCAGATCGGCATCAGGCGGGCACGAGCGTGCCGTCGGGGTCATCGTCGTCGAGCGCACGCAGGATGCGCGAGAACGGTGCCGCTCCCCTGCCCGGTCGGTTCACTCCGCGAGATACCCGTCCGCATCGTCAGCGATCGAGCCGAGCACACCCGGGGGTGCGGGCGAGGGCCGCCGACCCGGGACGACCGGGACAGCGCGCCGCGGAGCTTCCCCGACCTCGTTTGCGAAGATCAGATCTGCTTCCTCGAACGGGTAGCGATCCAGGTGCTCGCGCAGGATCGCGACGAGCTACGCGGGCATGGGCACGGTGCGGGGCCCGCCGGTCGACTTCGGGTAGGGCTCGAACGGGGTGCGCCCCGCGGCCTCGATCACGGTGCGGATGACGCGCAGCCGGCGGTCGAGGTCGATCGGGCGTGAGGCCGAGTTCACGCCCCGAGGGTGCTCGTGCGCCCCTTGGATGACGGCGCGACGCAAGCCTTCGCAACGATCGCCTTCGAGGGGGATGGTCCGACCTGGATGTTTCACCAGCCCCAGGGCGAACTTCCGACCGGGCAGAACCGCCTGATGCTCGATCTCGGCGGTGAGGCCGACTGGTCGGAGCAGGCGGACCGCGTCGAGGCGCTGGGGGCGGAACGAATCAGCGACAACGAACAGGACGGCGTCAGGTGGGTGGTGTTTCACGATCCGGAGGGCAACACGTTTCGCATCTTTGCCCCTCGGCCCGAGTAGCCGCTGCACGGAGCGCAGACGAGCCCGGACACAGCGGGCCGTAGCTGCGGTGATCACCGGTCGGGTGCACGAACGGCCGGATCTGGCCGCCCGCGCACCCGACCGATGACCATGCTTCACCCCGCACCCGAGCTCCTCGCGCGGGCATCAGGTGGCGATCGCCAGCCACTCGGGCGTGATCTTGACCAGCATGAAGGCGGTGACCGGGGGCTCGCTTCGGTCAGTGGACATCAGCTGCCTCCGGCGTGGCGAGGACGGCGGGCCTGAGGGTCTGCGCGCACCACTGGGCGAAGCCGGTGGCCGGGCCCGTCTGCGACGAGCGGTCGACACCCGAGTCGAGGCCCTGGTCCTTGGCGCGCTTCATGTCGACCATGCCCTCGACGAACGCTTCATTGAGGCCGTAGCCGAGCATGGTGGATCGCAGCTCGTCGAGTGGCTGGCGTTGGTAGCGGACCGGACGGCCCAGCTCCTCGGTCATGATGCGGGCCAGGTCGTTGGGCGACAGGTCCTGCGGGCCGAGCACCGGAACACTGCCGCTGCCGGTCCAAGAGCGGTCCAGCAGCAGCCCGGCCGCCGTCGCGGCGATGTCGGCGACGGCCACCAGCGGGGCTGGACGGTCAGCGGCGACGGTGTCGGTGAAGACGCCGTCGTCGCGGATCGAGTCGACCTCCTCCAGCAGGTTCTCGAAGAAGGACGGGTTGGCGAGGGCGCGGTAGGCGACGCCGGAATCGGCGATCAGGTCGTCCATGGTCAGGGAGGCGGTGACCAGCCCGGCCCGGGCGGCCTGCGGGGTGCCGCGGCCGAGCGCCGAGACTCCGACGACATGGCCGACGCCGTGGGCGGCGAACGACCGCGCGGCCGGGTGGGTGAAGCCGCTGTACGCCTCGTCCGGAGTGGTCGAGGCGTCCGGCGGCACGAGCCAGAAGACGGCGTCGGCCCCGGTGAAGGCGCGCTCGACGGTCGCGGCGTCGCCGTGCGAGCCGACGACCACCTCGACCCGTCCGCGTGCGGCCTCGGGGAGCCGGGCAGGATCGCGGACCACGACGCGCAACTCCTCTCCACGTGCGGGCGCGGCCTCGACCAGCAGTGACAGCAGCCGCCGGCCGATGTTCCCGGTGGGTGCGGTAATGACGATCATGAAAACCTCTGGGTCTGTGTCGGATCGGTACGGCCCCCTGAGCGTGCAGACCCGAACCGCATTGCCACAATGGGAACTTGAGCATCCAATCATTGCCCGGATCGGAACAATGCAGGTGAACAGCCCAGCCCCGAATCTCGACGCCAACCTCGCCCTCGCCCTGGACGCCCTGCTGACCGAGCAGAGCGTCACCCGTGCCGCCGCGCGGCTGCACACTTCCCCCGCAGCGATGAGCCGCACCCTGGCCCGGCTGCGCCGGGTGCTCCAGGATCCGCTGCTGGTGCGGGCAGGACAGGCGATGGTGCCCACACCCCGGGCCGAGGCGCTGCGGGACGAGGCCGCCGCGGTGGTGCGCCGGTTGGAGGCATTGCTCACACCGAGCGGCGGGATCGACCCGGCCGCCCTGCGCCGCACCTTCACCGTCCAGGCCTCGGATCTGGTCGGGGCGGCGCTGGCGCCCGGCTTGCTCGAGCTGGCCGGGCGCGGGGCGCCGGGCGTCTCCCTGCGGGTGCTGGCCGAGGAGTGGGAGGCCGGCCCCGCGCTGCGCGAGGGCCGGATCGATCTGGAGATCGGGGCCATCGACCACGTCGACCCGGAGACCCGGGTCGAAGAGCTGGTCACGCTCCGGATGGCGGCCGGCGTCAGGCCCGAGCATCCGCTCGCTGAAGGAAGCCTGACGCCCGCCAGGCTGGCGGCGGCCGAGCACGTGGCGGTCAGCCGCCGGGGACGCTTCGCCGGCCCGCTGGACGTGGCCTTGGCCGAGCAAGGGCTCAGGCGGCGGGTCAGCGCCGTCCTGCCGGGGCATCTGGCGGCGATGGCGCTGGCCGCAGTCGGCGACGTGGTCTGCCTGGTGCCGACCGCGCTGCCGGACGAGCCCCCGTCACCACTCAGCGACGCGGCGCGCGCACTGGGACTGCGCCTGCGGGAAATCCCGCTGCCACTGCCACCACTGACGATCGGCATGGCCTGGCACCCGCGCCATACCGCCGACGGGGCCCACCAGTGGCTGCGGGGCGTCGTGCGCCGGGTACTCCGTCCGACCCTGGAGGAATGAGCCCACCGCCTTCCCAGGCGCCCGGTATCGCCTGATCCTTCGTCACCGAGATCCCGCCGCCACCAGCCTCGCGGTGATGGGTTCGAGCTCGGCCACCAGCTCGGCGAGCTCGTCGGCGGAGAGGGTGTCGTAGGGCGGAGCGGCGAGCTCGTCGGTGAGGGCTTCGATGCGTTGCTTGGTCTCGCGGCCGGCGTCGGTGAACCAGCCGTCGGCGTCGACGAGCCCGCGCTCGCGCAGACCGTCCATGACCTCGGCCAGCCGCTGCTTCGGCAGGTGGTGGATGCGCCCGAACGACTCCGGCGGGTGGATGCCCATGTCCAGCGCGGACAGCACGTGGGCCTCCGCACCACCGATCCTCGCTCCGAGGAGCGCGGCGACGTGCCCGTCGCCGCGGTGCTCGCGCAGCATGGTCGCGGAGTGCCACAGCCGGGTGACGGGGTCGCTGGGCACCGGAAGGGTTCGCCAGCCGGCGTACAGCACCCGGCCTTGCGTGGGCGCGCTCGTCGCGGCCTTGGTGGTCAGGTCGGCGGCGCGCGCCAGGCCGGGCGAATCAGCCAGCTCCTCGCCGAGGATCCGCCGTACGGAGGCCGCGCTGCCCCGGCGCCACGCGGCGAAGGAGGCCTCCGGCGGGACCGTCTCCCGCGCGCTCGGGATGTGCCGCGCGGCCTCCCCCCTCGGCGAAGCTGTAGAAGGCCGCGTGCACGACCTCTGCCGGCACCCGTCCCAGTGGCGCGGCGCGGCTGGCGAAGTAGCCGTCCCAGTAGGTGCGGTGGCCGAGCGCGGCCAGCTCCTCGTCGGGCTCGTCGGCGAAGTAGGTGACCAGGCAGATCGGCTCGAGGAGCTCGAACATGCGGCGCGCGGTTTCCGTGGCGGGCATGACCGTCCGACTCGGCGAGCGCCCCGGACTCATCGGTTCCGTCGGATCGGAGTCGGCCACTCCGGCGACATCGCGGCAGAGGATCCGGTGACGGCCGCCGTCCGCCACCACCGGCGCGACGCCAGCGCGGCCAGTCCGGCGCCTGCCGCGTTGAGCAGGACGTCGTCCACGGAGGACACCCGGTCCAGCTGCAGGACGTACTGCGCGGTCTCGACCAGGGCCGAGCAGCCAACGGCGAGCGCCAGGACCCGTCCCACCGATGCCAGCGCCGCGAACCGCAGCGGGGCGAAGAACCCCAGCGCCGCGAACACCAGCAGGTTGCCGACGACCTGGCCCCGGTCCATCGCGAGCAGATCCACCAGCGGCACCAGGCTCACCCGGCCGGGGACCTCCCCGGCCCGGCTGCCCGGCAGCATGGTCATCCACACCCACGGCACCGTGCCGTAGACGATGCCGACCTCGGCCAGCGCGCTGCGCCACACCCACGCAGGCGCGGTGCCGGTGGCACTCCGGCGGGCGGCGGCCAGGGCGCACACCACCAGCGCGGCCACCGGCAGCATGGCCGCCGTCAGGACGGCCACGCCGGTGAACGTGCCGAACCAGTGGTGCCACCCTCCCCTGATCACGCTGCCGTCCCCTCGCAGGAGCCCATGCCCCCAGTCAAGACGGAGTGGTGTTGCCGGCGCGTATCGGCTTTTCGATATGGCGACGACATGCGCCGGCCCCGGGACGTGGGTCAGTACTGGTTGACCCGCTCGTCCTCGCGCAGGGCGGCGTCGATCGCGGCGGCGGGTGTCGCCGTGCCGGACTGGCTGCGGGCGATCTGCCCCGCCGTCGGCACCGTGCCGGCCCCGGGCCACGTGGCGGGCTTCCACAGCGCGGACCGGGCGAAGGCCTTGGCGCAGTGCAGGTAGAGCTCCTCCACCAGGACCTCGACGGCGAGCTGCGGCGCCACGCCCTGCACGGCCAGCCGCGGCAGGTAGGGGGCGTCGGCGACGATGCGCGCGGTGCCGTTCACGCGCAACGTCTCCCCCATCCCCGGCACCAGGAACAGCATGCCGACGTGCGGCTGCCGCAGGATGTTGCGCAGGCTGTCGAGCCGCCGGTTGCCCTTGCGGTCGCCGAAGGCGAGCGTGCGATCGTCGAGGACCAGCGCGCTGCCGGGCGGGTCGCCGCGCGGGGAGACGTCGCAGGTGCCGTCCTCGGCCGCGGTGGCCAGCAGGAAGAACGGGCTGGCCTCGATGAACCGCCTCGACTCGGCGTCGACGTGGTCGATCGCCTTGTCCGCGATGGTGGGGTGCGGCTCCTTGACGAACTCCCGCAGCTCGTCCTCGCTGTGCAGGACCCTCGTCATCGTTCTCCTTCGCGGACGGCGTCGACGGCCGGACGTGCCGTCGAGGTAAGGCGGACCTTACCTCGACGACGTCACCGGGCGGCGCGCTCCTGCGCGATCCGCTCGAGCGACTTGCCGACCGTGTCCGGCATGAAGGCGTAGCCGACGACGCCGCTGACCACCAGGAACGCGGTGAGCAGCAAGGCAACCGGGCCGATCTCCGCGGACGCGAGGATCGGCACGAACAGGCTCCACACGCCCAGCACGGTGCGGGCCACGCCGAACGTGAACCCCTGGGCGGTGCCGCGCAGCATGGTCGGGAACAGCTCCTGGCTGAACACGCGGTAGGTCGAGTCACCGGCGAGCCCGGCGCCCACGGCGAACAGCACGATGTTGGCGATGACCACGGGCACGGTGAACGGCAGGACCAGGTAGAGCGCGAAGGCCGAGATCTGCAGCACGGAGCCGACGGCCCACATCGTGCGGCGGGTGGCGTAGCTGCGGTCGTTCAGCGGCATGAACACCACGACCGTCACGACGATGCCGATGACGAACCCGGCGCAGGACAGCGCGACGCCCGCGGCCTGGGTACCGGCACCGAGCGTCTCGACGACGTAGGGCGTGAAGATGCCCGTGGTGCCGGCCGCCAGGCCCCAGAACGTGTAGACGGTGCCGGTCCACACCAGCGCACGCAGGTTGGGGCCGCGGAACATCTCCCGCACCCGGGTCCCGGCCGAGCCCGCAGCGGCCGCGGCCGCCGTCCAGCGGGCCGACTCGGCCATCCCGCGCCGCAGCGCCCACGTGACGCACGCGGCCACGAACAGGTGCAGGAACACGATCCGGATGCCCAGCAGGCCGAGCGAGCTCAACGCCAGCGCGAGCACGAGCACGACCACCGGGCCGAGGCTCCAGGCCACCTGGGTGAGCCCGAGGAGCCGGCCCCGTCCGCGCGCCGGCGCGAGCTCCCCGACCAGCGCCAGCGAGGTGGGCACGTCGGCGCCGACGGCCAGGCCCACCACGAACGTGCCGACGAACAGCATCGCGGGGTCGACGGCCAGCGCGATGAGCAGCACCCCCAGCGCGTAGACCAGCAGGTCCCACTTGTAGATGCGCTTGCGGCCCAACCTGTCGCCGAGCCGGCCTCCGACGAAGGCGCCGATGGCGGCCCCGATGGCGTTCGGGCCGAGGGCGGCGAGGACCCCGACCCCGGAGCTCGGCAGCCCGAACTCGGCCTGGAAGAGGGTGAGGCCCGCGCCGAGGGCGACGATCGAGCCGGCGTCCAGGTAGGACGCCATGGCGGCGAGGACCGACCACCTCCACTGCTGGCGCGTGATCGTGGTGTCCTGGTCGCGCGCGTCGTCGACGGTCACGGTGTCAGGCGGCTGTCGCCGGGGACGCGGGGGAAGAGCTCGTGCGCGAAGGGGGACTCCGGCTCCAGGCCGAGCGGGTCGGCGACGACGTGCCGCGTGCCGCTGTAGCGCGTGTCCGCGTCCATGTAGATCACAGCGTGCGCCACGCGGGGCTCGTCGGTGAGGTTCGGCGTGGCGGCGTGCGCGGTCAGCCCGTGGTGGAAGGTGAGGTCGCCCGCGCGCAGCGGGACGGTGACGCGCGGCCACCAGCGCAGGTGCGGCAGGGCGTCGAAGAGTGCGGTCGCGTTCTCGAGGTCGACGCTGACGAAGTCGCCGTCGACGTGCGACCCCGGCAGGAACGTCATGCACCCCCGCTCGACCGGCACGTCGACCAGCGCGACCCACGCGGTCAGCCAGTGCCGCCCGCCGGCGTGGGGCCAGTACGGGGCGTCGAGGTGGAACTCCGTGGCGGTGGACCGCTGCGGCTGCTTGATCAGCGTCTGGTCGTGCCAGAGCCGCAGCGGCACGCCGGCGAGCGTCTCGGCCAGCCCTGCGATGCGCGGGTCGAGCGTCAACGCGCGGAGCCGCTCGTCGTGCTGCCAGCAGTTCACCAGCTGGGTGAACGGCTCACCCTTGTAGCGGCGGGACGCCATGGTGGACGAGAGCGCGATCGCGGCGTCGTGCGCCTCGGCGACCTCGGCCGCGTCGAGGACCCCGGCCACGTGCAGGTAGCCGTTGCGGCGGTAGCTGTCGATGGATTCGGCCGGCAGCGTCGTCGCTGCGCTCGCGGTGGACATGGTCGCCAAGCCTGCGCGGCCGCGCCGGACCACGACAGTCGGATCCACGCCCGCACCAGCACGATCCTGCTCGGCGCCCCTACGGTGGCGGGTGCGATGACCGTCGACCACATGAGCTGGACCGGCCTGCCGACGCAGGCGGACGCGGAGATCGACGTGAACCGCCACATCCTGACCGGGAGCCTCGTGGCGCACGATCACGACTTCGTCGAGGTGGCCGTCGTCGAGGCCGGTACCGCCGTGCACGAGACGCTCTACGGGCGCCGCGGGATCGGGCGCGGCGACGCGTTCGTCATCCGTCCCGGGGCCTGGCACGCCTACCGGCGCTGCGCGGGGCTCGCTGTCGTCAACTGCTGCTTCCGCGCACGGCTGCTCGAGCACGAGCTGCTGTGGCTGGTCGGGGAACCGCGGCTGCGCCTCCTGGTGCATCCCGGCCGGGAAGCCGACGACGGCGTCGTCCCCGTCCGGCTCCCCGGCGCCGCGTTGCGCTACTGCCAGGACGCGCTGCAACGCATCGCCGAGCCACCGCCGCAGGCGCCCCGGCCCCACCAGGTCGCCCACCTCCTGCTCCTGCTGCGCGGCCTCGCCTGCGAGCTCGACGCGGAGCAGGTCGCGGAGGCCGGACGCCTCGCGGGCACGCCGTCGGTCGTCGCGGACGCGCTGCGGTTGCTCGCGGCCGACCTCGCCCGGCCGTGGCGAGCGCAGGAGCTCGCCGCCGCGGTGGCGGTGAGTCCCGCGCACTTCTCCCGGCTCTTCCACCGGGCCGTCGGCCGGCCACCGATGGCGCACCTCGCCGTGCTGCGCGCCGAGGCCGCCGCGAGCCGGCTGCTGCGCACCGCCGACCCGGTGGCCGACGTCGGGGCGGGCGTCGGGTGGGCCGACCCGAACTACTTCGCCCGCCGCTTCCGGGCCCGTTTCGGCATGAGTCCCACCGAGTACCGCGCGCGCAGAGCAGGAGATGTCGGGGGCCGGAGCTAGCGTCGCCCGTGACGGAGGAGGCGCGCATGGCCGACGAGTGGCGGTTGCCGGAGAGCTACCGCAGCAGCGCGGGCACCGTCCGCTGGAACCGCCTCGGTGATCCGGGCGCTCCTGCGGTGGTCCTGCTGCACGGCACGCCGTTCTCGTCCTACGTGTGGCGCGGTCTCGCGCGTGCCCTCGCCCGTCACCACCTCGTGTACGTCTGGGACATGCCCGGCTACGGGGCGTCGGAGAAGCCCGAGGGGCAGGACGTCTCGCTGGCCGCGGAACGCGACGTGTTCGTGGAGCTGCTGGGCGAGTGGGGCCTGGCCGAGCCCGCGGTGATCGCCCACGACTCCGGCGGCGCCGTCGCGCTCGGCGCCCACCTGCTGCGCGGTGCTCGGTATTTCAAGCTGGCCCTGGTCGACGCCGTCTCGCTGCCGCCGTGGGGAAGTGCCTTCTCTCAGCTGGTCGGCGAGCACGCGGACGTGTTCGGCCGCCTCCCGCCCGGCCCGCACGCCGCCCTGCTGCGCGAGTACGTGAGCTCGGCGAGCAGCCCGGGCCTGCATCCCGCCACCCTCGACGCGCTCGTGGCTCCCTGGATCGCGGACGGCGGGCAGCAGGCCTTCTACCGCCAGCTCACCGTCCGCCTGGGCGATCGGAGCTACACCGACTCGATGCAGGAGCGGTACGCCACGATCGACGTGCCGGTCGCGGTGTGCTGGGGCGAGGACGACACGTGGGTGCCGGTCGAGCGGGGGCGGGAGCTCGCGGCCCGCATCCCGGGAGCGCGGCTGCGGATCATCCCTGGCGCAGGCCACCTCGTCCAGGAGGACCGGCCCGCAGAGCTCACCGCCGCGCTGTCGGAGTTCCTGCGCGAGGACGGCTGAGCCGGCGCCGCGGCCCGGTCAGGCCGGTGCGGCCTTCTCCCCCGTCGGCGTGACGGCGAACCAGCTGCCCTCCGCGCCGTGCTGGCCGGTGGTGGTCAGCAGGCCGTCGTCGTCGCGGTGGCGGTAGAGCGGCCAGCCCGCCAGCGTGAGCTGGGTGGCGCCGTCGGGGCGCTGCACCCGGCCGACGAGCTCGTCGTCCACGCCCGCGAGGTCGAGCGCCTGGTCCGGCTCGACGGTCATCGGGATCCAGGTCTCCGCGCACGCCCCGGTGCAGGTCGAGGTGGACGGCTCGGCGCTGTCCGCGTCGGAGCGGTACATGAGGTGGCCTGCGCCGTCGGTGAGGACGATGCCGAGCGGGCCGGTCTGCACCGCCCACAGGGACGCACCGCCGGAGCCGTGGGCACCGTGCCCACCGGCGCCGTGCTCACCGCCACCGTGCCCCTCGTGCTGGGCCTGCGCGGGCGGGGCGGGCGGCTCCTGCGCGGCCTGGTCCGGTGCGCTGCAGGCGGCGAGGAACGCGAGCAGCAGGACCGGGCCGCAGAGGACCCGGCGCAGGACGGGGCGCGAAGCGGGTGTCACGGCCGCCGATCCTCCTCCGCGGGGAACCGGGCGCGGCACCGGGGGCGTCAGGCCCGCACGTGCACGCCGAGCCCCGAACCCCCGGGCATGACCTGGGGGCGAAGGACGAGATCGTCGTCGTAGTCGCCACCGTTCTGCGGGCGGAACGCGATCGGCTCAGCGTCCGGCAGCGCCCGCAGGCGCTCCTTGAGCCGTTCGGACGCCTCCGTGCAGCCGTCCTCGCTCATGCGGTCCGCGCCCGCTACGACGAACGGCGGCAGCGCGTCCATCCCCGTGTAGAAGAGCGTGCCGTGCAGCAGCGGGAACAGCAGCAGCTCGATGTCGCCGTTCAGCCCACGGGGGCCGATGCTGGGCTCCGGCGCGCCGGCCGTCACCACCGCGAGCGCGCGCGTGCCGCGCAGCAGCCCGTCGCCGTAGCGGCGGGTGCGGTGCGTCTCGGGGTCCCGCACGCCGTAGGCGAAGCCCTTCACGAAGACGCGGTCGAACCAGCCCTTGAGGATCGCCGGCATCCCGTACCACCACAGCGGGAACTGCAGCACGACCGCGTCGGCCCAGCGGAGGTCGTCCTGCTGGGCGCGGATGTCCGGGCTCAGCGTCCCGCCGCAGTGCGCCCGCTCGGACGCGTCGCCCACGACGAGCCGCTCGCCGTCTTCGGCGGTGAAGTCGGACCGGTCCACGACCGGGTTCCAGCGCATCGCGTAGAGATCCGTCGTGCGCACCTCGTGCCCGAGATCCCGCAGGGCGCGCTCGCCGTCGGCGCGCAGCGTGCCGCTCAGCGAGCGCGGCTCGGGATGGGCGAAGACCCACAGCACGTTCATGGCAGCCATGGTCGGGGCCTGCGCGGACGTCCACCAGTGGCAGCAATGCCCCGGTCCGACAAGATACCGCCAGCGCGGAACATAACGACAATCGTTGTCGTTAAGCTGGACATGCGATCGAACATCCACCCCGCCTACGGACCCGTCGTCTACCAGGACCGCTCCACCGGCGAGTCGTTCCTCACCCGGTCCACCGCCACCTCGGCGGAGACGGTCACCTGGGAGGACGGCAACAGCTATCCCCTGATCCGCGTCGACGTCACGGCGTACTCCCACCCGTTCTGGACCGGCGCACAGCGCGTCCTCGACTCCGCCGGCCAGGTGGAGAAGTTCCGCCGCCGCTACGGGGGCCGCGGGCGGGCGTGACCGTCAGGCGGGCAGCACCTGGCGCGGGAGGAGGTCCACGACGCGCGTGCCGTTGCGCTCGTCGCGGGGCTGCCACTCGCGCGGGTAGCCCAGCGACACCTCCACGTGCCGCACGCCGTCCTCCCAGGTCACCCGCGGGATGTGCAGGTGCCCGTAGACGACGGCGGTGGCGCGGTAGCGGACCGGCCAGTCCGCCGTGCGCGTCGAGCCGCACCAGAGGGCGAACTCCGGGTAGCGCAGCACGCGGGTGGGGTGGCGGGTGAGCGGCCAGTGGTTGACCAGCACCGTGGGCAGGTCGGGGTCGCAGGCGTCGAGCCTGCGCTCCGACTCCACGATGCGCGCCGCGGACCACGCCGCCCGGTCCGGGTAGGGATCCGGGTGCAGCAGGTGCTCGTCGGTGCACACGACGCCCGCGGCGTACGCGGCGGCCAGGCCCTCCTCGGAGGTGGTCGTCCCCTCCGGCAGGAACGAGTAGTCGTACAGCGCGAACAGGGGCGCCACGGTGGCGGGACCGCCAGGGCCGTCCCACACCGGGAAGGGGTCCTCGGGGGTGAGCACGTCCAGCTCGCGGCAAGCCTGTACC
The DNA here is from genome assembly GCF_002262885.1 of Pseudonocardia sp. MH-G8. Classification (GTDB taxonomy): domain Bacteria; phylum Actinomycetota; class Actinomycetes; order Mycobacteriales; family Pseudonocardiaceae; genus Pseudonocardia. Next base: position 112,660 of record NZ_NKYF01000010.1, on the reverse strand, counting down.
AGGGCGCGGTAGCGCTGCTCGCCGCGCAGCGGCACCGGGTCCTTGCTGCGCGTCCACAGCTCGTGGTTGCCCGGCACCCAGAGCACCCGCGCGAACCGCTCCCGCAGCAGCCCCAGCGCCCACTCGACGTCGGCCACCTGCTCCGCGACGTCGCCCGCGACGATCAGCCAGTCGCCGTCGCTCGTCGGGCGCAGGGCCTCCACGATCGTCCGGTTGTCGGGGTGGCGCACGTGCAGGTCGCTGACGGCGAGCAGCCGCGGGTCGGTCACCCCCTAGTCGTACCCGACGGACGGCGAGGGTGGCCAACATCGAGTTACCGCCGGTAACCTCGCGCGCAGGGCGAGCGGGAGGCACGCGATGGGAACGGCTGTGGTCGACGAGGTCCGACGGGCCATCCGGTGGGGGCTGCGGCACGGGCTCGTCCGCCGCGCCGTCGGGAAGCGCATGCAGGCCGGTGACCTCACCGCCCGACTCATGCTCGACCCCGCCACGATCGCCGACCCGTTCCCGCACTACGCCACGGTCCGCGCGCAGGGTCGCCTGGTGGACAACACGGTCGTGCTCAACACCGCCCACCACGACCTCACCACCGCGGTCCTGCGCAGCCCGGACTTCGGCGTCGTCGGCGGCCCGTCGGGACGCGCGCCCGCGGCGTTGCGCTTCGCCGTGCGCGCGGCCGGGCGCGGCCCGCTCGGCCCGGTGGAGCCGCCGTCCATGCTGTCCACCGACCCGCCCGACCACACGCGCTACCGCAAGCTCGTGACGAGGGCGTTCAGCGCGCGGGCGGTGGCGGCGCTGCGGACGCGCACCGAGGAGATCGCCGCCGACCTGCTGGACACCATGGCCGGCAACGGCGCAGGCGCGGACGTGATCGCCGACTACGCGAGCCTGCTACCCGCCACCGTGATCGCCGAGATGCTCGGCGCGCCCGTGGAGATGCGCCGCCAGTTCCTGGAGTGGGGCGAGGGCGCGGCGCTGTCGCTGGACGCAGGCCTGACGTTCTCGCAGTTCCGTCGCTCCGAGCGCGACATCGCGGCGTTGCAGGAGTGGATGACCGGCCACTTCGCACACCTGCGCCGCAATCCGGGGGAGAACATCCTCTCCGCGCTCGTGCACCAGCACGACGGCGAGGGGAGCCTGTCCGAGGACGAGCTCGCCAGCATCGCGATGCTGCTGCTCGCCGCCGGGTTCGAGACCACGGTCAACCTCATCGGCAACGGCGTCGCGCAGCTCTGCGCCCACCCCGACCAGCTCGCGCTGCTGCGCGACGAGCCGCAGCGCTGGCCGCGCGCCGTCGACGAGGTGCTGCGCGTGGATTCCCCCGTGCAGCGCACCGGGCGCATCGCCCATCGCGACACGGAGGTGGCGGGCGAGCGCGTCCGGGCCGGCCGGGTCGTCGTCGTGCTGCTCGGCGCCGCCAACCGCGACCCGGCCGTCTTCACCGACCCGGACCGTTTCGACGTCACGCGCGAGAACGCGGGCGAGCACCTCGCCTTCTCCAGCGGCCCGCACTTCTGCCTCGGCGCCGCGCTGGCCCGGATGGAGGGCGAGGTCGGCCTGCGGGCGCTGTTCGACCGCTTCCCCGACCTCGCGCTCGCCGGCCCGCCGCGCCGCCGCCCCACGCGCGTACTGCGCGGCTACCACGCGATGCCCGTGCACCTCTCCCCCGCCGCGGTGGACGCCTAGCCGTACTTCTCGGACCGATCACGGCCTGGTGGTCGGTCCGAGAAGCGCGTGGGTGCTGTCGCGGCGACGTCCGGTACTTCTCGCAGCGATCACCATCCTGCATGCGACGGCCCGATCCGGCGAGACATCGGAGGGGTTCGGGAACGGCACCACAGCCAGTCGCGTGGCTCGTGCACCTCATGCCCCGTCACGGCCCCGAATTCGCGCCGCGCACCCCGTCGACGGGGGCGTCGGCGAAGAAGGAGGCTTCGCACCCCCGTGTCCGGCCACGCCCCTGATTCGCGCCCGTCGACGGCGAGCGTGGGCGGGCTGGTCGCAGGCCGGCCGCTGCACGACCCGGGCCGCCGCACCAGCAGGTTGTCAGCCGCCCAGGGCCGTGAGTGCCGCCTCGGCCTGGCTCTGCACCGCCTCCAGGCGGGACGCACCGGCGTCGGCCTCCGCCGTACCCATCACGCCGCCGGCGTAGCGGCTGTAGACGCCCGCGCCGATGCAGGCCATGCGCCAGCGGGCGAAGGCGACGTAGACGTCGAGGTCGGCCTGCAGGGTGGCGAGGTCGCGGCCGGAGCGCTCGACGTAGCGGGCCACCAGCTCGTCCCGCTCGGCGTAACCGGGAGCCAGGCTCGGGGCGGAGATGGTGGCCGCGACCCGGTCGCCGGGCCGTCCCCACGACGCGAGCAGCCAGCCGAGGTCGGCGAGCGGGTCGCCGATCGCGGCGAGTTCCCAGTCGAAGACGGCGCGCACGCGCCCGTCCGGGCCGACGGCGAGGTTGCCGAGGCGGTAGTCGCCGTGCGCGATGCGCGACTCCGCCGGCGCGAGCGCGGCCGACCGCTCGACGAGCCGCGCGTGCGCGGCGTCCACCGCGGACAGGTCGGGCACCGCGGACTCGTGCACCTGCCGGTGCCAGCGGCGCAGCTGGCGTTCCAGGTAGTTGCCGGGACGGCGCAGGTCGCCGAGGCCGACGGTGTCGGGATCCACGGCGTGCAGGTCGGCGAGCACGTCCACGGCGTGCAGGCCCGCGGTACGGCGCGCCGGCCCGTCGGCGAGCCGTTGGCCGGACTCCTCGTCGTTGAGCACCTCGCCGTCCACGAACTCCATGAGGTAGAACTCCGCGCCGATCACGTCCGGATCCGCGCAGAACGCCACCGGCGGGGCCACGGGCACGGGGGTCGGCGCGAGCGCGGTGATGAACCGCCATTCGCGGCCCATGTCGTGGGCGGTGGCCAGCACCATCCCGGTCGGCGGCCGTCGTAGTGCCCACAGGCCCCCCGCCGCGTCGGTGATGCGGTAGGTGAGGTTGGAGTGGCCACCGGAGATCCGTTCGACCGGTACCGGCTCGTCGCCGACCGGGACCTGCGGTACCTCGCGGCGCAGCCAGTCGGTCAGGGGGCGGGGCGGAACGGCGTCGGTCATCCCCCCATCAAAGCCGACGCGCGGCCGCCAGTGGGAGCACCAGGGCCGCGAGCAGGCGGTCCAGATCGGCCTGCGGGTCCGCCGTCAGGCCGGTGTGCACCGGGCCGGCCTGGACGATCGTGCTGCGCGGGGCCGTGAGCCTGCGGAACCGGCGGCCCCGGTCCTCCTCGCCGGCCGGCCCGGCGCGCCGGGCCTCGGTGGGTCCCTCCGCGCAGTGCGCCTGCACGGCCTGCAGGGCGGCGTCGATCACGTCGGCGTCGGCGTCCGGGTCCAACGCGTGCAGGCGCCGCGCGTCGAGGTGCACACGCGCGCCGAGATAGTCGACGGGCCGGCTGTAGAGCACGATGCCCGCGTTGAACGCCTCGCCCCGCTCGATCCGCGGGACGACGCGCAGCAACGCGTACTCGAACGGATGCCGGGCGGTCACGTGCGCACCCAGAACGGGCGGGTGGCCGTGCGGGTGGCCGGTGGCGCGCCGGACGCGGCACGTGCGGCGACGGCGGCGCGCACGCCCGGCAACCAGGCCTCCCGGGCGTCGCGGCGGGCGAGCACCTGCGTGACGAACGCCGCGCGCACCTCGTCGGGATCGGCGAAGCCGGGCTCGTCGGCGAGCCACGCGTCGGGCACCGCGTCGGCGGCTGCCCGCACCACCTCCGCCGTCACCAGCGGGGCGAGCGCCACGTCCGCGGCGTCGAGGTCGGGCGCGCAGCCCAGCAGGACGTGGTCGGCCGCGTCGTAGGAGCGCTGCGCCCAGGCGTGCGCCCCGGACCAGGCGTGCTGGAACGTCAGCGTGGCGCCGTGGTCGATGAGGTAGGGCGAGCCGTGCCAGAACAGCATGTTGGTGTTGCGCCACGACCGGTCGACGTTGCCGACGAGCGCGTCGAACCAGAGCACGCGCCCGGCGAACGCCGGGTCGACCCCGAACGCCACGGGGTCGAGCTCGAGGGCACCGGGCAGGAAGTCCATGCCGAGGTTGAGCCCCGGGCTGGCCCTCAGCAGCTCCTGCACCTCCTGGTCGGGCTCCGCGGCGCCCAGCGCCGGGTCGAGCTCCACGGTGACCAGCTCGGGCACCGGCAGGCCCAGCCGGCGGGCGAGCTCACCGGTGACGATCTCCGCGACGAGCACCTTGTGCCCCTGCCCCGCGCCGGTGAACTTGACGACGTAGGTGCCGAGGTCGTCGGCCTCCATCAGCCCGGGCAGCGACCCGCCCTCGCGGAGCGGGGTGACGTACCGGGTGACCGTGACGTGGCGCAGCATGGGCACCTCCTCCGGCCGACGATGATACGAACAGGGGCCTCCACCACCCCATGATCGTCGAGTCGGCGCGAAAACGGGTCGAATCCGCCCGGGAACGCGCCGAAGTAGCGATCTTGGATGCGACCCGCGGCACGATCGCCGTCGCCGACCGGTGCCGGACCGACGGCTCCGGACACTAAGTTCCGCTCATGACCGAGACATCCGGGAAGCCGGCCCGCAGCGCCGTCGACGAGGTGCCGCCGCCCGGCCGGCTGCTCGTGCTGGGCCTGCAGCACGTGCTCGTGATGTACGCAGGCTGCGTGGCGGTGCCGCTCATCGTCGGCAGCGCGCTCGGGCTCGACACGCGCACGATCGGCCTGCTGGTGAACGCCGACCTCGTCGTGGCCGGGGTCATCACGCTGCTGCAGACCCTCGGCGTGGGGAAGATCCTCGGCGTGCGGCTGCCGGTGGTCACCGGCGCGACGTTCGCCGCCGTCACGCCGATGATCCTGATCGGTCAGAACTTCGGCCTGCCCGGCGTCTACGGCTCGATGATCGCGTCCGGGATCTTCGGCGTCCTGATCGCAGTGCCGTTCTCCTCGATCATCCGGTTCTTCCCGCCGGTCGTGACGGGAAGCGTGATCACGATCATCGGGCTGTCCCTGATCTCGGCGGCGGCCGGCCTCATCGCGGGCGAGGACCCCGCGGCGCCCGACTACGGCGACCTCACGGGCCTCGCGCTCGCCGGCGGCATCGTCGTGCTGATCGTGCTGATCACCCGGTTCGTGCGCGGTTTCGTCGGCCAGATCGCGGTGCTCACCGGCCTGCTGGTCGGGGCGCTCGTCGCGATCCCGCTGGGCCTCACCGATTTCTCGGGCGTGGCGGGCGCACCGTGGTTCGGGATGACCGCGCCGTTCCTGTTCGGTCCGCCGGAGTTCCCGGTGGCCGGGGTCGTCTCGATGTGCGTGGTGATGCTCGTGATCTTCGCGGAGTCGACGGCCGACATGCTCGCCGTCGGCGAGATGACCGGCGAGGACCTCCCGCCGAAGCGGATCGCGCGCGGGCTGGCCGCGGACGGCCTGTCCGGGGTGCTCGGCGGCGTGTTCAACTCGTTCCCGGACACGATCTTCGCCCAGAACGTGGGGCTGGTGCAGCTCACCGGCGTGCGCAGCCGCTACGTCCCCGCCGTCGCGGGCGCGGCGCTGCTGCTGCTGGGGCTGGTGCCGAAGGCCGGCGAGGTGGTGGCCTCCCTGCCGGGACCCGTGGTCGGCGGCGCAGGCCTGGTGATGTTCGCGACGGTGACGGCCGTGGGCATCCGGACCCTGCACAAGGTGCGCTTCGAGGGAAGCGACAACCTGATGATCGTGGCCATCTCGCTCGGCGTCGGGATGCTGCCGGTGGTGGCCCCGACGTTCTACGCGCAGGTGCCGGGCAACCTGCAGATCGTGATCGGCTCGTCGATCACGTCGTGCGCGATCGTGGCGTTCGCGCTGAACCTGCTGTTCCACCACGTGCCATGGGGCCGCCCGCGACGGACGGCCCCATCTGGCGACGACGGTGGCTCAGCGACGCACACCCAGGACATGGGCTGACGGGGTGAGCGCGGGCGACGGGTGCGGCTGCGGTGCGGCGATCCGCTCCATGTCGCGCCGGTGCTGCGCCTGCCGGCCGCGGACGAAGTGGTCGATGCTGAAGCGCCCCGGACCGGCGGCAGCGATCGCGATCATGCCTGCGCCGATCACGCCGACGAGCTCCCACCCGCCGTTGGAGATGAAGATGCCGTTCGCGCCGTGCACGAACACCGCGGCCCCGATCATGATGAACAGCTGCAACCCGCAGATCACCGGGGTGAGCGCGCCCAGGATCAGCAGCACGCTGCCGGCGAACTCGACCACCGTGACGAAGGACGCCGAGATGATCGCGAGGGGGATGCTCAGGTTCTCGAAGCCCTCGGTGGTGCGGCCGATGCCGTTGATCACCATCTTCTGGTAGCCGTGGGCGAACATGATCACCCCGAGGAGGACGCGCGCGAACAGCAGCGCCCAGTCACGCGCGGGCATGGGGAGCGGTCGGTTCATCGGATGGGCCTCCGGAACGGTGTGTGATCGAACTGCCTCGTGGAGTGAGGGCAGTTAACCCGACGGAAGCGACCGATCACGGCTGGTCAGCGGATTGCCGCGACGGCCGAACGGTTGCGCGCGACGAACTGTGCTGTGAAAACGAGGTGAACGTGCAACTGCACGTACTCGTCCGGTAGCCCCGCGTGAGCAACCGTTTATCGTGATCAAGCTGTGACCCGGCGCGGCGATCCGCTTCCGCTACCAGGCCGCGAGCGACCCGTCCGCGTGACGCCACAGCGGCGTGCGCCAGTCGTGCCCGCGCTCGGCGGCCCGCCGGACGGCGGCCTCGTCCACCTCGATACCGAGTCCGGGTCCGGTGGGCCGCTCGATGGAACCGTCGACGAACGTGAACGGGGCGGAGTCGACCAGGTAGCCGAGCAATCCGGTGTCGTCGCCGTAGCCGATCCCGAGCGACTGCTCCTGGATCAGGAAGTTCGGGGTCGCGAAGTCGACCTGCAGGCTCGCGGCGAGCGCGATCGGGCCCAGCGGGCAGTGCGGGGCGAGCAGGACGTCGTGGACCTCGGCCATCGCGGCGATGCGGCGCGTCTCGGAGATCCCGCCCGCGTGGCTCACGTCCGGCTGGGCCACGGCGATGCCCGCCTCGAAGGCGGCCCGGAAGTCCCACCGGGAGAACAGGCGCTCGCCGGTGGCGACCGGGATCGTCGTGGACCGGACCACGGCGTCCAGGTCACGGGTGTGCTCGGGCAGCACCGGTTCCTCGACGAACAGCGGCTGCAGCGGCTCCAGCAGCGGCAGCACGCGCCGCGACATCGCGGTGGAGAACCGCCCGTGGCAGTCGATGGCCACGTCGACCTGGGAGCCGACGGCGTCGCGCACCGCCGCCACCCGGTCCACGACGCGCTGGATGGCGGCCGGGGTGTCCAGCGGGGCGAGCAGCTCGGACGGGTTCATCTTCACGGCGGTGAGGCCGCGCTCCACCTGGGCCCGCGCCGCCTCGGCCAGCTCGGCGGGCTCGCTGCCGTGCACCCAGCCGTACACGCGGGCCCGGTCGCGCACCGGGCCCCCGAGCAACTGGTGCACCGGCACGCCCAGTGCCCGGCCTGCGATGTCCCACAGGGCCTGGTCGATGCCGGCGGTGACGGAGCCGAGCACCGGCCCGCCGCGGTAGAAGCCGCCCTTGGTGAGGACCTGCCAGTGGTCCTCGATGCGGCTCGCGTCCTGGCCGACGAGGTACTCCATCGCCTCCTCGACGCCGCGCGCCGTGGTGGCGGCCCGGCCCTCGACGATCGGCTCGCCCCAGCCGCTGACGCCCTCGTCGGTGTCGAGGCGCAGGAACAGCCACCGCGGCTCGACGAGGAACAGCTCGTACCCGACGATCTTCACCGGCCCACCCCCTGCGGAAAGACCAGTACCTTGCTGGCCGGGTCGGTACCCCTGGCGAGCGCCTCGAAGGCCCCCGCCCCGCCCGCCAGGTCGGTGCGGCCCTCGATCAGGGCGTCCAGGGCGTCGGGCGCGGTGGCGGCCCACTGCGCGGTGTCGCGGAACTCGGCGGCGCTGTAGCAGAAGCTCCCGACGATCGAGCGCTCCTTCGTCGAGATCTCGTACGCGGCGAGCTCCAGCGTGGGCGCGCCCATCCCGACCAGGACGACGGTGGTGCCGATCGGCGCGGCGGCGAACGCCGTCTCGAGGGTGCGCGCGCTGCCGACGGCGTCGACCACGAGCGTGGGATCACCGTCCAGCGCGGTGCGCACCGCGGCGGGGACGTCGTCGGTGCCGGTCGGATCGACCGTGGCGGCGCCGAGGCGCGCGTTGAGCTCCCGGCGCTGCGCGGCGGGCTCGGACACGACCACCCGCTCGGCGCCCAGGCGCTGCGCGGCCAGCACGCAGGCCTGCCCGATCGGCCCGCCGCCGAGCACGAGGACGGCGTCGCCCGCACCGCACCCGCCCCGGACCAGCGCGTGGTAACCGACGGCGAGCGGCTCGACGAGCGCGCCGTGCTCGACGGGCATCCCGTCGGGCAGGCGCACCGCGTTGCGCGCGGGCACCGCCATCCGCTCGGCGAAGGCCGACGTGAGCGTGGGCGTCACGCCGACGACCTGCTTGTCCGGGCACGCCTGCTCCCGCCCGGCGGCGCACTGCCGGCACCGCCCGCACCACAGGACCGGGTTGACGGTGACGGCGTCGCCGACCGCGACCGCGTCGCCGGCCTCGGTGCCCACGGCGAGCACCCGCCCGACCGTCTCGTGGCCCATGACCTGGCCGCGGATGCGCCGCCCGTTCTCCCCCGTGTAGCCGTGGATGTCGGAGCCGCAGATCCCGGTGGCCAGCACCTCGATCAGGACGTCGCCGGGGCCGGGCTCCGGGTCGGGCAGGTCGTCGACGGTCAGCTTCCAGAAGTCGGAGAGCACCAGAGCACGCATGCGAGCAACGTAGTGTGGCGGTCGTGGCCGATCAGGTCCAGCTGGCGTTCCCGTCCCGGCAGCCACCGCTCGAGGGCATGTGGACGCACGGCTTCCGGTTGGGTGCCTCGTTCCGCACGAGGGTCCTCCCCCTGCCGTCGTGCAAGATCATCTTCCACTGCACTTCCGACTCGTTGCAGTCGAGCGGGCTGACCGAGAAGGCGAGCGGGTTGGTCGCGGGGATGACGCCGCAGGTGGGTCAGGTTCGAGGATCCGACATCGAGGGCATCGAGGTGCAGCTGTCGCCTCTGGTGGCAGCGGCCGTCCTCGGCGTGTCGCCGGTCGAGCTCGACGAGTCGCCGATCGCGCTGGACGAGGTCTGGGGAGCGGACGCGCAACGGCTCCGGTCCCGGCTCGTCGAGACCCGAGGTTGGGAACGCCGCTTCGCGCTGGTCCACGAGAGCCTCATGCAGCGTTGTCGCGAGAACCGCACGGGGGATCCGGAAGTCGCCGACGCGTGGCGGCGCATCCGCCGAAGCGGCGGGCAGGTCTGCGTCGCCGATCTGGCACGTGACTACGGCTGGAGCCGTACCCGGTTCTGGAGCCGCTTCAAGAACCAGGTGGGTGTCAGCCCCAAACGCGCCACCAGGATCGTCCGGTTCGATCGCGCCCTCCGCCTGATCAGCGCCGGCGTCGATCTGGCAGCCGTCGCCGCCGTCTCCGGTTACGCCGACCAATCGCACCTCAACCGCGATTTCCTCGACCTCGCCGCCGCGACTCCCGGCGAACTCCGCGCGGATCCGTCCTGGACCGACGAGCCCGCCTGGCTCCTCGACGATCCCACCCTGACGGGCTGAGGGCGCCCGAACATTCGTCCAAGACCCCGGTGACGCCGTCGCGTGATGCTGGGCCCATGAGATCGCAACGGCGGAATGCCGCGAGGGCTTTTCGCTTTCCCGCACTGCCCGTGCCCGACGACCCGTCGACGTACTCCGCCGTGCGAACCCGGGAACTGCCGTGAGCACGACGACGGAGACCGGTGGCGGGCGCGCGATCCTGCTCCCGTGCCTGGCGGTGTTCGGCCTGATGGCGGGTCAGCAGATGGTGAACCCGATCCTTCCGCCACTCGCACGCGAACTCGGGTTCAGCGAGATCATGCTGGGGATCGTCTACGCGGTGGGCGGCGCGGGCGTCGTGCTGACCAGCCCGTTCTGGGGCCGTCGCAGCGTGTCCTGGGGCCACCGGCGGGTTCTGCTGATCTCGCTCGTGGGCGGGACGGTCGGCCTGCTGGCGTTCGCGGTCGTCGCCCAGATCGGGCTGACGGGCGCGCTCGCCGTGCCGCTGCTGTTCACGTTGGTCCTGCTCAGCCGGGGTCTCGTGTTCGGTCTCGCGTGGGCCGCGGCGCCGGCGACCGCCCAGTCCTACGTGGTCGGCATGACCTCCGGCGCGAGCGAGCGGGTGCGGGGCATGTCCATGATCGGGGCTGCTCAGGGCCTCGCGCTGGCCGTCGGGCCCGCGCTGGGCGGCGTGCTGGTCGCGGCCGGCCTGCTGGCCCCGCTCTACGTCGCGCCGGTCGTCCTGGCCGTGATCGCCGTCCTGATCGCGATCAAGCTGCCGAAGCCGCAGGCCCACCGGGTGCGCCCCGGCACGGTCGGGGTCAGCCCGCTGGACCGCCGCATGTGGCCCTTCCTGACCGCCGGCTTCGGCCTGTACCTGGCCCTCGCGATCGTCCTGATGACCGTCGGGTTCCTGCTGCAGGACCGGCTGGCGCTCACCGCGCAGGAGACCGGGCGGCTCACCGGCCTGGTCATGCTCGCCGCTGCAGGCATGATCATCCTCGTGCAGGTCGTGGCCGTGCCGCGCCTGGGCTGGACACCGGTGCGCCTGCTCCGGGTGGGAACGGTCGTCATGACGGCCGGGATGGTCGTCGTGACCGCTGCGTCCGACGTGCTCCTGCTGGGCGCCGGCACCGCCGTGCTCGGGGCGGGCATGGGGTTCGGGGTGCCGGGCTTCATGTCCGGGCCGACCCTCCTGGCCACGCAGGAGGAGCAGGGCGCCGTGGCCGGGCTGGTCGGCTCCGCCGGCGCCCTCGCCTTCATGCTCGGCCCGCTGCTGGGCACCGGCCTGTACGAGATCGCCCCCTCCGCCCCCTACCTCCTCGGCACGGCACTGCTGGCCGCGCTGGCCGTCTTCGCGTTCGTCCATCCCGGAATCCGCCGGACCGCGGCCGTCGCGCCGGGCGTGGCGGCGGTGGGAGCGCGATGACCGCTACCGATCAGGGCATCGCCGGGCTGTTGCGCCCGTATCGGTGGAGTTTCGCCGCCGTGGTGATCCTGCAGGTCATCGGCGCTGTCGCGGGTCTGGCACCGCCGCTCGCGGTCGTCGAGCTGGGTCGCGCCCTGCTGTCGCCCGGCCCGATCGACCACCGCCACGTCTGGTTCGTCGTGATCGCGGGCGCCGCCGGCCTGCTCGTCCGGCTGCTGTTCACCGCGGCGTCGTCGGGGGTCGGACACCTCCTGGACACCCACGTGCAGCTGTCGTTCCGACGAGCGTTGGCCGCGCGGCTGGGACGCGTGCCGATCGGCTGGTTCTCCCGGCGCCGGACCGGCGAGCTGGCGAAGGTGGTCGGCGAGGACGTGAGTGCCGTGCACCCGTTCATCGCCCACACGCCGTCCGAGCTCGTATCCGCGTTCGTGGTGCCGCTGGTGTCACTGGTCTACCTGTGCACCGTCGACTGGCGGCTCACGCTGATCACCCTTGTTCCGGTGGTGCTGGCCGTGGCGTTGGTGCCGCTGTTCATGACCCCGTCGGTGACGCGCGAGCAGCACGCCTTCGACGAGGCCATGGGGCGGATCGCGGATTCGGCCGTCGAGTTCGTCCAGGGCATCTCGGTGATCAAGGCTTTCGGCGGCTCCGAGCGCACGCACCGCACGTTCCGCACCGCCGTCGACGACTTCGTGCGCATCTTCCTGCGGTTCGTGCTCCGCATGTCGCCGATCGCGGCGGGAATGCAGCTCGCACTGTCGCCGCCGTTCGTCCTGCTGGTCGTGCTGGTCGGTGGCGCCGTCCTGATCACGAGTGGTGGGATGGCCGCGGCGGACCTCGTTCCGTTCCTGCTGCTCGGTCTGGGTCTCACCGCTCCGCTGGCGGCGATCGGGCACGGTTTCGACGACATGCAGGCGGCCCGGCGCGCGGTCGGGCGGATCACGGACGTGCTCGCGGTGCCGTCGCTGCCACAGCCCGCGAAGCCGCTCGTGCCGCAGGGCCACCGGGTGGAGCTGCGCAACGTCCGGTTCGGCTACGAGCCCGAGAACGAGGTGCTGCGCGGGATCGACCTGGTGCTCGAGCCGGGCACGGTCACCGCGATCGTCGGGCCGTCGGGTAGCGGGAAGTCCACGCTGGTGCAGCTGCTGCCGCGGTTCTTCGACCCGACGCACGGTTCGATCTCGCTCGGCGGTGTCGACCTGCGCGAGATCGGCAGCGACGAGCTCTACCGGCAGGTGTCCTTCGTCTTCCAGGACGTCCGCCTGCTGCGGGCGTCGGTCGCCGACAACATCGCACTCGCGGTGCCCCACGCCGACGTCGACGAGGTGGTCCACGCCGCGACGCTGGCGAACATCCACGAGCGGATCCTCGAGCTGCCGGACGGGTACGACACGGTGCTCGGTGATGACGCCACGCTGTCCGGTGGCGAGGCCCAGCGCGTGGCGATCGCCCGCGCCCTGCTCGCCCGCACCCCCGTGCTGGTGCTCGACGAGGCCACCGCCTTCGCCGACCCCCAGACCGAGACAGCGGTGCGCCAGACCATGGCGACCGTGGGCGGTGATCGGACGGTCCTCGTGATCGCGCACCGGATGGAGACGATCGCCGACGCCGACACCGTGGTCGTGCTGGAGAACGGAGTGATCGTCGAGCGCGGCAGCCCGGCCGAGCTGCGGGAACACAACGCGAAGTTCGCCGAGTTCTGGCGAACCCACCGATCGGCGCTCGGCGCAGGAAGTGAGCTCTAGTGATCACCTTGGTGCTCCGCGTGCTGGGACAGGGGTACGCCACGCCGATCCGTCGCACGGTCGCCCTGATGACGACGACCGCGATCGTCGAGGGCCTGTCGTACGCGCTCGTCGTGCCGGTGCTGCAGGCGCTGTTCGGTGCAACGCCGGCGGACGCGTGGCCGTGGTTGATCGCGTTCGGATCAGCGGTCGCGGTCTTCGCAGTGCTGCGCTACCTCAGCGATCTGGCGGGTTTCCGCGTCGGGACGACGATGCTGCGGGGCATGTACCACGGGCTCGGCGACCACCTGACGCGGTTGCCCCTCGGCTGGTACAGCGCCGATCGCGTGGGGGACGTGTCCGTGTTGGCCGGCCGCGGGCTCCTGCAGGCGCTGAGCGTGATGGCGCACCTGCTGGCGCCGCTCATCGCCGCGTGCGTGACCCCGCTGGTGATCGTCGCCGTGATGCTGGCGTTCCACTGGCAGATGGGGCTGGCCGCGTTGCTCGCCGCGCCGGTCGTGGTCGCGGTCCACGTGTGGACGGGGCGCGCGATGGCCGCCGCCGATGCCGCGGGCGCCGAGCGCGCCCGCGAGGCCACCGGGCGGACCATCGAGTACCTCCAGGCGCAGCCGGTGCTGCGGGCGGGCGGCCGGACCGGAGAGCGGTTCGCCGTGCTCGACCACTCGCTGCGCGAGGTCCAGCGCGCGTCACGCCGGTCGATGCGCTCGGCGCTGCCCGGTGTCGTGGGGATGAGCGCCACGGTGCAGGCGGTGTTCACCGTTCTGCTGGTACTGGGCGCCTACCTCGCGCTCGGCGGGCACATCGGCGCCGCGCAGGTGCTGACGATCCTGGTGCTGGCCGCCCGGTGCGCCGATCCGCTGCTGAAGCTGGCGGAGATGGGCGGGCAGCTGCGGGCCGCGCGCTCGGAGCTGGAGCGCCTCGATGCGGTGCTGAGCACCGAGCCGTTGCCGCAACCGCGCGAGCCGGTCACGCCGCAACGCCATGACCTGGAGTTCGACGCGGTCACGTTCGCCCATGGCGACCGCACGGTGCTCGAGGACCTGACGTTGTCCGTGCCGCAGGGGCAGCGGCTCGCCGTCGTCGGGCCGTCGGGCGCGGGCAAGAGCACGCTGCTGCAACTGCTCGCACGGTTCTACGACGTGGACGCGGGCGCGGTGCGTGTGGGCGGCGTGGACGTGCGCGACATGGACACCGAGGCGTTGATGGCGGGGATCGCCATCGTCTTCCAGAACGTCTACCTCTTCGACGGCACGATCGAGGAGAACGTGCGCCTCGGCCGTCCCGACGCCGACGACGCGCAGGTACGGGCGGCGGCGACCGCAGCCGGGCTGGACGAGGTGATCGAGCGGCTGCCCGGCGGGTGGGCGACGAACGTCGGCGAGGGCGGCGCGCTGCTCTCCGGTGGCGAGCGCCAGCGCGTCTCGATCGCGCGAGCGCTGCTGAAGGACGCGCCCGTCGTGCTGCTGGACGAGGTGACCTCGGCACTGGACCCGGTGAACGAGGCGGCGGTCCACGACGGTGTCGAGCGCCTGCTGGCGGGCCGGACCGTGGTGATGGTGGCGCACCGGCTGCGGACCGTCCACCGCGCCGATCGCGTGGCCTTCCTCGACGGCGGCCGGATCGTGGAGGAAGGCACGCACGACGAGCTGTTGGGCCACAGCAGCCACTACGCCGAGTTCTGGGAGATCCCCATGGCACCGGTGGCTACGACCCCGTGACCCACTGGGTGAGGTCCTCGCCCCGGACCGCCGCGGCCATCAGGTCCGGGAACAGCTCGGGTGTGCACGCGAAGGCGGGCACCCCCAGCTCGGACAGCGCGGCCGCGGTGTCGTGGTCGTAGGCGGGCGCGCCCGAGTCGGACAGCGCCAGCAGCGCCACCACCTGCACCCCGGCGCGGGTGAGCGCGGCCACGCGGTGCAGCAGCTCGGCGCGGTCGCCGCCCTCGTACAGGTCGCTGATCAACACCAGGAGGGTGTCGGTGGGCCGGGTGATGAGGCTCTGGCAGTAGGCGATCGCCCGGTTGATGTCGGTGCCGCCACCCAGCCGCGTGCCGAACAGCAGCTCGACGGGGTCGCCGAGCTCGTCGGTGAGGTCGACGACCGCGGTGTCGAACGCGACGAAGTGGGTGCGCAGCGTCCGCATCGACGCGAGCACCGCGCCGAACAGCCCGGCGTAGACCACCGACTCGGCCATCGACCCCGACTGGTCGACCGCGAGCACCACGTCGCGTTCCACGCTGCCGCGGCGCCTGCCGTGCCCGATCAGCCGCTCCGCCACGATGGTGCCCAGGTCCGGGGAGAAGTGCTGCAGGTTGGCCCGGATGGTGCGGGCCAGGTCGATGTCGCCGGGGCGGGGCCTGCGGGTGCGCACGGAGCGGTCCAGCGCCCCCGTGACCGCGGAGCGCATCCGGTCGGCGAGGCGCCGCTCCAGCTCCGCGACGACCGTGCGCACCACCGCCCGGGCGGTCTCCTTCGTCTGCTCCGGCAGCACCCCGCGCAGCGACAGGAGCGTGCTCACTAGGTGGACGTCGGGTTCGACGGCGGCCAGTAGCTCGGGTTCGAGCAGCATGCTGTGCAGGCCCAGGCGCTCGACGGCGTCGCGCTGCATCACCTGCACCACCGGTGTGGGGAAGTACTCGCGGATGTCGCCGAGCCAGCGCGCGACCTGCGGCGCGGACCCGCCCAGGCCGCCCGTGCGGGGGCCGGACTCGCCCGCGCCGTCGCCGTCGTAGAGGGCGCCGAGCGCGGCGTCGAGCTTGCGGTCGTCCTGGCCGAGGCCCGCCCCGGTCCCGTCGGCGGTGTCGTCCGCGCCGGCGCCCAGCACCAGCCGCCAGCGCCGCAGCCGCTCGTCGTCACTCACGAGTGCACCCCCAGCAGCCGCGCGAACACCGGCAGCACCAGCTCCGCGCGCCGTTCGTCGATGTCGGTGACGGCGCGCGCGGCAGGAGCGGCGCCGGTGAGCGCGGCGGCCCGCTCCCCGATCGCCTGCTTCTCCGGGTCGGCGAACGCGCCGAACGTGCGCCGCAGCAGCGGCAGCACCTCGTCGAACTGGGTGTCGGGCACCTCGGAGAGCCAGCCGTCGACCACGCGCAGCAACCGGTCGTCGTGCACCAGCAGCAGCGCTCCCCCGGCGAAGAACCCCTCGACGTACGCGCCGGCCTGCGCCGCGGGCGTGCCGGGGGTCAGGGCGCGGGCCAGCCGTCGTTCGACCTCGTCGACGTCCATGCGGTCGGTGTCGGCGAGCAGCCGGGCCAGGCGGCCGGCCAGCAGCGGCGGCAGCGCGGGCCGCTCCGCGAGCCGCGCCAGCGCCACGAGCCAGCGCTCGGTCGCCGCGGCGCCGAGCAGGCCGGTGACGGCGTGCACCCCGTCGACCAGGCCGGACAGGCGTGCCGCCTCATCCTCGTCGATGCCGTGCGCGGCCGGCGGCAGGCCCGCGCAGATGCGGTCGAGCACCCGGTCGGCCACCGTCTGCAGCGCGCCGGTGTCGGTGCCGCGCACGTTGCCGTAGCGGGTGGCGCGGGCCAGCGCCGGGAAGGCGGCCATGAGGTGCGCGACGTCGGCGTCGCCCGCGGCACGGGCGTCCAGCGCGGTGAGGGCGTCGGGCAGCGCGTCGGGCAGGTCGGCCAGCAGGCACCGCTCCACGGCGGCAGTGACGTCGGCGAGCGCCGGCGCGTCCGCGACCGCCGAGCGGACGCACGCGGCCGCCGCCCCGGCCACGGTGGTGCCGTGCACCCCGGCCGCCACCAGGTCCACCTCGAACTCCGGCTGCCAGGCGATCTCCCAGGTCTCGCGGAACGTGCCGGTGCTGCGCCGGGCGCTCACGGCGGGTCGCCCCCACGGGATGCCCAGGAGACACAGCCGGTGCAGCAGCCGCGAACGGTCGAGCCCGCCGGGCGTGCGCAGGTCCAGGTCCAGCTCGCGGGGCTGCGGTTCGCGTTTCAGGCGCAGCCGCCGGGCGGTGGCGGCGAGGTCGGCGGCCAGCGGCGTCTGCGGGGCGTCGTCGGGCAGGGCGCCCATCCGCTCGCCGACCACCAGCCTGCGGGTGACGAGGTCGAGCTGCACCTCGTCGCCGCCGCACAGCACGGCGAGCGTGGCCTCGGTGACCTCCGCGAGCCCGGCCGAGGACCGCCCGCGCAGCGCGGCGAGGGCGTCGGCCAGGCGCACCGCCTCGATCACGTGCGCGGTGGACACGGGCAGGTCCTCGGCGCGCAGCACCCCCGCCACCGCGGCGAGCCAGCGCGCGGTGACGTCCTCCTCGGTGCTGAACAGGTGGTGGTACCAGCCCGGGGACGTCACGCCGGCGCCGTAGCCGCTCGCCGTGGCGAGCCGCCCGTGCGTCCACGGCACCCACGCGCACACCGTCTTGCGCTTCGGCAGCCCGCGCAGCACGGCCTGGTCACGCGACGCCGGCGGCAGCGGGTCGGTGAGCGCCGGCACGTGCCAGGCGCCGCAGACGACCGCGATCCGCTCGTGGCCCTCCTTGCGGGTGCGGCGCAGCACCGTGCGCATGTACGCCTCGCGCCGCGCGTCGTACTCGTCGGGGGGATCTCCGGCCCGTAGCGCGCCCATCGCGTCGGCGATCACGTCGAACGCCGGCTCGCCCCCACGCCGGTGCTCGATGGCGTCGTCCCACCAGCGCTCGGGGTCGTCGTAGCCGGCGACGGCGGCCAGGCGCGCGAGCGGGTCGCCGGAGCCGCCGGGCCGCCCGCCGAGGGCGAACTGGTGCGCGGCGGGCAGGTCGCAGAACCGCACGGGCACACCGGCCGCGACGGCGTACCGGATGGCCTGCCACTCCGGGCTGAAGACGGCGAACGGCCAGAACGCGGCACGCGAGACGTCGTCGACGGCCCACGCGAGCAACGCGACCGGCGGCTCGAGGTCCGGGTCGGCGGCCAGGCCCACCACCGCGTCGGCCTCCGGCGGCCCCTCGACCAGCACGATGTCCGGGGCGAACGCCGCCAGCTCCGCGGCCAGCGCACGCGCGGAGCCGGGACCGTGGTGACGCACCCCGAACAGCCGCGTGCTCAGCGCAAGGCCTCGCTGACGCTCGGCCGGCGCTTCGCGCCGCTGCTGTGACATGGTTCGCTCGCAAGCTCGCTCACGTGGCGATCTCCTGGCTGGCCCGGTAGAAGTCCGCCCACCCCTCGCGCTCGCGCACGACCGTCTCCAGGTACTCCACCCACACCGCGCGGTCGGCCACCGGGTCCTTGACCACGGCCCCGAGGATCCCGGCGGCCACGTCCCGGGCCCGGAGCACGCCGTCGCCGAAGTGCGCAGCCAGCGCGAGGCCGCCGGTGAGCACGCTGATCGCCTCGGCGGTCGAGAGCGTGCCGGACGGCGACTTCACCGCGGTGCGCCCGTCCTCGGTGCGCCCGGAGCGCAGCTCCCGGAACACCGTGACCACCCGGCGGACCTCGGCGAGCCCCGCGACCTCCGACGGCAGCTCCAGCGACGCGCCCAGCTGCGCCACCCGGCGCGTGACGATCTCCACCTCGGCCTCGGCGGAGTCGGGCAGCGGGAGCACCACCGTGTTGAACCTGCGGCGCAGGGCGCTGGAGAGCTCGTTGACGCCGCGGTCGCGGCTGTTCGCGGTGGCGACGAGGTTGAACCCGGGCCGCGCCTGCACCTCCGTGCCCAGCTCCGGCACCGGCATCGTCTTCTCGGACAGCACCGTGATCAGCGAGTCCTGCACGTCGGCGGCGATGCGGGTGAGCTCCTCCAGCCGGACGATCTTCCCGTCGCGCATGGCGCGCAGCACCGGGCTCTCGACGAGCGCGGCCTTGCTGGGGCCCTCCGCGATCAGGCGCGCGTAGTTCCAGCCGTAGCGGATCGCCTCCTCCGCGGTGCCCGCGGTGCCCTGCACGAGCAGCGTGGAGTCCCCGCTGATCGCGGCGCAGAGGTGCTCGGACACCCAGGTCTTCGCGGTGCCGGGCACGCCGAGCAGCAGCAACGCGCGGTCGGTGGCCAGCGTGGCGACCGCCACCTCGACCAGCCGCCGGGGGCCGACGTACTTCGGCGTGATCTCGGTGCCGTCGCCCACCGTGCCGCCGAGCAGGTAGGTCACCACGGCCCACGGCGAGAGCTTCCAGGACGGCGGGCGCGGCCGGTCGTCGGCGGCGGCGAGCGCCGCCAGCTCCTCGGCGTGGTCCTGCTCGGCGTGCGGCCGCAGGACCTCGGTCACCTCGGTCAACGGAGCTCCTCGTGCATCTCGCGGCGGACGGTCAGGGTGGTGGCGAGCGCGCGCCACCACGCGGCGGCCCCGACCGGGACGGGTGAGGTGGCGATCGGGTGACGCGTGCAGGCGAGCGGGACCCGGGTGCCCGCGGTGCGGGCGGCGCCGCCCAGGACCCGGTTGCCCGGGTGCGTGGCGAGCCAGTCGAGCACGGCGGTGCCCAGCTCCGCCGACCAGGGTCCGGGCAGCCCCGCGACCGCGGCGGCCATCGTCGGCGGGGCGAGCCGCGCGGCCAGTGCGGACACGGCGGCGCGGTGCAGCGGCGCGGGCAGCAGCCCCACCACGCCCGCCACGGCGGCGTCGTCCGGACCGGCGGCGTCGAGCACGGCGGCGCCCCAGCCGGTGTCGCGCTGCCGGCCGGCGGCGCTCACCCAGCCGGCACGCAAGACGCGCGGATCGGCCCCGGTGACGGGCCGCGCGAGCAGCTGCGCAGGGGTGCCGTGGGGCGCCCAGTGGGCCAGCGGTGTGGCGGCGACGACGCCGCGCAGCAGGTCGCCGTCGCCGCCGAGGTCGCGGCGCACCGCGCCGTCGGCGGGGTCGGGCAGCGTGACGACCAGGGCGTCACCGTCGGGCCGCACCAGCCGCGTGGCCCGTTCACGCATCCGCGCCGCGAGGCGCGAGCCGGGCAGCCGCGCCAGCAGGTCCGCGGCCGCGGTGCGCACCGGTCCCGCCCTGTCGTCCAGGGCCGCCTCCAGGAACGGCTCGTCGTCGGCGGCCAGATGCGTGCCCAGCACGTCGAGGAACTCCGCGCGGACGCCGCCGGGCTCGCTCCCCCAGGTGGCCGCCAGCGCGGACCGAGCGGCGGCCGGGTCCTCCTCGAGCGTGCGGTCGAGCCACTCGCGGCGCTGCAGCGCGTTGCCGTACTCCCAGACATCGGTGCCGGCGGGCGCGGACGCCAGGAACGACCACGCCGGGTTGCGCTCCCCCAGCCAGCTGCCCGCCGCGCCCGCGGCCGCGGCGAGCGGCGCCCGCAGCGCCACCCGCGTCCGCGCCGCCTCGGCCAGCGCGGGCAGCTGCTCTGGCGGAACCCGCAGGCCCGCCGCGTGCACCGCCGTCAGCCACTCGGGCAGCAGGTCGGCGGCCAGCCGCGGCAGCCGCCTGCGCGCGAGCGGCGGGACGAGCGGGCGCTCGTCGCGCGGCGCCACCGGCAACCGCACCTGCGGCCGTGCCGGTGCCTGCCCGGCGCGCCGGTAGTTGGCGAGCGCTGCGGCGGCCCGCAGCAGCGCGACCTCGGTTTCACCGGTGGCCAGCGCGCGCACCGGCGCCGGCAGCGCGCCCGGATCGGGCCGGCGCCGCTGCGTACCCAGCAGGGCGGCGGCGACCAGGTCGTCCCACGCGCTCACAGCCGTACCGCCCGGTCCTGGTCCCAGACCGTCAACGGGCGCAGCCCGCCGACGGTCCACTCCCCCGCGACGGTCACGGGGGCACCCGCCGACACCGCGAGCAACGGCCACACGTCGACGCGCGCGGCCAGCGGGAGCGCGGCGCCGTCGGCGTCGACCAGCGCCCAGCCGTCGCCGTCGGGCACCGGCGCGACGCCGGCGAGCAGCAGGGGCCAGCGGTCCAGCCAGGGATCCCCGGCCAGCGCGGCCGCGAACGACGCCAGCGCGGCGCCCACGCCGTCCCCCACCGGCGGTGGCGAGCGGACGGGCTCGTCGACGTCGGCCGCGAGCGCGCGCAGCGGGGCGGCGCCGGGGTAGAAGGCCAGCTCACCGCGCACGCGGTGCCCCACCGGCAGCACCCCGGGCAGCGGCTGACCGGGCGGCGCGAACGACAGCAGAAGCGCCGGACGCCCGCTCGCCTGCCCGTGCAGCCAGGTGCGCCGGGTGGTGAGCCGCTCGGTCACCTCGTCGGCGATGCCCGCGACCAGCCAGTCGTCGGCCACGCGTTCCCCGTTCGCGCGCACGTCGGCGGTCTCGACCGGGAAGCCGAGCCGGGTGCGGACGGTGGCGGCGAGGTCGGTGGGCAGCTCCGCGAGCCGGGTGCCGGCCTCGGCGAGCACGTGCAGCAGGGCGAGCTCGGACAGCAGCCGGCCCGGCCAGTCGCGACCCCGCCCGATGCCCCCCGCCGCTCGCCGCAGCCCGCTCGCGAGCCCGGGTGCCTGGGCGTCGACCATCCGCGCGGCCACGCCGTGGAGCTCCTCGACGCCGTCGGTGGCCGCGCTGCCCAGACCGCCGCGGATCCGGTCGACCAGCCACTCCCGCAGCTCGGCCGCGCCCGCCTCGACGCGCTGGGCGCGCTGCTCGGCCCGCCGCGCGGCGGCCTCGGGATCCCGGGGAGGATCGCCGGCGGTGCGCGTAGCCCGGCGCTCGGTGCGCGCGGTGCGCACCCATTCCGGTTCCTCCGCCGCCGGCACGCCGCCTCGGGCCCGCAGGAGCAGCAGGCCGAGCGCGTGCTTGCAGGGGAGCTTGCGGCTGGGGCACGAGCACCGGGACGCCGGCCCGGCGAGCTCCACCACCACCCGGTACGGGTGCTTCCCGCTGCCCTGGCACTCCCCCCACACCGCGGCGTCGGATGCTCCCGGCTCGTTCCACCGCGCGGGCGCCGCCTGCTCGCGGCCCGCCGCCGCGGCCACCGGGTCGGGTGCGAGGGCGAGCACCTGTTCCACGCTCCACCACACGCGCGCATCCCTCCGGCCGACCGACCACCACACGATAAGGACCCTGCGCGCGGCAGCGGCGAGGAGCACGAGCAGGGCGAGGGGTGCGCGGGCGCGCGCGGACGGTTACCGTCCCGCGTCGTGGAGCAGGCGTACGAGAACGACACCGGGCCGCGCACTCTGGCCATCGACATCGGCGGGTCCGGGCTCAAGGCGATCGTGCTGGCGCCCGACGGCGAGGTGGTCTCCGACCGCACGCGCCGCGAGACGCCCTACCCGTGCACGCCGCCGGTCCTGCTGGCCGAGCTGTCCGCGCTCGCCGTGACCCAGCCCGCGCACGACCGCGTGTCCGTCGGGTTCCCGGGCGCGATCCGCAACGGCCGGGTGCGCGAGGTCCCGGCGTTCTCGCGGCGCGGACCGGGGCTGCCTCCGGACCCGGAACTGGTGGCGCAGTGGACCGGGTTCGACCTGCAGACCGCGCTCGCGCAGCGGTTCGGCCGCCCGACGCGCGTGGCCAACGACGCCGACGTGCAGGGCTGCGCGGTCATCTCCGGCCACGGCATGGAGCTGGTGGTCACCCTGGGCACCGGGATCGGCTGCGCGGTGTTCTACGACGGCGCCCTGCTGCCGCACATGGAGCTGTCGCACGGCACGTTCGGCGGCACGTCCATCGAGGTCGCCTGCGGCGACAACGAGCGCCAGAAGATCGGCAAGGACGCCTGGCGGGCGCGGGTGCTCGAGGCGCTGGACGCCTTCGAGGCGATGGTGCTGCCCGACCACCTCTACGTCGGTGGCGGCAACGCCAAGAAGCTCGACCCGGACGCCCTCGGCCCGAACCGGACCCTCGTGCCGAACATCTCCGGTCTGCTGGGCGGGATCGCCCTCTGGGAACGGACCGGCGACGGCGAGCGCGTCCCGGACGCCGTCTCGAGCGCGTAGACGGCAGGATGGCGGCGTGTCCGCAACCGACATCCCCGCCCTCCCGGCCGACATCACGGCCACGCCCGAGTGGTCCGCGCTCGCCGAGCACCACGCCGCCGTCTCCGGACGTCACCTGCGTGAGCTGTTCGCCGACGACCCGGAGCGCGCCACCGCCCTGACCGCCAGCGGCGCCGACCTCGTCCTGGACTACTCCAAGCACCGCATCACCCGCGACACGCTGCCGCTGCTCACCGCCCTCGCGCGGGCCGCAGGCCTGCCCGAACGCACCGAGGCGATGTTCGCGGGCGCGCACATCAACACCAGCGAGGACCGCGCGGTGCTGCACACCGCCCTGCGCGCACCGCGGGCCACCGCACTGGCCGTCGACGGCCAGGACGTGCTCACCGACGTGCACACCGTGCTCGGGCGGATGGGCGAGTTCACCGACGCCGTCCGCTCCGGGGCGTGGACCGGGCACACCGGCGAGCGGATCCGCGCCGTCGTCAACATCGGGATCGGGGGCTCCGACCTCGGCCCGGTGATGGCCTACGAGGCGCTGCGTGCCTACGCCGACCGCACCTTCACCATGCGGTTCGTCTCCAACATCGACCCGACCGACATCACCGAGGCCACCCGCGACCTCGACCCGGCCACCACGCTGTTCATCGTCTCCTCCAAGACGTTCGGCACCCTGGAGACGCTGACCAACGCCAAGGTGGCCCGGCAGTGGCTGGTGGACGGCCTCGGCGACGAGTCGGCCGTGGCGAAGCACTTCGTGGCGGTGTCGACGAACGCGAAGGAGGTCAGCGCGTTCGGCATCGACGAGGCCAACATGTTCGGCTTCTGGGACTGGGTCGGCGGGCGCTACTCCCTCGACTCCGCGATCGGGCTCTCGCTCATGGTCGCGATCGGCAAGGAGCAGTTCGCGGAGTTCCTCGGCGGCATGTACGCGATGGACTCGCACTTCCGCAAGGCCCCGCTCGAGGAGAACCTGCCGGTCATCGCCGGCCTGCTCAACGTCTGGTACACGAACTTCTACGGCACCGAGACCCACGCCGTGCTCCCCTACAGCCAGTACCTGCACCGGCTGCCCGCCTACCTGCAGCAGCTGACGATGGAGAGCAACGGCAAGTCCGTGCGCGGCGACGGCTCCCCGGTCGTCACGGCGACGGGTGAGATCTTCTGGGGCGAGCCGGGCACCAACGGGCAGCACGCGTTCTACCAGCTGCTGCACCAGGGCACCCGCCTCGTGCCGGCCGACTTCATCGGTTTCGCCGAGCCCAACCACGCGATCGACGTGGAGGGCGAGGGCGACATGCACGACCTGTTCATGTCGAACCTGTTCGCCCAGAGCCAGGCGCTGGCGTTCGGCAAGACGGCCGAGGAGATCGCCGCCGAGGGCACGCCCGCCGACGTCGTGCCGCACAAGGTGATGCCGGGCAACCGGCCCTCGTCCACGATCCTCGCGAGGAAGCTCACGCCGTCCACGCTCGGACAGCTCATCGCGTTCTACGAGCACGTCACGTTCGTGGAGGGCACGATCTGGGGCGTCGACTCGTTCGACCAGTGGGGCGTGGAGCTCGGCAAGGTGCTCGCCACCAGGCTCAGCCCGGTGCTGTCGGCCGACACCGCCGACACCGCCGGCCTGGACGCCTCCACCGCGGCGCTGGTGCGCCGCTACCGGGAATGGCGGGGTCGCCCCGCCTGAGGTTCCAGCGAAGGAGGGCGCGGGTGCGCGAGCTGCACGACGACGGGCGGGACGAGGCCCCACCCGCCGGGCTGGGCGGGCCCGCGTCCCTCCCCGCACCACGCCCGGGGATCGGCGCCGGCGTCGCCGTCCTGCTGGGGATCGCGGCGCTGGCGGGCCTGTGGACCGCGTTCACCGGGGTGGGGCCCGCCCACCTGGACGGCGAGCTGCTCGGCGAGTCGATCCGGTCGCGCACCGACACCCTCACGGGGCTCGCCGTCGTCGTCACCGAGCTGGGCAGCACGGTGTCGATGGCACTGCTCGCCACGGCGGTCGGCGTCTGGTCCTGGCGGGCCGGGCGCCGCGCCGACGCCGTGCTCGCCGTCGGCGCCATGGCGGGTGGCGCGGCCGCGTTCCGCGGGCTCAAGGAGCTGCTGAACCGGCCCCGTCCCCCGCTCGACGGGCGGCTGGTGCACGCCGGGAACGAGTCGCTGCCCTCCGGGCACGCCACGATGGCGATCGTCGTGATCGGCACGATCGTCGTGCTCGCCTGGGCCGGCCGCACCCCCGCGCACCGCGTCGTGATGGTGCTCGGTGCCGCGCTGTGGATCGGCGCCGTCGGCTACACCCGCATCTACCTGGGCGTGCACTGGTTCAGCGACGTCCTCGCCGGCTGGCTCGTCGGCGGCGCCTGGCTGGCGCTGTGCGTGGCGGGTTGGAGCTGGTGGCGCGCCCGCTCCGCGGCGCCGCCGGCCCCCTGACCGGACGAGCGGCACCCTCGTACCGCTCTATCGGACGAACGTGCCGCTCGTACCGCTGGGCAACCCCTATCCCTGCTCTCTCCCGCACCACCACGTCGTTCGGCCGCCCACCTTGCCGTGGGTCATCCTCGCGCCGCAGCGGGGGCAGGACGCGTCGGCGTGCCGGAACGGGATCACCTCGCCGGTGTGCACCCCGCCGTTCGCGATCGCGCTCGCGATGGCCCGGCCCATCGCGGCGTGCAGGCGGTCGAGGGTGGGCCCGTCCAGCTCGTCGGCGGGCGCGGCGGGCCGGACGGCGGCCTGCCAGAGGATCTCGTCGGCCAGCAGGTTGCCCACCCCGGCCAGCACGCCCTGGTCGAGCAGCCGTGCCTTCACCGGCGCGCCACTGCGTGCCACGCGCGTGCGGAACTCGTCGCGGCCGATCGTCTCGGCGTCCGGCCCGAGCACGGACAGGTCCGGCTCGAGGCGGACGCGGCCCAGCCGCCGCTTGTCGAACAACCGCAGCGTGCCGCCGTCGGCGAAAACGATCGTGAAACGGTCCCACTCGGGCTTGCGGGGCGTGCGGTCCGGGCGTTCGGGCTCCCCGCCACCCCGCTCGCCGTCCCCGTCGCTGACCACCAGCCGCCCGCCCATGCCCAGGTGGACGCCGAGATGCGGCCCGGGCGTGCCGTCGCGGGCCGCCGTCTCGCACCACATGGTCTTGCCGCGCCGGTGCGCCGCCACGAGCCGGCCGCCGACCAGCGCCCGAGCGATCTCGCCCGGCGGGTGCGGCCGGCAGACCCACTCGTCGTTGTCGTCGACGCCGCGGATCACGCGGTCGAGGGCACCCATGAGGACCTGGCGCGCGCTCTCCACCTCGGGCAGTTCCGGCACGGGCCTCAGTCTGCCCGGTGCCACGAGCACGATCGTCGCGAGCAGCACGCGCTCGGAACAGCGGCGCGCCCCGTCACGTTGGCCTGCTCGTGGGTCGATCACGGGTACGGGCGCCGGAGTTGCGGGGGCGGCGCTGGCTGAACACGGGCGGCGCCGGGCTCTCGCTCGCCGAGCTGCGCGGCAAGATCGTGCTGCTGGACTTCTGGACGTTCTGCTGCATCAACTGCCTGCACGTCCTCGACGAGCTGCGCGAGCTCGAGGAACGCCACTCCGATGTGCTGGTGACGATCGGCGTGCACTCGCCGAAGTTCGTGCACGAGGCCGACCCGGACGCCGTCGAGGCCGCCGTCGAGCGCTACGCCGTGCACCACCCGGTGCTCGACGACCCGGAACTGGTCACCTGGGACGCCTACGCCGCCCGGGCCTGGCCGACGCTCGTCGTCGTCGACCCTGCCGGGTACGTCGTCGCGCAGCTCTCCGGTGAGGGGCACGCGCACGGCCTGGCCGTGCTGGTCGAGGAGCTGGTGGCCGAGCACGAGGCCGCGGGCACGCTGCGCCGCGGCGACGGCCCGTACGTCGCGCCGCCCGACCCGGCGACGGCGCTGCGCTTCCCCGGCAAGGCGATCGCGCTGCCCGGTGGCACGTTCCTCGTGGCCGACACCGCCCACCACCAGCTCGTCGAGCTGGAGCCCGACCTCGTCACGGAGCGGCGGCGCATCGGCACCGGCGAGCGCGGGCTTTCCGACTCACCCGCGCGCTTCTCCGAGCCGCAGGGCCTCCTCCTGCTCCCCGAGCACGCGGCCGCGGGCTACGACGTCGTCGTCGCCGACACCGTCAACCACGCGCTGCGCGGCGTACGCCTGGCCGACGGCACCGTCACGACGCTCGCGGGCACCGGGGAGCAGCTGCGCACCCGGGTGGAGGTCGGCAGGGCCGCCGACGAGCTGTCGTCACCGTGGGACCTGGCGTGGTGGCAGGACCGCGTGGTCGTCGCGATGGCGGGCAGCCACCAGCTGTGGACGTTCGATCCGCGCACCGGCGCGGTCGCCGTGCTCGCCGGCACCACCAACGAGGGCCTGCGCGACGGGCCGCGCGCCGACGCGTTCTTCGCCCAACCGTCGGGTCTCGCGGTCGGGCCCGACGCCACGCTCTGGGTGGCCGACGCCGAGACCTCCGCCCTGCGCGCCGTGGCGGCCGCTCCTGCCGCCGGCGCGGAGGTGAGCACCGCCGTCGGGCAGGGCCTGTTCGACTTCGGGTTCCGCGACGGCCCGGCCGACCAGGCCATGCTGCAGCACCCGCTCGGCGTGGCCGTCCTGCCCGACGGCTCGGTGGCGCTCGCCGACACCTACAACGGTGCGGTGCGCCGCTACGACCCCGTCACCCGCAGCGTCGGCACCCTCGCCCGCGACCTGCGCGAGCCGAGCGACCTGCTGGTCGACGGCGAGCACCTCGTCGTGGTCGAGTCGGCCGCGCACCGGCTGGTCCGGGTGCCGATCCCGGCGAGCACCCGCGTGGACGGCCAGGCTCACCGCGTGCGGCGCGCCCGCACCGACCTCTCCCCGGGCGCGCTCGCACTGCGGATCGACTTCACCCCGCCGACCGGCCAGCACCTCGACACCCGGTTCGGAGATCCCACCTCGCTCACCGTGGCCGCGTCCCCGCCCGAGCTGCTCGCGGCAGGGACGGGCACGGCACCCGGGCTCGACCGCGCGCTGCGGTTCGCCGCCGACGGGCCGGGCGAGGGCGTGCTGCAGATCAGCGTGGCCGCCGCAGCCTGCGACGACGGCGACGGCGTGTTCGCCGCCTGCCACCGCTACCAACAGGACTGGGGCATCCCGGTGCGGCTGGTGGACGGGGCACCGGGCGAGCTCGTACTGGACCTGCGCGCCGTGCACGAGGGGTGACCACCCGCCGGGCTCGACCATCGCCTCGCAGGCCAGGTGCCCACACCTGATCGACCCGAGAAGCACGCCACAGCCGCCACGAACGTGGCGGCGCCGGCTGACCCCACCCACGGCTGATCGGTCTCAGAAGCACACCACAGCAGCCACGACCGCCCCCACGCGCTTCTCGCAGCGATCAACACGTGCTGATCGCCGCGAAACGTACGTGGTTGCGCCGCGCCCAGCCCTGGTGCGCGGCTCGCAACGATCATCGCCGCGGCGGGCGCCGGCGGCGGCGGTTCACGCCAGGCCTTCCACCACCACCCGGGTGGCCTCCGCGAGGAGGGCGTCCTCGTTGTCGGCGTCCTCCGTCGTGCGGGACGAGAGGAGCACGAGGACGATCGGCGCGCGGTCCGGCGGCCACACCACGCCGACGTCGTTGGTCGTGCCGTAGCTGCCGGTGCCGGTCTTGTCGCCCACCCGCCAGCCATCGGGCACGCCGGCGCGGATGCGCGCGTCGCCGGTGGTGTTGCCGACGAGCCACCCGGTCAGCAGCGCCCGGTCGTCCGGGCCGAGGCGGTCGCCCAGCACCAGGGCGTCCAGGCAGCCTGCCATCGCGCGTGGACTGGTCGTGTCGCGCTCGTCGCCCGGGATCGCGGTGTTGAGCTCGGGTTCGATCCGGTCGAGGCGGGTGACGTCGTCGCCGAGCGAGCGGGCGAGTGCCGTGATCCCGCCCGGTCCGCCGAGGTCTGCCAGCAGCAGGTTGCCGGCGGTGTTGTCGCTGAAACGGACCGCGGCGTCGCACAGCTCGCGGATGGTCATGCCGTCGGCCACGTGCTGCTCGGTGACCGGCGAGTAGTCCACGAGGTCCGCCTGCGCGTAGTGCACCCGCTGGTCGAGGTGCTCGGGCGGGGTGGCGTCCAGTACCGCGGCGGCGGCCAGCGCCTTGAACGTCGAGCACATGGCGAACCGCTCGTCGGCGCGGTGCGCGACCTCGCGGCCGGAGCCGGTGTCCAGCGCGTAGACCCCGAGTCGCGCGTCGAAGCGGCGTTCCAGCTCGGCGAGGCGGTCCGTGGGGGCCGGCGCGGGTGGCGCGGCGGGCGGCGCGGCAGTCGGCGCCGGGGAGCCGCACCCGGCCAGCGGCAGCAGCAGCGCCGCTCCGAGCAGGGTGCGACGGCGCACGGGGCGAAGGAGTCTTTCGTCTTTCCCGATCACGGGCGCCAGGCAAGCAAGGCACGATCCATACCGCAAATAGGATGACACGCGGGTATCGATACGGCCCTGCTATCGACGCTGCTACCGTCGCGCGTGTGGATCTCCTGCGGCATCTGGACTTCTTCGTCACAGTCGCTGAAGAGGGTCACTTCGGGCGTGCGGCGGCCCGGCTCGGGATCGCCCAGCCGCCGCTGTCGCAGGGGCTGCAGCGGCTGGAGCGCGCGCTCGGCGTCGTGCTCGTGGACCGCAGCTCCCGCGGCGCCCGGCTCAACGCCGCGGGCCTCGACCTGTTGCCCCGGGCCCGCGCGCTCCTGGAGGGCGCGGAGGAGCTGCGTCGCGCGGCGAGCGCGCACGGCGCCGCCGCTCCGGTCCGCATCGGCGCGGTCCCGCAGCTCACGGCCCGCGCCGTCGCCGCCCTCGCCACCGCCTGCCGGGCCGCGGGTGCTCCGCCCGAGGTCGTCACCGGTTCCACCACAGATCTGGTCGACGGGCTGTCCGCCGGGCGGATCGACCTCGCCGTGGTGGTGCACCCCGCGTTGCTCGGCCCCCTGCACAGCGGGCCCGTGCACCGGCTGGCCACGACGCTGGTGCTCCCGGCCGACCACCCTGCGGCGGCCACGACCGGGCCGGTGGTCCTGCGGTCGCTGCGCGGCCTCCCGCTCGCCACTCCCCCACGCGCGCACGGCCCCGCGGCGCACGACCTCCTGCTCGACACCCTCGAGCAGCGCGGCCTGGTCGCCGAGCCGGTGAGCGCCGCGGACGACCGCGCCGCGCTGGTCCTCGCCGCGGCCGGTCGGGCCTTCGCGATCACCGCTGATCCCGATCTGCACGCACCGGGCGTGGTCCGCCGGGTCGTCGCCGGGGAGGCGCTGCCGCTGCGTCTGCGCGCCGTGTGGCGCGGCCACGGCCCCGCCCCCGCCATCCGCGACGCCGTGCTCGCCGCGCTGGACGCGGAGCCGGCCGCGTGAGCTCGCCCGGGAGCGGGCACGGCACCGACCTCGAACGCGAGATCCGCGCGACGTTCGCCGACGCCGGCGTGCACGGCCGGCTGCACGCCGTGCCGCTCGGCGGGCCGTCACGGGAGGTCGGTGTCGACCCGGACGAGCCGGTCGTGATGGCCTCGGTCTACAAGGTGCCCCTGCTCGTGGCGTTCTGCCGCCGGGTCGACGCCGGCGAGCTCGACCCGCGCGAGCAGGTGACGGTGGAACCCGCCGAGCGGACCGCGGGCCCGAGCGGGCTGTCGGTCATGCGCGACCCCGTCACGCTCTCCTGGCGCGACCTCGCCTGTTCCATGATCACCGTGTCGGACAACGCCGCAGCGGATGTCGTGCTGCGCCGCGTCGGGCTCGCCGCGGTCCTCGAGGTGCTGCACGACCTGGAGCTGCGCCACACCCGGGTGCACGGGGGGACGGCCGAGGTGCTCCGCACGCTGGTGGCCGACACCGCCACCCCCGACACCGACGCCGCGTTCCGCGCGCTGGGCAGCAACGATGCGGCGCCGGCCATCCGCGCCTACGACGCCGCGCTGGACAGCGCCACCACCGCACGGGACATGACGCGCCTGCTCGCCGCGATCTGGGGCGACCGGGCCGCGTCCCCGGGCCAGTGCGCGTTCGCGCGCGACCTGCTCGGTGCGCAGGTCTGGTCGCACCGGCTCCGCTCGGGGTTCCCGCCGGTCGGGGTGCGGGTGGCCGGCAAGACCGGCACGCTCGGCGCGGTCCGCAACGAGGTCGGCGTGGTCGAGTTCGACGGTGAGCGGCCCGTGGCCGTCGCCGTGTTCACCCGCGCTGCCCGCGCCGAGGCCGTCCTGCCCCGGGCGGACGCGGTGATCGGCCAGGCCGCCCGCCTCGCCGTGACCGACCTGCGCTCCGGCCGCCTCTGACGACGGCTACGCCCGCAGCTGTTCGACCGCCTCGACGACGCGGCCCGCGCCGTCCTCGGTGGCGATCCCCGCGGCGAGCGCGACGGCCCGCTCCCGGTACGCCGTATCGCGGTGCACCGCGGCGAGCGCTGCGGCGAGGCGCCCGGCGGTGAGCGTGCGGAAGGGCAGCGCACCCGGGGACACCCCGAGCCGTTCGACGCGGCCGGCCCAGAACGGCTGGTCCGCCGCCACCGGGACCGGGACCTGCGGCACTCCGGCGCGCAGGGCCGCGCCCGTCGTCCCCGCACCCGCGTGGTGCACGATCGCGGCGCTACGGGGGAACAGCCACTCGTGCGGGACGTGCCCCACTGTCAGCACGTCGTCGTCCGCGACGTGCAGCCCCGCCCAGCCGGCCTGCACGACCGCGCGGACGCCGGCTCGGCGCACCGCCTCCCGCACGAGGGTGCTCAGCCGCTCGCCGTGCGACGCGGCCAGGCTGCCGAACCCGACGAACACCGGGGGCGGGCCCGCGGCCAGGAACTCGGTGAGAACCGGATCCGGGGTCCAGCCCTTCGGGACCGGCGGCCAGAAGTAACCGCACACCCGGATGCCCGGCCGCCAGTCCGCAGGCCGGGGGATCACCCGCGGGCTGAAGCCGTAGAACACGGGCCAGTCCTGCGCCGCCTGCTCCGCGAGCAGGGCGCCGGGACCGCGGTGTGGCCGGCCGAGCTCGTCCTGGGTGCGGGCGATCGCCCGGGCGAACGGGGCAGAGCCCGCGCCCTGCAGCAGCTGACCGGCCCACCGGTTCAGGAACCGGCCCATCGAGGGCACGCCCACAGGCGGCGGGAAATCACCGGTCGGGTGGACCGGGGCCACGTAGACACCCGCGCTCGGGATGCCCACGCCGCGCGCGATGTCGTACCCGCCGAGGCCGCTGACCTGCGAGAGCAGGATGAGGTCGGCGCCCCGCCGCGCGGCGTCGAGGAAGCCGGCGTTCATGTCCGGCAGGATCCGCGCCAGCAGCCGCACCAGCCGCACGGCACCGATGGCACCGTCGCGCCCCTGCTCCCAGCGGCGGTTCTCCCGGGATCGGGCATTCTGCGTCGGATCACCGGGCAGGGGGCGGAACTCCAGACCCGCACCGGTCACGTGGTCGCCGAACGGCTCGAACGCGGCCACCGCCACCCGGTGGCCGGCGGACTGCAGCCGCAGCCCGAGCCCGGTGAACGGGGCGACGTCGCCCATCGTCCCCGCCGCACCGATGAGGATCTCCACCCCGCACAGGATCCCGAGCGCGCAACCGCCCCGCAACCACGTCGCTCAGCCGGCAGTGCGCAGTGCGGCGACGTACCCGCTCTCGAGCGCCACGAGCACCGCCCCGTCCGCGGCGACGGCCACGCCGTGCGGCTCGCTGCCCTCGCCGAGCTCGTGCACGGCGGTGACGGTGCCCCGCTCGTCGAGGTGCGCCAGTGCGCGCCGGCCCCAGAGCGTGACCCAGCAGCCGCCTGCGCCGTCGGGGGTGACGGCGTGCGGGCGCGCGGCACGGTCGGGCAGGTCGAACTCCTGCAGCTCGTCGCCGGGCACCAGCCGGCCGACCCGGCCCGCGCCGATCTCGGCGAACCAGAGCGCGGTGCCGTCGCCGGCGATGCCGACGGGCCCGCACTCGCGGTCCGGGAGCGGGTGCAGGGTGATCACGCCGGCCGGATCGACACGGGCGAGCGCGGCGTTGCGGTTGAGGGTGCACCACAGGGCGCCGTCCGGCCCCGTGGTGATCATCGCGGGCATCCCGCTCCCGGCGGGCAGAGCCGTCAGGGACACCGTGCCGTCGGGCGCGAGGCGGCCGACGGCGTCGGCATCGATGGCGGTGAACCAGACGGCGCCGTCCGGCCCGGTGGTGATGCCGTAGGGGCCGCTCCCGGCGGGGACCGCCACGCTCTCCCGGCTGCCGTCGGCGGCGATCCGGTCGATGCGGTCGTCGCCACCCCGGGTGACCCACACGGCACCGTCCGGCCCGGTTGCCAGCAGGTAGGGGCGCGACGCGACGTTGCCGAGATCCAGCAGTGCGGGCGGCGCCCCCGGCTCCAGCCGGGCCACCTGGCCGGCGTGCACGAGCGTGACCCAGACGACGCCGAGGGCGTCGACGGCCACCGCGTAGGGCCCCGCTCCGGGCGCTCCGACCGGAGTGCGGGTGATCACGGTGTCAGGCATGGACGACTCCTGTCGGGGTGGAGGTGGCGAGCTCGCGGACGTCGACGACGCGCCCGGTCCACGCCTCGCGCAGCCGCCGGTCGTGGCTGACCACCACGAGCGCACCGGGGTACCGGTCGAGGGCGGCTTCGAGCTCCTCGACGAGGCCCAGCGCGAGGTGGTTGGTGGGCTCGTCAAGCAGCAGCGCGTCGTGCGGGTCGGTGAGCAGGCGGGCGAGCTCGACCCGGCGCCGCCCACCGGTCGACAGCGCCGCGACGCGCCGGTGCAGGTCCTCCTCGCGGAACAGCCCGAGAGCCGCGAGCGCGCGGGCGTGGTCGTCGGGGTCACCACGACGGTCCTTCCCGAAGGCCTCGAGCACGGTGCGCTCGGGCGCCACCCCCGGCTCCTGCGCGAGGTGGCCGACGCGCCCCCGCCGCACGACCGCACCCGCGGTCGGGATGAGCTGCTCGGCCAGCAACCGCAGCAGCGTGGTCTTGCCGCTGCCGTTGGGTCCGGTGACGAGGATCCGGTCCCCGCGGTCGACGACGAGGTCGACGGGGGCCAGCCGGCCTGCGACGCCGGCACCGGCCACCTCGAGCACCGGGCCGTCCGGTGCGGTGGCGGTCGCGGGCTCTCCCCGGAAGCGCAGCGGCTGCGGTGGCACCGGGACGGGATCGTCGAGCAGCCGGCGCAGCCGCTCCTGCGTCGCCCGGACACGGCTCGCCAGCGAGGCCTGGACGCGCCCGGCGGCGCGGCCGTAGGCCATCTTGTTGCGGTCGGTCATCTCGCGCCCCGGCGCGACCCGCCGGGCCGTCGTGGCGGCCGCCGTGCGCAGCCGGGCGACCTCGTCCTCCCAGGTGGCGCGGGCCTGCTCCCACCGCGCCCGCTCGCCCGCCTTCGCGCGGCGGTAGTCGCTGTAGCCGCCGCCGTAGCGGGCGACCCGCCCCTCGTCGATCTCGAACAGCGCACCCGCGACCCGGTCGAGGAAGACGCGGTCGTGGGAGACCACCACCGTGGTGCCCGCCCGGGCCCGCAGGTGGTCCTCGAGCCACGTGGTCGCCGCGACGTCGAGGTGGTTGGTCGGCTCGTCGAGCAGCAGGACCTCCGGCGCGGCCGCCAACAGCACGGCGAGGCGCAGGCGTGCCCGCTGCCCGCCGGACAGGGCGGCGAGGCGCCGCGAGCGCGGGAGGCCGGCGAGGCCCAGGCCGGCGAGTGCCTGCGCGACGCGGGCGTCGGCGTCGTAGCCGCCCCGCAGCTCGAAGGCCGTGCTGACGGCGCCGTACTCGTCGAGCAGGTCCGCGCCGGACGCGTCGGTCATCGCCTGCTCGAGCTCGCGCAGCCGCCTCTCGAGGCGCCGGATCTCGGCGAGCGCGTCGTCGACGGCGTCGTCCACGCTCCAGTGGCCGGGCAGCGGGTCGTCCTGGGCGAGGAACCCGCACCCACCGGGCGCGACGACGACGACCTCGCCGCCGTCCGGACGCTCGGCGCCTGCGAGCAGGCGCAGGATCGTCGACTTTCCGGAGCCGTTCTCCCCGATGAGCCCGGACGTCGCACCGGCGGGGAACGCGGTGGTGACGGCGTCGAGCACCGCGCGGTGCTCGAACGACTTCGTGAGGGCGTGCAGCGACAGCTGCGTGGCGGTGGATGACATGCGGCACTCCAGGGCAGACGCGTCCAGGGATCGGGGACGGGTCAGCTGAGCACCGCACACCTCCTCAGATGCGACTCTTGTCGCAATAAGAGGATGCCGGGATGATGGTCGGATGTCAAGCGAGCCCGTGCGCCGTCCCGGCGGTCGTACCGCGCGGATCCGCGCCGCCGTCCTGGCCGCCGTCGAGGCGGAGTTGCTCGACCGCGGCTTCGACGCGCTCACCGTCGACTCCGTGGCCGAGCGTGCGGGCGTGCACCGCGCAACCGTCTACCGCCGCTGGCAGGACGTCGGCGGCCTGCTCGCCGACGCGCTCGACGCCGGGCGCGAGGACAGCTGGCGTCCGCCCGACGAGGGCAGCCTGGCGGCCGACCTCACGGCCCTGAACCGCGACGTCCTGGTGCACCTGACCGCGCCGCGTTCCCTGAGCCGGGCGCTGATCGTGGCCTCGTTCCGCTCCGCGGTCGCGGCCGAAGCACTCCGCCGCTTCCTCGACGACCGCTACCGGCGCAGCCACGTGGTGGTCACCCGCGCCGTGGCGCGGGGGGAGGTGCCCGCCGCAACCGTCCCGCGGTGGCTCCTCGTGGCCGCCACGGCCCCGCTCTACCACGAGATCCTGCTGCTGGGCGGTGCCGTCGACGACGCACTCGCGGTGCGCAACGCCGTGCAGGCCGCGCGGGGCGCTGCCGCGGGCGCCTACGCCCCGGACTGACGGGCGCTCAGGCCCGCAGCCAGGTCAGGACCGCCTTCACGCGGCGGTGGTCGTCGCCCGAGGGCGGCAGCCCGAGCTTCGTGAAGATCGACGAGATGTGCTTCTCGACCGCGCCCTGGCTGATCACCAGGGTGCGGCCGATCGCGGTGTTGGTGCGCCCCTCGGCCATCAGCCCGAGCACCTCCCGCTCGCGCGGCGAGATCTCCGCGAGCGGGTCACGGCGGCGGCGGTGCGCGAACAGCGCCGAGACGACCTCCGGGTCGAGCACCGTGCCGCCGTCGACGACGCGCTCCAGGGCGTCGGAGAGGTCGGCGAGCTTCGAGACCCGGTCCTTGAGCAGGTAGCCGACGCCGCCGCCCGCGGTGAGCAGGTCGGAGGCGTAGGACTCCTCGACGTACTGCGAGAGCACCAGGATCGCCGTGCCCGGCACCGTGCGCCGCACCTCCAGCGCGGCGCGCAGGCCCTCGTCGGTGAACGACGGCGGCATCCGGACGTCGACCACCGCGACGTCCGGACGGTGCTCCTGCACGGCCTCCACCAGGGCGACGCCGTCGCCGACCGCGGCGACGACCTCGGCCCCGGCCTCGTCGAGGAGCCGGACGAGGCCTTCCCGGAGCAGGAGCGAATCCTCAGCGAGTACGACCTTCACCTACCGATCATCCCCCACCCCCCGCAACGGGATCTCGGCGGTCAGCACGGTGGGACCGCCCGCCGGGCTCACCACGTCGAGCACGCCCTCGACGGTCGCCAGCCGGTCGGCCAGCCCGGCCAGGCCGTGGCCCTTGCCCAGGTGCGCGCCGCCGCGGCCGTCGTCGCGCACCTGCACCAGGACGCGCTCCCCGTCGGCGGCCACGACCACCGTGCACAGGGACGCGTGGGCGTGCTTCGCGACGTTGGTCAGCGCCTCGGTCACCACGAAGTACGCGGTGTTCTCCACCGCCGCGGCGAGCCGCTGACCGTCCGGCAGCGCGACGTCGAGCGAGACCTCCACCGGGCACCGCGCCGCCGCCGCGGCCAGCGCCGGGCCGAGCCCGCGGTCGGCGAGGATCGGCGGCGCGATGCCCCGCGACAGCGCCCGCAGCTCGTCCAGCGCCTCGCGGCTCTGTTCCAGGGCCTCGGCCACCAGGGGGCGCGCCTTGTCCGGGTTGTCGTCGAGGCGGCGCGCGACGGTCTCCAGGTCCATGTTGAGCCGCACGAGGCGCTGCTGCGGGCCGTCGTGGATGTCGCGCTCGAGCCGGCGCAGCGTCTGCGCCTCGGCGTGCACCGCGGCGCGCCGGCTCGACTCGAGCTGCACGGCCCGCGCACGGAGGGCGGCCGTCTGGTTGGTCAGCAGGCCCCGGGCGAGCCCGGCGCGGGTGGCGACGAGCCCGCGGACCACCAGCGGCGAGGTCGCCACCATGATCGCGCCGAGAACGGTGTTGACGCCGATCTCGCCCCACCGGCTCGGCGACCCGGTGAGCAGCCAGAACAGGCCGCCGTTCTCGGAGTCGGAAGGCAGTGCCCACTGCCACGTGATGTACAGCAGCGAGCCGAGCCCGGCGACCGTCCAGGTGACGGCGATGACGAACATGGCCAACCGCACCGGGAACGCGATCACCCCGTGCAGCAGGTCGCGCCAGGACTGCGGGTCGGCCAGCATGCTGAGCAGCCGGTAGATGCCGCGTCCCTTCGGCTCGCGGTAGTACACGGGCGGCAGCGAGCGCCCGGTGGCCCACTCGGCACCCCGCCGCTCGACGCCGGCGAGCCCGCGGGAGGCCCGCAACGTGCCGGCGAGGACGGGCAGGCCGAGCCACACCACGAACGTGCTCACCCCCAGGGCGAACCCGGCGATCGCGATGACGAACGCGATGATGCACAGCGGCAGCCCGCCCAGCAGGTAGCCGTAGCCCCGCCAGAACCGGTCGGTTCCGGAAACGGTCCCGCTCGCCGGGACGGACGCGTACTCGGTCATGCGTGCAACCCTGGTCCCCCGCCACCCGCACACCCAGCCGGTATGCCTCCTCACGAGGGTAGGGCCAACCCGAAACCGCATACGCTGATGGTCATGACCGAGGTGTGGGGATCCGTCGACGAGTACTTCACCGGGCAGCTGCTGGCCCCCGACCCCGTCCTCGACGCCGCGCTCGAGGCCAACGCCCTCGGCGGGCTCCCGACGATCGACGTCAGCCCGGCCCAGGGCAAGCTGCTGCACCTGCTCGCCCGCTCGGTCGGCGCCCGCCGCATCCTCGAGGTCGGCACGCTGGGCGGCTACTCGACGATCTGGCTGGCCCGCGCGCTGCCCGCCGACGGGCAGCTCGTGACGTGCGAGCTCGACCCGCACCACGCCGAGGTGGCGCGCTCCAACCTGGCCCGCGCCGGCCTGGACGAGGTGGTCGACGTACGGGTCGGGTCGGCGCTGGACACCCTCCCCACCCTGGAAGGACCGTTCGACCTGGCCTTCATCGACGCCGACAAGGCGTCCAACGCGGAGTACTTCCGGCACGCGCTGCGCCTGTCCCGACCCGGCAGCATGATCGTCGTCGACAACGTCGTGCGCGGCGGGCGCGTGGTCGAGGCGGACAGCCACGACCCGTCGATCCGCGGCACGCGCGAGGTCACCGAGACGATCGCGGCAGAGCCCCGGGTGGACGCGACGATCGTGCAGACGGTGGGGACGAAGGGCTACGACGGCCTCCTCCTGGCCATCGTCAACTGACCGTCGGTAGCGTCTCGCGGATGGAGGCCTCCGATCTCGACGACGTGCTGTCCGCGGTCCGCGACTTCGTCCGCAAGGAGGTCGTGCCGCTGGAGGAGCAGATCGACGCCGAGGACGCCATCCCGGAGCGCGTGATCGCCACGTGCAAGGAGATGGGCCTCTACGGCTTCGCGATCCCCGAGCAGTACGGCGGCCTCGGCCTGTCGCTCACCGAGGAGGCCCGGCTGGCCTTCGAGCTGGGCTGGACCACTCCCGCGCTGCGGTCGCTGTTCGGCACCAACAACGGCATCGCGGGCCAGGTGCTGCTGGTCGGCGGCACCGAGGACCAGAAGGCGGACTGGCTGCCGCGCCTGGCGTCCGGTGAGGTGACCGCGTCGTTCGGCCTCACCGAGGCCGACGCCGGCTCCGACCCCTCCGGCCTGGCCACCAGCGCCCGGCGCGACGGCACCGACTGGATCCTCAACGGCACCAAGCGGTTCATCACCAACGCCCCCGTCGCCGACGTGATCATGGTGTTCGCCCGCTCCAACCCGGAGGCGGCCGGCAACCGCGGGATCTCGACGTTCCTCGTCCCGGCGGGAACCCCGGGCCTGTCGATCGGGCCCAAGGACCACAAGATGGGCCAGTTCGGCGCCTGGACCGCCGACGTGTACCTCGACGACGTGCGCGTCCCGGCCGCGGCGCTCGTCGGCGGCGAGGACGGCGTCGACCGCGGCTTCCAGATCGCGGCACGCTGCCTCGCACACGGGCGCGGGCACATCGCGGCGCTGTGCGTCGGGATGGCGGGCCGGCTGGTGCACGAGTCGGTGGAGTTCGCGAAGACCCGCGAGCAGGGCGGGCGCCCGATCGCGTCGTTCCAACTGGTGCAGGGCCTGATCGCCGACTCCGTGACCGACCACCTCGCCGGCCACGCCCTCGTCCTGGAGATGGCCCGGGCCTACGACGCGGGCACCGACACGGTGCAGGGGCCGTCGGCGGCGAAGTACTTCGCCAGCGAGATGGTGGGCCGGGTGGCCGACCGGGCGGTGCAGGTGCACGGCGGCTCCGGCTACATGCGGGGCGTGGCGGTGGAACGCTTCTACCGCGACGCCCGGCTGTTCCGGATCTACGAGGGCACCAGCCAGATCCAGCAGGTGATCATCGCTCGCCAGGCGCTCGGCCCCGCGGCGCGCGGCTGAGCCCACGTGCTCAGGGTGTCGCCGACTCCTGGGCGCGCACCGAGCTGCGCGTGCCGAGCAGCGCCGCGACGAAGCCCAGCACCAGGGCCACCAGCACCCCGAGGTTGGCGTAGGCCCAGTCGCCCTCCCGGCCGCCGAGCCCCAGCGGCGCGAGCAGGTAGCCCTGCCAGGCCAGCCACCCGGCCGCGCTGTTGGTGACCAGCCCCCAGCCGAGGACCGTGCCGACGAGCACCACCGCGATGGGGAACGGCCGCACGTCGCCGTAGCGGCCGGCGGGGTCGAACAGGGCGGCGTCGTCGTAGTTGCGGCGGCGAAGCGCGATATCGGCCAGCAGGACCCCGCACCAGGCGGCCACCGGCACACCGAGCGTGATCAGGAACCCCTGGAACTGCCCGAGGAAGTCCTCGCCGAAGAACACGACGTAGACGGTGCCCGCGACCATGATCGCGCCGTCGATCAGCGCGGCGACGTAGCGGGGCACCCGCACCCCCATCGCCAGCATCGCGAGCCCCGACGAGTAGATGTCCAGCACCGCGCCGCCGACCAGCCCGAGCACGGCCACCAGGGCGAACGGGACGAGGAACCACGTCGGCAGCGTCGCGGCGAGCGCGCCGACCGGGTCGGCCGAGATCGCGTCGAACAGGTCGGCCGACGAGCCGGCCAGCAGCAGCCCGAACGCGAACAGCAGCACCGGCGCCAGGGCCGAGGCGAACGTCGTCCAGGCCACCACACCCCCGCCCGACGTGCTGCGCGGCAGGTAACGGGAGTAGTCGGCCGCCATGTTCACCCAGCCCAGGCCGAACCCCGTCATGAGGAACACGAGCGCACCGATGACCTGTTGCGTCGACCCGGCGGGCAGCGCGGTCACGGCCCCGACGTCGATCTGCGGGATCACCAGCAGCATGTAGACCACGGTGAGCACCGCCGTGACGACCGTGATGACGGCCTGCAGACGCATGATCAGCTGGAAGCCCAGCACCCCGGCGACGACGACCAGCGCAGCGACCACGACCAGCGCCACCAGCAGCGTCGCCGTGCCGCCGCCCCAGCCGAGCCGGCCGAACACCGTGGCGGTGGCGAGCGTGGCCACGATCGTCAGCACGGTCTCCCAGCCCACGGTCAGCAGCCAGGAGATCACCGCGGGCAGCCGGTTGCCCCGCACCCCGAACGCCGCCCGGCTCAGCACCATCGTGGGCGCCGAGCCCCGCTTGCCGGCGATCGCCACGAACCCGCAGAGCAGGAACGAGAACACGATGCCGAGCACGCCCGCGATCAACGCCTGGGCGAAGGAGATCCCGAAGTCGAGGGCGAACGCGCCGTAGCTCAGCCCGAGCACCGAGATGTTCGCGGCGAACCACGGCCAGAACAGCTGGCGC
This sequence comes from Pseudonocardia sp. MH-G8, assembly GCF_002262885.1. Classification (GTDB taxonomy): domain Bacteria; phylum Actinomycetota; class Actinomycetes; order Mycobacteriales; family Pseudonocardiaceae; genus Pseudonocardia. Next base: position 72,011 of record NZ_NKYF01000010.1, on the reverse strand, counting down.
GGGGTGCCGTGGCGCTCGGCGTCGGAGATGACGTTGATGCCGTTCTCCTCGACGCGCAGCGCCGACTGCCGCGTCTCGTCCGGCATGTCCCTTACCCCTGCCACGGTTTCCTCCTGCACCAGTCAGGGCAGTCCGCGCAGCGTACCCAGCAGGGGGCCACCTGTACGAATGGCACATTCGTCCGATAGAGCGGGACGAATGTGCCATCCGTACAAACCCGAGCGCGTCGGCCACGGCGAGATGGCCGGGGCCGAGTCCCGAGATGCGCGCTCAGTGCTCCGCGGGGCGGATGTGGTACTCGAACACCAGGCCGCCGACGGCCATCAGCAGCAGCACGCCCGCGATGACCAGCAGCCACACGTAGAAGAACGCGAGCCCGATCCCGACCAGCGCCGCCGACCCCGCCACGGCGATCGGCCAGTAGCTGCCCGGGGAGAAGAAGCCGACGTCACCCGCGCCGTCGGACACCTCGGCCTCGGGGTTGTCCTCGGGCCGCTCCTCCAGACGCCGGGAGACGAACCGGAAGTACCCACCGATGATCAGCGCGAGGCCACCGGTGAGGAAGAGCCCCGCGGTACCGACGGGCTCCCGGGCCAGCACCGCGTAGACGATCGCCACGATGAAGAAGAACACCATGATGATCTCGAAGATGCGGGATTCGACCTTCATGGCGTGGCTCAGCTCCCGGAGGTGACCGGCAGCGACGCGGAACGCTGCGTGCGGTCGGTCGTGAACGGGTAGGTGGTGTAGGCCTGCGGCGTGCACAGCTGTCCGCAGCCGAGCTGCTCCAGCGCCTCACCGGCCGTGTACGGCGCGTTCGTGATCGGGTTGGTCTGCTGGCGCAACCCGAGCCACTGGTCGTACAGCTCCGGCGAGATGGCCCTGACCTCGAAGTTCATCATCGAGTGGTAGGCGCCGCAGAGCTCGGCACAACGCCCGACGAATGCACCCTCGCGGTCGATGCCGTCGATCTGCCAGACGTTGTCCTGGTCGTTGACCTCGGGCATCGGGAAGACGTCGCGCTTGAACAGGAACTCCGGCACGAAGAAGCTGTGGATCACGTCGTTGGAGCTCTGCGTGAACTCGATGGTGCGCCCGGTGGGCAGCACCAGCAGCGGGATCGTGTCGGTGGTGCCCAGCGTGCTGACCGGCTGCCCGTCCGGGGCCTGGGTCTCGGGGTAGCCGAACTCCCAGTTCCACTGGAACGCGGTGACGTCCACGCGCACGTCCGGCTCCGGCGAGTCGGTGTCGACGTAGTTCTGCACGTTGACGGTGAACGCGAACAGCACCGCCACGATGATCGTCGGGATCACCGTGAAGGTGATCTCGAGCGGCAGGTTGTACTGGGTCTGGCGGGGCGGGTCGACGTCGCCCTTGCGCTTGCGGTGGAAGGCGATCGCCCAGAGCATCGCGCCCCAGGTGACGGCGCCGACGACCAGCGCGGCGACGGCCGACCAGGTCCACAGCTCGCGCATCGCCTCGGCCTGCGGGGTGATGCCGACCGGCCACCCGAACCGCAGGACCTCCTCCACCGAGCAGCCGGTGGTGAGCGGGACGACCAGCAGGGCCAGGCCGGCCAGCTGGGCCGTGCGCCGCAGCGGGCGCCGCCTCGCCGAACCAGGCCTCGTCTCAGCAGGGTGGTCTGCCCCGCGCTGTGCTCGGCCCACTGCTCGCCGCCTCCCACACGTCGTCTGCATCGTCTTCTCCCGTGCCGGTCGTCGCCGGGTATCCGCCTTCGACCTCGCGTAGAGACTAGCCGAGCAGAGCACCGTTGCCCGGGCAGGGTCTGCGGGAAATCAGGTGGCGTACCCGGCCTGGTCGTGCGGGGATGAGCGGCGTGGTCGATCTCGTGCTCACACCCGTCTCCGCCGACGACGACGACGCGCTGCGCGACTGGTTCGCGCTCGTCACCGCGGCGCGTGCGCACGACACCCCTGCCGACCCGCCGCCGTGCCGGGTGCAGCACCGGGCCCAGCTGGTGGCGGGGGCCCCGGGCCACGACGAGACCGTCTGGCTCGCCCGGGCCGGGGCCGAGGCCGTCGGCGTCGCGACACTCACGCTGCCCGTGCTCGACAACCTCGACAACGCCTACGGCGAGATCCTCGTCGCTCCCCCGCACCGCAGGCGCGGCGCCGGGCGCACGCTGCTCGCCCACCTCGCCGAGGCAGCACGGGCCGCCGGACGGAAGCGCCTGCAGATCGACGCGCAGGAGCCGCTCGCGGAACGCAGCCCCGGAGCGGCCTTCCTCGCCGCGGCGGGCGGGCGGCTGGCGCTCGCCGACCAGCGCAGGCGCCTGACCCTGCCCCCGTCCGACCCGGCGGCCCTCGACGCGCTCGCGGCGCAGGCCCGCGCGGCGTCCGCGGGGTACGAGCTGATGCAGTGGACCGGCGACACCCCGCCCGAATGGCTCGACGACGTCGCCGCGCTGGTGGCGCGGATGTCCACCGACGCCCCCCACGACGACCTGCACCACGACCCGGAGCGCTACGACGCCGCCCGCGTCCGCGCGGAAGACGCATCCCGGCGGGCCCAGGGCCTGCGGTGCACCGTCACCGCGGCGCGCGGACCGGACGGCGATCCCGCTGCCTTCACCGTGCTCTTCCAGACCGCCTCGGTGGCCTGGCACGCAAGCCAGGGCGACACGATCGTGGCACCGGGGCACCGCGGTCACCGCCTGGGCATGCTGGTCAAGCTGGCCAACCTGGAGCGGGTCCGGCACGACAGCCCGGCCCTCGCGGTGATCGACACCTACAACGCCGACTCGAACCCGTGGATGGTCTCGATCAACGAGGCGATGGGCTTCCGCCCCTACGACCGGTACGGCCAGTGGGAGCTCGACCTCTGAGCGGCCCGACACGACCACACCCACACCCCGACTCGCGCACACCACACCCCGACTCGCGGGGGTGCGGCATCCCACCCCGCGAGTCGCGGCCTCACACCCGCGAGTCGCAGCCTCAGCCCCGCGAGTCGCAGCGCCACACCCGCGAGTCGGGGCCCCAACCCCGCGAGTCGGGGCACCACATCCGCGAGTCGGGGTCTGGGGGTGGGTGAGTCGGGGGTCAGGCCGGCAGGACCGGCTCGATCGCGGCCGCGGCGTCCGGGCCGTAGGCGTCGCGCAGGCGGGTGACGGCCGTGGCGCGGTCCCACGTCCATTCCTGCGGGCCGTCGGTCTCCAGCACCTGCACGGCGATCAGCGAGCCCAGCTGGGCCGAGTGCTCCAGGGACAGCCCGCCGGACACCGCGGCGAGGAAGCCCGCGCGGAAGGCGTCGCCGACGCCCGTGGGGTCGACCTTGCCGGTCTCCGGAACCACGCCGATCTTCAGCGTCTCGGCCCCGTGGATCTCCACGCCGTTCTCGCCGTGGGTGGTGACGCGGATGTCGACGCGGGAGGCGACGTCCTGCTCGGTCCAGCCCGTCTTCTGCAGCAGCAGTTCCCACTCGTAGTCGTTGCTGAGCAGGTAGCGGGCGCCCTCGACGAGCCGGCGGATCTCCGGGCCCTCCATGCGCGCGAGCTGCTGGGACGGGTCGGCCGCGAACGGGATGCCCAGTTCGCGGGCCTCGTCGGTGTGGCGCAGCATCGCGTCCGGGTCGTCGGCGCCGATCAGCACCAGGTCGACGCCGCGCTCGACGAGCGGGGCGAGCGAGATGTCCCGGGACCGCGCCATCGCCCCGGTGTAGAACGACGCGATCTGGCGCATGTCGTCGTCGGTGGTGCACACGAACCGGGCGGTGTTGACATCGTCACACACGAGCACGGCCGAGCAGTCCACGCCGTGGGCCTCGAGGCGGGCGCGGTACTCGCCGAAGTCGGCACCGACGGCGCCGACGAGGATCGGCGCCTGCTGGAGCACGCCGAGCGCGAAGGCGATGTTCCCCGCCACGCCGCCCGGCCGGATGACCATGTCATCGACGAGGAAGCTGAGCGAGAGCCGGTCGAGCTGGTCCATGACCAGCTGGTCGACGAACTTGCCCGGGAAGTGCATGAGCTGGTCGGTGGCGATGGACCCCGTGACGGCGATAGGCACGAGGCATCACCCTACCGGTACGCGAAGACGACGGACCCCGGCCGGAGGTTCCGACCGGGGTCCGGGTGAGCCGTAGCTCAGTTGAACGAGTCGCCGCAGGCGCAGGAACCGCCCGCGTTCGGGTTGTCGATCGTGAAGCCCTGCTTCTCGATGCTGTCGACGAAATCGATGACCGCGCCCTGCAGGTACGGGGCGCTCATCCGGTCGACGCCCACCTTGAGCCCGTGGTAGTCGCGGAACAGGTCACCGTCGAGGGAACGGTCGTCGAAGAACAGCTGGTAACGCAGGCCGGCGCAGCCACCGGGCTGGACGGCGATGCGCAGGTGCATGTCGTCACGGCCCTCCTGGTCGAGCAGCGCCTTGGCCTTGAGGGCAGCGGCGTCGGTGATCTCGACACCGTGCGTCTCGGTCTCGACGGCGGTGGTGTTGTCGACAGTCATGACTCTCCCAACAGCGTGCGGCACGGTGCTGTTCCCACCCTACCTCCCGGATATTCCCGTCAGCGTGTGCTCCATTGCCGCGCCACGTGTTCGGCCAGTGCGGCGAGGGTGCCTGCCGGGTCGGCCATCGACGCCCCGACGCCGCCGGCATGCTCGGCCACCCCGTAGGCGGAGTCGACGCCCACCGCGGCGGCCTCGCGCCGCCCGACCGACACCTGCCCCGCGAGCACCAGGCAGGGCAGCCCGCGGTCGGCGGCGCCGCGCGCCACGGCCGTGATGAGCTTCCCGCGCAGCGACTGCCAGTCGAAGCTGCCTTCCCCGGTGACGGCCAACTGGGCCTTGTCCAGCTCCGCGTCCAGCCCGACCAGCTCCCGGACCAGGCCCGCCCCGGAAACCCGCCGGGCCCTGCAAGCCAGCAATGCCGCTCCGAGCCCGCCCGCGGCGCCGGCGCCCGGCTCGTCGCGCACGTCGACGCCGACCGCCGCGGCCAGCACGTCCGCGAACCGGGCGAGGGCGGCGTCCAGCTGCGCGACGGTGGGCTCGTCGGCGCCCTTCTGCGGCCCGAAGACCGCGGCCGCGCCGTGCGTACCCAGGAGGGGGTTGTCGACGTCGGCGGCCGCCACGAGCGTGACGCCCCCGAGATCCGCAGCACCCTCCAGCCGGGCGCAGCGGGCGAGCGCACCGCCGCCGCCCGACAGCGGCGCGCCGTCGGCGTCGACGGGCACGGCGCCCAGCGCCGCGAGCATCCCGGCCCCGCCGTCGGTGGTGGCCGAGCCACCCAGCCCGATGACGACCTCGGCGACGCCCGCGTCGCGCGCGTCGGCGACGAGCTCGCCGACGCCGCGCGAGGTGACGCCGACCGCCACCTCGGGCACCCGCCGTTCCCGCGGGACGAGGTGCAGGCCGCACGCCGCCGCCGACTCGAGGTAGGCGGTGTCGCCTATCCGCAGCCACCGGGCCGGCACCGGGTCCCCGAACGGGCCCGTGACCTCCCGCTCGTGCCACTCACCGCCGAGGGCCGCGTGCAGCACCTCGACGAACCCGGTGCCGCCGTCCGCGAGCGGGAGCAGCCGCACCTCGTCGTCGGGTGCGGCTCGCCGCCACCCCGTCGCGATCGCCTCGGCGGCTGCCGGGGCGCTGAGGGTGCCGCCGAAGGAGTCAGGAGCAACGACCACGCGCATACCGGAGAACCTATCGCCCGTAAGGTGGTATCCGTGAGGTTCCTGCGCCGCTCCACGCCGTCGCCCGTCGGCGCCGACTCGTCCGAGTCCGCGGCGCTGGGCACCGAGTCCACCGAGTCCACCCGCCCCGCCGGTAAGGGCAGGCCCACCCCGAAGCGCCGCGACGCCGAGGGCAGGCGTCGCGGTCCCGCCGCGCCCCCGCCGCGTACCCAGCGCGAGGCGTCCAAGCTGGCCCGGGCCAACCGCCCGTCCAAGGACCAGCGGCGAGCGCAGGCGGCCGAGCGGCGCGAACGCATGGCGGCGGGCGACGAGCGGTACCTGATGCCCCGCGACCGCGGCCCGGTGAAGGCCTACGTCCGCGACGTCATCGACTCGCGGCCGCACATCATGGGCCTGTTCATGCCGCTGGCGCTCCTGGTGGTGCTGTCGCTGCTGGTGCCGGTGCCCGCCGCGCAGCAGTACCTGAGCCTGTTCAGCCTGGTCGCGCTCACCACGATGATCATTGAGGGGATCTTCCTCGGCGTGTCGGTCACCAGGAAGGCGCGGGCGAAGTTCCCCGAGGAGCACATCAACGCCCTCGCCACCGGCTGGTACGCCTTCACCCGGGCGAGCCAGCTGCGCCGGCTGCGCATCCCGAAGCCGCGCGTCGAGCGGGGCGCGAACCCCTGATCCGCACGTGACGCGCACGCTCGTCCTCGGTGGCACCCGCTCGGGCAAGTCGCGCTACGCCGAGGACCTCCTGCCCGCCGACGAGCCGCTGCGCTACCTCGCCACGGCCCGCCACCTCCCGGACGACCCGGAGTGGTCGGCGCGCATCGCGGCCCACCGGGCACGCCGACCCGCCGCCTGGACCACGCTGGAGGACACCGACGCTGCCGCCGTCGTGCGCGCGGGGGGCGGGCCGCTGCTCGTGGACGACCTCGCCACCTGGCTGACCGGCGAGCTCGACGACGCCGGCGCCTGGGATGCGACCGAGACCCCGGCCGCCATCGACGCGGCGGTGGACGAGCTCGTGGCCGCCGTCCGCGTCGCACCCGACCGCCTCGTGCTCGTCTCGGCGGAGGTGGGGCTCGGCGTCGTGCCCGCCACCCGGGCGGGCCGTCTCTTCCGCGACGAGCTGGGCGCGCTCAACGCCGCGCTCGCGGGCGTCTGCGACGAGGTCGTGCTCCTCGTCGCGGGACTCCCGCTGCGCCTCAAGTGACGCGCGGACGGTAAGAACACCCCGTGGAACTGCCTCCCGTCATCGCCCCTGACGTCGACGCGCACCGCGCCGCCGTCGCCCGGCACGCCGAGCTGGCCGTGCCGGATGGCGCGCTCGGTCGCCTGGCCGAGCTCGGCGTGTGGCTGGCCGCCGCGCAGGGCGCCTGCCCACCGCGGCCACCTGCCCGCGCGCGCGTCGTCGTCGTGGCCGGCGACCACGGCATCGCCGCTGCCGGGGTGTCGGCCGACCCGCCGGGCGCCACCGCCCGCCAGGTCGCCGCGGTGCGCGACCACACGGCCCCGGTGGGCGTGGTCGCACCGGTGGCCGGCGTATCGGTGCGCGCCGTGGACCTCGCGCTCGACACCCCGCCGGACGGCACCGAGCGCCACCGCGTCCGGCGCGGCACCGGGCGCATCGACCGCGAGGACGCGCTGACCGCCGACGAGGTGGAGCGGGCCGTCGCGGTCGGCCGGGCGCTCGCCGACGAGGAGGTCGACTCCGGCGCGGACCTGCTGCTGCCCGCGTCGCTCGGGGTGGGCGCCACCACGCCGGCGGCCACCCTGGTGGCCACGCTCACCGGCGCCGAGCCGGTGGCCGTGATCGGGCGGGGCAGCGGCATCGACGACGCCGGCTGGATGCGCAAGGCGGCCGCGGTGCGCGACGCCCTGCGCCGGGCCCGCCCGCACGCGCGCGATCCGCTTGCGCTGCTGCGCGTGGCCGGCGGCGCCGACATCGCGGCGCTCACCGGGTTCTGCCTCCAGGCGGCGCTGCGCCGCACCCCCGTGCTGCTCGACGGGCTCGTCGTCGGCGCCGCCGCCCTGCTGGCGGACGAGCTCGCCGCGGGGGCCCGCGAGTGGTGGCTCGGGGCCCAGAAGTCGCCGGACCCCGCGATGGCGCTCGTCGAGGAGCACCTGCACCTGTCCCCCGTGCTCGACCTCGGCATCCGCCTGGGCGACGGCACCGGCGCGGTGGCCGCCGTCCCGTTGCTGCAGATGGCGGCGCGGCTGCTCGCCGAGACCGCGACGGCGGTCCCGACCGCCACCACCTCCCCTGCCGCGACCTCCCAGGCCGCGATCCCCCAGGCCACGGAGCCCGGCCCGGCGTGAGGTCGCTCGCGTTCGCGCTGAGCCTGCTGACCGTGCTGCCGGTGAAGGCGGCCGCCCCGGATGCACGGGCCGCGGCAGGTGCGTTGCGCTGGGCGCCCGCCGTCGGTGCGCTGCTGGGGGCGGCGGCGGGCGGGGTGCTGCTCGGGTTGGCCGCGCTCGGCGTGCCGGCGCTGGTCGCCGGGTTGCTCACCGTCGGCTTCCTGGCGCTGGCCACGCGCGGCATGCACGTCGACGGCCTGGCCGACACGGCCGACGGCCTCGGCTGCTACGGCCCGCCGGAGCGCGCGCTGGCGGTGATGCGCGACGGCGGCGCGGGACCGTTCGGCGTCGTCACGCTCCTGGTCGTGCTGGGCGCGCAGGCCGCGGCGCTCGCCACGCTCGCCGGCACGGGGATGACGGCGGTGGCGGCGGTCGCACTGGCCTGCGCCACCGGCCGGGCGGGATTCACCTGGGTGGCCCGCCGCGGTGTCCCCGCCGCCCGCCCGGGCGGCCTCGGCGCGCTGGTGGCCGGAACGCAGCCGTGGTGGGTGGCGGCAGGGTGGTGGACGGCGCTGGCCGCCGCCGGCCTCGCACTCGGCCCGCGCGCGGCCGTCGGGGTACTGCTCGCCGCGGCACTGGTGATCGCCCTGTCCCGGCACACGAGCCGCCGCTTCGCAGGAATGACGGGCGACGTGCTGGGCGCAGTCAACGAACTGGCCACGGCAGCCGCCCTGGTCGCGCTCGCCACCTGACGCACTTCGGAGTCTTACTGCTGATCCTGCGCCCGAAAAACAGCGGTAGGGCTCCAAGGTGCGGTCAGGTGGGGTTCACGGCGCGGGGACCAGCTCGTGCATCCAGGAGTGCGTGTCGGGGGCCGTTCCTCGCTGGATGTCCGTCAGCAGCTCGCGGAGCTTCAGCGTGATCGGGCCGGGCTGTCCGCCGCCGATCTGCACCGCGCCCTCGTTGTGCTTGACCCCGCCGATCGGGGTGATGACGGCGGCGGTGCCGCAGCCGAAGACCTCGGTGATCCGCCCGTCCGCGGCGCCCTCGAGCCATTCCTGGCCCGACACGCGCCGCTCGGTGACCTGGCAGCCCAGCTCCTTCGCCAGCACCAGCATCGAGTCGCGCGTGACGCCCGCGAGGATGCTGCCGGTGAGCGAGGGCGTGACCACCTCCACGTCGTCACCGGAGCCGTACACGAAGAAGAGGTTGTTCGAACCCATCTCGTCGATCCAGTGCCGCTCCTCGGCGTCGAGGTAGGCCACCTGCGCGCACCCGTGCTCGGCGGCCTGGGCCTGCGGCAGCAGCGACGCGGCGTAGTTGCCGCCGCACTTCGCGGTGCCGGTGCCACCGAGGGCGGAGCGGGTGTAGTCGGTGGACAGCCACACGTCGACCGGCTTCACCCCGTTCGAGAAGTACGGGCCCGCGGGCGAGGCGATCACCGCGTACAGGTACTCGGCCGACGGACGCACCCCGAGCCCGACCTCCGTGGCGATCATGAACGGGCGCAGGTAGAGCGACTCCTCGCCGCCGGCCGGCGGAACCCACTCGCGGTCGGCGCCCACCAGCTCCGTGAGCGAGGCGAGGAACAGCTCGTCGGGCAGCTCGGCCATGGCCATCCGCGCCGCCGACGCTCGGAAGCGCGCCGCGTTGGCGTCCGGGCGGAAGCTCGCGATCGAGCCGTCGGGCTGCCGGTAGGCCTTGAGGCCCTCGAAGATCTCCTGCCCGTAGTGCAGGACCATCGTGGCCGGGTCGAACGTGAGCGGGCCGTAGGGCACCACGGCCGGGTCGTGCCACCCGCTCCCCGACGCCCACCGGATCGTCACCATGTGGTCGGTGAAGTACCGGCCGAACCCCGGATCGGCCACGATCTCCGCCCGCCGGTCGGCCGGAACCGGTGAGGGGTGGGGGGTGCGGGTGAACGGCACGCTCATACCGGAGACGGTACTAGGCCGGGCAATGGTCGGACGTCCGAGCATCCCCTCCCCACAGCGCGACACACCCACACCCAAACCCCGACTCGCGGGTGTGGGGTCCCCCCAGACCCGCGAGTCGGGGTCCCAGACCCGCGAGTCGGGGCCAGGCGCGGGCGAGTCGAGGTCTCAGCGCACGTGGGACGGGACGAACGGGGGCTTCACGACCGTGCACTCCAGGGCGCGGCCGCGGACGTCGACCGCCACCACGTCGTCGAGTGCCACGCCGGCGGCGGTGTCGATCAGTGCGAGGGCGATGCCGGTCTTCAGCGTCGGGGAGAACGTGCCCGAGGTGGTGGTGCCGACCTGCGCGCCGTCGACGAGGACCGCCATCCCGGCCCGGGGCACGCCGCGTCCGGTGGCGCGCAGGGCACGCAGGCGACGCGCCGGCTTCGCCTCCTTCTCGGCCAGCAATGCCTCCCGGCCCCAGAACTCCGGCTTGGACCACCCCACGGCCCAGCCGCTACCCGCCTGCACGGGGGTGATCTCCTCGGACAGGTCCTGCCCGTGCAGCGGGTAGCCCATCTCGGTGCGCAGGGTGTCGCGCGCGGCCAGACCTGCGGGGCCGCCGCCGAGCGGCTCGGCCGCGGCGAGGAGGGCGTCCCACACGCCGGGGGCGTCGTCGGCGGGCACGAGCAGCTCGTAACCGCGCTCGCCGGTGTAGCCGGTGCGGCACACCCGCACTCCGGCTACGTCGGCGAACGCCATGTAGTCCATCCCGGCGAGGTCCGCGGCGCCGGGCAGCACGGTGACGAGCACCTCGGCCGCCTTCGGCCCCTGCACGGCGAGCACGGCGAGGTCGCGGTGCCGGTCGGTGATCGTGACCTCCGCGGGCGCGGCGGCGCGCAGCAGCTCCGCGACCCGCGCGGCGTTGGCCGCGTTCGGCACGGCGAGCACCTCGTCGGGGCCGACGAGGTAGACGATCAGGTCGTCGACCACGCCGCCGGACCCGGTGCAGCAGAGCGTGTACTGCGCCTGACCCGGGCCGATCTTCCCGAGGTCGGCGGTCAGGCACCGGTCGACGAACGCGGCCGCGCCCGGGCCGGTGATCGCGAGCTTGCCGAGGTGGCTGACGTCGAAGACGCCGACGGCGTCGCGCACGCTCGAGTGCTCGGCCACCGTGCCCGCGGGATAGGTCAGGGGCATCGACCACCCGCCGAACTCGCCGAGGGTGGCGCCGAGGGCGACGTGCCGGTCGTGCAAGGGGCTGGTCAGGAGGTCGGCCACGGGGGCGAACCTACCCGGCGGCGCCGGAGCGCCCGAGCACCGTGCACAGCACCCACCCGACGGCGAGCGCGACGGCCGTGGTGACGACCTGGTGCGTCGGCAGCAGCGCCGCCAGCCCCAGGCACAGCAGCAGCCCGAGGCACGAGGTCCAGTGCGGCCAGCTGCGCTGCGCCGCCGGCAGCCGCAGCGCGGAGAGATTGATCACTGCGTAGTAGACGAGCACCGAACACGCCGACAGCGCGATCGCCGCGACGGGGCCGGCGAACGCGGCGATGCCGATCGCGACGAGGCCGCCCACGATGTCGGCGCGGCGCGGCGTACCGCGGGAGGAGATCGCGGCGAGCCCGGTGGGCAGCTCCCCGCGCCGGGCCATCGCCAGCGCCGTGCGGCTGACCCCGACCAGCACCGACAGCAGCGCGGACCCGGCAGCCACGGCCGCGCCCGCGCGCACGAGCACGCCGAGCGCGCTAGCCTCACCGCCGTCGACGACCGCGACGAGCGGGGCCGCCTCGGTGGCCAGCCGGTCGGCTCCGAGACCGGCCAGCAGCGCGGCGGCCACCAGCAGGTAGGTCAGCATCGCGATGCCGAGCGCGAGCGCGATGGCACGGCGCAGGGTGCGGTGCGGGTCGCGCACCTCCTCGCCGAGGGTGGCGATCCGGGCGTAGCCCGCGAACGCGAAGAAGACCAGACCGGCCGCGGTCAGCACGCCGAACACGCCGCCGCGGGTGGGAACCGGCTCCACGTCCGGGGTGGCGGCGGTGGCCACGGCCGCCTGTTCCGGACCGAGCAACCCGATCGCCACCACGACGAGCAGCACCGCGAGCGTGCCCCCCACGAGCGCGTACGCGCCGCGCGACGTCCAGCGCACCCCGGTGCTGTTCAGCACGGTGGCGGCGACGATCACCATCGCGGCGGCGGGCAACGGCGCCGAGGGGAGCACGTAGCTGCCGAAGACCCCGGCCGCCGCGGCCGCCGACGCCGTCTTCCCGACCAGGAAGGCCACGCCCGCGAGCCGGCCCGCGCCCGGGGAGAGCCGCGCGCGCCCGTAGACGTATCCGCCGCCGCTCTCCGGATGGGCGACGGCGAGGTCGGCGGTAGAGGCCGCGTTGCAGGCCGCGACGACGCCCGCGAGCACCACGGCGAGCAGCAGCCACGGCCCGGCGGCCGCGGCGGCGGGCGCCCAGACCGCGAACACACCGGTACCGAGCATGGCGGCCAGCCCGAGCACCGTGGCGTCGGCTGTACCCAGTCGGCGCTGCACGCTCGAGGACACGGCGTCCACCCTTGCACCCGGGGCTGCACGCTCCGAGGGCACGGTGGTGTCATTAGCATCTCGAACCGGTCTCGCCCCGCCGGCGAACGCATTCACCCCGCACCCCTGCCGAGAGGACCGCGCGTGTCCACCGACCTGCACATCGCAGACGGATCACCTGCCACCGCCGACGTCGACGCCGTGGTCATCGGGCTGTTGCCGGCGGCCGACGGGGATCAGGACCCCCGCCTCGCGCCCGGCGCCGCCGAGGTGGCCGACGCGTTCGGCGGCGCGGACGAGCTGACCGCCCTGCTCACGGTGGCCGGGGCCACCGGCAAGGCGGAGGAGGTCGTGAGGCTGCCCGCGCGCGGGAGCATCACGGCGCCGCTGCTCGTCGCGGTCGGCCTCGGCGCCCCCGACGAGGGCGGGGAGCCGCAGGCCGAGCAGGTGCGCCGCGCCGCGGGCGCCGTGGCCCGCGCGCTGGCCGGCACCGGGAGCGTCGTCAGCACGCTGGGCCGGATCGACCTCGGCGCCGCGGCGGAGGGCACCCTGATGGGCGCCTACACGTTCACCACCTACCGCTCGGGGAGCAACGGGCGTGCGCCGGTGGGCTCCGTCGGCCTGCTCGCCGACGCCGGCCAGGACGACACCCTCCGCACCGCCGCGGCCGTCGCCACGGCGGTGCGCACGGCGCGTGACCTGGTCAACACGCCGCCCAACGACCTCTACCCGGAGACGTTCGCCGCCCGGGCCCGCGAGCTCGCGCAGGCCGCGGGCGTCGAGGTGGAGGTGCTCGACGAGGAGGCGCTCGCCACGGGCGGCTACGGAGGTGTGCTCGGCGTCGGCGGCGGGTCGGCGCGCACGCCCCGGCTGGTGCGGCTGAGCTACGCGGGCGGGCCGGACCCGCGCGCGAAGGTCGCGCTGGTGGGCAAGGGCATCACGTTCGACACGGGCGGCATCTCGATCAAGCCGGCCGCGAACATGGACCACATGACCTCGGACATGGGCGGTGCCGCCGCGGTCATCGCCGCCACGGTGCTGGCCGCGCAGCTGGAGCTGCCGGTGGCGGTCACGGCCACCGTCCCGATGGCCGAGAACATGCCCAGCGCCACCGCCTACCGCCCGGGCGACGTGCTGCGCATGTACGGCGGCACGACCGTCGAGGTGCTCAACACCGATGCCGAAGGCCGGCTCGTCCTCGCCGACGCGATCGTCCGCGCCTCCGAGGACGAGCCCGACTACCTGGTGGAGACCTCCACGCTCACCGGTGCCCAGCAGGTGGCGCTCGGCCTGCGCACCGCGGGTGTGATGGGCAGCGACGACTTCCGCGACCGCGTGGCCGCCCACGCCCGCGCCACCGGCGAGGACGGCTGGGCCATGCCGCTGCCCGAGCACATGCGCGGCGAGCTCGACTCGCGCATCGCCGACATCGCCAACGTCACCGGCAGCCGCTGGGGCGGCATGCTCGTGGCCGGGACCTTCCTGCGCGAGTTCGTGCCCGCAGGCCTGCCGTGGGCCCACATCGACATCGCGGGCCCGAGCTTCCACAGCGCCGGCCCGTACGGCTACACGACGAAGGGCGGAACGGGCGTACCGGTCCGCACGCTGCACGCACTGCTGACCGACATCGCGAAGAACGGCTGAGCGTCCGGGGACGGCGATCGCTACCCGCCTTCGCCGTTTTCCATGAGGTCGAGCAGTTCGTCGATCGCATCCGCCACCTCGGCCGGCTCCACCACCGGGCTGAGGTGGCGACCTCGATACCGCCGGACTGGCCATCCTCGGCGCGCAGCCTCCTCTGCAGCCCCCTCGTAGGGCTCGGAAAGCCGCAGGTACCCCGCTCTGGTGCCCTCCCAACGCGGGACGTTCGGCGCGACCTCTGCGAAGTAGTCCACCGGGAGGCGGGGCACCTCGGCGACGAACGCCGCCCGGGACCCCGCGTCGGGGAGGAGCTCACGCAGAACGGCCGGCTCGAACCACTCCTGCCACGGGGGGAGTATCCCACCGCTGGCGAGGCTCCGGAGCTCGCCCGCCATCTCGGTCGGCACGGAGTCGAACCACGCCCGCCCGGGATGCGGCAACGTGGCGTCCACGAACACGACGGCGCCGATCTCGACCGGAGCGGCCTGCAGCACCGACGGCACGAGTGGGCCCGCGCCGCTGTGCACCGCCAGGACGACCCCGCCGGCGCGCTCGACGGGCATGCAGGCGTGGACCCTCTCGGCGAACCCCTGGTAGAACGGCGGCCCGTCGTCCACGGCGCCGACGAGCGACGGCACGCACACGGTCCGGCCGCGGCTCCGGAACTCGCTCGCGACCGCCTGCCAGGTCGACGGCCCGACAAGCGGACTGTGCACGAGGACCAGCGGCGGCGCAGCCATGGCAGGGACCGTAGTCAACGCAACCGCCCCTGACACCACGCTTCGCCGTGAGCCGAATGCGGTCGCGGAAGCCTCTGCCTGGCGCTCCTACGCGCAACCGCTGACACGGAAGCGAAGCCCGCCTGATCGTGCAGGCTCAGCGACGCACAACCGGCAGCACCAGCCGTGAGGGGTGCGCGCCTCCGTGGTGCACGCGGTTCAGCGCCGGGAGGAAGTCCTCCGCGCACTCCTGCGCGATCGTGCCCCCCGTGTTCGTGTTGCGGTCGAAGCGCGGGAAGTTGCTGCTGGACACCTCGAGCCGGATGCGGTGGCCCGCCCGGAACAGGTTCGCCGTGGCCACCAGGTCGACGCGCACCTCGTAGACGCGTCCGGGCTCCATGAGGCGCGGCTCGGACAGCGACTCGCGGTAGCGCACCCGCAGGATCCCGTCGGCCAGGTTCTCCGCGCGCCCGTCCGGGTAGACGTCCACGAGCTTCGCCGTGAAGTCCGTGTCCGGCGCCGAGGACGAGACGTGCAGGACGGCTTCCACCGGGCCGGTCACCTCCAACGGCTCGGCGAGCGGCTCGGTCGTGTAGCACAGCACGTCCGCGCGCCGCTCCACCTCGCGCTGGTCGCGGGGCCCGGAGTTCACGCCGACGAACAGGCCGGGGAGGAACGAGCCCCCGCCGACGGTCGGGACCGGGTCGCGGGGGTCGTACAGGTAGGCGTCGTAGGCGGCGCCCGCAGGAGGCTCGGTGCCGAGCGAGCCGTCACCCGCCGCGGTATTGGCGCGGCCCTCCCCGCCGAGGTGGTAGTCGACGAACTCGGTGCCGGGCAGCGGCCAGTCGTCCTCGTCGCGCCAGACGTCGGCGCCCATCACGAAGATGCGCACCGGCTTGTCGCCCTCGAGCCCGTTGTCCACGCCCTTGAGCAGGTGGTCGAACCAGCGCAGCTGCATCCCGGTGACGTCGGCCGCGTCCGTGCCCGCCATCAGCCCGAAGCCGCGCTCCGGGAACCACCCGCCCACCGGCCCGTGCGCCCACGGCCCGATGACCAGCCGCTGCATGCCGCGCGCCGCTGCGCTGCCGCCCGCCGCCTTCATCCCGGTGTAGTTGGCGATCGTGCCCTTGAGGAACAGGTCGTACCAGCCGCCCATGTTCAGGGCCGGCACCGTGATGTCCCCGTAGTGCTCGCGGGGTGCGCAGGAGCGCCAGAACTCGTCGTAGGAGGGGTGGTCGAGCCAGTCGTCGTAGTAGGGGGCGATGCCCTTCAGCTCGGGCAGCCCGCGCAGCGGCGTGCGCCGGTAGAGCTCGTCGTTGGCGTCGACGGCCGCGATCAGGGCGCCCAGCTGCTCGGGCGTGGCGCTCCCGGCGCCCAGACGCCGCTGGAGCTCGGCGAGCCCGAGCGTCGACAGCGTCCAGTGCAGGTTGAAACCCAGCTGGAACGCGCCGCCCTGGTAGGCCCAGCTCTCGTAGTACTGGTCCGTGGTGACGAACGGCGCGATCGCCGCCAGCGCGGGCGGCGCCTGGCTCGCCGCGAGCCACTGGGTGGCCCCGAAGTACGAGCCACCGATCATGCCGACGCGTCCGGTGGACCACGGCTGCGCCGCCACCCACGCGACGGTGTCGGCCCCGTCCGCCGCCTCGTCGAAGAACGGGTTGAACTCCCCCTCGCTGGCGTACCGGCCGCGGGTGTCCTGCACCACGACGGCGTAGCCGGCCTGGGCGCCGCGCAGCACGTCGAAGGAGAAGTTGCGCAGCCCGGCGACCTCCTTGCCGTACGGCAACCGCTGCACCAGCACCGGGAACGGCCCGTCGCCCTCGGGCCGGTAGACGTCGGTGGCCATCCGCACGCCGTCCCGCATCGCCACCATGACGTTCTTCTCGATGATCAGACTCACACCGGTCCCCTCTCGCCGCCTGCGGGCGACGCTAGCGCGGTGGCCCGGGCGCGGCGACAGCTCGTGATCGCCGGATGGGTGCGGTGGCGGCGACATCCCGCCGCTACTGCGCCCAACGGGTGATCTCGCACCGGTGGGCGGCCCCGCTGCGCGCCGTGGAGCGACGGCACGACGGTCGGTCGTTCGCGCCCCGGCCGCTACTCCTCCAGTCGGGCCCGGCGGGCCCGCTCGCGCAGGACCCGCTCGCGGGCGTCGTGGTCGCGCATCCGCTGCGGGTAGCCCACGAGCTGCACGTCGTAGACCGGCATCGCGAGCGCGCGGGCGAACTTCCGCGCGGCGGCCGGGTCGGCCACGCGGCGGCGCGTCCAGGCGCCGTCCTTGTCCACCAGCAGCACGGTGGTGCCGGTGACCGTGGTGCGCGGCTCGACGAACGCCTCCACGCCCTCGTGTGCCGCGGCCCACTGCCGCAGGTGCGTCCGGTCCTCGTCGCCCGACCCGCGGGCCCCGATCCGGCCCTTCGTCAGCCTCGCCAGCACGCCCATCCGAGCCACCTCCCGCCCGCTCAACGCTCGGCACGGGTGATTCGCTCCCGGGGGAGCACCAGCCGCCACGTGCGACCCCGGCAGATGACAAGATGGGATCAGCGGCGTCACATGCCGCTGCCCACACCCCGTGGCGACCGATCGGTAGGGAGTACACACGTGCCCGAGCACAACGCGGACCTCGTCGTTCTCGGCGGCGGATCGGGCGGCTATGCAGCCGCGCTGCGCGCTGCCGAGCTGGGCATGTCCGTGGTGCTGGTGGAGCGCGACAAGCTGGGCGGCACCTGCCTGCACTACGGCTGCATCCCCACGAAGGCACTGCTGCACGCGGCCGAGGTGGCCGACGCCGCCCGTGAAGGCGACAAGATCGGCGTCAAGAGCTCGCTCGCCGGGATCGACATGGCCGGCGTCAACGGCTACAAGGACGGCGTGATCAGCAAGCTCTACAAGGGCCTGCAGGGGCTGGTGAAGTCCCGCAAGATCACCCTGGTGGAGGGCACCGGGCGGTTCGAGGGCCCGAACGCCGTCGTCGTGGGCGAGGACCGCTACGTCGGCAAGAACGTCGTGCTCGCCACCGGCAGCTACGCCAAGTCGCTGCCCGGCCTCGACATCGGCGGCCGGGTCATCACCAGCAACGAGGCCATCCGGCTCGACAACGTCCCCGAGCGGGTGGTCGTGCTCGGCGGCGGTGTGATCGGCGTCGAGTTCGCCTCGGTCTTCAAGAGCTTCGGCGCCGACGTCACGGTCGTCGAGGCGCTGCCCCACCTCGTCCCCAACGAGGACGAGTTCGCCTCCAAGCTGCTCGAGCGCGCCTTCCGCCGCCGCAAGATCGCCTTCAAGACCGGCGTGAAGTTCACCGGCGCCAAGCAGACCGACGAGTCGGTCACCGTGTCGCTCGAGTCCGGCGAGGAGATCGAGGCCGACCTGCTGCTCGTCGCCGTCGGCCGCGGCCCCAACACCGCGGGGCACGGCTTCGAGGAGGCCGGCGTCACGATGGAGCGCGGCTTCGTCCTCGCCGACGAGCAGCTGCACACCAACCTTCCGAACGTGTACGCCCTCGGCGACATCGTCCCCGGCCTGCAGCTGGCCCATCGCGGCTTCGCCCAGGGCATCTTCGTGGCCGAGCAGATCGCCGGGCTCAACCCGCCGCCCATCGACGAGGCCGGCATCCCGCGCGTCACCTACTGCGAGCCCGAGGTCGCCTCCGTCGGGCTCACCGAGGCGCAGGCCCGGGAGCGCCACGGCGAGATCCAGACGCTGACCTACGACCTCGCCGGCAACGGCAAGAGCCAGATCCTGCAGACGCAGGGCGCGATCAAGCTCGTCAAGGCGGGCGGCGAGGGCACGCAGGGGCCGGTCGTCGGCATCCACATGGTCGGCGCGCGCGTCGGCGAGCTGATCGGCGAGGCGCAGCTGGTCTACAACTGGGACGCGCAGGCCGAGGACGTCGCGGCCCTCGTCCACGCCCACCCCACCCAGAACGAAGCCTTCGGGGAAGCGCACCTCGCGCTCGCCGGCAAGCCCCTGCACAGCCACAGCTGACGCCCCCGAACCCCCGAACCGCAGGAAGAGGAGCTCCGACCCGAAATGGCCTTCTCCGTCCAGATGCCCGCCCTCGGTGAGAGTGTCACCGAGGGCACCGTCACCCGATGGCTCAAGCAGGAGGGCGACCGGGTCGAGGTCGACGAGCCCCTGCTCGAGGTCTCCACCGACAAGGTCGACACCGAGATCCCCTCGCCTGCCGCAGGCGTCCTGCAGCGCATCGTCGCCGGCGAGGACGACACCGTCGAGGTCGGCGGTGAGCTGGCGGTGATCGGCGACGCCGACGAGGCACCCGCCGAGACGGGCGACAGCGGCGCCGGCGACACCGGGGGCGAGACCCCTGCGCAGTCGGCGGCCGAAGCACCCGCCGAGGAGGAGCCGGCCGCGCAGGAGCCGGCCGCGCCCCCGAACCAGGCCGCCGCGCCGGCCGCGCAGGAAGAGCCGGCACAGGCGCCTCGTGCCGCCGCCGAGTCGACCGGCCAGGGCACCGCGGTCCGGATGCCGGAGCTCGGGGAGAGCGTCACCGAGGGCACCGTCACCCGGTGGCTCAAGCAGGTCGGCGACCGGATCGAGGTCGACGAGCCCCTGCTCGAGGTCTCCACCGACAAGGTCGACACCGAGATCCCCTCCCCCGTCGCCGGCACCCTGCTGGAGATCACGGCCAACGAGGACGACACGGTCGACGTCGGCGGGCAGCTCGCCGTCATCGGCGACGCCGCCGCGCAGAGCGCCCCGCCCGCGCAGGAGCCCGAGCCCGCCCAGCAGCAGCCCCGGGAGCAGGCGTCGCCCCCGCAGCAGCAGGCCCCGCAGCAGCAGGCCGAGCAGCCGACCTCCGGCGACGGCGCAGCCCGCGCGGAGGCGCAGCCCGAACCCGCCGCCGAGCAGGAGGACGACGCGCAGGACGGCGACCGTGGTGGCGCGCCGTACGTCACCCCGCTCGTGCGCAAGCTCGCGGCGGAGCAGGACGTGGACCTCACCTCGATCACGGGGTCCGGCGTCGGTGGCCGCATCCGCAAGCAGGACGTGCTCGCCGCGGCCGAGGCCAAGAAGCCGGCTGCCGAGCCGGAGCCCGCCGCGCCGGCCCCGCAGGCCGCCGCGGCCCCGTCCGGCGCCCCGTCCGCCGCCCCGGCGCGCCAGGTGCCCAGGCCGCCCGCGAACGCGCCGGAGCCCGGCACCACGGTGAAGATGCCGCGGCTGCGCCAGCTCATCGCGCAGCGGATGACGGAGTCGCTGCGCACCTCCGCGCAGCTCACCACCGTGCAGGAGGTCGACGTCACGCGGATCGCCGCGTTGCGGGCCCGCGCGAAGGCCGAGTTCGAGCGGCGCGAGGGCGTCAAGCTGACGTTCCTGCCGTTCTTCGCGAAGGCCACCGTGGAGGCGCTCAAGGCGTTCCCGCAGGTCAACTCGTCGATCAACGAGGAGACGAAGGAGGTCACCTACCACGGCGGCGTGCACCTGGCCATCGCGGTGGACACCCCCCGCGGCCTCCTCGTGCCGGTGATCAAGAACGCCGAGGACCTCAACATCGCGGGGATCGCGCGCAAGATCGCCGACGTCGCGCAGCGCACGCGCGACAACAAGATCGGCCCCGACGAGCTGTCCGGTGGCACCTTCACGATCACCAACATCGGCAGCGCGGGCGCCCTCTTCGACACCCCGATCATCAACCAGCCGCAGGTCGCCATCCTCGGCACCGGCAAGATCACCAAGCAGCCCATGGTCGTCACCGGCCCGGACGGCGACGACTCGATCGCCATCCGCTCGGTCTGCTACCTGCCGCTGACCTACGACCACCGGATCGTCGACGGCGCCGACGCCGGCCGGTTCGTCAGCGCGATCAAGGCCCGGCTCGAGGAAGGCGCGTTCGAGACCGACCTGGGCCTGTGAACCGACCGTGAGTGGATACGGGTGCCCGAGCACTCGTATCCACTCACGGCCCGGATGGTGACGGGCTCCCGGGTCGCGAGCCGCACCGGCTTCGGCGATGATCTCCGGCGTGCGTGTCGTGGTCGCCGGTTCGTCCGGCCTGATCGGTACTGCTCTCGTCGCCGACCTCCGGCACGCGGGCCACGAGGTCTTGCGGCTCGTCC
Organism: Pseudonocardia sp. MH-G8; assembly: GCF_002262885.1. GTDB lineage: Bacteria > Actinomycetota > Actinomycetes > Mycobacteriales > Pseudonocardiaceae > Pseudonocardia. Next base: position 51,190 of record NZ_NKYF01000010.1, on the reverse strand, counting down.
GCCGGACCCCGGCCGCGCCGGACGAACGCGGGTGGGACCCACCGGCGGGCCGGATCGACGACGGGACGTTCGACGGCGTCGACGCCGTGATCAACCTGAACGGCGCCGGCATCGGCGATCGGCCGTGGAGCGGTGCGCGCAAGCAGCAGCTGCGCGACAGCCGCACCGTGCCCACCGACGTGCTGGCCGGCGCCGTCGCGGAGCACGGGGTGGCGTCTCTGCTCAACGCGTCGGGCATCAACTTCTACGGCGACACGGGCTCACGCGTGGTCGACGAGTCGGCCCCGGTCGGCGCGGGATTCCTCGCCGAGCTGTGCCGGGACTGGGAGGTCGCCACCGCCCCGGCGGCCGCTGCGGGCGCGCGGGTCGTGCTGATGCGCTCGTGCGTGGTGCTCTCCCCGGCCGGTGGTCTGCTGGGCCGGCTGCGGCCCTTGTTCTCGCTGATGCTCGGCGGTCGCCTCGGCAGCGGCCGGCAGGCGTTCCCGTGGATCTCCCTCGACGACGAGGTCGGCGCCATGCGGTTCCTGGTGGAGCACCCCGACGTGCGGGGGCCGGTGAACCTGGCCGGGCCGGAGCCCGTCACCAACGCCGAGTTCACCGCCGCGCTCGCGGCGGTGCTGAACCGGCCCGCCCTGCTGACGGTGCCGGCCCTCGCCCTGCGCGCCGTCCTCGGTCAGGCGGCCGAGGAGATGATCCTGACGGGCCCGCTCGCCGTTCCCGCGGTGCTGCAGGAGCACGGCTACGAGTTCCGGCACCGGACCGTGACCGACGCCCTCAGCGCGGCTGTGGACCGTTGACCGCCCCAGGGCGCGACACGCACGCACCGAGACCCCGACTCGCGGGTGTGTGGGTGCCCACCCCCGCGAGTCGCGCCCCAGCACCCGCGAGTCGCGCCCCAGCACCCGCGAGTCGCGCCTGAACACCCGCGAATCGGGGTCTGGGCGTACGGGTGTCGCGGTCCCGAGTACGGCCGGGATCGCGGTGTCCGTGGGCGTAGCGTGAGCGCCATGGGAACCCGTCACGCCGTCCGGTCCTGCCGCCGGAGCACCGAGCCGCTGCGGATCGACCGCGCGGGCACCGTCGACTACCGCGCCGCCTGGGACGTGCAGCGCGCCACTGCCGACGCCCGCCGTGCCGGGACGGGTCCCGACGTGCTGATGCTGCTGGAACACCCGTTCGTCTACACGGCCGGCAAGCGCACCCAGCCCGAGGACCGGCCCACCGACGGCTCCCCCGTCGTCGACGTCGACCGTGGCGGCCGCATCACCTGGCACGGCCCGGGCCAGCTCGTCGGCTACCCGATCGTCGGGCTCGCCGAGCCGCTGGACGTCGTCGACTTCGTGCGGCGGCTGGAGGAGGCGCTCATCCGCGTCATCCACGACGCCGGGCTCCCGGCCGCGGGCCGCATCGACGGGCGCAGCGGCGTCTGGCTGCCCGCCGACGACCGGCGCCCCGAGCGCAAGCTCGCCGCCATCGGCGTCCGCGTGCAGGGCGGCGTCACGCTGCACGGCTTCGCCCTCAACTGCGAGCCGGACCTCACCGCCTACGACCGGATCGTGGCGTGCGGGATCGCCGACGCCGGAGTCAGCTCGCTCGCCGTCGAGCTGGGCAGGCAGGTTCCGGTGGCCGAGGTGCTGGAGGCCACCGCCACGGCCGTCACCGACGCCCTCGACGGCACGCTGCCGGTGTCCGAGCACGTCGTTCCCCGCGCGGCGGCGCCCGCAGGGCTCGACCTGCGCCTGCACCCCGCCCTGGGCTAGGAACCGCGGCTACCCCGCCAGCTGCGGGGCCACCTGCGACGCCACGAGCTCGACCTGGTCGAGGTCGGCCAGGTCGAGCAGCTGCAGGTAGATGCGGGTGACGCCGGTCTTCTCGCGCCACTCCCCGATCCGGTCGACGACCTCGCCGGGGGTGCCGGCGAGCCCGTTGGCACGCAGCTCGTCCAGCTCGCGGCCCAGTGTCAGGGCGCGGCGGGCGACCTCCTCGTCGTCGCGGCCGACCGCGATCACGAGCGCGACCGAGCGCACGAGGTCCGCCGGGTCGCGCCCGATCTCGCGGCACGCGGCGTCGACGCGCTCGAACTGCGCCGCGACCACGTCGGACGTCGAGAACCCGACGTTGAACTCCGAGGCGAACCGCGCGGCGAGCTCCGGCGTGCGCTTCTTGCCGTGACCGCCGACGATCACCGGCGGGTGCGGCTGCTGCACCGGCTGCGGCAACGCGGGCGAGTCGGTGACGGTGTAGTGCTCGCCGGCGAAGGAGTACCGCTCTCCGGGCAGGGTGCTCCACAGGCCGGTGATCACCTCGAGCTGCTCGGCGAGCCGGTCGAAGCGCTCGCGCAGGCCCGGGAAGGGGATGCCGTAGGCCGCGTGTTCCTGCTCGAACCAGCCGGCACCCAGCCCCAGCTCGACGCGGCCGCCCGACATCTGGTCGGCCTGCGCCACGGACACCGCGAGCGGGCCGGGCAGCCGGAACGTGGCGGAGTTGACGAGCGTGCCGAGGCGGATCCGCGAGGTCTCGCGGGCCAGGCCGGCGATCGTCAGCCAGGCATCGGTGGGGCCCGGTTCCCCGGCGGCCCCTCCCATGGCGAGGTAGTGGTCGGATCGGAAGAAGGCGTCGTAGCCCGCCGCTTCCGCCGTGGTGGCGACGCGCAGCAGGTCGTCGTAGCTGGCCCCCTGCTGGGGCTCGGTGAAGATCCGCAAGTCCACCCGTCCGAAACTAGCCGCCCGGGTGGCGGCGGGCAGCACCGGCCGCGCCCAGGAGGGTTCAGGAAAGCCACTTTCCTGCCCCCCACGTTCATGAAAGTGGCTTTCCTGAACCTTGGGGCGGGCCTGCCGGCGATCATGCTGAGCGTCACGCCTGCCGTCCCGGTGCGGCCCCGGGCGGGCCCGTTCCGGCGGCGTAGCCTGGCGGCCGTGACGATCGCACCCGAAGGTCGCAAGCTCCTGCGCCTGGAGGTCCGCAACAGCGAGACCCCCATCGAGCGCAAGCCGTCGTGGATCCGGACGAAGGCGCGCACCGGCCCGCAGTACACCGAACTGAAGTCGCTCGTGCGTTCCGGCGGTCTGCACACGGTGTGCGAGGAGGCCGGCTGTCCCAACATCTACGAGTGCTGGGAGGACCGCGAGGCCACCTTCCTCATCGGTGGCGAGCAGTGCACCCGCCGCTGCGACTTCTGCCAGATCGACACCGGCAAGCCGGCCGACCTCGACCGTGACGAGCCGCGGCGCGTGGCCGAGTCGGTGGCCACGATGGGCCTGCGCTACTCCACCGTCACCGGCGTGGCCCGCGACGACCTGCCCGACGGCGGCGCATGGCTCTACGCCGAGACCGTCCGCCAGATCCACGAGCTGAACCAGGGCACCGGCGTCGAGCTGCTGATCCCCGACTTCAACAACCGCGACGACCAGCTCGCCGAGGTGTTCGGTTCCCGCCCGGAGGTGCTGGCGCACAACCTGGAGACCGTGCCGCGGATCTTCAAGCGCATCCGCCCGGCGTTCCGGTACGACCGCTCGCTCGACGTCATCACGAAGGCGCGCGCCGACGGCCTGGTCACCAAGTCGAACCTGATCCTGGGCATGGGCGAGACCCCCGACGAGGTCACCGCCGCTCTGCGCGACCTGCACGAGGCGGGTTGCGAGATCATCACGATCACGCAGTACCTGCGCCCGTCCGCCCGCCACCACCCGGTGGAGCGCTGGGTGAAGCCGGAGGAGTTCGTGGAGCACTCCCGCGCGGCCGAGGAGATCGGCTTCGCCGGCGTCATGGCCGGACCGCTGGTCCGCTCGTCCTACCGGGCCGGACGGCTCTACGCCCAGACCGTCGCCCACCGCGGCGAGGAGCTCTCCCCCGACCTCGCCCACCTCGCGGCCGAGGGCCCCGCGGCCCAGGAGGCCAGCAGCCTCCTCGCCCGGAGCTGACGCTCCCGGACGCACCTCTCCAGCCACAGCAGTACGGCTCCGAGGTGCGTCTGGTGTGACCACGTATCCTCGTCGTATGGCCGGTGGGAAGCCCGACAAGGCAGCGAAGCAGGAAGCCAAGCGCGCGCGGCGCGCGGCGTCCAGGGCGCGGTACAAGCAGATCTGGCAGGCGTTCCAGATGCAGCGCCGGGAGGACAAGGCGCTCCTACCGCTGATGATCGGCGCGCTCGTGGTGTCGGTGGCGGTGGTCTTCGCGATCGGCCTGATCTTCGACCTGCAGTGGATCCTGCTGCCCCTCGGGATCGCGGTGGGCCTGCTCGCCGCGGTCAGCATCTTCGGCCGCCGCGTGCAGCGCAACGTCTACAGCAAGGCCGAGGGACAGCCCGGCGCCGCGGGCTGGGCGCTGGACAACCTGCGCGGCCAGTGGCGCGTCACCCCCGGCGTCGCCGGCACCACCCACCTCGACGCGGTGCACCGGGTGATCGGCCGCCCCGGCATCGTCCTCGTCGCCGAGGGTGCGCCGCACCGGGTCAAGAGCCTGCTGGCGCAGGAGAAGAAGCGCACGGCGCGGGTCGCGGGCACGATGCCGATCTACGACATCATCGTGGGCAACGACGAGGGCCAGGTGCCGCTCTCGAAGCTCCAGCGCCACCTCACGAAGCTGCCGCGCAACATCGACAAGCAGCAGATGGAGTCCATGGAGGCGCGGCTGGCCGCCCTCGGCTCCCGCGCCGCCGCCATGCCCAAGGGCCCCATGCCCGCGGGCGCGAAGATGCGCAGCGTGCAGCGCACGGTCCGGCGCCGCTGACCCGACGCTCAGCCGGTCAGCCGGGCCGGCCCGGGCTCGGCGAGCTCGCGGACGGCCGCCGCGCACGCGCTCACCATGGCGCGCACGAACCCGCGGGGGTCCTCGTGCGCCGCGGGCCGTTCGGGCACCACGACGTGCACGAAGCCGCCGGCGTGCAGGTCGTGCGCGCTCACCTGCTGGAGTTCGGCGAGCTCCGCAGCGTGCGCGGTGTCGTGGTGGACGATCACGCTGGCGCCTTCGAGCGGCAACGGGGAGAGCCAGGCGTGCTCCGCGGCGACGATCCGGCCGGCCGGCAGGAGCGCGAGCGCTCCGCCACCGCTGCCCTGGCCGAGCAGCAACGCCACGGTGGGCACCGTCAGGCTCGACATGTCGGCCACGCAGCGGGCGATCTCCCCGGCGAGGGCTCCCTCTTCGGCCCGTGAGGAGAGCTCGGCGCCGGGGGTGTCGACGACCGTGACGAGCGGGAGGCCGAGTTCACCGGCGAGGCGCATCCCGCGACGGGCCGCACGCAGGCCCGCGGGGCCCAATGGTCGGCGCGAAGCCTGGTGGTGGCGGTCCTGCCCGACCAGGACGCACGGGATCCCGTCGAACGAGGTGAGGGCGAGCCGCAGCCCGGCGTCACGCTCGCCTTCGCCGGTTCCGCTCAGCGGCACGACCTCGTCGGCGCCGTGGGCCAGGAGCTCGCGCAGGCCAGGCCGATCGGGCCTGCGGGTCAGGAGCACCGAGTCCCAGGCCGAGACCCCGGGCGAGACGGCGCCGCTCGACGGCGGCGGAACCGGCCGGCGGACGCCTGCGGACACCCGTGGCCGCAGCAGCCGCAGCATCCGGGCGGCCACCTCCGCCAGGTCCTGCGTCGGCACGACACCGTCGATCACGCCCTTGCCGACGAGGTGCTCGGCCACCTGGACCTCCGGTGGGAAGGGCGATCCGTTGAGCGCCTCTGCCACCCGGGGGCCGAGGAACCCGATCCGGGCGCCCGGCTCCGCCACCGTGACGTGCCCGAGCGACCCCCACGACGCGAGCACACCACCGAACGTCGGGTTCCGCAGGTGCACGAGATAGGGCAGGCCTGCGGCCTTGTGCGCCACCACGGACTTGGAGATCGCGACCATCTCCACGAAGGCGGGGGTGCCCTCCTGCATCCGGGTGCCGCTGGAGGCGGTGCTCACGACCAGGGGAAGGCGTTGACGGGTGGCGCGCGTGACCGCCGCGACGATGCGCCGTGCGGCGGCGCGCCCGATCGAGCCGCCGAGGAACCCGAACTCGCCGACGACGACGGCGACGTCGTGCCCCTGTATCGAGCCGGCCCCGGTGAGCACCGCCTCGTCCGCGCCGGACCGCTCCCGCGCCCGCTCCAGCTGCGCGCGGTAGCCGGCGTCGTGTCCACCCAGGTCGATCGGCGCGTCCCAGCCGACGAACGTGCCGTCGTCGAGGACGAGGTCGATCAGCGCGCGGGCGCTCACGCCGCGCCGTCCTCGGCGAGCCACGACCGCACCGCCGCGCCGTCGCCGCCGAGCGGCGGCGGCGCCCTGTGCGACCGTCGGGTGACCTCGGTCCCCCGCGTGTCGAAGAACCGCAGCGGTGGGCCGGCCAGCTGGAGCCTGCCGAGCGTCTCGTGGTCGACGTCGATGAGCAGCCCCTGGCTGCGGGTCTGTTCCCAGGCGTAGACCTCGTCGAGGGTGCGGACCTTCCCCGCGGGAACGCCGACCTCGTCGAGCCGGGCGAGCAGGTCGGCCGCCTTCCACCCGGCGAAGACCTCCTCGACGATCTCGACGAGCCGGTCGCGGTTCGCGACGCGTTCCCCGTTCGTCTCCAGGCCGGGAGCGGCGGGGTCGAGGCCGAAGCCCGCGCAGAAGCGGCGCCACAGCGCCTCGCTGCCGACCGCGATCTGGACGGAGCCCTCGGCGCAGCGGAACAGCCCGTACGGGGCGATGGCCGCGTGGTGGTTGCCCTGGGCGCGGCCGAGCTCGCCACCGACCGTCCAGCGGGTCGACTGGAACCCGTGCACCCCGACCACGGCCGCCAGCAGGGAGGTGCGCACCACCGTGCCCGCTCCCGTACGACCGCGTTCCAGCAGCGCCGCGAGCACGCCGTAGGCGCCGTACATGCCGGCCAGCAGGTCCGCGATCGGCGTGCCGACCTTCTGCGGGTCGTCCGGCGCGGACCCGGTCAGCGACATCAGGCCCGCCTCGCCCTGCGCGATCTGGTCGTACCCGGAGCGGCCGCCCTCCGGGCCGTCGTGCCCGAAGCCGGTGATGGAGAGGACCACCAGGCCGGGGTTCAGCTCGTGGAGCACGTCGATGCCCAGCCCGAGGCGCTCGAGCACGCCGGTGCGGAAGTTCTCGACCAGCACGTCGGCGCGCCGGACGAGCTCGAGCAGGACGTCCCGGTCGGCGTCGGCCTTCAGGTCGAGGGTGATCGACTCCTTGTTGCGGTTGGCGGAGAGGAAGTACGTGGACTCCCCGCCCACGAACGGCGGGCCCCACCCGCGGGTGTCGTCGCCCGCGCCCGGTGCCTCGACCTTGACCACCCGGGCGCCGAGGTCCCCGAACATCATGGTGGCCTGGGGCCCGGCCAGCGCGCGGGACAGGTCGACCACGAGCGTGCCGGCGAGCGGGCCGGGCGCGGCGGTGTCCGTGCCGCTCATCAGAAGATCCCGCCGGGCACCACGATCGCGGCCCAGACGAGCAAGGGCCCGAGCACGACGACGACCACGCTGTAGCGCAGCACCTGCTTGTAGTAGGTCTCCTCCGCGATGGTGTCCGGGCGGTTGGCGACCATGATCGCTCCGTTCGTCGAGAAGGGGCTGACGTCCACGATCGTCGAGGACACCGCGAGCGCGGCGACCACGGCGACGGCGCTGACGTCGCCGGCGGCGATCAGCGGGATCGCGATCGGGACGATGATGGGCAGCAGGGCCGTCGAGGAGGCGAATGCCGAGGTCACCCCGCCGACGTAGCAGAGCACCAGCGCGCCGATCAGGATCGTGCCCAGGCCTGCGGCCCAGGTGCCGATCGCCTCGGGCGCACCGGCCGCGCTCAGGACCGCCGCATACGTGCTGACGCCGGCGACCAACAGCACCGTCGGCCAGGCGATCTGCTTGATGGCGCCCTTCTGCTCCTTCGGGAACAGGGCGGTGAGGATGGCCGCCGCGGTGATCGCGGTGAACCCGATGTTGCGCTCGAAGGCCAGCGCGACGACCGCGACGAGCCCGAACGCGACGAGCGTGATCACCTGGTCCGCGAAGCGCTGGGGGGTGACGACGGTGTCGCCGTCGGTGCGGGTGGCGACGCCGCCGCGCGGATCGGTGGATCCCGAGCCGGGTGCACCGCCGGCCGGGTCCGGGTCGTCCGCTTCGTCGGCGATGATGCGTTGCGACACCAGCCGGCGGCCGCCCAGCGCGAGGAACAGCACGATCGCGATGGCCGTGTTGAACAGCAGGCTCGTCAGGAAGACGGTCATCTCGCCGACCGGCAGGTTGTTCTCGGCCATCACCGAGTTCGTGATGACGCCGTAGATGCTGATCGGGGAGAACCCGCCGGCCTGGGCGCCGTGCACCACGAGCATGCCCATCATCAGCGGGCTGATGCGGTAGCGACCGGCGAAGCCGAGCGCGATGGGCCCGACGATGGCGCAGGCCGCGGGGCTGGCGGCGCCGATGGAGGTCAGCACGGCGGTCAGCGCGAACATCACCCAGGGGATGAGCGCCGTCCGGCCGCCGACCGCGCGCACCGCGGCCCGCACGATCAGGTCCACGGTGCCGTTGTTGCGGGCGATGGCGAACAGGTAGGTGACCCCGACGAGGGTGAGGACGAGGTCACCGCTGATACCGCCGATGATCTCCTTCTCGGTGAGGTCGAGGGAGTACATCCCCACGAGCCAGGCGGCGATGAAGCCCAGCACCCCCATGTTGATCGGCAACAGGCTGCCGACGACGAACAGCGCGACGAGCGCGACGATCGAGACCAGCTCAGGTGTCATGTGCGGTCCTCGGGTTAGTCAACGGTGACTGGGATCCAGCCTGGCCTGGAGGATCAGTGGCCTAGCCAATAGGCAACTGGGCCACGTGTCAATAGACTGGCGACATGTCTGCAGGGCACGCGCTCCGTCCGGTGGCTCGACCACGCCTGTACGAGCAGGTCGTGAGCCAGATCCAGGAATGGATGGCCGACAACGGCCTCCAGGTCGGAGACCGCCTCCCGCCCGAGCGGGAGCTCGCCACCCGGCTCGGCGTGAGCCGGGCGACCATCAGCCAGGCGCTCGTGGCGATGGAGGTCGTCGGGGTGGTCTCCGTGCGCCACGGCGACGGCGTCGTCCTCGTGGAGCCGGCCGGCTCCGCCAAGGTGGTCAACGCCCTGCGCCGGCACGCGCAGCAGCTGCCGGAGATCATCGAGGCCCGGGACGCGCTGGAGACCAAGCTCGCCGCCCTCGCGGCGCAGCGGCGCACCGACGACGACCTCGCCGCCATCGACGAGGCGCTCGACGTGATGGAGCGCGACATCGCCGCCGGGGGCCGCGGCGTCGAAGGGGACGAGCTCTTCCACGCGGCGGTGACCGCCGCCGGTCACTCACACCTGCTGGCCACGCTCATGGGCGAGATCAGCGACCTGGTCAGGGAGACCCGGATCGAGTCGCTGTCCCAGCCCGAGCGGCCCGCCAACTCGCTGCGGGCGCACCGGCGGATCGCCGACGCGATCCGGGACCGGGACGGCACGGCCGCCGCCACGGCGATGCACGACCACATCATCATGGTCAGCGACGTCGCGCTGCTGAAGAGCTGACGCCGGGCGGCGGCCCTCAGTCCGCCAGGGCCACCGCCACGCGGGTGACCAGCTCCTGGGGCTCGGCTGTGCTCGGATCCGTCAGGTAGGTCTCGGCCACCGGGCCGGCCGGGCGGTGGCCGTGCTCGCGCACGTGCTCCAGCAGCGCGGTGTAGGCCAGTGGGAGCTGCGGGTACGGCCCGACGTGCAGGGTGCTCGCCCACGCACCGCCGGGCAGTCCGTCGCTGCCGGCGGCCGCGGGCACGCCCACCAGCACGTCGAACTCGTCCACCAGGTCCAGCGGGAACACCGCGACGAGCGGCGCGCGCCCCGCACCGAGACCCTTGCGCAGCACGGCGCGGCACAGGGCGCCGGTGTCCTCGTCGAGCGCGGCGGCCCGGACCCGCCCGGTGAGCCCGTCCAGCCGGACCGGCGCGCGGTCGGCGATCGCGACGGCGTAGGGCACCCGCTCGGGCGCCTCGCGCAGCGCGTCGAGCGTGCGCAGCACCTGCTCCCGGTGCGCCAGCTCGGCGGCCAGGCGCTCCCGCTGCTCGGCGAGCACGACGGCCACCGCGGCGTCGTCGGGGGCGCGGAGCACCTCCCGCACCACCGGCAGCGGCACGTCGAGGCCGCGCAGCAGCGCGATCGTCGTGGCCGTCCGCACCTGCTCGGCCCGGTAGTAGCGGTAGCCGGAGTGCGGGTCGACCGAGGCCGGGACGAGCAGCCCTTCGGCGTCGTAATGGCGCACGGCCTTGACCGTGAGCCGCGCCAGCCGGGCGAACTCGCCGATCGGCATCAGACCCATCGGCTGACCGGCACCTGCAGGAGCGTGCGCAACTGCGCGGGCGGCGTCGCGGACGGGTCGGTCAGGTAGACCTCCGTGTGCGGACCGGCCGGCACGAGCCCCGCGCGTTCGACGAACGCGTACAGCGCCGCGAGCGAGGGCCCCTCGTCGGCGTACGGGCCGTGGTGCAACAACCGCGCCACGCGCTGGGCCCGTGGCATGCGCAGGTGGACAGGGGCGCCGAAGCGGGCGGCGGCGGTCGCCACGGCCTCGGGCGTGGCCTGCGGCGGGGCGGGAACGAGCAACCGCCAGTGCCAGCCGTCGGGGGCGGCGAGGTCGAAGCGCAACGGGTCGCCGTCCTGGCTGTAGCTGCCCTCCAGCGGAACGTCCTCGCGGGCTCCGAGGGCGGCCCGCACGGCGAACAGGGCGCGGACGGCCGCGGCGAACGCGGGTGCCTCGGGGGCGCCGGTGCCGTCGACGGTCAGCACGGCGCGGGCGGGCAGGTCGATGACGGCCGGGGCGGTGGTGTCGGTGTGCATGGGTCCGACCGTCCGGTCTCCCCCACGGGGAGGGTCAAGCCCGGCTCCGGACCACGACCGTGCGCGTGGCGCGGTCGTGCCAGCCGCGGCCGTCCTCGTCGCGGGCCAGCGGCGGGAGCACCAGCGCGATCATGGCGGTGCGCAGCAGCGCGCGGGGAACGCCGATCACGGCGGACGTGTCGACCGACGCGACCCGGATGCCCAGCGCGACCATTCCGGCGGTGGCGCCGAACACGGCCACCGGCACTGCCGTGAGCAGGTACCAGACGCCGAGCACGTACCAGCCCAGGCTCGGGTCTGCGAGGGCGTCGGGGCCGGTGAACAGCGCCGCGATCCCGTAGCCGAGCAGCCAGTCGATCGCCAGGGCGGCGATGCGACGCCCCAGCCCCGCCGCCGAGGCGACGCCCGCGGCGGGCAGCCCCAGCCGCTCCCCCGGGTGCGGTCCGCCCGGTTGGGCGGAGGCACCGGGCAGCCAGGACTCGATCCAGCGGGCCATGGGCCTTAGCGTATGGGGGTGTGACGAGGACCTGCCGATCGGTCGGGCCCGTTAACGTCTGCGAAACGAACGGGTGACCACCGGGCAACAAGGCCGCCATAGCGTCGCCGCCGACGAAGGCAGTCCAGCCGACCACCGTGTCGTTCGAAGGAGCCAGTGGGTGTTCAGCAACTCCGAAGAGGTCCTGAAGTTCATCTCGGACGAGGGGGTGGAGTACGTCGACATCCGGTTCTGCGACCTCCCCGGAGTGATGCAGCACCTCACCGTCCCCTCCGCCACGGCCGCTGACCTGCTCGAGAACGGCGCCGCCTTCGACGGCTCGTCGGTGCGCGGCTTCCAGGCGATCAACGAGTCGGACATGGCGCTGTTCGCCGACTCCGCCACCGCCCGGCTCGACCCGTTCCGCAAGCACAAGACGTTGAACATCAACTTCTTCGTGCACGACCCGATCACGGGCGAGCCCTACAGCCGCGACCCGCGCAACATCGCCCGCAAGGCCGAGGAGTACCTCACCGCCTCGGGCATCGCGGACACCGCGTTCATGGCTCCCGAGGCCGAGTTCTACCTCTTCGACTCGATCCGCTTCGGCTCCAACCCGCACGAGACCTTCCACCACATCGACTCCGCCGAGGGCTGGTGGAACACCGGGCGCGAGGAAGCGGGCGGCAACCTCGGCTACAAGGTCAACTACAAGGGCGGCTACTTCCCCGTGCCGCCGGTGGACCACTACGCCGACCTGCGCGCCGACATCGTGCACAACATGACCGCGTCGGGCTTCGAGGTCGAGCGCGAGCACCACGAGGTCGGCACCGCCGGGCAGGCGGAGATCAACTACAAGTTCAACACCCTGCTCCACGCGGCCGACGACGTCATGCTCTTCAAGTACCTGGTGAAGAACACGGCGTGGCAGGCCGGCAAGACCGCGACCTTCATGCCGAAGCCGCTGTTCGGCGACAACGGCTCGGGCATGCACGTCCACCAGTCGCTGTGGAAGGACGGCCAGCCGCTCTTCCACGACGAGACCGGCTACGGCGGCCTGTCCGACATGGCGCGCTACTACATCGGCGGCCTGCTGCACCACGCCCCGAGCCTGCTGGCCTTCACCAACCCGACGGTGAACTCCTACCACCGCCTGGTCCCGGGCTACGAGGCCCCGGTCAACCTGGTCTACTCGGCCCGCAACCGCTCGGCCTGCATCCGCATCCCGCTGTCGGGCAACAGCCCGAAGGCCAAGCGCATCGAGTTCCGCTGCCCCGACTCGTCCGGCAACCCGTACCTCGCCTTCTCGGCGATGCTGATGGCCGGAATCGACGGCATCAAGAACAAGATCGAGCCGCCCGCCCCGATCGACAAGGACCTCTACGAGCTCCCGCCCGAGGAGGCCAGGGACATCCCGCAGGTGCCCGCCAGCCTCGGCGCCGTCATCGACCGGCTCGAGGCCGACCACGACTACCTGCTCGAGGGTGGCGTCTTCACCCCCGACCTGATCGAGACCTGGATCGCCTACAAGCGGGAGAACGAGATCGACCCGCTGCGGCTGCGCCCGCACCCGTACGAGTTCGCGCTGTACTACGACGTCTGATTCCTGCAGGTTTCTGACCTGCTGAGCTGTCCGCAAAACGGTGGTTGACCTGCGCAGATGCCTTCCGGCGTCTGCCGGCGTCAACCACCGTTTTTCGTGCTCGTGTGCCACGGATGTGCCACACCGGAGATCAACACGGCGGGTCGGGGTGCGGTGCGGATCAATCCCAGGCTGGGTGCGCGGCGGGACCGGAGTCGATTGGCGGCGCGGACGACCGTGGCCGTCGCGCGCTCGCCAGGTGGTCGTCGCGTGGTCGGTAGCCGGCGGCGCGCAGCGGACGCGGTCACCAGGCCTCCCTCAGACACAGCGACACGGCATCACGGCATCACGGCATCACGGCGGCAGCCAGCCGGACGAGTAGCCAGGCGACCTCCGGGGCTCGACCCGTCCGAGTGCACGATCACCTGCAGCGGATCGTGCACGACCGACGTGGCCAGCATCTGACCCTCCGGCGCGGTGGGCCGGAACCAAGACGAAACCGCCGGGTGATGGAGGGGGTTCTCTGTCACCCGGCGGTTGTTCGACGGTCCGCGACGTCGGAGCGGTCAGCCCTTCGAGTTCTTGGGGTCGCGGCTGCGGGGGTAGGTGTTGCGCTCGCCGATCCGGCCGTCCTGGTTGTGAATGACGTGCTCGACCCCACGGTCGATGGCCATCTCCCGGCCTGCGGCCTGTGCCTCCGCCTTCGTCGGTGCGCTGTTGGAGGCGCGCTGGTTGCCCTCGGCCTTGTTCACCCAGCGGTCGCCCTGTTTGCTGGTGTGGATGTCGCCCTCAGCCATGGTGGTGCCTTTCGTCGTGATCGAGTGGCGGCCGCCGGGGGACGACCGCTCGGATGGAGCCCCAGGTGCAGACCGGGGGTCACCGGTTCTCGGTGACCGTGGTGCGCGGGTGCCGGGTCGCGGTCGCCTCGGCGACGTAGCGGCCTGTGATCGCGCTGCGATGCGCGGTGCCGGTCGCCCGGCTGGCGCCCACGGCGTTGGTGACCGTGGTGCGCGGGTGCCGGGCCGCAGCGGTAGCGGTGACGTAGCGGCCTGTGATCGCGCTGCGCGCGGATCCGGAGCGGGGGGAGCGGGACATGGCCTGAACCTTCCTGTTCACGCCGCGCAGTCCCGGGTTGAGATTGCGTCGACACCGAAGGTGTAGTGCCATTTCTCGGTTTACCCCCCAAGATGTTGTGGCCGGACGGCGGCGGGGCGCCGAGCGGCGCGGTCGACGATGCGGTGGGCGACGTCGACGTCGACGCGCGCGCGGGCCTGGCGGGCGTCCCGGGCGCCGAGCGAGGACCGGGCGATGAGCACCGACATGGACGGCGTCGAGGACGCTGACTTCGGCGATCGTGATGGGGGTGTCATGCGATTCCCAGCTTCCTGATCCGGTCGCGGTTGTTGGCGAGCATCCGCTCGATCGTCTTCTCTGATAGGCCGAGGTCGACGGCGATCTCGGCCTGGGTGTGGTCAGCGGCGATCAGCTCCAGCGCGCGGTGGACACGTGGGTCGCGCACGGCGCGGGTACCCCGCCGGATGTAGCCGCGTGCCACCGCCTTCCACTCGGGGCCGTCGATCGCCGCGGTCGGTGCGTCGATGCCCGGGTCTGCGGCGGTGGGGTCGACCAGCAGCGCGCCGCCGGTCTCCTTGTCCAGCCAGGCCCTGTAGATGTTGGCGAAACGGATCTTGCACTGGCCGATGAAGTACGTAGTCAGGCTGGCGCCCTTGCGCGGATCCCATTTGCCGCGCAGCAGGACGTCGTGGTGGAACCGGTACAACGCGATCGCGACGGTCTCCCCTGCGAGCTCGTCCTGAGCGTCCCGGTCGAGAGCGCCCTCGGGTGGGTGGGCGATCCCGAGGCGGGCCTCGTTCATCTTGGCGAAGATCTTCCCGGTGCGTAGCCAGCCGGTCATCACGTCAAGGCCGTAGCGGGTCAGCTCGGTCTGGAACTCGCGATACTCCGGCCCGGTAAACCCGATCAGCGCGAGGCGCAGGTGCAGGTCGACGTCGGCGGCCAGGCGCTCGATCTTCTCCCGCCGCGCGCGGGTGGCCTCATCCTCGCGCTGCTCATGCCCGTCGTCGGCGTCGTCCTCGGCGGGTTGTAGTGCCTCATCCGCGCGCCACGGATCGCGGCGGGACTGTTCGCCCAGCCAGGGCCGGGCGGCCCGTGCACGATCCATAACGGCTGTCTCCGGTCAGGTGCATTGACTGCCTCCTCCGTACGGCAGTCGATGCTCCCTTCTAGTGCTGGCGGGGCCACCACCCCCCAGCAACTTTCAGTGACCTACATCATGCAGGCCGCCGAGGCCTTTCGGACACCGAGCAATCCCGGTTTCCACCTGCGAAGGCGTCATCGGCCCGCCGCCGCGAGCACACACCGGACCACTACCTGGCAGCGGTGGCCGCAGGGCTGATCGGGCCGCGGGCGGCGCGGACCGCGGGCGTACACCCGTGTCCGTCCCGAGCTGTTGCCAGCGCGGTCGCAGGGTCGTGCGCCGGGTGGGCGACACGCGTGGTCAGACCGTGGTCAAACCGTGGTCGGGCTGTAATCAGCGCCGGCTTCGCCGCGACCGCGCGCCCGCCGGGTCGCGGCCGGCTCCCTTGCCCGTCGTGGTCGCAGCCGAATTGCACCCGGCCACGCCCGAGCAACGCAGTCGCAGCGAACCAGCCGGACCCTCCTCGCCAACGAGAGGAGGTACACCGGTGACGACCACAGATGATCGCTGCCCGGGATTCGGGCGAGTCGGTGCGCGGGATTCGCGCCGACGACGGTTGACCGTTGCCGGTGTCGCGGGCGGCGTCGGCGCGACCACGGTCGCGACAGCGCTCGGCGCGGCCGACCGCGGGGTGTTCGTCGGCCGAGCGGTGGACGTCCTGGTGTGCCGGGCGACCGGCGACTCGTTGATCCGGGCCGGCCGGGCCGCGCAACTTGTCGCTCAGGTGACCGGACGCCGCCCGGTGCTGGCGGTGACCGCGGCGGACGCGCACGGCCCGAGCAGGCCGGTAACCGCCCGGCTGCGGTTGCTGGAGCCGCATGCCGCCGCGGTCGTCGTGCTGCCGTACGTCCGCCGCTGGCGTGAGCTCGCCGCGCCGCTCGACGAGGTCCGAGGGCTGCTCGCGACGCCCCGCACCGAGCTCCCGCGAAATCTACGCCGCTTCGCCGGCGCGCTGCGGGATCTGCGCGCCGCGGTGGACGGCCGCTCCCCCGCCGCAGCCCGCCCGGCCCCCGGGCGGGCCGCACCAACCACAGCACCTGGGAGGACACCATGAACACGATCAGAGCGTCAGTTCCCGACCCCGGACCGGTGGCCCCGCCGGGGTTCGCCGACCTCGCCGGCGATCTACTCGGTTGGCTCAAATGGGGGGTGCTCGTCGCCGGAGTGCTCGGCATCCTGATCTGCGCCCTGATGTTGATCATCGGCCGGCGGAACCGGTCGGCCACCGCCTACGAGGGGCTGGTCGGGTCGGCGTGGGTGATCGGCGGTCTCGCGCTCGCCTCGGTCGCGGCGCTGCTGGTCGGGGCGTTCCAGATATGAACCGCCTCCTGCGGCCTGCGGTGTGCGCGGTCGCGGTGCTCGCGGCGGTCAGCTGCACGACGGCACCACCCGCCCCCGAGACGACGGACCGGGTGGCGTTGGTGGCCGTGCCCGGCGGTACCGCGGCGATGTCGCCGCGGCACGGCCCGTTCGGGCACGAAGTCGACCTGGCATTCGGGTTCAGCCACGACGAGGTGGGCGCGGCGATCGCCGCGACACACATCGGGTCCCGAACCAGCTCCGGCGCGGGAGCGGCCGTCGTCGAGGCGACCCTCAACACCCAGTGCTGGGGTGACGTCGCCGCCGCCCGCGAGCGGCTCGCGGCCGCCCTGCCGGTCCCGGACCAGCCGGCGCGGGCGGACCTGACGCCCGCGGCGATCTACTTCCGGGTGATCGCCGGAGACACCCGCGGTGAGCACGTCGTCGTGTCCCTGCTGGCCGACACACCCCAGGCCCGCGTCAGTGGCGGGTACGCGCGCGTCGACACGACGCTGCGTTGGAAGGGCGGCGACTGGCGGCGGCGGGTGCCTGTTCTCCGGCCGAGCCCGCACCCCGACACTGCCGGCTACGCCCTGCTGGGGCCGACGCCGTGACCGCGCTGGCGCAGCCGGCGCCGGGCCAGGAATGCGGCGCGTTCGATCTCGGGTGCCAGGCCGGGCAGGCCGTCGGGTCGGCGTTCCAGGGCATCGTCGCCGAGGTCGCCAAGGGCGCCGCCGAGCTGGTGGTGTCGTCGGCGGCGTGGTGGGTGGAGACCGACAGCGTCGACCCGCTCAATCCGGCCGTGGCCGCCGCCCAAGGCGCCGCCCGTGACCTGATCCTGGTCATCCTGGTCGGGTCGGTGCTCGTGCAGTCGATCCGGCTGATCCTCTCGCGCAAGGGCGAGCCACTGATCATGGTCGCTACCGGGCTGATCCGCTACGCGGTGGTGTCCGCGCTCGGGCTGGTCGTGCTGCAGATCGCGCTGCGCGCCGGTGATGCGTTGGCCACCGAACTGCTCGACGGCGCCGCGAGCAACTTCGCCCTGCTGATGCAGGACGTCCTGGTCAACGGCGAGGGCGACGCGGTGTTCCTGATCCTGCTGGTGTCGCTGATCGCGGCGGTGCTCTCGCTGGTGCAGTGGGTGCTCATGGCGATGCGCCAGGCCGGGCTGCTCGTGCTGGCCGCGATGCTGCCCCTCGCCGCGTCGGGGTCGCTGACCCGCTCGACCCGGGGCTGGCTCGACAAGCTGATGGTGTGGCTGATCGCGATGGTCGTCTACAAGCCCGCGGCCGCGTTCATCTACTACATCGGCTTCTCCTACCTGTCCTCGCCGAGTGCCACCGACGCGGGCCGCACCTCCACGATGATCACCGGGATCATGGTGCTGCTGCTCGCGGTGATCGCGATGCCGGTGCTGCTGAAGTTCTTCGCCTGGTCCGGGACCCAGATCGGCGGCGGGGGCGGCGGCGGGTCCGGGTTCCTCGGCGCCGTCGGCGCCGTGGCCATGACGCAGGGCCACGGGCGCGGCGCGGTCGACCGGGCCGCAGCGATGGAGGCGAACGGCCCCGGCTCGTACGCCACGGTTGGCCAGCACCCGCCGCTCGCCGGCGCTATAGCGCCGACCGGCGCGGCCCCCACGGCCGGCGGGGCCGGCGCCGCTGGCGCTGGCGCGGCCGGTGTTGCGGCGGCGGGCGTAGCAGCAGCCGGCACGGCCGGAGCGGCCGCGGTCCGCGCAGTCGCGGGAGGGATGACCGGCGGCAAGGACGGCGGCGGTGACCCACAATGAGCGCGGGCCGCGGTGTAGACGACGGGCCCCGCCTCTACGGCAACTGGCGCGCCGAACGGGGCTGGGGTGTCGGGTCGCTGTCGACGACCGCGACCATCGTGCTGTTCGCCGCGGTGCTCGTGCCGCTGCTCGCGGTGTCGGCGTTCCCGTCCGCGACACTGCCGCTGCTGGGCGGGTCGGCCGCGGTGATCGGCGCGGTCGTGGTCCGGGTGGGCGGGGTCAGCCTCACTGACGTCGTCGTGCGCCGAGCCCGGTTCCACCGCGCCCAGGCGGCCGGCTGGACCGAGCTGTCGGGCGGGATCCTCACCGAGCACCCCCGTGGGACGGACCTGCCCGGCGTGCTCGCCCCGTTGCGCCCGCTCGACGTCGACGACGGCCGCGGCGGGCGGCATGCGCTGTTGTGGCATCGCCGCACCGGCATGCTGACCGCGGTCCTGCGCTGCTCTCCGATCGGGCTCGACCTCGCCGACCCCGAGCGCGCCGACGCGTGGGTCGCAGCGTGGGGCGCGCTGCTCGCCGACCTCGGCTACCTGCCGCTGATCCGGCACCTCGCGGTCACCGTCGACACCACCCCCACCGGAGGTGCCACGGTCCGTGACCACATCGCCTCGGCGCTCGACCCGACCGCGCCCGCCCTGTCGCGACAGATCATGGCCGAGCTGGCCGACCTCACCCCCGGCACCGCGGCCGAAGCCGACGCCCGGGTCGCGATCTGCCTCGACCCCGCGCGCGCCACCCCACGCCCGGCCGACCTGCTCGCCGCCGCGGTCGAGGTCAGCCGGCGCCTGTCCGCGATCGAGAACCAACTCGCCGCGTGCGGCGTCGCCGTCCTCGGACGCGCCACCACCGGCTGGCTCACCACCCGCATCCGCGGGGCGTTCGACCCCCACCATCGCTCCGATCTCAACCGCCCCGACCAAGCCGATGCCGTACTTGATTGGCATGACGCCGGCCCGATCGCCGCCCGCGAGCGTTGGGACACCTACCGCCACGAGGGCGGGCTCTCGGTGACCTGGGCACTGCGGGAGGCCCCGCGGCAGGCCGTCGGCGCCGGGGTGCTGGTGCCGCTGCTCGCGCCCGGCCCGTTCCCGCGCCGCACGACCTGGCTCTATCAGCCCTACCCCGCCGAGCAGGCCGCGGCGAAGGTCGAGAACGAGGTCACCTCCGGCCAGGTCCGCCGCGCGTGGGCCGAGCGCACCCGCCGCGACGAGACCCAACGCGAACGCGACGACCGCGACCGAGCGATGCAGTCCGCCCGCGAGGAAGCCCAGGGCGCCGGCGTCGGCCGGTTCACCCTCTACGTCACCACCACCGTCCTGCACGACGACGATCTCCCCGCCGCCGTCGCCGACATCGAACAACGCGCCGGCCAGTCGAAGCTGCGGCTGCGCCGCCTGCGCGGCGCCCAAGCCGCCGGGTTCGCCGCGGGCCTCGGCGTCGGGATCGACCCCGCCGACCTGCTGACCCATCGCCGCCACCGCTGACGGGAGCACACCATGGACACGGCCGTCGCCGACCAGGTTCCCCGTTCCTGGGGCTGGCCGGTACCCGGCGGAGGACGGGCCGGGCACGTGGAGGCCGGGGACCGGTTTGCCGGCACCACCAGCCAGGTGTGCGGGCTGTTCCCCTTCGCCACCGCATCGGGCTCCGACGTCCGCGGGGTCCCGATTGGCCGTCACTTGCACACCGCCGAACCCATCGGCCTCGATCCCGCCCACTGGCTACGCACCGGCCTGGTGTCCAACACCGGGGTGTGGGTGCAGGGCCAACCCGGGATCGGGAAGTCCTCGATCACCAAACGCATGCTCGCCGGCCTGGTCGCGTTCGGGATGCGCGCCGTCGTACCCGGAGACGTCAAGGGCGAGTACACACCGCTGGTCACCGCCCTGGGCGGCTCGGTCTGGCACCTCGGCCGTGGACTGCAGGCGCTCAACCCACTCGACGCCGGCCCACTCCGCGCCGCCCTGACATCGGCGCCCGCGGCAGACCGGAGCAGGCTGCGCGAGACCCTGCGAGCCAGACGGCTGACCCTGCTCGAAGCGTTGATCACCATCGTCCGGCGCGACGAACCCGACGTCACCGAACGGCGACTGCTCGGGGCCGCGCTCGACCTCGCCGTCGACACCGCAGGCGCGCGCGAGCCGCTGATCCCCGACGTCCTCGCCGTCCTGCTCTCCGGCGCCGCGCCGCTGCTGACCATCGCCGCCACGCAGGACGATCTCGAGTTCCGTCGCACGTCGCGGACGCTGGTCAACGCGCTCGGGTTGCTGTGCGAGGGCGCGATCCGCGGCATCTTCGACCGCCCCAGCAGCGCCCGGTTCGATCCCGACACCCCCGCCCTCTCGCTGGACATCAGCGCGCTCGACGACGATGACGACGACGTCGTCGCGGCCGCGATGCTGTGCTCGTGGGCGTGGTCGGCGGCCCTGGCCGATGCCGCCGCCTACGGCGAGCGGCGCCGCAACGTCGTCCAGGTCCAGGACGAACTGTGGCGCGCCCTGCGTGTGGCTCCCGGCCTCGTGGAGCGCTCCGACCGGATCACCCGTCTCGGCCGCCACCGCGGCGTCGCGTCCTTCCAGGTCACCCACTCCCTCGACGACCTCGAAGCCCTCCCCACCGAGGCCGACCGCGCCAAGGCTCGCGGGCTCGCGTCCCGCAACGGGGTGCTGCTGCTCGGCGGCATGGCCGAGAAGGAACTCGATGGGCTGCGCCGTATCACCTCACTCAGCGAGGGCGAGGCCGCGTTGATCACCTCGTGGGCCGCGCCGCCGACCTGGCACGCCGGTCGGATCCATCCCGGCCGCGGCAAGTACCTGATCAAGTCCGGCCAGCGCGTCGGGCTCCCGGTCGCACTCACGCTCACCCCCAGCGAGATCGCGCTGCACGACACGGACCGCGCGTTCCGGCCCGGTGCCCGATGACGCCCGGACTGCTCCGCGAGGCAGCCGCGCCGCTGCTGCTGCTCGGCACGATCGCCGCGACGGCGCTGCTCGCCGTCGACGTGTGGGCCGCTGCCGGGGCCGCCGCACTCACCGGTACCGGCCACTGGACCCCGCCACCGGCCGGCCCGGCGCTGCTGTTCGGACTGCTCCGCGACGGGCCCGACGGAGTCCTCGCCGCCGGGGCCAGCACACCGGTGTTCTTCGCCGTCCTGGTCACGACCGTGACCCTGGAAGTGGCCGTCGGGATCGTCGCGGCGGTGCTGATCGGCAACCAGACCGGATCCCACGACCCACAGCGGTCTCTCCTGCAGGCCCGTGAACTGGGAGATCTGACCGGACAGGCCGCGATGAGCCGCGCTCGGAAACTCCGGCCGGGCACCGGCGACCTCGGCCCGTCGGATCAGGGCCTGCGCCTGCTGTCCATCCAGCGGCGCGAAGTCTGGATGTCCTGGGAGGACGTCGCCCTGGTCATCATGGGCCCGCGGTCGAACAAGACCAGCGCCATCGCCGTCCCGACCGTGCTCGCCGCGCCCGGGCTTGTCGTCGCCACCTCGAACAAGGCCGACCTGTGGGCGCTCACCTCCGGCATGCGCGCCAACGCCGGACCGGTGTGGACCTTCGACCCCCAACGCATCGCCCACGTCGAGCAGACCTGGTGGTGGGACCCGCTGCGCGCCATCGCCGACGCCGACCCCGCCGAGCGGGTCGAGGCCGCCGCCCGCCTCGCCGGGCACTTCGTCGGCACCATCGGCGGCGAACGCCGCGACCCGTTCTTCCACGCCGCCGGCGAACAGGTCCTCACCAACACCCTGCTCGCCGCCGCGCTCAGTGACGGCACCATGCGCGACGTCGTCACCTGGCTCCAACCCGGCCAACGCGGAGCGATCGCCGCCCTCGACAAGGCCGGCGCCGGCACCGAGGCCGCCGACCTCGAAGCCACCCTGTCCGGCGCCGACGTCACCACCAAGGGCATCTACCAGACCGCGCGCACCGCCACCAAGGCGCTGACCTCCGAGCGGCTCATGCGCTGGGTCAGCCCACCCGACACCTGGCGCGACGCGCCCACGACCACCGCGCCCGTCGAGCTGGACCTCTGGGACCTCCACGCCGCCGCCCGCCACGGCCGCGCCACCATCCACCTGCTGTCCAAGGAAGGCGCAGGCACCGCCGCCCCCGTCGTCACCGCGCTGGTCGACCGCATCCTGGAGATCGCCGAACTCCTCGCCCAGGCCTCCGGGGGACGGCTCGAACCACCAGTCGTGGCCGTGCTCGACGAGGCCGCGAACATCTGCCCCATCCGCGCCCTGCCCCAGCTCTACAGCCACTACGGGTCCCGCGGCATCCAGGTCCTCACCATGCTGCAGAGCTACCAGCAGGGCGTCGGCGTGTGGGGCGAGCAGGGCATGCAGGCCCTCTGGTCCGCCGCCACCGTCAAGCTCGTCGGCGCCGGCGTCGACGACCACGCCTTCCTGCAGAAGCTCTCCGGACTCATCGGCGACCACTACGTCGAACGAATCTCCACCAGCGTCGACCGCAGCCGCACCTCACGCCAGTACGCCCAGGCCCGTGAACCCGTCATGCCCGCCTCCGCCCTGCGCGCGATCACCCGCGACCACGCCGTCCTGCTCTCGACGGGACGCCAGGTCGGGCTCGGCCGGCTGCACCCCTGGTACCGCGAGCACGACCACGCCGACATCGGCGCCTACGCCGACACCGCCCTCGCCGAGCTGCGACGCGCAGCCGCGCGGGCCCTCGGGCCCGACAACCCCGTCAATCAGGCCGAAGGAGACCGACCATGACACCCGACGACCGGCCGATCGAGTCGACAATCAGCCCTCCGCCGGAGCGGTTGGTGGCGGAACTGTGCGCCCGCGTCCAGGCCCTGGAGGCCTGGCGGACCCACCAGACCGACCTGCTCGACGAACTCCTCAACGGCATGCCGGCCACCGAGCAGAGCCCATCGGATGCCGGTGAGGACGACGACCTCGACGGAGACGGACTCGACGCCGACGCTCTCATCGTCTGGGTGCACGACACGATCACCTCGATGATCGCCCGACCGCTGCGCGGAGAGCTCACCTGGTGTCCGCTGTGGTGGGAGCACCCCGAAGCGGTCTTCCGGCTCGAAGCGCTGCGCCGAGCCTGGACCGAACTCGCCCCCGAACCCGGCGCCGCCATGTCCATCTGGATCCGAGACCACCTCGACCCCTGCCTGCGTGAGCTGCTCACCCCACTCGGCCCCTTCGCCGACTGCGCCCACAACGAGCGCTACCGCGCCCTCAACGGACACACCCCGATCGCGACGCTGCCGACCCGGACACCGGCGTGACGGCATGCGGGGTCCGCTCATCGCGGGCGGCGGCCTGGTCGCCAGCCTGCTCCTCCCCCTGCTTCTGATCGCCGCACTGCTCGGCGGGCTCGCCAGCGCCGCACCGGTCCAGGCGGTGAAGACCGCAGCCATCCCGCCGCTCGCCGCGCAGCACTTCGAGACCATCGCCGAGATCACCACGACCACCTGCCCGGAGCTCCCGGCGCTCTGGATCATCGCCCACGTCCAGGCCGAGTCCAGCTGGGATCCGACCGCCTTCAGCGCCGACCGCAACGGCGGCGCCGCCGGGCTCTACCAACTCAACGAGGCCAACTGGACCAACGCCGGAGGCGCGGCGTGGTCGGCAACCCCGCCGCCCGATAACGCCGACGTCCTCCAGCCTGACGAGCACCTGCGCCGTGCGATCCCGTGGGTGTGCGCCAACCTGCGCGCCGCCAGCTCGCACATCGACGCGAGCGGCAAACCGATCAGCGCCCTGGACGGCATGCTCGTGTGCCACATCGCGGGGTGCGGTCGCCTCACCGGGTCGACCACGGGCATCCCCGCCGCGGGCGAGGCCGGCTGCGACCGATCCTGCGCCAACCTCGTCGCGACCTACATTGACCGCGTCCACGGGTTCGTCCAGCAATACGGTGCCGCGTCAGGGCCGATAGCCGTGGACGACCTGCCCGCCCCGACCCCGTTCACCGGCGTGAGCGCCATCTGCAGCGGCACCGACCCCACCGGCGGCCGCTGCCTCACCCCCGCCACCCGCCACGCCCACGACGAGATCACCCGCGCCTTCGGCCCACCCGGCCCTGGAGCCCCGATCCGCTCCGCAGGCTGCTGGGACGAACACGCCTGGAACCCCACCAGCGACCACCCCCAGGGCCGCGCCTGCGACTACTTCCTCGACGACGCCGGCACCTTCCCGCAGGGCCAGGAACTCCAGAACGGATGGCGACTCGCCACCTGGCTCCGCACCCACGCCCCCGCTCTCAAGGTCAAGTACGTGATCTGGCAGGGCCGCATCTGGTCGCCCGACACTTCCGACACCGACGACGGCTGGGGACGCCCCTACACCGGCGGCGGCATCTACGACGCCGACGACGCGACCGGCGGCCACTTCGACCACGTGCACATTTCGATCGAGAGCGAGTGATCATTGTTGCCCTGGATGCAGGATCGGCCCCCTCCCAAGGAGTTCTCCACAGGACGAGGAGGACTCGCTTGCGGATCGGACGCATCGTGCCGAGCCTGGGCCGATGCCGATCCTTTCCGCCCGCGGCATCGCCCTGCTCGTCATGGCCATCATGTTCGTGGCCGGATGCTCGACCAAGCCGGCATCGTCGGGTAATCTCGACCGGCGGACCGGGTGCTCGTCGGTGGTGGCCGGACGAAGCGTGGTCGGGGCGCAGGTGGTGATGGACGTGCGCGCAATCGACTGTCGCGGCCAGAACGGTCAGCTGCTGGAAGGTGCACTGGCAGTCGACCGGGTCGCGCACGCTGTGTGGCACTCACTCGAACTCCCCGTCGACGCCGTTCGCGTGAGCGTTGTCGCAACGGGGGGACCACCTGAGGACACGCCGACGACATTCACCCGCGACGAGCTCACCGAGCGGTTCGGTCGGGGCCCGTCCGGGGTCGTGTGGCCGGCGCGCGACAGGTCGAACGAGAGCATCTGGGTCGTTCTGCCTCTGGCGTACCTCGCCGCCGGTGTGGCGATGCTGCTCCTGGCACGACGCTTACGACGCGCGGGCCTGGTGGTCGTGCTTCTGCGCCGCTGACCCGACCAGCGGGGGGCCGTGCGCAGCGCCAGGCGCGGTGCCCCTGGATGGCCGGGCCAGGCCGGAAGTGGCGCGCAGCGGACGGGACAACGTCCACTCGCTCACGAACGTCGTGTGCCTTCCGGCCACACGACTTCGATCGAGCGTCCGCGGTCACGGGCATAGGCCACGGCGTCTGCCGTGCCGCCGCTGCTGGTTGCCGGCGAGCCATCCCAGACGGCGAGGAGCAGGTCGCAGCGGTCGATGAGGTGCTGGCTGGCGGCGAGGTAGGCCGCCGGACCGGACCTTTCGTGAGGCATCGTCACCGTCGACGCGGCCGCGTCGAGGTACGCCTCGCAACGCTCCCGGCTGGCCGGATCGGAGATCCCGGTGAAGTAGTCGCTCGCCGGGATGACGACTTCGAGAGCCCGCCGAGTTCCAGGACCGCATCGGCGAACGCCTGGTCGGCGCCCCGGCGAGGCAGGTCAACCCGACCAGGTCCTTCACGCGGGACCGGAGCAGGTCGATCAGCTCGCGCCGCACGAGATCGATCGATCCGCCTGTCAGATTCGAATGGCCGGTCACGCCGACGACAGCCATGCCGTACCCCTCCCTGCATCCGAACAGTGCCAAACCTATCCACCGGCGAGAGCCGGTTCCGAGCGCAGCCAGCCTGCTCGATCACGTCCACCCACCCACCGTGGCCACCTCGAATGTAGGTTCGTCTCGTCCGGCGACTGCAAGGGGCAGGAGAACATCCGCGTGGCGCAAGCGCAGGGAATCGACGGCACGGGTCGGCTTCGTGAGGCCGGTCTTCCTCGACAGGACCGCGCAGTGATCGACCCGATCGAGGCCGTCGTGTTCGACGTCGGCGAGTGCCTTGTCGATGAGAGCCGCGAGTACGGGACGTGGGCCGACTGGCTCGGCGTCCCGCGACACACGTTCGCCGCGGTGTTCGGCTCGGTGATCGCCCGGGGACTGGACTACCGGGAGACCTTCCAGGTCTTCGCGCCGGGGTTCGACCTCGCTGAGCAGCGGCAGGCTCGCGCGGAGGCGGGCATGCCCGAGTCGTTCGGCGAGGAAGACCTGTATCCCGACGTGCGGCCCTCCTTGACAGCGCTGCGCGCGGCCGGCTGTTGGGTGGGCATCGCCGGAAACCAGACCGTGCGTGCCGGCGGGATCCTCAGGTCCCTGAACCTCCCCACCGACATGATCGCCACCTCTGACGACTGGGGCGTGTCGAAACCGGACCCGGCGTTCTTCGACCAGGTGATCGCGGCCGCTCCCTGTGGGGCCAACCGGATCCTCTACGTCGGTGACCGGCTCGACAACGACATCCGGCCGGCCGCCGGGCGTGGCCTGCGTACCGCGCTGATCCGCCGCGGCCCGTGGGGCGTGATCCAGCAGCAGGACCCGGACGCCGACCGCGTACCGACCCTGCGCATAAGCAGCCTGGCCGAACTGCCCGTCCTCATCGGAGCGAGATCGCGTTGAGCGTCGTGGCCCAGCCGTAGAGCCGGTCGTCCAGCGACCGCACACACGCCTGGTCCTGCCACTGGCGCAACGATCGCCGGACGTCCCGGACGCGGTCCATCCCGGTCGCGTACCAGGTGCGCGACAGTTCGCCCAACGCCGCTTCCGCAAGGCGACAGGCCTCCTCGACATCGCCGGCAGCCACGGCGACGGCGGCCAGATCGCCGAGGACGACCGATCGCTGCTTCACGTCGGTCGCGGGAAGCGTGTCGAGTACGGCGCTCAGAGTCACCCGCGCCCGCTTGACCTGCCCAGCAGCCAGCTCGGTGTTGCCCTTGAACGCCGCCAGCCGGACTGGGGTGAACCAGTTCATCCAGTCCGGCACCGGCTGCTGGTCGTCGTCTGCAGCCAGCTCGGCTTCGGCCCGGCTGATGAGCCCGAGCGCCGCATTCGCGTCGCCGCACCGGCACGCACACTCCGCTTCGACGGCGTCGATCCAGGCCCGCATGAAGGCGGGAGCGGAACCTCGCCGCGCATATGCCCGGGCCGCCGCCAGGCGTTCCGTTGCCCCTTCGCGGTCCCCCGCCCAGCCGGGCACGAAGGCGGCGTGGGCCAGGATCGCCGCGCCGAGCAGCTGGTCGTCGGCCTCGCCCGCGAACTGGAGTGCACATGTGAACGTCTCCGCCGCAGCGTCAGGGCGGCGCAGGTCGAAGAACTCGATACGGCCCGCGAGCAACGCCGACTCGGCGAGCGCGCCGGCGATCCTGTCGCGCACCGTGCCGTCGGTCTCGCGCAGCAGCAGCGCCCCCAGCCCGACCTGCTCCTGCACCGACGCGAGCAGATGTGCCGGATCCACCGACCAGTACAGCCGGCGATGGGCCACCGTGACGGCCACGTAATCCGAGGCAACCGACGATGGATGGGTCGGCCGCTGCCGCGACCCGGCAGCCGTCGGACGTCGTGGTGGGGCCGGTCGACGCCTGTCGGGTGGCGGTTCCCCCTCCGACCATGGCGCGACGAAGCCCAGTTCATCCATCCGCAGACCGAGTACGTGCGTGAGGATCTGCTGGTGGTGTGGCTGCGGCCACGGCGGATCAGCGGACTCCCACCGGCGCACTTGCCGCGGCCCGATGCTGACACCACGCAGCCCGAGCTCGTCGGCTGCGGCGGTGAGCGCGGCGGCAAGACCTTCCTGCGAGCCGAACCCGCTCGCCAGGCGCGCGGCCTTGAGCATCCGGTTCCCCGTCGGGCGTGGCACGGACACCTCCGTCGGCTACGGCATCGAGGTCGCCAGTCTACGTTAGAAAGTCCGCTAGATGTCCCTTGCACGGCCTGTTTAAGGCCGTGGACGGCGTCGATAGTGGGACTACCTCGACAGATCGGCCACCGATGACTCCCACCACGCCACCGTTCGGACCGCGTGAGCACGGCTGCATCACCGAGGCCGCCTTGCTGCTCGCGCGCAACGACGGCGCCGCCGAACGGCTGCTGACCGCTCACCGACCAACGCCGGACGGTCGTTGCACAGGGTGTGGGGGTTCGCCGTCGCGGTGGCCCTGCGTACTCGTGGTGATCGCCGAGGAGGCCCGGAACCTGACCAGCGACGTGCGTATCCGCGCGGCAAGCACGTAGATCCGAACCGTCGAGCGCCGCACAGCCCGCGGCCTTGACGCGGTTCCGACACGGTGCCGGTCTACGATCACCGACGGCTCGCAGCTGGCGGACCGGACGAGACGGGGAAGGTGGGTGAGCGGCACATGGCCGGTGACAGTCCGAGCCCGGCTCAGCCGGCTCACCTCGCGGTCCTCACCTCGCCTTCCCCGCGCGCGGGCCACCCGGTGGGCCGCTGAATCCGGGCTGGTGACGGTGCCGCCCTCGGCGGTACCCGCCCTGTGTGTGCGCACCCCTCCGACGAGGAGGTCGTGTGGTGGCAATCATCGACAACGCGGTGTACGGCGCCGGGAAGCGGCTGACCCAGCCGCAGTCATTGGCGGATACCTACCGGCTGCTCAACGACTGCGACGGCAGGCTGGCCTGGATCGGGCTCTACCGACCCGAGCAGGACGAGTTCACATCGTTGGCTAAGGAGTTCGACCTGCACCCGCTGGCCGTCGAGGACGCCGTGCAGGCCCATCAGCGGCCCAAGCTGGAACGCTACGGAGACACCCTGTTCGTGGTGCTGCGCGCCGCGCGGTACCTCGACGCGGTGGAGGAGGTCAAGTTCGGCGAGGTCCACGTGTTCGTCGGACCGGACTTCGTGCTCACCGTCCGCCACGGCGAGGCCCCGGACCTGCACGGCGTCCGTACCCGTATGGAGCAGGACCCCGCGCTGTTGCGCCAGGGCCCCGAGGCGGTGCTCTACGCCATCCTCGACCGGGTCGTCGACGACTACGCCCCGGTGGTCAACGGCCTGGAGACCGACATCGAGGAGATCGAGACCCAGGTCTTCGCCCGGGTTCCCGAGGTGTCGCAGCGGATCTACGAGCTCTCCCGTCAGGTCGTGGAGTTCCAGCGGGCGGCGCGCCCGCTGGCCGCGGTGCTCAACGGGCTCAGTGCCGGGTTCGGCAAGTACGGCACCAACGAGGAGCTGCAACGCAACCTGCGCGACGTCCAGGACCACCTGGTGCAGGTGATCGAGCGGCTCGACGGGTTCCGGCAATTCCTGCAGGCGGTGCTCAGCGTCAACGCCACCCTGGTCGCCCAGCAGCAGAACGAGGAGATGAAGAACCTCACCGAGGCCGCGCTGGCCCAGAACTCGGAGATGAAGGTCCTCACCGAAGCAGCGCTGGCCCAGAACCTGGAGGTCAAGAAGATCTCCGCGTGGGCGGCGATCCTGTTCGCCCCGACCCTGATCGGCACGATCTACGGGATGAACTTCGACCACATGCCCGAGCTGAGCTGGGCCGTCGGCTACCCGTTCGCGCTCACCCTGATGGTGCTCACCTGCGCCGGGTTGTTCTGGAGCTTCCGGCGCCGCGACTGGCTCTGACCACCCGAGGGGCAGGCCGGTCCGGCATATCTACCCCGGCCGGCGGCCCGCTTCCGTCGCAGCAGGCAGGAGGTCAGGGGATGCGACGGCCGAACGCGAACGCCGAGCCCAGCCCCGCCATCGTGGCCAGCGTGCCGCCGGCCAGCCACGGCTTGCTCACGTCGACCTGCTTGGTCTCATAACCGATCTCCTCGCCCAACGCGGCGTAGACGTTGCGCAGCTCGCCCTCGCTGGTCGCGCTGAACGACTCACCCCCGGCCAGCCGGGCCACCTCGCGCATCGAGGGCTCATCCACAGCAACCGGGATCTGCTCTCCGTCGAGGTCGATCGAGCCGTACACGGTGCCGAACGCGATCGTGGACACCGGCACCTGCGAGTCCGCCGCAGCCCGCGCCGCAGTGAACGCCCCCCGCGGCTGGTTCTCCGCGTCCTCACCGCCGGGCACGGTCTGCTTGCCGTCGCTCATCACGACGACATGCGCCGGTGGCGGGCCCTCCCGGTCGCCGGGCAGCGAACCGGAGAACGTCTCCACCGACTGCAAGGCCGCGAAGATCGCCTCACCGGTCGGGGTCGACTCCGACAGCCGCAACGTGTCGATCGCGTGCTGCACCGGAACCCGGTCGGTGCCCGGCGAGACCAGCACCGCGGCGGTACCGGCGAACGCCACCAACCCGAGGTTGATCGTCTCCGGAAGGTCGTCGACGAAGGTCTTGGCGGCCGCCTGCGCGGCGGCCAACCGGCTCGGCGCCACATCGCTCGCCATCATCGACAACGACACGTCGATCACCAGCACCACGGTCGCGCGGTTGCGCGGGACCCGACCCTCCGCCGTCGGCCCGGCCAGCCCGATCGTCAGCAGCACCAGCGCCAGCAGGATCCCCGCCGTGGGCACGTGCTTGGGCCAGCCCGGTGTGCGCGGCACCACCTTCTCCAGCAACTCCAGGGCGGTGAACCGGACCGTGTCCCTGCGCCTGCGTGCCAGCACCAACAGGTACCCGACGCCCAACCCGGCGACCACGAGCAACAACAACAGCCACACCGGCTGACTGAACCTCACCGCCACCACCCGCCCTTCCCACCTGCGCGGTGAGTCAACCGACGCCGTGCGGGCACGGTGAAGCCGGCGACATCGCCCCCGCCCGGGTTCGGTGCTCGCTGACCCAGCTGCCCACAGATGATCAGCTGCAGCAACACCGCCGACCGGGATCAGACCGGAGGGAGGAAACTCACGAACCAGCGCGCGTCCACCTCGACGATCACCAGCGAGTAGCCGAACGATCCGCCGGTCGCCTCCCCACGCACCTCGAGTCGGTCCGGCCCAGCGGAGGTGATCGAGACCCGCTGGGCGCCGGCTTCGCGCAGCCGGGTCACGTACTCCGTGGCGAACTCGCCGTCGCCGGTCAACGGCGCAGCCAGCACCCCGGCCAACGCCTCGGCATCGGCGGCGTTGAACGCGACCGCCACCCGTTCCCGCAAGTCCTCTGCCGAAGCCGCCCCCGCCGGCGGCTCCGAGACAATCACGATCGACAACCAGACGATCCAGGCAACAACCAGCCCGAGCCCCAACACCGGCCACCGGGGCCACCTGCGGGTCGACGACGAAGAGGATGTCACCTCGCGCACTCTTCCACGCCACGGTCCCCGCGCGCGCTGCACTGCGCGGAACAAGTCGTCGCGGTCCTGCCGTCGCGGGAAGCCTGCTGCGCTCCGGCGGTAGTCTCCGCCCGGCGGACCGAACGGCCGCCACCGCAAGATGCCATCGCCGGGGAAAGCTGGAGGTCTGGGCATGTCGGTCGTCGACAACGCGATCTACGTCGACGGACGCCGATCGATCACCCCGGGCTCGCTGAACAGCACCTTCGAGGAACTCCGCGCCTGCGACGGCACCCGCAGCTTCTGCTGGATCGGCCTGCTGCGCCCCAGCCGCGAGGAGATCAAGGCGGTCGCCGACGAGTTCAGCCTGCACGGCCTCGCCGTCGAGGACACCATCACCGCACACCAGCGCCCGAAGCTGGAACGCTACGGCGACGTCCTGTTCGTCGTGCTCCGCCCCGCCCGCTACGTCGACCCGGTCGAGGTCGTCGAAATCGGCGAGGTCCATCTGTTCCTGGGCCCCGACTTCGTCATCACCGTCCGCCACGCCCAGGAACCCGACCTCGCCGCGGTCCGCCACCGGCTAGAGGACGACGCCGACCTGCTCGGCCACGGACCGTTCGCCGTGCTCGACGCCGTCATGGACAAGATCGTCGACGACTAGGGCGTGTCCTGTAAGGGTTCTGACCTGGTCTCGGTGATCATGTCTTGGTGGTGGGACGTGGTGAGCTGACGGAGAAGGCGTGGGCCCGGATCGAGCCACTGTTGCCGCCGGTCGAGAGCGGGGGTCGGCGGTGGCGTGATCACCGCCAGGTGATCAACGCGATCCTGTGGAAACTGCGCACCGGCGCCCCGTGGCGCGACCTGCCCGAGCGCTACGGCCCCTGGAAGACCGCGCACGAACGCCTGCGGATCTGGACCGCCGACGGCACCTGGGAACGCATCCTCGACCAGGTCATCGTCAAGGACGACTCCGTCGGAAACGTGGAGTGGACCTTCAGCATCGATTCGAGCAGCGTCCGGGCCCACCAGCACTCCGCCGGGGCCCGGAAAAAGGGGGCTGCACCACCGGGTGGATCGAAGACCTCGCCGTCGACGGAGAAGCCCTCGGACGGTCCCGCGGAGGGTTGACCAGCAAAATCCACCTCGCCGTCGACGGGCGCGGACTGCCGATGTCGGTGATCCTGACCCCCGGCCAGGCCGGGGACAACCCGCAACTGCTCCCGCTGCTCGACCAGATCGCGGTCGGCCGTGACGGACCCGGCCGGCCCGGCAAACGCCCCGACCGGGTCCTGGCCGACAAGGCCTACTCCCACCCCTCCACCCGGGCGGCGATGCGAGCGCGCGGGATCGCGTTCACCAGCCCGGAGAAGAGCGACCAGATCACCCGCCGCCAAGCGAAGGGCTCCCGGGGCGGCCGCCCACCAGCCTTCGACCCCGATCGCTACGCCGACCGCAACGTCGTCGAACGCTGCTTCAACCGGCTCAAACAGTTCCGCGCCCTGGCCACCCGTTACGCGAAGCGGATGGCCTACTACCGATCCGAGATCATCATCGCGACCATCGTGTTGTGGCTGCGTGCCGACTTACAGGACACGCCCTAGGAGCCGGTCCTGGACGGGCTGCAGGACGACATCGACCAGATCGAGGTCCAGGTCTTCGACGGCGACCCCGCCGTGTCGAAACGGATCTACACCCTCACCCGAGAGGTCATCGAGTTCCAGCGCGCCATCGAACCCCTCCAGGAGATCTTCATCGAGCTCCGCGAACGGCTCAAGGACCGCGCCACCGAACCGGACCTGGAACTCCGCCGGGCCCTGCGCGATGTCGCCGACCACGCCACCCGCGTGCGCGAGCGCACCGACGGGTTCCGCCAGCTGCTGGGCAACATCCTCACCGTCAACGCCGCACTCGTCGCCCAACGACAGAACGAGGAGATCACCCGGCTCACCCAAGCTGGCTACGACCAGAACGACCAGGTCAAACGCATCTCGTCCTGGGCGGCGATCCTGTTCGCCCCCACCCTGATCGCCTCGGTGTACGGGATGAACTTCAACCACATGCCCGAACTCGGCTGGCTCCTGGGCTACCCGTTCGCCCTCGGCCTGATGCTCCTCGTTGGAATCGCCCTCTACCTGATCTTCAAACGGCGCGGCTGGATCTAGCCACCGAGCGCGCCGGGATGTCGGTTCCGGGGCAGCTCGTTCGAGGCACGCAACCCGGAGACCGAGCTTGTTCCCTACCCTGCCGAGCCGGTCCGGAGCAGCGCCCAACCGAGGACACCGAGCGCGGCCAGCATCCACACGGCGAGGTAGCCGAACGCCACCGTCGGGGAGGCGAAGGTGTAGAGCAGGCCGGCGACGACGCTGGCCGCGACGTTCCCGACCGCCTGCACCGTGGCCAGCAGCCCGAACGCCGACCCGCGAATCTCGGCTGGGGCCGCGGCGGCCACGGCGGCATGCTCGGCGGTCTCCGCACACCCGATGCCGACCCCGGCGAGCGCGAACGCGACTCCGAGCAGCACGATCTCCGGCCCGGACACCGCGAACATCAGGTACGCGACGGCGAACGCGGCGACCCCGGCCAGGGTGACCAGCAGCGGCCCCTGGGGTCCGAGGCGGTCCGACAGGCTTCCGGCGGGGAACGACGCGACGGTGGCGGCCACGTTGTAGATCACGTACAGCCCGATCCCGATCTGGGTCGCGGCCTCGATCCCCCGCTCGGCGACGAACAGGTCGGTGGCCCGCAGGATCAGCAGGGTGGCCGCGACGTTGCCGATCTCGAACGCGGTGAACCCGGCCATCACCCGCCCCAGCTGCCCGCGCAGCACCGGCCGGACCTGGAACCGCAACTTCTTGCGTTCGGTGATTTTCGGGAGCTTCGCCTGGCGGATCGCGTAGACGATCGCGACCGCGGCGAGCAGCCCGGGGATGATCGAGAGCAGGATCGCGGTCCGCACGCTGAACAGCGACACCAGACCGAGCGCAAGCAGCGGTCCACCGATCGCCCCGAGGTTGTCCATGGTGCGTTCGAACCCGTAGGCCCGGCCGTAGGCGTGCGCCGGGACCACGTCGGCGAGCAGCGCGTTGCGCGCCGGGACCCGCAGGCCGCGCGCGGCCCACGCCGCACCGCGCAGCACCCCGGCCGCCACCACTGAGGTGGTCGTGCCGATCAGCCCGGACAGCACCGCGGTCGCGGTGTACCCGCCGACCGCGACCGTCCGCCGCCGCCCCGGGTCATCGGCCAACGCGCCCCCAACGAATCGGCCCGCTCCGGCCAACCCCTCGGAGATCCCCTCGATCAACCCCAACGCCGCCGCGGGCGCTCCCAGCGTCGAGGTCACGAAGCTGGCCATCAGCGACGTCGGCACCTCGTGCCCGACGTCGGCCAGGAAGCTCGCCGTCCCGATTCCCCCGACCCCGGGGGTCAACCACGGCCGCCGCCCATCGTCCACCGAGCCGTCCGCAGCGCCGTTCCCCGAGCCGTCCCCGGCGCTGAGCGTGACCGGCTCGCGCGCATCTCCCGACGACGGCCACGACGTCGTCGCCCCCTGCTCACTCATCCGCACACCGAACAACACCCGCACCGACAAAGACAGGCTGTTTTGCCAGCTCCCGAACCCGTAGAATGATCTACGTACCGGGCTGTGCCCCTACTGTTCGGCACTCCCACGACAACAGCCGCACGCGGGCGAAACGACCGTAAGGTCACCGGCGTGACCCGCTACCTGGAGATCGGGACCGACCTCGCCCAGCAGGTCCGACGCGGGACCCTGCCGCCCGGGATCGAACTCCCCTCGATCCGCACCCACGCCCGCGAACTCGGCGCGACTTCCTCGACGATCGTGCGCGCCTACCGCCACCTCGCCGACGCCGGCGTGATCACCCTCGCCGACCGGCGCCGCGCCCGGGTCGCCACCGACGGCCCGATCGCGGCCGCCCGCCTGCTGGAAGCCGACCGGGTGTTCCGCCTCGCCAGCAGCGACGACCCCGCCCTCCAACTGCTCCTCGACCATGTCGGGCCGGCGGTGCTGCCGGTCGGGACCCGCGGCAGCTTCCACGGCTTGCGCACCCTGAGCCGCGGCGCCGCCGACGGCGCCGCGATCCACCTGCGCCACTACACCGGGGTCTACAACGCCCCCTACGCGCGCGCCCTGCTCCGCGGCCAGCACCCGCACCTACTGCACCTGTGGCACCGCGAACAGGGCCTCATCGTCCCGGCCGGGAACCCGCACCGGATCACCGGGCCCGCCGACCTGGCTGGGCGGCTGGTTGCCCGCCGCGAACCCGGCGCCGGAACCCGGGTCCTGCTCGACCAGCTGC
Source organism: Pseudonocardia sp. MH-G8 (assembly GCF_002262885.1). Classification (GTDB taxonomy): domain Bacteria; phylum Actinomycetota; class Actinomycetes; order Mycobacteriales; family Pseudonocardiaceae; genus Pseudonocardia. The sequence goes on along the minus strand of NZ_NKYF01000010.1, from coordinate 15,626 downwards.
TCATCGCCGCCGACACCACCCCGCACACCCTCGCCGGCCCGGAGCTGACCTCGCACCTGGAGATCGCCCTGGCCGTCGCCTCCGGCATCGCCGACGCCGCGCTCGGGCTACGCGCCAGCGTCGCCGACCTCGGGCTCGAGTTCATCCCGCTGGCCTGGGAGTCCTACGACGTCGCCCTCCCCGCCGCCGCGCTCGGCGCCGCCCGCCCGCTGATCACCGCCGTCACCGACCCCGACGTCCACGCCGCGATCGCTGCCCTCGGCGGCTACGACCTCACCGACGCCGGCACCCTCACCGACCTCACCCCAGCAGGCCCCGGGCCTACGATTCGGCCGACGGGCCAGGACCAGGCGGATCGCCCTGATCAACCGGCCGGCGCGGCGGCAGCAGGAGTCGCAGCACGCTGATCGCAGCCCTGCGCCGGCCGGGAGTTTTCGTGAACACCGCGGCGAGGGTCACCACCGCCACCGGAACGCCCTTTCGTTCCGAATGGGACCGCGCGGCCCCGACCGTCGGATCGCACCCAGCGTTGGTCCGTTCGAGGGACTCGATTCCGTTCGCCCACGAAGTCGAGTGCGCACTGGTAGGCCTGGCCTCGGCGTCACGACTCTGCAGTGACAACGCGGAACCACGGAAAAGCAACGCAACGACCACGGCCCGACCACAGCATCGTCTCGAACAGGAATCGAGGGGGTCGCGTGACCACATCATCACGGATCGCGCTGCTGTCTTCCGTGCTCACGGCGGCGCTGCTGACCGGCTGCTCCGCAACCGCACCGCAGGCCGGGACACGGCCGACCACGCCGTCACAGGACGCGCTGCTGGCATACGAGCGCTACTGGACCGTCTCCCAGGAAGCGTTCTCGGCACCACGCGCGCGGGACTGGACGGCGGATCTGCAAGGCGTGGCATCGGGCTCGGCGCTGGACAGCCTCATCGCGGACGTCCGGAACTACGCCGACTTCCCAGCCCATACCGAGGGGGCCGTCAACCGCTCCCCCGCTGTCGGCACCGCGACGGACGACCGGGTCGAGATCCTCGACTGCGTCCAGCTCGGCGACTCGCGCCTCATCGCGGACGCAACCGGCGAGGTACTCGACGACCTGGCCAACCGTGCGCCTCGCTACCGCTTCCGCGCCGAGGTCGTGCGGAGCGGTGACAGGTGGCTCGTGCGCCGCACTGAACCGAAGTTGGAGGAGCCGTGCTGACCGCGGCGGGCCTGAGCGTCGTGCTGCCGATGGTGATGGTGGCTGCGGCTGGTGATCCCGAACCGCCCGGGTGCGCCGTCTCCGACAGCCACGGCCGCTGCCTGGTCATCGCCGTGGATCCGGGTCGGCCGGGGCGGCCGTCGACCCCGGACCGCGACGAGCCCTCGGGGGGCTCCGATCCCGCCGATGACGCTCCCGACGGCGACTCCGCCGCCCCACCGGAGCCCGAACGACCTCAATTGCAGGCCGTGCCGTTCGGCGACGGCGGTTGGGTCCAGCAAGTGGCACCCAACCCCGCCGACTTCGTCGGCACCCTGCCCGCCGAAGCCGGACAGGCCGCCGACCCGAGAACCGTCGCGCAGGCGCTGTCGCAACGGGCGATCGAAGAGTTGCTTCTCGACCCGCCCGAGCCACGCACCTCGGTCGACGGCTCCGGGTACGTCGGGGTGCCGGTGTGGCTGTGGATCGAGGACGGCGTCGCCTCGACCGGCCCGGTCTCCGCCACGGCGACTGCGGGAGCGGCGCAGGTGACGGCGACCGGGCGGCTGACCGCGGTCGAGTGGTCCATGGGGCCACCCGGTGCCGACGTCCGGTGCGCGGGCCCGGGGACACCCTGGGCCGGGCAGGCCGGCTCGTCGCCGGACTGCGGCTACACCTACGAACTGCGCTCCCTGCCGGAGCGAACCGGTGGCGCGGGCCGCTGGACGGTGACCGCCACCAGCGTGTGGACGGTGACGTGGACCGGGGTGAGCGGCGGGGTACCGGTCGCCGGAGAGCAGACCGTCCGCGTGTCGGCGGAGACGTCCCTGGGCGTCGGTGAGGTCCAGGTACTCGTCGGAGGCGCACGATGACCGCGACAGCGACCCGCAACCCGGAACGGGTGGACGCTGCGGCCCCTCGTCCGTTGCGTCGTCGCCGCTCGTCGCGGCGCCTGCTGCTGGCCGTGACGTTGGGCGTGATCGGCGCCCTGTTGGGCGCCTACGCCTACCGCGGCGCGGTGGCGCGCGAGGGGGTCGTGGTGATGGCGCGGTCGCTGCCGTTCGGCTCGGTCGTCCAGCTCTCCGACCTGCGCGAGATCCAGCTGCCGCTCGACTCGGGACTGATCTCGGTGGCCTGGAACGACGTCGGCACCGTCGTCGGGCAGCTCGCCGCCACCGATCTGCGAGCGGGGCAGACGGTGACGCCCGACGCGGTGATGTCGAACCGCGTTCCCGCTCCCGGCGAGGCGGTCGTCGGGTTGTCGGTGGAGGCGGGACGGGCACCCTCCGCGACGCTGGCCCCACGGGACGAGGTTCTGGTCGTCACCGGAACCGGGAGCCCACCGACACGCGCCACGGTCGTCCGGGCGGGCGACGTCGACGTGTCGGGCCGCCGCACCGTCGACGTCCTCGTACCGCAGGCCGACGCGGAGGAGCTGGCGCTGGCGTCCGTCGACGACCGCGTGGCGATCGTGCTGCTGGGGCGGGGGTGAGCGACGTGCTGGTCGGACTGGTCTCGGCGAAGGGCAGCCCGGGCGTCACGACGTCCGCGCTCGCGCTGGCGTCGCGGTGGCCGCGCGCCTCGCTGATGTTGGAGGCAGACCCGTTCGGCGGTGACCTCCGGGCCGGGCTCGGAAACGGCCAGTGGCCGCCCGCCGCCGGGATCATGGAAGCGGTCGTCGATCTGCGTTCGACGAACCTCGACGCGGCGTTGGGTCGCCGGGTGCACCGGCCCACCGAGTACTCGCCGCCGGTGCTGGCCGGGATCGGCTGCGTCGGGCAAGCCTCGACGCTGCCGTGGTCCCGGATCGGGACGGCGCTGGCACGCCTGCCGGGTGTCGACGTCGTCGCGGACTGCGGGCGGTTCGCCGTCGCGGACGGCGTGACACCGCTGCTGCGGGCGTGCGACGTGATCGTCGTGGTGACGGGCTCCTCGCTGCGGGCAGTCCGCGCGGCGTCGCGGATCGCGCCGCTGCTGCAGGAGGAACTGGAGGTACGCCCGGGGGATCCGCGGGTGTCGGTGCTCGTCGTGGACGCGGGCGCCCCGTACCCGGCGGCGGAGATCGCCGGGGCGTGCCGGCTGCCGTTGCTGGGCGAGCTGCCCGACGACCCGCGTGCCGCGGCGGTCTGGAGCGACGGGGATCGGCCGGACCGCGGCTTCGGGCGCAGCCCCCTGCAACGCGAGGCCCGGGGGCTCGCGGGAGCGCTCGCGGCATTCGGTGACGGCCGGCGAGGTGCGGCATGACGCGCGGGCTCAACGGCGTGTCCCAGCGTGCCGGGTCCCGGAGGCCGGCCGGGCCCGCTGTGGACCAGGCGTCGACCCGTCGGATCCATTCCGCCGTCCTGGCGCGGCTCGCCGAGGAACTCGACGGCCGCGCGCTCGACCCGACCGATCAGCGTCAGCTCGTGCTGGCCTGGATCCAGGCCGAACTCGACGCCGAGGCTCGGCGACGCGCGGTGAACGGCGAACCACAGCTCGACCAGGCGACCGAACGCGCCGTCGCCCGCGCGGTGGAGAACTCGCTGTGGGGGCTCGGCCGGATACAGGAGCTGCTCGACGTGCAGGGCGTGGAGGACATCCACATCACCGGATGCGACCTGCCGGTCCTGCGGATGTCCGACGGATCGGTCCGTACCGCCGAGGTACCCGTCGCGGACACGGACGCCGACCTGGTGCAGCAACTGCAGCACATCGCCGCTCATCACGGCAGCTCGGAGCGCGCCTTCTCGCCGGCCCAGCCGTGCCTGAACATGCAGCTGCCCGACGGGTCCCGGCTGGCCGCGATGCGCGAGGTCGTCCCCCGCCCGGTCGTGACGATCCGCAAGCACAAGCTCGTCGACGTCCGGCTGCGGGACCTGATCCGCCTGGACACCGTGTCGCTGCAGCTCGCGCGGTTCCTCGCCACGCTGGTGAACGCCCGCCAGAGCATCCTGGTCACCGGGATGCCGTCGAGTGGGAAGACAACCCTGCTCCGCGCGCTTGCGCGCGAGATCGGTCCGGACGAGCGGTTCGCGACGTTGGAGACCGAGTTCGAGCTGAATCTGCACCGCCTGCCGGACAAGCACCCGCTGCTCTACGCCGCCGAGTGCCGCTCGGGGTCGACCGAGCGCGACCCGGCGACCGGCCGTCCGGCGGGCGAGATGACGCTGTCGGACCTGCTGCACCAGACGCTGCGGATGTCGGTCACCCGAGTGATCGTCGGCGAGGTGCGGGGCGCCGAAGCGCTGCCCATGCTGGAGGCCATGAACGCCGGGATGCCCGGCTCGATGTGCACGCTGCACGCGGGATCGGCGGCCGAGGCGTTTGAGCGGCTCGTCACGGCCACGATGAAGGGCGCCGGGGCGGGGTGGTCCGACACGTTCGTGACGAGGCTGGCCGCGCAGGGCATCGACTACGTCGTCCACCTGCGCCACACCAGGACCCCGGAGGGCAGGCGGGCACGGTTCGTGGCCGAGGTCGCGGAGGTGACCTCCGTCGGGGAGGGCGGCGGGGTAGCGATGAACCGGGTGTTCGCACCGGCGCCGGGCGGCGATCCACGCGCGGTCTTCCAGCTGCTCCCGCAGAACCGTCGCCCCTTCGACGAGGCGGGCTTCGACCTCGGATTCCTGCACGAGCCGAGCGGGTGGGCCCGGTGACGCCGGCGGAACTGGCCGCTGGCGCGGCAGGTGCCTGTGTCGCCGTGGCCGTCGCACTCCTCATCACGGGCAGACGCGGCCCGACCGACGGCATGCCCGTCGCCGCACCCGCGTCGCCGTGGACACGGCAGCTCCGCCACGCCTGGGCCGCCACCGGTGATCCCGCGCGGCCCCGCGCCGACCGACGTCGCCGGGCGCTGGGGTGGGCCGTCGCGGGTGTCGTCGTGTGGGCACTCTCGGGTTGGCCGGTCGCGGGGTTGGCGACGACCGTCGCGGGGCTGTGGATGCCATGGCTGCTGGGCTCGACGCGGGTCGTGCGCGCGCGGATCGAGAAGCTCGAGGCGCTTGAGGGCTGGTGTCGCCGGATGGCCGACACCCTCAGCGGCGGCGGCGCGATCGGCCTGGCCCAGGCCATCGTCACGACCGCAGCGCGGGTCGACGCACCGATCGCCCCGGCAGTGCGCGCGCTGGCCCTCCGGCTGCGCGACGGTGCGGGAGACCGGGGCGACGACCATGCCGCCGCGCTGCGCGAGTTCGCCGACGATGTCGACGACCGCACCGGCGACGTCGTCGCGGCCGCGTTGCTGCTGGCTCTGCACCAGCAGAGCGGCGGCATCGCCGGCGTTCTGCGTCAGCTCGCCGACGGGGTCGCGCGGGATGTGCGAGCTCGGCGCGACATCGAGGCCGCCCGCGCGGAGTCGAGGCAGTCGATCCGCATCCTGCTGATCATCCAGGCCGCTCTGCTCGTTCTCATCGGCCTCACCCCGAACTTCGCCGCACCCTACGGCACACCGGTCGGGCAGGTGGTGATGGCGGTTCTGCTGTCCGGGTCGGCGTTCCTTCTGGTCTGGATGCGCCGGCTGGCTCTGGGCCGACCCGCAGCACGATTCTTCGGGGCGTTGGCCGGCGAAACGGGTGCGCCGTGAACGGCGCGGCGGGGCTGGCGCTTGTCAGCGGCGGCCTCATCGGCGTCGCGGTGGCGCTCGCGCTCGTCGCGGGCAGCCGACGGCATCCGGTGTTGGTCGACGCCCTCGCCGCGCTCGACGAGCGCACTCACCGACCGAACGACCCGGACGGCGGGCCGCGGGACCCGTCGCGGATCCTGTTGCCGCTGCTGCGCCGGCTGCCGGTGGACGTGCCGACCTCCGATCTGGTGCTGCTCGGGCTGGGCCGGGACCGCTTCCTCATCACCGCCGCGGGATCGGCAGCCGGCCTCGCCGCGACTGGTCCGGTGCTTGCCGCGGTGCTGACCCTCCTCGACACCGGCCTACCTCTCGTCGTCCCGGCCGGTCTCACGGCCGTGGGGCTGCTGGTCGGCTGGACCGGGCATGCCCGCCGCGTCCGCGACCGTGCCGACGATGCCCGCGAGCAGCTCCGCTCGGCACTCGTCGCCTACCTGCAGCAGGTCAGCCTCCTGCGACGAGGTGGGGCGGGAGTCTCGACCGCACTGACCGGGCCTGGACAGTTGCTGGCCGACAGCTGGCCGATGCGGCGCCTGCGTGACGAGCTCGAACTCGCCGAACGCGCCGGGGACATGCCGTGGGATGGGCTGCGCAGGTTCGGCGAGCGCATCGACATCGACGAGCTGACCGACCTGTCGGCCATCGCCGCGACCGCCGGACAGGACGGCGCGGCCGTCGTCGGGACGCTCCTGGCCCGCGCGGAGAGCCTGCGCGACGAGCTGCTCGCCGACGAGCACGCCGAGGCCAACCGCGCGAGCGGGCAGATGAGCACCCCGGGCGCGCTGCAGGTCTTCCTCATCGCGGCCTGGGTTCTCTTCCCAGCGGGAGCGGCACTGCTCACCACCGTCTGACCACAGTCGATCCGACCGGGAAGGAACCCGACATGATCCAGGAACTCAGCACCCGAACCCGCGACCTCGCTCACCGTATGGTCTGGGCGGTCCGGCTGCGGCTCGAACCGCTCGACGAGCGCGGTGGTGGCCGCAACTCCGACGAAGGCATGCACATTGGTGCCGGCGCGGTGATCGCCGGCACGATCGCCGCCGGGGTCGGCGCGTTCATCGCGAACAAGCTCGGCGCCTTGAAGTAGGTGCCTCGCGGTGGACGGTCTGCCCCCGGGCGCGGTCGACGACGGTGAGCGTGGCGGCGCCACCGGCGTCGAGATGGCACTGCTCTGGGTCGTCCTCATCGGACTCATCCTCGCGGTGGTGCAGGTCGCGCTGATCTTCTACGCTGGCCAGCTGGCACTGACCGGCGCCCAGGACGGGCTGCGGTCCGGGCGCGCCTACCTGGCGGAGTCGACCACCGATGCCGCCCGGCGCGACGCGGAGGCCTTCCTGGCCCGCGCCGCTGGCACCGTCCTCAGCGACGTCGTCGTCACCGCATCGCTCGATGACGACGGCGGGATCCTCCGGGTGCGGGTCACCGGGTCGGCCTTGTCCCTGGTGCCGGGCGTACCGCTCGCGATCAGCCGAGAGGCCGTCGGTGGCGTCGAGAGGGTCGCCCCGTGAGGGCGCCGATGCCGGAGCACGCGGGCGAACGGGGAGGGAGCCCGTCCGTCGAGGCGGCCGTTCTCGCCGTGGTGCTCGGGCTGCTCATCGCGTTCGCGATCGCGGGCGGTCGTCTGGTTACCGCGGAGGCGGCCGCCGATCACGCGGCGCGCTCCGCCGCCCGGGTGGCGTCCCTGCACCGGGAGCCGGGCACCGCCGCCGCAGCAGCTCGACAGGCGGCGGAAGCCAGCCTCGCCGAACAGGGCTTGAACTGCGCTGATCTGCGGATCACGCTCGACACCGCGGGCTTCGCCGCGCCGCTGGGCACGCCCGCCTCGGTCACCGCGACGGTGCGGTGCGACGTCGAGTCGTCCGACCTCGGCCTGCCCGGAGCGACCGGCACCCGGGCCATCGAGGCCACCGCGGCCAGCCCGATCGACCGTTGGCGGGAGCGGGCATGACAACTCACCAGGACCGGGAACGCGGCGGGGGCGCGGTCAGCGCACCGATGGCGATCGCCGCGCTCGCGCTGCTCGCCGCGATCGGGCTGGGCATCGACGGTGTGCGGGCGGCCCAGGGGCTCGCGACGGCCGACTCGGTCGCCGAGGAAGCCGCACGCGCCGCTGGCCAGGCCCTCGACATCGACCAGCTGCGCCGGGGCACGACCGCCGTCGACCCCGCGGCCGCCGTCGCCGCGGCTCAGGCGCACCTGGCCGCAGCCGGTGTCGACGGCGCCGTCACTGTGCTCGGTCCGCAGCGCATCCGGGTCGAGGCCCGCGTCACCCACCCCACGGTGATCCTGGGCTTGATCGGCCACAACGAGGTCACCAGCACCGGAGCAGCGGAGGCATTATTGGTCCCGGTACCTCCGGAAGGAAGCGCGTCATGAGAGCCGCGTCCCGGATCGCCGCCGCGGTTGCCGCCGCGGTAGTCACCATCGGCATCCTGTTCGGCGTCCCGATCGCTCTCTGGCTGCTGAGTAGCTCGTTGCTGGACGGCGGCCTCCCGGCGGGAACGTCCGTCGTCGACATGCTCCTGGCGCCCGACGACGGCACATTGCTGATCGGGTTCCTCACCGTTGTCGCGGCCGGAACGTGGGTGGTGCTCGCCGCCTCGATCGTGCTCGAGTTGGCCGCCGCCGTGACCAACCGGCCCTCGCCGCGGATCGACCTGCCGGGCTTCCGGCTGGGTCGCACCCTCGCGGCCGCGCTGGTCGCCGCGATGCTCGGCGCGGGCCCGGCGATGGCCACACCCTCGACATCGGCCGCGGCGACGGTCCTGACGGCCGCCGTGTCCGAACCCGCCGTCGCCGCTCCCGGCCGAGCCGTCGAGCCTGCACCACCGGGACCCGTGCATTCCGTGCAACGCCGGGACACCCTGTGGCGGATCGCGGAGACGAGCCTCGGCGATCCCCTGCGCTGGCGCGAGATCTACGACCTCAACGCCGGCCGGATCCAGGCCGACGGTGGACGCCTGACCGAGGCCTCGGAACTCGTCGTGGGCTGGCGTCTCGTCCTGCCTCCCGACGCCCGAGCAACCGTGCGAGTGGAGTCCGGCGACACCCTGAGCGGGATCGCCGGCGAACACCTCGGCGACCCCGCCCGGTCCGACGAGGTGTTCGCGGCCAACCTCTCCGTACCGCAACCCGGTGGCGAGTCGCTCGCCGACCCCGACCTGATCCGACCGGGATGGACGCTCGTCCTTCCCGACCCCACGCCGTCGCCAGATCTCCGACCCGGTGACGAAGGCGCGCAAACCGACGGGGCCGAGGGAGCATCCCCGACGACAGCGGTCCCCATACCCGAGACGTCGCGGCCTCCGGTGCCTCCATCGACCGACGTGCCGACGTCCGACCCCGCGCGGCCGTCAACCACGCCCGTCGAGGCACCAACCGGATCGACAGCCACCGCAGACGACACCGCCGATCGGGGCGAGGACTCAGGCCCGGCTCTCACGGTCACGGCGCTCGGCGTGTCCGCGCTCGTCGCGAGCGGCGTTCTGGCGTCGCTCGTCGTGCGCCGCCGCCGGCAACTGCGGCTCCGCCCGCAGCGACACCGCATCGCGGTGCCCGCGGACGATGACGGACGGGTGGAATGGTCGCTGACCGCACCTGACGCCCACGAGGGAGCGGTCTCCGCAGCTCGCCACCTGGACCTGGCCCTGCGCTCGCTCGCACACCCCGACCGGGAGATCGACGAAGGCGCGCCCGCACCGGTGCTGATCTCGGCGCGGTTGACCTCCTCGGACGCCGTCCTCGCGACCTCGACCGAGACCCGGCTGCCGCCACCGTTCACGGCGGTCGAGCCGGGCGGCGGTTTGTGGGGCCTCGATGCCGACGACCCGCTGCCGGTGTCCGTTGCGGAGGCGGCTGGGTGCTGCGCCCCGTTCCCGACGCTGGTGTCGATCGCCACCGACGACGACCGCACCCTCATGCTCGACCTCGAACAGCGCGGGGTCCTGCGCATCGGCGGTGATTGGGCACGGTGCATCGCGCTGCTGCGCCATCTCGCCGCCGAGCTGGCCACGAGCGGCACGGCGGAGGACGTCGAGGTCCTGCTCGTCGGGCTCGAGGAAGAGGTCGTGACCCTCAACCCCGATCGTCTGACCACCGCACCCGACCTCGACACAGCGCTGGCGGAGATAGAACGCCGGGCCTCGACGGTTCGCGCCGCGCTGGACCAGTGGCAGATCGAGACGGTCGTGGAAGGGCGACTGCGCGACCTCGCCTCCGACTCCTGGCTGCCCACGGTGTTGCTCGCCACGGAGGAACCCGACGACGGCCACCGCACCCGGCTGATGGCCCTGGCCGCCGAGCCTGACCGCAGCGCGATCGCCGTGGTCGTCATCGACGCCGTTCAAGCTGACCTGCGAGTCGGCGATGACGGGCTGCTCGACCTGCCGGACGTCACCGACGGTCCGTGGGAGGTCGCGCGGCTCACCGAAAACGCAGGCACCCACCTCGCGGCCATCCTCGGGCCCACCGGCGCACCGGCGGTCCCCGTCGGTCCGGCAGCGTCCGCCGAACCGTGGGCAGCGGACATGAACGAGGACGGCTCCCTCGGAACCGGCGATCCGGTCTCGCCAACTCCACCCGCAGTGGACGGTCCCGAACCGGGCGGCGCGGAGGACTCGGAGCGGTCGACCTGCTCCGTCGCGGATCCGGCGGCCGTCCGGCGGCTCGCGATCGTCGACCATCAGGACCCTGGCCTGGACGACGATCTCGCCTCCTGGCACGACAGCGGCCCGCCGTCCAGGCCGATGATCGCGCTCCTCGGTGAGCCCGTCATCACCGCGCCCGGTCCGACTCCCACGACGCGCAGGACGTGGTTCGCCGAGGTTCTCGTCTATCTGAGCCTGCACCCGGCCGGGGTGACCGCGACGAAGGCCGTCACCGACCTGTGGCCCGACGGGCGCCGGATTAGCCCGGCCACCCTGCGGCACGCGCTCTACGGGGCCCGCAAGTGGGCCGGCCACGGCCTCAACGGCGACCCGGACGCGTCGTTCGTCAGCGACATGCAGCACGACAGCAGCTACCGACTCCGCGGCCACCTGCTGGACTGGGACCTGTTCCGGCGGCTGCGCAAGCGCGGCCAGGCCCGCCACGAGGCGGGCCATCCCGGTGCGACCACCGACTACGAGGCGGCCCTGAACCTCGTGCGCGGGCCCGTGTTCAGCTCGCTGCGACCCGGTGGGTACGGCTGGCTCAACAACCACGACCAGCGCCACGACCTGCAGATACCGGGCTTCATCGTCGACACCGCGCACGAGCTCGTCGACATCGCGCTCGGCGCGGGCGATCTCGGACTGGCTCGCTGGGCGGCGGAGCGCGCCCGAACGATCGATATCGACGTCGCCTTCGACCGCCCGTTGACCGACCTGATGCGCATCGCGCACGCCGAGGACAACCGGTCCGAGCTGGAGCTCTATGCGGCGGTGCTGCTGGATGCGCGCGGCTTCGACGTCCCGGAGGAGCTTGCGCCGGACAGCTTCGCCGTCCTGAACGAGCTGCTACTGGCCGGACCTCGCCGTCCCCGGGCGTGATGTCGCCATGCAGGGCATCACGAGTGTGGGGGCGTTCGCCGTGTTGGCCGGGGCGATGATCGGACCGGCGGTGCTGATCATTGCCCGACGCGCGATGCGCGCTCCCGTCCGTATCCGGCAGGTCGAGGCCAGCGCGGTCTCGGCTGCGGCCGGGCTGCTCATCGGGATGGTCCTGGCCCGCCCGCCGGGGAGCCTGGCGGTGTTGCTGCCACTGGCGGTGCTGGGCTGCGCCGCGGCGGTGGTCGATGCCCACGAAGGCCGGCTACCCGACGCGTTGACCGGGCCGCTGCTGGCCTTGACGCTGCTTGCCGGGCTCCTCACCGCGGACGCCAACGCTGTCATCCTCACGACCGTCATCAGCGTGGCCGCTGGCGGTGCCGTCGCGTTGATGATGAAGGCGACGATCAGCGCGGCTTTCGGATGGGGCGATGCGAAGCTCGTGCCGACACTCGCCGTCGTGCTCGTACGTCACGACGCCGTGGTCACCGGCATCGTGTCGGTGTCTATGCTCGTGGCGGTCACCGCGGTGGTCGTCGGCATCGGGGCGCCCGACCGGTCCACCCTGGTGCCCTACGGTCCCGCACTGGTTGTCGGAACGGTGGGTGCCGCGATCCTGTGACCAGACGGGCGGCGCAGTCCCGGTCCGGGGGCGGCCGGCCGCCGAGGCCGAATCGCTCGACGGGGCCTCGGGCCGGAGGCCCTCACAGGCGGAGTGACGACGGCGGGGGCGTCGAGATCGACGCCGGCGAACCTGCCGCGGATCGCGGCGTCCGTGCGCCGGTTCTGGCCGCGCAGGTTGCGCGCCACGGCGCGATCGTCGGTCCGAGCGGGGTCGAGGTGTTCCACGAACACGGCCAGGTCGACCTGTCGGGGCAGGGTTGGGATCTTCTGCGGGACCCGGGTCACAGCCCATGCGGCGAGCTCGCCGGCAGGCTGGGTGAGGAAGTGGGCGCGCAGAGCGTCGGCGACGTCCTTCGATGCGGCCCTGGCGCCGACCTCGCCGAGACCCGGGACGTGCCCGACGACCGCGAACCCGGTCCGACCCAAGCCCGCCAGGGCGACAACATCCGCGGATCGCGGCCCGGTGGCGAGCAGCTGTCGCGCCGCCGTGAACGTGTCGGCGTCCAGGGGGCGAGGCAGATCGTCATCCGGGATCGACGTGCCGGTGGCGTTGCCCATCGCGGTGGCCGCCCCGGCGATGTCGCGCACCGCGGCCGAGCGCGCCATGCGCCCCTCGCGACCGCGACCTGATCGGTGGTGCCGGGCGAGCCGCTCGGCGATGTAGGTGGCGATGTGCGCGAGCTGGTAGGTCTCGTAGCTTCCCAGCGCGATCAACGGATAGTCCGGTGCGGTCACACTGCCCTCCCGATGGCGGGCCGGGCCCTGGGAAGCGGGCGCGCCGCTGCGGGCCGCGCCACCGCCGCCGTGGGCCTGCCCGCGGTGGGCCTGTCTGCCGCGGCGCCGGGCGGCGCGAAGAGCCGGCCTGCCGTGCGTGCGGCCTGCTCGCAGGCCCGCTGCTCGGGGGTCGGGGGGAACACCTTCGCGGCCAACCTGTCCGCACGACGGAAGGCCGCCAACGTCGAGTGGAACGCCGCGTGGTCGTGCACGTCGAACCCGATGCGACCGAGCGTCATCCACAGCCGGCTCGGGTGTCCGGGCCTACGCTCCATGCGCGCACCGGCGGGCGGGGACTCCGCCGCCTCCATCATCACGGCGGGCTCCGCCAGGCCGGACACCGGCATCACCCGCGTCAGGTCCCCCTGCACCGGCAATGACCTGGCCTGCCGCACCCCGGATTCCCATGCACGACGGAAGGTGGCGGCGGTTTCCGCGTCGTGGATATAGATCAACGACCCACCCACGCGCACACTCACGGCGGCTCCGTCGGTGCCGGGTCGGTGGGCCTGCACGGAAGTCTCCTGCGGACCGACCAGCGAGACCACGACCTTGATCGCCTGGCCGCCGTTGCGTGACATGCGCGACTCCTCCACCCGTTTCACCATCGGCTCGTCGGAGCCGGGCCCGGCGGCCCCGGATCATCCGCGCGGCGCACCTGAGCGTGACCATGCCGCACGGTCGTACCGTGGTTCGACGTGTGGTCGACGAGCTGCGGGTCCGTGGTCGGACGGTGCGCCTTCGCCTGCACCCCGCTCTGCTGCCCACCGGTCGATCACGTCCGCAGCCTCAGCGGCGGCGACCGCCTGGTGCGGCCGGCCGGCGTCCCGCTGCCAGCCCGCGATCTCACGCACGAGCACCGACAGCGCCACGGCCAGGGCCACCGCGGCCGCGCCTGGCTCGTCATCCAGCCCGAGAATCCGGCGCTCCCGGACGAGTTGCCGCGCCAGCCGGCGCAGGCCTGCCGCGCTCCCACTTTCGCGCCCGCGGAGGCCTCGCGGTGGCCGCGCGGAGCGATCGAATCGCTCGGCCGCACCCCGCAGCTCGTCCGACCACAGCCCGATGGCCGTCAGCACCGGCAGCGCAGCCTGCGCGATCCCTTGCGCGTCGTCACCACCCTGGCCACGGCGCGCCGCGCCGACGACCGCGCGAGCCCGCTCGACGCGACGTCGCCCCACGCGCAACGGCGCCTCGGACTCCGAACCCCGCGCCGCGGACTCCCACCCACGCAGCAGCCGAGGCAGCGACAGGGCGGCCGCGAGCTTGCTGCCGCTGTAGTACACCGGCTCGCCCGACGCGGTGAGGTCCCCGGGCCGCGCGACCTTGTAGCCCAACGGGTCCCCGGAGGGGGCCCGACGCACCTCGACCAGCAACCCGGCGGCCCGCAGGGCGGTGACGAACTCGGCGAGTCCGTCCGCACCCACCGCCGCCGCACGCACGGCCCTGGTGAGCTCGACGCGAGCCGGCAACCGCCCCTGCCGACGGGCCTTCTCTAGTTCCCCACGCGCCGGGGCCCTCGCCGCGGTCCCGTCCGCGGGCGCCGTCACGGTCAGTCCGAGCCGCTGTTCGATCCCGCGCGCCGCTTCCCGAAGCCGCGGATAGTCGCGCGACGGCCAGAACCGACGTCCCGTGTCCTGCCGGACGAGCACGACCGCGATGTGGATGTGGTCGTCGGCGTGCCGGATCGCCACCCAGCGAGGACCGCCCGCATCGTTCCGGGCCGCTACTCCGGCGCCGTCGAGCAGCTCCCGGGCGACCTCCGCCCACTCGCCGTCCGACAACACCCGGTCCCCCGCCGCGACCCGCGCCGAGCAGTGCCACACGTACCCACGCTTGCCCTCGTCATCGCGCTCGGGCAGACCGGCCGCCACCGCCGGGGCACGAAGCGCCCGGATCAGCGGCCCCAGATCCCGACCGAACCCACCCTCGTCGGCCCGCGGTGGCTGCCAACCGGCATCCCGCCCGTCCCAGCTCGCGATGACCCGCGGACGCACGTGCTCCTGCGCGCGCCCCGGCCCCATCAGGTAGGCGACCAGACCGCCGACCCGCGACCCGTGCACCACCTTCGTGATCATCGACGCGCCCGGTCGAGCTCGACGACGACCGCGTCGACCGCCGCGTCGAGCCGAACGAGGAGGGCAACGACCTCATCGCGCCCCACGCCGGCGATGCTCGCGGCGCGCTCGATCGCCACCACATCCGCGTGCAACCGCAACAGGTCCGGCAGGCCGACCACGGTCTGCATTCCATGCGTGGCCACGCCGATCGCGGTCTGGCCGATCCAGGCGCCCAAAGCCAGACCCGCCAGCGCGGCGCGCTCGCGTGCCAGGACCAGCTCCGCATCGGAGAACCGCACGACGACCTGACGACGCCGGGGAACGTCGGCCCGCGGCCGACGCCGACGCGCCGATCCGGGCCCCTCTCCAACGCGCTCCACGGCTGCCGATGGCAACAGTTCGGTGCTGCGACAGCGTGGTCATCGACGATGTCCCGACGACAACCGCGGACGGTTGCTCCGAATCAGCAGGTCACAGCCTCGCGCAACAGGCTGTCGCGTCAGCTCGGAACGCCCCCGTTCCGCACCGACCACGCCACGACCGCCCAGCGGAAGCATCGCTTCCGCAATATCTCGCTGCTGGCCTGTTGCATTGGCCGCGGGTTGAGCCTGATTGGACTGTGGCACAAGCGGCCCGGAGCCGCGGCTGGTCGGATCCACCGGCGCGCAACAAAGTTCGCCGGGCTGGTCGGCGAGGCGCCGCACCTTGCCAGGTTGGCGCGCGCGACCGGGCTGATCCACAAGCATATTGACTCGTCCTGGGTCTGATGGAGGCCCGTTCTATGGGATTTCGACCGTTTCGTGGTCGTCCCGTTGGGCAGCGTCGAACGCCTGCTCGAACTCGGCTGGCGGCCGGTCGT
>NZ_NKYF01000001.1 GCF_002262885.1 Pseudonocardia sp. MH-G8 | reverse complement strand
GTGTCGCACCGCGAAGCGCTGGGCAACTGCTTCATCGCGTTCCACTTCCGGGAGGCGGCCGCGAACCTGTTGACCATCGACGAGATCGACCCCACCGGCAAGATCCCCGAGTTCAAGTTCTGCGCGGTACAGGTCGAACCGATCGGAGTGCGGGCATGACCGCCGCGAAGGTGCCCGGCGTCGAGGCCCGGGCGGGGAAGTTCCCCGGGCCGAGCCTCATCCCCGAGCTGAACGCCATCCAGGCCCGCCTGGGCTGGCTGCCCCGCGAGGAACTGGTGACGCTCGCCCGCGAGATGCGCCGCCCGCTCTACGAGATCGAAGGGCTCGTCTCCTTCTACCCGCACTTCCGCACGGACCCGCCCCAGAAGGTCGCTGTGCACGGCTGCCACGACCTGACGTGCTGGCTCGCCGGCGCCGATGCGCGGCTGGACGCGCTGCGCGCGCGTCTCGAGGACGAACCGGACGTCGAGTTCCACGAGGTTTCCTGCCTGGGTCGCTGCGACAGCGCACCTGCCGTGGCCGTCAACGAGCACCCGGCCCCGCTCGAGGACACCGATGCGCTGGTGGCCGCGGCCCGCGCCGACACGCTGGGCCACGCGGCCCCGACCCCGTCCGGGCGGACGCAGCCGTGGCCCAACGACCCCTACGCGCCGGGAGAGCAGCGCTACCGCGTGCTGCGCTCGGTGCTCGCGGGCGAGCGCGGCCCGGCCGATGTGATCGCCGCCGTGAACGATTCCGGCCTGCGGGGCATGGGTGGTGCCGGCTTCCCGACGGGCCGCAAGTGGCAGCTGGTCGCCGACCAGCCGGCCGGCCTCAAGTACGCCATCTGCAACGCCGACGAGTCCGAGCCCGGCACGTTCAAGGACCGGCAGATCCTCGCCGACGAGCCGCACCTGGTGCTGGAGGGCCTGCTGCTCGGCATGGTCTGCACCGGCGCGGAACAGGGCTACGTGTTCATCCGCCACGAGTACGGGCCGGAGGAGCACGTGCTGCGGGCCGAGATCGACGCGCTGCGCGCGGCGGGCCTGCTCGGCACCGACGTCCTCGGCAGTGGCCGCACCCTGCACCTGGACATCTTCACCTCGCCGGGCGGCTACATCCTCGGCGAGGAGTCCGCGCTGATCGAGGCGATGGAGGGCCACCGCGGCGAGCCGCGCAACAAGCCCCCGTTCCCCGGCATCCACGGCCTGTGGGGCCGCCCCACGCTGATGAACTCCGTCGAGACCTTCGCCGACGTGCCCGTCATCGTCGAGCGCGGTGCGCAGTGGTGGCGCGACCAGGGCGTCGGCGAATCGGTGGGATGGAAGTTCTTCGCGGTGTCCGGGCACGTCGAACGGCCTGCCGTCTACTGCGTGCCGATGGGCACCACGGCTCGGGCGCTCCTGGAGGAGGCGGGCGGCATGGCTGGTGGCGCGGCGCTGCAGGCGATCCAGCCGGGCGGCGCGTCGTCGAACTTCCTCGGCCCCGACCAGCTCGACGTGCCGCTCGACTTCGGCACGCTCGCCGACGCCGGCTCCATGCTCGGATCGGGCGCGCTGGTCGCGATCGCGGAGGGCGCCGACCTGCTCGCCGCAGCCACCAATGTGCTGCGCTTCTTCCGCAACGAGTCCTGCGGCAAGTGCGTGCCCTGCCGGGTCGGCTCGACGAAGGCGCACACCCTGCTCACCGACGCCATCGGCGACGGTGGCCTCGACCACGCGGGGCGCGAGCGCGTCCTCGAGCTCGAGCTCGTGATGCGCAAGACCTCGATCTGCGGGCTGGGCCAGGTGGCCCTCGGGCCGGTCGTCAGCGTGCTGGGGATGCAGCGCGGGGCCACGACGGTCCGGCAGCACCCGAAGAACGACGACCCGGAGGTCGACGACAAGGTCAGCCGCAACGGGCAGAGCTGACCCCGAGCCTCCCTCCGCCCCGCCCACACCGCGACTCGCGCAGTGCACTGACTGCGCGAGTCGCGGTGCGTTCGGCTCTGCGTCGTGCATGCACCTCCGCGAGTCGCGGTGTACCTGTGAAGGTGTCGCGCCGGGCTGGCGTGCCGCTCTCGCCGGATCTCGCGGTCGCCCCCCGGCCGCGAGTTGCGCTGTGGCGCGCGCATGTCGCGCCATGCGAGAGAGTGGCCGAGAGCCGGGCCCGTGCCGCCGGCGGGGCCGTGCGCTGCCAGAGACACCGCGCAGAGAAGGTGCAGCCCCGACTCGCGGGTGTCAGGCCCCGACTCGCGGGGAGGGGGGCGCGACGTGTGTGCGCCGGGATCACGAATTGCGGGAAAGGGGTGCGCCCCCCTGCGCGAGTCGCGGAGGGGGGCGCACGTGTCGGGCTGTGGTGGTGCTCCGGCCCGGCTGTCAGCTGTTGGACGCCGGGCGGGAGCTGGGCTCGGGCAGGTCGTCGTCGGTCACCGTGTTGGCCGCGTCGCGGCGGGACTTCGCCAGGCTGGCCACCGTCGTGATGGCCAGGGTGCCGACGATGACGCCGAGCGAGACGAGGATCGGCACCTCCGGCGCCCAGGCGACGCCGTGGTGGTGGGCCGCCTCGAGGATCAGCTTCGCGCCGATGAACGCGAGGATGAACGCGAGGCCCTTGCTCAGGTACACCAGCCGGTCCAGCAGTCCGCCGATCAGGAAGAACAGCTGGCGCAACCCCATCAGCGCGAACGCGTTCGCGGTGAACACCAGGTAGGGCTCCTGGGTCAGGCCGAAGATGGCCGGGATCGAGTCGAGCGCGAACAGCAGGTCGGTGGTGCCGATCGCGACCATCACGATGAGCATCGGCGTGACGAGCCGGCGGCCGTCGACGTGCGTGGTCATCCGCGCGCCGTCGTACTGCTCGGTGGAGGGCACCATCCGCCGGACGAGGCGCAGTGCGCGGTTCTCCTGGAAGTCCTCGTCCTCGTCACCGTGGCTGATCAGCTTCCACGCCGTGTAGATGAGGAACGCGCCGAACAGGTAGAACATCCAGTCGAACCGGGTGATCGCCTCCGCGCCGAGCGCGATGAAGATGCCGCGCAGCACGAGCGCGAGGACGATGCCGATCAGTAGCACCTTCTGGCGGTACTGCCGGGGAACCGCGAACCTGCTCATGATCAGTACGAAGATGAACAGGTTGTCCACCGAGAGCGAGTACTCGGTGATCCAGCCGGCGAAGAACTCGCCCCCGTACTGCGGCCCGGTCACCATGGTCACGCCCAGCCCGAACAGGATGGCGAGCGCGACGTAGATGCAGACCCAGATCGTCGACTCGCGCATGGACGGATCGCGCGGATTTCGAGCTACCAGATAGAAGTCGAACGCGAGAACGGCGATGAATGCGCCGATCGTCACGAACCAGGCCCAGATCGGAATGCTCATCTCTCTCCAGAGGAAGGGACGCCTTGGCGCAGCCGGCGTCTGTCCGGTTCAACGAGCGGCGCGGCGGAGAACCTCCGCCGCGCCGATCGTCACGAGGACCGTTTGGCCCTCACCTTGGTGGTGCCACCTGGGGGACCCACCCGCCCGGGGGCATGCCCCGCCTGGCGGCGGGCACGTCTCTGCTCCCTGAGGTTCCACATTTGTTCGGCGTAGGCGATGTAGCGGGCGTACACCCGCTCGGCGTAGGGATTGTGGTCCTTGATCTGAGCCAGCCAGCTGGGGATGATCCGCTCGTAGAGCCAGATGAAGCCGATCGCAAAGCCCATGCTGACCAACGCTTGGTACAGCAGAAATGTGACGACGTCATCGGGCGGGGTGGCAGGACCACCCAGCACGACGGGTGTCATCGTCTCGTGCCACAGCCGGGAGAGCGGGAAGCCCACCAGCCACAGCACCGCCGCAGGCGCGAACATGCCGGGCTTGGCATATCCGAGCCCGGTGAGCACGCCGTAGCAGCCGCCGACGATGGCGAGTGGTACGGCGAGCATCACGGCACCGGTGAGCGCCCAGCCGAGGGGTTGGCCGACGATGCCGGCCAACACCCCGAGCACGGCGCCCGCGATCACGCCGATCACGGCGCCGGGGGCGCCGATCTCGGCGAGCTGACGTGCGATCCGGATGTTCATGTCAGTCCGGGAGGGCGCCGAAGACGGCCAGGCTGTAGAACAATGCGCCCAGGTAGAACACCGCGCCGAAGCCGATGATGGCGTTGGTCCACCATTTCGGACGGATCGGCTTGGGCAACATCCTGTTGTTCACCAGCAGGAGCACGATGCAGTACGCACCCATGGCGAACGCGGACAGGAACGCGAGGACGTCCAGGATGGCCTCGGGGCCGTCGGCCGGGCCGCCCCACAGGATGATGATCCCGAAGGCGATCACGAACCACAGGAAGTACCCGTACAGGCGGGACATGCCGAACTTCCGCAAGGACGGGATGAAGGTGAAGGCCATGTCCGACTGCCCGCGGGCGAACGAGTCGAACAGACCCAGCGTGGCATTCAGGCCGATCAGCGCGATGAACAGGAGGAACACCGTGCCGAGCACCGGAAGGCCGACCGAGCCGAAGGAGTCCGCCATCGCCATCAGGGCAGCTTCACGCTCGCCGTTGCGCAGTTCGTCGACGACGTTCGGGTTCTGTCGCGCTGCCGCTTGGGCGAGCACGGTGAACGAGATCGTGACGAGCATCGTGATGCCCCAGAAGAGCAGGATGGCGTCGAACGTGACCCACCTGCGCCAGCCCTTCCACTTCGCCATCTCTTCCGGATCGTCGGTGTCGAACATGAAGCCGGTGGCGGAGCGCTCCTCCTCCACCCCTGCCCGGGCGAGACCGCGCACCTTCGGCACGTGCGCGCCCATGCCGGCGCCGCTCTCCCGCAGGTGCAGCGTGTACCACATCTGCTGCATACCCGAAGGGCCCGCGAACGCGATCGAACCGACGATGATCGGGAACCACTCGGCGGTGTGCGCCTCGGCCGGGATGAAGCCGAACGCGAACATTCCCGCGATCGTGGTGCTCAGATCGCTCCAGTCGCCGACCAGCGAGGCGATGATCGCCGTCCCGACCACGAGGAAGCCGATCAGGAGCCCGAGGATCTTCTCCACGAGGTCGTAGATCACCTTGGCGAGCGTGAACAGCGTGCCGACCAGCAGCATGCCGATGGTCGCGGTCACCTGCCACGGCACACCGGTGGCCTGTTCGAACGCGCTCGCGCCGGCCGAGAGGTGACCCGGCCAGACGTAGATGAGGATCGCGATCGTGAAGAAGAACCACATGATCGGTTTGAAGACGCGCGCCGCGCCGGTGAAGATGGACTCACCGGTCGCCATGGCATAACGCGCCATCTCCAGCAGGACGAATGCCTGCAGCGTGACACCGATCAGGAACAGCCACCGGATCTCGGGCCCGAACAGCAGCACGAGTCGTGGCCACATGTAGGACTCGCCCATACCCACGCCGAGCGCGACGAGGAATACCGTCGGCCCGAGGAGGTGGATGGAGGGTGGTGCATCCGGAAGTTTCCGGATGGGCATCGGGGCCAGGCCACCGGCGTGCCATACGCGCGTGTCGGTGGCAGTCGGATCACCCGATACGGCGTCGGGTTCTCTTGAAGTCGTCACTGCTGGGACCTCTCCATTGGGATCTCCTGAGTGGGGTCTACCCGCCCGACCCTGCCTTTCCGCGCCTTCCTCCTCGTGCGGAACACGTGACGAATCGGCTGCCCGCAGGCCCGGCCGGGTCCCTGGCGGGTGGGCGAATTCTCCAGGGATTACCGGCCGGGCCTGCCTCTCCGATACCCGATGCGCCGTTCGGCACCGGGCCGAGCCGGCTTCAGTGCCGGCCCCAGCTCTCCATCTCCTCAGACGAGACCGGCACCACGGGCCCAGCGGTACTTCGCCCCGAGAACGGCCACCGGCTTCTCCGTCGTGTAGGGGTACGCGACGATCCCGTGCTGGTAGAGGTAGTCACTCGCCTCCTCCACCTCCGTGTCGCCCGCGAGGGACGCCACGACCGGCTTCTCGATCCCCTTCTCCCGTGCTTCGGCCACCACGCGCGCGGTGAGCTCGGCGAAGACCATCGGTGGGGTCACAATGGTGTGCCAGTAGCCGAGGATCAAGGCGTGGATGCGATCGTCCTCGAGACCCAGCCGGATCGTTGCCTCGTAGGTCGACGGCGGCTCGCCACCGGTGATGTCGATCGGGTTGCCCGAGGCGCCGAAGGGTGGGATGAACGCCTTGAAGGCCTCGTCGAGGTCCTGCGGGATCTCCATGAGGGAGAGCCCGTTCTCGACGACCGCGTCGGAGAGCAGCACACCCGAGCCACCGGCCCCGGTGATGATGACGACGTTCTCGCCCTTCGGCGTGGGCAGCACGGGGATGCCGCGGGCGAACTCCAGCATGTCGTTGAGCGAGTAGGCCCTGACCACACCCGACTGCTTGAGGATGTCGTCGTAGACCTTGTCGTCGCCGGCGAGCGCGCCGGTGTGCGAGCTGGCGGCCTTCGCGCCCAGCGCCGTGCGGCCGGCCTTGAGCACGACTACCGGCTTCTTCTTCGTGATCTTCTGGGCTGCCGAGACGAACGTCCGGCCGTCCTTCAGGTCCTCGAGGTGCATCGCGACGATGTTGGTGTCCGGGTCCTCACCGAAGTAGGTGAGCAGGTCGTCCTCGTCGAGGTCGGACTTGTTGCCCAGCCCGACGATCGCGGAGACGCCCATCTTGGAGCTGCGGCTGAACCCGAGGATCGCCATGCCGATGCCGCCGCTCTGCGAGGTGAGTGCGACACCGCCCTTGACGTCGTAGGGCGTGCAGAACGTCGCGCACAGGTTCTGCGGTGTGTAGTAGTAGCCGTAGATGTTCGGCCCGAGCAGCCGCACGCCGAGCTCGCGACCGATCGCGACGATCTCGTCCTGCAGCTCGACGTTGCCCGTCTCGGCGAATCCGGACGGGATCAGCACCGCGGCGGGCACGTTCTTCTCGCCCACCTCGCGCAGCGCCTGCGGCACGAACTTGGCCGGCACCGCGAACACCGCGACGTCGATGTCGCCGGGCACGTCGCCGATGCTCTTGTAGGCCTTCTTGCCGAGGATCTCGTCGGCCTTCGGGTTGATGGGGTAGATCTCGCCGGCGTAGCCACCGTTGATGAGGTTCTTCATCACGGAGTTGCCGATCTTGCCGGCCTGGTCCGACGCACCGATGACGGCGACCGCGTTCGGCCGCATCATGCGGTTCATCGTCGCGAGGATCTCCTCCTCGCTGTAGCGCACCGGCTCGACGGGCTCCTCGGCCGACAGCACGATCCGGACGTCCGCCGCCGAGGCGCCCTCGGGCGTGGCGAACACCGGGTTGAGGTCGAACTCGCTGATCCGGGGGAAGTCGGTCACCAGGTCCGAGAGCCGCTTGATGATGTCGGCGAGCGCGTCGGCGTCCGCGGGCTCCGCACCCCGGGCGCCCTTCAGGACCTCGGCGGCCTTGATGCCGTCCAGCATCGAGTGCGCGGTCGGCGTGTCCACCGGGGCGAGGCGGAACGTGACGTCCTTCAGCACCTCGACCAGCACGCCGCCGAGGCCGAACACGATCACCTTGCCGAACGTCGGGTCCGTGGTGGCCCCGATGATCACCTCGTGCCCGCCGGTGAGCATCTGCTGCACCTGGATGCCGTCGATCGTCGCGCCGGCGTCGTAGGCCTTCGCGTTCGCCACGATCTCGTCGAACGCGGCGCGCACGGCCTCGTCGCCGGAGACCCCGACCTTGACGCCGCCGGCCTCCGTCTTGTGCAGGATGTCCGGCGACACGATCTTCATGACGACCCGCCCGCCCAGCTCGGCGGCCAGCCGGACGGCGTCGTCGGCGGTGCTGGCGAGGCCTTCACCCGGCGTCGGGATGCCGTAGGCCTGGCAGACGCTGCGGCCCTCGGGAGCGGTGAGCGACTCCCGGCCCTCGGCCAGCGCCTTGTCGAGGACCTCGCGTACGGCGTCCTTGTCGTAGCCCATCCTCAGATCACTCCGTTCGTCTTGAGCTCGGCGAAGCGCTGCGGGTCGACGCCCAGCTCGCGCACGTACACGTCCTCGTTGTGCTGGCCGAGCAGCGGTGAGGTCTCGACCTTCACCGGGGAGTCCGACAGCTTGATCGGGCAGCCGACGGTCTTGAAGGCGCCGCGCTCGGGGTGGTCGACCGTGACGACCATGTTGTTGTCCGCGAGCGACGCGTCCTCGATGAGTTCCTTGGTGGACAGGATCGGGCCGCACGGCACGTTGTGGGCGTTGAGCTCGGCGAGGGCGTCCCACTTCGAGAGGCGGGAGGTCCACTCCTCGATGAGCTGGAACATCTTGTCGAGCTTGGGCAGCCGGGCGGCGGGCGTGCTCCACTCCGGGTCGTCGGCGAGCTCGGGCCGGCCGATCAGGTTGGCGATCGGTGCCCAACCCGGCGGCTGCACGATGACGTAGATCCAGTCGTTCGGGCCGCCGGGTGCGCACTTCACGGCCCAGCCGGGCTGGCCGCCGCCCGAGGCGTTGCCCGAGCGCGGCACCTCGTCGGTGAACTGCTCGTTCGGGTACTCGGCGAGCGGCCCGTGGGTGAGGCGCTGCTGGTCACGCAGCTTGACCCGGCAGAGGTTGAGCACGGCGTGCTGCATCGCCACAGTCACCCGCTGGCCGCGGCCGGTGGTGCCCCGCTGCACGAGCGCGGCCAGGATGCCGGCGACCACGTGCATGCCGGTGCCGGAGTCGCCGATCTGCGCCCCGGTGGCCACCGGCGGACCGTCCTCGAACCCGGTGGTGCTCATCGAGCCGCCCATCGCCTGGGCGACCACCTCGTAGGCCTTGTAATGGGTGTAGGGGCCTTCACCGAAGCCCTTGATGGACGCGTAGACCAGCCGCGGGTTGAGCTCCTGGAGTCGGTCCCACGTGAATCCCATGCGGTCCACGGCGCCGGGCCCGAAGTTCTCCACGAGCACGTCGGACTTCTTGACCATGTCGATGAAGAGCTGCTTGCCTTCCTCGCTCTTCATGTTCAGCGTGATGCTGCGTTTGTTGCAGTTCAGCATCGTGAAGTACAGGCTGTCGGCGTCCGGGACGTCTCGCAGCTGCTGGCGGGTGATGTCGCCGGTCGGTGCCTCGAGCTTCACCACGTCGGCGCCGAGCCAGGCCAGGATCTGGGTGGCCGAGGGACCCGACTGGACGTGGGTCATGTCGAGGATGCGGATGCCATCCAGAGCACTCATCTGTCTGCCCCGATCACTTGTCCGTAATGGTTCTTTTGTCCGTTGTGACCCGCTCGTCCGGGGGCCGCGGGCGGTGTCTCGCCGACCCCGTTCCGTGCCGCGCATCCGGGGATCGTCTGCGTCATCGCGAAGGCATCTCCTCGTCGTCGCCGTCCGCGCAACCCGACGGCCTGCCCATACTGCATACGGTATGGCTGTCTTGGTACTCCACGCCTCCCTCGTTGTCCAGAGGCGACTTGCGCTTGACCGGCTCGCTCCATACTGCATACTGGATGCACAAACCGAGGACGGGAGCCCGACGTGAAGGTTGCTGTGCTGGGGGCGGGAGCGATCGGTGCGTATGTGGGGGCGAGCCTCAGTCGAGCGGGTGCCGAAGTGCACCTGGTCGCCCGTGGGCCGCACCTGCAGGCACTGCGCGAACACGGGGTGCGCGTGCGCAGCCCGCGAGGCGACTTCGCGGCCCGTCCGAACGCGACCGACGACCCGGCGCAGATCGGGCCGGTCGACCACGTCTTCCTGGGGTTCAAGGCCAACGCCTACGCCGCGGCCGGCCCGATGGTCGCCCCGCTCCTGCACGAACGCACCACGATCATCGCCGCCCAGAACGGCATCCCCTGGTGGTACTTCCACCGCCTGGCCGGCCCGTACGAGGGGCACCGCGTCGAGAGCGTCGACCCCGGAGGCGCCGTCACGGCGGCACTACCGTTGGACCGCGCGGTGGGCTGCGTGGTCTACGCGGCCACCGAGATCGAGGCACCCGGCGTCGTGCGGCACCTCGAGGGCACCCGGTTCTCCATCGGCGAGCCCGGCGGCAGCGTCACGTCACGGTGTACCGAGTTCGCCGACGCGATGGTGGAGGGCGGGCTCAAGTGCCCGGTCGAGCCCGATGTCCGGTCCGACATCTGGATCAAGCTGATGGGCAACATCGCGTTCAACCCGCTCAGCGCGCTCACCCGGGCGACGATGGCCGGCATCTGCCGCCACGCCGGCACCAGGGCGCTCGTCGCGCAGATGATGGAGGAGACCCTCGACGTGGCCCGCCGCGTCGGCTGCCACCCCGAGATCTCCGTGGAGAAGCGGCTCGCCGGCGCCGAGCGCACCGGCGAGCACAAGACGTCCACGCTGCAGGACCTGGAACGCGGCCGCCCGATGGAGCTCGACGTGCTCCTGACCGCCGTCGTGGAGCTGGCCGATCTCACCGGCGCCGAGGTGCCCACCCTCCGCGCCATCACAGCGGTGGCGGACCTGCTCAACCAGCAGGTGACCGCGGCGTCCTGACGCCGCCGCACCGCGCGAGATCGTTCCGGGATCCAGCTCGCCGCCCTGCGCAGGGCGCTCGGCTCGATCTCGGAACGATCGATCGTGCGAGATCCAGCTCTGCGGCCCCGAACGTTCACCGGGACATGCCGCGCTTGGTTCGCGATCCGCCGGCGCACTGCTTCTCGCCGGCCCAACCCTTCGGCGCCGTCGCAACCCGTCGATGGGGGGTGCGCGGCGCGAATCAGGGCGCGACCGGTTTGCGAGCACTGCTCGGCCCCGCGTCCCGCCGTTGCTCCTCCCCGTGGCCCTGCCTCGTAGGCCGGGTTGCGGTGGGCGCGCCGTTCCCGGCTCGTGACTTCCTGCCTCACCCCGCACCAGGGCCTCACGCGCAGTCGGTCCGGCGCCGAGCCCGTCCTCCGCGCCGAGGGTGGCCGGGTTGGGTACGACCCACGAATATCGTGGTCGTCCGGGCGGCCGTTCCCGGCGCTGGCCCAGGCCTGTTCCGGAGGAGCCCGTCGCGGCCGGGTGCCCGCGCGACTGGCTGTGGTGCCGTTCCGGAAACCCCGACAACGGCCTTGATCAGCGAACCAGGGACATGAGCCGCACCGGGAGCGTGTTGCCGAATTTGGGGTTCGCGGCCGCGCGATGGTGATCGCTGCGAGAAGTACCTGACGTCGCCGCGACAGCACCCACGCACTGCTCGCACCGATCACTCGGCCCTGATCGCTCCGACACGTACGCCACCGTCGCAGCACCCGCGCCCAGGTGCTGATCAGATCGATCACCGCGGACCGCGCCCGACCGGCATCGACGTAGCGCCCGCGGTGCGGGCCTGACCGGTTCGGCAACAGACTCCCGGTGCACCGCCTGTCCCGATCCCGCCGATCACGAGAGGTGCACACGCCTCCGACCCGCGCCGATGATCACCGGTAGGGGGTGGACCGGGGCCACCGCAAGGTGGGCGAGCACGCAGCAGGGCGGTCTCGTCCCGGACGGGCCTGGGCCCGCGTCGGGGACGGCCGTCCACCCAGCCCCGTTATTCGGTAGTGGTGCCAACCCGGCCGACTGCGCCGAGGGCCTGGGCGGGGTGTGGGGCAGTGGCTGCGAGCCGGGGACGGCGCGCCCACAGGAGTTTTCATGACCATGTAGACGTGAGAGGGGTTGGGTCTTTCCTGGATACCTCTCAGGTCTATCTGATCGTGAGGAAGGCGGCCATGAGCGAGCCATCCATGATCAGGTCGACCGTGCCGCTGCTCCAGGGCTCCTGGACGACCGAGGCGTCTCCCTGACCGTGGAAACGCTCCCCACCACCAGCACGACGCCCGCCGTCACGACAAGCCCGGCGGTCGAAGAGCGAATCCCGGGTGAACGGAACACCAGAGCCCTCCGGCCATGATCGAAGAGCGCTGGTGTTCCGTTCACCCGCAGAACCGGAGCTGGAACAGCTTCCGCGCAACCCGGGAAGCGGTCGCCTCGGCTCAGAGGGGGTTTCGGCTCAGTCGGCCAGGGGGACCAGGTCCGGGGCCGGCTCGAACTCGGTGATCGCGTTGAGGGACGGGCCCATGGCCGCGTTGGCCTCGCGCTCGACCATCACCTCGACGAGCACGGGCAGCTGCTGGGCCTCGGACTCCAGCGCGGCCCAGGACAGGGCGTCGGCGATGTCGCCGGGCTGCTCCACGCGCCGGGCCGGGCAGCCGAAGGCCTCCATGAGCTTCACGTGGTCGATGCCGCCCTCGCCGTAGTGCAGGTCGACGGCGTAGTTCATGTCGTAGCCGAGCTCGGCCTGCCGGATCAGCCCCAGGTACTCGTTGTTCACCATCACGATGACGAACGGGATCTTGTACTGCGCCGCGACGGCGATCTCCTCCATGAGGAACTGGAAGGAGTAGTCCCCGACGACGGCCACCACCGGCTTGTCCGGGTACGCGCACTTGACGCCGATGGCGGCGGGCACCTCCCAGCCGAGCGGCCCGGCCTGCCCGCACACCAGGTAGTGGCGGGGGCGGAACGTCTGCTGGAACTGTCCGGACCAGATCTGGTACAGCCCGATCGCCGTGACGAACGTGGTGTCCGGGCCGAACGCCTGGTTGAGCTCCCGGTAGACGCGCGGCGGCTTGATCGGGACGTCGTCGAAATCGTCGCGGCGCAGCAGGGTGCCGCGCAGCTGCGCGACGCGCTCCACCCAGCGGCCGGGCGCGTGCTGCGGCGAGGCGCGCCGGGCGTGCTCGGCCAGCGCCGCGAGCGTGGGCTTGGCGTGCCCGACGATGCCCAGGTCCGGCTCGAACACCTTGCCGATCTGCGTGGGCTCGATGTCGACGTGCACGAACCTGCGGCCCTGCCGGTAGGTCTCCAGGTCTCCGGTGTGCCGGTCGCCGAACCGGGCGCCGACGGCGAGCACGAGGTCGCTCTCCAGGAACGCCGCGTTGCCCCAGCGGGTCTGCGTCTGGATGCCGGCCATGCCGGCGAACAGCGGGTGGTCCTCGGGGAACGCGCCCTTGCCCATCAGCGTGACCTGCACCGGCACCTGTAGGTGCTCGGCGAGCTGGCGCAGCTCGTCGCACGCCTCCGCGCCGATCACGCCGCCACCGGCGAGGATGATCGGCCGCTCGGCGTCCAGCAGCATCCGCACGGCCTCGGCCACCGGCTGCGCCCGCGGTGCCGGGACGTCGACGGGCAGCGGCGCGTCGAGGGCCGCGTCGTAGAAGCAGGTGCCGCGCTGCACGTCGACGGGGAGGTCGATGAGCACGGGGCCGGGACGCCCCGAGCGGGCGATCCGGAAGGCCTCGCGGAACACCCACGGCGCCTGCGCGGGCTCCTTGAGCTGCACCGCCCACTTCGTGACGGGCTTGGCGATCTCCACGATGTCGACGGCCTGGAAGGCCTCCTGGTGCAGCTTCGCCCGCGGCGCCTGCCCGGTGATGCAGATCATCGGGATGGAGTCGGCGAGCGCCGTGTACAACCCGGTGATCATGTTCGTGCCGGCAGGGCCGGAGGTCCCGATGGACACTCCGACCTTGCCGGTAGCTCGCGACCACCCGTCGGCGGCGTGCGTGCCGCCCTCCTCGTGGCGCACGGTGAGGTGGCGGATGCCGCTCTTCTGCAGCGCGGCGTAGAGCGGCAGGATCGCGGCGCCCGGGATGCCGAAGACGGTGTCGACGCCCTCCGACTCGAGCACCGCCGCAACGGCTTCCATACAGGGGATCCGGGTCATGAGGCAACCTTTCCCGAGACGGTCTCCAGCACCTTGAGCAGCGCAGAGTGGTCGAGCGAGCCGTGGCCCTGTGCGCGGGCCGCGGCGATCAGCTGGGCGGTGAGGCCGGTCATCGGCAGCGCGACGCCGGCCTCGCGGGCCGCGGCGAGCGCGATGCCCATGTCCTTGTGGTGCAGGTCGATCCGGAAGCCGGGCGCGAACTGCCGGGCCACCATCGACTCCCGCTTGAGCTCGAGGATCCGGCTGCCGGCGAGCCCGCCAGCGAGCACGTCGAGGCCGGGTCCCGGTTCGACGCCGGACGCCTCCAGCAGCACGATCGCCTCGGCCACCAGCGCGTAGATGCCGCCGACGACGAGCTGGTTGGCGGCCTTCACCGTCTGGCCGGCCCCGCTCGGGCCGACGTGCACGATCGTCTTCCCGAGCACCTCGAGGAGCGGTCGCGCCGCCTCGAAGGCCTCGGCCTCGCCGCCCACCATGATCGAGAGGACGGCGTCGACCGCGCCCTTCTCCCCGCCGCTCACCGGCGCGTCGAGCGCCCGCACGCCACGGGCGGCGGCCGCGGCCGCCACGGTCACGGACGTGTCGGGCCGGATCGTGCTCATGTCGATCAGCAGCAGGCCCGGCTCCGCGTGCTCCAGCACCCCGCCCTGCCCGAGGACGACCTGCTCGACGTGCGGCGAGTCCGGGAGCATCGTGATGACGACGTCGGCCGCGCTCGCCGCCGCCACCGAGTCGACGGCCTTGCCGCCCGCGGCCACGAGCCGGTCCGCGGCGGCGGCCTGCATGTCGTGGCCGAGGACGGTGTGGCCGGCCGCGAGCAGGTTGGCGGCCATCGGGCCGCCCATGATCCCCAGCCCGATGAACCCGATCGTGCTCACACGCCCTCCTCGACGCTCGCGGAACGCAGATGGCGCGGGAGCCAGTCGAAGCTGGCCGCGCTGGGTCCGACCGGCTTGTACTCGAGCCCGACGTGGCCGTCGTAGCCGCTCGCGGCGAGCCGCTCGAGCACGCCCGCCCAGTCGAGCTCGCCGGTGCCCGGCTGGCCCCGCCCGGGTGGGTCGGCGATCTGGACGTGCCCGAAGCGGTCGGAGCGCAGCTCCACCAGCCGCTCGACCGGCTCGCCCATCCGCGCGAGGTGGTAGAGGTCGGCCAGGAAGGCGATGTTGGGCGCGCCGTGCACGACCTTGAGGTAGTCGATCAGGTCCAGCACCTTCTGCGACGACGTGAGCGGGTAGCGCGGGCTCTCGAAGCTGTTGAGCGCCTCGAGGACGACGGTCGCGCCGACCCGCTCGGCCGCCGCCGCCGCGAACACGAGGTTCTCGGTGGCGAGCTCGCGCTGCTCGGGCACGCTCACCTCCGGGTCGCGGTTGCCGTACAGCGCGTTGAGGGTCGTGCAGCCCAACGAGGCGGCGAACCCCACGGCGACGTCGACGTTCGCGCGGAACCGCGCGCTGCCCGACGGGCGCGAGAGCAACCCTCGCTCGCCCGCCGCCATGTCCCCGGCGTCGAAGTTGAGCCCGACCAGCCGCGTGCCGGCGTCGGTGAGGGCGGTGCGCAGCGCGTCCAGCTCGCGGTCGGCGGGCACCGGCTCGGGGAAGGGCCACCACAGCTCGACGGCGTCGAAGCCGGCGGCGGCCGCGGCGGCCGGGCGCTGCAGCAGGGGCAGCTCGGTGAACAGGATGGACAGGTTGACGTCGAAGCGCAGTGGTCGCGCGGTCACGCCGGCGCTCCGATCTCCTGGTGTGCGGCGAGGAGCTCGCGCATCAGCGCCGCGGTCTCGCTGGGGGTCTTTCCGACCTTGACGCCCGCGGCTTCCAGGGCGTCCTTCTTGGCCTGCGCCGTGCCGGCGGAGCCGGACACGATCGCCCCGGCGTGGCCCATGGTCTTGCCCTCCGGGGCGGTGAACCCGGCCACGTACCCGACCACGGGCTTGGTCACGTTGGCCTTGATGTAGTCCGCGGCGCGTTCCTCGGCGTCGCCGCCGATCTCGCCGATCATCACGATCGCCTTCGTGTCCGGGTCGGCCTCGAACGCGGCGAGGGCGTCGATGTGGGTGGTGCCGATGACCGGGTCCCCGCCGATGCCGATCGCGGAGGAGAAACCGTGCTCGCGCAGCTCGTACATCATCTGGTAGGTCAGCGTGCCGGACTTGGACACCAGCCCGATCGGGCCGGCACCGGCGATGTCGGCCGGGATGATCCCGGCGTTCGACTTCCCGGGCGAGATGATGCCGGGGCAGTTCGGGCCGATGATCCGCGTCCGGTTCCCGGTGGCGCAGGCGTGCGCCCACACCCGGGCCGAGTCGTGCACCGGGATGCCCTCGGTGATCACGACCGCCAGACCGACGCCCGCGTCGATCGCCTCGACCGCGGCGTCGGCGGCGAACCGCGGCGGTACGAACAGCACGCTCACGTCGGTGCCGGTCTCGGCCATCGCCTCGGCGACGGTGCCGAAGACCGTCAGGTCGCGGCCGCCGATCGCGACGGTCGTGCCGGCCTTGCGGGCGTTGACGCCGCCGACCACGGTCGTGCCCGCGGCGAGCATCTTCGCGGTGTGCTTGGTGGCCTCGCTCCCGGTGATGCCCTGGACGAGGACGCGGCTGTGCTCGTGAAGGAAGATCGACATGGTCAGGCTCCCGCCGCTGCGTCGTGGCTCCCGGCGCCGGCCGAGGCGAGCGACGCGGCCCGGTCCGCCGCGTCGTCCATGGTGGACACCTGGGTGACCAGGGGGTGGTTCGCCTCGTCGAGGATCCGGCGGCCCTCCACGACGTTGTTGCCGTCCAGGCGCACCACGAGCGGCTTGGTGGCCGCGTCACCGAGGATCTTCAAGGCCTCGACGATGCCGTTGGCCACCGCGTCGCAGGAGGTGATGCCGCCGAAGACGTTGACGAACACGCTCTTCACGGCCGGGTCGCCGAGGATGACGTCCAGCCCGGCGGCCATGACCTCGGCGGAGGCGCCGCCGCCGATGTCGAGGAAGTTGGCGGGCTTCACGCCGCCGTGCTTCTCGCCGGCGTAGGCGACGACGTCCAGGGTGCTCATGACCAGACCGGCACCGTTGCCGATGATGCCGACCTCGCCGTCGAGCTTGACGTAGTTGAGGTCCTTGGCCTTGGCCTTGGCCTCGAGGGGGTCCTCGGTGCGCTCGTCCACCAGGTCGGCGTGGCCGGGGTGGCGGAAGGCGGCGTTCTCGTCGAGGGTGACCTTGCCGTCCAGTGCGACGATCTCGCCATTCCCGGTGCGGACCAGCGGGTTGACCTCGACGAGGGTGGCGTCCTCGGCCACGAACGCGTCCCACAGCTTCGTGATCACCTTGGCGGCCCGCTCGCCGACCTCCGTGGGCAGTGTGGCGGCGATCCGTGCGGCCGTGGCGGCGTCGACGCCCGTGAGCGGGTCGATCGGCACCTTCACGAGCGCGTCGGGGCGCTCGACGGCCAGCTGCTCGATCTCGACGCCGCCCTCGGCCGAGCACATCGCCAGGAACGTGCGGTTCGACCGGTCCAGCAGGAACGAGAGGTAGTACTCCTCTGCGATGTCGCTGGCCTCGGTCACCAGCACGCGGTGCACGGTGTGTCCCTTGATGTCCATCCCGAGGATCGCGTCCGCCGTGGCCTGCGCCTCCTCGGGGGAGCGCGCGAGCTTGACCCCGCCCGCCTTCCCCCGTCCGCCGGTCTTCACCTGCGCCTTGATGACGACGGCGGTGCCGAGCTCGCGTGCGCGGTCTGCGGCGTCGGCGGCCGTGTCGGCCACCGCGCCGCGGGGGACCGGGACGCCGTGGGCGTCGAACACGTCTCTCGCCTGGTGCTCGTAGAGGTCCACTCTGCGGTCTCCCGTCCGGCTGGCTCCGAGGATGGTCGACTGTATGCAGTATGGAGAAAGTTGTCCAGGTCCCTTGTGTCCGTGGTCACGTCGGCGCACTATCGGCATACAGTATGGAGGGAGTGGTCATGGCGAAGCCGGAGTCGGTGGTTCGGGAGATCCGCGACAACCACGGCCGCAGCTACCGCGTGGGGGAGTCCCCGGAAGAGCTCATCGGGCGTCCCCGGTCGAGCGTCCTGTGGCAGGCGTGGACGCCCATGGCGGCGGTCGGCGTGCTGCAGTACGGGTACGGGGCCGCGGTGCCGGCGCTGATGGAGCGCAACGGCTGGAGCCTCGTCGGGGCGATCTGGTTGCTGGCCGCGTGGACGGTGTTCCAGGCGGGGGTCGGGCTCCCTGCGGCCTACCTGCGGGAGCGGCACCGGATCGGGCCGCGCCCGGTCATCCTCACCGGTGCCGTGCTCAGCGCGCTCGGGCTGGTCGCGCTCGCGCACAGCACCGATCTGCTCGGCGCCCTGCTGGGATACGCGGTGCTCGGCGGTACGGGCGCCGGCCTGGTCTACGCGGCGTGCACCTCGACGGTGGCGAAGTGGTACCCGGAGCGGATGGGGCGCCGCGTCAGCACGCTCACCGGAGCCTTCGCCTACGGCTCCGTGCCGTTCATCCTCGCCGCGGTGGTCGGGCTGGGAGCCGCCAACCTGACGCCTGTGCTCGACGTCGCCGCGGTCGTGCTGCTCGTGCTGGTGGCCGGGCCCGGCCTCCTGTTCCGCGACCCGCCCGCGCGGTGGTGGCCGGCCGAGGTCGACCCGCGTGCCTGGGCGCTGGGCAGCGCCACCAACCCCGGGCGGCGGCAGAACCCGCCCGCCATCCGTGACTTCTCACCCGTGCAGGCGCTGCGCACGCGGGTGCTGCCGGTGATGTACCTGATCCTGCTCGGGGCGGGTGCCGTCTCGCTGTTCAACGCCGCGTTCGTGGTGGTCTTCGCCGGCGGCGTCGCGACGAGCGTCGGCGCGGTGGCCCTCGCGGCCGGCCTGTTCGCCGGCATCAACGGCGCCGGCAGGGCGGCCTCGGTGGGCCTGTCCGACCGGCTCGGCCGCTGCCGCACGCTGAACGCGGTGCTCGTCGTGCAGGGCGTGGGGCAGCTGCTCTTCGCGCTCTCCGCGACCACCGGCTCGACGGGCGCGCTGGTCGTCGGCGCGGTGCTGGCCGGCATCGGCGGGGGCGGCTTCTACCCGCTGTTCGCCAGCTTGGCCCGCGAGTACTTCGGGGAGCAGAGCGCGCTCGAGGTGCACGGCCTGGTCTACAGCGCCAAGGCCGTGGGCGGCGTGCTCGGCATCGGGCTCGCGGCCCTGGCGGTGACGACCTGGGGCTGGGGCGCGACGTTCGCGGGTGCGGCCGTCGTGTCGCTGGCCTCGGCGTGGGCGACGGGCGCGCTGCGCAGGCCCGGCCTCCCGAGCACGCTGCCGCTGCCCCGGATCCCGGAGCAGTCGTCGGGCTACGCGGTCTGAACATGCAACAGCCCCCGGGTTCACCGAACCCGGGGGCTGTTGCGCGGGGCGTCAGGCCGTCGAGTAGGGACGGTCCTCGGTGCTCGCCGGACGCGCCGGCGCAGCGGGGCGCATGGCCTCGGCACCGCGGGCCCGCTGGGCCCGCATGGCGGCGTCCAGGCCGAGGCCGATCGAGCGACCGTCGGCCGAGGAGCCGCGCGGGAGGTCCGCGAGGGACCGGATGAAGTTGCGCAGCGTACGCATTCTTGTCACCTCCGTGATGATGGGTTCCCGCTCCGGGCTCCGGCATGCGGATCGGACACGGGGCGGCGCGCAGCAACGGGCGCCGGGTGGACGTGCGAGTCCCGCAGCGGTGCGGGGTGTGGTGTCCCTCGGGCGTCGTCTTCGACGAGAGGGCTCATCCCGTGTCGTGCGCGACGACGTGTCCGGGAGTGGCGGGCAGCGCGAGTGGCGGGCGCGGTGCGCCCGCCACGTCAGTGAACGCGCCCGCGCAGAGCGGGGGCCGACCCGTCGGCGTCGTCGCGCTGCTCGAGGTACGAGCGGCGGGTGTGCTCGGTGTGCGCCGCCATCACCTTCGCCGCCTCCTCCGCGTCGCCGGCGGCGATCGCGTCGATGAGGGCGGCGTGCTCGATCCAGGACTGCTTGCCGCGGTGGCGGGCCACCGGGGTGTAGTACCAGCGGACGCGGCGGTCGACCTGGGCGGCGAGCTCGACGAGCACGTCGTTGCCCGACATCTTCATCACCGCGGCGTGCAGCTCGGCGTTGAGCGCCACCATCGTGGCGACGTCCTCGGAGCCCAGCGCCGCGTGGCCGCGATCGCACAGCTCGCGGAGCCGGGACACGCCGTCGGCGTCGGCACAGGTGGCGGCCAGCCGGGCGGACTCGGTCTCGAGCAGGCTGCGTACCGCGAGCAGCTGATCGGCTTCCTCTACGGTGGGCGTGTGGACGAACGCGCCCAGCCCGGGACGCAGGTCGACCCAACCGTCGTTCTTCAGCCACTGCAGGGCCTCGCGCACCGGCTGCCGGGACACGCCCAGCATGACGGCGAGCTCGCTCTCCACGAGGTGCTGGCCCGGCTCCAGGCTGCGGCTGACGATCATGTCCAGGATCGCGGTGTAGACGCTCTCGCGCAGCGGGACGGGCCGGGCGATGCGGCGGCTGCCGGGCTCGGTGGGCGTCTCGGACACTGACATCGCTGCTCCTGGGTGGACGGTGGGTCGGCCTGGCCTCTTCTGGAGGCGCGGATTCCCGGTCGACTGCTTACAGCATACAAAGTGCTGACCTCCCCGTGGGGGTGAAGCTGCTCACCCGGGACGGATCCGGTCAAAACGCTCAGTGCGCACCGGTCGGGCTCCGTCCCGGCCGCCGGGGCATCCTGGAACCGTGGTGGACGGAGACCTGCCGGTGCGGCGCGCGCTGGTGCTGCCGGGACGGGAGCTGCGCTGGCGCTTCTCCCGCGCGTCCGGACCGGGCGGGCAGGGCGTGAACACCACCGACTCCCGCGTGGAGCTCTCGTTCGACCTGCAGCGCTCACCCTCGGTGCCCGAGCCGCTGCGCGACCGCGCACTGCGCCGCCTCGGCGGCCGGCTGGTCGACGGCGTGCTCACCGTCGTTGCCGCCGAGCAGCGCAGCCAGCTGCGAAACCGGGAGACCGCCCGTGAGCGGCTCGCCGCGCTCCTCCGCGAGGCCACGCAGGCGGACCCGCCCGCGCGACGCGCCACCCGACCCACCGCGGGGTCCAAGCGCAGGCGCCTCGACGCGAAGACGCGCCGTGGTGCCACCAAACGGCTGCGCGGGCGCCCCGACGAATGAGTGCGCCGGAGCCGATCACGGGTTAGGGTGCCGCCTGGTGTGCCGGGAAGTCTGGTCGGCGACGTCATCGCCGTGCCCGCACGAACCCGGAGCTGCCCGTGCAAGAACGTCGCCCCGCCACCCCCATCAGTGAGTTCGCGCGCTACCTGCGCACCGAGACCGTCGGCGGGGTGGTGCTCCTCGCGGCCACCGCGGTCGCGCTGGTGTGGGCGAACTCACCGTGGTCGCCCTTCTACGAAGCGATGCGGCACACGGTGGTCGGCCCGGCGGCGCTGCACCTGGACCTCACCCTCGCCCACTGGGCGACGGACGGCCTGCTGGCCATGTTCTTCTTCACCGTCGGCCTCGAGCTCAAGCGCGAGCTGGTGATCGGCGAGCTGTCGACGAAGAGCCAGGCGATGCTCCCGGTGGCGGCCGCGCTGGGCGGGATGATCGTCCCCGCGGGCCTGGCGCTGCTGGTCGGGCAGGGCGCGCCGGGGATGGACCAGGCGTGGGCGATCCCGGTGGCCACCGACATCGCCTTCGCGCTCGGCGTGCTCGCGGTGGCCGGGTCGGCCTTGCCGGTGACGGCCCGGGTGTTCCTGCTCGGACTCGCGGTCGCGGACGACCTCGGCGGCATCCTGGTGATCGCGGTGCTGTTCAGCGACGGCCTGCACGTGCTGTGGATGGGCGCCGTCGTGCTCGCGGCGCTCACCTACTGGTGGCTGCAGCGCCGGCGCGTGCGCGCGTGGTGGATCTACGTGCCGCTCGGGCTGTTCATCTGGTTCGCGATGCACGAGGCCGGGGTGCACGCCACGATCTCCGGGGTGCTGCTGGGCCTGCTCACCCGCGTCCGGCCCGACCCCGACGAGGAGTACGCACCCGCGCTGCGGCTGGAGCACCGCCTGCAGCCGTGGTCGGCGGGGCTGTGCGTGCCGGTGTTCGCGCTCTTCGCGGCCGGCGTGCCGCTGGGACCGGAGGCGCTGGGGTCGGTGTTCACCGAGCCGGTGGCGCTCGGCGTGATCGTCGGGCTGCTCGTCGGCAAGATCATCGGGATCTTCGGCTCGTGCTGGCTGGTCATCCGGTTCACCCCGGCGTCCCGACCGCGCGGGTTGAACTGGCGCGACCTCGCCGCCGTGTCGATGCTCGGCGGGGTCGGGTTCACCGTCAGCCTCCTGATCGCCGAACTGTCGTTGGAAGACCAGGGGGAGGACCTGCTCGACACGGTGAAGGCCGGTGTCCTGATCGCCTCGGCCGCCGCGTCGCTGATCGGCGCCGCGCTGCTGGTCCGGCGGGGGCGGGTGCGCGCGCGGGAGAACGGCGACGTCGAGGACGGGCCGGCGCCCGCGGGCTGACGCGCCGATTCCGGCGCGGCGCGCCGGGCTCCTCCAACGGGCATCGAGCAGGTGGTCGTGGAAGGATGGCGCGGCGATCAACGACCGGAGATCTTTGAGCAGGAGGACCGCGGTGGCCAGCCCGACCAGCTCCAGCGGTGCGGACGTGCCGCCCGTCCTGCCGTCCATCCCGCTCGCGCCCGAGCCGGCACGCCCGGAGGAGCAGTCGATCGGCGGCATCGTCCGCGAGGCCACCGCCCACGTCTCCACCCTGGTGCGGGCCGAGGTCGAGTTGGCCCGTGCCGAGGTCACCGCCGAGGTGAAGAAGGGGCTGCAGGGCAGCATCTACTTCCTCGTCGCGCTGACGATCCTGCTGTTCAGCCTGTTCTTCGCGTTCCTGGCGCTCGGTGAGGTGCTCGACATCTGGCTGCCGCGCTCGGCGGCGTTCGGCATCGTCTTCGGGATCATGCTGCTCGCGGCCGCGTTGTTCGGCCTGCTCGGCTACCTGCGGGTGCGCCGGATCCGCAAGCCGGAGCGCACGATCTCCTCGCTCAAGGAGTCCGCGCAGCTGCTGTCGCACCGGGGCCACGACGGGAACGGGCAGGGCAGCGCGCCCGAGCTGGGGTCCCGGCAGGACGTCGGCAGCCGCTGACAGCGGTGCGCCGGGCGGGTACTGACGCGTCCGCGCTCCGGCTGCCCGGTCCATGGACGCACCGCGGGGTGTCCGCCAACGGGATCCGCCTGCAGGTCGCCGAGTGCGACGGCGGCGGGCCGCTCGTCGTCCTGGTGCACGGCTTCCCGGAGTTCTGGTGGTCGTGGCGCCACCAGCTCCCGGCGCTCGCCGATCGCGGCTACCGGGTGGTGGCCGTCGACCTGCGCGGCTACGGCGGCTCCGACAAGCCGCCCCGCGGCTACGACCTGTGGACGCTCGCCGGTGACGTCGCCGGGCTGATCCGGGCGCTCGGCGAGCCGCGCGCCCACCTCGTCGGGCACGACTGGGGCGGCCTCATCGCCTGGACGGTGACCGCGCTGCACCCCCGGCTGGTGCTCTCCCTCACCGCGGTGGCCGCGCCGCACCCGCTGGCCGTGCGTGCCGAGATCGTGCGCCACCCGGGCGGGCAGGGCCGGGCGACGGCGCGCTACGCCGCGGCCTTCCAGCTCCCGCGCTGGCCCGAACGGTCGCTGCGGCGTGACCGCGGCGCCCGGGTCGAGCGGATCCTGCGCGGCTGGTCGGGCCCCGACTGGCCGGCATCCGACGATTTCACCGAGGCCGCAGGTCACTACCGGAGAGCGATCCGGGTGACCGGCACCGTCCACAGCGCGCTCGAGTACTACCGCTGGGCGCTGCGCTCGCAGTTCCGGATCGAGGGACACCGGTTCGCCGCTGCGGTCGCCCGGCCCCCGGCGGTCCCGGTGCGGCAGGTGCACGGCGCGCTCGACCCCTGCCTGCTGGTCTCGACGGCGGCGGCGTCGGCGCCGTGGGCGGGCCCGGACCACCGCCTGCACGTCCTGCCCGCAACCGGGCACTTCCCGCACGAGGAACGCCCGGAGGCGACGACCGCGCTGCTCGTCCCGTGAGGCGGCATCTACGATTCCGTGACGTGCGAGTTCTTGTCGTGGGGTCCGGTGCTCGAGAGCACGCCATCGTCCTCGCCCTGGCGCAGGACCCCGATGTCACGGCGCTGGCCTGCGCGCCGGGCAACGCGGGAACCGCCGCGGTGGCCGAACAGCTCGGGCTCGACGCGGTCGATCCCGCGGCGGTGGCGGCCCTGGCGCTCGACTGGCCCGCCGACCTCGTGGTGATCGGCGCCGAGGTGCCGCTGGTCGCGGGCGCGGCCGACGCCGTCCGGGCCGCCGGCATCGCCTGCTTCGGGCCGAGCGCCGCCGCCGCGCGGATCGAGGGGTCGAAGAGCTTCGCGAAGGACGTGATGGTCGCCGCCGGCGTCAACACGGCCACGTCGCTCGTCGTCGACAACCCGGCGCACCTGGATGCCGGGCTCGCGCGCTTCGCGCCGCCCTACGTCGTGAAGGACGACGGGCTCGCCGCCGGCAAGGGCGTGGTGGTGAGCTCCGACCTCGATGTCGCGAGGGCGCACGCCAGCACGCTGCTCGACGGCGGTCACCCGGTTCTGCTGGAGTCCTACCTCGACGGCCCCGAGGTCTCCCTCTTCTGCTTCGTCGACGGCGAGACCGTCGTCCCGCTCCTGCCGGCGCAGGACTTCAAGCGCGTGGGCGACGACGACTCCGGGCCGAACACCGGCGGGATGGGGGCCTACGCGCCGCTGCCGTGGGCATCACCGGCCCTTGCGGACGAGTTGGTGCAGACCGTCGTGGCGCCGGTCGCCGCGGAGCTCGTCCGGCGGGAGACGCCCTTCCGCGGGCTGCTGTACGCCGGACTGGTGCTGACGTCCGCGGGCCCCGCGGTGATCGAGTTCAACTGCCGCTTCGGGGACCCGGAGACCCAGGTGGTGCTGGCGCTGCTGCGCAGCCCGCTCGCCTCCCTGCTGTACGCCACGGCAACGGGCGAGCTGGCGGGCGAGCCGGCTCTGCACTGGGCCGACGGCGCCGCGGTGACGGTCGTCGTCGCGGCCGAGGGCTACCCCGGCCCGCCGCGCGTGGGTGACGTGATCACCGGCGCCGAGGGCGAGGGCGTGCTGCACGCGGGCACCCGCAGGCGCGACGACGGAGCGGTGGTCTCGACGGGTGGCCGCGTGCTGTCGGTCCTGGGTACCGGCGCCGACCTCGTCGAGGCCCGGCAGGAGGCCTACCAGCGCCTGGAGCGCGTCCACCTCGCCGGATCGCACCACCGCACCGACATCGCGCTGCGGGCCGCTCAGGGCGAGATCGCTGTACCCGCCCCTTCGTGAAATCAGTGTCGCCCGATCAGGTGACATTCGTGATCGCCTGCGGTAGCCTCCCCGCCGTGAAGCGCAAGCTCATTGCCCCGTTCGTGGTTCGGGGCTCTGTTCCACCGTCGCCGTCAGCGACTTGCGTCCGAACGGGTGGAACGCCAGGGTCTGCGCACCTGGAGTGATCGCGGTCGTCGTCGCTCCCCACGACGGTTCCCCACTGTGATCACACCGGGTCCAAGTTCGCTCCCCGACACAACTTGAGGACTCGCATGACGAAGAACGCACGGCCTCGACACGCAGCCCCGAGCCGCGCGTCGAAGATCGCCGGGCGCGCCGCGATCGGCGTCCTTGGAGCGCCGATCGCGATGTTCGCCGTCGCCGGGCCGGCCGCCGCGGCCGGTGCGGACGTGGAAGCCGCCGACGATGACACCGGCACGGACCTCGGGTTGTCCGTGGCCGAGGCCGTCCTGCCGGGGCTCGACACGCTCGGAGTCGGCCAGCTCCCGCTCGACGCGGTGACCCCCGGTGGCCTGCCCACCGACGGTGTGCCGTTCACGGGAGTCGGTCTCGACCTGTTCGAGGTGGGCCAGGGTGTGCCGGAGCTGCCGGGCGCCGACGTCCTCCCGCTGGTCGGCGACCTGCCGTCGCTGCCCGCCCCCGGGGCGCTGCCGAGCGCCACCTCACTCACCGCGCTGCCCGTCATCGGTGCGCTGCCGCAGTTGCCGGTGGTCGAGGACCTCGCGCAGACCGCGGAGGAGGACGAGGGCACCGCGGTCAAGGCCGACACGCTGAGGGTCCTGCCCGCTGTTCTCGAAGAGCTCGACCTGAACGATCTGCCGTCGGAGCTGGAGGACCTCGACCTCGACGACCTCCCCGCCGACCTGCAGACCGTCCAGCTGGGCGACCTCGCATCCGTGCTCGAGGACCTCGACCTGGACGACGTCCCGTCCGCGCTGGAGGACCTCGACCTGGACGAGCTCCCGGCCGCCCTGGAGAACGTCGAGCTGCAGCGGATCCCGGCGGTCCTGGAGAACGTCGAGCTGGGCGAGGCGCTCGCGGACCTCGATCTGGAGAACCTCGACGTCGACGAGCTGCCGGCCGCGCTCGAGGACCTCGACATCGACGAGCTGCCGGTCGCGCTCGAGGACCTGGACGTCGACGGCCTCACCGACCTGGACGTCGTCCACACGGTCTCCGACCTGGTCGGCGACGAGGGCCTGGGGCTCGACCTGCCCCTGGGCCTCTCGGGCGAGGACCGTTCCGCCGGCCTGGTCACCAGCCTGCTGGGTGCCGGTTCGGATCGCGACTCCGACGAGGACTCCGACGACGACGAGCGCCGCTCCGGTGGCCTGCTCACCGGCCTGCTGGGTGGCGGTTCGGATCGCGACTCCGACGAGGACTCCGACGACGACGAGCGCCGCTCCGGTGGCCTGCTCACCGGCCTGCTGGGTGGCGGCTCGGACGAGGACTCCGACGAGGATTCCGACGACGAGCGCCGTTCGAGCGGCCTGCTGGGTGGGCTGCTGGGTGGCGGTTCGGAGCGCGGCTCCGACGCCGACGAGGACTCGGACGAGGACTCCGATGAGGACTCCGGCGACGAGCGCCGTTCGAGCGGCCTGCTGGGTGGGCTGCTCGGTGGCGGTTCGGACCGCGGCTCGGACCGCACCGAGTCGGTGTCCGACGAGGACGACTCGGACAAGGGTTCCGACGAGGACTCGGACGAGGACTCCGACTCCGATGAGGATTCCGGCGACGAGCGCCGTTCGAGCGGCCTGCTGGGTGGCCTGCTGGGCGGCGGTTCGGACCGCGGGTCGGACCGTGACGAGTCGTCGTCCGACGAGTCGGACTCGGACGACTCGGGCAAGGACTCCGACAAGGACTCCGACTCGGACGAGGACTCCGGCAAGGACTCCGACTCCGACTCCGACAAGGACTCCGACTCGGACAAGGACTCGGATTCCGACGAGGACTCGGACGAGGACTCCGGCAAGGACTCGGACTCCGACTCCGACAGCGGCGGCGACCGCTTCTCGGCCACCGATCTGGTTGCGGGCATTCTCTGACGCGTCCGGCACTGCACGTCTGCGAACCGGCGGCCGTCTCACG
Source organism: Pseudonocardia sp. MH-G8 (assembly GCF_002262885.1). GTDB lineage: Bacteria > Actinomycetota > Actinomycetes > Mycobacteriales > Pseudonocardiaceae > Pseudonocardia. Next base: position 1,530,455 of record NZ_NKYF01000001.1, on the reverse strand, counting down.
GAAGTGGGGCGGCCGCCGTCGCACCTTAAGCTCGGGTCGTGTCGATCCAGCCCGCCTCGTCCTCCCGCCTCGCCGTCGCTGAACGGGCGGCGATCCCGCCGTTCCACGTCATGGACGTCTGGGCGGCGGCTGCAGAGCGCCAGCGCACCCACGGCGATCTCGTCAACCTCTCCGCGGGGCAGCCCTCCACCCAGGCGCCCCGGGCGGTACGGGCGGCCGCTGCGGCGGCCCTGGACGGCGACGTGCTCGGCTACACGGTCGCGCTCGGGATCCCCGAGTTGCGCCACGCGATCGCGGGACACTACGCCCGCAGGTACGCGCTCGAGGTGTCGCCCGAGCAGGTGGTGGTCACCACGGGGTCGTCGGGCGGGTTCCTGCTCGCGTTCCTCGCGGCGTTCGACGTCGGCGACCGGGTGGCGCTGGCCAGCCCCGGCTACCCCTGCTACCGCAACATCCTCACTGCGCTCGGCTGCGAGGTCGTCGACCTGCCGTGCGGGCCGCAGACCCGCTACCAGCCCACCGTCGCGATGCTCGAGGCCCTCGACGAGCCCGTGCAGGGCCTGATCGTCGCGAGCCCGGCGAACCCGACCGGCACCGTGCTCGATCCCGCCGAGCTCGCCGCGATCGCCACCTACTGCGAGGGCAACGGCGTGCAGTTGGTGAGCGACGAGATCTACCACGGGATCTCCTACGCCGGTTCCCCCGCCACGTCGTCGGCGTGGAGCAGCTCCCGCGAGGCGATCGTCGTCAACTCGTTCTCGAAGTACTACTCGATGACCGGATGGCGGCTGGGCTGGCTGCTGCTGCCGCCGCGGTTGCTGCGCGCCGCGGACCGCCTCACCGGCAACTTCACGATCTGCCCGCCCGCACTGGCCCAGCGCGCGGCCTTGGGTGCCTTCGACGAGTCCGCCTACGCGGAGGCGGACGCGCACGTCGCGCGCTACGCGGCCAACCGTGCGCTCCTGCTCGACGGCCTGCCGCGGATGGGCATCGACCGCCTGGCGCCCGCGGATGGTGCCTTCTACGTCTACGCCGACGTGTCGCACCTGACCGCGGACTCGATGGACCTCACCTACCGGCTGCTCGCCGACACCGGCGTGGCCGTGGCGCCGGGCGTCGACTTCGACCCGGTGGGCGGGAACCGGTACGTGCGGCTCTCGTTCGCGGGAACGGGCGAGGACGTCGAGGAGGCGCTGCGGCGGCTCGCCGCCTGGCTACCGGCCTAGCCGGAGTCCGGCGCAGCGCGGGCTCCGACGCTCCCGTCACCCCTTCCGGGTGAACGTCACGTGGGTGACGCCGCTGGGTGCCGAGGTGGCCTCGACCCGGTAGTCCTCTTCGAGGCCCTCCAGCCCGTCCCAGAGCCGCACCCCCCGGCCGAGCAGGATCGGCACCACCGCGACGTGCATGTGGTCGACGAGCCCGGCGGCGAGGAACTCGCGGACCACGGTGGGGCCGCCGCCGAGGCGGACGTCCAGCTCGCCCGCGGCCTCGCGGGCGGCTTCCAGCGCCTCGGCGGGCGACGCGTCGAGGAAGTGGAACGTGGTGCCGCCCTCCATCTCGATGGACGGGCGCGGGTGGTGGGTGAGGACGAAGACCGGCGTGTGGAACGGCGGGTTGGGGCCCCACGCGCCCTTCCACTCCGGATCCTCGTGCCATCCGGGATGGCCCCACTTCCCGGCTCCCATGATCTCGGCGCCGATCCGCGGGTCGTGCTGCTGGACGAAGGCGTCGTCGACGCCGGTGCTCCCGCCGGGCTGCCACCAGCGGGTGGTGAACATCCACCGGTGCAGTCGGTCTCCGGCGTGGCCGAAGTGCGCATCGGCGCTCTGGCCCTCACCGGTGCCGTAGCCGTCGAGGGAGATGGCGAAGTTGTGGACGCGGACGAGTGCCATGTCTGATGCTCCTTCTCGGTGGTCGGTCGGCTCGGTGGTCAGTCGTAGTAGCGGCGGGCGCTCGAGCCGAGCCGGGTGATGTCGGTCCCGTAGACGTGGATCGAGATCGCCGTCGTGCCGCCCGTGCCGCGCACACGATGGATGTCGCCGGGGGGCGCGAATCCGCTGACGGCACCGACGTCGTTCTCGTTGCGGCCGATCAGGTTCAGGTCGGCGTCGAACAGCTCCTCGTGCTCGACGCCCTGGACGACGCCGAGCGCGCACCAGGTGACGTGGTCGTGGATCCGGGTGATCTGACCGGGCCGCCAGACCAGGGCCACGATCGAGAACGATCCGTCCGGCTCGACGTGCAGGGTGTGGGCGCAGTAGTCGTCGGGCGAACCGAGGCGCTGCTCGGCGGTCAGCACGTCCGGGCCGGGGAGGTGGGCGCGCAGCTCCCCGGCGACGAGTGCGGCGGTGTCGGCCCAGCCGGCGCCGGCGGCGACGGCGGCCCGGACGCCCTCGACCAGGACGGCGAACCCGTCGGCGTGCTGGGGCGGTGGTCCGGGGAGTGGCCCGGGGAGTGTCGTGGTCATGCCGTTGAGCCTGCAGTTGATCGACTCATACGTCTAATGTCAATGTTGATGCAGCTCCATAGATGGGGTCGATGAATGCTGGATGTCACGAGACTGCGGGTCATCGACGCGCTCGCGCGGCTCGGCTCGGTCACCGCGGCGGCGAAGGAGCTGCACTACACGCAGCCGACGGTCAGCCACCACCTCTCCCGGCTCGAGGCCGAGACCGGTGCGCAGCTGCTGCAGCGGGCCGGGCGTGGGATCCGGCTCACCCCCGCCGGGCAGCTGCTGGCGTCCCGGGCGGCCGAGATCCTCGGGCGGATCGACGCCGCCGACGCCGAACTGTCCGCGCACGTGGGCCTGAGCGCCGGGCGGGTGCGCGTGGCCAGCTTCTCGTCCGTGACCGGCTCGCTCATCCCGCGGGCGGTGGCGGCGCTGACCGAGAGGCATCCGGGGCTGCAGATCGGCCTGACCGGCACGCAGCCGCCGGAGGCGTTGGAACTGCTGCGCACCGGAGAGATCGACGTGGCGATCATCTTCCGCTACGACGACACCGAACCCGAACCGCCCGGTGTGCGCCTGCATCACCTGCTCGACGACCCGCTGTACCTGCTGTCCACCAGCCCCGGGCAGACGCTGCCCGCGCTGCGCGATGCCACCTGGATCGCCGGCTGCGAGCGATGCCGCGGCCACCTGCTGTCGCTGTGCGCCGACCACGGCTTCGATCCCAGGATCGGCTATGTCTCCGAGGACATGGTCGTCATGCAGGCGCTGGTCGTCGCCGGGCTGGGCGTGACGACGAGCCCGGGGCTGGCCCTGCGCGCCCACCACGCCGAGGGCGTCGTGGCGAGTGAGTTGCCCGGGTCTCGCCAGCACGTCTATGCGGCGACCTACGGTGAACCGCCCGACCCGCCGGCCACCACCGCCCTCCTGAGGGCGCTCGCCGACGCCGCGGCGTCGATCGGTGGTTCCTCGCCGACCCCGGGGGCGCGTAGTCGCCGACGAGGGCGCGGCGGAAGGCGGATGCTGCCCGCGTCCGCCGGCACGTAGCTTCCTCCCGAGCCGCGCATGCGGCCGGAGGGGAAATAACCATGGGGCAACCGGTTCAGGCGCGACCGAAGCGTGGATCGCGCGCCGTGCGCGCGCTCGGCGTGCTCGGCATCGCCGTGGTGCTGGGCGCCGGGGGGATCGTTGCCGCGCGGGCGGCGCTGCCCGGTCCGGCCACGGAGGAGACGCTCGCGTTCGACCTGCAGGCCCCGCGGCTGGCGGTCGAGGTCGGTTCCGGTGCGGTCACGCTTCACCGTGCCGATGGCGACCGCGTCGAGGTCCGGCGGACCGTGCGCAGCCGCGGCGTGGAGCCGCGCCTCGAGGAGGAGTCCTCCGCCGAGGGGGTGCGGCTGGCGGCCGAGTGCCCGTGGGCGTTCGGCGCGTCGTGCACCGTCGACTACGACGTCCGGGTCCCGGACGATGTGGCGCTCGAGGTGCGCACGAGCTCGGGCGACGTGACGCTGGGTGGGCTCGCGGCGGCGGCGGTCGACGTCCGCGTGTCGAGCGGAGCGGTCCACCTCGCCGACCTCCGCGGTCCGATCGTGGTCGAGGCGAGCTCGGGGGACGTCGTCGGCGAGCGGCTGGACACGCCGTCGTTCTCCGCGACGGCGTCGTCCGGCGAGGTGAGGGCCGACTTCGCGAGCACACCCGGGGAGGTCGCGATCGTGGCGAGCAGCGGGGACGTCGAGGTGGCGCTCCCCGCGGGGTCCTACCGGGTGGAGGCCGCGACCGACTCCGGGGACGAGCGGGTGGCCGTGCCCGTCGACGCAGCGGCGGCCGCTGTGGTGCGGGTCGAGGTGGGCAGCGGGGACGTCGAGGTCCGCCCGCGCTGAGACGTCCTCGGAGCCCCAATACGCTCCGCGCATGGTCTCGCCCGCCTTCGCCGACGAACCCCGGATCGCCGCGTGGGACCGCCGCGTGGACTGGTGGCTCACCGGCCTCGCGGTGGTGTTCCTGGTCGCCTTCGCCTGGCAGGTGCTCGACACGTCGCTCGGGCCGGGCGGGCAGGCGCTGCTGGAGGGAGTGCTGACCGGCACCTGGGTGCTGTTCGGGGTCGACTACCTGGTGCGGATCGCGCTGGCGCGGCGACGCTGGCACTTCATCGGCACGCACCTGCTGGACCTCGCGATCCTCGTTCTTCCGATGTTCCGGCAGCTGCGCGCCCTACGGGTGATCACGGCGGTGTCCGTGCTGAACCGGCAGCTGCGTGACGACGTGCGGGGCCGCGTGGTGTTCTACGTGGTCGGCAGCGTCGCGCTCATCGGCTTCGTCGCCTCCCTCGCCGTGCTGGACGCCGAGCGCGACGCACCGGAGGCGTCGATCACGACGTTCGGTGACGCGGTGTGGTGGACGATCACGACCATCTCGACCGTCGGTTACGGCGACCGCTACCCGGTCACCATCGAGGGGCGGCTGGTCGCGGCGTCGCTGATGGTCGCCGGCATCGCGCTGCTCGGTGTGGTGACGGCCTCGATCGCATCGTGGTTCGTGGAGAACCTGCGGCGCAGCGGGTCCGCGGTGGAACGGGAGCTCGGTGAGGTGTCGGCCGACGTGGGGCGCACGGAGGCGCAGCTCGCCGCCGTGCTCACGGAGCTCCGCGAGATCAATGCCCGCCTGGAGGCGCTGGAGCGCCCCGCGCCCTGACGCCGGTGCCGGTCAGGCCCCCGCCGGACGGACGGTCGGACGGTCCCGGCCCACCCGCAGGCGCGCGCCGGACGAGCCCCCGTTGCCTGGCTTCGACTGCTCCACCGGTCCGATCCGGTCGAGCGCCGTGGCGATGTCGGCGTCGGTGAGGTCGGCGTGGGTCATCAGGCGGACCTGTCCCGACATGGTCGAGGCGCGCACCCCCGCCGCCTCGAACCGCGCCACGGTGCCGGCGAGGTCGGCGACCGCCACGAGCACGATGTTGGTCTGGGGCGAGCCCACCTGCCAGCCGCGCTCGCGCAACCCCGCGACGAGCTTGCGGGCGCGGTCGTGGTCCTCGGCGAGGCGGTCGATCCGGTCGAGCGCCACGAGGCCCGCGGCCGCCAGGACGCCGCCCTGGCGCACCCCGCCGCCGAGCATCTTCCGCAACCGCCGCGCCTCGGTGACGAACTCGGCCGAGCCCGCGACGAGCGAGCCGACCGGGGCGCCGAGGCCCTTGCTGAGGCAGACCTGCACGGTGTCGACGCCGACCGTGAGCGCACCGGGCGGCAGGCCGAGAGCCACCGCCGCATGCCAGAGGCGGGCCCCGTCGAGGTGCACCTTCAGCTTCGCGGCCCGCGCCGCGGCCACGACGCCGGCGTGCTCGTCAGGGGCCGTGACCGTGCCGCCCGCGGCGTTGTGGGTGTTCTCCAGGCAGAGCAGCGTGGTGCGCAGCGTGAAGTAGGGACCGCCTCCGGCGGCCGCGCGCCGGACCGCGGAGGGCGAGACCTTGCCGGGGCCCGCGTCGTGCTCCAACGGCCGCGGCATGCCGCCGGCCAGCCAGGCCGCGGTGCCCAGCTCGTTGTCGAGGACGTGCGCGCCGGCCGGGGTGAGGAACGTGTCGCCGCGCTCGAGGTGGTGCATCAGCGCGATGAGGTTCGCCATCGAGCCGCTGGGCGTCCACAGCGCGTCGGCCGCGCCCAGCAGGTTGGCGACGCGTTCCTCGAGCTCGCGCATCGTGGGGTCGCGGTCGAGGACGTCGTCCCCCACCTCGGCGGCGGCCATCGCGGCCCGCATCTGCTTCGTGGGCTTGGTGACGGTGTCGGAGCGGAGGTCGACGGGGCCGTCGTGCGCCGGTGCCCGCCGGACTCGTGTGGATCGCACAGGCACCGATTCAACCAGGAGGAGACGGTCTGGTGGAGGGAGGGTCACGGAACGATCACAGTGTTAGGCCGTTCGGGGCAATCTCGGCGCGCGGTGCAACCGGAAGGGCCTCCCGTCGCGTCCCCTCGTCGACGGACCGCCGCAGGAGAGGAGGAGCGGCCGCGTGGACGATGCCAGCGAGCGGGAGTTCGCCGAGTACTTCCGCGCGCGCCGTGACGCCGTGCGTCGCACGGCGTACCTGATGTGTGGTGACTGGCACCGCGCCGACGACCACGCGCAAGCGGCCTTCGTGGCCCTGCACCGGCACTGGCGCCGGATCCGCGACCGCAAGGCGCTCGACGCCTGGGTGCGCCGCACGCTCGTGCGCGCGGTCGTCGACGAGTCGCGGCGGCCGTGGCGCCGTGAACGCTTCACCGCTGAACTGCCGGAGAACGACGGGGTGCCGTCGGCGTCCGACGCGGTGGCCACGCGGCACGTGCTCGTCGACGGCCTGCGCTCGGTGCCGGCCCGGCAGCGCGCGGTGCTCGTACTGCGCTTCCTCGACGGGCTCGACGTCGCCGGCACCGCCGCGGCGCTCGGGTGCTCCGAGGGCACCGTCAAGAGCCAGACCTCGCACGGGCTCGCGGCGCTGCGCGCCGTGCTCGGCGACGCGCTCGACGACCTGAGACCGGCCGGATAGGGAGGTGGGGAGATGACCGACGTCGACGACGAGCGGCTGGGGGAGCTGTTCCGTGCCGCCGCAGGCGGATCCACGCCCCCGCCCGGTTTCGACCACGAGGGTGTCGTGCGGGCCTCCCGGCGGGCCACGGTCCGCAGGCGGACCGCGGTCACCGGGGCCGGCCTCGCGCTGGTCGCGGTGCTCGGCATCGGCGGCACCCTCGTGCTGCCGGAGCCGTCCGACAGCGGGGCCGACACGACCGTCGCCGCACCCATGCTCGCCCCGGCGCCCGAGGGGGCAGCGCCGCGCGCGGCGCGGGAGGCGCCGGGGCCCGCCGACGCGCAGGAGGCGCCCTCGCCCGCCGACCCGCACGCGGCGCAGGAGCCGCCGCCACCGGCGGCCGGGGACGCTCCGGACGCGGCGCGGGCACCGGAGGCCTACGGCGGCCCCGTTCCCCTCGGCCCGGGGCGCACCGACTGCGCCGACCGGCACGACCCGGCGCTGCGCGCGATCGTGGAGGAGTTCCTGCCGGAGGTGGCCGGTGCGCCGGAGGCGGCCACCACGATGGAGTGCCGCCCCGGTGGTGAGCGCGGCGTCAACGTCGAGGTCCGCGACGGCGAGGCCACCGGCCTGCTGACCGTCCAGTACCTGCCGCCCGGCGCGCAGCCAGAACCCGTGGAGGGCGCCGTCGTCGCCCCGACCGCCTCGGGCGGCACGGTGGTCGTCAGCAGCAGGGGCGACGGCCCGGGCACGCAGGCCCCCTTCGCCGACCGCCTGGACGGCCTGGCGAACCACCTGTCACCACGCCTCTGACCCACGCGGAGAGGGGAGGGGAGGATGGGGGCGTGGGCGGCACCAGCAAGGGGGAGCGGCGGCGGCAGGAGCTCGTCACCGCTGCCGCCGCGCTGCTGCGTTCCGGCGGGTTCGACGCCGTGCGGCACCGGGCCGTGGCGGAACGGGCCGGGCTGCCGCTGGCGTCCACCACGTACTACTTCTCCTCGCTCGATGAGTTGGTCACCGCCGCCGTCGAGCGGACCGGCCGGGACGAGCTCGCCGAGATCCGCGAGCAGCTCGACGCGCTGCCCGACGGCGTGCCCGGCACGAGCGAGCTGGTGGAGCTGGTGCTCGACCAGCTGATCGGGCCGGAGTCGCGGTCCGGCGGCCTGGACGCGGCGCTGCTGCGCTACGAGCGGCTCGTCGGCGCCGGGCGGCGGCCCTACCTCGCGCCGCTGATGCGGCGGCTGCGTGACGAGTTCGACGGCCTGGTCGCCGAGATCCTCTCCCGATCCGGGCGGCCGCGGGACCCGGTCGAGGTGCGCGACCTCGTCTCGCTCGTCGACGGGGCGGTGGTGAGCGCGCTCATCGAGTCCGACCCCGACCCCCGCGCCGTCGGCCGCGAAGTCCTCCTACGCACCCTCTGACCCCCAACTCGCGTGCAGGGGGGCCCGACTCGCGGGGGCCCCGCGAGTCGGGGCTCAAGTCCCGCGAGTCGGGGTCTCGGTGCGTGTGTGTCGCGAGGACGGTGCGGGCGCGGCGGTGCGGGCCCGCAGCCGTAAGCTGCCCTAACGTGATTCCCAACGTGCTGGCTGCCCGCTACGCGAGCCCGGAGCTGGTCCGGATCTGGTCGCCGGAGAACAAGATCGTTCTGGAGCGACGGCTCTGGATCGCGGTGCTCGAGGCGCAGCGCGCGCTCGGCATCGACGTCCCGGACGGCGTGGTCGAGGACTACGCGCGCGTCATCGAGCAGGTCGACCTGTCCTCGATCGCCGCGCGGGAGCGCGTCACCCGCCACGACGTGAAGGCGCGGATCGAGGAGTTCAACGCGCTCGCCGGGCACGAGCACGTCCACAAGGGCCTCACCAGCCGGGATCTCACGGAGAACGTGGAGCAGCTGCAGGTGCGGCTGTCGCTGGAGCACGTCCGCGACCGCACCGTCGCCGTCCTCGCACGGCTGGCCCGCCGGGCGGGTGAGCACGCCGAGCTGGTGATGGCCGGGCGCTCGCACAACGTCGCGGCGCAGGCCACCACGCTCGGAAAGCGGTTCGCCTCGGCCGCCGACGAGCTGCTCGTGGCCTACGCGCGGCTGGAGGACCTGCGCGGGCGCTACCCGCTGCGCGGGATCAAGGGCCCGGTCGGAACGGCGCAGGACATGCTCGACCTGCTCGACGGCGACGCGGCCAAGCTCTCCGACCTGGAGCAGCGGGTGGCCGGGCACCTCGGGTTCGCCGGCGTGCTGACAAGCGTCGGGCAGGTCTACCCGCGTTCGCTCGACTTCGACGTCGTGAGCGCGCTCGTCCAGCTGGCCGCCGCGCCGTCGTCGTTGGCCACCACGATCCGGCTGATGGCAGGTGCAGAGCTGGCCACGGAGGGGTTCCAACCCGGCCAGGTCGGGTCGTCGGCGATGCCGCACAAGATGAACTCCCGGTCCGCGGAGCGGATCAACGGGATGCTGGTGCTGCTGCGCGGCTACGCCGGGATGGCGTCCGAGCTGGCCGGCTCCCAGTGGAACGAGGGCGACGTCTCCGACTCCGTGGTGCGCCGCGTGGTGCTGCCCGACGCGTTCTTCGCCCTCGACGGCCTGTTCGAAACGACGCTGACGGTGCTCGACGAGTTCGGCGCCTACCCGGCCGTCGTTGCACGTGAGCTCGACCGCTACCTGCCCTTCCTCGCCACCACGGCCGTGCTGATGGCCGCCGTGCGCGCCGGGGTCGGGCGGGAGACCGCACACGAGGTGATCAAGGAGCACGCCGTGGGTGTCGCGCTGGCCATGCGCGAGAAGGGCCAGGCCGACAACGACCTCGTCGCCCGGCTCGCCGGTGACGAGCGCCTCGGGCTGCCCGCGGGGACGCTCGACGGGCTGCTCACCGACCCGCTGCGGTTCACCGGCGCCGCCACCGCGCAGGTCGCCGCCGTCGCCGACCGCGTGCGGGAGATCGCCGAGGCGCACCCAAACGCCGCCACCTACACCCCCGGAGCGATCCTGTGAAGCTGCTGCACTCGGGCAAGGTCCGCGACGTCTACCTCGACGGGGACGACCTCGTCCTGGTGGCGTCGGACCGAGTGTCGATCTACGACGTGGTGCTGCCCACGCCCGTCCCGGACAAGGGGCGCGTGCTCACCCAGCTGTCGCTGTGGTGGTTCGACCGGCTCGCCGACCTCGTCCCGCACCACGTGGTCTCCGGCACCGACGTGCCGGCCGAGTTCGCCGGCCGCGCCGTCCGGTGCCGGCGGCTGGAGATGCTGCCCGTGGAATGCATCGCGCGCGGCTACCTCGCAGGGCTGGGGCTGGAGGAGTACCGCAAGCAGGGCACCGTGTCCGGGGTGCCGCTCCCGGACGGCCTCGTCGAAGGGTCGAAGCTGCCCGAGCCGATCTTCACCCCCACCACGAAGGCGGCGGTCGGCGAGCACGACGAGTTCATGACGTTCGACGACGTCGTCGCCCTCGTCGGGGCGGACACCGCCGCGCGGCTGCGCGAGCTCACTCTGGCCGTCTACACGCGTGGTGCCGAGACCGCGGCGACCAACGGGATCATCGTCGCGGACACCAAGCTCGAGTTCGGTGTCGACGGGGACGGGCGGATCGTGCTCGCCGACGAGGTGCTCACCCCGGACTCGTCGCGGTTCTGGCCGGCCGACTCCTGGGAGCCGGGCCGGCCCCAGTACGCGTTCGACAAGCAGTTCGTGCGCGAGTGGTCGCAGACCCTGGACTGGGACCGCACCCCGCCGGGGCCGGAGGTGCCCGCCGACGTCGTGGCAGCCACCCGCGCCCGCTACGTCGAGGCCTACGAACGGATCACCGGCCGCGACCTGTGAATGGCGCTCAGTCACCATCCGCCCCTCACGGCCTGGTCAACCGCTGTTCACGCCGGCATGAGTCCATAGCCGCGTGGCCGTCTCACACCTGGTCGTCTCGCTCTCCGGGCTGACCCACGACGCCCCCGAGGCGCTCGCCCGAGCCGTCGACTTCGCCGGCGAGCTGGACGCGCGCGGTGTTCCGCTGTCGCAGCTGTTCCGACCCGCGGGCGTGCCGGACGGCGCGCCGCTGGTGCGCTTCCTGCACGAGCGGCGCGCGGTGGGCGACGCGTTGGTGCTGCACGGGTTCGATCACACACCGGAGCCGATGGGCTCCTCGCTGGCGAGGGTGGGGCGCCGCGCCGAGTTCGCCGCCCTGCCCCCGCACGAGGCCGGCCTGCGGCTCACGGCCGCCCGCCGGGCCCTGACCGCGGTCGGGCTGCGCACCGACCTGTTCGTGCCACCGCGCTGGCTCGCGTCGCCCGGCACCGCCACGGCCCTGCGCGAGCAGGGGTTCGGGATGCTCGCCGACGAGCACGGCGTGCGGTTCCTCCGGGAAGGCGTGCTGCTGAGGGCCCGCGTGCTCGGCTTCCGGGTGTCCGGCGAGCGCCGCCCCGTCGCCGACGACCGACGGGCGGCCGAGGCATGGCGCTGCCGCGTGCTGGCCGCGGAGGTGGTCCGCACCGTCCGGCGCGGTGGCCTCGTGCGGATCAACGTGCGGGCCAAGGACCTGAAGCGCGCGCCCCGTCGGACCGCCGTGCTCGCCGCGGTGGACGCGGCACTCTCCCTCGGCGCCGGCCCGGCCACGTACCACCTCGGGGCCCCCGCCCGCGCCGCCTGACGCGACACACGCACCCCCACACCCCGACTCGCGGAGTGGGGGAGCCCAACCCGCGCGAGTCGGGCTCCCACTGCACGCGAGTCGCGGTCTGCGTGCGCGGGTGTCGCGGCCGGGTCAGAGGTCCGTGGGCGTCTCGCGGTCCAGCACGCGGATCGCGGTGCCCTGCGGGCCGAGCTTCTCGAACATCCCGTAGTGCATCGCCGGGCGGGCGAGGACGGCTTCGTGGATCGGGACGGCGGTCCGGGGCGCGACGGCCCGGAGGTAGTCGACCGCCTCGGCGACCTTGAGCCACGGTGCGCCGGTGGGCAGGAACAGCACCTCGACCGGTGCCGGCGGCGGGGTGAACGCGTCGCCGGGGTGCAGGTGGGTGCCGTCCACCAGGTAGGCGTTGTTGGCGATCACCGGGATGTCGGGGTGGATCACGGCGTGCCGCCCGCCCAGCACGTCGACGCGGGCACCGGCGATCTCCACGGTCGCGCCGGGAGCGACGACCTCGTGCGCGACGGCGTCGAGCTGCTCCGCGGTGCCGCTGTCCACGACGAGCCTGGCGTCGGGGTTGGCGTCCAGCAGCGGGCCGAGCCGGTCGGCGTCGAGGTGATCGAAGTGCTGGTGGGTGACGAGCACCGCGTCGAGCCCGCGCACCGACTCGAACCCGGCCGAGAACGAGCCGGGGTCGATGAGCAGCCGGGCCGCACCGGTGTCCAGCAGCACGCAGGAATGGCCGTAGTGGGTGATCTGCACGGACGCTCATCCTGCCACCGGAGGTGCCCGTGCGCGGGACGGACGGAAGGTGCCGGGGCTGGTCGCGGGCGGTTGGGAGGAGGGTCACGGGCGGTCGGGGGAGGGGGCCGCGCAGGTGACCGTAGGCTGGTCGCGTGGCGAAGGTCGTGGTGGACGTGATGCCCAAGGCGGAGATCCTCGACCCGCAGGGGCAGGCTGTTGCGGGTGCGCTCGCGCGGCTCGGTGTCGATGGCGTCGGGGACGTGCGGCAGGGCAAGCACTTCGAGCTCGAGGTGGACGACTCTGTGGACGACGAGACGCTGCAGCGGGTGGCCGCCACCTTGCTGGCGAACCCCGTGATCGAGGACTGGGTGGTGACACGGGCATGAGGATCGGGGTCATCACCTTCCCGGGCACCCTGGACGACGTGGACGCGGCCCGCGCCGTGCGGTACGCGGGCGGGGAGCCCGTGTCGCTGTGGCACGGGGACCACGACCTGCATGGCGTCGACGCGATCGTCGTTCCCGGCGGGTTCTCCTACGGCGACTACCTGCGCGCGGGAGCCATCGCCAGCATCGCGCCGATCATGACCGAGGTCGTCGCGGCGGCCGGGCGGGGCGTTCCCGTGCTCGGCATCTGCAACGGGTTCCAGATCCTCTGCGAGGCCGGCCTGCTGCCGGGCGCCATGGTGCGCAACGCCGGGCTGCACTTCATCTGCCGCGACCAGCGGCTGCGCGTCGACTCGGTCACCACGGCGTGGACCAGCGGCCTCGAAGCCGGCCAGGAGATCCTCGTTCCGATCAAGAACATCGAGGGCCGCTTCGTCGCCGACGCGGAGACGATCGCGCGGCTCGAAGGCGACGGCCGGGTCGTGTTCCGCTACGCGGGCGAGAACCCCAACGGGTCGATGGCGGCCATCGCCGGGATCGCCTCGGCCGACGGTCGGGTGGTGGGGCTGATGCCGCACCCCGAGCACGCGATCGACCTGCTGACCGGCCCGTCCGCCGACGGGCTCGCGCTCTTCACGTCGGTGCTGCAGGCCGCGGTGTCCGCCGCCTGAGTCCCGACCTGCGGTAGGCCCACTCTCCGATCTAGGCTGCCGCGTTCCGTCGTTCCGCCACAGCGCGGGTCCCGCGAGGAGAAGCACCCGCATGACCGGTTTCGTTCCCGCAGCCCCGCGCAGCGTGCTGCTGGTGGAGGACGATCCGGGTGACGCGTTCCTCGTGCAGGAGCTGCTCGCCGAGGTCGATCCGGCGCTGCGCGTGGTCGTGTCGGAGTCGGTGGCCGACGTCGTCACGGGTGATCTGCTGCGCCGGTCGGACTGCGTGCTGCTCGACCTCAACCTCCCCGGTACCCACGGGCTCGACGGCCTGCGCCAGATCCTGCGCGCGCACGGCACGGCCGCGGTCTGCGTGCTCACCGGTCTGGACGACGAGCATCTCGGGATGGCGGCGGTGGCGGCCGGCGCCCAGGACTACCTGGTCAAGGGCAAGGTCGACGGGCAGGTCCTGATCCGGGCGGTGCGCTACGCCGTCGAGCGGCGGCGGGCCGAGACCAGCCTGCTGCGGTTGCGGGAGGAGGAGCTGGCCGCCGCCGAGTCGGTGCGCCTGGAGCGCGGGCTGCTGCCATCCCCGCTGCTGGCGGGCAGCGCCGTCCGGGCGCGCTCGTTCTACCAGGCGGGGCGCACCCGATCGCTGATCGGCGGTGACTTCTTCGACGCCGTGCTCGGCCCGACCGGCACGGTGCACGCCATCGTCGGGGACGTGTGCGGCCATGGTCCCGACGAGGCGGCGCTGGGCGCGTTGCTGCGGGTGTCGTGGCGTGCGCTGGTGCTGGCCGGGGTCGACGAGCCGCAGCTGCTGCCGAAGCTGCAGCAGGTGCTCGTGAGCGAGCGGCACGACCCTTCGCTGTTCACGACCGTGTGCACGGTGGCGATCCGCACGGGTCCCGGGGGCACGGCGGACGCGCTCGTCCGGCTCGCCGGCCATCCGCCGCCGGTGTCGCTACATCCCGAACCGCGCCCGGCCACCCCCGCCGTCGGCCTCCCGCTGGGCGTGTCGGCGGATGCCACGTGGGACGCGCTCTCGGTGTCCCTGGACCCGCGGTGGGTGCTGATGGTCTACACCGACGGCCTGATCGAGGGACACGGCCCGGTCGAGGGCGAGCCGCTCTGGGAGGAAGGGCTCCTGGACCTGCTCGCCGAGGAGCGCGACGTCGATCTCGACGGGCTGCCCGCCCGCCTGGTGGAACGCGCGCAGGGGTTCAACGGCGGGGCCCTCTCCGACGACGTCGCGATCCTGGTGCTCTCCTCGGACGACACGCCCGCGGGTGCGCCGCAAGCCGCCCACGGCGCCACCACGGGGCAGCCGGGGTGAACGTCGACCTCACGCGGCCGCCGCGCAGGCGCGCCCTGCGCAGCCGCCGCAGCGAGGAGAGCGGTCAGCGCTGGCCGTTGTCGCGGGTGTTCGCGGTCGGCGCGTCTCTCGCCGCCCTCATCGCGCTGGCCGCGATCGCGCTCGGTGCGGTGGCCCTGTCGCGGCTCGCCGACGCGCGGTCCGGCCTGGTGGACGTGGCGAGCCCGGCGCTGGTGTCGGCCCAGCAGCTGGCCGTGGCGCTGGTGGACCAGGAGACCGGCGTGCGCGGGTTCGACCTCGCGGGCCGGCCCGAGTTCCTCGAGCCCTACTGGAGCGGGATCGGTGCCCAGGACGCGGCCGTCGTTGCGCTGGAGGCGGCCGTCGACCGCGGGCTCGAGGAGATCGCCCCCGACCTCGCTGCGGTGCGCGCCGCCGAGCAGCGGTGGCGCGCGGAGTACGCCCAGCCCGTGATCGGTGCCGCGTCGGACGCCCCGGCACCGGAGACCGGTCTGGCGCTGTTCGACGAGGTACGAGCCGCGACGCGAGAGCTGGTGGCGGACCTGGAGGCGCAGCGGGGTGCGGCCTACGACCGCATGGACGACGCGTCATCGTTCCTGGTGGGTGTCGGTGTCGCGATCTCGGCGGTGCTGGCGTCGTTCCTGGTCGCCGCGGGTATCGGGTTGGCGAGGGGCGTGCTGGGGCCCCTCTCGGAGCTGGCCCACAAGGTGCGTGAGGTCGTGTCGGGTGATGTCCAGCGGCCGGTGCGCGTCGGCGGACCGCGGGAGATCAGCGAGCTGGGCGAGGACGTGGAGGCGATGCGCCGACACATCCTGCGCGACCTCGACGACGCCCAGGCCGTCAACCGGCGGCTCGACGAGCAGGCCCGCGAGCTGGCGCGGTCCAACCAGGACCTGGAGCAGTTCGCCTACGTCGCGAGCCACGACCTGCAGGAGCCGCTGCGGAAGGTGTCCAGCTTCTGCCAGTTGCTGCAGCGCCGGTACTCCGGTCAGCTCGACGAGCGGGCGGACCAGTACATCGCGTTCGCCGTCGACGGCGCGCAGCGGATGCAGCGGCTGATCAACGACCTGCTCGCGTTCTCCCGCGTCGGGCGCAGCACCGAGGATTTCCGCACCGTCGACCTCAGCGGCGTCGCAGCCTCGGCGGCCGCGCAGCTCGAGTCGGTGCGCGAGGAGGCGGGCGGCGAGCTCGTGATCGACGAGTTGCCGACCGTCTCCGGTGACCCCGGCCTGCTGCAGGTGCTGCTGGCCAACCTGCTCGGCAACGGCCTGAAGTTCCGCCGCGAGGACGTGCCACCCGTCGTCCGAGCCCAGGCCCGCCGGGACGGCGCGACCTGGGAGATCACCGTCTCCGACAACGGGATCGGCATCGAGCCCGAGTACGGCGAGAAGATCTTCGTGATCTTCCAGCGGCTGCACGGCCGCGAGGTCTACCCGGGCACCGGGATCGGCCTCGCGCTCAGCAAGAAGATCGTCGAGTTCCACGGGGGCCGGATCGGTCTGGTGTCCGGCTCCGGCCCCGGCACGACCATCCGCTTCACCCTGCCCGCACTTCCCGAGGAGGCCGACGAATGAGCGATCCGCAGGCCAAGACGATCAACGTCTTGCTGGTCGAGGACGATCCCGGTGACGTGCTCATGACCCGCGAGGCGTTCGACGAGTACCTGCACAACCGGCTCGACGTGGTCAGCGACGGCGAGGCGGCGCTCGCGTACCTGCACCGGGAGGAGCCCTACGCGGACGCCCCGCGCCCGGATCTGATCCTGCTCGACCTCAACCTCCCCCGTCGCGACGGGCGTGAGGTGCTGCGCGAGGTCAAGGCCGACCCGAACCTGGCCTCCATCCCGGTGATCGTGCTGACCACCTCGCAGGCCGAGGAGGACGTGCTGCGCAGCTACCAGCTGCACGCCAACGCCTACGTCACGAAGCCCGTGGACTTCGAGGGCTTCATCGAGGCGATCAAGCAGATCGACCACTTCTTCGTGAGCGTCGTGCAGCTGCCGACCGACACGCGCAAGTCCTGACCCGGCGCGGCGGAGCGACCCTGATCGCTCACGCACCGACTCCTGACCTCGCACACCGACTGCAGTCGGTGTCTCGGCGCAGAAGTCGGTGTGTGAGCGCGGATGGCGGGCGTGACGCGGCCGACGGCCCGGACCGTGACGGCGAGACGTAGGCTGACCAGCCGTGACATCAGCCGGGACACCAGCCGTGCAGGCGGCCGACTCCGTCGAGCATGCCGCCGCCACCCCCGACCACCCCCAGCCCTTCCGCGAGCTGGGGCTCAAGGACGACGAGTACGCGCGCATCCGCGAGATCCTGGGCCGCAGGCCCACCGATGCCGAGTTGGCGATGTACGCGGTGATGTGGAGCGAGCACTGCTCCTACAAGTCCTCGAAGGTCCATCTGGCGTACTTCGGCGAGACCACCACCGACGCGATGCGCGAGCGGATGCTGGCCGGGATCGGTGAGAACGCCGGTGTCGTCGACATCGGCGACGGCTGGGCGGTGACCTTCAAGGTCGAGTCGCACAACCACCCGTCCTACGTCGAGCCCTACCAGGGTGCGGCCACCGGTGTGGGCGGGATCGTCCGCGACATCATGGCGATGGGCGCGCGCCCGGTCGCCGTCGCCGACCCGCTGCGCTTCGGCCCCGCGGACGCTCCGGACACCGCGCGCGTGTTGCCCGGCGTGGTCGCGGGCGTCGGGGGCTACGGCAACTCGCTCGGGCTGCCCAACATCGGCGGGGAGGTCGTGTTCGACCCCGGCTACCTGGGCAACCCGCTGGTCAACGCGCTCTGCGTCGGCGCGATGCGCACCGAGGACCTGCACCTGGCGTTCGCCTCCGGGGTCGGAAACAAGATCATCCTGTTCGGCGCCCGCACCGGCCTGGACGGCATCGGCGGCGTGAGCGTGCTCGCCAGCGAGACCTTCGCCGGCGACGAGACCGGCGGCGGGCGCAAGAAGCTCCCGTCGGTGCAGGTGGGCGACCCGTTCACCGAGAAGGTGCTCATCGAGTGCTGCCTGGAGCTGTTCCACGCGGGCCTGGTGGTCGGCATCCAGGACCTCGGCGGTGCGGGCCTGTCCTGCGCCACCTCGGAGCTGGCGAGCGCCGGTGACGGCGGCATGCACGTCGACCTCGACGCCGTCCCCCTGCGCGCCACGGGGATGACGCCCGCCGAGATCCTGTCCAGCGAGTCGCAGGAGCGCATGTGCGCCGTGGTGCGCCCGCAGGACGTCGACGCGTTCCTGCAGGTGTGCCGCAAGTGGGACGTGCTCGCCACCGTGATCGGCGAGGTCACCGACGGGGATCACCTCGTGATCGACTGGCACGGCGACACCGTGGTGGACGTCCTGCCGCGCACCGTGGCCCACGACGGCCCGGTCTACCGGCGGCCGGTGGCTCGCTCCGACCGGCAGGACCTGCTGATCGCCGACGCCCCGGACCGGCTGCCGCGCCCGGCCGCGCCGAGCGAGCTCCACGCCGAGATCCTGCGCATGGCGGCCAGCCCGAACCTGTGCAGCCGCGCGTGGGTCACCGACCAGTACGACCGCTACGTGCGCGGAAACACCGCCTCCGCCCAGCCGGCGGACGCCGGAGTGGTGCGGATCGACGAGAGCACCGGCCGCGGCATCGCCGTCGCCACCGACTGCAACGCCCGCTTCGTGGCGCTCGACCCGTACTCGGGTGCGCAGCTCGCGCTGGCCGAGGCCCTGCGCAACGTGGCCACCAGCGGGGCCGTGCCGCTCGCCGTCACCAACTGCCTGAACTTCGGCTCGCCCGAGGATCCGCACGTCATGTGGCAGTTCCAGCAGGCCGTGCGCGGCCTCGCCGACGGGTGCGCGCAGCTCGGCATCCCCGTCACCGGCGGCAACGTCAGCTTCTACAACCAGACCGGCGACCGCGCGATCCTGCCGACCCCGGTGGTCGGCGTGCTCGGCGTGCTCGAGGACGTGGCCACCCGCGTCCCGTCCGGGTTCCGCCGCGATGGTGACGCGGTCGTGCTGCTCGGCGACACGCGTGACGAGCTGGGCGGCAGCGAGTGGGCGCACGTCGTGCACGAGCACCTCGGGGGCCGCCCGCCCGCCGTCGACCTGGCCGCGGAGGCCCGGCTCGCCGCGCTGCTCGCGCGGTCGGCCGCCGACGGACTGCTCACCGGCGCGCACGACCTGTCCGACGGCGGGCTCGCCCAGGCGCTCGTGGAGGCGTGCCTGGTCGGGGGGCACGGGGCGGCTGTGACGCTCCCGCCGCTCGACCCGTTCGTCGCGCTGTTCTCCGAGTCGGCGGGGCGGGTGCTCGTCACCGTGGCGGCCGACCGCGTGGACGAGGTGCTGGCCCACGCGGAGGAGGCCGGGGTGCCCTCCGGGGTGCTGGGGACCACGGGCGGCTCCGCGCTGACCGTCGAGGGTCTCCCGGAGCTGCCGCTCGCGACGCTGCGCGCGGCGTGGGAGGGGACGCTGCCGGCGCTGTTCGGCTGAGCGGAGCTTGCGGAGCGATCATCGGGGCTGAGCGGGGAGCTTGCGGAGCGATCATCGGGGCTGAGCGGAGCTTGCGGAGCGATCATCGGGGCTGAGCGGAGCTTGCGGAGCGATCTCTGGGCTGAGCGGGGGCGAGCCGTTCGGGTGATCACCTCTCCGAACGGTCAGGTCCGTGCCGAATCGGTTACCGTCCCCGACGTGCGAGGAGGATCCGGCGGCACGGCCGTCGACGCCGCGGTGCTGGAGTGGCTGGACGGTGGGGCGGCGCCGGATCGGCCGGTCCTGCGCGCAGCGGTGAAGGACAGTCTCGCCGCCCTCGCCGCCGCGGCGCCGGGGCACAGCGTCGAGGTGCGGATCCCGCCCTTCGGCGCGGTGCAGTGCGTGAGCGGGCCGCGACACGGCCGTGGCACCCCGCCGAACGTGGTGGAGTCCGACGCGCGAACATGGCTCGCGCTGGTGGCCGGCCGCCTGACGTGGGACGCCGCGCTGAGCACAGGCTCGTTGCTGGCGTCGGGGAGCCGGAGCGCGGAAGTCTCCCGGCTGCTGCCGCTCCTGTGAGCGACTAGTGTCCCCCGCCGGGTAAGTCGGTGGACCCAGGCGTGGAGCTGGGCCGCCGAATTGTTCGGCGAGCTTCCGGCGGGGGACACTAGCGTGCCGCTCGCTTCGGTGAATGCGCACACGTCGTGGTGGCGCGAACTCGGGTGAGGGACGGAAGATTGATCCGATCAGGGGCGGGTCGAACCGGACGGGCGACAGGAGGTGGGCGCGTGGTCGCTCCGCGCAGCCTTCCCGGTCCCGCCGAGATCCCCGCGCCCGGCTCGCCGGCCCGCCCACCCCGTGCCTCCGAGCACGGGCGCATCGAGTCGGTGGCGGCCCGGTGGTCCCAACTGATCCACGACGGGGACCCGAGCGCGGCAGGCCACTTCGCCACGGTGCTGCGCCAGCTCGCCGCCACGGTGCACGCCGAGCCGTTCTGGCCGCTGGCCGCGCGGAGCATCGGAGCGCAGCTTGTGCCCATCGGAGCGTGCCGTCGCCCGAGCGGTCTCGGTGACGAGTTCGGGGACGTGATCGTGCCCAGCCTCCGGCTGCTGCGCCGCGACGCGCCCGCGGCGCTGGGCCTGGACGGGCGCGACGGCGAACTGCGTCTCGCCGCGGTGCTGGATGAGCTGGTGGCCGGCGCGGTGGGTGCCTACCGCGACCGGCAGCGCCCCGCCGCCCCGGTGCGGGGCCGGGCGCCGACGGTCCTCGACTGGCACATTCGCGCGGTCTACGAGCAGGGCGCCGTGGGGATCGCGATCCTGGCCCTCGACGGCCAGGTCCTGGACCTCAACCCGGCGCTGTCGGACATCGTCGGCCTGGGAGGTCCGCTCGACCAGCCGCGTCCGGTGTCGGACTTCGTGCACCCCGACGACATGGTGGACGTCGTCGAGCGGCTGCAGCGGCTCGTGCGCGGCGAGCCCGAGGTCATGCGCCTGGAGCTGCGGCTCGTGCGCGCCGACTCGCGGGTGCGGTGGGTGCACGCCACGGCCTCGCGGGTGCTCGGCGACGACGGCAGCGCGTCGCACCTCATGGCCGTGGTCGAGGACGTCTCGGAACGCCACCGGCTCTGGTCGCGGCTGCACGAGGCGTCCTTCTCCGACCAGCTCACGCGCCTGCCGAACGAGGCGGTGGCCGACCAGTGGCTGGAGCGCGCGTTCGCCGGGGACGGGCCGGAGAACGTGGGCGTCTGCGCGCTCGATCTGGACGGGTTCCACCCGATCGGCGACGAGCTGGGCCAGCAGGTCGGTGACCGGCTGCTGCTCGGTGTCGCGGGCAGGTTGCAGCTGGCGGCCGGTGACCACGTCGTGTGCCGGACGGGCGCCGACGAGTTCGCGGTGCTCGTGGCCGATCCCGCGGGTGCGGCCGAGGTGAGCAGGCTCGCCGACCGCCTGCAGGCGGCGCTGGCCACGCCGTTCCGGATCGACAACCACACCCTGGTCGTGTCCGCGAGCATCGGAGTGGCCGAGGCGGCGACCGCGCAGGGCAGTGCCGCGGAGCTGTTGCGGGCCGCCGACGTGGCCCGCGCGTGGGCGAAGGCGCTGGGCGGCGGGCGGCGCGTCGTGTTCGACTCGGAGCGCGACGCCGCGGAGGCCGCCCGGTTCGCGCTGCTCTCCGGGCTGCGCGGGGCGATCGACCGCGGGGAGTTCCGGCTGGTCTACCAGCCCCTCGTGCGGCTGGCCGACGGCCATGTGCGGGGCGCCGAGGCGCTCGTGCGCTGGCAGCATCCCGAGCAGGGGCTCGTCGGGCCCAACCGGTTCATCGAGCTCGCCGAGCAGAGCGGCGCGATCGTGCCGCTCGGCCGGTGGGTGCTGGAGGCGGCGTGCACCCAGGCCGCGGCCTGGTGGCACGAGCTGGGCGACGCCGCGCCGTTCGTCAGCGTGAACGTCTCCCCGGTGCAGCTGGCGGAACCGGCGTGGGTGCACGAGGTCACCGGGGTGCTGGCCGCCACCGGCCTGCCGCCGCACCTGCTCCAGCTGGAGATCACCGAGCAGGCCGTGCTCCGTGACGAGGTGGTGGTCCTCGACGCGCTGGGCGCGTTGCGGGAGGCGGGCGTCCGGATCGCGCTGGACGACTTCGGCACCGGCTACTCGAGCCTCGCCTGGCTGCGCAGGCTCCCGGTGCACGGGTTGAAGATCGACGGGTCCTTCATCGACGGGCTGCGCAACCCGTCCGCCGACCCCACAGACTCCTCGATCGTCCGGGCTTTGGTGGAGCTCGCGCACGCCCTCGGTCTCGAGGTCACCGCGGAGTGGGTGGAGACGGCCGTGCAGGCGCAGCGCCTCGCCGAGCTCGGCTGCGACCTCGGGCAGGGCCGGTGGTTCGGTGACGCCGGTCCCGGAGGCTGGGTCCCGGGCCTCCAGCGGCGTAGCATCGGCCGTTGAGCCGCCGTCTGCGCAAGGAGCGAGTTGTGGGCCCGAGTTCCGCCAGGAACCAGCAGCCGACCCGACGCAACCCGGAACCCGAGCTCGACCCGGAGGCCCACGACCCGGCCCCCCGCGAGGAGTGCGGCGTTTTCGGGGTCTGGGCGCCGGGTGAGGACGTCGCCAACCTCACCTACTACGGGCTCTACGCCCTGCAGCACCGTGGCCAGGAGGCCGCCGGCATCGCCGTCTCCGACGGTCGCCGCATGGTCGTGTTCAAGGACCTCGGGCTGGTCAGCCAGGTCTTCGACGAGCAGGTACTCTCCTCGCTGAAGGGCCACCTCGCCGTCGGGCACTGCCGCTACTCCACCACCGGCTCCACCTCGTGGGAGAACGCGCAGCCCACGTTCCGCACCACCGCCACGGGGAGCGGGATCGCGCTCGGCCACAACGGCAACCTCGTCAACACCGCCGAGCTGCGCGACGAGGTCATCGCCCTGCGCGAGGGCACCCCGCGCGGGCAGCGCGGCGCGATCCCGGCCAGCACCGACTCCGACCTGATCAGCGAGCTGCTGGCCGCCTCCGCGGCCGACACCGGCGTGGAGGAGGCGGCGCTGCGGCTGCTCCCGCGCGTGCGCGGGGCGTTCTCGCTCGTGTTCGCCGACGAGCAGACGCTCTACGCGGCGCGCGACCCGCACGGCGTCCGGCCGCTGGTGCTGGGCCGCCTCGAGCGCGGCTGGGTGGTGGCGAGCGAGACCGCGGCGCTGGACATCGTCGGCGCGTCGATGGTCCGCGAGGTGGAGCCCGGCGAGCTGCTGGCCATCGACGCCGAGGGGCTGCGCAGCTCGCGGTTCGCCGCGCCGGAGCCGAAGGGCTGCGTGTTCGAGTACGTGTACCTGGCCCGGCCGGACACCACCATCTCCGGGCGTTCCGTGCACGCCGCCCGGGTCGAGATCGGCCGCAGGCTCGCGGCCGAGTTCCCCGCCGAGGCGGACCTGGTGATCCCGGTGCCCGAGTCCGGCACCCCGGCGGCCATCGGTTACGCGCAGGGCGCCGGCATCCCCTACGGCCAGGGCCTGGTGAAGAACCAGTACGTCGGCCGCACCTTCATCCAGCCCAGCCAGACCATCCGGCAGCTGGGCATCCGGCTCAAGCTCAACCCGCTGCGCGAGGTCATCCGCGGCAAGCGGCTCGTCGTGGTCGACGACTCCATCGTGCGCGGCAACACCCAGCGCGCGCTCGTGCGCATGTTGCGCGAGGCCGGCGCCCTCGAGGTCCACGTGCGCATCGCCTCCCCGCCGGTGCGCTGGCCCTGCTTCTACGGCATCGACTTCGCCACCCGCGCCGAGCTCGTGGCGAGCGGTCTGGACACCGAGGGTGTGCGCCGCTCCATCGGCGCCGACTCCCTGGGCTACGTCTCCGTCGACGGGATGATCGCGGCCAGCGAGCAGCCCCGCAGCCGCCTGTGCGCTGCGTGCTTCACCGGCGAGTACCCGATCGCGTTGCCCGACGAGGCGCGGCTCGGCAAGCACCTGCTCGAGGAGCTGGTCGTACCGAGCGACGTCACCGGTGCCGCGTCCGGTGACCCGGGCCCGCTCGCCGTCGGTTACGGTGCCGCCGATGCGCTCGGCCGGCCCTGACCCGGTAGCAGGCCCTACCCGATCCCCGGCGGTGCGCCCGCCGACCCCGACCGCCAGGAGCGCGACGACCATGCCCCGGACCCGCACGTCACAACCCGAGGGGGCAGGTGCGAGCTACGCATCGGCCGGGGTGGACATCGACGCCGGGGAGCGCGCGGTCGACGCCCTGCGCCCGCACGCGGAGAAGGCGGGCCGGCCCGAGGTGATGGGGGGCATCGGCGGGTTCGCCGGGCTCTTCGCCCTCAAGTCGAGCCGCTACAGCGAGCCCGTGCTGGCCTCCTCCACCGACGGCGTCGGCACGAAGGTCGCGATCGCGCAGGCCCTCGACAAGCACGACACCATCGGGCTCGACCTGGTCGCGATGGTCGTCGACGACCTCGTCGTCTGCGGGGCCGAGCCGCTGTTCATGCAGGACTACATCGCGGTGGGCAAGGTCGTGCCCGAGCAGATCGCGTCGATCGTCAAGGGCATCGCCGACGGTTGCCAGCAGGCCGGGTGCGCCCTCCTCGGGGGCGAGACGGCCGAGCACCCCGGGCTGATGGAGGCCGGCGCGTACGACGTGTCGGGCACCGGCGTCGGGATCGTGGAGGCCGACGCGATGTTGCGCCCGGACCGCGTGCGCCCCGGCGACGTGCTCCTGGCCCTCGGCTCGTCGGGTCTGCATTCCAACGGCTACTCGCTGGCCCGGCACGTCCTGCTGGAGATCGCGCGGCTGCCGCTGGAGGGCCACGTCGAGGAGTTCGGGCACACCCTCGGCGAGGAGCTGCTCGCCCCCACCCGGATCTACGCCCGCGACTGCCTCGCGCTCACCGCGGAGACCGGCGTGCGGATGTTCTCGCACATCACCGGCGGCGGGCTGGCCCGCAACCTGGAACGCGTGCTGCCCGAGGGCGTGGACGCGGTGGTCGAACGCGGCACCTGGACCCCGGCGCCGGTGTTCAAGATGATCGCCACCCGCGGCCGCGTCGAGCGCGCGGAGATGGAGCAGACGTTCAACATGGGCGTCGGCATGGTCGCCGTCCTGCCGGCCGACGACGTCGACCGCGCCCTGGCCGTGCTCACCGCGCGCCACGTGCCGGCGTGGGTGCTGGGCGAGGTGCGCCGCGGCAAGAGCCGGCCCGGGCGGAAGGTGCACATGAAGGGCGATCACCCCCGCTTCTGACCCACCATGATCGCGAGTATCGGTTGTCCATTGCTGTGATCACGACAATGGGCAACCGATACTGCGGATCTTCTCCGGCCACCGCTCAGTTCCGCCGTCCTGGCCGGTCCATCCTCCTGTCGGCTCCACCACGGAGCGCACCACTCGAAGGAGATGGACATGAGCGAGACCACGACCTCCAGCTACTCCTACACCCTCACCCGTGAGCTCGACGCTCCGGTCGAGAACGTGTGGGCGGCCTGGACGCAGCCCGACCACTACGCGCAGTGGTCCGGCGCGGTGCGGTCCTCCCTCCGGATGGACGTCCGCCCGGGCGGCGCCTGGCAGGCCACGATGTCCGCTCCCGACGGCTCCGAGTTCCCGCTGACGGGCTCCTACGGCGAGGTGGTCGAGAACCGGCGCCTGGACGTCGCCATGGACCTCCCGGACGGGGATTCCACGGTGATGGCCATGGAGTTCACCGACCTCGGTGGGCAGCGGACCCGCATCACCGTGTCGCAGTCCTGTGCCACTCCCGAGGCGCGGGACGGATCGGAGCAGGGCAGCGGCATGCTGCTCGACGGTCTGGCCGCGTACGTGCCGACGATCTGACACCGTACGAACGGCACCTTCGTCCTGCTCTATCGGACGAATGCGCCGTTCGTACGTGTGGAGGGGGCCTCGCGCAGCATCGGGGGGTGCAGAGCCGTCGCCTTGCCTCGGCGGAAGAGTTGGCCCGGGCGTCCTCGGCCGCCGCTGACCTTTGTCCCCGTCGGCTCCAGGAAGCCTTCGGTGTTGGTGACCTTGCGGGAGAAGTTGCGCGGGTCGGGAGTGGTGTCCCAGACGGCCTCGTAGACCCGGCGCAGCTGGGAGATCGTGAACTCCGGCGGGCAGAACGCGGCGGCAAGCGTCGTGTACTCGAGCTTCGCGCGGGCGCGCTCGACGCCGTCGGCGAGGATCTGCAGGTGGTCGAACGCCAGGGCGTCGACCTTCACCACCGGCCACCAGGTGCCCTCACCGGGAGGCTCGGGCAGGTCCGGCACCAGCGCGAGGTGCCCGACGCTCAGCACGCGCCCGCGCGGGTCCCGGTCGGGGGCCGCGTAGCCGGCGAGCTGCTCGAGGTGGTGGCCCTGGATCGCCAGGCCGGTCTCGGCGAGCTCGCGGCCTGCGGCGTCGAGCAGGTCCTCGCGACCCTGCACGAACCCACCGGGCAGCGCGAGCTCCCCGGCGAACGGCTTGGCCTGCCGCTCCCGCAGCAGTACGCACAGGATGCCGTCCCGCACGGTGAGCACCACCAGGTCCACCGCTACCGCGAACAGGTTGCCGCGCATCGTCCTCCCGACTTCTCGTCGGCCTGACGCTACCCGATGTCGATCACTCGGCGTCCGTCGCGGGACCCCTTCGGGCGACGAACGGCACTCTCGTCAGCTAGGTATCGACGAAAGTGCCGTTCGTTGCTCAGGGATGGAGCTCCGCCACGTGGACCGGGCGGTGCTCGCGCAGCGAGAGTGCGGCGGCCTCCGCGATGAATGCCACCTCCAGCGCGTCCTGCACCGTGCAGGGGGACCGGCGCGTGCCCGCGACCACCTCGGTGAACGCGGCCAGCTCCGCGCGGAACGCCGCGGCGAGGCGGTCCATGAAGAAGCTGTGCGGCGGGCCGGCCGGGAACGTGACGCCCGGCTCCAGCGAGCGCAGCGGCAGCCCGTCGTCGAGGCCTGCGGCGGCGCTGTCGGCGGTGCCGTGCAGCTCCAGGCGCACGTCGTAGCCGCGCGGGTTGCCGCGGCTGTTCGAGACGACGCCGAGCGTGCCGTCGTCCAGCGTCAGGATGGCGGCCGCGGTGTGCACGTCGCCGATGTCGGCGTACAGCGGGTCGCCGCGGTCCGAGCCGGTGGCGTACACCTCCACGACCTCCCGTCCGGTCGCCCAGCGCACCGCGTCGAAGTCGTGCACGGCGCAGTCGCGGAAGATGCCGCCGGACCCGGCGAGGTACGCCGCGGGCGGCGGCGCCGGGTCGAGCGTGGTGGAGCGGACGGTGTGCAGCCCGCCGAGCTCCCCGCCCTCGACGGCCGCGCGGGCGGCCAGGAACGCCGGGTCGAACCGGCGCGGGTACCCGACCTGCACGGGCACGCCCGACTCCTGCACCCGCCGCGCCACCGCCGCGGCGTCACCGACGGCGCGGGCCAGCGGCTTCTCGCAGAACACCGGCAACCCGGCCTCGACGGCCGCGAGCACGAGCTCGGGGTGCGTGTCGGTGGCGGCCGCGACGAGCACGCCGTCGACGCCCGCGGACAGCAGCTCGGCCACCGAGTCGACCGGTTCGGCGCCGACGCGCGCAGCCACCTCCTTCGTGGTGGCCGGCAGCGCGTCGGTGACGACGAGCGAGTCGACGGCCGGCAGGTCGGCCAGCGTCCGCGCGTGGAACGCGCCGATCCGGCCCAGCCCGACGAGTCCGAGGCGCATCAGTCCAACCCTCCGAAGACGTTCTGATCCCAGTCGATCACCGAGCCGGTGACGACGCCGCTGCGCTCGGACAGCAGCAGCACCACGAAGTCGGCGATCTCGTCGACCTGCCCGAGCTTGCCCATCGGCAGCCGCTGCGCCGCCTGTTCGCGCCAGCCGTCGTCGGCGTCGTGGAAGCGCCGCTGGGTGGCGTCCTCGCCTTCGGTGTCGGTCCAGCCGATGTCGAGGCCGTTGATCCGGACCCGGTCGAAGCGGTGGGCGTGCGCGGCGTTGCGGGTGAGCCCGGCGAGGCCGGCCTTGGCGGCCACGTAGGGCGCCAGGTAGGGCTGCCCGCCCAGCTCCGAGGAGGAGATGACGTTGACGATCGTGCCGGGCGCGCCGCGGCCGAGCATGTCGCGCACGGCGGCCTGCATCAGGAAGAACGGCGCTCGCAGGTTGATCGCCACGTGCGCGTCGAACAGCTCGGGCGTGGTGTCGAGCAGCGTGCCCCGCGAGGTCAGGCCGGCCGCGTTGACCAGGCAGTCGATCCGCCCGAACGCCTCGACGACGGCGGCGACCGAGGCCCGGGCCTGCGCGACGTCCGCGACGTCGGCCGGCACGAACAGCGCCTCGGCCCCGGCGGCGCGCAGCTCGGCGACGAGCTCCTCGCCCGGCTCCCGTCGCCGCCCGGACACGGCCACGGGGGCGCCCTCGCGCGCGGCGGCCCGCGCCACCCCGGCGCCCACGCCCTGCGTTCCGCCGCTGACCAGCAGCACCTTGTCGTGGAGAAGGGGCATCAGGTGGTCCGGCGGCGGTCGGAGTGCGCGGTCAGCGCGGCCTCGAACTCGGCGGGTTCGAGGCCCTGTGCCAGCGCTTGCCGGACGAGGTCGGCCTGGCTCGCCGGGGCGAGCCCGTCGACCGGTGGGTCTCGGTCGAGGTTCGTGGGGAACGGGTAGCCCTCGGCGGCCGCGGCGACGGCAGGCTCGGGCGCGGGGTGCGCGCGCAGGGCCGGGTAGACGGCGCGGCAGATCCGGTCGCGGTCGACGCTCTCCATGGCCCGCCCGAACGCCGACGAGACCTGCAGCAGGTTGGCCGCCCGCCGCACGTCCGCGGACCGGTTGTGCCCGGCGCCGTGGATGACCGCGGGGTTGAAGAACGCGGCGTCGCCCCTACGCAGCGGCAGCTGGACGTGGTGACGTGCGAAGTGCTCCGCGAACTCGGGACGCCCGGTCGCGAGGTAGCCGGGCCCGTACTTCTGCGAGTGCGGCAGGTACATCGTGGGCCCGCTCTCGACGGGCATGTCGGTGTGCGCCACCGCACCCTGCAGCGTGAGCACGGGGGAGAGGCGGTGCACGTGCGCCGGGTACCGCTCGATCTGCGCCGGCGACAGGAACCCGAGGTGGTAGTCGCGGTGCCCCACCTGCGCCTCCCCGCCCGGGTTCACCACGTTGACCTGTGAGGTGACCTGGTAGCCGGGGCCCAGCCAGGCGTCCGCGACGAGCGCGAGAACGGGGTTGGCGTAGTAGTCGACGAACACCTCGGGCGCGCGCACGGCGAGCTTCTCGAGCGCGTTCCAGACGCGGTCGTTCGCACCGGGCTTCGCGAAGTGGTCGCCCGCTGTCGTGCCGCTCGCGCGCTGCTCGGCGATCATCTCCTCGAACGCGGCGGTGGCGCGGTCGACGACGCCTGCGTCGGGGTAGGCGCCGCGCACCACCACGACCCCGGGCCCGTCGGTGAACGCGCGGACCAGATCGGCCCGAACCGCGTCACCGCGCGCGGCGAGCAGTCGGTCGGCGTCGTAGACCAGCACCTCGTCGACGACGTCTGCCGCCAGCGGGTGGTCGTGTGGATCGGTGTGCTCGGCGAGCACCGCGAGCAGGTCCTCGAGCCGGCAGGCGGCTTCGGACCAGGGGGTGTCGGGGGCGTGCGTCGTTGCCATGGAGGCTCCCGTTGCAGCGTTTTAAAGCGCTTTAGCCATCAGGTACGATCCTCCCGGTCGCGAAGAGTGTCAAGGGGGTGCCGTGAACCGGAGACCACGCCTGGAGGACGTCGCCGCCGAGGCGGGCGTCTCGACCGCGTCCGTCTCCCTCGTCCTGCGCGACGTGGCGGGCCCGAGCGCGCAGACCCGGGAGCGGGTGCTCGCGGCCGCCGCCCGCCTGGGCTACCGCGCCGACCGCACGGCCAGCATGCTCGCGCGCCGCCGCACCCGCCTGCTCGGCGTCCCGGTCATGCTGCGCGACGCGTTCCGGGCCGAGCTGGCCGAGGAGGTGCAGCTCGCCGCCGACGCGCGCGGGTACGCGGTGGCACTGGGCGCCGTCACCGCCGCCTCCGGCGAGGAGCGCGTCGTCGACACGCTGCTCGACATGCGCTGCGAGGCAGTCCTGCTGCTGGCGCCCGAGCACCCGGCCGCGGCACTCGCCGCTCTCGCGTCGCGCGTCCCGGCTGTCGTGGTGGGGCGGCGGGTGCGCCCGGACGGGTTCGACGTGGTGCGGGTGGACGACGAGGCGGGCGTCGCCGAGGTGGTCGAGCACCTCGTCGGGCTCGGGCACCGGCGGATCGTGCACGTCGACGGCGGGTCGGCGGCCATGGCCGCCGACCGCAGGACGGGCTTCCACGCCGCCCTGCGCCGGCACGGCCTGAGCCCGGGCCGGGTGCTCGCCGGTGGCTACGTGGAGGCGGCAGGCGCGGACGCCGCGCGCGAGCTGCTGGCCGGGCCGGAGCTGCCGACCGCGGTCTTCGCGGCCAACGACCGCTGTGCCATCGGCCTGCTCGACGTGTTCCTGCGGGCGGGCGTGCGGGTGCCGCAGGACGTGTCGGTGGTCGGCTACGACGACGGCGAGCTGGCGCGCCTCGCCCACATCGCTCTGACGACGGTGAGCCAGGAGGCCGCCGAGCAGGCCGGTCGCGCGGTGGCGGCGGCGGTGGAACGCCTGGACGGGGAGCGCACCGAGCCCGTCGAGGTGGTGCTCACCCCGCGCCTGGTCGTTCGCGGAACGACGGCCCCTCCGCGCTGACCCGGCCCGGGTCGCTACGCGTCCGTCGCGTCGGCTGATTCCGGCGGTGTCACCGGGCGTCTGCGCTGCTCGCGTGCGTGTTCGGCGATCGCCGCCTCCACGGCCGCGTGCACGGCGGCGGGGGAGACGTTCGGGTCCACCCGGCGGGCGGCTGCCAACGATCGCGAGGACACGGAGATATTGATCATGGTGGTCGCCCCCTTCGGCGTTCGGATCCCGGCTGCTCTGCGGACTATCGTCCCAGCGGTCCGGAGCGTGTCACCTCCGGGTGAGGCCTGCGTCACTCTGTCGTGGAATGGTTCCCCAGGAGCGCGCGCAACTCCTCCACACTCGTGCGCACGTCGGTCAGCGGGCCCTCACCTCGTGGCTCCTCCGTGAGGATCGTGTCCTGCTCCAGCACGTACCAGCCGGTGTAGCCCTCGTCGCGCAGGTGTCCGACGATCGCGGCGAAGTCGACATCGCCCTGCCCGACGGGCCGGTAGACGCCCTCGCGGACGGCCTCGGTGTAGGTGCGCCGCCCGGACTGCACCTGCTGCGCGAGGCCGAGGTCGACGTCCTTGACGTGGGTGTGCGCGATCCGGTGCGGGGCCTGGCGGGTGAGCTCGGCCGGGTCGGTGCCGCCGATGAGCAGGTGCCCGGTGTCGAGGCAGAGCGCGATCGACGAGCCGTCGAGCACGCGCTGCACCTCGGCGCCGTTCTCCACCATCGTGCCGACGTGCGGGTGCAGGACCGCCTTCACACCGTGCGCGGTGGCGAGCACGTGCAGCCGGTCGAGGTTGCCCAGCAGCGTCGCCCAGCCGTCGGCGTCGAGCTCGGGGCGCTCGTCGTAGCCGTCCAGGCCGGTGACGGCCGAGAGCACGAGCACGTCCGAACCGGTCGCCGCGTAGGTCTTCAGCAGCTCCTCCACGTCGGGCACCGGGTCCTGGCCGGGGACGTGCAGCAGCAGCGGGGTGAAGCCGCCGATCGCCTGCAGGTCGTGGCGCGCGAGCACGTCCGCGGTGGCGCCGGGGTCGGCGGGCAGGAACCCGTCGGGTCCGAGCTCGGTGGCGGCGAGGCCGACGTCGCGCATCTCGGCGAGCACCCGCGCGGGCGGCAGCTGGTAGCCCCAGCCGGGGACCTCGCACACGCCCCACGAGATGGGTGCGCCTGCGATCCGGTCAGCGGTCATGCGGAAACCTCCTGGGAGAGGGTCACGGGGCGGCCTGTCCGCCACGAGGTGTCGGCCGCGGCGGCCAGGTCGAACGCCGCGAGCGCGTCCCGGCCGGTGACGCGGGGCGGGGCGCCGGTGCGCACGCACTCGGCGAACGCGTCCAGCTCGGCGGCGTAGGCGTGCGGGTAGCGCTCCTCGAAGTCGCGCACGAGGTCGCGGGACGCGGTGCCGGGCGTGCGCCACTCCAGCCCGCGGCGGTGCGGGGCGTCGATCCGGGCGGTGGCGAGCGTGCCCATCACCTCGGTGGAGCACTCGTAGCCGTAGCGGGCGCCCCGGCTGTTGTCGATGACGCCGAGCGCGCCGTTCGCGAAGCGCAGGACGACGACGGCGGTGTCGATGTCGCCCAGCTCCGCGAACGCCGGGTCGGAGGCGGCGCCGTGCGCGCTGACCTCGACCACCTCGCCCACCAGCCAGCGGGCGACGTCGAGGTCGTGCACGGTGACGTCGACGAAGAAGCCGCCGGAGCCGGCGAGGTAGGCCGGGTCGGGCGGGTTCATGTCCCGGAGCGAGGTGCGCAGCAGCGTCACCTCGCCCAGCTCGCCGGCGGCGATCCGGTCCGCGGCGGCCACCCAGTCCGGGTCGAAGCGGCGGTGGAAGCCCACCTGGAACACCACGCCGGTGGCCTCGACCGCCTCGATCGTCGCGACCGTGGTGGCGCGGTCCAGCGACACCGGCTTCTCGCAGAACACCGGCATCCCGGCGCGCGCGGCGGTGACCGAGAGCTCGGCGTGCGTCCCGGTGGGGGTGGCGATCGCGACCGCCTCCGACCGCTCCAGCAGCTCGTCGAAGCTCGCCGCCACCGGCACGTCCAGCTGGGACGCCAGGATCTTCGCCCGGGCCGCGTCGGCGTCGTAGACGCACGCGAGGCCGGCCCGCGCGCAGCGGGCGACGAGGTTCGTGGCGTGGATGCGGCCCATCCGGCCGACCCCGGCCAGTCCGATCCCGAGCTTGCTCACGAGTCGAGCCCGTGCTTGCGCATGTACTCCTGCACCTTCTCCCGGTTGGCGACCAGCGACTCCCGCGCGCGCTCCTCCCACGCGAACACGCAGACCGTCGCGATCCCGTCGAAGCCGACCTCGGCGAGCGTGGCGAAGAACAGGTCCCAGTCGACCTCGCCCTGCCCGACGTCGAGGTGCTGGTGGACGCGCGCGGTGGAGCCGGGCGGGTTGACGATGTAGCGCAGGCCCGAGGACCCGGTGTGGTCGAACGAGTCGGCGATGTGCAGCTGGGTGAGCAGCGGCCCGGCGTGGCGCATGACGCCGGCCAGGTCGCCGCCCTGGTGGAACGTG
This sequence comes from Pseudonocardia sp. MH-G8, assembly GCF_002262885.1. GTDB lineage: Bacteria > Actinomycetota > Actinomycetes > Mycobacteriales > Pseudonocardiaceae > Pseudonocardia. The sequence continues at coordinate 1,497,681 of NZ_NKYF01000001.1, read as the reverse complement.
TGCGGCGCGCAGTACAGGAACGTCACCAGGTCGGAGTCGATCCCGCGCACGAGGTCGACCGCGGCCCGGCCGTCCTCGCAGAAGTCGTCCGGGTGCGGTTCCAGCACCAGCCGCACGCCCTCGCGCTCGAAGACGGGCAGCAGCTCCTCCAGCGACCGCCAGAACTGCGCCTCGCTCGCCTCCGCGGCCTCCGGCCGCCCGTTGAACTCGGAGTTCATGACGTCGCAGCCGAGGTCGACCGTGACCTGGACGGCCCGCTTCCAGTACCGCACCGCGGCCTGGCGGGCGTCCTCGTCCGGGCCCGACCAGCGGTAGAGCGGCAGCACCGAGGCCAGCTCGACGTCGGCCGCGGCCAGCTCGCGCCGGAACGCGGCGATCTGGTCGCGCCCGGCCCGCGGGTGGACGAAGAACGGGAGGAAGTCATCCCGCGGGGACAGCTCGATGTGGCGGTAGCCCAGCTCGGCGACGACGCCGGGCAGCTCGAGCAGGGGCGTCTTCCGCAGCATGTACGGGTCGACGGCGAGCTTCACGGCGCCACCTCCTCCTGGGCGGCCGACTTCGCGTACAGGTCGGGCCGCTCGCGCAGCACGACCGGTATCCGCTGCCCGCTGTGCAGCGCGGCCAGCCCGGTCTCGCACGCGACGGTGGCGGCGTAGCCGTCCCAGGCGCTGGGACCGGTGGTGCCGCCGGCCGTCACCGCGTCGATCCAGGCCTGGAACTCCAGGTCGAACGCGGTGACGAACCGCTCGCGCCAGTTCTCCGGCACGCGCCCGGAGTGCCGGCCTGCCCGCTTGACGACGACGCCTGCGCTCTCCGACAGCTCGACAGCGCCGTCCTCGCACACGACCTCGCCGCGGATGTCGTAGCCGAAGCCGGCGTTCACCATGGCCTCGACGTCGACGAGCACGCCGCCGCGCAGCTCCAGCAGCACGAGCAGCGGGTCGTGGAAACCCGCCGCGGCCTTGCTGCTCGTCCGCGGCTTGAGCACGGTGACGGCCGCGAGCTCGTCGTCGAACATCCACCGCGCGACGTCGATGTCGTGCACCGCGGAGTCGTTGATGATCATTTCGCTGGTGAAGTGCGGGGGCACCGACGGGTTGCGGTGCGCCGCGTGCATGAGCAGCGGCGCCCCGATCTCCCCGCCGGTGACCGCCGACTTCATCGCCCGGTACTGCGGGTCGAACCGGCGCATGAACCCGACCATCACCTGCCGCCGGCCCGCCGCGACCTCGGCCTCGACGATCCGGTCGCAGGCCTCCCGGGTGGTGGCCAACGGCTTCTCGCAGAACACCTGCTTGCCGGCCGCGATGCCGGCGAGCACGTACTCCTCGTGCGTCGGGCCCCACGACGTCACGACGACGGCGTCGACGCCCGGATCCACGATCAGGTCCTGGCCGGTCTCGTGGACGACCGCGCCCGGGAGGTCGTCCACGACGGTCCGGGCGCGCTCGAGGTCCACGTCCGTGACGGCGGCGACCCGCGCCCCGTTCAGGACGTGGGTGAGCCGCCGGATGTGGTCCTGACCGATCATGCCGGTGCCGATCACGCCGACGTTGAGTGTCACGGGGGATCCCTTCCTGCGTCGTCTGTTCGCTCCGCAAGCTCCGCTCAGCGCCGTCTGTTCGCTTCGCAAGCTCCGCTCAGCGCTTGAGCTCGTGCGACAGCTCGGCGAGCTCCTGCCCGCCCGCCATCTCGGCGGTGAGCTCCTCGAGCGTCACCTCGGAGCGCTTCTTGTCGAGCACCCGGCGACCGAGCTTGAGGATGATGAAGTGGTCGCCGACGAGGAACGCGTGGTGCGGGTTGTGCGTGATGAACACGACGCCGAGGCCGGCGTCCCGGGCGGCGGCGGTGTACTTGAGCACCACGCCCGACTGCTTGACGCCGAGCGCCGCGGTCGGCTCGTCGAGGATGAGCACCCGCGCGCCGAAGTAGACGGCCCGGGCGATCGCCACGCACTGGCGCTGGCCACCGGACAGCGTGCCGATCGGCTGGTTGATGTCCTTGACGACGATGCCCATCTTGCGCAGCTCGGCGTCGGCGATCTCCCGCATGCCCTTGATGTCCAGCGGGGCGAGCGGGTAGCGACCCTTCCTCATCTCCGAGCCGAGGAAGAAGTTGCGCCACACCTCCATCAGCCCGACGACGGCGAGGTCCTGGTAGACCGTGGCGATCCCGTGGTCGAGCGACTCGCGCGGCGAGCCGAGGTGCACCTCCTTCCCATCCACCTTGAGCGTGCCCTCGGTGTGCGGGTGCAGCCCGGAAATGATCTTGATGAGGGTGGACTTGCCCGCGCCGTTGTCGCCGAGGACGCAGGTGACCTCGCCGGCGTTGACCGTGAGGTCGATGCCCTCCAGCGCTCGGATGGCGCCGTAGGCCTTGCCGACGCCCTCCATCTCGACGAGCGGGGTGCCGACCTCGAGGTTCCGGTCCGCGTGCTCCACGATCGTGTCGGTCACGGCACTCAGCTCCTCCGGTTGAGGGCGTAGTTCTTGACGTAGAGGTTGAGCATGACCGCGAGCAGGAGCATCGCGCCGAGGAAGAACTTGAACCAGCTCGGGTCCCAGCCGGCGAACACGATGCCCTGCGTGGTCATGCCGAAGATGAACGCGCCGACCGCGGCGCCGATCGCCGAGCCGTACCCGCCGGTGAGCAGACAGCCCCCGACCACCGCGGCGATGATGTAGAGGAACTCGTTGCCGACGCCCTGGCCGGACTGCACGGTGTTGAACGCGAACAGCTGGTGCATCCCGTAGAACCAGCACATGAGGGCCACGCCCATGAACAGGCCGATCTTCACCTTGTCCACGGGGACGCCGACGGCGCGGGCGCTGGCCGCGTTCCCGCCGACCGCGAAGATCCAGTTCCCGAGGCGCGTGCGCAGCAGGATCCAGGTGGCCAGTGCCACGAAGAAGATCCACCAGAGCACGGTGATGCGGATCGTCACCCCGCCCACGGCGAACTCGGACGCGAAAACCGCGCGCGCCGAGGCGAACCCGTCCATGTCGGCGACGTTCTGGGTGGCCACCGTGCCGGTGACCAGCTTGGTGACGCCGAGGTTGATGCCTCCGAGCATGAAGAACGAGCCCAGGGTGATGAGGAAGCTCGGGATCCCGGTCTTCACGACCAGGTAGCCGTTGAAGAACCCGACCGCCAGCATGACGATCAGGCTGAGGAACACGCCGACCCACAGGTTGGCGCTGAACTGGTAGCTGATCATCGACGCCGTCAGCGCGGCGGTCACCACCGACACACCGGCCGACAGGTCGAACTCGCCGCCGATCATCAGCAGGGCCACCCCGACGGCGACGATGCCGATCGACGAGCTCGCGTACAGCACGGTCGACAGCGCCGGCAGGCTGCGGAACGGCTCGGCGATCGCGGAGAAGAAGATGAAGATCGCGATCGCCGCCGCGAACGACCCGACCTCCGGGCGGGTGAGCAGGGTGGACAGCAGCGGCTTCTTCGGGCGCTCGACCGCGGGGGACGGCGTCGGTGGGGACGGTTGGGTCGCGACGGGTGAGGACATGGCCCGCTCCAGGGGAGGGTCTGATGGCCCGGGGGGAGCCGGGACCGCCGGCTCCCCCCGGAGGGGTTCTAGCGCGTGTTGTTCTGCGCGTAGTCGACGATCTGGTCGATGTTGGTGGAGTCGACGAAGGACGGTCCGGTGAGCACGGGGCCGCCACCGCCCAGGTCGTTGCCGTTGGTGAGGTTCAGCCACAGCGACGCCACGGACATGTAGCCCTGCACGTAGGGCTGCTGGTCGACGGCGAACAGGATGCGGCCCTCCTGGATCGCGCGGGCCGCGTCGACGTTCAGGTCGAAGGTCGCGACCTTGGCCTGGCTCCCGGCGTCGGTGACGGACTCGAGTGCGGTGAGGGCGAACGGTGCGCCGAGCGCGATGACGTGCGTGATCGCCGGGTCCTCCTGCAGCTTCGCCCCGATCGTCGAGCGCACCGACGGCAGGTCGGTGCCCTGGACGTAGATGTTCTCGGTGTTCGGGAAGCTCGCCGCCACGCCGGCGCAGCGCGCCTCGAGCGCGACGTGGCCCTGCTCCTGCACCACGCAGAGGACCTTCTGGGCTCCGTCCTCGGCGAGGCGCTGCCCGGCGGCCTGACCGGCGATCGTCTCGTCCGACCCGAAGTACATCTTCGCGCCGAACCGCGAGTACTCGTCCTTCCCCGCGTTGAACGCCACCACCGGGATGCCGGCGTCGGCCGCCGCCTTCGCCGCGGGCCCGACCTGCTCCACCTGGGCGAGTGTCACCGCGAGGCCGTCGACCTGGCTGTCGATCGCGTTCTGCACCAGGGTGGCCTGCTCGGGTGCCTGGGCGCCGTTCGAGTACTTCAGATCGATGTTGTGGGCGGCCGCGGCGTCCTCGGCGCCGGCTCGGATCCGGTCCCAGAACGTGTCGCCCGGTTGCTCGTGCGTGACCATCGCGATGGTGAAGCGCTCGGTGTCGACCGTGCCGCCGCTTCCCCCGCCGCCACCGCCCTGCTCCTGCTGTGCTCCGCCCTGGCTGCTGCACGCCGCCAGGCCGAGGCCCAGGACCGCGGTCACCGCCAGCGTGCGCATCGTCTTCCTGGTACTCACCGTTGAGTCTCCTTCCAGTGCACAGCCGGCCGCAGCGGCGGGCTGGGTCAGATCAGTAGGGCCCCATCAGTAGGGCCAGCGCCGCACGGGACCGAGCCCGCAGCCGCGCAGGTAACCGGCGGTGCGGGCACCGATCGGCAGCGGGATGTGCGGCTCGACCGGGTACAGGTCCTGTTCGACCACGGTGAACAGGTCGGTGTCGAGCCGGTCGAGCGCGTCGAGCAGCGGCGGCATCGCCGGCTCCCCGTACGGCGGCTCCACCATCACACCCAGCGGCACCGCCTCGGCGAGCGAGAGCTTCTCGGTGCGGACGCGGTCGCGGACGGCGGGGTCGACCTGCTTCAGGTGCACGTAGCGGATCCGCTCACCGAACCGCTCGATGATCGCAAGGTTGTCGCCGTGGCAGTAGGAGATGTGCCCGGTGTCCAGGCACAGGTTCACGTACCGCGGGTCGGTGTCGGCGAGGAACCGCTCCACGCGCTCCTGCGTGTCGACGTGGGTGTCGGCGTGCGGGTGGAAGACCAGGTCGACGCCGAACTCCTCGAGCAGGAGCCTCCCGAGCCGGTCGTAGCCGGTCGTGAGGTTCTTCCACTGCTCGGGGTCGATGTCGCCGGACTGCGTGGACGTGCCGGTGTGCATGTCCGTGTACTGCTCCGGGAGCAGCACGAGGTGGCGCGCGCCGAGCGCGGTGAGCAGCCGCGACTCCCGGCCGCACGCCTCGACCGCCTCGTCGAGCGCCTCACCGCCGCGGTGCAGGCCCGCGAATATCGTGCCGCCGCTGACCCGCAGGCCGCGGGCGTCCAGCTCGTGGCGCAGCCGCTCCGGGTCCTGCGGGAGGAAGCCGGACGGGCCCAGCTCGGTCCAGACGTAGCCGGCCTGCGCGATCTCGTCGAGGTACTGCTGCCAGCCCACCTGGTGCGGGTCGGACGGGAACCACACGCCCCACGAGTCGGGCGCGGTGCCGAGGGTGAGCTTCTCCAGGGCGGCCATGGTCAGGTCGCCGTCGGGAAGTGGTAGCTGGCGCCGCTGGCGGCAGTGCTGGTGCTCGCTCCGCCTTCGCTCCGCGAGGCCACGTGCGGCCATCGCGACGTCACGACCTTCGCGCGCGTGTAGAACGACACGCCCTCCGGGCCGTGGATGTGGTGCTCGCCGAACAGCGAGTCCTTCCAGCCGCCGAAGGAGTAGTAGGCCATCGGCACCGGGATCGGCACATTGACGCCGATCATCCCCACGTTCACGCCGCGTTGGAACCGTCGTGCGGCCTCGCCGGACGAGGTGAAGATCGCGGTGCCGTTGCCGTACGGGTTGGCGTTGACCAGAGCGATGGCGGCGTCGACGTCGTCCGCCCGGACGACCGACAGCACGGGGCCGAAGACCTCCTCGCGGTAGACGTCCATCTCGGGACGCACCCGGTCGATCACCGTCGGGCCGACGAAGAAGCCGTTCTCGTGGCCGGGGACGGTGAGCCCGCGCCCGTCGACGGCGAGGTCGGCGCCCTGCTCGGCGCCGCTGCCGATCAGGCCGACGATCCGCTCCTTCGCGGCCGCCGTGACGACGGGGCCCATCTCGCTGTCCTGCTCGCGCCCGGGGCCGACCTTCACAGCACGGGCCTTCTCGCTGACGGCCGCGACGAGTTCGTCGGCCGCCTCGCCCACGGCCACCGTCGCCGAGATCGCCATGCAGCGCTCGCCCGCGGAGCCGAACGCGGCGGCGACCATGTGGTCGGCGGCGTAGTCGATCGGGGCGTCCGGCAGCACGACGGCGTGGTTCTTCGCCCCGCCGAGGGCCTGCACGCGCTTGCCGTTCGCGGTGCCGCGCTCGTGGATGTAGCGGGCGATCGGGGTGGACCCGACGAACGACACCGCGACGACCTCGTCGTGCTCGAGCAGGGCGTCGACGGACTCCTTGTCGCCGTGCACCACGTTGAACACGCCGTCGGGCAGCCCCGCCTCCGCCCACAGCTGCGCCACCAGCTGCGACGCACTCGGATCGCGCTCGCTCGGCTTGAGCACGAACGTGTTGCCGCACGCGATCGCCACCGGGTGCATCCACATCGGGACCATCACCGGGAAGTTGAACGGGGTGATCCCGGCGCAGACGCCCAGCGGGCTGCGGAACGAGAACAGGTCGACGCCGCCCGACACCTGGTCGGAGTACTCGCCCTTGAGCAGCGTGGGGATGCCGCAGGCGTACTCGATCACCTCGAGCCCGCGCTGCACCTCGCCGCGGGCGTCGGAGACGACCTTGCCGTGCTCGTCGGAGACGATCTCCGCGAGCTCCTGGGTGCGGGCGTTCACCAGCTCCCGGAAGTTGAACAGGATCTTGGTGCGTTGCGAGAGCGACGCCTGCGACCAGGCCGGGAACGCCGCGGCCGCGGCCTGCACGGCGGTGTCGACGTCCGCCCGGCTCGCGAGCAGCACCTCGGCCTGCTGCTCACCGGTGGCCGGGTTCCAGACCGGCGCCGTGCGGGTGGACTCGCCGGAGGCGGCCTTCCCCCCGATCCAGTGCGTGACGGTCCTCATCGCGGGTTGCCTCCGATCAGGGGGCGCTGGTCGGCTTTGTGCGCCTCGTAGGTCTTGCGGGCGGCGGTGGTGCTGTCGAGCTGCGCGACCTCGGCCACCGGCACGTCCCACCAGTTCTCCGAGTCCGGCGCGGGGGCGAGCGGGTCGACCTCGACGTGGATCGCGGTGGTGCGCTCGGACGCCCGGGAGCGGGCGATCGCCGCGCGGAACTCCTCGATCGTGCGCACCCGGATGACGTCGGCGCCGAGGCTCGCGGCGTTGGCGGCGAGGTCCACCGGGAGCGTCGCGCCGTCGAGCAGGCCGGTCTCCGGGTTCCGGTAGCGGTAGGAGGTGCCGAACCGCTGGGAGCCCACCGACTCCGACAGCGCGCCGATCGAGCCGAACCCGTGGTTCTGCACGATGACGAGGTTGAGCTTGGTGCCCTCCGACACCGCGGTGACGATCTCACTGGCCATCATCAGGTACGACCCGTCGCCGACCAGCGCGAACACCTCGCGCTCCGGGGCCGCCATCTTCACCCCGAGCGCGCCGGCGATCTCGTAGCCCATGCAGGAGAAGGCGTACTCCACGTGGTACTGCTTCGGGTCCCGCGCACGCCACAGCGCCTGCAACTGCCCGGGCATCGACCCCGCCGCCTGCACCACGACGTCGGTGGCGGCCATCTCCTCGTTGAGCGCCCCGAGCACCTCGGTCTGGGCCGGGAGCGGCTGGTTCCCCAGCCGGAAGGACGCGTCGACCGTGTCGTTCCAGGCCGTGACGTCCCAGGTCGAGCGGGCGCGGTAGCCGTCGAGCGCCTCGGTGAGGGCCTCCAGGCCCGCGCGGGCGTCGGCCACGAGCACCTCGCCCGCATGCTTTGCCGCGTCGAACGCCGCCACGTTGAGGTTCACGAACTGCACGCCAGGGTGCTGGAACGCGGTGCGCGACGCGGTCGTGAAGTCGCTGTAGCGGGTGCCGACGCCGATCACGACGTCGGCCTCGCGGGCCAGCGCGTTGGCGACCGGGGAACCGGTCGATCCGACCCCGCCCACGGCCTGGGGGTGGTCCCACAGCAGCGCGCCCTTGCCGGCCTGCGTGTCGCCGACCGGGATGCCGGTGGCCTCGGCGAAGCGGCGCAGCGCGTCGGTGGCCTCGCTGTAGTGCACGCCGCCGCCGGCGACGACCAGCGGGCGCTCGGCGGAACGGATCAGCTCCACGGCCCGGGCCAGCGCGGCGGGTTCGGGCACCGCGCGCGGGATGTGCCAGACCCGGGGCGCGAACAGCTCGTCGGGCCAGTCGTACGCCTCGGCCTGCACGTCCTGCGGCAGCGCGATCGTCACGGCGCCGGTCTCGGCCGGGTCGGTGAGCACGCGCATCGCGCCCAGCAGCGCCGAGGGCAGCTGCTCGGGCCGCCAGACCCGGTCGAAGAAGCGCGAGACCGGCCGGAAGGCGTCGTTGACCGACACGTCGTAGGTGCGGGGGTCCTCCAGTTCCTGCAGCACCGGGCTCGCCACGCGGGTGGCGAACACGTCCGAGGGCAGCAGCAGCACCGGGATGCGGTTGGTGGTGGCCAGGGCGGCGCCGGTGACCATGTTCGTCGAGCCCGGGCCGATCGACGCCGTGCACGCCATGAGCTGCAGCCGGTTGCGCATCCGCGCGTAGCCGACGGCGCTGTGCACCATGCCCTGCTCGTTGCGCGCCAGGTGGTAGGGCAGGTCGACGCCGGTCTGCGTGGCCTCCAGCAGCGCCTGCCCGACGCCGGCCACGTTGCCGTGCCCGAAGATCCCGAAGCAGCCGGGGATCAGCCGGTGCGTGACGCCGTCGCGCTCGCTGTACTGGTTGGCGAGGAACCGCACGAGCGCCTGGGCGACCGTCAGCCTCACTTCTCCTCCATGGTGGTCAGCGGGAGCCGCGGGTCGACGTCCTGCTCGTCCCAGGTGCCGCGCACCCAGGCGTGCGCCGGGTCGTCGCAGATCAGCCAGGCGCGGTCGGGACCCGGCCCGGCCATGACGTTGAGGTAGTAGAGGTCGTAGCCGGGGGTGGCCATCGAGGGGCCGTGCCAGCCGTGGGGGATGAGCACGGTGTCGCCGCTGCGCACCTCGGCGCAGACGTCGATCTCCCGGCCCGGCCCGGAGGTGTAGACGCGCTGGTAGGCGGGGCCGTCGCGGTCCACCTCGAAGTAGTAGACCTCCTCCAGCCGCGCCTCGCCGTCGCGTTCCTCGTCGTGCTTGTGCGGCGGGTAGGACGACCAGTTCGCGCCCGGGGTGAGTACCTCGACGGCGATGAGCTTGTCGGCGTCGAACGTCTGCGGGTTGCAGAAGTTGTTGACCTGCCGGCTGGCCTGCCCGGCGCCGCGCAGCTCCACCGACACACCCTCGGCCGGCCCGTAGCGCGCGGGCAGGCGCCGCGTGGCCCGGGCGGCCGGCAGCGCGAACCGCCCGCCGCCCGCGGACGACACGGTGACCTGGGCGTCGCGGGGCACGTAGGCGAAGTCGGTGACGCGGGAGAAGACGCTACGTCGGCCGGTGACCTCGAACGCCTCCCCGTCGCACTCGACGCGGCAGCCCCCGGACAGCGGCAGCACCACCATCTCGTCCGGCCCGGTCTCGAACGAGGCGCTGCCCCCGGCAGCCAGCTCGAGCACCCGCAGCGAGCTGTAGCCCCACCCGGCGCTCTCCGGGGTGACGACGAGGGAGAAGGGACCGTCGGCGGTCTCGCCGCTGCGGATCACGTGTTCGGTCACAGCAGCCCCACCGCCGCGTCCACCGCTGCCGCCACGTCGTCGCCCGGTGGGTACAGGAGGCTCCTCCCGATCACGAGGCCCTGGACGGTGGGCAGCGCCAGCGCCTTGCTCCAGCTCGCGAACGTCGCGTCCTGGTCCCGCGCCACCTCCCCGCCGAGGATCAGTGCGGGCAGGGTGGTCGCGGACATGGCGCGCTCCATCTCGTCGACGATCGGGACCTTGAGCCAGGTGCGGGCGGACGTCGTGCCGAGGCCTGCGGCCACCGTGGAGGCACGGACCATGGCCTCGGCCGAGAGCTCGTTGCGCACCCGGCCGTCCACGCGGTGCGAGATGAACGGCTCGACCATCGCCATCAACCGGTGGTCCGCGAGGTCGCTCACCGCCCGGCCGCACGACTCGAGCGTGGCCGCGGTGGCCGGGTCCTCCGGGTCGATGCGGACCAGCATCTTCCCGCCCTCGAAGCCGGCGGCCGCGAGGCTCGAGGCGTCGTAGGCGGTGAACCGGTCGTCGATCTCGAAGGCCGTGCCCGCGAGGCCGCCGCGGTTCATCGAACCCACCACGACCTTGTCCTCGAGGGCACCGAGCAGCAGGAGGTCCTCCAGGACGTCCGGGGTGCCGAGCACGCCGTTGACCCCGGGCCGCGAGAGGGCGAGGCACAACCGGTCGAGCAGGTCGGCGCGGTCGGCCATCGCGAGGGGCCGCTCCCCGGCGCGCAACGCTCCTCGCGCCGGATGGTCGGCGGCGATCATCATCAGCCGGCCGTGCCCGGCCAGCAGCGAGCCGGGCCTGCGCCGGCGCTGCGCGGCCTCGGCCACCGCCTCCGGGCGGCGCACCCGCACGTCGACGAGCTCCTGCAACCGGTCAGCTCGCACCGACGGCCTCCTGCACCACCGCATCGACCTCGTCGGTGGTGGGCATGGCCTCGGCGCACGCCAGCCGGCCCGCCACGATCGCACCGGCGGCGTTGCAGAACCGCATCGCCCGTTCCAGATCCCAGCCGGACAGCAGCGTGTGGCACAGCGCGCCGCCGAACGCGTCGCCCGCGCCCAGCCCGTTGACGACCTCGACGGGCACGGGCGGGACCTCCACCTGCGCCGACGGGCCCGGGTGCGCGGACAGCTCGGAGGCGAGCACGCCTGCCGGCCCCTGCTTCACCACCGCGAGCTGCACGCCTGCTGCGTGCAGTGCCGCCGCTGCGACGTACGGCTCACGCACGCCGACCGCGGTCTCGCACTCGTCGAGGTTGCCGACGGCCACCGTGACGTGCGGCAGGGCCTCCTGCATCGCGGCGCGTGCGGCCTCGCGCGACTCCCAGAACATCGGCCGGTAGTCCAGGTCCAGAACGGTGATCCCGCGCTTCCCGCGGGCCTGCAGTGCGCGCAGCGTGGCGTCCCTGCTCGGCTCCTGTGACAGGCCCGTACCGGTCACCCAGAACACGCCCGCTGCGCGCACGGCGTCCATGTCCAGCTCGTCGGCGTGGATCTCGAGGTCGGGCGCCTTGGGGAAGCGGTAGAAGTACAGCGGGAAGTCGTCGGGCGGGAAGATCTCGCAGAACGTCACCGGCGTGGGCAGGTGGGGCACCGGCGTGACGTACCGGTCGTCCACCCCGAAGCCGCGCAGGGCGTCGTGGATGAACTCGCCGAACGGGTCCTGCCCGGTCCGGCTGATCACGGCGCTGCGCCGGCCGTGTCGGGCCGCGGCCACGGCCACGTTCGTGGCGCTGCCGCCGAGGTACTTGGCGAACGTCTGCACCTCGCGCAGCGACACCCCGGTCTGCAGCGGGTAGACGTCCACACCGATGCGGCCCATCGTGAGTACGTCGAGGGCGTGCTCGCGCCCGGCTCCCGGCCCCATCGCGTTCCCTCCGGTCCGCGCCGGACGCACCCCGGCTGCGTGGCCCAGGTGTACTCTGGCCAGCCGCACCTGTCAACACTTTGTCAGGACAAACTGGCTGACGTCGAGCGCACGGGAGCAGGCATGGACACCCCGGCCCCGGGAGCGGCGCTGGACCGCCGCAGCCCCGTCCCGCTCTACTTCCAGGCCGCGGGCAAGCTCGAACAGCTCATCGAGAGCGGGGAGATGCCGGTCGGGGGCCGGTTGGACAACGAGGTGGAGCTGGCGGAGCGGCTCGGAGTCTCCCGGGCCACGATGCGCAGGGCGGTCCAGCACCTCGTCGAGCGCGGTGTGCTCGTGCGCAAGCGCGGGATCGGCACCCAGATCGTGCATCCCAAGGTGCGCAGGCCAGTGGAGCTGTCGAGCCTCTACGACGACCTCGCCAAGTCCGGCCAGCGCCCGACCACCCGGATCAGGGCAGTGGAGGTCCGTCCGGCTCCCGATCACGTCGCCGAGGCGCTCGGCGTCCCGGCGGGCACCGAGGTGACGTGGCTGGAGAGGCTCCGGTTCGCCGCCGGCGAACCGCTGGCGTTGATGCACAACGCCGTGCCGGTGGACGTGCTCCGCCTGCGTGCGTCCGACCTGGAGGAGCGCGGCCTCTACGAACTGCTGCGAGCCGCCGGATACGTGCCTCGGATGGCCGACCAGGTGGTGGGGGCCCGCGCCGCGACGGCCGCGGAGGCCCGGCTGCTCGGAGACGCGCGCGGCGCCGCCGTGCTCACGATGACGCGCACCGCGTGGGACGCGAGCGGCCGGGCCGTGGAGTACGGCTCGCACATCTACCGCGCGAGCCGTTACTCCATCGCGCTCACGCTCTCCAGCTGAACGAGGTCAGCCCCACGGCACCCCCACGCAGCCGCGGTGACCCGCAGCTCAGCGGTAGCGGCGCTGCGGAACCTCGTCGTCGTCGCCGTCGGGAGCGTAGGGGTCGGCGTAGTCGTCCTCCACCTCACCACCGTGGCCGGGCGCCGTGCTCCCGATCTCGTGGCTCCCGATCTCGCGTTGCAACGCGTCGAGATCCATGGTGGGGGAGCTGTACTTGAGCTCTCGAGCCACCTTCGTCTGCTTGGCCTTGGCTCGTCCGCGCCCCATGGCTGGTCCCCCTTACAACAGGGAAGGGGCGGCCGGATGTCTCGGCGGCCCCATTCATCTCAACAATCTCGTGGTGTTCACCGTACCTTGCGAACGCCCGGGAGTGCGACGTGGCACCGGCAATGTGACGCCGCACGCGGTGGAGGTCACCCGCTGGGCTGGTGCCGCGGTGGCCTCGTACCGCGCCCGCTCGACGGGTACCCGCAGGTCCGTGCACCCGATCGGGTGTTGCCGGCGCCGGTCCCGGCACTCTCGGTCGTGGCCGCCCTCACCCGGGCAGTGGCGCGGCGACCGGCTCGGCGAGGTGGCGCAGCGCGAGCAGCGCGGCGGCGGCTGCGAGCGCGCCGAGCGCCAGCATCGCCGACCAGCCCGCGAGCTCGGCCACCAGACCACCGAGCGCGGGGGCGCCGGCGGCGGCGACGTAGTTGGCGGTGTTGGACACGGCCATCGCCGTGGCGGCGCGTCCCGGGGGCGCCAGCTCGCCCGCCGTGGTGAACACGAGCCCGTTCCAGCTGATCGCGAGCGCTGCGGCCGGAACCAGTACGACGGCGAGCAGCAGCGCGGGTGCGGGCCGCAGGAGCGCCGCCAGCGCGAAGCCCGCCGCCACCATGGCGGCCACGATCCGCAGCGGACCGAGCCTGCTCCCCGCCCGGTCGGACCAGGCGCCGTTGACGAGCCTGCCGAGCGCTCCCAGCACCTGGGTGACGGCGAGCAGCGCGCCGGCGACCGCCAGGGAGACACCGGAGCCCTCGTGCAGTACCTCGACGAGGAACACGGAGCCGAGGAACTGCGGTACCACCAGCAGGAAGCCGGCGAGGCTCAGGCGCTGCAGGCGAGGATCGGCCAGCACCGCGCGGGCGCCGGCGGTGGGGCGTGCGGACCGGGCGCGGCTGCCGGGGGGCTCCCGGATCCACACGGCGACGGCCAGCGCGGCGGCCGCGCACGTCACGGCGAGTGCGACGAACACGGCCGGCACGCCACCGGCGTCAGCGATCGGCGGCAGGGCGACGGCGGCCAGTGCCGCGCCGACCGGCACGGAGGTCTGGCGGATGGCCATGGCGGTGCCGCGGCCCGCGGCGGGGAACCAGGTCATCACCGCCCGCCCGCTCGCCGCGTTCACGCTCGCCCCGCAGGCGCCGGCCACGACGAGCAGCACGCCGGCGGACACCGCGTCGTCGGCGAGCGCGATGCCCCCGAGCGCCCCGGCCGCACCCACGAGCCCGATGGCCATCACCCAGCGCTCCCCGAACCGGTCCGCTGCGCTGCCCCAGGGGATCAACGTCGGGATCAGCCCCGCGGACGCGAGTCCGATGAGCACCCCGACCCCGCTGACACCCAGCCCGAAGTGCGCGCGCAGCGCGGGCGTGACGGCAGCGAGGCCGAGGAAGTAGGCGGTGGAGGCCTGTGCGGCGGTGCCCACGACGAGCACGACCCACCGATACCGAAGCGCCGCACCCATGGGGCGACCCTAAGCCGAGGTACCGAAGGGTGGGACCCGGCGTCCACATGTTGAGATCGCCGCGAAGTGCGGCTCAGCCGCGCAGGCCGCCGCGGATCTGGGCGGCGCGGCCGGGGGGCGGCGCGCCGTCCTCCTCCGGAACCGACGTCGGGTCGATCGCTGCGGGGGCGGCGCGGTCCTCGGTGCCGGCCACCAGCTCGGCGTCCACCGGGACCGAGCGCTTCACCAGCGCGAGAGCCACCGGGCCGAGTTCGTGGTGCAGCGCCACCGTGCCGACCCGGCCGATGGTGCGACCGTCGCGCACCACCGGGTCGCCGGGGACCGGCAGGGTCTCGTCGCCGCCGTCGAAGTGCAGCAACACCAGCCGACGCGGCGGACGGCCCAGGTTGGCCACCCGCGCCACCGTCTCCTGGCCCCGGTAGCAGCCCTTCGTCAGGTGCACGGCGGAGCCGATCCAGCCGACCTCGTGCGGGATCGTCCGCTCGTCGGTGTCGACGCGCAGGCGAGGCCGCAGCGCCTCCACGCGCAGCGCCTCGAACGCCATCGTGCCCGCAGGCCGGGCGCCGGCCGCGGTGAGCCGCTCCCACCATGCGTCCCGCGCGTCGCGGGGGACCAGCAGGTCGGCGGCGTCGGTGCCGGGCCAGGACATCCGCCGGACGAGCCCGCCCCCGGGCAGGGCGAGCGCACCGTGCGGGCGCTCGGGCACGGGGACGCCCGCCGCGGTCAGCACCTCGGGGGTGTCGGGGCCGACGAGGCTCAGCAGCGCGTACCCGTCCGTGGCGTCCCGCGGCTGCACGTCGGACCAGAACACCATCTTCTGCAGGTAGTCGAGCAGCTCGGGCACGTCGTCCGCCTCGGTGTCGAGGAAGACGGTGTCGCTGGTGTGCGCGACCACCATGTGGTGCAGGACGCGCCCGTTGAGGTCGAGGACGAGCGCCTCGGTGCCGGTGTCCGCCGGCAGCTCGCTGACGTGCTGGGTGAGCAGCAGGTGCAGCCAGCTCAGCCGGTCGGCGCCGGTCACGGTGATCACGCCGCGGTGGCTGCGGTCGACCACGGCGGCTCCGCGGGCCATCGCGCGCTGCTCGGCCAGCGGGTCGCCCCGGTGGGCAGGCACGGTCGGGTCGGCGTCCGCGCCGGGCAGCGTCTGCTCGGGTGCCGCCTGGTCAGGGGCTTCCGTCACGACTGTTCCTCCTCTTCGTCGCGGCAGCCGCGACAGCGGCCGGACAGCGCGACGTGTGACGGGTCGAGCACGAATTCGGACTCGGCGAGCAG
Organism: Pseudonocardia sp. MH-G8; assembly: GCF_002262885.1. GTDB lineage: Bacteria > Actinomycetota > Actinomycetes > Mycobacteriales > Pseudonocardiaceae > Pseudonocardia. The sequence continues at coordinate 1,482,134 of NZ_NKYF01000001.1, read as the reverse complement.
GCGCGCGGCGAGCCCGTCCATCAGGTCGGTGGGTGACTCGGTGACCCTGCCGCACGAGTGGCAGACCAGGTGGACGTGCTGGTGTTCCTGTTCCGAGTAGGTGGGTGCGCCGTGGCCCAGGTGCGTGTGCCGGACCAGGCCGATGCGTTCCAGCAGGTCGAGCGTGCGGTACACGGTGGTGATGTTGACGGCCGGGGCGGCGCTCTGCACTCGCGTGCAGATCTGCTCCGGGGTGGCGTGGCCGAGTTCGCGGACGGCGTCGAGCACGAGCTGGCGCTGCGGTGTCATCCGCAGCCCGCGCTGGTGCAGCGTGCGACGGAGGGCGGATGGCCCCTGGTCGGCAGGCTCGGCCGTCGGCGCAGGTGCCGGGCGGGTCTCCACCGGATCGATGGTAGGCGTTCTCGACGTCCGAGGCGTGCCGCACCAGGGGTTGCGCCGCGCCGTTACCCGAGGAACGGGCCGCGCCGGTATGCTCCGTCAGGGTGAACGACCAGGTTTGATCGCCTGGGGCTACCTACCCTCGGCGGGGTGAAGGGGCTTTCGCGCTCGGGAGGGACGACGGATGACGAGTGATGCGGGCGCCCTCGGCGCCCCGAATTTCGACGTCGTCCTCCGGGGCTACGACCGCAAACAGGTCGACGAGCACGTGGGCCGCCTCCAGCGGGTGGTATCCCGGATGCGCGCCGATCTGGAGATGGCGCGCAGCCAACCGATCCCCGTCGTCCAGTCCCCTCCCGGTGGCATCCCCGGTCAGCCCGGCGCACGTCCCCGGCCCACGCCCCGCCCGCGGCCCGGCATGCCCGCCGCGCAGGGCGGGGAGTCGCCCGACGTCGTCGGCAGCTTCACCGATCGGATGCAGAGCATCCTGCAGGCGGCGGAGGAGGAGGCCGCGGAGATCCGCAACAAGGCCCGCGCCTCTGCCCGCGCCGAGGAGGAACGGGTCCGCGCGCAGCTCGCCGACCTCGTGCGTCAGCGCGACGCCCTGCTCACCGAGCTCACGAGGATGCGTGGCCAGCTCGAGGGCATGCTCGCGGCCCCGACCGGGCGCATCAACCTCTCCCAGGCCGACACCGCAGCGTCCGCCCGCCCGCCGTCGCCCTCGCCATCGCCCGGTAAGCCGAGTCCAGGGGCGCCCCCACCGTCCGGTGCCCGACCCTCGGCCACCCCCACTCCGCGACCGCGGCCTTCCGCAGGTGGCCCCGCCGAGGGACAGGGCGGCCCGCAACCGGCTCGTCCCGCGCCGGACGCGGCGCCCGCAGGCAAGGGTGTCCAGAACGCGCCCGCACCGAGCGGCCCCTCCCGCCCTGCGGCACAGCCGGATCGCGCGCACCAGGCGGACGCCGCACGCGCCGCGCAACACGCGCCGCCCACAGCGCCGGCTCCTCAGCAGGGCTCCCCGTCGGGTGCCGCAGGTACGTCGCCGGCACCCGGATCCGGCCGCAGCCCTTCGAAGCCGGGCGCACCGGGCGGGTCGGCCCAGCCGGCTCCCGCCCCGCCCGGCCCGGGCGCGTCCACTCCTGGTCCGCAAGGGCCCAACCGGCCGGGCCCCCGCGGGCCGGGTTCGAGTGGCCCGGGTTCGAACAGCCCCGGCGCGAACGGGCCGGGTTCGAGTGGCTCGGGTGGGAACGGCTCGGGTTCGAGCGGCCCTGGCTCGAGCCGGGTCGGTTCGAACGGCCCGAGTGGCAGCGGCCCCGGTGGCAACGGCCCGAGTGGCAACGGCCCCAGCGGGAGCGGCCCGGGTTCGAACGGTCCCGGCGCGAACGGGCCGGGTTCGAGTGGCTCGGGTGGGAACGGCCCTGGCTCGAGCCGGGTCGGTTCGAACGCCCCGAGTGGCAGCGGCCCCAGCGGGAGCGGCCCCAGCGGGAGCGGCCCGGGTTCGGGCGGCCCCGGTTCGAACGGTCCCGGTGGGAAGGGCACGAGCGGGAATGGCCCGGGCGGTCACCGATCCGGTTCGAGCGGCCCCGGATCGAACGGCCCAGGCACGAACGTTCCGGTTCCGAGCGGTTCCGGTGCGAGTGGTTCCGGTGCGAGTGGCGCAGGTTCGAGCAGGTCCGGCGGGAACGGGCCTGGCGCGAACAGCCCTGGTGGGAACGGTCCTGGGGGCAACGGTCCGGGTGTGAACGGCCCCGGTGCGAATGCCCCCGGTGCGAATCGGCCGCAGCCCGGAGGCCCCGGTGCGAGCCGTCCGCCGTCGGGTGGCTCGGGTGCGAACGGGAAGGGCCAGAACGCCGGACCCGCGCAGCCGGGCGGATCCCGGGGCAGCGAGCCGCGCCCGGGCGGGAACGCCGCACCTGCGCAGCCCACCGACCGCGGGACTGCCGGGCCACAGCCTCCGCGCCGGCAGGGGAGTGCCTACCCGCCACCCGCCGAGAAGCCGGGTCCGTCGCGGCCCCGCCCGGATGCGGAACCGGAGGCCGGCGACCTCTTCCGCCCGTCATCCGATCAGGCGAAGCGCGGCGACGCCGATCCGAAGGCTGCGGGCCGGCCGGCGGAGCCCGGGCAGCCGGGGGACCGCACCGCCCTGGTGCCCACCGTCCAGCCGCCGCTCGGGCCGCCGAAACGTCCGGCGGATCAGCCGTCCAACGGCGGGATCGACTCTGCGGCCAAGGTCAACGCAGGGCGTCCGGGCTCGGGCCCGGCACCGGACGGTGCCCGCCCTGAGGAGAAGGACGCGACCGGCGAGGCGGGCCGTCAGGGCTCCGAGCGCGGCGGCAACGCCGGGGCGAACGGTCCTGAGCACGCCACCCGCTCGCCGTCGGCGTCACGCTCCGGGTGATCCTTACTGCGCACCGTGAGCTGATTGCGCGTACGGTGCGCAGCCATGCAGCTGCTGTCGGCGTCCGCGCTGGTCCCAGTGGGTGTGGGCGCGGTCATCATCGGTGTGTTGATCCTCGTAGTGATCGCCGTGCGCCGGCGCGCGCAGGCGGCGCCCGCGGCGCGGGGCTCGGGCACCCGTGCAGAACGGATGCCGGTTGCCGCGTCGCCGCTGCCGGCCGCCGCGGGTGAGCAGGCCGCCCCGGTGGCCGACCCGTTCCCCCCGGCGCGGCCCGTGTGCGATGCGGTCGGGAACACCCTGGAGGTTCCGGTGCAGGCGGCCCCGACCGGATCACCCGGGCCCTCGCCGGCCGAGGCGCTCCCTCCGGCTCCTCCCGTGGCCGCGCCGGCGGCTGCTGCCGAGCCGGTGATGCCCGTGCAGGTGCCCACACCGGCTGCTGCGCCGCCTCCGCCGCCTCCATCGCCGCAGTACACCGGCTCGGGCCGGACCGTTGCCGCAGCGGTCGCCCAGGCGTTCGCCGTCCGTGCCGCCGCGAGCCGGGCCGGCGGGCCCCCGTCCCGCATGCCGGACCAGTGGCGCGGCGATCCCGTCCGTGCGCCGCAGCCCGCGCCTGGGGCGGACGCCGCGGCGCCCACCGTGGAGGAGGAGCGGCCGGCCGCGTCGTGGCCGACCCACCACGCGCCGGTCGTGGACGAGGCGCCGCGTGCTGCGGCGTGGCCGGCCGACCGCACGCCGGTCGTGGATGAGGCGCTGCCTGCGCCGTCCGCGCCGGCCGACCGCGCGCCGACCGACCCCGCGCCGACCGACCCCGCGCCGACCGACCCCGCGCCGACCGACCCCGCACCGACCGACCCCGCGCCGACCGTGGTCGCGCCGACCGACCCCGCACCGGCCGCGGCCGCACCGGCCGTAGCCTGGGCGACCGACTCCTCGCCGGTCGTGCAGGACGCGCCTCCAGCGAGCGGCGCCACGGATGACGCGACGCCCCCCGCCGGGCAGGAGCTTCCGGGTACGGCCGCGTTCGAGTCGGCGCGACCGGTCGTGGACGACCACGGGTGGTCACCGGTCGGGACGAACGGCGACGCACCACCGGAGCCGGCTGCGCCTGCCGCATTCGTGCCCGCCCAACCGGTTCGGGACGACGAGGTCGTCCCGCCGCCGCGTTCCGGGCAGGACGGTGCCGCGTCGCCCGCCCGCCCGGCTGCGGCCGACGCGCGGGACCGGCTGCTCGGGGTGCTCCTGAACGACCCGGAGCGGGCCGTCGGTGCGGCCGTCGAGCTGGAGGACTGCCTCCGCGAACTGGACCGACTCTCCGAAGCCGTGCGCCACGAGCGCGGCGTGCTCCGCAACGTCCTGCACAGGCTCACCGCCGCCGGCCTGCGCCCGGCGCAGCTGGCCCGGCTCGCCGGGCTGCCCCTCGCAGAGGTGGAGGAGCTGCTCGAGCCCGAACCCGCGGAGCAGCAGGCGTGAGCACGGAGGCCTCCACGTCGGTGCGCTGACCACGTACGTCCGCCACGTCCGATCAGGCGGCGCGGGGCCGCCCAGCGTTGCCGGCGTTCGCTGCGGACACGGGCGCGTTCTCCACGTTCGTACGGTTGGTCGGTGCGATCCGCACGTCAGGGTCCTTGCCACCACGCTCACGTGCTTCTCGCGCACCGCCTCGCCGGGGTGACCGCCAGGAGTGGTGTGAGCACGACAGATGGGTCTGTTGCCGAGTCGGTCACGGCCCGCGCCGCGGACGCTGCGTCGATCACGGCACACGGTGGTCGGTCGATCGCCGATCACGCCCGTTCGCCCGTGGTCGACGCTGCTGGTCGGGACGCGGCGCGCGGTGATCGGCCTGATCAGTACCTGGCGGCGGGTGCTGCGACGGTGGCGTACTTGTCGGAGCGATCAGGGCCTGATGCTCGGTGCGAGCAGCGCGTGGGTGCTGTCGCGGCAACGGTGAGGTACTTCTCGCAGCGATCCGCCGACTTGTGCACCGGACTTCCGGCAGGGATCGCTAGCCCACGATCCGGCTCAGCCGGGCGGAGAGGTGGGGCTGCAGGGGCTGGCCGACCATCGCACGCTCGTCGACGTAGGCGAGGTCGCCGCCCTCGACGAGGCCGTACAGGCGGTGGGAGCCCACGACCTCCTTGGCGGACGCCGTGCGCACCACCGCGTCGGTCTCGATCTCCCAGGACGTGAGGTTGCGCGCGCGTCCGTAGAAGATCTCGGAGATGCCGGTGGCGTGGGTGATCAGCACTTCGAGCTCGCCGCCGGCCTGCGGGCGCCAGAACCCGGTCTCGCGGGCCGCGGGGCGCAGGATCTCACCGTCCGGGCCGAGCAGCCAGGCCTTCGCCTCGTAGGTGAGGAACGGGCGGCCGTCGTGGGCGAAGACGATCTGCTGGCCGTAGGCGTAGGGCCCGTCGATCGTCGGGTACACGACCTCGCCCGCGCCGCGCCAGACCCCGACCAGCGGCAGCAGCCCGATGCACTGGTCGTGCAGGTCGGGGCCCTCGCGGAGGTTCGCGGTGTCGTCCGGGATCGGCAGGTCGTCGAACCGCGGCCGGTTGCGCCGCGGGGAGTCGGGAGCGGCGTTGGCCGGACCGGTGATGGTGCCCGGCAGCTCGCCGTCGGCCCCGGTCACAGCACCGGCTCCGCGGGCGCGTCCGGCGTGCCGGGGGCCGTCGTGAACAGGCGCCGGAGGAGGTAGCCGGTGAACGTCGCGATACCGGCGCTCGCGGCGATCAACAGGCCGGTGAACAACCACTGCACCGGGCGGAGCCTAGTCGGTGCGTGGGAGCGGTGCCCGGCCCGCCCACGGACGAACGGCGCCCCCGGCGGCCCGGGAGCGCCGTTCGGCGCGGGTCAGGCGACGGCGACCTCGGCCCGGTGCACCCCGGGGCCGTCGGCCGTCAGCTCGGCCTGGCCGTTGCCGGCGCGGGAGAGCGCGCGGACGGTCCAGGTGCCCGGCGCGGCGAAGAAGCGGAACTGCCCGGCGGCCGACGCCACGACCTCGGCCGTGAACTCCCCGGTGCCGTCCAGCAGCCGCACGAAGGCGCCGCCCACCGGCTCACCGCCTGCGACGACCCGCCCCGTGAGCACGGTCTCCTTGTCCAGGTCGGTGCCCGCGGGCAGCGCGACCGCCTGGTCGGGTGCGCCGCACATCAGGACGCCTTCTTCTCGGGTGCGCCCAGCTCGATCGGCACGCCGATCAGCGAGCCGTATTCGGTCCAGCTGCCGTCGTAGTTCTTGACGTCGCTGTGCCCGAGCAGCTCGTGCAGCACCACCCAGGTGTGCGAGCTGCGCTCCCCGATCCGGCAGTAGGCGATGGTGGCCTTGCCGGCCTCGTAGCCCTCGTTGGCGTAGAGGGCCGCGAGGTCCTCGTCCGACTTGAAGGTGCCGTCCTCGTTGGCCGCCTTGCTCCACGGGATGTTGATCGCGGAGGGGACGTGCCCGGGCCGCTGCGACTGCTCCTGCGGCAGGTGCGCGGGGGCGAGGATCTTGCCGGAGAACTCGTCGGGCGAGCGGACGTCGACGAGGTTCTTCGTGCCGATCGCGTCGACCACCTCGTCGCGGAAGGCGCGGATCGAGTTGTCCGGGTCCTTCGCGGTGTAGGTGGTGGCCGGGCGCTGCGCGGCCTCCGTGGTGAGCGTGCGGCCGTCGAGCTCCCACTTCTTGCGGCCGCCGTCGAGCAGCTTCACGTCGGCGTGCCCGTAGAGCTTGAACTGCCAGTAGGCGTAGGCGGCGAACCAGTTGTTGTTGCCGCCGTAGAGCACGACGGTGTCGTCGTTGCCCACACCCTTCGCCGACAGGAGCTTCGCGAACTGGTCGGAGTCGACGATGTCGCGGCGCACCGGATCCTGCAGCTCGGTCGTCCAGTTGATTTTGACGGCACCGGGGAGGTGGCCCCCGTCGTAGGCGGTGGTGTCCTCGTCGACCTCGAGGAAGACGATGCCGTCGGTACCGAGGTTCTTCTCGGCCCAGTCTGCGGTGACCAGGACGTCCTGGCGGCTCATGCGGTTGCTCCCCTGTCTGTTGGTCGTGCGCTGCTGTCGGCGGTGGCGGAACGGAACGAGACGTGCGCGGGCGCGCTGCCGGCCCGAGGCACGGCAGACGGGTGTGGTGGTGCAGACATGCGGATGCTCCTGAGGGTGCGCGGAAGACGCGGAAGGGCTCAGGAGACGCGACACAGGCAGCTGCCGACGCGGCACAGATCAACTGCGCGGCGACGGGTCAGCGGCCAGAACACGCAGGCGAGAGTAGCCGAGGATCGGGCCGCGCGGCAGTGCGCGCAGGCCGCCATCGGTCCGGATGAGGACCAGGTCACGCCCCGCGGCACCTCAACCGGTGGCCGCCACCGCACCGGCACCGAGGGTGAGGTCGTCGGCGAAGCCGCTGATCTCGAGGGCGCCACCGGCCGCGCGCAGCCGTGTAGGCGTGGCTGCGAGCGGGAGCGAACCGGGGTCGATCCGCAGCGTGAACTGCTGTTCGAGCGTGCGCTGGAGGGCCGCGGGGAGCGGCGGTGCGTCGCTGTCGCCGACCCGGATGTCGCGGGGCACGATCTGCGCCTGCCCGTCCACGAGCGTGAGCACGGCGATCGTCGACACCTCGGTCTCCTGCCCGAGCAGCGTGGCCGTGCCGACGAGGCGGACCGCGTCGCTCGGGTCGAGCGTCCGCAGCGACCTGTCGGCGCCCTCCTCGACGGCCTGCTGCAGCACGAAGTCGTCGACGTTCTCGATGCGCAGGTCCTCGATGCCGGGAACGAGGCGCTCCACGTCGGACGCGGGGATCCGGACCGTGCCCTCGACCGACCGCACCGCCAACGACTTCGGGCCGGACCCGAGCAGCATCGGCAGGGGCGCGCTGACGTCGCGCAGCCGTGCGTGGACGCTCAGGTCCCGCAGCTCGCCCACCTTGATCCGGAGGGCCGAGACGTCGACCTCGGGGTACTCGCCCGAGATGGCTTGGGTGAGGAACGGGAAGCCGTTGATCCGCACGTCCGGGTCGTCGACGAGCCCGATCTGCTCGCGCATCTGGCGCGACACCGCCGACTCGGCGAGCGCGGCTGTCCCGAAGTCGACCGCCACGAACAGTCCGACCAGGACGAGCAGCGCGATGACCAGGCGCCTCATCCGACCTCCGACCCTGCTGCCCGGCGCTCTGCCGGGGTGCGGCCTTCGACCGTAGAGCGAGCGTGTCTCCGCGCGTCACCGGGGTTGGCGCAGGCCGCGAGCGACCACCGTGCGATCCGGTGGGCGAGCGCCGCATGCGTGCCGCTCTCGCCGTGCCCGTCGCCGGGTTCCTCCCACAGCTCCGCGCGCCCGCCGGCCGCCGCGGCGAGCGCCCGGGCGTGGGTGGCGGAGAAGTAGCGGTCGCCGGCGATGTGCACGAGCAGCAGCGGCGCCGTGATGGCGGAGACCACCTCGACGGGTGACGGCGGCACCACCTCCCACCGGCCGTCGAGGCGCACGCCGAGAGCGCGGGCGGCGAGGCGGCCGTGGGGTTGTTCGAGCAGCCAGTGCACCTGTCGCATGGGGAAGGTCTCCCGTGAGTACCAGCGGGCAGGCGAGCTCACGGCCACCACGGCGTCCGGCGCGTGCGCGCCGTCGGCGGCCTGGCGCAGGGCCACGGCGGCGCCGAGGGAGAACCCGACCGTGGCCACCCGCTCGTAGCCGAGGCGGCGCGCGACGGCGACGGCAGCGTCGAGGTCGAGCGGCTCGCGGTCGCCCACCGTGCTGCGCCCGCCGGAGCGGCCGTGGCCACGCATGTCGAGGGCCACCACCGGCGCGTGAGCGCTCAACGAGGTGAGGAGCGCGCGGGTGGTCCGGTACCGGATGTGGTGGGTGAACCCGTGCGCGACGACGAGCGCGGCGCCGCGCGGAGGACCCGTCCGTGCGAGGTGAACACCGGTGAGCACGACGCCGTCGGAGGTCGTCGCCTCGATCGGAACGGGCGTGACCTGCGCCGCGCGGCTCGTGCCATCGACCTCCACCCGGCTATCCTGCATCGATCCGCGTGGTGGTGTACCCGCCGGGTCACGCGGGTGTGAACGGTGCGTCGAGGTCGCCCGCCGTGATCGGACGAGGGGCGCAGCCGGCGCTCCGGCTCCCGGTGGAGAGGAGACGCACCGCGTGGAACTCCTTCTGTTGACGGCCGACCCCGATCCCGGGTCCGTGCTGCCGGCCCTCACCCTGCTGCCGCACGGCGTCCGAACGGCCGCGCCCGAGGTGGCGGCCCTGCTCGACGCCGGACCGCACGACGCCGTGCTCGTCGATGCGCGCACCGACCTCGTGGCGGCCCGCAGCCTGTGCCGGTTGCTCGGCAGCACCGGCACCGAGGTGCCCGTCATCGCCGTGCTCACCGAGGGGGGCCTGGTGGCGGTCTCGGGGGAGTGGGCCATCGACGAGATCCTGCTGCCCGGCACGGGCCCCGCCGAGGTCGACGCGCGGCTGCGGCTGCTCAAGTCCCGTCCCGGCGCCGACGCGGGCCGCGACGGCACCGCGCTCGTGCTCGGCGAGCTCGTCATCGACGAGGCCACCTACGCGGCGCGGTTGCGCGGCCGGCTCCTCGAGCTCACCTACAAGGAGTTCGAGCTGCTCAAGTACCTCGCCCAGCACGCGGGCCGGGTGTTCACGCGGGCGCAGCTGCTGCAGGAGGTGTGGGGCTACGACTTCTTCGGTGGCACCCGCACGGTCGACGTCCACGTGCGGCGGTTGCGCGCGAAGCTCGGCCCCGAGCACGAGCAGATGATCGGCACCGTCCGCAACGTCGGCTACAAGTTCGTCCGGCCCTCGCGCGGCTCCCTCGCTGCGCCGCCTGCGGTCCTCACCGAGGACGAGGACGGCGACGAGGACGGGGGCGATCGAGCGCGTGGCCGGCTGTCCGGCTTCGCAGGACGGGTGTGACGGCGGGACGGGCTGCGCGCCGTCCGGGGTAGCGTCGTCGCATGATCGAGCTGGCGTGGCACGCGGGGTTGGACGAGGCGGCGGTGGCCGAGGTCGAGGCGCTCGCCGCGGCGGCCACGGCGGTGGACGGCACCGCGCCGCTCGGCGAGCACGTGCTGCTGCACCTGCACCGCGATGACGCCGCCCACCTGCTCGCGCGCGACGAGGCGGGCGTGCTGTGCGGGATCGCCCAGCTCGACGTCGCCGACGGGGTGGCCGAGCTCGTCGTGCATCCCGACCGCCGCCGCGCGGGGCTGGGCACGCGCCTGGTCGACGCGCTGCTGGAGCGCGGCAGCACCCCGCTGAACGTCTGGGCGCACGGGCAGCACCCCGGCGCCGTTGCCCTTGCCGCCCGCCTCGGGTTCACCGCGGCGCGGGAGCTGTGGCAGATGCGGCGCGACCTGGCCGAACCGGTGCCTGTCCCGGAACTGCCCGACGGGGTGGTGCTGCGGCCGTTCGTCGTGGGCGTGGACGAGGAGGAGTTCCTGCGCGTCAACAACTCCGCGTTCGACTGGCATCCCGAGCAAGGCGGCTGGGACCTCGACCGGATCCGCGACGGCGAGGCCCAGCCCTGGTTCGACCCCGCGGGGTTCCTGCTGGCCGTCGACGGCCACGGCCGGCTGCTCGGCTTCCACTGGACGAAGGTGCACACCGAACCCGAGCCGATCGGCGAGGTCTACGTGCTCGGGGTGGACCCGGCGGCGCGCGGTCTGCGGCTCGGCACGGCGCTCACCCTCGCGGGCCTGCAGCACCTGCGCGACGACCGCGGGCAGACCCGCGTCCTGCTCTACGTCGAGGCGGACAACTCAGCGGCCGTGCGGCTCTACGGCAGCCTCGGATTCACGCGTTGGCAGGCCGATGTTTCGTACCGCCGCTGACCCCTGTTCACCCCCCGGCAACCCGCGCGACGATGCAGCTGATCACGTCGACGCAGGTCACGGGGAGATCACGCTGCACCGTCGGTGAGTGTGCTGCCTCACCCGGGGGACGTGTTCATCCTGCGTTCACCTCGACGGCGGGGGGCGTCCACCGGGCTTACCTACCGTTCGCGACCGGTGGCTTTCTTGAGCCGCCTGCCCGTTCACGGGAACTCACGACGGAGGAACACAGGTGAACACCCTGCGGCACGGTTCCCGTGCCCGACTCGCTGCGGTCGGCGTGGCCGCCAGCGGCGCGCTCCTGCTCGCCGGCTGCGGCGCAGCCAACGAGACCGCCCCGCCTGCCGGCGGTGGCGACAGCGCTCCCACGAGTGACGTCGCCGGAACGATCGCCGGCGCCGGCGCCACCTCACAGCAGGCTGCGATGGAGGCCTGGATCGCAGGCTTCACCAGCATCGCTCCCGACGCCACCGTGAACTACGACCCGACCGGCTCGGGCGCCGGCCGGACGCAGTTCACCGCGGGCGCCGTCCAGTTCGCCGGCAGCGACTCCCTCCTGGACGAGGAGGAGCTGCCCGCGGCCCAGCAGATCTGCGGCGGCCCGGACAACGTCGTGCAGATGCCGCTCTACATCTCGCCGATCGCGGTGGTGTTCAACCTGGAGGGCGTCGACAACATCCAGATGTCGCCGGCCACGATCGCCAAGGTGTTCAACCGGCAGATCACCACGTGGAACGACCCGGCCATCGCCGCGGAGAACCCGGGCGTCCAGCTCCCGGCCACGGCGATCACGCCGGTGAACCGCGCCGACGAGTCCGGCACCACCGAGAACTTCACCGAGTACCTGGCCGCTACCGCGGCCGCCGACTGGCCGCACGAGCCCGACGGCAACTGGCCGGTCCAGGGTGGCGAGGCGGCGCAGGGCACCTCCGGCGTCGTCGGAGCGGTCCAGGCCGGCCAGGGCGCGATCGGCTACGCCGACCTGAGCCAGGCCGGCGAGCTCGGCACCGTCGACGTCCAGGTCGGCGACGGCTACGTCGACCCGACGCCGGAGGCAGCCGCCGCCGTCGTCGAGTCCTCGCCGCGGGTCGAGGGCCAGGGCCAGTACAACTTCGGTGTCGAGCTCGCGCGCGACAGCACCACGGCCGGCACCTACCCGGTCGTGCTGGTCTCGTACACGATCGCCTGCACCCAGTACTCGGACCCGGCCCAGGCGGACGCGGTGCGCGCCTTCCTGAGCTACATGGCGAGCGAGGAGGGCCAGTCGGCGGCCAGCGCGAACGCCGGCAACGCGCCGATCTCGGCCAGCCAGCGCAGCACGTTCCAGCCGGCGATCGACGCCATCGCCGCGGCGGGCTGATTGAGCCCGGTATCACGTAGCCGCGAGGCCCGGACGGTCGTCATCATGGACCCGTCCGGGCCTTCGGCCCGTCTCGACCTCGTACGTCTCCACTCTGCACGTTCGATCTTCCGCGCCGATCCGCGGGAAGGGATCACGTGAGTACCGACACCACCCCCGGGCCCGCTCCTGCGGGCACGCCGCTGCAGGCCGCCCCGGCGAAGCCGATCGTCCAGCCCGGTGACCGCATCTTCTCCGGCCTGGCCAAGGGCGCAGGCATCCTGATCCTGGTCGTGCTGGCCGGTGTCGCCGCGTTCCTGCTCGTCGAGGCGATCCCGGCACTGACCGCTCCCGCCGCCGACATCCCGGGCGGCGAGGGCTTCTTCGCCTACGTCGCCCCCCTGATCTTCGGCACCCTGCTCGCCGCGGTCATCGCCCTGGTGATGGCGACCCCGCTCGCCGTGGCGGTCGCTCTCTTCATCACCCACTACGCACCGCGCCGGATCGCCCAGGCACTGGGCTACGTCGTCGACCTGCTCGCCGCGGTGCCGAGCATCGTCTACGGCCTCTGGGGTGCCTGGACGCTCGCACCGGCCTCCATCGCCCTGATGCAGTGGCTGGAGGGCAACCTCGGCTTCATCCCGCTGTTCGCCGGCCCGGTGTCGGCCACCGGCCGCACGATGCTGGTGACGGGCGTCGTACTCGCCGTCATGATCCTTCCGATCATCACGGCCGTGGCGCGGGAGGTCTTCCTCCAGACGCCGAAGCTCCACGAGGAGGCGGCGCTCGCCCTCGGGGCCACCCGCTGGGAGATGATCCGCATGTCGGTGCTGCCGTTCGGCCGCTCCGGCATCATCAGCGGCGCGATGCTGGGCCTGGGCCGCGCGCTCGGCGAGACGATGGCGGTCGCGATCGTGCTCTCCGTGTCCGGCGGCATCACCTTCAACCTGATCAGCAACGGCAACCCCTCCACGATCGCGGCGAACATCGCGCTGCAGTTCCCGGAGGCCAGCGGCCTCGGCGTCAACGTGCTGATCGCCTCCGGCCTGGTGCTGTTCCTCATCACCCTCGCGGTGAACTCCATCGCGCGCTTCATCATCAACCGACGCCGAGAGTTCTCGGGGGCCAACTGATGACCGTCGACACCAGCAAACGCCAGGAGTCGGGGAACGCGCTCCCGTCACCGCCGAGCGGCCTGCGCGAGCAGCGGCACCTGCCGACGTGGGCCGTGCCGGGCGGTCTGGCCGCCACCGCGGTCGTCGTCGGCGGTCTGCTGGCCCTCGTCGGGTTCAGCTTCGGGTTGTTCGTCGTCGGCACCGCCGTCGTCTTCGCCGTGGGGCTCTACGCCGCCTCGTACGCCGTCGAAGGCAGGCGCAAGGCCGTCGACCGGTTGGTCACGGTGATCGTCACCTGCGCCTTCCTGCTCGCCGTCATCCCGCTTGTCTCGGTCATCATCACGATCGTCACCGAGGGCGTCGCCCGCTTCGACACGGAGTTCTTCAGCTCCTCGATGCGCGGCGTCGTGGGCGAGGGCGGTGGCGCGTACCACGCGATCACCGGAACGTTGATCATCACCGGGTTCGCGGCCCTGATGTCCATCCCGGTCGGGCTGCTCACCGCCGTCTACCTGGTCGAGTACGGCAAGGGAAGGCTCGCGCAGGCGATCACCTTCTTCGTGGACGTGATGACCGGCATCCCGTCGATCGTCGCCGGTCTGTTCGCCGTCTCGCTGTTCACCTACGTGGCCGGGCCCGGAGCCCGGCTCGGGTTCGCGGGCTCGGTCGCGCTGTCGGTCCTGATGATCCCGGTGGTCGTGCGCGCCACCGAGGAGATGCTCAAGATCGTGCCGAACGAGCTGCGCGAGGCCGCCTTCGCGCTCGGGGTGCCCAAGTGGCGCACGATCATGAAGGTCGTGATCCCGACGTCGATCGCGGGCATCGCCTCCGGCATCACGCTGGCCATCGCCCGCGTGATCGGCGAGACGGCGCCGCTGCTGGTCGCGGTCGGCCTCTCCACGGCGCTGAACTTCAACGCCTTCGACGGCCGCATGGCCACGCTCCCGGTCTTCTCGTACCTCTCGTACGCCACACCCGGGGTGCCCCGCGAGCCCTACCTGGAGCGGGCGTGGACCGCGGCGCTCGTACTGATCATCATCGTCATGGTGCTGAACCTGCTGGCGCGACTCATCGCCCGCGTGTTCGCGCCGAAGACCCGATAGGAGCCCGGCGATGGGCAAGGCGATCGAAGCCAAGGACCTGAACATCTACTACAGCGCGTTCCGCGCGGTCGAGGGCGTCAACATGACGATCCGGCCGAAGACGGTCACCGCGCTGATCGGCCCGTCCGGTTGCGGCAAGTCCACCTACCTGCGTGCGATCAACCGCATGCACGAGGTCATCCCCGGCGCGCGCGTCGAGGGCAAGCTGGAGCTGGACGGCAAGGACCTCTACGGGCCGGGCATCGACCCCGTGGGTGTCCGTCGGCAGATCGGCATGGTGTTCCAGCGTCCCAACCCGTTCCCCACGATGTCGATCTACGACAACGTGATCGCGGGCCAGCGGCTCAACAGCAAGAAGCTGCGCAAGGACGCCACCGACGACCTCGTGGAGAAGTCGCTGCGGGGCGCGAACCTCTGGAACGAGGTCAAGGACCGGCTCGAGAAGCCCGGCTCCGGCCTCTCCGGCGGCCAGCAGCAACGGCTGTGCATCGCGCGGGCGATCGCCGTGCAGCCCGACGTCCTGCTCATGGACGAGCCGTGCTCGGCCCTCGACCCGATCTCCACGCTCGCGATCGAGGACCTGATCAACGAGCTGAAGATGGACTTCACGATCGTCATCGTCACGCACAACATGCAGCAGGCCGCGCGTGTGAGCGACTACACCGGCTTCTTCAACATCGAGGGCACCGGCAAGCCCGGCAAGCTCGTGGAGATGGACGAGACGAAGACGATCTTCTCCCAGCCCAAGGAGAAGGCGACCGAGGACTACGTGTCCGGCCGCTTCGGCTGAACCTGCCGTGAGTGGATACGGGTGCTCCAGCACTCGTATCCACTCACGACCGCTCCTCAGATCGGCAGGGCGTCCGGCTCCTGCCCGGTCACCGCGTACACCGTCTCACGCGCCACGACCACTGCATGGTCGGCGAACCGCTCGTAGTAGCGCGCCAGCAGCGTGATGTTCACGGCCGCGGGGATCCCGTGCGGCCACGCCGGGTCCATCATCACCTCGAACATGCTGCGGTGCAGCACGTCCATCTCGTCGTCGTCGCGGTCGAGCTCGGCGGCGAGCAGGACGTTGCGGCTCCGTACGACCTCGGCGGCCTTGACCGCGAGCTGCACGGCCACCCGGCCCATCTCCTCGAAGGCGGGCTGCACCTCGGGGGGCAGGGCCGGGGCAGGGTGACGCAGCCGCACGACCTGGGCGACGTGCAGCGCGAGGTCGCCCATGCGCTCGATGTCGCTGGCGGTGCGGATGGCCGCCACGACCGCACGCAGGTCTCCCGCCACGGGGCTGTGGAACAGCAGCGCGTCGCCGGCGAGCTCCTCGACCTGTGCGCGCAGCGAGTCGATCGCGGTGTCGCCGGCGACGACCTGGGCGGCGAGCCGCTCCCGCGACTCCAGCAGCGCCGCGGTGGCGCGGTGGAGCGCACCTGCTGCGGCCGTGCACATCCGGCCGAGCAGCTCGGACAGCTCGTCCAGCTGTTCGGGCAGCGGGGCGGGAGGCATGGGAGAAGCCTAGGATCCGGTCAGACGGTGAGTGAGCCCGGCATGCGCCCGGTCACGACGTAGACGATCCGGCGAGCGACGGCCACCGCGTGGTCGGCGTAGCGCTCGTAGAAGCGCGCCAGCAGGGTGATGTCGACGGCGGGACCGACACCGTGCTGCCAGTCGCGGTCCATCAGCACCGTGAACATGTGCCGGTGCAGGTCGTCCATGGCGTCGTCGTCGGACTCGAGCTCCGCGGCACGCGCGAGATCGCGGGTGCGGATGACGTCGCCCGCCTTCCGGGCCAGCGCCACCCCGACCTGCCCCATCTCGGCGAAGTACGGGGCGACCTCCTCCGGGAGCACCGCCTGCGGGTGCCGCCGGCGTGCCGCCTGGGCGACGTGCAGGGCGAGGTCGCCCATGCGCTCGATGTCGCCGGCACCGTGGATCGCCGACACGACGATCCGCAGGTCGGTGGCCACCGGCGCCTGCAGCGCGAGCAGCGCGAAAGCCCGCTCCTCGGCGAGCGCGCGGAGCTCGTCGACGCGGGCGTCCTCCGTGATCACCTCTTCGGCGAGCTGGAGGTCGGCCTCCAGGAGCGCGCGGGTGGCCTTCTCCATCGCTTCGGCGACCCTCGTGCACATGTCGGCCAGGGCCTCGGCCAGTTCGTCGAGCTGCTCCTGGTAGACGTCACGCATGTCACAAGCCTAGTCGTGAATGCGCCGATCGGGTGCATGGGCCGGTGAACCCGTGATGAACGTCGGTGCTGCGCTCATGCGCAGCTGACCGCGGGCTCCTCCGGAGTGGGCGTGGAGGGGGCGGCGAGGGTGATCGGCGCGGACGGCGCCCGGACGACGTCGTCGAAGGAGCGTCCGAGGACCAGGTGCAGCACCCCGGTGGCGCCGGGGTCGGGCACCGAGGTGGCGGAGGGGACGGTGGCCGCCAGGAGCTCGGCCGCAGCGGCCTGGTCGGGGGAGAAGCGGATCACGGTCTCCGAGGTGGGCTGCTCGGCGCTGGAGGCCTCTCCGACGTCGAACCCGAGCGAGCGCAGCGTCTCCCCGACGTCGCCGGCGAGGCCCGAGCGGTCGGAGGCGTTGACGACCTCGACCGTGACCTCGCTCGGGGCCGGACCGGCGTCGCCCGCGCCCGGGTCGGTGGCCTCGGCCGGCAGCGGTGCGTCGCTGCGCACCGCGGCGAACAGGTCGGCGGCGTCGGCGTCGCGCAGGACCAGGTTCCCGCGGTTGTTCCGGTCACTCGTCGGCACGGCCGCATACCGCAGGCCCTCGGCGTCGAGCTGTCGCAACGTCATCGCGACCGCGAGCACCTGGTCGAGCCCGGCCCCGTCGACGACCACGGCGTCCGCGAGAGTGGGCCGCAGCGTCGCGATGCGGCCGACGTCCAGCAACGCGGTGCCGGAGACGGCCTGGTCCAGCACGGCGGCGAGGATCTGCTGCTGGCGCTCGATCCGCCCGTACTCCGGGGACGGGTCCCCCTCCACCTCGCCCGCCTGCACGAAGTCGGCGGCTCGGACGCCGGAGAGCTCCTGCCTACCGGGTTCGGGCACGACCGGCCCCAGCACCCCGTCCAGCACCGGTCGCGGGACGCAGACCTGCGCGCCGCCGACCGCCTCGGTCATCGCCGGCACGGCCGACAGGTTCGTGCCGACGTACTGGGTGACGGCGATGCCCGTGAGCTGCTGCACCACGCGGGTGAGGCATCGAGGGCCACCGACGTCGAGCGCGCTGACCAACTGGGTGCGCGCCTCCGCCGGCACGGTCTCGTCCTGGTAGGCACCGGCTTCGGCGTCCCAGCGCTCGCACGGGGGGCGGTTGATCTCCAGGTCGTGCGGGAAGGCGAGCACGGTGACCGGGCCGCCGCCCTCCGGGACGTGGGCGACGGCCACCGTGTCGGCGCGGGGAGCCGCACCCTCCGCGTTCGGTTCGGTGGCCACGACCAGTACGTTCTCGTCGCCGACCTGGGCCACGGGCTCGACGATCGCCCCCGACTCCGGATCGAGCGCCGCGGCGTCGCCGACGGACGCCCCCAACCAGGACTTCGTGCCCCAGCCGAAGGCCGTGGTGACGACCACCGCCACGGCAAGGGCGGCCGCGAGGAACCGGCCCGCGGTGGACCACGGCGATCGGCGGACCGGGGGCGGGGGTTCCTCGCGGTCGGTGACGGCCAGCGTGAGTCCGGCGTGCGCGGCGGTGAGCCGGGTGAGCGTCTCGTCGATGCGCAGCGCACGGGTGCGCGAGTCCAGCCCTTCCTGATCGGACTTGCGGCTCCGCTCGAGGTCGGCGGCAGCCTCTCCGACACCGTTCTCGCCGACGCCGCGCACACGGGGGCCGGTCTTCGGGGCGCCGGTCTTCGGAACGCCGGCCCCCCGACCGACCGGGGCGACGACCGCGGTGGCCTCCGGCGTGCCCTGCCCGCGCGGACCGGGCCGGCGTGCGGCGGGGAGCGCGGTGGTGGCCGGGTCGGCGGGTGCCTGGCTGGGAGCGGCACGGCGGCGGGCCGCGGCGGGCGGCGCCCCGGCGGCGGGTGGCGCGGCAGCGGTGGTCGGCTCGACAGGAGCCGAACGGCGCGGTGGGCGCACGGGTGCGGGCAGGGCCGTGGTGGCCTCGGGAGGCGGCCCGTTGGGGCGCCGCGGCGGCTGCGCGCGGGGAGGCACGCCGCCGATCGGCTCGGGGACGGCACGCCGCCGCGGGGGCGCGGCAGCAGGAGGCAGGGCGGTCGTCGGCGCCGCGGTGGGGACGTCGTCGCGGTGCCGGCGGCCGCCGCGGGGGACGGGCGCCTCGGGAGCATCGGAGCGCCGACGGCGCCCGCCCTCGGACGGCGGCGGCGTCCCCGGGCGGCGGGCTGTCGGGGCTTCCGGTGCCCCTACCTGCGGCGATGAGATCGGCGGATCGGGCAGGCGGCGCCGGCCGGAGCGCGGTTCGGCCGGTTCTGGCGCCATCTCGGGCGGTGTCCGGTGTGGGCGCGCCTGTCCGTTGGAGCCGTGGCCGTTGGAGCCGTGTCCGTTCGCGCCGTGTCCGTTCGCGCTACGACCGTCGGGGTGGTGTCCGCTCGCGGCGCGTCGGCTCGCGCTGTGACCGTTGAGGTCGTGGCCGTTCGCACCGTGCCCGGTGTCGCGGCCGTTCACCTGCGCGGGTGCTCCTGCGGGACGTGCGGGCTCCGGGTCTTCCAGCAGCCGCCGTCGCCCCCTGCGCATGGGCTCCTCGTCCGGCGGCGTCCCGCGCCGGGTGGCGGGGGGTGTCGCGGCCGGAGGGGCGTCGTGCCGGCCCGCGGGGTTCCGCGGGGGCGGCGCCGGCTCGCCGGCGTGACGCCCACTGCTGCTGATCGCGTCGCCCGCGGCCTCTCGTGCCTCCGCCGCCCGACGCCTGGCCGCGCGCCCACCGGACGGAGGGGGCGCGGGCGCCTCCGCTTCGAGGAGCCCGAAGCGGGCGAGGACGTCCTCGGGCTCCTCCGCCGCGCGCCTGCGTGCGCCGGTGGAGCGCTGAGCACGGTACGAACCGTCCTCCACGCCCACCTCCTCGGCACGAACAGAACAGAAGGCGGGCACGGGCGATCGCCCGAGCCCGCCCCCTCAACGTCTCGATCCGAGCCTACGGAGCCGAGGCACCCGGAACCCAGTGGGGTGCGACGACCGGCGGCTGGGAGATCGACCGGCGGCCGCCCGCAGGTCCGGCGAGGCGCACCAGACCGGTGTGCGCGTCCTGGTAGGCGACGGCGTTGCGTCCCGCGTTCTTCGCCGCGTACAGCAGGCCGTCCGCCGTTCCGACCAGCCCGTCGATCCCGGTGACCGGGCCGGAGCAGTGGGCCACGCCGATGCTGACGGTCACCCGCAGGTCGGGGGAGAGCTCCTCCCAGGGGTGGCGATCCACCCGCGCCCGGGCGGCCTCGCTGATGCGCACGGCCTCGAACCGGTTGTGCCCGGGCAGCACGAGCGCGAACTCCTCGCCGCCGTAGCGGGCGCAGAACGCGCCGTCGGGAAGGCCGGTGTCGAGCACGGACACCAAGCGCTGCAGCACGCGATCGCCGAACGGGTGCCCGTAGGAGTCGTTGATCTGCTTGAAGTGATCGACGTCCAGGAGCGCGACGCCGATGCCCGCCACCCCGACGCTCGCGGCGTCGGCGAGCAGGGCGACGAGCCGCTCGTCCAGGTACCGCCGGTTGTAGGTGGCGGTGAGGCTGTCGCGCCTGCTCTGCTCGCGGGCCTCGGCGTGCTCGCGGCGCAGGCGGTCGAGCTCGTCGACGCTTCCCTGCCCGTTCAGCAGGCGCACGGCGGTGCGCAGGTGCTGGTAGGCCTGCTCCCACCGGCCCGTGCCGGCGAGCTCCTCGGCCGCGGCGGTGTGCCACGCGGCCCCCGAGGCGCCCGGGTTCGACGGACCGCGGGCCGGCACGTGCCGGTGGCGCGGCGCCGGGTCGGCGGTGTCCGTGGTGGCTGGTGTGCGCAGCGTGGTCATCGCTCACCTCCTGGTGCCGGAGGTGTCGACCGGGCGGGCGGGGTTCTTGAGGCCCCTACCCGTTCGCGTCGACGAGCGGGCGGCGTGCGGGACGACCGGCATCCGGCCCGGCGCGCTCAGCCGCCGGAGTGCTCCAGCTCTGCGCCGAACGGCACCGACGGGTCCTCCGGGTCGTCCAGCCAGTGCTCGGGCAGCACCACGCGGCCCGCGGATCCCTGCCGCCCGCGCGGGCCGTCGGCCTCGGCCGGGAACGGGTGCTCCAGGTCGAGCCGGCCGAGCAGTTCGTCGAGCTCGTCCAGGCTCGTCACCAGGCCGAGGCTGCGGCGCAGGTCGGAGCCCACCGGGAAGCCCTTGAGGTACCAGGCGATGTGCTTGCGCATGTCGCGGATGCCCTTGTCGGTGCCCATGTGCTCCTGCAGGAGCACGGCGTGCCGTCGCATCGTGGTGGCGACCTGGCCCAGCGACGGTGGTTGCGGCAGCTCCCGTCCGGCGAAGGCGGCCTCCAGATCACCGAACAGCCACGGCCTGCCCAGGCATCCGCGCCCGACGACGACGCCGTCGCAGCCAGTGGACGCCACCATCGCGAGCGCGTCGGCGGCGCTGAAGATGTCGCCGTTGCCGAGCACCGGCAGCTCGGCCGGCAGTGCGTCGCGCAGGCGGGCGACGGCAGACCAGTCCGCCGTGCCCGAGTACCGCTGTGCGGCCGTGCGCGCGTGCAGGGCGACGGCGGCGACGCCCGCGTCGGCCGCGATCCGGCCGGCGTCGAGGTAGGTGCGGTGCACGTCGTCGATGCCGATGCGCATCTTGACGGTCACGGGGATCGGCCCGGCGTTCTCCACCGCGGCCCGCACGATCCGCTCGAACAGCCGGCGCTTGTACGGCAGCGCCGCCCCGCCGCCCCGCCGCGTCACCTTGGGCACGGGGCAGCCGAAGTTCATGTCGACGTGGTCGGCGAGGTCCTGCTCGACGATGATCCGGACGGCCTCGCCCATCGCGGCCGGGTCCACGCCGTAGAGCTGCATCGACCGCGGGTGCTCGTCCGGGTCCATCGCGATCATCCGGAACGTCAGCGGGTTGCGCTCGACGAGCCCCCGCGACGTGATCATCTCGCAGACGTAGAACCCGGCGCCCTGCTCACGGCACAGGCGCCGGAAGCCCGCGTTGGTGATGCCGGCCATGGGCGCGAGCACCACCGGTGTGTCGGACACGAACGGCCCGATGCGCAGCGGGCGGACGGCGGTCGGAGCACTCACGGCCCTCATTGTCCTCGCCGGCGGCGACGGTCAGAAATCGACGGTGATGCAGGCCGCGCGCGCCCCCGCGGTGCCCGCCTCGCCCGGCCCGCTCGCCGTCCCCATCGTGTGCACGACCACCGAGCCGGGGCGCCGGTCGTCGGGGAGTTCCCACGCGACGGTCGATTCCGTGCTGCCCGCCCCGGCCTCGTCGGTCATGAAGTCGAGCCAGATCTCGTTCTGCGGGTTCGCGTACGTCGGGTCGATGCTGGGCTGCATCGGGTCGACGGAGAGCTGGAAGTGCGGCCCGGAGTCCTCCGGCCGCTGCCCGCACGGCTCGGTGTGCACGTGGGCGCCGTACCAGCGCAGCGGTTCCAGACCCCGGACGGCGAGCATCACGGTGGTCGTCCCGTCGGCCGACCGCGCCTGCACCGCCCCCCGCGCCCCCGCAGGCACCAGCTCCTCGTCGTAGGTGACGGCGATGCCGGGCGGAGCGGCGAAGGTCTCGCTGACGTGGACGCTGCCGTCGTCGGGCAACTGGGCGGCCGACCGGGCCGAGGTCGTGTTCGCGCACCCGGCCAGGACCAGGACACCCAGGACACCCAGGACACCGGTGAGAACGCGGCAAGGACGCATGCGCTCAGGATGGGCGGTAGCGCAAAGTCACGCATACTGACCCTGCGTTACTCATCCGAGGGATGCGCGTCGGATCTCACCTGCGCCGTAGGCTGGGCCCGCGGCCGCGCCGGCTGGTGCGGCGGCACGGGCCTCTAGCTCAATCGGCAGAGCAGCGGACTTTTAATCCGCGGGTTCAGGGTTCGATCCCCTGGGGGCCCACCTGACCAGCCGGGCCCAGGCGTATTCCAGCCCTGCGACGTCCAGGGCAGGCGGAGCGAGGTCACGGCTCGCGGACCCAGCGGCAGCGGGGTCCGCGGCAGTGGGTCCCCCGGTGCGGCCGGTTCAGGGCCTCCCGGACGTGCCACCACGCCTCCGCCTCCGTGTCGGCCCACCCGTGGGAGCCCTTCCCGTCGCAGGCAACCACGGTCCAGCGGTACCGGCCGGTCCGCTCGTTGAAGTTCACCGATCCTCGCTGCTGCGACTCGATCATGAGTCGCGCTTCCTGCTCGTCGGCCGCCTCGCCCATCGCCATACCGCCTCCCGGTAGCCGGGTGATCCAGAACGCCACGGAGCAACTGTACGTCAAACCATGACATTCCGCGTAGTCACGCGCACTCCCGCGTCAGACCACAACCTGGCGTGTCAGACCGTGCCTAACCTGCGGGTATGGCAGGCAAGTCCGACTACCTGACGACGCCGCAGCTCGCGGCGGCTCTCGGCCTGTCCCTGCGCTCGGTCCAGCGGTACCACCAGGACGGGAAGATCCAGCCGGAGTACACGACTCCGGGCGGCCAGCACCGGTGGAACCTGGAGAACGTCCTAGCTCAGCTACGGGAGTTCCGCCCTAACGCGGACTGAGCCGTGCCATCCTCACCAGGCCGCTTCCCGGGCCGCCAGCAGGCGGAAGGGGAAGACGTGTACCAGCCGTGGAGCAGTACGACCGCCAAGCCGCCGGCGCCGAGCCACCGGCCCGTCCGGGTCGACCCGGAAGCCTTCTACGGCCCGTCGGGTCCCGGCATCCCCGGCGCCGACGACCCGGTGCCCGGCGGACTGATCGTCGCCACTGGCAGGGCGCCCGGACTACTGGGGCGGTGGACTCGCTCGACCGATAGCCGGTGGTTCGGCAGCGGCGACTCCGTGATCACGGACAAGTACGGAGCCCAGGTCGTTCAAGGCGGGCGGCGAAATGGCTGGGGCTCGGATCCCCCGCTTCGGCGGCGTGATGGGCGGCGACCGCGAACCCGCCGGTGCGCGGCGCTCCTCCGGATGGCTCCAGCCGTGGTCCACGCCGGCACCGCACTGGTCGACGACGGGGCCCGATCTGGCAGGGCGATCTAGAACGAGGTCCAGGTGGTCTCGGCGTCGACGATGCGGTTGTGCCGCCAGGTGACCGCCCGCTCCACGGCGGCGGCGATGCCGGCGGCCATGAGTGTCATGGACAGCCATCCGGGCAGGTCGACGGGTGATGTGAACGTCCCGAACCGGCCTGCCACCTGCGGGATCGATGTGAGCAGCTCGAGCCCCTCGGGTACGGCGAGCACCAGATTGGCCAGCAGGATCACCACGGCGGTGGCGGCGATCCCCCGGCTCAGACGCGGGTGGCGTCGGGTCAGGGCTGCCCGCCGGTACTCCAGGGTGCCCGGCGCCGGCGCCAGTCTGCGCTCCTGCCCGTCGGGGGCGACGAGATGGACCCGGGTGACGCCGTAGAACCCGGCGTCGACCTCGATACGGCCCCCGGGGACCGTGAACGCGGCGGGCATCTCGGCCGTGGTGATGCGCTGCCCATCCCGGTAGAGCCGGGCCTCGTGGTCGTCGGCGGTCCGGGTCTCGACGGCCCAGGTGGCGGATCCGCCGTCGGGTTGGGGCAGCGTGATCGTGTGGACGGTGCGGCTCAGGGTCTGGTGAAGTCGGACGGGGCGGAGCATCGCGTCACCCCGTCGGGCCTGCGTCGTGGGCCACGGCCTTCGGCACCGTCACGGTCGTTCATCCCTTCGCCTCGTTCGGGTCGGTGTCCAGCCGACCATGTGCCGCTGCGGCACCCTCAACCCGAACGTGGTGGGGGACACAGACTCGTCGGCGACCGGCGGAGGGAGATGACACGGCATCCGTGCAGGTGCTCGGGTACATCGGCGACGGCCTGTCCAACGTCGGGATCGCCACGCCCTGACCGCCCACGGAATCGACGGTGAAGTACCTAGTGGGCGTCCGGTCTGGGAATGTGGATGCCGGCGGAGCGGAGCTCGGTTTCGACGAGCGCTGCCAGCCGGGCCGCGGCCGGTGCTTGCTCTTCGCCGTGGTAGGCGATCAAGTTGTACCGGGTCGCGGCCTCGGTGCGGGCCTGCAGGCCGGTCACGATCTTCAGCTGTGCGGGGTTGGCGAGGTATTGCTCGGCCATCTCGGTGGCGAGTTCGGCGATGCGGGGGTCGTCCGGGTCCCAGGCCGCGGCCTCGGCGGCGCGCTTGCTCAAGGCGACGAACCGGGTGTCCTCGAGGGCGTGCTCGACATGGGTGAGGTAGTCGTCGAAGCCTTCCGGGACCAGCGCCCTGGCCAGCACCCAGCCCTCCCGGGCGGCCGCCACCTCGTCCGAGGTGAAGCCGACGCCGGGCATTCGCTCCAGTAGTGCCACAGCGCGGTCCGGCAGCAGAGCCCGGTTGCCGTCGGCGAGCCGGTGCAGCGTGTCGCGACGCGTGGTCAACTCCTCGATCTGTGCGGTGAGCTGCCGCTGGACGTCGGCGATCGAGGTGGCGAACGATGTGGCATCGGCGTCGAGCAGGGGCCCGATCTCGGCCAGCGGCACGCCCGCCCCGGCGAGGGTCCGGACCTGCACCAGCCGCAACAACTCGGCTGATCCGTATCGCCGGTAACCGGACCTGTCGCGTTCGGGCTCCTCGACCAGGCCGAGCTTGTGGTAGTGCCGCACCGTCTTGATCGTGACGCCGACGAATGCCGCCGCCTGTCCGATCGTGACCCCGTTCCGCATCTGCTCAGCCTGTCTCGTGCTCGAGCTCGGCCCTCGAGGCGTATGGATTCTCAAGGTGTTCAGTGCGTCTGAGCCGGACCTGCCTGCCCGCCGCAGAACACCTCGTTGACGAGCCGCTGAATCGCGTTCTGGAACGGCACGGCGAGGGACAGCGCGGCGTCGTCCACGTAG
The DNA here is from genome assembly GCF_002262885.1 of Pseudonocardia sp. MH-G8. GTDB lineage: Bacteria > Actinomycetota > Actinomycetes > Mycobacteriales > Pseudonocardiaceae > Pseudonocardia. The sequence continues at coordinate 1,457,042 of NZ_NKYF01000001.1, read as the reverse complement.
TTCAGCGTGGCAGTCAGGGTCTTGCTGCCATCGGGCGTGCTGAACATCAGCGCCGCGTGACCCGCGGCACCTCCGTTGTGGGTGATGACGGTGCCGCCCCCGCCGGTGTCCTGCACGAACACCCCCAGTCCGTAGCCAATGTTCGGGATGGGCGTCGGGCGCGGCGTGCACATCTCGGCCAGCAGGTCGGCCGGGAGGAGCTTGCCGCTCATCAGCGCTGACATGAAGACGTGCAGGTCCTGGCTCGTCGAGATCATGTCACCGCCGCTGGAGATCCAGGAGGGGTTGTGGCGGGTGACGTCGACCGTCTTCTCCTGCCCACCGTCCTCGTACCGGAAGTAGGCGTGGGCGTGCGGCTCGGGGACCTCGGTCTGGGTGGTCGGTGCCGCGGTGTCCGACAGCCCGAGCGGCCCCAGGACCAGCCGCTGCATCTCCTGGGCAACCGACCGGCCGGTGACCTTCTCGATCAGCAGCCGGGCCAGCACGTAGTTGGTGTTGGAGTAGCTCCAGTCCGTGCCCGGCTCGAACCGTGCCGGCTTGGACAGTGCCAGCCGCACCAGCTCCTCCGGCTGGTAGGTCGTGAACCGGTTGTCCACCCACTCCTTGCCCGCGGTGGTGGCGGGGATTCCCGCCGCGAACGTCCCGTCGTCGTAGTACTCGCCGGTGAAGTTGAAAACTCCGCTGGTGTGCTGCAGCAGCATCCGTACCGTGATCCGCTGGTCCAGCCCGAGCTCGGGCAGGTAGTCGGCCGCCGGGGTGTCCAGCCCGATCTTGTCTTCGGCCACGAGTTGCAGGACCAGGGCTGAGGTGAAGGTCTTGGTGTTGCTGCCGATCCGAACATGTCCGTCGGTCGGCGGCTCCGCGGCTCGGCCCGGCTTTCCCACCCCGGCGCTGCCGACCCATTCGCCCCGCTCATCGTGTACGCGCAGCGTGATCCCGGTGATCCCGGACTCGACGATTCCTTCCAGCACCTTCTGCAGTTCCGGGCGATCCTTCCCGGCATCGAGGGCTGAGGTGATCTGGCGGGCCATTGCGGCCGTGGCGGGGCTGGGTTCGCCCTTGTGGGGCTGGGCGGCTGCGTCGACGGCGACCATGACGGTGCGGCGGAAGTTGTCGGCCTCGGCCGGATCCTGCTTCTCGAGCAGGCTCATCGCTGCGCTCAGGGCCGGTAGTACATGGTCGGCGAGTTCGGCCACCGTCTTGCCGTTGAGCTTGATGTCCCTGGACTTCGCGGCGAGGGCGTGCCCGACCAGGCCGGTCGCCGACGTCAGGGCGATGGAGGCGTTCGTGGCGGCCTTGTGGGGCGCGCCGGTGGCGGCCATCAGCGACACGGCGCCGTACGCGGCGGTCCGCAGGGTGCTCTTGTCCTGGTCGGTAAGGGTGATGTGCATGGTGGTCCGCTCCCCTTGGTTCTGCTACGTCCGTTGTGGCGTGGCGATGCGAGGAGCGTGCACCCTGACCTAAGGTCAACCTCAATCGTGATCTAGCTCATGCCTGCCCTCCTTTCTTGGCCGGTGCGACGGGGCCCTCGCGGTCCGCAACGACCGTTGATCGTTGCGAGATCCACGGTTTCGCCCCTCCGAGGGCGATTACCTCGATCTCGGATTGATCGATCGTTGCGAGGTCGAGCTGTTCGCCCTGCGAGGGGCGAAACCGTAGATCTCGGAAAGATCTTGCTGGCGGCGCCTGCTCCGATTCGACGCCCTCATCTCGCTGACATGGCTCGCGGGCAACCTCCTGATCGCCACCGTCATGGCCGGCTGAGACCTCCTGCCCGGAGCCGGTGATGCGGTCCAATGCGGTCCGCAGGGCTCGTTGCGCTTCCACGGCCGGCAGGTTGTTCATCAGCACGCGCATGGCGAGGCCGTCCGCGGTGGCCACCAGCAATCGGGCCTCGCCCCGGGGGTCTCGGAGGTCGGGCGCGACCTTCCGGAGGAGACGTGCCGCCTCGCGTTCCTGTTCGTCCTTGGCCTCGGCCAGGAGGCCCGCCAAGGGCGGGTGGTTGATGCCGGCGGCGACGTACTGGTGGAACAGCGAGACCCCCGCTGCGGACCCTTCCGCTCGCGGGATGGGGTGTCCGATCAGGTGCAACAACGCGGCGCGGTCGTCGGCGCCCTCGGTGGCGTCGGCATGGAGCTGTGCTGCGCCGGACAGCATCGCCTCGAGGCTCGCCCTGAGGAGCTCGTCCTTGGTTCGGAACCGGTACTGGATCCGGCCGACCGACACCGCGGCGGCTGCGGCGACCGTGCGCATGGACACCGCCTCCATGCCCTGCTCGGCGATCACCTGCCACACCGCCCTGATGATCGACGACCCACGATCGACGGTGTCCGCGTTGCCGCTCACGGTGCCAGCGTACCAACCATAAATACGGACGTATTGACCGCGTGTACACTCCGGAAGTGTGATCGATACGACCGTATTTCCGGAGGCCTCCACGGGGGCGGGCCGCGTCGACGAGGCCGTCGGCGCCGGATGTGGAAGGTCCTCGCGGTCCTGGTGGTCGCCTGGTTGGTGATCGACAAGGCGGCATCGGTGATCCAGCCGGCATCGACGGTGGGTCATTGGCGTAGCCAGGAGGGGTTCGAGTCCTATCGGGCCGCCTACGACGAGGTGATGGCGACGCTGCCGTCGCCGACCCGAACTCACGACGTCCACACCGCGTACGGCACCGTGCGGGTCTACGAGTGGGCGGCCGGCAGCGGCACGCCGGCTTCCCGGCTGCCCGTGGTGCTGCTGCCCGGGATCCGTTCGGGTGCTCCGATGTGGGGGGAGAACCTGACCCGGTGGATCGGGCAGCGCCCGCTCTACGCCATGGACGCGATCGGCGACGCCGGGATGTCGACCCAGGCGATCCCCTTCACTTCCTTCGACCACCAGGCCGACTGGGTGGAGCAGGTGTTGGGCGGCTTGGACCTCGATCGCGTGCACGTGGTGGGGCATTCCTTCGGTGGCGCCATCGCGGCCGTCCACGCACTCCGGCATCCGGGCCGCGTGGCCTCGCTGACGCTGCTCGAGCCGGTGATGGTGCTGCACGGGATGCCCGCGTCGATCTACCTGTGGTCGGCGCTGTTGATGTTGCCCGTGCCGCAGTCGTGGAAGGACCACGCCCTGGCCGAGATCGGTGGTGTCTCGGTGGCCGAGGTGCAGGAACGGACCCCGATGTCAGTGATGATCGACAAGGGGTCCCGGCACTACGCCTCGGTGACCCTGGTGCCGCGGACCTTCACCGACGAGGAGTGGCGCTCGATGTCCATGCCGGTCCGGATCGACATCGCGAGCGACAAGTCGCTGGCCGGCGGTGCCGCCGCCGCGGACCGGGCGCGCGATCTGGGTATGGAGCCGGTCACCGTCTGGCCTCGGACCACTCACTCCTTGCCCGTGCAGGCTGCCGAGCCGCTCGGATCGGAGCTGGGGCGGTACTGGGAGCAGCGCGACCAGTGAGCCGCGCCCCCGACATCTCCATGTCCGGTCGCTACGGTGCCCTCTGCGACGAATGCTTTGCCCTCGGCCTGACGAGCACCGGGCTCCTCAGGGTCGGCATCGGCGAGAGGGCACTCGCCCCCCCGCGGCGGTCGTTGATCGTTGCGAGATCCACGTTGCCGGTCCGCCGAGGGCGCTCACCTCGATCTCGGATTGATCGATCATTGCGAGGTCGAGCATTTCGCCCTCCGAGGGGCGATCCGATGGATCTCGGAATGATGTTGCAGGCAACGCCTGCTCCGACCGCGACGCCTCCGTCTCGGTCGCGCTTCTTGCGGCCCGGACGGCAGCAACCGTAGAACTGCGAGATGTCGGAGACCCAGCGCGTGCAGAAGCCGGCGTGGTATTTCCGTGAGTACGCGCCCGTGGGCGTGGAGCTCGGTACGCCCCAGGCCGTCGCGAGCTACGACCGGAACCAGGGCACCAGCGCCGAGCGGGACAACGAGCTGCTCGACAGGCTCGCGGTCCGACGCGGCAGCGTCCTGGTCGACCTCGCCTGCGGCACGGGCTCGTTCGTCGTCGAGGCGGCGCGGCGACGAGCCGACGCACACGGCGTCGACGTCTCTCCCGAGATGCTCCGCTACGCCACGAAACGCGCGGAGAGCGAAGGCGTCTCGGCCCACTGGCACCACGCCGGGTTCCTCGACCACCAGCACCCAGGGCCTGCCGCCGACGTCGTCACGACCAGGTCGGCCCTGCACCAGCTTCCCGACATGTGGAAGCAGCACGCCCTGCGCAACGCCGCCGGCATGCTGAAGCCGGGAGGGACCTTCTACCTCTGGGACGCCATGTTCAGCTTCGACCCCGCAGCCGCGGACCAGGAGCTGCAGCTGTGGGTGGACGCCGCAGCCGGCGGACACACCTTCACCCCCGAGGAGTTCGAGACCCACATCCGTGAGGAGTTCTCCACCTACACCTGGATCCTGGAAGGCCTGCTCGACCGCGCCGGTTTCGAGCTGGTGTCGAGTTCGTGCCCGATGCCCACCCAGGGCGAGTTCGTCTGCCGCAAGAGGTAGCCGGCCTGCTGCCGACGGGGTTGTGCACGGCGGATGCTGCCGGACCTTCTCTGCGTCAACTGGAACGTGGGCATCGTCCTCGCCCGCGATGTCGGAGTGTCAGCCCGGCGCGACGGTGGCGAAGTGCAGGCCGATGGTCAGCACGACTCGTCGTCCTTCACGACCACGAAGTCCGGCACGTCGCCGGTGGTGATCGTCGCCCCAGCGGCGGCATGCACGTCGCGGCCTGGGTCGGCGGCGCGATCATGGCCGCAGGCGCAGCATCGGCGCTGGTGATATGGCGTCGCACGTCAGCAGCGGCATCGCCCTCACGGTGATCAGCGGGCCTTCTGCACGTGGGTGGTGTCGGCGTCGAGGACGGTGCCGTCGGTACTGGTGAGAGCGATGGCGGGCACCGGGGCGCCGTGCTGGTCGACGAGCGTCGAGTGGGCCTCGTCGGGGCCGAAGGCGTGGTGTTCTCCCCACTGCCTCAGGGTCAGGATGACCGGGAAGAGGTCGTGGCCGGCGTCGGTGAGCACGTACTCCTGACGTCGACCCGAGGGTGCGGTGCGCTGGGTGAGCAGCCCGTGGGCGGCGAGCTTGCGGAGCCGGTCGGTGAGGATGTTGCGGGCGATGCCGGTGCGGCGCTGGAACTCCGTGAACGACCGTGCCCCGTCCATCGCGTCGCGGATGACGAGGAGGCTCCACCGGTCCCCGACGAGGTCGAGCGTGCGGGCGACGGGGCAATCGGGGTCGGTCCAGCCGGGGGGCGGGGAGCCCGTGGTGCGCGGCATGACGCCTCCCGATGAGTTGCGAATTGAAACCATCCTGCCGTACGGTCCGAACAGTTGCAAATTGCAACTGATCGGTGGGGCGTGATGGACGTGTGGCGGCGGTTGTTCCTCGCGGTGGTCTGCGGTGTCGCCGTGGCGAGCATCTACGCCGCACAGCCGGTGCTGGAGCCGATGGGACGCGATCTCGGTGTGCCGGCAGAGCTGGCCGGGTGGATCGTCGCGACCGGCCAGGTCGGCTACCTGGCAGGTCTGGTGCTGCTGGTGCCGCTCGGCGACGTGGTCGACAGGCGCCGGCTCATCGCCGTGCACCTGGCGCTCATCGCCGTGGGCATGACCCTGACGGCCTCGGCGCCGGCCGCTTGGGCGGCGTTCGTGGGGCTCGCGGCCACCGGGGTGTTCGCGGTCGTCGTGCAGACCACGGTGGCCTACGCCGCGTCGGTCTCGCTGCCCGCCGAACGCGGACGCAACATCGGTGTCGTGACCTCGGGCGTCGTGGTCGGCATCCTGGGCGCGCGGGTCGTCGCCGGAACGCTCGCGCAGCTGTGGGGCTGGCGGAGCGTCTACGCCGTGCTCGCGGTGCTGTCGCTGGCGCTCGCGGCGCTCGTCCTCGTCGCGATCCCGTCGGAGGAGCGCCCCGACCGACCCGGTGGGTACCGGCGGGCCGTCATCTCGCTCGGCGCGCTGTTCGGGCAGCACACCAACCTGGCGCGCGGGCTCATCGCGTTCTTCGTGTTCGCCTCGTTCGGAACCCTGTGGAGCGGGCTGTCCCTGCCGCTGGCGGGCGCGCCGTGGCAGCTGAGCGAGAGCCAGATCGGGCTGTTCGGCATCGCCGGGCTCGCCGGCGCGCTCGGTGCGGCACGGGCGGGGCGGTGGGCGGACGCCGGACGGGCGGCCCCGGTCACCGGCCTCGCGCTCACCCTGCTCATCGCATCGTGGGCGGCGATCGCGCAGTTGCCGTGGTCGCTGTGGCTGCTCGTCGTCGGGATCGTGGTTCTCGACTTCGCGGTCCAGGCCGTGCACGTGTCCAACCAGCAGGTGCTCACTGCTGCGCACCCGGATCGCACCAGCGGTGTCATCGGTGGCTACATGGTCTTCTACTCGCTCGGTTCCGCCCTCGGTGCGGCCGCGACGACCGCCGTCGCCGCCGCCCACGGCTGGGTGGGCTCCAGCCTGCTCGGGGCCGGATTCGCAGCGTTCGCGCTGGCGGTGTGGGTGATCGACCGGCGATCCGGCGAGGCGGGCAGATCGACTTCGGTGAGGGCCGAGGTCAGTACGTGTAGCGGCTCACGGTCTCCGGGTGGATGACGAGGCGGACCTGGTCCTCGGCCAGGATCTCGGCGAGGTCGTCGGCCCGGGTCGGGTCCTCGAGCCCCCAGTAGCGCGCGGCGAGGCGGGTGGCCAGGTCGTGTGCTCCGTCGGGTTCCACCGTGGTGCGGCCGGCGACCGACACCCAGCGCTCGCGTTCACCCGCCGGGGCGGCGACCACGATCGAGGCGCGGGGGTCGCGGCGCAGGCGTCGGACCTTGAGCGTGTCCGGACCCGTGAACAGTTGGATGGCGCCCTCGGCGGTGGCCTCGAACCACACCGGCCTGGGCTGCGGCGGAACCGGACCGCCGGCCACGGACAGGAACCCGTGCAAGGGGCGTCGGAGGAACTCGAGGTCCTCGGCGGTCAGCGAACTGGTGTCGGTGCTCATCAGGGGCCTTCCAGGAGGATCGGTGGGGTGTCCAGGGCGATGCGAGCGGTCATCGGCCCCAGGCTCCGGCCGCTGCGGTCCGCAGGGCGTAGTCCTCGAAGGTCCGGGGCGCCCGTCCCAGCACCGTGGCGAGGTCGTCCGTGGTGGCGGCGAACAGCCCGCGTTCCATCAGTACGAACATCTCGGCGACGTGGTGGGCGACGTCCTCGGTCACACCCGCCTCGACCAGCGTCGCGGTGTACTCGGCGGGGGAGAGCTGCTTGTAGGTGATGGGTCGCCCGGAGGCCCGGGAGATCACGTCGACGGCCTCGGCGAAGGTGAGCGCGCGCGGGCCGGTCAGCTCGTAGATCCGGCCGGCGTGCCGGGCGGGTCCGGTCAACACCACGGCCGCGGCGTCGGCGACGTCCTCGACGTCGATGAACGGCTCGGGAACCGAATCGGCCGGCAGCGCCAGCTCGCCGGCGACGAGCGGGGCGTGGAAGACGTCCTCGTCGAAGTTCTGGTCGAAGTTCGACGACCGCAGGATGGTCCACTCGAGCGCCGAGCCGAGTACGGCGTCCTCGGCGGAGCGCATGTCCAGCCCGAACGGGGAGTCGCCCCAGGTGTCGGCGCCGCGCCCGGAGAGCAGCACCAGGCGCTGCACGCCTGCGGCCTCGGCCCGTGCGACGAACTCGTGCACCGGACCGGGCACGGGCGGGGCCACCACGTAGACGGCGTCGGCGCCCTGCAGGGTTGCGTCCCAGCCTGCGGGGTCGGACCAGTCGAACCGGATCCGGCTGGACCGGGAGGCTGCACGCACGGGTGTGCCGTGCAGGCCCAACCGGGCGACGACCCGCCGGCCGGTCTTGCCGGTGGCGCCGAGGACGAGCGTGCTGTCGTTGCGCATGACGTCGATTGAACGGGGGCAGCTCGGACGAATCCATAGGTGAAGCGCCGGATCGCCTGTGTGTGCGTCTAACCTGCGGGGGTGGACGTGTTCGACGACCTGATCCGGGGAGTGCGGGCCAACGGCTCGCTGTTCGGCAGCTCCACCCTGTCACCGCCGTGGTCGCTGCATTTCGTGGACGGCGCACCGCTGACCTTGTGCACCGTCCTCACCGGGGCGGGCTGGATCGTGCCGGAGCACCACCCGCCCGTGCAGCTCGGCGCCTACGAGACGGTGGTGGTGCGGGGGCCCGCCACGTTCACCTTCGTCGACGAGATCGGCACCCGGGCGGAGCCGATCGCGTGCGGTGAGTTCTGCGCGACCCCCGAGCAGGGCGGCACGCGGCACCGCCTGGGCTGGAACGACTGCGGCGACGACGGCATCGACGGCGCCGGCGACGGCGCGACGACCCTGATCGTCGGCGCCTACCCGGTGCGCGGCGAGATCAGCCGCCGGCTGCTGGACGCGCTACCCGTCGTGCTGCGGGTGGACGCCGGGGGCACGGGGGACGCCGTGCTGGACCACCTCGCCGCCGAGGTCGCCGTCGACGCGCCGGGGCAGCAGGTGGTGCTGGACCGCCTGCTGGACTGGATGCTGGTGTGCACGCTGCGCGAGTGGTTCGACCGGCCCGGTGGCGCGCCGCCGGCGTGGTGGGCCGCCCAGCGGGACCCGGTGGTCGGTGACGCGCTGCGCCTGCTGCACGCCGAACCGGCGGCACCGTGGACGGTCGCCGCACTGGCGGACCGGACCGGCGTGTCGCGATCGACGCTGGCCAAGCGGTTCGCCGACCTCGTCGGCGAACCGCCGCTGACCTACCTCACCAACTGGCGCATGACGCTCGCGGCGGACCTGCTGGTCGAGCGGGACGCGGCAACCGTCGCGGACGTCGCCCGGGCCGTGGGCTACTCCGACCCGTTCGGGTTCAGCGCGGCGTTCAAGCGGGTCCGGGGCGCCAACCCCAGCGAGTTCCGGCGCAGGGCGACCGCGGTCTCCCAGGCGGTCGAGCGAACCGCATGACGCCGGCGACGTCCGGTCGGTGAGCGCTTCGAGAGGCGGCGGCCTGGAGGCTCACCCGATCGTGTCGCCGCTACGCGTCACGTTTTGGAGAGCCGGTGCGAACTCGACGGCGTGGATCCGTTCGCCACATCGCCCCCACCGACCTACCTCGACTGCTGCCGCGGGCACCGCTTCACCGCTACAGGCAGCACCGGTAGGCCGGTCGAGTGCGAGCACGGCGGGCACGTCGAGTTCGCGTGCCGATGCGGGGCGGTCCTCGCCGTGGTCCCCGTTCGCGAGGAGACGAGCACGACCTCCCTGGACGGCACCGTGATCCCGGGGCACTGGTTCTGGCGTCCGTGCGACCATGCGGTGCGGTGACGCGGCCCGGCTGCACGTGGTCCACCCTCACTCGCTGGTCGCTTCCCCCGATCCCGACTGGAAGTAGGACTTCAGCTCGGACCGGTCGGACTCCTCCTCGCCGGTGATCACGTAGAACACCATGCCCGCATCCGAGACGTCACCGTTGCCCACCAGGTCCAGCCGCGAGTACAGCCACTCCCAGTTCTCGTCGCCGCTGTCGGTGAGGAAGTCCCAGAAGTCCATCTCGATGGGCCCGAGCCCGGAGTTCTGGTCCGGGATCTCCACGCGCTCGCAGCCGAGGTCGATCAGGTCCTCGTAGTCGTGGCCGTCGTGCTCTTCCGCCCCGTGGGTCTGGTTGAAGGAGTCGTCGCCGTGGGTGACGCACTCGACGTGCGTCCTGGCTTCCGGGTCCGCGGCGTTCAGCGCCATCCAGACCGTCTCGATTGGGCCGGCGAGCACGATCGACAGCTGGTCGTCCTCGGTGGAGGCGTTGATCTCCTCCACCAGGTTCTGGGTGCCCGCCTCCAACCGCTGCGGGTCGGTGTCGTCGAAGAACCGGGACATGTCGAAGCCGAAGCGCTCGCCGCCCTCCTGCACGCTCTCGGTCATGTTCTCGACGTGGTCCTGCGACGAGTCCCAGATGTGGTTGTTGTAGTCGTAGTGCACGAGGTTGGGCTGCAGGTCGCGGTGCGCGAGGATGGCCAGAGCCATGGGTGCCGACGCCCAGTCGTCCTCGTCGTGCTGGTTGCCGTCCGCCGACATGGCGATGCGCCCGACCCCGTCGTCGAACGATCCTGGTGCCTGCGCCGGAGGCGGCGCCGCCTGCGTGCCGCACGCCCCGAGCAGGGTGGCGGCCGCGAACAGGGCCAGAACGGGTCCGACCCGGTGGGACCGGTGACGGTGGAGTGTCATTGTGCCTCCCGAGTTGTGATCGATGTTCTGGTCGTCGGCGTCGTGGTCGTTGGCGTCCTGGTCGTCGGCGCCGCCGGACGGGCGCGCGAGCATCGGGGTCAACGTGTCTCTTCCTTCTCGGTGGTGCGCTGTGCCTTCCTGCGGTGCAGGAGGATCACGGCGGCCGCCACGCTCTGCGCTGCCAGCCACGCCCATCCCGCGCCCGTGATGCCCATGGCCGGGACCAGGACGAGCGTGCCGACGATGACCGCAGCACTGGTCGCGGCGGGTAGCCCGAACTGCACCGCGCGGTTGCGGCGCACCCGCGCTTCCCAGAGCGCGGAGTTCGTCACCACGTTGGGGATCGCGGAGAGCGCCAGCAGCGCCAGTAGGAGCGCGCCGTTCTCGGCGTACGTGCTCCCGAACACGGAAAGGATCAAGTACGAGCCGAGGGCTGCGACGACGGCGCCGGGGAGGACGAGCGTGATCGTCTTGCGGTCCATCCCGCGGCGCGCGCGTTCGATCGCGGCGGAGTCGCCTGCCGCCGAGTGCACGACCATCGACTTGCCCATGCCGGACGCGACCAGGTAGAGCGAGTAGGTGATCTGCCATGCCATCCCGTACACGGCGGCGCCGCCGGGGTCGGTGAGGGCGATGACGATGAGCGGGAGCCCGAACACGGCGGCCTGCCAGGCCAGGTTGCCCGCGTAGTCGACGCCGACGAACCCGGCCAGGTCGCGCGCCGTGGCCGTCCGGGCTGTGTGCCCCGCCGGTGCCGTCGGCCCGCGCAGCGCCCGGGCCAGGTAGGTGGTGACCGCGAGCACGAGGACCAACGTGGCGGCCAACGTGCCGACCGCGATCCCGAACACCAGGCCCAGTGCGGCGGCCACCACGAGCAGAGCGATCTTCAGCAGGGCGAACACGAGGTTCTCGACGAGGACCAGGCTCGCGCGCTTGATCGCGGTGAGGGCGGAGTCCTGCAGGACGAACACCGTCCAGAGGGGCACGCTGATCACGTAGAAGGCGATCAGGGCGGGGTGCCCGAACGCCGCGACGAGATCCGGTGCCCAGACGTTCGCCCCGACCCCGAACCCGAGCCCGACCACCGCTCCCCACCCGAGCCCGACGGCGAAGCATCCCGCGACGAGCGCACGGCGCCGATCGGACACGGGGACGAACCTGAGGATCGCGTTGCCGAGGTTCAGGTGGGACGCCGAGGCGAGCAGCGACACCGCCGACAGTGCGGCCGAGTTGACCCCGACCGTGGCGGGGTCGAACAGCCGCGCGGCGAGCACCCAGAACAACATCCCGATGGCCGACGAGACGGCCGAGCTGAGCACGAGCGCCATCCCGTCGCGGTGCTGGGGGGCGCGCCAACCGTCCGCGCCGCCGCGGTCGACGCGGATCCGGACGGTCGAGGCGTCCAGGTCGGCATCGTCGTTCCCCGCGCTCCGGATCGGCCCGGTCGTCGCGGCCGGTCGTGGCTCGTCGCCCGTCATGGGGCTGTCCTGCGACGTGCCGACATGCTGGGTCGTGCCTCCCTGGAGCGGCGGGTGCACCGCCGACGATCGACGGCTGCCGGCTGTGCTGCGACCTGCCGGTTGGCGCAGGCGCGGTCGGTGCCGGGCCGATCATCCGAGATGGAGGCTGTGCCTGCGCTGAGAGCCCGAGGACGTGCCGGCGCGACGGCGTGCTCGTGCCCCCCGTTCCGGGGGAGCAGGGGTGATCACGAGTTCGGTGCACGGGCGGCGACATGGTGCCGCTGTGGCACCCATCCGGCGATCATGTGGTCTTGTGCGCCCACGTCTTGGGGAGGCGCCGGATGACTGACGCCGCGACCGAGATCGGCGACTGGTACGTCGACCAGCACGGCTTGTTGGTCCGGGTGCTCTGCGACCGGCCATACCCTGTCGGCTGAGCGGTGGTGTCGACGGCGAGAGGAACCTCGTCACCAGGCTTGGAGCTTGCCGGCCTTCGCCTGCACAGGTCCGTCGGTTGGGTCTGCCACCGCATAGCCGAGGTCCCGGAGCACCCGGACTGCTTCATCCGGTGCATCGCGGACCAGCGCGGCGATCTGCCTCCGGCGCCAGCGCTCCCGTCCTTCTCGCAGTACGTGCGGGGCGTCTGGCTGCCGGTCGACGCCGAACTCGTGGAGGACGAAGGCCACGTCGAGCAGATCCTGCAATTCTGCGGGAACTCCAGAGCGGCGGACTCGACGTCGAGCGTCACGCATCCTCTCCGAGGAGGAAATCAACGCCTTCCAGGTCGAGCAGTAGGTCTCGTTCCTCCGGCGTGAGCGTTCCCTGCTCCGCGCGTGCACGTACCGTGCGCTCGTCCGGATCCAGGCGGGCGACGGCGTCGCGGCGTCGTGCCTCCAGCTCCTCACGGGTATGCCGGACCAGCCTCGCGTTCACGGCTTCCTCCTCGGGATCGGCTGATGCGGTGACTAGTGCAGCACGACTTACCGACAGTCTGACCCCTCAGCGAGGCATGGGCGAGTGGCGGAGGCGGTCGGGTATCGGCGATGGGACGGGCCGGCACTACTTCCGGCCGAACTCGGTTCGCACGTCGTCCTTCCAGGACCGGTACTCGGCCGAATCGTCCTGGAGCCCCAGCTGTGCGATGCAGTCGGCGCACCGGCCTGCGACCCAGAGCAGCGAGGGCTGGGAGCAACGCGCGCACGGACGCGGCTCCGCGAGCACGTCCTCGTCAGCGGTCACGGTCACGCGAGGGATTTTGCCACGGCGGCCCGATGGAACAGGGTTACTCCCCGGTGTCGCCGTCCACCGCCTCGCGCAGCAGATCGGCGTGCCCGTTGTGCCGCGCGTACTCCTCGATCATGTGCAGCACGACCCAGCGCAGGCTGGGGGTGCGGCCGTCGGGCAGGCTGCGCCGCGTCGGCTGGTCGAGGCCGCCGTCGGCCAGCGCCTGCCCCACCAGCGAACGGGAACGCGTGACGGCGCCGCGCCAGAGCTCCAGGAGCTGTTCCGGCGTCTGCCCCGCGGCGCAGTGCCAGTCGCGGTCCGGGTCGGTGGACCAGTCCACGGTGTGCCAGGGGGCCTGGCGGTCCTGCCCGTGCAGCCGGTAGGAGAACCAGGTGTCCTCGACGTGGGCGAGGTGCGCGAGCAGCCCGCCCAGCGTCATCGGCGAGACGCCGACGGTGACCGCGGCGCCGGCCCGGTCCAGGCCGCGGTACTTCCACTCCAGGGTGGCACGGTGGAAATCGAGGAAGCCCAGGAGCGTGGTGGTCTCGTCGGCCGCGAGCGGGGGTTCCGGGCGATCGTGTTCGTCGAGCTCCGTCACCTCAGCAACTCCATGGCGGCGAACCTACGTCGTTGCGACGATCGGGCGCATGGGAGTTGTCACGGCCGAACTGGTGCCGAAGCTGGCCGAGCTGCCCGGTGTCCGCGCCGTGGTGCTGGGCGGCAGCCGCGCGCAGGGGACCGAGGGCCCGGACAGCGACTGGGACCTCGGCGTGTACTACCGCGGGACGTTCGACGCCGAGGTCCTCGGCAGGCTCGGGCACCCGGCCCACGTCGCCCAACCCGGTGAGTGGGGCCGCATCGTCAACGGCGGTGCGTGGATGTCGGTGCTCGGGCAGCGGGTGGACGTCCTGCTGCGGGACCTCGACCAGATCGAGCGGTGGTGGGAGGACGCCCGCGAGGGCCGGTTCGACGTGGACGACGTGCCCGGTCACCTGGCGGGCCTCCCGACCTACACGACGCTCGGTGAGCTGGCGGTCGCGAAGGTGCTCAGCGGCGAGGTGCCGCAGGTGGAGTTCCCGTCGCGGCTGCGCGAGGTGGCGGAGGCGCGCTGGCGCTGGAACGGGGCGTTCTCGCTGCTCCACGCGGACGTGCACCTGGCGAAGGGCAACACCGTCGGCGCGGTCGGGATGGCGGCGAAGGCGGCGATGGAGACGGCGCACGCGGTGGTGGCGTCGCACGGCGAGTGGGTGCTCAACGAGAAGACCCTGATCCGGCGTGCCGGCCTCACCGAGGCGGACACGATCATGAACGATCGCGACGTCCCGACGGTGCTCCGCCGGATGCGCGAGCTCCTCGATCCGCCGGACGTGGCGGGCGTGCACCGGTAGGAGGACGCGTCGCGAGGCCCCCTCAGACCGCGCGGTGGTCCGCCAGCACCTCCTCGGCGACGCGCGCGGACTTCGGCCCGTGCTCCGGATGGTCGAGCGTGATCAGCGCCTTCCACAGCGCCCAGCCCCGGGCGCGGGCCCACATCGCTTCGTCGGCCGGCACCCTGCGCCGGAACTCGGCCCGGCTCTCGCCCTCGAACAACGTCCACGCGATGACGAGGTCGCAGGCCGGGTCGCCGACGCCGGACGTCCCGAAGTCGATGACGGCGCTGAGGTCGCCGTGGCCGTCGAGCAGCAGGTTGCCGGAGGCGATGTCGCCGTGGAACCAGACCGGAGGTCCCTCGTGGGTCGCCGCGAGCGCGGTCTTCCAGACATCGGTGGCGGCGGGGCCGTCGATGAGGGGGCCGAGCGTCGCGATCGCCTCGCGCGTCTCGCCGTCGTAGTAGTCCGGCGGAGCACCGCGGTGGAAGCAGTGGGCTCCCGCCGCAGGCCCGTCCGCCGTGTCCGCGTGCTGCAGCGCGACCAGGAAATCGGCGAGGTCGCGTGCGAAGGCGACCTCGTCGCGGATGCGGGTTCGCGTGCACACGTGCCCGTCGATCCACCGCCGGACCGACCACGGCCACGGGTAGTCGGCGCTCGGGGCGCCCAGGGCGAGCGGGACGGGGATCGGGAGCGGTAGCCGCGGCGCCAGCCGGGGCAGCCAGGTGTGCTCCTTCTCGACGCTCGCCACGTACCCCTCGGCGGTCGGCATCCGCACCGTCATCGTGTCGCCGAGGCGGAACGTGCGGTTGTCCCAGCCGGGCAGCGCGACCGGGACCACCGGCAGGCCTGCCCACCGGGGGAACTGGGCTGCCACGAGCCGGGCGGCGAGGGCGGAATCGATCGCGTCACGATGCATCGGGTGCGATCCTGGCGGGATCCGGGCCCGGCGCGCGACCGCTTTTCCGGCTCGGTTCCGCGCGTTGCCGGGCGCGTCGGACCAGCGGGAGCGGTGGGAGGAGTGCGAATGACGCGCACGAGCGAGAAGGCGGGCCGGTTCACCGAGTCCGTGATCCGGGAGACGTTCCGGCTGGCCGCCCGGCACGGAGCGATCAACCTCGGACAGGGCTACCCGGACTTCGCCTGCCCGCCGGAGCTCAAGGACGCCGCCTGCGCGGCCATCGCCGCGGACGACAACCAGTACCCGATGACGTTCGGCACCCCGGCGCTGCGCGCCGCGATCGCGGAGAAGAACGCCCGCACCTACCCGGGCTGGACGGTCGACGCCGACACCGAGCTGTGCGTCACCTGCGGTGCCACCGAGGCGCTCGTCGCGGTCACGTTCGCGCTGCTCGATCCCGGCGACGAGGTCGTCATGTTCGAGCCCTGGTACGAGAACAACAAGCCGAGCGGCGGACCCCGGACGCTCTGACCTGCACCGCGGCACCGGCGCTGGCCGGCGGGCACAGATCGGGCACACCTCACGACGACACCGCCGCATCCGGCACCTGCGTGCCGAGCGCGTCGTCGACGAGCGTTCGCGTCCGGTCGACCTGGTCGGGCCACAACCCGACGTAGGTGTTCAGCGTGATCGTCGGCGTGCTGTGCCCGAGCGCGATTTGCACCGTCTTCACGTTCGCCCCGTTGAAGATCAGCAGCGTCGCGAAGTAGTGCCGTAGCGCGTGGAACCCAGACATCGGCGGGATGCCGGCGGCCCGCGCCCCGGGCTGCCACATGTCGCCCCACCACGACCGGCTCACCGGGTTGCCCCGCGGGCTCGTGAACAGCAGACGCGCCGGCCGAACCTTCGACTCGCGCCGGTCCGTGTCGTCGGCGATCTCGACCTCAGCCGGCGGGAACTCCTGCAGGTGCCGCGCAAGCGCATTCGCGGTCACCTGCGGCAGCTCCACCGTCCTCCGCGACGTCTTCGTCTTCGGCGGGGTCAGGTACGGGGTGCGCCCCTTCGTCACGACGAGCTGTTGCGTCACCCGGACCTCACGGCGCAGGAAATCGACGTGCTCGAGCTCGAGGCCGAGTACTTCGCCGAGTCGCAGCCCACACCCGGCGCCGATGTAGACCGCGGGACGCAGCCGCGCCGGCATGGCGGCCGCGACCTGGTGCACCTGGTCAGGGGTGAGGATGACGTGCTCGGCGTGGTCGAGCGCTGGCAGGGTGATCCCTGAGCACGGCGACACCGCGATGACCCGGTCCCGGACGGCGGCGCCGAACATCGACACCAGATAGGAGTACGCGACTCGTGCGCTGCTCGGCGCGAGGTCGACGTTCCGGGCCCACGCCTGGATGTGCGACGAGCGCACGCGCCCGATCTGGAGGTTCCCGAGAACCGGCGTGATGTGGTGGCGGAACGTGCGATCGACGCGCTCGCTGGTGCTGGTGCGGTGCAGCTGCGCCTTGCGCCACGTCTCGGCGTAGGTCTTCACGAGCTGCCGGCCGGCGGTCGGGTCGATGTACAGCCCGCGGTCGACGTCGGTGCGGACCCCGGCGTCGAACCGGTCGGCGTCCGGCTTCTTGGCGAACAGCCGCTCGCGCCCTTCGCCGGCATCGTCGACGTAGCGGACGCGCCACCGCTTCCCCCGGCCGTGCCGCTTCGTCGGCGTCGGCGGGAGCAGCCTGCCGTCCGGGCCGCGCTCGCGGCGGGACGAGTACCAGAGGTCATCGACCGCCATCGGTGCCCTCCTGCTCTCGGTGCCACTGCTCCATCGCGGCCGGCAGCACCGCCTTCAAGGTGAGCCGGAAGTCGACGTACCCGCGGATGACTGCGTCGGGCACCCCTGCGGCGGTCATCTGCTGGACCGCCTCCCGCAGGGGGCCGAGCTGCTCCTCCCAGCGCAAGATCTCTCGCGACCGTGCTTTCGCATGGTGCGGTCGGTTCTCCCGCTCGAAGTCGTCGATCTCGTCGGAGGTGGCGCTCTCGAGCGGGTGCTCGCCCGTCGCCCACGACCATGCCGACGACCACGGGACGACCTGGCCGGGTGCGAGCGCCACCTCGTCGCCGTCCGCGGGTAGGAGTAGACGCAGCGGGCCGACGCCGAACACGAGCGCGAAGAGGACCAGCTCCGTCACGGTGACCTTGCGCTCGCCGGTCTCGATCTTCGACACGACCGACGGCAGCATCTTGTGCCCGAGTTCGGCCATGCGGGCGGACACCGCGCGCACCGACATCCGGCGCCGGTCTCGCATCTCGGCGACGTTCCGCGCCACCGTCGCAGCGACTGTTTCCATTTCGCGGACACTAGCGCGGCTTGCGTGGACACGCAACGGCTGCTAGAAATCCGCACGACCGTTCATGAACTGCATCGGTCGTTCACGGAAGGGAAACACTATGAGGAAGCCGCTCGCGACGCGCCTTGAGGTCGCCGAGTACCTCGGCGTCCCCGTCGCCACGCTGGATCGCTGGGCCCACCACGGCACAGGGCCCGCGTATCGCAAGATCGGCCGCCACACGCGGTACCGGTGGGAAGACGTCGAGACCTGGATCGAGCAGCAGGCCGCAGGCGGCACAGGGCAGGCACGTCCGGCATGACCACCATCAGCAGCGCCCCCCGAGCTTCGGCAGGCTCAGGGGGCGCCAGGAACGACCACCAGGGCGTCGGTGTCGAGCAGCAGCACGCTACCGGCTGCCGCCGGCCCGGCATGCCCGGGCCGCTCGACAACCTCGACCCGGCCGACGTCGCGCTCGCCCTGGCGCAGCGCATGGAGGTCAGCCCCGACGACGAGCTCGTCGTCGCCGTGCGGCTCGCGCTGCAGGTAGCTGATGCACGGCGGGCCGCTCACCGCGCGTTGCGTGAGGTCGCGCTCGACGTCCACAGCGCCCACACGGCGGCCGAGTGGCGGCAGTGGGCGGAAACCCGGGTGTCCTTCGCCGAGCTGCAGCGTCGCCGCGGCGTCGAGACCGGCCCGGACGGACGGCCGCGAGCAGCCAGGAGGGGCGTCGCGTGAGCCTGCCCTACCCACCTCAACCGGACGAGGATCTCGACGGCGGGGCCGCGCTCGACGACGTTGCGGCGTTCATCGGCCGCTACGTCGCCTTCCCCACGGTGCACGCGCTCGTCGCCGTGGTGCTGTGGGCCGCGCACACCCACGCCGTGGCCGGCACCTGGTACGTCACGCCACGGCTGGTGCTCGACTCCGCCGAGCCCGGGTCCGGGAAGACTCGCGTACTCGAGCTGCTCGCGCTGCTCGTGCAGCGGCCCGAGATGACGATCTCCGCCACCGTCGCCGCAATCTTCCGGATGCTCGCCGAGCAGCCCTACACGCTGTTGTTCGATGAGGTCGACGCGATCTTCAACCCGAAGAACGGCGGGAACTACGAGGACCTGCGCGCGCTGCTCAACGCCGGATACAAGCAGGGCGCGACGATCGCCCGGTGCGTCGGCGACGCGAAGGCGATGAAGGTGCAGCGCTTCCCCGTCTTCGCCCCGGTTGCGCTCGCCGGACTCGCCGGCCGGATGCCCTCCACGATCACCACGCGGGCGGTGACGATCCACATGCGCCGCCGCGGCCCCGGTGAGCGGGTAGAGCCGTTCCGGGAGCGCGACGCCGAGTGGTTCGCCGAGCCGCTGCGCGAACGGCTCGCCGAGTGGGTCGGCGACCTGTCAGCGAAGCTGGCAGCCGCGCGGCCCGTCATGCCCGACGGCGTGGAGGACCGGCCGGCGGAGGTGTGGGAGCCGCTGCTCGCCATCGCCGACGAGGGGGGCGGGGAGTGGCCCGCGCGGGCCCGGGCGGCCTGCCGGCACTTCGTCCTGGAATCCGACCCCGGCGAGCTGTCGCTCGGCGTGCGGCTGCTCTCCGACGTCCGAGGCATCTTCACCCGCGGCGGCATCCGGTCGATGCCTTCCGCGGAGCTCGTCGCCGCGCTCGTGGCGCTCGAGGAAGCGCCGTGGGCCGACCTTTACGGGAAGGAGCTCGACCAGCGGCGGCTAGCGAAGGAGCTTGACCGGTACGCGGTGCGCCCGATCCAGTACAAGCAGAACGGCAACAAGCACCGTGGCTACGTCACGTGGCCCACGGAGCGACCACCGCAAGCGGGACTCGCCGATGCATGGGCCCGGTACCTGAATCCCGGCGGTACCGCCGGTACGACCGGTACAGGGCAGGTCAACCCGGTACCGAATGAGCAGCCGGTACCGGTCGCGACCGGTACCGCACCCGCGACCGGTACCGGCCTGAGCAGCGAAGTACCGCCGGTACCGGAGGTACCGCAGCAATCCTGCTCGCGCTGCGGCCACCGGCGCGCGGAGGTGCTCGGCCTCTGCCGACCCTGCGCCTATCCGGCAGGGCTCGACGACGACGAGGTGGCGGTCGATCATGCGTGACCGGACCGGGGAGTGGGTCGACGACGACCAGGACGACGTGCACGTCTGCGAGCGAGGGTGGCTCGACCGCGACGAGGACCAGCCGCGGCCGTGCCCGACGTGCCGGCCATGGCTGCTGGAGCGGCCGCCGCGGCGGCCGACGCGCGAGGAGCTCGACGCCTACGGTGCCCGCCACCTGGCGCGGGCGTGAAACGAAGGAGCGACCTGCATGAGCACCCACCGACCCCGACGCCGCCGGCTATCCGAGCTCGTGCTCGCCAAGCTCGCCGCGCACGGCATCCGCTCCGTTCACGCCCTCGCCACCGACGACGAGACGGGGCGTGCCCTGCGCGACGAGATCGCCGACGACGTGCAGCACATCGCCGAGCACGCCGACCCCCGTGGGCCGTCCCCGCGCCTGGCCTACCGCTGGGCGTGGACGGACGGGAAGCGCGACCGCGAAACCGCACGCTCCCTCGTCGTTGCTGTCGACGTGCTGTCCCGCGACGGCGCCGACCGGTTCGAGCTGGGCTGCTGGCGGGTGCGGGAGCTGTGCACTGTGGACGGCCGGCCTGTCGACACCCTCGACACCCTGCGCCACCTGCAACGCGAGCTCGGGATCGTCGACCTGCCCGACGACATCACCGGCCTGATCCCCGACCTGCCACCCGCGTACGAGCCCTCGGACCGAACCACGCTCGCGCTGATGATCGCTGCCCTCACGTCCACAGAGGACGGGGCGAGGGCGTGCTGCCGCGGCCGCGGAGACCGCGAGCTCAGCGCGGCGCACGAGGAGGCGCACCGGCTCGCCGCCACCGCGGCCGCCCTCGACCCGGAGGCCGTGGCCCGGTACCGGGCGCTGCTGGTCGCGCAGCTACGGGCGCTGCCCCGGTGACGCACCGTTGCGTCACGCAGAGTGGCAAGAGCGCGAGACGCGACCCTCACCCGCCCGTCACGCAGGGTGACGCAACTCAGCGTGCTCGCCGCCGCGTTCCCGCAGGTCAGAGCACTGTCACGGAGCGCGACGGCGTGGCCCGCGGATTTTGCGGGCCGCCCGGGGGCCGGACATCCACGTACCTCTGTCTCTCTCTCCCCGGCCCGCCCGCCCCCGGGGACGCAGGGCCGCTGAGGGGCGCGCCGACCGGAGGGCCGGCGGTTCCGCGGTGCCGCTTCCTGCCTGGTCAGCGGCGATCTGAGGGCGCCCTGTGGTGCCCGCTGGCGGCCGTTCGGGGTGGAGCCGGGGCGGCGCGGACCCCCGGAGTCGGCGGCCGGGCGCCGGCGGGGGGCGCTCGATGTACTCCGAGCGTTCCCGTCACGGTGCGTAACATCGATCACGACTACGCATGGTGACTGTCTGCTGTGTGGATCATCGGCCCGCGTTCTGGCGGCGATTACAGAGCGTGCGGTCGAGTCGGGGCGCGTGGCATGATCGCCGGAAGCGTCGCGGTGGAGGGTGCTCCCGCGGAGCCGTGTTGCCCGTCGGTGTGAGGGTCTCCTCGTCGGGGTTGATCAACCCATTCGCTGTCCGGCCCGTTGCGCGTCTCGGGTCGGTGCGGGCCGGACGGCGGCCCCGAGTCCCGAAGGTGGAGCCATGACGTTGCTGGACGATCTGCGTACCCGGCGCGCTGAGGTGCGCACCGCAGCGGACGAGATCATCACCAGGGCCGCGGAGGGCGACGAGCCGCGCGACCTGACCCCGGATGAGTTCCGCGCCTACCAGGACCGCACAGGCGAGCTGCGCGAGGTCGACGACCGGATCGAGCAACTGCGCGAGGACGAGGTGCGCCAGCTGCGCGCCGCCGCGGCCCGCCCGGCCGGCGCCGACGTCGACCCGCACCCGCTCGGGACGTGGCTCACCCGGGCGATCACCGGGGCGTCGGGGGCCGGCGCGGCGTTCACCCCGGCCGAGTTCCCCGCAACGTTCTTCGACCGGCTCGCCGCCGCGTCCGTCGGACTGGCGTCGGGGTTCGCGCAGATCACTACGGCCCGCGACACGGTGACCATCCCGCGGTGGACGGCCGACCCGTCGGCGGACTGGGTCGCCGAGGCCGGAGTGATCTCCTCGACCGACGCGAACGCGGACACGATCACCGCGACGCCGCGCAAGCTGGCCGGGCTGCAGCGGGTGTCGAACGAGACGCTCACCGACTCGTCCCCGTCGCTGTTCGAGCGCATCGCCGCCGGGCTGGTCCGCTCGATCGCGCTCAAGGCCGACGTCGGGTTCTACCAGGGCACCGGCACCGCGCCGCAGATCCGCGGCCTCGCGAACGTGGCCGGCATCGGGGCGGTGTCGGCCGGCGCGAACGGGGCCACCCCGGCGAACCTCGACCTGTTCGCCGACGCCATCTCGACCGTGGTGGAGGCCAACGCCAACCCGTCGGTCGTCGTGATGCACCCGCGCACGTGGCGGACCCTGCTCAAGGTCAAGGAGACCACCGGCTCGGCGAAGCCGGTGCTCACCGACGGGGCCGGCGCGCCCGGCGAGGCGGTGCGCCGCTCGATCTACGGCCTCCCGGTGCTGCTGTCCTCGCAGCTCTCGACCGCCGAGACGCAGGGCACCGCGAACAACGCGAGCTCCGTCTACGTCTACGACGCCGACCAGGTCGTCGTCGTGCGCCGCGAGGACGTCGCCGTGGAGATCGACCGGAGCCGGCTGTTCAACTCCGACGAGTCGGAGATCCGGGCCATCGCCCGTATGGACCTGGTCGTGCCGAACCCGGCCGCCGTGGTGCGCATCGCCGGGCTGCTGCCGTGAGCGAGCTCTACGACGGCGAGTGGCGCGCAACCCGGGATCTGGTGATCCCCACCCACCCCGGCGAGCCGCACATCGGGGTGTCGGTACCGGCCGGCGAGGTGATCCCCGAGCAGCTGCGCGAGCTGCTCGCCGCTGAGCCGGCCGCTGCCGCGCCGCGACGCCGCGCCCGGGCGAAGGAGTAGGCACGTGGGTCTCGGGGCGCTGCTGGCCGGCGTGGGCGGCCGGGAGGTGCGCGCGCTGCCGCCGGGGGCGTTGCTCACCCATCCCGCCGGGTCCGGTCATGCGACGTGGGCGCTGCCCGACGGGGAGGCCGTCGACACCGACGCCGCGCTGCGGCTGCCGGCGGTGTGGGCGTGCGTGCGGCTGCTCGCCGACTCGGTGTCCACGCTGCCGGTCGATGTGTTCGCCGGCGCCCGGTCGGTGCGCACGCCGCGGCTGCTCGTCGAGCCGGCCGCCGGGCAGCCGCTGCACGAGTGGCTCTACGCGGTGGTGACGTCGCTGCTGCTGCGCGGCAACGCCTACGGGCTGATCACCGCCCGCTCCGGTGCGGCTCTGTGGCCCGCGCAGGTCGAGCTCGTGCATCCCGACCTCGTCGGCGTGACGGCCCACCCGACGACCGGCGTGCCCACCTACCGGATCGGCGGCCGCGCCTACGGGTCCGACGAGGTGTGGCACGTCCGGGCGCACGTGCTGCCCGGGGTGCTGCTGGGCATGTCGCCGGTGGAGTACGCGCGGCAGAGCATCGGGCTCGGGCTGGGCGCCGAGCGGTTCGGGGCGTCGTTCTTCGGCTCCGGCGCGGTGCCGTCCCTGCTGATCAAGAGCATGAACCCGGACCTCGACCAGCACGAGGCCGACGCGGTCAAGGCCGCGGTGATCACGTCGCAGCGCACCCGGACGCCGATGGTGCTCAACCCGTCCACGGAGATCACGCCGATCTCGCTCCGGCCCGATGAGGCGCAGTTCGTCGAGACGCAGCGGCTCAACGTCGCGCAGATCGCCCGGGTGTTCGGGGTGCCGGTCGAGATGATCGGCGGCGACGCCGGCGGCTCGCTCACCTACTCCAACACCGAGGCGCGCGCACTGGACTTCGTCCGCTACTGCCTCTCCCCGTGGCTGGTGCGCGTCGAGACCGCGCTCGGCCGGCTGCTGCCCCGCGGGCAGCACGCGAAGTTCAACCCTGACGCTCTGCTGCGCGGCACCACGTCGGAGCGGTACACGGCGCACGAGGCCGCATTGCGGGCCGGCTGGCTGACCGTCGACGAGGTGCGCGCCCTCGAGGACCTGCCGCCGCTGCCCCGGCCCGCCGCCGCGCCGGCCGACGTGGACGACCAGGCCGCGGAGGTGGTCGCGTGACCGGGCTGCAGCGTCGCGCGTTCGAGCTGCGCGACCTCGAGGTGCGCGCCGAGGGCCGGCACCTCGTCGGCACCGTGGTCCCGTACGGGCAGGAGATCCGCGTCGGTGGCTACCGCGAGCAGTTCGCCCGCGGCGCGTTCACCGGCACCGACCCGGCCGCCGTGCCGCTGCTCGTCGCCCACCGCCACGCCGGCCTGCCGATCGGGCGCGCCGTCGAGCTGGTCGACGAGCCCGATCGGCTCGCCGGCACGTTCTCGCTCTCCGCGACGCGCGAGGCCGACGAGGTTCTCGAGCTCGCCGCCGACGGCGTCCCGCTCGGGCTGAGCGTCGGGTTCGCGCCGGCCGCCGGCGGGGACCGCTGGAACCACGACCGCACGGCCGTGGTGCGCACCCGCGCCGTGCTCGGCGAGGTCTCCATCGTCGGCATGCCCGCCTACCCCGCCGCCACGGTGACCGGACTGCGGGCCGCGGCCGCCGGCGGCGCACCCCTGCTGCGCCTGGCGCGGCTACTCACCTAGACCTCGCCGCCGGCGAGGGCGGGTAAGAGCGGTGGCGCCGGGATCCACGTCCCCGGCGCCACCGTCCCTCGCTCGGCGACTACCAGCGCCCGCGGTCGAGCAGCGCCCGAACCTGCGCGAGCTGCAGCGCCCGCCGTACCCGGCTCACGTCCTCCGGGTCGAGCATGAGCGACGCACCGTCGACCGCGACGAGCACCGCCCCGTCGCCGTCAGCGGGCACCTCGACGACGAGCGTCCGCGGCGCCGGCTGCTCGACGCGCGGCCGGATCGCCCACCGCCGGCGCCCGATCACGACCGGTCCCCGTTCGCGGCGGCGTGCACGGCGGCGTGCTGCTCGATGCCGTCGGCGAGCACCACCGAGCAGCACAGCCGGCAGACCACGACCCGGAGCAGGCACCGGGAGGTGAGCAGCCGGTAGACGCGACGGCGGCGCAGCGGAACCGTGCTGGTCATCGCTCGCCCCCGTCCTCGTCGTCGGCGTGCTCGGCACCGAGCCGGCGGTCAGCCTCCGCGTCGAGCGCGGCGACCTCCCCGGCCGTGAGGTACCCGCCGGCGAGCGCGTACACCTCGTCCCGCGCGGCCGCGGTCATCCCGGCGTGCTGGTGCTGCCCGTCGGCCCACGACCGCAGCCCGGCGGCCACCTCGTCGACCTCGAGGCCCATCGCGGTAGCCACGTGCTCGAGCGACGCGTCGAGCCGCAGCGCGTCGACGACGTTCGACCAGCGGTCGCCGGCCAGCTGCGCGGCGATCGCCGCGGCGATGGTGAGCGCGTCGAGCGCGGACGCGCGGAGCCGGCCGACCGGCTCGGGCCGGCCGACGCCGTGCCGGGCGTTCACGAGCGCGGCCACGTGCAGCCGGTAGCCCTCGACGAGGTCGCGCAGGGGCGCGCCGGCGAGATCGGCCGGCCGCGTCACGTAGGGGTTGGAAGTAGGTTCGTTCACGGGTCGCCTCCATGGGGCGATCAAGTCCCCCGGCCGGCGGTGACGTCGTCGCGCCGGGGGGCGCATGTAGTGGATCTATGCCGGGCACAGAACGGGCACAACTCGCGCCGCGATTCACCGCGATCTAGTGCGAGTCGACGAAAGCCGTTAGTGCCTGGTCACGGGCCAGATTGGCCGGGAAGCTGCTGGTCGGCTTCCCCTAGGGGGCAGTACGAGAACTACCAGCCGAACGCGATCCTCGCGGGCGCGGTGCCGCGCACCGTGCGCTTGCGCGCCCCCGACTGGGGCTTCGACGAGGCGGAGCTGCGCGCGGCGTTCGGCCCGCGGACGAAGGCCGTGTTCCTCTGCCACCCGAACAACCCAACCGGGAAGGTCTACAACGCCGAGGAGCTCGCGCTGCTGGCGGAGCTGTGCCAGCGCTGGGACGTCGTGCTCGTCGTCGACTCGATCTACGAGCACATCCACTACCTGGGCCCGGGCGGCTACCTCCCGCCCGCGCGCGTCCCTGGGCTGGAGGACCGCACGATCACGGTGAACGCGCTGTCGAAGACCTACGCCGTCACCGGCTGGCGCGTCGGCTGGACGGTGGCGCCCGCGCCGCTCACGACGGCCATCCGCAAGGTCCACGACTTCCTCACGATCGCCGCTCCGGCCCCGATGCAGGCCGCGGGGGTGGCGGCGATGGCCTTGCCGGACGCCTACTACACCGGCCTGGCCACGCGCTACCGCGAGCGCCGCGACCTGCTGTGCGAGGCGCTGGAGCGCATCGGTTTCGCGCTGCGCCGCCCGGACGGGTCCTACTACGTGCTGTGCGACAGCGCCCCGCTCGACGCGGCCCGCGACGGCACCGCGTTCGCGAAGAGGCTCATCACCGAGGCCGGGGTGTCCTGCGTGCCCGCCGTGTCGTTCTGGCGCCCGGAGCACGCGGACGAGGGACGGAGCATGGTGCGCTTCGCCTTCCCGAAGCGGCTCGAGACGCTGCACGCCGCCGTCGAACGCTTGGAGGCGTTCGCCCGGGTTTGAGGGTTGACCCGCTCGATGCCGGCAGATTCGCGGAAAAGTTTCACTGGGTCGTTCAATGAAATGATCGAAGGTATGGATGTCGACTCGATGATCCGTCACATCAGCCGGGAGCTCACCGACGTCGCCGTCGTGGAGAGTGCGGGGGATTCGTTCTTCTTCCACGAGAGGGGCGACCGCGTGATGCCGTTCGCCACCGTCGTCACGGGCGACCGGGGCGACGGGATCTCCGAGTCGTTGGCGAGTGCGGGTGCCTACCGGGTGAGCGTGGGCCTGACGAAGGCCGGCTACACGGCGCTGTTCGGCGACCCGCCCCGGGACCGTGACGAGCACGGGGTGCTCGACACCGGCTTCGACCACGTGACGCAGGACCGGGTCGTGCCCCACCCGCACTACGCGTCCCAGTACTGGGTGTGCGTGGTGAACCCGGGACCCGCCACCGCTGTGACGGTGCGGGAGCTGCTGGCCGATGCGCACGCGTACGCCACGCGCAAGGCCGAGCGACGGGTGCGCCGCAGCGACGGGATTGACTTCTCCGATGGTAAGTCGTAGCTTACCGTTCGTGACAGCTTACGGGCCCGCAGACGGCGTGTGGGACGTGCTGGGTGACCGCACTCGAAGGACGATCCTCGAGCTCCTGGCCGAGCGGCCCTGTGCCGTGGGCGAGCTGGCCGAGCAGCTCCCGGTCAGCCGGCCGGCGGTCTCCCAGCACCTCAAGGTGCTCAAGGAGACAGGCCTCGTGCACGACGAGACGGTCGGAACCCGGCGCATCTACCGGCTCGACCCGGCCGTGGTGCGGGCGTTGCGGGACCAGCTCGACACGTTCTGGAACCGCGCGCTCGCCAACTACGAGATCGCGATCGACCACTCCGCGGAGGAGGAGACATGACCCAGACCTCAGACACGGTGGTCCGCAGGGAGACCGTCGTAGCGGCCCCGCTCGAACGCGCCTTCCGCGTGTTCACCGACCGCTTCGGGGACTTCAAGCCGCGTGAGCACAACCTGCTCGGCGTGCCCATCACCGCTACGACCTTCGAACCCCGCGTGGGCGGCCACATCTACGACCGGGGCGAGGACGGCAGCGAGTGCCGGTGGGCCCGTGTCCTCGCCTACGACCCCCCGACCCGCGTCGTGTTCAGCTGGGACATCGGGCCCACCTGGCAGATCGAGGCCGACCCCGCCCGGACGAGCGAGGTCGAGGTGCGCTTCGTCGCGGAGGGCCCCTCCCGTACGAGGGTCGTGCTCGAGCACCGCCACATCGACCGCCACGGTCCCGGCTGGGACGCCGTCCGCGCAGGCGTCGACAGCGACGGCGGCTGGCCGCTCTACCTCAGCAGGTACGCCGCGCTCCTCCACGCCGCCTAGCCTTCGGCGGTCGCGAGCGCCTGCAGCACGTCCAGCGTCGCCGCGAACGTGGTGCGCACCGCACCGGCGGTGGCCGCGGGGTCCCCTCCGCCCTCGAGCACGACCGGGCCGGACGGGGTCGTGGTGCGGGTGGTCGGCAGGTTCGGCACCCCGCCCACGGAGTGGCCGGCAGCGGGGAAGTCGAGGTGGCGGGATCCGAACGGGTTGCCGGCGTCGTCGATCACGGCCAGCGCCCGCCCCGCCTGCTGGGTCGAGGGCCAGACCCCGTCGTCGCCGCCGGAGGTGAGCAGCACGGGGGCCGTGATGTCGTCCACCGGGATGCGGGCGGTGGTGCGCGCCCAGCGGCCGGCGTCCTCGACGGCCTCCGCGTAGGACGAGGCCGTCCGCACCGGCGGCGCCGGGGCCGGCTCCTCGGTCGCCGACCGGTACAGGAACGGGACGTCCTCACCCTCGCGGGTCCACGAGGAGACCCGGCTCGTCGGTGGGACGGTGCGCGGCGCGGGCCACACCACGTCCGACGGGGAGTGCGCGACGACCGCGCCGAAGCGGGCCGGTTCGGACGACGCGAGCAGGAGCGCGTACTCGGCGCCCCTCGACGTGCCGATCACGCCGACCTGCGGCCCGGTCACCTCCGGGCGCTCGGCGAGCCACCGGGCGCCCGACAGCCCGTACTCGACGGGAACGCGGGTCAACGTCGTCGGCAGCCGGGGCTCGCCGAAGTAGGCCAGGCCCAGCACCGCGAAGCCCTGGGACGCGAGCAGTGCGGCGTACGCCGGGTCCGGCCGGCCGCCCTCCGCCCCGCCGAGCAGCAGCACCCCGGGCCACGGCCCGGAGCCCGGTGGCAGGTACAGGTCACCGACGAGGCCGGCCTCCAGGACCGCGATCGAGCGGGTCTCCGGCGCGCGGACCACCCGGCGCAGGGACGACCGTGCGATCGTCGTGCCGTCCCGGTCGACACCGAGCTCGACGACCACGTCGTCGGCGCCGACCAGCGGGTCGGGTGCCGCCCGGTCGTCGGGCAGCCGCATGGACCAGAACAGGCCGGTCGGGTCCACACCCTGGTAGGTGCCGCCGGTGGACTCCGCCGTCGTGAGGTCCACGTCGCCGGTGCCGTCCGCCACGAACTCCCCCGAGGACTCCCACCACTGCCCCATGCGGTCGTTCGCACGCGCCCACACCCGTACCGGGTCACCGGGCGCGAGACCGTCGACGACGATGTGGACGGGCTCGGCGATGCTCGCCCCGTCGGGGCCGGCGATGATCTGCGGCCCGTCCGGCGGGGGAGCGGCACAGCCGACCGCGAGCAGCGCCAGGACGCTCCCCAGGACGATCATCATCTGCCGCACGAAGGCGATGCTAAGAGCGGAAACGCCGACATGCCCATGGACTACCCCGGTCGGGGAGGACCGGGTGCTAGCCTCTCGGCCGACTCTGCCGGTGCTCCTGGTGAACGATGGCGCAGTTCGGACCACCCGCCCGGCAGGGCGAGGAGGGCGGCTGAGGATGACGCCCACCCTCCGGGGCTCCATGAAGATCGGTCTCGACCTGCCGTCGACGACCCGGTCGTGCTGCAGCACGGGACCGTCCGCGGTGATGCAGAGCCGTTCCGCACCCTCGACCGCCTGACCTGGCACAAACCCGAATCGCTCGTCGCGCCGTCGGTGCTCGTCGGCGCAGCCACGCGCGTCCGGTCGCCGACCGGGGTGCCGCTCTCCCCGCTGCGGGGCACCGCGCTGCTCGCCCAGCAGGTGGTCACGCTCGACCGGTCGTCCCGGGACGGTTCGCCCCCGGCGCGGTGCCGGCTGCCGTGCCGACGACCGCGCGGCACCGGGGGGCCACCTGCGCGCGGCGGGGCCGCCGGCTCGACGCACAACTCACCCGTCCGTGTGAACTGTGGAGCTCCTCCGCGGACTTCGGTGCCGACCGGATGGCGGGTCTGGTGACCTGATCACGGCGCGCGCATGCGATCCTGGTGGTGCATGCGGCCGCTTCCCCCGGCCGGCACGTCGTGTTGCTGGAAGGGGAAGCCGTGTATGAGCCCTGGTCGTCGAGCGTGAGTGCTCCGCCACCGCCGCTGGACCGGCCGGTGTGGGTCCACCTCGACCGGTTCTACGGGCGGGCGGACTCACCGGGCGCGATCGACGACCCCGTGCCCGGCGGGTTGCTCGTCGCCGACGTGCGCGTGCCGGGCCTGCTCAAGCGCTGGGCCCGGGCCGTCGACGGGCGGTGGTTCGGACGCGTGAACTTCGCCGTCTGCGACGCGTACGGCGCGGTCGTCGCCGAGCACCTGGCCGTGCTCGTGCCGGCCGCGGCCCTGTCCCCGCGGGGCGGGGAGCCGCGTCGCTAGACGAGCAGCGACACACGCGCAGCGAGACCCCGACTCGCGGGTGGGAGACCCCGACACGCGGGGTGGGGTGCCTTCCCCGCGAGTCGGGGTGTGGATGTACGTGTGTCGGGTCAGGAATGCAGCCAGCCGCCGTCGACCACCCAGTGCTGGCCCGTGCACGAGCGGCTGTCGTCGGCGGCCAGCCAGAGCACGAGCCGGGCGACGTCGGCGGGCTCGAGGCGGTGCGGCAGCGCCTGGGACGCCGCGCGGTGCGCGTCGGCCTCGGGCGTCACCCAGTTCTCCAGCTGCCGCTGGGTCATGATCCATCCCGGGAGCACGCAGTTGACGCGCACTCCGTCGGGTCCGTACTCGCGCGACAGCGACCGGGTGAGCCCTTCGATGCCCGCCTTCGCGGTCATGTAGGCGGTCAGGTCGAGCAGGTCGACGTGCGCGCTGATCGATCCCATGTTGACGATCGACCCGCGGCCGGCGGCCCGCATCGCGGGGGCGACGGCCTGGGCGGCGAAGAACTGGTGGTCGAGGTTCACCCGCATCCGCTCGTCCCAGTAGCGGGGCTCGACCTCGGCGACGGGGTGGCGCGTGTCGCTGCCCGCGTTGTTCACCAGGACCTGCACCCCGCCCAGCTCCGCGGCGAGCTCGGCGATCACCCGGCGGTAGGCGTCGAGGTCGCGCACGTCGCACGCGCGGAAGACCGGCCGGGGATGGCCCCGCTCCACCACCTCGGCGACGAGCACCTCGCTCGCCTCCGCTGCCACGTCGACGAACGCCACGCGGGCGTCCTGGGCGGCGAACTGCGCCACGAACTCCGCGCCCAGGCCGCTCGCGCCGCCGCTGATCAGCACGACGGTGTCGCGCAGGCTGGGGTAGGTCGCGTAACGGGTCTCGTCTGTCATGCGGGCAGTACTACTGCCCGCCCGGTGGCGCCCTCGCGCAGGGCCCGGTAGGCGTCGTCGACGCCGTCCAGCGAGTACTGCTCGCCGAGCAGCACGTCGAGCGGCAGCCGCCCCGCCAGGTACAGCCCGAGGATCCGCGGCAGGTCGACCGGCGGGTTCGCCGAGCCGTACAGGCTCCCGACGAGGCGCTTCTGCTGCTGCACCAGCTCGTTGATCGGCACCGCCGCGGTGGCGTCCACCGCGCCGAGCCCGACTGCGATCGCGGTGCCGCCGGGGCGCAGCACGGCGAACGCCTGGCGCAGCGTCTGGGGCAGGCCGACGGCGTCGACGGCCACCTCCGCGCCGCCGCCGGTCAGCTCCTGGACGGCGGCGACGACCTCGTCCGGGGCCATCCCGGAGGCGTCGAGGGTGGCGGTGGCGCCGAGCCGGCGTGCGAGCTCGAGCTTCTCCGGAGCCATGTCGACCACCACGGTGGACGCTCCGACGAGGACCGCGCCCATCAGCGCGGACAGGCCCACCCCGCCCGCGCCGACCACGACCAGCGGCTTGCCCGCCACCTGCCCGGCCACGTGGACCACGGCACCGACCCCGGTGATGACGGCGCAGCCGGCCACGGCGGCCACCGCGGGCGGGACGCCGTCGGGGACCTTCACCACCGCGCGCTGCGACACCACCGCCTGCTCGGCGAAGCAGGAGACGCCGAGGAAGTGGTGCAGCGGGCCCCCGTCGAGCTGCAGCCGGGAGGTGGCGTCCATCAGCCCACCGCTGCGTGCCTGCACCCTGCCGTACACGCACATCACCGGGCGCCCGGTGACGCAGTACTCGCAGTGGCCGCAGCGCGGGCGCCAGGTGAACGCCACCCGGTCACCGACGGCCACGGCGTCGACGCCCTCGCCGACCTCCTCGACGACACCGCTGCCCTCGTGGCCGAGCACGATCGGCAACGGGCACGGGATCGCGCCGTCCATGTAGTGCAGCTCGGTGTGGCAGATGCCGGCGGCCTCCACCCGCACCCGTACCTCGCCGGCGTGCGGGTGCTGGAGCGTCACTTCCTCGACGCGCAGCGGTTCCTGCGGAGCGCGCAGGACCACGGCCTTCACCTGGGGCATCAGGCCCACTACCTCCTCGTACCGCGGACGCGACCCGTCCACCGTCGTTCATGATCGGGCGGCGCACAAGGGCCCGATCACGCCGCACCACCCGGACGGCGGGCGCGTTCGAGGGACGGACGGTCACCTTCTGTTGTGATCAGTGCAACAGAAGGTAGTCGGACAAGTTGGAGTAACTCGGACGGATTCGGTTCGTTTGATCAATTACGCGGACTGTGACCGTCGGCCCCGGTCGATCGGCAGAGCCCGTCCCTGTCCGATCAGCCTGTTTGGGTGTCATGACACAGCACTCCGCGCCGCCGGAAGCGGCGCAGTCCCGGGGGTCCGCCCCCGGCCCGTCCCGGCGCGGGCTCCTGTACGGAGCGGTCGTCGGGGCCGTCGTCATCTTCGCCGTCGTCCTGGGCTTCACCTTCTTCAGCGGTGGGGGCGCGGGCACCGACCCGTCGTCCGTCGCCGCCGGCGAGGCGAACGCACCGGGCGAGCTGCCCGTGAGCAGCACGTACACCACCGTGGAGGGAGCACCGGCGGACCCGGACCCCGCGGGTCGCACCGACGGTCTCGTCGTGCACCCCGTGCGGGAGACGCCCGTGCACGACGCTCCCGACGGGCGCGCGATCGCCCGCATGGAGACCACGCAGTTCGGCGACACCTGGCTCCCCGTGCTCGCCGAGCAGCCCGGATGGGTGCAGGTGCTGCTGCCGTCGCGCCCCTCCAGCTCGACCGGCTGGATCCGGGCCGACGACGTCGAGCGGGCCCGGACGCCTTACGTGATCCAGGTCCACCTGGGTTCGAAGACGCTCGAGCTGGTGCGCGACGGCGACGTCGCGGAGCAGTGGTCGATCGGCATCGGCAAGGAGGAGACGCCCACGCCCACCGGGCGCACCTTCCTGCTCGGGGCGTTCGCCGACGAGAACCAGAACTACTCGCCGGTGATCCTCCCGCTCGGCACGCACAGTCCCACTCACGACACCTACGGCGGCGGTCCCGGGACCGTCGCGATCCACACGTGGCCCAGCGACGACGTTTTCGGTGCGGCGATCAGCGACGGCTGCATCCGGGTCCCGCAGGACGCGCTGGACCAGCTCGCCGAGGTCCCGCTCGGCACTCTCGTGATCATCGACCAAGATTGAGGGGTTAGCACCACTGTGAACACCAAGAAGCTCGCCGGCGTGGCGGCGGTCGGGGCCGTCTCCGCGGTGACGACCCTGCTCCTCGGCGCGACCCCCGCGCTCGCGCAGGAGTCGTCCACGGACTACGCCTACGCCCTCGAGGCCAGCGGCGTCCTGGACATCAACCCGATCTCGCTGGTGGAGTCCACCGACGGCAGCCTGGTCAGCGACGAGCTCCTCTCGATCGGTGACGTGGCCGGCGAGTACGAGGACGACATCTCCCTCGGTCTGCTGACCGCCGAGGCCGAGTCGCACCGTGCCGAGACCGCCGTCAAGGAGGTCAACGTCCTCAACCTGCTGCGCGCCGACCTCATCCGCACCTGGTGCGACAACGGCGAGGGCGGCCTGCAGATCATCAACGGCACGATCCTCGGCCAGAAGATCCCCGAGACCGCGGTGCCCGGCAAGGACATCGACGTCTCGCCGCTGCTGAAGCTGTCGCTGAACGACCAGGTCCGTCACTCCGACGGCTCCCTCACCGTCACCGGCCTCGAGCTGAAGGTGCTCCCGGGCAAGGAGGCCAAGGCCGACGAGGAGCTGTCGAGCGAGGAGAAGGCAGCCCTGCCCGGCCTCGGCAACCTGCTGGGCAAGCCGCTGGACCAGGGTT
Organism: Pseudonocardia sp. MH-G8; assembly: GCF_002262885.1. Lineage (GTDB taxonomy): Bacteria > Actinomycetota > Actinomycetes > Mycobacteriales > Pseudonocardiaceae > Pseudonocardia. Next base: position 1,423,435 of record NZ_NKYF01000001.1, on the reverse strand, counting down.
CCAACACCGTCGGCGACGTCGTGGGCAAGCTGGGCCTCGGCCTCGACGGTGACGCGCAGAGCATCACCATCGGCAAGGCGAACTGCCAGGAGGGCGGCGCGGCCGACTCCGACGGTGCCGACAACGTCAGCGACAACGACGGTGACGACAACGACAACGGCAGCGGCGACAGCGGCGACAGCGGCGACGACAACGGCAACGGTGGCGACGACGACGGCTCCGACGACAACGGCTCCGACGACAACGCCGGCGGCGACAGCGACGTCAAGAGCGCGCCGGCCCCGTCCGTCGTGCAGGCGGCCCTCCCGGTGACGGGCTGACGCCCACCGCCTGAACACCGAACCATCGCACGCTGAAACACCGAACGTCCGCGACGGGCGGGAGCCGATCGGCTCCCGCCCGTCGTGCTGTCCGTCACCGCGGCCTGCCGTCCGGTGGGCAGGGGAGGCGCCACTGCATCGCCACGCACGTGCCTGCGGGAGTCCGGTCCACATCCACCCGGTCCGCGAGGCCGTTGATGATCACGAGCCCGCGCCCCCGCCAACCCGGGTCGGCCGCCGGTGTACGCCAGGCGCCGTGGTCCTGCACGACGATGCGCACCAGCCCGTCCGTGCACATCGCGTCCAGCAGGGCGTCGCCGCTGCCGTCGGGGTAGGCGTGGTCGGCCACGTTCGCCAGCGCCTCGTGGGTGGCGAGGACGATGTCGTCGACGAGGTCCGTTGCCACGCCCAGGCCCGCCCCCCACTCCGCGATCCGCGCCCGGACGTCGACCAACCGCTCGGGGAGCGAAGACGCCGCCAGGCGCAGTCGCAACGGTTCGGGTCCGCGGGCGGGCGCCGACATCGGACACTCCTGGTCGCCATCGCTGGCATCGTCGGGGTCGGGTCGCGGTCGGGGAGGACTTCCTCATCGGGGGCAGATGGCCCAGACGTACCCGAGGGGACACGGCGCCAACCGGAGTGCGCTTCCCGTCCCCTGTGGGTGGGTATGGATCTGCGGCCGCGGGCGTTGGGCCCGGTGTGGATCGACCTGGTGTGGCCCCGGACCGGACCTGGCTGATCGCCGTGGCAGCGGCGATGTGGGGAACCGACGGACTGCTGCGGCAACCGCTCGCCGGTCAGCTCCCGGCGGCGACGGTGGTGTTCTGGGAACACCTGCTGATCGTCGTGCTCCTGCTGCCGTTCCTGCCGTCCGCCGCGCGCGCCTTCCGCGCCGCGTCGGTGCGGGAGCGCACCGCGCTGGTGCTGATCGGTGCCGGCGCGTCCGCGGTGGCGACGGCGCTGTTCACCCAGGCCTTCCGGTACGGCGACCCGGTCACCCCGCTCGTCCTGCAGAAGCTGCAGCCGGTCATCGCGGTCGTCGCGGCTGCGCTGCTGCTGGGTGAGCGGATGCGCCGCGGCTACTGGATGTTCGCCGTGCCCGCACTGGCCGGGGCCTGGCTGATGGCGTTCGCCGACCCGTTCTCGGCCGCGCCGCAGGCGCTCACCGCGGCACTGCTCGCGGTCGGAGCGGCGGTGCTCTGGGCGATCGGCACCGTGCTCGGGCGGATGGTGAGCGTGCGCATCGCCAGCCGTGACGTCACCGTGCTCCGGTTCGCGATCGGCCTCCCGGCCAGCGCGGTCGTGCTCCTCGCCCAGGGCGCTCCGGTGACGGTGACGACGGCTCAGCTCGGCCCGCTCGTGCTGCTCGCGCTGGTGCCGGGGCTCCTCGGCCTCGCGCTCTACTACGTCGGGCTGCGCTCCACCGCCGCCGCCCGGGCCACGCTGGCCGAGCTCGCCTTCCCGGTGACGGCGGCGCTGATCGGCGTCGGCCTGCTCGGCACCCGGCTGACCCCCAGCCAGTGGCTCGGCCTGGCCATCGTGGTCGCGTCGGTCACCGCGCTGGGTCTGCGCGAGCGTTCCCCGCGTCCCGTGGTGCAGGCGGATGCGCCCGCCTGAGCCTCAGGTGATGCCCTCGCGGAACGCGTCGAGGACACGGCGCTCCCGCTTGGTCGGGCGGCCCGCCCCGCGCTCGCGCCGGGCCACCGGCACGGCGGCCTCCGGTGGCGGAGCCGGTGTGCGGTCGATGTAGCAGGTCGCCGCGTCGGCGGCGCCCACCCGCTTCTGGATCACCCGCACCACCTCGACGATGCGCGTGCGGTCCTGCACGCGCGCCCGCACCTCGTCGCCCGGCTGGACCGGAGTGGCCGGTTTCGCGGGCCGGTCGTTGATGCGCACGTGCCCGCCCCGGCAGGCGGCGGCGGCATCCGGCCGGGTCTTGGTCAGCCGCACCGCCCACAGCCAGCGGTCCAGTCGCGTCGACTCCACACCCCCGATGATGGCCGCTCACCCCGCGAAGCGGAACGCCACCTCGCCGAGCCCGCCGAAGTCGGCCCGCACCGCGTCACCGGGGCCGACCGGCACCGGCACCGTGGTCGTGCCGGTCGTGACGATGTCGCCGGCGCGCAGCCGCAGGCCGTGGCGGTGCAGGTCCTCCGCGATCCAGACGAGCGCGGTGCGCGGGTCGCCCAGCACCGCGGCGCCGCTGCCGGTGGCGGCCTCGGTCCCGTTGATCCACACGGCTGTTCCCCATGTGGGCAGGTCGAGATCACGCCAGCCGGGCACGTCGGGGCCCAGGACGAACCGGCCGGCACACGCGCAGTCGGCCCGCAGCTGTGCCGCCCCGACGGTCTCGAAGTGCGTGAACCGCGAGTCCGGCGCCTCGACGGCCAGGTGCAGCCCGTCGACGGCGGCGAGCACGTCGTCGCGTCCGGCTCCGGGGGCGACGTCGGCGCCCATGCGGTAGGCGAACTCCGCCTCCACCACGCGCATGTGCATGTCGCCGCTCGGCAACACCTCGCCCGGCTCGTGCCGGAACCGCTCGAACAGCAGGCCCGGCAGCGGGCCGGTCACCCCGATGTGGGCCTGCCCCGCCACGGCCGTGGCCGCGATCTTCCAGCCGTAGCTCGCGCCGGCGTGCCGGGTGAGCGCCCGTTGGGCGGCCATGCCCTCGGCGTCGCCGCGCGGGCGCAGGTGGGCGGGGAGCTCGGCGATCCGCTCGCCGCTGCTCCAGGCGTTCCAGATGACGTCGGCGGCGGCTCCGGCACGGGCTTCGTCGGACATGCGGCCATCCTCCCCGGAGCCGCTCACGAGCGCCGCAGGCGCAGTTGGTCGACCACGACCCGCACCCGGGGGTCGTCGCGCAGCTCCTCCAGCGTCACCGGGAGCGGGAGCCGCCAGTTCGGGTACTCGTCCACCGTGCCGGGCAGGTTGGGCTGGCGCACCTCGCCCACCACGTCGTACGGGGAGACGAGCACCAGCCGCGACCGGCTGCGGGCCAGCAGCGCGTGCAGCGCGACCACGAGCTGGTCCTCTCCGGGGTCCTCGCCGTCCACGAGGCCCTGCTCGCGCAGCAGCTCGACCAGCTCCAGGCGGTCGAGCGCGGCCTTCGCCTCCTCGGCCGCCACGTCGTCGAGCAGCCCCAGCCCGGCGCGGACCCGCACGTGCTCGCCGCGCAGGAACCCGGTGGCCGTGGGCAGGTCGTGCGTCGAGATCGTGGCCACCGACTCCTCGGGCCACCGCTGCGGTGGCAACAGCGGTTGCCCCGGCGCGTCGAGGTCGCGGGTGAACCACAGCACCGACGACCCGAGCACGTGCCGCTGCGCGAGGCCCTCGGTCACCTCCGGCTCGACCGTGCCCAGGTCCTCGCCGATCACCATCGCGCCGGTCCGGTGCGCCTCGAGCGTGAGCACCGCCAGCATCACGTCCGCGTCGTAGTGGACGTAGGTGCCGCGGTCCGGGCCGTCGCCCGGCGGCACCCACCACAGCCGCCACAGCCCGGCGACGTGGTCGATCCGCAGGCCGTCGGCCTGGGCCAGCAACGCGCGCAGCAGGTCCCGGTAGGCGGCGTAGCCGGTGGCGTCGAGCCGGTCCGGGCGCCAGGGCGGCAGCCCCCAGTCCTGGCCCTGCTGGCTGAACGCGTCCGGAGGGGCGCCGACCCGCACGCCCTGTGCGAGGACGTCCTGCAGCGCCCACCCGTCCGCGCCCTCCGGGTCGCAGCCGACGGCCAGGTCGTGCACGACGCGCACCCCGGCGTCGCGCGCCGCGTCGCGGACGGCGGCGAGCTGGTCCCGGACCTGCAGCTGCACCCATGCGTGGAACGCGACGCGCGGGGCGAGCTCGGCGCGGGCGGCGGCGACGCCCGCCCCGTCCGGGCGGCGCAGCGTCTCCGGCCAGCGGCTCCAGCGGGCGCCGTAGCGCTCGGCCAGCGCGCAGTACGTGGCGAACTCCTCCAGATCGGCGCCGGCCCCGCGGGGCTCGGGCCGGCCCTCGGAGCGCCAGAGCAGCTCGAGCGCCGCGCGCTTCGCGGCCCAGACCCGGTCGTGCTCGATCCGCCCGGCCGCCACCTCCGGTCGCAGCGCCTCGATCTCGGCGCGGGTGGGATCGTCGGCGCGTGCGAACGCGTCCAGGTCGGTGACGCGCAGCGCGAGCGGCGTGCCGAAGCGCCGGCTCGAGGGCGTGTACGGCGACGGCTGCACCGGCGGTACCGGCGTGACCGCGTGCAGCGGGTTGAGCAGCACCGCGTCCGCGCCGTGCTCGGCGCCCGTCCACGTCGTGAACTCCCGCAGGTCGCCGAGATCGCCGATGCCCCACGACGCCGCCGACTGCAACGCGTACAGCTGCAGCATCCAGCCCCAGCCGCGCGAGGGGGACGGGAGCGCGGGTGGGGCGACGACCACGGTGGTCTCCTGCGCGCCGAGCTCCAGCCGGTACCACCCCGGCTCGAGGCCCGCCGGGATCTCGGTGACCTCGCGCCGTGCGCCGTCGGGATCCACCAGCACGGCGGGCGCGGGCAGCGGCCGGGCGCGGTCGGTCCGCGCGGCGATCGTGCCCGGCAACCGGCTCGCCGCTGCCCGCTCCCGCGCGGCCGCCAGCGACGCCCGACGCGCCTCCGGGCTCGAGGCGTCCACCTCGAGCAGACCCAGGACGCGGACCACCACCTCGACATCGACCTGCACCGGGCGTCGTTCCCCGTTGCGGTAGCTCGTGGCGACGCCGTGCGCCGCGGCCAGTTCGATCAGCTCGCTCTCCACACCGTTCCTTCCCCATGGTCCGGTCCTCTTACTCATGATGGCCCGTGACCTGCGGCAACACGCTCACATCCGGTCACTGATCACACCCCCTCGGAGTGCTAGGTTCCTGGCGGCGGGCGAATCGCCCGGGCTCCCGCAGGACAGGGCGGTGCACACGAGGGAGAGCGATGGGTCCGCTGGTACTGATCGGGCTGGCGCTCATCGCGTCCGGCATCGTGCTGCTGTGCGTGGTGCTGGGGCCACGGTTGCGGCAACGGCTGCGGCACCCCGGTGCCCGTCCCGCCGCCCGCCCCCGCACCGTCGCCGATCTCGTCCGGCTCCGCTCCGAGTCGGGTGAGCCGGAGGGCGCCACGCCCACCACCACGGCTCCCACCCCCACGCCGAGCGTTCCCTCGCCGCGCACCGCCGCACCGGTCCCACAGGCCGCGCGCACGGCGTCACCGGTTCCCCGGGCCGCCTCGGTCGCCGCGGCCGGATCGCAGCATCTCGCCCGGGGAGCCCAGGAGCGGAGTGCACCTGCACCGGTCGCCGCGGCGCCGCCGGCGCCCGCCCCCGCGGAGCCGCGCCTGCCCACGCCCCACCCTCCGGCCGTCGCCACGAACGTCGAGGAGCCCTCCGCTCCCGAGGCCCAGCCCGCGCAGTCGATGCGGCACGTGCACCTCGACGGCGACGACGACGCCCCGTGGCAGCGCGCGGCCCGGATCGCCGCCGGTCTCGGCGACGGCCGGCCCTGGCAGGAAGCCGCCCCGGTGGAACCCGCCCCGGTCGAACCCGCTCGCGCCGAACCCGCGCCGCTGCGGCTCGTGCGCAGCGCCGAACTCGCCGGACCGACGGAGGTCGCCGTCCCGGTCGAGGGGGTCACGCCGCCGGAGGACGTCGCGCCGGTGGCAGCTGTCCTGCCGGTGGAGGCAGCGTCCGCCACTGCACCTCCGGCGGCGGCCGTGGCCCCGGAGGTCGTAGCCCCGGAGGCTGTGGCCCCGGAGGCTGTGGCCCCGGAGGAGCGTGCTGCCGGGTCGGAGCCGATCGTGTCGGAGCACGCTGGCGTCGCGGAGCAGGTCGTCGAGCCGGAGCAGGCTGCCGGGTCGGAACCCGCGGTCGTGGCGCAGGAGTCGGTGCAGCCACCTGCCGCGGTGCAGCCCGTCATGCCGGTCGCGACCGCTGAGCCTGCCGCTGCGGAGGCGTCTGCCGCGGTGGTGGAGCCTGCCGCGGTCGAGGCCGCTGCCCGGGTCGAAGGTGACGAGGGCACACCGGAGCCGCCGATCGCGCCGCCGAGCGCGGCCGCCCCCGCGCAGGAGTGGACGCCGCCCCCTCCGGTTGTGCCGACCACCGCCGAGCCGGTGGCGTCGGTCGAACCCCGGTCCCAGGATGTCCCCGCCTCCGCCGAGCCACGCGACCCGGTCGAGGCCGCGGCACGGCCCGACGAGCACGCGCAGGCCGAGCCCGGGTTTCCCACCGCCGCCGCGGCCGGCGCGCTCGGGCTCGCCGCCGCTGGTGCCGCCTGGGCGACGGCGCGGCCGCAGGCCGATCCGGAGCCGGTCGAGTACGAGACGGCCGAGGACTGGGAGGACCCGGCGCCAGAGGTCGTTCCGACGGCGGCGGTACCGGAGCGGTTCGCCGAGGCGAGCGCTGCACAGGCCACACCGCAGACCACACCGGCGGAAGCGACCGACGGCCCGCCGCCCGCGATCGCGCAGCAGGCATCCGGCCGGAGCGTCCGCACGCCCGACGAGCGGGCCGCGGAACAGGCCGCCGCCGACCTCGCCCTGCTGCGCACCTTCGGCTTCGCCGATCCGGGCCTGCGCCCGGACCAGGCGCCCGTCGTGGCGATGGCACGACCTGACGAGGAAGCGGGCGCCACCGCGGCGGGGGAAGCGCAACCCGTCCGGTACCGCGCGGTCCACCGGGACGCCACCACGGTGGCCGGCGCCGCGGTCACGTTGCTCGACGACCGCGGGGGTGACGTCGCGGCAGGCACCGCCGACGCCGACGGTCGCGGCGAGGTGCTCGCACCCGCTCCGGGCGGCTACGTGCTCGTGTCCACCGCGCCCGGTCACCTCCCGGGAGCCGTGGCGATCACGGTCACGACGTCGCCCGTGGAGGCCGACGTCCTGCTGGCGCGCGCGGCCTCGGTCTCGGGAGCGGTGCACGGTGAGGACGGCCCGGTCGCCGGTGCCCGTGTCACCCTCGTCCAGGACGGCGAGGTCATCGACGCCACCGACACCGACGCCGACGGCGGCTACCGCATCGGCGACATCGGCGCGGGGGAGTACGGGCTGTCGGTGGCGGCCCCGGGTTGCCAGCCGACCGCCACGATGATCGACATCGTCGAGGAGGCGGACCTGCGCAACGACGTCGCCCTCACCCCGGCGAGCCCCGTCGCGGATGCGGACCCGGCAACCGGCGACGTGATGAGCGGGTACCGCTGACGGAGGTCGTGATGGCGCACGGGCGGGCCGAGGGCCGCCTGCCCGGCACGGGCGGGGTGGAGCTGTTCTGGCAGGGCTGGCTCCCGCAGACCGACCCGCGCGCAGTGGTGCTGCTCTGCCACGGCCTCGGCGAGCACTCCGGTCGCTACGGCCACGTGGTCGACGCGCTGGTACCCGGCGGCTGGGCCGTGTACGGGCTCGACCACCGCGGGCACGGGCGTTCCGGCGGCCGGCGCGTGCACCTGCGTCGTTACGCCGACTGGCTGGCCGACTTCGACGGGTTCCGCCGCGTGGTCACCGCGCGGCACCCCGGCCTACCGGTGTTCCTGCTCGGCCACAGCATGGGCGGGCAGATCGCCCTGGCCTACGCGCTCGACCACGAGGGTGACCTCGCCGGGCTCGTCCTCTCCGCCCCCGCGCTCGCCAACAACACGGTGCCGAAGGCCGCGGTCGGCGTGCTGCGGGCCGTCGGGAAGATCGTTCCGACGTTGCGTCCGGCCGGCATCGACGCCTCGAAGATCAGCAAGGACCCGCGGGTGTACGCCGACTACGAGGCCGACCCGCTCGTGCACCACGGCCGTCCCACCCTCGGGCTCTCCACGGCGATCGTCGGGCAGTTCGAGGTGCTCCCGGAACGCGCGCGCGACCTGCGCCTGCCCGTGCTGGTGCAGCACGGCACCGACGACGCGATCGTCGACCCGCTGGGCTTGCGCCGCCTGGCCGCCACCTGCGGCTCGGAGGACCTCACGGTGCGCTGGTACGACGGCCTCTGGCACGAGATCTACAACGAGCCCGAGCGCGAACTCCCCTTGCGCGACCTGCGCGACTGGCTCGCCGCCCACGCATGATCCTTCCGAGGTCGAGCTGATCGCCCTCCGCGGGGCGATCAGGTGGATCTCGGATCGATCGATCGTTCCGAGATCGGGCTTTCCGCCCCGGCGAGGGCGTTGAGCTGGATCTCGCAACGATCATGGGCCTCGGTGGAACCGCCGGCGCCCCGGCGTCGTCAGTGCCGGTCGTGCTCATCGATCTGCGCCACCCGTTCCGCGGGGTCGACGCCGTGGCCGCCGGGCTCGTCACGCCCAAGGCCCTGCGCGGTCCGCGCTTCCGCCGCCTGTTCACCGGGATCTACGTCCGTGCCGACGTCGAGGTCACGCTCGAGGTCCGCTCCCGTGCCGCCCACCTTCTCGTCGAGGAGGTGGGCGCGGTCGCGGGTTTCTCCGCGGCCGAGCTGCTCGGGGCGTCCTGCGGGCCACTCGGTTGTCCGGCCGAGGTCGTCGTGCCCCGGGGGTTCCTGACGCCGCGGCCCGGCCTGCTCGTCCACCACGACGAGCTCGCGCCGGACGAGGTCACCGAGGTGTCGGGGTGCCGGGTCACCACGCCCCGGCGCACGGCCTACGACCTCGCCCGGCGCCGCCCGCTCGTCGAGGGCGTCGTCGCGCTCGATGCGCTGGCGTTCGCCATCGGATTCGACACCGCCGACATCCTGCTGCTCGCCCGGCGGCACCTCGGCGCCCGGGGGAGCGCGCAGCTCCCCGAGGTGGTCGCGCTGTCGAACGCCCTCGCCGAGTCGCCCATGGAGACCCGGATCCGGCTCGCCCTGCACTTCGCCGGGGTGCTGCCGCCGGTGCTGCAGCACCCGGTGGGGCCCTACCGGCTGGACATGGCTTACCCGGAACTCATGGTTGCCGTGGAGTACGACGGCCGGGAGCACCTGGATCCCGATCGGGCCCTGCGCGACCTGCACCGGGCCACCTACCTCGGCCGGCTCGGATGGATCGTGCTGCGCTTCCGGGCGGCGGTCGTGCTCGGCCGGCCGTGGTGGATCGGCGCGACGGTCCGCGACCGGCTCCGCACCGTCGCCGGGGAGCGCGAGGGCCGGCTGATCGATCCGAGGTCGAGCTGATCGCCCTCCGCGGGGCGATCAGGTGGATCTCGGATCGATCGATCGTTCCGAGGTCGAGCTTTCCGCCCTCGGGAGGGCGCTCAGCTGGATCACAGAACGATCAGCGGGGCCGGGGCTGCGCCGGGCCCATCTCGAACGCGATGCGGTCCGCGGTCACCGTCATCAGCGGGTGCCGCGGGAGGTGCAGGGCGCGCAGCTCGTCGGCCATCGGGTGCCCGCTGCCCAGCACCACCCGCGCGCCGCCGGGGGCGACCCGGATGCCGCCGATGCGGGCGCGCACCGGGCTGGCGAGCACCTCGCCGTCCCCGGGCGCGAGGACGGTGACCGTGCCGGGGACGCGCAGCGGCAGCCGCCACGGCAGGGTGTGCAGCGCGGCGGTGAGGACGTGCCGGCCCGCCTCGTCGGCGAGGTGGCAGGTGGCGTCGGGGCCGGAGATGGACAGCTCGGCGCGGGCGAGCCACTTCGGCAGTCCCCACAGCGCGCGGCCCGCCTCGAGGGTGAACGGCTGTGTCACCGGGAGCTGGTGGACGTATGTGCCGGTGATGCCGCGGTGCCGGACGAGCAGCGCGACGCCGACCTCGTCGTAGACGCCGAGATCGTTCTCCCGGTAGTCGACGAGGGCGAGGACGAGCGGGGTGCGCCCGGCCACCGTGACGAGCTCGAGCCCGGTGCCGGCGACCAGCTCCGCGGCGCGGTCCGCGCGCACCAGGTAGGTCGCGCAGGCGGCGACCGCGTGCCCGATGCGCACCGGGAACGCGACCCGGCGGCCCTGGATCTCCCAGCTGCCGTCGTCGAGGGGCGTCGCCATGCGCCGGACAGTAACCGTCGGCCGCGTCGCGATGGCCGGACATTCCTCCGCCCGGGTCCCGGGCGGTGGGACCGGCTGGAGATCGGCGGCGCGATGTGGTCACATACGCCCATGCCGCCCGCCGCCGTCCTCGGAGAGATCTGGGGCTCCCGCCGCGCGGACGCGTTCGACCAGTGCTGTTGCCCGAGCTGACCTCCTCGCGTCCGCTCGCACCCGTCACCACTGGAGTCCTCCCGTGCTGCTGCACACCCCCACACCGCTCGCGCTCGGCGACCTCACCGCCCTGACCCGTGACGTCGCCGCCGAGGTGCGCGCCGGCGTCCACCCCGTGCACGTCGACCCGGACCGGCGTTGGTACCGGCTCCTGCGCAACGATGCGTATGTGGATGTCTGGCTGATCAGCTGGGCCACCGAGCAGGCCGCCGAGCTGCACGACCACGCGGGCTCGCTCGGGGCGATGACCGTGGTGTCGGGCAGCCTGGTCGAGCAGCGCTGGACCGGGCACGAGCTGCGGTCGCGGCGGGTGCGCCCCGGCCGCGGCCTCGGATTTCCGCTCGGCCATGTGCACGACGTCGGCAACCCCGACGTGGAGCCGGCCGTGTCGGTGCACGCCTACTCGCCGCCGCTGACCGCCATGTCCTACTACGCGGTGGATCCGGGTGCGCGGCTGCGGCGTACGCGCAGCGTGCTCGTGGACTCCGCGCCGTGAGCGCGGTCGACGATCTCCTCGCGGCGGCCCGCGCCCGCCTCGACCGGCCGGACCCGCAGCGGGCGGCGGAGCTGGTGGCGCGCGGCGCGGTACTGGTCGACACCCGCCCCGGCTGGCAGCGCGCGCAGGAGGGCGTGCTGGTCGACGCGCTGGTGATCGAGCGCAACCACCTCGAGTGGCGCCTCGACCCCAGCTCGGACGCGCGCATCCCCGAGGCGGTCGATCACGACGTCATGTGGATCGTCGTGTGCTCCGAGGGCTACAGCTCGAGCCTCGCGGCCGCGTCCCTGCAGGACCTGGGCCTGCGCAACGCCACAGACCTCGACGGCGGCTACCGCGCCTGGAAGGCGGCCTTCGGCCGCCCGTGAGTGGACCACGCTGTGCCCATGGTTCGCTCGCTGCGCTCGTTCACGAGCGCGGGAGCGCGTGCAGGGCCTCGACGAGAGGGGCCAGCTCGGGTGCGTCGCAGGCCTCGTCGAGCGTGGCCTTCAGCGTGGCGTCGTGCACCGGGCGGGCACGTTCCAGCAGCTCCCGGCCCTGTTCGGTGATCTGGCTGTAGATCCCGCGGCGGTCGTCGTCGCACAGGTAGCGCGAAAGCAGACCGCGGTTCTCGAGGCGGTTGACCAGCCGGGTGGTGGCGCTGTGTGAGAGCGCGGCCGCGCGGGCGAGCTGCTGCATCCTCATGTGCCAGCCATCCTGGCGGGCCAGCGCATCCAGCACCGTGTACTCCACGACCGACAGGTCGAACCCGGCCTGCAGCGCCTTCTCGAGCGCCTCCTCCAGCCGGCCGTGCAGCGCGGCGAGCGTGCGCCAGCCCTGCGCTCGGACCTCGACGGCGTCGTCGGCGATGGACATCGCGGCACCTCCTCCTGTGCGCACGAGCATACGTGCTTGCCGCAATAGGCAGCGTGTGCAACTGTTGCGGACGCGCGCTAACGGCGTGCGCCCAAATTCTTCGGAGGAACCTGCAATGCCCCTCGCTCTGCTGGCCCTCGCCATCAGCGCCTTCGCCATCGGGACCACCGAGTTCGTCCCGACCGGCCTGCTCCCCGAGATCGCCGCGGACTTCGGCGTCGACATCCCCGCGGCGGGCCTGCTGATCTCCGGCTACGCGCTGGGGGTCTTCGTCGGCGCGCCGCTGCTCACCGCGGCGGCCACCCGGTTGCGCCGCAAGCCGGTGCTGCTCGCGCTGCTGGGCCTGTTCGTGATCGGCAACATCGGCTCGGCGCTCGCCCCCGACTACCCGACGATGATGACCAGCCGGATCGTCGCGTCGCTGTGCCACGGCGCGTTCTTCGGCGTCGGGTCGGTGGTCGCCGCCGGGCTCGTCGCGCCCACCCGGCGCGCCGCCGCGATCGCGATGATGTTCACCGGGCTCACCCTGTCCAACGTCCTCGGCGTGCCGCTCGGCACGCTCGTCGGCCAGGCGTACGGCTGGCGGGCCACGTTCTGGGTCGTGGCGGCGCTGGGCGTGGCCGGGGCGGTCGGCGTCCTCGCGCTCGTCCCCGACCGCCCCGCCGACCCGGCCGCGGACCTGCGGGCGGAGCTGTCGGCCTTCCGCCGTCCCCAGGTGTGGCTGGCCCTGGGGATGACCGCGCTCGGCTTCGGCGGGATGTTCGCATCGTTCACCTACGTCGCACCGCTCATGGTCGACGTCGCAGGCTTCCCGGCGGGCGCGCTCACGTGGCTCGTGTTGCTGTTCGGCGCCGGGCTCGTCGTCGGGAACCTCCTCGGTGCCCGCGCCGCCGACCGCGCCCTCATGCCGACGATCGTGGTGTCCATCGCCGCGCTCGCCGTCGTCCTCGCGGCGTTCACGGTGACCGTCCGGTCGCCGGTCCCCGCCGCGGTCACGCTCTTCCTGCTGGGCGTCGCCGCGTTCGCGACCGTGCCGGGCCTGCAGACCAGGGTGCTCGACGCGGCAGGCACCGCGGGCACGCTCGCGTCCGCGGTCAACATCGGTGTCTTCAACCTCGGCAACGCCGTCGGCGCGTGGCTCGGCGGCCTCGTGATCGCCGCCGGCCTCGGTTTCCCGGCGGCGAACGCCGTCGGGGCGGCCATGGCCGTGGGCGGTCTCGCCGTCGCCGTCGTCGCGCTCGTCCTCGACCGCCGTTCCACGCTCGTCACCGCATGAAGGAGCAACCCATGACCAGGACCGCACTCGTCGTCGGCGCCCGGGGCGTCATCGGCGGCACGCTCGCCGAGCACCTCGCCGGCCTGCCCGGCTGGGACGTCGTCGGCCTGTCGCGCCGCGGCGGGCCGGCCGACGGACCGGTGCGCCACGTCGCCGCCGACCTGTTCGACCCCGCCTCGGTGCGTGCCGCCCTGCGGGCCCACCCGGGCATCACGCACGTGTTCTACGCCGCCTACCAGGACCGTCCGACCTGGTCGGAGCTGGTGGAGCCGAACATCGCGATGTTGCGCACCGTCCTCGACGCCGAGCTCCCCGAGCTGCAGCACGTCAGCCTCATGCAGGGCTACAAGGTCTACGGCGCGCACCTGGGCCCGTTCTCGACGCCGGCGAAGGAGAGCGACCCGCCGCACATGCCGCCCGAATTCAACGTCGACCAACAGCACCTGGTCGAGGAGCGGGCAGCCGCAGCCGGCTGGACCTGGTCGGCGATCCGCCCGTCCGTCGTCGCCGGGTTCGGCCTCGGAAACCCGATGAACCTCGGCGTCGTGCTCGCCGTGTACGCCTCGATCAGCAAGGAGCTGGGCGTGCCGCTGCGGTTCCCCGGCAGGCCCGGGGCGTACGACGCGCTGCTGGAGCTGACCGACGCCGGCCTGCTCGCCGAGGCGACGGTGTGGGCGGCGACCGAGCCGCGGGCGGCCGGGCAGGCGTTCAACATCGCCAACGGCGACCTGTTCCGGTGGAACCGGATGTGGCCGGTGGTCGCCGACGCGTTCGGGCTGGAGGTGGCGCCCGCGCTGCCGATGTCGCTGCAGGACGTGATGGCCGACAAGGAGCCGGTGTGGGACGCGATGGTCGCGCGGCACGGCCTCGCCCCGACGCCGTACTCGGACGTCTCGTCGTGGGCGTTCGGCGACTTCGTCCTGTCGTGGGACTACGACATGTTCGCCGACACCTCGAAGGCGCGTCGGTTCGGCTTCCACCGCTACGTCGACACGGAGGCGATGCTGCTCGGCCTGTTCGACGATCTCCGCGAGCGGCGGATCATTCCCGGGTAGCCTGCGCCCCCATGGGCGGACAGGCGCCGGCGGTGGCCGGGAGCATCGGGACGAACGACAGCGTCGCCGTCGCGGGGAGCGTGGCCACGGGCGGCAGCGTCGCGGTGGCCGGGAGTGTGGCCACGGCGGGCAGTGCCGGGGTGGCCGGGAGCGTCGCGACGTCCGGCAGCGCCGGCGTGGCCGGCAGCGTGGCCACCGGCGGCAGTGTCGGGATCCTCGGCTCGCTGCTGACGCTGCTCAGCGTGGGCCTCCTGGCGTGCATCGCGTGCCTGGGCTGCGTCGGGTGCCGCCGCTGCGTCGCGTGCGTGGGATGCGTCGGCTGCGTGGACTGCGTCGGGTGCGTGGGCTGCGTCGGCCTGCGCGGCGCCGTCGGCCAGGTGGGCGTGCGCGCGTAGTCCCGCGGTCACGGGGCGCGGAGCGGCTCGTGGAGGGCGTCGTGGAGGGCGTCGGCGTTGCGGTCGAACCACGCCCGGGCCCGCTCCTGGCGCGCCACGGCTTCCGGTGTCCAGTAGGCGGCGAAGCCGGGCACGCCGTGGGCGGCGCCGTCGCGCACGATCCCCATCATCCAGGCGTGCGAGTCGCGCAGTGCCTGGACGAAGGCGGCGCGGCCGGGGGCGTCGAGGCCGTAGGCGTCGAGCAGGATGCGGGTGCGCTCCAGCTCCCGCCCGTGCCGAACGTCGGTGGTGTCGGCCGGGTCGCGCAGTGGCGCCCACAACCGGGCCGCCGCGGCCACGTCCCACACGGGGGAGCCGGGCGCCGCCAGGTCGAAGTCGATCAACGCGACGGCCCGGCCCGCCCGGAAGACCACGTTGTCGAGGTTCGGGTCGTTGTGCGCGATCCCCCGGCCGTCGAACGGGGCGGGCGCGGGGTGCGACCAGTGGTACGGGGCCGGGTCGAACGCCGCCGTGGCATCGTGGAAGCGACGCAGCAGCTGCCCGACGCTGCGCAGCGCGTCGTCGGTGAGGCCCCAGGCAGGAGCCGGGGCGGTGACCGCGTGCCCGGGGACGTAGCTGAGCACCTCCCGGCCGGTGTCGTCGACGCCCAGCACGCGCGGCGCGCCCTCGAACCCGACTTCCTCGAGGTGGCGCAGCAGCGCGTGCGTGGCGGTGCTGGTGGCGCGCAGCGGGCGCCGAACCGTGTCGCCGACCCGGTGCACCTGCCCCCGGTTGGCCGTGCCGCCGAGCAGCGGCACCTCCACCGTCAGGCCCCCGCTCTCATTCCGCGGCCGTCGCGATCAGCGACTCGGCCAGGGTCGAGTGCGTCACCAGGCTGTTCACCATCCCACCCCGCACAGCAGCGAGCACGGCCCGCACCTTCGCCGGCCCGTACACGATCGCGATCACCTCGGGAACCGCGCGCATCTGCTCGGCGTTGATGCCGATCATCCGCTCGGTCAGTTCGGACCGTACCGGCTCCCCGGCCGCGTCGACGAGCACTCCGGAGATCTCGGCGCACACGCCGCGGTGCGCGAGCTCGCGGCGTTCCGCCTCGGCGGTGGCGTCGTAGAGGGTGGACTGCTCGGGTTCCCACGCGCCGACGCCGGCGACCGCCCGCGTGACCGAGTCGATGCGGGTGAACGCCTGCGCGACCTCCGGTTGCCGGCGCAGGGCCCGCGCGGTGGCCGCGTCGGGCACGGACATCGGTGCGTAGAAGTAGTACGCGGGCCCGCCGGCCACGCGGGCGACGTCGCGGACCACCTCGATGGAGCTGTCGTCGACGCCCGAGCGCGCGAGCGCACCGGTGAGCTGGACGACCGGGACGGCGGCGAGCCGGCGCAGGGCGGTGGCCATCGCGCTCACCGAGCGGGCCCAGGACAGCCCGAGGACGTCGTCGGGGGTGACGATCTCGGTGAGCAGCTCGGCGGCCGCGGCTCCGAGGTGCTCGCGCATCGTGGCCGGCAGGTCGTCGGGGGTGTCGGTGACGACGCAGTGCGTCAGGCCCAGCGCCGACATGAGCCGCCCGGAGAGTTCGACGTCGACGGAGCCGGGGTGGCCGATCTCGATCCGGACGAGCCCGCTGCTGCGCGCGTCGTCGAGGAGGCGGGCGACCTTGAACCGGCTCAGCGCGAATTCCTGCGCGATCTCCACCTTGGAGCGGCCGTCGAGGTAGTAGCGGCGCGCGACGGACGCCGTCAGCACGAGCTGTGCGGGCCCGTGGGCGCTCTCGTCGGTCGTGGCCACCGGAAACCTCCCGCGCTCATATGAGCGGTAGCGCGCCCATTCTTGCACAAGGCATTGAACTGGCGGGATTCCGTTGCCACACTTCCGATCGTGTGATCGAGGCTGCGCTCATGTGAGCGGGCCAGGAGAGACGCCCAGGAGGGGTCGCGATGAGGCGAAGGGGCATGCGCGGTGCGCTGCTCGCCCTGGTCCTGCTGCTGACGAGCACGGCCTGCGCGGGGTGGGGCGGCAGCGTCGGCGGCGGCGGGGCGAACAGCATCACGGTGCTGATGGTCAACAACCCGCAGATGGTGGACCTGCAGCGGCTCACGGCCGAGCACTTCACGCGGGAGACCGGCATCAACGTGAACTTCACGGTGCTGCCCGAGAACGACGTCCGCGACAAGATCAGCCAGGAGTTCTCGAGCCAGGCCGGCCAGTACGACGTCGCGTCGCTCTCCAACTTCGAGATCCCGATCTACGCCCGCAGCGGCTGGATCGCGCCGATGGACCCCTACCTCGAGGCGGACCCCGAGTTCGACCAGGCCGACATCCTCCCGTCGATGGTGAAGTCGCTCAGCGGCCCGGACGGGCAGATCTACGGCCAGCCGTTCTACGGCGAGTCGTCGTTCCTCATGTACCGCAAGGACGTGCTGGAGTCGGCCGGCATCACGATGCCCGAGCAGCCGACCTGGCCGCAGGTGGCCGACATCGCCGCCAGCCTCGACGGCGTGCAGCCCGGGATGGCCGGGATCTGCCTGCGCGGCCAGCCGGGCTGGGGGCAGGTCTTCGCGCCGCTGACCACCGTGGTCAACACGTTCGGCGGCACCTGGTTCACCGAGGACTGGCAGGCCGAGGTGAACGCGCCGGAGTTCCGCGAGGCCGTGCAGTTCTACGTGGACCTGGTGCGCGAGCACGGCGAGGCAGGCGCCCCGCAGGCCGGCTTCACCGAGTGCCTCAACAACATGGTCCAGGGCAACGCCGCCATGTGGTACGACGCCACGTCCGCGGCGGGCTCGCTGGAGGCCGCCGACTCGCCGGTGCGCGGCAAGATCGGTTACGCCCCCGCACCGGTGGTCGAGACCGACAGCGCCGGCTGGCTGTACGCCTGGGCGTGGGGGATCCAGGCGGCCAGCGAGAAGAAGGACGCCGCGTGGGAGTTCGTCTCGTGGGCGTCGAGCAAGGAGTACGAGCAGCTGGTCGGCGAGCAGGTCGGCTGGGCGGACGTGCCGGCGGGCAAGCGGGCGTCGACGTACGAGAACCCGGAGTACCTGGCCGAGGCCGGCGCCTTCGCCGAGCAGACCCGCGATGCGATCCTGACCGCCGACCCGACGAACCCCGGCGTGCAGCCGCGGCCCGCGCTGGGCATCCAGTTCGTCGGGATCCCGGAGTTCCCCGACATGGGGACGCAGGTGTCGCAGGAGGTGAGCTCGGCGATCGCCGGGCTGGTCACGGTGGACGAGGCCCTCGACCGGGGCCAACAGCTGGCCGACGACGTCGCGGAGCGGTACCGCTCCCGGGTGGAGGGTGAGTCATGAGCACCGCACTCGAACCACGCACCCCGTCGGAGGCGCGACCCGGGCCGGGGCAGGACACGGCGATGCGGCGCGCCGGTGACTGGGCGCGGCGCGCCCCGCTGCTGCCCGCGCTGATCTTCCTGATCATCGTGACGCAGTTGCCGTTCCTCGGCACGCTGATCATCTCGTTCATGAACTGGAACGCCTACTACCCCGACGAGCGTGGGTTCGCCGGGTTCGACAACTTCCGGCGCGTCCTCACCGACGTCAACACCCGCGACTCGATCGTCACGACGATCCTGCTCACGGTGTCGGTGGTGCTGGTCAGCCTCGTGCTCGGGCTGCTGATCGCACTGCTGCTGGACCGGGCGTTCCGCGGACGCGGGTTCGTCCGCACGATGATGATCACGCCGTTCCTCGTGGTGCCGGTGGCGGCGGCGCTGGTGTGGAAGCACGCGCTCTACAACCCGGAGTACGGGCTGTTCAACGGCGTGCTGACGTGGATCTTCGGCGACGGCGCGCCGCAGCCGGACTGGGTGTCCACCATGCCGCTCACGGCGGTGGTGGCCTCGCTGGTCTGGCAGTGGACGCCGTTCATGATGCTGATCCTGCTGGCGGGCCTGCAGAGCAAGCCGCTGGACGTGATCGAGGCCGCCAAGATCGACGGCTGCACGGCGTGGCAGATCTTCCGGCACATGACGTTCCCGCACCTGCGCCAGTACCTGGAGCTGGGCGGGCTGCTCGGCTCGATCTACATCGTGCAGAACTTCGACGCCGTCTTCACGATCACCTCGGGCGGCCTGGGCACCGCCAACCTGCCGTACACGATCTACCAGACCTTCTACAACGCGCAGGACTACGGCCGTGCCTCCGCCGCGGGCGTCGTCGTCGTGATCGGGACGATCATCATCGCGACCCTCGCCCTGCGCACCGTGTCGTCGCTGTTCCGTGAGGAGGGGGCCCGATGACCGCGACCCTGGACGCACCGCGCGCCGCCGCGCCGCGGGTGAACGCGCCACCCCGCAACCCGGTCGGGTCCGTGCTGACGGTCGTGGCATGGATCGTCGGTGTGCTGTTCGTGCTGCCGGTGCTGTGGATGGCGCTCACGTCCTTCCACAGCGAGGCCGACGCCGCCACCAACCCGCCGTCGCTGTTCGCGCCGCTCACCCTCGACGGCTACGCGAACTTCTTCGGGGCGCAGACCGGCGCCAGCCCGTGGCCGCCGCTGCTCAACTCGATGACGGCGAGCGTGGTGTCCACGGCGCTCGTGCTCGTGCTCGCGATCCCGGCGGCGTACGCGCTGTCGATCCGGCCGGTGCGCAAGTGGACCGACGTGCTGTTCTTCTTCCTGTCCACGAAGATGCTGCCGGTCGTGGCGGGCCTGCTGCCGGTCTACCTGATCGCGCAGAGCATCGGGATGCTCGACAACATCTGGCTGCTGATCATCCTGTACACCTCGATGAACCTGCCGATCGCGGTCTGGATGATGCGCTCGTTCCTCGCCGAGGTGCCGGTCGAGGTGCTCGAGGCCGCCTCGATCGACGGCTGCAGCCTGCCGCGCACGCTGCGCACCGTCGTCGTGCCGATGGTGCTGCCGGGGATCGCGGCCACGTCGCTGATCTGCTTCATCTTCAGCTGGAACGAGCTGCTGTTCGCCCGCGTGCTCACCGCCACCACGGCGCAGACCGCACCCGTGTTCCTCACCGGCTTCGTCACCAGCCAGGGGCTGTTCCTGGCCACGGTGTGCGCGGCGTCGGTGGTCGTGTCGCTGCCGGTGCTGATCGCCGGGTTCGCGGCGCAGGACAAGCTCGTGCAGGGGCTCTCGCTGGGAGCGATCAAGTAATGAGAGCGGCGGTCATCAGCGCCGACTCCGTGACCGTGGAGACGGTGCCCGACCCGACACCGGGGCCGCGGGAGGTCGTGGTGTCGGTCGCCGGGTGCGGGATCTGCGGCACCGACCTGCACATCGCCGAGGGGGAGTTCGCCCCGACGCTGCCGGTCGTGCCCGGGCACGAGTTCGCCGGCGAGGTGGTGGCGCTGGGCGCGGACGTCACCGAGCTGCGGGTGGGCGACCAGGTGGCCGTGGACCCGTCGCTGTACTGCCACGAGTGCCACTACTGCAGGCGCGGGCGCGGCAACCTGTGCGAGCGCTGGGGCGCGATCGGCGTCAGCACGGGGGGCGGGGCCGCCGAGTTCGCGGTGGCCCCGGTGGCCAACTGCGTGCGGCTGCCCGACAGCGTCACGCCGGCTGATGCCGCGCTGATCGAGCCGCTGTCGTGCGCGGTGCGCGGCTTCGACGTGCTCGCGCCGCAGCTCGGGGACCACTTCCTCATCTACGGGGCCGGCACGATGGGCCTGATGATGATGGAGCTGGCGAAGCGGGCGGGCGCGGCGGGCGTCGAGGTGGTCGACCTCAACCCGGCCCGGCTGGAGACGGCGCGCGAGCTGGGCTGCACCGCCACCGCCACCAGCGCGGACGAGCTGGACCGCCCGCGGGGCTGGGAGGTGGTGGTCGACTGCACCGGCGTGGTCGCCGCCATCGAGGACGGCCTGGGCCGCGTGGCGCCCGGCGGGACGTTCCAGCAGTTCGGTGTGGCCAACGAGGGTGCCACCGCATCGTTCTCGCCGTACCGGATCTACAACAAGGAGATCCGCGTCGTCGGCTCGATGGCCGTGCTGCACAGCTTCGAGCGCGCCGCGGAGCTGTTCGCCGGCGGCGCGATCCGCCCGGACGTGATGATCAGCCACCGGATGGGGTTGGAGGAGTACCCGGCCGCGCTGGAGCAGTTCCGCCAGGGTGTCGGGCGCAAGATCCAGGTGATGCCGCACAAGTAAGTGGACAGCGTGTCCGCATGAGGGTAGAAGTGGTCATACTGTCCACTTACTGCCCTCGGAGGCTGCCGTGCCCGGCCTGCTGCACCTGGACGCCAGCGCGCGTTCCCGCTCGTTCTCCCGCCGCTTCGGCGACCGCTTCGCCACCGGCTGGCGCGCCGCGCACCCCGGTGCCGGCTACGTCCACCGCGACCTCGCCGCCGACCCCGTCCCGTTCATCGGCGAGGCGTGGACCGAGCTGTGCGACGAGGTGATGCGGCGGCGGATCACCGACCCCCGCCGCTACGCCGAGGTCGTGCGGACCCCCGCCCAGCAGGCGGCGTGGGACGTGGTCGCCCCGCTGCTCGACGAGCTGCTCGCGGCGGACGTCGTGCTCGTGGCGACGCCCATGTACAACTTCACGGTCCCGGCCGCGCTCAAGGCGTGGATCGACCAGGTCACCTTCCCGCGCATGGCGCTCACCGGCACCCGGTTCGTGGTCGTCTGCGCCCGCGGCGGCACCTACCTGCCGGGCACGCCGCGTGCGGCCGTCGAGCACGCGGCCGACTACCTGCGCGACTTCCTCGACGGCCACTTCGGCGTCACCGACGTGGCGTTCGTGACCCCGGAGCTGACCAACGCGCTCGTCGACCCGGTGCTCGCGGGGCGCCGTCCCGAGCACGAGGCGTCGGTGGCGGTCGCCGAGGCGCAGGTCGACCGGCTGGTCGCGGCGTACTCGCCGGCCGTGGCGTGAGCAGCTCGGCGGATGCGGGAACCGGGACGAGGACGCGCATGAATGGATGGATGTGGCTGCTCGCGGCAGGCGTCGTGGAGATCGCGTGGGCGCAGAGCATCCCGCCCACGAAGGGGCTCACGCGGCTCTGGCCGAGTCTGCTGTGCGTCGCGCTGTGCGTGGCGATCATCTGGATGCTCGCACGGGCCACGCTCGAGGGCGTGCCGGTGAGCACGGCCTACGTGGTCTTCACCGGGATGGGGGCGGCCGGGGCCGTGCTGGTCGGGCTGGCGGTGCACCACGACCCGATCACGCCGGCGCGGATCGGCGCGCTGGTGCTGATCGTGGGCGGGGTGCTGCTGGCCCACGGGATTGCTTAGCCTGGGCCGATGTCCAGCGTCGAGCCGCCGCGCGTGGGGGCCCCGCCCGCCGAGCGGGCCGACGCCGCCCGGAACCGGGCGCGGATCCTCGCCGCAGCCGCGGACCTGTTTCGCGGTGGTGGGGATCCGCGCGCGGTCACGATGGACGACGTCGCCCGCGCCGCGGGCGTGGGCCGGGCCACGCTGTACCGGCGTTACCCGGACGTCCCCGCGATCGCCGAGGCGCTGCTCGGCGACCACGAGCGGGACCTGCAGGAACGGCTGCTGCGGGGCGAGCCGCCGCTGGGGCCCGGGGCCGCCCCCGCCGAGCGGCTCGCGGCGTTCTACGCGGCGATGGTCGCGCACCTGGAGGCCCATCTGCCCCTGGTGATCGCGCTGGACGCGGGGTCGGCGCGGTTCGCCGTGGGGTCCTATGGGTTCTGGCGTGCGCACGTCCGGGCCCTGCTCGTCGAGGCCGCGGTCCCGGATCCGGACGCGCTGGTGGACACCTTGCTGGCCCCGCTCGCGGCCGAGGTGTTCGGGCACCAGCGTGCCGGCGGGCTCACCCCGGAGCGGATCGCGGCCGGCCTCACGCGCCTGGCACACGGCGTACTGGCACCGCCCAACTGCTGACGCACCGACTGCAGTCGCTGTGTGAGCACCGAAGTCGGTGTGCGACCGCCGGGCGGGCGGCGTCAGGGGCCGACGCGGACGTCGACGCCCGGGCCGAGCGGGAGGTCGAACGCGTAGAACACGGTCAGGATCAGCACCCACGCCAGCCAGAACGGCACCACGAACGGCACCATCTTCGCGATCACCGTGCCCAGCCCGGCGTTCGGCTGGTAGCGCCGCACGAAGGTCAGCAGCACGATCATGTACGGGTTGAGCGGGGTCATGACCTGGGTGGCGGCGTCGCCCACGCGGAACGCGCCCTGCACGAACCCGGGTTCGTAGCCCAGCAGCAGGAACAGCGGCACGAACACGCTCGCCATCAGCGTCCACAGGCTCGACCCGGAGATGATGAACAGGTTGAGCAGCGAGGCGAGCACCACGAACCCGAGGATCGCCGGGAACCCGGTGAGGCCGATCGCCTCCAGCAGTTGCGCGCCGGAGACGGCCAGCCAGGCGCCGATGTTGGTCCAGGCGAACAGCGCGATGAACTGCCCGAGGATGAACGCGAGCACGATGAACCCGGACAGGTCCTTCAGGGCCCGGCCCATCAGCAGCGGCACGTCCGCGCCCCGCCGGATCACGCCTGCGGCGATGCCGTACGCCAGCGCCGGCACGAAGAAGGCGAGGAAGACGAGCGTGACCACGGAGTCCAGCAGCGGGGACTTCGGGAGGTAGCCACCGGTGTCGTTGCGCAGCGGGGAGCCCGGCACGAGCACGAGCGCCAGCACCGCGACCGTGAGCAGCAGCAGCGTGATGCCGGCGACGCGCAGGCCGCGCCGCTCCGCAGGGGTGACGGTGGCCGACACGGGCTCGGCCATCGGGTCGGCGTCATCCTTCCCGCCGGCGGCCGGCTTCTCGTTGACCACGTCGTCGTCGCCCACTACGTCGTCGCCCACTACGTCGTCGCGGTCGACCTCGGTGTCGGGGAACTGCGAGCGCACGAGGCCCGGCTCCACCACGCGGTCGATGATCAGGCCCGCCAGCAGGCTCAGCACGATCGCCGAGACGATGTTGAAGAAGTAGTTCGAGATCGGCGTGACCGTCGTGGCGGCCATCGGCAGCGTCGCGGCCACGCTGTTGGTGATACCGGCGAACAGCGCGTCGAGGCTGGTGATGAACAGGGAGGTGGAGTAGCCCGCTCCCGCGGCCGCGAAGCCGCCGATGAGGCCGGCGACCGGGTGGCGTCCGGCCGCCCGGAACACGATGGCGGCCAGCGGCGGGATGATGATGAACGCCGAGTCGGCCATGACGCTGCCGCTCACGCCGATGAACCCCAGCGCGTAGGGCAGCATCCAGCGCGGCGCGCGGGAGAAGGCGAGGCGGATCAGGGCCGCGAGCATGCCTGTGCGCTCGGCGAGCCCGACCGCGAGCATGATCGTCACGACGGTGCGCAGCGGCGGGAACCCGATGAAGTTCTCCGCCAGCCCGGTGAAGAAGAACTCCAGTCCGTCGCCGCTGAACGCCCCGCGCACCGGCGTGCTCTCGGCCTCGCCGGGGATCGTGACCGTGACGCCGAACGCGGCCATCACCGACGACAGCACGGCCACGACGAGCGTGAGCCACGCGAACAGGATGAACGGTTCGGGCAGCCGGTTGCCGGTGCGCTCGATCCAGTCCAGGGCGCGGTCGAGGCGGCCGGGTGGGGCGGACGGGCTCGCGGTGGTCACGGCTGCCTCCTCGGAGGGCGGGTCAGTCGAAGAACGTCGGTACGTCGAGCGGCCCGCCCGCCGCGGCGAACTCGGCGTGCACGGCCTCGCGCAGCGCGGCGTCGGACAGGTAGTCGACCGCCGTGAGCGCGAGCCCGAGGGCCCCGTCGCGGACGGCGCGGTCCCCTGCCTCGGAACCCGCCGCCTCGGCGAAGCCCACGGTGTGCAGGGCCACCGTGGGTGCGGACACCGCGATCATGGGGTGGATCGCCGGCATCCGGTAGCTGAGGTTGCCGAGGTCGGTGGAGCCGGTGAGGAACTCGGGCACGATCCCCGGTGGCAGCGGCTGCCGCCCTGCCGGCTCCTGGTTCACCGCCCAGCGCCCGGACAGGGCGTGGTTGAACCGGATCGGCAGGTACGGCGGCTGAGCGTCCCAGTGCAACTCGACGGTGCAGCCCGCCGCGGTGGCGGCGCCCCGGGCGATCGCCGTCAGCCGCTCGGCGAGGTCGCGCAGCGTCACCGGATCCGCCGAGCGGGCGTAGAACAGCACCGCCGCCCGCTCCGGGACGACGTTCGGCCGCGCGCCACCGTCGGTGAAGATCCCGTGCACGCGGTCGGTGCCCGGGAGGTGCTGGCGCAGTGCCGCCACCCCCTGGTACGCCGCCACCGCGGCGTCGAGCGCGTTGCGCCCCATGAACGGCTGCGCGGAGGCGTGCGCGGCGACGCCGTGGAACACCATCTCCACCTGGCGGCGCCCGAGGAACGGGTGCATCGCGATGTCGTGGGTGAACGGGTGCAGCATCACGACCGCGTCGACGTCGTCGAACACGCCGGCGCGCGCGAGGGTCTCCTTGCCCCCGCCACCCTCCTCCGCCGGGGTGCCGATCAGCGACACCCGCCCGCCGGTCTGGCGCTGGGCCTGCGCTGCGGCGAGGAACCCGCCGACACCCGTGGTGCAGATGATGTTGTGCCCGCAGGCGTGCCCCACGCCGGGCAGGGCGTCGTACTCGGCGAGCACCGCCAGGTGCGGCCCGCCCTCGCCCCGGGTGGCCACGAACGCCGTCTCCAGCCCGCCCACGCCGATCTCGGCGCGGTGGCCGTGCCGCTCCAGCAGCGTGGCCACCGCCCGCACCGACCGGTGCTCGGCGAACCCCTCCTCGGGATGGGCGTGCAGGTCCCGGCTCAGGGCGACGAGTTCCGAGGCGTACTCGCCCACCGCCGCGGTGACGCCGTCCCGCACCGGGCCCGGGGCGCCGGCGTGCTCCGAACCGATCGGCTCCGCCGTGGCCACGGCCCGCTCGGTGGCGGCGGTGAGAGCCCGCAGGTAGCTGTCGTCGGGCGGCGACGGCCGGGTGGGGTCGGAGTCGCTCATGATCTCCAGACCCTAGTCCGCGGCCTTGGGCGCTGGTAGGCGTGATCGCCTCGGCGGATCAGTGCAGGTCGTCGATGGCCTTCTGGATCCGCTTGATCGACACCGGGCGGCGGGTGCGCATCGGGTGGGCGTAGAGGCCGACGCGCAGCTCCTCGATCATCCAGCGGATCTCCCGCAGCGCCGCGCCCGCTTCGACGCCCGGCGGGAGCGCTGCCAGCTCGGCGGTGTACTCGTCGGCCACCACGCGTACCTGGGCGGTCCACTCGGCGTCCCGTGCGGGGTCGACGCGCAGCTTCTCGATCCGCCGCTCCACCGCCTGCAGGTAGCGTCCGACGTCGGCCAGCCGGACGGCACCCGCGGCCGTGGCGAAGCCGGGGCCGACCAGCGCGCCCACCTGAGCGGTGATGTCGGCGACGCCCGCGGCCAGGGCGGGGGCGCGCAGGTCGGCCAGCTGCCCCTGCACCCGGTGCCACACGGTGAGGGCGTCGCGCACGGCGCGCAGCACCTGCAGCGTGGTGGACGCGAGCCGCTCGGCGAAGATCTTGCGCAGCCGCGCGTACGACCGCTCGTCCCAGGCCGGACCGCCCGCGGCCGTGATCAGGTGGTCGGCGGCGGCCGTGACGCAGTCGTCGAGCAGGGCGGCCACCGACCCGTGCGGGTTGCGTGACAGCGCGAGCTTCGTGGCGTTGTCCAGGTCGCGCTGCACCTGCCGGACCGGCGACGGCGTGGCCAGCAGCAGGAGCCGCCGGACCCCGCGGTGGTGGGCCGGGTCGCGCTCGACCGCGGTGGGGAAGACCCGCACGTCCACGCTCGCGCCACGGTCGACGAGGCCGGGATAGCCGGTGACCGTGTGGGTGCCGCGCCGGATCGGGCGCTGGGGCGGCAGCGTGCCGAACTCCCAGCCGGTGGCCCCCGTCTTCTCGATGTCGACGCCCGCGGCGGCCAGCTCCTCGCGCACCTTCGGCGCGAGCTTGCGGCGCAGGGCCTCCAGATCGGTGCCGGCCGCGATCTCCCGGCCGCGCTCGTCCACCACCCGGAAGGTGACGGTGAGGTGCTCGGGGAGCCGGTCGAGCTCCCAGGCCTCGCGCGGGATGTCGATGCCGCGCATCCGGCCGAGCTCGCGCTCCAGGCCGTCGAGCAGGGGTTCGTCCCCGGCGCTCAGCCGCGCGAGCACGGCGCGGGCGTGGTCGGGAGCGGGGGAGTACAGCCGGCGCAGCTGCTTGGGCAGGGTGCGGATGAGCGCCGTGACCAGCTCCTCGCGCAGCCCCGGCACCTGCCAGGTGAACGGGGTGGGGTCGATCTGGTGCAGCGCCGCCACCGGCACGTCCACGGTGACGCCGTCGGTGTTCGCGCCGGGCTCGAACGCGTACGACAGCGGCAGCGTCAACCCGCCGGCCTCGACGTGGTCGGGGTAGGCGCCCCGGTCCACGCCCGCGGCCTGCGCGGTGCGCACCATCTCCTCGGTGAAGTCGAGCAGCTCGGGCTGTCGCTGCGAGGTCTTCTTCCACCACGAGTCGAAGTGCCGCCCGGACACGACGTGCGCGGGGACGTGCTCCTCGTAGAACGCGACGAGCGTGTCCTCGTCCACGACCAGGTCGCGGCGCCGGGCCCGGTGCTCGAGCTCCTCGACGTCCTCGAGCAACTCCCGGTTGGCGTGGAAGAAGCGGTGCCGGGTGTCCCAGTCGCCCTCCACCAGCGCGTGGCGGATGAACAGCTCGCGCGAGGTCTCGGGGTCGATCCGCCCGTAGTCGACGGTGCGGCCCACGACGATCGGGACACCGTGCAGCGTGACGCGCTCGGTGGCGACGCTCGCCGCGCGCTTGCGCGACCAGTGCGGCTCCGAGTACGTGCGCTTCACCAGGTGCCCGGCCAGCGGCTCGATCCACTCCGGCTGGATCCGGGCGACGGTGCGGGCGAACAGCCGGGAGGTCTCCACCAGCTCGGCGGCCATCACCCAGCGCGGCGGCTTCTTCGCCAGTGGCGAGCCAGGGAAGATCATGAACCGGGCGCCGCGGGCGCCGAGGAACTCCCGGCCCGCGCCGCGGCGATCGCCCTTCCTGTCCTTCCCGCCGCCCTTGTCCTTGCCGCTGCTCTTGTCCTCGCCGTCGTCACGCAGGCCGATCTGCGAGAGCAGACCGGACAACACGGCCATGTGGATGCGGTCGGAGTCCGGCTCGGCGTCGTTGAGGGTGAGGCCCGCGTTGCGCGCGGCCGAGCGCAGCTGGGAGTGCAGGTCCTGCCACTCGCGGATGCGCAGGTAGTGCAGGAACTCCTCGCGCAGCATGCGGCGGAACCGGTTGCCCGACAGCTCCTGGCGGCGCTCGGCCACGTAGCGCCAGAGGTTGAGGAACGCGAGGAAGTCCGAGCCGGCGGCGTCGAGCGTCGATTCGCCGACGGCCCACTCCCCGGCGAAGCGGGCGTGCTTCTCGTCGGCGGCCTGGCGCTGCTCCTGCGGACGCTCGCGCGGGTCCTGCACGGACAGCGCCGCGGCGATGACGAGTACCTCGCGCAGGCAGCCGTTGCGGTCGGCCTCCACGAGCATGCGTCCCAGGCGGGGGTCCACCGGCAGCGCGGCGAGCGCGCGGCCCACGGCCGTCAGCGTGCGGCCCTCGAGCGCGCCGAGCTCCTGCAGGAGCGCGAGCCCGTCGCCGACGGCGCGGGCGTCCGGCCGCTCGACGAACGGGAACTCGGTGAGCTCGCCGAGGTCGAGGGAGATCATCTGCAGGATGACCGACGCGAGGTTGGTGCGCAGGATCTCCGGGTCGGTGAACTCCGGGCGCGCGTCGAAGTCGTCCTCGCTGTAGAGGCGGATGGCGATGCCGTCGGCCACGCGGCCGCAGCGTCCGGCGCGCTGGTTGGCGCTGGCCTGCGAGATCTTCTCGATCGGCAGCCGCTGCACCTTCAGTCGGCGCGAGTAGCGCGAGATGCGGGCGGTGCCGGTGTCGACGACGTAGCGCACGCCCGGCACGGTCAGGGAGGTCTCGGCGACGTTCGTGGCGAGCACGACCCGACGGCCCGGGTGCGGCGCGAACACGCGCTGCTGCTCGGCCGTGGACAGCCGCGCGAACAGCGGCAGGATCTCGGTGTTGCGAAGGCCGCGCGTGGTGAGCGCGTCGGC
Organism: Pseudonocardia sp. MH-G8; assembly: GCF_002262885.1. Taxonomy (GTDB): domain Bacteria; phylum Actinomycetota; class Actinomycetes; order Mycobacteriales; family Pseudonocardiaceae; genus Pseudonocardia. The sequence continues at coordinate 1,394,942 of NZ_NKYF01000001.1, read as the reverse complement.
GGTGTCGCGGATCTCGCGCTCGCCGGGCAGGAACACGAGGATGTCGCCGTCACCCTCGCGCTGCAGCTCGGCCACGGCGTCACCGATGGCGTCGAGCTGGTCGCGGTCCGGGTCGTGGTCGGGGTCGTCCAGGTCGACCACGGGCCGGTAGCGGATCTCGACGGGGTAGCTGCGCCCGGACACCTCGACGACGGGGGCGTCGAAGTGCTTCGCGAAGCGCTCGACGTCGATCGTGGCCGAGGTGATGATCACCTTGAGGTCGGGGCGGCGCGGCAGCAGCTGCGTGAGGTAGCCCAGGATGAAGTCGATGTTGAGGCTGCGCTCGTGGGCCTCGTCGATGATCAGGGTGTCGTACTGGCGCAGCATCTTGTCGCCGGACAGCTCGGCGAGCAGGATGCCGTCGGTCATCAGCTTGACCAGCGTGTTGTCGCCGACGTGGTCGGTGAACCGCACCTTCCAGCCGACCGCGCCGCCCAGCTCGGTGCCCAGCTCCTCCGCGATGCGCGACGCCACGGTGCGCGCGGCCAGCCGGCGCGGCTGCGTGTGGCCGATCAGGCCGCTGACGCCGCGCCCGAGCTCGAGGCAGATCTTCGGGATCTGCGTGGTCTTCCCGGAACCGGTCTCGCCGGCGACGATCACGACCTGGTGGTCGCGGATGGCCGCGGCGATGTCGTCGCGCCGCGCGCTGACCGGCAGCGCCTCCGGATATCCGACGCTGGGCACCGCGGCGCGCCGGGCGGCGATCCGCTGCTCCGAGGTGTCGACCGCCGCGGCGATGCCTGCGGCCGCCCGGGAGCGCGCGTGCGCGTCGCGGGTGCGGCGCGCGGTGTCGAGGCGGCGGCCGAGGCGGTGCGCGTCCAGCAGGGAGAGCGCGGGGATCCGCTCGGCGAGCGCGTCGAGCTCGGCGTCGAGGACCGGTGGGGCGTCGGCGGGCACGGGCGGCTCGTCGGGGGCATCCCGGCGCCGGCCACCGCGCCGACGGGGCCTGCGGCGCCCCGGCCGCCCCTCACCGGCGCTCCCGCGGCCCGGCCGGTCGCCGTCGCGGCCGACCTCGCTGCTCGCGTCGCCGTCGCGGGAGGGGACGGCGTGCGGAGACGGGTCGGCCTGCGGGGGGCGCGCGTCAGCGGCTCGGGCCGCGGGAGAGGACATCGGGGGAGGAGTCTGCCTGGGGTCGGAGTGTCAGACGGAGCGTAGGGCGGGGAGGATCTCGTCCGCGACCGGATTGTCGCTCGCCGGGTGCTCCACGAGCGCCAGTACCCGGTTGCTGAGGAAGCGAGCCGTGCGGATCGTGCTGCCGCCGCGCGTGGTCTCACTCACCTCGACGACGCCGCGCGACTGCGTGATGCCGACCTTGCGGCCGGCCCGCGTGGCCCGGATGTCGTAGGTGCGCGTGGTGCCGCTCCCGGCGTCGATCACGATCTCTACGCGGTCGCCCTTCATGCTGCTCGCCGTCCTCGCTCGTCGGTGTCGCTCCCCCGGTACAACGTGCCTCCCCCGTCGAGAATTCCCAGTTCAGCGGGGATAAGCCAGGTGTAGGGGGGCGGCGCTGTCGGGGGCAGCGCCGCCCGGCAGCCGCGTCGTCGGCAGCGGGAACGCCGGACGCGGCAAGTCGGTGGTGGGTCGGAGGAAGGCGTCCGCACCGGGCGCCGGTCGCCTCTCGGCGCGTGGCACGCCCCGTGGGGCGGCGAAAGGGTGGGACCCGGGGACACGGATCGCCCGGCGCGGACGCCTCCTGCAACCTCCCGGAGCCGGGATCTGTTCCCGACGCGGGCGGTGGTGTCCGGACCAGGCGCTGGTCGCCTCGCGGCGAGTGGCACAACACGGCTCCAGCCGAACGGTATTCCGTGAAGGCTCTTCAAATTGAGACCCGGGGACACAGGTCGCCCGGTCCGGACAGCCGGTACAACGGGCGAGCCCCGCGGATGATTCCCGGGTGGGTGAACGGATCTGGACGGACCCGTGACGCCCAGGGGAGGGCACTCGCATCATGCCGCCCGACGGGCACCGGCTCACCCCCTGCCGGTCCCGTCGGTCGGGTAGAGCTGGCGGTTCCACTGCTGCCGTCGTCCCACGCCGTCGACGTACCAGCCGACGGGTTGGCGCGATCCCAGCTCGCCGACCGTGAAGCGGGTGACGCTGACGGAGGTCACGCGCCAGTCGGTGGAACGGTCCCGCGCGTAGGCGCGGGCCTCCTCCTCGCCGGTGAACACGATCTCGACGGCCCCGGCCTCGCCCGGTCGGGCGGAGTGCACGGAGTAGACGACGTTGCCGGCCACAGTGCTGGTGGTCACCACGGTCACATCTTCCCATTAATGGGAAGGATGTCAATCTAGGGTCCGCCTGATGAGCAGCGAACGCGCGGGAGACCTGGCGCGCCTGCTCGCCGGCGACCTGTCGGCGCTCTCCCAGGAGGAGCTGATCGCCGCTGCTCAGCGGGTCGAGGCCACCCGGGACGAGACCCTGCAGTGGTCCGGTCGCCTGCTCGCCGCCCTGCACGACACGCACGAACTGTCGTGGCCGGCCATCGCCCGCGTGACCGGTATTCCGCAGAGCACGGCACACCGGCGTGCGCAGCCGTACCTCACCGCGGCCCCCGACGAAGGACCGGACCGGCGCGACCGCTGACCCGGCGCGGCGTGATCGCCGGCTGCGGTCACACAGCCGCACCGGTGCGGTTCTGCCACCGCAGACAGCGATCATGGCGTCACCGCCGACCGCAGGAGCAAGATCCTTCCGACATCCATCGCATCGCCCTCGGCAGGGCGAACAGCTGGATCTCGGAACGATCGATCCATCTGTGAGATCGAGCGGAACGCCCTCGCCGGGGCGCATCCGTGGATCTCGCAACGATCAACGATCCGTCGGGCCCGCGATCAATAACGAGGCGGGCATGATCGCCGTCCGCGGTCCCACGCCCGCACGGTTGCGGTTCTGCACCCGCGCAGGGCGATCAAGACCCTCCGGAAGCCGCGCGCCGCGCGCGCACGACCAGCTCGTACGAGCGGCACCCTCGTCCGATAGAGCGGTACGGAAGTGCCGTTCGTACACCTGGCGGGGGGTCAGAGCGCGGCCAGCACGCCGTCCGTGTACCCCGGCCAGGTCTCCACCGCCCAGGGGGCGAAGTCTCGGTCTGTGAGTACCACGCACGCTGCTCCGGCGTCGGGATCGACCCAGAGGAACGTCCCGGACTGGCCGAAGTGGCCGAAGGTGCGCGGCGAGCTGCCTCCGCCCGTCCAGTGCGGGCTCTTGCCGTTGCGGATCTCGAAGCCCAGGCCCCAGTCGTTCGGGCGCTGCCGCCCGTAACCGGGCAGGATCCCGTCCAGGCCGGGGAAGGCCACGGTGGTGGCCTCGGTGAGCGTGTCGGGGTGCACGAGGGTGGGCGCCTGCAGCTCGGTGGCGAACCGCGCGAGGTCGGCCACGGTGGAGACGCCGTCCGCGGCGGGGGAGCCCTCCAGGGTGGTGTCGGTCATGCCGAGCGGGGCGAGCACCGCCTCGTGCAGGTAGTGGGCGAAGGGCATGCCGGCGGCGTCGGCGACCGTCTCGCCGAGCACCTCGAACCCGACGTTGGAGTAGATCCGCCGGGTTCCCGGCGCGGCCTGCACGGCCCCGTCGGAGAACGACAGGCCCGAGCAGTGCGCGGCGAGGTGGCGGACGGTGGAGCCCTCGGGACCGGCGGGGGTGTCCCACTCGACGGCGCCCTCCTCCACCGCCACGAGCACCGCGTACGCGGCGAGCGGCTTGGTCACCGAGGCCAGTGCGAACACGCGGTCGGTCTCGCCCGCGGTGGCGCGCACACCCTCCGGCCCGACGACCGCGGCCGCCGCGTGACCCACCGGCCAGTCGAGCACCGCACCCACGGCGGTCCGGAGCTCAGGCATCGCCGTACACCGGGATCACGGCACCGCTGATCGGCGCGGCATCGGGCCCGCAGAGGAACGCGATCACCTTCGCGATCGCCTCGGGGGCCACGGCGCGCTCCGCCAGCCCGGGCGGCATCCAGCTGCGGTTCGCGGGCGTGTCGATCGTGGAGGGCAGCACGGCGTTGACGCGGATGCGGTCGCCGCGCAGCTCCTCGGCCAGCAGCGTGGTGAGCCGGACGACCGCAGCCTTGCTGGTGGCGTGGGCGACCGGGGCGCCGCCACCCACGGCGGTGCGCGCCCCGACCGTGACGATCGCGCCGCCGCCGCGGGCCGCGAGCCGGGGCGCCGCGGCCTGCGCCGTCCACAGCGCGGAGCTGAAGTTGGCGCGCCAGAGGGTGTCGAGCTGGTCCTCGTCGACCTCGGCGAGCGAGCCCGGCGTGAACCCGCCGGCCAGCCCCACCAGCGCGTCCGGTGTCACGGGCAGCACGTCGATCTCGGCGAACGCCGCGTGCACCGACGCGCGGGAGGTGAGGTCCACGGCCACGGCGTGCACCCCCTCCTGCGCGGCGAGCGCGTCCAGCCGCTCCCCGGGCCGGCCCAGCGCCACCACCGGCCGGCCGGCGGCGCGGAACTCCGCGACCACCGCGTGCCCGAGAGCGCCCGCGGCGCCCGTCACGATCACTGCGTCCACGAGGCCATCCTGCCTGATGTGATGGCGCGCGGGCCTTCCAGGCGCGAGCGGTGTCTGATTGCCTTCGCTTCGCTTCGGCGGCTCGCGGGCCTTTCAGGCGCCGTCCTGCTCCTCCGGTGCTCGGTCGCTCGTCCCTCGCTCCCTGCGCGCCTCCTCCGCAGGACGGCGCCGGCCCGCGAGCGGTGCGATGCTCGCGCAGTGGCACCGGTGGAGGCGCGGGCGTGGGTGGGGACGTCGGGGTGGCGCTACCCGCCCTGGCGCGGCACGTTCTACCCGGCCGGGCTGCCCCAGCGCCGCGAGCTGGAGCACCTGTCCCGGTGCGTGAGCAGCATCGAGATCAACGGCTCGTTCTACTCCTTGCAGCGGCCGGAGAGCTACCGGGCATGGGTGGAGCAGGCGCCCGAGGGGTTCGTGTTCGCCGTCAAGGGCGGGCGGTTCATCACCCACCTCAAGCAGCTGCGCGACGTGGCGACGCCCTTGGCCAACTTCTTCGCGTCCGGGGTGCTGGCGCTGGGCCCCGCGCTCGGACCGGTGCTGTGGCAGCTCCCGCCGAGGATGCGCTTCGACCCGGCACGCCTCGACGCCTTCCTGGCCATGCTCCCACGCAGCACCCGGGCGGCCGCGGCGCTCGCCGCCGGCCACGACGAGCGCCTCGACGGCCGGGCCCACCTGGAGATCGACGAGGACCGCCCGCTGCGCCACGCGCTCGAGGTGCGCCACCCCTCGTTCTGCCGCCCGGAGCTCGTGGAGCTGCTGCGGGCGCGGGACGTCGCGCTGGTGGTGGCGGACACGGCGGGCACCTGGCCGCACCTCGAGGACGTCACCTCCGATTTCGTCTACGTCCGGCTGCACGGCGACACCGAGCTCTACACCAGCGGCTACACCCCCGACGCGCTCGACGCGTGGGCGGTGAAGGTGCGGGCCTGGCGGGCGGGGGAGGCGCCCACCGGGGAGTTCACGGTGGCGCCCGCCGCGCCCCGTGCGGCATCGGGGCGTGACGTGTTCGTCTACTTCGACAACGACGCGAAGGTGCGCGCACCGTTCGACGCCGTCGCGCTCGCCGAGCGGCTGTCCGCGTGACGGCTCGGCCGATCGGGTACGAGGGCGTGGTGCAGCCAGAGCCGACCGCCGTCGAGACGACCATCGACCAGGAACGGGCCCGCCCGGCCGACGAGCGCCACGAGGAGCTCGCCGCCCGCGTGTCCGAGCTCGCCCGCCGGCACGGCCGGAGCGTGGCGGTGGCGGAGTCGTTGACCGGCGGCAACATCGCCGTCGCGCTGGCGGCGGCGCAGGCGGCGAGCGAGTGGTTCCGGGGTTCGCTGGTGGCCTACTCCAGCGAGGTCAAGCACGGGGTGCTCGATGTGCCCGAGGGACCGGTCGTGTGCGCCGAGGCGGCCGAGGCGATGGCGCGCGGGGTGCGCCGGCTGCTCCGAGCCGACGTGGCCGTCGGCGTGACCGGGGCGGGCGGCCCGGAGCCCCAGGACGGGCAGGAACCCGGCACCGTGTTCGTCGCCGTGGACGACGGCGTCCGGCCGCACGTGCGGCGGTTCGACCTGCACGGCGACCCGCAGGAGGTGCTGGTGGCGGCGGCCGGCGAGACGCTCGCCCTGCTGGTGCAGTGCCTGGAGGAGCGGGGCTGAGGGGTCAGGACCGGCGAGGTCAGGACGTGGCGAGCCGCGCGGCCGCGGTGCGGTGGGCCACCAGCATCCGCCGGCCCAGCACCATCAGGAGGCCCGCCACCAGCATCGTGACCGCGCCGACCAGCCACGCCGCCGGGAACGACCCGTGCGCGGCGATGAACCCGAACGCGATCGGCCCGACGAAGCCGCCGCCGTACACGCCGGTCTGCACGATCGACGTGGCCGCCGCGGGAGCCGAGGGGTGCAGCCGCACCACGGCGAACTGCAGCAGCCCCGGCCACGACCAGCCGAGGCCGAACCCGAGCACGGTGCCGATCACGAGCGCGGGCGTGCCCGGCACCGCCAGCAGCGCCAGCCCGACGGCGCCGCAGACGAGGCTCCCGGCGACCACGGCGATGTGCCCGCCCGAACGCCGGTCGGCCAGCCAGCCGTTGAGCAGCCGCAGGGTCAGGCCCACCACGCTGCCCATCGTCAGGGTGAGGCCCGCGAGGCCGGGGCTGATGCCCCGGTCCACGGCGGCGGCCACGAGGAAGATCCCGAGGGCGTTCGCCGCTGCGGCGCCGAGGCCGGCGGCGATCCCGATCACGCTGAGCGCGCCCGTGGCCCGTTCGCCCGGGGTGGCGGTGCTGCGCGCCCGGTTGCTCGCGCTCCGCGGTGTGAGCGGCAGCGCGCCGAGGGCGAGGCAGGCGGCGATGACGTAGGCCCAGCGCCAACCGATCGTGAGCGCGATCCCGGGCACCGCCACCCCGGACAGCAGCGTGGCGATCGGGATCGCTGCCTGCTTGAGGCCGAACGACAGCCCCAGCCGCGTGGCCGGCACGTGCTGCGCGAGCGTCAGGTTGGAGGCGAGCTGGCCCAGCACGTTGCACCACGCGCAGCACAGCAGCAGGGCGACCAGCACCGTGTACGAGGTGGCGATCGCGGCGATCGCGCCCAGTGCCGCGGCGACGCCGACCACGGCGATGCGGCTGGTCACCGCCGCGCCGAACCGTTCCACGAGCCAGCCGCACGGCAGCGACGCCAGCGCGCTGATGCCGAAGTAGAAGGCGACGACGAGGCCGAGGCCCGCCGGGTCGAACCCCAGCTCGGCGGAGATCTGCACGGCGAGGGCACCGGTCAGGAACACCGGCAGCACGGAGGCGGTGGTGACCGAGACGGCGCCGATCGCCACCCGTCGCGCACCTGGCATGTGAGCAATGCTAAGCGCCGTGGCGCCGGCGAGGCGTGTGAGCAGCACGACCCTGGCGGCCCGCGACACGTCCACGCGCACACCCCGACTCGCGGGTGTGAGGCCGCGACTCGCGGGTGTGGGGCCGCGACTCGCGGGTGTGGGGCCGCGACTCGCGGGAGGTGGGCGCCCACCCTCCGCGAGTCGGGGGCTCAGTCGCGCGAGTCGGGCCGGGTTGGTCAGCCGCGGATGCGGGAGGCCTCGCCCGACCACTCCTTCTCTCGCAGCTCGAACTTCTGCACCTTGCCGGTGGAGGTCTTCGGCAGCTGCTCCACCAGCTCGACGGTCTTGGGTGCCTTGTAGCGGGCGATCCGGGTCTTCACGTGCTCGATCAGCTCGTCCGGGGTGGCGCTCTGGCCGTCGGCCAGCACGACGAACGCCTTGGGCCGCTCGCCCCACTGCTCGTCGGGCACGCCGATGACGGCCGCCTCGAGCACGGCCGGGTGGGACACGACGGCCTGCTCGACCTCGATCGTCGAGATGTTCTCCCCGCCGGAGACGATCACGTCCTTCGCGCGGTCGCGCAGCTCGATGTAGCCGTCCGCGTGCAGGACGCCCAGGTCACCGGAGTGGAACCAGCCACCGGCGAACGCCTTCTCGGTGGCGGCCTCGTCGTCGTAGTAGCCGAGCATGACGTTGTTGCCGCGCATCACGACCTCGCCCATCGTGGCGCCGTCGGCCGGCACGTCGTTCATCCGCTCGTCCACCACCCGCACGCGGTCGGCGCACACCATCCCGACGCCCTGTCGGGCCTGCCGCGCGGCGCGCTCCTCGGGCGTGAGGGCGTCCCAGTCGCGCTGGTACTGGTTCACCGAGTACGGGCCGTAGGTCTCGGTGAGCCCGTAGACGTGCACGATCCGGAAGCCCATCCGCTCCGCGTGCCCGATGGTGGTGGGGCTGGGCGGGGCGCCCGCCGTGGTGATCGTGATCGGCTGCTCCAACGCCGCCGCCTCGGGCGCGCGCAGGATCGTCGTGACCACGGTGGGCGCGCCGTTGAGGTGCGTGACACCGTGCTCGCGGATCAACCCCCAGACGACGTCGCCGCGCACCTCGCGCAGGCAGACGTGGGTGCCACCGATCGCGGTGATCGCCCACGGCGTGCACCAGCCGTTGCAGTGGAACATCGGCAGCGTCCAGAGGTAGACGCTGTCGAACGTGTGCCCGGAGTGCACGATCTCGCCGAAGGAGTTCAGGTACGCGCCGCGGTGGGAGTACTGCACGCCCTTGGGCCTGCCGGTGGTGCCGGAGGTGTAGTTGAGGGAGACGCAGCTCGTCTCGTCGGCGACCTCCCACGCCAGCGGCTCGTCGCTGCCCCGCGCGAGCAGGTCGGCGTAGGTCACGCCGCTGCCGGTGCCGTCGCCGGGCTGCGCCGGGTCGACGACGGTGACGATCTCCTCGACGGACTCCAGCTCGCCGGCCAGCGGCGCCACGGTCGGGTACAGCGCCGCGTCGACGACCAGCAGCTTCGCCCCCGAGTGGTCGAGGATGTAGCGCACCTCCTCGGTGGCCAGCCGGGTGTTGATCGCCACGAGCACCGCGCCCGCGAGCGGCACGGCGAAGTGCGCCACCAGCATCTCGGGCACGTTGGGCAGCAGGTACGCCACGCGGTCGCCGGGCCCCACGCCCGAGCCGCGCAGGGCGTGCGCCACCCGCGTGGTCTCGGCGGCGAACTCGGTGTAGGTGATCCGCCGGCCGCCGTACACGATCGCGGTGCGGTCGCCGAACACGTCGGCGGAGCGACCGAGGAACGCCAGCGGGGTGAGCGGTGTGTCCCAAACGGCGGTCATGCGCCCGATCATTCGCCGAGGCCGGTGGGAAGCGCAACGCGCCCGACCGTCACTCCGCACACCGAGCAGTCACTTGGCACAAGGCCCGCCCTGTGCGAAGTGACTGCTGGGTGTGCGAAGGCGGGCTCCGGTGCGCGGCGCGATCAGCCCTCCACGAGGCTGATGGCCGCCCGCGGGCACCCGGCGACGGCCTGCTCCATCTTCGGGCGCAGCTCCTCCGGCGGGTTCTCGTCGAGGATGTAGAGGAAATCGTCCTCCCGCACCTCGAACACCTCCGGGGCGATGCCCATGCAGACGGCGTTGGACTCACACAGATCGAAGTCGACGACGACCTTCATGCCCTCATCGTGCCCCTCCCGCGCAGCGGCCGGTACTCAGGCGACCCTCACCAGCCGGTCACGGGTGGGGCACCCCGCCGGTGGCCACGCCACGTTGTGGGAACGCCGCGGCCCGGTGGCCCTCGGTTCCGGAGTGCGGCTCGCGGTCGTCGTCATCCTCCGACGCGGTGGCCGGCGTGGTGGCCGGCGCACCCTCGTCCTCGTCACCCGCGTCGTCCGCGGCGCCGCGATGGGGCAGCCACTCGCAGGCCACACCGTCGCCGGGGCCGTCCGGGCCGACGTCGAGCCGGTGCGGGTCGGACCGGTCCTCGTCGAGGACGGCCTGGGCCTCCTCCTGGAGGTCGAAGTCGGTGCAGTCGAAGCCCTCGGCGGCCAGCGCGGTGCCGGCCATGGCGACGACGAAGGCGACGGTGAGGGTGGCGGCGAACGCGGCCACCCGCGGACGACCGGGTGCGGGGACGGGAGCCATGAGAGCGCGGTCCTCTCGGTGCAACGGGGAGCGGCCGTCGTGGGGGAGCGCCGGCCTGCACGCGAGATGTCTCCGCAGGACCACGAGGTGTTACCGAGCCGTCACGAATTGCGCCATCCGGCGGCGCCCCGAACCGACGAACGGCACTCTCGTCGGCACCTGGCCGACGAAAGTGCCGTTCGTCCGGTCGATCAGCTGCGGCGCAGCACCGGGCGGAGGGCGTCCAGGACCGTCGCGTCGTCGATGGTGCTGGGCACCGGCTCGTCCACCCCGTCGGCGATGCCGCGCATCGTCTTGCGCAGGATCTTGCCCGAGCGGGTCTTGGGCAGGGCGGGCACGACCGCGACGTCCTTGAGGCTCGCCACCGCTCCGACCTGGTCGCGCACCAGCTGCACGAGCTCGCCGCGCAGCTGCTCCTCGTCGCGCTCGACCCCCGCCTTGAGCACGACGAGCCCGCGGGGGACCTGGCCCTTCATCGCGTCGGCCACGCCGATCACCGCGCACTCCGCGACGTCCGGGTGGGAGGCGAGGACCTCCTCCATGCCGCCGGTCGAGAGCCGGTGGCCGGCCACGTTGATCACGTCGTCGGTGCGGCCCATCACGTAGACGTAGCCGTCGGAGTCGATCCGGCCGCCGTCGCCGGTGAGGTAGTAGCCGTCGAACGCGGCCAGGTAGGACTGCACGAACCGCTCGTCGTCGTTCCACAGGGTGGGCAGCGCCCCGGGCGGCATCGGCAGCTTGACGACGATCGCGCCGTCGGTGCCCGGCTCGACCGGCTTCCCCGAGGTGTCGAGCACCTGCACGTCCCAGCCGGGCAGCGGCTTCGTCGGGGAGCCCGGCTTGGTCGGGAGCAGCTCGATGCCCGCGGGGTTGGCCACGATCGGCCAGCCCGTCTCGGTCTGCCACCAGTGGTCGATCACGGGGATGCCGAGCAGGTCCGCGGCCCAGCGGTAGGTCTCCGGGTCCAGCCGCTCGCCCGCGAGGAAGAGGTAGCGCAGCCCGGAGAGGTCGTACTTGCGGGTGTACTCGCCGTCCGGGTCCTCCTTCTTGATCGCCCGGAAGGCGGTGGGCGCGGTGAAGAGGCTCTTCACGCCGTGCTCGGCGACCACGCGCCAGAACTGCCCGGCGTCCGGCGTGCCGACCGGCTTGCCCTCGTAGAGCACCGTGGTGGCCCCGGCGAGCAGCGGCGCGTAGACGATGTAGGAGTGCCCGACGACCCATCCGACGTCGGACGCGGTGAAGATCGTCTCGCCGGTGTCGACGTCGTAGACGTTCGGCATCGACCAGCGCAGCGCCACCGCGTGGCCGCCGCTGTCGCGCACCACGCCCTTCGGCTTCCCGGTGGTGCCGGAGGTGTAGAGGACGTAGAGCGGGTCGGTGGCCCGCACCGGCACGCACTCGGCGGGCGCGGCCGTTGCCGCCGCCTCGGCCCAGTCGACGTCGTCGGGCCCCATGGCGGCCTCGGCCTGCGGGCGCTGCAGGATCACCCGCTTCGCGGGCTTGTGCGCCGCCTGCGCGATCGCGGCGTCCAGCAGCGGCTTGTACTCGATCACCCGCTTGCCCTCGATGCCGCACGACGCGGACACGACGACCGTGGGCGCGGCGTCATCGATCCGGACCGCGAGCTCCTTCGGCGCGAACCCGCCGAAGACCACCGAGTGCACGGCGCCGATCCGCGCGCACGCGAGCATCGCGATCGCGGCCTCCGGCACCATCGGCAGGTAGATCACCACGCGGTCGCCGCGACCCACACCGAGACCGGCGAGCACGCCCGCGAACCGCGCCACCTCGTCGCGCAGCTGCGCGTAGGTGTAGGTGCGCTGGGTGCCGGTGACCGGCGAGTCGTAGATCAGCGCCGCCTGGTCGCCGCGGCCGGCGTCCACGTGGCGGTCCACCGCGTTGTGGCAGACGTTCAGCTCGCCGTCCGGGAACCACCGGTAGAACGGCGGGTGCGACGCGTCGAGCGCGCGGGTGGGCGCGACGTGCCAGTCGATCGCCTGCGCCGCCCCGAGCCAGAAACCCTCGGGGTCCTCCGTGCTGGCGCGGAAGACGTCCTCGTACCCACCCATCCGCTGGCCTCCTCGCCCTCGTGCGTGCCCGGTCCGCCGGGATCTCCCGTCGTGACAGTAAGCCGTGTGCACAGCGGAGCGCAGGCCCGCGCGCGGCGGGTTTGTCACCCACCTGCCCGAGTGGTCCGCCGTCCCTCCATCGAGAACCCGGACCGCACCGAGATGAGCGCAACGTAGCGTCACCACCCGTTCGGCCGACTACCTGTCGAGTGTCCGCCTCGTTCCACAGTGCGTAGCGAATCGCCTACAGCTGGTCGCCGTTGCGGTGAGCCGGCCGACCGGAGGGGTGCGCAGTGGGCAGGGCGTCTCGACACGGACACGTGCAGGCCGCGGGGTGGATCCCGTCCGGGCTGGCCGTCCTGGTGGCGCTCGCCTGCGCCGTGGGGCTCGCCGTCGCCACCGGCGGCGCACCCCGCCCGCCGACGGCCGCACCGCGCGCCGACGCCTGCGGTCCGCGCTGGGTCGCCGGTTGGCAGGCCGCGGCGGAAATGGGCCCGCGTCCCGAGGGACTGGGCGGTGCCACGGTCCGGATGGTCGTGGACCCGCAGGTCACGGGCTCGGAAGTGCGGCTGCGCCTGTCCAACGCCTACGGTGCCACGCCGCTCGCCGTCGGTGCCGCCACTGCGGCCCGCTCGGACGGGACCGCCGGCACGGTGGCGGGCAGCGTCCGGCCGGTGGCGTTCGCCGGGCAGCAGTCGGTGGTGATCCCGCCCGGCGGGCACGTCGTGAGCGACGCCGTGCCGCTCGTCGCGGAGGTGGGCAGGCCGCTGGCCGTGAGCCTGTTCCTGCCGGTCGTGCCCGAGGCCCTCACCCAGCATTCGGTGGCGCTGCGCGACACCTACCTCTCGGCCCGGGGGGACGCCACGTTCGCCGACGCCTCGGCCTTCCCCTCGGTGCTGCCGTCCTGGCCGGTGCTCAGCGGTGTGGAGGTGCGGGTGCCGCGGGCGGTGAACGGGGTCGTCGCCGTCGGCGACTCGATCACCGACGGCGTGGGTGCCGCGTCCGGGCAGCGATGGACCGACGTGCTGTCCGGACGGATCACCGATACCGGCGGCGCGGCGACGATGGCGGTGCTCAACGCGGGCATCTCCGGGAACCGGCTTCTCCCCGGCGACGGGCCGCGGCACGGTGAGCCGGTGCTGGACCGGTTCGACCGCGACGTCCTCGCCGTGGCGGGCGCCACCGACGTGGTGTTGCACATCGGCACCAACGACATCGCCACCGGACGTGGGGCCGAGGAACTCGTCGCCGGCGTGCGGCTCGTGGCCGAGCGCGCCCGCGCGGCCGGAAAGCGCGTCTTCCTCACCACCGTGACGCCCTCGACCACCGGACCGCGCGGCACGCCGGCGGGACTCGCCGCCCGCGAGGAGCTCAACGCGTGGATCCGCACCCACGGCCGGGAGCACGCCGACGGCGTCTTCGACTTCGCCTCGGCCGTGGCGGACCCGGCGCACCCCTCCCGGCTCGCCCCGGCCTACGACGCGGGGGACGGGCTGCACCTCTCGGCCGCCGGCTACCGCGCGCTCGCCGCGGCGGTCGACCCGGCGCTGCTCACCGGCAGCCCCTGCCTCAGCGGGGACCCCGCGGCGCGGGTGGTCGTGGCCGGCCGGTGACCCGTGCCGCGCGGCGCAACAGGGTGTGACGGCCCGGGCCGGTCGTCACCCGAAGGGCCAGGACGAGGCCTTGCGTCCGAGACGGCGCAAGCCCCGGCGCTTGGGCTGCTCCTCTTCCTCCTCGACCACCGGCAGCGGGCCCGTGGGCGTGTCCTCGCGGTCCAGCCGCTCGACCACCCAGTCCACCGCGAGCGCGCCGGGGGAGACGCCCCGGTCCGACGCGATCCGGCGCAGCTGCTCGATCCGCAGCGCCGGCAGGCGCAGCTGGAAGACCTGGGCCGACCCGAACCGTCCGGTGAGCTCCGTGGGGTGCTCCTCACCGCTCCCGGAGAGCGCCGCCAGGTAGGAATCCAGCTCCGTGTCCGCCACGGGCTCCTCGGTCTGCTGCTCCCGGCGTGGTGGAGGCGCGGGAGCACGGTGTCGGGAGCGGGGCCGTTCGGGAGGCGGCGGCATGCCACGAGGGTACGGCTCGGGCCCGGTCGCCTCCGCGTCGCTCCGACGGGAACGCCGGTCCGAGGGCCCTCGCTCGCGCTGCGTGATCCCCCGCCGAGACGGTCACCCCGGAAGAGGGGTGTATCCGGGGCCACCCGTTAGGTAACGTGCCGGTCACGGCCACGGGGGTGGCTGCGGTGCGTTCCGGACCGGGGTCGGGGTTGCCCGGGACGGGTGAGACGACCGGTGTCCGGCGGACGGCGCAGTCCGCGGGATTCGTGCCCCCTCCATGGTCGACAACAGGGTGGCGACCGCACGGGGAGGCGTCGATGAGTATCGGTAGCGCACGTCAGGAACTCGGGGGGGAACGGCTCACGTCGAGCGGTGCGATCCCCAGCCAGCGCACAGCCGCCGATGCCTACCGCGTGTCCGAGGAGCAACTGCAGCGCGCGCGCATGGTGGTGGCCCGCAACTCCGGCGACTCCGAGGACCTGCGCCAGCTCCTCGACATGCTCGGGCTGATCTCGGCGAACCCCGACCTGCCGCCGCCCGTCACGCGCTGACCGCGCGCCGGGAGGCCACCGAGGTCGTCGCACCGTCGCCGAGCGCCTGGACGAGGCCGGTTTCCGCGTGCACCGGGGTGTCGGCGGCACGGGAGTCGTCGGCGTCCTGACCCGGGGCACGGGGGGCCCGCCGGTGTTGCTGCAGGCCGACATGGACGCGCTGCCCCGGACGTGGCGCTCGCCCAGCACGTGCCGGCAGCGCCGGCCGGGCGGGTCGGCACGCAGGCCGGCCCGGTCCTGTCGGCCGCCGACAGCATGCGGGTGACGGTCCACGGGCGAGGCGGGCACGGCTCGATGCCGCAGTCGGCCGTGGACCCGGTGGTGCTCGCGGCCATGATCGTGGTCCGGTTGCAGGGGATCGTCTCGCGCGAGACCCCGCCCGGTGAGACGACGGTGCTGACGGTCGGCAGCATCCAGGCCGGTTCGACGAGCAACGTCATCCCCGACCGCGCTGTCCTGCAGCTCAACATCCGCACCTATAGCGAGCGGACGCGGGACACGGTGCTGGCCGCGATCCGCCGGATCGTCACCGCCGAGTGCGAGGCGTCGGCCAGCCCGAAGGCGCCGGAGTTCGAGATGCTCGACCGCTTCCCGCTCACCGACAACGATCCGACCGTCACGGCGCGTGTGGCGGCCGCGTTCGACGAGTTCTCCGGTGACCGCGCAGGCCCGCTGGGCCGGCAGACGGCCAGCGAGGACTTCAGCGACATCCCGGACGTCCTCGGCGTGCCGTACACGTACTGGGGGATCGGCGGCATCGACCCGGCGACCTACCAGGCGGCGGTGGCGGCGGGACGGGTGGCCGAGGACGTACCGGTCAACCACTCGCCGTACTTCGCGCCGGTGATCCAACCGACCCTCGACACCGGGACCCAGGCGCTGGTCGTGGCCGCGCTCGCCTGGCTCGCCCCGTGAGCAGCGACCTCAGGTGCCGGTCGTGCCCGGCGGGTACGGCGCGTTGAGGTTGAACCGGACCCCGAGCATCCGCACGACGAAGCAGGCCGCCGCCGCTCCCAACGCCGCGGCCAGGCCGTAGACCTCGAAGCGGAGCGCCGCGACCGTGAGCCCGGCACCGATCAGGGCGGGAATGGCGTAGAGCTCGCTGCGCAGGACCGTCGGGACCCGGCCCAGCAGCGTGTCGCGGATCGTGCCGCCACCCACGGCGGTCACCGCGCCCAACATGACCGCCGGGCCGATGCCGAGCCCGAAGCCGAGCGCCTTGCTCGCTCCGATCACCGCGAACGTGCTCAACCCGATGGCGTCGAACACGATGATGGGCGTCTCCAGCCGGCCCAGCCACCGGCTGAGGGCGAACGCGACCAGGCCACCTCCCAGTGCCAGCGCGAG
The DNA here is from genome assembly GCF_002262885.1 of Pseudonocardia sp. MH-G8. Classification (GTDB taxonomy): domain Bacteria; phylum Actinomycetota; class Actinomycetes; order Mycobacteriales; family Pseudonocardiaceae; genus Pseudonocardia. The sequence continues at coordinate 1,378,905 of NZ_NKYF01000001.1, read as the reverse complement.
GTAGCGCCAGTCGCGGAAGGTGGCGGGCGGCACCGCGCCGATGAGGACGTCGCGGATGACGCCCCCGCCGAGTGCCGTGATCATGCCGAGGGTGAGGACGCCGATGATGTCGAGGCGGACCGCCCGCACCGCCGTCAACGCCCCGTTGAGCGCGAACGCGAAGGTGCCGGCCAGGTCCAGCGCGAGCAGCAACGGCGGCTCGGTCGTCATACCCGCTTCTTACCCGCAGTCGTCCGGTCCCACCGGGGCACGCCCGGCGGGCGGTCCGAGGGTGGCCGATCACGGCCTCCCGCACCCCCTCTGACCAGCGCCCGAACCGGTGAGGCGGACGCTTGCACCCCCCGGGTTCGAGGGGTGCGGACGGCTTGCCCTATGCTTATCGTGCTCCCAACGGACAGCCGTTGGAGGGCGGGGATCCCAGGATCCAAGCCCCCATCGTCTAGCGGCCTAGGACTCCGCCCTTTCAAGGCGGCAGCGCGGGTTCGAATCCCGTTGGGGGTACGTTCCACAGTACGACAGTAGGATCAGTGCAAGAGCAAGGCCCAGTGGCGCAGTTGGTTAGCGCGTCGCCCTGTCACGGCGAAGGTCGCGGGTTCGAGTCCCGTCTGGGTCGCAACACCCCCGGAGCAATGCAGTGCCGGGTACCCGGCCAGGTAGCTCAGTTGGTACGAGCGACCGCCTGAAAAGCGGTAGGTCGGCGGTTCGACCCCGCCCCTGGCCACCACGTTCGACCGGCGGGAACGCTGGGTGGCCGGCTTCAGGTCCCGTCGCCCGAGCCTGCAGGATGCAGCGGTCGCCTCAGGTCCGTTCGTAGGTCTGTCGCTGAAGGCCGCCGGCGCTCACCGTGTCGCAGCATCCGTCGACTGGTCCATGACGTAGATGGTGGCTCCGCCCGGGTCCTGGTAGGTGGCCAGGAAACCGCCAGGGATCTCCGCGGGCTCTTCGACCACGGTGAGCGCGTCCGCGCGGGCGGCGTGGAAGGCCTCGACGCTGTCGACCACGAACAGTGGCCCGACCGGGGCGGTGGGGTCGTTGGCGTCGAGCATGAGCTGCACGTCGCTGCCGGGCACGGCCAGGGCAACGGTCGCGTCGCCTTCGCGCCACATCTCGGTGAAGCCGAGGCTGTCGCGGTAGAGGGTGAGCGAGGCCTTGAGGTCGGAGGTCGGGACGAACAGGAACTCGAGCTTCATGCCGCGGTCCTTCCAGGTCGTGCGTTCCGAGCCGTAACTGGATTCTCGGACAGCGTAACGGCATTATGGCGCGGTGCGCGAGTGGATCCCGGTGTCGAGCTCCCCGAAGGGGAGGCTCGCGCTCGCCGCGGTCAAGGAGTTCGGGGCACGCCCGTTCGACGAGGTCACGGTCGGCGAGCTGGCGGCGGCGGCCGAGGTCACCACCGGCGCGCTCTACCACCACTTCGGCAACAAGCTCGGGCTGTACACCTTCGTGCGGGAGGACGTCGAGCAGCGGCTGCTGGACCGGATGGAAGGTGCGGTCGCGGCGGCAGGGGGTGAGGCGGACCGCTCCACTGCCGTGGTGACCGCGCTGCTGGTCGGATTCGACTTCGCCGTACGGGACGGCTTCCTCCACCTCCTGGGGGCACCGCCGGCCGGAGCCGAGTACGACCGGCTGGCCGAGATGCTGAGTGCGAGTACGGCCCCGGCCACCCCTGTCCTCGGTACGGTGCTCGCCGCGGCATGGCGTGCCGCGATAGCGGCGGTGAACGAAGGCCACGAGCCGCGGCAGGCGCGTGCTGCGCTCAGCGCCTTCGAGTTCCGGATCCCGAGATGACCGCTGAACGTCGGGGTGCGTGCCGCGGTCGGGGCAGGGACGCTGGGAAACAGCTGTTCGGGTGTGCTTTCTCGTGCATACATGACCGCCGTCACAGCCGTTCAGCCGCCTCCGCCATCCTCGGTTAGGCTCGCCTGGGTGCTGCGGGCGCACGTCGAGCCCCCGTCCGCCCGAGAGCACTCCGGCCGCTGCCCGCCTCGTCGGAGCCGCTCGGCGTTCCGCACGACAGGCGGGGCACAGTGACCGATGACGTAGGGTCGCCGTCCGGCTACCATCCGCCCGGATGAGCGACGCAGAACCAGAACTACGGCGAGGCTGAAAGGTTTCAGGGGGATGTCAGTGCCACGGCGTGCGCCAATCGGGGTAACTCGATGGTCCGTCTGGGCGCTCCCGTTCCCCGTGCTCGCGGTCCTCCTCGTGGTCGAGCTGCTGGCGCTGGGCACCCTGGCCACCGCGGTCCCGCGTGACCTCCCGGCCCTTCCGGAGAACTGGGGCGTCCTGCTGGCCGTCCTCGTCGCGGCCGGGATCGTGAGCACCGAGGCCTCGCTCGGGGTCGAGCGCGTACGCCACCGCTCCGACGAGAGCCCGCACATCGATCTCAGCTCGGTGTGGGCGTTCGCGGCGGCAGCCCTGCTGCCCGGCGCGCTCGCGAGCGCGGTGGTGGTCGGCATCTACTGCCACCTCTACGCACGCGTGTGGCGACGGTCCGGCGTCCCCCCGCACCGAGCCCTGTTCAGCACGGCCACCGTCGTGCTCGCCGTGCAGGCGGCCTCGGCCGTCACCAGCCTGGTGGAGCGCGATGCGCTGTTCCACACGGTGGCGGGCCTCGGCGCCGTCCTGCTGGCGCTGCTGGCCTACGCGGCCGTCAACATGGTGCTGGTCGTCGCCGTCATCGTGCTGAGCGGCCCGAACCGCGACCTCCCCACGTTCCTGCACGTCCTCACCCAGGGCGACGAGGCCGTCCTCGAGTTCGCCACGCTGTCGATGGGCGCGCTCGCCGCGGGGGCGATGGCCGCGCTGGGGCCGGCGTACGCCGTGTTGGTGCTCCCTCCGCTGATCGTCCTCCACCGCACCGTGCTCGTCCGGCAGCTGGAGGAGGCCGCCAGCGTCGACGGCAAGACCGGGCTGCTCAACGCCGCTGCGTGGCACGTGCGCGCAGCGCGGGCCCTGCGCCGCGCCGAGCGCGTCGACGGTCGGGTCGGCCTGCTGGTGCTCGACCTCGACCACTTCAAGCTCATCAACGACCGCCACGGGCACCTGGTCGGCGACCACGTGCTCGCCGCCGTGGCCGCGGCCGTGCGGGCCGAGGTGCGCGACGACGACATCGTCGGCCGGTTCGGGGGCGAGGAGTTCGTCGTCCTGCTCCCCGGCGCCGAAGGGGACGAGGACGCCCGGCTCGCCGCGGCGACGGTCGCGGAGCGCATCCGCAAGCGGGTGGCCGCCCTGAGCGTCGAAGTGGCGGAGACGCGTGGCGGCCTGGTGGTCGACACCCTCACCGTGTCGATCGGTGGGGCCACCTTCCCCGCAGAGGGCACCGACCTGGCCCACCTGCTCGAGGTGGCCGACACCGCGATGTACGCCGCGAAGCGCGCCGGACGCAACACGGTGCGGATGGGGCTGCACGCCGTGTCCGGCGCGGCGGCACGACCCACCCCGTACCGCCGTTCCTGACCCCAGCCGGCCGGGACACCGCCGGGGGGTGCGTGGCACGATCGTCGGCAGCCCGGGACCCTCCGGACCGCGCCCGCCGAGGAACACACCGATGCCCGCCACGACGATCACATCGACCGGCTCGTCCGGCCGCAGACCGGGCCGGCGCCCGGTCACGTCCCGGGCGGAGATCGAGCACATCGCGCTCGACCTGTTCACCGAGCGCGGGTTCGACACCACCACCGTGGACGACATCGCGACCGCAGCCGGGATCGGCCGGCGCACGGTCTTCCGCTACTACCCCTCGAAGAACGACATCCCCTGGGGTGCCTTCGACGAGGAGCTCGACCGGATGCGCGACACCTTCGCCGCGCTCCCCTCGGAGCTGCCGGTGCTCGCGGGCGTTCGGGCGGCGGTGCTGGAGTTCAACGAAGTGCACCCCGACGAGCAGCCGTGGCACCGGCGACGCCTGCGCCTGATCCTCGACACCCCCGCGCTGCAGGCGCACTCCACCCTCCGCTACACCGCCTGGCGGCGCGTCGTGGCCGAGTACGCGGCGCGACGGCTCGGGTACCCGGCCGAGCACCTGGTGCCGCAGACCATCGGCCACGCCAGCCTCGGCGTGGCGCTCGCGGCCTACGAGCGGTGGCTGCGCGAGGACGCCGGTGAGCTCAGGCAACTCCTGGACGCCGCCTTCGCGGCCCTCGAACACGGCGTGCGGTCGAGCACTCCTGACGCAGCCCACGCCGGCGCCGGGACGTTCGGCACGTCCGCGGGTTGACCGCGAGCCACGACCGGCCCCGCCGCCCCGGGCGCCTGGCGCGCCGGCTCACGGTCATGATCGCCAGGAGTGGTGTGAGGGCGACAGATCTGTCGCTGTGGCACCACTTTCGCTGATCGAGCCCGCCCGCGTTCCGCCTGTTCCGTGATCAGGTCGACGTCAGGACTGCCGCCGGCCTCGAGGCGACCCTCCGGCGGCAGAGCGAGGGCGACCAGGGATCAGGGGGTCGTCGGCAGCGCTGCGCCGGGCGCGGGCAGGGCGTTCGGGTCGGCGGGCAGGGCCGTGCCGGGCAGGGCCGTGCCGGGCAGGGCCGTGCTGGGCAGGGTCGTGCCGGGCAGGGCCGTGCTGGGCAGGGTCGTGCCGGGCAGGGTCGCGCCGGGAACAGCCGTGCCCGCGGCGGGGTCGGTGCCGATCGGCTCGTCGGTGCCCATCGGCGTGTCGGTGGACGGGCTCGTGGCGGCCGGGAACCCGTCGGCAGGCTGCGGGTCCGTGGCGCCCGTGACCGGTGCGGCGGCGCCGTCGTCGCTCGGCTCGTCGCTCGGTTCGTCGGCCGGCTCCTCCGCGGGTTCGTCGGCGGGTTCGTCGCTCGGTTCGTCGGCCGGGTCGTCGCCCTGGCCGGCCGCGTCGGTACCGGCGGGAAGCGCCGGTGCGCCCGGGAGCTGTGCGGCGCCGAGTGCGGGCGCCGCCGGTAGCGCAGGGGCGTCGGCGGGGAGCGCCGGGGCGGCTGGGAGTGCGGGCGGGGCCGCCGGCACCGCGGGCACGTCGGCGGGGAGCGCCGGTGCCGCCGGGAGCGCCGGCGTGGCAGGCAGCGCGGGAGCCGGCAGGGCCGCACCCGGGTCCGGGACGCTCGGCAGCGCCCCGGGGTCCGGTAGGGCCGGCGTGGGCACCTGCGGGACGCTCGGCACGGGCACCGGGGCCGGTGGGAGCGGTGGCACCTGCGCGACGGCGTCGAGGGTGGCCGGCGCGGTCTGCGGTTCCGCCGCCATCGCCGCCGAGGTGCCGAGGCCGCTGGCGAGCATCCCGACGGTCAGCGCGGCGATCGACAGGGTCACTCTGTTCCGACTCCGCATCGGAGCCCTCCCCACATCGGATGGACGAGACGTCCGAAATGATGCGTGTGGGGCTGGTGTGACGCCAGGGAAAGGACACGGACGGGCACGGGAAAGGCCGTGTCGACGTCACGGCTGGTGATCAACAGTCGGCGATGGCATCAGAACGGGCGTCGCCCGATACGGGGGGCCCGTGGAGGTGGCCACCCGGACGCGCCGTGCGCCACGCCGGTGGGGTCCGGCGCGCCGGGCCGAGCGGTCACGATGGGGTGGGAGTTGCGCGCGCGCTCTCGGTCCTCGTCAGATATCACGCCGCGTGCATCGGATCGTCCGACCCGTCACGCAGGGTCAGTGCGTCAGCTTCTGGAGGCGACGGCTGGTCGGCCACCGGACGGAATGCGCCCAGCCGAGCCGTTCGAAGGCCCAGATGACGCGTGCGGAGATGTCCACCTGACCGCGTCGCACACCATGGCGTGCGCAGGTCGGGTCGGCGTGGTGCAGGTTGTGCCAGGACTCCCCGAAGGACAGCACCGCCAGCCACCAGACGTTGGCCGAGCGGTCGCGGGCCGCGAACGGGCGATCGCCGACCATGTGGCAGATCGAGTTGATCGACCAGGTGACGTGGTGGAGGACGGCCACGCGCACCAGCCCGGCCCAGAAAAGTGCGGTGAGAGCGCCCCACCAGGTTCCCGAGACGAGGCCGCCGAGCAGGGCGGGCACCGCGAGGCTGGCGAGCGTCAGCGGGATGAAGAGCCGGTCGACGGCCGCGATGTCGCGGTCGGCGAGCAGGTCGGGTGCGAAGCGGCGGGCGTTGGTGCGGTCGCGCCCGAGGATCCAGCCCATGTGCGAATGCCAGAATCCGCGGATCATGGCTGCCGGACCGGTGCCGAACAGCCAGGGGGAGTGCGGGTCGCCCTCCTTGTCGGAAAAGGCGTGGTGTCGCCGGTGGTCGGCCACCCAGCCGATCACGCCGCCCTGGAATGCGACGCTGCCGAGCACCGCGAGCGCGACGCGCAGCGGCCGCTTCGCCTTGAAGGAGCCGTGGGTGAAGTAGCGGTGGAAGCCGACCGTCACACCCAGCCCGGTGAGGAAGTAGAAGGTGAGGGTCAGGCCGACGTCGAGCCACGTGAGGCCCCAGCCCCAAGCCAGCGGTACCGCGGCCGCGAGCGCGAGCAGGGGGACGATCATGAAGGCGACGACCAGCGCCTGTTCGGTGACGCTCTTGCGGCCGTCGATGAGCGGTGCGGCGGCGGGCCGGTGCGGGGCGTCGGCGGTCATGTGGCTCCTCGTCGGCAAGGCGGGCGCGCCACGGCCGGACCGGAGCCGCGGCGTCGGATAACGGTACGGCAACGACGGGTCACTCCGGGCGTCCCGCCAGCACTCCGAGGCGGCGATTCGTACTTTCGGACCAGCGCTCTCGTGATAGGTTCGGCCGCGGTTGCAGTCGTGTCTTCCTCGATCGTTGTGAAGCGTCCGTGGAGAGTGACGGTGGGCTTCGCAGGCGGTCGAGGGCATCCTCTTCCCGTCCCGCGGTGGTCCCGTGCAGCCCCCGGTCGGCACACAGTCGGCAGGGCCCGCTACACGTATGGAGAACAGGTATGCCGCAGGGCACCGTCAAGTGGTTCAACGCCGAAAAGGGCTTCGGCTTCATCGCCACCGACGACAACGGTCCGGACGTCTTCGTCCACTACTCGGCCATCCAGTCGGACGGCTTCCGCACCCTGGAGGAGAACCAGCGCGTCGACTTCGAGTCGAGCCAGGGCGCCAAGGGTCCGCAGGCCGACACGGTGCGCCCCATCTGAGCCAGCCCCACTCAGCACGTCACGGTGCCGGCGACCCCTCGGGGGTCGCCGGCACCGGTGTTTCCGGCTCCGTTCCAGTGGTGCAGTGGTGCAGTGGTGCTTCCGTTCAGCGGTGCAGCCAGGCAGCGGTGCGGGCGAGGCCTTCCTCCACACCGGTCGGGGACGCCGTTGGTCGACGACGACCGGTGACCGCGCCACCTGGTGTCGGCGGGTGTGGCCGTCGATCCCCGATCCCCAACCGGTCACCCCCGTTCACCGCGGGTGAAGGACCGCAAGCGCAGAGGCGTCACCCGCTCGTCTCGGCACCCGGGTCGGTCGTCGCTATGGGCTCCATTACCCGTCCCGGACGGGGCATGCTCGGTGTTGAGGCTCACACAGGAACGGCGCGAGCCACACACAGAGCAACACCGGGACGATCGGCACGGAGGTCATCAGATGTCGGGCTGGAACAGCTACCGCGCGGTCTACGGTGCGGAGCTGCGCGCGGCAGCGCGCGAGTTCGACGACCACGGATGGCCGGTCGTCGCGGCGTCGCCCACGACGCTCCTGCTGGTCACCGGCAGTGCCCTGGACGTCGTCGAGGTGCCGGCGGCCATCGGTCGCCAGGTCTGCGCGCACCTGCGCGACACCGGGTCGGTCGTGCCGATCGCCGCCACGCCCACCGGCGCCTGGTGGTTCCCCGTCACCCCGGGCGCGGCGCTGCCCGCCGAGCTGCGTGAGCTCGCCGGCGTCGTCCTGCACACCGCGGGTGCCGCCGTGCTCGCCCCGCCGTCCGAGGTGCCCGACGGCTGGGTGCACTGGCGGGTCGCGCCCGGCCTCGTCGGCTACCGCGTGCCCGCGGCCGACATGATCCTCGCCGCCGCCGCCGACGCCGTGCGGTGGCACTCCGACCGGACACCGCACCCGGGCGCCCAGCGGCCCGCCGGTGCATTGGCTGCGGTCGGGATGCGGTCCTAAGGGGCCGCGCAGCCGGCGACCGGCTCGCCCTCCTCGTTGCCGCGGCTCGTCGCGCCGCGCCGGAGGGCACCGGAGCCGCCGGTGGTGCGGCGCCCGAGGGGGCACTCCTCCCTCGCAGTGCGGCCGCACCACGAACGTGGCCGGGGTCGGTGGAAAACCATCGACCCCGGCCAGACCCACTCGACGGCGCTACGGGAAGCCGAGCGCCTCCCGGGTGCCGTGGGGGCAACACGTCCCCCGGGAGGCGCTGCTCCCGGCCGGGAGGACCTTCGCAGGTCCACCGGCAGCGGGCGCCGCGGTCCGTCAGCAAGGCCGGCCGCCGCCACCCGGCGGGCGGTCGGTGCGCGTTCCGGACACCATGTCTACGAGCGGGCAGGCACTATGGGTTCGTGCAGACCTCGCAGTCCCCCCGAACGGACGCGTCGGCGCCCACGACTGCTCCGTCCGTGCCACCCGGCGCTCCGCGGAAGCGGCCGGTGGTGGAGGTCGGTCTCGGACTCGGCCGGATGGACGCCGCCCGGGGGCGGGACCTGCGCCGGATGAAGATGCTGGCCACCGGGCTTCTCCTCGTCGCCACCGTCATCTTCCTGCTGACCCGCTGGTGGGAGGTGAACGACGGGCCGGTGTGGGTCGCGTACGTCCGCGCGATGGCCGAGGCGGGCATGGTCGGTGCGCTCGCCGACTGGTTCGCCGTCACCGCCCTGTTCCGGCGGCCGCTCGGGCTGCCGATCCCGCACACGGCGATCATCCCGACGAAGAAGGACGTGCTCGGCGACAGCCTCGGCGATTTCGTCGGCGAGAACTTCCTGTCCGAGGACGTCGTCCGCGACAAGCTCGCGCGCGTGGAGGTCTCCTCCCGCGTCGGCTCGTGGATCGGGCAGGAGGCCAACGCCGACCGCATCACCGCGGAGCTCGCCACCGCCGCCCGCGGCGTCGTCACCGTGCTGCGCGACGAAGACGTGCAGGAGGTCATCGAGCAGGTCCTGGTCCGGAAGCTGATGGAGCGCCCGGTCGGGCCGCCCCTGGGCACCGTGCTGGAGGGGGTGCTCGCCGACGGCGCCCACCACCGGCTCGTCGACCTCGTCTGCGACCGCGCCTACGACTGGGTCAGCGCCAACCACGACACCGTGCTGCGGATCGTGCACGACCGCGCGCCGACGTGGTCGCCCCGCTTCGTGGACGACCTGATCGCCGACCGCGTCTTCCTCGAGGTGCAGAACTTCGCCTTCGCGGTGAAGACCGATCCGGAGCACCCGCTGCGCAAGGCCATCGACACGTTCCTCGTCGAGTTCGCCGCCGACCTGCAGCGCGATCCCGACACGATCGAGCGCGCAGAGCGGATCAAGCACCAGATCGTGGGCCACCCCGAGGTGCAGCGGTTCATCGGCCGGGCCTGGGGCACCGTGAAGGGCCTGATCCTGGACGCCGCGGCCGACCCGTCCAGCGCCCTGCGCACGCGCGTGCGCGACGGGCTGGTGTCGTTCGGCAGGCGGTTGGAAGGCGACCCGGAGCTGCGCGCGAAGCTCGACGGCTGGCTCGCCGACGCCGCCGGTTACGTCGTGCGGCACTACCGCGGCGAGATCACCACGCTGATCACCGACACCGTCGAGCGCTGGGACGCCGAGGAGACCTCCCGCAAGGTGGAACTGCAGGTGGGCCGCGACCTGCAGTTCATCCGCATCAACGGCACGATCGTGGGCTCGCTCGCCGGTCTGGTCATCTACGCGGTGGGCCAGCTCGCCTTCGGCGGCTGAGGGCGCGGGGCGCGCACCGGTTCAGCCCAGCACCGCCGCTCCCGCCGCCGAACCCAGTCCGGCCGCGGCCAGGCAGGCGAGCACCGATCCGACGACGTTGGCCACTGCCGCGGCCCACCGGCGGTCCTCGGCCAGCGCGATGGTCTCGGCACCGAACGTGGAGTAGGTGGTGAGCGCACCGCAGAAGCCGGTGCCGGCCAGCGCGAGCAGCGCGGGCGGGGCCGCGGCGCCCACGAGCAACCCGAGCAGTGCCGAACCCACGACGTTGACCGCGAACGTGCCCCACGGAGACGTCGCGCCGAACCGCACCCGCATCGCGCGGTCGGTGAGGTAGCGCAGCGGCGCCCCGAGCGCCGCTCCGAGCACCACCAGCAGGCCGGTCACAGCGGGCCCGCGGCGCGCCGGCCCGCCCACGACCCGACCGAGGTCGCGACGAGCGCGCCGGCGAGCGTGCCGGCCAGGTACCCGGCGGCCGGGCCGAGGGGGAGCCCGAGCCCGTCCACGGCGTAGCCGGAGAACGTGGTGAACCCGCCCAGCACGCCGGTGCCGGCGAACGGGCGTAGCAGGGGATGCGTGCGCCGCCTGGACAGCACTCCCAGCAGCAGCCCCATGAGCAGGCAACCCGCGACGTTGATGCCGAGCGTCGGCCACGGGGGCGCGCCGGGAGGGGTGGGCAGGGCGAGCCCGACGCCCCACCGGGCGAGCGCTCCGAGCGCACCTCCCGCCGCCACCGCGGCGAGAACGGGCCACTGCCCGGCGAGAACGGCTTCTTCCGGCACGGCTGCGATCCTGCCGCCTGCCTCCGTTCGGGTGTGAACAGGCTCATCGACCTGCGCAAGCATGGTGCTTGCAACAGCTAGCACGCGGGCGTAGCGTCGATGGGGACGGACGGAGGTGAGTGCGAGTGACGCATACGGAGCGGCCCTCCGACGCGGGCCCCAGCGAGCGGGTCGGCCACGCGGTCGAGCAGGTGGGGCACGTGGTCGGGCATGCCGGTCAGGCCGTCGGCCAGGCCGTCGACGACATCGGCGCCTACATCCGCAGCCAGCGCGAGGGTGCGCAGGTCTCGCTGCGTCAGCTCGCCCGCACCGCCGGAGTCAGCAACCCCTACCTCAGCCAGATCGAGCGGGGGCTGCGCAAGCCGTCTGCCGAGATCCTCCAGCAGATCGCCAAGGGTCTGCGGATCTCCGCGGAGGCCCTGTACGTGAAGGCCGGGTTCCTCGAGGAGAGGCCGGCGAGCGCGGTGACCGATGCCGTGGTGGCCGACCCGGACCTGACGGAGCGCCAGAAGCAGGTGCTCCTCGACATCTACCAGTCCTTCCGACGGGAGACCGACCGCGACGTCGTCCCCGCAACCGACGAGTCGTCGTCACACGAGGAGTGATCATCATGGCTGTGGAGCTGCCGACCACCGCGGACGTCCGCAAGGCCCGCCACGACGCGGCGAAGACCGCCGCCGAGCGCGCCGAGCTCGCGCGCACCCCGCTGCTCGCCGTCCTGGGCGTCGGTGACCTGGCGGTCACCGCCGTCTCCAAGGCCGTCGCCGCCGCGCGCACCCGTGCGGCCTCGCAGGCCGAGGGCGTGCAGCACCGGGTTGCCGACCTGCCGCAGCACCTGAACGGCGAGGAGCTGCGCAGGACCGTCATCGACCTGCGCACCCAGGCCGAGCACGCCTACGCGGGCTTCGCCGAGCAGGGCGAGCGGACCTGGGGGCGCATCCGCAAGCAGCCGCAGGTCAAGGAGGCGCTGGCGCGGATCGAGGGCTACACCGAGAAGCTCGACGCGCGTGTCGACGACATCGTCGACGACGCGCGCGACGCCACGGAGAAGGCCCTCACCGTGGTCACCACGCAGACCCGGTCCACGGGCGAGCGGGTGGCCCGCGCCACGCAGCGCTTCACCGGCCGCACCGCCGAGACCGTCACCGAGGTGAGCCGCGACGCGTCGACGACCGTCGCGCACGCAGGCGCCGACGCCGCCGAGAGCATCAGCGACGCCGGGGCGGAGGTGGCGCAGGAGACGCGCAGCACCACCCGCAAGGCTGCCAACCGCACGGCTCCGAAGACGGCCGCACCGAAGGCGACGGCGAGCAAGCCCGTCCGCCGGACCGGCTCGGCGAACGGCACGTCCAGCAGCTGATCCGCTGCGCACCACCGGTGCCCCCGGGGCCTCCCGCGCCTCGGGGGCACCGGTGCGTTCGCGTCGCCTGTCGTCGCCGGTAGCGACCGCTCATCTGCACCGGGGATGTGCGCAGACGGCGCGCGCACGTACTCTGGTCGTGTGAGCCTGCTGTACGACCTCGACGACTGGGTGCTGTGGGCCATCTGGTTGCTGGCCATCCCCGTGGGCGGTTATGCGTTCGTCCACGCGCTGATGCAACGCGCCGACGCATTCACCGCCGTCGACAAGCTGACCAAGCCGGCGTGGCTCGGCATCACCGGCGCGAGCCTGCTCGTGCTCATCGTCTTCCAGGGCGGCCCACGCAGCAGCGGCACGCTGTTCTGGCTGGCCGCGCTCGTCGCGGTGATCGTCTACATCGTCGACGTCAAGCCGGCCGTCGTCCGCGTGCAGGGTGGTGGCCAGCGCTGGTGAGCAACTGGACGGTACTGGGCACGCTGCGGGCCGTCCCCGCGCTCGACCGGCCCGACCTGCTGGGTGAGCCCGTCGCCCACGCTCTCAAGGCGCTCGATCCCGCCGACGCCGCGCTCGTCGGCGTCGCGGAGATCGACCCGGCCCTCGCCGACACCGCGGAGTTCTGCGCCGCCTACTCCTCGCCGCTGGACGGCTCGGCCAACTGCGTCGTCGTGGCCGGCCGCCGCGGCGGCGACACCCGCTATGCCGCGTGCCTGGTGCTCGCCACCACGCGCGCCGATGTCAACGGCCTGGTCCGCAAGCGCCTCGACGCCCGCAAGGCCTCCTTCGCACCGATGGACGACGCCGTCGCCCACACCGGGATGGAGTACGGCGGCATCACCGCCGTCGGCCTCCCCGAGGGCTGGCCCCTGCTCGTCGACGCCGCGGTCGCGGTCGCCCCCGCCGTGGTGATCGGCAGCGGGATCCGCGGCTCGAAGCTGGCACTGCCAGGAGAACTGGCGGCAAGGCTCCCCGGCGCGGAGGTCGTGGAGGGCCTGGGCCGCTAGATCGGCACTCCACACATCCAGCCTCCACTCCACCGAAGGCCCGCCTTGTGTGGAGTGGCTACTGGATGTGTGAAGTGCCTCGGGGCTCCGTCGTGTACGGCGTGAGGCCTGCGCGGAGCAGTGTGAACGCGTGCTCGGCCTCCGCTCGGGCGATCGGGGCCAGGTCCTCGGCGTTGGCCCCGGCGGCGATGCGCTGCTGGTTGTAGTCGGCGAGCTCGCGCAGGACGGCCTGGATCTGGTTCGCCGCCAGGCGTGCGGTGAGCTGCGGCTGCGGAGCCCCCGGGGCTGCGTCGAGCAGGGCTGAGGCGAGGGTCTCCACGCTGCGGACCTGGTACCGCAACAGTGTCGCCCGCAGGGTGGGGGTGTCGGAGACGAGCCGGTAGAACGCCACGACCTGGGGGACGTCGCAGAGGCCGCTGATCGGGTCGCGGCGGTCGAGGGCGTCCTGCAGGTGGTGCCGGAGCGCGTCGAGGGGTGGCTCGCCTGCGGCGCGGTCCCGGACGACGCGGGCAGCCTCGTCCTCGTGGTCGGCGAACCGGTGCAGGACGAGGTCGTCCTTCGTCGGGAAGTAGGCGAACAGGGTGCGCTTGGAGACCTCGGCCGCTTCCGCGATCTCGGCCACCGGCACGTCGTCGTAGCCGCGCTCCAGGAACAGCGCGATCGCCGCCTCCGAGATCGCCCGCCGGGTGCGTGCCTTCTTCCGCTCCCGCAGCCCCAGGTGCTCGTCCATGGCGCAATCCTACCCTCGGTTGATTTCTGCACTCGGTCTACTTATGCTCTCAGTGTGGGCACGACCATGCACCAGACCGACCAGGACCTCGTCGAGCCCGAGATTCGCGCCGAGCGCGACTACATGGACACCTGTCGCGCAACGTTGGCCCGCATGCGTGCGGAGGTCAGCACGATGCTGGCTGTCGGCGCGGGTGAAGGCGATGCCGTCGCGGACAAGTACTCCAACCACGCGCTCCGGCAGCACCGCAAGCGGTTGATCAAGAGGTTGGCGGACCGCGACGGCGCGCCGTTGTTCTTCGGACGCCTGGTCTACCCGCCGGGCGAGATCCACGACGGCGTCCCCGCACGCGGTTCCCGCGCCGACGGGTCGGGCGGTGACCACGTGTACGTCGGACGTCTCGGCATCCGCGACGACGACGGCGAGCCCTTGGTCATCGACTGGCGTGCCCCGCTGGCGCGCGCGTTCTACGAGGCCGGTCAGCAGGATCGGATGGGGGTTCGGGTTCGCCGCCGCTACGGCTTCGACCGCGACGGCGTGCTGAGCGCCTTCGAGGACGAACCACTCGACCAGCAGGTCTCCTCCGGTGCTGGGGAAGGCCTGCTGGCCGCGGAGATCGAGCGGCCCCGCACGGGGCCGATGCGCGACATCGCCGCCACGATCCAACCGGAACAGATGAGGCTGGTGCGTGCTCCGCTGGGGTGCACGCTGTGCATCCAGGGCGCGCCTGGCACGGGCAAGACCGCGGTGGGCCTGCACCGTCTGGCGTATCTGCTCTACTCCGAGCGGGACCGGCTGCGGAAGCAGGGCGGGGTTGCCGTGATCGGCCCCAACCGCTCGTTCCTCTCCTACATCCGCAACGTCCTGCCGGCCCTCGGTGAGGTGGAGGTCTCGCAGGCCACCATCGACGAGCTCACCGGGTCGGGCATCTCCGTCGAGCGTGTCGACGATCCACGGGCGGCGCTGATCAAGGGCGACGCCCGGATGGCCGAGGTCGTCCGGCGCCACGTGTGGTCCCGGATCGAGTCCCCACGGGAACCACTGGAAGTCACGGTCCAGCGCCGCACCTGGCGCCTGCCCGCTGAGGACGTCGTAGAAGAACTCCACGGCGTACTCAGCCGCGGGATCGATTACGGCACCGGTCGCGAGCTGCTCGCTCAGCGTCTGGGGCGTCTCATGAAGGGCCGCTCGGGGGTTGTGAGCGGCACCACCTCGCACCAACTCGGTCGCCACGCCGTCCGTCGGCTGTGGCCCGCGGTCGATCCGGCACGCGTGGTGTTCGATCTCCTCACCAACCGGTCCCACCTGGCCCGTGCCGCAGCCGGACTCCTCTCCCCGGACGAGCAACGCGCGATCCTGCTCATGCCTCGCCCGCGCAGCGTGAGAGCGATGACCTGGAGCAGTCTCGACCTGGCTCTCGTCGACGAGGCCGCATCGCTGATCGAGCGCCCCGCGAAACTCGGCCACATCGTGGTCGACGAAGCCCAGGACCTCAGCCCGATGCACCTCCGGGCGATCGCCCGCCGGACGGCAAGCTCCTGCACCGTCCTCGGCGACCTGGCCCAGGCCACCAGCCCTGCCGCCGTCCACGACTGGACCGCCGTTCTCGCCCACCTCGACCGGCCGGACGGCCAGGTCGAGGAACTGACCCAGGGCTACCGCGTGCCGGCGCAGATCATCGACTACGTCGCCCGGCTCCTGCCCCGCATCGCGCCCGGGCTACGCGGCCCGGCATCGTTCCGCCATACCCCCGACGCCCTCCACATCATCGAAACCGCGCCCGAGGACATGATCGCGGCGACCCTCACGACATGTGCCACCGCGCTGGCTGCAGAAGGATCGGTCGGGCTCATCGCCGCCGACGACGACATCCCCGACCTCCATCGTTCGCTCTCCGACAGCGGGCTCCCGCACCTCGTCCTCGGCGCCGACGGAACAGGCCTGCAGGCGGAACGGCTCGCCCTCACGCCGGTCACCCTCGCCAAGGGGCTCGAGTTCGACACGGTGATCGTCGTCGAGCCGGCCCGCATCGCGGCAGCGGAGCACCGCGGCCTCCAACGCCTCTACGTCGCCCTCACCCGAGCGGTCAGCAACCTGCACGTCATCCACGCCGAGCGCCTGCCGGCGTCGTTGGCGCAGGGAACCTGAGACGTTGCGCGCAGGCTCACCCGCACACCGACGGTGCGTGCAGCCGGTGTGACCGCACCACGACCGGTGTGAGCGGCCTACGCTCAAGGTTCCTGCGTTCGCTCCCGGCGGACTTACTTGAACGCTGGAATGGTGACAACGGTGTAAGCGTTGAGCCGGGCATGACAGAGACGCTGAAGCTGCCGGTGCTTCCGCTCGCCGACTCGGTGGTGCTGCCCGGCATGGTGGTTCCCGTCCGGCTGGACCAGCCGGAGATCCAGGCAGCGGTCGACGCGGCCAACAGCGTTGACCGCCAGGTGCTCGTCGTCCCCCGCCTCGACGGCAAGTACGCAGCCGTGGGCACGGTCGCCGTCCTCGAGCAGGTCGGCAGGCTCCCCAGCGGGGAGAAGGCGGCCGTGGTGCGCGGCGAGGGCCGCGCGCAGATCGGCTCGGGTGTCACCGGGCCCGGTGCGGCCCTGTGGGTGGAGGCCACGCCGGTCGAGGACGGGCCGGTCACCGGCCGGACCACCGAGCTGGCCAAGGAGTACAAGTCCCTCGTGATCGGGATCCTGCAGCAGCGCGGCGCGTGGCAGGTCGTCGACTCGGTGCAGCAGATCACCGACCCCGGCCAGCTCGCCGACACCGCGGGCTGGGCCTCCTACCTCGACCTCGAGCACAAGGCCCAGCTGCTCGCCGAGACCGACGTGACGGCGCGGCTGGAGCTGCTGCTCGAGTGGACGAAGGCGCACGTCGCCGAGCAGGAGGTCTCCGAGAAGATCGCCACCGACGTCCGCGAGGGCGTGGAGAAGACCCAGCGCGAGTTCCTGCTGCGCCAGCAGCTCGCCGCGATCCGCAAGGAGCTGGGTGAAGGCGAGCCCGAGGGCTCCGACGACTACCGCGCCCGGGTGGAGGCCGCAGAGCTTCCCGACGACGTGCGCAAGGCGGCGCTCAAGGAGGTCGACAAGCTCGAGCGCAGCTCCGACCAGAACCCCGAGGCGGGCTGGATCCGCACCTGGCTCGACACGGTCCTCGACATCCCGTGGAGCACGCGCACGGAGGACACCGACGACCTCGTCGCCGCTCGTGCCGTGCTCGACGCCGACCACGCCGGTCTCGACGACGTCAAGGAGCGGCTCGTCGAGTTCCTCGCCGTCCGGGCCCGGCGCGAGCGCAAGGGCAAGGAGAAGGTCGGCGGCCGCGGCTCCGGAGCCGTGCTGTCGCTCGTGGGCCCGCCCGGCGTCGGCAAGACGTCGCTGGGGGAGTCGGTCGCCCACGCGTTGGGCCGCAAGTTCGTGCGCGTCGCCCTGGGCGGTGTGCGCGACGAGGCCGAGATCCGCGGGCACCGGCGCACCTACGTCGGCGCGCTGCCGGGCCGGATCGTCCGCGCGATCCGCGAGGCCGGCTCGATGAACCCGGTCGTGCTGCTCGACGAGATCGACAAGGTCGGCAGCGACTTCCGCGGGGACCCCACCGCGGCGCTGCTCGAGGTGCTCGACCCGGCGCAGAACCACACGTTCCGCGACCACTACCTCGAGGTCGACCTCGACCTGTCCGACGTGCTGTTCCTCGGCACGGCCAACAGCTACGACACCATCCCGGGCCCGCTGCTGGACCGCATGGAGCTCGTGACCCTCGACGGCTACACCGAGGCGGAGAAGGTCGCCATCGCCCGCGACCACCTGCTGCCCCGGCAGGTCGAGAAGGCCGGGCTGGAACCGTCGGACGTCGAGTTCACGGACGTGGCGCTGTCGATGATCGCTGCCGAGTACACGCGCGAGGCCGGCGTGCGGCAGCTGGAGCGGGGTCTGGCAAAGGTCCTGCGCAAGGCCGCGGTGCAGCTCGACAGCGGGACCGAGGCCCCCGTGCACGTCGACGCCGACGCGCTGGTCGGCTACCTCGGCCGGCCGAAGTTCACGCCGGAGTCGGCCGAGCGCACCTCGACGCCGGGCGTCGCCACCGGGCTCGCCGTCACCGGTGCCGGAGGGGACGTGCTGTTCATCGAGGCCACGGCGATGGAGGGCGAGCCGGGGCTGACCCTGACCGGGCAGCTCGGCGACGTCATGAAGGAGTCGGTGTCGATCGCGCTGTCCTACCTGCGATCGAAGGGCCTGGCCGGTGACCTGGCGCAGCGCAAGCTCCACGTGCACGTGCCCGCCGGCGCGGTGCCCAAGGACGGCCCGAGCGCCGGCATCACGATGACCACGGCGCTCGCCTCGCTCGCGAGCGGGCGGCCGGTGCGCTCGAGCGTCGGCATGACCGGTGAGGTCACGCTGCAGGGCAAGGTCCTGCCGATCGGCGGCGTCAAGCAGAAGCTGCTGGCGGCCCACCGCGCCGGGCTCACCGACGTGATCATCCCGAAGCGTAACGAGCCCGACCTCGACGACCTGCCGGAGTCGGTGCGCGGCGAGCTGAGGGTGCACCCGGTGGCGGACGTGAGCGAGGTCCTGGAGCTGGCGTTGGAGCCGGCTCCGGTGTCCGCCGCAGCCTGATCCGCTGACGAACGGCACTCTGGTCGGCATCTAGCCGACGAGAGTGCCGTTCGTTGCGTTATGCCGGGCGGCGGGAGCCGGGCAGCGTCAGCGCCGCGTACACCACGAACCCGATCGCCAGCCCGACCATCCAGCTGTAGTCGTAGAGCGGCTTGAGCAGCGGGATCAGCCCGTCGGCGGGGAAGGGGCCACTGCCCTCCGCGGAGTAGGCGCCGCCGACCGCGCCCACCGCACCGAGCGCGGTGGCCACCACCGCGCGCCAGTTCCAGCCGGAGGTGAACCAGTACCGGCCGCCGGGGCGGTAGAGCTCGGCCAGGTCGAGGTGGGTGCGGGAGATGAGCCAGTAGCCGGCGATGAGCACGCCCGCCACCGACGCCAGCACGCCACCGTAGAAGCCGAGCCAGGTGAAGATGTAGATCTGCGGGTCCGACACCAGCCGCCACGGCTGGATGAGGATGCCGATCACCCCGGTGAGCAGCCCGGCTGTGCGGAAGCTCAGCAGGCGGGGCAGGGCGTTGGAGAAGTCGTAGGACGGGCTCACGACGTTGGCGGCGACGTTCGCCGAGATCGTGGCGAGCACCGCCATCACGAGGCCGATCACGACCACGATCGGACTGGAGAAGCGGCTCGCGACCTCCACCGGGTCCCAGATCGCCTCCCCGTACAGCACGATCGTGCCCGACGTGACGACGATCGAGACCATCGAGATGAACGACATCGTGGTGGGCAGCCCGTACACCTGGCCGAGCACCTGCGTGCGCTGGTTGCGGGCGAACCGGGTGAAGTCGGGCATGTTCAGGGACAGGGTCGCCCAGAAGGCGATCATGCCCATCAGCGCGGGCCAGAAGACCGGCCAGAAATCGGCGCCCCAACCCAGCTCGGAGGGCTGCGCGAAGATCGGGCCGAACCCGCCGACCTCGACGAGGACCCAGACCATCAGCGCCAGGAACGCCACCGTGACGAGCGGCGCCGCCCAGTTCTCGAACCGGCGCAATGCTTCGATCCCGCGCCAGATGATGGCCATCTGCAGCAACCAGAACACCGCGAACGAGAGCCAGACGGTCCACGCGTACCCGCCGAACCCGGGGGCGTCGGTCCACGCTGGTCCGATGAGCTCGCCGACGACCACGTAGATCGCCTGCCCGCCCACCCAGGTCTGGATGCCGAACCAGCCGCAGGCGATGAATGCGCGGAGCAGGGCCGCGAGGTTCGCCCCGCGCAGGCCGTAGAAGGCGCGGGCGAACACCGGGAACGGGATCCCGTATTTGGTGCCCGCATGGCTGTTGAGCAGCAGTGGGACCAGAACGACCAGGTTCGCGAGCGTGATGGTCAGGAAAGCCTGCAACCAGTTCATGCCCAGCGCGATGAGCCCGGATGCGAGCAGGTAGCTGGGAATGTTGTGCGCCATGCCCATCCACAGCGCCGCGTAGTTGTACGTCGTCCACGTGCGCTTCGGCAGGGGGGTGGGCAGCAGCTCCTCGTTCACGAAGCTGTTCGTGCCGATCGCCGACCGGTCGGTGAGGTCGACGCGGCCGAGGTGGTCGGTCTCCTGTGAGCGGGGACTGACGGTCGTCATCAGGAGTTCCTCCACGGCCGTGGTGGCTGTCGGTGCAGCCGTCAGGCTGTGAGCGGGAACCTATTGTCCGGCGCGGGGTGTGGCAATGGTCCACAGCGCCGGTCCTGCTCAGCGGAAGACGATCGTCTTGTTGCCGTGCACGAGCACCCGGTCCTCCAGGTGCCAGCGCAGCCCGCGGGAGAGGACCAGGCGCTCGATGTCGCGGCCCCGGCGGACCATGTCGGCGGCGGTGTCGCCGTGGTCCACGCGGATCACGTCCTGCTCGATGATCGGGCCGGCGTCCAGGTCGGGCGTGACGTAGTGGCAGGTGGCGCCGATCAGCTTCACTCCGCGCGCGTACGCCTGGTGGTAGGGGCGTGCGCCGATGAAGGACGGCAGGAAGCTGTGGTGGATGTTGATCGCGCGGCCCGCCCACTCCCGGCACAGGTGCGGGGGCAGGATCTGCATGAACCGGGCGAGTACCACGGCATGCGGATCGTGCCGGTCGACGAGTTCGCTGACCTGCCCGAAGGCCCGTTCCTTCGCGGCGGCGCGCGTGTCCGGGTCGCCGCCGGGCGCCGGGAACGGCACGTGGTGGAACGGCACCCCGTGCGCCCGCACGATGTCGCCCAGCGGCTCGTGGTTGCCGATCACGGCGGCCAGCCGCACCGGGAGCTCCCCGGCGGCGACGCGGCCGAGCAGGTCGTGCAGGCAGTGCGGTTCGGTGCTGACCAGCAGCACCGCGGTCTTCGGCTCCCGGCTGTCGGTGACCGTCCAGCTCGCCTCGCCGCCGAGCTCCGCTGCGACGCCCGCGAACCGCGCCCGCAGCTCGTCCGCGTCGAACGGGAGCGAGTCGGCCCGCACCACCTGCCGGGTGAAGAACCAGCCGGTGTGCGGGTCGGAGTGGTAGCCCGCCTCGACGATCCACCCGCCCGCGTCGGCCAGGAAGGTCGAGATGCGGGCGACGATCCCCGTGGTGTCCGGGCAGCTCAGGGTGAGGACGTAGCGGTGTTCCGCACGTGGCTCCATGGCTCAGCGGCCCCCGGCCAGCCACTGCTGCGTGAACGCCGACTCCGCCGTCAGCAGCTTCCGTACCTGATCCGCCACCACACCCTCGATCTTGCCGCCGAGGAGCGGCACCTGGACGGTGACGTCCGCGCGCACCTGCAGTTCGCTGCCGCCGTCGGGGGAGTCGCGCAATCGCATCCCGCCCACGGCGGACGCGGGGGTGCCCGGGATCGCCACCTGGACATCGCCCAGGTAGTGCCCGCTCTCCTGGCGGGTCCAGCGCTCCGTGCGCTCGATCGTGAGGTCGCCGGGCAGCACGCCGCGCACCGCGGGCGGCAGGTCCTTCGCGTCGAGGCCGTGCCGGAGGCGGTAGCGCGCGCCCTCGGTCTCGGCCGTGTGCTCCAGCAGGTCGGCACCCGGTCCGCCGATGCGCTGCAGCCGGGAGCGCAGGTAGTCGGGGTCCACCATCGTCGCGTACACCTCGTCGGCCGGGTACTGCGACGTGGAGCTGTAGTCGATCTGCCGAGACATGCGCGGAGGCTACCGCCGCCCGGACCCCGCGCCGGGTGCC
Organism: Pseudonocardia sp. MH-G8; assembly: GCF_002262885.1. Taxonomy (GTDB): domain Bacteria; phylum Actinomycetota; class Actinomycetes; order Mycobacteriales; family Pseudonocardiaceae; genus Pseudonocardia. The sequence goes on along the minus strand of NZ_NKYF01000001.1, from coordinate 1,357,504 downwards.
ATACCGTTGGCCATCGTGCCCGTACCCGACGTGCTCCCCCTGCCGACGCAACGGCTCGCCCCGTTGACGACGCTGCGGCTCGGCGGGCCCGCGCGGAGGCTCGTGGAGGCCACGAGCGCCGACGCCGTCGTCGATGCGGTGCGTGCCGCCGATGCGTCGGGTGAACCGCTGCTGGTGCTCGGCGGCGGATCCAACGTGGTGATCGCCGACGACGGCTGGCCGGGCACCGTCGTGCACGTCGCGAGCACCGGGCGCGAGGTGCACCGCAGGCCGGACGGGTCGGTGCTGCTCACCGTCGAGGCCGGCACCGACTGGGACGACGTGGCCGCCGCCTGCGTCGCCGACGGGCTGGGCGGGCTGGAATGCCTGTCCGGCATCCCGGGACGGACCGGCGCCACGCCCGTGCAGAACGTCGGCGCCTACGGGGTGGAGGTCGCCGACGTGCTGGTCGACGTCGACCTCTACGACCGTCGGACCGGTGCGGTGCGTCCCCACGTGCCGGCCGCCGAGCTGGGCCTCGGCTACCGCACCAGCCTGCTGAAGGGCCGTGACGACGCGGTCGTGCTGCGGGTGCGGTTCGCGCTGCCCGGCAGCGGTGCGAGCGCGCCCGTGCGCTACCCCGAGCTCGCCCGGACCCTGGGCGTCCAGCCCGGCGCGCAGGTGCCCACCGCGGCGGCCCGCGAGGCCGTGCTCGACCTGCGCCGGGGCAAGGGAATGGTGCTCGACGCGGCCGACCACGACACGTGGAGCGCCGGATCGTTCTTCACCAACCCGGTGCTGCCCGAGGCCGAGGCCCCCGAGGGGGCGCCCCGCTGGCCGGCGGGGCCCGGCCTGGTCAAGGTGCCCGCGGCGTGGTTGATCGAGCAGGCCGGCTTCCGCCGTGGCCACACCGGCCCGGGCGGTCGGGTGGCGCTGTCGGGCAAGCACGTCCTCGCCCTCACCAACCGCGGGGAGGGCACCACCGCCGACCTGCTCGCCCTGGCGCGAGAGGTCCGTGAGGGCGTGCGCGAGCGGTGGAACGTGATGCTGCACCCGGAACCCGTTCTGGTCGGGTGCACCCAGTGACGGCCGCGTAACCTGGCGAACAGGGGCCCACAGCAGGACAACCCGCGGCGCTCTCCGTGCGTCTTCGGCTGTGGGGAGCTCTTGCTAGGGGGACGCGAGTGTTGCGAAGAATTCTGCTCGCACTAGCCATCGTGCTGTGCGGCGTGCTCGGGGTGGCCACCATCGCCACCGCTGACGGCTCCGGGGTGACGACCCCGACGGTGCCGCCGGTGCTCGCGCCGCCGGCCGCGCTCGCGTACGCGCCCGTGGCCGCCGCAACCGGGATCGACCCCCGCGAGCAGGCCACCGTCAGCGTCACCGACGGCACGCTGGACGCCGTCACGCTCACCGGGCCCGACGGCGCCGAGGTGGCGGGCGAACCGGATGCCGAGCGCACCTCGTGGAGCAGCACCGAGGAGCTGCAGTACGACACCACCTACACGTGGAGCGGCAGCGCTACGGGCGAGGACGGCGCCCCGGTGCCGGTGCAGGGGTCGTTCACGACGATCTCCCCCGAGTCGATCGCGCGGGGGATCGTCAACATCGGCGACGGCCGCACCGTCGGCGTGGCCGCGCCCATCCGCATCCAGTTCGACGAGCACGTCGAGGACCGGGCCGCGGTCGAGCGGGCGCTGTCGGTCGAGACGTCGGTGCCGGTCGAGGGAGCCTGGGGCTGGCTGCCCGACGAGGGCGGCGGTTCGCGCGTGGACTGGCGCCCGCGCGAGTACTGGCCCACCGGCACGCAGGTCACCGTCACCGCCGACCTGTTCGGCGTGCCCTACGGCGGCGGGGCCTACGGCGCGGCCGACGTCACCAGCACGTTCGAGATCGGGCGCTCGCAGATCGTGAAGGCCGACGCCGCCAGCCACCGCGTGACCGTCATCCGGGACGGCCAGGAGGTTTTCGACTTCCCGGCGAGCTTCGGGCTCGACTCGGACCCCCGGCGCAACACCCGCACCGGCGTCCACGTCGTCACCGAGAAGTTCGCCGATCGGCGGATGGTGAGCGAGACCTTCGACTACGACGTGATGATGAAGTGGGCGGTCCGGATCAGCAACAACGGTGAGTTCCTCCACGCCCAGCCCGCGACGGTGTCGGCGCAGGGCTCGTCGAACGTCAGCCACGGCTGCATCAACCTCTCCCCGGAGGATGCGAAGGCCTACTACGACACGGCGCTCTACGGCGACCCCGTCGAGGTCACGGGAACCGGTGTCGATCTGTCGCCCCGCGACGGCGACATCTGGGACTGGACGCTGTCCTGGGAGGACTGGAAGGGCCTGTCCGCGCTGAACAGCTGACGGCGAGTACGACTTCTCACGCCTGAACGGTGATGCTCGCCATGGCGCGGTCGATGCAGTCGGCGAGGGAGCCCGTGGACGCGAGCCAGGCGTGCTGGGCGGCGACCAGGCAGCCGAAGGCTGCGGCCGTGATCGCTCGCGGGGCGGGATCGTCGGGGGCGTAAGGAGAACCGGCTGCGTCGGCCCGATCGAGCAGCACCGCCACGACGGCGTCCTGGATGCTGTGCAGCTGCTGCAGGTACACCGCGAGCAGGGCTGGCGTCTCGAACACCACCCGCTGGATGGGCTTCGTGATCTCCTGCTGGTCCGGCGTACCCACGATGTCGAAGAGCCGGCGCAGCGACGTCCACACCGGTTCGTCGCCCGGGCGCGCGCGCAGGATGTCGAGCATGGCGTCGGTGCGGAGGTCGAGCTTGCCGACCACGATGTCTTCCTTCGTGGCGAAGTAGCGGAAGACGCTGCGCTGGGACATCCCGGCGGCGGCGGCGATGTCGTCGATCGTCGTGGCGTCGTAGCCGCGTGAGACGAACAGGGCGAGGGCCGCGTCGGCGATCTCCTTCTGCACCGCTCGGCGGGTGCGCTCGCGGAGGCGGGACTGCGGGCTGGTCATGGTGTGCCGAGCGTATCACTGACGGTTGTGGCAGAGACTGACAAAGCTGACGTAAACTGTCGTCATGTCCCAGACCATCGTCATCACCGGCTCGAGCAACGGCATCGGTGCCGCCGCGGCGCGCCGGCTACGCCAGGACGGTCACCACGTCGTCGTAGTCGGCCGCTCTCCGCAGAAGACCCAGGCCGTTTCCCGTCAGATCGGCGCCGACTACTTCATCGCCGACTTCACGCGCCTCGACGAGGTGCGCAAGCTCGCCGCCGAGCTGGACGGCGCCTATCCCCGGATCGACGTGCTCGCCAACAACGCGGGCGGCGTCTTCGGCGATCGCACGAAGACGGTCGACGGGTTCGAGATGACCTTCCAGATCAACCACCTGGCGCCGTTCCTGCTCACCCGGCTGCTGCTCGACAAGCTGATCGCCTCCCGCGCCACGGTGATCCAGACCTCCAGCGTCGGCGCCCGCATGGCCGGCAAGCTCGATGTCGACGACCTCAACCACGACCGCGCCTTCAACCCGGTAGCGGTCTACAACGCCAGCAAGCTGGAGAACATCCTGTTCACCGGCGAGTTGCACCGCCGCTACCACGCCCTGGGCATCTCCACCGCCGCCTTCCACCCCGGCAACGTCGCGACGAGCTTCGGGACCGAGTCCGACAGCCGCCTGATGCGGTTCATCACCACCAACCGGCTGACCCGCGCGATGCTGACGACCCCGGAGAAGGGGGCCGACCAACTGGTCTGGCTCGCCGAGAGCCGGCCGGGCGTCGACTGGCAGTCCGGCACCTACTACGAGAAGCGCAAGCCGGCCAAGCGGGTCAACCCGCAGACCCGCGACACCGATCTCGCCCGCTCCCTCTGGGCACGCTCCGAACAGCTGACCGGCTGACTCCGCGACCGCGGACACGGCGTTCGTGCCGCCGCCCGGTTGGGGCCTGCCGACCTCGGGTACGCGCGGGCATGCATCCCGACGAGCTGAGCGACCAGGTCGAACGCCGCGCCGTGCCGCTCCCGGAGGAGGCGCGCGTGGCCGACGGCGACGAGGACCGCCACGCCGAGGCCGCGGAGATCCTGCACGACTCCGAGGAGCGGGTGGACGAGGCGGCCACCGGCCCGCGCCCGGCCGATGCGGCCCGGGAGAACCGTCCGACCGAGGAGACCGCCGGCCCCTGACCGGGGCCGCGGGGCGCCGTGATCATCGGTTCTGTGCAGGAACGGCGATATCGCGCCTGGTTGCTGAACCGGTCACGGCCCGCACCGCGGACGCTGCGTCGATCACGGCACACGGTGGTCGGTCGATCGCTGACCACGACCGTCCGCCCATGGTCGACGCTGCTGGTCGGGACGCGGCGCGCGGTGATCGATCCGATCAGTACCTGGCGGCGGTCGCTGCGACGGTGGCGTACATGTCGGAGCGATCACGGCCGGGTGATCGTTCCGATCAGTACCTGGCGGCGGTCGCTGCGACGGTGGCGTACTTGTCGGAGCGATCACGGCCAGGTGATCGGTCCGAGCAGTGCGTGGGTGCTGTCGCGGCGACGTCAGGTGCTTCTCGCAGCGATCACCACCGGGCCTCCGAGGCCCGAGTCGGCCGCACGCTGGATCTGTCGCCCTCGCACCATTTTCGCTGTTCATGGCCACTTCGCGTTCCGTACCGCGCCGGTTGCATGATCAATGAGACGTGAGCGGGGTTTGCTGGAGATCAAACCCCGCTGAGGTCTCGCTCGTGGCGCATCCTGCGGTCGTGGCCGTCCAGGTTCCGTGCCCGTTGCATGACCACGTAGACGTGAGCGGGGTTCGGGGAAGATTCAACCCCCGCTCACGTCTACGTCGTCGTGGAATCTCCTGTGGGCGGGCCGTTCCCGGCTCGCGGCCATTGCCTCACGCTCCGGCCTTGGTCTTCGGCGTAGTCGGCCGGGTTTCCCCTGCTGCTGCCTGTCGGTGGGGTGGCCGGGTTGGCAGAACTGCCGAATATCGGGGTTGGGTGGGCGGCCGTCCCCGGCGCGGGCCCAGGCCTGTCCGGGACGAGTCCGCCCCTGCTGCGTGCTCGCCCACCTTGCGGTGGTCCCGTTCCACCGCCTCACGATGATCATCGGTCCGGTTCGAGGCGCGTTCACCTCTCATGATCGGCGGGATCGGGACATGGGCTGCAGGGGGCCTGTTGTCGAATCGGTCAGGCCCGCACCGCGGGCGCTGCTCGATCACGGGCAGATGGTGGTCGGTCGATCTTCGGTCACGACCGTCCGCCCGTGCTCGACGCTGCCGGCCGGGGCGCGGTGCGCGGTGATCGATCTGATCGGTACCTGGGGGCGGATGCGACGACGTGGCGTACATGTCGGAGCGATCACGGCCAGGTGATCGATCCGAGCAGTACCTGGGTGCGGGCGCGGCGACGGTGGCGTACGGGTCGGAGTGATCAAGGTCGGGTGATCGGTGCGAGCAGTGCGTGGGTGCTGTCGCGGCGACGTCAGGTACTTCTCGCAGCGATCACCATCGCGCGTCCGCGGGCCCCGACTCGGCAACACGCTCTATCCGGCCGCTTTCGCGCCGAACCGACGATCTCGGACGTGGTCCGCGGGCGGGAGGGGCCGATCAGATCCCGCGCAGCAAGGCCGCGGCGTCGCGCACCGTGGTGCGGATCCGGTAGAGCGTGGTGCTGGCCGCGACGTAGAGGGTGCACCCGTCGTCGCCGCCGAAGCACACGTTCGCGATCTTCTCCGGCACCGGGACCAGGCCGAGCGGCTCCCCGGACGGCGCGAACACCTGCACCGAGTCGTGGCTCGAGGTCCACACGTTGCCGTGCTCGTCCACGCGGAAGCCGTCGGGCACGCCGGGCTGCACGGCGGCGAACTCGCGGCCGTTCTTGCACAACCGGCCGTCGAGGACGTCGTAGACGTGGATCGAGTGCCCCGGCGGGCGGGTCGGGTCGCGGTGTCCCCGGGTGGGGGAGTCGGCCGAGTCGGCGACGTAGAGCAGGGACTCGTCGGGGGAGAAGGCGAGGCCGTTGGGCATCTCGACGTCGATCACGACCGGGATGACCGAGCCGTCCCGGGGGTCGTGGCGGAACACGTAGTGGTCGCCGTACTCGAGCTCTCCCGGATGGCCTTCGCCCGGCTTGCGGATGCCGTAGGACGGGTCGGTGAACCAGATCGTGCCGTCGCTCTTCACGACGACGTCGTTGGGCGAGTTGAACCGCAGCTCGGTCCACCGATCGACGACGATCTCGACGACGCCGCCGCGGTCGCGCTCCACGGCGCGCCTGCCGTGCGAGCACTGGATCACCGAGCCGTCCACGTCGAGCGTGCGGCCGTTGGTGAACTCGACGTCCTCGGCGTAGACCGACAGCTCGCCGGTCGTCTCCGAGAACTGCAGGATGCGGTTGTTCGGGATGTCGCTGTAGCGCACGGCGTGTTCGGCACCGATCCACACCGGTCCTTCCGCCCAGGTCGAGCCGGTGGCCACGGCCTCCAGTTCGGCGCCGGGCTCGAGCAGCCCTGACTCGAGCAGCTCGGTCATCGTCGTACCTCCACGGTCTCGGTCATCCGGGCCAGCGGCAGCAGCCCGAGCAAGCAGATCACGGCGAGCACGACGTAGTGCACCGTGAACCCGGCATTGTCGATGATCCAGCCCGACACCGCGGCAGCGAGCACGCCGGACACGCCGAGAGCGATCCCGATCATGATGCCCATCGCGGTGCCGGCCGCGCGCGGCACCGAGTCGATCAGCAGGGCGTAGACCACGGGGAAGGGGGCGTTGCGGAACAGGCCCCACGCGAGCAGCACGATCCACGCGCTCGCCGGGCTGGTGATCAGGGTCATCGCCAGCAGGGTCACGGTCCAGCCGATCACCAGGAACCGGATCGCGAACTTGCGGCCCGCGTGGTCGGACCACGCGCCCCAGACGACCTGCCCGATCCAGCCCGTGAGCCCCGAGACGCCGGACAGCAGCGCGGCCAGACCGAGGCCCATGCCCGCATCCACCATCTGAACGGTCAGGAACGTCACCGCGCCCGCTTCCGCCCACAGGAAGAGGAAGATCAGCACGACCGACCAGCGCACGTTCGCGTGGGCGAGGGCCTCCTTGACGGGGGCGAGGCCGGCGCCGCGGGGGCGGCTGGACAGCTCGGGCAGCGGGCGGGTGAGGCCGCGGTAGTCGATCCAGTCGTAGACCTTCTGCTGGTTGCGCCGCGTGCCGAGGAACGCCTGCACGACGATGATCGGGATTCCGAGCAGCGGGATGAGCAGGAACGCCTCGCGCCACCCGGCCACGCCGAGCACGGCCGCGATCAGCGCGCCGGTGAGGAACTGCCCGAGCGGGAAGCCGGTGTGGTGCACGCCGACGGCGAACCCGCGGTACTCCTTGGGCCACCACTCGCTGACCAGGGCGACGTTCACCGGTTCGGACCCGCCGCGGCTGATCCCCATCGGGATGCGGAGCAGCAGGAACGCCGCGAAGCTGCCGGCCAGCCCGAACGTGAGCGCGCCGCCGAGGATCCCGATGATCATCGCGACGTTCCAGGTCCAGGTGCGCCGGTACCCGGTGCCGATGCGGTCCGACAGCCACCCGAACCCCAGCGCCCCGACGATGAGCCCGGCGAAGAACACCGAGTTCACCAGCCCTGCCTGGGCCGCGGTGAGCGTGAACTCCTCCTGGATCGCCGGCAGCACCGCGGGCAGGATCCCGCCGTCCACCGCCGTCATCAGGATGGCGCCGGTGGTGACGGCCAGGGTCGCCCAGGACAGCGGGTGGGCGCGGGGCACCCAGGACGCCGGGCGCGCGCCGGTGGGCTTGTCGGACACCGGCGACCTCGCTGACGCATCGGGGAAGACGATCAGTGCTCATCCTCTGGGCCGGGCGCCCGTCCGGTCAACCGGTCAGGTGTCGCGGTGCGCCCGCGTTGCGCTCGCCTGGGCGCGCGGCTTGAGCACGATCTGGTCGAGGTTCACGTGCGAGGGCCGGGTGGCGGCGAACGCGATCACCTCGGCCACGTCCTCGGGGGTGAGCGGGGTGATCCCGCGGTAGACGCCGGCTGCGCGCTCGGCGTCACCGCCGAAGCGGACCAGCGAGAAGTCCGTCTCGACCATGCCCGGCAGCACCTCGGTGAGCCGAACCGGTTGTCCCAGCAGCTCGCCGCGCAGCGTGCGGTGCAGCACCGACTGCGCGTGCTTGGCACCCGTGTACCCGGCGCCGTTGTCGTAGGCCTCGATCGCCGCGATCGAGGTGATGGTGACGATGTGCCCGTCGCCGGAGGCCAGCAGCGCCGGCAGCAGCGCCTTGGTGACGCGCAGCGTGCCCATCACGTTGGCCTCGAACATCCAGCGCCACGCGTCCTCGTCGGCCTCGGCCACCGGCTCGAGGCCCTTCGCGCCGCCCGCGTTGTTCACGAGCAGCCGGCAGTCCGGCACGGCCGCGCCGAACGCGGCGACCGACTCGGCGTCGGTGACGTCGAGGCGCAACGCGGTGCCGTCGATCCCGGCCGCGATCTCCGCGCACCGGTCCACCCGCCGGGCCCCGAGCACGACGTGGAACCCGGCCCCGGCGAGCGCGCGAGCGGTGGCGGCCCCGATGCCGGAACTGGCCCCGGTGACGACGGCGGTGGGTCGATCAGTCATGGGGGAAGCCTAAGAGCCCTCGAAGGGCGCCCGACACCTGCACTCACGGCGCGATACGCGTGCACCCACACACCGACTCGCGGGGGCGGGCCGGTTTCCCGCGAGTCGGGGTCTGCGTGCGCACGTGTCGCGGCCCTACTCCAGGCCTTGCTGGGCCGTGCGGCTGCCTCGGCGGGCTGCTGCCCGCTGCCAAGTGAAGATCGCCCAGCCGATCCCGCCGAGCAGTGCGCCCGCCAGGCAGGTGGTGAACCAGATGTCCAGGGGACGCAGGCCCGCCCACGCCGCGACGAGCAGCGCGGCGGCCGCGAGCAGCCACAGGGTCGTGCCCACGAGCACCACCGTGCGCACCTGGGTGAGCCGGGGCGGCAGGGGCGGGGGCGCGACCACCGGGCCAGCGTACGTGCCGTCGCGCCGGGTGTGCCTTAGCTTGTGCGCGTGATCGAGCGCCTCTTCCGCGTGTCCGAACGCGGCTCCACCATCGGTCGTGAGCTGCGTGGCGGCCTCGTGACGTTCGTGACGATGGCCTACATCGTCGTGCTCAACCCGCTGGTCCTCGGCAGCGTCTCGCCCGACGGACCCGGCGCCAAGCCGGACGCGCTGGGCAACGTCCTCGCCGTACCGCAGGTCGCGGCCGTCACGGCGCTCGTCGCCGGCGTCATGACGCTGCTGTTCGGCCTGATCGTGAACTACCCGTTCGCGATCGCGACGGGGTTGGGGATCAACGCGCTCGTGGCGTTCACCCTGGCGCCGCTGATGAGCTGGCCGGAGGCGATGGGGCTGGTCGTCGTCAACGGGCTGGTGGTCGTCGCGCTCGCGGCGTCGGGCTTCCGCACAGCGGTGTTCAACGTGGTGCCCGCCCCGCTCAAGGCCGCGATCGCGGTGGGGATCGGGCTGTTCATCGCGTTCATCGGGTTCGTCGACGCGGGGTTCGTGCGCCGCATCGCCGACGCCGCAGGCACGACGGTGCCCGTCGGGCTGGGCATCGGCAACTCGATCGCCTCCTGGCCGACGTTCGTGTTCGTGGTGGGGCTGCTGCTCACCGGGATGCTGGTGGCGCGCGGGGTGCGGGCGGGCCTGCTGATCGGCGTGGCCGTCACCACGGTGATCGCCGTCGTCGTCGAGGCCATCGTCGCGGTGGGGCCCTCGGCAGGCACCAACCCGCGCGGGTGGGCGCTCTCGGTGCCCGCACTGCCGGACAGCGTCGTCGGGCTGCCGGACCTCTCGCTCGTGGGTGCCGTGTCCTTCGGCGCCTTCGCCCACGTCGACCTGCTCACCGTGCTGCTGCTGATCTTCAGCCTGGTGCTCGCCGACTTCTTCGACACGATGGGCACGGTCACCGGGCTCGGCCGCCAGGCCGGCTTCATCCGCGAGGACGGGCAGCTGCCCAAGATCGGGCCCGCGCTGGTGGTGGACGCGGCGGGCGCGGTGGCGGGTGGGCTGGCGTCGTCCTCCTCGAACACGGTGTACGTCGAGTCCGCTTCCGGGATCGCCGAGGGCGCGCGGACCGGCCTCGCCAACGTGCTCACGGGCGCGCTGTTCCTGCTCGCGATGTTCTTCACCCCGCTCTACGCCGTGGTCCCGATCGAGGCGGCCGCACCGGCGCTGGTGATCGTCGGCGCCCTGCTGGTCCGGCAGGTCACCGAGATCGACTTCTCCGAGTTCCGGGTGGCGCTGCCGGCCTTCCTGACGATCGTGGTCATGCCCTTCACCTACTCGATCGCCAACGGGATCGGCGCCGGCTTCATCTCGTACGTGGCACTCTCGGTGGCCACCGGCCGCGCACGCACCGTGCACCCGCTGATGTGGGTGGTCGCGGCGGCGTTCGTCGGCTACTTCGCGGTGGGCCCGCTGCAGGCGTTGTTCGGCGGCGCATGATCCGGGGGTTGCGCGAACAGGAGAGGGTAGGCTAACCTCAGCTCGTCGCTTCGTGGTGGGAGCGGCGCGTCAGTTCGGGAAAGCTGTGGGGCTCGGCCGTCAGGCCGGGCCCCACAGCCGTATCAGGAGCCCTCCACCGCGTACTGGCGCACCCAGTCGACGTGCATGGTCGATTCCTGCGGGGTGTCGCCCTCGGGGAACCAGTCGAGCTGGATGCACAGGTGCATCGGGCCGGGCGGGAAGATGCTGGTGTCGGTGCTGCGGTACCACTCCTCGCCGTCCACGTACGCCGTGATCGCCTCCGGTGTCCACTCCACCGCCCAGTTGTGCCACTCGGTGCCGTCGACCTCCACCTGCCCGTTGACCTGCGAGTTGTCCTCCCCGTAGTGGATGAAGATGTCGGTGGCCTGCCGCGTGTGGTCGAGCATCTCCATGAAGTCGATCTCGCCTCCCACCGGGAAGTCCTCCGCGTCGGGCCAGAGCAGCAGCAGCGCGTTGTAGGAGGGGTCGGACGCGGGCGCGCGCACCCGCCCCTCCCACCGCCCGTACTTCTGCCCCGGGTTCCAGGCCATCCCCGCCGTGGTGCCGGCGGAGTCTCCCGTGATGGTCAGGATCCCGTCCTGGACGGTGACGGCCGACGGTGAGCGCGTGCCCTCGCCCGCGTGACCGGGGCCGTCGTAGATGTCCCACTGCTCGGTGCCGCCGGTGAAGTCGTCCTCGCGGTTCGGCGTGCCCCAGCCGTGGACGGCCGCGGCCGTGGTGCCCTCGCTGCCCGAGTCCTCCGCCGCTGCCGCCGGTTCCTGCGCCCCGGAGCGGGCGTCGTCGCCGCTGCCGCGCCCCGTGTCCCCAGGCTCGGCGCGATCCTCGTCCCCCTCCTCGCTTCCCGCGTCCGCGCTCCCGGGGTCGCGCCCGTCGGCTCCTGTGCGCTCGCCGGGAGGCGCCTGCGGGTCGTCGGGCACGGGATCGGCCGGCTCCCGGTCCGTGTCGGGCCCCGTGCCGGATCCCGTGCCGGCCCGTTCGGGCTCGACGACGCTCACCGACGGTTCCGGTGGAGCGCCGCCCGGGGCCGCGGTGCCCGGCGCGACGACGACCACGACGACCGCGATGCCTGCGGCCAGGTACTTGCGGATCAGCTCCTCGATCTCCTCGAAGCTCACGTCAGTCCTCCCCGGCGAGGAGGTCGGGCGTGGCGGGGGAGTCGGCGGCCACCAGCCAGCGGCCGTCGGGCCAGCGGGCGAGCACCACGTGCCGGGTGACGAGGTCGACGACCGCGGTGCCTCCCGGCGGCCCCGTGGCGGTGCCGACCTCGGCCCGGTAGGCGCGTCTGCGGTCACCGGGGTCGGCGGTGACGAGTGCCAGCGCCGTGACGGTGGCGGTGCGTTCCTGGCCCGGAGGCGGCGGGTCGACGACGACCACGCCGACCGTGGCCGGCGGGCTTCCCGGCACCGCGTACGCGGAGCCCCGCAGCGAGGTGCGCCCGGCGTCGTCCGGGGTGCTCGAGTGGGCGGCCGCGAGGTAGGCGCGCGCGACCGCGTCCGGATCGGTCGGGTCGACCGTGGGATCGGCCGGCGGAGCAGGCGCTCCGCGCTGCACCGGCGCGGCGTCCACGGCGCGCCGGTCCTCCTCCCCGATCGTCGCCCCGGGCGGCGGGTCACCGGACGGCGGGGTGGCGCTCGTGGCGCCACCGACCAGGGAGAACACGAGCACGGCAACCGCCGCGGTGGCGAGGGCGGCGAGCAGGGAGATCCGGGTCTGTCGGGTCACGGTGTCACTCCCGGAAGCTGATGTGCACGTGGTCGAAGTGGCCGCCGGTGGGGTCGCGGACGTCGTAGACCCCGCCGCCGCTGTACCGCTTGCCCCAGCCCTCGCCCCGGTCCTCCACGTCCGGCGCCCAGTAGCGGCCCTGCCAGATCAGGTACTTGACGTGCAACGGCTCCGCGTTGCTGCGGAACCAGTTGGCCACCTGCCAGCCGGACTCCAGGTCGGTGCCCTCCGCGAAGGTGCCCGGCTCGGTGGGGAACAGGTCGCAGGCCCGCCCGCGCGAGTGGTCGCTGCGCGGGTTCCAGGCGTGCTCGTCCCAGCAGCCGGCGGAGCGGATCACCGGACCGTCCGAGACGCTGCCGAACGCCGCCTCCGCGGCCTCCAGTCCGTGCCGGGTGGCTCCGGTGAGGCAGCCGTCGCCGGTGGGGTCGGGCGACTTGCAGCCGGTGGCGCCGCCGGTCCACGGCGTGGGTGCGGCGAGCGTCGCCGGTTCCTTCGTCGCCGGTTCCGGCGCGCTGAAGCGTTCGAGGTTGGCGTGCACCGCGGCGACGTAGCGGGCGACGACCTGCGCGCAGCGCTCCCCACAGCCCGCCTCCCCCGCCTGCGGGATGCCGGTCTCGCTGCCGGTGACCCGGCCGCATCCGGCGATGTGGCAGACGAGCATCGCGTCGAGCGGGGCGGTGGCCTTCCCGGTGGCCTGAAGGTGCGCGGTGACCGCTCGCAGGTTCGCGCAGACCCAGGGCACCGCCACCCGCAGGTGCGCCTCGGCGGACAGGACCTCGGCGTCCTCCTCGGGGGGGTCGGACGTCCACGGGTGCCCGCCCGCGGCCTCCCAGTTCTGCCCGCTGAACTGGTAGAGCCCGGCCGGCCCGCCCGCACGCGACGAGGCGAGCGCCGCGTCCCAGCCGGACTCGGCCTGCACCTGCGCCACGACCCACACCGGTGGCAGCTCCGGACAGTGAGTGGCGGTGAGCTCGGTGATCAGCGGGAGGGCGTCGCGGGCCGGCGCGGGGACGGCGTCGGTGGCCACCCCGGACACGGGGTCGGAGGCCGGCGGGTCGGCGGGCGCGGCGCCCATGAGCAGCACCGCCGCCAGGGCGGCGAATGCGGTGGCGAGCGGCCTGCGCCTCCTGGTCGTGCGTGTCACCGCTCACCCCGCCCGCCCCGCCGGGAGGGGCGGGGGCCCGGCTTCGAGGGTGTCGTCGTCGGGCTCGGGACCGGGGAAGGCCCACGCCGGGGCGGGCGCCGTGGTGGTCCGTGCCGGCGTGAGCGGCGGCCTGGTGAGCGGCGGGGTGACGATCGGTGTCGCGGCCGTCGAGGGCGTCGTGGACGAGGACGTGGACGAGCACGCCACGGGCCGGGCGGACGGCTGCAGCCCGCGGCGCAGGCCGCCCGCGACGGGCCGGCTGACCGGCGGCGGGGTCCTGCGTCGGAGCAGCCCGGATTCGGTGAGGGCCTCCACGAGATCGCGCAGGGCGGCGGCGTAGGAGGCGACGTCGCCGGGCAGCGTCTCGGGCGGGAACGCGAGCACCGCCCCGGCGGAGCCGCGCGCGTCGGCCCTGCCGGTCCACCGCGCGAGGTGCGGGAGCGCCAGCACGGCGGTGAGCCCGTGGACCGCCCGCGGCGGCGCGACGGGCGGGCCGGGGGTCCCGGCGAGCACCAGGACCGGACGCGGCCCGGAGGGCGCGCAGGCCAGCGCCGCGGCGTTGCGCAGCGACACCGCGTCGGCCGGGCAGAGCAGGACGTCCGCCTCGACCGCTGTGCCCGGGCGGAGCAGCGCGCCGTCGGTGGCGTGCAGCGCCGCCGCCAGCGTGCTGGTGCCGATGCCCCGGGCCAGGCCGACGATCACCGGGCGGCGCACCGGGCTCACCACGCACCTCCCGGGTGCTCGGCGAGCGGGTCGTCCTCGGCGAGCGTGTGGTCGTCGGGTTCGTCGTCGGGCCGCGGTGGCTCCTGCGCGTCGAGGGTCTCCTCCCACGCGTCGATCGCGAGCCGCCCGCCTTCCAGCACCACGGGCACGCTGAGGCGCACCCAGCAGGCGGCGACGCTGCGCCAGCCACGGCCCGTGGGCGCCGGGGCGACGGAGGGGACACCCACGGGCGGGTGCTCGGGCTCCCGGCCCGGATCGTGCGCGTCGTGCTCGCCCACCGAGCGGTAGGGCGTGACCCGCACGCGGACGTCCACGAGCACGCGCCCGTCGCCGTCGGCGCGGACGCTGCCGGGCAGCGCGAAGTCGGCACGTTGCCGCCCGCGCCCGGTCCACCCGATGCGGGCCGGGTCGCTCCCCGCGACGGCCAGGTAGCCGTGCAGGACCCGCCCGCGGCGTGCCGGGTCGTCCTCGTCCCAGGACAGGTAGTCGACGGCGAACGCCCCGGCCAGCGCGGCGGCGTCCGCCGGGTCAGGTGCCGGTGGCACCCGTGCCGGCCACGCGGGCCGGGCCGGTGTGGGGGGAAAGCCGTACGGGTCGGTGGCGGGCTCGTCGGCGACCGGCGCCGGGAAGGCGGGCCGGGCAGCCTGCGTGGCGGGCCCGCCGGGTGCCGGCCACGCGACGCCGGCGCCCACCGGTGGCGGCTGCCCCGTGGACGGGTAGGGCGGGAGCGAGGGGGGTGCGGAGGCCGGATCGGCCTGTTCCGCGGGAGGTGTCTGCGGGGCGCGTCCGAAGAGCCGGAACCGGGCCACGGTGGTCACCGGTGCGCGAGCGCCGGGGCAGCGCTGCGGTCCGGTGTGCGGGCTGCGGGCATCGTTCCCCCTCTGTCGGGCGCGCCGGGTCGGCCCGCAGGTGGGCTGCGGGCTCGGGGTTCTCCGGAGGTCGCCGGTGCTGCCGGTCGGTGCGCGCACGACGGTAGGAGCGCCCGACGTCGCCGTGGGGCGGAACGGCGAAACGGTTTGCGATAGTGAACGTTCGGAGGGGGCCCGGGGCAGGTCAGCCGGGTAGTGGCCAGGTGTGCACCGGCTCGTTCGCCGCCGAGTGCTCCAGGTAGCGCTCGAGCATCCCGTGCAGGGCCGTGCGCCGGTCGGCGCCCGCCGTCTCGAGCGCCGCCACCGAGTCGAGCTGCCACGAAGCGCCGGTGCGACGGGCGACGCAGCGCTGCTCGATGATCGACAGGAACCGGTCGGTGACGTCGGACTCGACACCCCAGCGCGCGAGCCCGTCGGCCGCCTGCGGGAGCAGCTTGCGCAGCACCAGCTCGTCGGGCCGGATCCAGCCGCTACCCGGCCAGTACAGCGGCCCTTCCAGGCCGTGGCGCGCCGCGGTGGTGAAGTTCTCCTCGGCGGCCTCGAACGACATCATGCTCCACAACGGGCGGTCCGCCTCGACGAGCGTGCGCAGCAGCCCGTAGAAGAACAGCGCGTTGGCGACCATGTCGACGACCGTGGGCCCGGCGGGCAGCACGCGGTTCTCCACCCGGACGTGTGGCACGCCGTCGGCGACGTCGTACACCGGGCGGTTCCAGCGCCAGATCGTGCCGTTGTGCAGGCGCAGCTCGTCCAGGCCGGGGACGTTCCCCGCCTCCAGGTCCGCCATCGGGTCGCTGTCGTCGTCGGTGTGGGGCATGAGGGCCGGGAAGTAGCGGCCGTTCTCGGAGAACAGGTCGAGCACCGAGGTGATCCAGCGCTCCCCGAACCACACCCGCGGCCGCACGCCCTGGTTGCGCAGCTCGGGGGTGCGCACGTCGCAGGACTGCTCGAACAGCGGGATGCGGGTCTCGGCCCACAGCCGGGAGCCGAGCAGGAACGGCGAGTTCGCACCGACGGCCAGCTGCACGCCCGCGAGGCACTGCGCGGCGTTCCAGTAGCCGGCGAACGAATCCGGGTGGACCTGCAGGTGCAGCTGCATCGAGGTGCAGGCGGCCTCGGGTGCGATGGAGTCGAAGTCGGCCGTCAGGTGTTCGGGCTCGACGCCGTGTCGCCCCGACGGGTCGTCGCCGGCGATGTCGAGCCGGATGGGTTCGCCGCGGGCGCCCAGCATCTGCTCGTTGAGCGTCTCGTAGCGGGGGTCGCCCGACAGCGCCCCGGCGACGAGGTCGTGGCGTTGCAACGTCGGCAGGATGCCGATGACGGCCAGCTGCGCCCCGCAGTCCACGGCGCTGGACCGGGCGACGGCGAGCTCGTCGACGAGCTGGCGCTCCAGGTGCTGCCACTGGTCGCCGGGCAGCGGGCGGGGCGGCAGGTTGAGCTCCAGGTTCCAGCGCCCGAGCTCGGACTGGAACTGGGGGGCGCCGATCGCCTCGAGCACCTCGGCTCCCGCGAGGGACGGCGCCAGGTCGTGGTCCACGAGGTTGAGCTCCACCTCGAGGCCGGTCATCGGTTCGTCGTGCGCGAACGGGTGTTCGCGCAGCATGACGGCGAGAGCGTCGAGACAGCGCTGCACCTTTGCGCGGTAGCGCTGGCGATCGCGTCGACTGAACGTCCGCCGGTCGACGTCCTGGCCCATGCGTGCGCTGCCTCCCGGCCCCCGGGTGAACCCGGAGTCGTCTCGATGCTCGCGAGGTCGGCCGCGGCGGCGGCCGCTCACGCGCGGGCTGTCCACCGTGGCACGGGTGGTGATCCCTTCGCTACGGCCGACCGGATGACCGCCGTCGGAGCGTCGGCGTGGCCTGCGACGATGTTCCGTCGTGGCCACCATCACCCCCGTCGACGACCCGGCCGATCCGCGCGTGACCGACTTCCGCGACCTGACCACGGCCGATCGCCGCCCGGACCGGCCGGGCGGTCGCGGCCTCGTGATCGCCGAGGGTGTCGTCGTGGTGCGGCGGCTGCTCGCGTCGCCCTACCCGGTGCGCTCCCTGCTGGGCGTGCCGCGCCGGTTCGACGAGCTCGCCGACGACCTGACCGGCGTGGACGTCCCGGCCTACGCCACGGACGCCGAGACGATGGCCGCGGTGGTGGGGTTCCACCTCAACCGCGGCGTGCTGGCGGTGGCCGACCGGGCCGCGCAGCCCGAGATCTCGACGATCGTGCGCGACGCGCGGCTCGTGGCCGTGCTGGAGGGCGTCAACGACCACGAGAACCTGGGCGCGCTCTTCCGCAACGCCGCGGCCCTCGGCGTGGACGCGGTGCTGCTCGGGCCCCGCTGCTCCGATCCGCTGTACCGGCGCAGCGTCCGCGTGTCCATGGGCCACGTGCTGCGGGTGCCCTTCGCCGAGCTGCCGGGCCCGTGGCCTGCGTCGTTGGACGTGCTGCGCGCCGCTGGCCTGCGCATCGTCGCGCTCACACCGGCCGCGGATGCGCAGCCGCTCGCGGTCGGCACCACCGGGGCCGGGACGGCGCTCCTGCTGGGAGCCGAGGGTCCGGGCCTCACACCCGATGCGCTCGACGCCGCGGACGCGCGGATGCGGATCCCGATGGCCACCGGCGTGGACTCACTCAACGTCGCCACCGCGGCGGCGGTGGCCTTCCACGCGCTCGCACCGGCACCCGGAAGGGGGAGCGACGACCTAGGCTGGTGACGTGGAGCTCGCCTCGGGGGGACGGGTCCTGCTCGGCGAGCGCCGAGCGGGTGATCCTCCGCTGCCGTCCGATCTCGAGGACGCGCTGCGCGAATGGGCGGCGTTCGCCGTCACGGTCTCCGCCGGCGGTCCCACCGAACGCGACCTCCTGCAGCGTCGCGGCCGGCAGCTGGCCGTCCGGGTGGCCGACACGCTCGGCCGGCCCGTCGCGTACACCGACCCCGTCACGGGGCGTGTGGAGTCCGTTCCGGCCGCACCGAGCGGGCCGATCCCGCGCATCGACCCCGATCCGCCGGGCCCCACCCCGTGGGCCACCGGGCTCGCCGTCTCCGCGTTCACGGCCGTGCTCGTCGCGATCGGCGACATCGCGTTGAGCCGGGCCTTCGCCGACGCGTTCGGGCTGCTCTGGGTGCCGGCGAACGTGCTCGTGGCGCTCGGGCTGACCCCGTCGCTGCACCTGCTGCGGCAGGTGCCCTTCTGGCGCTGGCCCGCGGCGGGCGCCGCGGTGGGCCTCGCGGCGGCCTGGGTCGTGCTGCTGCTCGGGCTGCTCGGTTAGTACCGATCGGAGCCGACCCGATCAGCAAGATCTTTCCGAGATCCACCGGATCGTCCCTCGCAGGGCGAACAGCTCGACCTCGCAATGATCGATCGATTCGAGATCGAGGTGAACGCCCTCGGCGGGGCGCATCCGTGGATCTCGCAACGATCAACGCGGATCGCAACCCCCGCGTGCGGTGTAGCCGGCGCTGCGCGGACCTTGCTGCCGGCCGTTGTGCTCGCAGGCGGCGTGGAACGCGGCCCGCGATCAGACGGCAGCGGTGGCTCAGCGCTGGCCGCGCACCCCGAGCAGGACCTCGTCCCAGGACGGCATGACCGGCTTGCCCTTCTTGGTCCGGCGGTTCGCCGCGGGCTGCGAGGCCGCCGCGGCGGGCTTCGCGGTGTCCTCCGTATCCGTGGCCGGTCCTGCCGTGGTTGCGGGCTCTGCTTTTGCTGCGGGCTCTGCCTTTGCCGCAGGCTCGGCTTTCGCCGGGGGCGGCTCGGTGACCGGCGCCTCCGCGGGCTCCGCCGTGGCGGCAGGCTGCTCGGTGGCCGGTGGCTCGGTGACCGGCGCCTCGGCGGGCGGCTCGACCGGTTCGGGACGGCGGCGCTCCGTGCGGTCGGCCGGTTCGGGGGTGCCGGCCGGCGGGCGCTGCGACTCCTGACGGGAGGTCGGGGCGTCGCCGTCCGGGCTGTCGCTGATCGGGGAGTCGTCGACGGGTTCCTCGACGGCCGGTGCTTCGCGCTCCGGCCGCCGGGCGGGCGGAGCGTCGGTGCGCGCGCGCTCGGGGCGCTGCGGCTCGACCGGGGCCTGGCGCTGCACGGGCGGCATGGACCTGCGCGGCTCCGGCGAGGTGCGAGGGGCGCTGCGCTCCACGGTGCGGGCTTC
Source organism: Pseudonocardia sp. MH-G8 (assembly GCF_002262885.1). Taxonomy (GTDB): domain Bacteria; phylum Actinomycetota; class Actinomycetes; order Mycobacteriales; family Pseudonocardiaceae; genus Pseudonocardia. Next base: position 1,338,428 of record NZ_NKYF01000001.1, on the reverse strand, counting down.
GGACGTGTGCTCGCGCGGCGCCTCGAGCCGGCCGCCGCGCACCGTGTCGGACGCCGCCGCGCGCAGCTCCTCGTCCGGTGCGGGTGCCGGTGCGGGGTCCTCGGTGCGGGCGATGTCGATCACCGGGCCGACGGTGCGCAGCGGACGCGCGGGCAGCCCTTCGACGAGGTCGCTGGCGTGCTCGTCGACCGCGGTGACGGTGCCGCCGTGGGCGCCGGGCTGGAACGTCCAGTGCGCGCGGTTGTCCGAGCGCCCCGCACGCCAGGACAGGGCGACGATCCACTTGCCGTCCTCGCCCTTCCAGGAATCCCACTCGGCGTCGGCGTACTCCTGGCCGCGCAGGCCGAAGGTGTGCGCGACGACGTCGCCGAGCGTGCGCGAGTCGGGGCCGTCGACGCGCACGGGGTGGGCGCGCTGCGCGACGTCGGCGGTGCGGGATCTCTCCAGCAGGACCGGGTAGGCGAATCGTTCGATCTTCTGCAGCGGGACGCCGGCCGCCGTCGCGACCTGGTCCACGGACGCTCCGGCGCGGATGCGGGCCTGGATCTCACGTGGGCGCAACTGGCTCTCCAACTCGATCGCGATCTGTCCGAGCCGGGCGAGGTCGCCCCGCGCTGCAGCTCGCAACTGCTCGTCGGCGGGCACGGTGAAGCGCTCGCGTCGGCCCGGGTCCTCGAGGACGACGGAGATCTCACCGCCGCCCTCGGTGATCCCGACGACCCGCAGCGCCCGCATCAGCGGCCCTCCTGCTCTCGTTCTCCCCGTCCGGGTGACGGTAGTTGCCAGATCGTGCCCTGCGTCGGAGGCGCGCCGGGGCCACGAGGGTGCACCTGAGGTCATACAGCGCCTCCGACCTGGCCCCTGCCCGGCGCGGCGCGCCGACGACAGCAGGGTCGAGTGGGGCGGATGTTACTGGTGTGACTACGCAGCGCAAACAGTGGCGGCAACTCCTTGTGAGTGGATACGAGTGCTCCAGCACTCGTATCCACTCACAGGGTTTCAGTTCTGGCGCTCGACGACCCAGTCGATGCAGTCCGTCAGGGCGGAGACGTCCGAAGGCTCGACGGCCGGGAACATCCCGATGCGCAGCTGGTTGCGGCCCAGCTTGCGGTACGGCTCGGTGTCGACGATGCCGTTGGCGCGCAGCGTCTTCGCGACGGCCGCCGCGTCGACCGAGTCGGCGAAGTCGATCGTGCCCACGACCTGCGAGCGGTGGGCCGGGTCGCTGACGAACGGGGTGGCGAACTCCGACTTCTCGGCCCACGCGTAGAGCCGGCCCGAGGAGTCGGCCGTGCGCGCGACGCAGGCGTCGAGCCCGCCGAGGCCGAGCATCCAGTCGATCTGCTCCGCCATCAGGTACAGCGTGGCGAGCGCGGGCGTGTTGTAGGTCTGGTCCTTCCCCGAGTTGTCGACGGCCGTGGCGAGCGACAGGAACGGCGGGATCCACCGGTCGGTGGAGGCGAGCTCGGCCACCCGCTCCAGCGCGGCGGGGCTCATCAGCGCGGCCCACAGCCCGCCGTCGGAGGCGAAGCCCTTCTGCGGGGCGAAGTAGTAGGCGTCGGCCTGGGTGACGTCCACCGGCAGCCCGGCTGCACCCGAGGTGGCGTCGATCAGCACGAGCTGGTCGGCGGTGGCGCCCTCGGGGCGCACGACCGGCACCGACACACCCGTGGACGTCTCGTTGTGCGCCCAGGCCAACACGTCGCAGGACGGGTCGGTGGTCGGCTCCGGTGCGGTGCCGGGCTCGGAGGAGATCACGACCGGGTCGGCGAGGAACGGGGCACCGCGGGTGGAGTCGGCGAACTTCGAGGAGAACTCGCCGTAGGTCAGGTGCAGCGCGCGCTCGCGGACGAGGCCGAACGCCGCGGCGTCCCAGAACGCCGTGGAGCCGCCGTTGCCGAGCACGACCTCGTAACCCTCGGGGAGCGAGAACAGCTCCCGCAGCCCGGTGCGCACCCGTCCGACCAGCGACTTCACCGGCTTCTGGCGGTGCGACGTACCCATGATCGCCGCACCTGCCCCGGCGAGGGCGGTGATCTGCTCCGGCCGGACCTTGGACGGCCCGCAGCCGAAGCGTCCGTCGGCGGGCTTGAGGTCGGCGGGGATCTGGAGGTCGCTGGACGTCGAAGCGGTCACGGCCCCCAGTGTCGCAGCCGCGGCCGGATCCGCCGGGGTGTGGGTGCTCACGTCGGTGGCGTGAACTGGGCGAATCCGGCAGCGCGGCCGCTGCTGACGCACCGCCACGGGTCCGCTGATCGATCCGAGAAGTGCCCCAGCGCGGCCGACACCACGCTCCCGTACGCCTGACCGCGATCAACTGCGTGTGATCGCCGCCGGACGTACCTCAGGGCTGCCGGCGCCGCGTCGAGGTGCTTCTCGGAACGATCTGCCTCGGCTGCCGCCGCGCGCGCCGATCACCCCCAGGCCGTCCAGCTGGCCGTACACCGACTTCTGCCTTCGCACACCGACTGCAGTCGGTGTGCCGGCGCAGAAGTCGGTGCGTGAGCGTCGGAGACCGCGCGCGTGGTCGATCGCGCGGGGCGCCCCCCGCACGGCCGTTCCGGTGGTCGCACACCGACTTCTGCTCTCACGCACCGACTGCAGTCGGTGTGCCGGCGCAGGAGTCGGTGTGTGAGCGGTCAGCTCGGGCGCAGGGGGCGGTAGGCCTTGAGGGTCGTCGGGATCGTCACCATGCGGGGGTGGGACGGTGGGTTCTCGTCGGCGATGCGGTCGAGCAGCAGCTCGGCGGCGCGCCTGCCCACCTCGCCGGTGTCGTAGGTGATCACGCTGATCGGGGCGGCGAACAGGTCGGCCAGCGGGACGTCGTCGAAGCCCGCCAGTGCGGCGCTCGAGCCGGTCTCGGCGATCGCGCGGTACGCGCCGACGGTGTTGCGGTTGTTCGCCGCGAACAGCGCCGTGGGCGGGTCGTCGGCGCCCAGCAGCTCCAGCGCGACGGCCTCGGCGGCGCCCGCGTCCGCCGCCACGCTGCGCAGCAGCGCGTCCTCGATACCGACGCCTGCCTCCTCGAGCGCGGCGCAGTGGCCGCGCAGCCGCTCCGCGCCGGTCCACAGCGACCGGCCGAGGCCGAGGAAACCGATCCGGCGGTGACCCTGCGCAACGAGGGCCGCGGTGGCGCGGCGGCTGCCGCCGAAGTCGTCGACGACCACGCAGTCGACGTCCAGGCCGGACGGCGGGCGGGTGGCCAGCACGACGGGGAGCCCGTGCAGCCCGGCGGGTTCGAGGTGGGTGTGGTCGTTGCCGGCGGGCACCACGATGATCCCGTCGACGCGGCGGGAGGCCATGTCGTCGACGAGCTGCCGCTCGCGGTCGAGGTCGCCGCCGGTGTTGCCGATGACCACCCGCATCTCGTGGGTGGAGGCGAAGCTCTCCACGCCGAGCGCGAGCTCCGAGTAGAACGGGTTGGACAGGTTGGTGACGACGAGCCCGAGCAGGCCGCTGGAGCGCCCGGTGCGCAGGCCGCGGGCCAGGTCGTTGCGGCGGTAGCGCAGGGCCTCGACCGAGGCGAGCACGCGGGCACGCATCTCCGGGGACACGCGCGGGTCGCCGCGCAGGGTGCGCGACACCGTCATCGGACTCACGTCGGCGTGCGCGGCCACGTCGCGCATCGTCGGCGTCGGTGCCCGGCCGGCCGCCATCGACGTCACGTCGTCCCCCCTCCCGACCGGTGTGCCCACCAGGCGGCGCCGACGAGGCCCGCGTGCGCCGAGGACGCCGGGACCACCGGGAGATCGACCCGGCCGCCGGACAGGCCCGCGCGCAGCGGGGCGGCCACCAGGTCCCATGATGCCGCGACCGCCCCGCCCACGACCACGAGGGAGGCCCCGAACCGCCGGACCCAGGGCGCCAGGGCGTGGCCGAGGGCCGTGAAGGCGTCGGTGAACAGCACCTGCGCGGCCGCGTCACCGGCCAGGGCGCGCTCGGCGAGGTGGCGCACGTCGACGTCCGGCGCGTCGCCGGCGCGGGCGAGCAGCGCCCGCCGCGAGACCGTGTCCTCCAGCGGCGCGCCGTCGATCGTGAGCAGGTCGGCCCGGCCCTCGGGCGGGACGTCGGGGCCGGATTCGACGGGGATGCCGCGGTCGAGGAAGCAGCTGCCGACACCGGTGCCCAGCGTCAGCACGAGCACGCGGTCGTGGCCCCGCGTGGTGCCGGCCCGCCACTCGCCGACGCCGAACGCGTGGGCGTCGTTGACGAACACGATCCCGGCCGCGTCCAGCTCGCGGGTGAGGACGTCGCCGAGGGCGAACCCGCGCAGGGAGTCGAACTTGCCGACCCCGGTGAACCGGCCGATCCCGGCCGTGTAGTCGAACGGCCCGGGGATCGCGACGCCCCACCGCGCGCCCGGCTGCGGACCGAGCACGGCGGCGCTGCGCCGCAGGTCCTCGACGATCTGCGCGCTCGTCCCGTCCGCGCGCAGCGGGGAGCGGTGCACCCGCTCCGCGACCCACGGCGGCGCGAGGAGGGCGGCGGACACGTGGGTGCCGCCGATCTCCAGCACCGGAACCGCGGTCACGGCACGAAAGCCTGCACGAGCCGGGTCGGACCCGCGGCCTCGACCCGGTAGTCGCCGACGGCGGCGGGCACCACCAGCGTCTCGGCGTAGGCCAGGCGGTGGGTGCGCCCGCCCGCGGAGAACACGGCCGACTCGCCCTCCACGACGGTCCACACGTGGAAGCTCCCGTCCGTCCGCTGGGGGGCGCTCCCGCCCGCGTCCAGGGCGAGCCTGCGGACCTCGAAGAACATCTCGGGCAGGGCCCCGATCAGCTCCTCGCTCCACCCCTCGCCTGCGCCCTGGGGCCGGGGGTCCTGGATGAGCTGCTCGTGCACGGCCTTGCCCTGACGGGTGGTGTCGAGGTTGCGGAAGGCGTGCCCGACGTGCACGGCCCGCTGCCGGCCCGCGGCGTCGCGGCGCAGCCAGTCGTAGAACCTCAGCGAGTACAGGTAGGGCGTGGCGCTGATCTCCAGGACCACGTTGCCCTCGCCGCTGCCGTGCGGGGTGCCGGCGGGCACGAGGTAGAGCTGGTGGGTCGTGGCCGGGTGCTCCTGGACGTGGTCGGTGATGTCGAACGGCACGGCCTCGTGCGCCGCGGCGTGCGCCTCGGCGTGGAACGCGTCCACGTCGACGTCCTCGTGCAGGCCGAGGTAGATCGAGCGCCCGCCGCTCGTCTCCATCACGTAGTAGGTCTCGTGCTGCGTGTAGGGCCAGCCGAAGACCTGCGACATGTACTCCGGCTGCGGGTGGCAGTGCACCGACAGGCTGCCGCCGCCGACCGTGTCGAGGTAGTCGAAGCGCACCGGGAACGAGGTGCCGAACCGCGCGTGGACCTCGGCGCCGAGGACCTCGGCGGGGTGCAGCGCCACCACCGCCGCGAACGGGATCTCGACCTGCGCCTCGGCGTCGTCCCCGAGCAGCACGCCGCTCTCCGGCGCGATCAGCTCGTAGCCCAGCGCCGTGCTGGGCGCGTCGGGGTTGACGCCGAGCTCCTGCTGGGCCCAGTGCCCGCCCCACGACGTGGAGTTGAAGAACGGGCGCGTGCGGAACGGGCGGGCGGCCAGGTCGGTGGCGGTGCGGCGCAGGGTGTCGCCGTCGACGGACGTGGGCCGGGCGGCGTCCTGCACGTCGATGAAGCGGTCGACGCGTGCCAGCAGCGCGTCGCGGTGGCGGTCGAGCAGCGGCCAGTCCACGTAGAACAGCCTGCGGGTGGTGCCGGCGCCGGTGCGCTGGCCGAGGTTGCGCCCGGTGCCGCCGGTGATCTCGGCCTCGGCGCAGCGCTTGGGCCGGTCGGCGTACCAGAGCACGTCGTGGGGCAGCAGCGCCGCGCCCGGTCCGTGGACCAGGAGCACGCCGCCTGCCGGTGGCCCGGCGTGCTCGGGTGCGTCGATCAGGTCGGCGAGGGTGCCCTCGGCGAGGCGGGCGAAGTCGGGGTCGTCGGGCAGCTCCGCCGACGTGGTGCGCTCGACGACGGTGTCCCACGGGGCGAACAGGGCGGCCGCGTCGAGGATCTCGACGCCCGGGAAGCGTGCGCGCAGGTGCCCGGCCAGGTCGGCGGCCAGCCGCGACCAGTCCTGCGTGGCCGGGCCGTCGACGGCGAGCGTGAGCGGCGCCGACGGGAGCTCGGCGACCGGCCCGTCCCATCCGGTGCTCACCGGGCCTCCGACGGCGGGGTAGCGCGGGCTCGGGTCGTAACCGGGGGCGGTCATCCGTACTCCTCACAGCAGATCGAGATACGGATACCTTAGGTTGCTGCAGGCTATTGCTCAACTCGCGTGTTACCGATACCTTCCCTCCATCCCGTTCGCCGACGACCGGAGCCCCGATGACCGATCGGCCGCCCAGCCCGCGCTCCCGCCGGCTGTCCCGCCGCACACTGCTCGGGCTCGTCGGTGCCGGCGGGCTCGCCTGGGCCACGGGCTGCGCGCGCGGCACCTACACCCGCCCCGCGCCCGGCAACGTGCTGACGCTCAACAACGACGTGGCCACCTGGACGAACGCCTACGGCGCGGCGTCCGCGGTGCTCGAGCAGCGGACCGGCTCCCGGCTCGCCGTGCGGGCGGTGCCGAACCAGAGCACCTACCAGCAGATCGTGCGGATGTCGGCGCAGACCGAGGCCACCACGGACCTGTTCAAGTGGTGGAACGGCTACCGGCTGCAGGACATCGCGCGCGGCGGCATCGTCACCGACCTCTCCGCCGTGTGGGACCACGCGCAGGAGCAGGGCTGGGTGGACCCGGTGATGCGCGAGTCGTTCAGCCTCGACGGCCGTCCCTACGCGCTGCCGCTCTACAAGACCTACTACCCGATGTTCTTCAGCCGCCGCGCGTTCGCCGAGTCCGGGGTGTCGGTGCCGACGACGTTCGCCGAGCTGCTGGAGGTGGCCGGCACCCTGCGCGATGCGGGGATCACGCCGATCGGGGCCACCGGTGCCACCACCTGGGAGTCGATCGTCTGGTTCAGCCAGCTGCTGATCGGCCGCAGCCCCGACTACTACGAGGACGTCACGGCGGGACGGGCGAGCTACCTGGACGACACGGCGACGGCCGCGATGGAGCTCTGGGCGCAGATGTACGCCGACGGCCTGTTCTCCGAGCCGGACACCGACGCGTCGGGCTTCCCGGGCATGTTCGCCGACGGCACGCTCGGCATGACGCTCGGGGGCACGTTCAACATCAACAGCTACACCGAGGCCGGGCTCGGCGCCGCGGACGTCGGGATGTTCCTGGTGCCACCGGTGGATCCAGGGGTGGAGCAGGCAGTGGTGGTGGAGAGCGCGGCCCTGTGCGTCTCGGCCAACGCGCACAAGCACGAGCAGGCGATGGCGGTGGCCGACAATTGGCTCGCCACCGACGTGCAGCAGGCCTGGGTCGACCAGCTCGGCGACGCCTCGGCGAACCCCGCCGCGCTGCCCACCGGCAGCGTCGTGGCCGACTTCGCCCACGACGTCGCCCGGGTCCGCCCCCGCGAGGTCATCCGCTACTGGGAGGCCTCCCCGCCGGTACTGGTGGAGGGCAACGCGCAGGACCTGAGCGCGTTCATGGTGACGCCCACCGTCGACAACGGGATCAGGGTGCTGCGGACCATGCAGGACCGCGCCGACGCCGAATGGGAGGCCTGGCGAGCATGAGCGTGCTGACCCCCGCCGCCGAGGTCGAGCGCCCGGCGAGCACACCCGCGACCGGTTCGGCGCGCCGCAGCCCACGCTCCGTGCTGGCGATCGCGCTGTTCCTGACGCCCGCGGTCGGGCTCGTCGCGCTGCTGATGATCGTGCCGTTCCTGGACACGGCCTACCGCAGCTTCTTCGCCGACAACGGCTTCACCCGCACGTTCGTCGGCTTCGACAACTACGTCACGTTGTTCACCAGCGCCGGCTTCGGCCAGACGCTGGTCAACACCCTGATGTGGGTGGCCGGCACGCTCGCCCTGCCGGTGCTGATCGGCCTGCTGATCGCCGTCGGCACGCACGATCTGCGCTGGGGCGCGGTCGCCCGGTTCAGCCTGGTGCTGCCCTACGCGCTGTCCGGCGCGGCCACCGCCGTCGTCTGGATGTTCGTGCTGCGTGACGACGGCGCGCTCAACTCCGCGCTGGCCGCGCTCGGCCTCAGCGGTCTGGAGCAGGGCTGGCTGCTGGAGTGGCCGCTCAACACGCTCGTCATGATCGTGGCGAGCACCTGGCAGGGCACCGGCGTGGCCGTGATCCTGTTCCTGATCGGGCTGCAGGCGATCCCGCCGTCGACGATCGAGGCGGCGAAGCTCGACGGCGCGACCGGCGTCCGGCTGTTCTGGAACATCACGCTGCCGCAGCTGCGCCCGATCACCGTGGTGGTCGTCGGCATCTCCGTCGTCAACAGCCTGAAGACCTTCGACATCGTCTGGCTGCTCAGCAAGGGCGGACCGGGCACGGCCTCGGAGACGCTCGCGCTGACCATGTACCGCGAGACGTTCACGCTCGCCCGCTACGGCGCGGGCGCGGCCGTCGCGGTGGTGCTCACGGTGGTGGTCGTCGCGGTGTCCTGGCTCTACCTGCGCCGCCAGCTGAAGTCCGATTGAGGAGCCGGTGATGGGACGTACGGTCAAAGGTGTCGTGCTCGTGGTCACCGCACTGCTGTGGCTGGTGCCCAGCTGGCTGCTGGTGGTCAACTCCTTCACCGCGGTGGCGGACTACGATGGAACACCCGCGTGGTGGCCCGTCTCGTGGGCGTTCCTCGACAACGTCGGCACGGCCTTCTCCATGGCCAACGTCGGCTCCGGGATGCTCAACAGCGCCGTCTACGCCGCCCTCGGCGGGCTGATCGCGGTGGTGGTCGCGGCGCTGGCGTCGTTCGCGGTGGTGATCATGCCGGTCAAGCGGCCCGCGCTGTGGTTCTGGGCGATCTACGTGGGCACGATCCTGCCGCTGCAGATGTTCCTCGCGCCGCTGTTCAACGGGTACGCGGTCACATCGCTGTACGACACGCAGTACGGGATGCTGCTGATCTACGCGGCGCTCGCGGTGCCGTTCGCGTTCTTCGTCGTGCGCAACTACATGACGACCGTGCCGAGCGAGATGCGCGAGGCGGCGGCGCTGGACGGCGCGAGCTGGTTGCGGATGTTCCTGTCGATCCACCTGCCGCTGGTGCGCAGCGCGATGGTGGCCGCGTTCCTGTTCCAGTTCACCTGGATCTGGAACGACCTGCTGTTCGGGATCACGCTCGGGACCAGCCCGAACGTCCGGCCGGCCATGGCGGCGCTCGCGGACCTCAGCAGCAACTACTCGAACGTCGGGCCGCCGGTCGTGCTCGCGGGCGCGCTCGTGGCGTCGCTGCCGACCATCGTCTTGTTCTTCGCCTTCCAGCGCTTCTTCACCCGCAGTCTCAAGCTCACCTCCTGAAGGGTTCTTCCTCCTCCATGACGACCAAGGCACTCATCGCCGCCACCCCCTGGTCCGCCGACAAGGCGAAGGCCGGGATGGTCGACTTCGCCACCGCGGGCCGGGGCAGCCTCGGCGGCCGCCCCGTCCGCATCGTCGCCGAGCAGCTGTTGCGCGCCGCTCCCGGGGGCGGGCGGCAGCAGGCCGTGCGGATCGAGGTGGACGGGCTCGGCGAGTTGCGGGCCGCCGACGTGCAGCTGTTCACGGAGGGCGGATCCGCGGTCCCGGCCGAGGAGGTGGCCGGCCCGGCGGGGTCGCTGCGGCTCCTCGTGCCCGCGGTCGACGGGCCCACCACGCTGCGGCTCGCGATCCCGTCGCTGGACGCCGACGGCACGGTCGAGGTGGCCGTGGCGCCGGTGCGGGAGTGGACGATCCACCTCGTCCACCACAGCCACCTCGACATCGGCTACACCGACCCGCAGGGCACGGTGCTCGCCGAGCACGTCGGGTTCCTCGACTCCTGCCTCGACCTCGTCCGCGCGACGGCCGACCGTCCCGACCAGGCGAAGTTCCGCTGGGCCGTCGAGTCGCTGTGGTCGTTCGAGCAGTGGGTGGCGGCGCGCTCGCCGGAGCGGGTGGAGGAGTTCGTCTCCTACGTGCGCAACGGGCAGATCGAGCTCACCGCGCTGCCCTACAACCTGCACACCGACACCTGCTCCACCGACGAGCTGCACGAGCTGCTGCGCCTCGCGCGGTGGGTCCGCGACACCTACGGCGTGGAGTTCACCTCCGCGATGCAGACCGACGTGCCCGGCACCGTCGCGGGCCTGCCGGACGCGCTCGCCCAGCTCGGCGTGCGCTACCTGTCGGTGGCGCACAACTGGGCCGGCCGGTCGGTGCCGCACCTCAACGGGGGCCAGAAGCTGCCGCGGCTGTTCCGCTGGCGCTCGCCCGCCGGCAACTCGGTGCTGGTCTGGATGACCGACAGCCCGCACGGCCTCGCCTACATGGAGGGCTCGGTGCTCGGCTTCGACACCTCCTACGAGGAGGTGGACGGGATGCTGCCGGCCTACCTCACGGCGCTGGCCACCAAGCCGTACCCGTTCCCGCCGGGGATGTTCGGCTGGCACGGCGACGCCGTGCACGACCGCGAGCCCTACCCGTGGGACGTGCTGCACCTGCGCGTGCAGGGCATGTTCGGCGACAACGCGCCGCCGCGGATGATCATGGCCGACACCGTGGCCCGCTGGAACGAGAACTGGCTCTACCCGCGGCTGCGCCTGTCGCGCAACGAGGACTTCTTCCGCGACGCCGAGGAACGTCTCGACGGGCAGATCCAGGAGTTCGAGGGCGACTGGGGCGACTGGTGGGTGGAAGGCGTCGGGTCCGGCGCGCGTCCGCTCGCGATGACCCGCAAGGCGCAGGCCGCCGTCACCGGGGCGCAGACGATGAGCGGCATGTCGGCCCTGCTCGGCGGCGAGGCGCTGGCCGACGAGGCCGAGCACTCCGATCGGGTCTACCGCTCGATCTCGCTGTTCAACGAGCACACCTGGGGCGCGTCCAACCCGTGGACCGACGGCGACGAGGGGATGCACTCCGGTGAGCAGCAGTGGCACTGGAAGTACGCCCACGGCGTGAACGCGCAGGACGACGCCGCGACGTTCACCGACCACGCGTCGGCCCGGCTCGGCGAGGTCCTCCCGGAGAGCGGCGACGCGGTCGTCACCTACTACGCCACCAACACGACCGCGCTGGCCCGCACCGCGACCGTGCGGCTGTTCGTCCGCGAGAGCCGCGTGCCGCTCGACCGGACGATCGAGGTCCGCGACGGGCGCACCGGCAAGCCGCTGCCGATCACCGTGGCCGGCCAGCAGAACCCGAACCACCGCGACGCCGGGCGCATCGTCACCGTGCACGTGCCGGATCTGCCGCCGCTGGGCCACGTGCGCCTCGACGTCGTCACCCCGGAGGGGGAGGCGGAGACCACAGCGCAGGCCTCAGGGCCGGTCGCGGCCGAGCACCCCGACCCGCTCGTGATCCAGAACGAGCACCTGCGCGTGCGCGTCGACCTCTCCCGCGCCTGCATCGCCTCGATCGTGGAGCTGGCCACCGGTCGCGAGCTGGTGAACACCGACGCCGTGGTCGGCTTCAACGCCTACGTCTACGACACCTACACCACGGCCGGTGGCTACAACCACCAGTCGAACAAGACGGCGGTGTCGCCGGAGCTGGAGCTGCTCGGCAGCCGCACGCTCGCCCGGCCCGCCGCGTTCCTCGAGCGCGTGGACACCGGGGTGGAGCAGCGGCTCACCTTCGAGTTCGCCGCCGACGGCGTGCGCTGGGCCCGCACCACGCTGCGGCTGGGCCGCGACCAGGCGCGCCTGGACATCGAGAACCGGATCTCCAAGCCCGCCACGATGACCAAGGAGAGCGCCTTCTTCGCGTTCCCCTTCGCGGCCGACGACCCGGTCGTCCGGTACGAGATCACCGGCGCGCTCACCGGGGACGGGCTGGAGCACGTGCCCGGTGCACCGCAGCACATGCGGGCGATCCGGAACTGGGCGAGCGTGGCCGACGGGGACCACGCCGTGGCCTGGGCCACCGACGAGGCCCCGCTCGTGCATCCGGAGACGATCGCGCTGCCCTACGCGCCGTTCCCCGACTCCACGACCCCGCGGGAACCCGCGACGATCTACTCCTGGGTGCACAACAACGTCTGGGACACCAACTTCCCCTCCCAGCAGGGCTTCACCGCGTCCGTGCGCTACGCGGTGGGCGTGCGACGGGCCGGGGAGCAGCTGTCCCCGTCGGGGCTCGGCATCCGGACGGCCGCGGAACTGACCCTGCCGGTGCACGGCGTGCTCGCCACCGGTCCCGCCGCCGAGGCGGTACCGGAGCGCTCGCTGCTCGAGCTCGACGACGACCGGGTCCGGCTGGTGTCGGTCTCGGCCGCGGACGGCGGTGTGCTGCTGCGCCTGCAGTCCTACGCCGAGGAGCCAGTGGCGCTGCGCGCCCGCGTGCGGGTGCCGGTGGCCGGGGCGTGGACCGCGACCTACCTCGGCGACCGCGGCGAGGCGCTGACGGTCGACGCGGGCGTCGTGGCGGTCGACATGCCCCGCATGGGCAGCGTCGGCGTACTGCTGGAGCCGGCCTCGACGCGGTAGGTCACCCGACCGGCGGGCGGGCTTCGGCATCGTTCTGCGGGGTGTGCCCACGCGGGCGGGCGATCGCTGACACGATGCGGAGGACGTTGATCTCAGGGGGCCTACGTGTCGAACGAGCAGGAGCGACCGGAACCGGCCGACAGCACCCCGCGCGAGGACGCACCGCGCGACCCGGCGGGGAGCGGCCGCGAGGAGGCCGCGCCGGAGCGGCCGGGGTCCGGGGGAGGTACAGGCGGTGCCGAGCCGGAGGCGCCGGCGGCCGGAGCGGACGCCGGCACCGCAGCAGTCGAGGGGCCGCCGTCGGCCGGGCCGAGCGTCGGGGCGACGGCGGCCGAGTCCGACCCCGGGCCGGAGTCCGGTGAGCCGCCCACCGTCGCGCAGGAGACCCCGCAACCGGACCCGGTCCCGGGCGGGCCGGATGGGTACGGGCCGGGCGAGTACCCGACGCCCGTCGGGCAGCCGGATCCCGGGCATCCGGGTTATGGCCAGCCGGGTTATGGCCAGCCGGGTTACGGGCAGCCGGGTTTTGGCCAGCCGGGTTATGCCCAACCGAGCTACGGGCAGCCGGGTTATGGCCAGCCGGGTTACGGACCGCCCGGGTACGAGCAGGCCGCGTGGCAACCGGGGTACGGGCCGTCTGCGTACGGACCGGGTTACGACCAGCCGGGTCACGGACCGTCCGCCTACGGCCGGCCCCCGTACGGAGCCCAGCCGGGGTACGGCGCTCCTGGCTCCTGGCCCGCGGCGCCCCAGCCGGGGGTCGTGCCGCTCCGTCCCCTCGCCGTCGGCGACGTGCTGTCCGCCGCGATCGGCTACATCCGGGCGAACCCGCTGCTCACGCTCGGGGCGAGTGCCGCGATCATGCTCGTCACCCAGGTCGTCCAGCTCGTCGTCGACCTGACCCTGCCGCAGCCGGATCCGAGCGCGCTGGCCACGGGCCGGGTCGGCTGGCTCGCGGCGGCGGGCCAGATCGGGAGCACGCTGGTCGCGGTCGTGCTCGGCGCGCTCCTCACCGGCCTGCTGTTCGTGGTGCTCAGCCGGGCCGTGCTCGGGCAGCGGATCGACGTCGCCGCCGCGTGGCGCGCCGTGGCGCCCCGGCTAGCGGGCCTGATCGGGCTGACCCTGCTCATCGGGGTCGCGGTCGTCGCGGTCGTGGTGGTCGTGGCGATCCCGGCGGCGGTCGTCGCGGCCACCGGATCCGGTGACGCCATCCTGCTGGCGGTTGTCCTGATCATGGTCGCGACCCTGGTCGCCGTCTACCTGTCCGTGCTGTGGGTCCTGGCGCCCGCCGCCTACGTCCTGGAGCCGATCGGCGTGGTGGCGGCCATCGGGCGGTCCCGCAGGCTCGTCCACGGCGTCTGGTGGAGGACGTTCGGCGTCCTGCTGCTCACCGCGCTTCTGGTGGTCGTGCCCATGATCGTGGTCATCGGGGTGCTCGGCGGTCTCAGCCTCGACCCCGAGGACACCGGGTCCATGGTCCGGGCGGCGATCGGCGTCGTCGTGGCCAGCTCGTTCGCCGTGCCGTTCGCCACGGGCGTCACCGGGTTGCTCTACATCGACCAGCGGATCCGCCGGGAGCGGTTCGACGTCGAGCTGGCCCGCTGGGTGGGCCTCTAGCGGGAACCCCTGGTCACACGCCCACCGGCTCCACCCCGCGGTAGGTGCGCCGGTAGGCGAGCGGCGCGACGCCGATGGCGGCGTGCAGGTGCTGGCGCAGCGAGGCCGTGGTGCCGAACCCGCACTCGGCGGCGATGCGCTCGACCGGAAGGTCGGTGCCCTCCAGCAGGCGCCGTGCCGCGGCCACGCGTTGGGTCGTGAGCCAGCGGGCGGGGCTCACCCCCGTCTCCTCGCGGAAGCGGCGCGTGAACGTCCGCACGCTCATGGCGGCGTGCGCCGCGAGGTCGGCGAGGGTGAGCGGATCGTGGAGGCGCTCCAGCGCCCACGCGCGGGTGGGCGCCGTGCCGGGGCCCTCGGCGTCCGGCGCGGGCTCCATGAACTGCGACTGGCCGCCCTCGCGCCACGGGGCCACGACGCTGCGCCGCGCCACCCGGTTGGCCACGACGGCGCCGTGGTCGCGGCGCACGACGTGCAGGCACAGGTCGATGCCCGCGGCGTTGCCCGCCGAGGTGAGCACGTCGCCGTCGTCGACGTACAGCACGTCCGGGTTCAGTGCGACCTGCGGGAACAGCGCGCGGAACGCGTCGGCGTGCATCCAGTGGGTGGTGGCCGGGCGCCCGTCGAGCAACCCGGCCGCGGCCAGCACGAACGCGCCCGTGCAGATCGAGACCATCCGCGCGGACAGCCCGTCCAGCGCGGCCGCGAGCTCGGGCTCCAGCACCCCGCGTTCCTTCGCCGAGCCGCTGTGGACGCCGGGGACGATCACGGTGTCGGCGGTGCGCAGGATCGAGGCGTCGTGTTCGGGCAGCACCTGGTAGCCCGCCGACGTGCGCACCGGGCCGCCGTCCAGCGTGGCGACGCGCACGCGGTAGAGGGGACGTTCCGCGTCGTCGACGGCCGTGCCGATCAGTTTGTGGGGCAGCCCCAGCTCGAACGCCACCACGTCCGGCAGCGCGAGCACGGCGACCTCGTGGAGTCCGGTCATGGCCGGATTCTTTCACGTATTGGCCCTCGGGCCACTGTTGCCGGGCGCGCCGTGCGGCGATGCTGCCGGACGTGACCGAGCTCCGCACCGCGCGCGTGCCGCGCATCCACCCGGCGTGGTGGGTCGCCGCCGTGACGTTTTTGGCCCTCGTCGGGGCCGCCGGCTTCCGGGCCGTGCCCGGCGTGCTGATGAACCCGCTGCACGACGAGTTCGGCTGGTCGATCTCCACGATCTCGCTCGCCGCGGCCGTCAACATGGCGCTCTACGGCCTGACCGCCCCGTTCGCCGCCGCGCTGATGGAGCGCTTCGGCATCCGGCGGGTCGTGACGGCCGCGCTGGTCGTCGTGGCGGCCGGGAGCGGTCTCACGGTCTTCATGACGCAGAGCTGGCAGCTGATCCTGTGCTGGGGCGTGCTCGTCGGCCTCGGCACCGGGTCGATGGCGCTCGCGCTCGTCGCCACCGTCACGGGCCGCTGGTTCGTGGCCCGGCGCGGCCTGGTCTCCGGCGTCCTGACCGCAGGCGGCGCGGCGGGTGGGCTGGTGTTCCTCCCGCTCGTCTCGCAGCTCGCCGAAGGCTACGGCTGGCGGCCCGCCTCGCTGGCCGTCGCGGTGGCAGCGCTGGCCGTCGCGCCGTTCGTGATGTGGCTGCTGCGGGACCGGCCGCGGGACGTGGGCGTGACGCCCTACGGCGGCACCGCGGCCGACGACGCCGAGCCGATGCGCAGCGGGGCGGCGCGCATGGCGCTGCGCACGCTCGCCGCGGCGGCCCGTGCGAAGGGTTTCTGGTACCTGGCCGCAGGCATGATGATCTGCGGCGCCACCACCATGGGCCTGATCCAGCCGCACTTCGTGCCGGCGGCGCACGACCACGGGATGCCGCAGACGGTGGCCGCAGGCCTGCTGGCGCTGGTCGGGATCTTCGACGTGGCCGGCACCATCGCGTCCGGCTGGCTCACCGACCGCATCGACCCGCGGTACCTGCTGCTCGTCTACTACGTGCTGCGCGGCCTGTCGCTCTTGGCGCTGCCCACCCTGTTCGGGCCGGACATCCAGGCGAACATGGTGGCGTTCATCGTGTTCTACGGGCTCGACTGGGTGGCGACGATCCCGCCCACGATGGCGCTGTGCCGGGAGCTGTTCGGGGCGGCCGCGCCCGTCGTGTTCGGGTGGGTGTTCGCCTCGCACCAGGTGGGTGCGGCGGCGATGGCGCTGGGAGCCGGCATCGTCCGCGACGAGCTCGGCGCCTACGACATGGCCTGGTACGTGGGAGGCGGCCTGTGCATGGTGGCCGGCGTGCTCTCCCTGCTGGTCCGCGGCCGAACCAACGGCACTTCCGTCGGCTAGGAAGCGACGAAAGTGCCGTTGGTTGCGCGTGGCTCGTTACGCGTGGCGGATGTCCGCCCAGCCCTCGACCTCTTCCGGGCTTCTCGGGCCGGGGCCGATGTACTGCGCGCTCGGGCGCACCAGCTTGCCCTCGTGCTTCTGCTCCATGACGTGCGCGGACCAGCCGGCGGTCCGGGCGCTGGTGAACATCGCGGGCATCATGTGCGGCGGCACTTCGGCGAAGTCCAGGATCACGGCGGCCCAGAACTCGACGTTCGTCTCGATCGGGTGGTCGGGGCGGCGGGTGCGCAGCTCGGACAGGGCGGCCTGCTCGAGCGCCGCGGCCGCCTCGTAGCGCGAGGCCTTGAGCTCCCGGCAGGTGCGGCGCAGCACGCGGGCGCGCGGGTCCTCGGCCCGGTAGACCCGGTGCCCGAAGCCCATCATCCGCTCCCTGCGGTCGAGGATGCCCTTCACCAGGCCCTCGGGGTCGCCGGTGCGCTCGACCTCCTCGATCATCGGCAGCACCCGGGCCGGCGCGCCGCCGTGCAGGGGGCCGGACATCGCGCCGATCGCCCCGGACAGCGAGGCGGCCACGTCGGCGCCGGTCGAGGCGATGACGCGCGCGGTGAACGTGGAGGCGTTCAGGCCGTGCTCGGCGGCGGAGACCCAGTACGCGTCCACGGCCCGGATGTGCGCCGGGTCGGGATCACCGCGCCAGCGGGTCATGAACCGCTCGGTGATCGTGGAGCACTCGTCGATGCGCGCCTGCGGCACCGCGGGCACGCCGATCCCGCGCGCGGACTGCGCGACGTAGGACAGCGCCATGACCGAGGCGCGGGCGAGCTGGTCGCGGGCCTCCTCGTCGCCGATGTCGAGCAGCGGGCGGTAGCCCCAGTACGGGGCGAGCATCGCGAGCGCGGCCTGCACGTCCACCCGGACGTCGCCGGTGTGCACCGGGATGGGGAACGGCTCGGCGGGCGGCAGCCCCGGCCCGAACCGGCCGTCGACCAGGAGCGCCCAGACGTTGCCGAAGGTCACCTGGCCGACGAGGTCCTCGATGTCGACGCCCCGGTAGCGCAGCGAACCGCCGTCCTTGTCGGGCTCGGCGATCTGCGTCCGGAAGGCGACGTGCCCCTCCAGCCCCGGCGTGAACCCGGGGGGCGGCGGGGGCGGTGCGCTCTCGTTCCGGTCGGCTCCGGGTGCGGCCGGCGCAGTGGTCACCGCGTCCTCCTCGTCGTGGACCATGCCGTCGTGGCCACAGTGATGGCCCCGTGCAGCAGAAGACCACCCCGTGATCGGCGGGCGTGGTTGGCTGCACCTTGCACCCGCTCCGATCGGCGTGCAACGGGACGACCGGGTGGCATCGGTCACCGGGGGTGTCGATCGGGGCGGATAGCACATAGCGTGGTGGGCCGGCTACCCGGGGGAGGCGTCGATGGCAGAGCAGCTGGCGACGATGCGAGTGGACTACGTGCGGACCGATGAGCTCGACGTGGGCGACCTCGCCCCGACGTGGCACGAGCAGCTCGCGCTGTGGCTGGACGAGGCCGTCACCGACGGCGTCGCCGAAGCCAACGCGATGGTGCTCGCCACGGCCGGCGAGGACGGTCGTCCGACTTCGCGCACGGTGCTGTGCAAGGGGCTCGACGCCCGCGGCGTCGTGTTCTACACGAACTACACCTCGGCGAAGAGCCACCAGCTGCGGGCCACGCGCTACGCGTCGGCCACCTTCCCCTGGTACGCCCAGCACCGGCAGGTGCACGTGCGCGGCACGGTGGAGCTGGTCACGGCGGCCGAGAACGCGGCGTACTGGGCAGGCCGGCCGCGTGGCTCCCAACTGGGGGCGTGGGCGTCCGCGCAGTCGGTGGAGGTGCGCGACCGCCGGGTCCTCGACGACGCGCTCGCCACCGCCACCCGGCGCTTCTCCGCCGAGGAGCCGGTGCCCGCGCCGCCGCACTGGGGTGGATGGCGGATCGTGCCGGAGCAGGTCGAGTTCTGGCAGGGGCGCAGCAACCGCATGCACGACCGGCTGCGCTTCGAGCTGGACACGCACGACCGCACCTGGCGCATCCGCCGCCTGGCCCCCTGACCCGCGGCACTCCCGCACGCGGCCCTCGACTCGCGGAACCCCCGCGAGTCGGGGTCTCGTGCCCGCGAGTCGCGCTGCGAATGCGCGCGTGTCGCGGGCCGGTGTCCTCGTGCGGGCCTACGAGACCTCGAGGAATTGCGGGACGAGCGGACCGGCACGGTGTCGGGTGACGGCCCGCGTCACCCGACCGTCGGGGGCAGGTCGAACCATCGGGTCAGCCCGTGGCCGAGGAACCACGTCACGGCGCCGATCCGGTCACCGCTCGGGCGCAGGACGAGCAGACCCGCTGGATGCGCGGTCGTCCCGTCGGGCTCCGCCAGGTAGCAGGCCAGGGCCGGGTGCGTGTTGGCGCGGGTGCCCACCAGGTGGAGGTGGCGGCGACCGCGCCAGCCGGTGAACGTGGTGAGGAGATCCGCGATCGCGGCCCGGCCCTGGTACTCGTGCGGAGCGGGCGGCATGGTCAGCCACGCGTCGTCGGTCAGCAGCCGGACGACACCCTCGACGTCGCCCGCCGTGAACGCGGCGGCGAAGCGCTGCGTCAGGTCGCGCTCGGCCGGCGAGTCCGGCGGCGCCACGCTCCCGGGGCGGGGATGGGCCCGCACGTGCGCACGGGCGCGCTGCAAGGTTCCTTTGACGGCGTTCGTGCTGGTGTCCAGCATGGACGCGACCTCGGAGGTGGAGAAGCCGAGCACGTCGCGCAGCACGAGCACGGCGGTCTGGCGTGGCGGCAGGTGCTGCAGTCCGGCGACGAACGCCAGTTCGACCGCTTCCTTGGCGCGGTAGCGCGCCTCGGGCCCCGGCTCGGTGTCGGCGATCTGCTCCACCAGGTGGTCCGGGTAGGGCTGCAGCCAGGTCACGTCGGTGCGGCGCGTGGGTTCCGGCGGGGCGAAGGAAGGCTGCGGCTCCGGCGGCCTGCGCCGCCCAGCGTCGCGCAGCGCGTTGAGGCAGCGGTGGGTGGCGATGCGGTAGAGCCAGGCCCGCAGCGACGCCCGCCCCTCGAAGCCGTCCAGACCGCGCCACGCCGCGAGCAGCGTCTCCTGCAGCAGGTCCTCGGCGTCCGCGAGCGACCCGAGGACGCGGTAGCAGTGCAGGTGCAGCTCGCGCCGGTAGGGGTCGGTCAGCTCGCGGAACGCGTGCTCGTCACCTCGTCGAGCGCGCTCCAGCACGTCCTGGCTCACCGTGGGATCGTGCCACCCGGCCTGATCGCACCGTTCCGTTCCCGAAGCCGGTGGTGTCTCGACAAGCGACGGACATCGGTCCACGGGAAGGAACGACAGTGAACGACAGCACCGAACAGGCTCCCCTCGACGACCTCGCCGCGGTCCTGCGCATCGTCGGCGAGCTGGTGGGCGACGTCCGGCACGACCGGTGGAGCGCACCCACCCCGTGTCCCGAGTGGGACGTGCGCGCGCTGGTCGAGCACATGGTGCTCGGTCACCGCCTCTTCGCCGCGATCCTCCGCGGCGAGGCGACGGTCACCGCGGGTGCCTTGGAACCCGGGTCGGCCGACGCGCTCGGCGACGATCCCGCGGGGACCTACCGGGAGGCTGCGGACAGCCTGCTGGCCGCGTTCGGGCAGCCGGGCGTGCTCGGACGGACCTTCGAGGTGCCCGTCGGGCCGGTGCCCGGCATCGTCGCGGTCCACCTGCGCATCGTCGAGGAGCTGGTGCACGGCTGGGACCTCGCGCAGGCGACCGGCGGGCAGCCCCGGTTCCCCGACGACGTGGTCGAGCGCGCGGCGGAGTTCACCCGCGTCAAGCTCGCCGACGTCCCACCGGAGCGATCCCCGTTCGCGCCACCACGGCCGGTGTCCGACCTCGCCCCACCGATCGACGGGCTCGCGGCGCTGCTGGGCCGGACCGCACTCGCAGGATCAGCCGCAGCGACCCCGACTCGCCGACACTGAGACCCCGACTCGCGGGTGTTGGGCCCCGACTCGCGGAACTCCGCGAGTCGGGGTCGCCCCGTCCGCGAGTCGGGCTCTCGGTGCGCGGGTGTCGCGCTGGGGTGGTTCGTCCGTTTCGGTCGTGAGGACGGGCACTCGCCGCCGGATCGAGGGGTGGCTCTGCAGGCCAGGGGTGGTAGTCGTTGTCCCATGACGACCTCCGGTCCGGAGGGGCCCACCCGCCCGAACCGGGACGACCGCGACGAGCGGACAGGGCACATCCTGGCCGGGCCGGATGCCCCGACCCGTCCGACGTCCGGCGCGGAGCCCGCCACGCGGCGCGTCGCCCGGGCGGTGCGCGGCGTGCTCACCGACACTCGCCCGCTGCGCACGCCGGCCTACCGGCGGCTGTGGACCGCCGGCATCGTCACGGTGATCGGCGCGCAGTTGTCGGTCGTCGCGGTGCCCGCCCAGATCTACGAGCTCACCGGCTCCTCGGCCTACGTCGGCCTGACGGGGCTGTTCGGGCTCGTGCCGCTGGTCGTCTTCGGGCTCTGGGGCGGCGCGATCGCCGATGCCGTCGACCGGCGCACGCTGTTGCTGTTCAGCGGCGCCGGGATCGCGCTGTCGTCGCTGGCGCTCTGGGTCACGGCGGCGAGCGGCGCCGGCGGGGTCTGGCCGGTGCTCGGGCTGTTCGCCGTCCAGACCGCGTTCCTCGCGGTGAACCAGCCGGCCCGCAACGCCGTCATCCCGCGGCTGCTGCCCGCCGAGCAGCTCCCGGCGGCGAACGCGCTGAACATGACCGTGTTCCAGGTCGGGGCGATCGCCGGGCCGCTGCTCGCGGGCGTCCTGATCCCGGTGATCGGGCTCCCGACGCTCTACCTGCTGGACGCGATCGCACTGCTCGCCACGCTCTGGGCGACCTGGCGGCTGCCTGCCGTGCCGCCCGCGGCGAGCGGCGCGCGCAGGCGGGCGGGCCTGCGGGAGATCGTCGACGGCTTCCGCTACGCCGCGCTGCACGCGGTGCTGCTGGTGTCGTTCCTGATCGACATCGTGGCGATGGCGTTCGGGATGCCCCGCGCGGTGTTCCCCGAGATCTCCCAGACGCTCTACGGCGACCCACCGGGCGGTGGGTTCGCGATGGGGCTGCTGTTCGCCGCGATCCCCCTCGGGATGGTGGCGGCCGGCCTGTTCACCGGCCTGCTGCACCGCGTGCAGCGCCAGGGCGTCGCCGTCACGCTCGCCATCTGCACGTGGGGCGTGGGCGTCGCCCTCTTCGGGCTCACCAGCTCGCTGTGGCTCGCGGTGCTCTTCCTCGCGATCGCCGGGGCGGGCGACGTCATCAGCAGCGTGTACCGGATGTCGATCCTGCAGAGCGCCGCCACCGACGAGATGCGCGGCCGGATGCAGGGCGTTTTCGGCGTGGTCGTCGCGGGCGGGCCTCGGGTCGCCGACCTCTGGCACGGCAGTGCCGCGGAGTGGTGGGGGCCGGGTGTGGCGGCGTCCGTCGGGGGCGTCGCGGTGGTCGTGGGCGCGGTCGCCGTGGTCGCGGCCTTCCCGGTCTTCTGGCGCTACCGGCCTGCCCACTGATCGCTCCGGTCGTCGCCGGCCCGTCGCGTGCAGTCGTGACCAACGAGTCACCGTCCGACCGGCACAACAGCCGTCTGGCGCACTAGCGTTGCGGCCAACCACGGAAGACAAGAGTGTGAGGGAACCTCCACATGGCCGACGACACCACCAGCACCGCCGTCCTGCGCCACCCCGGCGGCGACTACGAGATGGAGATCCACGCCGCCACCGAGGGCGCCTCTGCGTTCGACGTCGGGAAGCTGCTGCCGTCGACCGGGTTGGTCACGCTCGACTCCGGCTTCGGCAGCACGGCGGCCTGCAGCTCGGCGATCACCTACATCGACGGTGACGCGGGCATCCTGCGCTACCGCGGGTACCCGATCGACCAGCTCGCCCAGGGCTCCACCTTCCTCGAGACCAGCTACCTGCTGATCTACGGGGAGCTGCCCACGCAGGCCGAGCTCGACGCGTTCACCAACCGCGTCAGCCGGCACACGCTGCTGCACGAGGACCTGAAACGGTTCTTCGAGGGCTTCCCGCGTGATGCGCACCCGATGCCGGTGCTGTCCAGCGCCGTCAGCGCGCTGTCGACCTTCTACCAGGACAGCCTCGACCCGTTCGACGAGGACGCGGTGGAGCTGTCCACCGTCCGGCTCCTGGCCAAGGTGCCGACGATCGCGGCGTACGCCTACAAGAAGTCGGTGGGGCAGCCGTTCCTGTACCCGGACAACTCGCTCGGGCTCGTCGAGAACTTCCTCCGGATGACGTTCGGCTTCCCGGCCGAGCCCTACGAGGTGGACCCCGACTTCGCACGCGCCCTCGAGGTGCTGCTCATCCTGCACGCCGACCACGAGCAGAACTGCTCCACGTCCACGGTCCGGATGGTCGGCTCGTCGCAGGCCAACCTGTTCGCGAGCGTCTCCGCCGGCATCAACGCCCTGTTCGGCCCGCTGCACGGTGGCGCCAACCAGGCGGTCCTGGAGATGCTGCAGCGGATCCGCGACGTCGAGGACGGCAACGTCGACGCGTTCGTCGAGCGGGTGAAGAACCGCGAGAAGGGCGCCCGCCTCATGGGCTTCGGGCACCGCGTCTACAAGAACTACGACCCGCGCGCGAAGATCGTCAAGCAGAGCGCGGACGAGATCCTCAAGAAGCTCGGCGCGAGTGACCAGCTGCTCGACATCGCCAAGGCCCTCGAGGAGCGCGCTCTTGCCGACGACTACTTCATCGAGCGCAAGCTCTACCCGAACGTCGACTTCTACACCGGCGTCATCTACCGGGCCATGGGCTTCCCGGTGAAGATGTTCACCGTCCTGTTCGCGCTCGGCCGGATGCCCGGCTGGATCGCGCACTGGCGCGAGATGATCAACGACCCCAGCACCAAGATCGGCCGTCCGCGGCAGCTCTACGTGGGTTCGACGGAACGCCCGTACGTTCCGATGAACAACCGCTGAGTACGGGGACCCACCTGACGAACGGCACTCTCGTCGGCCAGGCGCCGACGAGAGTGCCTTCGTTCGTCGGGGCGGTTCTCCGGCGCGCGCTGCCGTGGGGCCGCCACTAGCGTCGGCCCATGTCCGATTCCTCGGTCGTGTGGTTCCGGCGCGACCTGCGGGTGCGTGATCAGCCCACCTTCCTGGCCGCCGCCGACGCCGCACCGCGTGCCCTGGCGCTGTTCGTGCTCGACCCGGCGCTTCTGGGTCCGTCCGGAGCCGCTCGCCGCACGTACCTGTTCCGCAGCCTGCGCGCGCTGGACACGGCGCTGGGCGGGCGGCTTCTCGTCGTGCGCGGTGATCCCGCCGACGTGGTGCCGGGCGTCGCGGCGGACTGCGGCGCGGCCACCGTGCACGTCGCGGCGGACTCCGGCCCGTACGGGCGGCGCCGCGACGAGGCGGTCGAGAAGGCGCTCGCCGACGACGGCCGGGAGCTGGTGCGCACCGGCTCGCCCTACGCCGTCGCGCCGGGGCGGGTCCGCAAGGCCGACGGCGCGCCGTTCCGGGTGTACTCGCCGTTCCGCCGGGCCTGGACCGACCACGGCTGGCGGCCGCCCGCCGACACGAACGCCTCGACCGTCGGCTGGCTGGACCCGCCGGCGGGCGAGGAGATCCCGGACGACGACGCGGTCGACGCCACGCTGCCCGAGGCGGGCGAGGAGGCCGCGCTGCGGCGCTGGCACGAGTTCCTCGACGACGGGGTCCAGGATTACGGCTCGGACCGCAACCGCCCCGATCGCGACGGCACGTCCCGGCTGTCGGTGCACCTCAAGTACGGCGAGATCCACCCGCGCACGCTGCTCGCCGACCTCGCGTCGCGGCGCTCGGAATCGGCAGGCACCTTCCGCAACGAGATCGCGTGGCGCGACTTCTACGCCGACGTGCTGCTGCACCGTCCCGACTCGGCGCGCCGCAACTACGACCGCGCCTTCGACGCGCTGCCGCTGGCATCGGGCCCTGTGGCCCAGGAGCGGTTCGACGCGTGGTGCGCCGGGAGCACCGGCTACCCGATCGTCGACGCCGGGATGCGGCAGCTGCGCGCCCAGGCGTGGATGCACAACCGGGTCCGGATGATCGTGGCGAGCTTCCTGGTCAAGGACCTGCACCTGCCGTGGTGGTGGGGTGCGCGGCACTTCATGCGCCTGCTCGTGGACGGCGACCTGGCGTCCAACCAGCACGGCTGGCAGTGGACGGCGGGCAGCGGCACCGATCCCGCGCCGTACTTCCGCGTGTTCAACCCGGTGACGCAGGCCGAGCGGTTCGACCCGGACGGCGACTACGTGCGCCGGTTCGTCCCGGAGCTGCGGGGCGTGCCGGGCAAGGCGGTGCACCAGCCGTGGCGGCTGCCCGACGGGGTGCCGGACGGCTATCCGGAGCCGATCGTCGACCACGCCGCCGAGCGGCAGGAGGCACTGGCCCGCTACCAGCGGGTCAAGGATGCGCGGGGCTGATCTCCCGCCCGCGATCGCGCACCGTGAGGGCACGGCTTACCCTTCGTGAGCATCCACCGAGGGAGGGTGAGCTCCATGGCGGTCAAGGGGGAGGGGCGCCGCGGTCATCGCGGGCGCTGGTTGCTGCTCGCGGTGCTGCTGGGTGCCGTCGCATGGATCGTCCGGTCGCGGCGTGCGGCGGCCGCCGCCGACATCGGCACCGGCTGGCCGCCGGCGCGTCCGACGGGTGCAGGCGCGGAGTGGCTGAACCCCGCGGCTGACGGCGCTGCGCGGGCCGCCGCGGCGCCGAGGCACAGCGCGGGCGTCAACGGCGCGGGAGCGGCCTCCGCGCGTGCGTCGAACGCCGCTGCGCCGGCATGGACGCCGCCGGCTCCGGCCCCGCGCGCCGTCGCGTCACCGGTGCGGGAGGCTGCACCGGCCACTCGACGCCCGTCGCCCCGCCCGCGCGCTGCGGCCCCGGCCACCCCGGCTCGGGACGGTCTGCCGCACGGCGCGGCGACCGCGCTGCCCGACGGCTCCGCGCCCGGCCCGGAGTACACGGTCAAGGGCAACGCCGGGTCGATGCTGTTCCACACCCCGACCAGCCCGTACTTCGGGCGCACCAAGGCGGAGTACTGGTTCCGCACGGCCGACGACGCCCGTGCCGCGGGCTTCACGGAGTGGACGCCGCGTAAGCGCTGAGCTACGGGTCAGGGGGTCTTCGTGGACAGGGCCTCGCGGAGGCCGACGCGGGCTCGACTGCGTGGTCGAGGGCTTTCCAGGTCGGAGTCGACTGAGTCGAGTCCGACCAGCTCGTAGACGCCGGGCGCGCCGGTGAGCGGCTGATCAGGCGGAGCTGGGCAGAATCACTCCGGCCGGTTCATCCGGAGCAACTGTGCGCGGAGGTCCTGGAGATCCCAGCGATATTGCCCCGGCCGCTTGTCTCCTCCAGGGGTGGAGAACACAGGTTTGAGCCTGCCCTCTCTCGCCCAGCGCGCAAGCGAGCGTGAGGAGACGCCCAGGGCGCGGGCTGCCTCCCCTGTGCTCACCAACCGCTCCTCGTCCACCTCGCGGACGCTACGTACGACCACGGGTCTCCGTCAGCCCCGACGGCCTCGAAGTAGCGCAGAGGCCCCCATGTTCCAGTTGTCTCCGTTGGCCTACTCCGGCCTCGTGGCGTTCTGGGTGACGGTGCCAGCAGAGGGGTTCGCGATGGGCGAGGCGGCCGACGAGCATGAGGCGCGACTGATGATCGAGTCGCAGCAACGGGGCAGCGTGAACTTTCAGGAGTCCTCCGGACGCTGGCGCTGGACCGTGGTTGCCAGTGACGGGAAGGCGTCGCACGGGTACGCGGAGAGCCAGCGTGAAGCTTGGTGGTTCATCTGCGAGGCCGTGAACCGACCGCACCGCGGATCGGGCTACGCGCGTGCGCCTCGCGGTCGGTTCATCCTCCCGCCTACCTGGAGCGGCCCCTCGCCCTCGTGGCGCTCCCGTCGCCGGGCGGCTGTGCGAGGGGCGTTCGTCGTTCAGGGGGTTGGTGGACCTACGCGCCGGGCTCCTCGGGCAAGTACCCGATGCGGCGCCGCAGCTCGGCATCCACCGGGCGGTCCTGTCAGCGCACCTCGCCGGTATCGGCGGTGAGCACGCCGAGCACGATGCGCATCGTCGTGGTCTCGCCGGCCCCGTTGCTGCCCACGAAGCCGAACATCTCACCGGCTTCGACCCTGAACGAGACCTTAGCCAGCGCCTGTCGTTCTCCAAATCGCTTGGAGACCCGCGTGACGTCCAGCACGGTCCCGACCCTAGTGACCGGCGTTTGTGGGCGGTCCGAGCGGGTACGGGACCGTGCCCGGCACGAGCCCAGCTGTTGCGGACCCAACGCTCCGCTTCTAGCGTCGGCGGCCAAAAGGAGAGGACCTTCATATGGCGACGCCGCAAGGGCAGCAGCATGAGGTCGACGAGCGCACCGTCCGCAAAGCGGTCGGTGCCGCCGCGATGGGCAACCTCGTCGAGTGGTTCGACTACGGGATCTACAGCTACGTCACGATCTTCATCGCCTTGAACTTCTTTCCCGGCGGTGACACGAGCGCAAACGTCGCGTTCACGTTCGCGTTGTTCGCGGTGGCGTACCTGGTGCGCCCGCTGGGCGGGTGCATCCTGGGCCCGCTGGGCGACAAGATCGGGCGCAAGCGGGTGCTGGCGCTGACGATCGTGGTGATGTCGGCCGCGAGCTTCGCGATCGGGCTCCTGCCCACGTTCAACGCCGTCGGGTGGCTCGCCCCGATCCTGCTCGTGGTCGCACGGCTCGTGCAGGGTTTCGCAACCGGTGGCGAGTACGGCGGGGCAGCGGCGTTCATCGCGGAGTACGCGCCGGACAAGCGCCGGGGCTTCTACTGCAGCTTCCTCGAGTTCGGCACGACCGGGGGGTTCGTGCTCGCGGCGGGGCTCGTGACGGTCCTGGAGGTCAGCCTGGCGCCGGAGGCGATGGCGGCGTGGGGCTGGCGGGTTCCGTTCCTGATCGCCGGACCGCTCGGCCTCGTGGGTCTCTACCTGCGGAGCAAGCTGGAGGACACCCCCGCTTTCCGGGAGCTGGAGGAGAAGCAGGCCGTTGCGGACTCGCCGCTCAAGGAGCTGCTGACCCACCACTGGCGGCCCATCGTGACGTGCATCGGCCTGGTGCTGTTCTACAACGTCGCGGTCTACACGATCTTGTTCTACATGCCGACCTATCTGCAGACCACGACCGGTCTGGAGGCCACTCCGGCGCTGCTCTACATCCTCGGCATGATGTTGGTGATCATGATCGTGATCATCCCGGTCGGCGCCCTGTCCGACCGGATCGGCCGCAAGCCGCTGATCACGGGCTCGTGCATCGGGTTCATCGTGCTCGGCTACCCGGCGTTCATGCTGCTGGCGATGGGCAACGCGTTCGGCACGGTCACCGGCCTGGTGATCCTCGGGTTGCTGCTGGTGATGCTGCTCGGCACGATGTCGGCCACGCTGCCCGCGCTCTTCGACACCGACGTGCGCTACGGCGGCTTCTCGATCGGCTACAACCTGTCCACCTCGATCTTCGGTGGCACGGCGCCGCTCATCCTGACCATCCTCGTGGAGAGCACCGGCAACAACGCCATGCCGGGGATCTACCTCGTCGTGGCCGCCGTGATCTCGCTGGCCTCGGTGATCATGGTCGCCGAGAGCGCGCGGAAGCCGTTGCCGGGGTCGTCGGCCACGGTCATGACACCGAGCGCGCAGCCGGCGTGATCTGGCTGGAGTTGCGTCCGGGTGGGTTCATCCCGACGTAGCTCCAGCAGGGCGTGCCCCGCCCGGCCACGAGCCGTTCGCGCCGGTACCGCGGGCCCTCCTGCTCGTCGTCCACCTGCTGGTCGAGGACGGGCAGGAGGCCTGCCGGGTCGCGTAGCGGCACGAGCCAGCCGGGCGCGCGCCCGCCGGTGCCGGGACACAGGGCCGAGGCTCCGGTACCGGTGTCGTGCACCGTGCCGTCCACGGTGGTGCGGTGCGGCTCGCCGACGGCGTGCGGTGCCAGCCGCGGCCAGGCGGCGTGGCCGGGCTGCAGGCTCCCGTAGACGAACACGGCCGCGGGCCACTCGTCGGGGTGCGGGGCGCCGGTGACGGTGGGTGCGTCGAGGCCGTCGCCGGGAGCGGGCACGCCGTCGAGCCACCGGGCGGCGTCCTGGGGGAGGGCCGCGCAGCGCACCGGTGCGCCGCCGACGAGCAGCGGGCGGCGGATCGCGCCGTGCCCGACGTAGCACCACGGTTCGTCGATGCGGACGCCGTGGTCGGTGCACACCTCGCCGGACCGCAGCCGGGCCAGCCGGAACCGCTCGTCGCGACCCTCGCACCGGTCGAGCACCGCGATCTGGTCGGGTGTCGCGAGCCAGACGGCGTGCTCCTCGACGGCGCCCGGTGCGGCCGCCAGCACCGCGGGACGCTGCCCGTCGCGGCGTCGCAGTCCCGCCGCCCACACGGCGGTGACGTCGCGGGTGCGGGCCCGCAGCACGACGACCGGATCGGCGCCCATGCCGAGGGCCCGCCGCAGCCAGGTGATCTTGCTCGGGCACCGGTTCGAGCCGTAGGCCAGCACCGGTACCCGCAGTGCCCGGGGGACGCCACCGCGGGCGGCGAGCCAGGAGTCCAGCGGCACGCCGGCGACCGTCCACCCGTGTGCCGGGTGCGGGTGCAGGACGTGGGACCGCTCGTCGGCGTGCACGAACGAGAACGGGGGCGCGGCGCCCGGATAGGGGTCGGCCGGGAAGCCGGCGTCGGGGAGGGCCACGCCGTCAGCCCACCACCCGGGACCGGTGACGGCGCCACCGGCGGGTGAGGACGCCGTGGCGGGGGGAGCCGAGCAGCGCGAGCGCGAAGCAGGTGGCACAGACCAGGCCCATCGCGCCGGCGATCGAGCTGTCCAGCGGCAGCGCGATCGCGTAACCGGCCGCGGCGCCGACCCATCCGATGCCGATGGCGAGCGCGACCATGACGACGAGCCGGTCGGTGAGCAGGAACGCCGTGGCGGCCGGGACGATCAGCATGGTCACCACGAGGATCGCGCCCACGGCGTCGAACGCGGCGACCGCGGTGACCGCGGCCGCCACCAGCAGCAGCCGCGACAGCAGCCGCGGCCGCAGCCGGACCGTGCTGCCGAACTGCGGGTCGAACGTGGTGGCCTTCAGCTCCTTCCTCAGCGCGAGCACGAGCAGCAGGTTGAGCAGCACGACCGCGCCGAGCACCACCCCCGAGCGCGCCAGCTCGTAGCCGCCGAGCCACACCGTGTCGAACGGGACGAACGCGATCTCGCCGTAGATGGTGGAGTCCAGGTCGAGGTGGATGCCGTCGGCGTAGCGGGTGACGCCGAGGACCCCGAGTGAGAACAGGGCGGGGAAGACCAGCGCGATGGCCGCGTCCGAGGCCACCAGCCCGGTGCTGCGCAGCGCGTCGATACCGAGCACGCACAGCACGGCGAACGCGGCGGCGCCGAGGACCACCGGCAACGGGGCGCGGGTCTGCGCGACCAGCCAGACGGCGACGATCCCCGGCAGCACGGCGTGGCTCACGGCGTCGGACAGCAGGGCCATCCGGCGCAGCACGAGGAACGGCCCGAGCAGCCCGCACGCCGTGGCGACGAGCCCGGCGACCAGCACGATCAGCACCCCGTCGCTCATCACGCCCCCTCCGGGGGCCGTGAGTGGATACGGGTGCTGGAGCACTCGTATCCACTCACGGCCCGGCGGAGCTGGGCCACGGCGTCGGGGCCGAGGCTGCCGGCGAGGTCGGCGGGGTCCGGTTCGCGTGCGTCGGGCAGCCGGATCGACGCGCCGTGCTCGAGCCACGCCGTCCACAGGGCGCGCCGCTCGGCGAGCTCGGCGGCCGCGGCGCGGCCGGCGTCGGAGAGCGTGCCGTCGCCTGCGAGCAGGCCGTGGCGGCGCAGGCGCGCACGGGTGAGCAGGTCGGGCAGCCCCGCGGCAGGGGCGTCCGGGTGGGTGAGGACGGCGTCGCGGTGCACGGCCCGCCGCCGTGCCCGCAGCCGCTGGGCCCGCCACAGCACACCCCGCCCGGGGGCCAGCAGCAGCGCCGCGAGCGCGACGGCGAACCCCACGAGGACGACGACCGGCCCCGTGGGGAGCGCACCCCGGGTGGCGAGGAGGGCCCCGGTGACCCCGACGACCGCGCCGACCAGCCCGGCCAGGAGCAGCACCTGCGGGAAGCGGTCGGCGAGCTGGCGCGCGGTGACGGTGGGTACGACCAGCATCGCCACCATGAGGATCGCCCCCACGACCCGCACGCCGATCACGACCGCCACCACCAGCAGCGCCGTCATGAGGGTCTCCAGCGCCCGCACCGGGAGCCCGAGCGCGCCGGCGAAGGACGGGTCGAACAGCGTGGTGGTCAGTGCCCGCCGCAGCACCCCGACCACCAGCAGTGCGACGGCGGCGAGCGCGGCCATCACCGCGACGTCGCGCTCGAGCAGCCCGG
Source organism: Pseudonocardia sp. MH-G8 (assembly GCF_002262885.1). Classification (GTDB taxonomy): domain Bacteria; phylum Actinomycetota; class Actinomycetes; order Mycobacteriales; family Pseudonocardiaceae; genus Pseudonocardia. The sequence goes on along the minus strand of NZ_NKYF01000001.1, from coordinate 1,307,518 downwards.
CGGCCTGGCCGAACAGGTAGTGCTCCAGGCCCGCCTGGTCGGCGTCGGAGCTGTTGGACAGGTGGGTGAGCAGCACGACGCCCAGCGCGAAGAAGGCCGAGAGCACCACGCCGATCGCGGCGTCGGGACGGATCCGGCCGGCGCGCTCGATGCCCACCATGAGCAACGCCGCGACCAGCCCGGCGATCGCTGCGCCGAGCAACAGGCCGGGCACGTCCTTCACCCCTGCCACGAGGAACGCCACGCAGACCCCGGGCAGCGTCGCGTGCGCGACCGCGTCGCCCACCAGGCTGCGGCGCCGGAGCACGGCGAACGCGCCGAGCACGCCACTGGTGATCCCGAGGACGAGCGCGCCGGCGATCACGACCGCGTCGGTGTAGGGCAGGCCGAGCGCCGCGGCCACGACCGCGGCCCCGCTCACGGGGTCCACGCCACGTCCGCGCCGTAGGCCGCGCGCACGGTCTCGGGCGTGAGCACCTCGGCGGTGGGGCCGCAGCCCAGGGCGCGCACGTTGAGCAGGAGCGTCCAGTCGAAGGCGGCCCGCACCTGGGCCATGTCGTGGTGCACGACGACGACCGAGCCGCCCGCGTCGCGCAGCTCGCCGAGCAGCGCGAGGAGATCGGCCTGCGTGCGTGCGTCGATCCCCGCGAACGGCTCGTCCATGACGAGGACCGGGGCCTGCTGGGCGAGGGCACGGGCGAGGAACACGCGCTGGCGCTGCCCCCCGGAGAGCTGGCCGATCTGCCGTCGGCCGAAGCCCGCCATCCCCACCCGTTCGAGGCATTCCGCGGCCACCGCGCGGTCGGCTCGCCCCACGCGGCGGAACCAGCCGGTCGAGCGGTAGCGGCCCATCTCGACGACCTCGCGGACGGTGATCGGGAAGTCCCAGTCCACCGACTCCGCCTGGGGCACGTAGGCGACGTGGTCGAGGGCGGCCTTCCCCTCGACGCCGTCGACCAGCACCCGGCCCGCGTCCGCCGGCACCAGCCCGAGGGCGGCCTTGAGCAGGGTGGACTTGCCCGCACCGTTGGGTCCGACGACCGCAGACAGGTGCCCGGCCGGGAACTGCGCGTCGATCTCCCACAGCACCGGCACCGAACGGTAGGAGACCGTCAGGCCCCGCACCTCCAGCGCCACCGCGGTACGCGTGACGGGCGAGCTCATCAACACGGCTACCCCCTCCTAGTCCGTCCCGCCGAGGCCGTCCGCGATCCGAGCGGCGTTGGCGCGCAACATCCCCACGTACGTGCCCTCCGGTGTGCCGGGTTCCCCCGCGGCGTCGGTGTAGAGCTCCCCACCCACGCGCACCCGGGCCCCGCGCTGCGCCGCGGCGGCGAGCAGGGCGTCCACCGTCTGGCGGGGCACGCTCGACTCGACGAACACCGCGGGGACGTCGCGCTCGGCCACGAGCTGCGCCACGCGTTCGACGTCGGCGGTGGTGGCCTCGGCGGCCGTCGAGATGCCCTGGATGCCGGCGACGTCGAGGCGGTAGCGGCGGCCGAAGTAGGCGAACGCGTCGTGCGAGGTGACCAGGACCCGTCGCCGGGGCGGGATCGCGGCGAGCATGCGGGCGATCTCGGCGTCGAGCGCGGACAGCTCGGCGAGGTAGCCGTCGAGGCGGCTGCGGTACCCCGCCTCGTGCGCCCGGTCGCGCTGCAGGAGTGCGATGGCGACGGACGTGCTGACGTCGGCCCACAGCGTGGGGTCGAACCACACGTGGGGGTCGTACTCCTCGCCGGCGCCGGGGGCGGGGGCGAGCAGCCGTTCCCGTCCGATGCCGGTGGTGACGGCGGTGGTGGGCTGGCGGGCGGCGAGGTCGGCGAGGAGATCACCCATCCGGCCCTCCAGCTGCAGGCCGCAGTAGAGGATCACGTCGGCGCCGCGTAGCGCCTGCACGTCGCCCGCGCTCGCCCGGTACAGGTGCGGGTCGACTCCGGGGCCCATCAGACCCGTCACCTCGACGCGGTCGCCGCCGATCCGCGTGACGGTGTCGGTGAGGAAGTTGGTGGTGGTGGTGACCCGCAGCCGCCGGTCGCCGATCGGTTCATCGCGCGAGGGCGGCGCGGCGACGCACCCGGACAGCGTGAGCAGACCCGCGGCGGCCAGCACGGAACGGCGGCGCACCGCGCGCGACGCGTCCGGCATTAGCCACCTCTAACTCAATCCTGAGCCACCGCTAACAAGACACGATAGTGCCGTCGCGGCCATTCGTCGTGGCCGGTGACGAATCCCATGGTCGACCCGTGGACGGCATGCCCGCCCCGCGCCGACCTACGCTCGGGGGATGGCGGGCGCTCTGGGCACGGCGGGGATGCGGTGGCGGCGATGACCGGCTCGACCACGGGGATCTCCGGCACGTCCTTCCGGCTGATGCTCGGTGCCACGGCGTTCTGCTTCAGCGGGTACGCCCTGTTGTTGCCCGTGGTGCCGCTGTGGGTGGCGCGCGGCGGCTCGGGCGCCTTCGGCGCGGGCGCGACCACGGCCGTCCTGATGGCGACGACGGTGGCCACCCAGCTCACGGTGCCGTGGCTGCTCGCGCGCCTCGGCCACCGCTGGGTGCTGGGTCTCGGGTCGGCGCTGCTGGGCCTTCCCGCGCCGCTGTTGGCCCTCTCGCCCGACCTCGGGCCGGTGCTCGCGCTCTCCGCGGTCCGCGGGGTCGGCTTCGGCCTCGCGACGGTCGCGGGGAGCGCGCTCGTGGCCGAGCTCGTGCCGCGGGCCCAGCACGGGCGAGCCGCGGGGCGCTACGGGCTCGCGGTCGGGCTGCCGCAGCTCGTGCTGCTCGCCGCCGGTGTCGCGATGGTCGACTGGATCGGCTTCACCGCGGTGTTCGTCGCCGCGGGTGTGGGGCCGGTGGTCGGCGCGCTGCTCGTTCCGGCGATCCGCATGGGCCATTCGCCGGTGGACGAGCCCGCCGCGGTGCACACCGGGTCGCTCGCGCGCGCGGCGCCTGCGCCGCTCGTGGCCATGCTCACGTGCTCGGTCGCGCAGGGCGGGGTGATCACGTTCCTCCCGCTCGCGGCGCCCGACGCCGGGTTGATCGTGGCGGTCGCGCTGCTCGCGACGTCGGGCGGCGCCCTGGTCGGGCGGCTCGTCGCGGGCGAGCTGGTGGACCGGCGCGGCCTCGGCGGCCGGCTGCTGGCTCCGGGGATGCTGCTCACCGCGGCCGGCTTGGTGGCGGAGGTCGTCGCGCTCGGCGCGGGCGGCGGCCCTCTGGTCGTGCTGGGTGCCGCGATGGTCGGCGTCGGGTTCGGAGTGGTCCAGAACGACGCGCTGACCGTGCTGTTCGCCGCGTTCGGCCGTAATCGCTACGGCGCCGCGAGCGCGGCCTGGAACATCGCCTACGACGCCGGGACGGGCGTCGGCGCGCTCGGGCTCGGCGCCGTGGCCGACCCGTTCGGCTACCCCGCCGCGTTCGGTGCCGCGGCCGGGTTGCTCGGCGTCTCGGTCGTCGCGGTCCGGTCCCGCGGCACGGTCAGGTGAGCGATTCCGGTCATCGTGACCTCGACGCTCACGGCGCCCCGGCGTGGGCGGTGAACTATGACGACGGCGTGGGGTCCCTACGGCCGGGTCGGGCTCGCGGTGGGGATGTCGTGCGCCTTCGCCGCCGCGACCAGGCGCTCGTCGTAGCTGAGCAGCACGTCCAGCTCGTCGCGGATGAGCAGGGCCGTGGCGAGGTGGATGGCGTCGAGGGAGCGCAGGAGCGGGTCGGGGAGCCGGCTCGCGGACTCGATGACCGCGTCCGAGATCTCGATCTGGGCGACGTCCGCGAGGAGCAGGCCCACCTCGGGCAGGCCGTCCGGACGCCCCCGGAGGATGCCTCGACGCGCCTCGACGGCGAGCAAGGCGCTCGAGACGAGGCGGGAATCGCCCGACCCGGTCATGTAGTCGCGGAGGGCGGGCCCCTCGGCCTCGTCGGTCTTGACGAGCATGAGCAGCGCCGAGGTGTCGATGTAGATCAATACCGCTCCTCGTCGCGCATCTCGCGCAGCACCTCGGAGAGCGGCTTCTCACCCGGCGCGGCCTCGAGTGGCTCGAACGAGGCCAGGGTGTCCAGGATGTTCCCCCGGGCGGGCCGCACCTGACCCGCCGCGACCAGGCGGTCGTAGGTCGACGTCGGCTCCTCGGCCGGCACGAGGTACGCGACCAGCTTGCCCCGCTCGGTGACCGGCACCCGCTTTCCCGTCTTGGCCATCGCGATGTAGCGCGAGGCGTGCTGGCGCAGTTCGCGGATGCCGATGCTCTCGCCCTCAGGCAGAGTCATGACCGAAAGGTAGCACAAGATGAGCTACATTTTTCGCGACTCTGCCTCACTGACCGCGTGCGATCCACTCCTCCAGGTGCGGCAGCTCGCCACCGACCGTCGTCGAGTCGCCGTGACCCGTACGGACCGTCGTGTCCCCGGGCAGCGTCAGCAGCCGCTCCCGGATCGAGTCGATGATCGTGTCGAACGACGAGAACGAGCGCCCGGTGGCCCCGGGTCCACCCTGGAACAGGGTGTCGCCGGTGAACACGGTGCCCAGCTCCGGCGCGTGCAGGCTGCACGAGCCGGGGGAGTGGCCGGGCGTGTGCAGCACGCGCAGCACCACGCCACCCGCCGTGACGGTGTCGCCGTCGGCGAGCTCGCGGTCCGGCGCGCGGTCGGGGTGGGTCATCTCCCACAGCGGCGCCTCGGCCGGGTGCAGCAGGATCGGCGCGCCGAACCGGTCGGCCAGCTCCGGCGCCTTGCGCACGTGGTCGTCGTGGCCGTGCGTGCACACCACGGCGACGAGGCGCCGGTCGCCGACGGCCTCGGCGATCGCGTCGGCGTCGTGCGGAGCGTCGATGACGAGCACCTCGCGCTCGTCGCCGACGATCCACACGTTGTTGTCGACGTCCCACGTGCCGCCGTCGAGGGAGAACGTGCCGGACGTGACGAGGTGCTCGACCGGGCTCACAGGACCACCACCGAACGCAGCACGTCGCCCTTGTGCATCTTCTCGAACGCCGCCTCGACGCCGTCGAGCGCGATCGTCTCGGTCACGAACTTCTCCAGCGGCAGCCGGCCCTGCAGGTGCAGGTCCACCAGCATCGGGAAATCGCGCGAGGGCAGGCAGTCGCCGTACCAGGAGGACTTGGTGGCCCCGCCGCGGCCGAACACGTCGATCAGCGGGAGCTCGACGGTCATCTCCGGCGTCGGCACGCCGACCAGCACGACCGTGCCGGCCAGGTCCCGCGCGTAGAACGCCTGCTTGAACGTCTCCGGGCGGCCCACCGCCTCCACCACGACGTTCGCGCCGTTGCCGTCGGTGAGTGCCTGCACGGCCTCGACCAGGTCCTGCTCGCGCGAGTTGATCGTGTGGGTGGCCCCGAACTCCTTCGACCACTCGAGCTTGCGGTCGTCGACGTCGATGCCGATGATCGTGGTCGCCCCGGCGAGCTTCGCGCCGGCGATCGCGGCCATCCCGACGCCGCCGCAGCCGATCACGGCGATCGAGTCGCCGCGCCCCACATTCCCGGTGTTGATCGCGGCGCCGATCCCGGCCATCACCCCGCAGCCGAGCAGGCCCGCGACCTCGGGCTTCACCCCGGGGTTCACCTTCGTGCACTGGCCGGCGTGCACCAGCGTCTTCTCGATGAACGCGCCGATGCCCAGCGCGGGGGAGAGCTCCTGGCCGGACTCCAGCGTCATCTTCTGCGTGGCGTTGTGCGTGGAGAAGCAGTACCAGGGCTCGCCGCGGCGGCAGGCCCGGCAGGTGCCGTCGACCGCGCGCCAGTTGAGGATCACGAAGTCGCCGGGTGCGACGTCGGTGACGCCCTCGCCGACCGACTCGACGACCCCGGCCGCCTCGTGCCCGAGCAGGAACGGGAACTCGTCGTTGATCCCGCCCTCGCGGTAGTGCAGGTCGGTGTGGCAGACCCCGCAGGCCTGCACCTGCACGACCGCCTCACCGGGCCCCGGGTCGGGCACGATCACCGTCTCCATCGAGACCGGCTCGCCCTTCTTGTGCGCGACGATCCCGCGGACCTGCTGCGGCATGGCTCCGCCACCTCTCTGTCGTTCCGATGCGCTCATGCGCAGCCTGCCACGTGACGGCGCCGCCGGTAGGTTCGGACACCGTGATCGAACGCGAGGATCTCGATGTCGACGGCGTCCCGGTGGCGGTGCTGCGGATGGCCCACGGACCCGTCAACGCCATGGACCTGGAGCTGTGCCAGGCGCTCGCGGAGCGGTTCCGCGCGCTGGCCGCCGACCCGGCCCGCGCGGTCGTGCTCACCGGATCCGACCGAGCCTTTTCGGCAGGTGTGGACCTGAAACGCTGCCTGGCCGAGGGCGAGGCCTACGTGGCGCGCTTCCTCCCGGCGCTGTGCGAGGCGTTCCGGGCGGCGTTCGAGCTGCCGAAGCCGCTCGTCGCCGCCGTCGACGGGCACGCGATCGCCGGGGGCTGCGTGCTCGCGGCCTGCGCCGACACCGTCCTGATGGCCGAGGGCGGTGCGCGGATCGGCGTGCCGGAGGTCCGTGTCGGGGTCCCCTTCCCCCGGATCGCGCTGGAGGTGCTCACCGCCGCCGTGGGTGAGCGGGGCGCGCGCGAGCTCGTCAAGGGGGCGCAGACCCACCTGCCGGAGCGGGCCGCGCAGCTCGGGCTCGTGCACGAGGTCGTGCCGGCTGCGGAGCTGTCGGCGCGGGCCGCGGCCGTGGCTGCCGGGACCGCCGCGGCCGTCCCGGCCGACACCTTCGCCATGACGAAGCGCCAGCTGCGCCGCGCCTGCCTGGAGCGGGTGGACCGCTACGCCGACGAGGACGCCCCCGTGGCGCAGCTGTGGGCCGCACACCTCGCCGACGGGTGGGTGCAGCGCTACCTCCGCTCGGTCACCGGGCGCTGAGCGTCGAGATCACGAAGTCCACGTAGGCCGGCAGCGCGTCACCGGACGGCGTGGCCTGCGGGGTCGCGTGCGCGAGCTGCGCGTGGCCCAGGTAGGCGGTGTAGGCGAGCAGGCTGCGTTGCCGGGCCTGGGCGGGTGGGAAGCCGAGAGCGGTGAACTGCGCGGTGAGGTAGTCGAGGCGCCGCGCGCTGACCCGGGCGAGCACGGGGGCGACCAGCGGATGGCTCGCGGTAGGCTGCAGTGCGAGCTCCACCCGCTCGCCCGGGCTGCCGTCGTGCCCGCCGACGGCCACGGTGAGCAGCAGCCGCAACCTGCGCCGGACGTCCGGCTCGGCCTCGACGAGCGCGATCACCTCCTCGGTGTCGATGCGCTCCCACTCCGCCAAGGCGGCTTCCAGCAGCGCCTCCCGGTTGCTGAAGTGCCAGTAGAAGCTGCCCTTCGTGGCGCCGAGCGAGGCCGCGATCGGCTCCACCCCCACGGCGGCGATCCCGCCGCGGGCGAGGGCTGCGAGAGCTGCCGCCGTCCAGTCGCGCGCAGTCAGCCGCTTCCGCTCGGTCACGTCCGTACGCTACCGTACGGAAGTTCCATACGGTGGCGTACGGAGGTGGTCCGGTGGTCCGCAACGTGCACGAACGGCTCGTTCCCGCGCCGATCGAGGTGGTGGGTCCGCTGCTGGACCGGATCGGCGGGCCGGACGACGTGCTGTGGCCGTCGCCCGCGTGGGAGCCGATGGTGCTGGACGGGCCGGTCGCGGTCGGTGCCGCGGGCGGGCACGGCCCGATCCGCTACCGGGTGGTCGGGTACGAGCCGGGGCGCGCCATCGCCTTCGCGTTCGAGCCCGGCCACGGCTTCGACGGCGGGCACACGTTCACGGCGGAGCCGGCGGGGCCGGACCGCACGCTGCTGCGCCACGTCGCCGAGGGGCGCCTGACCGGGAGCATGCGCCTGGCCTGGCCGCTCGCGGTCCGCTGGGCGCACGACGCGGTGCTCGAGGAGATGTTCGACAACGCCGAGCGCGCGGTCGGGCACGAGCCGGCCCACCCGGCCCGCCGGTCGCCCTGGGTCCGGCTGCTGGTCGCGGTGGAGGCACCGCGGGCCCGTCCCGTCGCGCCGCCGCGCACGGCGCTGCTCGCGGCGGCCCTGCCGCGCGTCGACTGGAGCGACGCGTACGCCGTCGCCGCGCTCCCGGGCACGCCGGTCGACCCGCAGGCCTGGGCGGACGCGGTGTTCCGCGACCCACCGCGCTGGGTGGCGGCCGCCCTCGGCCTGCGCGAGGTGCTCGTCGGGCTGGTGGGCATCGACCGCGGCGGGCGGGCCGCGTTCGACACCGTCGCCCGGTGCGACGACGAGGTGCTGCTCGGCTCGGACGCGAACCACCTCGACTTCCGGGCGTCGGTGCGCCGCGAGGCGGACCGCGTGGTGCTGACCACCGTCGTGCGGCTGCACAACGGGCGCGGCCGGGCCTACTCCGCGCTGGTGCGCGCGGTGCACCCGAGGATCGTGCGCGCGATGCTGAACCGCGCCGCGAGGACCTTGTCGCGCCCCGCGCGCGCCTGCACACCCGCCGAACACTGACTCCGCACACCCAGCCCCCACTTCGCACAAGGCGGGCCTTGTGCGAAGTACCTACTGGGTATGCGGAGTGGCGCTGGGGAGCAGCGGGGTCGGCTCGCCCAGCGCGTCCGCTATCAGCTTCGGGATCTTCTGTTTGCCTGTGCCGTCTGTTGCGATCACCACGTAGACCGTGCGGCCCGCGCACGTCACCTCGTGGCCGTCGCGGCGCACCTCGAAGTCCAGGGCGAAGCTGGTGCGGCCGATGCGGGCGGTCGACACCGCCACCTCGGCCCTGTCCTGCCAGCGCAGCCCGGCCTTCCAGTCGATCTCCGAGCGCACCAGCTGCACGTCGTAGCCGGCATCGAGCATCGACTTGTACGGCAGGCCGCGGGCCTCGAGGAACGCGCTCATCGCGTCGTCGAAGTACGCCAGGTACCAGGCGTTGAAGACGACGCCTTGCGCGTCGACCTCGAGGTAGCGGACCGAGAGGGGATGGGTGAAGAGCTCGCTCACGACAGCGCCCGGGAGACGAACGCGGTGACCTCCGCCAGGACCTCGTCGCTGGTGGTCTCGTTGAAGATCTCGTGGCGGGCGCCGGGCAGGATCCGCTGCTCGAACCGGGCGCCGCGCAGCCGCTCGATGCCCTCTCGCGTTCCGTCGATCGGGACCAGCGCGTCGTCGGCGCCGTGCGCCCACAGCGTGGGCAGCTCGTCGGGGAGCCGGCCGGCGGCGCGGATCCGGTCGAGGCACTCCGCGATCGCCTCGAGGGTGGTGCGGGCGAACCGGCCGTGCCAGACCAGCGGGTCGGCGGCGTAGGCGGCGCCGACGGCGGGATCGCGGGAGAGCGTGTCCGGGTCGATCGGGGTGTCGGGGATCTCGTCGAGCGCGAGCAGCGACGTCGCGGAGTCCCAGCGCCCCAGCACCGGGCCGGACAGCACGAGTGCGGCCAGTTCGTCGGCGTACCGCTGGGCGTAGCGCGCCGCGATCATGCCGCCCATCGAGTGCCCGATCAGGACGGTGGGCAGGCCCGGTTCGCGGGTGCGCACGGCGAGCTCGTGGAAGTCGGCGACGACCTGCTCGTAGTTCTGGATGAGCACGCGCTCGCCCGCGCTGCGCCCGTGGCCGACGTGGTCGACACCGTGCACGACCGCGCCGTGGCGCACCAGCGCGTCGGCCACGTGCTCGTACCGGCCGATGTGCTCGCCGTAGCCGTGGCAGAGCAGGGCCACGTAGCGCGCGCCCGGCCCGTTCGCCTGCCAGCTGCGGGCGGCGAGCTCGCCCGCGTGCCCCGGGTAGGTCCACTCCTGCGAGTCGGCCATCCGATCCCTTCTCCTCAGTCGCCGATCCGTTCGCGGATCGTCCGGTTCACCGCGCGGCCGAACGCCGTGACCAGCCCGAGCACCGTCACCGGCTTGAGCTGGGACAGCGCGGTGGCCAGGCGGTGGCGCTCCTCGGCGCGGCGGCCGCGGTCGCGGTAGGGCTGCAGCACCTCGTCCTGGAACATCGCCATGAGGTCCTCGGCCAGCGCCGCGGTGTGCTTCTCGATCATCTCGTGCGCCCGCCGCCACACATCGGTCGGCAGGCCGGAGTCGATCACGGCGAGCGCGCTGCCGAGGGCGCCGGTGCCGTGCAGGCGCAGGCGCCCGCCGGATACCGCGCTGATCGCCCCCAGGTTCTCGAGCGCCTCCAGGTCGGCGGCCGAGAGCGCGCGACCGGCACGCCGCTCCAACTCGGCGGGGTCGACCTCCTCGATCTCCTCCGGCACCCACGGGGTGAGCAGCGCGCGCTGCAGGGCGAGCTCGGCGTGCCCGACGTGCGGCGGCAGCCGTTCCAGGTGGCTTTCGATCGCCGACAGCGTGAACCCGAGCGCCGACAGCTCGCTGACCAGCCCGAGGCGGGCCAGGTGGTCGGGTCCGTAGAGCCCGGTGCGCCCGCGCAGCTGCGGGGGCGGGAGCAGGCCGCGCCCGGAGTAGTAGCGGATGGTGCGGACCGTGATGCCCGTGCGGTGGGCGAGCTGGTCGATCGTCAGGAGCTCACCCTGGTCGGGTGGCGATAGCGCTGACATGAGGCGCAGATTACGGCACCGCTTGACCTATGTGACAGTGCTGCTGTAACAAAGCGGAGGGGTTCACCCGGTCGTCGAGGAAAGGCTTGTCCATGCCTGAGATCCCTGAGGCGTTCGTCTACGACGCCGTCCGCACGCCGCGTGGCCGGGGCAAGGCCTCAGGCTCGCTCCACGAGGTCAAGCCGGTCTCGCTGGTCGTGGGGTTGATCCACGAGCTGCGCCACCGGTTCCCCGAGCTGGACCCCGCCACGATCGACGACGTCGTGCTCGGCGTCGTGTCGCCGATCGGGGACCAGGGCGGCGACATCGCCAAGACGGCCGCGATCCTCGCCGGGCTCCCGGACACCACCGCGGGCGTGCAGCTCAACCGCTTCTGCGCCTCCGGCCTGGACGCGGTGAACAACGCCGCCCACCAGGTGCGCGCCGGAATGGCCGACTTCGTGCTCGCCGGCGGCGTCGAGGCGATGTCGCGGGTACCGATGGGCTCCGACGGCGGCGCGTGGGCGATGGACCCGGAGACCTCCTACGAGACCGGATTCGTGCCGCAGGGCATCGGCGCCGACCTCATCGCCACGCTGGAGGGCTGGGGTCGCGACGACGTCGACGCCTACGCGCTGGAGTCCCAGACCCGCGCGGCGAAGGCGTGGGCCAACGGCTACTTCGCCCGCTCGGTCGTGCCGGTCAAGGACCGCAACGGCCTGACCGTGCTGGACCGCGACGAGCACGTCCGCGCCGGCACCACGCTGGAGGCGCTCGGCGGGCTGCAGCCCTCGTTCGCGATGGTCGGCGACCAGGGCGGCTTCGACGCCGTGGCCCTGCAGCGCTACCACTGGGTCGAGGCGATCGAGCACGTGCACACCGCGGGCAACTCCTCGGGCATCGTCGACGGCGCCGCGCTCGTCCTGCTGGGCACCGAGGCGGCGGGCAAGGCCGCGGGTCTCACCCCGCGCGCCCGGATCGTCTCCACCGCGCTCTCCGGGGCAGACCCGACGATCATGTTGACCGGCCCCGCGCCCGCCACCCGCAAGGCGCTCGCCCGCGCGGGCATGACGGCCGACCAGATCGACCTGTTCGAGATGAACGAGGCCTTCGCCGCCGTCGTCCTGCGGTTCATGAAGGACATGGGCGTGCCGCACGACAAGGTCAACGTCAACGGGGGCGCCATCGCCATGGGCCACCCGCTCGGCGCGACCGGCGCCATGATCCTCGGCACGCTGATCGACGAGCTCGAGCGCCGCGACCAGCGCTTCGGCGTCGCCACGCTGTGCGTGGGCGGCGGCATGGGCATCGCCACCGTCGTCGAGCGCCTCTCCTGAAAGGGCATCACGTGACTGAGCAGCAGAAGGCCGTCCGCTGGGAGAAGAACGGGGACGGGATCGTCGTCGTCACGCTCGACGACCCGGGCCGCAGCGCCAACACGATGAACGAGCGTTACGTCGAGGCGATGGGCGAGTGCGTCGACGCGCTGGTGGCCGACAAGGAGAACATCACCGGAGTGATCGTCACGTCCGCGAAGAAGACCTTCTTCGCAGGCGGCGACCTCGACACGATGAGCACGGCGACGCCGGCCGACGCGCCCGCCTACATGGAGCAGACCGCGATCGTGAAGCGGCAGTTCCGCAAGCTGGAGACGCTCGGGCGCCCGGTCGTCGCGGCCATGGGCGGCACCGCGCTCGGCGGGGGCCTTGAGATCGGGCTCGCCTGCCACCACCGGATCGGGCTCGACGCCAAGGGCGTGGTCTACGGGCTGCCCGAGGTGACGCTGGGCCTGCTGCCCGGCGGTGGCGGCGTCGTGCGCACCGTCCGCATGCTCGGCATCGCGAACGCCGTGATGAACGTGCTCGTGCAGGGCCAACGGCACAAGCCGGCCAAGGCGCTGGAGATCGGGATCCTCGACGAGCTGGCGGGCAGCCCTGAGGAGATGCTCGACAAGGCACGGGCCTGGATCGCCGCCAACCCCGAGGCGAAACAGCCGTGGGACCAGCCCGGCTACAAGATCCCCGGCGGCACGCCGTCGAACCCGAAGCTCGCCTCGATCCTGCCCGCCTTCCCGGCCAACCTGCGCAAGCAGCTCAAAGGCGCCCCGATGCCCGCGCCGCGCAACATCCTCTGCGCGGCGGTGGAGGGCACCCAGGTCGACATCGAGACCGCGTTCCGCATCGAGGCGCGCTACTTCACCGAGCTGGTCACCGGCCAGATCTCGAAGAACATGACCAAGGCGTTCTTCTACGACCTGCAGGCCATCAACGGCGGCAAGTCGCGCCCGGACGGGTACGCGCAGTGGCAGCCCACGAAGGTCGCGGTGCTCGGCGCCGGGATGATGGGCGCGGGCATCGCCTACGTCTGCGCGCTCGCCGGCTGGGAGGTCGTGCTCAAGGACGTCTCGGTCGAGGCCGCGCAGAAGGGCAAGGCCTACTCCGAGGGCCTGGTCGCGAAGGGCGTCAAGCGCGGGAAGACCACCCAGGAGAAGGGCGACGCGCTGCTCGCCCGGATCACCCCCACCGACTCCTACGCCGACCTGGCCGGCTGCGACATCGTCATCGAGGCCGTGTTCGAGTCGGTCGAGCTCAAGCACCAGGTGTTCCGGGAGGCCGCGCCGCACCTCGCGCCGGACGCGCTGCTGTGCTCCAACACCTCGACGCTGCCGATCACCGAGCTCGCGAAGGGCGTCGACCGCCCGGCCGACTTCATCGGCCTGCACTTCTTCTCGCCGGTCGACAAGATGCCGCTGGTCGAGATCATCCGCGGCGAGCAGACCTCGGACGCCACCCTCGCCAAGGCGTTCGACGTCACGCTGGGGATCAAGAAGACCCCGATCGTCGTCAACGACAGCCGCGGCTTCTTCACCAGCCGCGTGATCGGCACGTTCCTCAACGAGGGCGTCGCCATGCTCGCCGAGGGCATCGACCCGCAGACGATCGAGCAGGCCTCGGCGCAGGCCGGCTACCCGGCGCCGGTTCTGCAGCTGATGGACGAGCTGACGCTCACCCTGCCGCAGAAGATCCGCAACGAGTCGAAGGCCGCGGTACAGGCGGCCGGCGGCACGTGGGACCCGCACCCGGCGGAGCAGATCATCGACCGGCTCGTCGAGGCCGGCCGCCCGGGCAAGTCGGGCGGCGCGGGCTTCTACGACTACGCCGACGGCAGGCGGACGCGGCTGTGGCCGGGACTGCGCACCGAGCTGGGCGCCACGAACCACGACGTGGACCTGCACGAGCTGTCCGAGCGGATGCTGTTCGTCGAGGCCATCGAGACCCAGAAGTGCTTCGACGAGGGCGTCCTGACCACTGACGCCGACGCCAACATCGGCTCGATCTTCGGCATCGGCTTCCCGGCCTGGACCGGCGGCGCCGTCCAGTACGTCGAGGGGTACCCCGGCGGCGTCGCGGGCTTCGTGGCCCGCGCCGACGAGCTGGCGAGGCGCTACGGAAGCCGCTTCGAGGTGCCGGAGAGCATGCGGAGCCGCGCAGCGAAGGCGGCCTAACCCGGGCCCCACTCCGGAGCACTCCACACACCTAGCAGCCACTTCACACAAGGCGGGCCTTGTGTGAAGTGGCTACAGGGTGTGTGGAGTCAGCGTGGAGCCGGAGCGTCGCCTCTTGGGCGACGGGTCAGGACTCGTGTACCGCGTCGCGGACCACCGCCGTCAGATCGCCCGTCCGGCACAGCACCTCGCGTTGGCGCCGGGCCCCGGTGCCCCGGTACACCACGGCGTCGAGCAGTTCGCGCACCACGCGCAGGTCGCCCGCCTCCTCCAGGGCCGGCGTGATGTGGGCGACGAGGGCGTCGAGGACCTCCGGGGCCTTGGCCGGGCGCCAGGTCCGCGGGTCCAGCAGCTCGCCCTCCATGCCGGTGCGGCTCGCCCGCCACGCCGCGAGCCGCAGCACCTCGGTGCGCACCGGGTCCGGGGCCGTGTCGCGGGTGTCGGCGGCGGTCTGCACCAGCCCCCGGACGAGCGCGGCCACCAGCACGGCGTCGTCGGGCTCGAGGCAGACGTCGGACACCCGCACCTCGACGGTCGGGTGCTGCCGCGACAGCCGGGCGTCGAGGTAGAGCATGCCCTCGTCGAGCAGGGTGTCGCTGCCGAGCGCGGCGTCGACGAACGCCCGGTACGCCCTGGCCGAGCCGAACGGGGCGTACGGCCCCGCCGACGGCCAGCGCTGCCACACCTGGGTGCGGTAGCTGCGGTAGCCGGAGTCCTCCCCGCCCCAGAACGGGGAATTGGCCGACAGGGCGGCCAGCGGGGCGAGCCACGGCCGGATCCGGTCGATCACGGCGACGCCCTCGTCGGGGGAGTCGACCGCCACGTGCACGTGGCAGCCGCAGGTGAGCTCCTCGTCGACGGTGAGCCCGAACCGGCGGGCCATCTCCGCGTACCGCCGCGACGGGGTGATGGTGGGCTCGACCGGCAGCGGTGAGGTGGCCAGCGGCGCGAGCGCGACGCCCGCGCCGGCGGCGGCCGCGGCCGCCGTGTCCCGGGCGGCGCGCACCTGCGCGGACAGCTCGTCGAGCGTGTGGCAGGGCAACGTCGCGGTTTCGACCTGCTCCTGCTGCAGTTCGCCGGTCAGCTCGTCCGCGGCGGCGAGTACCGCCTGCCCGACGGCTCGCGGCCGTCCCGACTGCCGGTCGACCAGTAGGAACTCTTCTTCGACGCCCAGCGTCCGTACCGTCACGCGACGAAGTACCCGCGGCGGACGCTCCCGACGCACTGGTTGGCGTCGCCCGACTCGGGCAACCTGGACACGTGGCCGACTGGGTTTTCGCGATCGTCGACCGGCTCGGCGCGCTCGGCGTCGGCCTGCTCATCCTGCTGGAGAACGTGATCCCGCCGATCCCCTCGGAGGTGATCCTCCCGCTCGCCGGGTTCCGCGCGCGCACCGGCAGCCTGAACGTGCTGGCCGTCTGGCCCGCTGCCACCGCGGGTTCGGTGGTGGGGGCGCTGCTGCTCTACGGCCTCGGCGCCTGGCTGGGCTACGACCGGCTGCACCGGCTGGCCGGGCACCGGTGGTTCGTGTTCGTCAGCCAGAAGGACCTGGAACGCGGCGACGCGGTCTTCGACCGGCACGGCGGCAAGGTCGTGCTGCTGGCCCGCTGCGTCCCGTTCCTGCGCAGCGTCGTCTCCATCCCGGCCGGGATCTCCGGCATGCCGATGTGGCGCTTCCTGGTGCTCACCACCGTCGGCAGTGGCGTCTGGAACGCGGCCTTCATCGCGCTCGGCTGGGTCCTCGGCGAGAACTGGGGGCAGGTGGAGGGCTGGCTCGGGCCGGTCACCTACGTGGTGATCGGGCTGATCGTGGTCGGGCTCGTGGTGCTCGCCGTGCGGAGGGCCCGCGCCCGCGAGACCCGGACGACGTGATGACGGGCGCCCTCGTGGGGCGGCGCGGGGAGCGCTGAGACGGCGCGGCAGGATGGCCGGGTGGGGGTCGGGCCGGTGCGGATCGCCGGGGTGCGCAAGGCCTACCGGCGTCGGGGCGAGGTGCTGGCGGGGGTCGACCTGGAGCTCACCGCGGGGCGCCCGGTCGTGGTGGTCGGCGGCAACGGCACGGGCAAGTCCACCCTCCTGCGGATCGTGGCGGGTGCGGCGGCGCCCACGGTGGGGCGGGTGACGGGCCGGCCGCGGGTGGTCGGGTTCCTCCCCGGACGCGTGCCCGCGTCGGTCCGGATGCCGGCGCGCGCCTACCTGCGCCACATGGCGGAGATCCACGGCGCCCCCCCGGGTGAGCGGCTTCGCATTGTTGGACGACCTCGGCTTCAGCGGGGACCTCGACGCTCCCGTCGCCCAACTGTCCACCGGCAACGTGCAGAAGGTCGGCCTGGCACAGGCGCTCGGGTGCGGTGCCGAGCTGTTGGTGCTGGACGAGCCGTGGTCCGGGCTCGACGCCGCGGCCGCGATCGCCCTGGATCGGCGGCTGGCGGCCGCGTCGACCGGTGCGGCGCTGCTGGTCGCCGACCACACCGGCCGGGCCGCCGCGCTGCCCGGCGCCGTCGTGTTCCGGATCGCCGGTGGGATCCTCTCGCGGGATGCCGCGTCCCGACCACCGGACGTCGCGCACACCCTCGTCGAGCTGCGCTGCCCCGGCGACCCGGCCGAGACGCTGCGCGGCCTGCCCGGTGTGCGCGAGTCGTGGCTCGGGGCGGGGGCGCTGACCGTGCGGGTCCCTGCCGACCGGGGCGACGGGCTCCTCGCTGCGGCGCTCGCTCGGGGCTGCTCCGTGCTCGACGTCCGGCGCGAGGACAGGCACCCGTGACCGCGTGGACGGCGGCGCTCGTCCGGACGGCGGCCGTCGCCCGCTACCTCGCGGCGGACGTCGGCCGATCGCAGCGCTTCCTGCTCCCCGTGCTGGTGCACGGCGCGGTGCTGGCCGTGCTCTTCGGCGGCGACCCGGGGCCGCCGCCCGGCCCGTGGGCGGTGTCGGCGCTCGCCGTGTACCCGACCGCCGCGTGGTTCGCCGTGGTCGTGGCGAACGCCGAGGCACCCGAGCAGCGCAGCGTCACCATCGCGACGGCGGGCGGCCCGGCGCGGGTCGCGGCCGCCACCCTGCTCGTGGCGCTGGCCGGCGGCCTCGTCCTCGCCGCGGCCTCGGTGCTGCTGCCCGCGGTGTTGAGCCGCTACCCGTACCCGCCCGCGGTGCTGCTGCTCGGCGCCCTCGCCCACCTCGCGTGCGCCGCCGCGGGCACGGCCGTCGGCCTGCTCGTCGCCCGGCCCGTGGTCACCCGCATCGGCTGGTCGTTCTGCCTCGGCGTCGCGGTCGTCATGGCCACGGCGGTGCAGCCGTGGCTGCCGCCGGCGGGTTCCGCCGTGGACGCGCTGGTGTCCGGCAGGCTTCCGGTGGCGGAGGCGCTGCTCGGTGTGGTGCTGGCGGCCGCCGCCGCGGTCCTCTCGTGGTCGTCGGAGATCCGCAGGGCCTGAGGCGCTCAGTACTCGTAGGGGTCCGACGGCGCGGGGACCTGCTCGACCGCCTGCACGTCCAACCCCGGCACCTGGTCCGCCCCGGTGCTGCCTTCACGCAGCACACCCCGCACCCGCAGCCAGGTGTCGGGCGCCGGGTCGCCCGCGTCCCCGACCAGCCGGACCCGGCTCGGGCGGGCGTCCGCGGCGCAGCACGCGATGGTCATGCGGGCCAGCTCGACGGCCGCGCCGGGCCGCACGGCGAAGCCGGTGAGCACCACCTCACGGCCGTGGAGGGTGCCGGTGGTGTCCCAGACCGCGCGCTCGACGAACTCGGCCACGCTCAGCTCCACCGGCCCACCCGGGGGGAGCGGCGCGAACACGTCGGAGGCCTGCACCACCGCGTTGCGCGGCCCGGCCCTGGCCACGGCGTCGGCGCCGAGCGCCGGCGGGGCCACCAGCGCGATCACCAGGACGGGGGCGAGCAGCAGCCAGGGGGCGTGGCGCTCTGCGGCCCCGTGCTCGTGCGGGTCGGCGGCGGGCGCTGCCGCGCGGTCGCGCAGCAGCGCCACGACCGCGAGCACCACGATCACCACGCCCGCGCCGAGCAGCAGCCACCGGTGGGAGGGGCGGACGTAGCGCAGGTAGGTGTCGTCGGCCGCGATCCGCAGCAGCGCCCCGCCGAGCAGCACGAGCAGGACGTGCTGGGTGTCGCGCTTCACAGGAACACCAGGCCCGCGCCGACCGCGCAGAGCACGGCCACCACGAACGTCAGCGGTGCGAACCGGGCGGCGAACGCGCGCCCGAACGTGCCGGCCTGCAGCGCGATCAGCTTGACGTCGACGGCGGGTCCGACCACGAGGAACACCAGCCGCGGCAGCAGGGGGAGCGTGGACAGCGCGGCCGCGACGAACGCGTCGGCCTCGCTGCACAGCGCCAGCACCACGGCCAGCACGGCCATGACCAGGATCGCGAGCAGGAGCTGCCCGGCGAGCGCGTCCATCCAGGACGGCGGGACGAGCACCGACAGCACCGCCGCCACGAGCGCGCCGAGCACGAGGAAGCCGCCGGCCGTCACCAGGTCGTGCCGTGCGGTCTCGGCGAGCACGCCGAGCCGCCCGCCTCCACGGGCCTGCGGCACCGCGCGCCGGGCGCGCTCGGCGATCCACCCCGCCTGCCCGAACCGCTGCCAGAGCCAACCCATGACGCACGCCGTGGCGAGCGAGCCCGCGAGCCGGGCGAGCACCATCCGCGGCTCGCCGGGGAAGGCCACTGCGGTGGCCACGAGCACGACGGGGTTGATCGCCGGGGCGGCGAGCAGGAACGTCAGCGCCGCGGCGTCGGGTACGCCCTGGCCGATCAGCCGCCGCGCCACGGGGACGGACGCGCACTCGCAGCCGGGCAGCACGAGCCCGGCCGCACCCGCCACCGGGACGGCCGCGGCCGGCCGGTCGGGCAGGGCGCGGCGCAGCGCCGCGGGGGAGACGAACGCCGCGATCGCGCCCGAGAGCAGCACGCCGAGCACGAGGAACGGGACCGCCTGCACGCAGACGG
This sequence comes from Pseudonocardia sp. MH-G8, assembly GCF_002262885.1. Lineage (GTDB taxonomy): Bacteria > Actinomycetota > Actinomycetes > Mycobacteriales > Pseudonocardiaceae > Pseudonocardia. Next base: position 1,288,595 of record NZ_NKYF01000001.1, on the reverse strand, counting down.
CGACGAACACCGTGGCCGCGGTCTGCAGCACCGGCACCGACAGCGCGTCGGTGAGCAGCGGCCGCGCGAGCACCGCGACCGCGAGCACCGCGCAGAAGACGTGCAGCGAGGTGATGCGGGGAGCGACGGCGGTGGTCACCACCGGGATGCTGCCAGCGTGGGCGCCGCGGCGGGCCGGTTCGGGACAACTGCACCCGAAGATCGCGACTATCGGGTGCCCATTGCTGTGATCACAGCAATGGGCACCCGAAACTCGCGATCACGGGGCGTCGACCCGCTCGAGGAGGCGTGCCACGGCCGCATCGAACGCGTCCGGGCGCTCCAGGTTGGGCAGGTGCGCGGCGCCGTCCACCACCACGAGCTCCGCGCCCGGAACCCCGTCCGCGATCGTGCGGGCATCGGCCACCGGCGTGTAGGCGTCCTCGCTGCCGACGACCACGACCGTCGGCACGGTGACCCCCGCCAGGTCGGGCCGCCGGTCGGGCCGGTCCGCCCGCGCCCGCTGGGCCGCGGCGGCGCCTGCGGGATCGGCACCGCGCATCATCTCCAGCACGTGCCCCGCCACCGCGGGTGGCGCGTCGGGGCCGACCATCAGGTAGAGCGCATCGACGGCGTAGGGGTCCATGCCCTCGCGGAGCAGCTGCGCCGCCTGCGCGCGACGGGCCGCACGCGATGCCGCGGTCTCGGCCGCCGCCGTGGTGTCGGCGAGGAGCAGGCCGGCGACGCGGTGCGGGTGGCGTGCCCAGAGCTCCAGGGCGATCTGCCCGCCCATCGACAGCCCGGCGACGGCGACGCGCGGCACGCGCAGCCCGTCCAGCAGCGCCGCGAGGTCGTCGGCGAACGCCGACCATTCCGGGACCGCTCCAGGGCTGGCTCCGTAACCCCGCAGGTCCGGGACGAGCACCCGGCGGTCGGCACCGAAGCGCCGTACCTGCGGCGCCCACATGGAGCGGTCGAAGGGGTGCCCGTGCACCAGCAGCAGCGGCACGCCGTGGTCGGGCCCGACGTCGTCGTAGGCCAGCACCGTCCGATCCAGCACGATCGTACGCATCTCAAGGATTCCTCTCGGATTGACCGCTCCGAGTTTGCGCGGTACAAAACCTGGGTTCAATAGCTCGACACGCCGACAATGACCTCGGAGCAATGATGGAGGACTACCGCGCGCTCGCCGACGTCGTGGCCGCGGACATCGCGGCGGGTCGGCTCCGCGCCGGGGACCGGCTGCCCACGCAGCGGCGTTTCGCGCGGGACCGCGGGGTCGCGGTGTCCACCGCGTCGCGCACCTACGCCGAGCTGTCCCGGCGCGGGCTCATCGCCGGGGAGGTCGGTCGCGGCACGTTCGTCCGGGCCGCGCCTCCCGCGCCCGGCCCGGCGCTCGCCGAGCACCCCCCGAACCAGGGGGTGGACCTCGAACTGAACTTCCCGGTGCTCGACGGCCAGGCCGAGCTGCTCGCCCCCGCGCTGGCCGGTCTCCTGCGGCCCGACGCGCTGCGGGCAGGCCTCGCCGCGGGCGGTGCGGCGGGCACCGCGGCCGCCCGGCAGGCGGCTGTCGCGACCCTCTCGTGCGAGGGCTGGGCGCCACTGCCGGAGCAGATCCTGTTCGCCGGCAACGGGCGGCAGTCCATCGCCGCGGCGATCGGTGCGCTGGTACCCGTGGGCGGGCGGCTCGGCGTCGAGGCGCTGACCTACCCGGTGGCGCGCACGATCGCGGCGCGGCTCGGCGTGGACCTCGTCCCGCTGCCGATGGACGGCGACGGCCTGCTGCCCGGCGCGGTCCGGGCCGCGGGCCGGCTCGACGCGGTCTTCGTGCAGCCGACGCTGCACAACCCGCTGGGCGCCACGATGCCGGTGCGGCGGCGCGAGCAACTGGCCGACGCGCTCGCCGACCGTGACATCCCGGCGATCGAGGACCGGGTCTACTCGTTCCTGCGCGACGATCCACCGCCGCTCGCGGTGTTCGCGCCGGAGCGCACGGTGGTGGTCGACAGCCTGTCCAAGCGGGTCGCCCCCGGCTGCTCGCTCGGGTTCGTGGTCCCGCCCGCGTCCCGGCACGAGCGGGTGAGCGCCGCGATCCGTGCCGGGGGCTGGATGGCGCAGACCTTCAACCTGGAGGCGGCGACCCGGTGGATGGCAGACGGGGTGGTGGCGCGCATCCAGGCGGCCAAGCGCGGCGACGCGGCTCGACGCCAGGAGCTGGTGGCGCAGCGGCTGGCCGGCTTCGCGGTCCGCGGCGACCCGGCCGCCTACCACTGCTGGTGGGAGCTGCCCGCGCAGTGGCGCGCGGAGACGTTCGTCGCGGCCGCGGCGCGGCGGGGGATCGCGGTGACGCCCGCCGCCGCGTACGCCGCCGGCCCGGGACACGCGCCCGGCGCGGTACGGCTGGCCCTGGCCACGCCACCGCTCGAGGTGCTCGCCGGGGCGTTGGACGTGCTGGCCGCGCTCGGCCGGGGAGCCCCCGGTGACGACGGCACGGAGTGACGGCTCGGATCGCGGCGTGTGCATCGCTCCACGTACGTCCGCCGGCTTTCTCGGCGTCGGTGCGGCTGAGTCGCACGCCAGCGCCCTCGCGGCCACGCTCATGTACTTCTCGCGCGCCGGCTCGGCGTCATGATCGCGAGCTCGGCAACCCCGGGCTACGAGGCAGGGCCACTGTGAGGAACAGCGGCAGGCTGCGCGGCGCCCAGCCGAGGGAGTCCTCACGCACCCCGTCGACCGGTCGCGTGGCCGGAGAAGGGGTGCGTCGGCAGCGAAGGGGTGTGGGCCGGGTCGTTGCGGGTGGACGGTGCATGACCCCGTGAACGGTCGTGGCCGCCGCACTAACGTGATCCGGTGCCCACCATCCGTCGCTACCGACCCACCGACCGGGCCGCCGTGGCCGAAATCTGCATCCGCACCGGCGACGCGGGAGGCGATGCGAGCGCGAAGTACCGCGACCCCGGCCTGCTGCCGACCATCTACGCACTGCCTTACGTCGAGCACGAGCCGGAGCTCGCGTTCGTGCTCGACGACGACGGCATGGCCGTCGGGTACGTGCTCGGGACGGCCGACACATCCGCGTTCGTCTCGTGGTTCCGGCGCGTCTGGTTGCCGACCGTGGAGGTGCGTTACCCGCCTCCGCCGAGCTCGGCCCGCACTCCGGACGACGAGCTGTCCGCGGCCCTGCACCGTCCGGAGCGGATGCTCGTGGCGCAGGTGGCCGACCATCCCGCCCACCTGCACATCGACCTGCTCCCCGGGTACCAGGGCGCCGGGCACGGGCGGGCTCTCGTCGGTGAATTCCTCGGGGCGCTGCGGGGGGCCGGGGTGGCGCAGATGCACCTGTCCATGTCCCGACGCAACACCGGGGCGCGCGCGTTCTACGACCGCCTCGGCTTCCGCGAGGTCGCCGCGCCGGACGTCCCGGGTGCCGCGTTCCTGGTCCGGGACACGCTGGCCCCATGACGCGCCGCGGCCCCGTCCCGAGCGGGACGGGGCCGCGGCGGCAGCCGGTCACCGGCGCCTGCGGTCGGTGCCCTCCTCGTCGACATCGATCTCCTCGTGCCGGACGTCGCGGCCCACCTGCTCGGTGTCGCGCACCTTCTCGGTGCCGAGCCGGACGCGCTCCACCGGCTCCGTCTCGGTGCGCACGACCGGACGCTCCTCGTGCAGCGTGACCTCGTGCTCATCCTCGGTGATCTCCGCGCCCCTGTACGCCGCGTCGCGGTTGGCGTCCGTGATCGGCTCGCGCTCGACCCGCACCTCCTCGCGTGACACCGGGACGTCGACCTGCTGGTGTTCGGTCACCACGTGCTTGCGAAGCCGGGCCCGACCGGTCTCGTGCGTCTCGGTACCCACGCGCAGCCGCTCCTCGGAGCGGGTCATGGCGTCGTCCGTGCCGCGGCCACGGGTGTCACGCCGGTTGTCCTGCCGCGTCCGGTTGTCGCCGCCGTGGCTCATCCCGTCGTGGCTCATGCCGTAGTGGCGGAACAGGTCGTCCTCGTCCTGCGGGCTCAGCTCGTGGCCGGGGTCGTGGTGCGGCGCCGACTTCAGGGCGTCCTTGTCGTAGGGGACCCGGAGCTCGCCCCCGTCGAAGTCCGCGGACTGCAACGGCATGATCGAAACGTGCGAGCCGAACAGACCGCTGGACACCGAGACCCACGCCGGACGGTTGGTCTCGTTGTCGAAGTACACCGCCTCGACGTTGCCCAGCTTGCTGCCGTCACCCCCGCGCACCTGCGTGCCCTTGAGCCGGGCCGGGTCGTCGATGGTGATCGCCATGATGGCTCCCTTCTCGTCGTTCCTCGATCGAGGACTCGTCCTCAGCCCTGATCAGCAGACGGCACCGGGATGCTCGGCGGCGAGCACGGGGAAACGGCCGGGCCGCGCAGCCGACCCGGACGTGTGGTCCGGGGGCCACCAGCGGCTTCGCCGGGTCAGCACTTCCTCGCTGGACCGGTTGGTAGATGGCCCTGCCGGGCCGGCGCCGGCCACGACGCGTGGCGGCTCAGCCGGAGAGGAAGGACGTCAGCTGCGTCCGCACGGCGGCGAGGCGAGCCTCGTCCCAGACGACCGCGGGGTCGGGCTCGAGGAACGTGAGCGCGATGCCGGCGAGCGCCACCGCCCGCACGGGCCAGCGCGCGGTCTCGCCCGTGCCGAACGGGTCGGCGTCCAGATCCGCGGACGCGATGTCCGGGCTGGTCGGTGACATGAGGAGCATTCCGCGGAAATGGGCGCTGACGAGGCCGGCGAGGACGGTGAACCGCGTGCCGAGCGCGGGCCGCAGCCGGTATCCGAAGAGCTCGGACCACTCCTGCCACGCCGCGGCGATCCGGGTGGTGAAGCCCCGCTCGGACTCGGTGAGCGCGGAGCGCACCTCGTCCTGCAGGGCGCCGTCGGGGAGGCCGAGGAACGTGGCGTGCAGGGCGAGGTAGGTCCGCCACTCCGTGGAGCGGTGGACGATCTCGAAGTCCTGCTCGCGCCGGAACAGCTCCAGCAGCAACGTGCGGCGCCCCTCCGGCGTGCCGAGCGCCTCGAGGCGCTCCGCCGCGATGCCGGCCAGGAGGGTGTCCGTCGTCGCGCGCCCGCCGACGGATGCCGGTGCCGCTGCGCGGGCGAGCTCGCGGAGCAGGTCGCTGAAGAACAGGTCCTTGTAGGGCCAGCGGCGGTAGACGGCGCTGCGGGCGACGCCCGCGTCCCTGATCACCTCCTCGAGGCTGATGTGCTCGAGGCTCACCGTCAGGCCGGTGCGGTTGACCATGCCGATCGCCGTGTCGAGCATGCGCCGCTCGGTCTCCTGGTCGGTGAGCCGCTGTCGGCGTCGTCCGAGTCCGGTGGGTGCGCGTTCGGCCGGCACATGACCTCCTCGCGACTTGAGATATGGTGTCTCAAGTCCTCAGTCTCAGTTCGCGAGGAAGCTACCGCAGATGCGCCCGCTCGACACCCTCCTGCTCGCCACGGACCTGCTGGCCCTCCTCGTGCTGGTCGTCCGGTCGACCGGTGGGGCGCGACACCTCGCGCTCGTCCCGCTCCCCGCGCTGACCGCGCAGCTCCTCGTCGACGGGTCGCGCTGGCAGCTGGTCCCCGCCTACGCGCTGACAGGCCTGCTCGCCCTCGCCTGGCTCGTGAGGACGGCCGCGCCGCGCCGGGTCGCGGGTCGCGGCGCCGGGATCGCGGCCGGTGTCGGAGTTCTGGTGCTGGCCGTCGCGATCGCGCTCCCGGTGGCCGCCCCGGTGTTCGCCCTCCCCACCCCGACCGGCCCGTACGCGATCGGCACGCGGACCTACCACTGGGTCGACACGACACGCGCGGACGTCTTCACCGCCGAGCCCGACGACCGGCGCGAGCTGGTGGTGCAGCTGTGGTACCCGGCCACGGCCGTGCCGTCGGCCCCGCGCGCCCCCTACGTCCGGGACGCCGGTGTGCTCGGGCCACTCGCCCGCCTGATGGGCCTGCCGGAGTTCGTCCTCCGGCACTTCGAGCACGTCCGCACGCACGCCGTGGCGGACGCACCGGTGGCGGACGGGGGCCGCTATCCCGTGCTGCTGTTCTCCCACGGGCGCGGCGGCTACCGCCAGCACAACACGGCGCAGGTCGAGGAGCTCGCCTCACACGGGTACGTGGTCGCGACGATCGACCACCCGCACGCCGCGGCCGGCGTCGCGTTCCCGGACGGGCGGGTGGTCGGCATGGATCCCCGGATGCTCGACCGCACCTTCATCGACGGCGTGATCCCTTTCCTCGCGCAGGACGCGTCGTTCACGCTGGACCGGATCACCGCCCTCGACCGGGCCGACCCGGACGGCGAGCTGACCGGACGGCTGGACCTGGAGCACGTCGGGATGTTCGGGGTGTCCCTCGGCGGCGCCGTCACCGGCGAGACCTGTCACCGGGACGCCCGCCTGCGGGCCTGCCTGCCCATCGACGTCTTCCTGCCCGCCGACGTCGTGGCCGACGGTCTGCGGCAACCGGTGATGTGGATCACCCGCGACGCCGCGACCATGCAGCGCGAGGGCTGGTCGCAGTCGGACGTCGAGGAGACCCACTCGACGATGCGCGCGGTTTTCGCCCGACTCCCCGGGGCCGGCTACGAGGTGCTGGTCCCCGGGATGTTCCACACCGATTTCTCCGACTTCCCGCTGGTCTCGCCGTTCCTGCAGCCGGCCGGCCTCAGCGGCACGGTCGGCGCCCAGCGGGCGATCAGCATCGTGAACACCTACTCACGCGCCTTCTTCGACACGCACCTGAAGGGCGTGCACGCCCCGCTGCTCGACGGCCCTTCCCCGCAGTTCCCCGAGGTCCTCCTCGAGACCCGCGGGCGGTAGATCCGCGCTACCGCCGCCGCGTCTCCCGGATGGCCATGACGGCGAGCAGGCTGATCACCGCGACCACCACCATGTACCCCGACACCGACAGCGACGTGCCGGTGGAGGTCTGCAGCCAGGTGGCGATCAGCGGCGCGAAGCCGCCGCCGAGCACCGCCCCGACGGCGTAGGAGAACGACGCCCCGCTGTAGCGGTAGCGCGCGTCGAACATCTCGGCGAAGAGCGCCGACTGCGGCCCGTAGGAGGCGCCCAGCCCGATCGTCAGCACGATCACGGAGAGGATCATCAGCGCCGTCGAACGGGTGTCGATCAGCAGGAAGAACGGCACCGGCCACACCACCAGCAGCACCGAGCCGACGAGGTACACCGGTTTGCGCCCGATGCTGTCCGACCACCGGGCCGAGGCCACGATGCTGACCAGCCACGAGACGCTGCCGATGATCACCACGATCAGCATCGTGGTGCGGTCGACCTCCAGCACGGACGTGCCGTAGGAGAGCAGGTAGGCGAGGAAGACGTAACCGATCGCGGTGTTCGCGATGAAGCTGACCGACGCGATGACCAGCTCGCGCGGCCGCTCGCGCAGCACGTCGAGCATCGGTAGACGGGCCCGCACCTGGTCGGTCTTGAGGGCCTTGAACACCGGGCTCTCCTCGATGCGCAGCCGGATGAACAGCCCGACTGCCACGAGCACGATGCTGAACAGGAACGGGAGCCGCCAGCCCCAGGCCTGGAACTGCTCGTCGTCGAGCACCCCGACGGCCACGAACACGAGCTGCGCGAGGATCAGCCCGGCGGGCACACCGATCTGCGAGTACGAGCCGTACAGCCCGCGGCGGCCCGCCGGCGCGTGCTCCACGGCCATCAGCGCGGCGCCGCCCCACTCCCCGCCGGCGGACAGGCCCTGCAGCAGGCGCAGCACCAGCAGCAGCACGGGCGCGGCGATGCCGATCTGGTCGTAGGTGGGCAGCAGGCCCACGCCGACCGTGGCGAAGCCCATCAGCAGCAACGAGGCGATGAGCATGGCCTTGCGGCCGACGCGGTCGCCGAAGTGCCCCCACAGGATCCCGCCGATCGGGCGGGCGAGGAACCCGACGCCGAGCGTCGCGAACGCGGCCAGCGTGGCCGAAGCCGGTTCGAGAGTGGTGAAGAACTGCGAGCCGAACACCAGCGCGGCCGCGGTGGAGTAGATGAAGTAGTCGTACCACTCGATCGTCGTGCCGACGGCGCTCGCGAGCGCGACCCGTCGCATCTGGTCGGGACGGGAACCCGCCTCCGCGGCGGCCACCTTCGACGTCGGTTCGGAGTCCACCCCGCCCACCTCCGTGTTCAATTGCCTCCGCTTCGCTCCGGCGAGCTTGCGGGCCCTTGGTGACGCCGCCTTGCTCCTCCGGTGCTCGGTCGCTCGTACCTCGCTCCCTGCGCTCCTCCCCCGCAAGACGACGTCGGCCCGCAAGCCGTGCGCTGAGGCACACGATGGAGTGATTTGGGTCGGTCGTCAACCGGTCCAGCCGGGCCGGACCAGCCCGCTCTCGTAGGCGAGGACCACCACCTGCGCGCGGTCGCGGGCGGCCAGCTTGATCATGGCTCGGCTGACGTGCGTCTTCGCCGTCGCCGGGCTCACGACGAGGCGTTCGGCGATCTCGTCGTTCGACAGCCCGGCGGCCACCAGGGCCACCACCTCGCGCTCGCGTTCGGTGAGCTGGTCGAGCAGCGCGGTGATCTGCTTGGCCGGCTGCGGCGGCTTGGCCCGCGCCGCGAACTCCTCGATCAGCCGCCGCGTCACCACCGGGGACAGCAGCGCCTCGCCGCCGTGCACCACCCGGATCGCGTGGACGAGCTCCACCGGCTCGATGTCCTTCACCAGGAAGCCGCTCGCGCCGTTGCGGATCGCGTCGAAGACGTACGCGTCCTCGGCGAACGTCGTCAGGACGATCACGCGGACGCCCGACAGGCGCGGGTCGGCGACGATGTCCTTCGTGGCGTCCAGGCCGTTGCGTCCCGGCATCCGGATGTCCATGAGCACGACGTCGGGGCGGGTGTCGCGGGCTGCCGTCACGGCGGTGGCGCCGTCCTCGGCCTCGCCGACGACCTCGATGTCGGCCTGGGCGCGCAGCAGTGCGCGGAACCCGGCGCGCACGAGGGCCTGGTCGTCCACCAGGAGCACGCCGATCATCGGCCGGCTCCGCCCGCGACCAGGTGCGCGTCCACCCGGAAGCCGCCACCGGGCCGCGGCCCCGCGGTGAGGGTGCCGCCCAGCGCCGCGGCGCGCTCCCGCATGCCGGGCAGCCCGTTGCCGCTGCCGGAGTCGTCCGCCGGGCCCGTGCCGTCGTCGTCGATGCGCATGTCGAGTCCGTCCTGGGTGTAGGCCAGCAGCACCGATGCCCGCGCGGGCCCCGCGTGCTTGCGCGCGTTGGTCAGAGCTTCCTGCATGATCCGGTACGCCGCCGTGTCGACGCTCGGTGGCAGCGCGCGGGGTTCGCCCTCGATCTGCACCGTGACCGGGAGGCCCGCGGCGCGGGTGGCGTCGAGGAGGTCGTCCACGCGGGCCAGGCCCGCCACCGCGTCGCGCGGGGGCTCCTCGTCGACGCCGCGCAGCACGCCGAGCGTGGAGCGCATCTCGCGCAGCAGGTCCCGGCTGGACTGCTTGATCGCGGTCAGCGCCGAGCGGGCCTGCTCCGGGTCGTCGTCCATCAGGTACAGCGCCACGCCGGCCTGGACGTTGATCAGGGAGACGTGGTGGCCGAGCACGTCGTGCAGGTCGCGGGCGATGCGCAGCCGCTCCTCGCTCCCGCGCCTGCGCTCCGCCTCGGCCGCGGCTGCCCGGGCCTGCTCGCGCCGGTCCCGGCGGGCGCGCCACAGTTCTGCGGCCGCGACGAGCGCGGCGATCCACGCCGACCACGCCGCCACGCCGGCGAGCGGGAACCCGAGGCCGGGCTGGCGCAGCACGTGGACCAGGACCACTCCGGCGAAGACGACGACGGCGATCCCGTAGCCCGCCCGCCGGTACCCGCGCCCGACGGTGCTCCCGAGCGCGACGAAGGTCGCGAGCGGCACCGGCCCGAACGGGTACCCGGCGGCGAGGTAGACCAGCAGCACTGCACCGACCGCGGCGAACACGACCGGCGGGTTCCACCGCCGCACGACCAGCGCGGCCGGACCGGCCAGCAGCAGGACCCGCCCGAGCAGGTCGAGCGGGCGCAGCCCGGTGCCGGCCTGCTCCGCGAACCCGGTGCCGACGAGCGTCACCACCCCGACGGCGACAGGCAGCACGACGGTGGGCAGCACCCCTCCCCACCAGCCCGGACGCAGGTCGGCTCGCATGCGGGTGACGCTAGCCAGCCGAGGCGTCCCGCACGTCGGCCGACGGGAGTGCCCCGCCCTACCGCCTGCGGCGTAGTCGGCGCCGCGATGATCGGAACGAGCCGCACGTGGCGGTGGTGCCGGCAGCACCGATGCGCGGGTCGGATGGATCACGGTGATCGCGGTGAGCCGTACGTAGGGGTGGTGGCGACAGCGCTGGTGTGCGGCTCGGGTGGATCAGGTGGTGGTGATCGGGGCGAGGTGTACGTCGGGGTGGTGGCGGCAGCGCTGGTGTGCGGCTCGGATCGATCACGTGGCGGTGATCGGCGAGGCCGGTGATCTTCGTGAGCCAATCGACGCCGCACCGGTCATGATCGCCGGATGGGTGCGCCCGCGGCGGTATCTCGCCGCTCCTGCGCCGGTTCGGTGACCATGAAGGCGGTGATCCGGGTTCCGGTGCCCGGCGGCGGCGTCGTCGGCATAGCGTGTCGATGTGATCGAGGACGGAGCCGAGGTCCTGGCGCACGTGGTGCGCGGCGGGGTGGTCGAGTCGGTGCACCGGGGGCACCTGGTCGTGCTCGGGCCGGACGGGGCGGTGCGGCTGCGGCGCGGCGACCCGGACGTCACGTTCTTCGCGCGCTCGGCGCTGAAGCCCGTGCAGGCGGTCGCGATGCTGCGCAGTGGCCTCGACCTCCACGACGAGCTGCTCGCACTCGCCTGCGCCAGCCACTCCGGCGAGCCCGCGCACCTCGCCGGCGTCCGCCGCATCCTCGACGGTGCCGGGCTCGACGTCGCCGACCTGCAGAACACCCCCGCCCTCCCGCTCGACGCCGGCGCCGCGTTCGCCTGGCGCTCGGCCGGGAACGAGCCGTCGTCGCTCACGCAGAACTGCTCGGGCAAGCATGCGGCGATGCTGGCCACGTGCGTCGCCGCGGGTTGGGACCGCGCCGCCTACCGGGGCCCGGCGCACCCGCTGCAGCAGGCCGTGCAGGCCGCGGTGGCCGAGCTGACCGGCGACGGCGACCCGGCGCACACCACCGTCGACGGCTGCGGCGCGCCCCTGTTCTCCTGCACCGTGACGGGCCTGGCCCGGGCATTCGCCCGGATCGCCACGGCCGCGCCGGGGACGCCCGAGCACCGGGTGGCCACGGCGGTGCGCGCCCATCCGTGGTGGTTGGGCGGCACCGGGCGGTTCGCCACGCAGCTGATCGGCGCCGTGCCCGGTCTCGTCGCGAAGGACGGCGCCGAGGGCGTGTTCGCCGCGGCCCTGCCCGACGGCGGCGCGGTGGCCGTCAAGATCGCGGACGGCTCCGCGCGCCCGGTACCGCCGGTCGTCACGGCCGCCCTGGGCATCGAGGGCCTGGACGAGATCGGCCGGGTCCCGGTCCTGGGCCACGGCGAGCCGGTCGGCGAGGTCGAACCGCTCCGCTGACGCGGTCGTGAGTGGATACGAGTGCTGCAGCACTCGTATCCACTCACAGGCTGATGGTCAGGCCAGGGCGGCGCGGATCAGTTCCACCGGGTGGTGGGCCCGCCGCGTCGTGCCGTGGGCGATCTGTTGACGGCAGGAGACACCCGTGGCGGCGATGACCGTGGCTCCGGGCTCGGCGCGGACGGCGGGGAAGAGGCGGTCCTCGCCCACCTGCATCGACACCTCGTAGTGCTCGGCCTCGAACCCGAACGAGCCGGCCATCCCGCAGCACCCGGCGTCGACCTCGACGACCTCGGCGCCGGGGATCCGCTTCATCAGGGCCACGGTGGCGGCGGTGCCGACCTCGGCCTTCTGGTGGCAGTGGCCGTGGTAGAGGATCCGGTGCCCGGCGGGCCAGGCGTCCTCGCGCAGGCGCAGCGCGCCGTCGTCGATGGCCTCGACGAGCAGTTCGTCCACGAGCCGGGCGCGTCCGGCCACGTCGGCGACGCGGGGGTCGTCGGCGCCCAGCAGGGCCCGGTGCTCGTCGCCGAGGGTGAGCACGCAGGACGGCTCGACGCCCGCGATCGGACCCTGCGTGCCGGCCAGCGCGTCGACCAGTCCCGACGCCTGCCGCTTCGCCTGGTCGAGCATCCCCTTGGAGAACGCCGCGCGCCCGCAGCACCCCCCGGACTCCAGCCGCACGTCCCAGCCGGCGAGCTCCAGCAGCTCGATCGCCGCGATCCCGATGGCAGGCTCGGTGAAGGAGGTGAACGAATCCCCGAGAAAGGTGAGCGGCCCCCGGCTCCGAGGTTCAGGAAAGCCACTTTCCTGCCCTGCAGGTTCATGAATGTGGCTTTCCTGAACCTCCCGGGAGTGCCACCACGACATCAGCGTCTCCGCCGCGAACGTGGGGAGCGGGCGTTCCGGAGCTATACCGATCGCCCTCGCCATCAGCTTGCGCAGCGCGGGCACGCGGTTCGGGAGGTTGGCCAGGGGGGCGCTCGCTGCGCCGAGGCGGTTGAGGCCGCGGATGCCCGCGAACACCCGCGAGCGCAGCGGGATGCCCTTCGTCTCGTGCTTGTGGTGCAGGGCCTCGGCCTTGAGCGTGGCCATGTCCACCGACAGCGGGCACTCGCTCTTGCAGGCCTTGCACATCAGGCACAGGTCGAGCACCTCGTGCAGCCGGTCGTCGCCGAGCGCGGTGCGCGGATCGGGCTCGGACAGCGCTTTGACCAGCGCGTTCGCCCGCCCGCGGGTGGCGTCCTCCTCGCGGTGGGTGGCCATGTACGACGGGCACATGACGCCGGTGTCGTCCTTGCGGCACACGCCGATGTTCATGCACCGGTCGGCGGCACCGCGCATGCCGTGCTCGCCGCCCGCGATGACGGTGAAGTCCAGGGCCGTGGTCAGCGGCCCGGGCGGCGGCAGCGCCGGTTCCCGCAGGTGCGAGGTCATCGACGGCGCGTCGACGATCTTGCCGGGGTTCATCCGGTCGTCCGGGTCGAAGATCCCCTTGACCCGGCGCATCGCCTCGTAGAGCTCGTCGCCGAACAGCTGCCGGTTGAACTCGCTGCGGGCGAGGCCGTCGCCGTGCTCGGAGGAGTTGGCCCCGCCGAACTCGGCGACGAGGTCGCGGATCTCCTCGGCGACCGACCGCATCTTCGCGACCTCGTCGGGCCGGGAGAGGTCGACGAACGGGCGCACGTGCAGGCAGCCGACCGAGGCGTGGCCGTAGAACCCCGCACGCATCCCGTGCCGGTCGAGGACCTTCGCGAAGCGCGCGGTGTACTCGGCGAGCCGGGCCGGGTCGACGGCGGTGTCCTCGACGAACGCGGCGGGCCGGTTGGTGCCCGTGCTCGCGGCCATCAGCAGCCCGAGGCCGGCCTTGCGGACCTTGAGCAGCGCGGCCTGCTGCGCAGGGGTCTCGGCACGCAGTGTGTGGTAGCCGTGCCCGTGCTTCTCCCACAGCGCAGTCAGCCGATCCAGCTGCACGGTGAGCGCGGCGCGGTCGTCGCCGCTGAAGGAGACGAACAGCAGGGCGTCCGGGTCGTCGCTCAGGATCGTGCCCAGCGCGGCGTACTCGTGTTTCTGGCGGGACAGGTCGAGGATCGTGCGGTCCATCAGCTCGACGGCCGCGGGGTCGCAGGCCAACGCGTCTTCGGTGGCGTCGATCGCGGCCTGGGTGGAGCGGAAGTGCCCCACCGCGATCACGGTGGTCGGTGGCTTGGGCACGAGCCCGACCTCGGCCTCGGTGGCCACGACGAGCGTGCCCTCCGAGCCCACCACGAACTTCGCGAGGTCGAACGAGTCGGTGAGCCGGTCGAGGCGATAACCCCCGGCCCGCCGCCAGAACTTCGGGAATCCGCCGCTGATCGCGTCGCGGTGCGCGTCGACGAGCAGGGGCAGCTCCCGGTAGAGCGCCGCCTCCAGCGTGTCGCCGACGGCGCGGCGGGCGCGCTCGGCCTCGTCGACCGGGCCGAAGCGGGCCGTCGAGGCGTCGGAGAGCACGACGTCGAGCGCGCGTACGTGGTCGATCGTCATCCCGTAGCGGACGGAGCCGCTGCCCGCGGAGTTGTTGCCGATCATCCCGCCGAGCGTGGCGCGGTTGGACGTCGACGTGTCCGGTCCGAACATCAGGCCGTGCCGTGCGGCGGCGCGGTTGAGCTGGTCCTGCACCACGCCCGGCTGCACGCGGGCGGTGCGCGCCTCCGGGTCGAGCGCGACGATCGTGCTCATGTGCCGGGCGAAGTCGAGCACCAGCGCCTCGCCGACGGTCTGCCCGGCGAGGCTGGTGCCACCGCCGCGGGGCAGCACGGGCACCCCGTGCTCGGCGGCCAGCCGCACCGCGGTGACGACGTCGCCCGCGTGCCGGGGCGCGACCACGCCGACGGGCGTGATCGCGTACATGCTGGCATCGCGCGAGTAGAGGTGGCGGGTGTAGTCGTCGAACAGGACCTCGCCCTCGAGCTCACGGTCCAGTGCTCGCTGCAGATCCGTGCTGCCGGCGAGGACGCGCGTCATGCGGCGGCCTCCCGCAGGCTCTCCAGCGCCGCCTCCACACCACCGGGCTTGATCGGGACTCCGGCCAGCTGCAGCCCCATCTGCACGCCGCCCAGCGTGCCGACCAGCGTCAGGTCGTTGAAGTGGCCGAGGTGCCCGATCCGGAAGATCTTGCCGGCGAGCTTGCCCAGTCCGGCGCCCAGCGACATGTCGAACTTCTCGAGGATGATCCGGCGCACCGCGTCGGCGTCGAGGCCCTCGGGCACGAGCACGGCGGTGAGCGCGCCGGAGTGCTCGCGCTCGTCGGCGCACAGCACCTCCAGACCCCACGCGCGGACGGCGGCGCGGGTGGCGGCGGCGTGGCGCTGGTGGCGCGCGAAGACGTGCTCCAGCCCTTCCTCGGCGAGCATCGTGCACGCCTCGCGCAGGCCGTAGAGCAGGTTGGTGGCCGGGGTGGAGGGGAAGAAGCCGCGCGCGTTGGCCTCGATGATCGGTCGCCAGTCCCAGTACGACCGCGGCAGCCCGGCCGATCCCGCCGCGGCCAGCGCCTTCTCGCTGACGGCGTTGAAGCCGAGGCCCGGGGGCAGCATCAGGCCCTTCTGCGACCCGGCGACGGTGACGTCCACGCGCCACTCGTCGTGGCGGTAGTCGATGGACGCGAGCGAGGAGATCGTGTCGACGAGCAGCAGCGCGGGGTGGCCGGCGTCGTCGATGGCGGCGCGGACGTCGGGCACCCGGCTGGTGACGCCGGTGGAGGTCTCGTTGTGCACGACGCAGACGGCCTTGATCTCGCGGGCGGTGTCGGCCGCGAGGCGCTCCCCGATGGCGGTGGGGTCGGCGCCGTGGCGCCAGTCGCCCGGGATGATCTCGACCTGCAGGCCGAGCCGGCCGGCGAGCTCGGACCACAGCGTGGAGAAGTGCCCGGTCTCGCTCATCAGCACCCGGTCGCCGGGGCTGAGCGTGTTGACCAGCGCGGCCTCCCAGGCGCCGGTGCCGGACGAGGGATAGATCACAACCGGTCCCGCGGTGCCGAACACCGGCCCGAGTGCGGGCAGCACGGCCTTCGTCAGCTCCGCGAACTCCGGTCCGCGATGGTCGATCGTGGGTGCGGCCATGGCCCGCAGAACCCGGTCCGGCACGTTCGTCGGACCGGGGATCTGCAGGAAGTGACGCCCTCCGGTGGTGTGCACGCGCGGACCTCCAATGTCGTATCGCGGAAGAGAACTACCGCATCGCGGTTGCGCCGTCCACCTGCCGTCGGCGGCGGAGGCTCCCGGGGTTGACGCTTCGAGTGACCGGAACCATACTCCTCGCCGGAATCATACTTCCGCGATGCGGAACACCTCCGACAACGCCGCCGTGAGGAAGTGCCCATGTCAATCCACCTGATCTCGATCCTCCTGATGGTGGTCGCGTTCGTGATCGCCACGACGTTGCCGATCAACCTCGGCGCGATCGCGCTGGTGGCGGCCTTCATCGTCGGGTCGATCGCGTTGGAAGGCTCTCCGGGCGACGTTGCCGACGGAGTGGTCGCCGGCTTCCCCGGCGGCCTGTTCGTGACGTTGGTCGGTGTCACGTTCCTGTTCGCGATCGCCCGGGCCAACGGCACGGTCGACTGGCTCGTCGACCGGTCGGTGCGCGCCGTGCGCGGCCGGATCGTGCTGATCCCGTGGATCATGTTCGCGATCACTGCCGTACTCACGGCGTTCGGGTCGGTGGTGCCGGCGGCGGTCGCGATCATCGCGCCGATCGGGCTCAGCCTCGCGGTGCAGCACCGAATCAACCCGATGATCATGGGTCTGTCGATCATCAACGGGGCGACGGCAGGTGGCTTCTCGCCGCTCAGCATCTTCGGCGCGATCACCAACGGCGTGGTGGACGCGGCAGGCCTGCCCGGCGACCCGCTGGTCCTCTTCCTCGGCAGCCTCGTGTTCAACACCCTCCTCAACGTCGTTGCGTTCTTCCTGTTCGGGGGGCGCCAGCTGATGGGCCGCGTGGCCGAGGAGCCGGCAGCGGTGGGCGGACCCGAGGTCGCACCGGGCGGCGGGCCCGGCGCAGCCAAGAGCACCACCACGGGTGCCACCGGCGCCGGCTTCACCGAGGGCGAGCGCCGGTCGGTCACGACGCTCGACCGCAACCGGACGTTCACGCTCGTGGCGCTGCTCGGCGTCGCGGTGGGCGCGCTGGGCTTCCAGCTCGACGTCGGGCTTCTCGCCGTCACCGCCGCCGTGGTGCTGTCGATCCTGTCGCCGCAGGCGTACAAGGGCGCCGTCGCCCAGGTCGCCTGGCCGACCGTGCTGCTGGTCTGCGGCGTGGCCACCTACGTCGCCCTCATGGAGGAGAACGGCACGATCGACGTCCTCGGCGAGGGCGTCGCCGGGCTCGCCATTCCGCTGCTGGCCGCTCTGCTGCTGTTCTACATCGGCTCCGTCGTCTCGGCGTTCGCCTCCACCACGGGCATCATCACCGTGCTGATCCCGCTCGCGGTGCCGTTGCTGATGGGCGGGCAGCTCGGTGTGGTCGGCGTCATCACGGCGTTCGCGATCTCGTCGTCCGTGGTCGACTCGAGCCCGTACTCCACCTCGGGAGCCCTCACCGTGGCGAACGCCCCCGAGGAGCACCGCGACTACGTCTACAAGCGGCTCCTCGTGTGGGGCTTCTCGATGGTGCTCCTCACCCCGCCGATCACCTGGCTGCTGCTGGTCGCGCCCGGGTGGCTGTAGGTGCCGGGCCGGGGTGAGTTCGGCTACGTGGACGACGAGATCGAGGAGCGTGTCGGGACGATGCAGCGATGACCACGACTGAGAACGACCTGCTGGTCGAGCAGGACGGGCCCGTCCTGCGCGTGACGTTCAACCGCCCGAAGGCCTACAACGCGCTGACGTTCGCGATGTACGAGGGCCTGTACGACGCGTGCGAGAAGGCCGACGCCGACCGCGACATCCGCGTGCTCGTGCTGCGCGGCGCGGGCGGGAAGGCCTTCGTCTCCGGCACCGACATCGGGCAGTTCTCCGGCTTCGACGGCGCCAAGGGCGTCGAGTACGAGGAGCGGATGACCCGGATCCTGCGCCGGTTGGAGGACACCGAGGTGGCCACGGTCGCCGCGGTCGACGGGTACTGCATCGGCGGGGGCCTCGGCCTCGCCGCCACCTGCGACCTGCGGATTGCCACCAGCGCGTCCCGGTTCGGGATCCCGATCGCGCGGACGCTGGGCAACTGCCTGTCGATGGACACCACCGCGCTGCTCCTGGCGCACCTGGGCCGCTCGCGCACGCTGGACATGCTGCTGCGTGCCCGGCTGCTCGACGCCGCGGAGGCGCACGCCGCCGGGTTCGTCACCCAGCTCGTCGACGACGCGGCAGGGCTGGACGCGGCGCTGGACGAGACCGTCACGACGCTGGCCTCGCACGCGCCGCTGTCGATGTGGGCCACGAAGCAGTCGGTCACGCGCCTGCGCCGCGCGGGCCTGCCCGAGGACGACGACATCGTCACGCGCGTCTACGGGAGCGCGGACTTCGCCTCGGCCGTCGCCGCGTTCGCCCGGAAGGAGCGGGCCACCTGGACAGGGGAGTGATCCCGACCGAATAGGGTCGAGGGCTCGATCAGCAGGAGGAACGGGGTGGACGGATGAGCCAGCCGGACCGCGGCGGCGGCGTGCAGTCGCTCGACCGCGCCTTCGCCCTGCTCGAGCACATGGCCGATGCCGGTGGGGCCGTCGCGCTCTCGGAGCTGGCCACCCGGTCCGGGCTGCCGCTGCCCACCATCCACCGGATCGTCCGCACGCTGGTGACGTCCGGGTACGTGCGGCAGCTCCCGTCCCGTCGCTACGCGCTGGGTCCTCGGCTGATCGGGCTCGGTGACGCCGCGTCGCGGATGCTCGGGGAGTGGGCCCGCCCGCAGCTCGCCGAGCTCGTCGACGAGGCGGGTGAGACGGCGAACCTCGCGATGCGTGACGGCGACGCGGTCGTCTACGTGGCCCAGGTGCCGTCGCGGCACTCGATGCGGATGTTCACCGAGGTCGGCAGGCGGGTGCCGGTGCACTGCACCGGCGTGGGGAAGGTGCTGCTGGCCCAACTGCCGCCCGCGGAGGTCGGCGCGATCCTCGCCCGCACCGGGATGGCGGCCCAGACCCCGCACACGATCACCGACCCGGACCGGCTGGCGCGCGAGCTGGAGCGCATCCGAGCCCAGGGTTACGGCGTCGACGACGCCGAACAGGAGCTGGGTGTGCGGTGCGTTGCCGTGGCGGTGCCGGGTGGCCCGGCGTCCACGGCGCTGTCGGTCTCGGGTCCCGACACGCGCGTGACGTGGGCGGCCGTCGAGCGGATCGTGCCGTTGCTGCAGCAGGCCGCCGCTTCCCTGGCAGGCCACCTCGACGCCCGGGGGGCGATGGCATGAGGGCGGCGGCGTGAACGACGAGCACCTGCGGCTGTGCGCGAGCGCCGAGTGGGCGCAGCTGGTGGCCGACGAGCTGCTGCCCTGGGTGCTGGGCGATGACGAGCTCGGCCCGGACGTCCTGGAGATCGGTGCGGGGCCGGGTCTGGTCACCGATCTGCTCGTCGAGCGCGCCCCGCAGGTCACCGCGATCGAGCTCGACCCGGACCTGGCCGCGGCACTGCGGCAGCGGATGGCGGGTCGCCCGGTCGAGGTGGTCACGGCCGACGCCACGGCGATGCCGCTGCCGACCGGACGCTTCTCGGCGGCCGCCTGCTTCACGATGCTGCACCACATCCCCGATCCGGAGGGGCAGGACCGCGCGCTCGTCGAGATCGCCCGTGTCCTGCGTCCGGGCGGGCTGCTGGTGGGCACGGACGGCGAGGACACCCCGGCTCGGCGCGCCCTGCACGTGGACGACGTGTTCACCCCGATCGACCCGGCCACGCTCGCCGCCCGGCTCAGCGCGGCGGGCTTCGGGTACACGGATGTGGAGAGCAATGGCGACAGGTTCCGGTTCCGGGCCCGCCGCTGAACGGGTCACTCGCCCGGTTGCAGGATGCGGAACGGCCGTGTGGCTGGTAGGCCGTTCCGGGTACCCCCGACGAGGGAGGTGAGCGGCATGGAATGGACCGCTGAGGACGACCAGCAGTTGGCGGAGGCCGTCCGCCGGCACGACGCCGGAGAGGACCTGCGTGCCCGCCCGGGCGAGACCACGGTGCCGGAGTGGGCGATGGTCACCATCGTCCTGGGCCTCGTGGCGCTGACCGGGTCGGTGTTCGCCGTGGTCGTGGTCGCGGCGTTCGGCTCCGTCTGGTGGTTGCTGCGCACGGCGGACGCCGTGGAACCCCAGGAACACGACGCGGACCGGGAGGCCCGCGGACCGTTCGGGGGTCCGGGCATCTGGCTCTGAGCAGGGTCGGTGCTCGCGGTCCGTGCGCGTCCGGTTGCGGCGCGCACCGACCACTGCGCGCTTCGTCACGCCCTGATTCCCCCGCCCGCCGGGGGTGACTAGCCTCCCCGATCGTGGCAGGACTCTTCGACCACCTGGCGAACCATCGGGCCGAGCACCACGCGCAGCGGTGGCTCGCGCGCCTGATGGACCAGGTGGGCGTCCCGGGGCTGGCGGCTGCGGCCTCCGTGCCCGCGTTGCTCGCGGCGGTCGACCAGCACGCTGCAGGCGTGCGCGACATCCTCCTGCTCGGCGTGGAGGGCTCGGCCGCCGCAGCGGGTGCCGTGCTCCTGGCCGGCTACGCGAAGGGCCTGCTCGACGAGGCCGGCACCGACGGCGGCCGGTTGCGCGCCGCCGTGGAGGAGTGCTGGCACCGGGCCGACTGGCTCACCGTCCGCGTGCTCGCCGTCTGCGCGCTGAGCCGCGACGACGACTGGAGGCAGCGCGCGTTGCCGCTGCAGCCGGCTCCCGACGCCGCCTGAGGCGTCACTCCCGCAGCAGTCCGGTGAGGTGGACCCGCACGAACCGGGTCAGCGAGGCCGTGAAGTCCGGGCAGGCGTACGTGCCGGCCTGCTCCGCGTACACGGCCGCCACCTGCGGCGGCGGGTGCGTGGTCTGCCACAGCCCGGCCGCGACGAGGCCGGACGTCATGAGCAGGTCGGTGCACGCGTCGGCGTCGAGTGCGGGCAGGGCCTGCTGCAGCGCGCGCTGAACCTCGACCATGGCCCCGTGGATGGCCTGCTTGAACGCGCGCACGACCTCGATCGAGACGTTGCGTTCCAGCGTGAGGGGCGAGTGCAGCAGGAGCTGGCAGAACAGCGGCCGGTCGGCGACGGACCGCGCCAGTGCGTCGGCCACGTCGTGGGGGGCCGGGCCGGCGGCCGGCAGCGCGGCGACCGCCCCGGCGGCCCACTCCCGCCACTCCGTCTCGGCGAGCCGCAGGAAGATCTCCTCGCGGGTCTCGAAGTACTTGAGCAGGGCGGACTTGTGCATGCCGACCTGCGCGGCGATGCCGGTGAGGCTCACCGCGCCCACGCCGTCGCGCTCGGCGAGCTCGCGCGCGGCGTCGAGGATCGCGGCGTAGCGCAGCTGCTTCTGCTCGGGCCGGCGGGCCCTCAGGAAAGCGGCGGCCAACTCCTTGCTCACCGGGCGACCCTACCCCGAAGTAAGGCAACGATGTTCTCTTGTTAAGGGAACGGCGTTGCCTTACGCTGGCCGCCATGATTCCCGTAGAGCTGCGCGTCAACGGCTCGACCCGGCACCTCGAGCTCGACCCCCGGGTCAGCCTGCTCGACGCGCTGCGCGAGCACGTCGGCCTGACCGGTACCAAGAAGGGCTGCAACCAGGGTGCCTGCGGCGCGTGCACCGTGCTCGTCGACGGCGAGCGGATCGCCTCCTGCCTCGCGCTGGCCGTGCAGTACTCCGGGCGCGAGATCACCACCGTCGAGGGGATCGGGCAGTCGGATCACCTGCACCCGCTGCAGCGGGCGTTCATCCGCGAGGACGGCTTCCAGTGCGGCTTCTGCACGTCCGGGCAGATCTGCTCCGCGCTCGGCATGCTCGCCGAGCACCGGGCCGGAGCCCCGAGCGCGGTCACCGCGGACCTCGACGCGGACGACATCCCGCTCACCGATACCGAGATCAGGGAGCGGATGAGCGGCAACCTCTGCCGCTGCGGCGCGTACGAGGGCATCGTCGCGGCCATCCGCGACGTGGCCGGGGAGGTGGCGCGATGAGGCCCTTCGGCTACGTGAGCGCCCCCGACCTGCCGACCGCGCTCGACGTGGTGGCGGCGGGTGCGCGTCCGCTCGGCGGCGGGACGAACCTGGTGGACCTCATGCGCGAGGAGGTCGAGCGGCCCGAGACGCTCGTCGACCTCACCCGGCTGCCCCTGGCCGACATCGAGGAGCTGCCCGGCGGCGGCCTGCGGATCGGTGCGCTGGTGCGCAACGGCCACCTCGCCGCGCACCGGCTGGTGCGCTCGCGCTACCCGGTGCTCGCCCAGGCGCTGCTGTCCGGTGCCTCCGGCCAGCTGCGCTCCATGGCGACGGTCGGGGGCAACCTGCTGCAGCGCACCCGCTGCCCCTACTTCCGCGACCTCTCCGCCGACTGCAACAAGCGCGAGCCCGGCACCGGGTGCGCCGCGCTCGGCGGCGTCCACCGCGCCACCGCGGTGCTGGGCACCAGCGAGCACTGCATCGCGGCCCACGCGTCCGACATGGCCGTGGCGCTCGTCGCGCTCGACGCGATCGTGGTTCTCGAGAGCGTGCGCGGCGCCCGGCGGGTCCCGGTGGCGCAGCTGCACCGGCTGCCCGGCGACACCCCGCACGTGGAGACCGACCTCGCACCGGACGAGCTGATCACCGCCGTGGAGCTGCCGGCGACCCCCGTCGCGCGGACCTCGCGGTACCGCAAGGTGCGCGACCGGGCCTCGTTCGCGTTCGCGCTGGTGTCGGTGGCCGCCGCGCTCGAGGTGCGGGACGGCGAGGTCACCGACGTGCGGCTCGCCCTGGGCGGAGTCGCCCCGCGGCCGTGGCGCGCCTCGGAGGCCGAGGGTCTGCTGCTCGGCGCCCCGGCCACCGAGGAGTCCTTCCGCCGTGCGGCCGCGGCCGAGCTGGCCCCCGCGGTCGGCAGGCCGCAGAACGAGTTCAAGATCGAGCTGACGCAGCGCGCGGTCGTCGCGGTGCTCCGGCAGCTCGCAACCGAGCGGAGCTCCGCGGAGCGAGCAGAGGGCACCGGAGGTGCGGCGTGACCCAGGCACCGGAGCGGACCCGGCCCACGACGGCCACCACCCCCGCGGTGGGGCGGCCGATCGACCGGGTCGACGGCGCGGTCAAGACCACCGGCGAGTCCGAGTACGCGGCCGACCGGCCCTACCCGGACCTCGCGCACGCCGCGCTCGTGCACTCCACGATCGCGCGGGGGCGCATCACCGCGATCGACACCGCGGCCGCCGAGGCCGTGACCGGGGTGCTCGCCGTGATCACCCACCGGAACGCGCCGCCGTTGAAGCCGCCGGCTGCGCGGGTGAACCCGTTCGACCTCAGCACGATGGCGTCCGGCACGAAGGTCGACTACCTCGGCAGTGACGAGGTGCACTGGAACGGGGAGCCGGTCGCGGTCGTCGTCGCGGAGACCCTGGAAGCGGCGGTGGAAGCCGCGCGGCGCGTGCAGGTCGACTACGCCGCCGCGCCCGCCGTCACCGACTTCCACGCCGCCGAGCACTCGGCCGAGCCGGTGCGCGCGCTCCCGATGATGCCCGGCGGAGGCCGCAAGGGTGACGCGGAGCAGGCGCTCGCCGCCGCCCCGGTGTCGGTCGACCTGCGGTTCACCACGCCGCCGCACAATCACAACGCCATCGAGCCGCACGTCACCACCGCCGTGTGGGACGGGGAGCGGCTCACCGTCCACGAGAGCACCCAGGCGATGGATTTCGTGCGCCGCCACCTCGCGCTGCGGTTCGACGTGCCGGTCGACGGGGTCCGCGTCATCGCGCCGAACGTGGGAGGCGGGTTCGGCGGGAAGGGCTTCGTCTGGGCCGGCACGATCCTGGGGGCGATGGCCGCGCGCGTTGCGAAGCGCCCGGTCCGGCTGGCGCTGTCGCGCGAGGCGGTCTTCCGCACGGTCGGCGGGCGCACGCCCACCGTGCAGCGGGTCGCGCTCGGCGCCGAACGCGATGGCGCGCTGACCGCGCTCGTGCACACCGGGATCTCGCAGGTCGGGCGCGTGGGGGGCATGCCGGAGGCGGTGGGCTCGCAGTCCAAGCACCTCTACGCGGCCGGCACCATCCTCGTCCGGCACAGCACCGCGACGCTCGACATGCTGCCCAACGCGGCGATGCGAGCACCGGGTGAAGCCGTCGGCACGTTCGGCCTGGAGTCCGGGATGGACGCACTGGCGCACGAGCTCGGCATGGATCCGGTCGAGCTGCGCATGCGCAACGAGCCGGAGCGCGATCCGCTGGACGGCAAGCGGTTCACCCATCGCAACCTGCGGGCCGCCTACGCGCGCGGCGCGCAGCGGTTCGGCTGGGCCGAGCGCCCTCCGCAGCCCCGTTCGATGCGCGACGGGCGGTCATTGCTCGGCTGGGGTGTCGCCACCGCCTTCCACATGCCGATCCAGCTTCCCGCGGACGTCACCGTCCGGCTCGCGATGGACGGCACCGTCCTGGTGCGCTGCGGTCTGCACGAGATCGGGGTGGGCGCGGCCACCGTGCAGTCGCAGATCGCGGCCGACGCGCTCGGCGTGCCGGTCGAGACGGTCGCGGTCGAGCACGGTGACTCGGTGCTGCCGGTCGGAGCGATGGCGGGTGGGTCGGGGCAGACCGCGAGCGTGGCGGCGAGCGTGCTGCGGGCCTGCGAGGAGCTGAAGCGGTCCGCGCTCGCGCTGGCCCGTCGCGCAGCCGGCTCGCCGCTGCGCGGGCGGCGGATCGGGGATCTCGCGGCGCGCGACGGAGGCCTCTTCGCCGCGGACGGCTCGGGGGAGACCTACGCGACGATCCTCGCCCGTGCCGGGCGGCCCTCGCTCGAGGGGCGTGTCGGCGCCCGGACGTCGGTCGGCCGCGTCGCCGGTCAGGTGCGGTTCTTCGCGGGCATGATCAACGACCAGCGCCGCCAGGTGCGGGCCGCCACCGGCGCCCACTTCTGCGAGGTCGCGGTCGACGAGGACACCGGCGAGGTGCGCGTGACGCGCTGGGTCAGCGTGTTCGACGTGGGGCGGGTGATGAACGCCAAGACCGCAACCAGCCAGCTGCGCGGCGGGATCGTGATGGGGATCGGGGCGGCCCTCACCGAGGAGACCCAGGTGGACCCGCGCACCGGGCGCATCGTGAACGCCGGCCTCGCCGACTACCACGTGCCGGTGCAGGCCGACGTCCCCGCGATCGACGTCTCCTACCTCGACGAACCCGACCCCACCACCCCGCTCGGCCTGCTGGGTGTGGGGGAGGTGGGCATCACGGGCGTCGCGGCCGCGGTGGCCAACGCGGTGCACCACGCCACCGGGGTACGGGTCCGGGACCTGCCGATCACGCTGGACCGCCTGCTGTAGGTCGCAGACGGGCCGCGGCGGGGCCGACCGCCTCTGCGGCCGACCCCGCCGGGTGCTCCGGGGGGAGCGGGTGTGCCTTACGGGTTCCGGAGATCTGCGGTCGGGTCGGCGGCCGGGTCCACCCGGGTGCCGACCGGGTCGGTGACGTCGGCGCGAGCCGTGGCGCCAGGGCGCGTGGCGTCCTCGCGGCCACGCTCGTAGGCCTGCGCGTGCGCCCGGGCCTGAGGAGCCTCCTGCTCGGCGCGGGCGAGCCAGCGCTCCCACCGCTGCTGCATCGGACGGACCATGCCGCCGCCCACTCCGACGATGAGGATGCCGCCGACGGTGGCCAGCACGGTGATCAGCACCGGCAGGGTGACGGCGATCGCGACGCCGATCTGGCTCAGCGCGGCGATCACGCCGAGGCCGATGATGAACACCGAGGCGATGGTCGCCAGCACGCGGCCGTAGGACAGGCCGCCCATCACGCCGGAGATGAGGTCCTTGACGGCTGCGGCGATCGCGGCCGCCACCACGACGATGATGATCGCCACGGCGATGCGCGGTAGGAAGGCGACGATGCCGGTCAGCATGGCGCTGACCGGGTTCGGCCCGAACACGCCGAAGGCGAGCTGCAGCGTGATCAGCAGCACGGCGTAGTACACGACCAGGGCGATGAGATCGCTCGCGTCGTACTGGGACCGCGCGAGCGCCTGACCGATGCCGCCGCGTTCGACGGCGCGATCGAAGTGGACGCGCTCCAGCACGGTGTTGGTGAGCTTGCGCAGGCCCTTGGCGATGAGCCAGCCGATGAGCAGGATGACGAGGAAGAGCACCAGTTGCGGTACGAAGACCGCGACCGAGCGCATCGCGTCGCCGAGCGCTGCGGCGAGGTTGTCGAACATCAGTACTCCCTGGTCGGTGGATGTCGACATCCCGATTGCCCGTTGGAGCGCGCTTCACACCTGTTTGACGAGTATCTGCCCGACCGGCGGACGCCTGACCGGGTGGTCAGGACGCGTGCGAGGCGGGGACAAGGGGCTGGACGAGCGCTAGAAGCGGTAGCCGCGGGCGCTGCGCCTGCGGCGGTGAGCGGCGTCGCGCTCGGCGCAGGCGCGGCAGAGTTCGCCGTCCGGCGCGACCATCGGCGCCGGCGTCACGAGGTGACCGCAGACCGCCGAGTAGTAGCCGCCGCGCTGGGTGGCGGCCATGGCCAGTTCCCCGTCGGGGACGGCGTGGCTGCGGCCGTCCGCGACGCAGGTGACGGAGATCGTGCAGGCGTCCCCGAGCTGGGACGACGCCGGTCGCTCACGCGGTCTGCTCACGGTCCCCACTCCGCCACAGGTGCATTTCCGGATGGCGGCTGTCCGCTCGCCACCCCCCGCATCCAGTCTGTCGCTCTCCGATTGCATCCGCAAGGCTTGGGTGCATCCAACTTCTGCAACTCGGCGGTGCAAGCTACTGGTGCACGTACATCTGCACGTTCATGCGCGAGTCCCAAGGAAGGCGACGGCAGGACGGGCAGGAGGCGATATGCTCCCGGGGTCCGGCGCCGCAGCGCCCGTCGCCGGTCCTTCCTGGGGGTGAGCAGTGCGCGCAGATCCACCGCCCGTGTCCCGGTCCGCGCAGCTCCCGATCGATCCGAACCAGCACGGCGGGCCCACCGTCCTGCGGATCGTGC
Source organism: Pseudonocardia sp. MH-G8 (assembly GCF_002262885.1). Classification (GTDB taxonomy): domain Bacteria; phylum Actinomycetota; class Actinomycetes; order Mycobacteriales; family Pseudonocardiaceae; genus Pseudonocardia. The sequence continues at coordinate 1,261,986 of NZ_NKYF01000001.1, read as the reverse complement.
TCGGCACGCAGCTGCGCCGGTGGCGGGAGGCCAGCGGGATCACCAGGGAGGCGGCGGGCGAGGCGATCCGCGCCTCCCACGCGAAGATCAGCCGGCTCGAGCTCGGCCGGGTGGGGTTCAAGGATCGCGACCTCGTCGATCTGCTCGCGCTCTACGGCGTCACCGACGAGCAGGAGCGCGAGGAGTTCCTCGACCTCGCCCGCCGCGCCAACGCCCGCGGCTGGTGGCAGCAGCACGGCCAGGTGCTCCCGAGCTGGTTCGAGATGTACCTCGGGCTCGAGCAGGCCGCCAACATGATCCGCACCTACCAGGTGCAGTTCGTGCCGGGGCTCCTGCAGTGCGAGGAGTACGCGCGCAGCGTCATCATGGTGGGGCACCAGGCAGGCGGCGCCGAAGAGATCGACCGCCGGGTCCAGCTCCGGATGACCCGCCAGAAGATGCTCACCGAACCTGGGGCGCCCCGGCTCTGGGCCGTCATCGACGAGGCGGCGCTGCGTCGCCCGTTCGGCGCTCCGCACGTCATGCGGGCCCAGCTGGAGCACTTGCTCGAGATGTCGGCGCTACCCAACGTCACGGTGCAGGTGCTGCCGTTCCGCCTCGGCAGCCACGCCGCCGCGGGCGGGGCCTTCACGATCCTGCGGTTCGCCGAGCCCGACCTGCCCGACATCGTCTACCTCGAGCAGCTCAACAGTGCCGTCTACCTCGACAAGCGCACCGACGTGGAGGACTACCTCGCCGTGATGGAACGCGTCATCGTGCAGGCGGAATCCCCAGTGGACTCCACGGACGCCCTGCACCGCCTGCACGCGGCCATGTGACGGGTCACGGCTTGCGGGCCACTCCGGCGGCGTAGAGCGTGTGCACGCGGCTCTCGGCGGGCGTCAGGTGGTCGGGCCTCCAGTCGTTGGCGTAGACCAGTCCCGGTTCCACCATCTCCAGGTCGTCGTAGAAGCGGCGCTGTTCGGACCAGCTGCGGAACCGGCCGGTGCCGAGCCCGCCCTCGAGGAACGCGCGCTCGAGCTCCTTGGCGCGCGGCTCGTCGTCGTCGAGGAAGTTGCTGATCAGCACGTAGCAGCCGGAGTCCAGCTGGGCGCGGATCCGCGCCGCGACGTCGTAGGCCACGTCGTCGTCGAGGTGGTGCAGGATGCTCGCGGCGATCACGGCGTAGGGCTGTTGCAGGTCGATCAGCTCGGCGGTGCGCGGGTTCGCGAAGATCGACTCCGGTTCGCGGGCATCGGCGGTGATCACCGTGGTGGTGGTCTCGTCGCTGAGCAGCGCGCGCCCGTGGGCGAGCACGAGCGGGTCGTTGTCGACGTACACCACGTGCACGTCCGGGTCGACCGCCTGCGCGAGCTCGTGCACGTTGCCGACGGTGGGCAGGCCCGAGCCGAGGTCGATGATCTGGCGGATGCCCGCCTCGCGCACGAGCCACTGCACGGCGCGGCGCAGGTGGTTGCGGTTGTCCTTGGCCAGCTGGCTGGTCTCCGGGACCGCCTCGTAGAGGGCGTCGGCCGCCCGCCGGTCGACCTCGAAGTTCTCCTTGCCGCCGAGCACGTAGTCGTAGAGCCGGGCGATGGACGGGGTGCCGAGGTCCACATCGGGCGGTGGCGCGTGGCCGTCCGACCCGTCACCGGTGGCCCTCGCGGTCGCCCGATCGTCCATGTGCTCCTCCTTCGACGCCGCGCGACCGGCGAGGCTCGCGCGTGCCGGTCGTGTCGCACAGGGTAGCCCGATCGGGGCGCGAACGATCTCCGCCTGCCGGGGGAAGCGGGCCGTGTGCTCCTGCGGCGGCGCGCAGTGTGAGCCGCAGACCAGGGCCCTCGGGGCCGCGCTCATGTACTTCTCGTGCGCCGGCTGTCGCGGCGACGGTCAGGTGCTTCTCGCAGCGATCATCATCGGGCATCCGTGGGCTCGATCTGCGTGACCTGGTGAACGCTAGGCTCCCGCTCGTGACCCGTCGTCCCGGTATGACCGTTGCGTCCCTCTTCATCGCATTCGTCCTCCTCGCCGGGTGCGGTGGGCAGGGTTCGCAGACCGACTGCGGGCTCGACGGCTGCACCGTCACGTTCCCGCGCAGCGGTGAGGCGGCCGTCTCCGTCCTCGGGGTCGAGGCCCGGCTCGTCGGGGTGCAGGAGGGCACCGCGCAGCTGGAGATCGCGGGCCAGCAGATCAGCGTGCCCGTCGGGGGAGAGACGCAGGCCGGCGGCTTCACGGTCGCGGTCGAGCAGGTCACCGACACCGAGGTGGTCGTGCGGGTCCGCGCCTGAGGACCTGCGGCGGGCCGGGACGACCGGCCAGGTCGAGCCGCGGTGACGGGTGAACGGAACACCAGGGTTCTCCGCCCAAGATCGAACTACGCTGGTGTTCCGCTCACCCGCATTTCCGACCGGACGGGCTCAGCGCGGCTCGGCGGGCGGGTCCGCGGGCTCGGCGAGGACCCGTTGCAGCCAGGCGACGTCGTGCCACCGCCCGTTCTTCCACCCGATTCGCCGGTAGGTGCCGACCGTCTCGAAGCCCAGCGCACGGTGCAGCCCGGCGCTCGCCTCGTTCGGCAGCGTCATTCCGGCCACGGCGGTGCGGTAGCCCCGATCGGCGAGCAGCGCGAACAACGCCTCGTACAGTGCTCGGCCGCCGCCGGTACGGCGGCGGGTGAGTTCCAGGTAGATGCTGGTCTCGCAGGCCCAGCGGTAGGCGGGCCGCGCCTTGAACGGGCCGGCGTAGGCGTAGCCGACGACCCGGCCGCCGTCGTCGGGGTCCTCGAGGGCGAGCCACGCATGGCTGCGCGCGGCTGCGGCGATCCGCTCGGCCATCTCCGCCGCCGTGGGCGGCTCGGCCTCGAACGTGATCGCGGTGTCGGTGACGTACGGCGCGTAGATCGCCGCGCACGCGGCGGCGTCCTCCACGGTGGCGGCGCGGACCTTCATGGCGACGATAATAGCCAGCTTGTCGCCTATAATGGCACCGTGTCCGACGACCTCGGCCCGTCCCTCGCCGCCACGCTCCAGGCGGCCCGGGAAGCCCACGGCCTCTCGGTGAGCGCGCTGGCGGAGCGGGCGGGCGTCTCGCGAGCGATGATCGGCAAGATCGAGCGCGGTGACGCGCAGCCCACCGCAGTCCTGCTCGCCCGGCTGGCCGGCGCCCTGGACATGACGCTGTCCGAGCTGGTGGCCCGCGCCGAGGACGGCGGCGGACGGCTCGTCCGCGCTGCCGACCAGCCCACCTGGACCGACCCGGCCAGCGGGTACCGCCGCCGCACGGTCTCACCGGCCGGCGGCCGGCCGCTCGAGCTGGTGGAGGTCGAGCTGCCAGCCGGGGCCCGGGTCGCGTTCGGAAACGACGTCCATGCGCTGGTCCACCAGCAGATCTGGGTGCTCGACGGGCACCTGCGCCTGCACGAGGGCGACACGGTGCACGAGCTCGACCCGGGTGACTGCCTCCAGCTCGGGCCGCCCGGGCCGCGCGTGTTCGCCAGCCGCACCGACCGGTCCTGCCGCTACCTGGTGGCGCTCACCCGCCGCTGAGTTCCCTGGTGGCGAACACGCATGCCCGCGCGGCCGGACACTCCGCAGGATGACCGGATGGAGATCGTGGACCTCGCACCCGACCTGCGCATGCTGCGCTTCCCCGTCGGCCAGGCGTACGCGCTGCGGGACGGACGGGACGTCACGCTCGTCGACACCGGGCCGCCGGGGGTGGCGGACGCGATCGCCGCTGCGCTCGCCGGTTGGGGTCGGGTGCGGCGCGTGCTCCTCACCCACTACCACTCCGACCACGCCGGATCGGCCCGCGAGATCGCCGGTTGGCCCGGCGTCCGGGTGGCGGCCCACCACGCGGACGCCCGGGTGGTCCGCGGTGAGGTGCCGGGGGAGTGGCCGGACCTCACGCCCGCCGAGCGGGAGCTGCACGCCGTCGTCGCCGCGGGGCTGCCGGACCCGCCGGACGTGCCGCAGGCGCGCGTCGACCTCGACCTCGACGACGGCGACGTCCTCGACGACGGGCTGCAGGTGATCTGGACGCCCGGCCACACCGCGGGCAGCATCGCGGTCCTGCACCCGGCGCGCGGCCTGCTGTTCACCGGCGACATCGCCGCGGAGCGGGACGGCGCGGTGTTCCTCGGCCCGTTCAACACCGACCGCGACCGGGCGAAGACGTCCTTCCGGCGCCTGGCCGGCACCGGGGCGACGACGGTGTGCTTCGGTCACGGCGCTCCGCTCCTCGGAGAGCGCGCCGGCTTGCTGGCCGCAGCGGCGACCGCTGCGGAGGTGCCGGACCCGCTCGGGTGACGCGGGCGAACCGGTGGGTCGCACCGTCCGGCGTCCCGTAGACGCGCGGCCAGACGGACGAACGCCGATGACCAGCCTGCCGGACCCTTAAGGCTTCGCAAAGTCCTCCCGCTCGGTGCGCCGCTTGCCGTGAAAGCTTTTATCGTCCACCTCAGCAACTGCGACGAGGGGGGTGCGGCCGCGGATGACGACGACCGTCGACGGCTCGGGTCTCCGCGGGACCGCGGTCGAGTTCCGCCTCCTGGGCCCGCTGGAGATCGTGGTGGGCGGCCATCCGGTCCCGGTGCCCCCGCGCAAGCAGCGGGTGCTGCTGGCGATGCTGCTGCTGCGCGCGAACCGCGTGGTGCCGGTCCGCGAGCTCGGCGAGAAGCTGTGGGACCAGGAAGCTCCTGCCGATCCGCGCGGCGCCGTGCAGAAGTACGTGATGCGGCTGCGCCAGGCACTGGCCCGCACCGACTGCGTGATCCGTACCGAACCCGAGGGCTACCGGCTCGAACTCCGGCACGGCACGCTCGACGTGGAGTGCTTCGACGAGGTGGTCGAACGGGGCACGCGCTCGGCCGACGCGGGCGATCTGGAGGCCGCATCCGCGAAGCTGGCCGAGGCGCTGCGCCTGTGGCGGGCGGTGCCCCCGATGGCGAACGTCGTGTCCGAGGCGCTGCACCGGGACGAGACACCGCGGCTGGTGGAGCGGTACCTGCAGGTCGTCGAGCTGCGCGTCGAGCTCGACCTGCGGCTGGGCCGGCACGCCGAGGTGTGCGCGGAGCTGATCGGGCTGACCGGTGCTCACCCGCTGCGGGAGCGGTTCTGGGTCCAGCGGATGCGCGCGCTGTACGGCGCCCACCGGCAGGGCGAGGCGCTGGAGAGCTACCGGATCGTCACCCGGATGCTGGCCGAGGACCTCGGGGTCGATCCGGGACCGGAGCTGCGGGCGGCCCACCAGCAGATCCTCAACGGAACCGACCAGCCGGCCCCGGCCGCACCCGCGGTGCGGGCGCCCGCACCGCCCCCGCGCCAGCTGCCGATGGCGACCAACGGCGTGGTCGGGCGCAGGGCCGAGGTCGCGGAGGTCGTCGAGGTCCTCGCCGCCCCGCCGGAGGCCGAGGCGCCGCGGCTGGTCGTGCTCACCGGCCCGGCGGGCGCGGGCAAGACGACGGTCGCCGTGCGGGCCGCCCACCAGCTGGCCGAACACTTCCCCGACGGTCAGCTCTTCGCCGCGCTCGGGTGCGGGGCCCCGGACGTCGACGCCGTCCTCGCGTCCTTCCTCCGTGCGCTCGGCGCCCCGGCCGATGCGGTGCCCGCCGGGCGAGCCGACGCGGCGGCGCTCTTCCGGTCGATGACCGCGGGGCGCCGCGTGCTCGTCGTCCTGGACGGGGCGGCCGACGCCGAGGCGGTGCGGGTGCTGCTGCCCGGCTCGCCGACCTGCGCGGCGCTGGCGACGTCCCGGTGCGAACCGGCCGACCTGCTGGTCTCGCCGGGGGCGCACCGGGTGGCGCTGGGGATGCTCGGCCCCGAGGAGGCGCACGACGTGCTCCGCGAGATCGTGGGCGACCGGGTGCGCGCCGAGCCCGACGGCCTCGCGCGGCTCGTCGCGCACACCGGGGGCCTGCCGCTCGCACTCCGGACGGCGGCCGTGGCGCTGCTGACCCGTCCCGGCCTGTCGATCGCCTCGTACCTCGGGGAGCTCGCCGCGGACCCACCGAGCCGAGCGGCTCCATGATCTGAATGACCTCGGGGACCTGAATGACCTCGGGGACCTGAATGACCTCGGGGACCTGAAGCACCTCGGGGACCTGAAGCCACCTCGGACGGCGAGCGGCGCCCGCCGGCGCGCGTCACCCGGTCGGGTGGTCGGCCCCGCCGCCGCCCGAGCCGGGGGCCCGGCGCGTGGCGCGTCGGCGTACCTTGCGGGCGCGCGGGTCGTCGTGAGGGGGAGCGTCGGGGTTGGGTGACCGGATCCTGCCGGCGGTGATCGCCGTCGTCCTCGGCGGTGTGCTCGCGGTCGTGCTGCTCGTCCCTTACGTGGCCATGGCGTACCGCCGTCGCGGCGAGCTCGGGCCGGGCCGGGCGGTGCTCGCGTTCGCGGTGCTGGTCTACGGGCTCGCGCTCGTCGCCTACGTGCTCCTCCCGCTGCCCCAGGTCGACGCGGCGTTCTGCGCCCGGAACCAGGCGTTGGCCGCCCCGCAGCTCGACCCGTTGCGCTTCCTCGCCGACATCCGCGCCGAGCAGTCCGGCAGCGGCCCGCGGGCCGTGCTCACGAACCCCGCGGTGCAGCAGATCGTGTTCAACGTGGCGCTGTTCGTGCCGCTGGGCGCGTTCCTGCGGTACCTGGGCAGGCGCTCGATCCTCGTCACGACGCTCGTGGGCGTGGCGGTCTCGGTGGCCATCGAGCTCACCCAGTTCACGGGGAACTGGTTCCTCTACCCCTGCCCCTACCGCATCGCCGACGTCGACGACCTGCTCGCCAACGGGCTCGGCGCGCTGGTGGGGGCGATCGGCGCGCCGCTGCTCGCCGCGGTGCCGGGGCAGCGGGCCCGGGCGGTGCACGCGGGGTCGGCGCGGCCGGTGACCGCGGGACGACGGCTGCTCGGCGTGGTGTGCGACCTCATCGCGGTGCAGCTCGTCGGCGGGCTGGTCGGCGCCCCGCTGAACGCGGCGCTGATCTTCGCGGCCGGCGTCGACGTGACCGGCGACGACCGTCTCTGGTGGGTCGCCTCGCTGCAGGCGATCCTCACGTTCTGGGTGCCGGCCGTCGTGCTGCTGGTGCTGCTCCCGCTCGTGGGGGCAGGCGGCACCGCCGGTCAGCGTGCGGTGCTGCTGCGGCCGGCGTCGGCCGACGGGCGCCCGCTCGAGCGCGCCGGGCGGCTCGTCCGGACGTTGGTCGGGACCGGCGGGTTCGTGCTGCTCCAGGGGTCCGGTAGCGGGCTCGCAGGGCTCGCGACGCTGTGGGGCGCGGCGAGCCTGGTGGCGCTGTTCACCACGCGGGACCACCGCGGCCTGGGCGGCGTGGTCACCCGGACCACGGTGGTCGACGTGCGCGCGGACGCGCCGGTGCCTCAGTCCCAGTCGAGCCCGCCCCCCGTGCGGTAGTCGACGACGCGGGTCTCGAAGAAGTTCTTCTCCTTCTTCAGATCCATCGACTCGCTCATCCACGGGAACGGGTTCTCGGGCTCGCCGTGAAGCGGCGCCAGCCCGATCTGCCGTGCCCGCCGGTCGGTGATGAACCGCATGTACTGCGCGCACGCGTCGGCGGTCAGGCCGAGGACACCGCGGGGGAGCGTGTCGCGGGCGTAGGCGATCTCCAGCTCGCAGGCCTCGCCGAGCATTCCCCTGACCTCGGCGGCGAACCCGTCGGTCCACAGGTGCGGGTTCTCGTGCCTGATCTGGTTGATGCAGTCGATGCCGAAGTTCAGGTGGATCGATTCGTCGCGCAGGATGTACTGGTACTGCTCGGCGATCCCGACCATCTTGTTGCGGCGCCCGAGCGAGAGGATCTGCGCGAAGCCGGTGTAGAACCACATGCCCTCGAACACCACGTAGAACGCCACGAGGTCGCGCAGGAACGCCCGATCGGCCTCCGGGGTGCCGGTGGTGAAGCCGGGGTCGGCGAGGTGCCGGGTGTACTCGAGCGCCCAGGCGTCCTTGTCGGTGATCGACGGGACCTCGCGGTAGGCGTTGAACAGCTCGCCCTCGTCGAGGCCGAGGCTCTCGCACACGTACTGGAACGTGTGCGTGTGCACGGCCTCCTCGAACGCCTGCCGCAGCAGGTACTGGCGGCACTCGGGGTTGGTGAGGTGCCGGTAGACGGCCAGCACGACGTTGTTGGCCACCAGCGACTCTGCCGTGGCGAAGAAGCCGAGGTTGCGGGTGAGCAGCAGCCGTTCGTCGGGGGTGAGGCCGTCGGGGCTGCGCCAGAGCGCGATGTCGGCCTGCATGGACACCTCGGTGGGCATCCAGTGGTTGCTGCAGGCGGCGAGGTAGCGGTCCCACGCACACCGGTACTTCAACGGCAGGAGCTGGTTCACGTCCGCGCGCGCGTTGATCATGCGCTTCGCGCCGGCGTCCACGGGTGCGGCGCCGCGGTGGATCGTCTCCAGGCCGGTGGTCGGCGTCGTGGTCGGCGTCGTCGTCACTGGCAGGCCTCGCAGTCCGGGTCGTCGATGCGGCAGGCGTCGGGGAGGGGCGCGGCGGGCACGGCGTTGAGCCGCCCGTCCGTGCCGCGCAGCGTGGACTTCTCCACCTGCGTCGCCGCCTGGGTGCGCAGGTAGTAGGTGGTCTTGAGGCCCTTGTGCCAGGCCAGCCGGTACAACTCGTCGAGCGCCCTGCCGCTGGGGGAGGCGAGGTAGAGGTTCAGCGACTGCGCCTGGTCGAGCCACTTCTGCCGCCGGGACGCGGCTTCGACGATCCACCGGGCGTCGACCTCGAAGGCCGTGGCGTAGAGCGCCTTGAGGTCGTCGGGCACGCGGTCGATGGTGCGGAGGCTGCCGTCGAGGTACTTGAGGTCGGCGACCATCGCCGGGTCCCAGAGCCCGCGGGCCTTGAGGTCGCGCACGAGGTGCGGGTTCACCACCGTGAACTCGCCCGACATGTTCGACTTCACGAACAGGTTGCGGAACTGCGGCTCGATCGACTGCCCGACCCCGCAGATGTTGGAGATGGTGGCGGTCGGGGCGATGGCCAGGACGTTGGAGTTGCGCATGCCCCGGGCGACGACCCGCTCGCGCAGGGCGTCCCAGTCCAGGGTGGTGGCGGTGTCGACGTCCAGCGCGTCGTCCTCGCGGGCCGCGGCCAGCAGGGCGATCGAGTCGATCGGCAGGACGCCCCGGCTCCACAGCGAACCGTCGAAGGAGGCGTAGCTGCCGCGCTCGGCGGCGAGGTCGCTGGACGCGGCGATCGCGTGGTAGCTCAGCAGCTCCGCACTGCGGTCGGCGAACTCGACGGCGGCATCGCTCGCGAACGGGATCGCCTGCGTGAACAGGGCGTCCTGGAAGCCCATCAGCCCGAGGCCGACGGGGCGGTGTGCCAGGTTGGACCGACGGGCCTCCGGGATCGTGTAGAAGTTGTTGTCGATCACGTTGTCGAGCATCCGCACCGCGGTCCGGACGGTGCGCTCGAGTGTCGCCGCGTCCAGCCCGTCCGGTCCGACGTGCGCGGCGAGGTTCACCGAGCCGAGGTTGCAGACGGCGACCTCACCCTCGTCGCCGGCAGCGGTGTTGAGGGTGATCTCGGTGCACAGGTTGGACGAGTGCACGACCCCGGCGTGCTGCTGCGGGGAGCGCAGGTTGCAGGGGTCCTTGAACGTGATCCACGGGTGGCCGGTCTCGAACAGCATCGTGAGCATCCGCCGCCACAGCTCGACGGCCCGCACCCGGCGGAACACCCGGATCTCCCCGCGGTCGGCGGCGGCCTCGTATTCGCGGTAGCGGGTGGCGAACGCGGTGCCGTAGAGCTCGTGCAGGTCGGGGGTCTCGTCGGGGGAGAACAGCGTCCAGTCGGCGTCGGCCTCGACGCGGCGCAGGAACTCGTCGGGCACCCAGTTGGCGGTGTTCATGTCGTGCGTGCGGCGCCGGTCGTCGCCGGTGTTCTTGCGCAGGTCGAGGAACTCCTCGACGTCGATGTGCCAGGTCTCCAGGTACGCGCACGCGGCGCCCTTGCGCTTGCCGCCCTGGTTGACGGCCACCGCGGTGTCGCCGGCGATCTTCAGGAACGGCACGACGCCCTGGGACCGCCCGTTGGTGCCCTTGATGTGGGCGCCGAGCCCGCGCACCGGGGTCCAGTCGTTGCCCAGCCCGCCGGAGTACTTGGCCAGCAGCGCGTTGTTGCGGTAACCCCGGAAGATCGAGTCGAGGTCGTCGTCGACGGTGGTGAGGAAGCACGACGACAGTTGCGCGCGCGTGGTGCCGGAGTTGAACAGCGTGGGCGTCGAGGCCATGAAGCGATGGGAGGAGAGCAGCTCGTAGAACTCGCCCGCGCGCGCCTCCCGTTCGTCTTCGCGCAGCGAGAGTCCCATCGCCACGCGCATGAGGAACGCCTGCGGCAGCTCGAACCGCACGCCGTGCTCGTGCAGGAGGTAGCGGTCGTAGAGGGTCTGCAGGCCCAGGAACGTGAAGTCGAGGTCGCGCTCGGGCCGGATCGCGGCCGCGACCCGGTCCAGGTCGAAGCCGAGCAGGGCCGGGTCGGCCAGCTCCAGGGCGACGGCCCGGTCGAGGTAGGCGCGGAAGTAGCGCGGGTAACGGTCCGCCATCTCGTCCTGGCGCGCCTGCTCGCGCGCGCCGGCCAGGTGGGTCAGCGCTTCGGTGCGCAGTACGTCGAGCAGCAGCCGAGCGGTGACGTGGCTGTAGTTCGGCTCGGACTCCACCAGCGTGCGCCCGGCCATCACGGTGGCGAGTGCGAGCTCCTCGCTCGTGATGCCGTCGTAGAGGGCTCGCCGGACCTCGGCGAGCACCGGCTCGGCGGCGACGTCGGCGATGCCCGCGACCGCCTCGGAGACGAGCCGCTCGACCCGGGACCATCCGGGCGGGAGCGCGGCGACGTCGTGGCGGACGACCCGGACCTCGGATGCGGTGGCGGTGGCGGTGGGTGGAGTCACGGCTCTCCTCGTGAGCTCGGCGACCAGGCGTCGGGGTCACGAGGGCACGCTCCGGCAACGGGCGCGCTGAGCGGGCCCGCCCCGGGCCCGTCCCGCGAGGACCCCGGACAGCGCGCACCGGCGGTGCGCGCACCGATGGCAGGTCTTCGGACTCGCGGGCGCGCGCCGGGATCCGGTGCTCCTACTGGCCGTCGCTTCCCGGGTCGGGTGACCCAGTGCGTGGTGACGGCGGTCGTTCCCACTCACCGCTGCGGGGCAGTCCCGGATTCGCACCGGGTTCCCTCTCACGTCGCCGCCACCCGGCCGGGTGGCGGCGAACCATCAGCGCGGCAGACGCTACATGTCGTGGTTGGGTGTGCGGGTGACCCCCACATCCTGTGGCGTGTCGGGCTACCGAGCGGCTTCGTGCGGAGGGCGGGCGGCGAGCCGGAACAGTGTGTCGGTGTAGCGCTGCCAGATCGCCTCGGATGCCGCGGGCCGCACGCCGGCGCGCAGCAGCGCCAGCCGGCCGGGCTCGTGGAGCGTGCGCAGCGCCCGAGCGAGGTCGGCGGCGTCGCCGGGTGCGCACAGCAGGCCGTCGACGCCGTCCCGCACGGTCTCGGGGAAGTTGCCGACGCGGGTGGCGACCACCGGGAGCCCGTTCCAGTGCGCGAGGGCGACGAGCTGCGACGCCGTGGCCGAGCGGTACGGGAGCACGAGCGCGTCGTAGCGGGCGAACAGCGCGGGGATGCGGTCGGCCGGGAGGTAGTCGGGGTGCAGCTCGACGCGGTCCGCGAGGCCGAGCGCGCGCACCGTCGCGCGGGTGCGGGCGACGTCCTCGTAGAACTCGCCGACGATCGACAGCGTGACCCCGGGGACCTCGCGGAGCGCCTCCAGCAGGACGTCCACGCCCTTGTAGGGCCGCACCTTCCCGAAGAACAGCAGGCGGCGCAGGGCCGGGCGGTCGGGTCGCAGATCCGGGCGATCGGTGTCCGGGAGGTGGGGCGGGAGGGGCGCGACCTCGACCGGCCGGTCGGTGAGCCGGAGCAGGGCCGCGCGCTCGCCGTCGGTGTGCGCGATCGCCGCGTCTGCGCGGCGCACGAGCCGGGACAGGAGCACCCGGTCGCCGGGCCGGGGCTCGTGCGGCACGGCGTTCGCGCAGATGACGAGCACCCGTGCGTGCCGGCGCGCCAGACGTGCGATCACCGTGAGGGCCGGCGCCTGGACGGTGGTGTAGAAGACCAGCACGACGACGTCGGACTCCGCGCCCGCGCGCTGGCCGGTCCGCACCCAGTGGAGCGGGTTGCGCCAGGACAGCGGCTCGTCGACGGTGGGGAAGGGGCTCGCCTCGGGGGCGGTCAGCGGGTGGCGCTGGGCGGGGAGCAGCCGGGCGGGGCCCTGTCGGGTCCAGGTGCGTACGCGGACGTGGTGGCCGTCGGCGGTCAGCCGGTGCGCCAGCTCGGTGGTGAGCAGCGGGATCCCGCCGCGCCACGGGAAGGCGGGGCCGATCAGGGTGATGCGCACGCGTCCTCGCGGGGGTCGAGGTCGTGGCACAGCACCGCGGTGGCGTCGTCGGAGACCTTGGTGCGCGGCCAGCGGGTGGCGTCCGCGTCGGCGCGCTCGGCGGCGCGGACCCGGGCGAGGAGCGCGTCCGGGCCGTCGGAGGCGAGGAGTGCCAGGACCCCGGCCCAGCCGGTCAGGCCGAACGGGTCGACGGCGCGCGCGGCGCCGTCCGAGAGGAGCGCGACGTGGGTGAGGTCGCGGAGCGGCACCTCACCGGTCAGCGCGTGGTCGGCCGCGGCGTGGTCGGCGGCTGCGGTCCAGTACCCGCCCGGCCGGTTGCGCTGCGCGATCTCGGCCCGCTTCATCGAAACGAGCGCGGCGGCCCGCGCGTCGGACCCGAGTGGCAGCCGCGCGGCTGCTGCTCTCTGCGCCCGCGCGGCCTCGGCCACCCGCTGGTCGGACACCACGTGCTCGTCGCCGAGCACGAGCGACACGTCCCCCAGCACGGCGTAGCGCAGCAGCCCGCCACCCACCCGCACGACCCCGACCGCGGCGCACGGTGTCGCGGGAGCGCCCAGGTCGCAGGTCCCGGAGTGGCGGGCCGCGGTGCGGGCGATCCCGGCGCGCAGGGCCTCGCGGGGTGCCGCGTCGCCGGCGTCGCGGACGTCGCGGGCGAGCTGTGCGGCGAACCAGGCCACGCCGTGGACGCAGTGCGTCTCGGTGCGGGCGGTCAGCCCGTCCACGACCACGGCGGTGCCGGCATCCGCGACGGCGTGGTCCTCGTTGGGCCGGTCGGCGGATCCGGGCAGGGTGGCGATCCGGACGCGCACGTGCGGACTCCTGGCGGTCGGAGGGCTCGCTGGAGTGTAGCGACGGCCGCTCGGTCGCCTTCCCGGGTTCCTGCGTGGAGGGGGCTAGGGTGGCCCTGCTGGCGGTTCGTCCCGGGCGCCGGTCGTGGTCCGGGACGAGGCAAGAGGGAACCCGGTGGGAATCCGGGACTGCCCCGCAGCGGTGAACGGGAACGAACGTCGTCAGGAGCACTGGGTGGGCATCCACCCGGGAAGCGGCGGCAAGTAGGTCTTCTCCATCAGGAGGAGGTGCCCGCGAGTCCGAAGACCTGCCGCCGGTGCGCGCGCCGCCGGCGTGCGCTGATCCGTGGCCTCGTGGGTGGGCCGGGCGGACCGGGCCGGACGCCGTGCCGCCCGGGTGTCGCTGCCCGTCCTCCTGCCGGTCCCGGGTCCTCGGAACCGCTCGCGAGGAGAGAGCAGTGCCAGAGAACAAGGTCCGCCCGATCGGCCCCACCGTCCTCGGCTACCCGCGCATCGGGCCGCGCCGGGAGCTCAAGCGCGCCCTCGAGCGCTACTGGTCCGGCGCCACGAGCGCAGGCGATCTGCAGGCCGTGGCCGCCGGTCTGCGCCGCGACACCTGGCGGGAGTTGTCGGACGCCGGGCTGGGCTCGGTGCCGTCCGGCACGTTCTCGTTCTACGACCAGGTGCTGGACGCGGCGCGCACGGCCGGGGCGGTGCCCGAGCGTTTCACCGCGTTGGGGCTCGACCCGCTCGACGAGCTCTTCGCGATGGCCCGCGGCTGGGACGGGGTGCCGGCGCTCGAGCTCACGAAGTTCTTCGACACGAACTACCACTACCTGGTCCCGGAGGTGGCGCCGCAGACGCGGTTCGCGCTGCGCGACCGCAAGCCCCTCGACGAGTTCGTCGAGGCGCTGGCCGCCGGCGTTCGGACGCGGCCCGTCCTCGTCGGGCCGGTCACGTTCCTGCTGCTCGCCAAGCCCGCGCCCGGCTCGCCGGCCGGCTTCGCCCCGCTGGAGCTGCTCGATCCGCTGCTGGACGTGTACGCCGAGCTGCTGGCCGAGCTCGCCGCGGCCGGCGCGGAGTGGGTGCAGCTGGACGAGCCCGCGTTCGCCGCCGACCGCAGCCCGGCCGAGCTGGACGCGCTGCGCCGGGCGTACGCGCGGCTCGGCGGTCTCGCCCAGCGGCCCGCGCTGCTCGTCGCCGGGTACTTCGGCGACCTCGGGCCCGCGCTGCCGGTGCTCGTCGAGGCGCCGGTCGAGGCGATCGCGCTCGACCTCGTGGCGGGCGCGGCCGACGCCGACGCTGCCGCGGCCCTGCCCGGCCTGCGGGACAAGACCGTGCTGGCCGGCCTCGTCGACGGGCGCAACGTGTGGCGCACCGACCTCGACGACGCGCTGGCCCGGGCCGCGACCCTGCTCGGGACGGCGGGCCGCGTGGAGATCGCGACGTCCTGCTCGCTGCTGCACGTCCCCTACGACCTGGATGCCGAGGGCGGGCTCGACCCGGCGCTGCGCGAGCGGCTGGCGTTCGCGCGGCAGAAGGTGGGCGAGGTCGTGCTGCTCTCGCGCGCCCTGCGCGAGGGCCGCGAGGTCGTCGCCGCCGGGTTCGCCGCGAGCGCTGCCGGACGCGCATCCGGCGCCCGCGACGACCGGGTCCGGGCTCGCCTGGATGCGCTCGGACCCGACCACTACCGCCGTGCCCCGGCGCCGGACCGGGCGGGCGTGCAGCGCCGGCAGCTCGCGCTGCCCCCGCTGCCCACCACCACGATCGGCTCGTTCCCGCAGACTGCGTCGATCCGCGCGGACCGCGCGGCACACCGCGCCGGGCACCTCGACGACGCCGAGTACGACCGGCGGATGCGGGCGGAGATCGAGCGCGTGGTGCGACTGCAGGAGGACATCGGGCTCGACGTCCTCGTGCACGGCGAGCCCGAGCGCAACGACATGGTGCAGTACTTCGCCGAGCACCTCGACGGGTTCGCCACCACAGAGCTGGGCTGGGTGCAGTCCTACGGCAGCCGTTGCGTGCGCCCCCCGATCCTGCACGGCGACGTCTCGCGCCCGGAACCGATCACCGTCGGCTGGTCCAGGTTCGCGCAGTCGCTCACCGACCGCCCGGTGAAGGCGATGCTGACCGGACCGGTGACGATCCTGGCGTGGTCGTTCGTGCGGACCGACCAGCCGCTCGGGGACACCGCGCGCCAGGTCGGCCTGGCGTTGCGCGACGAGGTGCACGACCTGGAATCGGCAGGCCTGCGGATCGTGCAGGTCGACGAGCCGGCGTTGCGCGAGCTGCTGCCGCTGCGGGCGACGGACCGGCCCGCATACCTGGACTGGGCGGTGGACGCGTTCCGGATCGTGGTCGGTGGTGCCGCGGACTCCACCCAGGTGCACACGCACCTGTGCTACTCGGAGTTCGGCGACGTCATCGGGGCGATCGACGCGCTCGACGCCGACGTCACGACGGTGGAGGCGGCCCGGTCGAAGATGGAGGTGCTCGCCGACCTGGGGCCCGGCGTGCCGCGTGCGCTCGGACCGGGGGTGTACGACGTGCATTCCCCGCAGGTGCCCGACACCCGGGAGATCCGAGCCCTGATCGCGGCCGCGCAGGAGTGGGTCGACGCGTCCCGGTTGTGGGTCAACCCCGACTGCGGTCTGAAGACCCGCGGTGAGGCTGAGACGACGGCCGCCCTGCGCAACCTCGTGACCGCCGCACGGGCGGCCCGCGGCGACTGATCGTGGGCGCCTGGCGCGCGGTCAGCGGAGGAAGCCCTCGTAGCTGCGCTCCATCAGCTGGTTCTCGACGCGTTTGACGGTGTCCAGCGCGACGCCGACGAGGATCAGCACGGCGGTGCCCCCCAGCGGGAGGTTCTGCCCGCCGCCGCCCGTCAGCCCGAGGAAGAGGCTCGGGAGGACGGCGACGACGCCAAGGTACAGCGAGCCCACGAGGGTGATCCGGGAGAGGACGTGGCGCAGGTACCGCGCGGTCGGGCGGCCCGGGCGCAGGCCCGGGACGAAGCCACCGAACCGCTTCAGCTCCTCCGAACGCTCGCCGGGATCGAAGGTGATCCCCACGTAGAAGTAGGTGAAGAAGACGATCAGGGCCGTGTACAGCGCGATGTGCAGTGGTCCGGACGGGTCGGCGAGGTGGGTCTGCACGAGCCGGCCGATCACGCCGGCGTCCTCGCCGAGAACCTGCGTGATCATGCTCGGGACGTAGAGCAGCGAGCTCGCGAAGATCACCGGCACGACTCCGGCCTGGTTCAGCTTGAGTGGCAGGTAGGTCGAGGTGCCGCCGTACATGCGGCGCCCGACCACCCGCTTCGCGTACTGCACGGGGATCCGGCGTTGGCTCTGCTCCACGAACACGACGCTGGCGAGGATCGCCAGGGCGAACACGCACACACCGGCGAACGCGAGCGGACCCGCACTCTCGTAGACGATCTGCCCTTCCGCGGGGATGCGGTGCGCGATCGAGGTGAGCATCAGGACGGAGATGCCGTTGCCGATGCCCTTCTCCGTCACCAGCTCGCCGAGCCACATCAGCAACGCGCTGCCCGCGACCATGACCACGACGATCGTCACCACGGTCAGCGCGCGGGTGTCCGGCACGACCGGGAGCGTGCAGCCGGAGAACAACCGGCCGCGCTCGGCCAGCGCGACGGTGGCGGTGGCCTGCAGCGTCGCGAGGGCGATCGTCAGGTAGCGCGTGTACTGGGTCAGCGTGTTCTGCCCCGACCGGCCGTCGCGCTTCAGCTGCTCGAAGCGCGGGATGACGACCGTGAGGAGCTGCACGATGATGCTCGCGGTGATGTAGGGGACCACCCCCACCGCAAACACCGACAGCCGTAGCAGGGCGCCGCCGCTGAGCAGGTCGAGCAGCGCGTGGACGCCGGGTGACCCGGAGCCTTCGACCTCCTGCACGCACTGCTGGAGGTTGTGGAACGAGACGCCGGGCGCCGGTATCGCCGAGCCGAGCCGGGCGACGGCGACGACCAGCAGCGTCAGGAGGATCTTCCTGCGCAGGTCGGGGGCGGTGAACAGGGAACGGACGACGGAGAGCATGCGGGTCCTCGAGGGGAGACGTGATCGCGCGGACCACGTGGCCAAGGGGGCCTGCCGCGACGGCGGCGGCCGGGGAACGGGGCGGTCGCACGGGCGGCGCGCAGGCGCACGGAACCCGTGGAACGGGCGCGGGTGCGCGCCCGGAGCAGGTACGGCCGCCCCGAGGTCCCCGGGGCGGTCAGGCGGGGCCGGGTGGCCCTCGCGCGCTCCACGCCCAGCCGGCGCCCGCGCGCACGGTGGCGGCATCGTGCGCGGCCTGCCCGAGGCCTCGTGCCCCGGTGGAGTTCGGCAGCAGCGGCTCCGCGGCCACGACGGCGACGTGGCCCGGCGTGTCCGGACCGCTCGGACCGTACGGATCGGCCGCGCCGAGCGCGTCGGCCCCGGTCGTCAGCCCGCTGGGGCCCGCGTCGACCTGCTGCGCGGACACCGCGAGGGACAGGGCGGCGGTCTTGGTGACCGGCACGCCGACCGTGAGGAAGGTTGCGGCCGTGGCGAGCAGGACGAACGCGCTGCCGAACATGCGCCGGGCCGCGGCGAGCCGGTGGGCCACGCGGCGGGCCCGCGCAGCAGCAACCCGCTTCCCACCCACGAGCGTCGTTCTACCAGTACCGGTCCCACGCGCCGGCACCGCGTCGATCGCTCGCTACCCGACCGGACGCGGCCGCGTTAGCGTGATCGCATGGATCTGCAGTTCACCGCCGAGCTGTGGGAGTGGCGCGGGCCGGCCCCCTTCTACTGGCTGACCGTCCCCGAGGACGGCTGCGACCACGTACGCGCGGAAGCGTCGGCGGCGTCGTACGGCTGGGGCGCGATCCCGGTGCGCGTGCGGATCGGCGCCACCGAGTGGGAGACCTCGCTGCTGCCCAAGGGCGGTGGCTACGTGCTGCCGGTCAAGGACGCCGTCCGGCGGGCGGAAGACGTGGACCAGGGCGACACGGTCGCGGTCGCCATGAGCGTCGCGCCCCGCGGTGGCCGGCAGGCGAACGGCACCGGCCCGGCCGGCTGAGCAGGCCCGACCGGGCGTCAGCGGCTCGCCGCGGGCGGCTCCTGGCCGCCGGCGTCGAGCGCGCAGAGCTGGAGCTGGAGCGCGAGCCGGACCTGCGGTGATCCCAGATCCCAGTCGGCCACCTCGCGCATGCGCCGCATGCGGTACCGCAGCGTGTTGGGGTGCACCCGGAGCGCGGCCGCGGTGGCCTTCGGCTCGCCCGCGTGCCGCAGCCAGGTGGCCAGCGTGAGGCGGTAGTCGGTGTGGTGGTCGCGGTCGTGCGCCAGCAGGGCGGGTAGGGGACCGCCGAGCAGGCCGGCCTCCGGGCGGACCGCGGACCGGGCCCGCGCGACGACCACGGTGTCCCAGGCGTCCTCGATCGCCACGAGCGGCCCGTCCAGTGGCTCGGTCCCCAGCAGCGCGCGCAGCTCCGCGGCCTCCGCGCGGGAGCGGGGGAGCTCTGCGCGGGTGGCCGCGACCCCGCCCACCGCGGCCTCGAGCGTCGGGTCGTGGTCGTGCACGGCGTCGACGAGGCCCTGGATCCAGCTCATCGAGCCGGCGGTCTTCGCGCGGCCGTGCGCGCTGACCAGCGCGAACACGCCGCCATCGAGGTCGACGAGCAGTGGCTGGTGCCAGCCGAACCGGCGGGTGATCGACTCCCAGAGGTCGAGGTGCCCTTGCGTGTCGTCGCCGGTGCTCGCGGCGTGCAGGGCGACGACCCGCCACGGCCCGTCGGGCAGCCACAGGCCCTCACCTGCCGGCGTGGTGCCGCGCAGTGCCTCGCGCAGCTGGTCGATCGAGGCACGGCGGGCCACACCGGCCTGGGCGCGCAGGCGCAGCAGGTGCAGCGCGAGCACGGATGCGGCCCTGACGAGCTCCTCCACCCGGTCCGCTGCCACCGGCCCGGCCACCACCGCCCAGATCGAGCCCAGCCACTCGCCACCCGCGCGCACCGGGATGACGAGCCGGGGGAGCGACCCCTTCGGGACATCGGTGATGTAGAGCGGCTCGCTGGTGCGGGCGAGCCTGCGGAAGACCCCGCGTGCGCGGAAGTGCGCCACCACCTCGTCCGGCACGCGGCGCCCCACGATCGTCGACACCCGCGCCGGGTCGACGTGCTCCTGGCGGGCCGAGTGGGCCAGCACCCGCGACTGCGCGTCCTCGATCGTCACCGGCGCGTCGATGATCACGGCGGCTGCGTCGGCGAGTGCGAGCAGCTCGCCGTGCACGCCCGCGTCGCCCAGCGTCGGGGGCCCGGGCCCGGCGGCCCGGTCGAGCACGCCGCGCAGCAACCAGACCAGGTGGGTCCAGGACGCGTGCGGGGCGAGCTCCACCACGGCCAGCCCGGTCCGTTCGGCCACCGCTTCGACGCGGGGGTCCCTGGCGAGCGGGGGCTTGACGACCACGCCGCTCGCACCGGCGGCCGCGGCCCGTCCCACCAGCTCGGCGCCGGCGTCCGCGCTGGTCAGCCCGATGCCGAGCACCAGGTCACCGGCGACCCCGACGATGTCCTCCGCCGGTTCGGCCAGGGTGACGTCGCCGACCGGGGTGCCGTCACCCGCACGGGTGAGGCGGAGGAGGGCAGGGCCGACGGCGTCGACGAGCGCGGCAACCGTGATCACGACCTCATTGTGCCCGCTCCACCATCAGATCGGATCGGTTTGGCCTGATCGCACGAAGACGAGCGCCGAGAACCGGGCGACCATCGAGGTGTCAGGCCTTCGAGAGGAGCTCACGGATGGTTGCCGTCGACACCCACCGCACGCCGGAACGGGTCACCGTCATCGGGGCGGGCATGGTCGGTCTCGCGACCGCGTGGTTCCTGCAGGAGCGCGGCGTGGCCGTCACGGTCGTGGACCGCGAGGGAGTGGCCGCCGGATCGTCGTGGGGCAACGCGGGCTGGCTGACACCCGGCCTCGCCACCCCGCTGCCCGAGCCCGCCGTGCTGCGCTACGGGCTGCGCGCGGTGCTGAGCCCGTCGTCGCCGGTGTACGTGCCGCCGACCGCCGACCCGCGGCTGCTCCGCTTCGCTGCAGGCTTCGCCCGGCACAGCACCGCCGCCCGGTGGAAGCGCGCGATGGCCGCGCTGGCCCCGATCAACGGCAAGGCGCTCGCGGGCTTCGACGCGCTCGCCGACGGCGGTGTGGCGGGCGAGACCGTCGAGGCGAAGTCGTTCCTCGCGGCCTACCGCACCGAGGCCGAACGCGGCGTGCTGCTCGAGGAGATCGAGCACATCCGCGCGGCGGGTCAGGACCTCGAGTTCGAGGTGCTCACCGGCGCCGAGGCCCGGGAGGTGGAGCCGTCGCTCTCCGGCGCGATCGGCTCCGCGATCCGGCTGCACGGGCAGCGGTTCATCGACCCCGGCACCTACGTCCACCTGCTCGCGGACTCCGTCCGGGCGCGCGGCGGGGAGATCCGCGACGGTGCCGCGGTCCGCGCGATCCGCGACGAGGGCGCGACCGGCGTCGTCGAGCTGGCCGGCGGGGACGTCGAGCGCGCCGACGCGGTGGTGATCGCCACCGGTGCCCGGCTGGGGGACCTGGCCCGGCCGTTCGGGGTCCGCACGATCGTCCAGGCGGGTCGTGGCTACAGCTTCAGCATCCCGCTCGAGCACGTCCCCGCGGGGCCGGTCTACTTCCCCTCGCAGCGGGTGGCGTGCACGCCGATCGGCGACCGGCTGCGCGTCGCCGGGATGATGGAGTTCCGCGCGCCGGACGCACCGTTGGACCCGCGTCGGGTCCGCGCCATCGTCGAGGCGGCGCGCCCGCTCCTGCGCGACGCCGACTTCGACGCCAGGACCGACGAGTGGGTCGGGTCGCGGCCCTGCACCCCCGACGGGCTGCCGCTGATCGGCGCCACGCGCTCCCAGCGTGTGTTCGTGGCGGGCGGCCACGGCATGTGGGGCATCACGTTGGGACCCGCCACCGGGCAGCTGCTGGCCGAACGGATCACCACCGGCCGGGCCCCGGCCGAGCTCGCACCGTTCGACCCTCTGCGCTGACCGATCACCGTGGTCCGCGGGAACCGCGGGCGAGTCGTCGTTGACGCCGGCGGTGGCCCACGTTTGGGTCGGTCCCATGACGACGGTGCTGGTGCACGGCAACCCCGAGACCCCGGCCGTGTGGGACCTGCTCGTCGAGTCGCTCACCGCACTCGGCGTCCCCGAACCGGTGCGGCTCGCGCCGCCGGGTTTCGGGGCACCGGTGCCGGACGGGTGGGGCTGCTCCGTCGGCGAGTACCGGGACTGGCTGGTGGCCGAGCTGGAGGGCTTCGACGACCCGGTCGACCTCGTGGGCCACGACTGGGGCGGCGGGCACGTGCTGAACGCCGTGATGGCGCGGCCCGAGCTGGTGCGCAGCTGGTGCAGCGACATCCCGGGCGTCTTCGACCCCGACT
The DNA here is from genome assembly GCF_002262885.1 of Pseudonocardia sp. MH-G8. Classification (GTDB taxonomy): domain Bacteria; phylum Actinomycetota; class Actinomycetes; order Mycobacteriales; family Pseudonocardiaceae; genus Pseudonocardia. The sequence goes on along the minus strand of NZ_NKYF01000001.1, from coordinate 1,240,378 downwards.
ACGTGTGGCACGAGCTGGCCCAGGTCTGGCAGCAGCCCGGAGCGGGGGAGGCCGCCGTCGCGGCGATGGCCGCGGCGCCTGCCGCCGCGCGGGCGTCCGGGATGACCGGGCGCGGGATGGCGCCCGTCGTGGCGGAGCGGATCGCCGCCGGGTTCGACGACGTGATGGGCGACTGCATCCTGCGGCTCTACCGCTCGGCGGCGCAGCCGGTGATGGCTCAGCTCGGCGCAGGCCTGGAGGCCGCCGCCGCCCGCCCGGGGCTCGCGGTGCTGCCGACCGAGGACCACATGGTCGGCACCGACGAGCAGCGCTACCGCGCGGCCGCGCGGGCGGGTGCCCGCGTGGAGGTGCTGGACGGGCTGGGGCACTGGTGGATGACCGAGGACCCCGATCGCGCAGCGCGGATGCTCGTCGACTTCTGGCGGTCGGTGTGAACGTCGGCTCCACCGAAGGTTGACGACGTCAGTGGACCGCGTCGGCCGCGGACCCCGCCCCGGCTGATGTGCTGGGGCGGGAACGGAGGAAGAACGCGAGAACGACCCCGAGGGCGCTCGTCCACGTGATGATGATCATCACGTTGTCCAGGGAGGTCACATACACCTCCGTCTGGATCTGCTGGTAGGCGGTCATCGTTCCGATCATCTCGCCGTCCGCGCCCGGACCGAGCGACGGCATCGGGGTGTCGGAGGGGACCATGGCGGAGCGGTCGGCGCTGATCTGCGACTGGTTGATGGTCATGAACGAGGTGAGGATCGCGAGTCCGAGCGCCGCCGAGACGCGTTGCGCGACGTTGTTGAACGCGCTGGCCGTGCCCACGAGCTCCGGTGTGACGGCGGCGATCCCGCCCGTCATGATCGGCATCATGCTCAGCCCCATGCCCACGGCCCGGAAGCAGAGCAGCGCGACGATCTCGCCCTCCGACGTGACGACCGTGAGGTCCCGCATGAGGTAGGTGGCATAGGCCACGATCGACAACCCGATCACCGCGGGCCAGCGGGCCCCGATCCGGTCGTAGATCCGACCGGCCGTCGGCATCAGGACGGCCATGACGAGCGCCTGGGGCATCAGGACCAACCCCGCCTCGAACGCCCCGAGCCCGCGCGCCTGCTGCAGGTACACCGGGATGTAGAACAGCGCTGCGAAGAGCCCCACCGAGAGCACCGAGATCAGCAGCAGGGAGTTGGTGTAGGGCCAGGTGCGGAACACCCGCACGTCGAGGAGCGGGTCCTTCACCTCCAGCTCCACCACCACGAAGAGCACCAGGCTCAGGATTCCGACGATGATCAGGATCACCGTCGGGTACGACGTCCAGCCCCACGACTGCCCTTCCGACAGCGCGAGCAGCAGGGCGGTCAGCCCGCCGGCGATGGTGACGAAGCCGAGCACGTCGAAGCGTCCGGTGGGTTGCGCCGTGAAGCGCGGCAGCAGGAACCAGGCCGCGATCGCCCCGATCACGCCGATCGGGACGTTGATGAGGAAGATCAGCCGCCAGTCGACGTACTCGACGAGGTAGCCGCCGAGCGTCGGCCCGACCGCGGGCGCGACGATGATCCCGAGGCCGTACATGCCCATCGCGGTGCCGATCTTCTCCTTCGGCACGATCTGGTAGATCATCGAGAGGGTCACGACCGGCAGGACGCCGCCGGGGATCGCCTGGATCACCCGGAAGGCGATCATGCTGTCGAGGTCCCAGGCGATGCCGCAGAGCGCCGACCCGGCGACGAACGCCAGCAGGGCGGCGGTGTAGACCAGCTTCATCCCGAAGCGGTTGGCCAGCCAGCTGCTGGCCGGCACCACCACGCCGAGCACGAGCGTGTAGGACGTGGCGATCCATTCGATGTCGTCGGCGGTGACGCCGAAGACGTTCTGCATCTCCGGGATCGCGACGTTGACGATGCTCGTGTCGAGCACCGACATGAACATGCCGGCGATGAGCACCACGAGCGGGAGGCCCCAGCCACCGCTGGTCTGCTCGGCAGGCTTTGCCGGGGCCTCCGCTGTGGTCGACATCGTCAGCCTTTGTGGATCTGGACGGTGACGTTCATGCCGGGCACGACGGGGACGTTCTCCGGGTTGGAGATGTCGATCTCCACCGGGATCACCTGCGTGACCTTCTGGAAGTTCCCCGTCGAGTTGGACTCCGGGAAGAGGGAGAAGACGCCGGCGGCGCCCCCCTGCACCTCGCGGACCGTGCCGGTCAGCTCGGCGCCGGGAAACGCGTCCACCTCGATGTCGACGCGCTGACCCGCCCGGACGTCGTTGATGTCGGTCTCGTCCACCCGGGCGGTGACGAAGATCGTGGAGAAGTCGTAGGCCACCGCGAGCTGGGTGCCCGCGGTGACGTACCCGCCTTCGACGGCGTTGTCGACCACCACGGTGGCGTCGGCGGGCGCCCGCACCGGCATCTCGGGCTGGACGTACCCGCCCTGCATACGGATCCGGCCCACGATCTCGTCCTGGGTGAGGTGGGAACCCTGCTCGCCCTGCCACTCGATGACCGTGCCGCTCGTCGGGGCGTTGACCAGGATCTGGTCACCGTCGATCTGGGCGTTGTCCGTGCTGACGTAGTTCTGGGCGTCGATGAAGTACCAGGTGGTGATGCCGCCGCCGACCACCACCGCCAGGACGATGATGACGATCAGGGAGATGCGCGTGGAGCGTTTCATGCCGCGCTTCTCCGGCGGTGCCGCCTCGACGGCATCGTCAGTCGTCGCTATCTGCTCCGTGACCGGGTCCTCAGCCATCGATCGACACCCCTTCGCGCTTCCTCACGGGCCCATTCACCTTGCCGCGGGCAGCAGGACCTGCTGCCCCTCCCGCAGGCCCGAGATCACCTGCGTGCGGTCCTGCCCCGCGGTACCGGGCTCGAACGGCATCACGCGCTGGGCCCCGTCCGGCTCGACGACCGTCACCACGCTCCTGCCGTTCTCCTGGCGCACGGCCGAGCTCGGCACGGTCAGGACGTTGTCGGTCTCCTCGGTCACGATCGTGGCGCGCGCGGTCTGACCGTCCTTGAGCCGCGGGTCCTGCCCGTCGATGAGGACGGTGGCGTAGTAGCTGATCACCCCGGAGATCTCGGTGCCGGTCGGGGCGACCGAGAGCACGCTGCCCTTGAGCGTGAGCTCCGGGATCGCATCCAGCACGACGTTCACCTTCTGGTTCGCCGTGATCGTGGCCGCGTCCGACTCGTTGAACGGGACGACGACCTGGAACGCGTCGATGTTGTCGAGCATGAGGAACTCCGCGCCACCGGGACGGGTGGGCGAGGCGAGCCCGCCTGCGGCCGCCGCTGCCGGCTGGCTGGCGTTGTCCGCCCCCGGGATCGGGGCGCTGCTGCCGGGCGCCAGCGCGGTGGTGCCGCTGCTCGGCGCCAGGTACTCGCCGACCACACCGTTGAGGACCGACACGGTGCCGGGCACCGGCGCCTTCAGGGTGGCGTCCTCGACGTCCCGCTTGGCGTCCGCGACCGCCGCCTGCTGGGCGATGAGCGCGCCCCGCTGCTCCTCGATGTCGAACGGCCGGTCCGACTCCGCGGTGTCCGCGGTGTTGCGGGCGTTCTGCATCGACTGCTCGGCGTTCGCGACCGCGAGGTCACCGCTGGTCTTCTCCAGGTCGCGCTGTTCCTGGGCGTTCTTCAACGCCGTCTGGCCCGCCACGACCTGCTGCTCGGCCGCGTTGACCGAAGCCTCGTCGGCGGGGACGGCCGCGCACGCGGTGGGGTTGTCCTCGCTCGGGACGAGCGACGACGACCGGGACGTGGTCCAGCTGGAGGACTCGACCTTGAACGAGTCGGAGTCCTCCGACGAGTCGGAATCGTCCGAGGACCCGCTGCCCTCGGAGTCGGCCTCGTCCTCCGAGGAGTTCCCGTCCTCCTGGGAGTCGGAGTCGGAGTCCGAGTCGCCCGACTGCCGGCCACCCGACTGCTGGTCGCCGCTCTGTGCCTGGCTCCCGCCCGTGGGCGCGCCGGTGTCCGGGCTGTCGGTGTCCACGTCGTACGGGTTGTCCTCACCGCACGCGTCGCGGCTGCGCGAGAGCCGCTCCTTCGCGTCGTCCAGCGCCTCCTTGTCGACGGAGAGCTGCTTCTCGGCGTTGTCGATCGCGACCTCGGCCATGTCCAGGGAGGCCTTGTTCTGCTTGCGGGTCGCCTCGATGATCTCCTCGGCCTTGTTCACCGATTCCTGCGCGCCCGCGGCAGCCGGTGAGTTCACGAGGCGGTCGAGCGCCGCCTGCTGCGACCTCAGCTGGCCCTCCTGCTGCAGGAGCGTCTGGCGCAGCGCGAAGTCGTCGATCGTGGCCAGCACCTGCCCGGCCTCGACACGATCACCGACCTTCACGAACACATTGGTGAGCTGTCCCCCGTTCGGGAAGCCCATGTTCTGCTGGGTGATCGCGCTCAGTGACCCCGTTGCCGACACCCCCGTGGTCACGACACCGCGTTCCACCGTCGCGACCGGCGCCTGTGTCGCCTCGTCCGTGGTGCACGACGCCACCGTCAGCGCGACCAGGACGGCGCCCGCGGCCCGTCCGATCCTCCGAACTGGCCTTCCCGGTGCGTGCTGCCGTTCCATTTACACGCTCCCCCTCCACGCCGCGTGCCCATGTCTCTCGTGCCACGAACGGTAACCGATCACGAAGTTGAAACGAGAGGAGGGTCTTACAGTTATGGACTGAGCAACGCGGTGTGACCGTCGACATGCGAGAGTGACGTCCGGTTCCAGCAGGAGGGCGGAGAGTGACGAACGAGGGCGAGACACGGCTGCGGGCGGACGCGCGCCGGAACCGCGACCGCATCCTCGCCGCCGCCAAGGCATCCTTCGCCACCCACGGACCCGAGACCCCGGCCGAGGAGATCGCGCGCGCCGCCGGTGTCGCGCCGGGCACGTTGTACCGCCACTTCGCCGACCGCGAAGCGTTATTCCTCGCGGTGGCGCAGAACAACCTCGACCACGCGCTCGTGGAGGCCCGCGCCGCCGTGGCCGAGGAGCCCTCTGCGTGGGACGCGCTGGTGCGCATCCTGCGCCAGTCGCACGAGCTGCGGCTGAGCATCCGGCTCGTGCTGGCCTACCCGGCGGTGCACGAGATCATGAAGGAGCGCAAGACGGGCAAGCTCCGCCGCACCATGATCGAGCTGCTCGACGGCGTGGTGCGGAAGGCGCAGGCGGAGGGGAGCCTGCGTGAGGACGTCGGGGCGGGCGACGTCGCGGTGATGTTCGCGCTGCTGGCGCACCCGCTGCTGATCATGCGGGGGGACGTCGCGCAGCTCGCTTCCGAGCGCTGCATGGAGCTCATGCTCGAGAGCCTCCGTGCGGGGTCGGCGGCCCGGCTGCCGGGCCGCCCCATCACGCCCTCGGACATCGGCGTCGGGCCGGAGGACTGTTCCTGACCACCGTCTGGTGATCAACCGGCGCGGCCTGGCGACGTGCGCCGCTGTCACCAGCTGCCCTCGTGCCTCGTCTCAGGGTGCAGGACGTCGAGGAGACGAGAGGGGACGGCGATGCGGGTCTTCGTTGCAGGCGGTGCGGGTGCGCTGGGCCGGCGGCTGGTGCCGCAGCTGGTGGCGCACGGGCACGAGGTGACCGCGACCACCCGGAGCGCGGGCAAAGCCCGCGAGCTGCAGGAGCTCGGCGCCCGTGCCGTGGTGGTGGACGGGTTGGACGGGGTCGCGGTCGGACGGGCGGTCGCCGAGGCGGGGCCGGAGGTGATCGTCCACCAGATGACCGCGCTGGGTGGGGTGCAGGACCTGCGCCACTTCGACCGCTGGTTCGCAACGACCAATGAGCTGCGGACGCAGGGAACCAGGCATCTTCTGGCCGCGGCGCAGGCCGGCGGTGTCGAGAAGGTCGTGGCCCAGAGCTACACCGGCTGGACCAACGTGCGCACGGGCGGGCCGGTGAAGACGGAGGAGGACCCCCTGGACCCCGAGCCCGCGAAGCCGCAGCGGGAGTCCATGGCGGCCATCCGGTTCGTGGAGCGGGCCGTGCCGGAGGCGCCGCTCACCGGGATCGTGCTGCGCTACGGCAACTTCTACGGGCCGGGGGCGTCGGACTCGATGGTCGAGATGGTCCGGGCCCGCCGGATGCCGATCGTCGGCAGCGGTACCGGGGTGTGGTCGTTCATCCACCTCGACGACGCAGCCATCGCCACGGTCGCGGCGGTGGAACGGGGCGAGGCGGGCGTCTACAACGTCGTCGACGACGATCCGGCGCCGGTGGCGCAGTGGCTGCCCCATCTCGCCGAGTCGGTGGGCGCGAAGCCGCCGATGAAGCTGCCGGTGTGGCTCGCCCGGCTCGCGGCGGGGGAGGTCGTGGTGCGGTGGATGACCGAGGGCCGGGGCTCCTCCAACGAGAAGGCGAAGCGCGAGCTGGACTGGCGCCCGGCCTGGGCCAGCTGGCGGGACGGCTTCCGCCACGGGCTGGTCGACGAGGGCGCAGCCCGGGAAGCGCGCGGATGACCGATCCCGGTGAACCGGCCGAGGCGCTGCGCCCGCTGCTGTTCTCGATCGCCTACCGGATGCTCGGCTCCGTCAGCGACGCCGAGGACATCGTCCAGGACAGCTTCGTCCGCCACCAGCGGGCGCTCGCGGGGGGCGCCCGCATCGACTCCACGCGGGCCTACCTCTCCGCGGTGACGACCAGGCTGGCGATCGACCACCTGCGTTCGGCCCGGGTGCGTCGCGAGTCCTACGTCGGGCAATGGCTCCCCGAACCGCTGCTCACCGACGAAGGGAAGGCGGACCCGGCGGCGCACGCCGAACAAGCCGACTCGCTGTCGATGGCCTTCCTCCTCGTGCTGGAGCGGCTGAACCCGGTCGAGCGGGCCGTCTTCCTGCTGCACGACGTGTTCGGGTACGGCTACGACGAGGTGGCCGGGATCGTCGGCAAGAGTGAGGCGAACAGCCGCCAGCTCGCCACGCGGGCCCGGAGGCGCCTCGACGAGCGCAGGCGGCGGTTCGACGCCTCCCGGCAGGAGCAGCAGGATCTGGCCGAGCGGTTCTTCGCCGCCGTCGGCGACGGCGATGTGGACGAGCTGGTCGGCATGCTGGCCGCCGACGTCGTCGTCTACGGCGACGGCGGCGGCAAGGCGCCGCAGTGGACGGTGCCGATCGCCGGCGTCGACAAGGTGTCGCGCCTGCTCGCCGCGGTGGGCCGCCAGATGCGCGAGATGGGCATACGCGCCGAGCTGCGCGAGATCAACGGGCAGCCGGGCGCGCTGGTGCTCGACCCGGACGGGCAGATCACGAACGTCTTCGTCCTCGACGTCGCCGACGGGGCCGTCCAGACCGTCCGATCGGTCATCAACCCGGACAAGCTCCGCCACCTCGGGCCGGTCGCCGACGTGCGAGCACTCATGCGCGCGCACCGGGAGCAGCCGGCCGCGGAATGATCAAGCCGTTACCAGGTGACGGGCAGAGCGTGCACGCCGTAGACGACGCTGAACCGGCGGTAGTCGAGCGATTCGTACGGTTGGGCCAGGGCCAAGGACGGGAAGCGGCGCAGCAGGGCCGGAAACGCGATCCGCATCTCGGTCCTCGCCAGCGGCGCACCGAGGCAATGGTGTGCGCCGTGGCCCAGGGCGACGTGCCGGGTGGCCGGCCTGGCGAGGTCGAGGCGGTCGGGGTCGTCGGCGGTGGCGTGGTCGCGGTTGGCCGCCACCAGCGAGGGCACCACCAGCGAGCCGGCCGGGATGGTGTGGCCGGCCAGCTCGACGTCGGTCACGGCCCTGCGCGGGGGCATCCAGTGCACCACCGACAGCCAGCGCAGCAGTTCTTCCACGGCGGAGTCGGTCAGGCCCGGGTCGTGGCGCAGCGCCGCTAGTTGGTCGGGGTGGCGCAGCAGGGCCAAGGTGCCGAGGCCGAGCATGTTCGAGGTCGTCTCGTGGCCCGCTAGCAGCAGCAGTTCGGCGATGCCGACCAGCTCCTCGGTGTCGAGCTCGTCGCCGTGGTCGCGGACGAGCATGCCGAGCAGGTCGTCGCCGGGGTCGGCCTGCGCGGCGGCGACCAGGCCGGCCATGTAGGCCCGGCCTTCCCGCTGGACGGCCATCCGGGCATCCAGTGACAGCGAGGTGTCCAGCAGCCGCATGGAGCGTTCCTGGAACTCGGGGCGGTCGGTGTAGGGCACGCCGAGGAGTTCGCAGATCACCAGCGCCGGCACCGGCAACGCGAAGTGCGCCACCAGGTCCGCGGGCGGGCCGGCGGCTTCCAGGTCGTCGAGCGCCGCCTCGACGATCTCGGTGATCCTCGGCTCCAGCCGGCGTATCCGGCGCACGGTGAACTCCGGGGCCAGCATCCTGCGCAGCCGCGTGTGCTCCGGCGGGTCGAGGCTGATCAGCTGGCCGGCACGCAACCTCTCCGCCTCCTGCCGGTCGAGCATCTCGGCCCCCGGGATCGGGCTTGCCGCGCTGCTGAACCGGTCGGTGTCGGCCAGTACCTCGCGGACGTCCTGGTGGCGGCAGACCAGGTACGCGGGGCGGCCGACCGGCGTCGTAATGGGCACCACGCCCTCGTCGTCGCGTGCCCTGCCCAGCTCGTCCACCGGGTCGAGGCGGTCGCGGCGCATCGGCAGCGGCGGGTTCGTGGCTTGCGTCATCGGTTCCATCCGTTTCCGTTGCTGGGTACCTGCGCGATCCGGCTGGTCGTCGTCGGCTGCGTCGGTCGCTGGTGTCTCACCAGTCCGACCGGACAGCGCGGCGAATCGTGAGGCAGGCCGGTGGACCTCACGTTCGGCCGGCTCGCCGACTCGGCTCACCTGGTGAGTTCGGCCGGTTCGTCCAGCCGTGTCAGCTTCCGCGGGTTCGCCGTCGCGTAGATCCGGGTGATGCGCCCGTTCTCCACCACGATGCTCACCGCGGCCGACCGGCCATCGGATTCGAGCCGGACCGCGGGCGCGCCGTTGATCCATACGGCCGTGGTGTCGAACGCACCCCGGTCCGCGCGGGCGAGCAACGTCGCCACGAGTTCGGCCCCGTGGACCGGAGCGGGAGCGGCGGCAGCAAGCCCGCCGCCATCGGCGATCAGGACGACGTCCGGCGCCATGACCTCCATCAACTCCCGCACCTGCCCGGTGTGCAACGCGGCCAGGAACCGCTGCACCACGGCCCGGTGCTCCGAGCGGCTCACCTGTGTCCGCGGCCGCCGGGCCGCCACATGCCCGCGGGCCCGCCGCGCGATCTGCCGCACCGCCGCCGCCGGCTTACCCACAGCCTCGGCGATCTCGCCGTAGGGCATGTCGAAGACCTCGCGGAGCACGAACACCGCCCGCTCCACCGGCCCGAGCGTCTCCAGGACGGTCAGCATCGCGATCGAGACGCTCTCCGCGAGTTCGATGTCCTCAGCGACATCGGGGAGGGTCAGCAGCGGTTCCGGCAGCCACTCGCCCACGTAGTCCTCGCGGCGGCGCGAGAGCGTCCGCAGGCGGTTGAGCGCCTGCCGGGCGACGGCCCGGACGAGGTACGCCCGGCAGTCGTGCACCTGCGAACGGTCGGCGTCGGCCCACCGCAGCCAGGTCTCCTGCAGCACATCCTCCGCGTCGGCCGCAGACCCGAGCATCTCGTAAGCGACGGTGAACAGCAGGCTGCGGTGGGCGACGAACGGATCCTCGATCATGCTGTGGACACTTCGCCGGACATCTGCGGACGCTCGGCCAGCGGGATCTCGCAGGCATCGGAGAAACCCTGGGAGGTGACCCCGTTCGCCACATTCGCCCTTGTCGCCGAATTGCAGTAGGCGATGTGAACGGTGAGCTCGACCATCGCCGGCGCGCCGAGCCGCTCCAGCAGGCTCGCGTACTGCTCGTCGCTGACGGTCGGCGGCGTGGTCGTGATGGCCTCGGCGTACTCCATCACGTCCCGCTCCAGCGGCGTGAATACCTCCGCTTTCCGCCAGCGCGGCACCTGGCTCGCCTTGGCCAGATCCAGGTTCTCGTTCTGCGCCTGGAAATATCCGACGTCGAGGCACCAGCTGCAGCCGACCTGAGCCGCGACGGCCATGTGCGCGAACGACTTGAGGCTCGCATCGGCCGCGTCCCACGCGCCCACCTTGGCGCCGAACTCCAGGTTGTCCCGGGCGACCTGGGGGCTGTGCCACAGCACCTCGACGTTCTCGGGCACGGCACCCAGCTGCGTGATCATGTTCTCCCTGAGCTCGGCGGGGAGTTGGGCCTTCGGGAGGCGTAGCGCCATGCTGTCTCTCCTTGCACGGGTCCCTGTTCGGTCGTCGGCATGAAGACACCGCCCGGCCCGCGGATGTGACATCTACCGAGTCCCGGAACAGCGCGCCCGCGCGCCTTCGACGCACGCCGGCCGGCGACCCGTGACAACAGGACCACCGACCGGGCCATCTGCCGGAGCACTCCCGGCGGAGACACGATCTCCGCTCACACCGGGGCCTGGGGCTGGGCCCCATGGGATCGAGCACTGCCCGAAGGTGGACGGCGGAGCGCGCTTCCTGCTGATCGGCCCGGAGGTCACCTCCACCGCGGCCGGCGGCAAGCCGCCTGGAGCGAGCCGGGCGGTGATGGCCCGGTCACGCCGGACCGGTGAGGCACTCCACGGCAGCGGCACGGAAGGCCTCGACGAGCCGGTTGCTGTCCGAGGCACGGGACACCAGCACCACGTGCGCCGGCTCGACGTCGGCCAACGCAACGGTGACGACGTCGCCGCGGGTGCCGGCCGCGCGCGGGATGCCCGGGACGATCGCGACAGCCTCGCCGGCGGCGATGAACTCCAGCTTGTCCTCGATGCTGTCGACGGGCGGCCCGCCGGGGGCTGCGCTCCCGTCCGGCCGCGGGTCGACCCGCCAGAAGGCGTTCCACTCGGGATCGGGGAAGCGCGGCATGGGCTCGTCGCTGATGTCGTCGAGGCTGACGGCGGTTTTGCCGGCCAGCCGGTGCCCGGCCGAGACCATGAGCACGCGCGGCTCCTGGTAGAGCTCGGCGACCGCCAGCCCGTCGGATCGCAGCGGCAGCCGCGTCACGGCGACATCCACCTCCTGGCCGAGCAGCGCCTGGCGGGGCTCGTTCCAGGCCAGGTGCCGGGTGTGGATGTCGGCTCCCGGAAGGCTGTGGCGCAGGTTCCGCACGGCCGGCGTGACGACGATCCCGGCGGTGTACCCGATGACGATCCGGGCCGGCCGGGCGGCCGAGCGGGTCGCCACCGCCGCCTGGGCCGCTGACCGCAGAAGGGCTTCCGCCCGCGGCAGGAACACCTCGCCGGCCTCGGTGAGCCTGGTCCCGTGCCGGTCGCGGTCCAGCAGGCGGGCGCCCACCTGCGCCTCCAGCTGGCGGATCTGCCGGCTCAGCGAAGGCTGCGCCACCCGGAGCGCGGCGGCGGCGCGGCCGAAATGCCGGTGTCCCGCGACCGCGGTGAAGTAGCGCACCAGCCGGAGGTCGAGGTCTGCCGAGGGGTCGACCGGGTGTGGCACATCGCGATGATAAGCGCCGGACCGCGGATGAGGGCCGCGGTGATGCGGATTGTGGATCACCTGGTCGACAACAGGTCTTGGACGTCCGTCCAGGGGCGTCCTTACCGTCGAATCGTGAGCTTCCCAGCAGAGATGACCGTGCCCGCTGTGCGGTACTTCTACGAGGCCCTTGCCACCGGTGACACGCCCCTGGTCGATCTGGCGCTGGACGTCGGGTGGGAGGCCGTCCCCGCGCTGCGGACCGGCCCCGGACCGGACGGCTGGAAGGCGAGCATCGAGCACCTGCGCAGCGTCTTCGCCGACCTCACCGTCACGATCGAGAGCGTCGTCGTCGACGGCGATGTGGTCGCCGTCCGGTCGCTCAACCGGGCGCGCCACGTCGGCGAGCTGCTCGGCGTTGCGGGCACCGGCCGTGCGATCGAGTTCCGGGCGTCGGATTTCCACCGCCTGGAGAACGGCCGGATCGTGCAGACCTGGCACCTCGAGGACTACTTCGGCATCGCCGGCCAGCTCGGGCTCACGTTCTCGCTGTGACCGGCGGCCGAGCCTCACGGAACAGGAAATCGGAATGACACTTCGAGGAAGGACCGCGGTGGTGACGGGCGGTGCGCGGGGCATCGGGTACGCGTACTGCCGGCGACTCGCCGCCGGTGGCGCCGACGTCGTCGCGGTGGACGTGGACGATCCTTCCGAGCAGATCGACGGACTCGAGGGCGACGGCACGAAGCTCGGGCTGACCGGCGACATCAGCCGGCCGGAGGAGATCGACGCGGTGGCCGGCACCGTCACCGAGCGGTTCGGCCGCTGCGACATCCTGGTCAACAACGCCGGGATCTTCCCCGCCACCGACCTCGACACCGTGACGGTGGATCTGTGGCGGCGCGTGCAGGCGGTCAACGTCGAGGCCGCCCTGCTGTTCGCGCGGGCCTTCGCCCCGGGGATGCGGGCCGCCGGCTGGGGACGGATCGTCAACACGGGCTCGGCCAACACGCTCCTGCAGGGCCGCGACCTCGCGTACATGACGAGCAAGGGCAGCGTGCACGCGCTGACCCGGGCCCTGGCGAACGAGCTCGGCGAGCACGGGATCACCGTCAACGCGATCGCGCCGAGCGTGGTGGCGACCGAGGGCTTCCTCGGCCGCGACCGGACCACGGGGCCGACCGCCGACGCGGTGTTCGACCGGGTGGCGTCGATGCAGACGATCAAGCGTCCGTCGGTTCCGGCCGACCTGGCCGATGCCCTCGCCTTCCTGGTGTCGGACCGGGCCGGCTTCATCACCGGCCAGATCCTGCACGTCGACGGTGGGCTCACCCGGACCGGCGCCTGATGGACGAGCACCTCGACACCGTGCTGAACCGGATCGCCGACAACTTCAGCACGTCCCCCCGCTCTCCGGTCCTGCGCTCGCCGGCCGAGCACGGGCTGCGCTACGAAGACGTCACCTTCCCCTCCGAGGACGGGACGCCGCTCGAGGGATGGTTCGTGCCGGCCGGGGACTCGGACCGGCTGGTGATCGTGAACCACCCGCGGTTCTTCAGCCGGTCCGGCCTGCCCTCGCACGAGGAACCTTGGCGCTCGATGACCGCCGAGACCGGCAACGACGTCGAGGTCGACCTCGTCCCCGACATCGCTGTCCTGCACGCCGCCGGGTACCACGTGCTCGCCTACGACCTGCGCAACTTCGGCCTCAGCGGAGCGGCCAACGGCGGACTGACCAGCAGCGGAAGATTCGAGTCGCGCGACGTGATCGGCTCCCTGCGCTACGCCCGGTCGCGGCCCGATCTGCGCGCCGCCAGGATCGCCCTGTTCAGCCGTTGCCTGGGCGCCGACGCCACCCTGTTCGCGATGGAGCGGGACCCCGCGGCCTTCGCCGGCGTCCGCTGCCTCGTCGCCTGCCAGCCGCTGTCGCCCCGCATGGTCATCGAGCAGAACCTGAGCCGCCGGGGACTTCCCGCCGCGTACGTGGACGAGCTCGACCGGCGGATCAAGCTCCGGACGAGCCTCACCCTCGACGCGATGTCACCGGTGACGGCGGCACGCAGCGTCCGGGTCCCCACTCTGGTGTACCAGGTTCACGACGACGTGATGACGAGGCCGAGCGACGTGCAGGCGATCTTCGATGCCGTTCCCGCCGTGGACGGTGCGCCCAAGGAGCTGTTCTGGATCTCCGACACGACCCGCCGGTGGGACGGCTACCTGCACTTCCAGCGGGAGCCGGGGCGGATCCTGGACTGGATCGACCGGTACACGCGCTGATGCCGGGCGGCCCGACGACCTCGGCCTCTCCGGCGCCCGGCGCTAGCAGGTGCGGCGCTTCGCGCTCAGTTCGCCGAGGGACCGGACAAAGATCAGCCCCTCGCCAGGTTCTGTCTGGTGAGGGGTTGTTCTCGTGCCCTCCGGCAGGATCCGAACCTGCGGCATCCGCTTGAGGAGTGTTGTCCTTTGCCAACACAAGGGCTCCACCTGAGCCGCTGCTTCGAACATGACCTCCCATGCCGAGAGCAACGTCGACGGCGACGGCGACGGCGACGGCGACACCGCCACCGATCCCGATCGGCCGCACGGGTGCCGCACCGTCCAGGGCGCTCTGGCTGAGCCCCCGCCGACCGCGGCATCCGGAATACCCTGTCCGACTGGCGCGACAATTCCTGCACCCGCCTGCACAACAGATGCCGGCGCGCCAAGGACGAAGGCGACCTGCCGCCGACATCCGACTCGGTACTACTCGCCAGGCTCGTCGCGAGCGTCGCATCCCGGATCGCAGTCCAGGGCGCGGGCGGCGCGGGCCGCGACGAATTGCACCGGGCGGTTGACGCCGCGTTGCAGAGCTGGCCGCTCGCCTGACGGATTGTTCCGGCGTCAGGGAACCGAGAGCGGGCCGACCTCGGCGATCCGTCTTCTCGACGGATTCCTTGCCGGCTCCGGTTGCTTGCTCCCAGCTCCTGATCCATCGCCGTTCGGCGGCGTACCCGGATGGGGTCGAGCGGTCGTCGGCACAAGACGTGGCCCCGGGCGTCGCGGCAGTGCCCGGGCGCGACCCGTGGCCGCAGTGTGTCCGGCCCGTGGCGGGTCGCAGGCGGCGCACCCGGATGTTCACCCATCGATCATTTGGTAGACGTCGGAGCGATCGACGTCCGTCGTCTCCGCCCTTCAACATCATCTGTGGCTGCCTCCCCAGGGTGTCGCCGGTTGCTGAAGCCTCGCAACGGGTGGGCTCGCGGGAGACGGTGCGAGTGGAGCGGCGTAGGCCGACCCCATGTCGCTGGCCTCAGGCGCGACGTGCGGCGGGAACCCGTGTTCTCCCACCTCGTAGCTATGAGCGGCATCGCCCGCGAGTCCTTCTGGTTCTTCCCCTTCTGTCGTCCGCGTGCGGCGGCGAAACCTCTGGAGTGTCCGTCATGGGTCAGGTGTCGGTGTGCGAGGGCGAGGCCGTTGGCCTCTCCTCGACTGCTGACATCGTTCCCGTGCGGTTGCGTCTCTCGGCGCTCGACTGCGCACTGGGCGTCGTCCGGTGGGCGCTCATGGTCACCGGCGCCGTCGTGGTGATGTGGCTCGGGTCGGCGTTCCTGACGGCGACCTCGGCTGCCGCTGCGGTTGCGGTTCCGGTTGTTCAGGCGAGCGTCGGCAAGCAGAGTGTGGCCCGGAGTGGCGGTCTCCGGCCGGCCGGTGGCGGGGATTCCGACTCGGGCTCCGGGGACAAGAAGTCGGACAAGAAGTCGGACAAGAAGTCGGACAAGAAGTCGGACAAGAAGTCCGACAAGGAGTCCGACAAGGAGTCCGACAAGAAGTCGGACAAGAAGTCCGACAAGGAGTCCGACAAGAAGTCGGACAAGAAGTCCGACAAGGAGTCCGACAAGAAGTCGGACAAGAAGTCCGACAAGGAGTCCGACAAGAAGTCCGACAAGAAGTCCGACAAGAAGTCCGACAAGAAGTCCGACAAGGAGTCGGACAATTCGGATGACGAGAAATCCGACGACAAGGACGAGAAGTCCGACGAGAAGTCCGACGGCGGGAAGGGTGGCGGCGAGTCCGACAACCCGCATTCGGGCGAGTCGGAGGATCGCGAGCAGTCGGCCGACGAATCCGGCAACCGTGACTCGGACAGGAAGCGCGACAGCGCAGACAACTCGCGGCGGACGTCGGATCGGCAGGATTCCGACGAGGAACGGGACGATCGCGCACGGTCGGAGTCGACGCGGCAGGGCGAGGACGACTCCGACGAATCGGGCCGCGGATCGCGGGCTAGCAGCTCGGAATCCGGGAACGACGAGTCCGAGGACGCCGGGAACGATGGATCCGAGAAGCGCGACACCGGGAAGGGTGACGCCGGGAAGGGCGACACCGATACCGGTGAAGCCGCCGGCGAGTCCGCAGCGGCCGAGGAGTCCGGGAACGACGCTCGGGCCATCCCGGCGGGTGCCCGCGACAAGAAGGCCGACAAGAAGGCCGACAAGAAGGCCGACAAGAAGGCCGACGGGAAGCGCAGCGCCGACGCGAGCACGACCCGCGCGGCCGACAGCGACTCGACCACGAAGCGGGCCATCGGGCGGAAGGAGTCCGTCGACGATGACTCCGGACGGCGGCGGAAGCAGGCCGGGGGATCGCGTGATCGGCGGGACGCCGACGACGCGGACGGACATGAGGTACTGACGCGTGTCGCCAGGGCGCTCGACGACGCCGCCGACCGCGAGGCGCCGGACGACGAAGCCGGTGACGACACATCAGGTGACGACTCGTCCGACGAAGATCGGGACGAGAAGCGCCGCTCCGCGCAGCGCGCCGTGGATGTGGCGCGCAAGGTCCTGGACGGTGATGGGGACGGGGACACCGCCCGCGCGGTGCGTGAGCTCGTGGACGAGGCGGTCGACGGGGCCGAGCGGAAGGCGCGCAACGCGGACGACGAGGAGAAGTCGGAGAAGCGCGTGCGCCGGGCGGTCCAGGAGGTCCGGGACGCGCAGTCGACGGTGTCCGACGACGAACCCGCCGCGGACCGGCCCACGTCCGCTACGCCGAAGGCAGCGGACGACGGCGAGCAGGCGAGCGCCCGGAAGTCGAAGGGGACGACGCGATCGGCGCGGCGGGCGCAGGCCGCCCCGCGGGCGCCGCCGACGAACGAGATCGCCGCCGCCCTGCGGGCGTCGGAAGCCGGCGAGGAGCGCCGCGGGAAGCGCGCCGAGGACGAGAAGCGCGACGACGACAGCGAGCACGAGGACGAGCGCGACGACTCCGACGGCCACTACGTCGACGGCGAGTGGGTGGAGTACGACGACTCCGAGGAGAACACGGAGAAGGTCCTCGAGGACCGGATCGACTCCGACAAGAGCGAGAAGAAGCTCGAGGGGACGAAGAAGAAGGTCGCGTCGGGGAAGGCGACCAAGGCCGACTACGACAAGCAGGCCGCCGAGCACAAGAAGACGAAGCAGGAGTATAAGTCCGGGCGCGCGACGCTGTCCGAGGACCGGGCCGAGCTCGTCGACGAGGTCGTCGACGGGCACCGGGAGCTGTCGGACCGTGAGAAGGACCTGGCGGCCGAGGAGAAGAAGGTCTCCGACGGCAAGGCCGGCACGAAGGCCCATGACCGTGACGTCGCGGAGTACGAGTCGAAGCGCGACGAGGTCTACGAGGCCACCGACGAGCTGATGGACGCCACCGGGAACCACACCGACGCGGCGTCCGAGGACGACCTGGACGGCGAGGGCTCGGTGTCGGGCTGCGGGTCGAGCGGCGCGTTCGTCGAGTGCGGTGCCGCGAGCGAGGACTCCGATGGCAACCGTGACTCCGACCGGTGGGTCGGGCTGTCGGGGGTGTCCTCGGGAGGCGGCGCGTCGTCCAGATCCGGCGACAACGAGGCGTCCGCGTCATGCGACACGTCCGGTGCCGGGGGCTGCCGGAGCAGCGCCTCCAGTGGGAAGAAGGACGGGGCCACGCGGGCATTGGCCCGCTGTGGGGGCGACTGCGAGGAGCGTTCCCGGGCGACGCCGGACGAGGCGTCGGCGGAGTGCGAGAGCACGAACGGCTCGTGCGAGAGCAACAGTTCGGGGAACGGGCGCGACGATCGCGCCGCCGCGGCGAGCACGAGCCGCGAGGACGCTCCCGACCGTGACGAGCTCGGCGCCAGCAGCGGCACCGGCAGCGGGTCTGCGAGCTGCCGGGGTGGGGACTGCGCCACGTCGAGCTCGGTGGAGCTGGACGAGGCCGGCGAGGTCCGCGCCGAGGCGGAGACGGAGTGCGGCGCGGGCTGCACCGGTTCGGCCGCCAGCTCGACCGAGGCCGGCCACGAGGCGGGCACCACAGGCACCGTGACGGCGAAGGCCCCGAAGTCGGGCACGAAGGCCGCAGCGGACTGCGCGGTCGACGGCGGCGGGTGCCGCGCCGTCTCCGAGTCCGACGCCGACGGCTCGGCCGACGATGTCGACACCGCGAGCGCTGCCACCGTCGAGGTGGACTGCGACGCCGCGAAGTGCTCGGGCCGCGGGACGACCACCACCAGCGGTTCCGCGAGCGGAACGCAGGAGGGTGCGTCCCGGGTCAGCACCGCAACGGCGTCCTGCGAGGTCCGTGGCGGCGGGTGCGACGCGGAGAGCGGCACCCGGACCGGCACGTCGATCGAGGAGTCCGAGAACGAGGCGGGCCCGGTCCGGTTCGCCGTGCTGTCCGACGGGGACGCTTCGGCGTCCAGCTCGGCTGGCGCGAGCGTGCACTGCGACGACGCCGCGGGGTGCACGGGCACGGCCACCGGTGCGACGACCGGGAAGGCGACCGGCGTCGCGACGGCGGGCGGTGCCGCGCCGGTGCGCACGACGAGCGCGTCCACGCGCTGCACAACGGCGGCGGGTGGGTGCGACACCGAGGCGACGTCCGAGGTGAGCGACCGGGTGGCCGAGGTCGGGGAGTCCGACGGCCGCCGGGCGGCAGCGCTGGGGCAGCCGGGTCGTGCACTGTCGGCATCGAGCACCGCCGACGCGGGCGCCGAGTGCGGCGTCGTCGCGTGCCGCGGTTCCGGCGAGGCCCGGACCACCGGCGCGGCGTCCGGGGACGTCACCGGGGTGCGGGACAGCACGGGCAGCTCGAGCTGCACCGCCCACGGCGACGGCGGCGGATGCGTGAGCTCGGCGGGCACCGCGGTGTCCGACCGGGACCCGGCCGCGGGCGGCACCGTGCCCGGCGTGGCCGCGGTGTCCGGACCGGTGAGCGTCTCGACCGCGTCGGCGGCCGTGCACTGCTCCGGCGGCGCCGGGACGTGTGGTGGCACGGCCGAGTCGTCGACCAGCGCGCGCGACACCGCGGTGTCGCCGCACGCGCGGGGCACGAAGGCGACCGCGGAGTGCTCGGTCGCCGGCGGTGGTTGCTCGGGTGAGACCAACTCGTCCGCGTCGTCGGCGCCCGACTTCGTGGCGGTCGACCCGGCGACCGGGCTGCCCCTGCCGGGGCAGCCGACGAGCGGGCCGTCGTCCGTGGCGTCGTCGTCCGGCAGCGTGGTGTGCGCGGCAGGTACTGCGTGCTCCGGCTCGGTGCGGACGTCGACCTCCGCGTGGGACGGGGCGGTCGCAGGCGGTGCGCCGCGCACCTCCACCGGTGACGCGAGCTGCGCCGGTGGCACCGCCGGGTGCCAGGCCTCCTCCGTCTCCACCGCTTCCACCGGTTCCGGAGCGGCGCTGGCTCTGTCCGGCGGGCAGCCGGTGAACCGGGCGCGGCTGACCCCCGGCCCGTCGGCGGCCTCCGCCGCCGGTGCGGTCGTGGCCTGCGCGGGCGATGCCGTCTGCAACGGGCGGGCGTCCAGTGCGGCGACGGCGACCGACCCTGTCGTGTCGGCCGACCCGCGCGGTTCGCGCAGCACGGGCTCGTGCGAGGGCGTGACCGGCGGGGTGTGCCAGGCAGTGACGAACTCCGGCGCCTCGTCCGGGCCGGACGCGAACATCATCCTGCCGCTCGTGGCGGCGAGCTCGACCGCGAACGCCACGGTCTCCGATGAGGAGGTCGGCTCGGCCGGCGAGCAGCAGGGCAACGAGCAGCAGGGCGGCGCTCCCGAACAGCAGCCGGGGATGCCGGCCGGGCCGACGGCGCCGGGTTCGAGCGCCAACTCCGGCGGCCCGACCGTGCCGGGCGCCTCCAGCTGGACGATGGCGTCGGCGGCGCTCGACTGCGCCGGATCGGGGGGCTGCGCGGGCACTGCGCGGACCTCGGCCACCGGCGACGAGGGCCAGCCGGCCATGAACGGTGCCGGCACGGCGCGCGGGCCACCGGCCACGACCGGAACCACCAGCTCCAGTGGCAGCTGCGCGAGCACGCAGAGCGGCTGCCTCGTCCAGACCACCAGCGAGTCCGGATCCGGCCAGGTAGTGGCCGACATCGTCGCGGAGGACCGCAACACCGCCGCCGAGCAGGCGCGCCGGGAGGCCCTCGAGGCCGAGGCCGCAGCCCGTGACGCCGCGGAGGTCGCCGCCCACCCGGGTGCGACCGCAGCACAGCGCAAGGCCGCCGCCGACGCCGCGAAGAACGCGGCCGACGCCCGGAAGGCCCACACCGAGGCCGCGAAGCTGGCCGCCATGCCGGTCACCGACGCTCCCGCGACGATGTCGCGGTCGAGCGCGGCCGCGCAGTGCGAAGGCCCGGCGTGCCGTGCCTCGACCACCGGTGCCACGAACGGCACCGCAGGCCGCGCCGACACCGCGGCCCAGTGCGCCGCCGCCGCGAGCGGCTGCGTCGTCACCAGCGACGTCACCGTCACCGCCGAGCGCGACTCGGGCCTCACCCGCGGCGAGGGCAAGAAGGCCAGGCCGATCCCGGGCTCGTCCGGCGTCGCGGAGGCGAGCTCCCAGCTGCTCTGCCCGGAGGCCGGCTGCACCGGCACGGTGACCGGCACGTCCTCGGCGGCCGCGGGGGCCGGCGGACAGCGCAGCACCAGCACCGCCACCGGGTCCTCCCGGTGCGACGGCACCACTGCGTGCCTGGCGCAGATCACGGCGAGCGCGTCGCGCACGAGCAGCGCGCCGGACGCCGAGCCCGACGAGCGGTTCGCGCTCACCTCCGCCTCGGTCGGCGCACTCTGCGACAACGGCACGGCCGCCGGCTGCGCGAGCCGGACGTCGAGCCGCACCACGGTGGCGGTCGCGAAGGGCGTGCACGGCACGTCGAGCGCGACCTGTGCCACCGGCGCCTGCTACTCGGCCACCGGCGGGTTCGCCTCGAAGGACGTTGTCGAGACGACCGCGGAGTGCACCGGCACCGGCTGCCGCACCCACACCGACGGCACCGCGCAGCGCGCCGTGCCGGGCGGGATGAGCAAGGCGGCGTCACGGACGGACTGCACCGCCGGCACGTCCGGGATGTGTGCGGGTACGAGCCGGGTCGGCGCCACCGAGAACGGGACGCAGGCATCCGCGTCGTGCGCGGGCAGCAAGGGCTCGGTCTGCCGCCACAGCTACTCCTCGACGAGCTCCGCGCACAGCGCCACCGGTGGGGACGTCGCCGACTCGCACGCGCACTGCGGGACGACCGGCGGGGCGGGCAGCGGCTGGTGTGCCACCGGAGCCGCGGCGCAGACCGCCGACGGGGCCGCGGTCGCGATGGCCGCCTGCCAGGGCAGCGCCGGATCGGGCTGCACCCACTCCTACCGCGCGCGCAGCTCGGCCGCGGCCGCGTCCGGCGGGGCGCGGGCGAACGCGAACGCCCACGGATCGGGGTCGGGGACGTTCGGCGGCGGGTACGTCGCGACGACGGCGACGGCCGCGGCGCGGGACGGCAGCGCGCAGGCCGCGGCGTCCTGCAGCGGCAGCGGCGGCGCCCGGTGCAGCCACTCCTACAGCGCCAACGCGTCGGCGTCGGCGTCCCACGGCGGGAACCGGGCGAACGCGTACGCGTCGGGTTCGGGTGGCGGCGGTACGGGCGGTGGCGGGGTGGCCGTGTCCGCGCAGGCGTCGGCCGGCCCGGGCTTCGCGTCCGCGGGGGCGTCCTGCGGCGGGTCCGGCGGCGGGTCCGGCGGCGTGCGGTGCAGCCACTCCTACAGCGCGAACGCGTCGGCGTCGGCGTCCTACGGCGGCAACTGGGCGAACGCCTACGCGTCGGGTTCGGGTGGTGGCGGCACCGGCGGTGGCGGTGTGTCGGTGTCCGCGCAGGCCTCCGCAGGCCCGGGCTACGCCAACGCGAGCGCCTCCTGCTCCGGCGCGGCCAACTGCCGGTGGGGCTACGCGGGCGAGGCGTCCAGCTCGGCCTCCTACGACGACGGCACGCACCGCAGCTGGGCGCACGCCCACGCGTCCGGCTCCGGTGGCGGGTCCGGGCCGGGCGGCGGCGGGCTGTCGGTGTTCGCCCAGGCCACCGCGGGCAAGGGGTACGCGAACGCGGCCGCGGGCTGCTCGGGGGCATCGAACTGCTCGGCGAGCTACTCCAGCGGCGCCGAGGCGTCGAAGACGGTCGGCGGCCAGCACGCCGAGGCGTGGTCGCGCTGCTCGGGCGGGGGCACCGGCGGCTCGTGCGGCTCGTACGCCGTGGTGAAGGTCGACGCCGACACCGCGCTGGCCCAGGCGGGTTGCTCGGGCACCGGGTCCTGCGACTCGTACTACGCGACGAGCTCGCGGTCGTCCGGTTCGGGCGCGGGCCTGAACGGCGACTCGGGTGCGGACTGCTCCGGCGGCGGCGCCGCGGGCGGGTACTGCGCCACCGGTTCCAAGGTCGCCTACGACGCGAAGACCGGGCAGCTGCAGGCCACCTCGTACTGCTCCACCGAGGGCGGCTCCTGCTCCAAGTACGCGAACATCACCATCGACGCGTCCTTCCAGGGCGGGCAGCTGACCGGCGACGGCGCAGTGCACTGCGGCGGGGCCGGGCCGGGGAGCTGCTCGGCCGTCGGGGTGGTCAAGTACCACGAGGCGAGCCTCGACGAGAAGGGGAACGAGATCCCGCCGACGCTGGTCGTCGGCACGGGCTGCGCCGTCGAGGGCGGCACCTGCTCGCAGAACGCCCAGGCCAACGCGAACATCTCCGGTGCCGACGGCAAGATCGGCGCGACCGCGGTGTCGAAGTGTGCGGGCACCACCGGCTGGTGCTCGACGATCGTCGGCGGCGGGTTCAAGGCGGACACCGGAGAGATCACCGCCTACGCCGTCTGCGACAACGGCGGCGCGACCGGCTGCACCAAGTCCGAGGCCCACCTCCACGGCGAGGTGTCCGGGCCCGGCCAGGCGAAGCCCGGCGGCGCGAAGGACGGCACGCTGCACGGCAACGGCAACGCGCACTGCGTGAAGACCTCGGGTACGTGCGCGGTGGCCGGTCGGTTCGACTACGTGCCGGCGGCCACCGGCGAGGACCAGGACGGCGACGGCAAGCCGGACGAGATCCCGGCGCACGTGATCGCGCAGACCAGCTGCTTCCCCGAGGGGAGCCACTGCACCCAGGAAGCGCACTCCTGGGGCACCTTCGACCGGGAGACCGAGCACACCAAGCACAACGGCAACGCCTACTCCGACTGCTCGGGGACCTGGGGCTCGTGCTCGACGGTCGCCTCGGTGGCCTACGACGACGCGACCGGCACGGTCACGGCGTTCGCCCAGTGCTCGACCGGGGACTCGGGCGGCACGAACTGCACCCGGTCCTCCACCCACACCTACGCGTGGGTGGACTCGCCGAACGGCGAGAACCTGAACGGCGACGGGGTGTCGGACTGCAACCAGACCGGCGGGTTCTGCTCCTCGGTGTCGTTCGCGAAGTACTACGCCGACGGCGAGCGCACCGTCACCGCCGAGAACGGCGAGGAGATCAAGCTCCCGGCGCACGTGCAGTCGGGTGCGGGGTGCGGAACCGACGGTCCGGAGGAGAACTGCAGCTTTGACTTCTCCGCGCACGGCCTCGAGGAGCTCTCCGAGGACGACGGGCTGCTCGCCGCCAACGCGCGCAGCGACTGCGGCGACTCCGGGACGACCGGGTCGGGCTGGTGCTCGGTGGCGGCCGACGTCTCGATCGACACCGAGAAGCGCCTGGCCGAGGCGACGGTCTGGTGCCAGAGCAGCAACGCGCAGGCGTGCTCGTACTCGGCGCACGTCGAGGCGTTCCAGGAGTCGGGCAAGAACAACGCCGACTCGGAGAAGAGCTGCGGCATGGGCGTCGCGGGCAACTGCGCTCTCGCCGCGTCGGCGGTGGCGGCCGGTGGGGACCGGGAGCGGCAGGGGCAGGCGCTGGCCCTCGGGTTCTGCAGCGACTCCAACAACTCCTGCCGCGGCGAGTTCAGCACCCACGTCGACTCCAACCGCGACACCCTGTCGGACTGCAAGTCCAGCGGCGGCGCCAGCGGGATGTGCGTCGGGCTGGCCGTGCCCGAGCACGCGCTGTCCGCAGGCCGGTTCATCGGCGACCCCGACGGCGACGACACGATCACCCTGAACTCGCAGGCGCCCGGCCGCGACGACGCCGAGAAGATCTGCTCGGCCAGCTCGCGGTGCGACGCGCAGAAGATCGACGACGAGGCGTTCAAGGACCTCGACGGCGAGTTCTACGTGCTCGACCTGACGGAGGACAAGTCCCCCGGCCAGTGGTTCAAGAACGCCGCCCGCGACCTCGGCGCCGTCGTCGTCTACGCGATCCCCGGCCTGCTGGAGTCGGTCGGAACCGAGCTGCTGAACACCGTCAGGTACGACTTCCTCGGCGACACCGGCCTGGTCGGGTCGATCACCGGTGGCCACGTCGGCTTCGACGTTCCCGACCAGAAGGAGGGCGAGTCCGACCTCGAGTACTACACGCGGCTGTACCCCTTCACCGGGGGCGTCGCGACCGGCGCGGTCAACTTCTACAACCGGTGGCTCAACTTCGAGGACGGCGGACCCGACTGGGACCGGCTCGGCCACGACTACTACTACGCGCCGGTCTCCACGCTCCTGGAGGACGTCGGCACGGTCGCGCTGGTCGCGGTCGGCGCCGGGGCGATCATCAAGGGCATCTCGCTGGGGGCGAAGGGAGCCTCCGCCGCATCGGCAGGCTTGACCACGTCGATGCTGTCCGGTTTCAGCACCGGGTGGGTCGCGGCGCGGGGCGCGTGGGCGGCGACCCGGGTGCCGGGTCTGGACGCGGCGTTCAGCGGGACCATGCGGTTCGCCGGGTGGACCGGGAAGGTGGCGCTCGCGCCCCTGTCGGTGAACTTCGCGGCCGCACGCATGGCTACCGGGCTCGTGTCGCGTGCCGTGCTCAGCCCGCTGGCTGGGCGGATGCTCGGTGCGGCGGAGATCGCGGCCGGGCGGGCGGGGGCCGCGTTCGAGTTCGGCCGCTACTCCGAGGGAATCGCGCTGCAGGCCCACTCCGCGCGGCTGGGCCGCATCGGGGGTGCCCTGGAAACCGGCGCGTACGCCGGGCGGATCGTCGGCTCGGACGGGCTCTTCGGCCGGACGACCATGCAAGGGCGTACCCCGGGCCTGATCGGGACGCTGCGCGCCTACAACCACCTCGGCCTGCGCTTCGGCCGACCCCTGACGGCTACGGAGATCGCGTCGGCCTCGACGAACGCGTCGGTGCGGGCGTTCGCCCCCGACGCGCTCGGCCCGCGCACGATGCTGGGTCGCCTTTTCGGCCACGAGACCGCCTACGCCATCCGCCAGGGCCGTGCCGACCGTGCGAGCGCGGTGGCGCGCTACGACCAGGTGATGTTCGGCGGCACGCTGCGCAACCCGAACCGGCTGGCCGGGCGCGGGGTGTACGCGGGGCAGCGTGCGCAGGTGCTGTCCCAGATCGCCGAGGGGCGGCTGAGCTCCGCCGAGTACACCTCGCTGACCCGCGGCCTCGACGAGGTGGCCGACACCGTGACCGCGGCCGGGAACCGCGGCGGCAGCCCTGCCCGGACCGGCACGCAGGGCCGCGACGGGGAGCCGACCACTGACGCGGCGCAGCAGCAGGCCGACGGGCAGCGATCCGACGGGCAGCGTCCCGACGGGCAGCAGCCCGACGGGACGCCGGTGCAGCAGCCGAACCCGGTGCGGCACGAGCCCGCGCCCGCCGACTCGATGCTGCCGCAGGCCCCGCGCAGCGGTGACCGGCTGGGTGGCGGGCAGCGGCAGAGCAACTCCGGCGGCGGGCCCGACGCGCTGCCCGGCGAGACCCCGCCCGGTGGCACGCCCCGCCCGCACGCGGACGAGCCTGCACCGGCGCAGCCGAGCAAGGGTCACCCGACGCAGCCCGACCCGCTGAAGTCGGACCTGCCCCCGCCGGGTGACGAGGGCAGCACCACCGGTCCTCGCCAGAACGCGGGGCAGCCGGTCCGCACCGAGCAGGACTACGCGCCCGGCGTCGCCGAGGTCCGCTCCTTCTGGGAGGGGCTCCGGGACGAGGCGACCGTTCCGCTCAGGGTACTGAAGGAGCGGTACGCGGCGCTCGCCGCCGACGTCCGCGCCAACCGGAAGACGATCGACGAGGTCAGGACCGAGTGCATGGCGCTCGCCTGCGAGGTCTCGCGACGGAACGGGAAGGAGCCGACCGACAAGCAGATCGCCGGCGCGCTCGCGCTGGCGGACGGAAACGTCATCCAGATGCTCACCGGTGAGGGCAAGACGCTCACCGGAGCGCTCGCGGCGCCCGTCCGCGCGCTCGACGCACGGGACGTGGCCGGCAGGCCGCTCGCGGGCAAGGGCGTGCAGTGGATGGCGCTGAACCCGACGGACCTGCTCTCCGCGGTCCGGACGGTCCGGCCGATCGCCCGTGGGCTCGGGCTCTCGGTCGGTGTGGTGCGTCCGTACACCTCGCGGTGGAGCATCCCGCTCAAGCGCCGCGCCTACGGGGCCGACATCGCGATCGGCACGGTCAGCGAGTTCGTGTTCGACGGGCTGCGGGCCCGCAACAGCCGCGGCCGCCCGGTGCACGGGGACCGCGGTGCGTTCCGCCTGATCGACGAGGTCGACCAGGTGCTGCTCGACGAGGCGCTGACCCCGCACGTGCTGGCGGCGTCGATCCGGAACGGCAAGGCGCCGCTGGGCGACCTGGCGTTCTCCGCGGGGATCGCGACGAAGCTGAAGCCGCGCACCGCGGCCGACCCGGCGGGGCACTACGTCCTCGGCCGGGACGGCGTGACGCTGACGCCCGACGGCATCCGGTTCATCGCGCAGGAGACCGGCCGGGACCTGTCGACGTCGGCGAACAAGCCGCTCGTGCGGCACGTGGAGAACGCGCTCACGGCGAAGTGGGTCCTGGAGCGCGACGTCCACTACTTCGTCGAGGACGGCCGCATCGTCCTGGAGGACCGCAGGACCGGTCACCGGCTGGACGGGCGCCGCTACAACGACGGACTGGCCGAGGCGATCGAGTACGCCGAGCTCGTGCAGGTGCTGGGGCCCACCCGCGTGCTGGACTCGATGACGGTCGTCGACTTCCTCGGCATACGGGATGGGAAGCGGGAGTTCGCCGGGATGACCGGCACCGCGGGCGGCGAGGCGGGCGCGGCGGCGTTCCGCGAGTACTACGACAAGGGCGTCGTCGAGATCGCGCCGAACCGCACGTCCCTGCGGAAGGACGGCACCCGCACGTACCGGACCGCTGCCGAGAAGTGGGACGGGATCTTCGACGACGTCGTCGCGACGATGGGCTCCGGGCGGCCGGTGCTGGTGGTGGCCGGGTCGATCCGGGAGGCGGCCGCCTTCTCACAGCGGCTCCGGCAGGCCGGTGTCGACCACAACCTGCTGACCGCGAAGACCAGCGCCGGCGACCAGGCGAGGATCCTCGGCGACGCGGGCCGGTCGGGGCAGGTCACGGTGGCCACGAACATCGCCGGCCGGGGCGTGGACGTCCTGCTCGGCGGCGAGGCGAAGGGCGGCGCGAGGCACGCCGCGGTCGACCGGGCCGGCGGGCTGCACGTGGTGCTGACCGAGTTCGCGGAGTCGTTGCGGATCGAGTTCCAGGCTCGCGGCCGCGCCGCACGGCAGGGCGAGAACGGCAGCTCGACCCTGCACCGCTCCCTGGAGGACCGGGTCCTCCAGCCGCTCGGCAAGGGCGAGTTCGCCGCGGTGCGCACGCTCGACGACAGCCCGGTGTCCAAGGGGTCCACCGCGGTGGACGCCCTGTTCACGCTGGCCCGCCAGCAGGCCGAGCTGACCGCCCGCGCCCAGCGCGGAGCGCAGCAGCAGGCCCGGGTGGCCGCGGAGGGCCGCGGCCGGAACCCGCTGCGGCGCAGCGGGATGCCGGCCCGCCAGGTGCTCGGCTCGAAGGACGTGCCGCAGCCCGCGCAGGAGTCGACGATCCCGGCGAACCCGGCGGGCATCGACCTGCCCCAGCTGGCGGCACTGCGCGCCGGGCAGGACATCGAGGGTCTGGCGCAGGACCGCAACGCGGAGCTGAACGAGGAGCTGCGCGAGCTGGCGCGCCGGCACGCGGTGGAGAACCCGGTCACCGACGCCGACCGCGCGGCGGCCGCCACGGTCGCGCAGCACCTGCCGGAGCGCTCGTTCCAGCCGTACCGGTACACCGAGGCGGACCTGGCCGCGGTGACGCAGCGGCTGGCGGAGCTGGCCCAGCAGGCGAACGCCGTGCGGCGTGGCCCCGAGCTGCGCGACCGGCTGGGGATGGACGCCGACGAGTACACCGCGACGATGGCGGTGGCCGCTCAGCTGCTCGCCGACCGGCAGGAGGCGCGGCGGACCGGCACGCCGATGCCCGCGAACCCGAACGCACCGGCCGAGCAGATGCGGCTCGCCGCGCTGAGCGACCGGGAGCTGCAGGCGCTCCTGGACTACGCGCGCGGCGTGCCGGAGACGCAGATCGCCGCCCGGCTCGGGATCACACCCGGCGAGCTCGGCTGGTTCCTGCGGATGGACGCCGACAACCCCGGCATCGTGATCGACAAGCTCACCCGGGCCACCCGGAACAACCCGCTGCTCGGCACCCGGGAGCCGGCCGGCAGGCAGGTGCGCACCGAGGCGGCCGTCCGCGACGAGATCCTGGACCGCGTCCTCGCCGACCTCGGCGTCGACGAGCTCACCGCGGCCGGCGCCGGCGGGGTGTGGGAGCGGGCGCGCGACGAGCTGCGCGCGGCCGAGCTGTACGGGCTGCACCCGGCGGAGGCCGCCGCGCTGTGGGAGCGGGCGGACCGGATCGAGGAGTTCGTCGACCGGCTCCCGGCGCGGCACCGCGACCGGGTGTACGCCACGCTGATCGGCGCGGGCGTCACGTCGGTGTCGCAGCTGGCGGCGATGTCGCTCGACGAGCTGGCCGACCTCGGGATGCCCGCCGGCCCGACCAGGGCGGTGCGTGCGGCGCTGGCACGCACGTCGGTGCCCCAGCGGTTCGGCACCCGCGACCGCCACCTGGCCCTCCAACTGGCCTCCTCGCGCTCCGCCTGGACCCACGACGACCTGCTGGCCGCGATGCACATCGCCGCCGGACTTCCGTACGACCCGAGCGTCCCGGCCACCATCGGGCGGATCGCCGACCTGCGCGCGCAGCTGGGCATCGACACGCTCAGGGCGCTGGCCGACCTGCTCCTGGAGCGCGACCGCGACGGGCTGATCACCGAGGCCGAGCGCGCCGCGATCCCGGTCGAGGCGCTGGACCTGCTGGCCCGGGCCCGTGCCGGGGATCTCGACGACGCGGAGCTGACCGAGCTGGTGCGGGCCGCCTCGGGCGCGCTGCGGACGCCGGCCCCGGGCGCCGGGCTCGGCCAGGCGGTGGCGCTGCTGGTGCTGGACGCCTACGTCCACGCCGAGCACGGGCTGCCGGCCCGCGACCAGGCGCCGGCGGCGCAGCGCAGGCTCCCGGCTGCCGTGATCGCCGGTGCGGCGATCGCGTCGGGTGGTGCGGGCGGCGGGCTCGCGGTGCTCGGCGGAGCGGCCGGAGCCGGCGTCGCCGGGTTCACCGTCGTCGGGGCCGTGGCGGGCGCCGCGGTCGTGACCGTGATCCACCTCGTGCGGAACCGCGGCCCACCGCCCGCGTCGAGCTCGACCACTACACCCGCCGCCGCAACCGGCCTTGCCGCGCGGCGGTGGACGGACCGGCTGGTCATCGGCGCACCGCTGCTGAGCGGCCCCGCGGTTCGGCTCGCCGTGCTCGGCGCGCTGGCCGGCGCGAGCCTGCTCGGGTGGCCGCTGGAGACGGCCGGTGTTCCGGGGGCGAGCCTGCTCTCCGTCGGTGCGATGGTTGCCGCTGCCGCGGTGATCCTGGCCCCGCGCATGCGGGACGGGCTGGCGCGGCTGGGTGGCTGGAACACCGTGCTCGGCGTGCCGGCCGGGCTGCGTGCCCGGTGGCGGGCCAGTGGCGTCCGCGCCGCGCTCGTGGGTGTCCCGGCGAACGTCCGGGGCCTGCGCAGCGAGGCGGGCGACCGGCTGCGCGAGCTGCGGGGGCAGGCGGGCGACCGGCTGCGTGAGCTGTGGGGCCAGGCGGCTGCCGGACTGAGCGCCGTGCGTCAGCACGTCGGCGAGGTTGCACGCGGGCCCTGGGACGCGCTGGTGGCTGCGCGCCGCCGGTGGGCCGCCGACCGCAGGCTGCGGTCGGTGCTGGCCGGGCTGGACGAGCGGGTGCGGGGCGGCCGGACCGAGCTCCGTGGCGCGCGGGGCGGGTTGGCCACGGCCGACGCCGAGCTGGCCGCCTGGCAGCGGCGCGCGGTGCGCCGGCTGTACAGCGGCCCGGACGGCTGGACCGGTGACCCGGTCGTCGACGCGGCGCGCGAGGCCGCGGTGGCGCGGGCACTCGGCCTGGACGTTACCGAGGTGCGGCGGTACTCCCTGGACCGGGACGTGCCGGTGGACGCGGCGGGCCTGGGCACGCCGACCGGCTCGTTCGACGAGCGCCTGGCCGGGGTGACGGCGGCGCTGCGCGCCGTCGAGGCCCGGCTGCGGGACGCCGCCGACGGCGTGGACGACGCGAACCGCGCACTCGTGCAGCTGCAGGCGCAGCGCAGGGCGGCGCTGGAGGTGGCCGTCCGGGCGGCGGCCGCGGGCGGGGTCCCGATCGACCGGATCGCCGGGCTCACCGGGCTGACCCCGGGCGAGGTCCAGGCGATCATCGACGAGACGCGCGGCGGCGGTTCGGGCCCGACCGCGACCGGTGGAGGCCCGGTGGTCGGCGGCGGTGGTTCCGGCCCCACCGGCACCGGGCCCGAGCGTGGCTCGGCCCCGCAGGCCGGGACCGGCACGACCGCCGGGATGCGGACCGGCGGACCGCGCACCGGCGGCCCCGAGGCCCGCTCGCGCAGCCCGCCGTGGTGGAAGCGCTTCTTCTCCACCCGCACGGCCGGGGCGGTCGTGCTGTTCGCCGTCGCGGTGGTCGCGACCCTGGCCGCGCTCCGGTACGGGGCGGCCGAACCCGGTGCCATCGCCGCGGCCGGCATGGTCTGGTGGCCCGGACAGCGCCGAGCGGCCCGGGAGCTGCAGGAGCAGGTGGCACAGGCGCGCGAGCCGCTGGCCGCCGTCGAGGACTCCGAGGCCCGCGCCCGGGACGCCGTCGTGATCCGCGAGCAGGACATGGCGGCCCGGCTGGGCTGGGTGCCCGCGCTGGCCGAGCGGCTGCGTGCGCACGGCCGGACCGACGAGCAGATCGTCACGGACCTGACGGGTGCGCTGTCCGTGCATCCGGAGCGGGTGCGGGCCCGGCTGGCGGACCGGGACCTCGCCGGGACGGCGAACCTGCCCGCAGGCCTGGCGGCGACCAGCATGACGGCCGCGGAGCTGCTGGCAGCGACCCGGGCCGCGGCCACGGGGCACGCGGTGGAGCTGGGCACGGCGGTGGCGGAGCACGAGTCGGCGACGAACGGCCTGGCTGCCGCCCGGATCGACGCGCAGCGCGAGGTCCTGCAAGCGGCGCTGGCGGCGCGCAACTCCGGGGTGCGGGCGGGCACGGTGCGCCGCGCCACCGGCCTGTCCCGGGCCGACGTCCGGGTGCTGCCGGCCACCCCGCCGACCGTGCAGGACGCCGCGCGCGCCGTCGGGACGCGGATCGCGAGTGGATGGCAGACCTCGCGCGACGGCGTGCTGGACGGGGTGCGTGGTACGGCCCGGTGGACGGTCGAGCGCTGGAACGGGTTCCGGTCCGCGCTCGGGACGGCCCGGCAGTGGGCCGGGGACCGGCTGGTGGCCGGCGCCGCTGCTCTGGGCCGTGGCCGCCAGCGGTTCGTTGATCACCTGCGGGCCGGGCGGGTCCTGCGGGCCCAGATCCGCGGTGTCGCGCGGTTGCGGGCCGCCGCCGGCGCGACGGCGCGGCTGCTGAGCCGTGAGCAGCAGACGATGGTGCGGGACGTCACCACCGAGCAGCTGGGCTGGATCGGCTGGCTGTCGGTGGTGAGCTCGGCGCAGCCCGCGGGGGCGCGGCTGCC
Source organism: Pseudonocardia sp. MH-G8 (assembly GCF_002262885.1). Classification (GTDB taxonomy): domain Bacteria; phylum Actinomycetota; class Actinomycetes; order Mycobacteriales; family Pseudonocardiaceae; genus Pseudonocardia. The sequence goes on along the minus strand of NZ_NKYF01000001.1, from coordinate 1,208,696 downwards.
CGACCGCCGGCTGGCTGCGAGGGTCGCGCGGGCGCTGGGGCTGCCCGAGCACGTCGCCGCCCGGTTGCTCGCGCGGGCGGGCAGGCTCGACGCCGCCGAGGTCCGGGCGCCGGGAGACATCAGGGCCACCGGCATCACGTTCGACCAGGCCCTCGCCGCGGTCGCCGCCCGGTACGCCGAGGCGTTCCCGGCGTTGCGGGGCGCGCGAGCCGCGGACGGCGCGGCCGGACGGGCGCTGGTCACCGGGCGGCTTGGCGCGGTGCAGCTCGCGGCCGATGCCGGGGTGGCGCCGGAGCGCGCCTACCGCCGCATAGACCGGGCTGCTCGCGGCCGGGGCCCGGCCGGGACGTGGACCCGGCTGTGGACCCGCCTCGGGCTCGACGTGCCGGTGGCGCCGCGGCTGCGGACCCGCCGGGTCCGCATGGCCGCCTTCGGTATCGGTGCGGGCGTCGGCCTCACGGCGGCGGGCCTGGTCGGGCTCGTCGGCGTCGGCCCGGTGACGGTGCCGGCCGGGGTGGTCGTCGCGGTGGCCGCGGTGCTGGTCGCGGCGCGCGCGGTGTGGACCCCGCGGCAGACCCGCGGCCCGCCGGCACCGGCGTTCTGGCGAGGCCTGCGAGCCCACGGTGTGCGGCTCGGAGTGTGGGTGGCAGGCGGGATCGGCGCGGCGCTGGCTGCCCAGCCGCTGGTCGAGCAGCTGGTGGCGCTGTGGCCGGTGTTCGCCGACCAGCCGGGCCTGCTGGGCGTGAAGGCGCTGCTGGTGCCGGTGGTCACCGCCGGGATGGTGTTCCGGTACGTGCTGCGCCGCCAGCACGTCAACCAGGACTCCGGCATGCCGACGCGGCCGTGGCCGGCGGCGTGGCGGTCGGCGGCGGCCGCCTACGTCTTCATCGCCGCGCTCGGCCTCGGGCGGGCGTTCGGCCTGGTCACCGGCTACTGGGGCCTGTGGCCGGTCGGCACGGCGATGGTGGTCGGCGTCCTGAGCTCGGTCCTGCAGCAGAAGGACACCCTGCGGACCAGGGGGATCAAGGCCCTGGTGTCCGGGTCGCTGTCGGCCGTCGTCGCGTTCGTGGTGAGCTCCCTGGGTACCGCACTGGTCCCGGGTGGGTGGCAGGACCTGGTCTACGCGGTCGTGGTCGCCACGGTGGTCTACGCGTCGCCGACCGTGGTCGCGGAGTACGTCAACGTCTGGGTCGGGCGCATCATGGCGCCGCGTGCGAAGCGGGCGGCCCAGCAGGAACGCAAGAACGCGGCCGTCGAAGGGAACGGCGACCGGCAGCGGCGGAAGTTCCGCGCCTGGTTGGACTACCGGAACTTCAACCCGGTCGACACGCGGCTGACGTGGCGCAAGGCGCTGGACCCGGTGCTGGCCGGGCTCGCAGCCGTCATGATCAATCTGGCCTGGGTGGACCGGGCCTGGGTACTGGCCAACGACAACTCACCGGCCGAGGTGCTCATCCGGTTCGCGGTGACGGCCACGACCGTGCTGCTGATCAACAAGTTGTGGCGGGACTTCGACGAGTTCCGCCACGGCTACTACGGGTTCCGCAGCACGCGGGCGCTGCGGTCGCCGAGCCGGGCGCCCCGCTGGACGGTGCTGACCGGCGGCCGGATGCCCTACCGGGCACAGGGGTACCGGCGCGAGCTGGACGAGGCGCTGGGCCTGTTCGGGCTGTCCGGCCGCACGCTCGACCGTGGCCTCGCCGAGGACCTGGCAGCCCGGCTGTGGGGTCGGATGACGGCGCCGATCCACACGCCGTTGGACGAGTGGGAGCCGCTGCCGGGGACAGCGGAGATCATCGCCGCGCTGACCGCCGAGCGGCGCGCGGCCCACCAGCGGCGCCTGCAGCACGTCGAGACGGTCCAGCTGGTCGTGCCGATCCTCGCGGCCGACCCCGGTGCGCTGAAACGGGTCGCCGACAGGTTGCACAGCGACGGCTGGGTCGCCGAGGCGCACTCCGTCGAGTTCCAGCGGATGCTCGGCCAGGAGCTGTGGGCGCTGTTCGAGGACCGTCAGGCCGAGCAGGCACCCGCACCGTCGAGCCGGGTGTGGGCGCGACGGCTGGCGGCCGCGCTGGCCGACCGCAACGAGTTGCGGTCGCGGTACACGACGGGCCCGCGGCGTGAGCTGCTGCGGGCGATCAAGCAGCACTACCACGACAACGACGATCCGGACCACCCGAACCTGCGCCGGGCCGCGGCGCTTGCGCGGTCGCTGGACTACGAGGTGCTGGGCGCGAGCAAGCCGCGCGTCGAGCCGCTGGAGGCGGTCGGGCAGCTGGCCGACCAGCGGGCGCGCAGCATCGGCGAATCGGTCGGCACCGAGGAGCTGGGGATCGCGGCAGGCGAGAGTGGTGCCGACGACCAGCGGCTCGCCGAGATGCGGCAGCTCGAGGCCGGGATGCGGCTGCTGAACGGTGCGGCGCTGCTCGCCATCGAGGCCGAGCACAGCTCCACCCAGCGGAACTGGAACCGCGAGCGCTGGCGCGATGCGATGACCCGGGCCACGCAGGCCACGCAGGCCACGCCGAACACGGTGCCTGCCACGTTGCTGGAGCGGCTGCTGCTGCTCGCAGGCCGCCGCGGCACGGCAACCCCGACGCAGCTGCAAGCGCTGTACGGCGGTACCGGCTGGGCCGAGACCCTCGAGGCGCTGGCCGAGATCGAGGCGGTCGTGGGTGACGCGGCGAACGGCTACCGCGCCACCGACGAACTGATCGAGCTGTGGCGGGCGGCCGGGGCCCGGTTGCGGCACGCGGTGCGCTCCGACGCGTCGGTGCTGCCCGGCGGCGCCGACCTCGCCCCGCTCACCGGGACAGAGGTCAGGGTGCAGCCCGGTGGCCCCACGCCGCGGGATGCCTACAGCGCCCTGCGGGACCTGCTGCGCGACGGCGATCTCGCATTCCGCCACTGGCACGACGGATGGCTCGACGACGCGGGCATCACCTTGCGGCGGCTGACCGGGCTGGGCTACCGGATGCGGCACTCGGCCGGCTGGCTCAGCTGGCCGCTGCCTGCCGACCACCCCGCCGCGCCCGTCCGGTTCGCCCGTGGCGTCGGCGATCTGGTCGTGACGCGGTGGCGGCACCACACAGTGCCCGGCGTTCAGCGTCGCCTGCTGCGCGCCCTGCTGCGGGAGACCGACGCCGCCGACCGGCTCTACTTCCGGGCGCGGCGCGCCGGCGAGTTCCTCGCCGACCAGCGGCCGGACCAGCTGCTGCGGACCGAGGCCGCCGACCTCCTGCACGCGGCCCGCGCTGCCGAGGTCGAGGCGCACGCGCGGTTGCGGGAGGCCCGCCGCCGGGCCGCCGACGAGCTGAAGCTGGTCGGCGCGCACCTGCACCAGGTCGACCGGGCACTGGGCGGTGCCGACGCCGCCCGCCCGTACGCCCCCGGCTCCGACCCGCTGCCGCCGACCGCGGACTACTGGCTGCGCGAGATCACCCGGGAGCTGGACGCGGCCCGTGCCGAGCTCGACCGGCTGCATCCCGGCCCGGAGCGGGAGGTGGCGCTGACCGAGGCCAGGCTGTCGCTGGAGCGCTACGAGATCGACCACGTCTACGCGCTGGCCGCGGGTCTGTACCGCACCGCGGGCGGCCTGCGGATCATCGAGGCGGCCCGGGTGGCGGCGAAGAGGCTGCGCGCCGCACACCAGGACCTGTTCACCGGAGTGCCGGTGGCCCCGGCGCCGGGCGTCTCCCCGGTGATCCCGCACCGCGCCCGCGTCGAGCACCCATACGGCGACGAGGACCTCGGCGGTCCCGGTATGGCCGCGTCGACTCGGCGCGGGCTGGGCAACCGCACCAACCAGGACGCCGCGACGTTGCTGACGCTCCCGAACGGCGACCGCGTCGCCGTGGTGGTGGACGGCGTGTTCAGCTACCCCGGGTCGAGGTTCGCGGCCGACCGGTTCGCCACCGCGTTCCGCGCCGAGATCCTGCGCACCGACCGGGCGGGCCGCACCCCGGCCGAGGCACTCGGCGATGCGCACGAGGCCGGCCTGCGGGGCCTCACCGAGAACTACACCCCGGAGACCGGTCACGCCGCGGTCGCCTACCTGGCCGCCTACTACGCCGCCGACGCGACGATCACGATCAGCCACGTCGGCACCGCCCGCGCCTACTACCTCCCGCTCGACCGCACCCGGCTCGAGTCGCGCCCCGACATCCAGCTGGCTTCCGACGACTCCCGCGGCGGCGACATCACCGACGGCGGGATCATGACCCGCTGGGCGGCGAGCGACTACATGCCCGAACCGACCGTCACCACCTACCGCCCGGCCGTGCCCGGCGTGCTGGTGCTGGCCACCGACGGCCTGTGGCGCTACCTGCCGGAGCCGGCGGATCTCGGCGAGCTGACCTTCGCTGCCGGCGTCGGCGGCCCGGACGAGGGCGCCACCCTGCTCGCCGACACCGCGCGCAACAAGGGCGGCCGCGACGACCTCACCGTCGCCGTGCTGTACGCGCCCGCCCACGGCCGCGGGCTGGGTGCGGCCGTGGGCGGCGGGGCGGCCGCCCTCGACCCCCTGCGCGAGGCCGACCGGCTGGCGGTGCTCGACGCGCTGCCGCGCATGGAGGGCCGCATGACACCCCTCGATGCGCTGCCACACCGGATGCCGCGGGCGCCGCCCGGTGTCCAGGTCGTGGTGCTGGACGGCGAGCTACCGGTGCCGGGTGTGATCGCGTTCGGCTGGGCCGAGCGCGGCGTGGTGGTGATCACTCGGCGGGTGCTGGACGAGATCGCCGATCACCTGGCGGCCGGCCGGCTGACCGCCGACTGGTGGTACCGCCTGCTGGAACACGAGCGGGACTTCCACCTTCCCCGTGACGGGCGCGCACCGGAGCACACCGGTGATCGGCACGACGCGCACGCGGCCCCGTTCGCGGAGGCCCTGCGGTCGGCCCGGGCCGCTGCGCCGGCCGGTTCCGACGGGCGTCGTTCCCACGTCGGCGAGTGGGATCCGGAGTTCTTGCACGAACTTATGACGTTGTCAGCGGAAGACCCACTGCTGACGGTGCTGGCTGCTCAGGGCCTGAATGGTGCACCGGCACCGGTGGATAGCGTCCAGCGACGGGAGCTGTTCGCTGCTGGTCGGGAGCCGCTGTACCGGGGTATCCACGACGACTTCGGCGATCGGGCGCAGGAGTGGGCCGAGCAGTTCCGCACCGGTGATCGGCCGTTCGTCGGGGTGGCGGCGAGCATGGGCGGTCATGGGACCAACTTCAGCACCGATCCACGGGTGGCCGGTCATTTCTCCCAGGTGGTGCTCCCCGGTTTCCGGCAGTTGTTCGGTGGGTCCGATACGGGATCTCGGGCGGTGGTGATCGGCTACCTGGGCCATGACGCGCACATCGTGGATCTGGACGCCGCACACGCGCGGCGCGCGGTGGATGTGGCGGCACTCCGTCAGGCAGGCCACGACGAGGTGGCCGACCGGGTCCGGGCCGACATCGGCCTGTGGGCGGCGCTGACCGGGGTCGATGCGATCTCCAAGAGCCTTGGCGGTGGCGACCGGCACTACCTGGTGATCAACCGCGGGGTGATGCTCGTGGAGGTCGGGGACGCGGCGGCGGGGTCGATGAGCAGCCGCGGCACCGACGACGCGTTGGTTTCGGCTTCCGCGGCCGGGTCGGTTCCCGATGGGGTAGTGGACCGGTTCCGGCCGGTGAGCATGGAGGGCTGGCAGGAAATCGGGGGCAGGCGGGGGAGTAACCCGGGCGGAACGTACGTGGCACCCGACGGTTCGCAGTACTACGTCAAGTTCCCGCCATCGGCGGATCATGCCCGCAACGAGGTGCTCGCCGCGGTGCTGTACGAGGCGGCAGGGATCGCGGTGCCGGCGAACAGGTTGGTGCTGTCGGTCGACGGGCAGCTGGCGGTGGCGTCCCTGATGCTGGCGGGTGCGCGGTCGGATCTGTCCGAGCGACTTTCGGATCCCGTCTACGTGGCCGCCTTGTTCCCCGGGTTCGCGGCTGATGCGTGGCTGGGTGGATGGGATGTGATGGGCGGTGGCTACGGCAACGTGGTCACCGTCGACGGCTCCCCGGTGCGGATCGACACGGGCGGGGCGTTGTTGTTCCGGGCCCGCGGTGACCACAAGGGAGGCGCATTCGGCAACGCCGTGGCCGAGTGGGACACCCTGCGTGGGTACGACAACCCGCTGCTGCCGAATGCCGACAACCCGGATTCTGCAGGCGTGTTCGGCTCGATGTCCGCAGAGCAGCTGCGCACCTCTGCGCGTCATGTCCTGGCCGTGACCCCGGAGCAGATCGAGGCGATCGTGACTGTCGCCGGTTTCGGGCCGGCTACGACGGATCTGCTCGTCGAGCGGCTCAAGGCGCGCCGTGCCGACGTCGCCCGGCGCGCCGGGCTGGATTCCGACGGCCGCGTCGCCGAAGCCGACTCGCTGGTGACACCCGACGCGCCGAGGACCGAGGCATCGAGCGCATCGCCCGGTACTCGCGCGACGCGCGTCGGTGCTGCTGCCCGGAGGGCCATCGCCGCGCTGCAGCATGTGATCACACGGCGCGGTCCGCCATCGGGGACCACCGGCGGGAATCCGCGCCGGTCCGGGGTGGTGGCCGCGGGGCCGACGCAGCCCGACGGCCCGGTCGCCACCGGTCGCTGGGAGGACTCCGACACCCGGTTCCTCCGGGAGGTGCTGGCGAGGCTGGCCCCGCACCTGACGTCGCCGCGCCGGCTGGGTGTGCGTCTTCCGCGCGGCCGGCTCCTGGGCCCGGTGCCGCCCGTCGCCGTCCTGGACGTCGAGGCGTTGCGGCCGGTGCTCGCCCGGCTGCTGACCCGCGACGAGCAGGCCCGGCTGGACGACGTGCTGGACCGGCTGGTGGCGTTCGGCTGGCACGGCCCGGCCGGCTCGGGCTTCGAGCGGGGCGCGATCGTGCTGACCAGGGCGCGGCTGGACGAGATCGCCGGGCACCTGGCCGCAGGCCGGCTCACGACCGACTGGTGGCCGGAGTTGCTGGGCCACGAGACGGCGTTCCACGTCAACGGCCGGGAGCGGCTGCACGGGCTCGGGCATGACGACCACGCCGATCAACTCGCCGCCGCGCTGGCCGACGCCCGCGACGGCGCCGGCCTCCCGCTCCGTGGCCTGCGCGCACGCGACCTGACCTACGTGGGGCCGCTGCAGCGCACCACGCGTGCCCCCTCCCGACACAGGCTGGGGCGGTTCGCGGCGGCAGCGGTCCTCGGCGGCATGCCCGTGCTCGCAGGCGGTGCGGCCACGACCGTCGCCGCGCCGAACCCGGCGACGACCGTGGCCACCGCCCCCGTCGCGCACGCCACCCCCGCGGCGGCACAGGCCCCCAGGGACGAGCGGGACCGGATCGGGCACAGGGCACGCGGGCTCCGCACCGCGGTGAACGCGCTGGACCGGCGCATCGACTCCCTCGACGACGTGTCCCTCGGGTCGCGGGCCTCGTCCCTGCAGTGGCGGGTCGAGGACTTCTCCACCGACGCCGAGTCCGAGCGGATCGTCGCGGCGGCCGCTCGGATCGAGGCGGAGCTCTCAGGGGCGATCCCCGAACGCCTCTACCCGTACTACCTGCGCCAAAGCGCCGACCTGCTGATCCGGGACGCCGCGGATCCCGCGATCGACCTCGAGTCACTGCGGCGGGGACTCACGGACCTGGAATCGGACGTCGGTGAGCTCGACCGGACCCTGAACTCCCTCGACGCGAGGATCCCCGTCCTGCGCGCCGAGCTGACCGAGCTGGAGCAGCGCCAGGACGATCGGGAGACCGCCCGGCTGATCCATATCTGGGTGCTCGCGGGCGGCCTGGTCGGCGCGGTGGGCGGCATCTGGTGGCTGAGACACGGGAGCCGCCGACGTGCGGCCGCCCTCGACTCCTCGTGGGATGCGGGCGACGTCGTGCTCAGGGACCCGGCCCGCGCCGGGAACGCGGCGGCGCTCGCCCGAGCGTGGTCCCGGTACGACCGGGTGGTCCGCGGCCTCGACCGGCACGCGAAGCTGCGCCGGCTCCTGCCTCGGGACCGGCGGACCGCGAATCTCGTCAGGAGAGCCGGGCAGCACCTGGCCCGGGCCGAATCCACCTATCTGCTCCACGGCGCCGGGCGGGTGAGCGCCGACGCGGTCGACTGGGCGCGGCTGTGGCACGTCCTCCCGTCGGCGATCGGAGACGGGAAGCAGGTCGATCGGCGCACCACGATCGCCGCGGCGCTCCTGCGGATCGGACCACCGACCGTGCCGGGCTTTCTCGACGAACCCGCCCCGTTCGTCGAGCTGCTCGCCGGCCACGGTCCGCGGCCGGCGTGGCTCGAGCGTTGGCGGCGCGCGGAGCGGGCCGAGCGGCTGGCGCTGGTCGCGTTGGCCGTGGCGCCCGGTTGGGCCGAGCGGCTCGCCCGCCTCGACGACCGGGCCGGTGCGCGGCTGCTCGACGGTGTGGAGGGGGCGCTCGCCGATGCCGTGGACGTGTTGGCGGACCCGTGGAGTTCGAGGGGGGCGCTCGGCACCGCGCAGCTCGACGTGGCGGAGGCGGGGCTGGACCTGCTGGGCGGCTCCCACGGGCTGTGGCCGCAGGCGCTCGACCCGGCGCAGACGAAGCGCCGGGACCAGGCGCGCGGCACGCTCGCCACGCTGCGCAGGGCGGCGCTGCTGCTGCAGAGCCCGTGGACCGGGGAGCTGACGGCCGAGGACTGGCGCCAGGCCGGGCCGGTCCTCGCCGAGATCGCCCGGACGCCGTGGGCGGAGCGCTCGACCCTGCACCACGCAGTGGTGGGCCGCGTCGCGCAGATCCTGCTCGACAGCGACCGCGCGACTCCGGCCCCCGGCGGTCAGCTGGGCCTGTTCGTCGACGGTGCGCCCGGCTGGATCGCGGCGGGCGGCCCGCGGTGGGCGACCGCGCAATGGGCCACGGCCACCGAGCGCGACCGCGCGGCGCTGGCGCTGGCGGTCCTGGCCGCGGGCGGCCGCGGTGTCCTCGCCGGGCTGCCCGCGAGCCATCGCCGCGCCGACGTGCTGTGGGCGCTGGCCGATTGGTACACCGACGCCGAGCTGCGCCCGCTGGTCGGTCCGATCGAGGAGCTGCTCGGGCTCGGTCCGGAGAGGGCGGGCCGCGCGGCGTACCTGGGCCGCTGGACCGATCTCGTCACCCTGCTGCTGGCGGACGCGCTGGTGCTCACCCACGGCAGGGCACCCGACGCCCGCGCCGCGGCGGTGGCGGTCCGCCTGGCCGCGGCGCTGCCGGCCGCGGCGCCGGACCGCCGGGGCGCGATGCTGGCGGCGACCACCGGTGCGCTGCGCCGCGCCGTCGAGCGCCGCCTGAACCCCCTGGCACGCCGGTACCCGGACAACGGCGCGGCGTGGCAGGCCCGGCTCGACCTCGGTGTGCGCCGCACGAGCGTGGCGCAGTGGGACCGGGCCCAGCTGGCCGGGTTCGCCGCCGTGCCGGTCGCGGACGCGCTGCGGGAGGTGTGGGCCGTCCAGGGGATGGACGGCCCACCGGCCGTGGTGCGCGAGGTGGACTGGCCGACGATCGTGGCCGCCGGGCACATCCCGATGTACCGGGGCATCGCGGGCGCTTACGCCGTCCGCAGGGCCGAACAGTTCCGCACCGGCACCCCGTTCATCGGGTGGGCCGCGAACATGGAGGGGCGCGGAACCAACTTCGCCACCGACCATGCGGTGGCCGGTGAGTACAGCGCCGACACGCCGAGCCCTGGCTTCACGCAGCGGCGGCGGTCGGCCAGGTCGGCGACGCTGCTGGGATACCTGCACAAGGACGCCGTCGTGGTGCACATCGACGAGGCCCGGCGCAGGCGCGACGAGGACGCGGCCGCCGCCAGTCGACGCGGCGGTACGGCGATCGCCGCGGCCCTCGAGAAGGACATCGGGCTGTGGGCTGCGCTGAGCGGGGTCGACGCCATCTGGATCCGACGCGGCCGCTACGACTTCGATCGCCAGTACCTGGTGGGCAACCGCGCGGCGATGCTCGTCGACGAACCGGCACCCGCAGGCACCGGAGCACCCGACCGGTCAGGGGACGGCTGGGTCGAGTGCGACTGCGGCCAGCGGCACTGGGGGCGCCACGGCGCCGCGGGTCTGCTGCTGACCCATCGGGCGGCGGACGGCACACGGTGGGTGCTGATGCAGCACCGTTCGGCGGTCAACCAGCACGCCGGGACCTGGGGCCTGCTCGGCGGGGCGCGCGACTACCGGGAGTCCGACGAGCGGGCGGCCATGCGGGAGGGCTGGGAGGAGGCGTGGATCGGCCCCGGCGAGTACCGCGTGACCGGCAAGTACGCCGACGACCACGGCGGCTGGACCTACGCCTGGGTGTTGGCCGAGGCGAACTCCCTGCTGACCCCGACCGCGGACCACGAGAGCGACGAGCTGCGGTGGGTCCGGCTCGACGAGCTGCACACCCTGCCACTGCACCCGGGATTCGCCGCGGGCTGGCCCGCCGCGCGGGCCGCGCTGCTCGATCTCGATCCGATGTACGGCGAGCCCGGCGGCGGAGCGGTCGCGATCAGGCCCATCACGGAGGCGGATCGGCTCGCGATCGTCGACGCGCTGCTCGCGCAGCAGGGTCGCATGACACCGCTGGCGCAGCTGCCGCACCGGATGCCGCGCGGGCCGCCCGGGGTCGAGGTGCTGGTGCTGGACGGCGACCTGCCGGTGCCCGGTGTGATCGCGTTCGGCTGGGCCGACGGGCGCGCGGTGGTGATCACCCGGCGAATGCTGGACGAGCTGTCCGGTCACCTGGCCGCCGGCCGGCTCGACGCCGGCTGGTGGAGCGACCTGCTGGTCCACGAACAGGACTTCCACCTGCCCGGCGGGCACGTTCTCGAGCACACCGGCCACCGCCACGACCAGGATGCCGCGCGGTTGGTGGAGGTGCTGCAGCGCGCCCGCGCGCAGCGATCGGAGGACGTCCCAGAGGTGGCAGGGGCCGGAGGTGCTCCGGCCGACGACGCGCCGGGCGCGGCAGCGCCGTCACCGTTCCGTGCTCCCGCCGCGTCGGTTCCGGCCGTCGCGCGCCGAGGGCAGGTCGAGCCCACCTCCCCGATGACCGGCGCCGGGGGCGCCCGCAGCCCGCCACCGGCCACCGTCAAGATCTGGTACGAGAAGGCGATGCCACGACGCGAGTTCCGGTGGAAGGCCGAGCGGCTGCTGGAGCTGAGCGCGGACGGACGCCTGACGAAGGCGCACAACCCCGTCGCCCGCGACCGGAACGTCACCCGGAAGTACCGGCACGACCTCGTCGAGCGGATCGAGCACGTGATCCGGCCGCACGATCCCGACCTCGCCGACCGCCTGGTCCGTCGGGTGACCGTGCAGATGTCCGCCGACCACGTGCACGAGCTGCAGTTGGGCGGCCCGGATGACGCGGAGAACCTCCGGATGCTCGACCGGCTCACCAACGAGGTGATCGGGGCGCGCCAGATCCAGCCGCAGATCCACGCGCTGCCGGACGGCACGCCGGTGCGCATCGAGGTCGTCGACATCGCCGAACTGGCCAGGCGGGTGGCCCGCGCCGTGCGCGAGGACGGCCGGCTGACCTACCTCGAGATGGTGCAGCGGTACGCGGTCTCCCAGGCCGAGCTGCGGGGCGCGGTGCGCAGCGACGACTCCCTGCGGGACGTGCAGCACCGCGCGGTCGAGCAGGCCGGCGAGGAGGAGGGCGCGGATGTGGCCCGGGGCGTTGCGGCTCCCGGCAGAATCGGATCGACGGGTGGTGAGGAGCCGAACCGATGACGGGATTCAGCGCGGTGCGCCGATACCTCGACTCGCGCAGGAACATCGCGGGGATGGTGGGCGCGCTCGTCGGTGTCGGGCTGCACCTCGCCGGAGTCGTCGGCGACGTCTGGCCGGTCGTCGCGATCGGGCTGTACGCGGTGGGAGCACTGGTCGCGCCACCCGATCCGGTCGCGGAACCGGCCGCGGAGCCGAGCCTGACCGACGTCCTGCGACGGGAGGCCGAAGCGCAGCTCACGCGGGTGGAGCTGGAGCGGGAGGAGCTGCCCCCCGGCGCGGAGCGGACCTTCCGCCACATCGTGAGGACCGTACGGGTGGTGCTCGACCGGCTCGACCGGCCGGCCGACCAGGAGGCCGACCGGGTCGCGGCGCCCGAGCGCCTCGCCGACGCCTCCGAGATCGTGCGGGTCGAGCTGCCGGCATGCCTGGACACCTACCTCCGGCGCCCGCCGTGGACCCCGCCGGACACGGCGGCCCGGGAGCTCGCCGCCCAGCTCGAGATGATCAGCGCCGGAGCCGACCGGCTCGCCGCGCAGGTCCCCGACGTGCACGCCGGGCGCGCCGCGGACCTGACCCGGGAGATGCGCCGACGGTACGGGCAGCGCTGATCAGGCGCCGACGCTACAGCATCGCGCCGGACGCCGGCGGCGGGCGCGCGTGCAGTGCGTCGCGGTGTACCGGCGCGTCGAGGAGCCCACCGTGCTCGCGTTCGACGACGGGATCGCCGACGACGCCGGCGGGCTCCCCACGAACGACACCCGTTCTTGTGCAGATGCTGTACGTGCCCCCGGCAGGATTCGAACCTGCGACACCCGCTTTAGGAGAGCGGTGCTCTATCCCCTGAGCTACGAGGGCCTGCGTGCAGGTTACCCGGGAGCCGCGGGCGCCCCGCCGTCGCCGTCGCGTCGTCGGCGAGGGGGCGCGAGGTGAGGGCGCCGCGAGCGGGCCGAGCAACGGTGCACGCTGGTGTGCGGGGTGCCGGACCGGCCCGCCGGATGTGAGGATCGTGATGTGGTCGACGCCGTGAAAGATGTGTCCAGCCTCGTCGATGTCGCCCCGCGGGAGCGGTTCGCGCGGGTCTGCGCGCTGACCGGCGCCGGGATCAGCGTGGCCGCCGGGCTCGGCACGTTCCGCGGGCCGGACGGTCTGTGGACGATCGCGCCCGAGGTGGAGCGCGCCATGCACGCCCACCTGCTGCCCGCCAACGTCGACGCGCTGTGGAGCGTCTGGGGTGGGATGTGGGAGATCGCGGCGGGGGCGGGTCCCACCCCCGCGCACCGCGCGCTCGCCGCCACCGGGGCGTCGGTGATCACCCAGAACATCGACGGCCTGCACCAGGCTGCCGGGTCGGCCGACGTGGTCGAGTTGCACGGCTCCGCGGGCCGCGCCCGCTGCCTCGACGACGATTTCTGCGGCTGGACCGGGCAGGCGCACGAGGTGCGCCAGGGCGACCTGCCGGGGTGCGCGCGCTGCACGGAGCCGGCCCGACCGGCCGTGGTCCTGTTCGGGGAGATGCTCGACCCGGAGGCGCTCGGCGAAGCGCGGCGGCTGGTCTCGTCCTGCGACCTGTTCCTCGCCGTGGGCACGTCCGGGCGGGTGGCACCGGCGTCCTGGCTCGCGCCCACCGCACGGGCGGCGGGGGCGTACTGCGTCAACATCGACCTGCATCCCGACGGCCCGGCCGACCCCGCGTTCCACGCCCGGGTGGTCGGCGACGCGCAGGACGTCCTCACCGAATGGGCGAGCCTGCCGTCACCGTGACGCCGGCCGGGAGCTCACACACCGATTCCTGAGGGCCGAAGTCGGGGTGTGACGGGCGCGCCGGCCCGCTCAGGGCGTAACTCGGGGCGGCAGCGTCCACTCGTGGTGCGGGCCCTCGTGCAGGGCGGCGTAGACGCGGTCGCGGACGTCGTTGGCCTCGTGGTCGGTGAGCGTGCGGTCCAGGGGGCGCAGGACCAGGCGGACCAGCAGGTTCTCCTGACCCGGGCGGGAACCGAGGCGGGCCCGGACGTGCTGCGGCAGGCGCTCGTGCGGCGTGGCCGTGCGCACCGACAGGCTCTCCAGCACCTGGGCGTCGGCGCCCAGCGCGCGGCGGGCGCGGTCACCGAGCAGATCGGTGTCGGTGCCGGCGGCGACCACGATCGACAGGTCCCGTCCCGTGGGCGGCAGCATCGAGACCGGCCGCCACGGCTCGAGGTCCTGCATCTGCCCGGCGATCCGCGGGTCGGCCGCCCGCAGCAGCCGGATGTCGGGGAGGCCCTTGCGGAGCATGAGCGCGCGGTCCAGACCCATGCCGAGCGCGAGGCCGCTCCACCGGTCCGGGTCGAGCCCGGCGCGGCGCAGCACCCCCGGGGCCGCCAGCCCGCACTCGGCGAGCTCGACCCAGCCGTCGCCGGTGTCGACGTCGAGCTGCCGTCCCGCCGCGGTGTACGGGTGGTCTGCGGCCACCGTGCGCCAGCGGGCGCCCGGCAGGATCGCCGGGACGAGTGCGGCCAGCATCTCCTGCAGGTCCGCGGGGGTCATGCGGCGGCCGCGCACGATCCGCCACAGGTCCACCTGGTGCGGCTCGCCGACGTGCAGGCGGTCGATGGCGTCGCGGCGGTGGACCAGGCCCGGCAGCACGAGCAGCAGGTCGTCGGGCGCGTCGGGACGGCCGGCGAGGGCGCGCAGCGCGGGCGGCACCGCGGCAGATGTGTGGCTGCGCAGCATCACGGTCTCGCTCAGGTAGCGGGAGTAGCGGCTCTCCCGCGTGACGGCGGACGGCGCGTAACCGAGCCGGTCGTAGTTGTCCTCGACGGCGACGGCGGCCCCCTGGCGCTGGACGGACACGGCGCGGTGCCGCCCGAGGGCGGCCACGGCGGCGTCGAGCAGCAGTTGCAGTGCGTGCGGGCCGTGGGCGGGGTCGGTCAGGTCGCGCAGGGCGAGAGCGGCAGCGACGGCGTCGGGTTCGAGAGTTGCGGTCATGGCGAGGTCCTCACGGGTGCGGCGGATGCGGGCGGCACACCCCCGGTCGCTGCGGCGCGAGGACGCTCAGGCAGGCGTGGCGGTGCCCTCGCGGCCGCGCTGCGGCCGGGGGCGGGGAAATCGCCGCGTGAGCGCCATGGCACCCAGAATAGGCGTGCCGGCAACGGGAAAACCGCTGCTCACCCGGCTGGGCAGCGTTGCGCGTACCACAGGCAGCTCTCAGGCGCGTCTCAGATCGCCGGGTCAGACTGGCCTCATGCGCATCCTCGTCGTCGACGACGACCGGTCGGTCCGGGAGTCGTTGCGCCGGTCGTTGGCGTTCAACGGCTACCAGGTCGAGCTCGCCAACGACGGGCAGGCGGCGCTCGACGCGGTGCTCGCGCAGCGGCCCGACGCGATGGTGCTCGACGTGATGATGCCCCGCCTGGACGGCCTCGAGGTGTGCCGGCGCATGCGGGCCGCGGGCGACGCGCTGCCGATCCTGGTGCTCACCGCCCGTGACGCGGTCTCCGACCGGGTGGCCGGGCTCGACGCGGGCGCCGACGACTACCTGCCCAAGCCGTTCGCCCTCGAGGAGCTGCTCGCCCGGCTGCGCGCGCTGCTGCGCCGGCGCAGCCCCGAGGACATCGCGGCCGCCGCCGGGCAGAGCAAGCCGCTGGAGTTCGCCGACCTGTCGCTGGATCCGGATACGCGCGACGTGCGCCGCGGTGAGCGCACGATCAGCCTCACGCGCACCGAGTTCTCGCTGCTGGAGCTGCTGCTCACGAACCCGCGGCGGGTGCTCTCGCGCTCCCAGATCCTGGAGCAGGTCTGGGGCTACGACTTCCCGACCACCGGTAACGCGCTGGAGGTCTACATCGGCTACCTGCGGCGCAAGACCGAGGCCGACGGCGAGCACCGGTTGATCCACACGGTGCGCGGCGTCGGGTACGTCCTGCGCGACACCCCACCGTGAGCCGTTCCGTGTCGCAGCGCCACGTCCGGCTGGACGGCTCGACGCCCCGGATCGACGCCCTCGAGCAGCTCTCGTTGCGCAGCCGCATCGGGATGCTCGCCGCGCTGGTGGCGGCGCTCGCCGTGGTGCTGGTGTCGGCCGCCGCGTTCGTCACGGTGCGCGTGAACATCCTGCAGACGCTCGACGCCAACCTGTTGCAGCGCGCGTCCGCGGCGGCGCAGAGCGAGCTCGCCGATCCCCAGCAGCTGGCCACGATCCCCACCGAGGTGCTGGGGGCGGGGGACATCCGGCTCGCGCTGCTCCTCGCCGCCGGGCCGGCCATCTCCGCGGAGGGCGCTGCCTCCGCCCCGCCCCTGGGACGTGACGAGCTCGCCGTGGCCCAGGGCGTGGAATCCTCCTCCACGCGCACCGCGGTCGAGGACGGCGTGCCCTACCGCGTGGTCGCCGTGCAGGCCGGTCGCGGGCAGGCGTTGGTGATCGCCCAGCAGCTCGGTTCCACACAGCAGGTGATGACCAAACTCGGGGTCGCGCTGCCGATCGTCGGGGGGATCGGGGTGGTGGTCGCGGCGTTCGCCGGCGTGGCGATCGCGCGTGCCGGGCTGCGGCCGGTCGACCGGCTCACCGCGGCCACGGAGCGCGTCGCGGCCACCGGTGACCTGCGCCCGATCCCCGTCGAGGGGTCCGACGAGCTCGCCCGCCTGACGGCCAGCTTCAACGAGATGCTCGGCGCGGTCGCGGCGTCGCAGGAGCAGCAGCGGCGCCTCGTCGCCGACGCCGGGCACGAGCTGCGGACCCCGCTGACCTCCATGCGCACGAACCTCGAGCTGCTGGCCGCCGCCAGCAAGCCGGGCGCACCGGTGCTGCCCGAGTCCGATCGCGCCGAGATCCTGGACGACGTGCAGGCGCAGGTTGCCGAGCTGTCCACGCTCGTCGGCGACCTGGTCGAGCTGGCCCGCGACGACGCACCGATGGTCGTGCACGAGCCCCTCGAGCTCACCGAGGTCGTGCAGCGGGCGCTGGAACGGGCCCGCCGCCGCTCGGGCGACGTCGAGTTCGTCCCGTACCTCGTGCCGTGGACCCTCGCCGGCGACGCCACGGCCCTGGAACGCGCTGTGCTCAACCTGCTCGACAACGGGGCGAAGTGGAGCCCGCCCGACGGTCGGGTGCGGGTGCAGATGCGCCCGCTCGACGAGTGGTCGGTCGTGCTCGAGGTGGCCGATGCGGGTCCCGGCATCGCCGAGGAGGACCTGCCGCGGGTGTTCGACCGCTTCTACCGCGCGGCCACCTCCCGCACCATGCCCGGATCCGGGCTCGGGCTGGCCATCGTCCGGCAGGTCGCCGTGCGCCACGGAGGCGCCGTGTGGGCGGGGCGGGCGCCCGAGGGCGGCGCGCTGCTCGCGATTCGGCTGCCGGGCCGCAGGCTCTTCCCCTGACCGCAACCCCGACCCCGAAGATCGGCGACGGCCGCGCGGCGCGGCTAGGCTGAGTCGGCAGGCTCCCGGACGCGAACGCGGTGATGGCATGGTGAACCACCCCTCTGAACCCGATGCGTCCGCAGGCAGGCCGCCCGAGGGGGAACCGCAACCGACTGCGCAGGCCCCGCCGGAGCCCGAGTCGCCGCCCCGCAGCGACGAGCACGCCGCTCCCGCGGCCGCGGAGGCCGCCGGAACGCCGGGTGGCCAGCACCGCACCGAGATGACCGACGGGGAGCAGACCGCGCCCCGTCCAGCGGTTCCGCCGGGCGGGGCCCACCAACCCGCGGGCCACGCCGGGTGGCCCGCGGCCCCGGGCGCGTGGGCACCCGCCGGTCGCCCTGCGCCCCCTGGATGGCCGGCGCCCGGTCCGCAGCCGGAGATCCCGCAGCACGACGGCCGGACGATGTACCTGGGAGCGGGCCGGCACGGCGCTGCCGGGTGGTACCCGCCCCCCGGCCCTCCGCCGTCCGGATTCCCGTCGGGGGTGCCGGGCCAGCTCGGCGGTGACCCCCGGTGGCCCGGCCCCGGGGCCCACCTGCTGCCGGCCGTCCGGTATCCGGACGCGCCTGCCGGCAACGCGCGCGGGTCGCGGCGAGGGCTGCTCGCGCTCGGGCTGGTCGGGATGCTGATCGCGGGACTCATCGGCGGAGTCGTCGGCACCATGCTGGCGCAGAACGGGCGCAACGGCTCGGTGGGCGTGCTCGGCCAGCCGCTGCCCGGGGTCGAGGAGGGGGCGGCCCCCACCACCCCGGTGGAGGCCGTCGCCGCACGCGTACTGCCCAGCGTGGTGCAACTGCGCGTGGACACCCCGGGAGCAACGGGGGAGGGCTCGGCGATGGTGCTGAGCGCCGACGGGCTCCTGCTCACCAACAACCACGTGGTGGAGGCGGCCGCCCAGTCGGGCACCGTCACCGCGGTGTTCGACGACGGCCGCACCGCCGCCGCCCTGATCGTCGGGCGTGACCCCAGCTCCGACGTCGCGGTGATCCGCGCGCAGAACGTCACCGGGCTGGTTCCGGTCGAGCTGGGCAACTCCGACTCGGTGCGGGTCGGCCAGCAGGTCGTGGCGTTCGGGGCACCGCTCGGGCTCGGCGGCACCGTCACCACCGGCATCATCAGCGCCGTCGACCGGGCCGTGAACGTCGGCCCGGAGACCGGCGCCAACACCCCCACCGTGCTCAACGCCCTGCAGACCGACGCCGCGATCAACCCCGGCAACTCCGGCGGCCCGCTGGTCGACATGCAGGGCCGGGTCGTGGGCATCAACTCCGCGATCGCCACCACGGGCGCCCAGGGCGGCTCGATCGGCGTGGGCTTCTCCATCCCGGTGAACCAGGCCCGCCGCGTCGCCGAGGAGCTCGAGCGCACCGGACGCGCCTCGCGCGCCGTCCTCGGCGTCACCGTGGAGGACAACCCGCAGCAGGCGGGGGCGATCATCCGCGAGGTCGTGCCCGGTGGCGCGGCCGAGCAGGCCGGGATCCGTCCGGACGACGTCGTGCTCCGCTTCGGCGACCAGCGGATCAGCACCGGCACCGACCTGCAGGCTGCCGTCGGTTCCCGCGCGCCCGGCGAGGTCGTCGACGTGCAGTTGGGCGACCGGACGGTTCAGGTCACCCTCATCGCGGCCCCGAACTAGCAGCCCCAGCCGTGAGTGGATACGGGTGCCGGGGCACTCGTATCCACTCACGGGGGGTGTCCCAGCTCAGCGGTTGACGTCGCCGTGACCGTCTGGTGTCGTTCACTGGTCCCGGTCGTGGTGCCCCACGCCGGGCGTCGGTCGCGTCGGCGCCGGTACCCCCTCCCAGCGCCGGCGCGACCCCGCCCCACCCGGCGTCCGACCGGTGCCAGGCCCCCGAGGGCCACACCACTACGGTGAGCACATGGAGATGGCGCCGCCTCAGATCGGTCGAGCCCTCGTGGTGGTCGTGGACGACCGGGTGAGCCACGGTGAACGTGAAGACGGCATCGGGCCGCTGGTCACCGAGCTGCTCGAGGAGGCGCGCCTCGTCGTCGACGCGGTCGTCGTGGTGCCGGGTGACCCGGTCGCGATCCGCAACGCGCTCAACACCGCAGTGATCGGCGGCGTCGACCTCGTCGTCACGGTCGGCGGCACCGGCGTGTCGCCGCGCGACGTCACCGCCGATGCCACGGCGGGCGTGCTCGACCGCCCGATCCCCGGCATCGCCGAGGCCATCCGCGCCTCCGGCCTCGCCGCCGGGGCGATGGACGCGGGCCTGTCCCGTGGCCTCGTCGGGGTCTCGGGCAGCACGTTGGTGGTGAACCTCGCCCCGTCCCGGGCCGCGGTGCGCGACGGGATGGCAACCCTCACCCCGCTCGTCGCCCACGTGGTCCAGGAGCTGTCCGGCCTGGACTAGCACGTCACCCACCCACCCGCGCCCGCCGGCTTCGATCATGCGGCGGCGCGCGGTGCGAGCCGCACGTCAGGGCGCTCACGACCGCGCTCACGTGCTTCTCAGGCCTCGACTCGCCGCCATGATCGCCAGGAGTGGTTCCAGGCCGCAGATCTGCCGCTCCGGAACTACTTTCGCTGGTCAAGTCCGCCCCTCACGTTCCGCGGAACGCACTTTCCATGATCAGATAGACCTGAGAGGGATTCGGGGAAGATCCAAAAACCCTCACGTCTATCTGGTCATGAAAACATCTGTGGGCGCGTCGTCCCCGGCTCGCATCCACTGCTCCTCACCCCTGTCCTGGTCTTCGGCGCAGTCGGCCGGTTCCGCTGCTGCCGCTCGTCGGCGGGGTGGCCGGGTTGGCGGAACTACCGAATATCCGGGCTGGATGGACAGCCGTCCCCGGCGCGGGCCCAGGCCCGTTCGGGACGGGTGCTCACCTTGCGGTGGTCCCGTTCCACACCTCTTATCGACGATCAGCGGTCACGTCTGCGGCGTGCCCACTTCCCGTGATCGGCGGGATCAGGAGCTGCGACGAAGTGGCGCGGCTCAGGTCCCTGTCCCACTGGTCAAGGCCGTTTTGAAGTGGGTTCGAGAACGGCACCACAGCCAGGTGGGCACGGACCCGGCCGCCGCGGACTCGTCCGGAACAGGCCTGGGCCAGGTCGGGAACGGCCGCCCGGTCGACCACGCATATTCGTTGCTTGTACCCCATCCAGCCACCCCGGCGCGGAGGACGACCTCGGCGCCGGACCGATTGCGTGTGAGACCCCGGGCGGTGGCGGGGCATGACCACCGGGAGGAGCAGTGGCAACGCCTCGCGACACCGAGCCGAGGCGCGCACGTACCCCGCCACGCCTTCGAACTGGCGCCGCGCACCCCGTCGACGGCTTGCGTCGGCGGAGAGGGGGGCGCTGCGTGACCCGGTGAACGTCCGTGGCGACCGCACCACGGCTGTCGGGCGGGGCCGCGGGTCCGTTCAGGGGGTGCGCGGCGGGCCGTCCGGGTCGGTGGCCTCGGGGTTCGTCGCGGCGGGGGTGATCCGTTCTCCCGCCGGGCCCGCCATGCCCGCGGGCCCGGGCGGCGGTGTCGGCTCCGGGTCGGCGTCCACGGTGGTGGGCTGCTGCGCGGCACGAGGCCGGTCGAGCGTCTCGCCCACCCGCGTGCTGGCGCCCTCCAGCTTGTCGTGGAAGCGCCCGCCGGTGGCCCGGTCCAGCCCGCCGGTCGTGACGTCGGTGGCCTTCACCGCGAGGTCCGCCGCCCGGTCGAGATAGCCGGGTGCCTTCTCCCGGGCGGTGCCCGACAGCTCGGCCGCCCGCTCCGACACCTCGCCCGCCTTCAGCAGCGCTGTGTCGGCGAGCTCCTTGGCTCTGTCCATGAATCCCATGCGCCCATCGTCGCACCGGTGCAGGATGGACAGGTGGACGAATTGCCCGATCCGGTGCGTCGCAGGCTCGACGAGGTCTTCGGGGACGTGCTCCCCGCCACCACCTCGGACGAGCGTGAGGACCGTCCCGACTCCGGGGACGGCGACGCGGAGCTGCTGGCGAACCGGCCGCCGCACCACGACCAGGACTGACCAGGACCGACGACCCCGGGGATCAGGTCTCGTGCCGCCCACCCGTGCTGTGGGCCTGGGCCTTCAGCAGGTCGCGGATCTCGGTGAGCAGCTCCACGTCGGTGGCCTCGGCAGGGCCTGCCTCCTCACCACGCTTGCGCCGCTGCTTGAGCGTGTTGAGCGGGAGCACCACGAGGAAGTAGACGACCGCGGCGACGATGAGGAAGTTGACCGCCGCGCTGATCACCGCGGCGATGTCGAGGTAGGTGCTCTCCTTGTCACCCACGATCTGGATCCCGAGTCCGGTGTCGCTCGGCGTGGGGATCGCGTTGATGAGCGGTTGCAGGATGCGCTGGGTGACGGAGGTGACGATGCTGCTGAACGCAGCGCCGATGACCACCGCGACCGCGAGGTCGACGACGTTCCCGCGCAGGATGAAGTCCTTGAAACCTTTGATCACGTCAGCGCAGCGTAATGGCGACCTGCTCGGTGAGCGACGCGGCGGCGACCCGGGCGGCGATCTCCGCGGGCATCGCGACGAGGACCAACCGCCCTGACGACGGGGATTCCGGCGGGAGCACCGCGAGCACGGCCGCTGCGGTGGCCAGTATCACCGGTTCGCCGGCGCTCGCACCGACCGTGACGACGTCCACATTGCTGCCCGGGACGAGCAGGGCGCCCACGCCCTCGTCGGCGAGGCGTACCGGTACGGCAGCGGCGCCGGCGGGCGCTCCGAACACCGCGGCGGCACCGGCGAGGCGGGTGTCGGTGAGGGGCTCGCCCGCTCGTGCGGCCCCGACGAGGACGCGGCCGTCGGCCGCGGCGGGCTCGCGCAGCACACCGGCCGGCACGAGGTCGGGAGGCCATTGCCGGACGGCGAGGTCGGGCGCGTGCAGCGTGGACCCGGCCGGGACATCGACCGCCGCCACCAACACGGGGACACCGTCGACGCCACTCGGCGCGAGCGCGAGGACCAGGGCGAGCGATGCCAGCAGCCCGGCGGCGACGCGGCGTAGCAGCGCGAGCCTGCGCCATCCGGGGCCGGTCACCACCGCCGCGAGGCGGGCGAGCGGCCGGGGTGCGAGCCGGGCATCGGACATGCGGCAGACGCTAGAGCGGCAACACCCTCAGCGGGCCGGGGCGAGCTGACCTGTGGACAACTCAGTCGTCATGTGGACAACTACCGGTCAGGACGCTGCGGCTGCCGGCGTGCTCGACGAGGAGGAGCCGTTCGACGAGCTCGATGAGCTCTGCGACGTACTGCTGCTGCTGCTCGACGACTCGCTCGTGCTCGACCCGCTCGTGGCCGGCTCGCTCTTGCCCGAATCGCTCTTGCCGGAGTCGCTCTTGGCCGACTCGCTCGCCACGCCGCCACCGCTCGCGCGGCTGTCGGTGCGGTAGAAACCGCTGCCCTTGAACACGATGCCGACCGAGTTGAAGACCTTGCGCAGGGGGCCTGAGCAGGCCGGGCAGTCCGTCAGCGCGGAGTCGGTGAATGACTGCACTGCCTCGAACCGGTGGTCACAGGCCTTGCAGGCGTACTGGTAGGTCGGCACGAGTCCCTCCGGGGCGAACGAGCTGGCACTCGATCGAGTCGAGTGCCAGCATAACCCGTCAGGGGAAGCGGTTGTTCCCCAGCGGGGTGTGACCGGCGTCGGCGAGCAGCGCGGCCGTCACCCGCCGGTCGTGCGGCTCGGCGGGCAGCCGCTCCACCAGCTCCTCGTCGTTCAGCACGACGACGAGCGGGACGCCCGGCGCCGCCAGCGGCAGCGTCCGGTCGTAGTAGCCGCCCCCGCGGCCGAGCCGGGCTCCCGTGCGGTCGGCGGCCAGCGCGGGCACCAGCACCAACCGTGCGTCCGCCACCGCTGCCGGCCCCAGCCGGGTCCCGGTGGGTTCCCGCAACCCGAGCGGCCCTGCGTGCAGGGATGCCGGGCCGGTGTACGCGGCCCAGTCCAAGGGGCCGGGAGTCGACGGCACCACCGGCAGCAGCACGCGGTGGCCCGCGGCGAGCAGGGCGTCCACCAGTTCGGGGGATCCGGGCTCGAGGCCGACCGGCAGATAGGCGCACACCGGACCGCCCGTCCGGCCGGCCAGCCGCACGGCCGCCCCGGCCAGCGCCACGGCCCGCGCCGCCCGCACCGGCGGCGGCAGGGCCTCGCGCGCCGCGATGAGAGCGGTGCGCCAACGGTTCTTCTCGGTGAGAACGGCGCGTCCCATCACGCAATAAACCTACCGGCGCCATTAGGCTCGCCGACCATGAACGAGCCTGCGTACCGGGAGCTGCCGTTCCGCTCCGCGGTGGTCCCGGCCGCCGGCCTGGGCACTCGGTTCCTGCCCACCACCAAGACCGTGCCCAAGGAGCTCCTGCCGGTCCTCGACACGCCGGGCATCGAGCTCGTTGCCGCGGAGGCCGCCGAGGCCGGTGCCGAGCGGCTGTTGATCGTCAGCTCTCCGGGCAAGGACGCGGTGGCGGAGCACTTCGCCGACTCGGCCGAGCTGGAGAAGGAGCTCGCGGCCCGGGGCAAGGACGCGCTGGTCGCGAAGGTGCGGCGGGCGCACGAGCTGATCGCCGTGCAGACGGTCATCCAGGACGAGGCTAAGGGCCTGGGCCACGCCGTCGGCTGCGCGCGCGGGGCCCTGGGGCCCGACGAGCAGGCCTTCGCCGTGCTGCTGCCCGACGACCTCGTGCTGCCCAGCGGTGTGCTCTCCACGATGGCCGAGGTCCGGAAACGGCACGGGGGCAGCGTGCTGTGCGCGTTCGACGTGCCGCGGGAGGAGATCGCGGCCTACGGCGTCTTCGAGATCACCGACACCGACGACGAGGACGTGAAGCGCGTCCACGGGATGGTCGAGAAACCCGAGCCCGCCCAGGCGCCGTCCACGCTCGCGGCAGCCGGCCGCTACCTGCTCGACCGGGCCGTCTTCGACGCGCTCGACCGGATCACCCCGGGAGCGGGTGGTGAGTTGCAGCTCACCGACGCCGTCGCCCTGATGATCGAGGAAGGGCATCCGGTGCACGTGGTCGTGCACCGGGGCATCCGCCACGACCTCGGCAACCCCGCCGGGTACGTGCGCGCTTTCGTCGACTTCGCCCTCGACGACCCCGACCTCGGTCCCGACCTGCGTGCCTGGCTGGCCGCCCGCCTGAAGGGTTGACACCGACGTGCGGACGGTCGACGAGCAGCTCGAGCGGGTCCTCGCCACCGCGGTGCGCCCCGCACCGGTGCGGGTGGCGCTCTCGGACGCCCACGGGTTGCGGTGCGCGGAGGAGGTCGTCTCCTCGCGCCCGCTGCCCGGATTCGACCAGGCGGCGATCGACGGCTACGCCGTGCGCAGCGTCGACCTGGCCGGGGCGTGCCCCGACGAACCGGCGTCCATCCCGGTCGTGGGGGAGATCCCGGCGGGATCGCGGCAGCCGCTGCGGCTGCAACCCGGCCAGGCCGTCCGCGTCAACGCGGGCGCGCCGCTGCCGACGCTGGCCGACGCCGTCGTGCCCATGGCGAACACCGATGCCGGCACCGCCCGGCTGAGCGTCCACCAGGGTGTGCCGTCCGCGGCGTTCGTCCGGCGGATCGGCGAGGACGTCCAGCCCGGCGACGTCGCGGTGCGCCGCGATGCGGTGATCGGCGCGCCCCAAGTGGCGATGCTGGCCGCCACCGGGCGGGACAAGGTCCTCGTGCACCCGAAGCCGCGGGTCTCGGTGATCTCGGTCGGCGACGAGCTCGTCGACCTCGCCCGCACGCCGGGCGCCGGTCAGATCCCCGACGTCTGCTCGCCCGCGCTCGCGGCCGCGGCGCGCGAGGCGGGGGCCGAGACGACGCGTCCGGGGCTCGTCCGTGGTGACGCGCGCGACGTCAGCGCCGCGATGCAGGACCGGCTCCCGTTCAGCGACGTGATCGTGGTGTGCGGGGCCGTCGGCGGCGCGGCGGGCGCCGAGGTGCAGTCCGCGCTCGCCGGGCTCGGCGAGCTCGACACCACGCGCGTCGCCATGCACCCGGGCTCCACTCAGGCGTTCGGGCGGCTGGGCCCCGACGGCGTGCCCACCTTCCTGTTCCCGTCCTACCCGGCCACCGCGCTACTGCTGTTCGAGGTGCTGGTGCGCCCGCTGCTGCGGATCGCGCTCGGCCGCACCGACCCCCACCGGCGGATGCTCTCGGCGCGCCTCACCTCGCCCGTCGTCTCGCAGCCGGGCCGGCGCGGCTACGTGCGCGGCCGGCTGCTGCGCGAGCAGGCCACCGGCGACTACCTCGTGCAGCCGATCGGCACGTCGGGCACGCACCTGCTGTCGTCGCTCGGCGAGGCCAACGGCCTGATCGTGCTCCCCGAGGACCTCACAGAGGCCACCGTCGACGAGATCGTCACCGTCGCGTTCCTGCCCGCCCCGGCCTGAGCGCCCAATGGCGCACGCGTACCCCGGGCGGGCCCCGGCGCGCCATCCCGGCTGGCCGGCCAGGCTCGGGCCGCTGCGCGTCCCCGGCGGCGTGGTGGCCCTGCGCCCGGTGTGGCTGCGCGACGGCGCTGCGTGGTCGGCGATCCGCATCCGCGACGAGCATCACCTCGCGCCGTGGGAGCCGACGATGCCCGGCGGATGGGCCGAGCGCCACTCGCGCGGCGAGTGGCCCGCCCGCTGGGTGCAGCTGCGGGCGGCGGCGCGCCGGGGCGCCGCGCTGCCGTTCGCGGTGACCCTGGACGGCCGCTTCGTCGGCCACGTCATGGTCGGCAACGTGGTGCGCGAGCCACTGCTCTCGGCCTACGTCGGCTACTGGGTCGACTCCCGCGTCTCCGGCAGCGGTGTGATCACCGCGGCGGTCGCGCTCGTGGTGGACCACTGCTTCGGGCGTGTCGGGCTGCACCGCCTGGAAGCGACGGTGCGGCCGGAGAACGCCGCGAGCCTGCGGGTCCTGGAGAAGCTCGGGTTCCGCGAGGAAGGACTGTTCCGCCGCTACCTCGACGTCGACGGGGCCTGGCGCGACCACGCCTGCTTCGCCCTCACCGCCGACGAGATGCGCCCGGGCGGCCTGACGGCACGCCTGGTCGCAGCCGGGCGCGCGGAGCGGATGGGTGACCCGAGCCCGCGCACCTGACTCCTCGACGTGCGCATCGTGTCGCTGCCGCCCGGCACGCGGGTGAACCTCATCGCGTCGGCGCGTCGCTGCCCGTTTCATGCACCGGCGCTGACTACCGTGGACGCCGGGAGCGATCTTGGCCGGGGAACCGGGACGTTCCCGGACTGCGCCCATGGGGGAGGGGTAGGAGGCAGCCGTGCCGAGCTCGATGATCTTCGCGAGCCTGGTGGTGCTCTGGCTGCTGATCCTCGTCCCCGCGGTCGCGCGGCGTCGGCAGGAAGTGGCCCGGCCGAGCGTCGCCGCCCTTTCCGGGCGGGTGCTGGAGCGACCGCTGCAGCACCGGCGCCCGGCCACGGGCCGTGAACGGGAGGTGCACGGGATGGACGAGGTGACGCGCGACACGAGCCGCGATCACGACGACGACCTCGACCGGGCCGAGGAGGAGCGCGACGACCGGCGCTGGGAGCGACCGACGCCGCGCTACCGCCCCGGCCGAGGCGGCTTCGATCCGGAGGCCGCGGCGCTCGCCGCCCGCGCCCGCTACGCCTTCCGGCAGCGGGTCGTGCTCGCCATGCTGATCGTCGCCGTCATCACCGGCGTGATCGCCGCCATCGCGCTCCCCGGGATGTGGTGGCCCCACGCCGCCGTCGACCTCGCCCTCGTCGGCTACCTCGTCTACCTGCGCCGCCAGGTGCGCATGGAGGAGTCGATCCGGGAACGCCGTGCCGCACGCATGGCAGGCACCCGCCGGACCCCCGCCGCCGACGACCCGGAACTCGACACCTGGGCCCGCCGCGGCCGTGACGTCACCCGCCTCGAGGACGACGAGTACGCCGACGAGCTCGACGACGAGTACGACGAGGAGGACCTGGAGCACGACGACGCGGACGCCGACGAGGACCTCCTCGACGAGGAGCCCGAACGGATCCCCGGCACCGGCGAGCCGCTGCGCCGCGCCAAGGGCCGCGCCGAGCCCGAGGACGACCCCACCGACGGCGAGCCCGCCCTGCCGCGGCTGCGCCCCGCCCCGCCACCCGCGCTCCCCGCCGGAACCGCCCTGGTCGAGGCCGACGACGACGACCCCGACCTGTACGAGCTCGACGGCCCGGCCCGTCCCGACTACCGCCGTGCAGCGGGCGAGTGACCGGCTGATAAGGTCGTCAGGTCCGGCGGGAACGCCGGGCACGGGGCTGTGGCGCAGTTGGTAGCGCGACTCGTTCGCATCGAGTAGGTCAGGGGTTCGATTCCCCTCAGCTCCACCCGGTTGGTGAGGTGTGCTCGCGGAGTGCGCTCGCCGTTGTCGTGTGTCGCGTTTTCTCTGGGGGCCAAGCCCCCAGACCCCCGGCCGGAGGGCTTCGCCCCCGGACCCCCATCCTCTGTGGTTCCTCTGCGTTGGATGCCTCCCGTCTGCGACGGATGCCTTCTGTCTGCGACGGATGCCTTCTGTCTGCGACGGATGCCTTCTGTCTGCGACGGATGCCTTCTGTCTGCGACAGATGCCTCCCGTCGGTCGGATGTGTTCCGTCTGCTCGGGCGTCTCCGTCTCCGTCTGCGTCGGATGTGTTCCGTCTGTCTCGGGTGCCTCGCGTGTGCGTGGGATCCTCTGGGCGAGCCGTCGTGGTGGGTTTCTCCGGGGTGAGAGGCCTCCCCGACTGTCGGACCGCGCGCTTGCCCCGTCCGACCCACCTCTGGGCCGGGGCGAGTTGCGGCCGTGATCACCGGATGGGAGCGGTGGCGGCGATATATGGCCGTTTCTGCACCCATCTGGTGATCATGGGTCGGCAGGGAGGCGGTGATCGCTGATCCGGTGCAGAAGCGGCGATATGTGGCCGGTTCTGCGCCCGTTCGGTGATCATGGCTCTTCGGTCGCCGGCCACGGGCGTTCCCGCCGGCCGCGGTTCCGGCACCAACTCGCCGCCGGAGGGGCCCGGGGCTGTGGCGCTGCGGCCCCTGGGCGCCACCTGCTGAGGTTCGCGGCGGGTCGCCGCGCTGGGAGCGGGAACGGCGAAGGCCCGTCCCGGGGCATGGGAACGGGCCTTCGTCGGCCGAGGTCATCGGCGCCGGCCCCGCAGTGCGGGGCCGGGATGGAGTTCGTCCGGCCGGCTCCGGGTGTTACGTCACGTCGCCGGCCGGCTCCGCTCCGCGCTGCACCGTTCGCCGGTGGGGCAGGATGCCCGTGTGCCGAGACTGCGTCACGCCGTCGTCCTCGCCGCCCTCACCGTGCTGGTCGGTGGGCTGGCCGTGCTGGCCGTCGCCGATCCCTTCCACCTGCGGAACATCCGGTGGTTCACCGCAGGGCTGGTGCTGCTCGCCGTGCTGCTGCTGACCGCGACGTTCGCGGTGCTCGCGCGCCGAGGGCTGCTGCGGGCGTGTGTGCTGGTCATCGGGGGCATCGCAGCGCTCGGATGGGTGGGGATCGTCGTGCTTGCCGACCGGGTGAGCGTCGAGAACCGGACGGTGTCGGAGGTGGCCGAGGGCAGCAGGCGGCTCGTGGTCGTCGAAGGCGCCCGCGAGGCGATCGCCCCCGTCTACGCGGTGGTCCTGCGCTCGGGCGGGGGGCCTTTCGAGCAGGAGACCGTGGTCTACCAGGGCGTCGAGGCCGCTCCGGCGCCCGCGGAGATCCGGTTCGTCGATCCCGACACCGTCGAGGTGCGCACCGGGGCCGGCTGTGCCTACCGCTCGGAGGTCGAAGCCGTCACGCTCGACGTCGACCCCGTTCACCGCCCGCTGCGCGCCGACGGCTGCTGAACCGCGGCTGCGGAGAGCGCGACACGCGTGCGCCGAGACCCCGACTCGCGGGGCTGGGGGTTCACGCCCGCCAGGAGGGCAGCCACAGCTGCGCGTCCCACATGTCCGGCGTGATCGGCGCGCCCACCAGGATGGGCCACAGCCACACGAAGTTCGCCACGACCGCGCCCACCCAGAGGCAGACGACCAGCAGCCCCGTCTGGCGGCGCTCCCTCCCGGCCGCGGACGGGCCGAGGATTTCGCCCATGACCAGCACGGTGGCGAGCACCAGGAACGGCGCCAGCGGCGCCATGTAGAAGTAGTACATCTGCCGGTCGAGGTTGGCGAACCACGGCAGGATGCCGGCGCCGTAGGCGAGCAGGACCGCGCCGTAGCGCCAGTCGAAGCGCGTGACCAGGCGCCACAGCGCGAACGCGAGCACCACGAGCGCGGGCCACCACAGCGCGGGGGTGCCGATCAGCATCACGGCGCTCACGCAGTCGGTGGTGCCGCAGCCGCTGACCTGCTCGCCCGACGCGTAGTGGTAGAGCATGGGTCGCAGCCCCATCGGCCACGTCCACGGCTTCGACTCCCACGGGTGCACCCCGCTGGACTCGGTGGTCAGGCCGCTGTGGAACTCCAGCACCTTGCCGCTGTAGTACCAGAGCGAGCGCAGCGCGTCGGGCATCCAGGACCAGGGGCCGCCCTCGCCGATCTCGGTCCCCACCGCGTACCGGTCGGTGGCGGTCTCGCTGCGGAACCAGGCCCACCACGCCGAGAGGTAGGCGAGCACCGGCACGAGGGCCAGCGCCCACAGCGCGGGCGGGAGGTCGCGGCGCAGCGTGCCGACCCACGGCCTGCGCACGCCCGCAGCCCTCCGGGCGGTGACGTCCCAGAGCATGACGAGCAGGGCGAACGCCGCCACCCAGTACGACCCGGACCACTTGACGGCGCAGCCCCAGCCCAGCAGCGCACCGGCGAGCAGCCGCCACCAGCGCACCCCCAGCCGCGGCCCGTAGGGGGTGTCGTCGACGCGGGCCTCGGTGACGACGAGGGCCATCCGGGCACGCACGTCGTCGCGGTCGCAGAGCAGGGCCGCGAACGCGGCGAGCACGAAGAACGCGGAGAAGGCGTCGAGCATCCCCATCCGGGACTGCACGTGCGACATCCCGTCGCAGATCAGCAGGACGCCGGCGAGCCCGCCGAGCAGGGTGGAGCGCGTGAGCCTGCGGGCGACGCGCACCACCAGCAGCACGGTGAGCACGCCCGCGAGCGCCGAGGCGGCCCGCCAGCCGACGCCGTCGTAGCCGAACAGCATCTCGCCCAGCGCGATCAGCTGCTTGCCCAGCGGCGGGTGCACCACGAGCTCGTAGCCCGGGTTGTCCTCCACCCCGCCGTTGCGCAGGATCTGCCAGGCCTGCGGAACGTAGTGCTTCTCGTCGAAGATCGGGGTGCCCGCGTCGGTGGGGCTCCCCAGGCCCGAGAAGCGCACCACGGCCGCGACGAGCGCGAGGACGATCGTGACGACCCAGCCGCGCAGCCGGTCGGTGGGCGGCGGCGGGCCGAGCACGGCCGTCGGATCGAGCGGACGCGGGCCGTGCACCGGGACGGTTCCGATCGGCCGGACGCCCGACGCGCGGGGGTCCTGTCCGCCGGCCGGGGTGGCCGGGCCGGGCGGCGAGCCGTCGGCGGTGCGGGTGGCCACGCAGACGATCGTAGGCTGTGGAGGTGTCCCAGAGCTCAGGCGTCGGCAGGCTGGTGCTCGCGGCGACGCCGCTCGGTGATGCGGGGGACGCGTCCGCGCGCCTGCGCGAGGCCATGGCCACCGCAGACGTCGTCGCGGCCGAGGACACCCGCAGGTTCCGTTCGCTCGCGGCGGCGCTGGGGGTGGCCGTCGGCGGGCGGGTGATCAGCCATTACGACGCCGTCGAGGCCGCGCGCCTGCCCCGCCTGCTCGACGACGTGCGCGCCGGACGCACCGTGCTCGTCGTGTCCGACGCCGGGATGCCCGCGGTGTCCGACCCGGGGTACCGGATCGTGGCCGCGGCCGCCGCCGAGGACCTGCCGGTCACCTGCCTGCCCGGGCCGTCCGCCGTGACCACGGCGCTGGTGCTGGCCGGGGTGCCCGCCGAGCGGTTCTGCTTCGAGGGCTTCGCCCCGCGCCGCGACGGGGAACGCCGCCGCTGGCTGGCCGGGCTGGTGGCCGAGCCGCGGGCGGTCGTGTTCTTCGAGTCGCCGCACCGGCTCGCCGAGACGCTCGCCGTGGCCGCCGAACTGCTGGGCGCGGACCGGGCGGGCGCGGTCTGCCGGGAGCTGACGAAGACCTACGAGGAGGTCCGGCGCGGGCCGCTGGGCGAGCTCGCGGGGTGGGCGGCCGAGGGACGCGTGCGGGGCGAGATCACCGTGGTGCTGGCCGGTGCTGCGCCCACGGCGGCACCGAGCGTCGAGTCCCTGGTGGGCGCGGTGCAGGAGCGGGTGGCCGACGGCGAGCGGCTCAAGGACGCGGTCTCGGCGGTGGCGGAGGCGGCAGGCGTCCAGAAGCGCAAGCTCTACGAGGCCGCGCTCGCGAACCGCCCCTAGCGCTTCAGGCCGGATCGATCGGGCTCCTCGGCCGGTCCGTGCCGCCACACGATCGCCACCGCACCGGCGACGGCGAGGGCCACGGCCGTCTGCACCACCGCTCCGATGTCCCCGTGGGCCGGCAGGAGCGCATCCGCCGCGTTCCAGGCGGCGTGCACCAGCACCGCGGCCCAGACCCCGCCGCGCAGGTGCTCGGTCACGAACAGGATCGTGTAGCAGAGCGGGAACAGGCAGGCGAAGAACAGCGCGCCCTGCAGCGAGAACAGACCCTTGGCGTGCTGTCCGGTGCCGACCAGGAAGAACAGCGGCAGGTGCCACGGCCCCCACACCATCGCCATGACGACCGCCGTGCGCACCCGCCCGTACCGCAGGCGCAGCCGCGGCTGCACGAACCCGCGCCACCCGAACTCCTCGGAGAGCGGCCCCGACACGAGCGTGTAGGCGAGCACACCGAGCGGACCGCCGACACCGGCCGCGACTGACGCGGCGTGCAGCGGTATGGCGCCGAGGTCGTCCAGGCCCAGCACCACCGCCGCGACCACCGGCGGGGTGGCGCCCAGCACGATCGCGACGACCGGCCACACCGCGCTCACCCGGACGTCCGCTCGCGGCGGGCCGCCGCGGCGCTCCCGCCGCATCATCAGCCACATCGCCAGCGCGGCCAGCGACGGCCCGGCCGCGGCGAGGCCGAACACCAGCGCCGCGAAGCCCTCGTCGAGGTCGGCCCCGAGCACCCCCAGCACCGACCACGGCACCCACGAGAGCACCAGGCACAACGCGCCGAACTGCACGAGCCGCCGGACCGGCAGCGGCGGCGGATCGGCCCGACCGGTCGGTCGCGGTGCCGGATGCCGTTCCCGAATGTTCACCCCGCGCAGCGTGGTCGAATCCCCGGGCCCAGGAACTGGTGCCTGCCCCCGTTCGCAGCCGGGGTTCTCCCCACCCACGCGCCGGTGGGCTTCCGGCGAGGGCCACCAGACGCCGGCTGTTGTTCAGGGGGCGTTCATCGTGCTCCGCTTGGATGCCGCCATGACCCCTCCCCGCCGGCGGCGGGTCCTCAGCCGGCTCCTCGCCGTCCTCCTGCTCGGGGTTCTGGGATTCGTGGTGTTCCGGGACGTCCGCGGGGCCGCGCCCGCAGCCCCTGCCGTCGTCACGGGGGTCATCGGGTCGGAGAAGCTGGCGTTCTTCGCGGACGAGCGCGTGCGGGAGGTGCTGCGCGCCGAGGGCCTGGAGGTCCGTGCCGACCCGGCGGGCTCGCGCCAGATCGCCACCGCGGTGGACCTGGGTGCCTACGACTTCGCGTTCCCCTCCAGCTCGCCCGCCGCGGACAAGCTGCTGGCCACGCACCCCGGCGTGCGTACCTACGCGCCGTTCTCCTCGCCGATGGCGGTGGCCACGTTCGCCCCGATCGTCGACCTGCTCACCGAGGCGGGTGTGGTGGCTCCCGGCGGCACGACCTTCGACGTGAGCCGATATCTCGAGCTCGCGGCGACCGGCACCCGCTGGGACACGCTGCCCGGCAACACGGCGTTCCCCGCGCGCAAGGACGTGCTGCTCTCGACGACGGCGCCGTGCCAGTCCAACTCGGCGGCCATGTACCTCGGCATCGCCTCCTACGTGGCGAACGCCGACGCCGTCGTCGCCGGCCCGGCAGCCACCGCCGCGGTGCTGCCCGCCGTGCAGCCGCTCTTCCGCGACCAGGGCTACCTACCGCCGACCACCGAGGTGCTCTTCGAGGACTACCTGTCGGCCGGGATGGGCCGGGTGCCGATGGCGCTGGTGTACGAGGCGCAGTACCTGGCGGAGGCGCTCTCGTCGGACCCGGTGCTGCCGCCCGACGCGCGCCTGCTCTACCCGAGCCCGACGATCTTCTCGCGGCACACGCTCGTGCCGCTGACACCCGCGGGGGAGCGCGTCGGGGAACTGCTGACCTCCGATCCGCGGCTGGCCACGCTCGCCGCGGAGCACGGGTTCCGGCCCACCGACCCGCGGCCGTTCGCGGCCGCCTTCCGGGACCGGGGCCTGCCGGACCCGCCCGCGCTGGTGGACGTGGTCGAGCCGCCGTCGTTCGACACGTTGGAGGGGATGTTGACGCAACTCGGGTGTGGCCCGTGAGGCGCCCGGTCGCGCTCGCCGCAGTGGTGCTCGCGCTGGTGACGGGGTGCGGCGGCGCGGGAGGGCCGGAGCCGGGTCCGGGCGCGCCCGTGACCCTGCGGGTGCTGGCCGGCAGCGAGCTCGCCGACCTCGCGCCGGTCCTCGAGGAGGCCGCGGCGGCCACCGGCGTGCGGGTCGAGCTCGACCCCGTGGGCACCCTGGACGGAGCCGAGGCCGTCGCCTCCGGCGCCGCGGAGGCGGACCACGACGCGATCTGGTTCTCCTCCAACCGCTACCTCGCGCTGCGGCCCGAAGCGCAGTCCCGGCTCGGCACGGCCACCGACATCATGTCCTCGCCGGTCGTGCTCGGCTTGCGCCGCTCGGTCGCGGAGCGGCTCGGGTGGGTGGACCGGCCCGTCACCTGGGCGGAGATCGCCGCGGCCGCCGGGGCCGGTGGGTTCACCTACGGGATGACCGACCCGTCGGCGTCCAACTCCGGGTTCTCGGCCGTGGTCGCGGTGGCGACGGCACTGGTGGGGGCCGGGTCGGCGCTCACGGTGGCGCAGGCGGAGTCGACCGCTCCCGGGCTGCGCGACTTCTTCGCCGCCCAGCGGCTCGCCGCCGGTTCGTCGGGGTTCCTGCAGGACGCCTACGTGCGCCGCGCCACCGGTGCGGATCCGGGCGAGCCGGTGGACGGCTTGATCAACTACGAGTCGGTGCTCCTGGCGATGAACGCCTCGGGCGCGCTCCCCGAACCACTCGAGCTGATCCGCCCGGCCGACGGCGTGGTCACCGCGGAGTACCCGTTCACCGTGCTGGCGTCGGCGTCGGAGCAGGCGCGTGACGGCTACCGCAGGCTCACCGAGCACCTGCGCACCCCGGACGTCCAGCGGGCGATCGCGGAGCGCACCCACCGGCGGCCTGCGGTGCCGGGGGTGGCAGCGCCGCCGTCGGGCACGGTCGTCGAGCTGCCGTTCCCGGCGGAGGCCGATGTCGTCGACGCGCTGCTGGCCACCTACTTCGACAAGCTGCGCAGGCCGTCGCGCACGATCTACGTGCTCGACACCTCGGGGTCGATGGAAGGCGACGAGCGGATCGGGGCCCTGCGCCGCTCGCTCGCAGGACTCGCGGGGGCCGACCCGTCGCTCACGGCGCAGTTCCGGCGGTTCCGGGGCCGCGAAGAGGTGACGTTGCTGCCGTTCGCCACCGTGCCCGCTCCACCCCGGACGTTCACCGTGGCCGAGGACGACGCGGGCCCGGACCGGCAGCGGATCGCCGACGCCGGCGCCACGCTGCGACCCGGCGGGGACACCGCGATCTACGAGAGCCTGGAGGCCGCCTACCGGATCGCGGCGGAGCAGATCGCCGCCGACCCGGACCGTTTCACGTCCATCGTGCTGATGACCGACGGCGAGAACACCACGGGCGCCGATCTCGGTGCGTTCCGGTCGTTCGTCGCGTCCCGATCGGCGGTGCTGCGCAGCGTGCCGGTGTTCTGCGTGCTGTTCGGCGAGACCGACGCCGACGAGATGACCGAGGTGGCGCGGCTCACCGGTGGCCGCACGTTCGACGCGCGCACCAGCGACCTCGCGGACGTCTTCCAGGAGATCCGCGGCTATGTCTGACCGGAAGGACGCGGTCCGCCGCTACCTCGGCTCGCGGAAGAACATCGCGGGGATGAGCGGCGCCCTGGCCGGGGTCGGGCTGCACGCCGCCGGGGTGATCGGTGACGTCTGGCCGGTGGTCGCGGCGGGGCTGTACGGGGTGGGCGCGCTGGTCGGACCCGCCGACCCGGTGCCGGCTGCCGAGCCGCGCCTGACCGACGTGCTGCGCGTCGAGGCCGACGCGTTGCTCGACCGTGCCGTGACCCTGGACCGCGAGCTGCCGGCCGGCGCGCTCGCCCTCGTCCGGCGGATCGTGCGCACCGTCCGGCTCGTCCTCGACCGGCTCGACGAGGTGGCCGACCGGGAGGCCGACCGGATCGCGGCACCCGACCAGCTCGCCCGCGCGGCCGAGATCGTGCGCGTGGACGTGCCGGCTTGCGTGGACACCTACCTGGGGCGCGCACCGTCGACTCCGGCGGAGCGTGCGGCCCGGGAGCTGTGCACCCAGCTCGAGCTGGTCGTCGCCGGCGCGGACGGGCTCGCCGCCCAGGTCCCCGACGTCCACGCCCAGCGCGCCGAGGACCTGACGCGGGAGATGCGCCGCCGCCACGAGGGGTGAGCCCGGCCGGTCAGCCGCTGTGGCTGATGTTCACGTCGTAGACCACGACCTGGCCCTCGTCCGAGCTGGACGCGCCCTTGGAGGTGTTGGAGTTGACGTAGGCACCGGCCTTGAAGTAGCTCTGCGCACCGAAGATCGGCAGGTCGGCCTTGAGGTCGCCGTTGTACCAGACCTTCACCTGCCCGTCGGACGATTCGATCTTCACGCGGAACCGCTCGCCGAGCCGGTAGGCGTCGTCGAGGGGAACGTCCTTCTTCCCGTCGGCGTACTTGACGGTGAGCTCGTTGCCGGAGAGGTGGATCTGCATGACGTCGTCGTCGCCGCCGTGGATCTGACCGGCGATGACGTCGGGCTTCGTCGACGGAGTCTTCGTGATGGCCTGGTCGAGCTCCATCACGTGGGTGCCGGACCGGCCGTCCCAGCTGGCCTTCTCGGAGCCCTTCATCTCCCGCAGCTCCGAGCGCGGGTACTTGCTGTTCTCCGTGGTGACACCGCCGGCGTTCGCGGTGAAGACGACGCCGTCGCGCGAGTCGTTGAGCCGGAAGTACTCGCTGTCGTAGGTGTCGAGCTCGGAGCCCTCGACCGTGTCCGGGCTGCCCTCCTCGCCCGTCGGCAGCGTGAGGTACCAGTTGTCCGGGTCGATGAGCTCGGCGGGGAACTTCTCCGCCTTGCGCAGCGCGGCGGCCGCGGGCCCGTCCGACTCCTCGGCGGCCTCGGACTCCTCGCCGCCCTCGGACTCCTCGGTGGGCTCCGCCTCCTCGCTCGTGGGTTCCTCGGTGGGCTCTTCGGTGGGTTCCTCGGTGGGCTCGGGGGCCTCGAGCACCGGGAGGGTGGGGGGCGGGGGGAGGATCGCCAGGTCGTCCGACGCGAGGTCGACACCTGCGTCGGACTCCGAGGCGCCGAGCACCCCGTTCATGGAGAGCGTGCCGCCGATGACGGCGATCACGGCCGCCACGGCGACGAAGAGCGCTGCGCTGCGATGTGCGGGGGCGCGAACGCCCCGGGTGACACGCGCGTCATCACCGTGGTCCGAGCGCACCTCGCGGCGCGACGGACGGGTGGTGCGCGGGTGCCGGCCTTCGGGGGAGCGATGCCGGGACACGAACCTGCCTTCCGGAGCGACGACCGGCCGGCGAACGCCCGGCTCGGGGATGCCGGCGGGTGGGGAGTCCCGTGTCCGTTCCGTGACCGATCCTGTCGGTGGGAAAGCTATCGGTGACTTCATGATCGGTTGCCTGCGCACCGGTAAGAGGAATGATCTCTGCGATGAGCGGTCCTGCCACTAGGCCGATCGGCGTAGTAGGTGTCAGTTGCCGGCGGACGGCGCGGGCGCCGCCGACGGGCGCCGGGTGCGGACCCAGTGTGCGGCCGGCTCGACGAGACGCGCAGCCACCGGTCCGATCACGGCCATCAGGAGCACGTAGGTGGTGGCGAGGGCGGCCAACCGGGCGTCCACGGCGGTGAAGCCGACGGCCAGCCCGGCGATGACGATCGAGAACTCGCCCCGGGCGATGAGCGCCGCGCCCGCCCGGGCCCTGCCGAGGGGGCCGATGCCGACCTGGCGTGCGGCGAACCACCCGGTGGCCAGCTTGGTGAGCGTCGTGACCATGGCGAGGACGACGGCCCACCCGAGCACCGGCGGGATCGACGCCGGGTCGGTGTTGAGGCCGAACACCACGAAGAACACGGCGGCGAAGAGGTCGCGCAGCGGTTCGAGCAGCTTCGTGGCGTTCTCGGCCGTCGACCCCGAGATCGCGATCCCCAGCAGGAACGCCCCGACGGCGGCCGACACCTGCATCGCCGAGGCGAAACCCGCCACGAGCAGGGCGAGCCCGAGCACCTTGAGCAGGAACACCTCGCGGTCGGGGGAGTCCACGACGGCCGAGACGAACCGCCCGTACCGCAGGGCCACGACGAGCACCACGACGAGCACCGCGACCGAGATGCCCACCGCCGTGAGACCGCCGACCAGCGTGACGCCGACCAGGACGGCGGTGAGGATCGGCAGGTAGAGCGCCATCACGAGGTCCTCGAACACGAGGATCGACAGCACGACCGGGGTCTCGCGGTTGCCGAGCCGGCCGAGGTCGCCCAGGACCTTGGCGATGATCCCGGACGAGGAGATGTAGGTGACGCCGCCCATCACGAGCGCGCCGACCGGGCCCCAGCCGAGGATCAGCGCCACCGCCGCGCCGGGGGCGGCGTTGAGCACGATGTCGAGGATCCCGGCCGTCCACGAGCGGCGCATGCCGCTGATCAGCTCCGTGGCGGAGTACTCCAGGCCGAGCAGCAGGAGCAGCAGGACGACGCCGACCTCGCCGGCCAGGGCGGTGAAACCCTCGATGCCGTGCAGCGGGACGACCCCACCGGTGCCGAAGAACAGGCCGCCGAGCAGGTAGAGCGGGATGGGGGACAGGCCGATCCGCCCGGCGAGGCGGCCGAGCAGGCCCAGCCCGAAGAAGACGGCCCCGAGTTCGATCAACTCAAGCGCGGTTTCGTCCACGCGGGTCAGCCGCGCTTGAGGATCTTGACAGCGTTGTCGAGCCCCTCCGACGTTCCGACGGTGACCATGAGGTCGCCCGCGGTCAGGGTGAAGTCCGGCGTGGGGCTCGCGTGCACCTGGCCCGCGCGCATCACGGCGACGACGGAGACGCCGGTACGGGTGCGCAACGCGGTGTCCCCGAGCGTGCGACCGTCGAACGGGGTGCCGACGGCGAGCTGGCGGGTATGGATACCGGGTAGATCTCGGTGCTCCTCGGTGAGTTGCGCGACGAGCTGCGGGGCGCCCAGCAGGTTCGCCAGCGCCCCCGCCTCGTCGGCGGTGAGCGGCAATTCGGCGAGACAGGCGTCCGGATCGTCCGATTTCGACACGATCAGGTCGATCTTCCCGTCACGGTGGGTGACGACTCCGATGCGTCGGCCGTTACGCAGCCCGAAGTCCTTGCGCACACCGATCCCCGGCAGGGGCGTGACCTCCACGTTCACGTTCGCCCACGGTAGTCGATGCAACGCAGCCGTCCACGGGAGGCGGCTGCGCCACCGTACGAGCGGGCCGCGAAATCCCGCTGCGGCCCGGGCATAGGCTGGGGTGCATGAGCTCCCACGTGCTGACCGCCGTGGCCTGGCCTTACGCCAACGGCCCGCGGCACATCGGCCACGTCTCCGGCATCGGCGTGCCCTCCGACGTGTTCTCCCGCTACCAGCGGATGGTGGGCAACCGGGTGCTCATGGTCTCGGGCAGCGACGAGCACGGCACCCCGATCCTGGTGCAGGCCGAGAAGGAGGGCCTCACCCCGCAGCAGACCGCGGACAAGTACCACCGGGTGATCTCGGAGGACCTGCGCGGCCTCGGCGTCACCTACGACCTCTACACGCGCACCACCAGCGGCAACCACGCCGAGGTCACGCAGCAGATCTTCCTGGCCCTGCACCGCAACGGGTACGTGGTGCCGAGGACCACCACGGGGGCGATCAGCCCGTCCACCGGCCGCACCCTGCCCGACCGCTACGTCGAGGGCACCTGCCCGATCTGCGGCTACGACGGCGCGCGCGGCGACCAGTGCGACAACTGCGGCAACCAGCTCGACGCGGCCGACCTCATCAACCCGCGGTCGCGGATCAACGGCGAGGTGCCGAAGTTCGTCGAGACCGAGCACCTGTTCCTCGACCTGCCCGCGTTCACCGAGTCGCTCGGCAAGTGGCTGTCCACCAAGACCGGCTGGCGGCCCAACGTCCTCAACTTCACGCGCAACCTCGTCGACGACATGCGCCCCCGGCCGATCACCCGGGACCTCGACTGGGGGGTCCGGATCCCCCTCGACGGATGGCGCGACCAGCCGCTCAAGAAGTTCTACGTCTGGTTCGACGCGGTGATCGGCTATTTCTCGGCGAGCGTCGAGTGGGCGCGGCGCTCCGGCGACGCCGACGCGTGGAAGGCGTGGTGGAACGACCCCGACGCCGAGCACGTCTACTTCATGGGCAAGGACAACATCACCTTCCACGCCCAGATCTGGCCGGCGCTGCTGCTCGGGCACAACGGTCAGGGTGACCACGGCGGCGAGCCGGGGCCCTACGGGGCGCTGGACCTGCCCACGGAGATCGCCTCGAGCGAGTTCCTCACGATGAGCGGGTCGAAGTTCTCCACCTCCCGCGGCACCGTGATCTACCTGCACGACTTCCTGCGCGAGTTCGGCGCGGACAGCCTGCGGTACTTCATCTCCGCCGCGGGCCCGGAGACGCAGGACGTCGACTTCACGTGGGACGAGTTCATCCGCCGCGTGAACTTCGAGCTGGCCAACGAGTGGGGCAACCTCGTCAACCGCGCGATCTCGATGGCGCACAAGAACAACGGGGCGGTCCCGGCGCCCACCCGGCCCGCGGCCGCCGACGCCGAGCTGCTGGCGCTGTCCAAGGCCGCGTTCGGCACCGTCGGCGCGCACGTGGCGCGCTCGCGCTTCCGTGCGGGCCTCGCGGAGGCGATGAAGGTCGTCTCGGCCGCCAACCGGTACCTGTCCGACCAGGAGCCGTGGAAGCTGAAGGGCGACCCGGAGCGGCGCGACGCCGTCCTGCACACGGCACTGCAGGTCGTGCAGGACGCCAACACGCTGCTCACGCCGTTCCTGCCGCACTCGGCGCAGAAGGTGCACGAGGCGTTGGGCGGCACCGGGGTGTGGGCGTCGCAGCCGGAGCTGCACGACGTGCCCGACCTGGACGTCCCGGGCCGGATCAACCCGATCCTCACCGGCGACTACACCCGCGAGCAGGCGCGCTGGGAGTCCACGCCGATCGCGGTGGGCCGGCCCCTGGCGAAGCCGAGCCCCATCTTCAAGAAGCTGGACCCGGAACTGGGGGAGACGGGCCCGGACTGGGCCCCGATCGCGAAGTGATCCGCATCCGTGGCAACGAACGGCACTCTCGTCGGCTAGGTAGCAACGAAAGTGCCGTTCGTTCGCGGCGGAGCCCCGCGGAGGGGTCATGACGTCGCACGGGCGGCGCGCGGCGCCGCCTCCGCCTGAGCCCCTGGGTGCTTCCACCGTCGACTCGCACACCCATCTCGACGCGTGCGGGTGCGTCTCGGCTGCTGACGTCCGTGCTGCGCTCGACCGCGCCGCAGCGGTGGGGGTCACGCGCGTCGTCACCGTCGCCGACGACCTGCCCTCGGCCCGCTGGGTGGTGCGGGCGGCGCACTGGGACGAGCGCGTCGTCGCCGCCGTCGCGCTGCACCCCACGCGCACCGCCGCGCTCACCGCCGACGACCACGCCGAGATCGAGCGTCTCGCAGGCGACCCGCGCGTCGTCGCGGTGGGGGAGACCGGCCTGGACTACTACTGGGACCACTCGCCACCGGAGGCGCAGCAGGCGGCGTTCCGGTGGCACATCGACCTCGCGAAGCGGCTCGGCAAGCCGCTGATGATCCACGACCGCGACGCCCACGACGACGTGCTGCGGATGCTCCGCGAGGAGGGCCCGCCCGACACCGTGGTGTTCCACTGCTTCTCCGGCGACGCCGCGATGGCACGCGAGTGCGCGTACGCCGGCTACGTGCTCTCGTTCGCAGGCCCGGTCACGTTCCGCAACGCCCGCGAATTGCAGGAGGCGGCCGTCGTCGTGCCGGAGGACCAGTTGCTCGTCGAGACCGATGCGCCGTTCCTCACGCCGCACCCCCACCGCGGACGCGCCAACGAGCCGTACTGCCTGCCCTGGACCGTGCGAGGCCTCGCCGACCTGCGCGGGGTGTCCGAGGAGCGGCTGGCGGACTGTGCGGGACGCAACGCCGAGCGGGTCTTCCGACTCGGTGAACTGCCGCCCGCCGTGGAGGCCCCCGCGCCGGGCGCGGACCGGGTGCGTTCGGCGTAGCGGGCGGGCCGCTCGGCGCTGGCGCGGTGTCGAGGTTGGCACGGAGCGCTCACGGTCCGTTACGGTTCCGTGATCGCAAGCCGGGGTGGGGAACGCTCCCCAGCAGAACGGTCACGGTGGTCCGGGGTGCTCCCCTGATCATCGCCTCCGGGCCACCGTGACCGTGATTCCTCCCCTGCCCGGACCGACGACGTCTGGAAGCGGTGTGGTCGACGTCCCAACGCGCGCCCGGCATCGCCCCGCGGCCCGCGCCCGCCTCCCCTGGGCGGCACCGCCGAGCACCGACGTGGAGACGGTCGACGACCCGTACGCCGACTGGTACGCGGGCGGTGACCCGGAGGCGCCCGCGGCGCCCGCCACGTCCGCGATCGAGGTCGTCCCGCCCGCCTCTCCGGCGCCGCGGACCACCCGCTCCCCGGACGCCGCAGCCGACGCCCCGCGCCCCACCCCGCGGCCCGCGCGGTCGTCGACCGCCACCGGGCAGTCCCGGCCGATCGTGTCGCGCCTGGGCGCGGCCGGCGACGCCGACGACGCGTCCGCCGACCCGGAGACCGGGCAGCTGCCGCGGGTCGCCGCCGACGACGCCACCGGCCCGCTGCCCCGCATCGACGGGTGGCAGCCCGCACCCGCTGCCGAGCGCACCGGCGGGCACGCCGCCGCCCAGGCCGCCCCGACCGTCGCGCGCACCGGCGGCTACCCGCGACCCGCCCAGGCCGCCCCGGCCCTCGAGCGGACCGGCGGCCACGCGCGACCTGCCGCCACGGAGGTGACCGGCCCGCAGCCCGCGATCGTCACGCCGGTGAGCACCGGGCGGCAGCCCGCGGTGGAACGCACCGGCTCGCACCGTCGCGACTCCGAGCGGGTCGAGCGGAGCGCGGCAGCCGCCCCCGAGCGCACCGGTGGGTTCGTCGCCGCGAGCACGGCCACCGGCGTCGCCGCCGCGCCCGCCCGCCCGGTGGACGACGCGGAGACCGGGCCGATGCCGCGGATCGACGACGACACGTTCACGCACCCCTTCGGCACGCTCACCGCGCCGGTCGGGCACGTGGCGGCAGCGGCCGCCCCGCCGGCCCCGGCCCCCGCCCCGCCGCAGAGTCCCGTCCCGCCGCAGAGCCCCGCCGCGCCGGAGGACCAGCCCGCGGAACCGGCCCCCGCCGCCTTCGTCACCCCGGCCCCCGCTGCCCCGGCCCCGGCTGCGGCGCCGCAGGCCCCGCGCCGGTCCCGCCGGGACCGGCGGGCCGCCGAGGAGCCCCCGCCGCGGCGCAGGGGCCTGCAGATCACCGTGATCGTCGTGGTGCTCGCGATGCTCGGCGGTGCCGCGAGCGCACTCGCGGCCGACAAGACGATCACCGTGACGGTGGACGGCCAGGAACGCGTCGTGCACACGTTCGGGGCCGACGTCGCCTCCGCGCTCCAGTCCACGGGGATCGAGGTGACCCCGCAGGACCGCGTCGAACCCGCGCTGCCCACCGAACTGGCCGACGGCGACGAGGTCATCTTCAGCCACGCCCGGCCGCTGACGCTCGTCGA
Organism: Pseudonocardia sp. MH-G8; assembly: GCF_002262885.1. Classification (GTDB taxonomy): domain Bacteria; phylum Actinomycetota; class Actinomycetes; order Mycobacteriales; family Pseudonocardiaceae; genus Pseudonocardia. The sequence goes on along the minus strand of NZ_NKYF01000001.1, from coordinate 1,165,523 downwards.
GGGCAGCTCGCAGCGCGAGTTGTGGACCACGGCGACGTCGGTGGGCGAGGCACTGCAGATCCTCGACGTGGCGGCGACCCCGATCCAGATGTCCGAGGCCCCGGAGACGGCCATCCCGCTCGAAGGGCTGTCGCTCGAGTTGCGGGTGCCGCGCACCGTCACCTTCGCCGACGGCACTGCCGCTCCCACGCCGATCACCACGACGTCGGGCACGGTGGGTGGCCTGCTCGCCGAGCAGGGCATCGAGCTCGGGATCGACGACGTGGCGGTCCCCTCGGACGACACGCCGCTCACCGAGGGCCTCGCGGTGCACGTGGTGCGCAACGGCGTCGGCGAGGTGGTCGAGGTGCGGCCGATCCCGCCGCCGGAGCAGATCATCGAGGACCCGGACCTGGCCCGCGACAAGCGGGAGGTCGAGGAGCCGGGCAAGGCCGGCGAGCAGACCGCCATCATGCGCGTGTACGTCCAGAACGGCCAGGAGGTACGCCGCGAGCAGGTCCGGGCCGGCAGCATGACGCCCCCGGAGCCGCGCGTGGTGCGCCTGGGCACCAACGACGAGCTCGCACGGGCGCCCGCTGTCGCCGACGGTGCCGTGTGGGACCGGCTCGTGCAGTGCGAGGCCACCGGCAACTGGTCGATCAACACCGGCAACGGCTACTACGGCGGTCTCCAGTTCGACGCCGGCACCTGGCGCGCCTACGGCGGCACGGACTACGCCCCGCTGCCCCACCAGGCAAGCCGCGAGGAGCAGATCGCCGTGGCGTCGAAGGTGCGGGACGACCGCGGCGGGTACGGCGCGTGGCCGGCGTGCTCGAGCCGCCTCGGCCTGCCTCGTTGAGCCACGGCAAGCTTGCGGGGTGACGGACGACGGTGGATCGCGGCTGCTGGGCCCCGCGGAGGTGCGGGCACTGGCCGCGGAGCTGGACGTGCGCCCGACGAAGCGGCTCGGGCAGAACTTCGTGCACGACCCGAACACCGTGCGGCGCATCGTCCGGGCGGCCGAGCTCGAGCCCGACGATGTGGCCGTGGAGGTCGGGCCCGGCCTCGGATCGCTGACCCTGGCCCTGCTGCCCGCCGTCCGGGCGGTGCACGCCGTGGAGATCGACCCGGTGCTCGCGGCCCGGCTCCCGGCCACCGCGGCCGACCGGGCCCCCGGCCTCGCCGCACGGCTCAGCGTGATCGCCACCGACGCGCTGCGACTGCGCGCGGCCGACCTGCCCGCCCCCGAGCCCACGGCGCTCGTCGCGAACCTGCCCTACAACGTCGGCGTGCCGGTCGTGCTGCACCTGCTGGCGGAGCTGCCACGGCTGCGCCGCGGTCTGGTGATGGTGCAGGCGGAGGTGGCCGAGCGGCTGGCCGCGGCGCCGGGCAGCCGGGCGTACGGGGTGCCCAGCGCGAAGCTGGCCTGGTTCGCCACCGCACGCCGTGCCGGCCCGGTGCCGCGAGCGGTGTTCTGGCCGGTCCCGAACGTCGACTCGGGCCTGCTCGCCTTCACCCGCCGCGACCCGCCGCCCGGCGACCGGGTGGCGGTGTTCCGGCTGATCGACGCCGCCTTCGCGCAGCGCCGCAAGGCCCTCCGCTCGGGGCTCGCCGGATGGGCGGGCTCGCCTGCCGCGGCCGAGGAGGCGCTGCACGCGGCCGGAATCGACCCGATGGCCCGTGCGGAGACGTTAAGCGTCGAGGACTTCGCGCGCCTGGCCGCGGTTCGCTGATCGGTGGCACCCGGCCGGGGCCGACCCCGGATCAGCGGATGATGGACACGATCTGCATGGCCGCCGCGGCGAGTGCCTCGTCGCCCGAGACCGTCACCGAGCGCCGCGCCTCGGCAGGCTCGACCATCCGCACGCACAGCCGCCACAGCGGCTCCGGCCCGGGGAAGGCGAGGAGCGTCCCGGGCGTGCCGGGGTTCTGCGCCCAGCGCCAGCGCTGCCCGTCGCAACGCCACGTCCACCGCCCGCCCGCCGCGCCGTCGACGGTGATGTCCAGGGTCTCGCCGTCGGGGCGCGGATGCGCGGACAGGGTGTGCGGGACGGCTCGCAGGAACGTGTCGAGCACCGTGTGCACCACTGCGGGGTCCCCGGGATCCGGGCGGCCGATGGCGTCGCGGATCTGCTGCTGGTGCACCCAGTACTCCGTGAAGTCACGGGCGAGGTCCAGCCACACCGGTGCGGGGTCCGGGCCCGCCCACGACACCGCTTTGGTCAGCACACCCGGATCGAGCCCGCCCCACATCGCGAGGACCTGGGGTGAGGTCAGCGCGAGCAGGTCGGTCAGTACGCGCGGACTCGTGCGCTGCGTGACCTGCACCCACTCGTCGTTGATCCGGTGGACGAACGACGTCAGCGCCTCACCGGCGCGTGGGCCCGGCCCGCTGTGCCCGTCCCGGGTGCGGGACAACCGGTTGAGGTCGTCCCCGATCATGTGCGCCACCACGTCCCGGACCCGCCAGGGCGCCGCGGCGGTCGGACGATCCCACTCGTCCGCGTCGAGGCCCCGCACGAGGTCCAGGAGCACCGCGCGGTCGCGGGTGAACGCCTCGAGAGCGTCGATCTGCGGTCCGAACCTCGCGAGCGTCTCCACCCGGCCGATCGAATCATCCCGTCCCCGGCACCGCACCCGGGTTCGGAGCGCAGCGCCTGCTGCACCGCAACCCCGACACGCAGGCGGAACCGCTGCTCCGGCAGGCCGGCGCCACGGACGACGAGCTGAACCGCTACCGGGAGCTCATGCTCGACCACGCGGGTTGATGCCTCGCGCGCGGTGTCGTCAGCGCGCGGCCGTACTCGAGGTCGTGCCGGGTCAGGCGGCGGGTTCCTGTGACGTCGGCCGCATCACCGCAGGTCTCGACTGTGTTGCCGCTCGGACACTCCGGTTGTGCCCCCGGCGAGCCCGTGTCAGAGTCGCCGGACCATTCGATCAGGAGGTGGTCGTGCAGGAGTCCCACCGCGTCGCATGCCGGGTCGTGGCGTGAACTTCTTCGACTACCTCTCCTCCCGCTGGGACAACCTCCTCGAGCTGGGCATCGAGCACGCGCTCGTCACGATCACGGCCGTGCTCGTCGCCACCGTCGTCGGGGTGGGGCTCGGCACGGCCACGTACGCGCGGCCGCGGTGGCGCCAGGCCGTCGTCGCCACCACATCGGTGTTCCTGACCATCCCGTCGCTCGCGCTGTTCGGGCTGTTCATCAACGTCTTCGGCATCGGCACGACGTCCGTCGTCGTCGCGCTGGTGATGTACTCGCTGCTGCCCATCGTGGCGAACACGGTCGTGGGGCTGCGCGAGGTGGACCCGGCGGTCGTCGAGTCCGCGCAGGGCATGGGCATGGGGCGCCGGCAGCGACTGCTGCGGATCGAGCTGCCGCTCGCGTGGCCGGTGATCCTCACCGGGATGCGCGTCTCGACCTTGATCACGCTCGGCATCACGGCGATCGGGGCCTACATCCAGGGCCCCGGGCTCGGCAACGACATCTTCGCCGGCCTGTCCCGGCTGAGCAGCCCGAACGCGATGAACCTCGTGCTGGGAGGCACCCTCGGCGTGGTGGTCCTCGCCGTGCTGTTCGACCTGCTCTACGTCCTGCTCCACCGACTGACGACTTCGCGGGGGATCCGATGAGCCGGACGAAGATCCGCCTCGAGCACCTCACCAAACGCTTCCCGGGGCAGCGGCAGCCTGCCGTGGACGATCTGACGCTGGAGATCCCCGAGGGCGAGATCGTGATCTTCGTCGGCCCGTCCGGGTGTGGCAAGACCACGACGATGAAGCTCATCAACCGCCTGATCGAGCCGACGTCGGGCCGGATCTTCCTCGACGAGGAGGACGTCACGCGCGTCGACGCGGACCGGCTGCGGCGCCGCATCGGCTACGTCATCCAGCAGATCGGGCTGTTCCCGCACCAGACGATCGCGGACAACATCGCCACCGTGCCGCGCCTGCTCAAGTGGGACAAGAAGCGGATCACGAACCGGGTGGACGAGCTGATCGAGACGGTCGGGATGGACCCCGCGACCTACCGCGACCGCTACCCCAAGCAGCTGTCCGGCGGCCAGCGCCAGCGCATCGGCGTCGCGCGGGCGATGAGCGCCGACCCGGACGTCATGCTGATGGACGAGCCCTTCGGCGCGATCGACCCGATCACCCGCGACCGCCTGCAGAACGAGTTCCTCCGGCTCCAGTCGGAGATCAAGAAGACGATCGTCTTCGTCACGCACGACATCGACGAGGCCATCAAGATGGGCGACCGGATCGCGATCCTGCGCGAGGGCTCGCACGTCGCGCAGTACGACACCCCCGAGCGGATCCTGGTCGACCCGGCCGACGACTTCGTCGCCGACTTCATCGGCCGCGGCGCCTCGCTCAAGCGCCTGTCGCTGTCGCGGGTGCGCGACATCGAGCTGGGGCAGTGGCCCACCGTCGACGAGGGCGCCGACCCGGGCGACGCGCGCCGCACGCTGCTGGCGAGTGACCGCGGGTGCCTGCTGGTGCTCGACGACCGGCGCAGGCCGCGCAGCTGGGTCGGCGCGGAGCACCTGGGGCGGACGGGCGGTCACCGGCTCTCGGAGATGGGGCTGCCGGTGGCCGTCGTGACGCCGCACGCCACGTTGAGCGACACCCTGAACGAGATGATCACCGCGCGCTACAGCACCGCCGTCGTCGTCGACGAGTCCGGCGCCTACGCGGGCGTCGTCGACATCGACACGATCAACGAGGCCATCCGCGGGATGCGGACCGGCGAACGCAGCGCCGCGCGGAACCGGCTGGAGGCCGGCGCGCAGCCGGAACCCGCGCCATGACGATCGCGTTCGCGGAGGAGGTCGAGCACGAGCGCAGGCGCTCGGTCGCCGGCTACCTCGTCACGCCTGCGGTGCTGGTCGGGGTGCTCGTCGCGCTGGCCGTGTACGTCAACAGCCGGACGCTCGACAGCATCGAGGAACGGCGCGTCAACCTCGCCTTCATCCTCCCCGCGGCGCTGGAGCACGTCACGCTCACCGTCGTCTCCACGGCGTTCGTCCTCGTCATCGCGATCCCGGTGGGGATCCTGCTGACGCGCCCGTTCGCACGGCGGCTCACCGGGCCGGCCGTGGCGGTGTTCAACATCGGACAGGCGGTGCCCTCGATCGGCCTGCTCGTGCTGCTCGCCATCGTGTGGGGCATCGGGTTCTGGCCCGCCGTGGTGGCGCTGGTGGCCTACTCCGCGCTCCCGGTGCTGCGCAACACCATGATCGGGTTGCAGCAGGTGGACCCCGCGGTCGTCGAGTCCGGCCGCGGGATGGGCATGAGCCGCACCGGTGTGCTCGCGCGCATCGAGCTGCCGCTCGCGGTGCCGGTGATCCTCACGGGCCTGCGCACGGCGCTCGTGATCAACGTCGGCACCGCAACGCTCGTCGCGCTCACCGACGCCGGAGGGCTCGGCGCGATCATCATCACCGGCCTGGTCCAGAACCGGCCGCTCGTCACGATCGTCGGCAGCGTGCTCGTCGCGGTGCTCGCGCTGTTCATCGACTACCTGGGCCGCGTCGCCGAGGACGTGCTCCGGCCCAAGGGCCTCTAGACCGATCTGAAGGAGAAGCCATGCACCACCCGAGAAGGGCCGTCCGGCTCCTGGCCGGCTTGGCCGTCGCGGCGCTGACGGTCACGGCGTGCGGTGGCGGCGAGGGCGGCGGTGGCGGCGCCGGTGGCGGCGAGGGATCGCTGTCGGCGATCGACCTCTCCGGCGCCTCGTTCACGGTCGGCTCGAAGGAGTTCACCGAGCAGATCGTGCTGGGCCAGATCGCGGTGCAGGCGCTGGAGGCCACCGGCGCCGACGTCGGGAACCTGGTGACGATCACCGGCAGCACGAACGTGCGCACCGCGCTCACCGCGGGCGAGATCGACATGTACTGGGAGTACACCGGCACCGGCTGGACCACGCACTTCCAGCGGGAGCCGCAGTCGGCCCCGGAGGGGGACGAGGCGCTGTACCAGGCCGTCGCCGAGGAGGACCGGAAGAACGGCATCGCCTGGCTGGCAGCGGCCCCGCTCGACAACACCTACGCCGTCGCGACCGCCGAGGGCCGGGACCAGGAGCTGGGTGTGCGCACCCTGAGCGAGTACGCGGCCCTGGTCAGCCGGGATCCGGCGCAGGCGCGGATGTGCGCCGCAGCCGAGTTCCTCACCCGCGACGACGGCTGGCCCGGCCTCGAGCAGGCCTACGGCTTCGACCTGCCGGCCGACGGGATCGCGGAGCTGGAGCTGTCGCTGATCCCGCAGCAGACCGCCACGGGTGAGAACTGCAACTTCGGCGAGGTCACCGCCACCGACGGCGCCGTCGCGGCGAACAACCTGGTGCTGCTGGAGGACGACAAGCAGTTCTTCGTGCCCTACAACGCCGCGATGACCGTGCGGCAGGAGGTGCTGGACGCGAACCCGCGCCTGGCCGAGGTGTTCGACCCCATCGCCGCGACGCTCACCACCGAGCTGGTGCGCGGGCTCAACGAGCGCGTGGACGTGGGTGGCGAGCTCCCGGAGGAGGTCGCGGAGCAGTTCCTGCAGGAGAACGGCTTCACCGGGTAGTGCTGCGGCCGCAGGCCGTGCTCGGCGGCGTGTGATCGGTGCGAGTCGCGCGTCATGGTCTTGCGGCCGCGCTCGCGTACTTCTCGCAGGCCGGCATGGCCGCCCCTGCGTTCCGCGGAACGCACTTTTCACGATCAGATAGACCTGAGGGCGCTCCGGGAAAGATCCAAAAACCCTCACGTCTCTATGGTCGTGAAACACCTGTGGGCGCGCCGTCCCCGGCTCGCAGCCACTGCCCGGCCCGCGGAGGCCGGATGGTGATCGCTGCGAGAAGTACCTGACGTCGCCGCGACAGCACCCACGCACTGCTCGGATCGATCACCAGGCCCAGATCACTCCGAGAAGTACGCCACTGTCGCGCCGACCGCTCCCAGGTACTGATCAGACCGATCACCAGGGCGTCGGCACGGCGGGCGCCGACGCACGTACTGTTGAACGGTGCTCGCCGCCGTCCCACCACCGGTCACCGTGCGCGTGCCCGCCAAGATCAACCTGCATCTCGCCGTCGGGCCGCTGCGCGGCGACGGCTACCACGACCTGGTCACCGTGTTCCACGCGGTGAGCCTGTTCGACGAGGTGTCGGTCGAGGTGAGCGACGCTCCCGGCATCGAGGTGCACGGCGAGGGTGTCTCGGAGGTGCCCGCCGACGAGACGAACCTCGCCTGGCGCGCCGTGCAGCTGCTCTCCGAGCGCGCCGACCGTGATCCGGACGTCCGGCTCGTGCTGCGCAAGGGCATCCCGGTGTCCGGCGGTATGGCCGGTGGCAGCGCCGACGCCGCCGCGGCGCTCGTGGGTCTCTCCGCCCTGTGGAAGCTCGACCTGGGCCGCGACGAGCTGTCGGTGCTGGCCGCCGAACTGGGCAGCGACGTCACGTTCGCGCTCTACGGTGGCACCGCCGTCGGCACCGGGCGCGGCGAGCAGATCGTCCCGGTGCTGTCGCGCCACCCCCACCACTGGGTGATCGCGCTGCACCGCGGCGGCCTGTCCACCCCGCAGGTCTTCCGGGAGCTCGACCGGTTGCGCGGCGACAACCCGCCCGGTGAACGGCCGGTGGAACCGGTGCTCGAGGCGCTCGGCGGTGGTGACCCGCGTCAACTCGCCCTCAACCTCGGCAACGACCTGCAGGCCGCTGCCGTGAGCATGGCGCCCGACCTGCGTCGCACCCTGCGCGCGGGGGTGGGCGCGGGCGCGCTGGCCGGCCTGGTGTCGGGCTCCGGGCCCACGTGCGCGTTCCTGTGCGCCGATTCCGAGGCCGCCATGGACGTGGCCGCCGAGCTGGCCGGCGTGGGCGTCTGCCGCACGGTGCGGGTGGCGCACGGCCCGGTACCGGGCGCGCGGGTGATCGATCAGCACGAACCCCCGGGCCTCACACCCGGCCCGCCCACCTCGTGGCCCCCGGTGCGTGCCTGATGGCGCCCCGCACCGGACAGAACCTCGTCAACCTCGAGGCCGTCACCGCGCACGTACCGGGCGACGCCTCGCGCGTGCTGCTCGACGCCGTCTCGCTCGGGGTGGAGCGCGGCGAGCGGATCGGCGTCGTCGGGCTCAACGGTGGCGGCAAGACCACGCTGCTCGACATCATCACCGGCATCCGGCCACCGAACGGTGGCCGGGTCAGCCGGATCGGCGGGCTGAACCTCGCGCACCTGGTCCAGGGCGACGCCCTGCCGGCGGGTGCCCGCGTGCGCGACGTCGTACTGGCCCAGTGGGCGGGTGCGGCCGACCACGAGTGGGCCGGTGACGCGAAGGTCCGCGACGTCCTCGACGGGCTGGGCATCGGCGACCTCGACCGCGGCGTGGAGGGATTGTCCGGCGGCGAGAAGCGCCGCGTCGCGCTGGCCGCCGCCCTCGTCGGCGACCCGGACCTCGTGGTGCTCGACGAGCCCACCAACCACCTGGACGTCGAGGGCATCACCTGGCTGGCCGGTCACCTGATCGCCCGGCGCTGCGGGGTCGTGGTCGTCACCCACGACCGCTGGTTCCTCGACGCGGTCTGCACGCGCACCTGGGAGGTGTCGAACGGGCGGGTGGAGAGCTACCTCGGCGGTTACGCCGACTGGGTCTACGCCCGCGCCGAGCGCGCCCGCCAGTCCGACGCGGCCGAGGCGCGCCGGCAGAACCTGGCCCGCAAGGAGCTGGCGTGGCTGCGCCGCGGCGCGCCCGCGCGCACGTCGAAGCCGCGGTTCCGGATCGAGGCCGCGGAGGCCCTGATCGCCGACGTGCCGCCGCCGCGCAACACCGTGGAGCTGCTCGGCTTCGCCACCAACCGGCTCGGGCGCACCGTGCTGGAACTGGAGGACGCCACCGCCGTCGTCGCGGGGCGCACGCTGCTCGACCGGGTGACGTGGCGGATCGGGCCGGGGGACCGGATCGGGATCGTCGGGGTCAACGGGTCGGGCAAGACCACGCTGCTGCGCACGCTCACCGGTGAGCGTGCGCTCGACGGCGGGCGGCTGGTGCGGGGCAGCACCGTGCAGCTCGCGGAGCTCACCCAGGAGCTCGTGGACCTACCCAAGGACATGCGGGTACTGGAGGCCACGGAGCAGGTCGCCAAGTTCGTGCGCCTGGGCAAGCTGGAGCTGACGGCGTCCTCGGTGCTGGAGCGGCTGGGCTTCCCGGCGGCGCGGCAGTGGACGCCGGTCGGCGACCTGTCCGGTGGCGAACGCCGGCGGCTGCAGCTCACCCGGCTGCTGATGGCCGAGCCGAACGTCCTGCTGCTCGACGAGCCCACCAACGACCTCGACGTCGACACCCTCGCCCGGCTGGAGGACCTGCTCGACGGCTGGCCGGGCACGCTCGTCGTCGTCAGCCACGACCGGTACCTCGTGGAGCGCGCGTGCGACACCGTCGTCGCGCTGCTCGGCGACGGCAAGGTCACGCACCTGCCCGGCGGCATCGACGAGTACCTGCAGCGCCGCGCCGCCGCGCACGGCACCGTCAACGGCCTCAGCGCGGCACCGGCGAGCCCGGCGCAGACCACCTCGCCCGCAAGGCCTGCCATGAGCGCGGCCGAGCAGCGGGCTGCGCGCAAGGACGCCGCTCGCCTGGAGCGGCGGATGGAGACGCTGACCGCCAAGGAGGAGCGGCTGCACGCGCAGCTGGCCGAGGCCGCCACCGACCCCACTCGCCTGCTGGAGCTCGACCGCGAGCTCAAGGCCGTGGTGACCGAGCGCGAGAGCGTCGAACTGGACTGGCTGGCGGCCGCGGAGCTCGCCGAGTCCTAGTGTCCCCCGCCGGAAGTCCGCCGAGTAATTCGGCGGCCCAGCTCCACGCTGCGCGCACCGGTCGACGACCCGAGTACACCCGGTACGAGGCCCGCCGCCCGGCACGCGCAGCGAGAACCTGGATCCACCGACTTACCCAACGGACTTCCGGCGGGGGACACCAGCGGGTCCGGGCGCTCGCTCAGGTGGTGTACATCACGGGTTGATCGCGGTGCGTCACGGTGAACACGAGCGGGTGAGTCGGATTCGCCTGCCGTTCGCCGACTCCCCGACTCCCGGTCGTCGAACAGTGACCTGACACTGCGACATTCGGGGTACACCGTCACGCTATCGTGACTCCTCGGACCTGTGCTCGTGACATGACGGGGCCAGTAGAGCGCGCGGATCCCCAGCCGCGTGACCACCGGCAGCCCCAGGAACCGTTCGAAGGGACACGCTCGTTGAGCACGCCCGGCTCCCCGCCGACGATCCCTCTCCCGATGAGGAGGACCTCCGCCCCGCAGATCCCGCCCTTCCCGCAGCCCCGGTTCGCGGGTGGCGTGAACACCGGCCCGCTCGCGGCGCTCACCGCGCTGCTGGCGGGTGTGGTCGCGCTGCTCGCCGTGGCGGTGAGCGGCGACGGGCGGTGGCCGGACTGGCGACTCGCCGCCGTCCTCGTGGGGGTGGCGGTGCTCAGCCACGTCCTGCTCTGGGCCGGGCTCGTGGCGCCGGTCCGGCGGTTCGGCGACGCGATGGCGCGGATGGTCACCGAGGATCGTGCCGACGTGGTGCCGCGCTCCCGGGCCGGTGAGCTCGACCGGATCGCCCTCGCCTTGTACCGCTTCCACCGGATCCGCCCCGGGCGCCGCAGGCTCCGGTCCCGACGCCACGTCTCGTTGGCCGTCGCGCCGTGCCTCGCGGCCGTCCTCGTCCTGGGGTGGGCGATCCCGGCCGCGGCCGCCACCGTCGGCGGCGTCGCCCCGCAGGCCGACCTCGTCGCACGCGAAGCGGGTGCGGGTGCGGGGGCACGGGCCCAGGAGTTGGGCGCCGCGCTGCGCGACGGGCTCACCGTCCTGGAACGCGCTGCCGATCCGCCCACCGGCGCCGCCGTCGCCGACCCCGCTACGACGGCCGCACAGGCCCTCGAGGCGGAGGCGCTGTTCCGGTCCGTCTCGGTCGTCGACGCCTCCGGGCAGCCCGTCGCCACCGCGGGACGCCCGCCCGCCGCCCCGCTGGACGCCGTGGGTCAGGAGTCGCGGGTCGTGCAGGCCAACACCAGCGGCGCCGAGCCGCTGGTGGTGGCCTCGACCCCCATGTGGGACGGCGAGAGCAGGCTCGTCGCCGAGTTCGACCCCCGTGGGCTCAACAACGTGCTCCGTGCCGACGGCGTGCACACCCGGGTGATCGACGCGCAGCAGGCCACGGTCCTCGACACGGCCGGATACACCGCGTTCGCCCCGCTGAACGACCCGGCGCTGAGCACGATCGCCGCCACCGCGTCCACCGGCGCACCCGCCATCGCCACGCCGGAAGGTGAGCGGGTCGCCGCCGCCGCGCGCGTGGGCGCCCCCGGCTCGGCCATCGACGTGGGCTGGGTGCTGATCGAGGACCAGGACGTCGCCGCCGCCGCGTTCGCGGGGGACGACAGCAGGCGCGCCGCCCTCGTCGTGATCGTGGTGAGCGCGAGCCTCGCGCTGGCGGCGCTGGGGTGGACCGCGGTCACCGTCGTCACCCCGGCCCGCCGGCTGGTCCGGCACGTGGAGGCGCTGGCGGCCGGGAACCCGGTGCCGCCGCTGGCCGCGCAGCGCCTCGACGAGATCGGCACGGCCGTGGCGGCCACCAACCGGTTCGCGGCGGCGCGGGCCCGGCCGGGTGCGGTGATCGCATGACGTTCCTGTTCGGCGTGTACGTCGCCGGCTGCCTGATCCTGCTGGTGGCCGGCCTCGTGGAGCAGCGCAGCCACCACCGCCGCCTGGAGTCGATCCCGGAGCGCATCGTGGTGAACGGCATCCGGGGCAAGAGCTCGATCACCCGGTTGTGCGCGGGCGCCTTGCGCGGCGGTGGCCTGCGGACGGTCGGGAAGACCACCGGCACGGCCGCCCGCTTCGTCTTCCCCGACGGCACCGAGGAACCGATCCACCGCAAGTTCGGGCTGGCCAACATCGTCGAGCAGATCGGCATCATCAAGCGCGCGGCCACCTGGCGGCCGGACGCACTGGTCATCGAGTGTATGGCGGTGCTGCCGGAGCTGCAGGAGATCAACGAGCGGAAGCTGGTGCGCTCCACGATCTGCGTGATCTGCAACGTGCGGGAGGACCACCTCGACGAGATGGGCCCCACGCTGGACGACGTGGCCCGCTCGCTGTCGCGTTCGATGCCGGTGGGCGGGATCTGCGTCACCGCGGAGCGCGACCGGCTGCACATCCTGCAGGAGGAAGCCGACCGGCGGAACTGCCGGCTCGTCGCCGTCGATCCTGAGTCGGTCCGGGACGACGAGATGGAACGCTTCCGCTGGATCACGTTCAAGGAGAACGTGGCCGTCGCGCTCGCCGTCGCGCACCTGTGCGGCGTCGGTCGCGGGGAGGCGATGGCCGGGATGGTGGCGGCTCGCCCCGACCCCGGCACGGTCGCCGTCGACACCTACGCCACCCCGCGGGGCCGGATCGCCTTCGCCAACATCTTCGCCGCCAACGACCCCGAGTCCACGTTCATGAACATCGAGCTGCTGCGCAGCCGCGGCATGATCTCCGCGCCGCTGACGATGGTGGTGAACTGCCGCCCCGACCGGGTCGAGCGCAACGGGCAGATGGGCGAGCTGTCCGGGCGGGTCCGCCCGGACCGGATCGTGCTCATCGGGGAGCAGACCCACACGGCGCGCAGCCGGGTGCCGCGCGAGCTGGCCGACCGGGTCGTCGACCTCGGGGGCGCCCTCGACCTGGCCGCGTTCCTCGAGGCGGTGGCGATCGGTCCCGCGGGGATCGGCTCCGTCGTGGCGGTCGGCAACATCCACGGGCAGGGTGAGGTGCTCCTCTCCCGCATGCACGGCCTGCCGCCCGCCGTCCCGGTCGGAGTGGGTTGATGCTCGCGGGCACGCTCGCGCCGCAGGCAGCCACCATCGCGCTGGCGATCGGGCTGCTGTTCGCACTCGTCTGCTACCTCACCACCAACCTCTCGCCCGGCGGCATGATCACGCCGGGCTGGCTGGCGCTGACGCTGGTGGAGGACGCCATGAAGGTGGCGGTGATCGCCGGCGTCACGGTGGTCGCCTACCTCGCCATCCGCGGGCTGCAGCGGGTGGTGATCCTCTACGGCAAGCGGCTGTTCGCCGCCGTGATGATGCTCTCGGTCCTGCTCTCGACCGGCCTCTTCCTGCTGGTGCAGCGGGATTACCCGCTGCTCTTCGCGCACGAGACGCTCGGCTTCGTCATCCCGGGGCTGGTGGCCTACCAGCTGGTGCGGCAGCCGCCGCTGGCCACCGTGCTGGCCACGTCGGCCGTGAGCCTCGCGAGCTACGGCGTGCTGGCCAGCGGCCTGGTGCTCGGGGCGGTGTCCGCCCTGTGACCCGGCGCTCGGCGCTCACCGCCCGTCGGGCCGCGATGGGCGGGCTCGCCATGGTCGTGGGCATCAGCGGCATCGTGGTCGGCGCGGTGCGCGAAGAGGCCGTCGTGCCGGCCACGGCCGTCGCGGCGCCGCCGTCCCGCACCGCCGCGAGCGACATGCGTTTCCTGCGCCGGGACGAGCCCGCGCGCACCACCGTGGTGGACGCGTCGGGCAGGGTGCTCGCGACGTTCACCGACGGGTCGCGCACCGTCACCCTGGACGGACCGGAGCGCACCTTCGCCGAGCCGCAGTTCGGCGGGGCACCCGTGACCACCCGCGTCTGGGTGCGGTTGCTCCCCGACGAGTGGCAGGCGGGTGCCGAGAACGCGCCGTGGTTCCGATCGTGGTTCCAGCAGAACCTGAGCAGTGCCCAGCCCGACGTGCTCACCATGGCTACCCAGTACCTGGACGGCGCGCCGGAGGAACGCAATCCCGAGGGAGTGCGCATCCGGGGCGACGCGCACTACGGCCCGGCCGCGCCGGAGGGCGCCCCGCCCGTGGAGAACTCCGACTTCCTCGACTACCTCGGCATCCCGTGGACCTTCGAGGACGGCGCCGTGGGCGAGCCGGATCCCAACCACTACGGGGCCGCGGACTGCTCGGGTTTCATCCGGCTCGTGTACGGCTACCGGGCCGGCTACCCCCTGCGCGGTGACAACGAGCGCGGCGAGGGGCTCCCGCGCCGCGCCCGTGCGATGGTGGAGGTCGGGCCCGGCACGGTCCTGCTGCCCGACACCGGTACGCCCCCGTCGAACCTGGGGATGCTGCAGGCGGGCGACCTGCTCTTCTTCGATCTCGACGGGGCGCCCGACCAGCGGATCGACCACTCGGCGATCTACCTCGGCCGCGACGAGACGGGGCAGCACCGGTTCCTCTCGAGCCGCGTGCGTGCCGACGGACCGACGCTCGGCGACCTCGGCGGCCCCTCCCTGCTCGACGGCGGCGGGCACTACGCCCGCTCGTTCCGGGTGGCGAAGCGGCTGTGACGCGTACGCCGACCCGGACCCGTGCCGCCGTCGCCGTACTCGTGGTGCTCTCGCTCGTCGCGGTGGCGGCGCTGGTTGCGACACTCGCCCCCCGTGAAGAGGACGGCCCCTTGCTGGAACAGCACGTGCGTGACTTCACCGGGCAGCTCCTGCCGAGCGGGCCCTACCGCCCGCCCGACCGGGCGGAGCGCGAGGCCGTCGTGGGGGCTGTCGCCGCGCTGCTCGGCGCGGGTGAGGCGGGGGGCGACCCGGCCCGCCGCGCGATGGAGGACGCGGGGTTCACGGTCGGGGTCTCGGCGAACGCCACGGGGGACGAGTTCCTCGTGGCGCGCAGCGACCCGGACTCGGAGCGGTCCTGGGGGCTGCTCGCTCTCCCGCTCGACAAGGAACCCCGGCTGCTGATCGAGGTACCGCACCCGAACGCGGACTACGGCACCGAAGAGGTCGGGTTGGCCGTGCTCGCGGCCCGACCGGACGCGATCTACCTGCAGGCCGGCGCGCACCGCAGGGCGGCGGACGAGCGGGCCGACGTGGCGCACGAGGTCGATTCGCTGTTCCACGCGCTCGCCGTGGACCTGAGCGTCCGCTTGCGGCTCCCGCAGCTGCAGTTGCACGGCTTCGGCGAGCGGGACGACCTCGACGACGACGTCGTGCTGGGTGGCGGCCCGGAGGAGCCCGCGCCCGCGGTGCGTGACCTTGCCGACCGGCTGGAGGAGGCCGACCTGTCGGTCTGCCGGGCGTGGTCGCAGCGCTGCCGCGGGCTCGAGGGCACGACGAACGTGCAGGGCCACGCCGCGTCCCTGTTCGGCCTGCCGTTCGCGCACGTCGAGATGAGTGCCGACCTGCGCAAGCGGCCCGAGGACGCGGCTGCGGCGCTGGCGAGCCTGGCCGGCTGACGTCGCCGGGCCGCTACTTGAAGCCGGCGCTCTTGATCGACTCCACGATGTGGCGCTGGAAGAAGAAGAACAGCGCCAGCATCGGCACGGCGGCCACGGTGGCGGCGGCGAGCGTGTAGTTCCAGTTGCCGGTGTACTGCAGCTGGAAGCTCGCGATGCCGACCTGGACCGTGCGCAGGTTCGGGTCGGAGGTGATCGTCAGCGGCCAGACGAACGAGTTCCAGTTGGCGAGGAAGAAGAACACCGTCAGCGCCGAGAGGATCGGCCGCGAGAGCGGCAGGATGACGCTCCAGTAGACGCGCCAGTAGCCGGCCCCGTCGAGCAGCGCCGCCTCCTCGAGCTCCGCCGGGATCGAGAGGTAGAACTGGCGGAGCAGGAAGATCCCGAAGGCGTTGAAGATCGCCGGGACGATGAGGCCGGCGTAGCTGTCCACCATGCCGAGCGTGCGGACCACCGCGAACGTCGGGACCATGATCACGGGCAGGCTGACCAGCAGCGTCGAGAAGATCACGAGGAAGATCGCCTCGCGGCCCGGGAAGCGCAGCCGGGCCAGGGCGTAGGCGGCCATCGAGTGGAACCACAGCGCCAGCACCGTGATCACGGCCGAGATGAATGCGCTGTTGAGCAGGTAGCGCAGGAACGGGACCTCGGTGAAGACGTAGACGTAGTTCTCGAACGTGGGTTCCTGGGGCAGGATCGTGGGCGCGGTGACCTCGGCCTCGGGTTTGAACGAGCCGAACACCATGATCACCAGTGGCAGCACCGTGAGGACGCCGAGGACGAGGCCGAGGGTCAACAGCCCGATGTTGCGGCGCGTCCACCGGGCGCGAGGTGCGGGTCTGCGCCGCTCCGGGCTCGCACCGACGGAGCCGGCGGGCGCCGTCGCCTCCAGGAGTTGGTCAGTCGTCGGCATGGCTGAACCGCCCTCCGCGGGTGAGGAAGAACATCAGGGCCGACCAGGCCAGCAGCCCCACCAGCAGGACGGAGCCGACCGCGGCGGCGTAGCCGTACTCGCCGAACAGGAACGCCTGCTCGTAGACGAAGAAGATCATCACGCTGGTCGCGCCCGCCGGGCCGCCCTGCGTGAGGACGTAGACCAGGTCGAGACCTCCGGTGACCACCGCGATCGTGCTCGTGAGGAGCACGAAGAAGCTGGTGGGGGCCAGTAGCGGCAGGGTGATGCCGCGAAACTGCTGCCACGGGCTCGCCCCGTCCACGCGGGACGCCTCGTAGAGCTCGCGCGGGATGTCCTGCAGCCCGGCGAGGAAAATGATCATGTAGTAGCCCATCTGGAACCAGACGGAGATCAGGATGACCGCGGTGAGGGCCAGGTTCGGCGATCCGAGGGGCGAGATCCCGTCGAGCCCCACGAAGGCGAGCGCGCGCGACACCACGCCGACCTTGTCGGTGAGCATGAACTGCCAGATCATGCCCACGACCACGAGGCTGATCACGTAGGGCAGGAACAGCGCGCTGCGGACGATGCCCACCCCGGGGAACTGCTCCTTCACCAGGACGGCGAGCGCGAGGCTGACGACGAACATCACCGGCACCGTCACGACCACGTAGATCGCGGTGGTGCGCAGGCTGGCCCAGAACTGCGGATCCTGGGCCAGCCGGATGTAGTTGTCGAGGCCGATGAACTCGAGGTGGCCGAACCCGTCGAGCGAGAAGAACGCGAGCGCGATCGCCAGGATCATCGGCACGACGACGAAGACGAAGAGCCCGAGGGAGTCGGGGAGCAGGAACAGGAAGGCGGCCCGGCGCTCGCGCTTGCGCATCGGGGTGAGCGGGGCGCGGCCGGTGCTCGAACGCCCGGCCGTGCGGTTCAGCGACACTGCCGTCATACCAGCGTGCCTCCCTCGTAGGTCTGGAGGAAGCTCTCGATCGCGTCCTGGGCGAGCCGGGCCTGGGCGCGCGCGTCGCCTCCGGCCAGCTGCACCGACTGGATGGCGTTGGACAGCGCCTTGTAGAGCACCGGTGGGTACCGCGGCTCGCCGCGGCTGGAGTCGAGCAGCTCGCGCAGCGCGGCCCGGGCCGGCTGGTGGTAGGACGGCAGCTGCTCGCTGGCGGAGGCCACCGACTTGCGCGGGGGCAGGTTCGACTTGGCGCGGTAGTTCCAGTCCGCGCCGCGCGCGACGCTCTCGGCGCTCATGCTGCCGATCGACTCCACGACGAAGCGCGCGGCCGCGTCGGGGTTGCGCCCCCGGTTGTTGACGGCCCACGCCCACCCGCCCGCGGACGTGATCCGCTCCCCACCAGGGGGCTGCGGCAGCGGGAGCACGCCGTACCGGTGGTCGGGCGCCTGCAGCTCGAACTCCGCGACGGTCCACGGGCCGGTCTGCCACATCGCCGCGAGGCCCTGCGTGAACCCCGGGACGATCTCGCCCCCGGCCGGCAGCGTCCGCGGGGAGACACCGCGGGCGATGCCTGCGCCGAAGAACTCCAGCGCGGCCACCGCGGCGTCCGAGTCCAGTCCGGGCAGCTGTGTCGCGGGATCGATCACCTCGCCGCCGCTCTGCCACAGCCAGGGGTAGAACATGAAGTTCTGGTAGTAGCCCGGTTTGGTCTCCAGCACCAGCCCGGAGCGCCGCGGGGTCGTGAGGCGCTCGGCGACGTCGAGGAGCTGGTCCCACGTGGTGGGCAGGTCGCCCTCGGACAGGCCGCTCTCCTCGAAGGCCGCCACGTCGTAGTACAGGCTGATGGGGTCGATCTCGATCGGGAGACCGTAGATCCCGTCCCCGACGATGCGCGTGCCGAGCGCCTCGGGGTAGAAGTCGTCGAGCGCCTCCTGCGTCAGGTACGGCTTGAGGTCCAGCAGGACCCCGCCGTTGTAGTAGCGCAGGAACTCGCCCGGGGAGATCATGAAGATGTCCGGCCCGTTGTCCGCGGCGAAGGCCGTGGCGATCCGCGGGTTCATCGGGTTGACGTAGTCGGGCACGAACATCGGCACGACCTGCTCGGGGTGGTGCGCGTTCCAGTGGTCGATCGCCGCCAAGTACCACTCGCTCTGCGCGACCACCTCGGGGTCGCCCGACGGTTGCGGCGCGTGGGCGTTCCAGAACTGCAGGGGTTCCGAGCTCCCCGTGCCCGAACAGCCGGCCAGCCCGAGCCCGGCGGCGCCGAGGGCGGCGGCCCCGGCGAGCAGGCGGCGGCGGCCGAAGCGGACAGGGGGATCGGCACGCCCCGGCAACCCGGTGGCAGGGGCTCGCGTGCTCCGCGACGTCATCGTCCTCCGACCCGTGGAATCGATTTCACGGCTTGACGGGTGCAGTCTTAGCCGTCGCGACCGGGAGGAGTCAAGTGCGCGGCGGATGCCGCCTACTGCGTGGGAGCCCGCCATCTCTGAACGGAGCGCGACACGCGCGCCGCACGCCCCGACTCGCGGGGGTGTGCCCGCCCCCCCGCGAGTCGGGCCTCACCCCTCGCGAGTCGGGCCCGCCCTTCCGCGAGTCGCGCCCTCACCCCCGCGAGTCGGGCCCTACTCGCCAGTGCGTCGGGGTGCGGATCAGGCAGCGGAGAGTGCTGCGGCCAGGTCCGGGGTGCGCCCCAGCAGTGCTGCCATCGCGATGGGGTCCATGTAGTCGTCGTAGGCGACGATCTCGCCGTCCCGCACGCGGATGACGCCGAGGGCCCGGAACCGGTAGGGCCCGCCGGTGGCGCGCGAGTGCCCGTGGTGCTCGATCTCGACGACGACGACCTCGGGGTCGTCGGTCTCCCGGACGAGCGCGTCGACTCCCGCGATCTCGAGCAGCTCGCGCTGCCCGGACGCGAGCCCGTGGAACTCGCGGATCGCCTGCCGGCCGCGCAGCTCACCTGGTGTGCCCGGCGGGGCGAACGGGTAGCGCAGCACGCCGTCGAGGGCGAAGAGGTCGGCGAACTCGACCCCCTCGCCGGCGACCATCCGGCGGACCTGCTCGACGACCTCACGCGGGCTGCGGTGCATGCTCGTTCTCCCTAGAATCGGAACGGTGACCCCGCTTCGACGATACGGAACGCGTGCCCCGCTTGGCGGCCTCGAGCCCGAACCCCTCGCCACTCGCGGGTCGGGGCGCGCACGTATCGCGGACTGCGATGTCTGAGCGAGCGCTGCGCGCCGACGCCCGGCGCAACCGCGACCGGGTGCTCGCCGCGGCCCGCCAGGCCTTCTCCGAACACGGCTTCGCGGTGCCCCTCGACGACATCGCTGACGCCGCGGGCGTCGGGCCCGGCACCGTCTACCGGCACTTCCCGACCAAGGAGGCGCTCTTCGAAGCCGTCTCGCTGGTCCGGGTGCAGGAGCTGGCGGCCGATGCGCGCGCCCGCGCCGGCGCTTCCGACCCCGGCGCCGCGTTCTCCGGGTTCCTGGACCGGGTCACCGAGGAGGCGGACGCGAAGCGCGACCTCCCGGACGCGTTCGCCGGTGCGGGTGCCGCGCGGGTCGCCGAGGCGGTGGCGGAGATGCACGAGGCGCTCGGTGTCCTCCTCGCCCGGGCGCAGGAAGTCGGTGCGGTCCGCCGCGACGTCTCCGTCTCCGACCTGATCGCCCTGCTCAAGGGCCTGTTGTACGCGGTGCGCACCGACCCCGATCCGGCTTTGCGCCACCGGCTGCTCGCCGTGGTGCGCGACGGGCTCCAACCGAAGTAGGGGTGAGGATCAACCTTTCGACCGATCCGGACGAGGGGGGTGACGGCCTAGCGTGATCTGTGCGCGGGCGGGGTCGGGGGGACCCCGGTGGGGAGTCTCGCGCAGCGCGACCGGCCCCCTGCCCGTCGAGGGTGGCAGGGGCCGGTCAGCGTATCTCGAAGTGGTGGACGGCTCAGCGGGCTCGCAGCGCCATGCGCAGCACCTGCGCCAGGTGCAGCGCCCGCCGCGGCGTCTCCTGGGCGATCTGGGTGCGGCAGCTGAAGCCGTCGGCCACCACGAGGGTGTCGGCGTCGGCGTCGCGGACGGCGGGCAGCAGCACCCGCTCGCCCACCGCCGTCGAGACGGCATAGTGCTCCTGTTCGAAGCCGAAGTTGCCGGCCAGGCCGCAGCAGCCCGAATCGAGCGTGCGGTTGGCGACGCCGGCCTTCGCGAGCAATGCCTCGTCGGCGGCGAAACCCAGGTCGGCGTGCTGGTGGCAGTGCTGTTGGGTGATCGCCGTGCGACCGAGGGCGGGCAGATCCCAGTCCGGGGCGTGGCGCTGCAGGAACTCTGCGAGCGTGAGCGTCTGCTCGGCCAGCGCACGGGCGCCGTCGGGGAGCAGCTCGGTGGCATCGGCCCGCAGGGCGGCGGCGCAGCTGGGCTCGAGCGCGACCACGGGAAGCCCCGCGTCCAGGTACGGCCGCATCACCGAGACGGTGTGCTCCAGCACCCGGCGCGCGATCCGGAGCTGGCCGGTAGTGATCCAGGTGAGCCCGCAGCAGACCTGGCCGGGCGGCACCAGCACGTCGAAGCCGGCGGCCTCGAGCACCTCGGTGGCGTCGCGCAGGACCTCCGGGGTGAGGTGGTTGTTGAACGTGTCGGGCCACAGCACCACGGCGGGCCGCGCCGCCACCGGTGGCCGCTGCGGGCGGCGACGGAACGCGCGGGTGAACGTCGCGGGCGCGAACCGCGGGATCGCTCGCTCCTGCGCGATCCCGCCCACGCGCTTGAGCAGCGCACGCACGCCGGGGGTGCGTCCGGCCAGGTTGACCAGGCCGGGCGCGAGCGAGGCGAGCCGCGCCCAGAGTGGGAGCCAGCCCATCGAGTAGTGCGACGCCGGGCGCAGCCGGCCCGCGTAGTGGTGGGCGAGGAACTCCGACTTGTAGGAGGCCATGTCGACGTCGACGGGGCAGTCGCTCTTGCAGCCCTTGCACGACAGGCACAGGTCCAGCGCGTCGCGCACCTCGGTGGAACGCCAGCCGTCGGTGATCGTCTCCCCGCGCAGCATCTCCATCAGCATGTGCGCCCGGCCCCGGGTGGAGTGCTCCTCCGCGCCGGTGACGGCGTAGCTGGGGCACATCACCCCGCTCGGCTCCTTGACCACGCACTTGCCGACACCGACGCAGCGCCGCGCGGCCTGGTCGATGCTGCCGCCGTCGTGGGCGAACGCCAGCAGCGTGCCCCGGTCGAGCGGCGGGTGGAAGCGCAGGCCGGCGTCCACCGGGTCGGGCTGCACGAGGACGCCCGGGTTGAGCAACCCCTCCGGGTCCCAGATGGCCTTGAACGCGCCGAACGCCCGCATGACCGGCTCGCTGTACATCCGCGGCAGCAGCTCGGCGCGGGCCCGCCCGTCGCCGTGCTCGCCGGAGAGCGACCCGCCGTGCGCGACGACGACGTCCGCGATGTCGTGGGAGAACGACCGGAATCCGGCCCGGCCGCGGTCGGAGACGAGGTCGAAGTCGATGCGCACGTGCAGGCAGCCCTCGCCGAAGTGCCCGTAGGTCACGCCCTTGCGACCGTGGCGGCGCAGTAGTGCGGCGAAGTCCTCCAGGTACGCGCCGAGGTGTTCGGGTGGGACGGCCGCGTCCTCCCAGCCGGGCCACGCCTCCGAGCCGTCGGCCAGCCGGGTGGCCAGGCCCGCCCCCTCCTCGCGCACCCGCCACGCCACGCGCTGCGCGGCCGGCTCGGTGATCACCTGGGCGGTCGCCGCGTCGCGCAGCTCGGCGGCGAGGACGTGGGCGCGCTCGGTGGCCTCGGCCTGCGTGTCGCCGGTCATCTCGACGAACAGCCACGCGCCGCCGTCGGGCAGGTCGACGGCTCCGCGGCCGGGACGGCTCGTGAACAGCGCGAGCAGCTCCGCGTCCATGCCCTCGACCGTGGCGGGGTGGTGCGGCAGGACCCGGGGCACGGCGTGCGCGGCCGCGATCGCGTCCGGGAAGCCGAGCACGAGCAGCACCGTCGCCGCGGGGAGCGGTACGAGCGAGACGGTGGCGCCGAGCACGGTGGCGCAGGTGCCCTCGCTGCCCACGAGCGACCGGGCGACGTGGAAACCGTTCTCGGGCAGCAGCTGGTCCAGCGCGTAGCCCGACACCCGGCGCGACAGCCCGGAGAACTCGCGCCGGATCTCGCCGAGGTGGCGCGACACGAGCTCCTGCAGGCGGGGGTGGTCCTGTCCGGCACCGAGCTGCATCCGCGTGCCGTCGGCGAGCAGGACGTCGAGCTCCTCGACGTTGTCCGAGGTCTTGCCCCAGGCCACCGAGTGCGAGCCGCACGCGTTGTTGCCGATCATCCCGCCGATCGTGGCGCGGCTGTGGGTGGACGGGTCGGGGCCGAAGCGCAGCCCGTGCGGACGGGCGGCGGCCTGCAGCTCGTCCAGGACAACACCGGATTCGACGCAGGCGGTGCGCCGCTCCGGGTCGATCTCCAGGATCCGCGTGAGGTGGCGCGAGGTGTCCAGCACGACACCCGGCCCGACGGCGTTGCCGGCGATCGACGTGCCCCGCCCGCGGGCGGTGAGCGGCACGCCGTGCGCGCGGCAGGCGGCCAGGACCGCGGCCACGTCCTCGCTGTTCCGCGGGAAGACCACGCCCTGCGGGACGCGCCGGTAGTTCGACGCGTCGGTGGCGTAGAGAGCGCGGGTGGCGGTGTCGAACGCGACCTCGCCGCGCACGGTCTCCCGCAGCGCCTTCTCGATCATGATCCCCCGCACCTCGACTCCACGGTCATCATTGTGAGCGCCTCCGAAATGCAGGACAGCTTCGAGGTGCGGATCGGGGCCATCAGCGCCACGAGCGCGGTGGCCACGAGCGTCCACCGGGGCCTTGCAGCGTCCGGCCGCGGCCCGCCCACGCACCCTCCGCTCTCCTCCGTGGGCGGGGTGCGCGGTACGAATCAGGGGGCGGCCGCCGGGTTGCGGTGGGCGCGCCGTTCCCGGCTCGACGCCTCCGGCCCCACCCCGCCCGGGGCTTCACGCGCAGTCGGTCCGGCGCCGAGCTCGACCTCCGCGCCGAGGGTGGTCGGGTTGGGTACAAGCCAGATCAGCGAGAGTGGTGTGAGGGCGACAGATCTGACGCCCTCACACCACCGCTGGCGCTCATGACGGAGAGTCGGCGCGCGAGACGTGCGTGAGCGTGGCCGCGAGGGCCCCGACACCGTGCGCCGCGTCGTCGAAGGCGGCGAACGGGTGAGGTCGACGCGGGTCTACCCGGCGAGCTCCGCCAGGAGCAGCGCCTCGGCCAGTGCGGCGCGGCCGAACATCGCCAGGTCCAGGCTCTCGTCGATGCCGTGCCAGCGGCTCGCCGGGTCGCCCACGCCGGTGACCAGCACCGACGCGCCCGGGAAGACCCGGGCGAACTCGCCGATGAACGGGATCGAGCCGCCGATGCCGGTCTCCACCACCGGGTTGCCGTACGCCTGTGCGAACGCGCGGCGTGCGGCGTCGTAGGCCGTGCCGGTGTTGTCCACGGTGAACGGTGCGGCGATCCCGGGCTCCGGCGTGACCGTCACGTGCGCGCCCCACGGCACGTTCGCCTCCAGGTGCTCGGCGAGCGCGCGCTGCGCCTTGACGGCGTCGTCGCCGGGCGCCAGCCGCATGCCGACCCGTGCGCGCGCCCGCGGCAGCAGCACGTTGGCCGACTCCTCGACGCGAGGTGCGTCGATGCCGAGCACGGCGACGGCCGGCTTGGCCCAGGACCGCGTCGGGATGCTGCCCCCGCCCAGCAGCTGCACGCCCTCGAGCAGGCCGACATCGGAGCGGAAGACCGCCTCGTCGAGGTCCGGGGCGTCCGAGGCACCGTGCACCAGCCCGGCCACGGCGACTTCGCCGTCCGCGTCGTGCAGGGTGGCGAGCGCGCGGCACAACGCGGTGAGAGCGTCGCCGACCGCGCCGCCGTAGACGCCGGAGTGCACCGGCCGTTCCAGCATCGCGACCTCCACCGTGACGTCGACGAGCCCTCGCAGGGTGGTGGTGAGGGCCGGGACGTCGACCGCGGGGTTTGCGGCGTCGGCGATCACGATGACGTCGCTGGTGAGCAGCTCGTGGTGTTCCCGCAGCAGCGCCGGGAGGGTGGGGGAGCCGGACTCCTCCTCCCCCTCCACGAACAGCGTGACGTGGACGGGGGGATGCCCCTCGAAGGCGCGCAGCACGGCAAGGTGCGTCATCACACCGGCCTTGTCGTCGGCGGCGCCACGGCCGTAGAGGCGGCCGTCGCGCTCGGTGGGCTCGAACGGCGGGCTCGTCCAGTGCTCGTCGCCGCCGGTGGGCTGCACGTCGTGGTGGGCGTAGAGCAGCACCGTCGGGGAGCCGGCGGGGCCGGGGAACCGGGCGACGACGGCGGGCGCGCCGCCGTCCGCCGCGATCACGGAGACGTCGGCGGCCCCCGCGTCCCGCGCCAGCTCGGCCACGGCGTCGGCGCTGCGGCGCGTGTCCTCGGCGTGCGCCGGATCGGCCCAGATGCTGGGGATGCGGACGAGCCGCTCCAGGTCGGCGCGGGCGCGGGGGAGCGCGGCGTCGACGGCCGAGGCGAGAGCGCTGTCAAGCTGGTCCGACATGCCGCCCGATGCTAGTGCTCCCTCCCCGCGCCGGCGTACGTCCAGAGCTCCTGCCTGCGCAGCGTGGATCGCGATACGCACGCGCTCAGACCCCGACTCGCGGAAGTTGGGCGCGCCACTTCTCCGCTTCTCCGCGAGTCGGGGTCTGGTGCACGCGTGTCGCGGCCTCGGCGCTATGCGGGGCGGTGTCCACGGTGTCCGATCCGGCAGCACCGCGAGCGACGGCAGACCGTAGGCTCGGTGACCATGTCCCGGTTCCTCGCGATGCTGCTGGACTCCGCCGCCCGTTCGACCCGCGGGATGACGACGGGCGAACCGACGCAGCCGTCCCGCCGGACGTGGCCGCAGGTGCACGGGGACGCGCGGCGCATGGCCGCGGCCCTGCGCGCGGGCAGCCCCGGCATCGAGCGCGGCGCCGCGGTGGGGGTCCTCGCCGGTGAGCCGGTGTCGATCGCCCCGGCCGCGCAGGCCGTCTGGCTCTGCGGCGGCAGCGTCACCATGCTGCACCAGCCGACCCCGCGCACCGACCTCGCCGCATGGGCCGAGGACACGGTGTCGGTGCTGGACATGATCGATGCACGCCTGGTCCTGCTCGGCGCCCCGTTCGATGCGCTGGCGCCCGTGCTCACCGAGCGCGGCATCCCGTTCCGGACGCTCGACGGGCTCGCCGAGGGCGCGGAGGGCCTCGAGCCCGACGTGGACGTTGCGGGCGAGGACGACACCGCGCTCCTGCAGCTCACCAGCGGATCCACGGCGGAGCCGAAGGCCGTTCGGATCACCCACCGCAACCTGCACGCCAACATCTCCGGGATGGTGCAGGCGTCGGCGCTGGACGTGGAGCGCGACGTGATGGTGTCGTGGCTACCGCTGTTCCACGACATGGGGATGGTCGGGTTCCTGACCGTCCCGATGGCCACCGGGCTCGAACTGGTGACCGTCACACCGGTCGACTTCCTCAGCAGGCCGCTGCTCTGGGCGGAGCTGATCTCGAAGTACCGCGGCACGGTCACCGCCGCCCCGAACTTCGCCTACGCGGTGCTGGGCCGCCAGCTCGCGCGCGCCGAGGAGGGCTCGCTCGACCTCTCGTCGCTGCGCATCGCGCTGAACGGGGCCGAGCCGATCGACCCGGCCGCCGTCGCGGGTTTCACCGACGCGGGCGCGCGGTTCGGCCTGGATCCCGGGTCGGTGCTCGCGGCCTACGGGATGGCCGAGACGGCGCTCGGGGTGTCGTTCGCGCCGATCGACACGGGGCTCGAGGTCGACCACATCGATGCCGACCAGCTGGAGACGCACCGCCGTGCCGTGCCCGCCGGTGACGGACCGTCGCGCGCCTTCCCGCTGCTCGGCCCGCCGCTGCCGGGCATCGAGGTGCGGGCGGTCGACGACGACGGCCACGTGCTGGGCGAGCGCGAGGTGGGCGTGCTGCAGTTGCGCGGCGACTCGGTGACCCCCGGCTACCTCACCGTGGACGGCCCGGTCGCCACGCAGGACGCCGACGGCTGGCTCGACAGCGGCGACGAGGGCTACCTCGCCGATGGCGCGGTCGTCGTCTGCGGCCGCCGCAAGGACGTGATCATCATGGGCGGCCGCAACATCTACCCCACCGACATCGAGCGCGCCGCCGCCACCGCAGGCGACGTGCGGGCGGGCAACGCGGTCGCGGTCCGGGTGCCGGCCGGGGGCGAGGGCGGGCGCCACCGCGAGTCGTTCGCCGTCGCGGTGGAGTCGCGCAAGGCGGGCGACGCGGAGGCCGAGCAGCTCATCCGCAAGGACGTCATCGGGCGGGTGGTGTCCGCCGTGGGTGTGCGGCCTGCCGAGGTCGTCGTGCTCGGCCCGGGCTCGCTGCCGAAGACCCCATCGGGGAAGCTCCGCCGCGCCGCGACGGGCGACCTGCTGCGCGCCCGCGGGTAACCAACCCCCGCAGACCCCCGCACCTTGGAGCCCTACTGCTGTCAGGAGCGCCGAACAACAGCAGTACGGCTCCCAAGGTGCGGTGTCAGCCTGTCAGCCGCTCAGCGCGTGGAACTTGTTCTGCGCGGGCTCCAGTCCGTCGGACAGGAGCGACTCCGTGGCGTCCGCCGCGAGGTCGACGGCGAACTCGATCTCCTTGCGCTCCGCGCCGGAGAAGCGCTTGAGCACGAAGTCGGCCGGGTCCTGGCGGCCGGGTGGGCGGCCGATGCCGAACCGGATCCGCAGGTACTCCCGGGTGCCGAGCGCGCCGGTGATCGAGCGCAGCCCGTTGTGGCCGCCCTCGCCGCCGCCGCGCTTGAGGCGGATCACCCCGAAGCCGAGGTCGAGGTCGTCGTGCACGACGACGACGTCCTCGATCGGCACCGAGAAGTACTTCGCCAGCCCGGCGACCGGGCCGCCGGAGACGTTCATGTACGTCCGCGGTTTCGCGAGGACGACCCGGCGCCCGGCGAGCCTGCCCTCCAGCACGTCCGCGTTGCTGCGGTGCTTGGAGAACCGGCCACCGCCTGCCCGCGCCGCGAGCAGCTCGACGACGCTGAAACCGACGTTGTGGCGGGTCTCGGCGTAGCCGGGGCCCGGGTTGCCGAGCCCGACCACCAGAGCGGGGCCCGGCACCACGATCAGCTCTCCGACGCCTCGGCGCCGGACTCCGGGGCGTCCTCGACCACACCGGCGGCCTCGAGGTCGACCTCCGACTCCAGCTGCGCCTCGGTGGGCGAGGCCACGACGTTGACGACGAGAAGCTCCGGGTCGGCCTTGAGCTCGGCGCCCTCGGGCAGCCGCACGTCGGAGGCGTGGACCTGGGCGCCGATCTCGAGACCCTCGACGGAGACCTCGATCTGCTCCGGGATGTTCGAGACGTCGGCCTCGATCTCGAGGGTGTTGAGCTCCTGCGCGATGAGCGTGCCCGGAGCGGCGTCGCCGACGACGACCAGGTACACCTCGACGGCGACCTTCTCGCCGCGGCTGATGACCAGCAGGTCGACGTGCTCGATGTAGGGCCGGACCGCGTGCGTCACGACGGTCTTGGTGAGCGCCAGCTGCGGCTTGCCGCCGATGTTCAGGGTGAGCACCGCGTTGCGGCCCTGGTCGCGCACGACCCGCGCGAACTCGAGCTGCGGCAGCGAGAGGTGCTGCGGATCGGTGCCGTGCCCGTAAAGGACGGCGGGGATCTTGCCGGCGCGACGGGTGCGGCGGGCGGCGCCCTTGCCGAACTCCGTGCGGGTCTCGGCGTCGATACGGGCCTCGGCCACGATGGTCTCCTCGATCGGAACTGCTGCGGTGGACGCGCGCGGCGAAGCAGACCGGGGGGACCGGGTCTGCGTCGATCACGGCGGGCCAGCGTGCACCCGCCCTCGCCGCGGAACGGCTGTCGACTTTACGCGCCCGGCCCCGCCCCTCCGCCGCCCGGGGTGCCGCCGCCCCCGCCGCCCGGGGTGCCGCCACCTCCGACGCCCGGGTGCCGCCACCCCGCGAGTCGGGGCCCACCGTGCGCGAGTCGGGGTGTGGATGCGTGCATGTCGAGGCGCGAGTGCACGACCCGGGCACCCGGATCGCGACTCGTGCACGCTCGGACCCCGACTCGCGGGGGGAGGTGAGGAGGGCTGGGGCTCAGGCGTTGCCGTCGAAGAGGCTCGTGACGGAGCCGTCGTCGAAGACCTCGTGGATCGCGCGGGCGAGGAGCGGGGCGATCCCCAGCACCGTCATCGTCGGGAACCGCTTGTCGTCCGGGATGGGCAGCGTGTCGGTGAAGATCACCTCGCGCGCTCCGGAGTCGGCCATCCGCTGGCGAGCCGGGCCGGAGAGCACACCGTGGGTGGCCGCGACGACGACGTCCTTGGCGCCCGCCTTCAGCAGCACATCGACGGCCTTGGAGACCGTGCCGCCGGTGTCGATCATGTCGTCGATCACGACGCAGAGCCGGCCGTCGACCTCGCCGACGACGCGGTTCGCGACCGCCTCGTTCGGACGGCGCGGATCGCGGGTCTTGTGGATGAACGCCAGCGGCGTGCCACCCAGGGTCTCGGCCCAGCGCTCGGCCAGCCGGACGCGGCCGGAGTCGGGGGACACCACGGACATCTCGTGCCCGGCGTAGGTGCGCTTGATGTGCTCGGCGAGCACCGGGAGCGCGAAGAGGTGGTCGACCGGGCCGTCGAAGAAGCCCTGGATCTGCGCGGTGTGCAGGTCGACGGTCATGATCCGGTCAGCGCCCGCGACCTTGAACATGTCGGCGATCAGCCGGGCCGAGATCGGCTCGCGGCCGCGGTGCTTCTTGTCCTGGCGCGCGTAGCCCCAGAACGGCATCACGACGGTGATGCGTTTGGCCGAGGCCCGTTTCAGGGCGTCGACCATGATGAGCTGCTCCATGATCTGGTCGTTGATCGGTGCGGAGTGCGACTGCAGCACGAACGCGTCGCAGCCGCGCACCGACTCCTCGAACCGGACGAAGATCTCGCCGTTGGCGAACGAGTACGCCGACTGCGGCGTGATCGTCACGTCGAGGTGCTTCGCAACCTGCTCGGCCAGCTCCGGGTGAGCCCGTCCCGAGAACAGCATGAGGTTCTTCTTGGGGGTCGCCGACATCGCGCTCACCGTGCTGTGCCTCCATGGACGTCGATGGCCGGGTCGGCCGCGCGTGCGGCGGCCTCGGCGGCCGGAGTGCCGGGCCGCTTCCGCGCGACCCACCCCTCGATGGTGCGCTGTGACCCGGCCGACACGGCCAGCGCCCCCGGCGGCACGTCCTCCCGCAGCACAGCGCCCGCACCCGTGTACGCACCGTCGCCGACCTGCACGGGAGCGACGAAGGTGTTGTCCGACCCGGTCTTCACGTGCGAGCCGACGACCGTGCGCTGCTTGCGCACCCCGTCGTAGTTGACGAACACCGAGGACGCCCCGATGTTGCTGTGCTCGCCGATCGTGGCGTCGCCCACGTAGGTGAGGTGGGGCACCTTCGTGCCCGCCCCGATGTCGGAGTTCTTGACCTCGACGAACGTGCCGATCTTGCCGCGCTCACCGAGCCGCGCGCCGGGCCGCAGGTAGGCGAACGGTCCGACGGACGCGCCCGGGCCGATCACGGCGCCGCTGCCGTGCGTGCGCACGACGACGGCGCCGGCCCCGATCTCGGAGTCCGTGAGCGTGGTGTCCGGGCCGACCTCCGCGCCGCCGGCCACCGCGGTGGAGCCGTGCAGCTGCGTGCCCGGATGCAGCACGACGTCGGGCTCGAGGCGCACCTGGACGTCCACCCAGGTGGTGGCCGGGTCGACGACGGTGACGCCCTCGCGCATCCACCGCTCGAGCAGGCGCCGGTTCAGCTCGGCGCGGAGCGTGGCGAGCTGCACGCGGTCGTTCACGCCGCAGACCTGCCACGCGTCACCGCATCGCAGGCCGCGGGCGTCGGCGCCGCTCCCGCGGGCCATCGCGACGAGGTCGGTGAGGTAGAGCTCGCCCTGGTTGTTGGTGGGGCGCAACTGCCCGATCGACGAGCGGAGGAACGCCGCGTCGAACGCGTAGACCCCCGAGTTGATCTCTTTGACCGCCCGCTCCTCGAGCGAGGCGTCGCGCTCCTCGACGATGCGGGAGACGGTGCCGTCGGGTGCGTGCAGCACCCTGCCGTAGCCGGTGGGGTCCTCGACCGCGCTGGTGAGCACGGTGACCGGCGAGCCGGACGACGCGTGCTCCTGCAGCAGCGCGCCGAGCGTGTCCGGTGCGAGGAGCGGCACGTCGCCGTAGGTGACGAGGACGGGGCCGTCCAGGTTGTCGGGCAGGGCGTCCAGCCCGCAGCGGACCGCGTGGCCGGTGCCCAGCCGCTGCTGCTGCTCGGCGGCGAGCACGGGGCGGGCCAGCTCGTCGGCCATCTCGGCCATCGCCGCCCGCACCTGGTCGCCGCCCGCGCCGACGACCACGACGAGGTGCTCGGGCTCCAGCGCGGCCGCGGCGTGGACGGCGTGACCGAGCAGGCTGCGCCCGCCGATCGGGTGCAGGACCTTCGGAGTGGCGGACCGCATCCGGGTGCCTTCGCCGGCCGCCAGCACGATCGCGGCGGCGGGACGGGCCGGCGTGTCGGACGACCCTGGCCCGTACGGGTCGAGCATCTCAGCCCTCTCCCTGGTTCTGCTGCTGCGGACCGGTGCGGCGAGCGGAACGGCGATGCCGCGGGGGTGCGGCTCGACGCGCCGGTGCCGGCGGTCGGGACCGGGGAATCCTACGGGGTCACCCGCCTGCGCGCTGTCACCCGGTGAGGCGCCGTAACCGGGACCGGCACCTGGTCGTTGTCCGGTCCGGGCACTCTCCGTACCGGAATCGTCACAGCACGGGCACGGCGGCGTGTGGACGGTTCCAGTCACGGAAGGCATTCGATGGGCAAGCACCGCAGGGCCGCTCACCTGCGTCCGGCGTCGGTGATCGTGGCCGCGCTGGTGGTCCTGGGCGGGCTCGGGCCGGCCGGCGCCGCGTACGCCGAGGACGCGCCGGTGGCGGGCACACCGTGCAGCGCCGAGGCCCGCGCGTGCGTCGACCTCGCCGCGCAGCAGGCCTGGCTCATCGAGGACGGGACGGTCGTGCGCGGGCCGGTCCCGGTCAGCAAGGGCTCGCCGGGCCACGAGACCCCGACCGGCGACTTCCGCGTCGAGTGGAAGAACACCTACCACCGCAGCAAGGAGCACGACGGCGCACCGATGCCGTTCGCCGTGTTCTTCGCGGAGGGCGGGATCGCGTTCCACGAGGGCAGCCTGGACAGCACGTCGTCCGGTTGCGTGCGGCTCGGGCACGAGGACGCCATTCAGTTCTACGACTTCCTCCAGATCGACGATCGGGTCGAGGTCCGGTGATCGACCGTTCGCCGTCGGTCACCGACCGGTCGGCTCATCACCCGTGCCATGGCGGATGATCCGGACGACGTACCAGTTGTCAGGGTGGGAACCGACAGCGACGAAGGGACCAGCACCATGGCGACGCGCACTGCCCGGACGGCCTGGAACGGCTCGATCCAGGAGGGGTCCGGCCAGGTCGAGCTCACCAGCAGCGGGGTCGGCACGTTCGACGTCAGCTTCCCGAAGCGCACAGCGGACGCTGCGGACGGCACCACCAGCCCGGAAGAGCTCATCGGCGCGGCGCACACGGCGTGCTATGCGATGGCGCTCTCGGCGGAGATCGGGCGTGCGGGGGGCACACCGCAGTCGCTGGACGTGCGGGCCGATGTGACGCTGGGCTCGGACCCGGCGGGCGGGTTCCGCATCTCGGAGATCGCGCTCACCGTCCGTGCCGAGGTCGAAGGGCTGGACGCGGCAGCGTTCGAGCAGGCCGCGCAGGCGGCCAAGGCAGGCTGTCCGGTCAGCAAGGCGCTGGCCGGCACCACGATCACGCTGGATGCCGCCCTCGACTGAGGCGGATCACGGTTCTGGCGAAGAAGAGGGGTTGACATGAGGTGCACGGGGAACGGGCGTCCGCCCGAGCCGCCGCCGCGTCCCGGCGGTCGCTGAACCCAGCAACGAACGGCACTTCCGTCGGCATCCCGCCGACGGAAGTGCCGTTCGTCGTGATCGGAGCTCGGGGAACGGGCGGTCAGCCGTAGGTGCCGAGCTCGGCGAGTGCCAGCACGGCCACGGCTGCCAGCAGCCCGAAGCCGACGTCGGCGCGGCGCGGTCGGCGGGTCCGTCGGACGGCGTCGCGGAGCAGTTCCACACCGGTCGGCAGCAACGCGACGCACAGTCCGATGGCGCCGATGACGGTCATCGTCTCGGTGCCCTTCAGCATGCCGAGCGGCACCAACGACATGGTTCCCAGGCCGATCGCCCGTACCGCACCCAAGGTCCGGCTGAGGTAGGCGGCGACGGCCAGGACGTACCAGCCGAACATGATGGTGAACGTGAGGTACCGGATCACCTGGAAGGTCGCGTCGCCGTAGGCGTCGCCGATGAACGCCGTGGCGGCGGGCAGCCCCCGGAGCTCGACGAGCTGGAACGCCAGGAAGCCTGCCCCGTAGTGGTAGGAACGGGCGAACAGGCCCATGAGCACCATCACCGCTGCCCAGGTGGCCCACCGCGGCCTGGTGCGGGCGATGCGGTGGGCCAGCACCAGAACCGCGGGCCAGAGCAGGATGTCGCCCGCCAGCCAGCAGTTGTAGGACGCGGTCATCAGAGCGGGGTCCTCCGCGAAACCGCGCAGCTGATCGGTGAAGAAGAAGTCGTACCCGATGCGCAGGAACGTGCCGATCAGCAGGAGCACCGGTCCGGCGAGCATGGCGACGCCCCCGACCCAGGGCCCCGGGAACGGGGAGGTGCCGCCGGGCCCGGACGTGACGCGGCGCGGATCTGTGCGCTGCAAGCAGCGCGGGGCCGTGATCTTCATCGGCCCAGGGTGGTGTCCGGGGCACCGGTCGCGGATCGGCCCGAGGCGGACACTTCGGGGTGGTACCTGCGCCGGAGCCCGGGCGGTTTCCACAGCGGCGATCGGACCAGGGGCTGATCACCTCAGCTCCGATGTCCGCCGTGAGCTGCGTGCTTACGATGCGGGCATGACCGTGGCGGCCACCCGCAGCAGCGCTGCCTTCGGGGCGAGCCCCGTGCGTGGCCTGGTCGGTGACGTGCTGCTCGTGGTCCTGGTCCTCGCCGTGGACATCACGGTCGGGGGGAACCTCCTGAAGGACGATCCGGACCCGGGCTGGCGGGTGGGCGCGTCCTTCGCGGTCGCGACGAGCGTCGCCGCGGCGGTCGCGGTACGGCGGTGGTGGCCCGTCCCGGCACTCGCGGTCGCGCTCGGTGCGGGGCTCGCGGGGGCGGTGCTCGGCGTGTTGTGGGATCCGTTCCTCGGGGCGGCGCTGGTGGCCTGTCAGCTGGCGCTCTCGCAGCCACGGCGGCCGGCCCGGTACGCGTTGGTGTGCTCCCTGGTGGCGGTGGCCGTCGGCACGATCGCCGGCGAGGTCCTGCGCCCCACATCCGCGTGGTGGTTCGGGATCGGTGTCCCGCTGGTCCTCGGTTGCTGGCAGGCGGGTCGGATGGTCGCCGAGCAGCGACGGCAGGCCGTGGAGCTGGAGCGGCAGCGCGAGCACCGGATCGTCGTCGACGAACGGCTGCACATCGCCCGTGAACTGCACGACGTCCTGACCCACGGAATGGGTCTGATCGCGGTGCAGGCCGGCGTCGCGAACCACCTCGCGTCGAGCCGGCCGGAAGCGGTGGGTGAGGCGCTGCGGACCATCGAGACGACGAGCCGCGAGGCCCTCGCCGAGACCCGGCGGCTGGTGAGCGCGCTGCGGGAGGACAGCGGGCGTGAGCCGACGCCGGGGCTCGAGGGACTGGCCGGGCTCGTCGAGGCCGCCTCCGGTGCCGGGGTGCGGGTGGAACTGTTCGCGGACGGGGCCCCGGGCGGGTTCGGCGACGTTCCCCGGACGGTCCAGCTGGCCGCCTTCCGGATCGTGCAGGAGGCGGTGACGAACGTGATGGCACATGCGGCACCGGCGACGTGCCGGGTGCACGTGTGGGCTGAGGGCGGCGTCGTCCGGGCCGAGGTCGTCGACGACGGCACCCAGGGCCCTCGCAGCACCGGCAGGCCCGGGCACGGACTGGCCGGTATGCGGGAGCGCACCGCGATGTACGGCGGCACCTTCACCGCGGGGCCCCTGCCCGAGGGCGGTTTCGGGGTGTCCGTGGCCCTCCCGTACCCACCGATCGGGGCGGAGGGCCCGTGACGACGGCCGCCCCGATCCGGGTACTGATCGCCGACGACCAGGCGCTGCTGAGGGGGAGCTTCCGCGCGCTGATCGAGGCCGAGCCGGGGATGACCGTCGTCGCCGTGGCGGGTGACGGGGCGGAAGCGTGTGAACTGGCCCTGTCGGAACTCCCCGACGTGGTGCTGATGGACGTGCGCATGCCGGTCGTGGACGGCATCGAGGCCACCCGCCGGATCTGCACGTCGGAGCGGGCTGCGGGGGTGCAGGTGCTGATCCTCACGATGTTCGACCAGGACTCCTACGTCTACTCCGCGCTGCGGGCCGGTGCGGCGGGGTTCCTGCTCAAGGACACCCCGCCTGCCGAGCTGTGCCACGCGATCCGGGTCCTCGCCGACGGGCAGGGGCTCCTCGCCCCCGGCATCACCCGGCGGTTGATCGCCGAGTTCGCCCGACGCCCCGAGGCCGACCCGCCGATCCACCGCGATCTGCAGGTGCTGACGCAGCGGGAACTCCAGGTCCTCGAGCTGATCGCCCGGGGTCTGTCGAACACCGAGATCACCGAACGGCTGGGGTTGTCCCCCGCGACGATCAAGACCTACGTCGGTCGGTTGCTGGCGAAACTGCACGCGAGGGACCGGGCGCAGCTGGTCATCGTCGCCTACGAGAGCGGTCTGCTCCGGCCGGGCGGTCAGCGGACGAGAGGCACCTGAGACCCAGGACGGGACGCAGGGAGGTCGAGCCGCGATCTGCCTTGCTCCGCCGCCAGGATTCGAACCTGGACCATCGGAACCAAAATCCGAGGTGCTGCCGTTACACCACGGCGGACTGGGTACCCATCCTGGCAGACCCGGGAACGGGTCCGTGTGGCACCACGTTGAGTGTGCGGGTGGGCGACGTCCGGGCGCTTCGGCCGGTTTTCCCGTTGTTCGGCGTGCGGTGGGTGTGGACGACACGAGGGTCGCCTAACCTCACCCTGACGGACCGGGACCGGCGTCCCGCCCGTGTCCGCGCCGCTCGACCCCGAGGAGCACCATGACCGCCACCGCCGATGACGGCGTGAAGGACCCGTTGACGTCGGGATCGAACCCCGTGATCTCCGGACGGCGTACCGCCCTCCAGCATTCGTTGATCTACGTGTTCGTCGCGGTGCCGATGGTCGCGCTGGTGGCGGCCGTGCCGCTCGTCTGGGGGTGGGGCGTCGACTGGCACGACCTGTTGCTGCTCGCCGTGTTCTACGTGATCGCCGTGCTGGGTGTCACCGTCGGCTTCCACCGCCACTTCACCCACAAGTCGTTCAAGGCGAAGCCGTGGCTGCGGGTCGCGCTGGCCATCACGGGTTCGCTGGCCGTACAGGGCAACGTCCTCAACTGGGTCGCCGACCACCGCCGCCACCACGCGTACTCCGACCGGGAGGGCGACCCGCACTCCCCGTGGCTGTTCGGCACCTCACCGATCGCGGTGGCGCGCGGGTTCCTGCACGCGCACATGACCTGGTTCTTCGACCGCAACGAGACGAACCAGCGCCGGTTCATCCCGGACCTGCTGGCCGACCGCGCGATCGTGCGGGTCAGCCGGGCGTTCGGGGTGTGGGTGGCGGTCAGCCTGCTGCTGCCGGCGGCGCTCGGCGCGCTGATCTCGTGGTCGTGGGCCGGTGCGATCACCGGGTTCTTCTGGGGCGGCCTCGTGCGGCTGGCGATCTCCAACCACGTCACCTGGTCGATCAACTCGATCTGCCACATGATCGGCGAGCGGCCCTTCCGCTCGCGGGACCGCTCGCGCAACTTCTGGCCGTTGGCGATCCTGTCCATGGGCGAGTCGTGGCACAACCTGCACCACGCCGACCCCACGTGCGCCCGGCACGGTGTGCTCCGCGGGCAGATCGACATCTCGGCGCGGCTCATCTGGATCTTCGAGCGCTTCGGGTGGGCCTACGACGTCCGCTGGCCGACCACGCGCAGGCTCTCCCGCCTCACCGCGAGCTGACCACCACCCGTCCGCTCTGACCAGGCGGAACCGGACGGACATCGGAACCGGGCGAGTCGATCTTCCCGGGGCGCATCACCCCACCCCGGCGTTCCCGCCGCGCCGCGCGTGGAAGACTGGCGCCGTGCGCAGGGGAGAGAGCGCACCACGCCACAACGGGGGGTCGCCGTGGTGCTGACCGACAATGCCGTCCAGACAGCCGAAGAGCACGGGGGGACACAAGCCGACATCCCGGCTCTGGCATGCCGGCTCTGCGGTTCCACCCGGCTCCGCAGCTTCCTCGATCTCGGTGCCACACCGCCGTGCGAGAGGATCCTCACGGCGGAGGAGACCGAGGCGCCGGAGATCACCTACCCGCTGCACGTGCGGGTCTGCGAGCAGTGCCTGCTCGCCCAGCTCCCGCCGCTGATCACGCCAGAGGACACCTTCACCGAGTACGCCTACTTCTCCTCGTTCTCGACGTCCTGGGTCGAACACGCCCGCCGGTTCGTCGAGGGTGCGGTGGAGCGGTTGGGCCTCGGGCCCGAGTCGTTCGTCGTCGAGGTCGCGAGCAACGACGGCTACCTGCTGCAGCACGCGGTGCAGCGCGGGATCCGGTGCCTGGGCGTCGAGCCGTCGGTGAACGTCGGCGAGGCCGCGCGGGAGAAGGGCGTGCCCACGCTCACGGCGTTCCTCACCCCGGAGACGGGGGAGCAGGTGCGCGCCGAGCACGGCCCGGCCGACCTGGTGTGCCTCAACAACGTCTACGCGCACATCCCCGACCTCATCGGGTTCACCCGCGGGCTGCGCGCGATGGTGGCCGACGACGGGTGGGTCTCGATCGAGGTGCAGCACCTGCTCACGCTGGTGGAGCGCACCCAGTTCGACACGATCTACCACGAGCACTTCCAGTACTACACGCTGCTCACCGGGCAGCGGGCTCTCGAGTCGGGCGGGTTGACCCTGGTCGACGTGGAGCTGCTCGACACCCACGGCGGATCGATCCGGATGTGGGCGCGTCCGAGCGAGGTGGCGGGGGAGCCGTCGGAGCGGGTGCGTGAGGTGCTGGCCGCCGAAGAGGCCGCCGGGCTGCACACCGCGGAGGGCCACGACGGGTTCGCCGAGGCGGTGTCGCGGGTGCGGGACGACCTGGTGGCGTTCCTCGTCGACGCGCGGCGCGCCGGCCGCACGGTCGTCGGGTACGGCGCCCCGGGCAAGGGCAACACGCTGCTGAACTACTGCGGCATCCGCCCGGACCTGCTCGCCTACACGGTCGACCGCAACCCCTACAAGCACGGCCGGTTCACCCCCGGGATGCGCATCCCGGTGCTGTCGCCCGAACAGATCGCCGTCGACCGGCCCGACTACATCCTCGTCCTGCCCTGGAACCTGCGGGACGAGCTGATCGAGCAGCTGTCCTACGTGCGGGAGTGGGGCGGCAAGCTGGTGTTCCCGATCCCCGAGCTCGAGGTGGTCTCGTGAAGGTCGTGCTGTTCTGCGGTGGGTACGGGATGCGGATGCGCGACGGTGTGTCCGACCTGCCCAAGCCGATGCACCCGGTGGGCCCGCGGCCGTTGATCTGGCACGTGATGCGCTACTACGCGCATTTCGGCCACAAGGACTTCGTGCTGTGCCTGGGGTACGGGGCGCACCACATCAAGGACTTCTTCCTCACCTACTCCGAGACCGCGTCGAACGACTTCGTGCTGCGTGGCGGGGACGTGCAGCTGCTGGGCAGCGACATCTCGGACTGGACGATCACGTTCGTGCACACGGGGTTGGATTCGCCGATCGGGGAGCGGTTGCGGCGCGTGCGCAGGCACGTGGAGGGCGAGGAGATGTTCCTGGCCAACTACGCCGACGTGCTGACGGACCTGCCGTTGAACTCGATGGTCGACCGGTTCCGGCGTTCGTCGGCGGTGGGGGCGTTGCTGGCGGTGCCGCCGCAGTCGGCCTTCCACTGCGTGGAGATGGGCGACGACGGGCTGGTCGGGGGGATCTCGACCCTGCAGGAGATGCCGCTGTGGGAGAACGGCGGCTACTTCGTGCTGCGTCCGGAGATCTTCGACTACCTGCCTCCCGGCGGTGACCTCATCGCCGATGCCTGCCAGCCGTTGGCGAGGGAAGGCCGGCTGCAGGGCTACCAGCACCGCGGGTTCTGGCAGCCGGCGGACACGGTGAAGGAGCGGCACGCGCTGGAGGCGGCCTACCAGGCCGGGAACCGGCCGTGGATGCTGTGGGAGCGCGGCGGGGAGCACGACTCCGGCGAGCCGGTGCCCGGCCCCGACCCCCTGCAGGCCGCGATCGCGGCGATGCAGGACGAGCTCGTCGAACGCTGAGCGAAGTAGCCATGCTGAGCCTGCTGCCCGAGCGCCTCGACCGGATGGTGCTGCTCGGCGCCCACTGCGACGACATCGCGATCGGAGCGGGTGGCGCGCTGCTGGAACTGTGCCGCGCACACCCCGGCGTCACCGTCACGGCGCTGGTGCTCACCGGCGGCGGGTCGCTGCGCGAGGAGGAGGAGCGTGCCGCGCTGAGCGCGTTCTGCCCCGGTGCCTCGCTCGACGTCACCGTCCTCGACCTGCCCGACGGGCGCGTGCCCACGCGGTGGGAGCGGGCGAAGCTCGCCGTGGAGGAGCTGCGCGGCCACGGGGAACCGGACCTCATCTTCGCGCCCTCGGCGCACGACGCCCACCAGGACCACCGGACACTGGCCGAGCTCGTGCCCACCGTCTTCCGGGACCACCTGACGCTGGGCTACGAGATCCTCAAGTGGGACGGCGACCTCGCCCAGCCCACCGCCTACCTGCCGCTCTCCGAGCTCGTGCTGCGGGAGAAGGTCGCCAAGCTGCACGAGCACTACGGCTCGCAGCGCGACCGCGCCTGGTTCGACCACGAGACGTTCGCCGGGCTCGCCCGCATCCGCGGCGTGCAGTGCCACGCCCGCTACGCCGAGGCGTTCCACGTCCCGAAGCTCGTGCTCGGCGTGGCGCCGCTCCCGGGCACCGACCCGATGGACGGGATCCGGTAACAGGGCGGCGCAGCGGCTCGACGAGAAGAAGACGACCGACCGAAGGGAAACAGCACCCGTGCGCATCCTCCTGACCGGGCACCAGGGCTACCTGGGCACTGTGATGGCCCCGATCCTCACTGCGGCCGGTCATGAGGTGACCGGTCTGGACAGCGGGCTGTTCGCCGACTGCGTGCTCGGTTCCCTGGACTCGCCCGACGTCCAGGGCCTGTCCACCGACCTGCGCGACGTCACCACCTCGCAGCTGCAGGGGTTCGACGCCGTCGTGCAC
Source organism: Pseudonocardia sp. MH-G8 (assembly GCF_002262885.1). Taxonomy (GTDB): domain Bacteria; phylum Actinomycetota; class Actinomycetes; order Mycobacteriales; family Pseudonocardiaceae; genus Pseudonocardia. The sequence goes on along the minus strand of NZ_NKYF01000001.1, from coordinate 1,125,953 downwards.
ATGGCCGCGCTGTCGAACGACCCGCTGGGCTCGCTCGCTCCCGAGATCACCTACGACATCAACCACCACGCGTCCACGCGCCTGGCCCGGCTGTCGAAGGAGGCCGGCGTCTCGCGGTTCGTCTACGCCTCCACCTGCTCGGTGTACGGCGCCCAGTCGGGCGAGGACCTCGTGGACGAGGACGCCCCGCTCAAGCCGGTCACCCCCTACGCGATCTCCAAGGTGCGCGTGGAGGACGACCTCGCCGAGCTCGCCGACAGCGACTTCGTGCCGGTCTCGATGCGCAACGCCACCGCGTTCGGCTTCTCGCCCCGGCTGCGCGCCGACATCGTGCTCAACAACCTGGTCGGCCACGCGGTCCTGTCCGGCGTGGTGAAGGTGCTCTCCGACGGCACCCCGTGGCGCCCCCTGGCCCACGCCGACGACATCGCCGGTGCGGTGGCGGCGGCGCTCGTCGCGCCCGCCGACGTGGTGCGCGCCCGCGCCTACAACGTGGGCACCGAGAAGAACAACCGCACGGTCGCCGAGATCGCCGCGGCCGTGGTCGACGCCGTGCCCGGTTCGGAGCTGTCCATCACCGGCGAGGCCGGCAACGACCCGCGCTCCTACCGGGTCGACTTCGCGAGGGCCCGCAAGGAGCTCGGCTTCGAGGCCCAGTGGTCCATCCCGGACGGCGCCGCCCAGCTGGCGAAGGAGTACCAGGGGCGCGGCCTGACCCAGGAGGCGTTCGACAAGAAGTTCACGAGGCTGGCGGTCCTGAACGCCCGCCAGGCGGCAGGCGAGCTGGACGCGGACATGCGCGTCATCGGCTGACGCCCACACCCCCGCACCACCCCGGCGCACCTTGGAGCCTCACTGCTGTTTTTCGGGGCTCGGTTTCAGGGGGTGATCGCAACACCGGTTGTTGTCACCGGCCTCGACTGTAAGCGAGCGAGGGCCTCGGCTGGGGTTTCCCAGTCGAGGGTCTTGCGGGGTCGCCCGTTCAGCTCGGCGGCGACGCGGTCGAGCTCGGCCGCGGTGTGCACTGACAGATCGGTGCCCTTGGGGAAGTACTGGCGCAGCAGCCCGTTGGTGTTCTCGTTGCTGCCGCGCTGCCAGGGGCTGTGCGGGTCGCAGAAGTAGATCGGCAGGTCCAAGGCGACGGTGATCTCCTGGTGGCGGCTCAGTTCGACGCCCTGGTCCCAGGTCAAGGACCGACGCAACGCCGCGGACAGCTCGTGCATGTTGGTGATCATGGCGTCGCGGACCTGCTCGGCGCCGTGCCTGCCGGGCAGGTGCAGCAGCATCACGAACCGGGTGGTGCGCTCGACCAGGGTGCCGATGGCTGTGGTGTTGTCCGCGCCCAGGATCAGATCGCCTTCCCAGTGCCCGGGCACGTTGCGGTCCTCGGCCTCAGCGGGCCGCTGGGAGATCAGCAGTTCCTCGGGGATATGCGACCGCTTACGGCGGCGATCCACCCGCCGTTCCGGGCGGCGCACCGCCCGCCCGGTGCGCAGACACTTGGTCAGCTCGCGACGCAGCTGGCCGCGGCTTTGAACGTAAAGTTCCTGGTAGATGGTCTCGTGGGACAACCGCATCTCCGGCTGGTCGGGGAACTCGCGGCGCAGTCTGCGACCGATCTGCTCCGGGCTCCACGATTTCGTCAGCTCATCCTGCACCCGTTCGACCAGTGTGGGGTTCCTTGAGAGCTTGGTCGGTTTCGGGCGCCGGGCCCGCTGCTCGGCCTTGGCTTGGGCCACCGAGGGCCGGTAACACAACCGCTCCCGCCAGACCGGGCCTGCAGATGCCTTCGACCGGCCGGGCTGGGGCTCCTGTCCAGCGCGAGCACGCGCCTGCTGCTCCCGCGCCGGTCGGCGCCGGGCCTCGCGCTCGCCCCACATCATCTGGTTGCGTTTGAGCTCACGACCGATCGTGGACCGATGCCGGCCCAGCACACGGGCGATATCGCTGTCACACAGCCCGGCCGCGATCTCGTCGCGCTCGGCCTGCGACAGATTCCGTCCCGAGGGCTCAGCAAGATCAGGTGCCACCCCGCCAGCTTCGGCGACCCAGTTGCGGCCCGTCGACTCCGACACACCCGCACACGCAGCCGCCTCAGCCAGCCGAGCACCGTTCTTCCAGGCCCGCCAGAACTTGCGCACCCGTTCGCCAGGCACACGCCGCCGACCCGCCATCGTCATCACCCCAGATCAAGAGGGGTGTTGCGATCACTCCTTGAATCCGCCGGGCTGAGAACAGCAGTACGGCTCCAAGGTGGGGCAGGATGACGGGTGTGTGTCGCAACATCCGGACCCTGCACAACTTCTCCCCGCCTGCCCGCTCCGACGAGGTGCAGGCCGCGGCCTTGCAGTACGTGCGGAAGGTGAGCGGTTCCGCCCGGCCGTCGCAGGCCAACGAGGAGGCGTTCGCGCGGGCCGTCGAGGCGGTGGCCGCAGCCACGCAGCAGTTGCTCGACGAGCTCGTGACCACCGCGCCGCCGAAGGACCGCGAGGTGGAAGCGGCGAAAGCGCGGGAACGTGCGGCGCTGCGCTACGGCACGCGCTGACCGCACGCGCTGACCAAGGTGGCTCAGACGGGGGTGATGCGGAGGACCCTGTCGTCCGATCCGTTCGATGTCGAGATCAGGAGTGCTCCGTCGTTCGTCACGCGTACCCCGCGGAGGCGTCCGAACGCTCCGTCCAGCGGGGCCGGCACGCTGACCTCCGCGACCGCGCCGTCCGGTCCCAGGCCCATCAGCAGCAGCTTCTCCCCGCGCAGGGCCCCGACCGCCAGCGCGCCGTCGAGCTCGCCCCACTGCGGGCCGGACAGGAACGCGGCACCGGAGACCGCCTCCACGGGGCTGCCCGAGCTCCACGCGGCCGGCACGGCGTCCGGGAAGCGCTCGAGGTCGGTCATGGGCACCGACTCGTCGTAGCCGCCCACGGTGCCGCCCTGTGAGGGGTCCCAGCCGTAGTTGCCGCCTGCCTGCAGGCGGTTGACCTCGTCGTCGGTGCTCGGACCGTGCTCGGCGGTGTAGACCTCGCCGGTGCCCGGCTGCACGGCCACGCCCTGCACGTTGCGGTGTCCGTAGGTCCACACCAGCTGCTGCGCCGGGTTCTCGGCGTCGGCGAACGGGTTGCCCTCGGCCGGTTCGCCGGTGGCGAGGTCCACGCGCAGCACCTTCCCGCCGAGCGAGGTGAGGTCCTGCGAGATCGCGCCGCGGGCGGTGTCGCCGGTGCCGACGAGCAGGCTGCCGTCGTCCGCGACGGTCGGCCGGCAACCGGAGTGCCGGCCGGACGGGTTGATGGGCAGCCCTCCGACGAGCGGATCCGCCACGCGCGACGCCGCGGTGCCGTCCGTCGACAGCTCCCACGTCACGAGCCGGACGTCCGTGGGCTGCCCTTCCTGCATGTGGGTCTGGCACGTGGTGAAGCGGCGTGACTCCGCGAAGTCGGGGTGCACGACCATGCCCATCAGACCGCCCTCGCCGCGGACGTGGACGTCGGAGAGGTCGGCGTTCACCGGGGTGACGGCGGCGCCGGGGGTGGTGGCCGACAGCAGCGCGATCCGCCCGTCCCGCTCGGTGACCAGCGCCCGGCCGTCGGGCAGGACGCCGATGTCCCACACGTGCGAGAGGCCGGCGGCCACGACCTCGACCTGCAGGTCCGGGGTGCCGGTGCGGCTGGGGGCGGGACTGCCCGTCATGCCCGTGGCGGCCGGCGCGGTGCCCGCACCCCCGCCCTCCACGGACGTGGCGTCGGGACCGGTGCACCCGGTGAGGCCGAGCACCGTGGAGACACCGGCCGCCAGGACGGCTCGTCGGACCGGACCGGGCACCCACCGACGACGCATGCACCCATCCTGGCGCCATCCGGGTGAGTTCGCCGTACTCGTGGTCACTCGCTACCGTCGGTTTTCATGCGATCGAGGTACTACCTGCGCTTCCCGCACCTGCACGGCGACACGCTCGTCCTCACGGCGGAGGACGACGTGTGGACGGCGCCGCTGGCCGGTGGGCGCGCCTACCGGCTCACCGCCGACGCAGTGCCGGTCGCCCAGCCGCGCCTGTCGCCCGACGGCACGCGCGTCGCGTGGACGTCGTGGCGCGACGGTGCCCCGGAGGTCCACGTCAGCGACGTCGATGGCGGGGGCGTGCGGCGGCTGACGTACTGGGGCGATCCCCGGGCGCAGTCGCTGGGCTGGACGCCCGACGGCGAGGTGCTCGCGGTGAGCGCGACCGGGCAGGCATCGGCGCGGCGGGCCTGGGCGTACGCCATCCCGTCCGAGGGCGGCAACCCGCGTCGGCTGGACCTCGGGCCGGTGTCGGACGTGGCGCTGAGCGCGGGGGGACCCACCGTCGTCGTCGGCACGGTGATGGTGCGCGAGCCCGCGTGGTGGAAGCGCTACCGGGGCGGCACCGCCGGACGGCTGTGGTGGGACCGCGCCGGTTCGGGGGAGTTCGAGCGGCTCGCGGCCGACCTCGACGGCCAGCTTTCCTCGCCGATGCTCGTCGGCTCGGACGCCGGGATGCGCATCGCGTTCATCTCCGACCACGAGGGCTGGGGGAACGTCTACTCCCTCGGCGCCGACGGCACCGGGCTGCGCCGCCACACCGACCACGGCGGCCCGGACGCGCCGGCGTTCTACGTGCGGCACGCGAGCACCGACGGGCAGCGGGTGGTCTACGAGTCGGCGGGCGAGCTGTGGATCCTCGACTCGCTGGACGCGTCCCCGCGGCGGCTCGACGTCCGCCTCGGAGGGCCGCGCAGCCACCGCGAGCCGTTCCGGGTCGCCACCGACCGCGAGCTGACGTGGGCGGCCCCGGACCGCACCGGTCGCACGAGCATCGCGCTGGTCCGCGGCACGGTGCACCGGCTCACCCATCGCGACGGGCCGGCGCGCACGCTGCTCGCGGAACCCGGGGTGCGCGCCCGGCTCGCCCGACCGCTGGGCGAGGACCGCGCCGTGTGGGTCGACGATGCGGAGGGGGAGGACGCGGTCTGCATCGCCCCGCTGGACGACCGCGCGGACGGGGCGCCGCCGGTGCGCCGCGTGGGCGCGGGGGAGATCGGGCGCGTGCTGGAACTGGCGCCCGCGCCCGACGGGTCGGCCGTGGCCCTCGCCGCCCACGACGGCAGGCTGCTGGTGCTCGACGTCGCCTCCGGCGGGCTGCGGCAGCTCGCGCGCGGCGCCGACCGCGAGGTCTCGGACCTGTGCTGGTCGCCCGACAGCGCGTGGCTTGCCTACAGCGACCCGGTCGAAGCCGGGCTCTCGCGGATCGTGATGGCGCGGCTGGCCGACGACACCCTGGTGGCGGTCACCGAGCCGCGCTTCGCCGACACCGACCCCACGTTCACCGCCGACGGCAAGTTCCTGGCGTTCCTGTCCCGGCGCAGCTTCGACCCGATCTACGACGAGCACTCCTTCGACCTCACATTCCCCGCGTCGTGGCGCCCGTTCCTGGTGCCGCTCGCGGCGCGCACGCCGTCGCCGTTCGGGGCGAGCCCGGACGGGCGGCCGGTCTCGCCGGGGGAGGAGGGACCGGCCGACCTGCGCGCCCCGGCCGCCGCCGACCCGTCGTCCGACGCACCGGCTCCCGAGGAACCCGTGAAGGACGAGGCGGGCCCACCGCCGGTCGTCGTCGACATCGACGGGCTCGCGGCGCGGGTCGTGCCGGTACCGGTGCCGGCCGCCCGCTACAGCGGTATGCGTGCGGCCAAGGACTGCCTGCTCTGGTACCGCCTGCCGGTGTCGGGCGTGCTCGGCGACACGATCGCCGGCACCGACGAGCGGGCCGGCCGGCCGGTGCTGGAGCGCTTCGACCTGGTGCGCCGCAAGCTCGACGTCATCGCCGACCCGGTGAGCGCCTTCGACGTGAGCGGCGACGGCACCCGCCTGATCGTGCGCGACGGGCGCGCCCTGCGCGTGCTGCGGAGCGACCGCTCCGGCTCCGACGCGCCGGGCGGTGGCGAGGGCGACGAGTTCGAGGTCGACACGCGCCGCATCGTCGTGACGGTCGAGCCGACCGCCGAGTGGCGGCAGATGTTCGACGAGGCGGGCCGGCTGATGCGCGACCACTTCTGGGTGGCCGACATGGCGGGGGTGGACTGGACCGCCGAGCTGGCGCGCTACCGGCCGCTCGTCGACGCCGTCGGCGGCCACGACGACCTCGTCGACCTGCTGTGGGAGCTGCAGGGGGAGCTGGGTACCTCCCACGCCTACGTCCGCGCGGGTGCCGCGGGCGACCCGGGCGGCCGGCCCGGGCTGCTCGGCGCCGACCTGGAACCCGCACCTGATGGCGAGGGCTGGCGCGTCGTGCGGGTGCTGCCGCCGGAGACGTCCGCACCGGCCGCGCGCAGCCCGCTCACCGGGCCCGGGGTCGACGTCCGCGGGGGCGACGTGCTCCTCGAGGTCGGCGGCAGGCCCGTCGACCCGCGGTACGGGCCGGCGCCGCTGCTGCTCTCCGGCGCCGACGAGCTCGTCGAGCTCACCGTCCGGTCCGGTCCGGAGCGGGCCGACGCCCGGCAGGTGCGCCGCGTCGTGGTGCGGCCGCTGGCGTCCGAGGCCGCGCTGCGCTACCAGGACTGGGTGGCCGGACGCCGCGCGTTCGTGGCCGACCGCTCCGAGGGCAGGCTCGGCTACCTGCACGTCCCGGACATGATGGCGCCGGGATGGGCGCAGCTGCACCGGGACCTGAGCCGCGAGACCTCCCGCGAGGGCCTGGTCCTCGACGTCCGCGGCAACAGCGGTGGGCACACCTCGGAGCTGGTGGTGGAGAAGCTGGCGCGCAAGGTGATCGGCTGGTCCTCGCCGCGGCACCGACAGGCCGGCACCTACCCCGAGGACGCGCCGCGCGGCCCGGTCGTCGCGATCGCCGACGAGCTGGCGGGCTCCGACGGCGACATCGTCACGGCGGCGATCAAACGCCTCGGCATCGGCCCGGTCGTCGGCGTGCGCACCTGGGGCGGCGTGATCGGCATCGACAGCCGCTACCGCCTGGTGGACGGCACGGGCGTCACGCAGCCGAGGTACGGCCACTGGTTCGACGACACCGGGTGGTCGGTGGAGAACCACGGCGTCGACCCCGACGTCGAGGTCGTGATGGCACCGCAGGACTGGGTGGCCGGGCGGGACCCGCAGCTGGAACGGGCCGTGGACATCGCGCTGGAGTCGCTGGCGAAGCGCCCGGCCGCACAGGCACCGGACCCGTCCACGCGCCCGTCCCGCCGCCGCCCGGAACTGCCACCCCGCCCATGACAACCGCACCTCCAAGGTGGCTATACGAGGGGGGCGCCTGCGTAGCCCTCCAGGGCTGAGGCGAATATCGCTCCTGCTCGCTCCACTTCCCGGCTCGGGTCGGCGCCGTTCAGCTGGCAGGCCTGCAGCACGTCGGACACCGCCTTGTTCAGCTCCGGTGGCAGCCGGGGTTCGCCGCGGGCGCCGGGGAAGATCGTGTCGCGGAACGTGCGCAGTTTCGCGTCCTCGAACGCGCCGAGCTCCTCGGCCCGCCGCATCGCCGAGCGCCGGTAGGGCAGGTAGGACTGCGCCTCCACGCACCAGCGCGCCACCCGCTCGACGCAGGCGGCGTCCATCGAGCCGAGCGCCCAGGCACAGAAGCGGGCCGCGGCGTCGGGGTCGCGGCCCTGCGCGTTGGCGGCGAACGCCCAACCGCCGGTTGCCGTGACGGAGCTCCCGCCCGGGGGCAGCGGGAGCGGGAGCACGCCGTACTCCAGGTCGGGCTTGCCTCGCCGCAGGTCGGCCACACCCCACATGCCGGCGTACTGCATCGCGCAGTAGCCGCTGCCCAGGTTCCCGACCAGGTCGGAGGCACCGCCGCCGCCCGGTGTCCGCGGGACGACGCCGCGGCTGACCAGGTCCTGGAAGAGCTGCAGCGCGGCGACGGTGCCGTTCGAGTCGAACCGTCCCGGCTCGTCCACCAGCCCGGGCAGCCCACCTCCGGCCATCCACAGGTAGGGATAGAAGGTGAAGTTCTGGAAGTAGCCGGGCGCGGTCTCGAACACCGCTCCGAAGCCCTCCCGCGTGGTGAGCCGTTCACCGACGTCGAGCAGCTGGTCCCAGGTCCGGGGCAGGTCGCCCTCGGCGAGTCCGGCCGCCTCGAACGCCGGCACGCTGTAGTACATCGCGAGCGGGCCGCCGCCCATCGGCAGCGCGTGGACCCGCCCGTCGACGCTGCGGCTCTCCAGCAGCTCGGGGTAGAAGTCCGCGCGGGCCTCCTCCGTGAGGTAGGGCGTGAGGTCGGCGAGCACGCCCCCGTTGTAGTAGCGCAGGAAATCGCCGGGGCTCACGACGAACAGGTCGGGCCCCTTCCCCGCGCTGAACGAGGTCTGCAGCTTCGGCCCGTCGACGTACTGGGAGTTCGGCACGAACTCCAGCTCGACCCTCGGGGAGTTCTCGGCGTTCCACGCGTCCACCAGGTCGGTGAACCACTTGCTCTGCAGCGGTTTGCCCCCGCCGGGGGAGTAGAACTGCCAGAACCGCAGCGCTGTCGGGTCGCCCCCGCCGCCGCAGCCGGCGAGCGTGGCGGCTCCCGCGAGCCCGGCTGCGCCCCGCAGCAGCGTGCGCCTGCTGACCTGCCTGCCCACGCCCGTCATCCCTTCTGGAACGTCCGGTCCGTGACCAGGTCGGTGCGGGAGGCCTCCTTGAGCAGGTCGGTCCCCGCGCGGCGCTGCGCCTCCGGGCGCTGCGCCTCGATCTCGTCGGTGAAGGCACGGGCGAGCCCGAGGAGCCGCTGCACCTCGTCGGGGTGCAGGGAGCCGAGGTCGTAGCTCTCACCCGGATCGGCCACGAGGTCGAACAGCTGCGGCAGCTCGCGGCGGTCCCGCTCCGGGTGGCGTGCGACGTGCAGCTTGAAGCGCCCGGAGCGCACGGCGTTCAGCGACCAGTGGCTGAAGAAGTACAAGGCCTCGCGCTCCGGCGCCGGGCCGCCGTCGAACAGCGCCCCGATGTCGATGCCGTCGAGCGGCCTGTCGTCCGGGGCGGGGGCGCCGGCGACACCGGCGAGGGTCGGCAGCAGGTCGAGGAAGGAGATCGGCTCCGCACAACGGGTGCCCGGCGCGATCCGGCTCGGCCACCGGGCGAGGAACGGCACCCGGATGCCGCCCTCCCAGGTCTGGATCTTGCGGCCGCGGAATCCGCCCGCGCTGCCTTCGAACCACGGGCCGTTGTCGCTGGTGATGATCACCAGGGTGTCGTCGGTGAGCCCGAGCCGGTCCAGGTGAGCGGTGAGCCGGCCCACGTGGTGGTCGATGCACTCGATCACGTCGCCGTAGGTGCCGGCCGCGGAGGTGCCCCGGAACTCCTCCTCCACGTGCAGCGGGATGTGCGGCATCGTGTGCGGGAGGTAGACGAAGAACGGCTCCTCGCGGTGCTCCTCGATGAACGCCATCGCCTCGTCGGTGTAGCGCCGCGTCACCAGCGACTGGTCGAGCTCGCCGTCGACCCGCTCGGTGCCCTCCATCAGGTACACCGGATCCATGTCGTTGCTGTAGGGCAACCCGATGAACTCGTCGAACCCGTGCCTCATCGGATGGTGGTCGGGCTTCGCGCCGAGGTGCCACTTGCCGTACACCGCGCACCGGTAGCCCGCGTCGCGCAGCACCTCCGCGACCGTGACCTCGCTGTCGGGCAGGCCCTCCGCGTCGTCCGGGAAGATCACGCGCGGCAGGCCGACGCGTTGGGCGTAGCGGCCGGTCATCAGCGCCGCCCGGGACGGCGTGCAGGTCGGCGCGCCCGCGTAGGCGTCGGTGAACGTCATGCCGCCGGCCGCGATCGCGTCCATGTTCGGGGTCCTGATCAGCGACGAGCCCGTGCAGCTCAGGTCGCCGTACCCCATGTCGTCCATCATGATCAGGACGACGTTGGGTCGTTCGGTCATGGATCCCCCTCTACTTCAGTCCGGACGTCTTGATCGACTCGATGATCTGGCGCTGGAACACGAGGAACAGCGCGATCGTGGGGAGGGAGGCCAGCGTGGACGCGGCGAGGATCGTGTTCCACTCGCCGGCGAACTCGCCCTGCAGCGAGGCGATCCCGATCTGGACGACCCAGCGGGAGCTGTCGCTGGTGGTGGTCAGCGGCCACAGGAACGAGTTCCAGGCACCGAGGAAGATGAAGATCGACAGCGCGGCGAGGATCGGTCGGCTCAGCGGCAGGGCGACGCGCCAGTAGATGCCCAGCGGGCCGCAGCCGTCGATCTTCGCGGCCTCCTCCAGCTCGGCCGGCATGGTCAGGTAGAACTGCCGCAGCAGGAACAGCGCGAACGCCTGGAAGACCATCGGCAGCGCGACGCCCGCGTAGGTGTCGAGCAGCCCGAGCTCCCGGACCACGATGAAGAGCGGCACGATGATCATCGGCATCGACACGAGGATCGTCGCGAACAACGTGAAGAAGATGCCGTCCCGGCCGCGGAACCGCAGCCTGGCCAGCGCGAACGCCGCCATCGAGTGGAACAGGACCGCTGCCACCGTGACGCCGGCGGCGAGCAGGAAGCTGTTCCACAGGTAGAGCCCGAACGGCGCGCCGGTCAGGACCTCCTGGAAGTTCTCCAGGGTGGGCGCGGTCGGGAGGACCTTGCCGTCGAACACGTCGTCGGGCGGTTTGAGCGCCCCGCTGAGCATCAGCAGCATCGGGCCCGCGGTGATCAGCGCCAGCACCACGGCGGCCGCGAAGGCGAGCCGGTTCGGGCGGCCGGTGCGCGTGCGCTCACTCATGGTCGAACCGCCCGCCTCGGGTGAGCAGGAACATCGCGCCGGTGAGGACGACGAGGGTGAGGACGACGATCGTCGCGAGTGCCGCGGCGTAGCCGTAGTTGTTGAACTGGAACGCCTGTTGGTAGATGTAGAACATCCCGAGCGACGTGGCGTTGGCCGGTCCGCCGTTGGTCATCACGTAGATCAGGTCGAACGCCTGCGCCCCCGAGATCGCGGCCACCGTGGAGACCACCACCACGAAGAAGCTGGTGGGCTTCAGCAGTGGCCAGGTGATCGCGCGGAACGTCGTGATCGGGCCGGCGCCGTCCACCTTCGCCGCGTCGTAGTACTCACGGGGGATGTCGTTCAGCCCCGAGATGAAAATGATCATGTAATAGCCCATGTAGAACCAGATGCTCACCAGCAGGACGGTGAGCAGTGCGTACCGGCCGTCGCCGAGCCAGGACACGCCCTCGATCCCGATCCCGGCCAGTAGCCGGTTGACCACGCCCGTCTTGTCGACGAGCAGGAACTGCCAGACGAGGCCGATCACGACCAGGCTGACGACGTGCGGCAGGAAGAACGCCGCGCGCAGTACTCCCACCCACGGCATCTTCTGCCGCAGCAGCAGCGCCAGGCCCAGGCTCGCGAGGAAGACGCCGGGCACCATCCCCGCGACGTACACCACCGTGACCAGCAGGCTCTTGCCGAACAGCGGATCGGTGAGCATGCGCCCGTAGTTCTCGAGCCCGATGTACGCGTAGTGCCCGAAGCCGTCCACGCGGTACAGGCTCAGGCCGAGGCTGAGCAGGATCGGTCCGCCGAGGAAGACGGCGAAGCCGAGCAGGTCCGGCGCGAGCAGGATCGCGGCCGCGGCCCGGTCCCCGTGCGGGGCGCGCAGTGCGCGCGGCGCCCCCGTGCTGCTCATGGACCACTCCGCTCGTCGTCGAAGAAACCTACCGAGTGCTAGGTAAGTTTAGGGACGCCGCCCGGTGGTGGCAAGACCGGTGGCTAAGGTCGGCGCGGACCGGCGGATCGACGAGGGGGGCACCGATGGCCAGTCGCCCCGCGCGGCGGACCACGCCGAAAGGGGTCCAGGCGCGCGCCCGGATCGTGGCCGAGGCGGCGCGCATCTTCGCCCGCGACGGCTACCGGGCGGGATCACTCGCCGCGATCGCCGATGCCGCCGGGCTCACCCAGCCCGGGCTCCTGCACTACTTCCCGACGAAGGCTGCGCTGCTGCTCGCACTGATCGAGGAACGGGACGCGCGCACGGCGTCGTTCGTCCGCGAGCACACGGGCTCGTCCGACCCGGCCGAGACCGCGCTCGACGGCTTCGTCGACGGTGTCCGCCACAACACCGAGGAGCCGCACCTGGTGGAGCTGATGACGGTGCTGTCCGCCGAGAGCATCAGCCCGGACCACCCCGCGCACGACTGGTTCGTCCGTCGGTACGAGGAGCTGGTCGCGCGGCTCGCGGCAGGGGTGAGCCTGGAGCAGCGAGTCGGCCGCTGGCACAGCGAGATCGACCCGGTGCACGCGGCGCGGCTCCTCGTCGGGCTCGCCGACGGGCTTCGGCTGCAACGGCTGCTCGGCCGGCCCGACCTCGATCACGCCGCCCTGCTCGCGGACCTGCTGCGCCGGCTGCGCAGCGGCTCCCACGACTAACGCGGCTGCGCCGGGGAAGTCCCGGCCCATGGGATCCCTCGTGGCCGGCCTCGCCGCCGGAGCCGCCGGCACCACCGCTCTGAACCTCGTGACCTACCTCGACATGGTCGTGCGCGCGCGGCCGGCGAGCACGACCCCGGAGACCACGGTGCGCAGGACCGAGGAGATGGCGGGCGTCGAGCTGGCCCCGCAAGGCCCCGACAGCGACGAGGCGGGCAACCGCCGGTCCGGCCTCGGCGCGCTGCTCGGGATCGCCGCCGGGCTGGGCACGGGAGCGGCCTACGGGCTGGTGCGCAGGCGGCTGCCGGGGGTGCCGCTGCCGGTTCTCGGTGCGGGAGTGGGGATCGCCGTGAACGTGGGGACGACCGGGCCGATGGCCGCGCTGGGCGTGACGGACCCGCGCACCTGGTCGGGTAGCTCCTGGGTGTCCGACCTCGTGCCGCACCTGGCCTACGGGCTGGTCACGGCCTGCGTCTACGACATGATCCGGGGCTCGCGGTAGAGGCCCGGCCGGCTTTGACACGCGGTGGCGAGGGTGTGCGAGTCGTACGCCGGCGGCCTCTCGACCTTGCTGGCGTACGTCTCGCACACACCCCCCCGGATCCGCGCCGCGCACCCGCCGGAGCGCCGGGTCGGGCGGAGTGGACCGGTGAACGTCCGTGGCCACCGTGGCGGTCCGGTCAGGGGAGCCGCGCGACGCCTGCGGTGAAGCCCACGTGCTCGTCCGCGACGTCGTCGCCGGGCCGCCAGCGGCTCGCGTCGACGAGGCCGGGTTCCACGAGCTGCGCGTCACCGAGCATCGCGCTGATGCGCTCGCGGGAACGCGGCCAGATCGGGTGGGCGGTGCGCTGGTACGTGCTCGCCGCCGCCGCGGCGGTGTCGGGATCGTGGTCGCCCGTGACGTGCGAGAGCACGTGCATGCTGCCCGGCGCCAGCCGGCTGCGGTAGGCGGCGCACAGCGCGACCGGGTCGTCGTCGTCGGACACGAAGTGCAGGACGGCGACCGTCAGCAGGGCGACCGGTCGGGACAGGTCGAGCAGGTCCCGCACGCCCGGTGCCGCGAATACGGCATCGGGGTCGCGCATGTCGGCCGTGGTGATCGTGGTGAACGGATCGCCCTCGAGCAGGGCAATCGCGGACGCGACCGTCACGGCCTCGTTGTCGACGTACGCCACCCGGGCCGTCCCCCCGCCGGCTCGGGCGACCTCGTGCACGTTGCCGACCGTCGGGATGCCCGAGCCCAGGTCGAGGAACTGGTCGATTCCGGCGGCCCGGCAGTACCGCACGGCGCGCCCCAGGAAGCGCCGGTTCGCCCGCACCGCCTCCACGATCCAGGGCATGACCTCGCGCGTTCGGTCGGCCGCGGCGCGGTCGGCGGCGAAGTTGTGCGAGCCGCCGAGGTGGTAGTCGTACATGCGGGCGGCGTTCGGCACGGTGATGTCGACGTCGGGGAGCCGGGACAGATCCGTCACAGCCGCCGATACTGCCCGATCCGGCCCACCCCGGCCCAGAACCCGCGGTGCTGGGCGTCCGCCGGGTCCTGCGGGCGCCACTGCGACGCGTCGACCATGCCGGGCACGACCAGCTCGGTGCCGGCGAGCATCGCCTCGATCCGCTGCCGCGTCCGGAACGTCAACGGTGTGGCGGTACCGCGGTAGACGCGCTCCGCCGCAGCGATCGGATCCGGATCGTGGTCGCCCGTGACGTGCGAGAGGACGTGCATGCTCCCGGGGGCGAGCCGTCGCCGGTAGCGCTCGACGAGCGCGACCGGGTCGTCGTCGTCGGACAGGTAGTGCAGCACGGCGACGGTGAGCAGGGCGACCGGGCGGGACAGGTCGAGCAGGTCGCGGACGCCGGGGGCGTCGAAGACGGTGTCCGGGTCGCGCATGTCCGCGGCGGTGATGGTGGTGCGGGCGTCGCCGCCGAGGATGGCGGTTGCCGACGCGACGGTGACCGGCTCGACGTCGACGTAGGCGACCCTCGCGAGCGGGGCGGCGTCCTGTGCGACCTCGTGCACGTGCCCGACCGTGGGGATGCCCGACCCCAGGTCGAGGAACTGGTCCACACCCTCGTCGACGCAGAACCGCACGGCGCGCCCCAGGAAGAACCGGTTGGCGCGGACCGCGGCCACGACCCACGGCACGTTCGCCTCGACCTGCTGCGCGGTGGCGCGGTCGGCGGCGAAGTTGTGCGAGCCGCCGAGGTAGTAGTCGTACATCCGGGCCGGGTTCGGCACGTCGGGGTCGAGCGGGGGCAGCTCCGACGCGTCGCTCATCAGGCGGATCGTGCCGCTACCCCCCGCGAACGTCCACTGGGGACCCGCCCTGGACGCGCGGTGTCACCGAACCGTCGCAACGATCTGAAGCGTCAGCGGATGCGGCCGATGCCGGCCCAGAGCCCTCGGTGCTGCGCGCCGACGTTGTCGAGCGGCCGCCATTCGGTGGCGTCGACGAGGCCGGGATCCACGAGTTCGGTGTCGCCGAAGAGAGCCGCGACCTGCCGGCGGGTTCGCGGCGTCGACGGGTTCGCGGTGTTCCGGTACACGCTGTCGATCGTGGTCACATCGTCGGGATCGTGATCACCTGTGGCGTGCGTCAGTACGTGGAGGCTGCCAGGGGCGAGTCGACTCCGGTAGCGTTCGGCGAGACCGGCGGGGTCGTCCTCGTCGGACACGAAGTGCAGGACGGCGACGGTGAGCAGGGCGACCGGGCGGCTCAGGTCCAGCAGGTCGCACACCCCCGGCGCGGCGAAGACGGCATCCGGGTCCCGCATGTCCACCGCCGAGATGGTGGCGAGCGGGTCGCCCTCGAGCAGGGCGGTCGCCGAGGCCACGGTGACCGGTTCGTTGTCGACGTACGCCACACGAGCTCCCGGGTTCATCGCCCGCGCCGCATCGTGGACGTTCCCCGCCGTCGGAATGCCCGACCCCAGGTCGATGAACTGGTCGACGCCCGCCTCCACGCAGAACCGGACGGCACGGTGGAGGAAGAACCGGTTCGTGCGGGCCACGTCGGCCAGCCACGGCACCGTGGCTTTGATCCGATCGGCGGCGGCGCGGTCGGCGGCGAAGTTGTGCGAGCCGCCGAGCAGGTAGTCGTACATGCGCGCGGCGTTGGGGGTGTCGCGGTCGACGGCCGGCAGCTTCGACGTCTCGGTCATGGTGGTGGATGGTGCCAGCGGTGGGCGGCGGGCACGAGAGCCGGAACTCAGCCGATGCGTCCCACGCCCGCCCACAGCCCGCGGTGCTGGGCGCCTGCCATCTCCTGCGGTCGCCAGTCGGTGACGTCGACGAGGCCGGGTTCCACGAGCTCGGTGTCGCCGAACAAGGCCGCGACGCGTTCCCGGGGGCGCAGCTTCCCCGGGTTGGCGGTCGTCTCGTACACCTCCTCGGCGGCCTCGAGCTCGCTCGTGTCGTGATCACCGGTCACGTGGGTCAGCACGTGGAGGCTCCCGGGCGCGAGCCGGCTGCGGTACCGCTCGAGCAGCCCGATCGCCTCGGCGTCGTCGTGGATGAACTGCATCATCGAGACGGTGAGCAGGGCCACCGGGCGCGTCAGGTCGAGCAGGTCGCGCACGCCGGGGGCGGCGAGCACGGCGTCGGGCTCGCGCATGTCGCCCGCGGTGATCGTGGCGTTCGGGTCGCCGTCGAGCAGCGCGGCCGCGGACGCGACGGTGACCGGCTCGTTGTCGACGTAGGCCACGCGGGCCTGCGGCACGACGGCGCGAGCGGCGTCGTGCACGCTGCCGACGGTGGGGATCCCGGAGCCGAGGTCGAGGAACTGGTCCACTCCCTGCTCGGCGCAGAACCGCACGGCCCGCCCGAGGAAGAACCGGTTGGCCTGGATCACCGCCACGGCGAAGGGCATCACGCGCTTGATGCGCTCCGCGGCCTCGCGGTCGGCCGCGAAGTTGTGCGAGCCGCCGAGGAAGTAGTCGTACATGCGGGCGGCGTTGGGCACCTCGGGGTCGACATCGGGCAGCTTCGACAGCTGGGTCATGGGCAGCGATGCTGCCACTGCCCCGCAGCCGGCGTGTGCCCTGACGGGCTCGACCGGCTGCATCCACTCACGAACCGCCCGGCCGCGGGCGTAAGCTGCGGGGGAGGCCCCGGCCGGGGGAGCATCCCGGGCAGGGGTCTGCTCTGCGTGCGCTTCTCCTGCCTTGCAAGGGGTCCTGAAACCGTGGCCAAGCTCTCCGGTCTGCTCCGCTTCCCCCTCTCCGACCCCGATCTGCGCGCGGTGCTCGACGCCGCCCGTGACGCCCGCGCCGACGAGGTGCCCGCTCTGGCCGTGGAGGGCCCGTCGGCGCTGCGCCCGTTCCTCGCCGCGGCGTTCGGCATCCCCTCCGACCAGGGTGGTGCGGGGCGCACCGTCCTGCTCGTCACCGCCACCGACCGCGAGGCCGAGGATGCCGGGGCCGCGGTTGCCGACCTGCTCGAGCCGGCCGCGGTGGCCGTGCTGCCCTCGTGGGAGACGCTGCCGCACGAGCGGCTCTCCCCGCGCCCGGACACCGTCGGGCGCCGCCTGGATATCTTCCGCCGCCTCGCCTCGCCTGCCACGGCCCCGCGCGTCGTGGTCGCCACCGCCCGCAGCCTGATCCAGCCGATCGCCCCCGGGCTCGGCACGCTCGACCCGGTGCGGCTGCGCGTCGGCGACACCGCCGACTTCGACGAGATGCTCGTCCGGCTCGTCGAGCTCGCCTACCGCCGGGTCGAGATGGTCACCGGTCGCGGCGAGTTCGCCGTCCGTGGCGGGATCGTCGATGTCTTCCCGCCCACGGCCGAGCACCCCGTGCGTGTGGAGTTCTGGGGCGACGAGGTCAGCGAGCTGCGCTCGTTCTCCGTGGCGGACCAGCGCTCGGTGGAACCCGTCGACGAGCTGCTGGCCCCCGGCTGCCGGGAGCTGCTGCTCACCGAGCCCGTGCGCGAGCGGGCCGCCGCCCTGGCCCGCACCCACGAGAACAACCCGCAGCTGCGCGAGTTGCTGGAGCACCTCGCCGAGGGCATCCCCACCGAGGGCATGGAGTCGCTCGTGCCCGCGCTGGTCGGCAGCGAGCTCGAGCTGCTCACCGACCTGCTGCCCGCCGGGTCGCTCGTGCTCCTCGCCGACCCGGAGCGCATCCGCACCCGCAGCGCCGATCTCGTGCGCACGGGGCAGGAGTTCCTCGAGGCGTCCTGGTTCGCGGCGGGTGTCGGTGCTGATTCGCCGATCGACGTCGGGGCGTCCGCCTACCGCGACCTCGGCGAGGTCCTGGGGCGCGCGTCGAGCACCGGGCGCCCGGTCGTCACGCTCAGCCCGCTGCTCTCCGGACGCGACGACGTGCTCGCGCCGGCCGTCCACGAGGTCGAGAGCTACCGCGGCGACACCGACCGCGCCCTGGTCGACCTGCGCGCCCACGTGGCCACCGGGGGCGCCGCCGTCCTCGTCGTGGCCGGGCACGGCACCGCGCAGCGCTCGCTGGAGCAGCTGCGCGAGGCCGACGTGCCGGCCACCCTCGTCGAGGAGCTGCTCGAGGCTCCGCAGCCGGGCCTGGTCACCGTCACCTGCGGCCGGCTCACCGAGGGCCTCACCGCGTCCGGGCTCGTGCTGCTCACCGAGTCCGACCTCACCGGCAACCGCGCCACCGGCACCGAACCGCGCAAGCTGGCGTCGAAGCGGCGCAACGCCGTCGACCTGGTCACCCTGACCCCCGGCGACCACGTCGTGCACTCCCAGCACGGCATCGGCCGGTTCGTCGAGATGCGCGAGCGCACCGTCGCCGGTGCCACCCGCGAGTACCTCGTGCTGGAGTACGCGAGCTCCAAGCGCGGGCAGCCCGCGGACCGGCTCTTCGTCCCCACCGACGCGCTCGACGAGATCAGCCGCTACGTCGGCGGCGAGGTGCCGAGCCTCAACAAGCTCGGTGGTGCCGACTGGGCCAGGACCAAGGGGCGCGCCCGCAAGGCCGTCCGTCAGATCGCCGCCCAGCTGGTGCAGCTCTACGCGGCCCGCCAGTCCTCGCCGGGCCACGCGTTCGCCACGGACACGCCGTGGCAGCGCGAGCTGGAGGACGCGTTCCCGTTCACCGAGACGCCCGACCAGCTCGCGGCCATCGAGGAGGTCAAGCGCGACATGGAGCGCGCGGTCCCGATGGACCGGGTGATCTCCGGCGACGTCGGGTTCGGCAAGACCGAGATCGCGGTGCGGGCGGCGTTCAAGGCGGTGCAGGACGGCAAGCAGGTGGCCGTGCTCGTGCCCACGACCCTGCTGGCCACCCAGCACCTGCAGACCTTCGCCGACCGGATGCGCGCCTTCCCGGTCACCGTCAAGGGGCTCTCGCGGTTCACCGACGCGATGGAGGCGAAGCAGACGGTCGAGGGGCTCGCCGGGGGCGAGGTCGACATCGTGGTCGGCACCCACCGCCTGCTGCAGACCGGGATCCGGTGGAAGGACCTCGGCCTCGTGATCGTCGACGAGGAGCAGCGCTTCGGCGTGGAGCACAAGGAACACATCACCGCGCTGCGCACCTACGTCGACGTGCTCACCCTGTCCGCCACGCCGATCCCGCGCACGCTGGAGATGAGCCTGGCCGGGATCCGCGAGATGTCGACGATCGCCACGCCGCCCGAGGACCGCCACCCCACGCTCACCTACGTCGGCGGGTACGACACCAAGCAGGTGGGCGCGGCGATCCGCCGCGAGCTGCTGCGCGACGGCCAGGTGTTCTACGTGCACAACCGGGTCTCGACCATCGACCGCGCGGCGCGGCAGATCCGGGACCTCGTCCCGGAGGCGCGCATCGGCATCGCGCACGGGCAGATGAACGAGGACCTGCTGGAACGGACGGTCGCCGGGTTCTGGCACAAGGAGTACGACGTCCTGGTCTGCACGACGATCGTGGAGAACGGCCTGGACATCTCCAACGCCAACACCTTGATCGTCGAGCGCTCCGACACCCTCGGGCTCTCCCAGCTCCACCAGCTGCGCGGCCGGGTCGGCCGGGGCCGCGAGCGCGGCTACGCCTACTTCCTCTTCCCGCCCGAGCACCCGCTCACCGAGACCGCGCACGATCGCCTGGCCACCATCGCCCAGCACTCCGACCTGGGGTCCGGCGCCGCCGTCGCGATGAAGGACCTGGAGATCCGCGGCGCGGGCAACATCCTCGGCGCCGAGCAGAGCGGCCACATCGCCGGCGTCGGGTTCGACCTCTACATCCGTCTGGTCGGGGAGGCCGTTGCGGCGTTCCGCCAGCAGGCGGGCGCCGGCGAGGGCGAGGAGCCCGAGCAGCTGGCCGAGGTGCGGGTGGACCTGCCGATCGACGCGCACGTGCCGCACGACTACGTCACGGGAGAGCGGCTGCGGCTCGAGGTCTACCGCAAGATCGCCGAGGCGTCGGACGCCGCCGCGCTCGACGCGATCGTCGAGGAGCTCGTCGACCGCTACGGCGAGCCGCCCACCGCGGTGCGCAACCTGCTCGCCGTCGCGACGTTCCGGCAGACCTGCCGGACGTTGGGCGTCGGCGAGGTGGCGGTGGCCGGGGCGAGCGTCCGGATCGGCCCGGTGGACCTGCCCGACTCGGCGCAGCTGCGGCTGCGGCGGCTGCACCCGAAGGCGCAGTACAAGCCGGCGTCCAAGCTCGTCACGGTGCCGAAGCCGGTGGAGGGCGGACGGATCGGTGGGGCGCCGCTGCGGGACGTCGCCCTGCTCGAGTGGTGCACGAAGCTGCTCACCGACATCGTCAGCCCGGTGCGTCACCCTGCTGCGGTCTGACGATCCGCATCCGTTCACCTGCGTGGAGTAACGAACCGCCGTTCGTGGCGATCTTCTAGTTGGAGCCCCCCGAGACCGGCTCGGGCGGGCACGACGTCGCCGGAGAACTGCGTGCCCGAACCCCGTCCGGAGTCCGACCCGCTCCGTCAGGACGCTGCAGGTGGAGCCCGGCCGCCGCTGTACGGGTTCCCGCTGCTCGCCACGTACGGGCAGCGCGTCGGCGGCTTCCTGATCGACATCGGTATCCCCGGCGGGCTGCTCGCCGTTGCGCTGATCGCCGCGCTCGCCACGAGGGACGTCCTCGTGATCGGCTTCGTGTACCCGGCCGCGGCCGTGGTCGGGTCGGTGTTCCTGCTGTGGAACAGCGGCTACCGGCAGGGCCGTTCGGGTCAGAGTCTCGGCAAGAGTGCGCTCGGCACGCGCCTCGTCGCGGCGCGCACCGGTGAGCCGGTCGGGTTCGGGCGGGCGGTGGGCCGCCAGATCGCCCACCTGCTCGACGGGCTCACCCTCGGACTGGGGTATGTGTGGCCGTTGTGGGACGAGCAGCACCAGACCT
Source organism: Pseudonocardia sp. MH-G8 (assembly GCF_002262885.1). Classification (GTDB taxonomy): domain Bacteria; phylum Actinomycetota; class Actinomycetes; order Mycobacteriales; family Pseudonocardiaceae; genus Pseudonocardia. Next base: position 1,105,293 of record NZ_NKYF01000001.1, on the reverse strand, counting down.
TCGCCGACAAGATCTGCGGCACGCTGGTGGTGCAGGCCGACCTCTGATCCGGACCCCACACCCCCCGTGAGAGGGTGTCGGACGTGCGGATGCGGATGCGGGTGGGACGCGTTGCCGCGGCCGTCGTGGTCGTCGCTGCGGTCGTCAGCGGATGTGGTGGACCGGGCCAGGCAGGTACGGCGGTCGTCGTCGGCGGCCAGGCCGTCCCGCTCGAGCGCGTCCAGAGCCAGCTCGACGCGGCGCTGTCGATGCACGACCAGGCGGAGCTCGCCGCGCGGCAGGTCACCCCGGCCCGGCTCGCGCGCGACATCGTCACCCGCGAGGTGATGCACGGCCTGCTCGCGCGCCGCGCCGCCGAAGAGGGCATCAGCGTCGCCGAGCCGCAGATCGACGCGCAGCTGGCCCTGCTCGCCCAGCCCGACCCGAACGGTCGCCTGGGTGTCGAGGACTTCCTGCAGGGCCAGGAGCTGCGCGACTGGGCGCGCGACCAGGTGATCGCCGCGCAGCTGGGCCAGCGTCTGGTGCCCGGGCTGCAGGTCACCGTCGACCTCGTGGCCGCCACGTCCCGCGAGGACGCGCAGGCCAAGTCGGAGGTGCTCGCCCGGGGTGGCCCGGAGGCCGACGCGCTGACCGCGAACCCGCAGACCGGGCGCAGCGGCCTCACCGTTCAGGCAGCGGCCTCGCCCGGCGACGCGGCGTCGCCCGCGTTCTGGGTGCCCACCGGCTCGGTCGTGGCCTACCAGGCCGACCCGCGCCAGAACGGCTGGCTCATCCTGCGCGTCACCGACCGGCGCACCGACGCCCCCACCGACCCGGCGGCGCTCTCCAGCCTCAGCCAGGCCGAGTTCGTCGCGATCGGGCTGCGCTCGCTGCAGCAGACGATCGACGAGGTCGGTGTGGAGATCAACCCCCGCTACGGGGTGATGGACCCGATCCAGCTCCGCGTCGTCGGCGAGGACGAGCAGGCCGGGATGATCCTGCCACCGGCGGCGGCCTGAGCCGGTGGGCAACCCGGGTGTGCGCCGCACCGTCGTCGTCCTGCCCGAGCGGTGGACCGGCGTCCTGCCGGCCGCGGCGCTGCCCGCCCTCCGTGCCGCCGACCGGGTGCTCGCCGACGCGAGCGTCCCCGCCGAGGTCGTGGCCGCCACGGGTGCGGTGCGGTCGGACGGGTGGGGTGACGGCGCCGAGGTGCTGTTGACCACGGACCCGGCCCGCGACGACGGTGACCTCGTCCGCGCGGACCCGCCCCCTGGCGCCGCATTGCTCGACGCCGCCGCCGTGATGGACCGGCTCCGCTCGCCCGGCGGCTGCCCCTGGGACGCCGAGCAGACCCACGAGTCGCTGCTGCAGTACCTCATCGAGGAGTCCTACGAGCTCTACGAGGCGATCGAGGACGGTGACCGCCACGCCGTCCGCGAGGAGCTGGGCGACGTCCTGCTGCAGGTGCTGTTCCACGCGCGCGTCGCCGCAGAGGACCCGGAGCGGCCGTTCACGATCGACGACGTGGCAGGCGACCTCGTCGCCAAGCTGGTCGGGCGGCACCCGCACGTCTTCGCCGGCAGCGAGCGGATCGACACCGCCGAGCGCCAGGAGCACCGTTGGGAGGAGCTCAAGCGCGCCGAGAAGCAGCGCGAGTCCAGCGTGGACGGCGTGCCGCTCGGGCAGCCCGCCGTCGCGCTCGCCGCGAAGCTCACCAGCCGCACGGCCCGGGCCCACCTGCCCGCCGACCTGCTCCCGTCCGGTTCGGGCGTGGGCGAGCAGCTGTTCGCCCTCGCCGCGCAGGCGAAGCTCGCCGGGATCGACCCGGAGGCCGCGCTGCGCACCGCCGCACGCCGGTTCGCCGAGGCGGTGCGCAGCGCCGAGCGCACGGCTGCGGCCGACGGCGCCGACCCCCACGCCCTCGACCCCGACGCCTGGAAGCGGTACTGGCCCCGCGAGCGGAGCTGACGGCGCGCCGCCGCGGAGATCGCTAGTCTGGATGGGGTGACCGCACCCGACCGGCGCCGCCCTCGCCGTGCCGGACCGATCGTGCTGGCAGTGCTCGGCGTGATGGCGATGCTGGTGGTGGTCGGTGTCGCCGCCCTCTCCTCCCTCTCGGCCCCCGACGACGGCGCCGACGAGCCCCGACGCGGGGACGGCCTCACCCCTGCAGACGTGGACCGGAACACCCCGGTCCCGCAGCCCGCACCGCTTGCCGAGGGCATCGACCTCGCCGCGTGGTCCGGCGCCGCGCAGGAGCGCAGCGGTGTCCCGGCACGTGCACTGCGCGCCTATGCCGCGGCCGAGCTCGGGCAGCGGGCCGACACGCCCGACTGCGGCCTGTCGTGGATCACCCTGGCCGGGATCGGCCGCGTCGAGTCCGACCACGGCCGCTACGGCGGCGCGGAGGTGGACGCCGACGGCGTCGCGCGCCCGCGCATCATCGGGGTCCCGCTGGACGGCTCGCCCGGCGTCCGCGAGATCCGCGACACCGACACGGGCCGGTTCGACGGCGACACGACCTTCGACCGGGCCGTCGGTCCCATGCAGTTCCTGCCCGGCACCTGGGAGCGCTACGGCGCCGACGGCAACGCCGACGGCGTCCGCGACCCGCACCAGCTCGACGACGCTGCCCTCGCCGCGGCCCGCTACCTCTGCGCCGACGGCCGCGACACCGCCAGCGGCGAGGGCTGGTGGGACGGGATCCTCACCTACAACAGCTCGGTGGAGTACGCCCGCCTGGTCTGGGCCGCCGCCGACCGGTACAACACCACGACCGCCGCCTGACCCCTCCGCGAGTCGGGCTCTAGGCGCGCACATGTCGCGCCCCGCCCTTCCGCGAGTCGGGCTTTGGGTGCGTGTGTGTCGCGTTCTGCCCTTCCGCGAGTCGGGCTTTGGGTCTGCGTGTGTCGGGCTCCGCTCCTCGGCGAGTCGGGCTTTGGGTGTGCGTGTGTGTCGGGCTCCAGGTGAGGGTCCTTGCGTCTGTGGTGCAGCCGGACCGCGATACGTGCGCGCTGAGGCCCCGACTCGCGGGTGCTCGACCCCGACTCGCGGGTGTTTGGGCGCGATTCGCGGGTGTTTGGGCGCGTCTCGCGGGTGCTCACGGAGCGAGGAGACGCTGGGCCCAGTACTCGCCCTCGCCGAGGCCGGGTGGGCAGGCGAAGACGGCCGAGCCGGTGTGCTCGATGTACTCCATCAGCACGTCGTCGTTCGCCAGCGCTCGCTGCATCGGCACGAACTGGGCGTGGGGATCGCGCGCGAACGCGACGAAGAACAGCCCGGCGTCCAGGTGGCCGCGACCGTCGCTGCCGTCCACGAAGTTGTAGCCGCGCCGCAGGATCCGCGCGCCGCCGAGGTGCTCGGCGGAGGCGAGCCGGATGTGCGCGTCGGCGCCGACGGCGCTCCCGGGGGAGAGGTCGGGCGGGTCGAACTCGGCGGCCGCGCCGAGCGGGGCGCCCTCACCCTTCGTCCGGCCGATGATCGTCTCCTGCTCGGCGAGCGACGTGCGGTCCCAGATCTCGATGTGCATCCGGATCCGCCGCGCGACGAGGTAGCTGCCGCCTTCGAGCCACGCGGGCCCGTCCCCGGGCCGCACCCACACGTGCCGGTCGAGCTCGGCGCCGTCCTCGGCCTTGAGGTTGCGGGTGCCGTCCTTGAAGCCGAACAGGTTGCGCGGCGTGGCCTGTGAAGTGGACGTCGACGACGTGCGCCCGAACCCGAGCTGTGACCACCGCACCGTGGTGGTGCCGAACCCGGAGCGGACGAGGTTGCGCACCGCGTGCACCGCCACCTGCGGGTCGTCGGAGCACGCCTGGATGCACAGGTCGCCGCCGGACAGGGCCGGGTCGAGCTGGTCGCCGGTGAACCGGGGCAGCTCGGCGAGGCCGGGCGGGCGCAGGGCGGGGTCGAGGCCCAGCCGGTCGAAGAACCCGGGGCCCACGCCGAACGTCAGCGTGAGCGACGACGCCGGCAGGCCGAGCGCCTCGCCGGTGTCGTCGGGAGGGGCGGCCGGGTTGCCGCCGGTCGCGCCGCCCGGCGCCGTCTCCGCGCCCGCGGTCATGCGCTCGGCCGCGACCGTCCACTTCTGCAGCAGCGCGCGAACCCGGTCGCGGTCGCCGGTGGTGAGGTCGAGCGCGACGAAGTGCAGCCGGTCCTGCGCGGGCGTGACGATCCCGGCCTGGCGCGTCCCGCGGAACGGGACCACCCCGTCGACGGCGGGTGCGGCCGGCGTCGTGCAGCCCGCCAAGGCGCCCGCGCCGGCCAGCGCGGCGCCGGCGCCCGCCCAACCGAGCAGCTGCCGTCGCCGCAGCCCACCGGTCATGCCGTGACGACGCCGGCGACCTGGCTCACCGGCTCGCCCAGCGCGTCCACGGCCTCGGTCATGCGGCGGATGTCGTCCTCGCTCAGCTCCGTGTAGAGCCGGTACCCGTCGCCGTCGCGGTACTCCTCGAGCAGCGCGTCGACGGCGGCGAACCGCTCGTCGAGCAGCGGGCCGAGCGCCGGGTCCTTCGCGTCGATCACCGGGCGGAGCGCGGCGACGGCACCCTGGGAGCCTTCGACGTTGGCCTTGAAGTCCCAGAGGTCGGTGTGCGAGTAGCGGTCCTCCTCGCCGGTGATCTTGCCGGTGGCGACCTCGTCGAGCAGCTCCTTCGCCCCGTTCGCGAGCTGCACGGGAGTGAGCTCGACGGTGGCGACGCGCGACTGCAGGTCGGCGAGGTCGGTCATGAGCTGGTCGGCGATCGCGGGGGAGTCGGGCTGCAGGCCGTCGACCCACAGGTCCTTCTCCAGCCGGTGGTAGCCGGTGAAGCCGACGCCCGGGTCGCGCTCGTCGTCCTCGCGGCCGTCGATCTTCGGGTCGATGTCGCCGAACGACTCCGCGACCGGCTCGATCCGCTCCCAGTAGGTCCGCGAGACGGGGAACAGCGCCTTGGCGGTCTCCACGTCGCCGGCCTGCACCGCGTCGACGAACTCCTGCGTCTTGGGCACCAGCGCCTCGATCTGCGAGGTGACCCAGCGGTGGTATCCCGCGGTTGCCTCGGCCAGCCGGGTGTCCGAGTCGACCGACCGCGTGGCCGCGCCGGTGACGGCGAAGGGGGCGCGGATCCCGTCGCCGACCATGCCCGGCTTGCACGCCGTGGTGTAGGTGCCGCCGTCGGGCACCTCGACGATCAGCTCGCGGGTGAGTCCGGGCCCGATGTTCTCGACCTCGCCCATGATCCGGTCGCCGGTGCCGTAGAGGTAGAACTCGGTGATCTTGCTGCCGGTGTTGCGCACGGCGAACGTGATCGTGCCTGCCGGTGCATCGGCGGCGGCGACCTCGCAGCTCGTGTCGCCCGCAGTCACGGCGATCGGACCGCCGCCACCCCCGGCGTCGGCGGCGGGCGGGGCGGTGCTGGTGCAGCCGGCGACCGCCACCGTCGCGAAGGCGGTGAACAGGGCGGCTCGGGACGTGCGGGACATGGTGCTCCTCGGAACGATTCAGGAGGAAGGATCAGGCGGGGGTGGTCGCGCTGCGTCGCGGTCGCAGGAACAGCGGGAGGACGACGGCCACGTAGGCGACCCAGACGATCGCCTCGGCCACGGTCGTGGCCGGGGAGAAGTTGAAGATCCCCTTCAGCAGGACGCCGTACCAGGAATCGGGCGGGATCACCGCGCTGACGTCGAAGGCGAGGGTCGTGAGCCCGGGCACGATGCCCGCTTCCTGCAGGTCGTGCACGCCGTAGGCGAGGATGCCGGCGGCCACGAGGATCAGCAGCACCCCGGTGACGGTGAAGAACCGGCCGAGGTCGAGACGGACCGCGCCGCGGTAGATCAGGTACGCGAGCGCGACGGCCACCGCGATCCCGATCAGGAAACCGATGAGCGGCCGCGCGGTCTCCCCGGCGGCCCGGGCCGCGGTGAAGAAGAACAGCGCGGTCTCGAGACCCTCGCGACCGACCGCGAGCGCCGCCATCACGACCACGGCCGTCGGGCCCATCGCGAGCGCGCCTTCGAGCCTGCCCTGCAGCTCGGCGGAGATCGACCGGGCGGCCCTGCGCATCCAGAAGACCATCCACGTCACGAAGCCGACCGCGACGATCGAGAGGACGCCGCCGAACGCCTCCTGCGCCTCGAACGTCAGCTGCTGCTGCGCGAGCGCGAGGGCGAGCGTGACGGCGGCGCTCACCACGACGGCGATCCCGACGCCGAGCCAGACCATCGGCAGCGCCGAGCGGCGCCCGGTGCGCACGAGGAAGGCGACGAGGATGCTGACCACCAGGGCGGCCTCGAGGCCTTCCCGCAGTCCGATCAGTGCGTTGCCGAGCACGCTGCTCCCTCAGGCCAGGCTTCCCAGTAGCGAGCGAAGGCTAGCCTTGCCGTGCGGGCCGCGGAAGAGCCGAGTGGAGTAGGTCTCCGCAGGTCAGCGCGAGGTTTGTCGGTTCAGTCCCGATCGTCCAGATCGGCGTCGACGGCGATCCGGGCGCGCACCTCGCCGAGTGCCTCCTGGTACTCGGGGCGCGGGTCCATCGCGGCGGCCATCTTGAGCTGGGCGAGCGCCTCCGCGAGCCGACCCTGGCGGTGCAGGGCCTTGCCGAGGGCGAAGCGCGCGTAGTGGTCGGACGGGTCCAGGTCGAGCACCCGCGCGAACGCCTCCTCGGCCTGCTCCAGCTGCGCGGAGTTGAGGTAGGCGCGACCGGCGAGCAACTGGACGGATGCGTCGTTCGGCTGGCTGGCGAGGACCGGGGAGAGCGCCTGCAGCGCGTCGAGCGGTCTGCTGCGTGCAATGAGCATCTCGGCACGGCGGAACGACTCGAACAGGCCGTCGGCGGCGGGCTGACTCGTCATGGTCGCTCTACGTTAGGTGTCGATGCCGCCAGGTGTCGATGGCGCGATCTGCGCGCGCCGTGCGGTGATCCGAGCGGTGAACCCCGGCCGTCATCCGCCCTGTCGGGCGGGTTCCTGCACGGCTCCGGGTGGCTCCCCGACTAGGCTTGCCCCCCGGACGAGCGAACCTTTTCGACGGGAGCACTGGTGGCGGTCATCGAGCAGGTCGGCGCGCGGGAGATCCTCGACTCGCGGGGCAACCCCACGATCGAGGTGGAGGTCGCGCTCGACGACGGGACGCTGGCCCGGGCGGCGGTGCCGTCGGGCGCATCGACGGGCGAGCACGAGGCGGTGGAGCTGCGTGACAGCGACCCGCTGCGTTTCGGCGGCAAGGGCGTCGAGAAGGCCGTGAGCGCCGTCCTGGACGAGATCGGGCCGGAGCTCACCGGGATGGAGGCCGTCGACCAGCGCCTGGTCGACCAGCGCCTCGTCGACCTGGACGGCACCCCGGACAAGTCGCGCCTCGGCGCCAACGCGCTGCTGGGCGTGTCGCTCGCCGTGGCGAAGGCTGCGGCGGAGTCGTCGGGTCTGGAGCTGTTCCGCTACGTGGGTGGCCCCAACGCGCACGTGCTGCCGGTGCCGATGATGAACATCATCAACGGTGGCGCCCACGCCGACAGCTCCGTGGACGTGCAGGAGTTCATGATCGCGCCGGTCGGGGCCGACTCGTTCAAGGAAGCGCTGCGCTGGGGTGCCGAGGTCTACCAGGCGCTGAAGTCGGTGCTCAAGGGCAAGGGCCTGGCCACCGGGCTGGGCGACGAGGGCGGCTTCGCTCCCGACCTGCCCGGCACCCGCGCCGCGCTCGACCTCATCGCCGAGGCGATCGAGAAGACCGGCTACACCCTCGGGCGCGACATCGCGCTGGCCCTCGACGTGGCCGCCACCGAGTTCCACAGCGACGGCGTCTACTCCTACGAGGGGCGCAAGCTCTCCTCCCAGGAGTTCGCCGCGGTCTACAGCGAGCTGGTGGAGGCCTACCCGCTGGTCTCGATCGAGGACCCGCTGTCCGAGGACGACTGGGACGGCTGGGTGGCGCTCACCGACACACTCGGCGACAAGGTCCAGCTCGTGGGCGACGACCTGTTCGTCACCAACCCGGAGCGGCTCGACGAGGGCATCAGCCGGGGCGCGGCCAACGCGCTGCTGGTCAAGGTCAACCAGATCGGCACGCTGTCGGAGACGCTCGACGCGGTCACGCTCGCGCAGTCCTCGGGCTACCGCTGCATGATGAGCCACCGCTCGGGCGAGACCGAGGACACCACGATCGCGGACCTCGCGGTCGCCACCGGCTGTGGTCAGATCAAGAGCGGCGCACCGGCCCGATCCGAGCGGGTGGCGAAGTACAACCAGCTGCTGCGCATCGAGGAGGCGCTCGGGGACGCCGCCCGGTACGCGGGCGACCTCGCATTCCCGCGCTACTCCTCCGCGGACGCCGGCGCCTAGCCGGTCCGGGAAGGGAACATCGGGGCTGTGGGGGACGAGCGGGCCAAGGCACGGGGGGAGCGCACGCGTCGCACCCCCCGCCCGCGACGCTCGGGTACCGGTGCCTCGAGGCGTCGCAACCGCGAACCGCGGCTGACGCGGGTGCCGCGCGCCCGTGGCGTGGTCGCGGCCACCACCGGGCTGCTCGGGCTGTCCTCCACGAAGCGCGCGGCCATCCTCGCGCTCGTCGTGTGCGCGCTCGCGCTCACCGTCGCGGTGCCGCTGCGCAACTACGTGGCCCAACGCCAGGAGCTCGCGGCGGTGTCGGAGCAGCAGCAGGCCCTCGGGGTGGAGGTCGCCGAGCTGACGCAGCAGCGGGCGCGGCTGTCCGACCCGGCCGAGATCGAGGCGCAGGCGCGGTCCCGGCTCGGGTACGTGATGCCCGGAGAGGTGCCGTACGTGGTGCAGCTGCCGGTTGCGCCGGAACCGGCCGCGCCCACGGGAGCCGACGCCGGTGTTCCCTGGTACCACGTGCTGTGGCGAGAAGTGACGGAGGGACCGCGATGACCCCGGAGCAGCAGGTCGCCGCCGAGGACGTCGCGGCGGTCACCGCGCAGCTGGGACGCACTCCCCGCGGCTTGCGGGAGGTGGCGCACCGCTGCCCCTGCAGCCTGCCCGCCGTCGTGCAGACCGCACCGCGGCTGGAGGACGGCACCCCGTTCCCCACGCTGTACTACCTGACCTGCTCGCGGCTGAACTCGCGCATCGGCGGGCTTGAGGCGTCCGGGTGGATGCGGGAGATGACCGAGCGGCTCGCCGAGGACCCCGAGCTGGCCGCCGCCTACCGCCGCGCGCACGAGTCCTACCTCGCCGAGCGGGACGCGATCGAGCCGCTCGGCACGGACGTCAGCGCGGGCGGCATGCCCGACCGCGTGAAGTGCCTGCACGTCTGCGTGGCCCACGCGCTCGCCGCCGGCCCGGGCGTGAACCCGTTCGGTGACGAGGCGCTGGCCGAGCTGGGCGAGTGGTGGCGGGCCGGTCCCTGCGTCCACGCGGAACGCGCGACGTAGGGGCGAACCGGCGGGATCGGACGGACCCGCGCGTGGTCAGCCGGCGGCACCCTGGAGCTGCCTGGTCACCCGCGCGAGGACGTCGTCGCCGAACGACCCCGCCACGAGGAGGGCCTCGTTCCCGTCGCCGCTCAGCCGGACGTCGAGGAGCTTGTCACCCAGGCGGTTCGGCGTCACGGTCAGCGTCGACCGCCGGAAGGCCGTCGGCCGCCCGCGCGCGACCACGACGACGCCGTCGTCGAAGAGGTGGATGTCGCGCTGGTTGCGGTAGAGCGCGACGGTGCCGAACATCTTGACCGCTGTCATCAGGAAGAACGGCAGCCCCAGCGACAGCAGGAGCAGTCCCCAGTCGCCGACCCAGGCGAACACGAGCCACGCCGCGCAGAGCGCGGTGAACACCGAGGCCGCCACGAGCCGGGCGGTGGAGACCGGGTAGCCGAGTTGTTGCGTCGTCATGTGCCGGCCCAGTCCGCGCTCCGCCGCGAGAGCGAGGACCTGCGGCGAGGGGGCGGTGTTCGGGGCAGGGCTCATTCGGGGTTCCGTCCGTCGGGTTGGTCCAGGGGGATCAGCCGGCGACGGTAGGGGGCACCGATGGAATTTCGATGCAGCGGCGATGGGGTGCGCGGTCAGCCCGGGGTGACGCGGGCGAGGAGCGCGGCGGTGTGTGCTTCGGCGGGCAACGTGCCGGCGGTGCGCCACGGGCCGTCGGGCGGGAAGCGGCTCGCCACGAACGCGCGCGCCACCTCGTCGGGGGCATGGCGCAGCAGCAGCGAGCCCTGCAGGCACAGCGCCAGCACCTCGGCCAGCCGTCGGGCGCGCCGCTCCTCGCGGTCACGCAGCTCGGTGTGCAGCTCCCGCACGCCGCGGTCGAACCAGGAGTCGAGCCCGGCCGCGGCCTCGAGCTCGGCGAACACGGCGTCGACCGATTCGGGTGCTCGGGTGACGGCGCGCAGCACGTCCAGCGCGGTGACGCTGCCCGAGCCCTCCCAGATCGAGTTGAGCGGCGCCTCCCGGTACAGCCGCGGCAGCCCCGACTCCTCGACATAGCCGTTGCCGCCCAGGCATTCCAGGGCCTCCGCGACCACGGCGGGGGTCCGCTTGCAGACCAGGTACTTGGCGGCGGGCAGCGCGAGGCGCAGCAGCATCCGCTCGCCACGGTCGACGGCCCCGGCGAGGCGCAGCGCCAACGCCGTGGCCGCCTCCGACTCGCACGCCAGGTCGGCGATCACCGTCTGCATGAGCGGGGCATCGGCGAGCCGCGTGCCGAACGCGCTGCGGTGGGCGACGTGGTGCGCGGCCTCGGTGAGCGCCGCCCGGGTGAGCGCGGCGGAACCGAGCACGCAGTCCAGCCGCGTCATCGACACCATCTCGATGATCGTGTGCACGCCGCGGCCCTCGTCGCCGAGCCGCCACCCGGTGGCGCCGGTGTACTCGACCTCCGCCGAGGCGTTGGAGTGGTTGCCGAGCTTGTCCTTGAGTCGCTGCAGACGGATCGCGTTTCGGGTGCCGTCGGGCAGCACGCGGGGCAGCACGAAGCAGGTGAGGCCGCCCGGCGCCTGCGCGAGGGTGAGGAACAGGTCGTTCATCGGCGCCGAGGTGAACCACTTGTGCCCGACGAGGCGGTAGGTGCCCTCGGCCGTCGCGGTGGCCGTCGTGGTGCCGGCGCGGACGTCGGAACCGCCCTGCTTCTCGGTCATCGACATCCCGGCGAGCAGCCCCGCCTTCGTCGACGGCTCGGCCAGGCCGAATTCGTAGGTGGTGGAACGCAGGCCCGGCTCGTAGCGCGCCGCGAGCTCCGAGGCGTGGCGCAGCGCGGGAACGGCGGCGTAGGTCATCGAGATCGGGCACCCGTGGCCCGCCTCCAGCTGGCTCATCAGGTAGAAGCCCGCCGCCCGCGCGACGTGCGCGCCCGTGCCCGGCTCGGCCGCCCACGGCGCCCCGTGCAGGCCCCGACCCACGGACGTGCGCATCAGCCAGTGCCAGGAGGGGTGGAACTCGACCTCGTCGACGCGGTGGCCGTACCGGTCGTGGGTGCGCAGCACCGGCGGGTGGGCGTCGGCGAGCCGGGCGTGCTCGCGCGCCTCCGGGGACGCGACGATGCCGGCGAGCTCCCGAAGCGCCGGCAGGGCCTCCTGCGCGCCCTCGCGGGCCACGGCGTCGGCGAGCGCCGGGTCGCAGGCGAGCAGGTCGACCCCGTCGAGCGGGGGCGGCTGGTTCTCCACGAGGTGGGTGTGCCCGTCGCCGGGATGCAGCGGATCCACGTCGGGAGCGTAGCGGCTGAGCGGCGCTCGACGAGGTTGTCGGAGACGCGCCGATGACCGGCCGTCCGGGCGCTCGCACACCGATCGTGGCGCCGGCACACCGGTTGCAGTCGGTGTGCCGGGGCAGATGTCGGTGTGTGACGGGGCAGCCGGCCGCGTGTGGCGGTCGGTCCGTCGACCGGTTCCGCGTACGGTCGTGCCCGCACACCGTCGCCGGACCGCCCAGGAGAGTGCATGTCGCGCGTGGCCGCCATCGACTGCGGGACGAACTCGATCCGCCTGCTCGTCGCCGACGTCACCACCGGGTCGGACGGGGTGCCTGCGCTGCGCGACGTGCACCGCGAGACCCGCATCGTCCGGCTCGGGCAGGGCGTCGACGCCAGCGGTGAGCTGGCCCCCGAAGCGCTCGAGCGCACCCGGGCCGCGCTCGCCGACTACACGGCGGTGCTGCGGCGCAAGGGCACCGAGCGGGTGCGCATGGTCGCCACGAGCGCCACGCGCGACGCCCGCAACCGCGACGACTTCTTCGGCATGGTCCGCGCGACCCTCGGCAGCGACGCGGAGGTCATCTCCGGCGACGAGGAGGCGCAGCTGTCGTTCACCGGCGCCGTGGGCGACCTCGACCCGGACGACGGTCCGTTCGTCGTGGTCGACGTCGGCGGCGGCTCCACCGAGCTCGTCGTCGGCACGATCACCGACGGCGCGGCGGCCGTTCAGGCCGCGCGCTCGGTCGACGTCGGAAGCGTCCGGATCACCGAGCGCTGCCTGCCGGGCGACCCTCCCGGCCCCGAGGAGGTGGCGCAGGCGCGCGAGCTGGCCACCCGGATCCTCGACGAGGCGTTCGCCGCGGTGCCCGTCGGGGGCGTGCGCACCTGGGTGGGCGTCGCCGGCACGATCACCACGCTGTCCGCCGTGTCCCAGAACCTGCGCGAGTACGACCCGGACGCCGTGCACCTGTCCCGGCTCCCGCACGCGGAGCTGCACCGCGTGGCCGAGGAGCTGCTGGGCATGTCGCGCGAGGAGCGTGGGCAGCACGCGGCGATCCACCCCGGCCGCATCGACGTGATCGGTGGGGGCGCACTGATCGTCGACGTGCTGGCGGCCGAGCTGCACGAGCGCGCCGGCGTCGGCGAGCTCGTGGTGAGCGAGCACGACATCCTCGACGGAATCGCCCGCAGCATCGCCTGACCCGCGACTCGCGCACCCCAGACCCCGACTCGCGCGGCTCAGACCCCGACTCGCGGGAAAGGGGGGCACCCCTACTTCCCGCGAGTCGGGGTCTCGGCGCGCGGGTGTCGCGCTCAGGTGGTCGTGACGAAGGCGGCGAGGTCGGCGGACTGCTGCTGCCGGCTCGGCTCGTGCACGTACATCATGTGGCCGGCCTCGTAGTAGCGGAACTCGATCCGGTCCCGCAGCTCGTCGGGGATCGGGAGCTGGGCGAGGACCTGCTCGGCGGCGGAGTACGGGGTGGCGCCGTCGTGGTAGCCGCAGGCCACGTGCACGCGCAGGTGCGGGTTGGCCCGCATCGCCGCCGACAGCTGCCCGACCACCGAGACGCCGCGGCCCTCGAACTCCGCGTACGACCAGGGGTGCACACGGCCGGTGAGGATCTCGTAGGGCAGGTCGTTCTCGTACCGCAGCGCGCTGCGGACGTGCGCGTTCAGCGCTGCGGTGTACGGCCCGGTGATCGCCGCGATCGACGGGTCGTAGCTGGGGTGTTCGCCCCCGTCGTCGGCCTCCCACCCGGTGAACCGCCCGTCGAGGCGGCCGACCGTGCGCCCGGAGTCGCGCAGCAGCTCGCGGAAGAACCGGTGGTGCTCGATCCGCAGCCGCACCCGGCGCACGTAGCCCTCGTCGAGCCCGGACAGGGCGGCGAGCCGGGCGGCCACGCGGTCGAGGTCCTCGGCCGGCAGGCGGTTCCCGCGGGCCAGCGCCCACGGGTACTCCCCGGCGGCGAACTCCTCCGCCTCGGCCACCACGTCGGGCAGCGAGCGGCCCGGGTGCCGCCCGTGGTGGTGGGCGATCGCGGCGTAGGTCGGCAGGAAGAGCGGGTAGGGCCGGTCGTTGCCCTCGGTGAACCGGATCGAGCCCATGTCCAGCACGCTGGAGATCAGCATGAGGCCGTTCACGTACATGCCGTAGCGGTCCTGCAGGTGCGCGGCGAGCGCGGCGGCGCGCAGCGTGCCGTAGGACTCACCGGCCAGGTACTTCGGCGAGAGCCAGCGTTCGTTGCGGGTGATCCACAGCCGGATCACCTCACCGATCGTCTCGACATCGGCGGTGTAGCCGTGGAAGTCGGCGGGTTTCCCGCCCGCCACGGCGCGGGAGTAGCCGGTGGAGACCGGGTCGACGAACACCAGGTCGGAGTGGGCGAGCAGGGACTCGACGTTGTCGGTGAGCCCCCACGGCGGCGGTGTGAGCGCCCCGGCGTCACCCATCACGACCCGCTGCGGCCCGAACAGCCCCAGGTGCAGCCACACGCTGGACGAGCCGGGCCCGCCGTTGAACGCCACCGTGACCGGTCGGCTGCCCGGGTCGGCGCCGTCGAGCGTGTACGCCACGACGAACACCTCGGCGTGCGGCTCGTACCCGTCGAACGTGCCGTCGGTGTGCTTCTCGTGCCGCAGCACGATCCGGCCCGCGGTCGCGGTGTAGGCCAGGTCGCCCGAGGGCGTGCGTAGCGTGTGGGACGTGGTGACCAGGTCGTCGGTGGGCGGTGCGGGCGTCTCGTCCGCGGCAGGGGAGTCGTCGTCGGCCACGTTCGCGACAGTAGGCGATCTCGACGCCGCGCTCGTCGACTGCCGCGCCTGCCCGCGGCTGGTCGCCTGGCGCGAGCTGGTGGCCAGGGAGAAGCGGGCGGCGTTCCGCCACCAGGAGTACTGGGGACGCCCGGTGCCCGGCCTCGGTCCGGCTGACGCGTCGCTGCTGATCGTCGGGCTCGCCCCCGCGGCACACGGCGCGAACCGCACCGGCCGGATGTTCACCGGCGACCGTTCGGGGGACGTCCTGTTCGCGGCCATGCACGCCGTCGGGCTGGCCACCCAGCCCACCGCGGTGCACGCGGACGACGGGCTCGAGCTCGTCGGCACCCGTATCACCGCCCCGGTGCACTGCGCCCCTCCGGACAACAAGCCGACCCCCGACGAGCGGGAGCGCTGCGGCGGGTGGCTGCGCGCCGAGCTTGCGCTGCTGCGACCGCGAGCGGTCATGGTCCTCGGCGGTTTCGGGTGGCAGGCGCTGCTCCCCGTACTCGCCGAGGCGGGCTGGGCGGTGCCCCGGCCCCGGCCGAAGTTCGGCCACGGCGCGCACGTGGAGCTGGCGGGTGAGCGCGGGCCGCTGCACGTCTTCGGCTGCTACCACGTGAGCCAGCAGAACACCTTCACCGGACGTCTGACCCCCGCGATGCTCGAGGAGGTCCTCGACCGGGCCGCGCACGCGGCCGGCGTAGTCAGGCTCACCCCGCGGGGGGAGGTGTCCTGATCCGCGCGGTGGGAACATGAGAGGTATGGCGCGCAATACGCGGATCGTCGTCGTCGGTGGCGGCTATGTCGGCATGTACACCGCACTCGGGCTGCAGAAGAAGCTGCGGCGTGGTGAGGCCGAGGTCACCGTGATCGACCCGCAGCCGCACATGACCTACCAGCCGTTCCTGCCCGAGGCCGCGGCCGGCAACATCGAGCCGCGCCACGTGGTGGTGCCGCTGCGCAAGGTGCTGCGCAAGTGCCACCACCTCACGGGGCGGGTCACGGCGATCAACCACGCCACCCGGGAGGTCACGGCCGAGCTGGCCGCGGGCAACGTCACCACCGTGGGCTACGACGTGCTCGTGGTCGCCCCCGGCTCGGTGGCCCGGATCCTGCCGGTGCCCGGCCTCGCCGAGCAGGGCATCGCGTTCAAGACCGTGGGCGAAGCGATCTACCTGCGCAACCACGTGCTGTCCCGGCTGGACGCCGCCGCCACCACGCTCGACCCGGCGCTCCGGAGGCGACTGCTCTCGTTCCTGGTCGTCGGCGGCGGGTACGCGGGCATCGAGGCGCTCGCCGAGCTGCAGGACATGGCGCGCTACGCCACGCGCTACTACGAGAACATCGCCGCCGAGGACCTGCGCTGGGTGCTCGTGGAGGCCGCCGGGCGGATCATGCCCGAGGTCGGGCCGCGCATGGGCCGTTACACGGTCGAGCGGCTGATCGACGCCGGCATCGAGGTCTACCTGGACACCCGCGTGAAGACGATGGAGGACGGTCACGTCGTCCTCGACGACGGCACCGAGTTCGACACGGACACGATCGTCTGGACGGCCGGGGTCAAGCCCAACCCGATGCTGGAGAACACCGACCTGCCCCGCGACGCCCGCGGCCGGATCGAGTGCACCGCGGAACTGCAGGTCGTCGGGATGCCCGACGTGTTCAGCGCGGGCGACTGCGCCTCGGTGCCGGACCTGTCCAAGGACGACCCGGAGGCGCGCACCAGCCCGTCGGCGCAGCACGCGGTGCGGCAGGCGAAGGTGCTGGCCGACAACGTGGTCGCGCACCTGCACGGCCGCCCGCTCACGAAGTACAAGCACAGTTACGCCGGTTCGGTCGCGAGCCTCGGCCTGTACAAGGGCGTGGCGGAGATCTACGGGATCAAGCTGCGTGGGCCGATCGCCTGGTTCATGCACCGCACGTACCACGTGAGCCGGATGCCCACCTGGAACCGGCGGATCCGGATCGTCGTCGACTGGACCGCGGCGCTGCTGATGGGGCGCGAGGTCGTGCCGCTCGGGCAGATCATGGATCCGAAGGCCGATTTCAGCCGGGTCGCGGGCGCCCCGAAGCCGCCGGCGCCGCGCGGCGAGCCCGTTCCCCCGGTGTCCAAGGGCGCCTGACCCCCGCCTCCACGCCCCGTCCGGCGATCCGCCGGGCGGGGCGTTCTGCTGTTCCTGGACAGGTAGACCCGTTACCGCTAACCTCAACCAAGTGGTTGGTGGAGAGCAGGACGGACGGAGGACGCAGCTCGTCGAAGCCGCGTTCGGGCGCGTGGCGGACGCGGGGTTCGAAGGGCTGCGGCTGCGCCAGGTCGCCGAGGACGTCGGCATCGACCACTCGACGCTGCACCACCACTTCGCCACGAAACAGGACCTGGTCGAGGCGGTCGCCGCCTACACCACGCGCCAGTTCTGGGGCACGAGCCCGCAGGCACCCGGCGCCGGGCTGCGGGGACACCTGCGGGCACTGCACCGCTTGATGGACGAGCGGCCGGACCTGTTCGCCGTCACCGTCGAGCTGGACCTGCGGGCCCGGCGCGATCCGGCGGTCGCCGCGGCGATGGCCGCGTACGAGGCGGGGTGGCGCGAAGTGCTCGTCCGGACCCTGACCGACCTCGTGCCCGACCCGGAGACCGCGGCCGAGCTCGTGATCGCCGCGGTGAAGGGGGTGCGGCTGGTGCCGCAGGTTGCGGGGCCGGTGCTCGAACGGCTGGCCGACCAGCTGGCCGGCGACGAGAGGAGCTGACGTGCGCGTTCTGGTCATCGGCGGCGGTATCGGAGGGCTGGCCCTTGCCCACGGCCTGCGGGGCGCCGGGGTGGAGGTGTCCGTGCACGAGCGTGACCGCGCGGTGGGGAGTCGCTGGGAGGGATACCGCATCCACATCAACCCGACGGGCGCGCGGGCGCTGAACGCGCTCCTGCCCGCCGGCGCCTGGCAGGAGTTCCTCGCGACCGCGGGCCCGGGCGGCGATTTCGGGTTCCTCACCGAGCAGCTGCGGCAGCTGATGGTGGTCGAAGAGACGATCATGTATCCGGACGCCGCCGAGGCGAGCGAGGGCCACTACGCGGCCGACCGTGCGACGCTGCGTCGCCTGCTGACCGGCGGGCTGGAGGACGTCGTGCGGTTCGGGGCCGAGTTCGTCGGCTACGAGCAGCGATCCGACGGGCGGGTCGAGGCGCGCTTCGCCGACGGGAGCACGGCGGTCGGCGACGTCCTGGTGGGCGCGGACGGGCCGGCCTCGCGGGTCCGCGGGCAGTTGCTGCCGCAGGCCGTTCCCGTGGACGCGGGAGTGGTCGGCGTCGCGCACAAGATCTGGCTCGACGACGACGATGCGCGAGCGTCGCTGGGCCGGCTGGGCACGGGCATGAACGCGGTGCAGCCGAATGCCCCGTGCTTCCTGTTCACCTCCGTGTTCGAGCCGCCTGCCGCCACCGGCGCCCGGCCCTACGTGCTGTGCGCGCTGGTCGCCAGGGCCGAGGTGTTCCCGTCCGATGTCACCGAGCTCGACGCGGCCGCGCTGCGTGCCGTCGTGGACGTCCTCGTCGCCGGGTGGCACCCGGACCTGCGGCGCGCGCTCGCCGGCGCCGACCCGGAGAGCCGCAGCGCCGTCGCCTTCCGTGCCGCGCCGCCCGTGCCGGTCTGGCCCAGTGGCGCCGTCACGGTCCTCGGCGACGCGGTCCACGTGATGCCGCCCATCGGCGGGCTCGGCGGCAACACCGCTCTGCGCGACGCGCACCTGCTGAGCAGGCTCCTCCCGGCCGCCGCCCGCGGCGACCGCGCGCTGCCGGACGCTCTCGGCGAGTACGAGGCGGAGATGCGCGACTACGGGACCGCCGCCGTGCGGTACGCGGTGGGGCAGGCCGAGCAACTGCTCACCCCGGGCGCGGCGGCGACGGCGGCGACCCGCGCGTTCTTCCGGCTGTGCGCGGCGGTGCCGGCGCTGCGCCGGCGCGCGTTCGCGAGCGGGTGGACCGCGCCGGCCGCGCCGCGGGCGTGGGAGCGCAGCCCCGCGTCGGTGAACGCCTGAGCACGGCCGCCGTAGTCTGTCGCCGGCACGGCCCCCGTAGCCCAACCGGCAGAGGCAGGCCCCTTAAAAGGGTCACAGTGTGGGTTCGAATCCCACCGGGGGCACCCCGTCGCCTGGTGGGCCACTGATGGACGGCCGAGGCTCGGTGATCTCCACTCACCGCATCCACAGGTACCGCACGCAAGACTCACCGCGTGAGTTCACTGCCTGACCCCGGGTTCCACCCCACGGCCGGACTGTCGCCGGCCGGCCCGCCTCGGCGCCGCCGGATGCGCCCCGGCGCGGTGGAGGTCGGACTCGTCATCGGGGTCGGCCTGCTGGCGTTGCCCGACCTCCTGCGCATCGACCGGTTCGCCCCGTTCGCCCAGCTCGTGTCGTTCCGGCCGTACGTGCTCTGTGGCCTGGCAGCGCTGGTGCTGGTCCTGGCCGGGCTCTCGTGGCGCGTCCGGCGGCTGATCCTGCCCGCCGTGGCGCTGCTGGCCGTCCTGATCGTCGGTGTCGCGATCACCGCTCCCCGCGCGCAAGCCGGACTGCTGCCGTCCGGCGGCGGGCGGCCGTTCACCGTGCTGGCCGCCAACACGCTGGACGGTTCGGCGGACCCCACCGGGCTGGCGGAGCTCATCCGCACGGAGCGGCCCGATCTCGGTGCGCTCATCGAGGTCGGGCCGTGGTACCGGGATCGGCTCGCGCCGCTGGTCGAGCCCCTGGGCTACCGCATGATCACCGCAACCGGGACCGACTCCGACGGCGTCACCGACGTCTTCGGGGTGACGGTGCTCGCCGCCGCGCACCTCGGTGACGTGCGGGCCACCGTCGACAGGTCGACGCAGTTCCCGATCGTGGAGATCGAGGGCGGCGGGCTGGGCGCAACGCGGTTCGTGGCGTTCCACGCGGTGGCACCGCGCCTCAGCGACGTCTCGGAGTGGAGGTCTGATCTGGGTGCGCTGGCGCGGTACTGCACCGACAGCACCCCGACGATCGTCGCCGGCGACTTCAACGCCACGTTGGACCATTCAGCGCTGCGAGATGCCACCGCCGGCTGTTCCGACATCGCCGCGCAGCGTGGGCGGGGTCTACAGCCGACCTGGCCGACCTGGATGCCGAGCTGGTTCGGTGCGCAGATCGACCACGTCCTGGTCACCGACCCGATCGCGGCAGAGGACTTCGTGGTCCACGAGCTGGCCGGCAGCGACCACCGCGCCGTGGTGGCCCGGGTCCGCGTCCCGAACTGAGCCGATCAGCGGGTCACCCCGGTCCGTCGGGATGGGCGAGGTCGTAGGCGCGGGAGAGCTTCTTCGGCACGACCATGCGCCAGGCGTCGACCACGAACTCGCGTGCCTCCGCCGCGTCGAGGGCGGCGAGGTCGGCCTCCACCCAGTTGAACCGCAGCTCCGACGGCCGGGGCAGGTGGAAACGGTGTGGCTGCGCCGCGACGAGCGCCGCCCGCTCCTCCTTCGGGAACGCGAAACCCATCTCCGTCTCGTCGAGCGAGAACGCGACGTAGACGATCTGCTTGACGCGGAACTTCAGGCTGCCCCGGACGTACACCTGGTACGAGCGCTCCAGGCTCGAGCCCAGGCTCCGCACGTCCTCGATCGTGGCCACGTCAGAACCAGCCGGCCGGGACGAAGCGGCATCGCATGAGCGCGGAAGCTAGCACCCCCGCACGGCCGCTCGCTCCCGCTGCACACGGGGGACGCGCAACGGGCGATGAATCTGCGCGCGGGGCTGCGTCTCATCGTCGTGACAGACACCCGTGAGGCCCTGCAGGGCCTGATCCACGCCGCCCGTGCCGACCTCGCCGAGGATCTCGACGCCCTGACGGAGGCGCAATGGGCCAGGCCCTCGCTGTGCGCTCCCTGGACCGTCGAGGAGACGGTGGCGCACCTGACGTCCGCCGCGCACATGACCCCCGCCCGCTGGATCCTGAGCATGGCCGGCGCGGGCTTCCGCGCCGACGTGCACAACCGGCGCCGCCTCGACGAGCACCGCGGCGCGACGCCCGCGGAGACCCTCTCCCGGTTCCGAGCGGCTGTTCCGCTCACGCGCGCGCCGTCCGGGCACACGGCCGCCTGGCTGGGCGAGGTCGTCGTGCACGGGCAGGACGTCCGCCGCCCGCTGGGGCTCACCCGCGTGCCGGCGATCGAGGCCACCACCGCGGTCGCGGAGTTCTTCGCGGCGAAGAACTTCGCCGTGAACAGCCGGACGGTGGCAGAGGGGCTGCACCTCGAGGCGACGGACGGGCCGTTCACCAGCGGAAACGGGCCGTCGGTGCGGGGGAGCACGGAGGCGCTCGTGATGGTCCTCGCGGGCCGGCGTGCCTGCCTCGACGAGCTCACCGGCGACGGCGTGCCGACGATCCGGCAGCGGATCTAGCGGGTCGCGTCGACGAGGATGTCGCCGAAGAAGTCCGCGAGCGCCTCGTGCGCGTCGAGGGACAGGACGTGCGCGACGTACTGGTCGGGGCGGACCACGACCACGCAACCCGCGTCCCGGTCCACGCCGCGCAGGTCGAAGACGTCGTTCGCCGGGTCGGGGCAGAACACCTTCTCGTAGTCGACGAGCCCGAAGCGGCCCTTGCGCGGGAGCAGGACCGGCGGCAGTGCGTCGACCGCCACGTCACGATGCCCCTGCTGCAGGACGGCTCGAACATCGATCAAGGAATCCCTGTCGGCGCCCGGCGGGGTGAACCGGGTGATCGGCGAGGCGCCCGAAGCGAGGAACGTGCACAGGTCCCGCAACGGGGAGCCGTCCGCGGTCGGGTCCGACCGGTCGGCGAAGACGTAGAGGCGCCAGGCGCCGTCGGCCCGGGCTGCGTGCCCCAGGTGCACGGGGCGGGCGTCGGCCAGCCGGACGACGGGCGCGGAGTGGAACCGCATCCCGACCGGGAACCCCGCGGCGAGGTGCTGCGCCGGTGCCCCGGCGGTGATCAGCGAGGGGCCGTACCGGACCGCGACGCCCGCGGTGAACCGTCCCTGGTCGCGGAAGTACCGCTGGAACTCGGCGGGGTCGCCCCCGGTGGACCCGTCGGGGCGGGCGCGGAACAGCGCGGAGAACTCGCGGTCGAACTCGATGAGCTCCCGGGCCACCTCCTGGCGCTCCGCCGAGTACGTGTGCAGCAGCTCCGCTCGCGCCGTGCCGCGCAGCACCGAGGCCAGCTTCCAGCCGAGGTTCCAGGCGTCGGCCATCGACACGTTCATGCCCTGGCCGGCCTTCGCGCTGTGCGTGTGGCAGGCGTCCCCGGCGATGAACACCCGGGGCAGGCGCGTGTCGGCGTCCTCGGCCGGGACGTCGTCGAACCTCTCGCAGAGGCGCTGACCGATCTCGTACACCGCCCACCAACCGACGTCGCGCACCTCGAGCGTGTACGGGTGCAGGATCCGGTTGGCCACCGCGGCCAGCTCCTCCGGCGTGGCGCCGCGGCGGAGCATCTCGGCGTCGCGGGCGTTGTCCAGCTCGACGTAGAGCCGCACCAGGTACCCGCCTTCCCGCGGGATGACGAGGATGCTGCCCTGCGCGGAGGTGATGGCGGACTTCAGCCGGATGTCGGGGAAGTCGGTGACGGCCAGGACGTCCAGCACTCCCCAGGACTGGTCCGTCCGGTCGCCGACCAGCTCGCGCCCGATCGCCTCGCGGGTGCGGCTGCGCGCGCCGTCGCAGCCGACGACGTAGCGGGCCCGGATCGTCGAGGCCCGGTCGGTGCCGCCCTGCTCGTCCAGGTGCCGCAGCGTCACGGTCACGGGGTGCTCGACGTCGCCGCTACCCACCTGGACGTCGTCGACGTGCAGTCCGTAGAAGGGCTCGGCCTTCGCGGCCGAGCGCCGCATGTGCCGGCGCAGGTGCTCGAGCAACCGCGCCTGGTTGAGGATCACGTGCGGCATCTCGGACAGGCCGTCCTCGACGTCCTCGATGCGGCCGGTGCGCACGATCCTGGTGCGGTCCCGGGGGGCGGGGCGCCAGAAGGTGACCTCGTTGACCGCGTACGCCTCCTCGATCAGCCGGTCGGCCAGCCCGAACGCCTCCAGCATTTCCAACGTCCGGCACGCGACCCCGTCGGCCTGGCCCACCTCGAGGGGCCCGGGCCTGCGGTCGACGACCACCGTGCTGATCTCGGGAAAGCGGGCCAGCTGTGCCGCCAGCACGAGGCCGGCGGGGCCGCCACCGACGATCAGCACGTCCGTCTCCTCCGGGAGGCCTTCCGGCCGCTGCGCGACCGACGGGTGCGGGTCCTCGACGAGCGGGTCGCCGGGCCGGTAGCCATCGAGGTAGAACTGCATGATCCGATCCCCCTGGACGTGGGTAGGAGCTCAGGTGGACGTCGTGGCCGGGCCGGTTCCGGCGACCGGCACCGACGGTAGCCGCGCGTCCTGGCGCTCGAGCTCGGCGATGACCTCGGCCGGTCCGGCACCGCCGCCGAGGGCGGCGGCGACGCCGGCGGCGTGCCCGGTGGCGAAGGCGGTGCCCATCGCGCGCAGCGACGCGCCGGCTCCCCGGTCCCCGTCCATGGCGCGCCCGGCGACCAGCAGGTTGTCCCGGTCCACCGAGCGCAGCGCATCCAGCGGGATGCCGTAGTAGCCAGGGCCCCCGATGAACGTCCACTCCGACGGCTGCCCGGCGACCCGGTGGTACTCCATCGGCCAGGCCCCGATCGCCACCGTGTCGGCGGCCGGCGGCGCGGGATCGGCCACCTCGGGCTCGGTCAGCCGGCGCCGGGTCTCGACGTGCCGCGACTCCCGGGTGCCCAGCTCGGGCCCGGTCGAGACGATGTAGGCGTCCTCGCAACCCGGTACCCGGCGCAGCGCCTCCAGGTAGGCCCACGCCTGGTGCCGGGCACCGCGCTCGGCCCGGCTGACGTCCGCGGCGTCGGTGGCGTCGTAGCCCTCGTCGGCGACGTAGGTGATGACGTCCCCGGATACCGGCATCCGCGCCACCAGGCCGCTCTCGGCGAGCAGGCCGCGGACGCCCTCCTGCTTGGCCCGGCGAACGGCGTCGCCGACCCTCGCGACGTCGATCTCGACCTCGCGCGGGATCCCGCCGAACCGGACGCCGAGGGTCCCGTTCTGCACCCACCCGTCGTTGCCGTAGCGCACCTGCGCCCCGGCGTGCGCGGCCAGATCGCCCTCCCCACTGCCGTCGACGAAGGCGTCGGCGGTGAGCTCGTGCAGGCCGCGGTGGTCGGCCACGGTGACACCGGTGATCCGGCGTCCCTCGGTCGTCGCCCCCACGACCATGGAGTGCAGCAGGACCTCGACCCCGGCGTCCAGGCACATCCGGTCGAGGTGGTGCTTGACCGCCTCCGGGTCGAACACGACCGTGACCGCGTTGAACCGGATCGGCGGGGACACCGCCCCCTCCCGGCGCAGCCGCTCCAACAGCCCACCGGCGACCCCGTGCACGACCTGGCGACGTTCCTCGCGGGTGTAGAGCCCGCAGTAGGTGACCACGTTGCGCAGGGTCGCGGCGCCGCCGAGGCAGGGCCCGCGCTCGAGCACGAGCACGCTGCGCCCGGCCTGTGCCGCGCCGATCGCGGCCGCCACGCCTGCGGAACCCCCGCCGACCACGATGACCTCGTAGTGCGGTCTCACGCCGTCCGCCCTCCCCGGCCGATCAGGAGCAGCGGGATGATCGCCAGCGCCGGCCCGGCCGCCAGCGCGAGGAACGCGACGTGGAACGAGCCGCTGGTGGCGAACACCAGCCCCAGCACCGTCGGCACGATCGCGCTGCCGAGCTGCCAGAACGCGTTGACGCCGCCGGTCGCGCTCCCGGCGAGCCTCGTCCCGGACGCCGTCGGGATCATGGCCATCATGAGCGGACTGTAGGTGTAGGCGGCGAGCCCGAGCAGGGGTGCGATCAGCAGGAACGCGAACGGGGTCCGGGCGAAGCTGAACGCGATCAGGGCTGCGGCGAAGGCGACGAGGATCCAGGCGGAGAGGGCCTGGCGGCTGGGCCGGACCCGGTCGGAGACGACCCCGATCAGGGGCTTGGAGAAGATCGCCACCGAGCCGAACACCACGACGACGATGCCGGCCGTCACCGGGGAGATCCCGATCCCCTTCACCATCAACAGGTTCGACCAGGTGATGAACCCGTAGGTGCCCCACAGCGCTCCGAAGCCGGCCAGGGCGAGCAGCACCAGGTCCCGGTTGTGCAGGAGCGGCCGCAGATCGGGCAGGCCTTCCCGGCCGGTGGCCCTCGTCGCGGCCCCCGCCGGCATCCTGATGAGGATGTAGGCGGCGACGCCGAGGGCGATCGACACCGCGCCGAAGAGGTGGTAGCTGGCGCGCCAGCTGAACTCCTGGACGAGCGTGGGCACGATCGCGTTGGCGATCACCAGCCCGAGGGAGGTCGCCGTCATGAAGACGCCCATGGCGGTGCCGAGCCGTGCCGAGCCGAACCACACGGTGATCAGCTTGCTCCCGGCGCCGACCTCGGCGCCCGCGCACAGCCCGATCAGCAGCTGCAGGGCCAGGCCCCAGGCGTGGGACCGGACCTCACCGAAGCCGATCATGAACGCACCGGACAGGGCGATGCTGAGCGCGACGGTCAGCCGCGCTCCCACCCAGTCGGCGAGGAAGCCCCAGGTGGCCACCGACACGACGTAGCCGACGTAGTAGCAGGTGGCGAACACGCCCAGGGCGGCGACCGGGACGCCGAGGTCCGCGCCGACGGCTCCCGCCGCGGGCCCCCAGGTCGCACGATCAGCGGAGGTCATGGTGAACGCGGCCCAGCACACCGCGAGCACCACCCACCGGTACCCGGGCCGCGTGGCCAATCGTGCAGAGACAGCGGACGTCATGGATCCTCCAGAGCTCCCATCGGCGTCGACGGGCCGGGAGGGGAGGCGTCCCGGCGTCGGCGCCCAGCCTGCGGACCCGCGCAGCCCGGCGTCCAATACCGACTCCTGAGGCCGCGGCATAACCTGGATGCATGGATGTGCGGCAACTCGAGTCCTTCGTCGAGGTCGCCCAGCAGGGGACCCTGACCAGGGCCGCGGCCCGCCTCCGGATCTCCCAGCCCGCGCTGACGCGCCAGATGCACCGGCTGGAGCGCGACGTGGGGGTACCGCTGTTCCAGCGCACGCCGGTCGGGATGACCGTGACGGCCGCGGGTGCCGCACTCCTACCGCACGCCAAGTCCATCCTCGGGATGGTCGGCGCAGCGAGGGACGTCGCCAGGACGGCAGCCCCGATCACCGAGTCGGTGGAGGTCGGACTCGCCCCCGGGCTGCCCGGCTCGTGGCTCACACCCCTGCTCGACTCCGTCGCTGACGCGGTCCCGCGGGCGAGGCTGAGCTGCACGGACGCCGACAGCGCCACCCAGCTCCGCGACCTGCGGGCGGGCCGGCTCGACATCGCCCTGGTCCACCAGAGCCCGCCCCCGTCGCTGACCGCCCGCCGGGTCCGCAACGAGCCCTACGGCGTGGCCGTGCGGCCCGGCGCCGGTGGTGACGGTGGTGGTGGCGGGAGCTGGCCGATGCGGCACCTGCACCGCCGCCGAGTGCTCGTCCACGCGCGCAACCAGCTGGCCGTCGGCCACGACCAGCTCACCACCCGCGCCCACGAGCAGGAGATCAGCCCCGACTGGCAGTTCGCCAGCTACACCGAGCACGCCCGGCAGTGCGCCGACACCGCACGCGCCGACCTGGTCATCCTGACCGAGCACAGCGCGAGCCGGCTCCTGCCGGGCTGGTCGTGGCACCTGCTGACCGAACCGGGCACCGACCTCGAGACGTTCGTGGTCCGGCAGACGGCCACACGGCTCGTCGTCGACGAGGTGTTCCAGGCGATGTGCGCCTCCACACCGGAGGCGGGCACCTGACGCGCGAGGGCCCGGCGCGTTCAGCGCTTGCGGGCGACTCCTCCTGCGATGGCGCGCTGCGCGAGGCCGACCGGCTTGAACCGGGGGCCGTCGGGCCACCACCTCACGAGCTCGATGACGTCGGGCTCGGTGGTGGCATTCGGCCTGATGAGCTCCAGGCCTTCGAAGAACTCGAGGATCTCGGCCTTGGTCCGGGCGGTACCGGCGCCGAGCGCGCCTCGTGCGGCAGCGTCCTCGAGGTGGCGCATCGGGCCGCTGTCCTCCGCGCCCGGGTCGTAGAGGTGGGAGATCGCGACGTACGACCCGGACGGCAACGCCTCGACATACTGCCGGATCGCCTTGGCGGGCTCGTCCCGCTCACCCTTGTGGTTGTGCAGGGTGGCGAGGCAGAACAGG
This sequence comes from Pseudonocardia sp. MH-G8, assembly GCF_002262885.1. Taxonomy (GTDB): domain Bacteria; phylum Actinomycetota; class Actinomycetes; order Mycobacteriales; family Pseudonocardiaceae; genus Pseudonocardia. Next base: position 1,078,709 of record NZ_NKYF01000001.1, on the reverse strand, counting down.
GCGATCGGCTGCGCGAAGTCCAGGTGGCTGCGGACCACGTCGTTGTCGAGCACGCTGCTCGGGTCGAAGATGTCCGCGCCGACCAGACGGGTTTGCTCGTTCTCCTCGAGCAGTGCCCTGCCGTGGGCGAGGACGACCGGGTCGTGATCGACGTAGACGACCTTCGACTCGGGGTTGATGCGCTGCACGATCTGGTGGACGTTCTCGGCAGTGGGCAGCCCGGAGCCGAGGTCGAGATACTGCACCACGTCGGTCTGGCCGGCGATGAAGCGGGCCATCCGGGTGAGGAACGACCGGTTCTCCTTGGCGATCTGGACCACGTCCGGGATCGCGGCGGCGAGCTCGGCGGCCGCCTGCCGGTCGATCTGGTAGTTGTCCTTGCCGCCGAGCAGGAAGTCGTAGAGGCGCGCGACGCTCGCCCGCTTGGGGTCGACACCGACCGGCGCGTTCGGATCGGCATCCCTCGACATGGGCAGCTCCACTGGTTCGGTCCCGTAGGCGGCACCGAGAGTAGTGGGACGCCCACTGTGGTGGAAACCGGGCGGAAACCCGGGCGGGAACGGGGCGGGGACGCGTGAGCATGGCTGCTCACGCAATGTCACCCGGCCCGTCCGCCACAGGAGGTGCTACCGCCGTGTGCGCGGTTCGCGGAGCCGCTCCATCTCCTTGCCGATCTCCCACAGCCGACACGGCCAGACCGGCGCCGCGGTGGTGGGGAACCGGCAGCCGCGGCAGTGGCCGGTGGCGTCCGGGCTGTGTTCGGCGAGGATGTGGCGCACGGCCGACGTGCTGAGCGTGGCCGAGAGGACCTCGGCGACGCTCCGGATCTGGTCGTTCGACTCGTGGGCCACCGGTGGCGCGCCCATCACGCGAGCTTCTGGTCGGGGAGACCGGTAGGTCGCGCACGGTGTCTGCGTTCCTGTCCCGCTCGCGAGCTCCCCCTCGCCGTTCCGCGCAACACCGCTGCTCCTCTCGCCGGTGCGCGCTCCGTGCTCACCGGGTGCTGCCGCACCGGGCCTCTCGGCTCGGGCGCGACGAGCCCGAAGCGCTCGTCGGGCGGCGGATGCCACCCGTTCCCTCTGTGGTGTGCCGACAGTGAGATGTCGAACACAGAGAGCAGTGTGACCGCTACGGGCTGCAGATGCAAGTTGTGTCTGCACGTGCATGTCTGCACGTGCAGACGCAAACCGCACGTGCAAGCGAGCGTGCATCTCGCGTGGGGTCGGTTGCGCTCCGCTGTGCTGAACGCCCCAGGTCAGGGGACTGGAAGCTCGATCGAGGGCCACCGATCGGGTGCTGTTGCCCGTCTCAGTTGCTCAATCCATATGCACGTGCATATGCAGCTTGCTATCGTGAGCACGCCGAGAGCCCGTCCGGCTCCCCATCGGAAAGGTGATCGAGATGGTCAACGAAGAGCGCACCGTGGTGCCGGCGCTGCAGGTCGAGGGCGCGGACTGGCGGAAGAGCACGTTCAGCGGACAGCACGCCTGCGTCGAGGTGGCGATGCTCGACGGCGGCCAGGTGGCGGTGCGCCACTCGCGCCAGCCCGCCGGCCCCGCGCTCGTGTTCACCCCCGACGAGTGGACGGCGTTCCTGCAGGGCGCATGGCACGGCGAGTTCGGCGAGCGCGCGGCCCGCTGACGATCACGGGGCGCCGCTCGGCGTCCCACCGGTGCCCGGTGGCCCGTTCCTGCTCACGCTCCCCGTTGATCGGGAGCGTCGGCGGAGGCGGGCCGTATCGGCGTGTGCGGCGGTTGCCGTTCCTGCTTCTCGCTCGCTACATCTCGCTGAGGATCTTCGCCAGCATCTGTCGTGAGCGGTCCGGCGTCTCCGCGTCGACGGCGAGGCGGTCGAGGGCCCGGCTGTAGATCTCGATCTCCTCCACGCCGTCGAGGAAGATCGCGCCGCCGAGGTGCTCGATGTACACGACGTCGGGGAGTTCGGGTTCGGCGAACCGCAGGAGCTGGAACGGGTTCTCCGCGGCGTACCCGCTGAGCTGGTGCGGCACGATCTGGATCGTGACGTGCGGCTGCTTCGACTGCGCGAGGAGGAAGTCGAGCTGCTCGCGCAGCACCCGACGCCCGCCGATGGGGCGGTGCAGGATGGACTCGTCGAGAACCGCCCACAGCCGGGGCGGGTACGGGCTGGTGAGCAGCTTCTGCCGCTGCGTGCGCAGGACGATCCGGCGCTCCGTCTCCGGCGGCGCGTAGTCGGGCCTGCCGCGGGTGAGCACGGACCGGGAGTAGGCCTCGGTCTGCAGCAGGCCGGGCACGAACTGCAGCTCGTAGGTCTGGATCCGGGCCGCCGACTCCTCCAGGCCGACGAAGTCCTGGAACCAGCTCGGGATCACGTCGGTGTAGCGGCGCCACCAACCCGGCTCGTTCGCCCTGCGAACCATCTCGAGGAAGACGTCGCGTTCCTCGGTGTCGGTGATGCCGTAGGTGCTGAGCAGGTCGGCGACGTCGCGTTCCTTGAACGCGACCCGGCCGAGCTCGAGGCGCGAGACCTTGGAGTCCGAGGCCCGGATGACGTAGCCGGCGTCGGCGCGCGAGATGCCCGCGGCCTCCCGGAGGCGACGCAGCTGCGTGCCGAGCACGATCCGGCGCGCGGTGACACCGCGTGCGGGCTCGTCCGTGCTGGACTCCGCGCGGCCGCCCTCAGCCATCGGCTCCTCCCTCGCGCACCATCGACTGTCGTCGTTCCGATCCTCCCCGCTCCCGTCGGATTGCGGAAGGGGAGGACCTGCACAGTGTTGGACGACGACCGTACACGTCGCGGACCACTCGCGAAGGATCACGTCCGAGCTTCTACCTGATCACTCGTTGCCCTACACTCGGCTCGCCGTCGCACGGCCGGTTTCCGTGAACGACTACTACCGTTGATCAACTACATGGTGGAGCGAGCGTGCCCAGTACTGAGGCTTCCGCGTCCGAAGAGTCGGTTCCGGCCTACATCGACGTGTCGAAGGCCAGTGTCGCACGCGTGTACGACGCCTTCCTGAACGGCAAGGACAACTACGAGATCGACCGTGAGGTCCTGCACCGGATCCAGCAGGTGGCCCCCGAGGCCACCCAGCTCGGGTGGGACAACCGCGAGTTCCTGATCCGGTCCAGCCGCTTCATCGCCGGCCAGACCGGCATCACGCAGTACCTGGACTGCGGGTCCGGGCTGCCCACGGCCGAGAACACGCACCAGATCGTGCAGCGCCTGCTGCCCGAGTCGTCCGTGGTGTACGTGGACAACGATCCGGTCGTCCTCGCGCACGGGCGCGCGCTGCTCGAGGAGAACGACCAGACGCACCTCATCGGTGCCGACATCTTCGAACCGCGGCAGGTGCTCGAGAACGAGGTCGTGCGCAAGCACCTCGATTTCTCCGAGCCCATTGCGCTGTACCAGTGCGGCACGATGCACCACTACACCGGCGACCGCTACGGCGAGATCATGCAGGAGTACATCGACGCACTGCCGTCCGGCTCCTATGTGGCATTGAGTCACTTCTTCGATCCAGAGACCAGTGAGCACAGCGCGCTGGCCCGAAAGATGGAAGAGGTATTCATCCACAGCCCGATGGGCAGTGGTGCGTTCCGTACCCGCGCGCAGATCGAGAGCATGCTGGCGGGCCTCGAGCTGGTCGAGCCCGGCCTGGTCCTGTGCGCCGACTGGTGGCCGGACGGCCCGCGCGTCAAGGAACTGCCCACCGTGTCCTACTGCATCGCCGGCGCGGTGGGCCGCAAACCCTGACCACCTGATCCCCCTGGATCGGCGGGCAACCACGCTTCCGCTCCCCGGAAGTGATGTTGCCCGTCGATGTGCGGTACCGGTGGACTTGCGCCTCCCCTTGGAGGTCTGCGATGCCGTCGACGCCCACGCTGGTCCTGATACCCGGCGCATGGCACGGGGCGTGGGCGTGGCGCGGGGTCGTCGCCGAACTGTCGGACCTGGACGTGCGCACCGTCGAGCTGCCGTCCGTCGGCCCGGATCCGGCGGCGCTCGGCGACCTGCACGCCGACGCCGCCGTCGTGCGCGCCGCGGCCGGCGGCATCGACGGTCCGGTGGTGGTCTGCGCGCACTCCTACGGCGCGGCGCCCGCGAGCGAGGGGTTGGCCGGCCTGGCCAACGTCGTCGGGCTGGTGTCGCTGAGCGGCTTCCAGCTCGACATCGGGGAGTCGGTGCTCGGGGCGGTCGGTGGCGTGCCCCCGTCCTGGTGGGACGTGCACGAGGCCGAGGGGTACGTCGACCCGCGGCAACCGGCGCAGGTGCTCTACACGGACGTGCGCGACGGCGCCGCGCGCGGTGCCGTCGCCCGGCTGGGCCACCACGCCCTGGCCGCGTTCGAGCAGCGCCTCACCCGGGCGGCGTGGCGGACGATCCCCAGCACCTACGTGGTCTGCGAGCGCGACGCGGCGATCCCGGTGCGCGCGCAGGAGGCGATGGCAGAACGCGCGGGCCGGGTACTGCGGATGGCGACCGCCCACTCGCCGTTCCTGTCCCGGCCTGCCCAGCTCGCGGGTGTGCTGCGGGCCGAGCTGGCCCTGGGCCGGGAGCCGGTCACCCGCTGAGCGCCGCTCACGCCCGTTCGCGGCGCCGGCGCACCGCCCGGCCGAGCACCGCGGCGCCGGCGACACCGGCGACGACGGGCGGGGTGAGGAACAGGGCGCCGACCGGCCAGAGGTTCGCGCCGATCACCTCGGCCGTGGCGCTGCGGTAGCAGTAGAGCGCCACCGCGGGCAGTGCGACGCCCAGCAGCGCCGCCCCCGCGCCGCTCGCGTACCCGCCCGCGACGGCGAGCACCGCGACCGCGACGGCGGCGGCCGTCCAGTGTCCCGCCGTGACGGGGGAGGCGTAGGTCTGCGGGTCAGCCGTGGGGACGGCGCTCCAGTCCGCGGGCAGCACGAGCCACGAGAGCAGGACGGTGAGGGCCGCGAGCGGAACGGCCGTGCGCAGCACACCGGTCATCGTCCGCATCATCGCCCGGCCGCCGGTCACGCCGGCTCGACGAAGGCGATCAGCGGTTCGATCCGGATCGGGGTGGCGACGCTGTGGGCGACGAAGCACTCGCGGTGGGCCACCTCGACCAGATGACGCACCCGCTCCTCCGTCGGGCCGGCCACCAGCGTGATCCGAGGTCGCAGCACGATCTCGTCCAGCCGGATCGGCCGGTGCGCCTGCGACATCGTGGCGGTGGCGTCCTCGCGGTAGTCGCGGACATCGACGCGGGCCCGCGCAGCCACGGCGAGGAACGCCAGTAGCTGGCAGGACGCGACGGCGAGCACCAGGAGCTGCTCGGGGTTCAGCAGCGCCGCGTCGCCGAGGAAGGCAGGATCGGACGAGAGCGTGAGCTCCGCCTCGGCGGGCGGCGCCCCGGCCCGGATCGTGCGTGCGTACTCCTCGTGCCCGGCTCCGGTCGAGCCCGTCCAGGAGCAGTGCGCGCGGAACAGGTGGACGGGGTCGGTCATCCGGTGGCTCGCGGGATCAGCGGGCCGGCGCGCCGGCGTCCCGCACGCTCGCCGGGTCGCCCGGCCGGCGCGGGGCCAGCGGGCCACGGGACCGGCCGCGCAGCCAACCCCGTCCCTTCTGCAGCACCGTGCTGAGCGTGTTGGGGCCGCGCCTGGCCTCGATCATGTCGCCGATCCGGCCGAGGAGCCATCCGAGCAACGGCGCCACCAGCGCGAGGATCAGCCACATCCGCAGCCGGGCGGACAGGAACGCCCACATCGCGCGACACCTCCGGCACTCATCGGGTCAGGAGGCGGAGCGTAGAGGTCACCGCGCGCGGCCGCACCCGGGACAGGCCGCCCGAACGGGTCGCGCGCCGTCCGAGGACGCGAGCTCCGGTCCGTGACCGAATCGCAGTAAAGTGACCTTTACCGAGGGGGAACGCCGCAGGGCACTCCCGCGTTGTACAGCACGGATGCACGAATCCGCTTCCGAGGAGGACCCAGGTGCGCACCAGTAGCAACCCGGCGTTCCGCAACCTGCCCGCCGGGCAGGGCGGCGGCTACGCCACGTTCGACCGCCAGGGCGGGGCGATGGGCGGTGCTGCCGCCTACGCCGACACCCAGGCCGCGCAGGCGGGTTACGGGAAGGCCGGAGCGGGCGAGCGCGCCCTCACGATGGACGACGTCGTCACGAAGACGGCGATCACCGCCGGCCTCGCGCTCGTCACGGGTGTCCTCACGGTGCTCAGCGGGGCGTTCTGGCTGACGCTCCCGGCGTTCGTCGTCGGCCTCGTCGCCGCGCTCGTCGTCATCTTCAAGCAGAGCAGCAACCCCGGCCTCGTGCTCACCTACTCGGCCGCCATGGGCGTCGCCCTCGGTGGCATCACGGGCGCGCTGGAGATGTCGGGTACGCAGTTCCAGGGCATCGGCTTCCAGGCCGTCGTCGGCACGGCCGGTGTCTTCGTCGGGATGCTGGTGGTCTACAAGACCGGCGCGGTACGGGTCACCCCGAAGTTCACGAAGTGGTTGATGGGCGCGATGTTCGGCGTCCTCGTCCTGATGATCGTGAACCTGGTGGTCAGCTTCTTCACCACCGGCGGTCTCGGCCTGCGCGACGGCTCCCCGCTGGCCTACCTGTTCAGCATCGTCTGCATCGGCGTCGCCTCGTTCAGCCTGCTGCTCGACTTCGACATGGCCGACCGGGCCGTGCGCGAGGGTGCGCCGGCGAAGTTCGGCTGGTACATCGCCTTCGGCCTGATGACCACGCTGGTCTGGCTGTACATCGAGATCCTGCGGCTGCTGAGCTACCTGCGATCGGACTGACCTCCGGCCGCTCCTGACCGACCACGGCGCCCGTCCCCGGCAAGGGGGCGGGCGCCGCTGTCGTGTCGGACCCCTGTCGCGTCAGGCCATCTCGGGCACGCGGAGGTGGGCCATCGCGAGCTCGAACTCGCCGACCTCCATGATCTCGATGCCCGCCTCCCCGGCGCTGTGCTCACGCAGCTCCTCGCCACGTGCGCGGCTGCGTTCCATGGCCTCGCGGCTGTCGAACGTCACCGACGAGACGGCGTAGCCGCCCGTGCGGTCCACCATGAGGCTGGCGCTGCAGAACCCCTCGAACTCCTGTGTGGCCGGCAGGATCGCCATCCGGTAGACGTCGATCCCGTGCTCGACCTGGTCGGGCTGCATCCGCACCCAGGTGACGCGGACGCAGGCGCCGGGGGTCGAGGTGTGGTCGCGGTGCATGACCGCGACCTCCCACTCGTCGACCTGCGGTCTGCCGCCGAGCATCTCGGCGGCGCGCTCGCGGGCCGACCGCACCCCGTCGGCGCTGTCCTGCATCGCCTCCATCGACTGCCACGCGGTGGTGACGATGCAGTGGCCCGACCTGCGGTCGACGAGCATGGACATGCCGGTGCAGCCCTCCATGCCCAGCACCATGGGCATGACCTCGTCGCGGACGTGCGCGATGCCCGCGTCGATCGACTCCGGGTGCGCGCGGATCGTGGTGGAGCGTGCGTGCACGACCCACCCCCTCACGGATCGGGGCAGCACCCCGGCGGCGCTGCCGGCGAGCAGCCACGATCCTCCTGAGCCGCCGGCCCGGCAATGCCCCGTTCGCGCCTCAGCTCAGCCGTTCGAGCACCATCGCCATGCCCTGGCCGCCGCCGACGCACATGGTCTCCAGGCCGATCGTCTTGTCGTGCGCGCGAAGGCCGTTGAGCAGGGTGGTGGTGATGCGGGCACCGGTCATGCCGAACGGGTGGCCGAGCGCGATGGCGCCGCCGTTGACGTTCAGCTTCTCCTCGTCGATGCCGAGGTCGCGGGCCGAGGGCAGGACCTGCGCGGCGAAGGCCTCGTTGATCTCGACGAGGTCGACGTCGTCGATGGACATGCCCGCGCGGGCCAGCGCCTGCGTCGAGGCGTCCACCGGGCCGAGGCCCATGATCTCCGGCGAGATCCCGGAGACGCCGGTGGAGATCACGCGGGCGAGCGGGGTGATACCGAGCTCGGCCGCCTTGGTGTCGGACATGATCACGAGCGCGGCCGCACCGTCGTTGAGCGGGCAGCAGTTGCCTGCCGTGACCCGCCCGTCGGGGCGGAACACCGGCTTGAGCTGGCTCACGCCCTCGTAGGTGACGCCGGCGCGGGGGCCGTCGTCCTTCTCGACCACGGAGCCGTCGGGCAGTGCGACCGGGGTGATCTCGCGGGCGAAGAACCCGTTGGCGATGGACTTCTCGGCGAGGTTCTGCGAGCGGACGCCGAAGCGGTCCATGTCCTCGCGGGTGACGCCCTTGAGCCGGGCGAGGTTCTCCGCGGTCTGGCCCATCGCGATGTAGACGTCGGGCAGGTGCTCGTCGCCGCGCGGGTCGTTCCAGTCGTCGGCGCCGTTCTCGGCGATGTGCCGGGTGCGGTCCTCGGCGTCGCCGAAGACCGGGTTGTGGGTGTCGGGGTGGGAGTCTGAGTTGCCCTTCGCGAACCGCGACACCGTCTCCACACCCGCGGAGACGAAGACGTCGCCCTCGCCCGCCTTGATCGCGTGCAGCGCCATCCGGGTGGTCTGCAGCGAGGACGAGCAGTACCGGGTGACCGTGGTACCCGGCAGCGTGTCGTGACCGAGCAGCACGGCGACGACCCGCGCCATGTTGAAGCCCTGCTCGCCGCCGGGCAGACCGCAGCCGAGCATGAGGTCGTCGATGTCGGCCGGGTCGAGCTGGGGGACCTGGGCGAGGGCGGCGCGCACCATCTGCACGGTCAGGTCGTCGGGGCGGATCGTGGTGAGCGAACCCTTGAAGGCGCGCCCGATCGGGGACCGGGCGGCCGCGACGATCACGGCTTCGGGCATCGTCGTCTCTCCTCGCGCTGGCGGTGGCTGTCGGCCTGAGCCTACGTGCCGGTAACCGGCAGCGGGAGCGCTGTGACGGGGTGCTGTGCCGCACGTCCCCGAGCGCTGTGTCGATTCCCTGCGGCCTCGTTCGTCGTCATGCTGGTGGTGATCCGGCCACCGGCGACACGAGGGAGCCGAGATGAAGTACATGCTGCTGATCTACGGGGCGCAGGACGTCCAGCCGTCGTCCGAGGAAGCCGTCCAGCGGGTGCTGGACGAGTACTGGGCCTACGAGAAGGCCATCGCCGACGCCGGGGTGCGGATCGCGAGCGACGCTCTGCAGGGCGTCGAGACGGCCACCACGGTGGAGGTGCGCGAGGACGGGGATCGGATCGTCACCGACGGGCCGTTCGCCGAGACCCGGGAGATGCTGGGCGGCTACTACCTGCTCGACGTCCCGGACCTCGATGCCGCACTCGACTGGGCGGCTCGCTGCCCGGGCGCGCAGCACGGGAGCCGGATCGAGGTGCGGCCGGTCATGGAGTTCGAGCAGCCGTGAGCGCCGGGGCGGCCGGTCCCGTCGAAGCGGCCTTCCGCGAGGAGCGGGGCCGGCTGCTCGCCTCGCTCGTGCGCCAGTTCGGAGACCTCGACCTGGCCGAGGACGTCGCCTCGGACGCCGTCGCGGCCGCGTTGGAGCGCTGGCCCGTCGACGGCGTGCCCCGGCGGCCGGGCGCGTGGCTGCTCACCACCGCGCGACGCAGGGCCGTCGACCGGCTGCGCCGCGACAAGGCGTACGCCGCGCGCCTCGCGGTGCTGCAGGCCGAGGTCGACCGCGACGAGCCGACCCCTGCTGCCGGCGGGGACACGGACGGGGACGTGCCCGACGAGCGGCTGCGGTTGTTCTTCACCTGCTGCCACCCGGCCCTGCCGCTCCAGGCGCAGACGGCGCTGACGCTGCGTTGCCTCGCCGGCCTCGCGACGGCCGAGGTGGCGCGGGCGTTCCTGGTGCCGGCGGCCACCATGGCGCAGCGGATCGTGCGGGCCAAGCGCAAGATCAGGCTGGCGCGGATCCCGTTCCGGGTGCCCGAGGCGCACGAGCTGGCCGATCGCCTACCCGGTGTCCTCCGCGTGCTCTATGCGATCTTCACCGAGGGCTACGCGGCGAGCGCGGGACCGGCCCTCGTGCGGACCGACCTGGCGGCGGAGGCGATCCGGCTGGCCCGGATCCTGCACCGGCTGCTGCCGCAGGAGCCGGAGGTCACAGGCCTGCTGGCGCTGTTCCTGCTCGTCGATGCCCGGCGCGAGGCGCGCATCGCGCCCTCCGGCGACCTGGTGCTGCTCGACGACCAGGACCGCTCGCTGTGGGACGCCCAGCGCATCGCGGAGGGCCGTCTCCTGGTGGTCGAGGCGCTGAGCCCCGGGTCGAGCGATCGGTGGGCCCGACCCGGCCAGTACGCGCTGCAGGCGGCGATCGCGGCGCTGCACGACGAGGCGGCCGACGTCGCGACCACCGACTGGCCGCAGATCGTGGCGCTCTACGACGTGCTCGGCGACGTCGCCCCGTCGCCGCTGGTAGCCCTCAACCGCGCCGTCGCGGTGGCGATGCGCGACGGCGCGGCGGCCGGGCTGGTCCTGCTCGACGCGCTGTCCGCCGACGAGCGCCTGTGCGCCTACCACCTGCTGCCCGCCGCCCGGGCCGACCTGCTGCGCCGGCTCGGCCGCCGCGCCGAGGCGGCGGTCGCGTACCGGCAAGCGCTGGCCCTGGTGGGCAACGAGCCGGAACGCGCGTTCCTGCGGCGCAGGATCGCGGAGGTGGAGCGCGGTTGACGGTCGGAGGATCAGGTCGTGCGCTGCGCGGCGAACTCGCGCAGCTTCGTCAGCGCGCGGTGCTGCGCCACCCGTACGGCCCCGGGGGTGGACCCCACGATGTGCGCGGTCTCCACCGCGCTCATGCCCAGTGCCACCCGCAGCACGAGGATCTCGCGGTGGTTCTCGGGGAGCTCGTCGAGCAGCTCGCGCAGCTCCGCCACCAGGCTGCGGCGCAGTGCCGCCTGCTCCGGCCCGTGCTCGACGTCCGGCGCGTCGGGTACGACGTCCGTGGGCACGGAGTGGTCCCGGCCCGCGGCGCGGTAGGCGTCGACCACCTTGTTGCCGGCGATGCCGTGGACGAACGCCATCACCCGCTTCTCGGGGCGCCAGCGCACCAAGGCGCCGCTCACGGCCAGCAGCGTGTCCTGGGCGACGTCCTCGGCCGACTGGGCTCCGAGCTGCCCGTGGCCGATGCGGGCCCGGCAGTAGTGCACGACCATGGGTCGGATGTGACCCAGCAACTCCTCCATCGCGGCGCGGTCGCCGCCGGAGGCCAGGACGGCGAGCCGGTTCAACTCGGCATCACGACGGGCCGACCGGCTCGTTTCGGCCCGGTCGGCCCCCTCCACCCCGATCACCTCGTCCCCGGTGGCTGACACCGGTACCCCTCCTGCAGGTCGATCGGCCCCTCGAGCTCGCCGTACGTGCGGCGCTCCCGCCCCCCGTCCCCCGACAGGGTCGATGCTCGACGGCGAACAGTAGCCCGTACGCGGCCTCTCGCGCTTCCGTTCGGACGGTCGGAGTGCGGCCCTGTCGTCGCACGCAGCCTCGATGGGGGCCCGGTCACCGCCGAGTGGCGCGGCATCGGGTGCGACCATGGTGCCCATGCGCTACGTCGAGCACGTCGCCGACCTGGTCGGGAACACGCCTCTCGTCCGGCTCGGGGCCGTCGCGGAGGGCATCTCGGCCCCCGTGCTGGCGAAGGTGGAGTACTTCAATCCGGGCGGCAGCGTCAAGGACCGCATCGCGCTGCGCATGGTCGAGGCCGCGGAGGCATCCGGCGAGCTGCGGCCGGGCGGCACGATCGTCGAGCCGACCTCGGGCAACACCGGCGTCGGGCTGGCGATGATCGCTCAGCGCAAGGGTTACCAGTGCGTGTTCGTCTGCCCGGACAAGGTGAGCGAGGACAAGCGCAACGTGCTGCGCGCGTACGGCGCCGAGGTCGTCGTCTGCCCCACGGCCGTGGACCCCGACCACCCCGACTCCTACTACCAGGTGTCGGACCGGCTCGTCGGCGAGATCGACGGCGCGTGGAAGCCCAACCAGTACGCCAACCAGCACAACCCCGAGTCGCACTACTTCGGCACGGGGCCGGAGCTGTGGGAGCAGACCGACGGGCGCATCACGCACTTCGTGGCCGGCATCGGCACCGGCGGCACGATCAGCGGCACGGGGCGCTACCTCAAGGAGGTGTCCGACGGCCGGGTGCAGGTGATCGGCGCCGACCCCGAGGGATCGGTCTACAGCGGCGGGGGCGGGCGGCCCTACCTCGTGGAGGGTGTCGGCGAGGACTTCTGGCCCACCACCTACGACAAGAACATCTGCGACCGGATCGTGCCGGTCTCCGACGCCGACTCCTTCGCGATGACGCGCCGGCTCGCCCGCGAGGAGGCGATGCTCGTCGGCGGCTCCTGCGGGATGGCGGTGGTGGCCGCCCTGCGGGTGGCGCGCGAGCTGCCGCCGGACGCGGTGGTCGTCGTCCTGCTGCCCGACGGCGGGCGCGGCTACCTCGGCAAGGTGTTCAACGACAAGTGGATGGCCAGCTACGGGTTCATGCCGCCGACGGAGGGCTCCACGGTCGGGGACGTGCTGCGGCGCAAGGACGGTTCGATGCCCGACCTGGTGCACGCTCACCCGAACGAGACCGTGGCCGACGCCGTGCACTACCTGCGGGAGTTCCACGTGTCGCAGATGCCGGTCGTGCGTGCCGAGCCGCCGGTGATGGCGGCGGAGGTGGCCGGAGCCGTCGTGGAGCGGGACCTGCTCGACGCGCTGTTCACCGGGCGGGCCCAGCTGTCGGACCGGCTCGAGAAGCACATGTCCGCGGCGCTGCCCACGATCGGTGCGGGCGAACCCCTGGACACGGCGATGGGCGCGTTCGCCGACGCCGACGCGGCGCTCGTGCTGGTGGACGGCAAGCCTGCGGGCGTGGTGACCCGCTCCGACGTGCTGGCGTTCCTCGGCAGCTGAGGTCGCGCGCAAGCGGCGCGCTTCACAGGTCACGTGGGAATCGAGGCTCCCGCGCGGGCATTGATACATGAATGCTCGCTCGCCTCCGACGGGTGCCCTTCGGCGCCCAGATCCTCATCGCCCTGGTGCTGGGCGTCGCGCTGGGAGTCGTCGCCCGTGGACTGGGCGAGGACAACTGGCTGACCGGCGCCCTCGACGCCGTCGGCTCCACGTTCGTCGACCTGCTGCGCGTGGCCGTGCCGCCGCTGGTGTTCACCGCGATCGTGGTGAGCATCGCCCAGCTGCGGCAGGTCGCGAACGCTGCCCGGCTGGCCACCCGCACCCTGCTGTGGTTCGCGATCACCTCGCTGATCGCGGTCGTCATCGGCATCACGCTCGGACTGGTCGTCAACCCGGGCCGCGGCGTCACGCTCGACACCGCAGGCGCCGAGGCGCCGTCCACGCAGGGCTCCTGGACCGACTTCCTCACCAGCCTGATCCCGGCGAACGTCCTCGGGGCCGGCATCGACGTCGACGCCCAGGAGGGCACCGGCACCCTCTCGTTCAACGTCCTGCAGATCGTCGTGCTGGCGATCGTGGTCGGGGTCGCGGCGCTGCGGGTGGGGGAGAAGGCCGCGCCGTTCCTGGCCTTCACCGAGTCCGCGCTGGCGATCGTCCAGAAGGTCCTGTGGTGGATCATCCGGCTGGCCCCGCTCGGCACGATCGGCCTGCTGGGCAACGCCGTCGCCAGCTACGGCTGGGACCTGCTCGCACCGCTGGCGACGTTCACCGCGGCCGTCTACGTGGGCTGCGCGATCGTGCTGTTCGTCGTCTACCCGCTGCTGGCCTGGGCCCACGGGCTCAACCCGCTGAAGTTCTTCTCCGGCGCGTGGCCGGCGATCCAGCTCGGCTTCGTGTCCCGTTCGTCGGTGGGCACGATGCCGCTCACGCAGCGGGTCACCGAGCAGAACCTCGGCGTGCCGCGCGAGTACGCGTCGTTCGCGGTGCCGATCGGCGCCACCACCAAGATGGACGGCTGCGCGGCCATCTACCCGGCGCTCGCGGCCATCTTCGTGGCGCAGGTGTTCGGCGTCCAGCTCGACGTCTCCGACTACCTGCTGATCGTGTTCGTCTCGGTGGTCGGCTCGGCCGCCACCGCGGGCCTGACCGGTGCCGTCGTGATGCTGACGCTCACGCTGTCCACGCTCGGCCTGCCGCTGGCCGGCGTCGGGCTGCTGCTCGCCATCGACCCGGTCCTGGACATGATGCGCACCGCCACCAACGTGGCCGGCCAGGCCCTGGTGCCCACGATCGTGGCCAAGCGCGAGGGCATCCTCGACATGGAGCGCTACAGCGCCCCGCGCGGCGCCGACCCGCTCCGAGAGGACGAGCCCGCGCCGACCCTGGCCTCCGCGGCGTAGCCCGAGCGAGTTGCAGCAGAGCCACTTTCCCGCCACCAGATGGCAGGAAAGTGGCTTTGCTGCCATCAGGGGCGGGTGAGCAGCGCGTCGATCTCCGCATCGCCCGTCGGCGGTTCGTGGGTCGTCGGGGCTCCTGCGGCCAGCAGGAGCGCCACCGTGCCGGCGTAGTCGCCGTCGCCGGCCCGGTTGTCCCGAGCGCCCCAGACCGCGCAGTCCAGGGGCGTGGGGCCCTCGTCGTCGAACGCGCGGTCGGCCAGGTCGGCGCCGCGCTCGACGAGCAGGCGGACCACCTCAGTTCGGCCGTGCATCGCGGCCTGGTCGAGCGGGGTGAAGCCGCTCCAACCGCGGGTGTCCACGGCCGCACCCGCGTCCAGCAGCGCTCGCACGACCTCCGTGCGCCCGAGCTGCGCGAACTGCCCGAGCAGCCAGCCGGGGTCGTCGCCGGGCACACCGGGCAGCGGCGGTGGCGCCGCAGGTAGTTGCGCCGACTCGCCGCGCGCGACCGCGAGCACGGCGCGTGCGACCGGATCCAGCTCCGCGGTCGCCCCGCGCGCCGCGAGCAGGTCGTGCGCCGCGAGGTGACCGCAGCGGGCCGCCACGGCGAGCGGACGTTCGCCGGTGCGGGGGTGCGGCCGGTCGACGCCCGCGCCCGCGTCGACGAGCATCTCGAGGATCGGCACGCCGCGCCCGCGCCCGACCGCCCAGTGCAAGGCCCCGAGCGCGTCCAGGTCGACGCCGCGGTCGAGGAACCAGCCGAGCCGGGCGGCGTCCTCGAAGTCGAGCGCGTGGAGGACGAGCCGCTCGAACCCCGGGCGGTGCAGCAGGTCGAGGAAGCCGAGGTCGGCCTGCTCGCACGCGTGGTAGAACGCGTCCTCGTCGGGGGTGGCACCACGGGCGACGAGTAGCCGGGCGAGCGCGAGGTCGTGCCGTTCGACGGCCTCGAACAGCGCCGACCGGTACCAGTCGCCGCCGTCCTCGGCGGTGCGATTCCCGGCGTCGGCACCGGCGTCCAGGAGCAGCTCCGCACACCGGCGCACGTCCGCGGGCGCGCCCGTGGCGCGGCGCAGCAGGACCAGCAGCGGGGGGAGGCCGGCGACGGGGGCCGTGGCCGCGGCCGGGTCGGCGGACAGCAGCGGGGCCAGCGAGGCCGGGTCGGCGAGCACGAGTGCCCGCTCGACCCCCTGCAGCCCGATGGACTCGACGTGGCGGACGAGCCGTGGCCAGCTGGCGAACCCGTAGGAGCGGGCGAGCTCGTGCTGGGCCAGGTGCAGCGGGAGGGCGTGGGCTCGGCGCAGTGCCTTGGCCTGCTTGCGCAGGTGCGGCAGCGACGGGCGCTCGGGGAGGACGGGCATCGGCGAACCTCGTTCGGCCCGTGTCCGCGTGGGCGGGCCGAGGTCCGGCCGGAATCGGGGTGGTGCGGCCGGTGGGATGGTCCCTTCCCCGCGGACAGGGCGCGCCCGGCGGCGCCCGACCAGCATAGCGGGTGCGTCGCCCGGCGAGGGGCGCGTCAGCGTGGACGACGTGCGCGAACCGGCGCTCGCCCCCGGGCCGTCCCCCGTCGGGGGTCCGGAGCACGCGCGTAGCGTTGGGGCATGCGCGGCTTCTCCACCAATGCGATCCACGCCGGCCAGGAGCCGGACCCGCACACCGGGGCGGTGATCACGCCGATCCACGCCTCCTCGACGTTCGCCCAGGACGGCGTCGGAGGCCTGCGGGCTGGCTACGAGTACTCGCGCAGCGCCAACCCCACGCGCACCGCGCTGCAGGAGTGCCTCGCGGCGCTGGAGGGCGGGCGGCACGCCGTCGCGTTCGGCTCCGGGATGGGTGCGTCCGACGTGCTGCTGCGGGTGCTGCTCAAGCCCGGCGACCACCTCGTGATCCCGCACGACGCCTACGGCGGCACGTTCCGGCTCGTGGACAAGGTCCTCACGCAATGGGGTGTGGAGTACACCCCCGTGGACCTCGCCGACCTCGACGCGCTGCGCGCCGCGGTGCGGCCCACCACGCGCGCGGTCTGGTGCGAGACCCCGACCAACCCGCTGCTGGGGATCGCCGACATCGCCGCGGTGGCCGACGTCGCGCGCACGGCAGGCGCACGCCTGGTCGTGGACAACACGTTCGCCTCGCCGTACCTGCAGCAGCCGCTGACCCTCGGCGCCGACGTGGTGCTGCACTCCACCACCAAGTACGTGGGTGGGCACTCCGACGTGGTCGGTGGCGCCCTCGTCACGAGCGACGACTCGCTGGCCGAGGCGCTGCGGTTCACCCAGAACTCGGTGGGTTCGGTGCCGGGCCCGTTCGACGCGTGGCTGACGCTGCGCGGGGCCAAGACCCTCGCGGTGCGGATGGAGCGCCACAGCGACAACGCCGAGCGCATCGCGGAGCTGCTGGCCGGCCACCCCTCGGTCGGTCGCGTGTACTACCCCGGCCTGCCCGAGCACCCCGGCCACGAGGTGGCGGCCAAGCAGATGCGCCGCTTCGGCGGGATGGTGTCGTTCACCGTGGCAGGTGGCCGGGAGGCGGCGCTGCGGGTGTGCGCGGCCACCGAGATCTTCACCCTCGCCGAGTCGCTCGGCGGCGTCGAGTCGCTGATCGAGCACCCCAGCGCCATGACGCACGCCTCGGTGGCCGGCTCGGCGCTGGAGGTGCCGGACGACCTCGTGCGCCTCTCGGTGGGCATCGAGGACGTCGAGGACCTGGTCGACGACCTCCGCCAGGCACTCGCGGCAGCCGCCGGCTGACCTGGTGCCCCCCACCGGAGGCGGGGGGCACTAGCCCTTGGCGGGCGCCGCGTCGTCGGCGGGCCGTGCGGGCGCCGGGGTCGGCTCGGGCACGACGATGTCGCCGGGCGCGATGCAGCCGCCGACGAGCTGGTAGTCACCGGCCACCAGCTCGTAGCGGCCGGGGTCGTCACAACCCGCGTTCTGCACCGTGCCCACCGCGATCGCGGTGAGCACCGCGGCCACGAGCAGCGGAGCCATGGCCCGCAGCCGTGTCATCCGACCTCCCCGAAGTGGTGGCCCGTACGCGCACCACCGTGTTGCCCCCCGAGGTTACCGGGCGGCTCGTGCCGGCGCCGCGACGGCGGTCCTCGCCGCCGTCGATGCGAGGATGCCCGCATGAGCGCGGTCGAACCCACCACGGTGCCCCCGGTCGGGCTGGACGACGTCCGCGCGGCGCGCGAGCTGCTCTCCGGTGTCGTGTCCGCCACGCCGATGGCGGGCTCCCGGGCGTTGTCCGAGCGGTGCGGCGGACCCGTGTGGCTCAAGTGCGAGAACCTGCAGCGCACCGGCTCGTTCAAGATCCGCGGTGCCTACACCCGGCTCGCGCGGCTCGACGAGGCGCAGCGGGCGCGCGGCGTGGTGGCCGCCAGCGCCGGGAACCACGCCCAGGGCGTGGCGCTCGCCGCGCAGATGCTCGGGATCGCCGCCACCGTCTTCATGCCGGAGCGGGCCGCCATCCCGAAGGTCGGCGCCACCCGCGGCTACGGCGCGCAGGTGCACCTCGTGGGCGAGACGATCGACGGCAGCATCACGGCCGCCACCGAGTTCGCCGCACGCACGGGCGCCGTGTTCGTGCACCCGTTCGACCACCCGGACGTGATCGCCGGTCAGGGCACGGTGGGGCTCGAGGTGCTCGAGCAGGTGCCCGACGTCCGCACCGTGCTCGTGTGCACCGGTGGCGGCGGGCTGGTGGGCGGGATCGCGGCCGCCGTGAAGGCGCAGCGCCCCGACGTCGCCGTCGTGGGTGTGCAGGCCGAGGGCGCCGCCGCATGGCCCGCCTCGCTCGACGCGGGCGCACCGCAGGCGCTCGCCAGCATGCGCACGATCGCCGACGGCATCGCCGTGGGCCGCCCCGGGGACGTCACGTTCCCCCAGGTGGCCGCCCTGGTCGACGAGATCCTCACGGTGGACGAGGACGCGCTGTCCCGTGCCCTGCTGCACTGCCTCGAACGAGCCAAACTGCTGGTCGAGCCGGCCGGGGCCGCGGCCGTGGCCGCCCTGCTGGAGCACCCGCAGCGGTTCGCGACGCCCGCCGTGGCGGTGCTCTCGGGCGGCAACGTCGACCCGTTGGTGCTGCTGCACGTCATCCAGCACGGCATGGTCGCCGCCGCCCGCTACCTGTCGCTGCACGTGCGGGTGGGGGACCGGCCGGGCGCGCTGGCCGAACTGCTCGCCCTCGTGGGCTCGCTGGGCGCCAACGTGCTCGACGTGTCCCACTCCCGCATCGCCGGCAGCCTCCCGCTCGGCGACGTGGAGGTGGCGTTGACGATGGAGACCCGCGGCCGCGAGCACTGCACCGAGCTGGTGGACGCGTTGCGCGCCGCCGGCCACAGCCTCTGATTGCCGCGGCTCCGCTCCGGCGGCTGATGCTGGTGTGGTGACCAGGAACGTTCGCCCGGTCTTGCCGTGGCACGGGTGCGTGGGCACGCCCGACGGGCGCGTAGGTGCTGTCGCGGCGATCATGGAAGCGAGCGGGGAGATTCCATGGTCATGCAACCGGGGCGTGACCGCGCCATGATCGGCGAAAGTGGTGTGAGGGCGACAGATCTGTCGCCCTCACACCACTCCTGGCGATCACCCCGCCGCACCGGCGTGCGAGAAGTACGTGAGCGAGGTTGCGAGGACGCTGACGTGCGGCTCGCACCGATCATGCAGCCCGCGACCGCGAACGCCGCCGCGTGATCGAACCCGACGAACGTGTGTGGTCAGTGCAATTTCGTGCCTTGCGTCAGGCGCGGAACGGCTCCGCCGAGACCAGCGTGACGTTCATGGTGCCGCCGTCGGGCAGCGCGTACTCGCGGGTGTCGCCCGCGTGGGCGCCGAGCAGCGCGGCGCCGAGCGGGCTGTTGGGGGAGACGACCTCGAGGTCGGCCCGGCTGCCCTCCTCGCGGGAGCCCAGCAGGACGGTCTCGGACTCGTCGTCGCCGTCGTAGCGGAGCTTGAGCACCATGCCGGGTGCGGCCGTGTCGGATTCGGTGGGCGTCTCGCCGACCTTGGCGGTGCGCAGCAGCTCCTGCAGCTGCCGGATGCGGGCCTCCTGCTGGCCCTGTTCCTCGCGCGCGGCGTGGTACCCGCCGTTCTCCTTGAGATCGCCCTCCTCGCGGCGGGCGTTGATCTCGGCAGCGATGACGGGGCGGTTCGCGATCAGCTCGTCGAGTTCCTGCTTGAGCCGGTCGTAGGCATCCTGGGTCAGCCAGGTCGCCTGGGTGTCCGTCACGGTCATCACTCCTCCAGCCTGTCCAGGTCCATGCAGCCGCGGACACATCGCCCGCGGCTGCGGCCACCCACGTGAGGCGGCCCGCTCCCGAGGGCGGCAAGGCCCCGAGTAAGGAAAAACACGACCCGCCTGCGGGCCGTGTGCGCTTCACAATAACACGGGGACCTGCCGCTCGTCGCAGCCTTTCGACGAACGGTCCGTCGCGGAAAGAAGTTCCCCTCACCACATCGGTGCTGGTCAGCGGTCTACGCATGCACCGGTATCACCACTGTGCTACGCCGTTCGGGCGGTGCACCGGGCGCCCATTGTAGTGATGTCGAGCAGTCCGTGCGAACGGTGCGCCACTCGCGCCGATTCCCCGTCCGGGGCGCGCGCCAGGCGGTTGCGGTACGTCACATCGGTCGGGGAAGTTGCCGGGGTCGTGGCGCGTTGCAGGGACTGTCGGGCCGGTCTGCCACGATCGGCAGCACCTGGCACGCCCACGCGATACCTGCCCCCGCGCGGGGGGCCTTCCTGGAAGGACCGCGGCCGATCCCATGTCCTCGATCGATCCGAACAGCGCAGGCCCGCTGCGGCTCATGACGGTGCACGCGCACCCCGACGACGAGTCCAGCAAGGGCGCAGCCACCACGGCGCGCTACGTCGCAGAGGGCCACGAGGTCATGGTCGTGACCTGCACGGGCGGGGAGGCCGGCAGCATCCTCAACCCGGCGATGGACCGCCCCGAGGTGCTGGCCGACATGACCGCCGTCCGGCGTGCCGAGATGGCCCGAGCGGCGGAGATCCTCGGGGTGGAGCACCGCTGGCTGGGCTTCGTCGATTCCGGGCTGCCCGAGGGCGACCCGAAGCCGCCGCTGCCCGAGGGCTGTTTCGCCCTGGTCGACCTCGAGGTCGCCACCGAGCCGCTGGTGGCGCTGATGCGCGAGTTCCGCCCGCACGTCGTCGTCACCTACGACGAGAACGGTGGCTACCCCCACCCCGACCACATCCGTTGCCACGAGATCTCGATGGCCGCGTTCGACGCCGCGGGCGACCCGGACCGCTTCCCCTCCATCGGTGAGCCCTGGCAGCCGTTGAAGCTGTACTACTCCCACGGCTTCTCCAAGGGCCGGATGGCCGCCTTCCACGAGGCGCTGCTGGCGCGTGGGCTGGAGTCGCCCTACGCCGAATGGCTGGAGAACTGGCCGGCCGACCGTCGGGATCCGGGCGAGCGCGTCACCACGCGGGTGGAGTGCGGCGAGTGGTTCGAGACCCGCGACCGCGCCCTGCTGGCCCACGAGACGCAGATCGACCCCACGAGCCGGTGGTTCTTCGTGCCGCTGGAGATCCAGCGCGAGATCTGGCCCACGGAGGACTACGAGCTCGTGCGCAGCCTCGTCGACTCCCCGACCCCCGAGGACGACCTGTTCGCCGGGATCGGCGCGCACGTGGCCGTCCGGCCGGCCGTGTGAGGGAGCGCGTACCGTTTCGGGGGTGAACCTGCTGGTCGTACCCGCGCCCGTGCCGGTGGCGCACGCCGTCGTGTCGGTGCCCGTGCAGAACCCGGAGCCGCCGCCGGGGCAGGGCGAGGAGTTCGGGAAGGCCTCGCCGGTCGCGTTGGTCGTCATCATCGTGCTGGCGCTGGCCACGATCGTGCTGATCCGCTCGATGAGCAAGCGCATCCGCCGCTTGCCGAGTTCCTTCGAGCGTTCGGGCGAGCCCGGCACGGGCGGCGACGCCGCGGATGCCGGAGGCGGCCGGGACTGAGAGGGTGGCGGCATGCCGAACCGGCTCGCCGCGGCCACCAGCCCGTACCTCCTCCAGCACGCCGACAACCCCATCGAGTGGTGGGAGTGGTCGGAAGAGGCGTTCACCGATGCGGCCCGGCGTGATGTGCCGGTGTTGCTGTCCGTCGGGTACGCCGCCTGCCACTGGTGCCACGTCATGGCACACGAGTCGTTCGAGGATCCGGAGACGGCGCAGCAGGTCAACGCCGGGTTCGTGGCGATCAAGGTGGACCGCGAGGAGCGGCCGGACATCGATGCCGTCTACATGGCCGCCACACAGGCCATGACCGGGCAGGGCGGGTGGCCGATGACCTGCTTCCTCACGCCCGCGGGTGAGCCGTTCCACTGCGGTACGTACTACCCGCCCGCGCCCCGGCACGGCATGCCCGCGTTCCGCCAGCTCCTCGACGCCGTCACCACGGCGTGGCGCGACGACGGCGCGCGGGTGCGCGGCGCGGCCGGCGAGATCGCGGCTCGGCTGGCCGACAACGCCGCCGCCGTGCTGCCCGCATCGGGGATCGACGCGAGCGCGTTGGATCTCGCGGTCGTCACGTTGGGTGAGCAGTTCGACGCGCAGTCGGGCGGGTTCGGGGATGCGCCGAAGTTCCCGCCGTCGATGGTGCTCGAGTTCCTGCTGCGTCATCACGAGCGGGCCGGCAGCGACGAGGTCCCGCCCACGGTGGCGCTCACCTGCGAGCGCATGGCCCGGGGAGGGATGTACGACCAGCTCGCCGGCGGGTTCGCCCGCTACAGCGTCGACGCGGCATGGGTGGTTCCGCACTTCGAGAAGATGCTCTATGACAACGCGCTGCTGCTGCGTGTCTACGCCCACCTGGCGCGGGTGTCGGAGGACCCGCTCGCGCGGCGCGTGGCAGACGAGACCGCAGGGTTCCTGCTGCGCGACCTGCGCACGGCCGAGGGTGGCTTCGCGTCCGCCCTCGACGCCGACACAGAGGGCGTCGAAGGCCTGACCTACGCGTGGACGCCGCAGCAACTGCGCGAGGTGCTCGGCGACGAGGACGGGCGGTGGGCCGCGTCCCTGCTGACGGTCACCGATGCCGGCACGTTCGAGCACGGCACGTCCACGCTGCAACTGCTCACCGATCCCGACGACGCGCAGCGGTGGGCGCGGGTGCGCGTCGCGCTGCTCGCCGCCCGGGACGCCCGGCCCCAGCCGGCCCGCGACGACAAGGTGGTCACGGCCTGGAACGGGCTGGCGATCCTCGCCCTCGCCGAAGGTGGTGCTGCTCTGGGCCGGCCGGAGTGGGTCACGGCCGCGGCACGCGCTGCGGAACTCCTGCTGGAACGCCACGTCGTGGACGGGCGGCTGCGCCGCTCGTCGCGCAACGGAGTCGTGGGCGCCGCCGCGGGGGTGCTGGAGGACCACGCCTGCCTCGCCGACGGGCTCCTCGCGCTGCACCAGGCCACCGGTGAGCCACGCTGGCTGACGGCCGCTACCGGCCTGCTCGACCTCGCACTCGACCGGTTCGCCGACCCCGAGCGCCCGGGATCGTTCTTCGACACCGCCGACGACGCCGAGGCCCTGCTGCACCGGCCGCGGGAGTTCACCGACAACGCCACGCCCTGCGGAGCGTCCGCGCTCGCCTCGGCGCTGGTCACGGCATCAGCACTGGTGGACGAGCCGTCCCGGTACCGCGACGCGGCGGAGGCCGCCGTGCGTTCCGCGGGCTTCCTCGCCGAGAAGCACCCCCGCTTCGCAGGCCACTGGCTCACCGCGGCCGCGGCGATGGCGCGCGGGCCCCTACAGGTCGCCGTGGTGGGCGAGGAGGGCGATCCGGCGCGCGAGGCACTGCTGGCCCATACGCGTCGACTCGCCCCCGGGGGCACGGTGATCGTGGCAGGCCACCCCGACACCCCCGGTGTCCCGTTGCTCGCCGACCGCCCCCTCGTCCAGGAAGCGGCCGCCGCCTACGTCTGCCGCGGATTCGTCTGCGACCGTCCGGCGGGCACGCCCGAAGAACTGACCGCAAGCCTGCTCCTCCAACCCTGACCCCGACGCCCTCCCCCATCCCGCGAGTCGTGCCTCCGCACCCGCGCGAGTCGGGCCGCTACGCCCGCGAGTCGGGGTGCCTCACCCGCGAGTCGGGCCGCTACACCCGCGAGTCGGGCCGCTACGCCCGCGAGTTGGGGTGCCTCACCCGCGAGTCGGGCCTCCACGCCCGCGAGTTGGTCCTGGGCCCCCGCGAGTTGGAGTGCCACGCCCGCGAGTCGGGCCTCCACAGCCGCGGGTCGTGGTGTCCGGCGCGCGAACTCGGCTACGGGTGTGCGAGTCGCAGGGCAACGACGCGAGTGAGCGACACGCGCCGTTCCTGTGCGGGCGTTGCGAGGCTGGGAGTGGCGGCCGGGGAGCGGTGAGGACGAGTGTCGGGAGCCGTGACACGCGCAACGGGAGCGAGTGCCCGCGCACGGACCGCGACTTGTGGGGGTGGGGTCGCGACTTGCGGGGGTGGGCGCGCGACTTGCGGGGGTGCCGCGGCTCGCGGGGGTGAGCGCCCGACTCGCGAGGGTGAGCGCCCGACTCGCGAGGGTGAGCGCCCGACTCGCGGGGTTGGGGTCGCGGCTCGCGGGGGTGAGCGCCCGACTCGCGAGGGTGAGCGCCCGACTCGCGGGGGTGGGGCCGCGGCTTGCGGGGGTGAGCGCCCGACTCGCGGGGGGTGGAGCGCGACTCGCGGGGGTGGGAGGGATGTTCGCTCAGCGAGAACGGCGAGCGGTGGTGTTTGCGGTGTAATCTCGTAATTACCAACTCAGCGGGAGGTGCGGGATGATGTCCGGACGGATGCATCGCGGGTGGCCAGGTGGCCGAGGGCGCGGACCGGGCCGGGGTGGTTGGCAGCAGGCCGACCTGCCCGGGGCCGACGACGCCGCGGCATGGCTGCAGGGCCGGTTGCCCGACGAGTGGTTCACGGGCGCGCCGGAGGTCACGGTCGACCGCGAGGAGATCCTCATCGTCGGCGAGCTGCCGCCGGTGGAGGGCGAGTTCCCGGACACCGAGACGGGCCGCGCCGACCGTGCGGCCGCGGTGGCCGGGCGCATCTCCCGGTTCCGGGAGAGCACGCGCGAGGAGCGCATCGAGATCGCGCGCCAGGCCGAGCACCGCTACCAGCGCAAGGTGGCGTGGGGCGCACGTATCGGCGACACCGTCGAGCTGTTCACGGTGGCGTCGGTCCCGGTGATGACGCGGCTGCGTCAGCCCGAGCGCATCGTGCTCGACACGCTGGTCGATTCCGGTGTGGCCCGCTCGCGTTCCGACGCGCTGGCCTGGGCCGTCCGCCTGGTCGGACAGCACGCCGACGAGTGGCTCGGCGAGCTGCGCGAGGCCATGGCCCGGGTCGACGAGCTCCGGGCGAAGGGCCCGACCGGCGACCCCGACCAGTGACCCGGTCCACGGGCAGGACTCAGCGTTGTTCGTTCGCTCCGCAAGCGTCGCTCAGCGTTGTCTGTTCGCTCCGCAAGCGTCGCTCAGCGTTGTCTGTTCGCTCCGCAAGCGTCGCTCAGCGGATCTTCTGCCCGTAGACCCGCTCGACCCGCAACGCCATCAGCACGCGTCGGTCGGAGACCATGACGTTGCGGTACTCGTCCCAGTTCGGGTGCTCGCCCGAGGCGGAGCGGTAGTAGCCGACGAGCGCCTCCACCTCGGGCCCGTGCGGGTCGGTGCCCGGGCCCGTCAGCTCGGCGGTGCCGTCGGCGGTGGCCCAGGCCCAGCCGTCCGCACTGGTCACTTCGATCGCGGCGCGCGGGTCCCGTCGCAGGTTCACCGTCTTCGCCCGCCCCTCGGTCATCGAGACGTAGATGACGCCGGCGTCCCGGTCGTAGTACGGCGTGACGGGGGAGAGCTGCGGCCGGCCGTCCGACCGGAGCGTGGCGAGCACACCGAGCCTGGCCTCGGCGAGCAGGGCGTGCGGGTCGAACTCCGTGGCGCTGGTCGTCATGTCCCGGGCAACCGCCGCGGAACCGGGCGCATTCCGCGGGCTGCCCGTCAGAACAGGAGGAGCCAGATCGCCACGTGGTGGCAGATGGCGGCGACCACCGTGGCGGCGTGGAAGAACTCGTGGAACCCGAACGTGGCGGGCCACGGATTCGGCCACCGGGTGGCGTAGAAGACCGCACCCACCGTGTAGATCAGGCCGCCGACGAGCACCAGCACCAGAGCGGCGACGCCGCCGCCCGCGAGCATCGCGGGGATGACGAAGACCGCCAGCCAACCGAGCGCGATGTAGATCGGCACGCCCACCCACGCCGGCGCGTGCGGCCACAGCGTCTTCAGGACGACGCCGGCGGCTGCACCGATCCAGACAACGGTGAGGACCGTGCGCGCGGTGGCGGCGTCCATGGCGAGCGCCGCGATCGGCGTGTAGGTGCCCGCGATGAACAGGAAGATCATCGAGTGGTCGAGCCTGCGCATCACCGTGCGGCTGCGGGGGGTGCGCCAGGTGTGCCGGTGGTAGAGCGCGCTGGTGCCGAACAGCCCCAGGATCGTGACGCTGTAGACGGACGTGGCCAGGGCCGCCGCTCCACCGACGAGCGCGGCCGACACCGCGATCAGGGTGGCGCCGGCCGCGATCGACACTGCGAACGACCAGAAGTGCAGCCACCCGCGCATACGCGGTTTGACCAGCGGTCCGCCGTGCTGGCGGGAATCACGGGTCTCGGCGGTCACCCCTCCAGATTACGGCAAGGCGGCGGTCGCGAGGTGTCGTGTGCGTGAACGCACCTGCTCGCCTGCAACGGCCGGACGCTGCGGCGTACGCTGTCCGGCCGTGGGCGTCCGCGACCTGCTGTATTCGCTGTACGAGCGCAAGCTGAGCCGGGAGCTGCGTCGCGCTCCGGCGCGCCCGAAGCACGTCGCGGTGATGCTCGACGGCAACCGCCGGTGGGCACGTGACGCCGGCTTCGTCGACGTCAACGACGGTCACCGCGCGGGCGCCGCCAAGATCGCCGACTTCCTGGCGTGGTGCGAGGAGGCGCGCGTCGAGGTCGTGACGCTCTGGTTGCTCTCCACCGACAACCTCAAGCGCCCGTCGGAGGAGCTCGAACCGCTCCTGAAGATCATCACGGATGTGGTGGACGAGCTGAGCGGGCCCGCCGGTCGGTGCCGGCTGCGCGTGGTGGGCGCCCTCGAGATGCTGCCCGGCGACATGGCGGACCGGCTCTCGGCGGCGGCGGCCCGCACCCGTGAGCGTTCCGGGGTCGAGCTCAACGTGGCGGTCGGCTACGGCGGCCGCCAGGAGATCGCCGACGCCGTGCGCAAGCTGCTGCTGCAACACGCCGAGACGGGCACCACGATCGAAGAGCTCGCCGAGGTGCTCGATGTCGACCACATCGCCGCGCACCTGTACACGTCCGGCCAGCCCGACCCGGACCTGGTCATCCGCACGTCCGGTGAGCAGCGACTGTCGGGGTTCCTGCTCTGGCAGTCGGCGCACTCGGAGTTCTGGTTCTGCGAGGCCTACTGGCCCGAGTTCCGCCGCGTCGATTTCCTGCGTGCCATGCGCGACTACGCGACCCGACATCGACGGTTCGGCTCCTGATCTTCTCCGCGCACACGGAAACGGCGCCGGACCCGAGGGCCCGGCGCCGTTCCGCGAACGAATCCTGAGATCAGTCGTCGATCTCGGTCTCGTCGCCCGACTCGGCGGCGGCCTTGCAGGAGTCGTCGAGGGTGTTGTCGCCGTCCTCGGTCTCGGCCTCCGCGTCACCCAGCAGACCCAGGCCCAGCGCGCCCGACAGGTCGGCGATGATGTCGGTGTCGTTGAGCGGCACCTGGACACCCAGGACGTTCACCGGCACCTGGTTGTCGCAGACGTTGACCGGAACGGCGATGTTGTTGCCGCCCACGTTGATCAGGCCCTCGCTCGAGTTGTCAACGCCGTTGACGTCCTCGACGTTGGTCTTGTCGTGCCCGTGGTGCCCGTGGTGACCGTCGTGGTCATCCTTGTCGCCAGCGAAGGCGAGCGGGCTCACCGCGAGCAGACCGGCAGCGGCCGCAGCCACGACAATTCCAGCCTTCTTCAGCACAGTTCATCTCCTGTTGAGTGTCCGGAGTCGACCGGAGCCGATCCCATTCAGAGTCAGCGTTTATGACCGGGGAGCCCTCGCTGACTGAGGAAAAGGTAGCGGGCCGACCAGCGCCGGAACAAACCGACTACCACTATCGTGTGAATCGAATACTCTACGTTTAGATACGCCCTCTTTCGGGGGTGCTCCACGCAGCTCCGCGCCGGTCTCGGCGCCACGTTCGCCACGTTCTGTGAGTGCGAATCACCCGGTTGCGCGCGTATCCTTTTTGCTCGAGACGCTGCGTGTTTGGCCGTCTCGTGTCCTGATTGCGGCTGGTTCGTGAACTGCCTGTCGGCGAGCCGTGACGACGAGGGCGCCCGCACCTCGTGGGATCGGGACGGCCACGACGATCTCCCGCGCCGAGCGGCCGAACGAGGGCGAGTGGGCCGGGCTCACCCACGGAGACCGCGACAGACGGTGTCGATCAGACGATGAACGGTAGGCCGTTCTGTTAATTCTGAGGTGATGAGGACCAACTGAGGCGGTGTTGCTGTTGACCGCACCCGGGTGACCGCCGGTAGCGTTCTCATCGGCGGCCCGTACCCGATGCGGACCGCCCGGGAGGCCCTGGTCGTGGTGTCACTTGCACCCGAGGGGGCCGGCACCCGGCCCTCGCGGGCGTGGTCGGCGGCGAGTTCCAGGTCGTCGCAGGCGCCCGGGTCAGGGTCGGCCGGCCCACCGGTGACGTGGGCGCGGTGCCGCGCCCACCTGGGAGCAATCGTCGCCCGCTCACCCGAGGTCGCCAGTTGGTGCTCGGGTTCGCGGACGCGGCGAGCGCTAGCGAGGAGCTTCCGTGACCGACCGTCGTACCGCCCCCGCTTCGCCCACCACCCGCTGCTACGTGCTCGACACCTCGGTACTGCTCTCCGACCCGTGGTCATTGACCCGGTTCGACGAGCACGAGGTCGTCCTGCCGCTCGTGGTGATCTCCGAACTCGAGGGCAAGCGGCACCACTCCGAGCTGGGGTGGTTCGCCCGCACGGCGCTGCGCATGCTCGACGAGCTGCGCATCGAACACGGCCGCCTGGATGCGCCGGTGCCGATCGGCACCGCCGGCGGAACCCTGCACGTCGAGTTGAACCACTCCGATCCGGAGGTGCTGCCCGCAGGATTCCGCACCGATGCGAACGACAGCCGCATCCTGGCCTGTGCCCTCAACCTGGCCGCCGAGCGCAAGCTGGACGGCCGGGGTGATGTCGTGCTGGTCAGCAAGGACATGCCGCTGCGGGTGAAGGCCGCCGCCGTCGGGTTGCAGGCAGACGAGTACCACGCCCTGGACGTGGTGCCGTCGGGCTGGACCGGGATGGCGGACCTGGACGTCGGGAGCGAGGACGTCGACGCGCTCTTCCGGGACGGGGTGATCGACCACGACACTGCGCGCGAGCTCCCGGCGAACACCGGGTTGCGGTTGATCGGAGGCAGCTCGGCGGCGCTCGGGCGGGTCACGGCGGACAAGCGGGTGCGGTTGATCCGCGGCGACCGCGAGGCGTTCGGCCTGCACGGGCGTTCCGCGGAACAGCGCGTGGCGCTGGATCTGCTCCTCGACCCGGAGGTCGGCATCGTCTCGCTGGGCGGACGGGCCGGCACGGGCAAGTCGGCGCTCGCGCTGTGTGCCGGGCTCGAGGCGGTGATGGAGCGCCAGCAGCACCGCAAGGTCGTGGTGTTCCGCCCGCTCTACGCCGTCGGCGGGCAGGAGCTCGGGTACCTGCCCGGCAGCGAGAGCGAGAAGATGGCGCCCTGGGCGCAGGCCGTCTTCGACACGCTCGGCGCGCTGGTGAGCGAGACCGTGCTGGAGGAGGTCATCGCTCGGGGCATGCTGGAGGTGCTGCCGCTCACCCACATCCGTGGGCGCTCGCTGCACGACGCATTCGTGATCGTGGACGAGGCGCAGTCGCTGGAGCGCAACGTGCTGCTCACCGTGCTCTCACGGCTCGGCACGGCCTCGCGCGTGGTGCTCACGCACGACGTCGCGCAGCGCGACAACCTGCGTGTCGGCCGGCACGACGGCATCGCCGCGGTGATCGAGAAGCTGAAGGGCCACCCGCTGTTCGCCCACGTGACACTGACGAGGAGCGAACGCAGCCCGATCGCGGCCCTGGTGACGGAGATGCTGGAGGGTCCCACCGCCTGACCCGCGACGAACGAACGGCACTCTCGTTGCTGGCCGACGAGAGTGCCGTTCGTCGCGTCAGAGGCCGTGCGGGGTGCCCTCGGCGAAGCCTGCCGTCGTCTGGACGCCCACCGCGGCACGGTCGTGCAGCTCGTCCAGCGTGCGGGCACCCGCGTACGTGCACGCGGAGCGGACGCCGGAGCAGATGGCGTCGAGAACGTCCTCGACGCCCGGGCGGGCGGGGTCCAGTAGCTGCTTCGAGCTGGAGATGCCCTCCTCGAACAGCGACTTGCGGGCG
The DNA here is from genome assembly GCF_002262885.1 of Pseudonocardia sp. MH-G8. GTDB lineage: Bacteria > Actinomycetota > Actinomycetes > Mycobacteriales > Pseudonocardiaceae > Pseudonocardia. The sequence continues at coordinate 1,049,012 of NZ_NKYF01000001.1, read as the reverse complement.
CGGTCGAACCCGCCGTCGCCACGGGTGCGGGCGCTGACCGCCCGCTTGGACGCCATGCCGAACGACTCCTTGTACGGGCGCCCGTTCTCGTCGCGCAGCATGTCGCCGGGGGACTCGTAGGTGCCCGCCAGCCAGGAACCGATCATCACCGCGGATGCCCCCGCGGCGAGGGCGAGGGCGACGTCGCGCGGGTGGCGCACCCCGCCGTCGGCCCAGATGCGCGCGCCGTGGTCCCGCCCGGCGGCCGCGCATTCCCGCACGGCGGAGAACTGGGGACGCCCGACACCGGTCATCATCCGCGTGGTGCACATGGCCCCGGGACCGACGCCGACCTTGACGATGTCGGCTCCGGCCGCGGCGAGGTCGCGCACGCCCTCGGCGGTGACCACGTTGCCGGCGACGACCGGCACGCTCGCGCCGGCGTCGGTGACGACCGTGCGCACGGCGCGCAGCGCGTCGAGCATCTTGTCCTGGTGGCCGTGGGCGGTGTCGACGACGAGCACGTCGACCCCCGCCTCGATCAGTGCCTTGGCCGTGACGCCCACGTCGCCGTTGATGCCGACGGCCGCGGCCGTGCGCAGCCGGCCCGCGGCGTCCAGGGTGGGCCGGTAGATCTCGGCGCGCAGCGCGCCGAGCCCGGTGAGCAACCCGGCCAGGCGGCCGTCGCCGTCGAGGCCGAGGGCGACGCGGCGCGGGCCGAGCGACTCGAACACCTCCCGCAGCGGGGTGTCCAGCGGCATGGTCGCCGGTGCCGGGTCGAGCACGTCGCCGAGCCGGGTGAAGCGGTCCACACCGGTGCAGGCGGCCTCGTCGACCGTGCCGACCGGCCGTCCGCTCCCGTCCACGACGACGACCGCCCCGTGTGCGCGCTTGGACAGCAGGTTCAGCGCGTCGGCGACGGCGTCGGCGGGCGTGAGCACCAGGGGCGTGTCCCACACCGGGTGCCGTGACTTGATCCACGCGACGATCTCCGCGACCGCCTCGGGCGCCACGTCCTGCGGCAGCACGGTGAGCGCGCCGCGACGCGCGAGCGTCTCGGCCATGCGGCGCCCGGCCACGGCGGTCATGTTCGCCGCGACGACCGGGACCGTGGCCCCGCAGCCGTCGGCGGTGGTGAGATCGACGTCGAACCGGGAGGCCACCGACGACCTGCCCGGTACGAGGAAGACGTCGTCGTAGGTGAGGTCGTGGTTCGGCTCTTGCCCGTCGAGGAAGCGCACGAGAAGACGATTGTACGCGGTCAGTCGGGAGCTGACCGGGGCAGCGGGTGGACCTGGCGGACCCACTCCGCGCGCAGCACCGGGAGGCACACCTGGACCAGCTCGCGGCCGATCGGCGTGGGCACGTCCCATGCCGTCGGGACGACGCCGGTGGTCCCGAAGAGCTCGGCGAGGTAGTCGTTCCACGCGCCGTAGTCGGTGGCCATCGCGAGCGCGGCGGGCGCGGTGAACTCGATCGTCGCCCAGCCGTGCCGCAACGACTCGCCGACGAGGGACTCGGCATCGGCGACGGTGACGGGGCGACCGCCCCACGCCCACACCGGCGGGCGGCCGCCGGTGGGCACCCCGGCCCGTTCCATCGTGGCGGTCATCGCGCGGTAGCCACGGGCGATCGCGTCGCCGGTGCTGGGGGGCACGTGCTCCCACGAGCCGACCAGCTCACCGTGTGCCTCCAACTCCGCCAGGCGGGTGAGCGGCTGGAACGACCACAGCTCGACGGTGGCGCCCATCAGCCGCGAAGCAGCGCGCGGACGGCGTGGATCGTGTCGGCCTCCGCGGGCGTCTTGTCGGGCCGGTAGCGCAGGACCCGCGCGAAGCGCAGCGCGACGCCACCGGGGTAGCGGGTGCTGCGCTGCGCGCCGTCGAGCTCGATCTCGACCACCAGTTCGGGGCGCAGCAGCACCTCGTGCCCGCGCTCCTCCCGGGCGAGTGCCGGGAAGGTGGCGGTCTGCCAGGCCAGCAGCTCGTCGGTCATGCCCTTGAACGTCTTGCCCACCATGATCGGCTCGCCGCCGTCGGGGTCGCGCGCACCGAGGTGGATGTTGGACAGCGTGCCGGTGCGGCGCCCGTAGCCCCACTCGGCGCCGAGCACGACGAGGTCGAGCGTGTGCACCGGCTTCACCTTCTGCCACGCACGGCCGCGCCGGCCCGCCGCGTACGGCGCGGACAGCGACTTGACCATCACGCCCTCGTGGCCCGCCTCCAGCGCGCCTTCGAGCAGCTCGGCGGCCTCCTCCGGGGTGGGGCGCAACACGCCGGGCATGCGATGGCGACCCACCGCCCGTTCCAGCGCCTCCAACCGGACGTGCAGCGGCTCGTCGAGCAGGTCGGTGCCGTCGAGGTGCAGGCAGTCGAAGAAGAACGGGCGCAGCAGCTCCTCGCCCGCCTCCGAGCCGAAGCGGCTCATCGTCTCCTGGAACGGCCGCGGCCGGCCGTCGTCGGTCAGCGCGAGCGTCTCGCCGTCGAGCACGACCGAGTGGCAGGGCAGCGTGCGTACCAGCTCCACCAGCTCCGGAGCGCTCGACGTGATCTCCCGCAGCGTGCGTGTCCAGATCCGCACCTCGGCGCCCGCGCGGTGCACCTGGATGCGCGCGCCGTCGAGCTTGAACTCGACGCTCGCCTCGGGCGCGAGCTCGTGCAGCGCCGAGTCGAGCGTGGCGGCGGGGGAGGCGAGCATGGGCCGGACCGGCCTGCCCACCTGCAGCGACACGGCCTCCAGTCCGGCGACGCCCTCGGTGAGGGCCAGCCGGGCAGTGGCCGGGAGCCGGCCGGAGAGCATGAAGGCGCGCCGCGCGACGGCGGACGGGACCTGCGCCGCGGCCGCGATCGCCTCCAGCATCACGCCCTCGAGCGCGCCCTGGCGCAGCTCGCCGGTGAGCAGCCGGCGCAGGAACGCCTGCTCCTCGCGGGTGGCGGCGCCGAACAACGCGCCGAGCAGCGCGGCCCGACGGGCGGTGGAGCCGGCACCGGTGGTGGCGGCCAGGGCGTCGAGCGCCTCCTCGACCTCGGCGACCTGCAGCCCGGGCTGCGCCGCCGGCCGGGCGTCGATGGCCGACAGCGTGCGCCACCCGGTGCCCAGCCGGCTCTGCCGCGGCTCCCCGGCGAGCCACGCGGTGGCCGGCTCGACCTCGTGGACCTCGGCCCTGCGCAGCAGCGCGGCGAGCGCGGCCGTCTTCGCCGTGCGGGCGCGGGTGGCCCCGACCGCGGCGGAGGTGGAGACGACGTCGGCGAGCAGCACGGACCCATCGTCGCAGGCTCCACCGACAGGTTCAGGCCTCGACCAGTCAGCCGGAGGCGGCGATCATCAGCGCGAGAAGGACGCCGTGGTCTCCACGGAAGCGCTCAGGTACGACTCGCGGCGATCACCGCGGGCCGACGTGGCCGAGAAGCACACCACGGTCGGCGGCGCCGCCCAGACGTACGGTTCAGAGTGATCACCGGGCGCCGGGTCGCCGGCGGCGAGATCGGTCCGAGGAGCACACCGGCGTCGCCTTGGCAACCTCGAGGTACGGCTCGCGCCGGGTACCGGCAGTTGATCGGGCCCAGGGGTACACCAGCGTCGGCCGCACCGTGCTGGTGTGCGTCTCGGAACGGTCGACGTCAGGCTGCGGTCGTGACGCCCGTCGCCTCCTGCAGCAGGTCGGTGACGCGGACGATGCCGGCGCAGGCGCGGGCGTCGTCGAGCAGGACCAGGTCGTCGTAGCTGCGTTCGCGGTCGCCCGAGAGGCAGAACTGCAGCGCGCTGCGCACGTCGGTGCGGGCGGGGATGGTCCGCGGCGGCTCGGCCAGAGCGCGTGCGGGACGGTTGGCGTAGAGGGCGCGGCCGAACGGGCCGGAGATCGCGAGCATGAAACGGTTGCGGTCGAGGAAGCCGGTCGGGCGGCCTGCGGTGTCGAGCAGGACGACGCTGCCGGCCTGGGGGTGGTCACCCAGCGCCTGCCGCACGCTCTCCGCGGCCACGTTCTCCGGGAGGCTCACCGCCGCCTGCGCGAGGCCGGCCACCGGCGGTGGCGGGGGTGGCCCCTGAGGAGCGGGCGCCGCGGTGCGCATCCGGGGCATCAGGTCGAGCGGCAACAGGATGCCGGCCGTGGACGGGCGCCGTCGCGGCTCGGCGAGCAGGGGACCCTGGGCCCACGCGATGCCGAGGTCGCGCACCGCGGTGAGCTGGTCGGGGGTGGAGACGCCGGCCGCGGCGACCCGGACGCCCACGGCGCGGCAGACCTCGAGGAGCGCCTGGGCCACGATGCGGGCGCGCTGCTCGTGCGGCAACCGCGCCACCACGCCCGCGTCGAGCTTGACCAGGTCGGGCGCCAGCTCGGCGATCAGGTCGAGGCCGAACCCGCGAGCGGCGCCGTCCAGGCCGATGCCGAATCCGTCGGCCCGCAGCTCGGAGATGCCCTCGGCGAGCGCATCGGGCGGCGCGGCCGACAGCGCGGGGTTGATCTCGAGCAGCATCGGCGGCGCCGGGCGGTCGGCGTCCCGGGCGAGCAGCGAGCCGCGCAGCTGGGTGATCCGCCGTCGCGCGACGACGACGGTGTCGGCGAGCAGGTCGACGTGCAGCGGCACGGTGGCGTCGTAGCCGGTGCCGTGCAGCACGGACGCGATGGCGATCCCGGAGTCGAACTCGGCGAGCTGCCGCGTACCCCAGACCGCGTTGCGCGCGACGTGCTCGGCCTGGTCGCGCGCCTGGCAACGGACGATCTCCAGCCCCACGGGCCGGCCGTTGGCGAGGTTCAGCAGCGGCTCGAAAGCGAAACGGCCGTAGTCACTCATCGTGCGCTCCTTCCACCGCGGGCATCGCGATGCAACCACGGTCGGCCGCGTCGGACGGTGAACGATGGGTGAACCTTCACGCACTGCGATCGGCGTTACGCCTGTTCGGAGCAGTGCAGGTGCGTCCGAGGGCGAAAAGGGCGCTGCTCGCGGGCAACCGCTCGGCCGCCAGTCGCCCACTTCTTTCCTGCAACGCCCACCCATCCCTTCTCCGCCCACCCGTCGACGGGGTGCGCCGGGCGAATCAGGGGGTGTGACCGGAAACAGGGTGCGCGAGCAACCCGGCCCCGGCGCCGCTCCTCCCCGTGGCACTGCCTCGTGGGGCGGGTTGCGGTGGGCGAGCCGGGAACGGCGCGCCCACAGGAAACGGTTGCGTGCCGCGGAACGCAGGCGACGCGGGAGGAGTACGTCACCGCGCTCGCGCGCCGATGGCTTCCGTCACCACCGCCCGCGGTGGTTCGGGACCCGCGCCGCGACCACCAGCGCCACCACCGTGACGCCGGCGAGCGCGGCGAACGCGATGGCGTTGGCGGCGCCCGGGTCGGCGCTCGCGGACGTGACGGCAGTGGTCACCGAGACCGCGAGGATGGCCCCGGTCTGGCGGAACATCGTCCGCAGGCCCGACGCGGCGGAGGCCTGGTCGGGCACCAGGTGCATGCCGGCGTTGTTGGTGGCGGGAGCGGCGACGCCCATGCCGAGACCCATCACCGCCGCGGAGATGAACAGCCAGGCCTCGGGGGACATGCCGACCGGTGGGAGCGCCGTCAGCGTCAGCCCGGCGGCGACCGTGCCCATCCCGACGATCAGCAGCGGCCGGTGGCCCAGCCGGCGCAGCAGCGCCACCGCGATCCACGACGTGCTGATCATGCCGATGGCCCGCGCCGTGAGCAGCGCCCCGGCCGCGATCGGCACGATGCCGTAGCGGACCTGGGCGTAGTGCGGCACGAGCGCGGAGAAGCCGATGGCGGCCGCGCCGAACAGCACGTTGGCCAGGTTGATCGCGCCCAGGTGCTTGCCGGCGAGCAGTTGCAGCGGCACCACCGGGTGCGGGTGGCGGGTGATGTGGCGCAGGAACAGCGCCGCGGCCCCGGCGCTGAACACGGCCGGGACGGCCACCGCCAGCAGTCCGACCCAGCCGCTGGTGACCGAGCCGATGCCGGTGATCGCCACCATGCCGGAGACCAGCAGCACCAGCATCAGGGCGATGCCGCCGAAGTCGACCGGGCCCGGGCGGGACCGGGGCAGCTCCCGGATCAGCAGCGAGCCGAGCACCAGCAGCGCGACCCCGACCGGCAGGTTGACCAGGAAGATCGCCCGCCACGAGAACACCGTGAGCAGCACGCCGCCCAGCAGCGGGCCGAGGATCGCCCCGATCGGGAAGACGCTGGAGAACAGGGCGATCGCGCGGTCGCGGTCCCGCCCGAACTGCGCGGCGACGATCGCGGTGGCCGAGGGCAGCAGGGCGCCGCCCGCGAGTCCTTCCAGGAACCGGCACACGATCAGCTGGCCGAGGTTGGCCGACAGCCCGCACAGCAGCGAGATCACGGTGAACACCGCGATCGCACCGAGGAAGAGCCGCCGCGCCCCGAACTGGTCGCTGAGCCGGCCGGCCAGCGGCAGCGCCAGGATCTGGCCGACGGAATAGATCGTGATCGTCCAGCCGGTCCAGGCCAGGTCGGCGCCGAGGTCCTCCTGCAGTGTCGACAGCGCGGTGGCCACCGACGTCTGGTCGAGAGCGATCATCAAGAACGCGACCCCGACGACGGCGAAGACGATCCACCGTCGCGGGTCGGGCTCGTCACCGGCCGGCGGAACGGCGGTCGGAACGTGATCGTCAGGAATGTGGTTGTCGGCGGCAGACCTGCGCACCTGGGGCACCCTCCCTCAGAGGATCCCCAGAATACTTACCTTTCGACAAGCAACCAAATCAGGGCTTGCTGCCCCGGGCCATCGCCAGCACGTCGAGGGCCGCGTCGAGCTGCTCGAGGGTGAGCTTCCCGGCGTCCACGTGGCCGCGCTCCAGCACGACCTCGCGGATCGTCCTGCGCTCCTTGAGCGACTGCTTCGCGATCGACGCCGCCTCTTCGTAGCCGAGGTAGCGGTTGAGCGGCGTGACGATCGAGGGCGAGGACTCGGCGAGCTCGCGGGCCCGCTCGACGTCGGCCTCGATGCCGTCCACGACCTTGTCCGCGAGCACGCGCGCGGCAGCGGCGAGCAGCCGGGCCGACTCGAGCAGGTTGCGCGCCATCACCGGCATCATCACGTTCAGCTCCAGGTTGCCCTGGCTGCCCGCGAACCCGACCGTGGCGTCGTTGCCGATCACCTGGGTGGCCACCATCATCGTGGCCTCGCAGATCACCGGGTTGACTTTCCCGGGCATGATCGAGCTACCCGGCTGCAGGTCGGGCAGGCGCAGCTCGGCCAGGCCGGTGCGCGGGCCGGAGCCCAGCCAGCGGATGTCGTTGGCGACCTTGAACAGGGAGACCGCGACGGTGCGCAGGGCGCCCGAGGCCTCGACGAGCCCGTCGCGCGCGCCCTGGGCCTCGATGTGGTCCTCGGCCTCGGTGAGCAACGCGAGGCCGGTGCTGCGCCGCAGCTCCTCGACCACACCCGAGGCGAACCCGTCGGGCGCGTTGAGCCCGGTGCCGACGGCCGTGCCGCCGATCGGGAGCTGCGCCAGCCGGGGCAGGGCCCCGCGGATCCGCTCGGCGCCGTACTCCATCTGCGTGGCCCAGCCACCGGCCTCCTGGCCGAGGGTGATCGGCACCGCGTCCATCAGGTGCGTACGCCCGGCCTTGACGACCTCGGCCCAGTCCTGAGCCCGGCGGCGCAGCGCCGCGGCGAGGTGCTCCAGTGCATCGACGACATCGCCCGCGAGGGCCTCGGTGGCGGCGACGTGGATCGTGGTCGGGAAGACGTCGTTCGACGACTGCGACGCGTTGACGTGGTCGTTCGGGTGCACCTCGACGCCGGCGCGGGCGGCGATCGAGGCGATCACCTCGTTGGCGTTCATGTTCGAGCTCGTGCCGGACCCGGTCTGGAACACGTCGACGGGGAAGTGCCCGTCGTGCAGGCCCGCGGCCACCTCGTCGGCGGCGGCGGCGATCGCGTCGGCGAGCTCGGCGGGGAGCACCCCGATCTGCTTGTTCACCCGTGCGGCCGCCCCCTTGACGAGCCCGAGCGCGCGGATCTGGGCGCGTTCGAGCCCGCGCCCGGAGATCGGGAAGTTCTCGACGGCGCGTTGGGTCTGGGCGCGCCAGAGGGCATCGACGGGCACCCTGACCTCGCCCATCGTGTCGTGCTCGATCCGGAACGCGTCGTCGGTGGCCATGCACCCCAGTGTTCTCCGGCGACCCGCCCCGCGCAGCAACGGGTGGCCGCGGCCACGTCCTACGCAGATGTGCGTATCCCGCCGCGCCACCGAGCGGACCATGATCTGCTCGTGCCGATCCCGAGCCCCCGCCACCGGAGGCGTCGGCCTGCGGAGACGGGAGGCGGGGGCGGCACGGGCACGGTCGCCGGACCGGACGGCGGACCCGGGGAGGGGAGCGCTGCCGGGCACGCCGCCGGTCCGGCGACACCGTGGAGTTCGGCAGCACCGTGCTGCGGACACGCGGCGCCGCGGTGCTGGTGCCCTGCGGCGTGCGTGCTCCGCGCGGGTGAGAGCGCCCGGAGGGGTTAACGTCCTGCCGCCCGCGGCGAGGGTCCCTCCATGGACCGCGCGACCCGTGAGCGGGAGTGGCTGGACCTGGTGGCCGATCTGCTGTCGGCGCCGCTCATCGAGCTGCCGGAGGACCGGATCACCGCGCAGCTGCAGGACTCCTTCGGGCTGGTGGGCACCGCCTACCACTTCCGCGAGCCCGGCCGCCTCGCCGTCCAGCGGATGTGGCCGCGCGACGAGCAGTTCGGGGGCCACCGGGCCGAGATCGACCACTGGGGCGTGCACCACGCCCCCACGCAGCACCCGATCCTGCGCTACTACCTCGCCACCGCCGACTGGCGCGCGATCCAGGTGCAGGAGGTGCCCGAGCCGTTCGCGGACCCGACCCTCATGGGGAGTTGGCGCGAGGTGGCGGCGCCGTGGGGCTCGCAGTCGCAACTGGCGTTGCCGGTGCACGTCGGCGTCGGTAGCCACCGGGCCTTCGTGATGGGGCGCACGGACCCGTTCACGCCCGACGAGATGCGCATGGCGGGATGCCTGCAGCACCTGCTGCGCAGCCTGGACCGGCAGGTCGCGGAGTTCCGCAAGCGGTGCGACGGCGCCGTCGCCCGCGACGTCGCCACCAGCCTGCACCTGACGCCGCGCGAGCTCGCCGTCCTCGCCCAGCTCGCCGACGGCCTCACCGCGGGAGCGATCGGCCGCCGGCTGCTGATCACCGAGCGCACGGTCCACAAGCACCTCGAACGCGTCTACGCCAAGCTCGGCGTCCGCGACCGGCTGGGCGCGGTGCTCCGGGCGCAGCGGCTGGGCCTGCTCGACCGGCGGTAGCCCCGTACGCAGATCTGCGTATGGGCGCGGTCGCGTCGGCCTCCTACCGTCGCACGCCCGAGGGGTAAGGAGACCGGCGATGACCTCGATGCTGAGCGAGTTCGACGAGCTGCGCGCCACGATGGCCGGAGCGGTGGTCGGCCCCGGTGACCAGGGCTACGACGAGGTGCGGCGGGTCTGGAACGCGGCGATCGACCGCACTCCGGCCGCCGTTGCGCGCTGCACGAGCACGGCCGACGTCTGCGCCGCGGTCGCCTTCGGCCGCGAGCGGGGCCTGGAGATCGCGGTGCGCGGCGGGGCCCACAACCCGGCCGGTACCGCGGTCGTGGACGGCGGTCTCATGATCGACCTGAGCCTGCTCGACCGCGTGGACGTCGACCCCCGGACCCGGCGTGCACGAGTCGGCGGAGGTGCCACCCTCGCCCAGCTCGACGCGGCCGCGCAGGAGCACGGCCTCGCCGCGCCCGCCGGGATGGTCAGTCACACCGGCGTCGCGGGGCTCACCCTCGGCGGCGGGATGGGCTGGCTGACCCGCAGGCACGGTCTGGCCGTCGACAACCTGGTGTCGGTGCAGGTCGTCACCGCCGACGGGCGAGCGCTGCGTGCCGCCGAGGACGAGAACGCCGACCTCTTCTGGGCGGTCCGGGGTGGCGGTGGCAACTTCGGCGTCGTCACCGAGTTCGAGTTCCGGCTGCACGAGGTCGGGCCCATCGTGCAGGTGGGCATGCTGTTCTTCGGGCTCGACCGGTGCGGCGACGCCCTCCGGGCGGCCCGCGACACGGTGCCCGCACTCTCCCGGGACATCAACGTCCTGATCGCCGGGGTGCACGCGCCACCAGCGCCGTTCGTGCCCGAGGAGCACCGGCTGCGGCCCGGGGTTGCGCTCGTCGTCGTCGGGTTCGGCTCGGCGCGTGAGCATGCCGACGCGCTGGACCGGCTGCGCTCCGCGGTGCCCCCGCTGTTCGAGATGGCCACACCGATGCCCTACGTCGCGCTGCAGCAGATGTTCGACGAGGGCAACGCGTGGGGGTTCCACTGCTACGAGAAGGGCACCTACGTCGGCGAGCTCACCGACGAGGTGATCGACGTGATCGCCGAGCACCTGCCGCGCAAGGTGTCCCCGCTGTCGGTGCTGATGATCTACCGGCTGGACGGGGCGTTCTCCGAGACCGCCGACGAGGCCACCGCGTTCGGCGGCAGCCGCGCCCCGCAGTACCAGGCGTTCATCGTCGGCCTCGCGCCCTCGCCCGAGGCCCTCGACGGCGAACGCAGGTGGGTCCGCGAGCTGTGGGCGGCACTGCAACCGCACACCGGTGATGAGGTGGGCTACCTCAACGGGCTGATCGAGTTCGACGATGAGCGCGTTCGGGCCATCTACGGCCCGAAGTACGACCGCCTCGCCGGGATCAAGGCCGTCTACGACCCGACCAACCTGTTCCACCGCAACGCGAACATCCGGCCGGCCGCACGCTGAGGCCTTACGGCAGGGGTGGCGCCGAGTGCTCGACCGCGTCGAGCTCCTCGTCGGACAGGTCGAAGTTCACCGAGGAGTACTCGCGCAGCTTCGTCAGCCGGTGGGAACCGTCGATCATGCGCACGGTGCCGGACTTCGAGCGCATGACGATCGACTGCGTGGTGCAGCCGCCCGCCCAGTACCGCACGCCCTGCAGCAGGTCGCCGTCGGTGACGCCGGTGGCGCAGAAGAAGACGTTGTCGCCGCGGACCAGCTCGTCCGTGGTCAGCACGCGGTCGAGGTCGTGGCCCGCGGCGATCGCCTTCGCCCGCTCGTCGTCGTCGCGGGGCCACAGCCGCCCCTGGATCGCGCCGCCCATGCACTTCAGCGCGGCCGCGCTGATGATGCCTTCGGGGGTGCCGCCGATGCCGACCAGCAGGTCGATGCCGGTGTGCGCGCGGGCGGCGGAGATCGAGCCCGCGACGTCGCCGTCGGAGATGAACTGGATGCGGGCGCCGGTGCCGCGGATGTCCTTGACCAGGGACTCGTGCCGCGGCCGGTCGAGCACGCACACCGTGACGTCGCTGACGTCGAGGTGCTTGGCCCGCGCGACGCGGCGGATGTTCTCGCCGATCGGCGCCGTGATGTCGATGACGTCGGCCGCCTCCGGCCCGACGGCGAGCTTCTCCATGTAGAACACGGCCGACGGGTCGAACATGGCACCCCGCTCGGCCACCGCGAGCACCGCGACGGATCCGGGCATGCCCTTGGCCATCAGCGTGGTGCCGTCGATCGGGTCGACGGCGACGTCGCACTCCGGGCCTTCGCCGTCGCCGACGTGCTCGCCGTTGAACAGCATGGGCGCCTCGTCCTTCTCGCCCTCGCCGATCACGACGACCCCGCGCATCTTCACGGTGCCGATGAGCTGGCGCATGGCGTCGACGGCCGCGCCGTCCCCGCCGTTCTTGTCCCCGCGCCCGACCCAGCGCCCCGCGGCCATCGCCGCGGCCTCGGTGACGCGGACCAGCTCCATCGCCAAGTTGCGGTCCGGCGCCTCCCGGCGGCGCTCGCGCGGGACGCCCCCGTCCTCGGATGTGATCATCTCAGGCCTCCTTCTGCCGTGGCGGCGGCCGGTCGATCCTCGCAGACCAGGGCCGTTCGCGGCGGGTGCGGACCGTCGCTTGAGACCATCGGCACGTCCTGTCACCGCGTCCTGCCACCGCGCGTCCTGTCACCGCGGCCTGGGACCATGGGCGTCGTGAGTTCCGAACCCGATCCGCTGTCGAAGCCGCCGCGCTCGGCCCTGACCGGTCGCCACATGGTCGCCGCGCTCGCCGTGCTGGTGCTGGTGGTCCTCGTGGCGGGCGGTGTGACGCGTTCCTGCACCTTCGCGCCCACCGGGCCCACCGTCGACTCCTCCCGGCTCCCGGTGGTCGACGCGCCCGCGGAGCTGGCCCGCCTCGCCCCGGGACTGCAGTTCCCGGTGCGGGTCCCGGCGGTGCCCGCGGGCTGGCGGGCCAACGCGGTCGACAGTGCCCCCGTCCCCGACGGGGGACAGGCGGTGCGTACCGGGTACCTCACCGCGGACGGGCGCTACCTGCGGCTGGTGCAGAGCGACGCCTCCGAGGAGGCCCTGCTGACGGCGGAGGCGGGAGCCGGGCCCGTGACGGCGCAGGGCGTCGTCGACATCGACGGACAGCGCTGGGTGGCCTACGTCGGCGAGCGCGGGGAACAGATCTGGATCACCGAGCTGGCACCGGCGCGGCTGCTGATCACCGGGAGCGGCAGCGAGGCGGACTTCCGCACGCTGGCCGCGTCGGTGGCGGCGGGGGAGCCGGCGGGCGCGTAGCCGGCGGCGGTTCGCGTCAGCCCGGCTCCGCCTCGCCGAGCACCTTCTCGACGCGCTCCCGCGCCCCGGCCAGCTGCTCCTCGCAGCGGCGGGCGAGCGCCTCGCCGCGCTCCCACAGCGCGACCGACTCGTCGAGGCCGAGACCGCCCGCCTCCAGGGTGCGCACCACCTCGGTGAGCTCGTCGCGGGCCTGCTCGTAGCCCAGCCCTTCGACGGCAGGGCGTTCGCTCATGGTGTGGTTGCTCCCGTCGTCTTCTTCGCCCGCGTGCCGTTGCGCTTCGCGGCGGGCTTCTTCCCCTCGCCGACGGACGCGGCTACGGCGCCGTCGGCCACGCGGATCCGCAGCCGGTCGCCGGGCCCGACCTCGGCGGCCGAGCGCAGCACCGGGAGCGGGTCGTCGCCGGTGTCGCGTTGCACGATGGCGTACCCGCGGGCCAGGGTCGCGGCCGGCCCGAGGGTGGACAGGCGCGCCCGTACGTGCTCGAGGTCGTGGCCGCGCCGGTCCAATCCGCGCACCAGGCAGCTGCGAACGGCTCCACGCAGCCGCTCGACCTCGACCGCTCGCGCGTCCAGCGCCCGCAGCGGGTCGGCCAGCACAGGGCGGCCGCGCAACGCTGTGAGCAGCCGCTCCTCGCGGTCGACCCAGCCCGACAGGGCCCGCCGGGCGCGGTCGCGCAGCCCGGCGATGCGCGCGGTCTCCTCGGCGAGGTCGGGCACCAGGCGGCGGCCGGCCTCGGTGGGTGTGGAGCAGCGGACGTCCGCGACGTGGTCGACCAGCGGGGTGTCGGGCTCGTGCCCGATCGCCGACACCACCGGCGTGCGGCAGTCGGCGACGGCGCGGCAGAGCGTCTCGTCGGAGAACGGCAGGAGGTCCTCGACGCTGCCGCCCCCGCGGGCCAGCACGATCACGTCGACGTCCGGGTCGCGGTCGAGCGCGCCGAGCGCGTCGAGGATCTGCGGCACGGCCAGCGCGCCTTGCACGGCGACCGGCTCGATCCGGAAGCGGACGGCGGGCCAGCGGGCCTGCGCGTTGGTGACGACATCGTGCTCGGCGGCGGACGCCCGGCCGGTGACCAGCCCGATGCAGCCGGGCAGGAACGGTGGGCGGCGCTTGCGCGCGGCGTCGAACAGGCCCTCGGCGGCGAGGAGCCGGCGCAGTCGCTCGATGCGGGCCAGCAGCTCACCGATGCCGACGGCGCGGATGTCGTCGACGCGCAGGGAGAGCGTGCCGCGGCCCAGGAAGAACGAGGGCTTGCCGTGCACCACCACGCGGTTGCCCTCGGCCACCGCCGGGCCGCCGCCGTGCACCAGCCCGATCGGCGCGGTGAGCTGCAGCGACACGTCGGCCGCGGGATCGCGCAGCACGAGGAAGGCGGTTCCGGTGCCCGCGCGCGCGGTGACCTGCGCGAGCTGTCCCTCCACCCACACCGCTCCGAGCCGGTCGACCCATTCGGCGATCTTGCGGGCGACCGTGCGCACCGGCCAGGGCTGCTCGGGGGAGGTGCTCACCCTTCCGTGACCGTGGTGATCCGGTTGGAGAGCATCGTGACGAACGGCGGGCGGTTCCCGTGCGCCGTCTCCCACTCCAGCAGGGTGTGCAGCTCGTCGGCGGACAGGAAACGCAGGCGTCCGCGCAGCTGCGGGATCGTCATGGTCGCGTATCCCGGCAGCACGTTCGGCCCGGAGGCGTCAGGCTCCCCGGTCGGCGCCGGCCCGCCGGCGGTCTCGTCCGTCGCGGTGGCCTCGGCGCCGGTCTCCACGGCCGTGTCCACATCGGCGTCGGCGGGCGTCTCGGACCGCGGCTCCCGGGGCGGCCGCAGCTCGGTGACGGTGCTCGCACCGTTGTTCCTGCCGCCGGCGAGGGGCTCCTCGTCCTCGTCGTCGAAGGTGGCCCAGCTGGGCCGCTCCTCGACGGGGCGCAGCGCGCCGAGCGCCTGATCTCCCTTGATCGCCAGCTCCGTGACCTTCTGCTGCATCCGCATGGACGCCTGCAAGGCCTGGCTGACGGCGGTGACGGGGAACTCGACGGCGAGGCGCGGCAGGTCCCGGGCCTGCTCCACGGCGGACGCGACGAGGCCGGCGGCGACGCGGACCGGCAGCGGCAGCGGACTCATGGGTCACAGTCTCCCCTGCGGGGGAGCTGTCAGCAGCCCCGGGGCGCACACATCCGCGACACCCCACGGCGACACCCCGCGGCGACGAACGTGCCGTTCGTCGCCGTGGGGGTGTCGCTGCGGCGTCCATCCGTACGCTGGAGGCATGTCGGTTGCTTCCAAGCGCGTCCTGCTGGCCGCGCCACGCGGGTACTGCGCGGGCGTCGACCGGGCCGTCGAGGCCGTCGAGCAGGCGCTCGAGCAGCACGGCGCACCGGTCTACGTCCGCAAGCAGATCGTGCACAACGTGCACGTGGTGGAGACGCTCACCGAGCGTGGCGCGATCTTCGTCGACGAGGCGGACGAGGTGCCGGAGGGCGCGCTCGTGGTGTTCTCGGCCCACGGAGTCTCGCCCGCCGTGCGCGACCAGGCCAAGGACCGCGGTCTGCGCACCATCGACGCCACCTGCCCGCTCGTGACGAAGGTGCACCAGGAGGCGAAGCGCTTCGCGCGCGAGGAGTACGACATCCTGCTCGTCGGCCACCACGGGCACGAGGAGGTCGAGGGCACCTCCGGCGAGGCGCCCCAGCACATCCAGCTCGTGGAGACCGCCGCCGACGTCGAGGGCGTCACCGTCCGCGACCCGGACAAGGTGGTGTGGCTGTCGCAGACCACGCTGTCGGTCGACGAGACGATGGAGACGGTGCGGGCGCTGCGCGAGCGCTTCCCCTCGCTGCAGAACCCGCCCAGCGACGACATCTGCTACGCCACGCAGAACCGCCAGGTGGCGGTGAAGGCGATGGCGCCGCAGTGCGACCTGGTGCTAGTCGTCGGGTCGAAGAACTCCTCGAACTCGGTACGGCTGGTCGAGGTGGCGCTCACCGCGGGTGCGGGCGCCGGGCACCTGATCGACTACGCCAAGGAGATCGACGACGCGTGGCTCGAGGGTGTGGGCACCATCGGCCTCACCAGCGGCGCCTCCGTGCCCGAGGTACTGGTGCGCGGCGTGCTCGACCACCTGGCCGAGCGGGGCTGGGGGTCGGTCGAGGAGGTCACGACGGCCGAGGAGACGCTGACGTTCTCCTTGCCGCGGGAGCTGCGCCCCGCGCGCTCCCGCTGACGCCCACCGGACGCTGCAGGAAGACCCGCAGCAGGCCGGCGACCAGCACGATCCCGGTGGTCCACGCCATCACCGGGAACGCGTTGACCAGTGGCGCCCCGATCACCAGGAGCCGCTCGGCCACACCCTGACCGGGGCGCGGGGTGCCCGAGAGCAGCACGACCACCGGCACGGACAGGGCCACCAGCAGCGGGGGCTGCACCATCGGCCCGAACAGTCCGGTGCGCCGCACCCAGGCCAGGGCCAGCACACATCCGCTGATGTGGCAGATCGTGAACACGGTGCCGAGGCCGCCGACCTGTGTCAGGTCGACGAGAACGCCGACGGCCGTGAGCGCCGCCGCGAGCCCGACGGCCGCGATCGGGGGGATGCCCAGGACGGTCGCCAGCACGGAACGGTCGGCCATCGGCCAGCGGCCGCCCGTGCCACGCACCGGGGGCTCCCGGTCCGCGGCGGCGCCTGCGGCCGCCTTCTTCTCGGCGGCGCTCTTCTGGGCGGCGTTGCGGCGGATCCGCTCCTTGCGGTCGGCCACCTTCCCGGTGCCCTTCCGGGCGGCGGAGGCCGGCTTCCCGGTGGACGCCGCGGGCGCGGAGGCGCTCCGACGGGACGTCCGCCCGGTGACCGGTGGCTCCTCGGGCGAGCCGGCGCCGGCCCGCCCGCTCCTGTTCTGGGAACGAGCGCCGGTGCTCCCGGCACCGCGGCGCCGCGGGGTCCGCTCACCGGCCGGCTCGGTCATCCCGTCACGGTAGCCCGCGACTCCCCGTGGCCGTTGTCGCCGGGCCGGTCACCCGTCCGGTCGGCGCGGCTGAGTTCGTGCAGGGAGACCAGCGAGTCGGCGGCCGACGCCACGAGCTCCGGCGCGGCGATGGTGCGGGGTGCGCGCTCGACCTGGCTCGGCTCGGGGATGTCGGCGTCGGTAACCTCGAGATCGGTGAGCTTGCGCGCCGTGACGAGCACGCGGGCCTCGAGCGAGGACACGGTCTGGTTGTAGCTCGAGACGGCCGAATCGAGGCTGCGGCCCAGCTTCGCGACGTGGGTGCCCATCGTCGCCAGGCGGCTGTGCAGCTCCTTGCCCAGCTGGTGCACCTGGGCGGCGTTGCGGGCGAGCGCCTCCTGGCGCCACGTGTAGGCGACGGTGCGCAGCAGCGCGATGAGCGTGGTGGGCGTGGCGATCACGACGTTGTGCGAGAAGGAGTACTCCAGCAGCGCCGGATCGGCCTGCAACGCCGCCTCCAGGAACGGGTCGCCCGGCACGAACAGCACGACGAACTCCGGGGACGGCTGGAACGCCGCCCAGTAGCTCTTCGCGCTGAGCGCGTCGACGTGCTGGCGCAGCTGGCGGGAGTGGGCGGAGAGCCGCTCCCGGTGGACGTCCGGGTCGCGCGACTCGACCGCCTCCAGGTAGGCCGCGAACGGCACCTTCGCGTCCACGACCACCTGCTTGCCGCCGGCGAGGTGCACCACCATGTCGGGCCGCACGCCGCCGTCCTCGCCCTGCCCGACCACCTGCGTGGAGAAGTCGCAGTGCTCGACCATCCCGGCCAGCTGCACGATGCGCTCCAGCTGCAGCTCGCCCCAGCGGCCGCGGACCTGCGGTGCCCGCAGCGCGTTGACCAGCTGCTTCGTCTCGTCCTGCAGGCGCTCGGAGCTGGAGCGCATCGCGGTGACCTGCTCACGAAGGCCCGCGTAGGCCGATTCCCGTTCCTTCTCGACGGTGCGCAGCTGGCCCTCCACGCGCTGCAGCGTGGCGGCCACCGGGTCCAGCAGCTTGCCGAGCGCCTGCGAGCGGGCCGTGGCGTCGCCGTCGGCCTTCGCGGTGAGCGCCGCCGTCGCCTCCTTGATGCGGCCCTCGGCGAGCGCGACGAACTGCTCGTTGTTGCGCGCCAGCGCGTCGGCCGACAGCGCCTGGAACGCCTGCTTGAGCTCCACGTCGCGGCGGGTGAGCATGGCCTCCCGCTGCGCGCCCGCCTCCCGCTCGGCGTGCAGCGCCGCGGTGGCGCCCGCCGCCTCCGCCTCCGCGCGCCGCAGCCGTTCGACGGCGCGGTCGTGGGCCTCGCCCTGCTCCTCGAGCCGATCCAGCAACCCGGTGCGCTCGGCCCGCAGCCCCGCGGCCTCCGAGCGCAGCCTCGCCGACGCGTCGGCCGCGGCGCGCGCGGTCTCCGCAGCGGCCACCCGCGACCGGGACGTCACGAGCACCCACACGGCGCCGGCACCGAGTACGGCGCCGACGATCACACCGATGAGCAGCACGGAAGCGGTCGCGGTGTCCACGACGACCAGGGTGCACAGCCACTCCGACGGAACTCGCGCAGGCGCGCCGGGCCCAGGGGCCAGCGGGGCGTGCCGATCGACGAACGGTCGAACGCATGGTCGAGCTCGCCGAGCTCGACTCGCGCACACTCACGCCCCGACTCGCGGAGGTGGGGGCCCACCCTTTCCGCGAGTCGGGGTCTGGCTGCATGCGAGTCGGGGCTTGTGTCAGTCGCGCGGTGTCTCGTGGGTCAGCAGGCGGCGCTTGACGTCCACGCCCCAGCGGAAGCCGCCCAGCGTGCCGTCGGTGCGCAGCACGCGGTGGCACGGGACGAACAGCGCGGCCGCGTTGCGGGCGCAGGCGGAGGCCGCGGCGCGAACGGCTGCCGGCCGCCCGGCCTTCGCGGCGTACTCGGTGTAGGTCACCGGTGCGCCCGCCGGGACCTCGCGCAGAACCTCCCAGGCGTGCTCCAGGAACTCGCCCGAGCGTTGCCGGACCGGCACCGCGTCGATCGCGGAGAGGTCGCCGTCGTGGTAGCGGCGGACGGCGTCGCCGGCCGGGCCCAGGTCACCCCGCACCAGTTCCGCGGGGCGCAGCGTCGGATGGATCTGCGGGGTCAGCTCGTCGAGCTCGGCCGTCCAGCCCGAGGCGAGGACGGCGCCGTCGGCGTCGACGACGGCGGTGAACGGGCCGAGGTGCGTGTCGATCGTGGCCCAAGTCGCGGCGTTCATGTCTTCCTCCGGTTCGTGGGAGCGGCGGGCATCGCCCGCCAGAGGTGGGTGGCGGCGTAGGAGCGCCACGGCGCCCAGCCGGTGGCCCGGGCCGTCAGACCGGCGAGGTCGGACGGGAGCCCGAGCGCGGCCGCGCCGCGGCGCACGCCGAGATCGGTGGCGAGCAGCTCGTCGGGGTCGCCGAGCAGCCGCATGGCCAGGTAGCCCGCCGTCCACGGCCCCACACCGGGCAGGGCGGTGAGCGTGGAGCGCAGGTCGGCGGCGTCCCGGCCGGGGTCGAGTACGAGCGTGCCGTCGGCGACGGCAGCGGCGAGCCCCAGCACGGTCGCGATCCGCCGCTGCGGGCCGGTCAGCACCTCCGCGCCGCGCGCCGCGATCGTTGCCGCGGTGGGGAACAGCAGGTCGGGACCGTCGGCGGCGAGCGCGGGCGGGAGCCGCTCGCCCAGCGCCGCCGCGAGCCGGCTCGCCGCCGTCCGGGCCGCCGCGACCGAGACCTGCTGGCCCAGCACGGCCCGGAACGCCGTCTCGGCCCCGTCGACGGTGCCGGGCAGCCGGATCCCCGGCACCGCGGCGACCGCGGGCGCGAGGTCCGGGTCCGCACCGAGCACGGCGTCGACGGCGAGCGGGTCGGCGTCCAGGTCGAGCAGCCTGCGCAGCCGGGCGACGGCGGGACCGAGGTCCCGCGGATCGGCCAGCCGCAGCGTCGCGACCACGTGCCCGTTGCGCGGCGCCGGCGTCAGGTCCAGCACCACGGTCGCAGGCCCGTGGGGCAGCCGCAGCGTGCGCCGGTAGGTGCCGGCCTCGATCGACTCGACCCCGGCCAGCGCGCGGGCCGCGAAGAACGCGAGCAGGCCATCGGCGTCGAACGGCGGCCGGTAGGGCAACCGCAGCACCAGCGTGCCCGCGGCGCCGGGTCCGGCCCCGCGGCGACGGCCCGCCTCGGTGCGCAGGGTCGTCGGCGCCACCCCGTACACCTCGCGGACGGTGTCGTTGAACTGCCGCACGCTCGCGAACCCGGCCGCGAACGCGATGTCGGCCATCCCGAGCGGTGTGGTCTCGATGAGCAGCCGCGCGGTGTGGGCCCGGTGCGCCCGCGCGAGAGCGAGCGGGCCGGCGCCCAGCTCCGCGGTGAGCACGCGGTTCAGGTGCCGTTCCGAGTAGCCCAGCCGCGTGGCGAGCCCGGGCACGCCGTCGCGTTCGACGACGCCGTCGGAGATGAGGCGCATCGCCCGTGCGGCGAGGTCGGCGCGCAGGTCCCAGTCCGGCGAGCCGGGCACCGCGTCGGGCTGGCAGCGCCGGCACGCGCGGTAGCCGCGCTGCTGCGCGGCGCCTGCCGTGGGCAGGAACTCCACGTTCGCGCGTTTGGGTGTGACGGCCGGGCACGACGGCCGGCAGTAGATCCCGGTCGTGCGCACGGCCGTGATGAAGTGCCCGTCGAAGCGGGCGTCGCGCGAGGCGACGGCGCGGTAGCAGCGTTCCTGATCGAGCAGCACGCAACCGACTGTGCCACCCCGCACGGCCCTCGACTGGCGGGAATCGGACGGCGCCGCGGCAGCCGCTCGTCCGTGCGTGGGATGAGAGACGTCTCATCCGGCTCTCATCCGGCCGTCACCGGCGGCGACCAGGATCTGGGCGTGCGCCTCCCACTCGTCATCGCCACGGCCGTGCTGCTGGTCATCGGCGTGTTGGCCGGTGTCGTCGTGCTCGGCTCGGCCGCGGACGCCGACCCGCCGCCCGTCGAGCCGATCACCGTCCAGGCGCCGGCGGTGCCGCCCGCCGCGCCGCCCGCCGCACCCGGCGGGGGGCAGCCGGCCGCGCCGGAGCCCGCCCCGCGCGACGAGGCCGGCTACGTCGCCCCGCCGCCCCCGGTCGACGACGATGACGATGACGATGGCCCCGACGACGGACCCGACGACGGCCCCGACGACGGCCCCGACGACGGCCCCGACGACGACGGCCCGGATGACGACGACTGACCCCGTTCCACTGCGCGAGTGGCGCCGCGTCAGCGAGGATGGCGGTGACCAGCACCGATCCGTCCCGGCCGGTGCCCACCTCCCCGCAGGGACCCCGATGCCCCCCACCGCGAGGCCCCGCTCGGCGCCGGGTGCGCCGCAGCCGTCCGCCGCGCGACGTCGGCTGTTGCCGAGCACCGCCCGCACCCGCATCATCGGGTGGGTCCTGTCGCTGGTGCTCGTCGCGCTGGCCGCCGTCACGTTCGTGACGTGGCGCCTGCTGATCCAGGTCACCGATGAGCGGATGGACGAGGCGCTGCGGTTCGAGGTCGAGGAGTTCGCGGAGCTCACCGAGGCCGGCACGAACCCGCGCACCGGCCTGCCGTTCCGCACCGTCGACGAGGTGATCGGCGAGGCCATCGCCTACAACCTCGCGCGGCCCAACGAGAAGTTCCTCGGCTACGTCGACGGCGGCTACCGCACCCAGAGCCGGCAGGAGCCCGGCGCCCCCGAG
Organism: Pseudonocardia sp. MH-G8; assembly: GCF_002262885.1. Classification (GTDB taxonomy): domain Bacteria; phylum Actinomycetota; class Actinomycetes; order Mycobacteriales; family Pseudonocardiaceae; genus Pseudonocardia. The sequence goes on along the minus strand of NZ_NKYF01000001.1, from coordinate 1,027,785 downwards.
GTGCTCGCCGGCGATCCGGCGTTCGCCGCGCTCGTCGCCGGCGTCGACACGCCCCGTTCCGGGCAGTACGACAGCCCCGCCGCGGGCGAGGTGCGCTACCTCGCGATCCCGGTGGCCCTGCAGGGCGACCCGGCGCACGGGGTGATCGTGGCCGCCTACCTCGCCGACGCCGAACGTGCGGCCGCCGACAACGCTGCCCGGCTGATGCTCGGGGTCGGCGGCGTCACCCTCCTCGGTGCCGCTGCGGCGGCGTGGCTCGTGGCGGGTCGCATCCTGCGGCCGCTGCGCGACGTCGCCGCCACCGCCCGCACGATCACCGACACGGACCTGTCCGGTCGCATCCCGGACGAGGGCGAGGCGGACGAGCTCGGCGACCTCGCCCGCACCGTCAACGCGATGCTCGACCGCGTCGAGTCCGGGGTCGTGGCCCAGCGGCGGTTCGTCGACGACGCCGGGCACGAGTTGCGCACCCCGATCACGATCGTCCGTGGGCACCTGGAGGTGCTCGATCCGGCCGACCCGCAGGACGTCCGCGCCACGGTGGCGCTGGTCGACGACGAACTCGGCCGGATGAACCGGATGGTGTCGGACCTGCTGTTGCTGGCGCGCTCGGAGCAGCCGTCGTTCCTGCACGTCGAGCGCGTGGACGTCGAGACGCTCACGACGGAGATCGTGGAGAAGGTCGAGCACCTCGGTGACCGGCGGTGGGTGCTCGAGGCCGCGGCAGGCGTCGACGCCCGGCTCGACCGGCAGCGCATCACCCAGGCCGTGGTCGCCCTCGCCGACAACGCGTGCCGCCACACCGGCCCCGGCGACCGGATCGGCCTCGGCTCGCAGCTCACCGGCGGCCGGCTGCGGTTCTGGGTGTCCGACAGCGGCCCCGGGGTCGCCGCCGAGGACCGCGTGCGGATCTTCGAGCGGTTCGCCCGTGGCTCCACGGCGGTCCCGCGTTCCGACGGTGCCGGGCTCGGCCTGTCGATCGTCCGGGCCATCGCGGTGGCGCACGGCGGGAACGCGCTGCTCGACAGCGTGCCCGGCCGCGGGGCGACGTTCACGGTCGAGATCCCCACCATCACCGACGAACGGCACTCCCGCCGGCACCCAGCAGCCGAGGGTGCCGTCGGTCGCGAGGGCGGAGAGGCGCCGTGAGCCGCATCCTCGTGGCCGAGGACGAGCCGCGGATCGCGGCGTTCGTCGAGAAGGGGCTGGCCGCCAACGGGTTCGCGGTCACGGTGGTCGGCGACGGGCCCTCGGCCCGCGACTACGCGATGACCGGCGGGTTCGACCTGCTCGTGCTGGACATCGGGCTGCCCGGTCTCGACGGGTTCGCCGTGCTCCGGTCGCTGCGCGCCCACGACAGCCCGATCCCGGTGATCGTGCTGACGGCGCGCGACAGCGTGCAGGACACCGTTGCCGGCCTGGAGGGCGGCGCGGATGACTACATGCCCAAGCCGTTCCGCTTCGAGGAGCTCCTCGCCCGCGTCCGGCTGCGGCTGGCCGGCAGCCGCACACCGGAGCTCACCGTGCTCTCGCACGGCGACCTGCAACTGGACCTGCGCACCCGCCGCGCCCACGTCGACGGCCGCACCGTCGACCTCTCGGCCCGTGAGTTCGCCCTCGCCGAGACGTTCCTCCGGCATCCGGGGCAGGTGCTCTCGCGCGAGCAGTTGCTCAGCCACGTGTGGGGTTACGACTTCGACCCGGGCTCGAACGTGGTGGACGTGTACGTGCGCTACCTGCGCCGCAAGCTCGGCGCGGAGCGGATCGTCACGCTGCGGGGGATGGGGTACCGGCTCGACGACCGGGCCTGAAGCGTCAGCTGCGGCAGATCTGCCCGCGGATCCGGCCGTCGGCGCAGGCTTCCTTGATCCGGTTGCGCAGCTCCCGCCACTCCTCGGCGCGGCTGCTGCTGTTCGACGAGTCGGCCTCGTCGTCGTCGTCCTCGTCGTCGTCCTCCGCCGCGGCCGCCTCGGCTTCGGCCTTCGCGCGCTCGGCGATGAGCGTCTCGGCCCGATCGCGGGCGGGGGCGAGCGCCAGCGCGGCGATCTGCGCACCGGTGACCGGTGGTGCCACCGGCCGCGCGCCCGCGTCGTCCGGCACCGCCGGCAGCGACTGCTGCGACGCGGCGAACTCGGGCACACCGACCGTCGGGTCGTCGGCTGGGTCGGGCATCAGCAGCGCCACGCCGCTACTCGCTGCGAACATGGCGAGCGCCGCGCCCGCGAGTACCGCTCGGGACTGGAACCGCACGACGATCACCCTCCCACATGACACGACACCACCCACTCAGACCATCGACGAGCGGCCGGTGGCGTTAGCCGACCTGCGCGAACGGTCGATCCCGCGGCTGGTCCCGCCGGGAAGAACTGCAGGTCGCGGGTTCGTAGATCGGAACGAGCCGCACAGGAGCGCCGCGCGGTGGGCGCTCCTGTGCGGCTCGCGGTCGGTTCCTTGTCAGTCGTCGTCGGGCGTGTCGTCGGGGGTGTCGTCCCCGGGGAGTCCGGGGGCCCCGACGTCGTCGGGGCTGTCGAACGGCGAATCGGCGGACTCGAACGGGCTCTCGAACGGGGAGTCCGCCGACTCCGGGGACGCGTCGGCGACGGCGGCCGGTGCGAGCGGCGCAGGCTCCGCCCCGGTGGCGGACGCCGAGACCGGCGCCGGCACGGGGTGCGCAGGGCTGCTGGTCTCGCCGGCGGCCGCCACCCCTGCGCCGGTGACGCCGAGGCCGGTGAGGGCGGCTCCGAGGGTGAGGATCTTCCAGGTGGCAGGGCGTTCCATCGCGTGCTCCTCCAGGTGGTTGTCGTGCTGACGGAGTCCACGGTTCCGGCTGCGCGTGAGGTCGCCAGTAGAGCGGGATGAGGTCGCTCTCATCCGCGGGCCCATCGCGTCGCGAGCCGTTGGCGCTCCTGGGTGTGCTCGCGCCATCCCTCCTGCTGCACGCGGAACGGACCGGTGGCCAGGCCCAGTACGGCCGCCGCGATCCGGGGTCGGAGCTGGGCCCGGGGGAACCGTTGCTCGGCGTGCGCCAGCACCTGGGCGCCGTAGCCGCGCGCGGCGGGCGAGCCGTGCAGCGCGAGCACGGACAGGTGTGCCAGGAGGGTGGCCCACTCGTCGATCCGGTGCCCCCGCCCTGCGGTGTCGACGTCGAGGAGCCCGGTGATCCGCCCGCTGGAGGCGAGGAGCTGGCTCTCGTAGAAGTCGCCGTGCACGGGCACGCTCGGATGCGCACCACCATCGACATCCGCGAGCCGGGCGGTGAGCGCGTCCAGTTCGGCGCGCTCGTCGTCGGCGCCGACGGCGGTGTGGGTGAGGACGTCGGCGAAATGCCGTACCCGCTGCAGGTGCGTGCGCCGGGCCGGTAGCTCGAGGAGCGCCGGAGGCAGGGCGTCGAGGACGGCGGCCAGCGCGGTGGGCGGAGGGGGTGGGGTGCCCCGGGAGAGCAGTGTGCGCACCGGCGTGCCCGCTGCCTCGGGGAGGACGAGCATGCCGTCGGGGGTGGTGGCGAGCGGGCGGGGCACGGGTACGTGTGGGGCGAGCAGGTCGTGCCGCTCGCGCAGGCCCTGAACCGCATCGGGGCGAACGATCTTGAGGAACAGTCGCGGCCCTCCGCCGGTGAGCTCCAGCACCGCGCGCCGGCCGGGCCGGTAGGCGCGCACCTTCACGTGCGGAGGTGTTTCCCGCGGTATGCCGAGAGCGTGGAGCGCCACCGCGAGCCGGCCCGGGTGGGCCGCGGTCGCGAGCGCGGGCAGCGCCGGATCCTGCGGCCAACGCCAGACGCCCACTTCCACTCCACGACCCGCGAGCACGGCGGCACCCTGCGGGATGCGGCTGCCGGTGGTGGCGGCAAGCGTCTCGCGCGTCGTCGTGCCATCGGCACGCTGCACGTCGGCCGCGTACTGCACGACCGTGGCGCCACCCGGCTGCACCCCGACCGTCACGACCCGCAGCGCCGTGAGCCGGCCGCCGTAACCGCCGAGGGTGACCCCGAGCAGCTCGGAGGCATCCGGGCCGAGCAACAGGGCGAGCGGCGCCGGCCAGGTGGGTCGTGTCGGGGCGAGGGTCATCGGGCCAGGTTGGTGGGCGTGGGTGCACAGGCGATGAGCCGAGGATGAGAGGCCCCTCATCCTCGGGCGGGTCGTCCTCGGCCGCGGCCCGTGACGCCCGGCTTCGCACGACGAGCACACCGACGAGCAGCACCACGAGGAGGATCGGCAGCCACGCCGCCGACGTGAGCACGACCGGCCCGACCTGGTTGCCCAGCAGTACGAGCGTGGCTGCCCACGCGCTGCCGGACACGATCAGCGTCGGGCCTGCGGTCCGGTACGGCACGCCCGCCGCGCCGGCCACGCGCGGCAGCACCGGCCGGGCCGCGGCGGCCCAGTGCCCGCAGGCCAGCAGGGCGGTGGTGGCGGCCGGACCGCGGTGGGAGAGCCAGCCACCGGCCTGCTCCGCGCGTGCGGTGGCGAGCCGGTGGAGCCGCGCGCTCGGCAGAGCGGGCACCACGCCCACCCGGCCCTGCCACCAGCCCAGATGGGCGCCCGCGACGGTCGCGGTGGCGGCCACCGCGACGGCCGGGCCCAGCGCGTGGGGAGCCGCGTGCGACCACAGCCCGAGCGCCACCAGCAGGGTGGTGCCGGGCAGGGCGATCCCGACGAGCGTTCCGCTCTCGACGACCAGCAGGAAGGCCGCGACGGCCAGCACCGCAGGCACGGGCCAGCCGGCGGCGATCTCGAGGAGGGTGGTCAGCACGGGACAAAGGCTCGCGGGTGACGCGGCCGTGCACCATGGTGCTGGTCGGTTGATCCACCGGCGGGTCAGTCCCCGGTCCACAGGGGGCTCAGGCCCACTGTGGACCGTCGGTCACTTCCGGGAGACTGGACCCCGTGACACGTCGGCTGCGGAACTGGCTCCTCGCTGCCGTGCGCCTCACCTGCGCCGTCGGCACCGCGCTGGTGGCGCTGGTCCTGCTGCTCACACAGCTGGTCGGGCTGGTGCTCGTGCCGCTGTTCGGCGTCGGTCTCCCGGTCGTCTCGGGTGCGCTCGGCGCCACGCGCGCCCTCGCCGATCTCCATCGCGCGCAGGCAGGGCGCGTCCTCGATGCCGAGCTCTCCGTCGGCTACCGGGCTGATCCCGGCCCCACCTGGCGGGAGCTCGCGGCGTGCCTGCGCGATCCGCAGACCGGCCGCGACACGATCTGGCTCGCCCTCCACGGGTTCGCGGGGATCCTCCTCGCGTTCCTCGCGAACGCCGTGTTCAACACCCTCGGCACCATGCTCGTCGGCGGAACGGGCCCGTTCGCGGTGTTCACCCTCCCGGTGCTCGTCCTGCTCGCCGTCGTGTGGTGGACGGTGCCGTGGCTGGTACGCGCGCTCGCGCTGCTCGTGCGTCTGCTGCTCGCGCCTGCGGGCAGCACCCTCGAGCGTCGCGTGGAGCAGCTGGCCGAGTCCCGGGCGGCCACCGTCGACGCGCAGGCCGCCGAGCTGCGCCGCATCGAGCGCGACCTGCACGACGGCGCGCAGGCCCGCCTCGCGGCCGTCAGGATGACGTTGGGGCTGGCCGCGCAGACCCTGCACGCCGACCCCGACCGTGCGGCCGCGCTGCTCGAGGAGGCCCGCGCCGACGCCGGCCGCGCCCTCGCCGAGCTGCGCGACCTCGTCCGCGGCATCCATCCGCCGGTGCTCGCCGACCGCGGGCTGCCCGGCGGGCTCGAGGCGGCCGCGCTGCTGTGTCCGGTGCCGGTCGCGGTGTCGGTCGACCTGCCTGCGCGGCCGCACCCACCGGTCGAGTCGGCGCTGTACTTCACCGCCACCGAGGCCCTCGCCAACGTCGGGCGGCACGCCCGTGCCACGCGAGCCTGGCTGCACGCCGCCTACGCCCACGGCAAGATCACGGTCGTCGTCGGCGACGACGGCCGGGGTGGCGCCGACCCCACGCGGGGCACCGGGTTGCGCGGCATCGAACGCCGGCTCGCGGCCTTCGACGGCACGCTGCACGTGGCGAGCCCGCCCGGTGGCCCGACCGAGATCACGATGGAGCTCCCGTGCGACCTCTGCGCACCGTCATCGCCGAGGACCACGTCCTCCTCCGCGACGGGCTGATCCGCCTGCTCGGTGCCAACGGCTTCGAGGTCGTCGAGGCGGTCGACAACGGTCCCGCGCTGCGCGAGGCACTGCTGCGCGTCCGCCCCGACGTCGCGGTCGTCGACGTCCGGCTACCCCCGACGTTCACCGACGAAGGGCTGGTCGCGGCGGTCGCCGCCCGCCGGGAGGTGCCGGGCCTGCCGGTCCTGGTGTTGTCGCAGTACGTGGAGCAGCTCTACGCCCGAGAGCTGCTCGCCGACCAGTCGGGGGGCGTCGGGTACCTGCTCAAGGATCGTGTCGGCGACGTCGAGGAGTTCGTCGCCGCCGTCCGGCGGGTCGCAGCAGGTGGCACCGCGATGGACGCCGAGGTGATCGGGCAGCTCGTCGGCCGTCGCACCGCGCCGCTCACGACCCTCACCCCGCGTGAGCGCGAGGTATTGGAGCTCGTGGCGGAGGGCCGCTCCAACGCCGCGATCGCCGCCGCGCTGTACGTCACGGAGAAGGCCGTGGGCAAGCACATCAGCAGCATCTTCGCCAAACTCGACCTGCCGCCGTCCGACGACGACAACCGCCGCGTGCGGGCCGTTCTCGCGTACCTGCAAGCGGTGGCGTAGTCGTCACCGGGTGCGCGGCCGAATCGGCATCCAGCGTTGTTCGATCTTCCTGCAACCGCGGCCGGTGCCATCTCGCTGCCGATAGCCGGGCTCGCACGCCGCGGGCAGCGCGGCGACCCACCGCTGCCGAACGAGCGTGCCGATCGGCGGGACAACGGCCGCGACTACCCTGGAGCCTCGTGTCACTCACCCTCGGCATCGTCGGGCTGCCCAACGTCGGCAAGTCGACGTTGTTCAACGCCCTCACCCGCAACGACGTGCTCGCCGCCAACTACCCGTTCGCGACGATCGAGCCGAACGTCGGGGTGGTGCCGCTGCCCGATCCGCGCCTCGACGTGCTGGCGCGGATGTTCTCGTCGGCGAAGACGATCCCGGCCACGGTGTCGTTCGTCGACATCGCGGGAATCGTGAAGGGCGCCTCCGAGGGGGCCGGGCTCGGCAACAAGTTCCTCGCCAACATCCGTGAGGCGCAGGCGATCTGCCAGGTGGTGCGCGTCTTCGACGACCCGGACGTCGTCCACGTCGACGGCCGCATCGACGCCGCGGGCGACATCGAGACGATCGCCACGGAGCTCATCCTCGCCGACCTGCAGACCCTGGAGAAGGCCGTCCCGCGGCTCTCCAAGGAAGCCCGGATGCAGAAGGACCGGCGTCTGGTCCTCGAGGCCGCTGAGCAGGCCGTCGAGATCCTCAACGGCGGCACCACCCTGTTCGCGGCAGGCGCAGACACCTCGCTCCTGCGGGAGCTGTCGCTGCTCACCACGAAGCCGTTCCTCTACGTCTTCAACGCCGACGAGGCCGTGCTGTCCGACGACGGCCGCCGCAAGGAGCTCGCCGCGCTGGTGGCCCCGGCCGACGCGGTGTTCCTCGACGCCAAGGTGGAAGCCGAGCTGCTGGAGCTGGACGAGGAGTCGGCCCGGGAGCTGCTGGAGTCGATCGGCCAGGACGAGCCGGGGCTCTACTCCCTGGCCCGCGCCGGATTCCACACCCTGGGCCTGCAGACCTACCTCACCGCGGGGCCGAAGGAAGCTCGGGCCTGGACCATCCGCAAGGGCGACACCGCGCCCCAGGCCGCAGGCGTGATCCACACCGATTTCGAGCGCGGCTTCATCAAGGCCGAGATCGTCTCCTACGACGACCTCGTCGACGCCGGCTCGATGAACGCGGCCAAGGCCGCGGGCAAGGTGCGGATGGAGGGGAAGGACTACGTCATGGCCGACGGTGACGTGGTGGAGTTCCGGTTCAACGTGTAGTTCCGTTGCCGTTCAACGTCTGACGCCGTCGGGGCCGGTCACCAGGATGCCGACGTACGGGATCTCTGTCCTCGTAGGCCCCCATCGCATGCTGGACGCTCCAGTTCATGAGCGGCGACCCCGAGGACTGACGAGCCGGCAGGGTTTGAGCTGCGGCAGCGGGTGGCGCTTCTCGATGTCCACGAGCAGATGCGGGCGCTCAGAAAGCGGCCCGACGAGGACTAGCGAAGAAGCCGATCAGCCGGTTTCGATGCCTCGCAGCTTCTGGCCACTCAGCGGCCCTCGATATGCCGCCGTAGCGCGTTGAGCTGGTCCTTCTGGCCACGGGTGGCCCGCTTGTGCGTCTCCAGGGCTTCCCGCTGTGCGTCCCGTCCGTCGTAATCGTCGTCCGGGTCGAATACCGGCACCACGAAGCAGTCACAGCGGGTGGCGCGGTTCCTGGACGCCACGGCGACGCTGTGCGGTTCTCCACGAACTCGACCTACCGCTACCACTGGAGCAAGGCGCTGGGCGTCCTGGGGCTGGTCGAGGACGGCCAGCACGTCTACACGCCGCACGACCTGAGGCACGTCTTCGCGTCCGGGCGGGGTGGCCCCGGTCGAGGTCTCGCATGGCTCGGGCACAAGTCCATCAGCGTCACGGCGGACGTGTACGGCCACCCGGCCGAGGAAGCTCCGGACCGGATGCGGCGGGTCATGGACGAGGCGCTACGGCCACGCGAATCTGCGACAAAGCGCCTCAGCCGTCGACGTGCTTGCGTGATGCTCGTGCGAGCCTCATCACGAGATCATCCGGGATCGGCTTGCGCGGCGAGAAGGTGACGCCGGTCTTGCTCGCCTTGAGGCCCGCCTCTGCGATCTCTTCGGCATGAGCTGCGATCGCAGGGGCGAGAAGGTAGAGCCCGACCTGCTTGCTGAACGCCGCGTAGCTCGCAACGACCGTTCCACGAATCCTGAATCCTGGCATGTTGTACGCCGTCATCTCCCCGCATCCGGAAGAGCCCTGCGCAGGAGGTCACGGAGGTGGTCGAGAACCGGGCGGAACGCCTCCGGCGCAGCGGCGATGTAGGAGTCGTGGTCAGCGGTGGTTGCCAAGTCTCTGCCTTCCTCGCAGGTGTGGAAACTCTAGCTGCGTCCGGTCGCCGGTCTCCGTAGGCGAGTCCGGGGGAGGCGGACGTGATCGTGCGGCTCGCCAAGCCAGGCCCGATCACTCAGATGGTTCTCCGTGCTGGAACTCGGTGGAGGTCCGCTTCAACGTCTGAACAGGGCCTCCTTCGCCTGGCCGGCTTCAGGGCCTGCTGCGCTCAGCTCACCCGAGCTCGGCGCGAGCGATTGCCGTGGCCATGCGACGAAGGCCCTCGACCGTGCCGGTGTCGCCTTGGTTCTGGCTCTCCCAGTAGTACGAGGCGACGAACCGCGCGAACGACAGCAACCCGGCCTCGCGGTGGTCGAGGCCGGCCGCATCGGTGAACTCGCGGATCCAGCGGCTCGACAGCTCCACCGGGTCGTCGGCGTCGGCGATGTCGGGCAGGTGGCTGCGGATGACCGTGTGCGCCTCCCACGCCGCTGACCCCGTCACCAGCAGTGGGTCCACGGCGACCCAGCCGCGGTCCCCACGCATGATGTTGAGCAGGCTCAGGTCACCGTGCGTCGGGGTCCCCGTGCTCACCTCGGTCAGTCCGGAGACGATCTCCGCGGCGAGATGGAAGTGTGCATCCGGCACTGCTGTGCCCGCTCGCTGTGCGGCGTCGTGCTGGTGGCGCAACTGCGCGAGCCACGTCGACGCCTGATCTGCCAGACGTGGCGAACCCGGTGGCGCGGCGGCTGTCGCGAGCTGGGCCGCGATCTCGCCGGCGATCCGCATGGCTCGGCTCCGGTTCGGCGCGCTGCTCAGCGATGGCCCGTCCAGCCATTCCAGGAGCAGAGCCGGCGTCTCGACGTCAACGTCGAACAGCCTGACTGCTCCCTGGCCGTGGAACGCCGTCAGAGCCGCTGCCTCGTCGGCGGCCGACGCGGCCGGGCTCACCAACTTCACGGCCGCGCGCCTACCCGAGGCCGACTCCTCGACGGGCAGTACGACGGATGTCCCGCCGTATCGGGCGGCACCGACGGGCGCGAGGTGCCACCGTCGCAACAAGCTGGTCCAAAGCCGCGGAAGGTCCTCCAGCCACGCCTGCGAGTCGGGGGAGCGGCGCAGTACCTGCGCGCGGAAGCTCGGATCGACGTCGAGGAACGGACTCACCACCCGCTCATGCTGCCCCGGATAGTCCGCATCCACGTCGGCACGGCTACGAGGAGGGAGGGTGACAGTCGGTCCACTTCACGGCGCGAACCCGAAACGGCGACGTGATCACCGGTTCGGTGCAGGAACGGCCGAATACGGCCGCTCCTGCACCGAACTGACGATCATGGGCGATGGCGGGGTCAGCGCCAGCCCAGCTCCGGGGCCACGTGGGTGAGCAGGCTCTCGATCACGTGCGCGTTGTAGTCGACGCCCAGCTGGTTGGGCACCGTGAGCAGCAGGGTGTCCGCGGCCGCGATCGCCTCGTCCTCGGCGAGCTCGGCGACGAGCTCGTCCGGCTCGCCCGCGTAGGACCGGCCGAACCGGGCGGTGCCGCCGTCCAGGAAGCCGACCTGGTCGGCGCTGTTGCGCTCCCGCCCGAAGAGCTGGCGGTCGAGGTCGTCGACGATCGGGAAGATGCTGCGGCTGACGGAGACGCGCGGCTCGTGGCTGTGCCCTGCGACCTTCCAGGCGTCCCGGAACCGCTGGATCTGCTCGGCCTGGAGCTCGTGGAAGGGCACGCCGGTGTCCTCCGAGAGCAGGGTCGAGCTCATCAGGTTCATCCCCTGCTCGGCCGTCCACTCCGCGGTGGCCCGGGTTCCGGCGCCCCACCAGATCCGGTCCCGCAGCCCCGGCGAGTGCGGTTCGACCCGCAGCAGGCCCGGCGGGTTGGGGAACATCGGGCGCGGGTTGGGCCGGGCGAACCCCTCTCCCGCGAGCACCTCGAGGAAAACCCTGGTGTGCTCGCGGGCCATGTCGGCGTCGCTCATGCCTTCCGGTGGCACGTGCCCGAAGTAGCGGAAGCCGTCGATCACCTGCTCCGGCGATCCCCGGCTGATGCCCAGCTGCAGGCGACCACCGGAGATGAGATCGGCGGCACCGGCGTCCTCTGCCATGTAGAGCGGGTTCTCGTACCGCATGTCGATCACGGCGGTACCCAGCTCGATCCGGCTGGTCCGCGCCCCGGCCGCGGCCAGCAGGGGGAACGGGGAGGCGAGTTGCTGGGCGAAGTGGTGCACGCGGTAGTACGCGCCGTCGGCGCCCGCCTCTTCCGCGGCCACGGCGAGCTCCACCGACTGCAGCAGGGCGTCCGCCGCCGATCGCACCATCGACTGTGGTGACGCCGACCAGTGCCCGAAGGACAGGAAACCAATCTTCTTCACCCTGCAACCAACTCGACGGCGCATGGCGGCATTCCTGCCGGCCTCCTCGCAGACCCACCGCAGGCGCGCCGCGGTCCGTCGGGGATCTGCAAGATCCTTCCGAGATTCATCGGGGATCCGTGGATCTCGCAACGATCATCGACCGTCACGGGTCGGGCGCGCCGTCGCCGACCGCCTAGGCGGCGTAGCGCTCGGCGAGCGTCGCGAAAGCCGCTTTCGGTTCCCAGCCCATCCCGGGGTAGGTCGTGCCGGTGGCGCCCTCGAGCACCTTGACGATACCCAGGCTGGCCAGGTCGAGGTCGTCGCGAGGATCCCCGCCGGCGCGGTGCGGCAGGTTCTCGAGCGCGAAGAGGAACACGAAGGCGCTGTCGACGCCCTCGGCGTCGAAGACCTCGAGCAGCTCGCTCAGGTAGGCGGCTTGTCCTTCCTCGTCGCGGGCGTACTCGCCGTCGAGCCGAACCGGGGAGCCGGAGTCGTCGTACTGGATGATCTCCATGCTGCGTGGTGCCGTCTCGCCCGCTCCGTGCCAGGTCGCGGTGCCGAATCCGGTGATCGCCACCGGCTTCCCGCGCGCGACCAGGGTCCGTACGCCGTCGCGGAACCGGTCGGCCACCTCGGCCGATCGGATGAGCTCGACCGTCACGAAGTCGAACGGGCTCCAGTCGATCTGCTCGAAGGGGATGGCCGCGTAGGTGATCCTGCCGCCGAACCGCCCGCGCACCGCTGCCACGACGATGTGCAGGAAGGCATCGAGGCGGCTGCTGGCCTCGCCGATCCGTCCTGCTCGGCCCTCCGGGTCGGCGAGGAGCAGGCCGAGGCGCTCCTCGAGGTCCTCCCCGGCGGTGAACCCGCGGTTCATGAGCGACATCTCGACCCCGGCGACGAACACCACCTCCGATCCGGTCGCCCGGATCCGCTCGGCCCGTTGCGCGCAGTCGACCAGCAGATCCAGGATCTCGTCGGTCGTGAGCTCCAGCGGGTAGGGCGAGAACCAGACCTCCAGTCCGAGGTCGGCGGCGATGCGGGCCGCCACCTCCAGCCTGTCCGCATCCCCGCCGGTGATCTGGACGGCGGTGCAGTGCAGGTCGTCACGGATGATCTCCAGTTCCCGCAGGACGACGTCGTGGTCGAAGTGCTGTCGGGACAGCACGCCGTTGCGCACGAAGCCGGTGTCGTAGGTGATGCCCCTGGCGCGCATGGTCGCGTCCCCCCGAGCTCGCTGTCCGGATGAGCAGAAGCTACGCGAGAAAAGTGCGTGCACGCAACTTTTTGGGATGGGAGGCTGGAGTGATGACGACGCGCCGGGCCGGGTTGCGGGAGCGGAAGAAGCAGGCCACCAGGGAGGCCTTGCGTGCCGCTGCGCTGCGGCTGGCGCTGGAACGTGGCCCGGAGAACCTGCGGGTCGACGACATCGCCGAGGCCGCAGGGGTGTCGCCGCGGACCTACAACAACTACTTCGCGAGCCGCGAGCAGGCGATCGTCGCCGGCATCACCGCCGAGCGGGAGTCGCGGGTGGCGGCAGCGGTCGCGGAGCGTTCGCGGGGGACCGGTCTCGCGGACGCGGTCATCGACGCCGTGGTGACGCACTACGCGCAACCGGCCCATCCCGACACCGACGGGCTGCTCCTCGTCACGGCGAATCCGGCGCTGCGCAGCGCCTACCTGGAGGCCGCCACCGCGATCGAGGAGCCGCTCGCCGCTGCGATCCTCGAGCGCGGTGGGGGTATCGATCGGGTCACCGCACGAGTGCTCGCTGCCGCCGTGGCGGCGGCGACCCGCGTTGCGCTCCACGAGTGGCTGGGCGTCGCAGGGGGACGAGCAGGCGGGGGCGGGCTCGTGGTCCCGTCGGGCTCGCTCCCGGACCTGTTGCGTGCCGCGCTGGCTCCGCTCCGGCCGGCGCTCGACGTCCCGGACGCCGGCACCTCCGGAGACCGGTTCCTCAGCGCGCGAGGAACTCGTCGATCTGGTTGATCGCGCTGCTGGCGCCCTCGACCGCGCCCATCTCCAGCACCTTCTGCAGTCCTTCGGCGGTGGCGTACGTGGCCACGTACGTCGCGCGCGTGCGGCCGTCCTGCTCGGTGAAGGCGTAGACGTTCGTCGAGACCGGCAGGTCCGGGTTCGGGGTGAACTCCAGGTCGGCGAACCCGTCCTCGAACGTGAAGCCCCGCGGTTCGTCGACGCTCGTGACCTTCCAGTACCCGGCGAACTTCTCGCCCTCGGGACTGGTCATGTAGTAGGTCACGCGGCCACCCGGGGTGAGGTCGTGCTCGACGACGGTGGCCGGGTAGCTCGGCGGGCCCCAGACCTTCTCCAACTGGCGCGGGTCCGCATAGATCTGCCAGACCCGCTCCACCGGTGCGGCGAACTCGGCGGTGATGGTCAGGCTGCGGGTGTCCATGTCGTGCGTGACGTCGGTGACGGGCATCGGTCAGTCCTCCTGGTTGTCATTGCTCGCGGCGTCGAGCGCGAGCAGTTCGTCGATGCGTGCGATGCGGCCGCGCCAGACCTGCTCCAGCTCGGAGAGCATCGAGGCCACCGACCGCACTGCCGTGACGTCGCCGCTGGCCAGCTGCTCGCGACCGTTGCGCCGCTTGGTGAGCAGGCCGGCCTTCTCCAGGACGGCGACGTGCTTCTGCACCGCGGCGAAGCTCATGTCGTACCTCGCAGCGAGGGCCGAGACCGAATGCTCCCCGGACAGCACCCTGCGCATGATGTCGCGCCTGGTCCGGTCGGCGAGCGCGTGGAACATGGCGTCGGCCCGTTCCTCGTCGTGCTCGGTCACGGAGGTAATGTACAACTAACTGGTTGTACGTTGTCAAGGGGTGGGTTTCGACTTGTCGCCGCGGTCGCGACTCGTCAGGGTGATCGCGGTGACGGACACGGCCCTCCTCCTGCGGGCGTACGACGAACAGCTGCGCACCGACGCCGAAACGCCCGGCGCGGTCTCGGTCACCCGGCACGACTCGCTGCGCCTGGTGACCTTCGCCGGCGGGCGGGGGTTCGTGACCTATCGCGACCTCGGCGGCGCCGGTGCCGACGAGATCGCCCGGCTCGTGCCGGATGTCGTGCGGCACTACCGCGCCGACCCCGGGGTCCGGCGGATCGAGTGGAAGACCCGCGGCCACGACCACGCACCCGGGCTGCACGAGGCGCTGGTGGCCAACGGGTTCGTACCGGACCTGCCGGAATCGATCATGCTCGGCGAGGCCGCATCGCTGGTCTTCGAGGCGCCGTTGCCCGAGGGGGTCACGCTTCGGCGGGTGTCCACGGAGTCGGATGTCCGCGCCATGGCCGCCATGCAGGACGAGGCCTTCGGCGAACCGGTCTCCGAGCGGACGCCCGACGCGCTGCTGCGCCGGCTCGCCCTCGACGACGGGATGGAGTTGTGGGTCGCCGAAGCGGCCGGCCGGATGATCAGCGCCGGCCGGCTCGAACCGGTTGCCGGCACCGACTTCGCCGGGATCTGGGGAGGGGCCACGCTCGAGCAGTGGCGCGGCCGGGGGATCTACCGCGCGTTGACCGCAGCGCGCGCCCGGTCCGCACTGGCCCGCGGCAAGACGCTCATCCACAGCGACTCGACCGAGTGCTCCCGCCCGATCCTCGAACGCTCCGGTCTGGTGCGGGTGTCGACGACGACGCCGTACGTGTGGAGCCGGTGACGGCCCTCAGCCGGAGGTGCGCACCCACACGCGCAGCCGGCCCGTGGACGTGAACCCGAGCCGGTGCGCCGCGGCCAGGGCCGGACCGGTCTCGTAGCCGACCACGTGCTGGCGGGGGAGTGCGGAGAGCAGGCCCGCCCAGGCCTCGTCGAGGTGCCCGTCCACGGCGAAGAGGTTCGACACGCCCGTCACGGATCCGCTGCGGTTCACGACGGCGCCGGCGACGATCTCGCCGCCCCGCCGCGCGGCCAGGACGCGCACCGCGGGGTGCGCGAGCAGCCTCGGCCGGAACAGGCCGGTGATGCCGCCGTCCCACGCGGTCGCCCACTCGGCGAGCTCGGGTGCGGTGGTGATCGCGACCCACGGGGTCGACGGGGGCGGTGTCGGCCCGTCGGCAGGGCGGTCGATCCACTCCGCCTCGACGAGCGGCGCGAAACCCGCGCCCGAGAGGTCGAGACGCGCGAAGCTGTCCTTGACCGAGCAGCCTCGCGTCGTGTCGACCCCCGTGAGGACGTCGGCGAGTCCTGCCTCGGGGCGCAGTGTGACGGCGTCCGGGTAGAGGGGTGGGGTCCGGTGCGAGCTGGTCCACGCCCGGCCGGCGAACGTGCCCCCGGGCCCGTGGGTCCGGCACATCAGATCGCACCACTCGGCGTTGTTCCGGACGGCACGGAGGAGCGACACGTGCGACCCTCTCACGTCCGCGGGAGCGGCTGTGGCGACGCACGGTCCTCGGCTGGGACGCTGGCGCCCGTGGAGACCTCCGCACGGGCGCAACGGGAGCGCGATCTCGCCGTCTACTACGACAGCGAGGTGCGCGAGCGCGCCGGCCGGGAGCTGCCGGCCGAGCGGGTGGCGCGGCGGGAGGAGTTCCTCGGGCTGCTGGTCGCGGAGGGCCGCGGGTCGGTACTCGAGATCGGTGCCGGTCCGGGGCGGGACGGAAGCGCGTTCGCCGCGGCGGGGCTGGCCTACACCGGGGTCGACCTCGCACCGGCGAGCATTGCCGCCTGCCGTGGGATCGGGCTCGACGTGCAGGTCGCGTCGGTGTTCGACCTGCCGTTCCCGGACGCCGCGTTCGAGGCGGGATGGACGATGAGCACGCTCTTGCACGTTGCGGAGGCCGACCTGGACGCCGCCCTGGCGGAGGTCGTGCGGGTGCTGCGTCCCGGGGCGCCCCTCGCCGTCGGGTTGTGGGGCGGCGAGGAGATCGGGGAGGGGCCGCACGGCGACACCGAACACGGCCCGGCGCGGTTCTTCAGCTTCCGCAGCGACGCGCGGGTGCGGGATGCCCTCGATCGGCACGGCGCGCTCGAGTGGTGGGGCACCTGGCCGGGCTCGCGGAGCCTGCACTACCAGTTCGGGCTGGTGCGCACGCCGGTCTGACCGCTTCGCGTGCTCAGCGCGTGGCCACGTCGGTAGCTGCTGCTTCCAGCTCCGCGGCGAAGGCCGCAAGCTCCGCCCGCGACGCGCGGTCGACGAACCCGGAGTGCGGGCCGAACCGGCGTTCCCACACCTCGGCCACGGTCGTCGCCGTGAACGGGCCGCCGGTGCTGCGGAGGCGGGCGAGATCGGCGGCCTCCGGGTCGTACTCATCGGGCGGGGCGCCGAGGGCGAGCAGGCCCTCCGGGTCGCGGCGATCGACCACCGCTCGCAACGCGGACCGCAGAGCGGGACGGTCGGACGGCACGGGACGATTGTCGGCGACCGCGGGCCCGGACGCCAGTGATCAGCAGGATCACCCGGGCGGGCCGGCGATCTGGATCAGGTTGCCGCAGGTGTCGTCGAAGACGGCCGTGACGACGGGGCCGAGGTCGGTGGGCTCCTGCACGAACCGCACGCCGGCGGCGGCGAGGCGGTCGAACTCGGCCCGGACGTCCTGTACCGCGAACGACGTGAACGGGATGCCGTCTGCGACCAGCGCCTCCTTGTAGGTCTTGGCCGCCGGGTGGCCGGCCGGTTCGAGCAGGAGTTCGACGCCGTCGGGGTGGGCGGGGGAGACGACCGTGAGCCAGCGGGCCCCGCCTGCTGGGACGTCGGTCTTCTTCCGGAAGCCGAGCACGTCGGTGTAGAAGGCGAGGGCCTTGGCCTGGTCGTCCACGTAGATGCTGGTGATGTTGATCGTGAGCATCGCTGTTCCTCAGGGGGTCGGCCAGCGCTCGACGATCGAGCGCAGGGGAGTGGTGTCGAGGTGGTGGAACTTGTAGCGGCCCTCGCGCCGGGTCGTGACGAGCCCGGCTTCCTCGAGCACGGCGAGGTGCTGCGAGATCGCCTGCCGCGACGAGGCGAGGTCGTGCTTCATGGCCAGCCGCCCGCAGATCTCGAACAGCGTCTGGCCGTCCCGCTGTGTGAGCTCGTCGAGGATCGTCCGTCGGGTCGCGTCGGCGAGCGCCTTGAAGAGCACATCGGGCATGCGTCCGTTATAGGCAAGTGTGTGCTTGCCTGTCAATGCGCACTACCGTGACGAGATGGACGGCTGGACCGAGCACGTCATCTGGTGGCACGTCTATCCGCTCGGCTTCACGGGGGCCGAGCGAGTGGCCGTCGACGGGGAGCCGGTGCCGCGGCTGCGGTCGCTGGAACCGTGGCTGGACTACCTGCTCGACCTGGGCTGCAACGGGCTCGCGCTCGGCCCCGTGTTCGCGTCCGCCACGCACGGCTACGACACGGTGGACCACTTCCGCGTCGACCCGCGCCTCGGCTCCGACGAGGACCTGCGGTGGCTGTTCGAGGCCTGCCGCTCGCGGGGGGTCCACGTCCTGCTCGACGGCGTGTTCAACCACGTGGGACGGGACTTCCCGCAGTTCCGCGACGTCCTGGAGCACGGGCCGTCGTCGCGGTGGGCGTCGTGGTTCCGCCTCGATCCGGACGCCGGCGGGCCGGACGGCTTCGGCTACCGCGATTTCGAGGGCCACCACGAGCTCGTGGCGCTCAACCACGACGAGCCCGAGGTGCGCGAGCACGTCGTCGCCGTGATGGACCACTGGCTCGGCGTGGGCGCGAGCGGGTGGCGCCTCGATGCCGCGTACGCGATCCCGCAGCCGGCCCTGCGCGCCATCAGCGACGCGGTGCGCGCCCGGCACCCGGACGCGTGGCTCGTCGGCGAGGTGATCCACGGCGACTACCCGGCGTTCGTGCACGACGGCGGGCTCGATTCGGTGACGCAGTACGAGTTGTGGAAGGCGATCTGGAGCGCGATCAACGACCGCAACCTCCACGAGCTCGCGTGGACCCTGGAACGCCACGACGGGTTCGTCGGCGACTTCGTCCCGATGACGTTCGTCGGCAACCACGACGTCACGCGCATCGCGAGCCGCCTCGACGACCCCGAGCTGCTCGGTCACGCGCTGGCGGTGCTGTTCGGCGTCGCCGGGGTGCCCTCGGTGTACTACGGCGACGAGCAGGCGTTCCGCGGAGTGAAGGAGGAGCGCGAGGGCGGCGACGACGCCGTGCGGCCCGCGTTCCCCGCCGGGCCCGACGAGCTTGCGCCGCAGGGATGGCCGGTGTTCCACACCCACCAGGAGCTGATCGGGATGCGCCGCCGCAACGCGTGGCTGGCGGGCGCCCGCACGAGTGTGGACCACGTCGCGAACGAGCAGCTCGCGTTCACCAGCCGGGCGGGCGACGATGCCGTGACGGTGCTGCTCAACCTCGCCGACGAGGAGCACCGGTTCGACGCCGACCGCGAGGCGCAGGTGGTGGCGGGTGCGGGCGGTGCGGACCCGTGGCTCGTCGCCGCGCGTTCCTGGAAAGTTCTGCGGTGAGTGTCGATCCGGCGGGTCGCCGGTTGTCGTGGTGACGAGCGCCGTGGTGACGAGCGCATCGACAACCGAGGAGGAACCGTGCAGTACATGCTGTTGATCTGTGGCGTCGAGGGCGAGGAACTGGAGTCGGACGGCGGCTACACCATCGAGGAGTGGGTGGCCGAGATGGACGGCCGCGGCGTCCGGTTGCAGGGGGACCGGCTGCGGCCGGCGTCCGACGCCACGACCGTGCGCGTCCGGAGCAACGAGGTGCTGATCTCCGACGGCCCGTTCGCCGAGACCAAGGAGCAGATGTACGGCTACGACCTGCTGGAGTGCGCCGACCTCGACGAGGCGATCGAGGTGGCGTCGAAGCACCCGATGGCCCGCGCGGGGATGGTGGAGCTGCGGCCGGTCTGGCCGTTCGACGAGGAGTGACCGACGTCGACGCCGCGGTCGCCGAGGCGTTCCGCGGCGAGTGGGGCCGGGTCGTGGCCACCCTGATCCGGATGACCGGCGACTGGGACCTCGCCGAGGAGTCCGCGCAGGACGCCGTCGCGCAGGCGCTGGCCCGGTGGCCGCGCGACGGTGTGCCCCGCAACCCGGGTGCCTGGCTCACGACCACCGCGCGCAACGCGGCGCTCAACCGGCTCAAGCGCCGCGCCACGGAGGCGGCGAAGCTGCGGGAGGTGGCGGCGATGCCCGCCGACGTGCCGGAGGACGCCGAGGACGGCGCGGTCCAGGACGACCGGCTGCGGCTGATCTTCACCTGCTGTCACCCGGCCCTGCCGCTGGAGGGCCGGGTGGCGCTGACGCTGCGCACGCTCGCCGGGCTCACGACCGCGGAGATCGCGCGGGCGTTCCTCGTGCCGGAGCCGACGATGGCGCAGCGGCTGGTGCGGGCGAAGCGCAAGATCCGGGAGGCGGGGATCCCGTACCGGGTGCCGCCCGACCACCTGCTGCCCGACCGGACGCCGTCCGTGCTCGGCGTGGTGTACCTGCTGTTCAACGAGGGCTACTCGGCGGCGGTGGGCCCCGACCTGGTGCGCCACGACCTCTGCGAGGAGGCGATCCGGCTCGCGCGCACGCTCGCCGCGCTGATGCCCGACGACGCCGAGGTGCTGGGTCTGACCGCGCTGCTACTCCTGCAGCACTCGCGCCGCGCCGCCCGGCTCGACGAGGCGGGGGACCCCGTCACGCTGGAGGACCAGGACCGCGGCCGGTGGGACCGCAGCGAGATCGACGAGGGCATCGCACTGCTGGACGCCGCGCTGCGCCGTCGGGAGCCGGGCGCGTACCAGGTGCAGGCCGCGATCGCCGCGTGCCACGCGCGGGCCGAGCACGCCACCGACACCGACTGGCCGCAGATCGCCGCGCTGTACGGCCGGCTCGCCGAGCTCGTGCCGTCGCCGGTGGTGCGGCTGAACCGGGCCGTGGCCGTCGCGATGGCGGACGGCCCGGCCGCCGGGCTCGCGCTCGTCGACGCGCTGGGTGAGGAGCTGGCCGGCTACCGGATGCTGCCGGCCACCAGGGCCGATCTGCTGCGGAGGCTGGGGCGGAACGCGGAGGCGGCGGAGGAGTACCGCGAGGCGCTGGAGATGACGGAGTCGGACGCGGAACGGAGGTTCCTCGCCCGACGACTGGCGGAGGTCTGCTGAGGGCACTCCGCACACCCAGCATCCACTTCGCACAAGGCCCGCCTTGTGCGAAGTGGATACGCGGTGTGCGAAGTGGCGCTGTTCAGCGCCGGCGGGTTGCCACCGCTGTCGCCAGTTCGTCCAGGAGCTCCGCCGTCGTCTCCCAGTCCATGCAGGCATCCGTGATGCTCTGGCCCCTGGTCATCGACGGGCCCAGGTCCTGGCGGCCCGCCACCAGGAAGCTCTCCATCATCAACCCGGCGATTCCCTGCTCGCCGGCGCTGATCCGCTCGGCGAGCTCGTGCACCACGCCCGCCTGCCGGACGTGGTCCTTGCCGCTGTTGCCGTGGCTCGCGTCCACGATCACGCGCTGCGGCAGCCCGCCGGTGCGGAGCCGGTCGAGGGCGGCCGCGACGGAGGCGGCGTCGTGGTTCGGGCCGGCCGTGCCGCCGCGGAGGATGACGTGCCCGTCCGGGTTGCCGGCCGTGGTGATCAGGGCGGCGAGGCCGTCGGGGTTGATGCCCATGAACACGTGGCTGGCGGCGGCGGCGCGCACGCCGTCGACCGCGACCTGCACGTCGCCGTCGGTGGAGTTCTTGATCCCGACGGGCATCGAGAGCGCGCTGCACAGCTGGCGGTGCACCTGGCTCGCGGCCGTGCGGGCGCCGATCGCGCCCCAGCTCACGGTGTCGGCGAGGAACTGCGGGGTGATCGGGTCGAGGAACTCGGTGCCGACCGGGAGGCCGAGCGCCGAGACGTCCAGCAGCAGGCGGCGCGCCGTGCGCAGGCCGGTGTTGACGTCGTAGGTGCCGTCGAGGGCCGGGTCGTTGATGAGGCCCTTCCACCCGACGGTCGAGCGCGGCTTCTCGAAGTAGGCCCGCATGACGACGCGCAGCTCGCCCGACACGCGCTCGGCGTGCGCGGCCAGCCGGTGCGCGTAGTCCATGGCCGCGTCGGGGTCGTGGATGGAGCACGGCCCGACGACGACGACCAGCCGGTCGTCGCGGCCGTCGAGGATGTCGACGACCTCGGCGCGGGCCCGCGTGACGGTGTCGGCGACCGCGGAGTCGATGGGGAGCTCGTGGCGCAGCAGGGCCGGGGACAGCAGCGGGCTGATCCGGGTGGTGCGGTGCTCGTCCAGCGCGGGGACGGCGGTGAGGGTCATGAGGGCGCTTCCTGTGAGGGAACCGGCCCGTCGTGATCTCACCGAGCCGGTTCGCGATCCGGCTCGGGTGGGGAGGTCAGCGCAGCGGTTCGCCGGCCGACCCCTCCCGGGCCGGTCGCGTAAACCAGTACTGGCGCTGCACGGGCGCCACTGTAGCCGATGGAGGCACACTGGGTGGCCGGCCCGCTCGACAAGGAGGTCCCGCGTGCGGATCGCACTCGCCCAGATCGTCTCGACGCCCGACCCGCAGCACAACCTCACCCTGCTCGAGGACGGTGCGCGTCGCGCCGCGGAGGCGGGCGCGTCCGTCGTGGTGTTCCCCGAGGCGACGATGTGCTGCTTCGGAGTGCCGCTGGGCCCGGTCGCCGAACCGCTGGACGGGCCGTGGGCCGAGCGGGTGCGGACGATCGCCGCCGACGCCGGTCTCACCGTCGTGGCCGGGATGTTCACCCCCGCCGACGACGGCCGCGTCCACAACACGCTGCTCGCCACCGGCGCCGGCGTCGAAGCGGGCTACGACAAGATCCACCTGTTCGACGCGTTCGGGTTCGCAGAGTCGCGCACGGTCGCGCCCGGCACGGAGCCGGTGAGCGTCGAGGTCGACGGCGTCACGGTGGGCCTGGCCACCTGCTACGACCTGCGCTTCCCGGGCCTGTTCCAGGAGCTCGCGACGCGTGGTGCCGCGGTGGTCCTGGTGCCGGCGTCATGGGGCGCGGGGCCGGGCAAGCGCGAGCAGTGGGACCTCCTGGTGCGCGCCCGGGCCCTGGACAGCACGGCCTTCGTGGCGGCGTGCGACCAGGCCGACCCGACGACCGTCGGTCGCGAGGCGGGCAAGGCGCCGACGGGCATCGGCGCCAGCACGGTGGTCGGTCCCTTGGGGACCGTGCTCCACCAGCTGACCGACGAGCCCGGCCTCCTGGTGACGGACCTGGACCTGGAGGCGGTCGAGCGGGCGAGGGCCACGGTCCCGGTCCTCGCCAACCGCCGCTTCTGATCGGCTCACCACGTCAACGGGTCCAGGTGCAGGTAGAAGCGCATCCTCGCGGGGTCGACGCCGCCCAGGAGGGGTTCGGCGCGGGCGGCGTCGTCCCCCGTCCACGACTCGCCCGCGTTGGCGCGCAGCAGGGCGAGGTCGGCGTGCCGGTCCGCGGTGCCGAGCCGGCCGAGGTCGATCAGGCCCGTGCAGGTGAGCGTGTCCGGGTCGACGAGGAAGTTGGGCAGGCATGCGTCGCCGTGGCACACGACCAGGTCGCCGGGCTCCTGCGCGAGGCGTGTGCCGAGCTCGGCGCGCAGGCCGGTGAGCAGGTCGGTGACGGGGACGTCGCGCTGCTCCTCGGTGAGGAACTCCGGGTGCACGGCGCCGCGCGCGACGACGTCCTCGGCGGTCGCGAACATCGTCTCCAGCCCGCGCTCGAAGGGGCACGACGCGGCCGGTAGCGCGTGCAGCCCGCGCAACGTGCCGACGATCGACGGCCACGCGGCCAGGAGCGACCCCGAGGGGAGCTCACCGGCCGGGACGCCGGGGACCGTGCTCGTCACCAGGCAGGCGCCGAGGTCGGAGCAGGACCAGTCGAGCACGGACGGTCCGGGGACGCCGGTGCCGCAGAGCCAGTGGATCCGGTCGCGCTCGCCGCGCAGGGCGGCCGCGTCGTCCCGGTCCACGCACTTCGCGAACGCGGCGCCGTCCGTCCGCCGGTGCACGGTCGCGCCGGACTCCCCACTTGGCACCGGGGCCCAGTCGCCTGGCGGAAGGAGGTCGCTGGTCACGGCGCCAAGTCAAGCCGTTGCGGGATCGACGGCTCAGTGGGGGGCGCCGAGGACGCCTTCGAGCAGGCCGGGGTAGAGCGCGTCCAGGTCGTCGCGGCGCAGGCACGCGATTCGACGGGTGCCCTCGGCGCGCATCGTGATGACCCCGGCCTCGCGCAGGATCCGCAGGTGGTGGGTGCGCGTGGACTTCGTGACGGGCAGCGGGATCACACCGCAGGCAACCCCGACAGCCGGTTCCTTCGCGAGCTCCCGCACGAACACCAGCCGGACGGGGTCGCCCAGGGCGGCCAGCACCTGCTCGATGCGGATCTCCTCGCGGGGCGGCTGCGGGAGCACGGCGTCGTGCTGCTCGACGGGCATGCGGAAAATTGTACGACGGCTATCGTAGTTCGACCAGTCTCGTAGTACGGTGCTCGTCGTACCAGTGCTCGGGGAGGGCCCATCGCATGTCCGCACGTACCTACCTGCTCGCCGCCGGCGCGTTCGCCGTCGGAACGAGCGCCTACGTCGTCTCGGGGGTGCTGCCGACCGTCAGCGCCGAGCTGGGCGTCTCGCTCACCGCCGCGGGCCAGCTCACCACCGCCTTCGCGCTCGCCTACGCGGTGAGCGCCCCGCTGCTGGCGACGCTCACCGCGCGCTGGGAGCGCCGCAGCCTCCTGCTGGCCGCGCTCCT
Source organism: Pseudonocardia sp. MH-G8 (assembly GCF_002262885.1). GTDB lineage: Bacteria > Actinomycetota > Actinomycetes > Mycobacteriales > Pseudonocardiaceae > Pseudonocardia. The sequence continues at coordinate 1,003,757 of NZ_NKYF01000001.1, read as the reverse complement.
GGTGGCGGCCCTGGGCAACGCCGTGTCCGCCGTCGCGACGACCTACCCGCTGCTGCTCGGTGGCCGGGTCGTCGCGGCGCTCGGAGCCGCTGCCTTCACGCCTGCCGCCACGCTGTTCGCCACCGCTCTGCGCCCGCCCGCCGAGCGCGGCCGGACCGTCGCCATCGTGTTCGGCGGGCTGACCGTCGCGCTCGCGCTCGGCGTCCCCGCGGGGTCCCTGCTGGCCGGCAGCCTCGGCTACCGCGGCGTGTTCGGGCTCGTCGCCGTCGTCAGCCTCGCGATGGCGGTGGCCGTGCGGATGCGGCTGCCGCTGATGGCCGGCGCGCCCGCGGTGCCGCTGCGCGAGCGCTTCGCCGTGGCGGCCGACCGACGCGTGCTCATGGTGCTGGCCGTCACCGTGTTCGGCGTGGTCGCCACGATGAGCGTCTACATCTACGTGGTCCCGCTGCTCACCGTGACGACCGGGCTCGGCACCTCGGCGATCGGCGGCCTGCTGCTCGTCTACGGACTCGGCGCGATCCTCGGGAACGCGTGGGGCGGCCGGGCCACCGACCGGTTCGGCAGCATCCCGACGCTGCTCGCCGTGATAGCCGGGTTCATCGTGATGATCGCGACGCTGCCGCTGACCGCGACGACCACGGTGGGCGCTGCAGTGGCCCTGTTCGTGTGGAGCGTGTTCACCTGGTCGTTCAACCCGCCGGTGCAGACCCTGCTGCTGAACCTCGCGCCGTCGGGCGGGCTCGTGCTCTCGCTCAACGCTTCGGCGATCTACCTCGGCATGGGCCTCGCGGGGGTGCTCGGCGGTGTCGTGATCGACGTTGCCGGTGTGCTGGTGCTGCCGGAGATCGCCGCCGCGCTCGGGCTCGTCGTGCTGGCCCTGCTGGTGGGCCTGCGGGCAAGGATCCGGCGTGCGCCGGTGCCGGAGCCGGTGTCCGTGGGGTGACCGGGTCAGCTTGCGGTGCGCTCCACCTCGGCGGAGATCGCCTCGGCCAGCGCGACGTCCAGCTCCGTGATGCCGCCCTCGGAGTGGGTGGAGCAGCGGAAGGTGAGTGAACGCCAGCGGATGTCGATGTCCGGGTGGTGGTCGCGCTCCTCGGCGATCGCCGCGACCCGGTCCACGACGGCGATCGCGGCGGGGAAGGACGGCAGCTCGGCGGTGCGCACGAGCGAGTCACCGTCACGCTCCCACCCGGGCAGGTCGCCGAGGGCGCGGGCGATGTCCTCGTCGTGGAGCAGGTCGCGAGCCATGGGTGCATTTTGCCGGACGAACGGCACTTTGGTCGGCTAGGAAGCAACGGAAGTGCCGTTCGTTGGGGGAAGGGCGTAGAGCGCGGGCCGAGGGCGCCGCGTGGCCTGGGCGTACGCGGCCTCGAGCTCGGTCAGGAGGGCTGGGCCGGCGCGATGGATGCGGCTCGGCGGCGTGGCGATCACGAGGATGCCGGCGGCGGTCATGGCTGAGCGCCGCTCGAGAGTGGCCTCGTAGTCGGCCGGGCTCATGTGCCATTCGCGGGAGTCGAGCTCCCAGGCCATCGCGACGTCGTCGAACCAGGCGTCGGGGACGGCGACGAAGCGGCCGGACCCGTCGACGATCCGGGGGTTCCACAAGGCGGGCGACAGCGTCCGGCTGCCCTGCAGGAATGCGCGCGCCCGGGCCTCCGCGACCGAGCGGATGCCGTCGGCGACCTCGCGGAGCACCTCGCGCGAGATGCCGGCGCCGCGCTGCACGCCGGTGTCGAGCTCCTGGAGCAACTGCGCAGGCGTCGCGCGGCCGCGCTGCACGACCTCGGCGATCGCGGAACGCACGAGATCGCGGTCGCTGCAGCGACGGGTGTGGTCGAGCACGGCACGGGGCAGCGGAGCGAGCGGCCACCGGCCCGGCTCGGATTCCGGGAGCCGGACGGTGCGCTCCACGAGTGCTAGTCCGTAGCCCACGCGCCGCCGGTCCGCGGGCACGAGGACGTGCACCGGCCCGCTCGGGGAAGGGACGCGCTCCATGCCGTGCAGCTCGAGGGCGTCGAGTCCGGTGATGAGGGCACGCGGCCCCGCGTGGACGAGGGCGCCCCGCCTGCGGTCGTCGCGGCTGCGAGGGCCGTTGTGGAGCGCGACGACGCCGGGCGCGAGCGACTGCCACGGGCCACCGGGACGGCACCGCCGGGCAATCGTTGCGCGGTTCAGGCCGAGGCTTTCGAGGTCCTTGACGCGGACCACGGTGGCGCCGCACAGCGCGGCGACGCGGTGCGATGGGAGATCGACGACGCGACGAGGCATGGCGTCCACGCTTCACGGTGCGGGCCCCGGAAAGGCGCCAACCGGTGTTCTGTGGACAGCCGGCCCCCGAGGTGGACACCACGTCTCGAACGAACGGCGCTTTCGTCGGCTAGGACGTGACGGAAGTGCCGTTCGTTGCGGGGAGGGGGTTACGCGTCGCGGCGCAGCATCCGCCAGACCGTGATCCCGCCGCCCACCGCCACGTAGCAGAGGGCGCGCATCGTGCTCTCCGCCATTCCGCCGAGGGGCAGCGGGTCGCGCAGGGCGTCGGCCGACGCCGTCCAGCCCGTGGTGAGCAGGTAGGGCTGCAGCCACTCCAGGGCCGGGATCGTGGAGAGCACCCCGAACACGATCAGCCCACCGAGCACGGAGGCCAGCACGACGAGCGGGTGCTCGGTGAACGCCGAGACGGCGAGTGCCACCGCGCCGACGGCCGCGAGCTGCCCGAGCGTCCAGGCGACGACGAGCGTCACCCGCGCGAGCGCCTCCCCGACGCCCACGGTCGTGCCCGACAGCGTGACGAGCTGCCCCTCCGCGCCGCCCACGACGACCAGCCCGGCGACCACCCCGACCACGGCGAGCGCCAGCACCGCCAGCGTGGCTACGACGAGCACGCCGAACGCCTTCATCCCGACCAGCCGCAGCCGTCCGACCGGTGCGACGAGCAGGCCGCGCAGGGTGCCGTGCGCGGCCTCGCCCGCGATGGCGTCGGCCGCGGCCATCGCGACGGCGAGCGGGAGCAGCAGCGCGAGGGAGATGGTGATCGCGGCGACCGGCAGCACCAGCCCGTTGCCCGCGACCGCGCCGATCAGGCCTGCGCCCGGCCCGTCGTCGCCGTCGGCCACCGCGACGCCGATCGAGATCAGCACCGGGACCAGCGCGAACACGCCGAGCATCACCAGGGTCCGGGGTCGGCGCACGACCCATCGCAGCTCGGCGCCGAGCAGCCGGTGCAGCGGGACGCCCGCAGGCGCGGCGGTGGTCACGTCAGCTCCTCGGTCAGGCGGGCGAACAGCTCCTCGAGGTTGGTGCTGCAGCGGCGGGCCTCGTGGACCGCGACGCCCGACCGCACGAGCAGCGCGATCACCTCGGGCGCGGGCGGACCGTCGTCCCCGACGACCACGGCCTGCTCCTCGCAGCTGTCGCGCTCGGCCCGGTAGGCCGTGGCGCCCGCGGTGCGCAACGTGCGCAGCGCGAGCTCGACGTCCGGCGTGGCGATCTCCAGTCCGCAGCTCCCAGAGGCCAGAAGAGCGTGCAGCTCACCCGCGGCGACGAGCGTGCCGGCCTGCAGGACGGCGACGTGGGTGCAGGTGGCCTCCACCTCGGCCAGCAGGTGCGAGGAGACGATCACGGTGGCGCCGGCGGCGTGCAGCTCGGCGATGATCCGGCGCACGTCGCGGGTGCCGGCGGGGTCCAGCCCGTTGGTCGGTTCGTCGAGCACGACGAGCCTGCGTGGCAGCAGCAGCGCGCAGGCGAGCCCGAGGCGCTGCTTCATGCCGAGCGAGTAGCCGCGGAAGCGGCGGTCGGCGGCGTCGGTGAGGCCGACGCGCTTCAGCGCCCGGTCCACCGCGCCGGGGATGTCCCGGCTCGCCAGCAGCGGCTCCATGGCCGCGGACCGGCACAGGTTCTCGCGCCCGCTCAGGAACGGGTGGAAACCGGGGCCCTCCACCAGCGCGCCGACGTGCGGCAGCGCCCGTCCCGCCTCGTCGGGCACGGGGTGGCCGAGCAGCTCGACCGCCCCCGCGGTGGGCCGCGTGAGCCCCAGCAACATCCGGATGAGCGTGGTCTTGCCGGAGCCGTTCGGGCCGAGCATGCCGAGCACGGACCCGGCGGGAACGGTGAGGTCGATCCCGTCGACGGCGACCGTGCGGCCATACACCTTGCGCAGCCCGACCGCCCGCGCCGCGACGTCCCCGACGGGAGCGGCGCCCGCCGTGGCGGGCGCCGCGGAGACCGATGGCGTGCTCGTCACCGGGCCAACGCCTCGGTGAGGACCTGCTCGGGTACGGCGCCGGCGGCGATCCGCCCGTCGTCGGCGACGATAGCGCTCGCCACGGCGGTGCTGATCAGCCGGCCGCTGCCCCACGGGCCGGTGACGGGGCTGCCCAGCTCGGCGAGGTCGGGCACGCCCTCCGGGCGCTGCGCGTCGGGACCGGTGGGGACGGTGGAGACGAGGACGGTGTCCCAGCCATCACCCACCATCGTCGGTTCCGCGTCGCCTCCGGGCCCGCCCGGGTGGTCCTCCGGGCGCTGCGCGTCCTCGACGGTGGCGCCCGGTGGCGGCGTGAACGTGAAGAGCTCGGGGTCCTGCGGGCCGAAGGTGATGTCGGTGAACCCGATCCGCATCGCCGGCTCCGACGAGCCGGTGGCCACGACCGTGAGCCGCAGGGGCGTGCGGTGCTCCCCGTCGACGGCGACGCGCACCTCGCGCAGCAGCGTGCGCTCCGACGACGCGGGGGTGAGCACCAGCTCGTAGGCGGCGCGCCCGGCCACCTCGGCGGTGCCGTCGACCCGGATCTCGCTCGTGGGGCGCAGCGCGGCCAGCGCCTCGTCGGCCGCGGCGCTCGGGTCGGCGCCCGCGGCGTCGCGCGCGCCCTCCGGCGACCGGGTGACCGTGCGGTCGGCGGAGTTCCAGGACCAGAACGTCTCGCCGTCGGAGACCAGCGTGCGCTCGCCCGACTCGGTGGGCAGCTGGATGCGACCACGCTTCTCGCCGTCGGACCAGATCCGCGCCGTGCTGGTGCCGTTGGCCGCCTGGGGCATGCCGGGCAGGGCCGGCAGCCCCAGCGCGTTGTCCAGCTCGGCCGTGCCGCCGAACGCGACGGGCTCGGCGGCCAGCACCGAGCGGACCAGCTCCTCGGGATCGACGGGGGGCAGTTGCGGTTGCGCGCCCGCCCCGGCCGGGGCGGCGAGCAGCCCCAGCCCCACCGCGCCGGCGACCGCGATTCCTGCGGCGACCGTGCGTCCCGTCCTGCTCCTGAGCCCTGTGGCCATGGGCATAGCGTGACTGACGTCCGCTGAGAGTGTTCTGAGGTGGGCGGATGCCCCGGTGCCGTAGCGTTCTGGCACGTGGCGCGCGTGCTGGTGGTGGACGACGAGCCGGGTATCCGGACGGCGGTGGCGCGGGGGCTGACCGCGGAGGGCATGGAGGTCGTGGCGGTCGCCGACGGCCGTGCCGGGCTGGAGGCCGCGCTCACCGGGAGCTTCGACGCCGTTGTGCTCGACATCATCCTCCCGGGTCTGTCCGGGTACCGGGTGCTGGAGCAGTTGCGGGCCGCGGGCGTGGACACGCCGGTCCTGCTGCTCTCGGCGAAGGACGGCGAGTTCGACCAGGCTGACGGTCTCGACCTGGGGGCCGACGGCTACCTCGTGAAGCCGTTCGCGTTCGTCGTCCTGGTGGCGCAGCTGCGGGCGATACTGCGGCGCCGCGACGCCGCGCTCGGCCGCACCGGGCAGCGCGTTCGGCTCGGACGGCTGCTCGTCGACCCGGCGGCGCGCTCGGTGAGCTGGGAGGGCGACGTGGTGGAGCTGTCGCCACGGGAGTTCGCCCTGCTGCACGCGCTCGCCAGCCGCCCGGACACGGCGGTCGCGAAGGACGAGCTGCTGCGCCTGGTGTGGGGCGACGAGCAGGCCGCCAGCCGCAACGTGGTGGAGGTCTACGTCGGCTACGTCCGACGCAAGCTCGACGCCGTGGGCGCCGGGCACGTGCTCAAGACCGTGCGCGGCTACGGGTACATCGTCGAGTCACCATGAGTGCCGTGCGGCGTTGGTGGTCCGATCGACCGCTGCGGCTGCGGATCACGCTGGTGGTCGGGGCGGTGGCGGTGATCGCCCTGCTCGCGTTGAGCAGGCTCGCCGTGAGCCTGCTCTACGACACGATGCTCGGTGCCGCCGACGCCGAGCTGCGCGGCGACGCCCAGGTGGTGGCCGACAGGCTGGCCGAGGGCATCCCGGCCGAACAGCTGAGCGTGCCGGAACGGCGCATCGTGGACACCGCAGGCGTGCCGATGGACGGCGGACCCCGCCTGCCGCTCGGGCCGGAGGAGGTACGCGTCCTCGCGGGAGGCGCGGCGTTCAGCGTCGGCGACCTGAAGGAGCTGCGCCGCTGGCTCGCGGTCCCCGCAGTCACACCGGACGGGGCCACCCGCCTCGTCATCGTGACCTCCGACATCGTGGGCGGCGCCATGCTGCTGGCGCACGCCGCGTTCGGTCTCGTGATCGGGGCGCTGCTCGTGGCCGCCGCCGTGGTGCTCGCGGCCTGGCTGGCCACCCGCGCCGCGCTGCGCCCGGTCGACCGGATGCGCACCGCGGCCGCCGCTCTCCCGCCGGGGGAGCGGTTGCCGGTCCCGACCCCCCGTGACGAGCTGCGCGCGCTCGCCGAGGAGTTCAACGGCCTGCTCGCCCGCCGGGACGACGCCGTGGCCCGGCTCGAGCGGTTCACCGGCGACGCCGCCCACGAGCTGCGGTCCCCGGTGGCCGCGATCCGCGCGCAGGCGGAGGTGGCCGTCATGCACCCGGACCCCGCGCTGACCGAGGACACGCTGCACGCCGTCGTCGACGAGGCGACGCGGCTCACCACGATGCTCTCCGACCTGCTCGCGCTCGCCCGTGCCGACGCCGGGCAGCGCCCGCCCGCCGAACCGGTCGACCTCGTGGCGGCGGCGCGTGCCGCGATGGCGCGGGCCGACTGCGTGGCCGTCGACGAGCCGGTGCTCCAGCTCGTCGCACCCACGCCGGCCGAGGTGGGGGCGAGCCCCTCTGAGGTGGCCCTCGTGCTGGACAACCTCGTCGGCAACGCCCGTCGCTACGCCCGCTCCCTGGTGCGCATCAGCGTGCTGCCGGCCGGGCGGGTGGTCCGGCTGCTCGTCGAGGACGACGGACCCGGTATCCCGGAGGGCGACCGGCAGCGGGTCTTCGACCGGTTCGTGCGCATCGCACCCGAGGCCGGCGGAGGCGCCGGCCTCGGGCTGGCGCTGGTCGCAGCGCTCGTGCAGGGGCGCGGCGGGATCGTCTCTGCGGGGGCGACCCCCACCGGGGGAGGCCGCATCGAGGTGCGCTGGCCCGCGCTCGCGGTCCGGGAACCCGCGAAGCAGGCCTGATCGGCACGACCCGCACCTACCGGGCCGCGCCCCACGATGCCCTCAGGGGTAGCGGCGCGGCGGCGCGATCTGCTGGTCCTGCTCCTCGAGCGGGGTGCGGGACGGGCCCGGCACGTCGGCGTCCGGCAGGTCGCGCGGCGGGATGCGCACCGGCTGCGCGCGGCCGGTGTCGTCGGTGGACGTCTCGTCCCGTGCCCCCCGCATGAACTCCGGCAGCCCGGGCTGGGTCTGCTCGAGGCCCGCTCCCGCGTCCGGAGCGGCGTGCCGCGCCGGCCACCCCTCGGGGGCACCGGTGGGCGGGGACGTGGTCGGCGTCGTCCCGGGCGCGCCGCCGCTCGACGGCGTGCTCGAGGGCGACACCGGCACCGGGACCGGGACGGAACCGGGCGCCACCGGCCATCCGGGCGGCACCGGGAGGCTGGCCATCGCGGGAAGGGCCGGGGCCCCGGACGGGCCGGCCGTCTGCTGCGTGGCCGGGGTGTCGGGCCCAGCGGCCTGGGGCACCGCCCCGGCGAGCGGCACGGGTCGCGCGGCCGGGGGGTCCGCCTGCTGCTCGGTGGTCGGGTCCGGCCCGGTCGGTCCGGTCTGCGTCGGCCCGGTCGACGGGGACGCGTCCCGGCCCGTGTTCTCGGGGGCGGGCCGCGGCCAGGTGGTTCCGCCGTCCGCGACGGGCGCGGCCGCGTGCTGCTGCTCGCCGGGCTCGGTGGCCGGTGCAGCAACAGCCGCCGGAGCCTCGTGCGGTGCGGCCGTCGTGGCGTGCGCGCCCTCGGCGTCCGCGCCGTGCCGACCGGTGTCCGACGGCGAGGTGTCCGACTGCGAGGTGCCCGACTGCGAGGTGCCCGACTGCGAGGTGCCCGACGGCGAGGTCGCCCGGCCGGTCTCCGTCCCGCCGCCCGCGCCGGTGCGGTGCTCGCCGGTGGATGCGGCGGTAGGCGATCCGGCGTCCGGACCGCGGTCCTGCGCCTGGTGGCCGGCGGGTACGGCCGCCGGGGTGGTCGCGGGTCCGGCGGTGCCGGGGCTGCGGTCCTCGGCGAGGGCCGCGTGCTGGAGGGTCTGCTGGGGGGCCTGCTGCGCATGCGTGGGCGGCAGCCCGGGATCGGCGTTCAACACGGCCGCCGCGGCCCGGGGGTCGGGCATCGCCTGGTTGAGCAACTGGCGGCTGGTGTCGAGGTGGGAGGCGAGCCGCTGCCGCAGCGCGTGCAGGTCGTCGACCTCGCGCTGGGCGTCGTCGACGGTGCGGCGCACGGCCTCCCGGGCGTCGACGAGCACGGAACGCGACTGGTCCTCGGCGTCGTCGATCACGCGGCGCGCGGTGCGCATCGCCTCGGTCTGCATCTTGGCCAGCTGGGCCATGGCCTCGCGGCAGCGCAGGGCCAGGACCTGGCGGAACTCCTCGTCCTCGGCGGCCCGCCGGGTGGCCGCCTCCTCGTCGAGGCGGGCCCGCTCCTCGGCGGCGGTGCGGCGCAGCTGCTCGAGTTCGGACTCGTCGCGGGGGCCCCGCAGCTCGTCCTCGTCGAACCCGAAGCCGCCCACGTCACCGGGCTCGGCGCCGACGGCGGCGATGATGTCGGCGGCGTGCGAGGCCGCCTGCGCCGAGGCGCCCGCCCGCATCCCGCTGAACTCCTCGCGGGCCAGGCGCAGCATCACCTGGAGCCGGTCGTTCATGCTGCCGACGGTGTCCGGCGGCCCCGACAGCACCCGCAGCTCGCCGCGCAGCCGTTCGACCTCGGTGCGGGCGGCGTCCAGCTCCTTGCGGCAGGACGTGAGCTGCTGGTTCAGTTGGGCCGCCTGCTCGGCCGCAGCAGCGCGGTCCGCGGCGAGGATGGTGGTCTCGGCGTCGATCCGGCTCAGGTGCGACGCGACCTGGTCGGGGTCGTACCCGCGGCGCACCACGGCGAACGCGGGGGCGGCGGGGATCGGCGCCTGCTGAGGTGCAGCCATATCGATCACGGTACGAGCGGCGCGCCGCCGCGGTCCCTGCCCGAGGGCGATTTCACCTGGTCGTGGCCCTTCGGAACGCCGACGTGGCGGGTCCCGACGGAGCGTGTGCGCCGGCGCTGCCACGATCGGGGCGTGCCTGTCCTGCGCTCGACCGTGCTGATCGACGCTCCGCGCCGCACCGTCGCAGGCGTCCTGCGGGCCGCCGCCACCCATGCCGAGGCCCTGCGCCGGTGCGGTCACCGGTTCGCGGCGCGCAACGCGCTGCTGCGGCTGGGGGAGGAGGTCCGCATCGGCGTCCGGGTGGCCCCCGGGGTCCGCGTGCCGGTGCGCTCGCGGGTCGTCAGGGTGGACGCGCAGGGCATGGAGACGGTCCTCGTCGGCGGGCCGCTGCGCACGCTGACGCACCGCGTGACGCTCACCGCCACCGCCGCCGGGACCCTCGTGCTGGACGAGGTGGCCTGGACGGCGCCGCTGGGCGGGTTGGGGCGCGTGGGGGACGTCGTGCGGGGGCGGCAGCTGGTCCTGCGGTTGCTGGCCGCGCGGTCCGAGGTGCTCGTCGAGCGCGCGGCGGAGGTGTCGGGCTGGCCCGTCGTCGTCGCCACCGCGCTGCTGCGTGACGGCACCGTCCTCGCGGCGCAGCGCACGCGGCCGCCCGCGCTCGCGGGTCGCTGGGAACTGCCGGGCGGGCGGGTCGAGCCGGGAGAGGCGGAGCCCGCGGCGGTGGTGCGCGAGCTGCGCGAGGAGCTCGGCGCCCTGGTGCGGGTGACCGGGCGCATCGGTACCGACATCCTCCTCGACGACATGCTGCTGAGGGTGCACACGGCCGTACCGGTCCCGGGTGGCCCGGAGCCGCGCCCGCTGGAGCACGCCGCCCTCCGGTGGGCCGGCGCGGCGGACGTGCCGGGCATCGAGTGGGTGGAGGCCGATCGCGCCGTCGCGGCCGACCTGGTGGCCCTGCTGCGCGAACGCTCCACGGGCGGCGACGGCGAGCGCTGATCCCCGCTGATCGGCGTTCACACCTGTGAATCCCGTGGAACCGCGCGGGTGCCGGCGTCGTCGATGCCGGCATGTCCCTCGACCTCCTCATCGCGCGTCAGGCGGGCGTCGTCTCCCGCGACCAGGCACTGCGGGCCGGTCTCAGCGGCGCGGCCGTCGACCACCTGCTGCGGACGCGCCGGTGGCACCCGCTGCACCCGTGCGTCTACCGGGTCCCTGGGCACGGTCGCGAGGACGAGGCGCGAGCCCGGGCGGCGCTGCTGTGGGCGGGGGACGGGGCGGCGCTGTGCGGTGCGACGGCCGCGTGGTGGCTCGGGCTGCTCGCCCGGCCACCCGCCACGCTGCGGCTGACCGCGCCCACGCGGCGGCCCCCGCGCGCCGGAGTGGCGGTCCGCTGCCGGCCACTCCCGGTCGAGGATCGGGTGCTGCACCGCGGCGTGGCGGTCACCGCGGCGGGGCTCACCGTCCTGGAGGCGGCGCGGGAGCTCGGCGGCAGGGAGGGGGAGTTGCTGCTCGACCGCGCACTGGAGGAGCGCGTCGGGTGGGCCGAGGTGCTCGGGGCGCACGCGCGCCACCCGACGTCCGCAGCCGCCCCGCTGCTCGCAGGTGCGGCGGCGGAGGCGGCGCTGGTGCGGTTGCTGCGCACGTCGGGGCTGCGCGGCTGGCACCGGCACCCCGGCAGGCGCGCGGTCGTCTTCCCCTCCGCCCGCGTCGTCGTGGAGGCCGCGCCCGGGTGCACCGACGGCGCGGCCCGTGCGCAGCCCGCATGCGACTCGCGGGTTCTGCGGTTCGGGCGGGGAGAGCTCGCCACCCGGCCGGAAGCGGTGCTCGCGGCGGTCGCCGGGGCCGTCGGCGCGTGATATGCACCACTGAAGGGCCCGGAACGGGCCTTCTACCGCCGGTTCCAGGTGAGGCTGTCCTCACTCCGGCGGCAGGGCGCCCCGGCGCACAGGCTACCGTGAAGTGTGAGCACAGCATCCACCATCGCGGCACCCGCCCAACGGTCCGGCGCGGCCCGCGGTGCGGCCGGGCCGCTGCGCAACGTCGCCATCGTCGCCCACGTCGACCACGGCAAGACCACTCTCGTCGACGCCATGCTCCGCGCCTCCGGCGCATTCGGGGAGCGCTCCGCCGTCGTCGACCGGGTCATGGACTCCGGCGACCTCGAGCGCGAGAAGGGCATCACCATCCTCGCCAAGCACACGGCGATCGACTGGCACGGGATGACCCTCAACGTGGTCGACACCCCGGGCCACGCCGATTTCGGTGGCGAGGTCGAGCGCGGCCTGTCCATGGTCGACGGCGTCGTGCTGCTCGTCGACGCCAGCGAGGGCCCGCTCCCGCAGACGCGGTTCGTGCTCCGCAAGACCCTCGCCGCCGGCCTGCCGGTGGTGCTGGTGGTCAACAAGACCGACCGGCCGGACGCCCGCTGCGCCGAGGTCGTCGACGAGAGCCTCGAGCTGCTCCTGGAGCTGGCCGACGAGCTCGAGCTGGGCGAGACCGTCACGGGGCAGCTGCTCGACCTCCCCGTCGTCTACGCCAGCGGCCGGGCCGGGCGCGCCAGCCGCAACCGTCCCGCCGACGGAGAGCTGCCCGACGAGCCGGGCCTCGAGTCGCTGTTCGACGTGATCACCGACACCGTCCCGCCGCCCGCCGACGACCCCGACGCGCCGCTGCAGGCGCACGTCACCAACCTCGACGCGTCCACGTTCCTCGGGCGCATCGCGCTGTGCCGGGTGCGCGCGGGCGTGATCCGCCGGGGCCAGCAGGTCGGCTGGTGCACCGCCGACGGCAAGGTCACCCGCGTCAAGATCACCGAACTGCTGCGCACCGAGGCCCTCACCCGCGTGCCGGCCGACTCGGCCTCCGCCGGAGACCTGGTGGCCGTGGCGGGCATCCCCGACGTCACCATCGGCGACACCCTCGCCGACCCGGAGAACCCGGTGCCGCTGCCGCGCATCCACGTGGACGAGCCGGCCATCTCGGTCACCATCGGCATCAACACCTCCCCGCTGGTCGGCCGCGACCCCCACCCGGGCAACAAGCTCACCGCCCGGCAGGTGAAGAACCGGCTCGACGCCGAGCTGATCGGCAACGTGAGCCTGCGGGTGCTGCCCACCGTGCGTCCCGACTCGTGGGAGGTGCAGGGCCGCGGAGAGCTCGCGCTGGCCATCCTCGTGGAGACGATGCGCCGCGAGGGCTTCGAGATGACCGTCGGCAAGCCCGAGGTCGTCACCCGCACCATCGACGGCAAGGTGCACGAGCCGTTCGAGCAGCTCTCGGCCGACGTGCCCACCGACTACCTCGGCGCCGTCACCCAGCTGCTGGCGGGCCGCAAGGGCGAGCTCATCAACCTGATGCACGGCGACAACCGCGTCCGGATGGACTACCGGGTGCCCTCGCGCGGCCTGATCGGTTTCCGCACGGAGTTCCTGACGATCACCCGCGGTGCGGGCATCGTCAGCCACGTCTTCGACGGCTACGGCCCCTGGGTGGGCGAGCTGAACACCCGGCTGCGGGGATCGCTGATCTCCGACCGTTCCGGCCCGGTCACCGGGTACGCGGTGGAGCAGCTCGCCGACCGCGGTGTGCTGTTCATCGGCCCCGGCACGATGACCTACAGCGGGATGGTCATCGGCGAGTACACCCGCGGCGAGGACCTCGAGGTCAACATCTGCCGCGAGAAGAAGCTCACGAACATGCGGAAGTCCACCAGCGAGGAGCTGGTGAAGCTCACCCCGCCGACCGTGCTGAACCTCGAGCAGGCGCTGGAGTTCTGCGCCAACGACGAGTGCGTCGAGGTCACGCCCGAGTCGGTGCGGATCCGCAAGGTCGAGCTCGACTCGCACACCCGCAACCGTCAGCGTGCCCGGGCGCGCAACCCGCGCTGACGCATGTACCCCCCGGCCCCGGCCGGGTGGTGGCTGCTCCATACGGTGGGGGCATGACCAGGGTGAGGATGTCGGTTCGTCCTGCGCGGATGGCGGTCGTCCTGGCGCTGGCGGTGGTGCTCGCGGGCTGTACGAACTCGCCCGTGACGCCCCCGCCGGACCAGCCGGCTCCGGCGCCGCGTCCGGAGCCCACCCAGCTGGTCGTGGGGGTCGACGACATCGGAGCGGGGTTCAACCCGCACCTGCTCGCGCACCAGTCGCCGGTCACCACGGCGCTGGCCACCCTGGTGCTGCCGTCGGTGTTCACGGCCGACGCCGAGGGCACGATGCACCTGGACCCGACGATCGCCACCAGCGCGGAGGTCGTCGCCAGCGAGCCGTTCACGGTGAGCTACGAGCTCAACCTCGAGGCGTCCTGGTCGTCGAACGCGCCGATCGCCGCCGAGGACTTCGTCTACCTGTGGGAGCGGATGCGCAGCGAGCCCGGCGTCGCTGACGCGGCCGGCTACCAGCTGATCACGGAGGTCCGCTCGCGAGCCGGCGGCAAGGCCGTGGACGTGGTGTTCTCCCAGCCCTACCCCGCCTGGCAGCACCTGTTCTCGGACCTGCTGCCGGCCCACATCCTGAAGGACGCGCCCGGCTCCTGGGTGGGTGCGCTCACCAACGGCCTGCCGGCCTCGGGCGGCCCGTTCCGCATCGTGACCGTCGACCGCGCCCGCGGCGAGGTGGTGGTCGCCCGCAACGACCTGTACTGGGACACGCCCGCGGTGCTCGACCAGCTCGTGCTGCGCCGCATGGAGCCCGACGTGCTGCCCTCGGCGCTCGCGGCGGGCGACGTGGACGTCGCGCTCCCGGAGGCGGAGCCCGACATCCGCACCGCGCTCGGCGGACTGCAGCCCGCGCCGCGCCTGCAACTGGCGCCGCAACCCACCGTCACGCAGCTGGGCATGCGCTACGACGGGGGCCCGCTCGCGGACGCGCGGGTGCGGCGCGGCGTCGCGATGCTGGTGGACCGCGAGGCGATCCGCGCCGAGGTCGCCCCCGAGGCGCTGCCCGCCGACGCCTTCGGCCTGGCGCCGTCCCAGCCGGGGTACGCCTCCACGGCGCCGCCGGACGCTCCGGTGCACCCCGATCCCGCCACGGCGGCGCAGCTGCTCGCGAGCGCGGGCTGGAGCCGCGACCTCACCACGGGCCGGTGGGCCCGCAACGGCGCACCGGTCTCGCTGGTGCTCGGCGCCGCGGCCGAGCGTCCCGAGGACGTCGAGGTGGCGCGCCTGGTCGCCGCTCAGCTCGACGAGGCGGGGATCGACGTCACGCTCGTGGCGCCCACGGCCGTGGAGCTGTTGGGCCAGGCCGCGGTGCCGCCCGTGCCGCCGAGCCCGTCGCCCACGCCGGCGCCGTCGAGGACCCCGTCCGGTGCGCCGCCCGCCGACACCCCCGGGCAGCCCGCCGAGGCGCCGGAGGGCACCGCGGCGCCGCCGACCCCGATGGCGACCCCGACGCCGAGCCCGACGAGCGCTCCGGTGCCGACCCCGACCGGCGGTGTCGAGGTCGACCTGATGGTCCTGCCGCGCACCGTCGGCGGAGACCCCGGCACGGAGCTCGCCTCGGACTACGGTTGCCCGGCCCCCACGACGCTGGTGCCCGACCCGCCGCGGCCGCCCACCGGCTTCTGCCTGCCGTCGTTGCAGCCCGCGCTCGACGAGCTGGTGTCGGCGACGCCGCGCCCCGAGACGGCCCCTGCCGTGGAGCAGGTGCTGTGGGCGCAGCTGCCGGTGCTGCCGCTGTTCCAGCCGGTCTCGCTCGTGGTGAGCACGCCCGCCGCGGACGCCGTGACGGGCGTCGGGCCCGGTCCGCTGGTGTCGGGCCCGGTCACCGGTGCCGAGAAATGGCGCCCGACGACGGGGTGACAGAATTCCGCGGGCGTGGCATGTTACCGCAAGGTAACTACGGCGTAGCGCGGTGTTCGGACCCGGTCACCCTTTGGTCACGATCGGCTGGGCTCCGATGACGCGCGCGATCGCGGTTCCTACCGTGCCGTGGGTCGGTGCGCCCGGCCGACGACATGGTCCGGGTCCGTCGACGTGGACGTGGGCCCCGACCCGGGCGGTCCAGCAGAGAGAGGTCAGGAAGTCCATGAGGAGATCGAGGGCTGCTTCGCTCGCCGCGATCGGTGCTGCGGCGACGATGGTGCTCGCGGCCTGCGGCGGCGGTGGCGATGGCGGTGGTGGTGACGCCTCCGAGGGCGGTGTGTACGCGGACTGCGCCACCGATCCGAACACCTGCAACGCGGTGCCGGCGGACCAGCTCCAGCAGGGCGGGGCGATCACGTTCGCCATGGAGAAGGACATCCAGAACTGGAACGTCCTGTCCGCCGAGGGCAACGTGCTCGAGACGGCACTCGCGCTCAAGAGCGTCCTGCCGTACACGTACTACACCGAGCCCGACCTCACCTCCGCCATGAACGAGGACCTGCTCGCGTCGGCCACGATGACCAGCGAGAGCCCGCAGGTCATCGAGTACGTGATCCAGCCGGATGCCACCTGGAACGACGGCACGCCGATCAGCGCCGAGGACTTCATCTTCAACTGGAAGGTCCAGAACGGGCGCGACTGCCCGGAGTGCGCGGTCGCGTCGACCAGCGGGTACGACCGGATCGAGTCCGTCACCGGCTCCGCGGACGGCAAGACCGTGACCGTCACCTACTCCCAGCCCTACACCGACTGGGAGGGCGTGTGGGGCTCTTCCACCCCGATGTACCCGGCGCACGTCGCCGCGCAGGCCGGTGACCTCAACACCCCGGAGGGGCTGGCGGCCGGATTCACCGCACTCGGGGCCACCGTGCCGACCTACAGCGGTGGCGCGTACCAGATCGAGAACTGGGAGCAGAACGTCGCGCTGACGGTCGTGCCCAACCCGCAGTGGTACGGCGAGACGAAGCCGAAGCTCGAGCAGGTGGTCTTCCGGGTCATCACCGACGCCACGCAGGAGCCGATCGCCCTGCAGAACAACGAGGTGCAGGTGATCTACCCGCAGCCGCAGGTGGACCTCGTGCAGCAGGTCGAGAACATCCCGGGCGTCTCGCAGTACCAGGGCCTGGGCCTGACCTGGGAGCACTTCGACCTCAACCTCGCCAACCCGTTCCTGGCCGACGAGCCGCTGCGCGACGCGATGTTCACCGCGGTCAACGTGCAGGACATCATCGACAAGACCGTCGGTCAGTTCAACGACGAGGTCACGCCGCTGCGCAACCACAACTTCGTCACCAACCAGGAGGGGTACGAGGACGTCCTCCCGGCCGAGCAGGGCAGCGGTGACGTCGAGCGGGCCCGTCAGATCCTGACGGAAGCCGGCTACACCAACGTGGCAGAGGGCCAGCAGCTGACCACCCCGGACGGCCAGGTCGTGCCCACCTTCCGGATCCGGACCACGGCCGGCAACCCCATCCGCACCGCTCAGAACGAGCTGTTCGCCAGCTACGTGCGGCCGCTGGGCATCACCGTGGAGCTCGTGCCGACCGACGACCTCGGCGGCACGCTCGCCTCCGGTGACTACGACATCATGACCTACGCGTGGGTGGCTTCGCCGTACCCGTTCTCGAACGCAGGCCAGAACTGGACGACCGGTTCGGGGAGCAACTTCGGCCAGTACTCCAACCCGGAGGTCGATGCGCTGATCGGCCAGGCGGGGGCGTCCACGGACATCGCGCAGGCCCGCGAGCAGCTCAACGAGTCCAACCGGATGATGGCCGAGGACTCCTACGTGCTGCCGCTGTACCAGAAGCCGACGTTCGTGGCGGTGCAGGACAACGTCGCGAACGTGCGCAACAACTCCTCGCTGGACAGCCCGACCTACAACATCGAGGAGTGGGGTCTCCGCGCCGAGTGACGCGGCCCGGGGCCGAGGGGGATGGCGCTACCGCGCCGGTCCCCCTCGGCCCGGGTACGCTCCCCGTTGATGCCGGCGCGCCACGAGCGCGAACCTGCCCGACCATCCGGAAGCCTTGAATGCTCGCCTTCGCACTGCGCCGGATCGCGGTCTCCGTCCCGATTCTGCTGATCTCCACGTTCGTGGTCTTCATGCTCGCGTCACTGTCGGGCAACCCGCTGAACGACCTGCTCTTCCGCAACCCTCCGCCGCCACCCCAGGTGATCGCGCTGGAGACCGAGCGGCTGCGGCTGGACGAGCCGCTGCTCCAGCGCTACTGGACGTGGCTCACGGGCATCTTCACGGGTGACTTCGGGCCGTCGGTGAACTCGAACCTCGACATCGGCACCGAGGTCGCGGGCCGGTTCGTCATCACGATGCGGCTGATCGTCGTCGCGATGCTGGTGGCGCTGGTGCTCGCCGTCGTGATCGGTGTGATCAGCGCGGTCAAGCAGTACTCCAAGACCGACTACACGGCGACGTTCCTCGGTTTCCTCTTCCTCGCGATGCCGTCGTTCTGGCTCGCGATCCTGCTCAAGCAGGCGGGGATCGACTTCAACAACGCCGTCGACGAGCAGATCGTCTACACGATCGGCGACAGCTCGGTGAACCCGCCCGAGGATTTCTGGCCCTACCTCGGCGACGTCGTCGGGCACATGATCCTCCCGACGATCTCGCTCGCCCTGATCTCCTACGCGGCCTGGAGCCGCTACCAGCGGGCCGCGATGCTCGAGGTGATGAACAGCGACTACGTCCGCCTGGCGCGGGCGAAGGGGCTGTCGCGGCGGCGGGTCATGGTCAAGCACGCGCTGCGCAACGCGCTGATCCCGCTCACCACGGTCACCGCGTTGGACCTCGCCGCCATCATCAGTGGCGCCGTGGTCACCGAGACGGTGTTCCAGTGGCGGGGGATGGGCGACCTGCTGCTCACCGCGATCCGCGCGAACGACACCTACGTCGTGATGGCGTGGCTGCTCGTGACGGCCACGGTGGTCATCGGGTTCAACCTCATCGCCGACCTGCTCTACGCCGTCCTCGACCCCAGGATCCGCTATGCCTGAGAGCCCGACCAGCGCCGACGCGCCGGCCTCGGCGCCTGCCGGGGGCCCGACGACCCCGTTGCCGGAGCGCGAGTTCACGGTGGCCGAGCGCAGCCAGCTCCAGCTGGTGCTGCGGCGCTTCCTCCAGCACCGCCTCGCGGTGATCAGCCTGGTCGTGTTCGTCCTGCTCGTGCTGCTGGCATACGTCGGCGGCGCGCTCTGGAAGCACGACTTCGGCGTGTTCACCCCCGACAACTCCGACCCGCCGTCCCTCGAGCACCCGTTCGGCACCGACGCGCAGGGCAAGGACCAGTTCGCCCAGGTCATGCGCGGTACCCAGATCTCGTTGCAGATCGCGCTCGGTGTCGCGGTGTTCTCGACGGTCGTCGGGACCCTTTGGGGAGCTGTGGCCGGCTACTTCGGCGGCGCCCTCGACACGGTGATGATGCGGATCTCCGATCTCATCCTCACGCTGCCGTTGCTCGCGGTGGCCGCGATGCTCGCGCACAACTTCGGCGGCTCGTGGTGGCTGATCTCGCTGGTGATCGCGGGCCTGTACTGGGCCTACGTCTCGCGCGTGGCCCGCGGTGTCGTCCTGTCGCTGCGGGAGAAGGAGTTCATCGAGGCGGCGAAGGCACTCGGTGCCAGCGACGCCCGGATCATCCTGCGCCACCTGGTGCCCAACGCCCTCGGCTCGATCATCGTCAACGCGACGGTCCTCATCGCGGTGGCGATCCTGCTGGAGACCGCGCTGTCCTACCTCGGGTTCGGGGTGCGCGCGCCGGACACGTCGCTGGGCCTGCTGGTCAGCGAGGCGCAGACCGCGCTGACGACCCGGCCGTGGCTGTTCTACTTCCCGGGACTGTTCATCATTCTCATCGCACTGACCATCAACTTCATCGGGGACGGGCTGCGCGACGCCCTCGACCCGCAGCAGACGAAGGTGCGCCGATGACCGGCAGCGGAGGCGAGGATCTGCTCGCCGCCACGCAGACCGAGGGCGACGTGGCGCGCGCGTCCGGCGACGTGGTGCTGGAGGTCGCCGACCTCACCGTCGGGTTCCCCGGCGACGACGGCTTCGTGCGTGCCGTGCGCGGCGTGAGCTACCAGCTGCGCCGCGGCGAGGTGCTGGGGATCGTCGGTGAGTCCGGCTCCGGCAAGTCGGTCACGTCCATGGCGGTGATGGGGCTGCTGCCGGGATCGGCGAAGGTCTCCGGGTCGGTGCGCTTCGGGGAGCAGGAGCTGCTGGGCGCCTCCGACGCCGCGCTGACGAAGATCCGGGGCCGCCGGATCGCGATGATCTTCCAGGACCCGATGACGTCGCTGAACCCCGTCTACACGGTGGGGTACCAGATCGCGGAGGCCGTGCGCGCGCACCACGACGTGAGCAAGGACGCGGCGCTGCAGCGGGCCGGCGAGCTGCTGGAGATCGTCCGCATCCCCAACGCGCGGGAACGGCTGAACAGCTACCCGCACGAGCTGTCGGGCGGCATGCGCCAGCGCGTGGTGATCGCGATCGCGATGGCCAACGACCCCGACGTGATCATCGCCGACGAGCCGACCACGGCGCTGGACGTCACGGTCCAGGCGCAGATCATGGACGCGCTCGACACCGCGCGCCGCGAGACCGGGGCGGCGATGGTGCTGATCACCCACGACCTCGGCGTGATCGCGGGCCAGGCCGACCGGGTCATGGTCATGTACGCCGGCAAGCTGGTGGAGAGCGGCAGCGCCGACGACGTCTTCTACACCCCGCGCATGCCCTACACGCTCGGGCTGCTGGGCAGCCTGCCGCGGCTCGACCGACCCTCCGAGCGGCTCACCCCGATCCCGGGCGCGCCACCGTCGCTGGTCAACATGCCACCCGGTTGCCCGTTCACACCGCGCTGCCCGCTCGCGCAGGAGGTGTGCGACGAGGTGGAGCCCCCGCTGGCCCCCGCCACCGGACCGGACCACACGGCCGCCTGCCACTTCTCCGGTGAGCTGGCGGGCGCCGAGCCCGGGCAGCTGTTCGGGACGCACGTCACCGACGCCGCCGCGCTCGCGGAGTTCGTGCGCGAGACCACCGACCACGACGACACCCGCACCGACACGCAGGACCAGCACTCATGACCGCCACCCCGGACGCACCCGCCGCGGCCCCGCCCGTGCTGAGCGTGCGCAACATCGTCAAGCACTTCCCGGTGCGCTCCCGCGGCCTGCTGCGCCGGCAGGTCGGGGAGGTGCACGCCGTCTGCGGTGTCTCGTTCGAGCTCGCCGAGCAGGAGACGCTCGGCCTGGTCGGCGAGTCCGGCTGCGGCAAGAGCACCACCGCCCGCGTGGTGCTGAACCTGCAGGCCGCCACCGCGGGGGAGGTGCACTACGAGGGGCGCAACCTCACCACGCTCTCCCGCTCGCAGATGCGCGCCCTGCGCCGGGACCTGCAGATCGTGTTCCAGGACCCGTTCGCCTCGCTCGACCCGCGCATGCCCGTCAGCGAGATCATCGCCGAGCCGCTGCGCATCCACGGGCTGTACGCCGATGGCGGCCGCGACATCGTGCGCGACCTCCTGCGCACCGTCGGGCTCAAGCCCGAGCACGGCAACCGGTTCCCGCACGAGTTCTCCGGAGGCCAGCGCCAGCGCATCGGCGTTGCCCGGGCGCTCGCGCTGCGGCCCAAGGTGCTGGTGCTCGACGAGCCGGTGTCCGCGCTCGACGTCTCCATCCAGGCCGGCGTGCTCAACCTGCTCGACGAGCTGCAGTCCGAGCTGGGCCTGTCCTACCTGTTCGTCTCCCACGACCTGTCGGTCGTGCGCCACATCGCCGACCGCATCGCCGTGATGTACCTCGGCACGATCGTCGAGACCGGCACGGCGGAGCAGCTGTTCTCCGGTCCCGCCCACCCGTACACCCAGGCGCTGATCTCGGCGATCCCGCTGCCGGACCCGCGCAAGGAGCGCGCCCGCGAGCGGATCACCGTGATCGGCGACGTCCCGAGCCCGATCAACCCGCCGAGCGGCTGCCGGTTCCGCACCCGCTGCCCGAAGTTCGCGAACGAGCTGACGGACGCCGAGCGCACGGCCTGCGTGGAGCAGCCCCCGGAACTGGTGGACCGGGGCCAGGGCCACCCGGCGGCGTGCCACTACGCGGAGCGCAAGACCTTGATCTGAGGCCCACGTACGGTTCGTGGCTAGCCCATCATCAGCGCTGAGGGTCTCGGGGCCAGGAAGTGGTCCAGGACCAGTTCGGCGGCGCCCTGGGCGGCCACCTGCTCGCCCACCGTGGAGCCTGCCACCGTGACGTTCTCCCTCGCGACGACGAGCTCGGCCGCGACGAGTGCGGGCAGGACGGGGAGGAACGTGTCGCGGAGCCGGTTCCAGAGCGGGCCGCCGACGACGACCCTCGGCACGTCCAGGAGGTTCACCAGCACGCCGAGACCCACGGCGACGCGTTCGGCGGCGCGGCGCAGGATCCTGGCGGCGCCGCCGTTGCCCGCCGACGCGAGGTCGCACAGCGCCGTGCACGCGTCGTCGATCGCGAGGTAGTCGTCGAGGTTCGGCAGCGGGAGCAGGCCGAGGCCCGCGGCCTGGATGACGAGCGCCTCGGGCACGCACGCGGCGGCGAAGCCGCCGCGGCGACCGAAGCCCACGAGCTGTTCGGCGTCGGGGTCGACGATGATGTCGCCGATCTCGCCGATGTTGTTCGTCGTCCCGCGCAGCACCTGGTTCTCGACGACGACGGACGCCCCGACGCCCGACCCCAGGTAGAGGAACACGAAGTCGGTGGCGGCGCCCTCCGACGACCGCAGCTCCGCGGTGGCGGCCGCGGTGACGTCCTTGTCGAGGAGGACGGGCAGGCCCGTCGCCTCGTGGAGATCGGACCGCAGCTGGACGCCCCGCCAGTTGGGCAGCTGCGGCGGGTCGAGCACGACGCCGGCGCGGACGTCGAGCGGGCCGGGGGCGGCGATGCCGAGCCCGAGCACGCGGTCGCGATCCACGCCGGCCTCGGACATGAGCGCGGCGACCCGGTCCGCGATGAGCGCCGTCACCTCGGGCGGGTGCGTCGCCTGCGGGGTGCGCAGCTGCTGCTGGAGCCGCACCTCGCCGGCGAGGTCGAGCAGCACGATCGTCAGGCGTGCCGGGTCGATGTGCACCCCGACCGAGAACGCGCCGTCCCGGTTGACGGCCAGCGGGATGCTCGGCCGCCCCCGCGCGCCGGCCCCCGGGGCGCTCTCGAGGATCAGGCGATCGTCGATGAGGCGCCGCGTGATGTTGGAGATCGTCTGGGAGCTCAGGCCGGACGTGCGCTGCAGGTCAGCCCGGCTGACGCCGGGTGAGCGGCGGACCACGTCCAGGATCACGGCCTGGTTGAAGTCCGCGAGTTGGAGCTGGTTGCTGCCACGGTGCACGACGACTCCTTCGGTCCGGACAGGCGGCCCTTTATTCCAACGGCTGGACGAAGAGAACGATGCGCTCCGGGCGCGGGTCGACCGGGGCCGGGCTCGCTCGGACGGGAGAGACTGCCCGTCATGGCGCGATCCTGTCGTCCCATGGTTGCACTCCGCGGCCGGGCGCGCCTAGCATGAGCCCACTCTTTTCCCCATTCGATAGACAAACGGGCGCACGGAGAGGCACCGCAATGATGCGCAAGCGTGCTGCGACCGCCATGGCGGCGGTCGCGGTCCTGGTCAGTGGGCTCGCCGCGTGCTCGGCAGGTGCCGAGGCGGGGCCGGTGACGATCACGCTTCTCGAGTACCAGCAGACCCGTGCCGAGGTCGTCGAGGAGCTCATCCCCGAGTTCGAGGCCGCGATGGCGGCCGAGGGCAAGGACGTGAAGGTCGAGCTGATCACCGACGAGCTCACCGATTCCCAGTTCAAGACGAAGATCACCCAGCAACTGCACTCGGGCACGGCCCCGGACGTCATCGACATCGGCGGCAGCCACGTGACCGGCCTCGCCGGGGCGGGCTACCTGCTGCAGCTGGACGAGTACCTGGAGAGCTGGCCCGGTTGGGCGGAGTACTACGCGCCCGTCAAGGCGCAGGCCGAGCAGCCGGACGGCCACTTCTACTCCCTCCCGCACGAGGCCGGCGTGCAGAGCCTCTTCTACCGCAAGGACGTGCTCGAGCAGCTCGGCGTCGACACGTCGCAGCCGCAGACGTGGGACGAGCTGATCGAGCGGCTGAAGGTGATCACGGCCGCGACGGGTCAGCCGTCGATCCTGCTCCCGGCCGGCACCGCGTGGGGTGGCGGCACCTGGTCCGAGGGCTTCCTCCCCATCGTCGCGGGTACCGGCAGCACGTTCTACGACGGTGCGGCCGGGAAGTGGACCGTGACGAGCGAGGGCCTGTCGGCGACGTTCGACCTCTACCACGAGCTCACGACGGCCGGCCTGCTCCCCGTCCAGGACCTGCTCAACCCGAACCCCTGGGAGCCGACGAAGTACGTCGACTTCCCGGAGGGGACGCTGCCGGTGGTCGCGCAGGGCACGTGGGGCTGGCGCTACGACTGGGGCCCCCGAGGGGGCCGCACCGATCGAGGGCGTGCAGGACAAGGTCGCCACGTGGGACTACCCGGCGCTGGTGCCGGGCACGGAGCCGTACTCGGTGAGCGGCGGCGGCTTCTCCTACGGGGTGAGCGCGGAGACGGAGCACGCCGACGCCGCGGTCGAGCTCGCCCAGTGGCTGAGCTCGGGCAGCGCGCTCGCGCGGCAGCTCGTCGCGGTCGGTGCGGCGGCACCGCGCTCCGGGATCTCCGACCTCGCGCCCTACAGCGGCGAGCCGAGCCTCCTCGACGCCGAGGAGAAGCTCACGACGAGCATCGACGTTCCGGAGGGTGACGGCGCCGACCAGGCGTCCCAGGCGGCGCAGAACGCGACCGAGCAGATCCTGCTCGGCAGGGCCGACGGGGCGCAGGCTGCGTCCGCGTTCGCGCAGGACGCCGCCGACCTGCTCGGCCCCAACCTGGTCTCGCCGTGACCACTCCCGGTGCGCCGGTCCTGCGATCGGGCCCGCGGCTGCGCCACGGTGGTCTCCTGCCGTTGCTGCTGGGGCCGTCGGTCCTGCTCATCGGGGTCTTCGTCGTCGCCCCGACCGCGTACGGGGTCTACCTCAGCTTCACCAACACCCAGCTGACCGGGTTCGCCGCACGGGATCCCCAGTTCGTCGGCCTCGACAACTACTCCTACCTGCTCGGGTCCGGTGACTTCCTGGCGTCGCTGGGGCACACGGGTTCCTTCGTGCTCTGGTCCGCGATCATCGGTCAGACCGTGCTCGGGATGCTCGCCGCGCTGCTGCTGGGCAGGAAGTGGCTGCGCGGCAAGGGCCTGTTCGGCGCCGCGGTGCTGCTGCCGATGGTGGTGCCCGAGGTCGTGGCCTCGCTCACCTGGGCGAGCGTGCTCTCCCCGCGCGACGACGGCACGCTCAACCGGCTGCTCGCCGTGTTCGGCGAGGGATCGGTGGCGGCGCTGCAGGAATCCCCGATGCTCTGCATCATCGTCGTCAACATCTGGCGGGGTGTCGCCTTCGCGATGATCATGTTCCAGGCGGCGTTGGAAGACGTGCCGGACGAGCTCATCGAGGCCTCCCGGATCGACGGGGCGAGTGCGGTGCAGGTCTTCCGCTACGTCACGCTGCCGCTCATCCGCGGGCCCGTGTTCCTCTACCTGCTGCTGACGACGATCACCACGGTCGGCGTGTTCGGGCTGGTCTACTTCCTCACCCAGGGCGGTCCCGGTTCCGCCACGGAGCTCACCTCGATCTACATCTTCGAGCGCGCGTTCCAGTACTCCCAGATAGGGCTCGGCAGCGCGGCGTCGGTCATCCTGCTGGTGCTCGTCCTCGTGCTCGGCCTCACCTACGTCCGGCTCGCGAAGGTGGACGTGTGACCGTCACGGTGGAGCGCCCCGCGACCCGGGTGGAGGGACGGGTGCGCCGGCAGGCGTCAGCGCTGGAGGTCGCTCAGCGCGCGATCCAGTACCTCCTCCTGACGCTGCTCGCACTGTTCTGCGTGGTGCCGTTCGCCTGGGTGCTGCTGAGCGCCGTGGACGCCGACGCCGGTCCCACCGTGCAGGCCCCCGCGTTCAGCCTGGCGAACTTCGCGCGGTTCTTCACCGCGGCCGACACGCCGCGGCTGCTGGTCAACAGCCTCGTGATCGCCATCGCAGCCACGGCGCTCAACCTCGCGGTCGGAGTACTGGGCGCGTACGCGCTGTCGCGGTTCCGCTTCCGCGGCCGCAAGTTCTTCATGTTCTCGATCCTGCTCATCCGGGTGATCCCGGCACCGGCGACGATCGTGGCGCTCTACCTGCTGATGGTCGAGATGAGTCTCGACAACAGCTATCTGGGCCTGATCCTGGTGGAGGCCGCCGTCGCGTTGCCCGTGACCCTGTGGCTGCTGAAGGGCACCATCGACGCGATCCCGTTCGAGCTGGAGGAAGCCGCCTGGATGGACGGGAACACGCGGTTCGGGGCGATCCGCCGGATCGTGTTCCCGCTGGTCGGCCCGGGCCTCGGAGCCGCGGCGATGATCACCTTCATGGCGGTGTGGGGTGATTTCCTGACGCCGCTGGTGCTCCTCCAGTCACCGGAGCTCTACCCGTTGTCGATCGGGTTGTTCCGGGCCTTCAGCGCCTTCAACCAGGTTGACTGGGGCGTGCTCGCCGCCAGCGCCCTCATCTACATGGTGCCGCCGACGATCCTCTACGTCCTGCTCCGCCGGTTCCTCCTCCGTTCGAGCCTCGGCGGCGCACTCAAGGGCTGATCCGATCCTGTTGTTGCAGGTTCTCCACTTTCTAGGGACGACGAACGACTGTGCTTGACGACATCAATCCGCACGGCCGCTCGCAGCTCGACGCGGTCGAGCTCGCGATGCTGCGGGTACGCCGGTTCACCAAGTTCCGCATCAGGCCCGCGATCTACCGGGATTCCCGCCCCGTCCAGGTCGCGGCGTGGTCGGTCGGCGGGGAGCCCGTGCCGTTCGCGCACGCGGTGGCGCAGCGGTTCGAGCCGTTCGCGCTCGGCCGCGCATGGGGCCGACCGTGGGACACCGTCTGGTTCGACGTGCGCGGCGAGGTTCCCGCCGACTGGGACCCGGACGAGACGGAGCTCGTCGTCGACCTCGGGTTCACCGGCGACCAGGCCGGGTTCCAGGCGGAGGCCACGGCCTACCGGCCGGACGGCACGATCGTCAAGGCGATCGAACCGCTCAACGCCTGGGTCCCGCTCCCCGTGGGCCCGTTCCGCCTGCTGATCGAGGCGGCGGCGAACCCCGTCATCCAGACGCCGTACGAGTACGAGCCGACCGCGCTGGGCGACAAGGCGACCGCGGGTGACGCGCTGCAGTACCGCCTCACCGAGCTGTCGGTGTCGCGGCGGGATCTGACCGTGTGGGAGCTGCTGCAGGACGTCGCGGCCCTCGACGGGCTCGTCGACGTGCTCCCCGCCCACGGTTCCCGCCGCGCCGAGGTCGTGCACGCGCTCGAGCGCATGGTGGACGCGATGGACCCCGACGACGTCCCGGGCACGGCGGCGCTGGGCCGCGAGATCCTCGCCCCGGTGCTGCGCAGCGGCGCAGCCGAGAGCTCCTTGGTCGTGTCCGCCGTGGGACACGCGCACATCGACTGCGCCTGGCTCTGGCCGGTGCGCGAGACCGTGCGGAAGGTCGCGCGGACCTTCGCCAACGTGCTCGACCTCGTCGACCGCAACCCCGATTTCGTCTTCGCCGCGTCCTCGGCGCAGCAGTACGCCTGGCTCAAGGAGAGCCGGCCCGAGCTCTTCGAGCGCGTCCGCGCGGCGGTGGCGGCCGGGAACATCCGCCCGGTGGGCGGGATGTGGGTCGAGTCCGACACCAACATGCCCGGCGGTGAGGCGCTGGCCCGGCAGTTCGTGCTCGGGAAGCGGTTCTTCCTGGAGGAGTTCGGGGTCGACAGCGAGGAGGCCTGGCTGCCCGACTCGTTCGGCTACACGGCCGCACTCCCGCAGATCGTGCGGGCGGCGGGCGCGCGCTGGTTCCTCACCCAGAAGCCGTCGTGGAACACCACGAACGCGATGCCGTACTCGAGCTTCCTCTGGGAGGGCATCGACGGGTCGCGCGTGTTCACCCACTTCCCGCCGGCGGAGACCTACAACTCCGACCTCGGGGCGCAGGACCTGGCCCGCACCGAGCGCGTGTTCCGGCAGAAGGGCGCGGCCCGGCACGTGCTCGGGCTGTTCGGCTGGGGCGACGGCGGCGGCGGGCCCACCCGGGAGATGCTCGCGGCGGCCGAGCGCAAGGAGGACCTCGACGGCTCCCCGCGCGTGCGCCTGGGCGACCCGCAGAGCTTCTTCGCCGCGGCCGAGGCGGAGCTGCCCACCCCGCCGGTGTGGGTGGGCGAGATGTACCTCGAGCTGCACCGCGGCACGCTGACCTCGCAGCACCGGGGCAAGCACGGCAACCGCCACAGCGAGGGACTGCTCCGCGAGGCCGAGCTGTGGGCGGCCACAGCGGCCGTCCTGCGCGGCACGCCGTACCCCTACGGCGCGCTCGAGCGCGCCTGGCAGGTCGTGCTCCTGCAGCAGTTCCACGACATCCTGCCCGGGACGTCGATCGCCTGGGTGCACGAGGAGGCCGAGCGCAACTACGAGCGGGTCGCCGAGGAGCTGACCGCTCTGATCGAGGCCTCCCTGGACGCGCTCGGCACCGGCGGCGACACCCTGGTGGCCGCGAACGCCGGGCCGTACACCCACGACGGCGTGCCCGGCCTCGGCATCGGCCCGGCGACCGCGCCCGCCGTGGCGCGCCCGCGCCCCGACGGCGACCGGATCGTGCTCGAGGACGGCCTGCTGCACGTCGAGGTCGACCGGCGGGGGACGCTCGTCTCGGTCGTCGACCGGGTCGCGGCCCGCGAGCTGCTGCCCGCGGGGCTCGCGGGGGGCGTCCTGCAGCTGTTCCGCGACACCCCGCGGGAATGGGACGCGTGGGACATCGACGACGAGGACAAGCGCAGCGGGCGCGTCCTCGTCGAGCCCGTGTCCGTCGACATCGCGGACGACGCCGTTGTGGTGCGCCACACGCTGGACGGCACGACCATCGACGTCACGATCCGGCTGGTGGACGGCCGCGTCGAGTACGGCTTCGAGATCGACTGGCACGAGTCGCAGAAGCTGCTCAAGCTCGCGTTCCCCCTCGACGTGCGGGCCGACCGTGCGACGTCGGAGATCCAGTTCGGCCACCTCCACCGCCCGATCCACCAGAACACGTCCTGGGACGCCGCCCGGTTCGAGACCGTGGCCCACCGCTGGGTCCACGTCGGCGAGCCCGGGTACGGCGTGGCGATCGCGAACGACGTGGTCTACGGCCACGACATCCGGGGCGGCCAGGCCCCGGACGGGCGGCCGATGACGACGGCACGCCTGTCGCTCCTGCGGGCCCCGCGCTACCCCGACCCGGGCGCGGACCGGGGACGGCACTCGTTCACGGTGAGCCTCCGTCCCGGGGGGATCCCCGACGCGATCGCCGACGGGTACGCGCAACACCTGCCGCCGCGGGTCACCCGGGGCGTGCCGACGCAGCCGCTCGTCGAGGTCACGGATCCGGCCGTCGTCGTCGAGAGCGTGAAGCTCGCCGAGGACCGTTCCGGCGACCTCGTCGTGCGCCTCTACGAAGCACACGGCAACCGCTCGCGCGCAACCGTGCGGACGTCGTTCGCGTGGAGCGAGGCCACGGCGACGGATCTGCTCGAACGGCCGGTGGCGAGCGACGCGGTCCGCCGGGTGGGCGCCGGAGCGGACGTCGACCTGGTGTTGCGCCCCTTCGAGCTGCTGACCCTGCGGTTCCGCGACCCCCGAGTCTGACCCCCGAGCCCGAGAGGAAGGCACCCGTGCCCGTCGACGAGACACGGCAGCCCCGCGAGGAGTACCCGCGCCCGCAGTTCCGCCGCGACCGCTGGCTGAACCTGAACGGCCGCTGGGGCTTCGAGATCGACAACGGCGACAGCGGGCTCGACCGCGGCCTGCAGGACACGCCGTTGTCGGGCGAGATCCTGGTGCCGTTCGCACCCGAGAGCGCGCTGTCCGGGATCGACGAGCAGGACTTCATGCGGGCCGTCTGGTACCGGCGCACGATCACGGTGCCGCAGGAGTGGCACGGCAGCCGGGTGCTGCTGCACTTCGGTGCGGTCGACCACGACACGACCGTGTGGGTGGGCGGCATCGAGGCCGGCCGGCACCGGGGAGGCTTCTCCAGCTTCACCTTCGACATCACCGACGCCGCGTCGCCGGGCACGCAGGTGCCGCTGGTCGTGCGGGCCCGGGACGAGCCGGACGCGATGCAGGCGCGTGGCAAGCAGTCCCGCGAGTACGCCCCTCGGGCGGCGAAGTACCTGCGGACGACCGGGATCTGGCAGACGGTCTGGATGGAGCCCGTGCCGGCGACCGCGATCCGCCGCCCCCGCATCACGCCGAACCTCGCCGGCCGGTCGTTCGACGTGGAGGTGCCACTCTCCGCGAACCTCGTCGGTGGCGTCGTCCGCGTCACCGTCTCGGACGACGCCGGCGAGGTCGTCACCGGTGAGGTCCGCGCCGACCTCGACCTCGCCCCACGCCTGGGTCTCGTGCTGTCGGAGGAGCGGGTACGGCTCTGGTCGACGACCGATCCCTTCCTCTACGACGTGCGCATCGAGTTGCGGGATGCGGACGGGCGGCTCGTCGACCGCGTCGAGTCCTACGCCGGGCTGCGGAGCGTCGGGATCACCGGCAAAGCGGTCAGGATCAACGGCGAAGTCGTGTTCCAGCGGCTGGTCCTCGACCAGGGCTGGTACCCGGACGGGCTGATGACGGCGCCCAGCGACGCCGACCTCGTCCGGGACATCGAGCTCTCCCTCGCCGCGGGCTTCAACGGGGCGCGGTTGCACCAGAAGGTGTTCGAGGAGCGCTTCCTCCACCACGCGGACCGCCTCGGCTATCTCGTCTGGGGCGAGTTCGGCGACTGGGGATGCAACACCGAGCAGGGCGAGACCACGAACCAGCAGCCCGACGCCTCGTACGTCCAGGAGTGGCTGGAGGTGCTGGAGCGGGACTACTCCCACCCCTCGATCATCGGCTGGTGCCCGCTGAACGAGACCTGGCAGGCCTACGGCGATCGCATCACCGCCCTGGACGACGTGATGCGCGCGATGTTCCTCGCCACCAAGGCGTTCGACACGTCGCGCCCGGTCCTGGACACGTCCGGCTACGCGCACCGGGTTCCGGAGTCCGACGTCTACGACAGCCACGACTACGAGCAGGACCCGCACGCGTTCGCCGCGAACCACGCCCGCCTCGCCGAGGGCGAGCCGTACGTGAACCGGTCCGACGCGACCGGTGAGCCGTGGTCGATCGCCTACCGGGGCCAGCCCTTCTTCGTCAGCGAGTTCGGCGGGATCTGGTGGAACCCGGCCGAGGCCGGGCGCGCGCAGTCGGCGAGCGGGTCCTGGGGGTACGGGGACCGGGTGCGCGACCTCGAGGAGTTCTACACCCGCTTCGAGGGCCTGGTCGCGGTGCTGCGCGACGACCCGGAGATGTTCGGGTACTGCTACACGCAGCTGACGGACGTGTTCCAGGAGCAGAACGGCCTCTACCGGTTCGACCGGATGCCGAAGTTCGACCTGGCCAGGATCCGCGCCGCCCAGGTGCGCCCGGCCGCGATCGAGCATCGCTGAGGGCGCGCCGTCGTCGGGGCGCTCGCCGAGGAGAACGGCACCGCGCCGGCTGACGCTGGGGTACAGGCTGCGTGCGTGCGTCTCCTGGGATCAGGCCAGCCAGAGCACCACCAGGATGTCGACGCGGCGGCGGTCTTCCAGCACCAGGTACACGATGTCGCCCTCGCGGTTCGGGCCAAACGTCAACGCCCGCATCGGGCTCTCCGGCCGATTGCGGTGGTACGGCGCGCCGTTCCACGGGACGAGTTCCAGAACGGCACGAGCCTCGGTAAACGGCGCAAGGGCATCGGCCGGAAGGGCGTCGATCTGCTGTCGGGACTGCTCATCCGTGGTGATCTCGTACACCGACTACAGGCCCAGCCGGGCCTTGGTGCGCGATAGCGGCTCGTCGGCCGGGAGCTCCTCGTCGGTGAGGCGGCCAGCTGCGCGCCGGTACATCAGACGATGCGCCTCGGTGCCGACCGCGGCGGTCAACCGGGCCACGCGCCGCCACGAGTCCAATGTCTCCAGCACCTCGGACAGGTCCAGGGTCTCGGTTGCCCGAAACATGACCTCGCGCCACCGCCGGTCGAACTCCACCGCCTCTTCTGGGATCAACGCAGCGCGCACCTCGGCTGGCGAAGCATCGGCGAACGACCGGCCACCGTGACCGCGCTGCGGTCCAGGATGCGCTGCGGCGGACATGGGACACAGTCTAGCGCTCGGCGCCCACCGAGCTGGGTGCTCAGAGGGTGCGTCAGGTCGATATGATCATGTTGACGCCGTCGTGGGCACGGGCCGCCACGCCGCCACCGAGCGCGTCCAGGACGCGGACCGCGTAGGCGGGCGCCATGTGCTGCCGGACCTCGTCGGGGTCGAACCACGCGACCCGCCGGGACTCGTCCGTCGCGGTCGGCGAGCCGGCGTCGGGCCGGCAGCGGAATACCAGGGCAACGATCCCGCGCGGCAGGTTCTTGTAGACCCCGGTGAGCCGCTCCACCTCGACGAGCACACCGGTCTCCTCGGCCACTTCGCGGCGTACACCTTCTTCGAAGGTCTCGGCGAGTTCGAGCACCCCGCCCGGTGGCTCCCAGTGGCCGTTGTCCCTGCGCTGGACGACGAGCACACGCCCGTCGGCCCGGACCACGACGCCAGCCACGCTGACGGAATGCGTGGGCGATCCGCCCATCACCACGCCCTTCCTCCTGGGGACGGCGAAGTACGCTACTGCTTGCCTGGACGACTGGAGGTGTTGGGTGTGCTGCTCGGCCGTATCGATCGGCAAGACGATCGCCCGCCCTACCGGCAGATCGCCGACCAGCTCCGTGCCGCGATCGACGGAGGTGCGCTCGTCGCGGGTGGACGCCTGCCCTCCGAGGCCGAGCTGACACAGCACTACGGCGTGGCCCGTATGACGGCCCGGCAGGCGATCCAAGAGCTCCGCGCCGAGGGTCGAGTGGTCGCCGAGCACGGGCGAGGTGTCTTCGTCCGCCAGCCCGCACCTGTCCGCAGGCTGGCGTCCGACCGGTTTGCACGCAAGCATCGAAACGCGGGAAATGCGGCGTTCCTCGCCGAGGCGGAGAAGGGCGGCTTTCGCCCTGACGTCGACCAGATCGAGGTTGCAAGGGGTGCCGCACCTCCGGCAGTCCGTGAGCGTCTCCGAATCGAAGAGGATGCGGCTGTCGTCAGCCGGTCCCGCCGCTACCTCGCGGACAATCGGCCGGTCGAGATCGCGGTGTCCTACATTCCACTCGGGCTCGCAGAGGGAACCCCGATCACGGCGATCGACACCGGTCCCGGTGGGCTCTACGCCCGGCTGGAGGACGCCGGGCACATGCTCGACCGGTTCGTCGAAGAGGTCACCGCGCGCATGCCTGCCGCGGAGGAGCGACGCCGGCTCGGGCTGCAGGAGGGCATTCCGGTTCTCGTGGTCGTCCGCACGGCGTATGACACCGCCGGAATGCCGGTCGAGGTGTGCCAGACCGTCAAGGCCGCTCCGGCCTTCGTGCTGGAGTACGACATCAAGGCGCACTGAGACCGAAGCCGGAACCTCCACCCGCGGGTCCGCGGGTCCGCGGGTGTCTTGTAAGCGGCAAGGCGAGGACCGGGCTTGTAGCTCGTCTAGACGTGTCGTAGGCTCGAGCTACTCCCCTAGACGTCCAGGCGTGCTGCGGGCGCCTCCGAACCGCGAAGGACAACCATCGTGACGTGACCCGGGCAATGTCCTCCTGCCGCTGCTCGAGAAGTGGCCCCTGCGGGCCCGGCGGCCGAGGTAACCGTCGAGGCGGCGAATCGCACCGGTGACGGCGACGGCAGGGCCGGTCGCTGCTTCGCCGCCGCGGTGGCCTTCATGGCATCGCAGCCCGGCGGTGCAGGGCGCACGCTCGCGGCGCATCGGCGGCGTCCTGACGGCAACTGCACCGGGTGCATGCACACGCTCGCCCGCTGGCCGTGCACCGTCGCTCGCATCGCCATCAAGGCGGAGGAGCGCCACCGCCTGTGACAGCGGCTCGTGATCAGGCAGGGACGGATGCGGCTCGGACCGCATGCGTCAGCTCGACGGCAGTAGGTGTTGTTCCTCTGCGTGGTGGCAGGCGCTCGGGTGGTGGCCGCCTCCGCGCACCTCCAGGGCGGGCTCCTCGTCCTCGCAGATCTCCGTGGCCTTCCAGCACCGCGTGCGGAAGCGGCAGCCGCTCGGTGGGTTCACCGGGCTCGGGACGTCGCCCGTCAGGCGGATGCGGGTGCGGGCGGCGCGGACCGCGGGGTCGGGCACCGGCACGGCCGAGAGCAGGGCCTGCGTGTACGGGTGCGCCGGCCGGTTGTAGATCTCGTCCTCCGAGCCGATCTCCACGATCTTGCCCAGGTACATGACGGCCACGCGGTCGGACAGGTGCCGCACCACCGACAGGTCGTGGGCGATGAAGATGTAGGAGAGCCCGAAGTCGCGCTGCAGGTCGCCCAGCAGGTTCATCACCTGGGCCTGGATCGACACGTCGAGCGCGGACACCGGCTCGTCGCAGACGATCACCTCCGGCTTCAGCGCGAGCGCGCGGGCGATCCCGATCCGCTGCCGCTGCCCGCCGGAGAACTGGTGCGGGTAGCGGTTGATGTGCTCGGGGTTCAGCCCGACCACGTCGAGCAGGTCCTGCACCGCTTTTCGGCGCTCGCCCTTCGGGGCCACCTCGGGGTGGATCTCGAACGGCTCCCCGACGATGTCGCCGACCGTCATGCGCGGGTTCAGCGACGTGTACGGGTCCTGCAGCACGATCTGGATCTGCCGGCGCAGGGCCAGCAGCGCCTTGCCGCGCTTGGAGAAGACGTCCTCGCCGTGGAAGCGGACCTTCCCCGACGTCGGCGGTTCCAGGCGCATCAGCACCTGCGCGAGCGTCGACTTCCCGCAGCCGGACTCGCCGACCACACCCAGCGTCTCGCCCTTGTGCAGGTCGAACGACACCCCGTCGACGGCCCGCACGTGCCCGACGGTGCGCTTGAGCACGATGCCGGTGTGCACCGGGAAGTGTTTGACGAGGTCCTCGACCTCGAGGATGGGAGTCATCGGACGACCAGCTCCTCGGCGAACAGGCACGCGGACGACCGGCCGGCGGGCAGCACCTCCAGCGGGGGAACCACCTCGCTGCAGACGTCGGCGGCCATCGGGCAGCGCGGGTGGAACGGGCACCCGGGCGGGATGCGCGTGAGGCTGGGAGGGAGCCCCTTGATCGCCCGCAACGCGCTGCCCTTCGTGTCGATCCGCGGGATCGACTCGAGCAGCGCGCGGGTGTAGGGGTGGCACGGGTTGGCGTAGAGCGCGTGCACGTCGGCGTTCTCCACGATCCGCCCCGCGTACATCACCGCGATCCGGTCGGCCACCTCGGCGACCACGCCCAGGTCGTGCGTGATCAGGATCAGGGCCATGCGCCGTTCGGCCTGGATCTCCGCGAGCAGGTCCATGATCTGGGCCTGCACGGTGACGTCGAGGGCCGTGGTGGGCTCGTCGGCGATGAGCACGTCCGGGTCGAGCGCCAGCGACATCGCGATCATGACTCGCTGGCGCATGCCTCCGGAGAACTGGTGCGGGTGGTCGCGCACCCGCTGCTTCGCGCCGGGGATGCCGACCAGGTCCAGCAGCTCCACTGTGCGCTTCTCGGCGTCGCGGCGGCTCATGCCGCGCCGCATCCGCAGCTGCTCACCGATCTGGAACCCGACGGTGAACACCGGGTTCAGCGCCGACAGCGCGTCCTGGAAGATCATCGCGATGTTCTCGCCGCGCAGCGCCCGCCTGCGGTCGGGCGCCGCCGTGAGCAGCTCCTCGCCGCGGTAGCGCACCGATCCGCCGGTGATCACGCCGGGCGGGCTCGCCAGGATCCCCATGACGGTGTTGGCGGTGACGCTCTTGCCCGAACCCGACTCCCCGAGCACGGCGAGCGTCTCGCCCGCGTCCACGTGGTAGTCGACGCCGTTGAGCACCTTCGCGACGCCGTCGCGGGTGCGGAACTCCACGTGCAGGCCGTCCACCTCGAGCAGCGGTGGTTCCTTGTGCAGGTCCATCAGCGGCCCTTCGGGTCGAACGCCTCGCGCACCGCGTCACCCAGCATCACGAAGGCGAGCACCGTGACGGCGAGGAACGCGGCGGGGAACAGCAGCAGGAACGGGGCCACGCGCAGGTAGTCGCGGGCCTCGCTGATCATCACGCCCCACGAGACGACCGGGTCGCGCAGCCCGATGCCCAGGAACGACAGCGTGGCCTCGGCGCCGATGAACGAGCCGAGCGAGATGGTGGCGTAGACCAGGACGGGGGCGAGGCAGTTGGGCAGCATGTGCCGCCAGATCACCCGGGCCGGGCTGGCGCCGAGCGCGCGGGCGGCGCGGACGTAGTCCTGGTCGCGCGCGGCGATCGCGGCCGAGCGCATGATCCGCATGGTGACCGGCCACGAGAGCACCGCCATGGTCAGCACCACGAGCGAGGTGATCCCGACGGCGTCGCCGCCGACGGACTCCCGGAACGTCGAGAGGATGACGATCGCGCCGAGCACGAACGGCAGGCCGAAGAAGACGTCGGTGAACCGGGAGACCAGGTTGTCGACCCAACCCCCGTAGAACCCCGCGAGCAGGCCGAACACGCCACCGATGAGCAGGGTGAAGGTCGTGGCCAGCACCCCGACGATGATCGAGACGCGGGTGCCGTAGATCGTGCGGGCGAACACGTCACGGCCCAGCAGGTCGTAGCCGAACCACGCCTGCGCCGACGGTGCCTGCCGGCTGCGGGCCAGCTCGCCCGCGGTCGGGTCGACCGAGGTGAACAGCTGGGGGAAGGCGGCCAGCACGAGCAGGACCGCGATGAGCGCCACGGAGATCAGGAACAGCGGGCGGCGGCGCAGGTCGTGCCAGGCGTCGGAGGCGAGGCTGCGGGGCGTGTCCGGCCCCTCGGGTGCGGCGGTGGCCAGGTCGTGGCTCGCCTCGGCGATCGGCCCGGCGGTTCCCAGCGCGCTGGGGTCAGACATAGCGGATCCTCGGGTCGAGAACGGCGTAGAGCACGTCGACCAGCAGGTTCATCAGCAGGTAGACGATCACGAGGAGGACGACCACGCCCGTGACGGTGGCGCCCTCGCGGGTGGCGATGGACCGGAAGACCAGCCCGCCGATGCCGCGGATGTTGAAGATGCCCTCGGTGACGATGGCGCCGCCCATCAGCGAGCCCAGGTCGACCCCGAGGAAGGTGATCACGGGGATGAGCGAGTTGCGCAGCAGGTGCACGCCCACCACGCGACGTGGCTCGAGGCCCTTCGCCACGGCGGTGCGCACGTAGTCGGAGCGCTGGTTCTCCGAGATGGAGGTGCGGGTCAGGCGCGTCACGTAGGCCATCGACAGGCTGCCGAGCACGAGACCGGGGACGAGCAGCTCCGCCCAGCCGGCGTCGGAGGAGACCGTCGGGCTGATGATCCCCAGCCGCAACCCGAGCACCGTCTGCAGCACGTAGCCGGTGACGAAGGTGGGGATCGAGATCAGGAACAACGTCGAGACGAGCACCAGGTTGTCCAGGAAGCCGCGCGAGCGCAGGCCGGTGAGGATCCCGGCGATCAGGCCGATGACGGCCTCGATCACCAGCGCGACGACGGCCAGCCGCAGCGTCACCGGGTAGGCGTCGGCGATGAGCGCGCCCACGGAGTTGCCCGAGAACGTCTCGCCGAAGTCGCCCTGGAGCAGGTTGCCCAGGTAGCGCAGGTATTGGACGACGACGTTGTCGTCGAGGTGGAACTCCTCGCGCATGCGGGCGATGTAGGCGTCGGGGCAGGGCCGCTCGCCGCACTTGCCCGCGAACGGGTCGCCGGGCAGGGCCCAGACGAGGAGGTAGATCAGGAACGTCGTCCCGAGGAAGACCGGGACGAGCTGGATGAGCCGGCGGAGGACGTAGCGTCCCACGAATTCACCTTCCGGTTGGCGCCACGGCGTTCTGAGCCGTGATCGCGACCGCGGACGGCGGCCGGGTCGGTGGGCCCGGCCGCCGCCGTCACTGCCTGTGCCTGCGGGTCACTCCGAGACGGTGACGCTCTCCAGGTCGAGCTCGCGGAACGGGGTCACCGTGACGTTCTGCAGCCGCTCCGACCACCCCGCCTGGAACGACTGGAAGTACACCGGGATCGCGGGCATGTCTTGGATGATCAAGCGCTCGGCCTCCTGGTAGAGGACGTTGCCCTCCTCGATCGACGGGGCGGCGTCGGCCTCCGCCAGCTTCGCGTCCACGGCGGGGTTGGAGTACTCACCGTCGTTGGTCGAGGCTCCGGTGCGGTACATCGGGTTGAGGAAGTTCTCGATCGACGGGTAGTCGGCCACCCACCCGGTGCGGTAGAGGTCGCCCATCTCCCGGGCGTTGATCGCCGTGCGGATCTCGCCGAACGTCGGCACCGGCACGAAGTTGCACGGCACGCCGAGCGAGTTCGTGATCGTCACGCAGGTGGCCTGGATCCACTCGGCGTTGCCGGAGTCGGCGTTCGAGGTGATCTCGATCGGCCCCTGGAAGCCGGATTCCGCGAACAGCTGCTTGGCCCGCTCCGGGTTGTGGGTGCACAGCTCGCCGCACTGGTTCTCGACCCGGCCGGGCACGTCGGGCGCCACGAGGCCGTCGGCGGGCGGGCGGGTGCCGCTGAAGATCTGCTGGTTGACCGCTTCCCGGTCGATCGCCATGGAGATGGCCTGCCGCAGCCGCGGGTCCTGGTAGCGCGGGTCGTAGAGCGGGAAGCCGAGACGTTGGACGCCGAGGTAGGTCCGCGAGACGCTGCGCTGCGCCAGGTCGGTCTCGTACAGGTTCCCGGCCAGGCCCGACGGCGGGATGATCTCGATGAAGTCGAGGTTGTTCGAGACGACGTCGGCGTAGGCGGCTTCGAGCGACTCGTAGAAGCGGAACTCGACCCCGGCGATGGTGGGCTTGGGGTCTCCCGGCCACTCCTCGTAGCGCTCGACCTCGATGTTGGCGCCGGGCTGGCGGGAGACGTAGCGGAACGGGCCGTTGCCGATCGGGTTAGCCTCCCACGCCTCCTGGTCGGCGAAGAAGGAGTCCGGCAGCGGCGAGAACGCGCGGTAGCCGAGCGTGGTGGGGAACACCGCGAACGGTGCGGAGAGGGTGACCTCGAGCGTCAGGTCGTCCACGGCGCGCAGCCCGGACATCTCCTGCGCGGCCGGCTCCGGGGCCTCCTGCGGACCGGAGGCGCCGTCCGGGTCCTCGGTGTGGACGTCGGCGTAGCCCTGGATCTGGGAGAAGAACGTGCCGTTCTGCTGACCGTTGGGGGAGTACGCGGTGTAGTTCCAGGCGTTGATGAAGCTCTGCGCGGTGACGGGGGTGCCGTCGTGGAACGTCCAACCGTCCTGGATCTTGATCGTGTAGACCTTCGAGTCCGTGGTCT
Source organism: Pseudonocardia sp. MH-G8 (assembly GCF_002262885.1). Lineage (GTDB taxonomy): Bacteria > Actinomycetota > Actinomycetes > Mycobacteriales > Pseudonocardiaceae > Pseudonocardia. The sequence goes on along the minus strand of NZ_NKYF01000001.1, from coordinate 965,064 downwards.
CGATCGACTCGGCGACCAGGTTCTCCGGTTCGGCCGTCTGCGGGTTGTACTCGACGAGCGGGCTGAACAGCGCGTCGATGACCTTGCCGCCGCCGGTCTCGTTCGTGTTGCCCGGCACCAGCGGGTTCTCCGGCTCGGTGCTGTTCACACTGATCGTGGCGTCGGTCTGCGCGCCGCCCGCGTCCGCGCCGTCCGTGCCACCGCCGCCACCGCATGCGGTGGTCAGCAGGGCGACGGAGACCGGCAACGCCAACCAGGCAGTCGCTCGTCGTGCTCGCATGGGCTCCCGAATCCCTCTGGCGGCCGCGCGGGTCGCGCGCCAGCCGCATCGCTGGTGCTTCCGGCGGGGACGTTAACGCGTCGCCCTGTGACCGGATGAGTCCTGGAGGTCACAAATGTGTTGCGTCCCGGCCACTCGGGTGTGTGCCGTACGTCCACGTAGAGTGCGTTCGTGACGCCTCCTGCCCGTCGGAGACTGCTCCTGGTGCACGCCCATCCCGACGACGAGACGCTGGCCACCGGCGGCACGATCGCCCGCTACGCGGCGGAGCCGGACACCGAGGTCACGCTCGTGACCTGCACGCTCGGCGAGCAGGGCGAGGTGATCCCGCCCGAGCTGGCCGAGCTCGCGCCGGAGCGGGGTGACCAGCTCGGCGGCTACCGGATCGGGGAGCTGGCCGCCGCGTGCTCCGCGCTGGGGGTGCGCGACCACCGCTTCCTGGGCGGGCCCGGCCGGTGGCGCGACTCGGGCATGGCGCTGGCGGGGCACGGGGTGCGAGCGGCCACGCCGGAGCACCTGCACCCGCGGGCCTTCGCCGCGCCCGAGGCCTTCGACGCCCAGGTCGACGCGCTCGTCGCGGTGCTGGCGCAGGTGCGCCCGCAGGTCGTCGTCACCTACGCCGCCGACGGCGGCTACGGCCACCCCGACCACGTCCGCGCGCACGACATCACGGCCGCGGCGGTGCGGCGGGTGCCGGCGCGGCTGTTCTGCACCGTGGTGGGGCGGGCGGGTCTCGATGCCGGGCTCGCCCGGCTCGCCGAGGCGCCCGGCCTGCCGTTCCGGATGCCGGGGCCCGACGAGCTGCCCAGCGTGCCCGACGGCGGGATCACGACCAGGATCGACGTCGGCGCGCACCGGCACGCGCGCCTGCGCGCCCTGCGGGCCCACGCCACGCAGGTGGCGGTGTGGGAAGGTGCGGGGGTCGGCGAGGGGCTCACGGCGTTCGCGGTGAGCAACATGGTCGCCCAGCCGTTCCTCGACGTCGAGGAGTACGTCCCGGCCGACGGGTGCGCGGCCCCGGCCGACGACCTGTTCGGGGAGAGCGATGGTTGAGCGGACCGCGGAGGACGCCGAGGAGCGGATGCTCGTGCCGGAAGCACCCGAGCCGTTGGTGCCCGGCGCCGCGCTGCTCGTGCTGCTCGTCGTGAACGGGTTGCTGCTCGGCGCCTTCGGGCTGGTGTTCACCCCGCTCTACACGAGCGGGATCCCGTTGCCGATGGGCGCCGTGCTGTCGATCCTCGTGCTGCCGTGGCTCGTGCGCCGGGCGGGTGAGATCGACGGTCGCCCGGCCGTCGCGGGCGCGCCGCTCACGGCGTGGGTCGTGGCCGTGGTCGTGCTGGGGCTGTTCGGACCGGGCGGCGACGCGATGCTGGCGGCGAACTGGCAGTCGCTGCTGCTGCTCGCCGGCGGGATCGGCGCCGGGCTGTGGGCGGTGCGCGCCGTGCTGGAGGAGCGTTACCGCGAGCGGGCCGACGCCGGTGGCTGAGCACATCCCGGACCGGGCGATCGTCGCGATCCTGCGGCCCTTCGTCCGGGCCACCCGGCCCGTGCTCGACGGGCTGCGGGAGTCGGACCCGTTCGGCCTTCGCACGCGCGTCGCCGCGGACGGGGGCGCGGACCGGGACCTGCGCGAGCGGGTCCTCGACGCGCTCGCCGCCGTCGAGGTGCCGGGTACGGCGGCGTGGGCGGCGATGGACGTGCCGGCCCGCTCGCGCTGGTGGGTGCGCCGCGTCGGCCGGTTCACCACCCTGATCGCGGCGGTCCCGGGGCTCGGCGGGGCGCTGGCCAACCGGCTGCCGGTGTCGAAGGCGGTCGGCGCCGCCGGGCAGGGCCTGCTGCTCGTGGCCATCGCGGGCGAGCACGGCGTGCGCGACGAGGACGGCCTGGTCAACCTGCTCGGGGCGGTGATGTTCGAGCGCGAGCTGCACGTCGTCGCCGCCACGGACGCCGAGGACGTCGCGGCCGATGCCCGGGCCGCCGAGCTGACCGGGGACCTCGCGGAGAAGGGATCCTCGCCCACCCTCGCGCGCGTCGGGCGGGCGGTGTGGCGGCTGGGGCGCGCCCTGTTCGCCGTGGAGGACGAGCTCGACAAGCGCCCGCACGGCAACCTGCTGCACGAGGGGCTGGGCATGCTCCCGGTGGTCGGCGCGGTGGGGAAGTACCTGGGCGAGTGGTCCGGCCTGAAGAAGGCGGCGCGCGAGGCCGAGGCGCGCCTCCGGCGGCCTCAGGACCCCTCGGCGGGCGGCACCAGGTAGCGGTAGCGGTGGTGCTCGACGTAGCCGAGCCGGTCGTAGAGCGCGCGGGCACCGTCGTTCTGGAGGGCAACCTGCAGCACCGCCCACCGGGCCCCGTGCGCGGCGCCCCAGGCTCCCGCGGCCGCCAGCAGCGCGCCGGCGTGGCCACGGCGGCGCGCTTCCGGCACGACCGCGAGCGTCGACAGGTGCACGTGGTCGGCCACGACGGTGGCACGCACCTGCCCGAGCAGCGTGCCCTCCCGGTCGCGCAGCATCCCGAAGGCGGTGTCCGGCGCCCCGGCGAGGACCTGCCGCTGCGCGGGCGTCGGCGGACCGCCGACCGCGAGCTCCCACCAGTCCTGCGACGGCTGTGCGGGCAGGTCGATCCGCTCGTCCGGCGGTGCCTCGCCGACCGGGGCCACCAGCACCGACACCTCGGCGCCCCGGGCGTGACCGACGTCGAGCACCCAGCCGGCCGCGGCCACCGCGCGGTCCCAGGGGGAACCGACGGGCACGTGCACGCGGGGCGCGACACCGTGCTCGCGGGCGAAGTCGCGCACCGCCTCCAGCGCGGCGGGCACGGGCAGCCCGGGGTCGCCGAGCGCGAGCGCCGCGTTCGCGCGTCCGGTGTACCCGCCGGCGGCGCGCAGCCGCCACCCGCCGAGCGGCCGCTCGACCTGCGCGGGCCAGGCGTCCGCGCAGAGCCCTTCCAGCCGGATCACCGCCGCGAGCGGGGCGCGGCGGGGCACCGCGGGTGGTACCGCCCGCACCGCGACGACGGCAGCGCGCTCGACCCGCACGGGCCCGCGCCGGGTCCGCACGACGACCGCGGCGGGCCCGTCGGCGGCGAGTTCGCCGACCGCGTCGGTGAGCAGGGGACGCCCGTCGCGCTCGCCGACGCGGTGCCGCAGCGCCACCCGCGTCCCCACCAGCGCGTCCGGGATCTCCACGCGGACATGGTGCCCGCCCGGGCGGCGCCATGGCGATCGACTTCGCTACGACGGTTCTCACACCGCCCCGGCTCCCGATGTGCGGGGAGCGCGAGACATACTGTGGGACGTCCCTAGTTCGCCCGCGTGGAGGATCGTCCGTGACCTACGTGATCGCCGAGCCCTGCGTCGACCTGCTCGACAAGGCCTGCATCGAGGAGTGCCCGGTCGACTGCATCTACGAGGGCGGGCGGATGCTCTACATCCACCCCGACGAGTGCGTCGACTGTGGTGCCTGCGAGCCGGTGTGCCCGGTCGAGGCGATCTACTACGAGGACGACGTGCCCGACCAGTGGACCGCCTACACGAAGGCGAACGTCGACTTCTTCGACGAGCTGGGCTCGCCCGGCGGCGCCTCCAAGGTCGGCAAGGTCAACAAGGATGTCGAGCCGGCCCTGAGCCTGCCCCCGCAGCAGCACGACGAGTGACGTTCTCGCTGCCCGACTTCCCCTGGGACAGCCTCGCCGAGGACAAGGCGTTGGCGGCCGCCCACCCCGGCGGGATCGTCGACCTCTCGGTGGGCACCCCGGTGGATCCGGTTCCCGGGATCGTGCGCGACGCGCTGGCCGGACCGGCCGCCGACGTCCCCGGCTACCCCACGACGCACGGCCCGGAGTCCCTGCGCACCGCGGTCGCCGGGTCGCTGCAGCGCCGGTTCGGCGTCACCGTCGACCCGGTGGCGGTGCTGCCGACGATCGGTTCCAAGGAGCTCGTCGCCTGGCTGCCCACGCTGCTCGGGCTCGGCACGGACGACACGGTGGTGATCCCCGAGCTCGCCTACCCGACCTACGAGGTCGGGGTCCGGCTCGCCGGCGCCCAGTACGTCCGGTCCGACTCGACTGCGGCGCTCGGGCCGCGGCGCGTCGCGCTGGTGTGGCTGAACTCGCCGTCCAATCCCACCGGGCGGGTGCTGCCGGCCGCGCACCTGCGCAAGGTGGTCGACTGGGCCCGCGAGCGCGGTGCCGTCGTGGCGTCCGACGAGTGCTACCTGTCGTTGTCCCACGGCGCACCCTCGGTGCTGCACCCCGATGTCTGCGGCGGCTCGCACGAGGGACTGCTCGCCGTCCACTCCATGTCCAAGTCCTCCAGCCTCGCCGGCTACCGGGCGGGCTTCGTCACGGGCGACCCGCGGCTCGTCGCGGCGCTGCTCGAGGTGCGCAAGCACGCCGGGCTGATCGTGCCCCGGCCGGTGCAGGCGGCCATGGAGGCGGCGGCGGGTGACGACGCGCACGTCAGCGCGCAGGCGGAGGTCTACGAACGGCGCCGGGCCCGCCTGCGCGTGGCTCTCGAGGCCGCGGGGTACCGGATCGAGCACTCCGAGGCCGGGCTGTACCTGTGGGCCACCGCGGGCGAGCCGGGCCGGGTGACGGTGCGGCGGCTGGCAGAGGCCGGGATCCTCGTGGCGCCCGGCGAGTTCTACGGTCCGGCGGGCGGCCAACATGTGCGGGTGGCGCTCACCGCCACCGACGAGCGGATCGACGAGGCCGTTGCGCGCCTGAAGCCCTGACCGGTTCCCGGAGGGATCAGCCGGCGGCGGCGACGTCCGCCCACGCGGCCTGCCACTCGTCGCGCTTCGCCTCGGCACGGGTGCGCTCGCGCTCCACGAGCCGGCCGGCCACGAAAACCACGTGCGCGTCGACGACGTCGCCGAGCCCGTCGAGCAGCTCGCGGATGCGCAGTTCGGCCACGCACGCGTCCTGGTGGTCGCCGAGGACCTCCTGCAGCGCGGCTGCGGCGGTGACCAGGCCCTTCAGACGCCGGCCCGCCGGTGTGCCCCGCACGGCGGGCTGGATCAGCTCGCCGGTGTAGCGCACGCGCTTCGCGCGGATCCGCAGCGCGTGCAGCACCTCGTCGGGCGGTTCCGCGCCCGCCCGCCGCACGTCGCGGCTCAGCTTGCGCAACTCGGCGCGGGGCAGGTCGAGCAGGTCGGGCTGCGACCGGGTGGCCGACGGCGTGGGCAGCGGGAGCCGGACGGCGTCGGCGAGCCGCTCGAGCAGCGCGGCGTAGCGCGAGGCGTCGAGGACCGTGAGCATCGCCGCGCGCGCCTGCACCCGTTCCGCCTCCACCGCCTCGACGAGCACACCTCCCGCGGTGCGCTCGCGGTCGGGCAGCCCGGCGATCTCCCCGCGCAGCCGCAACAGCAGCACGTCGAGGTCGCGCACCGGTCCGAGGCCGCGGCCCAGCCAGCCCAGCTCGGCCCGCAGCCCGCCGGCCCACCCGGGATCGAGCAGCGGGCGGGCGGCCGTCAGGGTGGCCCGCATGCGGCGCACCGCCACCCGCATCTGGTGCAGGTCCTCGATGTCGCTGCCGGTGCGCGTGCCGGGGTCGTGGCGCAGGAGCGCCCGCAGGCGCAGGTCCAGGGCGGCGCGCACGTGGTGCACGGGCGGGTCGGACGGCGCGGCCGTGAGCGGTGCCGGGAGGTCGAGCGCGTCGGGCGCGGGGCGGGCCATCAGTTGGCGTGCAGCGCGGTGTTGAGCGCGATGCCCTCGCCCTTGTGCGGGAGCGCCTCGACGGCCCCGCTGAGCGAGTTGCGACGCAGCAGGATCCCGCTCTGCCCGGACAGCGTGCGGGCGATGGCGGTGTGCCCGTCCGGCAGCGTGACCTTGGTGCCGGCGGTGACGTACAGCCCGGCCTCGACGACGCAGTCGTCGCCCAGCGAGATGCCGATCCCGGCGTTGGCGCCGAGCAGGCAGCGCTTCCCGACGGAGATCACCTCCTTGCCGCCGCCGGACAGGGTCCCCATGATCGAGGCGCCGCCGCCGACGTCCGAGCCGTCGCCGACGACCACGCCGGCCGAGATGCGCCCCTCGACCATGCACGTGCCGAGCGTGCCCGCGTTGTAGTTGACGTAGCCCTCGTGCATGACCGTGGTCCCGGCGGCCAGGTGGGCCCCCAGCCGGACGCGGTCGGCGTCGGCGACGCGCACGCCGGCCGGCACCACGTAGTCGACCATGCGCGGGAACTTGTCGACGCCGTACACGGTCACCGGCCCGCGGGCGCGCAGCCGGGCGCGGGTCCGCTCGAAGTCCGGCACGGGGCACGGCCCGTGGTTGGTCCACACGACGTTGGCCAGCACACCGAACAAGCCGTCCAGGTTCGCCTCGCGCGGCGCGATCAGCCGGTGGCTGAGCAGGTGCAGCCGCAGGTAGGCGTCGGAGGCGTCGGCGGGCGGGTCGGCGAGGGAGGCGATCGCCGACCGCACCACGACGGTGCGCACGCCGCGGACGTCGTCCTCGCCGGCCAGCGGCTCCAGGTCGGCCGCGACGTCGGGCGCGTCGGCGCCGAGTGCGGGGGCGGGGAACCAGGTGTCCAGGACGGTGCCGTCGGCGGTCACGGTGGCCAGGCCGGTGCCGGAGGCGCCCTCGATGCGCGGTGCGGTACTCACGCCCACAACGCTAACGGCCCGAGGGTCCCGACCGGAACGCCCCCGACGGTAGCGTCGCCGCGTGACCCGCCTCGACCTCACCGCCGATCCCGTCGAGCTGTGCGCCGCGCTCGTGGACGTGCCCAGCGTCTCCGGGGACGAGGGGGCGCTCGCCTCCGCGTTGGAGCACGCGCTGCGCGAGCAGGCCCCGCACCTGCAGGTGCTGCGGTCGGGGGACGCCGTGCTGGCGCGGACGAACCTGGGCCGCGAGCGGCGGGTGCTGCTCGCCGGCCACATCGACACGGTGCCGATCGCCGACAACGTGCCGAGCCGCCGCGACGGCGAGCGGCTCTACGGCTGCGGCACGTCGGACATGAAGGCGGGCGACGCCGTCTTCGCCCACCTCGCCGCCGCGCTGCCGCAGCCGCGCCACGACCTGACCTTCGTGTTCTACGACTGCGAGGAGGTCGAGGCCGACCGCAACGGGCTCGGGCGCATCGAGCGCGAGCACCCCGGCTGGCTGGCCGCCGACCTCGCGCTCCTCGGTGAGCCGACGAACGGCGCCGTCGAGGCCGGCTGCCAGGGCACGCTGCGCGCGGAGATCACCACCCGCGGACGTCGGGCGCACTCGGCCCGGTCGTGGCTGGGGGAGAACGCCGTGCACGCGGCCGAGCCCGTGCTGCGGCGGCTGTCCGGCTACTCGGCCCGCGACGTCGACATCGACGGGTGCCGCTACCGCGAGGGCCTGCAGGCAGTGCGGATCGCGGGCGGGGTGGCCGGCAACGTCGTTCCCGACGAGTGCGTGGTCACCGTCAACTTCCGGTTCGCCCCCGACCGCGACGTGGCCGCGGCGCAGCAGCACGTGCGGGAGGTGTTCGACGGCTTCGAGCTCGCCGTCACCGACCTCTCACCCGGCGCCCTGCCGGGCCTGGCCGCGCCCGCGGCGCAGGAGTTCCTCGCCGCCACCGGCACGCGGCCCTCGGCCAAGTACGGCTGGACCGACGTCTCCCGCTTCGCGGCCCTGGGCATCCCCGCCCTGAACTACGGCCCCGGCGACCCGAACCTCGCCCACACCCGCGAGGAGCACGTCGAGCTCGCGCGGATCACCGAGGCCGTCGACGTCCTCCGCCGTTTCCTCGCCTGACACCCGCGGTCACTACTGTGGCGGGCATGAGCACGAACGGTGATCGGCGGCCCGAGGAGAAGCAGAGGGGCCCGGTGGTGCTGCGCCGCGAGCGGCGCAACGAACCCACCACCACCGACCAGCGGCTGCTGGATTCGCGCGGCCCGAGCGACTGGGTGCACACCGACCCGTGGCGGGTCATGCGGATCCAGGCGGAGTTCGTGGAGGGCTTCGGCATGCTCGCCGAGCTGCCGCGCGCGGTCACCGTCTTCGGCTCGGCGCGCACCCCGCGCGACCACCTCGAGTACGCCCAGGGCCGGGCGCTGGGCACCGCACTGGCGGAGGCCGGCTTCGCGGTGATCACCGGCGGTGGTCCCGGCGTGATGGAGGCCGCCAACAAGGGCTGTTCGGACGCGGGCGGGTTCTCCGTCGGGCTGGGCATCGAGCTGCCGTTCGAGCAGGGCCTCAACGACTGGGTGGACCTGGGCATCAACTTCCGTTACTTCTTCGCGCGCAAGACGATGTTCGTGAAGTACTCGCAGGCGTTCGTCTGCCTGCCCGGCGGGTTCGGCACGCTGGACGAGCTGTTCGAGGCGCTCACGCTCGTGCAGACCAAGAAGGTCACGAAGTTCCCGGTGGTGCTGCTGGGCACCGAGTACTGGGGCGGGCTCTACGACTGGATCGCCAAGACGGTGCTCGACAGCGGCAAGATCGGGGAGAAGGACCTCGCGCTGCTGCACCTCACCGACGACGTCGACGACGCGGTCGGGATCGTGCAGGAGGCGTGGCGGGCCTGGGAGGAAGCACATTGAGCCGGTCTCAGCTCGCGGTCTGCGTCTACTGCGGCTCGATCGAGGGGCTGCCCGCGCACTACCTCGACCTGGCCGCCGACGTGGGGAAGGGAATCGCCGCCCGCGGCTGGCAGCTCGTCTCCGGGGGCGGGAAGGCGGCGATGATGGGCGCGGTGGGCGCCGCGGCCCGAGCGGGCGGGGCCCGCACCACCGGGGTGATCCCGCAGGCGCTGGTGGACCTGGAGTGGGCCGACCACGACTCCGACGAGCTGCTGGTCGTCGACACGATGCGCGAGCGCAAGGCGCTGATGGAGGCCCACGCCGACGCGTTCGTGGCGCTGCCCGGCGGGGTCGGCACCTGCGAAGAGCTGTTCGAGGTGTGGACGGCCGGCTACCTGCGGATGCACGACAAGCCGGTGGTGCTGCTCGATCCCGACGGCCACTACGCGGGTCTGCTGGAGTGGGTGCGCGGGCTGGGTGAGCGGGGGTTCGTCCGCCCGGAGGCGATCACGCGGCTGGTGGTCGCCACGGACGTGGACGAGGCGCTCGACGCCTGTGCCCGGCCCGTGAGCCCTTGAGGAGCCGCCGCCCGGAGGAGTGAGGCCCCGTGGATCCGGTCACCGAGCAGTGGTTCGCCCGCCGGACGTGGCAGGAGCCCGGGTGGAGCGTCGAGGAGCTGGTCACGGCGAAGGCCGCGCGGCGCGTGTCGGTCGTGCTGCCCGCCCTCGACGAGGAGGCCACGGTGGGGGCGATCGTCGCGGCGATCGTGCCGCTGACGCGCGGGCCCGCGCCGCTCGTCGACGAGCTGGTGGTGGTGGACTCGGGCTCCACCGACCGGACGGTGCAGGTCGCGGCCGCCGCGGGTGCGCGGGTGGTGCACCGCGCCGACGTCCTGCCGGACCTCGAGCCGGTGCCGGGCAAGGGTGAGGTGCTGTGGCGCTCGCTCGCGGCCACCAGCGGTGAGCTCGTCTGCTTCCTCGACTCCGACCTCGTCGACTTCGATCCCGGCTTCGTCCCGGCCCTGCTCGGTCCGCTGCTCACCGAGCGCGGGGTGGCGCTGGTCAAGGGCTTCTACCGGCGCCCGCTGCGGCTGGAGACGGCGCAGGCCGACACGGGCGGCGGACGGGTCACCGAGCTGCTCGCGCGCCCCCTGCTGGCCGCGCTGCGGCCCGAGCTCGCCGGCATCGTGCAACCCCTCGGCGGGGAGTACGCGGGCACCCGCGAGCTGCTGGAGTCGGTGCCGTTCGCGCCCGGCTACGGCGTGGAGATCGGGTTGCTGCTCGACACCTTCTCCCAGCGGGGCCTGGACGGGCTCGCGCAGGTCAACCTGGGCGTGCGCAAGCACCGGAACCGGTCGCTGCTGCAGCTCGGGGTCATGGCCCGCCAGATCCTCGCCGCCGCGCTCGCCCGTTGCGAGGTACCGGACGCGGGGGGCGCCCTCACCCAGTTCGCGCAGATCGACGGGGCGTGGATCCCGACCACCGCCACGGTCGCGGTCGCCGATCGGCCGCCCATGCGCGAGGTGCTGGTGCGGTGACCGTGGCGTCGTGATGGGATGGGCCAGGTGGGGACCGCGCTGATCTACCTGTTGGTCGTCGCGGCGGTCGGGGCCGCGCTGTTCGGGCTGGCCTCGCTGGTGTTCGGACGCGGCGAGGAGCTGGCGCCGCTGCCGCCGGGAGCCACGCCCACCCGGCTGCCCGCAGGCGTGATCGGCGGTGACGACCTCCGCGCGCTGCGCTTCCAGCAGGCGGTCCGCGGTTACCGGATGGACGAGGTGGACTGGGTGCTCGCCAGGCTCGCCGAGGAGCTGGACCGCGCCGACGCGCAGCGCAACGGGCTGGAGGCCCGCGTCGCGGAGTTGGAGTCCGGGCGGCGGCCCAGCCACGCGGGCGGGTACCAGGACGGTGCCCTGCGCACCGAGGGGGAACGGTGACCCGCGTCGAGCTCACGGTGCCGGTCGAGGTCGCGGCGCCACCAGAGGCCGTCTGGCGGAAGGTCACCGACTGGGAGCGGCAGGGCGACTGGATGCTCGGCACCCGGGTCCGCGTCACCAGCGGCGGCGACGGCAGGCGGTCGGGCGCCACGCTGGAGGCGGTCACCGGGGTCGGGCGGATCGGCGTCACCGATCGCATGGAGATCGTGGAGTGGACGTCGCTGCGGCGCTGCGTGGTCCGCCACCTCGGCCGCGTGGTGCGGGGCGACGGCGTGTTCGAGGTGGTGCCGCTGGGCGGGGACCGGGCCCGGGTGCTGTGGTCGGAGCTGTTGGACCTGCCGATGGGGCGCCTCGGCGCGATCGGGTGGCGCGTTCTGCGCCCGGCGTTCCGTGCGGGTGTCGCGCAGTCGCTGCGCCGCATGGCACGCCAGTGCGAGCAGGAGCACCGTCGCCGTGGCTGAACCGACCACCGCCCCGACGGGTGACGGCCGGGTCCGCTGCGGGTGGGCGGGCTCTGCGCCCGAGTACGTCGCCTACCACGACGACGAGTGGGGCCGCCCGCTGCGCGGTGTCACCGCGCTGTTCGAGCGGCTGAGCCTCGAGGGTTTCCAGTCCGGCCTGTCGTGGCTGGTGATCCTGCGCAAACGCCCGGCGTTCCGCGCGGCGTTCGCCGGCTTCGACCCGGCCGCCGTCGCCGCGTTCGGCGACGCCGACGTCCAGCGGCTGCTGGCCGATGCGGGGATCGTCCGCAACCGCGCCAAGATCGCGGCCACCATCTCCAACGCGCGGCACGTCCTGGAGCTCGATCGGCCGCTCGACGAGCTGCTGTGGTCCTTCGCGCCCGACCCGGCCGCCCACGGGCGGCCCGCCACGCTCGCGGAGGTGCCGGCGACGTCGCCGGAGTCCGTCGCGATGGCGCGCGCCCTGAAACGGGCCGGGCTGCGTTTCGTCGGCCCCACGACGTGTTACGCGCTCATGCAGGCCACCGGGATGGTGGATGATCACGTCGCGGAGTGCTGGCGGGCAGCGACCCCATGACTTCGCAGGGTGAACGCCCCGGGAAGTAGATCGCTCCGGTTTCACTCCTGTCCGGCCGATGAGGAAAGATGTTCCCAGCATCCTCGCCGCGCGCTCTCCCCGGTGCAGCGGCAACGTTCCGCGATGCCAACGGCTCTGGCCACTACACGACGGAGGAGGCAGGAGATGGCGGCGATGAAGCCCCGGACCGGTGATGGTCCCCTGGAGGTGACCAAGGAGGGTCGGGGCATCGTGATGCGCGTCCCTCTCGAGGGTGGCGGCCGCCTGGTCGTCGAGATGTCCGCCGAGGAGGCCGGCAACCTCGGTGACGCCCTCAAGGCCGCCTCCGGCTGAGCGCACCGCCCGCCACCTGCGGGCCCCCGGTTCCGACGAACGGCACCGGCCGACGACCTCGATCGTCTGCCGGTGCCGTTCCGTCGTTGTGGCTCTACCGCCGCGTGTCGGCGGCGGCCACCTGCGTTCCCGCCGTGCTCGGCGTCACCAGTTCGATCGCGATCCGGCCGCACACGCAGCGCCGGTACCGCACCCATCCCTGCGAGGTGGGGTGCGTGGACAGCACCTCGGTCTCGTCGCCGGGCCACCCGCACTGCGCGCACCGCATCGGCGCGCCTCCCCTCGGTAATAGGTCTACTGGCTTCGCACCTTACACCGAAGCGGTGTGATAGTAATAGGCAAATGGACTTCATCGGTTACCGCAGCGACGCGCTCGGTGCCGCGGTCGACCTGGTGAACGCGGTGATCGAGGACCCGGAGGGTCGGGTGACCGACCAGCTGCGCGGCGTGCTCCTCGCGCACTCCTACCGCGCGCTGGACGCCCCGGACAGCGTCGAACCCGCGCTACGGGCGTGGGCGCGCAGGTTGCGCACGGCGTTCGAGGTCTCGACGGTCCAGGAGGCCGCCGCCGCGATCAACGCCCTGCTGGTCGACGTCTCCGTCGAGCCCCACCTGACCTCCCACGAGGACACCGAGGGCTGGCACCTGCACTACGCGGCCCCGGAGGCCGGGCTCGTCGACCGGATGCGCGCCACCACCGCGTTCGCGCTGGCGATGCTCGTGTCCGAGTACGGCATCTCCCGTCACGGCCGCTGCGCGGCCGACGGGTGCGCCAAGGTCTTCGCCGACTCCTCGCGCAACGCCGCGCGCCGCTACTGCTCGGCGGCGTGCGCCAACCGTTCCGCGGTGGCCGCGCACCGGGCCCGCGCCCGGGCCCGCGCCGCCTCCGGCCTCAGGTGAGCCCGCGGTAGACCTCCACGGTGCGGGCGGCCGCCTGCGACCAGCTGAACTCGCGCTCGGCCCGCGCCCGGCCCGCCCTGCCCATCGCGGCGGCCCGGGACGGGTCGGCGAGCAGCGCGTTCACCGCATCGGCGAGCCCTGAGCGGAATCCGTCCACGTCGCCCTCGTCGAGGTGCACGAGCAGGCCGGTCTCCCCGTCGGCGACGACCTCCGGGATCCCGCCCACGTCGGAGGCGACCACGGCGGTGCCGCAGGCCATCGCCTCCAGGTTGACGATGCCGAGCGGCTCGTAGACCGACGGGCAGACGAACACGGTGGCCGCGGACAGGAGTTGGCGCACCTCGGCGGTGGGCAGCATCCTGCGCACCCACACCACGCCCGGGCGCGCTGCGGCCAGCTCGGCCACGGCGGCCTCGGTCTCCGCGGCGATCTCGGGGGTGTCCGGCGCGCCCGCGCACAACACGATCTGGGCACCTGCGTCGATCCGGTGCGCGGCCGCGACGAGGTGGGCGAGCCCCTTCTGGCGCGTGATCCGCCCGACGAACACGACACTCGGCCGGTCCGGGTCGACCCCGGCGGCGCGCAGGGCGTCCCGAGCGGGGTCGGGGTGGTAGAAGGCGGTGTCGATGCCGTTGTGCACCACGTGCACGCGGTCCGGGTCGAGCGCGGGGTAGCAGTCGAGCACGTCGCGTCGCATCCCGGCGCTCACCGCGATCACCGCGTCGGCGGCCTCGTACGCGGTGCGCTCCACCCAGGACGAGAGCCGGTAGCCGCCACCGAGCTGCTCGGCCTTCCACGGCCTGCGCGGCTCCAGCGAGTGCGCGGTCACCACGTGCGGCACGCCGTGCAGCACCTTCGCGATGTGCCCGGCCATGTTCGCGTACCAGGTATGGGAGTGGACCATGTCGACGCCGCCGAGCGCGGCGACCATCGACAGGTCCACACCCAACGTCTGCAACGCGGGGTTCGCCTCCGCCAGCGACGGCGGGGGCAGGTGCGCGTGAGTGCCCGGGTGAGCGGGGCGCGGCTCGCCGAAGCAGTGCACGTCGACGTCCACCAGTTCGCGCACCGCCGGCACGAGGTGCTCCACGTGCACGCCGGCACCGCCGTAGACGTCCGGGGGGTACTCGCGGGTGAGCAGGCCTATCCGCACGCGCGAACGGTAGGCCATCAGCGGACGGATCGCGGGTGTCACCCACCGTTCCGGTGGCCCGGCACCCAGGGAGAGCACTAGGGTCGGACGCGTGACGACCCTGCCGGCGAGCCCGGCCCCACGGGCCGCGATCGGAGCACACGCATGACGGCGGCTCGGTTGTCGCCCGCCTCACCACTGGTGATGGGCGCCAACGTCCTGGGGATCGTGCTCGCCGGTGGTGAGGGCAAGCGGCTGTGGCCCCTCACCGCCGACCGCGCGAAGCCGGCGGTGCCGTTCGGCGGCAACTACCGGCTGATCGACTTCGTGCTGTCCAACCTGGTGAACTCGGGCATGCACCGCATCTGCGTGCTCACCCAGTACAAGTCCCACTCCCTGGACCGCCACATCTCCACCACCTGGCGGTTGTCCAGCGTGCTCGGGCAGTACATCACCACGGTGCCGGCCCAGCAGCGGCTCGGCAGGCGCTGGTACACCGGCAGCGCCGACGCGATCTTCCAGAGCCTCAACCTCGTCTACGACGAGCGGCCCGAGTACATCGCGGTGTTCGGTGCCGACCACGTCTACCGGATGGACCCGGGTCAGATGCTCGCCCACCACATCGAGAGCGGTGCGGGCGTCACCGTCGCGGGCATCCGGGTGCCGCGCGCCGAGGCCAAGGCGTTCGGGGTGATCAACTCCGAGCCCGGTGGGCGGATCACGGACTTCCTGGAGAAGCCCTCGGACCCGCCGTCGGTGCCCGACGACCCCGACGTCACGTTCGCCTCCATGGGCAACTACATCTTCACCACCGAAGTGCTGCTCGACGCGCTGCGCGCCGACGCCGAGGACGGCGACTCCGACCACGACATGGGCGGCGACATCATCCCGCGCCTGGTCGGGCAGGGCGACGCCACCGTGTACGACTTCGCCGACAACGTCGTGCCCGGGGCCACCGACCGCGACAGCGGCTACTGGCGCGACGTCGGCACCGTCGACGCGTTCTACGAGGCGCACACCGACCTGGTCTCGGTGCACCCCATCTTCAACCTCTACAACCAGGGGTGGCCGATCCGCACGGCGATGGCGCCACTGCCCCCGGCGAAGTTCGTGGAGGGCGGGATCGCCCAGGACTCCATCGTCGGCGCCGGCACGATCATCTCCGGTGCCATCGTGCGCCGGTCGGTGATCAGCCCGAACGTGCGGATCGACGCCGGGGCCGAGGTGTCGGACTCCGTCGTGCTCCCGGGCGCGCGCGTCGGGCGCGGCGCGGTGGTCCGCGGGGCGATCCTGGACAAGAACGTGGTGATCCCCGACGGCGCGCTGGTGGGCGTCGACCTCGGGCTCGACCGTGCGCGCTACACGGTCAGCCAGGGCGGTGTGGTCGTGCTGGGCAAGGGCGCCACAGCCCTCTGAACGGTGGCGTCAGCCGGCCTTGAGCGCGGCCAGGAGCCCGTCACCGAGGGGGAGCAGCAGCGGGACGAGCTGCTCGTCCTGGCGCACCTGGTGAGACACCTCACGCTGCGCGAGGGTGACGGCGTCGTCGGCCTCCGGGTCCAGGACGTTGGCGGTGAGCACTCCCGCGAGGACCACGATCCCGCCGGGGCGCAGCAGGCGCACGGCCTCGTCGAGGTAGCGGGCGTGGTCGGCCGCGCCCGCGTCGACGAACACCAGGTCGTACCCCGCATCGGTGAGCCGGGGGAGCACCTCGAGCCCCATCCCGTTGATCAGCCGGAACCGCGACGGCCCGTAGCCCGCCTCGGTGAACCCGCCCCGGGCGACGCGCTGGTGCTCCGGATCGACGTCGATCGAGGTCAGGACGCCGTCGGCGGCCATCCCGTGCAGCAGCCACAGCCCGCTCACCCCGGTGCCGGTGCCGACTTCCACTACGGCGCGCGCACCGATCGTCGCGGCCAGGAACCGCAGGGCGGCTCCCGCATCGGGCTCCACGGGCACGCAGCCCGCCCGGGCTGCCGCCGCTCGCGCGGACAGCAGCGCGTCGTCCTCAGCCAGATAGGATGCGACGTGGTCGCGCAGCGCCCACAGATCGGTAGCTGCGTCCGGGACCCACATGGTTGAAGGCTACCGACCCAGATCTATCAGGCTCCTCTCAGCCGGTTCTCACCCCTTATTCACGGGTATCGGGCACCGTAGGAGCCATCGGTCGGGGTCGTCGGCCGTGGAGGTACCGGGAACTCAACGCTCCGGTGCCCCGTTGGCCGGAGGGCACGACCCGCCGCAGGAGGTGGCACCCGACCATGAGCGAGGGCTCACCCGCGTTGACGCGCAATACCGTGCTGCCCGGTGACGGGGCAGAGTGGACGCCCCCGAGCTGGGACGACGTGGTGCGCGAGCACGCGGACCGGGTGTACCGCCTGGCCTACCGGCTCACCGGGAACCCGTACGACGCCGAGGACCTCACCCAGGAGACGTTCGTCCGGGTGTTCCGCTCCCTGGCCTCCTACAAGCCGGGCACCTTCGAGGGCTGGCTGCACCGCATCACCACGAACCTGTTCCTGGACATGGTGCGCCGCCGCTCCCGCATCCGGATGGAGGCGCTCCCCGAGGACACCGACCGGCTTCCCGGCAGCGGTCCGGAGCCGGAGAAGGTGTTCTCCGACACCCACCTCGACCCGCAGCTGCAGGCCGCGCTGGACGAGCTGCCCCCCGAGTTCCGTGCCGCGGTCGTGCTGTGTGACGTGGAAGGCCTCTCCTACGAGGAGATCGGCGCCACGCTCGGCGTGAAGCTCGGTACGGTGAGGAGCAGGATCCACCGGGGCCGGGCCGCGCTGCGCACCGCGCTCGAGCGTCGCCGGACGGAAGTCGAGGAGGTTCACGCGTGAGCTCAGGGCGTTGGCGCATCTCGGTGACCACCCCGGACTGGGGTCATGATCACCTGTCGTCCGACGCCATCGTCGCGTACGTCGACGACGAGCTCGCCGCCGGCCCGCACCTGCGCGCCACCCAGCACCTCGCCCGGTGCCGCGAGTGCGCCGCCCAGGTCGTCGCCCAGGGGCAGGCGCGCGCCGCGCTGCGCACGGCGGACTGCCCCAGTCTCCCCAGCTCGCTGCTCTCCAGCCTGCGGTCCATCCCGCAGGACACCGACCTCCCCGCCCCGCCGGCCGGGCTCGCCGTCACCGCGGAAGGCCAGTTCGTCTCCGTGCTGCGTCCCGAGCGGGTCGCGCCGCCGCGCGCCGACGCGGTCACCCGCTCCGTGCACGGCAGGCGCCCGCACCGGGGGCTGCGGCTCGGCACCGGCGTCGCCGTGTCCGGGCTCGCCATCGGGGCCATCGCGTTCGCACTCCCCGCCGCGGCGGACGGCCCGTCCGACCCCGCGCCGACCCTGCCGGGTGAGGTGCGCGGCGGAGCCAGCCCGGTCGACGCGCGGCTGGAGCTCCCGCCGCCCCCCTCGGCCACGCCCGCGCCCACTGCGGTCCCGCCCACCACGGCGCCGGCACCGCCGCTCGACCACGTGCCCGGCACGGTTCCCGGTCTGCCCTGACGCAGGCCCCGCACCCCGTCGGCTACGCAGACTTCACCGCCACTGAGGCAGGCTGGTGGCGTCCGGTCCGCACAGTCCAGGAGCCCGTCGAGCGATGAACGAGCGCAGCACTCCCGCGGAGCGTTCGGGTGATCGCCAGGACCCCGACGCCGACAACGCGCAGCGACCTGATGTCGACGGCGCGCCGCGTCCTGACGCCGAGGGCGGGGCGCGACCCGATGCCGGCGACGGGGCGCCGCGCCTCGGACCGCGACCGATCGAGCGTCCTGCGGTGGACCCCTCGATCGCCGACGTGTTCGGCCGCCCCGGCGGCGTCGAAGGCGGCTTCGCGGCCCCGCGCAACGGCTCCGTGTCGTCCGCGCGCACCACGCTCGTGGCCCCGCCCCCCGCGGCGCTGGCGAGCGCGTTCGGTCGGCCCGACCCGTCCGCACCGGCCCTGCAACGCCCGGAGAACGGCGCGCAGCACGACGGGCAGCACGACGGCACGTTCTGGGACGAGAACGCCGAGCGCGACCCGTGGCGCGACCCGGACAGCGCCGCGGCCCTCGGCCCGCCCGCCGGCCCGCCGACCCGCACCGGCTCCTCCGTGCGTGGTGAGGGCGCCCGGCTCAGCCTGCGCGAGGTGCTCTTCGGCCGTCGCGTGGATCCGAGGGCGCTGATCGCGCTCGCCGCCATCGCGGTGCTCGTCGGCGCGGCGGGCGGTCTCGTCGGCCGCGTCACCGCCGAGGGCGCCGACGGCCTCACCGACCCCGACCCCACCATCACCCAGTCGGTGCAGGCGCGGGAGCGCCCGCCGGGCTCGGTGGCCGACATCGCCCGCCGCACGGTGCCCGCCGTCGTCTCGTTCGAGATCCGCGTCGGCGACGAGGGCGGCGGGGGATCGGGCGTCATCATCGACCCCGCCGGCTACGTGCTCACCAACAACCACGTGGTCGCCCCGGCCGCCGAGGCGAGCGGCGCCCAGATCGAGGCCGTGTTCCACGACGGCACGCGTACCGGCGCGCAGATCGTCGGCCGCGACCCGAAGACCGACCTCGCCGTCGTCAAGGTGGAGGTCGCCAACCCCGTGGTGGCCACCATCGGGTCGTCGGGCGAGCTCGCCGTGGGGGACGGGGTGATCGCCATCGGCTCCCCCCTGGGCCTGGCCGGCACCGTCACGGAGGGCATCGTCAGCGCCGTGAACCGTCCGGTGCGCCTCGACGGGGCGGGCACGGACACCAACGCGGTGATCGACGCCGTCCAGACCGACGCGGCGATCAACCCGGGCAACTCGGGCGGTCCGCTGGTCGACTCCACGGGCGCCGTCGTCGGGATCAACACGGCGATCCGCAGCCTCGGCATGGGCGAGGGCGGTTCGATCGGCCTCGGGTTCGCGATCCCCATCGACGACGCGCGCGGCATCGCGGAGGAGCTCATCCGCGGCGGCGCCGTCACCCACGCCGAGATCGGCATCAACGCCCGCTCGGTCAGCGACGGCACCACCGACGGCGCCCAGGTGCAGAACGTCCAGCAGGGAGGCGCGGCCGAGGCGGCGGGCATCGCCGAGGGCGATGTGATCGTCCGGCTCGCCGACCGGCCCATCGCGGGGGCGGACGAGCTCGTCGTCGCCTACCGCGAGCACAACCCCGGCGACACCGTCGAGGTCGAGCTGATCCGCGAGGGCAGGCCGCTCACCGTGTCGGTCGTCCTCGCCTCGGACTAGAAGTAGGCTGACACCGTGTTCGACAGCATCGGCTGGGGCGAGATCCTCGTGTTGATCGTGGCCGGGCTGTTCATCCTCGGCCCCGAACGACTGCCATCCGCGGCGGCCTGGTCCGCCCGGGCGATCCGCCAGGTGCGTGACTACGCCACCGGGGCGCGGGAGCAGCTGCGCGGCGAGCTCGGCCCGGAGTTCGACGAGCTGCGCAAACCGCTCGAGGAGCTGCGGGGCCTGCGCAACTTCAACCCCCGCACGGCGGTGCAGCGCACCCTGTTCGACGACGACCCGCCCGCGCCGAAGCCCAACGGCCACGCTCCGAAGCCGAACCTGGCGAAGAGCACGCCGCCGCCCGTGCCCGAGCGCCTCGCGAAGAACGAGCTTCCCCCGGTCGACCCCGACGCCACCTGACCAGGCGACATCCGGGATACGTCTGACCGACTGGCCGCCTCATGGCCTCGGAACTCGGGATGATCGCCAGGATGGGGACAGGGGCTGCATCCGGAGCGTGTTGCCGAATGGGGCCCGCGGAGGCGCGATGGTGATCGCTGCGAGAAGTACCTGACGTCGCCGCGACAGCACCCACGCACTTCTCGGACCGATCACCCGGCCCTGATCGCTCCGACATGTACGCCACCGTCGCAGCACCCGCACCCAGGTACTGATCAGATCGATCACCGCGGACCGCGCCCTAGCGGCAGCGTCGACCACGGGCGGATGGTCGTGGTCGAAGATCGACTGTCCACCATGTGCCCGTGATCGACGTTGCGGCCGCGGTGCGGGCCTGACCGATCCGGCAACAGGTTGTCCCCGCAGCCCTTGTCCCTGATCCGGCGATCAAGCCGAGTGCCGCGGCGAGTTCCATCCCGCTGAGCCCGGACCACGACCCGAGTGCATCCCGACTCGCGGGTTTGGGGCCCCGACTCGCGGGTTTGGGGTCAGGGGCGGTGGGTGTGCCAGTCGGTCGCCTGCTGGTAGGCGTGGGCTGCGGCCAGCACCGCGTTGTCGGCGTGGCGCGGGCCGACGATCTGCAGGCCCACCGGCAGCCCGTCGGCGAACCCGCAGGGCACGCTCGCTGCCGGCTGCTGGGTCATGTTGAACGGGTACGTGAACGGGGTCCAGGACGTCCAGCGCTCCCGGGGAGAGCCGGCCGGCACCTCGACCCCGGCCTCGAACGCGGGGATCGGCACGGTCGGGGTGAGCAGCAGGTCGTAGCGGCTGTGGAACTCGCCCATGAGGGCGCCGAGGTCGTTGCGCACGGCCATCGCGCCCAGGTACTGCACCGCGGACGCCCGTGCGCCCTGCTCGGCGACGGCGACGAGCCCCTGATCCATCTGCGCCCGCTCGACGGGACCGATGTGCTCGAGCGACTTGGCCACGCCGGAGAACCACAGCAGTTCGAACGCCTCGACCGGGTCGGTGAAACCGGGGTCGGCCTCCTCGACCTCGGCGCCCAGTTCGGTGAACACCTGCACCGCGGCCGCAACCGCGGCCGCGACGCCGGGGTGCACGTCGACGTAGCCCAACGTGGGGCTCACCGCGATCCGCAGTCCGGCCACGCCGGCGTCGAGCGCGGCGACAGCCGAGTCGGTGGGGGCGAGCGTCCACGGGTCGCGGGTGTCGGCACCGGACACGACATCGAGCAGCAGGGCCGCGTCGGCCGCCGTGCGCGTCATCGGCCCGACGTGGGCGAGCGTGCCGAACGGGCTCGCCGGGTAGTGCGGCACGCGCCCGTAGGTCGGCTTGATGGTGGTGGTGCCGGTGAAGGCGGCGGGGATGCGCACCGAGCCGCCGCCGTCGGTGCCGAGGCTCAGCGGCCCCATCCCGAGCGCCACGGCGGCCGCGCTCCCGCCGGACGAGCCACCGGCGGTGCGGGTGGTGTCCCACGGGTTGCGGGTGACCCCGGTGAGCGGGTTGTCGGTGACGCCCTTCCAGGCCAGCTCCGGGGTGGTGGTCTTGCCCAGCAGCACTGCGCCCTGCTCGCGCACGCGCGCCACGTGCGGGCCGTCGACCTCCCACGGCCCGGTGGGGTCGACCGTGCGGGAGCCACGCCGGGTGGGCCAGCCGCGGGTGAGCAGGATGTCCTTGATCGAGATCGGCACGCCGTCGAGCGCACCGTCGGGCTCCCCGCGCTGCCAACGCTCCGCGGACGCCTTGGCGCCCGCGAGCGCGGCGTCGGCGTCGACGAGGCAGAACGCGTTGACGTCCGGGTCGTGGCGCTCGATGCGTTCCAGTGCAGCCTCGGTGGCCTCCACCGGCGAGAGCTCGCCGGAGCGGTAGGCCGCGAGCAGTTCGGTGGCGGTGAGGTCCGCGGTGCGGTCCGAGGTCATGCAGATGCTCCAGAGGTCGTCACGTAGCCGAGCGACTTGTCCACGACGTTGCGCAGCGGTTCGCCCGCGCGGTAGCGCTCGAGGTTGTCGCGGAACACTTCCACCAGCGCCTCGCGCCAGCCGATGAGGTCACCGGACATGTGCGGCGAGACGATCACGCCGGGCAGCTCCCACAGCGGCGATTCGGCCGGGAGGGGTTCGCTCGCGAAGACGTCGAGCGCGGCGCCGCCGATCCGGCCCGCGGCCAGGGCTTCCACCAGGTCGGGCTCGACGACGAGTGCGCCGCGACCCACGTTGATCACTCGGGCGGACGGGCGGAGCGAGGCGAGCATGTCGGCGTCGAGCATCCCGCGGGTGGCGTCGGTCAGGGGTGCGGCGAGCACGAGCCAGTCGGCGCGGGGGAGGAGCCGGGGCAGGCCGTCGAAGTCCCGGCGCCCCACCAGCTCCACCGTCATCCCGACGGCCTCGAGCAGGCGGGCGATCGCGCGCCCGATCGGCCCCCCGCCCACGACCACGGCGGTGCGGCCGGCCACCGGCTCGGTCTCGCGGTGGCGCCACTCGCGGCGCGACTGCGCGTGGATCGTGCCGGGGAGGTCCTTGGCCATGGCCAGGACCAGTCCGAGCACGTACTCCGCCATGGGCGCGTCGAAGACGCCCCGCGAGTTCGTGAGGGTGACCGGAGAGGAGAGCAGGCCGGGGAAGGTGAGCCGGTCGACGCCGGCGCTGGCGGTGTGCACCCAGCGCACGGAGTCGGCGGCGGGCCACGCGTCGCGCACGGCGTCGGAGGTGAAGTCCCAGACGAGCAGCACCTCGGTGCCGGGAAGGGCCTCGGCGAGGGTGGCCCCGGTGGCGAAGCGCAGGCCGTCTTCGGACAAGCCTGGCGGGCGATCGTCACCGTGCAACACCGTGATCCTCGGGGTGACACGCTGACCTGCAGAAACGGGCAATTCGGCGAGACCTTCCCGAGCGGGGCACGACCATTGACACGCTAGGAAGCGCTCGTACTATTGTCAACAATCCGCGGCGCTGCGGTACCCCTCGGACGCCGGGAGCGGCACATGTCGAAGTTCATCCGCATCACCCTCGCCCGCCGTGCTGTGTCCTGCGTGGCCGAGCTGCTGGAGAAGGATGCCCCGCGCACCAGCGCCGCCGTCTGGCAGGCGCTCGAGGGCGGCCCGCTCGGCGGCGACGCCCAGCACGCCAAGTACGCGCGCAACGAGGTCTACACGATGGTGCCCCGGTTCG
This sequence comes from Pseudonocardia sp. MH-G8, assembly GCF_002262885.1. Classification (GTDB taxonomy): domain Bacteria; phylum Actinomycetota; class Actinomycetes; order Mycobacteriales; family Pseudonocardiaceae; genus Pseudonocardia. The sequence continues at coordinate 942,174 of NZ_NKYF01000001.1, read as the reverse complement.
CGGAGGTCGGCCGGGAGAACACCACCATCACGCCGATCCCGGGCGACGTCGTGCTGTTCGACTTCGGCGGCGGCATGCTCGACAGCGCGTTCAAGGACGACCAGGGGATCGACCAGGACGCCGGCGCCATCGACCTCGCCATCTTCTACGGCCGCAACAACCTGCTGATCAACGGCGATGTCGGGTGGGTGCCGGGCAACGTCTACGCCACGATCGTCGAGGGCCTCGACGGCATGGCGGAGGCCTGCCACGACGTCTGGCGCTCCGGCAGCGTCGGCGAGCGGCTGGTGTACGAGCGGCTCGACCCCGCAGACGCCCGGTAGCCACCAATGCCCACCGAGCTCTCGGTCGGTCTCACCGAACCGGCCCGGCAGCAGGGGATCGGCGTCGTTGCGCCGTTCGACTTCGCCCTCGACCGCGAGTTGTGGCGGTGGGCGCCCGAGGACGTGTCGCTCTACCTCACCCGGCTGCCGTTCTTCACCACACCCGTCACCGTCGAGATGGCGGTGGCCTGCGGCGACCGGCGCGCGGTCCGCCGCGCCACCCGCGACGTCCTGACCCCCGAACCCGGCGTCGTCGCCTACGCCTGCACGTCCGGCAGCTTCGTCGAGGGTGCCACCGGCGAGGAGGTGCTGCGCCGCACGATCGAGGACGCGGGCGCGCCTGTGGCCACCACCACGTCCGGGGCGTTGATCGATGCCCTGCGGGTGCTCGGCATCGCCCGGTTGGCGATCGCCACGCCCTACGTCGAGCCGGTGACGCGCCGGCTCGTCGCGTACCTGGCCGAGCACGGCGTGCGCACGGTGTCGAGCGAAGGACTCGGCCTGCTGGGCAACATCTGGCGGGTCAGCTACGCCGAGGTCGTCGAGATCGTGAGCGCCGCGGACCGCGACGACGCCGACGCGCTGTTCATCAGCTGCACCAACCTGCCCACCTACGACCTCATCGAGCCCCTCGAACAGGCGCTCGGCAAGCCGGTGCTCACCGCCAACCAGGTCACCATGTGGGCCGCCCTGCGGGCCATGGGCCGCGAGGCGGTGGGCGGTGGCAGCCTGCTGAGCGCGCACGACCACCTCGCGCAAGAGCAGCTCGCACCGGAACACCGCACATCGGAACACCTCACACCAGGAGTCGTATGACACCCACCGTCGGCATCCTCTACCCGGGATTCTCGGCCGAGGACGACTACCCGCTCGCCGAGTCGCGCCTCGGCGGCCCGCGGTTGTCGCTCGTGCACACCGAGATGCGTGAGGACGCGCACCGCGTCGACGCGCTGCTCGACATCGGGGGTGACGACGTGCTCGCCGCCGGCGTGCGTGCGATCGACGCCCCGCTCGACTCCGTGGTGTGGGCCTGCACCAGCGGAAGTTTCGTGTTCGGCTGGGACGGCGCGACGTCGCAGGTGAAGGCCCTCGAGGCGACGGCGGGCGTGCCCGCGTCGAGCACCTCCTTCGCGTTCGTGGACGCGTGCGCGCGGCTGGGCGTCACGCGTGTCGCGGTGGGCGCCACCTACCCCGACGACGTCGCCGAGCGGTTCGTCGCGTTCCTCGCTGTCGCGGGGATCGAGGTTCTCTCGCTGTCGGCGAGGGGGATCATCACGGCGGCCGAGGTCGGCACGCTGCCCGAGGAGACCGTGCTCGATTTCGCCGCGGCCGCGGACCACCCGGATGCCCAGGCCGTTCTGCTGCCCGACACGGCCCTGCACACGGTGGGGCTGCTCGACCGGCTGGACGCCCGGGTCGGCAAGCCGGTGCTGACGGCCAACCAGGTGAGCATCTGGCAGGGGCTGCGGCTGGCGGGCGTGGACACCCCGCGGCCCGGCTTCGGTGCCCTGTTCGCCGGCCGAACGGAGCTTGCGGAGTGAGCATCGGCACTGCGCGGGAGGAGCCTTGGATCTGAGTGAGCTGGAGCCGGTCGAGCGGCGGTCGACGGCCGCGATCGTGGCCGACCGCCTCCGTACGGCGATCATGCGCGGCACCTTCCCGCCGGGCACCCAGCTCGGCGAGGTGGAGCTCGCGGCGCGGCTGGGCGTGAGCCGGGGGCCGTTGCGCGAGGCCATGCAGCGGCTGGTGGCCGAAGGGCTGCTGCGCAGCGAGCGGCACCGCGGGTTGTTCGTGCGGGACCTGGATGAGGCGGACGTCCGCGACGTCTACACGGCGCGCGCCGCCGTGGAGCGGGCCGCCGGCCTGCTGCTGCTGACCGGCGACCGGGCGGGGGTCGCGGAGCGGCTCACCGCGGCGCTGGAGCGGATGGAGGAGGTCGCGGACGACCCCGTGGCGCTCGCCGACGCCGACCACGCCTTCCACCACGAGTTCGTGGCCGCGTCGGGCAGCCCGCGGCTGCGCCGGATGGCGGACGCGCTGCTCGTCGAGACGCGGATGTGCCTCGCCGCGCTGCAGGACACGCTCCCGCCGGCGACGGCGCTGATCGCCGAGCACCGGGAGTTGCGCGACGCCGTCCGCGACGGCGACACGGGCCGGCTCACCGCGGTGCTGGAGTCGCACATGGCAGACGCGGTGGAGCGCATCATCGCCCCCGATGCGGCGCCCGGAGCGCCCGCCGTCCCGGCCTGACTCCTCACGCGGCGACCGTGAAGGTCAGGGTGGCGCTGCACCAGCGCGGTGCCGGTGAGGGCCGGTCGACGTGACACGCGACGGGGTTCGTGCCCTTGCCCCGTAGCGGCCCGCCGTGCTTCCATCGGATCCGGATTGTCGACAATAGGACAAGGCAAGGAGTGTCATGGCGCAGCTGTCCCCGGCCCTGAAGCAGGCCACCCCCGTGCAGGTGGCGCGCGGCGAGGGCGTCCACGTCGTCGACACCGCGGGGAGGCGCTACCTCGACTTCACCGCGGGCATCGGCGTCACGAGCACCGGGCACTGCCACCCGAAGGTCGTGGCCGCCGCACAGGAGCAGGTGGCCACCCTCATCCACGGCCAGTACACCACCGTCATGCACCAGCCGCTGCTGCGCCTGGCCGAGCGGCTCGGCGACGTGCTGCCGTCCGCGCTGGACCGCGTCTTCTTCCTCAACTCCGGTAGCGAGGCCGTCGAGGCGTCGGTGCGGCTGGCCCGCCAGGCCACCGGACGTTCGACGGTCGTGGCCTTCGACGGTGGCTTCCACGGGCGCACGATGGGCGCCGCCGCGCTCACGACGTCCGGGTCGAAGATCAGGGCCGGGATCGGGCCGATGATGGGCGGCGTCGCGTTCGCGCCGTTCCCCTACGCGTTCCGCTACGGCTGGACCGAGGAGGAGGCGGTGGCGTTCTCCCTGCGGGAGCTCGACCGCCTGCTCATCACCGCCGCGCCCGCCGCGGACGTCGCCGCGTTCATCGTCGAGCCGGTGCTGGGGGAGGGCGGGTACGTGCCCACCCCGCCCGCGTTCCTCGCCGGTCTGCGGGAGCGGGCCGACGCGCACGGGATCCTGCTGATCGCCGACGAGGTGCAGACCGGGTTCGGGCGCACCGGCAAGTTCTGGGGCCACCAGCACGCCGAGGGCGCCACCCCGGACATCCTGATCACGGCGAAGGGCCTGGCCAGCGGGTTCCCGCTGTCGGGCATCGCGGCGAGCGAGGAGCTGATGGCCAAGGCGTGGCCGGGTTCGCAGGGCGGCACCTACGGCGGCAACGCGGTGGCCTGTGCCGCCGCGCTCGCCACGCTCGACGTCATCGAGGAGGAGGGCCTGGTGGCGAACGCCGCCGAGCAGGGCCTGCGCCTGCGCGACGGCCTGCAGAAGGTGGCGGCCGACCACCCGGGCATCGCCGACGTCCGCGGCCTCGGGCTCATGGTGGGCAACGAGTTCTGCACGCCCGACGGCGCACCGGACACGGCGGCCGCCACCCGGGCCCACGCGGCCGCCGCGGAGAAGGGACTGCTGCTGCTCACGTGCGGCCCGCACGGCAACGTGGTGCGGATGATCCCGCCGCTGATCGTGAAGGCCGAGCAGGTGGACGAGGCCGTGGGTCTCTGGGCGGAGGCCGTGCGGGCCTGACCCGAGGGCGTGAGTGGATAGGAGTGCGGGAGCACTCCTATCCACTCACGGCCTACTTGCGGACCGGACTGATGTTCAGCGACATCCCGGCGAGGCCCCGCGAGCGCACGGTGAGCTTCTCCGCCACCGCGCGCAGGGCCTGCGCCGACGCGCTCTCCGGATCGGCGAGCACGATCGGGTTGCCGGAGTCGCCGCATTCGCGCAGCTGCGGCTCCAGCGGCACCTGCCCGAGCAGCGGGACCGGAGCCCCGATGGCGCGGGTGAGGGAATCGGCGACCACCTGGCCGCCGCCCGAGCCGAACACCTCCATGCGGGTGCCGTCGGGCATCTCCATCCACGACATGTTCTCGACGACGCCGGCGAGACGCTGGCGGGTCTGCAGCGCGATCGAGCCGGCCCGCTCGGCCACCTCGGCCGCCGCGGTCTGCGGCGTGGTGACCACCAGCAGCTCCGCGTTGGGCACGAGCTGCGCGGTGGAGATCGCGATGTCGCCGGTGCCGGGGGGCAGGTCGAGCAGCAGGACGTCCAGGTCGCCCCAGTACACGTCGGCGAGGAACTGCTGCAGGGCCCGGTGCAGCATCGGGCCGCGCCACACGACGGCGTCGTTGCCCGGTGTGAACATCCCGATCGAGATGACCTTCACACCGTGCGCCTGCGGCGGCATGATCATGTTCTCGACCTTGGTGGGTCGGTCGGTGGTGCCGAGCATCCGCGGCACCGAGTGGCCGTAGATGTCGGCGTCCACCACTCCCACCGACAGGCCCTTCGCCGCCATCGCGGCAGCCAGGTTGACGGTGATGGAGGACTTGCCGACCCCACCCTTGCCCGACGCCACGCAGTACACGCGCGTGAGCGAGCCGGGCTGGGCGAACGGGATCACCGGCTCGGCCGCGTCGCCGCGGAGGCTGCGCCGCAGCTCGGTGCGCTGCTCGTCGCTCATGACGTCGAGCTCGACCTCGACGGCCGTGATCCCGGAGACCTTCGAGACGGCCTCGGTGACGCGCGAGGTGATCGTCTCGCGCATCGGGCAGCCGGCCACGGTGAGGTAGACGCCCACGTGGGCGCGTCCGTCCGGCGCGACCGAGACGCCCTTCACCATGCCGAGGTCGGTGATCGGCTTGTGGATCTCGGGGTCGTCGACGGTGGCGAGCGCGGCCCGCACGGCCTGCTCGACGGTGCTGGTGCTCTCGGTGGTGGACATCAGAGGTTCCGCTGGACCTTCCATCGACGGCGCGACGCTGCCGGGCGCGGCTTCCGCACCCGTCTTTCCACTGTACGTCCGTGCCCTCGGGGCCCCGCGTCCGTAGCATCGTGGCCCGTGACGGACACCGCCGCTCCCACCGCGCCCACCCCGGGACACGGCGCCGCCGAGCCCGCTGCAGCCCGGCCGCGGTCCGGGCCGACGCGCGAGCAGCTGGCGGCGTGGCGGGCGTTCCTGCGGGCCCACGCCGCGATCACGCGGGCCCTCGAGGCGGAGCTGGTGACCGAGCAGGACCTCTCCCTCGCCTCCTACGACGTGCTCGTCCAGCTGGCCGAGGCGCCGGGCCGGCGGCTGCGGATGACCGAGCTCGCGGACGCGGTGCTGCTGTCCCGTTCCGGTGTCACGCGCCTGGTCGACCGGCTGGAGAAGGCAGGGCTCGTGTCCCGCTGCCGGGTCGAGGGCGACGGGCGCGGCGTGGCCGCGCGGCTCACCGAAAGCGGGGTCAACCGGCTGCGGATCGCGTCGCGCACCCATCTGCGCGGCGTCACGCAGCACTTCGTGACGCGTCTGGAGGAGGCAGACCTGCACGTGCTGGAGCGGCTCACCCGTCAGCTCGCCGACTGAGCCTGGCCCGCGCGCGTTCGGTGGCCGGGTCCGGATCGCCGCCGAGCCGGTCGCAGAGCTTGTCGAGCTCGCCGCGCAGGTAGTCCCGGGTGGCCACCTCGCCCACCGCGATCCGCAGCGCGGCGAGCTCGCGGGCCAGGTACTCGGTGTCGGCCTTCGTCCGCTCGGCGCGGGCGCGGTCCTCCTCGAGCGACACGCGGTCGCGGTCGTCCTGGCGGTTCTGCGCGAGCAGGATCAGCGGCGCCGCGTACGCGGCCTGCGTGGAGAAGGCCAGGTTGAGCAGGATGAACGGGTAGGGATCCCACCGTCCGGACCAGGCGACGAGGTTCACCGCGATCCAGACGATGACGATCACCGACTGGATCGCGAGGAACCGGCCGGTGCCCAGGAAACGGGCGATCCGCTCGGAGAAGCGGGCGAACCACTCGGGGTCGACCTCGAACCGGGCGCGGCCCAGCAGCGGCTGGTCGAGCCTGCGGTAGGTGGTGTTCTCAGGCATCCGACACCTCGCTGGTCCGGTCGGGGTCGGTCAGGCGGTCGCGCCAGTCCGGCGGGAGGAGGTGGTCGAGGACGTCGTCCACCGTGACGGCGCCGAGCAGGTGGTCCTCGGCGTCGACGACGGGACCGGCCACCAGGTTGTACGCCGCGAAGTACCGGGTGATCTCACCGAGCGTGGCCTCGGGGGACAACCGCGCCAGCTCGCTGTCGACGACGCCGGCCACCAGTTCGAACGGGGCCGCCCGCAGCAGCCGCTGCGCGTGCGCGCACCCGAGGTAGCGCCCGGTCGGGGTGCCCGACGGCGGCCGGCAGACGAAGACCATGCTCGCCAGCGCGGGCGGGATGTCGGGGTTGCGGATGCGGGCGAGCGCCTCGGCCACGGTGGCGTCCGGGCGCAGGATGACCGGCTCGGGAGTCATGAGCCCGCCCGCGGTGTCGGACGAGTAGCTCATCAGCCGGCGCACCGGCTCGGACTCCTCGGGCTGCATCAGGGCCAGCAGCGCGTCGGACTCGGCGTCGGGCAGCTCGTGCAGCAGGTCGGCGGCGTCGTCCGGGGACATCGCCTCGAGGACGTCCGCGGCGCGCTCGGGCGACAGGTGGGCGAGCAGGTTGCGCTGGTCGGACTCGGACAGCTCCTCGAACACGTCGGCGAGCCGCTCGTCGTCGAGACCGTCGACCACCTCGTGCTGGCGCTTCTCGGGCAGCTCCGACAGCGCGGCGGCGACGTCGGCCGGACGCATGGTCTCGAACACCGACAGCAGGCCCTCGGTGCCCTGCCGGTCGGTGAGGGAGAGGCCGGTGACCGCGCGCCAGGGCAGCACCTGCACGAGCCCGCGGCGGCCGATCCGGTGGCGGCGGATGCGCACGGCCAACCGGCCGACGACCCAGTCGCGGGACCGGGTCGGCTCGATCGCCGCGTCGACGACGACCGCGTCCTCGCCGCTCTCGACGATCCGGACGGGTGCGTCGAGCATCTGCCCCACCAGCAACGCCTCGTTCGGACGCTGCGCGAAGCCCCGCAGGCTCACCGACCCGGTGGCGAGGGTGACGGCGCCGGGGTCGATCGCCGTGACGCGCAGCATGGGCACGAAGATCCGGCGCCGGGTGGCGAGCTCGACGACCACGCCGAGCACCCGCGGCGGGCTCGAGTCGACGCGCAGTGTGGCGACGAGGTCGCGCACCTTCCCGATGCGCTCACCGTCGGGCCCGAACACGGCAAGGCCCACCAGCCGTGCGACGTAGACCCGTTCGACGCCCATGTGCGGAAGCCTAAGGTGCCACTGTGGATCCCCTCCGGTACGACGTGGTGGACGTGTTCACCGCGGACGGCGCCTACACCGGCAACCCACTGGCCGTCGTGCACGGGGCCGACGTGCTCGAGACCGGGCAGATGCAGGCGATCGCCGCGGAGTTCGGGCTCTCCGAGACCGCGTTCCCGCTGCCGCCCACGACCCCGGAGGCCGATTACCGGTTGCGCATCTTCACCCCGTCGCGCGAGCTGCCCTTCGCCGGGCACCCGAGCGTCGGCGCCGCGTGGGTGCTGGCGCAGGCGGGGCTGATCCGCACCGGAGAGGTCGTGCAGGAGTGCGGCGCGGGCCTGCTACCCGTGCAGGTGAACGCGCACTGGGCACGCGTCGACGGGGGCCGCCCCGAGGTCGGACCCGTGCTGGACGGCGCGGCGCTCGCGGCCGCCGTCGGGCTCGGCGCCGCAGATCCGGTCGTGGAGGTGCCGGCCGGGGTCGCCGCGGCGGGCGTGCCGTTCGCGTTCCTGCCGGTGCGCCCGGACGCGGTCGCACGGGTGCAGGTCGACCCGGTCGCGCTGCGCCGCGAGCTGTCCGGGATGCCCGAACTCGTCGGCATCGCGGTGGTCGCCTTCGACCAGGCGGACTGGCGCGCGCACCTGCGGATGTTCGCCCCGGAGGTGGGTGTGGTCGAGGACCCGGCCACCGGCTCGGCCGCCGTCGCGCTCGGGGTCTTCCTCGCCGACCGGGGCCTGCTGGCCGCCGACGGGCAGACCGGTTTCGTGGTGGCCCAGGGCGCGGAGATGGGGCGCCCGTCCCAGCTCGCGGTCGTCGTCACCGCGCGCGGCGGCGCGGCGGTCGCCACCTCGGTGCAGGGCGGGGTGTCGCGGGTGGCCCGCGGCGAGCTGCTCGCCGTGCCCTGACCGGCTGAGAACCTCCTCACCTCGCACGGCCGCGGGCGGGGTCGCGTGTCAGCATCGGCCCAACCCCGTGCCGCACTCGACGAGGAGTCCGCCAGTGACCACGACCCAGCTCCGTGCCCGCCGCTCCTGCCTCGCCGTCCCGGGATCGAGCCAGAAGTTCATCGACAAGGCCCGCACGCTGCCCGCCGACCAGGTCTTCCTCGACCTCGAGGACGCCTGCGCGCCGCTGGCCAAGCCCGGTGCCCGCAAGACGATCGTCGAGGCGCTCAACGAGGGTGGCTGGGGCGAGCGGATCCGGGTGGTCCGGGTGAACGACTGGACCACGGAGTGGACCTACCGCGACGTCACCGAGGTCGTCGAGGGCGCGGGCGCGAACCTGGACGCGATCATGCTGCCCAAGGTGCAGACCGCGGAGCAGGTCGTCGCCCTCGACCTGCTGCTCAGCCAGATCGAGAAGGCCATGGGGTACGAGGTCGGCAAGATCGGCATCGAGGCGCAGATCGAGAACGCGCTCGGCCTGACCAACGTCAACGCGATCGCCACGGCGTCGCCGCGCGTCGAGACGATCATCTTCGGCCCTGCCGACTTCATGGCCTCGATCAACATGAAGTCCCTGGTGGTGGGGGAGCAGCCCCCGGGCTACGACGTCGGCGACGCCTACCACCACATCCTGATGAGCATCCTCATGGCCGCCCGCGCCCACGACAAGCAGGCCATCGACGGGCCGTACCTGCAGATCAAGGACGTCGACGGGTTCAGCCGCGTGGCCGGCCGCTCGGCGGCGCTGGGCTTCGACGGCAAGTGGGTGCTGCACCCGGGCCAGATCGACGCGGCCAACGAGACCTTCAGCCCTCGCCAGGAGGACTACGACCACGCCGAGAACATCCTCGACGCCTACGAGCACTACACCTCCGAGGCGGGCGGCAAGCGCGGCGCGGCGATGATCGGCGACGAGATGATCGACGAGGCCAGCCGCAAGATGGCGCTGGTGATCAGCGGCAAGGGCCGGGCGGCGGGAATGGAACGCACGGACCGCTGGACGCCCCCGTCGGAGTGAACCGCCGCCCGTGGCGCGACTTCGCAGAACGCTGCGCCGGAGTGACCATCGTCGCGCCCCTGTGCGGACGTTCACAGCTTGCGGCTGGCCGCGCGGGGGATACTGCCCGGTAACTCGCCCAGCGTCGGGAGGACGTTCGATGGCCAAGCTCGCCCAGACCGCCGGTCTCACCGAGATCCAGCAGGAGATCCTGTCCACGGTCCGCACGTTCGTGGACAAGGAGATCCTCCCCCACGCCACCGCGCTGGAGCACGCGGACGCCTACCCGCAGGACATCGTCGACGGGATGAAGGAGATGGGCCTGTTCGGGCTCACCGTCTCGGAGGAGTTCGGCGGGCTCGGGGAGTCGCTGCTGACCTACGCGCTGGTCGTCGAGCAGATCGCGCGGGGGTGGATGAGCGTCTCCGGCGTGATCAACACCCACTTCATCGTGGCCCACATGATCGCCCACCACGGCACCGACGAGCAGAAGCAGCGCTACCTGCCGCGGATGGCGGCGGGGGAGGTGCGCGGGTCGTTCTCGATGTCGGAGCCGGACCTCGGTTCGGACGTGGCCGCGATCTCCACGAAGGCGGTGGCCGACGGCGACGACTTCGTGATCGACGGCGCGAAGATGTGGCTCACCAACGGCGGCACGTCCAACCTGACCGCCGTGCTCGTGCGCACCGACGAGGGCGCGGAGCGGGCGCACCAGAACCTCACGTGCTTCCTCGTGGACAAGCCGGAGGGCTACGGCGAGGTCGCGCCCGGCCTCACGGTGCCCGGCAAGATCGACAAGATGGGCTACAAGGGCGTCGACACCACGGAGCTGGTCTTCTCCGGCCACCGGGTGCCCGCCGCGCAGATCCTCGGCGACCGGCGGGGCGGCGGGTTCGCCCAGATGATGGACGGAGTCGAGGTCGGGCGCGTGAACGTCGCCGCCCGCGCCTGCGGCATCGCGATCCGGGCGTTCGAGCTCGCGGTGGAGTACGCGCAGCAGCGCAAGACGTTCGGCAAGCCGATCGCCCAGCACCAGGCCATCGCGTTCAAGCTCGCCGAGATGGCCACGAAGGTGGAGGCCGCCCACCTGATGATGGTCAACGCCGCCCGCATGAAGGACTCGGGCGAGCGGTTCGACGTGGAGGCGGGCATGGCCAAGCTGCTCGCGAGCGAGTACTGCGCGGAGGTCACGCAGGAGTCCTTCCGCATCCACGGCGGCTACGGCTACTCCAAGGAGTACGAGATCGAGCGGCTGATGCGCGAGGCGCCGTTCCTGCTCATCGGGGAGGGCACGTCGGAGATCCAGAAGACGATCATCAGTCGCGGGCTGCTCAAGGAGTACAAGCTGCGCTAGCAGCCGCGGCGTGCTCGTCGTCGCGTGATCGATGCGGGCCGCGCGTGGGGGTGCTCCTGTGGGCGCGCCGTTCCCGGCTCGAGACCACTGCCTCACACCCTGCCCCCGGCCTTCGACGCAGTCGGCCGAGTTCCCCGATCCCTGCCCGTCGGCGGGGTGGCCGGGTTGGCAGAACTGCCGAATATCGTGGCTGGGTGGGCGGCCGTTCCCGGCGCGGGCCCAGGCCCGTTCGGGACGAGTCCGCCCGTGCTGCGTGCTCGCGCACCTTGCGGTGGTCCCGATCCACCCCCTTACCTGTGATCATCGGCCCGGCCGAGGCGCGTTCACCCCTCATGATCGGGGGAGTGCGAATCGACCGCGGCGACCGGTCGACGGTGTGGGCACCCCGCTAGTCGCGGTTCTGCGGCCAGATCCGGGCGCCGATGCGGAGTTGGCGCCCCGACCCGCCGCACGCCGGGCAGAGCCGGAACGAGCGGCTGGCCAGCACTCCGTACGAGCGCGGGGTGCCCTTGCACGCGGAGCACGCTGTGAGCGGGTGCAGGAGCAGCGACAGGAGCCAGGCCACGACCAGGCCCGCGCCCGCGAGTGTGACGAGGGTCGTGCCGGTGAGGTTGGCCGTCGCGGTGAGCAGCGTGACGGTGGACAGGAACGGCATGGTGGGGCACCTCCGACCCCGGGAGCGCCCCCCCTGCGGCTCCTGCCGTCCGTCCCCGGCCTGACGATCAGGCTAAGTGGCAGGTGCAGCAGCGGAAGCCGCTGAACAGGCTAAGCTCCGTACGGCCGATTGGTGTATCGCTGCCCGCTCGGCACGCAGCCGAACGAGATGGTGATCGCCCGGGCGGCCCGCACCGGACGCTGTTCCGGGCCGGTGGGGCGGACCGCGCGGGCGTGCGCGGCGCGTGCTGCGCCGGGCGGCGACGGGCCATAGGTGTGATGATCGTCGGAATGGGCACTTCGTCCCAGGTCCCGGCGTTGACATGATGGACGCCGTGAAGGCCTGGAGTCCCGCCATCGAGGAAGAGGAGGCCCCGTGACCACTCCGTTCGGCGGCCCCGCGCGCACCGCGCCCGGACTGCCCAACCTGCCGACCCCGCCCACCGGGTGGCCGGTCGGTTCGTACGCCACCTACGAGGAGGCGCAGCGGGCCGTCGATCACCTCGCCGACTCCGACTTCCCGGTGCGGGACGTCACCATCGTGGGTGTCGACCTGATGCTGGTGGAGCGGGTGATCGGCCGGCTCACCTGGGGCCGGGTCCTCGCTTCGGGCGCTGCGTCCGGCGCGTGGTTCGGTCTGTTCGTGGGCCTGTTGCTCAGCCTCGTCAGCCAGGGCGGCACCTCGTTCGCGCCGATCCTGCTCGGGCTGGGCTTCGGTCTCGTGTTCGGTCTGATCTTCGCCGCGGTCACCTACCGGCTCTCCCGTGGACGCCGCGACTTCCAGTCGGTGAGCCAGCTCGTCGCCGGCCGGTACGACGTGCTCTGCCAGCCACGCAACGCCGAGAAGGCACGCGAGCTCCTCGCCAAGTTGGCGATGGGCTCAAGCCCGGCCTAAATCGGGCTTGCAGTTCCCCCATACCGCCCGTCAGAGATTGCGGCCGTTCCCGGACGCGCATAAGTTCTGATCACCGGCCACTAGCAGTGATCGGTATCACACTCGCGGGCGACGTCGCCTGGTCGTCCGCGCTCTCGGGACGGAGAAACACATGGGGGAGCCGGTCCGTTCGACGGCCCGGCGGCGACGCGGACGACCGCTCGCCGCCGGCGCTTGCGGGCTCCTGGTCGCCGCCGCGGTGGCCGGGTGCAGCTCGGCCCCGGCCGGGCCACCAGTAATCAACTTCTACACGGCGGCCGACGGCGCCAGCGCCTACGCGGCCGGCGCGGAGGCCTGCACCGAAGCCGCGAACGGCCGCTACTCGGTCGTGCAGCAGACGCTGCCCAAGGCCGCGGACGACCAGCGCCTGCAGCTCGCCCGCCGGCTCGTCGCGGGTGACTCCGAGGTCGACCTGATGACGATGGACGTCACCTGGACCGCGGAGTTCGCGGAGGCCGGGTGGATCGAGCCGTGGCCGGAGGACCGCGCGGCGCAGGTCGCGGAGGGCACCCTCGAGGGCCCGCTCGAGACGGCCCGCTACCAGGGGCAGCTCTGGGGCGCGCCGCTCAACACCAACACCCAGCTGCTCTGGTACCGCAAGGACCTCGCCCCGCAGCCGCCGCAGACCTGGGACGAGATGATCCAGATGTCTGAGGCGCTGCACGAGCAGGGTCTGCCGTCCTACATCGAGACCCAGGCGGCGCAGTACGAGGGCATCTCGGTGTGGTTCAACACGCTGCTCACCAGCGCGGGCGGCCAGCTCGTCTCCGAGGGCGGCGAGGTCCTCGTCGACGACGGCGACGCCGCTCACCAGGCCACCTCGATCATGCAGCGGGTCGGTTCCTCGCCTGCCGGCGATCCGTCGCTGTCGGTGGCCCAGGAGAACGACGGACGCCTCCAGATGGAGGCCGGGCTCGCGGCGTTCCAGGTGAACTACCCGTTCGTCAACGCCTCGATCAACACGCCGCCGCCGGACGGTGGGGGCGGCGGGACGTTCATCGACGAGCAGGGCCGCCCGACCGCCGAGGACACCGGACGCCAGGTGGTCGACGAGTTCGCCTGGGCTCCCTACCCGCGGGTGGACCCGAACCGGCCCTCGAGCGTGACGATCGGTGGCTTCAACATCGGCGTCAGCACCACCGGTGGCGACACCGAGATCGCGTTCGAGGCCGCGCAGTGCCTGCGCAACCAGGAGAACCAGCTCACCAACGCCACCGAGGCCGGTGTCCCGCCGACGCTCGCCGGGCTCTACGACGACCCCGCGTTCCAGCAGGAGTACCCGGCGTGGGAGGCCATCCGGGACTCCCTGCAGACCGCGAGCGTGCGGCCGAAGACCCCGGCGTACACGAGCATCTCCATCGTGCTCGCCGATCTGCTCAACCCGCCCGCGCAGATCAACCCGGACGTGATCGTCCCGCGGATGGCCACTGAGGTCGAACGGGCCGTGAACTCGGAAGGACTGGTGCCCTGATGACGGTCTCGAGCACGGCCCCCGCCGCCGAGGCGCAGACCTCCGCGCAGGCGCCGAAGCACCGCGGCAGGCCGCCGCTGTCGGAGGGGGCGCGGGCCGAGCGCAAGCTCGCGTTCCTGCTCTGCGCCCCGGCCGTGATCATCATGGTCGCGGTCACGGCCTACCCCATCGGATACGCCCTGTGGCTGTCGCTGCAGCGCTACGACCTGCGCTTCCCGGACGAGCAGTCGTTCGCCGGCCTCTCCAACTACGTCGCGGTGCTGACGTCGGGGTACTGGTGGAGCGCGTTCGGCATCACGCTGCTGATCACCGTGATCTCGGTGGCGATCGAGTTCGTGCTCGGGCTCGCGCTGGCGCTGGTCATGCACCGCACGATCTTCGGGCGCGGGCTCACCCGCACCGTGGTGCTGATCCCGTACGGCATCGTCACCGTCGTCGCGGCGTTCAGCTGGCAGTTCGCCTGGACGCCGGACACCGGCTACCTGGCGAACATGCTCTCCGACGGCAGTGCCCCGCTCACCGGCCAGGCGTCGGCGATCACGCTGATCATCATCGCCGAGGTCTGGAAGACCACGCCGTTCATGGCGCTGCTCCTGCTCGCCGGTCTGGCGCTGGTGCCCGACGACCTGCTCAAGGCCGCCCAGGTGGACGGCGCGGGGCCGTGGGAGCGGCTCACCCAGATCATCCTGCCGATGATGAAGCCCGCGATTCTCGTGGCGCTGCTGTTCCGCACCCTCGACGCGTTCCGCATCTTCGACAACATCTACATCCTCACCGGCGGCTCGAACGGCACCGGCTCGGTCTCGATGATGGGTTACAACAACCTGTTCCGGGCGTTCAACCTCGGCATCGGGTCCGCGATCAGCGTGCTCATCTTCATCGCCGTCGCGCTGATCGCATTCATTTTCATCAACTTGTTCGGCGCGGCCGCGCCGGGCTCGGACACCGAGGGGAGGCGCTGACATGGCGGGTCAACCCGGCACCACCGGCACCGCGGCCAAGAGCAAGTGGGCGGTGGCCAACGCTCTCGTGCTGATCTACGCCCTCGTGCCGGTGCTGTGGATCGTCAGCCTGTCGTTCAAGCCGGCGAGCAGCATCACCGACGGCAACTTCATCCCTCGCGAGTGGACGCTCGAGAACTACGCGCAGGTGTTCGGGGTCAGCCTGTTCACCAGCGCGCTCATCAACTCGATCGGCATCGCGATCATCGCCACAGTGCTCGCCGTCGTGATCGGCACGATGGCGGCCTACGCGATCGCACGGCTGCGGTTCCCGGGTAAGGGCCTGCTCGTGGGCGTCTCGCTGCTGATCGCGATGTTCCCGCCGATCTCGCTGGTGAGCCCGCTGTTCGACATCGAGCGCAGCATCGGGTTGTTCGACACCTGGCCCGGCCTGATCCTGCCCTACATCACGTTCTCGCTGCCGCTGGCGATCTACACGCTCTCGGCGTTCTTCCGCGAGATCCCGTGGGAGCTGGAGAAGGCCGCGAAGATGGACGGGGCCACGCCGCTGCAGGCGTTCCGCTCGGTGATCGTGCCGCTGGCCGCGCCGGGCGTGTTCACCACCGCGATCCTGGTGTTCATCTTCTGCTGGAACGACTTCCTGTTCGCGCTCTCGCTGACCTCCACCGAACGCTCGCAGACGGCACCCGTCGCGATCGCCAACTTCACCGGGGCCAGCGAGTTCGCCGAGCCGACGGGCTCGATCGCGGCGGCCGCCGTGCTGCTCACGATCCCCATCATCATCTTCGTCTTCTTCTTCCAGCGGCGCATCGTCGCCGGCCTGACCTCCGGCGCAGTGAAGGGCTGAACAAATGGCTGACATCGTCCTGGACCACATCACCAAGACCTACCCCGACGGCACCGTCGGCGTGGACGACGCCCACTTCGAGATCGCCGACGGCGAGTTCATCATCCTGGTCGGCCCGTCCGGCTGCGGGAAGTCGACGACGCTGAACATGATCGCCGGGCTCGAGGACATCACGGGCGGCGAGCTGCGCATCGGCGGTGAGCGGATGAACGAGCGGGCGCCCAAGGACCGCGACATCGCGATGGTGTTCCAGTCCTACGCGCTCTACCCGCACATGACGGTGCGGGAGAACATGGGCTTCCCGCTCAAGCTCGCCAAGGTCGACAAGGCGGAGATCAACCGCCAGGTCGAGGACGCGGCGAAGATCCTCGACCTCACCCAGCACCTGGACCGCAAGCCGGCGAACATGTCCGGCGGCCAGCGGCAGCGGGTGGCGATGGGCCGCGCGATCGTCCGCAGCCCCAAGGCGTTCCTCATGGACGAGCCGCTGTCCAACCTCGACGCCAAGCTGCGCGTGCAGATGCGCACGATGGTGTCGAAGCTGCAGCAGCGGCTGCAGACCACCACGGTCTACGTCACCCACGACCAGACCGAGGCGATGACGCTGGGCGACCGCATCGTCGTCATGCGGGGCGGGAAGATCCAGCAGATCGGCTCGCCGCAGGTGCTCTACGACACCCCGGCCAACCTCTTCGTCGCGGGGTTCATCGGCTCGCCTGCCATGAACTTCCTGCCCGCCAAGACGGAGGAGGGGATGTTCCGCACGTCGTTGGGCGACTTGCCCCTCACCGATGAGCTGCGTCGTTCCCTGGAGAGCGGCGAAGCTCCCCGCGAGGTGATCATCGGCATCCGGCCGGAGCACTTCGAGGACGCCGCACTCGTGGAGGAGCACCAGAAGTCCCGGGGTGCCATGTTCACCGCGCAGGTCGACGTGCTGGAGTCGATGGGGTCGGACAAGTTCGCCTACTTCACCGTGGAGGGCGAGCAGGCCATGTCCGACGACCTCGCCGACCTGGCCGCCGACGCCGGCACCGCGGACGTTCCCGGTGGCGACTCGGGCACGCTGGTCACCCGCCTGTCGGCGGAGTCCGGCGTGCGCGAGGGCGAGCGCTCCGAGGTGTGGGTGGACACCGGCAAGATCCAGGTGTTCGACCCCTCCAGCGGGAAGAACCTGACGACACGGGAACCGACGCCCGCCGCGGCCGCCCGCTAGCCGGGAGCCGGCGCCGGCTGCCGCCCTTGCAGCAGCCGGCGTACGGCGGTCGGTGTGTGCCCCAGGTGGGCGCGGATCGTGCGGGTGAGGTGCGCCTGGTCGGCGAAGCCGAGGTCGGCAGCGAGCACGGCCAGGCTGTCCTCGCCCTCGGCCAGCCGCTCGAGCGCCCGCCCCACGCGCACCCGATTGCGGTACCGGGTGAGCGAGATCCCGAGATCGGCCGTGAACGCCCTGCTCAGCCGGTACGGAGACACGCCCAGCAGCGCGGCGAGGGGGAGCAGCCCGTCGGCCGCGTGGACTCCGGTGGCGATCGCCTCCCGGCCCCGGGCGACGAGCGCCGCGCGTCCGGCGCGACCTGTCCCGGCAGCGGGTGTGGGCCCGTCGATGACGCGGGCGAGCGTTGTGGCGATCACACCGAGCAGCTCCTCGGTCGTCGCGAAGGTGGTGTCGCCGCTGCGCGCCGCGGCGAGGAGGCGCCGGTGGGCCAGCTCCAGCCGGGCGTCGACGTACACCCCCGCCTGCACGGCTCCGGTCCGTTCACCGGCCAGCTCCCGCCAGAGTGCCGGCGTGATGCTGATCGAGGTGCACCGGTCGTCACCCGCCGGATGGGCGAACCGCTCCTCCTCGCCCGGCGTACCGAGGTAGGCCACGGTGGAGTCGACATCGGTGAGCACCCCGTCGGCCTGCCGCCGGAACCGCCCCCGCCGGACCAGGACCAGCCGGATGTCCTGCTGAACCTCGACCTCGGACCAGCCACGGTGCTCCTGGGCGCAGGCCACGGCGGTGAGGGTGAAGGAGCCGCCATCGGCGAGCGGGACCGCGGAGAGCACGCGCCGGAGGCTACGGCGGCACCCCGACGGTTCCCGGACTGCAAGGATCATCAAGACCGGCACGGGCGCGGCGGGCACGGTGGACGCATGACGAAGAACCGCACTTCCCCGGGCCGCGTCCACGCGGTCGTGCTCGAATGCTCCTGCACCATGGCGGGGGTCTGACGTGGCGACCCTGCGCAAGGACGTCGTGCTCGGGGCGGACGCCGCCGACGTCTGGGACGCCCTGCGCGACTTCACCGCAGTGCACCAGCGGCTCTGCCCCGGCGTCCTCGTCGACTCCCGTCCGGGCCCCGGAGGGCGCCTGGTGACGTTCGCTGCCGGCCCGGTCGTCGACGAGACGCTGGTGGCCGTCGAGCCCGAGGAGCGGCGGCTGGTCTACGCGGTGGCGGAGAGCCCGTTCCCGTTCGCCCACCACCAGGCGTCGATGCAGGTGTTCCCCTCCGAGATGGGGAGCCGGCTGGTCTGGATCACCGATCTGCTGCCCGATGATCTGGCGCCCGACGTGAGCACCCTCATGGAGGAGGGGGCGGCGGCGATGCGGCGGGTGTTCCCGGTGCCCGGGGATCACTGACCCGGGTCACTGCGGAGGCGGTCGATCACCTCGTCGTCCCAGCGGTGGGTGCGCATGAGGCGGTAGCGCTGCCCGGCCAGGTGCAGGTAGGCCTCGGCCTCGGTGCGCTCGCCGATCAGGTCGGCCTGCGCGAGCATGCGCACGACCGGCTGGTACTCCTCGGCGTACCAGCGCCGCGCCACCGTCGCGCGGTCGAGGAAGCGGCCTTCCTGCTGCATGAGCCGGAACCCCCAGGCCTCCACGACCTCGCTGAGCACCGCGTAGGACCAGGCTCTGGTGACGAGGATCGACGCGAGCGCCGGGCCGGGCAGTGGCACCCGGTCGACGAACACGCGGCGCAGGTCCTTGCTGATGAGGTCGCCACGGCGGGCGATGCCGGTGGCGTCGAGCTTCGTGGTGACCTCGGTGACGTAGGCGTCGATCGAGCGGAAGCCGAGCGCGTGCGCCACGGAGACGCGGTGGTGACCGTCGCGCACGAAGTGCAGATCGCCCACCCGGTACACGTCGATCGGGGGGATCGACTCGCCGCGCCGCTGCGCCCGGGCCAGCCGCTCCCACCGTTCCCGGCTGCGGCCCGAGCGCGGGCGGAACCAGCGGTCGAAGTCGCGGGTGCGGTCGACGCTGCCCACGATCGAGTCCAGTGGGATCACCTGCAGCCCGCGCCGCTTCTCACCGGTACGGCCCAGTGCGGCCACGACCTCGTCGAACGGGAGCACGTCGGAGACGTCGTCGGGTTCGCGGCGCAGCCGGCCGGCCAGCCGCGAGAGCACCTGCCTGCGGCGGATGCGCAGGAAGTCGTGCTCCGCGTCGGCGGCGGGGAATCCGGTGTCCGCCATCAGAGCTCCAGGAGGCGCCGGCCCACGACGTTCACGATCCGGGTGTTCCCGATCACCCGGTCCGGAACCGCCTCGCCGTAGGGGTGGATGTGACCGTGCACCAGCAGGCGCGGGCGCAGCGCGTCGACCATGTCGTGCAGGCACTCGAATCCGTGGTGGGGCGGGTCGGCGCGATCCCCGCAGTGCCGCGGCGGGGCATGGGTGAGCAGGACGTCGACGGGCCTGCCGTCGGCACGGGTGCGCCGTCGCGCCGTGCGCACCAGCCGGCGGGCCCGCCGCGCCTGCTGGGCCTGCGTCCACTGGTTCGGACCGGGGCGGTACCGGACGCAGCCGCCGAGCCCGGCGAACCGCAGCCCGGCGACGTCGACGACCCGGCCGTCGGCATCGGCGAAACCGGCCGGGCCGGGCCACGCCGCAGGCATCCCGGCGCGCATCCACAGCCCCGAACGCTGCGAGTAGCCGGAGATGTCGGGGTCGTGGTTGCCGGGGACCAGGACACCGGGGCGGTCGAGGCTGTCTGAGATCTCGGCCAGGTAGTCGAAGGGCAGGTCACCTGCCCCGATGACCAGGTCGACGTTCCACCGCCGAGCGGCCCCCGCGGACAGCGCGGCCTCGACCTCGTCGCTCACCGCCAACGCCCGGACCACCCGATTCAGCGTACGGACCCGCGACGGGAAGGCCGCGGATGCGCCAGTATGCGGTGTGTGACTCCGTCGAAACCCGGGCCGATCGAGCGTGGCGGGGTGGCGCGCTCGTTCGATGCGCACGCCAGCAGTTACGACAAGCTCGTCGGGTCCAACCCGGGTTACCACGAGCACCTGCGGTTGTCGACCAAGCGGATGGGGCTGCCCGACCGCGGCGCCGGCCTGCGCCTGCTGGACATCGGGTGCGGCACCGGGGCGTCCACCGCGGCCCTGCTCGACGCCGCGCCGGAGGCCGACATCACCGCGGTCGACGCCTCCGCCGAGATGCTCGCGCAGGCGCAGCAGAAGACCTGGCCGCGGGGCGTCCGGTTCGTGCACGGCAACGCCGAGAACCTGGCGATGAGCGGCGTCGTCGGTCCCTTCGACGGGATCCTGGCCGCCTACCTGCTGCGCAACCTCGTGCACAAGGACGCCGCGTTGCGGCAGTTCCACCGCTTGCTGCGGCCCGGCGCGCCGATCGCGATCCACGAGTACTCGGTGCGCGACTCGCTGCGCAGCCGCGTCGTCTGGACCGCCGTCTGCTGGGGCGTGATCATCCCGATGGGTCGGCTGCGGGCCGGCTCCGGCGACCTCTACCGCTACCTGTGGCGCAGCACGCTGCGCTTCGACGGAGTCACGGCGCTCACGGAGCGCCTGGCTTCCGCCGGGTTCGAGGACCTGCGGGTGCAGACCGTCCCCGGCTGGCAGCAGCACATCGTGCACACGTTCCTCGGCAGGCGCCCCGCCGACGCGGCTCCGACGATCGACCCGGAGGCGAGCACCCCGGCAGAGGGCATCGACATGACGAAGAGGCCGCCGAGTCCCGGAGCCGCATGACGAACGGCCCTTCGCCGGGACGAAAGGGCCGTTCGTCGGGATGGGTGCGGGCGTAGGGTTGCCGCGTGCACCGGATGTTCCCGATCACCCCTCCGCCCCGCTCCTAGCGGGGCCGTCTCCCTCGCCGCCCGTTCGCCGGGCGGATCCCCGGCCGTGATCGGCCCCGCTTCCGCGACCCCTTTCCTCCGTCGCAGGAGCGCGTCCACCCGTGTCCATCATTCGCACCCACCCCTCTTCCGGGGTGTCCTTCCTCGTCCTCGCCGGCGTCCTCTGGGGGAGCGGCGGCCTGCTCGGCCGCCTCTTCGGCGACGCCGCCGACCTGTCCTCGCTCGCCGTCGCCGCCTACCGGCTCGCCGTCGGAGGCTTGCTGATCCTCGTCTACCTGCTCGTCAAGGGCGTGGTGTTGCCGCGCGGCAGGGCTGCATGGGCCCGCGTCACCGCGACCGGTGTGCTGGCCGCGCTCTTCCAGGTCGCCTACTTCACCGCGGTGTCGATGACCTCGGTGAGCGTGGCCACGCTCGTGACGATCGGCTCGTCGCCGGTGCTCGTGCTCCTGGCGCGCCCACGCAGCGCCGACCGCCGCCGGCTGCTCGCCGTCGGGCTGGCGTTGCTCGGACTCGTGCTGCTCGTCGGGGTGTCGACGGACGGCGGGCCGACGACCGGCGCGATCGTCGCCGGCACGGTGTGCGCCCTGGTCGCCGCCGCGGGCTTCACAGCGGTGTCGCTGCTCGGCGCGCGGCCCGTCCCCGGGCTCGACCCCGTGACGACCACCGGAGCGGCGTTCACGCTCGGCGGCGCGCTCCTGCTGCCGCTGGCGGCAGGCACGTCCGGCGTGGCGTTCGCCCCGGCACCGGCCCCGGTGGGGCTGCTGCTCGCGTTCGGCCTCGTGCCGACGGCCGTGGCGTACACCTGCTACTTCCGCGGCCTGCACCGCGCGCCCGCCGGCGTCGGTGTGCTGATGGCGCTGCTCGAGCCGCTGACCGCGGCAGTGCTCGCCGCGTTGCTGCTCGGGGAGCGGCTGGGGCCGTCCGGGATCGCGGGCGGGCTGCTCCTCGGGGTCGCGCTGGTGCTGACCGCCCGCGGCGAGCGGGGTCAGGCGCGGGCGCGCAGGGCGTAGCGGCGCTCGGCGTAGGCGATGTCGTCGCGCCAGAGGCGCCGCGCGGTCACCCCCATGAGCGGCCGCAGGGCGCCGGCGACGCGCCGCGCGTGCACGAAGCCCGGACGGTCGGAGTGGGCCACCACCGCCTCGATCACGGCCGTGCGGGGCAGGCCGTCCTGGCCGGGCCGCAGGGGTGTCGCATGCGTCTCGACCACCGAGCCGACGCCCTCGCCGTCGACGATCTCCATGGTGACCGTGCGGGCGTCGGGGCAGCTGAACTCGGCGCGCACGGGCACCCCGAACCGGGACCCGACGGTGAACGTCACCTCGACGAGGAACCGGTCCTCGGCGGGCGGGCAGTCGACCGGCGGTGCGCTGAGCACGCGCAGCGCGGCGAAGGAGTAGGGGTGCAGCCATGCGCCGTGCCACGGGTCGAGCCGGTTGGCGATGACGTCCTCGGGCTCGCAGCGGCCGATGACGGTGGCGACGGCGGCGACGCTGCGGTCGACGGGCGGTCGTGGGCCGAGCACGGGGACGTCCGCGGCCGGCGTGTCGAGTCGGACCCATGCCAGGACGCCGTCGTCGTACGCCGGCAGCGTGCGCCAGCCGGGCCGCCCGTCCGGACCGAGCGCGAGCCCGTGCCAGCGGCACACGAGATGCCCGTCGTGGACGGGCGCGTCGCACAGGGCGGCGCCCAGGTGCGGGCACGCGCCCGGGCCGACGTGCAGCCCGCCGGATCCGTCCCGCCACGCCACGAGCTCGCGACCGGCGACGACGCGACCGAACGCCCGGCCCGGGCGGACCTCGCGGCTGCCGGCGAGTACGTACCACCCGCCGGCGGACCGCTCCTCCGCCCGCCGCAGCGCAGCTCGGATCAGCCCCGGCTTCGCGTCGGCCCACGTCGGCTGCTGCTCGGCCCAGCGCGGCCGGTGCAGCAGCCGCAGCGGGTTGAGCGCGCGGCGCTGGTTCACCCGTGCCAGGTTAGAACCGCAGCGCCCCCGCCGCCCGCCAGCGCGACTCGCCCACACCCGGACCCCGACTCGCGGGGGCGGGGGTGCGCCCTTCCCGCGAGTCGGGGCCTGGGTGTGGGCGAGTCGCGGTCAGAGCCACTCGTTGCTGCGGAACACCCGGAACAGGGCCAGACACGTGGCGACGATCGCGATGAGCGTCAGCGGGTAGCCGATCGGCGAGTGCAGTCCGGGCATCTCGTCGAAGTTCATCCCGTAGAGCCCGGCGATCATCGTGGGCACCGAGATGATCGCGACGTAGGCGGTGATCTTGCGCATGTCGCTGTTCTGCCGCAGCGTGATCTTGGCCAGTGCGGCGTCGATCAGCGTGGTGAGCAGCTCGTTGAACCCGGCGATCCGCTCGGTGACGGTGACGAGGTGGTCGTCGACGTCGCGGAAGTAGGAGCGCACGTCGTGCGGCACGAGCGAGCTGTACCCCTCGGTGAGCTTGCGCACCGGCGCCCCCAGCGGGACGACGGCGCGCCGCAGCTCCAGCACCTCGCGCTTGAGGACGTAGATCTGCTCGGAGTCGACGCTCGACCGCGGGGCGAAGACCCGCGTCTCCATCTCCTCGATGTCGTCCTCGATGGCTGCGGTGACGTCGAGGTAGCTGTCGACGACGTGGTCGGCGATGGCGTGCAGCACGGCCGCGGGTCCGAGCGCGAGCTGCTCCGGGTCGGCCTCCAGGGCGCGGCGCACGTGCCGCAGCGACGAGTGGTCGCCGTGCCGAACGGTGATCACGAAATCGGGGCCGAGGAACACCATGATCTCGCCGGTCTCGACGATCTCGTGCTCCGCGCTCGGGTCGGGCTGCCCGCGGTAACAGACGGTCTTGAGCACCATGAACAGCATGTCGTCGTAGCGCTCGAGCTTCGGGCGCTGGTGGGCCTGCACGGCGTCCTCGACGGCGAGCTCGTGGAGGCCGAAGACGTCGGCGATGCCCGTGATCTGCGCTTCGGCGGGCTCGTGCAGGCCGATCCAGACGAAGGCGTTGTCGCGGCCGTGGACCTCGGCGAGGGCCTCCTCGTGCGACCAGTGCCCGGGGAGGCGTTCGCCGTCGACGTACACGGCGCAGTCGACGACGTAGGCCGAGATCGGGACGCGCAGCGTGTTCGACAGGACGGTGTCGCGGCTGCGCAGCGACGGGCGGTGGGCGCGGATGACGGGCCGGAGGGCGGACAGGGGCGGCACGGCGTACCTCCGAGAGTTCGATCGGGACGGCACCGAGCAGAGCTCGTGGCGCGTGTGGAAACTCGCGTCCCGACCGGGGAGATCAGCCGATCGCCGTGTCGGGAACGCGGCGACTACTACATCCGGGTGACTTCTGCACCGCGCTCACCTCCTCCGGGGTGTGTGCAGGGCCATGTCCGCACAGCGCGGCCACGACCGGTCCAACGGCTAGATTACCCCCAACCTGCTCCGTTCATCGGCGAGGGAGGCGGCAGCGTTGCAGTTCGGGCGGTACTACGAGGAGTTCGAGGTCGGTGCGGTCTACAAACACTGGCCCGGTAAGACGGTCACCGAGTACGACGACCACTTGTTCTGCCTGCTCACGATGAATCACCATCCGCTGCACCTCGATGCGCACTACGCGGGTGAGACCACCGACTTCGGGCGCAACGTGGTGGTGGGCAACTACGTCTACTCGTTGCTGCTGGGCATGTCCGTGCCCGACGTCTCGGGCAAGGCCATCGCCAACCTCGAGGTCGAGTCCCTCAAGCACGTGAAGCCGACGTTCCACGGCGACACGATCTACGGCGAGACCGAGGTGCTGGACAAGACCGAGTCGCGCTCCAAGGACGACCGGGGCGTCGTGCAGGTGGAGACCCGCGGCTACAACCAGGACGGCACGGTGGTGTGCACCTTCCGCCGCAAGGTGATGGTGCCCAAACGCTCCTACGGGGAGGCCCGCGGCGGCGAGCAGCCGGCCCGCCCGGAGCCGAAGATCTAGGCCGCCCCCCGGTTATGCCGCGGTGGCCACGAAGGTTCTCCGGGTCATGCAGCGCTCGGCCCCCGACCACCCCGCCGAGGCGCCCCTTCTCCGCCCCGTCGATGGCGCGAATCAGGGGGCGTGACCGCTGCGCGATCACCCTCGACCGGCGCCCCCGCGGCCTGCCGGCGCCCCGCGCGCGGCCCGCCGCCGTCCCCCCGCGGCTGCCGGCGTCCCCGTGGCCCTGCCTCGTAGCCCGGGTTGCGGTGGGCGCGCCGTCCCCGGCTCGATACTTCCTGCCCCACGACGCATCGAGGTCTCACTCGCAGTGGGTCCGGGGCCGAGTTCGACCTCCGCGCCGAGGGCGGCCGGGTTGGGCACAACCCACGAATATCGTGGTCGTTCGGGCGGCCGTTCCCGGCGCGGGCCCAGGCCTGTCCACGACGAGTCCGTCGCGGCCGCGTGCCACTCGACTGGCTGTGGTGCCGTTCCTGAACTCTCCGGAAACGGCTTTGATCAGCGGGCCGGGGACATGAGCCGCACCCCTGCAGCAAATGTCCCGATCCCGCCGATCATGAGAGGTGGACGCGTCTCGAGCCTGCCCGTTGATCACGGGTAAGGGGTGGATCGGGACCACCGCAAGGTGCGCGAGGAGGGTGAACACGCCTACGAACTGCCTGATGATCATCGGTTGGGGGTCGAGCGGGACCACCGCAAGGTGCGCGAGCACTTACCAGGGGCGGGCTCGTCCAGGACAGGCCTGGGCCCGCGCCGGGGACGACCGCCCACCCAGCCACGATATTCGGCAGTTCTGCCAACCCGGCCACCCCGCCGACGGGCAGGAGCAGGGGGAACCCGGCCGACTGCGCCGAAGACCAGGGCCGGGGTGTGAGGCAGTGGTCGCGAGCCGGGAACGGCGCGCCCACAGGAGATTCCACGACGACGTAGACGTGAGAGGGGTTGGATCTTCCTCCAACCCCGCTCACGTCTACGTGGTCGTGCAACGGGCGCGGAACGCGGAACCTGGACGGCCACGTCCGCCATGAGCGAGACCTCAGCGGGGTTTGATCTCCAGCAGATCCTGCTCACGTCTCATTGATCATGCAACGGGCACGTTCCGGAACGCGAGGTGGCCATGATCAGCGGAAATGGTGCGAGGGCGACAGATCGAGCGTGTGGCCGGCTCGGGCGTCGGATGCCCGGTGGTGATCGCTGCGAGAAGCACCTGACGTCGCCGCGGCAGCACTCACGCACTGCTCGGACTGATCACCTGGCTGGATCGCTCCGACATGTACGCGACTGTCGCAGCGACCGCACGCAGGTACTGCTCGGATCGATCACCTGGCTGGATCGCTCCGACAAGTACGCGACTGTCGCCGCGCCCGTACCCAGGTACTGATCGGATCGATCACCGCGGCCCGCGGCGCGGACCTGGCCGATTCGGCAACCGGCTCGATCTGATACCCCCACGCCACTCCTGGCGATCATGACGGCCGGACCGCCTGCGAGAAGTACGTGGGCGCGGCCGCGGGAGCCGTCGCGTGCGGCTCGCACCCGGCGCCCTCGCCTGATCCACACCGGGCCTATGTGATCAACACGACAGGTTGCGAAAGGGCGAGACCGGTGTGACGGGGTCAGCGGGGGAGCGCGGCCCACTCGCGCAGCGTCTCCCACAGTTCGGGGACGAGGGGAAGCTGTGCCAGCGTCGGCGCGTCGCACCACCGCGCGTCGAGCGCGTCGTCCCCGGCGCGGAGCCGGCCGCCGAGGACCCTGCAGTGGTAGTCGGCGATGTCGTAGGCGCCGCGCCGGACGCGCCCGACCAGCGCACCCGGCTCGACCACGAGGCCGGTCTCCTCGGCCATCTCCCGTACCAACGCCGCCGCGTCGTCCTCGCCCTCCTCGACGCGGCCACCGGGCAGCGACCAGAGTCCGCGGCCGGGCTCGTTGGCCCGTCGGACGAGCAACAGGCGTCCCACCTGGTCGTAGGTCAGTGCCCCCACACAGGGGACGACACGCTCACTCTCGGTCATCGATTGTGACCATACGGGCCCGCGTGCCGGATACCCTGGACACGGCCAGTGCGGTAGAAATCAGGTGCACGGGTCTGATGTCACGTCCAGAACGGTGGTTGTGGTGAACGTCAAGAAGATCGTCGGGGTGCTCGCGATCGCGCTGCTCCTCTGGTTCGTCTTCACTCAGCCCGACAGCGCCGCCGGATCGATGCAGAGCATCGGAACCACCCTCCGCGACGGCGCCGACTCCGTCATCCGCTTCTTCACCCAACTCGTCTAGGCCGTGCTCGCCCCCCGCGAGATCGACGAGTACCTGCTCCCCACGGAGCGGCGGGTCATCCGCGTGCGGCAGCACTGGGCCGTGATGCTCAACCACGTCACGTCCACGGCGTTGTTCCTGCTGGTGGTCGTGATCAGCGAGCGGCTGCTGCCGGACAGCGTGTTGATCGACAACCTCGCCTTCTACCTGGCGCTCGTTGCGGTGCTGCGGTTCACGGTGCTCACGATCCTGTGGTGGATCGAGCGCATCGTCATCACCGACAAGCGGGTGATGCTGGCGCAGGGCATCATCACGCACAACGTCGGGATGATGCCGCTGGGCAAGGTCACCGACCTCACGTTCCGGCGTTCCCTGTCCGGGCGCCTGTTCGGCTACGGCACCATCGTCGTGGAGTCGGCAGGCCAGATCCAGGCGCTCAACCGGATCGACTACCTGCCTCGGCCCGAGGAGATCTACGAGGCGCTCTCCGAGCTGGTGTTCGGGGAGAAGGGAAAGACGCGCGCCACCGGCATGCTGGCGCGCCCGCGGTGGCGCCGCTGAGCAGGCTGCCGTCCACCCGGGGTTAACCTCAGGCGTGCCCCGCCCCCGCATCGACCTGCACACCCACTCCACCGCGTCGGACGGCACGGACGGCCCGGCCGAGCTCGTCGCGGTCGCCGCGGCCGCCGGGGTCGACGTCCTGGCGATCACCGACCACGACACCACGGCCGGCTGGGCCGCGGCCGCCGCGGCCCTGCCCACGGGAATGCGCCTCGTGCGAGGCGCGGAGTTCTCCTGCGTCAGCCCCACCGGGCGGGGCGACCGCGACGTGGCGGTGCACCTGCTGGGCTACCAGTTCGATCCCGCCCACCCCGCGATCGCGGCCGAGCAGGCGCGGCTGCGCGGCGAGCGGGTGGAGCGGCTGCACCGGATGACCGAGAAGATGGCCGCCGACGGCTACCCGGTCGACTCCGACGCCGTGTTCGCGCAGCTCCCGCCGGGCGCCAGCGCCGGACGGCCGCACCTGGCGCAGGCCCTCGTCGCCGCGGGCGTGGTCGGGTCGGTCACCGAGGCCTTCGCCACGCTGCTGTACAACGGCAGCCCCTACTACGTGCCGAAATGCGACACCCCGGTGCGCGAGGCCATCGCGATGGTCCGCGCCGCCGGCGGGGTCGCCGTGTTCGCGCATCCCTTCGCCCGCAAGCGGGGCCGGATCGTGGAGCCGTCGGTCATCGCCGAGCTGGCCGCGGCCGGCCTCACCGGTGTGGAGGTCGACCACCCCGACCACGCGCCGGAGGACCGAGAGCTGCTGCGCGCGCTCGCCACCGAGACCGGCCTGGTGGTCACGGGCTCGAGCGACTACCACGGCACGAACAAGACCACCCCGATCGCGGCCGAGACGACTGCGGCCGAGTCGCTGGAGCGGCTGCTCGAGGAGGCCACCGGCGTCGAGCTCCTCGGTGTTTGATTGCCTCCGCTTCGTTCCGGCGGGCGTGCGGGCCGAGCCGGATTGCCGCGTACACCGGGGGCGAGGGGCGGGCGGGTGGCGGATACCGTCGTGGACGTGGATGGCGGCACGCAGCTCGGGTTCGACTTCCCGACCACCCGGCTCGTGCGGGTCACCCCGTCCAAGCTCGCCACGTGGGACGACTGCCCGCGTCGCTACCGGCTCACCTACCTGGACCGGCCGTCCCCGTCGCGGGGAGGTGCGCGGGCGGGCAGCACGCTCGGGGCCGTGGTGCACCTGGCTCTGAGGGCGTTGTTCGACCTCCCGCCCGCGGGCCGCACGCAGCGGGCGGCGTCGGCGCTCGTGGACCGGTACTGGCACAGCGATGGCTTCCGCGATGCCGCGCAGGCCGACGTGTACCGGGAGCGGGCCCGCGGCTGGCTGGCCGAGTACGCCGCGGAGCTCGACCCGGACGCCGAGGCCGTCGGCCTGGAGCGCTGGGTCTCGGTCGCCACGGAGCGGATCGTCGCGGAAGGGCGGGCGGACCGCATCGACCGCCGGGGGGACGAGCTCGTCGTCGTCGACTACAAGACCGGGCGCCGCCGTCCCACCGCCGAGGACACCGGCGCGTCCCAGGCGCTGGCGCTGTACGCCGTGGCCGCCGAGCGGACGCTGCGCCGCAGGTGCACGCAGGTGGAGCTGCACCACCTGCCCAGCGGCGAGGTGGCGGCGTGGCAGCACGACCCGGCGTCCCTGCAGGCGCACGTCCAGCGGGCGGAGGCCACGGCGCAGGAGCTCGACTCAGCCGCCGGCGCGCTCGCCGCGGGCGGCGCCGCCGACCCGCTCTTCCCCGCCCGTCCCGCTCCCCGCTGCGGGCATTGCGAGGTGCGCCGCCACTGCCCGCCCGGCCGCGCAGCCGCGCCCGAGGAATCGCCGTGGGCCGGGCTCGCGCCATGACAGAGGCTCGCGCCGTCCGGCTGCTCCGCGGCTTGTCCGGGCTCCTCGCCGGCGGTCTCGTGGCGCTCGTGCTGGCACTCGTCGGCGCGTGGTTCCTCGCGGAGCAGCTCGCGGTCCCCGGGCCCACCGGGTGGACGATCGCCGCGCACGCCGTCGCCGCGGTCGTGGCCGTGCTCGCTCAGATCTGGGCGGACCGCCGCCGCAACGGTGCCGCGGTGCTCGCCGCGCTCGGCGTCGTGCTCGTCACCGCGGTGGTCCTGGCCGTCCAGTGGCTCGCCTGACGGCCAGCATGCCCGCGCGCAGCGCCGCGAGACCCGCGGTGGTCGCGAGGTCCTCCCCGGGCACCCGAGGGAGACCGTAGAGCCGCTTCGCCCACCCCGGCATCATCCCGATCGCGACGGCTGCCACCACCGTCCAGGCCGGGCGCGCCGGGGTGAGCAGGGCGACGCGCAGCGGCATCGGGGCCAGCAGCAGTCGCCGCGCGGCCCTGTGCGCCGCCGCGCTCGCCGTCAGCTCGGGTCGGACGGCCGCGAAGTAGGCGTCCACCTCGGTGCGGCTGCGCGGCAGGTCGGTGGCACCGAGCAGGGCGCCGGCCCGCACCTGCTCGGCGAGGAACCGGTCCTCCTCGACGGAGTCGATCAGTCCCAGCCGCCGCACCGCCGCGGAGAACGAGCTCACCTCCGTGACGTGCACCCAGCGCAGCAGGTCCGGGTCGTCGGCCGAGTAGGCCTGCCCGGTCACCGCGTCCACGCCGCGTACGCGCCGGTGGATCGCCCGGACCCGGGCCGCGGCCCGGTCGGCCGTGGCGGTCTCGGCGAACGCGAGCGTGGTGACGTACCCCGCCGTGCGCTGCAACCGGGGCCAGAAGTCGTCGGGGAACGAGGAGTGCTGGTCGACGCCCGCCATCGCGCGCGGGTGCAGAGCTTGCAGGAACAGGGCGCTGATGCCGCCGATCAGGGCGGCCGGGTCGCCGATGACGCGGCGGGTGGCGCTGCCGGGCGGGAAGAGTCCCTGTGCGGCGGAAGACGGAGGTGTGGTGCTCACGAGGACAGGTTCACCCGGTCGGGCCGGATCGGCGAATCGATCTCCGATACGTCACGCGGGGTGCAGGGCGACGACCTCGGCGCCGCGCTGCTCGAGCAGCACCTCGCCGAGCGCGGCGAGCCGGACCGGACCGTCGGGCCGGGCGACCGGGATCGTGCGTTGCACGGTGCCGGTGGCGGCGTCGAGGACGAGCAGCCCGCCCGGTACCGGCGCGAGGAGCCCACCGCCGTACGCCACGGCCGGGCCGAGCGTGGCGGGGACCGCCCAGATCGGGGTGAGCTCCCGGCCGTCGAGGGCGATCGTGCGTGAGCCGGTCCACCAGGAGAACCGCTCGCCGTCGGTCTCCACCGCCGCCGCCCCGCCGGGCGGATCGGTGATGTCGGCGTCCGGGACGTCCAGCGGGTGCTCGCCCACTTGCTTCCCGGCGACGTCGAACAGCAGGAGCCGTGCCGGGCCGGGCAGCGCCACGGCGACGCGTTCGGCCGATACCGCCACCAGCACCGCGCCGGTGCCGGGCAGGAGGACGGAGAACCCCTCCTCCGGTTCCTCGGCGCCGTCGTCGCCGTCCGGGGCGAGGACCGTCAAGCGGTCGGTGGCCTCGTCCGGGCAGCGCTCGACCAGACCGAGGCGGTCGGAGCCGATCGCCGTGGAGGCGTGCGTGCACTGCGGGCGTGGCTGCTGGTCGGGCTGCGCCGCCGCCGGGACGGCGCCG
Source organism: Pseudonocardia sp. MH-G8 (assembly GCF_002262885.1). Lineage (GTDB taxonomy): Bacteria > Actinomycetota > Actinomycetes > Mycobacteriales > Pseudonocardiaceae > Pseudonocardia. The sequence continues at coordinate 911,002 of NZ_NKYF01000001.1, read as the reverse complement.
TACTCGAGGGTCTTGACCAGGTCGCTGCGCAGAACCTCGAGGTAGTCGTGGCCGGTGGCGACGACGGAGGAGCCGGATGCGAGCAGCCGGGTGCCCGAATGGGCGTCCGGGTTGGCGGCACCGGCACGCGCGCCGGTGTCGGGACGTAGCGCGGTGAGCTCGCTGCAGTAGCCGGAGCCGCCGCTGTACAGCGCCAGCACGCGGCCGACGCCCTCGTTCGCGCGCGGGAACCCGGGCGCAACCGTGCACAGCGTCCGGTCGCGTTCGTAGGTCCAGCGCTCCTCGCCGGTGGCGGCGTCTCGTCCGACGACCCGGGAGCCGTCGGCGGTGACGACGGCGGGTGTCGCCACGGCCGGGACGACGGTGGCGCCGCTGGGCGCGCGCCATCCCTCGGTGAAGGCCACCGGCACACCCGCCGCGGGCGGCGGGGGCGCGATCGGAGCGCTCGCGGGCCGCGACGTCGCGGCGACCACATCGCTCGTGCCCCACAGCACGACGGCGGCCCCGACGAGCAGGGCCGTGAGCGCCGCCGCGACGACGAGGTCGCTGCGGCGGCGCCGTTCGGGCCGGAGCCGCGCCGGGCGCGGGCGCGCGTCGGTGTCAGGAGCCATCCCCGGCCTGCCGCGCGAGCTCAGCTCGCGGCGGCGTCCGTGGCCTGCGACTCGACGTCGGACTCGCCGGCGGAGCGGCGGCGGGCGCCTCCACGACGGCGGCGGCGACGCGGCCGGCTGCTCTCGGAGCCCGCGTCGGCGTCCGGACCAGCGGTGGAGCCGGTGCTGACGTCGGCGGCGGTGTCGCCGGTTGCCGCGGGAGCCTCCGCGGCCGGCTGGTCGGAACCCCCGACCGTCACGCCCGCGCGGCTGCGCGTGCGGGCCCGTGAGCGGGGACGACGCGCGGGTGCGACGTCCTCCTCCTGGTTGCGGCGGCCGCTCGGCTTGTCGCGCTTGCGCTTGCTGCCGTTGTCACCCTCGGTGTCGACGTATTCCGCCTCGAGGCCGGCACGGGTGCGCTTGGAGCGTGGCAGCCGGCCGGTGGCGGTGGTCGGGATGTCGAGGTCGGTGTAGAGGTGGTCGGACGTCGAGTACGTCTCCGGAGCCTCCGGCATGTCGAGCCCGAGGTCATCGCTGATCGACTTCCAGCGGTGGAGCTCGTCCCAGTCGACGAGGGTGACGGCCACGCCCTCCTTGCCGGCACGGCCGGTGCGGCCGATCCGGTGGATGTAGGTCTTCGAGTCCTCGGGGCACTGGTAGTTGACGACGTGCGTGACGTCGGTGACGTCGATGCCGCGGGCGGCGACGTCGGTGGCGACGAGCACGTCGACCTTGCCGGAGCGGAACGCGCGCAGCGCCTGCTCGCGGGCGCCCTGGCCGAGGTCGCCGTGCACGGCGGCGGCCGCGAAGCCGCGGTCGGCCAGGTCGTCGGCCACCCGCTGCACCGTGCGCTTGGTACGCGCGAAGATCATCGTGAGGCCGCGCTCGTCGGCCTGCAACACGCGGGCGAGCAGCTCGACCTTGTCCATCGCGTGCGCGCGGTAGACCAGCTGGCGGGTGCGCTCGTGCACGGAGCCCTGGTCGGCTTCCTCGGCCCGGATGTGCGTGGGACGGTGCAGGAAGGCGCGCGACAGCGCGATGATCGGGCCGGGCATCGTGGCCGAGAACAGCATCGTGTGCCGCTTCTCGGGCAGCATGCGCATGATGCGCTCGACGTCGGGCAGGAAGCCGAGGTCGAGCATCTCGTCGGCCTCGTCCAGCACGAGGGCCTGCACGCGACCGAGCACCAGGTGGCGCTGCTCGGCGAGGTCGAGCAGGCGGCCGGGGGTGCCCACGACCACGTCGACGCCCTTGCGCAGGGCGGCGAGCTGCGGCTCGTAGGCGCGACCGCCGTAGATGGCGGTGACCCGCACGCCGAGGTGCTTCCCGGCGTCGGCGATGTCCTTGGCGACCTGCACGCACAGCTCGCGCGTGGGCACCACGACGAGCGCCTGCGGGACGTCCTTGGCACGGTCGGCGGCCTCGCCGTGGGAATCGGCCGCCGGCTGCTCGGACGGCGGGACGACGCGCTGCAGCAGCGGCACGCCGAAGCCGAGCGTCTTGCCCATGCCGGTGCGGGCCTGGCCGATCACGTCCTCGCCGGCGAGCGCCAGCGGGAGGGTGAGCTCCTGGATCGCGAACGTGCGCTCGATGCCGGCCTCGGCGAGCGCCTTGACGATCTCGGGCCGGACGCCGAGCTCGGCGAAGGTGGGGGACTCGGCCTTGACTGGGGCTCCGGCTGTGAGGGGATGCGCCTCGACGACCTCGTCGGTCGGGTCGGCGGTGGGGGGATTCTCGATGGCGGTGTCCTCGACGGGGATGTCGTTCACCGCTTCGCTCTCGACGGACAGGTTGATCGCCTCTCTCCGCGCACAGGAGCCCGGGGCCGGCTCGTCGACCACCGGCGCGGACGCGCTCGGGTGGGAGAGCAGGCAAGGCGCTGCACGCACCATGTCGTTGCGGCTCCGGACGCGTTCCCGTGTGTCGGGACCACGGGCCGGCGACCGCGGGTGAGCGCGCGCCCCAAGTGGGCACTGCGCTGCCGCACATCCTACCGGTTTCCGCTGCAGGCAACAGTCCGGCACGCCCGTCGCGGGCGTGAAGTGCGCCTCCGCGCCGCCTGCGGCCCCCGGGATCGCGATAGATCGTGAGATCCGTCACCCGCCCCACCTCGACTAGGCTCGCGCGCATGGAGACTGCGCAGGCGGCGGACCCTGCCGGAGCGGACCGGGCCACCGTCGACCTGCTCGGCGTGCTCGCCTACGGGGAGCTGTCGGCGTTCGACCGGCTGGCCGAGGACGCGCGCCACGCGCCCACGCTCGGTGGCCGCGCGGCGCTCTCGGCCATGGCCGCGGCCGAGATCGGGCATTTCCGGATGCTCGAGGAGCACCTGCTCGGGCTCGGCGTGCCGATCGAGGATGCGATGCTGCCGTTCGTGGCGCAGTGGGACGCCTACCACTCCTCCACGGCGCCGCGCAGCTGGCTGGAGTCGTTGGTGAAGGCCTACCTCGGCGACGGTCTCGCCGCCGACTTCTACCGCGAGATCGGCGGGTGGCTGCCGGGGCCCACCGGGGCACTGGTGCAGCAGGTGCTGGCCGACACCGGGCACAGCGCCTTCGCCGAGCGCGAGGTGAAGGCCGCGTGCGCGAGCGGCAGGCAGGTGCACGACCGGCTCGCGCTGTGGGGGCGGCGGCTGCTCGGCGAGGCCGTCACCCAGGCCCAGCACATCGTGGCCGAGCGCGACGAGCTCGCGGAGTTCATCGTGTCGGGTTCCGGCGACCTCTCGGGTATCGCAGCGCTGCTGCGGCGGCTGCAGTCCAACCACGGCAAGCGGATGGCCCGGCTCGGGCTCAACTGAGCGGCGGCTCCGGAGTTCGCCCAGGGCGGAGCGCCCGCGCCCTCGCGGCGCCCGTTGCTCGACTAGCCTGGGCCGCGCACCCCAGCAACCAGCTCGACCAGGAGGTCCACCGGTGGAGGTCAAGATCGGCATCGCGGAGAGCGCGCGCGAGCTCGTGGTGTCCAGCGACCAGACGCCGGACGAGGTCCAGGCGTTGGTCGACGACGCGATCAAGGATGCGGACGGGCTGCTGCGCCTCGTCGACGACAAGGGCCGGCGCTACCTCGTGCGGGCCGCTCAGATCGCTTACGTGGAGATCGCCCCGGCCGCCGCGGGCCGCGTCGGCTTCGCCATCGGCTGACCCTGCGGCTCCGCCGCCCGTGAGTGGATACGAGTGCTCCAGCACCCGTATCCACTCACGGCCGGTGCCTGTGGCGCGTCACTCCTCGAGGTCGGGTTCGTCCAGCCGGAACGGCGGCGTGCCGATTCCCGTGACGCGGTAGCGGCCCCAGGGGTCGACGTCGCCGAGGCGGGCCCGAGCGCGCCCGCTCGGCGTCGCCAGCTCGACGCGCGTGCCGGCGAGATCCGGCGCCGCGCCCTCGGGACGGATCCGCCCGAACCAGTGCAACCGGCCGTCGTGGGGTTCGTGCCGGGAGTCCAGCCTTGCCTGCACGGGAACGTCCCGCCCGTCGACGGTGAGGACGGCCGGGCCGGTGTAGCCCTCGTCGTGGTCATCCACGGTCGGGCTCCGGGAGAACGAGCGGGCCGGGAGCGGCGTCGGCCATCGCGAGGACGCCCGAGATCCCGCCCCAGATGATCGTGGTCAGGTAGTCGGTGAGCGCGGCGCGGGTCATCGTGCGCCGCTCCAACCACCAGTCCCCGGCGCTCTGCACCATGCCGACGAGCCCCTGCGCCCAGGCCTCCGCCCCGCCGGAGTCGAGGCCGAGCGCGCGCAGCCGCTCACCGATGATCGTGGCGAGCATGCGGGCGATCTGCTCGCGGGCGTCCTCGACGATCTCGGCGCCCGGCGCGCGTTCGACCGGGTGGTGCACGACGAACCGCCACAGCTGTGGTTCGTCCTCGATGCCGGCGAGGAACGCGTCGACCACTCCGCGGATGAGTTGCGCGGGCTCGCGGTCCGGGTCGATCTCCGGGGCCATCCGGCCCAGCAGCATCTGCGCCGCCTGCTCGCCGACCGCGCGCTGCAGGTCGGCGCGATCGGTGAAATGCCGGTACAGCACGGGCTTGGTGATGCCCGCCGCAGCCGCGATCTCCGCGACGGAGACGCCCGGGCCATGGGTGCGCACGGCCTCGATGGCGGCCTGCACCATCTCGGCGCGGCGCTCGGCCCGACGCTGCTGGCGGTCGGCCGGAGTGGCCGCCTTGACACGGGGCTCGTCGCGAGGCACGGTACCAGTGGTAACAGTTACCGCCGGTAACAGCAAGCGTATCGGGAGGCCGGAACGATGGCAGCGACAGCGGCGTCCGCCCCAACCCCCGCCCGCGTGCTCGTCACGGGCGCCGCGGGCGGCTTCGGGGCGCCCACCAGCATGCGGTTGCGCGAGCGGGGCGCCCAGGTCGTCGGGCTCGACGTCGCGGGCGGCGACGACGTCCTCGCGTGCGACATCACCGACACGGCCGCCGTCGAGGCGGCGGTCGCCGAGGCCGTGCAGCGCCTGGGCGGGCTCGATGCCGTGGTGCACTACGCCGGCATCGGCACGCCGAACGACGCGGGCGGCCCCCTCGAACCGGACGCGCTGCGCGTCATCGACGTCAACCTCCTGGGCGCGTGGCGGGTCACCGCCGCGGCGCTGCCCGCGCTGACGGCGAGCCGTGCCGAGCGCGGGGGAGCGCGCGGCCGGGCCGTCTTCGTCTCCAGCGAGCTGGCCTACCTCACGCTGCCGTTCGTCTCCGCCTACAGCGTCGCGAAGCGCGGCATGGCCGCCTACGCCGATGCCCTGCGCCTCGAGTACGGCACCGAGCTGCAGGTCAGCACCGTCTACCCGGGGTACGTGCGCACCCCGATCCACGCCGCGGGCGCCGAGGTCGGGCTCGCGTTGGAGGGCCAGGTGCGCCGCGAGGAGGTCGAGGACGTCGTCGGCACCGTGCTGCGGGTGCTCGCCTCCCGACGGCCGCCGCGCGACACCGCCTGCACGCGCGCGGGCAACCTGGAGCTGTGGGCCGGCCGGCACCTGCCCGGCGTGGTCGGCCCGGCCGTGGCCCGGCGCATCCACTCGCAGGCCGCCGCGGGTCGCTTCGACGGATCGCCGCTGGCCGCAGGCCTCGTCGCGCGGCTGACCGGCCGCCGCGCCCCGGAACGGAGCACCCGGTGACGCGCGCCGTCGGCGACCGGGAGGCCACGGCCGAGCGGCTGCTGCGCTCGTCGCTGGAGCACTCCTACGAGCCGGGGATCGACATCGACTGGGACGCCCCGCTCGTCGACGGCGCCTGGGCGGTACCGGAGCACCGCGTCTCGCTCTACGGCACGCCGTTGTGGGACGGCCTGAGCGAGGAGCAGCGACACACCCTCGCGAGGCACGAGATCTGCAGCATCGCCCGCATCGGCCTGTGGTTCGAGATCATCCTCATGCAGATGCTGCTGCGCTACGCCTACGACCGCGACCCGCGCCGCCGCCACATCCAGTACGCGCTCACCGAGATCGCCGACGAGTGCCGGCACTCGATCATGTTCGCGAGAATGACCGAGCGCTACGGCGTGCCGGACTACGCGCCGCGCCGCGTCACCCACGAGCTGGGGCGGCTGTTCAAGACCGTCGGCACCGGGCCCGCGATGTTCGCCGGCACCCTGTTCGTCGAGGAGATCCTCGACCAGCTCCAGCGCGAGGCGATGCGCGACGAGACCGTGCAGCCGCTCACCCGCATGGTCAACAAGATCCACGTGACCGAGGAGGCCCGGCACGTCCGGTACGCCCGCGAGGAGCTGATCCGGATCATGCCGAAGACCAACCGGGCGCAGCGGGAGCTCGCCCGCTACCTCGCGGCGCGGATCGCGTTCGTCGTGGCCCGCAACCTCATCCACCGCGACGTCTACGCCTCGGTCGGCATCGACCCCGCCACCGGGCACCGCGCGGCGCTGGCCAACCCGCACCACCAGGAGATGTTGCGCTGGTCGGCGCGCAAGCTCGTGCCGTTCCTGCGCGAGCAGGGCATCATCGGGGGGCCGACCGAGATCCTCTGGCGGAAGGCCCACCTGGTCCGATGATCACGCGACCCGTCGCCGCGGGCGGCGCGACCGGCGACCGATTTGTCCGATCGCCCTCGGTCCGGCCATGCTGGCGCGGTGAGCGCAGGTGCGGCCACCCCCGACAGCTCCGGGAGCGCGTCCGCCGCGCAGCCCTCCTGGAAGCGCCTGCTCGCGGCGGCGCTGGTGACGGTCTCCGCGGTCGCGCTGTTCGGCCTGCAGGAGCGACTGATCGGGTACGCGCTGATCGTCGCCGGTCTGGTGGTCGCAGCGGTGGCGGACCGCCTGCTGCTGCGGCACCTGGTCCTCATCTCCACCGGTCTGGTCGTCATCAGCACGATGTCGCTGGAGGCGGACCTGAGCAACGCCGGCATGGCCCGTTTCGCCATCACCCTGTCGGCGGCGGTCGCCCTGCCTTACGCCCTCTCCCGGTGGTGGCATCGGGAGGACGTCATCAGGTTCCCGGTCGGAACCGGGAACCGGTGGAGCCGGTTCGAGTGGGGCTACCTGGCGCTGGTGGCCGTCGCCGGCTACCTGGTCCTCCCGGTGTACTTCCTGGGCTCGGGTGCCTATCGGAACTGGCCCGACGTCTCCGGCACCGACGAGATCATCCGGCTGTTCATCGGCGTCAACGCCGTCGGACTGTGGGACGAGCTGTTCTTCATCTGCGTCGTCTTCGCCCTGCTCCGCCACCACTTCCCGTTCTGGCAGGCGAACCTCCTGCAGTCCGTGGTGTTCGTCTCGTTCCTCTGGGAGCTGGGCTACCGCGGCTGGGGCCCGCTGCTCACGGTGCCCTTCGCCCTGCTGCAGGGCTACATCTTCCAGCGCACGCGGTCACTGCCCTACGTGGTCACCGTCCACCTGACCTTCGACGCCATCATCTTCGGCATCCTCGTGCACGCCTACAACCCCGCCCTGGTGGACGTCTTCCTGACCGACCCGCGGTAGCGAGCCGGATCCGCAGGCGGAAGGGGTACCTCGTCCGATGACCACCGCCCGATCCGTCCCCGCCTCCGACGGCGTGCCGCTGCACGTCAGGCTGGACGGCCCGCCGGATGCGCCCGTCACGGTCGTCCTGGTCCACGGTTGGACGCTCGACCGGCGCACCTGGGGGCCGGTCGCCGGCTCGCTCGCGACCGGGCCCGCTCCGGTGCGCGTGGTGCGGCCCGACCACCGCGGCCACGGCGGCTCCGGGGCCGTGGCGCCGGAATCGATGACGATCGACCAGCTCGCCGACGACCTCGCCCAGGTCATCGCCGCCACGGCACCCGAGGGGCCCTTGGTGCTCGCGGGGCACTCGATGGGCGGGATGACCCTGATGGCGCTCGCCGAACGCCACCCGCACCTCGTGGCCAGGGTGCGCGGCATCGCGCTGGTCGCCACCGCGAGCGGTGGCCTCGCCGAGCGGCCGTTCGGCCTGTCCCCGCGGGGCACGGCCGTCTTCCGTCGCGTGGAGCAGCGGGTGTACGGGTCCCGCCGTTGGACCACCCGGGACAGCCTCGGTGACCCGCGCCTGCTGGCTCCCGGAATGCGTTGGCTGCTGCTCGGGCCGCGAGCGGACCGGGATGCCCGCCGGATCACCTGCGAGGTGGTGGCCGGGTGCCGACCGCTGACGGTCTCCGGCTTCCGGCCGACCCTCGAGACGCACGAGCGCGATGCGGCGCTGGCCGCCTTCGCGGAGATCCCGACCGTCGTGCTGGTCGGTTCGCGGGACCGCCTCACTCCCGTGCGCGCCGCTCGCCGGATCGCCGCCGCACTGCCCACCGCGGACCTGACGATCTTCCCGGACGCCGGGCACATGCTGCCGCTGGAACGGGTGTCGGGGGTGGCGGGCCGGATCGCCGGCCTGGCCGCCGGCGCCGCGAGGGCGGCCCAGCCGCAACGCCGCACGGCCTGATCGCCGCGAGCCGCACCTGACTGCTGCGCGTCGCGCCGACGGGCCCCCGTCCGGTGATCGTCGCGACAAGTACGTGGTTGCGGTGGTTGGGCGGTGGTGTGCGGCTCGGTCGGATCACGGCCGGTTGATCGGTGTGAGAGGTGCGTGGTTGTTGCGGTAGCAGCGCTGGTGTGCGGGTGGCGACGATCATCCGGACGGCCCCGGGTCCGCGCCGGGGCGTCCGGTCACCGCGGCACGGCGGGGTCGTGGCTGCGGCGGGACCGGACCGGTGGCAGCGGGGGAGCGGTCGCCGGGATGCGGAGCCGGGCGCCCAGCGTCCGGAGTCGGTCCTCGTGCGCGCGGGCGTGGTGGGTGCAGAAGAGCAGCTCGCCGAAGGGCAGTTCGGCCCGCACCCGGGCCACGGCGGGGCAGCGGTCGCAGTGTTCGGGGAGTGCCATCACGCCGCCTCGAGCAGCGCGTGGCCGTCCGCCGTCAGGTGGGCGGGGCCGGGGCCGGTGCGGATCAGGCCCGCGTTCGTCAGCCGGCGGCCGACGAACTGGTCGCAGCACCCCACACCGTCGACGGCGAGCAGGCAGCCCGTGGAGAGGGTGCAGCGCCCGGCGGCGACGGCTCGCAGGACGGCGCGGTCCCGGTGGCTGAGGATCGTGCTGGTGGTGGTGGTCATCGCCGGCTCCCTCCCGGTCGGTGCGCCCGTGTGGCGCGTTGCCGGATGAGACCGGCACCACATTCGGAACTCATCGGCGCGGAGGGCGTCCGCCCTGGGCGAAAGCGGTTCGCCCCCGGCGAAGCAGCGGGGGTGAGCAGGCCCGACGCCGTTAGCGTCCGCCTCGTCCACACCCTGGAGGTGCCCGCATGCCAGTCACGGAGATCCGTGCCCGCAGTGTCCTGCCGTCGTTCGTCGAGCGGACGAGCTACGGCCACCAGGAGACGAACCCCTACAGCAAGCTGTTCGAGGAGCGGATCGTCTTCCTCGGTGCCCCGGTCGACGACGTCTCGGCCAACGACGTCATGGCGCAGCTGGTGTGCCTCGAGTCGAGCGAGCCGGACCGGGCGATCTCGATGTACATCAACTCGCCCGGCGGCTCGTTGACGGCGATGACCGCCATCTACGACACGATGCGCTACATCCGACCGGAGGTGCACACCTACTGCCTCGGGCAGGCGGCCTCCGCCGCGGCGGTGCTGCTCGCCGCCGGGACGCCCGGCCGTCGCGCCGTGGTGCCGAACGCCCGGGTGCTGATCCACCAGCCCAGCGTCGAGGCCATCCACGGCCAGACCTCCGACCTGGAGATCCACGCCGCCGAGGTCACCCGGTTGCGCAGGCAGCTCGAATCGGCGCTCTCCGAGGCCACGGGACAGTCGCCGGAGCGCATCCGCGACGACATCGAGCGCGATCTCATCCTCACCGCCGAGGAGGCCGTGGCCTACGGGCTCGCAGACACCGTGATCGCCAGCCGCAAGCCCACCCGCTAGGGAAGGACCCGCAACCATGAGTGCACCCCAGGGCGTCACCACCCTCGACGACTCGGTCTACGACCGGCTGCTGCACGAGCGCATCGTCGTGCTCGGTCAGGAGGTCGACGACCCCGTCGCCACGAAGCTGATCGCGCAGCTGCTCCTGCTCGCGGGGGAGGACCCGCACGCGGACATCACGCTCTACATCAACTCGCCCGGTGGTTCGGTCTTCGCGGGCATGGCCATCTACGACACGATGCACGCGATCGAGCCGGACGTCTCCACCGTCGCCACCGGGATGGCCGCCTCCATGGGACAGTTCCTGCTCACGGCGGGTGCTCCCGGCAAGCGTTTCGCGCTCCCGCACTCCCAGGTGATGATGCACCAGCCCTCGGGCGGGGCGGGCGGCTCGGAGTCCGACATCGTGATCCGCGCGGAGATGCTGAGCAGGCTCAAGCGGCGGATCGCCGAGCTCACGGCCGAACACTCCGGGCAGCCGGTGGAGCGCATCGAGGCCGACTTCGACCGCGACCGCTGGTTCAGCGCCCAGGAGGCGGCCGACTACGGCCTGGTCGACCGCGTGCTCACCGGCGGGAACTGAGCGCCGCCGCCGGCCGGCGGGTCAGTCGTGCACCAGGGGGAAGCCGGCGAGGCCGCGCCACGCGAAGCCCGACATCAGCGAGACGGCCTCGTCGCGCGGGACGCTCTGGTCCGAGTCGAGCCAGTACTGGGCGGCCACCTGGCTCAGCCCGACGAGCCCGACGGCGAGCATCCGGGCTCGGGGGGCGTCCAGCCCGGCGTCGGTGGTGACGGCCGCGGCGACGGTGTCGATGCAGCGGGTGAGCGCGCCGTCCACGACGGCCGCGGCCTCGGGCTCGCCGCGCAGGTCGGACTCGAACACCAGGCGGTAGGCCTGGCCCTCACCGGCCACGAAGTCGAAGTAGGCCGACACGGCCGCGTGCACGCGCTGCTCGTTGTCGGTGGTGCCGCGGATGGCGTCGGCGACCCGTTCCACCAGCTCGTCGGCGTAGGTGGTGAGCAGCGCCCGGTAGAGCTCGAGCTTGCCGGGGAAGTGCTGGTAGAGCACCGGCTTGCTCACGCCCGCGCGCTCGGCGATGTCGTCCATCGCGGCGGCGTGGTAGCCGTGCGCCGCGAAGACGTCCCGGGCGGCCACGAGCAGCTGGGCCCGACGTGCGTCGCGCGACAGCCGGGTGCCGCGGTGCACCGGTGCCGGTGCCTCGGTCATGCGGTTGCCCTCCCGTCGTCCACCCGATCGGGTGCGAAGGCACACCTTACCCGCCGGTAGTACCGAACCGCTCGAGCCGCAGGCTGTTGGCGACGACGACGAGCGCGCTCGCCGCCGTCAGCGCTGCGGCGAGGGCGGGGCCCAGCGCTCCGATGGCCGCGGCCGGGAGGACGGCGGCGAGGCAGACGAGTGTCCAGACGAGGTTGGCCCTGGCCACGCCGGTGGCCCGGTGGGCGAGCCGGACGGCGTCCACGGCGGCGGTGAGGCCGGGATGCGCCGGCGCGACCGGGTCCGTGCGAAGGGCCAGGTCCGCGGCGGCGAGCGCAGCGCCGTGCGTCCCGTCGGCCACCACCGCCACGCGGGCACCGGCGCACCGCAGCGCGTGCACGACCGCGGCCTCGTCCTCGGGGGCGAGCCCGGCGTGCACGGCCTCGGGGTCGATGCCGCACCGCCCGGCGACGTACCGCGCGGCGGCCTCGGCATGCGCGGTCAACAGGACGGGCCGGACGCCGAGCCCGCGCAGGGCGTGCACGGCCGAGCCGTGGGACGCGGACACGGCGCAACCCACCGCCAGCACGGCGCGCGCCACCCCGTCCCACGCCACCGCGACGGGGGTCCGGCCGGCGGCCGACGCCTGCGCCGGGGCGTCGGCCAGCTCGGCGGGCAGGGCGATGCCGTAGTCGGTCAGCAGCGCGACATCTCCGACGAGCACGGCGTGCGCGATCACCGTCGGCTCCCCGTCCGGGCCGGTGACGAGCTCCGCGACGAGTCCGCGGGCGCCGAGATCGTCGACTGCGTCGAACTCCGCGACCCGGGGGAGCACCGACGATGCGGCGGCGACGGCGCGATCCACCGGTCGCGCGGACTCCTGCGCGACCGAACCGGCCAGGCGCAGCACGTCGTCCCGGGTGACGCCGTGCGCCAGCCGGACGTCCTGCACCTCCGGCCCGCCGGTCGTGAGGACCTCCGTGCCGGCCACGACCACGGTGTCGACGCGGAGCGCCTCGCTCGCGGCGGCGGGGAGCAGGATCCCGAGCCGGGCGCCGCGGCCCGCCGCCATCAGCAGGGGGGTCGCCGTCGCCAGGTGCAGCGCGAGCGGGACGCCACCGAGCAGCACGGCCAGGGCGTTGCCGAACGCCGTCACGGCCGGAGTGCCCGCGCCGAGGCGGTAGCCCAAGGTGGCCGCGGCGACCACTCCTACGACGGCGAGCGCGAGCGTCTCCGTGCGCCGCAGCGTCACGAGACCTCCCGGGCCGGGATCGTGAAGGTGGCGGTGTGCACGGCGCCCCCGTGCCGGAACTCCAGATAGAGCCGGTAGTCGCCGGACGCCGTGGCACCCGTCGTGAACGCGAGACCGGGGCCGGATCGGTCGGTCGGGTCCGGCGCCGGGCCGCCCGAGCGCACCTGCAGCAGCGACAGGTCCTCGAGCCGCAGGACGACGAGGTGGCCGAACCCGCCGAGGTGCGGTTCCAGGTCGGTGACCGCTGCGCCGTCCCGGGTGATCGTGGCGAACACCTGCGACGGGCCGCCCGGCACGAGCTCGCCGTCCAGCCGCACGCGGTAGCCGTCCACCAGCGCCACCCGTGACTCCACCGGTGCGGGAGCGGGCACGGCGGCCCGCGAGATCGTGACGCTCGGCGCGGCCGCGGGGGGCACGGGACGCGAGGTGGTCGACGCGCCGACGCTCCACGCGACGGCGAACACGGCCGTCACCGCCGCGACGGTGCCGGCGAGCCGCGTTCCGGTGCCCATGTCCCTCCTCCCCCAGGTACAACGGCCCGGCGCCGCAGCGATGACGTCCCCCACAAGCGCGAGTCCCGTCACCGCGAGTGGCCGTGGTCGCTCGTCGGAGCCATCCTCGAGGGGTGAGCACGACAGTGACCGGGACCGCGCCGACCGGGACCGCCCCGACCCCGACCGCGCCGTACCGCGCGCGCGTCCGCCGCCAGGCCCCCGCGCCGGTGCCGGGGCCGCTGTTCGCCGACGCCGCCACGTTGCCGGTCCGGGACCCGCACCGGGCCCCCTGGCCGGGCGGTGAGGTGACCTCCGGCGGCGTCACGCTGCACGTGCGCGAGACACCGGGGCCGCAGGACACACCGGCCGTCTACGTCCACGGCCTGTCCGGCTCGGCGACGAACTGGACGGATCTCGCCGCGCTGCTCGCCACCCGCGCCGCCGGCACCGCGGTGGACCTGCCCGGTTTCGGGCTCTCGCGGCCGCTCGCGTCGCGCGACTACTCACCTGCCGGGCACGCCGACGCGCTGCTGTGTTTCCTCGCCGGCCGCGGACGCCCGGTGCACCTGCTGGGCAACTCCTTCGGGGGCGCGGTCGCGCTCAGCGTGGCCGCACGGCGTCCGGAGCTCGTGCGCACGCTCACGCTGGTCTCCCCGGCCATGCCCGACCTGCGCCCCGACCCGCGCCGCGTGTCCGACCCGAGGCTGCTGCTCTCGCTGCTGCCCGTGATCGGGCGGCGGGCCCGGGCCGCACTGGTCGCGGCCGATCCGCGCACCCGCGCCGAGCAGGTGGTGCGCCTGTGCTTCGGCGACCCGGGGATCGCCTCGGAGCACCGGCTGGTCGAGGCCGCCGCGGAGTACGCCGCGCGCGAACGGCTGGCGTGGGCCCGGGAGGCCGCCGAGCAGACCGGCCGGGGGATGGTCGCGGGCTGGTTGCGCGGGGAGTCGTTGTGGTCGGTGGCCGCGCGGGTGCAGGCCCCGACCCTGGTCGTGTGGGGTGAGCGCGACCGGCTCGTCGCGCCGCGGCTCGCCCACCGCACCGCCGCGGCACTGTCGAGCTCGCGGCTGCTGGTGCTGCCGGGTGTGGGGCACGTCGCGCAGATCGAGGCCCCCGACGTGGTGGCGCGCGCCGTCGCCGGCATGTGGGATGCGGTGGGGGCCGGGACCTGGGAAGAACCCGGGTGACCGCGACGTTGCCGCCTGAGAGACCGTACGTCGATGCGAGGAGCTTGATCATGGCGCTACCGCCGCTCGTGGAGCCGGCCGCCGAGCTGTCCAAGGAGGAGGTCGAGCGCTACAGCCGCCACCTCATCATCCCGGACGTCGGCATGGCGGGGCAGAAGCGGCTGAAGAACGCGAAGGTGCTGGTGGTCGGCGCGGGCGGGCTCGGTAGCCCGGCGCTGCTCTACCTGGCCGCCGCGGGCGTCGGCACGCTCGGCATCGTCGAGTTCGACGTGGTGGACGAGTCGAACCTGCAGCGGCAGGTCATCCACGGGCAGTCCGACGTCGGTCGCCCGAAGGGCGAGTCGGCCCGCGACTCCATCAAGGAGATCAACCCGAACGTCGAGGTGCGGCTGCACGAGCTGCGGCTCGAATCGTCGAACGTGCTCGACGTCTTCCGCGACTACGACCTCATCCTCGACGGCACCGACAACTTCGCCACGCGGTACCTGGTGAACGACGCCGCCGTCCTGCTCGGGAAGCCCTACGTGTGGGGCTCGATCTTCCGGTTCGAGGGGCAGGTCTCGATCTTCTGGGAGGACGCGCCGAACGGGCTGGGCCTGAACTACCGCGACCTCTACCCCGAGCCGCCGCCGCCCGGGATGGTGCCGTCGTGCGCCGAGGGCGGGGTGCTGGGCGTGCTCTGCGCCTCGATCGGCTCGATCATGGTGAACGAGGCCATCAAGCTGATCACCGGCATCGGCGAGCCGCTGCTGGGCCGGCTGATGGTCTACGACGCCCTGGAGATGAGCTACCGCACCATCAAGATCCGCAAGGACCCGAACACGCCGAAGATCACCGAGCTCATCGACTACGACGCGTTCTGCGGCGTGGTGTCCGACGACGCGCAGAGCGCCGCCGCGGGCAGCACGATCACCGCGCTCGAGCTCAAGGAGATGATCGACGCGGGCAAGGACTTCGAGCTCATCGACGTCCGGGAGCAGAACGAGTACGAGATCGTCAGCATCCCGGGCGCGAAGCTGATCCCGAAGGACCGCATCCTCTCCGGTGAGGCGCTCGCCGACATCCCGCAGGACAAGCCGGTGGTGCTGCACTGCAAGTCGGGTGCGCGCTCGGCCGAGGCGCTCGCCGCGCTGCACAAGGCGGGCTTCAAGGATGCCGTGCACGTCGGTGGCGGCGTCCTCTCGTGGGTCAAGCAGGTCGACCCGTCCCAGCCGGTGTACTGACCCCCCCACCCATCACACGGCGCCCCTTTCGGCATCCAGCCGGAGGGGGCGCCGTCGTTGTCGGGGTGCATCTGCTCGGTACGTTTGCAAGAACGGATCGAGCGGACGTGCGAGCGCTCTCACTAATGGCTCAATCGGGGGGTGCGGCAATGACGCAGCGTCACCTTCTTCCCTCGATGATGTTGGTCGAACGGAGCAGTGACACCCGGTCGAGCGCCGAGTAGCGTTCCGATCCCGGGAAGATCAAGACGGATCCGGCACCCGCGGGGTCGGGGTGCGCTGGGGCGCACACCACGGTGGCCGGACGGAGCGTCGCCGGGACCCGGCATGCCTTCCGTCACCCGGCGATGGGGGTCGCTTTGGTGGACGACGACGCGAGACGCTGCGCGCTGCCCGGGTGCGAGGTGGTGATCGAGGACATCCCGGGCCGTCCGCCGCGCCGCTACTGCACCGCGGCGCACCGCTCTGCCGCGCGCCAGGCCCGCCGGGCGGCGGCCCAGGTCGAGCAGGACACTCGGCTCGCCGCCACCCTCCCGTGGCTCCTGGAGCCCGCGGACGAGCCGTGGGAGCCTTCCGTGCCCCACGGTGCGCGGCTCCAGCGGGCCCGGGTGCAGGCGCGGCGGGCAGGCGCGCAGGAACGGCCCGGGCCGGTGCGCCCGACCGGCGGCAGCCGTCATCGCAGGCGCACCGTCGCCGTGGTGAGCGCGGCCGGCATCCTCGCCGGTGGTTACGCCGTCACCGCGTCCGCGCCGGTGCCGTCGGCCGTGCCGGTCCGGGCGGCGCCGGGGGTGAACACCGGGGAGGAGTGGATCGCCCACGCCCAGGTGACCCTGACCTCGCTCAACCGGCAGTTGGACACGATCGCCCAGACCGAGGACGCCTGGACCAGCCTCCCCGAGGAGCAGCGGGCCGAGGCGCCGCCCGCGGTCGAGGACCTGCACGCCCGCAAGGGGCTGCTCGAGCGGCGCAAGGCCACGCTGCAGTCCCAGATCGACACCTACCGCTCCCTCGATCGCGTCCGGGCGGACCTGCAGCTCACCGAGCGGCACCTGCAGGCCGTCGAGGAGGCCTTGGAAGACGTCCCCGCCAAGCGTCCGACCCCCCAGCAGGCCGCCGAGATCGCGGCGCTCGACGAGCAACGCGATCTGCGGCTGCGGCAACGCGAGGCGCGGCGCACGGAGCTGGAGAACCTGGAGCGCGGGGTCGACAACGCGGTGCGCGCCCCCCTGCCCGACGACGGTGAGGAGACCGCCGAGGTTCGCGAGCGCGTGCTCGAGGTCGTCGAGAGCGGGGGTTCCGACGGCGACGACGAGTCCGACGGCAAGGACTCGGACGGCTCAGGTGACTCCGACGGCGCCGGTCGTGACGAGTCCGACGGTGATGAGGCCGATCGCGACGAGGCCGATCGCGACGAGTCCGATCGCGACGAGGCCGATCGCGACGAGTCCGACGGCGACGAGCCCGATCGCGACGAGGCCGACGGCGACGAGCCCGACGACGAGCACGGCGGCCCGCCCGATCTGCCGGATGTCCTCGCGCGTGACGAGCAGGAGGAGGGCCAGGAGCGGCAGGACACGTCCAACGGCGCGCCACCCGACCCCCGTGGCCCCGGCGACGAGGCCGCGGAGCACCGTGACGAGCCCGATCCGCGCGCCGACGCCGACGAGCCGGACGGTCCCTCGGTGCTCGCCGATGGCGCCGAGCCGGACCCCGAGCGTGACAGCGGTCCGCTCGGCGACGTCCTCGGTCCGATCGACGAGGCGCTCCGCGGTGGGAACGACGGCCCGGCGGACGGCGACCGGGGCCCGGGCGGGCGGGACGCCGAGCCCGACGAAGGCGCCGCCGATGCTCGAGAGCCGTCCTCTCCCGACCGGGACGGGGACGGGCCGGGACGGGCCGGCGCACCGGACCGAGGTCCGTTGGACGACGTCGTCGACGCCCTTCCCGGCGGCGACGAGCGCAACTCCGGTGGTCCTGAGGCCGGCGCTCCCGATTCGAGCGCTCCCGGCTCTGACGCTCCCGGCTCTGGCGGTCGCGGCCCTGACGGTCCCGGCGCTGACGGTCCCGACACCGGCCGTCCTGACTCCCGTGGTCCCGACTCCGGGCGTGACGATCCGGGCGGCTCGATCGGGGACGCCGTAGGCGGGCTGGGGGATGTGCTGGGCGGCGGGCGGGACCGTGACGAGGGTGGTCCCGATCGCGATCGGGACGCTGACCGCGGGTCCTCCGGGCAGGAGCAGGAGCAGGAGGAAGGCGGCAGCGGCGACCGGGACGACTCCGGCGGCCCGGTCGGTGGCGTGGTCGACGCCGTCGGAGGCCTGCTCACCGGTGGCGGAGGGGACGGTGGGTCGTCGGACGATGACCGGGACGGTCGTGGGGGCGGCGGCGGGAACGGCGGCGGCGGGAACGGCGGCGACAGGGGCGACGACGACAGCGGCTCCGACCGGGACGACCGGGGCGACCGAAGCGACCAGGACGACCGAAGCGACCGGGACGACCGGGAGGACCGGGACGACCGGGGCGGATCGGAGTCGTCGCGACCGGGCGGTGTTCTCACCGGTGTGGTCGAGGTCGTGGACGATGCCCTGCCCGGGGATCGTGACGATGACGGTGCCGGTGGCAAGGACGAGAGCAAGGAGAGCAAGGAGAACAAGGACGAGAGCAAGGACCGCCGCGAGGACGAGAGCAAGGACGACCGCGAGGAGGACCCGAAGGGCGCGCGGAACGCCGACCGTTCCGACAACGCGGAGGGCCGCCACAGCGACGACTCCCGGGAAAGGGGTTCCGACCGGGACAGCTCGTCCGGAGGAGACCGTTCGGGCGGCTCGGACTCGCGGGACTCCGACGAGGAGGCGGTAGAGGCGGCCCTCGACGCGCTCGACGGTGACGACGGCTGGGGGATCGGCTCCCTGTTGCAGGTCGCAGCGGAGCAGAGCGACGACTCCGACGACGACGACGCGCAGGATGCCTCGGACGGGGACGAGCGCTCCGGGTCGCGCGATGCCGACGACGACCCGCGGGAGAGGGACTCCGGCGATGAGTCCGGCGATGAGTCCGGTGACGAGTCCGGCGATGACTCCGGCGATGACTCCGGGGACTGGTCGTCGTGGGACGACGAGGCTGTGGAGGCGGCCGTCTGGGAGGCGTTGGACCGCGCGGACGACGACCGCGATTCGGGCGACCGTGATTCGGAAGGCCGTGACTCGGGCGACCGTGACTCGGGCGACCGTGACTCGGAAGGCCGTGACTCGGACGACCGGTCGGACCGCTCCTCGTCGGCCTCCGAGCGTGATGCGGACGACTCCGACGCCGAGGGCTCTGGTCGGGAGGAGGACGCCGAGGACACCGACGACGATGGGCGGTCCGGCGGCGCTCGGGATTCCGAGGAGGCGCAGGACCGTGACTCGGACAGCGACCGTGACTCGGACAGCGAACGCGCTCCCGAGAACGAGGACGGCTCCGACGGTGATCGGGGCTCCGACGGTGATCGGGAGTCGGACGGTGATCGGGAGTCGGACGGTGATCGGGAGTCGGACGGTGATCGGGAGTCGGACGGTGATCGGGACTCCGACGGTGATCGGGACTCCGACGGTGACCGGGACTCCGACGGTGACCGGGACTCCAAGGAGGATGACTCCGGCGATGACTCCCGTGACAGGGACGACTCCGGCGGCGGTGATGATTCCGGCGATAGCGGTGACTCCGACGACAGTGGTGACTCCGACGACAGTGGGGACTCCGACGACAGTGGGGACTCCGATGACGGCGGGGATTCGGACGACGGCGGGGATTCGGACGACGGCGGGGACTCCGATGACGGCGGGGACTCCGACGACGGCGGCGATTCCGGCTCGGACGACGACTAGATCGGCGACCGGAACGCCCCGGACGAGAACCTCCATCGGGCGCGAGCAGCGGTCCGACACCCCCGGCGACTGCGAACAGTGGTCGTTCCGGGTGTGAACCGGTGCGACGGTGACGGGTCGCGTCCCTGATGGCGATCATGGGACGGCGGGGTGGCCGGAATCGCGACGGTCAGTGATCATGGGCGGCGGCACCGCACGATCGCGCGGTGCCGCGACGCGCCCCGCGTGGTTGCCCGGAAGACCGACCGCGCGCAGGTAGCGTGCGGTGTCGTGACCGCTGCGCCCGCTCTGTCGTCCGCCGGGGCCACCTTGCCCGCGCACGTCCGCACCGCGTTCGGCGTGAACGACGTCGAACCGCGGCCGGTCGTGTGGGCCGGGCGGCGTGCCTGGCATTGCGGCGACGTGCTCGTCCGTCCCGTTCCGGACAACGTCGTCGCCGCGTGGTCCGCCGCCGTGCTCGACGGCCTGGAGGTCGACGGGGTGAATCTCGCGCGGCCGCTGCGCTCCTCCGACGGGCGCTGGGTCGTCGGCGGTTGGGCGGCCTGCCGGTTCATCCCCGGGTTCGTGGAGCCTCGGTACGACGAGGTGATCGAGGCGTCGGTGCGGCTGCACGCGGCCACCACGGCGGTCTCGCGACCGCGGCTCCTCGACGACCGGGACGACCTGCTCACCCGCTCCGCTGCCGGGGCGTTCGGCGAGCGGCGTCTCACGCTCGACCCGGCTACCGGGGGTGAGCTGTACACGCAGCTCGCCGAGTTCCGCAAACCGATCCAGCTCGTTCCGCAGCTGGTGCATCCCGAGCTGTTCGGGGCCGTCCTGTTCGACGAGCACGGCGTCCCGGCGCTGATCGATCTCGTCCCGTGCTGGCGGCCGGCCCAGTGGGCCGCGGCTGTGATCGTCGTCGATGCGCTGGCGTGGGGCGGGGCCGACGAAGGGCTGCCCCACCGGTGGACGCACCTCGAGGAGTGGCCGCAGGTGCTCCTGCGCGCGCTGCTGCACCGCGTCGCCCTGCACGCCCAGCACTCCGAGGCCTCACCGCAGACCCTGGCCGGGCTGCAGCGTGCGGCGGGTGCGATCGGCCCGCTCCTGTAGGTCGCCTGCATGATCACCGCTCCGGTGCACGAACGGCGGGATCTCGCCGTCGGCGCACCGAAGCGATGATCACGCCGCTTTTCGCGCGCATCCATAGGCGCCCAGACCGCGACTTGCGTGCACCCAGACCCCGACTCGCGGGGTGGGGGCCTCACCTTCCGCGAGTCGCGGTGCCGGCGGATGTGGCGTGGGCCGGGCTCACCCGTCGAGGACCTCGCCCGTGAGGGCCACTTTTCGTCCCCGTCACATCGAACCGACAACCTGGTAACGGGCTCCTCCTAGCGTCGCTCCGGACCGACGAACCAGGAGGACCGGCGTGACGACGACGGCACCAGACGCACCTCCCACGCGCTCCCTGCTGCGCGGGCGCTGGATCGACCACTGGGACCCCGAGGACCAGGGCTTCTGGGAGCGGACCGGCGCGAAGATCGCGAACCGCAACCTGTGGTTCTCCATCGTCAGCGAGCACATCGGGTTCTCGATCTGGACGATGTGGTCGGTCCTCGTGCTGTTCATGGGGCCCGAGTACGGCATCGACGCGGCGGGGAAGTTCGTCCTCGTCTCGGTGCCGACGTTGGTCGGGGCGGTGCTGCGGCTGCCCTACACGTTCGCGGTGGCGCGCTTCGGCGGCCGGAACTGGACGATCGCCAGCGCCCTGATGCTGCTGGTGCCGACGGTCCTCGCCGGGTTCGTCATGCAGCCCGGCACGTCGTTCGCGACGTTCGTGCTCGTCGCGGCGGTCGGCGGCGTCGGCGGCGGCAACTTCGCGTCGTCGATGGCGAACATCAACGCGTTCTTCCCCGAGGCCCGCAAGGGCTGGGCGCTGGGGCTGAACGCGGGCGGGGGCAACATCGGCGTGCCGGTGGTCCAGCTGGTCGGCCTGCTGATCATCGCGACGGCCGGGACGGGCGCGCCGCGGATCCTGCTGGGTGTCTACATCCCGCTGATCGTGGTCGCCGCGGTGCTCGCCGCGCTGAAGATGGACAACCTGTCCTCGGTCACGGGCGACACCGGTGCCTTCCGGGAGTCGGTGCGGGAGCCGCAGACCTGGGTGATGTCGTTGCTCTACATCGGTACGTTCGGATCGTTCATCGGCTACAGCTTCGCGTTCGGGCTCGTGCTGCAGAACCAGTTCGGGCGCACGCCGCTGGAGGCCGCGGCGGTCACGTTCATCGGCCCGCTGCTCGGCTCGTTGATCCGGCCGTACGGGGGCAAGCTCGCCGACGCCCTCGGCGGGGCACGGGTGACCTTCTGGAACTTCATCGCGATGGGCCTCGCCACCGGCGTGGTGATCGCGGCTTCGGCCATCGGCTCGCTGGCGCTGTTCACCGCGGGGTTCGTGGTGCTGTTCGCGCTGACCGGGCTCGGCAACGGCTCGACGTACAAGATGATCCCGGCGATCTTCCGCGGCCAGGCGCAGGCAGCGGTCGCGGACGGGGCGGACGAGCGGGCGGCGCTGCTGCGCGCCCGCCGGATCTCGGGTGCGGTCATCGGCATCGCCGGTGCGGTCGGGGCGTTGGGCGGGCTGTTCATCAACCTCGCGTTCCGCCAGGCGTTCCTCTCCGCCGGTTCGGGGGACCCCGCGTTCTGGTCGTTCCTCGCCTTCTACGTGGTGTGCGTCGTGGTGACCTACGTCGTCTACCTGCGGCCGGCGCCCGCTGGGGCCGTGCATGCGCACGCGGGCGTATGACGGTCGCCGCAGCGCCGCCGCGCGTCGCCACCCACTGCCCCTACTGCGCGCTGCAATGCGGCCAGTGGGTCGACCGGACCGGCGCGGTGGACGGCCGTGAGTTCCCGACCAACCGCGGCGGGCTGTGCCAGAAGGGCTGGACGTCCGGGGCGCTGCTGCACCACCCCGAGCGGCTGACGACGCCGCTGGTGCGCCCCGCCCGGGCGGCGCCGCTCGGGCCGGTCGGGTGGGACGCGGCGCTCGGGCACGTCGTCGACCGGATCCGCGCGCTGCAGGCCGAGCACGGGCCGGACGCGGTGGCGGTGTTCGGCGCGGGCGGGCTGACCAACGAGAAGGCCTACCTGCTCGGCAAGTTCGCCCGCGTGGCGTTGCGGACCTCGCAGATCGACTACAACGGCCGCTTCTGCATGTCGTCGGCCGCGGCGGCGGGCAACCGGGCGTTCGGCCTCGACCGCGGGATGCCGTTCCCCGTCACCGATCTGGACGACGCCGAGGTCGTGCTGCTGGCGGGCGCGAACCTCGCCGAGACCATGCCGCCGCTGATGGGGCACCTGAGCGGGGCGCGGCTCGTCGTGGTCGACCCGCGGCGGACGCCGACGGCGGAGCGCGCGGTCGCGTCCGGCGGGCTGCACCTGCAGCCGGTGCCCGGCACGGACCTGGTCCTGGCGCTGGGCCTGCTGCACGCAGCGATGGCCGACGGGCACCTCGACGCGGAGTACCTGACCGAACGCACCACCGGTTTCGACGAGGCCTGGCGGCTCGCCGCGCAGTGGTGGCCGGAGCGGGCCGAGCGGGTGTGCGGGGTGCCGGCGGCGGACATGCGCACGGTCGTCGGCTGGCTCGCCGGCGCGACGCGGCGCTACGTGCTCACCGCACGGGGTGCCGAGCAGCACGCGCACGGCGTCGACACGGTCACGGCGTGGATCAACCTCGCCCTCGCGCTGGGGCTGCCCGGCCGGCCCGGCTCGGGCTTCGGCACCGTCACCGGCCAGGGCAACGGGCAGGGCGGGCGCGAGCACGGGCAGAAGTCCGACCAGCTGCCCGGGTACCGCTCGATCACCGACCCGGCCGCCCGCGCGCACGTCGCCGGCGTGTGGGGCGTGGACCCGGACAGCCTGCCCGGCGCCGGTCGCAGCGCCACGGAGCTGCTTGCCGCGCTCGGTCGCAGTGGCGGTCCGAAGGCCTTGCTCGTGTTCGGTTCGAACGTGCTCGTGTCCGCGCCGAACGCCGGTGCGGTCGCCGAGCGGCTGGCGGCGTTGGACCTGCTCGTCGTGGCGGACGTCCTGCCCGGCGAGACGGCGATGGCCGCCGACGTGGTGCTCCCCGTGGCCCAGTGGGCCGAGGAGGAGGGCACCATGACCAACCTCGAGGGCCGGGTGCTGCGCCGGCGCCGGGCGCTCGACCCACCGCCGGGGGTGCGCACCGACCTGGAGGTCGTCTCGGGCCTGGCGCAGCGGCTCGGGTTCGACGGGTTCCCCGCGGACGCCGAAACCGTGTTCGACGAGCTGCGTGCGGCGTCCGCGGGTGGGATCGCCGACTACGCCGGCATCTCCTACGCCCGCCTCGATGCGGGTGAGGCACTGCACTGGCCCTGCCCCGAGCCCGACCACCCGGGGACGCCCCGCCTGTTCACCGAGCGGTTCGCCCACGCCGACGGCCGTGCGCGGCTGGTGGCGGTCGACCACACGCCGTCGGCCGAGCTGCCCGACGCCGAGCACCCGCTGCGGGCGACGACGGGGCGGGTGCTGGTGCACTACCAGTCGGGCGCGCAGACCCGGCGGGTGGCGGAGCTGGCCGGTGTGGTGCCGGAGTCGTTCGTCGAGGTGCACCCGGACACCGCGGCCCGCGCCGGGCTGGTCGACGGCGAGTGGGCGCGGGTGGTGTCGCGGCGCGGTGCGGCGCAGGCGCGGGTGCGGTGCGTGCCGAGCATGCGGCTGGACACCGTGTTCCTGCCGTTCCACTTCGGTGCGGAGCAGGCCGCGAACCTGCTGACGAACCCGGCGCTGGACCCGGTGAGCCGGATGCCGGAGTTCAAGGTCTGCGCGGTCCGCCTGGAACCGGTGTAGTTCAGGCCGCCGCGACCCGCTCGTAGAACGCTCGCGCGCGGCCGATGACCGCCGTCAGGTCGCCCAGCTGCTCCGTCCGGCGATCCGGGTCGAAGCGGCCGTGCTCGGTGGCGAGCGCCTGCAGCCGGTCGAGCAGCCCGAGGCACCACCGGGCGGCGTCGGACCGCGCGACCCGTTGCCCGGCGACGTCGACGTAGACGGGGGAGGTGTGGGCGAAGACCGGCGCGCCGAGCGTGTGCGGGTCGTCGCCGCCGTACGCGGCCGCGGCGAGCCACAGCCCGCCCTCGCCGACGACGACCTCGTGCCCGAGCACGTCCCCGCCGGTGCCGGCGAGCTCGCCGTCCGGGCCGTGCAGCACCAGCCGGTCGACGCCGGAGCCGCTCCGGTGGGCCCGCACCACCAGCCGGTCACCGGGACGGCGGTGGAGCACGGCGCCGGGACCGTGGCCGTCGACGTCCAACGTGAGCCACGGCCCGTTCGTGACGACCGTGCGCCCGGCCCGGACGGCGTCCTGGAACGCCGCCACCGACAGGGGCTCGGCGCCGAGCTGCGCGTACACCCGCCCCCAGCCGGGCGGGTTGGAGGCGACGCCAGGACCGTGGGCGAAGGAGAGGAACGCGTCGGTGCCCGCGGCGGCCGACAGGCGCAGCCCGCAGGACAGCAGCCGGTGGTACATGACCACCGCGCCCCGGTCGTCGAAGCAGGACACGAGCTCGATCGCGTCCACGACCCCGAGCGCGGCGTCGGCGACCAGCTCGCGCGCCTCCACGCTGCGGTACGGGCCGTAGAGGTCGTCAGGATCGGTCAGCGGGGAGTACACGGGGTGGGCGTAGGTGGTGGTGGCCCCGAGTTCCTGCATGTGCGCGCACGCCACGCTGTTCGGCGGCCAGTCCCACGGCCGGTCCGAGCCCTCGTGGCCGGTGTGCAGCACGGGCGGCATCGCGGTGAGCCCGAGGCCGTGCACGTGCCCGAGCAGGTCGTTGCGGTACTCCAGGCCGGCCCGCGCCACCACCTGCTCGGCCCCCGAGCCGCCCGACCACAGGTCCGTTCCCGCCGTCGACTCCAGCAGCTCGCGGTCGTACACGAGCGAGCCGCCGAGGTTCCCGGCCGCGAGGTTCATCAGGTGCAGGCCCTCGCCCACCTGCATGCGGGCGGCGTCGGCCGGCGTGAGCACGAGGTCGCCGCTGTAGTTGAGGTGCACGTGCATGTCCCCGCCGTACCAGCCCTGCGCGGCCGGGTCGAAGCGCCGGACGGGCCGGTACTCCACCTCGACCGTCCCGCCCGGCGCAGGCGACACGTCGAACTCCTGGCGCTCGAACTCCAGCCCGCGGGCGGCCACGACGTGCAGCGGTGCGGCCGGGACGGCGACGTCCACCGTGCCGGCGTGGAAGAACGGCCGGTGGCGGGCGTCCCACTTGCGCGGCACCCCCTCGGCGAACCAGGCGCCGCCGGTCGTGTCGGTGACGGACCAGCGCGCGCCGTGCGGTGCGGTCAGGCGCAGCGTCGCGGCGGGCGTCGGGGTGAGCACGCCCGTCACGACCAGCGTCTCGTCCGCGTGGCGGATCGTGATGTCCGGGGTGGCGGCGTCGAGGTCGAGGGTGACGAGGCCGGTACCGCCGGCTGCCACGGGGATGTCCTGCCCGGCCACCGTGACCACCTCGTCGGAGCCGGCGGTCGAGTCGAGGACCACGTCCACCGCCACGGCGGTGCCGCGGATCGCGGGCCGGGGCGGGCCGCTGTCGGCGCTGAGCCCGCCGTCGTCCGCGACCGCCACCACGACCAGGCCCGCGGGGACCTGCGTGCCGATCGCCGCGCGGACCGCCGCCGACCAGTCGCCGGACGTGGCGAACTCGGCGAACGCCGGTCCGAGCGCGCTGAAGCGGGCCCAGCGGAAGAAGTCGGGCAGGGCGTCCTCACCCCAGCCGAACCCCTGCTCGTCACGCAGCCGGCGGTACCGCGCGAGCATCTCGATCACCGGGGGCGGAAGGCCCAGTTTCCCGTCGTCATCGCAGCACATGGCCGCGAGTGTGCTCCCTTGCCGCAAGGGTGTGATCCGGGACACGATCAACCCCCGGGGACTCGAGGAGGAGGCGCCGATGGTTGCGGTCGAGACGGTGCGCGGGCCGGTGGAGCTCGCCGACCTGGGTGTGACGCTGATGCACGAGCACGTCTTCGTGCTCACCCCGGACGTCATGCAGAACTACGGCGACGAGTGGTGGGACGAACAGGTGCGGGTCGACGACGCGATCGGCAAGCTGCGCTCGCTCGCCGCGCTCGGCGTCGACACGATCGTCGATCCCACCGTCATCGGGCTGGGCCGCTACCTGCCGCGCGTGCAGCGGATCAACGCCGAGGTGGACCTCAACATCGTCGTGGCCACCGGCTTGTACACCTTCGACGAGATCCCGCACTTCTTCCACTACCGGGGCCCGGGCACCGAGCTGGGTGGCCCGGAGCTGATGACGCAGATGTTCCTGCGCGACATCCGGGAAGGCATCGGAGACACCGGGGTGAAGGCCGCATTCCTCAAGTGCGTGGTGGAGGCGCGCGGGCTCACCGAGGACCAGACGCGCGTGCAGAAGGCGATCTGCGCGGTGCACCGCGAGACCGGGGTGCCGATCACCGTGCACACGAACGCCGCGCACCGGACGGGCCGCCTCGCCATGGAGCTCTACGCGCAGGAGGGCGTGGACCTCACGAAGGTCGTCATCGGGCACGCGGGCGACACCAACGACCTCGACCACCTCAAGTGGATCATGGACCAGGGGGCCACGATCGGCTGCGACCGCTTCGGCCTGGACATGTACAACACCACGGCCGACCGGGTCGCCACGATCGCCGTGCTCTGCGAACAGGGCTACGCCGACCGGATCGTGCTCTCGCAGGACGCCTCCTGCTACATCGACTTCTTCTCCGGCGAGGCGTGGCAGGCCACGAAGGAGCAGGCCGTGCCCAACTGGCACTTCGAGCACATCCACCGCGACGTGCTGCCCGCGCTGCGCGACAAGGGCGTCACCGACGCGCAGATCACGGCGATGCTCGTGGACAACCCGCGCCGCTACTTCACACCGCGGGAGGGATGAGCGGCATGGCGGTCGAGCCCCACCCCCGCGGCGACGCGCCCTTCGACGTGTCGGGGATCGAGCGGGACGTGTCCGGGGTGGCGCACTACGCGGCGCTGTCGGACTCGCTCGTCGCGATGGTGCGGGCGAGCGTCGAGCGGTTCCCGGACGTCGAGGCGCTCGTCGAGGTCGGCGGGCAGCGGCTGACCTACCGGCAGCTGTGGGACCGCGCGACCCGGGTCGCGGGCGGGCTCGTGGCGGCGGGCGTCGGGCGCGGGGAACGCGTGGCCATCCTGCTCCCGGCCGGGGTGGACTGGGTGCTCGGGTTCCTCGGCACGCAGCTCGCCGGCGCCGTCGCGGTGCCGGTGAACACCCGCTTCGCGCCGCCGGAGGTCGAGTACGTGCTCTCCGACTCCGGCGCTGCCGTCGTGCTGCGCCCCGGCGAACCGCTGCCGGACGGGCCACCGCACGCCGCCGACGCGCTCACCCCCGTGGACCTGGCGGCGATCTTCTACACGAGCGGGACCACGGGCTTCCCCAAGGGTGCGATGACCTCGCACGAGAACTTCCTGTCCAATGTGGAGACGGCGCTGCGGGTGACGGGCGTGGACCGCGCCGAAGGGCCGTCGCTGCGCAACCTCGTCTCGGTGCCGCTGTTCCACGTCACCGGCTGCAACAGCCAGCTCCTCGTGCAGCTCGCGATCGGCGGCACCACCGTCGTGCTGCCCGCCTTCGACGTGCGGGCGTTCCTGCGCACCGTCGTCGAGGAGCGGATCACCGTGCTCACCAGCGTGCCCGCGATCTACGCCCTCGCGATGGCGCAGCCGGACTTCGGCGAGTTCGACGTCGGCGCGGTCACCCGGATCTCCTACGGCGGCGCGCCCATCGCGCCCTCGCTGGTGCACCGGGTCACCGACCGGTTCCCGAACGCCCGCGTCGGCAACGGGTTCGGCCTCACCGAGACCTCCTCGATCGCCACCTACCTGCCCCACGAGTGGGCGGCCGCGCACGCCGACTCCGTCGGGTTCGCCGCGCCGGTCGTGGACCTGTCGCTGGACGTGCTCGACGCGACGAGCGGCGTGGGCGAGCTGCTGATCCGCGGGCCGAACGTGGTGGCCGGCTACTGGAACAAGCCCGACGCCACCCGCGCCACCTTCGTCGACGGCTGGCTGCACAGCGGTGACCTGGCCCGGATCGACGCGCACGGTCTCGTGCACATCGTCGACCGGGTCAAGGACATGATCAACCGCGGTGGCGAGAACGTGTACTGCGTGGAGGTGGAGAACGCCCTCGCCGCCGTGCCGGGCGTGGCCGAGGCCGCCGTGGTCGGCGTGCCAGACGACGTGATGGGGGAGAAGGTGGGCGCGGTGGTCGTCCCGGCGCCCGGTGCCGGCCTCGACGCGGACGCCGTGCTGGGCCACCTGCAGGGGCGGCTGGCGGACTTCAAGCTCCCGCAGTTCGTCGTCGTGCGCGGCGAACCACTGCCGCGCAACCCGGGCGGCAAGATCCTCAAGCGGCCGCTGCGGGAGGGCACGGACTGGGGCCGCCCGGTGCGTGGCCGGTGAGCGCCGTCAGCGCGTGTAGCGGTAGCGGCAGGCGGCGATCCGGATCTCGTCCTCGACGATCTCGTAGACGATCCGGTGCTCGTCTGTGACGCGACGCGACCAGTACCCCTGGAAACCGGTCCGGGTTTCCCGATCCCCGCGTTGCCGTTGCTGTTTCACCAGCCGTCCAGCCACTCGAAGACCGCGAGCGCGAGCCCGACGGCCTCGTCGGCGCGGCGGAGGGCGGCCCCGAGCGCGGCGCTGTCCCGGGCGGCGAGGGCCGCCAGGCAGTCCGCGCTCGCGGTCCGCGCGAGCGACTGCGCCCGCTCCCACCGGATCTGCTGGCCGGGATCGGGAACGGTGAAGTACGCCTTCGCGTCGTCCGCCCACCGGGCGAGGCGCACGCACCCTGCACGGACGGTGTCGGTGTCGGCGGCGAGCTCGCGCTGCACGGTGACCAGGGTCGTGCGCAGATCCTGCCCGCCGTACTGCAGCCATGCGACGACCTGGGCTTCCCGGACCCGCGGCGATTCCGGGACCGGGATCGGGGCGGTCACCGGCTGGGTCGGGTCCACCGAGACCCGGCCGGGCGTCGAGAAGATCGGCGCCGTACTCGTCAACGTGCTCAGGCCGATGGCCGGGACCGCGATCGCGACGACGGCGAGCCGTCGGACCCGCGGAGTGGTCGGCCGGGCGGACATCGGGGCCTGCACCGCGCCACCCCGGGCCCCGGGCGGGCCGCGACGGAGCAGTCCGACGGCGCTCGAGGCCACGAGCGCCAGCACCGCCGCCACGACGATCCCGGGCGTGAGGAACGGGAGGACGACCCAGCGGAGGAAGAGCCACGTCTGCGCCGCGAACGTGCTGCACGTGGTGGGCCCGACGAGCGACGCCACGCAGCCGAGGCCCGTGAGTGCGACCGCGATAGCCACGCTGCCGACGAGCACACCCACGCCCGCCACGACGGCGCCCACGAGCATGCCGGCCCGGGCACCGGCCAGCGCCGCCGACAGCGCCGCGAGTGCCAGGGGTCCCGCGAGGAGTGCGATCAGGAGCGCTCCGGCGAACCGGACACCCGAGGCCGAGAGATCGATCGGGGCGAGTACGACGGCGCCGGCGAGGACGCAGGACACGAGCGCCGCCAGCCCGCCGGCGCCGAGCACGCGGCGCAGCGGCGGCAGCCCGCTGTGGGCGGCGAGCCAGACCTCCGGAGCGGGGCTGAGCCACGCGGCGAGCGGTACGAGCCAGAGCGCCGCGGTGGACCACACCAGCAGGGGGCCGAGCGTCCCCACGGCGGTCACCGACATGATCACGATCGGGGTCAGCGACCCGAAGTCGGGGATGCCGAGCTGGACCAGGTAGGAGGCCACCTCGGGCCGGAACAGGTCCGGCCCCGCCCGCCACCAGTTCAGCCAGAACGCGAGGACGGCCGCGGTGGTGAGCAGGCCGGCGGCGGCGGGGACCCGTACCCACCTCGGGGGTACCGCCGCGAGCAGGAGGCGGGCGCATTGGGCGGTCCAGCAGGTCACGACGAACGCCAGCAGGCCCAGCAGGAGCGTCAGCCACGGCGCCGTGGCGAGCCACATGTCGCGCTGCGGCGCGATGCCGACGAAGACGCTCCCCGTCATCAGCCCGGCGCCGAGCCAGAACCCGGTGCCCGCTCCCGAGGGCGTTTCCCGTCCGACGGTCATCGCGAGTGCGGTCCGCCGCCACAGGGTGAGGCACGTGGTGCCGACGATCAGTGCTCCGGCGAGCGCCGCACCGACCCATCCGAGCGACGGACCCGTCCAGCCCGGAACCAGCTCCAGGTGGTTGTCGATCAGCGCGGCGGCGGCGCCGGTGAGGAAGGTCGGCAGCGCCGGGACCCGGAGGAGGACGAGGGGATCCCCGAGCGCGCGCGCCCGCTGGGCCCAGCTCGGGTGCGTGGCGAGGAGGGCGGATGCCGCCGAGGCGATCGGGTGCAGCGCGCGCCGCGATCGCGCCGACCGGGGCGCCTCCACGTCCCACACCCGGCGCGAGGCACCCCAGTCGACCGCGCGCCGGTCCGCGTAGAGCTCACGGGTCCGGAGGATGTCCGACCGGGACAGGTAGACGAGCAGCGCCGTGAACAGGCCCATCGCCAGCGACCGCGCGTAGGCCGGACCCGACGTCGCCAGGAAGACCTGATGGGGGTCGTCGGTCAGGAAGAACTGGCCCGTCACGATCAGGTCGGCGTAGAAGGCCAGGTACGGCACGAGCATCGTCAGCACGAAGACCCGCCAGAGCGCGATCGTCGCGTAGGTGATCCCCGCGTCGCGGTAGCGCACGTGCGCGAGTTCGTGCAGGACGATCGCGGCGAAGCGGTCGGGATGGGTGCCCCTGGTGACGAGGAGACCGCCTGGCAGCGAGACCCACGTGCGACCCGGACGGCCGAACGCGACCGCGTTGATCGACGACGATGCCCAGTCGACGACCACGTGGACCGACGGGACGCCGACCCGTGCGGCCAGGTCGTGAACGGCGGCACCCGCCTCGGATGACGGGGCGAGCGGGCGCAGGCGGCGGCGTCGGATCCGCCAGACCGGCATCACCCAGCAGAGCACCGCCGCGAGTGCGAAGACCGCTCCGATCACGACGAACGGTGCCCACCACGGCGTCCGGAACGGTTGGATGCAGGACTCCAGCGCCTCCGCATTCCTGCCGGCCAGGGCGGCGACGTTTCCCCAATAGGCCCCGGAGGGGTCGTATCCGGCTGCGAGGTTGCATCCCGCGGAGTCGTTGTTCGGATCGCCGAGCAAGCGCCGGAGCACGACGTGCTCGGACATCATCGCGACGGTGCTCGCGACGACCAGCACCATCAGCAGAACGAAGCGCAGCCCGGTTCCCGAGCCGAGTGCGTGTACGGGCGAGGGCGGCGGCGGGGGAAGGCGTGGCTGCATCAGTCGGTCGGTGGCGTCCCTGCCGAACCCTCCCTGTCGCCACTCGAGAGCACCTCGACGACGGCGTCGCGGACCCGCTCGACCTTGTCGTCCGGCACCCCGCGCTCCACGGCGAGGACCGTCACCCGGTCGCGGATCTCCGCGATCTGCTCGTCGGACAGCGGCGGGACGCCCCGTCCCTCCGTCCGGCGCTGCATCGTCGACCGGAGCCGACGGAGCACGCCGCGGCGCGCACCGTCGATCGAATCGTCGACGAGCTTCCGGACGGCCTGGTCGAGCACGATGTACAGCACGGGGGTGACGAGGATCGCGACGTCCGTCCAGCCGAACCCGAGCCGCTCGTCCCGTGGGCCCGCTTTCGACAACAGCTCGACGGCGGCCTCGTCGCCCATCTCGCCCAGCCCGTCCACCATCGGGATCTCTTCGGGTGCAGCCCGTTCGACCACGGCACGGACCAGCACACCGATCTGCCGGTCGGGAACGGAACCCCGCTCATCTCCCCGACGTGCCGCTGAATCCGCGTCCCTGTCCATCTGCGACCGCTGCCCCCCATCGGATGCGCCCGAAGCACGGCAATCATGTCAGCCGTTGGTGGTGCGCGGTACGCCACTCGGGGTAGCGGTGCGCCCCGGTGGCCTCACCGGGACGGCCCGGTGATGTGCGAGTGGCGTTACCTTCCCGTCACGGAGGGCCCCACCGTCGTAACTCCGGCTACCTACCGTCGGTCGCCGTGAGCAGACGGGTCGTGGTCGCGGGGCACGGGATGGTCGGTGCCCGGTTCGCCGAGGAGGTGCGGCGCCGGGACCCCGAGGGCCGGCGGGTGCGTCTCACCGTGCTCGGGGCCGAGCCGCGCCCGGCGTACAACCGGGTGCTGCTGTCCACCGTGCTGAGCGGCGGGCTGACGGCGCAGGCCGTGCAGCTGCACCCGCCCGGCTGGGCCGCGCGGCACCGCGTCGACCTGCGCACCGGCGTCGCGGTCACCGCGATCGACCGGGCCGCGCGGGTGGTGCGCTGCTCGGACGGCACCGCGGTGCGCTACGACGAGCTCGTCCTCGCCACCGGCAGCCGGGCGTGGCTGCCGCCGCTCGACGGCCTCGACGACGATCGGGTCGTCACCTTCCGCGACCTCGACGACTGCGAGCGCATCCTCGCCCTGGCGCGCCCCGGGGCCCGGTTCGCCGTGCTCGGCGGCGGCCTGCTCGGCTGCGAGGCCGCGCGCGGGCTGGCCGGCCGGGGGGTGCGCGCGACGGTCGTGCACCCCGCCCCGCACCTCATGGAGCGCCAGCTCGACTCCGGCGCAGGCGAGGTCCTCGCCGCGACGATGGCCCGCCTCGGAGTGGAGGTCCGGCTCGGGTTCTCCGCGGTCGCGTGGGAGCCCGACGCGGGGTTGCGCGGCGCGGACGGCGAGCTCATCGCCGCCGACGCGCTGGTCGTCTCCGCGGGGGTGCGCGCCGAGGCCGGGCTCGCCGCGGGTGCGGGGATCGTCGTGGACCGTGGCGTGCTCGTCGACGACCGGCTCGCCACCTCGGACGAGCGGGTGCACGCGATCGGCGACTGCGCCCAGCACCCCGGCACGCCCGCGGGGCTGGTGCAGCCGGGCTGGGAGCAGGCCGCCGTGCTGGCCGACCTGCTGACCGGCACCGACCCGGCCGCCCGCTACCGCGGCACCCGCGCCGTCACCCGGCTCAAGGCCCGCGACGTCGACCTCGCCACCGTCGGCGACCCCGCCGTGCTCGCCGGCGGCGACGCCGAGGTGCTGCGTTTCGCCGACCCCGCCGGTGGCCGCTACGCCACGCTCGCGCTGCACGGCGACCGCGTCGTCGGCGGCGCGATGATCGGCCTGCCCGAGGCGGCCGCGTCGATGATCCAGTACTACGACACCGGCCAGCCCGCGCCCAGCGACCGGCTCGGCCTGCTGTTCGGGCGCGCGCTCCCCGGTGCCCCGGAGACCGCCGACCCGGGCCGGCTGCCCGCGGCCGCCGTCGTGTGCCGGTGCAACTCCGTCACGAAGGGCGCGCTGGTCGCCGCCTGGCGCGACGGCCACACCGACGTCGGCGCGCTCGCCCGCGCGACGCGCGCCACCACCGGGTGCGGGGGCTGTGGCGACACCGTGCGCGGGATCTGCGCCTGGCTCGCCGAGAGCGAC
This sequence comes from Pseudonocardia sp. MH-G8, assembly GCF_002262885.1. Lineage (GTDB taxonomy): Bacteria > Actinomycetota > Actinomycetes > Mycobacteriales > Pseudonocardiaceae > Pseudonocardia. The sequence continues at coordinate 877,311 of NZ_NKYF01000001.1, read as the reverse complement.
CCGCCGACGCTGAGCGGAGCTCGGCGGAGCGAACAGACAGCGCTGACCCCCGTCCCCGAGGAGGGAGCCGCATGAGGGAACTCGTCGTCGTCGGAAACGGGATGGTCGGGCACCGGCTCGTGCAGGCGGTGCGCGACCGCGACACCACTGGGACCTGGCGCATCACCGTGCTGGGCGAGGAGACGCGGCCCGCGTACGACCGGGTGGCGCTGTCGTCCTACGTCGACGGGAAGTCCGCCGAGGAGCTGACGCTGCCCGCGACCGCGGACCCGCTCGTGCAGCTGCACCTCGGCGACCCCGCCGTCGCGCTGGACCGCGACGCCCGTGTCGTGCGCACCGCGTCCGGGCGCGAGCTGCGCTACGACGCGCTCGTGCTCGCCACCGGGTCGGTGCCGTTCGTGCCGCCGGTGCCCGGCCGCGACCTGCCCGGCTGCTTCGTCTACCGGACGCTGGACGACCTCGACGCGATCATGGCCGCTGCCGGGCGGGCGGTCGCGGCACCCGGGCCCGGCCGGCGCTCCGCGGTGGTCGTCGGCGGCGGGCTGCTCGGGCTGGAGGCCGCGCGGGCGCTGCGGCTGCTCGGGCTGTCGCCGCAGGTCGTGGAGATCGCGCCGAGGCTCATGCCGGTGCAGATCGACGAGGGCGGCGGCGCGGTGCTGCGGCGGCTCGTGGAGTCCGAGGACCTGCAGGTGCGCTGCGGTGTCTCGGTCACCGGGATCGCCGAGGACCGCGGCCGCCTCATCGCGGCGCTGTCCGACGGCGTCGAGCTGGACGCGGACGTCGTGGTCTTCTCCGCCGGCATCCGCCCCGCCGACGGGCTGGCCCGCGCGGCCGGGTTGCCGCTCGGCGAGCGCGGCGGCGTCCTGGTCAACACCGCCTGCCGCACGCCCGATCCGCACGTCTGGGCCGTCGGCGAGGTGGCCGCCCTGGACGGCCGCACGTACGGGCTGGTGGCGCCGGGGTACGCGATGGCCGAGGTCGTCGCCGACCGGCTGCTCGGCGGCGCGGCGACGATGACGCCGGCCGAGCTGGACATGTCGACGCAGCTCAAGATGCTCGGCGTCGACGTCGCGAGCTTCGGCGACGCGATGGCCACCACGCCGGGCGCGTTGGAGGTCGTGGTGAACGACCCCGTCGCCGGCACCTACGCCAAGCTCGTGGTGAGCGACGACGCGCAGACGCTCCTGGGCGGCGTCCTCGTCGGCGACGCGTCGAAGTACGCGGTGCTGCGCCCGCTCGTCGGCTCGCCGCTGCCCGCGGACCCGGTGGCGATGATCGCCCCGGGCGGGGTCGAGGTCGGCGCGGACGCGCTGCCGGACTCCGCGCAGATCTGCTCGTGCAACGCCGTCACGAAGGGCGACCTGCGCGCGGCGATCTGCGGCGGCGCGCACGACGTCCCCGCGCTCAAGGCGTGCACGCGGGCCGGCACGAGCTGCGGGTCGTGCGTCCCGATGCTCAAGACGCTGCTCGCGCAGGAGGGCGTCGAGGTCTCGAAGGCCCTGTGCGAGCACTTCGCGGTGTCGCGCGCGGAGCTCTACGAGATCGTCGCGGGCACCGGGATCCGCACGTTCTCCGAGCTCGTCGCGCAGCACGGCACCGGCCGCGGCTGCGACATCTGCAAGCCCGCGGTGGCATCCATCCTCGCCTCGCTCGGCGCGGGGCACGTCCTGTCCCGGGAGCAGGCGGCGCTGCAGGACACCAACGACCACTTCCTGGCCAACCTGCAGCGCAACGGCACCTACTCGGTGGTGCCGCGGATCCCCGGCGGCGAGATCACCCCGGAGGGCCTGATCGTCATCGGCGAGGTGGCCCGCGACTTCGGGCTCTACACGAAGATCACCGGCGGGCAGCGGATCGACCTGTTCGGCGCACGCGTCGAGCAGCTGCCGGCGATCTGGCGCCGCCTCGTCGACGCCGGGTTCGAGTCCGGACACGCGTACGGCAAGGCGCTGCGCACGGTGAAGTCGTGCGTCGGCACGACCTGGTGCCGGTACGGCCAGCAGGACTCGGTGGGCCTGGCCGTCGCGCTGGAGCTGCGCTACCGCGGCCTGCGGGCGCCACACAAGATCAAGTCAGGGGTGTCGGGCTGCGCCCGGGAATGCGCGGAGGCCCGGTCCAAGGACTTCGGCGTGATCGCCACCGAGACCGGCTGGAACCTCTACGTCGGTGGCAACGGCGGGTTCACCCCGCGCCACGCCGAGCTGCTCGCGTCCGACGTCGACACGGACACGCTGATCGCGATGATCGACCGGTTCCTCATGCTCTACATCCGCACCGCGGACCGCCTGCAGCGCACCGCGGCCTGGGTCGAGGCCATGGACGGCGGGCTCGACCACCTGCGCGAGGTGATCGTCGAGGACTCCCTGGGCATCTGTGCCGATCTGGAGGCCGCCATGGAGCTGCACGTCGCGGGATACGCCGACGAGTGGCGCGGCGTGCTCCGCGACCCCGAGAAGCTGGAGCGGTTCGTGTCCTTCGTCAACGCGCCCGACGCCCCGGACCCGACGATCTCGTTCGTCGAGGAGCGGGGCCAGCCGGTGCCCGTCGCGCTCGGGTTGCCGGTGGTGCGGGTATGACGGCCGAGCCATCGATGACCGTCCGCCCGTTCGACGACGGCGTTCGGTCGGCGGACACGGGTGGCGGGCCGATCGGTCTGCGCTGGGAGACGGTGTGCCCGCTCGACCGGTTGCTGCCCGAGCGCGGTGCCGCGGCGCTCCTCGCGACCGGGAGCGAGGCGGTGCAGGTGGCGTTGTTCCGGATGGCCGACGGCGCCGTGCACGCGATCGGCAACGTCGACCCGTTCTCCGGAGCCGCCGTGTTGTCCCGCGGCATCGTCGGTGACCGCGACGGCGTGCCGACGGTCGCGTCGCCGGTCTACAAGCAGGTGTTCAACCTGGTCACAGGCGAATGCCTGGACGATCCCTCGACCCGGGTGCCGGTGTTCCCGGTGCGGGTCGCCGACGGCAGGTTGCAGGTCGGACTACCGTGACGGCCGCTGTGACCACCTCATCCGCCCCCGCCGCCGCGGTGCCGCCCCTGGCCGGGTTCACCGTCGGCGTCACCGCCGCGCGCCGGGCCGAGGAGCTCGCCACGATGCTCGAGCGCCGCGGCGCAGTCGTGCAGCAGGGCACCGCCCTGCGGATCGTCCCGGTCGCCGACGACACCGAGCTCGCCGACGCCACCCGCGCGCTCGTCGCCCGCCCGCCGGACATCACGGTGGCCACCACGGGTCACGGGTTCCGCGGGTGGGTCGAGGCCGCCGACGGGTGGGGGATCGGCGAGGACCTGCTCGCGGCGCTCGGCGCCGGGGAGTTGCTCGCCCGCGGCCCGAAGGCGCGGGGGGCGATCCGGGCGTCCGGTCTGGTGGACGCCTGGTCACCGGAGTCGGAGTCGTCGGCCGAGGTGCTGGACCACCTGCTGGAGCGGGGCGTCGACGGTCTGCGGATCGCGGTGCAGCTGCACGGCGACCCGCTGCCCGACGTCGTGGAGGCGCTGACGGTGGCGGGCGCCGAGGTGGTCGAGGTGCCGGTCTACCGCTGGTTGCCGCCCGCCGACCTCGGCCCGTTGGACCGGCTGATCGACGCCACCGTCTGCGGGGGGATCGACGTCCTCGCCTTCACCAGCGCGCCGGCCGCCGCGAGCCTGCTCGCGCGCTGCGCCGAGCGCGGGATGCGGGAGCTGGTGCTGGAGGCCTTGCGCGGGCCGGTGCTCGCGTTGTGCGTCGGGCCGGTCACCGCGGCCCCGCTGGAGGACGTGGGCGTGCCGACCCTGCAGCCGCAGCGTTCCCGGTTGGGGGCGATGGTGCGCCACCTGGAGGCGGAGCTGCCGCGGCGCGCGCGCCGGCTGCCGGTCGCGGGGCACGTGCTGGAGGTGCGCGGGCACGCCGTGCTCGTGGACGGGGAGCTGCGCACCGTGCCACCCGCGGGGATGGCCCTGCTGCGGGCGCTCGTCCGGCGGCCCGGCCGGGTCGTCTCCCGCGCCGACCTCCTGCGGTCCCTGCCCGGCGGGAGCGGCGACGAGCACGCCGTCGAGACCGCGATGGCCCGCCTGCGCGGCGCGCTCGGCCGGCCGGCGCTCGTGCAGACCGTCGTGAAGCGCGGGTACCGGCTGGCGCTCGACCCCGTTGTGGAGCCGGCGGGCGCGAACTGCGGGCGGGACCGGTGAACCGCCCGGGTCCGATGAACCTGCTGCTCGTCGCGCACGGCACGCGCGACCCGGCCGGCTCCGTCGTCACCGAGCGGGTGGCCGCGCGGGCGCAGCGACTGCTGGGCGTACCCGTGCGGGCCTGCTACGCCGACGTCCGTGGACCGACCCCGGCCGACGCCCTCGCCGAGCTGCCCGGGCCGACCGTGGCGGTGCCCGCGTTCCTCGCCGCCGGCTACCACGTGCGCGCCGACGTCCCCGAGCAGCTGCGGGCCACGGGCCGGCGCGATGTCGTGCTCGCCGAGGCGTTCGGGCCCGACCCCCTGCTCGTCGCGGCCGCCGCGCAACGGCTGGCCGATGCCGGTGCCCGCCCGGACGACGCCGTGGTGTTCGCCGTCGCCGCCTCCAGCGACCCGCACGCCCGCCTCGACGGCGCCCGCGCCGCCCGGCGCCTCGGCAGGTTGCTGGGGCGGCCGGTCACGCCGGCGCAGATCGTGCTCGGCGACCCGGCCGCTGCGCGCGGGCCCGGGCACCCACACCGGTCCGGTGTCGCCGACGTGGTGGCCCGGCTGCGCGCGGAGGGGGCACAACGGGTGGTCGTGGCGTCGTGGCTGCTCGCGCCGGGGCTGTTCCAGCGCAACCTGGAACGCGGAGGCGCGGACGCCGTGGGCGCCCCGCTCTCCGACCACCCCGCGGTGCTCGACGTGCTGGGCGCGCGTTACGCGGACGCCCTCGCCGCGCACGCCCGCTCGGCCTGAGACGCGCATCGCGGACCCGGGACGCTCCGAGGCGAGGTGACCGTCGGGTGTGGCCGGGTGCCGGCTACACCGTCGGCAGCGCCCTGTGGACGGAGGGCAGCTCGACTTCGCAACGATCGTCCGAGATCGAGGTGAGCGCCCTCGCCGGGGCGGATCGCTGGATCTCGCAACGATCAACTGCCGTCGCGGGCCGTGGGTGCGCCGTCCTCGACCTCCGTGGGCAGAGCAGCTCGCGCACGGATCGGCCTGGGGAGGCGGCCGTCCACCATGAGGACACCCTCGGCCCGCAGCCGGGCGCTCTGCTCGGCCGCGAGGTGCGGGGCGCAGCTGCCGTCGGCGCGCAGGACGCGGTGCCAGGGCAGGTCGTGGCCGTCCTCGGCGAGGATCCGGCCCACGAGCCGGGGCGAGCGCAGCCCGGTGCGCTCGGCGATCTCCCCGTAGGTGGCGGTCTCGCCCGCCGGGACCGCCCGCACCGCCGCCCGCACCTGCTCCACGGTCTCCTCGTCCACGTCGCCAGCCTGCCAGGACGACCCCGGATCCGACGGATGCGGGCGCCCCGCCGGGGTGCGTCGCCGGGTCGGGTCGGGTGCGCCGGCGGCGGAGTTGTCGGGGTGGCGTGGTTGCATCGGTCCGTGCTCCGCACCGACGTCCGTCCCGATCGCGCCGCGCTGGCGCCCGGGCTCGTGCGCAGACCGCGCACGGCGTCCGGCGAGCCGGAGTGGGATCCGGCCGCCCGGCGGGTGCTGGAGCACCGGAGCGGGCCGCTGCGCGTGGTCGGTGGGCCGGGCACGGGCAAGACCAGCGTGCTGCTGGCCGCCGTGGCACGGCGGATCCGCGCGGGTGAGGACCCGGCGCACACGCTGGTGCTCGTGGGGAGCAGGCGCGCGGCGGGGGAGCTGCGCGAGCGGCTGGTCGACACGGCCCACGAGCCGGGCGTCGGGCGCACGATGCGCGAGCCGCTCGTCCGCACCGTGCATTCCTACGCGTTCGGTGTGCTGCGGCTGCACGCTGCGCGCCACGGCGACCCGCCCCCGCGCCTGCTCGCCGGTGCCGAGCAGGACGCGGTGGTGCGCGACCTGCTCGCCGGCGAGCTCTGCGGGCCCGAGCACGGCGGGGTGCCCGATTCCGGGTGGAGCGATCGCCTGCGACCGGCGCTGGGGATGCCCGGCTTCGCCGCCGAGCTGCGCGAGTTGCTGCTGCGCGCGGGGGAACGCGGCCTGGGGCCGGAGGAGCTCGCGGAGCTGGGGCGCCGCCACGAGGTGCCGGAGTGGCGGGCGGCAGGCCGGTTCTTCCGCAGCTACGAGCAGGTGATCCTGCTGCGCGGCGCGGCAGGCAGGGGCGCGCCGCAGGCCACGGCCCCGGCCCTGGACGCCGCCGAGCTCGTGGCGGCCGCGCTCGACGCGCTCGCCGCAGATCGCGATCTGCTCGACGCGGAGCGCGCGCGGGTCCGCCACCTCGTCGTCGACGACGCGCAGGACCTCGATCCGCAGCAGATGGAGCTCGTGCGGGCACTCGGCGCCACGGCGCAGACCGTCCTGCTCGCCGGCGACCCCGACCAGGCCGTGCTGAACTTCCGCGGCGCCGATCCCGAGGGCTTGCGCGCCGTCGAGGCCGAGACGGTGGTGCTCCCGGTCGACCACCGCAGCGCCCCCGCGGTCCGCGCCGCGGTCACCCGCCTCGCGGCCCGGCTCCCCGGCACCGGGCCGGGGCGACGGCGCGCCGCACCAGGGCACGCGAGCCCGCCTCCCGCGGACCCACCTCCCGACGACCCGCCTCCCGACGACCTCCGTCCCGATGATCTGGAGCTCGACGTCCTGGGCTCCGAGCACCGGAGCCCTGACGGCCCGGGGACGTCCGCCGCGACACGGGTGCAGCCAGCGCGCGACTCGCGGGCACGGGCCCCCCGGGCCGGAGAGGCGGGTGAGGCGGGTGAGGCGGGTGACGCCGAACCCGGTGCCGGAACCGGCGGCTCGGTGCAGGTGAAGGTGTTCGGGTCGGCCGCGCAGGAGGCCGGGTGGGTGGCCGACCAGCTCCGCCGTGCCCACCTCACGCAGGGGGTGCCGTGGTCGCGGATGGCGGTGCTGGCGCGGTCCGCCCGTCGCTCGCTGCCCACGCTGCGCCGCGCGCTCCTGGCGGCCGGGGTGCCCATCGCCGCGCCCACCGACGAGCTGCCGCTGGCCCGCAGGCCCGCCGTCGTCCCGCTCCTGATGGTGCTGCGCTGCGCCGCCCGGCCTGATGATCTGGACGCCGACGCCGCGAACGCGCTGCTGACCTCCCCCCTCGGGTCCGCGGATCCGATGCGGCTGCGGCGGCTGCGGCGGGGGCTGCTCCGGTTGCACGCCGTCACCCGGGCGGCTCCGGACGACGACGCGGAGGCCGAACGCTCCGGCAGCGATCCGCTGCTCGTGGAGGCGCTGCGCGCCGCCGCGCTGGGCCGCCCGGACCCACTGGTGGCGCTGCCCCCGCACGAGACCGCGCCGCTGCGCCGGGTGGGCACGCTGCTCGCCGTCGCGGGCGACGCGATCCGCGACGGGGAGAGCGCCGAGGAGGTGCTGTGGCGCGTCTGGCAGGCGTGCGGGCTCGGCCCGCGGCTGCGCGACGGGAGCGCACGCGGTGGCCCGATGGGGGCGGCCGCCGACCGGGACCTCGACGCCGTGCTCGCGCTGTTCGACGCGGCCGCGCGCTACGCCGACCGGCTGCCCGGGGCGGCGGTCGCGAGCTTCACCGAGTACATCTCCGACCAGCAGCTGCCGGGGGAGTCGATGGCGCCGCGCGCCCCGCAGGGCGAGGCCGTGGCCCTGCTCACCGCCCATGCGGCCCGCGGGCGCGAGTGGGACGTGGTCGCCGTGCCGGGTGTGCAGGAGGGCAGCTGGCCGGATCTGCGCCTGCGCGGCAGCCTGCTGGGCAACGAGCGGCTCGTCGACCTGGTGGCGGGGGTGGCCGAACCCGTCGGGGCCACCGTGTCCCGGGTGGCGCCGTTGCTGGCCGAGGAGCGGCGCCTGTTCTACGTGGCGTGCTCGCGGGCCCGGCACACGCTGATGGTCAGCGCCGTGCAGGGGGAGGACGAGCAGCCGTCCCGCTTCCTCGACGAGCTCGATCCGGTGGCCGCCACGAGCGCCGACCGCCCGGTCTTCCGGCCGGGTCGCTCGCTGGTGCTCGCCGAGCTCGTCGGGGAGCTGCGCCGGTCGATCTGCGCGCCGGCGGCGCCGGACGATCCGCGGTGCGAGGAGCGCAGGCGCCGGGCCGCGGTGCAGCTGGCCAGGCTGGCCGAGGCGGGCGTGCCGGGCGCCCACCCCGACGACTGGTACGGGCTGGCCCCGCTCTCCACCGAGGTGCCGCTGCGCGCACCCGGCGAGGTCGTGCCGGTCTCGCCGTCGGACGTGGAGAAGATCGTGCGTTGCCCGCTGCGGTGGGTGCTGGAGCGCCACGGGGGCGGTGACGTGGGTGCGCTCGCGGCCGTCACCGGATCGTTGGTGCATGCGCTGGTGCAGGCCGAGGCGGCGGGTGCGGAACGCGCCGAGCTGGAGCAGGCGTTGCGGTCGGCGTGGTCCCGGCTGGACGCAGGCGCTCCCTGGTTCGGCCGCCGCGAGCTGGAGCGGGTGCGCGGGATGCTGGCGGCGTTCGAGGGATGGGTGCGTTCGAGCCGGGCCGAAGGGCTGCGGCTGGTGGCGGTCGAGCAGCCGGTGCAGGTCGACATCGTGGGCGACGAGCCGGGCGATGCTCCGGGCCACGAGCCGGGCGCCGAGGGCGAGCGGATCCCGAGCGGGCCGTGGCTGCGCCTGCGGGGGCGCGTCGACCGGCTCGAGGTCGACGCGCAGGGGCGTCCGGTCGTCGTCGACGTCAAGACCGGCAAGACGGCGGTCAGCGCTCGGGCCGCCGCCGAGCACCCCCAGCTCGCCGTCTACCAGCTCGCGGCGGCCCTCGGCGCGTTCGGGAAGCTGCTGGAGCCGGGGGCTCAGCCCGGGGGTGCCCGGCTGGTGTACCTCGCCGACCAGAAGTCGGGAGGGCAGGCCAAGGAGCCGGTTCAGCCCCCGCTGGGCGAGGAGGAGCTGGCGGGCTGGCGGGAGGTCCTGCTGCAGTGCGCCGAGGAGACGTCGGAGGCCCAGTTCGTGGCCCGCGTCGGTCCCGACTGCGACCGGTGCCCCGTGCGCACGAGCTGCCCGCTGAGCGAATCGGGCCGACCGGTGCCCGACGCGTAGCCCCGGCGGGGCAACATCCTGCTCCTGTCGGCGTCACTCTTGGTGCGGGCTCATCACCGGATCGGGCGATCGCGCTCCTCGGGAGGGCGTTCTGTCCGTTCCGGTGCCCGGTACGGTCACGGTGCACACCGGCGCTCCCCGCGCTCCCTCCGGTGTGCGGTACGAGGAGGCAGAATGTCCCGGTTCCCGGGCCGGCTGCGGTCGGTGATGGTCTGTGCAGCACTACTGCTCGCAGCGGGCTGTGCCGGGGCACCCGGGTCGGGTACGGCGCCACCGGACCTGCTGCAGGCGCTGCCGGCGCCGGCGCCGCCGCCCACGGAGGTGCCCAGGACCGCGGCGCCCAGCGAGGGATCCACGAACGGCGCATCCAGCACGAGCACCTCGGGTGTCGACTGGAAGCCGGTCGCCACCGACGACTTCGAGGGGTCCACGCTCGGGCGGTCGTGGGACCCGTACAACAGCGTGGGCGGCTTCGGCAACGGGTACCGCCGCCCCTCGGCGATCTCCGTCGAGGACGGCATGCTGCGGATCACCGCCCGCGGCGACATATCCGGAGGCATGCGGCACGAGCGCGACCAGCTGTACGGCCGTTGGGAGTTCCGGGCCCGGACGGAGAAGGGGCGCGGCCGCGGCGCGGCCATCCTGCTCTGGCCCGAGACCGAGAACAAGGACGACGGCGAGCTGGACATGATGGAGGTGCCCCACGAGGACCGGAACGAGGCGCACTTCGTCATCCACTTCTCGTCCGAGAACAAGCAGGCCGGCACGAAGGTCACCGGCGACTTCAGCCAGTGGCACACCTTCGCCATGGACTGGCTGCCCGACCGGCTCGTCTGGTACGTCGACGGGGTCAAGCAGTTCGAGACCAGCGACCGCAACGTGATCCCGAAGGTGCCGATGCACATGACGATCCAGCTCGACGTGGGTCCTTACCGGGAGTGGATCCCCGCCCCGGACGAGACCACGCCCGAAGAGGTCAGCCTGGAGTTCGACTGGGTGCGGATCTACTCCGCGCCGCGGGAAGCACGGCGCTGACCCCCGTCCCCCGCGTGCTGCGGTAGAACTGCGCCGTGGACCTGACGCCGAGCGCACTCGCCACCGCGCTCGGCCTGCCGCCCCCCACACCGGAGCAGGCGGCCGTGATCGCCGCGCCCCCGCGGCCGGCGCTCGTGGTCGCCGGCGCGGGTGCGGGCAAGACCGAGACGATGGCGGCGCGCGTCGTCTGGCTCGTCGCCACCGGCCGGGTGCTGCCCGAGCAGGTCCTGGGCCTGACGTTCACGCGCAAGGCCGCCCAGCAGCTCGGCTCGCGGGTGCGGGCTCGGCTGCGCCGTCTCGCGGGTACCCGGTTGCTCGACGAGCTGGACCCGAGCGGCCGCCGGCGCGCGGAGGTCCTCGCCGGCGAGCCCACGGTCGCCACCTACCACGCCTACGCCGGGCGGCTCGTCTCCGAGCACGCGCTGCGGCTGCCGGCCGAGCCGGCCGCCCGGTTGCTGGGGCAGACCGCGGCCTGGCAGCTCGCCCACCGCGTCGTCACGACGTGGGCTGACGACCTCGACGTCGACCTCGTGCCTGCCACGGTCACCGAACGGTTGCTCGCGCTGGCCGGCGAGCTGGGTGAGCACCTCGTCGAGCCGGAGGCGGTGCGCCGGCACGCCGAGGCGCTCGTCGCCGTCCTGGACGCCGCGCCGCCGGGCAAGCGCCAGCGCGCCGAGCCGTCGCAGACCTACAAGCGGTGGATGGGTGCCCAGCGCCAGCGCGCGGCGCTGCTGCCGCTGGTCGAGGCGTTCGCCGCCCGCAAGCGCGCGGAGCGGACCGTCGACTTCGGCGACCAGCTGGCGATCGCCGCGCGCGTGGCTGCCGAGCACCCGGAGGTCGGTGAGACCGAGCGCGCCACCTACCGTGCGGTGCTGCTCGACGAGTACCAGGACACCGGTCACGCGCAGCGGGTGCTGCTGCGCGCGCTGTTCGGCACTCCGCCGGGGGAGCCGGTCCGGGAGGGTGGTCCGGCCGTCACCGCCGTCGGCGACCCCAGCCAGTCGATCTACGGCTGGCGCGGGGCGAGCGCCGGCAACCTCGCCCGTTTCCGCACCGACTTCCCCGATGCGCGAGGTGCGCCCGCCGCCGAGTACGGCCTGCTCACCAGCTTCCGCAACCCTCCCGAGGTGCTGGCGCTCGCCAACGCCGCGTCCGCGCCGCTGCGCAGCGCTCCCGGGGCGGTCGGCGTGGGTGAGCTGCGGGCCGGGCCCGGCACCGGCGCGGGGGTCGTGCGCGTGGCGCTGCTGCCCGACATCGCCGCCGAGATCGACTGGATGGCCGACGGGATCGCCGAGCGCTGGGCGCAGGCGCCCGACGAGCCGCCGACCTCGGCGGTGCTGGTGCGCCGCCGCGCCGACATGGATGCCGTGGCGACCGCGCTGCGCGCCCGAGGCCTGCCGGTGGAGGTCGTCGGTCTCGGCGGGCTGGTGGACACGCCGGAGGTCCGCGACCTGGTCAGCGCCCTGCGGTTGGTGGCCGACCCGCTCGCCGGGCCTGCCGCCGTCCGGCTGCTCACGGGGGCGCGGTGGCGGCTCGGCGTCGCCGACCTGGCCGCGCTGTGGCAGCGTGCCCGCGAGATCGTGCCGGCGCTGCCGCCGCAGACGGGGCCGCTCTCCCCGGCGGAGCTGGCGCACGGCGCACTGCCCGGCGAGCAGGCCGAGCAGGCGGGCCTCGTCGACGCGCTCGACGACCCGGGTGAGCCGGAGCGGTACTCCGAGCGGGGCTTCGCGCGGATCACGCGGCTGGCGCGGGAGCTGGGCCGGCTGCGTTTGCGGGCGTCGGCGCCCCTGACCGACCTGGTGGCCGACGCGGAGCGGATGCTGCTCCTGGACGCGGAGAGCGTGGCGCGCCCCGGCCCCGTCGGTCGGGCGCACCTGGACGCGTTCGCCGACGTCGTGGCCGATTTCGCGGCGGGTGCCGAGGTGGCGACGCTGCCCGCGCTGCTGGACTACCTGGAGACCGCCGAGCGTGCCGAGGACGGGCTCACCCCCGGCGAGGTCGAGGTCGCGCCCGACCGCGTGCAGGTCCTGACGGTGCACGCCGCGAAGGGTCTGGAGTGGGAGGTCGTGGCGGTGCCGCACCTGGTCACGCAGGTGTTCCCGGGACGCAAGATCAGCGGGACCTGGTTGACCAACCCCGCCGAGCTGCCCGTGGCGCTGCGGGGCGACGCCGACGACCTGCCCGTGCTCGACCTGCCCGCCGAGGGGGACCGCAAGCAGCTGGAGGACGCGCTCAAGGCCCACTCCGAGGCGCTCGACGAGCGGCGGCTCGCCGAGGAACGGCGCCTGTTCTACGTGGCGCTCACGCGGTCCGAGCGCGTGCTGCTGGCGTCCGGGCACCGGTGGGCCGCGTCGGGGGAGCGGCCGAGAGCGCCTTCGGAGTTCCTGGTCGAGGTCGCGGCCGTCCACGGCGCCGAGCAGTGGGCGCCGGAGCCCGAGGCCGACGCCGTGAACCCGGCGACGGTCTCCCAGCCCACCGCGTCGTGGCCCACCGACCCGCTCGGCGAGCGTTCCCCGCACGTGCACGCGGGTGCGGAGCTGGTGCGCACCGCGATGCACGAGCTGGCCGCGCGGCGCGCGGCGCGGGCCGAGGAGGCCGAGCCGGGGGACCAGCTCGAGCTGCTGGGCGAGGAACCGCCGGAGGATCCCGAGCAGGACGATCCCGAGGGGTGGGCGGCCGACGTGGACGTGCTGCTCGCCGAGCGGGCGGCGGCACGCGCCCGGCCTGCGGTGGCGCTGCCGGCGCAGCTGTCGGTGGTCCAGCTGGTGGAGCTCGCCGCCGACCCGGCCGCGCTGGCCGCACGGCTGCGCCGGCCGATGCCGTTGCCGCCCGACCCGCACGCGCGGCGCGGCACCGCCTTCCATGCGTGGCTGGAGCAGCGGTTCGGGGCGGCCCAGCTGCTCGACCTCGACGAGCTGCCCGGGGCCGCCGACGAGGGCGCCGCCTCCGACGACGCGCTCGAGGAGCTGCAGGCGGCGTTCCTCGCGAGCGAGTGGGCCGACCGGCGGCCGGTCGAGGTGGAGGTGCCGTTCGAGACGGTCGTCGCCGGGGTGGGCGTGCGCGGGCGCATGGACGCCGTGTTCGCCGACCCGGACGGCGGTTGGACCGTGGTGGACTGGAAGACCGGCGCGCTGCCCGAGGCCGCACGGGTGCCCGCCCTCGCCGTCCAGCTCGCGGCCTACCGGCTGGCATGGGCGGAGCTCGCGGGCTGCGAACCCGAGCAGGTGCGGGCGGCGTTCCACTACGTCCGCCGCGGGGTGACGCTGCGCCCGGCCGACCTGCTCGACGCGGACGGCCTGCGCGACCTGCTGGCGTCCGTGCCGCAGGCGCACTGACGGCTGGAGCGATACAGGAAGTTTCGCCCTTGCGCGGCGGAAAACCTCTAGTGCAAACTAGAGATATCCGAGGCGAGGGTTTGAAGCTCAAGGCTCGGAGTGCATCGCGACCGTTGTCGAACCAGGAAGGAGTGGCTGGCGATGCTGATGCGTACCGACCCGTTCCGCGAGATCGACCGTCTCGCGCAGCAGGCATTCGGCGCCGCATCCGGGACGTGGTCGCGTCCGGCGGCCATGCCCATGGACGCTTACCGGCACGGCGACGAGTTCGTCGTCGAGTTCGACCTGCCCGGGGTCGACCCCACCGCGATCGAGCTGTCCGTCGAGCGGAACGTGCTGACCGTCAGGGCCGAGCGCCGCCCGTCGTTGCGCGACGAGAACGTGGAGATGCAGGTCTCGGAGCGGCCGCTGGGCGTGTACTCGCGGCAGCTGTTCCTCGGCGAGAGCCTGGACACCGAGCACGTCCACGCCGACTACCGCGCCGGCGTGCTGACCCTGCGCATCCCGGTCGCCGAGAAGGCCAAGCCGCGCACGATCGCGGTCTCCTCGGCCGACGACGCCGACCGTCGCGAGATCAGCGCCTGAGGGTCGCGGCACCAGCCGACCGCCGCGAACCACTGGTAGAGGTTGACCCGGACGCGATGGCTGGCGCGTTCCGATACGTGAGGTGCACCGTGATCGTCGACGACCGTTCCGATCCCACCACCAGCACGCCGCGGCCGACCGCCGCCGGCTCCGACGGGACGGAGGCGGATCCGGACATCCACCGGGTGTTGGACTGCCTCTACGGAGACGACCCCGACGACCGGCCGGGAGCGGACGGCGTCGCGGGCGCTGCCGGTCGTCGACGATCCCGGGGCGCCGGGCTCGTCGACGCGACGAGGAGGTCGAGAACAACGGACCACGATTCGACCACGGGAGGTGGATGAGCACACTGGAGACGATCCGATCAGGAACGGAAGAAGCGCGGTGACCCACAACCTCGGCAGGCTGGACGACGAGGACTACCCCTCGGTCACGATGGGACAGGCCGCGGAGCTCCTCGACGTCCAGCCTGCCTTCCTGCGCAGCCTCGACACCTCCGGCGTGCTGCACCCGTACCGCACCGGCGGCGGCCACCGCCGCTACTCACGCCGCCAGCTCGCCCTCGCCGCCCGGCTGCGGGAGCTGCTCGACGCCGGGCACCCCCTGGCCTCCGCACACGCCATCAGCGGGCTCGAGGAGCAGCTCCACACCAGCGACGCGCTGCGCAGGCAGGCCGACGACGAGCTCGAGGACGCGCGGGCCGACCTGCGCGACCGCGACGTCGACCTGCGCCGGACCCGTGCCGCGCTGCACGACGCCCGCCGGCAGATCGACGACCTGCACAGGCGTCCCGACCCGTCGTGACCTACAGCAGACCGGCGAGCCTGGTGAGCGTGTTCCAGTTCCGCGCGGTGACGTCGGCGTGCAGGTGCTGCGTGATGTACGGACCGACGTCGGGCGCGGCCATCAGGCCGTCGGGGCACCACTGGTAGACCGCGCGGTCGCCGACGCGGGCGCGCTCCGGGTCCTGCGGTACCGGCGGGTGGCCGGCCACCAGCGCGGGATCCACCGGCGAGACGTACACGTAGGCCATCATCCGCGAGCCGTTGTCGGCGACGTCTGCGAACGGGTGGCCCTCGACGACCGCGCGCAGCTCCTCGGCGGAGAGGACGGCGCAGCGCACGTCCATGCCGAGCCGGTCGCGGATCGCCGCCTCGATGCGGGCGGCGTGCCCGGCGGTATCGGTGTCGTCACCGGTGAGTACCACGTTGCCGCTGTTGAGGTGGGTCCGCACCTCGCGGTAGCCGAGGTCGGTCAGCAGGGCGCGCAGGTCGGCCATCGCGACGCGCTTGGCGCGTCCCACGTTGATCCCGCGCAGGAGCACCGCGTATCGCGCCACGGCGGGGAGCGTACGCGCTAGCGTGCCCGGTCATGAGCGGGCGGATCGTGTTGTTCGGCGCCACCGGGTACACCGGTGGGCGCACCGCCGAGGCGATGGTGGCCCGCGGGCTGCGCCCGGTGCTGGCCGGCCGCGACCCGGACCGGCTGCGCGCGCTGTCGCAGCGTCTCGGTGGCCTGGACACGGCCGGCGCGACGGTCAGCGACGAGGAGTCGGTCGCCGCGCTCGTCGGGCCGGGTGACGTGCTGGTCAGCACGGTCGGGCCGTTCGTCACGCTGGGGGCGCCGGCCGTGGCGGCCGCGGTCCGCGCCGGTGCGGTGTACCTCGACTCCACCGGCGAGCCGCCATTCATCCGTGCCGTGCACGAGCGGTGGGGGTCCGCCGCGCAGCGGTCCGGCGCCGCGCTGCTCCCGGCGTTCGGCAACGACTACGTGCCGGGTGTGCTCGCCGGGGCGCTCGCGCTGCGCGCAGCGGGGGAGGGCGCGGCGGGCGGGGGTGCCGACCGCGTCGACGTCGGCTACTTCCTCACCGGTCTCGGTGGTGGCAGGCCGTTCTCCCGAGGCACGCTGCGCTCGCTGGCGGGTACGGCCACGACCCCGCTCTACGCGTGGCGTGACGGCGCGCTGCGCTCCGAGCCCGCAGGGGCCCGGATGCGCACGTTCGACGTCGCCGGGCTGCCGCGGGCGGGCGTCACGATCGGGGCGAGCGAGCAGTTCGCGCTGCCCCGCATCGCGCCCGGCCTGCGCACCGTGGACGTCTACCTCGGCTGGTTCGGCCGCGCGAGCGGCGCGGTGCACGCGGGTTCACGGGTGGCTCCGCTGCTGGCCCGCATCCCGGCAGGCGCCGTGACCGCCGTGGTCGACGTGGTCACGCGCCGCCTCGCCCCCGACCCGGGCACGGACGCGCTCACCCGCGCCCGGTCGCACTTCGTCGCCGAGGTGTTCGACGCCACCGGCACGCTGCTCGCCCGCACCCGGCTGACCGCACCTGAGCCCTACGCGATCACCGCCGACCTGCTCGCCTGGGGCGCCGGGCGGGCCGCGGAGCAGGGCGTGCAGGGCACCGGTGCGCTCGACGCCGTGGCCGCGTTCGGCCTCGACGCGCTCGTGGCGGGTGCGGCCGAGGCCGGGATCGTCGCGGACGACTGACGGTCACCGGCACCGCCGGTCGCCGCGCGGAGGCCGGGACCCGGCGGCTACTCTCCCGCCCGTGGTGACGGATCACCGGCGGACGACCCGCCGGCCGCTCGCCGACCCCTCGCTGGTCGGTCTCATCCGCATGCCCGAGACCGGTGCCAGTCCCGCGATCGCCCTGCTGAGACGCGTGTTCACCGCGTTCTCCGCGCTGGCCGCCGCCGCGATCGTCGTGTGGCTCAGCGGCGACGGGTACGTCGACAACAACAGCGACACCCCGATCTCGCTCGGCGACGCGTTCTACTACGCCACGGTGTCGCTCTCGACCACCGGCTACGGCGACATCGTGCCCGTCACGCCGGAAGCCCGGCTGCTGACCACGATCGTCATCACGCCGCTGCGGCTGCTGTTCCTCATCGTGCTGGTCGGGACCACGGTGGAGCTGCTCACCGAGCGCTCCCGGCAAGCCGTTCGCATCGACCGCTGGAGCCGTCACGTGCGCAACCACACCATCGTCGTCGGGTACGGCACGAAGGGGCGGGCCGCCGTCGAGACGCTGCTGGGCGACGGTGCCGAACCTTCGGACATCGTCGTCGTCGACACCGACCGCACCCAGCTCGACGCCGCGTCCGCGCTCGGGCTGGTGACCGTCACGGGCAACGCCACGCGCTCCAGCGTGCTGCGGATCGCCGGCTTGGCGCAGGCGTCCGCCATCGTCGTCGCCACCAACCGTGACGACACCGCGGTGCTGGTCACGCTCACCGCGCGGGAGCTCGCCCCGGACGTCCGCATCGTCGCCTCGGTGCGGGAGTCGGAGAACGTGCACCTGCTGCGCCAGTCCGGCGCCAACTCGGTGATCGTCTCGGCGGAGACGGCCGGCCGGCTGCTGGGCATGGCGACCACCACGCCGAGCGTCGTCGAGGTGGTGGAGGACCTGCTCACCCCCGACGCGGGCTTCGCGATCAGCGAGCGGTCGGTGGAGGAGTCCGAGGTCGGGGGCTCGCCGCGGCACCTGGCCGACATCGTGCTCGGCGTGGTGCGCGGCGAGGACCTGTTCCGCGTGGACGCCTCCGCCGTCGACGCCCTCGAGCGCGGCGACCGGCTGCTCTACATCCGCAAGGTCACGCTGCCCGACGAGGATTGAAGGCTCACGGGGCCCGAAGGGCCAGTTCGAACGCCGCGCCGCGCCCGGACGGCGGGTCAACGCACCGCAGGTCACCGCCGTGGGCGCGCGCGATGCCCCGGGCGATCGCGAGCCCGAGCCCGGCGCCGCCGTCCCCGCCGCGGGCCTCGTCGAGGCGGACGAGCCGGTCGAAGATCCGCTCGCGGTCCTGCGGCGGCACGCCCGGGCCGTCGTCGGCCACGAGCACGGTGGCCGGGTGGCCCGCGGAGACGGTGACGGTGACCGCCCCCGGGCCTGCGTGGCGGCGGGCGTTGTCGAGCAGGTTGCCGAGTACCTGGGCGAGCCGGGACGCGTCGCCGGGCACCGTCACCGGCTCGCCCCGGACCTCCACCCGCTGGTCGGGCGCCAGCAGCTGGGCGCGTTCGGCCTCGGCGCGGGCGAGCTCCCACAGGTCGACGGGCTCGTGGCGCAGCTCGAGGCCTGCGTCCAGGCGTGCGAGCACCAGCAGGTCGTCCACGAGCCGGCCGGCACGGCGGCTCTCCCGCAGCAGCAGCAGGTGCAGCCGCTCGCGTTCCTCCGGCGCCATGTCGGGCGCCATCGCCGCCTCCGCGACGGCCTGCACGCCCGCGATCGGGGTGCGCAGCTCGTGGGCGGCGTCGGCGACGAACCGCCGTGTCCGGGCCTCCTCCGCCCGTGCGGTGGCCTCGGCGCCCTCCAGCTCGTCGAGCATGGCGTCGAACGCCGCGGCCGTGCGCCCCAGCTCGGTGTCGGCGCGGGTGGGGGACAGGCGCCGCCCGCGGTTCCCGCCCGTGATCGAGCGGGCCAGCCCGGTCATCGTGTCCAGGGGTGCGAGCGCCACGCGCGTGGTGAGCAGCATGACGATCCCGGCCACCGCCAGCGCCGCGAGGCTCAGCACGAACAGCGTGCGGCGCAGCAGCTGCTGGGCACCGCTCACCGGGCCGCCGCTGGCCGTCAGCGTGAGCTGTGAGCCGTCGGCCAGCGGCTGGGCGAGCACCTGGGCGTCCTCGCCGCCCGGCGAGTCGTCGTCCCCCCGATCGTCGCCCCGGTCGTCGTCCCACCAGCCGTCGTCGTGCGCGCCCGCGGGCGGTGCGCCGCGCCACGGCGGCCCTGACCAGCGGTCGTCGTCGTCCGGGTCGCCCTCGTAGAGGGTGCCGTCGGGCGCGACGACCTCCGCGCGGATCCCCGGCGCCTCCACCCGACGGGCCACCTCCGCAGCCGGCGCCCCCTGCGCCACGAGCTGGCCCGCGAGCGCCGCGCGCACGTCGAGCTGCTCGCGCAGCTCGTTGCGGATCTGCGCGCTGAACACGACGTCGGTCAGGACCCCGACCGCCAGCAGCACGGCGGCGAGCACGGTGAGGCTGAGCACCGTCACGCGGCGGCGCAGCGACACCGTCCGCAGCGACGTCCGGGGCGCCGTCACGCCGGCGCCTCCTCGCCGTCGGCGCGCAGCACGTACCCGAGCCCGCGCACGGTGTGCACGAGCCGCGGCTCCCCGAGCTTGCGACGCAGCGCCGAGACGTGCACCTCCACCAGGTTCGGGTCGTAGTCGGTGTACCCCCACACCCGGGTGAGGATCTGCCCCTTGCTGACGACGCGGCCGCGCTGCGCGGCGAGGTAGTCCAGCAGCCGCAGCTCGGTGGCCGTGAGTTCCACCGGTGCCCCGCCGCGCAGCACGGTGCCCGCCGCGGCGTCGACGACCAGGTCGCCCACCTCCACGGTGGAGGGCGTACGGCCCATCCGGCGCAGCACCGCCGTCACCCGCGCGACGAGCTCGGCCAGCGCGAACGGCTTCACCACGTAGTCGTCGGCGCCGCCGTGCAGGCCCCGCAGCCGGTCGTCGACGGCGTCGCGGGCGGTCAGCATCACCACGCCGGCGTCGCTGTGCCTGCGCACCACCTCGAGCAGGGCGAACCCGTCACGGCCGGGCAGCATCACGTCGAGCACCACCAGGTCCGGGCGGAACGTCGCGAGGTCGTCCTCGAGGCCGCGGCCGTCGACGCGCCCGGCGGCGCCGAAGCCGGCCTCGGTGAGGCCGGCGACCACGCCGGAGCGGATCGCCTCGGCGTCCTCCACCACCAGCACGCGCGCGGTCACACCACCCATTCTCCCGGTGCCCGCCCCACCCCGCCTGAAGATCGGCTGAAGGTGTCGGCGGGCTTCAGCCCGCCTTCAGGATGGCGGCGCAACGTCGGTGGGGACGAGACACCGCACACCCCCGAGGGAGCAGCGATGAGCAGCACCGAACCCCCCACGACCGAACCGCCCACCACCCAGACCTCGAAGCGCCGTCCCTGGCGCTCCCGGCTGCGCAGCCGCGGCGCCGTGGTCACCGCCGTCGTGGCCGCCCTGGTGGTGATCGCCGGCGTCACCGCCGCCGTCCTGTGGCCCCACGACGACCGCGACCGCTTCGGACCGGGCTTCGACCGCGCCGGCTGGTCCGGGCCGATGGGCGAGCACGGCCGGTGGGGCGAGGGCGGCCCGGGCCGGTGGGGCGACGACGACCGGGGCGACCGGGGTGACTGGGGCGACCGGGGCGGCGACCGCGACGACGATGACGCCCCGGGCCCCCGCGTCTTCGGCTTCGGCGACGACCCGGTGATCACCGGCACGGTCGCGTCGGTGGCCGACGGCTCGATCGTCGTCAACGTCGACGCCGCCGGCCCGCGCACCCTGCGCACCGACGGGGACACCGAGGTCGGCGGCCCGTCCAACGCCGCGCTGGGCGACCTGCAGGCCGGTGAGCGCGTGGTGGTCGAGGTCGAGGGCACCGGCGACGCCGCCACCGCGGACTCGATCTGGACGCCGCAGGCGAGCGTCACCGGCACGGTCACGGCGCTCGCCGGCACCACCGCGACCGTGACCTCGGTCGAGGGCCTCACCGTCACGGCCGACGTGACCGCGCTGTCCCAGAAGCCGGTCGTCGGCGACGTCGTGGTGCTCACCGGCACCGCCGACGCCTCCTCGATCCGCGCGGACGGCATCCGGGTCCTGCCCCGGGCCTCCTGACCGGCCCCGACACCGTTGCGGCCCGGCCCGGCGCACGGTCGCCGGACGTGGTGCACCCCTCCACCACGTCCGGCGGTCGTGCCCGGGGCCGGGCCGTGATCGTGGAACGGTGCGAGTGCGCTACAGCGACGTACCTGCCGCCCCCACACCGTTCCCGGCGAGCACGGCCCCCGGGTCCGCGAGCACCTCCTGCACCACCGTGGTGGCCGCGCCGCGCAGGGCGGCGTCCGGGCCGAGGGTGGAGAAGCGCACGTCGACGCGGGAGCGGGAGAAGACCCGGGCGTCCAGCTCGGCGCGCACGGCGTCGAGCAGCAGGGGGCCGCAGCGGGGGTAGGCGCCGCCCAGCACCACGGCAGGAACGTCGAGCAGGTGCACCGCCCCGGCGAGCGCGATGCCGAGCGCGCGGCCCGCGGCGCGGACGGCGTCGGGGTGCGTCGCGACGAGCGCGTCCAGGTCGGGGGCGTTCGCGCGGTCCAGCAGTGCCTCCAGGCCGGCGACGGTCTCCAGGCAGCCGCGGCCGCCGCAGTGGCAGGCCCGCCCGTCCGGCTCGACGACGACGTGGCCGATCTCGCCGGCCCGCCCGCCCGCACCGGCGAACAGCGTGCCGTCCAGGAGGACGCCGGCGCCGACGCCGATCCCGCCGGAGACGACGACGGCGTCCGGCGGGCCGCCCGCCCACCGTTCGGCGAGCGCGGCGAGGTCGGCCTCGTTGCCCGGGCGGACCGGGAGGCCACCGAGCCGGGAGCGCAGGGCCTCGCCGACGGCCACGTCGACCCAGCGGGGCAGGTTGGGGGCGCGCTCGAGCACCCCATCGGCGGTGACGACGCCCGGCAGCGCCACGGTCGCGCCGGCGATCGGGAGCCGGGCCTGTGCCACGACCTCGCGGGCGAGGGCGGCGACCGTGGCGAGGCCTGCGTCGGGTGCGTCGTCACGGTGGTCGGACCGGGCTGTGCGCTGCGCACGGACCGTGCCGGTGAGGTCGACGACGCAGGCGCCGACGGCGTCGACGCCCACCTCCAGGCCGAGCCCGGCGGGCCCGCGCGGGTCGAGCTGCAGCGGGCTGGCCGGGCGGCCCGGCCCGCCGCGGGCGGCGGCGAGCTCGCTGACGAGACCGGCCCCGATCAGCTCCTCGACCAGCGACGACACGGTCCCGCGCGTGAGCCCGGTGCGGGCCGCGACCCCGGCCCGCGACAGCGGCTGCGGCCCGGCGACCTCCCCGAGGACCAGCGCGAGGTTGTGCCGCCGGACCGTGTGCTGCCCGGCCGACCGCCGACGAACGGCACTCTCGTTGGTACCTAGCCGACGAGAGTGCCGTTCGTTGCTTTCGTGTGCGGTCACCCGAGCCGCGGGGCCGTCAGGTCGCGGACCTGCGCGTACCGCTCGCGGACACCCGGCGTCGGGTCGGCGTCGAACACCTCGGTGTCCGCTGCCGCCCATTCCGGCGGCGCCTCGGCGCCGGAGAGCACCCACGCGGCTTGTCGGGCGGCGCCGTCGGCCACGAACTCGCCGGGTGTCGGGCGCAGCACCGGCCTGCCGAACACCGCGGGTGCGATGCGCGCCACCGCGTCCGAGCGGGCCGCGCCCCCGATCAGCAGCACCCGCCGTACCGGTACCCCGGCCGCGACCAGCGCGTCGAGGGCGTCGGCGAGCCCGCACAGCATCCCCTCGACGGTGGCCCGCGCGAGGTGGGCCGGGGCGGAGGTCGCCAGGGTCATCCCGTGCAGGGCACCGGTCGACTCGGGCCGGTTGGGGGTGCGCTCGCCCTCCAGGTACGGCACGAGCGCGAGCCCGTCGGCGCCGGCGGGTGCCGACAGCGCGAGCCGCGAGAGCTCCGCGTGGTCGACGCCGAGGATCCGCGTGGCGGCGTCGAGCACCCGCGCAGCGTTCAGCGTGACCACGATCGGCAGGTGCTCCCCGGTGGCGGACGCGAACCCGGCGATGATGCCGGTCTCGTCCGCGGTCGGTGTCGGGCTGACCGCCGACACCACACCGGAGGTGCCCAGCGACACCACCACGTCCCCGGGGCCGGCGCCGAGCCCGAGCGCGGCCCCGGCGTTGTCGCCCGTGCCCGGCCCGAGCAGCGTGCCGTCCGGGGTCCGCCCGGCTGCCTCCGCCGGTCCGAGCACGCGCGGCAGCGCCACGTCGGACCGGCCGAACGCCCGCTCGAGCAGGTCGAGCCGGTACTCCCCGGTGACGCCGGAGAAGTAGCCGGTGCCGCTGGCGTCGGAACGGTCGGTCACCAGGTCGGCGAGCGAGCCGGTGGCGCGCAGCTTCCAGGTGAGCCAATCGTGCGGCAAGCAGACCGCGGCCGTGGCGCCGGCGTGCCCGGGCTCGTGCCGCGCGAGCCACCGCAGCTTGGTGGCGGTGATCGAGGCCACCGGGAGCGTGCCGACGGCCTCGGCCCACTCCCGCGCGCCCAGCTCGGCGACCAGGTCGGCGGCCGCGTCCGCGGAGCGGGTGTCGTTCCACAGCAGCGCGGGACGGACCACCTCGCCCGCCGCGTCCAGGCAGACCATCCCGTGCTGCTGCCCGGACACGGACATGGCCGCAACGCCGTCGAGCCCGCCCGCGTCGGCGAGCGCTGCCTGCAGCGCGTCCCACCAGGCGGCGGGGTCGACCTCCGTACCGTCGGGGTGCTTCGCGATCCCCGACCGGACCAGGGCGCCGGTCTCGGCGTCCCGGATCACGACCGTGCACGACTGGGTCGACGAGTCGACCCCCGCCACCAGCGTCATCGGGCGTCCTCGCTGCATCGGCTCACCGTGCGCCCATCAGGTGTTCCACCGCCAGCTGCCCCAGCCGCACGAACCCGTAGCCGCGCTCGCCCGCCTTGTCGGCGTCGTAGTCCTCGAAGGCGGAGCGGTCGGCCTTGAGGTCGGCGATCGTCTCGCCGGGGTTCAGCGTGGGCTTGGCCAGGTCGGCCACGCCGGAGACGGCCAGCGCCTCGGCGACCTCCGGGTCGGCGCGGAACGCCGCGGCGCGCTCCTTGAGGATCAGGTAGGTGCTCATGTTGGCCGCGGCGGACGCCCAGACGCCGTCGACGTCCTCGGTGCGCAGCGGCTTGTAGTCGAAGTGGCGCGGGCCGTCGTAGCGGGGGCCTCCGCCCGGCGCGCCGTTCTCCAGCAGGTCCACCGTGGAGAACGCGTTGAGCAGGTCGCCGTGACCGAAGATCAGGTCCTGGTCGTACTTGATGCCGCGCTGCCCGTTCAGGTCGATGTGGAACAGCTTGTCGGCCCACAGCGCCTGCGCGATGCCCGCGGTGTAGTTCAGCCCGGCCATCTGCTCGTGGCCGACCTCCGGGTTGATGCCGACGATGTCGCCGTGCTCCAGCTCGGCGATGAACGCCAGGGCGTGACCCGCGGTGGGCAGCAGGATGTCGCCGCGGGGCTCGTTCGGCTTCGGCTCGATGGCGAAGCGGATGCCGTAGTTCTGGTCCTTGACGTACGCGGCGAGCAGGTCGATGCCCTCGCGGTAGCGGTCGAGCGCGGCGGCGACGTCCTTGCCGGAGTCGACCTCGGCGCCCTCGCGCCCGCCCCAGAACACGTACGTGGTGGCGCCGAGCTCGGCGGCCAGGTCGAGGTTGCGGATCACCTTGCGCAGCGCGAAGCGGCGCACGCCGCGGTCGTTGCTGGTGAACCCGCCGTCCTTGAAGACGGGGTGGTTGAACAGGTTCGTGGTCATCGTCGGGACCACGAGGCCGGTCTCGGCCAGCGCGGCCTTGAAGCGGGCGATGATCCGGTCGCGTTCGGCGGCGTCGGAACCGAACGGGATGAGGTCGTCGTCGTGGAAGGTCACGCCCCACGCGCCGAGCTCGGACAGCCGGTGCACCGACTCGACGGGGTCGAGCGCCGGCCGGGTCGCGTCACCGAACGGGTCGCGCGCGGGCCAGCCGACGGTCCAGAGTCCGAAGGCGAACCGGTCCTCGCGGGTGGGCTGCGGCATCGTGTAACCCCTTTGTTCGACCATCGTACAAACCCTGTCACGGTAGCGTGCGCGAGGTGCGCCTGGCTACGTGGAACGTGAACTCGGCCCTCTCCCGGCTGCCCCGGCTGCTGCCCTGGCTGGACGAGCGCGCACCCGACGTCGTCTGCCTGCAGGAGACGAAGCTGTCCGACGAGGCGTTCGACGAGGCGTTGGCGGCGCCGCTCGGCGAGCGCGGGTACGCGGTGGCCCACCACGGCGAGGGCCGCTGGAACGGTGTGGCGCTGCTGTCGCGCGTCGGCCTGGAGGACGTGGTGCGCGGGCTGCCCGGCGAGCCGCGCTACCCCACGCCGGAATCGGCCCCCGAGGCCCGCGCCGTCACCGCAACCTGCGGCGGGCTGCGCGTCACCTCGGTGTACGTGCCCAACGGCCGCACCCCGGACGACCCGCACTACCTCTACAAGCTCGAATGGCTCGCGGCCCTGCGGGCGTCGGTCACGGACCCGGCCACCGCCGTCGTCGCGGGCGATGTCAACATCGCGCCCACCGACGACGACCTGTGGGACCCGGCGCTGTTCGTCCACTCCACGCACGTCACGCCGGCCGAGCGCAAGGCGCTCGCCGAGCTCACCGGCCTCGGGCTGCACGACGTGGTGCGCGAGCGCTGGCCCACCGAGCGGGTTTTCAGCTACTGGGACTACCGCGCCGGTCGCTTCCACAAGGACCTCGGGATGCGCATCGACCTGGTGCTCGCCGGCGCCGAACCCGCGGGCCGGGTCGCCGCCGCCTGGGTCGATCGCAAGGCGCGCAAGGGCAGCGGGCCCAGCGACCACGCCCCGGTGGTCGTCGATCTCGACACTGCGCCCGACGGCGACATCGGCCCGGTCGTGCCCCCGCCGTCGACGCCCGCGAAGCTCCCGCACCGGTCCTGATCCGCCGCCACCTTTGGCCGGGCGGCGGCCCGCCTGGGACAGTGATCGCATGTCGGGGGTGTACGGGTATCCGCAGTTCGAGCCGCCCAGGCCGCAGGTGCCGCGGCTGATCGCCACCGCGCTGCTCGCCGTCGCCGCGGCACTGGCCCTGGGCGGGAGCTTCGCCGCGTTCCACGTCTACCACTACGAGTCGGATTACACGGAACCGACGACGAGCACGACCACCGGCTGGGGCATCACCGTGGAACCCGCACCGGAGGAGCCGCCCGCCTCGTCCGGTTCCCTGCACGGCATTCCGCTCACGGTGGCCGCGATGCTCGCGCTGGCCGCTGCGGTCGTGCTGTTCCTGAGCGCCCGCCGGGACCCGGGCACGGGCCGCTCGTTCGCGGTCGGCGTGGCCGGTCTGCTCGTCGGCGTCGTCGCGGTGATCTGGATGGACCTGCTCACGTCGCTGCGCGATGTGCGTGCGGCGGTGGCGCAGGACGGCCCCGACAGCAGCTTCCGCGCCTCGGCGGACGTCGGTGCGGGCGGGTACCTGATCCTGGTGGCCGGTCTGCTCGCGCTCGCGGCGGCGGTGCTGCTGCTGCTCGCGGTGCGCCGCCCAGGGCTCATCGCGCCCTTCGGTGGGCCGTTCCCGATGGCCGGGCCGGGTCCCCAGCCGCCGTGGCAGGGGGCTCCCTCGCCCTGGGCGCCGCCGGGATGGGATGCCCCGCCCCCGAACCCGGGCGCCCCGCCGCCGGGATGGGGCCCGCCCCCGCCGCATCACGGGTGATCCTCGCGGGTACTGCTCCCGCGTGACCGTGCTGGAGAACCGTGAGCTGACCGTCCTGGACCCGCGCACCGGAGAGGTCGCCGGTCGCGTCCCGGTGGCGTCGCCCGACCGCTGCGACGAGGCCGTGCGGGCCGCCCGCTCCGCCGCCGGTGGATGGGCTCGCACCCCGGCCGCCGAGCGGCGCGCAGCCCTGCACGCTGCGGCCGAGGCCGTCCGCGCCGCGGCGGACGAGCTGGCCGCACTGAACACCGGAGAGACCGGCAAGCCCGCCGACGACGCCCGCGGCGGCGTCGACGCCGGCGTCGGCACCCTCGTGCAGTACGCCGAGCTCGGGCCCCTGCACCGCGGCCGGAGCCTGCACGGTGGCTGGGACGCCACCGACCTGATGATCCCCGAGCCCCGCGGCGTCGTCGCCGTGCTGACCCCCTGGAACGACCCGGTCGCCGTGGCTGCGGGGCTGATCGGCGCCGCGCTCGCCACCGGCAACACCGTCGTGCACAAGCCGAGCGAGCGTTGCCCGCGCACCGGGCGGCGGTTCGCCGAGCTCGTGGCCGCCCACCTGCCCGACGGCGTGCTCGAGATCGTCGACGGGGACGGTGCCGTCGGTGCGGAGCTCGCCGGCGCGCCCGTCGACGTCGTCGCGCACGTCGGCAGCACGGCGACCGGACGGCGGATCGCCGAGGCGTGCGCCCGGACCGGTGCCCGTGCCCTGCTGGAGAACGGCGGCAACGATCCCCTGATCGTCGACGACGGCGTCGACCCGGAGTGGGCCGCTGCCCAGGCCGCGCTGGGGGCCTTCGCCAACGCGGGGCAGATCTGCGTGTCCGTCGAGCGGATCTACGTGCACGCGTCGGTGACCGACCCGTTCCTCGCCGCGCTCACCCGGGAGGCGCAGCAGTGGGCGCAGCGGATCGGGCCGCTCGTCGACCGCGCGCACCGCACCCACGTGCACGGGCACGGGCAGGGCGCCCTGGACGGGGGCGCGCACGCCCTCACCGGCGGCGCGGTCCCGGACGGTCCCGGCGCCTTCTACCCGCCGACCGTCCTGACCGGGTGCGTGCCGGACATGGCGGTGCTGAGCGAGGAGACGTTCGGCCCGGTGGCGCCGGTGCGCGTCGTCCCGGACTTCGCCACCGCGCTGCGCGAGGCGAGCGCGGACCGCTACGGGCTGGGTGCCACCGTGCTCACCGCCGACCAGGCCCACGCACAGGCCGCGTGGCGGGAGCTGCCGGTCGGGACGGTGAAGGTCAACGCGGTGTTCGGCGGTGCTCCCGGCGGGGCGTCGCAGCCCCGACGCGCGAGCGGCTCCGGATTCGGGTTCGGCCCCGAGCTGCTCGACGAGATGACCGCCGTGAAGGTCGTGCACCTCACCGCGGCCCCGTAGGTGGGGCGATCTTCACACAATCGGGCGAACATCGCGCTTCTATGCTGCACCACGACTCGTTCAACGCAACGGTGCAGGTCGTCGACGAAGGAGGAGCCGTGCGGACGCGTCCCATCCGACAGGTTTTCGTGCACGCGGTGGCGGTGACCGCGGTACTCGGTGTCGTGTTCGGCGCGTCCGGGTGCGGCTCGCCAGAGGAGGCGCAGTTGCCGCCCGCCGCCCCGCCCGCGCCCGCCGCCTCGCAGGAAGCCGGTGGCCAGCAGGGCAGCGGCGACCAGCAGGGCAGCGGAGCGCTCGCTGCGGCCGGGCAGGGCGCTGCGGCGCTCGCGGCACTCGGCAGCCTGGGCCAGGACAAGGGCACGGGTCAGCCCGTGCAGGACCTCGGAGGCCAGCTCGCCACCGACGGGCAGGCGCTGCTCGACCAGATGCGCGAGAGCGCGGGCGGCACGCTCGAGGCCGAGCCGACGGCCGACCAGCAGGCGGTGCTCGCCGACCTGAGCGCCCGCAGCGGTGACCAGTTCGACCCGGCGTGGCTGCGCGCCGCGATGCAGATGCAGCAGGAGGTGCGGGACGCGGCGAACGCCGTGCTCGCCGACGACGGTGCGTCCGAGGAGGCGAAGGCCGCGGCGCGTGATGCGCTGGCCCGGCTCGACGCGCTCGACGCGCAGCTCCAGCAGGCCGCGGGCTCGGCCGGCGCCGGAACGCCGCAGGCCGTCGATGCGGGCAGCGGCGGGCAGGCCGCCGGTGCCGACGTCACCCCGGCGGCCGCAGGTCTGGTCGGGGTCGGCGCGGCCCTGCTCGCCGGTGCGCTGTGGTGGCGCCGCCGCGCGTCCTGACGGGCGACGCCGACCGGCGCGCCACCCCGAGTGGTCGCCGCGTCACACACGCACTGGTTGCTGCGGGCACGCTGTGCGTGCTGGCGGGGGTGAACCTCTTCGCCCCCGGACCGGCCCCGGTCGTCGCGGAGATCGCGGCACCGGGGCCCTCGGCTGCCGCGACCGGACCGGGTGCCCGGGGCACCGATGGCCTGCTCGCGCAGACGGAGGGCCCGCGTCTGCTCTCGCTCGCAGAACCGGCGCCGTCGCAGCCTCCGCCCCCCGCGGGCACCGTTCCGGTGGAGCTCAGCCTCCCGGCCCGGGACGTGCGGGCGCCGGTCGTCGCGGTCACGACGGGCCCGGCCGGCGCGCTCCTGGTTCCCGAGCCGCCCTCCACCGTGGGCTGGTGGTCGCCGAGCGCGCTCGCCGGCAGCACGGTCGGGAGCACCGTCGTCGCCGGCCACGTCGACTCCCGCGATGCCGGTCTGGGCGCGCTGGCCGTGCTGCGTCACGTCGGCGCGGGGGAGGAGATCGTCCTGCGCGGCGCCGACGGGCGCGACATCGCCTACCGGGTCACGGCGCGCCGCCAGTACGTGAAGGCCGAACTTCCGCCGGAGGTGTTCGACGCGGGTGGCCCCGCGCGCCTGGTGCTGATCACCTGCGGCGGTGCCTTCGACCGCAGCACCCGCCACTACGAGGACAACGTGGTCGTCTTCGCCGAGCCGATCTGACGCCGGCGGCCGGGTCAGGCCGCCGTGCGCCGTGCGGTCGCCACGCCGAGCACGGCCAGCGCCGTCAGCCCGGCCACGAGCACCGGCAGCGCCACGGCGGGCGGTCCGAGCAGGGCCAGCAGCGCGCCGCCGAGCCCGACCATGGTGGCCCCGCCGAGCTGGTCGGCGATCTGCGCGGCCGACGAGTGGAAGCCCACCTCGTTCTGCGCCGACTGCTGCAGCAGCAGGAAGCTCACCGACGAGAAGCCCAGCCCCATGCCTGCCCCGGCCACGGCCCAGAACAGCAGGGCGAGCCACGGCAGGCCCCACGCCGGAGCGACCAGCAGCATGCCCGCCGTGCCGACCGCGAGCGCGCCGAACCCGGCGCGCAGCAGCTGCGGTCGGGGCAGATCCGGGTGGCGCCCCTGCCACGCCGACGCGGCCGACCAGCTCAGCGCCCCGACGATCAGCGGGATCCCCGCCGCGGCCAGCGACCACCCGTGGGTGGCGCTGAGCATCAGCGGCACGTAGGAGTTGACCGTGAAGAACACGGAGGCGAGCAGGCCGCGCATCGCCACCACCGCCGGGATGCCCGACCGCAGCCGGAACACCCCGGGCGGTAGCAGCCGCGCCAACGCCGGCACCAGCACCGCGATCGCGGCCGCGGCCACCCCGGCGGCCAGCAGCGTCGCCTCCTGGGAGGCCCAGCTCAGCGCGGCCACCCCCACCGCCGCGGCGAGCGCTGCGGGCACGACGCCGGGTCGCTGAGCGGCCCCGCCGGCGGGGTCCGGGCGCGCCAGCGTGCGGACCGCGGGCACGACCAGCCCGACGGCCACCAGCACGAACGGGATCAGCCCGAGGAACACCCAATGCCATGAGGCGGCCTCGGTGAGCACCCCGGACACGGGCGGCCCGAGCAGGGCCGGCAGGACCCACGCCGACGAGAGCAGCGCGAAGACGGCGGGCCGCGCCCGTTCCGGGTAGACGAGCGCGACCAGCACGTAGACGGCGACGCCCTGCGCGCCCGCGCCGAGTCCCTGCAGCACCCGCCCCACGATCAGCTGGGTCATGGTCGTGGCCGTGCCGGCGACGAGCAGCCCGACCCCGAACAGCAGCGGTGCCGCCACCAGTGCCACCCGGGGCCCGGCGCGGTCGCACCAGCGCCCGCCGAGCACGGTGCCGAACACCGACGCCGCCATGAACGACACGAACGGCAGGGCGTAGAGCGAGACGCCGCCGAGGTCGGCGACGAGCGCGGGCATCGCCGTGCCGACCCCCATCGCCTCGAACGCGATGAGGCTGATCAGCAGGACGATCCCGAGCGTCGTGGCACGACGGTCCGGTCCGAACAGCTCAGCGCGGACGGTGGTGGGTGCGGTCACGAGGAGGATCGTGCTCCCTGCACGCGGGTTGAGGTCAACTCGGTTCCGAGAGGGATGTCCGCATGTCCCGGATCCGCACGACGCACACCGGCAGCCTGCCGCGACCGGCTCCGTTGCCGGCCGCCCGCACCAAGCGGGAGCGCGGGGGAGCGCCGCTCGACCCGGACGAGGTGCGTGCCGCCGTCGCCGACTGCGTCCGCCGGCAGGTGGCCTACTTGTCGGAGTGATCAGGGCCGGGTGATCGGTCCGAGTAGTGCGGGGGTGCTGTCGCGGCGACGTCAGGTGCTTCTCGCAGCGATCACCATCGGGCATCCGACGCCCGAGCCGGCCACACGCTCGATCTGTCGCTCTCGCACCATTTTCGCTGGTCACGGCCACCTCGGGTTCCGTACCGCGCCGGTTGCATGATCAATGAGACGTGAGCGGGGTCTGCTGGAGATCAAACCCCGCTGAGGTCTCGCTCGTGGCGGACGTGGCCGTCCAGGTTCCGCGTCCCGCGCCCGTTGCACGACCACGTAGACGTGAGCGGAGTTGGGGGAAGATCCAATCCCTCGCACGTCTACGTCGTCGTGGGATCTCCTGTGGGCGGGCCGTTCCCGGCTCGCGACCATTGCCTCACGCCCCGGTCCTGGTCTTCGGCGTAGTCGGCCGGGTTTCCCCTGTTCCCACCTGTCGGCGGGGTGGCCGGGTTGGCAGAACTGCCGAATATCGGGGTTGGGTGGGCGGCCGTTCCCGGCGCGGGCCCAGGCCTGTTGTGGACGAGCCCGTCGCTGCTGGGTGCTCGCGCGCCTTGCGGTGGTCCCGATCCACCGCCTCACGATGATCATCGGTGCCGGTTCGAGGCATGGCCCCCATGATCGGGCGGGGTTGGGACATGGGCTGCAGGGGGAGCTTGTTGCCGGATGGGTCGGGCCCGCAGCGCGGGCGCTGCGTCGATCACGGGCAGATGGTGGTTGGTCGATCTTCGACCACGACCGTCCGCCCGTGTTCGACGCTGCCGGTCGGGCGCGGTGCGCGGTGATCGATCTGATCAGCACCTGGGGGCGGGTGTTGCGATGGTGGTGTACGTGTCGGGGTGATCAGGGCCGGTTGATCGGTGCGAGGAGTGCGTGGGTGCTGTCGCGGCGACGTCAGGTACTTCTCGCAGCGATCAGGGCTGGGTGATCGGTGCGAGGAGTGCGTGGGTGTTGTTGCGGCGCCGTCTGGTGCTTCTCGCAGCGATCACCATCGCGCGGCCGCGGGCCCCGATTCGGCAACACGCTCACTCCATCCGCGAACGCGCCGACACGCCGATCATGAGCCGTTCGTCCAACCGGGGAGCGGGGCCTGCGGAACGCGTGGCAACCTCTTCCCGTGAGCACGAGCACCGCCGTCACCCCCGAGACCCCCGACGCCGCCGCCGTGCGGGAGGCCGCCCAGCGGGCCGCGGCCGCCGCGCCGGGGGTGCGGGCCGCGGGCGGGCCCGCCGTCGACGCCGCGCTGCGCACGGCCGCGGGGCTGCTGCGGGAGCGGGAGGGCGAGCTGCTCGCGGCCAACGGCGCCGACGTCGAGGCCGCCGAGCGGGCCGGCATGGCACAGGGCCTGCTCGACCGCCTGCGGCTCACGCCCGAGCGGCTCGCGGACATGGCCACGCAGCTCGAGGTGCTCGCCGACACGCCGGAGCCGCCGGCCCAGCGCGAGGTCAGGACGTTGCCGAGCGGGGAGCGCGTCTACGAGCGCCGGGTGCCGGTCGGCGTGATCGGCGCGGTGTTCGAGGCCCGTCCGAACGTCACGGTGGACGTCGCGTCGCAGGTGCTCAAGGCTCGCAGCGCCGCCGTGCTGCGCACCGGGTCGGCCGCGCTCGGCTCGGCGCGGGCGCTCGTCGAGTTCGTCATCGCCCCGGCGCTGGAGCGCCACGGGGTGCCGGCCGGCGCCGTGCAGCTCGTCCCGACCCCCGGCCACGCGGGCGCGGAGGCGCTGGTCGGGCTGCCCGACCTCGTGCCGCTGGTGGTGGTGCGCGGCAGCGGTGAGGTCACGCGCAAGCTGTCCGCGCTCGGGGCGACCGCCGGCACCCGGATCCTCGCCCACGCCGACGGCGGCGGCGTGCTCTACCTGGACGCGAGCGCCGACCCGGCCGACGTCACCCGGCTGGTCACCGAGAGCACCGACCGCCTCGGCGTCTGCAACCGGCTGAACCTGCTGCTGATCGACCGGCCCGCCTACGACCGGCTGTGGGCGGTGGCGCAGGAGGCCCTGCGCGCGCGGGAGATCACCCCGAGCCTGCCGCCGCACACCCACGCCCTCGGCCACGAGTGGGCCCTCGACGCCGGCGCCGAGGCGCACGTGACGGTCGCCCCGGTGGACGGGCCGCTGGACGCCGCCGCCACCGCCGCGCGCGAGACGTCGGGCCTCGCGGCCACGGTCTGCGCCACCGACCGCAGCGCCGCCGAGTCCTTCATCGACGCCTACCCGGGCACCGGCGTCTTCTGGAACACCACCACGCGCCTGCTCGACGGCTACAAGCTGCTCGGCCTGCCCGAGACCGGCATCAACGTCGACCACACCCCCGGCCCGCGGGGGCCCGTGACGTACGTGGACCTGAGCCTGCGCCAGTTCGTGGTCCTCCCGCCCGCCTGAGGCCTCGTTGCAGCAAAGCCACTTTCCTGCCACCAGGTTGCGTGGAAGTGGCTTTGCTGCAATCCCCCGGCGGCATCGGCGGGCCCGCGGCGCCACGGGATACATTCGGCGGCGTGCCTGCCCCAGAACTGCATCGGACGACGTTGCCCAACGGGTTGCGGGTCCTCATCGTCCCGGATCCCGCCACCCCCGTCGTCGGCGTCGCGGTGCACGTCGACGTCGGCTTCCGCTCCGAGCCCCAGGGCCGCACCGGGTTCGCGCACCTGTTCGAGCACCTGATGTTCCAGGGCAGCGAGAGCCTGGAGAAGCTGGCGCACTTCCGCCACGTGCAGGGCTCGGGTGGTGTCTTCAACGGCTCGACGCACCAGGACTACACCGACTACTTCCAGGTGCTGCCGGCCGCGGCGCTGGAGCGGGCGCTGTTCCTCGAGGCCGACCGGCTCCGCGCGCCGAAGCTCACGACCGAGAACCTGCGCAACCAGGTGGACGTGGTGAAGGAGGAGATCCGGCTCAACGTCCTCAACCGGCCCTACGGCGGGTTCCCCTGGATCCTGCTGCCGCCGGTCCTCTACGACACCTTCCCCAACGCCCACAACGGCTACGGCGACTTCACCGAGCTCGAGCAGGCATCCCTGGAGGATGCCGCGGCCTTCTTCGACACCTTCTACGCCCCGGCCAACGCGCAGGTCACGGTGGCCGGGTTTCTGGACGTCGACGAGACGCTGCGGCTGGTCGAGAAGCACTTCGGCGACATCCCGAGCCGTCCCGCGCCCGTGCGGCCCTCGTTCGGCGAGCCGCTGCCCAGCGGCGAGCGGCGCGAGTCGGTGCCCGACGCGCACGCCCCGTTGCCCGCGCTCGCCGTCGGCTACCGGATGCCCGACCCGGCCGCGGACCTCGATGCCTACCTCGGCCACGCCCTCCTCGGCTCGGTGCTCGGCGACGGTGAGGCCGCGCGCCTGCAGCGGCGCCTCGTGCACACCGACGGGCTGGTCACCGACATCTCCGCGAGCGCAGGGCTGATGGGCCCGCTGGACGCGCGCGACCCCGACACGTTCACGATCACCGCGGTGCACCCGGGCGCGGTCGACCCGGACCGCGTGCTCGCCGCCGTCGACGAGGAGCTGGACAAGCTCGCCGCGGAAGGGCCGAGCGCCGACGAGCTGTCGCGGCAGGTGGCGCGTTGGTCGGCGGGACTGCACCAGGAGAACGACCGCGTCATGTACCGCATGCTGGGCCTCGGCGCCCGCGAGCTGCTCTACGGCCGCGCCGAGATCAGCGTCGAACTGCCCGACCGGCTCGCCGCCGTCACCCCCGAGCAGGTGCGCGCGGCCGCGGCCGCGCTGCGCTCCGGCGGGCGCGGCGTGCTGCTGGTGGAGCCGAAGGAGGGCGAATGAGCACCACGACGACAGAAGCGACCCATCGCAGCGCGGAGGAGATCGGCCGCACGGCGGCGGGCCCGCGCCCGCTGCCGCCGCTCGGTGCCACCCGCGCCGTGCCGCTGCCCGACGTCGAGGAGCGCACCCTGGCCAACGGGCTGCGAGTGCTCGCCGCCCACCGGCCCGGTGTGCCGATGGTGGAGCTGCGGCTGCGCGTGCCCTTCGCCGGTGACGCACCGGAGCACCCGGCCGTCGCGGAGCTGCTGGCGTCCACGCTGCTCACCGGCACCGCGGTCCGCGACCGCATCGAGATCGACGACGAGCTCGCCGCGGTGGGCGCCGACCTCGGCGTGAGCGTCGACCCCGAGCGGCTGCAGATCGGCGGGTCGGGCCTGGCCGACGGCCTGCCCGACCTGCTCGCCGTGCTCGCCGACGTGCTCACCGCGGCCACGCACCCCGACGGGGAGGTGGCCCGGGAGCGGGACCGGCTCGTCGAGCGGATCAGCGTGGCGCGCGCGCAGCCGCGCACGGTGGCGCGCGAGGCGCTGCAGCGCAAGCGGTTCGGCGACCACCCGATCACCCGCGAGATGCCCACCGGCGAGGACGTGGCCGCCGTCAGCGCCGAGCAGGTGCGGGCGCTGCAGGCCGCCGCACTGGTGCCGGGCGGATCGATCCTCACGCTCGTCGGCGACATCGACGCGGCTGCGGCCATCGCGCAGGTCGAGAAGGCCGTCGCGGGCTGGACGGGCGCGGCTGCCGCTCGTGAGCTGTCCCCGCCGCCGCCGATCACGCCGGGCGACCTGCAGCTGGTGCACCGCCCCGGCTCGGTGCAGTCGCAGCTGCGGCTCTCGGCGCCCGCGCTGCGCCGCGACGACCCGCGCTACGCGGCGCTGCAGCTTGCCAACCTCGTGTTCGGCGGCTACTTCTCCTCGCGCTGGATGGAGAACGTCCGCGAGGACAAGGGCTACACCTACGGCGCCCATTCCGGCGTCGAGTTCGTGCCCGGCGGTGCCGTCCTGGGCGTCGAGACCGACGTGGCGAGCGACGTCACCGCCGCCGCCCTGCTCGAGACCCGCTACGAGCTCGGCCGGCTCACCGCGGTGCCGCCCACCGCCGCCGAGGTCGACGCGGCCCGCGCCTACGCCGTCGGCTCGCTGCTGATCTCGCTGGACAACCAGGGCGGGCTCGCGTCCACCCTGTCGGCGCTGGCCGCCGACGGGCTCGGGATCGAGTGGTTGCGCGCCCACCCCGCCCGCCTGGAGTCGGTCACGGTCGAACAGGTGGCCGAGGCGGCGCTGGAGTTCTTCGCGCCCACGGCGTTCACCGGCGTCGTGGTCGGCGACGCGGACGTCATCGGCGCCCGGGTGCGGGCACTGGGTGGGATCAGCGACTCGTGAGCTTCCCGCTGATCGCACCGCCGGTGCTGTCCCGCTCCGCGGTGCTGCGCGACGAGCCGCTGCGCCTCGACGTGGACCGGCAGCTGCGGGAGTGGCCCTCGGCGCGGCTCGTCGTCGTCGACGACAAGGGCCGCACCCCCGTCGACTGGGGTGCCGCCGGGCCGCCGGCCGGGCCGTGGGACACGGTCACCGAGGACGGCGCGCGGCTGCGCACCAGCCCGACCAGCGGCGACACACCTCCGGCCGACGCGGTGCTGCTCGGCGAGGCCGAGGGCGTCGCGTACTGGGGGGTGCGCCGCGAGGCCGGCGAGGACCAGGGGGAGTGGGCCGACCTGCGCACCGCAGGCGCCGCCCTCGACGCTCTGGGCGCCGGGCTGCTCACCGGTGCCGTGGCCGTGCTGAACTGGCACGACGCGGCGCGCTTCTGCGGGCGGGACGGCTCGCCGATGCGTCCCGGCAACGCGGGCTGGCACCGGGTCTGCGAGGCCCACGGCCACGAGGAGTACCCCCGCACGGACCCGGCGATCATCTGCCTCGTGCACGACGGCGCCGACCAGGTCCTCCTCGCCCGCCAGCCCAGCTGGCCCGAGGGCCGCTACTCGGTGCTCGCCGGGTTCGTGGAGGCGGGGGAGTCGCTGGAGGCCTGCGTGCTGCGCGAGATCCACGAGGAGGTCGGCGCGCGCGTCGGCGACGTCCGCTACCTCGGCAGCCAGGCCTGGCCGTTCCCGCGCTCGCTGATGGTCGGCTTCTCCGCGGTGGCCGACCCGCAGGTCCCGCTCGTCCCCGCGGACGGCGAGATCGCCGAGGCGATGTGGGTGACCCGCGCGGACCTGCGGCGGGCACTGGAAGCAGGCGACTGGGGAGCGAGCCCGGAGCAGGAACGCCCGCTGCTGCTCCCGGGGAGAGTGAGCATCGCGAGGTCGATGCTGGACAGCTGGGCCGCCCTCTGACGACCGCACACCGGTAGGGACGGCACACAGGGCCGGCGCAGACAGGGCCGGCGCTGTGTGCCGTCCCTACCCGGTGTGTGCCGTCACGCTGCCAGGGATGCCAGCTTCTCCGTCACCGCCGTCATGGGCGGGTTCGTCAGCGCCGTGCCGTCTTCGAAGCGGAGCGTGGGGACCGTCTGGTTGCCGCCGTTGACGTTCTCGACGTAGGCCGCGGCCTCGGGGTCACGCTCGATGTTCACCTCCGTGTACGCGATGCCGGCCTGGTCCATCTGCAGCTTGAGCCGGCGGCAGTAGCCGCACCACGTCGTGGAGTACATCGTCACCTGAGCCATGCACGATTCAACGACCGCCGCCGATCCTGTCTTCCCCTGGTGTCAGGATGGGGTGGTGAGTGCGCCCACCCTCGAATCCGGCCTGGACGACGAGCAGCTGGCCGCGGTCACCGCCCCGCGCGGGCCGGTGTGCGTGCTGGCCGGGGCGGGCACCGGGAAGACGCGCACGATCACCCGGCGCATCGCGCACCTGGCCGGCACCGGGCACGTCGCGCCGGGTCAGGTACTCGCGGTCACGTTCACCGCGCGCGCGGCCGGTGAGATGCGCACCCGGCTGCGGGGCCTGGGCATTCCGGGGGTGCAGGCGCGCACGTTCCACGCGGCGGCGCTGCGCCAGCTGCGCTACTTCTGGCCGCGGGTGGTCGGCGGGCCGCAGTGGCAGCTGCTGGAGGGCAAGCTGCGGATCGTCGGGCAGGCGGCGGTCCGCGCGAAGGCGGGCACCGACGCCGCGTCGCTGCGCGACCTCGCAGGCGAGATCGAGTGGGCGAAGGCGAGCCTGCTGACGCCCGACGGCTACCCGGCCGCGGTCGCGAAGCTGCGCCGCGACACCCCGGGCCCGGCCGAGCAGGTGGCGGCCGTCTACGCCGGGTACGAGGCGCTGAAGAACCGCGCCGAGATGCTCGACTTCGACGACCTCCTGCTGCACACGGCCGCGGCGCTCGAGGAGCACACGGGCGTGGCCGAGGAGTTCCGCGATCGCTACCGCTGCTTCGTCGTCGACGAGTACCAGGACGTCACGGCGTTGCAGCAGCGGGTGCTCGACGCGTGGCTCGGCGAGCGCGACGACCTCACCGTCGTCGGCGACGCCAACCAGACGATCTACACCTTCGCCGGTGCCAGCCCGCGCCACCTGCTCGAGTTCCCGCGCCGGTTCCCGGAGGCCGTCGTCGTGCGGCTGCAACGCGACTACCGCTCCACTCCGCAGGTCGTGTCCGCCGCGAACACCCTGATCGGCGCCGCGCACGGGCGCGTGGCCGGCAGCAGGCTGAAGCTGATCGGCCAGCTCCCGCCCGGACCGGAGCCCGATTTCACCGAGCACGACGACGAGCCGGCCGAAGCCGCCGCGGCCGCGAAGAAGATCGCGCGGATGATCGCCGACGGCACGCAGGCGAGTGAGATCGCGGTGCTGTTCCGGATCAACGCCCAGTCCGAGGTGTACGAGCAGGCGCTCACCGAGGTCGGCGTGCCCTACCAGGTCCGTGGTGGCGAGCGGTTCTTCCAGCGCCCCGAGGTGCGCCGCGCGATGATCGCGATCCGGTCAGCGGGCCCGGTCGACGCCCCGCTCGTCGACGCCGTGCGCGCGGTGCTCGCGCCGATCGGGCTCACGGCGGAGCCGCCGTCCGGCGCGCAGCAGCGGGCCCAGTGGGAGTCGCTGCTGGCGATCGTCGAACTGGCCGAGGAGCTCGTGGCGGTCGAGGCCGCCGCCGACCTGCGCCGGTTCGCCGCGGAGCTGGAGGCACGCGCCGATGCATCCCATCCGCCCACCGTCCAGGGCGTCACGCTCGCGTCGCTGCACGCGGCGAAGGGCCTCGAGTGGGACGTCGTGTTCCTGGTCGGGCTGGTCGACGGCACGCTGCCGATCCAGCACGCCGACGGCGACGACGAGGCGATCGAGGAGGAGCGCAGGCTGCTCTACGTCGGGCTCACCCGGGCGCGGCGGCGCCTCTCGCTGTCCTGGGCGCTGTCGCGCCAGCCGGGCGGGCCGCGCCGGCGCAGGCGCAGCCGTTTCCTCTACGGCCTGATCCCCGACGAGCACCCCGCTTCGCGGATAGCGAACGGCGGGCGGGGTGCGTCCAAGCCGCGCTGCCGCGTCTGCGGCTCGCCGCTGCTCGGTGCCGATGCGATGAAGCTGCGCCGCTGCACCGACTGCCCGTCCGATGTGGACGTCGAGCTGCTCGACCGGCTGCGCGGCTGGCGCGCCGACGAGGCCAGGCAACAGCAGGTACCGGCCTACGTCATCTTCACCGACGCCACCCTCACCACGATCGCCGAGCACCGCCCGGCCGACGTCGCGTCGCTCGTGCGCATCCCGGGCATCGGGGCCCGCAAGCTCGACCGGTACGGGGAGGCCGTGCTCGGCCTCGTCGCCGAGTCGGGTAGTTGATCGGAGAAGTTCTGATAAATCAGTTGTGCGGCCTGACCCGGGGTCTCTAACGTAGCTCCTCGACGGACCTCACCAGCCCGTTCCCAGTCACGACCTCACCCGCGAAGGGGGTGCCCCGATGACCCTGATGACGAACCCCGTCGCCACCGACCGCGGCGCCCGCCCGCGCGTGGAGTCCGTGGTCCCGACGTACGCGCGCGCGTGGAAGCAGCGCTCGTCCGTCGTCATCGCCGGGGGACTCGGGACTGATAACAGCACAGGTGTGTCCGCAGAGGAGCGTCGTCATCTCTAGACGCCTCACAGCTAGGCCAGAAGACCGAGGCCGCGGACCCCACCAGGGATCCGCGGCCTTTTTTGTTTGTCCTGCACGACCACTACCGCAGGAGGTTGAAGTGCTAGTCCGATCAGTTCCGTTGGACGGCGGAACGATCACATCCGAGGAGCTCGGAGGCGACCAGGCCACCGCGCTCGGGTCCCTGCTCGACGCGGCACCCCGCGCCGGGCTGGACCTGCCGTGCCGATCCGACGACGCGGACCTGTGGTTCGCCGAGGCTCCCGCAGAGCTGGAGCGGGCCAAGGCGCTCTGCACGGGCTGCCCGATCAAGGCGGAGTGCCTCGCCGGCGCGTTGAGCCGGGAGGAGCCGTGGGGAGTCTGGGGCGGCGAGATCTTCGAGCGCGGGACCGTGATCCCGCGCAAGAGGCCTCGCGGCCGCCCGAGCAAGGCCGACATGGCCCGTGACAGGGCCTACGCCGCGGCCATGTCCGCCTGATCCCGTCGATCAGATCCGCACCGCCCGACCCGTAGGTCCCGCGAGGACCCACCACTCAGGAGACCGATACCGATGACCGACTTCACGACACCGACCACCGCCGCCCTGACGCGACCCGCCGTGCACGGCCGGGAAGGAATCGAGATGTTGCTCCACGAAGCACTGGCGAGATCCCGACACCAAGAGGCGGTGACCGCAGCCCGGGAGTATGCGCTGGCCCGGCAGTTCACCGCCGGTCGCCGGTGGGCGTCGCTCGCCGGGTACGCCGAGCGGCGTGCCGAGCGGGCCCGCGCCGCAGCCCGGCCGACATAACCGTCCGTGAGTGGATACGAGTGCCCGGGCACTCGTATCCACTCACGGCCGTCGAGGTCGGGAACGCACCGATCGCAGCCGCCGGTGCGCCGCCATCCGGACGGGGGCGTCGGCGGTGCCGTAGCCGTCGTAGGCCCCCACCCGCTGCACGAGCTGGAAGAAGACGCGTCCACCGAGCACCTCGGTGCTGACGTGCAGGTACTCGCCGTGCTCGTCGCGGTCGCAGAGCACACCGAGCTCGCGCATCGCGGCGAGCCGGGCGGGGTCCGGGGCCAGCCGGGCATCGAGGTCGTCGTAGTAGTTGTCCGGGATCGCGAGCAGGGGAGCGCCCGCGTCCCGCGCGGCCCGCGCCGTTGCCAGCACGTCGTCGGTCGCGAACGCCACGTACTGCGGCGCCGCGACCCCCGGTGCCCACTCCCCGCGCCGCAGCAGGGCCACCGACAGCGCGATCCGCACGCCGGCGTCGCGCACACCGCGGTGGCGCACCAACCCGAACGGGGGGGCGACCTCGGTGGCCGACTCCGGCCGCAGTCCGAGCACCGAGCGGTAGAACAGCACGGCCTCGTCGAAGTGGTCGAACGGCTGGGTCAGCCCGACGTGGTCGATACAGGTGATCGCGGGGCCCGTGTTCCCGTGGTCGGGCCCGGGCGCGCTGCCCGTCGGGGCGAAGTCGGTGCGCCAGCCGGACGTGGTGTCGGTGCGGCAGAAGAACACCTCGGTGCCGTCCGGGGCCGTGACGGCCGCGAGGTCGGCCTCGTCGGCGGCGTGCGGATGTCTCAGCACGGGCGCGCAGAGGGCCTCGGCCCGGCGCGCCGAGGCCACCGGGTCGGCCGACTCGATCCCGAGCGCGGTGATCGCCGCTGCGCCCGCGTGGTCCGCGGTGGTGTTGAGCAGCACCCGCGCGTCGCCGCACTCCCACAGGTCCACCGGCTTGCTCCGGTGGTGGCCGGTGCGGGTGAACCCGAGCGCGGCGAGCGCGGCCGCGACCTGCGGGCCACCCCCGTCGTCCACTCCGAGTTCGGTGAACGCGTGCCCGCCCAACCGCGGCGGCGGCGGTGCCCCCGGGCCGGCGCCCAGGGCCGGAACCCGCGCGGCGACGGCCTCGGCCAGTGCGAGCAGGGACCGGCGGGCGTCCACCGCGGTGCGGGTCGGGTCCGACTGGCGGAAGACGTCGTTGAACACCTCGAGCGACAGCGGTCCGCTGTAGCCGGCCGCGAGGACGGGGGCCAGGAAGGCGGGCAGGTCGAACGATCCCTGGCCGGGGAACAACCGGTGGTGACGGCTCCACTGCAGCACATCCATCGACAGGTGCGGCGCATCGGCGAGTTGCAGGAAGAACAGCTTCTCGCCGGGGATCGCCGCGATGCCGGCCGGGTCGGAGCCGCGGGAGAGGATGTGGAAGCTGTCGAGGCACAGCCCGAGAGCCGGGTGGTCGGCGCGGGCGACCACCTCCCACGACCGCTCGTAGGTGTTGACGAACGTGCCCCACGCGAGCGCCTCGTACGCCAGCCGCAGACCGCGC
This sequence comes from Pseudonocardia sp. MH-G8, assembly GCF_002262885.1. Taxonomy (GTDB): domain Bacteria; phylum Actinomycetota; class Actinomycetes; order Mycobacteriales; family Pseudonocardiaceae; genus Pseudonocardia. The sequence goes on along the minus strand of NZ_NKYF01000001.1, from coordinate 835,339 downwards.
GCGCCCGCCCGCTCTGCGAGGGTGTGCAGCTGCTCGGCCAGCCGGTCGACGTCGGTGACGGCGTCGGGGGAGACCGACGAGCAGACCAGCACGGTGTCGACGCCCAGCGCCGTCATCACGTCGAACTTCCGCTCGGCGCGCCGCAGCGAGGCCGCGAACCGGTCCGGGTCGGTGGAGTCGGGGTCGCGGAAGGGCTGGTAGAGCTCGATCGCCAGGCCCAGGTCGGCACAGCGCACCCGGACCTCGCCGGGGGAGAGCGGCGAGGCCACGAGGTCGGGCTCGAACACCTCCACCCCGTCGAATCCGGCGGCCGCCGCGGCGGCGAGCTTGTCCTCCAGCGTCCCGGACAGGCAGACCGTGGCGATCGCGGTCCGCTCGGCGAGCCGGCGCTCGGACCCGTGCATCGAAGCTCCTCCGCCGCGGACGTGAACGTACTGGCTAGTTAGTTGTACCTCGCGGCCTCGCTCCGGGGAAGCCCGTCGCCCGCGTTCTACAGTCGGGGACCACCACCAACGAGGAGGCTCCCGTGGCCGCAGCCGTGCCCGAGGGTCCGCCGCCCGAGCGGCAGCGCGACGCCGAGCGCACGCGTGCGGAGATCCTCGACGTCGCCACCCGGGAGTTCTCCGACCAGGGATACGCGGGCGCCCGGGTGGACGAGATCGCCGCGAAAACCAGCACGACGAAGCGGATGATCTACTACTACTTCGGCAGCAAGGAGCGGCTCTACGTCGCGGTCCTGGAGCGCGCGTACACCGGCATCCGCGCGCTGGAGCAGGAGCTCGACGTCGACCACCTCGAGCCGCGCGAGGCCATCCGCAGCATCGCGGCGCTCACCTTCGACCACCACGAGGCCCACCCGGACTTCATCCGGCTGGTGAGCATCGAGAACATCCACCGCGCGGAGCACATCGCCACGTCCTCGATCCTGTCCGGCCTCGCCAACCCGGCCCTCGACGTGCTCGGCCGCATCCTGGACCGGGGCCGGACGGCCGGCCTGTTCCGCGACGACGTCGACGCGCTCGACGTGCACCTGGTCATCAGCTCGTTCTGCGTCTTCCGCACGGCCAACCGGCACACCTTCACAGCGATCTTCAAGCGCGACCCGTTGGATCCGCAGCGGCGCGAGCACTACCGGGAGCTGCTGGGCGACATGGTCGTGGCGTACCTGACCGCGAGCTGACTCCCGCCGCCCGCCGTGCCGATGCGCGAGCTCGGCGCCACGCCGCGCGCTGCCGGACCAACCGCCCCGCCTGAGCGCCGTCAGGCGTGGCGCCCCGCGGACTCGTCCTCGGCGTCGAACACCCACGGCTGCCAGTGCCGGACGATGCCGCGCAGCGGGACGTCCGCGTCGAGCTGGCAGAGCACCCCGAGCGTGCCCATCGTGACGCGGTGCACCAGCAGGTACTGCGGGGGCAGGTTGAGCTCGCGGCCCACCTGGAACTCCGGCCGCCGCAGGTCGCCCACCCGCTCGGCCTGGCGCTGCAGCCAGCGCCGGTTGAACCGGAACGTCTCGGTGCGCAGCGGCTCGGTGAACGGCGCGAGGTACTCGACCGCCTCCTCGGCGGCCAGCGGTGAGGCCGCCCGCAGGAAGCCGTGGCTGCGCAGCAGCTCCAGCAGGGCGGCCGGCTCGTCCTCCAGCGCGAGCCGCACCATCACCGACAGCGGCCGCGGGAGGCCGTCGGGGAGCCGGGCGACCGCGCCGAAGTCGAGGACCATGAGGCGCCCGTCATCGAGGATCTGGAAGTTGCCGGGGTGGGGATCGGCGTGCAGCAGCCCGACGCGCGCGGGCGCCGAGTAGTGGAACTCGGCGAGCAGCGCTGCCGTGCGGTCGCGGTCGTCCTGGGCGCCGCTGCGGATGACGTCGGAGAGCCTCTGCCCGGTGACCCACTCGGTGACCATCGCGCGTGGCGCGGACGCCACCACGCGTGGGACCTTGATCTTGTCGTCGCCGTCGTACGCCGCGGCGAAGGCCCGCTGGTGCGCGGCCTCGTCGCGGTAGTCGAGCTCCTCCTCCATGCGCTCGCGCAGCTCGGCGATCAGCGGCTTGATCTCCAGGCCGGGCACGAGCGGCTGGATGATGCGGCTCATCCGCGACAGCTGCCGCAGGTCCGAGCGCAGCGCTTCGTCCGCGCCGGGGTACTGCACCTTCACGGCGACGTCGCGGCCGTCACGCCAGGTGGCGCGGTGGACCTGCCCGATGCTGGCCGCCGCCGCGGGGGTCTCGTCGAACTCGCGGAAGCGCTCACGCCACCCGCGGCCGAACTGTTCGGCCAGCATGCGGTGCACCTCGGTGCCGGGCATCGGAGGTGCCGCGGACTGCAGCTTCACCAGCGACTCGCGGAACGGTGCCGCGTACTCGTCGGGGATGGCGGCCTCGAACACGGAGAGGGCCTGGCCGAACTTCATCGCGCCGCCCTTGAGCTCGCCGAGCACGGAGAACAGCTGCTCGGCGCTCTTGGCCATCATCTGGGCCGAGATCTCCTCGCCGTCACCGCCCGCGAGGCGCCTGCTCCACCCGGCAGCCGCACGGCCGGCCACGCCGAGCGGCAAGCTGGCGAGCTTCGCCGTGCGAGCCGCCGTCCGACGGGGGATGTCGGTCACGTCGTCACCTCGGCGGTGGCCACGGTGCTGCGGCTCGTGAGCTCGTTCACCCCTCGATTGTGTCCCGAGCGCGACCTTCCGCGCATGTCGCTACGCCGTGTCTCGTCCCACCGCGCGCCGCACCGCACCCGCAGGAGGGATGCGGTGACCAGTCGCGCCGGGTCAGCGCACCTCGATCGACGTCGAGTTCCAGGGTGACGTCCACGGAGGGCACCGGCTCCGCTCCCGCGCAGGCGACGGCGTCGAGCGCGGCGAGCGCCTGCGCGGTGGCGAGCCCGACGGTGGCGGCGACGCAGGCGGGGTCGGCGCGTCCGGGCGTGCCGACCAGCTGCGCGGACACCGTGGGCCAGCCCGGGTCGCGGGCGCACCGTTCGAGTTCCAGACAACCGAGGCAGGTGGTGCGCCCTGGCAGGACCAGCGGCCCGATGATCCCGGAGCCGTCGCGCAGCCGTACCGGCAGGTGTGCGGTGCCCGCCGCGTGCAGCGCGGCGACCTGCACCGGGTCCGACGCGGCCGCGTCGGCCAGCACGACGAGATCGGGCACGACCCGCTGCGGCAGCGGCCCGGTGGCGACCCCCGGGAACAGCCGCTCCACCGCGGCTGCGGCGGCGCCGGCACGTGCACGGCCGCGGTCGGCGTCGACGTAGCCCGTGCCGAGGTCGGCGGCGAGCACGGTGCCCGAGGTGCTCACGTGCGCCGCGCCGACGCCCGCCGCCGCGAGCCCGAGGAGCACCCCGACGGAGAGGGGCCCGCCCCCGACGACGAGCACGGTGCTCTCCGCCCGCCGCCGCTCGCGGCGCTCCGCTCCGGCGGCGTCGATCACGGCACCGGCCGCGACGAGCTCGCCCAACAGCTCCTCCGCCTCGGCCGCGACGGCGCCGCGCGCGACGGCCCGCTCCACGAGCTGCGCGGTCGGTACCGGACGGGCGAGCTCGTCCAGCATCTCGGCGAGCGCGTGCGGGAGGTCGTCGACGGCGAGCGCCGAGGCGGGATCGAGGCCCAGCAGGCGGGAGCCGGGAGCGAGGCGGAGCACGGAGCGGTGTGCCGGCAGCCGGAGCGTGTCCGGAAGCGGGGCTGGAGGCAGGGTCATGGCTCGATCGTCGACCAGTGGGCCGTCGGTCCGCTCCGACTGTCCACAGCCCCTGGGGATGAACGGTTTCCGGCTCCACGTGGGAACGGCACGGGGCATTAGGCTGGCCCGATGGCGCACCCCGCGGTCGTGGAGGTCCGGCGCAGTGACCGCCGCCGGCGCATGGTCAGTGCCCGGCGCGAGGGCGACACGGTGGTCGTGTTCATCCCCGGCTGGATGAGCGATGCCGAGGAACGCCGGTGGGTGGACGAGATGGTGCGCAGGCTGGAGCGCAGCGAGGCGCGTCGTCGTTCCCCCGGCAGGGCAGGCGATGACGCGCTGCAACGGCGCTGCCTGGAGCTCTCGCGCCGCTACCTGGAGGGTCGGGCCCGGCCCACCTCCGTGCGGTGGGTGCCGCCGATGCGCACGCGGTGGGCGTCCTGCACGCCGGCTGATGCCACCATCCGGATCAGCGAGCGGCTACGGGACGCGCCCGGCTGGGTGGTCGACTACGTGCTGGTGCACGAGCTCACGCACCTGCTCGAGTCCGGGCACGACGCGCGCTTCTGGGCCTGGGTGCAGCGCTACCCCCGTGCCGAACGCGCGATCGGCTACCTCGAGGGCCTGTCCGCGGCCGCCGGGCTCGGGCTGACGGGCACCGACGGCGACGAGCCGGAAGCCGAGGAGCCGGAAGCCGCCGAGCCGACCGAGGTCGCCGGCTGACCGCCAGTTCGGTGATCGCGGCGAGGTGCGGCTTTCAGCTCTGCTGAGGCCCCTCGGTGTCGTCGGGACCGTCGGTCTTGTCCGTGCGCTCGGAGCGCTCGGCGCCGCTGCCCTCCTCGGGGGCCTTCTCCCCGGCGAGCTTCTCCAGCTCGGCGATCGGGTCGGCGAGCTCCGCGCGGCCGACGAACCCGGTGGGATCGTCGAGGTCGTCGGCGGACGGGACGAGGTCCGGGTGGGCCCAGAGCGCGTCGCGGCCGGCGACCCCGCGCTGCTCGCCGAGCAGCTTCCACAGCTCAGCGGCCGCGCGCAGCCGGCGCGGCCGCAGCTCCAGCCCGACGACCGTGGCGAACGCCTGCTCGGCGGGGCCACCTGCGCCACGGCGACGGCGCAGCGTCTCGCGCAGCGCGTCGGCGCCGGGGAGCCGCTCGCCGACGGCGTCGGCGACGACCGCGTCGACCCAGCCCTCGATCAGCGCGAGGAGGGTCTCGAGCCGCGCGAGGGCGGCCTTCTGCTCCGGCGTGGTCTCGGGCTCGAACATGCCCGACTGCATCGCTTCCTCGATGGCGGCCGGGTTGGACGGGTCGATGCCGCGGGCGAGCTCCTCGATGCGGGAGGAATCGACGCGGATGCCGCGCGCGTACTCCTCGACCGTGCCCAGCAGCCGCTCCTTGAGCCACGGCACGTGGGCGAACAGGCGATGGTGCGCGGCTTCGCGCGCGGCGAGGAAGATCATCACTTCGCTGGACGGGCGGTCGAGGTCCTTCGTGAACTTCTCGACGTTCTCCGGCAGCAGGGCGGCCACGCGATCGGGCCCGACGGGCACGCCGATGTCGGTGGAGCCGAGGACCTCGGCCGCGAGCTGGGCGAGGCCGTTGCCGAGCTGGCTGCCGAAGGCGAGCCCGCCCATCTGGCCGAGCATCGCGATCATCGGGCCCGCCGCGGAGCGGACCTCTTCGGGCATGGCCTCCACCCACGCGCTGGACACGCGCTGGGCCACCGGGTCGCACAGCCGCTTCCACGTGGGCAGGCTGGCGTCGACCCACTCGCTCGCCGACCACGCCTTGGTCTCGGTGGCGCCCGCCGGGAAGTCGGTGGCGGCGTCGAGCCACAGCTCGGCGAGCTTCACCGCGTCGCTGACGGCCGCGCGCTGCGCGCCCGTGAGCGATGACGTCGTGGTCGCGAGGCGCTGACGGGCCATCTGCGCGGCGAGGTCGTAGTTGACCGGGCCGTCGCCGCTCGTCTGGGCCTGACTGAGCATCTGGCCGAGCTGGGTCAGCATCTGGCCGAGCTGGTTGACGTCGAATCCACCGGCACCGCCGGCACCACCGGGCATGCCCGGCATCCCGGGCATCCCCGGGAAGCCACCCCCGGGCATGCCGGGGATGTTGCCGAACCCGAAGGGGTCGGCAGGCCCGTCGCCGCGGCGCTCGGCATCGCGGCGCCGCTCGTCGTCGGGGTCGCGGTCGGCGGATCCGAAGCCGAACGGGGTGTCACTCATGGCGTCCACGGTACGCGGGTCGGCCCTGCTCACGTGTTCGCGCTCGGTCGCAATCCGGCACCGTACGCAGACCCCACGCAGACGCCCCATAGGCTGTGAGGTCGTGAACCGCCGGACCTGGACCGTCGCCTCCGCGGCCATGCTGGCGCTGGCCCTGGGGGTGCTCGGCGCCACGCTGCCGGTGCCGATGGTGGCGCTGGGGCCCGGCCCGACCTACGACACGCTCGGCGACATCGAGGGCGACCCCGTCGTCACGGTCGAGGGCCAGCCGTCGTACCCGACGTCGGGCCAGCTGAACATGACGACCGTGTCGGTCACGGACCGGTTGACGATGTTCGCGGCGCTCGGGTTCTGGGCCGCGTCGGACAGCCAGGTGGTGCCGCGTGAGCCGATCTTCCCGTCGGACATGTCCCTCGACGAGATCCAGCAGCAGAACACCGCCCAGTTCTCCTCGTCGGAGGCCAACGCCGAGGCCGCCGCGCTCGCCGAGTTGCACATCCCCGCCACGGTGGTCGTCTCCGCCCTGGTGCCCGACACCCCGGCCGCCGCCGTCCTGCAGCCCGGCGACGAACTGCTCGCGGTGGCGCAGCAGCCGATGGACTCGGTGCGCGAGGTCTCCGACGTGCTGACGACCACCCAGCCGGGCGACGTCGTCACGGTGCAGTTCCGGCGCGGGGCAGAGGTGCAGGAGCGGGACATCGCGCTGGTGGCGCGTCCGGACGGCGCGCAAGGGTTGCTCGGCGTGGTGCTCGGCGGCGTCCTGCGCGACGGCGACATCCGGATCAGCCTCGGCGGCGTCGGCGGACCGTCGGCGGGCCTGATGTTCTCGCTGGCCGTGGTCGACAAGCTCACCCCCGGCGAGCTCACGGGCGGCCGTTTCGTCGCGGGCACCGGTGCGATCGACGCGGGCGGGACGGTCACGCCGATCAACGGGATCCCGTTCAAGATGCGGCGCGCGCACGACGAGGGCGCCACCGTCTTCCTCGTCCCGGACGCGAACTGCGCGGAGGCGGTGGAGACCAACCCGGGTCTGCAGCTCATCCGCGTCAACGCGCTGCACGACGCGGTACTGGCCCTCGAGGCGCTGAACGCCGGTCAGCCCGTCCCGTCCTGCTAGGGGCCCTCTCGAACCGGGAATCCCGGACATTTCGAGGCCCGAACGGGAACTCCACACCCTGTCCGTAGAGTTGGGTCAGCAGGGCGCGCGGTCGGGCCGGCCGGGGGCGATCTGAGCAGGTCGCTGCCGCACCGGGCCGGGAGGGCGCCTCGAAGCCCACACCCGAACAGCTGGAGCGTGCCCTGTGGCCATGCGGCCCCCGGCGGGAGCCCCGTCGCTGACCCGCCGAACCCGGATCCTGCTCGCCGTCGCCGGGCTGCTGGTGCTGCTGCTGCTGGGCGGCTCACGCCTGATCAACTTCTATGTCGACTGGCTGTGGTTCGGCGAGGTCGGCTTCCGCGGCGTGTTCACCACGGTCCTGTTCACCCAGATCGTGCAGTTCCTGGTCGGCGCGCTGCTGATCGGCGGCCTCGTGGCGCTGTCGCTGTGGATCGCCTACCGCACGCGGCCGGTCTTCGTGCCGGTGAGCGGCCCCGAGGACCCGATCGCGCGTTACCGCACGGTCATCATCCAGCGGCTGCGGTTGTTCGCCATCGGCATCCCCGTGGTCATCGGCGTGATCGCGGGCCTCGCCGCGCAGGGCGACTGGCAGACCGTCCAGATGTTCCTGAACTCCACTCCGTTCGGCGTCACCGACCCCGAGTTCGGCATCGACGTCAGCTTCTACGCGTTCCAGCTGCCGTTCCTGCGCTACGTGCTGGACTGGCTGTTCGTCGCCGTCGCCATCAGCTTCGTGGTCTCGCTGGTCACGCACTACATCTTCGGCGGCATCCGGCTCACCGGGCGGGCGGGCCAGGTCTCGTCCGCCGCACGGGCGCAGCTCGCGATCATCGCCGGCGTGTTCGTGCTGCTCAAGGCGGTGGCCTACTACCTCGACCGCTACGAGTTGCTGTTCAGCCAGCGCAGCGACATCTTCACCGGTGCCACCTACACCGACCTCAACGCGGTCATGCCCGCGAAGCTGATCCTGCTGTTCATCTCGCTGATCTGCGCCGCGGCCTTCTTCGCGGCGGTGTTCCGCCGCAACCTGCAGCTGCCGGCCATCGCCACCGTGCTGCTGGTGCTGTCCAGCGTCCTGATCGGCGCGGCCTGGCCGCAGGTGCTGCAGCAGTTCTCGGTGGCGCCCAACGCGCAGCAGCGCGAGGCGCTCTCGATCGAGCGCAACATCGCCGCCACGCGGCAGGCGTTCGGGCTCACCGACATCAACGAGATCTCCTACAGCGGGCAGTCGGAGGCCACGCCGGCCGAGGTGCGCGCGGAGACGGCGACGATCCCCAACATCCGGCTGCTGGACCCGGCGAAGGTCGAGCGGACCTTCACCCAGTTCCAGCAGCTGCGTGCCTTCTACGGGTTCCCCGCGCAGCTCGACATCGACCGGTACGACATCGACGGCCAGATGCAGGACCTCGTCGTGGCGCTGCGGGAGCTGGACACCAGCGGCCTCTCCGGCAACCAGACCGAGTGGATCAACCAGCACCTGGTCTACACGCACGGCAACGGGATGGTCACCGCGCCGGCCAACGAGATCAACGCCGAGCTCGAGGACCAAGGTGGCGAGGGCGGGCTGCCGGTGTTCACCAGCGTCGACACCGGCACGGCCGACAACCCGGACGTCCCCGAGAGCCTCCAGGTGCAGGAGCCACGCACCTACTACGGCGAGCTGATGGACACGTACTCGATCGTCGGGGCCGAGGAGGGCGGGCCCCCCGTCGAGTACGACTCCGACACCGAGCGCTACACCTACACCGGCCAGGGCGGTGTGTCGCTGGGCAACGTCGTCAACCGGCTGGCCTTCGCGTTGTTCTACGGCGAGCGGAACATCCTGTTCAACAGCTCGATCAACGAGAACTCGAAGATCATGTACGTGCGGGATCCCGCCGACCGCGTCAAGGCGGCGGCGCCATGGCTCACCACCGACGGTGACCCGTACCCCGCGGTCGTGGACGGGCGCATCAAGTGGATCGTCGACGGCTACACGACGCTCGAGAACTACCCCTACGCGGAACGCACCCCGTTGGGTGAGTCGACCGCCGACGCACTGCAGCCCGGCCAGGGTGGCGTCCGTCCGGAACTCGACCGTGACATCAGCTACCTGCGCAACTCGGTGAAGGCCACCGTCGACGCCTACGACGGCACGGTCGACCTGTACGCGTTCGACGAGACCGACCCCGTGCTCCAGACCTGGATGAAGACGTTCCCGGGATCGGTGAAGCCGGCCGGCGAGATCAGCGAGAGCCTGCGCTCGCACCTGCGGTACCCGGAGGACCAGTTCAAGGTCCAGCGCCAGCTGCTCACGCGCTACCACGTCGACACGCCGGGCGACTTCTACAACAACGTGTCGTTCTGGAACGTGCCGTCCGACCCGTCGCCGCAGAACGCGGGGGGCGGCGGGAGCGCGCTGCCGCAGCCGCCGTACTACATCGTGGCCGGACAGCCGGGGGAACCCGGTTCGACGGATCCGACGTTCCAGCTCACCAGCGCACTCGTGTTCCAGGAACGCGAGTTCCTGTCCGCGTACCTCTCGGTGAGCTCCGATCCGGAGACGTACGGGCAGATGACCCTGCTCCGATTGCCCGACAACACCACGACCCAAGGCCCACAACTCGTGCAGAGCCGGCTCATCAGCTCGCCGGAGGTGAGTGAGCAGATCGGTCTGCTCTCGCGCAACGGGCAGAGCACGGTCGAGTACGGCAACCTGCTGACGTTACCCGTGGCCGGTGGCCTGCTGTTCGTGGAACCCGTGTACATCGAGCGGGCCAACCAGGAGAGCAGCTATCCGCAGCTGGCCCGGGTGCTGGTCTTCTACAACGGCCGGGTCGGCTTCGCCCCGGGTCTGCAGGCGGCGCTCGACCAGGTGTTCGGCGCCGGCGCCGGCGCCGCGGTGCCCACCGCACCCGGTGCACCGGCAACACCGGCGGAGGGCGGCACGCCTGCTCCCGCGGGTACGCCGGGTGCTGCGAACCCGCAGGTCGCCACGGCGGCCGCGTCCATCCAGCAGGCCATCAGCGACCTCCGCGCGGCCAACCAGAGCGGTGACTTCGCGGCACAGGGCCGGGCGTTGCAGGCCCTGGACGCGGCGGTCCAGCAGTTCCAGCAGGCGAACGGGCAGGCACCGGCTCCCTCGCCGGGCGGCTGACCCCACGCCTCACAGAGGCACACCTCGGGGCCGTACTGCTCTGCTCGGACCATCTGAGCGGCAGTACGGCCCCGACGTGTCTCGGTGTCTCCCTGCGCGGACGGGATGCGGCGCGGCGGGAGTCGTCGCGGGCGTCGGGGCAGCGTGCGCGGGATCAGGGCGCGTGGCGGCAGATCCTCGGCTGCCCGGCGCGACCGGCGCGATCACGGCCAATCCGGCCCGGCTCCGCTCCGGCCCTGGTCAGCGGGTGTCCCGGACCTAAGGGGACCCCCCCTGCAGGGGCGTTTCGGGGAGGTGTACTGTTCGAGTCACAACAGCAAAGAGTTACACCAACGGCGCGGGGTGGAGCAGCTCGGTAGCTCGCTGGGCTCATAACCCAGAGGTCGTAGGTTCGAATCCTACCCCCGCTACTACGTGAACGGCCCTCAGGAGATCCTCCTGAGGGCCGTTTTCGCATGCCCGGACGGCCCTCAGCTCAAGTTCCGACAGCGCTCACGTTCCGCCCATCCGTGGGGCCGCGGTGATGCGGTGCACCGCGTCGAGCACGGTGGCGCTGTCGTGGGGCTCGGTGTCGAGGGCGCGGTGCAGGGTCAGGCCCTCGATCAGCGCGTCCAGCAGGCGGGCGGTCGTCGGGTCGAAGTGCTGCTCGAGCGCGGCGCGGCTGCGCGCCATCCAGGCGTTGGTGATCCGGCGGTAGCGGGGGTCGCGGGCGGCCAGGGTGTAGAGCTCCTGGGTCAGGACCAGGTCGCGCTGGTCGGCCAGGGTGTGGCGCGTGATGAGGTCGGCGACGGCGCGCCGCGCGGCGGCGAGGTCGTCGGCGGCGGTCATGTGCTGGGCGAACCGGTCACTGACGGAGTGGGCGAAGCGCGTGAAGGCTTCGTGCAGGAGCTCGTCGATGCCGGCGAAGTGGTAGGTCATCGACCCGAGCGGCACTCCGGCGGCCGCGGCCACCCGGCGGTGGGAGGTGCCGGCGACGCCGGCCTCGGCGATGACGTCGAGGCACGTGTCGATGATCCGGTCGCGCCGGTGCGGGTCGAAGCGGCGGGTCGGCGTGGTGCGCTCGTTCCCGGTCATGGTCGTGCCTCCCGTGCGACAGCACTCACAGGTCGCGCGCCGAGCCTGATGCGTACGATCGTACGCATGAGCGTGGAGTCCGTGGCCCGCCCCGGCCTGGCCGACCGTCGTGCCCGGGCCGCGGTGGCGGCGCTGTTCTTCACGAACGGGGCGCTGTTCGCCAACCTGATCCCGCGCTACCCGCAGGTGAAGGCCGACCTCGGGCTCAGCAACGCCGTCTACGGACTGTCGGTCGCGGCGTTCCCCACCGGCGCGATCATCGCGGGGGCGGCGGCCGGGGTGCTCGTCCGCCGCTTCGGGTCGGCGAGAGCGGCGACGGCGGGCACGGTGCTGACCGGTGCGGGCGCGCTGGTCGCCGGTGTCGCTCCGTCGGTCTGGGCCTTCGCCGCCGCGCTGTTCCTGGCGGGCGCGATGGACGCGGTCACCGACGTGGCGCAGAACGCCCACGGCTTGCGGGTGCAGCGCCGGTACGGGCGCTCGATCATCAACTCCTTCCACGCGGTCTGGTCGATCGGAGCCGTGACCGGCGGGGCGATGGCCGCCGAAGCGATCGCCGCGGGCCTGCCGCGGGGGATCCACCTGTCGGTCTCCGCGGCGCTGTTCGCCGTCGTCGCGCTGGTGGCCCTGCGGTTCTGCCTCCCGGGCCCGGAGGTGGAACCCGTCGACGGGACCGTGGCCGACGGCGGGAGCGCATCCGGAAGGGGCGGTCGGGCCATCGGGACCCGCACGGTCCTCGTCGTCGCGGCGCTGGTGCTGATCGCGATGGCCGCCACGGTCGTGGAGGACGCGGGCAACTCGTGGGCGGCGATCTACCTCTCCGGCCCGCTCGCCGCCCCGGTCGCCGTCGCTGCCTGGGGCTACATCGCCCTGGTGGGCGCGCAGTTCGTCGGGCGCCTGTGCGGCGACCGGCTCGTGGACCGGTTCGGGCAGCGCACGGTCGCCCGCGCCGGCGGGCTGGTGGCCGCGGGCGGCATGGCACTCGCCCTGGCCTACCCGACCGTCCCCGGCACGATCCTCGGGTTCGCGGCGGCCGGGCTGGGCGTGGCCACGCTGGTGCCCGCGGCGATGCACGAGGCCGACGAGCTCCCGGGCCTGAAGCCCGGCACGGGCCTCACGATCGTCTCCTGGTTGATGCGGCTGGGCTTCCTGCTGTCACCGCCCGTCGTCGGCGCCGTCGCCGACGCGAGCAGCCTGCGCCTGGGTCTGGTCGTGGTCCCGGCCGCCGCGCTGCTCGTCGTCGTGGTGGCCGGCGTCCTCTCCCAGAAGCCGCGGTCCTGAACGGACCCCGTCAGGCCAGGTGCGCGCAGTTGAGCCACAGGAAGAGGGGCAGGCGGTTCCACCGGGAGACCGCGGCGCGGTCGTCGCCCGCCTCGCTCGGACGCGGCTCGTGCACGGCTGTGATCGCCAGTCCCGCGTCGGTGAGGGCGGCGGTGTAGCCGCGCAACGGGTGGGACCAGCCGGCGAAGTGCATCACGTGCCCGCTGCGCTGCTCGGTGCCGGTGAAGTGCTCGCGGTCGAAGTAGCTGCCCCCGACCTCGAAGACGGCGTCGGGCCCGTCGTCGGCGAACGCGCCGCGGTCGATGAAGGGATGGACGATCGAGACGGTCAGGCGGCCGCCGGGAGCCAGGACGCGGGCGGCCTCCGCGACGGCCGCCGGCATGTCGGGGACGTCCATCAGCACGTTGTAGGCCACCACGCGGTCGAACGCGTTGTCGTCGAAGGGCAGGTCGCCGGCGTCGGCCACCTGGTAGCGGTCGGCGGAGCCGGCCTCCTCGGCGGCGGCGAGCAGGCTGGGGGAGATGTCGGTTGCCGTGACCCGGTGGCCCAGGTCGGTGAGCTCGCGGGAGATGCGTCCCTCGCCGCACCCGATCTCCAGCGTCGAGGCGCCGGGTGCCGGGACGAACTCGCGGAACTGCCGGCGGTAGGACCAGAACACGTCGTGGCCGGGCTCGCGCGCCCACCGGGTCCATTCGGCGGCGTGGGACTCCCAGTGCTGCGCGGCATCGTGCTCGAGGGGTTGATCGACCATGGGACGAGGTTGACCCTCGCGGGACCGCGGGCCAACCCGTTTGCGGCGCCGTTCAGGCCCCGCGCGGCCCATACATGATCACGGCGACCCCGACGAGGCAGATCACGGCGCCCACGACGTCGTAGCGGTCGGGTCGGAAGCCGTCGACCGCGACGCCCCACAGGAGGGAGCCGGCCACGAAGACCCCGCCGTAGGCGGCGAGGATCCGCCCGAAGTTCGGGTCGGGCTGCAGCGTGGCGACGAACCCGTATGCGCCCAGAGCCAGCACCCCGGCGCCGATCCAGAGCAGGCCGCGGTGCTCCCGCACGCCCTGCCAGACGAGCCAGGCACCGCCGATCTCGGCCACCGCGGCGAGGAGGAACAGGACGATCGAGCGCGCGACGATCACATGCGGAAATCTAGGTGCGATGCTCGGCGGGTGACGAGCGCGCCGCACGACTGGTCCATCCCCGAGCGCGAGTACGCCCGCCAGGAGTCGCGGCGGGGGCGCCGGCACGCCTACGAGACGCTCGATCCGGCCCGGACCGCGCTCGTCGTGATCGACATGGTGGCGTTCTTCGCCGACACCGGGCCGTACTTCCACGGCATCGTGCCGAACGTCAACGCGCTGGCGTCCTCGGCCCGCGCGGTCGGCGCGTCGGTGGCGTGGGTACTGCCCGCGGTCGCTCCTGCCACGGACTGGGCGGTCGGCTTCTTCGGTGACGCCGTGGCGGCGGCGTTCGCCGGGTCGGGCGGCACCGGCCCGCTGCCCGAGCGCCTGTGGCCGGGCCTGGACGCACAGCCGGGAGACGTCTGGGCGGAGAAGAGCGCGTCCAGCGCCTTCTTCCCCGGGCGGTCCACCCTTCCCTCCGCCCTGGCCGAGCGGGGCGTCGACACCGTCCTCGTGACGGGCACGGTGACGAGCGTCTGCTGCGAGTCCAGCGCACGGGACGCCGCCACGCTCGGCCACCGCGTGATCTTCGTGGCCGACGCGACGGCCGACGTGCTGGACTCGGCGCACAACGCGTCGTTGCGGACCGTCTACCGCACGTTCGGGGACGTGCGGTCCACGGCCGACGTCATCGCGATGCTGGCACGGTGAGAGACGATGGGCGGATGAGCCGCGCACCGATCCAGGACGTCCCGATCGCCGAGGACCCCATCCGGCTCGGCCAGTTCCTCAAGCTGGCCGGGCTCGCCGAGCACGGAGCCCACGCGCGGGAGCTCCTGGAGGCCGAGGAGGTCCAGGTGAACGGGCGGCTGGAGACGCGCCGGGGTGCGCAGCTGCGATCCGGGGACGTCGTCGCGGTCGGCGGGGAGCGGGCGCGGCCGGTCCACACGCCCGCGTAGAGAGGCCCGCTCGCTAGCCGACGGTGGTGACGACCCGGTCCTCGATCACGAACGCGAGGGTGCGGGCGTAGGCGGCCGTGAGGTGGTTGTCGTCGAGGTAGACCAGGACGTTGCCGATCTCGGCCGGGCAGCGGCTCTCGTCGCAGACGAAGTCGGCCAGGTCGAGGAAGGTGACGTTCGGTGGCACGCCCTCGCGACGGGCGTAGGGCGGCTCGGGTGCGTAGATGTCGTCGCGGTCCGCGCCGCACGCCTGCGCATCGCGGCCCTCCTGGCGCATGCAGTCGGGCACCGAGTAGTCGAACCTCGGGTTGTCGCGCACGGCGAGCACCGGGATGCCGAGCTCGTCCAGCTGCTGCCACCGCTCGACGAAGCCGGGAGGCGTCTGCTCGGTGCGGTCGCTGCGGACGTCGCGACTGGCGAGGGTGACCACGGCGTCGGGCCGCATCGCGGCGATCTCGGCCGCCGCCGCGTCGTTCCAGGCGAGGCACTCGGCGTTCTCCGGGTCGACCTCCGACGCCGTCGAGAACGGGCACGCGCCCTGGAGCATGGTGGTCAGCTGCCAGCCGTGCTGCGCGGCGATCGGGATGAGCGCCCCGGTGAACTGCTGGAGGTGGGAGTCCCCGACCACGACGACCCGACGGCTCGGCGGCGCCTCCACCGGCTGCGTGCAGACGTCGGTGCGGAACCCGGCGAGCGGGGAGCAGTCCCACTCGTCGACCCGCACCCAGTCCTCGTACACCGACACGGGCGCCGGGAGCAGCGGACCCGGTTCGGGGGCGCCGTCGACGAGCGCGACGGCGCCGGGGTTCTCGGGCCCACCGAGCCCGTCGGACGGACGGTCCCGGTGGGTGGCGGCGAGCTGCCAGAGCGACGCGGCGATCAGGACGACCGTCACGGTGGCGGCGCCGAAGCGGTACGTGTCGCCGACGCCGATGGGCAGCCGCACGGCCGGGTCCTCCACGGCGCGGGAGGTGAACACCGCGAGCAGGACCGAGAGGGCGATCACGGCGAGACCGCCCAGCAATCCGACGCTGTCCCGGTCCCGGGCCACCATGAACAGCATGAGCACCGGCCAGTGCCACAGGTAGAGCGGGTAGCTCAGGTCGCCCAGCCGCCGCGCCGGCGGCCAGGTGAGGAACCGGTCCACGCCGTAGCGGGAGCGCGTGACACCGGCCTGCAGCACCAGCAGCGCGCAGACGACGGGCCACAGCGCCGCGTAGCCGGGGAACACGGAGGCGCCGTCGAGCACGAACCCGCAGGCGAGCAGGCCGATCACCCCGATCCAACCGAACGCGACGCGCTCGCCGCGCGTCCACGGGACGCGATCGATCCACAGTGCCAGGAGCCCGCCCAACGCGAACTCCCACACCCGGGTGAGCGAGTGGAAGTACGCCTGGGGCTGGTCGGCCGCGGTGAGCGCGACGGAGAAGCTGAGGGAGCAGCCGAACACCCCGAGCAGCACCAGCGTCAGGTGCGTGTGCAGGCGGTGGGTGGCGTTCCCCGCGACGAGTGCCACCAGCGCGACGAGCAGCGGCCACACCACGAAGAACTGGACCTGGATGGACAGCGACCAGAAGTGCTGCACGACGCTCGTGGTGTTCGACCGGGCGGCGTAGTCCACGGCGTCGGCGGCGAGCTGCCAGTTCTCCACGAAGAACACCGTGGCGACGACCTCGCGCACGGTCTGGTTCCAGCGGCCTTCGGGCAGCAGCACCGCCCCCGCGACGACGGTGCCGATCAACACGGTGGCCGCGGCCGGCAGCAGCCGCAGGACCATGCGGCTCCACCGGCGGCGCAGCTCGAGCGGGCCCCGGCCGGCGGCGCGGGCGAGCTGCCCGGTCAGCAGGAAGCCCGAGATCACGAAGAACACGTCGACGCCGCCGGAGACCCGGCCCGTCCAGACGTGGTGGAGGACGACGAGTGCGACGGCCAGCGCGCGGAGCCCCTGCAGCTCGGGGCGGAAGGGGCGCGGTGGGGCGGTAGTACCCGGGCGATCGAGGCCCTGGGCCCGCTCAGTACCCGACGTAGCTCCCGGAGCCGTTGCTGCGGCCGCCAGCCTCGAGGGTGTCCACGCCGTAGTTGTCGATCATGTAGCGAACCCCGGCGGTGATGTTGGCGACCGGGTCGGTGATCGACCGGCCCTCGAACTCGGGGTGCACGTAGTGCCGGTAGGTCGACGGGATCGTCTGCATGAGGCCCTGGGACGGGGTGCCGCGGGCGGCGTTGCTGTCCCAGTTGTTGATCGCGCGCGGGTTACCGCCCGACTCCGCCATGACGATCTTCTTGACGCCGGAGGCGAGGTCCTGGGGCAGCTCGAGGGTCTGCAGGGCCTCAGCGATCCAGCCGTCCACGCCGCCGCGTTCGATCAGGGCCTCGATCCGGGCTTCCTCGCGTGCCTGCTCCGCGTGCAGCTCGGCGATCTCGGCCCCCTGCACGAGGCGGGCCAGGTGCTCGTCGGCCGGAACGGCCTCCGCCGCGAGCTCGACGGGGAGCACGGCGGTGGAGAACCGGGTCGACTCCGCGGCCGTCTCGAGCTCGCTGCTCTCGGCCGCGAGGACGGTGTCGTACGGAGCGTCAGCGGCGGCCGTGGTGGTCGTGCCGTCGGCCGGGGTGGGGAGGAGTGCGGTGAAAGCGCCGGTGGCCACGGCGCCGACGGCGGCGGTGGTGGCCAGCACGGTCGTGCCGAGCGAGGGCCCGGCCGGAGCCGGCCGGTGGGCCGCCTGGTGGCGGCCGGTTTGAGAGGTGTGAGACGCACGAACACCACGGGGGGAGCGGTGACCTGCCACGTAGCAAACCCTTTCAGCGCTGGGGAGCGACCTTCTCGCGGCGCTGCCGGTCGGGGGTCCGGGGACCGGGTGGGGAGCCCGGTCCTGCTGCGCTCGTGATCAGATCGTGACGCTGGGCGACACTTTATGCCGAGTAGTTGCGTGGAGACAAGAGGATCACCTGCAGTTCACCGCAGCTGAGCTGCCGTTCGTCGGCTAGAGGCAACCGAGGGGCATTTCGACCGTCTCCGACGAGCGGTCACTGAGCGCGACGAGTGGAGCACGCAGGGAGCAGGAGGCAGGAGTCCCCGAACTCCTCTGACCGGTATCCGTGCTGGCGGGCGGCGGCGTAGGCGCGCTCCACGAGACGTGCGCCCGCGATCGTCTCGAGCAGTGCCGGCAGGTGTGCCGCCGCAGGATCGTGCCAACCGGTGAGCAGGCCGTCGACGACCCGGGCTCCGCGGTGGGGCCCGAGCAGCAGGTGCGTCCAACCGGCCCCGGCCGCGACGCGACCCGCCGGATCGGCCACGGTCTCCAGGGCGCGCGCGACCGTCGCGCCCACGGCCACCACGCGCCCACCGGCCGCGTGCGCCGCGTTGACCGCGTCCGCGGCGGCCGCGGGCACGCGGTAGCGCTCCGGCAGCGGCGCCTCGCCGGCGGCCGGGGACGAGATCCCGGCGTGCAGGGCGAGCCGCGCCAGGCCGATACCCCGCGTGCGCAGGCCGTCCAGGACCTCGGGTGTGAACGGGCGGCCCGCGCTCGGCATCTCGGCGCTGCCGAACTCCGGCTCGGGCTGGGAGAACACGGTCCGGAAGGCCTCGAGCGGCCACTCCTGCGACACGTGCGGTGAGCGGATCGGGCGACCCGTGCACGCCAACCACGCGCGCAGGCCGCCTGCGACCGGGATGCGCGCCCGCCACGGCCCGTTGCCGGAGACGACGCGGGGGTCCGGGTGGCCGGTGATCAAGGTGGCCACCACCCCGCACGGCAGGCGCACGCACTCGCCCGCCACCGCGTCGGTCACGCGGCGGCCGTCCGGCCTCCGCAACTCGACGACGTGCAGGTCGTCGGGTGCCGGTCCCGAGACGTGCAGCGCGACGGGCGACCCGTCGGGGCGCCGGCCGTCGACGGCGGCCGGCTCGGTGTCGGACGTGTTGACGACGACGAGGTCGCCCCGGCGCAACGCGGCCGGCAGCGCCCGGAACGTCGTGTGCCGCAGCGGGCTGCGCTCGCGGGCCACGAGCAGGCGGACCTCGTCGCGGGCGAGCCCCCTCGCCTCCGCCGGCTCGCCGGCCCGCAGCCCCGGCGGCTCGTCGCGGGCGGTGCTCATCTCGTGGCCCCGGTGACGATGGCGGGTGCGCAGGTCATGCCTGTACGGTGCTACTTGAAGTCAGGTTGAGGTCAAGGAAGGTGGCGCGCGGGATGGACACGAAGGACCTCCTCACCATCGGGGAGGTGGCGCACCGCAGCGGCTTCCCGCAGTCGGCACTGCGCTACTACGAGCGGGAAGGGTTGCTGCGCACCACGCGCACGTCGGGTGGCCAGCGCCGCTACGAGCGCTCCGTGCTGCGCAGGCTCGCCTTCATCCGCGCCGCCCGCACCATCGGCGTGGGCCTCGACGAGGTCCGTGCCGGCCTGGACCAGCTGCCCGACGGGCGGACGCCGACGAAGTCGGACTGGTCGCGGCTGTCCAAGTCCTGGCGCG
Source organism: Pseudonocardia sp. MH-G8 (assembly GCF_002262885.1). GTDB lineage: Bacteria > Actinomycetota > Actinomycetes > Mycobacteriales > Pseudonocardiaceae > Pseudonocardia. The sequence continues at coordinate 816,293 of NZ_NKYF01000001.1, read as the reverse complement.
GACGGCTCGACGAGCAGATCCAGGCCCTCGTCGCCCTGCGTGACGGCCTGGACTCGTGCATCGGCTGCGGGTGCCTCTCGCTGCAGCGCTGCCGGCTGTACAACCCCGACGACCGGGTGTCGGACCTGGGCCCTGGCGCGCGCCTGCTCCCCCCGATGCTGCGGCGGACGCCGGCTGACGGGGTCTAGCGGCGGGATCGTGTCGGGGGCGGCGTGATCGGTCCGAGCCGTACGTCAGGTCCTCGCAACCGGGCTGATGTACTCCTCGCACGCCGGCTCGCTGCCATGATCGGCAGGAGTGGTGTGAGAGCGACAGATCTGTCGCCCTCACGCCATTCTCACTGATCAAGGCCGTGCCCCTGTTCCTGCACGTCGGCGGGGTGGCCGGGTTGGCAGGACTGCCGAATATCGGGGTTGGGTGGGCGGCCCCCCGGCGCGGGCCCAGGCCCGTTCCGGACGAGCCCGTCCCTGCTGGGTGCGTGCGCACCTTGCGGTGGTCCCGATCCACCCCTCCCGGTGATCATCGGGTCCGGGACATGGGCTGCAGAGGCAATGTCGGTAGAGCCACCTTCAGGACGCCAGATGACGTGAAGGTGGCTTTGCTGACGTCGGGCTACGAGGAGAGGAGCCTCGGGCGGGCGGACCAGCGCGCCGGGAGCGTCTGGTCGACCCAGCTGTGCAGGTCCTCCATCGGCGGGCGGGTGCTGATGGCCGACTGCTCGTGCTCGGCCAGGAACGCGGTGGTGCGCTCCTCCCAGCCCACGCCCAGGCAGGGCACGCCGGTGGACACGGCGAAGACCAGCGAGTGGATGCGCAGGCCGAACAGCGCGTCGGCCTCTCCGACGACGGCCTTGGCGAGCGAGGGCGGCAGCTGCGGCCCGATCACCGGCACCGGGCGTCCGAGCCGCTGGCCCAGCTCGCCGATCAGGATCTCGTCGCGACGGGCCAGGCCGAGGCCGTAGTCGGCGTGGGTGCTGATCGCGAGCCCGGCGACGGCGCCGCCGCGCTCGATCCAGCGGCGGGCGAGGATCTCCGCCGCGTCCTGCAGCGCGTCGACCAGGATCGGGTTGGGCAGGGCCTTGGGTGCCACGAGCAGCAGCGGCACCGCCGGGTCGACGCCCGCGGCGGCCAGCGCGCGCCGGGCATCGGCGGGCGGGGCGGACTTGAGGCCCATGGCGAGATCGCCGACGACGGGCGCGACGATCCGGTCGCCGAGGGTGGCGGCCGACACCTCGTCACGCACGCTGATGCGGCCGGGCTTGCGCACCGAGCGACGCAGCAGGTCGAGCACCCGCTCCGGCGTGCCCGGGTAGACGCCGATGGCGAGGTAGGTGATGTCACGGCCGCGGGCCGTGGCGGCCCAGACGATCGCCGGCAGCACCTTCACCAGGGACGACGCCCCGGTCCCGAACAACCCGCCGCCCACGACCGCGATCCCGTCGCACCACTTGAGCGCCTTGACGAAGGCGAGGCCTTCCATCGGCACACCCGGAACGCGGTGCAGCGCCTCCACCATCCGCGGGTTGCGCGACACCACGCGGATCTCGGTGTCCTCCGGCAGCTCCTGCAGCGTGCGGGCGAGCATCGCCTCGTCACCGGTGTTGCCGTTGCCGAAGTTCCCGATCACGAGCACTCGGGTGTTGCGCGGCGTGGCCGCACCGCCGCTCTCCTCGGCGGCATGCCGCCTGCCGAGGTCGGCGAGCTGCTGGCGGATCAAATTGGCGCGGGGGTCCGTCATCGAGTTCCTCGGGTCCGGGCGGCGTCACTGTGTGACCATCATTGGCCACTCATCCGCCGCAGCCTACGGTGTGGTGTCGCGCACTCGCCCGGCACGTGCGCCCGGTGGCGGTCCTTCCTCGCCCGGCGCCCGCGCCATGATCGCTCCGCACAGCGGGGACCTGCGCGCACAGGCGGATGACCGGCCGCCGCATGATCGGCCGTGTCGGACGCTCCGGGGTCGGCCCGCGCACCGTTGCGGGGTATGCGCGCGCGGGGCGCGTCCCGCCTCTGGCGGGTCGGGCCTCCGATGGGCGAGGGTGGCGGTGTGGCTGCACCCGTGGAGCGCTGGCTCGCCCTGGAAGGTCTCGACAACGTCCGCGACGTCGGAGGGCTGCCGACACGTGACGGCGGCACGACGCGCTCCGGCGTCCTGCTGCGCAGCGGATCGCTGCGGCACTGCACACCGGCCGACGTCACCCACCTCGTCGACGAGTTCGGGCTGCGGCTCGTGCTCGACCTGCGCACGCAGCGCGAGATCGACCGGGACGGTCCCACTCCCGTCGCGCGCGCCGGCGTCGAGACCGTGGCGCTGTCCTTCATCCCGGAGGAGGGCCGCGAGCTGCCCGAGTCCGACGACGTGGACCCGCTGGTGCACAACTACCTCGGCTACCTGCGCGACCGCGCGGACAACGTCGTCACCGGCGTACGCAGGCTCGCCGCCGTCGACGCGGGCCCCGCGCTGGTGCACTGCGCGGCGGGCAAGGACCGCACCGGCGTGCTCGTGGCGCTCGTCCTGGACGCGGTGGGGGTCGAGCGCGCCGCCGTGGTGGCCGACTACGCCCTCTCCGCCGAGCAGGTGGAGGCGATGTTCCGGCGCTGGACGGCCGCGTCCGGCGAGCCGATGCCGGAGGACCTCACCCCGCACCTCCCGCGGGCGGAGGCGATGGCAGCGGTCCTCGCGCACCTCGACGCCGAGTACGGCACGAACGGAGTGGGCGGATCGGCGGGCTGGCTGCTGGCCAACGGCGTGGACGAGGGATCACTCGGCCACCTGCGTGCCCGCCTGACCGCCTGACTCCGTCAGGGGAGCTCCTCGATCGCCACCGACGCGTCGAGCTTGCGCAACGTGCCCGGCTCGCCGGTGACGGCGGGCCAGCCGCGGCGCCGCGCGCTCGAGGCGACCTGACCCGCCACGATGTCGTCGTGGCCCGACGCGGCCAGCAGCAGCCCGGACTCCTGCGCGGACGCGGGGCCGAACTCGTCGATCACGGTGTTGGGCAGGCCGAGCAGGACCTCCAGCGCCGCGTGGTGCTCGGGCTCGAGCAGCGCCCAGGCGCGCCCGAGCGCGGTGCTCGGTACGGCCAGCACGATGTTCTCCTCGACCGCCGCCCAGACGAGGGCCCGGACGTAGACCGGACGTCCGATGGCGAACGCGACGAGGGCGGAGGCGTCGAGGACCCGTCCGCCGATCATGCGGCGACCCCACGGGCCGGCGCCGACATCAGACGGCGGCCGCGCGCGAGATCAGACGCAGCGTCCGCCGCGCCTCGGCGAGCTCGTCGGGAGGTGGCGGACCGCCGTAGAGGTCGGCCAGGGTGGCGAGCGATCGGTCCCGCAGTTGCCGTGCGGACACGGCATCGGCGATGTAGGAAGACATGCTGCGTGCGGCGCCCCGCCGCACGGCGTCTCGAGCCTCGGCCACGAGCTCGGCCGGCAGGCTCACCGTCACCCGCTCAGTGTGCATGTGCGGAGCGTACCTGTGAACGGACATCTCGCTCACCCACCGTCAGGTGATTCGGCCGCACCACGCTGGTTACCCGTGGGTATGCCAGGGTGGGGCCGGGTGAGGAGCGCCGAGCGTGCGAGGAGGCCGCGATGGATCTGACCTACACGCAGGCGGAGGAGGATTTCCGTCGCGAGCTGCGGTCGTGGCTGCAGGCGAACATCCCGCCGGAGTGGACGCGTCCGGGGTTCTGGGAGTCGCTCGGCGACGACGAGAGCTTCCGCGTGCGCCGAGACTGGGAGCGCGACAAGGCCCTCGCCGGGTTCGCGGGGATCTCCTGGCCCACCGAGTACGGCGGGCGTGGCGGCACACCGGGCATGAAGGCGATCTACGACGAGGAGACGGTGCAGGCGAACGCACCGCGCACCGTCAACGCGCTCGGCCTCACCTTCCTCGCGCCCACCGTCATGGCCATCGGCAGTGACGCGCAGAAGAAGGAGATCATCGGCCCGCTGCTGCGCAACGAGGTGATCTGGTGCCAGGGCTTCTCCGAGCCCGGCGCAGGCTCCGATCTCGCGGCGATCTCCACCCGCGGCGTGCGCGACGGCAGCGGGGAGAGCGACGACTTCGTCGTCAACGGGCAGAAGGTGTGGACCACCAACGCCGTGCACGGCGACAAGATCTTCGCCATGGTCCGCACCGAGCCGGGCTCGCAGCGCCACCGCGGCATCTCGATGCTGCTGATCGACATGCACCAGCCCGGCGTGGACGCCCGCCCGCTCAAGCAGATGAGCGGGGCGAGCGAGTTCGGCGAGGTGTTCTTCGACGACGCCCGCGTCCCGGTCACCGACTCCCTCGGCGACATCGGCGACGGCTGGCGCACGGCGATGCTGCTGCTGTCGTTCGAGCGCGGCGCGTCCGGGATCGCGCAGTACACCGAGTTCCGGCGGCAGTACGACGAGATCGCCGCCGTCGCGAGGAAGCTCGGCCGCGACCGCGACCCGGTGGTGCGCGACGAGCTCGCCCGGGTGCTCACCGAGCTGGAGTGCCTGCGGCTGCACGCGATGCACGTGCTCACCCAGGTCGAGCAGGGCCGCGACCTCGGGTTCGAGGCGTCGATGACCAAGCTGCAGTGGTCGGAGGCGTTCCAGGACCTCTGGGAGGTCTACGACCACGTCCTCGGCGAGGACGCCACGCTCGACGCGGTCGACGGCATCGACCTGCGGCCGCTGCACGCGCAGGCCATGTGGTCCCGGTCGGTCACGATCTGGGGCGGCTCGTCGCAGGTGCAGCGCAACGTCACCGCCGAGCGCGTGCTCGGCCTGCCTCGGTAGGGAGCCGGTCATGTTCTTCGCACTCACCGAGGACCAGCGCGAGTTCGACGCCGCGGTGCGCGGGTACCTCGCCGAGCGGTTCGACCTGGACGCCGTGCGCGCCGTCGTGGAGGCACCGGAGTCCGATGGCAACCCCGACGCGCTGTGGAAGGCAGCGGGGGAGCAGGGCTGGCTCGCCGCCCTCGTGCCCGAGGAGCACGACGGCCTCGGCCTCGGACTCGTCGAGGCGCAGGTCATCGCCCGGGCGCTGGGCGCGGGTGTGGCGCCCGGCCCGTGGCGGGGCACCGTGCTGGCGGCCGAGGCCGTCCGGCTCGTGGGCTCCGCCGCGCAGAAGGCGGCCTGGCTGCCCCGGTTCGCCGCGGGCGAGGCCGTCGGGGCGTTGACCCTGCGGGGCGCCGCGCCGGGCGTGCTGCCGGCCGTCGAGTACGGGGCGGTGGCCGACGTCGTGGTCGCGCGTTCGGGCGAGGGCCTCGCGCTGGTGGAGGGCGCCACGGCAACACCACGCGGCTCCTACGACGGCACCACCCGACTGGCCGACCTCGACGCGGGCGCGGGCGAGACGCTGCCCGGCGCGAGCGCGGAGGCCGTCGAGGAGCTGGTCGACCGGGCCACCGTGCTCGTCGCGGCCGACCTGGTCGGCATCGCCCGCGAGTCGCTCACCCGGACCGTCGCCTACGACCGGGAGCGCGAGCAGTTCGGCGTGCCCGTCGGCTCGTTCCAGGCGATCAAGCACGCGCTCGCCGACCTGCACGTCGGGGTGACGATGGCCGAGCACGCCGCGCTCTACGCCGCGCACGCCGTCGACGAGCGGCTACCGGACGCGCCGCTGGCCGTCAGCGTGGCGAAGGCGAAGGCAAGCGACGTGGCCCTCCAGTCGACGGCGGCGATGATCCAGTACCACGGCGGCATCGGGTACACCTGGGAGCACGAGGCGCACTTCTTCTACAAGCGCGCCAAGCGCCTCGCCGCCCAGTGGGGCGACGCCGGCGTCCACCGCGCGCGGATCGCGGACCTGACGATCCCGGCGTAGCCGGCCGGGAGCACTGATCCGTCCGTGCCGCGCACCACAGTGGTGCGCGGCTCGGATGTGGACACCGCGAGTCGTACGTGACGGTGGCTGCGGGCCGACCCGCTCGCACCTCGGTGATCGGTGCGAGTCGTACGTGGCGGTGGTCGCTGGGGCAGTGGTGTGCGCTTCGGTCCGATCACGAGTTGGTGATCGGTGCGAGTCGTACCTGACGGTCGTCGGTGGGCGGTGGTGTGCGGGTCGGGCCGATCTTGACCGGTGATCGGTGCGAGTCGTGCGTGGTGGTGGTCGGTGGTGCCGTGGCGTGCGGGTCGCTTCGATCAGGCCACCGTGATCGGTGCGAGAAGTACCGCGGCGTCGTCGTGACCGTGCTCGTGTACGGGTCGAACGATCAGTTCGGCCGGGTCGTCGCGAGTCATCGGTGGGGTGAGTCGCGCGTCGGCGCCGGTTGATCGGTCCGAGTCGCGCGTCGGCGTCGCACCGGGGGCGCTGGTGTACGGCTCGTGCGGCCTGATCGCTCCGACACGCACACCAGCGCTGCCGACGCGCCGTGGTGTGCGGGTCGGAACGATCTCGGTGGCGGGGTCAGCTGGGGTCGGAGCCGCGGAGGGCGGCGAGCCAGAGGCCGAGGGCTGCGGCCAGTGCCGTGACCGCGAGCCAGGTGCTCGGGCTGCCGCGGTCGACGTAGGTCCAGAGCAGGCCGAGGAACGGGGCCGGGACCACCAGCGGCAGGTCGGCGCGCAGTTGCCTGCGCATGCGGGCGAGGGTGGCCGCGCGTGCGGGGGCCGTGTCGTCGGGGCGGGCGGCGTTGTCGGTGCGGCGGCCCCGGGGCTCTTCGGTGCGGACGGGGCCGGACGGGACGAGCGGCCGCTCGCCGTCGGGGCCCGCCACGGTGGCCGCCACCCACCGGTCCCGCAGCGGGTCACCATGCAGGCGGGCGGCCGTGGGGGAGGGGAGCCCGACCAGCACCGGGTCGAAGTGGACGGGGAGGAAGCGCCGCGGGTGCGTGTCGGTCTCCAGGTAGCTGCGGGTGGCGAGACCGGCCTGCCACCGCACGCGCCGCACCGCCACCGTGCGCGCCGGCTGCCCGAAGGCGCGCCGGCGGGTCACCACCTGCCAGGCCAGCACGCCGAGCACCAGTACGGCGACGACGACGGTGAGCGCGAGCGCGGTGAGCGCCCGGTCGGCGGCCACCAGCTCCTCGGCGCCGGGAACGAGCGGGCGGTCCGGCCGGGCGGGATCGAACGCCACCTCGATGCGGGTGCCGGAGGCGGGCGGGGTGCCGGCGACCGGCACGGCGTCGACCCGTTCGGTGGCCCCGGGCGGCGTCCAGCGGACCGGCACGGCGCCGTCGTCGCGCACCCCGTCGACAACACCGACGGCGCGGCCGGTGGCCGTGGCGAGCCGGGCCGACGCGGACGCCAGTGCTGTCCCCGCGAACGCGGCCAGCACCGCGCACACGAGCAGCACGAGGCCGGTCGTGAGGAGACCGTGCCGCAGCGGGCGGAGGATGCCGTTGCGTCCTCCGCCCGCCGCACTGCCACGCGTCACGCGGCTACTGACTGAAGCCGATCTTCGTGTAGTCCGGCTCGGCGAAGCCGAACGCACCGAAGTTGGCCACGTTGCCCTGCACCGCGACCGCGTCGGGCCGCTGGTAGATCAGCAGTGAGTGCCCGGTGTTCCAGACCTCCTGGTCGAGCTGGTTGATGATGTCGACCTGCGTCGCCGGGTCGAGCTCCTGGTTGGCCTGGTCGAGCAGCTGGTTGATCGTCTCGTTGCCGATCCGGCCGTAGTTCTGGCCGATCTCGCCCGCGAGCCGGTAGATCCCGCTGGAGGAGCTGATCGGCGAGGGCGTGCCGAGCCACGAGAAGTGCGTGATGTCGAAGTTGCCGGTGCTCACGTACTGCTCGAAGAAGTTGTTCAGCGGCACCGAGTCGATCGTGACCTGCACGCCGATCGCCGCGAGCTGCTGCTGCACGAGCTTGGCCTCCTGCTCGCTCACCGTGGTGCCGGTCGGGATCACGTTGCGGATGTTGAGCGCCTTGCCGTCCTTCATGCGCACGTCGCCCTGCAGCGTCCAGCCCAGCGCGTCGAGCTCGGCCTTGGCCTTCTCCGGGTCGAAGGCCACGACACCGGAGTGGTCCTCGTAGCCGGCCTGCCCCTCGACGATGAGGTGGTTGCCCAGTGGTGTGGCCTCCGGGACGATCGGGCCGATCTGGGACTGCGTGAGGATGTTCCGGTCGATCCCCTTCATGATCGCCAGCCGCAGGGCGGGGTCCTCCAGCAACGACCCCGGCGCGCCGTTGAACGTGATGTGCCGGTAGTTCCGGCCGTTCGACTTGCGGACCACGGCGCCGGGCACCTGCTGGACCCGCTGGAAGGTGGGCACGCTCGGGCCGATGTCCACCCAGCTCAGCGATCCGTTGGCGAACGCCTCGGGCTGCGCGGCGGGGTCGAGCCCGACGTAGACGATGCTGTCGAGCTTCGGCTTGTCGCCCCACCACTTCGGGTTGGGCACGAGGGTGAGCCGCTGCGCCGAGGGATCGATGCTGTCGAACACGAACGGGCCTGCGCCCACGCCGGGCATCGGCTGGCTGAGCCAGCCCTCGTTGAACGCGGTGGGATCGGAGTTGGTCTCCCGCGGGTAGAGCGGGAGGAAGTTGCCCTTCCAGTCCGCGTACTTGTGCGCGTAGGTGACCACCACCTCCTGCGGGGTGGCGCCCTGCGCGACGTTCGCGATGTCGGTGTAACCCGTGGTACCGGCGACCTGGAACTCGGGGTTGCTGCCGTTGAGCGCCTTCCACTGGGCGTCGAAATCGGTCCAGTCGGCCGGGCGACCGTCGTTCCACACGAACTTCGGGTTGAGCGTGTACGTCACGACCTGCGGGTCGGTGCTCGTGAGTTCCACCGACTCCACGTAGTCCGGATTCGGCTGGTACACGCTCTGGGCGTCGCCCCGGAACATGTTCGGCATGATCGCGTCCATCACGTCGGCGGTGTCGCGCTCGGTGCCGTCCAGCTGGTTGCGGTTGTACTGGGGCGGCAGGCTCGCCAGCGGCCAGAGGAACTGCCCGCCCTGCCGCAGCTGCGCCGGGTCGACCGGGTTGATGTCGTTGCCGGCCATCGGGGCGCCGCCGGTGACGTCGCCCGCGCCGCCCCCTCCGCCCCCGCCGCCGCACCCGGCCAGCGTGAGCGCGGCGACCGCGGCCATGGCGGCCAGCCGCACTCCTCGTCGTGACGGTCCCATCGTTCCTCCTGTGCGTACGGCGGTCGTCAGACGACCGTCTCGACCCGGGCCCAGTGGCACGCCACCTCGTGGTCCGGATCCTGCGCGCCACCCTCCGCGGGCTGCGCCTGGTCACGGGGCGGCTCCTCACCGATGCAGCGGGCCTGCCGGTCGGCGTCGAGTGTGCGGAACAGCGGGCAGCGGGTGCGGAACCGGCAGCCCGACGGCGGGTCGGCCGGGCTGGGCAGGTCGCCGTGGAGGAGCACCCGCTCCCGGTGGCGCTCGACCTCGGGGTCGGGCACCGGGATCGCCGAGAGCAGCGCCTGTGTGTACGGGTGCTGCGGCGCGGCGAAGACCTGGTCGACGTCCCCGATCTCGACGATCTTGCCGAGGTACATCACGGCCACCCGGTCGGTGATGTGGCGCACCACCGACAGGTCGTGCGCCACGAACAGGTAGGCGAGCCCGAGCCGGACCTTCAGCTCGTCGAGCAGGTTGAGCACGCCGGCCTGGATCGACACGTCGAGGGCGGACACCGGCTCGTCGAGCACCAGCACCTTCGGCTCCAGCGCCAGCGCGCGGGCGATGCAGATGCGCTGGCGCTGGCCGCCGGAGAACTCGCTCGGGTACCGGTTGATCTGCTCGGACCGCAGGCCCACCAGGGCCATCAGCTCGGGCACGCGGCGGTCGATCTCCGCGCGGGGGAAGCCCTGGATCTCCATGGGCTCGGCGATGAGGTCGCGCACCGGCAGCCGCGGGTCGAGCGAGGCCATCGGGTCCTGGAACACGATCTGCATGTCGCGCCGGATGCGCCTGCGGTCGTCCTTCGTGAGCGTGCCGACGTCCGAGCCGAGGACCTGCACGGCGCCGCCCATCGGCGGCTCGAGCCCCATGATCTCGAGGATGGTGGTGGACTTGCCGCAGCCGGACTCGCCGACCAGGCCGAGTGTCTCGCCCGCCCGCACGTCGAAGCTGACGCCGTCGACGGCGTGCACGGTGCCGACCTTGCGCCGGAGCACGCTCCCGGTGCGCACCGGGAAGTGCTTGACGAGCGCGTCGACGCCGAGCACGACGTCGCGGTCGGTGCGGGGCACGGACGTGATCTCCGACGTGTCCACCGCCGTGGCCGCGTAGACCTCGGCGGCGAGCTCACCGCCCTCGGCGTCGGCCGCCGCGAGCTCGCCGCTGCGGATGCAGGCGGCGCGGTGCCCGGGAGCGGTTCCCGGCGCGGGCAACAGCGCCGGCTCGTCGGTGTCGCACGCGTCGACGTGCAGGGGGCAGCGCGGCCCGAACGGGCACCCGGGCGGCAGCGCCACGATCGACGGCGGCCGGCCCTCGATCGGGACGAGCGGCCGGCCGCGCCCGACATCGAGGCGCGGGATGGAGCCGAGCAGGCCGAGGGTGTAGGGCATGCGGGGGGTCGAGAAGATCTCGTCGACGGTGCCGGTCTCGACGGCGCGTCCGGCGTACATGACCATCACGCGATCGGCCGTGCCGGCGACCACTCCGAGGTCGTGCGTGATCAGCACGATGCCGGCGCCCGTCACCTCCTGCGCGGTGCCCAGGAGGTCGAGCACCTGTGCCTGCACGGTGACGTCGAGTGCGGTGGTCGGCTCGTCGGCGATGATCAGGTCGGGATCGTTGGCGATCGCCATCGCGATCACGACCCGCTGCCGCATGCCGCCGGAGAACTCGTGCGGGAACGCCGAGAACCGGGCGGCCGCGTTCGGGATGCCGACGAGGTCGAGCAGCTCGATCGCGCGCTGCCGCGCCGCCCGCGCCGTCATCGACCGCCCGCCGTGCACCAGCAGCGCCTCGGCCACCTGGTCGCCGACGGTGTAGACGGGCGTCAGCGCGGAGAGCGGGTCCTGGAACACCATGGAGACCGAGCGCCCCCGGATGCGGGAGAGCTCGGTGTCGGAGAGCCCGATCAGCTCCTGGCCCGCCAGCCGGATCGAGCCGCTGACGCGGGCGGATCCGGGTAGCAGGCCCATCACGGCCATCGACGACACGGACTTGCCGGACCCGGACTCGCCGACGATGCCCAGCACCTCGCCGCGGTCGACCCGGTAGCTGATGCCGCGGACGGCGCGGGCGCTGCCCGCCTCGCTGGGGAACTCGACCTGCAGGTCGGTGACCTCCAGCAGCGGGTCGTCCGACCCGCCGCGCTGCCGCCCACCGGGGTCGGCGAGCACGTCGCTGTCGAAGAGGGTCATCGGATGGCCTCGCGCTTGCGCTTGCGGCGCCGACCGGAGCGCGACTGCGGGTCGATCGCGTCGCGCAGGCCGTCGCCGATGAAGTTGACGGCCAGCACGCTGACCACGAGCAGGGCGCCGGAGAACAGGAACAGCCACGGCGTGCTCAGCGACGAGGCGCTGCCGTCGCGGATCAGGGTGCCCAGCGAGACGTCGGGCGGCTGCACACCGAAGCCGAAGTAGGACAGGCCCGTCTCGAGCAGGATCGTGGCCCCCACGGTGATCGTCACGTCGATGATCATCAGCGAGGCCATGTTCGGCAGGATGTGCCTGCGGATGATCTTCCCGGGCGGTGCGCCCATGAAGCGGGCGGCCTTGACGAACTCGCGCTCGCGCAGCGTGAGCGTCATCCCGCGCAGGATCCGAGCAGTGATCATCCAGGCGAACAGGGCCAGCAGCAGCACGAACAGGATCCAGTTGCTGCCCCGCAGGGCGGGCGAGATGACAGCGATGATCAGGAACGACGGCAGCACCAGCAGCAGGTCGACGATCCACATCAGGCCGCGGTCCACCCAGCCGCCGAAGTAGCCCGCCGACGCGCCGACCACCGAGGCGATGACGATCGAGATCGCGGCCGTCAGCAGGCCGATCGTCAGCGACTTCTGCAGCCCGCGCATCGACTGGGCGAAGACGTCCTCGCCGATCTGGCTCGTGCCGAACCAGTGGCTGGGCGAGGGTCCCTGCAGGAAGGCGGTGTAGTCGTACTCGTCGTAGGCCCACGGCGCGAACAGCGGGCTGGTCACCGAGAGCAGGTAGAGCAGCACGAGCACGATCAGGCCGGCCAGGGCCAGGCGGTTGCGGACGAACCGGCGGAGCACGAGGCGGCCACGGGTGATGCCCGCGGTCTCGGGCTCGATGGCCTGGATCGGCGACGAGGCCGTGGCCGGCGCCCGCGTGCCGGCGTCGCCGGTGAGGTCGGAGGCGGTCACCGGAGCCGGACCCGCGGGTCGAGCAGCGCGTAGAACACGTCGGAGAGCCAGCCGGAGACCAGCACGAGCACCGCGACGAACAGCGTGACCGTGGCGGTGATGTTGATGTCGTCCTGCTGGATGCCGTAGACGAGCCAGTCGCCCATCCCGAACCAGCCGAAGATCCGCTCGGTGAACGTTCCTCCCGTGATGAGCAGGCCGAACCCGAACGCGAACAGCGTGGCCATCGGCACCAGGGCCGTGCGCAACCCGTGCTTGAACAGCGCCTTGCGCCGGGTGAGCCCCTTCGCCTGCGCGGTGCGCAGGAAATCGCTGCCCAGCACATCGAGCATCGCGCTGCGCTGGTAGCGGCTGTAGTAGGCGATCTGGCCCAACGCGATCGTCAGCGTGGGGAGGATGAGGTGCTGGATCCGGTCCAGCAACGCCGCGCCGAAGCCGCCCTGGAACCCCGGTGTGGTCTCGCCGGTGAAGACGATCAGCTGCGCCCCGGCGCTCGTGTTGATCTCCAGAGCGAGGTATTTGAGCAGCAGGCCGAGCAGGAACACCGGCGTGCTGAGGATGACGAACGACCCCACGGTGGTGAGGTAGTCGCTGAACCTGTACTGCCGGATCGCGCCCGCGACGCCGACGACGACGCCGATCCCGATGCCGACGACCGTGCCGATCAGGAACAGCCGCAGGCTCACCCCGATCCGGCGGGGCAGTTCCTCGCTCACCGACGTGTTCACCGTGGTCCGGCCGAAATCGCCCTGGACGGCGCCGCCCATCCAGGCCACGAACCGCGCCGGGATCGGCTCGTCCAGGCGGAGCTCCGCGCGCTTGGCGTCGATCACGGACTGCGGTGGCGGCGGGTTGCGCTCCATCAGACGGCCGACAGGGTCGAACGTCAGCGCCGCGAGGGCGAACGCCAGGAACGTGGCGACGAGGCAGAGCGCGATGTAGTTGACCAGTCGGCGCACCAGGAAGCGAGCCATGGGTCTCCTTGCCTACCCCGGCAGGTCACGCCGGTCTCCGTACTGCCGGGGCGAAAACCGGTGGGCCCGCCGTGCTACTGCGCGGTACCTTGGGGACCACTCTGTGTGGCCCTAGTGAAGTGTGAGGGCAGCGCCGTCCGTCGGCACACGGGGGGTACGCACTCGTGTCCGGATTCGTGGCGACTCGTACCGGTATCACTCGTTCTGCGAGCCCAGGATCGTTACCCGGGCGCCGCATCCGTTCTGTGCCCTGCGGTCTCCTGCGCCGGATGGCACGGTGACCGGCATGCCGGCCCCGCGAGCACCTGCCGTGAACGCCACCGCAGCCGCGCTGCTCGGCCTGCTCCACGAGGGCCCGATGTCGGGCGGCCAGCTCGTGGCGGCTGCCGCGGACCGCTTCGGGTCCTTCTTCTCGGTGACGCGCAGCCAGGTCTACCGGGAACTGCCGGCCCTCGTCACCGCCGGGCTGCTGGAGCCGGGCCGGCCGGGGCCGCGGGCGTCGCAGACGTACGCGCTCACCGCCGCGGGGCGGCGGGCGTTCACCCGGTGGCTCCGATCGGGTGCCGCGGCCGACGCGCTGCGCAGCCCGCTGGTGCTGCGGCTGCTGCACGCCGGGCGGTTGAGCCCCGCGCAGCGCGCCGAGCTCGTCGCGTCCAGCCGGGAGGCCTACACCGCCCGGCTCGCCGCCGCCCGGGCTGCGGCGCGCGGCGAGCGCGACCCGTACCGCAAGGCGGTGGCGGACTTCGCGGTCGCGCACGTGCGGGCAGTGCTGAAGCTCCTCGACGCCGTCCCGGAGTAGCCGGCGCGTAGCCTGAAGAGTTGTGAACCCCGACGCCGCGGCCGACCTGAAGGACCTCTCCACCACCCTCGAGAGCATCGAGGCGGTCACCGACCTGCCCGCGCTGCGCGCCGAGATCGCCGACCTCTCCGACCAGGCGGGCCAGCCCGACCTGTGGAACGACACCGAGGCCGCGCAGAAGGTCACGAGCCGGCTCGCCCACGCCCAGGGCGACCTGCGCCGCCTCGATGACCTGCGTCGCAGGCTCGAGGACCTGCCGGTGCTCTACGAGCTGGCCGAGGACGAGGGCGACGAGTCGGCCGTTGCCGATGCCGACGCCGAGCGTGCCAAGCTCCGCGAGGAGATCGCCTCGCTCGAGGTGCGCACCCTGCTGTCGGGCGAGTACGACCCGCGCGAGGCGCTCGTGACCATCCGCGCCGAGGCCGGCGGCATCGACGCCGCCGACTTCGCCGAGATGCTCATGCGCATGTACCTGCGCTGGGCGGAGCGCCACGGGTACCCCACCGACGTCTACGACACCTCCTACGCGGAGGAGGCCGGCATCAAGTCGGCCACCTTCCAGGTCCACACGCCGTTCGCCTACGGCACGTTGTCGGTCGAGCAGGGCACCCACCGGCTCGTCCGGATCTCCCCGTTCGACAACCAGGGCCGCCGCCAGACGTCGTTCGCCGGCGTCGAGGTGGCGCCGGTCGTCGAGTCGAGCGACCACGTGGAGATCGACGAGAAGGAGCTGCGCGTCGACGTCTACCGCTCCTCCGGCCCGGGCGGCCAGGGCGTCAACACCACCGACTCGGCGGTGCGGCTCACGCACATCCCCACCGGCATCGTGGTGAGCTGCCAGAACGAGCGTTCGCAGATCCAGAACAAGGCCACCGCGATGCTGGTGCTGCAGGCCAAGCTGCTGGCGCGTCAGCGTCAGGAGGAGCGCGCCAAGATGGATGCGCTCAAGGACACCGGCTCGTCGTGGGGCAACCAGATGCGCTCCTACGTGCTGCACCCGTACCAGATGGTGAAGGACCTGCGCACCGAGTACGAGGTGGGCAACCCGTCGGCCGTGCTCGACGGCGACCTCGACGGCTTCATCGAGGCAGGCATCCGCTGGCGGCGCAGCCAGGCGGCCGAGGCCTAGTGTCCCGGCCAACCTGCCCAACGGTTGCCTCCGGGCGGCGAGGGGGCGGGTCGGGTGCCGGGTCCGACCCCACCCGCCGGTAACCTCCTGGGTCGTGATCCGCCTGGAACGCGTCACCAAGCTGTACAAGACCTCGACGCGCCCCGCGCTGGACCGGGTCTCGATGTCGGTGGAGAAGGGGGAGTTCGTCTTCCTCATCGGCCCCTCCGGCTCGGGCAAGTCGACGTTCCTGCGGCTCCTGCTGCGCGAGGACGTGCCGACCAAGGGCAACATCTTCGTCTCGGACATGAACGTCGCGAAGCTGCCGCGCCGGCGGGTGCCGAAGCTGCGCCAGCGCATCGGGTGCGTGTTCCAGGACTTCCGGCTGCTGCCCAACAAGACGGTCGGTGGCAACGTCGCGTTCGCGCTCGAGGTGATCGGCAAGTCGCAGCCCACGGTGCGCAAGGTGGTGCCCGAGGTGTTGGAGCTGGTCGGCCTGCAGGGCAAGGCCGACCGCATGCCCCACGAGCTGTCCGGCGGTGAGCAGCAGCGCGTCGCGATCGCGCGGGCGTTCGTGAACCGGCCGCAGGTGCTGCTGGCCGACGAGCCCACCGGGAACCTGGACCCGGACACCAGTCAGGACATCATGCTGCTGCTCGAGCGGATCAACCGGACGGGCACCACCGTGCTCATGGCCACGCACGACCACTCGATCGTCGACTCGATGCGCCGCCGGGTCGTCGAACTCGACCTCGGCGCCGTCGTCCGCGACGACGCGCGCGGCGTCTACGGCGTGGGGCGGTAGGGCATGCGCACCGACTTCGTCGCCCGGGAGGTCATGACCGGCCTCCGCCGCAACGTCACCATGACGGTCGCGATGATCCTGACCACCGCGATCTCGCTCGGGCTCGTCGGCACCGGCCTCCTCGCCGTCCGCACGATCGACCGCACCGAGCAGCTCTACAGCGACCGCTTCGAGGTGCAGGTGACCTTGACGGCCGACGTCTCGGCCGCCGACACCGACTGCAGCCAGCCGATCTGCACCGAGCTGCGGGAGACACTGGAGAACTCGCCGCGGGTGGAGTCGGTGCGCTTCCAGAGCCAGCAGGAGGCCTACGAGCACTTCCAGGAGCTCTTCGCGGGACAGGCGCTCGCCGACGTGGCGCGCCCGCAGTCGCTGCCGGCCACGCTGCGCGTGCGGTTGGCCGACCAGACGGCCGGGGCCGACGCCGTGCGTGCGGCGATGACCGACCAGGTCGGTGTGCGCAACGTGCTCGACCAGCGCGAGGTCGTGGCCAAGCTGTTCGACATGATCGGCAGCATCCGGAACGTGACGTTCGCGCTGGCCGTCGTGCAGGCGATCGCGGCCGTCCTGCTGATCTCCAACACGGTGCAGGTCTCGGCGTTCACCCGCCGCACCGAGGTGGGTGTGATGCGCCTCGTCGGCGCCACCCGCTGGTACACGCAGCTGCCGTTCCTCATCGAGGCGGTGGCCACCGGTGTGGTCGGGGCCCTGATCGCGGTGGCGGGGCTGGTGGCCGGGAAGTTCCTGTTCATCGACCAGCTGCTGTCGGGGATCGTGGCCAACGGCGTGGTGCCACCGGTGGAGGTGGCCGACATCGTCTGGGTCTCGCCGATCCTGGTGATGATCGGTGCCGGGATCGCCGCGGTCACCGGCTACGCCACGCTGCGGCTGTACGTGCGCCTGTAACCCGCGGGCCCGCAGCCGCCGGCCCGCGTAGGCTGGACAGGTGAAGGAGAACGGCCGGAAAGTGATCGCGCAGAACCGCAGGGCGCGGCACGACTACAGCATCCTCGACACCTACGAGGCGGGTGTCGCGCTGATGGGCACCGAGGTGAAGAGCCTGCGGCTGGGTCGCGCGTCGCTCGTCGACTCCTTCGCCACGATCGACGACGGCGAGGTGTTCCTGCGCGGCCTGCACATCCCGGAGTACGTGCGGGGCAGCTGGACCAACCACGAGCCGAAGCGCACGCGCAAGCTGCTGCTGCACCGCGAGGAGATCGAGCGGCTGATCGGCAAGACCCGCGAGGGCGGGCTCACGCTGGTGCCGCTGGCGCTGTACTTCAACGACGGCAAGGTCAAGCTGGAGCTCGCGCTCGCCCGCGGCAAGCGGTCCTACGACAAGCGCACCGACCTCGCCAAGCGCGACGCCGACCGCGAGATCCAGCGGGCGTACGGGCGCGCCGCGAAGGGCCGGGCCCGGGAGCTGCGGTGACCGTGCCCGCGCCGCCGGAGTCCGACGACGACGTCGCGCGCTTCCTCACCGAGCTCGGCGTGCCCGGGATCGTCGACGTCCACGTGCACTTCCTGCCCGAACCGGTCCTGCGCAAGGTGTGGGCCTACTTCGACCAGGCGCGCACGCACTACGGCCTGGACTGGCCGATCCAGTACCGCACGCCGGAGCCGGAGCGGGTCGCCACGCTGGGTGGGCTCGGCGTGCAGGCGTTCGCGCCGCTGGTCTACCCGCACAAGCCCGGCATGGCGCGCTGGCTCACCGAGTGGGTCGCCGGCTTCGCCGCGGCCACCCCGGGCGCCGTCCCGACCGCCACGCTCTACCCCGAACCCGACGTCGCCGACTACCTGGGTGCCGCCGTCGAGGCCGGGGCCCGGGCCGTGAAGGTGCACGTCCAGGTGGGGAAGTTCGATCCGCGCGACCCGCTGCTGCGCCCGGCATGGGGCCTGCTGGCCGACGCGGGGGTGCCCGTCGTGGTGCACTGCGGGCACGGGCCGATCCCCGGCGCGCACACCGGCCTCGACGTCTTCGGGGCGGTCGTGGCCGAACATCCCCGGCTGCGCGTCGTGCTCGCGCACGCCGGGATGCCCGACTACCTCGACGCGCTCGACCTCGTGCACCGGTTCGAGGGTGTGTACCTCGATACGACGATGGTGGGCACCGCGTTCAGCCAGAAGTTCGCACCGCTACCGGCCGACTGGCCCGCTCGGCTGGTCGAGGTGGCCGAGCGCGTGGTCTTCGGCTCCGACTTCCCCAACATCCCCTACCCGTACGCGGAACAGGTGGCGACGGTGGCGGAGTGGGCGCTCGCCGACGACCGGCTCGGTGCGGGGTTCCTCCGATCGGCCCTGCACCGCACGCCCGCGCGGCTCCTGGGGGTCTGACCAGCAGGATTGTCGACCTTGAGCACGGGGTACGCGCCAGGATGGACACCGGGCTGATAGTCGTCATCGTGTTGATCGTGCTCGCCGTGCTCGTCGCGGCGGCGTTCCTCGCATCGCGGGCCAGGCAGCGCAGACAGGAACAGCACCGCCTCGAGGCCGCCGAACACCGGAACGAGGCGGAGATCCGCAACGCCAGCGCGCAGCGTCGCGAGGCCGAGTCGGCCGAGCGCGCGGCCAGGGCCCGGCACGAGCAGGCCCAGGCCCAGGAGCAGGCCGCACGGGCCCAGCGGGACCGGGAGGTCGCCGAGACGCGCACCGCCGCCGCCGACCGCGTCGACCCGGACACGCATCGGGACCGTTCCCACGCCGGGCACGACACCGACCAGGCTGCGCGCACCGACGACATGCACCTGGGCGCCCGCGGCACCGGGGCGTCGGACGGTTCCGGGCCGGGCCACCCGCAGCACGGCGGTCGTGACGGCGACGAGGCCACGCGCCACGGCGAGACGGTCCCCGGCGGTGGACGCCACCACGACACGCGCGCACCCCAGGCCACCGGCGATCCGGCGGCCCGCACCGACGACCTCCGGATGGCCGGCGGGCAGCAGAGCACCCCGCAGGGCCACCACCAGGCTGCCGGCGACGGGTCGCACGCCGCCGACCCCCGCGCCCACACCACAGGCGCGCAGCCGACGACCTCGGGATGGCACGGTCCGACGGCCAGCGGCGGCGGCCCGGCGGTGACCCCGACCTCGCAGCGGTCCGCCGATCCGGCGGCCACCCGAGCGGGGAGCACGGCGCCCCCCGCTGCAGGCCAGGGTGAGTTCGGTGGCCCGGGCAACCAGGGCCAGCAGGGCTACCAGGATCAGCAGGGCTACCAGGATCAGCAGGGCTACCAGGGTCAGCAGGGCCAGGCCGGCGGCACCGGCGACGGCGCTCCGCCCACCGCCCCGAACGCTGCTGTGCCCTCCCAGCGCACGGGTGAGCACGAGCATCGCGGACGTGACGGCGATGCACCCGAGCACAAGGCGCACGACGAGCACGCAGGACCGATGCGTACCCTCGCCGACCGGCTCCTGCGCCGCAACGGCTGACCAGGTCGGACCCGACCGGGTAACCGGGATGAACTCAGGGGGCCCACGCGTTAAACTGTCCAGACGCCCGGGTCGCCGGGCGGAGAAGGGGGTGAACGGTTTCGACTCCGGATGTAGATCAAGGGGAAGCGTGCCGAGGAAGGCGACGATGATCTCGTTAACCATGTGTCGCAAAACAACAAGTGCCGCTAATACGCAGCACGTCCCGGCTCAGGCCGCTCAGCGCGACTTCGCGCTCGCAGCCTGATCCACTGAGGGACTGTCGGCCCGGAGGTGTTCCCGCTCCGGAGCCCGGCATCAGCTAGGGGACTCACCTGTCCGCCCGGTCGCGGGGTAGGCGGGGACATCACACAGCGACTGGGATCGTCACACCGGCTCGTCCGCATGACCGGTGGATCCGAGTAGAGGCAGAGCGGACTGCGCACGGAGAAGCCCTTGTGAAGCGACGGAGGACCCGGGTTCGATTCCCGGCACCTCCACCCCATGGAGCCCCGTCGACCACCCGGTCGGCGGGGCTCCGTCGTGTCACCGGCTCTCGCTGCTTCAGCGGTGCGACACGAGGCGCTCCAGGCGCGTCAGCGCGTCGTCGAGCCAGCGCTGCACCTCCTCGGCCGGGGCGCCGCCGTGGGCCTCGGGCTGGTCGCCCAGGAACGACAGGTGCAGCACCACCGAGGAGCGGCCGGGATCGGCGTGCTCCACCTGCAGCCAGCCGGCGTAGTCGGGCGCGTGGCCCCACTCCACCCGTAGCTGCTCGGCCCGCACCCGCACGGTGCCCTCGGCTTCGACCCCCCGCTCCGGGACATCGGCGTGCACCTCGCCGTCGCCGGTGGGGCGCACGTCCACCGGTACGGGCAGCCATGCCGACAGCTGGTCCAGATCCGACACCACTGCGAAGACCCGCTCCGCGTCGGCCGTCATCCTGCGTTCCGCCTCGAACTCCGCCATGCGGGCCAGGTACCCGGGGACGCGTGCCGCCATCCTCCGGATTCACCCAGGCGTAGGGTCGATCGCGTGGTGGAGGGCGGACCGTCGGGTTCCGGCAGGGCGGTCGCCGAGCGGCTCCCGCGCGAGATCTGGGTGCTCGTCGGCTCCGCGTTCCTGATCGCCATCGGTTACGGGCTGGTCGCGCCCACGCTGCCGGTGTTCGTCCGGTCGTTCGACGTCGGCATCACGGCGGCGTCGCTCGTCATCAGCGTTTTCGCGCTCGTCCGGTTGCTGTTCGCACCCATGAGCGGACGCATCGTGGGCCGGATCGGCGAGGTGCCGACCTTCAACATCGGTCTCGGGGTCGTGGCCCTGTCCACCGGCGCCTGCGCGTTCGCCGGGAACTACTGGCAGCTGCTCGTGCTGCGCGGGCTGGGTGGCATCGGCTCCACGATGTTCACCGTCTCGGCGTTGTCGCTGCTCATCCGGCTCGCGCCGACGCGGATGCGAGGGCGGGCCACCGGGATGTGGGCCACCGGGTTCCTGCTCGGCAACATCGTCGGGCCGCTCGTGGGCGGCGGCCTGGCGGCGGTGAGCCTGCGGGCACCGTTCCTCGCTTACGGCGCCGTGCTGCTGGTCGTCGTCGGCGTGGCCGGGCTGCTGCTGCGTGGTCGTACCGGCACGCAGGTCGAGGCGACGAAGGCCGGACCGCCGGCCCGTTTCCGCGATGCGCTGGGCCACCCGACCTACCGCGCCGCGCTCGTGGCGAGCTTCGCGAACGGCTGGGCCGTGTTCGGGGTGCGCGTGGCGCTGGTGCCGTTGTTCGTCGTGGAGGCGATGGGGCAGCCGGATGCGTGGGCCGGAATCGCCCTCGCCGTGTTCGCGGTGGGCAACGCCGCCACGCTCGTGATCGCCGGGCCGATGGCGGACCGTCGAGGGCGCCGTCCCCTGGCGCTGGCCGGGCTCGCCGTCTCGGGGGTCGCCACCGGAGTGCTCGGGTTCCTGACCGAGCCGATGCCGTTCCTCGCGGCCAGCCTCGTGGCGGGCATGGGTAGCGGGCTGGTCAACCCGCCCATGAACGCGGCCGTCGCCGACGTGATGGGCTCCCGGGCCCGGGGCGGCACCGTGCTCGCCGGCTTCCAGATGAGTGCCGACCTGGGCGCCATCATCGGCCCCGTGCTGGCCGGGGTGCTGGCCGAGACCGCGGGCTTCCCGGCCGCCTTCGCTGTGACGGGCGCGGTGGCGCTCGTCGCGCTGGCGTTCTGGGTGCGCGCACCCGAGACCCTGCCCGCCCCGCCGTCGGGCAGCGCCGCAGAGGAGTCGCTGGTCGAGTGCTCCGCCACCGAGTGCCCACCGAGCCGTACGCCTACCCGCTGATCCCCACGCCGATCAGCATGCCGACGAGGTAGGTGGCGCCTGCCGCGATCGCGCCGAACCCGAGCTGACGCAGGCCGCTGAGCAGCCAGCTGCGTGTGGTGAACCGCGCCGTGAGCGCGCCGACGGCGAACAACCCGACCGCGCCGACCCCGAGGGCCAGCAGCAGCGACGAGAAGCCCAGGAGGAACGTGATGATCGGGATGAGCCCGCCGACGGCGAAGCAGAGGAACGACGAGATCGCCGCGGTCCACGGGGAGGGCTGCTCGTCGACGTCCACGCCCAGCTCCTGTGCCACGTGGACCTTCACCGCCAGCTCCGGGTCGGCGTGCACCTCGCGCGCCATCGCCTCGGCCGTCGGGCGGGTGAGGCCCATCTGCTCGTACATCAGCGCGAGCTCGGCCTGCTCGGCGCGCGGGTGCGTGCGGATCTCCTCACGCTCGACCGCGATCTCGCCGGCCACGGCGTCGTTCTGCGTGCCGACCGAGGCGAACTCGCCCAGCGCCATCGAGAACGCTCCCGCCACCAGCCCGGCCATGCCGGTGAGGATGAGGGTGTGCCGGTCCCCACCGCCGCCGCCGACCC
This sequence comes from Pseudonocardia sp. MH-G8, assembly GCF_002262885.1. GTDB lineage: Bacteria > Actinomycetota > Actinomycetes > Mycobacteriales > Pseudonocardiaceae > Pseudonocardia. The sequence continues at coordinate 794,084 of NZ_NKYF01000001.1, read as the reverse complement.
CGGCGACCAGCGCGATGTTGGTGACCAGCCCGTCCATCGCGCCGAACACCGCGGCCCGCAGCCAGCCGCCGGAGACGTCGGCGTGGTGGTGCTCGTGCGCGGCGAGCTCCTCCGGCCCGGGGAGATCATCCGTCATTCACCGGAGCCTACGGTCGAGGCCCGACGCCTGGCGGGTCCACACGGTCCGCACACGGGTCGCTACGCGGGGGTCCCAACCGTCTCGCTAGGCTGAACGTGTGAACCGCGCCAGGCTGCTGGACGTCGTCGGGACGCTCGCCAGGCTCGGCCTCGCCGCGGTGTGGCTGATCTCGGGCGGGCTCAAGGCCGCCGACCCCGACCAGACCTACGTCGCGGTCCGCGCCTACGACGTGCTGCCCACGGCAGGCGTGGAGGTCGTCGCCGCGCTGCTGCCCTGGGTGGAGCTCGCGCTCGGAGCGCTGCTGGTGGCCGGGATCGGCATCCGACTGGTCGCCGTACTCTCTGCGGTGCTGCTCCTCGCGTTCGTCGCCGGCGTCACGCAGGCGTGGGCGCGAGGGCTGTCGATCGACTGCGGGTGCTTCGGCGGCGGCGGTGCCGTGGAGTCGGGAGAGACCACCTACGTCCAGGAACTGCTGCGCGACGCGGGGTTCCTGGTGATGGCGGGTTGGCTGATCGTTCGCCCACGCACGCTGTTCGCGCTGGACGACCGGTGGGGAAACAGGAGAAGGAGCTGACATGGGTGGAGCCTCGCGCGGCGACAAGCGGCGCAAGCAGGAGGAGGCCGACCAGCGCCTCGCGGCCGCGGGCATCCGGCGGCCGCAGAAGCCCAACCGCACGCCGCTGTACGTGGTGGGCGGCGTACTCGCGGTCGCCGTGGTGGTCGGGATCGTCCTGCTGGTGACCCGGGGCGCCGGTGGCGGCGTGGAGCCCACCTACGCGACGTCCGCGGACGGTGCGGTGGTCACCGCGGGCGAGGGCCCCGTCGTCGTCGACGTGTACGAGGACTACCTCTGCCCGGTCTGCGAGCGGTTCGAGGAGCGCTACGGCGACGAGATGACCACCGCCCTGAACGACGGCCGGATCACCGTGCGCTACCACAGCATCGCGATCCTGGACGAGCTGACAACGCCGCCCGGCTACTCCACGCGTGCCGCCAACGCCGCGGTCTGCTCGGTGCCCGCGGGGATCTTCCCGCAGTACCACGCCACGCTGTTCGACGAGCAGCCCGCCGAGGGCAGCGCGGGCCTGACCGACGACCAGCTCGCGTCGTTCGGCACGGACCTCGGCGCGCAGGGCGAGTTCGCGGAGTGCGTGCGGTCCGGCGCGAACACGGGCGCTGTCCAGGCGGCCACCGCGAAGGCCATCGAGGACCCGGCCCTGCAGAACGCGAACGGCAGCTTCGGCACGCCGACCGTGCTCGTCGACGGGCAGCGGGCGGACCTGAACGACACCGGCTGGCTGCAGAACGCCATCGGCTGACCCCGCCGTGAGTGGATACGAGTGCTCCGGCACTCGTATCCACTCACGGGTGCCGGTGGTCAGCGGGACGGGTGGTCCCAGCTGATCGTCGGACGTCGCCCGCCGAGGTGCCGGCCGAACCAGTCGAGGATGATTTCTGCGCGCTGCACGCGGTGGCGCGGTGCCCCGTTGCGCGACAGCCCATGGCTCTCCTCGGGGAAGCGCCAGTACTCCACCGGCTTGCCGAGCATGCGCAGCGCGACGAACAGCTGGTCGGCCTGCTCCACGGGGCAGCGCAGGTCGTCCTCGGAGTGCAGGATCAGCAGCGGGGTGTCGATGTCGCGCACGTGGGTCATCGGCGACATCCGCCGGTAGACCTGCGGCGCATCGAGGTGCGTGACGCCGAACTCGTAGCGGAAGTAGCCCGCCGAGTCCGAGCTCCACTCCTCCGACTCCAGGTTGTTGCAGGCCCGCTCGCTGCACGCCGCGGCGAACCGGTCGGTGCGCCCCACCAGCCAGCTGGTCAGGTAGCCGCCGTAGGAGCCGCCGAGCATGCCGACCCGTTCGGCGTCCAGCGCCGGGTCGCGGGCGAGCGCGGCGTCGAGCACGGCGAGCACGTCGTCGGCGTCGATCCCGCCCCACCCGGTGCCCGGCACCACCTCGGCCTCCGGCGGGCGGATCGCGCGCGCCCACGCCTCGGTGCTCCCGGTCGAGCCGTGCGGGTTGCAGTAGACGACGGCGTAGCCCGCCCCCGTCCAGAGCTGGAACTCGTCGAACCACGAGTTGCCGTACTGCGACATCGGCCCGCCGTGGATCGACAGCAGCACCGGCAACCGCGCACCCTCGGGCACGTCCGCGGGGCGCACCAGCCACGCGTCGACGTCCTCGTCCCCGGCGGGGGAGGGCACCGTGAAGTGCTCCGGCGCGACGGCGGGCACCGCGGCGTGGAAGGCGGCGCCGAGCGAGGTGAGCTGCCGCTCCGCGCCGTCGTCGGTCCGCACGAAGAGCTCGGGCAGCGCGGTGGGCGTCGTCGCGACGAACGCGAGCGTGCCGCCTGCGGCGTCGAACCCCGTGACGACGCGGGTGCCGCCGACCACCGGTTCCGGGGCGCCGGAGCCGTCGGCGCGCACCCGCCAGACCGCCACGTCGCCGTGGTCCTCGAGGGCGAACAGCAGGTGCTCGCCGTGCCACAGCGGCGCCCGGGCGCCGGGGTGCGGCGCGCACTGGCGGTCGAGCGCGGCGGTGAGGACCCGCTCCTCACCGGTGCGCGCGTCGAGCACCACGACCTGCGCGTGCGAGTGGATGACGCGGTTGTCCTCGGCGAGCGCGGCGAGCACCGTGCCGTCCGGACCGAACGCGGGCAGGCGGTGCGACAGGCCACGATCGGTGAGCGGCCGCGGAGCGGGGTCGGCGGCGTCGACGTCGACCAGGTGGACGTCGTCGACCACCTCGAGGTCCCAGTCCTTGCTCCGGGCGGCGGTGACGGCCAGCGTGCGCCCGTCGGGCGACCAGACGGGATCGCCGTGCTCGAACGGACCCCCGGCGACCTGCCGCGGCGGTGCGGAACCGTCCGCGGGCACCACGAAGACGCTGCGCGGCCGGTCGATGATCCAGCCCTCCCCGTCGACGCGGGAGAACAGCCGGTCGATCCGGCGCGGCGGCCGGGCGCGCTCGTCGTCGCCCTCGCCGTAGCGGCTCGCCCGCTCGCGCGACGCGAACGCGACCCGCGTGCCGTCCGGCGACCACGCAGGCACCCCGATCGCCTCCGGTCGTTCGCACACCGTGACGGTCTCGCCCGGCCCTTCCACCGGCAGCACGTGCAGCGAGCCCCCGCCGCCCTCGCGCTGCCGGGTGAACGCGAGCCTGCGCCCGTCCGGCGACCAGGCAGGCTGCCCGTCCCCGTGCTCGCCCGCCGTCAACGGGAAAGTCGGTGACGACCCGTCCGCAGCGGCGAGCCACACGCCGCTGCGGTAGCGGTTGCCCTCCAGCTCGACGCGGGTGACCACGAAGGCGACCAAGCGGCCGTCCGGGGAGACCTTGGGGTCGGCGACGGTGACGAGACGTCCGATGTCAGCAGGCTGCACCGGCCGACCGTAGGGCAGCCGCGGGGGACGGGCGACCCGGTTCATCGGGCCGTCGGGGGATCGTGTAACTTCGTTCGGGCAAGGGGCTGTGGCGCAGCTGGTAGCGCACTTGACTGGCAGTCAAGGGGTCAGGGGTTCGAATCCCCTCAGCTCCACCCAGGTCAAAGACTCAGCGGACGATCACGACGTCTGCCGGATCGCCCGCTGAGTGACTAACTGAGTGACTATCCCGCATCGTCGAGCGGGAAGATGTCGTCCATTGCGGTTGCTCCCTCGTCCAGCACCGCGTGCAGCTGGTGACGGTAGACGCGCTCGGTCACGCCAGTAGCGCTGTGCCCCACGAGCCGGGAGATGTCCTCGATTCGGATCCCCGAAGCTGACAGCAGGGACACGAACGAGTGCCGCAGCTCCCGTGGCGTCCACTCCTGCGCGCGCAGGCCAGTCGCGGCGAGGACCCGCCGGAACGAGCGGCGGACGTTGTGCGCGTCGAGCGCAGTGCCGGTCGAGGTGGCGAACACCAGGGCGTCGGGAGGCGGTGGCGAGCTCAGCCGCTCGCGGTGGCGCCGCAATGCGTCGATGCAACGTTGCGGTAGTGCGAGCCTCCGCCGCGATCGCACCGTCTTCGTGTCGGCGCCAGCCCGAACCGAGCGGTAGACGGCGATCGCCGGCGGCACCGGCGGGCGCGCATCGGGTCGGCCGACGAGGTCGATCTCATTCCAGTGCAGCGCCCGTAGTTCCTCGGTTCGGGCGCCGGTCAGTAGCGACAGCACGATGTAGGCGTGGAGCGCGAAGCCCTCGGCCGCGACGAGGAGAGCCTCTGCCTGATCGAGGGTGAGCGACTTCGACTGCCGTCCGGGCCGGCCGGTGGGCACGTCGCAGAGCGCAACGACGTTCCTCTTGACCTTGTCGCGCGCCATCGCGTGGCGGATCGCCCGGTTGAGGATCGAGTGCATCAGCCGGAGAGTCCGGGTGCTGACCGAGCGGGATTCAGCGCGGAGCCAGCGGTCAACGTCGTCGGCGGACAGGTCGCGGAGCCGTCGGGCACCCAGCGGCGGGACGATGCGGGTGTCGGCGATCGTGCGGTAGTTCGCGAGGGTGTCGGCGCTTCGGCCGGTGAGCCCGAAGGCGAGCCAGTCGCGCACGGCGTCGGCGACGGTGTAGCCCGTCGCCTTCACGGTGACGCCGTCCTCGTGGTCGCGCAGAATCTCCCGGAGCTTGTTCTTCGCCTCCGTTTTCGTCCGGCCGCTGGCTTTGCGGGTGATCCGCTTCCCGCGGCCGTCGAAGCCGAGCGAGGCGGTCGCGATCCACCGCTCCCGGGTCTCGTCCCAGTGCAAGCCGCCTTCTCCTCGGCTGCGGCGCGCGGTCATGACGCCGCTCCGAGCCGGTCTGTCGTCGCAGCCTCCCGCTCCAGGAGGTCGATGTAGTCGGCGATGGCGGTCGCTGGGATGAGCCGGGTCCGCCCGACGTGGACCGAGCGCAACCGGCCGCAGCGGAGCTGCTCGTAGATGACGCTGCGGCTGAGGGACAGCAGGACCATCGCTTCCGTCACGCGGTACAGCTCCTTGCCGTTCATGCTGCCCTCCCCGTTGTCGTGCTCCTGGTGGTGCGGTGCTGTCGGTTGCGCTCGGCGATCGCCAGAGCGAGTTCTCGTTCGGCGTGGTCGCGGTGGCCGAAGCGGACCGGTAGCCAGTCGTTGATCACGACGACCGTGGACGGGTCGATCGGGATGTCGTTGGGGTCGTCGGTGTCGGCGTCGAGCTGGGCGAGGTCCTGCGCAAGTCGCCAGGTGCGGCGCTCGTTGCGGATGGCGCCGAAGGTCGTCGAGTACCGGTGGGACTTGGTGAGGAAGTGGCCGCGGAAGCCGAGCATGTGGGCCCAGCGGCGCAGGTTCAGCACTTCGTAGGGTTCGTGGTCGCCGAGCTCCCAGGCGGTTTCGATCATGCGGCGGTGGTGCGGGGAGATGTCGAGGTGCGCGACGTGGGCGATGTCGTGGATGGGCCGGTCGGCGCCCTCGACGGCGCCGGTGCCCTTGGTGGCGTACTTGGCGATGTAGCCGGCCAATGCGGCGTCGGTGAACTCCCCGGCCGCGTCCTCGAGGTGGGCCAGCGCGCTCGGGCGGATCGGGCGCAGGTCGAGCTGTGTGCCCCACTCCAGGCGCATCGGCTCGCCGTGCGGGCGGGCCACGGTGATCGTGGCGGTCTGCGCGGCATGGCTGATCGCGGCCCGCAGCGCCTCGTCGGTGAGCCCGGGTGGGCAGGGGTCGGCGGGTCCGTTGGGGCCGTCGAGGCGGATGACGGCGTGGAAGTGGACGAGTCCGCGGCGCTGGTACTCGGCCACCTTCGCGTAGGAGAGTCGGGCGTGGTCGCGGAACTCCCGGACCCGGATGCCGAGGACGGACGCGAGGGCGCGGCGTAGCGCGGTGGTGAATCGTCCCCACAGGTGCCCGGCGTGGGCCTGCCACAACACCGCCCCGACGTAGTCGTAGGCCTCGGGGTCGCGAGCGGTCCCGATGCGTGGGTCGTCGCCATGGTGGCGCTCCCCGCACCCGCAGGGGACGACGAACCCGCGGCGGCTGGTCTTGCGGGTGTGGACCGGCCCGAACGAGGGTGCGGTGAGGGTGAGGAAGGCGCGCGGCTTGTCGGTGACGCTGGCCTGGATGTCCTTGCCTTGGTCGCCGGCGAGTCCGGCGCGTAGGAGGTGGAAGGCGTCGGCGGCGTAGCGGTCGGAGCAGGCGGGGCAGACGGCGGCGCGGCGGTTGCCGCAGGGGGCGAGGACGTCGCCGCCGCGTTCGATCAGGACTGCCCCGTCCCTGTCGAGGACGGTGGTCGACCCGGTGAGGTGGATCGGTGCGGCACAGCCGCCGGTGGCCTCGACAGCGGCCCGCCAGTCCCGGTAATCGAGGGCTTGCAGGCGGGCGCTGATCGCCGCGTCGAGGTCAGCAACGGCCGCAGCGGCGTGAATCGGGGCGCTCATCGGGTGTACTCGATGGCGGGGCAGTCGCGGAACAGGTGTTCGAGCAGGGCGGACCACAGTGGTCCGCCTTCTTGGGTGACGTGGTCGCCGGTGTGGCGGGTGCGCAGGGTGTGGGCGCAGCGCGGGCAGTCCAGCTCCGCGTGCCCGTCGACGATCTCGATGAAGCGGCAGGCGTCGGCGGCGATGTTGCGCACTCCGAACTTGCTCATGCGTTCGCGCATGTAGCTGGTTGCAGGCATGGCGGGTCTCCCGTGAGTCGACGGGTGGCGGTGAGGTGGGGTGGGTGCGGGTGGCCGGCCCGGGCCTGGGTGCTCGTCGGACCGGCCACCCGTGCTCGCTGGGGGCGAGGGTGTGGGTCAGGTGCTGTCTTGGGCGCGGGAGCGCCCGTTGAGGGGTGCGAGGTTGGACCAGCGGGTGACCATGTCCCGGGTGGCGCGGGGGACAAGGACCGAACTCCCCGACCCTTCGCGCCCGCCGTGGCGGACGGTGTGGGCGCCGCCGGTCTTGAGCTGCCCGGTGCTGAGGAGCTGGCGGACGACGTCCTGTTCGTAGGCGGGCACCGGTTCGACCGGGCCGCCTTTCTGCGTGGTGCCGTCGGCGCGGCGGAACACCCGCTCGGCCGCGCCGATGACGACGTAGCCGGGGTCGGTGGCGATGCGGACCACGTCGGCGATCAGTTCCGGGTCGTTGGTGGCCGACGTGGCCGCCTTGCCCGGGCCCGGCACGGGCTCCTGGCGCCCGAACAGCGCCTTCTGCGCCGGGACAGCCGTGCGGGTGGTGCGGCGGGTCATCGGGCCCACCACCAGCGGTAGGAGGCCTCGTAGCCCCACTCGCGGACGAGCTGGCGGGCGAGGTGGAACTCCAGCAGCACCGCGGTCGCGGTGATGATCCAGAACCAGCCCGACGCGCTACCCAGCCACAGCCACGTCACCCCGACGGTCGCGGCGAGCAGCGCGGTGAGCTTGAACCAGGTCAGGAACGCCCATCCGGTGACCTCCCACATCACGCCGCCCTCCCGACGCGGACCGTCCCGACGGTGTCCGCCGGGGCGGTCTCGTTGAGCAGGTGTGGGGCGTGGCGGGCCTGCCACGCGGCGGCGGCGAGTGCGTCGGCTCGGTCCTCACGCCGGTGCCGAACCCAGCGGGCCAGCACCCGCACGGCCACCACGGCGGCGACGAGCACCCCGACGATGAGCAGGCCGGTCGTGATCGTGTGCTCGACGGCGGGCACCACAGCGGCGGCGAACCCGATCCCGCCGAGGAAGGTGAGGGCGGTGGTGATGGCGCGGGCCTCGTGGCGGCGGTGCGTCTGGAAGGTGTTGCGTTCGGTTGCGGTGGTGGTGGTCATGACGCGTGCTCCTCTCCGTCCTCGTCGTCCTGGCCGTGCTCGTCGTCGTGCTGGTCGTCGTGCTGGTCGTCGTGCTGGTCGTCGTGCTGGGGGAAGGGCAGGACCTCGCCCGGCCCGTTCTCGGAGTCCTGCTCGTCGCGGGGGGTGCAGCGGTGGACGAGTTCGTCGATCTCGTCGTCGGTGACGTAGCCGGCGCGGAACCGGATCGGCAGCCGCGTGACCGGGTCGATGACGAACCCGATTCCGGCGTGCGCGTCGTCGCCGGGGATCTCATCGGCCAGGGCGCCGCGGTCACGGGCCCCTTCCCCGAGTGCCATGTCGACGTGGCTCGCGGCGGTGACGCCGAGGCAGATGCGGGTGGGGAACAGCTCCCGGACGTCCACGACGTCCTTCGACGGTTCCTGCACATATCCGGCGACGGAATGGTCCGCGGCCCGGCCCTGGGTGAGGATCTCGGCGAGCAGGCGCAGTGCTTCGCGGACGCCGGAGCGGTCGCCGTAGGCGGTGAGCATCGCCATCTCGTCGATGATCAGCAGCTCATACGGGGTCTCGACGGTGATGTCGCACTTGCGGACCCCGTGTTCGCGCATCCACGCCTGCCGCTCGACCATCGAGTCCCGGAAATCGGTGAGCAGATCGACGGCATCGTCCATGGTGGTGGCCCACCGGTGGAACAGCGCCGCGCCGCGGTCGGTCTCGGTCCCGCCCTTGAGGTCGATCACCCATGGCCGCACGAGACGCGCGCGGATCATCGGGCCCATCGCCCGCAGCAGCCCCCACAACAGCGACCCCTTGCCCGCACCGGACGCACCGACCACGAGCAGGTGCTTGCCCCGGATGCGCACGGTGAAGGGGGTCCCGCGTTCGGTGTCACCGACATCGAGCGCGTTCAGGTCGACCTCGTCGACCGTGGCCGGGATCGCGGGGGCGTCCAGCATGGTTGGGAACGGCATCTGCCGCTCGACGACCAGGCGGAGGCGTCCGGGGCGGTGGCGGGTGACCGCGACCCGGTGCGCGTCGAGTGCTTCGGCCAGGGCGGCGGTGCGGTCGGTCCAGGTGCCGAGGTCCTGCCCACGCACCAGCGCGATCGTGAGGGTGTCGATCGACGCCGTCACCGACCGAACGCGCACCACGCGGGGCACGAGCATCTGTCCGGTGCGGCGGTTGTCGCGCACCAGGTCGCAATCCGCGAGCACCCCGGCCCAGCGGTGGCCGCGGTAGACCGTCCAGCGCCGCCACGTCGAACGAACCCACGGGGCGGCCCACCGGTCGAACGTGGCCGGGTGCGCCCGCCACCACACCAGCAGCCCCACCACGACCGCCGCGGCGGTGACGCCGAGGGTCAGCACGCCCCAGGTGATGAGGGCCCACATCGCGAGCGCGGGGATCAGGACCCAGCCGGGGTGGCGGGCCAGCCACAGCGCGGCGCGGATCTCGCCGCCGGTGGATCGAGCCGTCCCGCGCCCGGCCACTGCGCCGCGACCGCTGTGGGTGTGCTTTCGGTGAGTCTTGTTCAGTGCGAACGTTGCCATTTGTTTCCTCGCAATGTGGAAGGGTTCCGGGGACACGTCGGGCCGAGACGCCTATCGATGAGGGGGTGTTTCGGCCCGACGCGCCGGAGCGATCAATTACCGCCGAAAGCGGCGGGGTGTTGTTACTTCTTTTGCAGGATGGGGCGGGCGGCGTCGAGCATGGTGACGACCTGGGCGACGTCGCGGGCGAGGTTGTCGTGGGTCTTCTTGAACGAGCCACGCCGGATCGGGATGTCACGCATTGCTTCCCGCAGGCGCTTCATGGACTGGTCGAGGTCTTCGATGATGCGATCCACCTGAGCCACGGTTAGCGCCTCCAGTCCCTCACGATGAGCTGTGGTTCGAACCGCTTCGCCTGAGTCGAGACGATGCGCAGGGAGGACTTGCAGTGCCGCAGCGAGCCGCGGACCTCTTCCACGCTGGCGATGTTCCAGTGCCGCTGGTTGCGGGTCTTCCACGTCGTGTCCTCGGCGCTCTTCGCGGCCTTCTGCGCCTCCGCTAGCGCGTCGCCGACACCCTGCAGGGCCTGCCAGAACTCGCCAAACCGCGCCACTGCCTGCCGGTTGGCCCGCCGCTGCGCCCAACCCCGAGTCGCCCGCGCCGCCGATCCGATCGATGCCATCGCTCACACGCCCTTCCGTATCGCGATCTGCGCCAGCCGCAGCCCCTCCGCGACACCGGCCCGCCACGCCACATCAGTGGCCACCGCGTCGACCTGGCGGCGGTTCCACTGGCGCCGCTCGCGCTCCAACCGCCGCACCAACCGACTCACACCGTTCACCGGCTGCCGCGCCTTCGTGTTCGTTGCCGTTTCCATCACTCACCCCGTCTGGAAAATCTGGTCTGGAATCTCGCCGATGCCCATGCATTCGGCGCACTGCCCGTCCCCGGAACACACCTCACACTCGGTGTCATCACCCGCGCCGGGAAAGGATTCCGGCTGTGTTCCGTAGCCGCTGCACGCGTCGCAGTGACCGGAACCGGCGCACTCTCCGCAACTGGCCAACGTTGTTCGCCTCCCATTTTTGGCATGGGTCGACCCATGCCCGTAGTCGGGGAATTCATTCAGGGTTCGGCGGAAGCGATCCGCCGGATAGGCTCGGCGGGGCTATGCCGCCGACTCATTCGCCCGCAGCCTGAGTGCGAGCGCGGCCCGTTCGGTGTCCAGCTCGGTCACCATCGCCGCGAGCGTGTCCCGTAGCCGCACCAGCTCGGCGCGGTCGGCGAACAGGGTCACGTCCACCCCGCTGCCCAGGCCGCCGGTCAACCGCACCGTGGCCCGGTCCTCCAGCGCGTAGACGCGCACATCGAGGGCTGTGTCCGGGTAGAGGTGTGCGTCCACAGCCACCGACAGCACCCGCTTCCGCGGGCTGCTCACTTCTCACCCCGCGGTGCGGGTGCCGGAGCCTTCGCGGGTGCCAGGCCGGCGGCCTTGAACGCGATCCCCGACATCACGCGGTCGCCGCTACCGAGCTGGTAGGGGTTGATCCGCGGGTTGATCAGGGCCACCCGGGTGTCCTCGCCGAACCCGTCGCCGGGGTCGGTCTCCAAGGTCACCTTGATCTCTTCGCCCTTCGGGGCCCGCTGCCCCGCCGGGACCTGCAGCTTCGCGAACAACGACACCACGAACTGCAGCGCACCCTGCCGGTCGGTCACCGGCACCTGGTTGCCGTTGTCGTCCTCACGCGTCTTCGGCGCCGGTGGCTCCACCACCGTCAGCTTGTATCCGTCCAAGATCACCGGAAGGTCCCTCACTGCTCCTCCTTCGTCGCACTCTGTTACAGCTAGCTCTATGAGACCACGCTCACAGGGCGGAGTCAATAGAGATAGCTGTATCGACGTATGCCGCTACGTCCTTGCGGGTAGGACTAGCCTTATGGCTCGATCGAGGAGGTGACGTGACGAGCGGGTACCGAGACCTGGCCGACGCACTGCGCGCGGGGATCACGGCGGGCGACTACCCGCCGGGCTCCACGCTGCCCAAACAGGAGGACCTCGCCGCCCGGCATGGCGTCAACATCCACACGGTGCGCAAGGCGGTCTCCGTGCTGGAGGCCGAAGGGCTCGTCACCCCCATCAGGCGCAGGGGCACCGTCGTGCGCCCCCGTCCACGAATGAAGCGCATCGGTATCGACCGGTACGCCAAGAGCAAGTGGAAGTTCGGTGTGGTCGCCTTCGCCGCGGACCGCGAGGCGTCGGGGCGCGAGTGGAAGCCTGGTGACCAGACGAACACCGTTCAGAAGGTCCAGGCCGACGAGGCGATCGCCACAGCCCTCTCGATCGAGCCAGGCACGTGGGTGTACGAACGAGCCCGGCTGGTGAAGGACGGCGACGCGCCGACCCACACACTGACGAGCTACTACCGCCCGGAGGACGTCGACGGAACTCCCCTCGTCGACCCGTCTCCCGGTCCCGCGACCCGCGGCGGTGGCTTCGCGGTCCTGACCGTCCAGGGGCTCGAGCCGGACCGCATCACCGAGACGATCCACGCTCGCATGCCGACTCAGGACGAGGCAGAAGTGCTCGCGCTGCCAGCCGGCGAGCCGGTGATGGTCCTGGAGCGGCGGACCGTCACCGCGGACGGCCGAGCCATCGAGTTCGCCCGCGGCGTCCACGCCGCCAGCCGCTTCGCCTGGACCTACACCTTCCCGATCCCCGACTAGGACGGCGAGGACCCGTGACACGGACCGGAGCTGCGCTTGACGACCCCCGGATCGCTCAGGCCGTCGAGGCCCTGTGGGACTACCACAACCTGCGCCACGAACCGCGCCGAACTGACGTTGGGATCGGTCTCGGCAGCCACGACCTGAGCGTTGCCACGACCGCCGCCGAGCTCTACAGCCAAGGCATGTTCCCGCTCATCGTGTTCACCGGCGCCAACTCCCCAACCACAGCCCAGCGGTTCCCACGAGGGGAAGCAGTCCACTACCGCGAACACGCAGTCGCGCTCGGCGTGCCCGCGGACTCCATCTTGATCGATGACGCCGCCACGAACACCGGCGAGAACATCACCAACACGCGCGCCCTGCTCGCCGACGCCGGCCAGACACCGCGAGCCGTCACCCTCATCACCCGCCCCTACCAGCAGCGCCGCGCCTACGCCACCTGCCGCAAGCTCTGGCCCGACGTGGAGCCGGTCTGTGCAGCGACGCCGCTTCCGCTGGCCGACTACATCGCGAGCATCGGCGACGAGGCGCGCGTGATCAACATGCTCGTCGGCGACACCCAGCGGATCGACGTCTACGCCGAGCGCGGCTTCGCCATTCCCCAGCCCATGTCCGACGACGTACGGGACGCCATGTCGCTCCTCGTCAGCGAGGGCTACACGCAGCGCCTGATCTGACCAGCGAAGACGTGCGACGCACGCCTACTGTGTTCAGACTTTCCTTCCTTGTTCAAGGCGGCGCCTCCGGCGCCGCGCGGCGCTCTGCCTGATGCAGCCGCAAGCGCTCGCGCGGGGCGTGCGGCCTCCGGCCGGTCCCCGCGCGGCGCGCGGCTGCGGGGGGTACGCCGCCCAAGCCCTGTGCTCCGTTGGTAACGCTCGGCGACGACATTGCGACAAAACGGCGTGACCGTGGCGCAAGGGAGCGAGCCAGCAGAAGATGAGAACGTCGTCGTGTTTCGTGAGTACCTGTACGCGGATCTAGCCCGAGCCCGGTCGCTTCTTGCTCAACGACTCGGCGGCGTGCCAGAAGAGCATCGATCAACAGACAGCGCCCTCGGACATCTTGCTGTTGGAATGCGAAACTACCTAGGGATCGGCCGAGAGACCAAGACGGAGACGTACGAGCAAAGGTCGCTGTTGGACGCGATCTTTCCTGCCCTCGAGGAGCTACTGGACGCCGAGCGCTGGCTGACGGATATTAGTCCTGTTGTCCACAGCTCCGAGTCTGCGAACCCCAGTGACCTTCGCGACCTAGTAGAGCCGGGTTCGATTATTCGACTGACTGCCCACGCGCAAATGTTTGACGCGAGCTATGTCGCGCATACCTTCGCCGGAACGTCCGCGGCTGTCGGAGGGATCTCTGCACTATCGTCGTCGCCGAATTCGGGCACTACGTCGGGGGGACGAGCGAGTGGGCCCCAACGTGAAAGGCCCGGCAAGTCGCCCAAGCATGGTCAGCCGAGCGTTCCTGTCAAGCTCGAAGATCTAATCGAGGATTTCCCGTCCGCCGCAATGCAAGGAATGGATGTCAGGACGCTCCGCGAAATGGTTAAAGTTACACGCGGCATGTTCGGTGATGGCTTGCATCTACTCCTGAATACCACGGGGAGAGTCGGCTGGACCGCGACGGCGCGACTACAGAAAGGGCGACAGTACCTCGACGCCGAGCCTGAGATCCTTTTTTCGCGATACGGGACGGCGCCCTTGCAGTGGACTGTTGTAGGAGCTATCGGACACTTCTCGGAGAGGTCCAGCACTACAGGTTTGAGAGAAATGGATTTCATGAACCCTGACGGCACAGCGAGTCGTTCAAAAATGATCGCTGGCTTGAATTCGCTGATGGCACTCGTGGCCAACCAAGGATTCGCCGATACGCCGCCGTTTCCGGGCTTCTCAATCATTCCGCTCGCGGTGTACCGGCTGATTCCTACGGCGCGCGACTGAGTGCGATCCAGACCTGTCAGCCTGATTGGGCCAGAGAGGCATCGGCCGGCGCAACCGGACTCGCGCTCACGCCGAGGCAAAGTACCGGGGTCCAGTACAAGTAGAGCCGAAGGGTGTCTGCGATGCCGCAATCGCTTGGAGTGCTTCCGCTAATATTTTCAGCTGTAGCGCTAACGGTCAGCTTCATGAGCTATATCGACACGAGGCGACGCGACAAGCGCGACACGTTTCTAAAGGTTCACGAGAACCTAATCAGCGACGACAAGCAGCATGGAAGGCAAATACTATTCGAAAAAGTCTCCGATGTCGCAAGTGTGCAGCAGTTGACACGGGATGAGTATCGGCTGGTAAACCGAGCGCTGAGCACCTACGAGGCGCTAGGACTCTACATGCGACGTGGGTACGTTCATGAGAGAGACGTTATGGAAATGTGGGCAGTGCCAGTTCACAGAGCTTGGATTCGGGGTGCGGCATTCGTTGAACATCGGCAAAGCTATCAAGGCGCACCGATATGGCCCAACTACCGCCATCTCGCTCATCGATGCGATAGCTACCTTCGAAAAGAAGGAATTGATCTACGTAATGAGGGTCCGGGCGCCTGAAGCCGGCTTTAGAATATATGAAGTGGGTGAGGGTGACAAATAAACGCGATATGCTACGCAGGGTAAATGACGGATTGCCGCGTGGGGCAGACGCAGTCACATATCCGGATCATCCGCTACTGCTTCGAGGTCCAGATATTCTTGCGGCGCATCAAGGAGCGCTGACTTGCTATTTTGTGTATACTTCCCGTCAGTCCTACACTGCACCATCCGAACAGTCTCGGATACTGCTCGCACGATTGGCGCTGCCTCCTGCCACATCGGTCGTGATGGTGGTAGAAGATGCGACCCGAATCGGCCAGCTTGAGGAAAGCGTTCCGCTGTACGACGAAGTAGTCATTTCTGGTCCTGCCTCCGCCAAGTCCGTTCCTGCTGGCCGCCTCGGCCTAGGTCGTGGCGCGGAACTTTCATCCCGAGTACGACCGTATCATGACGAGCGATTCGCCAATGCGTGGACGGCCACCCTGGAGCCGGAAGAACGAGTTGGACGTTCCGATCGGGTGCTGATTTCAACCGCCGAAATGGCCACCCGCCGCAAGGACGACGTACCAGATCCGCCACCGAGGCTAGTGGCTCACGACTCCGAACTGCGGCGGACTGCGGCCATGCGTGATCTGAGTTTGCCAGCTCGGCCGTTGCGGCGGCGAACCGATGTCGTCCGCGAGCTCAACAGGAGTATCCAGCGAGTGGTCGAGCTGGATTACTACATCGACCGGCGCGGTAATCGACTGGAGGAGTCAGCGGAGTACTTAATCGCCGGACTTGCGGAGCTGCAGCTGTGGTCCACCGCCCTCGAGATCGATCTCCGTTCTGCGGCCGACACCTTCGACGTACTCAAGCCGCTCAGGGCCGCGGCATTCGCCGGGATTGAGTTCGAGAATTCGGAGGGGTTTCGGTGACTCGCCGTAAGCGAATCGACACACTTCGCCTGCTCGTTAAAGGGAACGGGCTGATTGCTGGATCGACCAAATCGCAAACGATAGAGGGTGAGCTTAGACGGCTCGATGCAGTACAGCGTCGGCGGAACGCCGATGGGTGGCTTCTGTCGGTGCTCCACACCACGCGCGTTCTAGACACCACACTTGCGGTGCTGATCAAGGCGAAAGGTTGGCCGACAACAAAGTTCAGTTTAGGTTCCTATCTTGTCGAACTCGATAAGCGAAGCGTGTTGACCAGTCGGGAGCAATCGTCGTACCAGCGGCGAATTGTCAAAAAGCGAAATAAGTACATGCATGAGGCGGGCGCCATGCCCCATGGACTTGAGTCTGACCGCATATTGACCGACATGCAGGAATGCTTGGAACAAGTGCTTAGAAGGATCGGATGAGAGTAATTGACCGAGTCACTTGTCCGCCCGGCACCTTAGAGCCGCGTTCACACTAAAATGCGCGTGCCCTCGCCGGGCGGGCAGATCAACAGGATGGCCGCGAGCGGCGCGGGCGCGCGGTCGTTGAGTGGGCAGGGTGCGGCGTCCCATCGACCTCCCCGAGGGCTACCACACGGCACCCCGGGCGCAGGCCTGGCAGGATCGGCGGCGGCTGGCATCGGATGCTGCGCCCGGGGCGCCGCGCGGTCGGGCTGCGCCAGGTCGACGGGATGCCGCACGAGCCCCAGCGTGGTGAAGGACGATGGCTGGGTTGTTCGTCAGCCGTTCGTCAGGACGTCCACCGGCAGCACGCAACGCCGAGAACCTCCGACGAGTATCCACGCAGCTCAGGGGCGGTTTCGGAGCATCATTGCAGGTAGGCGCCCTAACCGGATTCGGTCCGCTTCTACGCCTAGTAGCGAGAACGACCTGCAGCCCGCAAGCGCTCACGCGGGGCCCCTCCCGGCCGCTGCCACGTGCAGTTGAGAGGCGATGGTCACGAAGCGATACCAGCTCTGCCCGCAGAGTGATAGATCGAGTAATCTCCGCCACCGGTCAGGATGATTTTCTTGGGAGCATGGTGACAGCGGGTAGAGATCTCGACGAAGAAAAGCGGGCTAACGCCAAGAAGATCGACTTGCAAGAGTCTGAAATTCGCGAGTTTCGCGTGGCTCACCGTCTTCGAACAATATGGCTCCTAGCGAGTCTCGCGATTGTAGGGCTTCTCGGCTGGGCAACCTTGATCGGTATTTGGCGTAGCTATCCATTGCCGTTCAGTTATATTGGCCTTATCGCCGGACTTGCCTCCACTTTGCTGGCGGCGCGAGCAGTCCTGGGTAAACGCCCCGGACTGCATCGTCTGGAATATGATCTACTCGTGTATCGTAGCGATCAAGTCTCACTTGCAGCGCAAAGCGCGTCTAACGCTACTGCAGCACTCCGAATCTACCGAGTCAACTCGGAAGAAGTGATTCTTGACTATCGACGATCGGCGACTCGCAGCCGCCGGGTCCACAACTTCTTTCAGGCGGTCATATTGGCCGGCTCGGTCGTCGTCACAAGCCTGACAAGCGCAGGGCTGAACGCGGAATGGTCTCGATGGACGGCCGCGTCTATCGCGGCACTCGTAAGTATTTCCGCTGCATTCACGGGGTACTTCAAGTTCCGAGAGCGAAGCTTCAATCAACAGCAAACCGCAGACGCAATCGAGAAAGAGTATAAAGCTGTAGAGCTGCGGATTGAAAAGTATGACGACGATAACGAGGACCTTGTGCTGAAGCGGTATGCGGCAAAGGTCGAAGAGTTGAAGGAGGAGCAGAGGAAGAAGGAATTGCAGCTTGAGCAATCCTCGCAGCCGGAAGGTAAAGCGTAATTCCCTGCAATTGCCGCGTCGGGACCGCCCGGGAATACCACTATGAGTCAGACGGGCGAGACCTCGGCCGACGTCACGCCGCTGTCGGCACTGCTCGGCCACCTTCCCCCCGAGCTCAACCCGAGCGTGGCGCACCGGCGGGTGCGGGTGAGCGCGTCTGCGTTCCAACCAACGAACTCGGCCTCCCAGCCGCCTGCGCCGAAGTCACTGCTCGCGAGGGGGTGGCCCGCGGGGAGATGATGTCCGGATGGAGGCTCCCAGCGCCGCAGACGAGGCCGTCGACGCACTGGCGCATCCTCCGCGGCTCTGGACCACCGGCGAGGTGACGGCACGTCCTTGCCCGGTGCCGAAGGCGCACGGGATCTACGGGTGGCACTTCCGCGTGCCGCCTGCCGACGGTCTCGATGTCGACCGCCTGCTCTACGTAGGGATCGCGCCCAGCCGCGCCGATAGCGGGCAGACTCTGCGCTCCCGGCTCGTCCGGTCACACATCAAGGGCAACGCATCCGGGTCGACTCTCCGGCTCACGGTGGGGTGCCTGCTCGGCCTGGACCTCCGACGGACCGGCGCTAGCGGTCGGACGACGTTTGGTGCTGAGGGGGAGAAGCGGCTCTCGGAGTGGATGGCAGATAACGCCCGGCTCTGCTGGGTCGCGTGCCCGGAGCCGTGGGCCGTCGAGACCTGGGCCATCGCGGCGTTGGACCTTCCGCTCAACCTCTCCCAGAACAGCGGGCATCCGTTCCACGCCCGGCTGACGGCGCTGCGGGCGGATGCCAAGACGCGGGCACGGGCGCTGCCGATCACGTGATGGACGGAGACGCCCGAGTGAGTGACTAACTGAGTGACAGCCGTGCCGTGAGGGCGCGGACTGGCCCGGACCGCCGCGGACGCTCTCTCCAGCTAGGACGCACCTCAGCACCAGTACGCGCGGGTCTCGCCAGTGCCTGGCAGTCAAGGGGTCAGGGGTTCGAATCCCCTCAGCTCCACCCAGGTCAAAGACTCAGCGGACGATCGACGAGTGTCTCGACGCGGTTCTGCGACCGCATTCGTCGATCACCGGGTTCGCGTCGGGCTCCGCTGCCCGCCGTACACATGCCCGGGCCTGTGTGCGGGCTGGTCAAGGTGTGTGCGGCGGCGCTCGTAGGGTCTGGGTGTGGATGCCGATCGATTCAAAGTGGTCTGTGAGATCGAGCCGCCGACCCGGCCGGACCTCACCCACGCACGCCACCAGATCGGAGTCCTGACACCGATCGCCGACTCGTTCCTGATCCCGGACAATCACATCGGCCGGGCTACCGTCTCCAGCATCGCCGTCGCCAACGAGGTTCGGGCGATGGGTGGCCAGAGCGTCGCGTGCGTGAACTCTCGGGACCGCAACCTTCTCGGCTTCCGACGGGACCTGCTGACCGCCGCCGCGTACGGCGTCGACCGGTTCCTCTTCGTCCACGGCGACAAACCCACCGCCGGGGGCCGCACCAGTGAGCTCACTGTCCGTACCATGATCGAAGAAGCCCGCGGCGCCACCGGCCAGCCCGCCTTCGCCGGTATCGCGCCCTTTCGCGTCGGCGTGACCGCAGGCCACCACCGCCGCCTCCCCGCCTGGAAACAGGATGCCGACTTCGTCTTCCTCCAGGTCGGCTACTCCGTCGACGCGTTCCTGCGCTGGCGTGAGAAGAATCCGACAGACCTGCCCGTCTACGCCGGGGTCATGGTCCTGGCCAGTGCAGGCATGGCGCGCAGGCTGCGTACGAGCATCCCTGACATCGAGATCCCCGACGCTCTCGTCGAGGACGTCGCCGCGGACCCCGGCGCCGGGGTCGATGCCGCCTGTCGGCAGATACTGGACCTCCGCGACACCGGGGCGTTCGCTGGAGTGCACCTCGTGCCCGTCAGCCGCTACCGCGAGGTCAGCGCACGCCTCGAACGGGCGATGAGTGACTGAGTGAGTGACAACGGCGCGCAGCCTCCCGTACCGGCCCGGACCTCCACGGATGCTGCGCCCAGCAGGAGAGCGGGGCGTGAGCGCGAGTGCCTGGAAGCCAAGAGGTCAGGGGTTGGAATCTCCTCAGTGAAACACCAGGTCAGGTTCAATCTCGCTCTGGTGAGCCGGAGGGCTGCTTCTTCTCGGCCATCGCACCTGCGCGAGTGAGACAGGTTGTGTGCCTCACGTGCCGGACGACGAAGAACGCATCGCCCGGAGGTCCTCGTACGCTTCACGAAGCGGTAGCGCCTGCCCGGTCCCCAGCGCCTCCGCAGCCCGGACGACCTCGCGCACTCGCCACCAGTTCGACGGGACGACGCGACCGGACAGCACAGCGGCCAGGGCGGCCTGCGTGGCTTCCTCGTCGTCGCCGCGCCGCAGCAGCGCGAGCGCCAGATCGAGCCGGGCTGTGGCGAGCCGGCGGGGCCGACCACCGTGCTGGTCGCCGGGCGACAGCCGGTTGATCACCTCACGGGCGTAGTCCACCGCGATCGGGTCGCCGGCCCATGACAGCGTCGTCGCCGTGTAGCTCGTCGCCTTCGCCGGGTCGTAGCGGTAGTGGTGCTCCGCCCGGTCCGGCGTCGCCAGGGGGCTCGCCATGCGGTTCACCCGCGATACCGCCTGCGTGGTCGCGCGCGCGTCGCCGAGACGCGCCCACGCCCGGCCCTCTTGCGCCGTCGCCTGGATCAGCGCCGACGAGCCTGCCGGTGCGAGCTGCTGCGCGCCCTGCGAGAGGCTTGAGGCCTGCGCGTAATCCCCGAGGGTGAGCACCCGCCATGCCTCTGTCTCCAGGGCCCACGCCCGGATCTCGTCGTGGCCGCTCTCGCGCGCGAGTGAGTCGCTGGTGCGCAGCCGGGCGACTGCAGCCGCCTGCTGCTCCAGGTCGACGTGCAGCGTCGCGGCGAGCAGGGACAGCCATCCCCCGGCGGCGAGTAGCCGGCGGTGCTCCCGCAGTGTCTTCCGACCGTCGAGGAGCTGCCCGACGTAGCGCAGGTGCTGCCTGGTGCGCGTGAGCAGGGCCGCAGGCTGGGTGGTGGCGTAGGAGCTGGCCAAGTCGTCGACGAGCTGCTCGAGCTGGGTGAGCGTCGCTTCACCAACGTCGGACGCCGAGGCGCGACGCACGAGCTCCTGTGCTTCCGCCTCGCCCTCGGCGTCGCCGTTGCCGGGCGGCGGTTCGGGCGGGGAGCCGGCGATCAGGTGGTCTAGCTGCGCCGCCGTGATGCCGAGCTGCCGGGCGATCTTTCGTCGGTGCCATGGCTGCGGCTCGGTCTCCCCGCACTCCCACCGGCCGACCGTTGAGCGGTCGACGCCGACGCGGTAGGCGAGGTCCTCCTGCGTGACCCCCGCAGCCTTCCGGGCTCGAACGAGGCGCTCACGTCTCCCAGCCACTCTGGCAAGGTTACGCACGTCACCGGCGTCAATGCGGCATCAATGCGGCATCGCTGGCCGTCGCCCGCAGCATCGACGCGCTGGTTGACCGGTGCTCGCGGTCGTTCGATCGAGGGCGTGCCTGATTCGCAGCTCGCCGCCGAGTTCGCCACGTTCCTCGCGGGCCAACCCACCGCGGTTGCGCGCCTGCTCGCCGAGCACGTCGACGACGGCACTGGGCATTGCCGGGTGTGTTCGGCCGGGCCGCAGGCCGGGCGGAAGGTGTGGCCGTGTCAGATCCATGGTCACGCGCTGAGTGCCAACAGCCAACCCCACCGGCGGTGACGGCGGCAGTTCCAAGATCTATCCGGCGGGATTGGTCAACCGACGGGCGCCCGAGCTGAAAGGCGTCGATCCAACCTGCGCGTGCTGGCCGTCCGCCCCACGACCGGATGAGGAGATCCTCTGCCTGATCGAGGCAACATCAGGAGGCCTGCTTCGTCTTCCAGAAGATCCGAGCGCTCATGGCCGCACGTGAGTGCGCGTGCGATGCTCGATCGGTGCTGCGGGTGCTGGTGACCGGCATGTCCGGCGTCGGAAAGTCGAGTGTCGTAACGGAACTACTTGCTCGCGGGTATCGGGCAGTCGATCTCGACGACGGATGGTGTAGACCGCAGCCCGACGGGGGTCAGATCATCGACGAGGAGCGCGTCGTTCCCTTGCTCGACGAGGAGACGCCGGAGCTGTTCCTGGCAGGCTGCGAGGAAAACCAGGTCAACCTCTATGACCGACTGAACAAGGTGGTCCTGCTGTCCGCGCCGGTCGACCTGATGCTGGAGCGGGTACGGAGACGACACGGCAATCCGTACGGCCGGACAGAAGCGGAGAGAGCGCGGATCGTCGCGGACACTCGCGAGATCGAGCCGCTCCTTCGCCGCAGCGCGGACCACGTGGTGGAGACTGACCGGCCGTTGACGGAGGTCGTCGACGAACTGCTGTCGATCCTGCGGTTGCCGTTGCAGATGGCCTCGTCCATCGCGATGGCTCCGTGCTCCAGCACCGGCCGGAGCTGCTGCCGGTAGACGGCTTCCGTGACGGCGGTGCAGCCGGTCCGACCGGACCTCCTCCATCCCGGCACCGCGGCTCGCTCGCTGACGGTCCCCACCGATCGGTGGCCCGCGCCGTTCGCCGGTGTGGCCGCGTCTCGCGAAGTGTGAGATCGGATCTCGCGCCTTCGGGGTGAGTACCGCACACCGATTCCGAGGAGCCGCAATGTCCGTCGACCTGGACCACACCACACCCCGTCCTGCGGCGCCCGGAGGCCCGCTGCGCGTCGCGCTGGTCATCGGCAGCGTGCGCGAGGGGCGCGTGGGCTGCGCCATCGCACGTTGGGCCGCGACGCACGCAGAGCGCCGCGCCGATCTCGAGATCGACCTCGTCGACCTGCGCGACGTCGACCTGCCCGCCGACCTGCCCGACGACCCGACCATCGGGCTGAGTGCCTGGGCCAAGCGGGTGGAGGCCGCCGACGCCTTCGTCGTCGTCACGCCGGAGTACAACCGGGGGATCCCGGCCGCGCTCAAGCACGCCATCGACGCGGTGCGGGAGGAGTGGTACGCCAAGCCGGTGGCCGTGGTCGCCTACGGCGGGCAGGCCCGCGGGCTCCGCGCGGCCGAGCAGTTGCGGCTCGTGTTCGGGGAGCTGCACGTCCAGGTGCTGCGTGACACCGTCTGTCTCGGACTGGGCGACGGCGCGCTCGACGAGAGCGGGTGGGTGTGTGACCCGGGGGCCGTCCGAGCCCTGGAGTTCGCCCTCGACCGGCTCACCTGGTGGGGGACCGCGCTGCGCACTGCTCGCACCGACCAGCCCTACGTCCGATGAGCGGGCTCGTCACCGCTGCGGGCCGCACGCAGGGCCGTCCGGTCGCGCCGGGATGGCTGGCGCTGCTCGCCGGGCCGCTGTCGTTCGGCATCACCGGACCCGCGCTCGTGCTGGACGACATCGCGGCGGCGCTCGGCACATCGACCGCGAGCACGGCCTCCGTGGTCACGGTGTTCGCCTGGGGGATCGCCGTCGGGAGCCCGCTGGCCGGGCGGGCCCTCGCACGCCACGGCGGGCGCACGACGCTCGCGCTGTCGTCGGCGCTCGTCGTCACCGGTGCCCTGCTCGTACTCGCCTCGGCTGCGCTGCCCCACCTCGCGCTCCTCCTGGCCGGGTGTGCCCTGCAGGCGCTCGGTGGGGTGGGGCTGACCGTCACCGCGCTCGGGCTGGCCACCGGACCGACCGCGATGGGCACGGTGGCCGGCACGCTGGCCGTGTTCGGCGCGATCGCGCCGCTGGTCGGCACGCAGGTCGTCGGCACGCTGGGCTGGCGGGCGGCACTCGTGCTGCCCCTGCTCGCCCTGCTCGCGGTACCGGCTGCGGTTCGTGGCGCGCAGCCCGCGGTCGCGTCCGGGCCGCGTGACGCGGTCGGCGTCGCGCTGCTGGTGCTCACGGTGAGCGCGCTCGCGGTGCTCACGGCGCTGCCGGCGGTATGGGCCGCGGTTGCGGCCGCGGTGGCCGTCGGGTCCGGGCTGCTGCTGGCACGGCACGCCCGCCGTCACCCGGACGGTGTCGTGCCGGCGTCGGTGCCCCGCTCGGGCCGGTTCCTGGTGGCGAGCGCCGTCGCGTTCGGTCTGGCGGTGGTGAACTTCGCGCTCGTGTACGCGGCCCCGCCGCTGCTCGCGACGGCCACCGGCTGGAACGCGGACCAGCTCGGCACCGCGCTGTTGGGCCCGTACCTCACCGGAGGGCTGCTCGCCCTGGTGCTGGTGCCGGCCACGGCTCGGCTGCGGTACCGGGTGGTCGTGCTCGTGCTGCCGGCTCTCGTGGTGACCGCCGCCGTGCTCATCGCCGTGGGCGGCTCCTCGGTGGCGGTGCTGTTCGCGGCGATGCTGCTGGGGTCGGTGACGGCGTCCACGGGCCAGGGCGCGCTGGGGTTGCGGGCGGGCGATGCGGTGCCGGTCGCGGACCGGGGGCCCGCGCTGTCCCTGTTCACCCTCTGCTATCTGTTGGGGGCGGCGTTCGGGCCCGCGATCGCCGTCGCGGTGGTCTGACCGGCCCGGCCCACGGAGAGGACACGCGTGAG
Organism: Pseudonocardia sp. MH-G8; assembly: GCF_002262885.1. Classification (GTDB taxonomy): domain Bacteria; phylum Actinomycetota; class Actinomycetes; order Mycobacteriales; family Pseudonocardiaceae; genus Pseudonocardia. The sequence continues at coordinate 770,286 of NZ_NKYF01000001.1, read as the reverse complement.
CGGCGAGCTGATCGGGCGGTCGCACGGCCTCGCCGTGGCGGAGGACGAGCTCGTCCGCGTCACGGCGGGACGGGGTGGCCTGCTGCTGATCAGTGGTGAGGCGGGGATCGGCAAGTCCGCGTTGGCGGCCGAGGTCGGCGCCGCGGCGTTGCGCCGCGGCGCCCTCGTGGCGGCCGGGGCCTGCACCGACACCGAGGGAACCCCGGGACGGTGGCCGTGGGTGCAGGTCATGCGTCGGCTGGCGCGCATCGCCGACAGCGACGAGTGGGTCGCCGCCACCGGCGCGGCGGGGGATGCCCTCGACCCGCTGCTGGGTGAGCCCTCGACCGTGCCGTCGCGCGGGGACGAGTCCTTCCGGCTGCACGACGCGCTGGTCACGCTGCTGGTGACGGTGGCCGCTCGGCGCCCGGTCGTGGTGGTGCTGGAGGACCTCCAGCACGCGGACCCGGCATCCATGCAGGTGCTCGATTTCCTCACCCGGCACGCGTGGTTCGAGCCGGTGCTGGTGGTCGCCACCTACCGGGACACCGAGCTCGAGGCGGCGGCGCACCCCGGCCGCAAGCATCTGCTGCCGCTGCTGGCGCGCGCGACGCAGCTGCGACTCACCGGCCTGGACCACGACGGTGTCCGGGAGTTGCTCGCCCGAGCCGGCCGGGACCTCGACCACGCCGCCGTCGCGGAGGTGGTGCGGCGGACCGGCGGCAACCCCTTCTTCGTCGAGCAGACCGCGCTGCTCGACGGGGCGCCGAGCGCCGGCGTGCGCGACGTGGTCGAACGGCGGCTGGAAGTGCTGGCCGCGGCCACGCCGCACGCCGCGGACGTGCTCGCGGCCGCTGCCGTCGCAGGCCACGCCTTCGACCCGGACGTCCCCGGGTTGCTCGCCGGTATCGCCGCCGCGACCGCCGACGCCGCGCTCGCGGCGGCCGAGGCGGCTGCCCTGATCGTCCGTCGCGACGGCCGCCGGGCGTTCGCGCACGACATCGTGCGCGAGCACCTCTACGCGCGGCTACCGGCCGGTCGCAGGCGAGACCTGCACGCCGCGCTCGTCGGAATCCTGCGTCGTCGGCCGACGACGCCGCCGGCGACGCTCGCCCGGCACGCGCGACTGGCCGTGCCGGCGCTTCCCGCCGCCGAGGCCGTGTCGCTGCTCGTCGCCGCCGCGGAGGCCGCCGCCGCCCGCCTCGCCGCCGAGGAAGCGGTCCGGCACCTGCACGACGCGCTCACCCTCATCGACCGGTTCGATTCGCCGGATCCGCATCTGCAGGCGCAGGTCCGGCTGGAGCTGGCCGCGCAGCTCGACGGTGCGGGGGAGATCACCACGGCGCGGGAGACCGCGCTGGGCGTCCTCGCCGCCGCCGGGGACCGGACGGAGCTGCGGGCGCGAGCCGCGCTGCAGGTGCACCGGCTCGGCAACCCGGGCCGACCGGGGCACGACGAGATCGAGATGCTCGACGCCGTCCTGCCCGGCCTGCCCGACGGGCCGCTGCGCGCGCGGGTGCTCGCCGCGGCCGGCATGGCGCGCATCCACCAAGCCGTCGACGGCGCCGCCGGAGTGGACCTCGCCCGGCGCGCCGTCGAGCTCGCCAGGGCGTCGGACGATCCCGACGCCCTCGGGTGGGCGCTGCTCGCCCAGCACGACGGGCGCTGGGAGCCGGGCACCGCGGCCGAGCGGCTGGAACTGCTCGACGAACTCTCCGCGCTGGCGCGCAACCACGGTCTGCGGGAGCTGGACGGGCTGGCCGCGCTCCTGCGCTTCGTCGCGCTGCTGGAACGTGGCGACCCGGCGGTGCAGGACGCCTTCGCGGCCTTCCGCGCGTTGACCGACCGCACCCGGCTGCCGCGTCACCGCTACCTGGTCGCGTCGCGCAGCGCCTGCCTCGCGATGCTCACCGGCGACCTCGACCGCGCTGCCGACCTCGTCGACGACGCCCGGGACGTGGGCGCGCGGTTCGGGGAGGCGGACCGCATGCTGGTGTGGCGTGACCAGAAATGGGCAGTGCACTCGCTGCGCGGCGACCACGAGACCGCCCTCGAGGTCGCGCGCACGGCCGTTCCCGGGCACCCGTTCACCGCGCTCCTCGAGGGCCTGACCGCCGCCGCCACCGGGGACGCGGACCGCGCGCTCAGCCGGCTGGACGACGTGGAACGGCTGATGAGCGCCGTGCCGCGCCGGTTCGGCTGGATGCACCTGGTGTACCTGTGCGAGGTCGCCGCCGTGACCGGCGACCCGGCGCTGGGCGAGCGCGCCCGGTCGGCCGTCGCGCCACTGCGTGACGCGTGGGCGGTGTTGTCGGGCGGGGGCGTCGTGTGGGGGCCTGCGGCCTACTGGCTGGCGCGGGTGGACGCCGCCACCGGCCGTCGCGCGGAGGCGGTCGACGGGTACACCGCGGCCCTGCGGGCGGCGCGGCGGTGGGGCGCGCAGCCGTGGGCGCAGCGCGCGCAGGACGCCCTCACCGCGCTCGACGCGGGCGAGCCCACCCGGGCGGCGGCGCAGTTCCGTCGCAGTGCCGAGGTCTGGACGCTCGCCTTCGCCGACCGGACCGTGCACGTGCCCGACGCGAAGGGGCTGCGCGACCTCGCCGCCCTGCTCGCCGCCCCGCACAGCGACGTTCCCGCCGTCGATCTCCTGCACGGATCGGTCGGCGCCTCGGCCCGGCGTCCCCGGACATCGGGCGCAGACCCGATCATCGACGAGACGGCCCGCGAGGCCTACCGGCTCCGTCTCAGCACGCTCGACGCCGAGATCGACGACGCCCTCGGCCGCGGCGACGACCAGCGCGCGGCCCGCCTCGACGCCGAGCGCGACGCGCTGCTCGACGAGCTGCGCAAGGCAGCCGGCCTGGCCGGGCGCACCCGCCGGCTGGGTGACGAGCGTGAGCGGGCACGCCAGACCGTCACGGCCCGGGTCCGCGACAGCATCCGCCGGCTGCGCGGCGTGCACCCGGAGCTCGGCACTCACCTGGCCGAAGCGGTGCGCACCGGCATCACGTGCTCGTACCGTCCCACCGAACCCGTCAGCTGGCAGCTCTGAACTGCTCCATCGCCGGCCGGACGGCGCGCGTGGCTCCGGTTCACCTCACTCCTGCGACGGCGGTGGCGGTACGAAGAAGCTGTCGTGGCGGATGAAGAAGGCCGCGCGCTCCTCGTCGCTGAGACCGGCGAGCTGGGTGACACCCTCGAAGTACTCCTCGCGGGGAGCGCCGGGTGCGAAGAGCATCAGCATCGAGGCAGGCTCCCCCGATTCGTTGCGGAAAGCGTGCAGGCCCCCGACCGGCACGTACAGGTAATCTCCCGCGGTCGCGTCGATCCAGCGTCGGCCGTCGAACAAGCCGATGGTGCCGGACAGGATGAAGAACGACTCCGACATCGCCTTGTGGAAGTGGGTGCTCGGACCACCGAACTCCGGGCCCATCTCCACGCGGTACAGGCCGTACTCGCCTCCCGTGGACGCGGTTGTGGACAGGTAGTGGTAATCGGTGCCGCGGGCGACGGTGGGCCCGGTGGTGGCGACCGGGGGCGAGACGAAGTCGGCCTCCGTCGTCGCGGGCCGGAACACTGCGTTGATCTCGCCGGTGTTCCCGAAGTAGCGGGGATCGGGGTAGGACACGACTGTTGTTCCTTCCGCGGAGTGATCAGGATCGGATGCCGGCCGGCGCGGCGGCGTCGGCGAGGAACTCGCGGGTGCGCTCGACCAGCCCCGCGGGATCGGCGAACCAGTCCATGTGCCCCTCGCCCGGCACCTCCACGAGGCGGCTTCCGGCGATCCCGGCGTGCAACTGCCGGGAGCCGTCGACGGGGATCATGGCGTCCTCGGCGAACCCGACCACGAGCGTGGGCGCGGTGATCGCGGGGAGCAGGTGCCTGATGTCCACCCGCAGGCCGAGGTCGATCTGGCGGCCGATGCCCGGCGGCGGCCACTCGTCGGCCAGCGACTGCGCGAGGCCCTCGTGCCCGAAGCGGTCGACGGCGGCGGCGCTGAATCCGGTCAACGTGGAGAACCGCTTGAACAGCTCGCGGTCGGTGCGCAGGAGTGCCTGCCAGGTCTCGAAGTAGAACCGGTCGCGCGGCCCCGTGGAATGCGCCCAGCCACCGACGAGGACGAGCCTGCGCACCAGCTCCGGGCGGGTGGCGGCGACTGCGGCCGCGGCGACGGCACCGAGCGAGAAGCCGAGCACGTCCACCGGACCGTCCACCGCGTCGCTGGTGGCCGCGGCGACCTGGTCGGCGATCAGGTCCACGGTGAGCTCCCCGCCGCCATCCCGGGTCTCGCCGCTTCCGCTGAAGTTCGGCCGGACGACGGTGTGGCTGCCGGTGAAGTGGTCCACGACGTTGCCGAAGACCTTCTCCGCGTCTCCACCCGTGCCGTGGACCAGCACGAGCCCCGGCCCCTGGCCGTCGACGTGGTAGTGGACGTCAGTGGCCCTGACGGAGGTGATGGGCATGTCGACTCCCAGGTGTAGGCCAGTGCTGGTTAGATGAGCGCTAAGCTAACTGGGCAGTGCTTCGGTGTCAAACAAGCGAGCGCTCATCTATCGGGAGGTTTCATGCCGGACGCGGTGGCCGCGGTCGTCGAGCAGTGGCGCCGGGAGTTCCCGGACCTCGACGTCTCGCCGATCGGGGTGGTCGGGCGCCTCATGCGGATCTCCAGGCTGTGGGACAAGGAGATCAAGGTCTTCCTCGAAGGGCACGACCTGGAACCCGGCGAGTTCGACGTGCTGTCCACGCTGCGCAGATCCGGGGCTCCGTACGAGCTCACCGCCGGCGCCTTCCTCCGGACGTCGCTGGTCACCACGGGAGCCGTCACCCTTCGTGTGGACCGGATGCAGGCCAAGGGCCTGGTGGTCCGGGAGCGTGACGCGACCGACCGCCGGTCGGTGAAGATCCGCCTGACTCCGCTCGGACTCGAGGTCATCGAACGCGTGCTCCCGCTGCACCTGGCCAACGAGGCCCGCCTCCTGCGGTCATTGCGCGAGGCGGACCGCCGCAACCTCGCGACGACGTTGGCGGCCATGCTCGAGTCCTACGGCGACGTCCCGTCCGGCGTCGACGACTGAGCCTGCGGATACGTCCACGGGGCCGCTGCGAGCAGCGCCCCGCTGACGGCCCACCGCTCACGCTGCGGTGGCGCAGTAGCGGCGGGACGTGCGCGGGGGCCCGCGGGTCGCCGACCTCGCGTCAGCCGAGTAGGAACGCGCGTGCTTGCCGGGCGACCGCCTCCGGTGCCATCCAGAACGCGGAGTGGTCGTGATCCGGGAGGGTCATCACGGTGACGGTCGGCAGGATCGCGGCGAGGGCGTCCGCGGCTTCGCGCATGAAGGCCTCCCCGTTGCCGCCGACGGCCACGGCGATCGGCGCGTCGATGGACCACCGGTCGGCGGGCAGCGGCTTGCCGTCCTGGAGCCCGTGCAGGATCCGGCCGTCGTAGGCGTAGGTGTGGGCGTACTTCGCCATCTCGTCCCAGGACGGGTCCTGCTTCATCATGGAGATGTACTCGGCCGGGACGCCGATCATCCTGGTCATGAAGTACTCGACGGCCTCGCTGCGCTTGCCCGTCGCGACCAGCGCTTCCTGGTGCTCGACGTAGTCGGCGGGCGCCGGGGGTCGAGAATCGCTGACGATGAACGGCGGCTCGTAGAGGTAGAGGCCCGTGACCTTGCCTCCCAGCGCAGTGGCGGCGTCGAGCGCGAGCCCGCAGCCGCCGGAGCCACTCGTCAGGGCCGCGGAGCCGCCCGCGACGTCGATCAGCGCGGCGATGTCGTCGATCTCGCGCGCCGGATCGTAGGGCTGCGGGTCACCGCTCGCCCCGCGCCCGCGACGGTCGAAATTGATCACGGTGAAGTCCTCGGACAGTGCTGCGGCGATGCCCGCGACGCCGGTGTGGTCCTCGGCGACGGTGCTGATCACGATGATCGCCGGTCCCGATCCGGTCTGCTCGTAGGTGATCGTGGTGCCGTCGGTGGAGGTGACGGTGGACATGGTGGGAGCTCCTTCGGTCGCCGGTTCGTCGGTGTGATCGTTCTGCGGGTCGTCCAGCAGGTCGGCGAGGCGGCCGAGGGCTTCGGCGTATCCCTCGGCCATCTGGAGTTCGACCGCTCGCTGCAGCGCTGGTTCGTCGGGGAAGGTCGCGGCGATGTCGACGGTGCAGCCGGTGTCGGTCGAGGTGAACCCGACTCTCGTCGGGAAGGTGCCTGTGCCATCGGGCTGCCAGGCCTCGTCGGCGAACTCGTCGTCGTAGGCCAGCTCGGCGCGATCGACGACGGTCGTGTAGGTGGCGATGCTGCGGACGGGGGCTGCCGATCCGTCCGCCGGTGCGATCTGGAACCGCCAGCGTCCGCCGGCGCGCACGTCCATCTCGTACACGGTCGCCGTCCAGCCCTGCGGGCCCCACCAGCGGCTGATCGCCTCGGCGTCGGTCCACGCCCACCAGGCCCGGTCGACCCCGGCCCGGTAGGAGCGACGGATGCGGACGGTCTTGTTCGGCTCGTCGATCTCGATGCCGTCGGTGATGTCTCCGGACACGGTCACGCTCCTCACTCGTTCGCTTCTTCGGATTCGCGGTCGTCGTCGAGGAAGGAGCCGAGGCGGTCCATCCGCTCCGACCACAGGACGGCGAAGCTCCGCATCCAGTCGCTCAGCTCGCGCATGGACTCGGGGCGCAGCCGGTAGATGCGCTGCTGAGCCCGTTTGGTCGACTCCACGACGTCCGCCTCGGCGAGCAGTCGCAGATGCCGGGACACCTGCGGCTGGCCCAGGCCCAGCGCGTCGACGATCTCGCCCACCGACCGTGGACCGTCCCGGAGCAACTCGACGATCCGGAACCGGTTCGGCTCGGCGATCGTCGTGAGTCTCTGTTGCACGCTGTCGGCCACGACACGAAGATACATCGAAATGTATATATAGACAAGTGCATGTACGTGGCCGGGGTGCACGAGGATGCGGGCGGTCGTCCTCGGAATCGACGGCAGCGCGACCCTGCTGAGGCATGCCCGGGGCGGCTCGGCGAACGGGCGAACCTGCGCCTGCACGATGTGGAGCAGTCTCTGGACTTCATCGACGATGTCGCGTTCGACGGGATCGTGTGCGCATTGGTGCTCCACCACGTCGCCAACCGGGCACAGCTCCTCAGCGAGCTGCGCCGAGTCCTACGCCCCGGCGGCTGGTTATTGATCTCGACGAGCCACCCGACGTCTGATCGGCACCGGTTCGGCGGATCGTATTACGCTGAGGACTGGGTCGACCTCCCCGTCGCCGGGGGAGAGCAGTCGATCCACTACCAACGGATGTCCCTGGAGACCTTCTTGGCCGAGCTCCTGGACTCCGGATTCGTCCTGGAACGGCTCGTCGAACCGCGCCCGACTGCGGCGCTTCGTGATCTCGACGAATCCGCCTACAGGAAGCTGCAACAATCGCCATCGTTCCTCGCCGTCAGGCTCAGGCGGTCCTGACCGGGTTGATGGTTGCGCGATCCGCCTCGTCGTTCGCTCCTGCCTCCGGCCTGATCCGCTTTCCTGTGGTGCATGACGGATGTGGTCTGGCCGCCCGTGATCTGGATCGGTGCGCAGGGCGCGGGGGAAGTCGACGATCGCGTGGCTGCTCAGCCGGCACTTCGACCTGCTGCTGCATCCGGTGGACATCCAGGACCGTCAGGAACGGCTCCCGCGGCCTGCAGAATCGGACCGGTCGGCCGTGCAGGAAGCGGTCGGCATCGCGTTCGCGCCTGCGTTGGCGCGCGGGCTCACCCCGGTGCCGAGCCGGCTCGGCAGTGAGCGTTCGAGAACGATGCCGTCGCACGGCAGGGGCGGCTGTGGGCTGCAGCGACCGTGCGCGACGCGGTCGCAGGGCTATCGGCTGATCGTGAGCGACCGAGTCGGGGAGGCGAGGGCGCTGCGGCCGCCGGTGATGGTCCTTTCCCGCAACGTGATCGTTATGCGACCGGATATCGCGAGCCCGTTCGGTCCAGAGCACAAGACGGCAAATGCGGCAGTCGGAACGTGCAGACGTACCACCGCCCCGACAGCATGGCGTCGCCTCCGCCGGATGGGACGCAGGGGCGCGTAACGGAGTGGTGCTCGCCATCGACATGGCCGTCGTATCCATGCCCTCGACATGCATGAGCGCGACGAGGGCGACTCGAGCTCCCCCCGGATACCCCGATCCGATCGGCAGGAATGTGCCATCCCGCTTGCGTTCGACCATGCCCAGGGCACTGCCCGGCCAACTGCTCAGGAGAGGCACGTTGAAGAGAACTGCCGCGGTGGCCGTCGCCACGTTCATCTCGCTCGCCATGGCGACGACGCCAGCATGGGCGAGCGACGCATCGGGAGGGCCGCACCAGCACGAATGTGATGTCGAGCAGACGAGCGTCCCGGCCCCGACCTCGCCCCTGCCCGTGCCGCCGGTCGACGTGCCCGACGTGCCGCTCCCGGTCCCGGGCGACACGACGGATGCGCCCCCGATCACGACGGAGCGGCCCACGACGGCGCCGGAGAGGACCGCGGAGGCGCCCCCGCCCACGGAAGAGGCGGCGCCCGAGCCCGAGCCGGAGCCTCCGGCCCGGGCCACCGAGCCGCCGGCCGACGACGAGTCGGGCCAGGGCTCCGAGCCGGATGAGGACTCCGGTGACGCGTCCGTCACCGCTGAGGTCGAGTCGGTCGCCTTCGTCAGCGATCTCGGTCGACCCGAGTGGTGCGATCACGACGGGCGTGACCACGACGGGCGTGACCACGACGGGCGTGACCACGACGGCCGCGATCACGACGGGCGTGACCACGACGGCCGCGATCACGGTCGGCCCGACCACAACTGGTGGCACAACGGCGCATGGTGGCGTGACCACGATGGCCGCGACGACGATCAGGACGGGCATGACGGCGACGGAGACGACTCCGTCCGGTACGAGAACTGCGGCGAGGTGCGCGAGGCGGACGCCGCTCCCATCTTCTGGTGGGACGACGGCTTTGCGGACCACCTCGACAGCGACGACGACGGCATCGGCTGTGAATGGGGCGGCTCCGGTGACGGCGACGACGACAACGGCGACGGTGACAGAGACGGCGACTCGTCGAGCGACTCGGATGACGACTCCGACAGCGGGTCGTCGAGCACAAGCGACAACACCGTCTCCGTGAGCGATTACGGCTACAGCAGCTCCATCCCGCTGCCGGTCGGCGGCGTCGCTACCGGCGCGGGTCCGGGACAGCAGAGTTGAGGTCCCTCGTCGGGCTCGGGGCACTCGCCGTCCTCCTGGTCGGCGGGTGCTCCGCCCCGGCCCCCGAGGTGTCCGTCCCGCCGCAGGCACCGCCGATGCCGGTGGTCGCTGACCCGGTAGCGGTGTCGATCCCGAAGCTCGCTGCCGAATCCACGCTGATCGACCTCGGTTTGAATTCCGATCGCTCCGTCCAGGTGCCGCCGATCGAGCAGCCGGAGATCGCCGGTTGGTACGCGGGCGAGAAGGTCGACGAGGACGGCGATGAGACGAAGCCGGGCCAGCGCGGCTCGGCGGTCATCGCCGCTCACGTGGACGGGGTCACCCCGGCCGGCGAGAAGGGACAGCCGGGCCTGTTCGCCCACCTGTCCACGCTCGTGCCGGGCGACGAGGTGTTCGTCGAACAGGATGGCGGCACCCGCCTGCGGTTCGTCGTCGAGTCGGTGGAGTCCTTCTCCAAGGACGAGTTCCCCGGACGGCGGGTCTACCTCGCCGACGACGCCTTCCGGTTGAACCTGGTGACCTGCGGCGGCGCGTTCGACGAGTCGACCGGTCACTACGTCGACAACATCGTGGCGTTCACGACGCTCGCGCCGTAGCTGCCCGGGGGCTCGGCCGGCTGTCCTCCCTCGCTCTCGAGGGCTTCCACGCCGGTCGAGCTCCGCGCTCGGTCGACCTGATCGCCGGGCACCACCCGTTCCTGTCCCGCCCCGACCTCGTCACCGGGCAGCTCATCGAGGTGCCCGGCGCCTGCTGAGGCGATGCCGTCGCGTCGCCGGCACGGACGGACCACCGCATGCCGGCTTGGGCGACCGGATCAACCGCGGCGAGCAGCGTCGATGATCAGCATTCGCCCGCGGGTTCGGAGGAGGCGTCGTCCGCCAGGACAGCCGCGGTCGTGGCGACGTGCCGGGCGAGCAGCTCGGCAGCGGTGTCGGCGTCGCGGACCAGCGCCGCCTCCTCCAGCCGGCGGTGCTCGTCGATGCCGTCCCGGTCGGGGTTGCGCTGGGTCGACCAGCGGCGGGCCAGCTCGCTCGCGGTCCACAGCCGGTCGAAGGTCTCCAGCAGCACGGAGTTCCCGCACCCCTCCAGCAAGGTGCGGTGGAAGAGTCGATGCGCTTCCGACCATGCGCTGCTGTAGTACTCGCCCTCCTCCGGCTCGTACACCGGGGTGCGGGTCAGACGGTGGTGGGTGGCGCGCACGCGCGCCTCCCAGTCGAGGTCGCCGCGCTCGATGGACAGGCGCAGCATGACCGGTTCGAGGGCCCGCCGGGCATCCGCGATCTCCTGCCAGCGGCGGTCCGAATGGGCCGCGACGGCGAAGCCCCGGTTGGGCAGCCGGTCGGCGAGACCGTCACCGACCACCCGGACGAGCGCCTCGCGCACTACAGCGAGGCTCACGCCCCGTTCCGCGGCGAGTTCCTGCGGCTTGAGGGCGGCACCGGGGCGGTACCGGCCACGCATGATCGCGTCTCGCAAGTGTGCGTAGACCTGCTCGGAGAGCATCTGCTTCCCCGAGGACGTCGACGTGCGGGGCACCGGAGCCATGCCCCAAGTATAGACGGTCGGACCGATAATCGATTATCTGCTACTGTCGACGTTGTCACCGCAGCACTCCCTCGAGAGGACCGACGCCATGAGCGCCAACGACCCCTTCGCCCGCCTCCCGGAGGTGGCCTCCTTCACGGTCACCAGCACCACCGTCGCCGACGGTGCTGCCTGGTCGCCCGAGCAGTACTCCGGCGTCTTCGGCGTGCCGGGCGGGAAGGACGTCTCCCCGCAGCTGTCCTGGGGCGGGGCCCCGGAGGGCACCAAGAGCTACGTCGTCACCGTCTACGACCCCGACGCCCCCACCGGTTCGGGGTTCTGGCACTGGGTCGTCGCCGACATCCCCGCCGCCGTCACCGAGCTGCCCGAAGGTGCGGGCGACGACACGGGGTCCGGCCTGCCCACGGGTGCCCTCCAGCTGCGCAACGACGCCGGCGCGGCCCGCTTCATCGGCGCCGCCCCGCCCGCCGGCCACGGACCCCACCGCTACTTCGTCGTGGTGCACGCGCTCGACGTCGAGTCCATCGGCGTACCGGCCGACGCCACCCCGGCCGTCCTCGGCTTCACCATGTTCGGCCACACCCTCGGCCGCGCGGTCCTGATCGCCATCGGCGAGATCCCCGCCTGACGGGGCCGGAGGCACCTGCCGACCGCCGCCCGGGCCATCTTCGGCTGCCCGCGCCCCCGCAAGGACGCGGAGGGCGTGGGCGATCAGCTACGGCAGGGTCGCGGACCATTGCGACCCCGAGTGGACCGCGGCGCTTTCCCTCGACGACGAAGCCGGCCCGGCTGTAGAGCCGGGCCGCGGGGTTGTGGAGGTGGACGTTGAGGGTCAGACGGTCATGGCCCTCGTGGGCAGTGCGGGCGACGAGCGCGTCGAGCAGGCGGCGTCCGACGCCGCGACCGCGGTCGGTGGGCACCACCGCGATGACCAGCTCGGGAACCGGCGCGCCGTCGGGCGTCACGACCAGCAGGGGTTCCCGGAAGTGCCACCAGGCCGCCAGAGGCAGGACCAGGCGCGCGGACGTCACGGCTCGCGCGTCCAGAGTCCACGAGGGGCGCGCAGGTGTGTACCGCGAAAGGGCCGGTTCACCGCCTCTTTGACGTGCCACCATGCGTCCGACTCGGTGTCGGCCCAGCCGTGGGAGGACTTTCCACCGTCCAGGACCACCGTCCAGCGGAAGCGACCGCTCCGCTCGTTGAAGTCGACCGACGCTCGCCCCTGTGCCCGAGTGATCTCCAGCCGCGCGTCTTGCTCGTTCCGAGCCTCACCCATCGCGCAGCCGCCTCCCTGCACCGCTGTCCACCAGAAGGTCATGACGGCAGAGTAGTCGTAATCGCCTCACAGCGTCATATACGCCTCAGCGCGGTGGCAACGACTCAGGAGCCGACCTAGCGTCGGCCTGTGGGCGAGGAACGGCTGATCAGCACGGGTGAGGTAGCGCGTGCGGTTGGGCTGTCCCGGCAGACCATTCAGCGGTACATGCGGGAGGGGCTCCTGACGCCGGTGTTCACCACGACCGGCGGGCACGCGAGGTGGCGTCTCGACGAGGTGCTCGAACAGCTCCGCGCACTCCACCGGAGGGCGGAGTAGAACTACAGCGGCAGGTCCGTGATGGCGCCGGTCGTGATCACCGGTTTGGCGTGTTCCTCGGTCGGGAGGGGCTACCGGCGCAGCCAGGTCAGGTTGATCAGCGCCTGCGGTCGCAGAGACGCACTGATGCGGTTGTGGTACCGCGGCTGCCGATCGTGTCGACCGGTGGCCCGAGCTGCCGGTGCCCGGCGGGGTGGCCGGTGCGGGCGCCGTGATCGCCAGAATCGGGACCTGGCGTGCACCATTCAGGGCGCATGGCCGTTCGCGTCGATCGGCAGGGTGGCGCCGGCTACTCCGCCGTCTTGAGGTAGCGGTCCAGGCCGTCGACGGTCAGCGGCTGCCGGCGCAGCGGCTCGGTGGCGTCGAGCGCCACTGCGTGGAGGCCGCCGAGGAACAGCTCCAGCTGCTGGTTGATCAGCAGCTCGTTCAGCTCGGCGCCGATGACGGGTAGCGGGCGGGACAGCTTGATGACGCCGACCATGATGTCGATGGGTGTGATGCCCTGGCGGAGCTGCCCCTCCTGCTGGGCGGTGCGGACGAGCTGCGCCATGCGCTCGAAGAGCTGGTTGCGTCGCGCCTTCAGTACTCCGCCCTCGCCGCGCAGGTCCTCCTCCAGGCTGAGGGCCAGCACGGGCATGAAGACTCCGACCCGAAGGTCCACCAGGCGGTGCAGGAGCTGCGCCAGCGCACCCCAGGCGTCGGGGTGCTCGGCGGTGGCGCAGTCCAGCTCCGCGTCGATCAGGTCCATGTTCTCGAGGGCGACCTGCTGGACGAGCGTGTGACGGTCGGGGAACCGTCGGTAGAGGGTGGCGATGCCGACGCCGGCGCGGCGGGCGATCTCTTCCAGGGAGGCCTGGATGCCGTGCTCGAGGAAGACTTCGCGGGCCGCGGCGATGATCTGCTCGCGGTTGCGGCGGGCGTCCGCGCGCAGCCGGGGCGTGCTCTCGGTCAACCGGTACCCAGCTCCTCTGGATGTGGAGGGAACCCCTTCGATTCTGCTAGCCTACCGCTGGGCAGTAAACGAAGGGATGCCCTTCACTTAGCCAAGGAGTGGCAGATGTCCGAGACCACGACTCCTGGCAGCCGCACCTTCCCGGTCCAGCGCCAGTGCCCGTTCGCCCCACCACCGGAGTACGACCGGCTGCGTTCCGACGAACCCGTCGCCGAGGTGCAGTTGCCCACCGGCGGCACCGCCTGGCTGGTGACCCGGTACGAGGACGTCCGGACCGTGCTGAGCAGCCCGGTGTTCAGTGCCGACGGCACCCGCCCCGGATTTCCCGCGCTCGTCCCGGGCGCGGTGCAGGTCCTGCGCAACCCGCCGTTCATCCGGATGGACCCGCCGCAGCACAGCTTCTACCGGCGCATGCTCATCCAGGAGTTCACCGTCAAGCGCATCAAGACGATGCGGACCGGCATCCAGGCCACCGTGGACCGGCTGCTGGACGACATGCTGGCCAGGACCCCGCCGGTGGACCTGGTCGAGGCGTTCGCGCTCCCCGTGCCGTCACTGGTGATCTGCCAGCTGCTCGGTGTGCCCTACGACGACCACGAGTTCTTCCAGAGCCGGACGAAGGTGGTCGTGTCGGGGGCGAGCACCGCGGAGCAGTTCGCGGCCGCGCTGGCGGGGCTACGTGCCTACATGGACGGGCTGATCACCCGCAAGCAGCAGGATCCCGGCGACGACCTGCTCAGCAAGCTGGTCACCGAGCGGCTGGAGCCCGCCGGCGAGCTGCGCAGGGATGAGCTGGTGATGATGTGCCTGCTGCTGCTCAACGCGGGGCACGAGACCACGGCGAACATGATCTCGCTGGGCACGGCGGCGCTGCTGGAGCGCCCCGATCAGCTCGCCGCGCTGCGGTCGGACCCCGGGCTGCTTCCCGGCGCCATCGAGGAGCTGCTGCGCTACCTCAGCATCGCCGACTTCGTCACCAGCCGGGTCGCGGCTGAGGACACGGAGCTCAGCGGCACGGCGATCCGCGCGGGCGAGGGGGTCGTCGCCCTGCTGGCCGCGGCAGACTGGGACCCCGGAGTCTTCCCCGAGCCCGAGCGGTTCGACGTCCATCGCGGCAACCGGCACCACGTCGCCTTCGGCTACGGCGTGCACCAGTGCCTCGGGCAGCACCTCGCCCGTCTGGAGCTGGAGATCGTGTTCTCCACCCTGTTCGCGCGCATCCCCACCCTGCGTCTCGCCGAGCCGGTGGACGAACTGCCCTACAAGCACGGGGGGTTGCTCTTCGGGCTGCACGAGCTGCCCGTCACCTGGAGGACGTCGAGGTCGCGCTCCGCGTAGAGGCGGTGTTCCCACTCCTCGACGAGCACCGTGCCCAGGCAGCTCCTGACCGGGTAGCTGCCGGGTTCGGGGTACCCGGGCCCCTCGACGGGCTCGGTGGTGCCCGCCAGAGTCTCTTCGGTGAGGCTCTCGATCACCCGGCGGACGGTCTGCATGCGGTCCGCGCGCAGGGCGAGCACCTCGTCCAGGCTCGGCCGCGCGTGGCGGTCCCACGGGACGGTCGGATCCTGTTCCGTGCCGTCGAACGGCAGGCTCAGTGGATGCCACGGCGTCGGGTCACCGAGGATCGCGCGGCGCACCCAGATGTCGGTGGCGTAGACGAGGTGCCGCAGCGTCTGGATGAAGGACCACTCGCCGTCGACCTGCTCGTGCAACAGCTGGGGTGGCAGCGCCCGGGCGCGCTCCACTGTGCCCGCCCACAGCGACTCGAGGATGTCCCACGCCTCGTGGAAACCGGCCACGTCGCGAGGGCGCATCTTGGCGCGGTCGGGGTGGCGGCGGTCGAGCTCGGCCTCGACCAGCGGTCCGACATCCACGCCGTTGATCCGCAGGCCTTCGATCTGGCCGTTGATCTCTGCCTCGCCGATCCACACCCCACGCATCCGAACCCGCCAGAAGTTCCCGCGGGTCACGTCGACGTTGCTCAGCTGAGCGTCGGTCAGCGACAGGTCGGTGAAGCGCACCTTCGAGTGGCTCGCGCCCGACGCCTCGGTCATCCCGACAGCCTTGCACGCCCGGTGCCTCCTACCGGTCGTTGATCAGGCGGACTGCTCCACGTACGACGCCAGGTTGGCCAACGAGGAGGCGATGCCGATCTCGTGGGCCGCCTGATCGATCCCGGGAGGCACGTCCTCGGCGATGACGGTGACCGTGGTGGCTCCGCCACCGGCTTCGAGGCGCCACGTCATGGTCATGGTGCCCGCGTACGACGGGTCGTCGGACTCGAACACGGCACGCTGCACCACGCGTTCCGGCGGCACGAGTTCGGCGAAGCCGACGTCGACGACGTCCGTTGCGTCCGACGACTTGCCAGGAGCGTCGGTGGGGTCGAGGTAGGTCAGCACCATCCTGAACCCGCCGCCCGGCCGGGGATCCCAGTGCTCGATCCGCCCGCGCATGCCGTCGGGCGGCATCCAGACTTCGAGGGACCCTCGATCGAGGAGCGCCGTGTAGACGGCCTCCGGTGGTGCCGCGATCATGCGACTGACGCGGTCGGTTCTTCCCATGGTCACCGATTCTCGTCGTCGGGGCGTGGTGGCGGCTACGGCCTCTGCGTTACGCGTCCCGGACTGACCGATCTGTTCACGACCCGCTCGCCGGGTTGGGCCATCCTCGATGCCATGGATGTCGACCTGGCCCGCGCCGCATCGTTCCTCGCCGGCCACGGCCGGTTGCTCGACCGGCGCCGTTTCGAGCTGCTGCTGGGGGAGGTGCAGCCGCAGGCCGTGCTCGCCGCGCTCGACGGGTACCGCAACGACGACGGCGGTTACGGCTGGGGCATGGAACCCGACCTGCGCGCGCCGGAGAGTCAGCCGGCCGGTGCGCTGCACGCCTTCGAGGTGTTCGAGGACATCGCGCCGGCGACCAGCCCGCGCGCGACCCAGCTGTGCGACTGGTTGGAATCGGTGACGCTGCCCGACGGCGGCCTGCCGTTCGCCCTGCCGATGGCCGACGCCAGCGCCTGCGCGCCGTTCTGGGCCGAGGCCGACCCCACCGTCTCGACGCTGCAGAGCACCGCCTTCGCCGCGGGTGCCGCGCTGCGGGTCGCCGCGCACGACCCCGCCGTCGCGGCGCACGCCTGGCTGGCACGCGCCTGTCGCTACTGCCTCGACACCATCGGCGCGCTGGACTCGGCACCGCACGCGATCGCGCTGTCGTTCGCCGTCCGCTTCCTGGACGCCGCGTACGAGCGGTACCCCGAGGCGTCGTCGCTGCTGGAACGACTCGCCCGGTTCGTGCCCGACACCGGGCGGCTCCCCGTCGAGGGTGGCAGCGAAGGCGAGACGATGCGGGCGCTCAACTTCGCGTCGGTGCCCGGTAGCCCGGCGAGCCGCTTGCTGCGGCCTGGAGTGTTGGACGTCGAGCTGGAGGGGTTGGCCGCGCAACAGCAGGACGACGGCGGCTGGACCGTCGACTTCGCCAGCTACTCGCCGACCGCCACGTTGGAATGGCGCGGCTACGTGACCGTGGGTGCCGTCCTGACCCTGGCCCGGGCGGGACGGCTGCCGACGGGATGAGCAACGAGGCCTCTCAACGGGCGGCGTGCAGCGTCAGTTCGAGCGCCAGGTGTTCGCTGGAGTCGAGCAGGGCGGTGAGCCTGCGCTCGTCCGGCCTGCCGTGGTGGAGGGCCGAACCGAGGAGGCCGTAGTGCAGCACGGCGAGCCTGCCGTCGAACCGGTGCAGCGAGCCGTCGACCTCGCCCGCGGCCTGCTCGACCCTGTCCGTGTCCGCCTCGTCGAGGGCGAGTCCGTTCGCGACGGCGCGGGCCCACCGTCGTCGGCCGCGCCGGAACCCGCTGGAGCACGGCGGCCCTGCGGTGGCGGCCGGAACGTCCAGGAGGATCAGCAGGAAGTGCTGTTCGCACCCGTCGTCGTTCTCGGCGAACGCGACGACGGTGAGGTGGCCACCGCTCCACCGTCCGGAGCGGGCCAGCAGCACCCGGTCCATCCGGTGCGGCAGGTCGTCCGGTACCGAGCCGGTCGGGTCCGCGAGAGGCGACGGCGCGCCGAACGCGCGCGAGAGGCTCCACCGTTCCAGTGCTGACTGCAGGGCGGCCAGCGCGGCACGTTCCCGCCCCCCGCCGACGACGACGCCGTAGAGCGTCATCCCGAGCCCCATCAGCAGGATCGCGCACCCGACGAGGATGGAGAGGTACATGTCCAAGCCTCCTCGGTGAGAGCCAGGTGCAGGTCGTTCATAGTGCAGTTGCGGGGCGAGCGCGAGTGCCGATCCTCGACGCGAGGAGCTCGACCGCGACGATCCCGACGAAACGGTCCGACCGCGAGCGTGGTCGGCGAGTTCGTTCCCTCGGCTCCAGCCCGCGTTCACCCGCCGGCTCACCGCGCTGCCTAGGTTCCGCTCGTGAGTGCTCGTGGAGGTCCGTCCGGGCGGCTGTCGCGCCGCCGTCTGTTCCAGGCTGCGCTCGTCGCGGGCGGTGCGGTGACGCTCGGGGCGTGTGCTGCCCCATCCACGTCCGGTTCGGCCGCCGCGCCGCGGCCGGTGCGAGTGCTGATCGCCACCAACGAGCCGTGGGGCACCTACCACGCGGAGCCGCTCCTGGCGGAGGCGCAGCGCAGGGGGTGGACGCTCACCCAGCTCGTGCCCGACCGCAGCGAGATCGACGCGGACGAGGCGGTGCCGGTCGCGGTGGCAGGGGCGTTCCCCGAGGCCGACCTGCTCGTCGTCACCGGCGCGGGGGACTGGCCGGCCGACTGCCTCGCGCAGCTACCCGCCCTGCCCGTCGTCGCGTCCTCGTTGGCGTACCTGTTGCCGCAGGAGGCACCGCGGGCCGGGGAAGTGCGTTCTCGGGTCGGGGCGGCGACGGCGTCCTCGTCCGCGGAGGCCGCCGCGTTCCGGGCCCACCTCGGGCTCCCCGGTGAGGCGCGGGTCGTCGGCTCCGCCCAGACCGACGACCTGCCGCAGCGGGCGGCCGAGCCGGGCACCGTGCTCGTCCTGACCAGCGTCACGCACGAGGACGAGACCGGCGCCGCGGCGCCCGGTGCGCAGCTGCTGCTGGACTCCGCACGCCGCCTCGCCGATGCCGGCAGGCGCATCGTCGTCGGCCTCCACCCGCGCGAGGACCGGGAGTTGTGGTCGGAGTACGAGATCAGCGAGGTGCCCTCGGTGCAGGCCTCAGCCGTCGCAGAGGTCGCGATCGGGATCCCCGGCACGGTGTTCCCCCTGGTCGCGGCGGTCGGTACGCCACTGGTCGGGTGCATCGACCCGGCGCTCGAGATCCCGGACCACCTGCGCGACGTCTGCTCCGCGGTGATCGACGACGCCGGCGCCGCGGTGGCCGCCGTCGACACGGCCCGCCCGCTCGCTGCGGACGCGCTGACCGCCGCCGTCGGTCCGGTCGGCGGTTCCGCGCAACGATTGCTCGACGTGTGGGGCGACGCCGTGGCGGGCGCCGGCGGATGAGCGGGGGTCAGCGGCCGAACCGGCGGTCGCGGCGGGCGTAGTCGCGCAGGGCCCGGAGGAAGTCGACCCGGCGGAAGGCCGGCCAGTAGGTGTCGCAGAAGAACAGCTCGGCGTTGGCGGACTGCCACAGCAGGAATCCGGACAGCCGCCGCTCCCCGCTGGTGCGGATGATCAGATCCGGCGGAGGGCGGGGTGCCGTGTACAGGTGCGCGGCGATCGCCTCGTCGGAGATCCGCGCCGCCACGTCGGCGAGGCTCGCGCCCGTGCCGGCTTCGGCGTCGAGCAGGGCGCGGAGGGCGTCGACGATCTCGACCCGCCCGTCGTAGCCGACGGCGATCGTGACGTGCGCGCCCGAGTCGCAGTGGCGGGTCTGTTCCTCGGCGAGCTTCAGCGCGTGCGCGGTCGAGTCCGGGAGCGCGTCGAGCCGCCCGGCGAGATGCACCTGCCAAGTGGCTCCCGGCGCGGCGAGACGTTCGGCGACGACGTCCTCGATGACGCCGAGCAGGTAGGCGACCTCGGCGGCGTCGCGCTTGCGGAGGTTGTCGAGGGAGGCGACGTAGACGGTGACGTGGTCGATGCCCAGCTCCCGGCACCAGCCGAGGACCTCGTCGACGTGCTCGGCGCCGTAGCGGTGGCCGACGCTCGGATTGCCCATGCCCATCTGCCGCGCCCAGCGTCGGTTGCCGTCCATCACGAGGCCGACGTGCCGCGGAAGCCGGGCGCCCGAGGTGACGACCCCGTGCAGGCGCCGTTCGTAGAGCTGGCGGAGCAACGGGTGGAACGATCCGGTCGGCATCGCAGGAGAGACTAGCGGCGGACGGGGAACGGGGCCGCGGAACAGCCGTGTACCGGATCGGGTTGTCGGTGCCGACCTCTAGCATCCGCGCGTGCCCGTCTTCGATGATCTGGATGCGTTCGGCCACCTGGACACCTCGACGCTGCCTGCGCGCCAGCAGCGGATCCTGGTCGCGATCCGGGACTGGGTGGTGCGGTGCGGGTACGCGCCGAGCACCCGGGAGATCGGCGACGCGGTCGGGCTGCGGTCGCCGTCGTCGGTGTCGAAGCACCTGGCGAGCCTCGAGGAGCGGGGGTTCCTCCGGCGCGGTACCGCGATGTCGCGGCCGATCGACGTGCGCCTCTTCCTGCAGGAGCCCCCGGCGCAGGGGCGCGGGGACGACGCGGTGTCCGTGCCGGTGGTCGGCGACATCGCTGCGGGCACACCCATCCTGGCCGAGGAGCACGTCGACGACGTCCTGACGCTGCCCCGCGAGCTCGCCGGGCGCGGCACGGTCTTCGCGCTGCGCGTGCGGGGCGATTCGATGGTCGACGCCGCGATCTGCGACGGCGACACCGTGGTGGTGCGCCAGCAGTCCGAGGCGCATTCCGGCCAGATCGTCGCGGCGATGATCGACGGTGAGGCCACGGTGAAGGTGTACCGCCGGCGCAACGGGCACGTGTTCCTCGAGCCGCGCAACCCGGCCTACGACGTCATCGACGGTGACGAGGCTGTCGTGTTGGGCATCATCGTCTCGGTGTTGCGCAGCGTCTGATCGTCCGCATCGCCGGTGCTCAGTCACGCACCGTGTGGTCGAGGCCCAAGGCTCTGACCCACAGCTGGGTCAGGGTGTGAACGAGGGTCTCCTCGTCGAACTGCTCGCCCAGCACCAGCCAGAAGTGCGCGGTGCCGTTGACCATGGTGACCAGGGCGCTCGCGCTGTGGAACGGGTCGAGGTCGCGGTCGGCGAGGCCGGCGTCCTGTAGCTGCACGATGCTGTGCTGGACGCGCGAGACGGCGCGGTCCCGCACGGCCATGCGCAGCTTGCGCACCTCCTCGTCGTAGGCGGTGACCTGTTCGAGGAGCCCCAGCAGCGCGGCGTTGCGCTTGTAGATCTCCACGAAGCGGCGGTTGGAGCGCTCGATGCGCGCGATCGGGTCGGGCTCGCCGCCGCTGGGGTCACCGCTCCCGGTGCCGAGGTAGAGCGCGTCCATCTCCTGCGCGCAGAGGGTGCGGAAGATGTCGGTCTTGGACTCGAAGTAGGTGTAGAAGCTGCCGTGCGACGCGCCGGCAGCCGCCGAGATGTCGGTGACCCGCGCGTCGAGGAAGCCGTCGCGCTCGAAGACCTCGCGGGCCGCGACCAGGAGCTGGCGCCGCGTGCGGCGCCCGCGCTCGGAGTTCGGGAGGGACCCCACGGAGGCGCGCCGGAGGCTGCCCGTTCCGCCTTCGCTGGTCGCGGTCTCGCTCATGCAGCTCGTCCGTTCGTCATCCGATGGGTTTCGACGTCGACGTCGAGTAACTCTTGACTTCGACATCGGCGTCAAGTTACCTCGTATGCGTGAGCTGCCCCACACCGCACCGGCACCGCGAGTCACGTCCGGCCCGCCCTGGCCTGGCGCTGATCCCCGGGAAGACCGGTGGCGGCGCGGCGATCCGGCGGATGCTGCGGCCGCGCGGGGTGGCGCTGGTCGGGGTGTCGGGACGGCCGGGCAACCCGATGGGCCGGCCGCTGCGCTACCTGCGTGAGCACGGGTTCGGCGGCGGTATCTACCCGGTCAACCCCGGTTACGACGAGCTGGAGGGGCTGCCCTGCTACGCCTCGCTCGCCGAGCTGCCGGGCCCGGTCGACCTGGTTCTCGCCCTCGTCCCGGCGGCGGCCGCGGCAGGCACGGTGCGGGAGGCGGGCGCGGTCGGCGCTGCCGGCGTCGTGGTCTTCGCCTCCGGCTTCGCCGAGACGGGGGCCGCGGGGGCCCGCCTGCAGGCGGAGCTGGCCGCGGCCGGTGAGGAAGCCGGCGTGCGCGTCCTCGGCCCGAACTGCCAGGGCCTGCTGCACACGCCCACGGGACTGGTCGCCACGTTCACCGCGGCCGCCGACCGGCAGCTGCGCGCTGCGGGCGGTGTCGCCTACGTCGGGCAGAGCGGAGCGGTCGGTGGATCGATCCTCGATCTGTCCGCGGAGATGGGCCTCGGACTCACGGCCTGGGCCAGCACCGGGAACCAGGCCGACCTCGACCTCGTGGAGGTCGCGTCCGCGCTGCTGGACGAGCCCGACGTGCGGGTGCTCCTGCTCTACGTCGAGTCCGTGGGCGACGGAGCCGCCTACCTGCGGCTCGCCGCTCGAGCGCGGGAGGCCGGCAAGCACCTGGTGGTGCTGCGCTCCGGTCGTTCCGGCGCGGGGCGACGCGCTGCCGTGTCCCACACCGGATCGATGCTCGGTGACGACACGGCGTTCGTCCTCGCGTCCGCCCGGCACGGCGTGGTGCTGGTCGACGACGTGGACGAGCTGCTCGCCGTGGCGGCCACGCTCTCCTCGATGCCGCGGCCCGAGGGGCGCAGGGTGGCGGTGGTGACGACGTCGGGCGGTGCCGGCAGCCTCGCCGCGGACCGGTGCAGCGACGCCGGCCTCGAGCTGCCTGAGCTGTGCACCACCACGCAGGATCGGCTTCGGCCACTCATCCCCGCGTTCGGCGCGTTGGCCAACCCCGTGGACGTCACCGCGCAGCTGTTCACCCGCGGCGCCGACGCCTTCGGCGACGTGTGCCGGATCGTGGCCGACGACCCGGGCGTGGACGCCGTCGCGGTGGTGCTGACCATGGTGGTCGGCCAGGCCGGTGCCGCCCTCGCCGAGGACCTGGTCGGCACCTCCGCCAGGCTCGCGAAGCCGCTGATGGTGGCATGGCTCGCCGGGCAGGACCAGACGGCGCAGGGGCGTGCCGTCTTCCGGGCCGCCGGCATCCCCGTCTTCTCTTCGGTCGGCGGCCTGGCCAGGGCGGCCGGGCTCGTCGCCCCGCCGCGAGCACCCGCGGTGCCCGCCGTGGCGCTGCCGCGACCCACGGCGCCGGCCCCCGACCGGATCCGGGAGCTGCTGGACGCCTCCGACGGGCCCGCGTTGCTCGACGCGATGGGGATCGCCCGGCCCGCCTCGGTCGTGGTGCGCACCCGGCAGGAAGCCACCGACGCCGTGGTGGGCCTCGGCGGGCCGGCGGCGATGAAGCTGCAGGCCGCCGCGCTGGCGCACAAGTCCGAGGTCGGGGGTGTGCGGCTCGACGTCGACGCCGCGCGTGCCGCGAGGGTCTTCGACGATCTCGTGGCCGCCGCGCGCGCCCACCACGTCGAGGCGCTCGACGGCGTCCTGGTGCAGGCGATGGTGCCCGCCGGAGCGGAGCTGGTCGTCGCCGCGACGGGCGGGCGGGACGGCTTCCCGCCGCTCGTCACCGTCGGCTTCGGCGGGATCACCACCGAGCTCTACGCCGACGTCGCCACCGGGCTGGCGCCCGTCTCGCCCGAAGAGGCGTGGGCCATGCTGCGCCGCCTGCGCGCCTGGCCGCTGCTCGGTGGCTTCCGCGGGGCGCCGGCCCGGGACGTGCGGGCAGCGGTCGACGCCGTGGTCCGGCTCGGTCACGCGGCCGTGGCGGCCGGTCCCCAGTTGGCGGAGTTCGAGGTCAATCCGCTGGTCGTCGGGCTGCCGGGCGAAGGAGCGACAGCGGTCGACGTCCTCGTCCGGGTCGCCGACGGTGGCGACCCCGTGGGTGAGTGAGCAGGAAGCGCAACAGGGAGGCAGGCCGGATGGGACAGGTTCACCTGGAGCGGCGTGACGGCGTCGCGGTCCTCACCGTCGACTCGGTGGAGGTCAAGAACGGCCTCACGCCGGACATGGGTCGGCAGCTCGCCGAGCTGTGCGAGGAGGTCGACGCCGACGCGTCGATCGGCGCGGCGGTGGTGCGCGGTGCGGGCGGCACGTTCTGCTCCGGCGCCGACCGGCGCCGCTGGCGTCCCGGCGCCGACCAGGCCGAGGACGCGACCTACCAGGAGGCGGGTGCGGTCTACGGCGCCTTCATGCGGGTCGGGACGCTGGCCGTGCCCACGGTCGCCGCCGTTCGCGGCGCGGCCGTCGGCGCCGGCATCAACCTCATGCTCGCCACCGACCTGCGGGTCGTGGCGACCGATGCCCGGATCATGGCGGGCTTCCTGCGGATCGGCCTGCACCCCGGCGGGGGCTTCTTCACGATCGCCGGCCGGACGGCGGGCCGCGAGGCCACCGCCGCGATGGGCCTGTTCAGCGAGGAGATCGACGGCGCGCGTGCCGAGCAGATCGGGCTCGCGTGGCGCGCGGTGCCCGACGAGGACGTCGACGAGGTCGCGTTCGCGCTGGCCGCGCAGCCCGCGAAGGACCCGGACCTCGCCCGCCAGGCGGTCCGGTCGTTCCGGACCGAGCTGGGACCGCCCGGCCTCGCCTGGGACGCGGCGCTGCACTTCGAGCGGGCCACCCAGATGTGGTCGCAGCGGCGGCGCAACAGCACCTGAACAACCGGATCTCCGGTGCAACGGCGCACGAGGAGGAGGAACGGCATGAAGAGGCTCACCGGACTGTCGATCGCCGGCGTGGTCCTGCTCGCCGTCACCGCATGCGGTGGCGGCGGTGGCGGGACCGCGGGTGATCCCGGGGTGGAGCGGGAGGCGCAGACGGCCGCCTGCCCGCCGGCTTCCGAGGGGATGGACGAGGGCGCGACCCTGACCTGGATGTACAGCGTCGGGAACACCAGCTTCGACCCCGACAAGATCACGACGAACAACAGCCAGATGTACCTCTACCCGGTCTACGACAGCCTCGTGCACGTCGACGAGGAGGGCACCCCGCAGCCGATGCTCGCGGAGTCGTGGCAGCTGACCGACGGCGGCACGGTCCTGCAGATGGAGCTGCGCGGCGGATGGACCTACCACGACGGCACACCGTTCGACGCCGCGTCGGTCAAGGCCAACATCGAGCGCGGCCAGCAGCCCTGGTCCTACAACGCCAACGCGCTGCAGGCCATCACGTCCGTCGAGGTCGTGGACGCCGACACCGTCCGGCTGGTCACCGGCGGCGGTGCGGGTGCGCTCGTGGGCATCCTCGGCGGGTCGGCCGGGATGATGATGAGCCCGGCAGCATTCGACAAGCCGGGCGAGGACATCGCACCCACCGGCGGCTCCGGGGCGTTCCGGATGACGAACTACGTGCCGGGCAGCCGCGTCGAGTACACGGCGGTGGAGGACTACTGGGACCCGGAGGCGGTGAACGTCGCCACGCTCGTGTTCCTCATCTCCGGCGACGACAACGCCCGCCTCAACGCCGTGCAGACCGGCGCCGCGGACGTGACGTTCCTGCGGGCGAGCATGTACCAGCCCGCGGTGGACTCGGGTCTCGTGGTCTGCGAGGCGCCGAGCCTGTCGAGCTACAACCTCACGCTGAACACCGCACGCTCCGAGTTCGGGAGCAAGCAGGTGCGCCAGGCGATCAACCACGCGATCAACCGGGACGCCATCGCCGCGGTGACCAACGGATTCTGCGAACCCGGCGTGCAGCTGTTCCCGCAGTTCTACTTCGCGTCCAACCCGGACATCGGGCCCGAGCGGTACCCGTACGACCCGGAACGGGCCCGGCAGCTGCTCGCCGAAGCCGGCGTGCCCGACGGCTTCTCCTTCGACCTCGAGGTCATCAACCTCGACCTCTACCAGCAGATCGCGGAGGTCATGCAGCAGAACCTCGCGGAGGTCGGGATCCAGATGTCGATCACCCCGGTGGAGATCGCGAAGCTCGCCGAGGACTTCTCGGTGAACAAGTCCGCCGACGCCACGCTCTCGGAGCAGAAGGCCGAATCGGACCCGAGCATCCTCACCGCCTCGTACTACCTGGCGGACGGGTTCAACAACCCGGGCGGGTTCACGACCGACGAGATCACCCGACTGCACGCCGAGGCGATGGCGGGCGCGACGGCCGACGAGCGGCGTCCGGCGTATGCCCAGCTGTTCCAGGCCGTCACCGAGGAGGCCTACCCGAACGTCACGCTCTGCCACCTCACCACGCCGTTCGCGATGAACGACACGGTCCGCGGCGTGGAGATCTACGCCGACGCCTCGCGCCAGTTCCGGGGCGCCGGGATCGAACCCGGGCCGTGAGGGGCTGACCCGTGCTCGGACTCCTCGTGCGCAGGCTGCTGGTCAGCATCCCGCTGCTGCTGGTCGTCAGCTTCCTGGTCTTCGGTCTCATCGTGCTCGTGCCCGGCGATCCCGCCGTGGCGCTGGCGGGGCAGAACCCGGACCCCGCCCAGGTCGAGGCGGTGCGGGAACGCCTCGGCCTGAACGACCCGTTCCTCGTGCAGTACTGGCACTGGCTCAGCGCCGCGCTGCAGGGCGACCTCGGCACGTCGCTGTTCACCAGCCAGACGGTCTGGACGGCGATCCTCGCCCGGCTGCCGGCCACGTTGTCGCTGGCGTTCCTCGCCCTCGGCCTCGCGATCGTCCTCGGTGTGGCAGTCGGGGCGGTCGCGGGGCTGCGGCCCGGGACCTGGATGGACAGGGTCGCGACGGTGGGCGCGAGCGTCGGGGTCGCCGTGCCCTACTTCTGGGTCGGGATGATCCTGGTCCTGCTGTTCGCGCTGCAGAACCCGCTGCTCCCGGCGGTCGGGTACGTGCCGTTCACCGACAGCCCGCTCGAGTGGTTCCAGCACCTGGTCCTGCCGGCCACCGCGCTCGCGCTCGCCCCGGCGGCGGTGATCGCGCGCCAGACCAGGGCATCGGTCTCGACGGTGATGAGCGAGGACTACGTCCGCACCGCCACGGCGAAAGGGCTGAGCCCGGTGCGGGTGGTCGGCAAGCACGCGCTGAAGAACGCGGCCCTGCCGGTCGTGACGGTCTTCGGCATCGAGGCGAACCGGCTCATCGGCGGGACCGTCGTCATCGAGCAGCTGTTCGCCCTCCCAGGCATCGGCCAGCTGGCCTACCAGGGCGTGTTCAGCCGTGACTTCCCGATCGTGCAGGGCGTCGTGCTCGTGGCCGCGGTGATGGTGCTGTTCATCAACATCGTGGTGGACGTCTCCTACGGCTACTTCAACCCGAGGATCCGACAGACATGACGGACACTCTCACCTCCCGTCCGGTCACCGCGCCCGGCCTGCGGCGCTTCGCGCGCCGGTTCCGCGCCAACCGGCTCGCCCTCGGCGCGCTCATCGTGCTGGTCGTGCTGGTGGTCGGGGCGGCGGCGGCACCGTGGATCGTCCCGTACGAGCCGGACGCGATCGACGTGATGAACCGGCTGTCCGGGTCCACGCCCGCGCACTGGCTCGGCACGGACTCGCTCGGCCGCGACACGTTCAGCCGCCTGCTCGTCGCGGGTCGGGTCTCCCTGTTCGCCGCCGCGATCGCGGTCGCGATCGCGGTGGTCGTCGGGGTGCCGTTCGGGCTCCTCGCCGGCTACTGCGGCGGGTGGGTGGACTGGCTGCTGGGCCGCGCCGCCGACGTCCTCATGACCTTCCCGGCGATCATCCTGGCGATCGCGATCATCGCGGCCACCGGACCGGGGCTGACGAACGCGATGATCGCGCTGGGCATCGTCTACTCGCCGCGGCTGTTCCGGGTGGTGCGCAGCGCGACGCTGGCCGTCCGGGCCGAGACCTACGTCGAGGCGTCGGTGAGCATCGGCACCCCTGCGAGCGGCATCATCGCCCGCCGCGTGCTGCCCAACATCCTGTCCCCGCTGCTGGTGCAGGTCTCGCTGATGCTCGCGGCGGCGCTGCTCGCCGAGGCCGCGCTCTCCCTGCTCGGGCTCGGTGTCGTCCCGCCCACCCCCAGCTGGGGCAACCTGCTCGGCCGCGGGTTCACCGAGATCCGCAGCACTCCGCTGCTCGTCGTCTGGCCCGGCCTGGCGATCGCCGTGGCGACCCTGTCGTTCAACCTCGTCGGCGACGGGCTGCGCGACTCGCTCGGTCGCGAGACCCGGAAGGGGGACTGAGCCGTGCGCCGTTCCGCAGGCCACGCCGCCGTCGCACGGCCGGTCACCGACCCGCCCGGGGCGCCACTGCTGCAGGTCGACGGGCTCTGCGTCGACTTCGCGACCGACCACGGCTGGGCCAACGTCGTGCGCGACGTGTCGTTCACCGTGGCCGAGCGGGAGATCGTGGGCCTCGTCGGCGAGTCCGGCTCGGGGAAGACCGTCACAGGGCTGTCGGTGCTCGGCCTGGTGCCGACCCCGCCGGGTAGGCGGTCCGGCGGTCGCATCCTGTTCCAGGGGCGCAACCTCACCGCTCTCCCGGAACGGGAGTTGCGCGACATCCGGGGCAACGAGATCTCCATGATCTTCCAGGAGCCGATGACCAGCCTCAACCCGGCCTTCACGGTGGGGGACCAGATCGCGGAGACGGTGCGGCGCCACCGCGGCGGCGCCCGCCGCGGCGCCACCGCGCGGGCGGTCGAGATGCTGGACCTGGTCGGCATCCCCAACGCCGCCCGCCGGGTGCACGCCTACCCGCACGAGTTCTCCGGCGGGATGCGGCAGCGCGCGATGATCGCGGTCGCGCTCGCGTGCGACCCCAAGGTCCTGATCGCCGACGAGCCCACGACGGCGCTGGACGTGACGATCCAGGCGCAGATCCTCGAGCTGCTGCTGTCCCTGCGGGACCGGATCGGGATGGCGGTCCTGCTCGTCACGCACGACCTCGGTGTGGTGGCCGAGGTCTGCGACCGGGTCGTCGTCATGTACGCGGGTCAGGTCGTCGAGTCCGCCGCGGCAGGGCCGTTGTTCGAGGCACCGCGCATGCCCTACACCGAGGGACTGCTGGCCGCGATGCCGCAGCTGGGCTCGCGGGAGGGGCGGCTGGCCTCGATCCCGGGGCGGACTCCGGAGCCGTGGAACATGCCGGTCGGCTGCCGCTTCCACCCCCGGTGCCCCTACACGGAGCCGCGGTGCACGGAGGGCGAGGTGCCGCTGCTGGCCATCACACCGGGGCGCGACAGCCGCTGCGTGCGCACCGGCGAGCTCGAGCTGCGAGGAGCGGGATCGTGAAGCCTCCGGTGCTGCAGGCCGAGGGCCTGCGCGTGACGTTCCCCGGGAAGGGCCGACGGCAGGGCGTCACGGCCGTCGACGACGTCTCCCTGCGCATCGACCGCGGCGAGACGCTCGGTCTGGTCGGGGAGTCCGGGTCGGGCAAGTCGACGACCGGGCGCGCCGTGCTGCGGCTCGTGCCGCTGGAGACGGGCCGGATCCACGTCGACGGCGAGGACGTCACCCGCTACCGGGGCGCGCAGCTGCGCAGGCTGCGGCGGCAGATGCAGATGGTGTTCCAGGACCCGTACTCGTCGCTGGACCCCTCGGCCCCGGTCGGGTCGAGCATCGCCGAGCCGCTGCGGGTGCACGAGAAGATGGCCAAGCAGGCGCGCCGGGACCGGGTCGAGGAGCTGCTCGACCTGGTCGGGCTGCGTCCGAGCCACGCCGACCGCTACCCGTACGAGTTCTCCGGCGGCCAGCGCCAGCGCGTGGCGATCGCCCGTGCGCTCGCGCTGCACCCGCGGCTCATCGTGTGCGACGAGGCGGTCTCGGCGCTGGACGTCTCGACCCAGAACCAGGTGATCAACCTGCTCGAGGACCTGCGGGAGCGGTTCGAGCTGTCCTACCTGTTCATCGCGCACGACCTGGCGGTGGTCCGGCACATCGCGCACCGCGTCGCGGTGATGTATTTGGGTCGCATCGTCGAGTCCGGGCCGGTCGAGCGGGTCTACTCGCAGCCCGCGCACCCGTACACGCAGGCGCTGCTCTCGGCGATCCCGGTGCCGGACCCGAAGCGGCGCGGCGCGAAGCGCATCCTGCTGTCCGGCGATCTCCCCGACCCGTCCGCACCGCCGCCGGGCTGCCCGTTCCACACGCGCTGCGCCTACGCCATGGACGTCTGCAAGCGCGAGATGCCTGCGATGACGCCGGTCGCGGGCGGCGGCGAGACGGCCTGCCACTTGCAGACCACCGGTCCGACGCTCGCCGGGAGGCCGTTGAGCGAGAAGGAGGTGCCTGCGTGAGGGGCCCGTTCGACGGCATCACCGTGGTGGAGTTCGGGCAGTTCGTCGTCGTCCCCTTCTGCGCGCAGCTGCTCGCCGACGGCGGCGCTCGGGTGATCAAGGTGGAACCGCCGACCGGTGACGCGTACCGCTCGGGCCCGGCGCCGCTCGCCCCGGGCGAGACGCGGCAGTTCCTCATCAAGAACCGGGGCAAGCAGAGCATCGCGATCGACCTCGGGAACGCGCGGGCGCAGGAGGTCGTGCACCGGCTCGTCGAGATCGCCGACGTCGTGCTGGTCAACCTCAGCCCCGCGGCCGTCCGTCGCCGCGGCCTCGACTACGAGGGCGTCGCCGCGCGCAACCCGCGCGTGGTCTACGGCGCCGTCAGCGCGTTCGGCCACGTCGGGCCGGAGGCGGCGCTGCCCGGCATGGACGTCGTCGTGCAGGCCCGCTCGGGGTTGATGAGCTCGCTCGGCGCCGAGGACGACGGGCTGCCCCACCACAGCGAGGTGCAGGCGGCCGACTACTCCACCGCGATGCTGCTCTTCGGCGGCGTCGCCGCGGCGCTCTACGCCCGCGAGCGCACCGGCGCGGGGCAGAAGGTCGAGGTCTCGCTGCTCGGCGGTGCGCTGGCCCTGCAGAACAACTCGCTCGCCCACGTCCACGGGGAGGACGGCTGGCGCCACCAGTTCGTCGAGGAGCACCTGCCCCGGCTGCGCAAGGAGGGCGCCACGCGTGCGGACATCGAGCGGACCCGGCGCACGATGCGCCCCGACGCGCCCGTCCACACCGCGCACTACCGCACGTTCCGCACGTCGGACGGGGTGATCGCCATCGGAGCGGGCAGTCCGGGCGCCCGCGGGCGCCTCGCAGTGGTCGCCGGCGTCGACGAGGCGCTCGTGCGCAGCGGCGGCGAGGCGTTCCGGGCGCGGCTCGCCGAGCTCGTCGCCACCCGGACCAGCGCGGAGTGGGTCGACGAACTGCGCGCGCGGGACGTGCCCGTCGCCGAGGTCCGCCACCTCGACGAGATGCTCTTCGACCCGCACGTCGAGGCGGAGGGCCTCGTCGCCGACTACGAGCACGAGGTGGTGGGCCGCTACCGCGGGCTCGGCGCGCCGCTGCGGCTGAGCGGCACCCCGTTCACGGCTGCGGCGGCGTCGCCGTCGTTCGCCGGGCACACCACCGAGCTGCTGGCCGAGCTGGGCTTCGACGCGGCGGAGGCCGCCGCCCTGCGGGACTGCGGCGCCGTCGTCACCGGGAGGACGTGACCATGCAGTTCGCACCGACCGCTCCCACCCGAGCCGAGGAGGAGTTGCGCGCCGAGGTCCGCGACTTCCTCGCGGCCGAACTACCGGCCGACCACCGGCCGGGGCTCGGGATGTCCGCGGGGCACGACCCGCAGTTCTCCCGCAAGCTCGCCGCGCGCGGCTGGGTCGGCATGGCGATCCCACCCGAGTACGGGGGCCACGGGCGCTCCGCCGTGGACCGGTTCGTCGTCATCGAGGAACTGTTGGCCGCCGGTGCGCCGTTCGGCGCGCACTTCGTGGCGGACCGGCAGACCGGCCCCACGTTGCTGCGCTTCGGCACGGAGGAGCAGCGACAACGCTTCCTGCCCGCCATCTGCGCGGGGGAGTGCTGGTTCTCCCTCGGCATGAGCGAGCCCGGCTCCGGGTCCGACCTCGCCTCGGTGCGCACCACCGCCACGAAGGTCGACGGCGGCTGGGTCGTGAACGGCACGAAGGTGTGGACGAGCGGGGCGCACCTCAACCACTACTTCGTGGTGCTGCTGCGGACCTCTCCCGCGGACGGGGACCGGCACGCCGGGCTGAGCCAGCTGATCGTCGACCTCCGCGCACCCGAGGTGAAGATCTCCCCGATCCCGTTCCTGGACGGGACGCACCACTTCAACGAGGTCCTGCTGGACGGAGTGTTCGTCCCGGACGACATGGTGCTCGGCGACGTCGGGGCGGGCTGGCGTCAGGTCACCTCCGAGCTGGCCTACGAGCGCTCGGGGCCGGACCGCTTCATGAGCCCGTTCACCCCGTTCCGGGAGTTCCTGCGCGAGCGGGGCGCGGACGGGGAGCTGGGCCCAGCGGACGCGGAGGTCGCGGGCCGCCTGACGGCGCGCTACTGGACCATCCGCCAGCTGTCGCTGTCGGTGGCACGCTCGATCGACCGGGGCGAGGCACCCGCGATCGAGTCCGCGCTGGTCAAGGACATCGGGACGACGTTCGAGCAGGAGGTCATCGAGGTGCTCCGGGCGGCGGCCGGCACCGAGATCGACCCGCAGCGGGGCTCGCTGTTCGAGGGGCTGCTCGCCCAGGCGATCCTCACCGGACCGTCGTTCACCATCCGGGGCGGCACCACCGAAGTCCTGCGTTCCATCGCCGCGAAGGGACTCCGGTCATGAGTGATGACGGCGTGCTGCTCACCGAGGTCGCAACCGACCTGTTCGGGGACCTCTGCCCGCCCGAGACCGTGCGGGCCGCGGAGGAGACCGGCTGGGCCGGGGAGCTGTGGAACGCCCTCGCCGCTGCCGGTTTCCCGCTCGTGTCGGTGCCCGAGGAGGCCGGCGGGTCCGGCGGCAGCGTCGCCGACGCGTGCGCGGTGCTGCAGGTCGCCGGGCGGTACGCCGCCCCCGTCCCGCTGGCCGAAACCGGCCTGCTCGCGGGCTGGGCGCTCGCGGCCGCGGGACTTCCCCTTCCCGCGGGCCCGGCCACCGTCGCCGTGGGACGGCCGCACGACACCGTCACGGTGACGGGCGGTCCCGGTGGCTGGCGGGTGGCGGGTCGGCTGCACCGGGTCCCGTGGGCGGGGGAGGCCGAGCGCGTGGTCGTGCTGGCGTCGCGCGGGGCCGAGCGGTTCGTGCTGTCCGTGCCGCCCGCCACCGCCACGCCCGGGCACAACCTCGCCGGGGAGCCGCGTGGCACCGTCACGCTCGACGACCTCGAGCTCGACGACGACGCGGTTGCTCCGGCGCCCGCGCACGTCACCGTCGAGGCGGTGGCGCTGCGGGGCGCGCTCGCCCGGGCCGCGCTGATCGCCGGCGCGCTCGCACGGGTGAGCGAGCTGACCGTGCGGTACACGCACGAGCGGGAGCAGTTCGGCCGGCCGGTCGCGCGCTTCCAGGCCGTGCAGCACCACCTCGTCCGGATCGCGGAGGAGGCCCAGGCCGCGCGGATGGCGGTCACCGTCGCCGCCCGCAACGCCGACCCGGATCCGGCGCTCTTCGACGTCGCGGCCGCGAAGGTGGTGGCGGGCGAGGCCGCGAGCGCTGCGGCCAAGGCCGCCCACCAGGCCCACGGCGCCATCGGCATGACCAAGGAGTACGAGCTCGGTCAGCTCACCAGGCGGCTGTGGGCGTGGCGCGACGAGTTCGGCGGCGAGCGGCACTGGAGCGCCCGGCTGGGCCGCCACGTCGCCGGGCTCGGCGCGGACGGGCTGTGGCCGCGCCTCACCACGGGCCTGATCACCTGACAACCAGGGAGGAACACCCCGTGCGCACCGACAACGGGCTCTCGGTCGAGGTCGTCGACCGGATCGCCCACGTCACGCTGGACCGGCCGGAGCGGCTGAACGCGTTGAGCACCGGCTTGGTCGCCGACCTCGTCGCGGCGTTCGACGGGTTCAGCACCGACGACGACGTCTGGGCCGTGCTGCTCACCGGCAGTGGGGACCGGGCGTTCTCGGCCGGCATCGACCTGAAGGAGGCGAATCGGTCCGACGGTGCACTGACGATGCCGATGGCCGGCACCACCCGCAACGTCTTCGAGACCGTCCTCGACTGTGCGAAGCCGACCGTGGCGGCGCTCAACGGGGTGGCGGCCGGCGGCGGCTGCGAGATCGCGCTCGCCTGCGACGTGCGGCTCGCCGCCGAGCACGCCCGGATCGGGCTGCCGGAGGCCAAGCGGGGGATGGGCGCCAACTTCGGCTGCCAGCTGCTGCCGCGGATCGTGCCGCGGGGCATCGCCTACGAGCTGCTGTACCTGGGCGAGCTGATCTCCGCGGAGGAGGCCCACCGCTGGGGCCTGGTCAACCGGGTGGTCCCCGGCGACCGCCTGGCGGGCGAGGCGCTCGAGTTCTGCCGCCGCCTCGTCGCGAACGCCCCGCTGACCATCCGCCGCTACAAGGCCATGATCGGCAAGGGGGCCGAGCTGCCCCTCGCGGCCGCGCTGCGCCTGCAGGTGGGCCCGAACCCGTACGCGAGCGAGGACCGGGTCGAGGGCGTGCGGGCTTTCCTCGAGAAGCGCGATCCTGTCTGGCGGGCCCGATGACCGGCGAAGACCTGGTCCGCGCCTACTTCGCGGCGTGCAGCCGGGGCGACGCGGCCGGGGTTGCCGCGTCGTTCTGCCCCGACGCGGTCGTCTACGACACGAACCACCGCCCGGTTCGCGGTCCCGAGGCGATCGCCGCGTTCTTCGCGAAGGTGCGCGAGCGCTGGGACGGCGCCACGTGGCACGTCGACACGTTCGTCGGCGACGGGCACACCGCGGCGATCGAGTGGACGATGCTGGTGCGGCGTGACGGCCGCACCGTCCCGGTCCGGGGCTCGGAGCACTACGAGTTCGCGGACGGCCGGATCCGGCAGATCCGCCAGTACTGGACCTACCACCCGGACGACCCCGCGTCGGGCCTGCACGACTACCCCTACGAGGAGGACGCGCGGTTCCGCACGGGCGGCTGAGCTCAGGGCTTGCGCGCCACCGCGCCCGAGGTCTCCTCCAACGTCACGACAGCGCCGATGTCGGTGGGTTCCGGGCGCCACCGCGTGATCGACACCAGCCCCGGGTCGACCATCTCCATTCCTCTGAAGTAGCTGCGGATGTGCTCGATCGGCTGCGGGACGTAGGGGACGGCCCCGGTCGCCTTGTAGTTGTCGCAGAGCGCCACGAAGTCGGGGTTGAGGTCGTTCGAGTCGTTCACAGCGAGGTAGCTGCCCGACGGCACCGCGTCCATCACGCGCACCACGATCGAACGTGCCGCCTCGAAGCTCTTCGCGTGCCCGAGAACGCCCATGAAGAGCACCGCGATCGGCTCGTCGAAGTCCAGCACGTTCCGCGCCTCGGCGAGGATCAGGTCGGGGTCGTGGTAGTCCGCGTCGATGTAGGTCGTCACGCCCTCGGGCCTGGTGTTGACCAGCAGCGCCCGCGCGTGGGCCAGCACGATCGGGTCGTTGTCCACGTAGACGGTCCGGGA
This sequence comes from Pseudonocardia sp. MH-G8, assembly GCF_002262885.1. Lineage (GTDB taxonomy): Bacteria > Actinomycetota > Actinomycetes > Mycobacteriales > Pseudonocardiaceae > Pseudonocardia. The sequence continues at coordinate 735,518 of NZ_NKYF01000001.1, read as the reverse complement.
CTCCGGCGCGATCGACTGGGCGATCTCATGGGTGTTCTGCATGGTCGGCAGGCCGGTGCCGATGTCGAGGAACTGGCGGATCCCGGCTTCCCCCGCCAGGAACCGCACGACGCGTTTGAGGTACTCCCGGGACTGCTTCGCCACGGTGGCCATGTCGAACAGCTGCAGCGAGGCGTCACCGGCGTCGCGGTCGGCCTGGTAGTTGTCCTTGCCGCCCATCCAGTAGTTCCAGATGCGGGCCGCGCCCGGTATGTCGGGCCGGATCCGGTGGTCGGGTTCCTGCTCGTCCCGCGCGTCCACCACGTGAAGTTCACCTCTGCAGAAGGTCGTCGGCCGCCGGAGCCTATGCGATCTTCCACAATCGTGGTCCCCCTCCGCTCGGCTACGGCGGCGGTCCGCGATCCGGGAGCGTCGGTGCTCCCGCGAACACGTCGACGAGGCGGTCCCAGCGCGTGCGCCGCCCGTGCGGGAACCGGCGGCGTGCGCGTTCCATGCGGTGCTCGTCGTAGCGGCGGCGGGCCCACGGGGATGTCGGGCGCGCCAGCCGGAGCGCGGCCACCAGTGCCAGGAACGGCACGAAGACGCCGACGACGGCCAGCACCGGGCGGCCCTTCAGGATCGCGACGAGGGCGAACGCGAGGTTCACGACGACGCCGAGCGCCGCCACCACGGCGCCGCCGGTCGGGTCGTCACCGAACGGGTTGGCGCCCACCAGGAGCAGCGATCCGACGATCACCGCGACGAGCGCCGCGTCGACGGAGCTGCGGCCCTCACGCGTCCAGTAAACGTCCTCGAGATGCAGCCAGAGCGCGAACTCGTCGAGCGTCAGCGCGGCCCCGACCCCGAACAGCGCGGCCAGGACGTCGGCCCACGGGGCTGCCGGACGGTAGGTGAACTCGGCGGTCCCGGTGCCGAGCAGCAGGAAGATGCCGTAGACCTGGTGGTGCACGTGCACGGTGCCGACCCGCGCGTTCCTGAACGGTCCGCGGCCCTGCCGGATCGCCGTGGTGATCGCGCGCGTGGCCAGGAACGTGATCAGGAACGCGGCCAGCATCCAGCCCACGAGCACCCGGTGCCGGGTCAGCTCGGGCCACAGCTCCACGTCGATACCGGGCACGGGACGCACCTCCCGCCGTGGCTCGTCCCCCATCACCTCGTCCGTGTGACGAGAAGTGCTAACACTCCCGGCGCGCGGGCCGAGAACGCCCGGCACCCCCGACGAAAGGTGCGGACCATGAGCTGTCCCACCGACCACCGCACCTGCCGTGCGCGGCGCCTCCTGACGGCGGTGACCGCTGCCGGTGCGGTGCTGGCGGCGTCCTGCGCGGCGCAGGCGCCCGCTCCAGCAGACCCCGCGCCGTCCGTTCCCGCCTACGGCGCCCGGCTGCAACCGCAGTTGGAGCAACTCGCCCGCGACCTGCTCGTCACCGGGGCCGCCGTCCAGGTCCGCTCGGCGGAGCTGGGGGACTGGACCACGACCATGGGTACCAGGACCTTCCGCGGCAGCGAACCGGTGCAGGTCGGCGACCACGTCCGGATCGGCAGCGTCACCAAGACCTGGACCGGCACCGTGGTGTTGCAGCTCGTCGACGAGGGGAGGCTGCGCCTCGACGACCCCGTGGCGACCTACCGGCCGGACGTGCCGAACGGGCCGAACATCACGATCGAACAGTTGCTCACGATGCGCAGCGGGCTCGGGAACTACACCACCTCGCTGGAGATCAACGAGCGGATGGATGCGGACCCCGGTGCGGTCTTCGACCCCGAGGAGCTGATCGCGATCGGGCTCGCGGAGCCGCCCGCGTTCCCGCCCGGCGAGGGCTACTCGTACTCCAACACCAACACGGTGCTGCTGGGGCGCATCGTCGAGCAGCTCACCGGCGCCCCGCTGGAGGCGGAGATCGAACGCCGCATCCTCGCGCCGCTGGGCCTGGGCGCGTCCTCGTTCCCCGCGCGCACGTCCAGCGCGCTCCCGGAGCCGCGCGCCAACGGCTACACCTACGGCACCAACGTCGAGACCGTCGACTCGAACGTGCTGCCGCCGGAGAAGCAGGCGGCCGCCCGCGCAGGCACCCTGGCTCCCCTCGACGTCACCACCAGCAACCCCTCCTGGGCGTGGAGCGCCGGCGCCGGCATCTCGACCTCGGAGGACCTCGTCGCCTACGTGCAGGCGCTGGTCGGCGGCGGGTTGCTGAGCGAGGCGACGCAGCAGGCGCGGATCGACAGCGTCCGCCCGATCGACCCCGCGGACCCGCAGGGCGTCGGCTACGGCCTCGCCCTGGCACGGTTCGGTCCGTACTACGGGCACACCGGCGAGCTGCCCGGCTACAACACCTTCGCCGGGCACGATCCGGAGCGCGGCAACACGGTCGTGGTCTGGGCGTCGCTCGCGCCGTCCCCGGACGGCCGTGCCCCCGCGGTCGAGATGGCCCGCGCGATCATCGGCGAGCTGAGCGGTAGCGGGGGCTAGACGTTGGCTGCATACGTACTTCGATCGTGCGGTCGCGGTCCGAGCCGCGCGTCAGGGCCCTTGCGGCCGCGCTCACGTACTTTCTCGTACCTCGGACCGCTGTCATGATCGCCAGGAGTGGTCTGAGGGCGACAGATCTGTCGCTCTGACACCACTTTCGCTGATCATGGCCGCTTCGGCGTGCGTTGCATGATCAATGAGACGTGAGCGGGGTTCGCTGGAGATCCAACCCCGCTGACGTCTCGCTCGTGGTGAAACCTGCGGTGGGCGTGGCCTGCACCGCGGGTGCTGCCGGGCGGGACGAGGTGATCGGTCCGAGCAGTGCGTGGGTGTTGTCGCCGCGAGGGAGCGAGGGCGCTGGGTCGAGTGGGGCTCGCGCCCCCGTGTCCGGTCACGCTCCCGGATTCGCGGTGCGCACCCCGTCGACGGGTCGTACGACCACGACGACAGCGCCCCTCACCTCGCCATGGAGCGCAGGGCATAGTCCAAGGTGGCGAACACCGTGTCCGATCCGCCGTCCCAGTGGGGCGTCGGGTCGGGCTGCCCGGGTGCAGGGGCGTAGAGCCACCAGAGGTTCTGCCAGGGGTCGAGCATCCTGGCGAGGGTGGTCTCCCCGTAGAACGAGGTCGGCTCGGTGACGACGGTGGCGCCGCGCGCCGTCGCCCGCTCCAGGGGTGGGGCTACGTCGCGCACCCAGAGCTGGAGGAGGGCGGGTCGTGCCGGCCACCCGTCGCGGCGGTCGCCCACCATCAGGTCGACGGTGCCGAGCCTGAGTTCGGCGTGGATCAGCGTGCCGTCCGGCATCGGGGTCCTGGCCTCGGCGGTCTCGGTGACGTCGAAGACCTCGGAGACGAAGGTGATCAGGCCGGCGGCGTCGTCCACGATCACGAACGGGTTGAGCACGGCGCCGGCGCGGGGAACGGAGTGTGCGGGCAGCAGGATCTCACTGGTCACGCCGGCGATTGTGGTGGGGATTGCGGTCAGATCCGGACCGTTGGTGAGGTGCACGAGGCGGAGGAGCCCGGCGGCACCGACGAAAGTACTGACCGGAGGCGTCCTCCGGACGGGCGACTCGGGCCGGACGCCGGTGCCGCCCACGGCTTTGCCGTTCGAGACTGGGCGGTGTGTTCAGCAAAGCTTCCTTCGCCATCAAGGGCCGAGACGCCGCGCTCTCGGCGGCCACGGACGCACTGGAGTCGCTCGGCTACAGCGTCGAGGCGGACGACGGTTTCCGCGTGCGTGCGTGGGAGTCCACCGACGTCACGGGACCGGATCCGGCTCGCACCGCGGTCGGCGACCCACGGGCCCCCGGATCCGCGTTCCTGGGGGTCGAGGTGCTCGTGGACGGCGATGAGCTGGCCCTCATCCGGCTGACCAACGGTCGCCGCAGTGGGTTCGTCGGCGCCGACCGGGTCCGGAAGCGATTCCGCCAGGTCCGGAGCGCCGTGCGGGCAGCACTCGCCGACGCGGGCCAGCTGGCTGCACGACGGTGACCGCGTCCGGGGCCAGGCGCTGCGGTCCCTGGCCGAGGGCGGACGCTCAGGGCGGCGTCGCCGGGCCCCGCCCGTCGGAGTCGGGAGTGCGGTCGCGGATCATCGCCTCCTGCGCCACGGTCGCGACCAGGTCGCCGGACCGTGCGAACAGCCGGCCGTGGCAGAGCGCGCGGCCGCCGAACGCGAGGCTGCTCTCCTGCTCGTAGAACAGCCACTCGTCGGCCCGGAACGGGCGGTGGAACCAGACGGAGTGGTCGATGCTCGCCGTGGCGATGTCGGGGGCGCCGGGCGCGGTGGAGTGCGGCGCCAGCGACGTGGACAGCAGCAGCATGTCCGAGACGTAGGCGACCACGCAGCTGTGCGGCAGCTGCGCGTCCTGCAGGCGTTCGCGGGTGCGCAGCCAGAACCGGTGGCGGGGGGCGGCGGCCTCGCCGCGGGCGGCGGCCGCCCGCGGGAGCTCACCGTCGAAGCGCAGGTCGAGGGGGCGGGTCAGGGGGAGCCGGGCGAACCACCGCCCGAGATGACCGCCGACGTCGGCACTGGCCTCCTCCAGCGTGGGGAGCTGCTCGGGAGGCGGGGCGTCCAGCCGCGGCAGCTGGTGCTCCCGCCCGCCCTCGGGGAGCTGGAACGAGGCCGTGAGCAGGAACGTCGACCGTCCGTGCTGCGTGGCCACCACCTGCCGGGTCGCGTACGTCGCGCCGTCCCGGATCGTCGTGACCCGGTAGTCGGTCGGTGCGGACGCGTCGCCCGGCCGGAGGAAGTAGGCGTGCAGGGAGTGCGCGCTGCGCTCGGGTGCCACCGTCCGGCCCGCCGCGAGCAGGGCTTGCGCGAGCACGGTGCCCCCGAACGTCCGCTCCGGGGGGCCGGCGCGTCCGGGGGCGCGGAAGAGGTCGTGCTCCTCCTGGTCGAGTGCGAGCAGCGCGGCGAACGTGACGGGCGGCGCGTCAGCGGTGGAGGAGCTCACCGAACCCCGCGCAGTCCTGCTCGACGGCGGCGCGCGCCGCGGGCGAGACGGCGGCCATGTCGAAGAACCCGTGGATCATGCCGGCGTGGCAGTGGATCTCGGCCTCGACCCCCGCCGCGCGCAGGGCCTCGCCGTAGGCCGCGCCCTCGTCGCGCAGCGGGTCGAACTCAGCGGTCACGATCAGGGCCGGGGGCAGGCCGGCGAGGTCGGGCGCGTGCAGCGGCGACAGTCGGGGGTCCTTCGCGTCGTCCCACGCGCCGGCGTAGTGACCGTAGAACCAGTCCATGGTCGCCTTCTCCAGCAAGTAGCCCTCGCCGTTCTCGGTGCGCGACGGGTAGTCGCCCGCGGCGTCGACGGCCGGGTAGACGAGGAACTGGGCGACCACGGCGGTGCCGTCGGCGTGCAGCTGCTGGGCGACCGCGGCCGCCAGGTTCCCGCCCGCGCTGTCGCCTGCGACCGCCAGCCGGTGATCGCCGCCGAGCTCGTGCAGGTGCGCGGCGGCCCAGCGCGCCGCGGCAACGGCGTCCGCCGCCGCGGCGGGGAACGGATGCTCGGGCGCGAGCCGGTAGTCGACCGCGACGACGAGCGCGCGGCTGTCCCGGCAGATGGTGCGGGCCATGTTGTCGTGCGTGTCGAGGTCGCCGATCACCCAGCCGCCGCCGTGGAAGAACACGACGGTGGGGAACGGGCCCTCGCCCTCGGGCCGGTATACGCGGGCCCCCAGGTCACCCTCGGCGCCCGGCACCGTGCGGTTCTCGACGCTCGCGACCGGCACCACCTGTTCGGGCGCCCGCGCGCCGGCGGTGAGCGCCAGGTACTGGGCGCGCCCGGCCTCCGGCGTGCCGTCGTACATCGGCGGCGCTCCGGCCTCCGCCATGGTCTCGAGCAGGGCGGCGATGTGCGGGTCGAGCGGCACGCGATCTCCTTCGGTGTCGGGGTCAGCGGTAGGTGAGGCCGTCGTCGAGGTCCGCGGCCGGGAGCATCTCCCGTTCCTCGACGTACTCGTGCATGTGCGTCCACGGCTCGCGGTCGCCCTGCCTGAACATCCGGTCCATCGAGCGCATCACGTAGCCGGCGTTGAAGTCCTGCGGGTCGGCCCACGACCGTAATGGCATGCCGGCGTCCTGGGGTCGCAGCTGCGGCACGACCGTGGACGCGTCCTTCTCGCCCATGTGCGCGAGCAGCCGGCACACGAACTCGCTCACCAGGTCGGCCCGCAACGTCCAGCTGTTGCGGAAGTAGCCGAACACGTATGCCATGTTGGGCACGCCGCTGATCATGAGCCCGCGGTAGGTGACGCGCTCGGTGAAGTCGACCGGCTCGTCGTCCACGGTGAAGGCGATCTCGCCGAACAGCGACAGGTCGAAGCCGGTGGCCGTGACCACGATGTCGGCCTCGAGCTCCTCCCCGGACGCGACGCGGATGCCGCTCTCGGTGAAGGTGTCGATCGTGTCCGTGACGACCGACGCGCGGCCCTCCCGCAGGGCCGCGAAGAAATCGCCCTCGGGCACCACGGCGATGCGCTGCTGCCACGGTCGGTAGCGGGGGTTGAAGTGCCGGTCGACGTCGAAGCCCTCGGGCAGCATCGCGCGCATCTCCTCGATGAGGAACTTGCGCAGCTCGTCGGGCGACTCGAAGGACATGCGCGTGAGTTCGGCGCCCTGGGCGATGTGGGCGCGCCGGAGGATCTCGTGCGTCCACTCCTCGGGGATGTCGAGCGCGCGCAGGGTGGTGGCGAGCTCGTGCGTGCGCGGGCGGGCGAGGAAGAACGTGGGCGAGCGCTGCAGCATCGTCACGTGGGCGGCGGCCGGTGCGATGGCGGGGATCAACGTGGCCGCGGTGGCGCCGGAGCCGATGACCACCACGCGCTTGCCGGCGTGGTCGAGGTCCTCGGGCCACCGCTGGGGGTGCACGACGGTGCCGCGGAACCGGTCGAGGCCCGGCCACTCGGGGACGTAGCCCTGGTCGTGGCGGTAGTAGCCCTGGCACATCCAGAGGAACCCGGTGGTGAAGCGCAGCTGCTCGCCGGTGTCGACGCGCGTGACCTCCACGGTCCAGAGCTGCTCGCGCGACGACCAGCGCGCTGCTGTGACGCGGTGGCCGTGGCGGATGCGCTCGCGCAGGCCGTTCTCCTCGATCACCTCGTCGAGGTAGGAGAGGATCTCGCCGGCGCTCGCGATGGACGGCCCGCGCCAGGGCTTGAACCGGTAGCCGAAGGTGAACAGGTCGCTGTCGGACCGCGCGCCGGGGTAGCGGTGGGTCCACCAGGTGCCACCGGGGCGATCGAGCGCGTCGAGGATCGTGAACGACTTCGCCGGGAACCGCTCCCGCAGGTGGTAGGCGGCGCCGATGCCGGAGATGCCCGCGCCGACCACGAGGACGTCGACGTGTTCGGTGCGGATCGCGGCGGGGCGGGGTTCGACGATCGTCATCCTGGAGGCCTCCTCGCCCGACAACTAGAACCGCGCTCTAGTTTGACCCGATCCCGAGCTGCGATCCAGGGCCTGCGGCGTTCGTGATCGGCGTCACATGCTCGACGCTGCGCTCCGGCGCGAGGATCGTCCGATGGCTGCGACGATGCGCGCCCAGCGCTTCCGCAAGGCGACCGGCGAGTGGGCGATCGAGGACGTCCCGATCCCTGAGCCGGGTCCGGGTGAGGTCCTGATCGAAGTGGCCTACTGCGGGATCTGCCACTCCGACCTCAGCCTGATCGACGGCGTCTTCGGCGGCCTCGGCATCCCCGAGGTCGTCACGCAGGGCCACGAGGCGGCCGGCACGATCGCCGCGGTCGGCCCGGGCGTGGTCGGGTGGTCCGAGGGCGACCGGGTCATCCCAGCCGCCGGCCGAGCGGACGGCACCTGCGCGAACTGCCGCCGCGGCGACTTCGCCCACTGCATCGGCATCCAGCTGATGGCGTTCGCCTACGACGGCGCGTGGGCGCAGTACACCGTCGCGAACGCGCTCGGGCTCACCCGGGTGCCCGACTCCGTGCCGCTCGAGCAGGCTGCCCTCCTCGCCGACGCGGTCGCCACGCCGTTCGGCGCCGTCGTGCACACCGGGCAGGTGCGCATCGGCGAGGCGGTGGGCGTCTGGGGCGTCGGTGGCGTCGGCACGCACGTCGTCCAGCTGGCGCGGTTGGTCGGCGCTCATCCGATCATCGCCTTCGACATCGACGATGGCGTCCGCAGGCGCGCGCTCGAGCTCGGGGCCGACCTCGCGTTCGACCCGCGCGAAGCGGACGTGGCGGCGCAGGTGGCGGCGGCCACGAACGGGCACCTGCTCGACGTGGCCTTCGACGCGGTCGGTCTCAAGTCGACGTTCGAGCAGGGGATCGAGCTGCTCACCCCGGGCGGGCGCCTGGTCGGGGTCGGGATGAGCGGGCAGGAGGTCTCGCTCGGCACGACCACCGCCTTCAACCTCAGCCGCAAGCAGGTCCTCGGCCACCTCGGCTACCAGAACACCGACATCGCCACCCTCGTGGAGCTCGTCGCCGCGGGCCGGCTCGACCTGAGCCGCTCGGTCAGCGGTGTGGTGTCGTTGGAGGACCTTGGCGAGGGCATCCGGCGGCTGCACGAGCGCGACGGCAACCCGATCCGCATCCTCGTGCGCCCCTGATCAGCCCAGGCGCGGCGTCGCGAAGCGGTCGTAGGTGCCGTCGTTGCGGGCGATGTGCAGCCACCCGTCGACCCACTCCTGCAGGACGACGTCACCGCGCGGCAGGAGGTAGGCCTTCTCCGAGAACGTGAACGGTGCGTCGGGGTGCACGGCGCAGAGCTCGGGGTGCTGCTGCGCCTGCCACCGCGTCTCCGTCGCGTCGGTGATCATCAGGTCCGCCCGTCCGGCGAGGACCTCTTCGAAGATCGTGTTGTTGTCCGGGTGGCGCACGATGGTGGCCTGGTCCAGGTGGGTGTCGGCGAACTCCTCGTTGGTGCCGCCGGGGTTGACGACCGCGCGCACGCCCGGCTGGTCGATCTGCTCGAGGGTCTGGAACCGCCCGGCGTTCTCGCAGCGGGTGACGGGCGTCTTGCCGTCGACGAGGTAGGCGTCGCTGTAGAAGGCCCGCGTCGCCCGCTCGGTGGTGACGGAGATGCCGCCCATGGCGAGGTCGCAGGTCCGGCCCAGGTCGTCCACGAGCGTGCCCCACGTCGTCTCGACCAGGGTGAGCCGCACGCCGAGACGCTGCGCGAGGTCGCCCGCCATGTCGATGTCGATGCCCTCCCACCGGCCGCTGGCCGGGTCGAGGTGGGTGAACGGGCGGTAGTCACCGGTGCTGCAGACCTTCACCTCGCCGCGGGCGAGCACGGCGTCCAGCACGCTCTGCTGCGCGGGACGGGCCTCGTCCTCGCTCCCGGTCCCGCACCCGGTGACCAGGGCCAGCGTGGCCAGCCCGCTTGCAAGGATCCGTCCGACCCGCCCCTTTGCGATCATGACGGGAACATAACCCGGTGGTTCCTGCAGCGAGCCTGTGGGAGCGTCGGGCAATGATCATTCGTCGCGAGCTGCCGGGCGACGAGGAGGCGGTCACCCGCGTCCACGCCGACGCGTTCGCCGCCCACTACCCGGACGGCGAGCCCGTCGAGCCGGGGCTGGTGACGGCCTTGCGGGCGAGCGACGCCTGGATCCCGGCCCTGTCGCTGGTGGCGGTCCGCGACGGCGCGACCGTGGGGCACGTCTGCTGCACGCGCGCCACGCTCGGCGAGCAGCGCGTCCCGGTGCTGGGCCTGGGCCCGCTCGGCGTCGTCGTGGGGCAGCAGAGGGCGGGCGTCGGGGGTGCGCTGGTGCACGCCGTACTCGCGGCGGCCGACGCGCTCGACGAGCCGCTGGTCGTGCTGCTCGGCCACCCCGGCTACTACCCGCGGTTCGGGTTCCGGCCCGCGGCCGAGCTGGGCATCCGGCCGGAGGTCGCCGAGTGGGAGCCCGCGTTCCAGGCGCGCACGCTCACGACCTATGAGCCGGCGATGACGGGCCTGTTCACCTACGCGCCGCCGTTCGGCGAGCTGTGATCATCGGGATCGGCCATGCGTCGGGCCGTCACGATCCACATCGCGGACGGGTACGTCACGCCGTCCGGCCCGTGGTGTTCCTGCAGCTCCGCCCGCAGGGTGGCGTGCGCCTCGGCGCGGGCGGCGTCGTCGAGCTCGGAGAGCAGGCCGTGTTGCATCGCGGAGATGTAGCGGTGCGCGGTGTCGACGTCCGGGCCGTAGTACGTCCGCTCGCGGACGCCGCGCAGGTCCGGCTCGCCGAACCCGGCGGCGGTCAGCAGGGTGCGCACGCGGTCCGGGTCGCCCAGCGCGAACGGGCCCGGCCCGTCCGGCGGCGGCGCCGGGAGGTCGCGGCCGACGGCGACGGCGTCGCGGAACGCGGAGAACCAGGGGTTGTCCGCCATCGTCTGCCAGACCAGCAGGACGAGCCTCCCACCGGGTGCGAGCGCGCGGGCGAGGTTGGAGAACGCGGCGACCGGGTCGCCGAAGAACATCACGCCGTTGCGGCTGACGATCCGGTCGTAGCGGGCCTCGCCGAGGTCGGCGACCTGCGCGTCGGCCTGCAGGAACCGGACGTTCGCCAGCCCTTCCTGCGCGGCGCGGCGGCGGGCGAGGTCGAGCATGCGCGTGGACAGGTCGACGCCGGTCACGCTGCCCCGGGATGCCCGGCGCGCGGCCTCCCGCGTGACGAGGCCGTTGCCGCAACCGACGTCGAGCACGTGCGAGGTCGGCTCGATGGCGGCGGCGTCCAGGAAGGGTTGCAGGTAGCGGGCCACGCCGGCGTCGAACATGTCGGCGTTGTCGGTCCAGATGTCGCCGCTGGGGCCGTCCCAGCCCGCGGCGGAATCAGCGTTGGACGGGTCGACGTGGGTCATCGCTTGTTGATCTCCAGGAGGCGTTCTTCGGCGTCCGGGCCGGGAGCGACCTTCGGCAGCCGCAGGACGAACCAGAGTCCCACGAGCCACCAGATCCCGACGATCAGCCACTCCGACGGCCAGACGAGCGCCGCCGGCATCCCCGGGAGGTAGAGCACCGCCAGCCCGAGGCTGAGTGCGGCCGCCGCCCAGCCGACGACCGGGCCCGCCGGGGTGCGGAACGGGCGGGGCATGTCCGGCTCGCGCCTGCGCAGCGCGAGGAACGACAGCGCGACGAGGAAGAACGCGACCACGATGTTGATGCCACCGGCGTCGACGAGCCACACGAGCATCTGCTCGCCGAACAGCGGCGCGAGCACCGACAGGCCACCGATGAACAGCAGTGCGTGGGTGGGTGTGCGGTAGCGGGGGTGCAGGTAGGCGAACCAGCGGGGGATCATCCCCGATTCGGCCATCGCGTACAGCAGCCTGCTGGCACCGATCAGGAAGCCGTTCCAGCTGGTGAGGATGCCGGCGATGCCCCCGAGCATGAGCAGCGTGCCCATGGCGGGGCTGTTCCACAGGGCGGTCATGCCGTCGGCGGCGGCCAGCTCCGCCGACTCCAGCTCGGCGCGGGGGAGCGCCGCGCTGACGCTGAACACGACCACGATGTAGAAGGCGGTGGCCATCAGGACCGAGACGACCAGCAGCTTGCCCACCTGGCGGTAGGGCAGGTCGATCTCCTCGGCGGACTGCGGGATCACGTCGAACCCGACGAACAGGAACGGGGTGGCGACGAGCACCCCGACGAAGCCCGCGATCCCGCCGGAGAACCACGGCTCGAAGTTCGCGGCCTCACCGCCGACGAAGGAACCGGTGAGCAGGACGACGCCGACCGCGAGGAGGAACGCGACGGCGATGGTCTGCGCGACGCTGGCCGGGCGGATGCCGAAGTAGTTCAGCGCCGTGATGAGCACGGCGCCGGCGATCCCGACCAGCGCCCAGGTGGCGTACACGTCGTACCCGGCGATCGTCCACAGCCGGCCGGCCAGCATGTCCGGGGCGAGGTAGAGCACGGTCTGGGGCAGCGCGACGGCCTCGAACGCCACGACCGAGATGTAGCCCAGCGCGATCGCCCACGACGCCACGAACGCCGGCCGCGAGCCGAGCCCGCGCAGCGCGTACTGGTGCTCGCCGCCCGCCCGCGGCATCGCCGAGACGAGCTCGGCGTAGGTGAGCCCGACCAGCGTCATGACGAGGCCGCCCGCGACGAACGCGAGCACCGCCCCGAGCGTGCCGGCGTCGGTGAGCCAGCCGCCCACCAGCACGACCCACCCGAACCCGATCATCGCGCCGAACCCGACCGCCAGGACGTCCCAGCGCCCGAGCGCCTTGATGAGGCCGGGTCCGCCGGGGTCCTCTGTGCGGTCGCTCATGGTCCGGCTCCTTCCGACGACGCAAGGAGGTCGATGATCACACCTGTGGCGGCTGCGGACCAGACCCGCTGTGAACGTCGGACGGACGTCCGGTCAGCCGGACTCGCCGGTGACGAGCGCGTCGACGAGCTGTTCCTGACTCCAGCTCGAGCTCAATACGGCGAACGTCTCGCCGCCATTGCGGGCCGGGGACCGGAGGTAGAGCGCGTTGTCGCCGGAATCCGGGTCGACGCCGACCCATGCCTGCCCCCGGGCGCCCTCGACGAGCTGCACCGGCGTGGCGTCCTCGGGCACCCGGTCGACCTCGTCATCCACCCGCAACGGGTCCGGGAGTCCGGCCGGGCGTTCGTAGCGCAACGTGAGTCCGGCCAGGCTGATGCTGTCGCTGATCATGGTCGGAGACGCCACGGTCCCGCCGTCGTGGGCCGTCGGGGCGCCGGTCACCGGCGATCCGGCGGTCGCGGTGGACGCAGCCGCGGCGATCGCGACGGCCACCACCGCGACGGGGAGCGCCACCACCGCCCTGCTGACCGGCGGCCGCCGGCGTCCGGTGTAGGTGAGATCGTCGGTCGCGGAGTGGAACGCGGCGCCGAGCTCGCGCGTCAGGTCGTCATCGGTCAGCATCTGCGTGCCCCCGTGTCGGGATGAGTGCGGCCCGGAGGTTGTCCAGAGCGCGCGCGGTCTGAGATTTGACGGTGCCCGTCGTGCAGCCGAGGGCAGCGGCGGTGCTCTCGACGCTGAGATCGTCGAAGTACCTCAGCACCAGGACGGCGCGCTGCCCCGCCGGTAGCTGCTGGGCAGCGCGCAGGATCATGTCCCGGTCGACCAGCCGCGTCGTGTCCGGCGCCTGCACGTCCACCTCCAGAGGCAGTTCGGCCGGGCGCCGGCGCAGGCCGCGCCACCGGTCCTTGGCCAGGTTCACCACCACCCGACGGGCATACGCCTCCGGGCTCTCCCGGGCACGCCGCCACTGTCGCGCGGTCCGCATCAGAGCGATCTGCACGAGGTCCTCCGCATCCCGCCGATCCCCGCACAGCAGGTATGCCGAACGCACCAGTCGGTCCGAGTAGGTGGTCACGAAGGCATCGAATGCCGCCCGCTCTTGCCGGGGAATCATCGCGGTCCTGTCGTCGTCACACCTGTTGAAACGCCCTGGCGCCCGCCGGGGTTGTCAGCTGCGGCGATCCACCATCCGTTTCCGGTTACGGCTGATCCGGCGCGCCACGGCCGCGTCCCCCGCCGTTCGCCACGCGATCGTTCACAGTTCACCTTCAGCCCGCGGAGCTAGCCTCGAGACGGTCCCTGCCCCGAGGTGTGAAGGCGAAAACCCGATGGCCGAGCAGGCGTACGACTTCGTGATCGTGGGCGGCGGTGCCGCCGGTTGCGTGCTGGCGAACCGCCTGAGCGTCGATCCCGGCACGCGGGTCCTGCTGCTGGAGGCCGGGCGCCCGGACTACTGGTGGGACCTGGCGGTCCACCTGCCGCTCGCGATGGGCATGCCGGTCGGCAGCGCGCAGCACGACTGGCGTTACGTGGGCGAGCCCGAGCCGCTGCTGCGCTCGCGGCGCCTCGAGCATCCGCGCGGCAAGGTGCTGGGGGGCTCCACGAGCATCAACGGGATGCTCTACACGCGCGGGCACCGCGCCGACTTCGACCGGTGGGCCACCGAGACCGGCACGACCGAGTGGGACTACGCGCACTGCCTGCCCTACTTCCGGCGCCTCGAGCGCAGCGTCGGCGAGATCGAGGACGCCTTCCGGGGGCGCAGCGGGCCGCACACGGTGGTGCGCAACCCGGTCGAGGGCCCGATCTTCGAGGCCTTCTTCGGCGCGGTCCGCGAGGCGGGCTACGCGGTGCTGCCCGACATCAACGGCTCCGAGCAGGAGGGTTTCGCTCCGCTGGACCAGGGCGTGCGGGGCGGGCGTCGCGAGTCGGCCGCCCGGGCGTACCTGCGCCCGGTGCGGCACCGCGAGAACCTCGAGGTGCGCACCCGGGTGCAGGTCACGGGAGTCGACATCGAGAACGGGCGCGCGGTGGGCGTGCGGTTCCGGCAGGGGCGCGGCGGCGAGGACGTCGTGCGCGCGGGCGAGATCGTCCTGTCCGCGGGCGCCGTCGGCTCCCCGCAGATCCTGCAGCTGTCCGGCATCGGGCGCGCGGCCGCGCTGGAGGCGCTCGGCGTGCCCGTGGTCCAGGACCTGCCGGGCGTCGGCGAGTCGCTGCAGGACCACCTCGCCGTGCACGTGCAGCACACCAGCAACGAGCCGGTGTCGATGGCGTCCGTGCGGCGCAAGTCGCGCTGGCCGATGATCGTCGCCGAGGCGCTGGTGCTCGGCCGCGGTCCCGGCGCGTGGAACCCGATGCGGGTGGGCGGGTTCGTCCGCAGCAGCCCCGAGCAGACCTCTCCCGACCTGTCGTTCGTGCTCGCGCCGCTCGCGATGGCGAGCGAGGAGCGCTCGATGCCGGTGGACCAGCACGGCTACCAGATGCACATCGAGGTGATGCGGTCCGCGGCCCGCGGGTCCGTCGCGATCCGCTCGACGGACCCCGCCGTGCACCCCGCGCTGCGGCTGAACTTCCTCTCCGGGGCGCAGGACCGGCAGCGCTGGCTGGACGCCGTGCGCATCGGGCGCGAGCTGCTGGCCCGGCCCGCGCTGCGCCGCCTCGACGGCGGCGAGTGGCTGCCGGGCGCGGCCGTGCGCACCGACGAGCAGATCATGGAGTGGGTGAGCCGCACCGGTCAGCCCGGCATGCACCTGTGCAGCAGCACCCGCATGGGCAGCGACGAGGACGCGGTGCTCGACCCGGCCACGATGCGCGTGCGGGGGGTGGAGGGGTTGCGCGTGGTCGACGCGGGCGCGTTCCCGTCCATCACCAACGCCAACACCTACGCCCCCTCCCTGATGCTGGCCGAGAAGGCCGCCGACATCGTCCTGGGCAACACCCCCCTCGCGCCGGAGAACCCGGCCGCCCGCACCGCGGGAGCCGACGCCGACGATGCCTGACGCGCCGGGCTCGCGGGTTCCGCAGCGCCTGCGGAACGCGGTGTCGGGCTGGCGGGACCCGCAGCACCGGGACGGCCTGGCCCTGGTGCTCAGCTCGGGGCTCACCTCGGTCATCGGGCTGCTGTACTGGGTGGTCGCCGCCCGGCTGTTCGCGCCCGAGGTCGTCGGTGTCAACAACACCCTGATCTCGACGATGACGCTGCTCGCGGTGGCGGCGCAGCTGAACCTCGGCAACGCGCTGCTGCGCTTCGTCGCCGTGGCCGGGTCGTCGGCGCGTCGCCTGGTGCTGTCCTGCTACGCGGTAGCGGGCGCCGCGGCCGCGGTGGCGGGGGCCGTCTTCGCGCTCGGTGCGCGGTGGTGGGCGCCCGAGCTGCTGGACGCGGTGGGGCCCGGCCCGCTGATCGCCTTCTTCGCGCTGGCCACGCCGGTGTGGACGGTGTTCGTCATGCAGGACTACGCCCTCACCGCGGTCAAGCGGGCCACGCTCGTGCCGGTGGAGAACCTGGTGTTCTCCCTGCTGAAGATCGCGCTGCTCGCGCTGGGGGCGCTGGTCGCGTTCTCGTCGGTGATCGCGGTGTCGTGGGTGGTGGCCACCGCGTTGATCATCCTGTGGATCACCGCGTTCCTGCTGCGCGTGCTCCCGCGCAGGAGCTCCGGCGCGGCCGCACCCTCGCCGGTCCGGCCGCGCACCGTCGCGCGGTTCGTCTCGGCGGACTGGACCGGTGGCCTCTTCACGCTCGCCGTCGAGTTCGGCCTGCCGCTGCTGGTCCTCGTCACGCTCGGCGCCGAGCAGGCCGCGACGTTCGGGATCGCGTGGGCGATCGCCTACGGGCTCTACCTGGTCTCGCACGGGATGGGCCAGTCGATGGTGGCGCACGTGGCGGCCGACCCGGCGGGCCTGGCCGCGGCGCGCCGCAGCATGACCACGAAGTCGCTCGCCCTGGTGCTGCCGGCCGTGCTCGTGATCGTGCCGGGGGCCGGGCTGATCCTGTCGGTCTTCGGCGAGCACTACGTCACCACGGGCACGACGCTGCTCGCGCTGGCCTCGCTGTCCGCGGTGCCCAACGTCGTGGTGACCGAGACGCTCTTCGCGGCTCGCGTGCGCCAGCAGCGCAGCGTGCTGCTCGGTGTGCCCGCGGTGCTCGCCCTGCTCGTCATCCCCCCGGCGCTCGTGCTGATGCCGGTGCTCGGGCTCACGGGCGTGGGCGTGGCCCTGGTCGTCGGGCAGTCGCTGATGGCCGTGGCGATCCTGGTGCAGCGGTGGGTGTCGGCACGGCGCGAGGTCGGCTGAGGGGCGAGTTCACCCGGCGTCGTCGATCGGGCCCCGCCCGCGGACCCTCGCCTCGAGGAGGTGGACCCGCCGGGACGAGCTCAGCAGCCCGTCTGCCCACACCGCACGAGGGTCGGCATCCACGAGCACGGCCTTCACCAGCAGGGTGAGCGGGACTGCCAGCACCGCGCCGACCGGGCCGAGCAGCCATCCCCACAGCATCAGGGAGACCAGGGCGACGGTGACCGAGATGCCGACGGCGTCGCCGACGTAGTAGGGCTGGACCAGCGAGGTGAGCACGAAGTTCACCACGACGAACACCGCGACGACGGCAATCAGCAGCGGCCAGCCGCCGACCAGGAGCCCGAGCAGCGCGGGCGGCCCGAGCCCGATCCAGAAGCCGACGTAGGGGATGTAGTTGGTGAGGAACACCAGCAGGCCCCAGAGAGCCGCGGCCGGGACCCCGAGCAGCGCCAGGACCACCGTGTCGATCACCCCGGTCAGCAGTCCGATGACCGTGGTGACCGCGAGGAAGCGGCGTGTGCCGCCCGCGAAGCTGCGCAGCGCCTGGCCGACCGGGCGGCGGCCGTCGGCGAGCAGGGCCAGCCGCGCGGACGCGGCCGAGGACTCCAGGCAGAGGAACAGCAGCAGGGCCAGGAGGAACGCCACGTCGGCGAGCAGTGTGGTCAGCCCGAGCAGCATCCCGCTGGCCAGGCCGAGCAGCGTGGCGACGTTCAGCGACGCGGCCAGCAGGCGCAGCTGCTCCGGCCCGACGCCGAACTGGCCGAGGGCGGCCATCCCGTCGGTGACCAGGGCGTTGACCTCCGCGGCGTAGAGCGGCAGGACCGTCGCGAGCTGTGCCACCGCGACGACGGCCACTCCGGCCAGCCCGGTCACGGCGACGAGGACGAGCACGACCATGACGGCGGTGGCCGCCCACGCCGGAAGGCCCGTGCCCACCAGCCGCCGCCGCACCGGGTGGATGGTGATCACGATGACGAGCGCCAGGAACACCGGGCCGACCAACCAGGAGGCCGCATGAATGCCGGCGGCGACGACGACCGCCGCGGCGGTACCACCGAGCACGACCAGTGCCCGCGGCCCGGTCCCCGCCCCCGCGGCTGTCGTGTCCGGTCCGGCGGGCCCGCCGGGTCCGGGTACGGGAACCTCCGGCACTGCCATGCGCGTCCTCCGGTGGCCGGGTCGGGCATGCACGGTCCCGCACCCGGTCAACCGTCGCCTCGTCCGCAGCGGGGGAGAACACGCCGGCCGGTGCGTCCACGGCCGGTCCGGCGGGCGCCGCCACCGGCCGCGGGGAGCGGGCATCCCGTCCCGTCCGGACGATGACCGGGCACGGCGGGGCGCACATGCTCATCCGCCGTGCGGGTCCGGGCGAGCGGGGGTGCAGCTGATGTCGACACGACGCTACGAGATCCGGGTGGCCGGGCTGCTGTCCGCGCGGTCCCGCGCCGCCTTCCCCGACATGACCGTGGCCGACGCGCCGCCGGAGACCGTCATCAGCGGCGAGATCCTCGACGACTCGCACCTGCACGGCGTGCTCGCGCTGCTGCGGTCGATGGGGCTGCGCGTGGTGTCGATGCACGAGGTCGGGCGCGACCTCCGACCACAGGACCCGATTCACGACGACCGATGACCCCCGGTCGTGCACTGTGAGGGGGTTCGTGCCCGGAGTACTTTGCGGTGAATAGTGCACACCGGGGATCGATCGGGCGGTCGCCTCCGGGTACCGCGCGCGAAGACCGCGGTACCCCGGCTGTCGTGTCGCCACCTGCCCCGGCCGCGGCTGCTGACCGCGCTCGACGCCGCTGCCCCCGACCAGTTGGTGCTGGTCAGCGCGCCGGCGGGCTATGGCAAGACCCTGCTCCTCGCCGAGTGGGCGACGCGTCGTCCGGCGTCGACGGCGTGGGTGACGCTCGACGCGGACGACAACGACGACCGGCGCTTCTGGTCGGCCCTGCTGACGGCGCTCACCTCCTGCCCGGCAGTTCCCCGGGCGCACGGACTCGATGCGCTCCCGGTGCCCGGCCTGCCGAGCCGGGATCCCGGGTTCGTCGCCACCGTCCTCGAGGTGTTCGAGGCCGTGCCGGGCGTGCTGCGGTTGGTCCTCGACGACGTGCACGAGCTGGTGGCGCCCGACCCGCTGCGCGGGCTCGGCCTCCTGGTCCGCGACCGGCCGCCTGGTCTTCAGATAGTCGTGGCCGGTCGCGCCGACCCACCGCTGCCGGTGGGGCGCCTGCGCCTGGACGGGAAGCTGTCCGAGGTCCGGGCGGCCGAACTGCAGTTCTCCGTGGCCGAGGCCGACGCCGTGTTCGCGGCCGCGCACGTCCTCGTCCGGCCGGACCAGGTGCGGCGGCTGGTCGCGCAGACCGAGGGCTGGCCCGCCGGGCTGCGGCTGGCGGCGATGTCGCTTCACGGAGCAGGCGATCCCGACCTGTTCATCGCCGACTTCGTCGGCAGCAGCCGGGCGGTGTCGGACTACCTGGTCGGCGAGATCCTCGAGCGGCTCCCGATCGCGGACCGCGAGATGTTGGCCGCCAACAGCGTGTGTGACCAGCTCTCGGCGTCGCTGGCGGCCGCGCTGTCCGGCCGGTCGGACGCCGGCGAGGTGCTCGATGCGCTCGAGCGCGACACCGCGCTGGTGATCAGCTCCGGTGAGGGCCGTATGTGGTACCGGGTGCAGCCGCTGCTGCGCGCGCACCTGCGCGCGGACCTGCAGCGTCGCCGACCGGACCTGGTGACCGAGCTGCACGCCCGAGCCGCCGACTGGTACGCCGCTCACGACCAGCCGGACGTCGCGCTCGCGCACGCACGCCTGTCGGGGGATGCGTCGAGGGTGGAGCCGCTGCTGCGGCAACACGCGCTCGCCCTCGTGGGGACCGGGCAGCTGCATGTCGTGCGCGCGACCTTGGACTGGCTTCGGACCGCCGGGTGCGACGACGCGTGGCAGGCCGTGCTCGCGGTCCTGGTCGAGCTCGAGATCGGCGAGGGGCAGGCAGCGCTGACGCACCTGCAGCGGGCGCAGGACCTGTGGCCGGTCGACCCCCCACCCGCGCTGCTGGCGCTGCACGAGCGGGTCCGGAGCCGGCTCGCGCTCGCCGAAGGAGCGGCGGATGCCGTGGTGCTGGCCACGGAGCGGGACGGAGCGGGCACCACCGAGCACGCGCTGGTGACCATGAGCCAGATCGAGCGGGCGACGGCGCTGGCGCTGGCCGACCGCCGGCAGGAGGCGCTGCCGGTGGCGCTTGCGGCTGTGGAACGGGCGCGCGAGCTGGGGCACGGTCTGCTCGTCGCGCAGGGGCTGACGGTGCTCGCCTTCATCGCGGCCTTCGAGGGTGACTACCGCCGGATGACCGAGCTGGCCGAACAGGCCGACCGTGACGCGCCGCCGGCCGCCGAGTGGCCGACCACCGGCAGCGCGGCCGTCTCCTGCATGCTGCGGGCCTACGGTGCGATGCTGCGCGCCGACCCCGCGCAGTGCCTCGCCCTCCTCGATCCGGTGCTCACCGTCGCCACCTCCCCGTCCGGGCCCCGGATCTCGCATTCCATGACCGCGACCTGCCGGGGCGTGCGCGGGGCCGCGCTGCTCGACCTCGGGCGCACCACGGAGGGACTCGAGCAGCTGCGGACGGCGCGGGAGCTCGCCGCGACCGTCGTGGCCACCCCCGAGCTGGTAGCGATGCTCGTGCTCCTGGAGCACCGCGCCGCAGCGATCGACGGCCGGCACGAGCTGGCCCGCACGGTTCTCGCGTGGGCCCAGCGCTCCCTGCCCGACGGCGGTGAGTTGGCCCTGCTGCGGGCCGAGCGGCTCGACGGCCTCGGCCGGCACGAGGCGGCGGGGGAGGCCCTCGCGCCGCTGCTGAGCGGATCGGCACCGGCAGTCACGCCCTGGGCCCTGGGCGAGGCGTACGTGCTCGACTGCCGGCTCGCCCTGCTCGGCCACCATCCCTCCCGGGCCCGCCGCAGCCTGGTCCGCGCGCTGGAGCTCGCCGAGGCGATGACCGTGCACCGGCCGCTGGCGTCGGCCCCGGCCGAGGTCGTCGACCTCCTCGTGCACCACCTGGGCAGCTTCGGCCCGGTCGACCGCACCGCGCAGTGCGCGCTCGACGCGCGGCACTCCCTCGGTGTCGACCGGCGCGCGGTGGCCCTGACCGAGCGCGAGCGGACGGTGCTGAGCCTGCTGCCCTCGCAGCGCTCCTTCGACGAGATCGCCCAGGACCTCACCGTGTCGCACAGCACCGTCAAGACCCACATCCGGGCGATCTACAGCAAGCTCGACGCCACGTCCCGCCGGGAGGCGGTCGACATCGCCCGCAGGGACGGCCTCCTGCAGCCCGATCCGGGGCCGTAGCGCCCGTCCGGTCCGACCCGGGCGTTGGATCTCATCCCCTGAGGGGGAGGCGTGGGCGCGGTCCGGCGCGGGACGTTCGGCTCATCGAGGATCACCACCGGATCCGGTCGCGGCGCCGAGGGGGACGGGAAATGGACCTGGACGTCGACGGCGTCGGGCAGGCCGTCGGCACCGGAGCGGTGCCGGCCGGGCCGAGGATCGACGACCTGCTGGTGCGGGCGCACGAGCACGCCGCCCGGCACCGGGAGGGCGCCGTGGCGGACTACATCCCGATCCTCGCCGACGCGGACCCCGAGGCGTTCGGGCTCTGCGTCGCCGACGTCGAGGGCGGGCTGCACGAGCGCGGCGACACACGTACGGCCTTCTCCATCCAGTCCATCTCGAAGGCGTTCGTGTACGCCCTGCTGAGCGAGGCGTTCGGCCACGAGCGCGTGCTGGAGGTCGTCGGTGTCAACAACACCGGTCTGGCGTTCGACTCCGTCGTCGCGATCGAGCTGAACGACGGGCACCCGATGAACCCGATGGTGAACGCGGGCGCGCTCGCGACGACGGCGCTCATGCCCGGCGACACCGCCCAGGAGCTGTGGGACGCCGTGCGCGACGGGCTGTCCCGCTTCGCGGGGCGGGCGCTCGAGGTCGACCACGAGGTGTACCGCTGTGAAGCAGCGACCAACCACCGCAACAGGGCGATCGCCCAGCTGCTGGAGAGCTACGGGCGCATCGAACGCGACCCGCTCGTGGTCGTCGACGTCTACACGCGCCAGTGCGCGCTCCGCGTCGACGCCCGCGACCTGGCGGTGATGGGCGCGACGCTCGCCGACGGCGGCGTCAACCCCGTCACCGGTGAGCGGGTCGTCTCGGCGGACGTCTGCCGGGACGCGCTCGCGGTCCTCGCCGCGAGCGGCCTGTACGAGCGGTCCGGCGAGTGGCTGTTCGAGATCGGACTCCCCGGTAAGTCCGGAGTGGCAGGAGGGCTGGTCACCGTGGCCCCCGGCAAGGCAGGCATCGGGGCCTACGCGCCCCGGCTGGACGCGGCCGGCAACAGCGTGCGCGGTCAGATCGCCACCGCCTACCTGTCGCGGGCCCTCGGGCTGAACGTCTTCGCCTCGGATCCGCACGTCCCCGGAGGGAAGCCATGACGGATGCCGCAGCGCCGGCCGGGGCCCGGGCGTCCTGGGTCCCGATGATCGGCCTGTTCCTCGCGCAGATCCTGATGTCCTACAACGTCGCTGCCCTGCCGGTGTCCATCAGCGGCATCGTGGACGACTTCGGCGTCCCGCCGACCGACGTCAGCACCGCGATCGTGACCTACGGCCTGGTGGTGGCCGCGCTCGTCATGGTCGGTGCGAAGATCGGGCAGCGCGTGGGCTGGGTGGTCGTCTTCCGCATCGTGGTGGTGGTGTTCGCGGCTTCCGCGCTGTGCATGATCCTGGCTCCGGGGGTGGGCTGGGTGATCGTCGCGCAGGGCCTGGCCGGCGCGTCCGCGGCCCTCATCGTGCCCTCGCTCGTCGCTCTCATCGCCGAGAACTACCGCGGTGCGCAGCAGGCCACCGCGATCGGCGCGCTCGGATCGGCCCGCGCTCTCGGCGGCGTGACCGCGTTCCTCGTCGGCGGCACGCTCGCCACCCTCGTCGGCTGGCGGCCGGTCTTCGTCGTGGTGCTCCTGCTCGCCGTCGCCGTGTTCGTCCTCAGCTTCCGGTTGCGTTCGGACCGGGGCAACGCGGAGATCTCGATCGACGTCGTGGCAGCCGTTCTGATCGGCGTCGCCGTCGTGCTACTGACCCTGGGCGTGAACAACCTCAACAGCTGGGGGGTGCTCCGCGCCGGCACGGGCGCGCCGTTCGGGGTGATGGGCCTGTCCCCGGCGCCGATCCTGATCGTGCTCGGCGTCGTGCTCGTGCAGCTGTTCTTCCTGTGGACCCGGCGCCGCACGGACGCCGGACAGGTGCCGCTGGTGAACCTGTCGGTGTTCGGTTCCTCGGGCGAGCGCGCCGCGGTCTACGCGATGTTCATCGTGGTCGCGCTGGAGGCTGCCCTGAACTTCACGGTGCCGCTCTACATCCAGATCGTCCAGGGCCGCACGCCGTTCGACACCTCGCTGGCCATGCTGCCGTTCAACCTCACGGTGTTCGTGACGGCGATGCTGGTGGTGCGTCTCTACGGCCGGTTCACCCCGCGCACGATCGGCATGGCCGGCTTCGGGCTCACCACCGTCGCGCTCGCGTGGTTGTCCGTGGTGGTGACGAACAACTGGGAGATCCTCCCGACGATCCTCGGCCTCTTCGTGTTCGGCGTCGGCCAGGGTGCGCTGGTCACGCTCGTGTTCAACGTCCTCGTGACGGCCTCGCCGAAGGAGCTCGCAGGCGACGTCGGGTCGGTCCGCGGCACCGTGCAGAACCTCGCCTCCGCCGTCGGCACCGCCGTCGCGGGCGCGCTGCTGGTGGGCATCCTCAGCGCGAACGTCGCCACGGCGGTGGCGCGCAACGTCGAGCTCCCACCGGAGCTCGTCGCGCAGGTCGACCTGGACAAGACGAACTTCGTCAGCAACGACCGGCTGCGGACCATCCTCGCCGGGACCGACGCGAGCCCTGCGCAGGTCGACGCCGCGGTCGCGCTCAACGAGGACGCGCGCCTGCGCGCGCTGCGCCTCGGGCTGCTCGTACTCGCCGCGATCAGCGCGCTCGCGATCGTCCCCGCGAACCGGCTCCCCGACTACCGGCCGGAGGAGCTGCCGGAATCGGTCGCGTCCGGCGCGACGGATGCCGCGGGAGCGACGACCACAGGGCGGACCTGACGCCCGCCCGTGCCACCGGGTCAGCCGGCGAGCCACTGCCGCGCGGCGGCGGTGAGCGCAGCCGCCCCGATCCGGAGGGTGGGTTCCGGCGCGGGCGCGTAGTGCGGCGAGTGGTTGGAGGGCAGCCCGGCCACGACCTGCATGGTCTCCTCGACCGTCGACGCGCCGGCGAACAGCGCGGGGTCGGCGCCCCCGAGCAACCAGAACACGAGGGGGGCCTCGGCGGCGGCCGCGAGGAGACCGACGTCCTCGCTGCCCGTGACCGGACCGGGGTCGAGGACCCGTCCGGGCCCGACGAGCTGCTCGAGGGCCTGCTGCGTCCGCCCGGCCGCTGCGGGGTCGTTCACGACGGCCGGTGCCGTCTCCAGGGTCTCGATCAGCGGTGGCTTCGGCGCGCCGGAGGCCTGCGCCTCGGCCCGCGCGATCCGCTCGATGGCGGCGAGCACGCGTTCCCGGACCGTGTCTTCGAAGGTGCGCACGCTGAGCAGCATCTCGGCACGGTCGGGCACGATGTTGGCCTTGGTGCCCGCGTGCAACGCCCCCACCGTCAGCACCGCCGTCTGGGTGCCGGCCACCTCCCGCGACACGATGCCCTGCCAGCGCTGCACGGTGCTCGCGGCCATGAGCACGGGATCGACGGTCGTCTCGGGGCGCGAGCCGTGTCCCCCCGCGCCGAACATCGTGACGCGCAGCGTGTCGGTGGCCGCGAACGCGGGCCCGCTGCGCAGACCGAGCACCCCGGCCGGGATCGGGGCGACGTGCTGGCCCAGCACGACGGTGGGGCGCGGGACCCGCTCGAAGAGACCGTCGTCGATCATCGCCTGGGCGCCGGAAGCGGTCTCCTCGGCGGGCTGGAAGACGACCACCACCGTGCCCTCCCAGCTGTCACGGGCCGCCGCGAGCTCGTGGGCGGCACCGAGGAGGCAGGTGACGTGGACATCGTGGCCGCAGGCGTGCATCACCTCGTCCACGACGCTGGAGTAGGGCAACCCGGTGGCCTCGGTGACCGGCAGCGCGTCCATGTCCGCGCGCAGCAGGACCACCGGCCCCGGGCCCGTGCGCAGCAGCCCGACGACGCCGGTACCGCCGACCCCGTCGATGACCTCGTACCCGCGCTCGCCCAACCAGGAGGAGGCGACCGCGGCCGTACGGGTCTCCGCCCCCGACAGCTCCGGGTGGGCGTGCAGGTCGCGGTAGGTGGCGCCCAGCTGCTCGACCAGCACGTCGTCCATCCGGCGACGGTAACGGCCCGGGGGAGGGCGGCGACTCGCCCGATGGGGTGGGTCAGCCGGACGCGGTGACGCGCGGCGGGCCCGTCAGCCGGTGCAGGTGCACCTCCGGCACCTGGGTGGGGGTGGTCTCGACCGACTGCCAGCCGGCTCGCGTGGCGGCCAGGAAGTCCCCGGTCAGCGGCCGGTCCGGGTCCGCGATCCAGACGACGCCGTCGGCGGTCAGGAGCCGGGGGAGCAGCGCGGTCAGCTCGTCGATGTTGCGCTGGCCGTAGAGGACGTCGGCGGCGAGCACGAGCCGGAACGGGCCCCGGGAGACCAGGGCGTCGGCGTCGTCCCATGAGCAGACGGCGGTCTCGATGCGGGCGCCGTTCTGCTCGGCGTTCACGGCGGCGAACGCGAGCGCGTCGGCCGAGCGGTCGGTGGCGAGCACCCGCGCCCCGGCGAGCGCGACCGCCACGGACGGCAACCCCAGCCCGCAGCCCAGCTCGAGCGCGGGAACGCCCTGCCAGTCCTGCCCGGACACCGCGCGCGCGAGCTCGACCCCGCTGGGCCACACCTCGGCCCAGTACGGCGGGTAGGACTGGTCGGCCGCCACGTCCTCCTCGTAGAGCAGCGCCGCCGCGTCGCGCGGGTGCACGTACCGGATCGGTCCGCCGGGCAGGTCGACGGACCCGGCCACGAGGTCCAGGCGCGGGTCGTCCGGCGGACGCTGCCGCGCGATCTCGGCCGGCGCCGGGTTCCGGTGCTCCATCGAGCCAGTCTGCCCTCTGCCCGCCCGGCGGGGCCGGCCGCCGCCGACCGATCGCGGTCGTCGTCGGACTCAGCCCTTGCAGGGGTCGTGGCCCCAGTTCATCAGCGAGTGGCGCCAGCGGGAGTCCTCGATCGACTCCTTCGTCGGCCGCTGGGCCAGGTGCCGGTGCACGTACCCGACGACCTTGCGCATGTGGGCGTGGTCGTCGCCGGTCACTTGTTCTTCAGCGCCGAGGGCTTGTGCACCGCCTCGCCGCCGCTCTTCTCGCTGCGCACCCGGTACTGCGGTTCGTCCTCGCTCGCGCGCACGGTGCGGCCGGCCGCCTCGGTGTCGGAGGTGATCTCCTCCTCCACCGTGCCCTCGGCGGTGCCGCCGTGCGAGGACCAGGTGACGTGGTCGCCCTTGCGGAACCGGTCGGTCATGCCGACGGCCTACCCGGCTCCGACGTGCACAAACGGCCCTTGACAACTTTTCTTGTCGGTGGGACGGTCTCTGCGTGCACGAGCTCAGCGTCATCGACGACCCGGCCGCCGCAGGGGTCTCGCTCGACCCGGTCCGGGCGCGGTTGCTCGCCGAGCTGGCCGAACCGGGATCGGCGAGCAGCCTCGCGCCGAAGGTCGGGCTCGCCCGGCAGAAGGTCAACTACCACCTGCGCACGCTCGAGCAGCACGGGCTGATCGAGCTGGTGGCGCAGCGCCGCAAGGGCAACATGACCGAACGGGTCATGCAGGCCACGGCCGCGAGCTACGTGATCTCGCCCGCGGCCCTCGGTGCCGTCGCCCCGGACCCCGGCCGGGCGCCGGACCGGCTCTCGGCCCGCTGGCTCATCGCCGTCGCGGCGCGCACCGTGCGGGAGGTGGGGGAGCTGCTCGCCGGCGCGACGTCGGCGGGCAAGCGGCTGGCGACGTTCGCCGTCGACGGCGAGGTGCGCTTCGCGTCGGCATCCGACCGGGCCGCGTTCGCCGACGAGCTCGCCCAGGCCGTCACCGCGCTGGTGGGCAAGTACCACGACGAGGGCGCCGAGGGTGGGCGCAGGCACCGCGTGGTCGTCGCGATCCACCCCGAGTCGAGGGGGGTCGACGCATGAGCGATCGGCGCCTGGAGAAGCACGTCGAGCTGGACGCCTCGCCCGAGCAGGTGTGGGAGGCCATCGCGACCGGCCCGGGCATCGCCGCGTGGTTCGTGCCGCACGCGGTGCAGCCGCGGGAGGGCGGCACCGTGGAGCAGGACTACGGCGGCGGGTTCACCACCCGCGGCCGGGTCACCGCCTGGGAGCCGGGGCACCGGTTCGCCTACGGCGCCTTCGACCAGCCCGACGACGGACGGCCGCAGTACGCGTACGAGTTCCTCGTCGAGGGCCGCGCCGGTGGCGGCACCGTCGTGAGGTTCGTGCAGAGCGGCTTCCTCGACGGTGCGGACTGGGACGACGAGTACGACAGCTTCGACGCCGGCTGGACCCTGTTCCTCGCCAACCTGCGCAGCTACCTGCGCCACTTCGCCGGCCTGCCCGTGGGCAACGTCGTGGCCATGGCATACACCGCGGGGAACGCGCGCGACATCTGGCCGGTGTTGCACCGCGCGCTCGGGCTGGCGGGGCATCCCACCGTCGGCGACACGGTCACCCTGGCCCCCGACGGGCCCGCCGCGGTCACCGGCGTGGTGGACGTCGCGAACGAGGAGTTCCTCGGCGTCCGCTCGGCGCACGGGCTGCACCGCATCGGCGCCGAGGGCGAGGCCGGCTGCGGTGTCAGTGCCTACCACTACGTCTACGGCCCGCCCGTGGACACCGACGCGCTGACCGCTGACTGGCAGCGCTGGCTCGAAACCCTGTTCCCGACCGGAGGAGCGTCATGAGCGTGGACTGGAAACCCGGGATGTTCGTGCACCTGGACCTGACGGTGCCCGACGCGCCCGCGGTGCGCGACTTCTACGCCGACGTGATCGGCTGGACGCCCGAGCCGCTGGGCGAGGACTGGATGATGCTGGCCGCCGACGGCACGCCGGCTGCCGGGATCTGCCACGCCCGCGGGGAGAACGCGGACCTGCCGCCGCAGTGGCTGGCCTACGTCGCCGTGGAGGACCTGGACGCGAGCCTGGCCGCGGTCCGCAACCGCGGCGGCGAGGTGGTCGCGGGCCCGAAGGGGGAGGGCACGGGCGCCTACGCGGTGGTCCGCGACCCGGCGGGCGCGGTGCTCGCGCTGATCCTCAGGTGAGGTGGTCGTAGTCGCCCCGCACCCATGCCGTGTAGCGGTCGGCGGAGCGGCGGACGGCCGCGCGGGCGTCGGTGGCGATGCTGTTGCCGAAGTTGTCGTAGATCCGGTCGAACGAGAACTGCTCCACGGCCTTCGCGATCCGCTGCGCCACCGCGGCCGAGAGCGGGATCCGGTTCGGGTAGCTGCGCATGAAGGTGACGGTGGCGCGGTCCGGGTTGGTCGGGACCGTGTCGCCGCTGAGCAGGACGCCCCGCCCCTGCGCCCCGGCAGCCCAGTGCGCCACCGCGCTGCCCGGGAAGTGCCCGCCGAGCTGGGCGAGCGTGACGCCGGGCAGCAGGTCGAGGGTGCCGCTCCACGGCCGGATCACCGGATCCGGTCGGGCCACCCACGCCATGTCGGCCTCGGCGACGAGCACCGGGACCCCGCCGAGCAGCCGGCTCCACTCGACCTGCACGCCGAAGTGGTGCGGGTGGCTCGCCACGATCGCGGCGACCTCGCCCAGCTCGCGCACCCGGCGCGCGGCGTCCTCGTCGACGTGGCCCACGACGTCCCAGAGCAGGTTCCCGGCCGGCGTGCGCACGAGGTGCGAGCGCTGCCCGATGCCGAACTTGGGTTCGACGGTGATGCCGAACAGGTCCGGCTCGACCTCGCGCACCTGCACCCGGTGCCCGGCCGCGGCCAGCTCCTCGGCGGTGGTCCACTGCTGCCCGTCGGCCGGCACCCACTGCCGCTCGTCGAAGCAGATGGCGCAGCGCTCGGCGTCCGAGTCGTGCTCGACGGCGCAGGTCCGGCAGATCTTCCACACAGGCTCGTCCTCCAGCGGCGTCGGTGTCCCCGCACAACGTCACGCAGCCCGCCGGGCCCGTCAAGACGGCTGAAGATCTGCACTATCGGGCGTCGGTGGCGGTGCGCGGCACCACTCACACCCGATACTGGCGATCATGCGGGCTCAGCTGCTGCGATGGGGTGTCGCCCTGGTCACGTCGGCCCTCGCCGTCGCGGGTGTGCCGCCCGCCGCCGAGGCCGGGTCCACGTGCGGTGCAGGCGGCGTGCGCGCCGTGTGGATCTCCACGGTCGAGAACATCGACTGGCCGAGCCGCCCCGGGCTGCCGGTGCAGCAACAGCAGCGGGAGTACCGCGACATCCTCGACGACGCGCAGGAGCTGGGCATCAACACCGTGATGGTGCAGGTGCGGCCCACGGCCGACGCGCTGTGGCCCTCGCCGTACGAGCCGTGGTCGCACTGGCTCACCGGCGAGCAGGGGACGGACCCCGGCTACGACCCGCTCGAGTTCCTCGTCGAGGAGACGCACGGGCGCGGGATGTCGTTCCACGCGTGGTTCAACCCGTTCCGGGTGAGCAAGCAGGCAGACCCGGCGCAGCTCGTGCCCGAACACCCGGCCCGGCAGCACCCCGACTGGGTGTTCGGCTACGGCGGGCAGCTCTACTACGACCCGGGGGTGCCGGAGGTCCGCAAGTTCGTCGCCGACGTGGTGCTGGACGCGGCCGAGCGCTACGACGTCGACGCCGTGCACTTCGACGACTACTTCTACCCCTACCCCGCGGACGGGGCGCCGATCCCCGACGCGGAGACGTTCGCCGCGCACGGCAGCGGCGACGTCGGCGACTGGCGGCGGGACAACGTGAACCGGTTCGTGCAGGACGTGTCCGAGCGCCTGGACGCGCTCGACCGCGACGTCGCGTTCGGCATCAGCCCCTTCGGCATCTGGCGCAACCGGTCCGAGGACCCGGGCGGGTCGCCGACCAGCGGCCTGCAGTCCTACGACGCGAACTTCGCCGACAGCGCGAGGTGGGTCCGGGAGGGGTGGGTCGACTACGTCGTCCCGCAGGTCTACTGGGAGATCGGGCACCCGACCGCCGACTACGCGGCGCTCGTGCCCTGGTGGGCCGACCTCGTGTCGGGCACCGATGTCGCCCTCTACATCGGCCAGGCGGCCTACAAGACCGGCACCACGCCGGCATGGGACGACGCCGAGCTCACCGAGCACCTGACGTTCAACGAGGCGCACCCCGGCGTCGGCGGCGACGTCTACTTCAGCGCGCGGTCGCTGACCTCGAACGCCGCCGCCGCGATGCAGCGGGTGGCGCGGGAGCACTACGGGTGCCGCCCGTAGCATCGCCGCAGGTGCCGGCACGGCTGGGGGGCTGATGACGACCGACGGGTGGGACGGGCGGCGACCGTTCGTCCTCGAAGCGCACGAAGGTGAACCCGGGCTCGTGCCCGAGGGAAGCGAGATGCTGGTCAAGGCCAGCCGGGAGAGCACCGGCGGGCTCTTCGGCCTCATCGTGGGCGTCGACAGCGCGGGGTTCGCCACGATCACCCACCGGCACGACGTGGCCGAGGCGTGGTACGTGCTGGAGGGCAGCTACCGGTACTACGTCGACGGTCAGTGGTTCACCGCCGGAGCGGGTGCCTTCGTGTTCGTCCCGCCGGGCGCCGCACACGGCATGCGCTGCGTCTCCGACGGCGGTCGCAAGATCACCTTGTTCGTGCCGGGTGGCACCGAGGGCTTCTTCCGCGACGTCCACGCCGCGCACCAGGCCGGCACGCTGGGGCCCGACCCGGTACGGGAGCTGGGGGAGCGTTACGGCCTGGAGGGGCTCGGGCCGCTCCCGCCCGAGGACGGGGCGCGCTGACGGCATCGCGAGGTGCTGCGCGCGGACCACTAAGCTCGCCCGATCCCGTCACGATGAGGTGAGCGCGATGCCGAGCCACCCGGCCGACCGGCCCGAACGCGTGCTCGCCGACCTGCTCGGCCTGCTCGCCGTCGCCGACCAGGCGCTGCTGCTGCAGCAGCGAACCGAGGCCGCGGTGCAGGACCGCGCCGAGGACGGCGCGCGGATCGCGGACGAGTACCGCCGGTTGTGGCGGTGGTCGCTCGACTTCGCGCCGTACGCGGGGGAGGGCTCGCTCGAGCGGCGGCTCTCGGACCTGGTCCTGGGGCACCACCGGCTGCTGCGGGCCTCCGCGAGGGCCCCGCTCCCGCGCCACCCGACGCGGGCCGCGGCGGCAGGCGAGCTGTGCCGGCAGGCCACGGCATTGCGGTCGGTGCGCGACGAGCTGGACCTCTGGATCAACGCGCTCACCCCCACGGGGCGCTGACCTGCGGTCGGGCCGCGCCGGGGCAGACCGATCATCGCTACTCGATCGACGCGAGCCGCACATCACGGTCGCGGATCCGCGCTGGTGTGCGGCTCGGATCGGTTCCGGGCCGCCGCAGCGGGCAGCCGGGCGTGCACGCGGAAGCCGCCGTCCGGGCGCGGGCCCGCGTCGAGCGTGCCGCCCAGCGCCGCAGCGCGCTCCCGCATCCCGGGCAGCCCGTTGCGGCCGGACGCCTCGGCCGGGACGGGAGCCCCGAGCCCGTCGTCCTCGACCCGCACCTCCAGGTCGTCGCCGCCGTAGTGCAGCGCCACGCGGGAGCGCGCCGGGCCGGCGTGGCGGCGGGTGTTGGTGAGCGACTCCTGCACGATCCGGTACGCGGCCTGGTCGACGCTCGGGGGCAGCTCCCTCCGCTCGCCGACCACCTCCAGCTCCACGGGCAGGCCGGCGGCCCGGTTCTCCGCGAGCAGGTCCTCCAGCCGGGCGAGCCCGGCCACCGGTGTGCGCGGCGGGCCCTCGTCCACACCGCGCAGGACGCCCAGCGTGGCCCGCATCTCGCGCAGCAGCTCCCCGCTGGACTGCTTGATCGCGGCGAGCGCGGACCGCACCTGCTCGGGGTCGTCGTCCATCAGGTGCAGCGCGACCCCGGCCTGCACGTTGATCAGGCTGACGTGGTGCCCGAGGGAGTCGTGCAGGTCGCGGGCGATGCGCAGCCGCTCCTCGCTGCCCCGCCTGCGCTCGGTCTCCTCCTGGGCCAGCTGCTCCTGCGCGAGGCGCTCGCGCCGGGCGCGCCACCACTCGCACAGCGCGATCACGACGGCCAGCGACGAGAGCCAGCCGCCCGCGCCGAACAGCGGCAACGGCTGGTCGGGGAAGCGGATCAGGTGCATCACCAGCAGGGCGACGAACGCCACGGCCGTGACGGTGTAGGCACCCCTGCGGTGCCCGGCGACGACGGCGCTGCACAACGCCACGAGCGACGCCAGGAACACCGGCCCGTACGGGTAGCCCAGACCGAGGTAGAGCCCGGCGGCGGCCGCGGCCACGGCGAGCACCTCGGTGGGGTGGCGGCGGCGCAGGACGAGCGCCGCGGCACCGGTGAGCAGCAGCGCGATGCCCAGCGCGTCCAGCGGGTGTGCGAAGGGCTGGCCGCGAGCGGCCCCGAACGTCCCGACCACGGAGAGAGCCCCGACGGCGAGCGGCAGCACCACGGTGGGGAGCGGCCCGGCCCACCAGCCGCGACGTGCCGCGGTGCGCATGCGCTCACCGTAGGACAGCTACGCCGCCCGGGGTACCGACCGTGGCGGCGCTACCCCGGTGAGCGCAGCGGCACCTCCGTCCCCGCTGGGACGCGCGGCGCGCCGCACACCGCCACGATGGGATCGCCGCCACGAGGAGGAACCATGGCGACGCAGGTCCTGCCGTCCGGGACGTGGCGGATGCGCCCGCGGACCCGCAAGGGAGTGCTGGTCGCGCACATCGTGGCGGCGGGCGCCTGGATCGGCCTCGACGTGATGCTGGCGGTACTCGTCTTCACCCCGATGCTCACCTCCGACGTGGCGCTGGCCGCCCTCTGCTACCAGGTGCTGCCCCTGCTGACCTGGCCGATCCTGATCAGCGGGCTCGCGTGCCTCGCCACCGGCGTCGTCCTCGGGATCGGGACCCACCACGGCCTCGTGCGGTACTGGTGGGTGGTGGCCAAGCTGGTCCTCAACGTCGTGCTGACGCTCCTGGTCCTCCTGCTGCTGCGCCCCGGGCTGGACGAGGCCGCGCAGGCGGGCCGCCTGCTCGCGGGCGACGGCGCCGCGCCGGACCCGGGCAACCTGGTGTTCCCGCCGATCGTGTCCGGGGTATCGCTGGTGGTGGCCACCGTGCTGGCCGTCTACAAGCCGTGGGGGCGGGTCCGGCGCGGCGGGGCTACGCGGTGACCGGCGCGCACGCCCACCGGTCCACGCGCACCTCGTCGCCCACGGCGAGCCGCCCGGTGCGGCGCACCGCGAACTTCGCGCCGAACGCGACGCCCGCGTCCGTCACGCGCCGGTAGTCCGCCAGCGTCCGCAGCGGTTCGGGGCCGACGCGCTCGCCGGTCCGCTGGTCGACCAGAGTGACCGCGCACCGGACGGCGAGCTTCGCGAACCCGAGAGCGACCCCGTCGCCGCCGATGCCGGCGTCGCGGGCCTGGTCCTCGACGTGCGGCTCGGCCCAGCCGTCCACCACGATGTTGGGCCGGAACCGCGCCACCGGCACGGGCGCCGCGCCGCGCTCGCGGATCCGCCGGTTCAACTCGTCGAGCGAGGCGCGGCTCGTGACGAGCAGGGCGCCGCTGTCCGCGAACCCGCACGTCCCGGGCGTCTCGCCGGCGGTCACGCGGTCGTGCTCCGGTGGCACCCGCACCAGCCGGCTCGCCGTGCCCAGCACGGCGGAGAGCCACTCGGCGACGGCGTCGCCCTGGTCGATGCCCTGGAACGGGCGGCCGAACAGCTCGACCGGCCGCCGCGGCGCGTGCACGTCCACGGGGATCCGCAGGACGTCCGCGCCTGCGGCGCGCAGCACCAGCGCCCGCCCGTCGTCCGCGACCTCGGGACGGATCGCCGCGAGCAGCGGATCCCGACGCTGGCTGCGGAAGACGCCCTGCTCGTCGGTGACCATGAAGGACCGGTCGTGGGCGATGCCTGCGGGTGTGAGCCGCGCGGTGGCGAGCGCCGTGCCGGCGCAGCCCTTGATCGGGTACGTGTGCAACCCGACGACGCGCACGCCGCTCACCACGGTGCGTCCGCCCAGACCAGGAACGACCGGCGGGGTCGCTCCACCGACACCGGCGCGGTGGTGCGCACCGCCACCGGGACGAGGCCCGCGGCGCGGGCGATGCGTTCGGCGCCGGCCTCGTCGGCGGGCAGGGTGAGGTCGGTGGGCAGCGTCGCCCGGAACTCGGGGGAGGGCCGGAAGTCCGCGGCCACCGGGATGCTGAACGCGGCCCGTCCGCCCGGGCGCAGGACACGGCGCCACTCGGGTGGCGCCGTGGCGCCGATCAGGTGCAGCGCGGAGGCGCAGAGCACCACATC
The DNA here is from genome assembly GCF_002262885.1 of Pseudonocardia sp. MH-G8. Taxonomy (GTDB): domain Bacteria; phylum Actinomycetota; class Actinomycetes; order Mycobacteriales; family Pseudonocardiaceae; genus Pseudonocardia. The sequence continues at coordinate 701,505 of NZ_NKYF01000001.1, read as the reverse complement.
GGCCGCGTGGTCGGGCAGTTCGAGCGGCACCGCGGGGGCGTCCCGCCACTCGATCCGGCCGTCCGGGTCGGCCGTGGGAGCTTTCGCCGCGGCGCGTTCGAGCATGCGTGCCGAGACGTCGACCGCCACGACGCGCTGCGGGTCGAGCGCGTGCAGCGCGGCGAAGGCGGCGAACCCGGTTCCGGTGGCGACGTCGACGACCAGGCGGGGGCGGGTCGTCGCGTGCAACCCGGCGACCAGCTCCCGGGCGATGTCCAGGTGGTGCGGGTCGTCGTCGTAGGTGCCGGCGGCGGCATCGAACCGGCTGGCATCGAACCGGGTGGCGGGCGAGGTCACCCCACGATCCTAGGAGCGGGCGCCGGTGCGGTCCCGGAATTCGCCGGAGCCGGAACTGTCGGACCGCTGTGGTGTGCTCGTCGGCGGAGGTGGTGGAGGTGTCGTTCGTGCACGGGCATCCGCGTCGCGAGGGCTGGGTCGTCGCCCACGTGCGCAAGCCCCGCCGTCCCGAGCTCGGTCAGCTGCCGCTGCTGCTCGTCGTGCCGCCGCCGCGCCCGCCGGCCGAGGAGGGTGGTGCGGAGGCCGGGTCCGTCAGCTCCGCGAGGAAGTCCGCGATCACCCGAAGCTGATCCGGGTCGCGGGCGCGCAGCACGGCGTCGAGGTGCTCGCCGTGCTGCCGGTAGTGCTCGGCCAAGGGGGCCACCGCCTCGGCCACGGGGGTCACCAGCACCTTCCGCCGGTCCGCGGTGTCGCGTTCGCGGCGCACGTAGCCGCCGCGTTCCAGCCGGTCGATCACGCCGGTCACGGTGCCGGTGGTGAGGCCGGTCGTTTCCGCGAGCCGTCCCGGCGTCAGGGGGCCGTGCAGGTTCAGCAGCGAGAGCACCTGGGAGTCGCTGGCGGCCAGGCCGACGCGCTGGGACACCTGCTGGTTGTGCAGCACCACGCCGGCGATGAAGCGCAGGACCGAGCGCTGGATCGTCGTCCGCAGGTCGTCGCCGGGCATTCCGCCCCCTCCGTTGACATTCTCTCGACTCACCAAGATACTCGAGCAGACGAGATACTTGGTCACGCGAGAAGAGGATAGGTCATGCGCACAGCGATGGTGGTCGGTGCGGGCGTCGCGGGGCCGGTGGCGGCGATCGCCCTGCAGCGGGCGGGTTTCGCCCCCACCGTGTTCGAAGCGCGCGAGGGCGCGGCCGACGAGCTCGGCGCGTTCCTGACGTTGCAGGTCAACGGGATCGACGCGCTGCGCGCCCTCGGCGTCGGACACCTCGTCACCGGCCTCGGCTTCCCCACCCCGCGCATGCGCTTCCGCAGCGGGAGCGGCAAGGCCCTCGGCGAGGTGAGCACCGGCGCGCCGCTGCCGGACGGCACGATCGGCGTCACGCTGCGCCGCAGCGACCTCTACCGCGCACTGCGCGACGAGGCCCGCAAGCTCGGCATCCCGATCGAGCACGGACGCCGCTTCGCGGATGCGCGACCGCAGGCGGGCGGGGTGCGCGCCGAGTTCACCGACGGCTCCACGGCCAGCGCCGACGTCCTGGTCGGGGCCGACGGCATCCGCTCCCGCGTGCGGCACGTCATCGACCCGTCCGCGGCCCCGGCCCGATACGTGCCGGTGCTCAACATCGGGGGGTACGCGCCGCCGCAGGAGACCGGGGCCGTCCCGGGGGAGTACGAGATGGTGTTCGACAAGCGCGCGTTCTTCGGGTACGCGGTGGCGCCCGACGGGGGCGTCTGGTGGTTCGCCAACCCGCCGCAGTGCACGGAGCCGGCACCCGGCGAGCTGGCCGCCCTGACCACCGAGCACTGGCGGGACCGGTTGCGGGCGCTGTTCGCCGGCGACCGCACCCCGGCGTGCGCGATCATCGACTCCACGCCGGGTGAGCTGGTGGGGTGGGCCACCCACGACCTGCCGTCGGTGCGGCGCTGGCACCGCGACCGGATGATCGTGATCGGCGACGCCGCGCACGCCACCTCGCCGGCGTCGGGTCAGGGCGCGTCGATGGCGATCGAGGACGCGGTCGAGCTGGGCCGGTGCCTGCGCGACCTCCCGGAGCCGGCCGCCGCGTTCGCCGCCTACGAGCGGCTGCGCCGCGCGCGCGTGGAACAGGTGGTGGCGAGCGGGGCGCGGTCGAGCAGCAGCAAGGCGGCCGGGCCGGTGGGCCGGGTCCTGCGCGACGCGTTCCTGCCGATCGTCCTGCGGCGCCAGGGCGCCGCGGTCGCCGCCTGGCTGCACGGGCACCACATCGACTGGGACACCCCCGTGACCACCTCGGTACCCGCCGGGCACGGGTGACCGCCTCGGCCCGGTGGTGCTGCACTATGGGTGCGTGGACGAACCTCGGCCCGGGCTGCGCATCGGCGACCGTGAACGCCGCGCCACCGACGCGCACCTGCAGCAGGCGCACGGCGACGGCGTGCTCACCCTCACCGAGTACGACGAGCGCGCCGCGCAGTGCTGGGCGGCCCGCACCCAGAAGGAGCTCGACGCGCTGGTCGAGGACCTCCCCCCGTACCGGCCGGCGCCGGACGAGGCGCCCACCGTCGCGGTGCCCGAACCCACTCCCGACGAGGGCGAGCGCAAGAGCCTCGCGCAGCGGCTCACCAGCGGCGCGATCGGCGTGGCCGTCGCCGGCGTGGCGCTGTTCCTCGGGGGGCAGGTGCTCATGGCCGACGACGCCACGGCGGTGATGGGCAGCCGGGAGGTCAGCGTCGGGCCCGAGCAGACCCAGGTCGAGGTGGGTGCGCTGTTCGGCAGCGTCAAGGTCGTGGTGCCCGAGGGCGTGCGGGCGAGCCTCAGCGGGCCCGTGGTGTTCGGCAGCAGCGAGTGCGGGCAGGCCTGCGCCGGCCCGGGGCGCGAGGTCGTCGTGGACGCCACGGCGCTGTTCGGCAGCGTCGACGTGGTGCGCCCGGGGGAGCTCACCGCCGATGAGATCGAGGACGCCGCGGAAGACGCGGAGGAAGCGGCCGAGGACGCGGCGGAGGACGACTGACCGGGGCCCTCACCCCCGCACGTTGGAGCCATACTGCTGATCTCAGGCCCGCTGCGCAGCAGTAGGGCTCCAAGGTGCGGATCGGGAGGGCTCTTTGGGCGAGCGGTTGCGGGTCGGCGTCGTGACGCCGTTGGACGAGGAGCTGTGCCGGCTGGTGGAGCAGCTCGAACCGCGGGTGGAGATGGTGCGCGACCAGGAGCTGCTCCCGCCCGTGCGCTACCCCGCCGACCACCATGGCGAGGCGTCCTTCGTCCGGGACGCCGGGCAGCAGCAGCGGTTCGAGGACGTCATCGCCGGGGCCGACGCGCTCTACGGCATCCCCGGTGAGGACCCGGGAACGCTGCGGCGGGCCGTCGAGGCCAACCCGGGCCTGCGCTGGGTGCACACGATGGCGGCGGGAGGTGGCGCGCAGGTGAAGGCGGCCGGCCTGTCCGGCGAGCAGCTCGCCCGCGTCACGTTCACCACCTCGGCCGGGGTCCACTCCGGCCCGCTCGCCGAGTACGCGCTGCTGGGCCTGCTCGCCGGGGCCAAGAACGTGCCGCGCCTGCAGGCCGACGCCGCGCGGCACGAGTGGCCGCACCGGTGGCTGATGGGGCAGTTGCGCGAGCAGACCGTGCTCGTCGTCGGGCTCGGCGGGATCGGCCGCGAGGTGGCCCGGATCCTCGCGGCGTTCGGCACCCGGGTGATCGGCACGAGCCGGCGCGGTGAGCCCGTCGACGGGGTGTCCGAGATCGTCCACCCGGGCGAGCTCGCCGCGGTGGTCGGCCGGGTCGACGGCATCGTCGTCACGCTGCCCGGCACCGCGGCCACCGCCAAGCTGGTGAGCGCCGAGGTGCTCGCCGCCGTCCGGCCCGGCGCCACGCTGGTCAACGTCGGCCGCGGCACCGTCGTCGACGAGGACGCGCTGGTGGACGCCCTGCGCGACGGCCGCATCGGCTTCGCCGCGCTGGACGTGTTCGCGGTGGAGCCGCTGGACCCGGCCAGCCCGCTCTGGGACCTGCCGAACGTGCTGATCAGCCCGCACAACGCGACCCTCACGCCCGCGGAGGGGCGACGGATCGCGGAGCTGTTCGCCGAGAACGCGACCCGGCTGCTCGACGGCAGGCCGCTCCGCAACGTGGTGGACACGGTGGAGTTCTACTGACGTCGCGACACGCGCGCCCCACGCCCCGACTCGCGGAAGGGGGTGGCCCCCCAACTCCGCGAGTCGGGGTGTGGGCGGGCCCGTGTCGCGGTCAGGGGAAGCGCACGTACTCGTACTCCACGGGCTTGTCGTTGATGCCCTTGCTCGGTGGCGCGATCCAGCCGGCGATCTTGCCGGGCTCGTAGACCGGGCGCATCAGGCTGCGGACGTGGGTCTTGTCGGCCTCGCTGGGCAGCCAGCGGTCCTTGCTCGCCTCCCAGACGTCCGGGCCGATCAGGTCGCCCTTCGGGGTCAGGTGGTGGGCGGCGAAGTGCCCGACCTCGCGGTTGAACCCGACGTGGGGCAGGTAGAGCCGCCGCGTGATGCCGGACTTGTCGAGCACCCGGTTCCAGCGCTTGAGCCCGGTCTCGCAGTCGGCGATGTACTCGCGGCGCAGGTCGTGGTTGAGCGCCAGCAGCGCGGAGACCTCGTCGGTGGTGACCTCCCCGTCGCGCACCACGTCGACGTGCGCCGCGTCCTCGGTGAGGACGTGGTCGTCCTTGCGCCGTTCCTCCTGCCAGCGGCCCTTGAGCCCGGCGGTGAAGTAGTTGGCGGCGTTGGTGGAGCGCTCGGAGCCGAACAGGTCCAGCGACACCGAGTAGTGGAAGTTGATGTACTTCTGGATCACGTCGAGCGGGATCCCGCCGTGCGGCGCGATGTCCTCGGTGTCGTGCTCGCGCATCAGCTCCGCGCTGCGCGCGACCACCCGGTCGACACCCGTGGTGCCGACGAACATGTGGTGCGCCTCCTCCTTGAGCATGAACTCGCAGGTCCTGCTCAACGGGTCGAACGCCGACTCCTTCAGCGTGCCGAGCTGGTACTTCCCGTCCCGGTCGGTGAAGTAGGTGAACATGAAGAACGACAGCCAGTCCGGGGTCTCCTCGTTGAACGCGCCGAGGATGCGCGGGCTGTCCAGGTCGCCGGAGTTGCGGTGCAGCAGCGCCTCGGCCTCCTCGCGGCCGGCGCGGCCGAAGTAGGCGTGCAGCAGGTAGACCATCGCCCAGAGGTGGCGCCCCTCCTCCACGTTGACCTGGAAGAGGTTGCGCAGGTCGTACAGCGACGGCGCGGTCTCGCCGAGGCGGCGCTGCTGCTCCACCGAGGCCGGTTCGGTGTCGCCCTGGATGACGATGAGGCGCTGCAGGTCGGCGCGGTACTCGCCGGGCACCTGCTGCCACACCGGCTCGCCCTTCTGCTCGCCGAACGCGATGCGGCGGTCGGTGTTGCGCTCGGCCAGGAAGACGCCCCAGCGGTACTCGTCCATCGGCACGTGGTCGAAGTGCGCCCACCCCTCGCGCCCGACGGCGACGGCCGTGCGCAGGTAGACGTCCTCCGTGGGCACGGCCGGGCCCATGGTCTTCCACCACGTCAGGAAGTTGGGCTGCCAGCTCTCCAGTGCGCGCTTGAGCTTGCGGTCGCCCGCCAGGTCGACGTTGTTCGGGATCTTCTCGGAGTAGTCGATCGACATGTCACACCCGCCTGCGGTCGAATTCGGCCCTGCGGCCCGTGCCGTACCTGCGCAGCGCGCCTTCCGGGCCCGCCGCGTTCGGTCGTACGAAGATCCAGTTCTGCCACGCCGAGAGCCGCGCGAAGATCCGCGTCTCCATGGTCTCCGGGCCGACGAACCGGTGGTTGGCCTCCATGCCGGTGAGCGCGTCCGGGCTGAGCGCGGCCCGCTCCTCCAGCAGGATCCGGATCTCGTCCTCCCAGTCGATGTCGTCCGGGGCGTCGGTGACCAGGCCCAGCTCGAGGGCCTCGCGGGCGTCGACGCGGCGGCCGGTCTCCTGGCGCAGCTTCGCGACGTGGTCCTCGTCGCCGTAGAAGCGGCTCGCCAGCCGGGACAGGCCGTTGCTCATCGGGAACGTGCCGAAGTTGCTCTCGCTCAGCACGAGCTGGGCCGGCTCGCCCTCCTGGGAGTCCTCCTCCAGGAAGCCCTCGAGCATGTACTGGCGGTCGCAGGCCAGCGCCAGCTCCAGCAGCGCACCGGCGAAGCACGATCCCGGCTCGATCAGCGCGATCAGCGACCGCGACGTGACGTCGAGCCGCTTGAGCACCCGCTTGAAGTAGTGCCGGATCTCGTTGACCAGCCAGTCGTCGCCGGAATAGCGGGCGATCACCCGCTCGAACGCCAGCGCGTCCTCGACGTCGCCCTTCGTGCGGACGACCCACGTGCCGAGCTCGCGCTCGTTGGCCCGCAGCCGCAGGACCAGGTCGTCCAGCTCGCGGGTCATGGCCAGTGGCCAGAACCGCGCGCCCAGCTCGTGCACGCGCTCGACCGTGTCGGGCACGTCGCCCTCCGGGCCGTGCACCGTGATCTCGACGAGGCCGGCGTCCCGGTCGAACCGGGCCTCGACGTGCCGGTAGCGGATGCCGTCGCCGGTCTCCTCCCGCTGCAGCGGGGGCAGCTCGACACCCCGGGCGTCAGCGGGCCGGGACGACCGCGCGGCGGCCTCGGTGGCGCGCTCGGCCACGGTCTCGTCCCAGCGCCGCTTGGGGATCACCTCGTCGACCAGGCGCCACTCCACGGCCTGCGCGCCGCGGATGCCCTCGGAACGGGTGGCGAAGACGTCGGCGCGGTCCTTGCGCACCCGGCGCTTGTCGGTGACGCGGGTGAGGCCGCCGGTGCCGGGCAGCACGCCGAGCAGCGGCACCTCGGGCAGCGCCACGGCCGAGGAGTTGTCGTCGACCAGCAGGATCTGCTCGCACGCCAGCGCCATCTCGTACCCGCCGCCCGCGGCGGTGCCGTTGAGGGCTGCGATCCAGGTCTGTCCCGAGTGGGCGGTGGCGTCCTCGATCTCGTTGCGGGTCTCGTTGGTGAACTTGCAGAAGTTCACCTTCCACGGGTGGCTGCTCTGGGCGAGCATCCGGATGTTCGCGCCCGCGCAGAAGTTGCGGTCCTTCGCGCTGGTGAGCACCACCGCCCGCACCTCGGGGTGGGAGAAGCGCAGCCGCTGGACGGCGTCGTGCAGCTCGATGTCGACGCCCAGGTCGTAGCTGTTCATCTTCAGCTCGTAGCCGGGCACCAGGCCGCCGTCCTCGGCGACGTCGAGGCGCAGGTACGCAACCTCCCCCTGCACGTCGAGCGTCCAGTGCCGGTAGGTCGACGGATCGGCGTCGAAGGAGACGGCCGGATCTGCGCTGCTCGTCATCGGTGACGCTCCTCCTGCGGCGGCGCGGGGACCTGTGTCAGTCTACAGTCACGCGACAGAACGGCAAGTGGATGTAGAACGTAGAGCATGATCGCGAAGTCGGCACGTTCCCGGGTGGAAAACGCCCGCGAATGCGCCGACTTCGCGATCATGGCGACGGATCTGGTGAAACGGCCCCGAGATGCCTCGGGCTGCTGTGATCCTGCCGGTCATGGCCGTGCCCCTCGACCTCGTCGAGCTCATCACCCGCCAGGACGGGCTGATCACCACGGCACAGGCCGTCCGGCACGGCCTCGACGAGAGCGTGCTGCGGCGGCGGGCGCGGGAGCAGGGATGGGGCCGCGTCGCCCCACGGGTGTACCTCGCGGCCGGTCATCGGCTCACCAGCCGGGTCCGGATCCGCGCAGCCGGGTTGTGGGGCGGGGAGTACGCGACCGTCTGCGGCCCGGCGGCGGCGTGGTGGCACGAGATGCTGGCGGCCGCTCCGGCCGAGACCGCGGTGACGGTGCCCCGGCGGCTCGCGTTGCGCGGGTACCCGGGCGTGCGGATCCGTCGTCGCGATCTCGCCGAGCTCGACCGCGTGCTCGTCGACGGTGTCTGGTGTGCCGCGCGGCCGCTCGCCGTCCTGGAGACCGCGGTCGTTCTGCCCGACGGTTCGGCGTTCCTCGACCGCGCACTGCAGAAGCACGTCCGGTTCGACGAGCTCTACCAGGCGTACTGCCGGAACATGGCGGCCTACGGCGCCGCGCGCATCCGTGAGCTCGTCACCGCGGCCGCCGATCGCGCCGACTCGGCGGCCGAACGGCGGCTGATCGCCATCCTCCGCGAAGCCGGGCTCACGGGGTGGCGGCGTGGTGTCCCGTTCGGACGCTGGACGATCGACGTCGCCTTCCCGGACGCGAAGGTGGCCATCGAGTTCGACGGCTGGGCCTACCACTCCGACGTCGAACGCTTCCGCGCCGACCGCAGCAAGGGCAATGCCCTGGTCCGCGCGGGCTGGAAGCTGCTGCGCTTCACCTGGCACGACCTCGTGAACCGGCCGGAGTACGTGATCGCCGAGATCCGCGCCGCGCTCCTCGCGACCGAAACCAGTGCATGATCGCGAAGTCGGCGCAATCGCGGGCGGAATCCGCCCGGGAACGTGCCGACTTCGTGATCATGGTCGTCAGGCCTTCGCTTCCGCCACGTCCTCCGCGGTCTGCGGGGCCGGCGTCAGCTCCGCCTTCGCCTGCGCGCGCAGGCGGTAGCGCTGGATCTTGCCGGTGCCCGTGCGGGGGAGCTGCTCGACCTGGACGACCTGGCGGGGGCGCTTGAACGCCGCCAGGCCCGCGCGGCAGAACGCGATCACCTCGTCCGGGTCGACCGTGGCGCCGGGGCGGGCCACGACGTAGGCCACCGGCTTGTCGAGCCCGTCCTCGTCGGGCACGCCGATGACGACGGCCTCGGCGAGCGCCGGGTGTTCGAGCAGCCGGGTCTCGACCTCAGTGGGGCTCACCCAGATCCCGCCGACCTTGAGCACGTCGTCGGCGCGCCCGAGGCAGGTCCAGCTGCCGTCCTCGCCCCGGACGTACTGGTCGCCGGTGCGCATCCACTCGCCGTGGAACACCGCGCGGTTGACGCTGGTGCGACACCAGTAGCCGGTGCACAGCGACTCGCCCGCCACGTAGAGCATCCCCGGCTCGCCGGCGCCGTCGATCACGCTGCCGTCGTCGCGGCGCAGCTGCACCTCGTAGCCCGGGACCGGGAACCCGGAGCTGCCGGGCACCACCTTGCCGGCGATGTTGGAGATGAAGATGTGCAGGGCCTCGGTGGAGCCGATGCCGTCGAGGATCTCGAACCCGTACTGGTCACGGACGCCGTGGAGCATCCGCGGCGGGAGCGTCTCGCCTGCAGAGATCCCGTTGCGGACGGTCGCGAACGTCTCCCGCGGCAGGTCGGCGGCCATCAGCGGGCCCCAGAAGCTCGGGCCGCCGAAGAAGAGCGTGACGCCGTGCTCGGCCACCCGCTGCGCGTACTGCCCGGGGTGGGGGCGCGACGGCTCCAGCACGCTGCTCGCGCCCACCGAGAGCGGGAAGAACAGCGAGTTGCCGATGCCGTAGGCGAAGAACAGCTTCGCCGCCGACAGGCAGACGTCGTCGGGTCGCAGGCCCAGCACCTGCGCGCCGTAGGTCTCGCACACGTGGCGGATGTCGGTGTGGCGGTGCATCGCGCCCTTCGGCGTGCCCGTCGTGCCGGAGGTGTAGAGCCACAGCGCCGGTGACTCGTCCCAGGTGGGATAGGGGGCGGTCAGCGGCTCGGCCGTGCGCAGCGCCTCCCAGGTGAGGCCGGTCGTCCCGGGCACGTCGGGCGCCGTGTCGCCGGTGAGCACCACGTGTCGCAGGTCGGGGGCGTCGGCGGCGGCGCTCGTCACCGCGTCCGCGAACTGCGGGCTGCCCACCAGTACGCGGGCCCGGGAGTCGGCGACGACGGTGGTGAGCTCGCGCGCGGTGAGCATCGTCGACGTGGGCACGGCCACCGCGCCCAGGTACATCGTGGCGAGGATGCCGACCGCCAGCTCGACGTCGTCGGCCATGCACAGCAGGACACGTTCCTCGGGCCGGACCCCGATCCCGGCCAGCCCGGCGGCGACCCGGCGGACCTCGGTGGTGAGCTCGCGGTAGGTGTGCGTGCCGAGGGGGTGGCGCAGCGCCACGCGGTGGCCGTCGCCGGCGTCGACGCGGCGCTCGGTCAGGTAGGCGGCGGCGTTGAACAGTTCCGTCATGGGAGCGGCTCCGGTCCGATCACGGGTGGGTCCGAACTCTACTGGGCGCTCACGCTCCGTCAACGTTTCGTAGAAGATCCGCTCGGTCCGGCGCTTCCCCCACCCATGCGCGCGCTGCTATGAACGAGGAGATCCGACCGCTCTTCAAGGGAGAAGACATTGCAGACCCGTGGCGCGATCATCCGGCAGGCACCCGGCAAGTACGAGGTCGTGGATCTCGAAATCGACGACCCCCGGGAGAACGAGGTCCAGGTCCAGATGGTGGCGTCGGGCCTGTGCCACTCCGACGACCACATGGCCACCGGGGACATGACGCCGGGCATCTTCCCGTTCGCGGGCGGCCACGAGGGCGCGGGCATCGTCACGAAGGCGGGCGTCAACGGCAAGGGGCTCAAGGAGGGCGACCACGTCGTCTTCTCGTTCCTGCCGGCATGCGGGCACTGCCGCTGGTGCGCCTCGGGCATGCAGAACCTCTGCGACCTGGGCGCCACCCTGCTGTCCGGGGCACGCTGGGGCGACCCCACCGACTTCCGGGTCAAGCTCGCCGACGGCGGCCAGCCGGTGGGACAGATGTGCGGCATCTCGACGTTCCTGCAGACCACCACGGTGTCCGCGGACTCCGCGGTGAAGGTCCCCGACGACATCCCCCTGGACAAGGCCTGCCTGGTGGGATGCGGTGTCGGCACCGGGTGGGGCTCCGCGGTCAACGCCGCGCAGGTGCAGCCCGGCCACACCGTCATCGTCATGGGCATCGGCGGGATCGGCATCAATGCGGTGCAGGGCGCCGCCCACGCCGGAGCGTCGAACATCATCGCGGTCGACCCGGTGGCGTTCAAGCGGGAGAAGGCGCAGGAGCTGGGCGCCACGCACGCGGTGGAATCCATGGACGAGGCCACCGAGCTCGCCCGGCAGTTCACCAACGGGCAGGGCGCCGACTCCGCGATCGTCACCGTCGGCGTCACCACGTCCGAGCACGTCGCCCAGGCCTTCGGGGCTATCCGGAAGGCGGGGACCGCCGTCGTGACCGGGTTGGGTGACATGACGGAGGCGAACCTCCCGATCTCGATCGCCGAGCTGACGCTGTTCCAGAAGCGGCTGCAGGGCGCGATGTTCGGCATGTCCAACCCGAACTGGGACATCCTGCGCCAGCTGCAGCTCTACCGCGACGGCGTCCTCAAGCTCGACGAGCTGGTCACCAAGACCTACTCGCTCGACGAGATCGCGCAGGGCTACCAGGACATGCACGACGGCAAGAACATCCGTGGCGTCATCATTTACTGAGCGGAGCGCAGGCGGAGCGAGCATCGGCGCTGAGCGGAGCGCAGGCGGAGCGAGCATCGGTGCTGAGGACGTCGCGCCCGTCGGCCTGCGTCGCGAGCGCGAGGTGCTCACCGTCGCGCTCGCGACCGGCCGGCACGTGGTCATCGAGGGCCCGCCGGGCACCGGGAAGTCCACACTGTTGCGCGCGATCGCCCGCGACGCGGGTCAGACCGTGGTGTTCGTCGAGGGCAACGCGGAGCTGACTCCCGCGCGGCTGGTAGGGCAGTTCGACCCGGCGCAGGTGCTCGCGGAGGGCTACCTCGCGGCGAGCTTCGTCGACGGGCCGCTGCTCACCGCCATGCGCGAGGGCGGGCTGCTCTACCTGGAGGAGCTCAACCGGGTCCCCGAGGAGACGCTCAACGTCCTCATCACGGTGCTCACCGAGGGCGAGATCGCGGTCCCGCGGCTGGGCACCGTGCACGCCGGGAAGGACTTCCGGTTGATCGCGGCGATGAACCCGTTCGACGCGATCGGCACGGCGCGGGTGAGCCAGGCGATCGCGGACCGGATGTGCCGGGTCGTGCTCGGCTACCAGGACGAGCCCGCGGAACGGGCGATCACGACCGCGGTCACCGCGCTGGACGGCCCGGTCGTCACGCTGGCGGTGGCGCTGGTCCGGGCCACGCGCGAGCACCGTGACGTCCGGATGGGGTCGTCGGTGCGCGGCGCGATCGACCTCGCGCTGGTGCTCACCGGGCTCGCCGAGCTGCGCGGGGAGCGGCTACCGGTGCGGGAGACGGCGCGGGACGCGGCGTACGCGGCGCTGTCGGGCCGCATCCGGATCGCCGACGGGGTGGACCGCACCCCGGAGTCGGTGATCGACGAGCTGCTCGACGAGCTCTGGGCCGACGACACCGAGCCGCTGGACGGGGCCGGCCAGGGAGAAGGTGGCCCGGGAAAAGCTGAAGGCCCGCCGGAGCAACCGGCGGGCTTCCGGCCCCGGTCGCGCCCGGGACGCGACCGCTCCGGGCGCACCCAGGGCCGCGCCCACCTCGCGGCGCAGCACGCGGCGTTCGACGAGGTGTCACCCGAGACCGGCACGCTCGACGCCACGGCGTTCGACGCGTTGCTCGCCCGCGACCCCGAGGCCGCGGCCGCGCTGCTCGCCGACCTCGCGGTCGCCACCGACGAGGATCTGCGCGCCGCCGCCCGCCGGCTCGCCGGGCGGGTGTTCCTGCGGCTCGGGCGCGTCGGGCCGGCCAGGGCCCGGGGCACCCGCCGGCTCGCCCCCGCGCGTGGCGGAGACGGCGACCTCGACCTGGACCGCACGCTCGACGCCTGGCAGCCGGGCCCGGCACGGTGGCCCACGGACATCGTCACGCGCAGTTGGACGGCGCGGCGCCGTGCCGTCGCGCTGCTCGTCGACGTGTCGGGGTCGATGCAGGGCGCCGCCGTGGCGCTGGCCGCGGTGGCCGCGGCCGGGGTCGTGCTCGCCGAGCAGGGCGCGCTCGTCCCTGCCGTGGTCGCGTTCGGAGCGGGTGTGCGGGTGCTGCAGGAACAGGGCGTGCGGCGACCGCCGGAGGAGCTGCTGTCCGATCTCGTGGCGCTGCGCGGACACGGCACCACCGACCTCGCGGGTGGTCTGCGGGCGGCGTCGCGGCAGCTTGCCGGGGCTGTGGCCGACGAGCGGCTCGTCGTGCTGCTGTCGGACTGCCTGCCCACCGCGGGCGGCGAGCCGGCCGCCGCGCTCGCCGGGATCGACCGGCTGCACGTGCTCGTCCCGCTCGGGGGAGCCGAGCCCGAGGCGGCCGCCGCGGCCCTCGCGAGCCGCGGCGGCGGGCGCGCGCAGACGGTGCACCGGCTGGCGGAGGTGGGGCCTGCGCTGACGCGAGTGCTGGCGTGACCGGCCGGTCACGCGATCCACCCCCCAGCGCCCGGCGACGCGCTACCCTCCGACACACGATCGGGGGGTCGTCCGGGCAGGGCAGCCCTCCGCCACCGGTGATGCGGGGGGCGCGATACCGGATGACCGACGACCTGAACGCGGAGCTGGGGCGCCGCCTCGACGAGGAACAACGCATGGCCACGGCGCTCGTCGCGCTCGAGCGCCGACCGGGGCACGTCCTGCTGGCGGCCATCACACCCACCGGACTGACCGCCCAGCAGTGGGCCATGGCGAGCGACGCGCTGGCCGGCCTGTGGCAGGACTTCGCAATCTACCAGCGCGTGCTGGCCGAGGCCCGGGACGAGACCGAGCCGTGCGCGCTGCACCGGCTGCTGCGCGAACCGTCGATCGAGGTGAGCCGCACGGTCGTCGAGCGACGGCTCACCGGGGACGTCGAGCGCGTCGAGACGCTCACGCTCGATCAGCTGGGCGCGCGGATGGAAGCCGCGTTCCGCGTCGTCGACGAGATCGTGGAGGCGTGCGGCGCGCTGCACGAGGCCTTCCTCATGGGGCTGGCCCCGCTGGCCCGGCGGCTGGGGTCGGCCCGCGTGCTCGCCGCGGAGCTGGGGGCCGAGGTGGCCGAGCTGGCCGTCCTCACGGCGAAGGTCGACGACCTCGACCGGACGTGCGCGGCCGACCCGCTGTCGCTCGCAGGGCGCCCGCCCGCGGAGGTGCTGACGGCGTTGGCGGCCGAGATCGGGGAGGCGGCCGCGCGGCTGGACGCGATCGCCGCCGTCCGGAACGGGTGGGACGCCACCCTCGCCGACCTCGAGGCCGCCCTCGGCGATCTTGCGAAGCTCGGGGAGCAGGAGCGGCAGGCACGGGCGATGGCCGCGGAACGGATCGCGGGCCCGCCGCTGGCCGCCCCGCCCGACCGGCTCCCGGCGCTGCGGCAGCGGCTCGCCACGCTGTCCGGCCCGGTCGGCTGGCCCGCGCGCGCGGCAGGGCTCGACGCGCTGCGCCGCGCCGTCCGCGAGGCGGAGCGCGAGCTGCACTGCGCCCACGCGCTCGCCGCGGGGCTGATGGAGCGGCGGGCCGAGCTGCGCGGGCGGTTCGAGTCGTTCCGGGCCAAGGCCACGCGCCTCGGGCACGCCGAGGAGCCCGACCTGCTGCGAATCGACGGCGACGTCCGCCGGCTGCTGTGGGGACGCCCCTGCGACCTCGCCGCCGCCACGCGGGCGCTCCTGGACTACCAGCGGTTGCTCCAGCAGGCGGCCGGGCAGGGGAGGTCGGCGTGACGGCCGACGACGGGACGCCCTGCGCCCGCACCGGCTGCACGGGCAGGCTGCAGGACGGCTACTGCGACGAATGCGGCCACGCCGCCGCTCAGGTCGCTGCACAGCCGGGTGCGGGCGACGATCCCGGCACCGCGGCGTGGAGCCCGTCGACGGAATCGGGCACGGCTGCGTGGAACCCGTCCACCGGAGCGGGCACGGCCGCGTCCTCCGGGCCGTCCACCGGCACCAGCGGCAGCAGGCCCTCGCGGCGCGGCAGCGGCCGCACGTCCCCGTCGAGCTCCGCGGGCGGGCGGCTGGGGGGCGGGCTGGTGGACGTGCCCCCGGTGCCGCAGGTCGACCCGTCCAGCGCGCTGCTGGCCGATCCGCAGGTGCCGGAGCACAAGCGCGCCTGCAGCCGCTGCGGTGGCCCGGTGGGGCGCGGTCGCGACGGCAGGCCCGGCCGGGTGGAGGGGTTCTGCCCGAAGGACGGGGCACCGTTCTCGTTCCGGCCCAAGCTGTCGCCCGGCATGCTCGTCGACGGCCAGTACGAGGTGCAGGGCTGCCTCGCCCACGGCGGCCTGGGGTGGATCTACCTGGCGCTGGACCGCAAGGTCAGCGACCGCTGGGTGGTGCTGAAGGGGCTGCTCGACTCGGGTGACGCCGACGCGATGGCCGCCGCGGCGGCGGAGGCGCGCTTCCTCGCGCAGATCACGCACCCCGACATCGTCACGATCCACAACTTCGCGCAGCACCCCGACGACGACGGCACGCCCGTCGGCTACATCGTGATGGAGTACGTCGGCGGCTCGTCGCTCAAGCAGCTGCTCGAGGAGCGCCGGCGCCCGGACGGCTCGCTCGAGCCGCTGCCGGTGGCCCAGGCGATCGCCTACGCACTGGAGATCCTCCCGGCGCTGGGTTTCCTGCACGCCCGGGGGCTCGCCTACTGCGACTTCAAGCCGGAGAACGTCATCCAGTACGAGCGGCAGCTGAAGCTGATCGACCTCGGCGCCGTCATCCGCGTCGACGACGAGCACAGCCCCGTCTACGGCACGATCGGCTACCAGGCGCCGGAGATCGCGAAGGCGGGCCCGTCGCCGAGCTCGGACGTGCACACCGTCGGCCGCACGCTCGCGGTGCTGGCCCTGGGCATCCCCCCGGCGCGCCGCGGCGTGCCGACCCCGCTCCCGGAGCCCGCCGAGAACCCGGTGCTGGCCCGGCACGAGTCGTTCCACCGGCTGCTGCGCCGCGCCACCGATCCCGACCCGCTGCGGCGGTTCGGCTCGGCCGAGGAGATGGCCGACCAGCTGGGTGGGGTGCTGCGCGAGGTGCTCGCCGCCGAGGGCGCCCACCCGGACCCGCACACCTCCACGATCTTCGGGGCGCGGCACGGCGACTTCGCCCCCGATCTGCTCGTCGCCGCGGGCGCGCCGGGTCGCCCGGATCCGGCGCGGGTCGCGGGGCTGCTGCCCGATCCGGTGGCCGGCACCGACGACCCGGCGTCCTCGCTGCTCGCCGCGGCGTCGAGCGTCGATCTCGCGGACGTGCAGCGCATGCTGGCGTCGGCGGCGCAGCAGGGCACCGAGCTGCGGCTGATGCTGCTGCGGGCGCACCTGGGCGCGGGCGACCCCGACGCCGCAGGTGCGGTGCTCGACGGTCTCGGGGACGACGACCTCGAAGGCTGGCGGCGGGAGTGGTTCCGCGGGGTCGTCGCGCTGTCGGCCGGCCGGCCGGACGCGGCCTGCGCGGCCTTCGACACCGTCTACGCCACGCTGCCGGGGGAGATGGTGCCGAAGCTGGCTCTTGCCGCCGCGGCCGAGTGCGCCGGCGAGGACGCCGTGGCCGGCCACCACTACGGGCTGGTGGCCCGTCCGGATCCGAGCATCGCCGACGCGGCGTTCGGGCTGGCTCGCGTGCTGCTGCGCGCGCAGGACCGGGCCGGCGCCGTGGCCGCGCTCGACGCGATCCCGGAGACGTCCAGCCGCTACGTCGCCGCGCAGCTCGCGGCCGTGCAGGTCGTCCTGCTGGGACGCGCCGCGGGCGAGATCGACGAGGCCGAGCTGCGGGCGGCCGCCGAACGCGTCGAGCGGCTGCCGCTCGCTCCGGCCACCGATTTGGCGGTGCGGGCCTCGTTGCTGGCGCCCGCGGTCGAGCTGGTGCCCCCCGACGGCGGCGGTGCGCCGTTCCTGGGATGCCCGTGGCTGGAGCGGGACCTGCGGTTCGCCCTCGAGCGTTGCCTGCGCACCTCGGCGCGGCTCACCACCGACTCCGCGGAACGCATCGGGCTGGTCGACCGGGCCAACGCGGTGCGCCCGCTCACGTGGGTGTAGCCGTGGCGTGCCCCGAGTGCGGTGAACCGGTGGCGCACGAGGACCGGTTCTGCGAGGCGTGCGGCACCGACCTGCTGCTGCGCACCGGCAGCACGGTCACGGCGGGGGGTGCGGCGGCGGCCGGAGCCTGCGCCGGGTGCGGTGAGCCCGCACCGGAGGACGAGTACTGCCCGGGGTGCGGGTTGCGCCGCCGCGACGACTCGGAGCGCGTGGAGCTGGACCTGGCGGCTGTGGCCGGCGTGAGCGACCGGGGGTTGCGGCACGCGCGCAACGAGGACGCCGTGGCGGTGGGGTGGCTCCGGGACGGCCCCGCCGCGGCGGTCGTCTGCGACGGCGTCTCCAGCGTGCACCGTCCCGAACTCGCGTCCCGCGCCGCCGCCGACACGGCGCTGGAGGTGCTGCTGGCCCGCGACGACGCGCGGCCGGCGGGGGATCGGGTGCGCGCCGCGGTGTCCGCGGCCGCGGCGGCGGTGGCCGGGCTCCCGGTGCCGGCCGGTGCCGAGCCGCCGTCGTGCACGCTCGTCTGCGCGGTCGTCAGCCCTGTCGTCAGCCCCGCCGTCAGCCCGGTCGTCGAGGGGCTCGAGCCCGACGCGCCCGAGATCACCGTCGGGTGGGTCGGGGACAGCCGGGCCTACTGGCTCGCCGCTGCGCAGGCGGCCGAACCGGCGCGGCTGCTGACCCGCGACCACGCCTGGGCGGCGGAGATGGTCGCGGCGGGCGAGCTCGACGCGGAGGCGGCGGCGCACCACCGGCTCGCCCACGCGATCACCCGCTGGCTGGGCGCCGACGGCGAGCCCGAACCCGATCTCGTCACGCTGCGCCCCGCCGGGCCCGGCGCGCTGCTGCTGTGCTCCGACGGGCTGTGGAACTACCTGCCCGACGCGGCGGACCTCGCCGCGCTCGCACTGCCCGTGCTCGACGCTGAGGGGCCGCTCGCCGCCGCCGCCGCGCTCACCGCCGTCGCCCTGGAGGCGGGCGGTCGCGACAACATCACCGTGGTCGTCGTCCCCGTCGGCCCCCGCACCGAGAGGAGCCCGTCATGAGCGACGCGCCGGAGTTCACCGTCGAGGTCGACCAGAACATCCACCTGCCGGCGGGCGGCACCCAGGTCGACGCGATCCTCACGGTGACGGCCGCCGGCGGGATCAGCGGGCCCGCGCCCGCGTCCGACGTCCTCGAGATGATCATCGTGGACTGCTCGACGTCGATGACGGGCGAGAAGGTCCGGTACGCGCAGCAGGCCACGATCGCGGCGATCGACGCGCTGCGCGACGGCGTGTCGTTCACGGTGATCGCCGGCACGCACGTCGCCCGGCAGATCTACCCGCTGCACAGCGGCACGGCCACGGTCGATGCCGCCACCCGCGCCGAGGCGGCGGCGCAGGTCGCCGCGCTGCGCGCCGACGGGGGTACCGCGATCGGCCGCTGGCTCGCGCTCGCCGCCGCCACGGCCGACGCGCATCCCGGCTCGATCAAGCACGCGCTCCTGCTCACCGACGGGCAGAACGGCGAGGACGAGGACTTCTTCGCGCGCGGCCTCGACGGGGCGCTCGGCCGGTTCACCTGCGACTGCCGCGGCGTGGGCACCGACTGGCGCGTCGAGGAGCTGCGCCGGATCGCCTCGGCGCTGCTGGGCACGATCGACATCGTGGCCGACCCGGCCCACCTGGCCGCGGACTTCACCGCGGTCATGGGCGCGGCGATGGGCAAGGGCGTCGCCGACGTCGCCCTGCGGTTGTGGACCCCGCGCGGGGCGAGCGTGCGGTTCGTCAAGCAGGTGGGTCCCGCGGTCGAGGACCTCACGGGGCGTCGCAGCGCCTCCGGTGCGCTCACCGGCGACTACCCGCTGGGTTCCTGGGGTGCGGAGAGCCGGGAGTACCACGTCCAGGTCGAGGTCACGCCGGGCGCGGTCGGCGACGAGGTGCTGGCCACGCGCGCGAGCCTGCTGCGCTCCGGGTCCGCCGAGGTGCTCGGGCAGGGCCTCGTGCGCGCCGTGTGGACCGACGACGCGGCGCTGTCCAGCCGGATCGCCCGCGGCGTCGCGCACTACACGGGCCAGGCCGAGCTGGCCGAGGCGATCCAGGAGGGCGTGGCCGCGCACCAGGCGGGCGACCGGTCCACCGCGACGGCGCGGCTGGGGCGGGCGGTCGCCCTGGCCGCCGCGTCCGGGAACGACGACACCGCCCGGCTGCTTGACGAGGTGGTCGAGGTGATCGACGCCCCGTCGGGCACCGTGCGGCTGCGCGACGGGGCCAGCGAGGCGGGAGTGATGACCCTCGACACCCGCTCGACCAAGACCGTCCGCGTCCGCGGCGACGAGCAGGGGGTCTGAGCGTGCCCACCTGCCCGGCCGGGCACGACTCGGTGACCACCGACTACTGCGACGACTGCGGCGCCCCGATGGGCGTCCCGCGCGAAGCGGATCCGGCCGCCACGGCCGGGCTCGGCGCGGTCACACCGGCCGAGAAGCGCTGCCCGGCGTGCGGAGAGCCGCGCGACGGGCGCTTCTGCGAGGTGTGCGGGCACGACGCGGAACGTCCCGCGCCCGCGCCGGTCACCCCACCTGCCGATCCCGGAGAACGACCTGCGGCGCCGCCCTGGACGGCGCTCGTGCGGGCCGACCGGGAGTGGTTCGACCGGGTCCGTGCCCGCGGGGGCTCCGGGGCGGCGGCGCTGCAGTTCCCGCCCTACTGCCCGGAGCGGCGGTTCGTGCTGGCCGGCCCGCAGCTGGCGGTCGGGCGCCGCAGCCGTTCACGCGGTGTGGAACCGGAGATCGACCTGTCCGGGCCACCGCTGGACCCCGGCGTGTCCACGCTGCACGCCCTGCTGCTGCCGGCGGCGAACGGCGGATGGCAGCTGATCGACCTGGACTCGACCAACGGCACCGTGCTGAACGACGCGGCCGACCCGATCGCGCCGAACCGCCCGGTCCCGCTGACAACGGGCGACCGCATCCGGCTGGGAGCGTGGACGACGATCACGGTGACCGCGTCGCCATGATCGACTGGCGGGCTCGCGTACTCGACTGTCGCGAGTTCGCGTGAGGATGACTGTGTGTGATCGCCGGGGGTGTATCGGTTCCAGGTAGCGCCGGCCTGTGACGGCGGGACCGAGACCATCGTGCGCCTGACCGGGGCGATGTAGGCACGGAGCGACTTCGAGGTGCGCCGCGCCGCCCACAAGCGCGGGGGCGGAACTGGCCGCCGCGTCGGTGCGGACCCCGCTGTCGAGGAGCTGGTGTCGGCCGAGGCGCTGGCCGCGATCGCGGCGATGATGACCATGGCGGCAAACACCGCCGCGGCCACCGCTGCGACGATCGTCGCCGGCAACTGAGGGTCGCGGACGTCACCGGAGTCGGTCCAGCACCTCGTCGAGGAGCGTGTCGCGGTCCGGCCAGGGAAAGCTGGGCCGGTCGCGGCGCAGCGTCACCAACCCGTGCAGTGTCGCCCACAGGCACACCGTGGGCAGGACTGCGTCGGTGTCGTCGGTGAGGCATTCCCGGACCAGACCGCGGAGAATGCCGAAGGCGGCCAGCCCGGGCATCGAGTCCGGCTCCCAGTTGGGGGTTCCCGCGGTTCCGAAGAGGACCCGGTAGTGGCCGGGATGTCGCTCAGCGTAGGCGCAGTAGGTTCGGCACACCTCCCGTAGCCGGGCTCGCGAATCCGGTCCGGCGGCTGCCGCCGTGGTGAGTTCCTCGACCAGCTCACCGAATCTCGTGTGATAGACCGCGCTGAGCAGCGCGGGTTTGTCGGCGAAATGCAGGTAGAAGCTCTGCGGCGCGACCCCGGCTGCCCTGGTTACGGCCCGCAGCGACAGCTGCTCCTCGCCACCTCCTTCCTCCAGCAGCCGGCTGGCTGCGTTGACCAGCTCTCCGCGCAGCAGGTCACCATGGCCGCGCAGGTTGGCGCGTCGCTTGGACGTCATGCTTGACAGCTTAGGCAGACGGTCGTCTACTGACAATCGTCAGTAGACGACCGTCTGCCTATCTGGAGCCTGCTATGACCACGACCGTCCAGCGAGTCGTCCACGCCACCACGCTGATCGACTTCGGTGGAGCACGGATCCTGACCGACCCCTGGTTCTCCGAGAAGCCCGGCTACTACCATGGCGAGGCGAGCGCCTACGCCACGATGGCCGACCTGCCGCCGCTGGCCGGAATCGTGATCAGTCACGGCCACTACGACCACTGCGACCTGCGGGCCATGGCCGGCTACCCGGACAAGACGGTGCCGGTGGCTGTCAACCGAGGCATGGGAGCGCGGGTGCGGGCCACCGGGTTCACCGACGTCACCGAGCTCGATCCGTGGGAGACGACCATGCTCGGGCCGGTGCGGGTGACCGCGGCGCCCGCCTCCCACGGGGTGCCCGAGGTGACCTACGTCCTGCAGGGCGAGGACACGTCGGTGTTCTTCGGTGCCGACACCCAGCGGATCGCAGCGCTCGACGAGGTGGCTCGACGCTTCGCCGAGCTGGATCTGGCGCTGCTGCCCATCAACGGGCTCAGCGTGCGGCCGATGTTCAACAAGCAGTTGGTGATGGACGCGGCGGAGGCAGCCGATCTGACGAGCGCGCTGCGACCTCGCCTCGCGGTGCCGATCCACTACGCCTACACCGCGGGCCCGGTGCGTGACCGGCTGTTGCTCAAGCTGGACCGCAACCGCCCGCACGTCTACGCCGACGCCGCCGCAGACCTGGCCCCGGACACCGCCGTGCACGTGCTCAAACCCGGGGATCCGCTGACCGTCGACTGATCACACCTGCCGGGGAACCGCCGGGATACGGGCGAGAAAGGCAACGAGCTCTCCTGAATCCGCTGGCCAGTCTGTGAGATCGCCTGATCAACTGCCGTGAGTTCCCTGCGAGCGGGCATGTCCAGGAGGTGTTGTCGGATCGCGGCGCCGCGACCGGCGACGGTCGGAACGCCGAGCTGATGCACGAGGGCTGCCAGGTATTCGGGACCCGGCCGGACTGTGCCGAAGGCAGCGCGAACCGCCGGGTGAGCTTGCTGTCCGCGCACCACAGCAAGAACGCGCGAACGGTGATGCGGTCGTGCTGGTTGTGCGCGGCGTGCCAGGCATCGATCTCGGCCTGCCGGCACTCGGCCAGTCCCAGCCCTCGGCCGGCGAGCCGGCCGAGCCTGCTTGACCTGGTCTCCGGCGAACCCGCGGCCGGACGGGGTGATGGGCATGAGCTCGGCGCGGGAGCGCAACCTCGGCAGGACGTGCCAGGTGGCGAACCTGCGAACGATTTGCGCGTGGTCGGCGTCGGTGATGCCGGCGAGGTGCGGGGTGAGCCAGCGCTCGAACAGGCAGATCTGTTTGGCGGCACCATCGGTGGGCCGAAGGCCGGGCAGGATCCGCTGCTTGCCGCAGCCCGGGCAGCGGCCGCGGATGCGCAGCGCGCGCCCGCTTGTGCCAGCGCTCGAACTGCTCGGGCGTGCAAGAGGCGGGGCTCATTCGTCCGGCAGGATTCGGGCAGGCCCGGGGCTTCAGCTCCCGCAGCGACCGCAGGTCACCGAGCCACTCGTCGACCATCGCCGGGGACCACTGCCACGGGAAGGCGTTGACGTAGTGGGCGAACGCTCTCACCGTGTTCTCCCGGCCCTCGACCGTCGAGCGGGCCAGGTTCCGCGCGAGTCGCGAGTTCGCATCTGCTGCAACTGGCAGCAGAAGATACTTCGGCGCGAAAACGGGCGGATTCGACCCGCGAACGCGCCGACCCGCCGATCATGAGGTGCCGGGAGGGGCTAGGGCGCGCAGAGACCCTCCGTCGTGACGTCCGGGCCGGGGACGTTGTCCGGCCCGAAGCCGAACGGCTGCGCGAGGCGCAGCCACTCCCCGGACTGCTGCATGGCCCGCAGCCGGGTGTTCACCGCCTCGAGGAGCTCGTCCTCCCCGGGTCGCACGGCGAACGCTCCGGCGGAGACGACCTCGCGGCCCCCGATCACCGGGAAGAACCCGGGTGTGACCTCGACCGCGGTGTCGGGGTTGGCGGCCACGACGTTGTTGAGGGAGATGTTGGTGAGCGCCGCGCAGTCGGCGCGGCCGGCCTCGACGGCGAGCAGCAGCGCCTGCTGGTCGGCGAGCTGCTGGAGCCGCGCCTCGGACACACCGCTGTCGAGCGCGTAGCGGTACTCGACCGCGCCGCCGAGCACCGCGACCCGCAGGTCCTGCTCGCGGATCTGGTCGAACGTGGCGACGCCGCGCGGGTTGCCCCGGGGGACCAGGAACGCGGTAGGCGCCGTGTAGTCGGGCACGGAGAACGCGACGGACTCGCACCGCTGTGCCGTGACGAACATCCCGGCGGTGATGACGTCGAACTGCCGCGCGAGCGTGAGCCCCGGGACGAGCTCGCCGAAGTCGACCGTGACCGGCCGGATCCCGGCCACGCCCAGCTCGGCGAACATCGCGCGGGCCACCGCGACCGCTTCCCCGGTGACGGTGCCGTCCGGCCCGGTGTAGCCGTAGGGCGCCTCGTTGGCGATGCCGATCGTGATGATGCCCGCCTCGCGGGCCCGTCCCAGCGTGGAGCCACCCACGGCGTAGGAGCCTGCGGACGCGGCGGACGCGCACCCGCCGGACAGCGCACCGGCGCCGAGTGTCGCGCCGAGGCGCAGGAACCCGCGGCGGGACCAGCTGCCGTGCTCCGGATGCCTCGTCATCGGTACTCCCGGATTCGCCTGCTGATGCCGAACGCGGCGCCGGCCGCCGCCAGCAGCGCCACGAGGGCCGGCCCGGCCGCGGTGCCGCGTAGCACCGCATCCGCTGCGCGGACCTCGCCCGCGAGGTCGGTGCGTTCGGCACCGATCACGTCGGCCAGCGCGGCGGTGAGGCGGTCGAACGCGCTGCGCGTCTCGTCGGGGCCCGCACCGGCGCGCACGCCGTCGCGCCACTCGGTGGCCGCGGCCCTGACGGTCGCGATGCCCGATGCCGTGGCGGCGTCCGTGGTGTGGCTCCCGGCCGTGTCGAGCAGGCCGTCCCCGCCGAGCAGCAGCTCGATCCGCGCGGTGAACTCCGCATCGGAGCCGCCGTCGACGCGGGCCAGCGTCTCGGACGCACGTGCCTGCAGGGCGCTGACGCGGGCCTCGTCCAGCGCCGCGGCCACCGTGTTGTGGCCGCGGGCCGCCTCCAGCCGGTCGGCGGCCGCGACGGTGGCGACCAGCCACCAGACCAGCGCGACCGCCAGCAGTCCGGCCGCGACGACCAGGCCCGGGTTCAGGATCCGGTTGGTGCGCCGCCGTTCCCGCAGGGCCGCGTAGCCGACGCCGAGCAGCGTGAGCGTGCCGACGACCACGACGGTGAGGGGGAACTCGCCGGCCTGGCGGTAGTTCGTGGCGAGGGCGGCCTCGCGGCCGCGGCGCAACTCGTCCGCCGCGGGAAGGATGGTGTCGCGCATCAGCGCCGACGCCTGGTCCAGCGGTTCCTGCGCGCGGGGCGAACCCTCACCGCGCAGCGTGCCGGCCGCTTCGACCAGCGCGGCGTAGCGGGGCAGGCGGCTCGCGACCTGCTCGACCAGCGCCGCGTCGTGCCCCCCGGGCGGGAGCAGGCTGGCCACGTGGGCCAGGCGCTGGGTGGCCCGGGTGACGTGGTCGTCGTAGCGGGCGCGCACGGTGCGCGGCACCGGGCCGTCGGCCGCGAAGCCGCTCGTCGCCATGGCCTCGGCCTCGTTGAGCGAGCGGTACAACTGGCCCGCGTCGGTGTCCAGCGCCGCGAGCCGGGTGCCGCCCGCGCCCACCGCGTCGGCCCGCGCGCCACCGGCCAGCGCGCTGACCAGGGCCGTCAGCAGGCAGCCCACCACGAGGAGCGCGCTGAGCCGACCGAGTCGCTGCGGTGTGGCGGTGCCGAGCACGACGCCGCGCCACGAGCGCGGCGCCTTCGCGGGCCGCACGGCCGGCCGTTGCACGACATGCGCGACTCCCACGACTCACCCCCCGGTCGAGTGGCTGCAGCTTAGCCCCACCGGAGGGCGCGCCAGGTGGTTCGGAACCGGCGTCCGGTGCTCCTCCGAGGCACACGCGACACGCGTGCACCCACACCGCGACTCGCGCAGGGACGCACCCACCCACCCCGCGAGTCGGGGTCTGGGTGCACACGAGTCGCGCTGGGTGCGCGGGCGGCGGACGGGACCCTGCGTAATCTTGCGCCGTGGGCACCATCGTCTCCTTCCATGCGCATCCCGATGACGAGTCGATCGGCGCGGCCGGCACGCTGGCGCGAGCCGCTGCCGAGGGCCACCGGGTC
Organism: Pseudonocardia sp. MH-G8; assembly: GCF_002262885.1. GTDB lineage: Bacteria > Actinomycetota > Actinomycetes > Mycobacteriales > Pseudonocardiaceae > Pseudonocardia. The sequence goes on along the minus strand of NZ_NKYF01000001.1, from coordinate 676,433 downwards.
GTCCTCGTCTTCGCCACCCGCGGCGAGCTGGGCGAACCCGTCCCGGGCGTGCTCGAGCCGGGGGAACAGCTGGCCATGCGCCGCTCCGCGGAGTGCTACGCCTCGGCCGCCGCGATCGGGGCCAAGCGCGTGGAGTTCCTCGGCTACACCGACTCAGGGATGATGGGCGAGGCGAGCAACAACGCGCCGTTCTGCTTCTGGCAGGCCGACGTCGCGCACGCCGCCCGCCGCCTCGCGCTGATCCTGGACGAGGAGGAGCCCGACATCCTCACGATCTACGACGACAACGGCGGTTACGGCCACCCCGACCACATCCAGGTCCATCGCGTCGGGCGCAGGGCCGCCGAGATGTCGGCCGTCCCGGTCGTGGCCCAAGGCACGATCAACCGCGACTGGATGGTCCGCGGGGTGCGGGGGATGGCCGAGTCCGGCGGGCTGCCGGAGGGCTGGAAGGGGCCCGACTTGGATCAGCCGACCTTCGGCAAGCCGGAATCGGAGATCACCCACCGCGTCGACGCCGTCGACTACGTGGAGCAGAAGAAGGCGTCCATGCGGGTGCACGCGAGCCAGATGGCGCCCGACCACTTCCTGCTCGCCATGCCGGACCCGCTGTTCGCGATGGGCATGGGCACCGAGTTCTACATCGTCGACCCGGCGCCGACCGGGGCCGCGGCCCCGGAGCTGTTCGAGGAGCTGTTCACGCCGCTGCGCTGACGGCGGGGCGCCGGATCCGGCCGCGGTACACCAGCTCGAGGGTCACCGCGACCGCGACCGACTCCACCGCGAGCAGCATGAGCAGCACCAGCAGTTGCACGGCGCCGGCCTCGATCGGCGTCGCGCCGCCCAGCAGCATGCCGACGAACGCGCCGGGCAGGGTCACCAGCCCGACCGTGCGGGTCTGGTCCAGCGGCGGCACGAGGGCCTGCGCGCCCGTGGGGCGGGCGATCTCGGCTGCGGCGTCGCGCGGGAGCAGTCCCAGCGACAGCGCGGCCTCGACCTCGCCGCGGCGGTTGCGCAGCTCGTCGAGCGCGCGGCGGCCGGCCAGCGAGGTGGCCGTCATCGTGCCGCCGATCAGGATCCCGGCCATCGGGATGACGGCCACCCCGACGGCGGGCACGACGCCGCCCGCCACGAGCGCCCCGACCACCGGGAGCGGTGCCAGCCCGATCGGCAGCAGCACCCACGCACCGCTGCGTTCGGTGAGCACCGAGTGGCCGGTGACCCGGCGGGCGGAGGTCCACGCGGCCACGCCGATCATCACCGCCACGAAGGCCGCGCTCGCGGCCAGCGACCCGATGATCGCCCCGAGCAGGAGCGACACCGCCCCGAGCTGGACGACGGCGCGGCCGGCGGCGAGCGTGGCGGAGCGCGCGGTGCCCAACCCGGCGGCTCGGCCGACCAGGGCCGCGACCAGCACCGCGGCGAGGGCGGCCACCGCGAGCGCCGGCCCGATGACGACACCTCCGCCTCCCATGAGCGTGGATCCTTCCCGCCGGTGGGCCTCACCGCATGATCGCCGGCACCCGGTGTGGCGAACCCCCTCCTGTCTTCGACGTCGGGTAGAGCTACGATCCGGGGCGGGCCAGGACGCCCGTGCACCATCACGGGCTGAGGGTCAGCAGGCCGTGCAGAGCCGGTGGCCGTGCAGCTCACGGCGGCCAGGTAGCTTCAGTTTCAGGAGGCAGAGTGACAGCCGTCGCCCCCAAGCCGATCGCGCCGCAGTACCCGGTGCGGCAGTCGGCCAAGGGATCCACGCTGCTGAAGATGCTGCGGACGACAGACCCCAAGGACATCGCGATCCTTTACCTGGTCACGTCGTTCGGCTTCTTCCTCGCCGGTGGCGCGATGGCGCTGCTCATGCGCGGCGAGCTGGCGGTGCCGGGGCAGCAGTTCCTGTCCAACGAGCAGTACAACCAGCTGTTCACCATGCACGGCACGATCATGCTGCTGCTCTACGCCACGCCGATCCTGTTCGGCTTCGCGAACTACATCGTGCCGCTGCAGATCGGTGCCCCCGACGTCGCGTTCCCGCGGCTCAACGCGTTCTCGTACTGGCTGTTCCTGTTCGGCGGGCTCACGGTCCTGTCCGGCTTCCTGACCCCGGGCGGCGCGGCCGACTTCGGCTGGTTCGCCTACACCCCGCTCTCGGACGGCATGCGCTCGCCGGGCGCGGGCGCGGACCTGTGGATCTCCGGCCTGGTTGTCTCGGGTCTGGGCACCATCCTCGGTGGCGTCAACTTCATCACCACGATCGTCTGCATGCGCGCGCCCGGCATGACGATGTTCCGGATGCCGATCTTCACCTGGAACATCCTCGTGACGGCGATCCTCATCCTGATCGCGTTCCCGGTGCTCACCGCCGCACTGCTGGGCCTGCTGGCCGACCGGCACCTCGGCGCCCACGTCTTCGACCCCGCCAACGGCGGGGTGATCCTGTGGCAGCACCTGTTCTGGTTCTTCGGCCACCCCGAGGTCTACATCGTGGCGCTGCCGTTCTTCGGCATCGTCTCGGAGATCTTCCCGGTCTTCTCCCGCAAGCCGATCTTCGGCTACAAGAGCCTGATCTACGCGACGATCACCATCGCGGCGCTGTCCATCGCCGTGTGGGCCCACCACATGTACGCCACCGGCGCGGTGCTGCTCGCGTTCTTCTCCTTCACCACCTTCCTCATCGCGATCCCCACGGGCATCAAGTTCGTCAACTGGATCGGCACCATGTGGAAGGGCAAGCTCACGTTCGAGAGCCCCATGCTGTTCAGCATCGGGTTCCTCGCCACGTTCCTGTTCGGCGGGCTCACCGGGGTGCTGCTGGCCTCGCCGCCGGTGGACTTCCACGTCTCGGACACCTACTTCGTGGTGGCGCACTTCCACTACGTGCTGTTCGGCACGATCGTGTTCGCCACCTACGCGGGCATCTACTTCTGGTTCCCGAAGATGACCGGGCGGTTCCTGGACGAGACGCTGGGCAAGGTCCACTTCTGGCTCACGTTCGTCGGCTTCCACCTGACGTTCCTGGTGCAGCACTGGCTGGGCAACGAGGGCTTCCCGCGCCGCTACGCCGACTACCTGCCGATCGACGGCTTCACCACGTTGAACGCGATCTCCTCGATCGGTGCGTTCGTACTGGGCGCGTCCACGCTGCCGTTCATCTGGAACGTGTTCCGCAGCTACCGCTACGGGCGTGTCGTCACCGCGGACGACCCGTGGGGCTTCGGCAACTCGCTGGAGTGGGCCACCTCGTGCCCGCCGCCGCGGCACAACTTCACCGAGCTGCCCCGCATCCGTTCGGAGCGTCCGGCGTTCGAGCTGCACTACCCGCACCTGGTGGAGCGCTTCCGCACGGAGGCGCACGTCGGCCGCGCCGATCCCGGCGAGCTGATCACGCAGGCCGTCGGGCGCGAGGAGCAGCCCAACGACGACCCGAAGTCGCGCTGACGCTGCCGCACGACAGACTTGCCACCATGACCGACACGGGCACCAGCGTCCTCATCACGGTCACGGGCCCGGACCGGCCCGGGGTCAGCTCGGTGCTCTTCGCGGCGCTGACCAGGCACGGGGTCGACCTGGTCGACGTCGAGCAGGTGGTGGTCCGCGGCCGGCTCACCCTCGGGGTCGTGGTGGTGGCCCACCACGACCCGGAGGACCTGCAGGAGATCGTCGAGCAGGCGATGGCGAGCATCTCGATGCAGGTGCACACCTCGCTCGAGGTGCGGGACGACCCCGCCGCCCGCAGGCGCTCCACGCACGTGGTCGTCGTGCTGGGCCGCCCGATCACGGCCCGCGCGTTCGGTGCCGTGGCGCAGGCGCTGGCCGACGTCGGCGCGAACATCGACGCCATCCGCCGCGTCGCCGACTACCCCGTCACCGGCCTGGAGCTGCTGGTGTCCCCGGAGCCGGGGGGCGGTAGCGAGAACCACCCGCCCGGCACCCTGCGCGCGCGGCTCGTGGAGGTGGCGCGCAACGCGGGCGTCGACGTGGCCGTCGAGCGGGCGGGGCTGTCGCGGCGCAGCAAGCGGCTGATCGTGTTCGACGTCGACTCCACGCTCGTGCAGGGCGAGGTCATCGAGATGCTCGCGGCCCGGGCGGGCGCCGAGGCGGAGGTCCGCGCGGTCACCGAGGAGGCGATGCGCGGCGAGCTGGACTTCACCGAGTCGCTGCGCCGGCGCGTCGCCGTGCTCGCGGGGCTGCCGGAGGGCGTGCTCGACGAGGTGGCCGCCGAGCTGGAGCTCACCCCCGGTGCCCGCACCACGATCCGCACCCTCAAGCGGCTCGGGTTCCGCTGCGGGGTCGTGTCCGGCGGCTTCACGCGCGTGATCTCCGGTCTCGTGGACGAGCTCGGGCTCGACTTCTGCGCGGCCAACGAGCTGGAGGTCGTCGACGGGCGGCTCACCGGCCGGGTCGTGGGCGAGGTCGTCGACCGGCCGGGCAAGGCGGTCGCCCTGCGCCGGTTCGCCGACGAGTCCGGCGTGCCGCTCGAGCAGTGCGTCGCCGTCGGCGACGGGGCCAACGACATCGACATGCTCTCCACCGCGGGCCTCGGGGTGGCGTTCAACGCGAAGCCCGCCCTGCGGGAGGTGGCCGACACCGCGCTCTCGCACCCGTACCTGGACGTGGTCCTGTTCGTCCTCGGCATCACCCGCGACGAGGTGGAGCGCGCCGACGCCGCCGAGGGTGTGCTGCGGCGCGTCCCGATCGCGTGACCGGCTCCGCGGGAAGCGTGAGCCACCCGGGCGCGTTGGTGGGGGGCGTGGACGATCTCGCCGAGGCGCCGGTCCTGGCACCGCTCGCCGACCGCTACGTCCGGGACAGCGCACCCGTGTCGGACGGCGTCGTGCGCGCGATGCCGGTCGTGCTGCGGCTGGAGCGCCCGCCGGCCGCGCGCACGCCGGTGCTGGAGGCCGCGGCCGCCGCGGCCCTCGCTCTCTGCCTCGACCCCCGGGCCCAGCCGGGTGGCGAGTGGCACGACGCCGTCACGATCTGGGTCTCCACCCAGATCCGCAAGATCGCGCGGCGCGCCCGGGGCGCCCACTGGGCCGCGGTGCAGGAGCTGCCGGGCGTCACGTGCTCGGTCGGTGGCGCCGAGGCCAGGGCGTTGCTGCCGGGGCCGGTGGACGACGTCGCGCGGATCGTCTCCCGGCTGCAGATCGGGGGCACCGAACTGGAACCCGACGACCCCGGCCCGCCGCCGCCCGACGTGCCGGTGATCTGGGTGAACGCGGCGTTGGAGATGACGGTCGGGAAGGCCGCCGCGCAGGTCGGGCACGCCTCGATGCTCTACGCGGCGGCGCGCGGCCTCACGTCCGTGCCGCCGTTCGCGGTGCGTGACGCCGACGGCGAGCAGTGGGCGCGGCTGTGCGACCAGGCCAGGCGCGGCGAGGCGGTGGCGGTGCCCGACGCCGGGTACACCGAGGTCGCGCCGGGCACGATCACGACGATCGCCCGCTGATGCCCCGCTCCCGTCAACGGCTGCTGGTCGGCCGCACCGCACCCGCACCCGAACCGACTCCGGAGGACAGGGAGGCGGCGCGGTACGAGGCGGCGCGGACCGCGTACTGCGAGGTGGCGCGCGAGCGGGTGGCGACCAGCGCTTCCGAGCTGACGCGGCTCGTCGCCACGCGGCTCGGTCCCGAGCCGGGCGCCACCTCCGAGGAGCTCGTCGATCTCGTGTCGGACGACGTCCTCGACGACCCGGCCGGCCCGCTGGCGATGCTCGTGCCCGACGTCGTCGTGCACGCGCCGGCGCTGACCGACGGGATCGTGCTGACCCACCGGGTCACCGCCGACGAGTTGGCCGACGAGCACCTCGACCTCGGCACCGATCTCGCCGGGTTCCTGCGTCACCCCGCCCCGCGCGCCCCCGACGGTGCCCTGCACGTGGACGAGGCGGAGGGCGACGAGCCCGCACAGTGGGGCGGGCCGCCCGGCTGGCTCGCCGAGCTCCCGGCCGGCGCGCTCCTCGCCGTGCGCGTCACCGACGGCGCCGTGTCGCTCTCCGTCCTCGACCACGAACCCGTCGTGCCGCCGGCGCTCGTGGCGGCGTTGCGCCGGGTGTACGAGGCAGAACTCGAGGAACCCGGCCTCCCGGTGTCCGCGGAGCTGCTGGTCCTCGGCCTCCTGCACGGGGACCGGGCCGCGTTCGCCGAGCCGCGACCGCCCCTGATCGAGCTCGCCGCCGCCGCGGGCCTGCTGCGTCGTGGCGAGGAGTTCGCCCACGACGAGTCGGTGTGGGCCGAGGCCGAAGCCGCGGACCGGGAGTTCCGGCTGGCGACCGGCCTCGAGACCGAGGAGCAGCGGGAGGCCGCGCTCCACGCCTGCACGCTGCTCGCCGACCCGGACGACACGTCCGCGCTGCGGGCCGCACTCGCGCTCCTGGCCGACGCCGACGTGCTCGACGCCGTCGTCGAGGAGCTGCTGCACGGACCCGACGACGACGACGCGGAACGGGTACGCGCCACGGTGGCGCTCGCCGACCGGCTCGTCGCCGTGGCCGGCCGCTCCCCGCGGGAGGCGGTCGCCCGCTACGTCGCCGCGGTGGCGGCCGAGCGCGACGGGCGCGTGCTGGACGCCGAGTCGCACCTGCGCGCCGCGGCGCTCGCGGACGAGGGCTGGGACCTGGTGGAGGATCGGCTCGCCTGGTACGAGTCGGATCGGGGTGACGCCGCCGCGGCCGCGGGCCGCTGGCGCGCGATCGACGTGCCCGCCGACGACCCCGACCTCGTCGCGGTCGCCCCGTTCGCGGCCGCCGGCCCGGAACCCGGCCGCAACGACCCCTGCTGGTGCGGATCGGGCCGCAAGTACAAGCAGTGCCACCGGGGCAGTTCGGCGCAGGCACCGTTGCCGGACCGCGTCGGCTGGCTGCACCACAAGGCCCGCAGCTACGTCGAGCGCCGCGGCGGCGTGGCGAGCCGGCTGCTCGTCCGGTGGGCCGAGGACCTCGACGTCGACGCGATCGACGCTCCCGAAGTCGTGGACGCGGTGCTGGGCCACGACGGCGGGTTCGCGTGGTTCCTCGCCGACCGCGGACCGCTGCTGCCGGCCGACGAGGCGGAGCTGGCGGCGCAGTGGGCGGCGGCCCGGCCGAGCGTCTACGAGGTGGAGGGCATCCGCTCCGGTGCGGGGCTCACACTGCGCGACCTGCGCGACGGTTCCCACGCCGACGTCGCGCTGCCCGCGGGGCCGACACCGAGGATGGGCGAGCTGGTGCTGGCCGTGCTGCTGCGCGACGGCTCCGGGGCGGGGCACCTGCTCGTCGGGGCGTTCCCCGTGCAGCGGGGCACGGAGCGCGACCTGCTCGCGCAGCTCGACGCCACCTGAGCAACTCCGCACGATCACCGGGCTCCGTCTGCGAGATTACGACGGTGACCGTCGACCTCTGGAGTCCTGCTGCACTCGCTGACGTCGAGTGGCTCTCGGTGCTCGCCGAGGCTCGCCCCACCCTCGGCGAGCTCGGTGGGCGAATGCCGGCGTTCGCGTGGCGGGAGGTTCTCCATCCGGCCTACTGGACCGAGGACGACGAGGCGGTCCGGGAGGTGTCCTGGGCTGAGGTGGCACGGGCACGGGGCTCCGATGTGCACAGCGCCGCCCACTTCGACGCGCTGGTGGGCCTGCACATCAACGACTTCGAGAACGGTTTCGACGACCCCTCGGGCGTCTGGAACGCGCCGCCGGAACAGGGAACCCTCCCGCTGAGGCAGCACGTGGCGCTGCTGTCCGTGCTCAGGACGCACACCCACGTGACGCAGGGCATCCGCGGCGTCTGGGCAGGTTGGGCCTCGGCGCACCGGCTCACGGAGACGATGGACAACCCATACCCGCGATCAACGGCGTTGACCTGACCACGACGAGGTTCTGTCCCGCTTCTCACCCTCCGCCAGCGGTCACGACCCGGGGTAGCTCCACTCCCAGCCGCCGTCGTCGAAGAGCGCATTCAGCACCAGCGCTCCTGGAGCGGCAGGGACGTCGAGGACGACCTCGAAATCGTAGTTTCGGTTCGGCCCGAGTGGGGCTGGGACGTCGTACGCGCATGATCCGGCTGCGCTCGTGGAAGCCTCTAGCGAGCGGTTGTCGGTGCTGACGTACTCCCACGGGCTGCCGAGGTTCAACAGAACGAGCTGATCCGTCGGGTCGTCGTAGGTCTTGAGCGAGATCGGGAGCCGGATGAAACGGCCGTTGTCTGGTTCTTGCGCGTAGGGATTGCAGGTAGCGGGGGTCGGAGTCCCGAGAGTGAACTCCGCGATGAGGTTCCCGTCATCCCCGATGAGACGTGCCAGCTCGCCGTACCGTTTGGCGATGTTGCCGAGCTCAGTTCTGCCCGGTTCATCCAGCCGGGCCGGCGACGGACCCCCCGGTACCTGTCCCGTAGATGGCGGCGGCGCAGTGGCCAGAGCGACCGGTTCGGGCCATGGCGCTGTGAACCACAGGAGACCGATGGTGCCCAATGCTGCGATCGTCGATCCCAGCACGATCAATGCTGTTGCTGCCGGATGCGTGATGTCGGACGAGCGCTCCTGCTGCTCCGCGCTGATGCGCTGTGCCTCTGCGTGCCAGTACTGAGCCGAGGTGGCCATACCTTCGATCTCGGCCTGCTGAGCATAGGCTTGTGCCTGCTGGATCTTACCGGCGATCAACGCGGGATCGGTCGGCGCTCGCTCCGACCGACGTGCGGCGCGCGTGTAGAACAAGGCGCCGACGGCGACCCAGATCGTGAGGGGCCACAGTAGGCCGCCGAGGGCCCCGATCCCCAGTCCGACCAGCAGATCACGTCCTGGCCGGACATGGATCCATACCAGCGCGATCGCCGCCGCTGTCAGCCCCCAGCCACATACGAGTACGAACCAGAACATCGAAAACCTTCGCCAGATCGAGGACGACGACGGACTGCAGCCACCCGGCCGGTATCCGGCCGAGTTCGCGGGCTTGCCAGCCGACTCTGCGCAACAGTGGAGCGCAGGAGCCGTCCAACGGATTTCGAGTCGTTGACCGAGCGGCAACCGTTACGGCCCGCCGGACGGCAGATCTCAAATGTGACCGAGAGCGTCGTCGGCTGCGGGTTTCGTCGCCCCATGTAACCGAGGCCTCCTCGGTCTCAGCTCGCGCGTGGTGACAGCAGCGCGGGTCGGACGCCCGTGAGCTCCTCCGACTCCGCCCACAGCCGTTCGGCCAGCCGCCGGTCGTCGGCCGGCCGGCGGATCGGCAGGTGCTCCACGCGCACCGGCCCGCGGAACTCGGTGCGGGGTCCGACGAACGTGCCGCCCTCCAGGCCGGGGGCGGTGGCCGCGTACAGGATGGGCAGGGCGCCCTGCTCGGGCGTGCGGGCCACCCGGCCGACGAGGGAGGCGACGAGGCGCTCGACCGGCATCTCCCGCGGAGCGGTGTTCATCGGGGTCCGCGCGATCCCCGGGTGGGCGAGCAGGCTGTGGATCGGGGAGCCCGCGCCGCGCAGCCGTCGGTCGAGCTCCAGTCCGAACAGCATGTTCGCGAGCTTCGAGCGCGCGTACGCACGCATGGGGTTGTAGCGGGCGCCGCCAGTCAGGTGGTCGTCGCGGTCGGGGTCCCACCGACCGACCCGGTACAGCCCCGACGAGACGGTGACGACACGCGGCTCCCGTCCCCGGCCGAGCGCGTCGAGCAGCAGCGCCGTGAGCGCGAAGTGGCCGAGGTGGTTGGTCGCGAAGTGGCTCTCGCGGCCGTGCGCGTCGTGGCGCAGCGGCGCGCCCGCGATGCCGGCGACGTTCAGCAGCGCGTCGATCGGCTCGGTCGCCACCTCGGCCGCGAAGGCCCGGACGGACTGCAGGTCGAGCAGGTCGAGCGGCCGGACGTCGACCGCGGCGGCGGGGTGCTCGGCCCGCAGGGCGTCGCGGTGCCGGCCGGCCTTCGCGACGTCGCGGGCCGCCATCACGACGTGCGCCCCGCGCCCGGCGAGCTCGCGCGCGACGACGAGGCCGAGCCCGCTGCCGGCCCCGGTCACGACGATGCGGCGGCCGTGCTGGTCGGGGACGTCGCTCGGGTCCCAGGTGCTCATGCTGTCTCCTATACTTGAGCCTCTCAAGTAGATACTTGAGAGGCTCAAGGAGATTGTCAAGCTACGCTCAGTGGCGTGTCTGCTGCCGACCCCGTCGTCGTCCTCCTCGAGCAGGTGCTCGACCTGGCCACGGCGGTCGCCGCGGACCTGCAGGACGTCGTGGGTGAGTTCGGCCTCACCAACCCGCTCGCCAACCTCGTGTGGCTGCTCGACCCCGACGCCGACCCGGCGCCGCTGCGGCAGCTGGCCGGCCGACTGCACTGCGACCCGTCCAACGTCACGCTGCTCGCCGACCGGCTCGAGGAGAAGGGGATCGCCGAGCGGCGCCCGCACCCCGATGACGGCCGCGTCCGGACGCTGGTGCTCACGCCGGCAGGCGAAGCCGTCCGCCGCAGGCTCCTGCAGCAGGTGCAGCAGGACTCCCCGCTCGCCGCGCTGGACGTCGGTCAGCAGCAGCAGCTGCGGGACTTGCTGACGATCGCGCTGGCGGGCCGGCCCTCGTCCCGGACGAGCGGCACTTCCGTTCGATAGGTGCGTACGAGAGTGCCGTTCGTTCGATCGGCTCGGGCCTCAGGCTCCGCGCAGCCGCCGCAGGGCGGCGTGCACCTTCTCCCGGTCCTCCGTGGCCCAGAACGGCGGCAGGCTCGCGCGCAGGAAGCCGCCGTAGCGGGCAGTGGCCAGGCGGGAGTCGAGGATCGCGACGACGCCGCGGTCGTCCATGCCGCGCAGCAGCCGCCCGGCGCCCTGCGCGAGCAGCAGGGCCGCGTGGGTGGCCGAGACCGACAGGAAGCCGTTGCCGCCGCGGGAGTCGGTGGCGCGCTGCCGGGCCGCCACCAGGGGATCGTCGGGCCGGGGGAACGGGATCCGGTCGATGATCACGCACGACAGCGACGGCCCGGGCACGTCGACGCCCTGCCACAGCGACAGCGTGCCGAACAGGGATGTGGCCTCGTCCTCGGCGAACTTCTTGACCAGCTGCATGGTGGAGTCCTCGCCCTGGCACAGCAAGGGTGTCTCCAGCCGGCCGCGCAGCGCCTCGGTGGCCTGCTTCGCCGCGCGCATCGAGGAGAACAGGCCCAGCGTGCGCCCGCCGGCGGCATCGACGAGCCCGGCGATCTCGTCCAGGTAGGAGGGCGGCAGGCCGTCGCGGCCCGGCGGCGGGAGCCGCTTGGCCACGTAGAGGATGCCGCTCTTGGCGTGCATGAACGGGGAACCGACGTCGAGGCCGGACCACTTGGGCGCGTCCGGGTCGGGCACCGGGTCGGTGGAGTCCGCCGCCGCTTTCTCCGGCGGCAGCCCCCACTGCCGCGCCAGGGCGTCGAAGTTGCCGCCCAGCGCGAGCGTGGCCGAGGTGAGCACCACGGTGGAGCGACCGAACAGCCGCTCCCGCAGCAGCCCGCCGACCCAGAGCGGCGCGGCGTGCAGCCCCTTGTGGCGGGCGCCGTCGGGGCCGTGCTCGGCCAGCCAGACGACGTCGCGGCGCTTGGCCGGATCGTCCTCGTCGAACGCGCCGAGCAGGCGGACCGCGGTGTCGGCCACCTCGTCCAGCGACGCCTGCGCGATCTTGCGCCCGGCGGCCGCCTCGGGCTCCTCCCGGCGATCGGACCCCAGCGCCTGCTTGCACGAGCCGGCCGCGTCGCGGACCGCGGAGAGCGCGCCTGCCGCGGCGCGGGGAAGCGAGTCCCAGCGGCCCGGCGGCAGGTCCTCCAGCACGAACGCGAGGCCCTCACCCGCCTCGGCGAGCCGGTCGGCGACGGCCTGGTCGACCAGCTTGCCCAGGCGCCGCGCGGTGGCGCTGATCATCCCGGCGGTGAGCTCGTTGGTGGCCACCCCGGTGACGCGGTCGACGAGCTCGTGCGCCTCGTCGACGACCACGACGTCGTGCTCGGGCAACACCGGGCGGCCCTCGAGGGCGTCGATCGCGAGCAGGGCGTGGTTGGTGACGACGATGTCGGCCTTGCCCGCCTCGGCCCGCGCCATCTCGGCGAAGCAGTCCTCGCCCACCGGGCACTTCGCCGCGCCGAGGCACTCGCGCGCGGTGACCGACACCTGCCGCCACGTGGCGTCGGGCACACCGGGCACGAGCTCGTCGCGGTCGCCCTTCTTCGTGGTGTCGGCCCACTCGTGCAGCCGCTTGATCTGGCGACCCATCGCGGAGATCGTGAACGGGTCGAACAGCTCGTCACCGGGGTCGGTGTCGTCGCCGCCGTGCAGCTTGTTCAGGCACAGGTAGTTGCGGCGGCCCTTGAGGATCGCGAACGTGGGTGTGCGGCCCAGCAGCGGCTTCAACGCCTTGGCCAGGCGGGGGAGGTCCCGATCGACGAGCTGGCGCTGCAGCGCGATCGTGGCCGTGGAGACGACGACGGTGGTGCCCTTGGCGGCCGCGTGGTGGATGGCGGGCACCAGGTAGGCCAGCGACTTGCCGGTGCCGGTGCCGGCCTGCACCGCCACGTGCTCGCCGGTGGTGAGGGCCTTGCGCACGGCCTGGGCCATCGCGTCCTGCCCCTCGCGCCGCTGGCCGCCGACCGCCGAGACCGCCGCCTCCAACAACTCCGCAACGCCGGGGATCTGGGTCGCGGTAGGCACCTGGGGAGGTTACCGAAAGGGTGCCGGGCGCCGTGGCGGAACCACCGGAACCCACGTAGCGCGGTTCACACGTGATGAACAACTACCCGTAACCCGCCGCGGCGGTACTGGCGCCATCATGGCGCTGTGACGTCCACGCAACTCCTGCTCTCCCCGTCGTCCTACCCCGTGGTGCTCGAGCACGACGCCCGCTACAGCGACCTCGATCCGAGCCGTCGCATCGGTCGTGACGCCCTCGTGCGGTGGTTCGAGGACGCCCGCGTCTCCGTCGAGCGCAGCCGGTTCGGCGCGGACCTGCCCGCCCGGGCGCAGCTCCTGCTCGCCTCGGTGCGGGTCGACGTGCTGGCCCCGCTGCGCGTGGCCGGGAGCTACCGCATCGGCCTCGGCGTCACGCACGTCGGCACGTCCTCGTTCTCCTACTCGTACGCCGTCTTCGCCGACGACGAGTGCGTGGCCACCGGCGAGTCGGTCAGCGTCCACGCCGCGGACGGCCGCCCGGCCCCGCTGCCCGCGTCCGCCATCGCGGCGCTGGAGGGGTTGCGCGTCGACGGCCCGGCCGCAGCGCGTCCCGAGAGCGACCCGGCCCGGCGCGTGCGCGAGAACTACCCGTTCCGGCTCGACGTGCGCACCCGCTTCGGCGACCTCGACACGAACCGCCACGTCAACAACGTCGCGCTGGCCGGCTGGTACCTCGACGGCCTCGCCGAGCTGCACACCGACGTCCTCGGCTACCCGAGCGGCGGGCCCCTCGACGGGCTCGCGCCCAGCTCGCTGTCGGTGCAGTACGTCGACCAGGTGCGCTACCCGGGCATCTACCAGCTGCGCGTCGGCGTCGTCGAGCTGGACGAGACCACCGCCCGCTACGCCTGCGGCCTGTTCGACGGCCCGCGCTGCATCGGGCTCGCCGACGCCGTGGGCTCGCACCGCGTGCTCGACGAGGACGGGGTGGTGGGCGACCTGGGCGCCCTGCTGGAGCCGTGGCGGATGCGCTCGGTCTGATCGCCTCCGGGCCGTGAGTGGATACGGGTGCCCAGGCACCCGTATCCACTCACGGCCGGTGGGTCACGGTGCGGACCGCCACTCCAGGGTGCCCGGCACCGCCTGGGCGATCCGGACGCCGGCGGCGTGCATCTCGTCCAGCGCCCGCCCGGTGGTCTCCGGCGCCACACCGGCGCACAGGTCGAGCAGCACCGTCGTGTTGAAGCCCGCGCGCACGGCGTCCAGGGCGGTGGCGCGCACGCAGTGGTCGGTGGCGATGCCGACGAGTTCCACCGTGTCGACGCCGTGGCCGCGTAGCCAGTCGGTCAGACCCGTGCCGCCGGCGTCGGTGCCCTCGAACCCCGAGTAGGCGGCGTCGTGCTCGCCCTTGCTGAACACGGCCTCGAGCGGCGCCACGTCCAGCTCCGGGTGGAACGACGCCCCGGGCGTGCCCGTGCGGCAGTGCGGCGGCCAGCTGTCGACGAAGTCGGGGGTGTCCGAGAAGTGGGATCCCGGGTCGATGTGGTGGTCGCGGGTGGCGACCACGTGGTCGTACCCCCCGTCGCGCATCCACGCCGAGATCGCGGCAGCCGTCGCCGCCCCGCCTTGCACGGCGAGGGATCCGCCCTCGCAGAAGTCGTTCTGCACGTCGACGACGATGAGCGCGCGCACGCGGTCACATCCCTTCGAACACCGTGGGCAGAGCGGGCTCGCCGCGGGAGAGCTTGAGCCCCTCCCACGGTACGGACACCAGCGCGGCGCACAGGTGCTCGCGGGACTGCTCGAGCGTCGGCAGCCCTGCCACCTGCTCCCCGCCGCGGATCATCGGCACCGGGACGACGCGGTCGTGCGGCCCGACCGCCACGTCGACGTCCGCGGTGTGGACGACCTCCTCGATGGCGGTGCCGGTCGGCTTGTACCTGCGCACCGCCGACTTGCGGCCGCCACGCGACTCCTTCGACGAGCTGCGCTTGGCCACCGGCCTCCCGTCGACCTCCACGAGCTTGTAGACCATCCCGGCGGTCGGCGCGCCCGAGCCGGTGACGACGGACGTGCCGACCCCGTAGGAGTCGACGGGCTCGGCGCGCAGCGAGGCGATCGCGTACTCGTCGAGGTCGCCCGACAGCACGATCTTGGTGTTCCGGGCCCCCAGCGCGTCGAGCTGGTCGCGGGCCTGGCGGGCCAGCTCGCCCAGGTCCCCGGAGTCGATCCGGATCGCGCCGAGCCCGGTGCCCGCGGCCTCCACCGCGAGCTCGACGCCGCGGCGGATGTCGTAGGTGTCGACGAGCAGGGTGGTGTCCGGGCCGAGGGCCTTGACCTGGCTGGTGAACGCCGTCAGCTCGTCGTCGTGCAGCAGGACCCAGGCGTGCGCGGCGGTGCCGGCGGTCGGGATCCCGTGGCGGCGCTGCGCCTCGAGGTTGGACGTGGTCGTGAACCCGGCGAGGTAGGTGGCCCGCGCGGAGGCGACGGCGGCGGCCTCGTGGGTGCGGCGCGACCCCATCTCGATGATCGGTCGCCCTGCGGCGGCCGTGACCATGCGCGCCGCGGCCGAGGCCACGGCGCTGTCGTGGTTGAGGATGGACAGGGCGAGCGTCTCCAGCAGCACCGCGTCGGCGAACGTGCCGGTGACCGTCAGGATCGGCGAGCCCGGGAAGTACAGCTCGCCCTCGGGGTAGCCGTCGACGTCGCCGGAGAAGCGGTACTCGGCCAGCCAGGCGAGGGTGGCGTCGTCGACGACGTCGGCGAGCATCGCCAGCTCCTCCTCGCCGAACCGGAACCGCGCGATCGACTCCAGCAGCCGTCCGGTGCCGGCGACCACGCCGTAGCGGCGGCCCTCGGGCAATCGGCGGGCGAAGACCTCGAACACGCAATGTCGCTGCGCGGTGCCGTCGGCGAGCGCCGCGGCCGCCATCGTCAGCTCGTACCGGTCGGTGAACAGGGCGGTGGACACCCCGGCCGACGACGGACTGCCAGTCATGGTTCGAGAGCCTATGTGCCGTGCACCCCGAACGGGGGAGGTGTCACCATGGAGACCATGGCCGCGCCGCTACCCGCACCCACGCGTCAGGTGGAGTCGGACGTCGCAGAGGACTCGACGGCCGACGTCCCCTGGCAGGCGATCGTGTGGAACGACCCCGTCAACCTCATGTCCTACGTCAGCTACGTGCTGCAGAAGTTGTTCGGCTACCCGGAGCCCAAGGCCACCGCCCTGATGCTCGACGTGCACCACAAGGGCAAGGCGGCCGTGTCGTCCGGCGACAAGGACAAGATCGAGGCGGACGTCGCGAAGCTGCACGCCGCCGGTCTCTGGGCCACCATGCAGCGCTCATGAACGGCGGGAATCGGTGAACGGGTGGAAGAAGTCGGGCCGCGGCGCCAAGGTGCGGCTCGTCGGGTCGCTCGACCCGCAGGAGGCCGCGGTCCTGCGCGGCCTGATCGCGGAGATCCGGCAGATGCTCGCCGGCCGCACCGCCGACAACCCCGCCGACGAGCTGGCCGTCCTCACCGGCATGCGCACGGGGCCGTCCAGCCGGCCCGAGGACCGCGTGCTCGCCCGGCTGCTGCCCGACTTCACCACCGAGGACGCCGACCTCGCCGCCGGCATGCGGTCCCTGCACGAGCCGGAGCTGATCGAGGCGAAGGACGCGGCGGCCGCTCTCGTCGAGGAGACGTTGCCCGACGACGGGGGCCGCATCGAGCTCACCCCCGAGCAGGCCGATGCGTGGCTCACCGCGCTCAACGACGTGCGGCTCGCGCTCGGCACCGCCCTCGACGTCAGCGAGGAGATGCCCGAGGACCTCGGCCCGGACGACCCGCGCTCGGCCCACCTCGGCGTCTACCACTGGCTCACGTTCGTCCAGGACGCGCTGGTGCAGGCGCGGATGCAGGTGCGCTGACCGTCGGGATGTGAGCCGTCCCGCGTGGAGTGCACGCGGGCGGCCACGGCACGTACCCTGGACGTGTGCTGGTGATCCGAGCCGATCTCGTGGACGAGATCGTGGCCCACGCCCGCCGGGACCACCCGGACGAGGCGTGCGGCGTCATCGCCGGACCCGAGGGATCCGACCGCCCCGAGCGGTTCATCCCCATGCTCAACGCCGCCCGCTCGCCCACGTTCTACGAGTTCGACTCGGGCGACCTGCTGCGGCTCTACCGCGACATGGACTCCCGCGACGAGGTGCCCGTGGTGATCTACCACTCGCACACCGCCACGGAGGCCTACCCGTCGCGCACCGACATCTCCTACGCCTCCGAACCCGAGGCGCACTACGTGCTCGTGTCGACGCGCGAGCCCGCCACCCACGAGTTCCGGTCGTTCCGGATCGTGGACGGTGTCGTCACCGAGGAAGACGTCGAGGTCGTGGAGAGTTACATGTTCTCGCACACCGGGGCCGATGACGTCCCGGACCACGCCTGACGTCGTCTCCGACACCGCCACGACCGAACACCTGGAGCATCCGCATGGCCGTCACCGTGTCCATCCCCACCATCCTGCGCACCCACACCGGCGGTGAGAAGTCCGTCGAGGCGAAGGGCAGCACCGTCGCCGAGGTGATCGACGACCTGGAGGCCCGCCACGGCGGCATCGCCGGTCGCCTGGTCAACAACGGCAACCTGCACCGCTTCGTCAACATCTACGTCGACGACGAGGACGTGCGCTTCGCCGGTGGCCTCGAGGCGCCGGTGGGCGAGAACTCCACCGTGACGATCCTGCCGGCCGTCGCCGGCGGCATGCGCTGATCCGGGACGGGCCGGGCTCGTCCCGGCCCACCCCGGGCCCGTCACAGGAGGCGTCATGGCTCGGTACGACTCCCTGCTGCAGGCCGTCGGCGACACCCCGCTGGTCGGCCTGCCGTCGCTCTCACCCGCCCCGCACGTGCGGCTGTGGGCGAAGCTGGAGGACCGCAACCCCACCGGATCCATCAAGGACCGCCCCGCGCTCGCGATGATCGAGAAGGCCGAGGCGGACGGCGTGCTCACGCCCGGCTGCACCGTGCTCGAGCCCACCTCGGGCAACACCGGCATCTCGCTGGCGATGGCCTGCAAGCTCAAGGGCTACTCGTTGGTCTGCGTGATGCCGGAGAACACCTCGCTCGAGCGGCGCCAGCTGCTGGAGATGTACGGCGCGCGGATCATCTCCTCGCCCGCGGCGGGCGGCTCCAACCAGGCCGTGGCGATGGCCAAGGAGCTGGCCGCGGAGCACCCGGACTGGGTGATGCTCTACCAGTACGGCAACCCCGCCAACGCGGAGGCGCACTACCGCGGCACCGGACCGGAGATCCTGCGGGACATGCCGACGATCACCCACTTCGTCGCGGGCCTGGGCACCACCGGCACGCTCGTGGGCACCGGCCGCTACCTGCGCGAGCACAAGCCGGACGTGCAGATCATCGCCGCCGAGCCGCGCTACGGCGAGCTGGTCTACGGCCTGCGCAACCTCGACGAGGGCTTCGTCCCGGAGCTGTACGACCCGGACGTGCTCACGGCGCGCTACTCCGTCGGCTCCCACGACGCCCTGCGCCGCACCCGCCAGCTCGTGGAGCAGGAGGGCATCTTCGCCGGCATCTCCAGCGGCGGCATCCTGCACGCGGCGCTTGCGGTCGCGGAGAAGGCCGCGGGGTCGGGGGAGAGTGCCGACATCGTGATCATCATCGCGGATGCCGGCTGGAAGTACCTGTCCACCGGTGCCTACTCCGGCGAGCTGGACGACGCCGCCGAGGGCATCGAGGGGCACCTCTGGGCGTGAAGCGCCGTCGTCAGTCGAGCGGTGCGCAGGTCGCGGGATCGACCTGCACCCGCGGGTCGTCGCGCGTCACGTCCTGCAGGGGCTCGGTCGCGGCCGGGTGGGCCACCCCGCCTGCGACGGCGTAGGTCACCACCGCACCGTCGTAGCGGGTCGTCCCGTCGCCGGACGCGGCGTCGTCGAGACGGGCCTGCACGTCGCGCAGCTGTCGCCCCGGCGTGCCGGGCACGCATCCGTACGCGCCGATGGCCGACACCCCGCCGCCCTCGTAGAGCCACCACGGGGCCCCGTCCTCGGTGGTGACGGCGTGCAGGCGCCCGTCGTCGAGGCTCCACACCTCGAAGGTGGTGGTGTTGGCGCCGAGGGACCTCGCGAGGATCAGCTCGTCGCGCCCGTCGCCGTTGACGTCCACGACGAACGGGACGATCAGCGGCAGGGTCTCGTCGCCGCTCACCTGCGCATCGACGAACTCATCGGCCAGACCGACGCGCAGCAGCTGTGTGCCCGGCGCGACCTGCTGCAAGGTCACCGGGTTCGCCGCGCCGTCCCCGTCGACGTCGGCGTCGGCGCTGACGACGTCAGGCTCCTGAGCCGCCCCGACGCCCGGCGCGGCCAGGAGGGCCGCGCCGACCAGGCCTACCGCCGAGAGGACGCGAGCCGCGCGTCCTGCGGTTGTCGTGCGTGTCATGACGGACCCCCCGATCTGCCGTCGGACCGCGCCGCGGCCCTCGGGTGGAGGACGCCGGTGCCCCGGCTCACGGTTGGTCGGAAGTGGCGTCGCTCACACTCCTGCATCGCCTCCGGCCGTTCTCCTGCGTAGCCTCGAAGGCATGGTCGCCCCCGCGCCTGTGCCCCGCCCGTCGATGGCCCGCGTGCTGCCCCGCGCCCCGCTGCGGTCCGTGCTGTTCATGCTCCTGTTCACGGCCGCGCTCTACGTGATCGAGGCGGTCGACACCGTCAGCGGTCAGCAGATCCAGGAGAACGGCATCGAGCCGCTCGAGCTCGACGGGCTCGACGGCGTGCTGTGGGCGCCGTTGCTGCACGACGACTGGGCGCACCTGATCGCCAACACGGTGCCGTTCCTGGTGTTCGGGTTCTTGGCGCTGGCGGGCGGGTTCCGCCAGTTCGCCATGGTGACGGCCCTGATCTGGGTGCTCGGAGGCCTGGGTGTGTGGCTCACCGGTGGCTACGACGGCGGCGTCCACATCGGGGCGTCGGGGCTGATCTTCGGCTGGCTGGTGTTCCTGCTGACGCGCGGGTTCTTCGCCCGCAGCGGGCTGCAGATCCTGCTGGCCGTGGGCCTGTTCTTCGTCTGGGGCGGCATCCTGTTCGGCGTGCTTCCCGGTCAGCCCGGGGTGTCCTGGCAGGCGCACCTGTTCGGGGCGCTGACCGGGTTGCTGGCCGCGCGGTTGGTGGCCGGGGCCGACCGGCGCACGGGTCGGGCCGCGTAGGGGTCCTTAGGATCGGGGGGTGGCCCCCGACCCCGATGCCCCGATCGGCATCTTCGACTCGGGCGTCGGCGGCCTCACCGTCGCCCGCGCGGTGATCGACCAGCTGCCTGCGGAGCAGGTCGTCTACGTCGGGGACACCTCGCACGGCCCGTACGGGCCGCTGAAGATCGCCGACGTGCGGCGCCACGCCCTCGCGGTCGGCGACGCGCTGATGGAGCAGGGGATCAAGGCCCTGGTCGTGGCGTGCAACACCGCGACGGCGGCTTGCCTGCCCGACATCCGCGAGCGCTACCCGGTGCCCGTCGTGGAGGTGCTGCGGCCCGCCGTGCGCCGGGCCGTGGCCACCACCCGCAGCGGGCGGGTCGGGGTGATCGGCACCAGCGCCACGATCGCCTCCGGCGCCTACCAGGACGCCTTCGCCGCCGCCGCCGGCGTGGAGGTCACGGCCGCGGCGTGCCCGCGCTTCGTCGACTTCGTCGAGCGCGGAATGACCAGCGGCCGCCAGGTGCTCGGGCTCGCGCAGAGCTACCTGGCGCCGCTGCAGCAGGCCCGCGTCGACACCCTGGTGCTCGGCTGCACGCACTACCCGCTGCTCGCCGGGGTGCTGCAGATCGTGGCGGGCCCGGACGTCACGCTCGTCTCCAGCGCAGACGAGACGGCCAAGGACCTCGTGCGCGTCCTGATGGAGCACGACCTCGCCCGCGACCCGACCGGCTCGCCGCCCCCGCCGCACCGCTTCCTCGCCACCGGGGACCCGGAGCCGTTCCGCCGCTTGGGCCGCCGGTTCCTGGGGCCGGAGATCGGCGCGGTGGCAGGCCTCCCGGCCCCCGCGGCGAGCCCATGACCCAACCGCTGATCATGGGCTCGCCGGCCGGCGCACTCAGATCCTGATCACACCGTCGGCGGTCGGTGGACGCTGGAGGATCTCCGGTGCGCGGAGGTCCTCGGCGAGGAAGATGCCGAGGTCGCGCAAGCCGCCCGCGAGCCTTCCCAACTCGTCGATCGGTTCGTCGACCCGTTCGTAGCGCCTGCCGTCCAGAGTAAAAGTGATCTTGATGAGAGGACGGTTGTCGGGTTCCTCGATCGTGATGCTGACTTCCGTTGCTCCTTCACGTCTCGCAGCCTGTGCCTCGGAAAGGGTGTAGGGCAGGTAGCGGGAAACAGCGGACGTGGCGTCGACCTGCGGAGCGTCCCAGGCTCTGTCCCGAATATCGATGCTGTCGCGCCTCAGGGCTGTGCGAGCGTGCGGGTGGCCTGCCTCGAGGAGGAACATCTCGTGGTCGGCGTGGAAGTCCCACGGGCGCTTGGCCGCCCGCCGGATGCACACGGCGGCTGCGCCCTCGGTCTCCGCGACGCACGTGATCGAGCCAGGCCCAAGTGCCCAGGACCCCCGGTCCTCGCCCAGTTGATCGGTGTTGACGGATGCCTCCCACTGGAACCCGTCGAGGCGTGGTGTGTACGCCCACCGTCTCTCGCCGACCACGCGGACGGCCCTGGGCATCGCGAAGCGCGATCGCTTGCGGCGAGCTGTGTCGGGGATCTCGGCGGGATCGGTGGGTGTCGCGTGCCATTCCGCGGCTGACGACCGGGTGATGCGGACAACCGGGCCGTCCGGAAGGTCGCGCACCCAGGCCGAGGAGTCGTCTACGACGATCTCGCGCGGTGGCCAACTCCACGCCTTCGGCGGCTCGAGATGGTTCCAGGAGATCTCGCCAAGCACGTTCCCGTGCTCGCTGAGCGCAACGGCGAAGGGTTGGACCTCATCGACTACGAGGTAGGTTTCATTCTGCCTGCCCACCAGCGCAGGTCGGAAATACCGCGGCTGATCTTCGCGCGACTCCACTTCCCTGATACTACGCAGTCTCGTGACACTGCGCACTCCACGCGTCGATGGGGTGGTCATGCTCGGTGAATGATGCATCCTCCCCAGTCGCTACTTCCATCGGACGAGCGCGTGAAAAGTGTGTACGTCAACCGTCGCTCGTCGTCGACGATCGCTGTTGCATACTCGCCTTCACGGTACTCCAATACGAACCGCGACCGTCCGTCACCTTGCGGATTTCGTTCGCCACTGGCGATCGTCCGGCGCCAACACGTCAGGAACTGATCCGCAGTTTCCGCGCTGATCGGATGCCCGGTTCCGGTGCCCGCTGTGTCTGGATCGGCGATGTGCACCACGCCGGACATCTCGTCGCCGCAGTAGAGGCGGAATTCTCGATCGGTCGAATCGAAAATGCTCAGCGGGCCTGCGGAGGGTGGGCCCTCGACGAGTGCCTCTGTCCAGCCCTCGCCGACGTAGTCGGCTTCCGTGTCGATGAATGCCTCGAGGCACTGCAGGGGGCTTGGGCTGGAAGGGGGTGGCTTTGCTGAGGCTTCTGCTGTCGCCGCGAAGACACAGACTGTCGTAGCGGCGATCACGGAAGCTATACGGTGTCGCATTCGGGCTCCCTCCCGTGAACGCACGGTAACTGGTCATCGAAGCGGAGTCACTGAACCGAGGTGAAACGTTTGCACCTGTTAACGGTTCGACGGGTTCGAGTGGGTCTCGGCGCTCGGACGGCGGTCGTTGCAGGGCAGGTGCCCGAAGGTTCGCTGCTCGCGCGGGTGTCCCTGCGGGAAAGGCCCGGCCCTGAGCGGCTGTGCCGGGCGCATGATCGAGACTTCGGCGCGTTCGCGGGCGCAATCCACCCGGGAACGCGCCGAAGTTCTGATCATGGCTTCGCCGGCCGGCGCTCGCTGCCGACGAACGGCACGTTCGTCGGCTAGGTAGCAACGAAAGTGCCGTTCGTTGCGTCGGCGGGCGGGCGGCGCGGCGCCCGCCGCCCTCCGGTAGCGTCGCGGCGTGATCGGCGCTCTCGTCGTCGTTGTACTCGTCGCGCTGGTGGCGCTCGCGGTCTACGGCGTGGTCCTCACCGTGCTGGGCCGCGCGCCGGACGTGTGGACCAAGCGGGCGGTCGGGGTCGCGGTCGCGCTGCTCGTGGTGCAGGCCGCCATCGCCGCCGTACAGGTGTTCGCCGGCACGGCGCTGCCCGAGACCAGCACGTTCCTCATCTACCTGGTCGTGTCGGTGTGCGTGCTGCCGATCGCCACGCAGTTCGCCACCGCCGAGCCGACGCGGTGGGGTGGGGCCGTGGTCGCGGTCGGGGCGATCGCCACCGCCGTCGCCGTCTGGCGGCTCGACGGACTGTGGGTGCCCGGTGGCTGAGCCCGGCCGCGCCACCTCCTCCGGGCCGGGGCGGGTGCTGATCGCCGTCTACGGGGTGTTCGCGCTGTCGGCCACCGCGCGGGCCGGCGTGCAGATCGCCACCCGGTTCGGGGAGGCGCCGCTGGCGTACCTGCTCTCGGCGCTCGCCGGCGTCGTCTACATCCTCGCCACGATCGGGCTGGCCGGCCACGGGCCCGGGGCGCGGCGGCTGGCGTGGGCCGCGGTCGGGTTCGAGCTGGTCGGGGTGCTGGTCGTCGGCACGCTCACCGTGTTCGACCAGGGTGACTTCCCGGACGACACCGTCTGGTCGATCTACGGGCGCGGGTACGGGTTCATCCCGCTGGTGCTGCCGCTGATCGGGCTCTGGTGGCTGCGGCACACGCGCCGCCCGCGTTAGCGTTGCGCATGCGGCTGATCGTGCTGGGGTGCTCGGGCAGCGGGCCGGGGCCGGGTTCCCCGGCGTCGGGCTACCTCGTCGAGGCCGGGGGAGCGCGGCTCGTGCTCGACCTGGGCAACGGCACGCTCGGGGCGCTGCAGCGCCACCTCGACCCGTGGGACCTCGACGCCGTCGCCTTCTCCCACCTGCACCCCGACCACTGCGCCGACTTCGCGGCGCTCGTGGTGCACCGCCGCTACCACCCGCGCCCGCCGCACGACCCCACGGCGCGCCCGCTCCCGGTGCACGCCCCCGCCGAGGCGCCCGACCGCTTCGCCGCGGCCTACGCACCCTCGGCCGCCGAGCGCGCCGAGACCGACCTCACCGACGTCTTCACCTTCCACCCCCTCACCGACGGCGGCAGCGCCGCGGTGGCCGGCGTGCGGCTCACCGCCCGCCGCGTCGACCACCCCTGCGAGGCCTACGCGCTGCGCGTCGAGGCGGGCGGGCGCAGCCTCGTCTACAGCGGCGACACCGGGCCGTGCGCGGGGCTCGTCGAGCTGGCCCGCGGCGCCGACGTGCTGCTGTGCGAGGCCACCTGGCCGCACCTGGTGCCCGGAACGGACCGCGAGCAGCCGCCCGGCGTGCACCTGTCCGGCCGGCAGGCGGGCGAGCACGCCACGGCCGCCGGCGTCGGCAGGCTGCTGCTCACGCACGTGCCGGCGTGGTTCTCCGGCGACGACCTGCTGGTCGAGGCGAAGGCGGCCTTCGACGGGCCGGTGGAGCTGGTGGCGCCGGACGCCGCCTACGACGTCTGACTACTGCCCGATCCCCTGCCACACGACGACCGATCCGGCGTGCCCCACCCACACCACGACGGCCGTGACCGCGAGACCCGCCAGCGCGGCGAGCACCGAGAGCCCGGTCGCGACCCGGGCGCGGGTGGCCGTCGTCGTCCGGGCGTGCAGCCCTGCCTCGGCGCGGGCCGTCGCCAGCTCGGTGAGCACGGCTCCCGCCAGCAGCAGGAGGAAGATCAGCGCCACCGGCAGCACCCACGAGGCGCGCTGCGCGTGGACGTCGATCAGCGGGTTGTGGCCGCCCAGCGCCGTCCAGAGCTGGGTGCCGGTGGTGGTCGCCATCGGCACCGCCGCCACCCCGGCCAGTGCCACGAGCAGCACCGGCACCCCGAGCGCGCGGCGCCAGGACCGGCGGACCGCGATCACGACGGCGCCCAGCGCGGCCAGCGGCAGCAGCACGACCACCGCGTGCACGACGAGGGGGTGCAGCGGGATGCCGTCGATGACCCACATGTCCTGTTCAACGTCGCACCGCGGCGCTCGGTTCAATCGACCGGGTCATAGGGTGGCCGCGTGACACGCGCAGACGGCAGGACCGACGACGAGCTCCGCCCGGTGACGATCACCCGAGGCTTCCAGAAGCACCCGGCGGGCTCGGTGCTCGTCGAGTTCGGGGACACGAAGGTGCTGTGTGCGGCCAGCGTCACCGAGGGCGTGCCGCGCTGGCGCAAGGGCTCCGGGCTGGGGTGGGTCACCGCGGAGTACGCGATGCTGCCCTCGGCCACGAACACCCGCAACGACCGCGAGTCGGTGAAGGGTCGCGTCGGCGGCCGCACCCAGGAGATCAGCAGGCTGGTCGGCCGCTCGCTGCGGGCGTGCATCGACCTCGCCGCGCTCGGTGAGAACACCATCGCCCTGGACTGCGACGTCCTGCAGGCCGACGGCGGCACCCGCACCGCCGCGATCACCGGCGCCTACGTGGCGCTGGCCGACGCCGTCACCTGGCTGGGCGCCCACGGCGCGCTCGCCGACCCGAAGCCGCTGTCGTGCCAGATCGCGGCCGTCAGCGTCGGGGTCGTGGACGGGCGCGTGCGCCTCGACCTGCCCTACGAGGAGGACTCCCGCGCCGAGGTGGACGCCAACATCGTCGCGACCAACACCGGCACCCTCGTGGAGGTGCAGGGCACGGGCGAGGGCGCCACGTACACCCGCAGCACCCTCGACGCGATGCTCGACGTGGCGCTCGCCGGCATCCGGAAGCTGGCCGACCTGCAGGCCGAGGCGCTGGCGGCGCCCTACCCGCGCGACCTGCCGGGGCGGTAGCGGGATGGCTCTGAAGGTCCTGCTGGCCACCCGCAACGCGGGCAAGCTCGCCGAGCTGCAGCGGATGCTCACGGACGGCCCCGTCGAGGTGCTCGGTCTCGCCGACGTGCCCGAGTTCCCGGAGGCCCCGGAGACCGGAGCCACGTTCGCCGAGAACGCCCTCGCCAAGGCGCGCGACGCCGCGGCGGCGACGGGCCTCCCGTCGGTGGCCGACGACTCGGGCCTCGCCGTCGACGCGCTCAACGGGATGCCCGGTGTGCTGTCGGCGCGCTGGTGCGGCCGCCACGGCGACGACGTCGCCAACCTCGAGCTGCTCCTCGGCCAGGTCGCGGACGTGCCGGACGAGCGCCGCGGCGCCGCGTTCGTGTGCGCCGCAGCGCTGGTGGTGCCCGGCGGCCGGGAAACCGTGGTGCACGGCGAGTGGACGGGCCGGATCGTGCGCGCCCCCCGCGGGACGAACGGCTTCGGCTACGACCCGATCTTCGTGCCGGACGGCGAGGAGCGCACCTCGGCGGAACTGGAACCGGCGGAGAAGGACAAGGCCTCCCACCGCGGCCTGGCCATGCGCGCCCTGACCCCGCACCTGCACGCCCTGACCTGACCGGCGCCCACCCAGCTGTTGCGGGGTGCAGGTCACGACACACGTACCCCCAGAGCGCGACACGCATGCGCTCAGACCCCGACTCGCGGGGAAGGGGGCCGCCCCCCTTCCGCGAGTCGGGGCCCCAGTCGCGCGAGTCGGGGTCCCGGTCGCGCGAGTCGCGGTTTCGGTCGCGCGAGTCGGGGTTTCAGTGCGCGGATGTTGCGCTCTGGGTGCGCCTGCGACGAGGGCCGGCGGGTCAGGTCGGGTCGGGTTCGGCCAGGACGCGGCGGGCCACGGCGAACGCGGAGTTGGCGGCGGGGACGCCGCAGTAGATCGCGCTCTGCAGCAGTACCTCCACGATCTCCTCGCGGGACAGGCCGTTGCGCAGGGCCGCGCGCAGGTGCAACTCCAGCTCGGCGAGGTGCCCGTGCGCGACGAGCGCGGTGAGCGTGATCGCGCTGCGCATCCGCCGGTCCAGGCCGGGGCGGGTCCAGATGCCGCCCCACGCGTAGCGGGTGATCATCTCCTGGAACTCGGCCGTGATCGCGTCGGCGCGCTCGAGGGCGGCGTCGACGTGGTCCGGCCCGAGCACCTCGCGGCGGACGGCGAGGCCGTCGGGATCGAGGTCGAGGGTGCGCTGCTGATCGGTCACGCGGGCACCGTAGCCGCCGCGCAGGTGAACATCCGGTGGCGAGCGCCACCCTTCGCGCCGGGCCGGGGGCCCACGTTCGGTACCGTCGGTCGGGTGAGATGGGGACGGATCGCCGCGGCCGTGGGTGTGCTCGCGGTCGCCGTCCTCGCGGTGCTCCTGTTCCGCAGCGGCACGGGTCTCCCCGACATCCGGGCGGCCGTGCAGACCGCGGGCCTGTGGGCGCCCTTGCTGTTCGTGCTGCTGCAGGGCGCGGTCACGGTGGCGCCCGTGCCGCGCACCGTGTTCACCGTGGCTGCCGGGGTGCTGTTCGGCGGGATCGGCGGCGTGCTGCTCGCGGTGGCCGGCACCGCCCTGGCCGCTGCCGTCGCCTTCTGGCTGGCCCGCTGCGTGGGCGGGCGGTTCGCGCGCAAGCACTCCGACCACCGCCTCATGACGTGGGTGCGGGCCCGGCTGGATCGCAGCGGCCTGCTCGCGATGATCTCGCTGCGTCTGATCCCGGCCGTGCCGTTCTCCGCGATGAACTACGCCTCGGCGCTCTCGGGCGTGCGGTTCGCGCCGTACCTGATCGGCACCGTGCTGGGCGTCCTGCCCGGCACGATCGGCGTCGTCATCCTGGGCGACGCGGCGGTGGGGGGCAACCCGCACCCGGCGATGCTGCTGGTGTCGGTGTGCTCGGGGGCGATCGGGCTCACCGGGGCGCTGATTGCCGCCCGCAGGCCGGCGCCGGTGGTGCCGCTCCCCGTCGTCGCCGACGTGGAGCCGGGGGACGAGCGGGCCGCGTAGAGCTGTGGTGCCGGCGGCGGGATTCGAACCCGCACTGACGACCACCTAAAGATCGTGCCTCCTGCCAGTTGGGCTACGCCGGCTTACTCCTCTGCCACACCACGTGTCCGTGATGGCATGGCAGTTCGGGCATAGGATACGGAGGTTCTCCAGGCGGTTGTCGGTGTGGTCGCCGTTGACGTGGTCGAGACAGAGCGGAAGCCGCGATCCCCGCCATTCGGAGAGTCCGCAGTCCTCGCAATGAGCGGGCTTGATGCCTGCTGCGATGAGTCTTTCCCGTATCCATCCCGACCTCGTGGTGGATCCTTTGACCAGCAGCTCGTCAAGCGGCGTCACCCGCGAGGACGGACGCCGAAGGCCCCTGGCCCAGCTCTGGCCCATGAAGTGCGAGGTGTCGAGGTCGAGCCGCCGGATGTGGGCGACCACGTAGCGGAACATCCCGCCGCTCGTGCTGTAGCCCAACCGCCGGAGCACGCCGTGGACCGTCCGTTCGAGCTTGACCGCCTCGATGAGGTCTTCATCGCGGAACCGCCGAGACGAGCGCGGTGAGCCGGTGCCCGCACGGGGGAGGTGGGAGGCGTCGATGCCGAGGCGACGGATGTGCGCCCTCAGAACGTCGTACTTGCCGGGAGTGATGCCGAGTCGGGTGTGGACCTCCTTGAGATTCTTGCTCGCCGCTACCGCGGCGATGAGCTGCTCGTCGGTCCAACTCCGCGGGCGGGGCACGAGAGGAACGCTATCGAACGCCCGTTCGCATCCAGCCGTGAAGATCGCGAGTTGTCCACAGGAGGGACAGGCGGGCCTCAGGTCAGCGGCGCCTGCGAGGAGAGCGTGCCTCCTCCCGCCGTCCAGGCCGCCACCGCTCGCGCGCCGGCACCGAGAGGGCGGGTGACGGGGACGGTCAGCGTGTGCTCGCCCGCCCCGTCGACCGTGGCGCGCAGCTCGCCCGCCGTGCCGGCGTCGTCGCGCAGGAACACCGCGATCTCGCCGCCTCCGGTGCTGGTCGCGGTCACCTCGACGGCGTCGGCGGCGGGGCGGGCGCCGGTGAGCCAACCACTCGCGTCTGCGGGGGCGCCCGGGCCCCCGGACAGCGGCACGCCGATCGCCGCCGCCTGCTCGATGCTCTGCGGTGACGCCGCGCTGCGCAGCGCCTCGCTCGGCACGACGGGCTCGCGCACCTGCTCGGAGCCGGTCGGGGCGTAGCCGGGCAGCAGCGCGCGGCCCCAGCGATAGGGGTCGCCCTGCACGCCCTGCCAGGTGGACCAGCCGATGCGGGTCTGGCCGGTCCGGTCCTGGGTGTCGGAGTCGTAGACGAGCAGGTTCAGGCCCAGCCGCTCGGGGTCGACGGGGGCCGGGAGCTCGGCGAGCGGGATGGCCGTCTCCACGGTGTAGCCGGTGGCGGTCGCGGTGGCGGCCACCGGGAAGGGCGCGGGTCCCTGCTCGTTGTCGGCGTCCCGCGCCGCGCACGGCGGGCCCTCCACGGTCGAGGGCAGCACGGCCAGCTTCATCGTCGTGGCGGTGTTCTCGCTGGTCCCGGTCGGGTCGAGGGCGATCTCGACGCTGTCGGTGCGCCAGTGCCGCTTGCAGTCCGACGCGGCGAGCACCGCGCCGCGGGTGTCGTCGCGGACCTCCACGAGCACGGTGAGCACGTCGCCGGAGCGGGACAGCCGGGCGGTGGCGGAGCAGTCGTCGGGAGACGTGCAGTCGTCACCCTCCCAGCGGCGGGAGAGGTCCAGCACCGGGCCCGGGTACTCGCCGGGGCCTGCGGTCCCGTCGACGACCGGCGGGGCCTCCACGGCGGGCACCGACGTGGCGGGCACCAGCTCCAGCGACGGCTCCACGGTCGATCGCACGCCGTCGGCGGTGGTGACGGTGAGCCCGTAGGCGTGGTCGCCACCGGCGTCCGAGGTGGCCATGGTGGGATCGGTGTTGGTGATGAGGAACGGCACGGTCGTCGACGCACCCGGCGCCAGCTCGGCGTAGGGCTTGGCGGGGGCGTCGGCGGCGAATCCGGCCGGCAACGCCAGCTCCACGGTGCCGGCGTGCGGCTGCCCGGAGCGGTTGGTCACCGTCATCGCCACCTCGCGGCTGCCCCCGCTGGGCAGTGTGAGCACCGGGTCGACGGTGTCGCGCAACGCGAACGCGCCGGCCCACGCGGCGAACTCGGCGACCTGGGGGAGCGGCTCCTGATCCACCCGCACGGTTGGCGCCACAGCGACCTGCTCGACGGTGTGCCCCGTCGGGGTGGTGGCGGTCAGCCATGCCCCGGTCCCCGGGGCCGCGTCGGCGGGCGGGGTCACGGTGAACATCGCGCCGTCGCCGGTCACAGTCCATCCGGCAGGTCCGGCGAGCGCGGCCGCGCCGTCCGAGTGGACCGTCACCGGGAACGGGACCCCCGCGCTGACCTCGGACGGCACCTCGATCTCCAGGCGCTCGGCCCGCGCGGCCGCGTCCGGGATCGCGGTGGGGCCCGCTGCCGGGTGGGCCACCCGGGAGTCGATCAGCGTGAATCGGTCGCAGGCGAGCTGGGCCGGGTCGGTGGGGACGTCCGGGAAGACCGCCCAGCCCTGGGACGCGTAGGCGCGCTGCGCGTCGCGTTCCACGGCGGCCCAGGTGCGCCCGTCCGGGGCGGTGGCGCCGCCCCAGACGCCGAAGGCACCCGGGGTCGCGGAGACGGCCGCGGCGCAGTCGGCGCCCGTCGGGGCGTCGCCCGCGGCGCCGGAGCGCAGGACCATGGCCGGGGCGAACGGCGCCGGCCCCCCGGCCTCGAGCTGCTCCGGGAACGCCGCCGGGTCGGCCGCCGCCGCGTACGCCTCGACGGCCAGGCGGGCGGCCTGCTGGTGGTTGCCGTGGTTCCCGGGCGAGGGGGCCGGGTTCATCGTGAGCAGCACGTCGGGGCGGGTCGTGCGCACCAACCGCACGATCCGCTCCAGGGTGTCGCGCTCGTCCCACACCTGCTGGGTGAGCGGGGCGGACACCGTGTAGAAGAAGTCGACCTCGTCGAGGTTGAACACGTCGGTGACGCCCGCGAGCCCGACGGCGCGCCGTTCCTCGTCCTCGCGCAGCAGCCCGAGCGCCGGGCCCTCCTCGGGGCCGACCGCGTTGCCGCCGCCCTCGCCCCGGGTGATCGTGACGACGCCCGAGCGGTACCCGGCCTGCGTCCACCGGCCGAGCGTGGACAGCGTGCCCGCCTCGTCGTCCGGGTGTGCGCCGATGAACAGGACGTCGAGGTCGACCGGGTCACCGGCCGACGTGGTCTCCGGCGGCGGGTCGGCGGGTGCCGGTGCCGTGCAGGCCGCGAGCAGGCAGGTGGCCAGCACCGCGGCCGCGAGCGTGGTGGTGCGCATCGTTGCTCCCCCGAGTCGGAACACTCACTCCCGCACCGCGCCCTCCAACATCCCGCGGATGAAGTGCCGCTGCAGGAACAGGTAGACCACCACCACCGGCACCGCGACGATCACCGCGCCCGCCGCCAGCAGAGTGAAGCCCGACGTGTGCTGGCCCTGGAAGAACGCCAGCCCGAGCGGCGCGGTGCGCAGGTCCCCGTCGGTGGCCATGACCAGCGGGATGAGGAACTCGTTCCACGTCCACATGAAGGTCAGCACCACCATCGTGACGATGGCGGGCCGTCCCGGCGGCACCAGGATCTGCCACAGGATGCGCCACGAGCCGGCCCCGTCGAGCCGGCCGGCCTCGATCAGCGACTGCGGGCGGGAGCGGAAGTAGGCCCGCATCCAGAACGTGCCGAACGCGAGCGACTGCGCCACCTGCGGCAGGGCGATGGCCCAGAAGGTGTTGGTGAGCCCGAAGGTGCGCAGGTCGAAGTACAGCGGGACGACGATCACCTCGGTGGGCACCATCAGGCCCAGCAGGAACAGCGGGAACAGCACGCCCGCGGCCGGCACGCGCATCGTGCCGAACGCGTACCCCGCCAGCACCGACAGCACCCCGGCGACGACCACCACGAACGTCGACACGCCCACGCTCGTGAGCATCGAGGACCCGAACCGCCCCTGCTCCCACGCCGCGGGGAAGTTGGCGAGCCCACCCGGCCCACCCGAGTCGTCGGGGCCGAGCGCGCCGGCCAGGATCGTGAGGACCGGCCACAGCGCGAACGTCGCGAAGAGCAGGAGGATCGCGTAGTTGGCGGCGCGCTCGGTGCGGGAGATCACCGGCGCTCCCCGATCCGCGCGACCGCCAGGTTGATCACGAAGATGAGCACCGTGAGCGTGACGCCGACGGCCGCCGCAGAGCCCACCTCGCCGAGCCGGAACGCCCGGTTGTAGACCTCGAACGACGGCACGGACGTGCGGTTGCCCGGCCCGCCGCCGGTCGTGATGTAGATCAGGTCGAAGGTCTTGAGCGCGGCGATGACGGTGAGCGTGAGCGCGACGGCGAGCTCGGCGCGGATCGAGGGCAGGGTGATCGCGAAGAACTCCCGCACCGGCCCGGCGCCGTCGAGGCGCGCCGCCTCGTAGAGCTGGTCGGGGATGCGGCTCATCCCGGCCATCAGCAGCACGGTGACCAGCCCGGTCTGCACCCACGTGCCGATCACCCCGACGGCCGGCAGCGCGAAGGTGGTGTCGCCGAGCCAGGCCCGCGTCAGCCCGCCGAGCCCGACGAGGTCGAGCAGGCCGTTGACCGAGCCGTCGGGGGCGTAGAGCTGCCGCCAGGCGACGCCGACCACGACCATGGCGACCACCTGCGGCAGGAACACGACCGTGCGGAAGAACGGCAGGCCGCGCACCCGCGCGCGGGTGAGCACGGCGGCGAGCACCAGGCCGATCGCCGCGGGCAGGAGCGCGAAGAACACGATGAGCACGAGCGCGTGCCCGAACGCGGCGCGCAGGCCGGCGTCGGTGAGGACCTCGACGTAGTTGCCCAGGCCCACGAACGTGGCCAGCGAGAGCCCGTCCCAGTCGTAGAGCGACAGGTGCACGGCGCGCCCGAGCGGGTAGAGCACGAACGCCGCGTAGACGGCGAGCGCGGGCGCCACGTAGGCCAGTGCGTGCCACGGGGACGGGCCCAGCCGCCCGTCCGCCGCGGGGGCGGCCGGTGGCGCGGGCCGGTCCCGTGCGGCGAGGCGGGTATCAGCCATTCGCGTCGACGAAGGCCGCGTAGTCGGCCTCCACCGTGCTCAGGAACGCCTCGGGCGGCTGCTCGCCGGCGATCAGGTCCTGCAGCGCCGCACCCATGGTGTCGCCCATCGTCGGCGTCGCGTAGTCGAGGTAGGGCAGCAGCTGCCCGTTCTCGGCCACCTGCGCGAACGCGGCGAACACGTCCGCGGACAGGCCGGCGGGCGGGGTCTGCGCCGCGGTGTCGGCGACGGGCAGGTTGCCGGTCTCGGTGAGCACGGTCATCGCGTCGGCGTTGGTGATGAAGTCGAGGTACGCGGCGGCGGCGTCGGGCGCGTCGCTGCCGCTGGTGATCGAGAACGGCAGGCCGGTGCCGCCGGTGGCCGACACCGGGCGGCCCGCGGGCGGCGGGGGCGGCATGAACCGCACGTTCTGGCCCATGGCGGCCTCGAGGTCGGGCGCGTACCAGGAGCCGCCGATGAGGAAGGGCGACTCGCCGCGGGAGAACGCCTGCCAGGCCTGGTTGTCGTCGATGCCGTTGACGCCCTCGGGGAAGTAGCCCGCCTGCGCCCACTCGGCGACCTTCTGCGCGGCCTGCGTGTTCTCGGGGGTGGCCCAGGACGCGCCCTCGCGCCCGAATGCGAGGTCGGTGACCTGGTCGGCGGGTACGAGCTGGTCCTGCACGGTGCCGAACACGTGCAGCGCGGGCCAGCCCTCGACGTTGCCCAGCTGCACGGGCGTGGTGCCGGCCGCCTTCGCGGTGGCGAGCGCGGCCTCGAACTCCTCCCACGTGGTGGGCACCGCGATGCCGAGTTGTTGCAGCTCCGCCGGGTTGTAGTAGACGCCGACGACCTCGCCGACCTGCGGCAGCCCGTACATCCCGCCCTCGCCGAACACCTTGCCGTCGGGCGTGTAGCTCACGTACTGGCGCACCGATTCCGGGTAGCGCTGGTCCCAGCCGTAGACCTGCGCCCACGGCTGCAGCGGCAGCAGTTGCCCGGCGGCGACGAACGCGCCCATGTCGGCGCGGCCGTTGTTGGCCTGCACGACGTCGGGCGCGTCGTTGCTGGTGATCGCCAGCCGCAGCGTGGTGGCCAGGTCGTCGAACGAGCGCGACTCCCGCTCGATGGTGATGTTCGGGTAGCGCTGCTGGAACGCGGTGTTGAGCCGCTCCATCTGCTCGTTCTGCCCGCCGCGGACCTCCTGGTCCCACACGGTGAGCGTGACGGGGCCGAGCGCGGCGATGTCCGTCTGCACCGCGCGGTCCGTGGGGGGCGGTGCGGCGGCGTTCTCGGAGCCGGGGGTGCAGCCCGCCGCCAGGAGCGCGCCGAGAAGCGTGGCGACGACGGCGGGCGCGCGGCGGATCCGTGGCGGTCGGCTGGCCATCGAGGGCTCCTCAGGTGCTCAGGGTTGTGCTCAGGGGGTCGTGTTGGTGGGGCGTGCGACGTCGGAGTGGCGCGCGATCGTGGCGGCGGCCCGCCGCACCCCGCAGACGTGTGTGCGCGGCACGAGGTCCTCGA
Source organism: Pseudonocardia sp. MH-G8 (assembly GCF_002262885.1). Classification (GTDB taxonomy): domain Bacteria; phylum Actinomycetota; class Actinomycetes; order Mycobacteriales; family Pseudonocardiaceae; genus Pseudonocardia. The sequence continues at coordinate 642,339 of NZ_NKYF01000001.1, read as the reverse complement.
TGAACCCGTAGCGCCGGCTCAGGTCGACGGCGACGGCGTGCCCGGCGTCGGCGCGGGCGCGGGTGCGTCGCCACCAGTCGCCGATGTCGCCCCAGCCGGGCGCGGCGAGCGAGCCTCCGAACTCGTGCACGGCGAGCGCGGCGGACACCCCGGCGAACAGCAGCCGGTGTTCCAGCGGCCAGCCCGCGATGGTGCCGAGCACCAGTCCGGCGCCGAAGACGTCGCCCGCCCCGGTCGGGTCGAGGGCGTCGACCGGGAGCGCCGGGACCGTCGCGGTCTCACCGGTCACCGCGTCGATCGCGATCGCGCCGTCCCCGCCGAGGGTGACGACGGCGAGCGGGACGTGCTCGGCCAGCGCCTTCAGCGCGGTGTGGGGGCTGTCGGTGCGGGTGTAGCGCATGGCCTCGACGGCGTTGGGCATGAACGCGTCGCAGCCGGCGAGCGTGCGCAACAGCTGCGGGTCCCACGCCCCGGTGGGGTCCCAGCCCGCGTCGGCGAACACCAGCGCGCCCTCCCGGCGCGACCGGGCCACCCAGGCCGGCAGGACGGGGTCGGCCGCGCCCTCGCCGATGCTGGTGATCACGGCGCGGGAGCGTGGCGGCACGCCGACCAGCTCGTCGCCGCCGATCGGCAGGTCGTGGCCGTGGGTGACCATGCTCCGGTCGCGCTGCACGGCCATCGAGACGGTGACGGGGGAGTGCCACTGCGCGAAGCGCCGCGACCGGGAGAGGTCGACGCGTTCCTGGTCGGCGAGGGTCTGCCAGCAGAAGTCGGCGTAGACGTCGTCGCCGAAGCCCGCGGCGAGGCTGGTGTTCAGCCCGAGCCGGGACGCGGCGATCGCGAGGTTCGCGATCCCGCCCGGGCAGGACGCCATGCCCGACGCCCACACCTCGGTGCCCGCGGCGGGCGCGGTCGGCAGCCCGGTGAAGACGATGTCGAGGAACACGGTGCCGGACATGAAGATGTCGACCGGTGGCGACCCGTCGCCGCGCAGCTCGGCGAGCGGATCCCACAACACCGGCTCGTGCGGTGTCTCCACGTTCGTGCTGTTGCTCGTGCTGGTCACCGCTTGCGCTACCTCGTCCTCCTGCTCGCGTCCCGCCCGGGATAGTGCCGGGTCGGCTGCGCGGATGGCAACAGTAGGTGCACGACTTTGCGCAGATGTGACGGGATGTGCTCGCCGGCACCTGTTCGCGTGCGCACTGCTGCGTTACCGTGGGCGCCGTGCTTCCGGCGAGCCGTCACGGGGAGATCCTCCGCCTGGTGCGGTCCTCCGGGATCGTGTCGGTCGAGGCGCTGGCCACGAACCTCGGGGTGAGCCCGTCCACCATCCGGCGGGACCTGCAGTCGCTGGACGCCGAGGGCGCGCTGCGGCGGGTCCGTGGTGGGGCCGGGTGCGTGGCCGACGACGACCCGGTCCCGTTCGCGCAGGTGGCCACCGTAGCCGCCGACGACAAGGAGCGGGTGGCGCGCGCCGCGGCCGGACTCGTGGCCGACGGCGAGGTGGTGCTGCTCGACATCGGCACGACCACCGCGCGGCTCGCCCGGATGCTGCGCGGGCGGCGGATCACGGTGATCACGAGCAGCCTGGCGGTCGTCGACGAGCTGCGTGACGACGCGTGCGTGGAGCTGCTCGTCCTCGGCGGGATCCTGCGGCGCAACTACCTCTCGCTCGTCGGGTTGCTCACCGAGCAGGCGCTGCGCGAGGTGCGGGCGCACCGGCTGTTCCTCGGCACGAGCGGCATCTCCCGCGACGGGCAGGTGCGCGACTCCACGCTCGTCGAGGTCCCGGTGAAGCGCGCGATGATCGAGGCCGCCGAGCAGACCGTCGTGGTGGCCGACCGTGGCAAGTTCCCCGGCACCGGGCTGCTCCCGGTGTGCGGGCCGGAGGAGGTCGACGTGATCATCACCAATGAGGGAGCCGACGCGGGCACGCTCGCGGCGTGCGCGGCGTCCGGCACGGAGATCCGGTACGCGTGAAGCTCACGATCCTCGGCGGTGGCGGATTCCGGGTGCCGCTGGTCTACCGGGCTCTGGCGAGCGGGTCGCCGATCACGGAGGTCGTGCTGCACGACGTCTCGGCCCAGCGGCTGGACGCCATCCGGGCGGTGCTGCGCCAGCTCGCGGCCGCGCCGCCGGTGCGCACCACCACCGACCTGGACGACGCCCTCGCGGGCGCGCGGTTCGTGTTCTCCGCCGTCCGGGTGGACGGGCTCGCCGGCCGCACGGTGGACGAGCGGGTGGCGCTCTCGTGCGGGGTGCTCGGCCAGGAGACCACAGGCCCGGGCGGGATCGCGTTCGGCCTGCGCACGGTGCCGGTGGCGTTGCGCATCGCCGAGCGGGTGGCCGCCGTGGCGCCGGACGCCTGGGTCATCAACTTCACCAACCCGGCGGGGATGATCACCGAGGCGATGCAGCGCGTGCTGGGCGAGCGCGTGATCGGGATCTGTGACTCCCCGGTCGGGCTCGCGCACCGGGCCTCGCGGGCGCTGTCGGGCCTCGGGATGCCCACGACCGCGGATCCGGTGGTCGAGTACGTGGGGCTCAACCACCTGGGGTGGCTGCGCGGGCTGCGGGTGGACGGGGTGGACCGGCTTCCCGACCTGCTCGCCGACGACGCCGCGCTGGCGTCGATCGAGGAGGCGCGCCTGGTGGGGCCCGACTGGGTGCGCGCGATCGGGGCGCTGCCCAACGAGTACCTCTACTACTTCTACCGCACCCGGGATGCCGTCGCGGCCATCGACGCGGCGGCGAGCACCCGTGGCGAGTACCTGCTCGACCAGCAGGACCGGTTCTACGCCGACACCTCGGCCGACCCGGACCGTGCGCTGGAGCGCTGGGTGCGCGTGCACGCCGAGCGCGACGCGAGCTACATGGCCGAGAGCCGCGAGGCCAGCGGGGCCGGTGAGCGTGCGGTCGAGGACCTCGCCGCGGGCGGCTACCAGCAGGTGGCCCTCGACCTGATGGATGCGCTGTCCGGCGGCGCTAGCCTTACCCACCCCGCCGGCTCCGCAAGCTCCGCCGGCTTCCATCCCCCAAGCCGCACCATGATCCTCGACGTCCGCAACGGCACCGCGGTGGCGGGTCTGCCGCCGGACGCCGTCGTGGAGGTGCCCTGCCTCGTCGGTGCGCACGGCGTCACGCCGCTGGCCACCGCCCCGCTGCCGCTCGCGATGCTGGGCCTGCTGCAGCAGGTCAAGGCCGTCGAGCAGGACACGATCGAGGCGGCGGTCACCGGCTCCGAGGCGCTGGCGCTGCGGGCGTTCGCCCAACACCCGCTCGTCGACTCGGTGAGCGTGGCGCAGGAGCTGCTGCGGGGGTACCGGGCGCGGCTGCCGGGGGTGGCGGCGGTGTTCGGCGGATCCTGAACACCTGATCCAGATAATCTGATCTCTCATGAAGGAGATGTCCGCCTCCGAGGCGGCGCGCAACTTCTCCGCCGTGCTGGACGCAACGGAGAAGGGCGAGACGATCGTGGTCACCCGGTCCGGACGGCGGGTCGCGCTGATCGCACCGGCCCCGCGGGCGAACGGGGCGGCACTGTCGGACGTGCTGGACCGCTGGCGCGGTCACCCCGCCCTCGACGATCCTTCGCTGCGCAGGTCACCGCCGCCCGCAGCGCGGCGTCCGAGGAGCTGGACGTCGACCCGTGGCGCGACTGATCCTCGACACCGGCGTGCTCGTCGCCGGTGCTCGGGGCGGAGGCGCCCTCGGCGCGCTCGCAGGCACCGACGACGTGGGTCTCCCGGCCATCGCGGTGACTGAGTGCCTCGCCGGCACACTGCTCGACGCGGCCCCGGGTCGAGCGGCGGCGCAGCGTGCGTTCCTCGACGAGTACTGCAGGTCGTCCCGGTGCTCGACTACGACGAGGGGGTCGCCGAGCACCACGCCGCGCTGCTTGCCCACACACGCAGGAGCGGCGAGCCGCGGGGTGCCCACGACCTGATCCTCGCCGCCACCGCGCGCAGCGCAGGTCGCACGATCGTCACCACTGACGCTCGTGCCGGGTTCGGCGAGCTTCCCGGCGTCGAGGTGCGGATCGTCAGACCTTGAGGTCCCTGCGCAGCTTCGCCACGTGGCCGGTGGCGCGCACGTTGTAGAGCGCCTGCTCGATCTTCCCGTCGGCGTCCACCAGGAACGTGGAGCGGATGACGCCGGTGACGGTCTTGCCGTACATCTGCTTCTCCCCGAAGGCGCCCCACGCGGTGAGCACCTCCTTGTCCACGTCGGAGAGCAGGGGGAACGTCAGCCCCTCGGCGTCACGGAACTTCGCGAGCTTCTCCGGCTTGTCGGGTGAGACGCCGATGACGTCCAGGCCGGCGTCGCCCAGGTCGGCGAGGTTGTCGCGGAAGTCGCAGGCCTGCTTGGTGCAGCCGGGGGTGCTCGCGGCCGGGTAGAAGTAGACGATCACCCGGCGTCCGCGGTGGTCCGCGAGCGACACGCGCTTGCCGTCGGCGTCGGTGAGGGTGAAGTCGGGAGCGGTGTCGCCGGGAGCCAGGCGGGTGGTCATGCACCGATCCTGGCACTCGGTGCGGGACGCGCCGACGGCCGGGCCGCCGCCCGGGCTCGCGCTGATCTACGGTGGCACCCTCGTCGTGACACAGTCGACCGCAAATCCAGGAGGCGTCGTGCCCCGCGACCCGGACAGCATCCAGCGCGAGATCGAGCAGGCCAGGGACGCGCTCGCGGACAGCCTCGACGCCCTCTCCGAGCGCGCCCACCCCAAGCACCTCGTGGACGCGGGCAAGGAGAGCGTGGCGGTCCGGATGGCGGACCCGAGGGTCCGCTACGGCCTCATGGCGCTCGGCGCGCTGCTGGCGATCGCCTTCATCCGCCGCCTCTTCCGCTGACCGCTCGCAACGAACGGCACTCTCGTCGGCTAGGTAGCAACGAGAGTGCCGTTCGTTGCGGTCGTCATCCGCCCAGGGCGGCGGCCGTTTCGCGGGCCTGCGCCAGCTCGGCGTTCGCCGCCACCAGCGGGCGGTAGCGGGCCACCAGGCGGGCGGCGCCGAAACCGGCGACGGCCACCACGCGGTCGCCCGCCGTGTACGCGGCCACCGTGCCGCGCACCGGCCCGTCCTCGAGCCCGTTGCCGTGCAGCGGGGCCAGCCCGTCGGCCAGCTCCGGACGGCCGAGCACCTGGATCTTGAGCCCGAACTGGTCGGACCAGAAGTAGGGCACCGCGCGTGGCGGGGGCGCTGCCCCGACGATGTCGCGGGCCACGACGGCGGCCTGGTCGGTGGCGCTGGTCCAGTGCTCGTGGCGGTGCCGGTCGCCGTGGACCGGATCGTCCCACGCGGCGACGTCGCCGACGGCCCACACCGCGTGCAGCCCGTGCACCCGCCCGTCCGGCCCGCAGTGCAGGCCCGCGCCGTCGCTGCCGGCCCCGGTGGCGGTGCCGTCGAGCCAGTCCAGGCGCGGGGTGCCCCCGATGCCCACGACCGCGACGTCGGCGACGACCCGACCGCCGCCGGTGAGCTCGACCGCCACACCCGCGGGCACGTCGGCGAAGCCGGTGGTGGTGGCCGAGGTCCGCAGGTCGACGCCGGCCTCGGTGAGCAGCCGGCCGGTGAGCGTGCCCAGCTCTGGACCGAGGGCACGGGCCGACGGGGCCGGCAGGGCCTCCAGCACGGTGACGTCGAGCCCGCGGCCGCGCGCGGCGCTCGCGACCTCCGCGCCGATGAACCCGGCGCCCACGACGAGCAGCGACCCGGCGTCCGCGAGGGCGGCCCGCAGTGCGAGCGCGTCGTCGAGCGTGCGCAAGGTGTGCACCGCCGCGGGCTGGTCGGGCAGCGCGCGTGCGGTGAGCCCGGTGGCGATGACGACCGCGTCGCCGCGCAGGGCGGAACCGTCGGCCAGCTCCAGCTCGTGACCGCCGTCGCCGGGCCGCAGGGCCACGGCCGGCAGGCCGAGGTGCAGCCGGACGCCGAGCTCCTCGACGGTGTCGGGCCCGGCCAGCACCGTGCGCTCCGCGTCCCACTCGCCGGTGAGCAGCTGCTTGGACAGCGGCGGCCGGTCGTACGGGGCGTGGCGCTCGGCGCCGACCAGGCTGATGCGTCCCTGGTAGCCGGCAGAGCGCAGCTGCTGGGCGGTGCGCAGCCCGCCGAGCCCCGCCCCGACGATCACCACGTGCTCCGGCTGGTCGCTCATGGCAGTCCCCCTCGGCGGAGATTGTGGCGGAGGGCTCAGCCGACGCGGGTCTCGGGGTCCAGCCGCGTGCGCAGCCGGTCGAGGGTCTGGGCCAGCAGCCGGGACACGTGCATCTGCGAGATGCCGACGCGGTCGGCGATCTGCGTCTGGGTCATGTTGCCGAAGAAGCGCAGGAGCACGATGGTGCGCTCCCGCTCGGCGAGCTCCGCCAGCACCGGACGCAGCGCCTGCCGGAAGTCGACGCGGTCGAGCTCGGCGTCGGCCTCGCCCACCAGCTCGCCCACGGTGGCGCTGCCCTGCTCGGAGGACAGCATCTCGTCCAGCGACGAACTGCGGTAGGCCTCCGACGCCTCCAGCCCCTCCAGCACCTCCGACACCGGGACACCGAGGCGCTCGGCGATCTCGGTGGGCCTGGGTGCGCGCCCGAGGCTCTGCGACAGCTCGGACACCACGCCGTTGATGGAGACGTGCAGGTCCTTCAACCTCCGCGGCACCCGCATCGACCAGCCCAGGTCGCGGAAGTGCCGCCGGACCTCCCCGCTGATGGTCGGCACGGCGAAGGAGAAGAAGTCGGTGCCGCGGTCGGGCGAGTACCGGTCGATCGCGTTGATCAACCCGACCGTGGCGACCTGCACCAGGTCGTCGAGCGGTTCGCCGCGGTTGGAGAAGCGGCGGGCGATGTGTTGGGCCACCGGCAGGAAGCCTCGCACCAGTTCCTCGCGCAGCGGCTCCCGCTCCGGATCCTCCGGACGCAGGGCCGAATAGCGCTCGAGGAGCGGGGAGAGGTGACCGTATTCGGGGTCTGCTCGGGTCACCGCAGTACGTCGCCGGAGCGCTTGTCCAGCCGGATCCCGACCGTCGGCCCGGAGTCCGCCCGACCGGGTTCGTGGTGCACGGAGACCTCGTCGGCGAGGGTCTGCAGGACCCTCCAGCCGAACGTGTCGGTGGATACGACCGCCTCGGCGTGCTTGGTCTGCACCTCGGCGTGCACCTCGATCCGTTCGGGGCGCACCAGGAACGTGCAGTGCAGCCACGAGGTGGGCGCTGCGACGTCGACGAGGGTGGCGCACGCCTCGTCCACGGCCATCCGCAGGTCGGAGATCGCGTCGAGGTCGAAGTCGGCTCGTGCGGCCAGGTCGGAGGCCACGGCGCGGATCGTCGGGATCAGCGCGGCGCTCGCCGATGTCCGGACCTCCACGGTCGATGCCCCGTCGAGCGCGTCGGCGGGCGAGGGGGAGGACAGGTCCGACACGCTGCCGGGTCTCCTTCCGATGGTTGCGAGGACGTCCTGCACGTGCGTGTCCATCTTGCTACCCACGGGGTGACGGTTCAATCGCGGCCCCCGGTCGCGGCAGCCACGTCCGTGTGCAGGTCGAAGAGCTGGCCGGTACCGGTGATCTCGATGGGTCTGCGGACCGCCCGGGTGGTGACGACCAGCCGCAACCGTAGCCCCCGTTCGTCGGCGCGCTGCGCGGCGGAGATCAGGACGGCGAGGCCGCTCGACGCGAGGAACCGCACTTCGGTCAGGTCGATGACGAGCGTGTCGCCGGGGGTGGCGAGCAGGTCGTCGGTGGCCGCGGTGAACGCGGGCGCGGTGAGCGTGTCGATCTCGCCACGCACGCTGAGCAGCACCGTGGCGGGATCGGGACGGGAGATCGCGGTGTCCAGGAACTCCGAGGCGGACGTGCCTGCCACACCCGGTCCGGGCTGGACGGTCTCGCCCATCGTTCACCTCCGGCTGGTCGAACTCGGTCCGGGCCGGATCCGGCCGACCCGTCCGGGTGGCCGGACGAGCCCGGGTCGCTCGGCTGGGGTCTCAACCTCGACGACGGCGCCGACCATACCGTGCAGGACGGCCTGCGCATCCCAGGACGGCCGTGCGACCACGCGGTCCGGCACCCGCGCGACGTCCGTCTCCGCGGACCACGATCGCAGATCCGGCCGGCAGGTCATATGGTTTCGCCTCGTGGTGCCCGAACGCTCGGTCGAGGTCCTGATGGCGGCGCTGTGCGCGCGCCTGCGTCGCGAGGAGCGGGTGCTCGTCGCGTACTCCGGTGGGGTCGATTCGGCCTTGGTGGCCGCGGTCGCGGCCCAGGAGCTGGGGGAACGTGCCGTCGCGGTCACCGCGGTGTCGGCGAGCCTGCCGCGCAGCGAGCGCGCTGCCGCGCGCGCGTTCGCCACCGAGCGCGGGATCGCCCACGTCGAGGTCGCCACCGACGAGCTGGACCGGCCCGAGTACGTCGCCAACGGCGGCGACCGCTGCTACCACTGCAAATCGGCCCTCTTCGACGCGCTCGCCCCGCTGGCGGCGTTGTCGGGTGCGCGGATCGCGCTCGGCACGAACACCGACGACCTGGGCGACCACCGGCCCGGTCAGGCCGCGGCTGCGGCGCGGGGCGCGATCGCGCCGCTGCTCGACGCCGGGTTCGGCAAGGCCGAGGTGCGGCGGGTGAGCGACGCGCTCGGCCTGGTGACGGCCGCGAAACCGGCGGCCGCCTGCCTCGCGTCGCGGGTGGCCTACGGCGACCCGGTCACCGCCGAGGTGCTGGAGCGCGTGGAGCGGGCCGAGGAGGCCGTGCGGGCGCTGGGCTTCGCGGTCTGCCGCGTGCGCGCCCACGGCGGCGGCGCGGTGGCGCGCCTCGAGGTACCGCCCGAGGACGTCTCCCGGGCCGCCTCCCTCCGCGGCGAGCTGGACGCGGGCGTCCGCGCCGCGGGCTTCGAGTTCTGCGCCCTCGACCTGCAGGGGTTCGCCAGCGGACGGATGAACGTGCTGCTCGGCATGCCGAGCAGCCGGTGACAGCCGTGGCCCGCAAGCCCGCCGGAGCGGAGCGGAGGCATCAGACACAGTGACGGACGGGTTCGAGGACCTCGGCTACGCGCGGCCCGACACCGGCCGGGAGGCGCGCCAGGGGCTGCCGGAAGTCGTGTACGGGCCGGGGAAGACCCCGGAGCAGGTGATCGGCGTCGTGCGGTCCCTGCTGGCGGCCAACGAGGGTCCGGTGCTGGTCACGCGCATCGACGCCGACGACGCCGCCGTGATCACCGCCGCCGTCGCCGGTGGGCACCACGACCCGGTGGCCCGGCTGCTGGCCTGGCGGCCGGCGGCGGAGCGCGCGTTCCAGGTGGTGGTGGTCGCCGCGGGCACGTCCGACGGGCCGGTGGCGGCGGAGGCGGCCGCCGTGGCCCGCGCGATCGGGCTGCGCGTCCACGAGGTGCACGACGTCGGGGTGGCGGGCGTGCACCGGCTCCTCGCCGTGGTCGACGAGCTCGCCGCGGCCGACGCAGTCATCTGCGTGGCCGGGATGGAGGGTGCGCTGCCCAGCGTCGTCGGCGGGCTGGTGGGGTGCCCGGTGATCGCGGTGCCCACCTCCGTCGGGTACGGCGCGGTGCTCGGGGGCGTCACCCCGCTGCTCGCGATGATCAGCTCGTGCGCGGCGGGAGTGGTGGTCGTCAACATCGACTCCGGGTTCGGTGCCGCGGTGGCTGCGCACCGGATGGCGGTCGCCCGCCGGTGATCATCTGGCTCAACCCGTTCAGCGGGATCTCCGGCGACATGCTGCTCGGTACGTTGCTCGACCTCGGCGCGCCGCTCGACGGCGTGCGCGCCGCCGTGGCCCGCACCGGGCTGGACGGCTGGGAGCTCACCGCGGAGCCCGTGACGCGCGGCGGGCTGGCGGCCACCCGGGCCGTCGTCACGGTGACCGACACCGCCACCGAGCGGCGGGCCGCCGAGCTGCTCGCCCGCATCGAACGCGCGGACACCGGCGTGGCCGCGGCGGCGGTGCGCGCGATCGCCGACGTCGAGGCGCGCATCCACGGCGCGGATCCCGCCGAGGTCCACCTGCACGAGATCGGCGGGTTGGACACGGTGGTCGACACCGTGGGGGTCGCCGCGGCGCTCGAGCTGCTCGACGTCACCGAGGTGGTGTGCGGGCCGCTCGCGCTCGGCTCCGGCACCGTCGTCACCCGCCACGGCGTGCTGCCGGTCCCGGCGCCTGCCACGGCGGCGCTGCTGGCCGCGGCGGGCGCTCCGGTGGTCGGCGCGGGCGACGGGGAGACCGTCACGCCCACCGGCGCCGCCCTGCTCGTCGCGGCCGGAGCGCGGTTCGGGCCGCTGCCGGCGATGACGCTGCGTCGGGTCGGCTACGGGGCCGGTGGTCGCGACCCGCACGACCGGGCCAACGCGCTGCAGGCCCTGCTCGGGGACGGCGCGCTCGGGGCCGTCGAACCGCTCGTGCTGCTGGAGACCAACGTCGACGACGTCACCGGCGAGGTGCTCGGCCACCTCGTGGCCCGGCTGCTCGAGGCCGGCGCGGCCGACGCCTGGCTGTCCCCGATCGTGATGAAGAAGGGGCGCCCCGCCCACACCGTGCACGTGCTGGTGGCCCCCGAGCGGGCGGCCGCGTGCGAGCGCCTGGTGCTGGCCGAGACCGGGAGCCTCGGCCTGCGCCGCTCGCCCGTCGACCGCGCGGCGCTGCCGCGGCGCACCAGCACCGTCGAGGTCGAGGGCCACCCGATCCGCCTGAAGCACGGCCCGTGGGGCACGAAACCGGAGCACGACGACGTCGCCGCCGCAGCGGCGGCGCTCGGGCTCCCACTGAGAGAAGTGACGCGCCGCGCCCTCCAGATCTGACCTCTCGGCCCGGCCTCCCGGCTCCCGAGGGTCAGGAAAGCCACATTCATGCCCCTGGGGGGCGGCAACGTGGCTTTCCTGACCCGAGAGGGCGGCGCAAGCATCAGATGTCAGAGGGGTCTCGTTGACGGCGTCCTCGCGCGGACTTAGCCTCGATGGCGTCGCGCAGGGACGGGAGGCATCGGTCGCAGTGGCTTCCGTCGGCACCGTCCGCCGCCTTGCCGTCGTCCGCCTCGCCGTCGTCGCCGACGACCTCACCGGCGCGGCCGATGCCGCGGCTCCCTTCGCCGCCCACGGGTTCGGCGTCGCCGTCGCGCTCGGCCCGCAGCTGCCCGACGCCGACGTGGTGGCCCTCAGCACCGACAACCGCGGGCGCCCCGCGGCCGAGGCCCGCGAGCGCACGCACCGCGCGGCCGGCCGGGTACGCGACGCCGAGAGGCTCTTCGTCAAGATCGATTCCATGCTGCGGGGGCAGGTGCGCGCCGACGTCGAGGGTGCGCTGGCCGCCTGGGGCGCCGCGACGGCCGTCGCCTCGCCCGCCTTCCCCGCCCAGGGCCGCGTCGTGCGCGACGGCGCCCTGCTCGTGCACGGAGAGCCGACGGTGCCGCAGGTGGCGGCCCTGTTCCCGGACGGCGTCGAGGTCGTGGACGCCGAGACCCACGACGCCCTGCTGGCGGTGGCGCGCAGGCTGAGGGCGGGCGAGATAGCGATCGGCTCAGGCGGCCTCTCGAGAGCGCTGGCAGAGATCCTCCCAGGAGCACCTTGGAGCCTTACTGCTGATTCTCGGGCCCCAGAACAGCAGTACGGCTCCAAGGTGCGGTCTGTGTTGGTCGTCGTTGGTACCCCTCATCCCGTCACCCGGGCTCAGATCGTCGCGTTGGATGCTGTGCCCGTCGTGTCTGCGGGGGCTGCGGTCGACGCGCTGCGGGCCGGGAAGCGGGCTGTGCTCACCTGCGAGCCGGACGGGCCGGTGGAGCCGGAGAGCCCGGCGGCCCTGGCGCTGGCCGGCGGGCTGGCCACCGCCGCGGTCGCGGTGCTCGACGCCGTGCCGGACACCGGTCTGGTGCTCACCGGTGGAGCGACGGCGCTCGCCGTCGCCGACGCGCTGGGTGCCACCGAGCTGCGGCTGCACGGCGAGGTGGAGGCCGGGCTCCCGCTCGGCGAGCTGATCGTGGGGCCCCGGCGGGTACCCGTGGTGACGAAGTCCGGCGGGTTCGGCGCGCCCGGTGCGCTGGCCCACGCCGCAGAAGCCCTGGAGGCGTGCGCATGAGACCACTGCTCGGCCTGACCGTCGGCGACCCGGCGGGGGTCGGCCCCGAGGTCGTCCTCGCCGCGGCGCGCGACCCGCGCGTGGAGGTGGCCCGGCTGCTCGCGATCGGCAGCATGGCCGCGCTGCGGTCCGCCGCCGCCGTCGTGCCGGACGCCCCGGCGCTGCGTGCTGTCGCCACGCCCGCCGAGGCCCGCTTCGAACCCGGCACGCTCGACGTGGTCGTCGTGCCGTCCGACCGGGCCGTCCCGGTGGGCACGCTGTCGGCGGAGGCGGGGAAGATCGCCTTCGACGGCGTGGCGCACGCGGTCGAGCTCGCGGTGGCGGGCGACATCGACGGCATCGTCACCGCGCCGCTGAACAAGGAAGCCATCGCGCTGGCCGGGTACCCCTACCCCGGCCACACGGAGATCCTCGCCGATCTCACCGGCACCGCCGACTTCGCGATGATGCTCACCGCACTCAAGCTGCGGGTCGTGCACGTCACCACGCACGTCGGCATCCGCAAGATGCTGGAGAAGGTCACCACCGAGCGGGTGCTCACCACGATCCGGCTCGCCCACCGCGCCCTGCGCGACATGGGGATCGAGGCGCCGTCGGTGGGGGTCGCGGGGCTCAACCCGCACGCGGGCGAGGGTGGCCTGTTCGGCGACGAGGAGCAGACGACGATCACGCCGGCGATCGAGCAGGCGCGCGCGGAGGGGATCGACGCCACCGGCCCGTGGCCGGCCGACACGCTGTTCGGCCGCGCGGTCGCGGGCGATTTCGACGTGGCGATCGCGATGTACCACGACCAGGGCCACATCGCGGTGAAGGTGCTCGGCTTCGAGACCGGTGTGAACGCCACGATCGGGCTGCCGATCGTGCGCACCAGCGTGGACCACGGCACGGCGTTCGACATCGCCGGCACCGGCAAGGCGAGCGCCGAGAGCATGGTCGAGGCAGTGACCGTCGGGGCGTCGATGGCGGCGGCCCGCGTCCGTGCACGAGGGGAGAGCGCATGAATGGCAAGCTCGGCCCGTTCGAGGCCGTACGCGACCTGACCTACGACGTCGAGTTCCCGCGCCTGCTGCCGGTCCGGCAGCACTTCGAGAAGGAGCAGGTGGCAGACGTCGCCGCGGCCACCGCGGCCGCGCTCGAGCCGCTGCGTGCCCGGATCCGTCCCGGCATGACCGTGGCGATCACCGCGGGCAGTCGCGGTATCCACGACAAGCCGGCCGTCGTCCGGGCGGCGGGCGAGTGGTTGCGCGCGGCCGGCGCGGAGCCCTTCGTCGTGCCCGCGATGGGCTCGCACGGCGGCGCGACGGCCGAGGGTCAGCTCCAGATGCTCGCCGACCTCGGGATGACCGAGGAGGCGCTCGGCATGCCGATCCGGGCCACGATGGAGACCGTCGAGATCGACCGGTTGCCCGACGGGCCCGCGGTGCACCTGGACGCGAACGCGGCGAAGGCCGACGGCATCCTCGCGGTCAACCGGGTCAAGGCGCACACCGACTTCCAGGGCGAGATCGAGAGCGGCATCTCCAAGATCATCGCGATCGGCCTGGGCAAGCAGCGCGGGGCCGAGGGCATCCACCGCTTCGGCCCGGCCAACCTGGCGGTCTGGATCCCGCGGGTGGCGCGCCGGATCGTCGACACCCAGAAGGTGCTCGGTGGCCTCGCGATCGTCGAGAACGCCTACGACCGCGCGGCCCGCATCGAGCTGCTCGACGCCCCGGACATCGCGGGCCCCGCCGAGACGGCGCTGCTCGCCGACGCCAAGCGGCGGATGGCCACCCTGCCGTTCGACGACATCGACGTCGCCGTGATCGACGTGATGGGCAAGAACTACTCCGGCGCCGGGATGGACACCAACGTCATCGGCCGGATGATGATCCGCGGCAGCGCCGAGTTCACCCGGCCCCGGATCGTCAACATCGCGGTGCTCGACGTCAGCGACGCCTCGCACGGCAACGCCGTGGGCATCGGTCTCGCCGATTTCGTGCCGTTCCGGCTGCTCGAGCGGATCGACCTGCGCAGCGTCTACATCAACGCCATGACCTCGGGCCTGGGCGGCCCGCAACGCGGGCAGATCCCGATGGCGTTCCCCACCGACCGGGACGCGATCGCCGCGGCCGTGCAGACCTGCGGGCGGGCCGACGTGGACGGCGTCACGCTGGTGCGGATGCCGAACACGCTCGACCTGGAGCACCTGTTGGTGTCGGAGTCGCTGCGCGCGGCCGTCGACGCCGACCCGAAGCTTGAGATCATTTCTGACGCCGTTCCGATGGCGTTCGACGAGGAGGGACGGCTACAGCCGTGGCAGTGACACCGGTCAGTATCGGAAGGCGCGGGGAGCCGAGCGTCCGGCTGCACGCCGCCGACAACGTGGTGGTGGCCGCTCGTGCCCTCGCCGCGGGCACGAGCGTGGACGGGGTGACGCTTCGGCGGGACGTGCCGGCCGGGCACAAGGTCGCGGTGGCGGAGATCCCCGTGGGGGAGCCCGTGCGCAAGTACAACCAGATCATCGGGTTCGCCTCCGCGGCGATCGTCCCCGGCGACCACGTGCACACCCACAACGTGGCGTTCCAGGCGTTCGAGCGCGACTACGCAGTGGGCGCCGACGTCACCCCGGTGGAGTACGTCCCCGAGTCCGAGCGCGCCACGTTCCAGGGCATCGTGCGGGCCGACGGCTCGGTCGCCACCCGCAACTACCTGGGCATCCTGACGTCGGTCAACTGCTCGGCCACCGCGGCGAAGATGATCGCCGACCAGTTCCGGCGGCCGGGCCTGCTCGACGACTACCCGAACGTCGACGGCGTCGTGGCGCTCACCCACGGCACCGGCTGCGGCATGGCCGACGACGGCGAGGGCATCGCGGTGCTGCGCCGCACGCTCGCCGGCTACGCCGAGCACCCCAACTTCGCCGGGTTCCTGATGCTCGGCCTCGGGTGCGAGGTCAACCAGATCCGCGGCGTCTCCGACGGCTGGCGGCTCGACCCGTCCCGCCCGGTCGAGACGATGACGATCCAGGAGCAGGGCGGCACCGTCGCCACCGTCCGCGCGGCGGTCGAGGCGCTCAAGGCGATGCTGCCGAAGGCCAACGAGGTGACCCGCCAGACCGTCCCGGCCAGCGAGCTCGTGCTGGGCCTGAACTGCGGCGGCTCCGACGCCTACTCCGGCATCACCGCCAACCCCGCGCTCGGCGCGGCCGTCGACCTCCTGGTCCGCCACGGCGGCACGGCGGTGCTCGGCGAGACCCCGGAGGTCTACGGCGCCGAGCACCTGCTCACCCGCCGGGCGGTGAGCCCCGAGATCGCCGAGAAGCTGATCGACCAGATCCACTGGTGGGAGGCCTACACCGCCAAGAACAACGGGTCGATGGACAACAACCCCTCGCCGGGCAACAAGGCGGGCGGGCTCACCACGATCCTGGAGAAGTCGCTCGGCGCCGTCGCGAAGGGCGGCACGACGAACCTCACCGGCGTGTACGGCTACGCGGAGAAGGTCACCGCCAAGGGCTTCACGTTCATGGACACGCCCGGCTACGACCCGGTGTCGGTCACCGGCATCGTCGCCGGCGGTGCCACCGTCATGTGCTTCACCACGGGGCGCGGGTCGGTGCTGGGCACGAAGCCGACGCCCAGCATCAAGCTCGCCACCAACACCGAGATGTACGAGCGGATGTCCGGCGACATGGACGTCAACTGCGGCGTGATCCTCTCCGAGGGCGAGTCCGTGGAGGCGGTGGGGGAGCGGCTGTTCCAGTTCATCCTCGACACCGCGTCGGGGCGCAAGACGTTCAGCGAGGAGCTCGGGTTCGGCCAGGAGGAGTTCGTGCCGTGGCAGCTCGGGGCGGTGATGTGAGATGGGCGATGTGAGGATGCTGGACTTCAGCGATCAGGTCGTCCTCGTCACCGGTGCGGGCAGCGGCATCGGTGCCGCCGTGGCCGAGGGCTTCGGCCGCCACGGCGCGCACGTCGTCGTGCACTACGGCCACAACCGCGAGGGCGCGGAGAAGGTCGCCGGTTCCATCCAGGAGGCGGGCGGCGTCGCGTCGGTCGTCTCCGCGGACCTGTCCTCGCCGGCGGGTGCCACGCAGCTGGTGGACGACGTCGTGGCCCGCCACGGCCGACTCGACGTGCTGGTGAACAACGCCGGCGACCTGCTCGGGCGCACCCCGATCAGCGAGATGACCGACGAGCACTTCGCCCGCGTCATGGACCTCAACATCACGTCGGTGTTCGCCGCCTGCCGGCAGGCGATCCCGGCGATGAAGGCCCGGGGTGGCGGCGCGATCGTCAACCTCACCTCGGTGGCGGCCCGCACCGGCGGGGCCGGCGGCTCGGTGGCCTACGCCACGAGCAAGGGTGCGGTCAGCACGTTCACCCACGGGCTGGCCAAGGAGCTGGCCCGGGACGGGATCCGCGTCAACGCGGTGGCGCCCGGCGTGATCGTCACGCCGTTCCACGAGCGGAACACCTCGGCCGAACAGATGGACGGGATGGTCGCCGGCATCCCGATGGGGCGTACCGGCACGCCGCAGGAGTGCGTCGGCACCGTGCTGTTCCTCGCCTCCGCGGCGATGAGCGGCTACGTCACCGGCCAGGTCATCGAGGTCAACGGAGGGCAGCTGACACCATGACGTTGCGCAGTCAGGCATGGTTCGACAACCCCGACAACCCCGGCATGACCGCGCTCTACATCGAGCGGTACATGAACTGGGGCCTCACCCGCGAAGAGCTGCAGTCCGGCAAGCCGATCATCGGTATCGCCCAGACCGGCTCGGACCTCTCGCCGTGCAACCGGCACCACATCGGGCTCGCCGACCGGGTCCGGGAGGGCATCCGGGAGCTGGGCGCGATCGCGTTCGAGTTCCCGGTGCACCCCATCCAGGAGACGGGCAAGCGCCCGACCGCGTCGATCGACCGCAACCTCGCCTACCTGGGCCTGGTCGAGGTGCTGCACGGCTACCCGCTCGACGGCGTCGTGCTCACCGCCGGATGCGACAAGACCACCCCGGCGCTGCTGATGGCCGCGGCCACCGTCGACCTCCCGGCGATCGTGCTGTCCGGCGGCCCCATGCTCAACGGTTGGTACAACGGTGAGCGCACCGGCTCGGGCACGATCGTCTGGGAGGCCCGCGAGATGCTGGCCGCCGAGGAGATCGACCAGGCCGAGTTCGTGGAGATGGTGGCGTCGTCGGCGCCCTCGCCGGGGCACTGCAACACCATGGGCACCGCGTCCACGATGAACGCGCTCGCCGAGTCGCTCGGCATGAGCCTGCCCGGGTGCTCGGCCATCCCGGCGCCGCACCGCGACCGCGCCCGGATCGCCTACGCCACGGGCCGGCGGATCGTGGAGATGGTGCGCGAGGACCTCAAGCCCTCGGACATCATGACGCGCGAGGCCTTCGAGAACGCCATCGTCGTCAACTCCGCGATCGGCGGCTCCACGAACGCGCCGGTCCACATCACCGCGATCGCCCGGCACGTGGGTGTGGACCTGCCGATGAGCGAATGGCAGCGGATCGGCTTCGACGTGCCGCTGATCGTGGACCTGCAGCCGGCCGGGAAGTACCTCGGCGAGGAGTTCCACCGCGCGGGTGGGGTGCCCGCGGTCGTCAACGAGCTGATGTCGCACGGGCTGATCCGCGAGGGTGCCCGGACCGTCAACGGGGCGACGATCGGGGAGAACTGCCGGGCCGCGGTCGCGACCGACCGGGACGTGATCCGCACGTTCGACGACGCGCTGGTCGGCGACGCGGGGTTCCTCGTGCTGTCGGGTAACCTGTTCGACTGCGCGATCATGAAGACGAGCGTGATCTCGGACGAGTTCCGCCAGCGCTACCTGAGCGACCCCGAGCACCCGAACGTGCTGGAGGGACGCGCGGTCGTCTTCGACGGCCCGGAGGACTACCACCACCGCATCGACGACCCCGAGCTGAAGGTCGACGAGGACTGCCTGCTGATCATCCGCGGCGCCGGCCCGCTGGGCTACCCGGGCGCGGCCGAGGTCGTGAACATGCAGCCGCCCGCCGAGCTGATCAAGCGCGGGGTGCACGCCCTGCCGTGCATCGGCGACGGCCGCCAGTCCGGCACGTCCGGTTCCCCGTCGATCCTCAACGCCTCACCCGAGGCGGCGGCGGGCGGCGGCCTGGCGATCCTGCAGACGGGCGACCGCCTGCGCATCGACCTCAACGCCGGCACCGCGGACATGCTCGTGGCCGAGGAGGAGCTGGCGGCCCGCCGCGAGCGGCTGGAGGCGGCGGGCGGGTACCCGATGCCGGCCTCCCAGACGCCGTGGCAGGAGATCCAGCGCGGGATGGTGGACCAGCTCTCCGGCGGGATGGTCCTCAAGCCCGCGGTGGCCTACCAGCGGGTGGCGAGCAAGGGCCTGCCCCGCGACAACCACTAGCACCAGCCGCGCGACACGCGTGCCCTGAGAGCCCGACTCGCGGAAGTGGGAGTGCCCGTCTTCCGCGAGTCGGGGTCGGGGTGTGCTCGTGTCGCGGTCAGTTGACCGGGGTCAGGGCCCGGCCCTCGGCGAACCACGTGTCCAGGTTCCCCAGGACCAGCCGGCCCATCGCCCGGCGCGTGGGTTCGCTCCCGGAGCCGACGTGGGGGAGCAGGACGGTGTTGTCCAGGTCGATCAGCTCCTGGGGCACGTGCGGCTCCTCCTCGTAGACGTCCAGGCCCGCCGCGTGGATCGTGCGTGAGCGCAGCGCCTCGATCAGCGCCGTCTCGTCGACCACCGAGCCGCGCCCGATGTTGACGAGCACCCCGTCGGGGCCCAGCGCCTCCAGCACCTCGGCGTCGACGAGGTGGCGGGTGGCGGCGTTGCCCGGCACGACCACCACGAGCGTGTCGACGTCGCGCGCCATCTCCAGCAGCGTGGGGTAGTAGCGGTAGGGGACGTCCTTCTCGCTGCGGTTGTGGTACCCGACGGTCATCCGGAACGTCTCCGCGCGCTGCGCGATCGCCTCGCCGATGCGGCCGAGGCCGAGGATGCCGAGCCTGCGGCCGGTGACGGTGGCCGGCGTGAGGGGGTAGTGCCCCTCGGCCTCCCACCGCCCGGCGCGGAGATACCGCTCGGCCCGGCCGAGCTCGCGCACGGTCATCAGGAGCAGGGCGAGCGCGGTGTCGGCGACCTCGTCGTCCAGGACGCCGGGTGAGTTCGTCACCACCACGCCGCGTTCGGTGGCGGCGTCCACGTCGATGCTGTCGTACCCGACGCCGAAGTTCGCGACGATCCCCACGTTGGGCAGCCGGTCCAGCAGGGGGCCGTCGATGCGGGCGTGGCTGCCCACCGCGATGGCGCGCACGTCCTTGCCCCGCTCGTCGAGCAGGGCCTCCCGGTCGGGGGCTTCCCAGAGCCGCAGGACCTCGAAGCGCTCCGCGCAGCCGTCCAGGACGGAGGGGTGCATGGGGGCGGGGATCAAGACCGTTGGACGCGTCATGGCCCCATGCTGCTCGACGCCGTGGGTCGCAACGGCACCGGGTCCGGTGCGGCGAGTGCCAGTATCCGGATCGCGAATACTGCTAGTTGAAGAATGGTAGCCAGAAAAGAATGTTATTGACCCGGTCGGGCGCGGGTGACCATCATCGCCGCACGCACCGTCACCGCCGACTGGAGCTGCCGTGAAGTCGTTAGTCCGAGGCACTCGTCTCGCTGCCCTGCCCGCCGCGCTGGTGATGGTGCTGGCGGCCTGCGGAGGAGGGGCGGGTGGTGGAGGCGGTGAACCCGCGTCCCCGTGCGACACCGCACCCGACTTCCCCAGCCGCCCCATCGAGCTGATCGTGCCGTGGGCCGCGGGTGGAGGCACCGACAGCGTCGCCCGCTACATCGGCACCGCCCTGGGCGAGCGGCTGGAGACGCAGGTCAACGTCGTGAACCGGACGGGTGGCAGCGGCGTGGTGGGGCACAGCGCCATCGCCACCGCGCGCCCGGACGGCACCACGATCGGGCTCGCGACCGTCGAGATCACGATGATGCACTGGCAGGGGCTGACCGACCTGACCCACGAGCAGCTCACGCCGATCGGGCTGGTCAACTCCGACGCGGCGGGCGTGACGGTCCGCGCCGACTCGCCGTTCACGGACGTCTCGCAGCTGCTCGCCGCGGCCGGGCAGCCCGGTGCCGCCACGGCGTCGGGCACCGGTCGGGGCGGGATCTGGGACCTCTCCCGCGCCGGCATGCTGCTCGAGGCAGGGCTGCCGCCCGACGCGATCCGCTGGGTGCCGAGCGAGGGCGCAGCGCCCGCGCTGCAGGAGCTCGTGGCCGGTGGCATCGACGTCTCGACGGCGAGCCTCGTCGAGAACCAGACCATGATCGAGGCCGGGCGTGCGAAGGCCCTCGCGGTGATGGCCGAGGAGCGCGACGCGAAGTTCCCGGACGTGCCCACGCTGCGCGAACAGGGTCTCGACTTCACGATGGCCGCCTGGCGAGGCATCGCCGGGCCCGAGGGCCTGCCCGAGGACGTGGTGTCCGAGCTCTCCTGCCACCTCGACGGGATCGTGCACAGCCCGGAGTACGAGGAGTTCATGGGTACGGCCGGGTTCGGCATCGTCTGGCGCGACGCCGCGGGCTTCGGGGAGTACCTGGCCGAGCAGGACGCGGAGAAGGGCGAGATCATGCGCGCCGCCGGGCTGGCCGCGTGACGGGCGGACCCCCGCCCGCCGACGCGGCGCCCGTCGCCGGACCGGTTCCCGCGGCGGTCCCGTGGCGCCACGACCTGGTTGCCGCCCTGCTCGCGGCCGCGCTCGGCGCGGCGGTGGTGCTGCACGTGCGCACGTTCCCCGAGCTGCCGGACGGGCAGCCGGGCCCCGCGCTCTTCCCGGGGATCGTCGGCGCGCTGCTCCTCGTGTTCGGGCTGGTGCTGGTCGTGCGCGCCGTGCTCGCCCGCGGGCGGCCGGTGGCGCCCGCGGCCCCCGTCACCGGTCAGGGCGTGGTCCGGGCGCTCGCGGTGGTCGGGCTCGTCGTCGCCTACCTGCTGCTGGCCGAGGTGCTCGGCTTCCTGCTGACGATGGCCGTGCTGCTGTTCCTGCTGATGTGGCTGCTCGGGGGCAAACCCCTCGTCGCGGCCCTGGCCGCCGCGGCCACCACCGGGATCGTCGTGCTGCTGTTCCAGGAGTTGCTGCTCGTGCCGCTGCCGACCGGCCTGCTGGGGCTGGGATAGGGATGGGAGACCTCGCAACGGCGTTCGGGATGCTCGCCGACCCCACGCTGCTGGTGGTCGTGCTCGCCTCGGCCGTCTACGGACTGTTCATCGGGGCCATCCCGGGCCTCACGGCCACGCTGGCGACGGCCCTGCTGGTGCCGTTCGCGTTCTTCCTCGACCCGCTGCCGGCGATCGCGGCGGTGATCACGATGTCGGCGATGGCGATCTTCTCCGGGGACCTGCCCTCGGCGCTGGTCCGGATGCCCGGCACGCCGGCCAGCGCCGCCTACACCGAGGACGCCTACCGCCAGACGCAGGCCGGCAACGGGGCGCTGGTCCTCGGCGTCGCGCTCGGCGGGTCGGTGATCGGCGGCATCGTCGGGGCCGTCGTGCTCATGGTGGCGGCGCCCGCCCTGGCCGAGTTCGCGCTGCAGTTCACCTCGTACGAGTACTTCTGGGTGGCGGTGCTCGGCCTCACCGCATCCGTGATCATCTCGCAGGGGTCGCAGCTCAAGGGCGCCATCTCGCTCTGCATCGGGCTGCTGCTGGCGACGGTCGGGATCGACATCGCGCTGGGCTACGCCCGCTTCACGTTCGGCAGCACCGACCTGTTGCAGGGGATCAGCTTCATCCCCGCGATGATCGGGCTCTTCGGCCTGTCGGAGGTGCTGCGCAACGTGCTGCACCCGCCCGGGCGCATCGAGCCGGTGCGGCTGCGCACGCGCGGGATGTTCCGCGACACGCGGCGCGCGCTGTGGCGCTACCGCCGCGGCGTGGTGAGCGGCAACGTCATCGGCGGCGCGATCGGCGCGCTACCCGGTGCGGGCGGCGACATCGCGGCCTGGGTGTCGTACGCGGCCACCAAGAACGCCTCGAAGGACGGGCACCTCTTCGGGAAGGGCGATGGGCACGTCGAGCCGATCGTCTCGGCGGGCTCGGCCAACAACGCCGCGCTGGCCTCGGCGTACGTCCCGACGCTCGTGTTCGGCATTCCCGGCGACACGATCACGGCGATCCTGCTCGGCGTGCTGCTGGTCAAGGGCGTGCAGCCGGGGCCGGAGCTCTTCGGTGCCGAGGCACCCCTGCTGTACGGGATCTACCTGGTCTTCATCCTGGCCAACCTGCTGCTGATCCCGCTGGGCTACCTCGCGGTGCGGTCCAGCGGCGCCCTGCTGCGGGTCCCGCCGGCGCTGCTGATGCCGATCATCGTCGCGTTCTGCGTCGTCGGCGCGTTCTCGATCAACAACGGCTACCTCGAGATCGGCGTGATGCTCGCGCTCGGCGTGCTCGGCTACCTGCTGGAGCGCACGGGCTTCCCGCTGGCGCCCGTGGTGCTCGGGCTCGTGCTGGGCCCGATCGTCGAGAAGAACTTCATGCAGAGCGTCATCAAGACCAACTGGGACCTCACGCAGTTCCTGACGCGGCCGATCAGCGCGGCGCTGCTGGTGATCACGCTGCTGGTCCTGCTCTACCCCGTGTTGCGCAGATCGTTACGTGCGCTGACCGGACGGAGGCCTCTCCGACATTGACGTGCCCCCCTCAACAGGACACCATCCTCCCGCAAGACATCAGATGAGTGAGAGGGACGAGGATGTCCGAGAGCACGGAGAAGTCGGGCGGGCTCGATCTCGCTGACCCGTACACCCTCACGGCCGATGGCATCAAGGAGCCGCCGGTCGGGTGGCGCAACAGCTTCCGCTACCTGGGGCCGGGACTGATCCTCAGCGCGTCGATCGTGGGCTCCGGCGAGCTGATCGCCACCACCACGCTGGGAGCCGAGGCCGGGTTCGCGCTGCTGTGGCTGGTGATCATCAGCACGCTGGTGAAGGTCGCCCTGCAGGTGGAGCTGGCGCGCTGGACGATCGCGACCGGCCAACCGGCGCTCACCGGCTACAACAAGGTGCCGCCGCGGATCGGCCCGATCGGCTGGGTCAACGTCTTGTGGACGTTGCTGGCGCTGTCCAAGCTGCTGCAACTCGGCGGCATCATCGGCGGGACGGCGGCGGCGTTCAGCATCCTGTTCCCGATCGTCGGGGAGCCGCTGGGGTTCGGCTCCCTGCTGCTGTGGACGGTCGTGCTCGCCGCCTTCAGCATCACGATGCTGTACTCGAACCGCTACTCGCTGATCGAGCGCGGCGCCGTCGCGCTCGTGGTGGTCTTCTCGGTCGTCACGGTGCTCATCGCACTCGGGCTGCCGCTCACGCCCTTCGGATACAGCGCGGGTGACCTGGGCAGTGGTCTGATGTTCCTGATCCCGGCGGGTGCGGTCGGTGCCGCCGTCGCCATGTTCGGCATCACCGGCGTCGGGGCCGACGAGATCACCTTCTACACCTACTGGTGCGTCGAGAAGGGCTACGCGCGCTGGGTCGGGCCCAACGACGGCAGCGAGGCGTGGGTCCGCCGCGCCAACGGCTGGATCCGGGTGATGTACAAGGACGCCGCGGTGTCCTGGGTGATCTACACCTTCGGCACGCTGGCCTTCTACCTCATGGGCGCGGCCGTGCTGAACCCGCAGGGCCTCGTGCCCGAGGGCAACGGCATGATCACCACCCTGTCCCGCATCTACACCGACACGCTCGGCGAGTGGGCCGGCGTGATCTTCCTGGTCGGGGCGATCGCGGTGCTGGGCTCGACGATGTGGGCCTCGATCCCCAGCTGGGCGCGGATGTACACGAACCTGCTCGCCACGTTCGGCGTGCTGGACTGGCAGGACCCGGTGGCGCGGCTGCGCTGGATCCGGGTCTTCACCGTGGCGCTCCCGGTGATCTGGGGCGTGTGCTTCATGACGATCCAGTCGCCGGTGATCATGGTGCAGATCGGCGGCGTGATGACGGGCGTGTTCCTCGTCGCCGTGGTGGTCGCGGTCTACTACCTGCGCCGCACCGAGACCGACCCGCGTCTCTACGGCGGTCGGGGCTTCTCGATCGCCCTCGGCGTGAGCAGCGTGGCGATCGGGCTGCTCGGGATCTACACGCTGCTGAGCGTCTTCGGGCTCAAGATCGGGTGACCGCAGGCGTGCCGGCAGCAGTACCGAGGTAGCGCTCGACGTCGTCCTCGGTCTGCTGCAGGTGCGCCTCCATCGCCGCGCGGGCGGCGGCGGGGTTGCCCGCCTCGACGGCCCGCAGGATCGCGGCGTGCCGGTCGAGGGCGTGGCTGCGGAAGTCCGGCACGGCCGAGGTCTCCTGGCGCATCGCCCGCAGCACGCCCGCCAGCGGCTCGAACAGCGCGTCGAGGAACACGTTGTCGGCCGCGTCGAAGAGCGCGGCGTGGAACGCGAGGTCGGCCTCGGCCGTGGCGACCGCGTCGCCTCGGGCGTGCCCGTCGAGCATCTGCTCGTGCAGGGTGTGCAGGCGCTCGAGGTGCGACTCCTGGCGCCGTGCCGCCGCGAGCTCGACGATCGCCACCTCGACGGCCCGGCGGGCCTCCAGCAGGCGCCGCGGCAGCAGCAGCGGGTCGCCACCGGAGCGGCTGCGGGCCAGCAGGAGCCTGCCGTCCAGCGGCGACCACCTGTCAGTGGGGTTGACCAGGGTCGAGCGCCCCTGCTGGACGTCCAGCACCCGGGTGTGGACGAGTGAGCGGATCGCCTCGCGCACCGTGAGCCTGCTGACGCCGAACCGGCCCGCCAGGTCGGATTCGCTGGGCAGGGCGCCGCCTACGGGGAAGGTGCCGTCGAGGATGAGCTGCAGTAGATCTTCGGCCACCACATCGGCTCGCCCCGGACGCATCGGACCACCCTAACGGGGCCACGCCGCCCGGCCGCGCCCGCAGCCGAGCGCCGAGGAACGCCCGGTTCGTGGCAACGCGCTCGCGCGGTTCTTTCCCTACTCTGACGAGGTGGCGGATCGGGTGGACCTCGAGGGGGCGGGCGTCGCCGTGCTCCCGCCGGGGCAGCAGCCGGCACCCGCCGCCGTCCTGGTCATCGACCTCGCGCAGGGCGCGATCGTGCAGATGGACGCCGCGGCCGCCGCGCTCACCGGTGCCCGGGTGCAGCTACCGGTCGGCGTCGACGCGTGGGCCGACGCCGCGGGCCTGACCGCACCGGGGGGTCACCCGGCGCGGGGTCCGGGTTCGCCGCTCTCGGTGCTGGCCAGCGGGGCGCCGGTGGCGGGCGAGCTCGTCGCCGTGCCGGACCGGCTGTTGTGGATGACCGGCTTCCCGCTGGGCGGGGTGGCCGCCGGGCTGGAGCGGCTCGCGCTGATGGTGCTGCAGCCGCTGCCGGGAGCAGAGCCCGACGGCCCGCCGCGCCTGGAGGTGCTGCGCGACCGCGCCCTCGTCGCCACCGGGATGTCCTTCACGATCACCGACCCGCGCCGGGACGACAACCCGCTCGTCTGGGCCAACCCCTCGTTCTCGACCCTCACCGGGTACCCGGTCGAGGAGACGGTCGGGCGCAACTGCCGGTTCCTGCAGGGCGCCCACACCGATCCGGCCACCGTGCGGCGCATCGCCGAGGCCGTGGCCCGGCAGGTGCCGGTCACCGAGGTCCTGCTCAACTACCGGCGGGACGGCTCGGCCTTCTGGAACGAGGTGGCGCTCTCCCCGGTGTTCGACGGTGCCGGCGAGCTGGTCAACTTCGTGGGCGTGCAGAACGACGTCACCGAGCGGGTCACCGTCGAGCAGGAGCGCCTGGCCGCGCTCGCCGAGGCAGAGGAGGCGCGCGCGCAACTGCGGCTGCTCGCCGAGGCCACCACGCAGATGACGGTGGCGCTGGGCGTGGTCGACGCGTGCGAACGGCTCGCCCGAAGCCTCGTGCCGGAGCTCGCCGACATGTGCGCGGTCGACGTGCTGGACGTGCCGGGGCAGGGGGTGCCGCGCAGGCTCGCGGTCGCTGCCCGCGATCCGGGCGACGAGGAACGGCTGCGCGAGCTCGGGCAGCTGCGCAACTACCACGTGGGTGCGGGCAGCGACACCGGGAGCGTGCTGGCGGGCGACCAGCCGGTGCTGGTGGGGGAGCTACCCGAGCGCGGTGCCGACCGCTACCCCGACGACCCGGCGGCCGCCGCCGTCTACGACACCCTGCGCCTGCGGTCGGTGATGGTGCTGCCGGTGCGCGCGCGGGGCCGGGTGCTCGGTGCCCTCACCCTCATGACGCAGCACCCGTACGGCCGCCGCTACGGGCAGCGCGACCTGCACCTCGCCACGGACATCGCCGGTCGGGCCGGCCTCGCCGTCGACAACGCCCGGCTCTACGAGACCGAGCACGCCGCCGCCGCGACGCTGCAGCGCAGCCTGCTGCCCGTGGTGTCGGACGTCGACGGGGTGCAGGTGGCGGCGCGCTACCGCGCCGGTGTCGTCGGCAACCAGGTCGGCGGTGACTGGTACGACGTGCTCGACCTGCCCGACGGCGCGCTGGGGCTGGCGATCGGCGACGTCGTGGGCCACGACCTCATCGCCGCGGCCGCGATGGGGCAGCTGCGGGGTGTCCTTCGCTCCTACGCCTGGGACGGCGGGCCGCCCGGCCTGGTGCTCGACCGCTGCGACCAGCTCGTGCAGGGACTGGAGATGGCGGCCATGGCCACCGCTGTCTACGCGCGTCTGGAACCGCCCGGCTCGGACGGGCACCGCCTGCTGCGCTACGCCAACGCCGGCCATCCGGCGCCGCTCGTGCTCCTTCCCGACGGCACCCTGGCGCGTCTGGACGAGAACCGTTCGCCGATGATCGGCGCGGTCCGCAGCTTCGGCAGGCGGACCGGACCGGGTCGGGCCGAGGCCGAGCTGCGTTGCCCGCCCGGCACGCTGCTGCTGCTCTACACCGACGGGCTCACCGACATCGCGGGCGAGGACGCGGACGCGCGGGCGGACCTCCTCGAGTCCACCGTGACGGGCCTGCCCGCGGACATCGCTGCCGACGCGCTCGTGGAGCGCGTGCTCGCGGCGTGCAGCCCGATCCGGCCGCGCGACGACGTCGCCCTGTTGGCCGTGCGCCTCGACGGATGACCTCCGTCCCTCGGCGTTACCGCAGGTCGGCGGCGAGCGCCGAGCGGCGCGAGCGGCGGGGCGTGGACGCTACCCCGCAGTAGCCGGCCATTCACGGATCCTCGGTGCCCATTCGGCGTTCGTACCGCCGGTATGGGGTTCGAACGGCATTCGGTGGGAGTTGACTCGGCGACGAACCGGCAGTTCCCGGGGGCGGGACGTCCAGCCGGTCGAGGGGGACGTGGTGCACATGGTCGCGGTGCCGGAGGCCTCAGTCTCCGAGCCGGTGGTGGTGGCGGCCACCGGCCGGTTCGCCGTACCCCCGTCCGCCCGCGCCGTCGCGATCACCGTCCACGCCGCGGAACTGCTGTACCCCGGATCCGATCTCGTGCGACTCGTCGGCGGGTTTCCGGAGGCCGAGATCCTCGTGGTCGCCGACCGCCACGGCCACGGCCACGGCGACCCCGACGACGACGATCTCGATCGAGCCGGCCAGGAGCTGCGCGCGGATGTCGCCCGCCTCGGCCTGTCCGACCTGCGCCTGCACCGGCTGGGGCTGCCCGACCCGCTCCCGGCGGATGCCGATGAGGACCTGGTGGCCGCGCTGAGCGAGCTCATCGGTTTCGATCCCGAGCCCGGCGTCTACTGCCTCGCCCCGGCACCGGAACCGGGCGACCCCGCCCGGGCCGCCGTCAACCGCGCAGCCGAACGGGTCGCGCAGGTCTACGGCATCCCGCTGCTGCGCTACCACTGCCCGCAACTGGCGGCCGCCGGCAGGCGGTGAGCACGACGTCCGGGGGCGGATCCCGCTGGGATCCGCCCCTCGTGTGCTTCTCGACCGTGGCTCAGCTCGCCATGGGCACACCACGCCGCTCGAGGATCACGCGGCGCTCGGCCTCGGCCAGCCCGCCCCAGACACCGAACGGCTCCCGGGTCTGCAGGGCGAACTCGCGGCACTGCTCGATCACCGGGCAGCGTCGGCAGACCTCCTTGGCCTGCGCCGTGCGCCGCGAGCGGGACGGGTTGCGCTCGCCATCGGGGTGGAAGAAGACGCCGCTGTCCATGCCGCGGCACGAGCCGAGGCGCTGCCACTGCCACGCGTGGTCCATGGGGCCGGGGAGCCGGGAAACGTCGCTCATCGTCACCTCTTGTCGTTCGTGCCCGACGTTCCGGGCGACCGAGGTGCTGATTCCCAGGGGGTCGGCAGGCCAAACGCCGCCACGCGGCCCCATGCCGGATGTGATGCAGCTCACACCCGGCCGCGGGGAAGACGTGCTGGTCAGGTAGCCGCGAGCGCTCCGTCGATCGTGTCGTGGATGTCGAAGAGCGGGATGAGCCCGGCGATCGTGAGAGGTCGCAGCACCCGGCGGGCGGTGCAGGCCAGCCGCAGCTCGACCCCCGCCGCGTGAGCCGCCTCCCGCACCTCGATGAGCACCGCCAGCCCGCTCGTGCCGAGGAAGGTGACCCCGTCGAGGTCGAGCACCACGAGCTCCACGCCGGCACCGGGCTCGAACTGGTCGAGCACCAGGGAGCGCAGCTGGGGCGAGGTGAGCATGTCGACCTCACCCCCCACGGTGATGATGACCTGCTGCGCCGCCGGCCGCGCGGTGGTCAGGGTGATCTGGTCATCGGCGTCGCCCCCACGTCGCACGGACGGGGGGTCTGACGGCAGGTTCTCGCGCGTCTCGGACATCGTGGCTCACCGTAAGGCGCCGCGGTCCCGCGTGCCACCTGGAGCACGCCTCATTTGACGCGGTGTCGTCCGTCGGGCGTGCGCGTGGTGCGTCCGGCCCGGGCCAGCAGCTCCAGTAGGGGAACGGCCACGCGTCGGGACGTCCCGAGGGCCTGCCGTGCGGTGCTGATCGTGAACTCCTCGGGCAGGCCGGCGAGGACCTGCACGGCACGCTCGTCGGCACCCGGCAGCAGCACCACGCCGTCGGCGATGCGCATCAGCTCCCCGGCCCGCACGAGCGACGCGATCTGGCGCGGCCCCAGCCCCAGCGCGGCGAGCCGGTCCGCCTCCGGGGCGACGAACGGGTCGCGCTCCAGCTGGTGGCGCAGGGCGTCCATCGCGGTCCGCACCGCGGCCGGGAGCGCGGGCTCCGCGTCGCGCACCACGCGCCCGTGACGCAGCCGCAGCGTGCTGTTCCCCGGTGCCGCCTGCGCCGGTGCCGCCCGCAACAGCACCGCCTCCACCAGCCGCGCATCGGGCAGCCCGGCCGCGCGGCGCGCGGCCTCGACGGGCAGGCCGGGGTCCAGCGGGTCGGCGGCGTCGTGCGTGGCCACCGCGTCGGCGAGCGCGTCCGCCGACGCGGTGGCCCGAGCCGGGTCCACCAGCCAGCCCGCGGCGCGGACGGCCGCGACGGCGTCGACGTCGTCGGCTGCCACACCCATCGCCAGCAGCTCGGCGCGCCGGGCCAGGCCACGCCGCGCGAGCTCACCGGCCGCATCGGCGACGGCCGGCAGCGCGGTGAGCGCGGCGGACCGCCGCGCGGCGGCCCCCCGGCGCCGCAACGCGGGCGGGCGCACGTCGAGCGCGGTCAGGCCCGCCGCCACGACCCGGCGGCCGGGATCACGCAGCAGGGCACGGTCACCGATGCGCAGCGGCACCGGATGCCGCAGCCGCAGCCGCGCCGTGTCCGTTCCGAGCGGGCGCACCCGCGCCGGCACGGCCGCGGCGCCGACGTGCAGCGTCAGCTCGGCGGGTAGGCCGCGGGGATCCGGTGCCGGCGCATCGGTGCGCACGCCGTGCAGCCGGACGTCGAGCAGGTCCGTGCCCAGCCAGGCGCCGGGCGTCAGCAGGACGTCCCCGCGCCGCACGCTCTCGCGGGGCGTCCCGCGCAGGTTCACCGCCACCCGGGCCACCCCGCGAGCCTCGTCGACGGCCACCCCGAGGCACTGCAGCCCCCGCACCGTCACGCGCCGGGTGCCCGTGCCCGTGCGCAGCTCGAGCTCGTCGTCCACCCGGAGGCGGCCGGCGCCGAGGGTGCCGGTGACGACGGTCCCCGCGCCGCGGATGGTGAACGCGCGGTCGATCCACAACCGGACGTCCGCGCCGGGATCGGGATCGGGCAGCCCGGCGACGAGGCCCTCGAGCGCGGTGCGCAGGGCGTCCGTGCCGGCGCCGGTCACCGCGGAGACGGCCACGGCGGGCACGTCCGCGAGCGGTGTGGGGGCGAGGTGGCGACGGGCGTCGTCGAGGGCGAGGGCGGGGTCCATCAGATCGCTGCGGGTGATCACCAGCAGTCCGTGGCGCACCCCGAGCGCGGACAGCGCGTCCACGTGCTCGGCGGACTGCGGCATCCACCCCTCGTCGGCGGCCACCACCAGGAGCGCGGCCGGCACCGGACCGACGCCGGCCAGCATCGTGGCGACGAACCGCTCGTGGCCCGGCACGTCGACGAACGCGATCGTGGCCTCCGACGCCAGCCTCGTCCAGGCGAACCCCAGGTCGATCGTCATCCCGCGCCTGCGCTCCTCCGCCCACCGGTCGGGCTCCATCCCGGTGAGGGTGCGGACCAGCGTCGACTTCCCGTGGTCGACGTGACCCGCCGTCGCTACGACATGCATGGGGACATGGATGACGACGTGCACGTCGGCGGGCACGCCAGCACCGCTGCGGCCAGATCGGCGTCGGCAGCGGGGCCGAGCGCGCGCAGGTCGAGCAGGCAGCGCCCGTGCTCGGTGCGTCCGAGCACCGCGGGGTCGCCCGCGCGCAGGGCCGCGGCGTAGTGCGGCGGGAGGGAGACCGCGGCGCTCGGCAGCGCGACATCGGGGGCGCCGCCGCCGCCGACGGCCGCGCCCGAATCGACGGCCACGGCGTCCACGCCCCGTTCGGCGAGGGCGACCGCCAGCCGGTCGGCGCGGGCGCGCAACGTCCGCGGGTCGGCGTCCAGGGCCTGGCGCACCGGCGTGGCGGGCCCGCGCAGCGTGGCCTCGAGCGCGGCGAGCGTCAGCTTGTCCACCCGCAGCGCCCGGGCCAGCGGGTGGCGGCGCATCGTGCCCACCAGCTCCGCCCCGGCGCCCGGCGCGCCGAGCAGGAGCCCGGCCTGCGGGCCGCCGAGCAGCTTGTCCCCCGACGCCGTCACGACGGCGGCGCCCTCGGCGAGGGTGCCCGCGGCGTCCGGCTCGTCGGGCAGCAGCCGGTGCGGCGCGAGCAGGCCGGAGCCGATGTCGGCCACCACCGGTACCCCGAGTCCTGCCAGGGCGCGGACGCCGACCGAGCGGGTGAACCCGCGGACGACGAAGTTCGAGGGGTGCACCTTGAGGATCAGCGCGGTCTCCGGGCCGATCGCCGCGGCGTAGTCGTCCCGGCTGGTGCGGTTGGTCGTGCCGACCTCCCGCAGCCGCGCGCCGGCCGCCGCCAGCAGCTCCGGGATGCGGAAGCCGTCACCGATCTCGACGAGCTCGCCGCGCGAGATGACCACCTCGCGCCCGCCTGCGAGCGCGGCGGCGACGAGGGCGAGCGCGGCGGCCCCGTTGTTCACGACGTGCGCCGCCGCCGCGCCCGGGACGGCGGCGAGCAGGGCGTCGACGGTGCTGGCACCGCGCGGACCGCGCGCGCCGGTGGCCAGGTCCAGCTCGACGTCGCAGGTGCCCGCGGCGAGGTCGACCGCGGCGCGGGCGGCGTCGGACAGCGGTGCGCGACCCAGGTTGGTGTGCAGCAGCACGCCGGTGGCGTTCAGGACGGGCCGCAACGCGGCGGGGACGGGCGGCAGCGCGGCGAGCACGGCCTCCACGACCGCCTCGTGCGTGGCCGGCACCTCGCCCCGCCGGACCCGCTCCTGCACGGCGCCCACCGCCGTCCGTACCAGCGCCCGGCCCAGCATCGGCACCGCGGCCGCGACGCGGGGATCGTCCAGGACCGCGTCGGTGCGGGGCACGTGCCGGCGCGGGTCGAGGGCTCGCGTCCCACGTTGCCGACCGGCGCTGCTCACGGGGAAACCCTACGGTGACGACACACGCAGCTGCGCCGAACGGCACCTCCTGTTGCCACGACGCCCCGGTGCGGGACCGGCAGATGATCACTGACCGTGATCATCGGGGGATCCCCATGGTGGCCGGGTGCGACAGTCCGGCGTGCGGCTGCGGGCATGCCGACGCGCGGCCCGGAGCGACCACCTCTGGTGATCCTTCCGAGCCGCGCAGGAGGCTCCCGGCGCCGGACGGGCCCACGAGCGGGACCGGCTACGAGCGGGGCTGGCTCACCGGCTGGGCAGTGCCGTTGC
Organism: Pseudonocardia sp. MH-G8; assembly: GCF_002262885.1. Classification (GTDB taxonomy): domain Bacteria; phylum Actinomycetota; class Actinomycetes; order Mycobacteriales; family Pseudonocardiaceae; genus Pseudonocardia. The sequence goes on along the minus strand of NZ_NKYF01000001.1, from coordinate 610,006 downwards.
GCTCGGCAGGCTTCTCGGGGGCGCGGGCAGCCCCCTCACCGAGCTCGGTGCCGAGGAGCTTGTGCAGCCGGGCCATCTCGTTGCGCACGCCCTCGTGGAGCGAGCCGATGCGGCGCAGCTCCTGGTCGGCGGACTCACGTCGGCGCTTGAGGTCCTGGTCGCTGCGCTGGCGCACCTCGTCCGCGCGGGTCTGGGCCTCGGAGAGCAGCTTGTCGGCGGCGTGGCGCGCGTCGTCGTTGATGCGGGTGGCGTCCTCGCGCGCGGCCGCGAGGGTGGCGGCGGCCTGCTGCTCGCGCTCCTGGATGGTGACGTTGCGCTGCGCGGCCTCCTGGTCGAGCTCGGCCGAGCGCGCGATGAGCTTCTGCTCGACCTCGTGGCGGTGCCGCTCGGCGTCGGCCCGGGCCTGCTCGACGAGGGCGGTGGCCTCGTTGGCCGCCCGACTGCGGACGTCGGCCGCCTCGTGCTCGGCGAGCCGCAGGATCTTCTCGGCCCGGAAGCCGAAGCTCTCCTGGGAGATCGGGCCGTCGGGCTGCTGGGCGCGCGTGGTGCGCAGCTCGCCCTCGATGGCCCGGGAGCGCTGCTCGGCGGACTTGCGGGCGGATTCGGCGGCGCCGATCCGGTCCCGGAGCTCCCGCATCTGCGCATCGACCTGGTCACGGTCGTAACCGCGCCGGACGATGTCGAACGAGGCCCCAGCGGGGGACGTGCCGCCCCCACTGCCATGGACGGTGTTCTGGGGGGTGCTGATCGTCACGCCGAGTAGTGTGTTCGCTCGATACGGTTTCCTCCATCTGGAGTCGGCGGGCGGGAGGCTGCTTGCGACCGGCGGTGGTATACGTCACCGGATCCGGCGCTCCTGTGCGGCCACAGCCTTCGCCCCTAGGCTCTCCCCGTGCCCGATCACGCGCCCTTCCGCAGGCTCAGCCAGTTCAGCCACGGAGCCGGGTGCGGCTGCAAGCTCGGGCCCGCGGTGGTCGCCGAACTGCTCGGCGCCCTGACCCCGTCGCGTTCCGCCGACCTGCTCGTGGGCACCGAGACCGGCGACGACGCCGCGGTATGGCGGCTCGACGACGAGCGGGCGCTGGTCGCGACCACGGACTTCTTCACCCCCGTCGTGGACGACCCGCGCACCTGGGGTCGGATCGCCGCGCAGAACGCCGTGTCCGACGTCTTCGCGATGGGCGGCCGGCCGCTCTTCGCGCTGAACCTCGTGGCGTGGCCGTCGTCGGAGCTGCCGGTGTCGATGCTGGCCGAGGTGCTGGCGGGCGGCGCCGAGATCGGCGCGGAGAGCGGCTTCGCGGTGGTCGGCGGCCACAGCGTGGACGACCCGGAGCCGAAGTACGGCCTCGCGGTCATCGGGGAGGTGCACCCGGACCGGATCCTCACCAACACCGGCCTGCGCGACGGCGACGCCCTCGTGCTCACGAAGGCGCTGGGGGTCGGGGTGGCGACGACCGCGATCAAGGCAGGCACGGCTCCCGCGGGGCTTCCCGAGGCCGCGGTGGCCTCGATGACGGCGAGCAACGCACCCGCCGCCCGCGCCGCCCTGGCCGCAGGGGCCACCGGCTGCACCGACGTCACCGGGTTCGGGCTGCTCGGGCACCTCGCGAAGATGGCCGCGGCGTCCGGGGTCGACGCCGTGCTCGACGTCGATGCGGTGCCGGTGCTGCCGGGGGTGCGGGAGCTCGCGGCCACCGGCACCGTCCCCGGGGGCAGCGGACGCAACCGCGAGTGGGTGGCTCCGCAGGTGGACGCGGGCGGGCGCAGCGAGCTGGAGGTCCTGCTGCTCGCCGACGCCCAGACCTCCGGCGGCCTGCTCTTCGGCGCCACACCGGCCGCCGCGGCCGCCGCGGTGGCGCAGCTCGGCCCCCCGGCCGCCGTGATCGGCACGGTGCGCACGGGCACGGGCCGGATCGCCCTGCACTGACCCCGACTCGCGCACACGACACCCCGACTCGCGGACATGGACGCCCGACTCGCGGAGCGGGGAGTGCGCGCTGTCCCGCGAGTCGCGTGCTGTCTCCCGCGAGTCGGGGACTGGGTGCGCGTGTGTCGCGGACGGAGGGGTCGTGCGCCGGGGGGCGGGGCGACCGGGTTACCGATGAGTATCGGGTGTCCATGGTTGCGCGAGGAGCAATGGACAACCGATAGTCGCGATCTTCGTCGCGCGAGTCGCTCCGTCGGGTCGCGCTGTTCGTCCGATCGGGGCACCGGCGGCCGGTTCTCCCACGCGACGGGCGACGGCTCGGCTTGCATGCCCTGCCATGGTGCTGTCACGGCGTGGGTTCCTCCAGCGGTCGGCGGCCGGGATCGTCCTCGTCGGGGCGCCCGAGGTGCTGCGGGTGACGGCCGGGCCCGCGGTGGGGTACGGGGATCTGGTCGATGACCCGGAGGGGCGGCTCGCGCTGCCGGAGGGGTTCGGCTACACGATCGTCACCGAGGCGGGGAAGACCGAGCTGGAGACCGGTGAGCCCACGCCGCGCAACCACGACGGCACCGGGGCGTTCGCGGCCGCGGGCGGCGGCACCGTCCTGGTGGTCAACCACGAGATCCGGGAGCAGGTGGGTACCGACCTGGCCGTCCCGCACCGGGACGGGCTGGTCTACGACCCGGGTGCCGCGGGCGGCTGCACGATCGTCGTCACCGACGCGAAGGGCCGGGCCGTGAACGAGCGGGTCGGGATCGCCGGCACCTCCACCAACTGCGCGGGCGGCGTGACGCCCTGGGGCACCTGGCTGACCTGCGAGGAGACCGACTCCCGTGCCGGCGACGGAGCGCTGGAGCGAGACCACGGCTACGTCTTCGAGGTCGACCCGTTCGACCGCGCCGCCCTCGTCGACCCGCAGCCGGTGAAGGCGCTGGGCCGGTTCGTGCACGAGGCGCTCGCGGTGGACCCCGCCTCCCACGACGTCTATCTCACCGAGGACGACTCGGGTCCGAACGGGCTCGTCTACCGCTGGGCCCCGCCCTCGGGGTTCCGGGGAGACCGAGGGGTGCTGCGCGAGCTCGGCGACACCGACGGCGCGCTGGGCGCGATGAGCTGCACCGACGAGTCGGGCGAGCACGTGGACGACCTCTCCCGCGCCGGGTCCGCCGGCACGACCTACGCCGTGGAGTGGGTGGAGGTGTCCGACCGCGACGCGCGGGAGGAGCCGACCCGCACCCAGTTCGACGACGGCCGGGTCACCCGCGCGCACAAGCTGGAGGGCGCGTGGTGGGGTCCCGGGCAGAACGGCGCGAGCGGGGCCTACGTCGTGTCGAGCTACACCGGCGGCGACAGCCCCGGCAGCCACCGGGGGCAGGTGTGGTTCTACGACCCGCGCGCGTCGACGATCACGCTCCGCCTGCTGTTCGCCGGTGAGGAGGACGGGGCGGACGGCCCGGACAACATCAGCGTCTCGCCGCACGGCGGCGTGATCATCGCGGAGGACGGGAACTCGGGCAACCACCTCGTCGGCGCCACCGAGGACGGCACGACCTTCCGGGTGGCGCGCACGGAGGAGGGCAGCGAGTTCACCGGCCCGGTCTTCAGCCGCGACGGGCGCGTGCTGTTCGCCAACGTCCAGGTGCCGGGAACGCTGTTCGCAATCACCGGTCCCTGGGGGTGACACACTGGGCGTCGTGGACACGCCCGCCCCGTGGCTGCACCCGCACGTCGTCGTCCGGCACTCGTCCGTGCACGGGCGCGGTCACGTCGCGGTCGCGCCGATCGCGGCCGGCACCGTGGTCACCCGTCTCGGCGGGGACATCGTCTCCACGCGCGAGCTGGAGGCGCTCCTCGCGGCGGCCACCCGCGGGGAGCGCCCCTACGTCGACACGATCACGATCGGGCACGACCGGCACCTCGTCCTGCCCGCCGGTGCTCCGGCCGGCCGCGCGAACCACAGCTGCGACCCCAACACCTGGTGGACCGACGCCGTCACCCTCGCCGCGCGCCGTGACATCGCCGAGGGCGAGGAGGTGACCAACGACTACGCCACCAGCACGGACCAGGAGGCGTTCGTGCTCGACTGCGCCTGCGCGTCGGCCCTGTGCCGGGGCCGGGTGACCGGGGGCGACTGGCGGCTGCCGCAGCTGCGCGCGCGATACGGGGAGCACTGGGTGCCCGCGGTGCTCGCGCGGTTCGACGGTTGATACTCGGGGGCGTGCCCGAACCCGTCGACCGCTCCTGCCACCGCACCCGCGCCTGGGTGACCGAGGCGATCCGGCTCGTGGAGGCCGACGCCAACCGCTCCGCCGACACGCACCTGCACGTGTTCCCGCTCCCGTCGGAGTGGGGCGTGGACGTCTACCTCAAGGACGAGTCGGTGCACCCGACCGGCAGCCTCAAGCACCGGCTGGCCCGGTCGCTGTTCCTGTACGCGCTGGCCAACGGCTGGATCGTGGAGGGCACGACCGTCGTCGAGGCGAGCTCGGGGTCCACGGCGGTGTCGGAGGCCTACTTCGCGCGGCTGATCGGGGTGCCGTTCGTGGCGGTGATGCCGCGGCGCACGAGCCCGGAGAAGATCGCGCTGATCGAGCGCTACGGCGGCCGCTGCCACTTCGTGGACCACCCGCCCGAGATGTACACCGAGGCGCAGCGGCTCGCCGACGAGACCGGCGGCCACTACCTCGACCAGTTCACCTACGCCGAGCGCGCCACCGACTGGCGGGGCAACAACAACATCGCAGAGTCGATCTTCGAGCAGCTGGGGCTGGAACGTCACCCGGTGCCGGAGTGGATCGTGATGGGCGCGGGCACCGGCGGCACGTCGGCGACGATCGGGCGCTACCTGCGCTACCGGCGCCACTGCACGCGCCTGGCGGTGGTGGACCCGGAGAACTCGGCGTTCTTCCCCGGCTGGGTCACCGGGGCTCCCGACTACGGCACCGGGATGCCGTCGCGGATCGAGGGCATCGGGCGTCCCCGGATGGAGCCCAGCTTCGTCCCCAGCGTGATCGACCTGATGATCCCGGTGCCCGACGCGGCCAGCGTCGCGGCGGCGCGGCACCTGCACGCCGTCACCGGCCGGTGGGCGGGTGGCTCGACGGGCACGAACCTGTGGGGGGTCTGGCAGCTGGTGGCGCGGATGCGCGCGGAGGGGGTGCGCGGCAGCGTCGTCACGCTGATCTGCGACGGCGGCGAGCGCTACAGCCACAGCTACTACGACGACGGCTGGGTGGCCGAGCAGGGCATGGACCTGGAGCCCTACACCACGACGCTGGAGCGGTTCCTCGAGACGGGGGAGTGGGCGCCTCCGTCCGGCGGGGGCCACTAGCTGCGCCAACGGCTCGCTGACGGTCCGCGTCCGGACGGGTGGTGTTCACCTGTTCGACGTCAGCATGGGCCAACGTCTGCGCCGGCCACCACCCGGTCGGGTGACACCCGACCGGCCGCGCAGCGAACGGAGATCCACCCATGTCCGAGGGACTGTCCCGCCGGGGATTCCTCAGCCGCAGCGCCGGCGTCGGCGCAGGCGTCGTCCTGCTGGGAGCGAGCGACCTGCTGCAGACCGCCCCCAACGCGGCGGCCGCCCCCGCGGGCCCGGGCTACGGTCCGCTCGTCCCGGACCCGGCCGGGCGCCTCGCGCTGCCGGAGGGATTCAGCTACTCGATCGTCACCGAGGCGGGCACCACGCGACTCGACTCGGGGGAGCCCACGCCGAGCTACCACGACGGCGCCGGCGCCTTCCGCGGGAAGGCGGGCGGCACCACGATCGTCTACAACCACGAGATCGGCGACGCGTTCGCCGTCGCGCCGCTGCCGGTGCCGCACCTCGAGGGCCTCACCTACGACCCGGGCAGCGCGGGTGGCTGCACGATCGTCGAGACCGACCGCGACGGCGAACGCATCCGCGAGTTCGTCGGCATCGCCGGCACCTCCACGAACTGCGCGGGCGGGATCACGCCCTGGGACACCTGGCTCACCTGCGAGGAGACCGAGGACCGCGCGGGCGAGAGCGGTGCCACCGTGGACCACGGCTACGTGTTCGAGGTCGATCCGTTCGACGCGGCGGCCAACCGGGACCCGCAGCCGATCAAGGCCCTCGGCCGGTTCTCGCACGAGGCCGTGGCCGTCGACCCGACGCGCGGCGACATCATCCTCACCGAGGACGCGTCGAACCCGAACGGGCTGCTCTACCGCTGGGAGCCGCCTGCCGGGTACAAGCCGCGCAAGGGAGGCCTGCGTGAGCTGGGCCCGACCGACGGGGCCCTCGGCGCGATGCGCTGCACGGACGCGAAGGGTGCGGCCGTGGACGACCTGTCCCGTGCGACCGAGGTGGGCACGACCTACGACGTCACCTGGGTCGAGGTGCCGGACCGGGACGCGCGCACGGTCTCCACCCGCAACCAGTTCGAGGACGGCGAGGTGACCCGCGGGCGCAAGTTCGAGGGCGCGTGGTGGGGCGACAACGGCGCGTACATCGTGACGAGCTTCGCCCGCGAGGAGAGCCCGGTGCCGCACGACGGCCAGGTGTGGTTCTACGACCCCAGGCGCACCACGCTCACGCTGCGCCTGCGCTTCGCGCCCGGCGGCACGTTCGACGGCCCGGACAACATCACCGTCTCCCCGTGGGGCGGGCTGATCCTCGCCGAGGACGGCGAGGGCGCGCAGTACCTCGTCGGTGTCACGGAGGGCGGGGACGCGTTCGAGATGGCCCGCAACCAGGCAGGCGACACCGAGTTCACCGGCCCGGTGTACTCGCACGACAAGAAGGTGCTGTTCGCGAACGTCCAGACACCGGGGACCATGTTCGCGATCACGGGCCCGTGGCGGAACCAGCGCTGACGGCCGCAGCCTCAGGCGTACACGCGGGTGGCTGCCGCGCCCCCGGCCGGGACGACGCGGCGTTCCAGCCGGGCCGCGGCGGCGAGCAGGGCGGCCTCGGCTCCCGGCCGCCCGACCAGCTGGACGCCCACGGGCCGGCTGCCGATCAGCACCGGCGCCACCACCGCGGGGAGCCCGGCCAGGTTCCACGCCGGTGCGCACGGGAGGCGGGTGGCCATGGCCAGCAGGCTCGTCCGGTATCCCTGCCCGACCATCGCACCGGCACGCACGGGGGGCCGGAGCGTGGCGGGGCCGAGCAGCACGTCGTACCCGCCCTCGTCCATCCACGCGAGCACCCGCTCACGCCATGCCGCCGGCGCTGCCGGGCCGGGCGGGGTGAGGCGCAGGACGCGCCTGCCCTTGCGCACGACGGCCGCGGTGCGCCGTTCCGCGGCGTCGATGTCGAGGCCGATGGCCTCGGCCTCCCGCGCGACCCCGGCCTGCCAGCGGCGGATCCACTGTGTGGCGAGCCCCCGCGGGTAGGGCGGGTCGGCGAACGCGACGACGGCGGCGCCCGGCCCGGCCCGCAGCCGGGCTGCCGCGCCGATCGCGGCGGCGCGGTGGTCGGGCTGCAGGCGGCCCACCGGCCACGGGACCCGCAGCGAGAGCGCGACGCGGCGTGGACCGGGCACGTCGAGATCGACGCTGCTCTTCGTGAGCGCACCGAGCAGCAACGCGGCATCCCCCGCGGTGCGCGCGACGGGGCCGGTGGCGCTGAGCCCGCACCAGTGCTCTTCGGCGCCCCGGGGCAGGGGCACCACCTGCGGTCCCGGCTTGAGCCCCACGAGCCCGCAGCAGGCGGCGGGGTTGCGGATCGCGCCCCCGCCGTCGGTGGCGATGGCCAGCACCGCCATCCGGGCCGAGACCGCCGCGGCCACACCGGAGCCGCCGGGGTCGAGCGTGGGGTCGAGGGGGTTGCGCGTGATGCCGTGCGAGAACCCCCAGACCGCGAGCTCGGGCATCCGCGCCTTCCCGATCACGACGGCCCCCGCGGCGCGCATGCGCTTCACCAGCTCGTCGTCGCGGCGCGCCGGCTCGGTGGGCGTGGCGGCGGAGCCGTGGCGGGTGGGGTAGCCGGCGACGTCCACGTCGTCCGGGACGACCACCGGCACGCCGGCGAGGGGGAGCGCGAACCGGTCGGCGCGCGAGTCGACGCCTCCGGCCTCGGCGAGCACCCGCTCGGGGTCGTGCTCGGCGAACGCGCCGATCTCCGGGTCGTGAGCGGCGATCCGGGCGAGGTGGGCGCGTGCGACGTCGACGGCGCTGCTGCGCCCGTCATGCACCCGTGACACGATCTCGGCCGCCGTGAGTGCGGTCAGGTCCGCGGTCAGGTCGAGGCCCTCCATCCCTCCACCATGGCACTGATCTGCGGTGATCATGGCAACGACCCGCCGGGCGAGCCCCCGGTCGGGGGTGTCGATCATGCCGAGGGGTGCACCCGGAGCGCGACACGAACGCACTCAGAGCCCGACTCGCGGGGGTGGGGGCCTCGCCTCGCCTCGCTTCCGCGAGTCGGGGTCTGGGGTGCGTGTGTCGCGCTCCTCGCGGGGGTTTCAGGAGCGGGGGACGGGGCGGGTGGCGCGTTCGCCGGCGAGCCAGGAGCCCTCGGCGCTCGCCGGCCCGTCCGCCGCGAGGCGGGCCCGCTGCGGGGCGATCACGTGCTGCGGGTCGGCCGCCGAGGCCATGCCGGCCTCGAAGGCGGCGAACCTGGTGGCGAGCGAGCCCGCGGCCAGCGCCGTCCCGGACGCGACGGCGGCCACCCGGCCGGGCCGCCCGCGCAGGCCTGCCAGCAGAGCCCCGAGGCCGCCTGCCGCGGTCAGGACGTGGGCGAGGCGGTTCCACCGCCCGGCCTTGCCGGTGCGCCAGGCGTCCACGACACCACCGGGCAGACGTTCCAGGCGGCGTTCCAGGATCTCCCCGGCCGCGAGTTCGGCGGCGGCGCCTGCCACGGCCAGGCGGATCATCGGCGTGCGCTCGCGACGCGGCCCGGCGAGCCCCGTGATGACCAGTTGGGTGCCCGCACCCGCCGCCGCGCCGCTCGCGGCGAACAGCACCGGCAGCTCGCCGTGCACCTCGTGCCACGCGGGGACGGCGGTGTCGGCGAGCAGCACCCCCGTGTAGCTCGCCAGCGCAGGCCCGAGCGCGGCGGCGCCCCAGCCGGCGACGCGGCCCAGCGCGGGTGCGAGGCCGGTGACCTCCGACGCTGCCGCCGCGGACGCCGCCCCGGCGAACGGGGCGAGGATCCACGACCCCACCGACAGCGGGGAGGTCGGCTTGATGACCCGCAGCATGTGCAGGAACCGGGCCGGCCGGCCGAGGTCGTGGACCAGCGCGACGGTGCCGGCCGCCGCGCCCGCAGCGGCGGCGAGACGGCCGCCGCGGCGCAGCACCGGACGGCCGGTGGCATCGGCCAGCGCGGCGATGACCGACGAGGTGCCCGCCAGGCCGCCCACCCACAGGTACAGCGGGACGTCCGGGTTCTTCCACGTCGGCTTCTTGAGGATCGGGCGGCCGTAGTAGGAGGTGAACTCGGCCTCGGGGACCATCGAGCCCCGGATGCGGTTGCGCCTGCCCATCAGCCGCTCCCCAGGAACGCCGCGGCGGCGGCCGCCGCCAGCCCGGCCGCGGCGACTGCGGCGCGCTTCCACATCGCCGGCAGGTCCCGGGTGGTGACGACGGGGTCCGGGGGCAGCCCGTAGGTCTCCGGCTCGTCGAGCAGCAGGAAGAACGCGCCGTCGCCGCCGACGCCGTCGTCCGGGTCGCGGCCGTAGAGCTGTGCCTCCGGCACGCCCTGCCCGTGCAGCGTGGCCAGCCGCTGGTCGGCGCGCTCGCGCAGCTCGTCGAGCGGTCCGTACTGGATGGACTCGGTCGGGCACGCCTGGGCGCAGGCGGGGGTGAGCCCGTCCTTGGTGCGGTCGTAGCAGAGGGTGCACTTGAACGCCCGCCCGTCCTCGGGGCGGATGTCGATGACCCCGTACGGGCAGGCGGGCACGCAGTAGCCGCAGCCGTTGCAGATGTCGGGCTGCACGTAGACGGTGTCGAACTCGGTGCGCAGCAGCGCGCCGGTGGGGCAGACGTCGAGGCATGCCGCGTGGGTGCAGTGCTTGCAGACGTCCGAGGACATGAGCCAGCGCACATCGCCCTCCTGCGGCCCGGAGCGGTGCTGCGTCTCCACGAACGCGACGTGGCGCCAGGTGTTGGCCCCGAGATCGCCGGTGTTGTCGTAGGACATGCCGAGCAGGTCCAGGCCGGCCATCTGCGTGGAGCCGCTGCCGCTCGGGCCGGCGTCGGCCGGGACGAGGTTCCACTCCTTGCAGGCCACCTCGCAGGCCTTGCACCCGATGCACACCGAGGTGTCGGTGAAGAAGCCCAGCCGGGGCGGGCGCTGGTCGGGCATCCCGATCCACTCGGCGCGCTCGGTCTGGCCGGTCATCGGCGTGGTGATCGGCGTGCCGACGTTGCCGGTGAACCCGGCGGTCGGGTCCGAGGCCGTGCCCGCGCCCGGCTCGGCGCGCTCGACGGGGTGGCCCGGGTGGTCGCTCACGCCAGCCCCGCCCGGCGCCGGTACTCCGCCACGAGCTCGCGCAGCTCGGGCCCGCGAGGGCGCCTCCCGGGCCTGATGTCGCAGGTCAGCACCTTGGACTCCTGGATGTGGACGTTGGGGTCGAGCGTGATCGACAGCAGGTCGTTGGCGCTGTCGCCGGTGGCGAGCCCGTTGTGGCCGTAGTGCCACGGCACGCCGATCTGGTGGCTCTCCTGACCTGCGATGCGCAGCGGCTGCATCCGCTCGGACACGAGCACCTTGAGCTCGATCGCGCTGCGCGCGGTGACGACCGTGGCCCAGCCGAGGTGGGTGAGCCCGCGTTCGCGCGCGAGCTCCGGCGAGACCTCGCAGAACGCCTCGGGTTGCAGCTCGGCCAGGTAGGGCAGGAACCGGGACATGCCACCACCGGTGTGGTGCTCGGTGAGCCGGTAGGTGGTGAGCACGAACGGGAACACCGCCGACCCGGGCGGGTGGTGGGGGTTCTCCGGGCTGTCGTAGGTGATGGCCGCGGGGTTGCTCGTGTGGCCGGGGTGCAGCAGGTTGCGGTAGGGCGTCTCGACCGGCTCGTAGTGCGTGGGCAGCGGCCCGTCGACCAGGCCCGCGGGAGCGAACAGCCACGCCTTCCCGTCGGTCTGCATGATGAACGGGTCGGTGCCCGAGAGCGCCTTGCCGGACTTCGCGTCCGGGGGCGGCTCGTAGTCCGGGGCCGTGTCGAGCGGGAAGTCAGGCACGTCCTTGCCGGTCCAGCGCTCCCCGTCCCACCAGATCAGCGCCTTGCGTTCGCTCCACGGCCGCCCCTCGGGATCGGCCGACGCGCGGTTGTAGAGCTGCCGGCGGTTGGCGGGCCATGCCCAGGCCCACTCCGCTGCCACCCAGTCCTGCTCCCGGGCGGGCTTGCGCCGCGCCGCCTGGTTGACGCCGTCGGCGTAGACGCCGCAGTAGATCCAGCAGCCGCAGCGGGTGGATCCGTCGTCGGACAGCTGGGTGTAGGAGGTCAGCAGCTCACCGTCCGGGCCGTAGCCGTTGATCTCGCGCAGCACGTGGTCGGCCGACGGTTCGGCCTTCGGGCCGTGGGTCTCGTACCCCCAGGTGAGCGCCTTGACCGGCGCGTCGCGCGGGTCGTCGGAGCCGGCCAGCCGCTCCTTGACGATCCGGCCGAGGTGGTAGAAGAACCACAGGTCGCTGCGCGCGTCCCCGGGCGGCTCCACCGCCTTGTGTCGGTACTGCAGCAGCCGCTGGGTGTTGGTGAACGTGCCGTCCTTCTCCACGTGCGTCGCCGCTGGGAGGAGGAACACCTCGGTGTCGATGTCCTCCGTGCGCAGCTCCCCGGCCTCGATCTCGGGGGCGTTCTTCCAGAACGTCGCCGTCTCGATGCACGACATGTCGCGGACGACGAGCCACTCGGCCTTCGCGAGCGCCAGGCGCTGCAGCCGCGCGTTGGCCCCGCCGACCGCCGGGTTCTCTCCCGCGACGATGTAGCCGGGCACCTTGCCCTCGAGCATGTCGAGGACCGTGCGGTAGTTGTTGTGGTCGCCGGTCAGGCGCGGGAGCCACCCGAACCCGTACTCGTTCTCGGCCGTCGCGGCGTCGCCGAACCAGGCCCTCAACAGGCTCGTGATGTAGCTGGGCATGTCGCCCCAGAAGCCGGCCTTGCCGGCGTCCGGCTCGATGTAGCTCGCCAGCGACCGACCGCGCTCGTCGGTGGCCGGCATCGGCAGGTAGCCGGGCAGGATGTTGAACAGCGTCGGGATGTCGGTGGAGCCCTGGATGCTCGCGTGCCCGCGCAGGGCCATGATCCCGCCGCCCGGCCGGCCGATGTTGCCCAGCAGCGTCTGCAGGATCGACGCGGCGCGGATGTACTGCACCCCCACGCTGTGCTGGGTCCAGCCCACCGCGTAGGACCAGTTGGTGGTGCGTTCCCGGCCGCTGTTCTCGGTGATCGACCGGGCGAGCTCGGCGAAGGTCTCCTCCGGGATGCCGCAGACCTGCGCCACGAACTCCGGCGTGTAGCGCGCGTAGTGCCGCTTCAGTATCTGGAACACGCACCGCGGGTGTTGCAGCGTCTCGTCGCGCTCGGGTTTGGCACCGACCGAGGCGCCGCCGCTGCCGTACTGGTCCCCGCCCGCGGTCTCCTTCTGCTCGTCGCCGCCGTGCTGCTCCTCGCGACGCTCCTGCTGCCCGTCCTCCTGTCCGTCGCCCGCACCGGGCAACGGCCGCCCCCGGTCGCCCGCCGCGGCCGCGACGGGCGTGCCCGCGTACTCCCAGGACGTGATGTCGTAGGCGCCGGTGTCGGCGTCCCAGCCGCTGAACAGGCCGTCGAGGTCCTCGGTGTCGCGGTAGTCCTCGCTGATGATCGCCGCGGCGTTCGTGTACGCCACGACGTACTCGCGGAACTCCTTCCCCTCGGTCAGCACGTGGTTGATCAAGCCGCCGAGCAGCGCGATGTCCGTGCCGGCCCGCAGGGGGACGTGCAGGTCGGCGAGCGCGCTGGTGCGGGTGAAGCGCGGGTCGACGTGGATGACCTTCGCCCCGCGCAGCTTCGCGTCCATCACGAACTGGAAGCCGACCGGATGGCACTCGGCGAAGTTCGAGCCCTGGATCACGATGCAGTCGCTCTTCGCGAGGTCCTGCTGGAACGTCGTGGCGCCGCCGCGGCCGAAGGAGGCCCCCAGACCGGGAACCGTGGAGCTGTGTCAAAGACGGGCCTGGTTCTCGACCTGTATCGCGCCCAGCGCTGTGTACAGCTTCTTGATGAGGTAGTTCTCCTCGTTGTCCAGCGTGGCGCCGCCGAGGTGGGCGATCCCCATCGTGCGACGCAGCGGCTGGCCGTCCTCGTCGGTGTCCTGCCAGGTGCGGCGGCGGGTGTCGAGGACGCGGTCGGCGATCATCTGCATCGCCGTGTCGAGGTCGAGGTCCTCCCACTCGGTGCCGCCCGGACGTCGGTAGCGGACCTTCGTGAGCCGGTCCGGCCGGGTCACCAGCTGCTTGGACGCCGCGCCCTTGGGGCAGAGCTTGCCGAGCGAGATGGGGGAGTCCGGGTCGCCCTCGATCTGGGTGACCTGCTCGTCCTTCACGAACACCCGCTGACCGCAGCCCACGGCGCAGTACGGGCAGATGGACTGCACGACCCGGTCGGCGTCGGCCAGGCGCGGGTGCAACGCGTCGCTGCGGGGCGAGCGCGCGGCGTCACCCCGTGCTGTTCGGTCCGGCCCGGTCACCTGCCGGACGACGGGCCAGCTGCCGATCCACTGCCGCATCCCCACGGCCCGAACGTGCCCCCGGAGCGGATGGATCAAACCTGGGTATGGCGGAGGCGGACGGGAATCGAACCCGCCTGGCCGAGGTACTCGGCCACGTCGGTGTTGAAGACCGCGGGGGCCACCAGGCGCCCAGACGCCTCCACGGCGGAGGTTACCCGAGCGCCTGCGGCACGCCGTCGGCGATCTCGAACAGGCCGAGCAGGCCGGTGGCCTCGAGCGCGCGGGTGACGATCCGCGAGCCCGGTACGAGGCGCAGCGTGTGCCGGCGGCGGTCGGCGTCGTCCTTGGCGGCGACGAGCACCGCCAGGCCGGCCGAGCCGAGGAACGTGACGTCGGACAGATCGAGGACGAGCAGTCGCACGGCGGACACCTGCTCGTCGAGCCGGCTGCGCAGCACCGGCGCGGTGAGGGTGTCGATCTCTCCGACGACGTGCATCACGCGGGCGTGGTCGCCGTGGCTCACCACGTCGAAACGGATGACTTCGCCGATCTCGTCGGCGTCGTCGGTGCCCCCGTGGTCGGCGGGGAATTCGCCGCTCATGCGCACCGGCTCCTCGAAGTCTGTCGTGGAGGTCTGTCGTGGGCTCGTGGTGCGGACTGTTGTCGTGGACCGCTGCACAACCCTACGGGCGGCCCCTGGGGCGCACAACAACACCCCCGTCACCCCCGCGTGGTCTCGCGGTTTGGACGGTGCGATGCGGGGTATCCGCCAGCACCGCCAGTGCCGTCGGCGCTGCGCCACAGGAGGCCGCACCGTGCATCGCAGCAACTACCGCTCCGACGTCGAGCGCCTGTCCCAGATCCTGACCGGAACGCCGTACCCGGCGGCCAAATGGCAGTTGATCATGCAGGCCGAGGAGTACGGCGCCGACATCGCCACGCGGGCGCAGTTGTGGGCTCTGCCCTCCGGTACCTACCGCGACCTGCGGTCGGTGCTCGTGGCGCTCGCGGAGTTCGGGGAGCAGCAGTCCGGCGCGCGCGACTCCTCGCCCGGCGGGCCGTCCCTCCAGCCGGTACCCGGACGGGTCCGGCCGCTGCGCTGAGGACTGCCTGCTCCTGCTGCGCGGAACGGTGCCTCGCCAGGCCGCAGCGGGTGCAACGACCGATCAGTCCTTGACGATGTCGTCCTCGGCGTTGTTGAAGATGCGGTTGTCGCCGTCGGGCACGATGGCCGAGCCCTTGAGCATGATCCCGGAACGGTTCGTGAAGATGATGTTGCGGGCGATGTCGACGTCGCCGTCGACATCGACGTACACGCCGTAGCGGCCGTTCTCGCCGAGGGTGTTGGCGCGCAGCGTGGTCTGCGAGGCCTCGCTCACCACGCGGATCCCGTCCTTCTGGTTGCCGCGGGCCTGGTTGTTCTCGATCAGGTTGTTCTGGCTGGTCTGAGCGATGCCGATGCCGGATTCGACGTTGTCGTAGACCCGGTTGCCGCGGACGGTGTTGTCGTTGGACTCGTTGATGTTGATGCCCTGCGCGGCGTTCGCGAAGGTGTCGTTGTTCTCGATGGTGTTCCGGTCCGAATTGAGGTAGAGCACGATCCCGTGGTGGTTGTTCCGGTAGACCGAGTTGTCGCGGATGACGCTGTCGACGCAGTCCTCGGCGAGGATGATGCCGTGCTTGCCGTTGTCGTGCACGAGATTGCGTTCGATGGTCATGTCGTGTGAGCCGGTATGTGGGTCGATCCCGTACAGGATGTTGTCGTGGAACTCGTTGTCGGCCACGACGAGCCCGCCGATCTCGTAGCTGTAGAGGCCGTAGTAGTTGTGGGAGACGACGCTGTTGGTGATCTTCCCGGTGGTGCCTTCGGTGCGCCAGGACAGGCCGTAGGACTCGACGTCGCCGTTGCCGAGGTAGCGGATCTCGGCGTTGTCGATGTTCATCGTGGCGCCGTCGCGGGCGAGGATGTAGCTGCGTCCGTCATCGAGGTTCATGTCGGCGGTGTTCGTGGCGGTGTCCCACGAGGTGATGCAGGTGCGGCTGATCTCGATGCCGCCGCCGAACGCCTTCACCGACGCGGTCCGCCCGGCGGTGTTCCCCAGCTTGAACCAGCGCACGGTGGAGCTCGTGATCTGCAGGGACGCGCCCTGCAGCACGGCGAGGTCGGCTCCGAGGAGCCACTCGCCGGGGGCGACCTCGCGCAGGAGGTCGGGGTTGCCGACGGCCTGCGCCAGCGCCGGGAGCGTCACCCCCGTGCCCGCGCTGAGCACGATGCTGTTCAGGGCCGGGTCGAAGCGGGCCTCGGCGGGCGCGGCCGGTTCAGCCGGTGCGGGTGGCGCGGCCGCGGCCGGCCGGGTGCAGGGGTTTGCCGGGTCCACGACGATCTGCGCGGCCGGCTGCACGCGGTCCAGCGGCTGCGGCGGGGGAGCGGTACAGGCACTCACCACGAGGGTGAGCGCGGCGCCCAGTACGCCGAGCGTGGCCACGAGCAGCGCGGCGCGCGCGGGCTTCTGGCCCGCGGGGGAGGCGGGCGTCGGTGTCGGGGTCGTCATCGACGTGTCTCCGGTCGGATCGGGTCCCTGAGTGGTCCGGCGGTCATCCGGCGCCGACCGGCACCCCGGGTGGCAGCCGCCTGCCGTGGATGCCGACCCGCCGTTGCCGGGTGTGGTGCACCTGCTCCAGCACGACGGCCAGCAGGATCAGCGGCACGCCGATCGCCCCGAGCAGGTTGAGGGGCGG
This sequence comes from Pseudonocardia sp. MH-G8, assembly GCF_002262885.1. Lineage (GTDB taxonomy): Bacteria > Actinomycetota > Actinomycetes > Mycobacteriales > Pseudonocardiaceae > Pseudonocardia. The sequence goes on along the minus strand of NZ_NKYF01000001.1, from coordinate 593,715 downwards.
GAGGCTGAGGTCGTTGTCCCCCCGCTGCGCGATCTGCCCACGCAGGGCCTCGAGCGCGTGCACGCTCGAGTCGGTGAGCAGGAACGGGCTCCCGGGTGCGCTCTCGATGCCCAGTTCGAGCGCGTCGATCGTCACGTCGTCGGCGCGGACGAGCTCGGGTGCGCGCGAGTGGATCCCCTCGTCGGCCCCGGAGATGGTGATCCCGGAGATCGAGGTGCTCGCGGCCACGTCGATGCCGGTGGCGCCGCCCGTGATCCGGCCGCCGATGATCTCTGCACCGACACTTCCGCTGCGGATCGCGTCCGCCTCCACGTGGAGCGCGGTCACGTCCGCGATCACCAGGCCGTTGGTCCCGGGTGTCGCGACGATCCCGTCGCGGCCGCCCTTCAGGGTCAGGCCGGCCAGGCGCACCCCGCTGGCGCCGCGTTCGATGCGCACGCCCGCGCGGGAGTCCGCGACCTGCACGTCGCTCAGCAGGATCTCGGAGCCGCCGATGGCGACGCCTGCGACGCGGGTGCCTTCGATGGTGGAGGCGCGCAGTTCGAGGTTGCGTGTGCTCTTCTCTGCCACCACCCCGCGCCTGCCCCCGATGATGCGCAGGTGGTCGAGAACGATGCCGGTGCTGCCGACGTGGGTGAAGACCGCGCTGGGCTGGTCGGTGGCGGTGAAGTCGGTGACGTGCACGTCGGTGGAGCGGTTCACCCGCAACCCGCCGGCCTCGTCGGTGGCGGTGACGACCCCGGAGATCCGCGGCCCCGTCTGGCCGATCACCGCCAGGCCGTAGCCGCCGTTGCCGCTCGTCACGATCCCGGAGATCGGCCGGTCCGAGCTCTCCCCGGAGACCACGACCCCGTTCTCGCCGTTGCCGACGGCGCGGATCCCGCTCATCGTGGTGGCCCGGTCGCCGGACAGGACGAGCCCGTCGGCGGTCGACTCGCTGACGGTGACCTGCTCGAGGTGCACGCCCTGGGAGCGGGACAGCTGGAGGCCCGTGGTGTTGCGCTGCAACGTGGTGCGCACCATCGAACCGGTGCTGTCGTGGTTGAACACGACGCCCGGGTCGCCCCCGCGCAGACCGCCGGAGGGCGTGCCGAGGTCGCTGATCGTGCTGTCGACGGCGTCGAGGCGGCCTCCTTCGGACACCACGATGTAGGGCCGCCCGGCCGCGGTGGGCGGCAGCGGCTGCCCGCTCGCGGCGTCCGCGGACGTGACGGTGACCGCGTTGAGCGCGACCTCACCGCCGCCCGTGTGCAGCGACGCGGCGTCCTGCGCGGTCGGTCCGCCCTGCAGCACGAGGGTGCGCACGTCGTCGCCGCCGATCTGGAGCGAGGCGCCGCGCGTCAGGACGATGGTCGCGCCGAGCGCCGCCGTACCGTCGCCGACCGTGAGCCATGAGCTGGGAAGGGCCCGGTCGAGCGAGGCGATGGTCGACGTGCCCTGCCGGTAGACGCTGCGGGAGAGTGACCCTTCGGACACGGATTCGATGCGGTCGTCCCGGATGATCACCAGCCGGTGTGGCCGGCCTCGCGAGTCCCAGGTCCTGCGGGCCTGCCGGGCCTGCTTCGCGCGCTTGGCAGCGCGTTCGGCGGCGCGTTCGGCGGCCTCGGCATTGGCCCGGGCCCGCGCGGATCCGTCGGGGTCCGGCTCGGGCGGCTGTGCCGGACGCACATCGGGCCGGCTCGCAGGGTGGTGGGGTGCGGGCTGGGTCGCGGCGAGCGGCATCGGGGCTGCGCCGGCGGCCCCGGGCAGGGCCTGCACCCCGAGGAGGCCCGCGAGCCCGACGACCGCGCACCCCGCGAGCAGCCGCGCGCCGCTGCGCCGATGGCGGTGGCGGCCACTCATACCGCGATCTCCGTGGGGTGCTGCGGGTGCTGCTGGTGGTGCGGGTACTGCGCGGGCTCGGAGGTGCGCACGACCTCGCCGTTCTCGACGGCGACCTCTCGGGTCAGCCAGCGCTGGCGGCGGATCGTCATCAACGCCTGCAGCTTGATCAGCGCCATGAGCCACGAGACGACGACGTAGCCCGGCACCAGGAAGAAGCTCGAGGGCCGTCGGCGGATGTGTGGCAGCAGCTTGGCCGATCGGCTGATCTGCCACCACAGGGCGAGCACGCCCGCGAAGATCCAGTTCTGGCTGACGAGGGCGACGACCATGAAGATCGGGCCGAGCAGGAGCGTGAAGCTGGCCAGGCCCTTGTCGATCATGGTGTAGGCCAGGAACGGGTGGTGCCACACCCACCGCTTGGACAGTGCGCGCAGGTCCGAGCGCCAGGTGTTGCGCGCCCAGCGCAGCCGCTGGCGGAAGAAGATCCGCCAGCGATCGGGGAAGGTCGACCACACCTCGGCGGTGCGCTGCATGTAGGTCAGGTGCCCGCGCTCGAGGACGAGGGTCGTGAGGCGCTTGTCGTCGCCGGACAGGCACGGAACGCCCCAGAACGTCTCGTCCATGAAGTCCGACTCGATCTCCAGCAGCAACGCGCGCCGGTAGACCGCGGTGCGCCCGGACAGGCACGAGACGGCCTTGCCCAGGAGGCTCTGGCTGGCGTTCTCGTCGAAGTAGCGGTGGTCGAGGAACATATCGGTGATGCGGGCGAGGAAGCCCCTCGAGCCGTAGACGCTCTGGCGGGTGCCGACGCCGCCGATGCGGGGGTCGGCGAACGGCTTGCACACCTCCCGGGCCACGTCCGATGCCCAGAGCGTGTCCGAGTCCACCAGCGCCACCAGCTCGGTGGTCGCCTTGCGCCAGCCGCGGCGCAGGGCGTCCCGCTTGCCGGGAACGGTGGTGATGATGACGGTGACCGGGTAGCGCCGGGCGATCTCCTGGCAGATCCGGTCGGAGGAGTCGATCACGAGGATGACTTCCTCGATGTCGTTGGCCAGCCAGGACTCGATCGCCGCCGCGAAGATGTCGGGGTCTTCCTGGTACACCGGCACGACCAGGCTCATCGACAGGCGGTGCTCGTCCAGGATGGGGCGGTAGAGCACGGCGGGAATGCGCCGGACCAGCCAGCAGGCCCACCGGAACAACCCGAGCACCCCGAGCGGGGTGCCCAGCACGTAGTAGTAGACGGGCAGGTTCATGCCGGCTCGTGCTGCTGCCGGCCGCCGGTCACGGCACCGTGTGCGGCGCTCTCGCGCAGCTGTGCGTGGCTGGCGGCGTGGCTGGCGGTGTCGACCTCGTCGGAGACGATGGCGGCGAGGCGGTCGTTGGTCTCGACGACCGCGGTGAGCAGCGGCATGTCGACGCCGATGGTGTCGGCGAAGCCGAGGAAGCCGTTGGTGTCCTTGGGGAGGCAGACGCCGCCGTAGGGGGCACCGCCGCGGATGCCGTACTGGGGGTTGATCGAACCCTCCGCCGAGCGGGCCACGGTGGCGGCGATCGGGTCGAGGTCCACGCCCATCTTCTGGGCGACGAGCCACATCTCGTTCCAGAAGCTGATCTTGGTGGCGTTGAAGATGTTGTGCGCGGCCTTGATGAACTCGGCCTGGGCCGGGTCGTCGAAGGTGCGCAGCTCGCCGCCGAAGGGGGAGAGCAGGTCGCGCAGGCGCTCCACGGTCTGCGGGTCGCGGCTGGCGATCACGGTCATCCACGGGTGCGCGAAGTCCTCGGCGGCGGAGACCGCGCGGAGGAACTCGGGGTTGGAGGCCAGGCCGAAGCCTTCGCCCGCGGTCATGCCGGAGTGCTTCTCGAGGGTGTTCTCGACAAGGCCCTCGGTGGTGCCCGGGGGCACGGTGGAGCGCACGACGACGGTGTGGCGGGTCGCGGAACCGGCCAGTGCCTTGCCCACTGCGGTGGTGCCGGCCTCGAACGCGGACAGGTCGTAGCGGTGCCCGTCGTTCGGGGTGGGCAGGGTGAGGAACAGCAGCGACTCCGGTTCACCGGACAGGTCGATCTCGCTGCGGACGTCGAACCCGCGGGCGGCGAGCTCGGCGATGCGGGCGGGGGCGACGTCGATGAACGTCACCTTGTGCCCGGCCTTCAGGAACCCCTCACCGGTCGCCGCCCCGACGACTCCGGAACCGACGATGAAGATCCTCGACGACTGCATGGAATTGCACCTTCCCCATTCTGGGCGGTTGAACCGGTCGCGTCCCTGAGGAGATGGTTCCGCAATAGCGGAGTGCCACGATCGTGTAGACGGGGCTGACGGTCGGTGACGGCCGTCGTCCGGCGTGCCCGAAGAGGGTGCTGTCGCTCCAGCTCAGCGGCATGAGCGGGGCGTTGGGCAGGGACTCTGCCAGGTAGCGCGGTGCGCGTTCGTTCAGCTGCGCGCAACCAATCGTGTGAGGTGGGTCACACCAGAATGCACCTGGTCCGGTGAATTCGGCTCCGTTTCGGAGATCTGTCGTAACCCACTTGTGGACGACCGTTCAGGCGCTACGGCGGCCGCCGGGCGCTGATGGTGGCGCCGCTCGACGACACGAGGCGCTCACGTGCGCACCCCTGCAGCACCTGAGGCGTTTGTCCGGCACGGCGGACCGGGTGGGCCGCTCACTCAGAGTGCTCTACCCGCGGCAGGTGCAGGAAGGGCACGTGTCGCTCGGGGAGCGGAAGCATGCGGTGCCAGGAGCGGCGACCGGCGATGGGTCTCCTGAAAAGCGACGAGCGCGGCAGCGTGTTCGGCCGCTGCCGCGCTCGTCGTCGGTCCCGCCCTTCGACGGTCCCGCCCTTCGTCAGTCGTTGACGATCGCGTCCTCGGCGTTGTTGAAGATCGAGTTGTCGCCGTCGGGCACGATGGCCGAGCCCTTGAGCATGATCCCGGAGCGGTTGGCGAAGATCGTGTTGCCGGCGATGTCGACGTCGCCGTCGATGTCGACGTACACGCCGTAGCGGCCGTTCTCGCCGAGGGTGTTGGCGCGCAGCGTGGTCTGGGCCGCCTCGCTCACCACCCGGACGCCGTCCTGCGCGTTGCCGCGGGCCTGGTTGTCCTCGACCAGGTTGTTCTTGCTGGTCTGGGTGATGCCGATACCCGACTCTTTGTTGTCGTAGACCCGGTTGCCGCGGATGATGTTGTCGTTGGACTCGTTGATGTTGATGCCCTGCGCGACGTTGGCGAAGGTGTCGTTGCCTTCGATGGTGTTCCGGTCCGAGTTCAGGTACAGCACGATCCCGTGGTGGTTGTTCCGGTAGACGATGTTGTCGCGGATGACGCTGTCGACGCAGTCCTCGGCGAGGATGATGCCGTGCTTGCCGTTGTCGTGCACGACGTTGCGTTCGATGGTCATGTCGTGTGAACCGGTGTGCGGGTCGACCCCGTACAGCGAGTTGTCGTGGAACTCGTTGTCGGCGACGACGAGCCCGCCGACCTCGTAGCTGTAGAGGCCGAAGTAGTTGTGGGAGGACACGCTGTTGGTGATGCTCCCGGTGGTGCCCTCGGTACGCCAGGACAGGCCGTAGGACTCGACGTCGCCGTTGCCGAGGTAGCGGATCTCGGCGTTGTCGATGTTCATCACGGCGCCGTCACGGGCGAGGATGTAGCCGCGTCCGTCGTCCTGGTTGGTGTCGGCGGTGCTCGTGGCGATGTCCCAGGACGTGATGCAGGAGCCGTCGATCTGGAGACCGCTGCCCTGGCCCAGCGGCTTCAGCGAGGCGATCTTGCCCTCCTCGCTCACCAGCTTGAGCCAGCGCACCTCGGGCGCCGCGACGTGCAGCGACGCGCCGTTGATCACGGAGATGTCGGCGCGAAGCTCCCACTCGCCCTCGCCGACCTGGCGCAGGGCGTTGTCGTTGCCGACGGCGTCGGCCAGCGCGGGGAGCGACACACCCGTGCCGCTGCGGAGCTCGATCGTGTTCGTCGCCGCGACGAAGCTCGCGCTGACGTCCCCGCTCGCGGGCTGCTCGGCCCCTCCCGTCGAGGCCGGCTCGCGGACGCACGGCTGCGCCGGGTCGATCGTCTCGTTGGGCGCGGCTTCTTGGCGGGCGATCGGGTCCGGCGTCGGCGCCGAGCAGGCACCGGCGAGCAGGGCGGCCGTGGCCACCAGCACACCGAGGGTGGTGGCGCGGACCGTGCGGCGGGCGGGGGGCAGGGACATCGTCTCGGTCTTCCTCAGGTCGGTGTGCTCGTGGCGGCGGGGGTCACGACTCGTCGGGTGTGCCGCAGTCGCTGTCGTCCTCGGATGCCCCCGGGTTACCGGGCGGCGGTGCGGAGCCCTCGGTGAGCTCGAACGCGGCGAAGTCGACGTGCTGGTCGGAGGTGCTCGCCCACGACGAGTCGCCCCCGCCGAAGAAGGTGGAGAAGAACACGCCGTCGATCTGGAGCTCGTCGGTGGAGCGGAACTCCATGCCACCGCGGTCGAGGACGACCCGGTCGTCCTGCCAGACGGTGATCCGGCCATCGGCCGTGCCCGGGGTGTTCAGCTGCACCCGCTGCTGGATCGTGGTCCAGTCGCCGGGCGTGAAGGTCCAGCAGCCCCGGCCCAGCGACGTGCCGTGCTCCTCGGAGCTGGGCAGGTAGGCGTACACCTCGCCCTCACCGCCGGCACGCCACATGTACCGGGTGGAGAGCCCGTCCTCGCCGTCCGGGATGTCACCGCCGCTGTTCTCGGTGCCACCGTAGAGCCCGGGCAGCTTGCCGCCCTTGACGAAGTCGAACCCCTCCGGGAACCGCACCTGGTAGGTCAGGTCGAGCACGTCCACCGGTGTCGGCAGCTCCATGTAGGCCTGCAGACCGCCATCGGGACCGTCGGTGCCGCGGCTCGCGGAGCCTTCCGGGTATGACGCCCGTAGCCGGACGCCGCCCGGGGCGTCCGGGTCCTCGACCAGCGACGCGATGTCGAGGCCGAAGTTGCCCTCGCCGGCGATCGTCAGGTCGTTGCCCAGGAACTCCTCGAGTGCCGCGGGCTCGACGCCCTCGCCCGCCTGGGCGGGGCTCGTCGTCGCCGGGTCCTGCTCCCCGGCGCCGCATCCCGCGACACCGAGGAGCAGGACGCCCAGGACAGCGGTGACCGCGCGTCCGGAGCTCAGGGACCGGGACTTCCACGGGAACATCTGGTGGGCCTCCTCATCCGGCGCCCACCGGGATCGCCGGTGGCGAGCGCCGCTTGTTGCCGCCGACCTTGCGCTGGCGGAAGGTGTGCACCTGCTCCAGCACGATAGCCAGGACGATCAGCGGCACGCCGATGGCGCCCAGGAGGTTCAGCGGCGGGAGGCTGAAGTCGTTCGAGCCGGGCGGAACCTGCTCGAAGGCGCCCCGGAACGCCTCCAGCGCGTGCACGCTGGAGTTGGAGAGGACGAACGGGCTGCCGACGCCGACGTTGAGGCCCAGGTCGATCGCGTCGATCGCGACGTTGTCGGCCCGCACCAGCTCGGGGGAGCGGGAGTGGATCCCCTCGCTCGAGCCGTTGATCGTGATGGCGGTGATCGTGGCCGCCGCGGCAACGTCGATGCCGGTGGTGCCACCGGTGATCGTGCCGCCGGTGATCTGCGCGCCCGGGCTCTCGGTGCGGATGGCGTCGTCCTCGACGTGGTTCGCCGTGAGCTCGTTGATGAGGATGTCCTCGGCGCCGCCGGACGCGACGACGCCGTCCCGGCCACCGTCGATCGTCATCCCGTTGAGCTGGATGTGGCCGGAGCCGCGCTCGAGGCGCACCGCCGACCTGGCGTCCGCGACCTGCACACCGTTGACCCGGATGTCCTTGCCACCGATGTTGACGGCGGAGACCCGCGAGCCCTCGATCGTGGAGTTGCGCAGCTCCAGGTTGGTGGTGCTCTTCTCGACCACCACACCGCGGCGCCCACTCGTCATGTGGATCCCGTCGAGCACGATGCCCGTGCTGCCGACGTGGGTGAAGATGCCGATCGGCTGGTCCGTCGCGGTGAAGTCGGAAACGGTGACGTCGACGGCCTGGTTCAGCCGGAGCCCGCCTGCCTGGTCGCCTTCCGTGGTGATCCCGGTGACCTGCGCGCCCTTCATCCTGGACACGACGACGCCGTAGAGCTCGTTGCCGACGGTGCTGATCCCGGAGATCGGGTGCTCGGCGGTCTCCCCGCTGATGTACACGCCGTTGGCGCCGTTGCGCTCCGCGCGGATCCCGGCCATCGTCGTGCCCCGGTCGCCGTTGAGCACGACGCCGTCGTTCTCCGACTCCGTGACCGTCAGCCCGTCGATCTTCACGTTCTGGGATTCGGAGAGTTCCACCCCGACGTTGTTGCGGTGCAACGTGGTGCGCACGAGCGAACCGGTGCTGCCCGGGTTGAACCCGAGGCCCGGCTCCGCGCTCTCCTCGCCGTGCTCGGGGGTGCCCATGTCGGTGATCGTGGTGTCGGTGGCGTTGAGCTCACCGCCGCCGGTCACCTCGATGAACGGCCGGCCCGCGGCCTCGAACGGCAGCGGCTGCTGGCTCGCCGGGTCGAGGGAGGAGATCGTGACGCCCTCCAGGTTCAGAGTCCCGCCGCCGGTGTAGATCGCGGACGCGTCGGGGATCTCCGGCCCACCGGTCAGCCGCAGCGTCTGGATGTCCGGGCCGATCTTCATGGACGTGCCCGGCGTCAGCACCAGGGTCGCGTCGAGGGTGGTGGTGGGACCGTCCATCGCGAGCCAGTCCCTGGGCACCATGTTGTCGAGGTTCTCGAGGGTCATCGTGCCCCCGCCGCGAGGCACCAGGCTTTCGAGGCGCCCCTCGTCGACGACCTCGATGCGGTCCGCGCGAACGGTGATCATCTGGTGCGGCCTGCCGCGCGATTCCCAGGACTCCCGGGCCTTCGCCGCCTGCTCGGCCCGCTCGGCCGCTTCCCGGGCGCGCTTCCTGGCTGCCTCGGCAGCCTCCTTCGCGGCCTTCTCGGCGGCCTTCTGGGCCTCCTTCTCGCGCTTGGCCTCTTCCTTGGCCGCCTGCTCCTCGGCCTTCTTGCGGGCCTCGGCCTCGGGATCGGGCCTGGGGGTCTGCGGCGTCGGCCTGCGGGTCGGCTCCGGGTTCTGGGCGCCGCCGCCGTTGTTGCCGCCGCCGCTGCCGCCGCTGCCGCCGTCGTTGCCGCCGCCGCCACTGCCGCCGTCGTTGCCGCCGCCGCCACTGCCGCCGTCGTTGCCGCCGCCACCGTCACTCGGCGGGTCGTCCTGAGTACTGCCCCCGCTGTCGCCCCCGGGCGGCCGCGGTTCCTGCTGTGCAGGCGCCGCCAGCGCCCCGGCCGGCGCCGCGAGGGCGACGCCGGCCGGGATCACCGGGAGCGTGATGGCGCTGAGCGCGACGCTCGCGGCGATGATGCGCGCGAGCCGCCGGCTGCCCGTCCGGGGGGCGGTCATGCGGCGCGTCCGGCGTGGGTGACCATCCGCAGTGGCACGGTCTCGTCCTCCTCGAATTCGTCGCCGCCGCCCGCACCGTCGGTGCGGACGACCTGACCGTTCTCGACGGCGACCTGGCGGGTGCCCCACTTCTGGTGCCGGATCGTCATGAGCGCGTGGATCTTGATCAGCGCCATGATCCAGGAGACGACGACGTAGCCCAGTACAAAGAAGAACGACGAGGGCCGCCGCATGATGTGGGGCAGGAACTTTGCCGCGCGGCTGATCTGCCACCACGCCAGCAGGATGGCGGCGATCAGCCACTCCTGCGCGATCAGCGCGGTGGCCATGAAGATCGGGCCCAGCAGCACGGTGAAGCCCGCGAGGCCCTTGTCGATCATCGTGTAGGCCAGGAACGGGTGGCGCCACACCCACGGCCGCGACAGCGCGCGCATGTCCGAGCGCCAGGTGTTGCGCGCCCAGCGCACGCGCTGCTTGAAGAAGATGCGCCACTTGCTGGGGAACGTCGACCAGACCACGGCCGTGCGCTGCATGTAGGTGAGGTGGCCGTGCTCGAGGACGAGCGTGGTGAGGCGCTTGTCGTCACCGGACAGGCAGGGCACGCCCCAGAAGGACTCCTGCATGAACTCCGCCTCGATCTCCAGCAGCAGCTGCCGCCGGTAGATCGCGGTACGGCCGGACAGGCACGAGACCGCCTGGCCGAGCAGGCTCTGGCTGGCGTTCTCGTCGAAGTACCGGTGGTCGAGGAACATGTCGGTGATCCGCGCCAGGAACCCCTTGGTGCCGTAGACGCTCTGCCGCGTGCCGACCCCGCCGATGCGGGGGTCGGCGAACGGCTTGCACACCTCGGCCGCGACGTCGGGGGCCCAGATCGTGTCCGAGTCCACCAGTGCGACGAGTTCGGTGCGGGCGGCGCGCCAACCCTTGCGCAGCGCGTCGCGCTTGCCGGGCACGTCGGTGATGACGACGGTGACCGGGTAGCGCCGGGCGATCTCCTGGCAGGTCTTGTCCGAGGAGTCGATCACGAGGATGACTTCCTCGACGCGGTTGGCCAACCACGACTCGATCGCCGCCGCGAAGATGACCGGGTCCTCCTGGTAGGTGGGGACCACGATGCTCATCGGCAGCCGGTAGTTGTTGACGATCGGCTTGTACAGGACCGCCGGGATGCGGCGGATCAGCCAGGTGGCCCACCGGATCAGGCCGAGCACCCCGATCGGGGTGCCCAGCACGTAGTAGTAGACGGGCAGGTTCATGCCGGCTCGTGCTGCTGCCGTCCGCTCGCCGCGACGGCCTCGTCGGCCGGGTCGGTGGCCGCGGTACCGGTGGTGGCGGTGGCGGCGCTCTCGCGCAGCTGTGCGTGGCTGGCGGCGTGGCTGGCGGTGTCGACCTCGTCGGAGACGATGGCGGCGAGGCGGTCGTTGGTCTCGACGACCGCGGTGAGCAGCGGCATGTCGACGCCGATGGTGTCGGCGAAGCCGAGGAAGCCGGTGGTGTCCTTGGGGAGGCAGACGCCGCCGTAGGGGGCACCGCCGCGGATGCCGTACTGGGGGTTGATCGAACCCTCCGCCGAGCGGGCCACGGTGGCGGCGATCGGGTCGAGGTCCACGCCCATCTTCTGGGCGACGAGCCACATCTCGTTCCAGAAGCTGATCTTGGTGGCGTTGTAGATGTTGTGCGCGGCCTTGATGAACTCCGCCTCGGCGGGGTTGGTGAAGGTGCGCAGCTCGCCGCCGAAGGGGGAGAGCAGGTCGCGCAGGCGCTCGACGGTCTGCGGGTCGCGCCCGGCGACGATGGTCATCCACGGGTTGGCGAAGTCCTCGGCGGCGGAGACGGCGCGCAGGAACTCCGGGTTGGAGGCCAGGCCGAAGCCTTCGTTCGCGGTCATGCCGGAGTGCTTCTCGAGGGTGTCCTTGACCAGGCCCTCGGTGGTGCCCGGGGGCACGGTGGAGCGCACGATGACGGTGTGGCGGGTGGCGGAGCCGGCCAGTGCCTTGCCCACGCTGGTGGTGCCGGCCTCGAAGGCGGTGAGGTCGTAGCGGTGGCCCTCGTGCGGGGTGGGCAGGGTGAGGAAGATCAGCGACTCCGGCTCGCCGGACAGGTCGATCTCGGTGCGGACGTCGAACCCGCGGGTGGTGAGTTCGGCGATGCGGGCGGGGGCGACGTCGATGAACGTCACCTTGTGCCCGGCCTTCAGGAACCCCTCACCGGTCGCCGCCCCGACGACTCCGGAACCGACGATGAAGATCCTCGACGACTGCATGGAATGCCCCTCCAATTCATGACGATCGGTCCGATCGCCTCGCTGAGATGGTTTCGCAGCCTTCCGTTCCACCATCTCGCAGGTCTCACGTCACCCATCGTGACGAGTGGAGGTCGCGTTACAGGGAGCCGTCGGAGGTTTCCCCAGGTCGCTGGCCAGGTACAAGAAGGTCACGTCATCCGGTGGGGTGACCTGACCTGCGGTACCGCAGCGCTTGGTAACGGAATGCTGTGGCCTCCGTCACGACTGGATTCACCCGCTCGGACGAATTTGCGCTCGCATCGGTGAATAACAGTAACTTCCCGCGGTCGACCGCTCGCCGTTGCCATTCCACCGCTGGCCGTCAAGGGGTGATCATCGGCGCGGGCGGGTGACCGCTCATCGCGCAGAACCGCACGTCGCGCAACCGGAAGGGGGTGCTACGCGTTTGACCCTTCCTCGGGTCTACGGGCAGTGATCACCCGGAGTGTTCCATGCCGAGGAGCTCCTGGGGGACCCACGTGTGGGGCGGATCGCCCCCTCCCACCGGCGTGCGGCGGCTCACCGTGCGTGCCATGGCACGGGGTCCGCGTGCTCAACCCACGAGGGCGAGCGACCGCGATCCGGACGACGCGGGCGGGGGGTCCGCCACGAGCGGCGGCACCCGGCCGCCGGCGCGACGCGCGGCGCGCCGGCTGCGCAGGTAGGCCAGCGGCCCGCGGGCCAGCCCGTGCAGCCGGTTGCGGCTGGTGCCGGCGGGCATGCCGTCGCCCGCACCGCTTTCCCGTGCGGAGATGCGCCGCAGCTGGGCCACCGCAGCGGGCAGCCTGCGGAGCGCGGCCGCGCGCGCCCGCCGGTCCAGGGCGATCTTCGTCAGGAAGCCACCGAGTCCGATGGCGTACCCGTGCAGCTGCTCGCGCAGCGCATCCGGTCCGGGCCGGTGGTGGTGGCGCACCCATGCGCTCGGCTCGTAGGCCAGCACCTGGTCGGCGAGCACGAGGCGCACGAGGAACTCGCAGTCCTCGCCGCCGTGGGTGGGTGAACCCGGGCCGAGCGCCTCGTCGAACCCGCCGACGCTGCGTGCGACGTCGGTGCGGACCGCCAGGTTGGCGCCGATGCCGAACAGCCCGGGGGAGAACGGGAAGATCGGGGAGTCGTCAGGGGGCTCGGCGAGGGAGAACCGGCGGCGTTCGAAGCCCTTGTTCCAGGCCAGAGCGCTGTCAGCGGCAAGTTCCTCGGCGGTGGCGAGACGGGCGGCGAGCACCGGACCGCTCACGCAGGCCACGTCGGGATCGGCGGCGAACGCTCCGGCGATGCGCACGGCCCAGGCGCGGTCGGGCTCGGTGTCGTCGTCGGTGAACGCCACGATGTCGGTGTCGGCCTCCTGCAGGCCGCGGTTGCGTCCCACGGAGGCGCCGCGGCGCGGTTCGTGGACGTAGCGCACGCGCGGGTCGCCGAAGCCGCGCACGACCTCGGCCGTGCGGTCGTCGACCGGGTCGTTGTCGACGACGAGCACCGTGACGTCCGGGTGGTCGCCGTCGAGCAGGGCGCGGACGCAGCGGGCGACGCTCTCGGGCCGGCCGCGGGTGGCCACCACCACCGTCACGGCGTCGAACGCCGCGGGCGGTGCGGCCGGCTCGGGCACGTCACCCAACTGGGAATCGAGGGCGTGGCGGACCGTGGCGGCTCGCGCGCGCCCGTCGACGAGGGGGAGCTCGAGGCTGCCGATGGGCGTGCCGCCTGCGGTGACCAGGAGGCGGGCGGCGCCGAAGCGCCGGTCGACGATGATGGGCGCGACCGGCTCGTGTCGGTCGAGCTCGCCGACCCAGGTGGGTGCGGGAGGAGCGATCCAGGGCGACAACCGGGGCCTTTCTCGCGGGGGGCCGCTGTTCGCGGAGGTCCGTCGAGACCCACCGTATGTCGTGCCGGCGCGATCTGTGTCCGTTTCGTCCGGATCGTCGACGGGGCGACCCGGTCGACCTGCCGAGCGTCTGTGGCGACCCTGAGAGCGGCTCCCGAACGGGGTAACCGTCACCTCCCGTTACGCTCTACGGGTGCCAACGGTGTCCCCCGCTTCCTTCCTGCACGGCGACCGAGAGGTTCTCGGCGTCCTGCAGGACCGGCGCGCGGCCGGCACGGAACCGGGCGCCCGCACCGACGCCCACCGGGTTGCGCTGGTCATCGGCGGCGGCGGGATGCGGGGCGCGTACGTCGCGGGGATGTTGCGGGCGCTCGATCGGGCCGGCCTCGTCCCGGCCTTCGACGAGGTCTACGGGGCGTCCTCCGGGGGATTCAGCGGTGCCGCGTTCCTCACCGGTGACGCCGCCGCCTGCGCCGCCAGCTACCCCGAGGACCTCAGCACCGAGGTCTTCATCAACATGCGCAGGCTCGGCACGCGACGTCCGGTGGTGGCGCTGGACCACCTCGTCCACGACGTGCTCGGTGACCGCAAGCCGCTCGCCTGGCACCAGCTGGGTCGCACCCCCGCGCCGCTGCGCCTGGTGGCCACCGACACCGCGGACCTGACGGCCCACACCCTCGAGGGGATGACGAGCGTCGCCGACTGGGAGCGTGCGCTGCGGGCCAGCGCGGCCATCCCCCTGCTGTCCGGCCCGCCGGTCGCCTACGGGGGCAGGCGCTGGGTCGACGGATCGGTCGCCGAGCCGCTCGCCATGGCCCGCGCCCTGCGCGGCGGCGCCACACACGTGCTCGTGCTCCTGTGCCGGGGCGCCGACGACCTGCACCCCGACGCCGACGCGGGCCTGTCGCTGTGGGCCCGCACGCTCGACCGGCTCGTTCCCGGGCTCGGCAGCCTCGCGCAGGGTTCGCGGCGCTACGGCAGCGACCTGCGACTGGTCACCGATGCCGCGCACCCCGGCCGCGGGCCCGGTCACCTCGCCGCGATCGGCCCCGCCCGTTCGGCCGGGATGGGCGCCCTGTGCGTCGACCCCGTCCGCGTCGGCGACGCCGTCCGGATCGGCGACGAGTCGGCGGAGTCGGCACTCGCCGCGGTGGCAGCCTGACCCCATCGGCCGCCGCGATCGCTGCGAGCCGCGCAGCACGGTCGTCACGACCGTGCTGACGCACGCCTCGGACCGCTCACGGCGGCACGGGCGACGGCCGGCCCGGCGCTGATCGTCCCGAGCGGCGCGCCATGGTGGTGACCCCCGCGCTGACGTGCTTCTCGCGCTGATCACGGCTCGATGATCGCGACGAGTCGCACACCAGCGTCGTCCGCGTCGCCCTGGTGTGCTCCTCGGACAGATCATGTGCGGTGACCACGCGCCGGCCTCGATCAGGCGTCGGGCGGTGTGCGTCGCTCACGTACTTCTCGCACGCTGCTCGCCGTCCTGATCGCCAAGAGCGTCAGATCGAGTCGGTTGCGAGGGTGTCGCCGGATCGGAGGGGGCGGGCGCCCGGGCCTTGCGGAGCAGATGGCTCGCCGATCTGGCGTTCCAGCAGGTATCCGCCCTCGACCGACCGGAATTGCCGCTGCAGGGCCAGGTACGCACCGGAGACCGCCGCTGGCACGGGCACGGTCCGCGGTGATCGATCCGATCAGTACCTGGGTGCGGGGGCGGCGACGGTGGCGTACGGGTCGGAGTGATCAGGGCCGGGTGATCGGTGCGAGAAGTGCGTGGGTGCTGTCGCGGCGACGTCAGGTACTTCTCGCAGCGATCACCATCACGCGTCCGCGGGCCCCGACTCGGCAACGCGCTCCGGTGCGGCTCAGCCCTGGTCTGCTGATCAAGGCCGTTTGCCCGAACGACCACGATATTCGTGGCTCGTACCCAAACCGGCCACCCTCGGCGCGGCGGGCGGGCTCGGCGTCGGACCCACTGCGCGTGAGACCCAGCTATGGGGTGGAGCAGGAAGCCTCGAGCCGGGAACGGCGCGCCCACCGCAACCCGGCCTACGAGGCAGGGACACGGCGAGGAGCGGCGGCGGGGAGCCGGGTCGAGGCGTGCGCACGCACCCCGTCGACGGGTGCGCGGAGAAGGGCGGGGTGGTCGCGGACCGGCCGGTGTGTGAACCGGTGGACGTCCGTGGCCACCGCACATGGTGTTCCGGTGATCGGCAGGCGGGCGTCGGCGATCCCGTACGGTCTGGCCCGTGGGAGCTGGGGTTCGGCCGCGCGCCGCCGTCGTCGTCACCGGGAGCGAGTTGTTGACGGGGGCGATCTCCGACCGCAACGGGCCGTGGCTGTCTCGCGAGCTCGCCGCGCTCGGGTTCGAGGTGGCGCACGTGCAGCTGGTCGGGGACCGGCCCGGTGATCTCACGCGCGCCTTGGCGCTGGCCGCCGACGACGGCTGCGTGCTCGTCGTCACCAGCGGTGGGCTCGGCCCCACCGCCGACGACCTCACCGGGGCCGTGGTGGCCGAGTTCGCCGGCGTCGACCTCGTGCTCGACGAGGTGATGCAGGCGCGCATCGCGGGGATCCTCGCCGGGTTCGCCGCCCGTACCGGTTTCGGCGGGCCCGCGCTGGAGGAGGCCAACCGCAAGCAGGCGATGGTGCCGCGCGGGGCCCAGGCCCTCGACCCCGTCGGCACCGCGCCGGGCCTCGTGGTGTCCCGCCCGGGCGGGCCGCTCGTCGTGGTGCTGCCCGGCCCGCCGCGGGAGCTGCAGGGCATGTGGCCCGCCGCGCTGGCGGCCGCGCCCGTGCGGGAGCTGCTGGCCACCGTGCCCGCCGCGAGCGCCCGGTCGCTGCGCTACTTCGGGCTGCCCGAGTCGGAGATCGCCGCCACCCTGCGCGAGATCGAGGCGCAGCGCGACGTGTCGGACGTCGAGATCACCACCTGCTTGCGCCGCTCCGAGCTGGAGGTGGACCTGCGCCCCCTGCCGGGCGCCGAGCCCGTCGCCGACGCGGTGCACGCCGAGCTGGCCGCCCGCCACGCCCGGCACCTGGTCAGCGCCGACGGCACCAGCACCGACGAGCTGCTGGCCGCCGCGCTGGGCGAGCGCGGCTGGACCGTGGCCACCGGGGAGTCGTGCACGGGCGGGATGCTCGCCGCCCGGCTCGTCGACCGGGCCGGTTCCTCGGCGTACGTCTCGGGTGGCGTCGTCGCCTACTCGAACGCCGCCAAGACCGACCTGCTCGGCGTGCCCGCGGAGCTGATCGCGGCGCACGGCGCCGTCTCCCCGGAGGTGGCCCGCGCCCTCGCCGACGGGGCCAGGGAGCGCTTCGGTGCCGACGTCGGCATCGGCATCACCGGCGTCGCAGGTCCGGGGGGCGGCACCGACGCGAAGCCGGTCGGCTACGTCTGCTTCTGCGTCACCACGGGCGACGGCCAGGTCATCGCCCGGGACCCGCGCCTGCCCGGCGGCCGCGCCGACATCCGGGAGCGCGCCACGGACGCGGGCATGCACCTGCTCCTGCGCGCGGCGAGCCCCCGCTGACGGACGGGGCATAGACGGGGCCGATGCCTCCTATCCCCACTTTCTGTTTCCGTCCCGCCACCGTGGGTCCCTAGCGTTTCTGCTCGTGAAGATCGTGGTGGCACGTCTCGACGAGTTCGGCCCCGGTGAGCGACGGATCGTGGAGGCCGGGCGGCGTTCGATCGGCGTCTTCCGGGTCGGCGACGACTTCTACGCGATCAACAACTACTGCCCGCACATGGGCGGGCCGCTCTGCCGCGGCCGCACCAAGCCCTGGGTCACCTCGCAGGGGCCGGGCGAGTACACGACGGCCGGCGAGGACGCGCTGCTGGCCTGCCCCTGGCACGGCTGGGAGTACGACCTCGCGACCGGCCAGTCGTTCCTCGGCCCGGGCGAGCCGTCCGTCCGCACCTATTCGGTGTCGGTGGAGGGCGGGCAGGAGCCGCCCGTCGCCGAGCCGCGGGGCGGCCGGCAGCCGGGCCCGTACGTCGCGGAGACGTTCCCGGTGCACGTCGAGGACGCCTACGTCGTGGTCGACACGAATCCGCGGCCGGCAGCGGTGCCGGCCGCTCGAGGAGGTGCGCAGTGACCAGCACGCTACCGACACCCGCCGACGCGGCGCCGAGGACCGACCGGACCGGCTACACGATCGTCGACAGCGACATCCACCCCCACGCGCTGCCGCGCGACATCCTGCCGCGCCTGTCCGCGCAGCACCGGCGCCGCTTCGAGATGTTCGGCAGCCGGGTGCCGGGCCCGCCGGAGATCTACCCGCGGGTGCGCAACTCCGGGTTCCGGCTCGACGCGTGGCCCGAGGGCGGCTTTCCTGGCAGCGACCTGCAGATGACGCGTGACCAGCTGCTCGACGAGTTCGGGATCGACCACGGGATCCTCATCCCGCTGCAGGGGCACAGCTGGGGCGTCGAGCAGCCGCACTACGCGGCGGCCCTGTGCGGGGCGCTGAACTCGTGGCTCGCGCAGGAGTGGCTGGACGCGGAGCCGCGGTTGCGCAGCTCCATCGCGATCTCCGCGGAGTCGCCCGACCTCGCCGCCGAGGAGATCCGCAGGCGGTCGGACGACCCGCGGTTCGTGCAGGTCCTGCTGTCCACCGGGGGCGAGTCGGGCTTCGGCGTGCGCCGGTACTGGCCGATCTACGCGGCCGCGGCGGAGGCCGGGCTGCCGATCGCGGCGCACACCGGCGGGCTGGAGCAGCACCGCGGAGCGGGCTGGCCGTCGTTCTACCTGGAAGAACACGTCTGGAACGCCAACACGATGGCATCGCTGGTGATGAGCATGCTGTGCGAGGGCGTGTTCGAGGAGTTCCCGTCGTTGCGGGTCATCTGCATCGAGGGCGGGATCGCGTGGGCAGGTCCGCTGATGTGGGCGCTGGACGACGCGTGGTCGCAGCTGCGCGAGGACGTGCCGCACCTGCGCAAGCCGCCGTCGGAGTACATCCGCGAGCACTTCTGGTTCACCACCCAGCCCATCGAGGAACCGGACGACCGGCAGCACCTCGCGGTGGCGCTCGACCACGTCGGGATGGGCGAGCGGATCCTGTTCGCCTCCGACTACCCGCACTGGGACTTCGACTCGCCGCGCCAGGCGCCGAAGCTGTTCCCGGCCGACCTGCGGCGCCAGATCATGGGTGCGAACGCCTGCCGGCTCTACGGTCTGCCTGAGCGGGACGCGCAGGTGCCGGCGTGACGGCCGCCGCGCCCGCGCGCGTCGCGACGATCGACACCGACGTGCACTGCGCGCCCACCGCGCTGTCCGACCTGTTCCCTCACCTCGACCCGTACTGGCGCGGCTACGTCGCCGAGGGCGGGGTGTCGCTGTCGCCGACGCAGGGCGGGGCCTACCCGCCGCTCGCCCCCACCAGCGGCACCCCTGCCGCCACCTCGCTCGCGCGCCTGCGGGACGAGGTGCTCGACCCGCAGGCGCTGCACCGCGCCGTCCTGAACTGCACCACCTCGTTCCACTGCAACCGCAACCCGTACTACGAGGCGGCGCTCACCCGGGCCGTCAACGACTGGCTGGTGGCGGAGTGGCTGGAGCAGGACGAGCGGCTGCGGGCCAGCATGGTGGTGCCGACGCTGGACACCGCGGCGGCGGTGGCGGAGATCGAGCGGATCGGGGACCACCCCGGGTTCGTGCAGGTGCTGCTCCCGGTGCGCTCCGACGCGCCGTGGGGCAACGTCCGCCACCGGCCGGTCCTGCGGGCCGCGGCCGAGCGCGGCCTCGTGGTCGGGTTGCACGCCTGGGGCCGGATCGGCAACGCCCCGACCTCGAGCGGTATGACCCACACCTACCTCGAGGACTACCTGGCCAACTCGCAGATCATCGTGCAGGCGCAGGTGACGAGCCTGGTCACCGAGGGCGTCTTCGCCGAGCTGCCGCAGCTGCGGGTGGCGCTGCTGGAGTGCGGCTCCACCTGGCTGCCCACCTTGCTGTGGCGATTCGACAAGGACTGGAAGGGCGTCTGGCGCGAGGTGCCGTGGCTGTCGGGCAAGCCGTCGGAGGTGGTGCGCCGGCACATGCGGCTGACCACGGCGCCCACCCACCTGCCGCGCGATGCGGCGCAGGCCCGCCAGGCGGTCGACCTGCTCGACGCCGGGACGATGCTCATGTACGCCAGCGACCACCCGCACGACCACGGCGACGGCGGTGAGCGGCTGCTCGCGGCGTTGACCGACGCCGAGCGCGAGCGCGTCCTGTCCGCCAACGCGGCGTCCTGGTACCAGTTGGAGCCATGATCCTCGACGGGTTCGCGACCGCCGACGTCGAGACGGCGGCCGGGGCGCGGGTACGGGTGCGCACGGCGGGCAGCGGCCCGCCGGTCGTGCTCCTGCACGGCTACCCGCAGACCTCGGCGATGTGGCACCTCGTGGCGCCCGGGCTCGCCCGCGACCACACCGTCGTCCTCGCGGACCTGCGCGGCTACGGCGACAGCGTCCCGCCGCCCGATGCGACGGACGACGTGGCCGCGTTCGGCAAGCGGGCGATGGCGGCCGAGGTCGTGGCCGTGATGGGCGAGCTGGGGTTCGACCGGTTCGCGGTGGTCGGCCACGACCGCGGTGCCCGTTGCGCGTACCGGCTCGCGCTGGACCACGCGCAGGCCGTCACGGCGCTCGGCGTGCTGGACGTGCTGCCCACGGCGGACGTCTTCGCGCGGGTGGACGCCACCTTCGCCCGCGGCGCCTGGCACTGGTTCTTCCTCGCCCAGCCCGGCGACCTGCCGGAGCGGCTGATCGCCGCCGACCCGGACGGCTTCTTCCTGCGGGGCACCGCCGGCGTGTTCACCTCCGAGGCCGAGGCCGCCTACCGCGCGGCCTACACCCGGCCCGAGGTCGTGCACGCGATGTGCCAGGACTACCGGGCCGGTGCCACCGTGGACGTCGCCGACGACGAGGCCGACCGCGGCGTCCGCACGATCGACTGCCCCACCCTCGTGCTGTGGGGCCGGCACGGGCCGGTGGGCCGGGTGCCCGACGCCATGGACGTCTGGCGGTCGTGGGCGCCCGCGGCCGACGGCGTCGAGCTGGACTGCGGGCACTACCTCGCGGAGGAACGACCGGCCGAGACGCTCGTCGCACTCCAGGCGCTGCTGCGGTCGTGAGTGGATACGGGTGCTCTGGCACTCGTTTCCACTCACGGCTGTTCTCATACTGGGGGGATGGGGCATCGGCGGGGTGCGACGGCGCTGGCCAACCTCGACCTGAACCTCCTGGTGATCCTGCGCGAGCTGCTGCGGGAGAAGAACGTGACCCGGGCGGCCCGGCGGGTGGGGGTCACCCAGCCCACAGCGAGCGCCGCGCTGGCCCGGCTGCGCCGGCACTTCGGTGACGACCTGCTCGCCCGCACCCGGGGCGGGTTCGTGCTCACCCCGCTCGGGGTGCAGCTCGCCGCGCAGATCGAGCCGGTCTGCGTCGGCGTCGAGCGCTTGTTCCTGGTCGACCCGCCCTTCCGGCCAGGGGAGTCCGAGCGGGAGTTCACCGTGCTGACGCCGGACTACGTGCTCGCCGCCTTCGGCGAGCAGCTCTCACGGGCGATGCACGAGGTCGCCCCGCACGCCCGCCTGCACGTCAAGGTCGTGAAGGAACGGCTGCCCGCCGACCTGCTGGAGACGCTGCGCGTGCTCGACACGATCATCTCCGTGCCCACGGCGGCGTTCCGGGCGACCGGGATCCGGGGCCAGGAGCTGTTCCGGGACCGGTGGGTCTGCGTCGTGGCCGCCGACAACCCGGTGGGCGACCGGCTCGACGCGGCCGACCTGGAGCGGCTGCCCTGGGTGGTGCCGCACCACCCGGACGGCGAGTACCCGGCGAGCTCGCCGCTCGCGCCGCTGTTCGCGCGCCTGTCCACCCGGCCGCACGTGGCCGTGCGTGTGGACAGCTACCAGGCCACCCCGTACTTCGTGGCGGGCACGGACCGGGTGGCGGTGATGCAGCGGCGCCTGGCCCTGCGCTTCGCCGACCGCCCGGACCTGCGGATCCTGGAGTGCCCGGGCGACCCGCCGCCGATCGTCGAGACGCTGTGGTGGCACGCGAAGAACGACGACGACGAGGCGCACCGCTGGTTCCGCGCCCTGGCCGCCCGCGCCGCGCGCGCCGAGGACGCCGGCGTCTGATCACCGGGCCGTCACGCCGCCGGGCCGGCCGGGGCCACGGCGGTGTCCCGGGCGGGTGGGCTGCCGGCCGAGCGGATCAGCAGCAGCGTGGCCACGAGGGCCGCCGCCGACAGCAGGAGCAGGTAGCCCGCGATCGGTGCGGAGGACCCGTAGCCCGCGTACAGGGCGGTGGCGACGATCGGCGTGAGGGCGCCGCCGATCATC
Organism: Pseudonocardia sp. MH-G8; assembly: GCF_002262885.1. GTDB lineage: Bacteria > Actinomycetota > Actinomycetes > Mycobacteriales > Pseudonocardiaceae > Pseudonocardia. The sequence continues at coordinate 572,031 of NZ_NKYF01000001.1, read as the reverse complement.
CCGCCCGTCTGGTAGGCGATGGAGGCGCCGCTGTAGCGGATGCGTGCTTCGAAGATCTCGGTGAACCATCCGCCCTGCGCCCCGGCCATGATCGCCTGGACGACGCCCGCGACCATGAAGGCGATCAGCGCGGCCGCCACGCTGCCGGTGTCGACCAGCCAGAACAGCGGGAAGGCCCAGATCACGGCGGTGGCGGTGCCGATCACGTAGATGCGGCCCGCGCCCCAGCGGTCGGCGCAGCGGGCGGCCACGTAGATCCCGGCGATCCACGGGATGGTCGAGAGCAGGATGAGCGTGAGCAGCGTCGGGCGGTCGAAGCCCGCGGCCCGCGTGCCGTAGCTGAGCATGTAGACCATCACCGTGTAGCCGACCAGCGGTGGCGGGATCGCGGCCAGGCTCGCCAGCAGCACGACCTTCGGCCGCTCGCGGAACAGGGTGGCCACGGGCAGCTTGGTGACCTGCTTGGTCTCCTTCACGCGCTGGAACTCCGGGCTCTCCGAGAGCTTGCTCCGCACGATCATCCCGACGACCAGCAGGAAGATGCTCAGCAGGAACGGGATGCGCCAGCCCCACGCCAGGAAGTCCTCGTCGGGCAGGCCCGCGACGGCCAGGAACGCCAGGTTCGAGGTGAGCACGCCGATCGGCACGCCGAACTGGGCGAAGCTGCCGTAGAGCGCCCGTTGCCGCGGGCCGGCGTGCTCGGTGGCCACCAGCACCGCGCCGCCCCACTCGCCGCCCACGCCGAAGCCCTGGACGAGGCGCAGCAGCAGGAGCAGCAGGGGAGCGGCGACGCCGATGGCCGCGTAGGTCGGCAGCAGGCCGATGGCGAACGTCGACACGCCGGTGAGCATCAGGGTGAGCACCAGCATCGTCTTGCGTCCGATGCGGTCGCCGTAGTGGCCGATCACCGCGGCGCCCACCGGTCGCATGATGAAGCCGACGGCGAACGTGCCGAGGGCGGCGAGGGTGCCCGCCGTGGGATCGGCCTCCGGGTAGAACAGCGTGCCGAACACGAGCGCCGCCGCCGTGCCGAAGATGTAGTAGTCGTACCACTCGATCGACGTTCCGACGCAGCTGGCGAGCAGCAGCGACCGGCGACTGGTCGGCGGGCGGGTCACGGTGTACCTCCGGGGGAGAAGGACGGATCGGCGTCGGTGTTCGCTCCGCCGCGCTGCGCTCAGCCTGCGAAGCTCACGCCGCTCGCGACCGGGATCTCGAGCAGCAGGGGCCCGTCGCGCGGGGTGATCAGGGCCGCGGTCAGCTGGTCGAGGTCCTCGACGCGCTCGCCGGGCACGCCGTAGCCGGCGGCGATCGTGACGGCGTCGATGCCGGGCAGGTCCAGCCCGGGCACGTCGCGCACGCCGAGCGGCCCGGTGAACCAGCGCAGGCCGCCGTACTCGCCGTTGCGCAGCACGAGGAAGGTGACGGGCAGGTCGTGCCGGGCCGCGGTCCAGAGGCCCTGCACGCCGTACTGGGTGGCGCCGTCGCCGAGCACGGCGACCACCGGGCGGTCCGGGTCGGCGAGCGCGGCGCCGACGGCCGCGGGCAGCCCGAACCCGAGCCCGCCCGCCGCGGGGAACAGCAGGCCGCCCGCCCGGCGGATCGGCACCCGCTCCCAGAACGCGCCCGTGTTCGACGTCGATTCGTTGACCAGCACGGCCTCGACCGGCAGCGCTTTCGCCAGGACGTCGAACACCGCCTCGGCCGGGAACGGCGGACCTTCGACGGCGACGGCCGCCGGTGCGGGCCGCGGTGTCACGGCGAGCCGGTCGGCCGGCGCGACGACCTCCTCGGCGAGCCGCGCGAGCACGGCGCCGGGGTCGGCGACCAGCGCGTCGCCCATCGGGGCGCGGGCCGCGGCGCCCGGGTCGGCGGTGACGAGCACCAGCGTCGCGCCGGGCGGGAGGTAGGGCCCGGGGCGGTGGACGTGGTAGCGGAACACCGGCGCGCCGACCACCAGCACGAGGTCGTGCCCGGCCAGCGCCCCGGTGACGCCCTCCACGCTGGCCGGCAGCACCCCGCGGTAGTGCGGGTGCGTGGTCGGGAACGGGCAGCGCGGCGGGCTCGGCGCGATCCACACCGGCAGCCGCGCGCGTTCGGCGAGCGCCACGGCGGAGGAGAACGCGGGCTCGGTGTCGGCCTCCGGCCCGAGCACGAGCACCGGTGACCGCGCCACGGCCAGCCGGGCGGCCAGCATCTCGACCTCGCCGTTGCCGGAGCCGCCGCCCGCCGCCACCCGCCGCGTGCTCAGGTGCTCGACCTCGTGCGGGTCGACCTCCGCGGCCCAGTCGTCCAGCGGCAGCGACACCAGCACCGGGCCACGCGGCGCGAGCATCGCCAGGTGGTGGGCCTCGGCGAGGGTGCGCGGCACGTCCTGGGCGCGCAGCGGCTCGAACGCCGCCTTCACGTGCGGGCGCGCCACCTCGGTCATCCGGGCCTCGGAGAGCATGGCGCCGAGGCCGACCATCCCGCGGGCCTGCTGGCCGGTGGTCACCAGCAGCGGGGTGTGTTGCTGGGCGGCGTTCGCGAGGTTGCCCATCGCGTTGCCGAGCCCGGCCGCGGCGTGCAGGTTGACCAGGGCGGCGCGGCCGGTGGCCTGCGCGTAGCCGTCCGCCATCGCGAGCACGGCGCCCTCGTGCAGGCCGAGGACGTAGCGGAAGTCGGCGGGGAAGCGGTCGAGGAACGGCAGCTCGTTCGAGCCGGGGTTGCCGAAGACCGTGGTCAGCCCCCAGGACCGCAGCAGGTCGTGGACCTGCGCGCGCACCGTCGTCACCGGAGGACCCTCGCCGCGTGCGGGCCGGCGGCGCAACCCCGCTTCCAGGAGGTGAAAGCGCTGTCTGCGCGCTCGACCCGCCCTTCCGCGTCGCGAAAGCGGCCTCGCCGCCCGGTCCGCGGCGGCGGCATCGTGAACCGACGCCGCCGGATCGCCGCGAGCCCCACCAGCCGCCGCAGAACGGGAGCCCCGATGAGCATGTCCACTCGCGCCGCCATCTGCCGCCGGCCCGGCACGCCGTGGGAGATCACCGACGTCGAGCTCGACGACCCGCGCGGGGGCGAGGTGCGCATCCGCTTCGAGGCCGCCGGACTGTGCCACTCCGACGACCACATCCAGAAGGGTGACGCCCGGATGCGGTTCCCGGTGGTCGGGGGCCACGAGGGTGCGGGCGTGGTCGAGGCGGTCGGGCCAGGCGTCACGCGCGTGGCGGTCGGAGACCACGTCGTCTGCTCGTTCATCCCGGCCTGCGGCACGTGCCGGTACTGCTCCACCGCGCGGCAGAACCTGTGCGACGCCGGCAAGAACGCCGCCACCGGGGAGTTCCCCGACGGCACCTTCCGGTTCCACCTCGACGGGGAGGACCTCGGCGGCCTGTGCGTGCTGGGCACGTTCGCGCAGCGGGCGGTCGTGTCCGAGTTCTCCTGCATCTCGATCCCCGACGACATCCCGTTCGACGTCGCGGCCCTCGTGGGCTGCGGGGTGCCGACCGGCTGGGGTTCTGCGGTGCACGCCGCGGGGGTGCGCGCCGGGCAGACGGTCGTGGTCTACGGCGCGGGCGGTGTGGGCAGCAACGCCGTGCAGGGCGCCCGGTACGCGGGCGCGAAGAACGTCGTCGTGGTCGACCCGGTGGCGTTCAAACGGGACATGGCGAAGGTGTTCGGGGCCACCCACACGTTCGCCGACGCGCAGGCCGCGCACGAGTTCGTCGTCGAGACCACCTGGGGGGAGCTCGCCGACCACGCGATCATCACGGTCGGCGTGCTGCACGACGAGGTCATCGCGAACGCGCTGGCGATCGTGGGCAAGACCGGGCAGGTGACGATCACCGCCGTCGGCAACGGATCGATCGACGCGGGCGCCGGGACGTTCATCGGCTACCAGCGGCGCGTGCAAGGCGCGATCTTCGGCGGTTGCAACCCCCTCTACGACGTGCCGCGCCTGCTCGGCCTCTACCGCTCCGGCGACCTCAAGCTCGACGAGCTGATCACCCGCCGCTACCGGCTCGACGAGGTCAACCAGGGCTACCAGGACATGCTGGACGGCAAGAACGTCCGCGGCGTCATCGTCCACGAGCACTGAGCCGTGAACACCGTGCGGATGCGGGTGCTGATGGAACCGCGCCACGGCGCGCGGTACGAGGAGATCCGCGCGCTCGCGCTGGCCACCGAGGCGGCCGGCTTCGACGCGTTCTTCCGCTCCGACCACCTGATGGGCGTCGACCCGGCCGACCTCACCTACCGGCCCACCGACTGCTGGACGACGCTGGGCGGCCTGGCGCGTGACACCGACCGCGTCCGGCTCGGGGCGCTGGTGGGGGCGGCGATGTTCCGCCAGCCGGGCATCCTCGCCAACATCGTCGCCTCGCTGGACGACATGAGCGGCGGTCGTGTGGAGCTGGGGCTGGGCACCGGCTGGTACGAGCGTGAGCACGCGGCGTTCGGCGTCCCGTTCCCGCCCAGGCGCGAGCGGTTCGACCGGCTGGAGGAGCAGCTCGCGGTCATCACGGGGCTGTGGCGAGCGGGCTTCGGCGACGAGGCGGGGTTCTCGTTCCCCGGTCAGCACTACCGCGTCGAGGCCAACCGCACTCCGCCACGCCCGACGCAGGACCCGCATCCGCCGATCATCATCGGCGGCAGCGGGCCGCGGCGGACGCCGGCGATCGCCGCCCGTCACGCCGACGAGTTCAACGGTGCCCTCGTGACCGGTGACCGGGACGGCGCGCAGCTGCGGGAGCGCTTCGCGGTGTTCGCGCGGGCCTGCGAGGCGATCGGGCGGGACCCCGCGACCGCGCGCCGCTCCGCCGTGCTGCCCGTGGCGTGCGGCGCCACGGCGGCCGAGACGCGGCATCGCGCGGCCGTCATGGGCTCGGAGCTCATGCGCTCGACGGCGGCCACCGGTTCTCCCGCCGAGGTCACCGACCGCATCGGTGCGCTGGCCGACGCCGGCGCGGACACCGTCTACCTGCACATCTACGACATCCACGATCTGGACCACATCGCGCTCCTCGGAGCCGAGGTCCTCCCGCACGTCGCGGGTGAGAAGGAGAGGACGGCCCGATGACCGCGACCGCGCAGAACGCCGTGGGAGTGACCGGCACGATCACCACGCGGGCCGCCGTCGCGCGGCGCCCGGGCACGGGGTGGGAGCTCACCGAGCTGACGCTGGACCCGCCGAAGGCCCACGAGGTGCGGGTGCGCTTCCACGCCGCCGGGCTCTGCCACTCCGACGACCACGTCACGAAGGGCGACTTCCCCGGGCGGTTCCCGCTCGTCGGCGGGCACGAGGGCGCGGGTGTGGTCGAGTCCGTCGGTCCGGACGTGCGCCGCGTGCGGCCGGGCGACAGGGTCGTCGTGGCCTACATCCCGGCCTGCGGCGCCTGCCGGCCGTGCTCCACCGGGCACCAGAACATGTGCGTGAAGGGGCTCAACGCCGGTACCGGCATGTTCCTCGACGACACCTTCCGCTTCCACGCCGGGGGCGAGGACTTCGGCGGGTTCTGCACCGTCGGCTCGTTCTCGCAGTACTCGGTGGTGCACGAGTGGGCGTGCGTCCCGTTGCCCGACGACATCCCGTTCGAGATCGGCGCCCTCATCGGCTGCGGGGTGCCGACGGGCTGGGGCTCCGCGGTCTACGCCGCGGGTGTGCGGGCCGGCGACACCGTGGTGATCTACGGCGCGGGCGGTGTGGGCAGCAACGCCGTGCAGGGCGCCCGGTACGCGGGCGCGAAGAACGTCGTCGTGGTGGACCCGGTGGAGTTCAAGCGGGAGACGGCGACCACGGTCTTCGGTGCCACGCACGCCTTCGCCGACGCCCGCGAGGCGCACGACTTCGTCGTCGAGACCACCTGGGGGCAACTGGCCGACCACGCGATCTGCACGCCCGGCGTGCTCACCCCCGAGGTCGTGGACGCCGCGGTGGCCGTGGTGGGCAAGGGCGGCAAGGTCACGATCACCGCGACCGGCAAGCTCGGCGTCCACCACGTCCACGTGCACGCCGGGATGTTGATCAGCTATCAGCGCCAGGTCCGCGGCGCCCTGTTCGGCGACTGCAACCCGCTCCACGACATCCCCAAGCTGCTCGGGCTCTACCGCGCGGGCGACCTCAAGCTCGACGAGCTGATCACCCGCCGGTACCGCCTCGACGAGCTGAACGACGGCTACCGCGACATGACCGACGGCAAGAACATCCGCGGCGTCGTGGTCCACGAGGCCTGACGCCCACACCCTCGAGCCGACATCCCCGAGAGGACCCCCGTGCGCACACCGAGCTTCGTCGCGCCCCAGGACGCCGAGGCCGTCACCGAGCTGCTGCGCGCGCAGCTCGAAGGCCTGCCCGGACGATCGCCGCTCTACCAGGACCTGTTCGCCGAGCACGGCGTGAGCGCCGCCGCGTTCGCGTCGCTCGAGGACCTGCGCAAGTTCCCGTTCACCAGCAAGCAGATGCTGCGTGACTCCCAGGCGGCCGCGCCGCCGCTGGGCCGGCACGCCGGGGTGGACATGACGGAGGTCATCCGCGTGCACGCCTCCACCGGCACCACCGGGAAGCCCAGCTGGGTGGGCGTCACGCGCCGCGACGCGGCGGCCTGGACCGACATGGTCGCCCGGGCGTTCCGCACGATGGGCGCCACCCGGGAGGACGTGGTCGTGCACGGGGCCGGGCTGACGCTGTTCGTCGGCGGCCTCCCGATCCGCGACGCGCTGGAGCGGATCGGGGCGACGATGGTCCCGATCGGCACCGGCGCGTCGGAGAAGGCGGTGCTGGCGCTGGAGAGCCTCGGTGTCACCGCGCTGCACGCCACCCCCTCCTACGCCCGCTACCTCGCCGAGCACATCCGGGCGCTGGGCCGCGACCCCAAGGAGTTCGGCCTGAAGAAGGTCCTGGTCGGCGGCGAGCCGGGAGGCGGCGAGCCCGAGTTCCGCCGCCACGTCGAGCAGGAGTGGGGCGCGCCGGTCACCGAGGGCCTGGGCAACGCCGACATGGCGCCGGTGCTGTTCGCCGAGGAGCCGGGCAGCGCCGGGATGCGGTTCACCGGCGGGCGCCACGTCGTCGTCGAGCTCATCGACCCCGAGAGCGGCGAGCCGATCGTGCCCGAGGACGGTGCCGGCGGCGAGCTCGTGTACACCTCCGTGGACCGGGAGTGCTGCCCGCTGGTGCGCTTCCGCACGCGCGACCGCGTGCGCGTCACGGGGCTCGCCGCCGACGGGGCACCGCTGATCCGCTGCGTCGGGCGCACCGACGACATGCTGATCGTGCTCGGGGTGAACGTGTTCCCCTCGGCGCTGCGCGACCTGGTGCAGAGCCTGCACCCGCGCACGACGGGCGCGATCCAGGTCGTGCTGCCCGGCGCGGGCCCGCGGGTCGAGCCGCCGCTGCGGGTGGAGGTCGAGACCGGGGAGGCCCCGGGTGACCCCGCGCAGCTGTGTCGCGACCTCGAGGCGCTGATCCGGTCGCGGCTCTCGGTGCGCGCCGAGGTGGTGCTCGTGCCCGCGGGGTCGATCGAGCGCTCGGAGATGAAGTCCCGGCTCACCCGCGTCGAGCACTAGGAGGCGCCGTGCCGAACACCATCCTCGACCCGACCGGCGGGCGGCCCGCCCGCCCGGCCGCCGCCCCCGCCCGCGCGCCGCGTCGGCGTGACCTCACCGGTGCCCGCGTCGGCCTCCTGGAGAACACCAAGCAGAACGCCGCCCTGCTGCTCACGGCGGTGGGCGAGCTGCTGGTGACCGAGCACGGCGCCGCGCAGGTGTCGCTGCTGCGCACGAAGACCGCCTTCGCCCAGCCCGCGTCCGACGAGCTGGTGGCCCGGTACAGGGGCGCCTGCGACGTCGTGGTCACCGGCGTCGGGGACTGCGGGTCGTGCAGCGCCTCCGCGGTGGCCGACGGCGTGCTGTTCGAGGCGGCGGGCCTGCCCGCCGCGGTGATCTGCAGCGACGCCTTCGTCGCCACCGCCGACGCGATGGCCGCGCTGCGCGGCGCCCCCGGCTACCACTACCTGACGACGGCGCACCCGGTCGCGATCCTGACGCCCGATCAGGTGCGGGAGCGGGCCGCGCAGCTGGTGCCCGGCGTGGTCGCGCTGCTCACCGGACCCGGCTCATGACCCTCGACCCGGACGTGGCGCAGGCGGCGATCGAACACTGCTACGGCCAGGGCTGGTCGGACGGGCTCCCGCTGGTGCCGGTGTCGCAGCCGCTCCTGGACCGCTTCCTCGCCACCACCGCCCGCCGGCCCGACGAGGTGATCGGGCGGCTCGCGCAGTTCGACCGGACCGCCACCGTGGAGCTGGCGGCGATCAACGCCGCGATGGCCGGGTGCCTCCCGGAGCACTTCCCCGTCGTGCTCGCGGCGTGGGACGCGCTGATGCGGGAGCGCGCCGCCGTCGGGGGTGGGTGGCAGTCCACCAGCGGTCCGGCGCCGCTGATCGTGGTGAACGGCCCGGTGCGCGAGGAACTGGGCTTCAACCGCGCGGGCGGGGTGTTCGGGCCCGGCTTCCGGGCGAACGCCACCGTCGCGCGCGCCGTCGGCCTGATCGTGCGCAACGCGTTCGGCGTGCACCCGCACGAGCTGGAACAGGCCACCCAGGGCCTGCCCGGACGGTGGTCGATCTGCGTCGCCGAGAACGAGGAGGAGAGCCCGTGGGAGCCGTTGTCGGTGGAGGCCGGGCTGCCCGCGGGGACGTCGGCGGTGTCGGCGACGCTGCTGCGCACCTGCGAGTTCGTGGACAACCGGCACACGAGCGACGCCGAGCAGCTGCTCGCGGACTTCGCCGACACGATCTCCCGCACCGGCGCCTGGATCTTCCGGCACGCGTCGGTGGGCGTCGTGTTCTGCCCCGAGCACGCGCAGCTGCTGGCCGGTGCCGGCTACGACCGGGCGGCGGTGCGGGCGTGGCTCGCCGAGCACTGCGGGCGCACGGTCGGCGACCTGGCCGACGTCGGGAAGGACGGGCTGGGCGACAACGGTGTGCGTCACGCAAGCGGCGGGCGCCCCGACGGTTTCGACCCCCTGCTGGTCGACGGCGACCCGAGCCACCTGCTGCTCGCCGTGGCCGGGGCCCGCAACGCCGGCATCTCGATGGTGGTGCGCCTGTTCGGCAACTAGTCGGCGACCGCCGTCCCGGTCGGCCTCGATGAAGGAGCGGATCGATGAGTGACATGGTGCGTGCCGCGGTGCAGGTCCGCCCGCGGACGATCGAGGTGCGGGAGTTCCCCCGCCCGACGATCGGCCCGGACGACGGCCTGCTGCGCGTGGAGGCCAACGGCATCTGCGGCAGCGACGTCGAGATGTTCAAGGGCCACATGCGCGGTGACCGCGGGCCCACGGTGCCCGGCCACGAGCCGATGGGCATCATCGAGGAGGTCGGCGAGCGCGCGGCGCAGCGCTGGGGCGTGCAGCCGGGTGACCGGGTGGCACTCGAGGTGATCATCCCGTGCCGGGCCTGCCACGACTGCCTCACCGGCCGCTACCAGTCCTGCCGCAACCGCGGGCCGGCGCACGGTGTCACCGGCGTCGAGGTGGCGCCGTCGCTGTGGGGCGGGCTCGCCGAGCACCTCTACCTGTCGCCGAACGCGGTGCTGCACAAGGTCGACAAGACCCTCCCGGCCGAGCTCGCGGTGATGTTCAACCCGCTCGGGGCGGGCGTGCGCTGGGCCGTGCACCTCGGCGGCGCCGGCCTCGGGGACACCGTCGTGGTGCTCGGGGCGGGCCAGCGCGGCATCGCCGCGGTCATCGCGGCGAAGGCGGCCGGGGCCGGCACGGTGATCGTCACCGGGCTGGAGGCCGACGCGCACAAGCTGGCGCTGGCCCGCGAGTTCGGTGCCGATCACACGATCACCGTGGACGGCGAGGCGGCGGTGGACGTCGTCGAGCGGGTCCGGGAGATCACCGACGGCGCGATGGCCGACGTGGTGCTGGAGCTGACCCCGATGGCCGCCGCGCCCGTCACGCACGCCCTGCAGGCCGCGCGCCACGGCGGCACGGTGGTGCTGGCCGGGCTCAAGGGCGGCGCGCAGGTGCCGCTGCAGACCGACCTGATCATCAACCGCGCGTTGACGGTGAAGGGCGCGTTCGGCGTGGACGCCCGCGGCTACGCGGAGGCGATCGCGATCATCGAGAGCCGCCGCTTCCCGCTGGAGAAGCTGCACACCCACACGTTCGGCCTGGACGACACGGCCCTGGCCATGGAAACCCTGGCAGGCGAGGTGGAAGGCGAGCGAGCCGTCCACGTCTCCGTCCACCCCAACCCCTGACGAGTGAGGAACCGACTGCTGTGCTCGTCGATGCCCATGCCCACCTGCTGCCGTTCGACTACCCCTCCGACGCACCCTCGTGCTTCCCGCGGATGGAGCCCGTCGACGGGTCCACCGCGCGGACGTTGTTGTTCGGCGCCACCAACTTCCGGGCGCGCGACGTGTTCTTCTCCGCCGAGCGGCGCATCGAGGAACAGGACGCGTCCGGCGTCGACGTCGAGGTACTCACCCCGATGCCGCCGCTGCTGCGCTACGACCTGCCCGCGGCGGACGGCCTGTCGCTGGCCCGGCACGTCAACGAGTTCACCGCCACGCTGTGCGCGGCCGAGCCCGACCGGTTGATCGGCTTCGGCCTCGTGCCGATGCAGGACCCCGACGCGGCGACGGCGGAGCTGAAGGCGATCAAGGACCAGGGCCTGCGCGGCGTGGAGATCGCCTCGGGGGTGCTCGGCAGCTCGATCGGCGACGCGCGGTTCCTGCCGTTCTTCACCGAGGCGCAGCGGCTGGACCTCGCGGTGTTCGTGCACGCGCTGCCCACGCCGACCGACCGGCTGCCGAGGTCGACGATGGGCACCTACGTCGTGGGCATCGAGGGCGCGTTCGCGGCGGCGTCGATGATCACGGGGGGCACCGCGGCCGCCTGCCCGGACCTGCGCATCTCGTTCAGCCACGCCGCGGGCGGCTTCCCGCTCATGCTGCCGAGGGCGCAGTACTTCTTCACCGGCGCCTGGAACGAGGAACCGCTGGTGCCGGAGCGGGCGATCAACCACGACGACGGCCCCACACCCCTGGAGTACGCCCGCCGCTTCTACTACGACTCGATGGTCTTCGACCACCGCGCCGTCCGCTTCCTGATCGACCTGCTCGGCCACGACCGCCTGCTGGTGGGCTCGGACTTCCCCGCGATGCCACGCGAGGATCCGGCAGGCCGCACCCTGCGCGAGATGGACCTGCCCCCCGAGGTGTGGGAGGACATCGCCTGGAACAACGCGTACCGCTGGCTGGGGCTGGACCCCCCACCCGGCCGGTAGGCGTCGTCAGCGGGCGGCGGCCGGGGTGCGGGGGCCCAGCGTGCGGGAGATCGCCCGGCTCGCCTGGGTCAGCACGCAGGCCAGCTCGCGGGGACGGGCGCGTTGTGCGGCGACCACCACGCTGACCGCCGCCGTGACGCGGCCCGCGGGGTCGCGCACGGGGACGGCGACCACCAGATCGGGCAGCGTGATCTGGCCGCGGGCCACCGCGACCCCGGTCTGGCGGATCCGGGCGAGGGTGCGCCGCAGCTCGGCGGGCTCGGTCACGGTCATCGGGGTGAAGCGCTCGAGCGGTGCGGCCAGCACCTCCTCCTGCAGGGCCGGGTCCTCGTGGGCGAGCAGCACGAGGCCGGTGCCGGTGACGTGCATGGGCCAGCGGTCGCCGACGCGGCTGCTGAGCGGGTTCGGCACGCGCGCGCGGATCGCCTCGATGTAGACGACCTCCAGCCCGTCGCGCACGCCGAGGTGGATGTTGCCGCGGGTGGCCTGGTGCAGGTCCTCCAGGTGCGGGAACGCGGCCTCGCGCAGCTCGAGGCCGCGCGGCGCCAGCGCGGACAGCTCCAGCAGCCGCAGCCCCACCGAGTAACGGCCGTTGTCGTCACGCTCCAGCGCACCCCAGCTCACCAGCTCGCCGACGAGCCGATGAGCGGTCGGCAGCGTGAGCCCGGCCCGCCGCGCGATCTCGCTCAGCGAGAGTTTGCGGTGCCGGGGCCCGAACGCGTCGAGGACCGACAGCATCCGGCCCGCCGCGGTCGGACGGGACCCGTCCGCCGAGTCTGCACGGGCTGTCTGCGGGGCTTCGGGGATCACCGTCATGGGCACCTCCGTTGGTCGCCTGCCGGGATGTGGTGGGGCGGTCGCGTCACGCGCTGGGCGGGGGGATCAACCCCTCCCGGATCGCGACGAGCGCGGCCTGGGTGCGGGAGGACAGCTGCAGCTTCGTGAGCACGTGGCTCACGTGGGTGCGCGCGGTCCGCTCGCTGATGTAGAGCTCGGCGGCGATCTGGCGGTTGGACAGGCCGCGAGCCACGAGCGCGAGGATGGTGCGCTCCCGTGCGGTGAGCGCTGCGAGCCCGGTGGGCGGGGACACCAGGTGGCGGGTCAGGCGCCCGGCGACGGCCGGGTCGAGGTGCACCTCGCCCCGGTGCGCGGAGCGGATCGCGGCGGCGACCTCGTCCGGGTCGGCGTCCTTGAGCAGGTACCCCGCGGCCCCGGCCTGTAGTGCGGCCTGCACGCGCTCGAGCTCGCCGAAGCTGGTCAGGACGACCACCCGCAGCTCGGGGTACGCGGCGAGGACGGCGCCGATCGCGGTGATGCCGTCCATCCGCGGCATCAGCACATCCATGAGCACGACATGGGGGAGCCGATCCTCGACGGCCAGGCGCCGGAGCCGCACGAGCGCGTCCTCGCCGTCCACCGCCTCGTCGACGACCTGGATCCCGTCGGCGCTCTCGAGGTAGGCGGACAGGCCGCGGCGCACCACGGCGTGGTCGTCGACGACCAGCACGCCGATGACGTCCGAGCCCGGGGCTCCCGTTCCCGACGCCGAGGTGTCCGACACCGCCGTGCTCACCGTCCACCGCCCGGTACCCGCACCCGCACCCGGCATCCCCGCCCGTCGTTGCCGATCTCCATCAGCCCTCCCCAACGTTGTGCCCGTTCCTGCATCGAGACCAGCCCGAGCGAGTCGGCCCGCCGTTGACCCGCGGCGAGGCCGCTGCCGTCGTCGGACACCTCCACCAGCACCTGGCCCCCCTCCGACGGGGCGTCCGCCCGGATCCGCACCGAAGCCTGCGAGGCGCCCGCGTGCTTCACCACGTTGTGCAGCGCCTCCTGCACGATGCGGTAGAGGTCCTCCTGCAGCTCGGTCGGCAGCTCGGCGGGGTCGTCGGCGTCGACGTCGACCCGCAGGCCGGACGCGGTCTGCACGGAGCGGGCGTGGTGGCGCACGGCGCCCGCGAGCCCGTTCTCGAGCAGCTCGACGGGATGCAGTTGCAGGACCAGGCCGCGCAGGTCGGCGAGCGCGTTCTGCGCGAGGTCCAGCAGCTCGTCGGCGACCCCGCGCACCCGCTCGGGGCTGCTCGTGCGCCCGGGTTCGACCTGCGCGCGCAGGGCCTTCGCCTGCATGCGCATCGAGAAGACCTGCTGCACCACCGAGTCGTGCAGCTCGCGGGCCAGCCGGGCGCGCTCGGCGAGCTGCGCGTCGTGGCGGGACCGGGCGAGCAGGTCGGCGGAGTCGACGGCCGTGGCGGCCTGGTCGGCCATCGCCTCGAGGAACTCCAGCGCGGCCGGTCCGGGGATCTCGCCGGGCGCGTAGAACGCGTTCAGCACGCCGACGGCGCGGCCGCGCACCACGAGCGGGACGGCGGCGAAGCTGTCCCAGGCCGGCGCTCCCATGATGCCGTGCAGCGGTCCCCACTTGGGGTCGTCGAGCACGGCGGCCTTGCGGTGGGCCACCACGATGCGCCGCCGCGTGGCGAACGCCTCGACGAACATCATCCGCGCGCCGAGCCTGCGGCACTCCTCGAACCGCTCGGTGAAGTCCTCCGCGTCGGTGAAGCCCGCCTTGCCGACGACGCGCATGGTGCCGCCCTCGACGCGCAGGATCTGCACGGCCGCGATGTGCTCGGCCTGGACCACCTCGTGCGCGACCACGTCGAGGGTGACCGACAGCGACGCCGCGTCCGCGACGCTCGACGCCGCCCGTGCGATCGCCACGAGCCGCCGCTGCCCGCGCCACGCGTCCTCGACGGCCGGGCCGACCGACCCCCCGCACTCGGGGCACTGCGCCACCGACACCGGGCACCCGGTTCCGGCTTCGATCACCCTTTCCGTCACGCCGACTCCTTCGTCCAGCGTCCTGCCCGCGCCCGGCGGGCCTCTCGCCGGCGCGACCGGAGACCGCCCCAGTCTTGTCATTGCGCAGGCCCTGTCACAAGGCTTCGGCGACCACGGGCCGAGGTCGGCCACAACGGCGCCCGTGAGCCAGGACATATGTCGCATCGTCGATGCATCGGAGGCGCGGTGGCGCAGGCCGGGCGTCGTGGGGGCGGCGTAGGTCACAACATGTCTTCCGTCCGACGAAATGGCCCTGCACGCCCGACGGCCGGTTCTCCCACGCTGAACCGGCCCTGGCGCATCCCGACCGACGCAGGAGATCGCTACCGAAACGGGAGTCCGTGTGAGACGACGCATGCACGAGGTGTCCCTGCTCCTGGCCGCGCTCCTGGTGCTCGCGGCGTGCGGGGGCGGCGGGGGCGGGGCGGGCGACGTCACCGCCGCGCCGGCGGGTCCGCCGCAGCGGGGCGGGGAGATCACCGTCCTCGAGGACACCGCCTTCGCGGGCAGCTGGCCGACGGGTCTCGACCCGGCCACGAACACCACCGGCGGCGCCAACATCTCGCAGATGAGCGCGATCTACGGCGGCCTGTTCCAGCTGCAGGCGAACGACGACGGCAGCGACGCCGAGGTCGTGCCCCACCAGGCCGAGGGCTACGAGCTGCTCGACGACGGCCGCACCGTGCGGATCACGCTCCGCGAGGGGCTGCGGTTCACCGACGGCACGGCCTTCGACGCCGAGGCGGTCGCGTTCAACTTCCGCCGCGCGATCGACTCACCGTGCACCTGCTCCCCGACGTGGCCGCTCGCCGAGAACGGCATCACCACCGACGGGCCGCGCACCGTCGTGCTGCGGTTCACGCGGCCGTTCGCGGCGGTGATCAACGCCTTCCCCGTCACGAACGTCAACTGGATCGCCTCGCCGACCGCGCTGGAACAGCTGGGCGAGGAGCAGTTCGCGATCACGCCGGTGGCGGCGGGCCCGTTCACGGTGGTCTCCAACCAGCTCAGCTCCGAGCTCGTGCTCGAGCGCAACCCGGAGTACTTCGCGGAGGGCCTGCCCTACCTCGACCGCCTGACCTTCCAGTCGATCGGTGGCGACCAGCCCGCCTACCAGGCACTGCTCGCCGGGCAGGCACAGGCCTACGAGGGCCTCAACACGACCCCGCTGCTGGAGCAGGCGCAGGAGGGCGGCCGGATCAACGTCACCGTGCAGCCTGCGACGTCGCCCTACGTGGTGCAGCTCAACACACTGGCCCCGCCGTTCGACGACCCCCGGGCCCGGGAGGCGATCTACCACGCCACCGACTTCCAGGCGATCTCGCAGGGCCTGTTCCGGGGGCTGTACCCGGTGAGCCAGATGTTCACCGGGCCCGGCGGGCTGTTCCACCACGAGACCGTCGAGGGCTACCCGGCGCACGACCCCGAGCGCGCGCGGCAGCTGGTGACCGAGCTCGGCGGGCTCACCGTGAACCTCGGCACGCTCGGCAACTACGTGGCCGAGCAGGTCATGACCGCGCTGCAGACCCAGTGGCAGGAAGCCGGGATCACCGTCCACATCGAGTCGTTCGAGCTGTCGACGCTGGTGCAGGAGTTCAACTCCGGCCAGTGGCAGTCGATGCTGCAGACCGCGGGCGCCTGGGATCCGGCCGCCGGGGTCGGGGTGGCCTTCCGCTTCCGCTCGGACTCCCCGTTCACGGGCGTGCAGGACCCGGAGCTCGACAGCCTGCTCGACACGGCGGCCGCCAGCCTCGACCCGGCGGAGCGGGACCGGCTCTACGCCGAGGCCGGCCGGCACATCGCGGAGAACGCGTACGCACCGTTCGGCCTCGCGTTCGCCCCGGCGAACCTCGCGACGGAGGGGGTGTACGGGCCGGGGCTGACCACGAAGGTCCCGCCGATCGTCGTCAACAGCCCGATCCGGTGGGACGAGGTGTGGAGGGTGCCGGAGTGAGCAGCGTGGCCCCGGCGCGCGTCGCCGGCTGGACGGCCTCGCCGAGCGTGCGCCTGGTCGGCAAGCGGCTGCTGATGGCCGTCCCGATCCTGCTGGGCGTCAGCATCCTGACCTTCTGGGTGCTGTCGTTGATCCCCGGCAACGCCGCGCAGCAGCTGCTCGGCGTGGAGGCGAGCCCCGAGCAGGTCGCGGCGCTGTCGGCGGAGATGGGCCTCGACCGTCCGGCGGTCGTGCGCTACCTGGACTGGTTGGGCGCGGCCGTCACCGGTGACCTCGGTACGTCGCTGGTGAGCGGCCAGCCGGTGACCGGTCTCATCGCCGAGCGCATGGCCGTGACCGGTGAGCTGGTGGGGCTGGCGTTCCTCGCTTCGCTGGGCCTGGCCGTCCCGGTCGCGCTGCTGGCCGCCCACCGGCCGAACCGGATGTTCGACCGCGTGAGCATGCTGATCAGCATCACCGGGCTGTCGGTGGCGAACTACGTGCTCGCGCTGCTGCTGGTGCTGGTGTTCGCGGTGCAGCTGACGATGTTCCCGGCCATCGGCTTCGTCCCGCTGTCGGAGAGCGTGGCGGAGAACCTGCACGGGATGGTGCTGCCGGCCACGGCGATCGCGTTCCCGCTGTTCTGCTTCTACACCCGGTTCCTGCGCGGCGACCTGGTCGACCAGCTGCAGGGCGAGGACTACATCACCACGGCGCGGGCGAAGGGCATCGGCCCGTGGCAGGTGCTGCTGCGCCACGCGTTCCGCAACTCGTCGTTCGGGCTGATCACCGTGGTCGGGCTGAACCTGGGCACGTTGCTGGGCGGCACGGTCATCGTCGAGCAGATCTTCGCCCTGCCCGGGATGGGGCAGCTGATGCTGCAGGCGATCAACACCCGGGACTCCACCACCGTTCAGGCGTGCGTCGTGGTGTTCGCCGTCGTGGCCGTGCTGGCCAACCTGCTCGCCGACCTGCTCTACGCCGTTCTCGACCCGAGGATCCGCTATGGCAGTCGTTGACGCGCCCGCGCTCGTGGAGTTCGAGGCGTCGCCTCGTGCCGGCGGATGGCTGCGCCGGCTGGAGCTCGCGGTGCCCGCCGCGGTGCTCGTGCTGGTCGCCGCGGCCTGCTTCGCCGGTCCGCTGGTGCTGCCCGTGCCGCCGCCGATCGGTGGGAGCGTGCTCGAGTCCTACCTGGACGCGTTCTCGCCCGGCCACCTGCTGGGCACCGATCCCAACGGCAACGACATCCTCTCCCGGATCCTGCACGGCGGCCGGTCGTCGCTGATCGTGGCGGTGTCGGTGAACCTGCTCGGGCTCGTCGCGGGCGGCACGCTCGGCGCCCTGTCCGGGTACCTGGGCGGCGCCGTCGACACGGTGATCATGCGGGTGCTCGACGTGCTCATCGCGTTCCCGTCGCTGGTGCTCACGCTCGCCGTGGCGCAGAGCCTGGGCGCCAGCCAGACCAACACCATCCTCGCGCTGGCGTTCTTCTCGATCCCGGCGTTCGCACGGATCTCCCGCGCCGCGACGCTGCGGCTGCGCGAGCAGCCGTTCATGGCGGCGGCACAGCTGTGCGGGACACCGGGGTGGCGGGTGCTGCTGCGCCACGTCGGCCCGAACATCGCCCCGCAGCTGATCACCTTCGGGATGCTGGGCATGGGCATCGTGATGGTGATCGAGGGCGCACTGTCCTTCCTCGGACTCGGCATCCCGCCACCGGCGCCGAGCTGGGGGAACATGATCGCCCAGGGGCAGCAGAGCCTGTCGGCCACGCCGATGCTCGTGGTCTGGCCGTGCGCGGCCCTGTTCGTCACGGTGCTGGCGTTCAACCTGCTCGGCGAGACCCTGCGCGCGCGGTGGAGCGGCCGATGACCACGGGACGCGTCGACGTGCACGCCGACCGCGCGGAGCGGGCGGCGGTGGGCCCACCCCTGCTGGAGGTGACCGACCTGCGGGTCCGGTTCGCCCGCGCCGGTCGTGCGGTGCACGCGGTGAACGGGTTGTCCTACCGGGTCGAGCCCGGCCGGATGCTCGCCGTGATCGGCGAGTCGGGGTCGGGCAAGAGCGTCAGCTCGCGGGCGCTGATGGGGCTGCTCCCGCCGACGGCGAGGGTGAGCGGCTCGGCCCTGTTCGACGGCGCCGAGCTGGTGGGCCTGCCGGAACGGGAGATGCGGCGGCGGCGCGGGGCCGACATCGCGATGGTGTTCCAGGACCCCACGCGCTCGCTCAACCCCACGATGCGGATCGGCGTGCAGATCACCGAGGCCGTGCGCGCCCACGCGCGGATCGGCAGGGCCGCCGCGAAGGCGCGCGCGGTCGAACTGCTGGCGTTGGTTCGCCTGCCCGCCCCCGAGCGGCGGTTCTTCGAGTACCCGCACCAGCTCTCCGGCGGGATGCGGCAGCGCGTGATGATCGCGATCGCGCTCGCCGGTGAGCCGCGTCTGCTCATCGCGGACGAGGCCACCACCGCGCTGGACGTCACCACGCAGGCCCAGATCATGGAGCTGCTCGTCGAGCTGCAGGAACGCCTCGGCACCGCCGTGATCCTGATCAGCCACGACCTCGGGCTCGCCGCGAGCTACGCCGACGACATCGTGGTGATGTACGGCGGCCGGGCGGTGGAGTACGCGCCCGCGGCCACCCTGTTCGGCGCGGTGCGGATGCCCTACACGCGCGCGCTGCTGGGTGCGATCCCGCTGCTGGAGCGGGAGTCGCACGCGCTGCTGCCGGTGATCGCCGGCCAGCCCCCCGACCCGGCGGCACTGCCCGCCGGCTGCCCGTTCCGCCCGCGCTGCGCCTCGGCCGACGACCGGTGCTCGACGGCGCCGCCGTTCGCCGAGCACGAGCCCGGGCACTGGTGGGCCTGCTGGCACCCGGAGGAGAAATGAGCAGCGAACCGACCAGCGCCGGCGAACCCCGACCCTCACGCACCGACATCAGCGCTCGCGCACCGACTGCAGTCGGTGTGGCGGCACCGAAATCGGTGTGTGGCCCGGGGTGGAGCGGGGGTGGGGGATGACCGGCGGGACTCCGCTGCTGCGCGCACGCCATGTGGTGCAGCAGTTCACCGTGCGCGGCGCGGGCGGGTTGAAGGGCGGCGTCGTGCACGCCGTGTCGGACGTGTCCTTCGACGTCCACGGCGGCGAGACGCTCGGGGTGGTGGGCGAGACCGGGTCGGGGAAGTCGACGCTGGCGCGCTCCCTGATCCAGGCGCCGCGGCCGAAGTCCGGCGAGGTGCTGTTCCAGGGCACCGACCTCGTGGGGCTGCGCCGGCGACCGCTCGTGGAGGCCCGCCGGCACCTGCAGATGGTCTACCAGGACCCGTTCGGATCGCTGAACCCGCGCTGGCGGGTGGCGGAGCTGGTCGAGGAGCCGTTGCTCGGCTACGGGGTGAAGGGCGGCGAGCAGCGTCGCAAGCGGGTGCACGAGCTGCTCGACCTCGTGGGCCTCGACCCGTCGGTGTTCGGCAGGCGGCGGCCGCACGAGCTGTCGGGCGGGCAGTGCCAGCGGGTGGCGATCGCCCGGGCCATCGCGCTCGAGCCGGCCCTGGTGATCTGCGACGAGGCCGTGTCCTCGCTGGACGTGCTGATCCAGGCGCAGGTGCTCAACCTGTTCGAGCAGCTGCGCGCGGAGCTGGGGCTGTCGTACGTGTTCATCGCGCACGACCTCGCCCTGGTCAAGGAGGTCAGCGACCGGGTCGCCGTGATGCACCTGGGGCAGCTCGCCGAGATCGGGCCTGCGGAGGCGCTGTACCGGCGGCCGCTGCACCCGTACACGGCGGCGCTGCTCGAGTCGATCCCCGGCCTGGACCCGGCCACCGGCCGGGCGCGCCGACCGGTCCCGCTGCGCGGCGAACCGCCGTCACCGCTGGACCCACCCAGCGGGTGCCGCTTCCGCACGCGCTGCCCGCGCGCGCAGCAGCGGTGCGCGCAGGAGGAACCGGTGCTGGTCGAGCGCGCCTCCGGGCACAGCGCGGCCTGCCACTTCCCGCTGGACGCGCCTGTGCCGGCACCGACGAGAGGAGTCTGACATGGAGTTCCTGGTCCGCGCCGAGAACCGGATGCCGCCGGACCACCCGGTCGAGCACCGCGGCGAGCTGCGGCGCACCGAACGCGCCCGCGCCGAGGAGCTGCGCGCGGCGGGCGTGCTGCAGCGGCTGTGGCGGGTCCCCGGGCGCACCGGGTGGATCGGCCTGTTCGCCGCGCAGGACGCGACGGCGCTGCACGACGCGCTCGCCTCGCTACCGATGTGGCCGTGGCTGGACCTGGTGGTCGAACCGCTGGCCACCCACCCCCAGGAGCGGTGAGCGGGGCCGTGGAGCGCGACATCTGACGCGGCCCGGCCCGCCGCCACGGCCGCGCCGGCCCCGACATCCGCACGTCGAACAGGGGGCCGACCCGCTCCTAGCGTGCAAGACGGCCGCGAACCACACCACGACCGCACTGCCGCTCCTCCGGACGACGCCGATCAGAGAAGTGGAACAGCGATGCGCCAGCCCGACGCCACCCACCACCCCTACCGCCGGCTGCCCCGTTCCGGGCGCAGGAGACGAGGCGCCGCCGTGCTCGTCGCCGGGGTCGCCCTGCTCCTCGCGGGGTGCGCAGGCACCGGCCCGGCCGGCGCCGACGGTGCCACCACGCCGGTCACGTTCCTCAACGTCATCCCGATCGAGAGCCTGACCTACACCCCCGAGATCATCGCCGAGGCGGGCGGCCACTTCGCCGCGGAGGGCCTCGACGTCGAGTTCCAGGTGACCCGCGGCAGCGCCCAGGCGATCCAGACCGTGATCGCGGGCGGCGCGCAGCTGACCCGGGTCGGGGACACGGAGATGATGGTCGCGGCCGGGGAGCGGGGCGCCCCGGTCACCGCGATCGCGCAGCCGTCCCAGCAGTCGACGTTGCGCGTCCTCTCGGGCGGCGACGACCCGGTCGCCACGCCGCAGGACATGCGGGGCCGCGTGATCGGCATCCCGTCGGAGGGCGGCACCAGCGAGACGCTGGTGGACACGCTCGCCACCTCGGCGGGACTCACCGAAGCCGACATGTCCAAGCAGGTGGTCGGGCTGACCCCGGCCGTGTTCGACCTGGTGAAGCAGGGCCGGATCGACGCCTACCTCGTCGCGATGGACGCCGCGGTGGTCGTGCAGCAGCAGGAGCCGGACGCGGTGGTGCTGGACCCGGCGCAGTTCGTCGCCGGCGGCACCCAGGTCTACATGGCCTCCCGCGAGGCGCTCGCCGACCCCGCGCAACGCGACGTCCTGCAGCGCTACCTGCGCGCCATCCGGGCGTCCATGGAGCAGGTGATCGCCGACGAGTCCCTCGACGCGACGCTGGAGATGATCGGCTCGGAGTACGACATCCCGATCCTGCGCGAGCCCGAGCTGGCGAAGGAGACGCTGCGCACCTACATCGCCAGCTGGCAGGCGAACGGCGGTCCGTTGCTGGAGACGCCCCAGGACAAGTGGGCGAGCATCTACGACGAGTCCGTCGCCGTGAACCTGGTGCCCGGCGGGCTGGATGCGAGCGCGTGGTTCACCAACGAGCTGCTGCCCGGGGCGCAGTCATGACCCGAGGGACGGCCGGGGTGGACGTGCCCGACGTGGACGAGGGCGCCGCGGAGCTGGAGCTGCGCGGGGTCGACAAGATCTACCGCGGTCGCAGCGGCGCCCAGACCCAGGCGTTGCAGGACATCTCGCTCTCGGTGCGGCCGGGCGAGTTCATCTCGCTGGTCGGGCGTTCGGGCTGCGGCAAGACCACGCTCCTGCGGATCCTCGCCGGCCTGGTGAGTCCCAGCAGCGGCGAGGTGCTCACCGGCGGCCGGGCACTCTGGCAGGGCGGGCGCCGGGATCTGGCGGCGTCGGCGCGGTTCGGGCTGGTGTTCCAGGACGCGAACCTGTTCCCGTGGTTCTCCGTCGAGGACAACATCGCGCTCCCGCTCAAGCTGCGCGGTGTGGCCAAGCGCGCGCGCCGGGCCCGGGCCGCGGACCTGTGCGAGCTGGTGGGCCTCACCGGGTTCGAGAAGTCGCTGCCGCGGGAGCTGTCGGGCGGGATGCGGCAACGGGCCGCGATCGCCCGCGCGCTGAGCTACGACCCGTCGATCCTGCTGATGGACGAGCCGTTCGGCGCGCTGGACGCCCTCACCCGCGACCGGATGAACCTGGAGCTGCAGAAGATCTCCGTGGTGACCGGGGCGACCGTCGTCTTCGTGACGCACTCGATCACCGAGGCGGTCTTCCTCGCCGACCGGGTGGTGCTGCTGTCACCGCGGCCGGGGCGCATCCGCTCGGTGACCCGCGTGGAGTTCGCCCGTCCGCGCTCGCTCGACGTGGAGAGCGAGCCCGGTTTCCAGGACGTGGTGCGGACGCTGCGCCACCAGCTCGACGAGGAGGGTGGCTGATGGACCAGAACCCCCGTATGGCCTGGCTGCCGTGGGTCAGCACGCCGGTGGTGCTCGCGCTGGTGATCGTGGTGTGGCAGCTCGCGGTCTCGGTGTTCGGCGTCTCGCCGTTCATCCTGCCCACGCCGGGCGACGTGGCCGAGGCGGTCGGCCGGTTGCTCTCCGACTCCACGACGTGGAGCCACATCGGGATCACGCTCACGGAGGTGACGATCGGGTTCGTCGTCGCGCTGGTCAGCGGGGTCGTCGTCGGGGTGGTGCTGGGGCGCGCGGAGTGGCTCGAGCGCGCGCTGCGCCCGGTGCTCGTGGCGATCCAGGTCGTGCCGAAGGTCGCCTTCATCCCGCTGTTCGTGATCTGGTTCGGCTTCGGCGTCACATCGAAGATCATCATGGCCGCCACGCTGGCCTTCTTCCCGATCATGCTCAACGTGATGCTTGGGGTGCGCTCGGTCGACCGCGGCCACCGCGACGTCATGCTCGGCCTCGGGGCGAAGCGCTGGCCCACCTTCCGCGACCTGGAGCTGCCCAGCACGCTGCCCTACGTCTTCGCGGGGATGGAGGTCGCCGTGGTCTTCGCGGTGATCGGCGCCATCGTCGGGGAGTACCTCGGCGGTAGCGAGGGGCTGGGTTACCTCGTCGTCGTGAGCCTCAACGCGCTGGACGCGCCGCAGCTGTTCGCGGTGATCCTGCTGCTCGCCGTCCTCGGGTGCCTGCTGTACGTGGTCGTGAACGGGGCGAAGCGGTTCGTCATCCCGTGGCACGAGTCCGTGCTCGGGCGCGAGACGGCCTGATCCCACACGAAGGGGGAGCCTCCGATGTACGAGGCGATGATCGATCCCACCGCCGGCACCGCCACCGCGGCGGGCGGCGGCCGGGCCGGGCGGCCCGACCGGCTCGACGGGCTGACCGTCGGGCTGCTGGCCAACACGAAGAAGAACGCCGAGCCGTTCCTCGACGCCGTCGGCGAGCTGCTCGCCGGCCGGCACGGCACCGCGGGTGTGGTGCGGCGCAAGAAGCTGAGCATCACCGACCCGGTCCCGGCCGAGACGCTCGCCGAGCTGGCCGAGGGTTGCGACGTGGTCGTGATCGGCGTGGGCGACTGCGGCTCGTGCAGCGCCTCGGCCGTGGCCGACGGCATCGCGTTCGAGGCCGCGGGCATCCCGGCCGCCGTCATCTGCAGCGACGCGTTCCGGGTGAGCGCCGACGCGATGGCGCGCGTGGCGGGCAACGCCGGCTACCGCTACGCGTGCACGCCGCACCCGGTCGCTCCGCTGGACGCCGACGGGGTGCGGGAGCGGGCCCGCCAGGTACTGCCCGAGCTCGTCGCGCTGCTGACCGCGCCGCAACCGGCGGTGGCGCGGTGACGGCGAGCCCCGCCCTCGCCGGCGACGCGGAGGGCGCCGCCGACGACGCCGCGCGGCTGGTCTACGCCCGCGGTGCCATCGAGCACGCCTACGCGCAGGGCTGGACCGACGGGCTGCCCGTCGTCCCGGTGACGGCGGGCGTGCTGGAGGGGTTCCTCGCGGCGACCCCCCAGCACCGCGACGAGGTGGTGGCCACCGCGACGCACCTCGGGCGGGCGTGCACCGTGGAGCAGGCCGCGGTGAACGCCGCCATGGCCGGCTGCCTGCCGGAGCACCTGCCGGTGGTGCTGGCCGCGTGGGACGCGCTGATGCGCCAGCGGGTGGTCACCGGCGGCGGGTGGCAGAGCACGAGCGGTCCCGCCCCGCTGATCGTGGTGAACGGGCCGGTCCGCGCCGACCTGGGCATCAACTCGGCGGGCGGCGTGCTGGGGCCCGGTTTCCGCGCCAACGCGACGATCGCCCGCGCCGTCGGCCTCGTGGTGCGCAACGTGCTCGGCATCCGGCCGCAGGAGTTGGAGCAGTCGACCCAGGGTCTGCCCGGCCGGTTCTCGCTGTGCATCGGCGAGAACGAGGAGGAGAGCCCGTGGGAGCCGCTGTCGGTGGAGCTCGGGCGGGCGCCCGGCACCGACGCGGTGTCGGCGATGCTGCTGCGCACCTGCGAGTTCGTCGACAACCGGCACACCTCCGACGCGGAGGAGCTGCTGTGGGACTTCGCCGACACGATCGCCCGCACGGGCGCCGCCATCGGGCGGCACTCCTCGGCAGGCCTGGTGCTCGGCGTCGAGCACGCCCAGCTGCTGGCGGGCGCCGGGTTCGGCAAGGCCGACGTGCAGCGCTGGCTCTCCGAGCACGCGGTGCGCAGCCACGCCGAGCTCGAGCGGGCCGGCAAGGGCCTGCACGGCGAGCAGGGGCCGGGCATCGACGAGAACGGGCTGCACATGGTGCCCGACCCGGCGCAGATCCCGATCGTCGTCGCGGGGGCGCGCAACGCGGCCATGTCGATGGTGGTGCGCCCCTTCGGCTTCGGCGGCTGGTCGCGCACGTCGCACCCGGTTCACCGCCACCACCGGGAAGAACGCCACCGAAGGGGAGGAGCCACGTGACCATCGACGAGACCGCGCTGGACGGCCTGCGCAGCACGCTCGCGGCCGACGACTACGCGCTCGCCGTGACCGAGTCCGGCGCCGGCGTCGAGGTGCGGATCACCGCCGGGGCGGACGCCTGCGCGGAGTGCCTGGTGCCCAAGCCGATCATGCGCTCGATGCTGGGACCTGCGCTCGGGGTGCCCGAGGAGGCCATCGCCCTGCTCTACCCCTCCGACACCGGGCCGTGAGTGGATACGAGTGCCCCGGCACTCGAATCCACTCACGGCCGGCTCTGCCGCCCGCCCGTCACCGCTGACGAAGGAGTGCCGACGGTGCCGTCACCACCACTGCTCGAGGTGCGCGACCTGCACGTCCAGTTCCCGACGCCCACGGGTGTGATCGAGGCCGTGGCCGGCGTGTCGTTCACCGTGGCCGCGGGCGAGACCGTCGCCGTGGTCGGGGAGTCCGGCTCCGGCAAGAGCGTGTCGTCGCTCGCGGTGCTCGGCCTGCTCGGCGGCGGCCGCGTCACCGCGGGCTCGATCCGGTTCGCGGGTGGGGAGCTGGTGGGCGCCGACGCGGAGCGGCTGCGCCGTCTGCGCGGCGCCGAGATCGCCATGGTGTTCCAGAACCCGATGAGCTCCCTCGACCCGCTGTTCACCGTCGGCGACCAGGTGGCGGAGGCGCTGCGCGCGCACCGCCCGCTCACCCGCAAGGACGCGCAGCGGCGTGTGGTGGAGCTGCTGCGCGAGGTCGGGCTCCCCGACCCGCAGCGGCGGGCCCGCTCGTACCCGCACGAGCTGTCCGGCGGGCAGCAGCAGCGCGTCATGGTGGCGATCGGCCTGGCCTGCGAGCCGGCGCTGCTGATCGCCGACGAGCCCACGACGGCGCTCGACGTCACCGTCGAGGCGCAGATCCTGGCGTTGCTGCGCCGGATGCAGCGCGAGCACGGCACGGCGCTGCTGTTCATCACCCACGACATGGGGGTCGTCGCCGAGATGGCCGACCACGTCCTGGTGATGTACGCGGGCCGGGTGGTGGAGCAGGGACCGGTGGCCGAGGTGCTGAGCGCGCCGCGCAACCCCTACACCCGGGCGTTGATCGATTCGATCCCCACGCCGACCACCCCGCGCGACGCGCCGATGCCGGCCATCGCGGGCACCGTGCCGCACCCGTCGGAGATGCCCGGTGGGTGCCGCTTCCACCCGCGCTGCCCGTCGGCGCTCGACCGGTGCGCCACGGGCGAACCGCAGCTCTACGACCTCGGGCCGGGGCGGGCGAGCCGCTGCTGGCTGCACGAGGTGGACGCGCCCGTGAACGAGGAGGAGGTGTCCGGTGTCGGGTGATCCACCGCCGCTGTTCGAGGCGCGCGACCTCGTGAAGCACTTCCGGATCCGGCGCAGCGTCGTGCAGGCGGTCAACGGCGTCTCGCTGGCGATCCCGCGAGGCCGCACGCTGGGACTGGTGGGCGAGTCCGGCTCCGGCAAGTCCACCGTGGCCCGGCTCGCGTTGCGGCTGCTCGAGCCGACGTCGGGTGAGCTGCGGTTCGACGGCACGGACCTGCGGCGCGCCTCGCGCACCGAGATGCGGGCCTTGCGCCGGCGGATGCAGATCGTGTTCCAGGACCCGTTCGGCTCGCTGAACCCGCGGATGCGGGTGCTCGACGCGGTGGGTGAGCCGCTCGCGGTGCACCGGTTGGCGCGCGGCCGGGCCCGGGTGGACCGCGTCGTCGAGCTGCTGGAGCGGGTCGGGCTGAGCGCCCGCGACCTGCACAAGTACGCCCACCAGTTCTCGGGCGGGCAGGCGCAGCGGATCGGCATCGCCCGCGCGCTGGCCACCGACCCCGACCTCATCGTCTGCGACGAGGCGGTGTCCGCGCTCGACGTGTCGGTGCAGGCCCAGGTGCTGAACCTGCTCAAGAGGTTGCAGGCCGAGCTCGGGTTGTCCTACCTGTTCATCGCCCATGATCTGAACGTGGTGCGGTACATGTCCGACGAGGTCTGCGTGATGTACCTCGGTGAGATCGTCGAACGCGGTGACGGCGACGCGTTGTTCGCCGATCCGCGTCACCCGTACACGCAGATGCTGGTGGACGCGATCCCGGAGTTCGGACGACGTGAGCGCGCCGTGCCCGAGGGGGAGACGCCGAGCCCGAGCAACCCGCCGCCGGGGTGCCGGTTCCACACCCGCTGCCCGCAGGTGGCGCAGGACTGCCGCACCGAGGTACCGCTGGTGCACCGGATCGCGCCCGACCGCACCGCGGCCTGCCACCTCCACGACCCGCGCCGGGAGGTGACGCTCGCATGATCGGCTACACCCTGCGCAGGCTGGGCTACGGCTTCGTCGTGATGGTGCTGGTCACCGTCTTCGTCTTCGTGATCATGAGATTGGTGCCGGGCGACGCGGTGGCCCTGCAGCTGCAGGACACCGGCGTCACCGCGGAGGAGGCCGCCGCACTGCGCGCGGAGTTCGGGATCGACGACCCCGTGTGGGTGCAGCTCGGCTCGTGGCTGGCCAACGCCGTGCAGGGCGATCTCGGCACGTCGTTCTACAGCGGCGAGCCGGTGGCCGAGCTGTTCCTCTCCCGCGTGCCGATCACCGTGCAGCTCGGCCTGATCGCGATGGTCCTCGGCGCGCTGCTCGGGGTCGGGTTCGGCATCCTCGCCGCCGTCACCCGCGGCACCTGGGTCGACTCGGCCGTGCGCGTGTTCGCGGTGGCGTTCCTGTCGGTGCCCAACTTCGTGGTGGGGCTGCTGCTGCTCACACTGCTCGCGCTGTGGTTCGCCTGGTCGCCCCCGATCGTCTACGCCGGACCCGGCGAGGACCTCGTGAGCTGGATCCAGCAGATCGCCATCCCGGTCATCGCGCTCGGCACCGGTGGCATGGCCGGGATCGCGCGCATGACCCGCTCGTCGATGCTCGAGTCGCTGGGCTCGGACTACATCCGCACCGTGCACGCCAAGGGCGCGCGGCACCGCACCGTGATCTTCAAGCACGCGCTGCGCAACTCGACGATCGCCGTGCTCACCCTGCTCGGTCTGGAGCTGGCCACGATCCTGGGCGGCACGGTGATCCTCGAGCAGATGTTCTCGATCCCGGGCACGGGGCAGCTCATCTACCAGGCGGTCCTCGACCGCGACTACCCCGTCGTGGTGGCCTGCACGATCTTCTACGCCGGCCTCTTCGTCGTGACGATCATCGTGATCGACCTGCTCTACGCGCTGATCGACCCGCGGATCCGGACCGGGAGGGCCCTGTCGTGAGCCAGGAGACGTCGTGAGCCAGGAGACGATCGCGAAGGCGCCCGCGCCGCCGGTGCCGTCCGGCCGCCGGGACCTGCGGGGGGTGCTCGCCGCGCTGCGGGCCTTCATGCGGGCGCAGCCGCTGGGCGCGGTGGCGCTCGTGCTCATCACCGTGTTCGTGCTGGCGGCGCTGCTGGCTCCCTGGATCGCCCCGTACGACCCGCTGGAGCAGTTCCGCCGCAACATCCTCGAAGAGCCGTCCGCGCAGTTCCTGCTCGGCACCGACGACCTGGGCCGCGACGTGCTCAGCCGCACCATCCACGGGGCTCGCACCTCGCTGCTCATCGGGGTGGCCACCACCGGCATCAGCCTCGTGCTCGGCACCGCGCTCGGCGTGGTCTCCGGCTACTTCGGGCGCGCCGTCGACGTGGTGCTGCAGCGCGTCATGGACGCCGTGCAGGCGGTCCCGGGCATCGTCCTGCTGCTGTTCATCGCGGTGATCCTGGGCCCGTCGGTGCGCAACACGGTGATCGCGCTGACCGTGGTGATCACGCCGTCGTTCAACCGCATCGCCCGCGGCGAGACGCTGCGCATCCGCGAGGAGCGCTACGTCGAGGCCGCCCGGGCGACGGGCGCGGGCACCCCCCGGATCCTGGCCCTGCACGTGCTGCCCAACCTGCTCGCCTCGGTGTTGACGCTGGGCAGCCTGATCTTCGCCGGGGTGATCATCGCCGAGTCGGCGCTGTCCTTCCTGGGCATCGGCGCCCCGCCGCCCACCCCGTCGTGGGGCGCGATGCTGTCCGAGGGCGTGCGGTACGTCGAGCGCGCCCCGTGGATCATCATCGTGCCCGCCACGCTGCTGTCGATGGCGGTGTTCAGCTTCAACCTGCTCGGCGACGCGCTGCGCGACCACCTCGACCCGCGCCTGCAGCGCCCGGCCGTCGACCGCGCCGCCCGCCGCTGGTGGCGCCCCCGCGCGCCCACCCGACTGGCCCCGAGCCTCGCCCGTTCCACCGACGAGAACGACGCCGCGCAGGGAGCAAGGCCCCACAGCGGCCATCCCACACAGCGAGCGGGCCGGCGCCGTCCTGCGGGGGAGGAGCGCAGGGAGCGAGGAACGAGCGACTGAGCACCGGAGGAGCAGGGCGGCGCCTGGAGGGCCCGCGAGCCGCCGGAGCGGAGCGGAGGCCATCAGGCACTGAGCACCGGAGGAGCAGGGCGGTGCCTGGAGGGCCCGCGAGCCGCCGAGGCGGAGCCGAGGCCATCGAGCAGGGCCCGCGAGCCCGCCGGAGCGAAGCGGAGGCAATCAAACACAGAAGGAGCACTGTGGACATCTCGCTGGAGGGCAAGGTCGCCCTGGTCACCGGGGCGGGACCGAACATCGGCAGCGGTGTCGCGCTGGCGCTGGCGCGCTACGGCGCCGTCGTCGCCTGCAACGACATCGACCCGGCGGCGGCGAAGACGTCGGTGGAGCGGATCGAGCGCAACGGCGGCACCGCGATCGCCGTGCCTGGGGACGTCACCGACGAGGAGCAGGTCACCGGCTACCTCGACCGCATCGTCGCGGAGTTCGGGCACATCGACATCGTGGTCAACAACGCCGCGCTGCTGGGCGGCAAGGGCGTGCTCGACGAGAGCAGCGAGTTCTTCTCCCGTGCCGTCCACGTGGCCGCGATGGGCAACTTCCTGCACACCAAGCACGTCGGGCGGCACATGGCCGAGCGCGGGATCCGCGGCTCGATCGTCGCGATCTCGTCGTCCAACGGCTGGTCCGGCTCGGCCGGGGTGATCGCGTACGCGTTCCACAAGGGCGGGGTGAACAACTTCGTGCGGGCGGCGGCGATGGACCTGGCGCCCTACGGCATCCGCGTCAACAGCTTCACGCCTACCGCGCCGACGCCCGACAACCCGGAGCTGATCGCCGAACGTGGTGCGGGCGGCGTGCTGGAGCGGCCGCGGGCGCACGGCATCGGCGGCGCCACCGGTGACGAGGAGTGGCGCAGGCCGTCGCGCTGGGCGGGGGACCGCGCGCCGCTCGTCCCCATGGGCACCACGGGCACGCCGACCGACATCGGCCACTGCGTCGCGTGGATGTGCTCGGACTACGCGCGGCTGATCACCGGCTGCGACTTCGTGGTGGACGGCGGGGCGCGCGCGAAGAACTTCGCCTACGCCCCGGCCGCGGCGGGCGATCTCGCCGGGCCGCTCCCGCTCATCCCCCTCGACGTCACGGGCGAGCTCGACAAGGAGATGTCGTGAATCGACGTGCGCTGCTCGGCGCCGCGGTGGCCGCCCTGCTGGCGCTCTCCGCGTGCGGCGGGGGCGGCGGCGCCCGGGGACCGTCGGAGCCGGTGGGCGAACCCCGTCCGGGCGGCAGCCTCGTGCTGCACATGCCCTCGGAGATCAGTACGAACATCAACCCCTTGGACCAGACCGACCCGGCGGCCCAGGGCGTTGTCTCGGGCACCGTCTACAGCAAGCTCGTCGACTTCCGGACCGGACCCGACGTCACCACGCTCGAGGTCGTGCCCGACCTCGCCGAGTCGTGGGAGATCGCGCCGGACGGGCTGACCTACACCTTCCACCTGCGTGACGACGTGCGCTGGCAGGACGTCGCTCCGGTGAGCGGGCGCCCGTTCACCTCCGACGACGTGGTGGCCACCTTCGAGGCCGTCAAGCAGGTCCCGGCCCAGCACGCCTGGATGTTCGAACCGGTCAACGCGATCACGGCGCCGGACGAGCACACCGTGGTGTTCACCCTGGACCGGCCCTACAGCCCGTTGCTCGAGTACCTGGCCTACCACTTCAACGTGATCATGCCCCGCGAAGGCGTCGAGGGGCAGTTCGACCTCGCGACCCAGGCGATCGGCACGGGGCCGTTCATCCTCGAGAGCCACACCCCGGACGTCGAGTGGGTGCTGCGGCGCAACCCGGACTACTTCGTTCCGGACCGGCCCTACCTGGACGAGATCCGGATGCCGATCCTGAGCGACACCGCGGCCGTCACCGCGGCGCTGCGCAGCGGCCGGCTCGACGTCGGCACCACCAGCGATGCCGTGGTGGCGGAGGAGTTCTCCTCGCGCGGCGGCTTCACCGTCACCGAGACCCCCGGCGCCCCGATCAGCTTCTACCTCAACCCGACCGTGGAACCGCTCGACGACATCCGCGTGCGGAAGGCGGTGATGCAGGCCATCGACTGGGTCGGCATGGGCGAGAACATCCGCGGCGCCTTCGAGCTCACGTCCCTGCTGCGGCCCGACACCAGCCCTGCGGCCCTGACCCGTGACGAGGTGCTCGCCCTGCGCCCGTTCGACCCGGAGGCCGCCCGCAGGCTCCTGGCCGAGGCGGGCCTGCCGAACGGGTTCTCCACGTCGCTGCTCGTGCAGCGCGTCGACGACGAGGACGTGCGCGAGGCGCAGTGGATGCAGGCCGACCTCGCCGAGGTCGGGATCCAGGTCGAGATCGAGATCGTGGACCCGGCCACCGGCATCGACCGGCGCCGCAACCACGACTTCGCGATGACCAAGGCGCTGCGCGGGGTGCACCTGCCCGACCAGGTGTGGCGTGACTTCAACCCGGAGTCGATCGAGAACTACGCGCTGGTGAACGACCCGCAGCTGAACGAGATGGTCGAGCGCTCCCGCGCGGCGGTCGACGACGCGGCCCGCGCCGACATCTACCGGCAGATGCAGGAGCGCATGGAGACCGAGATCGTGCAGGCGCTGTACCCGATCCAGAAGTTCGACTACGCGATCGCGAACGAGCGCGTGCAGGACCTCTGGTCGAGCCCGATCTACCAGGGCAAGCGCCTGGCGGATGTCTGGCTGAGCGACGTGGAGCCCTAGAAAACCCCCGTGAGTGGATACGAGTGCTGGGGCACTCGTATCCACTCACGGCATGTCAGGCGGTGCGGGCCTTGTCGAAGCGCGCTGCGGCGTCGGCCCAGTTGACGACGTTCCACCAGGCCTTGACGTAGTCCGGCTTGACGTTGCGGTACTGCAGGTAGAAGGCGTGCTCCCACATGTCGAGCATGACCAGGGGGATCTGGCCCGCGGGGAGGTTGGCCTGCTGGTCGTAGAGCTGGTGGATCAGCAGCTGCTTGCCGAGGGTGTCCCAGCCGAGGATGGCCCAGCCGCTGCCCTGGATGGTGGTGGCGACGGCGGTGAAGTGGGCCTGGAAGGCGTCGAAGGAGCCGAAGTGCTCGTCGACGGCCGCGGCGAGCTCGCCCTGGGGCTTCCCGCCGCCGTCGGGGGAGAGGTTGTTCCAGAAGATCGAGTGGTTGACGTGGCCGCCGAGGTTGAAGGCGAGGGTCTTCTCCAGGCCGACGATGGCGGCGAAGTCGCCGGACTCGCGGGCGGCGGCGAGCTTGTCGAGGGTCTGGTTCGCGGCGGTGACGTAGGTCTGGTGGTGCTTGGAGTGGTGCAGCTGCATGATCTCGCCGGCGATGTGCGGGGCGAGGGCGCCGTAGTCGTAGGGCAGGTCGGGCAGCGTGTACTGGGCCATGGGCACTTCCTCGCAGTAGATCGTGGCAGTAGGTCGTGGCAGTAGATCGTGAACTGGTGCACCAGCGATCTTCACGCTCTTGCCAGTGACTCGCAACTGTGGCTACCGTCCGGCCGTGAACCGTCGCGCCCCGATCGTCATCGCCGCCGTCCTCCTCGCGGCTGTCGCCGGGTGCTCCGCGCCGACCGCCCCGGGGGGTGCGGCCGGCGCGAGCGGTGACCCCGCCACGATGGTGCTGGCCGACGGCTACGAGCCCGAGAGCCTGCACCCGTTGCTCGGCTACGGCGTCGAGGGCGCGTCCAAGATCTTCGACGGCCTCGTGGCGCACGACGCGAACCGGCAGCTGCAGCCCGCCCTGGCCGCGGCGCTGCCCGAGCAGGCCCCCGACGGGATGTCCTACACCGTGGCGCTGCGCGAGGGCGTCACGTTCCACGACGGGTCGGCGTTCGACGCCCAGGACGTGGTCGCCACCTACACGGCGCTGCTCGACCCGGCCTACGCGTCCACGGTCCGCTCCGACTACCGCACGCTGGCCGGCGTCGAGGCGCTGGACCCGCAGACGGTCAGGTTCCGGCTCACCCAGCCCGACTCCGCGTTCGCGCACCGGCTGACGCTGGGCATCGTCCCGGCCGAGGCGGTGGCGACGCCCGCGCCGCTCGCGGAGTCGGCGTTCGGGACGCAGCCGGTCGGCACCGGGCCCTACCGGCTGGCGGAGTGGCGGCGCGGCACCTCGATGCGGCTCGAGGCCAACGCGCAGTACTGGGGTGGCGCACCGGCCGTGCGCACGCTCGACCTCGTCTTCGCCGTCGACGACAACACCCGCGCCCAGCGTCTGCGGGCGGGGGAGTTCGACGGCACCGTGCTCCCGCCCGCGCTCGCCGAGACGTTCGCCGACTCGGAGTACGCCGTGCACCACCACCCCAGCGCCGACTATCGCACGATCACGCTGCCCAGCGGCCATCCCGTCACCGGCGACCCGGCGGTCCGGCTGGCGCTCAACCACGCCGTCGACCGCCAGGGCATGATCGACGCCTTCTTCGCTGGTCACGGCGCACCGGCGTCCACACCCATCCCCGAGGTGCTGTCCGAGTACGCCGAGCCGAGCGCGCAGTTCGCGTTCGACCGTGCCGAGGCCGAGCGGATCCTCGACGCGGCCGGCTGGGTCCGCGGCCCCGACGGCACGCGCGCCCGCGACGGCGTGCCCGCCCGGTTCACGCTGATGTACCCCGCCAACGACACGATCCGACGCGACTTCGCGCAGGCGTTCACCTCCGACGCCCGTGCGGTCGGCGTCGACGTCGCGCTCGAGGGGCTGGGCTGGGAGGCGATCGAGCCGCGGATGGGCGCCGACGCGGTGGTGCTCGGCGGCGGGTCCCCGTTCGACCCGGACCTCGTGAGCTACCCGCTGCTGCACAGCTCCTACGGCGGCGACGGGTTCAACAACCCGGCGTTCTACGCGAACCCGGCCGTCGACGCGGGCCTGGACGCGGCCCGGCGCGCCACCGACCAGGCGGCGCGCGTGGCCGCGGTCAAGGAGTGGCAGCGCGCCTACGCGGCCGCTCCGGGATTCGTCTTCCTGGCCTTCCTCGACCACTCCTACCTGGTGCGCGAGCGCTGGGACGGCTACCAGCAGGTCGTCGACCCGCACACGCACGGCACCACGTGGGGGCCGTGGTGGAACGTCGAGGACTGGACACCCCGCTCGTGAGCCGGGAGATCGGCTTGCTCGTCGCGCGCCGGCTGGCGTTCGCGGTGCCGGTGCTGGGGATCGTGGCGGTCGGGGTGTTCCTGCTCGCCGCGGCCTCGCCGTTCGACCCCGTCTACCAGTACTACGGCGTCGACATCTTCTCCGCATCCGACGCCGACATCGCCGCCACCCGCGAGCGCCTCGGCCTCGACGACGGCGTGTTCCAGCAGCTGGGGCGGTGGCTGTCCGGGATCCTGTCGGGGGACCTCGGGACGAGCCGGGCGTTCCGGCAGCCGGTGGCCCAGGTCGTCGCCGAGCGGCTGCCGTGGACGCTGCTGCTGGTGAGCACCGCGCTCGTCGTCGCGGTCGTGCTGGCCCTGGTGGCCGGCACCGCCGCCGCGTGGTGGCAGGGCGGGCTGTTCGACCGGGTGGTGACCGCGATCGGGCATGCGATGGAGGGCATCCCGCCCTTCGTGCTGGCGCTCGTCGCGATCGCCGTGTTCGCGCTGGGCCTCGGCTGGCTCCCGGTCGCGGGGATCACCGACGCCGGCGCGGCGTTCTCCGTCGAGCAGGTGGCCCGCCACCTGCTGCTGCCCGCGCTGGTGCTGGGCGTCTCGCAGACGCCGTGGCTGGTGCTGCACGTGCGGTCCTCGCTGCTCGGCGCGCTCGGGGAGGATCACGTGACGGGCGCGCGGGCACGAGGCCTGGGCGAGCGCACCGTGGTGCTGCGGCACGCGCTGCCCACGGCCCTGCTGCCGTTCGTCACGTTGCTGGGCACCCGGATCCCGGAGCTGGTGACGGGTGCGGTGCTGGTCGAGACGGTGTTCTCGTGGCCGGGCATCGCCGAGGCGGTGGTCACCGCGGCCCTGGCCGTCGACTTCCCGATGCTCGCGGCCGTCTCGGTGCTGGCCACGGCCGCGGTCCTCGCAGGCTCCCTGCTCGCCGACGTCGCCGTGGCCATCGCCGACCCGAGGGTGGTGGCCGATGGCTGACGCACGCACAGCGACACCCGTGCCCGCGCACCCCGACTCGCGGAAGGGGCGCAACCCCCGCCCGCGAGTCGGGGTCTGGGCGCACGCGTGTCGCGCTCTGCCTCCCCGCGAGTCGGGGTCTGGGTGTACATGTGTCGCACTCTGGGGTGCGCCCGGCGAGGGAGTGCGATGAGTGCTGAGGTCGATCTCGGGCGACCGCGCACCGCGGGGCAGCCGGAGGACGCCGAGCCGCAGTGGCGTTCGGCGGCACGGCCGCGCGCGGGAACGCCGCGGGGACGCGCGGCGGGCCGGGCCCGGTCGCGGCTGGCGGCCGGGTGCGGGCTGCTGGTCCTGCTCGCCGCCGCCTCCATGCTCGTGCCCTGGCTGGGCGGGCTGGACCAGCGGCTCGTCGACTACACCGCGGTGCGGCTGCCCCCGTCGCCCACCCACCCGTTCGGCACCGACGCGCAGGGCCGGGACCTGCTGCTGCGCAGCTTCGCGGGCCTGCAGGTGTCGCTGCTGGTGGCCGCGGTGTGCGCAGTGGTCTCGACGGTGCTCGGGGCGCTGTTCGGGGCGGCGTCGGGCGTGCTCGGGGGCTGGCCGGACCGGCTGCTCATGCGCGTCGTCGACACCGTCAACGCCGTGCCGCACCTGCTGCTCGGCATCGTGATCGTGGCGCTCTACCGGGGCTCGGTGCTGGCGGTGATCGCGTCGATCGCCCTCACGCACTGGACGAGCGTGGCGCGGATCGTCCGGTCCGAGGTGCTCTCGCTGCGCGAGCGGCCGTTCGTCGACGCGGCCATCTCCGGCGGCGCCTCGCGGTGGCGGGTGCTGCGCCGGCACCTGCTGCCGGCGATCGTGCCCCAGGCGGCGCTGTCCACGGTGCTGCTGCTCCCGCACGCCGTCTGGCACGAGACGGCCCTGTCGTTCCTCGGCCTCGGCCTCCCGCCGCACCTCGCCTCGATCGGCAACATTTTGGGCGAGGGCCGGGCCGCGGTCCTGCTCGGCTCCTGGTGGATCGTGACCTTCCCCGCGGTGCTGCTGGTCGCCTCGGCGCTGGCGGTGGCCGGTATCGCGGCCTGGTGGCGAGACCGGTCCCTGCCGCGACGCCGATCGGAGCTCGGGCTGTGAGCGGGGCGGCGGAGTTGCGCGTCGAGGGGTTGTCCGTGCGGTTCCGGCTCGGCGCTCGGGGGCGGGCCGGGACCGTGCGGGCGGTCACCAGCGCGAGCTTCACGCTGCGTCCAGGACGGCTGCTCGCGCTGGTGGGGGAGAGCGGGTGCGGCAAGTCCGTGCTGGCCGCGGCGATCACCGGGCTGTTGCCGGCGAACGCGGAGGTGGCCGGGCGGGTGGAGCTCGACGGCCGCGACCTGCTCGACGCGCCGGAGTCCGTGCTGCGCGACCGGGTGCGGGGCCGGCGCATCGGGCTGGTGCCGCAGTCGGCGGCCACCCACCTGACGCCGGTCCGCCGGGTCGGCGCGCAGCTCGCCGAGGCGGTGCGGGCACTGCGGCCCGGGGATCCCGACCCGCGGGCCGTCGTCGGGCGGCTCGCCGAGGACGTCGGGCTGCCGCGCGAGATGCTCGAGCGCTACCCGCACGAGCTGTCCGGCGGCACCGCGCAGCGCGTCGGGTTGGCCGCGGCGCTGGCGGGCGACCCGCCGGTCCTGCTGGCCGACGAGCCGACCGCGGGCCTGGACCGCCCGCTCGTCGACCGGAGCGTGGACCTGCTCGCCGGGATGGCCGAGCGCGGGCACGCGGTCCTGCTCATCACACACGACTTGCGTGCCGCACGGCGCGTGGCCACCGACGTCGCCGTGATGTACGCGAGCCGGCTCGTCGAGGTCGGACCCGCCGACGCCGTGTTCGACGACCCGTGGCACCCCTACACCGCGGGCCTGCTCGGCGCGCTGCCCGACCGCGGCTTCACACCGGTGCCGGGCCATCCCCCGGACCTCACCGCCCTGCCCGCCGGGTGCGGGTTCGGGCAGCGGCGGCCCGACCTGCACTCCTGCGTGCCCGATCCGGCGCTCGTGTGGAGCGGTGCGCGGGCGGTGGCGTGCGCGCCGGTGGGCTCGTCGTGACGCTCGCGGCGCGCGGCGTCGTCGCCGGGTACCGCCGGGGGGTCCGCGTGCTCGACGGCGTCGACCTGACCGTGGAGCAGGGCGCGGTCGTCGGTCTCGCCGGGCCGAGCGGGTGCGGCAAGTCGACGCTCGCGCGGGTGCTGGCGTTGCTGCACGCACCGTGGGCCGGCGCCGTGGAGATCGACGGCGTGCGGGCGCCCGGCGTGCGCTACCGGGCGCCGCGAGAGCTGCGCACGGCCGTCGGGGTGGTGTTCCAGAACCCGCGCCTGGCCGCCGACCCGCGCCTGCCGCTGCGCGAGATCGTCGCCGAACCGCTGCTGGCCACCCGGGGCCGGCGCGACCCCGCCTTGGAGGGCGAGCTGCACGACCGTGTCGGGCTCACGCCCGAGCTGCTCGGCCGCCGGCCCCACGAGGTGAGCGACGGCCAGCTGCAGCGCGCCTGCCTCGCGCGCGCTCTCGTGCTGCGACCGCGCTACCTGATCTGCGACGAGATGACCGCGATGCTCGACGCGTCGACGACCGCCGCGCTGGTCGGCGTGGTCGCGGAACGGGCGCGCGAGGGGGCGGGCGTGCTCGCGGTGTCGCACGACGAGGAGCTGCTCGCGGTGTGGGCCGACCGGGTCGAGCGCCCCTTCGTTGGCGTTCCCGGCTAGTTGCAAGTAGATTGCAAATACCTCTTACTGGTGATCGTTCTGGCAGCTCGACGTCGGTGGGGGAGCGGGCCGGTCACCTCGGTGGCCGGCCCGCGCTATCCGAGCCCGGTCAGGACCGCCGGCGGCATCCTGATCTCCAGCAGGACGATGAGCACGTTGAGGAAGACGCCGAACACGGCGACGGACACCACCACGAAGAGCCACTTCTGCTTGGCCTGGAAGCGGAGCAGCGCGACCAGCCAGACCAGGGCGGCGTAGAAGAACGGGACCACGAGCCCGAGCAGCGGCAGCGCCACCAGCCAGAGCGCCAGGACGAGAGCCCTCGCGCCCACGCTCCCCGCCCCGTCCCTCTCGGTGGCATCGTCGTGGGTGTCGGTGACCGACGCCCCGATGTCGACGATCTCGCCGTCGGTCAGCGAGTGGCCGCCGCGCACGCGCACGACATCGGCGCCGAGGTTGTACCCGGCGGCCAGCGTCCCGCTGAGGGTGATGAAGGCGGGGAACCAGTAGGTCGGGCTGTCGAGGGATCGCAGCGAGATCACCGCCGCGGCGGTGAAGACGGCGAGGAGGATCCCGTCCGCGCCGATCCGAACCGCGCTGGTGCTAACCACGAGAGGACTCCTTGGTGTGTTCCGGCACCGTCTCGACGCGGGCGAACCGCGCGTGGAGCCGGCCGAAGACGCCGGTGAACCCCGCCAGCAACGTGACGAGGATGACCGCGCCGATGACGATGACCGACGGCTCGGTCAGCCAGGTCCACCCGTACCTGCCCACCGAGATCCACAGGTAGTTCTCCGCGCCGGTGCCCAGGACGAACCCGATGAGCAGCGGCGGGCGCGGCCACTTGAGCGCCTGCATCAACCAGGCGAGCAGGCCGATGGCGACGACCGCCACCACGTCGCCCCACCGGACCCCGGCCTGGTAGGCGGCGATGATCATGATCACCAGCAGGAACGGGCCGTACGTGTAGGGCTTCAGGAGGCTGATCCTGCTGAGGGTGCCGGCGAGGGCAGCGCTCGACATGGCCCCGATCGCGTTGGCGAGCACCAGCGTCCAGATGATCACGAAGATCAGGTAGAGGTTCTCGGGCGCGAGCATGCTCGGCCCGGTCGAGATCCCCATGGTGGCGAACCCGCCGAGGAGGATGGCCGCGGTGGCGCTGCCGGGGATCCCGAACATCAGGGTCGGGACGAGGACCCCGCCGTCCTTGGCGTTGTTGGCGGCCTCGGGGGCCATGACGCCGCGGATGTCCCCCTTGCCGAACTGGTCGCGGTCCTTGCGCACGACCTGCTTGGTGGCGCCGTAGGTGATCCAGTCGATGACGCTCCCGCCGATGCCCGGGACGATGCCCAGGACGCTGCCCAGGAGGGAGTTGCCGACGAGCACGCGCTTGTGGCTGAAGGCAGCACGGGCCCCTCGCAGCACGCCACCACGCTGGTGGGCCATCTCCCGGGCCACCGACTGGTTCTGGGTGAGCAGCGACATGATCGACGGGATCGCGAAGAGCCCGATCGCGAGGATGGACAGGTCGAGGCCGTCGTAGAGGTAGAAGATGTCGCCGACGAACCGGTAGTCGCCGGTCATCGACGCGCTGCCGATCGTGGCGAGCAGCATCCCGAGCAGGCCCGACATGAAGGCCGGGCCGACGGCTCCCCGGGCGAGCACCCCCACGAGGCTGAAGCCCAGCAGCGTCAGCATGAACAGCTGCGGGGACCCCATCCCGATGATCAGGGGGCGGGCGAGCGGGATCAGCACGAGCAGGACGACGCCTCCGATGAACCCGCCCACCATGTTGGAGGTGAAGGCCGCGCCGAGCGCGACGTTGGCGAGGCCCTTGCGGGCCATCGGATAGCCGTCGAGCACGGTGGCCTGGGACGCGGCGGTTCCGGGAACGCCCATCAGCACCGAGGGGAACGTGTCGCCGATCGTCGTGGCGGCGTTGAGGCCGATGAGCATGGCGATGCCGCTCGCCGGCTCGAGCCCGACGATGAGCGGGAGCAGCACCGCCATGCCGGTGAGGCCACCCAGCCCCGGGATGAGTCCCAGGACCAGGCCGATGCCGACACCGAGGAACAGCCAGACGAGGTGTTGTGGGCTGACGAGGATCTGCAGCGCGTCGAGAGCGGATTCGATCATCGGTGATCCTCAGGCGCCGGCCCGTGCCATGTACTCCTCGAGCCACGTCACCGACTGCGGAGGGAGGTCGACGATCGACGCCGTGGAGGCCGCGAGCTCGTCCCCGATCTGCGGCGGGGAGTCGACGTGCAGGAGTTGCGTGGCCTCGGCGGTGAAAGCCTCGTCCGCGACGAGCTCGGCCACCGCCTCGCGCAGTGCCGCCCGAGCCTCCTCGGGTGCGTCACCGTGGACCCAGTAGGTCCGCAGCAGGTTCGTCTGCGCGGCGGTGAGGGCCTCGTAGGTCTCCCAGGCGATCCCCTCCGGTTCCTGACCGGTGAGCATCCGGTAGGCCTCGGGCATGGTCGGGAGGTCCGGGAAGGCCGGGTCGCGCACGATCTCGCCGCCGACGACGTACCCCTGGGTCATCAGCGGGACGATCGAGCCGTCCTCCTCGAGCTGCCGGACGTTCTCGATGTAGTGCGAGGACGTCGAGTTGCCGATGCCGAGTTCCCCGCGCAGCACCGCTGCCGTGACGGCGCCACCACCGTCGTAGCCCATGAGCGGCTCGAAGCCGGCCAGGCCCAACTCCTCGAGCGCGAACGTGCGCACCGCCTCGGAGGCGTTGAACTCCAGGCCTCCGTAGAAGACCGGCTCGGTCGAGTTCCGCAGGTCCTCGAGCGACGTGATGCCCGCCGCCGTGCTGCCGAAGATCACCATCGTGCCGCCGAACGCCATCAGGGGCTCGTAGTCGGCCAGGTCGAACTGGATCCCTTCCTCGTCGAACTTGGTGGCGGCGATGAGACCGCCCGAGCTCATCGCCAGGTTCAGGCCGTTGTGCTCGGCGCGCTCGAAGCGGTTGATGCCGTCCTTCTGCGCACCACCGGGAACGTTCTCGACGACGATCTGGGGCCGGCCCTCGATGTGGCTCGACAGGTGGCCGCTCAGCATCCGGCTGTAGACGTCCGAGGCGCCGCCGGCGTCGAACGGGACGATGAGGTTGATCTCCTTGCCCTCGTAGAAGGGCCCCTCCCCACCGGTCTCACCCGCCGACCCGGTGTTGGTCACGCCGCAGCCGCTCAGCAGCAGGGCCGCCGCCGCGGCGATCGCCCAGCCGGTGCTCGTCCTTCGGTCCGGCCCCATTCGATTCGACTCCATCGTCATCCTCGTGTCTCGTCGGCCGTGGGATCAGCTGCTCCGGTCGGCCCACTCCGCTTTCAGGGGCGCCGTGACCGGCGGGAGTGCCGTGGGCATGAACATGTCCTTGCCGCGGGTGGACCCGCAGACCGCGAGCACGTACTGGTCGCGGCTGCGCACGACGGGCAGGGTCCGACGCTCCTGCTCCTGCGCGTCGAGTGCGAACGCCCAGTCCCACTCCGGGAACGTCTTCCCGTCCAGGTGCAGCTTCCGCCACTGCTCGAGGACGCGGGAGAGCGGTTGGTGGCCGTACTCGAACAGCAGGTCCCGCAACTCCTCCTTGCCGATGCCGCCCTCGGCCAGCGCGTCCGCGTGGGGCGGCGCGACGAGCAGCAGGCGGCCGCTCGGCGACTCCTTCGCCTTCTCACCGCCGAAGAGCCCCGAGAAGTAGCCGCCCTGCACGCTGTCGAACGCGCTGATGGAGCGCGCGAGCTGGTGGGGATCCAGGTGCCCCTGGAAGCCGACGTCGGTCTCGCCCAGGGTGACGAAGAGGGTCACGGTGTTCTCGTTCGCCCCGTAGCCGGCGTCGACGTGGAAGGGCGTCCACGGGCTCTCGTCGACGTTCTCGCTGATGACCACCACGTTCTTGCGGACGGAGCCGATGGTGTCCATGTCCAGGACGCCCGGGTACCAGGCGCCGAGGTTCTTGAGCGCGAGGGTCACGGCGCGACCGATCCGCAGGTTCACCTGGTTCTGCGCCCCGGGGCCGATGCACGCGCGCCCGCCGTTGATGCCGAGCTCTCGGGTGATGGGCCCGTTGACCAGCACGAACGGGGCGTGGGCACTCGTCGACATGAGCACGGTGCGCAGCCGCACCTGCTGCTGCGGGTCGTTGAACGCCCGCAGGACGGCCTCGACGACTGCCATCTCCCGCGCCGTGGTGCCGGCCATGGCACAGGCGACGGCGATCTTGCGCGGTGTGACCTGACCGTTGCCGGGCGGCAGGGTGTACAGGACCTCGTCCGGGTCGGCGATGCCGTGGCACAGGGCGTCCACCGCGTCCCGCGTCGCAGGGAGCAGCGGGTACCCGTCGCCCCAGTCGCGGTCCGTGAAGTACTGGTTGAACTGCGCGAACAGGTCGGTGGCGTCGTCGGAGTGGAAGGAGATCACCGGTGGCGCCGGCAGCGCACCGCTCGGCGCGTCCTTCGCGTGGGGCCGGCCCTCGAGGCGGTCGACGATGCCGGGCAGGGCATCGAGCGTCTGCGCGATCGACACCTCCTCCGTGGCGTTGTTGTAGACCCACGGCACCACGACCCGCGCCACGTCGGGGAGGGCGAAGGCCCGGGCGCTCGCCTCGACGTCCTCCTCGAACCCCTTCGACACGACGAGGACCGCCGGGACGCCTGCGCGCTCCATCGCGATGATGTCGTGGGTCATCCAGGAGCTGCAGGATCCGCAGTCGGCCGTGCACCCCACGACCGCGGAGCACTCCCGCGCCACCTGTTCGAGGAGGGTCCGGTCGCACGGGATCGAGCCGCTGTAGAACCGCGTCCGCAGGCCGTCGAACTGCGACTCCAGCGCCGCGCCCAGTGCCCGTAGCGCGACGTCACCGTTGGGCTTGCCGTTCCAGAGCAGGCCCACCGTCTGCCCGGCGAGGCCGGAAGGACGCGGAGCCAGCCCGGCGGCCTCCGTCCCGTAGCCGTCCGCGGTCGGGTTCAGCACCTCCAACCGGTGCTTCCCCTCGCCTGCATCGGACGCAATCGTCATGGGAACCGATCTCCTCGACGTCGAAGGACGGGGCAGGGGTCAACCCGCGGGGGACTGGATGTGCAGTGCGGTGAGCTCTACGCCCTGGGCCCGGACGGCCTCCTCCAGGAACGCCCGCACCATGGGCTCGTCGATCGTGCAGGCGACGCAGTCCTCGCTCGCGGCCTGACCGAACGTGACGACCAGCTCGCCCGTCGTCGCGTCGAAGGTCCGCAGGTCCAGAACCCCACCGTCCCTCCGGACGATCTGGGCGATGTTGTCCACGGCGCGATGGACCTCGGCGCTCACGTGTTCCATGACCGGTACCCCTTCCCGCTCCCCGACGACCGAGGGGACGTCGAGGGTCAGAGGCTGATTGGCTGAGTCTCTCGCCCAGCCGGAGCGGGGAACAACCGTCGGACGTCCCGGAGCAGGCCCCTCGTTTGTCTCGTGCCGGGCACGGCGAGCCCGTCGGTCGGCCACGATCCGGTGTTGCTGGCCATCGGCCGGCAGAGGCGGTAGGCAGGTATCACCGACCCGAGCCCGGCGACGTGAGAAGGAGCAGCGAGTGGAGCACGCCTTCGTCTACAACGAGGTCGCCGTTCTCGTACGGCACTGGTTCGAGATCGACCTCTCGGACAGCCACCTGGAGCACGGCGCGCGCATCGAGGTCCGCCAGGTGGCCCCCCAGCCGCGGCGCGGTTCCGAATCGGCGGCCCAGAAGGTCGTGGTCGATCAGCCGATGTGGCGGGCGGACCTGTTCGACCGTCTCGACGGCACGCCGGGAGCGTTCGACGCAGCCCACTTCCACCCGTACTTCGTGGGCGTCGAGCCCTGCGACCGTCACTGGGACGACGCGGTCACCACCACTCCGTGGGAGTGGTTGAGGACCCGGCTGACCGACGTCGCGGGCATCGCCGCCGCCGCGGGGGTGCAGCTACGCGATCCGGCCACCGCGAACGAGGAGGTCGGTGCCGATGCGGAGGCGATCGTCGACGCGGCGCGCAACCGTGCGCCGACGCTCTGCGGATCCGCGCAGCGCTGCCACGCCTGGACCCGGGACGCCGAGGCCGCGGTGCACTCCATGCTCGGCAGCCTGGCGCGGCCCGACCTCCTCGACCGGGACAGGGTGTCGCCCTGGCTCCCGGCCGGCGTGGCCTGACCCGGGACGGCTCAGAACGAGAGGAACACGAGG
Source organism: Pseudonocardia sp. MH-G8 (assembly GCF_002262885.1). Classification (GTDB taxonomy): domain Bacteria; phylum Actinomycetota; class Actinomycetes; order Mycobacteriales; family Pseudonocardiaceae; genus Pseudonocardia. The sequence continues at coordinate 527,821 of NZ_NKYF01000001.1, read as the reverse complement.
CGCAGCAGCACCGTCGCGACGAACACCACGATGAACGCCATGTCGATCCCCACCGACCCGGCGCGGATCGGCGGCAGGATCCGGCGGACCGGGGCCAGCACCGGTTCGGTGGCCGCGTGCGTGACCCGCTGGGCGGTGCGGCGCCATTCGGGCTCCGGGCTCGAGGACAGCGCTGCGATCCAGTCGACCACCGCCCGCGCCACCAGCACGATCTGGAAGAGCAGCAGCAACGTGGCGAGCACAGATCCGACCGCGGACATCCGGTCCCCTTCCGCCCCGCCGGGCCGGTGCCGGGGGACGAACCGACAACGTCGGGCGGGGTCGCGAAGTGCCCGGCGCGGCTCTCACCTCGCCGTGCGCCGTGCGGTGAGGTGGGCCCGCTCGGCGGGGTCGTGGGTGAGCGAGATGGCCTTGTCCAGCGCGGCGCGCGCCTCGGCGACGCGGCCGAGCCGCTCGAGGAGGTGCGCGCGGGTGGCCCAGGCGGGTTGGAACCGCGCGGTCCGGTCGGTGATCCGGTCGAGGAGCGCGAGGCCCGCTTCCGGCCCGTCGGTCTCCGCCGTCACCGCGGCCAGCGCCGTGGCGCTGCCCAGCCCCGGCGCGAGGCCGTGCAGGGCCTCGTACAGGTCCCGCAGCGACACCCAGTCGATCGCTCCCGACTCCCGGCGTGCGCAGTGCACGGCCTGGATCGCCGCCTCCAGCTGGAACCGGCCGAGCTCGCGCAGCCCGTGGGCCTGGCGCAGGTGCTCGCGGCCCCGGCGGATCAGCTCCCCGTCCCAGCGCGCGGTGTCCTGCTCGGGCAGGGGGACGAATCGCCCGTCCGCGTCGAGACGGGCGGGGTGGCGGGCCAGGGAGAGGCAGATCAGGCCCGCCAGGCCGTGGGCCTCGGCATCGCTGGGGGCGAGGTGCGCGAGCGTCTCGGCCAGGTGCAGCGCCTCGCCGGCCAGCGCCGGTCGCAGCTCGGTGCCCGTGGTGTGCCAGTCGATCGCGTAGGCGCCGTAGACCGCCTCGAGCACGGCGTCCATGCGCTCCGGGAGGACGTGCACGTCGGGGACCTGGAAGGGGATCCGCGCGTCCTTGATGCGGCGCTTCGCCCGGACCAGCCGCGCCGCCAGCGTCGGGGCGGGCAGGGCGAACGCACGGGCGATCTGCTCGCCGGTGCAGCCGAGCACCGTGTTGAGCATGAGCGGCGTGCGCACGGTCTTGTCGATCCCTGGGTGCGCGCAGACCAGCATCAGCTCGAGCCGCCGGTCCGGAACCGCGTCGAGGTCGAGCGCGTCGAGGTGCGCGGGGTCGTGCCAATCGGGGTCCCACGCCACGGTGCGGCGGGTGTCGGCGGACTTCCAGCGATCGCGCATCCGGTTGCGGGCCACGGTCAGCAGCCAGGCGTCCGGGTTGTGGGGCACCCCGTCGACAGGCCATGCCGTGAGGGCGCGCTCGAAGGCGTCCGCGAGCGCGTCCTCGGCCGCGGCGATGTCCCCGTTGCCCGCCGCGAGCAGTGCGACCAGCCGCCCGTAGGAGGTCCGGGCAGCCTGCGCCGCCCGGACCTGCGCCACGTCGGTCATTCTCAGCCGGCCGTGCAGCCTGCCGTCCAGACGCCGTCGCGCAAGGACGTGGCCGCCCCGCGGACCTCCACCACCCCCCACTGCGCCGCGGGGCACTTCTCCGCCCACCCGATCGCGGCGTCCCGATCCGGGACGTCGATCACGAAGATCCCGGCGAGGGCCTCCTTGGTCTCGGCGAACGGGCCGTCCTGCACCTGGAGGCTGCCGGTGCGCAGCGTCACCGTGGTCGAGCCCGACGTCGGCTCCAGCACCTCGGCGCCGATGAGCACGCCGGCCGACGCCAGGGCCTTGCCGTAGGCGTCGAACGCGGCCTGGCCCGCGGCGATCATCTCCTGCGACAGCTCGCCGTCGGCGGGCTCGGCGTAGTGGAGCAGCAGCGTGTAGCGCATGGGAATCTCCTCGGTCCTGCGCAGTGTCCGCCCTTTGCGGTGCGCACCGCCATGACGATCCGGCGCGGACGGTTTCGACAGCCGGGTCAGCGGAGTTTGCGGAAGAACGTGCGCAGCTCGTCGACGAAGACGTCCGGCTGCTCCATCGCGGCGAAGTGGCCGCCGACCGCGGGCTCGCTCCAGTGCCGCAGGTCGGTGTAGCGCCGTTCGATCCAGTGCCGGGGCAGCCGGATCAGCTCCTGGGGGAAGAGCGTGACGCCGGTGGGCACGGGCACCTCGTCCATCCGCCTGCGCTTGTAGCTCTCCCAGTACAGCCGGGCCGACGAGGCACCGGCACCGGGCAGCCAGTAGAGCATGACGTTGTCCAGCAGGCGGTCGCGCGAGATCACGTTCTCCGGGTGGCCGGCGCAGTCGGTCCAGTCCCAGAACTTCTCCACGACCCACATGCACTGCCCCGACGGCGAGTCCGCCAGCCCGTAGCCGAGCGTCTGTGGCCGGGTGGACTGCTCGCTGGAGTACCCGGTGCCGACCTTCTGGAAGGTCTTGCGGCTGGCCAGCGCTTCCTGCTCGGCAGGAGTGAGCGGGCTGCCCTCGCCCTCGGGCGGCGGCGCGGCCATCGGCATCGTCAGGTGGATCCCCACCAGGTTCTCCGGGGCGCCCGTGCCCAGCGCCGAAGTGATCATCGCGCCCCAGTCGCCACCCTGGGCGGCGTAGCGGTCGTAGCCGAGGCGGTCCATCAGCTGCGCCCACGCGGTGGCGATCCGCTCCACCCCCCACCCCGGCACGGTCGGCTTGCCGCTGAAGCCGTAGCCCGGCAGCGAGGGGATCACCAGGTGGAACGCGTCCCGCGGGTCCGGCGGGTCGGTGAGCGCGTCGATCACACCGAGGAACTCGACGATCGAACCCGGCCAGCCGTGGGTGAGCAGCAGCGGCAGCGCTCGCTCGTGCCGGGACCGGACGTGCAGCAGGTGGACCTCGACGCTGTCGTCGCCGCCGCCGTCGAGCCCGGTGCGGAACTGCGGCAGCGCGTTGAGCTCGGCCTCGCAGCGGCGCCAGTCGTACCGGCGGGCCCAGTGGTCGCAGAGCTCGCGGGCGTACTCCAGCGGCACGCCCTGGTTCCACCCCGACGCCGTCTCGGCGTCCGGCCAGCGCGTGCGGGCGAGGCGGTCGCGCAGGTCGTCCAGGTCGGACTCGGGGACGTCGATCCGGAACTCGCGCATATCTAGAGCTGAACTCCCCGGGTGAGGGCACCGTCGACGACGAGGTTGGTGCCGGTGATGAACGATGCCCGCGGGCTCGCGAGCATGGTGACGGCGTAGGCGACCTCCTCGTCGGTGCACATGCGTCCGGTGGGGTTGAGCGCCAGCGCCTCGGCGAAGAAGTCCGGGTTGTCGCGCTCGACGCTCTGCCAGATGCCGCCCTCGAAGTAGACGTTGCCGGGGGAGACGGCGTTGGCGCGCACCCGGCCGGCGTGCTGGAACGCGAGGCCGGAGACGTAGTGCACGATCGCGGCCTTCATGCTGCCGTACGGCCCGTGGAAGGCGTCGACCTCGCGCCCTGAGACGCTCGAGACCGCCACGATGCTGCCCTGCCCGCTGCGTTCCAGGTGCGGCAGCGCCGCGTCCACCAGCCGCACGGTGTGCATGAGGTCGATGTCGAAGGCCGCCTTCCAGCTGGCCTCGTCGCGGCCGACGGCGAGCGCGCTCACGTTGGCGACGACGACGTCGATCCCGCCGAAGCGTTCCGCGCTCGCAGCCACCCAGCCCGCGAGCGCGTCGGCGTCGGCGACGTCCACGGCCGTGCCCGCGACGTCGTGCCCCGCCGCGCGCAGCTCACCCTCCGCGGCGTCGACCTCGCCCGCGGTCCGGGCGCAGAACGCCACGCGCGCGCCCTCGCCCACCAGCGCGTCGACGACCGCGCGCCCGATCCCCTTCGTTCCGCCGGTGACCAACGCCGTCCGGCCGGCGAGCTGCAGGTCCATGACTGCTCCTCAGATCAGGGTGGCCGCCTGCTCGCGCAGGTGGCGGTGCATGCCGCCGAAGGCGTCGGCGGAGGGCAACAGTGACTTCTCGACCAGTGTCACCGCGCTGTAGTTCGTGTCGCAGACGTTGGCCAGCGGGGAGCGGCTGACCTGGGTGAGCAGCTGGTAGGCGTCGAGCGGGTCCAGACCGTACAGCTCGCCGAGCCAGGCGATCATGCCGACCTGGCTCGCCCGCCACGCGTCCTCCAGCGGGCGCGCCGAGCCGACCACGGCGTAGTGGTCGTCGTGCTCCAGGCGCGGCCACGCGGGAGCCCCGCCCTTGACCAGCTCCACGACCAGCGTGACGTCCATGGCGCCCTCGACGGCGGTGCCGCAGCTCTCGCCCTCGCCCTGGCGGTAGTGCCCGTCACCCACCGAGAACAGCGCGCCCTCGACGTTGACGCCCAGGAAGCAGGTGGTGCCGGCCCGCATCTCCGGGGTGTCCATGTTGCCGCCGAACGTGTCGGGCACCAGGCTGGAACGCACCTCGCGGCCGGGCGGCGCGACCCCGACGGTGCCCAGCATCGGTGCGAGCGGCAGATCCAGTGACAGCTGCGAGCGCTGCGCCTCGAACCGGACGGTGCCCCGCGCGCGGTCCAGCTCGTAGATCCACGTCTGCTCCGGCAGCGGCTCGTTGAGCAGCGCCGTGCGGTCGGTGCCGGTGAGCGCGCCGAAGAACGGGATCGTGGTGGACGCCGCCCAGTCCCGCGCCGGGGTGAGGTCGACGATGTGCAGGGCGAGCGTGTCGCCCGGCTCGGCGCCCTCCACGAAGAACGGCCCCGTCTGCGGGTTCACCTCGGCCATGTTCAGCACCTGCGACGGCTTGTCGCTCACACGCTGCAGCCGCCCGGAGAACGCGTCCTCCGTCCAGAGCTTCAGCACGGTGCCGGGGCGGATCCGGTGCGTCGGGGCGACGCCGCCGAACGTCCACGCGTACTGGTCGGGTCGCGGGCGGAACTCGAGGACGTCCACCCGGAGATCGTCTGCCCCGCGGGGGCGCGCCGCAAGAGCGACGGGCCCGTTGCAGCAAAGCCACTTCCATGCAGCGAGGTGGCGTGGAAGTGGCTCTGCTGCAATCAGGCGGGCCCCGGGACCAGCCGGAGGGGGAGGGTCTCCAGGCCGCGCAGGGTGTTGTTCAGCATCCGTCGGGGCTCGCCCGCCGGTTCGATCCTTGCCACGTGGCGCGCCAGCGCCGTCAGGACCGCCTCGCCCTCCAGCCGCGCCATCGCCATGCCGACGCAGGCGTGGATGCCGAAGCCGAACCCGACGTGGCCGGTGGCGCGCCGGGTGACGTCGAAGGCGTCCGGGTCGCTCCACTGCCGGGGGTCGCGGCCCGCGGCGCCGAGGAACAGCAGCACCTTCTCGCCCCCGCCGATCTCGACGCCGTCCAGCGCGACCGGGCGCGTCGTCGTGCGGAAGAAGGTCTGCACCGGCGCCTCGTAGCGCAGCACCTCCTCGAACGCGGCGCGCGCCAGCCCGGGGTCGGCGCGCAGGAGGGTGTACTGGTCGGGGTGACGCGCGAGGCACCAGAGCGCGTTGCCGAGGCCGTGCACGGTGGTGTCGACGCCCGCGGACAGGAACGAGCGCACGAGCATCGCCGCGTCGTCGGGGGAGAAGCCCTCGGCCGCCGCGCGGGCGTGGATCTGCGCGCCCATCCCGCCGGGGCGCAGGTTCTCCTCCCGGCACTGCTGGTCGACCCACTCCCGGGTCGGGCCCGCGCCGGCCACGGCGTTCTCGAAGAGCTCGTTGCGCGGGCCGAAGGTGTTGAACACCATCCGCGCGTACTGCAGGAGGTGCTCCCGGCCGTCCTCGGGCACGCCGACCGCGTCGGAGAACACCCGCAGCGGGTAGACCAGGGCGAGCTCGGCCATCGCGTCGAACGGCGCGCCGTGCGCGAGCCGGGCGACCAGCTCGTCGGCCGCGGCCGTGAAGGCCTCGGTCAGTCGCCGCATCGCCGCGGCGGACAGCACGCCCGCGACGACCCGCCGCGCCCGCGTGTGCTCCGGCGGGTCGGCCTCGAGCAGCAGCGACGGCGGCCGCCACGGCTGCTCCTTGCGGAAGTCGGAGATCCCCACACCCGCCGACGAGCAGAACGCCTCCGGGTCGTGCAGGGCGGCGCGGACCGGGGCGTGGCGGGCGCTGGCGTGGATGCCGTAGCGCTCCAGGTGCACCACCGGCCCGGCCTCGCGCAGCAGCTCGTGGGCCGGGTAGGGGTCGGCGAGGAACTCGGGCGAGAACGGGTCGACGTCCGGCAGCACTGCCGTCATGGGGCCTCCCTCGACGCGGGTGGACCCAGCATGCCGCCGCGCGAGCGAGTCCGGCGGCCCGTCTTCCGACGAGCGGAAGCCGGCCGGGTCGATCGGAGGAGCGGCCACACGGACGCCGTGCCCATCCGCCACGACCACCGCGTGATCGTCAGTTGGGTGCAGGGACGGCAGCATCTCGCCAGGAACGTGCCCAACCGGCGATCGGTAGCGGGCCGCCGTGGCCCGCCGGTGCATGATCAGCGAACGGGTGCAGAGGCGGCAACATGATGCCGCCCGTGCACCGATCCGGTGATCACGGGCGGCGCGCCCACGTGCAGGGTGTGTTCCAGGTTCGGACCTACGGATCCGAGCGCCGTCGCGTCGCGGTGCACCCGGTGCCGGAGAGCGGAACGAGATCCCGGCCGCCGGGTCAGTCGTCCTTGCGGCGCAGCTCCCGGAGCTGCTGCTTGACCTTCTCGACGTCCCAGCGAGCGTGACCGCCGGGCGACTCCAGCTCGGGCACGAGCACGCCGAGGCTCCGGTACCGCTGGATCGTCCGGTTGGACAGGCTCAGGGCGCGGGCGAGCTCACTCGTGGTGACGAGCCGTTCAGGCGCCATTCGGTCACCATATGCGCTGGTAGGCGCTGTTCGGCGCGCTCTGGCGCCTCTGGCGTTGCTCTCGCAGTGTTGCGCTGTCTGGCGTTTTCTGTCGCTTCTGGCGGAGTTGGCAGTACTCTCCGCTCATGGCGTTCTGGATGACGGAGCTACCGGGAGGCGGGTTCGCGATGGGGGAGGCCCCGGACGAAGCGGCGGCGCGGGCGATGATCGAGTCCCAGCAGCGGGGCTCGGTGACGTTCCACGAGCGCAGCGGCCGGTACCGCTGGACGGCGGTTCCGGATCGGGGGAAGACCTCGCACGGGTGGGCCGACACCCGCGACGAGGCGTGGTGGTTCGTCCGGGAGGCGCTGCACCGCCCGTACCGCGGGGACCGGTACGTGGGCCCGCGGGGCCGCTGGGAGCGCCCGCCGGGCTGACGGCTCACACGCCCGCCGCACACACCATCTGAAGCCCGCACACATGTCCAGACCTGTGTGCGGGCTCCCGGAGATGTGTGCGGCCGGCTCGGACCGGAACCGGCGGCGTCGGGTGGGCGGCGGCGCTCGCCCGGGCGTGATCAGAGTGTGCGGTTCTCCAGGCGCCTCGGTGCCGACCGCACTCGTCGATCACTGGGTCTGCGTCAGCCGGACCGCGGCGCGCGGTGATCGATCTGATCAGTACCTGGGTGCGGGTGCTACGACTGCGGCGTACTTGTCGGAGTGATCAGGGCCGGGTGATCGGTCCGAGCAGTGCGTGGGTGCTGTCGCGGCGACGTCAGGTACTTCTCGCAGCGATCACATCCGACTCCGGTCCGGCAACGCTCCCGCCGCGGTCCTCCGCCCACATTCGCCGATCACCGGTGCTGCGTCGGCCTCCGCCGTTCGCCGCACACACTTTCTGGAGGCCGCACACGTGTCCGGGCCTGTGTGCGGCCTCGCGGAGGTGTGTGCGGCGGCTCAGCCGCGGCGGGACGTGCGCGGTTCCGGCGCGCCCAGGGCCCGGGAGATGCCGCGGGCCGCCGCGCGCACCACGGGGACGTAGGCGCGCGCGTCGGACGTGGCTGCGGGCACCACCACGGACAGGGCCGCGACGACGTCGCCGCGCGAGCCGTGGACCGGGGCCGCGACCGAGAGCGCGATCAGCTCGATCTGCCCGTCGCTCACGGCCACCCCGGTGCGCCGGACGTCGGCGAGTGCCCGCCGCACCTCCTCGGGCTCGCACCTGGTCTTGGCCGTGTAGCGCTTGAGCGGGGCGGCGAGGACCTGTTCCTGCAGCTCCGGGTCGGCGTGGGCCAGCAGGACGAGGCCGACGCCGGTGGCGTGCAACGGCAGCCGCCCGCCCACGCGGGTGATCACGTTGACGGCGCCGCGACCGGAGATCCGTTCGACGTAGACGACCTCGGTGCCGTCGAGCACGGCGAGCTGGACGTTCTGGCGGGTGACCTCGTAGAGGTCCTCGAGGAACGGCATGGCCGACTCGCGAAGCCCCAGGCCGCGCGGCGCGAGCGCCCCGACCTCCCAGAGCCGCAGCCCGACCCGGTAGCGCCCGTCCTCGCTGCGCTCCAGTGCGCCCCAGTCGGTGAGCTCGCCGACGAGCCGGTGTGTGGTGGTCAGCGGCAGGTCGGCCCGCCGGCTCAGCTCGGTGAGGCCGAGCTCGGGGCGCTCGGCGGTGAAGGCCGCGAGCAGCCGCAGTACGCGTCCCGTCACCGTCTCACCCATCGCCGTCCAGTCTGCCCCGTGCCTTCCACTGGCCGGAAGCCGAGTCGAGGTGGGCGGCTCCGGTGCGTCAGGCTCGCCGTCATGCGCACCCAGGTCGGCATCGTGGGGGCGGGACCGGCGGGGCTGCTGCTGTCGCACCTGCTGGCCCGCGCCGGGATCGAATCCGTGGTCCTCGAGGCCCGCAGTCGCACCTACGTGGAGCAGCGCGTGCGGGCGGGCGTGCTGGAGCACCCCACCGTCGAGTTGCTGCGCGACGTGGGCCTGGCCGAGCGGCTCGACCGCGAGGGCATGCCGCACGAGGGCGTCTCGCTGCGCTTCGAGGGCGAGGACCACCGCATCGACTTCGCCGACCTCGTCGGCCGCGGCATCACCGTCTACGGGCAGCAGGAGGTCGTGAAGGACCTCATCGCCGCCCGGCTGCGCGCCGGCGGCGACCTGCGGTTCGAGGTCGCCGACGTCGCCCTGGACGAGCTCGCGGACGCCCCCGTGATCACCTACACCGACGCGGACGGGCAGCGGCAGGAGCTGCGGTGCGACGTCGTGGCGGGCTGCGACGGCTTCCACGGGATCAGCCGCGGCGCCTTCGCGCCGGAGGTGTTCGACCGCGAGTACCCGTACGCCTGGCTCGGGATCCTCGCCAAGGCCGCGCCCACCCACCACGAGCTCGTCTACGCCAACCACGCCCGCGGCTTCGCGCTCTACTCGATGCGCAGCCCCGAGGTCACCCGCCTGTACCTGCAGGTCCCGCCGGACACCGACGTGGCCGACTGGTCGGACGCGCGGATCTGGGACGAGCTCGGCACCCGGCTCGCCGCCGACGGTTTCACCCTCAACGAGGGGCCCGTGCTGGAGAAGGGCGTCACCGGGATGCGCAGCGTCGTGGCCGAGCCGATGCGCCACGGACGGCTCTTCCTGGCAGGCGACGCCGCGCACATCGTGCCGCCCACCGGGGCGAAGGGCATGAACCTGGCGATCGCCGACGTCCGGGTGCTCGCCGACGCCCTCGAGGCGTTCCTCGCGCACGGCGACGAGCGCGGTGTCGACACCTACTCCGACACCTGCCTGCGCCGCGTCTGGCGGGCGGAGCACTTCTCGTGGTGGATGACCTCGATGCTGCACGTCGCTCCCGACAGCGACGCGTTCACCCGGCGGTTGCAGCTGTCCCAGCTGCGCTACACCGTGTCCTCGCGCGCCGCGGCCACCAGCCTCGCCGAGAACTACACGGGTCTTCCTCATGGAGGTGTCTGAATGACGATCCCGCATCCCGCCGGCTACCGGCCCGCGCCGGCCGGCACCCACCCACCGCTGGCATCACCCGGCTACAAGAGCACCGGGCTGCGCGCGCCGTCGCAGGCGCCGATCGTGCTGCCGAACCGGCTCACCGAGGTCACCGGCCCGCTGCTGGCCGGGGAGATCGGCCCGCACGACCACGACCTCACCGCGCAGCACGCCGGTGAGCCGATCGGGCAGCGGATCATCGTGTTCGGGCGCGTCCTGGACAGCGACGGGCGCGCGGTGCCCGACACGCTCGTCGAGGTGTGGCAGGCCAACGCGGCCGGTCGCTACCCGCACGTACGCGACAACTGGCCCGCCCCGCTGGACCCGAACTTCACCGGTGGCGGCCGGGTCATGACCGACTCGCAGGGCAACTACTCGTTCACCACGGTCAAGCCGGGCGCCTACCCGTGGGGCAACCACACCAACGCCTGGCGGCCCGCGCACATCCACTTCTCGCTGTTCGGGCGGGCGTTCACCCAGCGGCTCGTCACGCAGATGTACTTCCCCGACGACCCGCTGTTCGACCAGGACCCGATCTTCAACTCGGTGCCGGACCCGAAGGCGCGGCAGCGGATGGTGTCGACGTTCGACCTCGATGCCACGCGTCCGGAATGGGCGCTGGCCTACCGCTGGGACATCGTGCTGCGCGGCCGCGAGCAGACCGTCTTCGAGGAGCCCCATGAGTGACCTGCTGACCCCGTCGCAGACCGTCGGGCCGTTCCTGTCGATCGGCCTGACCTGGATGCACGGCCATCTGGTGGTCGCCGAGGACTCGCCCGGCGCGATCCGGATCTCCGGCGTGCTGCGCGACGGCAACGGTGCGCCGGTCACCGACGGCATGGTCGAGACCTGGCAGGCCGACCCGGACGGGCGCTTCGACCACCCCGACGACCCCCGCGGCGCGTCCGGCTCCGGGTTCGAGGGCTTCGGGCGCTGCGCCACCGACGGCGAGGGCCGCTACGAGATCGTCACGGTCGAGCCGGGCGCGCTGGGCGACGGCCAGGCCCCGCACATCGACGTGTCCGTGTTCGCCCGCGGCCTGCTCGACCGGGTCGTCACCCGCCTGTACTTCCCGGACGAGGCCGAGGCCAACGCGGCCGACCCGCTGCTGTCGTCGCTGCCGCCCGAGCGCGCCGCCACCCTCGTGGCGCGCCCCGCGGGCGAGGGCGCGCTGCGGTTCGACATCCGACTGCAGGGCGAGGGCGAGACGGTCTTCCTGCAGATCTGACGTCCCGCGACACCCGCGCACCGAGCCCCCGACTCGCGGGTCTGGGGCCCCGACTCGCGGGTCTGGGGTCGCGACTCGCGGGTCTGGGGTCGCGACTCGCGCGGTGGGCGAGCCCCACCTCCGCGAGTCGGGGTCTGGGTGCGCGTGTGTCGCGCGCTCAGAAGCAGCCGTTCTCCTCCGCGATGCGCGATGAGCAGGCCTCGGTCGTGGTGAGGCTGTGGCCACGCACGTCGTGCAGGTCGCGGGCCACCTGGGCGCCACCGCGTCGTCAAGGGTGGCAGCGATCACCCATGTCGTCCGGGTGGCGCCGGAATGACGCTCCGCGCACAGCGTTCGCACAGGTGAGGGACAGCGCATCCCCTGCTCCAGGGGATAGGAAGGGATCAACGAGCGCTGTCAGGAGGTCGCGGTGGAGAGTGCGGTCACGGCAGCCGGGCTGCGGTCCGGGTCGCGCGCGCACCACCCGCTGCTGGTGCAGGTGGCCCACTACGTCGTCGTCGGCGGACTGGCCACCGTGGCGAACGCCCTGGTCTTCCTGCTCCTGCGCACCGGGATCGACACGGTGCCGGCCAACCTCGTGGCGCTGCTGGTGAGCACCGCCGTGAGCACCGAGGCCAACCACCGCTTCACGTTCGCCGGCGGCGCGGTGCACCGCTGGCGGGCGCGGGTGCAGATCGGCGGCACCGTGGCGTTCTACGCCTTCTACAGCTCCGCGGTACTGCTGCTCCTGGAGGCGCTGCTCGAGGAGTCTTCCCCGGTGCAGGAGTCGCTCGCCGTGGCGCTCGCGAGCGTCCTCGCGGGGATCGGTCGGTTCCTCGTGTTGCGGTACTGGGTCTTCGGGGCGGACGAGCCGGAACCTGGCAAGGTGGACGCATGGGACGAACGAGCCTGACCCGGAGCATCGCGGCGTTCCTCGCCGGCGCCGCCCTGATCCTGACCACCGCCGGGGCGTGCGGCCCCGCCGAAGGGGACGACGACGCCGACGACGCGCCGGGCGTCACCCAGCAGGACGACGACGGTGGGGACGAGGGTCCGGACGACGGCGACGACTGAACGTGACCCTGTCCGTTCGGACGGTGTGCGGACCGGGGGTCCGCGGTTACCGTCCAGGGCATGCCGAAGTACGTGATCGAGCGGGAGCTGCCCGGTGCCGGCCAGCTCTCCGACGACGAGGTCTGCTCCATCAGCCGCACGAGCAACGAGGTGCTCTCCGGCATGCCCGATGTGCAGTGGATGCACAGCTACGTCACCGATGACAAGATCTTCTGCGTCTACGTGGCCCCGGACGCCGACCACCTCCGACAGCACGCGGAGAAGGGCGGGTTCCCGGCGAACGCGGTGCACGAGGTGGCGCGCACGATCGACCCGACGACCGGCGGGCGCTGACCGAGGCGCCTAGATTTGCGGGCATGGGTGCCACGCAGTCCACCACCGACGCGTTCGAGCGCAAGCCGGTCGCGCTGACCGAGCGCATCACCTCCGACGGGTCCTCGGCCTGGCCGGTCGAGCCGGGTCGCTACCGGCTGGTCGTGGCCAGGGCGTGCCCGTGGGCGAACCGGAGCGTCATCGTGCGGCGGCTGCTCGGGCTGGAGCCCGTGCTGTCGATGGGCATCGCGGGCCCGCTGCACGACGAGCGGAGCTGGCGGTTCCACAACGACCCGGAGAACAAGGACCCGGTGCTGGGCATCGAGTACCTGCGGGAGGCCTACGAGAAGGCGCACCCGGGCTTCGACGAGGGCGTCACCGTGCCGACCGTCGTCGAGGTCGCCACCGGCAAGGCGGTCTCGAACAACTTCCAGGACCTCACCCTGGACCTGTCCACGCAGTGGCGCGCGCTGCACCGCGAGGGCGCCCCCGACCTCTATCCGGAGCAACACCGCGCGGAGATCGACGAGGTCAACGCCGGCGTCTACGAGGACGTCAACAACGGCGTCTACAAGTGCGGGTTCGCCAAGGGGCAGGGCTCCTACGAGAAGGCCTACCGTGCGCTGTTCTCCCGTCTGGACGCGCTGTCCGAGCGGCTGGCCACGCAGCGCTTCCTGGTGGGCGACACGATCACCGAGGCGGACATCCGGCTGTGGGTCACGCTGGTCCGCTTCGACGCCGTCTACCACGGCCACTTCAAGTGCAACCGGGAGAAGCTGTCGGAGATGCCGGTGCTGTGGGCCTACTCGCGGGACCTGTTCCAGACGCCCGGCTTCGGCGACACCATCGACTTCGAGCAGGTCAAGCAGCACTACTACGGCGTGCACGCCGAGGTGAACCCCACCGGGATCGTGCCGCTCGGGCCCGACCCGCGCGGCTGGCTCACCCCGCACAGCCGAGAGGAGCTGGGCGGACGTCCGTTCGGCGACGGCACCCCGCCCGGCCCGCCGCCGGAGGGGGAGCGGGTGCCGCCGTTGGCTTGAGGCGTCACGCGAGGAGTTCGTACGCGACACCCACCGCCTCGTAGGTGCCGGCGGCGCGCCGGTCGAGGCTCAGCAGCACCGCCCCGCCCCGGTGCGCGGAGAGTGCGACGACGAGGTCGTACACCGCCCCGCCGGACACCCCACCGCGTACGGCGATGTCGAGCACGTCGGGCGACGGAGCGCTCGGCAGGCGCGGCACCGAGTCGGGGAAGTGGCCGTCGAGGAACGCGGTGACGAGGTGCGGTGGCACCCGTCGCGGTTGCGGGAGCCGGGTGAGGACGGAGAAGGTCTCGACGGCCACGTGGTCGACGACCGCCTCGACCCGCCGGACGGCCGCGGCGGCGGCACGGTGATCGGCGTGCCACCGCGCGAACGCCGCAACCAGCACCGAGGTATCGCAGGTGATCACCGTCGTGTGCGTTCCAGCAGGTCGCGGACCTCGGTCGCGGTGAGCGGCGGGGCCTCCTCGTCCGCCGGCTCGGCGGCCAGGAACCCGTCACGCTCGACCAGCTGCACGGGTGTGGACACCGGCTCGATCTCGATCCGGCCGTCGCGCTCGGTGACCTCGAGCTCCTGCCCGGGCTCGAGAGCGGCGGCCTGACGCAGCTGCTTCGGGATCACCACCCGACCTGCCGCGTCGATGGTAGTTCGCATGGTAGAACGCTACCATTGGCCGCCTACCCGGAACGGCGATCGATCCGAAGCGCACGTGAGGGCGGAGCTGGCCGCAGTGGTGTACCTCTCGCCCCGATCACTGCCCGACGATCCATCCGATACGTACATGCCTGCGGCGGCGACCGCCGTGCTGTACCGCTCGGAACGATCTGCGCCTGCCGGGGGCGGGTCGGCGGGAGCGGCCGCCCGGAGGAAGATGGGCACGGATGACCGTCCGACAGCCGCTCGCGGTGGCGTTCGGGACGCTCGCGGCGCTGCTCGTCGCGGCGGGCCCGGCGTCCGCGACCCCGCCTCCCGCACCCCCTCCCGCGCCACCGCTCACCGGGGAGCACCTCGGCCCGGACCGGCTGCCGCACTGCGCCGACGTCGTGGCCGCCATGTCGCCGAGGGATCGGCTGGCCCAGCGGCTGATGGTCGGCGTCGACGCCGCCGACCCGACCGGCACGGGCGAGGACGTGCGCTCCACCCAGGTCGGTGGGATCTTCCTGCCCGGCAACGCCACCGACCTGCTCACCGACCAGGCCCTGCGCGGGGTGCAGGCGATGTCGCGGATCCCGCTCGCCGTGGCCGTGGACGACGAGGGCGGGCGTGTCCAGCGCCTCGACGACCTGGACGGTGACCTGCCCAGCGCCCGCGCGATGGCAGCCCGGCTGACGGTCGACGAGGTGCGCGAGCTGGGGGAGGAGCGGGGCCGGGCGCAGGTCGCGCGCGGCGTCACGATGAACCTCGCCCCCACCGTCGACATCACCGGCCGCTCCGCGGCGATCGGTGACCGTGCCTTCGGCGACGATCCCGCCGAGGTCGCCGAGTACGCCGCCGCCTTCGCCGAGGGGCAGCGCGCGGCAGGCGTCTACACGGTGCTCAAGCACTTCCCGGGCCACGGCCGCGCGGACGGCGACTCTCACAAGGGGCGCGTCGCCACCCCGCCGCTGGACGCGCTGCGCGACGCCGACCTGCAGCCCTACGCCACCCTGCTCGGCCCGGACGGCCCGCTCGCCGACGGACGCACCGGCGTGCTCGTCGGCCACCTCGACGTGCCGGGCCTCACCGACGAGCTGCCCAGCTCGCTCTCGCCCCCGGTCTACGCGCTGCTGCGCGGCGATTACGGCTTCGACGGCCTGGTGCTCACCGACGACCTGGGCGCGATGGACGCGATCACCGACGAGTTCACGCTGCCCGAGGCCGTGGAGCAGGCGCTGATTGCGGGCGCGGACATGGCGCTGTGGTCCAGCGGCGGCCGCGTCACCCCGGTGCTGGACCACCTGGAGCAGGCGCAGCTCGACCCCCGGGCCACGGAGGAGGCGGTCACCCGCATTCTGAAGGCCAAGCGCGTCTGCTCCTGACGGCGCGCGACACACGTGCGCTCAGACCCCGACTCGCGGGTAGTGGGGCGCGACTCGCGGGTGGTGGGGCGCGACTCGCGGAGTGGGGGTGCGCCCCACCCCGCGAGTCGGGCTGTGGGCCCCGCGAGTCGGGCTGTGAGTCGCGCGAGTCGCGTCAGCGCTGGGTGCCGGCCCGCTCCATCCCGCGACGGACGGCGTCGGCCAGGTACGGGCGCAGCTGCGTCGGCGGCACGATCACGTCCACCGAGCCGACGCGCTGGGCGCGCTCCACGCTGTGCGCCGCGTCGAACTCGTCGGCGACCTGCCCCAGCACCTCCGCGCGCACGCCGGGGCGGAGCGTCGCGAGCTCGTTCGTGAGGCGTGCGGCCTCCTCCTCGGCGCCGTTCTGGCGGGCCTCGGCGATCCGGGCCTCCAGCTCGGCGACGCGGGGGTCGGCGGCGGTGCGCTTGTTCACCTCGCCGGCGAACACGACGGCCGCGGCCGGCGCCCCGCCGAGCACCGAGGCGTAGGAGCCCTCGACGGCGGCGACCTCCATGTTGTCGTTGAGGGTGCCGCTGAACACCACGAACGCGCCGCCGTGGTAGCGCGAGACCACGCAGAACACGATCGGTCCGTCGAAGTTGACGATCGCCCGGCCGATCTCCGCGCCGTACTCGAGCTGCAGCTGGCGCAGCGACTCGGGTGAGCCGTCGAAGCCCGACAGGTTCGCGAGGATCACCAGCGGGCGGTTGCCGCTGGCCGCGTTGATCCCGCGGGCCATCTTCTTCGACGACTTCGGGAACAGCGTGCCCGCCGTGAACGTCGTCGGCCCGTCCATCGGTAGCCGCCCCCGCCGCGGCAGCGGCCGGGACTCGACGCCGATCAGGCAGATCGGCTGCCCGCCCAGGTGCGCGTCGAGCACGACCACGCTGTCGGCGTCGATCATGTCGACCCAACGCTCGAGGGTCGGGTGGTCGCTGTCGGACACCGCGCTCAGCAGCGAGCGGATGTCGAAGGGCTTCTTGCGCCCCGGGTTGGCGGTGAAGACCTCGCCGACCGTGGCGAAGTCGCAGCCCGGGCCGGCGTGCGGCGAGCCGGAGATGTCGCGGTCGGTCGGGTCGACGCTCGGCGTCGGCCGCGGGAACCGTTCGCCGGGCGCGCGGTAGGTGTGCGCGTAGTGCGCGAGCAGCACGTCGATCGCGCCGGTCAGGTCGGGCGCCCAGTACTGGGCCTGCCCGTTCGGGCCCATGATCCGGTCGTAGCCGCCGATGCCGAAGTTGTCCTCGGCCGAGACACCGCCGGAGTAGTCCATCGCCTGCTTGCCGGTGAGCACCATCGCGCTGTCCGGCGTCATGACGAGGATGCCCTTGGTGTGCATCAGCATCGTGGCCTCGGCGTTCCAGTACGGCTGGGCGCCGACGTTGATGCCGGTGACGACGACGTTGATCTCGCCGCCTGCCTGCGTGAACTCGATGATCCCCCGCAGCGCGCGGGCGACCCAGTCCATGTTCTCCACACCGGAGTCCATGGCGACCTTGGCGCCGGCCGACACCGCGAACCATTCGATCGGCGCGTCGAGGCGGCGGGCCAGCTCGATCGCGGCGAGCACGCGGGCGCACTCCGGTTCGGCGAGCGCGCCGAGCGCCTTGGTGGGATCGCCGATGAGCACGACGCGGGTCATGCCCTCCGGGTAGCGCCGGGTCGGTGTGGTGACGGTGCCGAGCACGATGTTCGCGGTGTTGCCACCCGGCGGGCGTTGCACCACGACCGGGCCGCCGTCCGGGCCGAGGTCGTACTCGGTGAACACACCGGCGGGCGCGCCGCGGTCGGGGTTGCGCTGCAGCATCGGCACGAGCTCGTACGGGTACACCGCCCCGCGCCGCCGCGCCCGGATCACCTTCTGCGCGTAGGCGTCCAGCTCGCGCAGCGGCTGCGTCGGCGGCTCCGTGACCTGCACGGTGAGTCCCGCACCCGGCGGCCGGGACATGCGCAGCAGGTACTCCTTCGGCTCGCCCGCCCCGTCGCCCACGTGCCGGAACTGCACGACGACCTGCTCCAGCCCCAGGCCCACCGAGCGGGGGGCGAGCACCCGCACCACCGAGTCGAGCTCGTCCAGCGGCACGTCGACCACCGGCCAGACGTAGAGCAGCACGCGGTTCCACTCCAGGCGCGCGTCCGCCCGGTTGGCCGCGCGGGCCGAGCGCAGCGCGTCCAGGCAGGAGTCGAGCACCTGCTCCAGCTGGGGCAGGGCGCGGATCCGGCCCTCGCCGTTGTCGCCGTTGCGCAGGACGGTGAGCTCGCGGACGTCGGACATCGCGATGAGCCGCTTGTCGTCGGGGACGTTGTGCCCGACGGCGCGGAACAGGTGCACGTCGATCGGCGCGGGCAGGCGGGTGAGCTCGAAGTCGGCCAGGCGCCACAGCCCGAGCCGCTCGGCCACCATCGGGTGCAGCCCGCGCAGCGTGCGGTCCTCGACCGGACGGCGATCGGGCCCCGGGGTGAACGTGAACCAGGCGCTGCGCTCGTCGCCATGGGGTCGGCGCACCGCCACCGCGACGCGCGCGAGCCGCTCCGGCAGCCGCCCGAGCATCGCGCGGATCTTCTCCGCGGACCGCTCCGGGTCCTCGTCGGGGGCCTCGCCGGCGATCACGTACAGGTCGAGCAGCACCGTGCGGTCCGACCGCTGCGCGATGATCCGCCGCAGGTCGCCCTGCACGGTCATCGGGTCGCTCCCCGACGGTGCGTCCGGGGCGGTGTGCACGGTGGTGGCCAGCACGAGGAGCTCGTGGCCGTCGTGCTCGTAGCCCGCGGTGAGCAGCGGGCGGCCGCCGCGGTCGGTGACGTCCAGGTCGTGCAGGCGGCGGATGCGGTAGTAGCGCCGGGTCATCACCTCGAGCATCGCGGCGTGGTGCTGCGCGCCGAAGACCCCGAGGATCGGCTCGCCCGCCGAGACGATCGTGTCGATCTGGTGGGCCCGGGTGGCCGGGTCGTCGGAGAGGCGGTCCAGCTCGGAGCGCACCTCGGCCTGGCCCTCGAGCCGCTCTGCCGCGATCAGCGGCGCGTCGAACAGCGTGTAGCGCACCCGCCGGGCGAGGCTGCCGACGACGGGGTGACGCAGCTGGGTGGCCGTGACCAGCCGGTCGAGCATCCGCTGGTAGTCCTCGCGCGCTGCCGGGGGCAGCGACTCGGGGTGGCGCAGCCGCCACTGCAGCAGCTCCAGCACCACCGGGACGTGGGCGGTGGCCCGCCGGTGGGCGAGGAACATCCGGTAGAGCGCGCTGTGCAACGCGTCGCCCGAGACCGTGTCGGACGGCGTCAGGTCGGTGGCCCCGTAGTGGGCGAGTGCGCGCCGCAGCCGGTCGCGGAACGACTCCGGCAGCCCCTCGGCGTCGGCGTCGCGGGAGCGCAGGAACGCGTGCAGGTACTCCTGCGGGTTGCGGGCCTCTTCGCCGGACGGGTCGACCTGCTGCGTCTCGTCCTCGGGTCCGCGCCGGTTGCGCGACAGCGCGCAGAGGTCGGCGAAGATCCGCAGCGCCGCGGTCTCACCCGCGAGCACACGGGGGTCGTCGGGCGGGAGCTGCTCGCGCGCCGCGGTGAGCGCGGCCAGCAGCGGTTGCGCGTCGCGCTCGTCGATGTCGTAGCCCAGCACGAGGAAGCGCAGCGAGGTGAGCGCGTCGGTGGCCACGGCGCCCGCGTCGGAGCCGGCGACCGGTGGGCAGACCAGCTCGGCGAAGGTGGCCCGCTCGCCGACACCCAGCCCGCCCGCGTCGGCGTCGGGCTCCAGCCGCACCAGCCTGGTGCCGCTCTCCACCTGCGTGTTCGCCGCGACGAGCACCTCCCGCACCCGCCCGGCCACCGGGGCGCGCAGCGCGGTCTCCAGCTTCATGCTCTCGACGACGGCCACCACGTCGCCCGCCTCGACGACGTCGCCGGGCGCCACCGGGATGGCCACCACCATCGCCGGCGCGGGGGCGCGGACCAGGCCGGCCTCGCCGCCGGAGATGCGGTGCACCGCGCCGTCGACCTCGACGAGGAAGTCGGATCCCTGCGGCACGGACAGCACCGAGTACGACCGCCCGGCGACGGCGAGCTTGCGCTCGAACCGGCCGGTGCGCTCCGCGTCGACGTCGACGGCCTTGCCGTCGAGCTCCACGTGGTAGCGGTTGCCGCGGGACTGCGCGACGCGCAGCCGGTAGGACTCGCCCGCCGCGCGGACGTCCACCTGGTACCAGGTCTCGTGGCCCACCTCGGGGCGCCCGCGCTCGGCGGAGGCGAACAGGCGCTCCCGCTGGCGGGCCACGTGCGCGTCCTGGGCCTCGACGGCGGTGGCGAGCAGCGCGACGTCGAGACGCCGCGGCGGCTCGTAGCCGTCGGCCATCATCATGTCGAGCCAGGTGGTGTCGGTCTGCCCGGTGCGCACCTCGGGGCGGTCGAGCAGGTCGAGCAGGAACGCCTTGTTCGTGGTGCCGCCGTCGATGACGGCCGCGGTCTGGCTCAGCGCCCGGCGCAGGCGCGCGCGGGCCTCGCCGCGGTCCCGGCCCCAGGCGATCACCTTCGCGATCATCGAGTCGAACTGGGGCGGGATCACGTCACCCGCGGCGACGCCGGTGTCCACGCGGACGCCGGGGCCGCTGGGCAGCGCGAGGTGCTCGATGCGCCCGGGCGCGGGCGCGAAGCCCTGCTCCGGGTCCTCCGCGGTGAGCCGGGCCTCGATGGCGTGCCCGCGGGCGGGCGGGGTCTCCGGCGCGATCTCGGCCAGGGTGCCGCCACCGGCCACGTGCAGCTGAAGCTTGACGATGTCGACGCCGGTGGTGGCCTCGGTGACCGGGTGCTCCACCTGCAGCCGGGTGTTGACCTCGAGGAACGACAGCAGCCGCTCGCGGGGCTCGTACAGGAACTCGACGGTGCCCGCGTTGACGTAGCCCGCGGCGCGCACCAGCTTCGCGGCCGAGGTGCGCAGCAGCTGCTCCTGCTCGGCGTCCAACGCGGTGGATGCGGACTCCTCGAGCACCTTCTGGTTGCGCCGCTGCACCGAGCAGTCGCGCACCCCGAGCGTCCAGACGTCGCCCGTGGCGTCGGCGACGACCTGGACCTCGACGTGACGCCCGCCGGCGATCGCCCGCTCCAGGAACACGGTGGCGTCGCCCGCGGTCTTCGACGCCTCCGAGCTCGCCCGTTCGAACGCCTCGGCCAGCTGGTCGGGGGAGTCGACCCGGCGGATGCCGCGCCCGCCGCCGCCCGCCGTGGCTTTGATCATGAGCGGGTAGCCGATGTTCGCGGCGTGCTCGCGGGCGGCCTCGACGTCGGCCACCGGACCGCCGCTCCACGCGGCCATGGGCACGCCGACCTCCTCGGCCAGCACCTTCGACGCGATCTTGTCGCCGAGCCGCTCCATCACCTCGGGCGACGGCCCCACGAACACGATGCCGAGCTCGCGGCACAGCCGGGCGAAATCGGCCTTCTCCGACACGAAGCCCCAGCCGGGCCACGCGGCGTCGGCATGGGCGGCGCGCAGGCCGCGCTCCAGCTCGGTGTGGTCGAGGTAGGGGCTGGCCGCGAAGGCCTGGTCGGGGTCGTCCGGCCCGATGAGGACCGCCTCGTCGGCCTCGCGCACGAACATGGCGTTGCGGTCGACGGCCGTGTAGAGGGCGATCGTGCGCAGCGTGCGGCGCCCCGTGCCGTCGTCCTCGGCCTCGGCGTTCCACTCGCGCACGGCGTGGATCAGCCGCATCGCGGGCTCGCCGCGGTTGACGATGGCCACCCGTTGGAACGACGCCGGCTGGAACGACTCCGTCACGATCTTCTTCACTCCCCGTCGCTGATGCCCGGTGCACCGTACGCCGCGCCCACCCAACTCGACCTCACCCGCGGTGCACAACCGACAGGAGGGGGACGACGGGCAGAATGTCGGCGTGCCCCTCAGCTCCGTGCGCACGGCGACCCGCGACGGCCTGACCTTCGACGTGCACGAGATGGGCCCGCCCGACGGCGATCCGGTCCTGCTCCTGCACGGATTCCCGCAGCGTGGTGACTCGTGGCACGCGGTCGCCACGCGGCTGGTGGAGCGGGGTTACCGCACGCTCGCCCCGGACCAGCGCGGCTACTCGCCGCGGGCCCGGCCGCAGGGACGTGCCGCCTACCGGGGCCGGGAACTGGTCGCCGACGCGCTCGCGGTGGTGGACGAGCTCGTCGGCCCCACCGCGCGCGTGCACCTGGTGGGCCACGACTGGGGCGCCGCCTTCGCCTGGCAGCTCGCCGCCCGGCACGGCGAGCGGCTCCGTTCGCTCACCGCCGTGTCGGTGCCCCCGCCCGCGGCCTTCCTGCGCGCGCTCCTGACGACCCGGCAGGGGCTCGCGTCCTGGTACATGTACGTGTTCCAGTTGCCCGGACTGCCCGAGCGCGTGCTCGGGGCGGGCGGGCGGGCGTTCTCGCCGCGGCTGGCCGCGATGCTGCGCCGCACCGGGCAGTCCCGCGACGCGGCCGAGCGCGATGCGGCCGGCCTCGCCGATCCGGCCGCGCTCACCGCGGCCCTGAACTGGTACCGGGCCATGTTCACCGAGAAGCCGGGCGGTCCCGAGGCGCCGGTCACGGTGCCCACCCTGTTCGTGTGGAGCGACGGCGACGTGGCGCTCACCCGGCAGTCGGTCGAGCTCGTGCACGAGCACGTGGCCGGGCCGTTCCGCTACGCGGAGCTGCGCGGCGTCAGCCACTGGATCCCGGACGAGGCGCCGGACCAGCTGGCCGAGCTGCTGTTCGAGCACCTGTCCGAGCACCCGGCCTGATGGAGGTCCTCTCCGGCCGCGTGCTGCTGCGCCCCGTGGACATGGCGCGCAGCCTCGCCTTCTACCGCGACGTGCTGGGGCTCGCGATCTCCCGCGAGTTCCCCGGCGGCACCGTGTTCTTCCTCGGCAGCGGGTTCCTGGAGCTCTCCGGTCGCGCCGACGCCGGCCCCGGCCCCGCGGTGGCGCTCTGGCTCCAGGTCCGCGACCTCGCGGCGGCGCACCGCGAGCTCGCCGCCCACGTCGTGCGCGAACCCCGCCAGGAGCCCTGGGGCCTGCACGAGATGTGGGTCGCCGACCCGGACGGCACGCGCATCGTGGTGGTCGAGGTGCCCGCCGACCACCCGATCCGCCGGGACACGCGCTGACGCCCGACGCGGGGCGTCCCGGTTGCTCACACACCGACTTCCGAGCTCACGCACCGACTGCAGTCGGTGCGTGAGCGCAGAAGTCGGTGCGTGAGCGCTGAATTGGTGCGTGAGGAGTACGCCGGGCGGCACTCGCCGCCGCCGTGGGTCAGCCGGCGCGCCGCGTTCCCGGCACTGACCGCACGCGCTCGCCGGGCGTGATCCGGTGCCCCTCGGCGCACCGCAGCTCGACGCGGACGGCCGCGCCGCAGCCGGCGTGCTCGACGCGCACCGGGGGCCCGTCCGGGCCGGCCCGGTGGGCGTCGCCCCACGCCATCATGGCCAGCACCACCGGCACCAGGTCGCGTCCCGCCGGTGTGAGCCGGTACTCGTGGCGCTCGCGCCTGCCGGGCTCCCGGTACGGCGTGCGCTCGAGGACCCCGTGCTCGACCAGGGCCGCCAGCCGGCGGGTGAGCACGTTGCGGGCGATGCCGAGGTGGGCGGCGAGGTCGTCGAAACGGCGCACGCCGTTGAGCACGTCCCGCAGCACGAGCACCGTCCAGGCGTCGCCGAGCACGTCCGCGGTGCGGGCCACCGAGCACGCGCTGCTCTCGTGCGCCATCCAGTCCACGGCGGTCGAGCCTACGACGTTGGGTTGCTCTCGACAACGCAGCACCCTACGCTGCGTCTCTCATGACAACCCAGGAGGTTCCGGCGGTCCGCGAGCGCGTGCACACGTGGGGCGACCCGCTCGCCACGGCGGCCGCGGGCCGCGACGTCGACGGCCTGTCGTTCCTGCAGCGGATGGCCGCGGGCGAGGTGGCGCCCCCGCCGATCGCGACGACCCTCGGCTTCGACGTGCGCGAGGTGGAGCACGGCCGCGTCGTGTTCGCCATGGAGCCGGCGGAGTTCCACTTCAACCCGATCGGTTCGGTGCACGGCGGCGTGCTCGCGACGCTGCTCGACTCCGCGATGGGCTGCGCCGTGCACTCGGCGCTGCCGGCGGGCGCCCGCTACACCTCGCTCGACATCTCGGTGCGGTTCCTGCGCGCGGTCGGCACCGGGTCCGGGCCGGTGCGCTGCGAGGGCGTGCTGGTGCACCTCGGCGGCCGTACCGCGACGGCGGAGGCGCGGCTGACCGACGGGGCGGGACGCCTCTGCGCGACCGCCACGACAACCTGCATGATCTTCCGCCCGGGCCGGTGAGCACCCGGCCGGGCCTGGTCCTGGCGGTGACCTCGCTCGCCGCGTTCCTGGCGTTCCTCGACGTCACGATCGTCAACATCGCGTTCCCGGCGATCAGCCGGGACTTCGCCGGCACGTCGCTCGCGGACCTGTCCTGGGTGGTCACCGCCTACAACGTGGTGTTCGCCGCCCTGCTGGTGCCCGCGGGGCGGCTCGCCGACGTCGCAGGGCGCAAGCGCGTGCTCCTCGCCGGGCTCGCGCTCTTCGGCATCGCCTCCGCGCTGTGCGCGCTGGCCCCGACGCCGGGCGCGCTCGTGGCGGCACGGACGGTGCAGGCGCTGGCCGCGGCGCTCGCCGCCCCGGCCTCGGTCGGGGTGCTGCTGCCGGCGTTCCCGCCGGAGCGCCGCGGCACCGCGCTGGGCGTGTGGGGCGCGATGGGCGGGGTCGCGGCGGCCACCGGCCCCGCCCTCGGAGGGCTGCTCGTCGACTCCTTCGGCTGGCGCGCCGTGTTCCTCGTCAACCTGCCGGTCGTCGCGGTCGCGCTGGTCGCCGGGATGTGGGTCCTCGCGGAGTCGCGGGAGTCGGGCGGCGGACTCCCCGACCCGCTCAGCGTCCTGCTGCTCGGCGGCGGGGTCGCGCTGCTGTCGCTGGGCATCGTCAACGCCGAGGACGGCCGCTGGCTCACCGTCGACACCGCCGCGGTGCTGGTCGCCGGGCTCGCCCTGCTCGCCGCGCTGACCGTCCGCAGCCTGCGGGTCGCGCGGCCGGTCGTCGAGCCGGCACTGTTCCGGCTGCGCTCGTTCCGGGCCGCCCTCGCCGGGTACCTCGTGTTCTCCGCCGCCTTCTACGCCCTGCTGCTGGCGAACGTCCTGTTCGTCACCGGCGTCTGGGGCTGGGCCGCGCTCGCGGCCGGGCTCGCGGTCACTCCCGGGCCGCTGACGGCCGCGGTGGCGTCGTCCGTCGGCGGCCGGCTCGTCGACCGGTTCGGGGCCGCCGCGGCGATCGTCCCCGGTGGCGTGCTGTTCGCCGCGGGCTGCCTGACGTTCGCGACCGCGATGAGCGCGACCCCGGACTACCGGCTGTTCCTGGTGGCGACGCTGATGACCGGCGCGGGCGTCGGGACGTCGTTCGCCGGGCTCGGCGCAGCCGTCGTGGCCGATCTCCCGTCCGCCCGCTTCGCCACCGGCAGCGCGGTGGGCACCTGCGCGCGCCAGATCGGGGCGGTGCTCGGCGTGGCGGTGCTGCTGGCCGGCCTCGCGGGCACGGCCGAGCAGCTCGGCGCGTTCCGCGCGAGCTGGGCGGCGATGGCGGTGGGTGGCGTGCTCAGCGCGGGCTGCGGGCTGCTGGCCGGCGCGGCGCGTCCGGGGCGGCCCGGCCCCGTCCCGTCACCGCAGGCCCGCTGACGGCGGACGCCGGCAGGACCGGCAGAGGGGCGGGCCGCGGGGTGAGGGCCGCGATCGCCGCGCCGACGAGGGCCGCGGCCGCGGCCGCGAGGTAGATGACGGTGTACGCGCTGCCGGACGGCAACAGCTGCCCGCCGACGGTGGTCGTCAGGCCCGTGGTGACCGCCGCGACGACCGCGCTGCACGAGGACGTGCCGAGCATCCGCATCAGGGTGTTCAGGCTGTTGGCGGCGGCGGTCTCGCTCGACGGCACCGCTTGCATGATCAGCAGCGGGATCGCGGAGTAGGCCATCGCGGCCCCGATCGCGGTGGTGGTGGACGCCGCCACGATGAGCGGCACCGATGTCGGCAGCGTCGCCATCAGGAGGTTGCCCAGGGCGAGCACCACGGTGCCGAGCACGAGCGAGGTGCGTGCCCCGCGCCGGCGCGACACCCGGGCCGACACCGGCGAGAAGATCGTCATGGCCGCGCCGATCGGCAGCAGGACCACGCCTGACGCCACGAGCGAGAGGCCGAACCCGTACCCGCTGACCTCGGGGGCCTGCAGGACCTGCGTGGTCACGAGGAAGCCCGCGAACATCCCGAAGCCGATGGCGATCGAGGCGATGTTCGTCCACAGCACGGCCGGCCGTGCGGAGACCCGCAGGTCGACCAGCGGCCCGCGGGTCCGCAGCTCCCAGCGGACCCACAGGGCCAGGACGACCGCGGCGGCCACGAGCAGCCCGAGCACCGGGACGCTGCCCCAGCCCCACTCGTTGCCCTTGGAGACGGCCAGGAGCAGGCAGACCAGCGCCGCCGACAGACCCACCGCCCCGGGCACGTCGAAGCGCCCGCCGGAGCGCAGCGGGGACTCCCGCACGACGAGCAGCACCAGCACGAACTGTACC
Organism: Pseudonocardia sp. MH-G8; assembly: GCF_002262885.1. Classification (GTDB taxonomy): domain Bacteria; phylum Actinomycetota; class Actinomycetes; order Mycobacteriales; family Pseudonocardiaceae; genus Pseudonocardia. The sequence continues at coordinate 501,776 of NZ_NKYF01000001.1, read as the reverse complement.
GCGCCGAGCACCGCGGCGCCGGCGAAGAGCCAGCGCCAGCTGGCCTGCTGCGCCACGACGCCGGTGAGCGGCAGCCCGATCGCCCCGCCGATCCCGAGCGACGAGCTCATCAGCGCGATCCCGCTGCCGATGCGGGCGGGCGGGAGCACGTCGCGCATGATGCTGATGCCCAGGGCGATCGCTCCCATCGCGACGCCCTGCAGCGCCCGCGCCACGATGAGCACCCCGACGCCGGGGGCGACGGCGCCGAGCGCCGAGCCGACCGACACGATCCCCAGCGCGACGAGCAGCATGCGCCGCTTCCCGTACATGTCGCCGAGCCGGCCCAGCACCGGGGCGGAGACGGCTGCGGCCACGAGCGTCGCCGTCACCAGCCAGGCCACCGTGGCGGGGGAGGCCGAGAGGAGCTGCGGGAACTGCGGCAGCAGCGGGACGACGAGCGTCTGCATCAGTGAGACGGCCAGCCCGCAGGACGCGAGCACGCCGATGACGACGGCCGGACGGGGGGAGGGCACCTCCTCAGAGGAGCACGCGATCGTTGTCATGGGCAAGTATGTGGAATCAGGAACACCTTTCCGACCCGGTCTGGCCACGGCGGGCCGCGCCCGGCATCCTGTACCGGTCAAGTGAGCCACCGTCCCAGTGTCGCGGCGTGGTCGTCTGCGCCGCCGATGCAGGGAGCGCCGTGAGTACCGCCTTCTCCGACGAGCACGACGGGTCCGGCCACGACGCCGGCCACGACGCCGGTCATGAGGCGTCCGTCGTCGAGCTGCCCCGGCTCGAGCCGACGCCCGACCTCACGATCCGCACGCTCGGGCCGGCCCGCATCACCTCGCCGATGGCACCCGTCCTCGATGCCACCCGCACCACCGAGCACTACATCAGCGAGAACGACCGCGTCCTGCTCGACGACACGCTCTCGCGCATCTCGTCGCGCGGGGTCCCGCCGGGAGAGCTGCCGGGGCTGGAGCCCTGCGGGCCCCGTCGCCAGATCTTCTTCGATCCGGCGAAGACCCGCGCCGCGATCGTCACGTGCGGCGGGCTGTGCCCCGGGCTCAACGACGTCATCGCGGGCCTGGTCCGCACGCTGACCTACCACTACCGCGTGCGCCGCGTGGTCGGCATCCGCAACGGCTACCAGGGCTTCGTCCCCGACTACGGCCACGACGTCGTCGAGCTGACCCCGGAGTCGGTGCGCGACATCGCCACCGACGGCGGCACCGTGCTCGGCACCTCCCGCGGCCCGCAGGACCCCGAGGAGATCGTCGACTGCCTGGAGCAGCTGCACGTCAACGTGCTGTTCGTGGTGGGCGGCGACGGCTCGATGCGCGGGGCGATGAAGATCGCGCGGGTGCTGGAGGAGCGCGGGCTGCGGATCGCGGTGGTCGGCATCCCGAAGACGATCGACAACGACATCCCCTACATCGACCAGAGCTTCGGGTTCCAGACCGCGTTCAGCCTGGCCAGCGACGCCATCCGGGCCGCGCAGGTGGAGGCCAAGTCCACGGCCAACGGGATCGGCCTGGTCAAGCTGATGGGCCGGCACTCCGGCTTCATCGCCTGCTACGCCGCGCTCGCCCGCAGCGGCGCCGACGCGGTGCTGATCCCCGAGGTCCCGTTCGCGCTGGACGGCGAGCACGGGCTGCTCGCGCACGTGCGGAGGCGGGTGTCCGAGCGCGGGCACGCGGTGGTCGTCGTGGCCGAGGGGGCGGGCCAGGAACTGATGGGGGATCCCGACGACGCCGCGCGCGACGCGTCGGGCAACGCGAAGCTGCGCGACATCGGCCCCTGGTTGCACCGCCGCATCGGCGACCACTTCTGCGACGCGGGGATCGAGACCTCGATCCGCTACATCGACCCGAGCTACGCGATCCGCAGCGTGCCGGCCAACCCCTACGACTCGGTGTACTGCACACGGCTGTCGCAGGCGGCGGTGCACGCGGCGATGTCGGGGCGCACCGAGATGGTGGTGGGCCGATACCGGCGCCGGTTCGTGCACATCCCGATGAGCGTGGCGGTGAGCCGGCGCAACCAGGTCGACCCGCACGGTGACCTGTGGCTGGCCGTGCTGGAGTCGACGGGGCAGCCGGTCCGCTTCGCCTGAGCTGAGCGGCGCGCTTCGGGGCGGCCGGGGTGAAGTCAGTGCTCCAGACCGGTGAGGTCGATGGCGGACAGGCGTTCAGGGTCGGACAGGATCTCGATCGCGGTGATCTTCTCGCCGATGACGGTGAAGCTCATGACCGAGAAGAGCCGGCCGTCGATGGTGTTGACCAGTCCGGCCGTTCCGTTGACCAGGGCGGGCCGGCTGGTCGAGAGGGTGGCCTTGCGGTGGAAGGTGGCGGCCTGGCCGGCCACCGTTTCGCGGCCGCGCAGCACCTTCATGCCGCCGGGCAGCGCCTTGCCGCCGTCGGCGCGCAGCACGACGTCGGGGTCGAGGACGGCCACGAGGGCGTCGAAGTCGCCGCCGCGTGCGGCGCTGAGGAAGGCGTCGACGACGCTGCGCTGGGCCACCGGGTCGGGGTCGGGCGCGGGGGCGGCGCCCTGGACGCGCCGGCGGGCGCGGCTGGCGAGTTTGCGGGTCGCGACAGGGGTGCGGTCGATGACGGGGCCGATCTCCTCGAAGGGCATGCCGAACATGTCGTGCAGCACGAAGGCCAGCCGTTCTGGCGGGGTGAGCGACTCCAGTACCACCAGTAGCGCCAGCCCGATCGAGTCGGCGATCAGCGCCTCGTGCTCGGGATCGGTGGCCTGCCCGCTCACGATCGGGTCCGGCAGACGGGACTCCAGCGAGGTTTCGCCCCGTTGCGTGCGTGAGCGCAGCATGTCCAGGCAGACCCGGCCGACCACTGTGGTCAGCCAGCCGCCGAGGTTGCCGATCCCGCCGGCGTCGGCGCGGGCGAGCCGCAGCCAGGCCTCCTGGACGGCGTCGTCGGCCTCGGTCAGGGAGCCGAGCATCCGGTAGGCCACCGCCTTGAGATGCGTGCGGTGCTCCTCGAATCGCCCGGCCAGGAAGTCGGTTTCGTTCATGATCGCCCTTCATGGTCGCCCGCTGGTGTCGGTGCCCGCCGCACTGACGAACGGCGCGCCGGTGATGTGACGCACGGGTCCGGTCACACCCGCGGCGGCACGTTCGTCATGGCTGCGATCGACCGACGACGTGACGAACGGAGCAGCGACGCGATGAGCGAGATCGAGATCCACGGGATGGTGGCCGACGGGTTCGAGGTGGTGCGCGAGGAGTTCGCCGCGGCGGTGGCCGAGGAGGGCGGATCCGGCGCGCAGCTCGCGGCGTACGTGGACGGCCGCACGGTGGTCGACCTGTGGACCGGAGCCGAGGTCACCGGTGACACCCTGACCGGCGTCTACTCCTCCACCAAGGGCGCCGCGACCCTGGTGGTCGCGCTGCTGGTGCAGGACGGCGTGCTGGAGTTGGACCAGCCCGTCGCCCGTGCCTGGCCGGAGTTCGCCGCCGCCGGCAAGGCCCGGATCACCCTGCGAGACGTGCTGTCCCACCGGTCCGGTGTGATCGGCGTCGACGGCGGACTGACGGCGGACGAGCTCGCCGACGACCGGGTGATCGCGACGCGGCTGGCCGGGCAGCGGCCGTACTGGCGGCCGGGCACGGCCTGCGGCTACGGCGGGTTCGTGTCGTTCGCGATCGTCGGCGAGGTGATCCACCGGGTCACCGGCCGCTCGCTGCAGGAGATCTTCGAAGAGCGGGTCCGCACGCCCTACGGACTCGACATCCATCTGGGGCTGCCGGAGGCGCTGGAGGACAGGTACCGGGAGGTGCTGCCGGGCGTGGCCGACCCGGAGGAGCTCGCCGCGTTCTGGGCGGCCGTCCCCGGACCGCACAGCATCACCGGGATCGGGTACGGCCTGAACTCCACGCCGCCCCTGGACCAGGTCGCCTTCATCAACACCCGGCGGGTGCGGGCACTGGGCCAGGCCTCCGCTGGCGGCGTGGGCAACGCCCGCGGGCTGGCCGGCATGTACGCGGCGGCGGTCTCCGGGCTGGACGGTCACGCCGCGCTGCTGAAGCCCGACACCCTCGGCGAGTTCTCGATGCTCCACTCGACCGGCGGTGACCTGGTCACCGGCGCAGCGGGCCAGTACGCGCTGGGATTCCAGGCCAAGGGCCTGCGCTACCCGTTCCTGAGCGCGTGGGCGTTCGGCCACGGTGGCTCGGCGGGCTCGGAGGCCTTCGTAGATCCCCGCAACGGCATCGCGTTCGGCTACACCCGCCGCCGCTTCTCCTTCAACTGGTCCTACCCCGAACACGACCGGCTGGCCGCCGCGGTCCACAGCGCCGCCACCGCCTCCTGAGGAACCCGTTCCCCCGGCCACGGCCTGGAACTGCTGGTGATCGCCGCTGCGCAGTTGCCGATCGTGATGGACGGCACCATCGTGACCGTCGGCCTGCCCGTCATCGGCGCCCGATCGGGCATCGCGCAGGCCGATCTCGACTGGGTCCTGACGTCCTACGCGCTGGCGTTCGGCGGGTTGCTGCTGGCCGGCGGCCGTGCCGGTGACCTGTTCGGCCGCCGCCGCATGCTCCGCGCAGGTCGGGTGGTGTTCCTGCTGGCCTCACTGCTGGGCGGGGTGGCCCAGAACGGCGCACCCCTCCCCGGCGTGGCACCTGCCCAGCAGTGGAGGGAGTGACCGCGCGTTCTTGTGCCCGCCGCCCACCGCGGGCTACGTGACGGGGCGTCCTGGGCGACCGGCGGCGTCCCTGAGGTGGCCGGGGTGACGCCCGATCGTGCGGCGACGGCGCGGGTGATACTGGTGTGGTGCGGGGCCTCGCGATGCGCTTCCTCGGCCACTCCACGGTCCGCCTGGAGCTGGCCGGGTCGGTGGTGCTCACCGACCCCGTGCTGACCAGCCGGGTCGGGCCGCTGCGCCGCGTCACCCAGACACCGGCGGCCGTCCACCACGGCGACGTCGACCTGGTGCTGCTGTCCCACCTGCACGCCGACCACCTGCACCTGCCGTCCCTGCGGCTGCTGCCGCGCGGCGTCCGCGTCGTGGTGCCGCGCGGCGCCGGGCGCTGGCTGCGCCGCCGGGGCCTGCGCCACGTCGACGAGCTGGCACCGGGTGAGGAGTTGCAGCACGGCGGGTTGCGCGTGCACGGGGTGCCGGCCGCGCACAGCGGCCACCGGTTCGGCCCGCGCTCCACGCACGGCCCGCAGGCGCGCGCGATGGGCCACGTGCTCGAGGGCGCAGGCACCCGGGTCTACGCGGCGGGCGACACGGACCTCTTCCCGGGCCTCGCCGCGCTCGGCCGGCTCGATGCGGCGCTGCTCCCGGTGTGGGGATGGGGTCCCGACCTCGGCCCAGGGCACCTGGACCCGGCCCGTGCCGCCGAGGCGGTGGCACTGCTGCGCCCCCGCGTGGCGGTGCCCGTGCACTGGGGCACGCTCGCCGTCGCCGGGCTGCCGCGCCTGCCGGGCCGGCTCGGGGACCGGATGCGCCGGCTCCTGGTCGAGCCGCCACGCCGGTTCGCCGAGGCGGTCGCCGCCGCGGGCGGGTCCACCCGGGTGCTGATCACGGAGCCGGGGGCGGCCGTCGCGCTGCCCGGCACACCGTCGGTGGCGCGATGATCGTGCTCTCGATCGGCTGGACCGATCCGTCCACCGTCGGCTACCAGGCGCTGTTCGGCGGGGTGCTGCTCGGCTCGCTCGTGCCCGTGGTGCCCACCGGCGCGGTCGTCGGGGCGGCCGCGGCGATCGCCGTCTCGACCGGCCGCATGTCGCTCGTGGCGGTGGTGCTGATCGCCACGGTCGCCGCGCTGCTCGGTGATCTCGTGACGTACGGGGTGGCCCGCGCCGGTCGCGGTGCGATGCTGCGCTGGGTGGCCCGCGGCCAGAGCCCCGAGCGGCTCGAGGCGGCGCGGGAGCAGTTCATCCGCCGTGGAGGGCTGCTGGTCGTGGTCGGGCGGCTGGTGCCGGCCGGCCGGATCCCGGTGCTGCTCGCCGCGGGTGGTTTGGGCTACCCGTGGCGACGGCTGGTCCCGGCCGCCTGCCTCGCCTGCCTGGTGTGGGCGATCGCCTATGCCGCGCTGGGTGTGCTCTCGGGTGGGCTGTTCGACGACCCGGTGCCGGCCACGCTGCTGGCCGCGCTGCTCGTACTGGTCGCCGGGGGGATCGCCTCGTTCGTGACCTCCCGGGTGCGCCGCCGCCGTGCCGAGCGGGCCGCCGAACCCGTGACGCGCGGCCCCGGGGCGGCATCGTGAGGGTGCCCTACGGCGCCGGCCAGCTGCTGCGCGGCGGACGGGTGCTGGCGCGGCTGGTGCTCGTGTGGGTGCTGGCGGTCGGCGCCCTGCAGCTGCTGGACGCCGGGCTCACCGGCTTCGCGATGCCCGAGTGGTGGCAGCCCACCGTCTGCGCCCTGCTGTTCGGCGTGCTCAGCGCCGTGGTCTGGCCGCTGGTCCTGCGGATCGCGCTCCCGGTGGCGGTGTTCACGCTGGGCATCGGCTCGTTCCTGCTGCTCGGCGCCGGGGTGCTGGCGATCTCTTTCGCCGTGCCCGGTGTGGTGGTCACCGACTTCGGCACGGCGGTCGTCGTGGCGGTCGCCGTGGCGGCGCTCGGCGCGAGCGTCAGCAGCCTGGTGGGCCTCGACGAGGACGAGCTGTTCTTCCGCCGGGCCGCGCGCCGCCGGGCCCGCAGCGGTGCGGCCGGTCGGGGCGAGATGCCGCCTGGTGTGCTGTTCCTGCAGGTCGACGGGCTGGGGATCGACACGCTGCGACGCGCCGTCCGCGACGGGGACATGCCCACCTTCGCGCGGCTGCTCGACACCGGCAGCCACCGGCTCACCGGGTGGCACACCGACTGGAGTTCGCAGACCGGGGCGAGCGTCTGCGGCATCCTGCACGGCGACAACGCCGACGTGATCGGGTTCCGGTGGTACGAGAAGGACCGCGACCACGTCATGGCGTGCTCCAGCCCGGAGGACGCGGCCGAGATCGAGCGCCGCCACTCCGACGGGTGCGGCCTGCTCGCCGTCGACGGGGCGGCGCGCGGCAACCTGTTCACCGGCGACGCCGCGCGCACGAGCCTCACGATGAGCGCGTTGCCGCTGGTCAGCGGGTCGGGCCGGCGCCGCCGCGGGCGCGACGGGATGGGCGCGGGCTACTACGCGTACTTCGCCAACCCGGCCAACGCGCTGCGCACGTTCGCCGGTGCCGTGGTCGACATCGGACGCGAGGTCTCGGCGGCCGTCCGGCAGCGGCGTGCCGGGGTGGTGCCGCGGGTGAGCCGCGGCGGGTTCTACCCGTTCGCCCGCGCCGCCACCACGGTCATCGTCCGGGACGTGGTGGTCTCGGCGATCATCGAGGACATGCTGGCCGGCCGGGCGGCCGTGTACGCCGACTTCCTCGGCTACGACGAGGTCGGGCACCACTCCGGTGTCGAGCGCTTCGACGCGCTGGCCGTGTTGCGCGCGATCGACCGGCAGATCGGCCGGCTGCACCGGGCCACCCAGCTCGCCCCGCGGCGCTACCACATCGTCGCCCTCTCCGATCACGGTCAGACGCAGGGCTGGGCGTTCGCCGACCGGTTCGGGGAGTCGATCGAGGCGCTGGTGGGGCGGCTGTGCGGGCAGCCCCAACCCGACCCGCGGCGCGGCGCGCGCCCCGACCCGGGCCGCACCGCCGAGGGCTGGCAGGTCGGCGCGGTGCTCGCCGAGGCATCGTCCACCGGCGGACCGATCGCGCGGCGCCTGCGTGACCGGGTGGAGCGCGCCGGCTCGGCGCCCGACCGCCCCCGCACGGCAGGCGGCGCGCCCGGTGATGCGGCGCGGGTGGCTCCCGGCGTGGTCGTCGTCGCGTCCGGGCACCTCGCGATGGCCTCGTTCACCGAGCACCCCGGGCGCGTCGAGCTGGAGACGATCGAGCAGGAGTTCCCCGAACTGCTGCCCTCGCTCGTCGACCACCCCGGGGTCGGGTTCGTCCTGGTGCGCAGCGCGGAGTTCGGGCCGGTCGTGCTGGGTCGCGACGGGCTGCACCGGCTGGCCACCGGCGTCGTCATCGGGGACGACCCGCTGGTGCCCTACGGCCCGCACGCGGCCGACCTGGTGCGTCGGATGGACGGCTTCCCGCACTGCGCGGACCTGATGATCAACAGTCGCTACGACCCGATGCGCGACGAGGCGTCCCCGTTCGAGCCGCACGTGGGCTCGCACGGCGGGTTGGGGGGAGCCCAGTCCCGCGGCTTCCTCCTGCACCCGACGCAGCTCCCGCCGCCCGACGAGATCGTCGGCGCCGAGGCACTGCATCGCGTCCTGCGCGGATGGCTGACGCGCCTGGGGCACCCCGAGCCCCAGGCCGGCGGGCCCCGGGACTCCGGGCGAGCGACGGAGCCGGCCGCGGCGGACTGACCGCGCCGCAGCGGGAAAGGTCGCTTCCGGATCGTCCCGATCCGGATCGTCGTTAAGCTGCCCGGTATGGACACGCGCAGCGACGAGGAGATCCGTCGCGACCTGTCGTACCTGTTCGACAAGGCGAGCCAGGCGCTCGCGGCGCGGATGGGAACGGTGCTCGGCGAGCTCGACATGAACGTCCGGGACTTCTGCGTGCTCTCCAAGGCGGCGTCCGGGGAGCGGACGCAGGGCGAGCTCGCCGAGCTCTCCCTGCTGGACAAGACCACCATGGTGGTCACCCTCGACCACCTGGAGAAAGCCGGGCTGGCGCAGCGCACGCCGTCGCCCGTGGATCGCCGGGCGCGCATCGTGCGCACCACCGAGGCGGGGGACGCCGTGCTGGCGGAAGCGGGCGGCGTGATCGACGGCCTCTACGCGGAGGTGCTCGGCGTGCTCTCGGGCGAGCAGCGCACGGTGCTGCTGGACGCCCTGCTGCGGCTGGTCACGCACGACGGCCCGCTGTCGGCCGTGGAGCCGAACCCGCACGCGCCGCGCCGGAAGCGGAGCAGCTGACCGTCCGCTACAAGTCAATCCGAAACGAGATTGTCTGTTACGGAACGATCCGCTACAGTTCCTCTCGTGTCCACTCCTGGAAGCCCGGTCGCCACCGGCACCCCTCGCGATGCCGCATCCCGTTGGCTCGCCCTCGTCGTGCTGTGCGGCGGCATGCTCATGATCATTCTTGACGGCACGATCGTCAGCGTCGCGCTGCCGGCGATCCAGGCCGACCTGGGCTTCACCCAGGCCGGGCTCGCCTGGACGGTCAACGCCTACCTCGTTCCGCTCGGTGGCCTGCTCCTGCTCGCCGGCCGGCTCGGAGACCTCGTCGGGCGGCGGCGGATGCTGCTCGCGGGCCTCGCGCTGTTCGTGCTGGCCTCGCTGCTCTGCGGGCTCGCGGTAACCGCGGAAATGCTCGTGGCGGCGCGGTTCCTGCAGGGCATCGGGGCTGCGATGGCCTCTGCGGTGGTCCTCGGGATGATCGTCGCGCTGTTCCCGGAGCCGGGGGCGCGGGCGCGGGCGATGGGCGCCTACGCGTTCGTCGGCGCGGCCGGGGCGTCGCTGGGCACGCTGCTCGGCGGCGTGCTCACCGAGTCCGTCGGCTGGCGGTGGATCTTCCTCGTCAACGTGCCCATCGGTGTCGTCGTGGTGCTGCTCGCCCTGTGGGCGGTCGAGGCCGACGGCCCGGTGGACCGGTCGGGGCGGCCGGACGTCCTCGGCGGGCTGCTGGTCACCGCCGGCCTCGTGCTCGTGGTGCTCACGATCGTCGGATCCTCGAGCGCGGCGGTGCGGCTCGGCCTGGCCGCCGCCGCGGTGGCCCTGCTCGCCGGGTTCGTGGCCCGGCAGCGCCGCGCCGCCGAGCCGCTCGTCCGCCTCGGGATCTTCGGTTCCCGCGCGGTGTCGGGCGGCAATGCGGTGCAGCTGCTCACGGTGGCCGGGATGATGGGGTTCCAGTTCACCGCCGCGCTGTACCTGCAGGAGGCGCTCGGCTACGCCCCGGCGCAGACGGGCTTCGCGATGCTGCCGATCCCGGTGACGATCGCGCTCGTCTCGCTCCTGCTCTCCGGGCAGCTGATCGCGCGGGCGGGGGCCCGGCCCGTGCTGCTCGTCGGCGAGGTGCTGCTCGTCGCGGGGCTGCTCCTGCTCGTCCGGCCCGCCACCGGCAGCTACCTGGTGGACGTCCTGCCGTCGATGCTCGTGCTCGGGCTCGGCGCCGGACTCGTCCTGCCCGCGGTGACCACGGTGATGATGTCCGACGCGACGCCCGCGGACGCGGGGCTCGCGTCCGGGCTGGCCAACACGAGCCAGCAGATCGGCGCCGCGCTGGGGATCGCTGCGCTGGCCGCGCTCGCGGCCGCGCGTACCGACGGGCTGGCCGCGGCGGGCGTCACGCACGTCGAGGCGCTGGCGAGCGGCTACCGGCTGGCCTTCGCCGCGAGCGCAGTCCTGGTGGCGGCGGCGACAGCGCTGGCCCTGACGGCCCTGCGCCGCCACACCTGAGACGATGCGTGAGGTGAGCATCGCGAACGATCCGATCGACGGCACCCCAACCAGCGGACCGCTGTCGGGGGTGATCGTCGCCGACTTCTCGCGGATCCTCGCCGGCCCCTACGCCACGATGCTGCTCGCGGACCTCGGGGCCACCGTGATCAAGGTCGAGGGGCCGGGCAGCGGCGACGACACGCGCACGTGGGTGCCTCCCACGAGCGAGGACGGCACCGCCACCTACTACCTGTCGATCAACCGCAACAAGCGCTCCATCGTGCTCGACCTCGCCGACCCGGCCGACCTGGACGTGGCGCAGCGGCTCGCCGGGCGCGCCGACGTGCTGATCGAGAACTTCAAGCCGGGCGGGTTGGCGCGCTTCGGCCTCGACCACGAGACGGTCTCGGCCGCCAACCCGCGGGTCGTCTACTGCTCGATCAGCGGGTTCGGCACGGCCGCCGGGGCGGCGCTGCCCGGCTACGACCTGCTCGTACAGGCCACGTCCGGGCTCATGAGCCTCACCGGTGACGCCGACGGGCCGCCGTTCCGCGCGGGTGTCGCCGTCTTCGACGTGATCACCGGCCTGCACGCGGCCGTCGCGATCATCGCCGCTCTGCACCACCGCGAGCGCACCGGGGAGGGGCAGAAGGTGGAGACCAACCTGCTCTCCGCAGCGCTGTCGGGCCTGGTCAACCAGACCTCCGCGGTGCTGGCCGGCGGCGTGGTGCCCGGGCGGCTGGGCAACGCCCACCTGAGCCTGTTCCCCTACGAGCCGCTGCCCACCGGTGACGGCGAGCTGATCGTGATCGCCGCCAACGACCACCAGTTCCGCAGGCTCGCCACCGCGATCGGCGCCCCCGAGCTGCTCGACGACCCGCGCTTCGGCTCCATGCCCGAGCGCAACGCCCACCGCGACGAGCTGCGCCCCCTGCTGCTGGCGCGGCTGGCCACGAAATCGGCGCAGGAGTGGTTCGACATCCTCGGGCCCGCGGGCGTCCCCTGCGGACCGATCAACACGATCGACGAGGGCCTCGCCCTCGCCGAGCGCCTCGGCCTCGAGCCGGTGGTCGAGCCGGACGGTGTCCCGAGCGTCCGCAACCCGGTGACGTACTCGGCCACGCCGCCGTCCTACCGTCGCAGCCCACCCGCCCTCGGTGAGGACGGAGCCGACATCCGGCGCTGGCTTCAGGCGCCTTGAGCCCTCCCGAGTTGCAGCAGAGCCACTTCCCCGCAACCTCGTTGCAGGGAAGTGGCTCTGCTGCGATCCCGGTGGGGACCGTCAGTTGCCTCCGCCGAAGGGGCTCTCACCGCCGAACGGGTTCTCCTGGCCGCCACCGAAGGGGCTGCTCTGGCCGCCGCCCTGGCCGGGGCTGGTGGTGGCGGCCTCGTCGGGCTGGCTGCCCAGCGTGACGTCGACGGTGCGTTCGGCGCCGCCGTTCGTGACCGTCAGGGTCACCTGCTCGCCGGGGGCGTGGGAACCGACGCGGGCCATCAGGTCCGCGAAATCGGCCACCTGCGCGCCGTCGACACGGGTGACGACGTCCCCGGCCGCCAGGCCTGCCGCCTCGGCGGGCGAGCCCGGCTGCACGGCGGCGATCGGGGCACCGTCCCCGGTGCCGGCACCCACCGTGCCCTGCACGCCGAGCACCGGCTTCGTCGCGGTGCCCGTGTCCATGACCTCCTGGGCAACGCGGCGGGCCTGGTCGATCGGGATCGCGAAACCGAGACCGATGCTGCCGCTGTTCTGCTCGCCCGCGGTGGCGATGGCCGAGTTGACGGCGACGACCTGCCCGTCGAGGTTCACCAGCGGCCCGCCGGAGTTGCCCTGGTTGATGGGGGCGTCGGTCTGCAGGCCGTTGTAGACGACCGCGCCGCCGTCCTCGCCGGGCACGGCGACGGTGCGGTCGAGCGCGCTGACGATGCCGGTGGTGACGGTGCCGGTGAGCCCGCGCGGCGAACCGATGGCCACGACCGGCTGGCCGACCTGCAGCGAGGAGCTCTCACCCAGCGTGGCCGGGGTGAGCCCGGTGGCACCCTGCACGCGGATCACCGCGATGTCGTAGCTGGGGGAGGTGCCGACCACGGTGGCGGGGTGCTCGGTGCCGTCCGCCAGCGTCACGGTGATCTCCCCGCCGCCCGCGACGACGTGGTTGTTCGTGAGGATGTCGCCCTCGGGGGTGAGGATCATGCCGCTGCCCTCGGCGGCGCCCTGCGCGGTCGTGGCGCGGATGTCCACCGTGCTGGGCAGCACGGTCTGCGCCGCCGCGGTGACGGAGCCCGGAGCCGCGTTGACGGAGTCGGGTGCCTGCGGGGACGAGGTGAGGGTGCTGCCCGAGCCGTCGCCGCCGAGCAGCGCGTAGGCCCCGCCGAAGCCGGCGCCCCCGCCCACGAGGCCCGCGATCAGCGCGGCGGTGACGATGCCGGTCATCGTGCGCTGCCGCCGCGGCTGCGGTGGCATCGTGGCGGTCGGAGGGCCCCCGAAGTGGCCGGGTGGCGGTGGGAAGTAGCCGTCCGACGGGCCCTGCGGCGGCCCCTGCAGCGGTGGGCCCTGCGGCGGCGGGCCGAAGGACCCGGTGGGCGGTCCGGCCGCGGCGGGCTGCTCCGGCCCGTGCGCGGCGTCCGGTGCCGGTGCGCCCGCGTAGGACGGGACGGCGAAATGGTCCGTGCGGGAGTCACCGGTCGAGGCGCTCGCGTCCCGGCCCTGCTCCCTGTGCTCCTCGCTCATGCCACGACGGTGCGCCTCGACCCTGAGGTGCGCCTGAGGAGTGGCTGGGAATCTGGGCGGAGTCCGTCGCGTGATCGGAGCGAGCCGCACCGCGGCGTCCTCGCGACCGCGTTGAGATGGTGCGGTGGTCACGAACGTCCACCGGGTCACGCACCGGCCGGTCCGTGACCCGCCCGCCCCCGTCTCCTCCGACGCGTCGACGGGGGCGCGCGCGAATCCGGGGGCGCGACCGGTGCCCGAGCACTCCGCGCCCCGGCGTCCCCGTGGCCCTGCCTCGTAGCCCGGGTTGCGGTGGGCGCGCCGTCCCCGGCTCGATACTTCCTGCCCCACGACGCATCGAGGTCTCACCCGCAGTGGGTCCGGGGCCGAGTTCGACCTCCGCGCGGAGGGCGGCCGGGTTGGGCACAACCCACGAATATCGTGGTCGTTCGGGCGGCCGTTCCCGGCGCGGGCCCAGGCCTGTCCACGACGAGTCCGTCGCGGCCGAGTGCCACTCGACTGGCTGTGGTGCCGTTCCTGAACTCTCCGGAAACGGCCTTGATCAGCGGGACAGGGACATGAACCGCGCCCCTGCAGCTTATGTCCCGATTCCGCCGATCATGGTCGGAAACACGCCTCGAGCCGGCCCGATGATCATCGGGAAGGGGTGGATCGGGACCACCGCAAGGTGCGCGAGCACGTGACAGGGGCGGGCTCGTCCCGGACAGGCCTGGGCCCGCGCCGGGGACGGCCGCCCGCCCAGCCCCGATATTCGGCAGTTCTGCCAACCCGGCCACCCCGCCGACGGGAGGAGCAGGGGGAACCCGGCCGACTACGCGGAAGGCCAGGGTCGGGGTGTGAGGCAGTGGTCGCGAGCCGGGAACGGCGCGCCCACAGGAGATTCCACGACGACGTAGACGTGAGCGGGGTTGGATCTTCCCCGAACCCCGCTCACGTCTACGTGGTCGTGCAACGGGCGCGGAACGCGGAACCTGGACGGCTACGTCCGCGGGATGCGCCACGAGCGAGACGTCAGCGGGGTTGGATCTCCGGCAGACCCCGCTCACGTCTCATTGATCATGCAACGGGCGCGTACGGAACGCGAGGTGGCCGTGATCAGCGAAAATGGTGCGAGGGCGATACATCGAGCGTGCGGCCGGCTCGGGCGTCGGATGCCCGATGGTGATCGCTGCGAGAAGCACCTGACGTCGCCGCGACAGCACCCGCGCACTGCTCGGAACGATCACCGGGCCGTGATCGCTCCGACAAGTACGCCACTGTCACAGCGTCCGCCCTCAGGTGCTGATCAGAACGATCACCGCGCGGCCGGCGCGACCCGCAGCGCCGATCACGGGCGAATGGTCGTGATCGGAGATCGAACGACCGCCATCTGTCGATGATCGACGCAGCGACCGCGGTGCGGGCCTGGCCGCTTGGGCAACCGGCTCGATCGGGAGCCCTCACACCTGGCGATCACGACGGCCGGCCCGCCTGCGAGACGTACGTGAGTGCGGTCGTGAGGACCCTGGTTTGCGGGTCGCACCGAGCCGCGACATGAACCGCGGGCGGCCTAGCGGACGCGGTCGGCGACGACGATCACGTTGTCCCGGTAGCGGCGCTCGGCCCGGTCGAACGCCCCGCCGCACGTGATGATCCGTAGCTCCGAGCGCGGGGTGGGACCGTACACGGAATGCGTGGGGAATGCGTCTTTCCTGTGCCTCTCGATCCGCCGGACGGTGAACTGTGCCGTGCTCCCGTCGGATCTGTCCACGAATATCGCAGCGTTGCTGTGGAGGTGGCGGAGGTGGAAGAACACGGCCGGCCCGGATTGCGAATCGACGTGGCCGGCCAGCACCGCCGCTCCCTGTTCTCCGGGTTCCGGCCCCGCGCGCCACCAGCCGGTCGTGCCGTCGCTCGCGGGGGCCGGCAGCACGCCGTGCGCGTCCACGTCGAGCGGACCGACCGGCGCGTCGACCCCGATCGCCGGGATGCGGATGCGGACCGGCGGCGCCACCTGCCCGTCGAGCTCGCGCGCGGCGTGCGCGGGCAGGGGGAGCAGCGGGTGGGCCGGCCGTCCCGCGGCGGTGACGCCGACGGCCACCAGCAGCACCACGAGCAGCGCCGTGACGGGGCCGGCGCTGCCGCGGACCGCACCCGGCCCCGGGGAGGTGGAACGGGTGGCAGCACCTCCTGCGCGGGCGCTCACCGTCAGCCGTGCGGCCGGCCCGAGCGCCGGGCCGCCGCCGCCAGAACCCCGATGAGCAGCACCGATGCGCTCGCTGCGGCAATCGGTGCGGCCACGCCAGGCCCCGCGGCGGTGCCCCCGCCGCCGGTCGCGACGCCGCCGACGGGAGCGTCACCGTCGTCCGTGTCACCGTCATCCGTGTCACTATCGTCTGCGCCGCCGTCGTCGCTCCCGTCGTCGCGGCTGTCCCCGGAGCCGCCACCGGAGTCGCTGAAGTCGCCGGAGTCGCCGACCAGGTCGTCGACGAACTGGTCCTCGCAGGCCTTGCCGTCGCCGTCGGCGTCCAGCCCTTCCGGGTCGCCGGGCACGGCGTCGAACGCCGCCTGCGCGTCGGCGTGCGAGGTGAAGTCCAGGCAGTCGCGGTCGCCCGCGAAAGCGGATCCGGCCAGTGTGAGTGTCGCCGCCCCGGCGAGCGCGGTCGCGGCGAGGATCGTCCGGATGCGCATGGCACGTCCTTTCCGGGAATGGGGAACGGTCGCCGCGAAATCGGTGTGGAATGGAGAGCCGATCGCGTTTCCGTGCCGGAAGAATAGGCCGACGCGCGTCATGATCGCCGTGTGTGAGCGCTCCGACCACCGGATCGTGTGCAGATGGGTGTCGACCACCCGATCAGCGGTTGCGCAGGGTGATCATTCGCCGGCGAGCAGGTCCGCGGCGACGTTCGCGTGCGCGCGCCCGTCGCCGTGGAGCGTGATCGAGGGCGACGGCGGCGTCCACGGGCCGGGCGGTCCCACGTGCACCGTCACGGCGTCCGGACGTGCGGTGCGCGCGGCGTCGAGCGCGGGCGACGGGCCGCGTGCCACGATCACCAGCGGACGCCCGGGCGGTGCGCCGGTACCCGAGGTGACCGACGGGTCGTGGCGTCGCAGCGCGGCGGTGAGCCGCGCCTCGCCCCGGTGACCGTCGGCGACGTTCGCCGGGCCGGTCAGGTCGAGGACGTGCGCTCCCCGCCCGACGCGCACGTCCCCGGCCGCCGTCACGACACGGCGCACGACGCGCTCGCCGAGCCCGTCGGTGGGCGCGGTGACGTCCGGCGCTGCGCGGACCCAGCCGGCGAGCTCCGCGACGCGGTGCCCGGCCTCGGCCAGCCGGTCGCGGGGGAGCGTGCCGTCGGCCACCGCGGTGAGCAGGGCGTCGCGCACCTGCCGGTAGCCGGCCTCGTCGTCGTAGCCGTTGCCGGGGTTGCCGATGCAGACGAGGTCGACGCCGGCCGCCACTGCCGCCACCGCACCGGGCCCGGTGCCGACGCCTGCGGCGATCGCGCCCATGTCGACGGCGTCGGAGATGATCACGCCGTCGAAGCCGAGCTCGCGGCGCAGCAGGTCCAGCAGCGGCTGGCTCATCGTCGCGGGCCGGTCGTCGAGGGCGGGGAACAGCACGTGCGCGGTGAGCACGCAGCGCACCCCGGCCTCGACCGCCGCGGCGAACGGCGGCAGGTCGCGGGCTCGCAGCATCGCGACGCCGTCGGCGACGACCGGCAGGCCCAGGTGCGAGTCGACGCGCGTGGAGCCGTGCCCGGGGAAGTGCTTGGCCGCCGCGGCGGTGCCGGCGCCCTGCATCCCCCGCACGAAGGCGGCGGTGTGCCTGGCCACCAGGTCCGCGGTGGCGCCGAAGGAACGCACGCCGATCACCGGGTTGCGCGGTTCGGCGTTGACGTCGGCCACGGGCGCGAGCGCGAGGTCGATCCCGAGGCTGCGGCACTGC
The DNA here is from genome assembly GCF_002262885.1 of Pseudonocardia sp. MH-G8. Lineage (GTDB taxonomy): Bacteria > Actinomycetota > Actinomycetes > Mycobacteriales > Pseudonocardiaceae > Pseudonocardia. The sequence goes on along the minus strand of NZ_NKYF01000001.1, from coordinate 484,725 downwards.
GCGCCGATCCCGGCGCCCACGGCCGTCGTGGTCTCGACGTCGTCGAGCTGTCCGAGCGCGGCGGCGGCGGGCCAGGCGGGTCCGCCGGTGGCGTCCAGGCGGGTGACCGGCCCGCCCTCCTCGTCGGAGGCCACGAGGAACCCCTCGCGGTGCCCGTGCAGCGCCGCGGTGAGCGCCGGGAGGCCGGGCCCGACGTTGCCGGCGAACAGGCAGACCCCGGCGAGGCCCGCGTCGGTGGCGCGGGCGAGCCACCCGGGCACGGCGGTGCCGGTGAAGCCGGGGAGCAGGACCGCGTCGACGAGCTCCTCGTCGGCCGTCATCCCTTGACCGCTCCGGCGACGAGCCCGTCGGTGAGCCGCTTCTGCGCGATCACGAAGAACACCATCACCGGGATCGTGATCAGCGTGGACGCGGCCATCACCGAGCCCCAGTCCGTGGCGTGCTGGCCGAAGAAGCGCCGGAGCCCGACGGCGACGGTGTAGTTCTGGTCGTCGGACATGAACGTCAGCGCGAAGATGAACTCGTTCCACGCCACGATGAAGGAGAACACGCTCGTGGCCACCAGGCCGGGGGCCACCAGCGGGAGCAGCACCGAGCGGAACATCCGCCCCCAGGATGCGCCGTCGAGGTAGGCGGCCTCCTCCAGCTCCACGGGAACCGCGGCGACGAACCCGCGCAGCGTCCAGATCGCGAACGGCAGCGAGAACGCCAGGTAGACCACGACGAGCCCGAGCAGCGTGTCGAGCATCTGGAAGTTGCGTGCCTGGATGAACAGCGGGATGACCAGCGCCTCCACCGGCACCATCTGGATGATCAGGATCATCACCAGCACCGACGTGCGGAACCGGAAGTGGAACCGGGCCACGGCCACGCTGGCCAGCAGCGCGAGCACCGCCCCGGCGAGCACGGTGCCCAGCGCCACGACCAGCGAGTTCAGCAGGAAGCGCCCGAAGCCGCCCTCGCCGATCACGTAGGCGAAGTTGTCGAGCGTCCAGTCTGACGGCCACAGGCTGCGCGAGCCGGCGTTGGCCTCGCCGTTCAGGCCGGTGACGACCATGAGGTAGACCGGGAACAGCGTGAAGACGAGGACGCCCGCGACGCCGAAGTATTTGAGCATCCTTTGCAGGCCGGCCCTCACAGCTCGTCCTCCCGGAACAGCAGGCGCAGGTAGGCCACGGTGACGACCAGCAGCAGCGCGGTGAGCAGCACCGCAATGGCCGCGCCGAGCCCGTAGCGGTTCTGCGCGAACGACTCCACGTACGACCAGGTGCCGAGGGTGAGCACGTTGCGGTTCACCCCGTCGCCGCCGGGCATGAGGTAGATCTGGGTGAAGACCTTGAAGTCCCAGATCGTCGACAGCACGGTGACCACCGCGAACACCGGCCGCAGCATCGGGAACGTCACCGACCAGAACCGGCGCCACGCGTTCGCGCCGTCCACGATCGCCGCCTCCGTGAGCTCCTGGGGCACCGTCATCAGCCCGGCCAGCACGGTGAGCGCCACGAACGGGAAGCCGTGGTGCACGACGTTGAGCGCGGCCACCGCGAAGAACGCGGGCCGGCCCACGAACGGGTTGGCGGTGGCCGCGTCGACGAGGCCGAGGGCGTCCAGCGCCTGGACCACGATGCCGTCACCGGGGGCGAAGGCGAAGACCCAGACGTAGGTGCCGGTGACGGCCGGCATCGCCCAGGCCACCATGATCGCCGTGGTGACGACGCCGCGGACGAGCGGGGACAGCCGGGCCAGCAGCAGCGCCACCAGCGTGCCGAACACGACCGTGAGCGCCACCGCCACCACCGCGAACCCCACGGTGTTGGGCAGGACGGTGGTCCACAGGTCCGGGTTGCCGAGGAGCTCGACGTAGTTGTCCAGGCCCACCCAGTCGGTGCGCCCGGACACGAGCTCGCGCAGGCCGAAGTCCTGCAGTGACAGCACCAGCACCCGCACCAGCGGGTAGAGCAGCAACCCGCCCATGACCAGCAGGGCGGGAGCCAGCAGCAGCCAGGGCCGGGTGGGGCGGGCGCCAGGCCGCCGCGGCGGCCGTGGCGCAACCGCGCCACGCGCCGTGCGGACGCGTTCCTGGACCGTCATGCCCCGTCGGCGAAGATCTGGTTCATCTCCGCGGCCGCGGTCGAGGTGGCCTGCTCGACGGTGGCCTCACCGGTGAGGATCGAGCGCATCATCGCCGCGATCGTCTTCTTGCCCTGGATCTGCCCGAACAGCGGCGTGACCGGCACGCTGCGCCCGGACTCGACCATCTGCCGCGCGAACGGCGCCACGAGCGGGTCCGGCGACTGCGCGGCCTCGTCCAGCAGCGCCTTCGTGCCCGGGAAGTAGCTCGACTCGTTCGCCCACTTCGACGCGAACTCGCCAGTGCCCATCATCTCCACGAGCTGCCAGGCGAGGTCCTGGTTCTCGCTGCCCTCGAACACCGACAGCAGCGACCCGCCCAGCACGGACGGGGCCAGCCCGCCGGTGGGGCCGGGGATCGGGAACGCCCCGATCTTGCCCTCCAGGTCGGGGGCGGCTTCGAGGATCGCCTTGGGCGTCCAGCTGCCGGAGAAGATCATCGCGGACTGTCCCTTGGTGAACGAGTCGCGCAGGTCGGTCTCGCGCCAGGTGGCGGCCGCGGGGGTGGAGAACCCGTGCGTGAGCGCGAGGTCCGCGTAGTACTGGATCCCCGCGCGGGATTCCGGCGAGTCGATCCCGCTGGTCCAGGTGTCGCCGTTCTGCGTGGCGATCTGGCCGCCCGCGCCCCAGAGGAACGGGTACACGATGAACTCGTTGTCGCCCGCGATCGGGAGGGGGAGCAGGTCGGGTTTGGCCTGCTTGATCTGCTGCCCCACGGCGACGAGCTCGTCCCAGGTGGTCGGCGGGGTCAGGCCGAGCTCGGCGAACACGTCGGTGCGGTAGACGATCGAGCGCACGCCGGCGTACCAGGGCATCCCGTAGAGCGCGCCGTCGAGCGTGCCGGCCTCGACCAGGCCGTCGACGAGGCCGTCGGACAGCCCGGCCTCCTGCACGCGCGGCGTGAGGTCGGCCAGGGCGCCCGCGTCGCCGAACTCGCCGACCCAGGTGGTGCCGACCTCCGCGACGTCCGGGGTGGTGCCGCCGGCGATGGCGGTGACGAACTTGTCGTGCGCCGAGGCCCACTGGACGAACTGGACGTCCAGGGTGGCGCCGGTGCGCTCCTGGAACGCGGTGGACAGCTCGGCGAAGAACGGCTCGGCGTCCGGGTTGGTGCCTTCCATGATCCAGACGGTGAGCGCCCGGTCACCGCCGGCGCCGGCGCCCTCGCCACCCCCGCCGCCGCAGCCCGCCAGGGCCAGCGCCGCTGCGGCGGTGACGGCGACGGCGGTGCGCCGCGCCGCTCGGGATCCGGGCATCGACCACATGGAGCTCCCCTTCGAGTCCTCGGGCAGAGGCAGACCACGGTGCGAGACCAGAGGTCTAGCGGCGAACTGTAGTGTGCGTCACCCGCCCGGCGTCAAGCGCCGAGAGGTCACGGTTGGATCAGCGCGCGAGCCGGCTCACGACGGGAAGATGTCCACCATGATCCGGTAGCGGTCGCCCCGGTAGATCGACCGCACGAACTCCGCCACGCGCCCGGAGTCCACCCGGCAGGTGCGCTCGAAGCAGAAGGCGGGGGTTCCCGGCTCGACGCCGAGCGCGCCGGCGTCCTCGGTGCTGGTCAGCGCGGCCTCCGCGGTCTGCGTGCCGGAGGCGATCCGGTGGCCGAAGCGCTCGGCGAGCAGCTCGTAGTACGAGCGGTCCTCCAGGTCGGCGCCGGTGAGGCCGGGCACGAGGTCGGCCGGGACGTGCAGGTCCTCCACGGCCATCGGCTCGCCGTCGGCCAGGCGCAGGCGTCGCACGTGCAGCACCGGAGTGCCGGGGGGCACCTCGAGCAGGGCGGCCAGCATGACGCCGGCGGGCGCGCGACCCGCCGTGAGCGTCCGGCTCCCGGGCCGCAGGCCGCGAGCGCGCATGTCGGCGGAGAACGAGTTGGCCGCCAGCCGGTGCGCCACCTTCGCCGGGGCGACGAACGTCCCGGCGCCCTGCCGGCGCACCAGTCGGGCCTCGGCCACCAGCGCGTCCACGGCGCGCCGCAGCGTCATCCGGGCGACGCCGAGATCGCGGGCCAGGTCGCGCTCCGCGGGGAGCGGCTCGCCGGGGGACATCGCGGCGATGAGCTCGACGAGGCGCAGGCGCAGGCGCCGCTGCTTGTCGGTCTCGGCGGGCGGCGCGGTCATAGCCCATTGGTACACCAGTGATCGAGCGCACGCGAACGACTGTTGCGTCCGCGCCGCGTCAGGCGTTTCCTGACAGACGTGGATTCCTGGATCGAGACCGCGCTCTCCGTCGATGTCACGGCCGCCGCCGGCGCCGTGCAGGTCGTGGCCGTCACCGAGGCCGGTCGTCAGGCCGACGCCCTGCTCGGCGAGCCGCCCGTGCCCGGCAGCATGGAGTGGCACGCCGAGGAGGGCACGGACGCCCCGGCGCGCCGGCAGCGCGCGTGGGAGCTGCTGCAGCTGCGCATCGGTCTCGGCGCCGGGCTCGACCCGCTTCCCGTGCTCGTCGGGCTGCGCCGTGGCGGTGCCACCTGGGAGCAGATCGGCGTCGCCGCTGGCATCACCCGGCAGTCGGCGCACGAGCGCTGGGCCGCGCCGGTCGCGGCCGTGCTCGAGCCGCGTTAGCGCGCCCGACCACCCGTCTTAGGTCCGCCTAACCGGATTTTGCAGTCCAGCCGCGCCGGTCCCGGCGCCTAGCGTCGTCGTGGCGCGGGGATCAGCCCCGTCGCCGCTCGTGGACGTCGGGAAGGTGCTGGGTCAGGCATGGACGGGTTCCTGGTCGCACTCGCGATCAGCTTCGGGGTCGTGTTCGTCGCGGAGCTGGGCGACAAGTCCCAGCTGATGGCGCTGGCATTCGCCACCCGCTACCGGGCGCTCCCCGTGCTGGTCGGCATCACCCTGGCCACGACGGCCGTGCACCTGCTCTCGGTGGCGGTCGGGTACGGGTTGGGCAGCGCACTGCCGACCGGTTGGATCGCGCTCGTCGCGGCCGTGGCCTTCCTCGGCTTCGGCGGGTGGACGCTGCGCGGCGACCGGCTCACGGCGGCCGAGCGCGCCAAGGCCGAGCGCGCCACCGGCTCCGCGGTCCTCACCGCGTCGGTGGCGTTCTTCCTCGCCGAGCTGGGCGACAAGACGATGCTCGCGACGATCACCCTCGCCACCCAGCACGGCTGGTTCGGGGTATGGGTCGGGTCGACGCTGGGCATGGTCGCGGCGGACGCGCTCGCGATCATCGTCGGCCGCAAGCTCGGCCGGCTCCTGCCCGAGCGCGCCGTCCGGATCGGCGCGGCCTGCCTCTTCTTCGTGTTCGGTGCGTGGCTGGCGCTGGACGCGGTGGCGCAGCTGACCGGGCGCAGCGCCTGGGCGGCTGCGACGGAGGCCCTGGACCACCACGCGGCCGGGTGGCTGGCCCTGCTGCTCGGCGTCGTCGTCGCCGTGCTGGGTGTGGTGGGCGGACGCAGGCTGCTGCACGCCTCGCCCGCCCGTCGCGCGATGGGACGCGCGGCGCGGGTGCCCGGTTCGCCGGCCTGGTGGGCGCGGGTGCTCTACGGGGTCGCCACCGTGCTGGGGCTCGTCGCGCCGCTGCTGGTCGCCGCCGACGTCATCGACCCGATCGCGCTGTTCGACGCTCCCGGCGTCGTCGTGATCGGGGCGGCGCTCGCGCTGCTCGGTGTGGCGCTGGTGCTCGCCGCCCAGCTCGAGCTGCGTCCGACCGGCGGCGCCGCCGACCCCGTGCTGGCCCGCCGCGGCCTGCGCTCGCGGATCCGCAACCCCGGCCTCACCGGAGCCGTGATCGCCACCGCAGGGACGCTGATCATGGTGCCGACGGTGGTGGCGGTACTCGCGGCCGTGCTGCTGGTCGTGTCGGCGCAGGTCCAGGTCCGGGCCGTGCGGGAGCCGATGCTCGTGGAGCTGCACGGCGAGCAGTACCTCGTCTACGCCGCGAGGACCGGCCGCTTCCTGCCGAGGGTCTCGGTGGACCGCTCGAGGGGCGGACAGACGCGAGTGGGCTGACGCGCTCACCCCGAAAGCACGTTCCCGAAAGCACGTTCCCGAAAAGCACGTTCCCGAAAGCACGTTGGAGCCTTACTGCTGTTCTCCGGCTCGGAAAACAGCGGTAAGGCTCCAACGTGCGCTATGGGGGGCGCTCAGGGCTTCGCCCACGCCCCGCCGGACATCGCTGCCGACCGCACGCGGAAGCCGGCCGTGCCCTCCACGATGTCGCGGCGCAGCTGGGCCTTGGTCCGGCCGGTGCTGTTGACCGTGGGGCCGAGCGCGCGGGCGATCTCCTTCAGCACCGGGACGGTGAACTCCGCACTCCGCCGCTGCAGGTAGTCGGCCACCTCGCCCGGGGTGACGAGGCGGTTGATCTCGGCGACGGCGCCCCCGATGTCCACGCTCGACGACCGGTGCACGACCTCGCGCCGGACCTGGCGCACCGGCCCCGGCCGGTAGACCAGCCCGCCGTTGCCGGACGCGATGTCCTGGAGCTGCTCCTTGCTGAGCGACTCGAGCAGCGCGACGGCCTTCTGCAGGGCGATCGCGAGCGGCGGTGACGGGAGCGGGGATGTGGGGAGCGAGTCGATGTCGATGGGCTCGAAGTGCGTCACGCTGCGATCCTCTCCAGTCGACCTGAAAGCTCGGACACCATGTCCCGCAGCTCGCGGGTCGCCGCCCGCCCCGTGCCACCCAGTATCACCGGCACCCCGTGTTCCGGTGCCGGACCGTATACGGACTTGCTGTCGCGGATCGTGGTGGCGAACGTCGGCACCTCGCGGGCCTCGATTCGGCTGATCACGCTGCGCTGCGCCTCGATGGGGCCGCCGTTCTGGTTCTGCACCATCGTGAACACGACGGCGGCGGCCGGACGCTCGACGGGCACCGAGGAGTGCTCGTTGTACTCCTCCACGAACGAACGGATCTTCAGGCCGAGCGAGTCGATGCCGTTGGTCGACAGGTAGTCCGGCTTCGTGGGGATCAACAGCAGGTCGCTGGCCGCCACGGCGTTCTTGGCGATCAGGCCGAAGTTCGGGGCGCAGTCGATGAGGACCGTGTCGTAATCGGCGAAGTCCTCGTGGGTGAGCGCTTCACGCAGCCGCCCGTGCAGGGCCGCGAAGCGGTCCGGGGCGGTGAGCAGTTCCGCCGCCAGATTCGTCTCCACGTCCGTGAGGTCGCGGTGCGCGGCCATCAGGTCGAGCCGTCCGTTGCCGCGCGCGAGCTTCTCCTGGACCCGGGGTGGTGCGGAGACCAGCTTCGCCGGACTCTCCAGGTCGTCGCTCCCGATGCGGTCGAACCAGTGCTTCACCGTCTTCTCGGGAAGCAGGTCGGCCGTCCACTCGCTCTGGGTGAAGAACGAGATCGTCAGACTGGCCTGCGCGTCAAGATCGATGAGTAGTACCTTCTGCCCCCGCGCCGCGAAACCGGCGCCGAGGTTGGCCGTGAGGGTGGTTTTGCCCACCCCTCCCTTGTGGTTGATGATCGCAACGACCTTCACCCGTTCTCCTCCCGCAGCACGCCGCGCGAACGATGCCATACGCCCGTAGGGGGGCTGCACCGAGGCCGACGGGTTGTCGCCGGTTGCTGAGGGCGATCAGATCGCGCCTCCGCGGCCCGTTCGACCGGCGGATTCAGCCCGTCGAGCCGCATTCGGACGTGCCGTAGGAGTGCCGGAATCCGGGCCGTCATGGGTCGCCGGCATCTGCCGACCTGATACAGGAGGCCGACGGGAAGCACCGATCGAGTGAAAGAGGTTGACACGACGCGGCCGCGACCGGCCGCGGGTCAGCGCTCGTAGTCGTCGTCCTCCGGTACGATGACGCGCTGCTCCGCCACGTCGGCCGGGTCGGCCTCCGGGGGCAGGCCGCCCGGATCCGTCACCGGCTCCTCGGCGTCCTCGGGGGTCACGGTCTCGCGCTGCTGCTCGGCCACGTCGGCGTCCGGATCCTCGTTGCCCATGTCGCTCACCTCTCGTCGGTGGTCGCGCGTGCGCGCTGGGGACTGCGCGCTGGGACTGCCCGCGGCCCGTGCGGATCACACCTCCCGGGCGCGATCCGGCCCGCGCCGGTCAGCAGGCCGCGGTCTCCGCGCTGGTCGTCCGGGTGAGGATCGCGGCGGCGAGCGGCGGGACCACCGTGCGGTTGATGGCGTGGCCCATGCCGGGGATGCGGACCAACCGGCCGCCCCCGAGCGTCCGCGCGAGCCCGCCGGCGTTGGGTGGCGGGAAGGCCGGGTCCTCCGGGGCCTCGATGACCAGCGTGGGGACCGTGACCGCGGCCAGCTCCGCGCCGCGCTCCAGCCCTGCCGTGTCCATGTGCGCGTGGGCGACGACCGGGTCGTGCCGGCCCGAGTGGGCGATGATCCGTTCCTCGAGGGCGCGGAACTCGGCCGCGTCGAACGGGGTGCCCGTGCCGTTGAGCAGCCGCCAGTGCTCCACGCGCCAGGCGATCTCGCCCTTCTGGTCGCGCGGGTCGTCGAGCTCGGCCCACAGGCGCAACAGCGCCGGGTCCGGACCGGGCGGCGGCGGCGCGGCCGGGTCCGGCTCGGCGAAGGGCAGCGGCCCCGTGCAGAACAGGGTGGCGGTGGCCAGGCGGTCGGGGTGGTCGAGCAGCAGCAGTTGCACCAGCAGCCCGCCCATCGACATGCCCACCACGTGAGCACGTGGCACGTCGAACGCGTCGAGGACGGCGACGGCGTCCTCTGCGAGGTCGGTGATGCCGTAGGGAGCGTCGTCGAAGGCGGCCGTGGATCGCCCGGTGTCGCGGTGGTCGTAACGGATGATGCGGTGGTGCTCGGCGAGCTGGGCGACGAGGCTGTCCGGCCAGGTGAGGCCGGAGGCATTGGCGCCCATCACGAGCAGCAGCGGCTCACCCGGGTGCGGCCCGGTGGCGGGGAAGTCTTCCGCCCACAGGCGGACACCGGGCGCGACGTCGACGAAGCGTTCCACGAGGTGCAGCCTGCCGGTCCGCAGTGCTCCGTGTCGAACCCGTGGGGCGCCCGGGTGGTGGGCGCCACCCCGCCCGGGCCCGGCTCCAGATCGTTACTGGGCCGGGCCCGGGGCGGTGGGTGTCACTTGAGGGCGTCGATCAGCGCCTGACGCTGACGGTCGCCCAGGCCCGCGGCGCGGCGCGACGCGTCGATGCCGGTCTGCTCCAGCAGCTGCGAGACCTTGGCGGGGCCGTAGCCGGGCAGGCTCTTGAGCAGGTCGGCGACCTTCGTCTTGCCGACCACCTGGTCGGACTTCGCGCGGTCGAGAACCGCGGGGATCGTCTGCTCGCCGCGAGCGATCGCGTCGCGCAGTTCCTTGCGGGCGGTGCGGGCGGCCGCGGCCTTCTTCAGGGCCTCGGCGCGCTGCTCGGGAGTGAGCGTGGGCAGTGCCATGTCGACTTCTCTCCTCTCCAGGCGTCCACCCCGGATGGGATGTGCGCAGGTCATCTTCGCTGTCAAGCCTGACAGAAACGCGCAGCGCCACGCGCGCGCCCCCCGATCCGCGCCGAACGGTCGGCCCCGGTCACAGCGGTGCGGGCCCGTTCCGGGCGCCGTCTCAGCCCCGGTAGGGCAGCGGCGCGAGCCCGCGGACGCCGGGCAGGCAGCGGTACAGCGCCCCCGCACGGCCGTCCGCGCCACCCGCCCCCCGCTCCGAGGTCGTGATCCAGAGTTCGTCCAGCTCAGGACCGGCGAGAGCGCAGGCAGTGGGGTGCGTCGTGGGTACCCGGACCACGGTGTCGAGCGCGCCGTCGGGGCTGTATCGGTGCACGGCGGACCCGCCCCACAGCGCCACCCACACCCCGCCGTCGGCGTCCACGGTGAGGCCGTCCGGGGTGCCGCCCTCGACGTCCACGAAGCGTTCCCGCGCGGTGATCGCGGGCGCGTCGAGGTCGACGGTCAGGATGTCGATCCCACCGGTCCCGGAGTCGACGTAGTAGGCGCGGGACCCGTCGGGCGACCAGCACAGGCCGTTGGAGACCGACACATCGGTGATCATCGTGGCGACGGAGCCGTCGGGCGCGAGCCGGTGCAGCGACCCGCGCCCGACGGCTCCGTCGGTGGCCATGGAGCCGCACCAGAACCCGCCCGCCGGGTCGCATCCGCCGTCGTTCATGCGGATTGTGGGATCGGACCACAGTTCGTCCAGCGGCCGCGCCTCGCCCCCGCCGTCCGAGCCGGGCTCGTCGAGCAGGCCGAACCCGCGGCTCAGCCCCACGACCCACCCGCCGCGCGCCCGCGGACGCAGCGCGGCGAGCAGGTCGCCCACGTGCCGGCGGCGGACCTGCGCCAGGTCCGCCCCGTCGCGCAGCAGGTCGACGGTCAGCAGGTCGCCGCGGTGCATGTCGACGGAGGCGAGCACGCCGCGGTCGACGTCCCAGACGGGGCCCTCGCCGTGCTCGGCGACGGCGGGCGTGGCCTGCTCGGCGACGATCTCTCGAGTCATGGCCCCAGTAGACCAACGCGGGCCGGTAGCCGCCGGGCCGACGGGGCGTGCTCGCCTGCTCTCACACACACGGCACGCAGGCCCGGCGGTGTGTGCGAGCAGTATCTCTGGTGAGGAGACCCTGGCTGAGGGCGCCTGATCGGTGCGAGTCGCACGTGGGCGTCCTCGTGGCCGCATTCCTGTACGTCTCATGGGCAGGGTGCAGTTCAGGTAGCTGGGAACGGCGCCCACGGGAGGACCGGCGCACCGAACCCCGTTCGCGGGTGAACGGAACACCAGCGCTGTCCAGGCGTGATCGAACAACCCTGGTGTTCCGTTCAGCCGCAGACGGACAGCGGCGCCCCGCTGGTGGGCGGGGCGCCGCTGTGCCGGTGGATCAGGCGCTCGTAGCGGCCTTCTCCGGCTCGGGTGCGGCCTGGGCGCCGCCGTTGTGGTGGTCGTCGTCGTCGTCGAGCATCGTGGCCTCGTCGAACGGGTCGTCGCCGCGCAGCACGCGGTCGGCCTGCTCGCGGTCGAGCTCGCCGACCCAGTGCCCGATCAGCACCGTCGCGACGGCGTTGCCCGCGAAGTTGGTGACGGCGCGGGCCTCGGACATGAACCGGTCGATCCCGACGATCATGCCGACGCCGTCGACGAGGTCGGGCCGGTGCGAGGCCAGCCCGCCGGCCAGGGTCGCGAGGCCGGCGCCCGTGACGCCTGCCGCGCCCTTCGAAGCAATGATCATGAACAGCAGCAGGGAGACCTGCTCGCCGATCGACAGCGGGCTGCCCATGGCGTCGGCGATGAACAGCGAGGCCATCGTCAGGTAGATGGCGGTGCCGTCGAGGTTGAACGAGTAGCCGGTCGGGACCGTGATGCCGACGACCGGCTTCGAGATCCCGGCGTGCTCCATCTTCGCGATCAGCCGCGGCAGCGCCGACTCCGACGACGAGGTCGAGACGATCAGCAGGAACTCGCGGCCGAGGTAGCGCAGGAGCGAGAAGATGTTCATCCGGGCCACGAGCCGCAGGAGCAGCCCGAGCACGCCGAACACGAAGAGCGCGCAGGTGATGTAGAAGCCGGCCATCACCTGGAACAGGGCGCCGATCCCGGACCAGCCCGTCTCGCCGATCACGGCCGCGATCGCGCCGAACGCGCCGATGGGGGCCACCCACATGATCATCGCCAGCACCCGGAACACCAGCCGCTGCAGGTGCTTCACCCCGCGCAGCAGCGGCTCGCCGGAGCGGCCGAGCGCCTGCACGCCGAACCCGACCAGCAGCGCCACGAACAGGGTGGACAGCACGCTGTCGCCCACCAGAGGGGAGAACAGCGTCGTCGGGATGATCCCCATCAGGAATTCCGAGCTGGACTCGCCCTCGGGGGCCTCGTAGTGCTCGAGGCCGCCGAGGTCCAGGCCGGTGCCCGGTTGCAGGATGTTGCCCACGACCAGCCCGATGACCAGCGCGATCGTGGACATCGTGAGGAAGTAGGCCAGCGCGAGGCCGCCGACCCGGCCCACCTTCGCGGCCTGGCGGATCGAGCCGATGCCGAGCACGATCGTGCAGAAGATGACCGGTGAGATCATCATCTTGATGAGGTTGACGAAGGCGGTACCCAGCGGCTTGAGCGCCTCACCCACCGTGGGGGCGACCAGGCCGACCACCACACCGGCGAGCACGGCGATGATGACGGCGATGTAGAGGTAGTGCGTGCGATCCCGACGGGGTGGCGCGCTGGTGTCTGTCACGGGGTTCCTCCGGGGCCGACGACGGTGGTGGCGTTTGCACGGGTACCGGGTGACCGGCGACCATCCCCGCGAGCATGCGGGCCGGTGGACCTACGGTTCTGCTTTCGTTCATTTCGGTAGAGGACAGGTGGATCACGGGATGGGGCGCGCACACGGGTGGAGCCTCGCCCGGCAGCTGTTCGCCCTGCAGGCCGCGATCGTGGGGATCGTGCTGACCGGGCTCGCGGTGGCCACCTGGTGGCAGCTGCAGGAGACCGAGCGGGCCGCGACCGCCGAGGAGATGCTCGCCATCGCGCACACCTTGGCCGGGTCGCCGGAGGTGCTCGCCGCCCTCGACGATCCGGAACCGGCGGTCGCGCTGCAGCCGCTCGCCGAGCGCGTGCGCCTCGACACGGGCACCGACTTCGTGGTCGTGATGACGCCCGACGGCATCCGCTACACCCATCCGACACCCGCCGAGGTCGGCCGCACCTTCGTGGGCACCATCGGCCCCGCGGCGGCGGGCGAGACCGAGTTCACCGAGACCTACACGGGCACGCTGGGCCCGTCGGTGCGCGCGGTCGTGCCGGTGCTGGACGACGGCCGAGTCGTCGCGCTGGTGTCGGTGGGCCGCTCGATCACCGCGGTGGCGCAGGACCTCCAGCGGCAGGTGCCGCTCGTGCTGGGAGCGGCGGCGGTGGCGCTGCTGCTGGCCGCCGCCGGGTCGTGGCTGGTGAGCCGGTGGCTGCGGCGCTCGACGCACGACCTGGGGCCCGCGGAGCTGTCCCGGATGTACGAGTACTACGACGCGGTGCTGCACGCCGTGCGCGAAGGGCTGCTGCTGCTGGACCGCGAGGGCCGCGTGCAGCTGGTGAACGACGAGGCCCGGCGGCTGCTCGCGCTGCCACCGGACGTGCACGGGCAGCGGGTCGGCGAGATCGGCCTGCCCGCCGTGCTGGGGAAGGCGCTGGCCGAGGGGGTCGCGCGGGACGACGAGATCCACCTGACCGCGGACCGGATCGTGGTGGTGAACCAGGGCGCCGCGCGCTGGGCGGGGAGCCATCTCGGCACCGTCGTCACCTTGCGCGACCACACCGAGCTGCGGGAGCTGGTGAGTGAGCTGCAGACCGTCCGCGGGTTCGCCGACTCGCTGCACGCCCAGGCCCACGAGGCCGCCAACCAGCTGCACACCGTGATCTCGCTGATCGAGCTCGGCCGCGCCGAGGAGGCGCTGGAGTACGCCACCACCGAGCTCACCGTCTCCCAGCACCTCACCGACGCCGTCGTCGACGGCATCGCGGTGCCGGAGCTGGCTGCGCTGGTCGTGGGCAAGGCCGCGGCGGCGGCGGAGCGCGGCGTGGAGCTCGGTGTCGACGAGGGCTCGCGCGTCCCCGCGGGCGTGGCCGATCCGCGCGACCTCGTCACGATCGTGGGCAACCTGCTCGACAACGCGGTCGACGCCGCGCAGGACGCCCCGGAGCCGCGCTGGGTGCGGTTCGGCGCGGGGGTGGTCGAGGGTGCGGTGGAGCTGCGGGTGCGCGACAGCGGGCCCGGCGTGCCCGTCGAGGACGTGGAACGGGCCTTCGAGCGGGGTTTCAGCACCAAGCCGAGCGTCGACGGCCAGGACGGCCTCGGCCGCGGGCTGGGCCTCGCGCTGGTGCGGCGGGCGGCGCAGCGCCACGGCGGCACCGTGCGCCTGGTCGGCCCGGCGGAGTTCGCGGTGCGCCTGCCGCTGGTGCGCGCGTGATCCGCACGCTCGTCGTCGAGGACGACCCGGTGGCGGCGGCGGCGCACGCCAGCTACGTGGGCCGCGTGCAGGGCTTCACCGTGGTCGCGAGCGCCGCGACCGGCGCCGACGCGCTGCGGCTGCTGGCCGCCACACCGCTGGACCTCGTGCTGCTCGACGTCCACCTGCCCGACACCAGCGGCCTCGAGGTGCTGCGCCGGATGCGTGCCACGGGGGCCACCACCGACGTGATCATGGTGACCCGGGCCCGCGACATCGCCGTCGTGCAGGCGGCGGTCGCGTTCGGGGCGACCCAGTACCTGGTCAAGCCGTTCACGTTCAGCGCGGTGCGCCGGAAGCTGGAGAGCTACCTCGAGTACCGGCAGCGGCTGGGCGCCGGCCCGGTGGTGGCACAGGACGACGTCGACGAGCTGTTCGGCACGCTGCGGGCACCGGTCGATGCCGGTGGCCTGCCCAAGGGGGTGAGCCGCGAGTCGCTCGACGCCGTCGCGGGCGTGCTCGCCCGCGCCGGGGAGGGCGGCCGGACGGCGGGCGAGGTGGGGGAGGCGGTGGGCGCCTCCAGGGTCACCGCGCGGCGCTACCTCGAGTACCTGGTGCAGACCGGGCTCGCCGAGCGCGGCGCGCGCTACGGGACGGCCGGGCGCCCGCAGACGGAGTACCACTGGCGGCCGGGCGGCACCGCGGGTACCGAGCGCGAGGGCTGACGGGAGCGCCCGCGCAGGGAGCCACGAGCAGGGCCGTCAGGAGCAGCGCCGTCAGGAGCAGGACTGGGCGAGCGAGGTGGGTGCGGCCGAGGCGGCGTCCTGCGACGACTCCTCGTCGTCCTCCTCGTCGTCGGCCGCCGAATCGTCATCCACCGCGTCGTCGGCGCCCAGGGCGGCGACGGGGGGCGCGTTGCCCGGGGGAGGGGGCGGCGGTCGGTTGATGGCGTCCTGCACGACCTCGCGCATGTACTCGAAGTCGGGGTCGCCGGTCTTGAAGAACCCGTCCTCCTCGTCGGGGTCGGGCAGGTTCGGGTCGAACGCCACGCTCTCCAACGTGATGCCGCCCTCGGCGCCCGCCAGCGCGGCGAGGGCGGGCAGCACGGCCTGGGGGATGTTGGTCGCCACGCTGTTGGTGGTGGCTGCGGCGACGCCCTGGAAGTTGGCGAGCAGGTCGGTGGGGCTCTTCTGCGTGAGGATGTTCTGCAGCAGGCAGCGCTGCCGGCCCATCCGCGCGTAGTCGGTGGAACCGGTGCGGGAGCGGGCGAACGCGAGGGACTGCTCACCGGAGAGCTGCTGCAGGCCCGGCTCGATGTAGCCGTCCGGGGCCACGTGCCGGCCGCTGGGCGTGATGCCGCCGATCGGGATGCGCTCGGGGCCGACGTCGACGGTCAGGCCGCCGAGGGCATCGATGATCGAGGCGAACCCGGCCATGTTGACCTCGACGAAGTAGTCCAGCTGCAGGCCGAGCATCTCCGACACGCTCTGGTGCAGCAGGTTGAGACCGGGATCCGGGGTGGGGCCGCTCGGCGCGAGCTGCGGGTACTGGAGCCCGTAGGCGTAGACCGCGTTGAGCAGGTAATCGCCCGACAGCGGGTCGGAGCTGTCGTGGAAGCCGCGCGGGAACTCCTCGTCCATCGGCGAGCCCGGGGGGAACTGCGCGTAGCTGATGTTGCGCGGCAGCGAGAACAGGACGGTGCGGCCCGTGCGGGTGTCGATGTTCGCGACCATCATCGTGTCGGTGCGGGCGCCCGTGCGGTCCGGTCCGGCGTCGCTGCCGACCAGCAGGATGTTCAGCCGCGGCTTGGCGATGGCCTCAGCGGCTGCCGTGCCACCGCCGCCGGCGAACAGGACGTTCAGCAGGTTGCGCTGGGAGTTGGCGAGGTTGGCGCCGAAGCCCAGCGGGGCCGCCACCACCAGGCACAGCGCGGTGACGACTCCGACGCCGATCACCTTGCGCCCGAGGTTCAGCCCGTGCGGGCGCGCGAGCAGGTAGGTGCGGACGATGACGGCCATCCACGCGAGCGCGGCCGCCACGCAGCCGATCGCGCCCATGACCAGCACGTTGGCCGACAGCGCCGTCTCGAGCAGCTGGGCGCGGTCGGAGGTGAGCACGAGGATGGCGAGCACCGCGAGCACCAGTACGAACGTCCCGAGGATCACGGCGCCGCTGCGCGTGCGGCGCAGGATCAGGTGGCCCGATCCCGGTGCGACGGTGGCTGCGGCCGTGGCGGCCAGCGCCCGCCCGAGGCTGCGCGGCGGCTCGCGGTCCGCGGCGGCGGACAGCTCCTCCGGCTTCCCGGCGGCCTTCTTCCCCGCGTCGTCCGTGCGCGGGGCCCGCGACCGGCCGCCCTTGCGCAGGACGGACGAGCGGGGTGCGGGCAGCGCCCGGTTGCGCGTCGTGGGCAGGTCTGCGTCGTCCGGTTGCCCGGGGGAGGGCGGAGGTGGCGCTGGAGCCGGTGCGGTGCCGTTCGGACGTTTCGGCGGTGGCGTGCGCGGCGGCGAGGGGCGGCGCGGTTCGGCAGGCGCGCGGCGGGCGGCCGGGGCGGACTTCGGCACCGGGCGGGTGGCCGGCTCCTCCCGGGGCCGCGGCGGGTGCCGCGGTGGGGCCTGCTGGATCGGGACCTGGCGGGTGGCGCTGTCGGGCGCCGGCGCCGGCGGTGGCACGGGACGCCGCGGCGGTTGCGGGTGCGGGTGCCGCGAGGGGGGTACCGCGCGCTGTCCGCGGTCGTTGCGCCGGGCGGCAGGCGGTGGCGGCTGCTGCGGGCGCGGCTGTTGCTGCCGCGGAGGAGGCGCCGCGCGTTCGCGACCGGGTGTGCGCCGCCTGTCATCGGTCACGGTGTTCACCCCCTCCTGGGTCGGGTACAGGCCACCGGGCTCAGGTGCGCCGGAGCCTACTGCGAGTGATCGCGGCCGCCGAGACGCACCTCTTCGGTGGGGGATTCGAGAACTTCGTTCCCCGCTCCGCGTTGCCGTCCGGCCCGCACGCCCCACCCGGGGCATGTCACGTCACCCGGCCGACGATACGGACCGCGGCGCCCGGACGTGCCCCATCCGTCAGACTGGCCACATGGAAGCAACCCCGCAGCCGCCTGCCGCGGTGACGGCGGCCGCGGTGGTGCTGGCGGGCGGCAGCGGCACGCGGGTGGGCGCGGAACGGAACAAGGTGTACCTGCCCCTGCGCGCCCGGCCCGTGCTGGCCTGGTCGCTCGCCACCTTCGCGGGGATGGCCGAGGTCGGCGTCGTCGTGCTGGTCGTGCGCGATGCGGACCGCGAGTGCGCCGAGCGGGTGCTCGCCGAGCACGCCGTCCCCGGCGTCGAGGTGGTCAGCGGTGGCGTGACGCGCCAGGAGTCCGAGCTCGCCGGCCTGCGCAGGCTGGCCGCGCGGATCGACGACGGCCGGGTCGACGTGGTCCTGTTGCACGATGCCGCACGTCCGTTCGCCGGCCGGTCGCTCGTGGCGACGGTGCTGGCGACCGCCCGGGCGAGCGGTGGCGCCGTGCCGGGTCTGTGGCGCGACGACCTCGCCACCGCCTCGCCGGACGGGGCCGGCCTCGCCGGGCCGGGGCCCGGGGCCCTCGTCGCGGTGCAGACCCCGCAGGGGTTCCGGGCCGCCCCGTTGCTCGCGGCCTACGAGGAGGCCGCGCGCTGCGGGTTCACGGGCACGGACACGGCGTCGTGCATGCAGCGCTTCGTCCCCGAGGTGCCCATTCGCTGGGTGCCGGGCGAGCAGCGGAACTTCAAGATCACATACGCGCACGACCTCGTCGTCGCGGAGCACGCGGCGGCGCCGTCCGCGTGACGTGATGCACCCGCTCGCCCGTGTGCGCGCCGGTGGTCGGGGTAACCGGTCCGCACGGGCCCGACGCCAGGTCGGCCGCGGAACGGCGGGAGGTTGCCGGTGGTGCGTTTCGACGGGGCGGAGTTGTCCGTGGAGGTGTGTTCCCCCGGGCTGCGGGTCGTGCGGATGGCGGGCGTGCTCGACCGGACCACCGTGTGTCGGCTGGCCGGCCTGCTCGCCACCCAGCTCGCGCGGCCGGGATGCGGTGGCCACCTCGTCGTGGATCTCGGTGAGGTCGGCTTCTTCGCCACCGACGACCTCGGCCCGCTGCGTCAGGCCCGGGAGGCCGCCCGCGCGTCCGGCGTCTCGCTGCACCTGGCGGGGGTGTCTGCGCGTACGTCGTTGCTGCCGGTCGGGGTCACCGGCGCGCTCGCCGAGTTCTCGCTGTTCGACACGGTGGAGCGGGCCCAGCAGGAGCTGGTGGGCGGGCACGCTGCGGTCGGGGTGGGCGGCCCGCGCGACCGGTAGCCGTTGCGCGCCTGGGGGCGAGGCTCAGCGGCGGGCGGGCTGGGCCAGCGCGCGGGAGATCGCCCGGGCGCTCGTGCGCAGCAGCGGCGCCAGGGCGTGTGCCGAGGCGCTGCCGTGCCGTACGACCAGTGACACGGCGGCGACGACGGCGCGGCCGTCGTGCACCGGTGCGGCCACCGAGAGCGCGTCCATCGTGACCTGGCGGTCGCTGACGGCGAACCCCGAGGTCCGGACGCCGGCGAGCATCCGGCGCAGCCGGGCGGGATCGACGACGGTTCGTGGGGTGAACCGCTCGATGGGCCCGCTGAGCACCTCCTCCTGGACCTCTCGGGGTGCGTGCGCGAGCAGGACGAGGCCGACGCCGGTGGCGGTCAGGGCGAAGCGGCTCCCGACCCGGGAGAGCACCGGTACCGCGCCGGTTCCCGCGATCCGCTCGACGAACACCAGCTCGGTGCCTTCCCGCACGGCGAGCTGCACGTTCTCACGGGTGATCTGGGAGAGGTCCTCCAGGAACGGCAGGGCGTGTTCCCGCAGGCCCTGCCCGCGCGGGGCCAGTGCGCCGACCTCCCACAGGCGCAGTCCGACGCGGTAGCGACCGTCGTCGCCGCGCTCGAGCGCTCCCCAGGCGACGAGCCCGGCGAGCAGCCGGTGCACGGTGGAGACCGGCATCCCGGTCTGGCGGGCGATCTCGCTGAGGGTCAGTGCGGAGCGGGCCGGGGTGAACGCGTCGAGCACCCGCAGGGCGCGGGTGAGCACGGTGTTCCCGGGCGTGGACATGGGCGGCTCCGTCGTCGCGGCGGGATCCCGGTGGCGGGTTCTCATGGTGCGCCCCCGGGCCGCCACCGGCGGACACCGGTTCCACGCTCCGGAAGGCCGGAGATGCGATCGCTGCAACACGACGAGAGCGGCGCTCTTGACGTCGACGGAGCGCGGTGGCAGTCTCTCCGAACGAGAGCAGCGCTCTCGATAAGGACTAACGATCTGGAGGAGTGGGCATGAACGAGACCGTCCTCGTCACCGGGGCCACCGGGACCACGGGCTCAGCGCTGGTGGAGCTGCTGCTGGAGCACGACGTGGCCGTGCGGGCCATGGTCCGGTCGGACGCGGCAGCGGCCCGCTTCGCCGGCACGGCCGTGACACCCGTGGTGGCCGACCTCGACGATCCCGCGGCCGTCGCTTCCGCGCTCGCGGGCGTCGACCGGGCCTACCTGGTGACACCGTCGTCGGAGCGGGCGCAGGTCCAGCAGGAGCGCTTCGCCGAGCTCGCCGCCGAAGCCGGGGTGGCGCACCTGGTGAAGCTGTCCCAGCTCGCCGCGGACGAGGGGTCGCCGGTGCGGTTCCTGCGCTACCACGCCGCCGTCGAGCGGCGGATCCGCGAGCTCGGGATCGCCGCGACATTCCTGCGGCCGAACCTGTTCCTGCAGGGCATGCTGGCGATGGCCGGGCCGATCCGCGAGGGCCGGCTGTTCGCCCCGATCGGGGACGCGCGCGTCAGCGCCGTCGACGTCCGCGACATCGCGGCGGTCGCGGCAGCGGTGCTCACCGGAACGGGGCACGAGGGCGCGACGTACACGATCACCGGGCCGGCGGCCTACACCCACGCCGAGATCGCCGCCGTCCTCGGCGAGGCGACCGGTCGGCCCGTCACGTTCGTGGACGTCCCGCCGGCCGCGTTCGCCGAGCAGTTGCGCGGCGTCCTCCCGGACTGGCAGGTCGAAGGTCTGCTGGAGGACTACGCCCACTACGCGCGCGGCGAGGCCGCCGCCGTGCTCCCCACCGTCCGGGACGTGACCGGGCGGGAACCGCGGACCGCGGCCGAATTCGCCCGCGACCACAAGGCCGCGTTCACGCCGGGATGACGACCACCGTGATGTTGTCGCGCCCACCGGCGTCGAGCGCCAGCGCGGTGAGCGTGTCCGCGGCGGCGAGCGGTCCGCCGTCGGCGATCGCCGGGAGCGCCACGTCGGCCAGGTCCGCGGGTTCGGGCAGGTAGTTCCACAGCCCGTCGGTGCAGAGCAGCAGCAGTCCCGGTCCGGCCGGGCGCAACGTCATGGCCTCCGGCTCGGTCGTCCCGGTGGCCCCGAGCCAGCGGGTGATCGCGTGCGCCCGCGGGTGGCGCATGGCCGCGCCCTCGTCCAGCACGCCCGCGGCCACCATCTGCACCGCCCAGGAGTGGTCGGTGGTCAGCAGCCGGGCCTCGCCGGAATCGGCGAGCCAGTACGCGCGGCTGTCGCCCACCCAGCCGACGGTGATCTCCTCGTCAGCGGTGACGAGCGCGCACACGAGGGTGCAGGACGGCGCGCGCCCCCCGAGGTCGTGCTCCAGCGCGGCCACCGCGGAGCCCGCTGCCGACACGGCGGCACGGACGCGGTCCGGTGCCGGCCCGGCGGTGGTCAGCAGCACGTCCAGGGCCCTGTCGGCGGCGGCACGGGACGCCCGCTCCGGCGTGTAGGAGGTGGAGACGCCGTCGCAGACGACGGCCGCGACGGTGCCGTCCGTCGTGCGGCCCAGCGCCATGGCGTCCTCGTTGCGCTCGTGCCCGAAGCCCTGGTCGCTGACCCCGGCCAGCCGCCCGAGATCGGTGTCGACGCGCCCGGCGCGCGCGCCGTCCGGTTCCGCCATCGCGTCCCCCGCATCCCCGGCTCCCGACCGGCCCGCAGGGTAGCGCGGGCGGGCCGTCCCGTCGGCGTGTCGCGGCCGTCGCGTCCACCAGGGGGGTGAGGCGGTGACGGCGGAGCGGCCGGGGTACCCGGCGGGCATGACCGACCAGCGGGACCGGCTCGCGACCTACCGCTCGATGCGCGACTTCGCCGCGACACCGGAACCGGCGGGAGGCGACGTCGCCCCCGGCACCGGCCGGTTCGTCGTCCAGCGGCACCGGGCCCGGCGGCGACACTACGACGTGCGGTTGGAGATCAACGGGGTACTGGCGAGCTGGGCGGTGCCCAAGGGGCCGTCGCTGGACCCGAAGGCCCGCCAGCTCGCCGTGCACGTCGAGGACCACCCGATCGAGTACGTCGACTTCGAGGGGCTCATCCCGCACGGCGAGTACGGCGGCGGCGACGTGATCGTGTGGGACCGGGGGACCTGGAGCCCGTCGGGCACCGACGACCCCGCCCGCGCGATCGCGGACGGCGAGCTGCACCTCGACGTGGCGGGCGAGAAGCTCGCCGGCCGGTTCGTGCTGGTCCGCACGGGGAAGGACCGGTCGGGCAAGGAACAGTGGCTGATGCTGCACAAGAACGACGACCACGCGGTGGCGGGCTGGGATCCCGAGGAGCACCCGCGGTCGGTCAAGACCGGCCGTACCAACGACGAGGTCGCCGCCGCTCCCGAGACGACGTGGCGCGGCGACCGGCCCGCGGCCGAGGCCGCCGTCGACCTGCGCCACCCCCCGCCGAGCTGGGACCCGCCGACCCCGGACGAGCTGGCCGCCCTCGACGCGCTGGGGCGCAAGGGCCGCTGGACGGTGCAGGGCCTCGAGGTGGCGCTCACCAACCTCGACAAGGTGCTCTTCCCGGGCTGCGACGGCGGTCCGCCGGTCACGAAGCGCGACCTCGTGCGCTACCACGCGCAGATCGCGCCGCACATGCTGCCGTTCCTGCACGACCGGCCGGTGAACCTGCACCGCTACCCGGACGGCGTCGACGCGCCGGGGTTCTGGCACAAGGAGGTGCCCTCGCACGCGCCCGAGTGGCTCCGGAAGTGGCGCAACGAGGAGGCCGACCCCGGCGAGACCGTCTGCTACGCGGTGGTCGACAGCGTCGCCGCGCTCGTCTGGATGGCGAACTTCGGCGCCGTCGAGCTCAACCCGTGGACCTCGCGCCTGCCCGACGTCCACGAGCCGACCTGGGCGCTGATCGACGTCGACCCCGGCGAGCGCAGCACCTTCGACGACGTCCTCGTGCTCGCCCGCCTCTACCGCACGGCCCTGGAACACCTGGGCGTCGCGGCCGCGCCGAAGGTCACCGGCAAGCGCGGCGTGCAGATCTGGGTGCCGATCGCGGACGGCTACTCGTTCACCGACACGCGCGGCTGGGTGGAGAAGGTGTCGCGCGCCATCGGCCGCACCGTCCCGGACATGATCAGTTGGGAGTGGCAGAAGGACCGCCGCGGCGGGCTCGCCCGCCTCGACTACACCCAGAACGCCATCAACAAGACGCTGATCGCGCCCTACAGCGCGCGGCCCGCGGCGGGCGCCCCGGTGTCGGTGCCGATCACGTGGGACGAGCTCGACGATCCCGACCTGCGCCCCGACCGCTGGACGGTCGCCACGGTGCTCGAGCGCGTGCAGCAGGCGGGCGACCCGCTGGCCGAGCTCATCGGACGGCCCCAGCGGCTGCCGGACCTGTAGGCAACCCGGCGCCGGGCGGAGGATGCGAGTATCGACTCGTGTCGGACCGGGAGGTGGGGATGAGCGCGGGCAGACCCGTGCGTCGCCAGGCCCGGGGCGAGCGGCGGATGGCGGAGATCCTCGACGCCGCGCTGGCGCTGTTCGCCGAGGTCGGTTACGAGGCGGCGTCCACCAACCGGATCGCGGCGCGGGCCGGGGTCTCCCCGGGGTCGCTCTACCAGTTCTTCGCGAACAAGGAGGCGATTGCGCAGGCGCTCTCGGCCCGGCTCGCCGCCGACCTGGGCGCGGCCCACGCGGCGGCCTTCGACCACGTGCCGGTCTCCGACCTCCCGCTGGACGAGCTGATCGACCGGATCCTCGAGCCGCTGCTCGCATTCGGCATCGCCCGCCCGGGCGCCAAGGCGCTGCTGGCCGGGCCGGACGCGCCCGCGCCGCTGGCCGCGGCCACCCGGCCGCTGCAGGACGCGGTGCTCGGACGGGTGGCGGCGGTGCTCGGCGCGCGCGTCCCGGGCCTGCCCGCCGCCGAGCGGGACCGGGCCGCCCTGGTGGCCGTCCAGATCGTCCGGGCGCTGACGGGGCCGATCGCGGCGGCCGCGGGTGCGGAACGCGCCGCGCTCGTCGGCGAGCTCAAGCGCGCCCTGCACGGCTACCTCGCGCCGCTGGAAAACCCCCCGTGAGTGGGTACGGCACCCGTATCCACTCACGGCCTGATCAGCCGAGGATCTCCTGCAGGTCGTCGAGGACGAGGTTGACCCCGGTGGGGCCGAGGCCGAGGAACCACACCTCGTCGTCGACCGGCAGCGCGGTGCCGCGCTGCACGGCCGGGAGCCGGTTCCACAGCTCGCCGCCCACGACCCCGCCCTCGGCCGTGCCGTCCTTCGGGCCGTAGCTGGAGTAGAAGACCCAGTCGGCGTCGGCCTCCGAGATCCGCTCCGTCGAGATCTCCGTGGCGAGTTCCTCGATGTCCTGGTTGGCCGGGCGGCGCAGGCCGACATCGCGCAGGACGACGCCGATCATCGAGAGGTTGCCGTAGAGCCGGATGCGCTCGGGCATGAACCGCAGCAGCGAGATCGTGGGCGGATCGGTGAGGCCGGCGCGGATGGCGTCGGCGCGGCGCTGGTAGTCGTTGAGCAGCTCGGTGGCCCGCGTCTCCTCGCCGAGCGCGGCGCCGGCGAGCAGCAGGTTCTCCTTCCACGGGTAGCCGGGCCGGATGCTCAGCACGGTGGGCGCGATCGCGGACAGCTCGTCGTAGAGGTCGTCGACCCGCAGCTGGCTGCCCAGGATCAGATCTGGTTGCAGCGCCGCGATCGCCTCCAGTCGCAGCCCGTCGAGCGAGCCGACGTTCGTGCTGCCGGTGAGCTGGGGCTGCAGGTAGGAGGGGATGGTGCCGTTCGGGCTCACGGTGCCGACCGGGACGGTGCCCAGCGCGAGCGCCGCGTCGATCTCGCCGGTGTCGAGCACCACGACCCGCTCCGGCTTGCGCTCCAGGCGCGTGGTGCCGCGGGCATGGGTGATCGTGCGCGGGAAGACGCCCGGGCCGACGTCGGCGCCCAGGCGCGCGGTGGCCTCGTCCGCGGTGGAGAAGAGGCGGCCGCCGGTGGCGACCTCCGTGTTGCCGGCTCCGCCCGTCGGCGCCTCGGAGGCCCCGCCGCAACCCGCCACCAGCGCGAGGACCAGTACCCCGACCGCCGCCGTCCATCTCATCGAGACTCCCTCTCGCAGAAAACTGAGGGAAGCCTAGCCTCGGTTCGTCAGACGGGGATGACCGCGCCCGCGAATGTCTGTTCGATGTAGGCCTTCACCTCGGGCGAGGCCAGCAGCTGCGCCAGCGTCGTGATCCGCGGGTCGGTCTGCAGCTCGGTGCGGGTCACCAGGCCGTTGGCGTTCGGGTTGCCCTCGGCCGACTCGAGCACGATCGCGTCCTGCGCCGGGTTCAGGCCGGCGTCGATCGCGTAGTTGCCGTTGACCACCGAGGCGTCGGTGTCCTCGAGGCTGCGGGGCAGCTGCGCCGCCTCGAGCTCGCTGAACTGCAGGTTCTTCGGGTTGGTCGCGATGTCGCGCGGAGTGGCGGTGGCCTCCGCGCCCGGGGTGAGGGTGATCAGGCCGTGGGCGGCGAGCAGTTGCAGGCCGCGTGCCTCGTTGGTGGCGTCGTTCGCGACGCCGATCGTGGCGCCGTCGGGCAGCGCGGCGAGGTCGGTCAGGCTGCTCGAGTAGAGACCCAGCGGCTCGATGTGCACCGGCGCGACCCAGGCGAGGTCGGCGCCACTGGTGGCGGTGAACTCCTCGAGGTAGGGCACGGTCTGGAAGTAGTTCGCGTCGAGCGAGCCGTCGACCAGCGCGGTGTTGGGCTGCACGTAGTCGGTGAACTCGACGATGTCGATCTGCAGGTCGTGCGCCGGGGCGAGCTCGTCGGCGACGTAGCGCAGGATCTGCCCGTGCGGGGTGGGGGAGACGCCGACGCGCAGCGGGGCGGCCGGGTCGGTGGGTGCCGCGGCCTCGGGCGCACCGGCGCCGCAGGCGGCGAGCGTGACAGCGGCCGTGAGCGCGGCGACGGTGGACAGGAGCGCAGAGCGCAGTCGCATGACGGGCGGGTCCTTCCGGGAAGGTCAGGCAGACGCGTGCCGGCGGCGGTCCAGCCGCCGGGCCGCGAGGGTGAAACCGAGCTGGACCAGGGAGGTCAGCACGGCGAGGACGAGCACGGTGCTCCACAGCACGCGGTCGTCGAAGCGCTGGTAGCCGATCCGCACGGCGACGTCGCCGAGGCCACCGCCGCCGACGACGCCTGCCATCGCGGAGTAGCCGACGAGCGTGATCGCGGTGACGCCGATGGCACCCAGCAGCGCGGGCACGGTCTCCCGCAGCAGAACGCTGCGGACGATCTTCATCGTGGTGGCGCCGGTGGTCACCGCGGCCTCGACGACCGCGACGTGCACCTCGGCCAGCACGTTCTGGACGAGCCTCCCGACGAAGGGGATCGCGCCCACCGCGAGGGGCACGATCGCCGCGGTCGGGCCGATCGTCGAGCCGACCAGGAACCGGGTGACCGACAGCAGCAGCACGAGCAGGACCAGGAACGGCATCGCCCGGCCGAGGTCGACCACCGCGCCGAGCACGCGGTGCAGGGCCGGTCGGGGGTGCAGCCCGCCGGGTGCGGTGAGGTGCAGCAGCACCCCGAGCGGGATTCCGAACACCGCGGCCAGCACCGTCGAGACACCGACCATGTAGAGGGTCTCGCCGGTGGCGGGCACGAGCAGCTCCACCACCTCGGCCCAGGCCGTCGGCTCGCGGCTCATGCCACCACCACCGGGGTCCCCACCCGCTCGACCGCGGCGCCCGCGTCGGCCAGCTCGGCCAGGGCCGCGTTGGCCCCGCCGCCGTCCAGCCCGATCCGGAACCGCGCCACGGGCACCCCAGCGAGGTCGGTGAACCCGCCGCCGAGCAGCGTGAGCTCGGCGCCGTGGCGCGCAGCGGTACCGGACAGCAGCGGGCCCGCCGCGGCGTCCCCGGTGAGCACGACGTCGGCGACGACCCCGCGGTCGGGGAGGAGCGCGTCGTCGAGCGGGGGCAGCAGCGCCGTCGCGGCGCGACTACCGGGGCGGGTCACCAGGTCCAGCACCGACCCGTGCTCGACGACACGGCCCTGGTCGAGCACCGCGATCGTGGCGCAGATGCGGCGCACCACGAACATGTCGTGGGTGACCACCAGGACGGTGACCCCGAGCTCGGCGCGCGCCCGCTCCAGCACGTCGAGCACGGACGCGGTGGTCGTGGGGTCGAGCGCCGATGTGGGCTCGTCGGCCAGCAGAACCCGCGGCCGGGCCGCGAGCGCGCGGGCCACCGCCACGCGCTGACGCTGCCCGCCCGAGAGCTGGTCGGGGTAGGCCGTGGCCTTGTCGGCGAGGCCGACCAGCTCCAGCAGCTCCCCGACCCGCCGTCGCCGCTCCGCACGGTCGGCGCCCGCGGCCTCCAGCGGCAGTGCCACGTTGCCGGCGACGGAGCGCTGGCGCAGCAGCGAGTCGCCCTGCGGCACCACGCCGATCCGCCTGCGCGCGTCCCGCAGCGCCGCGCCGCGCAGCGCGACGAGGTCGGTGCCGTCCACCCGGACCGCTCCGGAGTCGGGTCGCTCCAACAGGGGGATGCAGCGCGCCAGCGTGGACTTGCCCGCGCCGCTGGGCCCGACGACGCCGCAGACCGTGCCGGCGGGGACGTCGAGGCTGACGTCGTCGAGGGCGCGCAGGGGGCCGGCCGGGCCGGGGAATTCCTTGGTCAGGTGTTCGACCGAGATCACGGGTGCTCCAGGCACGCCGGGATCGCCGGCGCGCGCAGGTGGGAGTGGGAGGAGTGGGTCAACCGCGCGGGCGACAGCCCGTGGCGGTGCGCCGGCACTGGTCGACCACGCGACGGCGGGTCAACAGGCAGGGTGGCGCGGCAGCACTCATGTCGCGACCAGTCAACCCGGGCGATACATGAACGTGCAACTCACTCGCCTGTGTGATCGGCGACAGCGGGCCGGTCAGTCCCGCGCCGGGTCCACGTCGAACGTCGCGGCGAGCTCGTCGAGGATCGCGTGCGCGCCCTGCATACCGACGGCGCTCATCCAGGTGAGGTCGGGGACCTCGTGGATCTGCCCGGTGAGCTCGCCCCACAGCGGGTTGGCCGTGAACCGCGCCCGGGTGGCGTCCGACGAGCCGGCGCCGTCCGGGTAGGTGGTGACGAAGATGTGGTCGGCGTCGGCGTCGAGGATCCGCTCCTCGCTGATCTCGACCTGCCCCGAGCTCGACTGCCCGCCGCCCTGCTGCGACGGCGGCCGCGCCAGCCCGGCGTCGGCGAGGACCACCCCGGAGTAGGTGCTCTCGGTGTAGAGGCGCGCCGGCCCGTCCACGAACCGGACGACGGAGACGACCGGGTTGGTGCCGGTGGCCGCGCGGATGCCGTCGCCCACCCGCTGCGCGCGGGCCTCGAACGCCGTGATGGCCTCCTCGGCCTGCGCCTCCGAGCCGAGCACCCGGCCCGTGAGGCGGATGTTGTCCTTCCAGGTGGGGCCGGTGGTCTCGGAGAAGACGGTGGGCGCGATGCGGCTCAGCTCGTCGTAGAGGTCGGCGTGGCGCACCTTCGCCGACAGGATGACGTCCGGCTCGAGGGCGGCGATGGCCTCCAGGCTCGGGCTCGTGAGCATCCCGACCGGCACCGCGTTCGCGCCGAAGCGCTCCGCGTCGGCGCCGAGGTAGGACGGCAGCGGCTCGTCGGCGGCCTGCAGCGTGGTGTAGCCGACGAGCTCGGTGCCGAGCAGCAGCACGGCGCCGGACAGGGTGTTGTCCAGCGCCACCACCCGCTCCGGACGGTCCGGGATCTCGGTCTCGCCCATCGCGTGGGCCACCGTGCGCGGGAAGCCGGGGGCGTCGGCGGGCGCGCTCGGCGCCTGCTCCGGTGCCGCACCACCGCAGGCGGCCGTGCCGAGGAGCGCTCCCAGCGCCACGAGGGAACCGAGAGTTGCACCGATCCGGCCCATTACCCGTCCTTTCCACGAACGAGAGGGCAGCCTAACCTGGCTTCGAGGACCGGGGGTTCAGGTGGCGGCGCGGGTGGCGAGGGGGCGGCGGCGCAGGTTCGGGTCCTCGAGGGCCGGCGGCTGGTAGGCCTGGTCGAGCGCGCCGACGTCGGTACCGGGCGCGACGATCCCGTCGATGCGGTCGAGCACGTCGTCGGAGAGGGCGACGTCCAGACCGGCGAGCAGGTCGTCGAGGTGCTGCTCGGTTCGCGCCCCGAGGAGCGCGCACGTGACGCCGGGGTGGGTGGTGGTGAACGCCATCGCGAGGTGGGTCATGGGGAGGCCCGCCTCGGCGGCGAGGGTGACGAGCTCCTCGACCACGTCGAGCCTGCGCTCGTCGGTGAGGTGGCGGAACATGCCGGCGCGGCTCAGGTCGTTGTGGTCGCGGCGGACGCGGCCGGTGAGCAGCCCCTGGGCGAGCGGG
Source organism: Pseudonocardia sp. MH-G8 (assembly GCF_002262885.1). GTDB lineage: Bacteria > Actinomycetota > Actinomycetes > Mycobacteriales > Pseudonocardiaceae > Pseudonocardia. The sequence goes on along the minus strand of NZ_NKYF01000001.1, from coordinate 456,157 downwards.
CCCCAGACCAGGGTGCCCATGCCGAACCGCTGGGCGGTGGGCAGGATCTCGCGTTCGATGCCGCGGTTGAGGATGGAGTAGGCGGGCTGCTCGGTGTGGAACCGTGCGAGGCCGCGCCGCTGCGCCACCCACTGGGCCTCGACGATTCCGGAGGCGGGGGTGTGGGAGGCGCCGATCGCGCGGACCTTGCCGCTGCGGAGCAGGTCGGTCAGCGCGGCGAGGGTCTCCTCGATGTCGGTGTCGGGATCGGGGAGGTGCAGCTGGTAGAGGTCGATGTGGTCGGTCCGCAGCCGGCGCAGCGAGTTCTCGACGGCGGTGATGATCCAGCGGCGCGAGGCCCCCTGGTGGTTCGGGTCCTGCCCCGTCGGGCGGCTGAACTTGGTGGCGAGCACGACGTCGTCCCGGCGGCCCTCCAGCGCCTTGCCGACCACCTCCTCGGAGTCGCCGTAGACGTCGGCGGTGTCGATGACGTTGATGCCGGCGTCGATCGCCTTGTGGATGATCCGGGCCGACTCGCCGGGGTCGTTGCCCATGCGCGTCGCGAACATCAGCGCGCCGAGGGCGTAGGGGCTGACCTTGATGCCGGTCCGGCCGAGGGTGCGGTACTGCACGGTGTTCTCCCGTTCGTGCGTGGTCGGCCCGGCGGAGATGCCGTACCGTAAGTGGAATGTCTTTCCGGAACTATACGGAAAGGCTTTCCGGTTACGCAAGTGAGGTGACGTGGTGCCCCAGGACCCGACGCCGCGTCGGCGCCGCGCCGACGCGCGACGCAACGTCGACGCATTGCTCGAGGCCGCGCGAAGCGTCTTCGACACCTCCGGTGTGGACGCGCCCGCGAAGCAGATCACCGACCTGGCCGGAGTCGGGGTCGGCACGCTGTACCGGCACTTCCCGCACCGCTCGGACCTGGTGAAGGCCGTGGTGGAGAGCGGGATCGACGCCGTTGCCGAAGCGGGCCCGGCGCTGGGTGCCGCGTTCGAGCCCGCGGAGGCGCTCACCCGGTGGATCGACCGGTACGTCGAGCTGCTCGGCACCAAACGCGGGCTGGCCTCGGCACTGCACTCGGGCGACCCGGCGTTCGCCGGTCTGCCCGACTACTTCCTGGAGCGGCTCGAGCCCGCCCTCTCGGCGCTGCTCGACGCCGCCGCGGCCCAGGGCGCGGTCCGTGGCGACATCGGTGCCGAGGAGCTCCTGCACGCCGTCGCGCAGCTGTGCCGGCCCGTGCCCGGGCGGGGGCCCGAGCACGGCCGGCGGATCGTCGGCGTCCTGGTCGACGGACTGCGCTGCGGAGCGGCGCCCGGGATTCCCTGACCGACCCTGTCAGGTATGGCTGTCACGCTGGACCCGTGTACGAGACCGAGCCGGAGATCCGGGAACTGCAGACCCTCATCGACCAGTCGCTCGCGCGGTCGACCGCGCACCTGCGCTCGATCATCACTCCGGGCGAGCGCAGCCTGAGCGCCGAGCAGGTGGTGCGCGTGCTCACCGGGATGTGCGTCCTCGTCCTGTCCACCGTCACGGCGCAGGGCGAGCCGCGCGTGAGCGCCGTGGACGGCCACCTCCTGCACGGCCGCTGGGTGTTCGGCACGAGCAGGGGCGCGGCGAAGGCGCGGCACCTGAACGCGCGGCCCGCGGCGAGCGTGGCGCACCTGCGGGGCGAGGAACTGGGCGTCTTCGTCCACGGCGTCGCCGAGACGCTGAACCCGGTGGACGGCCCCGCCGCACCGGACTGGCCGCAGATCGACGAGTACCTGCGGGGCGTCTACGGCGACGACGCGTTCGACTGGTCCGACGTGGTCTTCTTCCGGCTGCGCCCGAGCTGGATGACGGTCTACGCGAGCGAACCGGAACGACTCCTCGCCGGGCTCGACGGGGCGGCGGCGCCGCCGCGCTGAACCCTCGCCGCGCCGGGTAGCGGTGCGTAGGGTGCCCCCGTGCAGCAGCCCTCCGACCTCGAGACGGTCCGCGAGTCCTACGACCGGGTCGCCGATGCCTACGCGGAACTCATGATCGGCCGGTTGGAGGCGGAGCCGTGGCTGCGGGCCGTGCTCGCCGCGTTCGCCGAGTCCGTCCGCGGCCTCGGCCCGGTCCTGGACGTCGGCTGCGGCCCCGGCACCGTCACCGCACACCTCGCCGAGCTCGGTCTGGACGCCTCGGGCGTCGACCTGTCGCCGCGCATGGTCGAGCACGCCCGCAGGCAGTATCCCCACCTGCGGTTCTCCGTCACCTCGGCCACCGAGCTCGACCTCGTGCCGGCCTCGCTCGGCGGCGTGCTCGGCTGGTGGTCGCTGTTCAACCTCCCGCGGGAGGCGCTGCCCGGCGTGCTGCGGACCTTCGCCGAGGCGCTCGTCCCCGGCGGTCAGACGGTGGTCGGCACGCACGTCGGCGACGGCGACATCGCGCGGACCGAGGGCTACGGCGGCCTGCCGGTGTCCTGGACGACCCACCTCTATCGCCCCGAGGAGTTGGCCGGGATGCTGGTCGACGCCGGTCTCGAGGTGGTCGCCGAGCTGCGGCTGCCGGCGCAGCCGCCGGCGCTGCGCCCGCAGATGCTGCTCGTGGCGCGGCGCCCGGTCTGACCCCCGCGCGGGCGGGATCGACGGCCCGTGGGGTGCGGGCGTTGGTCAGGTCGGGCGCTGACGTCCGCCTCGCGGGTGTGGCCGCTGCTGTCGGCCGGAAATGCTGGATACGCGGCCGACCAGGAGATCCCCGTGCTCACGGTGATCGTCAAGTCGTCCGAGGAGCGTGGTTGGTGTGAACCGGTTCCGGCGGCAGGCCAGGTACTGCTCGAGGTCGACGCGGTCGGCGTAACGCTTTCGCGGACGCCGTTTTCATGATCAGATAGACCTGAGAGGGATTCGGGGAAGATCCAACCCTCCTCACGTCTATATGGTCATGGAAACACCTGTGGGCGCGCCGTCCCCGGCTCGCAGCCACTGTCCCGCACCCCTGTCCTGGTCTTCGGCGTAGTCGGGTGCGTTCCGCTGCCCCTTTCCGTTGGTGGGGTGGCCGGGTTGGCGGAACTGCCGAATATCCGGGCTGGGTGGACAGCCGTTCCCGGCGCGGGCCCAGGCCTGTTCTGGGCGAGTCCGTCGCTGCCAGGTGGGTGCCCACCTTGCGGTGGTCCCGTTCCACACCCTTATCGATGATCATTGGTCAGAGCGACGGCGTGCCGACCTCCAGTGCCCGGGGGGACAGGGACCTGCAGTGAAGTGGTGCGGCTCAGGTCCTCGTCCCGCTGGTCAAGGCCGTTTCGAAGTGGTTCGAGAACGGCACCACAGCCAGGTGGGCACAGACCCGGCCACCACGGGCTCGTCCGGAACAGGCCTGGGCCCGCGTCGGGGACGACTGCCCGGTCGACCACGATATTCGTTGCTTGTACCCCACCCGGCCACCCTCGGCACGGAGGTCGGGCTCGCCACCGGACCGACTGCGCGTGAGACCTGGAAATGGGATGGGGCAGGAAGTCTCGAGTCGGGGACGGCGCGCCCACTGCAACCCGGACTACGAGGCAGAGCAGGATCGCCGCTGACACACCGACAAATGACGTTCGCGGCAAGGGGCCGGCCAACACTCGTTGTTCTGTCATGCCGATCATCTCGGGCGTGCAACGTTCACTATTGCACACGGTGAACCACCCGAACAGACCCATGCTATCGAACACGTGTTCGACTAAACTGGAGGAATGTCCGCAGTCGCCGCCGCGTACGAACACCTCCAAGAGGCGTTCGACGCATTCCGGCAGGCCGCGGAAAACCCCCTGACCTCAGACGCGGAACTGCTGTCGGTGCTCACCATCGGTGAAGGCATGTCCCGACAGCACGACCACCTCACCGTCTCCACCACCGCCGCGCTGCAACGGCGCGGCACGTTCGCCGAACGCGGCTACCGCAAACCCGAAGGCGCACTCACCGACCTTCTGGGCTGCGACTCCTACGAAGCCCGCCGCCGCGTCGTGGCCGCCGAGCAGGCGTGCGAGCAGATCGGGCTCGACGGCACCGTGCTGCCCGCCCGCCTCCCCGCCACCGGGAAGGCGTTCGCCGCCGGACACGCAGGCCTGCGCCACGTCGAAGTCATCGCCGCCCTGCTGGGCACCCCCGAAGCCAGGCGGATCACCGACTGGCAACGGGCGGGGCTGGAAGAGCAACTGGCCGGTATGGCCGGCGAGTACTCGCCCGGGCAACTACGCAAGATCGGCACCCAGCTCCTGGAAGCCCTGGACGGCGACGGCCCCGAGCCTGATGACAACCCGCCGGAGCCGGTCAACCGGCTGCAGGTCCGTAAGCGTCGCGACGGGTCGGGCGGCACGATCAGCGGTCAGTTCGACGATGCGGCGATGTTCGATGCGATCGCCACCGTCATCGACGCCAAGGCCAAGCCGCTCGGCCGCGATGATCAACGCTCGACCGGGCAGCGTCAGGCCGAAGCCCTCGCCGACGCCTGCGGGTTCGTCCTCGCCCACGCCGACCACGCCACCCTCCCCGACACCGGCGGGCGGCGGCCGCACCTCAACGTGTTGATCCGGCTCGAGGACCTCGAAACCCGCGCCCGCTCGGCCATGCTCGACTTCGGCGGCCGCATGAGCCCCACCTCGCTACGGATGCTGGCCTGCGACGCCGCCGTCGTACCGATCGTCATGAACGGCGCGGGACAGCCCCTGGACGTGGGACGCTCCACTCGCGTGATCCCCGACGGACTACGCCGGGCGGTCACCGCCCGGGACCGTGGATGCGCGCACCCGGGCTGCGACCGGACGCCGTCGTGGTGCGAAATCCACCATATCTGGGAGTGGGAGCACGGCGGACCCACCGAACTGAACAACCTGGTGAGTCTCTGCAAAGTCCACCACCGCTTGATCCACGATTCCGGATGGGTGGTGCGGATCCGTGACGGGTTACCGGAGTTCATCCCGCCGAAATGGATCGACCCGGAGCAATTGCCCCGCCGGTCGGCCTCGTCCGTGTCGTCGTGAGACGAGCGGGAGTCAGGACGTCGACCGCGGCGCGAGCACGGCGTCCGCGAGCGCGGTGGTCGGTGACCCGAGCTGTTGCGGTGCCGGTCGGAAGAGCGCGTCGCCGAGGGCCTTGACCGCGGCCGGAACCTCCCGCACCCAGCCGTACACCGTGGCGGTGCCACGTGCCGGCATGCTCGGGTCGCCGACGCCGACGGCGTCGATCCCCGCGGCGCGGCACAGCACGACCGCGCGCGGCAGGTGGAACGCCTGCGTCACGACGATCGCCGAACGCACGCCGTACACCTCGTGCGCCCGTACACAGGAGTCCCAGGTGCGGAACCCGGCGGCGTCCTCGACGATCTTGGTGGCGGGGACGCCCGCGCGGAGCAGGTACCGGCGCATGGCGTCGGGCTCCTCGTCGGCGCCGGTGACCAGCACCGCGTCGACGGTGCCGCGGTGGTACAGGTCGGCCGCCACGTCCAGGCGTCGGGCGAGCAGCAGGGTCGGGTCTCCGTCCCGGCGCAGCCCCGCGCCGAGCACGATCGCGACGGGCCGTGCCTCGGCACGGTCGGCCGTGGTCCGCCTGCCGTCGGTGGACACGGCGAACCAGGCGAGTGGCGTGGCGACGAGCAGCGGCGCCAGCAGCACGGCGAGGGACCAGAATCTCCGGCTCACGAGGTCCAGTCTGCCGGGATCTCCCTGTGGATCTCCTGAAGCCAGATCGTCGCGGACATGTCCGACGGCGCCCGCCAGTCGCCCCGCGGCGAGAGCGACCCGCCGGCCGAGACCTTCGGCCCGTTCGGCAGCGCCGAGCGCTTGAACTGGCTGAACCCGTAGAAGCGCTGCGCGAACACCTCCAGCCAGTGCTTGATCTCGCTCATCCCGTAGGACGGGCGCTCGTCCTCCGGGAACCCGGGCGGCCAGTCGCCGGCCTGCGGGTCGTGCCAGGCGTGCCAGGCGAGGAAGGCGATCTTCGACGGGCGGAAGCCGTAGCGCAGGACGTGGAACAGGGAGAAGTCCTGCAGCGCGTACGGCCCGATCTTCGCCTCGGTGCTCTGCACCTCCTCGTCCTCGCCGGTCGGCACCAGCTCCGGGCTGATCTCGGTGTCGAGGACGTCGGTGAGCACCGCGCTCACGACCTCGTCGAACTGCTCCGTCGAGGCCACCCAGCGGATGAGGTGCTGGATGAGCGTCTTCGGCACCCCGCCGTTGACGTTGTAGTGCGACATCTGGTCGCCCACGCCGTAGGTGGACCAGCCCAGCGCCAGCTCGGACAGGTCGCCGGTGCCGAGCACGATGCCGCCGCGCTGGTTGGCCGCGCGGAACAGGTAGTCGGTGCGCAGCCCGGCCTGCACGTTCTCGAACGTCACGTCGTAGAGCGGCTCACCCTCGGAGAACGGGTGCTCCAGGTTCTTCAGCATGAGCCGCGCCGTCTCGGTGATGTCGAGCTCGGTGAAGGTGATGCCCAACGCCTCCGCGAGCCGGGTGGCGTTGCCCTTGGTGCGGTCGCCGGTGGCGAAGCCGGGCAGCGTGAAGCCGAGGATGTCGCTGCGCGGGCGGCCCTCCCGGTCCATCGCCTTCGCCGCCACGATCAGCGCGTGCGTGGAGTCCAGCCCGCCGGACACGCCGATGACGATCTTGGGCTGGTGGATCGCGCGCATCCGCTGCTCCAGGCCGGAGACCTGGATGCTGTAGGCCTCGTAGCAGTCCTGCTCCAGCCGGGACTCGTCGGCGGGGACGAACGGGAACCGCTCGATCTCGCGGCGCAGCCCGATGTCCGTGCCCGGGGGGTCCAGCCGGAACGGGACCTGGCGGAAGCCGTCGAGCCGCGCGGCGTGGTGGCGACGGTTGTCGTCGAAGGTGCCCATCCGGGCCCGCTCGTTGCGCAGCAGGTCCAGGTCGACGTCGGCCACGGACCGCCGCGCGCCCTTCGGGAAGCGCTCGGTGTCGGCGAGCAGCACCCCGTTCTCCCAGATCATCGTCTGGCCGTCCCAGGACAGGTCCGTGGTGGACTCGCCCTCGCCCGCGGCGGAGTACACGTACGCGGCCAGGCAGCGCGACGACGCCGATCGCGCGAGCAGGCACCGGTCGTCCGCGCGCCCCACGGTGATCGGGCTGCCGGAGAGGTTGGCCAGCACGGTGGCGCCCGCGAGCGCGGCCTCCGCGCTGGGCGGGATCGGCACGAACATGTCCTCGCAGACCTCGACGTGCAGCACGAACCCGGCCACGTCCTCGGCCTCGAACAGCAGGTCGGGGCCGAACGGGACGTCGACGCCACCGACCCGGACGGTGCCGTGCTGGTCGTCGCCCGGCGCGAGTTGGCGCCGCTCGTAGAACTCCCGGTAGGTCGGCAGGTACGACTTCGGCGCGACCCCGAGGATGCGCCCGCGGTGGATCACGACGGCCGTGTTGTAGACGCGGTGCCGGTGGCGCAGCGGCGCCCCGACCACGAGCACCGGCAGCAGGTCGGCCGACCCGGCCACCACGTGAGCCAGCGCCTGCTCGACGGTGTCGAGCAGCGTGTCCTGCAGCAGGATGTCCTCGATCGAGTAGCCCGACAGGGTCAGCTCGGGGAAGACCGCGAGCCCGACCCCGTCGTCGTGGCACTCCCGCGCCACGGCCAGCACCGCCTCGGCGTTCGCGGCCGGTTCGGCGATGGTCGTCGTGAGGGTGCAGGCCGAGACCCGCAGGAAGCCGTGGCGGTAGGGGGAGCGGAAGTCCACGAGGCGAGTCTGCCGGAGCGGGATCAGACGTGCAGGACGCCGTCCTCCGCCGCGGTCGCGGATGGCGGGAAGCCGCTGTTCAGATCCTCGTGCAGATCCGTCGGATCATCGATCGGTCCCCCCACCTCGTCGAACAGCTCGACGATCCGGCCCGCCGAGAGCATGTCCCGCGATCAGCCCGGGCGTGCCAGGATCGAGGCCGTGGGGGGAATCGACGAGACGGACGCGGTCGGGCTGGCGCAGGCGCTCACCCGGCTCCTGGACGACGCGCGGCGACAGCTGGGTCCGGGGCGCGGCGCGGCGCTGGTACGGCGGGTCACCGACCACGTGGGGGTGCCGCTGGCGGATCTGCCGAGCGTCGCATTGCAGCTGCCGATGTGGGAGCACGTCACCCTGCACAAGGGCGTCGAGGCGTACCTGGCAGCGCACTCGCCGGAGGCGGAGTGGTTCGGCGTGGCGGGGATGGCCCGCGGCCACGAGGACCTGATGGGGATGCTCGCCGGCGCGGAGCAACACGGCATGTACGTGCTGGGCGCCGTCGAGTACGCCACGGCGACCGCCGGGCCGGACGAGGTCGTCGACGTCGTGCAGCTGGGGTACGTCCCCACCGTCGCACCGGACGGGCGCCCGGTCGTGATCGGCCTGCGCGGCGGGTACGAGCAGTTCGGCGACCCGGTGTGCGAGCTGCGGGTGCTCGCCGACGACCGCGAGGTGGCCACCGCCGTGCGCGACGAGGTGGAACGCCTCGCGCGGGAGCGCGACGTGCTGCGCGGCGCGGTCCTGTTCTTCGACGTCAACGAGCACCGCGGCAACGAGATGGTGTCGTTCCTGCCCCGTCCCGAGCTGTCGGTGGAGGACGTCGTGCTGCCCGCGGGGGTGCTCGACGTGATCGAGCGGCACGTGGTCCGCTCGGCGGAACACACGATGCGGCTCGTCGAGCTGGGCCAGCACCTCAAGCGCGGCCTGCTGCTGCACGGCCCGCCGGGCACGGGCAAGACCCACACCGTGCGCTACCTGCTGGGTCGCCTGCGGGGATACACGGTCGTCATCCTGTCCGGGCGGGCGATGAAGCTGTTGCCGCAGGCCACCGCCCTGGTCCGGCGGCTGCAACCCGCGGTGCTGGTGATCGAGGACGTCGATCTCATCGCCGAGGACCGCGGCACGCACGAGAGCACGCCGTTGCTGTTCGAGCTGCTCAACCGGATCGACGGCGTCGACGCGGACGCCGACGTCACGTTCATCCTCACCACCAACCGGGTGGCGGATATGGAACGGGCGCTCGTCGACCGGCCGGGGCGGGTGGACCTCGCCGTCGAGGTGCCGCGTCCCGACGCCGACGGGCGGGAGCTGCTGCTGCGGCTCTACGCCCGCGGCCTGCCGCTGCAGGCAGCGCAGGTGGCCCGGGTCGTCGCCGCCACCGAGGGCGTCACCGCGTCCTACATGCGCGAGTTGGTGCGGCGCGCGGTCGTGCGCCGGATCGACGCCGCGGCGCCGGTCACGCTCGAGGGCACCGTGCTCGACGAGGCGCTGGCCGAGCTCACCGACGAGCGCTCGACGCTCACCCGGGCGCTGCTCGGCGGCGCCCCCGCGGCGTAGGGCCGGCGGCGTGGTCGGCCCGGAGGTGGTCCGGACGGTGCTCGCGGAGCACCTGCCCGCCGTCGCCGCTCGTTCGGTCGAGCCGTTGGGCGCGGGTCTGGACAACGTCGCCTTCCTGGTCGACGGCGAGCTCGTCGTCCGGTTCGCCACCGGTGCCGACCCCGAGCGCGTCGTGCGCGAGGCGGGGGTGTTGGAGCTGGTGGCCCGGCGGTCGCCGGTGCCCGTGCCGCGCCCGGTGCTCACCGTGGCGGAGCGGGGGTGCCTGGCCTATCCGCTGCTGCCCGGGGTGCCGCTGCTGGACGTGCCGCCCGCCGTACGGGCCGCACTCCGGCTGCCGGTGGCGGCCGCGCTGGGCGGGCTGCTGGCCGTCCTGCACGCGGTGCCCCGCGAGGAGGTCGCCCCGCTCGTGGAGGTGGACGACACCGCACCCGGGCTGTGGCTGCGCGAGGCCGCCGGGTCCTGGGAGGCGGTGGCGGCCCGGGTGCCGATGCGCCACCATCGCGCGGTCGAGGCGCTGCTGCTCGCCGCCCCGCCGCCGCAGGCGTCGCCGGAGGCCGTCTTCTCCCACAACGACCTGGGCGTCGAGCACGTGCTCGTCGACCCCGCCTCCGGTGCGGTCACCGGCGTGATCGACTGGGCCGACGCGGCGATCACCGATCCGGCGCTCGACCTCGGCCTGGTGCTGCGCGACCTCGGTGCCGACGGCCTCGACGCCGCGCTCGCCCACTACCCGTCCGGCGGCGCGGACGTGCCCGGCCTGCGCGAGCGCGCCGCGTTCTACGCCCGCTGCCGGCTGCTCGAGGACCTCGAGCACGGCATCGAGACCGGGCGCCGGGCCTACGTCGCGGGGGCGATGGAGGCGATGGCCCGGCTGTTCCCGGGGTAGCGGCCGGGGCGGGTCAGCAGCGGACGTCGGCGAGCGCGTCGCGGGCGGCGGCACGGGCGGCGTTCCAGCTCGTCCAGTCCGCGTCGGGTTCGGCGAGTCGGGTGGCGATGCGGGTGAGGGTGTCGCAGCGTTGCGGCTGCGGGAGCTCGAGCAGCGCAGGCACCGCGTCGGCGGACAGCGTGGCGAGGTAGATCTGGTCGAGCTCGCCGGTGAGGGCGTGCCGGGTGACGTTGTGCGCGGCGATGAACCGGTCCGGGTTCAGCACGGCGAGCGCCAGCAGCGCGACCAGGCCGGCCGCCGCCATCTCGCGCACCAGCGGCTTCGCGTGCAGTCGCACCACCGCCACGAGCACCAGCAGGAAGCAGGCACCGAGCCACAGCTCGCAGGCCAGCACGAGCAGGCGCAGCGTCGTGAACCCGTAGGCCTCCTGGTAGAGCCACATCCGGCTCAGCGCGGACGCGACGATCACGAGCGTGAGGGCGGTGAGGGCGCCCAGCAGGCCCCGCTTCCAGGCGCGGTCGGCCGCGCTCGGTGCGGGTGCGAACCGGGACGCGAGCAGCACGACGCCCAGCGCCAGCACCGTCACCGCGAGCAGCTGCCAGAACCCGCTGCGCGCGTACTCGGCGTAGGTGAGCCCCGTGGTCGCCACGACGTGGGCGTCGGAGCCGAACAGGGTGGCGAACTGCACGCCGACGAAGAGGGCGAACAGCCCCACCAGCAGCCCGATCGGCAACGCCCATTCGACGCGGCGCAGCGGCAACGGCGCGGCCGGGTGCGCGGTCGGTGGGGCGGGCGGGCCCAGCAGCAGGAACCCGGCGCCGAGCAGCGCCCCCGCGCCGAGCGCGAACAGGACCGCCCAGCGGATCAGGTGCGCGGCGTCGACGGTGGGCAGCAGGTCGTCCAGGAGCCGGCCGAACGCCGGGTCCGCAGAAGCCAGCAACGGGCCGAACACCGCCAGCAGGCACAGGCCGACGAGGGCCGAGATGACGGTGCGGGCGCTGCCGGCGCTGCGGCGGGCCTCCCGCAGGGCACGGCCTGCCCAGGGCAGGGCCCGGACGGCGGCCAGCGCGACGGCGATCGCGGCGAACGCGATGCTGCGGAAATGCCGTCCGGCGATGGCGATCGACGCCGCGGCGAGCGCCGCGAGCAGGCACAGCGCCACGAGCCACGGCGCGTCCCGTACCGCGGCGACTCCCGCCAGGCCGACGGCCGCGAGCCCCCACGCGGCGTCGACGGTGTCGGCGCGCCACGCGGGCCGGTCCGGGGCGCCGCGGCGCACGTGCCGCCCGACCGCGACCACCGCCACCGCGCCCACGACGGCGCAGACGAACCAGCCCAGGCCCGGTCGGCCCAGCGGTACGGCAACCGCCACCGTCGCCCCCACGGCGGCCGCGGCGCCGAACACGGGCCACGACGGTGGCACCGCCGGTCCCCTCCAACCGGGGAAGAAGTCGGTGCCCCGCACCGGCAACGCGGGGAGGGCCTGCGCCGGGGTGGCCACCGCGACCGCGGTCCCGCCCGATTCGGCGACGGGCTCGACGGTCGACACGGCGCCCGGTCCGGTGATCGGCTTGGCGCCCGGCTTCAGCACCGGACGTTCCGCCGCCCCGCTCACGACCGCCCCGGCAGGGTCACGCGGATGCGGCAGCCCGCTCCGGCAGGGGTGTCGGCGACCGCGATGCGCCCGCCGTGCAGCTCCACCACCCAGCGGGCGATGGCCAGGCCCAGCCCGGTGCCCCCGCCGACGGCGCGCTCGCCGCGCGTGAAGCGGTGGAACACCCGGTCGCGTTCCTCCGGGGGAATCCCCGGTCCCTCGTCCCGCACCTCGAGCACGAGCTCCCCTCCCTCTCGGCGTCCCACCACGTGGACGTCGGTTCCCCGCGGCGCGTGTCGCGCGGCGTTGTCGAGCAGGTTGACCACGACCTGGTGCAACCGCCCGCGGTCGGCGCGCACCGTGAGCTGCGGCGGGTCGACGTCCAGCCGGAACCCGACGTCGCGTCCGGCCACCCCGGCCGCGACGCGCGCCTCGGCCACCGCCTCGTCGAGCATCGGGGTGAGCGCCATGACCTCCGGCGCGAGCGTGAGCGCGCCTGCGTCGATCCGCGACAGGTCGAGCAGTTCGGTGACGAGCGTGCCGAGCCGCTCGGTCTGGGCGAGCGCGGTGCGCAGCGTGGCCGGGTCCGGCTCGGCCACGCCGTCCGCGACGTTCTCCAGAACGGCCTGCAGGGCGGCGATAGGGGTGCGCAGCTCGTGGGAGACGTTGGCGATGAGCTCGCGGCGCTGCTGATCGGCCGCGGCGAGGTCGGCGGCCATCCGGTTGAACGCTTCGGCGAGCGTTCCGACCTCGTCCTTCGACGTGGCGCGGACCCGCCGGGTGTAGTCGCCCCGGGCCATCGCGATCGCCGCGGCCGTCATCTCCCGCAGCGGCCGGGTCATGCCGTGGGCGAGCACCTGCGCGGTGAGCAGCACGATCGCGAGCGCGATCAAGGTCGTCGAGAGCGGCGGCAGCCAGCGGTACTCCTGCCACAGGTAGGCGATCCCGGCCGCACCGGACCCGAGGAGCAGGATGCTGATCTTGAGTTTGATCGAGCGCAGCGGGTCGAGCGGGCGGGGGAGCAGATCGGCGAACGCGCCCAGCTTGTTCACCTCGGGACCTCCAGCGCGTAGCCGACCCCGTGCACGGTGCGGATCAGGTCGGCGCCGAGCTTGCGGCGCAGCGCCTTCACGTGGCTGTCGACGGAACGGGTGGCCGTGGCGTCCTGCCAACCCCAGACGCTCGCGAGCAGCGCCTCGCGCGGGTGCACGGTGCGCGGTTGGCGGGCGAGGTGCACCAGCAGGTCGAACTCCGTGGGCGTGAGGTGCGCGGGCGCGCCGGCGCGCAGCACCCGCCGCTGCGCCGGGTCGATCTCGAGGTCGCCCAGGACGATGCGCGGGTCGGTGGCTCGTTGCTCGCCGGCCCGGTCGACCCGCCGGAACAGCACCCCGACCCGCGCGGCGAGCTCGCGGATCGAGAACGGCTTGGTCAGGTAGTCGTCGGCGCCCACGGCCAGGCCGACGAGCAGGTCGGTCTCGGTGTCGCGGGCGGTGAGCATGAGCACCGGGACGGAGCGGTGCGCCTGGATGCGCCGGCACACCTCGAGACCGTCGAAGCCGGGGAGCATCACGTCGAGCACGACGAGGTCGGGCTCGCCCGCCTCGAAGCGCGCCACCGCGGCCGGGCCGTCGTGCGCCACGTCGACGGCGTAGCCCTCGGCCCGCAGCCGTGCCGCGATCGATCCCGCGATGGTCGGCTCGTCGTCCACCACCAGCACCCGGCGGCGCCCCTCGCTCATGGCGCTGAACCTAGACGCCGATCGTGGAGGTCAGCGGTGCGTGATGTGGAGATCCTGTGAAGGCCCCCGGGCCGGCAGCTACGGGTGGCCGGGGGAGGGCTCGCCGTGCGCGTCCAGGCGGGCCTCGACCAGGCGCTTGGCCTGCTCGTGGGCCTGGCGGCGGGCGTCGGCGAAGTAGGTGGCGGGGTCGCGCAGCAGGCGCGCCAACCGGGCGCGCTGCGCGTCGTCGCCGTTGCTCACGGATTTCGCCACGCCACCAGGGTAGCGCTGGTCAGGCGCCGAGGGCGACCGCCAACAGGCGGGCGAGCACGCGGACGGCGGCGACGTCGGCCTCGGTGAGATCACCGACCTGCAGGCCGTCGACGGTGAGGATCCCGAACTCCCGCGACTCGGTGGCCACCGGCACCGCGACGAAGGTGCGGTAGGCGTGCCCGCCGGGCGCCCAGCCGGGCGGGGAGGCGGCGTGGGTGTCGGCGCAGAACAGGTCCTCGCGACGGGCCAGCATGTCGAGGGCGAAGTCGCCGAGCGGCGTGCCGGCCTCGAACGTGCTGCGCGGCGCCTCGGCCCGGCCGTGGAACCCGGACGGCACGAGCCGGTCCTCGACGCGCGCGAAGAAGCACGAGCGCAGCCGGTCGGCGCCCAGCACCTCGGCGGCGGCGGAGAGCACGACGGCCTTGGCCTGGCCCTGCAGGTCGCCGAGCTCGCGGCTGCGCGACCAGCCGCGCATGTCGACGATCCGGCCGATCAGGTAGGTGAGGGGCTCCATCGCGTCGTTGAGCACGAGCTGGATGCGGGCGCCGGCGTCCTCGGCGATCTGCTCGGCGGTGCCGGCGCGGGCCCGCGCGTTGTGCTCGGCGCGCAGCGGCAGCCCGACGGCGAGCGCGGTGAGTGCCGCGCCGGCGGCCACGGTGAGCGTGAGCGACCACCCGGACAGCTGGTTGAGGAACGCGCCGATCACCCAGGCCGCGGTGGCCGCGATGACGGCGACGGGCCGCACCGCCGCCCGGAACCGCTCCGTCACTCCTGTCACCGTCCCCCCGGGGTCGGGCCAGCGTAGCCAGCACTCGACCGGACGCCCGCGAGCGCGCGACGTTCACGCGGTGGTACCGGCGTGTCGCTCGTCAGGACGCTCGTGTCCACCCGAATGGAGGGCGAGTGCGGGCGAACGCCGGGTTTCGGCTACACCACGTGGTCTTACGTCGGGTACTGCGTGACGCCGACCACCGCGACCCTCGTATCTTCACCCGGTCGGGTCGCCCCGGATGTCCGGGGGCTGCCGACCGTGCCCGGAGTTCGATCTTGCAGGGTCGGTGCCGCGGAACCGGGTGGTGCTGCGGTCGTTGCACCGGGCTGCAGGCAGGTCGCAGCAGTCGCGTCGCGGAGATGGGGACGGTGCCGGGTGAGATCCCTGAACTATCGGGATGAACGAACGGTCCACGAGCAGATGCAGGACACGCCGGAGTTCGCCGAGCTCCGCTCGCGGCTGCGCCGGTTCGTGTTCCCGATGAGCGCGGCCTTCATGCTCTGGTACCTCGCATACGTCCTGCTGGCGTCCTACGCGCCGGAGTTCATGGCGATACCGGTGTTCGGCAACATCAACGTCGGGATCGTGGTCGGGCTCCTGCAGTTCGTCACGACGTTCCTGATCACCGGGCTGTACGTGCGGTACGCCGACACCCGGCTCGACCCCGTCGCGGAGAAGATCCGCACGCGCATGGAGGGCTACTGATGTCCCTGCTCGCCCAGGAGGCACCGGCGCCGGACCAGATCGGCAGCCCGATCATCAACATCACGGTGTTCGCCGCGTTCGTGCTGGTGACGCTGGTGGTGGTGTTCCGGGTGAGCCGGGGCAACCGCACTGCCTCGGACTACTACGCGGCGGGCCGGTCGTTCACCGGCCCGCAGAACGGCGTGGCGATCGCGGGTGACTACCTGTCGGCGGCGTCGTTCCTCGGGATCGCGGGTGCGATCGCTGTGAACGGCTACGACGGGTTCCTCTACTCGATCGGCTTCCTGGTGGCGTGGCTGGTGGCCCTGCTGCTGGTTGCCGAGCTGCTGCGCAACACCGGCAAGTTCACGATGGGGGACGTGCTGAGCTTCCGGATGCGGCAGCGTCCGGTGCGTGCGGCGGCGGCGACCTCCACGCTGGTGGTGTCGTTCTTCTACCTGCTCGCGCAGATGGCGGGCGCGGGCGCGTTGATCGCGCTGTTGCTGCAGATCCCGAACAGCGACACCCTCGGCCAGGGCATCGTGATCGCCGTCGTCGGCCTGCTGATGATCACTTACGTGCTCGTGGGCGGGATGAAGGGCACCACCTGGGTACAGATCATCAAGGCGGGACTGCTGCTCGTCGGCGCGGCGACGATGGTGGCGTGGGTGCTCGGCCGCTACGCGTTCGACCTCTCCGCGTTGCTCGGTGACGCGGTCGAGGCCAACCCGACGATGGAGACGAGCTCCGGCGAGGTCAAGGAGCTGGGCGAGCGGCTGCTGATCCCCGGGCTGCAGTTCGGTGCGTCCGACCTCGCGAAGATCGACTTCTTGTCGTTGGGCCTGGCACTGGTGCTGGGCACGGCCGGCCTGCCGCACATCCTGATGCGCTTCTACACGGTGCCCAACGCCAAGGAGGCGCGGCGCTCGGTGGTGTGGGCGATCTGGCTGATCGGCATCTTCTACCTGTTCTCGCTGGTCCTGGGCTACGGCGCGGCCGCGCTCGTGCCGGGGGGCGCGCAGCGCATCGCCTCGGCGCCGGGCGGCACGAACTCCGCGGCACCGCTGCTGGCCTACCAGCTCGGCGGGGAGCTCATGCTCGGGATCATCTCGGCGGTCGCGTTCGCCACGATCCTCGCGGTCGTCGCGGGCCTGACGATCACGGCGTCGGCGTCGTTCGCCCACGACGTCTACGCCAACGTGCTCAAGCGCGGCACCGCATCGCCGGACTCCGAGGTACGCGTCGCGCGCCGCACGGCCGTGCTCGTCGGCGTGGTGGCGGTGGCGGCCGGGATCCTGGCCCGCAACCAGAACGTGGCGTTCCTGGTGGCGCTCGCGTTCGCGGTGGCGGCGTCGGCGAACCTGCCGACGATCCTCTACTCGCTGTTCTGGAAGCGGTTCAACACCGCGGGCGCGCTGTGCAGCATCTACGGCGGCCTGGGCATCAGCGTGGCGCTCATCGTGCTCTCGCCCGCGGTGTCGGGCAGCTCCACCGCGATGATCCCGAGCGCCGACTTCGCGATCTTCCCGCTGGCCAACCCCGGCCTCGTCTCGATCCCCGCGTCGTTCCTGCTCGGTGTCGTCGGCACGTTCCTCGGCCGCAAGGACGACCGGGCCGCCGCCCGGCACGCCGAGATGGAGGTGCGGGCGCTCACCGGGGCCGGCTCGGAGAAGCCGGCGGCGCCGAAGACGATGCCGTTCCCCAAGATCATGGTCTAGCGAGTGGACCCGGCACGGGCCGGTTTCATGATCAGGTCGACTTCAGGGCTGTCGCCGCGAGATCCCACAGCCCCGGTGTCGATGTGACCATGAAGAACCTTCCGGCGGTGATCGTCGGACCGATCATGCAGTGCTCCCGCTGAGTCGGGCTAGAAGTTGCCCCGCTTGGCCTGCTCGCGCTCGATCGCCTCGAAGAGGGCCTGGAAGTTGCCCTTGCCGAAGCCGAGCGAGCCGTGCCGCTCGATGAGCTCGAAGAAGACGGTGGGACGGTCGCCGATCGGCGTGGTGAAGATCTGCAGCAGGTAGCCGTCCTCGTCGCGGTCGACGAGGATGCCGCGGGCCTGCAGTTGCTCGATCGGTACCCGGACCTCGCCGATGCGGGCCCGCAGCGCCGGGTCGGTGTAGTACGAGTCGGGTGTGGCGAGGAACTCGACACCGGCCCCGCGCAGCGCGTCGACCGTGCGCAGGATGTCGTTCGTGGCCAGCGCGAGATGCTGGGCGCCGGGGCCGCCGTAGTACTCCAGGTACTCGTCGATCTGCGAGCGCTTCTTGCCCACGGCGGGCTCGTTGAGCGGGAACTTGACCCGGTGGTTGCCGCTCGCGACCACCTTGCTCATCAGCGCGGAGTAGTCGGTGGCGATGTCGTCGCCCACGAACTCGGCCATGTTCGTGAAGCCCATGACGCGGTGGTAGAACGCCACCCACTCGTCCATCCGGCCCAGTTCGACGTTCCCGACCACGTGGTCGAGGGCCTGGAACAGCCGCTCGCGCTTCGGTGCGCCCGAGGTGCGGGCGATGTAGCCGGGCAGGTACGGACCGGTGTAGCGGGAGCGGTCGACGAGGCTGTGGCGGGTCTCGCCGTAGGTGGCGATCGCGGCGACGCGCACGGTGCCGTGCTCGTCGGACACGTCGTGCGGCTCCTCGAGCACCCTGGCGCCCTGCGCGCGTGCGTGGCGGACGCAGCGGTCGACGTCGGGCACCTCGAGCGCGATGTCGACGATCCCGTCGCCGTGGCGGCGGTGGTGCTCCAGCAGCGGGCTCGCCGGGTCCACGCCGCCCTTCAGCACGAACCGGACGGCGCCCGAGCGCAGGACGTAGGAGTGGTGGTCGCGGTTGCCGGTCTCCGGCCCGGAGTACGCGACCAGCTCCATGCCGAAGGCCAGCTGGTAGAAGGCGGCGGCCTGGGTGGCGTTGCCGACGGCCCAGACGACGGCGTCCCAACAGGTCACCGGGAACGGGTCGCCCGCCTCGTCGTACTCGACGAGCCCGACGAGCTGCTGCAGCTGGTCGAGGTCGAGCTCGGCCAGGCGCTCCTGGCTGGTGAGGGTCTGGTCGATGCTCATCGTGGCCTCCCGGGTGCGTCGTCGGCTCGGCCCAGGACAGCTCATGGCAGATGTACTGCGCAAGTACTCTCGTCGCAGCTGGTCGGCCTGATCGGATTGCGCGCCGGAACCGGCGGTCAGCTGTACAGTCTGCGCAGATGGAGCTCGACGCGCTGGACCTCGATCTGCTCACGGCACTGCGGGCGAGCCCGCGGGCCGGCGTGCTGGAGCTGTCGCGCACCCTGGCCGTCGCACGCGGCACGGTCCAGGCGCGGCTGGACCGGATGGAACGCGTCGGCGTGATCACCGGCTACGGGCCCGACGTCGACCTGGCGGCGGCGGGCTACCCGGTGCAGGCGTTCGCGACGCTGGAGATCGCGCAGGGCGAGCTGGAGGACGTCGCGGCGGAGCTCGCCGCCCTGCCGGCCGTCCTGGAGGCCTACGCCATCACCGGCTCGGCGGACCTGCTCTGCCGGCTGGGCGCCTCCTCGCACCAGGACCTGCAGGACACCCTGCTCGCGCTGGGCCGCAGCCCGACGATCGCGCGCTCCACGAGCATGGTGGTCCTGTCGACGGTGGTGGCGCCGAGGGTCCTGCCCCTCTTGCAGATGCACCCCCGCACGGGCCCAGCGCGCGCCCCCGCATACCGCGACTGATGCACCTTGGAGCCTCACTGCTGTTCGCAGAAATCAGCAGTAAGGCTCCAAGGTGCTGGGGAGTGCGGTGAGGTGGATGCGGGGCCTGCCGTCGCTGCCCGTCGTGATCTCTGCGCCTACGCCGTACACCTTCTCGAGCAGCTCCGGGGTCAGCACCTGTGCCGGCGGCCCGGCGGCGTGCACGGCGCCCTCGTGGAGCACGGCCACGGCGTCGCAGTAGCGGGCGGCCAGGCCCACGTCGTGCAGGGCGGCGACGACCGTGCGCGGGCTCGCCGCGAGCAGTTCGAGCACGGCGAGCTGGTGGCGGACGTCGAGGTGGTTGGTGGGCTCGTCGAGCAGCAGGACGTCCGGGTCCTGGGCCAGGGCGCGGGCGATCGCCACGCGCTGGCGCTCACCGCCCGACAGTTCCGACCACCGCCGGTCGCGCAGCGCCCCGGCGTCGAGCAGGTCGAGCGTGTGCTCGGCGCGGCGCACGTCGTCGGCGGCGAGGGGGCCCCAGCGCGCGCGGTGCGGGATCCGGCCGAGCAGCACCGCGTCCAGGACGGTCATGTCCACCTCGGTGGCGCTCTCCTGGGCCAGGAGGGCGATCCGCCGGGCGGCGGCGCGGCGGGGGAGCTCGCGCAGATCGCGCCCGTCCAGCCGGACCGCCCCGGCGTCGGGTCGGTGGACCCCGGCGAGGAGGCGCAGCAGCGTGGACTTGCCCGAGCCGTTCGGGCCGAGCAGCCCGACGAACGCCCCGGCCGCGACGTCCAGGTCGACGCCGTCCAGCACGAGCACGTCCCGGCCGACCGACCAGCGGACGCGCCGCGCGTCGATGCTCACGACCCGGTCCGCCTGCGCCGCAGGATCACCGCGAAGACCGGGACGCCGACCACCGCGGTGACCACCCCGACCGGCACGTCCTGGGGTGCGAACACCGACCGGGCGGCCGTGTCGGCCCACAGCAGGAACACCCCGCCCAGCAGCGCGCACACCGGCAGTAGCCTGCGGTGCCCGGCCCCGACGAGGAACCGCGCCGCGTGCGGGACGACCAACCCGACGAAGCCGATCGCGCCGCTCGCGGCCACCAGCGCGGCGGCGGCCAGCGCGGTGGCGGTGAACAGCAGCAGCTGCGTGCGCGCCGGCGGCACCCCGAGCGCCGCGGCGGCCTCCTGACCGAACGCGAACGCGTCGAGGGCGAGCGCGGCCGACCAGCAGGCGGCGAGCACGGCGGCCACCACCGCGGCGCAGGTGAGCACCGTGGTCCAGTCCGCGGCCGCGAGCGACCCGAGCAGCCAGAACGTCACGCTGCGGGTGGCGTCGGCGTCCGCCGAGGTGATCACGATGAGGCTGGTGACCGCGCCGAACAGCTGCGACGCGGCGACGCCGGCGAGCACCACCCGCGTGGAGCTCACCAAGGACCGCCCGGCCAGCGCCAGCACCGTCGCGAACGCGATGAGGCTGCCGAGGAAGGCGCCACCGGACAGGGCGAACGCCCCGGCGCCGGCGCCGACGCCGAGCACGAGCACGGCGACGGCTCCGGTGGACGCCCCCGAGGAGATGCCGAGCAGGTACGGGTCGGCCAGCGGGTTGCCGGTGAGGGCCTGCAGGACCGCCCCGCACACCGCGAGCCCGGCGCCGACGAGCACGGCGAGCAGCACCCGCGGCATCCGCAGCTGCCAGACGATGCCGTCGTGCAGCGGGGGGAGCGGGCGCAGCGGCAGCCCGAGGTGCACCAGCACCGACCGGGCCACGTCGGTGACGGCCAGGTCCGCCGAACCGAGGGTCACCGCCACCGCGATCGACAGCACGAGCGCCACCGACCCGGCCACGGCGACCACCGCCGCGCGGCGGGGTTCAGCGACGCGCGAAGACGACGTGGTCATCGAGGTACTGCCACACCGTGCCCACCTCCGCGAACCCGGCGGTCCGCAGCGCGGCGAGGTGCAGGTCCAGCGGGGAGTGGGGCTGGGGTGGCCGGTCGGCGAAGCGCTGCTCGCGCAGTGCCACCAGCTCGGCCAGGTCGGGCAGCTGCGCCGCCTCGGCCCACCAGCCCTGCCAGTCCGGCACCCCGGCGGTGAAGGCCTCGTCCTGGCACCGCCGGTCGTGGGCGGCCGAGATCTCGCGCAGGGTCGGCGCCCGGTCGTCGAAGCGCAGGTGGTCGGCGTTGAGGAACACCGCGCCCGGCGCCAGCATCCGGCCCAGCTCCTCGTAGACGGCCAGCAGCCGGCCGGGCGCGAGCCAGTGCAGCGCCGTGGAGCTCAGCACCGCGTCGAACCGCCGTCCCCCGAGCGCGTCCGACCAGCCGGGCCGGGCGAGGTCGACGTCGAGGACGGTGGCGCGGCCGCCGTGGCCGGCCAGGGCCTCCTCGGCCACGCGCGTCAGCACGGGGTCGTAGTCGACGGCCACGGTGGTGGCGTCGGGGAACCGGCGCAGCACCCGGTCGGAGATCGATCCCGGCCCGCAGGCCAGGTCGAGGACCGTCGGGGCGGCCGGACCGTGCAGGGCCAGCACGTCGAGCATGACCTCGAAGCGGTTCTCCCGGTGGGCGACGTAGGCCGCCTGCTGCAGCTCCCAGCGTTCGAGCAGACGCCGGTGGGTGGCGTCGGTCGTCGGTGCGCTCATGTTCCTACCTCCTGAAGTCCCGCGCTCACGGCTTCCACCGCGGACACGCTCCGGATCGACGGGTCCAGCGTCGAGCCGGGAACGACGATGAACGCGCCCTCGCGGACGGCGCGCAGCTGCGACGCCACCGGGTGCGCGCGCAGAAAATCGATCTTCGACTGGGCGCTGTCGCCGTCGCCGCCCCGGGTGAGGTCGGCGAGCACGAACACGTCCGGGTCGCGCTCGGCGATCTCCTCCCAGCTGCCCTCCACCCAGGCCTGCGGGGCGTCGTCGAACGCGTTGCGGACGCCGACGACCTCGCTCATGGTGGCCGCGAGCCCGCCCGAGCCGGCGACGTGCGGCGTGCTGGTGCCGGAGTAGTACCAGAGGACCGACCGCTCGGGCGTGCTCGTGCCCGTGGCCGCCGCGAGGCGCGCCCGCTGCTCGGCCACGAGCGCCGCGGCGCGCTCGGGCACCCCGAAGACCGTGCCGATGTCGGTGATCTCCTGCATGATCGCGTCGAACGGCACCGGCCCGGGCGCCCGGTCCGGGCAGCTGTGGGCCGACAGGTAGGCCGGCACGCCGAGCGCGGCGAGATCCTCGCGGGAGCCGGCGGCCTCGGGCGCGTAGGCCGACGCGAACGTCGAGTAGGTGAAGTCGGGCTCGGCGGCCAGGAGCGCCTCGCGCGCGGGGTACTGCTCGGCGAGCACGGGCACGCCGGCGTAGGCCTCGGCGAGCTCGTCGAGCACGGGGTCGGTCCGGTAGCTCGTTCCGGCCATCCGGTCCGCGAGCCCGAGCGACAGCATGATCTCGGTGGCGTTCTGCTCGAGCGCGACGGCGCGCTGGGGCGGTGCGGCGAACGCGAGGGTCTGCCCGCAACTCTGCACGGTGGTGGCCGCGCCCGGGCCGGCCGCGGCCGGCACCGGCGCACCCCCGCACGCGGCGAGCGCCATCACCGCCACCGATGCCACGCCCATCCAGGTGGCAACGATTTTCATGAGCAGGACTCTAACCTGCTTCCTCCACGGCCCGGCGGGAGGCTAGCCTCGGGGCAGCAGGACCCCCGAGGAGCTGAGAGATGCCCGGCCAACCCCGCACGCGTTGACGTCCTAGGTCGTAGCGACCTGTCACCGCGTGCCGTCCCGTCCACGGCACAGCGAACTCCTCCTTGCGCTGCTCCCGGTGCGCCTTCGTGGCGCGTCGGGTGGTGGCGCACCACGTCAAGGGGTCCCCGTGCCGTCTGCTCCTCCCGTGCGCCTGTGGCGCGACCGTGATTTCCGCAAGCTCTGGGCAGGCCAGACGGCCTCGCAGGTCGGGGAGCACGCCGGCCGGGTGGTCCTGCCGCTCGTCGCGGTGGTGGCCCTCGACGCCGGTGCCGACCAGGTGGGTGTCCTGCGCGCGGTGGAGCAGGCCCCCATCCTGCTGTTCTCGCTGCTGGCCGGCGTCTGGGTGGACCGGTGGCGGACGCGCACCGTGATGGTGCTGGCCGACGTCGGGCGCGCCGCGTTGCTGGCCGCGATCACCGTCTCGGCCGTCCTCGGCCTGCTCGGGATGCCGGTGTTGCTCGTCGTCGCGTTCGCGGTCGGCGTGTTCACGGTGTTCTTCGACGTGGCCTACCACGCGTCCCTCGTGCGGCTGGTGGCGCGCGATCAGCTGATGCAGGCCAACAGCGCTCTCGAGAGCAGCAGGTCCGCCGCGCAGATCGGTGGGCCCGCGCTGGGTGGGGCGCTGGTGTCGCTGCTCTCGGCCTCGACCGCCGCGCTGGCGAGCGCCGCGCTCTTCGCGGTCTCGGCCCTGTCGCTGCGCGGGATCCGCCGGCGCGAACCGATACCGGAACCCGGCGAACGCCCCACCCGGATCTGGCGGGAGATCGGCGACGGCCTCCGGTTCGTGGCCCGCAGCCCCTCGTTGCGCGCGGTGGGCCTCGCCTCGGCCGCCTACCAGTTCTGCTTCGCGGCCCTGATGACCGTCTACCTGCTGTTCCTGGTGCGGACCCTGGACCTGTCGGGTGCGGTCGTCGGTCTGGTGCTCGCGGCGATGGGGCCGGGCGCGGTACTGGGCTCCCTGCTGTCCGCGGGCCTGCCCCGCCGGTTCGGCTACGGCGTCGTGCTGGTGTCCTCGGCGGCGCTGGCCGACGTCGTGCTGATGTGCGTCCCGGCGGTGCACGGCTCGGGTGTCGCCGCGGTCCTGCTGCTGATGGCGATCAACTTCGTGTTCGGCGCGTGCAGCCAGGTGGTCAACATCATCACCGCGGTCGTCCGGCAGGCCGTCACCCCGGTGCGGGTGCAGGGCCGGGTCGTGGCCACCATCAACTTCGTCGGGATGGGGCTGATGCCGTTCGGATCGCTGTGCGGCGGGTACCTCGGCGAGCACTGGGGACTGCGCACGAGCCTGCTGGTGGCCGCGATCGGCCTGGCCCTGTCGCCGCTGGTCCTGGCGCTCTCCCCGCTCGCGCGTCTGGGCAGGTCGCTCCCGGTGGCCCGCTGTCGCGCAGCGTAGTCAGAAGAAGTCCAGCCAGAAGGGCACGGTGCCCCGCGGCTGCCACCGCTCGTCCGTCCGGTCCAGCCCCGGGCCGCCGAACTCCTGGTGCACGTATTCGGCCAGGTCCATCCCGTAGTAGATGATGTCGGTCTGCCAGATCGACAGGACCGGGTGGCCGAACGTCCCGCGGCCGCCGGGCAGGCACCGGTGCGCGTACACCGGGATCATCCGGGGCACCCGCGCGAGCTGCACCCGGGCGATCTCCAGTGCCAGATCCGGGTCGGCCGGACGTTTCCCCCAGCTGTGATGCCAGACCACGTTGTGCTGCACGTCGAAGAGCACCCCGTCCACCGGACGGCTCAACCGGAGGCGCAGGTCGTCGGGGTCGCCGCCGCGCCACTGCGGCCACGGATCGCGCGTCCGGATCACGCCCTCCTCCTCGAGGTGCGGGCCGTTCAGCGGTAGTGCGGTGGCGAGGAACGCGCGGTGGTCGTCGGCGAACTCGAAGCTGTGCTCGTGCTCGATGCGCGCGAACTCGGCGTCGGTGAGCCCCGGACCGAACTCGCAGCAACCGGTCCGCGCCAGCGCACGCGCGGCCTCGACCCCGAGCCGAACCCCCTCGCCGGTCACATCGCGACCGTAGCCCTTTCGCGGTGCGCGATGAGTTCTCGCGCCGCCGTAGGTCGGTACGGGGAACGGATCGGACACCCGCAGCGAGGAGCGCACCATGGGCAGGATCGTCTCGAACTTCTTCATCTCCCTCGACGACGTCGTCGAGGCGCCCGACCAGTGGCACTTCCCCTACTTCAACGACGAGATGGGCGCCGCCATCGGCGCGGGGATGGAGACCGCGAGCGCGTTCCTGATGGGGCGGCGGCTCTACGACGAGTGGTCCGAGTACTGGCCGAAGAGCGACGACGACACGTTCGCGCCGTTCATCAACGGGGCCACCAAGTACGTCGTGTCGCACACCCTGACCGAGGCCGGCTGGAGCGGCACCACCGTCGTCTCCGGTGACATCGCCGCCGAGCTGACCAAGATCAAGGAGCGCACCGAGGGCGACATCGCCATGTCCGGCAGCGCCACCCTCGTGCGCTGGCTGCTGGCGAACGACCTGCTCGACGAGCTCAACCTGCTCATCCACCCGATCGCAGTCGGCCACGGGCAGCGGTTGTTCGAGGACACGCCGACCCACCCCCTGCGGCTGGTCCGCAGCACGACGTTCACGACCGGCGTGCTGCACGCGGTGTACGCCCCCGCGGACAGCTGACCGAGCCACCCACGCTCACACACCGATCGTGGTGCTCGCACACCGACTGCAGTCGGTGTGCGAGCGAGGAAGTCGGTGTGCGAGTCGACTCAGAAGCGGTAGCGCAGGATCCGGCCGACGTCGCGCAGGCCCGGCATGCGGGCCAGCACCGCCATCTGCACGCGGCCGGCGCGCGGGAGCAGGTCCATCCCGGGCATGTCCACGCTGCGCAGCGCGTCGGTCAGCACGAGCCCGTCCTGCCAGCCCTCGAGCTCGCACGGGTCGTCGATGGCCCAATGCAGGGTGGCGCCCGACCGGCGGACGGCAGGCACCAGTTTCTGCAGTCGGATCCCGGCCGTGCCGTAGCAGTCGAAGAGCAGCTCGCCGCTCGGGAACCGGCCGGTGATCCGCTCGATCAACCGCCGCCCGTCGGACTTGCGCAGGTACATCGTCAGGCCCTCGAAGACGGCGACGGTCGGGCGGTCGGCGGGAACGTCGTCCAGCCAGCCCTCGTCGGTCACCGAGGCGGCGACCATGCGGTAGTCCCCCTCCGGCGGATCGAGCAGCCGCTCGCGCAGGGCGATGACCTCCGGGTGGTCGACGTCGACCCACCGGACGGACGGGCCCGCGGCGAGCCGCTGCGCGCGGGTGTCGAGCCCGCAGGCCAGGTGCAGCACGGTGGCCTCGGGGTGGGCGGCGAGGAACTGCCGCGTCCAGCCGTCGAGCTGCCGTGCACGCAGGGCGACGCCCGCCGCGGTGGTGGCGGTGATCCCGGTGCGGCGGAAGTCGTAGTCGATCCGCCGCACGGCCCGCTCGGCAGCGTCGTCGTGCAAGATCGACCGGGATGCGCGACTGTCCAGCGCCCGCCCGTAGAGGGTGGCGAGCAGCGTCTCCGGCGCGCCGGAGAGCGTGACGGTCTCCCGGTCCACGGCGGCGACACTAGTCGGTTCCCGGCCCGAAGTTCAGGAAAGCCACATTCATGTCCTGCAGGTTCATGAATGTGGCTTTCCTGAACTGCCGGCGAGCTCCGGCGACGCCGTCTCCAGCGGCACGTTCGGTGCGCGGACCAGGCCCAGTTGCACCGTCTGGCGCGGCAGCACGGCCTCCAGCAGCCAGTCGGCCGCCGTGCGCGTGCGGTTGCCCGGCATCGACACCAGGTGGTAGCCGCGGGTCACGGCCTTCGCGGGCAGCCCGGACAGCGGGACGTGCAACGGGTTCGCGGCGGCGTGGCGCCCGCCCAGCTCGACGACGAAGCCCAGGTGGTGGTGGCGGTAGCGGCGGGGGGTGCCGAACCCGAGCGAGGCGGCGACGTTGTTGCCCGCGAGCCTGCCCTGACGCACGGCGTGCTGCGCGGTCATGGCCGTGACCTCGCCGGGACGGGTGAGGTCGGGCACCGCGGCGGCGTCCCCGCAGGCGAAGACGTCCGGGTGGTCGGGCACGGTGAGCTGGGCGTCGACGCAGAGACGGCCCTTCTGCGTCGGCAGCCCGACCTCCTCCACGAGCGGGTCGGGCCGCACCCCGACGCACCACACGAGCGTGCGCGTCGGCACCTCCTCGCCGTTCGTCAGCCGGACGCACTCACGACCGGCTTCCTCCACCGACTCGCCCGTGCGCACCTCCACGCCGCGCTCGCGCAGCACCCGGTCCGCCGTCCGGGAGAGCCGCTCGTCCAGATCGGGGAGCACCCGGGGTGCGGTGTCGAGCAGCATCCATCGCATCCGCTGCCCGTGCAGCTCCGGCCGGTTGCGGACCAGCGCGTCGGTGAGCAGCGGGCCCTGCGCCGCCACCTCGGTGCCGGTGTAGCCCGCGCCCACCACGACGAACGTGCAGCGGGCCTCCCGCTCCCGCGGGTCCTGCGAGGTGGACGCCAGCTCGACCTGCCTCGTGATGTGGTCACGCAGGTAGAGCGCCTCCGGGATGCCGCGGAAGCCGTGCGCGTGCTCGGCGATGCCCGGGATCGGCAGCAGTTTGTTGACGCTGCCGGCCGCGAGGACCAGGCGGTCGTAGCCCAGCTCGCCGCGCCCACCCTCGGGGTCGGCCCAGCCGATCCGGCGCCGTGCGAGGTCGACCGAGTCGACCTCGCCGAGCACCAGCCGCACCCCTGGCAGGGTCGCCGAGAGCGAGACCGTGACCCGCCGCGGGTCGAGCACACCGGCCGCGACCTCGGGCAGAAGCGGCAGGTAGAGGAAGTAGTCGGTGGGGTTGACCAGCACGATCTCGACCGCGTCGCCGACCCGCGCGGACAGCGAGCGCGCCGCGCTGTGGCCGGCGAACCCGCCTCCGACGATCACGACGCGTTGCCGTGCGCCTGGTTCCGTGCCTGGCTGTGTCCCCGTCATGCCTTCCGCCTACCCGGGGCACCGGCGGGGCAACCGGGCCGCGGCGCGGTCATCGCACGGGCTCCGGCGCGGTGCTCGCCGACGCAGGCGCCAGGTGCAGCGCGGTGTTCACCAGGGCGAGGTGGCTGAACGCCTGCGGGGTGTTGCCGACCTGACGTCCGGCCACCGTGTCGTACTCCTCGGCGAGCAGCCCGAGGTCGGAGCGCAGTTCCAGCAGCCGTTCGAACAGGTCCTGCGCCTCGTGCGTGCGGCCGGTGCTGTGCAGCGCGTCGACCAGCCAGAACGAGCAGGCCAGGAACGCGCCCTCTCCGCCGGGCAGCCCGTCGACCGCGTCCACCTCGGGCCGGTAGCGCAGCACGAACCCGCCCTCGGTCAGCTCGCGCGAGACCGCGTCGACCGTGCCGACGACGCGCGGGTCGCCCCACGGCAGGAACCCGGTGCGGGGGATCAGCAGCAGTGCCGCGTCCAGGCCCCGGCTGCCGTAGAACTGCGTGAACGTGCCCCGATCGGCGTCGAAGCCGTGCTCGCAGACGTCGGCGTGGATCTCCGCGCGCAGCGCCCGCCAGCGGTCGACCGGGCCGTGCAGCCCGAACCGCTCGACGGCCTGGATCGCGCGGTCCACCCCCGCCCACGCCATCACCTTGGAGTGCACGAAGTGCCGCCGCGGGCCGCGCACCTCCCACAGGCTCTCGTCGGCGTCGCGCCAGTGGCCCTCCAGGAAGTGCAGGAGGGCGCGCTGCATGTCCCACGCGGCGTCCATGCGCTGCACACCGGCGTCGCGGGCGAAGTGCAGCCCGTCGAGGACCTCGCCCCACACGTCGAGCTGGAACTGGCCTGCGGCCGCGTTGCCGATCCGCACCGGCTTCGATCCTTCGTAGCCCGACAGCCACGGCACCTCGTACTCGGGCAGCCGCCTGCTGCCGTCGAGGCCGTACATGATCTGCAGGTCGGCCGGGTCGCCCGCGATGGCGCGCAGCAGCCACTCCCGCCACGCCTCGGCCTCCGCGACGTAGCCGGTGCCGATCAGGGCCTGCAGGGTGAGGGTGGCGTCGCGCAGCCAGCAGTAGCGGTAGTCCCAGTTGCGGGAGCCGCCGAGCTGCTCGGGCAGCGACGTGGTGGCCGCGGCCACGATCCCGCCCGTCGGCGCGTAGGTCAGGGCCTTGAGCGCCACCAGCGACCGGCGCACGGCGGCGGCGTGCTGGCCGGTGTAGGTGCAGCGCTCGATCCAGCGGGCCCAGAACCGCTCGGTGTCGGCGATCGCCGTTGCGGGGTCGACGTGGTGTGGACGGGGCAGGTGCGACGGCCGGTAGGTGAGCACGAACGGCACCGAGGCGCCCGCTTCGACGGTGAACTCGGCGGTGGTCGACAGGTCGCGGCCGACGAGCTCCACGGGCGTGTTCAGCCACACCGCGTCCGGCCCGGCGACGGCGGTGAACTCGCCGTCCACCCGCCGCACCCAGGGCACGACGTGGCCGTAGTCGAACCGCAGCCGCAGCTGCATCCGCATCGGCACCCGGCCCGACACGCCGGTCACGACCCGGACCACGTCGGCGGCCTCGCCGCGGATCGGCATGCAGTCGGTGACCCGGACGGTGCCCTCGGGCGTGTCCCACTCGGTGTCGAGCACCAGCGAGTCGCCCCGGTAGCTGCGTCGCGTGCACCGGCCGCCCGCCGCGGGGGCGAGCGTCCAGTGCCCCGCGCTCTCGTCGTGCAGCAGTGCCGCGAAACATGCCGGCGAGTCGAACCGGGGCAGGCACAGCCAGTCGATCGCCCCGTCGGGCCCGACGAGCGCCGCGGTCTCGGTGTCGCCGAGCAGCGCGTAGTCCTCGATCAGAGTCATCGCGAGAACCCCAGGACGACCTTGACGTCGCCGTCGCGGCCCGCGAGGGCGTCGGCGAAGTCGTCCAGCGGGACGGTCCGGCTGATCAGCCGCTCCAACCAGCCCCGATCGGCCTTCGCCAGCGCGTCGGCGGCCTGCTCGTAGTGGCGGCGGTTCGCGTTCACCGACCCGAACACCACGTCGTTCTGCAGCACGATGCTGCGGTTGAGCCCGCCGACGTCCACCGGCAGGTCGCGGCCCTGCGCCGAGACCCCGGTGAGGCAGACGACCGCGTTGTGGGCGTTGTGCGCCATGACGTCGGCGATGAGCGGTGCCGCCCCGGTGCACTCCACGACGATGTCGGCGTCGTCGTCGACCTCGGACAGGTCCGTGTGGTAGCTCGCGCCCAGCGCCCGCACCAGGTCGGGTTTGGGCCCCGACTCCACGCGGTCCAGCACCCGCACGTCCAGGCCGCGCTGCACGCCCAGCAGCGCGGCGAGCAGCCCGATCGGGCCGGCGCCGGTGACCAGCACCCGTCGGGGCGACCACGCCGCCCGCTGCCCGATCCGCTCGATGTGCTCCCAGGCCTTCGCCACCACGGTGGTGGGCTCCATGAGAACACCGACCCGGTCCAGCTCCGGATCGATCCGCACCGCGTACTCGGGATGGATCCGGTAGCGCTCGCTCGCGTAGCCGTGGCGGCCCTGGATCCCGCGTTCGGTGTAGCGACCGTTGCGGCACATGTCCCACTCGCCTGCAGCGCAGTTGGCGCACGGCACCGGGTCGGGACGCCGCACGATGCCGACGACGAGGTCGCCCTCCGCGAGCCCCGAGCCCTCGGGCGCCTCACGCACCCGCCCCAGGGACTCGTGCCCGATCACGAGGTGGTCGGCGCCCTCAGGAGCCTGCCCGTACGCCCCGGACACGATCTCGCGGTCGGTGCCGCAGATCCCGATCGAAAGGGTCTCCACCAGCACGGGTCCGTCGTCGTCGGGTGGTTCGGGGACCTCGCGCAGCGCGGCGGAGTCAGGTGTGCCGGGCGTGACGGTCAGTGCGCGCATGAGGTGATGCTTCCCGCACGTGCCGGGCCCGACACGGGTTCGCGCAGTCCCGATAGCACATCGTGATGATCGGCATTACGCGGTCGGTACGAACTACGCTCGATCGCCGGGGCCCCGACCCGACCGGAGCCCCAGACGGGAGCGCAAACAGCATGTGGACCCTCTCCGGCTTCGCCGACGAGATCTCCCCGGATCTCGATGAGCAGTGCCGGGTCCTCACCGATCTCGGCATCCGCCACATCGAGTTCCGCAGCGCATGGGACACCAACGTGCTCGACCTCGACGACGACCAGCTGGAACGCGTGCGGGCGACGTTGGAGCGCGCCGGCATCGGCACCTCCTCGGTCGGATCGCCGATCGGCAAGATCGGTGTGAGCGACGACTTCGACGCCCACCTCGTGCGGATGCGCCGTGCCCTGCACGTCGCCCGGGTGCTGCAGGCGCCCTACATCCGCCTGTTCTCCTTCTTCATCCCGAAGGGCGAGGACCCCGCGGCGCACCGCGACGAGGTGCTGCGCCGGATGAGCGCCCTGGCGGACGAGGCGCGGGGGCACGACGTCGTCCTGCTCCACGAGAACGAGAAGGAGATCTACGGCGACACCCCGCAGCGCTGCCTCGACCTCGTGGAGTCGGTCGGCTCGCCGCAGTTGAAGCTCGCCTGGGACCCGGCCAACTTCGTGCAGGTCGGTGTCATCCCGTTCAGCGAGGGCTACGCGGCCCTGCGCCCGCACCTGGAGTACCTGCAGGTGAAGGACGCGCTCCTGGCCGACGGCACGGTGGTGCCGGCGGGGGAGGGCGACGGGGAGGTCGAGCAGACCGTCCGGGCGCTGGTGGCCGACGGATACGACGGGTTCTGCTCGATGGAACCGCATCTGGCCACGGCGGACGCGCTCGGCGGCTTCTCCGGCGAGGACCACTTCCGCCGTGCGACGCGGGCGTTCACGCAGATCCTCGACCACGTGGGGGTGGCGTACCGGTGACCGGTCCTGTGCGCTTCGCCGTCGTCGGGTGCGGGGTGATCGGCGCGCTGCACGCCGACGTGCTCGCGGCAGGCCCGGACACCGAGGTCAGCGTCCTGGTGGACGTCGACGCCGCGGCCGCGCAGGCCGTGGCTGCGCGGCTGGGCACCGGCACCCCGGTCACCACGTCCCTCGACGAGGCGCTCGCGCGTGACGACGTCGACGCGGTGGCGGTCTGCGTGCCCAGCGGCGCCCACACGCAGATCGCCGTGGCGGCGCTCCAGGCGGGCCGCCACGTCGTGGTGGAGAAGCCGCTCGAGGTCACCGTCGAGGCGGCGGCGCCGATCGCCGCGGCCGCGGCGGCTGCCCCGGCGGGCACGGTGGCCTCGGTGATCAGCCAGCACCGCTTCGACCCGTCCAGCACGGCGGTGCGCGAGGCGATCACCGCGGGCCGGTTCGGGCGCGTCACCTCGGCCGTCGCGACGGTGTCGTGGTGGCGCAGCCAGGCCTATTACGACTCGGGCGCCTGGCGTGGCACCTGGGAGCTCGACGGCGGCGGCGCGCTGATGAACCAGGGCGTGCACACCGTCGACCTGCTGCTGTGGTTCCTCGGCACGCCGATCGACGTCGTGGCGCACACCGGGCTGCTCGCCCACGAGCGCGTCGAGGTCGAGGACACCGTCGCCGCGGTCGTCCGGTTCGAGTCGGGCGCGCTGGCCACCCTGCACGCCACCACCGCGGCCTACCCGGGGCTCAGCGTGCGGCTGCAGGTGATGGGCGACGCCGGGTCGGCGGTGATCGACGACGACCGGCTGCGGTACTTCCACTCCCGCGAGATGGCCGCCTCCGAGGCCGGCGGGGGCCCGGGGGTCACCGCGGAGCGGGGCGACCGCACCGACCAGACCGCGCTGGTCCTCGGGCCCGAGGACGGCGGGGCCGGTGGCCCGATGTTCTCCGGGCACTCGCGGCAGTACCGCGACGTGGTGGAGGCGATCCGCACCGGCACGCGCCCCGGCATCACGATCGAGGACGCACTGCTCGCGCTCGCCACAGTGCAGGCCGTGTACGAGTCGGCGCGCACCGGCGCCCCGGTGCGGGTGGCCGACGTCCTCGCCGCGGTGCAGGTTCCCGCGCCGTAACCGGTCGCCGGGTGCGCCGTCGTCCCCGAGGCGCACCCGGTACCGCCGATCACGACGCGGACACGGCGAACCGCAGGCCGTAGGGGTTCAGCGTGCCGGGCAGCGGCCGCTCCGGTCCGAGCCGCGGGTGCGAGGTGAGCCGGACGTCGTGGTGCTCCAGCAGCGTCGCGAGCAGCGTGCTCCCGACGAAGAGCACGACGTTGCGCCCGGGGCAGATCGCGGGCCCGGCGCTGAACGGCACGAGCCCCCGCGCCGGCAACGCGGTGGCGTCGTCCCACAGCCGGGGCGCGAAGCGGTCGGCGTCGGGGAGGTGCGCCGCGTCGCGGTGGAAGAACGAGGAGAGCACCAGGACCAGCGTGCGGGCCGGCAGCGCGCGCCCGCCCAGCGTGGTGGCGGTGGTGGTCTCGCGCAGGATCGCCGGGGTGGTGGGCCACAGCCGCACCGACTCCAGCACGGCCGCCCGGAGGTCGGGCACGTCCTGCGGGACGGCGAGGTCGCGGCCTGCCAGATCCTCGCGGACCGCCGCCCGCTCGCGCGGGTGCGTTGCGAGCAGGGCCAGCGCGCGGAACGTCGCCAGCCCGGCGGGGTCGAACGCGAACAGCCACTGCGGTACCTGCTCCACGGGATGGGTCTGCGCGGTCGCAGGCGCCTGCGCGACCGCCTCGGCCAGGCTCCCCGGCTCCGCGCGCGCCAGGCGGGTCCGCAGCTGCTCGAGGAACTCGGCGCGCCTGCGCGGGGCGCCCGGGTGCAGCACCGACCAGTTCCCCGCTCCGCGCAGCTGCGCCAGCAGGTCGGTGAACGCGGTGTCGTCGCGCGCCGAGTCGCCCAGGACCACGCGGCGCACGATGCGCATCCACGCCGCGCCGAACGCGTCCCAGTCCAGGGCGCCGGTGCGTTCGGCGACGGCGAGCAGCTCGGCCGCCTCCTCCCGCACCACCGCGACCACGGGCTCGGCCAGGTGGTGCAGCGGCCGCTCGGGCTCGAGCACCGCCTCGGTGAACCGCCGCCGGTCCGCCCGGGCCGCGCCGCGGGAGATCAGGACGTTGTGCGGCTGGAAGTGGGCCAGCGCGCCGCGCTTCTCCGGGGTGCTGGTCGCGAACGGTTCCGGGGACCGCGCAAGCGCGTCGTCGACGTCGCCGGGCGCGAGCGGGAGCACCACCGACCGGCCGGGCACCGCCAGGCGCAGCGGCGCCGACCCGTAGCGCTCGCGCAGCCGCGCCAGGGTGCGCACGAGCCTGCGGTCGGCGTCGACCCGCTCGGCCAGCGCCACCACCCGCGGCCTGCGGATGATCACCCCGCGGGCGACGACCGGGGCGAGCGCCGTGGCCAGCACCCGCAGCGTGTCCGGGACCGACGCGCGCGTCGGCGCTGCTCCCGCTGCATCCTGCACAGCAGTCCCGTCCCCGCCCCGCGTGTTCTCCATGCGGGGCTGGTACCCGCTCGGCGGGCCACCGTCACGTGAGCCCACCTGCCACACTCTGCGGGACGGGGAGGAGATCGCCGTGACGATCCAGCCGGTCGCTCCGCCGCACCTGTTGACCGTGGCCGAGTACCTCGAGATCGGGGAGATCGAGCCCGGCTACAGCGAGTTGGTGGAAGGGCGGTTGCTCCTGTCGCCCAGCCCCGCCCCGGCGCACAACCGCGCCGTGTTCGAGCTGGCCGTGGTGCTACACGGTGCCCTGCCCCAGGGGTTGCAGGTGATCCACGACATCGAGTCGACCTGCAGCCGGCGCCCGCGGATGCGCCGGGCACCGCTCGCCGGCCCGATCTGGTCGTCGTGTGGAGCGAGGCGCTGTTGCGTGTCGAGCGCGAGGGCGGCGTGCTCCGGGACGCGCTCCGCTAGCTCGCACACCGACTTCTGTCCTCGCACACCGACTGCAGTCGGTGTGCGGGCGAGGACGTCGGTGTGTGAGCGCGGCGGCGGGTCGGCAGGATGGCCGGATGATCGAGGTGCAGACCGTCCACACGTCGGCGCTGGGACCGCAGGGGCTGCGGGACCTGCGTGAGTTGCTCGACACCGCGTTCGAGGGCGACTTCAGCGACGACGACTTCGACCACGCCCTCGGCGGCATGCACGCGATCGCGCGGGACGGCGAGGTCCTCGTCGGGCACGGGGCGGTCGTGATGCGGCGGTTGGTGCACGAGGGGGTGGCGCTGCGCACCGGTTACGTCGAGGCGGTCGCCACGCGCGCGGACCGGCGGGGGAGGGGCATCGGCGCGCTCGTGATGGACGAGGTGGAGCGGGTCGTGCGCAGCGCCTACGAGCTGGGTGCGTTGGGCGCCGCCCACGCGGCCGCGCCCTGGTACGCCGCCCGCGGCTGGCGGCCGTGGGACGGCACGACGTCGGTGGTCACGCCCGACGGCGTGCGGCGCACCCCCGACGAGGACGGTGCGGTGCACGTGCTGCCCGTCAGCGCCCGACTCACCGGGGGCGGGGACCTCGCGTGCGACTGGCGCGGCGGCGCCGTCTGGTGACCCTCCGATTGCCGGGAGAGCGTTTTCCTGGTAGACGGTGCAGGCGACGCAGCGGTCACGCGACGGCAGGAGTGAGGCGATGGCTTCCCCCGGACCCGCCACCGAACCCGCCGAGGGCCCGGGCACCACGGGCCGCGACCTGCGCCGCGTGGTCGTCGGCGCGCTCGTCGGCACCGCGCTGGAGTGGTACGACTTCTTCATCTACGGCACCGCGGCCGCGTTGGTGTTCAACGTGCTGTTCTTCCCCGAGTCCGATCCCGCCGTCGGCACCCTCACGGCGTTCGCGACGTTCGGTGTCGGGTTCGTGTTCCGGCCGCTGGGCGGGATCGTCTTCGGCCACATCGGCGACCGGATCGGCCGCCGGGAGACGCTGATCCTCACCACGCTGGTCATGGGCGTGTCCACCGGTGTGATCGGGCTGCTGCCCACCTACGCCTCCATCGGTTGGTGGGCGCCCGCGCTGCTCGTGCTCATGCGCGTGCTGCAGGGGCTCGGCGCGGGAGCCGAATTCGGGGGAGCCTCCACCCTGCTGGCCGAGCACGCCCCACCGGCGCGTCGCGGCTACTACACCTCGTTCGCCCAGACGGGCGTGCAGATCGGCCTCGTGCTCGGAACGGTCGCGTTCCTGCTGGTCGGGTTGCTGCCTCAGGAACAGCTGCTGTCGTGGGGCTGGCGGGTGCCGTTCCTCGTCAGCTTCGTGCTGATCGGGGTGTCGCTCTACGTCCGGCTGCGCGTGGAGGAGTCGCCGGTGTTCCGCCGGGCGGCGGCCGAGCAGCGGCTGATCAAGCTGCCGGTGCTGGAGACGCTGCGCAGCTACCCGCGCAACCTGCTGATCGGCGTGGGTGCCCACATCGCCGACACCGCCGCGGTCTACCTGTTCGCGACCTTCACCGTGGCCTACGCCACCGGCACGTTGGGCATCCCCCGCGGCACCGTGCTCACCGGCGTGATCCTCTTCGGGATCGTCGTGATCATCCTGCAGCCGGTGTACGGCGCGCTGTCCGACCGCATCGGGCGCAAGCCGCTCAACGTGTTCTCGGTGGTGTTCCTCGCCGCGTTCATCTACCCGTTCTTCCTGCTGCTGCGCACCGAGCAGCCGGTGCTCGTCGTGCTCGCACTCGTGGTGGCCACCGCGCTCGGTGTGGCCCCGATGATCGCGGTGCAGCCCGCGTTCTACGCCGAGCTGTTCGGCGCGCGGGTGCGCTACAGCGGCTTCGCCACCTCCCGCGAGGTCGGTGCGGCGCTCGCCGGGTTCACGCCGCTGCTCGCCACCGCCCTGGTCGCCGACGACGGGTCGCCGTGGTGGGTGGCCGCCTACCTCGTGGGCACGTGCGTGATCTCCCTCGTCGCCTTCCTCGCCGCCCCGGAGCTGAAGGACATCGACATCGCCGAGGCGGGCCCGGCGAAGCTGCACGCCAACCGCCGGGGCTCGGTGGGAAGGACGACGAGCGGCCCATGAGGACGGCCCCGAGAATCGGGACATGATCATCGGTTCGGTGCAGAAACGGCCATATGCTGCCGCTTCTGCACCAAGCTGACGATCACGGGGGCCTGAGCGTTCCGCGGCAACAGCAGCCTCGATCCGGAGGGGAACGCGCCGACGCGGCGATCACGGGCACCACCGGATCGGCACCGCTGCAGCCCCGACCGTTCGCAATAGCAAAGCGCTGAACGCGGATCGGGCCGTTTCGGCGGGGTTCGCTTCTACCATCATGCCGACGACGAAACGCCTGGTCAGGCGCGCCGTCGCGTACGTCCCCGGCCTGTTCGGGGGCGCGATCCCGCACGCCCGCACGACGGGAGGACCATGCCCGCACCCGCTCTGCCCCGGCCTCGTCACACCTGGCGCCGGAGGTAGCCGGCATGCCCGGTCTCACCGCGTCCCTCGCCGTGGCCACGGCCGTTCTGCTCGCCGCACCGCCGGTGGGCCCATCCGCGGCCACTCTCGCCTCCCCGGAGGCAGCCGAACCGTGCATCATCGTCGTTCCGGTCGGTCCCGATGCCAGGGAGCAGCTCCCGGAGCTGATCCGGGACCTGCTGGCGGCGTTGATGGAACTCGTCGACGGCGATGCCACCGGCGCGGACGACCCCGGCGCCACCA
Source organism: Pseudonocardia sp. MH-G8 (assembly GCF_002262885.1). Lineage (GTDB taxonomy): Bacteria > Actinomycetota > Actinomycetes > Mycobacteriales > Pseudonocardiaceae > Pseudonocardia. The sequence goes on along the minus strand of NZ_NKYF01000001.1, from coordinate 419,056 downwards.
CAGCGGGGGAGTGCTCCACGACGTCGAGCGGCTCCGCCACCGGTACCGATGATCCCGACAAGCCCCGACCGCAGGGGAAGCCGGAACCGGCCGAGCGCGCGCCCGACCGCACGCGCGAGCCCGCCTCCGACGCGGACCGCGACCCGAGCCCGGCCCGGCCGAGCGGCACCGATCCGAGCCCGGCCGATCCCGGGGCCGCCGATCCGGGTGCGGCGAACCGCACGGCCGACGAGCCGGGTCGCGAAAGCTCCGGCGCCGGGACCGACGGGCCCGCGTCCGGTTCCGCCGAACGCACCCCGGGTTCCGGGAACACCGGGTCCGATGCTCCGAGCAGCTCGAGCCCGAGCGGCAAGGAGCCTGAGGCGAAGGACTCTGACGCGAAGGCCTCTGACGCGAAGGAGTCAGGCGCGAAGGACTCAGGGGCCAAGGAGCCGGAGGCCAAGAAGTCGGAGGCGAAGGAGTCCGAGGCGAAGGAGTCCGAGGCGAAGGACTCGGAGGCCAAGGAGTCGGGCGCCAAGGACTCGGGGGCGAAGGACTCGGAGGCCAAGGAGTCCGAAGCCAAGGGGTCTGGGGCCAAGGAGTCTGGGGCCAAGGAGTCCGAGGCCAAGGAGTCCGAGGTGAAGAAGCCGGCTGGAAAGGAGTCGGACGGCAAGGAGTCCGGCGACGGCGGCTCGGGAGGCAAGGAGTCCAGCGGTGGGGCTTCGGGCGAGGACGCCGGCGCCCGGCCCGCGGCCGACACCCAGGCGCCTGCCGGTGCCGCAGGTACCGCGGAGATGCCGGGCGACCTGCTCGACCTGCAGAACTGGTTCCTCACGCTGCCGATCGGCCCCGCGGGGGATCCCGATTCCATCGACCAGCCCGAGCTGTTGGGCTACACCAGCGAGTACTTCGCGCTCACCCCGGACCGCGACGGTGTGGTCTTCCGGGCGCCCGCGGGCGGGGTGACCACGGAGAACAGCAAGTACCCGCGCTCGGAGCTGCGGGAGATGAACGGCGAGGAGAAGGCCGCCTGGTCGAACACCACGGGTACGCACGTGCTGGAGACCCGGCAGGCGATCACCGAGGTGCCGCCGGCGAAGCCGGAAGTGGTGGCCGCGCAGATCCACGACGGCGGCGACGACGTGCTGCAGATCCGGCTGGAGGGGCAGACGCTCGTCGCCCAGTACGCCGACGGCAAGGAACAGATCGTCATCGACCCGGCCTACAAGCTCGGAACGCCCTACGACCTGCGGATCGTGGCGGCCGACAGCAGGGTCACCGTGTTCTACGACGGCGAGCAGAAGGCGGAGATCCCGCGCAGCGGCACCAGCTGGTACTGGAAGATCGGGGCCTACATCCAGTCGAACCCGGAGCAGGGCGACGCGGCCGACGCGGTGGGGGAGGTCGTCGTGTACTCGTTGGCGTTCGAGCACACCTGAACGTGACGAACCGGCCGGCGGGAGCCCCGCCGGCCGGTCGACGTGCTCAGCTGATCCGGTTGACGATGTCGGTCACCAGGAGCACCACGAACAGTCCGGACGCCACGCCGAGCAGCACGTTGGACAGCCAGCCGGACCGGCCGTCCCCGGTCACCCGCTTCGAGTTCAGCAGCATGATGAGCGTGATCCCGAGGAACGGCATGAACGCCGCCCCGAGCACGCCGTACACCAGCGTGAGCGCGAACGGGCTGTCGAAGAACAGCAGCCCCATCGGCGGGATGGTCAGCCAGATCAGGTACGCGCGGAACGGGGTGCTCCGCTCGGCGGCGGTGGCCGTGTAGCCCGTCTCGGAGGCGGTGGCCTCCGCCACCGGCCGCTCGGGGTCGGCGCCCGTACCGGGGCCCACCTCGGCGGCCCGCCCGTGCGGCAGCCGGATCGCCCGCGTCCAGTCGGTGAACAGCAGGCTGACGCCGTTCCACACACCGAGCAGCGACGTGGTGGTCACCGCGAGGAAGCCGCAGAGGAACAGGATCCGTGCCCAGTCCCCGTAGCGGCTGCCCAGCTCGTTGCCCAGGATGAGCAGGCCCTCGTCGCCCTTGGTGATGTCCTGCCCGAGCAGCATCGCCGAGCCGACCACGAGCATCGCGATCACGAAGATGGCGGTCATGACGTAGCCGACGGCGTTGTCGAGCCGCATCATCGACAGCCAGCCGGTGCCCTTCCACCCCTTCGCGATCATCCAGTAGCCGTAGGCGGCCATCGTGATCGTGCCGCCGACCCCGCCGACCAGGCCGAGCACGTAGATCACCGAGCCCTCGGGCAGCTGGGGCACCAGGCCGCTCGCGAGTCCCGAGAGGTCGGGTGCGACGAGCACCGCCACGGACACGACCGACACGAACTTGATCAGCACGAGGACGGTGATGAGCTTCTCGAAGATGTGGTAGCGCTGGATCCACACCAGCCCGAGCCCGACGAGGCCCGCGATCATCGCCCAGTAGCGCACGTCGAGACCGCCGAACAGCGCGTTCAGCGGGAGCCCGACCGCCGACATCGCGGTGGCCCCGTACACGAAGCCCCAGATGACGATGTAGACGCCGAAGAACACCGTGGCCCAACGGCCCAGGCGGCGCCAGCCGTCCAGGAGGGTGGCGCCCGAGGCGAGGTGCCAGCGGCCCACGCCTTCGGCGAGCGCGAGCTTGAGCACCGCCCCGAGCACTGCGGCCCACAGCAGCGCCGTGCCGTAGCGGGCACCGGCCACCATCGTGGCGACCAGGTCGCCCGACCCGACGCCCGCGGCCGCGGCCAGCAGGCCCGGCCCCACCTGCTTGATCTTGGCGCCGAACCCGATCGGGGGGCTCGCCACCGTTGTTTCCGTGCTCATCTCCCGCTCCTCATCGAACGCCGGGGTGTGTTGCGGTGACGGTAGGAGAGCAGGCCCGGGGCGTCGTCGTGAAACACCTGATCTTTACCGGGGCTTAGTGCTGCAGGCGCGCGCACCTCAGCCGTGCAGTTCGCGGTAGGCCGCCGCCGTGCCGGGGTGCAGCGGCACGTCCCCGGTGCCGATGAGGGAGCGCTGGTCGAGGTACTGGGTGCCGACCGCGGACCTCGGTACGAGCTCCGGTGCCGCGGCCACCAGCGTGCGGGCCAGCGCGCCGGCGATCGGGGGCGGCAGGTCGGGCCGGCAGACCAGCAGGTTCGCCACGCCGACGGTCGGCACCGCGGTGGCGGTCCCGTAGGTGCCCGCCGGCACCGTCACCGGCCCGTAGACCCCGCCGTGCCGCGCCCGCAGGTCGGGCAGGTGCTCGACCAGCGGCAGCAGCCGGACCGGCCGTCGCGCGGCGAGCTCGGCGAGGGCGGGCGTGGGCACCCCACCCGACCACAGGAGCGCGTCGGTGCCGCCGTCCTCCAGCGCGAGCACGGCGTCGCGCAGCGGACGGTGGGCGACCTGGGCGCCGATGCCCGCAGCGGCGAGGAGCCGGTCGCCGAACACGGCGGCGCCCGAACCGAGGGCCCCGAGCGAGACGGAGCGCCCTGCCAGGTCGGCCGCTCTGGTGGCGGGGTCCTCGGCCCGGACGACGAGCTGCATGTAGTTCTCGTAGACGCGTCCGATCGCGAGCAGCGCCACCGCGGCGCCGAAGGGCTCCTCACCGCGGCGCGCCGCCACCGCCATGTCGGTGAGCGCGAGCCCGAGCGCGGCCCGCCCGTCGCGGACCAGCTCCAGATTGTCGACGCTGCCTCCGGTGCCCGCGACGGTGGCCGGCATCCCGGCGCGCGTCACGGCGGCGACGAGCAGCTCGCCGAACTCGACGTAGAAGCCGCCCGGCTCGCCGGCCGCCAGCACGAGCGGCTCGGCGGTGCCGGAGGTGCACCCGGTGGCGAACGGTGCGGCGGCCAGCGCTGCGGCCCGCAGGAGCGCCCGACGGGAGAGCGGGGTCGCGCGGGCGGTCATGACGGCACCGGCAGCTCGATCGTCACGACCAGGCCTGCGCCGGTCGGGGAGGCCACGCGCAGGGTGCCGCCCCGCGCCACGACGAGGCGCTCGGCGATCGGCAGCCCCAGCCCGGAGCCCCGCGCGTCGCCGCCGGGTGCCCGCCAGAACCGACGGGTGGCGTGCGCGACATCGTCGGCGGGCAGACCGGGGCCGTCGTCGCGCACCTCCAGGAACACCCGCCCGTCGCGGCGGTGGTGCCCGAGGTGGACGGTCGCGCCTCGGCCCGCGTACTTGACGGCGTTGTCGAGCAGCACGTCGAGGACCTGTTCGAGCTCGGAGGCGGTGCACGCCACGTCTGCCGGGCCGGTGGGTGCCGGGGTGTCCAGCTCGACCCCGGCGTGCTGCGCGGCGGGCCGCCACGCGTCGATGCGCTCGCCCACGACGGCGGTGAGCTCGGTGCGCGCGGGGGGACGGGCTCCGGCGGCGAGGTCGGTGGCGCGGCTCTCCGCGGTGGCGAGGTCGAGCAGCCCGTCGAGCAACGCCTCCAGCCGCTCCACCTCCACCACGGTGGACCGGTACGCCCGCCTGCCGCCGTCGGCGATGTGCGGGTCGAGCGTGTCGACGCGCAGGCGCAGCGCGGCGAGGGGGTTGCGCAGCTGGTGGGAGGTGTCGGCGACGAGCCTGCGCTGCTGGTCCGCGCTCGTGGCCACCGCGTCGGTCATCCGGTTGAAGGCCACGGCGAGCGCGCGCAGCTCGCTCGGGCCCGCGTGCGGGGACACGTGGGCACCGGGGTGCCCGGCGGTGACGGCGCCGACGCCGGCCGCCAGCTCGCGGACGGGGCGCAGCACCCACCGCGCCACCAGCACTGCCAGCGCGGCGCACGCGACGGCGGCGACGAGCGCGCCGAGCAGGATGACCGCCCACGACGTGGCGATGTCGGAGGCCGCAGCGATGGGCTCGGCCCGCAGCACGACCGCGCCGCCCGCCTGGGTGCCGGTGCCGATGGGGCGGGCCAGCAGGATCGGGGTGCGCGACCACGGCCGCAGGCGCTCCGGGTGCGCAGTGGGCTGGTTGCGCAACGCCGCGTCGGCCGCGGCGGCGACGGCCGGATCGTCGGCCCGCAGCCCGGCTTCGACGATCGGCCGGGCGGCGCGGTCGACGACGACCACCCCCTCGCCGTAGACGACGTGGTGTGCCTGCACCTCCTGGGCGAGGGCGTCCGCGCCGGACGGACCGGTGGCCTGCTGGGCCAGCGCGGCGAAGCGGTCGAGGTCGGTGGTGCGGACGAGAACGAACTCCTGCGTCCGGCCCGCGGCGGTGCTCTCCAGCAGTGGGACGGCGAACCCGGCGACGGCCGCGAGGGCGAAGCCGGAGAGCACGATGAGCAGCCTGCGGCGCACGCCGATCAGCGGCCCAACCGGTAGCCGAACCCGCGGATCGTCGCGAGCAGCCCGGGCCTGCCGAGCTTTTGGCGCAGCGAGGCGAGGTGCACGTCGAGCGAGCGCGACACGGCGAGGTAGGCGTCGCCCCACACCTCGTCGAGCAACTGCTGACGGCTCACCGCGGCGCCCGGCCGGCGGGCGAGCGCGGCGAGGATCTCGAACTCCTTGGCGGTCAGGGCGATCTCCTGGCCGGCGACGGTGGCGCGGCGCGCGGCGAGGTCGACGCACACGTCCTCGATCTCGACGAGGCCCGCCGGCGCGCCCCCGGCGGCGGCACCGGTGCGCCGCACGACGGCGTCCACCCGGGCCAGGAGCTCGCGCAGCCGGACCGGTTTCACCAGGTAGTCGTCGGCCCCGAGGCGCAGGCCGCGCACGACGTCGCGCTCGCCGTCGCGTGCGGTGAGGACCAGCACCGGGGTGGTGGCGATCCTGCGCAGCCTGCGCAGCACGTCCATCCCGTCGGCGTCGGGCAGGCCGAGGTCGAGCAGCACGAGGTCGGCGTCGCGGACGTGGGCCCAGACCTCCACGGCCCGCGCCACCCGCCGGACGTCGTGCCCCTGCGTGCCGAGCGCGTCGACCACAGCCCCGGCCACCCCGTCGTCGTCCTCGACCACCAGCACACGCACCGGCAGAGCGTGCCGCACCGCCCCGGCGCAGCGGAAGCTCCCCCCTGTCGGCGGCCCGGTCCAGCGTCCGCCCCATGACTCCGGCAGGGCGGCCGCACGTGGTCGTCCACGTGGCGATCCTGCTCGCGGCCGGCCTGCTCGACGAGTTGAGTCTCCTGGTTCACCCCGTCCTCGCCGGGTGGCGGGCGACCGGGTCTGGCACGGCGAGGCGGAGATCGCCCCCGGTGTTCTCGAGCTCGTCGCGAACGAGACACTCGAGCACGGCCTGGTGTGGCTGCGCCACCGGGTGGCCGCGCCGGGCTGATCCCCGCCGTCGAATCCGTCAGAGGTGTCACAGACGCCGCCGGCACTCCGTCTCGAGCGTGGGACAACAAGGAGGCCCGTCATGTCCACCTCCCCGGATGGCCGCGCGGTGCCCGCCGCGCTCCGCCCGTTCGTGCATCAGAAGACGGTCGTGCTCACCACCTTCCGGCGCGACGGCCGTCCGGTTCCGACGGCCGTGAGCATCGCCGTCGACGGCGACCGGGCGGTGTTCCGCAGCTTCGAGAAGGCCGGCAAGACCCGGCGGGTGCGCCGCGACCCCCGGGTGGAGGTGGCGCCCTCGACGGTGCGGGGCGAGGCCACCGGGCCGGCCCTGGCCGGCACCGCCCGGGTGCTCGACGCAGCCGGGAGCCGCCGGGCCGCGCAGCTCCTGCGCCGCAAGCACCCGCTCCTGCACGGCGTGCTGGTGCCGCTCCTGCACCGCGTCGGGCGCCGGAGGACCGGCCGGACCGTGCACTTCGAGCTGGCCCCCGACCGGTAGTGCGAGATGTTCGCCGAGTCCTTCTTCTTCCCGCTCCCGCCGCGCATACTGGAGTCCTAGCCCCCGGCGACGCGGGCGGGAGGTCCGGTAGCCATGGACATCTGGGTCATCTGGGTGATCGCGGCCGTGCTGCTGGTCGTCGTCGAGGTCTTCACCCTCACCGCGGCCGTGGGTCTGCTCGGCGGGGCCGCCCTCATCACGGGCGTTGCCGCCGCGTTCGGGCTGCCGCTACCGCTGCAGTTCGTCGTGTTCGCCGGCGCGTCCGCGGCCGGCGTGGTGCTCCTGCGGCCCGTGGCGCAGCGCCACCTCGCCACCGCGCGGTCACTGCCCTTCGGGATCGATGCGCTCGTCGGCAAGCCCGGCTACGTCCTGGCCGAGGTCACGGGGCGGGACGGGCGGGTGCGCATCGGCGGCGAGGAATGGACCGCGCGGGCGTCGGACGAGGACCTGGTCATCCCGGCCGGGGCCACGGTGGACGTCCTGCTGATCGACGGCGCCACCGCCGTCGTCCACCCGAGGGAGTGACCATGGACCTGGCACTGCTCGCAATCGGAGTGCTCGTCGCGCTGTTCGCCGTCATCACGGTGGTGCGCGCGGTGCGGATCGTGCCGCAGGCGCGGGCACGCAACGTCGAACGGCTGGGCCGCTACCAGCGCACCTTGGCGCCCGGCCTGAACTTCGTGATCCCCTACATCGACCGCGTCTACCCGGTGATCGACCTGCGGGAGCAGGTGGTGTCCTTCCGCCCGCAGCCGGTCATCACCGAGGACAACCTCGTCGTCGAGATCGACACCGTGCTCTACTTCCAGGTCACCGACCCGCGCGCGGCCGCCTACGAGATCGCCAGCTACCTGCAGGGTGTCGAGCAGCTCACCGTCACGACCTTGCGTAACGTGGTGGGCTCCATGGACCTGGAGAGCACGCTCACCTCGCGCGACACGATCAACAGCCTGCTGCGCGGGGTGCTGGACGACGCCACCGGCAAGTGGGGCCTGCGGGTCAACCGGGTGGAGATCAAGGCGATCGACCCGCCGAAGACCATCAAGGACGCGATGGAGAAGCAGATGCGGGCCGAACGGGACAAGCGCGCGGCCATCCTGTCGGCCGAGGGACAGCGGCAGTCCCAGATCCTCACCGCGCAGGGCGACAAGCAGGGTGCGATCCTGCGTGCCGAAGGGGATCGTGCGGCCGCGATCCTGCAGGCCGAGGGTCAGTCGCGGGCCATCGACCAGGTGTTCCAGGCCGTGCACCGCAACGACCCGGACCCCAAGCTGCTGGCCTACCAGTACCTGCAGGTCCTGCCCCAGCTGGCGCAGGGCGAGGGCAACACGTTCTGGGTGATCCCGAGCGAGGTCACCTCCGCGCTGCAGGGTGTGTCGCGCGCGTTCAGCGAGGCCGTGCCGCCCTCGCCCGCCACCGGCGACCGGCGCGCGTCCGACGAGCTCGCGGCCCGCGCCGCCGCCGACGCCGCACAGGCCGAGCAGGCCGCCGCCGAGGCGGTCGCCGACGCGGCCGTGCCCGACGGCATCGCGCCGCACGCCAACGGCGGCCCGCCACGAGCCGTGCAGACCGGCGATTGAGCGTGGCCCCGGGCGGGGCGGCGGGACGGGTCCTGCGCCGCCTGCTCCGCACGGCGTGGGACGACGACGTCATGAACGAGGCCGCGGCCACGACGTTCTGGCAGACGCTGTCGCTCCCGCCGCTCCTGCTCGGGTTGTTCGGCGTGCTCGGCTACGTGGGGGACTGGTTCGGCCCCGACACGGTCGTCGCCGTCCAGCAGTGGATCATCAACGTCACCGGTGGCCTGTTCAGCCGCAACGCCGTGGACGAGATCCTCGTCCCGACGGTCGCGCAGGTGCTGACGACGGCGCGCGGCGAGGTCGTCTCGGTCGGCTTCGTCCTCAGCTTCTGGTCGGGCTCGTCGGCGATGGCGTCCTACGTCGACTCGATCACCCGGGCCCACGACCAGTACCCCGTGCGCGGCTGGGCCTGGCAGCGCACGCTCGCGATCCTGCTCTACCTCGTGGGGCTGGCCATCGGGATCGTCCTGCTGCCCATCGCGGCGCTGGGCCCCGACCGCGTGCTGCCGCTGTTGCCCGACGACCTCGAGTCGGCGGCGCGCGCCGTCCTCGCGGTCGTGTACTACCCGGTGGTCGGCATCGTGCTGGTGCTGGCGCTCACGACGCTGTACCGGATCGCGCTGCCGTTCAAGATGCCGTGGTGGCGCGGGTTGCCCGGCGCGCTGCTGGCCGCCGTCGTGTTCCTGGTCGGCGTCACCGGCCTGCGCTGGTACCTCGACTGGATCACCAGCACCGGATACACCTACGGCGCCCTCGCCGCGCCCATCGCGTTCCTGCTCGGCATGTACGTCATCGCCCTCGCCGTGATCCTCGGCGCGCACCTCAACGCCGCCGTCCAGGCGGAATGGCCGGCCCCGCTGCGTCGGCGGGGCCGGCCGGTGCAGCTCCCGCCCCGGGAGGCGGACGCTGCGGCCTATCGGTCGCCGTCGTGCTCGGGGCCCATGGCGCCGACCTCCAACGGCCCGCGCCGCCGGTAGGTGCTGATCACGACCCCTGAGCCCGTGCCGGTGGTCTCCACCAGCTCCATCGTGCGCGGCAGCGTGCCCTCGCCGAACAGTCGCTTGCCGGTCCGCCCCACCACCGGGAACACCAGCAGCACGAACTCGTCCACCAGATCGTGGCGAAGCAGCGTCTGGACGAGGTCGCCGCTGCCCGAGACGTGGATCTCGCCGTCCAGCTCCTCCTTGAGCGCGGCCACCTCCTTCGCGACGTCACCGGAGAGGAGGGTGGTGTGCGCCCACTCGGCGGTCTGCAAGGTGTGGGAGGCGACGTACTTGGGCATGGTGTTGAGCTTCGCGGCGATCGGCTCCTCGTCGCCGACCAGCGGCCAGCTCGCCGCGAAGATCTCGTAGGTCCTGCGCCCCAGCAGCAGCGCATCCGAGCGTCCGGTCAGCTCGGTCATGCGCTGCCCGAGCTCGTCGTCGAACAGGGGGACGGTCCAGCCCCCGTGCGCGAACCCGCCCTCCTGGTCCTCGTCGGGCCCGCCGGGTGCCTGCACCACGCCGTCGAGCGTCATGAACGTGCCGACCACGAGCTTTCCCATCGTTCCTCCTCGACGTCCCCGCGGCAGCACGCCGACGACGACCGTTGCGGGCCGGACCTGTGGGTGATCCGGCGGGAACGCGGCCGCCCGCCCTCCTGGCCGGGCGCCGCGGAAGGGATGCTGGCACCGCAGGGGCCGGCCCGCGTCCCCCTCAGGGCGGCCCTTCCCGGGCGGCGGCTACTCCGCCGGGCGTAGGGGCAGGCGCGTCCTTCGGCGTGCCGTCGACTCACGTGGCGTCGTCGGTGGCCGCGGCGCGCAGTTCATGCCGCCCCGCCCGTCTCCGGCCGATCACTGCTCCGGCGATGTCGCCGGTCTCCGCGGGTGAACGGAACTCCAGGGTTCTCCAGACAAGATCGACGAGCGCTGGTGTTCCGTTCACCCGTGATGGCAAGCAGAAGTAGCGTCAGCGGGCCGGGCCGGACCCCGCGGTGCCGGTGAACGTCCGGAGGAACCGGTCGCGGAAGGCGTCCATCGGCCACACTGGCGCCTCTGGCCCGGGCCGCAGGCCGTCCTGCCAGCCCCAGCGCTCGATGCGGGCCAGCACGGCCGGGTCCCGGGCCACGATCGAGATCGGGACGTCCCGGCTCGCGCCCTCGCCGGTGAGCGAGGGGAGGGGCTGGTGGTCGCCGAGCAGGATGAGCACGAGGTCGTCGTCGCCGTAGGTCCGCACCCAGGAGACGAGGCTGGCCAGCGAGTACTCCAGCGAGCGCCGGTAGGCGGCGCGGACCTCGTCGGGGCCCTTTGCCCAGATCGCGTCCCGCGGCTCGCCGGTGGTCATCGAGGCGAAGACCGAGCCGTCGCCCACCGCGTCCCAGTCGACGAGGCGGGGGATGAGCGGCCACGGCGCGTGGCTGGACACGAGGGCGATCTCGGCCATCAGCGGGGGGCGGTCGGTCCGGCCGTGCTCGGCACGTTCGAACGCGGCGAGGGTGTACTGGTCCGGCACCGTGGCCCACCCGAGGTCGGGCCCGCGGTAGCCGAGGCGGGACAGGTCGTGGACCGCGTCGTAGCCGTAGAACGACGCCTCCGGCCACTCGCCGGTGGTGCCCGGCATGACGGCGGTGGTCCGCCAGCCCGCTCTCCGGAAGGCGCTGGTGAGGGTCATGCGGTCGCTGCGCATCAGGGTGTCGTGGCGGTGCTGGTCGTCGATCCACAACCCGGACAGGAACGTGGCGTGCGCCAGCCAGCTGCCCCCGCCGACGGTCGACGAGCCGAGGAAGGCGCTGCGGGAGGCGAAGCCGGCCGCGCCGAGCGTCCGGTCGCCCTCCGCGAGCACCGCGCCGATCTGCGGGGCGAACGCGGGATCCTCGACGGCGTCGCGCCCGTAGCTCTCGACGAACGCGACGACGACGTCCTTGCCGCGCAGCGCCGTCAACAACTGATCGGCGGGCACGTCCTGGAGGAGGTCGGTGGCCACGGCCGCCGCGAACGCCCGCCGGTCGGCCAGGCCGTCGCGCGCCTGCACCGTGTGGTCGCGCACGAGGGCGGCGGTGCTCGCCGAGGCCACCGGCACGCCGGGGACGATCTGCGTGCCCAGCACCGCGCAGACGACCCAGATCGGCGTGATCGCCGCGACGGCGCGGGCCGTGGGGAGCCGGCGCCTGCCGGCGAGGCGCACCAGGCGCCGCACCGACAGCGCCGTGAGGACGATCAGGGCGGCGGCCAGGATCGCCGCGGCGACCAGCGCCGCGACTGCGCCCGTCCGGCCCATCGAGCTCGTCAGGAACTCCACGCCGGCGCCGATGAGGCCCGCGTCGGTCAGCGGGTCGAACGGTCGCGCGAGCACCGCGACGAAGCCGGCGTCGACGACCTTCAGGACGGCCAGCAGCCCGAGCAACGCCCCGGCGAGCACGGCCGTCACCGGCCGGGCCCGCTCCGGCAGGACGAGCAGGACGGCCGCGCCCACGAGCCCCTCCGCCGGGATGCGCGCGAACGCGGCCGGTGTGAGCGCGCCGGGGGCGGTCGGCGCGACGAGCACGACGAGCACGAGCAGGAAGGCGAGTGCGGTGAGCGCGCGGGCTCCGAGCGACCGCGCGAGCGCCGGGGTCAGCGCTCGGCCCTCGGGGCGCGGCGGCGGCGCAGATCGGGTCCGGTCAACGGGTGCGCTCCTCCTCCGACGGCGGCGCCGTCACCCGGAACACGCGAAGCAGGGCCGCAGGGTTCGATCGGGCCCCGCTCCGGCGCCCCTCGGGCGGAATCGTCTCAGAGGCCGTCGGGCAACGCGCGCACGCGCGTCTCGTGGAAGTGCGCGCCCATGTCGAGACCGGGAGCGCGCTGGATCGAACGGGACCTCGCCGTCCCGTTCGATCCAGCAGCACACGAGGTGCTTCTCGGCCGTGCGCGCATGATCCCCGGTCAGGCGCGCGGGGTGAACGAGCGCAGCCGCAGGCTGTTGGCCACCACGAACACCGAGCTGAACGCCATCGCCGCGCCGGCGAGCATCGGGTTCAGCAATCCGGCGGCGGCCAGCGGTAGGGCGGCCACGTTGTAGGCGAACGCCCAGAACAGGTTGCCCTTGATCGTGGCGAGCGTGCGGCGGGCGAGCCGGATCGCGTCGACCGCGGCGCGCAGGTCGCCGCGGACCAGGACGATGTCGCCCGCCTCGATGGCGACGTCGGTGCCGGTGCCCATGGCCAGGCCCAGGTCGGCCTGGGCGAGGGCGGCGGCGTCGTTGACCCCATCGCCGATCATGGCCACGACCTTGCCCTCGTCCTGCAGCCGCTTGACCACGTCGACCTTGTCGGCGGGCAGCACCTCCGCCACCACCTCGTCGATCCCGACCTCCGCGGCCACCGTGTGCGCCACGGCGGCGTTGTCGCCGGTGAGCAGAACCGGGGTGAGCCCGAGGCCGCGCAGACCCGCGACGGCCTGCGCCGACGTGGGCTTGACGGTGTCGGCCACCTCCAGCACGGCGCGGGCGGCGCCGTCCCAGGCCACCGCGATCGCCGTGCGGCCACGCTCCTGCGCGGCCGTCATCGCCGCGGCGAGCTCGGGCCCGAGCGGTTGGCTCCAGTCCTCCAGCAGCGCCGGCCGGCCGGCGAGCACGGCGTGCCCGTCGACGACGCCCTGCACGCCGAGGCCCTCGACGTTGGCGAACTCCTCGACCGCGGGCAGCGTGCCGACGCGCTCGCGTGCGGCCCGGGCGACCGCCGCCGCGATCGGGTGCTCGGAGGCGTTCTCCAGCGCACCGGCGAGCCGTAGCACCTCGTCCTCGTCGACGCCGTCCGCGGTGTGCACGGCGACCACGCTCATCCGGCCGGTCGTGACGGTGCCGGTCTTGTCCAGCACCACCGTGTCGACCCGCCGGGTGGACTCGAGGACCTCCGGGCCCTTGACCAGGATGCCGAGCTGCGCTCCGCGTCCGGTGCCCACGAGCAGCGCCGTCGGCGTCGCGAGCCCCAGCGCGCACGGGCAGGCGATGATCAGCACCGCGACCGCAGCGGTGAACGCCGCCGCGGCACCGCCGCCGGTGCCGAGCCAGAACCCGAGGGTGGCCACGGCGAGCCCGATCACGATCGGCACGAACACACCCGAGATCCGGTCGGCCAGGCGCTGGGCCGCGGCCTTGCCGCTCTGCGCGTCCTCCACCAGCTTCGCCATCTGGGCGAGCTGGGTGTCCGCGCCGACGCGGGTGGCCCGCACGACGAGCCGCCCGCCCGCGTTGACGCACGCGCCGACCACGGTGTCGCCGGGGCCGACCTCGACCGGTACCGACTCACCCGTGAGCATCGAGGCGTCCACGGCCGACGCGCCGTCCTCGACCACCCCGTCCGCGGCGATCTTCTCGCCGGGCCGCACGAGGAAGCGGTCACCGACGGCCAGCTGGTCGATCGGGATCCGCACCTCGGTGCCCCGCTGCAACACCGTGACGTCCTTCGCGCCGAGCTCCAGCAGGGCACGCAGGGCGTCGCCGGCCCTCCGCTTGGAGCGGGCCTCGAAGTAGCGCCCGGCCAGGATGAACGTGGTGACGCCCGCGGCGACCTCGAGGTAGACGTTCCCGGCACCGTCGGTCGGGGAGATCGTCAGCTCGAAGGGGTGCGTCATGCCCGGCACGCCCGCCGTGCCGAACAGCAGGGCGTAGAGCGACCAGCCGAACGCGGCGAGCACGCCGATCGAGATCAGCGTGTCCATCGTGGCGGCGCCGTGGCGCAGGTTCGTCCAGGCCGCCTTGTGGAACGGCCACGCCGCCCACGTGACGATCGGGCCGGCGAGCGCGAGCGAGATCCACTGCCAGTAGGTGAACTGCCACGCCGGCACCATCGCCAGCGCCACCACCGGTGCCGCGAGCACGGCACTGGTGACCAGGCGCTGCCGCAGCGGGAGCGTCGGATCGGGCGCGTCCGCGGTGGGCGCGTCGGCGTCCCGGGGCAGCGGCAGCGCGGCCGTGTAGCCGGCGGCCTCGACCTCGGAGATGGCCTGGGAGACGAGCGCCGCCGGGTCCACACCTGCGGGCGCGCTCACCCGGGCCTTCTCCGTGGCGTAGTTGACGGTGGCGGTGACCCCGTCGAGCTTGTTGAGCTTGCGTTCGATCCGGTTCGCGCACGACGCGCAGGTCATGCCGCCGATCACGAGCTCCACGTCGGTGACGGGAGGGGAGCTGGTCGTCGTCATCGCAGGTACTCCTCTCCGGTCAGTGGCCGTGGCCGTCGTCGACGTGCCCGGCCTCCGGGGCCGGTGCCGTGGTGGCCGCGCCGGTGGGCACGGTGAACTCCGCCGTGCGCACGACCCCGTCGTGCTGGAAGTCCAGGAACAGGCGGTAGTCGCCGGCGCTGGGCACCTCGGCCACGAACTCGATCCCCGGCCCCGCGGGCGTGGCGCCGTCGCCGGGCGTGCCCTCGGGGTGGACGTGCAGGTAGGCGAGGTCGCCACCGCGCAGGCCGACGAGGTGCCCGTAGGCGCCCAGGTAGGGCTGCAGGTCGGTGACCGGGACGCCGTCGCGGCTCACCGTCAGGGTGAGTGGCGAGCCCTGCCCGGGGACGAGGTCGCCGGCCAGCTCGACGGTGTAGCCGTCGACCTGTGCGACGCGGCTCGGCGCGTGCGCCACCGGCTCGAACGTGCCGGGCACGGCGAGGTCGACGCCCAGCGTGGCCGGCGGGCCCCCGGTCGGGGCGAAGTCGGCGAACGCGCGGTAGCTGCCGCCCTCGGGGAGGGCGAGCGGGACGCTCCACGTGCCGTCGGGGGCCATCTCGGGGTGGATGTGCTGGAAGCCGGTGGTGTCGCGGCGCACGACGATCAGGTGCATGCGCTTGTCGTGCTCCACGTCGAAGGCGGTGACGGGGGTGCCGTCCGGCCCGGTGATCTGGAAGGTGAAGTCCTGGGTGGTCCCCGGGGTCAGCGTCGGGTCGGTGGGCGTGAGGGTGTAGCCGCCCCTGCTCGACGCCAGCCCGCCGGGCTGGTCGCTGGTGCCTACCGCGACGGTGCCGCTGTGGGATCCCCCGTGCCCGGCGCTCCCAGCGCCGGGGGTGTCGCCGCTCGCGGCGGCGGTGCGGGGACCGACAGCGGTGCCGGCGACGTAGCCCGCTGCAAGGAGCAGGGCGAGCGCCGCACCGTAGGCGGTGAGCTTCGCAGCAGTGTTCATGTCATGTCCTTCGGTTCAGCCTGCGAGCTGGTATCCGGCTTCCTCGACGGCGGTGCGGACGTCCGCGTCGTCGAGGCCGTTCCGGCTGGTGACGGTGACGGCGCCGCTGGGCAGGTCCACTGCCACGTCGGTGACGCCGTCGATCTCGCTGATCTCCTCGGTGACCGAGGCGACGCAGTGCTCGCAGGTCATGCCGGTGACGGTGTAGGTGCTCTGGCTCATGGGGCGTTCCTCTCGGTTGTCAGGAATCGTCAGGACTTGACGAGCCGCGCGATCGCGGCGCTCGCCTCGGCGATCTTCTCGTCGGCCAGCGCGCCACCCTCGGCCGCGGCGTGGCTCACGCAGTGCTTGAGGTGCTCGTCGAGCAGGCCCAGCGCCACGGCCTCGAGGGCCTTGGTGGCGGCGGAGACCTGGGTGAGCACGTCGATGCAGTACTGGTCCTCGTCGATCATCTTCGCGATGCCGCGGACCTGGCCCTCGATGCGGCGCATGCGCTTGAGATAGGCGTCCTTGTCGGCCGCGTAACCGTTCATGCTCCGCACCATATACCCAAGGGGGGTATGGGTACTACAGTCGCCCGTGTGAGTCAGGTTACGGGGTGGGGGTACCCCGTACAGTGCACCGGTCGCGACACGCGTCCGGCTCGGCGGGCCGGGCGGGTCGAGCTCCTCTACGGTGGCCCGACCCGAACCCGCACCCGTACCCGTGGCTGGGAGGTCGGATCCGTGGCGGAGTTCGTCCCACTGCTCGCCGTGCTGGCCGTGGCCGTCGGCCTGGTGCTGGTCGTCTGGGCGGTCGCCACGGCGCTCGCGGTCCGGCGCGCGATGCGCGCCGTCCCCGCGTTCTCCGGCGGGCTCCCGGCCCGCGAGCACGCCGTGTCGCGGTTCCACGTGCGCTGGTACCCGGTGTCGGTGGTCTTCCTGGCCTTCGACATGGAGATGCTCTTCATGTACCCGTGGACGTTGGTCGTCTCGCGGGTCGGCGTGGCGGCCGTCGTCGAGATGTTCCTGTTCCTCGCGATCCTGCTGGCCGGCGTGCTCTACGCCTGGCGCGAGGGAGCGCTGCGGTGGACCTGACGGCGGCGCTGTTGCGGATCGCCGCCCGGCGTCCTCACGTGCTCGTGGTGGCGGTGCCCGGCGCCGTTCCCGTGCGGCTCGCGCTCGAGGCCGCGCTCGCGCAGCGTGGCTGGCCCGCGGCTGCCGCCCCGGCCGACGCCGACGTGCTCGCCGTCGCAGGCGTGCCCGGGCCGCGGCTCGCCGCCGTCGCCGAGCGGATCTGGTCCCAGGTCCCGGCTCCGCGCGCCCGGATCGGGATCACCGGTCCGGCCGACGTCGGCGCCGCGCTGGACGCCGCGGCGCCCCGGCTGCGCGACGTCGGCCGGCAGCGCACGGCGCAGGCGGAGCGCCCCGACGATCCTGCCGACCCGCCGATGGCCGACCTGGGGGAGGACCGCGACGGGCTCACCCTGGACCGCTTGCACGTCCCGCTCGGACCGGTGCTGCCGGAATGGCCCGCCGGCCTCGTGGTGCGGGCGACCCTGCAGGGCGACGTGGTCCAGGAGGCCGAGGCCGAGGTCCTGGACCCGGGGCCGCCGTTCGCGTGGCCGAACGCCGTGGCGCGGGAGCTGGACGCGCTGGCCCGGTTCCTCGGCGTCGCGGGTTGGCCGGCCCCGGCCGCGCGGGCCCGTGCCCTGCGCGACCGCGCGCTCGTCGTGTCGGCGTCGGCGGAGGTCGACGCCCTGGTCCGGCGGGTGCGGCGCTCGCGCACGCTGTGGTGGTCGGTCCGGGGGCTGCCCACCGGCCCGACGGACGTGGCCGCGCTGCTGCAGGAGCGCCTCGGCGCGCTGGAGCGGGGGGAGGGGACCTCGACCGGACGGGCCGTCGAGGAGCTTCCCGACCTGCTGGTGGGTGCCGAGCTCGCCGCGGCCCGCCTGATCATCGCCGCGGCCGACCCGGACACCGAACGCGTCGCCGTCCCCGGGCCGGCCGATGGCTGAGCCGCTTCCCCTGTGGTGGGCGCTGCTGCTGCCCGTCCTCCTCGGGGCCGTGACGTGGGCGGCTCTCGTCGGTGATGCCGCGTTGGCGGCGCGCGCCGAGGGTCGCTCGGCCACCGGGTCGTTCGCCGTCCCCGGTCGCGAGGTCGCCCGCCTGCTCGTGGGGCAGCGGCGCCGCACGCTCGCCGCCGACCTGCTGCTGGCCCGGATCGGCGCCGCCACGCTCCCGGTGGCCGCCCTGCTGGCCGCGGCCGTGCTGCCGCTCGGGGAGCGCCCGGTGGCCGACATCGGTGTCGGCGTCGTCTGGTTCAACGCCATGGAGGTACTGGCGTGGGCCGCGGTGTGGATGGTCGGGTGGGGTGCCAACAGCGCGCTGGCCCTGGTGGGCGGCTACCGGTTCGTCGCGCAGGGGCTCGCCTACGAGCTGCCCCACATGTTCGCCATCATCACCGCCGCGCTCGGCGCGGAGAGCCTGCGGATCACCACGATCGTCGACGCGCAGCGCGACCTGTGGTTCGTCGTGATCATGCCTGTGGCGTTCGTGGCGTACCTGCTGTCGGCGGCGGCGATGGCGTTCTGGGGTCCGTTCGACGCCCCGGTGGCCCGTGACCTGGCCGGGGGCGCGGCGGCGGAGCTGTCGGGAGTGGACCGGCTGGTGTTCACCGGCGGACGGTGGCTGCTGCTCGTCGCCGCCGCGGCGATGGCAGTGCCGCTGTTCCTCGGCGGTGGTGCCGGGCCGCTGCTGCCGGCGTGGGTGTGGGTGGCCGTCAAGACCGCGGGGGTGCTGGCGGCCCTGGTGTGGCTGCGCCACCGGCTCCCGACGGTGCGGATGGACCGCTACACGGAGTTCGCCTGGGTCGTGCTGGTCCCGCTGACGGTCGCGCAGGCCCTGGTCGTGTCGCTGATCGTGCTGGGAGGTGCGTGACGTGCTCGGGACCGTCCTGTTCTGGGGGCTGGCCGCCGCCGCGCTGGTGTTCGGGTTCCTCGTGTTCCGCCTGGACTCGATGGCGCGGGTGACGTTCGCGCTGCTCGCGTCGTTCCTCGCGGTGGCCGGGCTCGTGCTGCTGCTCGGGCTGGGCTACCTCGGCGTGGTGATCGCGCTGATGATGGTCGTCGAGATGGTGGTGATGGCCGTCTTCATGATCATGTTCATGATGAACCCGGCCGGGCTCATGCCGATGTCGATGGTCCACAACAAGGCCGGGTCGGTGAGCATCGCCGTGGGCACCTTCGTCGTGCTGGCCGCCGGGGTCCTGCTCGTGGACTGGCCCGAGCGGCAGGGGCTGCCCCCGCCCGACCCGACGCTCGCACTCGGCGAGGCGCTGATGGGCGGCCAGATGCTGACGATGATGACGCTCGGGGTGGCCCTGTTCGCCACGATCGTCGCCACCGTCGTGCTGTCCACCGACCGCGGCCGCTACGACCGCTTCGGCGACGACCTGCGGCGCGGGCGGGCCGACGATCCGGCGGGCGGGGGTGTCGGCAGGTGACCCTGGAGCTGTTCCTGCTGCTCGCGGCCGGCCTGTTCGCGATCGGGCTGTACGGCGCGCTGTCCCAGCAGTCGATCGTGATGCTGATGATGGGGCTGGAACTGATGCTGAACGGCGTGATCGTCGCCGCGGCCGCGTTCTGGTACTTCGTGTCGCCCGGCACCGGCGGGCAGGTGCTCGTCGTCGTGATCATCACCGCGATGGCGGTGGAGATGGCGGTCGGGTTCGCGGTGGTCACCGCGCTCTACCGGGCCCGGCAGGTCGACATGACCGACGACGCCGCCGACCTGAAGGGCTGAGCGCAGCGTGCGGAGCGAACAGGCGGTGCTCGCGGCCGTGGTGGCGGCCCCGCTGCTGGCCGGCGCCCTGCTCGCCGTCGCGGGGCGGCGCGCGGACCGGGCCGCCCCTGCCGCCGGTGTGCTCGTCTCCGCGGTCGTGCTGGGGCTCGCGGTCCTGGCGGCGCTGCGGCGGCCGGCGTTCGACGCGCCGCTGCTGGCCGGGATCCGCGCCGGTCTGGCCGTCGACGGGCTGTCGGCGCTGATGGTCGTCACGGTCGCCTGCGCGACGCTCGCGGTGTTGGTCTTCGCCGCGGCCGACGCGGACCTGCGGACCGCGCGGTTCACCGGGCTCGTGCTGCTGTTCGCCGGGGCGATGCTGGTGACCGTCACCGCCACCACGCTGGTCGTGCTGCTCATGGCCTGGGAGGTCATGGGCGCCCTGAGCTGGGCGCTCATCGCGTACCACTGGCGCGAGCCCGCGTCCGTGCACGCGGCCCACACGGCGTTCCTCACCACCCGGACGGCCGACGCGGGCCTGTACGTCGCGGCCGGGGCGCTGCTGGCGGGCGGGGTGGGCTCGCTCGCCGTCACGGGGGTGCCGTCCGGTCCGTGGCTGCACGTCGCCGCGGCCGGGACGGTGGTCGCGGCGCTGGGGAAGTCGGCGCAGCTGCCGTTCAGCTTCTGGCTGGCACAGGCGATGCGGGGGCCGAGCCCGGTCTCGGCGCTGCTGCACTCCGCCACGATGGTGGCGGCCGGTGCGTACCTGCTGCTGCGCGCGGCCCCCCTGCTCGACGCCGCAGGGTGGGCGGGGCCGGCGGTGGCGTGGATCGGTGCGGCGACCGCGGTGCTGCTGGGGCTCGTCGCGGTCGCGCAGTCCGACCTCAAGCAGCTGCTGGCCGCCTCGACGTGTGCCCAGATCGGGGTCATGGTCCTCGCCGCGGGGGTCGGGAGCACCCTCGGTGGAGCGCTGCAGCTGATGGCGCACGCCGCGACCAAGAGCCTGCTGTTCCTCGCGGCGGGCGCGTGGCTCGCCGCGCTCGGCACGCAGCAGCTCCGCGACCTGCGTGGCGCAGCGCGCCGGTTCCCCCTGGTCGGCGTGACGTTCACGGTCGGCGCGGCGGCCCTCGCGGGCCTGCCCCCGCTCTCGCTCTGGCTGACGAAGGACGTGGTCCTGGCCGCGGCGCTCGACCGCGGCCCGGCCCTCTACGTCGCGGGTCTCGCGGCGTCGGTGATCGCGACGATCTACAGCACGAAGGCCGTGTGGTCGGTCTGGGCCCCCGCCCCCTCCGACGAACGGCACATTCGTCGGCTAGGTACCGACGAGAGTGCCGTTCGTTGGTATCGCGGGCTTCCGCTCGTCTCCCTCGCTGTGCTCGCCGCCGTCCTCGGCGTGCCGGTCGTCATCGCGGGGGCGGTGCCTGCCGCGCCGGAACTCGCGCTGTCCGGAGGGTTCGCCGTCGCAGCGGTCGTCGCCACGTGGTGGCTCGTGTCCCACCGGGAGCACGTGCACCAGGAGCGCGACTCGGGCACTCCCACACCCCGACTCGCGGGGACGGCGCCCCCCGACCCCGTGCGAGTCGTGGGGGCGGGGGGCGCCGACCCCACGCGAGTCGCGCTCTGGGTGCGCGGGTGTCGCGGGGCGTTGCGGTCCTGGCTCGGGCTGGAGCGGGCCGCGCACGTCGCCGTCGTGCGCCCGGTCCTGGCGCTGGCCCGCGCGCTCGCGGCGTTCGACGACCGGGTCCTCGACGCCGCCGTGACCGCGGCCGCACGGGGTACGCGCTCGGCCGCGCGGGCGCTGGAGCGGCGCGGCGAGCTCTCGGTCGACGGCGCCGTGCGGGCGGTCGCCGCCGGGTCGCGCGCGCTGGGCCGGCTCGCCCGGCGCCCGCAGACCGGCCAGGTCCACCAGTACTACGCCCAGGCTGCCGCCGCGCTCGCCGTGCTGGCGCTGCTCGTGATCGTCGTGAGGTGACCGGTGCTGTCGGTGATCGTGTTCCTGCCCGCCGCCGTCGCGGCCGTCCTGCTCGCGCTGCCCCGGGCCACCCCGCCGCGCGTGTTCGCGGCGGCGTGGATCGCGGTGTGCGCGGTCGACCTCCTGCTGGTCGTGGCCGCGTGGGTCGGGTTCGAGCCCGGCGGGTTCCGCTACGAGCAGCGCGTGGCGTGGATCCCGAGCGCCGGGATCAGTTACCACATCGGCGTCGACGGGCTGTCGCTGCCGCTGGTGGCGATGACCACCGTGCTGTTCGGGGCGTGCGCGGTGTTCGCGCTGCGGGAGACCCGCCGGGTGCGCGCGTACGTGGCGTTGTTCCTGGCGCTGCAGACCGTGAGCCTCGGGCTGTTCGTGGCGCTGGACCTGATCCTGTTCTTCCTGTTCTTCGACCTGTCGATCGTGTTCATGTACTTCCTCGTGGCCGGCTGGGGCCACGGCGAGCGGGCACGGGCCGCCGCGCTGACGTTCTTCCTCTACACGTTCCTCGGCTCGCTCGCGCTGCTGCTCGGGTTCATCCTGCTGGCACTGGCCGCGGAGCCGCACACGTTCGACATCGTCGAGCTCACCGCCGCCGACCCGCTCGCGGCCGGCGGCCCGTACGCCGCGCTCACCCTGCTCGCGATCGGCGTCGGGCTCGCGATCAAGACGCCCACGGTGCCCTTCCACACCTGGCTGCCGCCCGCGCACACCGAGGCCCCGGCCACCGGCTCGGCGATCCTGGCCGGGGTGCTGCTGAAGATGGGCACCTACGGCTTCGTGCGGATCGCGATGCCGATCCTTCCCGGCACGTGGCGGCAGTACGCGATGGTCGCGGTCGTAGTCGGTGTCGTGTCGGTCCTCTACGGCGCGCTGGTGGCGCTCGCGCAGACCGATCTCAAGCGCATGATCGCCTACACCTCGGTGAACCACATGGGCTACGTCCTGCTGGGCGTCGGCGCGGCGGGCCTGCTCACCGGCTCCGACGAGCAGGCCCGCCAGCTCGCCACGACCGGCGCGGTGACGCAGATGGTCAGCCACGGGCTGCTCACCGGCGCGCTGTTCCTGCTCACCGGCGTGCTGTACGACCGGGGCCGCACCTACGACATGGCCGCCTGGTCCGGGCTCGCCGGGCGCACTCCGGTGTTCGCCGGCATGTTCGCCGTGGCCTCGTTCGCCTCGCTCGGGCTGCCCGGGTTCTCCGGGTTCATCGCGGAGTTCCAGATCTTCACCGGCGCGCTGCCCGCGGCGCCGATCGCCACGGTGCTCGCCGTCACCGGCATCCTGATCACCGCCGCGCTGTTCCTGGTGGCGCTGCAGCGGCTGTTCCTCGGGCCGCTGCGCGTGCCGGACGCGCCCGGCACCCCACGCCCGGTCGTCGACCTGCACCCCAGCGAGGCCGTGGCGATCGCGGTGCTGCTCGTGCCGGTCACGCTGATCGGCGTGCTGCCCCGCTTCCTGCTCGACGTGATCGAGCCGGCCGCGCGGGCGCTGGGAGAGCTCGTCGCCCGATGACCATGAACGAGAACCCCGCGGCGCTGCTGCCGGAACTTTTCCTGCTGGGCGGGGCCGTGGTCGGGCTGCTGCTGGGCGCGTGGCTGCCCCGGCACCGGCAGTGGCTCGTGCGGTTGCTCGCCGCCGTCGCCGCGGGCGCCGGGCTCGTGGCCACCGCCGTGGCCGCGACCCGACCCGACCAGGTCGTCTTCGGCGCCAGCTACGCCGTCGACACCCCCACCCACGCCACCCGCTCGATCGTGCTCACCGCGGTGCTGGTGGCCCTGGCCCTGTCGGTGGACGGGACGCGGGCACACCGTCGCGAGACCGAGTTCGTGGTGCTGCTGCAGCTCGGGGCGTTGGGCACGGTGCTGCTCGGCGGTGCGAGCGACCTGCTGCTGCTGGTCGCGGCCTTCCTGCTGGCGAGCGTGCCGCTCTACGCGCTGGCGGGCTGGGACAAGAGGGCGTCGAGCGTCGAGGCCGCGATGAAGTACTTCCTGTCCGGGGCCCTCCTGGGCGTCACGATGCTCGCCGGCACGGCCCTCCTGCTCGGCGTGGGCCGCGACACCGCCTACCCCGCGTTGCGGGAGGGCCTGGCCGCCGCCCCGGCGCCGGTCGTCGCCGTCGGGCTGGTGGCGGTGCTGGCCGGCCTGCTGTTCAAGATCGGGGCCGTACCGGCGCACTTCTGGGTCGCGGACGTCACCGACGGCACCCCGCCGGGCGTGGCCGCGATCGTCACGACCATCCCGAAGATCGGCGGCGTGGTCGCCGTGTACCGGCTCCTGCTGGTCGCGATCCCGTCCGACGGGCCGGACTGGCCGCTGCTGGTCGCGGTGCTCGCCATCGCCTCCATGACGCTGGGCAACCTCGCGGCGTTCTTCCAGACCTCCGTGCAGCGGCTGCTGGCCTACTCGACGATCAGCCAGGTCGGGTACCTGCTGGTCGTGGTGGCCGTGGCGGGTCGCGCCGCGCAGGCCCAGCCGGCACTGCTGTTCTACCTCGCCGGCTACGCCGTCACGAACCTCGGCGCGTTCGCCGTGGTCGCCGCGCTGCCCGGCGCCCGCACCCTCGACGCCCACCGCGGGCTGGCGCGGCGGCGGCCCGCACTGGCCGTCGCGCTCGCGGTCTGCCTGCTGGGGTTGGTCGGCACCCCGCCGACCGCGGTGTTCCTCGGCAAGCTGGCGATCTTCACCGCGGCCGTCGACGGCGGTTTCGCCTGGCTGGCCGTGGTGGCGATCCTCAACACGGTGGCCAGCGTCTTCTACTACCTGCGCTGGATCGCGCCGGTCTTCCGGGACGGCGGCACGGTACGGGACGTGGCCGCGTGGCCGGCGGGGGTCGCGTACGCGTGTGCGACCGGCAGCGTCGTGCTGGGGGTGGTCGGCGGCGTCGTGCTCCCGCTGCTCGTGGGCGCTCCGCTGTCCTGAGCGCGGCGCGGATCCCGGCGGCCGCCGTCCGGGCCCTGCGGCGGTTGTGGCAACGTCCTGCTCCGGTTCCCGCCCCCGAACGTGAACAGGACCGCTGCATGACCTCAGCGCCGAGCCCTCCCGAGGCGTCCCCGGACGCCTTCGTCGTCGACGGCGTCTCGAAGATCTTCGTCGGCACGACGCGGGTGCAGGCGCTCGACGACGTCTCGCTGCACCTGCCGGCCGGGTCGTTCACCTGCATCGTCGGCCCGTCGGGGTGCGGGAAGTCGACGTTGCTGCGCATCCTCGGCGACCTGGAGACACCGACGGTCGGGCAGGTGCACAACCACCTGCCCGCCGGACGGGTGCCCCGTTCCGCGTTCGTGTTCCAGGAGCACGGCGTGTTCCCGTGGTTCACGGTCCTGCAGAACGTCGCCTTCGGCGAGCAGATGGCCTCGGTCGGGAAGCGGGAGCGCGAGGAGCACGCGCGGCACTGGATCGGCGAGGTCGGGCTCACCGGGTTCGAGTCCGCCTACCCCCACCAGCTCTCCGGCGGCATGCGGCAGCGGATCGCGATCGCCCGGGCGTTCGCCACGGGCTCGCCGTCGCTGCTGATGGACGAGCCGCTGGGTGCGCTGGACGCGCAGACCCGGATCCTCATGCAGGAGCAGCTCGTCACGCTGTGGGAGGCCGAGCGGAAGACCGTCGTGCTGGTCACCCACGCGATCGAGGAAGCGCTGCTGCTCGGCGACCGGGTCGTGGTCATGTCGGCGCGGCCGGGCCGGATCAAGGACGTCCTCGACGTCCCGTTCGGCAGGCCGCGCAACGTCGAGGTCGAGGCGGCGCCGGAGTTCGCGCGGATGCGCCAGGAGATCTGGGAGTCGCTGCGCGACGAGGTGCAGGCCTCGATGAGGTTCTCGTGAGCACGCCCGTGGACGCCGCCGTGGAGCGGGAGTACCGGCGGCACCGGCGGCTGCAGGTCCGCGACCTGGCGCTCGCCGTCCTCACGCCGGTGGTCCTGCTGCTGGCGTGGGAGGTCGCGGCCCTGACCGGCGCCCTGGACGACCGGCTGTTCACCCCGCCGTCGCAGATCCTCGCCCAGGCCGCGGAGATGCTCGTCGACGGGGAGCTGTGGGGGCACATCGGCGCCACGGTGGCCCGGCTGGTGGCCGGTCTCGTGCTGGGTGCCGTGGCCGGCATCGCGGTCGGCCTGGCGATGGGCGTCTGGCGCCCGGCCCGCGCGGCGCTGGGCCCGACGTTCACCGCGCTCTACGCCCTGCCGAAGATCGCGATCCTCCCGCTGCTCCTGCTGATCTTCGGTCTCACCGAGACGCCCAAGGTGCTGTCGGTGGCGATCTCGGTCTTCTTCGTGGTGCAGATCAACACGCTCGCCGGCATCCTGCAGATCGACGCCCGGGTCCTCGAGGCGGCGCGCGCCTACCGGGCCACCGGCTGGAAGCTGTTCCGCCACGTCCTGCTGCCCGGTGCGACCCCGTCGATCGTCACCGGCCTGCGGGTCGCCGCGGGGATGGCGGTGATCGTGGTGACCGCGGTGGAGTTCGTGGCCTCGAACGACGGCCTGGGCTACCTGATCTGGAACTCCTGGCAGTTGTTCCAGCCCGCGACCATGTTCGTCGGGCTGATCACGGTGTCGCTCATCGGGGCGCTGGTCACGGGGCTGGTCATCGTGCTGGAGCGGGTGCTGCTGCCATGGCGGCACGCGGGCGGCCCGCGGAGGCGGGGTTCGCGGACGAAGGGGAGTAAGCGATGAGGAGAGTCGCGACGTTGGCGGCGGTGCTGCTGACCGCGCTGGGCGTGGCCGCGTGCGGGGCAGGCGGGGGCGGAGGCGGGGCCGACGACGACCGGACGGTGGAGGTCGGCGTCGTGCAGCTGCCCATCTTCGCGCCGCTCTTCGTCGCCCAGGCGAAGGGCTACTTCGCCGAGGCGGGCCTCACCGTGAACGTGCAGAACGTGAAGTCGGGGCAGGACGCGATCCCGCTCGCGGCCAGCGGCAAGCTGGACGCGGTGCTCGCCGGGTTCTCCGCGGGGATGTTCAGCGCCATCGACTCGGGCCTGGACGTCAAGGTCGTCGGCTCCATGGGGGTGGCCGACGCCGACAAGGAGAAGCCCGCCTCCGCGCTGGTCGTGCGCAAGGCGCTCGTCGACGACGGGTCGATCAGCTCGGTGGCCGACCTGAAGGGTCGCAAGGTCGGTGCGCTGGGCGGCGCGGGTGCGACGTCGGCCTTCTTCGTCGGGCTCGCGCT
This sequence comes from Pseudonocardia sp. MH-G8, assembly GCF_002262885.1. Classification (GTDB taxonomy): domain Bacteria; phylum Actinomycetota; class Actinomycetes; order Mycobacteriales; family Pseudonocardiaceae; genus Pseudonocardia. The sequence continues at coordinate 392,748 of NZ_NKYF01000001.1, read as the reverse complement.
GGAGGAGGCGGGCTTGACGATCAACGACGTCGAGTTCGTGCAGCTCAGCAGCCCCGACATCCCCACCGCCCTGCAGACCGGCGGGATCGACGCGGCGTTCGTCTCGGCGCCGTTCTGGAACCTCGCCGTGGACGACGGCACCGCGGTGAAGATGTGGTCCAGCCCGGAGGGCACCTCCGGCACCGGGACCCTCTACGGCGGGCAGTTCGTGGAGTCCCCGCTCGCACAGCCGTTCTTCGACGCGCTGGCCCGCGGCGCGCAGGACCTGCAGGGCGACGCCCGCTACTCGCAGGAGAACCTGACGATCATCGGCGAGGCCACCGACCAGACCCCCGAGCAGGTGGCGTCGGTGCCGCTGTACGCGTGGCTGCCCGACCTGGCCCCGCTGCCCGAGCAGCTGAGCACGATGGAGCGGATCTGGATGCAGGTCGGCGCCCTGGAGTACGAGAGTCCCATCCAGCCCGACCAGTACGTGGACACGAGGTTCGCCGACCAGGTGCCCCCGCAGGGCTGAGCTTGGGCCCAGGGGCTCGACGCAACGAACGGCACTCTCGTCGGCTAGGTAGCGACGAGAGTGCCGTTCGTTCACTTCTCCCGGAGCCTGCCCTCGGCCAGGTGCAGCCTGCGGTTGATCCCGATCTCCTTCAGGAACCGCTCGTCGTGGCTGACCACCACGAACGCGCCCTCGTAGGAGGCAAGTGCGCTCTCCAGCTGCCCGACGCTGACCAGGTCGAGGTTGTTCGTCGGCTCGTCGAGCAGCAGCAGCTGGGGGGCCGGCTCCGCGCACAGGACGCAGGCCAGGGTGGCGCGCAGCCGCTCGCCGCCGGACAGGGCGCCGATCGGGAGGTGCACCCGCGAGCCGCGGAACAGGAACCGGGCCAGCAGGTGCATCCGCTGCGCCTGGGGCAGCCCGGGCGCAGCGGCCGCGAGGCTCTCGGCCACCGTGGCGTCGAGGGGGAGCAGGTCCAGGCGCTGCGACAGGTAGGCGAACCGGGCGTCGGCCCGGCGGGTCGTGCCGCCCTCGGGGTCCAGGTCGCCCAGGAGCAGGCGCAGCAGGCTGGATTTGCCCGCACCGTTGGCTCCCGTCAGCGCGATCCGCTCGGGACCGCGGATCGTGAGGTCGAGTCCGTCGCCCGCGAAGAGCGCCCGCCCGTCGTGGCGCACCTGCATCCGCTCGCCGGTGAACAGCGTGCGCCCGGCCGGCACGCGGGTTCCGGACAGGTCCAGCGTGATCTTCTGCTCGTCGCGCAGGGCCCGCGAGGCCTCGTCGAGGCGGGCCTTCGCGTCGCCGACGCGGGAGGCGTGCGTGTCGTTCGCCTTGCCCGCCGACTCCTGCGCCCGGCGCTGCAGCCCACCGGCGACGATCCGCGGCAGCCCCGCGTTCTTGAGGTTGCGGGCGGCGGTGGAGGCGCGGCGGTCGGCGCGTTCGCGTGCCTGCTGCATCTCCCGCTTCTCCCGCTTGACCTCCTGCTCCGCGTTGCGGACGCTGCGCTCGGCGGCCTCCTGCGCCGCGCGCACGGCGGCCTCGTAGGCGGTGAAGTTCCCGCCGTAGGTGCGCAGCTCGCCCCGGTCGAGCTCGGCGATGCGGTCCATCCGGTCGAGCAGGGCCCGGTCGTGGCTCACCAGCAGAAGGCACCCGCTCCAGCTGCCGAGGACGTCGTACAGGCGGTGGCGGGCGCCGAGGTCGAGGTTGTTGGTCGGCTCGTCGAGCAGCAGCACGTCGGGCCGGCGCAGCAGCTGGGCGGCCAGGCCGAGGGAGACGACCTGGCCGCCGCTGAGGGTGTCGAGGCGCCGCGTGAGCGCCACGCCGCCGAGGCCGAGGCGGTCGAGCTCGGCGTGCGTGCGCTCCTCGACGTCCCAGTCGGTGCCGATGACCGCGAAGTGCTCCTCGCTCGCGTCGCCGGACTCGATCGCGGCCAGCGCCCGCAGCGCAGGCGCGACCCCCAGCACCTCGGCCACCGTGAGGTCACCGGCCAGCGGCAGGCTCTGCGGGAGGTAGCCGAGCACGCCCTCGACGGACACGGTCCCGCCGCGCGGCCGGAGCTCACCCGCGATCAGCTTGAGCAGGGTGGACTTGCCGGCGCCGTTGGGCGCGACGAGCCCGGTGCGGCCGCTGCCCACGGTGAAGGACAGGTCCTGGAACACCGGGGTGTCGTCGGGCCAGGAGAACGACAGGTTCGTGCAGACGATGGACGCATCGGGCATGGGAGGCCTCGCAGAGGACGCGAACGCGCGCACCGCGTTCGGTACGGGAAGGGACGACGCAACACACTCCGGGCTCACCCGGAGATGTCGTCGTCACCTGCCACTTCTGCCTCCTCGGCCGATCAACCGCCGTCCACTGTAGCAGCGCCGATCAGTGGAGCCGATCAGTGGAGCCGGTCAGTAGCACCGGATCTCGTACACCGCCGCGGACGGGTCGCCGTTCGTGGCGTGCACGACCAGCCGCAGCCGTGACGCCGTGACCGGCCCGGCGAGCTCGTGCACCCGGCGCTGGTGGCCGTTGCCGCGCACGGTGACCACGTCCTGCCACGCGCCGTCCACCAGCGCGCGAACCGTGTAGTCGCGCGCGGTCTGCGGGTCGGCCCACAGCGGCGGGGTGCGGTCGTACTCGCGCAGCAGGTGCCCGGCGAACGTCACGTGCACGGCCCCGATGCGCTGCGGGGCGTCCCAGGCCAGCTCCACCCACTGGCCGAACGGGTGGCCGGGGTCGGAGCGCCACAGGTTCGTGGCCGCGTGCGGGCGGGCGACGCCGCTCACCACGCTCTCCGCCGGGTACGCCCGCTGGGCGGGCTGCACGCGGTGGCTCATCGTCACGCCGTCGCCGAAGCGGCGCATCCGGCCCGGCGTCATCTCGAAGGCCGAGACGGCGCCGGGCAGGATCCGCCCGGCACGGACCCACTCGACGTCGGGCGCGGCGGCGAGGTCGAGCCGCAGGTACCGGTCGCCGGGGTCCGGATCGCCCAGCGCGCCGGCCTCGACCGCGACGTCCCACCCGATCCAGTGCTCGCCGGGCGGCACCTCCAGCGTGGTCTTGGCCAGGGCGACGCCCGTCTCCACCCGGTAGTCCCAGATGTGGTCGGCCCGCTGCAACTGCGCCGGGATCGCCACCGGCTCCGCGGTGTGGTTGCGCAGCAGGACGCTCACGGTGGCCAGGCCGGGCGCATCCGGGCCGGTCTCGACGGGGATCCACTGGCCGCGCAGCGCGGTGAGGAAGTCCGCGCCGGGGCGGACCTTCTCCTCCAGCCCGCCGTCCACCCACCGGTCACCGGGAGAGGCGCCGAGGTAGGGCGCGTGCGACGAGGCCGTGACGGTCGCGGTGCGGGCGAGGTCGTCGGAGTCGGCGCCTGTGACGTTCGGCAGGAAGCAGCCGTCCTTGAGCAACTGCTGCTGGACGTCGACGATCGCGGCGGCCGGCACGTCCTGCACGCCGATCCCGCGGGTGAGCGCGACCGCCGCCGCCGTGCCGGCGGCCTGGCCCATGATCGCGGTGGTCGACTGGACGCGCACCGACCCGAGGGCCACGTGCGTGGCCGAGACGTTGCGCCCGGCCATCAGCAGGTTCGTCACGTCCTTGGCGATGAGCGAGCGCAGCGGGATCCCGAACGGGCCGACGTATCCCGCGACGGCCGCCGTCGCGTGCGGGTCGTAGCCCTCCGCGGCCGTCGGCTCGCTGGAGCCGGCCAGCAGGCCGCCGACGGTGTGCAGGTCGATGTTCCAGCCGCCGTAGGCGATCTCGTCGGCGAACGGCTCGGTGCGGAACAGGTCCTGCTCGGTGAGCAGGTGCATCCCGATGATCCGGCGGCTCTCCCGCTTGCCCGGCACCTGCCCCAGCCAGTCCAGGGCCAGGTTGCGGGTGGCGTCGCGGGTGTGCGGGTCCTTGTTCTTCATCCAGTCCCACACGCCCAGCGTGTGCCGGGTGAGCTCGTGCCGCAGCACCTCGGCGTCGTCGATGGAGTTCCACGGCGCGCCGAGCTCGATCCACCAGAACCCCCCGCGCACGTCGTAGGGGCGGCGACCCTGCTCGTAGAAGAAGGCGGGGTCGGTGTACTCCACGGCCCAGTCCGGCAGCTCGAACTCCACCGGGTGCCCGACGTCCTTGGTCTTGAAGTGCAGCGAGTTGCCCATTGTGTGCTCGGACGCCACGAGCGGCGCGTGCGGCTCGTCGAACTCGGCGCGCGCCTCCTCGCCGACCCGGAACTCGCAGCCGGCGAGCGCGGCCACCACGCCGTCGCCCGTGCAGTCCAGGAAGACCCGCGCGCGCAGCTCGGTGTCCTTCTCCGCCGACACGGTCCAACCGGTGACGGAGGTGATCGCGCCGTCGGTCACCTCGACGTCGCGCACCGCGGTGTTGAGCAGCAGCGTGAGGTTCTCGGTGCGCTGGGCGACGTCGTAGAGCGCCAGGTCCCAGACGCTGTTGGCCCAGCCGTTCTCGAAGATCGGCTCGTGGTTGCGCAGGCGCTCGCCGGCCATCAGCTCGGCGAGCACGCCGCCCTCACGCGCGTAGGCGTGGTAGGTGGTGCTGCCGCGCGGCACGACCCGCACCTCCGACGAGCTGTTGCCGCCGAGGACGGGCCGGTCCTGCACCAGGCAGACCTGGTGGCCCATGCGCGCCGCCGCGACGGCCGCGGTGAAGCCGGCGAGGCCACCGCCGCACACCACGATGTCGTAGGTCTCGATCGCGTGCTTCATGCTCTCCTCTTTCAGCCCTTGAGGCCGGTGGTGGCGATGCCGTCGATGAGCCGGCGCTGGAAGAACATGAAGATCGCGAAGACCGGCAGCAGCGACAGCACCGACATCGCGAACAGCTGCCCGTAGGACGACTCACCCATGCTGTTCATGAACAGGCGCAGGCCCAGCGGCACCGTGTAGCCGTCGATGTCGCCGAGGTAGATCAGCGGGCCGAGGAAGTCCTCGTAGGTCCAGATGAACGTGAAGATCGCCGTGGTGGCCAGCGCCGGGCCCAGCAGCGGCAGGATCACGCGCGAGAAGATCCGCCAGTGCCCGCAGCCGTCGATCTCGGCCGCCTCGTCGAGCTCGCGGGGGATGCTGCGCAGGAACTGCACCAGCAGGAAGATGAAGAACGCATCCGTGGCGAGGAACTTCGGCACGATCAGCGGCAGGTAGGTGTCCACCCAGCCGAGTGCCGTGAAGATCGAGTACTGCGGGATGAGGGTGGCGTGCGCCGGCAGCATCACCGTGCCGAGCATCAGGGCGAACCACACCTTGCGGAGCGGGAAGTCCAGCCGGGCGAACGCGTACGCGGCGAGCGTGCAGGCCACCAGGTTGCCGATCACCGCACCCGCGGAGACCACGATCGAGTTGACCAGGAACCGGCCGAAGCCGGGCGGGTTGGCGCCCCACCCCTCGGCGTAGTTCGCGACGTTCCCCCCGGTGGGCAGGATCGACGGGGAGGAGAAGATCTCGTCCTCCGGCACGAGCGACCCGCGCAGCATCCACAGCAGCGGGTAGAGCATCGCCAGGCACACCAGCGCCAGGAAGGCGTGCAGCAGGACGCGGCGGAAATGCGGCACGGGGCTCACCGCCCCTCGTCCGCGTAGAAGACCCAGCGCCGTGCCGACAGGAACGTCAGGGCGGTGAAGGTCGCGATGATCGCGACGAGGATCCAGGCCAGCGCCGAGGCGTAGCCCATGTCGTACTCCGCGAAGGCGCGTTGGTAGAGGTAGAGCGTGTAGAACAGCGTCGACTCGACCGGCCCGCCCGAGCCGCCCGAGATGATGAACGACGGCGTGAAGGCCTGGAACGCCACGATCGTCTGCATCACGAGGTTGAAGAAGACGATCGGGGTGAGCAGGGGCAGCGTCACCGAGAAGAACCGGCGCAGCGGGCCGGCACCGTCGATCGACGCCGCTTCGGTCAGCTCCGCGGGGATGTTCCGCAGCCCGGCGAGGAAGATGATCATCGGTGAACCGAACTGCCAGACGGCGAGCGCCACGAGCGTCAGCAGCGAGTAGTCCGGATCCGCGATCCAGTTCGGGCCCTGGATGCCGACGAGCGCGAGCAACTGGTTCACCGCGCCCTCGCGGCCGAACAGCTGTCGCCACAGCAGGGCGACGCCCACGCTGCCGGCGAGCAGCGACGGCAGGTACATGGCCGAGCGGTAGAACGCCATGCCCCGCATCGCGCGGTTCATCAGCAGCGCGATCCCCAGCGCGAAGGCCAGCCGCAACGGCACCGACAGGAGCACGTAGCCGAACGTGACCTGCACCGACTGCACGAACTTCGGGTCGTCGGTGAGGATCGTGCGGTAGTTGTCGAGGCCGACCCAACGCGCGTTCGAGAACAGGTCGTACTCGGTGAACGACAGGTACGCCGAGATGAGCATCGGTCCGAGGACGAGGCCGACGAGCCCGACGAACCACGGCAGCAGGAACAGGTAGCCGGCGATCGCGGCGGCCCGCCTGCGGGGGTGGTGGCGCCGCGGTGTGCCCCGGCCCGGCCCCGCCGCCCGCGGAGCCCTCGTCAACGTCACGGTCACCCGAAGGACTCCGCGCGCTCGAAGAACTTCTCCACGGCCTCGGGGACGCTGGTGCTGCCGAAGGCGACGCCCTCGTTCAGCTCCTCGAGCAGGGTGCGCATCTCGGCGAAGCCGGTCGGCCACAGCCGGTTGAGCGGGGTGGACGTGGCGGCGACCTGGTCCATGTAGTCCATGGCCGCCTGGTCCGGGGCGTCCAGGGTGCCGCTCAGCTGGTCGCGCGCGGCCTGCGAGGGCGGCATCCCCAGCGCGACGCCGAGGTCGGTGATCGCCTGGGGATCGGTGGCCATGTGGTTGATCGCCGCCACGGCCTCGCCCGCGTCCGGGCTCGACGCCGAGATCGACCACAGGCTGGCGGCGTTCATCCACAGGCTCGGGTGCCGGCTGTCGTAGGGCGGCAGCGAGATCGACAGCTCGTCGTGGCGCAACCGGGAGTAGGACGTGTAGTCCTGCGTCCAGGTCAGGTCCATCGCCGCGCGGCCCGTCGCGAACGGGGAGGCGGCCAGCTCGCCCTGGCCCTCGGCCGTGACGTCGGCGGGCGGCGCGCCGCCGCTCGCGCGCAGGGCCTGCCAGTACTCGAGCCAGCGCGTCAGGTCCTCGCGCGTGGCGTTCAGCCGGCCGTCGTCGGCGTAGAACTGCCGGCCGCTGTCGCGGACGAACAGGATGAACGAGATCAGGTCGCCGCCCTCGTCGGAGGCGCCCCAGACGTCGGGACCGAGCGCGGCGTGCAGGGCGTTCGCCATCTGCGCGTACCGGTCCCAGCCGTACCCGCCGCTCGGAACGGCGGCCCCGGCCCGCTGCAGCATCGTGTCGTTCGTGACCAGGCCCATCGCGTTCGCGCCGGCGACCACGCCGAAGAGCTGGTCGCCCACGGCGCCGAACTGCCGCAGGCCCTCGTCGACGGAGTCGACCTGCAGGCCCTCGACCGTGTTGAGGTCCAGCAGGGTGCCGCGGCCCGCGTAGTCCGGGATCTGGCTGCCGGCCTGCATGATCAGGTCCGGGGCGTTGCCGCCTGCGGTCTGGGTGGCGAGCCGGTCCCAGTAGCCGTCGAACGCCTGCGACTCGCGCCGCACCTCCACACCGCCGGCGGCGGCGAAGCCGTCGAAGACCGTGTTGAGGGCCTGGTTCTCCGAGTCGCCACCCCACCAGGTGGCGCGGATCTGGCCGTCCTGCGCGCCGGCCCCGTCCCCGCGGTCGGCCACCGCGCACCCGCTGAGCGTCACGGCGACCGCGGCACCCAGCGCGCAGGCGGCGGTGAGGGTTCGACGCCTGCGCGGTGGTGGCGGTGGCTCGTTCCTGAGCTCGTTCATGGCAGGCCTCTCTCGGATCCGGCTCCGGCGGCGGTGGACGAGGACGTGCACGGGCGCACCGTGGTGGGGCGCGATGTGCGGGGTCCGCCCGCTGAGGCGCCAGAATGTAACGTCACACTCACGATGTCAACTGATCGGCTGTCCCAGCAGGTACAGGTGCTGTAACGTCACCTGTTGTGAGCGCAGGTTGAGTGGATCACGGAAGGATGCGGCCGTGAGACGGAGCAGCCTCAAAGACGTCGCGACCCGGGCCGGCGTCTCGGTGATGACCGTGTCCAAGGTGGTGAACAACCATCCGGGCGTGGCCCCGGAGACCAGAGCCAAGGTGGAGCTCGCCGTCCGCGAGCTCCAGTACCGGCCGAACATGGCGGCGCGCAACCTGCGCCGCGGCCGCTCCGGCCACATCGCTTTCGCCGTGCCCGACATCGCGATCCCGTACTTCGCCGAGCTCTCCCGCAAGATCGGGACGGCCGCCGCGGCGCACGGCCTGTCGGTGCTGATCGACCAGACGGGCGGCCAGCGGGCCCAGGAGCAGCTCGCGATCTCCGACGCCCGGGCCCAGCTCGTCGACGGGGTGATCCTCTTCCCGTCCGGGCTGCGTCCCGACGACCTCGCCGACCGGCGCGGCGGCGTGCCCGTGGTCCTGCTCGGCGGGCGTGCCGACCGGTCCACCGACCACGTCGTGATCGACAACGTCGGGGCGGGGCGGGATGCGACGGCCCACCTGCTCGGGCTGGGGCGGCGCCGGATCGCCGCGATCGGGCCGAACAAGGAGTACCCCGGCGGGCTGCCGCACACCCGCCTGGAGGGTTACCGGCTCGCGCTGCGCGATGCCGGGATCGAGCCGGACCCGGAGCTGGAGGTCGTCGCCCCCGCCTACCACCGGGCGAACGGCGCCGCCGCGATGGAGCAGCTGCTCACCGCGCACCCCGACATCGACGCGGTGTTCTGCTTCACCGACCTGCTCGCCGTCGGGGCGATGAAGGCCCTGCGCCGGCTCGGCCGCCGGGTGCCCGACGACGTCGCGGTGGTCGGCTTCGACGACATGCAGGAGGGGCACTTCCACACGCCCGCCCTCACCAGCGTGGCGCCGGACAAGGAACAGATCGCCGCCGGCGCCGTCGACCTGCTGGTGCAGCGCCTGGGCGTGGCACAGGACGCGTCCCCGCGCGCCGTGCAGGCCGCGTACCGGCTCGTGGTGCGCGGCAGCTCCGACCCGCACAGCTCCGACCGCTGACCGCAGACCCGAGAGTCACGACGACGGGTACCGAGGACCGACGGTCCAGGCGCGCAGCTTCGCGGGGTTGCGGACAGCCCAGATGCGGGTGATCTTCTCGCCGGCGACCTCGAACGCCAGCACCGCCACGACGACGCCGTCGTACAGGACCGCCAGCCCCGGCTGGCCGTTCACCGAGCGCTCCAGCAGCGCCGCGCGCTCGTCCGCCTGCGCGGCGAGATCGACCCAGTAGCGCGCCACCTGCTCGGCACCCTCGACCGGGCGGGCCGCCGCGGTGGCGCGGCCGCCGCCGTCGCCGATCGCCGTGGCGTCGGGGGCGAGCAGGTCGACGAGGGCGCCGATGTCCTTGCTCTGCCAGGCCGCCTTGAACTCGCGGACGACGGCGGCGCGGCGCGCGGGCGGAGTCGCGGGCGCCCGTTCCGCCCGGACGCGGCGGCGGGCCGACGAGGCCAGCTGGCGGCACGCCGCCGGGGACCGGCCGACGATCTCGGCCACCTCGGCGAACGGGTAGCGGAACACGTCGTGCAGGACGAACGCGACACGCTCGGCCGGGGTCATGGCGTCGAGCACGACGAGGAAGGCCATGGTGACCGACTCGTCGAGGGTGACCTCCTCGGCCGGGTCGGCGGTGCCGGATCGTCGGTCGGCCCACTCGGCGCGGTCGGGCAGCGGCTCCGGGACCCATTCGCCGACGTAGCTCTCCCGCCGGACCCTGGCCGAGCCGAGCAGGTCGAGGCAGACGCGGCCGGCGACGGTGGTCAGCCAGGCGCCGGGCGAGGCGATCTCCGCCTGCTGCTGCGCAGACATGGCGTACCAGCGCGCGTAGGTCTCCTGGACGACGTCCTCGGCGTCGGACAGCGTACCGAGCAGCCGGTACGCGAGGTTGGTGAGCTGCCGCCGTTCGCTCGTGATCGCTCGCAGCCCTTGCTCGGATCCCGCGCTCACCTGGCGACTCCCTCTTCTCGCGGCTGGTCCCACCTGTTCGACGAGACAGCGCACCGAACTGTGAGCCCGCCACCTCACATCCCGACGGCGTGCCTCGTCGTACCCCTGAGACCGACCATCCGACACCGGAGGAGTTCATGAACACCGCGCTGTGGATCGTGGCGGGCCTGCTGGCCGCGTTCTCCCTGGCCGGCGGTGCCGGTTTCCTGGTCCGGCCCAAGGAGGAGCTCGCCGCCGGCGGCTTCGGCTGGGTCGAGGACTTCGGCGCCGGCACCGTCAAGGCCATCGGCGCCCTCAAGATCCTGGCCGCGCTGGGCCTGGTCCTGCCGGCCGTGCTCGGCATCGCCCCGGTTCTCGTGCCGCTGGCCGCGGCCGGGTGGGTGGTGCTGATGATCGGCGCGGTGATCACGCACCTCCGCCGGCAGGAGGCCCGGGCGATCGCGGTGAACGTGGTCCTGCTCGCCGTGGCCGCCTTCGTGGCATGGGGCCGCTTCGGCCCGCACCCCTTCACCAGCTGACTCGCGGAGGAACCGATGAACGACTGGCAGACCATCAGCGACCGCGTCGAGATCGAGGCACTGCGCGGCGAGTTCACCGACGCCGGGATGATGCGCGACTGGGACCGGCTCGCGGCACTGTTCACGCCGGACGGCGTGTGGCGGATCCCGGCGGCCGGCGTGGAGCACCTCGGCCGGACGGACATCCGCGCCGGGGTCGAGCGGATGCGGGGCTTCTGGGAGTACTTCGTGCAGACCGTGCACCCCGGCACGATCCAGCTCGCGGGAGATGCCGCGACCGGCCGGGCCTACGTGGCGGAGTTCGGCCGGTTGCGCGACGGCAGCTCACACCTGAACTACGCGCTCTACCACGACCGCTACCGGCGAACTGCCGACGGCTGGCGGTTCGCCGAGCGCAGCTACGAGATCCGCTACTACGACGCCACGCCGCTGACGGGCGCGGCACCCGATGCGGCGGGCCTCCTCGACATCCCGACCCCAGCGTCCGACCAGCCGGCCTGATCGCCTACCGGTGCCGCTGCATCGCCCGCTCGTGGAACTCTCTCCGGACCCCTTCGATGCCGGTGGCCGTGCGGGTGGGGTGCACGCGGTTGGTCAGCAGCACCATCGTGGCGCCCGCGTCCGGGTCGATCCACAGGCTGGTGCCGGTGAAGCCCGTGTGGCCGTAGGAGCGGGGGCCCGGGCCGGTGCCGACCGGGGAGCCGACCTCGTCGCGGCCCTGCCAGCCCAGGCCGCGGCGCAGGTCGAGCCCGTCGGTGTGCGGGGCGGTCATCAGCGCGTGCGTCTCCGGGCGCAGCAGGCCGCCGGTCAGCAGCGCCCGGGCGAGCCGTTCCAGGTCGGCGAGCGGGGCGAACAGGCCCGCGTGCCCGGCGGGCGCGCCGAGCACCACGGCGTTCTCGTCGTGCACCTGGCCGGTGACCAGGCGCCCGCGCCACGCGCACTCCTCCGTGGAGACGGCGCGCTCGGCGTCGGGGGTGAAGGTCGTCTCCCGCATCCCCGCGGGGTCGGTGACCAGCTCGCGGACGAGCGCGTCGAGCGGCTTCGCGGTGACGGCCTCGGCGACCAGGCCGAGCAGGATGAAGCCCTGCGAGGAGTACTCCACCCGCGTGCCCGGCGCCGCCGGCAGGGGAGTGTCGCGGATCGCCGCCAGCAGGTCCTCTCGCGTGTGGTGCGTGCGCCACAGCGGCGTCGCGCCGGGCAGCCCGGACGTGTGGGTCAGCAGCTGCGCCACCGTGAGGCCGGTCTTGTCGGGGCGGGCGGCGTAGCCGGGCAGCAGTGCGCCGAGGGTGTCGGTCAGCGCCAGCGTGCCCCGCTCGACCAGCGCCATCACCACGAGCCCGACGATCGGCTTGGTGACCGAGGCGAGGTCCCACAGGCTGTCCTCGCTTACGGCTGCCCCGCCCCACCGGCGGTTGCCGGTGAACCCGCGGGTGATCGGCCCGCTCGCGTCCCCGACCGACCAGGCCGCGCCGGAGAAGACCCGTTCGGCCACGCCCCGCTCGACGACGCCCGCGATCGCGTCACCCATGCTCGCCCACCACCCGCAGCCGGCCGCTGCCCAGCGCCGCGGACAGCCGGGCCGCGGCGTCGCGCACGAGCGGCCCGAGCACGTCGGCGCTGTCGCGGCTGAGCACGAACGTCAGCCCGCTGACGGCGACGGCGCCGGCCACCGCGCCCGTGCCGTCGACGACGGGAGCGGCGATGCTGCGCACGTCGGGTGCGTACTCCTCGTCCTCGACGACGTAGCCGTGCGCGTCGACGGCGGCCACCGCGGCGCGGACGGCGGCGGGGTCGGTGAGCGTGTGCGGGGTGCGGGCGGCCAGCGGCCCGGCGCCGAGCAGGGCGGCGGCCTCGCGGTCGGGGAGGCCGGCCAGGATCGCGCGACCGGCCGCGGTGCAGTGCAGCGGCACCTCGTCGCCCGCCCGCACGGCCAGGCGGTACCCCGACGCCGGCTCGACGACGTCCAGCTGCACGGCCACGCCGCGCGAGCGCAGGGCGTAGTGCACGGTGTGGCCGGTGCGGCGCTGCAGGTCGGCGAGCACCGGGCGGACGAACCGGCCCTCCCTGCTGCTGGCGAGCGCCGCGGCGGCCATCCCGAGCAGGTGCGGGCCGACCTGGTAGGAGCCGCCGCCTGCAGTGCTGGCGAAGCCGCTGTCGACGAGGGTGCGCAGCATCCGGTGCGCGCTCGGCTTGGGCACCTGCGCCGCTGCGGCCAGCTCTGCCAGGCGGTGCGGCCCGTCCGGGCGGGCGAGGGCGGTGAGCAGGGCCAGCGCCTTGTCCAGTGCCCCCCGCGCCTCGGCCGGCCGGTCGTCGGGTGCCCCGCCGGGTTCGTTGACAGCCGTTGCCATGGCGCCTACCTTACCGCCCAACGTTCCGTGAGACGGAATGCTGGTAAGAAAAATTGGAATGGAGTGGTGCCCGTGACCGCACGGCTGTCCCGGCGCTCCGCCCTGCGACTCGCGGGGCTCGCCGTCCCCGCGGTCGCCGCGCTCAGCGCGTGCGGCACGAGCGAGGCCCCGATCGGACGGGCGCTGCGGCTGACGCAACCCAACGACACCAAGACGCTCGACCCGCACAAGCAGGGCGACATGATGTCGATGAACGTCCTGATCAACCTGTTCGACACGCTCACGACCCGCGGCCCGGACAACGAGCTCGCGCCGCGGCTCGCGCTGTCCTGGTCCAACCCGACACCGCTGACCTGGCGCTTCCAGCTGCGCCCCGGCGTCACGTTCCACAACGGCGAGCCCTGCGACGCGGCCGCGGTGGCTTTCAGCATCCAGCGGCTGCTCGACCCGGCCACGAAGTCCCCGATCGTCGAACTGCGCTACGTCACCGGTGCGACCGTGCTCGACCCGCTCACCGTCGAGGTGCAGACCGACCAGCCCGACCCGATCCTGCCGGCGAAGCTGTCGCTGTTCGGCGGCGTCGTGCTCCCGCCGCGCTACCTCGCCGAGGTCGGCGACGAGGGGTTCGCCCGCGCACCGGTCGGCACCGGCCCGTTCACGTTCGTCGACTGGCGGCGCGACCACGAGCTGCGGATGCGCGCGAACACCGCGCACTGGAACGGGCCTCCGGGCGTCGACGAGCTGGTGTTCCGCCCGATGGCCAACCCCGCGTCAGCGCTGGCGGCCCTGCAGAGCGACGAGGTGGACCTGGTCACCGGCCTCACGCCCGACGCCGCGCTGCAGCTGCGGGGCTACCCGGGCGTCACGATCGACCGCTTCCCGGGCATCCGCACCTCCTACCTGTCGCTGGACACCGAGGACGGCCCGCTGCGCGACCCGCGGGTGCGCCAGGCGCTCAACCACGCCGTGGACGTGCCGCTGCTGATCGACGCCGTGCTCGACGGCAACGCCCGCGAGGTGCCCACGATGATCCCGCGCGAGTCCTTCGGCTTCGACCCGTCGGTCGCGCCGTTCACCCGCGACACCGCGCTCGCCGCGCGGCTGCTCGCCGACGCGGGCTACCCGGACGGGTTCGACACGGTGCTCACCGCGTCCAGCACGGACGCGGGCGTGGCCGAGGCGATCTCGGGCCTGCTGGCCCGGGTGGGGGTGCGCGCCCGCGTCGACGCGATCGACTCCGGCACCTACTCCAGCCGCCTCACCTCGGAGAACCGCCGCGCGCTCGGACCGATGTACCTGGCCGCGAGCACCGGCTGGACGCTCGACGGGCAGAGCAACGTCCAGTCGAACGTGCGCCGGGACCGCCGCCAGAGCCGCTGGACCTCCGACGAGGCGGACCGGCTCATCGACCGCGAGGAGCTCTCGGTGGACCCCCAGGAACGGCTGCGCGCCTTCGGGCAGCTGCAGCGACTGTTGAAGCAGGAGGCGCCGTTCGTGTTCCTCTACCAGATCGACACCATCACCGCGCGGGGCGAACGACCACGCTGGCGCCCGCCGATCCACGGCTCGTTGCAGATGGCCAGCGCGGAGGTGATGGCATGACCCAGCCCGTCGTGGAGGTGCCGCGTGTGCCGGCGCCGGGTGCCGGGATCGCGCGCACGCTGCTGACCCGGCTGCTCGGCGCGATCGGCGTGCTCGTGGCCGCGGCCACGGTGGCGTTCCTGCTGGTGCGGCTGTCCGGCGACCCGGTGGCGCTGCTGCTCCCGCCGGACGCCACCGCCGAGCAGGAGGCCACGCTGCGCGCGAGCCTCGGCCTGGACCGGCCGCTGCTGGTCCAGTACCTGGACTACCTGTGGGGCCTGCCGCGCCTGGACTTCGGCACGTCCCTGTTCTACGACCGCCCGGTCGCCGACGTGCTGCTGGAGCGCATCCCGGCCACGCTGCAGCTCGCGGCGGCCGCCGCCGTGATCGCGGTGGTGATCGCGGTGCCCGCCGGGATCTACGCGGCGCTTCGCCGGGGCCGCGCGGGCGACACCGGCGTGATGGCGGCGGTGCTGGTCGGGCAGTCCACGCCCGCGTTCTGGACCGGGATCCTGCTGGTGCTCGTGTTCGCCGTGCAGTGGCAGGTGCTGCCCGCCTCCGGCTACGGCTCGCTCGAGCACCTGGTGCTGCCCGCCGTCACGCTCGCGATCTACTCGGTCGCGGTGATCGCGCGGCTGCTGCGCTCGTCGTTGATCGAGGTGCTCGGCTCCGACCACATCCGCACGGCGCGGGCGAAGGGACTGAGCACGCCGACGATCGTCGTCTCGCACGCCCTGCGCCACGCCGCCCTGCCGGTGATCACCGTGGTCGGCCTGGAGGTCGGCAGCCTGCTCGGCGGCGCGATCCTCACCGAGCAGGTGTTCTCCTGGCCGGGTATCGGGCGCCTGACCGTCGAGGCGATCGGCAACCGCGACTTCCCGCTGGTGCAGGCGGCGATCCTGTTCTTCGCCGCCACCTTCGTCGTGGTCAACCTGATCGTCGACGCCTCGTACGCGATCCTCGACCCGAGAGTGCGGGTGTCCCACCGATGACCGCTGCCGCCACCACCGCCGCGCCGGCCGCCGCCCGCGCGCCGCGTGCACGGGCCGTCCTGCGCAACAAGCTCGCGGTGCTCGCGATCGCCGTGCTCGCCGCGGTGCTCGTGGCCGCCGTGTTCGCCCCCGTCATCGCGCCGTACGACCCGGCGGCGCAGGACCTGCTGGTCCGGCTGCGGCCGCCGGCGTGGCTGGCCGGGGGCGATGCGGCGCACCTGCTGGGCACCGACCAGCTCGGCCGCGACGTGCTCAGCAGGATGATCCACGGGGCGCGGGTGTCGCTGCTGGTCGGCGTCTCGGCCGCGCTGCTCGCCGGCGTGATCGGGGCGCTCGTCGGGCTCGTGAGCGGCTACGTCGGCGGCTGGCCCGACCGGCTGCTCATGCGCCTGGCCGACCTGCAGCTGGCGTTCCCGTCGATCCTGCTGGCGCTCGCGATCGTCGGTTTCCTCGGCTCCGGGCTCTGGTACGTGATCATCGTGCTCGGGTTCACCGGCTGGGTGTCCTACGCGCGGGTCGTGCGGTCGGAGGTGCTGTCGCTGCGCTCGCGCGACTTCGTCACCGAGGCCCGCGCGATCGGCGTGCCGGACCTGGTGATCATGCGCCGGCACCTGCTGCCCAACGTGCTCGCGCCGCTGGCCACGATCGGCACCCTGCACGTGGCCGCCGCGATCGTCGCCGAGGCCTCGCTGAGCTACCTCGGCCTCGGGGTCCCGAAGTCGGTGGTGACCTGGGGCGGGATGCTCAGCGACGGCCAGCTCTACCTCGGGACCTCGTGGTGGATCGCGGTGTTCCCGGGCCTCGCCCTCATGTTCACCGCGCTCGCCGTCAACCTCGCGGGCGACGTCCTGCGCGACGTCGCCGACCCGAAGGCGTACCGGTCATGACCCTGCTGGAGATCCAGGACCTGTCCGTCGAGTTCCGGCTGGCCACGGGCACGGTGCCCGCCGTGCGCGGCGTCGACCTGCACGTCGACGAGGGGGAGATCCTCGCCGTCGTCGGCGAGTCGGGCAGCGGCAAGAGCGCCACGGCGCTGTCGGTGCTGCGGCTGAACCCGGAGCCGCCCTGCGTCTACACCGGCGGGTCGGTCCGGCTCGACGGGCGCGACGTGCTGGAGATGAGCGAGCGGGAGCTGCGCGACGTCCGCGGGAACGACGTGGCGATGATCTTCCAGGACCCGATG
Organism: Pseudonocardia sp. MH-G8; assembly: GCF_002262885.1. GTDB lineage: Bacteria > Actinomycetota > Actinomycetes > Mycobacteriales > Pseudonocardiaceae > Pseudonocardia. The sequence goes on along the minus strand of NZ_NKYF01000001.1, from coordinate 376,138 downwards.
ACGAGCCTCGACCCGCTGCAGCGCATCGGCACGCAGGTGGCCGAGGTGCTGCGCCGCCACCGCGGGGCCTCGCGCGCCGAGGCCAGGGCCGCGGTCGTTCCCGCCCTCTCGGAGGCCGGGATCCCCGAGCCGGAACGCCGCGCCGACCAGTACCCGCACGAGCTGTCCGGCGGTCTGCGGCAGCGGGCGATGATCGCGATGGCGCTGGTGGGCAGGCCACGGGTGCTGGTCGCCGACGAGCCGACCACCGCGCTCGACGTCACGGTGCAGGCGCAGATCCTCGACCTGCTCGTCGGGCTGTGCGAGCGCCGGGGCACCGCCGTCGTCCTGATCACCCACGACCTCGCCGTGGTGGCCGAGGTGGCCGACCGCGTGGTCGTGATGCACGAGGGCCGGGTGGTCGAGTCCGGTGGGGTCCTGGACGTGTTCGACGCGCCGGCGCAGGACTACACGCGCGGGCTGCTGCGCGCGACCCCCCGATTGGAGCTGCGATGACCCCCCTGGTGGAGCTCGACGGCGTCCGCAAGGAGTACCGCGGCCGCCGCGGCGACCCGGGCGTGGTCGCGGTCGACGACGTGAGCCTGGGCGTGCGGGCCGGGGAGACCACGGCGATCGTGGGGGAGTCCGGTTCGGGCAAGTCCACGCTCGTGCGGCTGCTGCTGAAGCTGGAGCCGCCCACCGCGGGCACGGTGCGCTTCCGCGGCCAGGACCTCGCAGCGCTGTCGAGGGCCGGGCTGCGCGCGGTGCGCCGCGAGATGCAGGTCGTGCTGCAGGACCCCTACTCGAGCATGAACCCGCGGATGCGGGTCACCGACATCGTCGCCGAGCCGATCGTCACCCACGAGCCGGGCACCGGCGCGCGGCGGGCCCGGCAGGCGCTGCGCGAGCGGGTGGCCGACCTGCTCGACTCCGTGGGCCTGCCGGGGGAGGTGCAGGACCGCTACCCGCACGAGTTCTCCGGCGGGCAGCGGCAGCGGATCTCGATCGCCCGGGCGCTCGCGCTGCGCCCGAGCCTCGTGGTGCTCGACGAGCCCACGAGCGCCCTGGACGTGTCGGTGCAGGCGCAGATCCTGGACCTGCTCGCCGACCTGCAGACCCGGCTCGGGCTGACCTACGTGTTCGTCTCGCACAACCTCGCGGTGGTGCAGCAGGTGGCGAACCGGGTGGCCGTGCTGCACCGCGGGCGGGTCGTGGAGGAGGGCAGCACCGATGCGGTGCTGCGCACGCCGCGGGAGGCGTACACACAGGCCCTGCTGGCCGCCGTGCCCGACCCCGACCCGCACCGCGCCCGGCGCCGGAGGGCAGCCTGATCGCCCTACCGCGCGGACAGCACCAGCCCGGCGCCGCCGAGCAGCGCGATGTCGTCGACGACCGTGGAGCTCACCAGCACGACGGGCGGCTCGGCCGTTGGCGACCACGCCGACGCCCCACGCAGGCGCCGCTCGACCCGCTCGCGGAAGCCCTCGCCACCGTCGCGCGCCTCGCCGTGCAGCACGAACAGGCCCGGCGCGAACAGCTGCTGGATGTTCAGCAGCCCCAGCGCGAGGTTCTCTGCGTACTCGTCGACCACGGCGGCGGCCTGCGGGTCGGCGCTCGCGACGAGCCCGGCGAGCGTGGCCGGGAGCCCGGTGCCGGCCACCCGCTCGCGCAGCCAGCGCGTGGTGGCCACGGTCTTCCAACAGCCGCGCGCGCCGCACGTGCACACGCGGTCGGGCCCGGCCACCGTCATGTGCGCGCCGCTGCGCCCGCCGGGCGGGGCGAGCAGCTCACCGCCCAGCAGGATCCCGACGCCGAGCACCTCGCCGGTGGAGACCGACGCGAAGTCGCTGCGGCCGCGGCCCGGCCCGAACCAGCGGTCCCCGAGCACCTGCAGGCGGGCGCGGTGCTCCACGTGCACGGGCACGCCGTACCGCGCCAGCCGCTCCCGCACGGGATAGCCGTGCAGGGCGGGTGCGTCGTTGACCTCGAGGATCACGCCGGCGTCCGCGTCGACCAGTCCCGCGGCCGCCACGCCGATGCCCAGCGGCCGCTCGGCGCCGAAGCAGGGCGCGCACGCCGCCAGCAGCGCGGCGTCGACCCCTGCCGGTTCCGCGGGCGCGAACGCAGCCTCCCCACGCCGCAGCACCGCGCCGGACAGCTCCATCAGCGACGCCCGCACCAGGCCGGGCAGCAGCTCGACCGCCCCGAGCGTGCGCGCCGGGGGAGCGGCGGCCGGCTCGGGCACCAGGCGCAGCGCTGCGCGGTGGGGGCTGCTCATGCCCACGACCTTAAACACGTCGACCTCACGCACCTCGAGCACAGGAAGGTGGAGACAGCCGTGTTACGACTCGACCGGCAGCCGTGGCGGGAGGTCCGCGCCGCAGGGGAGCGCGGGGCGATCGCGGTGCTCCCCGTCGGCTCCCAGGAGCAGCACTCCGCGCACCTGCCGATGGGCACGGACACGATGCTCGCCGAGGCCGTCGTGGACGCGGCGATCGCGCGGCTCGGCGACGGCGGTCCGGAGCTCGTGCGGCTGCCTGCCCTGCCGTTCGGGCACAGCCCGCACCACCTGTTCGCCGCCGCCGTGTCGCTCTCCCCGGCCACGCTGCAGGCCGTGCTCGCTGACGTCCTCGACTCGCTCGCGCGCAGCGGGTTCCGCCGGGTGCTGCTCGTCAACGGCCACGGCGGCAACGACGAGATCGTCAGGCTCGCGGTGAAGCGCTGCGCGCTGGAACGCGACGTCGCGCTCGGTGCCTGCTCCTACTGGGCGCTGGGCGAGGGCGGGCCGCCCGGCCACGCCGGTGCGTTCGAGACGTCGCTGATGCTCGCTGCCCACCCCGACCTGGTGGCCACGCCCGCGCCGTGGCAGGCGCCGGACGAGCCGCCGCTGTTCCACCGCCCGCCCGCGCCGGGTCTGGTCGTGGAGCGGCACGGCGAGTGGGCGCGGGTGGGCGGCACGACCGACGACCCGGGGGCCGCCGACGCCACGACGGGCGCCGCGCTGCTCGACGCCCGCGCGGAGGCGCTCGCGGGTGCGATCCGCGCGTTCCACGCCGCCACCGCCACCAGCCACGGAGGGGGAAACCCGTGAAGATCACCGATGTCGACGTGCAGGTCGTCAACCTGCCGCTGACGAACCCGTTCACCAGCTCGTTCGAGACGAAGACCGGAGAGACCCGCACGATCGTCTCGATCCGCACCGACTCCGGCGTCACCGGCTGGGGCGAGACGATGTGGGGCCGTCCGGTGGCCGAGCTGGTGCGCCGGCTCGCCGCGGACCTGGTCGGCACCAGCCCGTTCGCGCTCGAGGCCTTCCACCGCCGCCAGCACATGGTGCCGTTCTTCCACGGCTACCTCGGCTACGCCGCGATCGCGGCGCTGGACGTCGCCTGCTGGGACGTGATCGGCAAGGCGACCGGGCAGTCCCTCACCGACCTGCTCGGCGGACCCGTGCGCACCGAAGTGCCGATCACCGCGCTGGTCACGCGCGCCGACGCCCCCGGCGCGTCCGCGGCCGAGCTCCCGGCCCGCCTCGCCGAGCACACCGCGCGCGTGGTGGCCGAGGGTGGCTTCACCGCCGTGAAGCTCAAGGGCACCCGCGACGTGTACGGCGACGTGCGGATCCTGCGCGCGCTGCGGGAGGCGCTGCCCGAGGTGGCGCTGCGGGTGGACCCGAACGCCGCGTGGTCGGTGCCGGACTCGGTGCGCGCCGGCATCCAGCTCGAGGAGCTGGACCTGGAGTACCTCGAGGACCCGTGCGTGGGAATCGAGGGCATGAGCCAGGTGCGCGCGAAGGTCCGCATCCCCCTCTGCACGAACATGTGCCTGGTGCGCTTCGAGGACTTCGCGCCGGCGGTCCGCCTCGGCGCCGTCGACGTCGTTCACGGCGACGTCTACAAGTGGGGCGGGATCGCGGCGACGAAGGCGCTCGCCGCCCACTGCGAGACGTTCGGCCTGGGCATGAACCTGCACTCCGGCGGCGAGCTGGGCATCGCCACGGCGGCGCACCTGGCCGTGGTGGCGAGCACGCCGGTCCTGTCACGGGCCATCGACAGCATGTACTACCTGCACGCCGACGACGTGATCGAGCCGCTCGAACTGCGCGGCGGCAGCCTGGGCGTGCCCACCGGGCCCGGGCTCGGCGTCGTCGTCGACGAGGACAAGGTGGCCCACTACGCGGCCGTCAACGCGCGGGAGGGTGACCTGACCGGCTAACGGGCCTCATGATCCGAGGTATCGGTTGTCCATCGCTGTCGCGACAACCATGTGCACCCGATACTTCGGATCTTGCTCCGGTGATCACGACACGTCGGTGCTCAGGGTGAGGTGCTCCCAGCTGGCGAAGTCCCGCTGCAGCGCGTCGAGCTTGCCGCGGGCGATCCGGAGCGCGGCCGCGCCGAGGAGCAGCCGCAGCGGGGGCTCCCCCGCCTCGAGCGCGGCCACGACGGCCTCGGCGGCGCGGGCCGGGTCGCCGGGCTGCTTGCCGTACGTGGCCAGCGTCGCGTCGCGGCGCTTGCCGGCGGTCTCGGCGTAGTCGTCGATGCGGACCGTGGACTGTCGCATCGACGGCCCGGACCAGTTCGTGCGGAAGGCGCCCGGCTCCACGATCATCACCCCGATGCCCAGCGGCGCGACCTCCGCCGCCAGGGACTCGGACAGCCCTTCCACCGCGAACTTGGTGGCGTGGTAATAGCCGGTGGCCCCGAACGCGGCGAGCCCGCCGAGAGAGGAGACGTTGACGATGTGGCCGGCGCGGCGGGTGCGCATGCCCGGGAGCACGGCCTTGGTCACCGCGACGACGCCGAAGACGTTCGCCTCGAACAGCGCCCGCACCGCGGCGTCCTCACCCTCTTCGATGGCGGCCAGGTAGCCGTACCCGGCGTTGTTGACCAGCACGTCGATCCGACCGAAGGTCTGTTCGGCCTGATCGACCGCGGCGGTGACCTGCTCGGGATCCGTCACGTCCAGCGCCACGGCCAGTGCTCGATCGCCGTGGGCGTCGACGATGTCGGCGACCGTCCGCGGGTCGCGGGCAGTGACCACCGCACGCCATCCGCGCTCGAGGACATGGGTGGCCAGAGCGCGGCCGAGCCCGGTGGAGCATCCGGTGATGAACCAGGTGGGGGAGGCGGGAAGTGTCATGCGCCCAGGTTCCGGGCGGCTTGCGCGGGCAGCCAGTCGTCCCGCCTTCCTGGGACGGCCGGTACCAGGCAGCCATGCCGGTGAGCGGTGCAGACTGGCGGGCATGGCGATCTCGGAGTTCGGGCGGTCCGTGCGCCGCTGGCGGGACCGGGTGCCGCCCGAGGCCGCGGGGCTGCCGGCCGGCGGGCACCGGCGTGCGGCCGGGCTGCGCCGTGAGGAGCTGGCCCTGCTGGCCGGGATCTCCGTCGACTACATCACCCGCCTCGAACAGGGCCGTGCGTCCCATCCGTCGAGCCAGGTCATCGAAGCGCTGGCCCGGGCCCTGCGGTTGGCACCGGCAGAACGTGCCCACCTGTTCCACCTGGCCGGGCTGAGCCCGCCGGGCCCGGAGACCGTGCCCGCCTACATCACCCCGAGCGTCCAGCACCTGCTCGACCGGATGCCCGCGACACCGGTCGCCGTCTTCGACGCGGCCTGGACGTTGCTGGTGGCCAACCCGCCGTATACGGCGTTGATGGGCGATCCGGGCGGATCGCGCGGCCTCGAGCGCAACGCGGTGTGGCGCAACCTGGTCGGTGAGGGCACGCGGGTCCGGCAGACACCGGAGTCCCGACGTGACCTCGAAGCCACGCTGGTCGCCGACCTCCGCGCCGCTGCCGGCCGCTATCCCGCCGACCGAGGGGTGCGGCGGCTGGTCGCCGAACTGCGCGCGCACAGCGACCGGTTCGCCGAGCTGTGGGACTCCGGCGCCGTCGGCCACCACGAGACGGCGCGCAAGACCGTCGATCACCCGCACGTCGGGCCGGTGACGCTGGACTGCGACATGCTCACGGTCGCCGGCAGCGACCTGCGCATCATGATCTACACGACGGTGCCCGGCACCGAGGACGCCGAACGCCTCGCGCTGATCACCGTGCTCGGCACCCAGGCGCTCACCGGCTGAACGACGGAACTCGAGGCGAGCAGGCACGCCTGGACGTCGATGACCACGGTGTCGCCGTCCTCGATCACGCGATGACGCCGCCGCCCGCCCCATGATCACCAGCTCGGTGCACGGCCGGCCGGATATGGCCGTCCCTGCACCCGTCCGCCGATCAACGGGAGCGGTCGGCGGGCGGCTCACCAGCGGTAGTCGAGGAACTTCCCGTCGAAGGTGACAACCACGCGGTCGCCGTCGGGGTCGGGCCGGCGGGCGACGTCGACCCGGAAGTTGATGGCGCTCATGATCCCGTCGCCGAACTCCTCGTGGATGAGCTCCTTGAGCGCGGGACCGTAGACCGACAGCGCCTCGGTGAACCGGTAGATCGTGGGGTCGCTCATCAGGGCCGGGTCGGTCCCGCGGGAGGGCTGCTGCTGGAGGCCCTCGGCCACCGCCTCCTCCAGCCCGAGCAGCGTGCACGCCCGTTCGGCCTGCTCGCGCGTCAGCGGGTGCTGGCCGAGCAGGGCCGCGGTCGCCCACACAGGTGGTGCGCCCAGCTCGTCGGCGATCGCCGACCAGGACAGGTCACGCCGTCGCCGGGCGGCGGCGACGAGCTCGGCGGCATCGGACTTGCTCATGATCGGTTCGATCGTCGGCTCCTCGGATCGGTGGTGCGCACCAGGCTCGCGCCTCCTCGTGGCGATCGTGTTGCGGACACGGAACACGGTCCTGGCAGGTGGCGGTCGTCCACCGTGAGGCGGCCGTGACCGGATGACCTTCCTGCCGTTACGCCGTGGAAACGCGCGCTTCCCAGACTCGGCCGGACGCACGTGCCCGGCCCAGCTGAGGAGCCCGCAGATGTCCTACGTGAACCCGGCGGAGTTCGTCGGGAAGATGATCGACGCCGGTGAGGCGAAGGTCTTCATGTCGACCCGCGACACCGTGATCCGCGCGTTCATGGCCGGCGCCATCCTCGCGCTGGCCGCCGCGTTCGCCGTCACGATCACGGTGCAGACGGGCAACGCCCTCGTCGGGGCGCTGCTGTTCCCGGTCGGATTCTGCATGCTGTACCTGCTCGGCTTCGACCTGCTGACCGGCGTCTTCACGCTCGTCCCGCTGGCCTGGATCGACAAGCGCCCCGGTGTCACCCTGCGCGCGGTCCTGCGCAACTGGGGCCTGGTCTTCGTGGGCAACTTCGCCGGCGCGCTCACCGTCGCACTGATGATGGCGGTGATCCTCACCTTCGGCTTCACCATGGCGCCGAACGAGGTGGGCGCGCAGCTCGGCACGATCGGCACCTCGCGCACCGTGGGGTACGCCGACCACGGCGCCGCCGGCATGCTGACCTTGTTCCTCCGCGGCGTGCTGTGCAACTGGATGGTCTCGACCGGCGTGGTGGCCGCGATGATGTCGACGTCCGTGTCCGGCAAGGTGATCGGGATGTGGATGCCCGTCCTGGTCTTCTTCTACATGGGCTTCGAGCACTCGATCGTCAACATGTTCCTGTTCCCGTCCGGACTGATGCTCGGCGGCGACTTCTCGGTCGGCGACTACCTGGTGTGGAACGAGATCCCCACGGTGGTCGGCAACCTCGTCGGCGGTCTCGCGTTCGTCGGGCTCACCCTGTACGCCACGCACGCCCGCACCGGCGCGAACCGCCGGCGCCCGGTCCCGGTGGACGCGGGCGTGCCGGCGGAGTCGCGCCAGGCGGCGTGACGGGTCAGCGTGCGGCGGCCGCGTGCGGCACGGCCGGCGCGGCGGCGTCGATCTCCTCCAGCTCCAGGTGCCGCCGGTCGGGGGCGAAGGCGATGGCCACCATCGCGATCAGCGTGGTGCCGATGGCGTAGAGGATCACCATCCACAGGCTGCCGCCCGCCCAGAGCACCATCGCCGCAGCAAGTGCGGGGGTGAAGCTCGCCAGCAGGATCGAGGCCATCTGGTAGCCGACCGAGATGCCCGAGTAGCGCACCGCCGTCGGGAACATCTCGCAGTACAGCGCCGGCAGCGGGGCGTAGACCATCGCGTGGCCCAGCGCCATGAACAGGCTCACCCCGAGCACCACGCCCACCAGTTGCCCGGTGCCGACGAGCGCGAACACCGGCCACGCCGTGAGCACGATCAGCGCACCGCCGATGAGGAACGTCCGCGGTCGGCCGATGCGGTCCGAGAGCGCGCCGAACAGCGGGATCGTCGCGATGTTGATCGCGGCCCCCACCATCGACGCGATCAACCCGTAGGACTGCGGAGCGCCGAGGTTCGTCGTCACGTAGGACAGCACGAACGTGGTGAACAGGTAGTAGTTGCCGGCCTCGGCGAAGCGGCCGAAGATCGTGATGAGCAGCGCCTTTCGGTGGTCGCGCAGCAGGACGGCGGCGGGGGCCTTGCGCTGCTCGAGCTCCGCGTCCATCTTCGCCTTCTCGGCCAGGAACGCGGGGCTCTCGGTGGCGCGCAGCCGGATGAACAGCCCGACGAGCGCGAGCGGGATGCTCATCAGGAACGGCAGCCGCCACCCCCACTCGCCGAACGCGTCGCCGGAGATCGCCGACGCGAGGGTCACGGCGGCCGTGCCGAGCAGCAGCCCGGCCGACACGCCGATCTGCGGCCACGAGCCGAAGTACCCGCGTCGCTCACGCGGCGCGTTCTCGACCGCCACGATCGCCGCGCCGCCCCACTCCCCGCCGACGGCGAAGCCCTGGGCCAGCCGCAGGAGGCACAGCAGCAGCGGCGCGGCCACACCGATCTGGGCGTGCGTCGGCAGGAACCCGATCGCCGCCGTGGCCACCGTCATGATCGAGAACGTGAGGATCAGCGTGGACTTGCGGCCGATCCGGTCACCGAGGTGGCCGGCGACGAACGCACCGACCGGCCGGGCGAGGAAGCCCACGCCGAACGAGGCGAGCGACACGATCTGCGCGATGCCCGGTGGCAGCTCGGGGAAGAACAGGTGGCCGAACACCAGCGCGGCCGCCGTGCCGTAGACCGTGTACTCGTACCACTCGACGATCGCGCCGATCGTTCCGGACTGCAGGGAGCGACGCCGGAGGACCTCCGGGTCGTGGGGCACAACGCGCATGGGCTGATCTCCGTCGATCGCGGGGCGAGGGGGGCTCAGGCCTGGACCCGCTGGTAGTGATCGGTCCAGGGCAGCTGCGCCCCGGCGTACTTGGCGGCGCGCACGTCCCCGGAGCGGGCGTGGCCCTCGAACAGCTCCACCCGGGCCGCGCGCCCGCAGAGCACGCCGAGCTCCGCGGAGGCGTCCTGGTCGCGGACCTCCTGGTAGGTGACGGTACGCAGGTACATCCCGACCCAGAGGCCGCCGGTGTAGCGGGCGGCGCCGCGCGTGGGCAGCACGTGGTTGGTGCCGATGACCTTGTCGCCGTAGGAGACGCAGGTGCCCTCGCCCAGGAACAGCGCGCCGTAGGCGTGCATCTGCTCCAGCGCCTCGCGCGGGTCCTCGGTGAGGATCTGGACGTGCTCGGACGCGAACCCGTCCGCCACGCGGTAGGCCTCGGCGAGGTCGTCGACCACGATCACCTGGCCGTGGTCGCGCCAGGCCGGGCCGGCGATGTCGCCGGTCGGCATCCCCGGGAGGATCTGCGCGATGTGCCCGAGCACCGCGTTCCCGAGGTCCTCGCTGGTGGTGACGAGGACGGCCGGGCTGTCCGGGCCGTGCTCGGCCTGCGAGAGCAGGTCGACCGCCACGACGAACGGGTCGGCGGTGTGGTCGGCGACGACCAGGACCTCGGTCGGCCCGGCGAACAGGTCGATGCCGACCTCGCCGAACAGCTGCCGCTTGGCCTCGGCCACGTAGGCGTTGCCGGGGCCGGCGAGCATGTCGACCGGGGCGAGCGTCTCGGTGCCGATGCTCATGGCCGCGATCGCCTGGACGCCGCCGAGCACGTAGATCTCGTCGGCACCGGCCAGGTGCATGGCCGCGATCGTCGCGGCGGGGATCTCGCCGCGGATCGGCGGGGTGCAGGCCACCACGCGCGGCACGCCCGCGACCTTCGCCGTCACGATCGTCATGTGGGCGCTCGCGGTGAGCGGGTAGCGCCCGCCCGGCACGTACGCGCCGACCGCCTGCACCGGCACGTGCTTCTGACCGAGGAACACGCCCGGCTGCGTCTCGACCTCGATCTCCGACATCGACGCCTTCTGCGCCTCGGCGAAGCGGCGGACGTTGGCCTGGACGGTCCTGATGTCCTCGACGACCTGCGGGTCGAGGGAGGTGACCAGCTCGGCGATCTGCGCGTCGGAGAGCCGGAAGCTCTCCGGCTCCCAGTGGTCGAAGCGGGCGGACAGCGCGCGGACCGCCGCGTCGCCGCGCTCGCGCACGTCGGCGAGGAGGCCGCGGACCGTCGTCGCGACGGTCTCGTCGGCGGCGAAGCCGGTCGCGGAGGTCGTGGCGGACTTGAGGCTGCGGGACATTCCGGCTCCGTTGCTCGCACTGTTGGATACGTATCCATTGGATACGTATCCAAGGTAGGCGCGCGCGATCGCCGGGGTCAAGGGATCCGGTCAGGCGGGCGGGGCCGTCGTGCCGCGCGTCACGAACCCGACGGGCAGCACCTCGCGCTGCAGCGGGGCGTCGGCGGCCGCGAGCCGGTCGAGGAGCAGTTGCGCTCCGACCTGCGCGATCCGCACGAGCGGCTGCCGCACGGTGGTGAGCGCGATCCGCTCCCAGCCCGACATCGGCACGTCGTCGCAGCCCACGACGCTCAGCGCGCCGGGCACGTCGATCCCGCACGCCGACGCGGCGTTCAGGACGGCGTAGGCCATCACGTCGTTCTGGCAGAACAGCGCGGTGGGCCGGTCGGGCCCGGCGAGCAGCGCCCGCGCGGCCGCGTAGCTCACGTCGTAGTCGAAGCCACCCTCGACCTGCACCACCGGCAGGGCCGGGTCGAACTCCCGCACCCGCGCCCGGAAACCGTCCCCGCGCTGGACCGCGGTGCTCGCCCCGGCAACACCCGCGACCATCGCCAGCCGCCGGTGGCCCAGCCCCAGCAGGTGCTCGGCCGCGAGGCGACCGGCCTCGACGTTGTCGGCCTCCACCTGGTCGGCGGGGAAGCCGTCGATCGTCCGGTGGCACAGCACCACGGGGATGCCGTGCTCGGTGAGCCGGCCGGGCAGGGGATCGCTGGCCACGGCGGCCGTGAAGATCGCACCCTCGACGCCCTCCCGGCGCAGCATCGCCACGCCCTCCTCGGGCGCGACGACGTCGGTCACCAGGAACAACCGCAGCCCGCGCTCGTAGAGAACCTGCTCCATCGCCTTGACCATGACCGGGTAGAAGGGGTTGGTCAGGTCGCGGATCACGACCCCGACCACACCGGTTCGCGAGCCCACGAGGCTGCGCGCGGCCTGGCTGGGCTGGAAGTCGTACTTCTCCAGCACGGCGAGCACCCGCTCGCGCGTCTGCGGGGAGACGCTCCCGCCGTTCAGCACGCGGGACACGGTGGACTGCGCGACCCGGGCCTCCCGGGCGATCTGGGTGCTCGTGACCGAGGGTCGGCGTGCCATCGGCCCTCCGGAGGTGACGGGAACGCCGTGATCCTAGACGGCCTCCACCGACGTTCACCGGGTCGTGCGTCGGCCGGCGAGGCGGTGTCCGGCGGTGTGCGCCGGACCACATGGGGCCCACCGGGTCGGCCGGAGGAGGTAGGCAGATCGCATGTGGGCACAGCAGCTGACCGGTCCCGCGACGTTGCAACCGGTGGAGGTGCCTGCGCCCGCCGCGGCCGACCTGCGCCCCGGTGAGGTCCTCGTCGCCCTGGAGCACGGCGGCATCTGCGGCAGCGACCTTCCCCATTACCGCGCGGGCGGGCGTCCGGGCGTCGTGGCCCCACCCGGCTTCCCGCTGCACGAGATCGTCGGCCGGGTACGGGCGTCGCGGGATCCGGGCACCGCCCCGGGGGAGCGGGTGGTCGGCTGGGCGTCGGCGGCGGACGGGCTGGCGGAGCTGGTCGTCACCGCCGGGTCCGGGTTGCACCCCGTCGGCGGCGACGGCAGCGGACCCCGCACCGTGGTGGCGCAGCCGCTGGCCTGCGTGCTCTACGCGGTCGACCAGCTGGGTGACCTGCGGGGCAGGCACGCCGCGGTGCTGGGTCTCGGCGCGATCGGGCTGCTGTTCGCCTGGGCCCTGCGCGAGCGCGGTGCGGCCACCGTCGTGGGCGTCGACCCCGTGGACCGCACTGCCCAGGCCGCCGCCTTCGGCCTGGACGAGGTGGTCGTGGCGGGCAGCCGGCAGTGGGCGCAGGCCCTCGAGGCCCGGCCGGACGTGATCGTGGAGGCCGTCGGGCACCAGACCTCGACGGTGGCCGACGCCGTGCACGCCGTCGCCGACCGCGGCACCGTCTACTGCTTCGGCATCCCGGTGCGGGAGTCCTACCCGATCGACCTCACGGCCGTCGTGCGCCGCAACCTGCACATCATCGGCGGCCTGACCCTCGACCGCCGCGCGGTGCTGGGCCGGGCGCTGGAGCACCTCGAGCGCGCTCCGCAGGTGGCAGCAGAGCTGCTCACCGACGTCCGACCGGCCACCGACGCGACGGTGGCGTACACGGCGGCGTGCACCCCGGCGGAGGGCCGCCTGAAGGCGGTGCTGGAGTTCGACCCGGCCTGAGCGCGCCACTCCACACACCCAGCGTCCACTTCACACGAGGCGGGCCTTCGGTGAAGTGGACACCAGGTGTGTGGAGTGCGGCTCACCAGTCGTGGAGGGTGCCGTCGCGTAGGCGGTTCACCGGGAGGTAGGCCGGTTCGTACTCGAACTTCTCCGCCGCCTTCTTGTCCAGCTCCACGCCGATGCCGGGGGTCTCGCCGGGGTGCAGGTAGCCGTCCTCGAACGTGTAGGAGCGGCGGAACACCTCGTAGGTCTCGGCGCTGTGCGGCATGAACTCCTGGATGCCGAAGTTGTGGATCGCCAGGTCCAGGTGCAGGCCCGCGGCCATGCCGACGGGGGAGATGTCGGTGGGGCCGTGGATGCCGGTCTTCACCTGGTACAGCCCGGCGTAGTCGAACAGCTTGCGCATCGCGGTGACGCCGCCCGTGTGCGTCACGGCCGAGCGGACGTAGTCGATGAGCTGCTCGCGGATCAGCGTCTGGTAGTCGAAGGCCGTGTTGAAGACCTCGCCGATGGCCAGCGGGGTGGTGGTGTGCTCGCGGACCAGGCGCAGCGCCTCCTGGTTCTCCGCGGGCGTGCAGTCCTCGAGCCAGAACAGGTCGTAGGGCTCCAGCGCCTTGCCCAGCTTCGCGGCCTGGATCGGGGTGAGCCGGTGGTGGCAGTCGTGCAGCAGCGGCAGCTCGGGCCCGAACTCGTTGCGGACGGCCTCGAACACCGTCGGTAGGTGGCGCAGGTAGGCGCGGGTGTCCCAGGTCTCCTCGTTCGGCAGCGGATGCCGGCCGGCGGGCTCGTAGTCCTTCCCACGGGCCGAGATCCCGTAGATCGTCTCCAGGCCGGGGACGCCGGACTGCACCCGGATCGAGCGGAAGCCCTCCGCCTGCCGGGCCCGCACGGAGTCGAGCAGCTCGGGCAGGTCGCGCCCGCTCGCGTGCCCGTAGGCCCGGATCCCGGTCCGGCTCGCCCCGCCCAACAGCTGGTAGAGGGGCATCCCCGCGGCCTTGGCCTTGATGTCCCACAGCGCGACGTCGACGGCGGCGATCGCGGCCATCGTCACCGGCCCACGCCGCCAGTACGCGCCGCGGTAGAGGTACTGCCAGGTGTCCTCGATCTTGTGCGCGTCGCGCCCGATCAGCAGCGGCACGACGTGGTCGCGCAGGTAGCTGGCGGCGGCGAGCTCGCGGCCGTTGAGCGTGGCGTCGCCGTAGCCGACGAGCCCGTCGTCGGTGGTGATCTCCAGGGTGACGAAGTTGCGACCCGGGCTGGTGACGATGACGTCGGCGCCGGCGATCCGCATGGGGGTCCCTTCCTATCCCTTGGTGGCACCGGCCGTGAGGCCGGCGACGAGGTAGCGCTGCCCGAAGACGGCGGCGAGCACGACGGGGAGGCTCATCAGCGTGGACGCGGCCATCAGCCCGCCCCAGTCGACGCTGGCGTAGGAGATGAAGTTGAACAGCGCCACCGGCAGCGTCTTGGTCGTCTCGTCGGAGAGGATCAGCGCGAAGATGAAGTTGTTCCAGCTGAACACCGTGGCCAGGACGCACGCGGTGGCCGTGCCGGCCGTCGCGAGCGGCAGCGAGATCCGCAGGAACGCCCCGAACGCCGAGAGCCCGTCCACCCGCCCGGCTTCCTCCAGCTCCACCGGCAGGCCCTCGAAGAAGCCGATCATGATCCAGGTGATCAGCGGTACCGAGACGAACATGTGGCTCGCCACCAGCACGGTGTAGCCGCCGACCAGCTCCAGCTGCGCGAACACGTAGTACCAGGGCACCAGCAGCGAGATCGCCGGGATGATGCGGGCGATCAGCACCCAGCCGCCCGCGCGGTGCATCCCGAACCGCCCGATCGCCCACGCCGCGGGAACCGCGACCAGCGCCGAGAGCACGGTCGACACCACGGCCACGATGGCCGAGTTGAGCATCGCGGGCAGGAACACGCCCTGCTCGAAGACGGTGCGGAAGTTCTGCAGCGTGGGCGAGAAGACGATCGCGTCGGCGGTGTTGCCGATCTGCACGTTGGTCTTGAACGCGGCCAGCACCATCCAGACCAGCGGCAGCGCGAACACCAGGCTCACGAGCACGACCGCGGCGAGCCGCAGGCGCTCCACCCGGCGCTTGCGCGGGTCGGCGGCGCGCGGCACGGGCGTGGCCGTCGCGGGCTCGGACAGGGTGGCGGTCATGATCCGGCCTTCTCGGAGGAGCGGACGCGCAGGGCGACGACGATCCCGATGATCAGGATCGTGAACACGACGAGCACGGCCGCGGCGAGGCCGTACTCCTGGTAGTCGAAGGTGAGGCCGTAGGCGTAGACGTTGAGGGTCTCGGCCTCGAAGCTGGAGCCCCCGCCCGCGCCCTTGGTGGCGTAGATCAGGTCGAAGGTCTTCAGCGCGTCGACGCTGCGCAGCACGAGCGCCGTGACGATCGTGGTGCCGAGCATCGGCAGCGTGACGAGGCGGAACCGCTGCCAGGCGCTGGCGCCGTCCACCAGCGCCGCCTCCTCCGGCTCCTCGGGCAACGTGGTGAGCCCGGCGAGCAGCAGCAGCGTCATCATCGGCGTCCACTGCCAGACGTCGATGAGCACCAGCGTGGGCAGGGACTGGGTGACCGATCCGAGGAACGGCTGCGGCGGGATCCCGACGAGCCCGAGGATCGCGTTGGCGATGCCGACGGTCGGGTCGAGGATGAGCAGCCACAGCACGCCGACCGCCACCGGCGTGGCGAGCAGCGGGATCATCAGGATCGTGCGCACCCAGCGCATCCCGCGGAACGGGCGGCGCAGCAGCATCGCCAGCGCCAGCCCGAGCACCAGTTCGAGCACGACGGCGGCCACCGTGAACACGGCCGTGCGCAAGACGGCGGGCCAGAACCGGCGGGTGTCGCCGAGGGCGTCGGCGTAGTTCGTGAGGCCGAGGAAGCTCGTGTCGGCGTTGACGGCGCCGAACGCGTCGGTGGTGCTCAGCCACACCGTGTACGCGAGCGGGAAGACGATCATCAGGCCGATGAACAGCACGGCCGGACTGATCATCGTCCACTTCAGCCGGCGGTTCTCCTGTTCGAGGGTGAGCGCCACTAGATCCTCTCCTTAGATCCGGCGCTGCCGGGCGTCGCGGACCAGGAACTCGTCGAACTCCTCCGACGCGTCGCGGGCCGCGGCCTCGACGTCCTCGCCGACGATGGCGGCCACCATCGGGCGCCCGACGATGTCGCGGGCGCGCCCGACCTGCACGACGTCGGGCCGGTCGCGGGGCACGCCGGTGGCGCTGCCGGCCACCATCGACGCGGCGAGGTCGGGCGGGAACGCCGCGCCCGCGTCCGGGTCCTGCCAGGCCGAGTCCCGCGCGCCGGGCACGCCCGCCCGCTGCAGCGCGAGCACGGTGTCCGGGCTCGTGGCCCAGCGCAGGAACTCCCACGCGGCGTCGCGCCGCTCGGAGAACGCGTTGACCGCGAGTCCCCACGACGCGATGTTGAACGGGCGCGAGCCCGCCGGACCGGCGGGGAAGGGGGCGAACCCGGTGCGGTCACCCACCAGGGAGGTGTCCGGGTCGACGAAGTTGAGGTAGACGGAGTCGGCGTCGATCGCGAACGCGGCCCGGCCCTGGGCGAAGATCGGCGTGATCTGCTCGAGGCTCATGTTCGAGACGCCGAGCGGGCCGGCCTCGCGCAGCAGGCCGCCGTAGTAGGAGTAGGCCGCGATCGCCTCCGGCGCCGCGATGCCCGAGCGCCCGTCGGCGACGAAGTCGCCGCCGAACGAGTACAGGTAGCTGGAGAACATGGTCACGGCGAAGTTGCGCTGCCCGCGCCCGGCGAAGCCGGTCATCCCGCCCGCGGGGTCGTGCAGCCGCATCGCCGTGTCGTGGAGCTCCTCGAGCGTGGCGGGCGGACCGTCGGGCACGAGGTCGCGCCGGTAGTAGAGCGTGGGCCGCTCGGTGACGATCGGGACGCCGAACACCCGGCCCTCGGTGGTCACCCGCTCCCGGGCGCCCTCCTGCACATCGGACCAGTCGTAGCCGGCGTCGCCGGACACGAGGTCGGTGAGGTCGGCCAGCCAGCCGTTGCGGGCGAACAGCAGCTGCTCCTGCAGCGGCCGGTACATCATCACGTCGACGTCGGGCGCGCTCGCGTTCAGCTTGACGTTGTAGGTGGACGACAGCTGGTCGGCCGTCATCGTCGAGACGACCACGCGACGCCCGCTGAGCTGCTCGAACTCCGGAATCCGCTCCCGGATCGCGCTGGTCCACACGTGGTTGCACAGCACCAGCCGCAGGTCCCCGTCGGGCCCGTCGCCCGCGCTGCCGCAGCCGGCGAGGCCCGCGCCGGCCAGCGCCCCGAGCCCTGCGACGCGCAGGAATTCCCGTCGCTGAATCACGTGCCCCCCGAGTACGAACATCAGACGTCCGGACCCTACGTCAGCCCTACCGGGCCACCGCACACACCGTCGGGCGGTCAGCCGCTGCGGCGGTAGCGCCGTTCCGGGCGACCCGTCCCGCCGTAGCGCAGGCGCACGGTCGCTGCGCCGGTCGCCACGAAGTGCTCCAGGTAGCGGCGCGCGCTCACCCGCGACAGCTCCGTCAGCTCCGCGCACTCGGCGGCGGACAGGTCCCCGTCGTGCTCGCGCAGCACGCGCTCGACGAGCTGCGCGGTGGGCCCGGTGAGGCCCTTGGGTAGCCGGGTGGTGGCGCCGTGGCGGCCGCCGAAGACGCTGTCGATGTCGTCCTGCGCCGCCCGGGACAGCCCGGCCAGGCGCCCGCGCACCCGCGCCACCCGCTCGACGTGCTCGCGCAGCGCGGCGGCGTCGAACGGCTTCACCAGGTAGTGCGTGGCGCCGCCGTGCAGGGCCGCCGTCACCGTCGCCGGGTCGTCGGCGGCGGTGATGACCAGCACGAACGGGTCGTCGGGCGCGCCGGTGCGCAGCTCGCGCAGCACCTCGATCCCGGAGCGGTCGGGCAGGTAGACGTCCAGCAGCACGAGGTCGGGGCGCAGCTGCACGGCCAGCCGGACGGTGTCGGCCGCGGTGTGGGCGACACCGGCCACCTCGCAGCCGGGGATCCGCGCGACGTACCCGCTGTGCACGCGGGCGACCATGAAGTCGTCGTCGACGACGAGCACGCGCATCAGGCGGTCACCGCCAGCGGCAGGCACGCGGTGAACTCGGCGCCGCCGTCGTTGCGCAGGGTGATCGACCCGCCGCGCCGCAGGCAGACCTGCCGGGCCAGCGCCAACCCGAGCCCTCGGCCCCCGGCGTCGTGCTCGGCGGCCTTGGTGCTGAAACCGTGCCGGAAGACCTCCTCCACCAGCTCCGACGCCACCCCCGGGCCGGAGTCGCGCACCGTCACGCGCACGGCGTCCCCCTCCCCGTCGAAGCCGATCTCCACCCAGCCCGCGCCCGCGGCGTCCAGGGCGTTGTCGACGAGGTTGCCCACGACCGTGACCAGGTCGGCGGACAGCGCCGGGTCCCGCGAGCGGTCGACGGCGTCGAGGCGGCTGTCGGGGGCGAGCCGCAGCTGTGCCCCGCGTTCGGTGGCGAGGCTCGCCTTGGCCACCAGCAGGGCGGCCACGGCCGCGTCGCCGACGCGCGTGGTGACCTCCCGGCGCCACTGGTCCGAGCCCGCCACGACGCCCGCCACGAAGCGGCGCACCTCCTCGTGCTCGCCCAGCTCGGTGAGCCCGGCGATCGTGTGCAGCCGGTTGGTGAACTCGTGCGCCTGCGCGCGCAGGGTGTCGGTGACGTGGCGCGAGGCGTCGAGGCGGTCCTCCAGGGTGGCGAGCTCGGTGCGGTCCCGCAGCGTGACGACCGCGCCGACCGGGGCCCCGTCGACCACCACCGGCATCCGGTTCAGCACCAGCACGCGGCTGCCGTGCAGCACCACCTGGTCCTCGCCGACCGCGGCGCCGGTGAGCACGTCGCGCAGCCGCTCGTCCAGGTCGAGCTCGTCGACCCGGGCCCCGACGGCGCCGATGCCGAGCAGTTCGGCGGCGGCCGCGTTGCGCAGCGTGATCCGGTGCGCGCCGTCCAGGCCGAGCACCCCCTCCTTCACGCCCAGCAGCATGGCCTCCCGGCGCTGCACCAGCTCCACGATCTCCGCCGGCTCCAGACCGAGGGTCTGGCGGCGCACCCGCCGCGCCAGCAGCAGCGAGCCCGCCACCCCCAGCACGACCGCGACGCCCACCAGCGCCGCGGCGGGCGCGGGAGCCGCGAGCAGCCCGCTGAGCAGCGACGGCGCCTCGGCGCGGGCCGCGACGAGCCCGACCACCCGGCCCCGGTCGTCCAGCACCGGCACGTGCGCGACGACGGTGCTCCCGTCCGGGTTGCCGACCCAGGCCCGCCCCGCCGGCGCCGTGCTCTCCCCGGCAGGGAAGGGCTCGCCGACCTCGGCCGGGTCCGCCGCGCTGCGCACGACGAGACCGGCGTCGGCGATCACGATCTCGTCGGCGCCCGAGAGGTTGCGGGCGCTGGTGCCGAGCGCGGGCAACGGGCCGTAGGAGCGGGCGGCGAGACTCGCCCGCACACCGGCGGTGGCCGCCACGTCCTCCGCCACCGACAGCATCCGCCGCCCCTGCGTCTCCCGGAACGCCGCGTTCGACTGCACGACCGCGAGCGCGGTGACGGCGACGAGCAGCAGCCCGACGATCCCGAGTTGCCAGCCCAGGAACTGCCGCGCCAGCGTCTTCGACACGGACGGGAGGGTCTCACGGGACGCGGCGGAACTGCCGTGACCACAACGACCACAACGACCGATGTGCGACCAAGGCAGACACCGTCGTGCCGGCGATCCACGATGTGCGCCACGACGGACCTCGACGGAGAGGGAGGCACATGCGCACGCGGAGTGTGGCCGCGGTGATCGCGGCGTTGGCCGCGGTGCTGCTGGTACCGCCACTGATCGGCGGGCTCACCGGTGGCGGCGACGGCACCCAGCTGCGCGGCCTGCGCGTCCTGGTGCCCAACGCACCGGGCGGCGGCTACGACATCACCGCGCGCACGGCGGCGAAGGCGATGGAGGACGCGGGCCTCACCGGCGCCGTGGAGGTGTTCAACCTCCCGGGCGCGGGCGGCACGGTCGGGCTGGGCCGCACGGTCAACGAGAGCGGCAACGACCGGCTCGTCATGTCCATGGGGCTGGGCGTGGTCGGCTCGGTGTACACGAACGAGTCGCCGGCCACCCTCACCGACACCACGCCGATCGCGCGGTTGACCGAGGAGACCGAGATCGTGGTCGTCGGCAAGGACTCGCCGCTGCGCACGGTCGAGGACCTGCTCGCGCTGTGGCGGGCCGATCCGGGTGCGGTGCCCGTCGGCGGCGGCTCCAGCCCGGGCGGCCCGGACCACCTCGCGCCGATGCTCATGGCCGAGGGCGCCGGGATCGACCCGCGCGCGGTCAACTACGTCTCCTACGACGGCGGCGGCGAGCTGCTGGCCGCGGTGCTCGGCGGGAAGGTCGCGTTCGGCGTCTCCGGTCTGGGCGAGTACGCCGACCAGATCGAGGCAGGCGAGCTGCGGGTGCTGGCGGTGACCGCCCCGCAGCGCGTCCCCGGCGTCGACGCGCCGACGTTGAAGGAGGCGGGCGTCGACGTGGAGTTCACGAACTGGCGCGGCGTCGTGGCTCCGCCCGGGCTGAGCGAGGAGGACCGCGCCGAGCTGGTGGCGGCGTTCACCGCGCTGAGGGAGTCCCCGGAGTGGGCGGAGGCGCTCGCACGCAACGGCTGGCAGGACGCCTACCTGCCCGGCGACGATTTCGGCGCCTTCCTGGCCGCTGAGAACGACCGGGTCGCCGGCGTCCTGCGCAACCTGGGGCTGGTGGCATGACCGCGATCCTGTGGCTGCGTGAGCGGTCCGAGCTGGGCGTGTCCGCACTGCTGCTCGTCGCGGGCGTGCTGGTGCTCGCCGACGTCACGATCGCGCCGCGCTCCGGCAACGCCGCCGACCCGCTCGGGCCGAACGCCGTGCCGGTCCTGCTGGGCCTGCTGCTCCTGTTGCTGGCCGTGCTGCTCACCCTCGACGTGCTGCGCGGCGGGCGCGGCGACGCGGAAGGGGGCGAGGACGTCGACCTCACCGCGCCCACCGACGTCCGCACCGTGTTGATGCTCGCCGGGGTGCTCGTGGCGACGGCCGCGCTGATCCCGCTGCTCGGCTGGCCGATCGCCGGCACCGTGCTGTTCTGGGGCGCCACCTACGCGCTGGGTTCCCGCGCCTTCCCGCGCGACCTGCTGATCGCCGCGGGCGTCTCGCTCGCGACCTGGCTCGTGTTCGACGCGCTGCTCGGCGTGGACCTGCCCGGCGGACCGCTCATGGGGGTGTTCTGAGATGGAGAACCTGACCCTCCTGCTCGACGGGTTCGGCCAGGCGCTGACACCGGGGAACCTGCTGTTCTCGGCGATCGGCGTGCTGCTGGGCACGGCCATCGGCGTGCTGCCCGGCATCGGGCCGGCGATGGCGGTGGCGCTGCTGCTGCCCGTCACCTACGCGTTCGACCCGACGGGCGCGTTCATCCTGTTCGCGGGCATCTACTTCGGCGCGATGTTCGGCGGCTCGACCACCTCGATCCTGCTCAACACCCCCGGCGAGAGCGCCTCGGTGATGGCGGCGATCGAGGGCAACCCGATGGCGCGGTCCGGGCGCGGCGCGCAAGCGCTCGCCACGGCCGCGATCGGCCACTTCATCGGGGGCATCTTCGGCGCGCTCGGGCTGGTGCTGCTCGCGCCGCTCGTCGCGTCGGTGGCGGTCGACATCGGCGCCCCCGACTTCTTCGCGATCATGGTGCTGGCGTTCGTGGCCGTCACGTCGGTGCTGGGCAGCTCCCGGGTGCGCGGCTTCGCGGCGCTCGCGATCGGCCTGACGATCGGCCTGGTGGGACTGGACCCGCTGTCCGGGCAGCCGCGCCTCACGTTCGGCATCCCGCAGCTCGCCGACGGCATCGACGTGGTGATCGTCGCGGTGGGCCTGTTCGCGGTGGGCGAGGCGCTGTGGGTGGCCGCGCACCTGCGCCGCAGCGTCGACCGCCCGATCCCGGTCGGACGGCCCTGGCTGTCGCGCGAGGACCTGCGCCGCACCTGGAAGCCGTGGCTGCGCGGGCCGTTCATCGGGTTCACGTTCGGCTCGATCCCGGCCGGTGGCGCGGAGATGTCGACCTTCATGTCCTACGTCGCCGAGCGGAAGCTGTCCCGGCGACCTGAGGAGTTCGGCACCGGCGCGATCGAGGGCGTCGCAGGCCCGGAGGCGGCGGCCAGCGCGTCATCGGCGGGCACGCTCGCCACGATGCTCACCCTGGGCCTGCCGACCACCGCGATCGCGGCCGTCATGCTGGCGGCGTTCCAGCAGTTCGGCATCCAGCCCGGCCCGCTGCTGTTCGAGACCGAGCCGGACCTGGTGTGGACGCTCATCGCCAGCCTGTTCATCGGCCTCGTGCTGCTGCTGGTGCTGAACCTGCCGCTCGCGCCGGTGTGGGCGAAGCTGCTGCGCATCCCGCGGCCGTACCTGTACGCGGGGATCCTGTTCTTCGCCTGCGTCGGCGCGTACGCGGTGAGCGGCCAGCCCGTCGACCTGCTGGTGCTGCTCGCGATCGGCGCCGTCGGGTTCCTCATGCGCCGCTACGGGCTCCCGGTGCTGCCCGCGATCATCGGCGTGATCCTCGGCCCGGACGCGGAGCTGCAGCTGCGCCGCGCCCTGCAGATCGCCGAGGGCGACGTCACGACGCTGGTCTCGACCCCGCTGTCGGTGATCGTGTACCTGGTGATCGCGGTGCTGCTCCTGCTGCCGGCGATCCGGAAGCTCACGAGGCGGCGCACCGCCGGTGACGAGGCGCCGCCGAAGGACCGGGTGGGCGTCTGAGCAGCACCAAGATCTGCGGTTTCGGTTGCTCATTGCTGTGATCACAACCATGGGCAACCGATACCGGAGATCTTGCCGGTCGAGCCTCTCAGGCGCCGGGCGCCGCATCCCGCGTCTGGTCCAGGAACTCCCGGACCGCGGCCCCCACCTGCGTGGGGTGGTCCATCGGCGCGGAGTGGCTCGCCCCCTCCACCACGACCAGGCGCGCCCCCGGGATCAGGCTCGCGGCCTCGCGCGCGTACCGGACCGGGACGACGGCGTCCGCGGCGCCGTGCAGGACGAGGGTGGGGCAGGCGATGCGGTGCAGCTCCGGCCGGTGGTCGGTCCGCATGCGGCGGAAGCCGATCTCGACGCGGTTCCAGTCGCTGAACATGTGGCCGTCGCGCTTGGCGCGGTGCTCCGCGACGATGCCGGCCACGAGCCGTTCGCGCTCCTGCGCCGGCACGTCGTCGGCGAACGGGAAGCCGCGCACGTGCCGGGCGAGCGTGGCGGCGGTCTGCGAGCGGGTGATCAGCCGCGACAGCGGCGTGCGCAGCGCCAGCCACGCCAGCTCGTGCCGGCCGGCACCGGGCACGCGGTCCTGGATGCCACCCGACGAGGTGAGGACCAGCCGGTCGACGCGCTGCGGGTGCCGTAGGGCCGCACCGATCGCGGTCGTCGCGCCGAGGGAGAGCCCGATCAGCGTGGCGGAGCGCAGCCCCCAGTGGTCGAGCAGCCGCGGGACGAGGTCCTCCAGTGCGCGCTGGTCGGCGAGGGCGCGCCACGGCCAGCTGCCGCCGTGCTTGGGCAGATCGGGGGAGTGGACGCGGTGGCCGACGGCGAGCTCCCGGGCGAGGCGGCCCCAGGTCAGCGTGCTGTTGTCGAGGCCCCCGCCGTGCAGCAGGACGACCGGCGGCCCCGTGTCGCCGAGGAGGCGGTAGGCGATCCGCCCCTCGGGGAACTCGAGGTGGGTCACGGCGGGGTCAGCGGGCACGAGCACTCCTGTCGCGTCGGGTTTCCGGTCAGAGCACCAAGATCTGCAGTATCGGTTGCTCATTGCTGTCCGCACGACAATGGGCAACCGATACTTCGGATCTTGGTCTCGTCAGCGACCCTGGCGGGTGTTGAGCCGGGCCGCCTGGCGCGTCAGGTGGGCGCGCTCGGCCAGGGTGGGGGCCTTGTGGGCCGCCTCGGCGTACAGCCGGGCCGCCGTCTCGAGGTCGCCGTCGCGCTCGTGCAGGTACGCCGCCACCGCCGCGTGACGGGGCAGCGCGTCGTCCAGCTCCGCGAGCGCCGCCAGCCCGGCGCGCGGTCCGTCGGCCTCGCCGACGGCCACGGCCCGGTTGAGCCGGACGACCGGGCTGCCGGTCAGGCGCACGAGCTCGTCGTACCACTCGACGATCTGGGGCCAGTCGGTCTCCTCGGCGGTGGGGGCGTCGGCGTGCAGGGCCGCGACGGCGGCCTGGGCCTGGAACTCGCCCAGCCGGTCGCGGGCCAGCGCCGCCTGCAGGATCGCGACGCCCTCGGCGATCGCCCCGGTGTCCCAGCGGCTGCGGTCCTGCTCGGCGAGGGGCACGAGGCTGCCGTCGGGCGTGGTGGAGCAGCATGAGGGCGAGCAGGCCCGCCACTTCCGGGTGCTCGATCGCCGCCGCGAGCTGCCGGGTGAGCCGGATGGCCTCCGCGGCGAGGTCGACGTCGCCCGAGTAGCCCTCGTTGAAGACGAGGTAGAGCACGCGAAGCACGGTGGCGACGTCGCCCGGCTGGTCGAACCGCACGTCCGCGACGGTGCGCTTGGCCCGGCTGATCCGTTGCGCCATGGTGGCCTCGGGCACGAGGTAGGCCTGGGCGATCTGGCGCGTGGTGAGCCCGCCGACGGCGCGCAGCGTGAGCGCGACCGCCGACGACGGGGTCAGCGACGGGTGGGCGCACAGGAAGTAGAGCTGGAGCGTGTCGTCCAGCCCGGACGCCGGCCCGGGCGCGGGCTCGGTGTCGACGACCTCCTCCCGGCGGCGCCGCGCGACCTCCGCCCGGGTGGCGTCGAGGAACTTGCGCCAGGCCACGGTGACCAACCAGCCCTTCGCGTCCCGCGGCGGGTCCGCCGGCCAGACGCGGACGGCCTCGACCAGCGCGTCCTGCACGGCGTCCTCGGCCGCCGCGAAGTCGGCTCCGCGGCGGACGAGGACCCCGAGCACGTTCGGCGCGAGGCTGCGGAGCAGGACCTCGTCCACCGGCGAGCTCATTCCGTGATGGTGGGCGGCTCGGCGTAGAACGGGCGCAGCTCGAGCCACTCGTGGATCGGCTTCCCGCCCGCGCCGGGAGCGGCGGACAGCTCCCCGGCCAGCTCGAGGGCGCGTTCGTAGCTGTCGACGTCGATCACCATCCAGCCGGCGATGAGGTCCTTGGTCTCGGCGAACGGGCCGTCGGTGACCGGCGGGCGGCCCTCGCCGTCGTACCGGACGAAGGTCCCCTCGGGGGCGAGCGCCTGGCCGTCGACGAACTCGCCGGTCCCTTCGAGCCGGTCCGCGAAGTCGCGCATGTACTGCACGTGCGCCGAGACCTCCTCGGGGGTCCACTGGTCCATCGGCACCTCGTTGACCGCCGCCGGAGCGCCGCGGTAGTGCTTGAGCAGCAGGTACTTGGCCATCGTGTTCTCCTCGGTGCTGGTGCGACCCGTCGTGGTCACGTCCACCCCGGGGACGGAGCCGGTCGGGGGTTCTCGACATCGCCGCCGGCAAGAATTCCACCGATATCTACTGCTGCACCCGGCGGTCACCGAACGCGGTCAGGAACTCCTCCCGGAAGGCGTCCATCCGCTGAACCGGCGCGTGCGGGCCGGGCCGCAGCCCGTCCTGCCAGTGCCACCCGCCGATCCGGTCGAGCACGGCCGGGTCCTTCGCCACGATGCTGATCGGGACGTCGCGGTCGCTGGTGGGGCCGGTGACGACGGGGGAGGGCTGGTGGTCGCCGAGCAGCACGACGACGAGGTCGTCGTCGCCGTAGGTCTCGACGTAGGAGATGAGGCTGGTCAGCGAGTACTCGACCGCCCGCCGGTAGTCCTCGCGCACGAGCGCGGGGTCCCGGGTGAGGATGGCCTCCGGCTGCTCCCCGCGGCCTTCCAGGAAGTCGTAGACGGAGCCGTCGCCCACCTCGGCCCAGGGCAGGAACGGCGGCAGCGGGTTCCACGGGGCGTGGCTGGTGACGAGCGGGATCTCCGCCATCACCGGGCCCGGCTTCGCCCGCTCCAGCTCCTCGAAGGCCTTCAGGGTGTACTGGTCGGGCATCGTGGCGAAGCTCATCCGGGGGCCGCGGTAGCCGAGCTCGTCGAAGTCGTAGACGCGGTCGTGGCGGTAGAACGCGCCCTCGGGCCAGTCGAGGAAGACACCGGGCATGAGGCCGGCGGTCCTCCACCCCGCCCGGCCGAAGTCGCTCACGAGCGTGTCGCGGTCGGTGGTGTGCAGCAGGTCGTGGCGCTGCTGGCCGTCGACCCACAGGCCGGAGAGGAAGGTGGCGTGGGCGAGCCAGCTGCCGGCGCCCGTGGTCGGTGAGCTGAGGTAGGCGCTGCGCGTGCCGAACCCGGCCTGCTCCAGGCGGCGGGTGCCGTCGTCGAGCACGGCGCCGACGCCCGCGGCGAGCTGCGGGTCCTCGAGCGCGACGCGGCCGTAGCTCTCCACGAAGGCGAAGACCACGTCCTTGCCGCGCAGGGCGGTGAGCAGCTGGTCGTCCGGGACGGCGCGGAACGGGTCGGCGGCGAGTTCACCCTCGAACCGCTGCAGGTCCTGCACGTCGGCGCGGACCTGCTGGGCGCGGTAGAGGGCGAGGGTGGCGGTGCTGTCGGAGGCCACCTCGATCCCCGGCACGAGCTGCGCCTCGGCCACGACGCAGCCGCTCCAGACGGCGGTGGCGGCCGCGACGGTGCTCAGCGCCGCCCGGCGCTGCGGCACGACGACGCGCCGGGCCAGCCGTCCGGCCGCCCACGTCGTGGTCGCGACGACGGCGACGGCGAGGAGACCGGCGGCCACCGAGGCGGTAAGCGCTGTTGCCCGCCCGCCCGCCTGCTCGAGGTAGATCGCCGCATCGACGAGGCTGCTCCCGTCGGCCAGCACGTCGAACGGCCGGCCGAGCGTGGCGGAGAAGCCCATGTCGAGGACCTTGAGCACGGTCAGCAGGCCGAGCGCCGAGCCCAGCAGCGCCGCCACCGCCGGCCGGAGGCGTCGCGGTGCGGCGAGCACGACGGTGACGCCGAGCAGCGCCTCGACCGGGATGCGCAGGAACGCGCCGGACGTGAGCCGCGCGATCTCGTTCGGGAGCAGCAGTGCCCCGACCACGACGACGGTGGCGAGCGCGGTGAGCACGCCGCTGGTGACGGGGTGCCGGGGGAGCGGCGGTGTGCCGGTGTCGATCGACAACGCGGGATCCTCCTGTGCGTCGACGGGACTCAGGTCCCGGCAAGGCACACGGGTGGATCCGGCGCGGGGTTCAGGCTCAGCCGCCGCCCATCATGGGGGCCATGGGCAGTTCGGGCTGCGCGGCGAAGAGGTCCAGGTACATGCCACCGGCGATCAGCAGGCCCAGCGCGCCCAGCACGGCGCCGCCCAGGGCCACCGCCTTGATCCAGGACGCCGTGCCGGCCCGGCGGGAGTGCGCGGCCAGCAGGGCGCCGCCGACGAGGACGGCCACCAGCGCGATGATGCCGTTCACGAGGGCGGCGGTGTGCCACGGGGCGCCGTAGAGCGCATCGACCTGGTCACCGGTCCCGCCGCTGACGGTCGCCTCGATCTGGCCGACGATCTCCTGCCGCGATCGCAGCATGTCGCCGAGCCCGGTGCCGGTGAGCGAGGTGAACCCGAGGCCCGCGCTGACGACGGCCGCGGCTCCCGGCGCGAAGCCGCCGGTGGCCGGACCGTGCGGGGTGCCGGGGTCCTGCGGTTCGGGGTCCTGCGGTGTCGAACTCTGCGGTGTCGAGTCCTGCGCTTCGGGCTTCTCGTGCCCGGTCTGCTCCTGCTCGAGGGTGCGGTCGGTCGTTGCGGTGTTGCTCGTGCTGTCCGAAACCATTGGGCGGCACCATACGGACGGAACCGGCCCGCGCGTCGCGGGGGGCGCGGGGCCGGGACCAGCGGTGTTACTGGGGCTTGCCGAAGTCCTGCGTCCAGTAGCCGTCGACCTGGGCAACCCCGATGTCCTGGAACTTGCAGTTCAGGATGTTCTCCCGGTGACCGGAGCTCTCCATCCACATCTCCATGGCCCGGGTGGCCGAGGTCGTGCCCGAGGCGACGTTCTCCCCGACGCTGCTCCACCGGTAGCCGGCCTCGGTGGCGCGGTCGCCGACCCGGGAGCCGTCCGAGCCCTCGTGGCCCATCTCGCCGCGTTCGGCCTGGTCGCGGGAATGGCCCTGCGCTGCCTCGGTCAGCTCGTCGTCGACGCTGACGGGGGAGCAGCCGGCGGCCTCGCGCTCCTCGTTCACCAGTGCCACGACGGTGTCCGTGTCGTCGGCGAACGCCGGTGTCCCGGACAGGGTGAGCGCTCCGGCGGCCAGTACCGCCAGGAGGGGGAGACGTGCGACACGACGAAGTCCACGATGTTCTCTCACAGTGACTACAACACCCGAACGGGCTACGGCGATACGCCGAATTCACGCCGGACTGTCACGAACGGTGAGATTCACGCTGCTTCGGAGCGGCAGGTCCGTGACCGGGGTCCCCACCAGGACGTCGAAGCGCCCGGGCTCGTGGTGCCAGCCGCCCTCTCGCCAGTCGGCGAACGCCCGAGCGGGGAGGGGAAGGGTCGTCGTTCAGCGGTGTCTGCAGCAGCGGGTGCTCGGTCGCGGTCACCCCGTTGACGCCGTTGTAGGCCGACATCACCAGCCACGCCCGCGCCGTGACCACCGCCTTCTCGAACGCCAGCAGGTACAGCTCCCGCAGCGCCCGCTCGGACACCTCCGTGCTCGCCGTGAAGCGCTCGGTCTCGTGGTCGTTGCCGACGTAGTGCTTCGGCGTGGCGCCCACCCCGTTCTCCTGCACCCCGGTGACGTACGCGGCGGCGAGCTCGGCGGTGAGCACCGGGTCCTCGCTGAAGCACGCGAGGTGCCGCCCGCCCAGCGGCGTGCGGTGCAGGTTGATCGTGGGGCCGAGCACGACGTCGACGCCCTTCCGGCGCGCCTCGACCGCGACGACGCGGCCGTAGCGCCGCGCCAGCTCCGGGTCCCATGACGAGGAGAGCGCCGTGGCCGAGGGCAGGTTGAGCGAGGGCGAGCGCTCGTCCCACACCTCGCCGCGCACCCCGGACGGGCCGTCGGACAGCAGCATCGGGCGCAGGCCGATCTCGGGCAGCGGCCAGGTCGTCCAGAAGTCGCGCCCGGTCAGCAGCCGGACCTTCGCCTCGAGATCGAGCCGGTCGAGCAGCTCCTCGACCGTGCGGGTGTCGGCGTCGGCGTGGTCGGGCGTTCGCGTCGGGTGTCCTTCCTCCGGGTGCGTCCAGCGGGTGCAGCATCCCCCGGGCACGGCGGTGGATGCGAGGATCACCCCCATCGCAGGAGCAGATGTGGGGGAGTGGAACGCGGACGTGTCCGAACCGACGGGTGGTGCACCGGTGAGCGCATCCCGCTTCCCCCGCTGGGTCTACACCGAGGGCGGCGAACCCGATCCGCGGTTCACCCTCGCCAACGAGCGGACGTTCCTCGCCTGGATCCGCACGGCGCTTGCCCTCATCGCCGGGGGTGTCGCCCTCGAGGCGCTCGCCCTGCCGATCCAGCCCGGGCTGCGGATCGCGGCCTCGGCGCTGCTGCTCGTGCTGGGGCTCGTCGCCCCCCTGCTCGCCTGGTTCGGCTGGGCGGGCACCGAGCGGGCGCTGCGCTGCGGGCGGCCGCTGCCCTCCTCCCGGCTCGGGCTGCTGCTCGCGGTGGGGGTCGCGGCGGTGGCCGTGCTCGTGCTCGTGGGCATGCTGGTGACGTGAACGGGCCGGCGCTGTTCGACCCGGGCCTGCAACCGGAGCGGACGCTGCTGGCCTGGAGGCGCACGGTGCTCTCGCTGGCCGTCGGCTCCCTGGTGGCGCTGCGGGTCCTGCCCTCGGCGCTCGGCGGGTGGGCGGTGTGGCCGGGCCTGGTCGGGCTCGTGCTGTCCGGTGCCCTGTGGGGCCTCGCCACGCGCCGGGCCGAGACCGCGTACCGGGCGCTGCGCGACGGGTCCGGCCTGCTGCCCGGCGGTGGCCAGCTGTTGTTCCTCGCCGCCGTCGTCGCCGCCGCCGGTGCGCTCGGGTTGCTGGTGGTCGTTCTCTGACGCAGCCGGGTGTCCGGTGCGTCAGCGCGCCAGCTCGCGGGCTTCGGCGATGAACTCGAGCTGGTCGCGCCAGCTCCCGTTGTCGGCGCCGGTGACGACGCGGTCGGCGCCTGCGTCGCCGTAGGCGAGGAAGATCTCGGCGAGCTCGGCGGGGGTCCGCGCGACCATGGCCGTGCGTGCGGCGACCTCGGGCGTCATGCGGTGGACCTCGACGAGGTTGCGGACCAGGGCGTCGTGGGCGGCGCGAGCTCCCGCGTCGTCTCCCATGATCAAGTGGCCGCCCACCGTGACGGTCGGGGAGGCCACGCCCTGCTCGGCGGCGCGCTCGCGCAGGCGCGCCACCGCGGGACCGAGGTCGGCGGGTGCGAGGAGGGAGGGGAACCACCCGTCACCGAACTCCAGGACCCTGCGGAAGGCGTGCTCGGAGCCGCCGACGAGCACGGGCGGCATCGGCGCGGCGGGTGCCAGCGTGAGCGGTGGGCCGCCGTCCGGCAGCCGGACCGGCTCACCGGAGAGCAATCGGGGGAGCAGCCCGAGCGTCGCGTCGGTGATCCGGCCCCGCTCGCGCCCCGGCACCCCGAGGGCCTGCCAGAACGGGGCTCCGGGGAACCCGCCGGACCCCACGCCCAGCAGCAACCGGTCGCCCGACAGGTGCTGGAGGGTGGCCACCAGCACCGCCAGCCACGGAGCCGGACGGAGGGGGACGACGAGCACGCCGAACCCGATCCGCACCCGCTCGGTGACCGCGGCGGCCGAGGCCAGCGTGAGGGCGGCGTCCAGGGCGGGCGTGCCGTCCCCGATCACCAGGTCCGGGACCCACAGCGACTCGAACCCGAACTCCTCGATCAGGCGAGCCGCGTCGGGGACCGAGGGGGTGCCGGGAGCGGAGCCCGACGGGAGTCCGGTGCCGATCGCGATCGTCATGCGGCCACCCTGCGACCTGGAGTCGGGTCGAGGTCAAATGTGGTTGGCGTGGGCGCCGTGGGTACTCGAGCCCATGCACCGGTCCTCGCACGGCACCGACGGCGTCGGTGTCGCGCCTGTGTCGCAGTGGCGGGAGATCCTGGGGCGGGCGCGGCGGCGCGGAGCGTTCCTCGGCGTCGACCCCGCGGCGTTCCCCCGCGACTTCGGCAGCTTCGGCCGGTTCCACCGCGCCCTCGCCGGCCTGCCGCGCGTCGACCCGCCTGCGCCGCTCACCCTGGACGAGCTGGAGCTCTTCCTCGCCCGCTGACCCGTGAGTGCCGACCGCGTCATTCGACGGCGCCGCTGCCCTGCTCGGCCGGCGCGATCCAGACCGTCTTGGCGTTGACGAACGTCCGCGGCCCGAACCCGGCCAGCTCCCGCCCGTACCCGGAGTTCTTCGCGCCGCCGAAGGGCACCTCGGGCGTCGACTCGGTGTACTTGTTGATGTACATCATCCCGGTCTCGACCTCGTTCACGAACCGCTGCTGCTCGCCTTCGTCGCGCGTCCAGGCGCTGCCGCCGAGCCCGAACGCCGAGTCGTTCGCGATGCGGATGGCGTCGTCGGCGTCCCGGGCGCGCCACACGGTCGCCACCGGGCCGAACAGCTCCTCGCGGTGCGCGGGCGAGCCGTCGGGGATGTCGGTGAGCACCGTCGGCGGGAAGTAGTTGCCCGCGCCCGGGAGCGGCTCGCCGCCGGTGCGCAGGCGGGCGCCGGCGGCCACGGTTTCGCGCACCTGCTGGTGCAGCGTCTGTACCGCGTCCGGCGAGGAGAGCGGGCCGCAGTCGGTGTCCTCGGCCATCGGGTCCCCGACGGTGAGGGCCTCCATCCTCTCCACCAGCCGGCGCTCGAACTCGTCGGCGATCCCGGTGTGCACGATGAAGCGCTTGGCGTTGATGCACGACTGCCCGTTGTTCAGCATGCGCGACGACACCGCGTTCGAGACGGCGTCGTCGAGGTCGGCAGAGGGCATGACGATGAACGCGTCGCTGCCGCCCAGCTCCAGCACGCTCGTCTTGACGGCCTTGCCCGCGGCCGCGCCGACCTGGCGCCCCGCGGGCTCGCTCCCGGTGAGGGTGACGGCGCGGACGCGGTCGTCGCCGATGATCCCCTCGATCGCGCCGGACCCGACGAGCAGCGTCTGGAAGACGCCGTCGGGGAACCCGGCGCGGCGCAGCACGTCCTCGATCGCGAGCGCGCACTGCGGCACGTTCGAGGCGTGCTTGAGCAGGCCGACGTTGCCGGCCATCAGCGCGGGCGCCGCGAACCGGAACACCTGCCAGTACGGGAAGTTCCACGGCATGACCGCGAGCACCGGGCCCAGCGGCTCGTAGCGGGTGAAAACGTCGGCGCCGGGCACGTCGTGCGGGACGTCGGCGAGGATCTGCTCGGTGTGCTCGGCGAACCAGCGGCAGCCCTTCGCGCACTTGCCGACCTCGGCCACCGACGACGCCAGCGTCTTGCCGACC
Organism: Pseudonocardia sp. MH-G8; assembly: GCF_002262885.1. Taxonomy (GTDB): domain Bacteria; phylum Actinomycetota; class Actinomycetes; order Mycobacteriales; family Pseudonocardiaceae; genus Pseudonocardia. Next base: position 343,974 of record NZ_NKYF01000001.1, on the reverse strand, counting down.
TCGAGGGTGGCGATCCGGGCGAGCGCGTCGGCCTCGTCGTCGAGGATGTCGGCCGCGCGTCGCAGCAGGTCGGCGCGCTCGGCCCAACTCGTCACGCGGTAGCTGCGGAACGCCTCGGCCGCGCGGGCGAGCTTCTCCTCCAGTTGTGCGTCGTCGAGCGGGTCGAACTCCCGCACCGTCTCGCCGGTCGTCGGGTTGGTGCTCGCGATGGCCATGGTCCCGGGCTACCCGGGCGGCTCGGCGTCACACGGCGGCGGGCTGCGGTGACAGCTCGTGCAGGCGACCGGCCAGCCCGGAGCGGAAGAAGTCGATGAAGCCGTCGGGATCGGGGCCGGCGTTCTGCAGCACGACGTGGTCGAACCCGGCGTCCACGAACTGGCGGACGACCTCGACGTGGCGCTCGGGGTCGGGCCCGCACGCGAACTTCTGCTTCACGTCGTCCTCGGTGACGGTCGTGGTCGCCGCGTCGAAGTTGACGGGGTTGGGCAGCTCGCTCATCACCTTCCAGCCGGTGAGCGCCCACCGGGTCGTCTCGTGCACGGCCCGCGCCGCGGTCTGCTCGTCCGGCGCCCACGCCACCGGAGCCTCCGCGTAGAGCGGGCCGCCCCCGCCCGCCGAGTGGTAGGTCTCCACGAGCTCGGCCTCGGGCTGCGTGGCGAACAGCCCGTCACCGAGCTCGGCGGCCAGCGCCGCGGCGTCCGGTCCGCCGGCGGCCACGGCGATCACCGGCAGCTCGTCGGGGAGGTCGAAGACGCGGGCGTCCTCGAGCTGCAGGTGGGTGCCGTCGTAGGAGCGGTAGCCGCCCTGCCACAGCAGTCGGATGATCTCCAGCGCCTCGCGGAGCATCGCGTGCCGCTTCCTGGAACCCTCCCGAGCCGGATATGATGAACAATCGTTCATTCAACCCTCGGGAGTGCCAGTGCCCAGGACCGGCGAGCAGTACGAGGCCATGCGGGCGGCGACGCTCGAGAAGGTGCAGAGCGCCGCGGTGCGGCTCTTCGCGCACCGCGGCTTCGCCGCCACGAGCATGCGTGACATCGCCGGGGAGGCGGGGATCAGCACAGGGCTGATCTACCGCCACTACGCCACGAAGGACGACCTGTTCGCGGCGCTGGTCGTCGGGGCCGCCGACGGTCTTCGCGACGTCGCCGCACGGTTGCGCGGCGACGGCTCGCCGGCCGCGCTCGTGCGCGACTTCACCACCGGCTTCGTGGCGGACGTCGACCGCACGCGCGGGTTCGCCGAGTTCTTCCTGCTGATGAACCAGGCGTTCGCGGCGCCCGGCGGGTCGGCGCCGGTCCGGGACCTCGTCACGCAGCACGTCGCGATGGTCGAGGCCACCGTCGCCCTGATCGTCCGGGGGCAGCAGCTCGGCCGGTTCCGGCGCGGCGACCCCGCGCAGCTGGCGACCTGCTACTTCGCCGCGCTGAGCGGTCTGGCGACGATGAAGCTCGCCCTGGGCGACCGGCTCGCCGTGCCGCACCCGTCGCTGCTGGCCGGCTGGCTGATCGAGGAGGGCTCCGATGATTGAGATCGTTCCTGCGCTCACGCTCGACGACAGGGGCAGGCGGCAGGTCGTCGAGGTGTACGCCGACGCCTTCGCGCCCGACTTCGCCTACTTCTCCCGGGACGTCGGGGTGCTGGCCGACGCCTTCGCGCACATGCTGGTCCTGGACCTGTTCCACGTGGCCCTGGTCGACGGGGTGCCTGCCGGGATCGCCGCGTGCACCGACGGGCGGCAGGAGTGCGTGCGACCCCGGGGTCGGGAGCTGCGCAGGCACTTCGGCCTCGTCAAGGGCACGATCGCGGCGGCGGCGTTCGCGCGGGAGTTCCGGGGAGGCGTGCCCGGCATCGCGGACGGGGCCGCGTCGCTCGAGTTCGTGGGCACGGCATCCGACCACCAGGGCAAGGGCGTGGCCACCGCGCTCCTGGCCCATCTGCTCGCGATGCCCCGGTACCGCGAGTACGTCCTGGAGGACATCGCCGACACCAACGCGGCTGCGCTGCACGTCTACGCGAAGCTCGGTTTCGTCGAGTACCGGCGCAGGAAGGTGCGGCACACCCGCCGCACGGGTATCAGCCACTACATCTCGATGAAGCTCGTGCAGGACTGAGGGGACGGTCACGTCGCGCCTGCGCGGGACCGCCGTCCCGTGCTAGACATGCAGAAGTACGCATGTTTCCATGTGTTGGTGGCAGTGAGCGGAGGGCGCGGCATGGGCCACGGGCACGGTCACGGTCACTCCGCCGAGGGTGACCGGAAGCGGCTGGGCATCGCCCTCGCGGTCACCCTGCTCACGGCGGTGCTGGGCGCGGTGGGAGCCGCGCTGAGCGGATCGCTCGCGCTGCTGGCCGACCTCGGGCACCTGCTCACCGACGCGGGGGCGCTCGCCGCAGCGCTCGTCGCCTCGCTGCTGGCGGCCCGGCCGAGCAGCCTGCGCCGCACCTACGGGCTCGGGCGCGTCGAGGTGCTCGTCGCGGGCCTCAACGCCATCGCGCTGATGGTTGTCGTGGTCTGGGTGGCGGTGGAGGGCGTGCAGCGGCTGTTCACACCCGCCGACGTGCCGGGCCTGCCGCTGCTCGTGATCGGCGTCCTCGGGCTGGTGGGCAACGTCGTGTCGCTGCTCGTGCTCGCCGGCGGCGACCGGCGCAACATGAACATGCGCGGGGCCATGCTGCACGTGCTCGGCGACGCGCTCGGATCGGTCGGGGTCCTGGTGGCGGCCGTGCTGCTGCTGACCACCGGCTGGCCCTACGCCGACACCGTGGCGTCGCTGTTCATCGTGGCGCTGGTCCTCCCGCGTGCCGTCGGGCTGCTCCGCGAGGTCGGGCACGTGTTGCTGGAGGGCGCTCCGCGCGGCATCGACGTGGCCGAGGTGCAGGACGCGCTGCGCGGCGTCCCGGGCGTGGCGGACGTGCACGACCTGCACGTGTGGGCCATCAACGACCGGAAGCCCTCGGTGTCGGCCCACGTCGTGCTGGACGGCGTCGACGGGCACGGGGGGTGCGGGGACGGGTCGGTGCTGGACCGCGCGGCGCGCACGTTGCGCGAGCGGTTCGGTCTGGTGCACAGCACCCTGCAGGTGGAGCACCACGCCCACATCGGGCACGAGGAGAGTTGCGAGGAGCCGGCCGCGCCGAAGCGCGGCACCGGCGCGGATTGACCCAGGTCACAGCTATACCCTGGTCAGACGTGACCGAAGCGTGAACGGCGTGATCGACGGGTTCGTCGTCATCGGGGTCGTCGTCGCGGTCGGTTTCGTCGTCGGGCGGGCGGGCGTGCTCGGCCCGACCGCCACCCACGTGCTCTCCCGTGCGGCGTTCTTCGTCGCGTCCCCCGCGCTGCTGTTCGTCACGCTGGCTCGGGCCGATGTGGGCGCCGTCTTCTCCTCCGCCCTGGTCGTCACGGCGGTGACGAGCGTGCTGGCCTGCCTGCTCTACATCCCCGTGGGGCTCCTGCTGCGCCGACCCGCGGCGGAGACGGCGGTGGGGGCGATGGCGAGCGGGTACGTCAACGCGGGCAACCTCGGCCTGCCGATCGCCACCTACGTGCTCGGGGACGCCGCCGAGGTGGCGCCGGTGCTGCTGTTCCAGCTCGCGGTGCTCACGCCGCTCTTCACCACGGTGCTCGACGTGCTGGCGGAGCGGGCGAACGGCCGACGCCCGAACCTGGCACGGGCGCTGACCGCGCCACTGCGCAACCCGATCGCCCTGGCCACGGGTGCCGGGATCGTCGTGTCGGCGACGGGATGGATGCCCCCGGCGCCGGTGCTCGCCCCGATCGAGCTCATCGCGGACCTGGCGGTGCCCGGCATGCTGCTGGCGTTCGGGATCTCGCTGTGCGAGGCGCAGCGCCCGGGTGCCGGGGCCACCGCACCCCTGCTGACGACGGTCCTGCTCCTCAAGAACATCGTGCACCCCGTGCTGGCCCTGCTCGCGGGCCTCGTCCTCGGCCTGGAGGGGCACGCGCTGCTCGCCGTGGTGGTGTGCGCGGCGCTGCCGACCGCGCAGAACGTGTTCGGCTACGCGGTCCGGTTCGACCAGGGGGTGGCCCTCAGCCGGGACGCAGCGTGGACCACGACGCTCGTGAGCGTCCCGGTCCTGTTCGGGGTGGTCGCCCTGTTGGCGTGAGATGTGACTCCGTTCCGTGATCGAATCGATCCGGAGCGTTGCCCATCGCGTGCGTTTGTGCCACGGTCCTCGGGGGGACGGGGGCCGCCGACGGACGAGGGATGAGGCGCGATGACGCACGTGACCGAGTGGCTGCCGCGCGATTGCACCCAGGTGCCGGAGCCGGTGGACGTGCGGTTGCACGCTCCGGTGCCCGACGTGGTGGTCGTGCGGGTCGCAGGCGCTCTCGACGCCGCGGCTGCGCCGGTACTGGCCGAGCGGGTCGGGCAGCAGTACCGCCGCGCCTGCCACGTCGTCCTCGATCTCACCGACGTCACCTACCTGGGTGCGAACGGCCTGCGCGTGCTGCGGGAGCTGCTCCGCCGCGCCGCACGGGTGGGTGTCCGCGTGCACCTGACGGCCGACCACCGCGCCGTGTGCCGGCCGCTGCAGCTGGCCGGGATGGGACGCACCCCGGTGCTCAGCCCCAGCGCCGACCTGGTCCTGGCCCGTTTGCTCTGCCGTCGCTCGACAGCGACAGCGACAGCGTTCAGTGCGCCGGCGCACGACGCGTCCGCGTCGCCCCGGTTCCAGACCCAGCTCGAGCTGCTCCTCGCGGCCGCCGTCGAGGAACCGGTGGTGCCTGCGCCCAGGCTCGCCCACACGCGCTGAGCGCGGGCGGGCTCCAGGCATCGGCCGGACCTCCGCCGGGCTCGGGTCGACACGTCCGCGGCGACCGATGAGTCGAGGGCGCCGCGGTGGTCCACAGTGCGGCACACCACTGCGCACCCTGGAGCCGACCGATGACCGCTGCCACCACGACCACCCACACCCTCGACGCCCCCGGCGCCACCATCACCTTCGACGTGCACGGGGACCTGAGCGCGGGCACGCCGCTGCTGCTCATCGGCTCCCCGATGGACGCCACCGGGTTCACCACCCTCGCCCGCCACTTCACCGACCGCCAGGTCGTCACCTACGACCCGCGGGGCACGGCGCGGAGCGCGCGCACCGACGGCCACGGCGAGATCACGCCCGACGTCCACGCCGGTGACCTGCGGCGGGTCGTCGAGGCGATCGGCGACGGACCGGTGGACGTGCTCGCCAGCAGCGGTGGCGCGGTCAACGCGCTGGCCTGGGTGGCGGCGCACGGGGAGCAGGTGTGCACGCTGGTGGCGCACGAGCCGCCGCTGGCCACGATGCTGCCCGACCGCGAGGCCCTCGCCGCGGCCATCGAGGACATGTACCGGACCTACCAGCGGGACGGGCAGGGCCCGGCGATGGCGAAGTTCATCCTCCTCGTCAGCCACGACGGCGAGTTGCCCGACAACTACGAGTACCCGCCGGCCGACCCGGCGCAGTTCGGCCTGCCGGTCGAGGACGACGGCAGCCGTGACGACGCCCTCCTCGGGCAGAACCTGCGTGGCTGCACCGGCTACCGGCCCGACCTGGAGGCGCTGCGGGTCACCCCCACCCGCATCGTCGCGGCCCGCGGCGAGGGCTCCGGCCAGACGATGGCGGCGCGCGGCGCGGACGCGGTCGCGGCGGGGATCGGGACCGAGCCCGTCGTCTTCCCCGGCGACCACGCCGGGTTCCTGGGCGGCGAGTACGGGGGGCAGGGCGAACCGGACGCCTTCGCCGCGCGGCTGCGCGAGGTGCTCGACAATGCCTAGTGGGGCACTTCTGGCCATGGACGGGTGGCGGTGGGCGGAGAGGGGGTGTGGCGGGCTGGCCGAGGGCCGGCCGCTGCATCACCCGGTGCACGTTCGTGGTCAAGGCTAGAGTCCCGAGGATGTCGCGGGTCAACGACGTCGGTGGGCAGTCCGGGTTCGGGGCGGTGGCCGTCGAGCAGGACGAGCCGCCGTTCCACGCCGACTGGGAGGCGCGCGTGTACGCGCTCAACGTCGCGATGCTGCGCAGCGGGGTCTACAACCTCGACCAGTTCCGCGACGCGATCGAGCGGATGCCGCCCGCGGAGTACCTCGCGGCGTCCTACTACGAGCGCTGGCTCCACGCCGTGGAGACGTTGACGGCGGTGCCCGATGCCTGAGACGCGGTTCGCCGTGGGGGACCGCGTGCGCGCCACGGCGGTGGACCCGCCTCACCACACGCGGGTGCCCCGGTACGCCCGGGGGCACGTCGGCGAGGTGGTGCAGGTGCAGGGGACGTGGCCGCTGGCCGACGACCGGGCCCGGGCGTTCGCGCAGCCGCGGGTGGAGCCGGTGTACCTGGTCCGGTTCCCGGCCGCGGACCTGTGGGGGCCTCCGGGCGGGCACTGGGTGCAGGTGGAGTTGTGGGAGTCCTACCTGGAGGTCGTGGCATGAGTGGGCGACACGCGAGTTCCGAGGTCGCGGTGCGGGTGCGGCGGCTCGAGGAGCGGTTGATCGCCGCGGGGCTCACCAGTGACGAGCAGCTCGACGGCATCATCGGGCAGGTCCTGTCGGGGTCGCCGGCGAACGGCGCGCGGGTCGTGGCCCGCGCGTGGGTCGACCCCGCCTTCCGCGAGCGGCTGCAGGCCGACGCGAACGCGGCGCTCGTCGAGCTCGGTCTGTCGATGAGCGCCGGGCCCCAGCCGCAGCGGTTCACCGTCCTGCCGAACACGGCGGAGCGGCACCACGTCCTCGTCTGCACGCTGTGCTCGTGCTACCCGATCGCCCTGCTCGGGCCGTCACCGTCCTGGTACAAGAGCGAGGCGTACCGGGCGCGCGTGGTCCGGGAGCCGCGCGCTGTGCTGGAGGAGTTCGGCCTGGTGCTGCCCGCGGACACCGAGATCGTCGTGCACGACACCAGCGCCGAGAGCAGGCACATGGTGCTGCCCCTGCGCCCGGCGGGCACCGACGGCCTGGGCGAGCCCGAGCTGGCCACGCTGGTGACGCGGGAGGGCCTGATCGGAACGGCAGCGGTGTAGGTGCTCCGGTGCCCTGCCTGGCTGCTGCGGGGGAGTAGACCTTCGCCGATCATCTGGGTTGCCGTCGTCAGCAGCTCGCGCAGGTCCGCCTCGTCGCGGCGCAGCGTGTCGGGGCGCCAGTGCAGGCTGATGATGCCGTTCCAGCTCGCCCACAGGGCCGTGGCGACCGCTTCGGGGTCCACGGGGGCCAGCTCGCCCGCGTCGACGTCCCGGCGGAGCACGGCGGCCAGACGCCGGTTCTGCTCGTCGACGGAACGGGCGAGGCGTTCGGCCAGCTCGTGGCCTGCGGGGTACTGGCCGGGGGCGCCGGGGAACGCCAGCATCCGCGGCCTGCAACGCGTTCTCGACGACCGCTGCCTGCAGCCCGGCCTTCGAGCCGAAGTGGTTGTAGAGGGAGCCGACCGCGATCCCGGCCCGGGCGGCGATGTCGTCCACGGTCACGTCGTCGGGCGCGCGCGTGCGGAAGAGCTCTTCGGCGGCGTCCTGCTCGGGGGCGGCTACCTCGTCCTGGCCGGCTGGTGGATCGCTGCAACCCCACCGGTCGTGTGAGCGCAGTCCCCGGACCGGCCGTTGACCGCGTCGAGTCGCACCTGAGCGTTGTGGTCGCAGCGCTTGTGTGCGTCTCGGAGTGATCAGTTCGTGCCGGCCCTCACCCGCCGGGCGCGCGCCCCGTGCCGTGGCCGAGGCCCGCCAGGGCGCGCGCCAGCCGGCGCGCCCCCTCGTCGAGCAACGCGGGAGGCGCCGCGGCGTAGGTCAGCCGCAGGAACGCGGCCGGCGGCTCGGCGGCGAACCACGGATGGCCGGGGAACACGACCACCTGCTCGGCGGCCGCGGCGGTCACCAGGTCGGCTTCGTCGACGGTGGGCGGCAGGCGCACCCACAGGTGCAAGCCGCCGCGCGGCACGGCGGTCGGCTGCAGGTCCGGGGTGTGCCGGCGCAGGGCCGACAGCAGGGCGTCGCGTCGCGTGCGCAGCGCCGTCCGCACCGTGCGACGGTGCCGGTGCCAGGCGGGTGATGTGACCAGGTCCAGGGCGGCGTGCTGCAGCGGCCCGGCGACGAAGAAGTCGTCGAGGACGCGCGCCGAGCGCAGCCGCATCCCGGCCGGCCCGCGGGCGCCGAGCGCGGCGACGCGCAGCCCGGGAGCGGCCGGCTTGGTGAGCGACCTCAGGTGGACGACGTGGCCGTCGGCGTCGTCGGCGGCCAGCGGGGGCGGAGGATCCGCGTCGATGCTCAGGTCGCGGGCGTAGTCGTCCTCCAGGAGGAACGCTCCCGCGCTGCGGACCGCGCTCATCACGGCGGCGCGGCGCTGCGGCGCCAGGACGGCGCCGTGCGGGTTGGCGTACAGCGGCTGGCAGTAGAACAACCGCGCCCCGGTGCGGTCGAGCGCCGCGGCCAGCAGGTCCGGTCGGACACCGTCCGCGTCGGCCGGGACGGGAACCACCTGGCGACCGGCCGCCCGTGCCGCGGCCAGCGCGCCCACGTAGGTGGGCGACTCCACCAGGACGGCCTCGCCCGGCGCGGTCAGGGCGCGGATCGCCGTGGACAGGGCGGCCTGCCCGCCCGGGCAGATGATGATGTCGTCGGCGTCCAGGAGCCCTCCGCACTCGCGTGCGAACCACGCGCGCAGCTCGGCATCGCCCTGCGCGGGGCCGCGGTCCCAGGCGCCGGGCCGGCGTGCGGCCCGGGCCAGCGCCGCACCCAGCGGGGCGGTCGGTTGCAGCGTCGTGTCGAGGTAACCGGACGACAGCGCGATCGCCCCGGGCGCCGGTACGGCGAGCAGGGCCTGCACCGCTTCCTCCCCGCCGGGCCGCGCCCCGAGCGCGACGGCCTGCCAGGACAGGTCCGACGGCGGCGGGATCGCTGCCGGGGCGACGACGAACACACCTCGACCGGGCACGGCCTCGACGAGGCCCTCGGCGACCAGGCGTCGCGTCGCGCGGGCCACCGTGGCGGGGGAGGCGCGGTGCCGCGCCGTCAGCTCGCGGACCGACGGCAGCCGGGTGCCGACGCCCGCGGCCGCTGCCCGTCGCAGATCTTGGATAACGCGCTGCACGGCGTTATCGTCATCCATGGAGAACAAGAGTAGCGCTTCCCGGCGTGCGGCGATCACGGGTAGCGCCCTCGGGGCCGTGGGCGTCCTGGGGTTCAGCATGTCGCTGCCGGCCACCAGGGCGGCCGTGGCCGACCTGGATCCCTGGCTCGTGGCGTTCGGCCGGGCGGTCGGTGCCGGCCTGCTGGCCGTGCTCTACCTGTGGTGGCGCCGGGTGCCGCGACCCTCGGCCGCGCAGTGCAGGCGGCTCGCGGTGGTCGCCGCCGGCGTCGTGGTGGGCTTCCCGCTGTTCACCTCGCTGGCGCTGACGGCCACGACCGCCGCCCACGGTGGGGTGGTGGTCGCCGTCCTGCCCGCCCTCACCGCCGTCTTCGCCGTGCTGCGCGCTCGCGAACGCCCCTCTGCGCTGTTCTGGCTCGCCAGCGGCGCGGGCGCGGCAGTGGTGGTGGTCTTCACCGCGATCAGCGGGAGCGCAACGGGAGCGCTGGAGACGGCCGACGTCTTCCTCCTGGCCGCCGTGGTCCTGTGCGGGCTCGGCTACGCCGAGGGTGGCGCGGTGGCGCGGGAGCTCGGCGGCGCCAACACCATCTGCTGGGCGCTCGTCCTCTCGCTGCCCGTCACGGTCGGGATCAGCACGATCGCCGCGGTCCAGACGCCACCCCACGCGGGGCCCGCCGCCTGGACCGGCTTCGCCTACCTCACGGTGGTGTCGATGTTCCTGGCCTTCTTCGCCTGGTACGCGGGCCTCGCCCGGGGAGGTATCGCCCGGGTGGGACAGATCCAGCTCGCCCAACCCCTGCTCACGCTGGCCTGGGCGGTGCTGCTCCTCGGCGAGACCGTCCCGGGCTCCGCGGTCGCCGTCGCGCTGGCCGTCCTGCTCTGCGTCGCGCTCACCCAACGCACGCGTGCGGCCGGAGTCCGTCGGGCGCCGAGGCGGGAAGTCCCGGTGCGTTGACCGGCTGCGGTCCGTCGTCGCCGGGCGCGCGCGGGTTCCGGGCCTCGCCCGAGTTCCCCCGACCGGGCGGAGTTGTAGATCATGGATCGATCGCCGGCCGTTCCCGGCCGGGCTCGTGTCCCACCTGATCGAGCGCTTGCGGGGCGGCTGCTCGACCGGGTCGACCGAGCCCGGCACCAGGCTGAACATGATCATGATGTCCCGGGGGTGGGGTGCCCTCCGCGTCACGGACGGGGGAGGCATCCCCCGTGCGCCTTCTGAATCGTTCATGCAAGCCTGTCGCCGCGACCCGAGATGATCTCCCCCTGACGACCCGGGGGGCTCGTCGCGCGTCGTGACCGCGGTGGACGAGAGCGAACGATGCAACTCGCCGACCGCGGCGGCGATCTGCACGGACAGCACGTTGGGAGTACGTCACGGCACGAGGGTTCCGCCGGTCCCCGCCGGAATCCGGCACGAACCGGCGGCACACCACCGCCTCCGGCGCCCGCCTCGGCGCAGGCTCCGGCATCACGACACGTCCTCGGCCCGCGGGCGCACCTCGCCCGTTCCGCCCGGCCGCACCCGCCGGTCGGTGAGCGGCCGCAGGAACCGGCCCACCCGACGACCCGCTCGGTGATCCGCGCGGGTCGGATCGGGCCCACCTCGACGCATCCTCGCGCGCCGTCCTGATTCGGCCTGCGCAGTTCCGGCGTGGGCGGCGTCCACGTACCAGCTTTGGGGAGAGAAATGCACCAGGAACACAACCACCTCGACCGTGCAGTGATCTGTGGCGACGCGCTGCGCCCCATCTACGACCAGGAATGGATCTGTGCGGCTCCTGCCGCGCACGAGGGCGACCACGTCGCTGTTGACGGGACGCGCTGGTGAGCGGGCACCTGGCGGTCGGAACGACGCAGGTCATCACCTACCGGGTCGGTCGCGAGAACATGGTCCAGCGGCTGTTGCCGGGCGTGGCGGAGTTCATCCGCAAGCCGGAGGTGATGGCCAGCGGCTGGCTGCTCGGAGTGTGCGAATGGCCCGCCATGCTCGCATTGCGCAGCTACATGCGGGATGACGAGTGCTCTCTCGGCACGCGTTTCGAGCTCACGCACCTGGCACCCGTTCCGGCCGGTGCGACATTGACGGTCCGCGCGCGATGCGAGCGTGTGGAGGGCCGGTACAGCGAATGGCAGGTGGACGCCAGCGACGATCTCGAGATGGTCGCCTCCGGGGTACTGGGTTTCTGCGTGGTCAGCCTCGAACGGTTCGCGTCCCGACGGCTGGAGCCCAAGTCGGCATTCCTGCGGCAGCAGGGCGAGCGGGTCCCGGCGGCCTGCGGTGCACTGGCCGGGGCGGTCGCGCCGGCCTGACGCGTGGTCGGTGCCGGGATGGCGCATCGCCGTCCCGGCACCGGGCCGAGCTCGCCGGTCACCACCCGCTGAAGGCGAGCCAGGCGAGGAAGGGCGCCACGACGATCGAGACCAGGCCGTAGGTGAGCAGCTGGCGGAACAACCGGGGCCGGGCCGCGGGTTCGGCGGCGCTGAGGATCAGCCCTCCGGTGATGCCGAGGGGGTTGATGTCGACGAGCACCGAGGCCAGGGCGAGGGCGAGCACGGCCCCGACCGGAGAGACCCCGGCTTCCACCAGCGGGGGCAACAGGGGCATGGCGGTCACGAACACCGCGATGGAGCTGGCGGCGAACGAGGTGACACCGGCGATGTAGCACAGCAGCAGCAGGCTGAGGGCGGGCGACGCCTCGATCCGGAGCAGGTTGCTGAGCTGCTCGAAGGCGCCGAGGTGCTGCATCAGACCCACGTAGGTGAGCAGCCCGCCGATCAGCAGGACCACGCCCCACGGGATCCTGGCGACGATCTCGCCGGGCTCCGAGCGGAGCGCCAGCGCCAGGACCAGCGCCGCGGTCAGACCGAGGTAGCCGACGTTCATGTCGAAGCCGACGGAGAGGACCACGACGGCGAGCAGGCAACCGACCGTGAGGGTGCGTGCCGTGCGCGATCCGGACGGCGCAGCGACAACGGTGGCGAGGGCCGTCCGCGGCTCGGCGCCGCCGTCGGGAGCGGGCGTGCCCGGTGGCACGTCGGGTGCGGTGGCGTCGGGTGCGGTGGCGTCGGGCGTCGCGGCGGTGGCTCGGCCGCGGGGCACCGCGCCGGTCCGCATGCCGATCAGCAGGCAGGCCGCGCAGACGGCCACCCCGGTGAGCAGCCCGCCCAGCAGGAACGTCACGGGGGCCGAGCCGGGCAGGGCGATCCCGAGCTTGGTGCTCAGCTCGCGCGCGGTGACGCCGTAGACGGCGAGCGGCGAGAGCAACCCGCTGATGATCCCGGTGATGCCGAGCACGGCGGCCAGCAGCGGTGAGAACCGGTACCGGGCGGCGAGACCCAGCGCGATCGGGGCGACGATCGCGGTCGCCGCCGCCGGCAGGGTGCCGATCGCGGTCAGCACGGCGCCGACCACGAAGGGGACCAGCGCGACCAGCACCAGGCGGCCGCCGACCAGCTTCAGCAGCAGGTCGAGGAGCCAGTCGAGGGTCCCGTTGAGCTGGGCGGCGGCGAACATCGCGGTGACCCCGACGATGAGCACGAAGAAGTCGGCGGGGAAGAACGCCGTCACCTCGTCCACCGGCACGCCGGCCGCGAGGCCGAGGAGGAACGCCGCGGACAGGGCGGCCAGCCCGAGGTCGAACCCGCGGATCGTCGTCGCCGCGAAGAGCGCGACCAGAACGATGATGGACACGACTGCCATAGTCATGATCAAGCCCTCTCGGTCAGACCACTCCGCGGCGGCGCAGGTCGTCGATCTCCGGTGGCGTCAGCCCGGCGAGGTCGCGCAGCACCTCGGCGGTGTGCTCGCCGAGCTCCGGCGCCCCGCGGCCGGTCGCGCCGCTGAACCCCGAGAAGCGGCCGGCCGGGGCCTGCATGAGCCGGGAGCGCCCGCCGGAGCCGGTCGGCACCTCGACCACCGAGCCGCGCGCGCGGATGTGCGGGTCGGCGCAGACGTCGGCCGCCGAGTTCACCGGCCCCGCGGCGACGCCCGCATCCAGGAGCAGCGTCATCAGCGGGTCGAGGTCGTGCGCGCCGACGAAGTCGCCGACCCGCTTCTCGATCTCGTCGCGGTGCTCCAGCCGCGCGGTCATGGAGTCGTGGACGGCGAGGTCCGGCGCGTCCATGACCTCGACCAGTCGCCGCCACATGCGCTCGGTCGACGCCGGCAGGGCGAGCCAGCGGCCGTCCCGGGTGCGGTAGAGGCTGTTGGGGCTGATGTGCGGGTTCTGGTTGCCCTGGCGCTCGCGGCTCTCCCCGGTGGCGTCGTACTCGACGACGAAGTCCTCCATCATCCGCAGAAGCGGTTCGTAGAGGGGGATGTCGGCCAGCTGCGCCTCGCCGGTGCGGTCCCGTTGACGCAGCGCGAGCATGGCCGCGAACGCGGCGTAGATGCCGGTGACCCCGTCGGCGACGGGGTAGCCGGCGAAGACCGGCGGCTGGTCCGGCTCGCCCGTGCGGTAGGTCAGCCCGGCGAAGGCCTCCGCCACGCGCGCGAAGCCGGGGCGGTCGGCGTACGGGCCGGTGCGGCCGAACGCGCTCACGTGGACCATCACGAGGTCCGGCCGGTAGGCCCGCAGGTCGTCGAAGTCGATGCCGAACCGGCGCAGCGTCGCCGGACGGAAGTTGGTCACCACGATGTCCGCCGTCGCCGCCAGCCGACCGACGAGATCGGCGGCGTCGGGGTGGTGCAGGTCGACGGTGACGCTGCGCTTGCTGCGGCCGAGCATCGTCCAGGCCACCGACTCCCCGTCCTCCAGAGGGGGGTAGCGCCGCGCCGGGTCCCCCTCGGCGGGATGCTCGATCTTGATCACCTCGGCGCCGAACTCGCCGAGGAGCGAGGACGCCAGCGGACCGGCCAGGATCGTCGACACGTCCAGGACGCGTACGTGGCTCAGAGGGCCGTCGGGCACTGGGGATTCCTTTCACGCCGGGACCTCGGACCGGCCGGCAGGTCGAGGTCCACGCACGATGCCCGGCTCCCGGGGCCCGGGGGAAGCCGCAGTTCGCGCTCACCGGTGCAAGGTTCTGCCTTTATGGTGAACCGGTGCGGGTGGAGCGGGCGCGCTACTTCCTGGCTGCCGTCGACACCGGGTCGCTGCGTTCCGCGGCCACCCGGTGCGGGGTCAGCCAGCCCACCATGGGTCAGCAGATCGCGTTGCTGGAGGAGGAGCTCGACGTCGTCCTGCTCACCCGCAGCCGCCAGGGCGTACTCCCGACACCGGCCGGCGAGGCCCTGATCGGGCCGCTGGGCCGGCTGGTGGCCGCCGAGGACGCCGTTCGCGAAGCGGCCATGGATTCCAGCGGCGCGTACCGCGGCCAGGTGCAGATCGGCGGCGTCTCGGCCACGGCGGAGGCGATCATCGCTCCCGTCGTGGGTCAGCTCCGCGAGCACCACCCGGGTCTGCGGTTCACCGTGCGCGAGGGAGCCTCGACGACCATCGAGACCGCGGTGCTCAGCGGCGAGTTGGACTTCGGCGTCGTCACGATGCCGACGAGCCCCGCCGCGACAGGACTGCACCGGGTGCCGCTGGTGTCGGTGCCGGTGGGCGTCTACGTACGAGACGATGATCCGTTCGCCGACCGCGACCACGTGCACTGGCGTGACATCGAGGCCCGGGCGGTCGTCACCATGCGCCCCGGCACCGTGATGTGGGAGATGCTGCACCGGAACGTGGCCGATCCCGACGTCGTCGTCCAGGCCATGTCGGCGCGTACCGTCAAGGTCATGGTCGGGCAGGGTGCCGGGCTCGGCGTCCTCGCCCGGCTCGACACCTCGTCCGACGTCCCCGGCCTGGTCTGGCTCCCGCTGCGGGACGCGGCGCCGGTCACCCTGTGCCTGACGCAGCGTCGCGACAGCAGGCCCTCACGCGCCGCGCTCATCGTCCGCCGCCTCATCCGGGCGGAGGCGGACGCCCTGACGGCACAGGGGAACCGGTAGATCGCGCTGGGCCGAGGTGATCGGTGTGAGCCGTACACCACTCCTGGCGATCAAGACGCCGAGCCGGCGTGCGAGGCGTACGTGAGCGCGGTGACGAGGACCCTGACGTGCGACTCGCGCCGCCGCGGGAGGGCAAGGCCAGCGCTTGTGGTCGACCCGCTAGTCCGGGTGCCTCCGCGGTGGCACCGGGACTAGTGCGGGCCGGTCGCCCCGCGGCCCGAACGTGTCGACCACGGCGGACACGCCGGAGTTCGACGCGCCGGCCACCACGATCTGCACCGCGTCCGGCGAAGCGAGCACGTGCAACGTCGCCGTGCTGGGGTCGATCTGGTCGTCGGGGAGCGCGTCGGGGTGGTCGGCGGGCAGCCGCCACGAGGTGGAGCGGGAGATCGCGGTCTTGCCGACCCGGTCGAGCTCCTCCCGGGTGAGGCGCGCCTCCTCGAACATGAACCGGCGGATGGCCGGCTTGTCGAAGCCCTGCCCGGCCAGTAGGTGGGCGTGCTCAGGGCTGAGCACCAGGCAGGAGGAGGTCGTGCGGTGCAGCAAGGCACCGGTGCGGGTGATCGTGTCGGCCAGGTCGTGCAGGAGCTGTGTCGCCTCGGCGGTGTGCCGGGCCTCGATGTGGGCGACCGCGCGCATCGTCATCGCGGTGACCGTGCTCTCGTCCGGCCCGAACCCGAACTCCTCGTGGAACGACGGCCACGGGCTCTCCTCCTGGTTCTCCCCGATGCAGCAGGTGTACTTCGCCGGGGTGCCCTGGGTGGCCTGGTCGAGTGCGTGCGGGCGGAGCCCGAAGACGTTCAGGGCGGCGAGCCGGATCGCCCGCCCGATCGTCGCGTTCGCGCGGAAGCCGGAGCCGAACACGTTGCCCCGGCTGTTGATGGCGAGCTCCTCGCGCACCGGCCCGTTCACCAGGATCAACGATGCGGTGCCGGTGGTGCTCTGCCAGATGCCCCGGCCCGGGTACCCCTCGGTGCGCAGCGAGTCCCACGCCGCGAGCACCACCGGGAAGTACTCCGGGCGGCAGCCGGCCATCGCGGCGTTCAGCGCAGCCATCCGCACCGTGCACTCCCGCCCGATCTGGGGCATGGCCAGCAGCACGTCCTCCGGTGCGCGATCGGTCTGCGCGAGGAACGTCTCGAGCCGCTCGGGCGTGCACGGCACGAGGGGAAGCCCGTCGCTCCACTCCTGGTCGTAGCAGTACTCGACCGCGTCGACGAGCGCGTCCACGATCGTGCGCGCGTCGTTCTCGACCGTCATCCCTCGACCTCCACGGAGACCCCCAGGATCTCGAGGATGCGGGGGAGCATCACGGTCACGCGATCGCGGACCTCCTCACGGGACAGGCTCGCCACCGGATGCTCGGTCACGACGTACGGGAAATCGGGGAAGCCGTACGAGCGCGCCATCGCGTCGGCGGCGAGGCGGAACGGTTCGGTGCAGATACTGGCGGCCGGCACGCCGGCACGTTCCAGCAGAATCCCGTCGGCCAGACTGGCCGCGCTGCAGGAGCCTCAATCACCGACCGCCGTGACGGCGAAGTTGCAGGTGGCGACGATGCGCTCGACCTGTGTGCGCTCCACCGGAGTTCCGAAGTAGTCCTTGGCGAAGACCTTCACATCCTGCAGCCGGAACCGGTCGGCGAGCTGCCGGCCGACCTCGTCGAGCAGCACCGCGGCGTTCGGCTTGCCGTTGTCGAGCAGTCCGAGGGTCGCCCCGTCCAGCGTTGCGGGCCGGGCGGCGAGCGCTCGGTCCTCGTTGCGCTCCACCTCGCCCGTGGGATCCAGGATCACCTGTGCCCAGTCGATCACCGTCACCTCCGGGCCCCGCGGCGGAATGGAGAGCTGTTCGGGCGGCCGGTGTCCGCATTTCTTCTGCCGCCCGTCGAACGGCGACGTTATCCAGGGGGAGTGGAGAGGTCAACGCTCCCGTCGGGATGCGCGCGTGCTCGCGCCGTTCGTCGATGAATGGGTGCGACGAATGACGTATCGGCTCCGACGCGCCGGAACCCGGCCGGTCAGCCAGGTGTGGAACTTGCCGGAACCGCAAGGAACCGTGCCTTCCCGGTGGACAAGGGCAAGGCTGGCCCGGCACACCACATCAGAAGGAGCTCCCGTGTCCGAGTCTGTCATCGAGCACCCCGACGGATCCGCCCGCTTCTGGGACGACCACCACCAGCGGCACGACGCGCCCGACGAGCCCCGGGCGAACGTCCGGCTCGTCGAGATCGCCGCGGACCTGGCACCGGGAAGGGCGCTGGACCTCGGCTGCGGTCCCGGCGGCGACGCCCTGTGGCTGGCCCGCAGGCGGTGGCAGGTGACGGCGGTCGATATCTCCGCTGTCGCGACCGCCCGGCTGGCCGCCCGCGCGCAGAGCTCGGGGCTCGGCGACCGGATCTCCGCGGAGCGCCACGACCTCGCACGGACCTTCCCGGCCGGGCGGTTCGACCTCGTCTCCGCGCACTTCCTGCACACCCCTTCGACCTGCCCCGCGAGCGTGTCCTGCGGACCGCCGCACGAGCGCTCGCACCCGGCGGCCGCCTGCTGGTCGTCGACCACGGCTCGACTGCGCCCTGGTCCTGGAACCAGGACCCGGACGCGCACTTCCCGTCCCCGACGGACGTCGCGGCGGGCCTGGACCTCGAACCGGAGCGGTGGTACGTCGAACGGGCCGACGCGCCCCGCCGGACGGCTACCGGACCCGGCGGACGCACTGCCGAAGTCGTCGACCACGTCCTGCTGATCCGGCGAACCGGCTGACCCCGAACTCTCGTGGAGGAGCAACCATGACCGCCCCGCGCACCCGCCGCCGCGACACCCCACCCCCACGTACCGGACCCGAGGAGAAGGAGGTGCTGCGCGGGTTCCTCGACCACCTGCGCGCTGCGGTGGCCGCCAAGGCCGAGGACGTCCCGGAGCCGCAGGTCCGCACCCCTGGTGTCCCTTCGGGGACGTCACTGCTGGGGCTGGTCCGCCACCTCGCCCACGTCGAGCGGTACACCTTCCTGGGAGAGGAGGTAGCCGACTGGCCGGGCACCTTCCGGCCGCGACCCGACGAGACCGTCGCGTCCGTCCTCGCCGACTACCGGGCCGCGGTCGACCGTGCGAACGTCGTCATCGACGCCTGCTCCGACCTGACGACGCCGGTCGCCCGGCCCGCCCGCTCCGGCCGCCCGCCCTCGATGCGGTGGGCCCTCGCGCACATGATCGAGGAGACCGGTCGTCACGCCGGGCACGCCGACATCCTCCGCGAGCTGATCGACGGCTCAACGGGCCGCTGACACCTGCGGCCCGGGGCCCGGGACCGGTGCGGCCGGGCGCCGGGCCCCACGCCACCGCGGTCGAGCGCGCGGCCGCGGCGATGCGCGACGGCTGAGCGAACGGGAACACCCGATCAACGATCGAGGAACCGGCGCCTGGCCATGAACGGGCCGAGCCCCGATCGCCACCACGGCAGCCAGGAGGACGGTCGGCGCAGCACCGTCTGGATCAGCGGAGCCGAGTCGAAGAAGGAGTCCCGGCGCAGGACGGTGCCGTTCGGCGTGAGCCACAGCTTGTCGACCGCTCGGAATTCCAGGTACTTCCCGCCGAGCGTGGCGCTGAGCCGCAGTTCGATGAACAAGAGGTCCTCGTGGCCCGCCCACCCGACCACCACGCCGCGGATGTCGGGCAGGAGTGTCACGAGGCGCTGCGCTTCCTCGTGCCACGTCTGCCGGGTCGTACCCGGCTGCAGCAAGGGCTGGTTGAGCTCGATGTTCTCCGTCATGAGGCCGTCCCACGCATACGGGTCGGGTGTGTCCCAACCCTTGGCGAAGGAGGCGAGGACCCGAGCGTGGACGCTCGGCCAGTCCAGCGTCGCGGCGCGGCCGCGGACATCGTCTTCGGTGGTCACCGCGTTCTCCTCGGAAATGGGTCGGGCGAGCGAGGCGAGCAGGAACCTACCTCGGCCACCGCGACGTCGCCGCCAAGGTACCCAAGATCCTTCCGAGATCGGTCATGTCGCCGACTCCCCGGTCCTGATGTCCTCGCCGCTGCGCCAGAACTGCGTGCACGCCCACAGCCCGAACACCATGGCCGGAACACCGGTCGTCAGCAACACGGTCGTGACGGCGATCGCCTCCTGGATGTCCTCGGCATCGCCGAACTCGTCGGCCGGGAGGCTCGCCAGGTTCCACCCGATGATCGCGCCGGTCACGACCATGAGCGTCGCGGCCCCGCAGATCCACAGGTCGAGCCGCCACCGGTAGGAGAACGAGCGCCAGAACGGTTGCGCGGTGCGCCTGACACGGCCGTGCGGGTTCCTGGCCGCCTGCCGCCGGTACCAGCGGGCGTAGGCGATCTTCTTGACCAGCGAGCCGAGGACAGCGCCGTTCACGGGCGTGAGGATCGCGCCCCACAGGAACCAGACGAAGAAGATGTCGAGGTCCCAGTCGACGGTGGCGGGAAGGCCGAGCAGCGCGACGATCAGCACGGCGAGCCCGACGAACCACGCCAGGTGCAGCGGCGTGGGCAGGAGCCGGATCTCCGACTCGAAACTCCCTTCTGGGGCCTTCCTGCCCCGCTGCTGCGCGGACACCCCGATCGAGCCCCGCCGGGTGTACTCCAGGATCCACATCGCGCACATCAGGAGCATCCCGACCCCGGCGAAGACGTACGGGTTGTTGATCACACCGAGCAGCCCGTCCGAGACGTCGACCAGTCCCTGGCCGGTGTGCCGGTGCACGAGCGTGAACGCGCCGGGAAGCAGCGTGGCCAGGAAGAAGAGCACGCACAGCGCGAAGGTGATCCACCAGGAGATGGTGGGTCGCCCCGTGCCGCCGCCGAGTTTGCCGTCCTCGCCGAGGACCCTGTACCCGATCATGTTCGTGGGGTTGGGCCTGTCCATGGCGGTCCCTTCCGGGTCAGGCGGAGCGTGGGTCTGCGCAGGCGCGCCTTCGGAAGCTGTCGAAGACGTCGGTCGCGTTGTCGCCGAAGTCCTCCCACGGCCTGCCGGACGCGTCGATGCCCAACCGGGCGAACAGCGGCACGGCCTCGGCGCCCCGGCCCGCGCTCACCAGCCCGTACCCCGCCCAGCGCCGGTCGTTGTTCGCGTACACGCCCCCGCCGCCGGCGGGAGTGCCCAGCCAGTGCAGCACGGCGTCGAGTGCGCGGTGGACCCGCGCGTCCTTCCAGATCTTCTCGTCGTCGTCCTCGGCGTGGTAGGCGGCCTGGACGACCAGGAAGGCGAGCGCGGGGGACGCGGCGGCGGCCCGCTCGGCGAAGGCGAACACCGGCTGCGGCGAGTCGCTCGTGTCGGCCAGGTACATCAGCGCGAACTCGTGCCCGGCGCGGTGCAGCGGGTCGCGGGCCTGCAGCTGGCGCCAGACCGCGGTGAACGTGTTGCTGTCGTACCCGTGGCCACGCGCGAGGATGACCAGCGTGCACCACGGTGTCGGGTCGTCCGGCGCCAGCTCGCTCGCCTTGCGCGCCGCTGCCTCGCACTGCGGCAGCAGCCGGTAGAACGCCTCGTGCTGTTCGGCCGTGGTGTGGTCGGGCGGCTTGTTGCCGCGCAGCTTCCAGGCCAGCCAGAAGAGTCCGTGCGCGTCGACGACCGCGATGTGGCGGTCGTGTCCGGTGCCTGCGGCGCGCCACGCCTGCAGCCAGTTGCCGTCGTCCGCAGCCGCCTCGCCGAGCGCGTGTACCGCGGCCGCGCGCATCCCCCAGTCCCCGTAGCTGCGGTGGAGCAGGTCGGCGGCCGGCCGCCAGTCCCCGGCCCGTGCCGCGGCCACCGCCCTACCGATCACCGGGACCGGCCTGCTCAGATCGGTGCTCAGCGCCGGTCTGGGCGGCATGCCCCACCGGGTGACGTCCACCCCCGGCAGGTCGGGCAGGCCCGGCACCATCTCGGCCGGGTTGACGGTGGGGTCCACCTCGTGGATGAGCGCGACCAGCTCGTCCTCAGGGGCTTGCTCGATGTAGCCCTTCACCGACAGGCCGTGGCGTTTGGCTTCCTTGCGCATGGCGAAGAGGACGCGTGTCCTCGTCTTCAGCAGCAGTGCCACGTCGTTCCGGCCCTCCATGTGGTTGCCCCACCGAATCGAGCAGCCTGCGAAGGCCCGCGGTGTCCGGGGGAGCGGCCACCGCCGCGTCGACCAGCTGTGGGAGCGAGTGCCGGTACCGCGTGTCCAGCCGCATGGTGCCGGCAGACGGCCACGACTCCAGCCAACGGACCGCCCCGGCCTCGGTGAGTGTCGCGACCACCGCGCCGAACAGCCCATCCCGGGTGATCAACCTTGCTCGCGCCCAACGTACCCGGGGTCCTTCCGACGGTTCGGCCGGCCCGTTCGGGTGGGCGCCGAGATCGACCAGCAGACCCGCGTCCAACGCGTCGAGCAGGGTGCGCAGGGTCGGCGGTCCCCCGGTGAGACGGGCCGCATTGGTCAGCACGCGGTCGGTGTGCCCGGTCAGGGAGGCGAGGCCGCCGATGCGAACCAGCGTCGGCCAGTCCACGTGCCGCTTGGCGCGCGCCTCGGGCCCCAGCCCGTCCAGCAGCGCAGCGTCGAGCAGCGGCGCGGGGTTGCGCAGCAGGCCGAGCGCATTCCCGGCCGGCACCCGCACCGTGCCGGCGGCGCCCAGCGCGTCGACGGCTGCGATCCGCTCGCTCAACGGTGGGTGCGCGTCGTACGGGTCTGCCTCGTCCGGCGGGTCGGCGCGCAGATCGGCCATCTCGTCGTGCAGCGAGGCACGCAGCTTGCGGTACCCGCTGAACGCATCGGCCGGCAGGTAGCCCGCGGACCAGCCCGTCATCAGGTGCTCGTCCAGGAACACGTTCCACGACCAGACGATCGGCGCCAGCTCACGGAACGCGGCGACGGTGACCGCCGAGCCGACCGCGGTGGCCGCCGCCGCATCTGCCGCGCTCTCCTGCCGCCTGCTCAGCGTCGTGGACGCGCGGAGCGCGAGCGTGCCGATGTGCTGCAGCAGGAAATGCAGTGCGCGCTGGAGGTGGTCGTCCCTGTTGATCGTGGTCAGGGTGTGCACGAAGGCCCGCCTGCTGCGGTAGGCGCTGCCCGCGAAACGGGTGTCCCGGTTGCTGTAGTGCGCGAGTTCGTGGGTGAGCACCGCGGCGAACTGGGCCGCGCTCAGCTCGGCGACCAGCGGGGCGCCGATGAACATGTGTCGCCGCGTGGAGATCAACCCGAGTAGCCGGGTGTCCTCCATGACGGCGGCGTTCGCGTCCGCGATCAGGTGGATGTCGTGCGGGGGTGCGGTTCCCGCGACCTCGGCGAGCGTGCGGACCAACGCCCACAGCTCCGGCTGCTCGTGCTCGCGCACCGGGATGCCGCGCACCGGGTTGTCGATCGGGGAGGCCAGCACCCACAGCCCACGGCCGAGCACCAGCACCGTCGGCACCACGCCGATCGCGATCTTGACGGCGGTGACGGGGGATTCGGTGAACGCGAAGACGTTGAACCCGACCAGCACACCCGTCACGGCGAGCATCGTCACCGGGACGACGCCGATCAGCACCACCCACGACGCCGTGCGCGACATGCGCGACAACACTCTCCACAGCCCCCCCGGGTCGCGTGCTGCGTCAGGGTATCCACGCTGGTGGGTTCGTGATGATCGAGGCTTGGCTGCGGCCGCTCGACGTACTGCGCGCGGGCGGTGAACACCGCCGAGGTCCCTCCCCGGCCATCTCCGGGCAGACGAACGGCGTTGAGATCTGGATCACGCAATGCGATCTTGTGATAGTGATCTTGAGGATACTACGGTCTCCGCTCGATGGTGACCGCGTGGTCACTTCAGAATCGAGGGATGTCGTCGAATGAGTGTGATGCGCCGATTTGCTGACCGGGTGCTGGCTCGAATTGCGCCCGAGGTGCAGGCGAGTGCGTGCCAGGAGCGCTGGTGCTGCGATTCCAACGGCCGGAAGAAGCTTTGCTACCACGGCTGTGGGCGTCCGACCTTCTGCGTGGACAAGGGGCCGTGCCTGATCGGTGAGAACATCGCAAGGTGCTGATCTTCGGCGGCTGGTGGTAGCCGGGCCCGGTGGTGAGGAGCTGAGGGAATCTGTCTGTGGATCTGCTCGTGGTCGTCGTCGTGGTGCTCGGGATCATGGTGGGTGCCAACCTCCTGTTGACGGGCGCGGTGGTCCGGCGTCTCGCCGCGCATGAGCGCAAGTTCGCCGCGCTCGGCCCGATGCTCGGTGTGCCCGGCGGTCTTGCTGCGGGCGCCGACCTTCCGCCCTTCACCGCGGAGACGGTCGACGGCCGGTCCGTGGACGCCGGGTTCCTCGGCGACGGGCCCGGGGTGATCGCGTTCTTCTCGACCACCTGCGCGGCGTGCCTGTCGCATGCCCCGGAGTTCGCCGCGGTCGCGTCCGGGACGTCCGGGCTCGCCGTCGTTTCGGGCGAGGACGGTGACGAGTTGTTGTCGGCACTCGGGTCCACGCCGGTGGTGCGGGAGCGGGAGTCCGGTGGCCCGATCGTCACGGCGTTCGAGGTCGACACGTTCCCGACGTACTACGTGGTCGAGGGTGGCCGGGTGGTCGTGCCGGTCGACTCCGCGGCGGCGGCACGCAACCTGCTCGCGAGCGGTGTGCCCAGCGCGTGAAGCAGGGCTCATTGCGGTCGCTGCCGACGCGCTCGCACCGATGTGGCGTACGGGGCGGGTGCAGGCGGTCGCGCTCGCGACCGCGTGGCTGGTGAAGGTGCTGGTCAGGCCAGGATCTCCGCGAGCCCGCGTTCATCGATCAGCGGGTCGTCGAAGTCGACGATGATGCGGCTTCGCGCCAGCAGGTACGGGCGCCCCGCGATCCGGGTACGGGCTCCTGGGCGGTCGCCGACCGTCACGGTGTCGGTGAGGGTGCCCACGAACTCCTGGCCGGACGGCGACACCGCCCGAACTCCCGCGCCGGGGGCGAGCTGTCCTCGCTCGTGCAGCCATACGAGCAGGGCGGTGGTCCCGGTACCGGTCGGGCCTGCGCAGATGACGCCGCCCTCCATGTAGACGGCGACGTCGACGCGTGGTGTGCCCCCTGGATCGGCCTGCAACGGGCCTGCCAGCAGGCCGAGCGACAGCGGCGGCATGGCGCCGTGCTCGGGATGGGCGAGTTCGAGGTTCGGTACGACCTGCGTGAAGAGGGCGTCGAAGAAGCGGGTGAGCTCGGAGACCGTTGCGCGGGCGGGGTCCAGGCCGACGTCGACCGCGTCCACGACCGCGTAGAACACGCCGCCGTGGACGAGCCGGAACCGCACCCGTCCCCAGCCTTCGACGTGGGCGCTGTGCACGCCCGGGATCGCGAAGCCGGGCAGGGCGTCGTAGGCGACCGCGTCCAGACGCCCGTCGCGGGCGGTGAGCGTGAGCCGCGTCAGCCCTGCGGGCGTCTCGAGGACCAGATCCCGCTCGGGCTCGGGGAGCGGCAGGAGTCGGGCCTCGACCAGGGCTGCCGCCGTGCACATCGCGTTCGAGCCCGAGAAGCCGGGGTAGCCCATCGTCCCCATGATCACCAAGCCTGCGTCGGCGTTCGGCGCGGACGGCGGCACGACCAGGTTGACGCACTGCGAGGGGTCCCCGTGGGGCTTCTGCGTGAGTAGCCGACGCAGCCCGTCGGCATCGCGTTGCAGCCTGCGGGCACGCTCGGCCACCGTGGCGGCGGGCAGGTCGACGACGCCGCCGACGATCACCCGCCCGATGTCGCCACCGGCATGTGCGTCGATCAGGTCCAGCGTCCGGAGGCGCTTCGCCCCGTCAGAGGTCGTGCTGCGGTTCCCTCCGGCGCCGATCACACCGTCCGATCGTGCCAGAGGGTGCGGGCCAGGGCTCCCGGACCCGCGTCCGGGTCCGCGGGGAGCAAGGAGTCGGCGCGCTACTTGACGCGCTTCATGGTCAGGTGGGAGTCGACCTTGGCCAGGCCGGGGATGGTCTCGAGCTCGTCGGTCACGAACGATTCGAAGGCCGCGAGGTCGGCGGTGGCGATGCGCACGAAGTAGTCGGGCAGGCCGAACATGCGACGGAGCTCGACGACCTCGTCGAAGCCGGCGAGCCGGGTCTCGAACCCGATGACCGTGGCCCGGTCCTTGACCGCGAGCTCGACGTTGACCAGGACCTCGAACGCGCGGCCGTCGGCGGCGGGATCGATGTCGGCCCGGTAGCCGGTGATGACCCCGTCCTCCTCGAGGCGGCGGACGCGCCGCAGGCAGGGGGCCGGCGTCAGTCCCACGCGCTCGGCCAGCTCGACGTTGGACACACGCCCGTCGCGGCGGAGGACGTTGATTATGGCGCGATCGATGCGATCCACGCACTTATCATGCGTTAGAGGCTGGTTCTCGGCTCGCATTCGCCATCGGATGGCGTGGTGTCGGCCATAAAGTGCGCCTCATGCATGAACCGCGGCACGACGAACCACCCGAGGAAGCGCGGCCGCCGTGGCGACGCGCGGCGGTGTCGGCGGCGCGTGACGTGCTCGGGGTCGGGCCCGGCATGGTCCTGCTGGGGGTCAGCTTCGGTCTGCTGGTCGTCAGCTCCGGCCTGCCGTGGTGGTGGGCCCCTGTCATCAGCGGAGTGGTCTACGCCGGTTCCCTGGAGTTCCTGTTGATCGCCCTCGTGGGCGCCGGGACACCCCTCGCGGCGATCGCGTTGACCACCGTGCTGGTCAACGGCCGACACGTGTTCTACGGGCTCTCGTTCCCGCTGCACCACGTCCGCAGCCACGCCGGTCGTGCGTACGCGATCTTCGCCCTGATCGACGAGGCCTACGCGCTGGTCGCCACGCGACCGGGGGCGATGTCCGGCGCGCGAATCCTCTGGACCCAGGTACTGCTGCACTCCTGCTGGGTCGGCGGCGGCGTGCTGGGCGCGGCGGCAGGCGCCGGGCTCGCGTGGCACGCGCCGGCTCTCGAGTTCGTGTTCACCGCCTTGTTCGTGGTGCTCGCCCTCGACGCCGCCCGCGCGGAGGGTGAGGTCACCGGGCCCGCACTGGCGATGACGGTCGCGGTGCCGGCCGGGCTGGTCGTGCCCGGACAGATGCTGCTGGCTGCGATGGCGCTGTTCGTGGTGCTGCTGCTGGTCCGCCGGCAGCTGCCTCGACGTCGGCGCGGCGCCGATGCCTGACAACGGCTACGTCGCCGCCGCTGTGACCGTTGCCGCGGTGATCACGTTCGTGCTGCGTGCGGCGCCGTTCGTGGTGCTCTCCCGGCTGCGGGACTCGGCGACGGTCAGCTACCTCGGCCGCCACCTGCCCGCCGGCGTCATGGTCATCCTCGTCGTCTACCTGCTGCGCGACCTGCCACTGGAACGCCCCGCCGTCGCGCTGGCACGGCTGATCGCGGTGGCTGTGACCGTCGGCGTGCACCTGTGGCGCGCGCACGCGCTGCTGAGCATCTCCGCGGGCACCGCTGCCTATGCGGTCGTACTCGCGATCCTGCCCTCGACCTGACCGTCGAACCCGACCGAGGAGCCCGACGTGGCCCCGCACCCCGATGCGCCCTGCGCCGACTCCCTGGCGGCGTGCCTTTCCGGCGTGGACCCGGCCTCGACCGATCGGTGTACTGTCAAGTGACTATACCGACCGGTATACCTGCGAGGAGGTCGAGGGATGGCGGTGTCCGAGACCATGCGCGCGGTGCGGATCGCGCAGCACGGCGGGCCGGAAGTTCTGGAGCCGGTGGAGGTGGCCGTGCCCGCGCCGCAACCAGGGGAGGTGCTGGTCCGTGTCAGCGCCGTAGCGCTGAACAACACCGACCTGTGGACCCGCGAGGGGGCCTACGGCCGCCCGGGGGACCCGGAGGCGCTGTCGGGCTGGCGAGGCCCGATCGACTTCCCGAGGATCCAGGGCGCGGACGTGGCAGGCCGGGTCGTGGGGGTCGGCACCGACGTGGACGGGGATCTCGTGGGTCGCCGCGTGGTCGTCGACCCGGCCGTCTACGACGCCGACGGGCCGGAGGCGAACCCGGTGGGCCTGATGGGCAGCGAACGCGACGGCGGCTACGCCGAGTACGTGACCGCACCGGCGCAGAGGGTGCACGACGTGACGGGGTCCGCGCTCACCGACGACCAGCTCGCGACGTTGCCGACCGCGTACGGCACGGCGCTTGGCATGATCGAGCGGGGTCGGCTGCGGGAGGGGGAGACCGTCCTGGTCTCCGGGGCCTCCGGCGGTGTCGGCGTGGCGCTGGTGCAGATCGCCCGCGCGCGCGGCGCGAGGGTGCTCGCCATCAGCAGCGGATCCAAGATCGAGGCGGTGCGCGAGGCAGGCGCCCACGAGGTCGTCGACCGCGCACGAGACGTCGTCGAGCAGGTCCGTGCGGCCGCCCCGGAGGGCATCGACGTCGCACTCGACGTCGTCGCCGGGCAGCTGGTGGGTGACGGCTTGCCGCTCCTGCGCGAAGGCGGCCGGTGGGTGATCGCCGGCGCCCTCGGCGGGTACGACGTTGCCTTCGACGTGCGCCGCCTCTACCTGCACAACGCGCAGGTGATCGGCTCGGCGATGCACACCCCACGGCACTTCGACCTCCTCATGGCTATGGCTCGCGCCGCCGAGATCCAGCCGGTCGTCGCCGCGACGTTCCCGCTGGACCAGGCCGCCCGCGCGCAGGAGGAACTCGCCCGCAGGCTCCACGTGGGAAAGATCGTCTTGCGTCCGTGAACGCCGCCACGGACCGCATCCCCCGAACGGTTGCGGACGATCTGATCGCCTAGTCGTCGGGGTACCGCAGGCCTACCCGGGCACGCACCTCGTCCAGAACCCCCATGATCGCGCAGGACTCGTCGAGCGGCATGACCGCGCTCTCCAGGCGGCGGGCGGCCACACACCGTGCCACCTCCTCCGCCTGGTGGCGCAGCCCGTTGCCGGGTTCGGGGAACTCGTAGCGCTCGGTCGTCCCACTCCGGCCGGTGAGCGTGAAGGAGGTCGGCCGGTACCAGGTGCCGTCGATGTCGATGCGCGCGTCCGTGCCGGCGATCGTGGCCCGGTTGGCGAGCCACGCCTGCATCGAGCTGGTCGCCACGGCCTGGCGACCGTCCCCGTACTGGAGCACGACGGTCGTCTGGGCGTCGACGCCGGTGTCGCCGAACTGCGCGGTGGCCAGCACGGACGTGGGGTCGCCCAGCACCATCGAGGCGAACGAGATCGGGTAGACACCCAGGTCGAGCAGGGCGCCGCCGCCCAGGTGCGGGTCGAACATCCGGTGCACCGGGTCGTGCCGGAACCAGACGCCGTGCTCCGCCGTCACCAGACGGACGTCGCCGAGGCGCCCCTGGGCGAGCAGCTCGCGGATGCGGACCATGTGCGGCAGGAACCGCGTCCACATCGCCTCCATCAGGAACACGCCACGGTCCCGGGCCAGCGCCACCAACTCGTCGGCTTGCGCGCGGTTGAGGGTGAAGGGCTTTTCGACGAGCACCGACTTGCCGGCCTCGATCGCGGCGACCGCGACGTCGCGGTGGGCGCTGTGCGGCACCGCGATGTAGACGGCGTCGACGTCGTCGCGAGCCAGCAGCTCGGCGTGATCGGCGTGGTGGCGGGGAGCCGCGGTGCGGGCGGCGAACGCGGCGGCCCGCTCCGGCGAGCGCGACCCGACCGCCACCAGCTCCCCCGCCTCGGAGAGCCGGAGGTCGTCGGCGAACCGGCCGGCGATGTTGCCGGTTCCGATGATCGCCCAGCGGAGGGCGCTCACCGCAGCCACGTCTCCTTCGGCGGGGCCAGCGCTTCCAGCTCGGACCACAGGGCAGCGGGGATGTCGAGGGACGCCAGCTCGAGCGTCTGGTCGAGGCGCTCGGGCTTCGTGATCCCGACGATGGTGCTGGTGATCCGCGGGTCCCGCAGGGAGAACTGCAGCGCCGCGGCGGCCAGCGGCACCCCCGTTGCCTCGCACGCCTGCAGCATGCGGGTGGCGCTGTCGCGGATCGGGTCCGAGGCCATCCGGTAGGCGTAGCGGGGTGCGGCGTCGGGACCCTTGACGAGCATGCCTCCGCCGAACGGGGCAGCGTTCAGCACGGCCACGCCCGCCGCGGCGCACTGGTCGAGCAGCGGCTGCGCCGAGCGGTCCAGCAGCGTGAACCGGTTGTGCGTGATGACGGCCTCGAACGACCCGAGCTCGACGAAGCGCTGCAGCATCCCGACCGGACCGCCGGCGACCCCGATGTGGTCGATGAGCCCTTCGTCCTTCATCTGGATGAGGACCTCGACCGGACCACCGGGTGCGGTGGCGTCCTCGAAGGGGATCCGCTCGGGATCGTGCAGGTACACGAGCCGGAAGTGGTCGAGCCCCAGCCGTTCCATGCTCTCCTCGAGCGAGCGGCGCATCCGCGGGCCGGAGAAGTCGCCCTCCGCGTCGGGGTCGGTCTTGGTGCTCAGCAGGAAGCCCTCGGGCAGGCCGCCGGTCTCCCGCAGCGCCGCCCCGATGCGCTTCTCGCTCTCACCGCCGCCGTAGCTGTTGGAGGTGTCGATGAACCGGACCGGTCCGGCGAACACCGCCCGCAGCGTGCGCAGGGCCTGGTCGGCGTCGACGTCGTATCCGTAGATCCCCGGGATGCTGCCGATCGCACTGGTGCCGATGCACAGCGGCGGCACCGACATCCCGGTCGTGCCCAGCGGGCGGTTCTCGAGCATGTCGTGTCCTCTCACTCGGTCACCGGCGTCAGCACGCCGTCGATCCGGCGGACGAGCCCGGCGGCGTCGGCGGGTGTGTCGCGCAGCTCGTCAGGCAGCAGGTTCTGCGGCACGTTCTGCAGGCTGATCGGGCGCACCCAGCGGCGGATCGCCGTGGTGCCGACGCTGGTGTGCAGCGCGTTGGTGGTGGCGGGGTAGGGGCCGCCGTGCTGCATGCCCCAGGCGACGGCCACACCGGTCGGGAAGCCGTTCCACACCACGCGGCCGACGGATGCGCCGAGCTGGTCGTAGACCCGGGCCGAGAACCCCGCGTCGGCGGCGTCGGCGTGGATCGTGCCGGTCAGCGCGGGGCCGAAACCGCGCAGCAGCTCCAGGAGGTGCTCCTCGGAGGTGTAGTCCACGGTCACCAGAACCGGACCGAAGCACTCCTCGGTCAGGGCCCCGGTCACCGCGTCGGCGTCGGCCTGCAGGAGCAGTGGGGCGCCGGTCCAGCCGTCGGCACCGCCGCCGGCACCGCTCGCGAGGACGCGGACGCCGGGCAGACCGCGCAGCGTCTCCGTGCCGTCGCGATAGGACCGTGCGGTCCGCTCGCTGAGCATGAAGCCCGCTGCCATCGCCTCGACACGCTCGGTCAAGCCGCGGCGGATCGCCTCGCCCGCGGGCCCTGCGGGGAGCAGCGCCACCCCGGGTTTGGTGCAGAACTGCCCGACGCCGAGCGTGAAGGAGGCGGTGAGGCCTGCGGCGATGTCCTCGCCCCGCTCGGCGGCCGCGCCGGGGCACACCGTGAGCGTGTTGAGCGCACCCAGCTCCCCGTAGAACGGGATGGGTGAGGGTCGTGACGAGGCGATGTCGAACAGCAGGCGTCCGACGTCGAGCGAGCCGGTGAACCCGACGGCGTGCACCGCCGGGCGCTTCACCAGTTCGACGCCCGCCTCCCGGCCGAAGACCAGGTTGATCACGTCGGGCGTCACCCCCGCGGCCACGGCACCCGCGACGAGCGCCTCGTGGCTGAGCACCGAGGTGGCGGGGTGGGCGCCGTGCACCTTCGCGATCACCGGGCAGCCGGCGGCCAGCGCGGAGGCGGTGTCGCCGCCGGGCACCGAGAACGCGAACGGGAAGTTGCTGGCGCCGAACACCGCGACCGGCCCGAGCGGGACGAGCATGCGGCGCAGGTCGGGCCGGGGGCCCATCGGGGTGTCGCCGGCGTGGTCGATCGTCGCCTCGAGATAGGCGCCGTCGTCGAGCACGTCGGCGAACAGCTCCAACTGGTAGCAGGTCCTGGTCAGCTCGCCACCGAGGCGCTGCTCGCCGAGCGCGGTCTCCCGGTCGGCGACGGCGACGAGGTCGGTGCGGCGCTCCTGCAGCGCAGCCGCCATCGAGCGCAGCAGGCCCGCGCGCCCGCGGCGGCCAAGGGCCACCAGCTCCTGCGCGGCGGCGGTGGCGCGTACGCACAGGTCGTCGAGGTGGGAGGCCGACGTGGTGGTGCCGACCTCCTCCACCTTCCGGCCGGTGCGCGGGTCGATGCTGGCGATCATTGGTGCTGCCTCCTCGGCGACGTGAGCGGACGGTGCGGGCCGGGGGATCAGCCCGAGGGGTCAGTCGTGGAACCCGTCCTGCGCATGGGCACGCAGGAACTCCAGGTCGAAGTCGAGCCCGAGGCCCGGTCCCGGCGGCAGCTTGAGCCTGCCGTCGCTGTTGTCCAGCGGGGCAGTCAGGAACTGGTTGTAGGCGCGCAGGTCGCAGCTGCTCGACTCGATGCGGTAGAAGTTCGGGACCGTGATCATCACGTGCCCGCCGGCGACGAGGTTGACCGGTCCGGCCGCGTCGTGCGGCGACATCGGCACGTAGTACGCCTCGGCCATCGTCGAGATCTTCTTCAGCTCCGAGATCCCGCCGGTCCAGGTGACGTCGGGCATGGCGAAGTCCGTGAGCTGTTTCTCGAACACCGGCACGAAGTCCCACCGTGTGTGCAGGCGCTCGCCCACCGAGATCGGGGTCCGCACCCGGTCGCGCACCTGTTCGAGGGCGTGGTAGCTCTCCGGGGGCACCGGCTCCTCGTACCAGTGGATGCCGCCGACCTCGTCGAGGGCCTGGCCCAGCCGGATCGCGTTCGGTACGTCGAACCGGCCGTGCGCGTCGATCAGCAGGTCGACGTCGGGGCCCGCGATCTCGCGGATGAGGGCGGTGAGCTCCATCGCCTGCCGCTCCTCGGCGCGGGTCATCCGGCCGTCGAGGTAGCGGTCGTTCGTCTCCGGGACGCCGGGGGCGTGCGGGAACGGGTCGAACTTGATGCCGGTGTGCCCGGAGTCGACGATCGTGCGGATCTCGTCGACGATCCCCTCCCGCGTGCCGAACCGGTGCTGGTCCGGGTGGGTGTAGAGGAGGAGGTCCTCTCGTACGCGGCCGCCGAGCAGGTCGCAGACGGGCAGGCCGAGGGCCTTGCCGCGGATGTCCCACAGCGCGATGTCGAGCGCGCTGGTCACGTTCGTGCCCGCGCCGCGGCTGCCCATGTAGGTGAACGCGCGGAACACCTTGTTCCAGGTGTCCTCGATCCTGGTGGCGTCGTCGCCGACGACCAGGTCGTTCAGCTGCCGCACCATGGCCGCGATCCCGCGGTTGGCCGTCGGGGTGGTGGTGGTGATCTCGCCCCATCCGGAGATCCCCTCGTCCGTGCGCACCTGCACGAACAGGAACTCTCCCCAGTAGGAGCCCGCGGACCGGATCAGCCACGGAACCAGTTCGGTGATCTTCATCGGGCCGGCCTCACACGCCGTGGCCGGTGGCGGCGCTGCCCGCTTGCGCGGCGAGCCACTCCTCGTACTCCGGGCGGGCCTCCGCGGAGAGCGGGTAGTAGCGGCGCATGTCCCCGCCCTGCTCGAGCCGGATGCGGGAGAACTCCTCCCACTCCGCGTGCTCACTGGCCGCCGTCAGCAGCGCCGGTGCGAGCTTGATCGGAACGACCACCGCGCCGTCGTCGTCGGCCACGACGATGTCTCCGGGCTCCACCACCGTGTTGCCGCACGCGACGGGCACGTTCACCGCGGTCGGGAAGATGTCGGTCTGCGAGTGGAAGTTCGGGGTGGCCCCGCGCAGCCACAGGCCCAGACCCAGGCCGCGGGCCTTGCCGATGTCGCGGATGCACCCGTCGACGATCACCCCACGGCCCCCTCGGCCCTTGAAGTAGGTCAGCATCATCTCCCCGAAGACACCGCTGGCCATGTCGCCGCGTGCGTCGACGACGATCATGTCCCCGGGCTGGGTGTGGTACATGACGTGTCGGTGCAGCTGCTTCTCCGGCTCGGCGTACTCGTCGACCGGGTAGAGGTCCTCGCGCTTGGGCATGAACTGCAGCGTCAACGCCGGGCCGGCCACCGAGATACCGGCCGTGAAGGAGACCGGCCCGCGGATGTGGGCGCTGCGGACGCCGAGCTTGTTGAGCTCGCTGCTGGCGGTCGCGCTGCCGATCGCGGCCAGCCCGTCCACGAGCTCCTTGGGCGGGCGAACGATGTCGTGAGTCTCAACCACGTCGGTGTCTCTCTTCCAGTCTTCGTCGACGGTGTGCCTGCCGGCCCGCTGCCCGAGGGGCGCGTCCCGCCACCTGCCGGATTGTCCGCGAACCGAATTCGGTAACGTAGGCCGTTTCTCGGTAGAGTTTCGGCGCAGTTTCGGGGAACGGTTACGTTGTCGGTCGGTTCGTGCGAGCCCTGCTCGGCCGAGTCTCCTCGTGTCGCCCCGATCCACGGGTTGTCCTGGAGCGGGGCGGACCCTGCGTGCCCAGGCGGTCACCGGGGGGTTCGCCTCCCGAGCGCTCCGCATCTGCACGACTTGACGGGGAGTTGGCGCCGTCGTAACTTAGCCCGACCGGTGTCGAAACTCAACCCGAGTCGTTCGAAACTGATGCTCACGAAGTTCGTGGTGAACCCGCTGCGGACCTCGGTGGATGTGTGAACCGCACCCCCGGCGCGAGTCGTGTGTCGCACCGCGCGGCTCGTCACGCGCAACGACACGGACGACGCTTCCTCCCGTCCTGAAGGTGGATCGCAATGAAGCGGAAGTACCCGATCGCAGTCGCGATCGCGGCGATCTCGGTCCTGCTGAGCTCCTGCGGCGGGGGCGGCGGGAACGCGGGTCCCGGCGGCGCCCCGCTCAACGGTGGCACGTTCACGATGAACCTCGGCACCGATCCCGGGACGATCAACCCCTACAAGACCACGGGCGGTACCAACCGCCAGATCTTCGCCTTCGGCTACGACACGCTCGTCGCGCGGAACCCGGACGGGACGACCGTCCCGCAGCTGGCCACCGACTGGCAGGTCACGCCGAACTCCGTCACCTACACCCTGCGCCAGGGCGTGACGTGCGAGGACGGCACCGCGCTGAAGCCGAGCGACGTGGCTGCGGACTTCAACTACATCAAGGACCCGGCGACCCTCTCGCCGTGGATCAGCCTGACCGTCCCGGTGCCGTACACGGTGTCCGCGGACGACGCGGCGAACACGTTCACCATCTCCACGGAGACGGCCTTCGGCATGCTGCTCGAGGGTGCGGGCTCGCTCCCCATCGTCTGCCCCGGCGGGCTGGAGGACGCCGACTCGATCGAGCACGACTCGAACGGCACCGGCCCGTACACGGTGACCGAGTACGTGCCCGGCGACCATTACACGCTCGAGGCCCGGCCCGGGTACGCGTGGGGCGCCGACGGTGCCACCAACTCCGCGGACGGCAGCCCGAAGACCGTCAGGATCGCCTTCGTCCAGAACGAGTCGACCTCGGCGAACCAGCTGGTCTCCGGCCAGGTCAACGCCGCGCAGATCACTGGTCCCGACCGGTCGCGCCTCGACGCCACCACGTCGCTGCAGCGGTTCGACATCCCCGTCATGGTCGGCGAGATGAACCTCAACGAGGCGCCGGAGCGCGTGTTCGCCGACCCGGCGGTCCGGCAGGCCATGGCCGCGGCGCTCGACCGTGGTCAGATCACCCAGGTCGGCACCGCCGGAACCGGCACCGTCGCCACGAACATGATGACCGAGGCGCCGGTCACCTGCCCCGGTGACGAGACCACCGGCTCGCTCCCGGCGTTCGACCCGGCCGCGGCCACCCAGGCCCTCGACGCCGCGGGTTACGCCATGGGCGCCGACGGCGTCCGGGAGAAGGACGGCGAGAAGCTGTCAGCGAAGCTGATCTACCAGGTCGGCGCTCCGCAGACGGTGTCGGCGGTCGAGCTGATCGGC
This sequence comes from Pseudonocardia sp. MH-G8, assembly GCF_002262885.1. GTDB lineage: Bacteria > Actinomycetota > Actinomycetes > Mycobacteriales > Pseudonocardiaceae > Pseudonocardia. The sequence continues at coordinate 309,145 of NZ_NKYF01000001.1, read as the reverse complement.
CAGCAGCTCAGGGCGGTCGGCATCGGAACCGAGCTCACGGGCCTCACACAGGCGGCGTTCCTCGAGGCGCTGTACACCACGCAGGACTTCGACGCCTACTACAGCGGGATCAACCTCGAGTTCCCGTTCATGCTGACCGCCTACTACGGCGGGCCCTCGCCCGCGGAGGGCGGCCGCAACACCGGTGGCATCGCGAACCCGGACTTCGAGTCGCTGTCGGCGCAGGCGCTGGCTGCGTCCGGCGCCGAGGCCTGCAGCCTCTGGACACAGGCGCACCAGGCGCTTCTCGAGCGGGTGGACGTGCTGCCGATCTCGGCCGGCACCCGGCCCTTCTACACCTCGAAGGCCACGTTGCAGACCGTCGGTCTGTTCGTGGTGCCGACGAGCATCCGGCTCTACCAGTGACCGGCCCGCGGGCGATCCCGGGTCGTGGGTGGTGAGAAGACATGAGTGACCAGGCCGTCGGGGAGCTGCTCCCCGGTTCCCCGGCCCGGCCCCGCGCGGGGGGTGGCGCCGGCGCGCAACGCAGCGCCGCCGCCCGCTGGGCGCTGTTCATCGGCAGGCGGCTCGTCCGGCTCGTGGTGTCGCTGCTGGTGCTCGTCGCCGCGACCTTCGTGATGGTGCACCTGATCCCGGGCGACCCGGTGCAGACCGCACTCGGCGACCAGGCCACCCCCGAACTGGTGGCCTTGCGCCGGCACGAGCTGGGGCTGGACCTGCCGCTGATCGAGCAGTTCCTGCGCTACCTCGCGGGGGTCGTCACGGGCGACTTCGGCCGCTCGATCGTCACCGAGGCGCCGGTCTCGGATCTGTTGGCGACCCGGTTCCCGAACACCCTGGCGCTCGCTGTTCCGGCGTTCGCGCTGGTCATCCTGATCGCCATGCCCGTGGGGCTGCTCACCGCCGTCCACACCCGTGGCGGTCAGGGCCGCGCAACCCGGTCGATCTTCGTGAACGTGACGGGCGTGCTCAACTCGATCCCGGACTACGTGCTCGCCACCCTGCTCACCCTCGTGTTCGTGGTCGCCATCCAGGCGTTCCCTGCCGCGGGCAACGACACGGTCGGCGCCTACGTCCTGCCGATCATCGCGCTGGTCGTCGGGCCGGCAGCATCGCTCTCGCGCATCGTCCGGGTCGAGGCGCTCAAGGTCCTCGACGCGGAGTACGTGCGGGCGGCGAAGGCGCGCCGGATCCCGACGGCGCTGCGGTACTGGCGGCACGTGCTCCCGAACATGCTCACGGCCTCGCTGACCTACGGCACCATGATCCTCGCCGGCCTGATCGCGGGGACCGTGCTGGTGGAGAACGTCTTCGGCTGGCCCGGCGTGGGCACCGTGATCTCGCAGTCGGTGATCCAGAAGGACTACCCGCTGATCCAGGGCATCCTGCTGGTCCTCGGCGCGACCGTGCTGATCCTCAACATGATCGTCGACGTCGTGCTCGGCGTGCTCGACCCGCGGTCCCGCATGGGGGAGCTGTGATGACTGCTTCGACGAAGACTGCGTCGACGACCGGCTCGATGAGCAGTCGGTTCCGCATGGTGCTGTCCGGCGGCATCCCGCTGCTCATGCTGCTGGTGTTCGTCTTCCTGTCGGTCGCGGCTCCCAGCATCTGGGGCACGTCCGCGGAGGCGAGCAACGTGGCCGAGGCCAACCAGGGCATGAGCGCCTCGCACCTCATGGGAACCGACGACCTGGGTCGCGACATCCTCGCCCGCACACTCGTCGCGACCCGCCAGTCGCTGGTGCTCGCGGTGCTCGCCACGCTCGTCGGTGGCTGCATCGGCGTGGCGATCGGCCTGGTGTCGGCGATGTCGAAGCGGCTCGGGCGGGCAGCGGGCGCCCTGATCAACGTGCTGCTGGCGTTCCCGGCACTGCTGCTCGCGATCTTCTTCGCCGTGCTGTTCGGGATCGGCTCGGTCGGCAGCGTCCTGGCCGTCGGCGCCTCGTTCGCGCCCGGCTTCGCCCGCATCACGCAGACGCTCACCGCGTCGGTGGTGGCGCGGGAGTACGTGCAGGCCTCCAGGGTGCTCGGCAAGCGGCCGCTCTACGTGACCTTCCGGCACGTGCTCCCGAACATCGGCGAGCCGGTCATCCTCTACGCGACGATCCACATCGGCACGGCGATCCTGGCCCTGTCCGGTCTGAGCTTCCTCGGGTTGGGTGTGCAGCCGCCGGTGTTCGACTGGGGTCGCCTGCTGGCCGACGGTCTCACCCGCATCTACGTGTCCCCCGGGGTGGCCGTCGCACCGTCGGTGGCGATCGTGCTCGCCGGGCTCACGTTCAACCTGGTCGGCGAGTGGCTCTCCGACGTCGTCGCAGGGCGCAACTCCGCACCCCGGGCACTGCGCCGCGACCAGATCCCCGCCGTGACACCCACCGACGTGGAACCGCAGGACTCGCAGGGTGCGCTGGTGGAGGCTCGGCACCTGCGGGTCGTCTACTCCGCGTCGGGCGGCGGCGTCACCACACCGGTCCGCGACGTCACCCTCTCGCTGCGGCCCGGGGAGCGGGTCGGGATCGTCGGGGAGTCCGGCTCCGGCAAGAGCCAGACGGCGGCCGCGATCGGGCAGCTCATCGACGTGCCGGGTCAGGTGGAGGCCGAGACTCTCCGGTTCATGGATGTCGACCTGACCGCGCCCGACAAGGCGACCCAGCGGGTACTGGGCCGCAACATGGCGATGGTCTTCCAGGACCCGGGCGAGGCGCTGAACCCGGCCCTCAAGATCGGGACGCACCTCGTCGAGCCTGCCGTGATCCACCTGGACGAGCCCAAGGAACAGGCGAAGAAGAAGGCGATCGAAGCGCTCCGGTCGGTCGCCATCCCGAACCCGGCCCGGCGCTACGAACAGCACCAGCACGAGCTCTCCGGTGGGCAGAAGCAGCGCGTCTGCATCGCCATCGGCCTCATGGGCGAGGCGCAGCTGCTCATCGCCGACGAGCCGACCACTGCACTCGACGTCACCGTCCAGCGCCAGATCCTGCGGCTCATCCATCGTGTGGGGGAGGAGACCGGGGCCGGTCTGCTGTTCATCTCCCACGACATCGCGGTCGTCTCCGAACTGTGCGACCGGATCGTCGTCATGTACGCGGGCTTCATCGTGGAGGAGGCGCGCACGGCCGACCTGCTCACCTCGCCCGCGCACCCCTACACCGCGGTGCTGCTGGCGGCGAGCCCGCACATGGGGATCGACAAGAACGAGCCTCTCGCGACCATCGACGGTCGGATGCCCGGTCCGGAAGTGGACCTCCCGGGCTGCTACTTCGCGGACCGCTGCCCCCGTGCGGACGCCACGTGCCGGGAGGAGCGGCCTCCGCTGCGCACACTGGCCGACGGCCATCGCGCGGCGTGCTGGCACCCGCTGACGGCGCCCGACCCATCCGGCACGGACGCGCTGACCTCGCAGGGAGCGACGGGATGACCGATCTGACCATCCAGGACCTCGAGGTCCACTACGGCGCGGTGAGGGCGGTGCGCGGCGTCTCGTTCGACGTCGCCGACGGATCCGCGCTCGGACTCGTGGGGGAGTCCGGTTCGGGCAAGAGCACCGTGGCCCGGGCCGTCGTCGGGCTCGCGGAGTCCGCGGGCGCCATGCGCCTGGGCGGGGTCGACATCGCGGCGTCCTCCCGCACGGCCCGCCGGCAGCGCCGCAAGGTACAGCTGATCTTCCAGGACTCCCGCAGCTCGCTGGACCCGCGCTTCACCGTCGAACAGTGCGTCATGGAGGGGCTCGACCGGTCGGCATCGGGCAACCGGCGGGACGCCGCCGCGCGGGTCGCCGAGCTGCTCGAGATGGTGTCGCTGGACCCGGCGGTCGGCCGGTCCCGGCCGGGGAACCTGTCGGGCGGGCAGCGCCAGCGGGTCGCGATCGCGCGGGCGCTCGCGGCGCAACCAGAGGTGCTGATCGCCGACGAGGTGACGGCCTCGCTCGACGTGTCGGTTCAGGCGGTCGTGCTCAACCTGCTGCGAAGGTTGCAGCACGAGCTCGGCCTGACGATGATCTTCATCAGCCACAACCTGGCCGTCGTGCGCTACATGTGCGATGACCTCGCCGTGATGTTCAACGGTCGGATCGTCGAGTTCGGCTCCGTCGAAGGCGTCATCGAGGCCCCCGAGCACCCGTACACCCGATCGCTGCTGGCGGCCGTGCCGGAGGTCGGCGAGCGCCGACTGCTGTCGGACTCGGCGCTGGAGGCGGCGATCGGGGACCCGGCCCCGCCCGGCGGCTGCGACTACCACCTGCGCTGCCCGGCCGGCCCGATCGCCGACCCGGATCGCTCGATCTGCCTGACGGCGGACCCCACCACCGAGGCGAGGTCGCGGGCGCACCGTGCGGCCTGCCACTTCGCCCGTCGGCCCGCGGGCGTCTGAGCCGCCGCGGCCACGGAGTACCCCTTGTCGTCTCCGTGGCCGCGGTTCACCACTCTCTCCCGTGGGCGGCGGCGGTCAGCCCGTGCGCGGCGGCGCCGTGCTCTCCCGCACGATGAGGCTCGTCGACAGCTCCATGCGGCCCTGCGGCAACTCCGGCGCGCCGGGCCGGCTCAGCGCCGCGCGGATCGCCAGCGCCGCCAGCTCCGCGATCGGCTGACGGACGGTCGTGAGCGGCGGGGACACCCACTGGGACATGGGCACGTCGTCGAACCCGACCACGCTGATGTCGTGCGGGATCCGCAGGCCGCGCTGCTGGATCGCGGCGTACACGCCGGTGCCTTGCTCGTCGTTGGCCGCGAAGATCGCCGTCGGCGGCTCGGGCAGGTCGAGCAACCCCGCGGCGGAGGCGAGCCCGGAGGCGTGGTGGAAGTCGCCGTGGGCGATGAGGCTCGGGTCCGAGCCGACGCCCGCCCGCTCCAATGCCACGCGGTACCCGGCCAGGCGCGCCTGGCTGCACAGGAACCGCATCGGGCCGGTGATGATCCCGATCCTCCGGTGGCCCAGCTCCAGCAGGTGCCTGGTGGCTGCCATGCCACCGCCCCAGTTCCCGGCGCCGATCGAGGGGAGATCGGTGTCGAAGTCGCCGACGGGGTCGACGAGGACGGTCGGCAGGCCCAATTTCGCGACGCGCTTCTGGTCGGCGGGGGAGAAGTCCGACAACGCGAGCACGATTCCGCGGGAGCCGCGATGCTCGACGTCGTCCAGCCACTGCTGCACGCCCTTGGAGCCGCTCTGCCGCACCGAGACGACGATGCCGACGCGGGCCGCGCGCGCGGTCAGCTCCGCGCCGCGGATCATCTCCGCGGCCCACGGCGTACTCGGGTCGTTGAAGAGCATCTCGACCAGTCCGCCGCGTCGTTCCTCGGTCGTCGCCGCGCGCCGCGTGCGCTTCGTCGGAACGTATCCGCGCGCGGAGAGGATTGCCTCGATCCGGGTGCGGGTGTCGGAAGCGACGTCGGGGCGCCCGTTGAGCACCTTCGAGACGGTCGCGACGGACACGCCCGCCTCCGCGGCCACATCGGCGACGGTGACCTTCCGCTCGGGGGCGGGCGACACGGTGGGCGTGGACGGGGAGGCACGCCGCGGCCACCGCGGCTCCGGCCCGGGCGCGCGCACTAGGACCCCGATCCCTTCGGCACCGCGAACAGGGCGCCGCGACGGCCGCGGTGCCCGGTGACGGCGCGGAAGACGCCGCCCGCGTCGGGCTGGGCGGCGCGCTCTTCGGAGCTCAGACCCTCGGTGGAGGTGCTGATGTACAACTCGGTGAGGTCGGGGCCGCCGAAGCAGCAGGAGGTCACCTTGCTCACGGGGAGCTCGACGGTGACGTCCTGGCTCCCGTCGGGCGCGAATCGCTGGATCCGCGAGCCACCGAAGAACGCGACCCAGACGCCGCCGTCGGCGTCGAGCGTGAGGCCGTCGGGGATGCCTGGGATCGCGGACGTGTCGGCGAAGGTGCGGCGCCCGGAGAGCGTTCCCGTGGTGAGGTCGTAGTCGAAGACGTCCACACGCTCGGTCGGGCTGTCGACGAAGAAGCAGCGGGTGCCGTCGGCGGACCAGTCGATGCCGTTGCTGATCGTGAGGTCGTCGAGCAGCGTGTGGAGGCCGCCGTCGGGGTCGAGCCGCCACAGGTGCGCCGCGCCCGGCGTGGCGCCGAAGGCCATGCTGCCGGCGATGTAGCGGCCTGCCGGATCGACGTTGGCGTCGTTCATCCGCACGTCCGGCCGATCAGCCAAGAAGCCGCTCAGGCGCTCGACCTGTCCGCCGCGGACGAGGGCGATGCCGTCGGAGTCGGCGATCACGAGCGCGCCGGGCTCGTCGCAGGGATGGACCGCGCCGACCGTGCCCGGGACGCTGACCGATCGGACCTCGCCCGTCGTGACGTCGGCGTCGAGGATCCGTCCCTCGGGGATGTCGACGAAGAGCAGCCGCGCCCGGCCGGCGTCCCAGACCACTCCTTCCCCGTGCACGAGAGATACGTCGGGTAGCACGCGTTGGGCGAGCAATGGATCCACCATCCACTTCTCGTCGGTGGGTCAGGGGGCGTGACGCGGGGCGCACGCCACGGTGATCATGGCGGTGCCGACGGGCGGGGTCACATCCAGCCGCCGTCGACGACCCACTTCTGGCCGGTGCACATGGCGCTGTCGGCGGCCGCGAGCCACAGCACCATGCGGGCGACATCAGCGGGCATCACATTGTCCTCCAGGCACTGGGCCTGCTTGACGTTCTCCGCAGCCTCGGGAGTGAACCACAGGGTGCGCTGGCGCTCGGTGAGCACCCAGCCCGGGATGACGCAGTTGACCCGGATGCGGTCGGGGCCCAGCTCGCGGGCGAGGGTGCGAGTCATGCCCTCGATGCCGGCCTTGGCCGTGATGTAGGCGGGGATGCCGGTGAAATCGGCGTGGGCACTGACGGACCCGAGGTTGACGATCGACCCGCCGCCGAGCGCGCGCATGCCGGGAACTGCTTCCTGGATCGCGAAGAAGTGGTGGCGCAGGTTCACCGCCATCGCCTCGTCCCAGTAGGCAGGGGTCACCTCTGCGCTGTCGTGGCGCTGGTCGTTGGCGGCGTTGTTGACGAGGACGGAGATGGGCCCGAGCGTCTCGGCGACCTGCCGGATCCCGCCTTGGAGGGCGTCGACGTCACGGATGTCGGCCGGCACGAAGAGCGGCTCGGGGTGGCCCTGCTCGCGCACCTGCGCGGCGAGCGCCTTCGCGCCCGGCTCGTCGATGTCGGCGAACCCGACGCGGACGCCCTGGGCCGCGAGCGAGGCGACGAACTCCGCCCCGAGCCCCGTGGAGCCGCCGCTGACGAACGCGACCTTGTCGCGCAGGCTCGGGTAGACGGCGTACGAAGCCTGCGGCACGGTCCCCGGCGCCGTCACAGCGGGCCTCCTGGCAGGACGATGCCGCGGCCGACCCCGCCGCCTGCGAGGTCGGCGAAGGCGGTGTTGACCTCGTCGAGGGAGTAGTGCTTCCCGACGAGCGCGTCGAGCGGGAGGCGCCCGGCGAGGTAGAGCTCGAAGAGCTTGGGCAGGTCGACGAGCGGGTTGGCGGATCCGTAGAGGCTGCCGACCACGCGCTTCTCCCGCTGCACGAGCACGTTGATCGGCACGGAGAACGTCCTGCCGACCGCGCCGAGCCCGACCGCGACGAGCGTGCCGCCCGGGCGGAGCACCTCGACGGCGGTCTCGAGGGTCTCGGGCCGCCCGATCGCCTCGATGGCCCACTCGATGCCACCGGGCCGGATGGCCTCGACGGCGGCGGCGACGTCCTCGCGGGAGGCGTCGATCGTGTGGGTGGCACCCAGCTCCCGGGCCGCGGCGAGGCGCTCGGCGACGACGTCCACGACGACGATCGGGTTGGCGCCCGCCAGCACGGCGCCCATCACGGCCGAGAGGCCGACCCCGCCGGCCCCGAAGATCCCGATGCTGTCGCCCGCGCAGCTGCCGACGGCGTTGAGCACCGCGCCGACACCCGTGATCACGGCGCAGCCGGCGATCGCGGCGATCTCCGGCGGGACGTCCTTCGGCACGGGCACCACGGCGCGCTCGGACACCACGGCGTACTCGGCGAAGCAGGAGACCCCCAGCAGGTGGTGCACGCGATCGCCGCCGTCGTGCAGGCGGGTGGTGCCGTCGAGGAGGCCACCGGAGGTGGTGTGGATGCGCCCGGCCTGGCACAGCGCGGGGCGCCCGGTCAGGCAGTACTCGCAGCGGCCGCACCGGGGCCGCCACATCAGGCAGACCCGGTCGCCGACCGCGACCTGCTCCACCCCCGGCCCGACGGCCTCCACGACGCCGGCCCCCTCGTGCCCCGGTACGACAGGGAGTGGGCACTGCAGGTCGCCGCTGAGGTAGTGCTGGTCGCTGTGGCACACGCCGGCGGCCTCGACCCTCACCAGGACCTCGCCCGCCTGCGGCTCGTCCAGCGACAGGTCGCGCACCACGAGGGGTGCTCCGGTGTGTTCCAGAACCGCGGCTCTCATCCGACCCCGTCCGTCTCGGCGCCGCCGGCGGGCGAGCGCGACCTGCGCCACCACACCGTGTTCGGAGCCCTGAATTCAACCAATGGAACGCTAGGTGTTACGAACTCGTGTCGTCAACAGTTTCGAGGATACCCAGTGCTGCGGTCGCCTCGACGACCCGTCCCGCACTCGGCAGCGCCGGCCGGATAGGGGATCTTCCCTGGCTCTGCGTCCCTCGGTTTCGGAGCTGTGAGCTGCAGTTTCTGCACAACGATGAGAGGTCGGTCCGTGGCGCCGCGGTGGGCGCAACCGCCGGGACATGGACACTCGAAACTCCGACCGATAGAGTCGCAAGTATCGCTGAGATCATCGGCGTGCGCCCTGCGTGGGGCGCGGGCCATGGCACCGGTCGAACCAGTGCCTGCGGTCACCGGGCCGATCGTCCGGAAGCCGTGCGGGGACCTGCAACCATCGTCATGCGAACCCCCGGCGACCCGTCATGTCGGCAGCGCACCTGCGCCGCCGACGGCACAGGAAGCGGTCGTGGACGACCGCGGAGCCAGGAGGAACGGGATGGCAGTGGACCGGACGAGAGTCCTCTACGTCGGTGGCACCGGCACGATCAGCCACTCCTGCGTGCAGGCCTCGGTGGACGCGGGCATGGATGTTCACGTCCTCAACCGAGGGCTGAGCGCGGCCCGCCGCCCCGTGCCGCCGGCGGTCACCGTGCTGACAGCCGACGTGCACGACACCGCCTCGGTGAAGGAGGTGCTGGGGGACCGCGAGTTCGACTCGGTCGTGAACGTCACGTCCTTCACCCCGGAGCAGACGAAGCGGTCGGTCGAGATCTTCGCCGGGCGTACGCGGCAGTACGTGCACATCAGCACGGCATCGCTCTACCACAAGCCGGTCGTGCGTATCCCGTACGTGGAGTCGACGCCGCGGCACAATCCGTTCTCGCAGTACTCGCGCGACAAGATCGCCACCGAGGACGTGCTGACCGAGGCCTATGACCGCGAAGGGTTTCCGGCGACGATCGTCCGCCCGTCGCACACCTACGACGAGGCGCGCCCGCCGATCCCCGGCGACTGGACGATCGTGGACCGCATCGTGCGTGGCGACGAGATCGTGGTACCCGGGGACGGCACGTCGCTGTGGACGCTCACCCACGCCGCCGACTTCGCTCAAGGCCTGGTGGGGTTGCTGGGCAACCCGCTCGCCGTCGGCGAGACCTTCCACATCACCTCCGACGACGTCTACAGCTGGAACCAGATCTACGAACTGGTGGCTGCGGCCGCGGGCGTCGAGGCCCGGCTGGTGCACGTCCCGACGGACCTGCTGCAGCTCGCCGCCCCCGACTGGAAGTGGTCGGACCTGATCCGCGGGGACCTGCAACACAGCGTGCTTCTCGACAACACGAAGATCCGCCGGTACGTGCCGGGCTTCGCGCCTCGCATCCCCTTCCACCAGGCTGTGGAGGGGATCGTGCGTTGGCGGCGTGACCATCCCGAGTTCACCAGGCCGGACCCGCAGGTCGACGGGATCATCGACCGGCTGGTCGGGGGATACCACGAGTCGGCGCGCCTGTTCGCCTCGCTGGCGCCCAGGTCCTAGTACCGCTGCAGCCGGCCGTCGTGATCTGCGACGCGTGCCGTGGCGGGGCCGGAAGCGCCGGTCAGGAGCATGGTCATTGGTTGGGTGCACAAGCGGCCGCATCCGGCCGTTCGTGCACCCGACCGCTGATCACCGCAGCTCCGGGACGGTGCGTCTCTGCGACCGCAGACGCTGATCGATCCTTCGGCACGGCCGCTGCTTCCCGAAGCCGGCCTGCCACCCACTCATCCTGGTGGATGGCCCAAGGGGCCGACCGGATCGCCGGCGCACTCCGCCCCGCGTCACCCGATGACGGCTGCGGTCAAGGCGTCAGAAGGAGCCGGCCGCCGCCTCCGAGACGGCGTGGTCCTGCGCACCGGTTCCGCCGCTGACGCCGACCGCGCCGACGGTCTTGCCGTCGCGGGTGAGCGGGATCCCGCCCGCGAAGATCATCACCTTGCCTTCGTTGGAGGCGTTGATGCCGTAGAAGTCCTGGCCCGGCTGGGAGTTCTCGCCGAGCTCCTTCGTCGTGATGTCGAAGGCCCGCGACGTCCAGGCCTTGTTGATCGAGATGTCGACCGATCCGAGCCATGCGCCGTCCATGCGGATGTGCGCGATGAGGTTGCCGCCTGCGTCGACCACGGCGACGTTCATGGGCTGGCCGATCTCCTCGGCCTTGGCCTCGGCGGCCGCGATGACCCTGCGGGCATCGGCGAGTGTCACTGTCGTCATGAGTGATCTTCCCGTTCGGTGTCGAGTGTGGGTCTCCGAGTCACGTACCCGTTCGTAGGCTGTGGTTGAACCGGCGACGGACCGGAACGCGGACGCTGAGACGTTCGCCACCGCCAGGCCGAGCGGCATTGACGATGCCGTTGCGGCACGGTGTGAACTTCTTGCGGTGCGTGACCTCACGCCACTCGTGTCATGCCGTCGACCGGGCGGCCGGAGAAGGAGAGCGATGACTGGGGCGAACGGCGGCGCAGGACGGGAGCATCCGGGCGGACCGGACGCCGCGACGGCGAAGCTCCCCCGGGTCGAGCCGGGCGCGCCGGCGGGCGTCTCGCCGGGGAAGCCCAAGCGGTTCCGGTGGCGGAGCAAGGACTACTCGCCGGAGGAGCTCGCGCAGGCGCAGCAGGCGTGGCGGGCCGTCACACCCTGGGAACACCCGATGTCGCGTGGGGACAAGCTCCTGGTCTTCTCGACGCTCGGTGTCGTGCTGCTGATGGTGGCCACGATGCCGGTGCGGCCGTTCCTGCTGGCCTCCCACCCGATCGCGCTGAGCGCGGTGACCGGCAGCCTCTCCGCGATCGGCGCGGGTGCGGCGTTCGCGAGGATCGGCGAGGGCGAGCTGTGGCTCGTGGTCGCCGCGGGCGTGTTCGGAATGATCAAGTTCGACTGGCTGTTCTGGCTGGCGGGGCGGCGGTGGGGGCCGAAGATCGTCGAGCTGTTCGCGCCCGGCGACTTCGCGAAGCGGCTCGTGTCCCGGATCCGGTCCTGGCCGGCCTGGGCGATGCCACTGGTCGTCATGGCGGCGGCGCTGCCCGGGATCCCTGCACCGGCGGTGTTCGCCGTGGCCGGGCTCGGAGGCATGCGGCTGGTCTCGTTCCTGATCTTCGACGCGATCGGCGCCGCGCTGATCACGGGGCTCGTCGCAGGCCTCGGTTACGGCGTGGGCCAGCACGCGGTCGACGTCGTCCTGATGATCGACGAGTACGCCCTGTGGATCACCTTGGCGTTCGTCGTCGTCGTGGCGGTCCGGGCCGGTCGCCGCGGCCATCGCGAGGACCGGGCGAAGAAGGCGCGTGAGGCCCAGGGTCACGGCTAGGACCGGCGGTCACGAGCGTTCGCCGGGTCGTGCAGCGGCCGGCATACGGGTGTGCAAGGACACCTCGACCGGCTTCGTGGAAGCGCTGAACCGCAGCGTCCGGCCCTGGTGAGGGCCACCGCCCGGGCCCGCCCACCGGGACCGAGCTGAGCCTCGGAAATGTCACGTTCTGTCATCCGTCCCGGTCGCTCGCCCGATCGCCCACTACGGTGAGAGCAATTCGGCGATCAGCGAAGGACGTGGGGGCGGGCGAGGTTGCCCGTCGGGCAGCGGTCCACCCCGTCCCTCCTGACGTGCAGCGCACCCTGCTGCGCGTCGACGCGGTCGGCCGCGCAGATGATCGCGACATCCGGTCGGCGGTCCGAGACTGGAGGAAGCGATGGGGTTCGTCGAGTACGTCGCGCAGAACATCGCGACGCTGACCTTCTACGCGCAACAGCACTTCCTGCTCCTGCTCTACGCCGTCGGCTCGGCCTCGGCCATCGCCGTGGCCCTCGGGGTGCTCCTGCACACCAACGACCTCACGCCGCGGTCCTGGCGGCGGCAGCTGCGGGCGGGCAGCCGGGAGTCGGCGCTGCTCATCTCCTCGGCCGCCCTCACCGTCCCGTCGCTGGCGCTGTTCGGGATCCTGCAGCCCATGCTCGGTCTGGGCGTGACGCCGTCCCTGGTCGCGCTCACGATCTACGGCGTCTACCCGGTGCTGCGCAACACGGTGGCCGGGTTGGCGTCGGTCGACCCCGCGGTCCTGGACGCGGCCCGGGGGATGGGCCTCGGGCCGGCGCGGCGGATGGTGCAGGTGCAGTTCCCACTGGCCTGGCCGGTGATCGTCTCCGGCATCCGGGTGGCGACCCTGATCCTGATCGGCATCGCCGTCGTCGCCGCGGTCGTCAGCGGTCCCGGCTTCGGCCAGCCGCTGTTCAGCGGGCTCGCCCGGCTCGGCGCCGTCAACTCGTTCAACCAGGTGCTCGCCGGGACGCTCGGCTGCCTGGTGGTCGCCGCCGTCTACGAGATCGTCTTCTACATCGTCCAGCGACTGACCACTCCTAGGGGGATTCGTGTCTGAAGATTCCCGACCGATGATCGCCCTGCAGGCAATCAGCAAGACCTACCCCGGCCAGAGCGCGCCCGCGGTGCGCGAGCTCGATCTCGACGTGCCCGACGGGAGCATCGTGATGCTCGTCGGGCCGTCGGGCTGCGGCAAGACCACGACGCTCAAGATGATGAACCGGCTGATCGAGCCGACGAGCGGGCGGATCCTGCTCGACGGTGAGGACGTCACCGGCGTCGACGGGGATGCGCTGCGCCGCCGCATCGGCTACGTCATCCAGCAGGTGGGCCTGTTCCCGCACTTCACGATCGCCGACAACATCGCGGTGGTGCCGCGGATCCTCGGCTGGGAGCGCAAGCGCATCGCCGCCCGGGTCGACGAGCTGCTGCACCTGGTGGGCCTGGAGCCCCACGACTACCGCCACCGGTACCCGCGACAGCTCTCCGGTGGTCAACAGCAGCGCATCGGGGTGGCACGCGGTCTGGCCGCCGACCCCTCGGTCATGCTGATGGACGAGCCGTTCGGCGCCATCGACCCGATCACGCGCGACCGTCTCCAGGACGAGTTCCTGGAGATCCAGCGCCAGATCGCCAAGACCATCTGCTTCGTCACCCACGACCTCACCGAGGCGGTGAAGTTGGGTGACCGGATCGCGGTCTTCGGGCCCGGCGGCGTGCTGGAGCAGTACGACACGCCCGAGCAGGTGCTCACCCACCCGGCGAACGACTTCGTGGCCGAGTTCGTCGGGAGCGGCGCCGCGGTCCGGCGGCTGTCGCTGTTGGAGCTGAGCAGGGTGCAGCTGGAGGAGATGTCGCTCGACGGCGCGGGCAGCCGCAACGGGCACCCGACCTACCTGGCCGACGCCGCGGGCCGCGCGCTGTCGTGGAGCTACCTCCCGGGCGTCACGGAGATGCCCCCGCTGGTCACGGTGCCGCTCTCGGGCACCGTCTACGACGCCGTCGACGTGATGCTCGAGGCGCGCACCCCGCTGGTAGCGGTGGTCGACGACCAGGAGCGCCCGCAGGGGGCGCTGCGCTGGGACGCGCTCGTGCGTGAGCTCCCGACGAAACGCCGGCGCCCGTGAGCACGATCACCGGCGCCGACGTCCGGACGGCCGACGGCAGCGGGCCCAGGACGCGTCCGAAGTTCGACCGCTCGCTCATCGCCGTGCCGGTCATCGTGGTGGTCGGGCTCGGTCTGCTCGCCGCCTACCTGTCCACCCGGACCCTCGACAGCGTCGAGCAGCGCCTCATCAACGCGCCGAACATCATCGCGCGGGTGCAGGAACAGCTCTACGTCACCGCCGTGTCCACGGTCGTGGTGATCGTGCTGGCCATCCCGATCGGCATCTGGCTCAGCCGCCCCGCCCTGCGGCGGGTGCAGCCCGCGGTGCTCGCCCTCGCCGGTTTCGTGCAGGCCCTGCCGCCGTTCGGCGTGATCGTCCTCCTGGTGTTCACACCGCTGGGTCTCGGCTCCACCACCGCGATCGTCGCGCTGGTCGTCGCGTCGTTCCTGCCGGTGGTGACCAACACGGTCGTCGGGCTGCGGCAGGTGGACACGGCGATGATCGAGGCGGCGCGCGGGATGGGCATGTCGGCGCGGCAGACGCTGCTGCGGGTGGAGCTGCCGCTGGCGGTTCCGGTGATGGTCGCCGGGATCCGCGTGGCACTGGTCCTCAACGTCGCCACCGCGACGCTGGCCACCTACATCGGCGCGGGCGGGCTCGGCGACATCATCGACGGTGCGCTGGACCTCGGCCGCCCGAATGCCGTGCTCGTCGGCGCGGCCCTGGTCGCGGCACTGGCCCTGACCATCGACTGGCTGGCAGGTCTGGCCGAGTTCCTCGTTCGCCGCCGTAGCGGCTGATCATCCTGCCCGGCGAGGTCGCCGGGCGACGTTCGAGAAGGAGTGCATTCGTGGGTTCGACAAGTAGAGGTGCCGGACGCGCCGGAGCGGGTATCGCGATGGCAGGTGCGGTGGCCATGCTGCTCGCGGGCTGCGGTGGGCTCAGCAGCACCGGCCCGGCCGCGGGCGGGGGCAGCCTGGCCGACGGGGGGGTCTCGCTCGAAGGCCAGACCTACACGGTCGGCAGCAAGGACTTCGACGAGCAGCTGCTGCTGTGCCAGGTGTCGATCGCGGCGCTGGAATCGGTGGGCGCCACGGTCACCGACCGGTGCGATGTGGGCGGCACCGAGGCTGCCCGCAACGCCCTGCTCGGGGACCAGATCGACATGTACTGGGAGTACAACGGCACGGCCTGGATCACCTTCCTGGGCGAGACCACCCCGCTCCCCGACGAGCAGGCGCAGTACGACCAGGTCAAGGAGCGCGACCTGGCCGAGAACCAGATCGAGTGGATCGGCCGCACGCCCTTCAACAACAAGTACGCGTTCGCCGTGGCGCAGGAGAAGGCCGCCGAACTGGGCCTCACGACGCTGTCGGACATGGCCGCGTACGTGAACTCGGGCCAGCCGGGTGCCGTGTGCGTCGAGACCGAGTACGCCGCCCGCGACGACGGTCTCACGGGCCTGCAGAAGGCCTACGGCTTCGAGGTCGCCGCCCCGCAGGTCCTGGACACCGGCGTGATCTACACCGCCACGGACACCGGCGACTGCCTGTTCGGCGAGGTCTTCACCACCGACGGGCGGATCCCCGCGCTGGGGCTGCAGGTCCTCGAGGACGACAAGAAGTTCCACGCCAACTACAACGCCTCGATGACGGTGCGGAAGGAGGTGTTCGACCGGGAACCGGCCGTCGCGCAGGTTTTCGAGCCGATCGCCGCCGCGCTGGACAACCAGACGATGTCCGACCTGAACAAGCAGGTCTCGCAGGACGGCCTGCCTCCGCGTGAGGTGGCGCGTACCTGGCTGGCCGAGCAGGGCTTCATCGCCGCACCCTGATCCGGGGCCGGGGTGGCGTCGAACGTCACGGACGCGCTCGTCACGCGCGCGCCCGCGGCCTTCGTCGCCGCCTCGCGGAGCCCTCGACCTCGACAGCGGTCCGGGTCGCCGCCGTTCTCAGCGCCGCGAGGACGTCAGGATGTCGGCCTCGACGAAGCACGTGCTGCCGGTGGCGCGGGCAGCGGTGCAGTTGCAGCGTGCCCGCATGCGCTCCAGGATCTCGGTGTCGCCGATGGGAAGTGCGACCCGCAGGTGCCGGCACGCCGCGACTTCGGGGAGATCCAGCACGGCATCGACGAGACGGCTCCGGGTGCCGCACGGCACGTGGCCGGGCTCGACGTGCAGGCACGCCCAGGCAGTGGATGCGTCGACGACGGTGATCCGCGCGGTCGCCAGCGGGCGCCCGTCCTCGCCGTCGATCGTGACCTCGCGCTCTGGACGCTCTTTCATCAGTGCTCTCCGTGACGACGGGGAGGTCGGGTACAGCCCGCAGGTCGAACGTGGACCATGAGTCCTGGCACGGGCATCGTCGCCCGGGTCATCAGGGCCGTCGTCGCCACCTTCCGGCAGCCGTTTCCACCTGTCAATCACACCTTGGTGGAGTTCCTGGTGCCGTCGCGCAGCCGCTCTACTAGAAACGACTGTCGTTTTCATGTGAGACTGGAGGTTCCCCCGAGAACGGAGCATCGATGCGTCACGGGATGAGTCTGTTCCCCGTCCTGGCCCCGGAAGAGAAGAGCGCCGCCGACTACTTCGACGAGAGCCTGCGGCTCGTGGAGCTCGCGGAATCCCTCGGCTACGACCACGTCCAGATCGTCGAGCACTACCTCGGCCCCTACGGCGGCTACAGCCCGGATCCGGCGACGTTCCTCGCCGCCGCGGCGATGCGGACGACGACGTTGCGCCTGATCACCGGGGCGTCGATCCCGGCCTTCACCCACCCGCTCCAGCTCGCGGGCAAGCTCGCGATGCTGGACAACCTCTCGCACGGCAGGCTCGGCGTGGGCTTCGGTCGGGCGTTCCTGCCCGCCGAGTTCGAGGCGTTCGGGGTGGACATCGACACCAGTCGCGAGCGGTTCGCGGCAGGTGTCGAGGCCTGCCGGGCGCTCTGGGCGGGCACGGACGTGACGGTGGACGACGGGTTCCACCTGTTCGGCCCGATCACCTCCCTGCCGCGCACCGTGCAGCGCCCGCATCCGCCGATCTACCTGGCCTCGGCGATGAGCCCGCAGACCTGCGAGTGGGCGGGCCGGTCCGGCTTCCACCTCCAGGTCGTGTCGACGATCACCGCCCGGTCGCGGCTGCAGGAGATGCTCGCCGCCTACCGGGAGGCATGGGCGGCCGCGGGCAGGGATCCCGCTGACGCCGAGATCCAGCTGAAGTTCACCTGCTACCTCGACGAGGACCGGGACGTCGCGCTGCGCACGGCCGAG
Organism: Pseudonocardia sp. MH-G8; assembly: GCF_002262885.1. GTDB lineage: Bacteria > Actinomycetota > Actinomycetes > Mycobacteriales > Pseudonocardiaceae > Pseudonocardia. The sequence goes on along the minus strand of NZ_NKYF01000001.1, from coordinate 291,949 downwards.
GAGCTGGAGCGCAACTACATCGAGAAGATGGCAGCGGTCGTCGCGGGCTGGGCGGACGTGCGCAGCAGCGCCTACGCCGGGTACGAGCAGCTCGCGGGGAAGGTCCGGCAGTACGACTTCGCGGCGTCGCACCGGGACAACAAGGTGCTCGCCGGCCGGCCGCAGGACGTGGTCGAGCAGCTCGCCACGGTCCGCGGTTGGTTCGGCGACGTCGACGTGAGCTGTGTCTTCTCACCCGGCTACCTCCCCGCGGACCGGGCGGAGGCGGCCGTCCGGATGTACGCCGAGCAGGTCGTCCCGGCGTTCGACCCCGCACCGGTGGGTGTGTCGTGACCGGCGAAGACGCGGGAGGTGGCGATCTGCACGCAGATGTCGTGGTCGTCGGGCTCGGCGCGTGGGGTGCATCCACGCTCTGGCGGCTGGCCACGGCGGGCGTCGACGTCGTGGGCGTCGAGCGCTTCACGCCGGGACACCCGTTCGGCTCGTCGCACGGGGGCAGCCGGATGTTCCGGACGGCCTGCCTGGAGCACCCCGGTCTGGTGCCGCTCGCCCAGCGCTCCGGCGAGCTGTGGGCCGAACTCGCGCAGGTGAGCGGGCGACGGCTCGTGGAGCCGACCGGCGGGTTGCTCATCGGACCACGTGACGGGCATGTCGTCGAGGGCACGCTGGCGGCGGCGCGACGCTTCGACCTGCCGGTGGAGCTGCTCGATGCCGGACGGGTGCGCGCGGAGTACCCCCTGCACGCGAGCCTGCCCGACTCCCACGCCGCGGTCCTGGAGAAGACGGCAGCACTGGTCCGGCCCGAGCAGACGATCCTCGCCGCGGTGGAGGCGGCGGCGGCCACGGGTGCACGGATCCTCACCGGCACCGCGGTCGAGGGAATCGAGCTCGTTGACGACGGCGTGGTCGTTCGGACCGCGGCCCGGAACCTGCGCGCGCGGCAGGTCGTCATCACGGCGGGTCCATGGTTCTCAGCGCTCGTTCCGGACCTCCCCGTAGAGGCGGTGCGCATGCCGATGACGTGGTTCGCGCCCTCGGGTGACCCGGCGTCGTTCGCGCTGGACCGTTTCCCGGTCTTCATCCGTGAGCTCGACGAGGGCGGCGCCGTCTGGGGTCACGGCCTCGGTGCCGACCTGGGGCCCGCCGGCGAGGTCAAGCTCGGCCTCGAGGACGGTGGCTCCGCGTTCTCCGTGGTCGACGCGGCTGCGGTGGACCGGTCGGTCTCCGAGGCGGACTGGGCGGTGCTCACCCGGCTGCTGCCCGACGCCGTCCCCGGTCTCGGGGCGGCCCCCACCCGCGCAGCGGTCTGCATGATCACCCGAACACCGGACCGCCAGTTCCTGCTCGGCCGCCCGCGCGAGGATCCACGTCTGGTCGTGGGAGGCGGGTGCAGCGGCCACGGGTTCAAACACGCCACGGGGATCGGCGAGGTGCTTGCGGACATGGTCCTCAACCGGGAGCCACGCTTCGCCCTGGGCTTCACGGACCCGAACCGCTTCAGCTGACCGCGGCGACCCGCCCCGGAGGTTCAGGAAAGCCACGTTGCTGCCCTGCACGTTCATGAAAGTGGCTTTCCTGAACCTCAGCGGGCTCGGTCGGAATCTCGGATCAGGGTCAGGGCTACCAGTACTCCCAGCGCGCAGAGCGCCGCCATCGACGCGGAGATGGCGTCCAGGCCCGCGACTACGGCGTCCTCTGCGTCGGGCGCCGCGGTGGAGACCACCCCGAACACGGCCACGCCGACGGCCGTGCCGAGCGGGAAGAAGGTGTTGGCCATGCCGGAGGCCATCCCGGCCCGGTCCGGCGTCACGACACCGACCGCGATCCCCATCAGGGACGGGAACGCCAACCCGGCGCCCGCGCCGATCAGCGCGAACCCCGGCAGTGCGGCCGCCCAGCCGCTGTCCGGGCCGATCCCGACGAGCAGCGCCAGCGCGCCCGCCGCAGCGGCGAGGTTCCCGGAGGCGATGAGGATCCGGGCGGACAGCACGCGTTGCAACGGCCCGCTCAGCGACGCCAGTACGAGGACCGGCAGCGAGAGCGCGAGCAGGCACAGCCCCGTCGCCGTCGCGGAGAGCCCGAGCGAGCCCTGCATCCAGAGCACGAAGAACGGAAGGGCGCCGAAGGAAGCCATCCGGGTCAGCAGGCTCAGTAGGATCGCGGCGCTGAACGACGGGATCCGGAACAGCCGGAGATCGAACATCGCCCGCTCGCCCCGCGCCCGCTGCAACAGGACGAAGCCCGCCAGGCCGAGCACGGCGACCCCGGCCGCGCCGAGCACCGCCGGATCCCGCCAGCCGCGCTCGGAGCCGCTGAGCACTGCGAAGTTCAGTGCGAACAGCCCGGTCACCGCGAGGGCGACGCCCCCGATGTCCGGGCGCCGGTCCCGGCCGGGTGCTGCACCGTCCGTTCTTCCGGGTTCCGCCGCACCGGGGACGAGCACGCGCAGCGTGAGCAGCAGGGCGAGGCCGATCGGGACGTTCACGAGGAAGATCCCGCGCCAGCCGAGGCCGTCGACGAGGACGCCGCCGACGAGCGGGCCGAGGTTGGCGGCAAGCGTGCCGACCATCACCCAGGCGCCGATGGTGGCGGCGCGGCGCGGGCCCTCGTAGGAACGGGCGAGCAGCGAGATCGAGGTGGCGAGGATCGCCGCGGCACCGATTCCCTGGACCGCCCGGGCGGCGATGAGCGCCTCGGCTGACGGGGCCACTCCGCAGCCGGCGGAGGCGAACGTGAACAGCGCCACACCGCTGCCGAAGACGGGCCGGTCGCCGAGTCGGTCGGACAGCGCACCCGCCGTCAGGATCAACGACGCGAACGCGAGCGTGTAGGCGTTCACGACCCACTGGAGGCCGCTCAGCCCGCTCCCCAGGTCGTCGCCGAGCTGCGGCAGGGCCACGTTGACGATCGTCAGGTCGAGCGCGGTCAGGGCGCCGCCGACGCAGACCGCCACGACGGGTCCGTGCCGCTGGATCAGGCCGGCAGGGGACTGGGTCACACATTCCTCCTCGGTGATGAAGGGCTCACGCTGGCAGAGTCAGGCGATATTGACAATCGTTCTCGTTTTACCGAAAGATCCTGCCCGGCAGCACGACGGACGAGGAGTCACCGGTGAGGGCAGATCGGATGGGTCGGCGCGCGTTCCTGCGGGCGGGAGCGGCGGCCGTGGGTGTCGTGGGGGCCTCCTCCCTGCTCACGGCGTGCGGGTCGGGTGCGGCCGGCCCCGGCCCCGCTCCGTCGACCGCCCCCGCGGCGGGCGGGACGCTGCGCGCCGCCTTCGTCGGCGGCGGGGCGACCGAGACGCTCAACCACCTCATGGGCCCGACCGCGCTGGACTACGTGCGGGCCAGGGCGCGGCACGGCGCCCTCGGCGCCGTCGACCCGTCCGCTCCCGATGGCGTCCGGTACGACCTGCTCGAGGGCATCGACGTCTCCGACGACCTCACCGAGTACACGCTCCGCCTGCGGCCGGGACTCACCTTCACCGACGGCTCCCCGCTGACCGTCCGCGACGTCGTCCACTCCCTCGCCGCCCCGGTCACGCTCGGCTCGCTGCCCTTCCTGAAGAACGCGGTGAGCGCCTTCGACCTCGACGCGGCACGGGTCGAGGGCGACCTCACGGCCGTGCTTCCCGCCCGCCGCCCGCTGGTCGACGGCCGGCTGCTGCTGTGCCAGAGCAACCTGGTCTTCCGCGAGGGCACCACCGCGTTCACCGCGGACATGCCGACCTGCGGGCCGTTCCGGATGACCGCGTTCGACCCGGGCCAGGGCTCGACCTTCGTCCGGCACGAGGGCTATGCCGCGCCCGCGGGCGCGCAAGGCCCCTTCCTCGACGGCCTGGAACTGCGCTCGATCGCCGACAGCACGGCCCGCGCCGCCGCGCTGAGCGGCGGCCAGGTCGACTACGCCGACGACCTCGCGCCCGCGACCGCTCGCACCCTCGAGGGGGACGGCGCAGTCCGGATCACGGCGACCGAGGCGCCGTTCGTCAACCAGCTGAGCTTCACCATGAACGTCGCCAGGGAGCCGTTCGGCGACCCGCGCGTGCGGGAGGCGTTCAAGCTGGCCGTCGACCGGCAGCGGATCGTCGACACGGTGTTCTTCGGCCGGGCGGAGGTCGGCAACGACCTTCCGTCGGTCGGGTTCCCGTCCTACGCGGGCGACATCGCGCAGCGCGCCTTCGACCCGGACCGCGCCCGCGCGCTGCTCGCCGAGGCCGGCGTCGCGGGCGTCGCGGTCACCCTGACCACCGGCCCGGAGATCCCCGGCATGGCCGAGACGGCCACCGTCCTCGTCGAGAACCTGGAGGCGGTCGGGGTGAACGCGACCCTGGACCAGCTGCCGGCCGGGCAGCTCTACGCGGACTTCCCCGCCTACACGCAGCTGCAGTTCGCGGGTGGCTACAACCCGCCGCAGCCGGTCCTGACCGCCTACCTGTCCACCCGGGCCGCCGGGTCGCCGACGACGTTCGGGTTCGACCGCCCGGACATCGACGAGCTCGTCACGACCGCGCGCACGTCGACCGACCCGGCTGAGCGGGACGCCGCGATCGCGGAGGCCCAGCGTCGCACCTGGGCAGAGGGCAACACGATCATCCCCGTGTTCAAGGCCGCGGCGAACGCCCAGACCGCCGCCGTGCAGGGGATCACGTATGCGCCGTTCGCCGACTTCACCGGTGCCTCGGTCCGCTGACGGCCGCCCGGGCTGGGCGCGGTTCCTGCTCGGGCGGATCGCGGGCGCCGCGCTCGTGCTGGCGGTGCTGTCGGTGCTCGTCTTCGCCGCCACGGCAGTGCTGCCGGGCGACGCCGCCGGTGGCCTCGCCGGGCCCGACGCCACCGAGGCCGAGCGGGACCGGATCCGGGCCGACCTCGGCCTGGACCGGCCCGCGGTGCAGCGCTACCTGATCTGGGCGGGCGGGCTCCTGCGCGGCGACCTCGGCACGGCATGGGTCGGCGGTCGGCCTGTGGGGGAGCTCCTCGTGGACCGGCTGCCCGACAGCGCCCTGCTCGCGGGCCTCGCGCTGCTGGTGATCGCGCCCCTCGGCGTGCTGCTCGGCCTACTCGCCGGGCTGCGCGCCGGCCGGACCGCGGACCGCGCGGTCTCCACGGGCGCGCTGCTCGCGGTCGGCGTGCCGGAGTTCCTCACCGCGGCGCTGCTCGTCGCGGTGTTCGGGACCTGGCTGCAGCTGTTCCCGCGGGTGTCGCTCGTGCCGTTGGGCGGGTCCGGACTCGACACCCCGGAGGTCCTCGTGCTGCCCGTGCTCACCCTGAGCGTCGTCGGGCTGGCGACGGCGACGCGGATGATCCGCAGCTCCGCCGCCGAGGTCGCGGCGTCGCCGTACATCGAGGCGGCGCAGCTCGGCGGGGTACGCGGGGCCCGGCTCGCGCTGCGGCACGTGCTGCCCAATGCCGCAGGTCCCGCCGTCCAGGTGCTCGCGGTCGTCGTCGGCGGGCTCGTCGGTGGCTCGGTCGTGGTCGAGACCGTGTTCGGCTACCCGGGCGTCGGACAGGAGCTCGCGCAGGCCGTGGCCCGGCGCGACGTCCCGGTGGTCCAGGGGCTGACCCTCGTGCTCGCCGCCGTCGCGCTCGCCGCGCTGCTCGCGGGCGACGTCGTCCGGCGGTTGCTCGACCCGCTGGGGCAGGGATCCGGGTGACGCTCCTGCGCAGGCCGACGGCGCTCGTGGCGGGGGCGCTCACCCTCGCGGTCCTGGTGGTCGCACTCGGCGATGTGATCGTCGGCGGCGCGCTGACCGGCACCTCACCGACCGAGCAGATCGGCATCCCCTTCGACCTCCCGAGCCCGGCGCACCCGCTGGGCACCGACTTCCTCGGCCGGGACGCGCTCTCCCGGGTGCTCGCAGGCGGCGCGGTCGTGGTCGGGCTGGCGGCGGGCGCGACCCTGCTCGCGGGTGCGGCCGGGCTGCTGCTCGGCGTTCTCGCGGGGACGGCACCGCGGCGGGTCGGCGAGCTGATCGTCCGGGTCGTCGACGTGCTGGGCGTGGTGCCCGCGCTGCTGGTCGTGCTCGTGCTCGCGGCGGGCTTCCCGGGCAGCGACCTCGCCGTCCTCGTCGCTGTGGCGCTGGTCAGCCTGCCGTTCTCGGTCCGCGTGAACCGCGCGGCCGTCGAGCGGGTGGCCACGTCGGGGTACGTCGAGCTCGCCCGCGCCCGGGGCGACGGCTGGTGGCGCGTGCTGCGCCACGACGTGGCGCCGAACGTGGCCGGGACCGCGATCACCGAGACCGGGCTGCGGTTCGTCGCCGCCGTCTACCTCACCGCGACGGCAGGCTTCCTCGGACTCGGGGCCGGGGCACCGGCCGCGAACTGGGGCCGCATGGTCGCGGAGAACCTGCCCGGGGCGGCCCTGTCCCCGTGGCCGTTCCTCGCCCCGGCGCTGCTGCTCGTCGCGCTGGCGGTCGGCGTGAACCTCCTCGCGGACGAGCTGACCGCCGGAGGACGCCGTGGCTGAGCCGGCGCTGGGTTCGGTGCGGGAGCTGGTCGTCGGGCCGGTGGGCGGTGGGGCGCCGGTGGTCGATGGCGCCTCGTTGACGGTCGGCCGCGGCGAGGTCCTCGGCATCGCCGGGCGCTCCGGCTCGGGGAAGACGACGACCGCGCTGGCCCTGCTCGGCCACGTCCGTCCCGGGCTCGTCCGGCGGGGCGGCGAGGTTCGCGTCGAGGGCACGGACCCCTTCACCCGCACCGGTGCCCGCGAGCTCCGCGGGAGGGTGGTGAGCTTCCTCGGCCAGGACCCGGCGGCGGCCCTGAATCCGCGGCACCGGCTCGGTGCCCAGATCGCGGAGTCGGTGCGGCTGCGCTGCCCCGGCGTCGGTCGCGCGGGTGCGGCGGCCGAGTCCGCGCGGCTGCTGGGGTCGGTCTCGCTGCCGGCGGACCCGGACTTCCTGCGCCGGCTGCCGGCGCAGGTCTCCGGTGGCCAGGCCCGCCGCGTCGCACTGGCGGTCGCGCTGGCGGGTGGGCCGCGGCTGCTCGTGCTCGACGAGCCCACGGCCGGGCTGGACCCCGTGGTCGCCGACTCGGTGCGGGAGCTGCTCGCCGAGGTCGTGCAGCGGTGCGCGGTCGTCCTCGTCAGCCACGACACCAGGCTCGTCGGCGCGCTGGCCGACCGCACGCTGGTGATGCGGGACGGCAAGGTCGTCGCCGACGGCGCGCCCGCCTTCGTGCTCGCAGGGCCGCCCCCGCGCCCGCCCGCGGTTCCGGCACCGGTCCGCGCCGCGGCCGCGCCGCTGCTCACGGCCGAGGGGGTGAGCGCCGCGCACGGCCGCTCCCCGGTGCTGCACGACGTCTCGTTCGAGCTCGGTGCGGGGGAGTGCGTGGCGCTCGTCGGCCCGTCGGGCTCGGGCAAGAGCACCCTCGCCCGCGTCGTCGCCGGGCTGCACCCGCCTACGGCCGGGCTCCTCACCCTCGACTGCTCCCCGCTCGCGCCCCGGGCGGCCCGCCGCACCCCGGCCCAGCGCCGCGCGGTGCAGCTCGTGGCCCAGGACAGCGTCGGGGCGCTCAACCCGCGGGAGACCGTCGGCACCGCCCTGGCCCGCGCGCTGCGGCTGCGCGGTGTGTGCGGCCCCGCGGCGTCGGTGCAGGCTGTGACGTTGCTGGACCGGGTCCACCTCCCCGCGCTGATGCGCGAACGCCGGCCGGGGGAGCTGTCGGGTGGGGAACGTCAGCGGGTGAACCTCGCGCGGGCGCTCGCCGCCGGTCCCGCGGTGCTGATCTGCGACGAGGTCACCTCGGCGCTGGACCCCGAGATCGGCGCCGCGGTCGTCGACCTGGTCGACGAGCTGCGCCGCGGCTCCGGGCTCGGGGTGCTGCTGGTGACCCACGACCTCGACGTGGTCGCCCGGAGCGCGGACCGCGTGCTGGTAGTCGACGGCGGGCGGGTGACGGCGGCCGCGACGTGCTCCTCGGTTGAATTACCCGGCCGATGGTCGACGAAAATGGTGTGAGGGCGACAGATCTACCCGGCAACAGTCGCGCTAATGCGGGTCGCGCGAGCAGGTCGCTCGCTGTCGGCGTCAAGCGAGATCTACTCCGGCGATTTCCCGCCACCGATACGAAGCCGATTCTCTTCTCAGCTCGACGAGCCTGAGCTTGACCACCTTGCAGACCACTGGGGGCAGGGCCCGATACTTCCCGATCGAGCGACGAATCTCCTCGGCCTTCTGGGGTGCTCCGCTGTAAGCAATACTCACATGGGGGCGAAACGAGTCCAGTGCTGATGGGATCTCGCGGCCAGTCACCCATGTCGATGCAGATCCAACTGCATCGTAGATCTCGAAAAGACTTCTCCACGGAGCAACGCTGAAGCGGACGGCCCCCCTCGACGCGGCCAGAGGGCCAACGGTCAGTGAGAAGTCGCCCATCTCAGAAGAGAGCGCTCGTACCCGATCGGCGATCGAATCGATCACGCTCCGGTCGATCTCGTCTGTGAAACCCACTCTTCGTATCGTGAGATGCAGTGCATCCGTGGGGACCTGATCAAAAGTATGCGCACTGCACGCCGGAAAGCATTCTTCTGCCATGGCAGCCAGCTCTTCGTTGCCTGCAAATGACAGGATCCAGTGGTACGACCGCCGCCCATCGCGCCATCCCGGCCGATCCCAGTGGTTGACCATCTCGTCAACCTTTTCGAACGCCGCCCAGTCATTGGCGGCGATTGACTTATGATCGTCGATGTCGGCGGGAAGCTCAGCGGGGAACGGGCTTGTCATGTCTCCATACTCATCACGTTGGTGCGAGACCATTGCACGAGCTCGCTCCGGAATTCTTGAACCTCGTGCAGTTCGCCCCACGACCCGAGCCTCTCGTGGAGCTCGAACGCGCGTTTCTTGACCGAGGCGATGGGGTTGCCATCCGTCGTGCGCAGAGCTTCCAGGCCGAGCGTTGCTGACCGCTGCACTTCCGGCCGCTCGCCGGTGATGAGCGCCGAGGCGACGTCGAGCCGCACGAGGGCCTTGCTCCAGTCGGAGTCGGAAACCTCGACGGCGACCTCCGCGGCGCGCGCGTACTCAAGTACCTCGTCTCGGCGCCCGAGTGAGAGGTACGCGGTGGCGGCGTTGGCTGCCGCTCGTGGCTTGTCGTACGCGTCGAACGAGATGCACGGGATGATCCCCATCCGGTTCGTTCGCTCAGCTCGGGACAGCAGGTCGAAGCCTCTCGACACCGCTTCGTGGACGCCGGTCAGGTTCTGGAGCTTGCCCAGTGCGCGGGCTTCCCCGTTGAGCGCGAGGCGGATCGCCTGCGAGCCGCCATTCGCGTATCGCTGGCCGTTCTTGGCCAGCTCCAGTGCTTCCGTGTAGGCGCCGCTGTAGTAGGCCGCGAGGCTCTCCGTGCCCCGGATCCATGCCAGGACGTCCTTGGCGTCGATCTGGGCGGCCAGCTGAAAGGCCTCCGCGCAGTAGGTCCGCCCCAGCGATGGCCGGCCCAGGTTGACCGCCATGTACCCGAGCAGACCGGCGAGCTTCGCCGCGATCAGGTACAGCCGTTCGCGCTGTCTCGGGTGCTGGTGGCCCTGGAGGTAGTCGTGGCTGAGCGATCGGAGCGACCGGACCCTGCGTGCCAGCATCGCCGGGCCGTCGGTCTCGTACCGCTCGACGACGTCGTTGATCGCGAACGCCAGGGCGTCCAGAACGTCATCGTCCACGTTCACCTGCACGAACCACTGCATCCGCGCCAATGCATCCTCGGCCTCATCTACTGGCGACTCCTCGCGTGGTCCCGCCTCCGGAGCGACGAGCGCGCTGCTGTCGCTCACGCCTGTCTTGTGGAGAAACCTGCGTGCGTGCCGCTCCGCGGCCGCTCGCGCATGGAGCGCGACCAGTTCGCCGCCGGCTTCCAGTACGGCGTCGATGGCGTTGACGACCTCCGGCGACGGGAAGCCTGCTCCTGCCCTCTCGGCTCTGCCCGTGTACTCCCGCGAGTAGGCAGTCCGTGCTGCGAGCTGCCCTTGCGTCAGGCCCATCGTCACGCGGCGACGCCGAATCTCGGATGCCAGCAGGTCGTGCATGTCGCGCGGCTCGCTGTGGTCGGCAGGGTCGGCGTTCGGGTCGCTCACGTGTCTGGTCTCCCCTACTTGCTCGGCCAAGTCCAGGGCACCGAGGCGGGGAACAGAACGTGTTCCCCGGAGTTCCCCCGTTACGTCCCATTGTAGCCGTGCTGTCACATGGGGTCACCAATCGCTTGCAACTCGGGAGAACATCCGTGACCGATCCGAGCACGTCGACCACACCTCGTGTCCGACGACAGTTACCGATCCTGCCGCACGCCGAACGAGCGGCAATGAACCCCGCATTAACCGATGTCATCGAGTACCGCAAATCCGGATTGAGCGTCAACCACGTTGTGGGGTGCCCGCTCGACTGCGGCTACTGCGTTCGTCACCTCTTCGACAACTTCGGCCTGAAGACCCCGCGAGCGCTGATGTCAGACCAGGAGGCGTTCTACCTCCTGGTCAACCATCCGTCGTTTCTCCGCGACGTGACGCCGCTGCAGATCTTCAACCGGGCCACCGATCCGATGCTTGCATCCGTCAAGCCGCACACGTTCGCGATGCTGGAGTTGCTCGACAACGCCGGTCTGCGCAACCACGTGCTGGTGATCACCCGGTGGCGCGTCGATGCGGACGACTGTGATCGGCTGAACTCGTTCGCCAACATCCGGCTCACGCTGCTGGTGACGCATTCCGGGATCACCGACCCTCGCATCGAGCCGGTGGACTCAGGAATCGCGTCGAACTCGCTCAGGACGGCGTACGAGCAGGCCGAGCGCTTTCGCGCGGTGTTCTACTGGCGGCCGCTCGTCCCGGGCCTCAACGACACCGACCGGCATCTGGCCGAGGCCATGGAGCTGACCCGGTTCGCCCACGCGACGGTGTACACCGGGCTGTTCTACCGGGACCAGATCCGGGCCTACTACCAGGCGCACGGGCTGCCGGAGCCGTACGGGGACACGGCGCGGCGCAAGATCCTGCCCGGAGGGCTCGAACAGCGTGTGCTTGCCGCCGCGGCCTCGAGGACAGGTGGTTCGCCGCTCTTTCGCAAGACCTCCTGCGGTGTCGCATACGCCCATGGGATGGCCGACTACAACGGGCACTACGGCATCCGCGAGCTCTGCGACATCTGTCCGTCCGCCCAGGTCGACCGCTGTTCCAGGGCCTGGGCCCGGCCCGATCCGGCGCCGGTCGCCGCCGCGGTGGCTGGGCTCGGCGGCGAGTTGGTCGCCGTCACCGAGCGCGCGGTCATGGTGAAGGGTCTGGACGAGCAGCGCCGGTACCTGCTGCAGCACACGCACGGCTACCAGGTCCACGACGTCGCCAAGCCGCACCACCGAAACCGCCACGGCCGCGCCGACCTCGGATGGACCACCACGGAAAGCGAGACATCCCCATGCTGAGGCTCACCCGGCCGCTCCCGCAGGTCATGGACGGGCAGCAGCTCGTGGTCGTCGACGTCGAAGGCAACGGCCAGCGGGAGCCGGAGATCGTCGAGATCGCCGCGCTGCCGATCTCGGGCACGGCCCCCGTCCCGTCCACGGACCTGCGGACCTGGCTCGTCCGCCCGCAGCAGCCGATCACGCCGATCGTGATGCGCAAGGTGCACGGCATCAGCAACGACGACGTGGCCGGCTGCCCGTCCTGGCAGGACGTCGCGGCCGACGTCACCGAGACGCTCGGCGACCGGGTGCTCGTCGCGCACAACGCGTCCGTGGAACGCAGCATCCTCGCCACCCACCTGCCCGCGTGGAAGCCGGTGCTGGTGCTGGACACGATGAAGCTCGCCCGCACGCTCTGGCCCGGCTTGGTCGGCTACGGCCTCGAGCGGCTGGCCGCCCACGCGGAGATCGCGCTGCCGCCGCAGCCGGCCGGGCAGCGCCCGCACCGTGCGGGCTACGACGCGCTGCTGACCGCAGAGCTCCTGGTTGCACTCGTCGTCCACGCCGATCGGGACGGCCACGACTGGGCCGAGATCGTCGCGGCTGCCGGCGGCGCACCTCCGCAGGAGGAGGGGCTGTGGTGAACGTCGAGCGGCCCGTCACCATCGCGGTCGCCGGAACCCACTCCACCGGGAAGTCGACCTTCCTGGCCCGCCTCGCGCACGCGCTCCGGCGCGACGGAGTCGAGGTCGCCACGGTCGCGGACCTCGCCGAGCAGGCCCACCGCACCGGACTGCCGATCCTGCACTCCCACAGCTACCCGTCAACGTTGTGGATCATGACCCGTGGGATCAGCGAGGAGCTGGCGGCGTGGCCGCACGCGGACGTGCTCCTCGTCGACCGCCCGGTCCCCGACGCTCTCGGTTACTACCTCGCGGCGCTCGCCTATCGCGACGAGACACCCGACCCGGCCGCGATCGAGCACCTCAGCGCCCTGGCCCACCACCACAGCACCCACTACGACCTCGTTCTGCGGACGGTCCTCGACGGCACCATCCCGATCGGCGAGGGCCGCGACCGTAACCACCGGTACCGGCGTCTCGCCGATCATCACGTCGAGCGCGTTCTGCTCCAGCTCGGCATCGGCCACGAGCTGCTGCCCGCGGACCAGCACGACCCGACGCTCGAACGAGTCGCGGACTTCACCCTCGACCGGTTGGCTCGAACATCCTCCGTCGGACCATGACGGCGAAAGGCGATCGACGATGAACGTCGGCGCGCCAAGGGACGAATCCGACCAGGTTCGAAGTGCAATCTGGTTCATCTCCACCCAGCTCGGCGGAACTCAACGCGTACTCACCCGCCACCGGAGAACGGCAAACGGTCTCTGCGTGGCCTGCTCCACTGCGAGACCAGTGCGGTGGCCCTGCACGATCGCCAGCATGGCTCTGCTCGCCGCCGCACCCGCGTCCGGCCGGTGATCGTCAGTTCGGTGCGCGGACGGCAGCATGTTGCCGTTCCCGCACCGAAGCGATGATCACTGCCGACCAGGAGCGCTGCGCCGGCGGCCAGGAGCCTGCCGCCGCGGCCGTGCCCGTCGTGGTGCCCGTGGCCCAGCGGGAGACTCGCCGTGCGGGAACGGGGACTCGGCGGAACGGGAGACTCCCCGGGCAGGGACAGGCTCCTCAGCGGCGGGCTACGACCAGGTCCCCGTCGGTCTCGGTGCGCAGGCCCGCCCGGGTCAGCTCCGCGGCGAGGCCGGCGGCCGAGAGGACCCACCACTCGTACTCCGCGACCGCCGTCTCCAGAACGACGCCGTCGCGCAGGGTGGCGTACTCCATCCGCCAGCGCACCGACTCCGGTCCGGTGGGCTCGGCGCTGCCGGTGCCCTGGTAGGTCAGGTCGCCCTGCCGGACGCCGAACGGCGGCCAGGCGGGAACGGCGGTCGCGGTCTCCGGGGGCTGCACGTTGAGCACCACGGGCGCACCGGGCGCGAGGCGGGCGGCGATGCCGCGCCAGAGTGCGCGGCGGGTGTCCGGGGCGAGGTGCCCGACCATGTGCATCCCCACGACGGCCGCGAGCCGCTCCGGCAGGTCCACCTCGGCGGCGCCCACGGGTAGCACGGTCACCCGCTCACCGCCCGCAATCCCGCGCAGCCGGGCGAGCAGCACCGCGCGCAGCGATCCCGACGGCTCGGCGGCGAGGACGGGACAGTCCGGCACGGCGGCGAGTATGCGCTCGGTGCCCAGGCCCGTGCCCGCCCCGAGTTCGAGCACCGGTCCCGCTGCCGGGTCGGCGCCGGCGAGGGCGCCCGTGAGCCGGGGCCCGAGGTCGGTCCACATCGGTCCACTGAGCACGTGCAGGTAGGGCGCGGAGGCGTCGTACTCGGCGTAATGGGTCATGATCTCTCCTCTGCGGGGACGAGCCGCCAGCCCGCCGCGTGCGTGCGCCGCTCCCAGAACTCGGCGTAGGTGCCGCCGACCGCGAGCAGCTCGGTGTGCCGGCCCTGCTCGGCGACGACCCCGTCCCGCAGCACGAGGATCCGGTCGGCGGCTTGCACCGTCTGCAGCCGGTGGGCGATCACCAGCACCGTGGCGCGGGCGGCGAGGTCGGTGACGGCCGCGCCGATCGCCGCGTCGTTCTCCGGGTCCAGCGCGGCGGTCGCCTCGTCGAGGACGACGATCGGGGCGTCCTTGAGCAGGGCGCGGGCGATGGAGACCCGCTGGCGCTGCCCGCCCGACAGCGTGGCGCCACCCTCGCCGACGCGGGTGTCCCAGCCGGCGGGCAGCTCCTCGACGACCTGCGTCAGCCCGGCGAGCCCGCCGACCCGGTCGAGATCGTCGGCGTTCGCGTCGGGGCGGGCGAGCCGGACGTTGTCGGCCAGCGTGCCCTCGAACAGGTAGACGTCCTGGAAGACGCTCGCGACCAGGCCCATCAGGTCGTCGGCCGCGATCTCCCGGACGTCGACGCCGCCGATCCGGACCGCGCCGGTGTCGACGTCGGCGAAGCGGGCCAGTAGCCGGGCGACGGTTGTCTTGCCCGCCCCGGACGGCCCGACCAGCGCGGTGAGCCCGCGTTCGGGCAGGGTGAAGGAGACGTCGCGCAGGACGGGCGTGTCCGCCCGGTAGCCGAACCCGACGCCCGCGAACTCGACCTCGTACGTCTCCGGTCGGCGCGGCTGCGCCGGTTCGGGCAGCGGTGGGGTGTCGAGCACGTCGGTGATCCGGGTGAGCGCGTTGCCCGACATCCGCAGGCTCGCGCCGATCTCGGCGCCGGTCCCGATCGTCTCGGTGAACCGTGCGACGAGCACGACCACGGCGATCGCGGAGGCGGGGTCGAGCGATCCGGTGAGGGCGAGCTGGACGGCGAGTGCCAGCGCGGCGGTGAACACGACGCGGACCCCGAACGCGAACGACACCAGGCCGGGCACGGCCAGCCCGATCATCCGGCGGTCCGCGTCGCGCTGGGCGACCAGCGCGTCGTCGAGGACCCGGTGGCCGTCGGTGGTGGCGCCGAACGCCCGCAGCACCGGCTGGGCCCGCGCGAACTCGATCACCCGCGCGGCGGCCTCGTGGATCACCGCGTCCCGGCCCCGGTCGCTGCGCGCGAGCAGGTCGTTGCCGACGCGGAGCACCACGAGCAGGACCGGCACGGCCACGGCGATGGCGATCCCGACCCGCCAGTCGATCACGAGGAGGGCGACCAGCACCGTGGCCGGGGTGACGACGGCGGTGACGAGCGGGCGCATCTGGTGGGCGGGCAGCGACATCACCTGCAGCACGCTCTGCCCGGCCACCCGGGTCAGCTCGCCGGAGCGGCCGCCTGCGAACCAGCCCAGCGGGAGCGTCACGACCGCCTCGCCGAGGACGTGGTGCAGCCGCCGGGCCACCCGGGCGCCGGTGCGGAAGCCCTCGTTCTGGGCGTGGAAGGTGATCGCGAGGAACGCCGCGGTGGCGAGGGCGAACCAGCCCAGCGGCGCCCACGCGTCGCGCGGCTCGGGCCCGAGCAGCGCGCGCAGCAGCGGGACGAGCAGGGCGAACGCGACCCCCTGCAGCACCGCCGCTGCGACCAGCAGCACGAGCAGCCTGCGCACGGGCCGGGCGTCCTCGGGGCCGAGCGCGGCCAGCAGCCGCCGGATCATCGCGGCACCCCCTGCCCGGCGAGGACCGTGCCGTCCTGGGCCGCCCACATCCGCGCGTACCGGCCGCCGATGGCGAGCAGGTCGGCGTGCCGCCCCCGTTCGGTGACCCGGCCGCCCTCGAGCACCACGATCTCGTCGGCTCCGGCGATGGTGTGCAGCCGGTGCGCCACCACGAGCAGGGTCCGGCCGACCGCCAGCTCGGAGAGCGCGTCGCAGATGGCGGCCTCCGACTCGGGGTCGGCGAACGCGGTGGCCTCGTCGAGGACGAGGACCGGGGTATCGGCGAGCAGCGCGCGGGCGATCGAGAGCCGCTGCCGCTCCCCGCCGGAGAACTCGGCGTCCTCCCCGACGACGGCGTCGTACCCGCGGGGGAGGGTGAGGATCCGCTCGTGGATGCGGGCCGCGCGGGCTGCCCGCTCGACCTCCTCCTGCGACGCGCCGGGCCGGCCGAGGGCGATGTTGTCGGCGACCGACGTGCGCAGCAGCGTGGTGTCCTGGAAGACGAAACCGACGCTGCGGTAGAGGGTGCGGGCGTCGAGCTCGCGGACGTCGACGCCGCCGAGCCGGATCGCGCCGCCGGTGACGTCGTGGAACCGGGGGACGAGCGTGGCGAGGGTGGTCTTGCCCGCCCCGGACGGCCCGACCAGCGCGGTGACGGTGCCGGGCCGCAGCTCCAGGTCCACTCCCGCGAGGGCGTCGGTCTCCGTGCCGGGGTAGCGGAACGCCACGTCGTGCAGGGTGACCGTGGTGCCATCGGGCTCGTCCCCGACCTCCGGCTGCGGCTGGACCGGCTCCGCGAGCAGCGCCTCGATCGATGCCGCTGCAGCGGTGCCGCCGCGCAGCGCCTGGATCCGGGGGCCGACCGCGCCCATCGGGGCGACGATCGCGGGGCCCAGCAGGGCGAACGGGATCAGCGCGGTGGCGGGCGTCGCGCCGGCCACGACGAGCGCGGTGCCGGCGCCGAGGAGCAGCAGCAGGACCAGCGACGGCGTGACCACGAGCTGGGACGCCGTGGTCACCGACGTGGTGCGCCGCTGCCAGCTCGCGAAGAAGTCGTGGAAGGCGTCGCAGGCCGCGACGAACCGGCGGTGTGCCGACCGGCCGCGGCCGAACGTCTTCACCACGGCGATGCCGTCGACGAACTCGACGATGCCGGCGTTGATCTCGGTCTGGGCCCTGCCGTACTCGGCCATCAACGGGCCCGCGCCGGACATGGCCTTCCGGAACAGCAGCGCCCCGGTGACGAGGGGGACCAGGGTGAGCAGCGCGAGCCGCCCGTCGACGGTGGCCAGGTACACCAGCGCGGCGAGCGGGGTCACGAGGACCGCGGTGACGTCGAGCAGGGTGTGGCCGACCAGGTAGTGCAGCGAGTGCACGTCGTCCTGCAGGGCCTTGGACACGTGCCCCGAGCTGCGCGCGGAGAACCAGCCGGGGGAGACGCGGCCGAGGTGCGCGGCGATCCGCCTGCGCAGCACCAGCTGCAGCCGGTTGTCCGCGAGGTGGGTCAGCGTCGTCGCGAGCGTGGTGGCGACCAGCGCGAGGACCGCGGCACCCGCGCCGAGGCCCACCAGCAACCACCCGGTGCCCGGGTCCACCGGGCCGGGACCGAGCAGCGCCCGGCCGATCTCGGCGACGGCGACGAACGGGACCACCCCCGCCACCGAACCGAGGGCCTGCAGCGTGACGGCGGCGGCGAGGGTGCCACGCACCGGCGCCAGCACCCGGGTCACGGTGCTCATGCCGGCCGCCCGCGGAGGATCGCGATCTCGGCCGTGGCGTGGCCGTCGACCTCGGTGACCTGCTCTGCCGCCAGACCGGATTCGGCCGCGAGGTCGGCAGTGGCGAGCGTGTGCCACTGGTAGGACTCGGTGACCTCGCGCACCGGGGCGCCGCCCGCCGGGCCGAACACCTTCCACGTGGTGTCGAAGCGCATCCGGCCCGCGCCGGACGGCGCGCCCGCGCTCCACCACTCGTAGACCTGGTCGCCGACGCGTTCGCGCAGCATCCGGACCGGCGGGATGGTGCGTGGTGCCGCGACGCCCATCAGCTCGACCGCGATCGGGGCGCCCGGGGGCAGTGCGCCGTCCAGCGCGCTCCACAGGGCCCGCCGCTCGCCGGGGCCGAGGTGGCCGATCACGCCGAAGACGACCGCGGCGCAGAACCGCTCGCCGGTGCGGGGCAGCCGGGCCGCGAGGTCCTGGGCGCTCTCGGCGGTGACGGTGACCCGCTCGCGCAGCCCAGGGTCCGCGGCGATCCGGCTGGTCAGCACGGCGCGCATGGTGGTGGCCGGTTCGGTCGCCACGATCGAGGCGCCCGGCACCTCCCGCGCGACCAGCTCGGTGATGCGCCCGGTGCCCGCGCCGATCTCGAGCACCGGCCCGGCCGTCGGGTCCACCCCGGCCAGCGCGACGGCCAGGGCGGGACCGCTGCTGGCGGCCTGGCGCTCGGCCACCAGCTCGTAGAACTCGCCCGCGGCGGAGTAGGCGCTCGCGACGGTGCTCACGGCGTGCTCGGGTGCTCGACACGGCCGCGGGACAGCGCCGGGTCCAGCCGGCGCAGCAGCGCGTCCACGACCTGCGCCCGGTGCGGGCCGAGGTAGAAGTGCCCGCCGGGGAAGGTCTGGACGTCCTCCCGGCCGTCGCCCAGCGGCGCCCAGCCCGCTGCCTGCGCAGGCGTCAGCTCGGGATCGGCGTCCCCCGTGAAGACGGTGACCGGGCAGCCGAGCGGGGTCGCGGGCGCGGGACGGTAGGTCTCGATGAGCCGGTAGTCGTTGCGCACGTAGCCGAGCACGGCCCGGCGCAGGTCGTGGTCCGCGAGGATCTCCGTCGCGGTGCCACCGAGCCTGCTCAGCTCCGCGCACAGCGCGTCGTCGTCGCCGAGGTGGACCTCGCCGCCGCGGGCGCGCACCGGCGCTTCCCGCCCCGACGCCACCAGCCGCCGGGGCCCCGGCCGCCCGCGGCGGCGCAGCTCCCGCGCGACCTCGTAGGCCACCGCGGAACCCATGCTGTGCCCGAACAGGACGTACGGTCGGTCCAGCGCCCCGGCCAGCGCGTCGCACACCGCGACGACCAGCGCGCCCATCTCGTCGATCATCGGCTCGCCGAAGCGGTCCTCCCGCCCGGGGTACTGCACGGCGAGGAGCTCCACGTCCGGCGGCAGCAGGCCCGACCAGCCCCGGAAGCTGCTCGCCCCACCGCCCGCGTGCGGGAGGCAGACGAGTTGCAGGCGCGCCGCGGGGCGCGCGGTGAAGCGTCGCAGCCAGGGATCGGGTGCCGTTCGGGAACTCACGCGAAGAACCGTACAACAATGGCGCGGATAATTGCCAAAGCATGCACTCATGGCAATGCGGCGACGGTCTGGAAATGCGTGGCCCGGCCGTTCTACGGTGGGGTGTGACTTCCGAGGTGCTCCCGGATTTTCCGATCCGGCGTGACGAGCCGTTCTTCCCGCCCGCCGCCTACGACCGGATCCGTGCGCAGACGCCGGTGTTGCGGGTTCGCCTGCCGACCGGCCGTCCTGCCTGGGTCCTGACCCGCTACGCCGACGTGCGGGCCCTGCTGGCCGACCCCGCCGCGTCGTCGGACATCCGCAGGCCGAACTTCCCCGCGATGGGGGCCGGCGAGCAGGAGGCCGGGATCCGGACCCGGCCGTTCATCCGGACCGACCCGCCGCGGCACACGCGCTTCCGGAAGCTGTTCGTGGGGGAGTTCACCCCGCGCCGCGTGCAGGCCCTGCGGCCGACAGTCGAGAAGCTCGTCGACGGGTTGGTGGACGACCTGCACTCCCTCGGGCGGCCGGTCGACCTGGTGCCGCACTACGCCAACGCGGTGACCACCACGGTCGTCTGCGCGCTGCTCGGCGTGCCCGCCGACGACGTCGAGTTCTTCCGGGACGTCACCCGGGTGTCGGGCTCGCGCCTGAGCACGTCCGAGCAGGTCGGAGCCGCCCTCGGGCAGCTGTTCTCGCTCCTGGGGGACCTCGTGGAGGCCAAGCGCCGCACCCCCGACGACGACCTGGTGAGCTGGCTGGCGGGCGAGCACCTGCCCGCGGGCACCGTCACCGAGCAGGAGCTGGTGTCCGCGCTCGCGATGACGATCATCGCCGGCCGGGAGACGACCACGAGCATGATCACCCTCGGCGCGCTGTACCTGCTGGAGCATCCGGAGCTGCGCGCCGAGCTGGAGCGGCGGCCCGACCGGTGGCCCGCCGCGGTCGACGAGCTGCTGCGGGTGCTGTCGGTGGGCGACTCGCTCGCGCTGCGGGTGCTCACCGAGCAGCGGTCGTTCTCGGGCACCACGATCCGTGCCGACGAGGGCGTGATCGGGCTGCTCGGTGCCGCCAACCACGACCCCGAGGCGTTCCCCCGGCCCCGCGAGGTCGATCTCGACAGGACGGGGCCGGGACACCTCTCCTTCGGCCACGGTGGCCATTCCTGTTTCGGCGCGACGCTCGCCAGGATGGAGATCGGGGTCGCCCTCGAATCGCTTTTCCGGCGCATTCCGGAACTGTCGCTCGTCGGCGGGATCGCCGGCGTCGACTTCAAGCACGAATCCGCCACCTTCGGGGTGGAGGAGATGCGGGTCAGCTGGCCCGGGTGAACACCCCCAACGGAGCCGAGTTGTCTCCGGGCCCGCCGCGAAGGGCCCGGAGCTCCCACCCGGTCTCCGCGGCCACCCGCTCGAGCCCGAAGGCGTGCCAACGGTGGGTCTCGGTCTCCTCGCGCACGGCGGAGCCCGCGGCGCCGAGCACCCGCCAGGTGCTGTGCAGCACCAGCGGATCGTTCTCGGCGGCGCCGGGGCGGGCCGCGAACCACCACTCGTAGTCCTGCGTGCCGACGCGGCGGGCCGCGAGCCGGGTCCGCGGCACCGCGACCGGCCGGTCCACCGCCATCAGCTCGACCACCAGCGGCGCCCCGGGCAGCATCCGCTCGGTGAGCCGCCGCCACAGGTCCGCGCGCTCGGCCTGGTCGAGGTGCCCCGCGACGCCGCAGAGCACCGCCGCCGAGATCCGGTCCGGCAGCGCCAGCTCCTGCGCGGTGTCCGGGCGGACCGTGACGCGCTCGCGCAGGTCGGGATCCCGGACGACGCGGCTGGTCAGCACCGAGCGCAGCACGGTCGACGGCTCCGCGGCGAGGATCCTGGCTCCGGGCAGGGCCGCCGCGATCGCCGCGGTCACCAGCCCGCTACCCGCCCCGATCTCCACGACCGTGCCCGCGTGCGGGTCGACGCCTGTGAGGGCCTCCGCGATCTCCGGCGAGCCTGCGGCGGCGAGCTCGTAGAACTCGGCGGTGGCGCCGTAGGCGCCGTGGCCACCCGTTGCCGGCGCGGGGCTCGGGGAGCGCGGCTCGGAGGTGCCCGGCACCGCGGCGGCGTCCGGCGCCTCGGGTGCGTCCGGCACCTCGGGGCCCCCCAGCACCTCGGAGGCACCCAGCACCTCCGGCGGCGCCGGCCGGATGCTGCGCGGCGGGCCGAGCCGCGTGACCAGGTCCGTCCACATCCGGGCGACGGTGAGGTCGCGCTGCCCGTCCCGCAACGGGTCGGCGCCCCGCTCGACGGCCGCGCGCAGGCCTCGCAACGCATGCACGACCGCGTCCGGCCAGAGGGTCCCGACCGCCTCGGCGAGCGTCCCGGCGGGGGCGGCGGCCGAGGTGCTCGGGTGCGCGAGCCCTGGCCCGTCGAGGACGAGCCGGTGGTCGGCGTCGCGGGTGCTGTGGAAGCGAGGGCTCCACAGCACCGGGCCGTGGGTGTCCGCGAGGGTCAGGACGCCACCTTCGGTGCCGATCGCGATGCGGTGCCAGAGCAGGGCGTGGTTGTCCCGGTCGCCCGGGTGCAGCTCGTTGTGCACCCGCAGGGTGACCGGCACCCCGGCGACGACGGCCGCCACGGTCTGCAGGGGCGCGTCGCGGCCCGTCAGCGCGGTCAGCTCGGGGTCCTGCGGGGCCGGGTCACCGAACGCCCACGGCCGTACCCCGCCCAGCGCGCGCCCGAGGATGTCCAGGAAGGGGTGCAGGACGTGGACGGGGGTCGCGGCGTCGACGAACAGCGGTGCCTGGCGCGCCCGCAGCCGCGCGGCGGCGTCGAGGAACGCCCGGACCGGCCGCACGTGCGGGTAGTGGGTGGTGATCCGGAAACCGGTGCGGTGCCTGCGCGCGGTCCGCAGGCACCGCGTCAGCTCGTCGGGGTGCATCGGGTGCTCGGCGAGGACCGCGATCCCGCGTTCCAGCAGCGCGCAGGCCAGCTCGGTGCCGCGTCCGCCCGAGACCGCAGAGCCCACCGCGACGCAGACGGCGTCGACGTCGTCGGGCACGTCGTCGGCGCAGGTGTGGTGCGGGACGCGCAGCGCCGCCGCCTCGCCGGCGGAGCGGTCGCTGCCGCGGGAGAGGATGCCGGTGAGGGTGAACTCCGCCGGTGCGGAGCGCACGCCACGGGCGTGCACCCGGCCGAAGTTCGTGCCGGCCACGACAACCCGCCACGGCCGGTTCACAGCGCGCCCTCCTCGACGAGCGAGTCGGCGGGCGAGCCGTCGTGGGCGAGCTCGGTCAGCTGGGACACGCCGGCGGAGGAGATGCGACGCAGCGTCTCCGCCGGGTCCAGCACGTCGCACGCGTAGTGCGTGCCGGGCCGGACCCGGCCCCGGGCCACGGCCTCGGCGGCCAGCGCCGCCACGAACCCGGTGAGCGCGTAGCTGTCCCGGCTGCGCAGGACCGCGGTGCGCCCGGCCCTCGCCTCGTCGAGCGCCGTGACGACCATCAGGTGGTAGGGCGTGCGGCCGGCCAGGTCCAGGTCGGCGGCGCGGATCAGCTCGGCACCCGCCCGTTCCTCGTCGAGCCCGCGGAGCCGGAGCATCGCCACGCGCACGTGCGGCCCGGGGTGGACGTTGTACCAGTCCAGCGCCGCGAGCCCGGTGCCACGGGCGAGGCGCTGCGCCTCGGCCGCGAGGAACGGCTGCAGCGCCACCCGGCCGGGGAAGAAGGGTGCCTCGGCGTCCTCCTCGCTGCGCAGCGCCCGCGCCACCACCCGGTCGGTCCGCCAGGCGGCGAGCGGCTCGCCGTAGGCGGCGCCGTCCGGGCCGCCGGTGCCGAGGGAGAGCAGCATGTCCCGGGCCACGCCGGGGGAGCAGGGCTCCACCCCTCCGGTGTGGACGGTGAGCCGGTCGGCGTCGACGCCGGCGGCCCGGGCCGCGTGCAGGACGTGGCGGGGCAGCAGCGCGGACAGTCCCGGGACGACGCCCGCCCCGAGCACGGCGGCCTCCGGGACCACACCGGCGCGCAGCCGGTCGTGCACCAGCGCGTCCCCGGAGACGTCGACGTAGGCGGCGCGCTCCCGGCCCGCGGCGCGCGCCACCCGGTCGCCGATCGCGAACGCCGGCGCGGCGCAGTGCAGGACGACGTCCGCCCCGGCGCAGAACGCGTCGAGGGCGCGGTCGTCGTCGAGGTCGACCGGGTGCACCTCGGCGCCGGACCCCAGCGCGTCGGCCAGCGCCGTCAGCGGCGCCGCGCGCCGCCCACCCAGCCGCAGCCGGTGGCCGGCGGCCAGCGCCCGGGCCGCCGCGGAGCCCACGGCACCGCTCGCGCCCAGCACGGCCACCCGGGGCGCCGTCACGCGAGCACCTCCCCGCCGGTCAGGTCGACGAGGTGCCCGAGGATCGACGGCACGTGGTCGTCGCCGAGGCAGGTGAAGTGGTCGCCGCCGATGTCGGTGACGGTGAGGTCGCCCAGCGTCAGCTCCTCCCAGTACCGGGTGACGCTGCTGCGGCTCCCCGGGAACGGGTACGGGCCCGCGTGCCGGAGGAAGGCGACGTCGCCCGCGTAGGGATCGGCCCGGTAGCGCGTGATCGCGAAGACGCTCTGGCGGAACGTGCGGAACATGCGCAGCAGCTGGGCCGGGGTGAAGGTGCCGACCGACGGCGGGACCGCGTCGCACATCCGGCTCACCCGCTGCGCCCGTGGCACCCCGGCGAGGCGCCGGAAGCAGGCCGAGACCTCCTCGTACTCCCCACCCAGCGCGGCGATCGCGCCGTCCGGCATCACACCGGGGGAGTGCGCGAGCACCTCCTGGGCCGCGGCGGTGAACAGCTGCGCGTCGGCGGGGAAGCCGAGCGCCACCGCGTCGATGCCCATCATCACGGCGAACGAGTACTCCGACAGCAGCTCGTCCTCGAGCCGGAACGCGGGCGCGTGGCTGCTGATGGCGGTGAACGACACGACGTCCGCGCCCGCCTCGGTCAGCGTGCGGGCGACCTCGGTGGCGACGAGCCCGCCGAGGCAGTACCCGACGACGTGGAAGCGGCGCTCTCCGGTGGCGAGCAGCGCGCGGGCGTAGTCGGCCGCCATCCGCTCGATCAGCCCGGCCGGCTCGGCGTCCAGGAAGGCGTCCAGGTCGGGGACCTCGATCCCGACCAGCCTGCCCGTCCCCGCGGCGCGTCTGCGGATCTCGGTGACCAGCGCCCGGTACGGCATGATCGTCCCGACGCCCGCGTGCACGAGCACGGTCGTGACGTCCGCGGCGTCCGGCCCGTTGAGCGGGACCACCGGACTGACCGGCCCGGCAGGCTCCGCGGCAGGGGAGCCGGCGCCGTCGATCCCGGCCAGGTACTCGGCGAGCCCGGCGACGGTCGGGCGGTGCAGCAGGTGGCGCAGCACCACGTCCCACTCGATCTCGACGAGCGCGGGCTCGCTCTCGCGGAGCCTGCCGACGAGCCGGGCGACCAGCAGCGAGTCCCCGCCGAGGGCGAAGAAGTCCTCGTCGCGCCCGACCCGGTCGCGGTCCAGCAGCTCGGCCCACAGCGCGGCGAGCTCCCGCTCCCGGTCGTCGCGCGGCTCGCTGGAGCCGGTGACAGGCTCGCTCGTCTCTCCCGAGGGCAGCAGCGCGTGCAGTGCGGCGCGGTCGACCTTGCCGTTGGCGGTGTGCGGCAGCGCGTCGAGCACCTGCCAGTGCGCCGGGATCATGTACTCGGGCAGCCGGTCGGCGAGGTGCCGGGTCAGCACGCCGACGTCGGCGCGGGCCCGGTCCTCCTTGACGACCGCGCTCACCAGGCGCTGGCCGAGGCCGGCCAGCGCGGTGCCGGGCTCGGGGAGGACGAGCTCGGTGCGGGCCCCCGCGGCGTCGAGGAGCGCCGTCCAGCCGTCGGCGTCGACGAACACGCCGTCGGTCGCGCGGCGCCCGTCCACCGGCTCGCCCGCGAGCGCCTCCAGGAACTCCATCGAGGTCATCAGCGCGGGCGAGTCGTCCCGTGTCTGCTCGACGAGCACGAGCCGGCCGCCGGGCGTGAGCAGCTCGGTGAGCCGGCCCAGCACCGCGGGCAGGTCGGCGCAGCGGTGCAGCGCGTTCCCGGCGACGATCACGTCGACGCCGTGCGGCGCCATCCCCTGCGCGCGCAGGTCGCCGTCGTGGTCGAGGCGGGCGTGCCGCACCCACGGGTGGTCGGCGAACCGCTCCCTCGCCTCGGCGACGAAGAACGGCGACGGGTCGGTGACCAGGTACTCGACGTCGAGCCCGGCCAGTGCGGGCACCAGCTCGGCGGTCGTACCGCCGACGCCCGCGCCGATCTCGAGCACGCGCAGCGGACCCCCGGTCCGGGTGCGCGCGAGCTCCGCGACGGCGCCCGCGGCGGCGGTGTTGAGCCCGCGGACGGCGAGGTTGTCGCGGTAGGCCGCGCGCACCGCGTCGGCGGGGGCGCCCGGGAAGAGCAGGCCGGCGATCGGGACCGAGCCGTCGAGCAGCCCGGGCAGCGCCGCGACGCAGGCCCGCACGTGGTCGAGCAGGTCGGCGCTCCAGCCGAGCTCGCGCTCGGCCGTGGCCAGGTCGTCGAAGCGCGGGGCGTCGGACCCGGCGAGGCCGGCGTAGGCGCCGTCCGCCGTGCGCGTGAGCCGGCCCGCCGCGACGAGCGCCCGGAGCCACCGCCGGACGATGCGGTGGTGGCGCGGCAGTGCGTTCATCTCCGCGCAGACCTGCTCCGCCGTGTGCGGGCCGTCGGCGAGCGCCGCCCGCAGGGTGGTGGCCATCGCGTCGAGCGCGGCGTCGTCGAGGTCCGCGGTGAAGGCGCGCAGCCGCTGCGCACGCTCCTGCGGCAACGGCTCACCGGCGGCCCGGGCGGCGTCGGCGGGGCGGGGGTCCGGCGCGGGCGGGGTGATCCGGGCGGGAGCGACGAACGCGGCGAGGCGGTGGCCGGAGAAGGTGTCGCTGTCGACGAGCACGGCGGCCGTGGCCACGTCGTCGTGGGTGTGCAGCGCTGCCTCGACCTCGGCCAGCTCGATCCGGTAGCCCCGGATCTTGACCTGGGTGTCCTCCCGGCCCAGGAACTCCAGCACGCCATGGCCGCGGAAGTCCCCGGCGCCGATGTGGCGGCCCAGGTCGCCGGTGCGGTAGATCCGCTCGCCGGTGCGCGGGTGCACCCCGAACCGCGCGGCCGTCCGCTCCGGGTCGCCCCGGTAGCCGAGCGCCACGCCGGTGCCGCCGATGTACAGCTCACCGACCACCCAGTCCGGGCAGGGGCGGAGCCGGTGGTCGAGGGCGCGCAGCGTCTGGTTGGCCATCGGCGTGCCGTACGGGATGCTCGGCCAGGCCTGGTCGACCTCGCCCACCGGGTGGTGGATCGACCAGATCGCGCCCTCGGTGGCGCCACCGAGGCTGTGCACACCTAGGCCGGGCACCAGCGCGCGGATCTGGTCCGGCAGCGTGACGGGAATCCAGTCACCGGACAGCATCGCCACCCGCAGCGAGGCGAGCCCCGCGCCCGCACCGGGAGGCAGGTGGTCGTGCAGCATCTGCAGCTGCCCCGGCACGGAGTTCCAGACCGTGACGCAGTGCTCGCCGACCAGCTCCGCCCAGTGCGACGGGTCGCCACGACGGGCCGGGTCCGGCAGCACCAGGGTGCCGCCCGCGGCCAGCGTGCCGAACACGTCGTACACCGACAGGTCGAAGCCGAGCGCGGCGAGCCCGAGCACGCGGTCCGCGGGCCCGACGGCGAAGCGCGCGGTCACGTCGACGACGGTGTTCAGCGCGGCCTCGTGACTGATCATCACGCCCTTCGGGCTCCCCGTGGACCCGGAGGTGTAGATGACGTAGGCGAGGTCGCCCGGTGCCGTGCCCACCGGTTCCGGGGTGCCCGCCCCGCCGGCAGGCAGGGCGTCGACGGCGACGAGGCTCAGCCCCGGCGAGCCGTCGCGCACGGCGTCGACCAGCCAGGACTGGGTCAGCGCCACCCGCACCCCGCCGTCGTCGACGATCGCGTTGCGCCGCGCCGCGGGCTGGTTCGGCTCGATGGGCAGGTAGGCCCCGCCGGCCAGCAGGACCCCGAGGACGCCGACCACCTGCTCGACCCCCTTGTCCATCAGGACGGCCACGAGCTCACCGGGCTCGACGTCGCGGGCGCGCAGCAGCGCGGCGACCGCGGACGCCCGCGCGGCGAGCTCCCCGTAGGTCGTCGGACCCGTGGCGTCGACGACGGCGACGTCGTCGGGGTGGGCGGCGGCGCGCGCGAGCACCGGCTCGTGCAGCAGGCCGGGCGGCACCGGGGCCGCGGTCGCGTCGATCCGCGACCGGACGGCAGCCTGGCCCGCGGGGAGCCGGACGGGGTCGTCGTCGTGCCAGAGGGCGTCCGACCCCGGATCGACCAGCCGGGTGACGGCGCCGGCGAAGGCCTCGAACGCGTCGTCGAGCAGGCCGTCGGGGAACACTCCCTCACGGCAGTCCCAGCTGACGGCGACGCCGCCGTCCCGCTCCAGCACCTGGCAGTCGATCCACACCTGCGGGGTCTGGGTGATCGCCCGCGTCACCCGGAACCCGCCGGACGCCGGGTCGGCGGTTCCCGCGGCCGAGTCGAGGGCGCTGGTGAACACGACCGGCATGAGCATCCCGCCTGCGCTCGCGCCCGCGGCGCGGGTCATCTCGGCGAGGACCTCGCTGCCGGTGTGCAGCGGGTGCGCCAGGTCCTCGAGCAGCCGGGCGCCGAGCTCGCGGGCCCGCCCGGCGAAGGGCGCCGCCTCGGTGAGGTCCACCTCCAGCAGCTCGACGGCGGTGAAGTCGCCGACCAGCCGGTCGACGTCCGGGTGGACCGGGTACCGGGTGAACGTCGGCACCGTGAGGGTGAAGCGGGGGTGGCGGCTCCACCGGCCGACGACCTCGGCGTAGGCGGTGAGCAACGCACCGGAGGGCGTGACCCCGTGCGCGGTGGCGCGCTCGCGCAGCCGGGCCCAGCCGGTGGCGTCGAGGACGAGCTCGCGGCGGGTGAACCGGACCGGTCGCTCGGTTCCGTCGCCGGTCACGGGCAGCTCGGGGGCCGGCGGGAGCGCGCGACCCCGCCAGTAGGCGCGGTCGCGCTCGGCCTGCGGGCTCTCGGCGAGCCCGCGGCAGGCGAGGACGTAGTCGCGGAACGTGAGGCCGAGCGGCTCGGGATCGGTACCTCCGGCGTATCCCGCGGCCAGCTCGGCGAGCAGCAGCTGCAGGCTCGTGAAGTCCACGACGAGCAGGTCGACCGACAGGTGCAGGACCGTCCGGTCGGGACACCGGGTCAGGCGGAGCAGGCCCAGCGGCAGGGTCGCCGGGTCGCCCACGCGGTGGTCGAGCTCGGCGCGGGTGGCGTCCAGCGCGGCCTCGACGTCGGCGGGTGCGGCCTCGCGGAGGTCGCGCACGACGACATCGGGCTCACCGGTCTCCAGGACCTGCGCCACGCCGTCGGGGTGCACGACCGCGCGCAGCATGTCGTGCCGGGCGACCAGGGCCGCCCAGGCGGCGGCGAGCCGGTCCGGGTCGAGGTCGGTGCCCGCATGCTCCAGCTCCACGTAGGCGTGGCAGGCGGTGCCGCCCCACGGGTAGCCCTCGCCCCGCCCGACCAGGTACGCGGCCTGGATGTCGGTGAGCGGGAAGGGCTCGTGGCGCGCGGCCGGGTCGGGCTCGGCCCGGACGGTCGCGGCGCCGGACAGGTGCGCGAGGAGCGCGTCGCGGTGCGCGCGCACGCGGGCCCGGCGCTCGTCGGTCATCGTCCCGCGGGGGGCGCGGAACCGGATCTGGTCGGCCTCGGCCCACAGCCGGATGCCCGAGGACTCGAGGTCGTCGATCAGCTCGGCGACGTTCATACGCTTCCGGTCTCCTCGTCTGCGTCTGGGATGGCGGTCCGCACGTCCGCGGCGAGTGCGGCCACGGTGGGGGCCGCGAGGAAGCGGCGTGCGGGGATCTCGGCACCGAACCGTTCCGACACCGCGGCGAGCAGCCGCAACGTCGTGAGGCTCGATCCGCCGAGGGCGAAGAATGCGACGTCGCGCGCGGGTAGCGGCGCGGCGGGCAGCTCCAGCAGATCGGCCCACAGCCGGGCGATGCCGGTCTCGAGCTCGCCGTCCGGGGCCGCGCCGGTCGCCGCGCCGGTTGCAGCGCCGTCCGCCTCGGCCCGTGCCGCGAGCCCGGGGCGGTCGACCTTGCCGTTCGCGGTGAGGGGGAGCGCGTCGAGCACGGTGCGGCGCGCAGGGACGGCGTGCCTGGGGAGCCGCTCGGCCAGGAACGCGTCCAGGTCCGGCCCGGGATCACCGACGAGGAAGGCGTGCAACCTGCGTGCCCGCCGTGGCCCGACGGCGACGACGGCGGCGCGGTCGATCCGCGGGTGTTCGGCGAGCGCGGTCTCGACCTCGCCGAGCTCGAGCCGGTGCCCGCCGATCTTGACCTGCTGGTCGGCGCGCCCGAGGAACTCGAGCACCCCGTCCGGGCGGTAGCGCCCGACGTCGCCGGTCCGGTACCAGCGCACTCCGTCTCGGGTGACGAAGCGCTCCGCGGTCCGGTCCGGGTCGCCCCGGTAGCCGTCGGCGACCCCGCGGCCACCGATCCACAGCTCACCTGGCACCCAGTCCGGCCGGTCCCGCCGGTCCTCGCCGACGACGCGGTAGCGCTGGTTGGCCAGCGGGAAGCCGTAGGGCACCGAACCCCAGGCGCCGCCGTCACGCCCGGCGGCCCACCCGGCGGGCAGCGCGGTGGCGTCGACCGCGTTGGACCAGATCGAGCCCTCGGTGGCGCCGCCCATCGCGATGAGCCGGATCCCTGCCGCCGCGGCCCGGCCCGGCAGGTCGACCGGCACCCAGTCCCCGGACACCAGCGCCAGCCGCAGCGTCGAGGGCAGGCCCGCGACCAGCAGCATCTCCAGCAGCACGGGCACCGAGTTCCACACGGTCACCCCGTGGGCCTGCGCGAGATCGCGCCAGCGGGCCGCGTCGCGGCGCTCGTCCTCGGCCGGGAACACCACCGCCCCGCCCGCGCCGAGCAGGCCGAACAGGTCGTAGACCGACAGGTCGAAGTCGAGGGCCGACACCCCGAGCACCCGGTCCGCCGGGCCGATCCCGAAGCGCGCGGTCACGTCCGCGACGGTGTTGCCCGCCGCGCTGTGCCGGACCTGGACGCCCTTGGGGGCGCCCGTGGACCCGGACGTGAAGATCACGTAGGCCGGCGCGTCGGCCGAGACGGCGACGGGGCCGGCGAGCGGCTCCGCGGCGAGCAGCGGGCCCAGATCGGTGATCGCCAGCCGGGCTTGCGCGGCCTGGTGCACCTGCGCGCGCCGCCGCGGTGGCTGGTCGACCCCGACCGGCACGTACGCGGCGCCCGCGGCGAGCACCCCCAGCACCGCGACGGCCTGCTCGGGCCCCTTGGGCAGGGTGACGGTCACCGCGTCGCCGGGCCGCACACCCCGCTCGGCCAGCCCGGCCGCCACGCGCAGGGCGCGGTCGGCGAGCTGGCCGTGGGTCACCGAGACGTTCTCGGTGATCAGGGCGGGCGCGTCCGCGCGCGCGGCGGCGCCGTCGAAGAAGGGGGCGTGCAGCAGTCCGGCCGGGAGGTCGGCGTCGGTCGCGTTGACCCGGTCGCGAACCGCCCGCTGCGCCGGCGGCAGCAGCTCGGGCAGCGGCCCGTGCCAGTCCGCGGTCGCGAGGTGTTCCAGCAGCAGGTGGTAGGCGTCGAACATGGCGTCGAGCACGCCCGCGTGGAACAGCTCCTCGACGGCGTCCCAGGTGACCTGCAGCCCGCCCGCGGACTCCAGCACCTGGTTGTCCAGGCTCACCTGCGGGGACTGCGAGATGCCGAAGACCCGCTCCGGGAAGCCGGGCGACATGTCCATCGAGACGGGGGTCTCCTGGTCGCCCACCCCGAGGGCGCTGGTGAAGACCACCGGCACCGCGGCGTCGAGCGTCCCGGTCCGGGTGGCGAGCTCCCGCAGCAGCCAGGACGGGGAGACGTCGCGGTGGTCGAGGTCCTCGCCGAGGCGCCGCTGCAGCTCGTGGGCCGCGGTGAGCCACCCGGCCCCGGGGTCGGGCCGGTACCCGGCGAGCGTCAGCGAGGTGAAGTCGCCGAGCACCCGGAAGACGTCGTCGTGGACGGGCCTGCGGTCGAACAGGGTGAGCGTGACGGTCAGCGCGGACGACCCGCTCCAGGCCCCGAGCACCTCGGCGTAGGCCGCGAGCAGCACCGTCGACGGGGTCAGCCCTTCGGCCCTGGCGCGGCGGACCAGCTCCGACCAACGCTCGGCGGGCAGGTCGCGGCGGCGCCGGGTGAAGAGTGGGCGCTCCACGTCGGCGGGGTCGATCCGCAGCGGGAGCTGCGGGGGTTCGGGGAGCTCGGCGAGCCGGGCCCGCCAGTGCTCCTGGGCCCGCTCGACGGCTGCGGGTTCCGGTTCGACCTGTAGGACGTAGTCCCGGAACGACAGCGTGATCGGCTCGAGGTGCGCCGCCGGCTCGGCGTAGAGGAGGTCGAGCTCGGTGAACAGGGTCATGATCGACAACGCGTCGAAGAGGATGTAGTCGAGCCCGATCGCGAGCCGGGTCCGGACCTCGCCGTCGGCTCCGGCGTAGCGGACCGCGCGCAGCTCGTGCAGCGGCCAGGCGGTGAGGTCGAGCAGCCGGTGCGAGCACTCCGCGCGCAGCTCGGCGCAGGCCCGCTCACCGGCCTCCGCACCGGCCCCGGAGACGTCCCGCACCGCGATCCGGGTGGGCGGCACGTCGCGCAGGATGCGGTGCCGGCCGTCCGGGTCGAGGACGGCGCGCAGCATCTCGTGCCGCGCGACGAGCCGGTCCCAGGCCCGCTCCAGCCGGGGGAGGTCGACATCTGCTGCGTCGAACTCGGCGTACTGCCAGGTCCCGACGCCGCCGAGGGTGAACGCGGGGTCGCGGCCGAGCCAGTACGCGGCCTGGACGTCCGTGCCGGGGAACGGCTCGTGCCGGTTCGCGGGATCCGGGACGATCCGCGTGCCCTGCGGGGTGACCGTCGCCGGCTCCACGAGCTCCAGCGTGGCGGCGAAGTCGGCGAGCCGCGGAGAGCCGAACAGCGCACCGAGCCGGGCGCCCGCGATCCCGTCGGCGGCCAGGCGCGCGACCAGCCGGGTGGCGAGCAGCGAGTCCCCGCCGAGGGTGAAGAAGCTGTCGGTGCGGTGCACGGCAGGCACGTCGAGCAGCTCCGCCCAGACGCCCGCGAGGCGCTGCTCGACGGGCCCGCGCGGCGGCTCGCCCTCGGCGAGGGCGGGACCGGCAGCCGCGAGCAGCCGGGCGACGGCGGCCCGGTCCGGCTTGCCGTTCGAGGTCAGGGGGAGCGCGTCGCGCACCTCGACGGTCCCGCAGATCATCACGGGCGGGAGCAGCGCGGTCTGCCGGTCGCGCAGCTCCTGCGCGGACACCGGCGCTGAGTCGATGGCCGACCCTGCACGCAGGTCGGCGGTGGCCTCGACGAGGGCGGCGAGCCGGGCGCCCGACCCCGTCCCGATCACGACGGCGACCGCGCGGCGCACGGCCGGGTGGGTCTCCAGCGCGGACTCGATCTCGCCGAGCTCGATGCGGTGGCCGCGCACCTTGACCTGGTGATCGGCGCGGCCGAGGAAGTCGAGGGTGCCGTCGGGCAGGTAGCGGGCGAGGTCACCGGTGCGGTACCAGCGCACGCCGTCGCGGGTCACGAACCGGTCGGCCGTGCGCTCGGGGTCGCCCCGGTAGCCGCGGGCGACGCTCGCGCCGCCGACCCAGAGCTCACCGGTCACGAGGTCGGGCCGGTCCCGGCCGCGGCCGTCGACGACCCGACATCGGACACCGGCGAGCGGGACGCCCCACGGCACCGCGCGCCAGTCCGGGTCCGGCGCGCCGGGCACCTCCTGGACCGTCGAGTGGATCGCGGCCTCGGTCATCCCGCCCAGTGCGACGAACCGGGCCCCCGGGACGACGGCCCGTAGCCGGCCGGGCAGCTCGGGGGACACCCAGTCACCACCGAGCAGCACCAGCCGCAACGAGTCGCCCGGGTCGGCCGGGGCGCCGGCGAGGAGCATGTCGAGCAGCACCGGGACCGTGTTCCACACGCTCACCCGGTGCCGGCGGACCAGCTCCCACCAGCGCACGGGGTCGCGCCGCTCGTCGTCGGCGAGGGGGACGACCGCGCCGCCGACCGACAGCGGGGCGAACAGGTCGTAGACCGACAGGTCGAACTCCAGCGCGGACACCAGCAGGGTGCGGTCGCCCACGCCGACGCCGAACCGGGCGCCGATGGCGGCGATCGTGTGGGCGGCGGCGGCGTGCGAGACCTCGACGCCCTTCGGCTCGCCGGTCGAGCCCGAGGTGAACAGGACGTAGGCGGCGTCGTCGGGGGAGACGGGCAGCGGCCCGGGCAGGGGCTGCTCGTCGAGGTCGCGCGGGGACACGACGGGCATCGCGGTCTCCAGGGCCGCGTCCGCGAGCAGCACCCGGGCCTCGGCACGAGCGAGGATCCGGGCCTGCCGCAGCGCGGGCTGGTCGGGGCCGATCGGGACGTACGTCGCTCCCGCGGCCAGCGTGCCGAGCACCGCGACGACCTGGTCGGTGCCGCGGGGCAGGCTGATCGCGACCGCGTCCCCGGGGCGTACGCCGTGCCCGGCCAGCCGCGCGGCGAGCCGCAGGGCGCGGTCGGCGAGCTCGCCGTAGGTCAGCGCGTCGCCGGTCCGGCCCGGCTCGCCGAGCACGGCGGGCCGTCCGGGATCGGTCCGCGCCGCGGCGAAGAAGGCGGCGTGCAGCGCCTGCCGGGGCACCGCGGGCGCGGTGGCGTTGACCTGCTCCCGCACGGCCACCGCGTGGTCCGGGAGCATCGCGCCGACCGGGGCGTCCCACACCCGCTCGTCGCCGCCTGCGAGGCGGAGCACGAGGTCGCGGTATGCGGTGAACATCTGCGCCGGGACGGTGTCGCCGAGCACGTCCTCGCGGACGTCCCAGTTCAGCAGCAGCCCGCCGTCCTGCTCGCGGACCTGCGCGTCGAGCCACACCTGCGGGTTCTGCGAGCCGACCCAGACCGCGTCACCGAAGGCGGAGCGCACGTCGTCGTCGTACATCTCGCCGAGCCCGATCGCGCTGGTGTAGACGACCGGGGCCAGCCCGGGCTCGCCGGACCGCCGTGCGAGGTCGCGCAGCACGTCCACTCCGCCGTACGCGCCGTGTCCGACGACGGCGTGCAGCCGGCTCTGGACCTCCCGGGCCCGGACGACCAGCGGCTGCTCGTCGCCCATGTCGACGTCGAGCAGGACCGAGCCGGTGAAGTCCCCGACGAGCTTCTCGACGTCCGGGTGCAGCGGCTCGCGCTCGAACAGCGGGAGGTTCAGCAGGAACCGCGGTGACCCGCTCCACGCCGCGACCACCTCCGAGAACGCCGTGGCCAGCGCGGCGGCGGGGGTCAGCCCGCGCTTGCGGGCGGCAGCGGTCAGCGCGGCCGAGTGCTCGGGGGGCACCAGGTGGTGGTGGCGGCCCATCCGGGCGGGTAGGCCGGGCCGCCCGGCACCGGGCAGCACCGGCAGCTCCGGCGGACCGGGCAGGTCCGCCAGCCGCTCGCCCCACCACTGCGCGTCGCGCTCGCGGCGCTCGGTGCGTTCGGCGCCCGCCGTCCCCGCGTCCCGCTCGGCGAGGAAGGTGCGGAACTCGTAGTCGAGGGGCTCCGGCGGGGCACCGATGTAGAACCGCGCGAGGTCCCCGAGCAGGACGGACATGCTGAGCGCGTCCGCGGCCATCATGTCCAGGTCGACGTGCACCCGGGTCGCGTCGCCGGGCAGCAGCGTCAGGCCGAGCTCGACGACCTCGCCGCGCGCGATGTCGAACCGGCGGTGCGTGATGTGCTCGCGCAGCTCGGTCAGCCGTTCCGGGACGTCTTCGCCGTCGCGCAGGTCGTGCACCGTGACGGTGGGCAGGCCCGTCGTGTCCCCGATCCACTGCGTGCCGTCGTCGGAGATCCGCACGCGCAGCATCGGGTGCCGGGCCACCAGCGCGCCGAACGCCCGCTGCAGTCGCTGCGGGTGGACGTCGTGGCCGTCGAACTCCAGCGAGAAATGCGATCCGACGCCGCCGAAGGGCTGGCCGTCCTGGCGGCCCACCCAGTAGGCGTGCTGCATCGGGGCCAGCGGGAAGGGGGTCCCCGCCGCGGGAACCGGTACGTCGACGCCGTCCGATCGTGGTGGGGTCGCGGCCGCGACGACGCCGTCGACGACGCCCCGCCAGCTCCGGATCGTCGGTTCCACCGCCAGGTCCTCGAAGGAGACCGGGTAGCCGCGGTGTCGCCATCCCGACGCCAGGCGGATCACGGTGAGGGAGTCCAGCCCCAGCTCGAACAGGTCGTCGTCCTCGCCCAACTCGCCGGCGTCGACCTCGAGCAACGCGGCGACCTCGCGGCGCGGGTCCGGCAGGAGCCGGGCGGGTTCGACGCTGGGTCCGGTCATGTCCTGTGCCACTCATCGCCCCATCTTGAAAACGAATGTCATCTCGGATTGACTGCATCGAAGCACGCTATGGAGTCGGATCGCTACCCCATCGAGTGGTGACGGGCGCCGCGTGCAGGGATCTCGGACTCGAAGGAACACGAGGAGTGAGCACGCATGACGGGAAACGGTCAGCCGGACGTGGCTGATGCGCCGACCTGGCCGGCGAAGACGGCCGAGGACTACCGGCGCGCCGGCTACTGGGCGGGCCGCACGTTCGGTGCGCAGCTACGTGAACTCGCCACGGAGCACGCGGACCGGACGGCGGTGATCGACGCCCGCCGCAGGCTGACCTACGCCGAGCTCGACCGGGCCGTCGACGAGCTCGCCGCGGGCCTGCGCGAACTGGGACTGCGGCGCGGGGACACGGTGGTGCTGCAGCTGCCGAACGGCGTGGACTTCGTCGTCACCTGGTTCGCCGTGGCGCGCCTCGGGGTGGTGCCGGTGCACGCGCTGCCCGGGCACCGCGCCGCCGAGATCACTCATCTGGCCGCACTGAGCGGCGCCGTCGCCCACATCGTCCCGGACGTGCACGCCCGGTTCGACTACCGCGAGCTGGCCACCACGGTGCGGGCGCAGGTGCCCGGGGTGCGGCACGTCGTCGTCGCGGGGGAGCCGGGTGGGTGCGCCGGCGCGGTCGCGCTCGGCGATCTTCCTGTGCCGGGGACCGGCCCGATCGACGACGCCCCCGTCTCGTCCGACGTCGCCCTGCTCCTGCTCTCGGGCGGTACCACCGGCGTGCCGAAGCTGATCCCGCGCACGCACGACGACTACGCCTACAACGCCCTCGCCGCGGCCCGGATCTGCGGCATGGACGCCGATTCGGTCTACCTCGCGGTGCTGCCGGTCGCGTTCAACTTCACGATGAGCTGCCCCGGCCTGCTCGGGGTGCTCGCCGTGGGCGGCACCGCCGTCCTCTCCGGGAGCCCGGACCCCTCGACCACCTTCCCGCTGATCGAGCGCGAGCGCGTGACGATCACCGCGCTCAACCCGCCGCTGACCCCGGTGTGGATCGAGGAGGCGGGCCGGACCTCGCACGACCTGTCGAGCCTGCAGGTCGTCCAGGTCGGGAGCGCGCGGCTGGCGGACGAGATCGCCCCGCTCGTCGAGCCCGCCCTCGGCGCCACCCTGCAGCAGGTCTTCGGCATGGCCGAGGGGCTGCTCAACCTCACCCTGCTCGATGACCCGGAGGAACTGAAGTACACGACCCAGGGCAGGCCGATCTCCCCCGCGGACGAGATCCGGGTCGTCGACACCGACGGCAACGACGTCCCCGCAGGCGAGCCCGGTGAGCTCCTGACCCGCGGCCCGTACACCCTGCGCGGGTACCACCGGGCACCCGAGCACAACGCCCGCGCGTTCACCGCCGACGGCTTCTACCGCACCGGTGACGTCGTCCGGCAGCTCCCGACCGGGCACCTGAACGTCGTCGGGCGGGTGAAGGACCAGATCAACCGGGGCGGCGAGAAGATCGCCGCGACGGAGGTGGAAGGGCACCTGCTCGCCCACCCCGGGATCGCCGCGGCCGCCGTCGTCGGGACGCCGGACGAGCGCTGGGGGGAGCGGTCGGTGGCGTTCCTCGTGTGCCGGGACGAGCCCGTCGGCAAGCTCGCCGTCGCACGGCACCTGCGCGCACTCGGCGTCGCCCGGTACAAGCACCCCGACCAGGTCGAGCTGGTCGAGGCGCTGCCGCTCACGCCCGTCGGAAAGATCGACAAGAACGCGCTGCGAGATCGGCTGGTGTCCGCGTGACGCCCGGCTACCGCGTGCCGTTCGCGCACCGGGGCAGTCACCTCGGGGAGCGGGAGGCCGACGCGATCGCCCAGCTCGTCCGGTCGGGTGGCCGGCTGACGTCGGGTGAGCGGCGCGCGGAGTTCGAACGGCGCTTCGCCGAGCTGGTCGGCGTCCGGCACGCGCTCACCGTGACGAGCGGGACGGTGGCCCTCGAGCTCGCGATCGGGCTGCTCGACCTGGGCCCGGGCGACGAGGTGATCACGACCCCGCAGACCTTCCAGGCCACGGTTCAGCCGCTGCTCGACACCCCGGCCCGGGTCCGCTTCTGCGACGTCGACCCGGGCACGCTCAACATCGACCCGAGCCGGCTGGAGGCGCTGACGACCGACCGGACCCGCGCGGTCGTGCTCGTGCACTACGGCGGGCGGCCCGCCGACATGGACCGGATCATGGCGCACGCGCGGCCGCGGGGGATCGTCGTGATCGAGGACTGCGCGCACGCGCTCGGCGCCCGACGGCACGGCCGGAGCCCGGGCTCGCTGGGCGACATCGGCTGCTTCAGCTTCCACGCCAGCAAGAACATCACCACCCTCGGGGAGGGCGGGATGATCACCGTGGACCGCGACGACTGGGCGGAGCGGCTCGACCGCCGGCGCTCCAACGAGGTCGACGGCGACTTCGTCAGCGGCCGGGTACCGACGGCACCGCCGCCGTCGCTGGCCTGGATGAGGTGGGCGGACCGCGCCCACGGCCACGCCTGTGCCGGGGTCCGTCGCGCCGGCACGAACGCCACCATGTCCGAGGCCGCGGCCGCGGTCGGCCTGGTTCAGCTCGACCGGCTCCCCGGGCTCGTGGCGCGGCGCAGGCACATCGGCGCGCGGATCGACGAGGTGCTCACCCGGCACGACTGGCTGCGACCGACCACCCCGGAGCCGGGGGTCACGGACGCGCGGCACCTCCACACGTTCTTCGTCGACCGCCCAGGCGCGCGGGATGCCCTGGTCCGGTCCCTGGACCGGCGTTCGGTGGAGGTCCAGCTGCGCTACTTCCCCCAGCACTTGATGCCCGAGTGGCGGGCCCGTGGCCCGCACGGCCCCGGCGAGTGCCCGGTGGCCGAGTCGTCGTGGTTCGGCGCCCACATGAACCTGCCCTGTCACCCGTCGCTGACCGACGCCCAGGTCGACCACCTCGTCCACGCCCTCGACGACGCCGCGCACGAGGTCGCGGGCCGTGCCGACAAGACCGAGAAGGAGACCCCGTGCCCTACATCGACGTGAGCATCTTCGAGGGGCGGCTCACCCCGCAGACCCAGCAACGACTGATCGCGGCGCTCACCGACGCCGTCGTCGAGGTCTTCGACGAGTCGATCCGGGAGCAGACCTGGATCGTGCTGAACCCGGTCGACCCGGCGCGGTGGGGGATCGGGGGAAGGCCGTGCGGGCCCGGGCGCGCAGCGGATGCGGAGGGACGGGACGGCTGACGGCAGGCAGCACCCTCGGCTGCACCGCGCCGCCGGGGGGCCTCGGCGTCCTTGCGCGTCCCGCAGCCCGGCCGGCGAAGTTCTTGCCATCTTGGCAAGCAGCTGTGCGTCCAACGCATGCGCGGCTTAGCGTGGCCGCATGCCTCACACAGCGCACGGTCACGGGCACGCACCCGACGTCGACGGCCAGGCCGAGATCCTCGACCTCGACGCGGAGGTGCTCGCGGAGCACACCGCCTCCATCATCGAGTGGCTGCCCGTCCAGGCGAGCCCTCGCCGGATCGTGGACCTGGGCTGCGGGACCGGCGCCGGCACCTTCGCCCTGCTGGCCCACTTCCCCGACGCGCACGTCACCGCCGTCGACTCCTCGGCCGAGCACCTGCACCGCCTGCACGAGAAGGCCGACCAGCGCGGAGTGGCCGATCGCGTGCGCACGCTCCAGATCGACCTCGACGCGGCCTGGCCCGACCTCGGCACACCCGATCTGGTGTGGGCGTCCGCCGCCCTGCACCACATGGCCGATCCCGACCGCACACTGCGCCAGGTCCACGAGGCGCTCGCTCCCGGCGGGCTGTTCGCCGTGGTCGAGCTCGCAGGCTTCCCCCGGTTCCTGCCCGAGGACGCCCCGGAGGGCCGGCCCGGCCTGGAGGAACGCGTGCACGCCGCGAGCGAGCGACACCACGCCGAACACGTCCCCCACCGCGGTGCCGACTGGGGCCCGAAGCTGACCGCTGCCGGGTTCACGCTCGCCGGCGAGCGCACGATCACCGTTCGCATCGAGCAGTCCCGGTCCGACGCGGTCGGCCGCTACGCGCTGAGCGGCCTGCAGCGCATGCGTGGCACCGTCGCCGACGCGCTCCCCGCCGAGGACCTCACCGCGCTGGACCGGCTGCTCGACACCGACGGCCCGCGCAGCATCCTGCGCCGCGACGACCTCGTCGTACGCACCGAACGCCAGGTGTGGGCCGCCCGCCGCGCCTGAGTGAGGTCTACCGACGGTGAGCGGAGGGCCGAGCGGGCTGGTCGCGGTCGGGGGAGGGGGCCGGCGTACGGGGTCGCCCGGCGGCCTCTGCCACGGCGGCGCCGACCGCCGTGGCCACCCCGCGCATGCCGGCGACGGGAAGGTTCCCGTACCCGATGAGCACGCCGGACGGGCCGGTACGCCTGATGCGGCACTCGTCCAGCGCAGTTGCCGCGAGCCCTCGTCGCGCCAGCGCGGCCATGAAGGTCTGCTCGTCGATGGCGCCGAGCTCGAGGAGCACGTGGAGCCCGGCGTCCGGTCCGGTGATGTGCGCGCCCGGCGCGGCCTCGGCCAGCCGGGCGCGCAGCTCCGTCCGACGGGCCTGGTAGCTGCGTCGCATCCGGCGCAGCTGCCGGTCGTAGCCTCCGCTCGCGATCAGCCACGCGAGTGCGCGTTGGTCGATGATCGGCGGCCCGGTGCGGTGGTCGCGCAGGAAGGGCTCCGCCGCGGCGCGGTGCCGTCCGCGCAGCACCATCCAGCCGATCTGCAGCGCCGGAGCGAGGGTCTTGCTCACCGATCCGAGGTAGACCACGTTCTCGGCGTCGATCGACGCGAGCGCGTCGACCGGGCGCCGCCCGTAGCGGAACTCGGCGTCGTAGTCGTCCTCGATGAGCAGCCCGCCACGAGCGGCCCACTCGAGTACTTGTTCACGCCGTTCGGGAGCGAGGACCACACCGGTGGGGAACTGGTGCGACGGCGTGACGCAGACCGAGTCGACGTCGAGGCCGGCCAGCAGCGCGGCCCGCAGCCCGCGCTCGTCGACGGGTACGGGAACGGCGGTGAGACGGGCGCCGCCGGCGGCGGCGCGCAGCTGCGGCCAACCCGGGTCCTCGAGGGCGACCCGCGTTCCGCCGGTCGCGGCGAGGGCGCGGAAGAGCAGCCCGATGCTCCCGGTGGTCCCGTTCGTGATGACGACGTCCGAGGGCAGTGCGGGTACGCCGCGGACCCGCCGCACGTAGTCGGCGAGCACCCGTCGCAGCTCCGGGTCGCCGAGCGGGTCGGGGTAACCGAGTTCGCGCGTCGAGAGCGTGTCGAGCGCATGCGTGAGCGCGCTCCGCCACAGGGAGCGCGGGAACGCGCGCAGGTCCGGCAGGTTCGGTGCGAGGTCGACGAGCGTGGCGGTCGCGGGCGGGCGATGCACGGTCGGTCCGGGTGGGGGGTCGGGAACGCCGCGGTGAGTGGCGGCGACGGTCGTGCCGGATCCGGTCCGCGCCGCGAGGTACCCCTCGGCCTTGAGCTGCTCGTAGGCCTCCGTGACGACCCAGCGGGAGACCTGGAGATCCACCGCGAGGATGCGGCTGGCGGGCAGCCGGGCCCCGGGCGGCAGCCGGCCGTTCGTGATCGCGGCGCGCAGCGCGCCTGCGAGGCGCAGGTGGACGGGACCTTCGCCTGCGGGCCATTCGAACGGCAGGAGCGTCACGGAATCGGCCTGGGGAATCCTCGCACGATTGGACCGTAGACCGGGCCGATTCCGATCCTATGGTCGGTGCGATCCCCACCGAGAAGAGGCGAGACCGTGAACGTGACACCCGAGCGGACGACCGCTGCCACGGACCGGGGCGTGAGGGTCCGCAGCGCCGGCCACGCCGATGTCGACGCGGTGCTGCCGCTGTACGAGTGGCTGTTCGCCGTTCCCGGCTCGCCGCCGCCGGACTGGGATCCCGCCGCGGGCCGCAGCCGCCTCGACGCGGTCTGCGCGGCGCCGGATTCCGGGGTGCTGCTCGCCGAGGACGACGACGAGGTCCTCGGGTTCTGCGCCGTGCACCTGGACATCCTGTCCGTGCGGTACGGCAGGCGGGCGTGGGTCGAGGACCTCGCGGTGGCACCGCAGGCGCGTTCGCGCGGCACGGGGAGCCTCCTGCTGCACGCCGCGGCGAGCTGGGCACACGGGCGGGGCGCGAGCCACCTCGAGCTCGACAGCGCACAGGCCCGCCACGACGCGCACCGCTTCTACGAGCGCCACGACCCCGGCAGCCGCACGGTCTGCTTCGGCTGGGAGCTGCCGCTACGACCGGCCGGAGGCGCGACGAGAGGTGACCAGCTCCGCACCTGAGCGATCCCCTGCGCGGAGACAATTCTGTGAATCCGGCAGTCGCGGGGTCCGTCGGCCGCGTCGGAGCCGTGGATTCACAAGGTTCGCTCAGAAGCTCCCAGGAACCGGCCGGCGCGGCGCTGCACGATCCCGGGTGTGACGAGCATCGACGTGAGGAACCTGACGAAGCGGTACGGGCCCCTGACCGTGGTGGACGACCTGTCGTTCACCGTCTCCGCCGGGCAGGTGACCGGATTCCTCGGTCCCAACGGCGCCGGCAAGTCCACCACGATGAGGATGATCATGGGCTTGGCCGCGCCGAGCGGGGGTTCGGTCACCATCGGCGGCCGGCGTTACCGGGACCTGCCCGTGCCGCTGACCGAGGTGGGCGCACTGCTGGACGCCGGTGCGGTGCACGGTGACCGGACGGCCCACGACCACCTGCTCGCGCTGGCCGCGAGCAACGGCCTTCCCCGCCGCCGGGTCGGCGAGGTGCTGGCCCGTACCGGCCTGGACGGCGTGGCCGGCCGTCGTGCCGGGGTCTTCTCGCTCGGCATGCGGCAGCGGCTCGGGATCGCGGCGACGCTGCTCGGGGATCCCCAGGTGCTGATCTTCGACGAGCCGGTGAACGGGCTCGACCCGGAGGGCATCCGCTGGATCCGGGGGTTCATGCGGTCGCTCGCCCGCGAGGGCCGGGCGGTGCTGGTCTCCAGCCACCTCATGAGCGAGATGGCGCAGACCGCCGACCACCTGGTGATCATCGGACGGGGCCGGATGATCGCCGACACGAGCATGAGCGAGTTCGTGCGGGCCAACGGGTCGGGCGCCGACGGAAAGGGGACCGTGCTCGTGCGCACCGACGACGCCGCCGCGTTCGCGCTCCGGCTGTCGGCTGCGGGTGCGACCGTCCGGGAAGGGGCGGAATCGTCCCTGGTCGTCTCCGGCATGACCGGCGCGCAGATCGGCAAGCTCGCCGCCTACCACGACGTCGCGCTCAGCGAGCTCGCGCCGCGGCGCCCCTCGTTGGAGGACGCCTTCATGGAGCTGACCAGCGACCATGTCGAGTACCACGGAGCCACCGCGTGATCACGCGCCCTGCTTTCACCGACACGCTGCACAGCGAGTGGATCAAATTCCGCAGCCTGCGCTCGACCTGGCTCACCCTCGGCGGTCTCGTCGTGGTCGGGCTCGGCCTCCCGCTCCTGTCGGCCGACCCCGCCGCCCAGGGGTACCTGACCGGCACGATCGAGGAGCAGCAGGACTGGGATCCGACGAACGGCAGCCTGCTGATGTTCTTCATCGCCCAGCTGGTCATCGGGGTGCTGGGGATCCTCGTGGTCACGTCCGAGCACGCGA
This sequence comes from Pseudonocardia sp. MH-G8, assembly GCF_002262885.1. Lineage (GTDB taxonomy): Bacteria > Actinomycetota > Actinomycetes > Mycobacteriales > Pseudonocardiaceae > Pseudonocardia. The sequence goes on along the minus strand of NZ_NKYF01000001.1, from coordinate 249,094 downwards.
CCGGCCTGATGCAGACGTCGCTGAGCGCCACCCCGCGCCGGCACCGGCTGCTCGGGGCGAAGGTAGCGGTGGTGGCGGCCGTCTCGCTGGTGGCCGGGCAGGCGCTGGCGTTCCCGGCCTTCCTCATCGGGCAGGCCGGCTTCGCCGCGGCCGGCGTTCCGCACGCGACCCTCGCGGATCCGCGTGCGCTCTCCGCGGTGGTGGGCTGCGGCTTCTACCTCGCGGTGATCGCGCTGCTGGCGGTGGCCCTCGGCGCTCTCATCCGCGCCACGGCGGGCGCCCTGGCCACGCTGGTGGGGATCGTGCTGCTGGTACCCGTCCTGGATGGCATGTTCCCGCCGTGGCTCGACGGGCTGCTCGACGTGTGGCCGACGCTGGGCGGAGCCGCGGTCATCGCGACCGTGCCCGACCCCGACTACCCCCAGCCCTGGCTGCACTTCGCCGGCATGAGTGCCGGGATCCTCGCCCTGCTCGTGGTCGCGTTCGTGCTGTTCGAACGCCGCGACGTGTGACGGGCGGCTCGTAGTGTGATCAGCATGCGCGGAGCGAACGGCGGCGGGCGGCTGCTCGTGGTGGAGGACGAGGCGACCGTGCGCGAGCTGCTCTCCGGCACGCTGCGGTTCGCCGGTTTCGAGGTGACGTCCGTGGCGACCGCAGGCGAGGCGGTCGCCGCGGCCACCCGGGAACCACCCGACCTCGTCCTGCTCGACGTGATGCTGCCGGACATGGACGGGTTCGAGGTGGTCCGGCGGCTGCGCGACCTGCGGGTGTCCGGCCCCGGCGGGCCGGTGCCGGTCCTGTTCCTCACCGCCCGCGACCGGCAGGCCGACAAGGTGACCGGGCTGTCGCTGGGCGCCGACGACTACGTCACCAAGCCGTTCGACCTGGAGGAGCTGATCGCCCGGATCCGCGCGATCCTGCGACGGACCGCCGGTCAGCACACCGCCGTGCTGACCGTGGGCACGCTGGCGCTCGACCCGGACGGGCACCAGGTGACCCGGGACGGCCGGCCGCTGCGGGTGACCGCCACCGAGTTCCGGCTGCTGCGCTACCTGATGGAGAACGCCGGTCACGTGGTGTCCAAGGCGCAGATCCTGGACCGGGTGTGGCACTACGACTTCGCCGGTGACGCCGGCATCGTGGACACCTACATCTCCTACCTGCGGCGCAAGATCGACGTCGAGGAGCCCAAGCTCATCCACACCGTGCACGGCGTGGGTTACGTGATGCGCGAACCCCGGCGATGAGGAACCCGGTGCGGCTGCTGTCCCTGCGGCTGCGGCTCCTGCTGATCACCGCGGCGCTGCTGCTGGCCGGGCTGAGCCTCGCCAGCGCCGTCGTGACCGATCAGGTGCAGCGCTACCAGCTCAACCGGCTCGACACCGAGCTGCGGTCCTTGACCACCCTGCTGGCGCAGGCACCGGTGCTCGGGCCCGATGTTCCGGACCCCGCGTCGCTCGCGATGTTCGATCCGGCCCTCGACCTGATCGGCACCCCGTACCTGGCGTTCCTGGACGCCGGTGGCGCGGTGGCGCGCGGCGTCCACTCGTCCCGGCTGGACGAGGCCGCGCTGCCGACCGGTGACGTGCTGCGCGGGATCCGCACCGACGGCACGGCCACCAACCTCGCCGCCGCCGACGGTTCCCGCTGGCGCGCTGTCGCCAGGTCCACGGCTGCGCGGGACGGGACGGTGGTGGCCGCCGCGCCGCTGGCCGAGATCCACGCCCTGGTGGTCCGGCTGCGGGCCACCACCGTGATCAGCGGCGCCGCCTTGCTCGTGCTGCTGACGGCGGCCGGCTGGTTCGCCCTCGGCCAGGGTTTGCGGCCGTTGCGCCGCATCGAACACACGGCCGCCGCCATCGCCTCAGGCGACCTGAGCCGGCGCGTTCCCGCGGTCGCGGCGCCCGGTACGGAGATCGGGCACCTCGCGACGTCGCTGAACGTGATGCTCGGCCAGTTGGAACGGGCCTTCGCGGCACGGGCCGCCTCCGAAGCGCGGATGCGGACCTTCGTCTCGGACGCGAGCCACGAGCTGCGCACCCCGTTGTTCGTGATCAAGGGATCGGCGCAGCTGTACCGGATGGGCGGGTTGGCCGAACGTGCCGACGTCGACGAGGCGATGCACCGCATCGACCGCGAGGCCACCCGGCTCACCGCTCTCACCGAGGACCTGCTGCTGCTCGCCCAGTTCGACGCCGCCTCGGAGGGGCACCTCGACCGGGCGCCGATGGACCTGCGCACGCTGGCCACCGACGCCCGCGACGACCTGCGGGCGCTGGACCCCTCCCGGGCCCTCGAGCTGACCGGCCCGGGCGGCAGCGGCTCACCGGGCCCCGCGCCGGTGCACGCCGACGAGGACCGGCTGCGCCAGATCGTCGCCAACCTGGTGGGCAACGCCGCCGCCCACACGCCGCCGGGCACGCCGGTACGCATCGGCGTCGGCACCGCGGGCGGGCGCGCCGTGCTCGAGGTGGCCGACGAGGGCCCGGGCATGACGGCCGACCACGCCGACCGCGTCTTCGACCGCTTCTACCGCACCGACCGCTCCCGCACCCGCTCCGGCGCGGCGAACGCCGGGCTGGGGCTCGCCATCGCCCGGTCGCTGGCCCGTGCCCACGACGGCGACGTCGAACTGGAGACGGCGCTGGGGGAGGGCTCCTGCTTCCGGCTCACCTTGCCCCTGCTGCCCCGGGGCGGACGGGCCTGAGCCGAGTTGGCCCGCCGTCCGGTTCGCCGCACGGGTCAGGTGCCGCAGTAGGTGATGTGCGGCAGTGCTCCCGTCGAGGCCGGCCGGGTGAACGCCTCCAGGCCGGGGCGGTGGTCGAAGGGGGAGCTGATCGCGTCGAGCAGCTGGTGGAACGGGGCGAGGTCGCCCTGCTCGGCGGCGCCCAGCGCGGCGTCGGTGAGGTGGTTGCGCGGGATGTAGACGGGATTGACGCGGTCCATGCGCGCCGCGAGGTCGGCGCGGTCGGCGGGCAGCAGGGCCTCCCGGCGGGCCGCCCACGCGTCGAACGCCTCCCGGTCGAGGAAGAGGTCGCGGGCCGTGCCTGCGGACAGTGCGCGGAAGAAGGTGGTGAAGTCGACCTGCTGCGCGTGCAGCAACGCCATCAGGTCCGTGGCGAGCTGCGGGTCCGGGGCGCGGAGGCCCAGCTTCGCGGCCATGCCGGCTGCCCAGTACTCCTCGTAGGCCTCGGGGAACGACGCCAGAACGTCCTCGACGGCGCCGTCGACGCTGCCCAGCAGGGGGAGCAGGCTCTCCCCGAGCCGCGCGAGGTTCCACTGCAGGATCGAGGGCTGCTTGCCGTAGGCGTAGCGGCCGGTCGTGTCGAGCGAGCTGAAGACGGTGGCCGGGTCGACGGTGTCCATGAACGCGCAGGGCCCGTAGTCGATGGTCTCGCCCGAGATCGTGGTGTTGTCGGTGCTCATGACCCCGTGGACGAACCCGACGAGCATCCAGCGGGCCACGAGCGCGGCCTGGGCGTCGACCACGCGCCGGAACAGCTCCAGGTAGGGCCGGTCGGCGTCGGCGGCGTCGGGGAAGTGGCGGGCGATCGCGTGGTCGGCGAGGGCGCGCAGCACGGTGGGATCGCCCGACGCGGCGGCGTACTGGACGGTGCCGACGCGCAGGTGGCTCGCGGCCACCCGGCAGAGCACCGCCCCCGGCAGCGCCCGGTCCCGCTGCACCTGCGCCCCGGTGGTGACGACGGCCAGCGCGCGTGTGGTCGGGATCCCGAGCGCGTGCATGGCCTCGCCCATGAGGTACTCGCGCAGCATCGGCCCGACGGTCGCCATGCCGTCGTAGCCGCGGGCGAACGGGGTGGGCCCGGTCCCCTTCAGGTGCAGGTCGCGGCGGCGGCCGCGGGAGTCGACGACCTCCCCGAGCAGCAGTGCGCGGCCGTCGCCCAGGCTCGGCTTGTAGACCCCCCACTGGTGACCGGCGTAGGCCAGGGCGGTGGTGGTGACGCCCTCCGGCAGGTCGTTGCCCACCAGCAGCGACACCCCGGCGGGTTCGCGCAGGGCAGCGGGGTCGACGCCCAGCTCGGCCGCGACCTGCTCGTTGAGGACGAGCAGCCGGGGCGCCGGGGCGGTCACCGCGGACCACGGCACCGACAGACCGGGGACCTCGCGGGCGTAGGTGCCGTCGAGGTCTAACAGGACCCGCGAGGTCGTCATGATTCGAGATTAGGTGAGCCGGCCGGGTCGGTGGTCGCGATCCCGGTCCTGAGGGCGTGGAGGACGAGCCGGACGCGAAGAGTCGGCGGGTGCGGCTCCGCCGGCTCTCCGCGCCGGGAGGTCAGGAGGGCGCCATGCCGCCGCCCGCGATGGCGGTGGCCGCGACCGCGCGCATGCGACGAAGCAGCCGCGACGTCACCGGCCGCACCAGCGGGTGCTCACCACCGTTCGCCGCCGCCGCCTCCTGCCACGCGGCCGCGCGGGCCTCGAACGTGGCCGCGTCGCTCAGCTCGACGCAGTCGAGCGTGTCGTCGTCGAGATCGATGACGATCGTGTCGCCGTCCTCGATCAGCGCGATCGGGCCGCCCAGTGCCGCCTCCGGGCCGACGTGTCCGACCACCAGACCGACCGAGCCGCCGGAGAAGCGCGCGTCGGTCATCAGGGCGATCGAGATGCCCTTCTGCCGGCACAGCGCGGTGATCCGCGACGTCGGGTCGAGCATCTCCGGCATGCCCGGTGCGCCGCGCGGCCCCTCGTAGCGGATCACGACCATGTCCAGGTCGGCGAAGACGTCCGGGGTGTCGATGAGGGCGTGCAGCAGGTCCTGCTCGCTGTTGAACACCCGCGCCCGGCCGACGAACCGGTTGTCGACGATCCCGGTCTCGACGCCGGCCAGCTTGAGCACCGCGCCGCCCTCGGGGGCGACGTTGCCCGAGAGCAGGCGCAGCCCGCCGGTCGGCTTGAACGGCGCCGACACCGGGTGGACGACCTCGCCGTCGGGTGCGGGCGGGTCGATCCGGGCCACCTGCTCGGCCAGCGTCTCGCCCGTGCACGTCATCGGCGAGCCGTCGAGCACGCCGGCGTCCAGCAGCTCCTTGACCACCACGGGAAGACCGCCGACGGCGTCGATGTCGACCATGCTGTACTTCCCGAACGGGCGGGCGTTGATCAGCACCGGCACCGTGCGGGAGAGCTGGTTGAACTCCTGCTGGGACATCACCTGGGCCCAGAAGTCGATGCCCGCGGCCCGCGCGATCTCCGGCGCGTGCAGCACCACGTTGGTGGAGCCGCCCATCGCGATGGCGGCGATCGTGGCGTTGCGGAACGCGGTGGGCGTGGCGATGTCGCGCGGTGTGATCCCGCGCTGCGTCATGATCTCCAGGCAGTCGACGACCTGCTCGGGGAACACCTCGGTGCGCCGCGGGTCCTCGGACGCGGGCGACACCATGTGCAGCGGTTCGAGCCCCAGCAGGGCGATGAACGACTGCATCGTGTTGTAGGTGAACATGCCGCCGCAGCTGCCGTGGCCGGGGCAGGCGTTGCGGGCCCAGCGCTCGCGCTTGGCCACGTCCGGGTCACCCGCCACCTGGAAGCAGCTGACGAGGTCGATCGTCTCGCCGGTGAGCGGGTCGGTGCCGGGGCGGATCGAGCCGTCCGACAGGACCACCGCGGGCACGTTGCGCTCCATGATCGCGGCGGTGGCCCCGACCGGCGGCTTGTCGCACGCGACGACCGCGACCAGACCGGCGATGTCGCTCCCCTCGAAGTGCAGGGACAGGCCGTCGTTCGTGGTCTCGCGACCGATGAGCGAGTACCGCATCTGCGGGGTGCCGTTGCGCTGGCCGTCGGAGACGCCGCCCGAGTAGTTGGGGGCCAGCAGTCGCACCGGCAGGTCGCGCTCGGAGATCCGGCGCCCCATGGCGGCGTGCACGGCCTCGACCTTCTCGTTCACGCCCACGTAGCAGATGCTGTCGCCCAGCGTGCCGACCACTCCCCACGGTGCTCCGTGGATCCGGTCGACGTCCTGGCCCAGCGCCTTCGCGGTGGCCACGGCCTGGCAGTCCTGACCGGGCCGCCAGACGTCCTGGCCGTTCGGCTCACTCATCGGTCCCTCTCCTCGTTCTCGCTGAGGACAAGCATCGGCCCTCGACCTCGCTCCGTGCGAACCGGGGGGCGGACTGCGGTGCGGGACGACAGCGGCACCGGGGAGCCGATGGCTCCACGGTGCCGCTGGTCAGATCGAGCTCACTACTTCCCGCTGAGACCCTTCGGGTTGAGATGCGCGATGTTGCCGGACTCGGTGCCGTCCGCCGGGTCGATGATGCAGTCGATCAGCGCGGGCTTGCCCTCCGCGAGTGCCTTCCGCAGCATCTCGCCGACCTGGTCGGGAGTCGTGGCCTGGTAGCCCGTGCCGCCGAACGCCTGCATGAGGACGTCGTGGCGCGCACTCAGGTACGTGGGCGCCGGGTCGCCCGACGGCGAGGCGTCGTCACCGCGGTACACGCCGCTGTTGTTGAGCACCACCGTGATCACCGGCAGGTCGTAGCGGGCGATGACCTCGGCCTCCATGCCGGAGAAGCCGAACGCCGAGTCACCTTCGATGGCGATCACGGGCTGCCCCGTCTCCACCGCGGCCGCGATGGCGTAGCCCATGCCGATGCCCATCACGCCCCAGGTGCCGGAGTCCAGCCGGTGCCGGGGTACGGACATCGGGATGGTGTTGCGGGCGAGGTCGAGGGCGTTGGCGCCCTCGTTCACGAGGTACACGTCCGGATGCTCGGCGTACACCTCGCGGATGGCCTGGAGCGCGCCCAGGAACTTCATCGGCTCCGCGGTCTTCGCCGCCTCCAGCCGCTTGGCCATCTTCGCCACGTTCGCCGCGGACTTCTCGCCCAGCGTCTCCCGCCACCCGGGCGGCGCCACGATCTGCCCGGGTTTGGCCCGCTCCACCAGCGCGTCCATCACCGAGCCGATGTCGCCGACCAGCGGGGCGGCGATCGGCTGGTTGGAGTCCATCTCGTTCGCCGCGATGTCGACCTGGATGAACTTCGCGTCCGGGTTCCACTGCGGCGCGTCCCCGTGCCCCAGCAGCCAGTTCAGCCGCGCGCCGACCAGCAGCACGACGTCCGCCTGCTTCAACGCCAGCGACCGTGCGGTGGCCGCCGACTGCGGGTGATCGTCGGGCAGCAGCCCCTTGGCCATCGACATCGGGACGTACGGGATACTGCTCGACTCCACGAACTGCCGGATGGCGTCGTCGGCCCGCGCGTACGCCGCGCCCTTCCCGAGCACGATCAGCGGGCGCTGCGCGCCTGCCAGCAGCTCGATCGCCCGGTCGACGGCCGCCGCGTCGGGAATCTGCTTCGGCGCCGGGTCCACGACCTCCCAGAGGGACTTCTCGCCCTTGTCCTTGTCGATGATCTCGCCCAGCACCGCCGCCGGGATGTCCAGGTACACCCCACCCGGACGGCCGCTCACCGCCGTGCGGATCGCCCGCGCGATGCCCCGGCCGATGTCCTCGGCCCGGGACACCCGGTACGCCGCCTTGCAGAGCTGCCTGGCGACGGCCAGCTGGTCCATCTCCTCGTAGTCACCGCGCTGCAGGTCCACGATGTGCCGCTCGCTGGAGCCGGAGATCTGGACCATCGGGAAGCAGTTGGTGGTGGCGTTCGCCAGCCCGACCAGGCCGTTGAGGAAGCCCGGCGCGGAGACCGTCAGGCAGATCCCCGCCCGCTGCGTCAGGAACCCGGCCGCCGCGGCCGCGTGCGCCGCGTCGCTCTCGTGCCGGAAGCCGATGTAGCGGATCCCGGACACCTGCGCCAGGCGCGCCAGGTCCGTGATGGGGATGCCGACGACACCGTAGATCGTCTCGACGTTGTTCAGCTTCAGCGCGTCGACGACCAGGTGGATCCCGTCCGTCAGGGCAGGTGTGTCGCCGCCCCCTGCTTCCTCGACCTCCGCGACTGTGTCCGTCATGGCCCGGGTCCTCCCTGGATGTGGCGTTGGTTCTCTGCTGCCGTCCGACCTCAACTGCTGTCGATTGTATGCAGTACACCAGAACGGCGGGGGATGCCAGGGGAGAGATGTCCGGCACGCCGGCGCGCTGCGTCGATCCGCGGCGTGTCGGGTCCGGCTGCCTTCAGGGCGGCGACCGGTGGTCGGCCGGAGCCCGGAGGTCGCGTCGGACGTCTCGATCGCGGCACAGCCGTAGCCGGAGCCTAACGCCGGCGGTAGCTGCTTCCGGTCTACCGAATGTGTGGTCGATCGGAGACGCTCATCCGGACGTGCTCGACGACGGAGTGGAGGCGGGCCGTGGAACGTCGCGTACGCGACTCGATCCGCCTAGTCAGAAAGCAGTCCGCAATTATCTGAAGCCGGCCGTCCTGCACTTTTCAGCGACGCTGAAAAATGCGCCGACCGCGAGCGCCCGAAACGTCATCCCCTCTGATTCCAAGCGTCGGCACGTAATGTTTCCGACCCTTCCACCTCGCCCCGAGGAGCTCAGAATGTGGTCTCTCCGCGGAGTGATGTCCTTCGTGGTGTTCATGCTCGTCCTCACCGGCTGTAGCGCCCCGGCAGGAGGGGGTTTCGACCCCGACGACCGGCCGCTCGTCGAGATCGCCGCCGCCTTGCGGGACGGGCGAACCAGTTCCAGCGACCTGGTGCACCACTACCTGCGGCGGATCGAGCAGTACGACGACCAGGGCCCGGAGATCCAGGCGGTCATCTCGCTCGACCCCGACGCTCTGGCCCGAGCCCGCGATCGCGATGAGCACCGCCCGCCGGATGCCGGTCCGCTGTACGGGATCCCGTTCGTGGTCAAGGACAACATCGACGTCGCGGGTCTGCCCACCACCGGTGGCTCAGCAGCGCTCGAGGGCAATGTCGCGACCCGCAACGCCACCGCCGTCCAGAGGCTGCTCGACGGCGGAGCGATCGTCCTGGGCAAGACCAACATGTCCGAGTTGGCAACGTCCTACGGGCGCTACGAGTACAGCTCCGCGGGAGGCCAGACCCACCCGGCGTTCCGCGATCACTGCAGGAGTTGCTCGACAGGAGCGTCGCGCCGGAGATCGCTGATTCGGCGCATCCGGTCATCCCGAAGCGGCTCGAGGGGTATCGAGCCGCTCTCGCCCGTGCGGGAACCGAGCGCAGCCCCGGTACCACGCGCCTGCTGCAGCAGAACGTGCCCGCTCTGCAACGGAGTCTGGCGCAGATCTTCGAGGAGGAGCGCGTGGACGCGCTGGTGTTCGCCACCACGCCCTGCTCGGCCAACGTTCGGTTCGACGCGCGCGATGACAGCTACCGGTGCGCGGTCCCGAGCGCCTTCATGCCGTCCTGTCTGGCCAGCGCGAGCGGCCTCCCACAGGTGAGCGTGCCCACCGAACTCGACAGCACCGGCGTGCCGATCGGACTGTCCTTCCTCGGCAGCGGGTTCGACGAGCGGCGACTGCTCGCGCTGGCGCGCGCATGGGAGGACCGGAACGGGCTCGTCCGCGACCCGGCCGCGACGCCGTAGGCCTGGATCTGCAGACTTGATCGCCCTGTCCGACCAGGTGGGAAGGCCTCGAGCGACCTCGTCCACACCACCGCTACAACCAGCGCGGGAGCGCGGGCTGTGCTGCGGCGACGCGGCCGGTCAGCCAGCCGACGACGTCGGCGGCCGGTGCGGTGATGACCGCGCGGGCCGCACCCTCACCGAGCTGCCAGGTGCGGGAACGGTCATGGGGAGCCACCTCGAACGCCGGGCAGCCCTCCTTGCCGGACAGGACCGCGGTGACGTCGTCGAGCAGCAGGTCCAGCACCGGGTCGGGGAGGTCGGCGACGGTCGCGCCCGCGTCGAGGTCGACGGCGTGCAGCCAGACCTCCCGGATCCGCATCCAGGGCACCTCGGCCGCCGGGATCGCGCGTCCGAGCGCACTGCGCACCTGTGCCCGCCACTGCGCCGCCGTGAGTGCGGCGAGAGCGGTGTCGAGCTCCTCGGCCGTGCGGGCGAGGGCGGCGCGCACCGTCGACGCGGGCAGCGCGGCGGTGCGCTCGATCTCGGCGGCCCGTTGCTCCGCGTCCGCGTACATCGGTGTCTCGTCGCCCGTGCGTGCCCAGTGTGCGAGCCGGGTCAGCGCCTCGGCATTGCGGGCGACGTGCCCGACGACGTGCGCGCGCGTCCACCCCGGCAGCACGCTCGGCGCGCGCAGCGCGTCGTCGGGCTGCTTCTCCACCACGGCGAGCAGGTGTGCCGTGCCCTCCCGCATCCAGCCCAGGGTGCGGTCGAGGTCGTGGCGGCTCATGTGGACGCTCCGGCCAGCCGGTCGGCGATGTCGGCGCGCAGTGCCTTCTTGTCGATCTTGCCGACCTTCGTGGAGGCGAGCTCGTCGACCACGACCAGGTGCTCGGGCAGCTTGAACCGCGCCACGCCGACCGCCTCCAGGCAAGCGCGGATCTCCGCGAGCATCACGGTCGCACCCGGACGGGGCACGACGTAGAGGCAGACCCGCTCGCCGAGCTCCCGGTCGGGCATGGCGACCGCGGCCACCTGGGCGACGACCGGCAGCTGGTAGACGAGGTTCTCGACCTCCTCGGCGGAGATCTTCTCCCCACCGCGGTTGATCATGTCCTTGTCCCGGCCCTCGACGACGAGGTTGCCATCGGGGGTGCGCCGGCAGATGTCGCCGGAGCGGTACCAACCGTCATCGGTGAAGGAACGCGCGTTCTGCTCGGCGGCCCTGTAGTAGCCGCGCGGGGTGTACGGGCCGCGGGTGAGCAGGGATCCCGGCTCGCCCTCGGGGACGTCCCGGTCGAGCTCGTCGACGAGGCGGACCTCGTCGTCGGGGCACATCGGGCGGCCCTGGGTGGTGCAGACGACCTCCTCGGGGTCGTCGAGGCGGGTGAAGTTGAGCAGGCCCTCGGCCATGCCGAAGACCTGCTGCACCGTGGCGCCGAGGACGGGACGGACGCGGCGGGCCAGCTCGTCGGCCAGGCGTGCGCCGCCGACCTGCAGCACACGCAGGCTCGCGACCCGCTCCACCCCGGCGTCCGCGGCGTGGTCGAGCCAGCGCCCGGCCACCGCCGGGACGACCGCGGTGTGCGTGACGCCCTCGGCGGCGATCGTCGCGAACGCCCGCACCGGCTCCGGCGTGGGGAGCATGACGGCTCGGCCACCGGCCAGCAGGGCACCGAGGATGCCGGGACAGGCCAGCGGGAAGTTGTGTCCGGCCGGAAGGCTCACCAGGTAGACGGTGCCCGTGTCGACGCCGGCGACCTCGGCGCTGCGGCGGGCGTTGTAGGCGTAGTCGTCGTGGGTGCGGGCGATCAGCTTCGGCAGGCCGGTGGTGCCGCCCGACAGCAGGAAGACCGCCACGTCCCCGCTGCGAGGCGCGTTCGCGTCGAGCCGGGCCCGGTCGGCCGCCGGGTCCTGCCCCGGCCCGCACAGCGCGCGCAGGTCCACGCTGCCGGGGGCGAGGTGGTCCCCGGCGACGAGCACGCGCCACGGCCCACCGGTGACCTCGTGGACGTCGTCGGTGAGCTCGTGCGCCAGCGCCTGGTGGTCGAAGTCGCGCATCACGTCCGGCACCGCGACGGCGGTGGCCTCGGCGTGCCGCGCGAGGTGGGCGAGCTCGGTGCGCCGGTGCGCGGGCAACGCCATGACCGGCACGATCCCGGCGCGCAGGCAGGCGAGGGTGAGCACCACGAACTCCCACCCGTTGCCCAGCTGCACCACGATCCGCTCACCCGGGCCCATCCCCAGGTCGAGCAGGCGGGCCGCAGCGGCGTCGGCGCGCTCGACCAGCTCCCCGTAGGTCAGCCGGAGGCCGGCGGCGGCGTCGACCAGGGCCGGGGCGTCCGGGTGGCGGTCGGCGACCTCGCGCAGCAGCGTGCCGAGCGGGACCCGGGCCCAGTAGCCCTTGGCGACGTAGTCCCGGACCGCGTCCTCGGGCCAGGGCACGGTGTGCTCACTGATGGGGGTGGGCTGCGTCGGCATAGTCAGTCGGCCTCCCTCGGCAGGACGACGGCGTCGAGGGCGACGAGGCCGTCGGGGGTGAGTCGGAGCGGGTTGACCTCGATCTCGTCGATTCCGGGGTTGGCGACGAGCAGGTCACCGAGCGCGGACGCGACGCGCCCGAGCGCGGCGGTATCGAGGACGGGGCCGCCGCGCCAGCCGTCGAGCAGGGCGTGCCCGGCCAGCTCGGCCGGCATCTCCGCCGCCTCATCGGGGGCGAGCGGGGCGAGCCGGATCGCGACGTCGGCCAGCGCCTCCGCCGTGGTGCCGCCGAGCCCCAGCAGCAGGATCGGCCCGAACACCGGGTCGCGGCGGGCGCCGAGCACGAGATCGACCCCCGAGGGTGCCATCCGCTCCACGAGGTACCGGTCGGCCCCGATCCCGTCGAGCCGGTCGAGGGCCGCGTCGAGCTCGGCCGGCGTACGCACACCGAGGTGGACGCCGCCGATCTCGGTCTTGTGCAGAACCGCGGCGTCGAGGATCTTGACCGCGACCGGCCCGGCGAGCTCGGCGAGGGCGGCGTGCGCCTGCGCCCGCGAGCCACACGCCCGGCGGGCCGCCGTGGCGATCCCCAGCCGCTCCAGCAGCCCCTTGGCCTGGTCCTCGTCGTGCGGGCCGCCGACGCGGGTCGGCACCCGCCGCGGCTGGACGGCTCCCGACCGCCGGGCCCGCGCGCGGGCGTCGGCGCGCAGGGCGCCGACCCCCGCGGCGACGCCGCGCGGGTCGGCGGCCACGGCGATCCCGGCCGCGAGCAGGGCGCGGCGCCCCTCGACCACCGCGGCCCCGGTGCCACCGAGCCCGAACACGATGGGCACGCCCGGGACCCGGCCCTCGCAGGCCGCGGCGAGCAGGTCGACGGCGTCGGGCTCATGCAGCGCGTAGCCGGCGACGAGGTCGACCTCCGGGTCGGAGGCGACCGCGTGGAAGACCCGGCCGAGCTCGGGACCGGGACGGCCGGTGTCGACGGGGTTGGCCTGGAAGGTCAGCGGGGGCAGCAGGGTCGCCAGCGTCTCCTGCGTGGTCCCGGCCAGCTCCGGGACCCGCGCCCGCCGGCCGCGCAGGTCGTCGAGCAGCAGCAGGCCCGGTCCGGCCTGCGCGGTGACCACACCCACGCCCGGATCGGGCGCGGGGCGGGCCCGGACGACCGCGAGGGCGCCGACGGCGTCGACCAGCTCGCGCTCGTCGTCCACCAGCACCGCTCCCGCCTGCGCGAGCGCGGCCCGGGTCGTGCGCCAGGACGTGGCCAGGGCACCGGTGTGCGAGGCGGCGAACGCCCCGACGTCGTGTCGGCCGACCACCAGCGCGACGACCGGCCTGCGGGCCGACAGCCGCCGCACCGCCTCGACGAGCCGAGGCCCGTCGGCGACGGACTCCACGTGCAGGGCGACCGCACGCGTCTCCGGGTCGTCGGCGAGGTGGTCGAGCACGTCGGGTGCGCAGACGTCGATGGCGTTGCCCAGCCCCACCGCGAGGCTGATGCCGTGCCCGGCCTCGGTGAGCAGGAAGGACAGGGCGTGGTTGACCCCGCCGCTGGACGCGACGACGGCGACCCTCCCGGGCCGGACCTGCGCGACACCGGGCACGAAGCTCGCGGTGACCCCGGCGTGCGGCGCGAGGAACCCGCTGGTGTTCGGGCCGAGCAGGCGGAGCCCGGTGTCGGCGACGATCGCCGCGAGCCGCTCCTGGTGGCCCACCCCGGGGCCACCCGCCTCGGCGAACCCGCCGCCGCAGACGACCGCCGCGCGGGCGCCGGCCCCGGCGGCCTCGGCGAGCACGTCCGGGCACGCCGCGGCAGGCACGCAGATCATGGCGAGGTCGACGGGGCCGGCCTCGGCGGCGGCCCGGACCGAGGGGTGCATGGTCTCGTCGAGGGCGTTGACCAGGGCGAGGTGCCCGCCCTGCTCCGCGAACCCGTGCAGCGAGCGGGCCAGGGTGGCGCCCAGCTTGGCCGGGCGGCGGGAGGCACCGACGACGGCGATCCCCTTCGGCGCGAACAGCGCGTCGAGGCCGGTGCGCGTCCCGGTGCCGTTCATGCGGGAACTCCCACGAGGTCGGCACGGCCCGACAGCACCGTGGTCACGGCGCGGTCGGCAGCTCCCTCCCGGTCGCCTGCGTCGACGAGCAGGGCGGGCAGCCGGTCGTGCATGCGGGCCTGCTCGCACACCAGCGTGCGGGTCAGCGCCGTGCCGCCGTGCACGGCGACGAGCACGGGTTGCAGACCCGCGAGCGCGTTCAGGCGCGCGAACACGCCGGGCAGCCCGTCCTCGCTCGCCGGGGCGGCGACGCGAGCTCCCCACGGCCCGGGCCGCGGCTCGTCGGACAACGGGAGGTCATCGACCCGGACCGGCACCCCGTCGGCGGTCACCACCGTCACCAGCCGACCGGAGGTGGACCAGCCGCCGCGCGCGAACGGCGTGTCGAGGGGCTCCGCGCCGTGGGTCGAGACCCAGCCGCGGTGGCCGGCGGCGACGAAGCCCGGGTCGCGCCGGGCGAGCCGGGAGTCGGTGATCGACCGGGAGAGGAAGTGGTAGGCGAACTGCCACGGCTCGAACTCGTCGTGGTAGCGCCCGAAGTGCTCCCACCACGCCAGGCTCGGTCGGGCCGAGTCCTGGATCTTCCGGACCGACGGCTGGGCGGCGGCCTCGTACTCGGCGAGTGCCGCAGGCAGGTCACCGGGATGGGCGGTGAGGGCGCGGGAGAGCGCGACCGCGTCCTCCATCGCCATCTTCGTGCCCGACCCGACTGAGAAGTGCGCGGTGTGCACGGCGTCGCCCAGCAACGCCACCGCCTGACCCGACCCACCCGGCGGGGCCAGGGCGTGCCAGCGCCGGGTACGGCGGGTGCGGAAGTTGCCCCAGCGGGAGTTGTTGACCAGCAGGCGCTTGCCGTCGATCTGGTCGGTGAACAGCTTCTCCAGGTAGGCCTTCGAGATCAGGTCGCTCTCCCCGGGCGGCCGGGTCACGTCGAACTCGTCGAGCCCGGCGTGACGCCACGACACCTCGTCGGTCTCCACGATGAAGGTCGACACCTCGTTCGAGATCGGGTAGCCGTGCACCGCGAACACCCCGTCCGGGCTGCGCTCGTGCACGAACGTCAGCCCGTCGAACAGGTGGTCGGTGCCGAACCAGATGAACTTCGCCGTGGCCGTCTCGACCTCGATGCCCAGGTCCGCCTCCAGTTGCTCGCGGATCTTCGAGCCGGTGCCGTCGGCCGCGACGACCAGGTCGTAGCCCGCGAGGTCGTCGAGCGCCACCTCGTAGCCGAAGCGCAGCTCGGCGCCGACGTCACGCGCCCGGGCCTGCATCAGCGCGAGCAACGTCCTGCGCACGACCGCGGCCATGCCGTTGCCGCCGCAGCGGATCCGCTCGCCCTTGAGCCGCACCTCGATCTCGTCCCAGTGCCGGCCGTGCTCGGTCAGCGCCTGGCGCAGCACCGGGTCGGCCTCGTGGATCCCGGCCAGGGTGCGGTCGGAGAACACCACGCCGAAGCCGAACGTGTCGTCGGCGCGGTTGCGCTCGAACACGGTGACCTCGGCCGAGGGGGCGGCGCGGCGGAGCAGGGTGGCGAAGAACAGCCCACCCGGGCCACCCCCCGCAACGGCGACGCGCATCGGGATCAGGCCCCCGTTCCGATGCGCGGGCTCGCAAGCGACCTGGCGGCCACACAGGTGTTGCGCAACTCGCCGACACCCTCGACCCGGGTGATCAGCTCGGATCCCCCTGCCAGGTAGCGCGCGGGCTTGCGGGCGTGCCCCACGCCGCCGGGGGTCCCGGTGGCGATGAGGTCGCCGGGCACCAGCGTGATGATCTGCGAGATGTAGGCCACCAGGTCGACGGGCGAGAACACCAGATCCGATGTGTCGGCCTTCTGCACGACGTCACCGTCGACCTCGCAGGAGATCTCGCCCGGCTGCGCGTCCGTGACCAGCCAGGGGCCGACCGGTGTGCTGCGCTCGAAGGTCTTGCCCTGCAGCCACTGCACCGAGCGGTACTGGAAGTCCCGGGCGGTGACGTCGTTGACCACCGTGTACCCGGCGATCGCCGCGGCGGCCTGTTCCCGGGTGGCGTGCCGGACCTCCGCCCCGACCACCACACCGAGCTCGGCCTCCCAGTCCACCTGCTGCGAGCCCGCCGGCAGCGCCACCGGGTCGTACGCCCCCACCAGCGCGCGGGCGAACTTCGCGAACAGCGTCGGGGTCCGGGGGAGCTCCCGGCCCATCTCCAGGATGTGGGTGCGGTAGTTCAGTCCGACGCAGAAGACCTTCTCCGGCCGCGGGACCAACGGCGCGTAGTCCAGCGAGGACACCTCGTGCCGCCGCCCGTCGGCCGCCTGCGCCGCCGCCTCCCAGTCCGGGCGCGCCAGGAACCCGCCGAGGTCGGCGGCGCCGAGCTCCACCGCGGCGTCGTCGTCCACGCGGACGGCGGCGGTCCCGGCGGCGGTGCGGATCGTCGCGAGCTTCACGAACGGTCCTCTCGCGCGGTGCGGGCGAGACCGAGGGCCTCGAGGACGGGTTCGTCGGAGTAGCGGAAGGCGTCGAGGCCGGCGTCGGTGTCGACGGCCAGCCCCGCCCAGGACGGCACACAGAACAGGTCGCCCCTACCGACCTCGTAGCGCTCGTCGCCGACGGTGGCCACACCGGAGCCGGAGAAGACCTGCCACACCGAGGAGCCCGCGTTCCGGGTCAGCGCGGTGCGGGTCCCGGCGCGGAGCCGGTGCATCTCGCAGCGCATCGTCGACAGGCAGTCCCCTGCGGTGGCGGGGTCGGTGAAGCGGACGACCGCGTGCCCCGGCTCGACGACGCCCGGGTGGCCCTCGCGCTCCAGCTCGAGCTGGGCGGTCAGCGCGGCATCGGTGTGCTCCCACCGGTAGGCCATCAGCGGGGACGCCTTCGGCGCCGGCGCGCCCACCGGCGTCAGGCCCGGGTGGCCCCACAGCCGCTCGTTGCGCGAGACCCCCGGTGTCTCCTTCGTGGCCAGGACGTCCGGGCCGAACTCGAAGAACCCGGCGTCGATCGTGCGGACGAGCGGGATGTCCAGGCCGTCGATCCAGGCCATCGGGTGGTCGGTCGTGTTGTGGTGCTCGTGGAAGTGCATCCCCGGCGTGAGCAGCAGGTCACCGCGGCGCATCGCCACCGGGTCGCCCTCGACGTTGGTCCAGACGCCCTCGCCCTCGACCACGAACCGGAACGCGGTCTGGGTGTGCCGGTGCGCCGGCGCCTCCTCGCGCGGGCCGAGGTACTGGATCGCCGCCCACAGCGTGGGGGTGGCGTAGGGGGTGCCGGGCAGGCCCGGGTTGGCCAGCGCGATGGCGCGGCGCTCCCCACCGCGTCCGACGGGCACCAGCTCGCCTGCGCGCTCGGCCAGCGGGAGCAGGGTGGACCAGCGCCACAGCATGGGCACCGAGTCCGGAGCCGGGCTCGTCGGCATCAGGCCGCCGATCTGCGTCCACAGCGGCGTCATGTGCGCGGCGCCGAATGCCGCGTACAGCTCGTCGAGCTGCTCCTGCTCCTGGGGGGTGATGTCGGGAACGGTCGAGGTCATGCCGTCGCCTCCTTCGTCGTCGTCGATTCCGTCGACCCGTGTGCTGCGGGGACGGGTGAGGGGTTCCCGCCCGGCCGCGGGACGAGAGCGATGAGCAGCGCCCCGATGAGCGCGGGCACCGCGAAGCCGTAGAAGTTCCACTCGAAGCCGATGCCCGACGCCAGGACCCAGCCGCCGAACAGCGGCCCGGCGATCGCTCCTGCCCGACCGACGCCCAGCGCCCAGCCGAGGGCCGTTGCGCGGACCGCGGCCGGGTAGTGCACAGCCACGTACCCGTTGACCAGGATCTGGGTGCCGACGCTGCCGAGGCCGGCGACGGCCACCGCCACGAGCAGCAGCCACGTGTCGACCCGTTGGCTGAGGACGAGCAGACAGGCGGTGGCGAGCAGGAACGCGGCCGCGGTGACCGGCTTGGGCCCGAACCGGTCCGCGAGCGCCGAGGCGACGATCGTGCCCACGATGGCGCCGAGGTTCAGCACGAGCAGGAACGTCAGGGCCGAGCCGAGTGGGTAGCCCGCCTCTCGCATGATCTGCGGTAGCCAGGTGTTCAGGCCGTAGACCAGGAGCAGCCCGCAGAAGCTCGCGGCCCCGAACAGCAGCGTCGCGGCCAGCGTGCCGCGGCGGAACAGGGCCGGCGGGCCGGCGGTGCCGGTGGTGGCGGCCCGCTCCGCGCGCAGTGCCTGCAGGTCGACCCCGTACCGCCGGGCGAGTTCTCGCGCCTCGTCGTCACGGCCCTTCGCCAGCAGGTAGCCCACCGATTCCGGAAGGAACCTCCACACCAGCGGCAGCACGACGACCAGCGGTGCCGCGCCGATGGCCAGCAGCGGGCGCCAGCCGTGGTCCGCAGCGAGCAGGAGCGCCAGTACCGCCGCGAGCACCCCGCCGACCGAGTAGCCGGCGAACATCAGCGCGTTGTAGAGCTGCCGCCGCCCACGCGGGGCGTACTCCACGGTCAGCGCGATCGCCGACGGGATGACACCGCCCAGGCCCAGACCCGCGAGGAACCGCAGCAGGCCGAGCGCCTCCGGGCTCGGCGCGAGCGCGCAGGCCACCATCAGCACCGAGAACCAGGTGATCCCGATCAACATGATCCGCCTGCGGCCGATCGCGTCGGTGACCGCGCCGGCGCCCAGCGCGCCGATGAGCATGCCCGCCAGTGCGTAGCTGCCGATGGCGCCGACCTGCGCCGGGCCCATGTCCCAGCCGGGTTCGGCCAGCAGGCTCGGCACCGCCGAGCCGTAGACGATCAGGTCGTAGCCGTCGAAGACGATCGTCAGGAAGCACAGAGCCACCACGACGAGTCCGGATCGGGCACCTGGGCTTGTCGCCTGTGACACGAGCACCACGCTCCTCGGTGGGACGCACACGTCGCCGTCCTCGGCGAGCGGTCCCCTCAAGTTACAACATAGATGCGACGACCGTCCAGAACATGAAACTATTCAGGCCGGTGCACCTACCCCGCTGCTTCCTCAGGCAGCGCGGCGGACCCGATCAGGGCGTCGACGCAGGCCTCTGCCGGCCTGCGCAGGAGCCCGTGGGCCTCGAGGAACACCTCGTGGGCGCGCCGCCCGTGCCAGTCCGCAGGCAGCAGCTCCGGGGGCAGGTCGGGGTCGCGGAAAGGGAAGCGCCGGTAGTCGTGGATGAGGTTCATCCGCTCGACCAGGGCGTCGGCTCCCTGCAGGTCGCCGGCCCGGTATGCCGCGAGCCGGGGTTGGTAGGTCTCCAGCAGCTGCACGTACACGCCGTCGAGCTCCTCCAGGTCCCACGCGCGGGCGGCGATGTCGCGGTCGGCCCCGGTGTCGCCCGAGCGCGACCGGAAGACGTCCAACTGCACGGCGGGTTCGCCGGCGAACGCCTCGCGCACCAGTCCGGTCCGGTCGTGCGGGCTCAGCCACACCGCCGCGGACAGCGGCCCGAACCCGAACCAGGCCAGCTTCTTGCGCAACTGCTCGCGCAAGCCCCGTTCGGACTCCGGCACCGAGTAGATGACCATGTGCCAGTGCCCGTCCCACGGGCCCCGGACCCGGTGGAAGATGCGCTCGCGGCCCTCGTCGAGCAGCGCCCAGGCCGCATCGGTGAGCGCGTACAGCGTCTCGCGGCCCTCCCTGCGGCTCGACAGCCAGCCCTCCTTGCGCAACCGGGTGACGACGACCCGCACGGTCGGCTCGGGGACGTCGAAGCAGCTCATCAGCGACACCAGGCTGCGCAATCGGGCCTCTCCGCCCCGGTAGCGCAGGTAGTCACCGAACAGGTCGAAGACCAGTGACCGCGCCTTCATGAACACCTCCTGCCCACACGCGCGCCAGATCGTGCGCAAGGTCGTCGAGTGTCCCCCCCGGGCGCCACCACGTGCCACGGCCGCGGGTCTTCGACCGCGGAGACGGTCGACGGCGACTCGTGGCTGATCGAAGACGGTCGGCAGGAGAGTGATACTTCTGTCTGGTGCACGCTACCGATGTGCCGGCATGCGGGCCAACGCCGCCGGAGTAGGGCCTCTAGGGTGACCTTCTTGCCGACCGGGACCTCGCCGTCGAGAACGGCGATGAGCGCAGCATCTCCGACCTGATCGTCGACCAGGTCGAGTTCGCCGACGTCCTCGTGCTGAACAAGCTCGACCTCGTGTCCGACGACGATGCCGACGCCGTGCAGGCGCTGCTACACAGGCTCAACCCCGTGGCACGGCTCGTGCGCGCGATCGCGGCAGGGTGGCGGTGGGCGAGGTGCTCGACACCGGTCGCTACGACCCGGTTCTGGCCGCCAAGGCGCCCGGTTGGGCGACGGAGCTCGCCGGTAGCCACACGCCCGAGACCGAGGAGTACGGCATCTCCTCCACCGTGTACCGGGCCGACCGGCTCTTCCATCCGCAGCGGCTGCTGGAGGCGCTCGACGGTTGGGAGGGGGTGCTGCGCAGCAAGGGCTTCTGCCGCATCGCCACGCGCCCGGACGCGCTCGCCGTGTGGTCGCAGGCCGGCCCGAACCTCGTGTTCGAGCCGGGACAGCTACTCGGACCGGACGATCGGGCCGGGACCGAGCTCGTGTTCATCGGCGTCGGTCTCGATCCCGCCGAGCCACACAGGCGTCTCGATCCGGCGCTGCTCACGGACGCGGAGCTGGCCGAGGGCGCGCAGCGGTGGCGCTGCTGGCCGGACCCGTTGCCCGGGTGGGCGAGCGAGCCGCACGGCCACGTCCACGACGGTCACGTGCACGTGTGAACGTGCCCGTTGCGGTACGCTACTGATAATGATTATCAGTAGTGGGTGTTGGGGATCCGGGGGGCCGGCGTGAGCGCGGCGATCGCTGCTGGTTTCACGGCTGTGGTGTGCACCGCGCCGGGGTGTCGCAGCTCGCTCTCCGACCAGCTGCTGGCCGATCTCCGGGCCGCCGTCCGGGGGAGCCGGCGCGGCGTGCTCGTGGTCTCGGGGTGCACGCTGGGCGCGGTGGCGTGTCGCCTGCGCCCACCCGCTCCGCTCGTGGTCGTGCAGCCGTGCGACCTGCGGCGTCGACCGGTCGGTCCGGCCGTTCGTGTCGGGCCGCTGCACTCCCGCACGGACGTCGCGGAGCTCGCGCGGTGGCTGGCGGGAGCTCGGTTCGACGTCGACGACCTCCCGGCTCATCTCGCGGCGACCCACCGCGCGGTCGGGGCTGCGAACGTCAACTGAGCAGCCCCGGCCGGCGTTGGATGGATACATTCGCATGACTTAATGTCACCGGAATGCCGGATACGCGGATGGATGACGGAAAGGCGGCGGTGGCTGCCGCGTCCGAGCTGTTCCGTGTGCTCTCCGCGGACGTCCGGCTGGCGATCGTGCTGCAGTTGCTCGACTCGCCGCGCTCCGTGCAGCAGTTGGTGGCGGCGCTGGACGTGCGGCAGCCGCTGGTCTCGCAGCACCTGCGGGTGCTGCGGGCGGCTCGGCTCGTCGTCGCCGAGCAGCGTGCGAGGGAGCGGGTCTACCGCCTGGTCGACGAGCACGTCCGGCACATCGTGGCCGACGCGCTGCTGCACGCCGCGGAGGGGTAGCTCTCGCCGGGGGTGAGCTCCGCTCAGGCGGCGTGCGAGCAGGACGAGCAGGTGCAGTCGGCGCAGGTGCAGTTGTTGCAGCTGTCGGTGCAGTGCGCGCACGCGCAGGTCGCGTGGTTGCAGGTGGGGCAGGTGCAGTCGCTGCAGTCGCAGACGGCGCAGGAGTCGGAGCAGTTGCTGCAGCTGCAGGTGCTGCACTCGTCGTAGTGCACGCCGTCGGCTGTGGGGTGCTCGCGGTGCACGTGGCCGTCGTGCAGGTAGTCGACGTGGTCGAGGTGCACGACGGAGTCGTGGCCGCAGGCGGGGCCGTGGGTGTGGGTGTGGTGCTCGGCGGGGGCGTGCTCGGTGGTGGTCATAGTGCCATGCTCATATGCGCATCGGTGAATGTCAAACCTGGGCCACGGGCTGCCGGTTGACCGTGGCGCGGTCACGACGATGAGCGCCCGACACCGCGGTGCATGTGACCTTCGGCCCCGCTCTGTGGGCTGCACTTGAAATCGATTATCGTTCCGCGGGTTGCTGTCGATCGGGACGAGGAGTGTCGTGTGACTGAGGAGCCTGGACGACGGACCGCCCCGGGCCGGTACACACGCCGCGGTTTCCTGGGTGTCGCGGCGGGAGCCGGAGCCGTGGCCGCTCTTGCTGCATGTGGCGGTGGGAACGGGAGCCCGGCAGCAGGTCCGCCGCAATCCGGTGGTCTCGTACGCGCCGCCTTCGCCGGATCCGGCGCCACCGAGGTCCTCGACCCGCACAAGACGAACCTCTACGCGGAGCTGGCACGCGCGAAGGCGCTCTACGACAAGCTCGCCGACTACGGCTCGGACCTGTCGATCGTCCCCCGGCTGGCGACGGGCTTCGAACCGTCGCCGGACCAGACGCGCTGGCGTGTGACGCTGCGCGAGGCCCGGTTCCACGACGGACGCCCGGTGCGTGCGGCGGACGTGCTCTACAGCTATGCGCGCGTGCTGGGGCCGACCGCCGGGATGCGGGGGCGTTCGAGCCTCGCGTCGATCGATCTCGCCGCAAGTCGGGCGGTGGACGACCGCACCGTCGAGTTCGCCCTGCGCGCGCCCTACGCCGAGTTCCCGAACGCGACGGCAGCGCTCGGTACCTGGATCGTCCCCGAGGGCGCCCGGGAGTTCGAGCACCCCGTCGGCAGCGGGCCGTTCCGGTTCGAGTCCTTCGAACCGGGCCGCAGCTTCCGGGTCGTGCGCAACCCGGACTACTGGGACGGCGCGCCGCACGTGGACGCGCTGGAGATCCTGGTCTCCAACGACGAGGTGGCGCGGGTCAACGCCCTGTTGGGCGGCCAGGTCGAGTACGCGCACGACCTCTCGGCCACCACGGCGGCGAGCTACGAGGACCGCGTGACGATCCACCGGCTCCCGAACAGCTCGATGCAGGCGCTCGCGATGAAGCTCGACCGGCCGCCCTTCGACCGGCTGGAGGCCCGGCAGGCACTGTTCGCGCTGGTCGATCGCGAGGAGCTGGTGCGCACGCTGTTCGCGGGCTCCGGCACGATCGGCAACGACCTGTACGGGAAGGGCTACCAGTACTACGCCGACCAGATCCCGCAACGCGAGCACGACCCAGACCGCGCCCGGTTCCTGCTCCGGCAGGCGGGGCTGGAGGGCGCCACCGTCCGCCTGGACACCTCGGCCGCGGGGACGGGGATGATCGAAACCGCGTCGGTCCTGCGGGACCAGGCCGCCAGGGTCGGACTGAACCTGGACGTGGTGCAGGGCAACAAGGACACCTACTTCAGCGACATCCGCGACAGCGGGGTCGTGGCCACGTACCGCTCCGGCGCGTTGCCGATCGAGGCCCACATCTCGCAGCGGCTGCTGTCCTACTCCTCGACGAACTTCACCAAGTGGGCCCGACCGGAGTTCGACGCCCTCTACGCCCAGGCCCAGTCCACCGGCGACGACGCCCACCGTGGCGAGCTGTACCTGCGGATGCAGGAGCAGCTGCACGCCGAGGGCGGGTTCCTGATCTGGGGATTCGCCGACTTCCTTGTCGGTTCCCTGCCCCAGCTGGGCGGGGTCGACCCCTCGGCTCCGGCGAACACCCTCGACTGGGCGCGGTTCGACAAGGTCTGGCTCACATGAGCCTGGCCGTGGCCGCCGAGGACACCACGGCGCCGGCCGCGTCCACCCGCCGCCGGCCGATGGGGCCCGGAACGCTGGGTCGCTACGCCGTTCGCCGGCTGCTCGTCAGCGTGCTCCAGGTCCTCGCGGTCGCGGTCGTGATCTTCCTGCTCACGAGCAGGCTGTCCGGCGACGCCGCCGTCGTCATCGCCGGTGACGACCCGGACCCCGCGGCCATCGACCGGTTGCGGATCCAGCTCGGACTCGACCAACCGGTCCTCGTGCGGTTGGCGAGCTGGGTCGGCGGCGTCGTGCAGGGCGACCTCGGCGCATCCCTGGTGACCGGCCGGCCCGTCGTGGACGTGATCGCGGAGGGACTGCCGGTGACGATGACGCTCGCCGTGGTGGCCCTCGTGCTCATCGTGCCGCTGTCGCTGACCCTCGGCGTGGCCGCGGCCCAGCGGGAAGGGGGTCTCCTCGACCGCGTCGTCACCACGACCACCGTCGGCCTGTACTCCCTCCCGGAGTTCGCCCTGGGCATCGTGCTGGTGACGGTGTTCGCCGTGCAGCTGGGCTGGCTGCCGCCGACGGGCATCGGCGCCGACTCGAACCTGCTCGCCCAACCGGCGCTCCTGGTGCTGCCGGTGATCGTCCTGCTGTCGCGTCCGATCTGTTCGCTCGCGCGCCTCATTCGCGCCGGCATGATCGACGCATTGCGTTCCGAGCACGTCCGCCACGCCCGCCGCGTCGGTATCGGTGAGACCGCCGTACAGCTGAAGCACGCCCTGCCGGTCGCGGTCGCTCCTGCCGTGCAGCAGCTCGCCCGCACCACGGACTGGCTCGTCGGCGGTGTCATCGTGATCGAGGCGATCTTCGTCCTCCCCGGCCTGGGCACCGCACTCGTGGACACGATCGCGGCCCGCGACCTCCCGGTCGTCACCGGTATCGGGCTGCTGCTCGCCGTCAGCACGGTGGTGCTCAACCTCGGCGCCGACCTGCTCGCCCGGATCCTCGCGCCGGCCGCGGAGGTGTCCCGGTGATCCCGTCGGGGTCGCTGTGGCCGCGGGGAACGTCCCGCCAGACCCGTGCCGGGCTCGCCATGGGTCTGGTCCTGCTCGCCGTACCGCTGCTCGTCGCACTGTTCGGACCCGTGCTCGGGCCGTGGCTGAGCGCGCAGAACGCCGTGCGCAACCCGGCTTTCACCACGGAGATCGGTGTGTGGGGCACCGACTTCGTGGGCCGGGACGTGCTCGGGCAGGTGCTGGTCGGTGGGGTGTCGGTGGTGGTCGTCGCGGTGCTCGCGACCGTGGTCACCTACCTGGTGGGGGTGCCGCTCGCACTGGTCGCGGCCACGACGGCGCGGCGCGCGGTCGACGAGGTGATCATGCGGCCGTTGGACGTCGTGATCGCGATGCCCTCGCTGCTCGTGCTGTTGCTGCTCGCCAGCGTGGTCCCCGGTTCGGTGGTCGTCATCTCCCTGGTGGTGGCCCTGATCAACCTCCCCGACGTGGTGCGCATCTGCCGGGCGAGCGCGTTGTCGGTGGCCGCGCGACCCGCTGTCGAGGCGATGCGGCTGCAGGGCGAGGGGTGGTGGCGCATCGCCGTCGGCTACGTCGGGCGGTCGATCCTGCGGGTCGTCACCACCGATGCGGGGACCAGGCTGACCGGGGCGCTGTACCTGGTGGCGTCGGCCAGCTTCCTCGGTGTCGGGCTGGCCGCTGACGACAGCAACTGGGCTGTCATGGTCGACGGCAACCGCGGCGGCATCTTCGTCAATCCGGCTGCGACCGTGATCCCGGCACTGTTGATCATTGCGCTGTCGGTCGGCACGAACCTGACCTCCGACCAGCTGCTCGCCCGACGGGCCGCGCGGAGTCCGTCGTGAGCGGCCCCGGTCCGGTCGTTGCGCAGGTCGACGACCTGTTCGTGCACGGCCGCCTGGGCGCACTGGTCGAGGGCGTGTCGTTCCGCATCCGCGCCGGTCAGGTGCTGGCCCTCGTCGGTGAATCGGGCAGCGGCAAGACCACCACGGCGTTGGCGCTGATGGGGGAGGGCCGGGGCGGTACGGCGATCAGCGGCTCGGTGACGGTGGCGGGCGAGACCGTGGCGCCCGGCCGTGCTCCGCGACCCGGCGCGGTCGGGTACGTCCCCCAGCACCCGGCCTCGGTGCTCAACCCCGTGCGCCGGATCGGGTCCGTCCTGCGCGAGACCGCGCTGCGCCATCTCGACCGGCGCCATCTCGACCGGCGCCATCTCGACCGGCGCCGGAGCGGTCCACCGGCACCGCCCGGGTGGCGCGCGCGTCGTCGCGCGGCCGACGTGGCCGTCCTCGACGCCCTCCGCCGAGCCCAGGTCGCGGAGCCCGAGCAGTTCCTCGGTCGGTACCCGCACCAACTCTCGGGCGGCCAGCAGCAACGCGTCGTGCTGGCCCAGGCACTGCTGTGCGACCCGGTGCTGATCGTGGCCGACGAACCGACCACCGGTCAGGACGCGCTGACCCGCGAACGCGTGGTCGCTGAGCTCGCCGCGATCGCGGCAGAGGGCGTGGCGGTGCTGCTGCTGACCCATGACCTCGCGATGGTCCGCCGGTTGGCCGACGAGGTGGTCGTGCTGCGGAACGGGGTCACGGTCGAGACGGGCGCCGCCGCGGCGGTGCTCGCTCACCCCGAACACGCCTACACCCGCGCGCTGGTCGCCGCGCAGCTCGACCCGACCCGGTCCTCGGGTCCGGCGGAACCGCCAGGACCGGCGCCGGTCGTCGAAGCGCACCGGATCACCGCGACCCACCGCCACCGAGGGGTCACCGGCACCGTCCTGCACGGAGTCTCCGTCTCGATCGGGCGCGGCCGCCGGGTCGCCCTCGTCGGGCGTTCGGGAAGCGGGAAGACCACCCTGGCGCGCTGTCTGGCCGGTCTCCGCCGGCCCACCGGCGGGGAGGTGCGGTGGAACGGCGTCCCGCTGGCGCCCGGCATCACCCGTCGAACGGCGTCGCAGATCGCCGCTGTCCAGTACGTGTTCCAGGACGCTGCAGCGTCCTTCGACGAGCACCGCAGCGTGCTCGCGCAGGTGGCACGGACCGCGACGCTGCTGCGGGGTGCGCCCGACGACGCATCGGCCCGTCGGGCGCTCACCCGCGTCGGTCTGTCCGCCGCCACGATCGAGCGCGCACCGGCGGGACTGTCCGGGGGCGAGCTGCAACGGGCGGCGCTGGCCCGGGCGCTGCTCGCGGAACCGGAGCTGCTGGTCTGCGACGAGGTGACCTCGGGCCTGGACACCCGCACCCAGGAGGTGATCCTCGATCTGCTCGCCGGACTGCAGGCCGAGACCGGGTGCGCGCTCCTGCTGATCACACATGATCTCGGGGTGGTGGCCCGGCTCGCCGAGGACGTGGTCGTGCTCGACTCGGGCCGGGTCGTCGAGGAGGGCACCGTCGCAGATGTACTGGCCGGCCCGCACCACCCGTTCACCCGCAGCCTCGTCGACGCCGCCCTCCGACAGGGGGAGCAGCGGTGAGAGGAGCCCTCCGTCCGATGGCGCCCCCCGCCCCGTCCCTCACGTCATCCCCGCCCGCGACCGACAGGTACACGATCTGCCGTGCCGTGCGGCGCGAGGATCTCGCCGGCGCCCGCGCGGTCGTGCTGTTCGCCGCAGAGCACGACCTGGGCTACGGCTACCAGCCGGAATGGCACTGGGACCTCGACCGCATGGTCGAGACCTACGTCGACAACCCGCGGCAGGCGATGTTCGTCGCGACGGACGCGACCGGGGCGGTCGTCGCGACCGCGGCGATCCGCGTGGGCGGGCCGAACGTGCCACCGCACCCGGAGGAGCTGGGCCGCCGCTACGCGGATCGGCAGGCGGTGGCGCAGCTGCTCCGGGTGGCGACGCTGCCGGAGCACCGCCGCGCCCGGCTCGCGCGCCGGCTGGTCGCGGCGTGCCAGGAGTTCGTCCGTGACGACGGCGGATTCCGCGTGATCTACCTGCACACCAACACCCGGGTGCCGGCGGCCGAGCCGTTCTGGCGTTCCCTGCCGGTCGTGGAGATCCGCGACGACCGTGACGAGGAGCGCGACCCCCGCTTCGCCACCGTGCACTTCGAGCTACCCCTGGAGACGGTGATCTCGGGCCGAGCCGATCGCCACGCCGTGCCGGACTGAGCCGCCTGGCCTCCAGCCGGCGGCGACGGCCTGACCGGGTCGGCCGACGTGGGGTGTCAGACGGTCAGCTGCCGACGCATCTCGGCCGAATCGTGCAGGGCCGTCATCTGTACGAACCGGCCGTTGCCGACCTTGTAGATTGCGTGCTCGACGATCTCGAACGAGGCGCCGGACGGCGGGACGCCGAGCCATTCCTTCACCGGAGTGCCGGTGTTGATCGCACGCACGGCGATGCGGTCACGGTCGAACAGCAGTTCCTCGACCTTCCAGTGGAGGTCCGGAACGGCGTCGACGTCCTGCTCCTGGACCGCGATGACGTCGTCCCGGGTGCCCGGCTCGCCGTTCAGCAGGACCCGGTCGGCGATGAACTCGTCCATCCCGTCGAACTCGTGGGCGTTGAGCTGCGCGACGTAGCGCAGGTACCAGCTGCGCAGGCCGTTGTCGGCCATCAGGTCGTCCTTCCTCCCCGTTGTTCCTACCAGCCCAACTCTCCGAGTTCGTCGGTGAAGGTCCCGGTGGGGCCGTCCGGGCCGAGCGTGGCCAGGCGCACGACGGTCGCGGCGCTCTCCGTCACCGACCTTCCGATCCCGAAGGCAGCGGTCATGTCGGTGGCGGTGGTACCGGGTTCGAGCGCGTTGAACTTGATCCCCGGCTGAGATTTGGCGTACTGGACGGTGAGCATGGTGGCTGCCGACTTGGATGCCGCGTAAAGGGGCAACGGCATGCCGAACTCCGGCCGTTCGGGGTTGTTGACCGCCCAGAAGGACCCCATGCTGCTCGAAAGGTTGACCACCGTGGGGTTCGACGACTTTCGCAGCAGGGGGAGTGCGGCCTCCGTGACTCGGACGATTCCCACGGCGTTGGTGTCGAACACGCGCAGCGCCGTCGGTCCGTCGACGGGTCCGGCGCCGAGGATGCCCGCGTTGTTCACGAGGACGTCGAGTCGACCCTCGGCCGAATCAACGGTTGCCAACGCCTCGCTCACCGACGCGTCGTCGGTCACATCGAGCTGCACGAATCGTGCGCCCAGATCCGCTGCGGCCTTCTCCCCTCGCTCGACGTCGCGTGCGCCGATGTACACGGTGTGGCCCAGTTCGAGCAGCTGCTCGGCTGTCTCGAAGCCGATTCCCTTGTTCGCGCCGGTGATCAGGGTGACGGTCATGCGGCTCCTCCAGGTGTGCGACCGAAGCGCGATGCCTTCGGTACCGAACGGTTGTGAAACCACCGTAGCAAGTTTTGTACCGATCGGTTGGTGAGCCGGGCCACTTTTGTACCGAGCGGTAGGATGGCGTCATGAGCGCTGAGGCACCCGCGATCGGACGACCCCGGGCCTTCGACGAGGAGGCGGTCCTCGGCCGGGCCGCGGAGGTCTTCTGGCGGCACGGCTACGAGGGCGCGTCGCTGAGCGCCCTCACCGGTGCGATGGGCATCAACCGGCCGACGTTGTACGCCACGTTCGGCAGCAAGGAGCGGCTGTTCCAGCGCGCCTTCGCCCGCTACCACGACAACCAGACGGCCCGCGTCCGCGCCGCACTCGACCAACCCACCGCCTACGCCGCCATCGCGGCCTTCCTGCGCTCCAGTGCCGACGGCCTCACCGCTGATGACCACCCCGCGGGCTGTCTCTCCATCCAGGGAGGCCTGGCGTGCTCGCCGGGGAACACCCGCATCTCCGACGTCCTGGCCGCCGGCCGGGCCGACACCGAGTCGGCCCTCGAAGAGCGCCTGTCCCGCGCGGCGGAGGAAGGGGATCTCCCGGACGGTGTGGACGCCCCGTCGCTGGCCCGATTCGTGATGGCGCTCAGCGAGGGCCACGCCGTCCACGCCGCGGCCGGCGCGAGCCGCGAGGATCTGCAGGCCTCCGTCGACGTCGCCCTGCGAGCCGTCGCGCTCGGCAGGCCGGGCAGGACCTGACGGAGGCGGTGGGCCCTACCGGCGATGGGGGAGTTGCGCGTATTCCAGCTGGTGATCGCGGGCGTGCCGGCAGGCGCGTTCGACGTCGCCGTCGAGCATGTCCTGCAGCAGTAGCCGGTGCTCGTCGGCCACCGTGGCGAGATCGGGCTCGAGGACCATCAGCGCGATGGATGTGCGGGCCTCGATCTGCAGCGCCTCCCAGGCCCGGATGAGCAGGCGGTTCTCGCTCGCCTCGACGACCGCGCGGTGGAAGGCGGCGCTCGAGGTGCTCATGAGGGCGGGATCCCCGGCCTCCGCGCTGCGGTGCATCTCGGTGATCGCCTTCTCCATCGCGGAGCGGGGGACCGCGCCGCGCAGCATGCACAGCCGGGTGGCCGCCTCCTCCAGGGCGGCCCGGACCACGTAGGCCTCGCGGAGGGTCTGCTCGGCGAACGGGACGACGGTGCTGCCCAGTCGCGGGCGGCTCTCGATGAGCCCGAGGGCCTCGAGGTCGCGCAACGCCTCGCGGACCGGTGCCTGGCTCGTGCCGAACTCGGCCGCGATCCGGGTCTCCACCAGCCGCTCACCGGGGGCGTACTCGCCGGAGGTGATGCGCTCGAGCAACCCGTCGCGGATCTGGCTGCTGAACGTCGGGCGGGACACGCGTGGGGCGACGGAGCGCCGGGCGCCGTCCTCGCCGGCGGGTCGCCTCTGGGGATCCGTCATGCGGCCATCCTCCGTCCTCGCCGTGGCCGTGCGCGGCTCGGCACTGCTTGACCCGGGGGCGTGACGCTCATACTCTCATTATCGATATCGATAATCCTGCGACGACGCTGGAGGCTCGACGAGATGCTGACCGCCGTGTTGGTGCCGGAGAGCCTCGACGCGGTGCAGGCCGCGCTCGCCGACGAGGCCCGGCCGCTGGCCGGCGGCACGTACCTGATGCCTCGCCTGAACGACCGCGCCACGCCGCCGACGCGCCTGGTCAGCCTGCGCCGCGCCGGCCTCGACCGGGTGGCGGTGGGCGACGACGCGGTGCGGATCGGCGCGACGACCACCCTGGCGCGCATCGAGGACGACAAGCGTCTCGCCGTCCTGCACCCGTGCGTCCGCTCCATCGCGGCCCGTCCGGTGCGGAGCCTGGCGACGGTGGCCGGGAACCTCTTCGTGCGTCAGCCCTACGGCGATCTCGCGGTGGCGCTGCTCGCCCTCGACGCCGACGTCGAGATCCGGGGACCGGGAGGTTCGCGGAGCGAGCCTCTCGAGCGCATGCTCCCCACCGGTGTGGCGCCCGACGAGCTGGTCACGGGCGTGCGGTTCGCCCCGCCCGGGGTCCTGAGCTACCACAAGGCCGGCAGGCGGCGGTTCAACTCCGCCAGCATCGTCACCATCGCCGCGGTGCTCAGCACGGCCGACGGCGTGGTGCGCGACGCCCGCATCGCGTTCGGTGGCCTCGCGCCGCGGCCGATGAGGTGCGAGGCCGCAGAACGAGCGCTCGTCGGCCACGCGCTCGACGAGGCGAGCGTGCGCGCTGCCGCCCACGCCGCGGAACCGGTGATCGAGCCCTTCGACGACGCGTACGCCTCTGCGTGGTACCGCCGCCGGGTCTTCCCCGTCCACCTGCGCCGGGCCCTGCTCGGCCACTGACTGATCCACGAGGAGCGTGTGGTGCCATCCCAGATCGTCACCCTCACGGTCAACGGCTCGGCACGGGAGCTGATCGCCGGTCCCGCGACCACGTTGCTCCGTGCCCTGCGCGAGAACCTGGGTCTGACCGGCACGAAGCGCGGATGCGCGCAGGGCGGGTGCGGCACCTGCACGGTGCTCCTCGACGGTGAACCCGTCGTGTCCTGCCTCGTGCCCGTGGTCACGGTGGACGGTGCGGAGGTCACCACCGTCGAGGGCCTCGCGGGCGCCGACGGCGGGCTGAGCCCGTTGCAGCAGGCGTTCGTCGACAACTTCGCCCAGCAGTGCGGCTTCTGCACCCCGGGCATGCTCATGTCCGCGTGCGCGCTCCTGCGCCGCACACCGGCACCCACGCGCGACGAGGTCCACGAGGGGCTCTCGGGCAACGTCTGCCGCTGCACCGGCTACGAGCCGATCGTGGCCGCGGTCCTGGACGCAGCCGAGAGGAATCCCGCGGAGGTCGGCAGCTGATGGCCCGCGTCAACCCGATCGACCACGACTACTTCCCGCACGAGCGGCGCGGCTCGTTCACCGTCATCGGTTCGACCGTCCCGCGCTCGGACGCGCACGGTCACGTCACCGGGCGCACCCAGTTCTTCGAGGACACCGCGCCGCGGGGGCTGCTCCACCTCAAGGTGCACCGCTCCACCCGCCACCACGCCCGGATCAACAGCGTCGACGTCGTCGCCGCCCGGCAGGTGCCGGGGGTGGTCGCCGTGCTCACCCACGAGGACGTGCCGCACAACTGGTACACGGTGCTGCGGCTGATCGGGATCGAGCCGAACGACGAGCCGGTGCTGGCCGAGGACCGGGTGCTCTACCGCGGGGAGCCGATCGTCGCCGTCGTCGCCGAGACGGAGGAGGCCGCCTGGGAGGCGGCGGGCCGGGTGACCGTCGACTACACCGACCTGCCCGCGGTGCTCGACGTGGAGGAGGCGCTCGCCCCCGACGCCCCGGTGATCAAGCAGTCGGGCACCAACGACTTCGTCTACGAGGGGCACCACTGCCGCCGCGTCCGGTTCGGCGACGTCGACGCCGGGTTCGCGGCCGCCGACCACGTCTTCTCCTGGACCTACGGCTCCGCCCCGATCGAGCACGCCCCCACGGAGACGACGGGCTGCATCGTCGTCCCGCAGGGCGACGGCAGGCTGCGCATCCACAGCAACACGCAGGCGGCCTTCTTCACCCTCGACAACACCGCGCTGATCATCGATCGCCCGTTCGCGGACCTGCAGGTCGTGGGCGGCACGGTCGGCGGCGGGTTCGGCGGCAAGGTCGACGTGATGGTCGAGCCGCTGGCCTGCATCGCCGCCTCGGCCACGAACCGGCCGGTCCAGTTCAGCTACAGCCGGGAGGAGGAGATGCAGGTCTCCTCGACCCGCGCCGCGGAGCGGATCGTCATCACCGACGGCGTGCGGGACGACGGCAGCATCGTCGCCCGCAAGGTCGTCCTGTACGTCGACGCGGGCGCGTACTCCCGGCACAGCCCCTACGGCACCACGAAGGCCGCCGCCCACTTCCCGGGGCCGTACACGATTCCCAACGTCCACATCGACGCCCACTGCGTGTACACGAACCGGACGCCGTCCAGCGCGATGCGCGGGTTCGGGGTCACGATCGGGGACTTCGCGCTGGAGTCGCAGATGGACCGGATCGCGCGCGAGCTCGACATGGACCCGTTGGAGCTGCGGCTGAAGAACGCCTACCGCGACGGCGACGTCAAGGCCCACCGCAAGGTGGCGTCGGGCACCGGCCTCATCGAGGTCATCCAGCGCGCGGCCGACCTGGTCGGCCACGAGCTGACGGCGGAGTACCGCCGGCTGTCGTCCACCACACCCAGGGAGGACTGATGGCTCTGCGTCGCGGCCAGGGGTACGCCGCGGTCAATTACCCCACCGGCATGAACCTGGGCGGTGACCCGTCCCAGGCGCTGATCCACGCCACCACCACGGGGGCGTTCGTCGTCACCCTCTCCTCGGTGGACCTCGGGCAGGGCCTGCGGACCGTGGTCGCCCAGTGCGCGGCCGAGGTGCTCGGCATCCCGTACGGATCGGTGATCATCGACACCGCGGACACCGACACCGGGCCGCACTGCATGGGCACCTTCGCCAGCCGCGGCACCCACCGCGTGGGCAACGCGGTGATCATGGCGGCCCGCGAGGCCCGCGAGGTGATGCTCCAGGTCGCCGCCGACATGATGGAGGTCGACGCGTCCGACCTCGAGACCGACGGCACCGGCCACGTCGCGGTCAGGGGAGCGCCGTCGAAGCGCATCCACATCAGCGACATCGCGGGCGCGGCGCACTTCACGCAGGGCAGGAGCATCTCCGGGCGCGGGATGTTCCTCAAGGAACGCAGCTTCCCGGACCCCGAGACCGGGGCGATGGATCCCGACTCATGCCAGGCGCACGCGTGCACCGTGGCCGAGGTGGAGGTCGACGACGAGACCGGCGTCGTCGAGGTGGTGAGCCTGCACAACACCTACGAGATCGGCCGCGCGCTCAACCCGGCGCTGGTGAACCAGCAGGTGGAGGGCGGCGCCTGGATGGGGGTCTCGCACGCGTTGTTCGAGTCGACCGAGCCGTACTACCCGCACTCCCGCGAGCACGGGCCGATCGACTACAGCCAGTACCTGATGCCGGGTCCCGCGGACACCCCGGCGCAGACGAGCGTGGTGCTGGAGCGGCCGGCGGACAACGGCCCCTTCGGCGCCAAGGGGATCGGTGAGATGACCGCGAACGCCCCGATCCCGGCCATCGCCAACGCGATCTTCGACGCCGTGGGCGTCCGGTTGACCACGATGCCGTTCACCCCCGAGCGGGTCCTGCGGGGCCTGGACGAGCTCGCCGAAAGGAGCGGACCGTGAACAGGAACGACGGGAACCGGTACGACGGCCCCGTCGTCGACTGCCACCACCACGTCTGGCGGCCGCGCGACCTGCCGTGGCTCGCCGAGGGGAACGTGCCCCGGATCTTCGGCCCGCACGAACCCATCCGCCGCGACTACCTCATCGACGAGTACGCGCAGGACGCGAAGAGCGCCGGAATCGTCGAGTCGGTGTACGTGCAGACGAACTGGCCGATGGACCGCGCCGTGGACGAGGTGCGGTGGCTCGCCGAGGTCCACCGCGAATCGGGGTGGCCCGCGGCCGTGGTCGGGTCGGCGGACCTGTTCGACCCGGACGCGATGTCCGTCCTACGTGCACAGGCGGCGATCTCCCCCCTGGTCCGGGGCACCCGGCTGCAGCTGCACTGGCACGCCCGCGAGGAGTTCCGCTTCGCCTCCGCACCCGATGCCCTGCTCGACCCGGTGCTGGTGCGCAACGTCGGCCGGCTCGCCGAGCTCGGCTGGCTCTTCGAGCTGCAGGTCTTCGCCGACCAGATGCCGGCCGCGGCCGAGCTGGTGGCCGCCTGCCCCGACACGACGTTCGTGCTGGTGCACGCGGGCATGCTCGTCGACGTGGGCGACGAGGACGAGGTCGCCCGCTGGACGAGCGGCATGCGCGCGCTCGCCGCGCTGCCCAACGTGGTCGTCAAGCTGACCGGGCAGGGCACGTTCGTGCACCGCGTCGACCCCGGCCTGATCGGGTTCGTGGCGGACCACGTGCTCGAGGCGTTCGGCCCGCGGCGGGCCATGTTCGGCAGCAACTTCCCGGTCGAGAAGCTCTGGACCGCGATGCCCCCGCTCGTCGACGCGTGGCGCGACGCCCTGGCCTCGAGGTCACCCGAGGAACAGCAACTGATCTTCGCCGACAACGCCCGGCGCGTGTACGGCCTGTCCGCCTGAACCCCGATCAAGGAGGAACCATGCCCCTGTTCGTTCTCACCTACGGCTACAACGACACACCGCAACGCAGCGAGCGCCGCGCCGACCACCTCGCGCACCTGGAGCGGCTGAACGCCGATGGCGCCGTCGTGGCCGCAGGCCCTCTGGCCGACCTGAGCGGCGGCATCATCGTCCTGAAGGCCGAGGACGAAGCCGGCGCGCAGCAGCTCGTCGAGCAGGATCCCTACACGCAGCACGACGTCACGAAGGACCGGACGCTGCGCGAGTGGAAGGTGACCGTCGGCCCGCTCGCCTAGCCGGCAACGTGGCCAGGAGGCCCCGGCATGACATTGCGGATGAGTGGGATCACCAAGTCCTTCCTCGGCGTCACCGTGCTGCACGGGGTCGACCTCGACGTCACGGCGGGCGAGGTGCACGCCGTGGTCGGTGAGAACGGAGCGGGAAAGTCGACGTTGCTCAAGGTGCTCTCCGGCGTGCACGAGCCGGACGCGGGCACGATCGAGATCGACGGGCGGCGGCACCGGTTCGGCAGCCCCCGCCACGCCCAGGACGCGGGCGTCGCGATCATCCACCAGGAGTTCACGCTGGTGCCGGAGCGCACGGTGGCGCAGAACGTGTTCCTCGGCCGGGAGCCGGTGCGGCGCGGGCTCGTCGACGTCGCGAGGATGGCGCGGGACACGGCGGAGCTGCTGGCTGAGGTCGGCGAGACCGGGTTCGGACCGCACGAGGTCGTGCGCCGGCTCTCGGTCGCCCAGCAGCAGGTCGTCGAGATCGTGAAGGCGCTCGCCACGCAGGCGCGCATCGTCGCGATGGACGAGCCGACGGCCGCGCTCGCCGATCACGAGGTCGCGCTGCTCACGGACCTGATCCGCCGGCTGACCGCGCGGGGGATCGCGGTGCTGTACGTGTCGCACCGGATGCCGGAGATCTTCGCGCTCTCCGACCGGATCACGGTGCTCAAGGACGGCGCCCGCGTCACGACGCGCCCGACCGCCGAGCTGGACCCGCCCACGCTGGTGGGGCTCATGGTCGGCCGCGAGCTCGCGGCGTACTACCCGCCGCGCGGCCGCGAGTTCGGCGAGGTGCGGCTGGAGGTGCGCGCAGGCGGCACCCCCGCGCTGCGCGGCATCGACCTGACCGTCCGTGCGGGGGAGGTCGTCGGCGTCGCGGGCCTGCAGGGCGCCGGGCGCACCGAGCTGCTGCGGGCGATCTTCGGTGCCGACCCCTTCACAGCGGGGGAGGTGCGCCTCGACGGCACGCCGGTGCGGCTGACCTCGCCGCGCAGGGCCATCACCGCGGGCGTCGCCCTGGTCACCGAGGACCGCAAGGCCGAGGGGCTGGCGCTGTCGCGGTCGGTGCGGGAGAACGCGCTGCTCGTCCTGCAGGCGGTGTTCCGCCGGCGGGCCCGCATCGGCGCCGCACGCACCCGGGACCTGCTGGAGGCGGTCGGGCTGCGCTCCACGGGGCCCGACCAGGAGGTGCGGTTCCTGTCCGGGGGCAACCAGCAGAAGGTCGTGCTCGCCAAGTGGCTCGCGGCCGACCCGCGGGTGCTGCTGCTCGACGAGCCGACCCGGGGCATCGACGTGGGCGCGAAGGCCGCGGTCCACGAACTGGTACGCGAGCAGGCCGCCTCGGGGGTGGCGGTGCTGCTGGTGTGTTCCGAGCTCCCGGAGCTGATCGGGATGAGCGACCGGATCGTCGTGCTGCACGACGGCGAGCCGGCCGGGGAGCTGCCCGCGGGAGCGGCCGAGGAGGACGTGATGGCGCTGGCGACCGGGGGACACCCGGCGGCCCGGCCGGACGAGCGCGCGGAGGTGCCGCGGTGACGATCCGCCAGGATGCCCCGGCCCGCGGGCACCCCGCCCTCGACCCGGGCGTGCGCACGCGGCGCCGGCTGCCGCGCGGACCGGCGACCGGGACGTGGATCGCGCTCGCACTGGTCGTGGCGCTCGCCGCGGTGATTGTCACCGCGCGCGGCGGTGACTACTTCACCCAGGCCAACGTGCTGAACATGCTCTACCGCTCCAGCGCCCTCGGGATCGTCGCGGTCGGGCAGACCATCGCGATCCTGTCCGGGTCGCTCGACCTGTCGGTGGCCTACCTGATCGGGCTCACCTCGCTGATCGCCGCCGAGGTCATGGGCGGCGACCCGGCCATGATCGTGCCCGGCGTTCTCGCGGTGCTGGCCGCGTCCGCGCTCGTCGGGCTCGTCAACGGGCTGGTGATCACGAAGCTGCAGGTCAACGCGTTCATCGCGACGCTGGGCGTCGGGCTCGTGCTCAAGGGGATACTCGAGAGCCGCTACGAGGGCCCGGCGGGAGCGGTCCCGGTGGTGTTCCAGCACCTGGGCTACGACCGGATCGGTCCGGTCCCGATCTCGATGCTGCTCATGCTCGGCATCGCCGGGGCCGCGGCGCTGTTCCTGCACCGCACCCGCACCGGGCACCACGTCTACGCCGTCGGCGGCAGCGTGGAGGTCGCGCGGCTGTCCGGCGTCCCCACCGCGCGCACCACCGTCGTCGCGCACGTCATCTGCTCGGTGTGCGCCGGCCTCGCCGGCTTGTACCTGGCGAGCCGGCTGGGCGCGGGCGCCCCGTACGTCGGCACGGACGGCGGCTACGACCTGGAGTCGATCGCCGCGGTCGTGCTCGGTGGCACGGTGCTCGCCGGCGGGCGCGGCGGGGTGAGCGGCACCGTCGCAGGCGTGCTCCTGCTCGCCGTGCTCGACAACCTGTTCGACCAGCTCGTGCTCGACGCGTTCTTCAAGGACGTCGTGCGCGGCGCGGTGATCATCCTCGCCGTCGCGGTGTACGCGCGGCAGCAGCTGCGGGCGCGCAAGGAGACCGCGCGGCGCGCGATCGGGACCGGAGGCGCGGGGTGAAGGCCGTTCCGAACGTGCTGCAGCGGGCCGGGGGAGCGGCGCCGGTGTTCGCGGTGCTGCTGGCGCTGCTCGTGGCGATCGCCGTCGTCAACCCGAACTTCCTCGAACCCGCGTCGTTCCTCGCGTTCCTCAAGCGGGCGGCGCCGCTGGCGATCCTCGCCGCCGGGCAGTACTTCGTGATCGTCTCCGGTGAGTTCGACCTGTCGGTCGGGTCGCTGGTGACGGTGCAGGTGGTGGTCGCCGCGCGGCTCATCGACGGTGACGAGTCCGCGACGCTGCCGGTCGTCGTGCTGCTGCTCGCGCTCGGCCTGCTGGTCGGGCTGGTCAACGGCCTGATCACCACCCGGCTGTACGTGCCGTCGTTCGTCACGACGCTGGGGATGCTGCTCGTGCTCTCCGGCGCGGTGTTCCTCTGGACGGGTGGCGCCCCGCGCGGCTCGCTGTCCGAGGCGTTCCGCGCCGCGGGACGCCACGGTGTGCCGCTCCCCGGCGGCGGTGAGCTGCCGTGGTCGGTGCTGATCCTCGTGGCGGTCGCCGCGGGCACCGCGGTGCTGATGCGCTCGGCCTGGGGCCACACGCTCGTGGCGACCGGCGACAACGACCGGGCCGCCGCGCTCGCCGGCGTGCCGGTGGCGCGGGTGCGCACCACGGCGTTCGTGCTGTCCGCGCTCGCGGCCACGGTGGCGGCGATCCTGCTGGGCGGGTTCGCCGGTGTGTCGGCCCAGGTCGGGGAGGGGCTCGAGTTCGCCGCGATCACCGCCGTGGTGCTCGGCGGGACGGTGCTCGGCGGCGGGCGCGGCAACGTGCTGGCCGCCGTCGCCGGGGCGCTCGTGGTCGAGGCCCTGTTCACCCTGCTGAACCTGCTCGGCGTCGCCGGTGCGCTGGAGTCCACCGTGCAGGGCGTGATCATCATCGCCGCCGTCGCGTACGCGGCGCGGCGTGCCGGCCACAGGCGCAGGCCTCCCGCTGTTCCCGATCCGAGTCCCCAACCCGCCTGACCGAAGGGACGATCATGAAGCGAT
This sequence comes from Pseudonocardia sp. MH-G8, assembly GCF_002262885.1. Lineage (GTDB taxonomy): Bacteria > Actinomycetota > Actinomycetes > Mycobacteriales > Pseudonocardiaceae > Pseudonocardia. Next base: position 210,071 of record NZ_NKYF01000001.1, on the reverse strand, counting down.
CGACGACGCTCGCTGCAGCGGCGGCGGGAGTGTTGCTCCTGCTTGCCGCGGCCTGTTCCAGCGACATACCCACCGGCGGTGCGGGGCCCCCCGCCGCCCCGGCACCCGCGAGTCCCTCGGCGGCGGGCGAGTTCTTCGACCAGGCCGAGCACGACCGGCAGCTCGGGCTGCGCGACGCCACCCCGGAGGGCGATCCCGCCCAGCCGTGGCTCCAGGCGCTCGAGCCGACCTTCGTGGACACGGCGCAGTACGCCGCGCCCGGCCCGTACGACGTCTGCTTCTCCAACGCCTCGGTCGACAACCCGTGGCGGCAGGTCGGCTGGACGACGATGCAGGCCGAGGTCGACCTGCATCCCGACGAGATCGCGAGCTTCACCGCGTTGGACGCGGGCGCGAGCGACGACAAGCAGATCTCCGACATCCAGCAGCTCGTCGGTGGCGACTGCGACGCGCTGATCGTCTCGCCGAACACGACGGCCACCCTGACGCCGGCCGTCGAGGCCGCCTGCCGGCAGCTGCCGGTGATCGTGTTCGACCGTGGCGTCGACACCGACTGCCCGGTCACGTTCATCCACCCCACCGGCGGCTACGCGTTCGGCGCGACCGCAGCGGAGTTCCTCTCCGAGCAGGTCGGCGCGGGTGGGAAGGTGCTCGCGCTACGCGTGCTGCCCGGCGTCGACGTCCTCGAGAACCGGTGGGCCGCGGCCGAGCGGATCTTCGCCGACGCCGGCGTGGACGTCGTGGGCGTGGAGTTCACCGAGAACGACACCGCCACCGCCAAGGGCGTCGTCTCGGACTACCTGCAGCGCGAGGGCGAGATCAACGGCATCTGGATGGACGACGGCACCGCCGCCGTCGCGGCGCTGGAGGCGTTCGAGGACGCCGGGCAGCCGTTGCCGGCGATCAGCGGTGAGGACCAGCAGCAGTTCCTGGAGAGTGGAAGGCCGAGAACCTCACCGCGATCGCGCCGACCTACCCGACCTACCAGTGGCGCACGCCGATCCTCGCCGCCCTCCAGATCCTCGCGGGCGAGCAGGTGCCGAGCGAATGGATCCTGCCGCAGCCGACGGTGACCGCGCAGAACCTCGACCAGTACCTGAAGCCGGGGATGCCGCCGCTGCACTACGCGCTGTGCGGCTGCGAGGAGATGCCGGACTACCCGCAGCGGTGGGGCGGCGGCGCGTGAGGCGCATCGGCGTCAACACCTGGGTGTGGGTCTCCCCGTGCGACGACGCGGCCGTCGCCGAGATCGCGCCACGGGTGGCCGGCTGGGGGTTCGACGTGCTCGAGCTCCCGGTCGAGCAGCCCGGGGACTGGGACCCGGCACGCACCGCGAAGATCCTCGGCGACCTGGGCCTCGGCGCGAGCGTCTGCCTGGTGATGCCGCCGGGCCGGGAACTGGTCGCGGCCGACGCCGCCACCGTCGCGTCCACCCAGGACTACCTGCGCGCCGTGCTGGACGCGGCGGCCGCCGTCGGCGCGCAGGCGATCGCCGGGCCCGCCTACACCTCGGTGGGGCGGACCTGGCGGCTCACCGTGGCCGAACGCGCGGCCGCGTACGCGCAGCTGCGGGAGAACCTCGCGCCCGTCGTGGAACACGCGGCCGCGGTCGGCGTGCGGATCGGCGTCGAGCCGCTCAACCGCTACGAGACCAGCCTGCTCAACACCGTCGACCAGGCCCTCGAGGCGCTCGAGGGTCTCCCTGCCGAGCACATCGGCCTGGCGCTGGACACCTACCACCTCAACATCGAGGAGCAGGACCCGGCAGCGGCGGTCCGGCGCGCCGCCGGGCGGATCGCGCACGTCCAGGTGTGCGCGAACGACCGGGGCGCGCCCGGTGCCGACCACGTCGACTGGGCGCGCCTGCTCGCGGCGCTGGACGACGCCGGCTACGCCGGGCCGCTGTGCATCGAGTCGTTCACGGCCGAGAACGCCAGCATCGCCACGGCGGCCTCGATCTGGCGGCCGCTGGCCCGCTCGCAGGATGCGATAGCGACCGACGGGCTGAGGTTCCTGCGCGCCGTGGACCGCATCACGCCCTGACCGGTTGTGCGCCGATCTACCCGGCCCAGTGGGCCTTTCCCAGTAGTGATCGACGTCCTGGCTTGATCAGGTTGTGCGTCCGTGCTGGTGGTGGGGCAGCCTTCGTAGCCCAGATCGGCCAGCGCGGCATGATCGAGGTCGGTCCAGGCGGCGAGGACGGGCAGCGGTTCGGGGTGGATGCGGGCGCAGGTGGTGTCGTGCTCCCGGCCGGGCCGCACCGGGGAGGTCCACAACGGCCACCCGTCCGGCGCGGTGATCACCTGCACGGACCTCGGTGTTCAAGTCGATCTTCAGGCGGACCGACTCTTCTACTAGGGTCCCGCACCCCTCCTGATCATCTCCGCGTCGTCGGCGTGTCGCCGCACGCACCCAGCCCCGCTACTGGGAAACGCTCAGTGTGCTATGGATTCCGGCGGGGTTTCTGTTCCGGGTCGATCCATTTCGGTGGGATGAACTCGGGTAACCCGTCGCGGATCCGGACCACCCACCCGGAATCGTGGATCAGGCGGTGGTGCACCTTGCACAAGCTCACCAGGTTGTTCAGTTCGGTGGGCCCGCCGTGCTCCCATTCCCAGATGTGGTGGATTTCGCACCAAGAAGGTGTCCGGTCGCAGCCCGGGTGGGCGCATCCACGGTCGCGGGCGGTGACCGCCCTGCGCAACCCGTCGGGGATCACCCGGGTGGAGCGTCCCACGTCGAGGGGTTGTCCGGCGCCGTTCATGACGATGGGTACGACGGCGGCGTCGCAGGCCAGCATCCGTAGCGAGGTGGGGCTCATGCGGCCGCCGAAGTCGAGCATCGCGGAGCGGGCGCGGGTTTCGAGGTCCTCGAGCCGGATCAACACGTTCAGGTGCGGCCGCCGCCCACCGGCGTCGGGGAGGGTGGCGTGGTCGGCGTGGGCGAGGACGAACCCACACGCATCCGCGAGGGCTTCGGCCTGACGCTGCCCCGTCGATCGTTGATCATCCCGACCGAGAGGCTTCGCCTTGGCATCGATCACGGAGGCGATCGCATCGAACATCGCCGCATCGTCGAACTGCCCACTGATCGTCCCGCCCGACCCGTCGCGACGCTTACGGACCTGCAGCCGGTTGACCGGCTTCGGCGGATTGTCATCAGGCTCGGGGCCGTCGCCGTCCAGGGCTTCCAGGAGCTGGGTGCCGATCTTGCGTAGTTGCCCGGGCGAGTATTCGGCGGCCATACCGGCCAGCTGCTCTTCCAACCCCGCCCTTTGCCAGTCGGTGATCCGCCCGGCTTCGGGGGTGCCCAGTAGGGCGGCGATGACTTCGACGTGGCGCAGGCCTGCGTGTCCGGCGGCGAACGCCTTCCCGGTGGCGGGCAGGCGGGCGGGGAGCACGGTGCCGTCGATCCCGATCTGCTCGCACGCCTGCTCGGCGGCGACCACGCGGCGGCGGGCTTCGTAGGAGTCGCATCCCAGCAGGTCGGTCAGTGCGCCTTCGGGTTTGCGGTAGCCGCGTTCGGCGAACGTGCCGCGCCGTTGCAGCGCGGCGGTGGTGGAGACGGTCAGGTAGTCCAGTTGCCGTGACACGCCTTCGGTCACCGACAACACCGACATCAGTTCACCGTTGGAGGCCAGGGCGGATTCCGCAGCCGTCCGCAAATCCTCGATCGCCTCGTGGAGGCGTTCGTATGCGGTGGAGACTGCGGACATGCCTCAAGTTTAGTCGAACATATGTTCGATCGCATGGGTCTGTTCGGGTGGTTGACCGGTTTGCAATCGTGAGCTTCCCGGTAGCGCGGCTGGGTGGCGTATCCGGTCTGCTCCACGCCGAACGACGCCGGCGCCGAACCCGCCGCGGCTGCCGCGCCCTCGGGTCATGGCGACACGCGGTGCTCGAACTGCGCTGGTTCCTCGACGCCACCCGGCTCGCCCACCTCGCGGCCGACAACCAGATCAGCAGCTCAACCGCCTACCGCTACCTGCACGAGGGCATCGACGCACTCACCGCCTGGACCGACGAGGATCACGCGGTCCTCGCCGACCTGGGCTACGAGGGCGAGAACACCCGATACCGCATTCCGCGACCCGGGCGCTGGCTGAACGTGGGAACTCGCTGCTCGAGACCACCTTCAAGGCCCTGCGCCGGGTCACCTGCTGCCCCTGGCGGATCGGCATGATCACCGCTGCCGCACTGGTCCTCCTGCGCTACGAGCACGACCGGACGACCTGATCGCAGCGTTACGGGGAAAGGCTCAGTGGTAGCCACCGAAGTGCTTGACGGGCGACCAGGCAGGCAGGACGTCGGGCAGCGGCGGCGTGAGTGAACTGTACTCCTGCGCCCCGAAGACAACCCTCCCGTCCATGACCGTCAGAACGGAGGAAACATCCTTGATCTGCTCTTCGGGAACAGTGAAATAATCCCTGTCCAGCAGCACGAAGTCCGCCAGGTTCCCCGGGGCGATCCTGCCCATCTCGGATTCCGTGTTCATGAACCACGCCGGGCCGCTGGTAAACAGTTTCAGCGCCTCGACGCGGGACAGGCGGTTGCCTCGGGCCAGTACTTCGGACCCGGAGACCGACTTTCCGGAAACCATCCAGTTGACACCGACCCAGGGGTTGAAGGTGGCGGCCCGAAAAGCATCGGTGGTCATGGCGAGAGCGACTCCGCTGTCGACCAACTGGCGCAGTCGCGGAGTTTCCAGAGCCTTCTCGCGGCCATGTGTCTTGATGAACCCGTCGCCGTGCAGCGCCATCTTCGAGTCCAAGGCGATTCCACCGCCGAGGTTCTTCACCCTGGCGATGTTCTCGGGACTGATGGTCTCGGCGTGCTCGATGCTCCACCTCAGACCGTCGAGCGGCGTTCCCTCGTTCATCTCCTCCAGGGCGTCGAGGAACGGCGTGATGTTCTCGTTGTAGCTGATGTGCATGCGGAAGGGGATGCGCCGCCGGACCAGCTTGACGACGTTCTCCTCGACGTGCCGCCGCATCTGGTCGGGATCGATGATGACCGCCGGGCGATCGAAATTCTCGTGGTCGTGCACTTCGAGTTGCAGCACTTCGCCGGCGCCACGGTACTCATGGCCGTGATCCAGCGTCGGATGCAGGTTCTGACCGGGGCTGATGGGTGCTGTCCGGGTGATCGCTTCGATCTGCGCGTCCACCATGTTCATCGGGGTGCCGTCGCCGAACTGCATGTCGACGAAGGGCATCCGCACGTTGAGGCGGTTGTCGCGGGCGAGGACGTCCACGGTGGCTTGCGGGCCGGGGTACCCCCTGTTGCCGGCGTCGACGGCCGAGGTGATGCCGAAACGGTTCAGAGCGTGGACGGTGTGGACCAGTGAACTGACTTCTTCCTCGAATGAAAGCTGCGGGACCATGGCCTCCATGGCGACGAAGGTGAACGTGTACCCGTGGAGCACGCCGGTGTAGTTGCCCTGATCGTCCTTCTCGAACTCGCTTCCGGGTGGAGCGGGGAACCGTTCGGTGCCCACCCCTAGTTCTTCCATCGCCTGCTCGTTCAGGAAGGCACGGTTGTAGGCGTACTGCACCATCAGCGGATGGTTGGGCACCGCCTCCCGCAGCTCGTCCATCGTGGGGAACCGGTTCTCCTCGAACTGGTAGGGGGACCAGCCCCCGATCGCTTTGACCCAGTGCCCCCCAGGCGTCCGCCCCGCCTGCTCGCGCAGCATGGCCAGCGCGATCCTCAGGGTGGGTACACCGTCCCATCTCACGTTGTAGTTGTAGCCACTTTCATTGAGCACGTGAGTGTGCGCATCGATGATGCCCGGAATGAGAGTGCGGCCGTGCGCGTCGATGACCTCCGTCTCGGAGTTCTGCAGGCTCAGGATCTCCGCATCGGAACCGACCGAGTAGATGCGGCCGTTCTTGACGGCCAGAGCGGACGCTTCGGTCTGCCCGCGGTTATTGGTGAAGATCTTCGCATTGAAGACTATTTTATCCGTCAATTCATCCTCGTTCGATCGAAGCGCATCAGCGGATCTCCGCCACGCCGGCGGGCACACGAGTGGCCGTGGGCTGGGCGACCTGGGGGGCTGAGGCGGCGGCTCCTCAGGCGGCGTCGCCGGCACCGGCCGAGCGGGCCTGCGCGACGGTGCGGCCGCGCGGGGAGCCCGGGAAACGCTCGAGCATGGCGCGGACCTCGTCGGCATCGACGTTCGCACCGAACAGCTCGGCGCCGGGCTCGAAGCGGACGCCTTCGGCGAGCGGGCCCGCGATGACGGGGTCGAAGCCGAGCGCGTCGACGAGGCGGGCGACCGCGGTGACGTCGGCGGCGTCATCGCCTGCGACGGCGAGCGCCTTGCGTCCGGGTGTCGCTGCGGGGCGGGAGCCGTCCTCGAGGTCGTGGTAGCCCATGTGGTTGAGCGCCTTGACCACACGGGATTCGGGCAGGAAGGCCTGCACGATCTCGCTGGAGGAGGTGCGCGGATCGGCGAGGTCGTCGCGGATGCCGTCGGTCTCCCACCAGTAGTTCATCGCGTCGACGACGAGCTTGCCGCGCAGCGCGTCGGCGGGGAGGGCACGGTGCTTGCCGAGGGGGAGGGCGAGGACCACGACGTCGGCCTGCTCGGCCGCCTCCGCGGCGGTCGTGGCGGTCGCGCCGGGGGTGACGACCTCGACGACGAGCGCGATCTTCGCCGGGTCGCCCGAGCCGGCGACGAGCACGCGGTGGCCCGCGGCGACGGCGAGCCGCGCGAGCACGGTGCCGACCTTGCCGGCACCCAGGATCGCGATGGTCGTCATGTCGTCTCGGCGAGGATGTCGCGGACCATCGGGATGACCTTCGAGCCGTAGAGCTCGACGCTGCGCAGGCGGGCGCTCATCGGCTGCGAGCCGCCGGTGTAGATCATGTCGAACCGGCTGATGCCGAGTGTGCGGACGGACCGGGCGATCTTGCGGGCGACGGTCTCCGGGGCGCCGACGTACATCGAGCCGTGCTCGAGTTCGCCGGCGTAATCCGCCCACCGCAGCGGTGGCCAGCCGCGCAGGGCGCCGATGCGGTCGTGGAGGACCTTGTAGCGGGGGTAGTGCAGCTGCTTGGCCTCGTCATCGGTGTCGGCGACGAAGCCGGGTGAGTGGATGCCGACGGGCCGTGCGGGGGTGCCGAGCTGTTCGGCGGCGCGGCGGTACAGGTCGATCAGAGGGCTGAACCGCGCGGGCGCGCCGCCGATGATGGCGAGCATGAGCGGCAGGCCGTGGCGGGCGGTGCGGATGATCGACTGTGGTGAACCGCCCACGCCGACCCAGGCGTTCAGGCGCCCGGAGTCGGTCTTGGGATACACGTCGGCGTCCTCGAGCGCGGCGCGCACGGTGCCGGTCCACGTCACCGGCTTCTCGTCGAGGAGCTGGACGAACAGCTCGAGCTTCTCCTCGAAGAGCACCTCGTAGTCGGCGAGGTCGTAGCCGAACAGGGGGAACGACTCGGTGAACGAGCCGCGCCCGAGGATCACCTCGGCGCGGCCCGAGGAGATCGCGTCGAGGGTGGCGAAGCGCTGGAAGACGCGCACGGGGTCGTCGGAGCTCAGCACGGTGACACCGGAGCCCAGCCGGATCCGGGAGGTGCGGCCGGCGATGCCGGCGAGCACGGTCTCGGGGGTGGAGATCGCGTAGTCGGGTCGGTGGTGCTCGCCGAGCGAGATGCTGTCGACGCCGAGCTCGTCGGCGAGGGTCGCTTCGGTGACGACCTGGCGAATCGCCTCGGCGTGGGAGACGAGGGCGCCGGAGTTGTCTTCGGGTACGTCACCGAAGGTGCCGAGGCCGAGCTCGAGGTCGCTCATCGGACTGCTCCTGGATGTCAAGGGGAACGTGGACTTCACTTGCGCCCGTCAACCGACTTGAACGCTCAACTAATTCCCGCGTGGCGCCCTACTGCTCGCGCGGGAGCAACCTGGTGTTCGGCAGCGGCGGAGCGGGCAGCGGCGGCAGCTGGTCGGGCGGGAAGGTGCCGAACAGAGCGGGCTTGCCCTCGTCCCGCGGATCGGCCGGCTCGAACCCGAGCTCGGCCTGGTAGCGGCGCCGGAACTCGACGATCTCGTCGTGGCTGCGGCCGACGAAGTTCCACCACATCACGATCTGCTCGTCCAGCGGGACGCCGCCCAGAAGGATCACGCGGGCCTTCCGGTCACCCGCCGCGACGACCAGCGTGTCGGCACCGGGCGGGATGTACGCGAGCGACCGGTGCCCGACAGCGGCGGAGTTCACCGTGATCTCCGCGTTCTCGGCGAGGACGGCGTGCTCGAAGTCCGCCCGCACGGGCAGCCGGGCCGTGGCGCCGGGGCCGAGGACCAGCTCGGCACCGAGCAGGTCGGGCGTGCGCGTCTCGACCGGGGACACGGAGCCGAGGAGCTCCCCGAGGAACACCCGCGCCGTGACACCGGGCAGCGTCACCGGCTCGGGCGCGTGGTGGGCGAAGGCGTTCTCGCCGAACCGCGTTCCGTCCGGCAGCGCGTACCAGAGCTGCACGCCGTGCAGGGTCCGCGTCTCGGCGGCGCTGAGCTCCTGATGGGTGATGCCGCGGCCCGCGATCATCAGATTGAGCTCTCCCGGCACGACCGAGGCCGCGGTGCCGCCGGAGTCGAGGTGCTCGACGCGGCCGCTGAACAGCCACGACACCGTCGCGAGACCGGTGTGCGGATGCCGCGGCATCTGCATCCCGCCGGTGACCGCGACGTCGTCGGGGCCGTAGTGGTCCAGGAAGCACCACGCCCCCACCAGCGACCTCCGCCGCTGGGGGAGGGTCCGGTACACCGTCGTGGCCCGTACGCCCCCGAGGGGCACCGGGCGCGGCTCGAGGACCTCGACCGCCGTGCACGGCTGCCCGCCGTCCAAGACCTCCAGTTCGGGCCGGAGGTCGAGGTTCGTCATCGGACGACCGTCCCTGCGCTGTCGCGGGGCCGGACCGGATGCCGGCTGAGGATCGAGATCCGGTTGAACACGTTGATCGTGGCCGCCACCCACTCGGCTGCGACGAAGGCTTCCTCACCGAGGACCGACCGGGCGCCGAGCAGGTCGGCCTCCGCCTCGTCGGTCAGGGGGAGCGCGGTCGCGGCCTCCGCCACCGCGAGCACCGCCCGCTCCCGCTCGTCGAACAGCCCGGTCTCCCGCCACGCGGGCAGCAGGTCCAACTTCTGCTGCCTGATCCCCGCCTGCCGGGCCTGGCGGGAGTGCAGGTCCAGGCAGAACGCACACGCGTTGAGCTGCGACGCGCGCACCTTGATCAGCTCGCCCTCCTGTGCCGAGAGGCCCCGTGCCGCCGCCGCGTCCCGGATCGCCGACGAGAACGCCTGCGCGGCCTGCCAGGCCTCGGGCATCACCTTGTCCAGCGCCGGACGCATCGTGTCCCTTTCGCCCCGCACCTGCCACCTTCCCGATGCCGATCCCACTCGTTCTACCACCCGTGCCTCATGCCCCGCCCCGTGTCGCGCGCGCCACCAGCGCGAGGTCGTCGCGGGTCGGACGGCGGAACGCACCCCCGGCGGCGACGAACTCGTCGCCGTGGGCCTTCAGGTGGCGCGCGAACAACGGGCACACGGGCACCACGGTGAGCCTCCTGCGGATGCTGTCCGCGAGCGCCTCCCGCAGCAGCAGGCCGGCCAGGCCACGCCCGCCGTACTCCTCGTCGACCTCGGTGTGGAAGAAGATCCGCTCGCCGGTCGCGCCGGGTGGGTCGACGAACTGGGCCTTGCCGACCTGCGGCCCGTCGCCGGGCCCGACGACGTAGGCGCCCACCGGGGTCGTCTCCTCGAGCCCGATCGTCACCGCGGCGCCGGTCCTGTCGGTCGCGTCCCGGCTCATGGCCCGATCACCGCGAGGACGCTCTCCTCGGGGGTCGACGACGCATCCGGTCCGTTCTCGGTGGTGCTCACGGCACGTGATCGTCGGATACCGCGGCCCCCAGCGGATCGGTCGGTCAATCGGTCGCCCGCCATGGGCAGGTCGGGCTGCAGATCGGGCTATAGCCTCAAGACGGCCGCACCACGCGGCCCGGCGAGACGTTCTGGGGTGGGGCATGGAGCTGTTCGGGCGGCGCGCCGAGACGGCGGCCCTCGACGGGCTGCTGGACGGCGCGGCGCACGGCACGGGTTCCGCGCTCGTGCTGTGGGGCGAGCCGGGCATCGGCAAGACCGCCCTCCTCGAGTACGCCGTCACGGCGGCGTCCGACGCCTTCGTGCTGCGGTGCCGGGGCACCCGGATGGAGTCGGGGCTCGCCTTCGCGGCGCTGCACGAGCTGTTGTGGCCGGTGGTGGACCGGCTGGCGACGCTCGCCGCCCCGCAGGCCGCGGCGTTGCGCGGCGCGCTGGGGATGAGCCGGGACACCACCAACCCGTTCCTCGTCGGCGCGGCCGTGCTGTCACTGGTCTCCGGTCTGGCCCGGGAACGTCCGGTGCTCGTCGTCGTGGACGACGCCCAGTGGGTCGACGAGGCGACCGCGCACTGCCTCGGTTTCCTCGCGCGGCGAGTGGCGACGGAGCCGGTCGTGGTGCTGCTGACCGGGCACGAGGATCCCGCCCCGGGGCCGTGGGAGGGACTGCCGGCGCTGGAGATCGTGGGCCTGGCCGCCGTCGACGCTCGCCGGCTGGTCGACGCCGTCGTGCCGGACGCCGACGAGGCGCTGGTCGACCACACGGTCCGGGCGGCGGGGGGCAACCCGTTGGCACTGCACGAGCTGCCCACCCTCGATCGCGAGACCGGGGGCGAGGTGCCCCTCCTGCCGTCCGGGGGACCGGTGCCGGTCGGGCCGCGGTTGCGGCGGGCTTTCGGCGCGCGGGCCGAGGCGCTGAAGCCGTCGACCCGGGCGTTGCTGCTGCTGGCCGCCGCCGAGGACCGGGGCGACCGGCACGTCGTGCACCGTGCCGGATCGGGATGGGGCGTCGACACGTCCACCTGGGAGGAGGCCCTGTGCTCCGGTCTGATCCGCGCCTCGGGGGCCCGGCTGGAGTTCCGGCACCCGCTGATCCGGGCGGAGGTCTACGACAGCGCCCCCTTCCTGGACCGGCAGTCCGCGCACCGGGCGCTGGCCGCGGCCCTGCCGACCGATGCCACCGCGGAACGGGCCTGGCACCTGGCCGCCGCCGCCGACGGGCCGGACGAGGACGTCGCCGCGCTGCTGGAGCAGGCCGCCGAGCAGTGCCTGCGACGCAGCGCGGGTTCGATGGCGGCGCGCACGCTGCGTCGGGCCGCCGAGCTGTCGCCGGAGCCGGCGGACGCCGCGCGCCGGCTGGCCGCCGCAGCGCGCGTCGCATGGGACGCCGGCCACGCCGGGACGGCGCGGCAGCTGGTCGAGGACGCGGAGCGCCTGGGCGGTGTGGCTCCCGTCGTCCGGATGAGCGGCGGGCTGCGCGGGATCCTCGAGTTCGCCTACGGCATGCCCGAGCGGGCCCACCGCTACCTGGTCTGCGACGTGGCCGTGGTCCCCGAGGCCCTCCGCGCGGTGGAGCTGGGAACGGTGGCGGTTCGCGCCGCGTGGTCGGCGGGTCGGCCCGACCTCCAGCAGGAGGCGCTGCAGCAGGTGCGGGCCGTGGACACCGACGGCGACCCCGCGCTGGCGGAGCTGATGCCCGTGCTGCGCAACTGGTGGTCCTGCTACGACGAGACCGGCGAGGTCACCCCGACGTCCCTGGAGATGGGCAGCGGCACGGTCGGTCGGCTCGGTGCGGCCGCGTGGGAGCTGCTCCCGCCCGTGCCGCTGGTCCAGGCCTGGGGCATCGAGGGCGGGCTGCTCGATGTGCTGCGCGTGCAGGCCGCGCAGCTGCGGAGGCGGGAGGAGCTCACCGCGCTGGCGCTGGTGCTGGGCCAGATCGCGATCCTCGACACCGCCGCGGGCCGGTGGGACGCAGCCCGGGCTGCGGCGGCCGAGGGGGTGCGGCTGGCCGAGGAGGTCGGCGCCGACCACGTGGCCACCCAGAGCCGCGGCTCACTCGTGGCACTGGCCGCCGCCCGCGGCGAGCATCGCACCGTCGACGAGCACACCACCCGGGTCCTGCAGGCCTCGGTCCCGCGCGGGGTGCGCGCGCTCAGCGCAGGGGCGTACTGGCACCGCGGCCGGGCGGCGCTGTTCGACGGTCGTCCCCAGGAGGCGCTGAGCGACCTGCTGTGTCTCGCCGAGTCCGGCCACGAAGCCGCTCACCCCACGTTCGCGCTGCTCGCCGCCGTGGACACCGCCGAGGCGGCGGTGCAGGTCGGGAACGTCGACGTGGTCGCGGCCCAGGTCGCCGCGGTGGAGGGGTGGGCGCAGCGCACGGGCGCGACCTGGGCCCGCACGGCCGGCCACCGTCTCCGTGCCCTCGTCCAGGGTGGACCGGCGGCCGAGGCCTCGTTCCGGGCCGCGCTGGACGTCCCGGGCGCGGGTGGGCAGCCGTTCGAGTACGCCCGCACCCGGCTGCTGTACGGGGAGTGGCTGCGGCGGGCGCGCCGCCGGGCCGACGCCCGGATCCAGCTCGCCGGGGCGGCCGGGGTCTTCGAGCGCCTGGGTGCGGAACCGCTGCGGGTGCGGGCGCTGCGCGAGCAGGCCCTGACCGAACGGCCGGCCGCCCCCCGCGTGCCCGATCCCGCGACCGCGGCCGGGCTGACCGCGCAGGAGCTGCGGGTCGCGCGGCTGGCCGCGGACGGTCTGACCAACCGGGAGATCGCGGCCCGGCTGTTGATCAGCCCCCGGACGGTCGGCCACCACCTGGCCAACGTCTACCCCAAGCTGGGCATCACCTCCCGCGCCGAGCTGGCCCGGATCGACCTCGCGGGCGACCTGCGGCTCGGCACGGCCGGCGACTGAACAGGGCGCTGTGCCGGCGACCGATTGCGCACCCGATTCGCACGACCCCGGGCCTTCGTACGCTCATGGCGCTCGGCGTCTGGGAGGACCGCACGGGCGGCCACGAACGTCGAGAGGACCCCGCCGTGCAGTTCGGCATCTTCACCATCGGTGACATCTATCCCGACCCGGTCGCCGGGAGGACGCAGAGCGAGGCCGAACGCATCCGCAACATCGTGCGGCTCGGCCGGCGCGCCGACGAGCTCGGCCTCGACGTCTTCGCGCTCGGTGAGCACCACAACCCGCCCTTCGTGCCGTCCTCCCCGCCGGCGATCCTGGGCCACGTCGCGGCGGTGACCCGCAGCATCGTCCTGAGCACGGCGGTCACGCTGATCACGACCAACGACCCGGTCAAGATCGCCGAGGACTACGCGACGGTCCAGCACCTCGCCGAGGGCCGCCTGGACCTGATGCTCGGGCGGGGCAACACCGTGCCGGTCTACCCGTGGTTCGGCAAGAACATCCGCGACGGCGTCGCGCTCGCGCTGGAGAACTACAACCTCCTGCACCGGCTGTGGCGCGAGGACGTCGTCGACTGGGACGGCACGTTCCGTACGGCGCTGCAGGGTTTCACCTCGACCCCGCGACCGCTCGACGACGTGCCGCCGTTCGTCTGGCACGGCGCGATCCGGACCCCGGAGATCGCCGAGCAGGCCGCCTACTACGGCAACGGCTACTTCGCCAACCACATCCTGGCGCCCAACTTCCACTTCAAGCCGCTCGTGGACTTCTACCGCAAGCGCTTCGAGTACCACGGGCACGGGCCCGCGGACCAGGCGATCGTGGGGCTCGGGGGACACGTGTCCATCGCCCGCCGCTCCCAGGACGCCAACGCCGCGTTCCGCCCCTACTTCGAGAACAACGCGCTGTTCCGCGGGACCCGTCTCGAGGACTACGCGGCGGGGACACCGCTGTCCGTGGGCAGCCCGCAGGAGGTCATCGACAAAACCCTGACCTTCCAGGAGGGCTTCGGCGACTACCAGCGCCAGCTGTGGGTCGTCGACAGTCTGGGCGTACCGATCGAGTCGGTGCTGGAACAGGTCGAGCTGCTCGCCACCGAGGTCGTCCCGGTGCTGCGCCGTGAGCTGGGTGCCCGCCGTGCACCCGGTGTCCCGGATGCGCCCACGCACGCCACGCTGGTGCGGGCGAAGTACGGCGACGCCGAGCCACGCCGGCTGCGGCCCAACGCGAACCGCGGCGACAACCTGTCCGGGGACTCCCCGTACCAGGACAGCGAACCCGCCACGCCTGCCCGGTTCCCGGTCGCGTGACCAGCACCGATCCGATCAGGTTGGTGGTCGTCAGCGCCGGGGTGAGCGAGCCGTCGAGCACGAGGATGCTCGCCGACCGCGTCGCCGGGAAGGCACTCGAGGTGCTGCGCCGCGGCGGCAGCGACGCGACGGCGAGCGTGATCGAGCTGGCCCCGGTCGCCGGGGACATCGCGCGTGCGGTCGTCTCGGGCCACCTCGACGGCCCGGTGCAGGAGGCCGTGGACCGGATCGCCGCCGCCGACGGTCTCGTCGTGAGCACGCCGGTCTACAAAGCAGGCGTCAGCGGACTGTTCAAATCGTTCGTCGACGTCCTCGACGACGACCTGGTCATCGCGACCCCGGTCGTCCTCGCCGCCACCGCAGGCAGCGAGCGCCACGCGATGGTGGTGGACGACCAGCTGCGCCCGTTGTTCGCGTTCCTGCGAGCGCTCCCGGTCCCGACGTCGCTGTTCGCGGCGCCCGGCGACTGGGCCTCGCCGGCGTTCACCCGGCGGATCGACCGCGCCGCCGCAGAGCTGGCCCACCTGGTCGACGCCGGGGTCCGCACGACCATCGCCGACGCGGGGTGGGACGGCTACCAGCACCGCTTCGCCGGCAACGCCACCCGCGCGCAGCAGTCCGTCGAGGACGTCGACTTCGACACCGACCTGATGCGCCTGGCCACCGGCGGCACGGCGCCGCCCGCCCGATGACCACCCGGCACCTCAGAGCTCGACCACCACACCGAAGGGATCGGGTCATGGCAGCACAGCTCGTCGGCAAGACCTTCGCAGCGGACCTCGGCCCGCTGCAGGTGCGCTGCACCTACGAGTCCGCCACGCGGATGACCTTCGTGGTGACCAGCGGGGCCGGGATGACGGCCGACGGTCACACCGAGACGGTCGACGTCGAGATCGTGGAGATCCGACCGCAGGTGTACCTCGTCTCCTGGCAAGAGGCCGACGGCGCGACCGTCGTCCACGTCGAGGATCTGGCCGCCTCGACGCTGCAGTCGATCGTGACGCTCGACGGACGGCTCCACCGGTTGACCGGAACGATCAAGGAGATCTGAGATGTCGAACAAGGACACCCTGCTCACGGCCATGCGCGAGCTCTTCCACGACAAGGACGTGACGGCGCTGGACCGGTACTGGGCCGAGCCCTACATCCAGCACAGCCCCAACCTGCCCAGCGGGTTGGACGGATTGCGCGCCGCCGTGCCGACCCTGGAGGGCTTCCGCTGGGCTCCCGAGCGCGTGTTCGAGGACGGCGATCACGTCATCGCGCACAGCCGGGTCAGCGGCTGGATCCCAGACGGTGACGCGGCGATCGTCGACATCTTCCGCTTCGAGAACGGCCGCATCGTCGAGCACTGGGACGTCGTCCAGCCCTACGTCGAGGCGGATCGGACGGTCAGCGGCAACCCGATGGTCTGAGCGAGCCACGTTCGCTCGCGCACCCGTTCTCGGCTCGCGCTGCCCATCGACGGGGTGCGTCGCGGGAGACGGGGTGCGTGACGAGGTCTTCGCCGAGCCGGCGTTCATCGTGCCCACGATCTCGCCGGACGGCACCCGGATCGCCTACCTCACGCTGCACCGGGGGCGGCGCAACATCTGGGTCCGCGGCGTGGACCAGACTCACGACGACGCCGTCCCGGTCACGCACGACACCCGCCCAGGACACCGACGGCAACGAGGACTGGCACCTGCACCGCGTCGACCTGGACGGGAGGGTGGGGGACATCCCGGAGCCGGCCGTCGACCTGACCCCGATGGGAGCGGGTTCGCGGGTGTTCGCCGTCGAGCCGCTGCCGTCGGTGCCCGGCAGCGTGCCGGCCTGGAGGAACCCGCGAGTCGATCGCATCGACGTCTTCCGCGTCGACGTCGCCACCGGCGAGGTCGTCCTCCACCACGAGGAGCCCGATCCGCTGGCCGAGACCCTGCTCGACCGGCAGGGCCGCCCCGCGTTCCGGATCGCCACCGACGAGGACGGGACGGTCGTCATCTCCGGCACCGACCGCGCGACCGGGGTCGCCCGGCCGCTGCGGCGGATGGGCGGGGGCGAGTACCCACTGGGTGTGCAGCCGCAGATGGTCACCCCGACCGCGAGTCCTGCTCGTGCTCCGCGGGTCCGGCCTCCCGCGAGGCGTGGAGCGCGGCTGTGCCGGTGCCGCTCAGCGCGCGAGGAACGTGATCAGCGCGCGGTTGAACTCCTCGGCGTGGGTGGTGTTGAGCCCGTGCGGGCCGCCCTCGATCAGCGCCAGCTCGGCGCCCTTGACGGACTCGTGAGCGCGCTTGCCGGAGACCTCGAACGGGACGACGGCGTCGACGTCACCGTGGATGACCAGGGTCGGGATGGCTGCGTCGGAGACCTTCCGCAGGTCGTCGCGGAAGTCGGTGCGCGCGAACGCGGTGATGCAGTCCAGGGTGCCCTTCGGTGAGGCGAACTCGGCGATCGCGCGGTGGTGGAGGCGGTTCGGCTCGCTGATCAGGTCGGTCCGGTCGCCGGAGGCGAAGAAGTTGGTCAAGAACCCGTCGAGGAAGGCGATCCGATCTCCGGTCACGCCCGCTCGGAACTGTTCGATGGTGGCCTCGTCGAGGCCGCCGTCGGGGTTGTCGTCCGACTTGTACAGGTAGGGCGGGACGGCTGCGGCGAGCACGACCTTCGCGATCCGGCCGGTGCCGTACCTGCCGATGTAGCGCACGGCCTCGCCGCCGCCCATCGAGAACCCGACGAGCGTGACCTCGCGCAGGTCGAGGTGGACGAGCAGGGCGTGCAGGTCGTCGGCGAAGGTGTCGTAGTCGTAGCCGTCCCAGGGCTGGGAGGACTGGCCGAAGCCGCGTCGGTCGTAGGTGAGGACGCGGTGGCCGGCCTCGACCAGGGCCGGGACCTGCTTCTCCCAGGACCGGCCGGACAGCGGCCAGCCGTGGATCAACACGACCGGGGCGCCGGTGCCCTGGTCGGTGTAGTGCAGCTCGACGGGGCTGCCGTTCTCGGTACCGATGTTGAGCTCGGACATGGTGGGTTCTCTCCGATCAGAGGGGTCTTCAGTGGGAGTCGGGTGTCAGGCGATGAACGGCGGCGGGTTCGCCCCGCGCAGCCGGTAGCCTGCCTGTGGCCGCGGCCGCTCCAGGCGGATGGCCTCGACGACGGTGTAGGCGTGGTACTTGGTCTGGCTGATCACCCCGGCGAGCCGGTCGGACCAGAGCCGGCCGTCGCTCGTCTCCTTCTCCAGGACGTGCTTGACCGTGTAGTTGACCATCGAGTTGATCGCGTTCTCGGTGCCGACCCAGACCCGGCCGGGGCCGGTCGCGGTCAGGATCTCGTCGAGCCGGTCCGAGCGGCTGAACCGTGCCACCGCGGCCGTGGCGCCCTCGTGGATGTCGGCGAAGTACTCGACACTGGTCTTCACCTGCTCGTAGGTGCCGTAGTGCATGTGGTGGCCGCCGACGTAGAAGTCGAAGTCGTACTCGAGGAGCTGGGCGTGGGACTCGTACCAGGCCCAGATGTTCTGCGAGGCGTCGCAGTGCATGAACGTGGCGCTGCCCGGGCTGACGATGTCGATGACGGTGAGCACACGCTGGGCGGGGGCGTGGATGAAGATGTTGCCCGGGCAGTGGTTCTCGCCTTTGTACGCCAGCTCCAGGGTCACGCCGCCGACCGTGAGCGTGTAGGTGTCGCGGAAGGTCACCGTGGGCAGCGGGCGGTTCGGGTCGGGGAACCGTTCGAGGAGCTCCTTGGTGATCTCGTGCGCGATGATCTCCACGTCCGGCCCGTAGACCGGGGCCGCTCCGATGTGGTCGGTGTGCCAGTGGCTGTAGATCAGGTGGGTCACCGGCTTGTCGGTGACGCTCTCGATCGCCGCGACCATGTTCTCGCCGATCGTCGGCGGGGCGTCGATCGCGATCACCCCGTTCGCGGTGACCACGAACGCGGCGTCGTAGCCCGCGCTCGTGACCCAGTGGAAGCCGTCCCGCAGCTCCTCGACGTGGTAGCGGTAGGCCCGGAAGTGCTCGGTGTCGAGGTAGGGCGGGTAGTACTCCGGTGGGTCGAGCGGGTCGTCGAGGTTGGCCGGGAAGCCGTAGTTGTCGATCCCGAAGAAGCCGGGTTCGTCTGTGGCCACGATCGGCCGTTGGGTCTTGTCGGGCATGGTTGCGAGCCCCTTCCGAGGGGGTCAGCAGGAGAACCGGAGCACGGCCTTGACCGCGCGTCCGGCTGCGGCGTCGTCGAACGCCAGGTTGATGTCGCCGGAGTCGTAGGAGGTGACGAGCCGGTCGACGGGGAAGCGTCCGGCTCGCCAGAGGTCGACCAGCGTGGTGAGGAACAGCGGCGAGACGGCGTCGCCCTGGACGATGCCGTGCACCGAGCGCCCGAGTGCGAGCTGCGGTGAGGTGACCTCGCCGCCGGCGCCCTGCTCGAACGTCACGATCCCCATCCGTCCCCTCGGGGCCAGCGAGTCGACGGCCGCGGTCAGGTTCTCCGCCCGGCCGCTGGTCTCGAGCACGATGTCCAGGCCACGCCCGGTGACGCCCCGCAGCGCCGCGGCCAGGTCCGCGGTCTCCCGGACGTCGATCACGTGCGTCGCGCCGAGATCGCCGGCGAGGTCGAGGCGGGCCGCGTCCACGTCGACGGCCACCACGGCCCGGGCCCCGACCACGTTGCCCGCCATGACCGCGGCCAGGCCCACGGCGCCGACCCCGATGACCCCGATCGACATGCCCGGCGACGCCGAGAAGGCCTGGAGCACGGTGCCCGCGCCGGTCTGCAGGCCGCACCCGAGCGGGGCGGCGAGCTCCAGCGGGATGTCCGTCGGGATCTTCACGGTGTTCCGCTGGTGGGCCAGCGCGTGGGTGGCGAACGACGACTGGCCGAAGAAGTGGCCGTGCAGCTGCGCTCCCGTGCGGTGCAGCCCCTGGGTGCCGTCCAGCCGGGCGGCGGCGAAATTCGCCTCCTGGGCCAGGTCGCAGTAGGCGGGGTGGGCGGAGACGCACGACGGGCACCGGCCGCAGGAGTGGTAGCTCAGGACCACGTGGTCGCCCGGTTCGAGGCCGGCGACCACCGAGCCGACCCGCTCCACGACGCCGGCGCCCTCGTGACCGAGGACGACCGGGAGCGGGACCGGCATCTGCTGCCGGCGGACGTGGGCATCAGTGGCGCAGATGCCGGTCGCGACCATGCGGACCAGCACCTCGTCGGGCCGGGGGTCGTCGATCTCGATGTCCTGCCAGACGAACGGGCCGTCCTTCTCTTCGAGAACTGCGGCGCGGGCCGGGTGGCGCACACGGGACACGGCGACTCCTGGGTGGCGACGATCGGGACTCAGCCGCGACGACGTCCGAGCGGCCGACCGAAGTCTTGCCGCGCCCCGGCCCCACCGGATCGGTTGGTCGATCGGTCGCGAACATGCGGCGACTGGCAGCGTGACGCCGCCGTTGCTGATCGTGCAGCAGCTGTTCCGGGCCGGAGGCCCCGATTTCCTGCTGGAGGATCAGCAACGGTTCAACTCACGTGGAACCTCTCGACGGGCATGCTGGTCAGGGGAGCCGCAGGTCCCGCAGCTGCCGGCGGGAGCTGATGTCGAGCTTGCGGAAGATGCTGCGCAGGTGCGCCTCGACCGTGCGCGGACTGAGGAACAGCTGGGCGCCGACCTCGCGGGAGGTCGCCCCGGTGGCCACCAGCCGGGCGATCGTCAGCTCCTGCGCGGTGAGCGCATCCGAGGGCTGGGCGGACCGACTGCGCGGGTGCTCGCCGGTGGCGCGTAGCTCGCGGGCCGCGCGGGCGGCGAACGCTTCCGCGCCCATGTCCGACAGCTGCTGGTGGGCGGTGCGCAGCTGCTGGCGGGCGGCCTGGCGACGGCCCTGGCGGCGTAGCCACTCGCCGTAGACGAGATGTGCGCGGGCCAGTTGGGTGGCCATCCGGCATTCGCGGAGCCGCTCGATCGCCTCGCGGTAGTGCTCCTCGGCGTCCGGGCCGGTGCCGGCCAGTGCCCGTGAGCGCGCGGCCAGCCCGAGCCCCCACGGGGTGCCGCTGGCCAGTGCCCGTGAGCTGAGCTGCTCCAGCGCATCGGCCGCGCGCTCCGGTTGGCCGGTGCGGCATGCCGCTTCGACGAGCTCGGAGTGGGCCAGGTTGCTGTGGGTCAGCTCGTCGGACTCGAAAGCCCGCGTCGCAGCGGCCTGAGCCGCCGGGAAGTCGCCCAGACCGTTGTGCAGCACCGCCATCGCATACTGCGCCAGGGAGTCCTCGGTGCCGCGCCCACGTCCGGCGGCTTCCCGGACCATGGTCGCGTGGATCTCGCTGCTCTCTTCCACGCGACCGCGCCAGGCGGCCAGGATGAGCTGGGCGTGGAGCAAGGGCACGGTTCTGGTCGCGGCTGCGATCGCGGTCTGCTCGGCGGCCCGGGAGAACTCACCGGAGAGCACCAGCATGACGGACTGGACGAGGAGTGCTGCCGGGAGCGTGGCCAGCGCACCGGCCTCACGGGCCAGCCGGACATGACTGGCGGCCAGCGCGTGGACCATCTCGTCGTCGAAGACCGACATCGCGGTTCGGCCGGCCAGCCACAGCCAGCGGCGGTCGTCGCCGTCGTTCACGGCACGAGCGTCTCGCTCGCAGTCGGCGAAGGCGTCCAACGCCCGCCGCAGCCCGGGTACGCCTGCCGCGTAGCCCTGCGTGAACGTCGTCACCAGGCCATCGAGCAACAGATCCGCCGGCCTCGGTGGCTCCGGTGGTGGTGGCGCGGCCCGGGCGGCTTCGGCCACCGCTCGCACGCCCTCACCGGGACCGAGCCCGCCGGTGACGATCGCTGCATCGAGCGCGTCCAGGTAGGTCTCGCGGGACAGCGCCGGGGCCAGCGGGGCGAGGCTCCTGGCGGCATCCAGCAGCATCCGCGGCCCCTCGCCGCCTCTCGCCCGGTGGAACGCGATCTGGGCGCGCAGCAGCTCGAGGCGGGCCTGCGACACGGCGTCCAGCGGCCCGGTCGCCGCGACCGTCAGCAGTTCCAGGGCGGCCTCGGACGCACCGGCCGCGTGCTTGGCGTGCGCAGCCTCGAGAGCCCGACCCGACCGGACGGCCGGCGCGGGGGTCAGCTGGGCGGCGCGCTGGAGGAACGCCGCCGCGGCGGCCAGTCCGCCGCGGGCGCGGGCCCGCCCGGCTGAGCGCTCCAGCTCCGCCGCGGCCTCCTCGTCGGTGCCCACTACCGCCTGGGCGCGGTGCCAGGCGCGCCGGTCGGGGTCGGCCTGCGGGTCGGTGACGGCGGCCAGCGCGCCGTGCGCTCGGCGCTGGTCGGGCGGGGTGGCCGCCTGGTATACCGCCGAGCGCACGAGCGGGTGCCGGAACCGCACCCGGGTGTCGAGTTCCAGCAGCCCGGCGGCCTCCGCCGGCGCGGCCGCCTCCGGGGCGATCCCCAGCTCCGCGGCCGCGCGCCACAGCAGCGCCGCATCGCCGGTCTGCTCGGCCGCGGCGACCACCAGCAGCAGCTGCGAATCGGGGGGCAGGCTGCCGGCGCGGCGCCGGAAACCCTCCTCGACCCGGTGCGGAACGCTCACCACGTCGGGTAGCTCGAACCCGCCCGCCAGCCGCACCGTCGGCGCACCCCGGGGTAGCTCCAACAGCGCCAGCGGATTGCCGCGCGCCTCCGCCACGATCCGGTCGCGCACATCGTCGTCCAGCGGTGCGCGGACCGCGGTGGCCAGCACCGTCCGGGCGTCGGACACCGCCAGCCCTTCCAGGTGCAGCTCCGGCAATCCGGTGAACGCCTCGACGTCGGGCACACCGGTGTCGCGCAGCGCGAACACCATCACCACCCGTTCGACCGCCACCCGCCGGGCCACGAACGCCAGGACCTGCGCGGACGCCTGGTCCAGCCACTGCGTGTCATCCACGACGCACAGCAACGGCCCGTCCTCGGCCACCTCGGCCAGCAGGCTCAGCACGGCCAACCCGACCAGGAACCGGTCCGGCGCAGCACCCTGGCGCATCCCGAACGCCACCCCGAGAGCGGCCTGCTGCGGCTCGGGCAGCGCCGCCGCCCGCGCCAGCAACGGTGCGCACAACTGGTGCAGGCCCGCGAACGCGAACGCCGCCTCCGACTCCACCCCGGCCGCGTCCTGGACCCGGAACCCGGCCGCGACGGCCGACGCCCGGACGTGCTGCAACAGGGCGGTCTTGCCGATGCCGGCCTCACCGCGCACCACCAGTACGCCGCTCTCGCCCGCCTGGGTCCGGGCGAGCAGGCGTTCGACCGCCTCGTGCTCGACGCGCCGCCCCACCAGCAACGTCTGGTCGTTGCTGGGCGCCGGCACGGTGTCGATTAGGTGATTCTCACCGATGCGAACCCCGCGAGGGAGACCGGGTCCTCGGGAAGCCCGCCTCCCTGTGCCGTCCTGTGCCGTGCCGTGCTGTGCCGTGCTCGGTGACGGGATCAGGGACTTCCACCGACGCGACCGGGGCGCCGTCTTCGGGAGTCTGAGACCCGACAGCACAGCGACCGGAGAGAGAGCGACTGCCATGAGCAGCAGCGAGCCCACCAGCATCGTCGTGCGTACCGGCCGGGCCGGGCGGTACGCCGACTGGCGGATCACCCCGGAGCTCTCGCAGCCGTGGCGCCGGCAGGCGCTGTGCACGGGGATCGACACCGCGATGTTCTTCCCCACCGACGACGAGCGCCTCCCGCAACGGCACCGCCGCGAGCGGGTCGCGAAGGCGATCTGCGCCGCGTGCCCGGTCCGCCGGCCGTGCGCGGCGTACGCCCTGGTCCACGGGGAGCTGCACGGCGTGTGGGGCGGGCTGTCGGAGGCCGACCGCCGGCGCCGGCCGGCGCACCCCTGACCCGCGCCGACGACACCCGGAAGGAACAGCTGTGGCCTGGAGCACCCCCGAACTCACCGACGACGCCACCCACCACGAGATCGTCGGGAACGAGATCGTCGGGAACGACAACAGCACGCTGATCGAGCTCGACCACGAGGACCAGGGCGCGGGCCGGCCCGTCCTGCTCATCCACGGCCACCCGCTCACCGGCACGCGGCGGTCACCTGGCAGGACTGCCACAACGGCCGGCAAGCGCGTCGGCAACGTGTTCCAGGACCCGGACGACCAGCTGTTCGTGTCGACCCGGCGCCTGCCACGGCGGGGACCGACAGCCTCGACGACGTTCTCGACTCGCACCGGGCGCGAGACCCGGGGGTCGGGCACGGAGCTGTTCGGGCGGGGCGTGGAGATCGCGGAGCTCGACCGGGTGCTGGCCGGCGCGTCCGATGGCGCGGGGTCCGGGCTCGTGCTGTGGGGTGAGCCGGGCATCGGCAAGACGGCCCTGCTCGAGTACGCCGTCGACACCGCCGCCGACGTCACAGTGCTGCGCTGCCGGGGCACCCGGATGGAGGCGGGGATCGCGTTCGCCGCCCTGCACGAGCTGCTCTGGCCGGTGATGGACCGGTTGGACACGCTCGCCGCCCCGCAGGCCGCTGCGCTGCGCGGCGCGCTGGGGCTGAGCCGGGACGAGACCAACCGGTTCCTCGTCGGCGCGGCCGTGCTGTCGTTGGTCTGCGACTTGGCCCGGGAACGCCCGGTGCTCGTCGCGGTGGACGACGCCCAGTGGGTGGACGAGGCGACGGCGCACTGCCTGGGCTTCCTCGCGCGCCGGATCGGTGCCGATCCGGTCGCGGTGCTCCTCACCGGACACGAGGATCCGCATTCCGGGCCGTGGGAGGGGCTGCGGGCACGGGAGGTCGTGGGCCTGGCCGAGGACGACGCCCGCAGGCTCGTCGCCGCCGCCGTGCCCGCAGCGACCGAGGACCTGGTCGAGCGCACGGTGCGGGCGGCCGGCGGGAACCCGCTGGCCCTGCACGAGCTCGCCACGATCGACCACGAACTCGACGCCGACCCGGTGCCCGGACGGCCCGGCGACCTGATGACGGTCGGGCCGCGGCTGCGGCGGGCGTTCGTCGCCCGGGCCGCGGCCATGACGGCGCCGGCCCGTGCGCTGCTGCTGCTGGCCGCAGCCGAGGAGCGGGGCGACCGGCACGTGGTGCACCGTGCGGGGGCCGGCTGGGGCGTGGACACGTCGACCTGGGAGGAGCTCCTGCGATCCGGTCTGGTCCGCGCTGCGGGGCCCCGGCTGGCGTTCCGGCACCCGTTGATCCCGGCGGCCGTCTACGACGGCACGCCCTTCGCGCAGCGGCAGGCCGCACACCGGGCGCTGGCCGCCGCCCTGCCGAGCGACGCCACCGCGGAACGGGCCTGGCACCTGGCCACCGCGGCCGATTCGGCCGACGAGGACGTCGCCGCGCTGCTCGAGCAGGCTGCGGTGCAGTCGCTGCGGCGCAGCGGCGGGCCGACGGCGGTCCGCACGCTGCGGCGGGCCGCCGAGCTGTCCCCGGACGAGGGCGACGCGGCACGCCGGCTCGCGGCCGCCGCCCGTGCGGCATGGACCGTGGGGTACTCCGCGGCGGCCCGGCAGCTGCTCGACGACGCCGAGCACCTGGTCGGCGAGCGCCACGTCGCCCGCCTGAGCCACGGGCTGCGCGGGTTCCTCGAGTTCGCCCACGGCGTTCCGGAGCGTGCCCATCACTACCTGACCTCCGACATGGCCGTCGTCGAGGATCCCCGCGAGGCCATGGAAATGGGTTCGATGGCGGTCCGCTCCGCGTGGTCGGCGGGGCGGGACGACCTCCAGCAGGAGGCGCTGGAGCGGCTGTCGGCCGTGGACACCCGCGGCGATCCCACCCCGTCCGGGCTGGTGCCCCTGCTCCGTTCCTGGTGGTCCTGCCACGACACGACCGACCCGGTCGTCCCGGTCGACCCGGAGACGGTCGGCGATCTCGCGGACCGGTTGGGGACGCGTGCGTGGGGCCTGCTGCCACCGATCCCGCTGTTGCAGTGCTGGGGTGTCGAGGGCCGGCTGCACGACGTGCTGCGCGTGCAGACCGCCGCGCTGCGGCGGCGCCAGGAGATCACCGCGCTGGCGGCGTTGCTCGTCCAGACCGCGGTCCTCGACGTCACCGCGGGCAGGTGGGATGCCGCCGGGAACGCAGTCGTCGAGGCACTGGGGCTGGCCGAGGAGGTCGGAACGGAGAACGTGGCCACGCAGTGCCGGCTCGTCCTGGCGTCCCTGGCCGCCCCCCGCGGCGACGAGCACACCGTCGACGATCTCACGACCCGGGTACTCGCGGCCTCGGTCCCGCGCGGGGTGCGGGCGCTGAGCGCGAACGCGTACTGGCACCGGGGTCGGGCGGCTCTGTTCGGCGGCCGCCCGCAGGAGGCACTGGACCACCTCGTGTGCCTGTCGGAGCCGGGCCACGACGCCGCCCACCACACGTGCGCGCTCCTCGCCGCCGCGGACACCGTCGAGGCTGCGGTGCAGGTCGGCCGGCTCGACGTCGTCGAGCCGCAGATCACCATGATCGACGGCTGGGTGCGGCGCACCGGCGCGACCTGGGCCCGTACCGCGGCGCACCGGATCCGCGCGCTCGTCCGGAGTGGACCGGATGCGGAGGAGTCCTACCGGGCGGCACTGGAGGTGCCAGGTGCACCGGACGATCCGTTCGAGCATGCCCGCACCCGGTTGCTCTACGGGGAGTGGTTGCGGCGGGCGCGCCGCCGGGCCGAGGCCGGGCGCCACCTCACCGGTGCCGCCCAGGTCTTCGAGCGTCTCGGTGCGGAACCGCTGCGGGCGCGGGCGCTGCGCGAGCTCGCCCTGAGCGAGGGATCACGCGCCCGCGGAGCGTCCGGACCGGCGAATGCCGCAGGGTTGACCGCGCAGGAGCTGCGGGTGGCGCAGCTGGCCGCGGGCCGGCTCACCAACCGGGACATCGCGGCACAGCTGCTGATCAGCCACCGCACGGTCGGCCACCACCTGGGCAACGTCTATCCCAAGCTGGGCATCACCTCCCGCGCCGAGCTCGCCCGCATCGACTTCGCGGGGGACCTCCGGATCTCAGGAGGGTCCTGAACAACTCCGGCCGTAGCGAGCGGCGTGCAGGTGGTGTCATCGCAAGGCGGACGATCGGGCCGAGGGACACCAGCCGGTCGGCGGGTGGGCGGCTGGCGGCGGTGATCCGCGGTTTCGGTTGGTGGTTGCTGTTGCCGCAGCAATGGACAACCGATACTCGCGGCGCTACCGGAGGCCCCAGCGATGCGTACCCCCCCCGAGAGGCAACCGGGTCATGGCGATCATGGCAATCAAGGCGTTCTGTGGTCACCGACGTGGCGAGGGCGCCGCCCGGGCGTCGCGCAGTAGGTCCGAGTTGTTCAGGCCGCTCCTGGGCGGTGGGTGAACCCGACGGTGACCGATCGGATGCCGGATCCGCGCGGGACGGGGTGCTCGTAGCGTTCCCGGCGACCCGGTACCCGCCGGGCGGTGCTGCACCGCCCGGATGACGAGAGTGTGGCCCGCTGTGACAGACGCCCGTCCTACCCGCGACGGTCCACCTCGCCCGGAGTACGGGCACGCCCTGGAGTTCGGTGTCCGGCTACCCGTCGGACCCGCCCCGGAGCCGACGGTCCGGCTCGCCCGCACGGCCGAGGAGCTGGGGCTCGACCTCGTCGTCGTGCCCGATCGCCCGGACCGCCCCGAAGCGGAGGCGTGGACGCTGCTGTCCTGGATCGCCGCCGTCACCGGCACGGTCCGGATCGGCACCGACGGGCACGACGGCACCGCGCGGAACCCGGCGGTGCTCGCCCGGGCGGCCGCAGGCCTCGACCACCTCAGCGGGGGCCGGGTCGAGCTCGGGATCACGGTGGGGGAACCCGGGCACGACGGGGCCGAGACGCTCGACGTCGTCGCCGAGCTGTGGAACGTGCTCGACCGCGGGCTCGCGCGCGTCGACGATCCGCGCCACCGGCTCGCCGGGGCGCAGAAGGCGGCGCCCGCGCACGACGTGCCGATCACGGTGAGTGGCCCGGACCCGCGCGACCCGGACCTGGCGCGGCTGGCGGGCACCCGCGCCGACGGGTGGTCGGTGCCCCTGACCGGCGCCGATGACCTCACCGCGGGCCGGCTCCTCGTCGACGCGGCCGCCCGGGACGCCGGGCGCGACCCTCGGGAGATCCGCCGGTGGGTGACCGTTCCCGCCGTGAGTGGTGACGGCTGGGCGGCCATGCTGCTGGAGCTCGTCCTCGACCAGGGGGTGGGGACGATCGTGCTCGACCTCGCCGCCGACGATCCCGCGACCTTGACCCGGTTCGCCCGCGAGATCGTCCCGGCGGTGCGGGCGGGTGCCGATGCGACGCTCTCGCACGGCGCGGCCGGGGTGCGCGTGCGGCGCTCGGCGGCGCTCGCCCGGCGCAGCCCCGGCATCGACTACGACGGCGTCCCTGCCGGGCTGGCCGAGGTCGTCGAACCCGGCGACCTCGCCTACGCGCGTCTGCGCGGGGGATACCTGCGTGGCGGTTCACCGGCCATCGTGCTGCGGGCGGCGACCGCCGAACAGGTCGTCGACGCCCTGGCGTTCGCCCGCCGGCACCCCGACCTGCCGCTGTCCCGGCGCAGCGCGGGGCACGGGCTGTCCGGGCGTTCCACCAACGACGGCGGCATCGTGGTCGACGTGTCGCCGATGAACACCATCGAGGTGCTCGACGAGACGTCGCGCCGGGTCCGGATCGGACCGGGAGCCCGCTGGACCGACGTCGCGAACGCCCTCGCCCCGTACGGCTGGGCGATCAGCTCGGGCGACTACGGCGGCGTCGGCGTCGGGGGGCTGGCCACCGCCGGCGGCATCGGCTACCTGGCCCGCGGCCACGGACTGACGATCGACCGGCTGCGAGCGGTGGAGCTGGTGCTCGCCGACGGGTCGGTCGTGCGGTGCAGCGATGCGGAGAACCCGGACCTGTTCTGGGCGGTCCGCGGTGCCGGGGCCAACTTCGGGATCGTGACCGCGTTCGAGTTCTCCGCCGACGCGGTCGGCCCGGTGGCGTTGGCCGCGCTCACCCAGATCGTCCGGGACACCACGCGCTACCTGGTGGAGTGGGGCCGGGTGGTCGAGGAGTCCCCGCGCGACCTCACCAGCTTCCTCATCCTGCCACCGCCGCGCGCCAGACAGCCCGCGGTGGCGCTCACCCGCACCGTCGTCGACTCACCGGACCCGGACACCGTGCTCGCCAGGCTGCAGCCGCTGGCCGCGCTCAGCCCGATGTACGAGCAAGAGGTGGCCATCACCTCCTACGCCGACATCATGGCGAACGCGAGCGACGACGCACCGGTCTCGCGCGGCGAGCCGGTCTCCCGCAGCGGGCTCGTCCACCACCTCACGCCGGAGTTCGCGGCCGTCGCGAGTCGGGTGCTCCGCAGCGGTGCCGTGCACTGGTTCCAGCTGCGTTCCGTGGGCGGTGCGGTCGCCGACGTCGACCCGGACGCCACGGCCTACCCGCACCGGAGGTCGAACTTCTCGCTCGTCGTCATGGGCAGCGATCCCGCCGCCGTCGACGCGCAGTGGGCGTTGCTCGCGCCGTTCCTCGACGGGCTCTACCTCAGCTTCGAGACGAGCCTGGCGCCGGAGCGGATCGAGCGGGCCTGGCCGCCGCGGACCCTCGCCCGGCTGCGGGCGCTCAAGGCGACCTACGACCCGGACGGCGTCTTCGACGACAACTTCTCCCTCACCCCGGAAGCGAGTCCCCGATGACCGACTACGGCCACGAGCTGACCTTCGGCTGCTTCGTCACGCCGGTCGCACAGCCCCCGATGCGTCCCGTCGAGCTCGCGCTCGTCGCCGAACGCGCCGGGTTGGACCTCGTCACCTACCAGGACCATCCGTACCAGGCGGCGTTCACCGACACCTGGACGCTCATGTCGTTCGTCGCCGCCCGCACGGAGCGGATCCGGATCTGCGGCAACGTGCTCAACCTGCCGCTGCGCCCGCCCGCGGTGCTGGCCCGCGCCGCTGCGGGCCTGGACCTGCTCAGCGGCGGTCGCGTCGAGATGGGCCTCGGCGCCGGCGCGTTCTGGGACGCCATCGCCGCCATGGGCGGGCCCCGGCTCGAACCCGGCCAGGCCGTCCGCGCGATCGAGGAGGCCATCGCGATCATGCGGGGGATCTGGGCGGTCGACGAGCCCGGCCGGCTGCGCGTCGACGGCGAGTTCCACCAGGTCGACGGCGCGAAACGCGGCCCCGCCCCGGCCCACCCGATCCCGATCCGGATCGGGGCGCTCAAGCCCCGGATGCTGCGGCTGACCGGACGGCTCGCCGACGGGTGGCTGCCGTCACTGACGTACCTGCCCGACGGGCCGGCGTCGCTGACGGCGATGAATGCGCACATCGACGAGGGTGCCACCGGGGCGGGCCGCGACCCGGCCGCGGTGACCCGCTACCTCAACATCGGCGGACAGTTCGTCGGCGCCGGTGGCGGGCTCTTCGACGGGCCGCCGGAGCAGTGGGCCGAGCAGATCGCGGACATCGCCCTGACCCACGGGACGTCCGGTTTCGTCCTCGTCTCCGACGAGCCGGGCGCGCTCGAGCTGTTCGGCCGGGAGGTCGCTCCGCGCGCCCGCGAGCTCGTCGCCGCCGAGCGGAAGGGCTGAACCGGTCCGAAACTTGACCATGCCGTAGCGGCATGGCGTTCGCTCGGATCGGATCACCTGATCTGACGTCACTCGACCGTCCACACGGAGGAACACGACATGACCGCGACGTTCGAGCACAAGGTGCTCAAGTTCGGCTGGGGCTGGAAGGGCTTCGACTACGCCGCCATGGAGCGGGAGCTCAACGAGCTCGGGGCCCAGGGATGGGAGACCGTCGGGACGATCGTGCCCAGCGTGGGGGCGGGGCAGTCGATCGAGATCGGGGTGGTGCTGAAGCGGACGGTGGGCTGAGGGGTCCCACCGTGCGCGGAAGGGCCGGCCGGCGCCGACCGGGCGCCGACCGGCTCCGATCGATCCTCCGGTGGTACCTCCCCGAGCTCGAGAAGATCAGCAGAGCCGAACGCACCAGAACGTCGGAGGAGCAAGGAATGAATTCGGTCGAGAGTGTCATCACCGCGCATCTGAATGCCTGGAACGGGCCGGCCGGCAGCGACCGGGACGAGTTGATCGCGGAGTTCTATGCGTCGGACGTGTTCGTCGGCGAGCCAGGAGCCGCGTACAAGGGGCACGTCGGAATGTCAGAGGCGATCACCGCCCTCCAGGCGCAACTCCCGGGCGCCGTGATCAGCCGCTCAGGGCCGGTTCAGACGGCGCAGGATCTGGTCACGTACAGCTGGACCCTCGGGGTCGAGGGTCGAGCGCCGAGCGCGTCCGGCCGCGACGTGCTCGTCGTGCGGGACGGCAAGATCACGAGCCTGTACGTGCTGATCGACAGCCCGTGAGGTCCTCCGAGCTCTGGGACGTCGTCCAGCCCTACGTCGAGGCGGATCAGACCGTCAGCGACAACCCGATGGTCTGACCGGGTTATTGACGTCCCACGTCGTGCCCCGCCGTCGCGACACCTTCGATGGTGTCGGCTCCTCCGGGCTGTCCCGAGGAACTGCGGCGGCCGCCGAGGTGCTCGGCGAGGTGCCGTTCGATGGCGCGGTGCAGCAGGATCTGGTTCTCCGGGTTCTCGAAGCCGTGGCCCTCGTCGTCGGCGACGAGGTACTCCACCGGCACCCCGCGCTCGCGCAGCGGCGCGACGATGTTGTCCGACTCGGCCTGCACGACGCGGACGTCGTTGGCGCCCTGCGCGACGAGCAGCGGTGTGGTGATCCGGTCGACCATGGTGATCGGCGAGCGCCGCCGCATGTCGGCCAGCTGCGCCGGGTCGTCGGGGTCGCCGACGTAGCGGATCCAGTTGTTGGTCATGTTCGCGCGGACGAACGGGGGCAGCGTGGCCAGGAAGTTGGCCAGGTCGGAGATGCCGACGTAGTCGACGGCCGCGGCGAACTCCTCCGGGGTGACGGTGACGCCGACGAGCGCGGCGTAGCCGCCGTAGGAGCCTCCGGCGATGGCGAGGCGCTCCGGGTCGGCGTAGCCGTGCGCGACGGCCCAGTCGACGGCGTCGATGAGGTCGTCGTGCATCTTCTGGGCGAACTCACCGATGGCCGCGGTGATGTGCCGGCGCCCGTACCCGGTGGAGCCGCGGAAGTTGACCTGGAGCACGGCGTAGCCGCGGTTGGCGAGGAACTGGACCGACCGGTTGTGTCCCCAGGTGTCGTGCATCCACGGTCCGCCGTGCACCAGCAGCACCAGCGGCAGGTTCTCCGGCGCGACGCCGACGGGCAGGGTCAGGAACCCGTGCAGCGGGAGGCCGTCGCGGGCCGGCAGGTCGACCGCGGTCATCGGCGCGAGGTCCGCCGGATCGACGCGCGGGTTGCCGCGGAACAGCGGGCGGCTCTCCCCGGTGGCGTGGTCGTAGAACCAGGTCGCGCCCGGCTCCCGGTCGTGGACGAAGGAGGCGATCCAGCGCTGCTCGCCCAGGTCGGAGGTCACGGTGTCCAGCACGCCGTCGGAGAGCTTCTCCAGCGCAGCCTGGACCTCGGCGAAGTGCGGGTCGAGCGGCACGATGTGGGGGCGGTCGCCGGTGAAGCGGGCGGCGATGACCTCGCCGGTGCGCCGGCTGACG
Source organism: Pseudonocardia sp. MH-G8 (assembly GCF_002262885.1). Taxonomy (GTDB): domain Bacteria; phylum Actinomycetota; class Actinomycetes; order Mycobacteriales; family Pseudonocardiaceae; genus Pseudonocardia. The sequence goes on along the minus strand of NZ_NKYF01000001.1, from coordinate 178,466 downwards.
AAGACGGTCGGCGGCAGGGTGTCGGAGGCTGCGCTGAGGGTGTCCAGGCTGTGCCCGTCCACGGCGGCGACCACCGTCTGTTCGCCGGTCCCGCGGTCGATGCGCAGCAGCCGCAGGTCGTCCCCATCCTGGTAGTCGGCGATCAGCGCGCCGGTGCCGTCCGGGGTCGGGAGCACGAACACACCCATCGGGTGTTCCGGGCCGCCTGCGCGGTGCAGGAGCTGCTTCTCACCGGTGTCGGGGTCGGCGGCGGAGATCTCGTAGGTGCCGTCGGTGTCCTGGGCCACGTACCAGCTCGCACGGCCGGTCCGGTCGAGGAGGAACGTCTCGGACGGATCGGTCCGCTCCACCAGCGGCGTGGTCTCGCCGGTGGCGACGTCGATCCGGAACACGTCGACGAACAGCGGGCGGGGGTTCATCCAGGCGATGACGGTGCCGGGCACCGTGGTCTCCGGGTCGACGGCGAACACGCGGGACCCGGCGGCCAGCGGCGTCAGGTCGACGGCGGGGGAGCCCGGCGCCCCGACGTCGACGCGGTACAGGTGCCAGTCCTCGTTGCCGTCGGTGTCCTGCAGGTAGAGCACGAAACGGGGGTCATCGGTCCAGTAGTAGGTGGTGATCCCGCGTCGGCTGTCGGACGTGACGGGGACGGCGTCGCAGTGGTCCTGGTCGATGCCGCGCACCCAGACGTTGCGCCTCCCGCCGTGCGGTGCCAGGTAGGCCACCCGGGTACCGTCCGGGGAGATCGACGCGGACGCGAATTCCGGGTCGGCGAAGAAGGTCTCGACGTCGATCAGCGCCGGTCGCTGGCCGTTCGGTCGTCCGGTCGTGGTCACGCTGCACCCCGCTCGATTCCGCTGCACGTTCCGACAGCGATGCAACACCATGCCGTCGGGGCACACTCAAATCCGACGCTCCGGCGTCACCGTGACGCGACATGGCAAAGGAACGAGACGCGCGTGCGAAACCCTGTTCCCGACTACCTGCACGAGATCCTCGACAGCCTGCGCGACGACCGGGCCGGCGCCGTGGCCGACTACATCCCGCAGCTCGCCGACGCCGACCCGGACGTCCTGGGCGTCGCGTTGACGATCCCGAACGGGCGGACCTACTCGGTGGGCGACGACCGGGTCGAGTTCTCCATCCAGTCGATCTCGAAACCGTTCGCCTACGCGGCGGCGCTGATCGACCGCGGCGTCGACGCCGTCGAGGCGACCGTGGGTGTGGAGCCCTCCGGTGAGGCGTTCGACGAACTGTCGTTGGAAGGCGGCACGCACCGCCCGAAGAACCCGATGATCAATGCCGGTGCGCTCGCGGTCCACCACCTCCTGGCCGGCGACGGGGCGACGGCCCAGGACCGGGTGACCCGCATCGTCGGGTTCCTCTCCGAGCTCGCCGGCCGCGTCCTGACCGTGGACGAGGAGGTCTACCGCTCCGAGATCGAGACCGCCGACCGCAACCTCGCGATCGTGCACATGCTGCGCAACTACGGTGTCGTCTCCGACAGCGCACACGCCGTCGTGGACGGCTACACGCGACAGTGCGCGGTGCGGGTCACCGTCCGGGACCTCGCCGTCATGGGCGCCACACTGGCCAACGCCGGCGTCCAGCCCGTCACCGGCAACCGGGTCGTTCCCGCCGCCGTCGCGCGGCGGACGCTGGCGGTGATGGCCGGCTGCGGCATGTACGACGCCGCAGGCGACTGGCTGGTCCGGGTCGGCATCCCCGCCAAGAGCGGCGTGGCCGGCGGCCTGATGGGCGCACTGCCGGGCCAGCTCGGCCTCGGCACGGTCTCGCCCCGCCTGGACACGCACGGGAACAGCGTGCGTGGAGTCGCGATCTGCGAACGCCTCTCCCGCGACATGGGGATGCACCTGATGGAGGCCGAACCCCACGGGAACACCGCCGTCCGCGGGGCCACGGTCGAGGGCGACACCACCGTCTACGAGATCCAGGGAGCCATCCACTTCCCCGGCGCCGACGCGATCCTCGACCGTCTGTCCGGCGATGCGATCAGCACGTCCACGGTGACGCTGGACCTCACACGCGTCGACCGGTTCAGCGACGTCGGCCGCCGCATGGTCCTCGAAGCACTGCGCCGCCTGACGGTCGACGGCCACACCACCACGCTCGTCGACCCCGACACCGTCCTCCCCGATCCGGATCTCGGCGACGGCACGTACCCGGTGGTGCGCACCGAACGCTGATGCCACGGTCCAGGGCTGCTCAGCTCGCCAGCCGGTCGGCGACGGTCACGACGCGGGTGGCGAGGTGGTGCAGGGCGGCGATGTCGGTGTCGCGCAGTGGGGCGTCGTTGTTCGCGCCGGTGACGTGCGAGGCGCCGTAGGGGTTGCCGTCGACGAACTTCGTGGGGTCGGTGTAGCCCGGCGCCACGACGATCCCGCCGAAGTGGTGCATCGTGTTGTACAGCGCGAGCAGCGTCGACTCCTGGCCGCCGTGCAACGTCTGGCTGGCGGTGAACCCGGCGTAGACCTTGTCGGCGAGCAGGCCCTGGCCCCACTGCGGGCCGAGGGAGTCGATGAAGGTCTTCAGCTGCCCGGCGATGTTGCCGTAGCGGGTGGGGGAGCCGAACAGGACGGCGTTCGCCCACACGATGTCGTCGGGCTCGGCGCCCGGGGTCTCCGGCGCAGCCTCGGCGTGCGCGGCCTGGGCGTCGGTGGCGTCGCGCTCACCGGTGGTGGTCCGGCGGGCGACCCGGCGCACACGGACCTCGGCGCCGGCCTTCTCGCCGGCTTCGGCGGCGTGCTGCGCCATCGTGTCGAGGGTGCCGGTCGCGGAGTAGTAGACGATCGCGAGCTTGACGGTGCTCACAGTTCCTCCTGAGGAGCGTTCTCGTGCGTGGAGTGGAGATGCGGGCCCGTCGCCGTCGTGATCACGCCCACCGGCGGGGGTCGTCCTCCAGCGCGGGGCGGTCCCATTTCCCGAGGTCCGCGGCGGCTTCGTAGGTGGTGTGGAGGAACTCGGCGACCGCGCGGTCGGGGTCGGGTGCGGCGCGGGCGACCTCGTAGGGCAGCAGGAACTGCTGGAACTCGGCGCTGTAATAGGCGCCTTCAGGCCGGATCGGGTGGTCGGCGAACCCGTCGGGTGCGGGGTAGGCGTAGGAGTAGAAAGCGCCTTCCTCACCGCCGCCGGGCCAGAACCCGCAGCTGGACAGTTCCCGGGAGTAGCCCTCGACCATGACCCAGTCCCCGCAGTTGGGCACTCCGCCGGGGTGCGGCGGAGCGGACCGCCCGGAGAAGCGGGTGCAGGCGAGGTCCAGGCCTCCCCAGAAGAAGTGCACGGGGCTGACCTTGCCGACGAAGTGCGAGCGGAACTCACCGATCACCCGGTTGGCCTGCAGCAGCTGTCGCCAGAACAGGGCGGCCGCCTCGCCGTCGTAGGAGGCGTGGGTGTGGTCCTCGGCGAAGGGGATCGCCGGGTCGACCTCGTTGGGGTGCGGCCGGATCGGTGCCTCGATGCCGAGCTGGTGCAGCATGTCCAGGATCCGGGTGTAGAACTCGGCGACGGGCATCGGCCGGAGCGGGAGGCTGCGCGCGCCGCCGTCGCTGCTGCGGATCTCGAGCTGGTGGCCGAGGAAGTCGAACTCGATCTCGAAGGCTCCCGCGCGGTGCGGGATGGTCGATGTCGTCAGCCCGCGCGGGCTGACGTACAGGGTCACCTGCCACCAGTGGTTGAGCAGCGGCGCGCGGGCCATGCGGATCTTGCCCACGATCTGGGTCCACATGTGCAGGGTGTCGCGGGTGTCGGTCCAGTCCGAGACCCGCAGGCTCGGCCAGCTCGTCGACAGTGATGTCATCGGTCTCATGTCCTTTGTGGGGGTAGGAGCGCCGTCAGTCCGTGACCTTGCTGGCGGCCCGGTACTCGAGATGGGCGAGTTCGGGGTGGCGTGCCAGCCAGCCGGCGATGAACGGACACACCGCGAGCACCCGGAGCCCTTCCGCCTGCGCCGATGCGATCCCTTCGCGGGCCAGCGATGAGCCGACCCCACGCCCTTCGAAGGCGGGATCGACTTCGGTGTGCACGAAGGCGAGAAGCTCCGAGGTGCGTGCGTACTGGGCGAAACCGGCCAAGGCCTCACCGTCGCGAGCCTCGAACCGGTTCGCAGAGCGGTTGTCGGTGACGACGATCATGTGACGTCCTCCTGGTAGTCGGCTGTCGCGCCCGATCAGCGGTACTCCGGGTTGGCGTGTCCGGGTCGTGGTCGACGACTCACGCACCGAGTGTCGGGCGCCGCGGCCCCCGCCGGATCGGTCGGTCAATCGGCCGATCGTCGTGATCGGCGACGGGGGCTGGTCATCGGTGCTCACTTCCTGTCGCGGTGCGACGGGAGGTGGTGGTCGTCGGTGCACTGCGCGCGCTCGTGCGACAGCGCCGGGTGGCGGTGCGGAGGGCCTCGGCGCTGCGGAGCAGCGCCGCGTGTTCGTCCTCGGTCATGCGGGGGTGGTGCATCCGCTCGACGCCGTGTCGGCCCAGCACGCTGACGAGCGACAGCGTCACCCCGTGGTCGGGGTGGTACGCGGCGACCGGGAGGGCGGCGTGCTCGTCACGCAGCACCGCCTCGGCCAGGCGGGCGGTGACGGCGCCGATGCCGTACTGGCTGGCACCGGTGCCCTCGATGATGTCGATGTTGGCGAAGCGGATCTCGTTCTCCACCTGCTCGCGGACCTCGTCGAGGTCGTGGCCGTGCTCGGCGAGCAGGTCGGTCGCGCTGAGGCCGGCGACGGTGGCCGAGGACCACAGCAGTACCTCGGAGGTGCCGTGCTCGCCGACGACGAGCGCGTCGACGTCGCTGGGACGGACCCCGAGCCGGCGGGCGAGGTGGACCCGGAAACGCAGGCTGTCGATCAGGGTGCCCGTCGAGAACACGCGATCGTGTCCCACCAACTCGCGGGTGAGGTCGGCGAGCGGATCGGGAGGATCGGTGACCACCATGACCACCGCGTCGGGAGCGTGCTCGACGATGCGGGGGACGACGTCGCGGTAGACCGCGGCGTTGGTGTCGAGCAACCGCAGCCTGCCCTCGGGGTCGGACCGGTCGGTCGCCCCGCCGGTCCGCTCGTTGGCGCCGGCCGTGACGACGACGAGGTCGGTCCCGGCCAGCTGCGCGTAGTCGCCCGCGAAGACATCGACAGTGGGAGACAGCGGGGCGCCGTAGGACATGTCCAGTGCGACGCCGCGGGCGCGCTCGGTGTTCTTGTCCACCAGCACGATCTGCCGGCAGGAGCCGCGCTGGATCATGGCCAGGGTCGCGGCCGCGCCGACGGCACCGGCACCGACGACTCCGACCCGTCCTCCTGACGGGGCGGCACCGGATCGGTGATCGGCCACGTCAGCGGTACTCGGGGTTGGCGTAGTCGGGGTGGCAACCGGCGTCCCATGCCGAGCGCTGGTTCCCGTAGGCCGGGATCCCGCCCGCGCGTCGGAGCATCGACGCGAGGTGGAGCAGGTTGTAGGTCATGAACGCGATGTTGCGGTTGGTGAAGTCGTTCTCCGGGCCGCCGGAGCCTTCGTCGAGGTAGGAGGGGCCGGGGCCGACCTCGCCGAGCCACCCGGCGTCGGCCTGGGGCGGAACGGTGAACCCGATGTGTTGCAGGCTGAACAGGATGCTCATCGCGCAGTGCTTGAGGCCGTCCTCGTTGCCGGTGAGCAGGGCGCCGCCGACGCGCCCGTAGTAGGCGTACTGGCCGTTTTCGTTGAGCACGCCGGAGTAGCCGTAGAGCCGTTCGATCACCCGTCGGGTCACCGAGCTGTTGTCGCCGAGCCAGATCGACCCGGCGATGACCAGGATGTCGGCGTCGAGGACCCGGGTCAGCAGTGCGGGCCACTCGTCGGTGTCCCACCCGTGCTCGGTCATGTCGGGGCGGACGCCGGTGGCGATGTCGTGGTCGACGGCGCGGAACTGGTCCACGACGACCCCGTTCCCCTTCATGATCGCGACGCTGCGGTCGATCACACCCTGGGTGTGGCTGCGGTCCGGCGAGCGGTTGAGGGTGCAGTTGATGTACATCGCGCGCAGCCCGGTGAAGTCGGGCTTCTCGGCCACGGTTGCCATGGGTCCCCTTCTCGGGCACGTCGGTGCGTGCGCAGTGGCGCACGCACCGAGTGTCGAGTGCCGCGGACCCCGGCGGATCGGCCGGTGAATCCGTCACCAGGAGCCTCGGTGCCTGAGCGCCGAGCCACTGGTGTCGGTTCGGGGCTCAGGCTGCGGCCGCCGTGCGGCCGGAGATCGTCGCGGCGAGTGCGCGAGCACGGTCGTGGGCGTCGGTCATGGATGCCTCGTGCTTCGGGAGCAGCGCGGCCAGCGCCGGCGCGTGGGGGGCCATGGTCAGCTCGGGGATCACGGTGGTGACGTCCATGCCGAGCATGTCCTCGTGGCCGAGCAGCGCGTCGAGGACGGGTACGACGTAGTCGAAGCCGTGCCTGGGCGCGCCGGGGGCGTAGCTGCCGCCCCGAGCCGAGATCACCGCGGCGGGACGTCCGGCGACGGGGGAGGAGCCTCCGATGGTGCGGCCGAAGACGAGGATCTGGTCGAGCCACGCCTTGAACGCCGAGGGCAGCGTCAGGTTGTACATCGGCACCGTGAAGAGATAGGCGCCCGCGCCGAGGAGTTCCTCGATCAGCGTGTCCTGCAACGCGGCTGCGGCAGCCTGCTCGTCGGTGTACCGGGTGGGGTCGGTGTCGCGTGCGGTGACGCCGGCCGCGCTGATGTGGGGCACGGCCGCGGCGGCGAGGTCGCGGTGAACGACCTCGCCGTCCCAGCCTTCGAGGAAGGACTGGGCGACCTGGCGGGAGACCGAGGCCTCGCCGAGCGAGGAGGAGTCGATGTGCAGCAGGTAAGACATGGGTTGGTTCCTTTCGGAGTCGCTTGAGAGCGCTCTCGGGTGGACCGGAGAGCGGGCTGTGGTCGCGGATCGGTGGTGGTTCCCCCGCGGGGTGTTACATACTGGTAGTGCGGTTGCACACAGATGAGAGGTATCGAGATGGCGTCAGCGCGACAGATCAGCGGTCCGTGTCAGGCGTGGCCCGAGGACAGCGCCTTCATCCGTGAGGTGCTCGACCGCATCGGCGACAAGTGGACGATGCTGGTCGTCAGCACCCTGAGCGCCGGCTCGCTGCGCTACTCCGACGTGCAGGCGAGCATCCCGGGGATCTCCCAGCGGATGCTGACCCAGACGCTCAAGCATCTCGAGCGTGACGGCCTGATCACCCGGACCGCGTACGCCGAGGTCCCGCCGCGGGTGGAGTACGAGCTCACGGACCTGGGTCGGTCGCTGAAGGACGCGGTGATGGCGATGGCCGGTTGGGCCGCCGCCCACCACAGTGAGATCGCCGGCAACCGGGCCGCCAGCGACGTGACCGGGATCGGCCGGGGCAGGGTCGCGGTCAGCGCGTCGGCCGGCTGAGGTGTCGATGTGGCACACCCCGGTCTCGGGCTCGCACCACCCGTCGGCGGGGGCCGCCACGGCCTGAAGTCCGTCGGGCTGCGTTGCCTGCTCAGCCATCTGCCTTCCTCACCTCACTGGTAGTGCGTAACACCATCATGAGTGAGTAAGGAAGGGTTTACAAAAGGCACTTTCACGTGCGTAGGCATCGCCCGGCAGGCGCTACACCCCGTACCGCGCCTGCTCGCGCGAGCCGGCGCACCGGTGGACGCGGATTAATCATGCGCCCTTGACAAACACTTTCGCTCGCTGCGACTCTCGGCGCACCAGTCATCACAGAAGGAGCCGAGAGTGGCCGAACCAAGGACAGGGACGTCCTCCCGTCGGCAGTTGCTCGCGCTGGGCGGACCGATCGTCATCGCAGGCGGGTCTGCAGTCGTGGCGGGTCCCCGTTCTCGGGTCGTCCCCGCGTGACGACGACCGTCAAACGTCCTGGAAGGCAGCGGGCCAAGCCGACCAGCGGGAACTCGCATCAGCGCCGTCGCGCGCCGTTGTGGCATCGGCTCGTGCGGGACCGCACCGTGCTGCTGCTGGCGCTGCCAGGGGTCGCGGTCATCGTCGTCTTCCAGTACGTCGCCCTCGGCGGCAATGTCATCGCATTCCAGGACTTCCAGCCCTACCTCGGTATCGACCGATCGCTGTGGGTGGGATTCGAGAACTTCTCGGTCCTGTTCAACGGGGACCCCGAGTTCTTGCAGGCAATGCGGAACACGCTCTTGATCACTGCGCTGCAGACGGTTTTCGTGTTCCCCGCGCCGATCGTGCTGGCGCTGCTGCTCAACAGTCTGGTCTCGGACAGGATGAAGCAGGTCGTGCAGTCCGTGCTGTACCTGCCGCACTTCCTTTCCTGGGTCATCGTGGTGGCGATCTTCCAGCAGATGCTCGGCGGCGCCGGTATGCTCAACAACTGGCTCCGGTCGCACGGCTGGGACACCATCGACATCATCGGGAACCCCGACGCCTTCTACGCGCTCATCACCTCCCAGGTCATCTGGAAGGACACGGGCTGGGCGACGATCCTGTTCCTCGCGGTGCTCTCGCAGATCGACCGCTCGCTCTACGAGGCATCTGCGATCGACGGCGCCACTCGCATGCGGCAGATCTGGCACGTGACGCTTCCCGGGATGCGGCCGATCATCATCCTGCTGTTGATCCTCAAGCTCGGCGACTCGCTGTCGGTCGGCTTCGAGCAGCTCATCCTGCAACAGCAAGCGGTCGGGTTGGGTGTCGCGCAGGTGCTCGACACCTACGTCTACAACAACGGAATCGTCGGCGGCGCCTGGGGTGTCTCCGCCGCCGTCGGGCTCGTCAAGGGCCTGGTGGGTCTCGTGCTCGTACTGGTGGCGAACAAGGTCGCCCACATCTTCGGCGAGGAAGGGGTGTACCGGGCATGAGTGCGACTGGGACCGCATCGGCCGATACCAGGCTCGACCGCACGCGCCGCAGGCGCCACAAGAGTCCTCTCATCGATGGCGTCCCGCGTCCCGGTCCCGTCGAGACCGTCGTCAAGGTGATCGTGCTCGGTATCGCCTGCCTCCTGGTGGTGCTGCCGTTCGTCGGCATCATCTCGACATCGCTCGCAACTCCCGAGCAGGTCATCAAGGCCGGCGGGTTCGTGCTGATCCCCGAGGGCATCGACTTCACCGCATACCGCTCGATCTTCATCGGCGGCGTCGTCACCCGAGCACTGCTCGTCAGCGTCTTCGTGACAGGAGTGGGCACGCTCGTCAGCCTCACCCTGACGGCAATGCTCGGCTGGGCGCTCAGTCGACGCGGCAGCATCGGTAACCGGCAACTGCTGCTGCTGGTACTGGTGACCTTGCTGTTCAGCCCCGGCATCATTCCCAGCTACCTGGTCGTCCAACAGCTCGGGCTGCTCGACAGCCTGTGGTCACTGATCATTCCGACTGCGGTCTCGGCCTTCAACGTCATCGTGGTGCGGGCATTCTTCGTAGGACTGCCGCAGGAGGTCATGGACAGCGCCCGCATCGACGGTGCGGGAGAGTGGCAGACCTTCCGCTACATGGGGCTGCCGCTGGCCAGGCCCGTGCTGGCTGTCGTCGGTCTCTTCTACGGCGTGAGCTACTGGAACGCGTTCTTCAACGCCATGCTCTACATCTCCGACTCCTCGAAATGGCCGCTGCAGCTGGTGCTGCGCACCTACGTGGTGGACGGGAACCAGATCGGCGCGCAGGCCCTCGGAACGGATACGGCACTGCCGCCGCAGACGTCGCTGCAAATGGCGATCCTGGTCATCTCGATCGTGCCGGTGCTCATCGTCTACCCCTTCCTGCAGCGGCATTTCGCCAAGGGCATGCTCACCGGCGCCGTCAAGGGCTGACCGGCACCCGGACATCCCACTGATCGCCCAGCGGCTACGACTCGACGAGGAGCAATCGCATGTCCCACCCCCTGATCGGCCGACGGCGTCTGTTGCAGGGCTCGCTCGGCATGGGCGCACTCGCCGCGCTCGGCCTCACCGGCTGCAGCAACGAGGGCCGGGGGGCCATCGGCTCGCAGGCGGCGAACAACGCCGTCGTGCTGCCCACCTACATCCCCTATGCGGGGTTCGTGCCTGATCTCAAGGGCGAGAACGGCGTCAGCGACACCGTGCTGCGGTACCCGGCGAACCCCGCCGCAGTGACGACAGGACCGCCCGGAGACGGAGCGGATGTCGCTGTCTTCGCCCTGACCAACACGCCGGTTCCGCCGGGCATGGATCAGAACACGTTCTGGCAGGAGCTGAACGCCCGGCTCGGTTTCACCCTGTCGGTCGCGCTGGTGCCGAGCGGCGACTTCGCCGAACGATTCCAGACGACGGTCGCGGGCAACCAGCTCCCGGATCTGTTCACGTACTTCCCCTCCGGAGTTCCCGGGCTGCCGTCGTTGCTGCGTGAGCGGGCAGCCGATCTCACCGACCTGCTCAGCGGCGACGCCGTTGCGAACTATCCCTTCCTCGCCAACATCCCCACCGAGAGCTGGCGCTCCGCCGTCTACGGGGGCCGCATCTACGGCGTCCCGATCGCACGTGGTCCGCAGAGCAGCCCGGCTCTCTACCGGCGGGATGACGTGCTCGAGGCACGCGGAATGGTCGGCGACGGGGGCAGCTGGGACGACCTGCGGGCGATCTTCGGCGAGCTGACGGGCGGCAACACCTGGGCGTTGTCGAACGTCCCCATGCAGCTGATCCGCCAGGCTCACGGCATCGCCAACACCTGGGAGGTCGGCCCCGGCGGCGCGCTCCGGAGCACGAACGAGGACGAGCGACAGCTGGAGGCGCTGGAGCAGGGCCGCAGGCTCGTGGCCGACGGGCTGGTGCACCCGGACACGACGTCGTCGGACAACCAGCAGCGTCAGGCCTGGGTCGTCGGTGGCACGACGAGCTTCTTCGAGGGCACCTTCGCCGCCTGGGCGACGCTGGCCAACCTGCCGACCGCGGGCGACATGCGGCTCGGCATCGTGGTGCCTCCCGCGATCGGCGGCGGTGGGGTCGCGCCCATCTGGCTCGGACCGGCGACGCACAACCTGACCGGTATCAGCATCGACTCGGCAGACCGGGCGGCTGCGCTGCTCGACGTGCTCAACTACCTGGCAGCACCTTTCGGGAGTGCGGAGCACATGTTCAAGAACTACGGCCTCGAGGGCGTGCACCACACGCTCGTCGAGGGCGACCCCGTGCTCACCGACAAGGGCCAGAGGGAAACGCAGCTCGGCCTCAAGTACATCGGTGAAGGTCCGTGGGTGAACTACGTGCCGGGAAAGCCGGACGTGGCGCAGGCGCAGTTCGACGCACAGTCGGCCGTGGTCCCGACGGCGATCCCCAATCCGGCGTCGACCCTTTTCAGCGAGACCGAGTCCCGCAAGGGATCCCAGATCAACAGCGCGCTCGACAGCGTGCAGGTCGACATCCTGCAGGCCCGCGCGCCGGTCTCGGCGTGGACCGAAGCCGTGCAGCGGTGGAAGCGCGACGGCGGCGACCAGATGCGCGACGAGCTTTCCCAGGCCTACGAGCAGAGCGAGGGCTGAGTATGCGCCGGCCGAACGTCGTCGTCGTGCACTGGCACGACCTCGGGACACACCTGCGGGCCTACGGGTACGACGTGGATGCGCCGCACACCGACGCGCTCGCGGAGCAGTCCACCGTGTTCGAGCGCTGCTTCAGCACCAGCCCGTTGTGCAGCCCGGCGCGCGGCGCGCTGTGGACCGGCCGCTACCCGCACAGCAACGGCCTCCAGGGGCTGACGCACCGCGGCTGGGAGTACGGCGAGGGCGAGCGGACGCTGCCGATGCACCTCGGTGACGCCGGGTACCGCACGGTGCTCATCGGCCTCCAGCACGAGTCGCGCGACCGTGGCCGTCCGGGTTTCGACGAGCACGTGGTCTGCGCGAGCAACCGCGCGGGCGACGTTGCCGAGGCCGCGGCCCGGTGGCTCGACGCACGAGAGGCCGACGGTGACCCGTTCCTGCTGGTCTGCGGCATGCTCGAGGTGCACCGGGACTGGCCGGCGCAGCGGTACCCGCCCGGCTCGCCCGACGCCGTCGACGTTCCCCGGTACCTGCCGGACAACGAGCACACGCGCGAGGACATCGCCGCGTTCGGCGGTGCGATCACCGTCGCGGACCGGGGGCTCGGGATCATCCTGGACGCGCTCCGGCGCAACGGGCTCGACGACGACACGATCCTCGTCTTCACCACGGATCACGGCGCGCCGTTCCCCCGCGCGAAGGGCACGTTGTACGACCCGGGGGTGCACGTGGCGCTCATGGTGCGGATGCCGACCCGCCTCGGCCCTGTCGGGCCGCGACGAGAGCCGGGACTGGTGAGCCACGTCGACCTGGTGCCGACCCTGCTCGAGCTGCTGGGGGTCGCGTTGCCCGGCGACGTGCAGGGGGTGAGTTTCGCGGCCACCCTGCGGGACGGCGCCGCGCCGACACGTCGCGAGGTGTTCCTCGAGAAGACCTACCACGCCGACTACGACCCGATCCGGGCCATCCGGACCGAGTCCCACAAGTACATCCACAACTTCGAGCCGCGCCCGTTGCTCGCGCTCCCGCCCGACCTCGAGGCCTCGCCCACGCGCCGGGGAATGGGCGACGCGCATCTGGCTCCGCGTCCGCAGGAGGAGTTGTACGACCTCGTGGCCGATCCAGGGGAAACGACCAACCTCGTCGACGACCCCGGCTCGGCCGAGGTGGCCGGCGACCTCCGCGAGCGGCTGGACGCGTTCATGATCGCGACGAACGACGCCTTGCGCCACGGCCCCGTGCCGGTTCCGGTCAGCGACGCGCCCGCACTCGCAGCCGACCGAACGGCGTGAGGGGATGACGACGGGGCGGCGCAAGCGGGTCGGGCTCGTGGGTTGTGGCGAGGTCGCCGGCTACGGCCATCTGCCGGTTCTCCTGAGAGCGGAGCGGCTCGACCTGGTCGGCGTGTGCGACGTGTCGACCGATCGGCTCGCGGCGGCGCCGGTACCGGCGGAAGTCGCGCGCTGTACGTCGTTGGAAGAGATGCCCGAGCTCGACGCGCTCGTCGTCACCTCGCCCGCCGGGGTGCACGCGGAGAACGTCGGGTGGGCGGCGCGACGCGGTGTCCCGGTGCTGTGCGAGAAGCCGATCGCCGTGGACGAGGCGACAGGGGCCGCGATGGTGGAGCAGACGGAGGCAGCGGGTGTCCCGCTGTGGGTCGCCTTCACCTATCGGTTCTCGCCGGTGGCGCGGCGGATCCACGAGCTCGTGGCGACCGGGGCGGTGGGCGAGGTGCGCGCGCTGCGGATGGTCTTCCTGTGGGACCTGCACGGTGCGTTCCAGGACCGGGTGGCCCGGACCGGCGTGAACCAGCGGCGGCTCGGGCGGATGCTCGAGGGCGGCCCGCTGGTGGACTGCGGCGTGCACCAGATCGACCTCGCGCGCTGGTGGCTCGGCAGCGACCTGCAGGTCGACCACGCAACCGGCATCTGGTTCGACGAGATCGACGGCGTGGACGCGCCCGAGCACGTGACGACGCACCTGTCGGGCGGTGGCGCCCGTGTGCTGGTCGACATCAGCTTCGCCTACGGTCACCGCTCGCCGTCGAGGCTCCCGACCTTCGCCTACGAGGTCATTGGTACCGACGGCGTCATCCGCTACCGACGCGAGGAGCGTGACTTCGTGCTCATCGACGGTGACGGTAGGCACGAGCTCGCCTGGGCGCACGAGAAGTCGTTCGAGGGGATGTACGCGGAGCTGGCCGCAGCGCTCCACGGTGAGGAGCATGTGCTCCCGACCGGGCGCGACGGGCTCGCGGCGACACAACTCGCCCTCGACGCAACGACCCGGGCGGTCGCGGCGCGGTGAGGAGTTGTCGGCCCCACGCCTGCTCCCGCAGCCGGGGTCGGCGGCTGAACCACGCTGCCCGCCGCGGGCAGGCGATCCGGCCTGTCTACGATTCGGCGGCGTGATCGTGGAGCCGTCGTGTTGTCGTCGTGGCTGATCTGGGCGGTCGGGGGCGTCGTGATCCTCGCCGCCGGGTTCGGCGTCGCGCTGGTGCCGAGGCTGCGGGCCCGGGCGTCCGGCCGGGAGGTCGCGTGGTCGACCGCGCGGGCGGCGATCGAGAGTGCGGCGGTGAGCCGCGACGCGTGCGCCGATCCGCCGGCTGCGGCCGAGGAGGCGCTGGCCAGGGCGGAGGCGATCGCCGCCAACGGTGGCGGCGCCCGTGCGGCGCGGACCGCGACCGAACACGCCAGGCGGGCCGACCGGCTGTGGCGGAGGGCCGCCGGTGAATGACCGCGTGTTCCGCAGGTCGCTGATCACCCAGTTCGTGCGCTTCGTGCTCGCCGGCGTCGCGATCGTCTGCGTCGTCTTCTTCGTCGACGCCCAGGGCCGGGGTGCGGATGTCACCTACGGATCCCCCGCCTCGTCCGAGCAACCCGAGAACACGCCGCCCGAAGTGCCGACGGTCAGCCTGCCGTCGGCCGCGGAGATGGCGGCGATGCTGGACGCGGAGCCGGTCGTCCGGCTGCCCGGCGCCATCGCCGCGTGGGACGCGGAGCGGGTGCGGCAGGCGGCCGAGGGCCACGACGTCCGGATCATCGCCACCCCGCCCGGGCTCACCAAGGAGCAGCGGGTGGCGCTCGCAGAAGTCGACTCCGAAGTCGGCCTTGCGTTCGAGGACCGCGGAATCGAGGACGACGAGGAACCGATCGTCTTCACGATCGACGGAACCCGGGTGTCGGGCAGCATCTACGAGGTTGCCGCGAGCACGCTCGACGAGTGGCGGGCGCAGTTCGGCCGCAACGACGTCACCGTGCCGCTGGTCACGCTGATCAACGAGCTGGCCGGGTCGGGCGACGAGCCGATCGAAGGACCCGCGGACGAGCGGCGGGAACCCACCGCTGCCGAACTCGAGGTCGTCGCGACGCCGTTGCGCGCCACCGGCCGGTTCGTCGCGCCCGGGGCGTCGCTGACCGACGTGCCGGCCGACGCCTCGGCCGAGGCGTTCGGGGGTGTACCCGCGATGTACGCCGCGTTCCCCGTCCAGCCGGTCGGGGAGCAGGTGCCCGACTACGGCCCCGCGCTCACGCGGCTGTTCCCGGGGACACCGATCGTCGTCCTGTACGGCTCGTGGATCGAGTACCACGGCCCGCACGCCGCCGAATTCGCCGATGTCGCCGCGGCCGGGTACTACTCGCAGTTCGGAGGCGTACTCGGCAGGGGCCACTACCCCCAGGACAACGTGCTGCGCCTGTACCTGGGGCAGATCGCCGACGTCCGCTACGCGGGGCTGTTCGACCGGCCGCTGCCCTACACGCCGTTCGACCCGCTCTCCGTCACGCTGCCCGCCCTCCCCTGGATCTTCGCGGGCTGCGCGGCACTCCTGCTCGCGCTATCCGCCCGGCCCCTGCTGCGCCGCAACGCGGGCAGAACGCTGGGCACGGCAGCCCGGCTGGGCGGGCTGAGCGCGCTGGCCGTCGAGGTCTCCGGGCTCACCGATCGGGCCGAGGACCCGGCGCTCGCCCGCGCGATCGTCCACCTGCAGGCCGCACGCGACGCCGTCGCGAAGGCACTGCCCGACAGGCACGTCCACAGGTTGCTCGACGCCGCCGACGCGGAACTCGACCGGATCGGCCGGGCCGTCCCGTTCCAGGGCTACCGGCCCGCCGACTACCTCCGGAGGCAGCGGGCGTGAAACGGATCATGCTGCAACTGGGGACCTGGTTCGGACTCGGCATCGTGGCCTGCCTGCTGCTGGCGATCTGGGCGCTGTGGACCGCAGGCCCGTTCGAGGGCCCCGCCGCGCAGACGGTGCGCACGACGTCGATCTACGTCGCGCCGGGGATCGAACTCGACACCGCGGCCGCCGAGCAGATCATCGGCAACCGGCGGCTCGTCGTCCTCATGTTGGAGTCCGGTGCCGACCTGAGCGCGGCGTGCGACGGGCTGGGCAACGCGGCGGCGGGCACCCTGGTGCTGGCGATGGCCCGCGAGGACGACGAGTTCGACACCTACGGCTGCGGCTTCCTCGCAGGCGGGGAGATCGACGAGGAGGGCTTCGGCGGCCGGGCGGTCGCCGAGACCAGGATCGGCTCCGGGCTCGACGGGTTCGTCGACCGGCCGCTGGACGCGCTGAAGGTCGTCGTCATCAACTACGACCAGCTGGTCGATCTCGATGTCCTGCCTCCCGACGCCCGCACCTTCAGCCCGTCCCTGCCGCGATACCTGATCGCGGCCGCCGCGATCACCGCGGTCGTCGGCGGCGCACTCGCGTTGTTCCTCGTGGCGCAACGGGCAGGCGGCCGGGCGGCGGTGCGCAGCATCCACCGCGAGGAGTCCGACGACAGCCGCGCCGTGCTGAGCGCCGAGATGGCGCTGGTCGCGCGACAGATCATCGACATCGACGGGCTGCCCGGACACCGGCGCGCCGCACAACACGCCCGCCTCGCCGTCACCTACTCCACGCTGCTCGACGAGATCACGAGCGCCGACCGTGAGGGTCGTGGCGACTACGAGGACTTCACCGCCCGCGCCAAGACGCTGTCGGGGAAGCTGCGCGGCTTGGAGTAGGGCGCCGTGCTCGTCGGCACCGGGGCGATCCCGGCGGCGGGCCCCACCGTCGGCCTCGGGCTCGCTGTCGATCTGCGCCACGTCCGATCACGGAGGTGGCGGCGCAGTTCGGTCGAAGCGGGCCGCAGCCCCTGCGGGAGCTCTCACCGCGCGTCGCGGTGGCCGCCGAGCACGACATGGGTGACGTCCTTGTCGACGCATCCTCGCCCCGCTCGCCGAGCTACGCAGGGCCTGCCGGGGCGCAACGCCCTCATGCCGGCGGGTCCCGGAACCCGTCGACGGCGACGACGGCCTCGCCGGTGAGCGTCGTACGGCCGTCCTGTGCGGTCACGACCAGGTCGATCCTGGCCCTCCGCTCTCCGGCCTCGTCCAGGTACTCGGTCACCGTGCCGCGGCAGGTGATCAGGTCGTGGACGTGCGTGATCGAGACGAAACGTGCCCGGAAGGAGCGCAGGCACGCCATCCCGGACCACCGGGTGACCACGCGGGACAGCACGCCGAAGGAGAGCATCCCGTGGGCGAACACGTCGGGCAGCCCTGCCTCCCTTGCGAAGTCGATGTCGATGTGGACCGGGTCGTGGTCACCCGAGACGCCGGCGTAGAGCGCCAGCAGGGTGCGTGAGAACGGTCCGAAGGTCAGGGCCGGCAGCACGGTGCCGGGCGCGGGCTCACTCACCGGTCCAGCCGGTGTAGAAGGGTCCGCCTGGCACGGACGAGCACTCCGCGGTCGTCGTGGTGGATGGTCGATTCCAGGACGACGAACTCCAAGAGGCCCCCGCGCTTGTCGTAGAAGTCCACGACCGTGGTGCCGACCGACACCTCGTCCCCCGCGTAGACGGGGCCCTCGTAGGTGTGGTGCTGCTCCCCGTGGAGCAGGCGGCGGAAGTCGCAGCCGATCACTTCCGTCGGGTTCGGCACGCCCTGTCTGCTGCGCTCCTCGTGCGCCAGCATCTCGACCACCATGGGGAACGACGGCGGAGCGACTACGTCCGGATGGCCCTTTGCGCGGGCCGCGGCGACGTCCGTGCAGACGGGATCCGTCTCGCCGAGCAGCCGGGCGAAGCTCAGGACCCGCCCGCGTTCGACCCGGACGGTCACCGGTGCGGCCGAGAAACCCTTCGTCTCCCGCCGGAAGATGCCCCGGGGCCGTGCCGTCGCCGCGGCGCCGTCGCCGCTCACGACGCCACCGTCGACCGGTCGTGCTCGGCGTGGCCCGCGCGGCGTCCGAAGACGAACGAGGACCCGTCGTACGCCCGGGACCCCGGACCGAGGTCGACGCCCGAGCGGTCGCGCAGCAGCAGGGTGCAGGTGAGGCTCACGGCGACGATGCCGACGACGTACCACCCGACCGAGTACAGCGAGCCGGTCCCGGTGTAGAGGGCGGTGGCGATCATCGGTGCGAAGGCGCCGCCGAAGATCGAGCCGAAGGCGTACGCGAGGGCGACTCCGGAGTAGCGGATCTCGGCCGGGAACTGCTCGGCCAGGTAGGCGGCCAGCGGCCCCGAGTTGATCATTACGGCCCACATGTACGCCGTGACGCCCACGAAGAGCACGACGACGCTGCCGCTGTCCATCGCGAGCAGCAGCGGGAACGTCGTGGCGGCCAGGGCGATCCAGCCGATCACGAAGGTGGTCCGGCGCCCGATCCGGTCGGAGACCACGGCTGCGAAGTGCAGCACGACGAGCCACGACAGCCCTGACAGCGTCACCACCAGCAGCACGGTGGTCCTGGAGAGCTGTCCGGGGTGTCCGGGGGAGGTCAGGTAGTTCTGCAGGAAGCCGCCCGCCACGATGTACGACGCGGCGCTGTTGGCTGCGAACGCGAGCGCAGCCACGATGACCAGCGCAGGTCGGGTGCGGAACAGCACTCCGACCGGCGCCTTGCGCACCTGGCCTCCACGGGACATCTCGACGAAGGTCGGGGACTCCTCGACGCGACGGCGGATGAAGTAGCCGACGAAGACCAACACGGCGCTGAACAGGAACGGAACCCGCCATCCCCAGCTCAGGAACGCCTCGTCGTCGGGCGCCACGACCGTCATCAATGCGAAGCATCCGGTGGCGAGGATCAGCCCGAGCGGGGCGCCTTGCTGCGGTGCGGATCCATAGCGTGCCCGGCGGTCGGCGGGTGCCGATTCGACGGCCATGAGCGCGGCTCCGCCCCATTCGGCACCGGCGGACAATCCTTGCACGATGCGTAGCAGCAGGAGCAGTGCGGGGGCGGCGACGCCGATCGCCGCCGGAGTGGGGAGGATTCCGATGAGCGTCGTCGCGCCGCCCATCAGGAACAGGCTGACCACCAGCACCTGCCGTCGGCCCACCTTGTCGCCGTAGTGACCGGCGATCACGGCGCCCAGCGGCCGGAACAGGAAGCTGATCCCGATCGTCGCCAACGACACCAGCAATCCCGCCGACGGGCCCAGCGCTGCGAAGAAGACCGGGCCGAAGACGAGTGCGGCGGCCTGGGCGTAGATGAAGAAGTCGAACCATTCGATCGTCGTGCCGACGCCCGTGGCGAGCACGACACGGCGCTGTTGTCGCCGCCGATCCGCAGGTGCGGTCCCGGTGTTTTCCATCAAGGAACTCCTTCGGTCCTCGGCGCTTTCATCGCAGAAAGAAAGTGTCACGCCGAATCAGCGTGAGAAAGTCAACCACGGATCCTTGTCCGCAACAAGCATCGATGCCGGCATGGCTGCGATAAGCAGCAGGTATTGGTCGCGATCGCCCACGGCCGGTTACGGTCGAGCCTCGCCGAGGAGCGCAGAACCCGTCGCCCCGGCGGTGCGTCCACCGGAAAGGACCTCGTATGGCTGCCGAAATCCCGGCCGAGATCACCGCCGAGGGCGGGCTGCCGCCGGTCGACGTCGAGACGATGCCTGGGCCGGTGGGCGACGCGCTGCGCGCCGCGCCCGCGCGGCTGCACATCATCGCCATGATGGCGCACGCGGAAACGTGCGTGCTCCCGCAGCTCGGCCTCGGGCGCGCCGTCATGACGGCGCAGTCACTCCCACCTCTGCGGCGCGAGCTGCTGATCCTGCTCGCGGCCCGGATGGACGGCGCCCAGTACGTGTGGTCGCAGCACCGCCGGATCGCCGAAGGCCTCGGCGCCACCCCCGCTATGGTGGCGGCCGTCGAGACGCTTCAGCTGTGCTCCGGGGAGTTCGACGAGTCCGACCGCGCCCTGCTGGCCTTCGGGAGGCAGGTGATCCGCGGTGGCCCGGTCGAGGACCAGGTCCTCGAGCGCGTCGCGTGCCATCTCACGGCACAGGAGATCGTCGAGGCGATCCTCGCGATCGGCTATTACATGACGATGAATCGGATCACATTGGCCACCCGCACGCCGCTGGAGCCGGGTGCGGCCGACGCGGCGATGCGGGCCGGCCGGTCCTAGGAGGAATCATGCCCTCGGAGGCAACGGAAATGGAATCCTTCCACCGCTGGTCGATCGGCGCCGCGCAGATCACCCGCGTGCTCGAGATGCCGCCCGTTCGAGCGGATCCGGCGAGGTTCATCCAAGCCGACCGGGCGGACGTCCTCGCATACCGTGAGTGGTTGGTCCCGGACTTCGCCGACGAGAACGGCGATATTCTGCTGAATTTCCAGGCGTTCGTCGTGCAGATCCGGGGTGTGCGAATCCTGGTGGACCCGTGCATCGGCAACGACAAGCAGCGCGGCTACGAAGCGCTCCACATGCTCGACGGGCCCTTCCTGGAGCGGCTGGAGGCGGCCGGTTGTCCGCGGGAGAGCGTGGACTACGTCGTCTGCACGCACCTGCACGCCGACCACTGCGGCTGGAACACCATGCTGGTCGACGGGGTGTGGACGCCCACCTTCCCCCGGGCGCAGTACCTGTTCACTCACGCCGAGTACGAGAACCTGCTGGCCGACGAGCGCGGTGACGCCCCTGCCGTGCTTGCCGACTCCGTGCAACCCGTCGTCGACGCCGGTCTCGCCCGGTTCGTCGACCCGGGGCACGTCGTCGTCGAAGGGGTGCGTCTCGAGGCGGCATCCGGGCACACACCTGGGCACTGCGCGGTTGTCATCTCGTCCGACGGCCAGGAGGCGGTGATCACCGGCGATGCCCTGCACCACCCCGTGCAGGTGGCGATCCCGCACGTCGGGGACAACTTCTGCTGGGATCGGGAACGGGCCGCGGCCACGCGACGGCTACTGCTGCAGCAGGTGTCGGACCGCGGGACCCTGCTGCTGGGATCGCATTTCTCCGGTCCCACCGGCGTCTTCCTGGAGCCCGACGGCGACGCCTGGCGGGTGGAAGCCCCTCAGGTGCGCGCCGCACGGAACGTGCGTCGATAGGTCGGCGGGGACACGCCGATGCGCGCCATCGTCGAGCTCGCCGAGCAGGGGAGGCTCCGCGTCCACGTCGATGCGGCCTTCCCGCTCGCGGAGGCCTCCGGCGCACATGCCCTCGGCGAGACCGGGCGCACCGCCGGAAAATCGTCCTGATCACGGACTGACTCAGGCACCGATGTGGCGGCGGATGAAGGCCACGGCCCGCGAGTGCGCATCAATCGCAGCGCGGCAGGGCATCGCGACGAAGTTGTGCGGTGCGCCGGGGTAGACGTGTAGTTCGCTCGGATTGCCCGCGGCCAGCCACCGCATGTGCATGAACAGCGAGTCGTCGAGCAACGCGTCCTCGGTGCCGACGACGAATGTCGCGGGGCAGAGGCCCGACAGGTCGGCGTAGAGCGGCGAGACCCCGGGCGCCCGGCGGTCGAGATCGGGGCCGACGAACGCGTCGACGTAGCCGTGCAGGTCGGCGGTGCGCGGGATGCTGCGCTCGCCGCCGAACTGCCGGGCGCTCGGGGTCAGCGCGAGGTCGAAGAACCCGAAGATCAGGTGCGCGCAGGTGAAGCGGGCGGCCGCCGTGTCGCGCATCCGCAGCAGCGTCAGCGCGGCCAGGTGTGCCCCTGCGGAATCGCCGCCGATCACGAGGCGGTCGGTGCCCCACCTGCGCAGCGCGGTCTCGGCCAGCCAGGTCGCCGCGGCGACGCAGTCCTCGAGAGCGGCGGGGAAGGGGTGCTCGGGCGCGAGGCGGTAGTCGACGCTCACGCAGGCGAGGTCTGCGTCGTCGGCCAGCGCCTCGAGCTTGTGGTCCTGCAGGTCGGCCCCGCCCATGAACCAGCCACCACCGTGGATGTGCAGGTAGACCCCCGTGGGTGAGTCCGACGCGATCTCGCGCAGCACGAGTTCCCCGCCGGGTCCGGGTATGCGGATCGTCGTCGCCCGCGGCGACCGGACGATGGGCGGGAAGTGCCCGGTGCCTGACCTCTTGGCGTCCCGGATCGGCTCGGCGTGCGCGGCGGTCCACACCGGGAGCCCGGGAATCCGCGCTCTGACCACAGCCGCCGCCGCACGCGTGTCCTCGGGCACGGTGCTCCCCCCGAACACGCTCCCGTCTGACACTGCCGGGTCCGGCACGGCGCGGCCGTCGGTCCGTGCCTCAGACATCGGCCGGCACTCCCTCTGCGTCCGCCCGCCCGGCGATGCGCTCCGCCCGCAGCCGGCTGCGCCGGACCTTGCCCGCCTCGTCGCGCAGCGGCGGCTCGGCGAACTCGTACGCGACCGGCAGCTTGTACGTGGCCAGCCTCGTGGAAAGGAAAGCCTGCAGCGCCTCCGCCGTCACCGGCTCGGCGCCGTCCGCCGGCCGAGTGACGATCGCGTGCACCACCGCGCCCAGGTCCCGGTCCGGAAGGCCGATCACCACGGCGTCGTCCACCCCGGGGTGCTCGGACAACGCGTTCTCGATCTCGGCGGGGTAGATGTTCACCCCACCGCGGATGATCAGGTCCGTGCGGCGGTCGGCGATGTAGAGGAAGCCCTCCTCGTCCAGCCGCCCGAAGTCACCGATCGTCTCGTAGCCGTCCTCGGACCGCTGCGGTTCGGCGCCGAGGTAGCGATACGTCGAACCCGGACCGGTGTGCGGCAGGAAGTGCACCTCACCGACCTCGCCGGGCGGCAGCACCTCACCGCCCTCGCCCAGGATGCGGATGTCGCAGTTGATCGGACGCCCGACCGAGCCCCGGTGGGTCAACCAGTCGTGGCCGCCGATGACGGTGTTGCCCTGCCGCTCCGTCCCGCCGTAGATCTCCCACACCTTCTCGGGGCCGATCCAGTCGATCCACGCCTCCTTCAGCCAGGCGGGCATCGGCGCGGCGGTGTGCCAGACCGCGCGCAGCGAGGAGAGGTCGTAGCGCGACCGGACCTCCTCCGGCAGCCCCCAGATGCGGCTCATCATCGTCGGCACCAGGTTGGCCCACTCCACGCGATGGTGCTCGATCAGCCGCAACGCCTCCTCGGCGTCGAACCGCGGCATGCTGACGACGCTGTTGCCGCGGAATAGCGCACCGGACATGAACCGGAAAGGTGCGTTGTGGTGGAGCGGTCCGGCGTTGAGCACCACGCCACCGCGAGGCAGGCCGAGCAGCGCCTCGTCGGGGTCGACGGCGCCCGGCGCGAGGTCGACGATCACCTTCGGCCGGCCCGACGAGCCGCCCGACGTGATCGCCTTCCACCGGCTCCCGACGACGGACGGCACGGTCTCGTCGAGCTCCTCGTCCAGCCCGAGGTCGGTGGGCAGCGCGCCGGTCGCCCGCCGGATCGCCGCGTCCTCGGCGAGGATCGCACGCGGCCGAGCGAGGTCGAGCACGGATTCGAGCTCGTCCGCGGGCAGCCGTGGCGAGATCACGCACGGAGTGGCGCCGAGCTTCCAGATGGCGAAGGCGAACTCGAACACCGCATTGGAGTTCGGCAGCACCAGTGCGACGACGTCGTCGGGCGCCACCCCGAGCCGCTTCATGGCAAGCGCCCGACTATTCGAGCGAATGGCCATATCGGCCCAGGACACGCGTTCGTCACGATGCGCCATGCACAGTCGCTCGGGGCCGAGGCGATCGGCGAACCAGGCGGGGACGTCGCCCATCGGAATGAGGGGCATCGCACAACTCCTTCGATTTCGGCTTGACCCATGAGGTAAAATCGTGGCTCGGTCGATGGAGACGCTCGGCTTCATCTGCTCAAAGGAGAGAAAATGAACATCTTGAGTTTGCGCTACTTTCTCAAGATCGCCGAGCGGGGCAGTATCACCCAGGCCGCCGCCGAGCTGCACATCACCCAGCCCGCGCTCAGTCGCCACGTGTCCCAGCTCGAACACGAGCTCGGCGTGAAGCTGTTGATGCGGCACGGCCGCGGCGTGCGCCTCACGGAGTCGGGGCACCTGCTCGTCGCGCGGGCCACCACGATCCTCGCCGACATCGACATGTTGTCGAGCGAGCTCCTCGCGTGTCAGACCGAACCCCGCGGATCGCTTTCGGTCGGGCTGCCCTATTCCTGGACGGAGAACATCACCGCCCCCGTCGTGAAGCAGTTCAACGAACAGTACCCGGATGTCCGGCTCACCGTCATCGCCGAATCCAGCGAGACGCTCGAGGGCATGCTCAAGTCGCAGTACCTCGATTTCGCCGTGCTCTCGACGATCGAGAACGACCCCGAGATCGACTCCCGTCCTGCTGTGCATGATCCCATGTACCTCTTCGGTCCGCACGGTTCCGGTCTCACCGAACTCGACACCATCACCCTCGCCGATCTCGCCGAATGGCCCACGATCCGCCAGCACAACGCCACGGCTGCCGCGAAGCGCACCGACCAGCTGCTCGCGCGCGTCGGCCGGTCCCAGAACGTGCTGATCAAAACGAGCTCGTCGATGTTGCTGGAGCTGGCGGACCTGGTGCACGGATTCGTGACGATGCCGGGATGCGCGATGGGGTCCCGGCGCTACGACATGGAAGCGGTGCCGATCGCCGACCATTCCGTCACCTGGACCGTGGCACGGTTGCGCACCCATCCCCCCACGGCGGCGATGAAGGCGTTCGCGGGGGTGCTGAGTCACGTCGTCCACGCGCGCGCCGCGGATGGGAACTGGCCGGGGGTCGTCCTCGTCGAGAGCGCCTTCCAGCTAGGTCTTCCCGACCGGGCGGCGGGACATGGCCTGGTCGAGATGGGCGCCGGCGTCCACGATGAGCGTCTCTCCCGTGATGACCGCGGCGTCGGGTGAGCAGAAGAAGGCGATGCCGCCCGCTACGTCCTCGGCGGTGGGTGCGCGCTCGAGCGGCACGGTCTCCGCGACCTCCCGCACGACGGCCGCGTAGTCGTCCGGCGACAAGCGGTCCTCGTACCACCGCGTGCCCACGAAGCCCGGGCACACCGCGTTCACCCGGATGTCCGGCGAGAGCGCCCGTGCCAGCGTCCTGGTCAGGTTGAGCAGCGCCGCCTTCGACGCCCCGTAGGCCGTGCAGGAGCCGCCCCCGAACAGCCCGGCGATCGAGGCGATGTTCACGACGGCCCCGCCGCCCGCCACCCGCATGCCAGGCGCCACCGCGCGGATCATCTGGTAGGCGCCGATCACGTTGACGCGGTAGATGCCGGCGAAGTCCTCGTCGGACAGGCCGTCGAGCTGGGTGTGCGGCACGAACTTCGTCGCGCCCGCGTTGTTGACGAGCAGGTCGACGTCGGCGTCGAGCTCCTTCGCCGCCTCGGCGACGAGTCGGCGACAGTCGTCGTCGACGGCCACGTCCGCGGCGATCGCCACCGCGCGCACACCACGCGCCCGGCACTCGCGCGCAGTGTCCTCGGCGGCGTCGCGGCTCACCCGGTAGTTGACGGCGACATCGGCCCCGCGGGCCGCCAGCGTCAGCGACGTAGCGCGACCGATACCGGTGCCGCCGCCGGTCACGATCGCCGTCCTCCCACTCAGGTCCACAGCCGTCCTCCCTCTCTCGGTCAGTGGTCGGACGGTCAGTAGTCGAACGTGGCCGAGACGTCGCCCAGCCCCTCGAAGCGCGCGCTGATCGTCGCCTGCGGTTCGGCCGTCAGCAGCGCGGACGGCGACAGCGTGGCGAGGACCTGGCCCGCGCGGATCCCGTGCCGCTTCCGGGCCGTGTTGGCCCCGACGAACACCAGGATGAAGGGGTCGACGACGGGATGGCCGCCGCGGATGTCACCGACCGTTTCGCCCCCTTGCTCGGAGACGATCCGCAACCGGCTGAAGTCGATCGACCGCCAGTCCGGCCGGGGATCGCCGACGACGAAGCCGCCGCTCAGCGTGTTGTCGGCGTACCTCTCGAACGTGCGACCCGCGAGCTCGTCGAGGTCGTCGACGTCGAACCGGGTGGCGAGGAACTCGATCGCCGGTGCCGCCTCGACGGCTTGCGCCACCTCCTCGTAGGTGTAGGGCTGCTCGCGCGGCGGCAGGTCCGTCCGGGCGCGGAACACGATCTCCGGCTCCCAGATCCGCAGCCGGGACAGCTCGGGCGTGATGTGGGCGCCCGACGGGAGCGCGGTGAAGATCGGCGCGACCAGGTTGGGCTGGCCCGCCTTGAACGGGAAGTAGAGCTTCCACCCCTGCACCGGTATGCCGAGCCGGTCGACCAGCCCGTCGAGGATCATCTGCACGTCGAAGAACGTCTCGGGGATGCAGTCCTCGGGAAAGCTCGTCACCGGTCGGCCCGCGGTGCCGCGGTAGAGCGAGCTGACCAGGTCGGCGGCGCGATCGGCACTCATCTGATCCACGGTCAGTCCTCTCGGGGGTAGTACTCGTCGAAGGTCTTCGATTCGAGTTGCCACATGAACGCTTTGCTGAGCTTCCCGTCGGCGATCTCGTAGACGCACAGCCTCGGCACGATGATCGCGGGCTTGCCGGGGCGGGTGTGCCTCTGGTGGATGAGCGCCGCGACGATCGTGTCGCCGGCCAGCAGAATGGTCGGTGTTCCGACGAGATCGACCTTGCCGCCGTTCAGGTCCTGCAGGCGGAGCAGGTACTCCTTCGCCTCTTCGGTGTTTTTCACATGGCCCGACAGTGCGGAGTTGCCCGCGATGTACGCCGGCTTGTCGTCGGCGTAGAAGCTCGCCATGCGCTCCACGCTCTCGGGGCCGCCGTCGCCGTGCGCCGCGTAGTAGTCGACCAACAGTTGGAAGTTCTCGCTGGCGGTAGCCATTTCAGTTTTCCCCTTCCGATCGGGATCGCCCGGCCGTCCGGTAGTCCCCGAACTGACCGTCGCGCCGGTCGAGCGCGCTGGTGATGCCCTTGCGCAGCTCGCCGACGTAGGCGATGACCTCCGGGGTGTACCACGCTTGCGCCTGCACCTCGGTGCCCGCGCGGAGCCCGTTGCGGATCCCCATCGCCTCCATCTGGCGATGCAGCGCGCGCTTGTTCATCTGCTGCAGGCCCGCGGGCACCTTGGCGACGCGCTCGGCGATGTCCAGCACCGCACTCTCCAGATCCCCGGCCGGGAACGAGCGGTTCGCGAAGCCCGACTCGGCGGCCTGTCGGCCGGAGATCGAGTCCCCGGTGAGCATCATCTCCATCGCGGCGCGCATGCCCATCAACCAGGGGAACACCTGGTTGTCCGGCGGGCTCATCAGCCGGATCGCGGGATAGCCGATCTGGGCGTCGTCGGCGACGTACACGAGGTCGCACGAGGCGGCGAGCTCGGTGCCGCCCGCCAGGCAGTAGCCGTGCACCTGTGCGATCAACGGCGTGGCGAGGTCCCACAACCGGAAGCAGCCGTCCACGACGTGCCGCGCCCAGTAGCCGATCCCGCGCGCCGTGTAGTAGGGGGTGGGCCGCTTCGGCCGCTCACCGCCACCCTCCACCGAGCCCTGCGTCAGGTCGTACCCCGACGAGAAGCACGTTCCGGCGCCACGCAGGATCATCACGCGGACGTCCTCGTCGGCATCCGCCTGCTCGAGCACGGCGAATAATTCCCGACGCAGCTCGTTGCTCATGGCGTTGCGCTTTTCCGGCCGGTTGAGTGTCACCCGCAGGATGCCGTCCCGAGGACGGTCGAGTTCCAGGAACTCGCACTGGTCGTACGTTCTGGTCATGACGTGAAATCCGCCCTCGCGCTCGTTGTTGACCCGACCGTAGGCGGCGCCCTCAGCAGCGACAAATACCTGCTGCTTATCGCAGCCATGCCGGAAACGTTGGTTGTTGCCCGTGCCGCGCTCCCGTGGTTCACTGCCGCTCGTCGGAATCGCGGGAGAACAGGATTGTTCCCATGTCGGAACTCGCAGGGCGAGCAGCGTTCGTAACGGGCGCCGGAAGCGGCATCGGGCGGGCGAGCAGCCTCGGGTTGGCGCGGCGCGGCGCCTACGTGTGGGTCACCGACGTCGACGAGGCGGGCGCCGAGGGCACCGCCGAGCTGATCGCACGGGAGGGCGGCCGGGCAGCGGCGGTGCGACTCGACGTCAGCGACGAGGCACAGTGGACGGCCGCACTGGCCCGCTCCGACGACCGCGACGAGGCGCTGACGGTGCTCGTCAGCTGCGCGGGAAGGTCCATGATCGCCGACACCGCCACCATGCCGCTTGCCGACCTCCGCAGCCTGCTCGCGGTCAGCGTGGAGGGGACGTTCCTCGGTATGAAGCACGCGATCCCGCGCATCGCGGGGTCGGGCGGCGGTGCCGTCGTCACCATCTCGTCGCTGGCCGGTCTGAAAGGGATCCCCGGGATGGCCGCGTACTGCGCGACGAAGGGCGCGATCCGGATGATGACCAAGGCGGTGGCGCTGGAGTGCGCGGAGCTCCGCAACGGGGTCCGCGTCAACTCGGTCCACCCCGGCGTCGTCGACACACCCGCGTGGCACAAGCACGATCCCGAGGAGGTCGGACGCTCTCGCCACGGCTCGCCGGGAGCCCGGGTCCTCGACCCCCACGTGGTCGCCGAGACCGCGGTGCCGATCGGCGTCGCCTGCTCCCCGGCGGAGGTCGCGGACACCGTCTGCTTCCTCGCCTCGGACGCCGCCCGCCACATCACCGGTGCCGAGATCGCCATCGACGGCGGGATGACCGCAGGCTGAGGTCAATCACCTCACACCGAGAGGAGTCCGCATGTCGGAACTCGCAGGAAGAGCAGCGTTCGTGACCGGTGCCGGGAGCGGCATCGGGCGGGCGATCGCGCTCGCGTTGGCGGCCCGGGGTGCCTTCGTGTGGGCCACCGACTTCGACGGGGCGAGCGCCGACGTCACCGTCGAGCTGGTCCGGCAGGCCGGCGGCCGTGGGGAGGCGATCCCGCTCGACGTCCGGCACGAGACGCAGTGGCAGGACGCGCTGGCCCGCTCCGACTCCCACGACGCCCCGCTGACCGTGCTGGTCAACTGCGCCGGCACGCACGCCGTGACCGACACCTTCTCGATGCCGCTCGACGACTTCCGGCGGATCATGGCGGTGAACGTGGAGGGGACGTTCCTCGGTATGAAGCACGCCATCCCCCGCATCGCGGAGTCGGGCGGGGGAGCTGTCCTCAACATCTCGTCCGTCGCAGGTCTGAAGGGCATGGCCGGCTGGACCGCCTACTGCGGGTCGAAGGGCGCGATCCGCATGATGACGAAAGCCGTGGCGCTCGAGTGCGCAGGCCTGCGCAACAAGGTCCGGGTGAACTCGGTCCACCCCGGCTTCGTCGACACGCCCGCCCTGCGGAGCGCACTCGCCGGAGGTCACCGGGCCGAGCCCGGCCGAGGGCCGCGGGACCTCGACGACGTCGCGAAGACGGTGGTGCCGATCGGCGTCGCCTGCTCCCCGGGCGAGGTCGCGGACACGGTCTGCTTCCTGGCCTCGGACGCCGCCCGCCACATCACCGGAGCCGAGATCGCCATCGACGGTGGGATGACGGCGGATTGACCTCCGCCCGCCTCGCGGGGACTGGTATGGGATCACGCGCTGGGCCGGCTTCCGCCCCGTCGGAGACGGCGAACCCGGGTGAAGCGGCCGCGGCGACGCGGTCAGCGCATGTGGCCCGTCCGTGTGTCCGAGGGTGACGTGAACACCTCCGTGCCGGTCGATGCCTCGGCGATGTCGAGCAGGACCTTCATGGGGGCGTCGTCGGCGCGCGCTGCGCGGAAGGCCGCAGTGGCGTCGCCCAGCGGGAAGACCGCCACCGGCAACCGGTCGAGGCCGAGCGGGTCGTCCGGGAGGAGTGCGACGGCCTCGGTGAGGTCGTCGCGGGTGTAGACGCGGGAACCGAGCAGGCGCTGCTCGCCGAAACACACGGCTCTCAGGTCGAGGGCCACCGGGTCCCCGTAGACGGCCACCAGCACGATCGTGCCGGTCTCGCGAGCCGAGGCGGGCAGCACGCCGGCGACGTCGGGATGTCCAGCCGCGTCGAAGACGATGTCCGCCCCTTCGGATCCGTGGGTGGAGCGGAACCACGTGGCCGGGTCGACGCCGTCGGGGACGGTCTCGAACCCGCAGTCGACGGCGATCTTCCGGCGGCTCGCCTTCTGCTCGACGACGACCGTTCGCGCGGCACCGGCCTTGCGGGCGACCAGCGCGACCAGGATGCCGATGGGGCCCGCGCCGAAGACGAGCACCGACTCGCCTCCCCGCATCTGCGCTCGAGCCACCGCGTGCACCGCGACGGCGAGGGGCTCCGCCCATGCGGCGCGCCGAACCGGCACCCCGGGCTGCACCGGGACGACCCGGTCGGCCGGCACCGCCATGTGGTCGGCGAGGCCGCCCGCCGCGTCGATCCCGAACAGTTCGAGCTCGCGGCACACGTGTGATTCCTGGTTGCGGCAGGCCCAGCAACGGCCGCAGCTGATGAGCGGCTCGGCCACCACCCGGGTGCCGACCGGCGGCCCGTCCGCGCCCGATCGTAGGACGGTTCCGACGATCTCGTGGCCGAGCACCAGGGGAGCGGCCGCCCGGGGGTGCTTCCCCGCGACGATGGAGAGGTCGGTTCCGCAGATGCCGCCATACTCCACGCGCAGGAGCAGCCATCCGTCCGGCACCCGCGGGTACGGGACGTCGCGCACGTCGATGTGTCCCGGAGCGGTCCAGACAGCGGCCCGCATGGTGGCGTCCCGCGACACCGCGTTCATGGTCAGAGCTCCTCGGGTCAGCGTCGGAACTGGTCGACGTAGTCGGCGCCCAGGCCGTTCGCCGCGTAGTGGGCGCGGCACATGTCCAACTTGGTGAAGGCGTCCTCGTAGCCGACCTGGCGGCCGTCCTCGTCGAGGTAGATCATCGCGCCGCTGATGTTGAAGAAGGTGATCATCTCCTGGCAGTGGTCGGGGACCCGCAGGGTGTGGATCTCGCCGGGCGGCTCGTAGACGAACCCACCGGTGCGCGCCGTCCAGTCGTGCTCGTCGTACTTCCACTCGCCCGCGATGACGTACCCGACGACGATGCCGGGATGCCGGTGGCGGGAGACGATGCCCGACTTGGTCACCTTGAGCAGGTTGCACCACTGGCCGGTCACGGTGTTGATGAACAGCGGGCGGAAGAAGACGCCCGGGGCCTGCGGGACCCACACCCGGTCGTCGTCCGGGATCGCGTCGACGGCGATCTCCAGCGGGATGTCGGTCGAGACGGCGATCGGCTGCATGTGCGATTTCCTGTTCTCTCGTCCTAGTACCTGTCGGAGCCGACGGCCCCGGGGAACACGGGTTCGGTGCCCTCGCGCACCGCACGGATCCCGGCCTCGGCGTCCGGCAGCGTCGCGCTGTGGGCCTCGACGTAGAGCGAGTGCTCGAAGATACCCATGTTGTGCAGGTACCAGTCGTTCAACGCCGCCTTGGTGCCCTGGATGGCGAACTGCGGGCCCTTGGCGAGCTGCATCGCGGCCTCGTTCGCGGTCGACATGAGGTCCTCGTGGGGGACGCACCTGCCGACCAGCCCGATCTCGGCGGCTTCCCGGCCGGTGATCCGGTTGCCCAGCAGGAGGTGGTACTTCGCGCGGGCCATGCCGATCGCGAGGGGCCACACGAGGGCGGCGTGGTCGCCGGCCGCGAGACCGAGCCTGACGTGGCCGTCGATGAGCACCGCTCGCTCGCTGGCGATCGAGATGTCCGCGAGCAGCGCGATCGCCAGGCCTCCGCCGACCGCGACCCCGTTGATGGCGGAGACGATCGGCTTGCGGCACGCGATGATGCTGCGCACCAGGGTGCGGCCGTCGCGCGTGTCGACGGGGAGGGGCCCGTTGCCCTCCTTGATGTCACCCCCCGCGCAGAAGGCACGTCCCGCGCCGGTGATCAGGGCGACGTTCATCTCCGGGTCGGCGTCGAACTCACGCCAGATGCGGCCCTGCTCGGCGTGCCCGATCTCGCCGGACGCGTTCAGCTTCTCGGGGCGGTTCATGGTGATGCGGAGGACCCGATCCGCCCCCGGCTCCACCTGGAGGAACTCGTAGTCGCTGTACATCTGCTGCTCCTGTCATCGTGGTCGTGCCGCGACCGCGGCGATCGTGTCGGCGAAGATCTCGGGTGCCTCCACGGGCACGAAGTGCCCGACCCCGTCCACGGGCACCACCGTCACGTCCGCGAAGAAGGCGTCGAGCCGGTCGGACCACGCGCGGGGGAAGAGCGGGTCGTGCTCGGGCCACAGGAACGTCGTCGGGACGGCGATCCGGTCGGCGGGGTCCGGCTCGGTCTCGGCGAGCGCGCGGGCGACCATCCCGCTCGCCGCGCGGTACCAGCCGATCGACGCGACGAACGCCCCGGGAGCGCCGTAGGCGGCGGCGAGGTGGTCGAGGCGTTCGTCGTCGACGGTGTGGTCCGGGCCGGACCAGCGCGACCAGAAGTGCTTCAGGTAGGCCCGCGCGCGGCCCACGTCGCCGTCGATCAGCTCGCGGGCGAGTTCGAGCTGGTGGAAGGGCTGGTACCAGAACTCGCGCATCGGAGCCTCGTCGAGGATCCGCCGCCCGACGCCGGGCGCCGGCGGGGAGATCACCAGGGCGCGCACCAGGTCCGGCCGGTCGACGGCGAGCTGCTGGGCGACGCGGCCGCCGATGTCGTAACCGCCGATGACGGCCTGCGAGACCCCCAGCTCGTCGAGCAGCCCGGCCGCGCTGCGCGCCTGGGCGGGGGCGCCGTAGTGCCCGGCGGGATCCCGGTCGTGCTTGTCGGACTGCCCGAACCCACGCAGGTCCGGTACGACGACGTCGTGCCCGGTGCCGGCGAGCCGCTGCGCCACGGCCGCGTGGTCGGTCCGGTCACCCGGCCAGCCGTGCAGCAGCAGGACGGGGGACCCGGCGGGGTCGCCGTGCCGGTCGTAGGCGAGGCGGAAGTCGTCGATGGGCTGGGACAACAACATCGTGCTCCTCGAGCGTGCGTCGTGGATCCTGCGGACCGGATCGATGATCCCCGGCCGTCAGATCCGCCGGTCGACTCCACGCCAGTACGGCTCGCGCACGCGGTTCTTGAGGACCTTCCCGTTGGGGCTGCGCGGCAGCTCCCCGACGAGGTCGATGCGCTTCGGAGCCCGGATCCCACCCAGCCGCTCGCGGCACCACGCGACGAGCTCCTCGGGGGCGACGTCGGCCCCGGGTCGCAGCTCGACCACGCCGGTCACCGCTTCACCCCAGTCCGGATGCGGGATGCCGACGACGGCGCAGTCGCCTACCGCGGGGTGGCTCCACAGGACCTGTTCCACCTCGCTCGGGTACACGTTGAACCCGCCCGAGATGATCATGTCCTTCTTCCGGTCGGTGATGAACAGGTAGCCGTCGGCGTCGAGCCGGCCGATGTCGCCGGTGTGCAGCCAGCCGTCGACCACCGTCTCCGCCGTCTGCTCGGGCTGGGCGTGGTAGCCCGCCATGACCGTGTCCCCGCGCACGCAGATCTCGCCCGCCGTCCCGCAGGGCACGGCGTTGCCCTCGTCGTCGCGGATCTCGAAGGAGAGGAGCGGGGTCGGCCGGCCGCAGGAGGCGAGCCGCGTCTCGTCGAGGCTGCCGTCCGGAGCGAAGAGCTCCGCACACCGCATCAGCGCGATGGTTCCCGGCGACTCCGTCTGGCCGTACGCGGCCGTCATCACGGGCCCGAAGACGTCGATGGCCTGTCTGAGCCGCTCGACCGACATCGGCGCGGAGGCGTGGATCAGGTAGCGCAGCGACGAGAAGTCGCGCTGCTGGCCCTCCAGGTGGTCGAGCCAGCGGTAGATCACCGTCGGGGGCAGGAACATCTCGGTGACGCCGTACTGCTCGATCACGTCGGCGAGCACCGTGTGGTCGGCCTTCTCCAGGACCACGACCGTGCCGCCGCGTGCCGTCGCCGGCAGGCTGAGCAGCCCGCTGGTGTGTGTCATCGGCGCCGCGGCGAGGTTGACGATCGGCTGCCGGGCCTCGTAGTTCAGCAGCATCAGCAGGTGAGCGGTGGACGTGTGGAAGTTGCGATGGGTGCTCATCACACCCTTGGGTCTGCCCGTCGTCCCACCCGTCGGCGGGATCGCGACGATGTCGTCGATCGCGGTGCGGACGTCCGGGGGCTCGGCGGGGTGGGCGCCGCACCAGCGGTGCAGTTCAGGACCGTCCGCCAGCTCCTGGTCGAGGCACACGGCCAACCGGAGACCGGGCGACCGGTCCCGGAGCGACTCCACCACGCCTGCCATCGACGAGTGGTAGAAGATCGCCTCGCAGTCGAAGGCCGCGGCGAGCTCGGCCGTCTCCTCCTGCGGCATGGCGGGGTTCAGCGGCACCCAGACCATCCCGGCCCGCCAGCTGCCGATCACGCAGATCCAGGCCTCGGGGTGGTTCGGCGACAGGACGGCGACCTTCGTGCCCGGCTCCAGCGCGGCGCTCAGGCCCTGCGCCACCCGGCAGGACAAGGCGTACGCCTCGCGGTAGGTCCACCGGCGCCCGTCCATGATGTACGCCGGACCGTCCGGGTTCTGGCGGAGCCCGCGATCGAAGAACTCGGTGATCCTCACGCCCGGCGCCTCTCGTCGACCTGGTGTTCCAACGGCTCGATGGTTCAGCGCGGCCGCCCCCGCTTCTACGGCGAGCGCCCCAACCGTCGGCGACCGTGATTGGAGGCCGCTACAACGTCTGGCAGAATGCGGTTGCAGGAGGCCGGATTGGAACCATCAGAATTGCGCAGCCGTTCCGCGGGGCAATCGTTTCGCGACAGCGTGGCGAGGCTGATGGACGACGTCGACGAACTCGTCGTACGGACCGTTGCGAACGGCGACGAGCAGCGGCCGCCGTACGCGGTGGTGCCGCGCAGCGCGATCGAGGCCTCGGTCCGGATGAACCTGGAGACCGTCCGCCACTCGCTTCTCGCCGGGTCGCCCGTCGTCGACGAGCGCGACGTCGAGGCCCTGACCATCCGGGTCGACGAGCGCCTCGGGCAGGGCCTGCGGGTCGAGGACGGGATCCAGGGCTGGCGCCAGTCGATCGGCGTCATCCAGGAACGGTTCATCGAGATCGCGGCCGAACGGGGCGTCGACGCGGCCGAGGTTCTCAGCGCCGTCCGCATCCTCTGGCAACTGAGCGACCTGATGACGAATCAGATGACCGCGCTCTTCCGGAGCCGGCAGCTCACCGGTGCGCTGCGGCATTCCCAGCTGCGTGCGGAATTCCTGGAGAAGGTCCTCTCCGGAGGATTACCGGTTCCCGAGGTGCACGCGCGGGGGGAGGAGCTCGGCCTCGACACCACCATCGAGTACCTCGCGGTGAAGGCGGGCACCGCGCCGGGCGCGTCCGTGGAGACGCTGCGGCGTCGCCTGGAGACGCGGGCCACCGATCTGGTCGTGGTCGCCGACGGGTACTGCTTCGGCTTGCTGTCCGGTCCCGTCGGCGTGCTGGCACCCGAGGACGTCGTCGCGCTCGGCCCCGCGGCACCGCTGCCCGAGGTCGCGGGCTCGTTCGAGCTCGCGACACGCATCTACGACTGGATGGGGCGCCATGGCGTTCGCGGCCGGCGCAGGATCGAGGACATCGGCTGGCTGCTCGCGGTCGACCGGGACGACGCCGTCACCGCTCTCCTGCTGCGCCGCTACCGAGCGCCGCTCGACTCGATGGGCGATTTCGGCGCGCTCATCTGGCGCAGCATCCGCGCCTACGTGAGCGCGGACAAGAACGTGGCTCGCGCCTCCGAGGCACTGGTCGTCCACCAGAACACCCTCCGCTACCGGCTCGCGCGCTTCACCGAGATCACCGGGGCGAACCTGGATTCCACGGATACGTTGCTCGAGGTGGCCTGGGCCCTCGCCGCGGAGCCGGACGAGACGACATGAATCCGCCCGGTCACGGCAAGAGCCGCCCTTGTTCCGCAAGGGGCTGGGTGGCTGCGGGCGTCGATGGGGGTGGACGGGGTGTGTGACCTGGCCCAGTGCGGTGTCACCGGCATGATCACGGCCTCGGTGCCGGGGCGGCCATATCTGGCCGTGTGTGCACCCGTCCGATGATCAAGTCCGGGGTCCGAGGGGCGTGATCGGCGGTCTGGTGCGGGGGCGGCCAGATGAGCCCGTTGTCGAATCGGTCACGGCCCGCACCGCGGACGCTGCGTCGATCACGGCCCACGGTGGCCGGTCGATCGGCGATCACGACCGTCCGCCCATGGTCGGCGCTGCTGGTCGGGACGCGGCGCGCGGTGATCGGTCTGAGCAGTACCTGGGGGCAGTCGCTGCGGCATTGGCGTACTTGTCGGGGTGATCGGGGCCGGGTGATCGGTCTGAGAAGTGCGTGGGTGCGGGTGTTGCGACGGTGGCGTACTTGTCGGGGTGATCGGGGCCGGGTGATCGGTCTGAGAAGTGCGTGGGTGCGGGTGTTGCGACGGTGGCGTACTTGTCGGGGTGATCGGGGCCGGGTGATCGGTCTGAGAAGTGCGTGGGTGCGGGTGTTGCGACGGTGGCGTACTTGTCGGGGTGATCGGGGCCGGGTGATCGGTCTGAGAAGTGCGTGGGTGCGGGTGTTGCGACGGTGGCGTACTTGTCGGGGTGATCGGGGCCGGGTGATCGGTCCGAGCAGTGCGTGGGTGCTGCCGCGGCGACGTCAGGTGCTTCTCGCAGCGATCATCATCGGGCATCCGAGGCCCGGGTCGGCCACACGCTCGATCTGTCGACCTCCCACCATTTCCGCTGATCACGGCCACCTCGGGGTTCGGAACGCGCCCGTTGCATGATCAATGAGACGTGAGCGGGGTCTGCTGGAGATCAAACCCCGCTGAGGTCTCGCTCGTGGCGCATCCTGCGGTCGTGGACGACCTAGGTTCCGCGTTCCGTGCCCGTTGCATGACCAGGTAGACGTGAGCGGGGTTGGGGGAAGATCCAACCCCTCTCACGTCTACGTCGTCGTGGAATCTCCTGTGGGCGCGCCGTTCCCGGCTCGCGACCATTGCCTCACGCCCCGGTCCTGGTCTTCGGCGTAGTCGGCCGGTTTCCCCTGCTGCTGCCTGTCGGTGGGGTGGCCGGGTTGGCAGAACTGCCGAATATCGTGGCTGGGTGGGCGGCCGTCCCCGGCGCGGGCCCAGGTCTGTCCTGGACGAGCCCGTCGCTGCTGGGTTCGTGCCCGCCTTGCGGTGGTCCCGATCCACACCCTCGCGATGATCATCGGGCCGTTCGAGGGGTGTCCACCTCTCATGATCGGGCGGGATCGGGACATGGGCTGCAAGAGGCATGTTGCCGGATGGGGTCAGGCCCGCACCGCGGGCGCTACGTCGATCACGGGCACATGGTGGTCGATCTTCGGCCATGACCATCCGCCCGTGCTCGACGCTGCCGGTCGGGACGTGGTCCGTGGTGATCGGTCTGATCAGTACCTGGGTGCGGGTGCGACGACGGTGGCGTACATGTCGGAGCGATCACGGCCAGGTGATCGATCCGAGCAGTACCTGGGTGCGGGGGCGGCGACGGTGGCGTACGGGTCGGAGTGATCAGGGCCGGGTGATTGGTGCGAGGAGTGCGTGGGTGTTGTTGCGGCGCCGGCTGGTGCTTCTCGCTGCGATCAGGGCCGGTGATCGGTGCGAGGAGTGCGTGGGTGCTGTCGCAGCGACGTCTGGTGCTTCTCGCAGCGATCACCATCGCGCGGCCGCGGGCCCCAGTTCGGCAACACGCTCAGATGTGGCCGCTGATGCGCCGATCTGCTGATCACGCCGCTCGCGGCGCCGGCGCCGCGGTCAGCCGCACTCCAGTTGTAGCAGCCTCCAACCATGCGGGCCCGGTGCACGCCGCCCACCGTCACGGCTTCGCGTCGGCGACCCCGACCGCGACGGGTCGATCCGTGGTGGCGGCCCCGCCCGCCCGTGTCGTGCGCCGGACGAGCGCGGCGGCACACCATGCGGACAGCAGCGCGACCACCGAGAGGCCGATGCCGAGCAGCGTCGGGCCGTTCGGCGCCGTCGCGACGAGCGTGGCGACGAACGGTGTCAGACCGCCGAGGACGACCCCGAGCTGCATTCCCAGCGACAGGCCCGAATAGCTGACCTTCGTGGCGAACGCCTCGGCGAGCATCACGGGGTAGACGCCCGTGATGACGGCCCAGCCGACCCCGAAGATCAGCAGGTAGGCGGTGAGCACGAGCACCGCGGAGCCGGTCGCGATCATGGGCAGGAAGAACAACGAGGTGACCGCGATGAACACCGCGCCCGCGAGGTACGTGGGCAGCCGGCCGAACCGGTCGGACAGCGCGCCCGCGGCGGGGACGAGCGCGAGGTGCAGCACGCCGCTGAGGATGATCCCGAGCAGCGGCAGCGCGGAGGGCACGTCGTGCTCGCGCGCGTACGCCAGGCTGTAGACGACGGTGATGTAGGACGCCACCGCCTGGCCTGCCTGTACGCCGCCGGCGAGCAGGATCTGGGTCGGGTGGGTGCGGAGGACGTCGCGGATCGGGGAGGCCGACACCTGGGCGTTCGCCTTGTTCCGCTCGAAGTCCGGGGTCTCGGCCAGCCCGAACCTGACCAGGAGCCCGACGACGACCAGGAGGCCGCCCGCCCAGAACGGGATCCGCCAGCCCCACGTCTGCATCGCTGCGGGGTCCATGCTGGTGCTGACGGCGAGGAAGGCGAGGTTGCCGAGGACCAGGCCGAAGGACACACCCACTCCGGGCAGCGACGCGAACAGCCCCCGGCGCCCCGCCGACGCGTGCTCGGCGACGAGGAGGACGGCCCCGGGTTGTTCGCCGCCGAAGGCGAACCCCTGCGCGAGCCGGAGCAGGACGAGCAGCACCGCTCCCCAGTGGCCGATCGAGTCGTACCCGGGCAGGCAGCCGATCAGCACCGTCGACACGCCCATGATGAGCATCGTCGTGACGAGGACGTTCTTGCGCCCCAGCCGGTCACCGAAGTGGCCGAAGACGATGCCGCCGAGCGGGCGGGCGAGGAAGCCCACGCCGAAGGTGGCGAACGACGCCAGCACGCCCACCGTCGGATCGGCGGAGGGGAAGAAGACCGGTCCGAAGACCAGGGCCGCGGCCAGCCCGTAGATGGCGAAGTCGTAGTACTCGAGCAACGTCCCGCCCAAGCTCGCGGCGGCCGCACGCCGCGTCTGCTTCAGGCTGTGGGAGGGAGATGCCCGCCGCTGATCTGCGGTCATGGTTGTACTCCTTTGTACAAAGGGGGGGCCTTGGAGGGTCAGGCGACCCGGATTACGACCTTCCCGACGGCGGTCCCGGTGGACCCGGGGCCCTGGGCCTCCTCGGTCTGCTGCCAGGGGACGACCCGCGCGATGACCGGGCGGAGCGTGGTGAGGTCCAGGTTCCGGACCTGCTGGTAGAGCGCGGCCAGCTCGGCCGGGGAGCGGGTGCGGAACGTGACCCCGCGCAGGGTGAGCTGCTTCAGCGAGAACGCCTCCAGGTCCGCCGTCGCCTCCGCGCCCGCGGCACGCCCGACGTTGACGATCCGCCCGTTGACCGCCGCCGCGGCGACGAGGTCGGGGAAGTAGTCCCCGCCCACGTGGTCCACGGCCACGTCGGCGCCCGTCCCCCCGGTCGCGTCGAGCACCCGGTCCGCGAAGCCGGGCCCCGCGCTGTGCAGGACGAGGTCGGCCCCGAGGCGGTGCAGGACGCCGTCCGCGCGGTCCGATCGCGCCACGGCGATGATCCGGCCGGCCCCGAGGTGCCGGGCGAGCTGCACCGCCTGCAGGCCCATGCCCGAGGTGGCCCCGGTGACGACGACGCTCTCGCCGGCGCGCAGCCCGTCGGCCGCGTTCAGCGCGCTGCACCCGGTCAGCAGGCCGACGATCGCCGCCGCGCCCTCCTCGTCGGACCACGCCGGCGGGACCGGGACGGTGAACCGTGCGTCGGCGACCACCTGCTCCGCCAGGCCGGCGGGCACCATGGCCATCACCCGGTCACCGACCCGCACGCCCGTGACGCCGGCACCGACCTCCGTGACCTCACCGGCGGCGTCCAGGCCGGCCACCCACGGCACGCCGTCCGCGGGGGGAGTGCCGTACCCGCCCTGCGGCACGACCCGGTCGGCGTAGTTGACCGAGACGGCACGGACGGAGATCCGGACCTGCCCGTGGCGCACCTCCGGCTCCGGGACGTCACCGAGGGCGAGTGTCGCGCCGCCGGTGTGGCGGTGGATCAGCACCGCCTTCATCGCGGCGTCCCGGTGACCTCGGACAGCAGAGCCGCCATGTCGCGGACGGGCGCGGTGCCGTCCCAGCGCTGCGCGGCATCGGCGATCGCGTCGAACAGCGCGGCCTTGTCGGCCCCGCGTTCGGAGATCTCGATCGCGGTGCCGTCGACGGCCTCGCGGTCGAAGTAGGCGAACCGGCTGTCGGGCCTGCCGGGCAGCGACGTGCCGCGGTGGAGCTCGACGTACCCGCGGGCCAGCGCGGCCTCCACCCCGGCGTCGAAGTGCTCGGTCCAGAACGCGACGTGGTGCAGGCCCTCCCCGAACTCGCCGACGAACGCGTGGAAGAACGACGGCGAGTCGTCGCGCAGTTGGATCAGCTCGACCTGCACGCCACCGGACTGCGCCAGCGCGCCGTTGCCCTCCAGGTAGTAGAACGGCCCGACGCCCGGGCCCTCGAGCCACTGGCGCATGGCCGTGTGGATGTCCGTGACGATGTAGCCGAGCTGTCGGATCGGTCCGAAGGGCGCGGTCATGGGTCTCCTCAGCGGGTCAGATGATCGGGTGCACGAGTCGGTGGGTGAGCCTCCAGCGGCCGTCCGGCCCGCGGCGCACCGTGTCGGTGAACTCGCCGACGCTCAGCCGGCCACCGGAACGGAAGGTCAGGACCTTGGAGCGGCAGGTCGCCGCGTCCGGGCCCGCCGGCGCGACGGTCATGGTGGACAGGTGGTGGCTCAACGCGGGGTCGGTCGAGTTCTCGAGCGTGTCGACGAGCTCCGCCAGGCTGTGGAGGTGCGTCTTCCCGGGGTTCTCGTACCGGACGTCGTCGGCCAGCAGCTCGCCCAGGCGTGCGGCGTAGTCACCGCCGCTGTCGAAGGCGAACGCGATCTCGGCGATGAGGTGCTGGATGGAGATGATCTCGCGCTCGGTCAGGCGGTTGACCACAGGGCCTCGGGTCGTGTGCATGGGTGGATCTCCTCGGGGCCGGTGAGGGGGGTGACGTCGCTCGCTCTTCGGCACTCGGACGCGCCTGGCTATGACGGCGCTCACTCTTCGTCACCCGGACATGCCTCGGTATGGCGGTGCGACCAACCCTGCCGCGGGCAGGTTGTACCGCGCTCCAACCACGCCTGGGCACCATGGACCGGGTGAGAGCAGCGATCTATCGGAAGACCGGGCCGGCCCGGGACGTCCTCGAACTCGTCGAGCTGGACGTGCCCGACCCCCGGGCGGGGGAGGTGCGGGTCGCGATCTCGGCCTCCGGCGTGAACCCCACGGACTGGAAGGCCCGCGCCGGACTCACCGGCCGCGCTCCCGACGATTTCCAGGTGCCCCACCACGACGGCGCCGGCCGGGTCGACGCGATCGGCCCGGGGGTCACCGGGCTCGCCGTCGGCCAGCGCGTGTGGCTCTACCTCGCCGCGGCCGACAACCCGTACGGCACGGCCGCGGAGTTCGCGGTGGTACCGGCGAACAAGGTGGTCCCGCTCCCCGACAACGCGTCCGACGAGCTCGGTGCCGGCCTCGGTGTGCCCGCGCTGACGGCGGCGTACTGCCTCGGCGGCGACCCCGGCGCGGTACGGGGGCGGACGGTCCTCGTCGCGGGCGGCGCGGGAGCCGTCGGGCACTTCGCGATCGAGCTGGCGAAGCACGCGGGGGCCCAGGTGGTCACCACGGTCAGCTCGGCGGAGAAGGCCGAGCTGGCGCGTGCCGCGGGCGCCGACCTCGTGCTGAACTACCGCGAGGAGGACGTCGCGGAGCGGATCCTGGCGTCCGTCGGGCAGGTCGACCGCATCGTCGAGGTCGCGCTGGGGGCGAACATCGACACCGACGCCGCCGTCGTCGCACCCGACGCCGTGATCGCCGTCTACGCCGGGGAGTCCGAACAGCCCAGGATCCCGATCCTGCCGTTGGCGGTGGCGAACGCGTCGATCCGGTTCGCGCTGATGTACACGGTCTCCGCAGCCGAGTTCAGGCGGGTGATCTCCTGGACGAACGACGCCATCGAGGCGGACGCGTTGTCTGCCCTGCCCGTCTCCGACTTCGAGCTCAGCGACGTGGTCGCCGCGCAGGAGGCCGTGGAGAAGGGTGCCATCGGGAAGGTGCTCGTCCGCCCGTGAGCCCGTTCGGGCGGGCCCCGGACCGCAGGTCACGACCCTGACCGGACACCTAGTGCGGCCGGGGAAGCGGGTGGTGCGCGGGCAGCGTGCTCGCCGCCGAGACCACGAGGAGGTCCGCGGACCGTTCCCGGGGCGCCCGCAGCCGGTGTGGCTGTGCGGAGTCGAAGTGCAGGCTGTCGCCGGTGTCCAGGACGATGTCCTCGTCGTCGAGGGTCACCGTCACCGGACCGGACATCACGTGGATCCACTCTTCGCCGACGTGCCGGGCGTCGAGCGTGACCTCCCCGGGGTCGATGGAGACCCGCACCGCCATCAGGTTGCTCCGGTCCGAGGTGAGCACCTGGTACTCGCCCTCGCGGCCACGACTCGCCCCTCGGCGGTCGCCGGCCCGGATCAGCCGGTGGATG
This sequence comes from Pseudonocardia sp. MH-G8, assembly GCF_002262885.1. Classification (GTDB taxonomy): domain Bacteria; phylum Actinomycetota; class Actinomycetes; order Mycobacteriales; family Pseudonocardiaceae; genus Pseudonocardia. The sequence continues at coordinate 136,134 of NZ_NKYF01000001.1, read as the reverse complement.
CGGTCGTCCTGCTCCTCGACCAGCTCGCCGACGCTGACGCCGTACACCCGGGCGAGTTGCAGCAGCGTGCCGATCGACGGCTGGCGGTCGCCGCTCTCCAGCCGCGACAGGTGGGCCGACGAGATCCCGGCGAGGCGAGCGACCGAGCTCAAGGTGGTGCCGTGCCGGCTGCGGATGGTGCGCAGCCGCCGCGCCACCCGGACATCGACCTCGTCACTCACCGGTGTGCTCCGCTCGCCTTGCCGTCCGCTGCCCACTCGCGCAATCCGATCATGCTGCTCACGAGAGGACCGCCAGCGGGAGGTACGCGGAGACGACCCAGTTCGGGGCGTCGACCACTTCGGTGATCTTGAGGTCGACGCACACGCTGGCCAGCACGTACGCCTCGACGGGGCTGAGCGGGTAGGCCCGCACGAGATGGTCGATCATCGCCCGGGCCGCGTCCCGGGCGGCCGCCATCAGATCCGGCCCGACCCCCATGGTCGCGAACCAGCCCTCGTCCTCGAGGCCGGCGCGCAGACCGCCCGGGGTCTGCAGCTGGGGCCCGGCGATCGTGCGGTCGCGGTGCAGGCGTACCCGGATCTCGCCGGCCGCGGACGTCTCGATCGCGCTGACGCACAGCTCACCGTCGCCCTGTGCCGCGTGCGGGTCGCCGAGGGCGAGGCGGGCGTCGGGGACCTGTACCGGCAGGAAGAGCCGGCTGCCGGCGACCAGGTCGCGGCAGTCGAGGTTCCCGCCGAAGCGGCCCGGCGGCAGCACCGGCGTGGGCGCGTCGACCTGCGGGCACACGCCGGTGACCCCGAAGAACGGCCGGATCGGGACCGCCGCCACGTCGCCGAGGCGGGCGACCCCGGAGCCGTCGGAGAGGTCCCAGCGCTGGAAGTACGGGTCCGGGAAGTCCTCGCTGAGCAGGCCCAGACCGGGCAGGACGGCGGTCCACCCCCAGTCGACCGGCCGGACGTCGATGATCTCGATCTCCAACGTGTCGCCGGGGCGGGCGCCCTCGACCATGATCGGCCCCGCCATCGGGTACACCCCGTCCCAGTCCAGATCGGGCACCGGGTCGCCGGTCCGCAGCCCGTCGAACTGGCCGCCGAGGGCCTCCTGCACCTCGAAGGCGACGGTGTCCCCGTCGCCCACCACGATCGCGGGCTCGTGCTCGGTGCTCCAGAGCCGGTGCGGCGGGGCGTTCAGGTGGTGGTGTGGCATGCCGGGCGCTCCCGCCTACTTCTCGTCGAGCAGGTCGGGTTGGGCGTGCACGATGTCGTCCCACAGGATCTGGAAGCTGAAGCGGGCGAGCGAGGGGGAGCCGAACTGCCGGTGGGCGGTTCGGGCGTCGGCGTCGGAGAGGTAGGCGGGGGTGCCTGCGGCCTCGGCCAGCAGCTGGACCTGCGCGGCGCGGTCGAAGCTGATGAACCAGTAGGCGGCCTCCTCCAGCGATCCGCCGACGGTGATGATGCCGTGGTTGGCGAGGGCCACCGCCCGGTGCTCGCCCAACGCGGCCGCCATGCGCTCGCCTTCCTCCTCCTCGAGGGCGAGGCCGTTGTACTCGGAGTACACGGCCTGGTCCTCGAAGAAGGCGCACGCCTCCTGCACGACCGGCCGCAGTGGGGAGCCCAGCGCCGCCAGCGCCCGTCCGTTGATGGAATGCGCGTGCGCCGCCGCCACCACGTCGGGACGCCGACGGTGAATCGCGGAGTGGATGACGAACGCCCCCCGGTTCACCGCGCGAGTGCCCTCGACGACGGAGCCGTCCTCGTCCACGAGCACGAGGTCCTTGACGCTGATCCGGCCGAACGAGACACCGAACGGGTTGCACCAGAACATCTGCGGGAACTCGGGATCCCGCACGGTGATGTGGCCGGCGACGCCCTCGTCGTAGCCGAGGCGACCGAAGATCCGCAGGGCGGCGGCGAGCTGCTGCTTGCGGTGCCGGCGCTCGTCCTCCGGTGAGTCGAACGCCGGCGCGTCGGGGACGTCGAGGGTCGCACGCGTGGTGGAGGTGCTCATGAGCACAGCGTCGCGACCAACCGAGGCGAAATCAACCCCAGTGACAACTTCTGGTGTCTCTGAGGCAAGCTCGCTAGGGCCGTGACCCGCACGAGGAGGAGTAAGTCCATGGCTCGCACCGGAATGCGCGCAGCGCTCACCGATCTGCTCTTCAATGCCGACCTCACCGTGGAGGACGCCGTCGACCGGCACTTCGCCCCGGACTACCGCCAGCGCACCGACGGTCAGTGGGACGACCGCGCCGGGTTCGTCGCGCACATCAGCCACCTCCGCACCGTCGTGGCCGAGGGCTTCGTCGAGGTCCATGACGAGCTGTACGACGGCACCAGGTACGCCGACCGGCACACGGCGCACATCACGAAGAAGGGCGGCTCGACCGTGCGCATGGAGGTCTACGCGATCGGAGACCTCGCTCCGGACGGACGTTTCCGCCGTGTCGAGGAAGTCACCCTCATGCTGCAGGGGAGCGACTCCGACCGGGCGATCGGCAACGCCTGCTGACGTCGCCCCACCCCTCGCGATCCGGTGGGTCACCCGTGGGCCGGATGGTGATCGCTGCGAGAAGTATCTGACGTCGCCGCGACAGCACCCACGCACTGCTCGGACCGATCACCGGGCCGTGATCATCCCGACAAGTACGCCAGTGTCGCAGCACCAGCACCGAGGTGCTGATCAGAACGACCACCGAGGACCGCGGGCGTTCGGCGTCCTTGCCCACTCGGGCGCCCTTCGCCACGCTTGACACCTTAACAAAGTTCAGGCACGGTGTGCTCCAGCCGACCTGAACGTAGTTAAGGAGCCTCTGGTGCGTGCAGCAGTAGTCAGCAACCCGGACGCCGCACCCGTCTGCGCGGACTTCCCCGATGCGCAGCAGCAGCCGGGGAAGGAGCCGCTGCGGGGCACGATGGCCGAACGGCTGGTCACCCCGTTCGAGGTGGAGCTGCCTGCCGGGGCCGATCCGCTCGCGGTCGCGGCCGGCATGAATCCCGGCATGTCGGGCTGGATGGCGCTGGTCGCCCGGCGCAGGGAGGTGGGCGAGCTCGGCACCGTGTTGGTGCTGGGGGCGACCGGCATGTCGGGTGGCCTGGCGGTGCGGGCGGCGCTGTCCATGGGGGCGCAGCGGGTGATCGCGGTCGGGCGCGACCCGGAGGCGATGGAGGGGCTGCGCGGACCCCGCGTCGTGACCGTGCCGCTCGCGCACGGCGGTCCGGACGCCTGGAGGGCTGCGCTCGGTGCTGCCGTCGCGGAGGCTCCGCCCGCGCTCGTGCTCGACTTCGTGTGGGGGCCCGTTGCCGAGGTGGCCCTCGCCGCGCTGAGAGGGGTCAGCGCGGACGACGACGTCCCCATCGACTACGTGCAGTTCGGTGCGCTCGCCGGTACCGCGGCGTCCCTGCCGGCCGCGTTGCTGCGCAGCCGGCGGATCCGGATCAGCGGTAGTGGCACGGGCTCGGTCTCGAAGGCCCGGATGATCGCCGAGGTTCCCGAGGTCATCGCCCGGTTCGGGGACGGGACCTTCGACGCGCCCTACACCGCCTACCCGCACAGCCGCGTCGGCGCGGCATGGGCGCACCAGGGGCGGACCCGCGCCGTCGTCGTCCCGGACTGACCGGACCCGGTTCGAGGAGAGCGGAGGGCGGCATCGTGCGAAGCGCGCATCGGTTGACAGCTGACGTCGAGGGCGGTCCCGAGGCCTCGGGGCAGCTCGGTTCCCGCAACCGCATCGTGATCGGGGTGCTGCTGGTCTCCACGTTCGTCGTCTTCCTCAACGAGACGATCATGAGCGTCGCGCTGCCGGTGCTCATGACCGACCTGCAGATCACGGCGAGCGTCGGGCAGTGGCTCACCGCGGGCTTCCTGCTCACGATGTCCGTGGTCATCCCGGTCACCGGGTTCCTGATCCGGAGGGTGCCCACGCGCACCCTGTTCGCCACGGCCATGCTGCTGTTCAGCGCAGGCACGCTGCTCGCGGCGCTCGCGCCCGGGTTCGGTGTGCTGCTGGCCGGCCGCGTCGTGCAGGCCGGCGGCACGGCGATCATGATGCCGCTGCTGACGACCACGGTGTTGACGCTCGTGCCCCCGGCCCGCCGGGGTGCCCTGATGGGCAACATCTCGATCGTCATCTCCGTCGCACCCGCGATCGGGCCCACGGTGTCGGGCATCGTGCTGGACCTGTTCGGCTGGCGCTACATGTTCTGGCTGGTGCTGCCGATCGCACTCGCCGCGCTGGTGCTGGGGCTGCGGCTGATCACGAACGTCGGGGAGACCACGTCGGCGCCGATCGACGTGGTGTCCGTGGTGCTCTCCGCTCTCGGCTTCGGTGGCCTCGTCTACGGGTTGAGCAGCGTCGGCCACTCCGGTGGCACGTCGGGGGTCGTGGTGTGGGGCGCATTCGCCGTCGGCGTCGCGGGCGTGGTGGCGTTCGTCGCCCGGCAGCTGGTGCTGCAGCGGGCCGACCGCGCCCTGCTGGACCTGCGCACGTTCGGATCGCGGACGTTCACGATCGCCAGCGCGATGATGATGCTGACGATGGGGACGCTGCTGGGCACGGCCGTGCTGCTGCCGATCTACCTGCAGAACGCGCTGGTACTGGATCCACTCACCACGGGCCTGCTGCTCCTGCCGGGTGGGCTGCTCATGGGTGTGCTGGGGCCGGTGGTCGGGCGGCTGTACGACCGGTTCGGTGCGCGGACGCTGCTCGTGCCCGGCACGGTCGCCACCAGCGCGGCGCTGTGGTCGGCGACGCTGTTCACGGCCGAGAGCTCGCCGCTGCAGGTGGTCGGGTTCCACCTGCTGCTGTCTTCGGGGCTGGCATTCGTGTTCACGCCGCTGTTCACCGCGGGCCTGGGGGCGGTGCCGCCGAAGCTGTACCCCTACGGGAGCGCGATCTTCAGCACCGCCCAGCAGCTGGCCGGGGCGGCCGGCGTGGCCCTGCTGGTCAGCGTGCTGTCGGTGCGCTCGGCGGCGCTCGCCGCGGAGGGCGTCCCGCTCGTGGAGCAGACGGCAGGTGGCGTGCACGCAGCGTTCCTGGTGGCGGCAACTTTGTCGCTGTTCGCCATCGTCGGCGCGTTCCTCATCCGCGGTTCGGCGCCCGCAGCGCACTGACGGCTGCGCGCCGCCGCCCCGGCAACGTCTCTTACCCGATCCCGAACCGAATCATGATCGCGATTCACCCGGGATCGAGATCGTGTGGGTGCCGAGCCGGCCGTCCACTTCCCGTCCGGCGCCGATCCTGGTGCCCCGCTTCCGAGGAACGACCGTGAACCGTCCGCTGCGCGTCCTGATCGGCGCCGACACGTTCCCACCCGACATCAACGGCGCCGCCCGGTTCACCGCGCGACTGGCCGCCGGCCTCGCCGGGCGAGGGCACGAGGTGCATGTCGTGGCGCCGTCGGACACCGGCCCCGCCTCGTCCCCGGTCCCGGCAGACGGGGTGACGGCGGTGCACCGGCTGCGCTCCTACCGCGTCCCCGGCCAGGACCGGTTCCGCGCCTGCCTGCCCGGCCCGGCCGCCGCGGGGGCGCAACGGGTGCTGCGGGCGGTGCTCCCGGACGTCGTGCACGTGCAGTCGCACTTCCAGGTCGGGCGCGGTCTGCTCGCGGCCGCCGCCGACGCCGGGTTCCCGACCGTCGCCACGAACCACTTCATGCCGGAGAACATGCTGGAGCACGCCCGGGTGCCGGACGTGCTCGCCGACCGGGTCTCGCGGTGGGCCTGGCGGGATCTGGCCCGCGTCTACGGGACCGCCGATGTGGTCACCGCGCCCACGCCCCGGGCCGTCGAGCTCCTCGGCGCCCGCGCGGGGCTCTCGGGTCGCGCGGTGTCCTGCGGCATCGACCTGAGCAGGTTCGGGGCCGGTGGCGTCGAACCCGAACCCGGGGCGGAGCCCACGGTGCTGTTCGTGGGCCGGCTGGAGCGGGAGAAGCGGGTCGACGAGCTGATCCGGGCGTTCGCGCTGGTGGCCGGCCCCGCCCGGCTGGAGATCATCGGTGACGGCACCCGCCGCGCCGGGTGGAGCGCGTTGGCCCGGGACCTCGGCCTGGCGGACCGGGTGCGGTTCCGCGGCGCCGTGGACGACGACGCGCTCGTCGCGGCCTACCGGCGGTGCGCGGTGTTCTGCATGCCGGGCATCGCCGAGCTGCAGAGCCTGGTGACGCTCGAGGCGATGGCGTCCGGGCGGCCCGTGGTGGCCGCCGACGCCGTCGCGCTCCCGCACCTCGTCCACCCCGGCCGCAACGGCCTGCTGTACCGGCCCGCAGACGTGGCCGGGCTCGCCGCGGCGCTCACCGCCCTGCTCGACGATCCGGCGACCCGTGCGCGGATGGGCGCGGCCGGCCGGGAGGCGGCCGCGGCACACGATCTCGACGCGACCCTGGACGCGTTCGAGGACGTGTACGCGCAGGTACGCCGACGCGTCGCCCCCGCCCACCACCCCGTCGGCAGCGCGCGGTAGCGGTGCCACCCGGCCGAGCGCTCCCCGAACCATCGAGAAGACCCCTCTGAGGCCGTCGGGTGTCCCCGGCGTTCCCGCTCGCTACCACTGGAGAGAAGTCATGGTGCACGTCACGCCCGTCGCACGCCCGTCAGGTGCCACGGAAGACAGATGGAGCGGGCGGCTGGTCCGCTGGTTGGTGATCCTCGTCGGGGCGAACCTGTTGGCCGACCTGGTCATCGTCGCCCCGCTGCTGGCGTTGCCGGACATGATGCGGCACTTCCAGACCGACCAGGCCGCGTGGCTCAACTCGAGCGCGATGCTGGCGGGCGCGATGTGGGCGCCGTTGCTCGGGCGCAGCGCCGACATCCACGGCAAGCGCCGGATCCTCGTCGCCACCATGCTCGTCACGTTCGCCGGATCGCTGGTCTGCCTGGTCGCGCCGAACGTCGTCGTCTTCGTGCTCGGGCGGTTCCTGCAGGGCGCGGCCATGGGGGCGGTGCTGCTCACGGTGGCGATCACCCGCCAGGTCTGCACCCCACGCGTCGGTATGACCGCCGTCGGCGTCGTGACCACCGGCGCGTCGTTCCTGGGGATCCCCTCGTTGTTCCTGCTGAACCCGGCGATCGACGCGTTCGGCTACCGGAGCGTCTTCGTCGTCGCCGCCGCTCTCGCGGTGGTCTGCGCGGTCACCGTGCGGCTGTTCATCCCGGAGCCGCCGATCCGCTCCGGCGGCTCGATCGACGTCGTCGGGGCGCTGCTGCTCGGTTCCGGCCTGGTCGCGGTACTCGGTGGCGTCAGCATGGCCCCGGACCTGGGCTTGGCGCACCCGGGGCTGCTGGCCGCGCTGGTCGGCGGGGTCACCGCGCTGGTCGCCGGGGTGCGGCACGTGCTGCGGGTCCCCGAGCCGATCGTCGACCTGCGCGGGCACAGCGGGTCGCTGGCGTTGACGCTGGGCGCGGTGGCGCTCACGGCCGGGTCGGTGCAGAGCATGCTGCAGCTGAAGAGCCTCGTCGCGGAGGTGCCGCCCGAGCTCGGCCTCGGCTACGGCCTCGGCGGTGGCGACGTGGTGCTCGCGTTGTTCGTGCTGTCCGCGGTCGGGATCATGATCGGCGGCCCGGTGTCCGGTGTCCTCGCGTCCCGGATCGGTCCGGCGCGCACGCTGCTCGCCGGGATCGCGGTGGGCCTGCTGGCCACGTTCGGGATGCTCGTGGGCGTCTCGGTGCTCGCGGTCGGGCTCGTCTGCGCCACCCTGCTCGGCGTGGCCGCCGGCGCGGGCATCGCCTCCAGCTTCAACCTCGCGACCGTCATGACACCGCCCGAGAACCACGGTGCGATCGGCAGCCTGGTGGCGGTCGTGCTCTGCGTCGGGTCGGTCGTGCTCAACGTCGTCGGCGTGATGGTGCTCAACGCGACAGCCACCGACACGCTCGTCGCAGGCGTCGCCGCGAACTCCCTGGCCGGGGTGCACCTCTACGTCCTGATGGGCGGCGCGGCGCTCGTCGCGGCCGCGGTGCTCGCGACGGTGCTGGTGCGCGCTCGTCGGTGAATCAGGCGTCCGGCAGGGTGGCGAGGCCGTTGAGCACGATGCCGAGATGCCGTTCGAACCGCCGGTCGCCGTCGTCGTGGAGGTGCCCGGCCTCCTTCACCAGTGACGCGCCCTCGCCGAGCCAGGCGTCGCGCTCGGTGGCCGAGTAGCGCGTCGGATCGGCCTCGGCGGACTGGTGCCGTTCCTGCTCCTCGATGACGAAGCCGACGACGAACGCGGTGACCACGTCGACGGCGTCGTCGGCGTCGTCGGGCTTCCAGCCGGCGGCGATCCAGCGTTCGAACAACGGCTCCTTCATGCGGACCACGTCGGGGTCGGTGATCCGGGTGCCGCTGAAGATGCGGGCCCCGTCGCGGTGGAGCAGGTACTCCGAGCGCAGGACGCGGGCGTAGGCGGCGAGGTCGTCGCGCCACCCGTCACCCGGCGGGACTGCGGCGAAGGCACCGGCCACGCGGCGCATGACCTCGGTGGCCATCTCGTCGAGCAGCTCCTGCTTGTTGCGCACGTGCCAGTAGAGGGCGGGGGCGCGGACGCCCAGCCGGGAGGCGAGCGCGCGGACGGTGAGGGCGTCCATGCCCTGGTCGTCGAGGAGTTCGAGCGCCGCTGTGACGATCCGCTCCCGGGTGATGCCCTTGGTCATCGTTGACACCTTAACGGTGTTCAGGCATGCTGGCCACAGCATTGAACTTAGTTAAAGGAGATCCTGATGCGCGCAGCAGTCGTCACCGCCCCGGATGCACCACCCGTCTGCGGTGACTTCCCCGAGCCGACGGTCCCGCCCGGCCACGAGCCGCTGCAGCTCGTCGGCGCGGGCCTGCACAACATCGTTCGCGGGCTGACCTCCGGGCGGCACTACGGCCGCGGGCAGATGACGTACCCGCTGGTGCCGGGCATCGACGCGGTCGCTCGCACCGGAGACGGGCGCCTGGTCTACACCGGCTACGCGCGTCCGCCCTTCGGGACGATGGCCGAGCGGCTGGTCGCTCCCTTCCAGGCGGAGGTTCCGGCGGGGGCGGATCCGCTCGCGATCGCCGCGGGCATGAACCCCGGCCTGTCGGGCTGGATGGTGCTCACCGCCCGGCGCAAGGAAGTGGGGGCGCTGGGCACCGTGCTGGTGCTGGGCGCCACCGGGATGTCGGGCAGCCTGGCGGTACAGGGCGCGCTGGCGCTCGGGGCGGAGCGGGTCATCGCCGCCGGGCGCGATCCGGAGGCGCTGGAGCGGCTGCGCGGCGCGGGCGCGACGACGGTTTCACTGGCCCACGACGGGCCCGACGGCCTGGAGGAGGCCCTGGCCGGCGCCGTGTCCGAGACGTCGCCCGGTCTCGTGCTGGACTACCTGTGGGGGCCCGTCGCCGAGGCGGCCTTCGCCGCGCTGGCGCGTAGCGGCGAGGACACCGAGGCGAACACGGCCTACGTGCAGATCGGCTCGCTCGCGGGCCTGGAGGCGTCGCTGCCCGCGGAGCTGCTGCGCAGCCGGCGGATCCGGATCACCGGGAGCGGCGCCGGATCGGTGTCCCACGAGGAGATGCTCGCCGAGGCGCCCGAGGTCATGGCCCGGTTCGCCGACGGGTCCCTGCACCTGCCCTACACCGCGTTCCCGCTGAGCCGGGTCGGTGAGGCGTGGGCGCACACCGGGCGCAGCCGCGTCGTCGTCGTGCCGGACTGAGCGGTCCACCAGTCGATCGGGATCGGAGAGGGGAACTGTCATGCAGAAGAAGGCACTCGTGGTGGGGCTCGGGATCGCGGGGATGTCCGCGGCGATCGGGCTGCGCCGGGCGGGATGGACACCCGTGATCGTCGAACGGGCGCCGGAGCGTCGGACGGGGGGCTACTTCATCTTCATGTTCCACGAGGGTTTGCAGGCCGTGGCCGACCTGGGCGTCGCCGACCACCTGCACACCCGCAACCCGGATTGGCGACCGGGCGGGAACTCGTGGACCGTGGATCGTCGGGGCAGGCGGAAGCCGGCTCTGGGACTGCTGGACGCGCCCAGCGGGCTGGCAGCGGTGCTGCGCGGCGACATCGAGGCCGCGCTGTGGCAGGGCATCACCGGTGACGGGATCGGCGACGCGGTCGAGGTGCGGTTCGCGACCACTCCGGTCGAGATCACCGAGGGCGCCGGCGGGGTGCAGGTCCTGCTCGAGGACGCCGGCACCGGGAAGCGGTACCGCGAGGACTTCGACCTCGTGGTCGGCGCGGACGGGATGCGCTCGAGCGTGCGCCAGATGGTGTTCGGTCCGAACGAGGACTACATGGCGAACTGGAAGTCGATGATCTGCGCGTTCCAGATGAAGGAGCAGGTGCCCTCCTACGAGGCGAGCGACAGCATCATCGTCTCGCGCCCCAAGCGCGCGATGTGGGTGTTCGGACTCTCCGACCACGCGCCCTGCGCGTGGCTGACCTTCCGCACCGAGGACATCCCGGACCGGTTCGCCGGGCCGTCGATCGAGCAGGTGCGCGCGGCCTTCTCCGGGATGGAGGACGAACCCGTGGTGCGCCACGTCCTGGCCTCCCTCGAAGAGGCCCCCGAGCACGTGTTCGACTCGATCCACCAGGTGAAGATGCCCCGGTGGAGCACGGGGCGGGTCGTGCTGGTGGGGGACGCGGCCTGGTGCATGAACACCTACTCGGCGATGGGCTCCTCGTCCTCGCTGCGCGGCGGCGCCGCACTGGGCGTGGCCCTGGCGGAGCACCCCGACGACCTCGCCGCCGCTCTGGCGGCCTATGAGACCGGCCTGCGTCCTTACATCACCAAGCAGCAGCGCTCCGCACGGGTGAAGCAACAGAGGTTCGTGCCGTCCAGCCGTCCGGCCCAGGTGCTGGGTTCGGTCGTCCTCGAACTGATCCGCAAGGTCGTCCACCGCCGGATGACGGCGGAGTACACCGCATCGTCGGCCCTGTCAGGCGCGGCGCGGTGAGGACCATGCGGAAGAGGGCGCCGCAGAAGAGGGCACTGGTGGTGGGGCTCGGGATCGCGGGGATGTCCGCGGCGATCGGGCTGCGTTGGGCCGGGTGGACGCCGGTGATCGTCGAACGCGCGCCGGAGCGGCGTACCGGGGGCTACTTCGTCGGGTTGTTCCCCGAGGGGCGGCAGGCCGCGGTCGACCTGGGGATCGCCGAGCACCTGCACACCCGCAACCCGGTCAGGGAGGGAAGCGGGAATGCGTGGTCACTGGATCGTCGGGGCAGGCGCAGGCCGGCCCTGGGATTCCTGGACCAGCCCGGCGGGCCGGCGGCGGTGCTGCGCGGCGACATCGAGGCCGCGTTGTGGCAGAGCATCACGGGAGTCGAGGTGCGGTTCGCGACCACCCCGGTCGCGATCACCGAGGGTGCCGCCGATGCGCAGGTGCTGCTCGAGAACACCGACACCGGTGCGCGGTACCGCGAGAACTTCGACCTGGTGGTCGGCGCGGACGGGATGCGCTCGAGCGTGCGCCGGATCGTGTTCGGCCCGCACGAGGACTACCTGACCACGTGGAACGCGATGATCTGCGCCTTCCAGCTGAAGGAGCAGGTGCCCTCGTACGAGGCGAGGGACAGCATCATCATCGCGCGCGCCAAGCGGGCGGTGTGGGTGTTCGGGCTCGCCGACCACGCGCCCACCGCGCTGCTGACCTACCGGACCAGGGACATCCAGGAGCAGTTCAGCGGGTCGCGGGTCGAGCGGCTGCGCGCGGTCTTCTCCGGGATGGACGACCCCGTGGTGCGACACGTCCTGGACTCCCTGGAGGAGGCCCCCGACCACCTGTTCGACTCCGTGCACCAGGTGAAGATGCCGCGGTGGAGCACGCGGCGCGTCGTGCTGGTGGGGGACGCGGCCTGGTGCATGAACCTCTACTCGGGCATGGGTGCCACGTCCTCGCTGCGCGGCGGCGCCGCACTGGGCGCGGCTGTGGCGGAGCACCCCGACGACCTCGGCGCCGCGCTGGACGCCTGGGAGGCCGGGCTGCGCCCGTTCATCACCAAGAACCAGCGCACCGCGCGCCTCAAGCAGCAGATGTTCGTCCCGTCCAGCCGTCGGGCCGAGGCGGTGCGCGCGGTCCTCATCGGTCTGGTCCGCCGGGTCCGCGGTCGCCAGCTGGCGACGGAGGCGGGCGGGCCGCAGGCCCCGGCGCTGTCCGGCACATCGCGGTGACGACAGGGACCCGCCATGACGAGGCGTGACGTCGCGGTCTGGGGCGCTGCGGCCATCGTCGTGGCCGCCGGGCTCGCGCCCCTGCTCGTCCCGGGTTCGGCCCTGCCGATGATGCTGGGGATGCTCGGGCTGATCCTCTTCCTGCTCGCGCACGGCAGCCTGACCTACGGGCGGCTCGGCGTCCTGGGCTTCTTCGCCTGCGCGTACCCGGTGGCGTTCGCGTTCGAGGCGCTGTCGATCGCGACGGGGTTTCCCTTCGGGTCCTTCACCCACGACGGCCCCGGCCTGCAGATCCTCGGCGTCCCGCCCACGGTGCCGATCGTGTACGGCGTCGCGGGGTACGTGGCGTGGTCGATCGCCCGGCTGGTGATCGTCGGCGACCGACCCGGCAGCCTGACCGGGCCGGCGCGGTTCGTGGTCCCGCCGGTGGCCGCCCTGGTGCTCGCGGGCTACGACGCCGTGATCGACCCGACCGGTGCCACGGTGGAGGGCCGGTGGAGCTTCGGGGACCCGGGCGGGTTGTTCGGGGTGCCGCTGACGAACTTCCTGGGTTGGGCGGTGACGGGGTGGGTGGCGTTCCAGCTCTTCGCGCTGCTCGGGCCGCCCGCGCGGCGGCTCGGTTCGACCTCGGTGCTGCCGCCCGTGGTGTGGCTCGGCGTGTACCTACCCGCCGTCGTCACCTTCGTGACCGCACCGGCGGGCCCGGCGGACGCGGTGACGGTGGCCGGGCGGAGCTTCCTGGTGTCCGACATCCAGGAGACCGCCGTCATCGTGGGGATGTTCAGCATGGGGATCCCGGCGCTCATGGCGCTGGCCTGCGTGCTCGCCAGGCGCGACGTGGCAACCCCCTCGTAGTGCGGGAGCTCAGGATCTGCTGCTGCCCGCGGTCGCCGCGTCGAGGACGTCCCGCAACTGTGAGCGTGCAGTGATCCCGAGCTTGGGAAACGCCCGGTACAGGTGCGAGCTCACGGTGCGGGGAGAGAGGAACAGGTTCTCGCCGATCTCCCTGTTGGTCCGGCCGCGCGCGGCCAGGCGAACAACCTGTTGTTGCTGCGGAGTGAGTTCGGCGAAGGCCTGGGGCTCCACTGCGGCTACCTGTGCTCCGGTTGCCCGCAGTTCGGCCTCGGTCCGTGCCACCCACGGTTGGGCGTCCAGTCGACGGAAGACGCCGTGGCACTCGTTCAGCAACTGACGCGCCTTCGCGATGCGGCGGCGGCGACGCAGCCATTCCGCGAAGTCGAGCAGGATCAGCGCATGCTCGAACGGCTGGTTGGTGGGCGTGGAGAGAGCGAGGGCGGCCCGGAAGTGCGTTTCCGCGTGGTTCGGATCAGCGAGCAGTGCCTGGCTGTGGTGGAGGAGCGCTCGGGCGCGTGCGGAGCGGGTCCCCACGGAGCGGACCGTGTTCTCGACGATCTCGGCTGCCTGCTGCTGGTGCCCGGTGCGCACTGCCGCCGCTGCGAGCTCCGGCAGGGCGGCGATGGATGCGTGGTAGTGCAGCGGCCCGCCGTGGACGTCGAAGGCGGCACGGAAGTGGGCGTAGGCGCCGTCGTGGTTCCCCGTCACGGCCTCGGAGATCCCCAACGCGCGGTGCGCGTAGACCGCGACGGACCGGCTCTCGGTCGGATCGATCAGCGACAACGCACGAGCCGCCAGTTCGCGCGCATTCACGGTATTGCCGCACAGCGCCGATCCCATCGCGTTGACGGCGTCGGCGCACGCTGCCGCGTGGTCGAGTCCGTACATCTCGGCGACGGCGGCGAGCTCGGCGCAGAGAGCCTGGGCTCGCGCCACCCGACCGTGCTCCAGGAAGGCCAGTGCCGCCACGCCACCGAGTCCGTCGGGCAGGGGGCCCGCGGACGACCACAGGGCCAGGGCCGCGTCGAAGGTCTGGACCGCGAGGTCGGACTCGTCCAGGATCCAGGCCGCGACCGCCAGCAGGTGCAGCTGTTCCGGTTGCTGCCGAGCGGCGGTGATCAGCTGGGTCAGCTCCGCCCTCAGGCCGGCGCTGCCGAAGGGATCGGCCACCGCCATGAGCCAGCGTCCCAACAGCGGGACCGATGTGGCGGGCAGAGCACCCAGGACGTCGGACAGGGCGGCTTCGATCTCGTCGCGTTGCGACTCCGCACCCGAGTAGAAGCGGACCACGGCGGCTGCGGCGAGGGCCTGCAGCGCGCCTTCGGGCTGGTGGGCCGTCAACTGCCGGGCCGCGGACATCAGCTGCCGGAACGCGGCTGCGTGGGAACTGGTCAAGGACATGAGCCGCCCCGTCTGCAGCGCGGACACGGCCAGCGGTGCCGGCTCGTCCGTCCACGCCCGGGTGCGCGTGGCCAGCCGTTCCACCCAGGCGAGCTGTCCCGTCATCACGGCCAGGTCCGTCGCCGAGGCGATCAGCCGGACGCGGTCCGCCCGGTCGGCGCTCAGCTCCGCGGCCCGCTCCAGCGCGCGCGCAGCCGCGGCGTACCCACCTCGGCGCCGCGCCCTCCCGGCGCTGCGTTCGAGCGCGGCGGCCACCTCGTGATCCGCTCCTGTGGTGGCGGCCGCCAGGTGCCAGGCGCGCCTGTCGGGGTCCTCGGTCAGCGCGGATGCCAACGCGTGGTGGGCGGCACGGCGCTCGTCGAACGACGCCGCCTGGTAGACGGCCGAGCGGATCAGCGGGTGCCGGAAGGAGACACGATTGCCGCAGCGGCGGACGAGGCCGGCCCCCTCCGCAGCCGTCCACATCCGGTCGGTCGCCCCGGGCAACAGGGCCAGAACGGGTTCGGCGGGGTCGTCGGTGGCGACCGCCAGCACCAGTAGGGAATGCCGGGCAGCCGGTTCCAACCCGGCCAGCCGGCCGATCCATCGGCGCTCCAGGCGGGCCGCGATGGGCAGCGGGTTGCCGCTGGTCAACGTGTCTGCGTCGGAACCGGCGGTCCTGGCGAGTTCGACGAGAGCCAGTGGGTTGCCCTCGCTCTGGTCGAGCACGATCGCTCGGGCCTCGTCGTCCGGTGGCCGGGGTTGCCGGTTCAGCAGCCTCGCCGCGGCCGCGCGGTCGAGGGGGGCGAGTTCGAGCGCCGGCCAGTGGGCGTCGAAGCCGGCAGGAGCGGCACCGTCCTCGGTGGCGATCACGATCGACACGGGATCGTCGCCGGTCCGCCGGGCGACGAAAGCGAGCACGTCCAGCGAAGCGTGGTCGGCCCACTGGGCGTCGTCGAGCAGCACCAGGACCGGCGATCCGGTGGCGAGGTCGGACAGGAGCGTGAGGACGGCGACCCCGATGAGCATCGGGTCGGGCGGGTCGCCGGGCGTTCCGAGGCCGAAGGCCGCCTGGAGGGCCGTGCGCTGGCGCACGGGCAGCTCGGTGATCGCGCCGCCGACCGGACGCAGCAGCTGGTGCAGGGTGGCGAAGGGCAGGTCGGCCTCCGCCGGACTGCCGCCCGCGCGCAGCACGGCACTGCCGGAAGCCTTGACCCGCTGGGCGACCTGGTCCAGGAGCGTGGACTTGCCGATCCCGGGCTCACCCGACACGACGACGGTGCGCCCCGAGTGGGCATCGGTGACCGCCTCGAGGAGTCGACGCAGCTCCACCGGGTGTGCGACATCCGCGCTGGAGGGGTCGCCCGACGAGCTCTCGGTGCGTGCGCCCCAGGCGGGTTCGGCCATCGGTTCTCCAGAGTCACGGACCCCTCAGACGCTACCAACGGCAGCCGCAGCGGCCCGCCGAGTGCAGTCACGTGTCCGATACCGCTTCCACCCCGGCGAGCCGAAGCTGGAAGAGCAAGGAACCGACCGAAGGAGAACCATGCCCACCGGATCCGGGTCGTCTCGACACGACCCCGCCGCGCCGCGCGTCACGACCATCGAGCTCGGCGACGTCCAGATCACCCGCGTCATGGAGTTCTCCGAGACCACGCCCATGACCACCGACGTCTTCTTCCCCGGCAGTAAGTCGGAGGAGTGGCAGCGCCACGCGGCCGTGCTGGACCCGCACCACTGGGATGCGACGACCGACCTGACGCGGGCCGCGACGCAGACCTGGGTGCTGCGCAGCGAGGGAAAGATCATCCTGATCGACACCGGTGCCGGCAACGGCAAGTACCGACCGCTGCAGCCGATCTGGTCCTACATGGACACCGACTACCTGGACAACCTCGCGGCCGCCGGTGTGCGGCCCGAGGACGTCGACATCGTCGTCAACACCCACCTGCACGACGACCACGTCGGGTGGAACACGCGCCTCGAGGGCCGGGACTGGGTGCCCACCTTCCCCAACGCCACCTACCTCATGCCGCAGCGCGACTTCGAGTACTGGAAGCCGGAGAACCTGCACAACACGGTGTTCGGCCGGGGCAACCAGAACGTCTACGAGGACAGCATCGACCCGGTGATCGAGGCGGGACTCGTCAAGACGTGGGACGAGTCCCACACCATCGACTCCAACCTCCGCCTGGAACTCGCACCCGGGCACACCCCGGGCGCCTCGATCATCCACCTGGAGTCCGCCGGCGATCGCGCGATCTTCGCGGGCGACCTCCTGCACGGCGCCATCCAGATCCACGAGCCGCACATCAACAGCTGCTTCGAGGAGGACGAGGACGGCGCCCGCGCCAGCCGGGCACGGATGTTCGCGCACGCCGCCGAGCACAACGCGCTCGTGCTCCCCGCCCACCTGCCCGGACACGGCGCGTTCGAACTGCGCCGTGCCGGAGGCAGCTACGAGATCGCCGCCTGGGCGCCGTTCTCCCGCACCTGACCCGGGCACGCCCCGGCCCGCCTGCGCAACGAGAGGAACCACGTGACCACCGAGACCACCGCTCCGACCCTCGACGTCTCCGGATACGGCTTCACCCGACAGACCTGGCTGGCGGCCCCACCGGCCGAGGTGTACGACCTGATCAGCACGGTGTCCCACATCAGCCAGTGGAGCCCGAACGCCATCCTGGCCCGGTACGACGAGGGGGCCGGCCCCCGGCCGGGCGCCTGGTTCAGCGGCCGCAACCGCAGGTCGGGCAACGAGTGGGACAGCCGGTCGCAGGTCACGGTCGCCGAGCCCGGCTCCGAGTTCGCCTACACCGTGCTCGGCTCCGTGCCCGTCCCGATCGTGCGGTGGCGCTGGACGTTCACCTCCTACGGCTCCGGGACACTGGTGGCACTGACCTGGCAGCTCATCGCCGCTGATCCGGTCCTGGGCGGCACCTACCGGGACCTCGACGACCTGCGGGACGCCACGATCGCCAGCGTCGAGGCGACCCTCGTCTCCCTGGCGAGCTGGATCGCCGATCGCCCGGCAGGCTGACCGCGAGCGATCGCCGTACGTCCGGGCCGCGCAGTCGGCCGGGTTCGGCTGCTCCTGCCCGTCGGCGGGGTGGCCGGGTCCGAATATCGGGGGACGGCCGCGCGAACGACCACGAGTTTCGTGGGTTGTGCCCGTCCCGGCCGTCCTCGGCGCGGGGGTCGGCCTCGGCGCCGGGCCCACTGCGAGTGAGTGCCCGGGTGCGGGGTGGTGCGGCTGCAGGCTGCGAGCGCCGGGACGCCGGGACGCTCGCGCCCCCTGCGTCTTCCGCTGCACCGTTCACTATTGCAAATGGGGGACCACCCGAACAGACCCATGCTATCGAACACTCGTTCGACTAAACTTGGAGCATGTCCGCAGTCGCCGCCGCGTACGAACACCTCCAAGAGGCGTTCGACGCATTCCGGCAGGCCGCGGAAAACCCCCTGACCTCAGATGCGGAACTGCTGTCGGTGCTCACCATCGGTGAAGGCATGTCCCGACAACACGACCACCTCACCGTTTCCACCACCGCCGCCCTGCAACGCCGAGGCACCTTCGCCGAACGCGGCTACCGCAAACCCGAAAGCGCACTCACCGACCTGCTGGGCTGCGACTCCTACGAAGCCCGCCGCCGGGTGGTGGCCGCGGAGCAGGCGTGTGAGCAGATCGGGCTCGACGGCACCGTGCTGCCCGCCCGGCTCCCGGCGACGGGGAAGGCGTTCGCCGCCGGGCAGGCCGGGCTGCGTCACGTCGAAGTCATCGCCGCCCTGCTCAACACTCCCGAGGCCGGGCGGATCACCGACTGGCAGCGGGCGGGGTTGGAAGAGCAGCTGGCCGGTATGGCCGGCGAGTACTCGCCCGGGCAACTACGCAAGCTGGGCACCCAGCTCCTGGAGGCGCTCGACGGCGACGGCCCCGAGCCTGATGACAACCCGCCGGAGCCGGTCAACCGGCTGCAGGTCCGTAAGCGTCGCGACGGGTCGGGCGGCACGATCAGCGGTCAGTTCGACGATGCGGCGATGTTCGATGCGATCGCCACTGTGATCGACGCCAAGGCGAAGCCTCTCGGCCGGGATGATCAGCGATCGACGGGGCAGCGTCAGGCCGAGGCCCTCGCGGATGCGTGTGGGTTCGTCCTCGCCCATGCCGACCACGCCACCCTGCCCGACGCCGGTGGCCGGCGGCCGCACTTGAACGTGTTGATCCGGCTCGAGGACCTCGAAACCCGCGCCCGTTCGGCGATGCTCGACTTCGGCGGCCGCATGACCGCGGGTTCGTTGCGGATGCTGGCCTGTGACGCCGCGGTCGTGCCCATCGTCATGAACGGCGCCGGGCAACCCCTGGACGTGGGGCGCTCCACCCGGGTGATCCCCGACGGGTTGCGCAGGGCGGTCACCGCCCGCGACCGTGGATGCGCGCACCCGGGCTGCGACCGGACACCTTCTTGGTGCGAAATCCACCACATCTGGGAGTGGGAGCACGGCGGGCCCACCGAACTGAACAACCTGGTGAGTTTGTGCAAGGTGCACCACCGCTTGATCCACGATTCTGGGTGGGTGGTGCGGATCCGTGACGGGTTACCCGAGTTCATCCCACCGAAATGGATATGCCCGGAACAGAAACCACGCCGGAACCCGTAGCTCGCCCCGAGGCTGCGCGATCGGACGGCGCTGTCCGGCAACCGTTGCGCTTCCGATCCTCCGGCGGGCGCATGATCCGAGGTTTCGAGTGTCGGGTACGGGCGGCGGGGGTGCCGGTGATCGGTTCAACGTGTCGTTCATGAACCCGTTGTTCTTCGCCGCCTTCCTGGGCGCCCCGGCGCTCGCCCTGCTCGCCGTCGTGAGCAACCGCAGAACGTTCAGCAGGAGTGTGGCTGCTCCCGCGAACCAGGCCGTCGGCTCAGAATTCGATCCGCACCACCGACGCGGGCTTGATGATCCCGGCTGGGTTCGGCGGGGTGTGCCCACCGTCCGTGCTGAAGTAGGCGACGCGACCGTAGTCGCCGGGTGCACGGCCCCAGGCGGCGCTCGACGGCCCGAGGAACCGGTGGTCGATCGGGTCCCCGACCACGACTGCGGCTTCGGTGGCGGGAGCCGCCGGGTCCAGCGGGACACGGTGGAGGGTGTTGTCGATGTGAGTCGTGATGTACGCGGTCCCGGCGTTCTCGTCCATGCAGAAGTCGTCGACCGCGTGGATGCCCTTTGCGACGATCTCCGGATCGCTCGCCGGCTCGTGCGTCACCGGATCGACGGCCACGCGCGCGAAGACCTGCTCCCACGAGCCCGTGTAGTACACGTAGTGGGACTTCTCGGCGGCCCGGACACCGTTGACGCCCGGGTAGGGGATGGAGAAGGTCTGCGTCAGGTGGACGGCCCGCTCCGGGTCAGTGCCCGGTGCCATGGACTCGTGCCGGAGCCAGACCTCGGCGGTCCCGGCGAGGCCGTCCTCGGTCAGGTCGACCCGCCAGATGAGGCCGGCCGCACAGTCGGCGATCAGGATCACGCCAGGTGCCAGGAGACAACTGCCGTTCAAGCCGGCTGCATGGGATGCGAATGTCAGCACGCGAGTCCGGTTCACGGGTGCTCCGGGGACCCAGCCGCGCAGGTCGAAACGGTCCAAGGCGGCCGGGGCCATGGAGGAGACGTAGAACACGTCGGGCTCAGCCTCGACGATGCTCATCGGCAAGCCCTCCAGCCGGTCGACCAGGACGGGACCGATGGTGGCGTCGTCGGCGGGTGCGGGCACCCACCACAGTTCCCTGCGATTGAGGGCGGTCACGAGGATCGAACCGTCGGCCCGGACGACGATGTTCTCGAGGAAATAGTGCTCCGGCAACGTCGCGACCGTCGCCAGCTTCGGCTTGCCATTCATTGCTGTCACCTTTGTGTGGGAGTCTATTCGGGGGCCGGTACGGCGAACATGGTCAGCAATGTGCATACCGCTTGGTACTGACCCATGACCGCACCGATGTCATACAGACCGCGCTCGCCGAACGCCTGCTCGGCAACGCGGAAGAGGTCGTCGTCAATACGATGTTGGATCAACAGTTGCCGCGCGACGCGCACCGCAATCTTCTCCTGTTCGCCCAGTTGGTCCGGCACAGCGCCCTCACTCAAGGCCTTGATGACCTCCGGCGAGAGGCCGATCCGGCGGGCCAGGATCTTGTGGGCGTAGAGCTCGTAGTCGGCGCCCCACACGGCGCCAACGGCGACGATCACAGCCTCGCGCACCGTATCCGACAGCGAGGTGTGGCTCGCCTCTGCGGCGGCGAAGGCGAGGAACCGCAACGCGACCTCCGGCCGCAGCAGAAATGTATTGAACGGGCCGATGAGCTGGCCGTCATCGGTTCCGATCCGGAACCCGTTCTCGTTCGCCCATGGCAACTGGTTCGCCATCACCGAGTCGACGAGTTCTTGTTGTGCGGGTGTCAACGTCGCCGGGTCGGCCAGCGGGAGGCGCCCGCCGAGTGCGTCGCTCTGGATCGCCATTGAGATGGCTCCTGTTCGCAGATCGTTCGTGCCTGTTTCCAGGCTGACCGACCTGCGTCGTCCTGTCCAACGCCGCTTTTCGATGACTCGGATCTGTGTCGGCGATGAGTGGTGCTCTCAGCTGTTCGTAGCCAGGTGTCGCTCGACCACGTGCTCGAATGCCCGGGCGGCAGCCCCGGGGGTGCGTCCGATAGGTGTGGCCAATGAGATGGGCCAGTCGAGGTCGGCGTCGGTGACGCGCAGGACGACGAGGTCGTCGTCGGGAATCAGGACGGTGCGCGGGAGCAGGGCGATGCCGAGGCGGTGGCGGATGAAGTCGGTGCCGGCGGTGATGTCGGTGATCTCGATCGCGACTTGGCGTGCGAGTCCGGCAGCGCTGAACGCCCGATCGGCCACAGCGCGGTTACCGTAGCCCTGCGGAAAGTCGATGAACGACTCATCGGCAAGGTCGGAGATCGTCAACTCGCTCCTGGCGGCGAGGCGATGGTCTCGCGGAACAACGAGATCCAACGGGATGGCGGTGAGATCTCGAATGTGCACTCCCGCCGGCTGCTGGCCAGGAATCGAGACGAACGACAGGTCGAGTCGACCCTCGGCCAGCGCCGAGACGAGTCCTGGCGAGCCGTTGCCGACGATCGCGAGCTGAACGGAAACAGCGGGGTGCTCACGGTGGAACTCACCCAGCAGGCCGGGAAGGTCGATCAACCCGAGCGAGCTCATCGTCCCGATGCGCAGCGTGCCACGGATCCCGCCGCTGACCTCGTGCACCGCTTCGCGAGCGTCGCGGGCCGCCTCCAGCGTCGCCCGTGCCTTCGGCAGCAGTTGCAGCCCGGCATCGGTAAGACCGATGTGGCGGGTGGTACGCAGCAACAGCCGAGTTTCCAGCTCCCGTTCCAGGGACGCGATCGTCGCTGACACCGCGGACTGGACGATGTGCAGACGGGCCGCGGCACGCGTGAAGCTGGACTCCTCCACCACGGCGACGAAGCACTCCAGCTGACGCAACTCCATGCGCCGATCATCGCAACTTCAGTCGATCCTGCGATGGCCGGGCGGGCTGACGAGAACGCGCGGTACCTACTACGACAGCAGGTACCAAGGGCCGGGCTGTCAAGCAGGGTCGGCCGGAATGACGGGGATTCGGAGGGCGGAAGGATGGCTCGGGCCGGTGTGGATGCGGTTGGTTCCGTCGAAGCGTCCCGCCGGGCGTTCCTGCTCGTCGGAGTCCATCCGGACGTGGATGGTCTCGTTGTCGCTGGAACTGATCTCCAGGAAGAGCTGGTCGCCGGGGGCGAGGACGATGCTGGTAGGCCAGACTTCGATGTCGACAGCAACGATCTCGTCCGGTGCGAGGTCCTGCTGTTCGTCGTGGACGAGGTACGGGCGGTACGGCAGTGACCTGTCCGGATCGGTCTTGCGATGTGACGCCCGGAGCCAGCCCTGCGCCAACGGCTGGATCGGCTGGTCCACCGGGTTGATCCCGAATACCTCAGTGCCGTCGGTGGTGATCTGGCGAAGAGTGACGTAGAAGTCCGCGTCCGTGCTGGACGACGACACCCAGAGCCGCAAGGCGATCGGCCCGGTGATCTCGCGGATGTCGTGGCCGGGCGGCAGCAGGAACGACACAGTCCCTTGCGGTGCCGGGTACTCGACCACCCCGTCGGCCGCAGGGCTCGAATCGCCGAGACGGAGATCGGTGGCGTCGAGATACAGGTCTTTCCACTCGGTCCCGGTCAGCGGCCACTCGGTGTCGTCGCGCCAGCTGATTCCGTCCGTGCCGCGCAGGGCGACCCGGACCGGGGGCTGGTCCAGCCAGCCGGTGTCCTCGCCCTTCAGGTAATGGCCGAAGAAGCTTTCCTGCAAGGCCAGTGCCTCGGGGGAGTAGAACGGGAGGATGTGGCCGCCGACGAGGATCCGCAGCCATTTCTGAGACGAGGCGGCGTTCACGAAGCCTTCGATGTTCCCGCGGAGGTGCAGCATCAGGTTTCCCCAGTTGCCGACCGACACGAACGGGACCTCGACCTTGCCGAGGTCCGGGGTCCAGCCGGTGTAGGCGTCGTCGTCCAGCGGGTGTGCTCGCGACT
Organism: Pseudonocardia sp. MH-G8; assembly: GCF_002262885.1. Classification (GTDB taxonomy): domain Bacteria; phylum Actinomycetota; class Actinomycetes; order Mycobacteriales; family Pseudonocardiaceae; genus Pseudonocardia. The sequence goes on along the minus strand of NZ_NKYF01000001.1, from coordinate 113,185 downwards.
TGTCGAACAGGTTGACAGCTTCCGACTCGGGGCTCTTGGCCGCGAGTATGCCGCCGCCCCACAGGCGCATGAAATCCGCGTTGAGGATGCCGCCGTGCCGGATGAAGTCGCGGTAGGCGTCGACAGCCCCTTCCCACGGCATCATGGCCGTGAGATGTGGCGGTTGCAGCGCCGCGACGGTCCATTGGGTCATGGCGTAGAACGAGATGCCGAGCAGGCCGACCTTGCCGGTGCTCCACGGCTGGGTCCCGGCCCACTCGATCGCATCGTGGTGGTCACGCGCCATCACCGCGGAGAACGCGTCCAGCAGGCCCGGCGATGCACCTGAGCCGCGGGAATCGACCCGCAGTACTGCGTAGCCGCGGGGCACCCAGTACTCCGGGTCAGGCGTTTCCCAGTTGAGGAAGACACCTTTGCCGAGAGCGTTGTAGTAGTCCTTTTGCCGTGCCGCGAGCGAGAGGTCCTTGCCGTAGGGGCCGAAGTTCATCAGTACCGGCGCCCGACGACCGTCCACCGGGCGATACAGGTTCCCCCGCAGCGCCGTGCCGTCCCGCATCGGGATCGGCACGTCCCGCTCGAAGATCAACGACACCGGCGGTTGCGCCGGCGCCGGAACCGGGACGTCACCGAACACGTTGGCGCCCGTGCTCGTCCCGGTGCGGGGCTCGAGGTTCGTGGTGGGATGGGTCATCGCTTCCCCTTCGGCGGGCAGCCCGACAACGGCTACGATGGAATAGTTCCACCATCGAACCTACCATCAGGAGCGGGGATGACGGACCAGCGCGAGGATGCCGATGGGCCGGCCGACCAGCGGGCACGCGTGCTCGACTGCCTCAAGATCTACGGTGCCGACTACGCGGACCTGCGGCGTGCATTCGCCAACTGGCTGCAGCTCCACTCCGCCGACGCCACCGCCCTGATCGAGATTGCCAACGACGAGAAGCGTGGCCAGCTGCTCACGCCGGCCCGCCTCGGCGAGCGCATCCGGTTGTCCCCCAACGCCACCTCGGCACTGCTCAACCGGCTGGAGGCCGCCGACCACGTTCGCCGCACCCACGAACACCCCGACCGGCGCGTGACCACCCTCCGCGCCGGCGCCCGCACACACGCCCTCGTCGCCGAGTACTTCGAGCCGGTAGCCGTCCAGCTCGACGCCGCGATGGCGGACTACCCCGACGACCTCCTTGCCCGGTTCGCCGACTTCCTCCAGCACCTTCACCACTCCATGGGTGCCGTGCTGGCCGAGAAACACGCCGAGGCGCGCGGCGAACATCACTGAGTGAACGAGGGGTCAACGGCTACGCCGGCGGCACCGGCGGCCGCACGGCCGCACGGCCGCAACCAGCGTCGTCGGGGTCGATCCGGGACTCATGCCCCGAGCCAGGGTGGCCGGTCATGGGCCGGCCAGTGCGACGCGGAGGATCCGGTCGTCGCCGGGACGGGGGTCGGTGCCTCCCCAGGTCGCCTCGTCGGTGTTGGAGGTGATGATCCACAGTGCCCCGTCCGGTGCGACCTCGACGGCGCGGATCCGCCCGTACTCGCCGATGAAATGCGGGATCGGCTCTCCTGCGGCTTGCCCGGCGCTGACCGGGAGTTGCCAGAGACGCTGCCCGGACAGCGCACCCATCCACAGCGAGTTGCCGGCGAAGGCGATACCGGACGGCGATGCCTCGTCCGGGTGCAGGGCGAAGATCGGCGGTTCGCCGTTCGCCCCCTCGGTCCCCTCCGCCTCCGGCCACCCGTAGCCCAGGCCGGGCTGCAGGACGTTGACCTCGTCCCAGGTTCGGTGGCCGAGCTCCGAGGCGTACACGGTGCCGTCCGGGCCGAAGGTGATCCCCTGCACGTTGCGGTGCCCCAGCGAGAACACCGGAGTATCGGAGGGGTTGCCCCTCGCCGGCGAGCCGTCCGGTCGGATGCGCAGGACCTTCCCGTTGAGCGAGCTCGGGTCGGGGGAGCGGCTGCCCTCGAAGGCGTCGCCGGTGCCGATCCAGAGGTTGCCGTCGCGGTCGAAGACCAGCTTGCCCCCGTGGTGGCGGTTCGCGGTGCCGATCCCGTCCAGCACGATCCGTCCGGTGGTCATCGAGCGCAGGTCCTCGGCGATCTGCACCGCGACGACCCGGTTCGTGGGGGCGGCGGACACGTAGGCGTAGACGGTCCGGTCGGCAGCGAAGCCCGGGGAGGCGGCGAGGCCCAGCAGGCCGCCCTCGGCGCTCTCGGTCACGCCCGGGATCGTTCCGACCGGCGATGGCTGCCCGCCGCCGGCCGGGATGTGGCTGATGTCGCCGGAGTCCCGGCTCGACACCAGTGCGGACCCGTCGGGGAGGAATGTCAGGCCCCACGGCATGCGGAGTCCCGAGGCCATCTCGGTGACCGAGCCCGGCGTCGAGACCTCGACCGGGGCCACGGGCCCTCGTGGTGCGGCGGTCATCGGCGGGACCACGGGGCTGACCGCGGGAGCGCTGTCGTCGTCGGGATAGGTGCGGCTCGGCGCACCGCTGCCGGCGGTGGAGGCGGAGGGGGACGCCTCGCTGGGAGCGCCCGCGCAGCCTGCCGCCAGCGTGAGCGCGAGCAGCGTCGGCAGTGCGAAGCGAGAACGGTGCAAGATCACGATGTTCCCCCGGAGGAAGGCGCGGACAGCGCGGCCAGAACCTTGTCCTGCGTGATCGGTAGCTCCCGGAGGCGTCGTTCCGTGGCGTGGTGGACGGCGTTGCCGATCGCCGCGGTGGCGCCGGTGGATGGTGTCTCGCCGAAGCCACGGGCGCCGAGCGCCGGACTCGACGGGTCGGGCAGGTCGATGAAGCTCACGTCACGACGGCGAGTGCGTCGAACGCGGCCTTGGAAGCGACGTAGGGTCCCAGGAAGGGCGGCGTACTGACGATGATCGTGCTGCCGATGTAGAGCAGTGTGCCGCTGCGTCGCTCACGCATGTGGGGGAGCGCGGCGCGGTTGACCCGCTGCACGCCGAGGGCGTTGACGTCGAGCAGGTGCGCGATGTCCTCTGCCGTGAACGCCTCGACGTAGCCGACGTAGAGGTGGCCGGCGTTGTGCACGACCACATCCAGCTGGCCGGCTTCACGGAGGACGGTCGCGACGGCGGCGTCGGCGGAGTCCTGCGAGGTCACATCGAGCTCGACGACGCGCAGTTCCACGTGCTCGCGCCGGGCATGGGCGCGGGCCTCCTCCGCGTGCTCCCTGTTGCGGCCGTCGAGGTCGCGCATGCTGGCGTAGACGGTGTGCCCGTCGGCGGCCAGCCGCTCGGCGGTGACCCGGCCGATTCCGGTGGCCGCACCGGTGATCAGGATGATGGACATGCCGTCACCTCTCGCTGTCGAGGACAGCCATCTGCTGGGCGGGGTAGCGGTCGCCTGCGGCGGCGCCGATGGGCACGGCTGCCTCGATCGCAGCAACCTGGTCCGGGGTGAGAGCGAGGTCGGCTGCGGCGAGCGATTCCTGCAGCCGGTCGCGCCGCCGGGCGCCGACGAGCGGCACGACGTCGCTGCCACGGGAGGCGACCCACGCGATGGCGACCTGTGCGACCGTCGCCCCGATTGATTCCGCGACCTTGCGCAGCGCGTCGACGAGGGCGAGGTTGGTCGCCAGGTTCTCCCCCTGGAAGCGGGGCACGTGCCCGCGGAAGTCGCCGCCGGTGAGCTGGTGGCCAGGCGTCCAGTGGCCCGACAGCAGGCCGCGGGAGAGCACGCCGTAGGCGGTGACACCGATGCCGAGCTCGCGCGCCGTGGGCAGGATCTCGGTCTCGATCCCGCGGGAGAGCAGGGAGTACTCGATCTGCAGATCGCTGATCGGGTGCACGGCGGCGGCCCTGCGAAGGGCCGCCGCGCCGATCTCGGAGAGCCCGATGTGGCGGACGTAGCCGGCCTGGACCATCTCGGCGATGGCACCCACGGTGTCCTCGATCGGGACGTTCGGGTTGAGCCGGGTCGGGCGGTAGATGTCGACGTGGTCGGTGCCGAGCCGGCGCAGGGTGAAGGCGAGCCGGTCCTTCACGGCGGCGGGGTCGGCGTCGGGCGCGACGGGTTGGAAGGCACCGTCGGGGCTTCGTCTGCTGCCGAACTTGACGCTGATCACGACGTCGTCGCGGCTGCGCTGCGAGAGCGCATCGCGGATCAGCATCTCGTTGTGGCCGGAGCCGTAGAAGTCGCCCGTGTCGATCAGGGTGATCCCGGCGTCGATGGCCGCGTGGATCGTGGCGATGCTCTCGGCCTCGTCGGCAGGGCCGTAGAGGTCGGACATGCCCATCGCGCCGAGGCCCAGCGCAGACACCTCCGGACCGCCGGTGCCCAGTGTGCGCGTGTCCAATGCTCGCTCCTTGTCGGTTGGGCTGTTGCGGGGTTCGCAGCAACCGCTGATAACCCAACCATGTTGGCAGTGATAACGCAACACTGCTAACTGACAAGTGTTACCGGTGATAGCAGCTCAAAGGAGGGCTGGGCGCGGCATCGACGACGGCGTGGTGCTCGACCACACCGTTGAGCACGGCAGCCGTGACGTGGCGCCGGCCGAGCAGGTCACAGCGGGATGTTGGAGTGTCGGCCCCGGCCGGTCGGGGCCGCCGCGAGCGCACGGACCAGTCGAGGTCGTGTGTTCTCGGCGTCGATGACCTCGTCCACGACGTCGAGTGCGACGGCGCGCTCGACACCACCGGCGACCCGCCGGTGTTGCTCGACCAGCACGGCCCGGAGTGAATCCCTCTCCACGGGGGAGACGGCAGCGAGCTCCTTGCGGTGCAAGATGCCGACCGCCGCTTCCGGACCCATCACCGCCACCTCGGCATCCGGCCAGGCGAACACCGCGGTCGCGCCCATCGAGCGCGAGTTCATCGCGATGTAGGCGCCGCCGTAGGACTTGCGGGTGATCAGAGTGACCCGCGGCACGACCGCCTCTGCGAATGCGTGCAGCAGCTTCGCACCCCGCCTGACCACCCCGTCCCACTCCTGGCCGACCCCTGGCAGGTAGCCCGGGACGTCCACCAGTACGACGATCGGTACCCCGAGTGCATCGCACATCCTGACGAACCTGGCCGCCTTCTCGGCCGAGAGCGAGTCGAGGCAGCCGCCCTTGCGGATCGGGTTGTTCGCGACCACGCCGACGGTCCGCCCGGCCAGTCTGCCGATCCCGATCATGACGTTGCGAGCCCACAGGGGCTGGAGCTCCTCGAACACCACTCCGGACTCGTCGTGGTCCAGGATCGCGTGGACGAGGGGGAGCACGTCGTACGTGCGGCGTGTGGAGGTCGGCAGAAGCGTGCGCAGGTCCGGGCCGGGGGCCACCGCCTCCACGTCGAACTCGCCAGGCCTGGCGAAGAAGCCGGTGAGTCGTCGGGTGCGCCGGTACGCCTCCTCCTCGGACCCGACGGTGACGTGCGCCACTCCCGACTTCCGCCCGTGCGCGGACGGCCCGCCGAGCCCGTCCATGTCGATGACCTCGCCAGTGACGGTGCGGAGCACCTCCGGGCCGGTGACGAACACGCGGCCCTCCTCCGACATGACGACCACGTCGGTCAGCGCAGGCCCGTACGCCGCGGCGCCGGCGGCCGGACCGAGAACCACGGAGATCTGTGGGATCCGGCCCGAGACCCGGGTCATCGCGGTGAACATCCGCCCCACGCCGTCCATGGACTCGACCCCGTCGGCCAGCCGCGCGCCGCCGGAGTGCCAGAGCCCGACGATCGGACAGCCCAGCCGATCGGCCGCCCCGATGGCCTCGATGATGTGCTCCGCGCCCGCCGCGCCGAGTGCGCCGCCCATCCGGGTCGCGTCGGTGCAGTAGGCGATCACCGGGGAGCCGTCGATGCGACCGCTCACCGCGACGACACCGCTGTCGTCCTCGGGGTGCATCGGCACGGATGTGTTCCGGTCGAGCAGCTTGGCGAGCCGGACCGACGGCGTCCGTCGGTCCGGCCGCGTCCCCGCTGCCGGGGCCACAGCGTCGGTCGGGGGTGCGGTCATCGTGGGTTCTCCTCGATTCGACTTGTTCGTCTCCGGTGGTCCTCTGGATCGAGGTCCTCGATCGCGAGGTCGACCCGAACCGCGTGGCGAGACCGGCGGGCTATCGGGAGAGGGGTACTGCCGGCGAGGCGTCGGCACCGCCGACGACGGTGGCGATGACATCGCCGAGTTGCACCGTGCTGTTCTCGGTGACGGTGAGCCGGGTGATCGTGCCGCTCGTCTCCGCGAAGATCGGGATCTCCATCTTCATCGACTCGAGGAGCACGATGACGTCGCCGTCACCGACGACGTCGCCGACGGCGCGCTCCAGGCGTAGGACGACTCCCGCGATCTCGGCCCGGACCAGCTCCTCGGACGCGCCTCCCGGCGGGGTCCGTCCCTCGCCGAGGCCCGTCGAACCAGCCGTCGTCGTCATGACCCGTTCTCCTGTCGTCGTCGTCGGTCGATCGAGCACGCCTGCCCCGTCCGTCGCGGTGCCGGCGCGAGCGCAGCGGCCGCGGTCAGCGGTAGTGGCCCTCCGGATCGAGAGCGCGGAGGAGGGCGAGCTCGGTCGTCGTGACGGGGTCCTCGGGCTTGGCCTCCGATGTATCGCAGGTCCACCCGGTGCGCTCGGCCACCGACTGTTCGGGGGTGCGCGCGTCGGTGCCGGCCAGGTGGCTGGTGAGTCGGAATCGGCCACCGCGTTCCCGGCCGAACGTGCCGAACTCGCTCACCACCGCCCGCACCCTCTGCCCGGAGCTGGTGACCGCCGCGACCCGCGGGACGTAGCGATGCCTGCCCGATCTGCTCACGACGATGCAGTCGGCGGCGGCGGCGATGTCGTGTGCGCCGCCGGAACCGGTGATCCACCGGCCGCTCGGCAGGACGCTGGTGTTGATGTCACCGGTCGGATCGATCTCGGCGGCGGCGAGCACTCCCAGACAGCGCGGGTTTCCCGCGACCAGTCCGCCGAGGACCTCGGCGATGCCCGAGAGCCCTTCGCTGCGCGCGGCGTGCCGCTGGCTGAACAGGAACACGTCGCCGGCGTGCGGGTCCGTCCCGTAGAAGCCGAGCTCGGCGGCCAGCTTGACCTGGTGACCTCGCTCCCGCAGCTGGGCGGCGGCCAGCCAGGCGGCCAGGTGCGAGGCGCCGATGCCCGCCAGCAGCGTGTCGTAACCGTGCGCCTCGACCAGCCGCTGCACGGCCCGCGCGGCGAGGACGATCAGGGTCTCGCCGCGGCCGGCCGGCTCCGACGGCCCGGATCGCGGCGTCGTCACACCCGGGTCGTCTGCGCCGAGCGCCGCCAGCCGGCCTTCGCCGAGCTTCGCGAGGTACTCCGCGTGCCCGCCGGGCAGATCGATCCACTCGCGGAACCAGTCCGCGGCGGTGGCGTGACCGGTGCAGGCGCGAGCGGTTTCGGTGAGGAACGCGTAGTCGTCGCGGTACCCCACGACGCCGCCGACGCCGTCGGCGCGCAGCGACTGCGGATGCGCGCCGAAGGGGGCCTCGCACAGCCCGAGGACGCGTTGGCCGGGGACGACCACGTCTTGCGGACACCGGTCGATCACCTCGTCGTCGACGATGCGTTCCACCGAGGCCAGCACCCCGTGAGCGGCGGCGTAGGCGGGCCAGGGCCCTTCCCCGTAGGGCGCCCGGATCACGACGTTGCCGCGTCGGTCCGCGCACACCCCGTGCACCAGCGCGACGTCGGGGCGCAGGGGCCGCATCATGGCCATCGCAGCCGGGGACCACGGTGAGTCGACCGGCACCAGGTCGTCCGCCTTCCCCTGCGCCAGGTAGGTGCCCGGAAGGGAAGCGGTCAGCGCGCCCGGCTGTCCGAGCGCCGCCGCCATGAGGCGTTGTTCGAGGGTCAGCAGGGACCACGCCTCCACCTCGAACGGGGCGCCCGTGGCGACCTCGTCGTAGAGGGGGCACGGCCGCGGCGTCGGGTACGTCTCCCCGAGGAAGCCGGTGATCATCTGACGCACCGATCCGGACAGCGCGAGGGCGTGCGCGGTGGAGTGCACCGCGGGCACGCTCACGGTGAGCGAGCGCGTACCTCGCATCACCCGCGCCAGTGCATGCATCAGGGCGTTCGGTCGCGACATCGTGGCACTGAGGTGCACGTGCATCCCGGGACGCACGTAGTTGCGGACGAGATCGTCGGGCGACGGCGCGAGGGTGGCCATCAGGCCGCGCCCAGTGCGACCACCGAGGTCTGGCTGCCGATGGCGAACGCCAGTGACACCGCCAGGTCGAAGTCGGCGGGCCGGCTGCCGCCGGCGACGTGGTCGTGGTCGCAGTCCGGATCCACGTCGACCAGGTTGATCGTCGGCGCGAGCCGTTGGTGGTGCAGCATGAGGGCGGTGGCGGCGACGTTCACCACGCCTGCGGCCCCCAGGGTGTGTCCGAAGATCGGCTTGTTGGAGCCGATCGGCGGCAACGCCTCGGCGGGCCGGTGCGGGTAGAGCACCCGCAGGGTGCGACTCTCCGCGATGTCGTTGGACCAGGTGGCGGTGCCGTGACCGCAGTAGTAGCCGACCTCGTCGACAGAACGGTGCGCGTCGTCGAGGGTGTCGGTGACCAGCTCCGCGGTGAGCTTGCCGGTGAGGTCCATGGAGGTGGCGTGCGCCGCCTCGTTCATGGCGCGGTGCTCCAGTACGTGGGCGTACACCCGGGCCCCGCGGGCACGCGCGGTCGAGGCGCGCTCGAGGCTCAGGGTCACCGCGCCCTCGCCGAGGACCATGCCCTCCCGATCCCTGCTGTAGGGCCGGATCGCCCGCGTCGGATCGTGCCGCTCACGCGACAGCACGCCGGGCCCGAGCGCGAGGAACGTGCGTAGCACCTCGGGCACCAGCGGAAAGTCGTGTCCACTGACGAGTACGGCGTCGCTCGAGTGCGACCGCAACTCCCGCAGCGCAAGGCCGATGGCGTGGTGGCCGCCCACACAGGCACTGGTGACGGTGGTGACCAGGCCACGGGCGCCGACACGGATCGCCGCGAGTGACGCCGACGACCCCGCGAGGCCGCGGAACATCGCGCCGGTCCCGACGAACTCGGACCGGTCCTTGGCCGCGCGCGAGAGCCACCACTCGAGGGACCCCCGCGACGTGGACTCGATGATGCTCAGCCTGCGCGGCTCCACGTCGGTGGGGCGGAGCCCCGAATCCCGCAGGGCCTCGTCGGTCGAGACCAGGGTGGTCAGGATCTCGCGGCTGTACTTCGCGGCGTGCCGGGCGGGCAGGGTGGGCAGCGCGGCCGCGTGGTCGAGATCCCCGATCTCCCCGCCTGCGTACACGTCCAGGCCGTCGGCGTCGGGGTCGACCCGGCGCAGCGGGCCGAGCTGGGACCGGCCGGCGCTGACGTGGTCCCAGAACTGGGTCACGGTTCGCGCACCGGGCAGGACGAGGCCGATCCCGGTGATGGCGATCGGTTCGGGGGCGGGGCGTGGGCACGGAGCTGTCATGGCACTCTCGTCTGGTGTCCGGGCGCGTCGTGGTGCGCGGCGAGTTCGGCGAAGCTCTCCCCGTGGGGATCGATGTCGACGGCCAGCCCGTTGAGCAGCCCGCTGAGCATCCGGTAGTGGCCGACGACGACGAACAGCTCGACGAGCTGGGAGTGGCTCAGCCACCGGGTCAGTCCGACCAGCATCTCGGGGGGCAGCGTCGTGTCGCGGACGATCCGGTCGGCGGCTTCGAGCAGCCGCAGGTCCGCTTCGGAGAATCCCGCCCACCGGGCGCCGTCGGCGCAGATGGCGTCGATCTCCCCGGCGCTCATCCCGAGGCCACGGGCGATCGTGCGGTGCTGGGTGAGGACGTAGTCGCAGCCCACCCGGGACGCGGTACGCAGGATGAGCATCTCGCGGAGGCGCGGAGGCATCCGCATCCGCATCAGTACCGCGGTGCTCAGCTTCACGATCGGTGCGACCAGGCCGGGCGAGTGAGCGCACATGTGGATCAGGTTCAGTGGCGCGACCATGCTGTCGAGGGCGGCCCGAGCTTGTTCCGGCAGGCCGGTCAGGTCCGGGTAGGGAATCCTTGCCATGTGTCCTCCGGGAACGGGCCGAGCGGATCAGGGCAGGTTCGTCAGTCCCGGCTCGGGGGCGTTGACGAGGACCGCCATGTTCCCGCCGGGGTGCTCGTTGTTGTACATCAGCTGGTGCGCCTTACCGACGCTCTCGAACGGCTCGCACCAGGACAAACACGGTGCGAGCTTTCCGGATTCGACCAGTGCCACGACCTCCCGGCACTGCTGGAGGTTGGCGAAGTGCGAGCCTTGCAGGCGCTTCTGCCGCATCCACAGGAACCGCAGATCGACATCGGCGTCGTATCCGGTGGTGCCGCCGCAGATGACGACCATTCCGGCGTTGTCGCACAGGTACATCGACGTGGGAATCGTGTCCCGTCCGGTGTGCTCCAGTACGACGCGGGGCGAGCGACGCTCTCCGATGATCTCCCAGAACTGCTTGCCGAACGCCCGTGCGCCCCGGATCCAGCGCGTCATCGCCTCCTCGTCGTCGAAGGCGGGCAGCGGGCCCCAATGGTCGAACTCGCGGCGGTCGATGGCTCCCCGGGCGCCCAGATCGATGCAGTAGCGGGCCCGCTCCGGGCTGGACACCACCGCGACGGGGATCCCGCCCAGCAGCGACACGATCTGGATCGCCATCGATCCCAGTCCGCCACCGCCACCCCAGATCAGCACCGGGTCGCCGGGCCGCACCGTGTTCGGCGGCCAGCCGCAGAGCTGGCGGTAGGCCGTGGCGCCGGTGAGCAGGAACGCCGCCGCCGCCTCCCACGTCAAGCTCGCCGGTTTGGGGTGGCACTGGTAGTCGTCGACCAGGGCGAACTGGGCGAACGAGCCGAAGTTCTCCTCGTATCCCCACACCACCTGGGTTGCGGACGTCATCGGGTCGGCTCCGAGCCGGATGTCCGGGGCGGACTCGTCCCACATGCAGCCGGAGAGCACCACGTGGTCACCGACCGACACGGAGCGCACACGGGATCCCACCGCCCAGACCACGCCGGACCCCTCGGACCCCCCGATGTGGAAGTCCTCGGTGGCCCCGCGCCGCTGCCGGGCGGCGATGACGTCGAGCGGTGCGCCCAGCGCCGACCACACGTTGTTGTAGTTGATCCCGGCGGCCATCACGTAGACCAGCACCTGGTTCGGGCCGGGTTGCGGAGTGTCCACCACCTCGATCCCGAAAGCCTGCTCAGGGGCGCCGTACCGGCTTTGCCGGATGACCGAGGCGTACATCGTCCGTGGTACCTCTCCGAGCGGAGGTACCTCGCCGATCTCATAAATTTCTTTCACCGGTACACCTCACATCGACATGTCGGTCGTGGTCGATTGCCCCGAGGCCGCGACGAACGAGTGCGCGGGACCGTCCGCGCGGACAGGAGAAGCTCCTGGAATCGGCCCAACCCTCGTGGGTCGGGCTGGCAGCTGGGCGCAGGACCACGATAGGCAGCGGTGTGGGGGGTGTCTTCGATCGCCCGGCTGAAATGCCCGGTGATACTTTGGGACGAAGGGCTGCTGGGTGGCCGTGGACCGCGGCGAGGGCGAGCAACCGGCGCCCGTTGAATTCCGTCAGGAGGAGCGCTCGAGTCTCCTGTGAGTAGTGAGAATGTTCAGCCTGTGGAACGACTCGTTGAGCGCGCGGACCATTTCGTCCCCGCCGTCGAGCACCCCGTCGGGCACCGGGAAGTCCGCCATCACGTCGTCGGGGTCCTGCCCACGCCGAAAGCCGTCGTCCACCCGCTCGCCGAGTAGTTGCAGGTAGTGCAACATCCACGCGCAGGCCTCCCGCGCGGGAGCGATGGGTCCGTGGCCGGGCACGATCAGTTCGAAGTCGAGTGCGCGCATCGCCGAGCGGAGGGATCTGGCGTAGGACCACGGGTCGCCGATCAGCAGCATCGGCACCATGCCGGCCGGCACCAGGAAGTTCCCTGACCACACCACGCCGTCGTCGCGAACGTATACCAGCACGTCGCCCGCGCCGTTGCCCGGCCCGAAGTGCCACAACTCGACGACCTTGCCCCCGAGGTCGACCTCCAGGAAACGGTCGAACACCACGTCCGGCTTGCGCCAGGTGCGCACGGTGTCGAGGGCCGGGTCGCCGAACATGCTCTCGCTCCGGGCCAGCTTCTCCCGGTCGAGGTCGTCCATGCAGGCGCGGTTCGGGCGGGAGGACACGATGGCGACCTCCGGGCCGAAGGCGCTGTTGCCGAACGTGTGATCGCCGTGGTAGGTCGTGTTCACCAGGTAGCGGATCGGTCGGTCGGTGAGTTCACGGACCTCCTGCTGGATGTAACCGCCCACCGTGGGGGTCACGCCGGCGTCGACGACGAGCGCGGCCCGGCTGCCGATGACGACGCCGTTGTTGTCCTTGGGCGGCTGGTTCGCCATCAGCGCGTAGACGTTGTGGCCGAGACTCTCGGGACGCAGCCGCAGCCCGCCGGGACTGAGGTCGGGCGCGACGAACGGGTGGGGCCTCTCCGGGAACTCGTGGAACCCCTGCGGACGGGACACAGGTCATGCCTCCTTCGTGTCGGTCGTGTCCTGGGCACCGGACCTCGCGGCTGCGGTCCGTGCGCCGACCCTGCGGACGACCCCGGTGAGGATCCGGTCGAACACCCGCGACGGCAGCAGGCGGGCGGCGAACACCCGGGTGTGGGCCGACGGGCCCACCAGGTAGCGGATGCGTGGTCGGCGCCGCGTCAGCGCGTCCTCGATGACCTCGGCGATCTCCTCGGGAGGCACGCCGTGGCTGGCGCTGGCCTTGAAGACCGCCTGTTGCATGCCGACGATCAGGTCGCCGTAGCGCAAGCGTGCCTCCGGGGCCATGCTCGCGACGTCCAGCGTGGCATCGACCTTGCTCCAGATCGGGGTCGCGACCGCGCCGGGCTCGACCGCCACGACCTCGATTCCCTGGTTGAGCACCTCGCGACGGAGCGCGTCGGTGACCGCCTCCAGCGCGAACTTGGACGCTGCGTACGGGCCCATGATCGGCCCGGCGATCCGACCGCCCATCGAGCTGATGTTGATCACTCGGCCATGGTCTCGACGCAGCAGCGGGAGTAGTGCCTGGGTCATAGCGACCTGACCGACGACGTTGACCTCGAGCACGCGGCGCAGGTCGTCCAGGCGGACGTGTTCGATCGGGGCCGCGGTGGTGGTGCCCGCGTTGTTGACCAACCCGCGCAGCGGAACGACGCCCAGTTCGTGGGTGAGCCGCTCGCGCAGCGCGTCCACGGTGTCCTGCTCGGTCACGTCGACGTGCACGGGAACGAGGTTCGGGGACCTGCCGGTGAGCTGCCTGCCCGCCTCCGGGCGGCGGAACCCCGCGTAGACCTGGTAGCCGCGCCGGGCCAGGCGAAGGGCCGTGGCCTGCCCGATGCCGCTCGACGCGCCGGTCACCACGACCGCTCCCATGACTTCCGGACTGATCATCGGGCCTCCAAAAAATTAGCGGGCGCCCGTAAATATACTAGAGGTGCTCACCGGCCGTCGTCCGTGGTCACCGCGGCATCGAGCGCTTCGGGGTGCTCGTGTGCCACGACGGGCTCGGGGTGAGCGGCCGCCCGGAGCTGGGGCTTGATTATTAGTGAGCGACCGCTAGTATCTGGCGCATGTCGTCCTCTCCCGCTCCTCGTCGACTCGGCAGGCCGCCGAAGTCGGAGACGGAGTCCACTCCCACTCGTGAACGGCTCCTGGACGCCGCCCTCACCCTGTTCGCCACCAAGGGCTTCGCGGCGACGTCGGTGCGGGAGATCGCGGAGTCGATCGGCATCCGCGACAGCGGCATCTACTCGCACTTCGCGAGCAAGCAGGCCATCTTCGACACCCTGCTCCGGGAGGCCGGTCTGCTCGACCTCGCGCTGCTGGGGTTGCGCCAGGACGAGCTCGCGCGGATGTCGCCGGCTGCCGCGATCACGAACCTCGCCGAGCAGATCACGAAAGCCTTCGACCAGCCGCGGGCACGACGGTTCGCCAGCGTGCTGATCCGTGAGGGGATGCTCAGCCAGGCCAGCACCGGCCGCAGTCTCGCCGATGCGATCGTCGAGGTGCAGCGGCAGCTCCACGGACCCATGCAGGCGTGGATCGACCGGGGGCTGGTTCGCGGCGACTTCTCGGCGGAGCAGCTGGTCTGGGAGTTCCTGGTTCCGCTGGCGAACGTGCGCTTCGTCTACCTGCACGCGCAGGCGAGCGCGAACGACCGCAGGTACGCCCGCCAACTCGTGCGCAACCACGTCCAGTTCTTCGTGACGTGCGTCGTCCTGGAGGGGGCCGGCGAGGTCGACGTGGAATCGACGGCGGCGGCGCCGGTGCAGGGCGATCGCTCGACGCAGGACCCGACCACCGAGGAGTGACCGTGACAACTCAGACCTGGGTCGACGACCCACAGGCCCACCAGCGCGGCGCCGCGGCAGCGATCGTGCTGGACGAGGCCCACGTCCAGTTCGAGCGCCGTCGACACGAGCCGCTCGTGGCGGTGAACGAGGTGTCGTTCGCGATACCGAGGGGGAAGGTCGTCTGCTTGCTGGGGCCCAACGGCTCCGGCAAGACGACGACCGTCAACCTGATCTGCGGCCTGTTGCGCCCCACTTCGGGCACGGTGCGGGTGTTCGGCCACGACCCGGTACGGAATCGCCGGCAGGTGCTGGAGAGCCTGGCCGTGGTGCCGCAGGAGACCGCGCTGTACGACAGCCTCAACGCCCACGAGAACCTCGTGTTCCACGGCCGGTACTACGGCGTGGACTCCCGGCAGCTGCCCGAGCGCATCGATTCGGTGCTCGACCTGGTGCAACTGACCGACCGGGCCAAGGACAGGGTGGGCACCTACTCCGGGGGGATGCAGCGACGGCTGGCGTTGGCCAGGGCGCTGCTCACCGAGCCGCAGGCGCTGCTGCTCGACGAGCCCACCCTCGGCGTCGACGTGCATTCCCGCGCGGCGATCTGGGACCAGATCAGGGCGCTGGCGGACCAGGGCATGTCCGTACTGCTCACGACGAACTACATGGAGGAGGCCGAACAGCTCTCCGACCACATCGTGATCCTCGACCACGGCACGAAGGTGGTCGAGGGCACGCTCGCCGAGCTGAAGGACACCGCGGGCAAGCAGCGCCTGCTGCTGCATTTCGCCGACGAGGAGAGCGCGGTCTCGGCGGCGCAGCTCATCGAGCGCGGCCAGACCGTGGCGCGCAGGGACGCCACGGTGACGGTCGAGCTCAGCGAGGCGAGGGAGGCACTGGCGCTGATCCAGCGGTTCGAGGACACCCCGAGTGGGCTGGGTGGTCGGCTGGTGCGGTTCGAGCTGAAGGAGTCCAACCTCCAGGACGTCTTCCTCCAGTTCACCGGCCGCGCGCTGCGCGACTGAGAGGGAAGGGGATCGTCGTGATCACCGCGGCAGGCGCCCTCGTGCGCAAAGATCTGGTCCAGAGTTTCCGCAACCCGGGCTTCCTGATCATCGGGATCGTGCTCCCGGTGTTCTTCACGCTCCTCTACTCGTTCATCGTGCAGGCAGCGACGACCAACCCGCTCTACGTCGCCAAGGCCGCCGAGGGGCCGGCGACGGAGCGTCTGATGCGGATCCTCACTGCGCAGTCCTCCGAGGACGGGAAGGCGTGGAAGCTGGTCACCGCCGATCCGCAGGTTGCCGAACGCAGCTTCGAGAACGGCGAGGCGATGGGCATCGTCCGCATCCCGTCGACCTTCGAGGAGGACGTGCGGGCGGGTGACGCGCGGGTGGGGCTCGGGGTCTACAACATCAACTCCGATATCACGAAGAACCTGCAGCTGCGGCTCACGGGCGCGCTGATGCAGTTCAAGGGCGAAGTCGATCCGACCCACCAGGTCCAGGTGCAGGAGAGCCCGCGCTGGGAGCAGGAGATGGGCTTCGCGAGCTACATGGGCGCGAGCCTGGTCATGTTCTCGCTGATCTACGGAGGTATGGTCAACACCGGCAACCTCATCGCGCGCGAGTGGGAGGAAGGGACGGCCAAGGCGGTCGTCCTGTCGCCCAAGGGGTTCTGGCCCCTGGTGCTCGGCAAGTGGACCGCGACGTTCCTGCAGAGCCTGGTGACGATGGCGCTGGTGCTGCTGACCCTGCAGTTCACGCTGCCGTACCCGGTGTCCGCCCTCGGCCCGGGAACGTGGGGTCCGATCGTGGTGCTGTTCTTCTACGGGGTCGCGCTCGGGGCGCTGCTCGGCGTCACGCTGCGTAGGTCGCTGCCCCTGGTGCCGATCGCCGCCGTCGTCGCGCTGATCCACTTCCTGCTGGTCGGCCTCGAGTCCTACATGCGCGGGTACGCGCACTCGGGGCTCCTCGAGTGGCTCTGGTACGCCGTGCGGTGGTGGCCGGTCGGCGCCGTCACCGACCACATCCGCTACAGCGCCGAGGGGATCGAGCCGGTCTACGGCATGCAGGGCTACATGTGGTGGATGGTGCTGCTGGTCGTGCTGCTCACCGCCGCCGCCCTCGCCGTTCTGCGCCGCAAGCTGACGTTCGCACAGGGACAATGAGAGCAAGGACGATGAGGGATCGACGATGCGACTAGTGCGCGCTGTCCTGGCCACCCACGTACGCAACACGAAGCTGCTGACCCGGCAGCGGTCACTGCTGGTGCAGGTGATCGTCCTGCCGCTCGCGATGCTCATCCTGTCCACCATGATCTTCGGCGGGGTCGGGGACACCTACCCGATCGCGATGGTCAACCAGGCGCAGGGGCCGCAGGCCGAGCGGTTGGAGCAGCAGGTGCGGACGGTGGGCTCGGACCTCGGTCCCTACTACGAGGTGGTCGAGACCGACTACGCCCGTGCCAAGGAGCAACTCGACTGGGGCAGGCTGCACATGATCCTGATCATCCCGGCCGACTACTCCACCACCAATCGACTCCAGGTCGAGAGCTTCAACATCAACAGTGACGCTGCCAAGAACTTCCGCGGCCGGCTGGAGGTGGTGCTGAACCACACGCCGTCGCCGGATTCGGCGCTGGTCCTCACCGAGGAGATGCAGCGGGTTCGACCGCATGACACCTGGCGCTCGTCCTACCTGGGCGGCAGCAGTGTCCTGCTGGCGCTGTTCTTCGGGGCCACGTTGATCGCGGCGAACCTGTTCCTCCTCGAGCGGGAGGGGCGAACCCGCAAGGAGATCCTGCTCACCCCGTTGCACCCCGCGGTCTCCGGGCTCGCGAACGTGTTCACGGCCACGGTGATGGCGATGGCGCTGTCCCTGCTGCCTCTCGGGCTCTCGTACTGGATCGCCGAGTTCAGGGTGCCCCTCGACCGGGTTCTGCTGACCTACCTCGCGATGATCCCGGTGATGATCGCCTGTGCCGGGCTGGGGATCCTGCTGGGGCACTGGCTCAAGGTGTTCCGCAGCGCGCAGCCGCTGCTCACCGTCGGGGCGATCGCGACGTTCTTCGTGGCCGGCGGCTTCACGATGGTGGCCTTCCTGCCGGACATCGCGCAGACGTTCAGCTTCTGGTGGCCGTTCTCCCGCATCTTCACCTGGTTCAGCCCGTACCTGCACGGCTTCGAAGGTCTGGATGCGCGGCACGTGGTGAGCGTGCTGGTCGCGGCCGTCCTCGGGCTGGTGCTGATGTTCTGGGCCTATGTCGGCGAGCTGCGCCTCGGCGCGAGCCGTCGGTGACCGGCCCGGCCTGACGTGGACGTCGACGACGGCCGGCGCGGGGTCCGGAGCGGAGCGATGTCAGGTCCTCGTCGGGCCGGGGGTCGCGACGGCCGCCGCGGATGCCGGCAGGAACGGCTGCTGGTCGGGCACCAGCCCGAGCATCCGGAGCAGCGGAGTGGCCATGGCCGTGGTCACCAGCGCCATCAACGTCATCAAGGTGAACAGCGCCTGGTCGATGACGTGCAGCTGCCGGCCGATCTCCAAGATGATCAGCTCGGTGAGCCCGCGGGTGTTCAGCAGCACCCCGAGGCCCGCACTGTCGCGCCAGCTCATGCCGGACAGGCGCGCCGGAACCATCGTACCGAGCAGCTTGCCCAGGCAGGCGACCAGGATGATGAGTATTCCGTCGGTCGTCCCGCTGGGGCCCAGCGTGGTGATGTCCACCGACAGGCCGGTCACGATGAAGAAGATCGGCAGCAGCAGGGCGCAGATGTTGCGCATCGGCGTCTCGACCGCGTGGCGCAGGGCGTCCACCGGAGCCCGGGGCATCACCAGCCCGAACACGAACGCCCCGAAGATCGCGTGCAAACCGATCAGCGACGTGACGTAGGAGCAGAGCAGAACCCCGGCGCTGACGATCAGGAACAGCGTCGTGTGGGCCCCGGTCCTCGTGGCCCTGCGCACGGCGGCCGCCAGCAGGGGACGCGTCACGAGCACGGTGAGGAGGACGAACGCGGCAGTGCCCCCGAGCGTGACGACGAGCGACAGCGGCCCGGAGGACTGGATGATGATCAGGACCACGACCAGCAGGACCCAGGCGAGGGCATCGGTCGCTGCGGCGCAGGCCAGCGCCAGCGAGCCGAGCCTGCCGTGCTGCATGCCCTTGTCGGTCAGCAGCCGGACCAGCACCGGGAAAGCAGTGATCGAGAGCGCGGTGCCGAGGTACAGCGAGAAGGCGAGCCGGTCCACGGGTTCGCCGTCCACGACGGAGTGGTGGGTGTACAGCAGCATCGCGGCCGCCACGCCCAGGCCGAACGGCACCGCCATCGCCGAGATCGAGGTCGCCGCGATGGTCCGGGCCCGCCTGCGCAGCCAGGACAGGTCGATCTCCCAGCCGGTGACGAACATGAAGAGCACGAGGCCGACCTGGGCGACGGAGTTCAGGTAGGGCCGGATCTCGGTGGGGAACAGCACCTCCACCAGGTCTCCCGGGAGCAGCCCCAGCAGGCTCGGGCCGAGCATGATCCCCGCGAGGATCTCGCCGATCACCGCGGGCTGGCCGAGCCGCGTCACGAGTCGTACCACGACGATGCCGACGATCAGCACCACGGCGACCGTCGCCAGGAATGTCGTTTCCAGGGGTACTGCGGGCGCCGCGATCATCGGTGTCCTTCCGGCCTCGAGAAATGGAACGGAAACGGCGGCACGGCCGTGCGAAGATCTAAGCGTCGGCTGCGTATACCGACACATGTGGTCGGTTCTCGGCAGCGAAGACGGCTGCCTGCGACGCCCGTTGATGTGCAACGCTAGCGACGAGACTAACGATCCGGGGCTTTCCCGGCAAGGTCGACGGACGGCCTGACGAACCAGTCCGGAACGCCGGCGCCCGGGCCGGAGCACGCGGATCGATGCGCTGCGCTGCGGTCCGGGGGCCGGTTCCAGCGGGCCGGTCGTTCGAAAGTACGAGCACGATTTTCGGTCGGATGAGCGAAGACGTCGGGAGTAATTCGACACTAGCGTCGTACCGGTCGACGCACCGCGAGAAGCAGGTCGGTGAGGTCTCGGAAGCCGTGGCGCATCCGGTCGTGTGTCGGTGGACGGGCCGGCTCGCGAGTGTGGTTCCACCAGGTCGGGCCAGCATCGCGTGACACGAGGAGAGTGGTATGACAAGCGGAGCGGCAACCCCCTCGGATGGGATTGCGCTGCGGCGCAAGCCCGACTACGACGTCGTCATCCTCGGTGCCGGACTCGCCGGGTCCGTGCTGGGTGCGATACTCGCGCGAAATGGCGCACGGACTCTCATCGTGGATGCGGGCACCCACCCCAAGTTCGCGATCGGTGAATCGATGATCCCGTACACATTGCTGGCGTTGCGCACCATCGCAGAACGCTACGACGTGCCGGAGATCGCCACGCTCGCCTCCTTCGACTCGTGCATCAAGGAAATCAACACGAGTTTCGGCTGGAAGAAGCACTTCGGCTTCATGCGCCACGAGATCGGGAAGGAGCCGGACCCGCGGGAGAGCAACCAGTTCAACACCCCGGGTGTGCTCAACAAGTCCAGCCACCTCTTCCGGCAGGACACCGACGCGTACCTGTACAACGCGGCGGTCCGTTACGGCTGTGAGTCGAAGCTGGCAACCAGGGTCGTCGACGTCGACTTCGACGCCGACGGCGTCAGCGTGACCACCACCGGCGGTGAGTCGATCCGCGGGCGCTACCTCGTGGACGCCAGCGGTTTCCGCTCGCCGCTGGCCGAGAAGCTCGGGCTGCGCGAGGAGCCGTGCCGGTTCAGGCACCACTCCCGATCCCTGTTCACCCACATGGTCGGCGTGCAGAGCACCGATGACGCGCTGAGGCACGGCAAGGCGGAGCGTCCACCGCTGCCGTGGAGCGACGGCACCATGCACCACCTGTTCGACCGCGGCTGGTTCTGGGTCATCCCGTTCAACAACAACCCGCGCTCGAAGAACCCGCTCGTGAGCGTCGGCGTCACGATGGACCCGAGAAAGTATCCGAAGCAGCCGGGTGTGAGCCCCGAAGAGGAGTTCCTCGAGTTCGCGTCGCGGTTCCCCGCCGTCGAGCGGCAGTTCCGGGATGCACGAGCCGTGCGGCCGTGGGTCTCCACCGACCGGTTGCAGTACTCCTCCAGCCACTCGGTCGGGGAGCGCTGGTGCTTGATGTCGCACGCGGCGGGGTTCCTCGACCCGCTGTTCTCCCGGGGCCTGTCCAACACCGCCGAAGTGGTCAACGCCCTGGCGTGCCGACTGCTGGCAGCGCTGCAGGACGACGACTTCTCGGTCGAGCGCTTCAGCTACGTCGAGCGCCTGGAGCAGGGCCTCCTGAACTACAACGACGAGCTGGTCGACTGCGCGTACATCGCCTTCGACCACTACCCCCTGTGGAACGCGGTGTTCCGGGTGTGGTCGTTCGGCTCGGTGCTCGGCGCGTTCCGGTTGCAGAACGCCATGACGAAGTTCCGCCGCGCCGGCGACCCGTCGGCGATCGCCGAACTGGAGAACGCGCCCCACACCGGGCTCTGGTGGCCCGACCACGAGGAGTACCACGCCCTGTTCCGGCTCATGGTGGACCAGGTGCACGCCTACGAGCGCGGGGAGATCAGCGGCGACGAGGCGGCGGACCGGCTGTTCGCCGAGCTGGAGAAGGCCGACTACATCCCGCCGGGCGTCGGCTTCGACGACCGCAACCAGCCCTTCCTCTACCCGACGCCGCGGAAGCTGATGCGCACCGTGTTCTGGGTCGCCGGCGGTGCGCCCAAGCAGGTTCGCGAGCTCGTGGGCGGGACGGCGAAGGGAGTGCTCAAAGCGGGGCTGCGCGGTACGAGGCTGTTCTGACCGGTCGCGCCTCGATGCGGCGTCGTCCGACGGACCCGCCGCTCATCACGATGACGTCTCGGAGGGAACCAGGATGACGACGGACACTTCGGCAGTCCCGGCGGCGCCGCGGCCGGAGGGCGGCGCGCACGGTGAGGAGGCCGATGCGCTGGTGGCGCAGATCGTCCTCACTCCGCAGGGACGCCAGGACCCGTACCCGCTCTACCAGAGGCTGCGGGAGATCGCGCCGGTCCATCACAGCGCGATGGGAATGTGGTTGGTCAGCGCCTACGACGACGTCAACGCCATGTTGCGGGACCGCCGGATGGGCCGGGACGCCCCGCTGTTCATCGGCAACAAGTTCGGCGGCGACTGGGACGATCACGCGGCCCTGCGCCGGATGGCCGCGAGCATGCTCTGGAAGAACCCGCCCGAGCACAGCCGGCTCCGCAATCTGGTCAAGCACGCATTCACCCCGCGTCGCGTCGCGGAGATGAAGGAGTCCGTCGCGGGGCTGGTCGACGAGATGCTCGATCCACTGGCCGAGGCGGGCGGGGGGGATCTGCTCAACGACTTCGCCTTCCCGCTGCCGCTCGCGGTGATCACCACGTTGCTCGGGGTGCCCACCGAAGAGGCCCCGGCGCTGCGCGAGCCGATGCGGGCCTTCCAACAGACCTTCGACATCGCGATCACACCCGAGCAGCTCCGGCAGGCCGACGAAGGGGCGGAGTTCACCGACTCCTACTTCACCGACCTGATCGCGCAGCGCCGCGCGCACCCGCGCGACGACATGATCAGCGCGTTGATCGAGGCCGAGGACGCGGGCGACCGGCTGACCGCCCAGGAGTTGCTCGTCATCTGCAACACGGTCGTGGGTGCCGGCTTCGAGACGGCGACCAACACGATCAGCAACATGGTGCTCGCGCTGCACCGCAACCCGGACCAGGAGCGGCGGGTGCGCGAGGACCGGACCCTGGTGGAGACCGCCGTCGACGAGGTGTTGCGCTGCGAGCCGCCGATCCACCTGTTGATGCGGACCTCACTGGAGGACGTGGTGGTCGGGGGCAGGGAGATCCCGCGACACCAGACGGTCATCGCGATGCTCGCCTCGGCCAACCGGGACCCCGGGTACTTCCCGGACCCGGATCGGTTCGACGTCGGCCGCCAGGACGCGAGCCACCTCTCCTTCGGCGCGGGAGTGCATCACTGCCTCGGTTGGTCGCTGGCGAAGCTGGAAGCGGATCTCACGCTGGCGAGGCTGCTCGAGCGCTTCACCCGGATCGAGGTCACGGAGGAGCCGGAGTACCGGCCGCTGGTGACCATGCGGGGGATGAAGGCACTGCAGGTGAAGGTCACGAACCGGTAGGGAAAGGTAGATCTCGCATGGAGTACCTGTCCGAGGAATTCTTCGCCGAGTTCAGCAGGCGTGGCAGAAAGCTGGCCGAGCAGCCCGGACTGAGTCTGGTGGTGCAGTACCTGATCACCGAGGTTCCCGATGGGCGGGCCGACGTCCACTACTACTTCGACGTTCGCGACGGGCGGATCGAGCATGCGGTGCTCGGGGATGCCCCGCAGCCCGACATCAGCATCGCCACCACGTTCGCCGACAACCTTCGTATCCTCGTTGGGGAGCTCGCCGCCTCCGAGGCGTTCATGTCGGGCAGGTTGCGGCCCTCGGGGAACATGGCGAAGCTGACCGCCATGATGCCGCTCGTGCAGTCGACGGGCTACCAGCAGCTCGTGGCCACGATGCGCGGGCTCTGTGCGATCCCGGCCTGAGCAGGTGGCAGCGCGGGGGAAGCGGTAGTGGGTGTGCGAACGGATGCGGAAGTCGGGGACGTGGAACCGGAAACGTCGTCCGGCGTGATTCGTGCATCGGTCGAGGAAGGGCCGGCAGCGACGACGCAAGCGTCCCGCGCCACCGGTCGGGGCCGCCGGCGCGGAACGCCCGACACGCGTTACCAGATCCGCGCGGCCGCCCGGGCGATGTTCGCGGCGATGGGCTACGAGAAGGCCAGCGTCCGGCACATCGCCCGGCACGCGGAGGTCGATCCGGCTCTCGTCCTCTATTTCTTCAGATCGAAGCAGAACCTGTTCCACGAATCCGTTCTGCAGTCGCTGCAGGCGCTCATCCCGCCGCCGGCGGTATTCGCAGCGGGACCGGAGCTGGTGGCCGCACCATTGCTCGAACACGTCCTGTCGCAGTGGGAGACGCCCCGGGGCCGGGAAACCCTGCTGGCGGTCATGCGCTCGGCTCTGACCCACGAGGACGCCGCCGACGAGCTGTGCCGGTTCTTCGAGACCACTCTGCTCACCCAGTTGCGGGAGAGCATCGACATGCCGGACGCGGATCTGCGGTGCACGTTGGTCAGCTCCCACCTGGTGGGGCTGACGATGATGCGCTACGTGCTGCGGATGGGACCGCTGGCCGCGCTGGCGGCCACCGAGGTCGTGCGCCTGGTCGCACCCGTCCTGCAGCACTACATCAGCGCAGACCTGTTCCCGCGCCGGACCTGAGCCGGCGCGCGCCGACGGACGCCACCGCGTCCCGATCGTTGCCGAGCCCGCCACTGGCCGGACCGGAAGCTGGAGTTTGCAGTGGACTTTGGTTGGACGGATGAGCAGGCCGACCGGTACAGGTCGGTCCTGGAGTCGACGAGGAAGTTGCACGCGGACGCTCCGGTGGTGCCGGGGCCCTACACCAGGCGGCAGTGGACCGCGCTCGCCGAGCTCGGTCTGATGGGCCTCGCGGTGCCGAGCCGATACGGCGGCGGCGGGTACGGCGCGCTGGACACGGCGCGGCTGTTCGAGGCGTTCGGGCGCGGCTGGCCGGACGTCGGCCTGGTGTTCGCTGCGGGGGCGCACCTGTTCGCGTGCGCGGTGTCGGTAGCGCGGTTCGGGTCCGACGAAGTGCGGGACCGCTACCTGCCGGGAATGTGCTCGGGCGCGCTGATCGCGGGAAACGCCATCACCGAGGAGGAGGCCGGGTCCGACGTCGCCCGGCTGGCCACCACGGCGCGGCCGGTGCCCGGCGGATACGTGCTCGACGGTGTGAAGAGCTTCGTCAGCAACGGGCCGGTGGCCGACCTGGTGGTGACCTACGCGACGACCGACGCGGCCTCGGGCCATCTGGGCCAGACGGGGTTCGTCGTCGACACCTCCTCGGCGGGGCTGTACCGCGGTGAGCCGTTCGCCAAGATGGGCCTGGACTCGGTGCCTGCCGGCTCGGTGACCTTCGACGGCTGCTTCGTCCCCGCCGCCAACGTGCTGGGTGCGCTTGGCGGCGGAGCGGCGATCTTCCAGCATTCGATGAGCTGGGAGCGTAGCTGCCTGTTCGCCGGGTACCTGGGCCTGCTCGACCGCCTACTCGACGATGTGTGCGCCCGGGTGGGCACGCGCAGGCAGTTCGGCAGGCGGCTCTCGGAGTTCCAGGGGGTCTCGCACCGGATCGCCGACATGAAGCTCCGGGCGGAATCCGCGCGACTCCTGCTCTACCGCGCCTGCTGGGAGATCGATCGACGTGGGCCTGCGAACCTGGCCATCGCCCTCGCGAAGCTGGCGGTCTCGGAGGGGGTCGTGGCCGGGGCGCTGGATGCCGTACGGCTCTTCGGCGCCGAGGGGTACCGGGTCGAGGCCGGGGTCGAGAAGGCGCTGCGCGACAGCGTGCCGAGCTTGCTGTTCTCCGGTACCTCGGAGATCCAGAAGAACGTGATCGCAAGGGAGATGGGGCTGTGAGGCTGCACGATCTGGTCGTCGAGTCCGCTCGCCGCGATCCCGACGCCCTTGCTGTCCAGGACGCCACCACCGCCGTGACCTACGGCGAGCTCGACCGGTTGGCCGACCGCTACGCCGCAGCCCTGCTGACCTGCGGGGTGACGCCGGGCGAGCGGGTGGTGATCTGGACGGCCAAGAGCGTGGGCGCCGTGGCGTTGATGCAGGGTTGCCTGCGGGTCGGCGCGGTCTACGTGCCCGTGGCCCCGTCCAACCCGCCCGCCAGGGTCGAGCGCATCGCTCTCGGCTGTCAGGCGGCCCTGGTCGTCGCCGACGAGGACGGCCTGGCGCGGGCCTCGGGGAACCCGGCTGGGCCGCAGTGGCGTGAGCTGGGTGCGCTCGCCCGGGACGTCGAGGCGTCGGTGTCCCCGGCGCACCATTCCTCGGCGGAGGACGACCTCGCCTACATCCTGTACACGTCGGGGTCCACCGGAGAGCCCAAGGGCGTGTGCCTCAGCCACACCAACGCGCTGGCGTTCGTGCGGTGGGCCTGCGCGGAGTTGCGGGTCGGGCCGGACGACCGACTCTCCAACCACGCTCCGTTCAACTTCGATCTCTCGGTGTTCGACCTCTACGGCGCGTTCCTGGCCGGCGCATCGGTGCACCTCGTCGGAGGCGAGGCTGCGTACGCACCGGAGCAGCTCGTGCGGTTGATCGCCGAGCGGGAGCTGACGATCTGGTACTCGGTGCCGTCCGCGCTGGCGCTGATGATCACCAAGGGTGGCCTGCTGGACGGCCTCGCGACGACCACGTTGCGGTGCTGCGTGTTCGCGGGCGAACCGTTCGCGGTGGAGCACGTCCGGCAGCTGCGCGCGAGCTGGCCGGAGGTCCGGTTGTTCAACTGGTACGGGCCCACCGAGACGAACGTCTGCGCCTCCTACGAGGTCGGCCCGCTCGAGGCCGTTCCCGCGCGCACGGTGCCGATCGGCCGCGCGTGCTCGGGTGACGCGCTGGAACTGGTGGCCTCCCCCGACGGCACGGGCACGGAGCTGGTCGTGTCCGGCCCGACGGTGATGCTGGGCTACTGGGGTGCCGCACCCCAGGTGGGTCCTTACCACACGGGCGACCTGGTGCGTCGTACGACGGACGGCGACCTCGACTACGTGGGCCGCAGGGACCACATGGTCAAGATCAGGGGACACCGGATCGAACTGGCCGAGATCGAGACCGTCCTGGTGGAGCACGAGGCGGTGGCGGAGGCCCTGGTCGTCGTCGTCGGCGACGGCCTCGATGCGCAGCTGCACGCGGTGCTGGTGCCCGCCGACGGGCGGCACGCGCCGTCGCTGCTGGCCGTCAAGCAGCACGGCGCGCGGCGCCTGCCGACCTACATGCTGGTGGACGCCGTGCACGAGGTGTCGCAGTTGCCGCGTACGTCCAACGGCAAGCGGGACAGCGCGGCGGTGGTGGCGGCCATCCAGCAGGGCAGCCTGACCTGATGGCGACCGCTCACCGGGTGGGCGGAGGGTCGACCACGCCACCCTCGTAGGCGTAGATGACCGCCTGGGTGCGGTTCTTGATCCCCAGCTTTCCGAACACGCTCTGGATGTGTGATTTCACGGTGCTGGTGCTCAGGAACAGCTCCTCCGAGATGCGAGCGTTCGTGAAACCGCCCGCGATGAGCCGCAGCACGTCGAGCTCGCGGTCGCTGAGGTCGGCCAGGGCGTCGGGGGCGACGTCGATGCCGGTGCGCGCGGCGCCGCCCCCGTCTTCGCCGATGGTGCTCGACGACAGCCAGTAGCCGCCTGCGACGAGGCGGATCGCGGCCGAGATCTCCTGCACCGACTGTTCCCTGTTCAGCACCCCACGCACCTGACGGGGTACCGGTGCCGCTGTTGTCTCCGATCCGGAGAGCAGCAGGATCTTCGGCTCCGGGTGCGACGGGACCTGCTGGCTCAGCGCTGCGTGCACGTAGGCCGGCTCCGGGTCGGCGATCACCACCTTCGGCAGGGGGCGCCGGCGCCGCGCGTGCACGGCCGGTGTCGCGGCGGCAGTCTGAATCTCCAGGTCGATCTGGCTGCGCAACCCCACGACCAGCTCTGCCCAGAACGGGTCCCGCGGGCCCAGTAACGAAACGTTGATCTTCGGCATTTCGGTGGGCACGCTCATCACCGTTCTCCGTAGTCAGGTCGTCTTCGCAGGGTCTGTCGAGACGTGTGCGGCACCGTAGGTGTCCGCCTCGATACTATGGGTGAGGTGATCAGATTCAAGCCGTCCTCGGAAGTGTGACGCGGTCGACCAGTTTTTCGGCAGGCGTAGAAATTGGGCCTCCGCGGCCTCCGGGCGGATCTGTGTCGCATCTCAGGTATCGGTCGGTCGTCAGATGACGCGCGGATGACCGCTCGTCGTTGCGGCAACGTCTCTGCGGCGGGCGGGCCGCTGTGCGCAAAGGTCAACGGTCAAGGAATTCGGCTCGTGGCAGCGAGAATGGCGATCTCCGTCCAAAGTCGGAGTGGCTGATTCGTTCGCGGGAGGGAGGCCGTTGAGTCGATCAGAAGATAGCCTTCAGCCACACGTCGAGGGTCCGCCGGCGACGGGCGAGTGCGGCCGAGGTCGAGATCGAACCCGTGGTCCAGCGGCCGTCCGAACAGTGTTCCACTCGACGAACCATGATTCGACGGCCGGTTTCGGAGGTAACGCCAGTGCCTGATGTGCATGACCAGACCCTGCGCCACGAGGATGTCGTCGAGCGACTCAGAGAATTCCTGGTCGATCGGGTGATCAAGGACCCGGGCGCCGAAGTCGATGCCCGGACTCCATTGTTGGAGTGGGGCATCCTCACGTCGCTGAGCATCTCCGAGCTCATCGCCTATATTCGTTCCGACTTCGGACTCTTCGTTCCTCCTGAAGCGGTGTTCGGCGCCAACTTCAAGGACCTGGGCGCGATCAGTGCGCTCGTCGTGTCGTTGCAGGCCGACCCTGCGGCGCGAGTGTGACCCGCGATTCAGCGGAATCGGACGTCGCGCGGTGCCAGTCCGCACGGATCTGTGAGGGAAACTGACATGACCGAGTTCGACTACGACGTCGCCATCATCGGCGGCGGGCCCGCCGGATCGACCGTCGCCTCCTATCTCTCCCGTGCGGGGCTGTCCTGCGTGCTCTTCGAGAGCGCGGTGTTCCCGCGGCCGCACGTGGGGGAATCGCTCGTGCCCGCCACCACCCCGGTGCTGAGCGAGATCGGTGCCCTGGAACTGATCGACCAGGCCGGATTCCCGAGGAAGTACGGCGCCGCGTGGACGTCGGCCGCCTCGGACATCCCGTCGGCCGGCTTCAGCGGGCTGCACGGGGGCCTGGGAGCTGCGGAGATCGAGTTCCGGGAGACGGACCAGGAGGGCGTGCACCAGGACTACACCTACCACGTGGACCGCGCGAAGTTCGACCACCTGCTGCTGCAGCACGCCAACAGCCAGGGCGCGAAGGTCTTCGAAGGTACGCGTGTGCGGCGGGTCGAGTTCGACGCGGACGGCGTGCTGGTGCACATCGTGACGGGCGAACAGGACGCAGGGGTGCGGGCCCGCATGGTGGTCGATGCCAGCGGCAGGGGCACCTTCCTCGGCCGGCAACTCGGTGTCAAGGTGCCCGATCCGGTGTTCAAGCAGTACGCGATCCACACCTGGTTCGACGGCCTGGACCGCACGGCGCTGACCCCGGACTCGCAGAAGGCCGACTACATCTTCATCCACTTCCTGCCGATCACCGACACCTGGGTGTGGCAGATCCCGATCACGGAGACCGTGACCAGTGTCGGAGTGGTGACCCAGAAGCAGCACTTCGCCGCGTCGAAGGCCGACCGCGAGGAGTTCTTCTGGGAGGCCGTCGGAAGCAGGCCCGAGCTGCGGTCGGCGTTGGAGTCCGCCGAGCGGGTGCGCCCGTTCGTCGCCGAGGGTGACTACAGCTACGCCATGAAGGAGATCGTTGGCGATCGATTCGTGCTGGTCGGCGATGCCGCGCGATTCGTCGACCCGATCTTCTCCAGCGGGGTGAGCGTGGCGCTCAACAGCGCCCGGCTCGCTTGCCGGGACATCATCGCCGCCGCGGCCGAGGGCGACTTCGGCAAGGCTGCATTCGCCGGCTACGAGTCCACGATCCGCCGGGGGGTCAGCAACTGGTACGAGTTCATCTCGAACTACTACCGGCTCAACATCCTGTTCACCGCTTTCGTGCAGGACCCGCGCTACCGCCTGGACGTGCTGAAGATGCTCCAGGGCGACGTCTACGACGACGACGATCCGCGGGTGCTGCGCGCGATGCGCGATGTGATCAAGGTGGTCGAGGAGAACCCGGACCACCTGTGGCATCGCCACCTCGGTGACCTCAAGGCACCGACCGCGGCACCGATGTTCTGATGGGTGGACGCGGCATGGGTGGCGCGATCGCCGTAGTCGGCGCGGGCTGCCGCTTCCCGGGTGGCGTGCACAGCCCGGCGGACCTCTGGAAGCTGCTGCTGGCGGGCACCGATGTCGTCACCGAGGTTCCCCCGTCGCGGTGGGATCTCGATCGCTACTACGACCCCGACCCGCACGCGCCGGGTCGGATGTACTCCCGCCACGGCGCCTTCCTGCCCGACGCGGACCGGTTCGACGCGGCCTTCTTCGGCATCGCGCCGCGCGAGGCCCGCCAGATGGACCCCCAACAGCGCCTGTTGCTGGAGACCGCGTGGTCGGCGCTGGAGGACGCGGGCATCGTGCCCGCCACGCTCGCCGGCTCGCGCACAGCCGTGTTCACCGCGGCCCTGGGCGCGGACTACCTGCTGCTGCACGGACGCCAGGCAGGGGAGGCCGGGATCGATCCCTGGCACATGTCGGGCAAGGAGGCCAGCTTCGGTCCCGGGCGGCTGTCGTACCTGCTGGGCCTCAACGGCCCGACGATGTCGGTGTCCACCGCGTGCTCGTCGTCCCTGGTCGGGTTGCACCTCGCTCGGCAGAGCCTGCTGACCGGGGAGTCGGACCTCGCCCTCGTGGGCGGGGCCAGCCTGCAGCTGTCCCCCGACCTCACGCTCTTCATGTGCCGGATCGGGGCGATGTCGCATTCCGGGCGGTGTCGGGTCTTCGACGCCGGGGCGGACGGCATCGTCCGCGGGGACGGCTGCGTGATGCTGGTGCTCAAGCGCCTCGACGACGCGCTCGCCGACCGGGACGGCATCCTGGCCGTGGTTCGCGGCTCGGCGGTCAACCACGACGGTCGCAGCGCCGGCCTCACCGTCCCCAACGGTGTGGCGCAGCAGGACCTGCTGCGGACCGCGCTGCGCAGCGCCGACGTGGCCGCGGCCGAGATCGGCTACGTGGAGGCGCACGGGACCGGCACCCCGCTCGGCGATCCGATCGAGGTCGGCTCCCTCGCCCGCGTCTACGGCGCCGAGCGCTCGCAGCCGTTGATGATCGGCTCGGTGAAGACCAACCTCGGGCACACCGACTCGGTGTCGGGCATGGCGGGGCTGCTCAAGGCCGCTCTCGCGATGCGGCACGGCACCGTGCCGCCGCACCTGAACCTGGCCGAGCCGAATCCCGCGATCCGCTGGGACAGCTGGCCGGTGGAGGTCCCGACCGAGACCGTGGACTGGCCGGATCCGGGTAGGCCGCGGCTGGCGGGCGTGAGCTCGTTCGGCCTCAGCGGGACCAACGCCCACGTCATCCTCGAAGCGGCACCCGCCGTACCGCCGGCCGGAACGCCGCCGGGCGGAGCCGACGACACCGCGCCGCGGGTCCTGGCGCTCGCGGCGACCAGCGGTGCGGCTCTCACGGCGCTCGCCAGGGCACACCGGGAGGGGTTGTCCGGCTCGGCCGTGGCCGACGCCGCGGAACTGGCGGCCTACCTGGGCACGGCGGGGTCGCGGCGGAGCCACCACCCGGAACGCAGACTGGCGGTGGCGGGTCGGGACGCGGGGGAGCTGGCCGAGCGGCTGGCCGAGCGGCTCGGGGAGGATCTCGACCGCGCGCCGCTCGGCTCCACCGACGCCGAGGCGCCGTCGGTGGTGTTCGTGTTCTCCGGGCAAGGGGCGCAGTGGCCGGGCATGGCCACCGGCCTGATCGGCGGCGAGCCGGTGTTCGTCGCCGCACTGCGCGAGTGCGACGCGGCCATCGAGGAGCGGGCCGGCTGGTCGGTCCTCGAGGCGCTGCGCGCGCCCGCCGAGCACAGCCCGCTCCAGCGCACCGAGTTCGCGCAGCCCGCGGTGTTCGCCGTGCAGGTCGCGCTCGCACGGTTGTGGCAACACTGGGGGGTGCTTCCGGCCGCCCTCGTCGGACACAGCATGGGCGAGATCACCGCGGCGCACGTCGGCGGTGCGTTGACCCTCGGCGAGGCCGCCGGCCTCATCGTGCACCGGGGAAGGTTGCTGCAGCAGACCCACGGCACGGGACGGATGGCGGCGATCCGGCTGCCGGAGCACGACGTCGCCGCCGAACTGGCCGCCTTGTCCGGTGCGGTGTGGGTCTCGGCGGTCAACGGGCCGGCGAGCACCGTCGTCTCGGGTGAGACCGAGGCGGTACGGGCGCTGGTGGCCCACCTGACCGAGAGGGGCGTGCAGGCCCGTCTGATGCCGGGCGAGTACGCCTTCCACACCCCCGCGCTGCGCCCGCTCGGTCAGGAGCTCGCCGCGGAGGTGGTGGTGGCGCCCTCGGCGCCGACCGTTCCGCTCGAGCCCACCACGGCGGGAGCGGCACCCGGCGGGACCCTCGATCCCGACCACTGGGGACGCAACGTGAGCGAGCCGGTGCGGTTCGGTGCGGCCGTGGACCGGCTCGTCGACGCCGGGCACCGGGTGTTCCTGGAACTCGGCGCGCATCCGGTGCTGGTGGGGCCGATCCTGGAATCCCTGCGCGCCAGGCGGGTCGAGGGGGTCGCCGCCGGATCGTTGCGGCGCGGCCAGGAGGACCGCGACGCGCTCGGCGACGGGCTCGTGGCGCTGTACGAGGCCGGCGTGCAGATCGACTGGACGGCGGTACGCCCCTGGCCGGGGCCGCCCGCCGAGGTGCCGACCTACCCGTGGACCGGCCCGCCGCTGTGGTTCGCGCGTGACGAGTCGGGTCGGGACGTGCCGCCCGCACCCGTACCGGCAGCGGCACCCGTGGCGCACGCGGACATCCCGGCCGGACCGCCCCGCTCCGGCGATCTGGCCGAGCTGGTCGCCGGTTCGGTCGCCGACGTGCTCGGCTTCGAATCGGCCGGGTCCGTCCGTCGCACCCAGGGGTTCACGGAGATGGGCATGGACAGCGTGGGCACGGTCGCGCTGGGGGAGCGGCTGAGCGCTGTGCTGGGCGTTCCCATCGGCAAGACCGCGCCGTTCGACCACCCGACGGTCCGGCGGCTCACCGAGCACCTCGCGACGCTGCTGGTCGAGGGGGTCCCGCAGTTCCCGGAGCCGGCCGTCGGGCCCGGCACCCTCGCCGCCGCCGCCGACAGCGCCGACGCCGACGGCCTGCCGCCGAACGCGATCGCCGTGGTCGGGATCGGTTGCCGGTTCCCCGGTGGGGTCAACGGGCCGGATGACTACTGGCAGTTGCTGCGCGCGGGCGTCGACGCGATCGGCCCCGCCCCCGAGGGGCGGTTCCCGAACGGGGAAACCTGGCCGGGCGGCTACCTCGAGGGCATCGACGAGTTCGACGCCGCCTTCTTCCGCATCCCCCCGCGCGAGGCACGCGGGATGGACCCGCAGCAGCGGATGTTCCTGGAGGTGTCCTGGGAGGCACTGGAGCACGCGGGGATCCCCGCCGCGAGCCTGGCGGGCAGCCGGACCGGTGTGTTCACGGGCATGAACTCCCACGACTACGCCGAACTGGTCGCGGCGAAC
The DNA here is from genome assembly GCF_002262885.1 of Pseudonocardia sp. MH-G8. GTDB lineage: Bacteria > Actinomycetota > Actinomycetes > Mycobacteriales > Pseudonocardiaceae > Pseudonocardia. Next base: position 80,497 of record NZ_NKYF01000001.1, on the reverse strand, counting down.
CCGGGCAACGTGGATGCCTCCTACGGGACGGGCATCTCCTTCGCCGCCAGCGCGGGCAGGCTCTCCTACTTCCTCGGGCTGCACGGCCCGAGCCTGGCGGTCGACACGGCGTGCTCCTCCTCCCTGGTCGCCGTGCACCTCGCGCTGCGCAGCCTGCGGTCGGGCGAGTGCGACGTCGCGGTGGCGGGCGGGGTGAACCTCATCGTGAAGCCGGTCATCCACGAGTCCAGCGGGCTGGCGGGAGCGCTGGCCGCCGACGGCCGGTGCAAGACTTTCGACGCCTCCGCCGACGGTTACACCCGCGCGGAGGGCTGCGGCGTCGTCGTCCTCAAACCCCTGGCCAAGGCGCTTGCGGACGGCGACGAGATCTACGCGATGCTGCTGGGCTCGGCGGTGAACAACGACGGCGCGAGCGGCGGCTTGACCGTCCCGAACGGCCCTGCGCAGCAGGACGTGCTGCGCTCCGCGCTCGCCGACGCCGACGTGGCCCCCGGTGAGGTGGGTTACGTGGAGGCCCACGGCACCGGCACACCGCTGGGCGATCCGATCGAGCTCAACGCCCTCGGCGACGTGCTGCGCGGGCGCTCGGATGCGGACCGGTGCCCGGTCGGGTCGGTCAAGACGAACATCGGTCACCTCGAAGCGGCCTCCGGCATCGCCGGGCTGATCAAGGCCGTGCTGGCGGTGCACCACCGGCGCATCCCGCGCCAGATCCACCTCCGCACACCCACCCCCGAGGTGTCCTGGAGCAGCTTGCCGGTGCGAGTCGCCGACACCGAGCAGGAGTGGACGGCGGAACGGCGAGTGGCCGGCGTCAGTGCGTTCGGTCTCACCGGGACGAATGCGCACGTCGTCCTCGGATCGATGCCGCCCATCGAGCGGCCTCGATCGGGCCCGGAAACCGGTCGGCTGGTGCTGCCGGTGTCCGCGCCGTCGGCGGCGGCGCTGCCCGCGCAGGCGGAGGCGTACCGGGCCCTGCTCGTCGACCCGGGCCATCCCGAGGCGGCGGCGCTCTGCCGCACAGCCGCGTTGCGGCGCACGCACTTCGACCACCGGCTGGCCGTCCACGGGGTCGACGGCGCCGAACTCGCCGCCCGCCTCGACGAGTTCGTCCACGGCGGGACCGGGCCCGGGATCGTCACGGGCGTCGCCGGTTCGGAAGATGCGGGCCCGGTGTTCGTGTTCTCCGGCTACGGCTCGCAGTGGCCGCGCATGGCCGCCGATCTGCTGGACACCGACGAGGTGTTCGCCGCCGCCGTGCGGCGGTGCGACGAGGCGCTGGGAAGGCACCTGGACTGGTCGGTCCTCGAGGCGCTGCGTACCGGCGTGTACCCCGGATCGGAGCTGAACCAACAGCTGCTGATCTTCAGCATCCAGGTGGCCCTGTTCGAGCGATGGCGGGCGTGGGGCGTGCACCCGAGCGCGGTCGTCGGGCACAGCATGGGGGAGGTGGCCGCGGCCCACGCGACGGGCGCGCTCGACCTCGACCAGGCCGCCGAGGTGATGGCCCGCCGCACCCGGCTGCTGCACGGGCTCCTCGGCCAGGGCGGCATGGCAGTCGTCGGGCTGCCCGAGGCGCAGCTGCTGCCCGAGCTGGCCGCCCACCCGGACCGGATGTGGGTCTCGGGGGTCAACAGCGGGCAGAACACGGTGCTGTCCGGCACGATCGACGCGCTGGACGAGCTGACCGGCAGGCTGCGCGCCCGCAACGTGTTCACCCGCATGGTCACCGCAGGAGGGCCCGGGCACAGCCCCTTCGCGGACCCGCTCCGCGCGGCACTCTCCACCGAGCTCGAGCACCTGGCCCCTGCGGCGGGTCCGGTGCCGCTGTACTCGAGCGTGCGCGGCCGGCGGGTGGACGGGGCGGCACTCGACGCCCGGTATTGGGGTGACAACATCCGCCTACCCGTCCGCTTCGCCGACGCGGTGCGGGCGCTGATCGCCGACGGGCACCGGGACTTCCTCGAGCTCTCGCCGCACCCCGTGCTGCTCCAGGCGATCGGGCAGGAGCTGCGGGACTCGGCTGCGCAGCCGGTCCGCGGCGGGGTCAGCGCGGCCTCCCTGCGGCGTGACGAGCCGGGTGGGTCCGCGTTGTCGGCGGGGTTGGCGGCGCTGCACGCCCACGGGCTCCCGGTCGACTGGGACGCCGTGCTGCCGGCCGCGGACCGGGTGGTTGCCGGGCGCTACGCCTGGCAGCACCGGAGCTACTGGGTCGAACACGACCGGCCGGCCACCGGGATGCCCTCGACCCGACCGGCACGGCATCCGCTGCTGGTGGGGTCGGTCGCACCGCCCGACTCACCGCGGCACCTGTTCGAGGCCGAGGTCACCGCGGAAGCCGTCGCCGGCCACCGCGCCGTCGGCCCGGAGACGAGCGCGGTCTGGGTCGAGCTGGTCGCCGCGACCGCCCTGGAGCTCACCGGGCACCGTGGAGCCCGAGTGGTCGACCTCGATCTCCACGGCCACGGCCACGGCGTCGATGCGCCGGTGCTCGCGCAGGTCGAGGTGACCGGTGACTTCCGGGGCCGGGCCCTGCGGCTGTACGACGGCACGGGCCGAGGCGGGCACCTGATCGCCGCCGGCATCGTCGACCTCGATCCTTGGCAGACGCCCGCCGAGGACGGACTCCCCACCTCGGTCGAACCGGACCTGGTCGAGTGGTGGTCGGAGGCCGTGGGCGGGCTCGACCTGGGCCTTCGCGTGGTCCGGGCGGACACCGACCGGGTGGAGGTGATCGCCGAGATGCCCGCCGTGCCGGGGCGGTGGGTGCTGCCACCCCGGGTGCTCCCGATCGCGCTGGAGCTGGCCCGGCGGGCGACCGGCCTGCCGGACGCCGTGCCCGTACGGATCGGATCGATGGTGGTACACGCCGCCGCCGCCGCCGAGCGGGTGCGGATCGTGGTGACGGTGCTCGAGCGGGGTTCCGATCCTTCGCTGACGATCCGCGCCGAACTGCTCGACGGCACACCGCTCGTGCACGTCGACGCGATGACCCTGCGCGGTACGGCGGCTCACGTGCCGGTGCTGCCGGTCCAGCGGATGCGCTGGCGGGAACAGCCGTGGCCGCAGGCGTCGGAGGGCGCGGCGTCGGCTGGGCGCTGGCTGCTGCTCGCCGACGGGTTCGGGGTGGCCGACCAGGTCGCCCGCGCCCTGGAGGAACGCGGCGGCGACGCCGTCCTCCTGCGGGCGCCGCAGGACGGTGCGGCAGTGCGCGGCGCCGTCCGTGCACTGCGCGAGCAGGGTGGGTTCCGGGGAGTCGTGCACCTCTGGACGCTCGACGTGCCCGGCGCGGTACCCGACGACCGGGGGATGGACGAGGCGGCCTGGTGCTACCGCTCTGCTGCGGAGACGGCGGCGGCACTCGGCTTCGGTGCGGGACCGGACGAACGGCTCTGGTTCGTCACCCGCCACGGTTGTGCGGTCGGCGACCTGGACGTGCCCGCGGGGCTGCGAGCTCCGATGTGGACACTCGCCGGGATCACCGGTCTCGAGCACCCCGCGGTGTGGGGCGGCGTCCTCGACCTCGAGCCCCACGGGGTGACGCCGCGGGAGGACGCGGGCGCGGTCGTCGACGCGATGCTGGCGGGGGACGGCGAGGACCACGTCGCGGTGCGGTCGGGCCGGCGGCTCGTCGCGCGGATCGAGCACTCGGACGACTCGCCGGCCCGCACGGACCGGCCGTTCGTGGCGCGTGGCGACGCGAGCTACCTGGTGGCGGGCGGCGGGGGGAGGTTCGCCGCGGAACTGGCGGAGCGGCTGGCCGAGCGCGGTGCCCGGCGGATCGTCCTCGCGGGCGCGTCGGCCGCGGTGGCCGGACCGGAACTCGAAGCCTCCCTGGCCGCTCAGGGTGTCGAGCTCGCGGTCGCCGCGGGGGATCCGGCCGACCCCGACGCGGCCGCCGCGATCATGCGGGGCGCGGCCGGAGCGCCGGTCACGGGCGTCTTCTGGCTCGGCATGAACTTCCTGCTCGACACCGACACGGCAACCGACCCCGCGCTGGCGCTGGCGGACGGACGGGCCAGGGCGCTCGGCGCGTGGCAGCTGCACCGGGCGTGCGAGGCGGCGGGCGTGGCACCGGACCACTTCGTGGTGTGCACCGGGCTGGCCGCGGAGTGGGGCGCGCCCGGCTCCGGGCGCACCGCCGTCGGGGACGGCGCATTGCGGGCCCTGGTCGCCACCCGCGCGGCCCGGGGTCTGCCCGCGGTGGGCGTGGCGGTCCCCGCCGTCGTGGAACCGGACCTGTCCGATGCGATGAGCCGATCCCGTCTCGCCCGCAGCGGGCTGTCCGTGCACGACGCGACCTTCGCGGCCGACCTGCTGGACCGCCTCTGCACCGGCGTGCGCGGGACGTTCTTCGCGGCGGAGGCCGACTGGGGCCTGCTGCTGCGCATGTACCGGCAGGCCGTGCGCTGGCCGCTGTTCGACGAACTCGAACCGCAGGAGTCCGGTGCGGAGGGGGACGCTTCCCCCGCCGAACGGCTGGCGGGCCTGGATGCCGCCGCACGTCGGGACACCGTCGTGGACTGGGTGCTGACCGAGTTGGCAATCGTCCTCGGTGTGGCCTCGCCCGACGACCTCGACCCGGAACAGGGCTTCTTCGAGCTCGGCATGAACTCGGTGACCTCGCTCGAGTTGCGGGTCCGGCTGGAACGGCGATTCGCCTGCGCCCTGCCGGCGACGCTGGCCTTCGAGTACCCGAACGCCACGGTGCTGGCCGAGTACCTGATCGGCGAGCTGGCGATCGCGGGCGGCGAGGTGCCGAGCGAGGAACAGCCGCAGGAGGAGCCGGCGGCGTGGGAAGAGCGCGCCCCCGCGACGACTCGGCCGCAGGACGAGCCGCAGGACGAGCAGGAGGACCTGCTCGCCCGGTTCGACGAGGAAATGACCGCCGCGAACTCGTTGCTCTGAGAGAGGGACGGATGTCCGAGAACTCACGTGCGACCCCCACCCCCGACTACCGGGCGAAGCTGGATGCAGCATTGGACACCATCGCCAGGCTGCGCAGCGCGTTGCAGCGGCGCACGAGCGAGCCGATCGCCATCATCGGGGTGGGCCACCGGTTTCCGGGAGCCGCAGACACCCCCGAGGGCCTGTGGCGGCTGCTGCGCGGCGGGGTGGACGCGATCGGCGCGTTCCCCGCCGACCGCTGGGACACCCGGCCGTACTTCGATCCGGACCCCGACGCACCGGGTAAGACCTACGTGCTCGATGGTGGCTACCTCGACGACGTGCACGGTTTCGACGCGCAGCTCTTCGGGATATCGCCGGCCGAGGCGACGGGCATGGATCCGCAGCAGCGCATCGCGCTGGAGGTGGCCTGGGAGACCTTCGAGCGCGCGGGTGTGCCGGTACTGTCGCTCAACGGCAGCCGCACCGGCGTCTACGTGGGTGTGAGCACCAACGACTACGTGCGGCTACGCCAGCAGTTCGGCACGAGCGACTCGGTGGACGGCTACCAGATCTTCGGGGAGTCGAGCTTCGTCGCGGGCCGCATCAGCCACACGTTCGGCCTGCACGGGCCCTCGCAGGTGATCGACACGGCGTGCTCGTCCTCCCTCGTGGCCGTCCACCAGGCGTGCCGCAGCCTGCGCTCGGGCGAGGTCGACATGGCTCTCGCGGGAGGGGTGAACACCATCCTCTCGCCGTACGGGTTCGTGCTGGTCGGCAAGGCCCGCGCCGCGGCGCCGGACGGGCGCTGCAAGACCTTCGACGCCGCCGCGGACGGCTACGCGCGGGCGGAGGGCTGCGGGATGGTGCTGCTCAAACGGCTTTCCGACGCGCTCGCCGACGGCGACGACGTGCTGGCGGTGGTCCGGGGCAGCGCGGTCAACCACGACGGGCGGGCCAGCGGCATCTCGGTGCCGAACCCGATGGCCCAGCGCGCGGTCCTGCGCGCCGCCCTGGCCGACGCCGGCGTCGAGCCCGGCGAGATCGACTACGTGGAGGCGCACGGCACCGGGACCGCGCTGGGCGACCCGATCGAGCTCGGCGCCCTGGACGAGGTACTGGGAGCGGGCCGCGACGCCGCCGACCCCTTGCTGGTCGGCTCGGTGAAGACGAACTTCGGGCACCTGGAGGCGGCCGCCGGTGTGGCCGGCTTGATGAAGGTCGTGCAGATCCTGGGTCACCGAGAAGTCCCGCCGCACCTGCACCTGCGGAACCCGAACCCGAACGTCGACTGGGACGCGTTGCGCGTCCGGGTGCCGGTCGAGCCGACCGCGTTGCCCGACCGGGCGCGCCCGGCGCGGGCCGGGCTCAGCTCGTTCGGCGCCAGCGGCACCAACGCGCATCTGGTCGTCGAGGAGTTCCGTTCCGCGGAGCCGGCCGCCGCGAGTCCTGCGGCCGAGGAGCTCGACCCGCCGTACCTGCTCGCGCTGTCGGGCCGGGCCGAACCCGCGGTGCGCCGTCTGGCCGGCCGCTTCGCCGAGGCGGTGTCGGCTGCCGGCTCGGGCGAGGTGCCTGCGCTGTGCCGAGCCGCGACCCAGCTGCGTTCCCACCACGGCTACCGGATGGCCGTGGTGGCCCAGGACCCGCGCGAGCTGGCGGAGACGCTGCGTGCGGTGGACGCCGGCGAGAACCCGCCCGGGGTGGCGCACGGGCGCGCGGTGCAGCCGCACCGGGCCAAGGTGGCGTTCCTCTTCCCGGGACAGGGGGCGCAGTACGCGGGTATGGGGCGCGACCTGTACGCCCGCGAGCCGGTGTTCCGCCAGGCTGTGGACCGTTGCGCCGAGCTGATGGAGGACGCGCTGCCGCGGCCCCTGCTCGACGTCGTGTTCGACGAGGGTCCGGCGGGGGACCTCGATCGGACCGGCTACACCCAGCCGGCGCTGTTCGCGGTCGAGTACGCGCTGGCGCAGCTGTGGCGTTCCTGGGGTGTCGAGCCGTGCGCGGTGCTGGGCCACAGCATCGGCGAGTACGTCGCCGCCACCGTTGCGGGGGCGATCGAGCTGCCGGATGCCACGCGGTTGGTGGCCGCCCGGGCGGGCCTGATGCAGGCGATCGACGCCCCCGGCGGGATGATCGCTGTGGCGATGTCCGAGCAGGACGCCGCCGCGGCCATCGGCGACCGGACCGACCAGGTGTCGGTCGCGGCGGTCAACGGGCCGGAGGACGTCGTGCTCGCGGGCGCCGCTGCCGCCATCGAGGAGCTGTTCGGGGAGCTGACCGACCACGGTCTGCGGCCGACCCGGCTGCGGGTCTCGCACGCCTTCCACTCCCCACTGATCGAGCCCGCCCTGACCGAACTGGAGCGCGTCGCCGCGGGGATCACGGTGCACGAGCCCCGGATCCCGGTGATCTCCAACGTGACCGGCGACCTGGTCGGTCGAGAGCAGCTCGCCGATCCGACCTACTGGTCCCGGCACGCGCGCGGGACCGTGCGATTCGCCGACGGCATCCGGGCGGTGCTCGCGCAACGGCCGGTCGCCTTCCTCGAGGTCGGCCCCGGCCGGACACTGCAGGCGATGGGCTCCCGTTGCGTCGAGGCCGACGTGGCGTGGCTGTCGTCGATGCGCCGCTCCGCCGACGAGCTCACGCAGGTGTTCGACACCCTCGGCCGGGTGCACGTGCTCGGCGTGCCCGTGGACCACGGGAAGGTGCACGCGGGCGCGCCCGCCCGTCGCGTGCCCCTGCCCACCTACCCCTTCCAGCGCCAACGCTTCACCTTCCCGACCGCCTCCGTCGCGCTGCCCGGAGCCGATCGGGCGGACGCGCCCGGGGCCGCCGCGACGGGGGAGCCGGGGCTGGACTACCACGTCGAATGGCGCGAGCGCCCGGTGCCCGAGCCGCTCGAGGACCTCGCGGGGGACGTCGTGGTGTTCGCGGACGGCGGCCGCTTCGGCGCCGAGCTCGTCCGGCGGCTGTCCGCGTCCGGCCTGCGGTGCCGCACGGTCCGACCCGGGCCGGCGTTCGAACAGGTGGATGTGGATGCTTTCCGGCTGCCGCCAGGAGATCCCGAGGCCGTGGCCCGGCTGATCGAGCAGGTGGGCGACGTGGCGCACGTGCTCTACCTGTGGCCGCTCGATCGACCCGGCGCCGAGGACGCCGAGAAGTGCGGCGCGGACCTGCCTGGCGACGTGCACGCCGACTTCTTCACCGTGCTCGAACTACTGCGTGGACTCGACCGCCGGCAGGGCCGCCCCGTCCCCGCGGTGCGGGTGGTCGGCCGGGGCGAGCCCGGTGGGAACACGGACCCGGTACCCGGCGTCGCCGCCGCCGCGCTCGCCGGCCTCGGCCAGGTCGCCGCACTGGAACACCCCGCGGCATGGGGCGGTGTCCTCGATCTCGATCCCGCAGGCTCGCCGGAGGAGGGCGTCACGCAGTTGCTCGCCGAGTTGCGGGCCCGCGACGACGACGACCAGGTCGTCCTCCGCGGGAATCGCCGGCTGGTGCCTCGGCTGGTCGCCGCCGCCCCGCCTGCGCGCGCCGCCGCCGTCCCCGTACACGCCCAGGGCACGTACCTGGTGACCGGAGGCCTCGGCGGCCTGGGGCTGACCATCGCGCGCTGGCTCGTCGAGCGCGGCGCCCGCACGATCGTGCTGACCAGCCGTCGGGGGCTGCCGGACCGCGCGACCTGGGACGACTCCGGGCACGACGACGCCACCCGTGGACGGATCGACGCGGTGCGGGACCTGGAGGCGACGGGAGCCACGGTGGCCGTGCACGCCGCCGACACCGCCGACGAGACCGCCATGGCCGCGGTGCTCGCGCAACTGCCCGAGCCACTGCGCGGCGTCGTTCACGCTGCGGGCACCGCGGGAGCCCAACTGATCACCGACACCGATCCCGCCACGGCAGGCGCGGTGCTGCGGCCCAAGGTGGACGGCACGTGGCTACTGCACCGGCTGCTCGGCGACACCCCGCTGGACTTCTTCGTCTGCATGTCCTCGGTCGCTGCCGTCTGGGGATCCGGCGACCTGGCCGCGTACGCGGCGGCGAACGCGTTCCTGGACCGCCTGGCCGCACACCGCCGCTCGCGCGGGCTCGCCGCCGTCAGCGTCAACTGGGGTCCGTGGGAGGTCGACAGCGGACTCGGTGGCCCTGAGCTACTGGACTACCTGACCTCGACCGGGCTCCGTCCGATGCCCGCGGAGGCCGCCCTCGACCGGTTGGGCGCCGCCTTGAGCGGCGGGCCGCAGGTGGTGGTGGCCGATGTGGATTGGACGGTCCTGGCCGGCCTCCTGCAGTCCCGCAGCCGCCGGCCGCTGCTCGGCGACGTCGAGGCCGGCGGGCCCGCCGCAGCCGCCGACACGGCGCCCTCGGCGATCCTCGTCGCCGCATTGGAGGCGGACCCGGCGCAGCGGGACGCCCTGCTCGACGACTACGCGCGGCGCAGCATCGCCGGTCAGCTCGGCGTGGACCGGGCCGAACTGACCGACGACGCGAGCCTCGTCGAGCTGGGCATGGACTCCTTGGCGGTGATGCAGGTGATGCGCCGATTCCGCGAGGACCTGCAGCTCACGCTGGCCCCGCGCCCGTTCTTCGCCGAGCCCGCCGTCCGGTGGGGACACCTGCTGGCGGGCGAGGTCGCGCAGCAGCACGACGCAGCGGCATGACCGGACGACTTCCCGCGAAGGAGCGACACCGATGACAGATCCGACACCCCTTCCCCACCGGCCGGACCAGGCCGTCCGACCGGCCGGCGCCGGCGAACCGGACCACGACGTGGCCATCCTGGGGGCAGGCATCGCCGGTTCCCTGCTGGCCTGCGTGCTGGCCCGCAACGGCGTCCGGGTCCTGCTGCTCGACGCCGGGACCCACCCGCGGTTCGCCGTGGGCGAGTCCACCATCCCCTACACCTCCGTGCTGCTCAAGCTGGTGGCCGAGCGCTACCAGGTACCCGAGATCAGGCATCTGGCCAGCTTCCACGCACTGCGTCAGCACGTCACCGACAGCGGTGGTCTGAAGCGGAACTTCGGGTTCGTCTACCACCGGCAGGGCCGTCCGCAGCGGCCCGAGGAGATCAACCAGTTCGTCATCCCCAAGCTGCTGCACCACGAGAGCCACTTGTTCCGTCAGGACGTCGACGCCTACCTCACCAACGTGGCAGTGCGCTACGGCGCGACGCTGCACCAGCACGTCCGCATCGAGGACATCGACATCGACGGGGCAGGGGTCCACCTCGGTGGTGCGCGCGGCGAGGAGTTCCACGCCCGCTACCTCGTCGACTGCTCCGGCTTCCGGTCACCGGTCGCGGCGAAGTTCGGCCTCCGGGAGGAGCCCAGCAGGCTCCGGCACCACTCCCGGTCCCTGTTCACCCACATGATCGGTGTGCAGCCGTTCGACGACGTGATGACCCCGCGAGGGGCCTACCGCAACCCCAGTCCCTGGCACCACGGAACGCTGCACCACGTCTTCGACGGCGGGTGGCTGTGGGTGATCCCGTTCGACAACCACCCCGAGAGCAAGAACCCGCTCTGCAGCGTCGGCCTCACCCTCGACCCGCGTCGGTTCGGCGACCTCGGCGGCGGTGGCCCGGAGGCGGAGTTCGACGCCTTCCTCCGCAGGTTCCCCGACATCGCCCGCCAGTTCCGCACCGCGCAGACGGTTCGGCCCTGGGTGTCCACCGGGCGCCTGCAGTACTCCTCCACCCGCACGGTCGGCGACCGCTTCTGCATCACCTCGCACGCCGCCGGGTTCATCGATGCACTGTTCTCGCGGGGGCTGACCAACACCCTCGAGGTCGTCAACGCCCTGGGCTACCGCCTCATCGAAGCGTGCAAGGACGACGACTTCTCGGCAGCCCGATTCAGGTTCGTCGAGGACCTCGAGCAGGGACTGGTCGACGCCAACGACGACATGGTCCACGGCGCCTTCGTCGGATTCCGCGACTACCAGCTGTGGAACGCCACCTTCCGGACCTGGGCGATCTCCACGGTGCTCGGCACCTTCATGCTGGAGGGCGTCTACGACCGGCTCCGGCGCACCGGCTCGGACCGGGAGCTGCGGGACCTGGAGCACGCCAAGTACGTCGGCTCGCCGTTCCCCACCCATGCCGGGTGCAACGAGATGCTCCAGCGGACGTCGGCGACCTGCCAGGAGGTCGACCGGGGCGAGCTGGACGCCGCGGTCGCCGCCGGGCGCATCTTCGACGACCTGGCCTCGGCGGAGTTCATCCCGCCACCGCTGGGCCTGGCGCAGCGGGAGAACAAGTTCTTCCACGCGACGCCGCCCAGGATGGCGCGCAGCATGCGGTGGGCGATGACCTCCGCGCCCGGCGACATGCGCGACATCCTCCTCGGTGCCGTCCGCGGCTTCGCCCGGGACAAGGTGGCCCCCCATGGGTGAGACCGCGCTCGAGACGCCCGGGGCCGCTCCCGTCGACCCCACCCGGTCCGACATCGTGGTGCTGGGTGGAAGCCTCACCGCGGGCATGCTCGCCGCCGTGCTGGCTCGTCACGGCGTGCGGGTGTTGCTGCTCGACCCCGGCGTGGCGACCAGGCCCGGTCGCGGGGTGACCACGTTGCCGTTCAGCTCCTTCTTCTCCGAGTTGATCGCAGCGCGCTACGACGTGCCGGAGATCGCGCAGCTGGCCGACGCCGAACGCGTCCGGTCCGAGATCTCGTCGCTCTCCGGGATGCAGCGCACCATCGGTTTCGCCATGCACACCGCGGGCAGCGGCTTCGACCCCGGCCTCTCGATGCAGTTCAACCTGCCGTCCGAGCACGGGGAGAGCCATCTCCACCAACCGGATGTCGAAGCGTGGATGCGCCAGATCGCCGTCCGGTACGGCGCCCGGGTCCGTACCGGAGTCGCCGTGCGCAGGGCCGTGACGCACCCGGACTCGGTGGAGCTGCTGCTCGACGACGACGAACGGGTGCTGGCGGACTGCATCGTGGACGCCCACGGGTCGGAGGCCGTCGCGAGCATCCTCTCCTCCGTGCGCCGGACCCCGCTGGACCGGCCGAGTCCCCGGTTGGTCAGCGCCCGCGTCCAGGGTCTTCCGGGGTTCGAGCGGTGGGCGGACCCACTCCGCGACTCGCCGCGCTGGTCGGCCGGCGTCCTGCACCACGTGCTCGACGGTGGCTGGCTGATCGTGACCCCGTTCGACAACGCCGACCGCTCGCCGGACGCCGCGTCCCTGGCCGACCTCACCTTCTCCGCGGCGGAGCAGCAGTCCGGGGACGACGTCTGGGCCTCGTTGCTGAACCGGGTGGGGGACTACCCCGAGGTGCGGGAGCAGTTCGCCCGTGTGCGTCCGTTGGAGGTGCACGAGCCGATCGAGTCCTGCTGGGTGGCCTCCCGCCGCAGCGCGGACCGCGTCCTGTTGCTCGACCGGGCCGCGCTGGGCGGCGACCCGCTGTTCGCCCGTGATCTGACGACGTCCGCCGAACTCGTCCACAGCGCGGCGGGGGACCTGCTGTCGGCGTGGCGGGACGGGGATTTCCGGGCGCAGCGCTTCGCCTACCTCGACCGGCTGCAGCTCGGGATGGCCCGGACGCAGCACCGAGTGGCGCTCGCCGCCGCAGCCGCGAGCACCGAACCCGCGTTGTGGAGCATGCTCAGTCGGGTCTGGCTGCTCGGCACGATGTTCGCCGCGCTCACCGTGAAGCGCGCGCTGAAACTGCACGCGACCCCTGCCGTCGAAGCAGCGTTGAACAGCCTGCGGGAGGGACCGGACGGGGGCACGAGCTATCCCGTGATCGCGGAGTACCGCGACTTGTGGGAGGCGGCGCTCACCGAGTGCGAGCGGTACGCGGCGGGGGCCAGCAGCGCGCGCCTGGCCACCCGCAGCATCGCCAACAGAGTGCGGGCGGCCCGGGTCGTACCTCCGATCTTCGGGTTCGCCGACCTGTCCGACCAGGTGTACTCGCTCGGACTGCGCAAGAGGTTGCGCACCATGCGATGGGCACGGGAGCAGGCGCCCGAAGGTGTGCGCCGGCTGTTGTTGTCCTACGGCTTGCAGGGGGAGGGACGAGCGGCGTGATCGCGCGGCCCTCCACAGCTGGAGTTCCAGGAACCAGGACTGCGAGAAAGGCAGCGGATCCCGCCATGACTCAAGACACGGGCGTTACCCTCGACTCGTACGGCCTGCGCCGGATCTTCGGGCTGTTCGCCACCGGCGTCACCGTCATCACCAGCATCGGGTCGGACGGGAACTGGATCGGTAAGACCGTCAACTCCTTCACATCGGTGTCATTGGCCCCGCCGCGAGTGCTGTTCTGCGTCCATCAGGATTCCCCGATGCTGCACGTGCTGCGCGAGCGCCGGGTTTTCGCGGTGAACATCCTGGAGGAGGGGCAGGAGGGGGTTTCGCGCGCATTCGCCAGTCGCAACGGACCCCGCTTCGGCGCCACGGAGTGCAGCACCGGCGACACCGGCGTCCCGATCTTGAACGAGGCCTTGGGGTTCCTCGAGTGTCACGTGGTGGCGGAGCACGACGGCGGTGATCACGCCATCGTGATCGGTCAGGTGGCACGTGTCGGCAGGTTGCGCGGCGAGCGCCCGTTGACCTTCTTCAACAGTGCCCACACGCGGCTGATCTCGTAACCGCGATGCCTCGCAGGAGTCATGGAACGGCCATGTTCTCTACTTCGATGAGATGTCGCTCACGACCCCCCTCGGATCGCTAAACTGGACCAGGGTCGTGAAGTCCGGGGACAGCCCGTGGGCTGCAGAAAGTCTTCTCCGGATGCATCTTCAACGTCGGGGGTCCGGAGATGGTTGATTTGCCTGTGGAAGTCCTTTTGGTTGCTGATCGAACCTTGCCGTGCCGCGGCCTGCGCGACATCATCGATGCCTACCCGTCGATGTGCCTGGTCGCCGAGACGAGGAGTAGTCAAGATGCGCTTCCGCACTGCGCCCTGATCCGGGCCAAACCGCTGGTCGTGATCGTCGACGCCGCAACACCCACCATCGATGCATCGATGATCGTCGCTGACATTCGGGTGGCGCTGAGTTCGCCCCCGCCCATGCTCTGTCTCATCAACGGTTACGACGACATGGCGCGAGAATTGGTCGCGGAGCATGCGGTCGGCCTTCTGTTCATGCACTCGAGTCCTGAGGAGTTGGAGGCGGCGGTGCTCATGCGTGCGGCCGGATACTCGATCGGATTGGGCCCTCCACCCGGCCGGACTCGCTATTCCTGGGACGCGGACAAGGATGCGGTCGATGGCCTGCGCTGCCTTTCCGAGCGCGAGTTCGAGGTGCTGAAATTGATCGCTCATGGCTACACCAACACTGCCATCGCCGACCTGCTCGAGTTGCGTGAGAGTACGGTCAAATCCCACGTCCAGCGGCTTCTGCGCAAGGTCGACTGTCGCAGCCGCGCCGAACTCGCGGTGCTCGCCTACGAGAAATGCATGCGGCAAGACGTGATGATCCGGAGTGCGTGAGACAGCGCGCAGCAGAAGAGGGTGAAGTAGTTGTGACACTCCGTGTGACCGCCTCCTCCGTCGGCGACACTCGGGACGCGCCGGGTGCGGAGTCATTGTGGATACGGCAGTTCCGCCGATCCCTGGACCCGGCCGTGCGGCTCGTCTGCTTTCCGCATGCGGGAGGTTCGGCGGGCTTCTTCCATCCGATGGCGCACGCCCTGAACCCGTCGATCGAGGTGCTGGCGGTCCAGTACCCCGGCAGGCAGGACCGGCTGAAGGAGCCGGGTGTCACGGACATCGGCGAGCTGGCCGATCGGGTCGTCGAAGCCTTGGGTGAGCGGCTGGACAGGCCGCTCGCGCTGTTCGGTCACAGCATGGGCGCAACCGTGGCGTTCGAGGTGGCCGTCCGGCTGGAGGCGGCGGGCGTGGTTGCGCGAGTGTTGTTCATCTCCGGTCGTCGTGCTCCGAGCGTGGTCCGGCACGAAGAGGTCCATCTGCGGTCGGACGACGAGCTCGTCGCCGAGCTGGCCGCGTTGCATGGCACCGAGCCGGCCCTGCTTCGTGACGAGGGGTTGCTGCAGATGATCCTGCCGGCGATCCGCTCCGACTACCGGGCGATCGAGACCTACCGGTGTCGCCCGGGTTCTCGGACGAGCTCCCCGGTTCTGGCGTTCACCGGTGAGAGCGATCCCAAGGTGGACCTCGACGAGGTGCACGCGTGGGGAAGGCACACCTCCTCGACGTTCGAGCTGGCGACGTTCCCCGGCGGACACTTCTTCCTCACCGTGCACCTTCCGGCGATCGTTGCGGCGATCGAGGGTCGTCTGGGATCGACGAGCTGACCTCGGCGTAGCCGTAGCGACACAGTGCGGTGCCGACCACCTGGCTTGTGATCAGGCCCGCTCGGGCTGGTGCGGATTCTCTGTTCGGGGCCAAGCCCTCGATTGCAGAGCACACCTGGGTGTCGAAGATGTCATGCGGTCGGCTACGCGCGACGGGGTGGGTGACTGCTGCGTGCAGCAGGGCGGTGAATTTCTCGTCGTGCTCCCAGCGGGACAGGAAGTGCTCGGCCGTGTGAATGTCCACGGTCTCGCCGCGTGGGAGAACCCCGAGAGGGGCCGGCGTCTGGCGCGGCTGGTGCCCGCTGCGCTCGAGGATCCGTGCTTGCTCTCGGCTGTCGTCGTAGGCGTCGCGCGACGTATCGGGACTGTCACCCGGCGCTGCAACGAAGCTGTCGGCGGTCGCTTCGACGGCTCGACGGCTCGACGGCTCGACGGCTCGGAAGAGCTGAGTACATCCGGCAGTCTTCCTGCTCGGTAGTGGCCATGCTCCGGGGAGCGCGGCCAGGAACTCGCTGTCCTCGCGCTGGGTGTGCCGTCTCCGTCGCGGTGAGCGCCTGGACGCGGGGGTGCCCGCGTTGAGGAGCGCCAACCTGGTGGCATCCGGGGCACCGCGGGCGTCGGATGCGCGGCCGGCTTCTGCGCTGCCGAGCTCGTCATGGTCCGGCGGATCCTGTCGCAGCGGCGGCGCCACTCAGCGTGAACCCGTAACGACTCGACGACGCTCCGCGCGTGGGGAGCCGACCAGCGAGATGGGAGACACGCCGATGTCCGACCCGAACCACACGCCTCGGCACCTGCCCGACGGTCTGACGCCCGAGGAGCGTGCGGCCGCGGACGCTGCAGTGGCTCGTCTGCGGGCCGAGCGGGAGGTGGCCGAAGCAGATGCCCGGGGCCGCGCCGTTGCCGATCCGTACGGGCTGGCCCCTCGGCCCACCGGCATCGCTGCGCTGACGCAGCCCGCGGCATCGACGGCGAGGAATGGCTTCGGCTTGGCCGCAGCGATCATCGCGCCCATCGGCATCCTGTTCGGTCTCGTCCCGCTGACCGGGTTCATCGCCGTGATCTGCGCGCTGATCGCCATCCCGCTCGCCCTCGTCGGCCGGTCCTGCGTCCGCAGGGGTAGGGCCACCAACGGGAAGACTGCGGCGACCGGTCTGGTGCTGGGTGCGGGCGCGTTGGCGCTCGGTGTCTGGGGGATCACCATCGTGTTCGGGGCGGTCGACCAGCTCGCCGAGGATCTGTCCGGCCCGGCACCTATCGCCGCCCCCGCCGCGCCAGGGCCGGGCGGACAACAGCCCGCGATCGAGGCCGAGAACCCCGCCGGGACGGTGCTGCCCGGCAGGTCGACCACGTTCACGATCGCGTTGTCGCTCGGGGAGGCGCTGGACGAGCTGCAGCTCGAGGTCACTCCTGGTTTCCTCGGCGAGCCGGCCATTTTCACCGGGCAGGGGTGATTTGGGCAGCACAGCGAAGGCGTGAATCGGCGTCTCGGCTTCGTCCTGATCGTGGGCTGGTGACAGAACCCGCGGACGGTCAACCTGCGTGAGTACGACGTTGTGGAGCCGCTGAACGCGTGGATCGGTCACCTGTTCGACCGGCGCAACGTCGATCGGATCGTCGCGACGCCGGCGCCTCACAGGACGGTGAGGGCAAGTCGAGTGAGCGGGAGACGGCGAAGAAGCGGCTCTCCGACGCCGGGAAGCGGCTCAGGCGGTTCCAGAATGCGATCGCGGCCGGGGATCGACCCGGGCGCCGTTGTCGACGCGATCAACGAGGCGCACGCGCAGCGGGCTGCGGCGCAGGCCGAACCTGACGGCGCGCCCGCGCCGTACGCGGTCACCGATGCCGAGGTCTACGCGATGAGCGATGCGTTGGGTGACGTCGGCGCAGCGCTGAAGGGCGCGAAGCCGGAGAGCCTGGAGCGGCTCTACAGGGATCTTCGACTGGAGCTGAGATACCAACCACGGGAGCGAGCGGTCGACGTTCGACTCGCTCCACGTGTGGTTAGCGCGTGTGTCCGAGGGGGGACTTGAACCCCCACCCCCTACACGGGGACTAGCACCTCAAGCTAGCGCGTCTGCCATTCCGCCACTCGGACATCCGCGGCCACTCGGACCGCGTGCAAACGAGGATAGACCACGCACTCCGGGCCCCCGCGACCGGACCTCCGGAAGGAGACGTTCAGGGCTTGCGGCCGAGTCCACCGTGGTCACCGGTGTGCTCGGCGTGCGTGGCGCCCAGCTCGACCGCGCCCGGGCGCCACTGCTCCACCGGGACGACACCGGGCTCCACCAGGTCGAGGCCGGCGAAGTACTCGCCGAGCTGCGCGACGGTGCGCAGGTGGTAGGGGTCCACACCGCTCTTGGCGTAGTTGTCGGCGGCTTCGCGCACACCGTCACCGCTGTCGGTGTTGTCGCGCACCAGGAGGTAGCTGCCGGGCGCGACCTCGTCCATCACCCGCGTCGCGATGGACTTCGCCTCGTCGAAGTCCGCCACGTAGCCGAGCATCCCGAGGAACATCACCGCGATGGGCCGATCGAAGTCCAGGATCTCGCGGGCCTCGGCGAGGATCCGTTCCGGGTCGTGCACGTCCGCGTCGACGTAGGAGGTGCGGCCCTCCGCGGTCGTGTTGGCCAGCAGTACGCGGGCGTGGGCCAGCACGATGGGGTCGTTGTCCACGTAGACGACCCGGCAGTCGGGGGCGATCGCCTGGGCGACCTCGTGCGTGTTCAGCATGGTGGGCAGGCCGGTCCCGATGTCGAGGAACTGGCGCACGCCGAGCTCACCGGCCAGCGTCCGGACCGCACGGATCAGGAACTGCCGCGACTGGCGTGCGAGCGTGACGATCTGGGGGTAGGACGCGGCCACCGTGTCACCGGCGTCGCGGTCCACGGCGTAGTAGTCCTTGCCTCCCAGCCAGTAGTTCCACACGCGTGCCGAGCTCGGTACTCGCGTGAGCTCTGCGGGCAGCAGCGCCGGGTCGCCGGGCGCGTCGTCGGACATGACCCCGGAGGCTAGGGGCTGCCGGGTGCCGACGGAAGGCGTTCGGCGAGCGCGGAACTCCCGCGCCCCGCGACCGGACCTGCGGTGGTAGGAAGATCCGCGTGACCACGCCAGCAGCAGCCGAGGACGAGGTCGTCGAACTGACCTCCGAGCTCATCCGGATCGACACGACGAACACGGGTGACCTCGAGACCACCACCGGGGAGCGGGAGGCCGCCGAGTACGTGGCGGCGAAGCTCACCGAGGTCGGGTACGAGGTGGAGGTGCTCGAGTCGGGGGCGCCGGGGCGGTCGAACGTCGTCTGCCGGTTGGAGGGGGCCGACCCGTCGCGCGGGGCCCTGCTGGTGCACGGCCACCTCGACGTGGTGCCTGCCGATGCGTCGGAGTGGTCGGTGCACCCGTTCTCCGGGGCGGTGCAGGACGGCTACGTGTGGGGCCGGGGCGCGGTCGACATGAAGGACATGGTCGGCATGACGCTCGCGGTGGCGCGCCACTTCAAGCGCTCCGGCGTGGTACCGCCGCGCGACATCGTGTTCGCGTTCGTGGCCGACGAGGAGGCGGGCGGCTCCTACGGGGCGCAATGGCTGACCAAGCACCGGCCCGACCTGTTCGAGGGGTGCACCGAGGCCGTCGGGGAGGTGGGCGGGTTCTCGATGACCCTGGGGGAGGACCAGCGGGTCTACCTCATCGAGGCCGCCGAGAAGGGGATCGCCTGGATGCGGCTGCGTGCCCGCGGCAAGCCGGGGCACGGGTCGTTCCTGCACGACGACAACGCCGTCACGCACGTCGCCGAGGCTGTCGCCCGGCTGGGCAACCACACGTTCCCGCTGGTGCTCACCGACACCGTGCGCGCGTTCCTCGAGCAGATGTCGGAGCTCACCGGGCTGGAGTTCCCCGAGGACGACCTGGAGGGATCGATCGCGAAGCTCGGGCCGCTCTCGCGGATCGTCGGGGCAACGGTCCGCGACACCGCCAACCCGACGATGCTCTCGGCCGGCTACAAGGCCAACGTCATCCCCAGCACCGCCGAGGCGGTGGTGGACTGCCGCGTGCTGCCCGGCCGCGAGGAGGCGTTCCTGCGGGAGGTCGACGAGCTGCTCGGCCCGGACGTCACGCGCGAGTGGGTGCAGAACCTGCCGGCCGTCGAGACGCCGTTCGAGGGCGCGCTGACCGACGCGATGGCGGCGGCGCTGCGGGAGGAGGACCCCACGGCGAAGACCGTGCCCTACATGCTCTCCGGCGGCACGGACGCCAAGTCGTTCCAGGACCTCGGCATGCGCTGCTACGGCTTCGCCCCACTGCGGCTGCCCCCGGAGCTGGACTTCGCCTCGCTCTTCCACGGCATCGACGAGCGCGTGCCGGTGGATGCATTGCGGTTCGGCGCGCGGGTGCTCGACCGGTTCCTGCGGACCTGCTGATGGACCTCACGGGCAAGGTCGCCCTGGTGACGGGCGGGGCGTCGGGTATCGGCGCGGCAGCAGCGCGGCGGCTCGCGGCGGCGGGAGCGCGGGTCGCGATCGCCGATCGGGTGCAGGCCCCGTTCGCCGACGAGCTGGGCGGCCTCGCGTTGACCGGTGACGTGGCCGATCCGGAGTGCATGCCGGCGCACGTCGCGGCCGTCGAGGAGGCGTTCGGCCGGCTGGACGTCGTGCTGCTCAACGCGGGCGTCACCGCGGGCCAGTCCGGGGTGGCGGACCTCGACCTCGAGGCCTACCGGCGGATCGTCGGCGTGAACGTGGACCACGTCGTGTTCGGGCTCACCGCCGCCGTGCCCGCGCTGCGGCGCGCGGGCGGCGGCCAGGTGGTCGCCACCGCCTCGCTGGCCGGCCTGGTCGCGATGCCCGGCGACGCGCTGTACACGATGACCAAGCACGCCGTGGTCGGCTACGTCCGGTCGGCCGCCCCGATGCTGGCGACCGACGGGATCCGCGTCAACGCTGTCTGTCCCGGTTTCGCCGACACCCCGCTCATCGCGCGGGCCAAGGCCCGGTTCGCCGACTTCCCCCTGCTCACCGCCGAGGACGTGGCCACCGCGATCGAGTCGGTGCTCGAGCGCGGCGAGCCGGGGGAGTGCTGGTTCGTGCAGCCCGGCCGCGACCCGGCCCCGTACGGGTTCCGGGGCGTCCCCGGTCCGCGCGGCGCGCCCCGCCCACCCGACGTCGACTGGTCCGACCACTAGGCGCGGGTCAAGATCCGGGGTATCGGTTGCCCATTGCTGTGATCACGACGATGAGCAACCGATACTTCAGATCTCGGGGCGTGCCTGCCCGATCGCGTCCAGGTCCGCCAGCGCGTCGGCCGACAGCTCGAGGCCGGCGCCGGCGACGTTCTCCCGCAGGTGCGCCACCGATGACGTGCCGGGGATCAGCAGGATGTTCGGTGACCTCTGCAGCAGCCAGGCGAGCGCGACCGCCATCGGTGTGGCGTCGAGCCGCTTCGCGACGGCGTCCAACGCGTCCGACTGCAGCGGGGAGAAGCCGCCGAGCGGGAAGTACGGCACGAACGCGATCTCCTGCCGCGCGGTGAGGTCCACGAGGGCGTCGTCGTCGCGGCGCGCGATGTTGTACATGTTCTGCACGCAGACGACGGGTGCGATGGCCTGCGCCTCGGCCACCTGGTCGGCGGAGACGGTGCTGAGGCCGAGGTGGCGGATCAGGCCTTGCTGCCGCAGCTCCGCCAGCGCCCCGAACTGCTCCGCGATCGAGCCGGGCTCGGGTGCGTCGAAGCCGCCGACGCGCAGGTTCACCACGTCGAGGACATCGAGCTGCAGGTTGCGCAGGTTGTCGTGGACCTGGTCGCGCAGCTCGGCGGGGGTGCGGGCGTGCGGCCAGCCGCCGCTCTCGTCGCGGCGGGCGCCGACCTTCGTGACGAGGTGCAGGTCGTCCGGGTAGGGGGCGAGCGCGTCGCGGATGATCTCGTTGGTGACGTGCGGGCCGTAGAAGTCGGCGGTGTCGATGTGGGTGATGCCGAGGTCGACCGCCTCGCGCAGCACGGCGACCGCGGCGTCGCGGTCCTTCGGCGGTCCGAAGACGCCGGGGCCGGCGAGCTGCATGGCGCCGTAGCCGACGCGGGTGAGGTCGAGGTCGGCGACGCGGTAGCGGCCGCCGGGAAGCTCGTGGGTTGCCATGGCTCCATGGTCCGTCCCGGGCCCGGCGAAAGGGAGCGGGCCGTTGATCCTGGGAGTGGTGGGACCAGGAACGGGCGCCGGACCCGACCTACGATGAGGTGGTGCCGAGGCCGAACACGCTGGGCGAGTACCTGCGGGCCCGCCGAGAGCTGGTGGATCCCGCGGACGCCGGGCTGAACGTCGCGGGCGTGCGGCGCACGCCGGGCCTGCGCCGCGAGGAGGTCGCCACCCTCGCCGGCATCAGCGCCGACTACTACCTGCGGCTCGAGCAGGGACGCGACCGCAACCCCTCCTCGCAGGTGCTCGAGGCGCTGGCCCGGGTGCTCGGGCTCGACGCCACCGCCACCCAGTACCTGCTGGGCCTTTCCGCCGCCCGGCCCTCGCGGACGCGGCGGCCGCGCCGCGAGGTGGTACCGACGGGGATCGGGCAGCTGCTCGACGTGCTCGAGCTGCCCGCGTTCGTCGAGAGCCGGATGTTCGACGTGCTCGCCGCGAACCGCCTCGCGACGGCGCTCTCCCCGGGGATCCGGCCGGGGGAGAACCGGCTGCGGTCGATGTTCCTCGATCCCGCCGAACAGGATCTGCACCCCGGCTGGGAGCAGTACATCGGCGGCATGGTGGCAGCGTTCCGCGGCTCGCTCGGCACCGACGTCGACGACCCGCGGCTCGCGCAGCTGGTGGGCGAGCTGTCATTGGGGAGCGAGCTGTTCCGGCAGCTGTGGGCGCGCCACGACGTCAAGCCGCTCGCGGGCGGGCTGACGCGGATGCACCACCCGGAGGTCGGGATGCTGGAACTGCGCCGCGAGAAGCTCCCGATCGGTGACTCGGACGGCCAGCTCCTGGTGATCTACCACGCGGAGCCGGGCTCCGAGACCGCCAGTTCGCTCGGGCTGCTCGGATCGCTCGCCGCCGATGTCCTGCGCGAGCCACGCACGTCATCGCGGGGATGAGGGCTCAGACGGAGAGCTCCGGCAGCATCCGCGAGCTGCGCCGCCTGCGCAGCACCACCTTGCGGACACCGCCCGGGTAGAGCCGCACGCGAGACAGCTCCCAGCCGCCGAACTCGGCCTGGATCGCCAGTCGCACCGCCGCGGTCATCCGGGACACGTCCCCCGGGAGCTGGACCGGGCGGTACTCCCAATCCCCGTCGACCGAATCCTCCTCGACCCTGCCGGTCGGCCTGCTACGCGCCACCGGCTCACCTCCTCGCGCCTCGCGGCCACCTGACGACGTGGTGAACGTCCGGTGGAATGTCACCCACGATAGGTGCGCCGACAGCAGCGTGCCAGAGGTCAGACGGGCCCGCTGACGTCGTCGAGGGCGGCCCGGATCTCGGCGGGGAGATCCACCGTGTCGGCCGCCATCGACGCCGTGAGCTGCGCGACGTCGCGCGCCCCGACGATCGCGGCACCGACGCCGGGCCGGTCGCGCACCCACGCCAACGCGACGGACAGCGGGGACGTCCCCAGGCCGTCGGCGGCCGTGAGCACGGCCTGCACGATGCGCGCCGACCGCTCGTTGCGGCGGGCCTCGACGTAGGAGGCGAGCTCGGCGGACGCGGCGCGGGAGTCGGCGGGCGTGCCGTCGGCGTACTTGCCGGTGAGCACGCCGCGGCCCAGCGGCGCCCAGGCCAACAGCCCGATGCCGTGGTAATTGGCGGCGGGCAGGAGGTCGTGCTCGGGGTCGCGGCACAGCAGCGAGTACTCGACCTGCGCCGACACCGGCACCGTGATGCTGCCGATCGAGCGACCCCGTTCGGCGAGGGTGGCGAGCTGCCAACCGGCCGGTGCGACGAGCCCCACGTAGCGGGCCTTGCCCGCCAGTACCGCGATCTGCACGGCGGACAGGGTCTCCTCCACCGGCACGTTCGCGTCGAAGCCGGGCAGCTGCCAGAGGTCGAGGTGGTCGGTGCCGATGCGGGCGAGGGTGGCGTCCAGCCCGGCGAGCAGGGCACCGCGCGCCGCGCCGTCGCCCAGCGGACCGCCGGGCAGCGTGCCCCGGCCGGCGAGCACGAGGTCCTCCCGCGGGACGGCCGAGGCGAGCACCTCCCCGAGGACCTCCTGGGCTGCGCCGTCGCTGTAGCCGTCGGCCGTCTCGACCAGGGTGCCGCCGGCGTCGACGAACGCGATGAGCTGTTCGGTGGCTCCGTCGACGTCGGTACCGGACCCCCAGGTCATCGTGCCCAGCCCGATCTGCGAGACCTCCAGCCCACTGCTCCCGACACGTCCCCGGCGCACGGATGCAGCCTATGCCGTGCGCGATCGCCTCCTCCCCGCTCCGCCCCGAGAGAACGGGCTGCCGGGGCTGCTCGGTACGGTCCGCGCCGTGACGTGGCTGGAAGTGATCGTTCTCGGTGTCGTGCAGGGGCTGACGGAGTTCCTGCCGATCTCCTCGTCGGCCCACCTCCGGATCGTGTCGGAGGTGTTCTTCGGGCGCGACGCGGGCGCCGCATTCACCGCGGTGACGCAGCTGGGCACCGAAGCGGCAGTGATCGTCTACTTCGCGCGCGACATCGGTCACCTGTTCATGACCTGGGTGCGGGGCTTCCGCTCCGCCGCGGTGCGATCCACCCCGGACTACCGGATCGCCTGGCTGGTGATCATCGGCACCATCCCGATCGGCGTCCTCGGCGTGCTGTTCGAGGACACGATCCAGACCGCGGCCCGCAACCTGTGGCTGATCGCGACCACGCTGGTGCTGTTCGGCCTGTTGCTCGGGCTGGCCGAGCGGATGGGGCGGCAGCGGGTCGAGCTGCAGCAGATGAAGCCCGCCGACGGCATCCTGCTCGGTTTCGCACAGGCGATGGCGCTGATCCCGGGGGTCTCCCGCTCCGGCGGCACGATCACCGCCGGGCTGTTCCTCGGCTTCACGCGCCCCGCCGCCGTGCGCTACTCGTTCCTGCTGGCGATCCCGGCGGTGGTGGCGTCGGGCATCTTCCAGCTCCCCGACGTGTTCGCCGGTGACGGGCCGACCGGGGCCCAGATGGTGGTGGCGACGGTCATCGCGTTCGCCATCGGGTTCGCCTCGATCGCCTGGCTGCTGCGCTACGTCGAGCGGCACAGCGTGTACCTCTTCGTCTGGTACCGGGTGGCCCTGGGCGCGCTGCTGTTCGTCGCGCTCGGTGCGGGTTGGCTCAGCGCGACCTGATCACCGGTAGGCGGCGACGTTGCGCGCCGCCCACTCGGCGAAGCTGCGCGGCGCCCGGCCGAGCACGCGCTCGACGTCCGGGCTGACCTGCTGTTCCACGGGCGTGGGTGCGCCGAGGATGTCGAGGGTCGTCTGCGCCACCGGCTCGGGCATGAACCGCAGCATCCCGGTGAGTGCCTGGTCGCGGGTCAGCTCGACGAACGTGACGGGCTCACCGACCGCGTCACCGATGGCCGCGGCCTGTTCACGGGGTGTGCAGCGGGCGGGCCCGGTCAACACGTAGGTCTGCCCGAGATGCTCGTCGCTCGTCAGCGCCGCGACCGCGACGCCGGCGACGTCGGCCGGGTCGACGGTGGGCAGGCCGACGTCGCCGAACGGGGCTGCGACGGTCCGTTCGGTGCGCACGGACCCGGCCCAGGCGAACGCGTTGGAGTCGAAGCCGCCGGGGCGCAGGATCGTCCACGCCATGCCCGACCCGCGGGCGGCTTCCTCGTAGGAGCGGAGCGCCTTCCCGTGGGACTCCGACTCCGGTCGCGTGAGCGCGCCTTGCGAGGACAGCTGCACGACCCGCCGGACGCCCGCGGCCTTCGCGGCGTCGAGGTGGTCGTGCACCGGCAGGTGGCTGACGCCGCCGTCGTGCAGGAACAGGGCCTCGGCGCCGTCGAGGACGCCGCGCAGGCCGTCGGGGTCGGTGAGGTCGACCCGGCGGTGCCGGACGCCATCGGGCAGCCCTGCGTCCGGCGCCCGCCGCGACACGGCCGTCACCTGTTCGCCGGCCGCCGCGAGCGCCTCCACCAGCGGCCGTCCGACGTTCCCGGTAGCCCCGGTCACCACGATCATGTTCCTTCTCCCTCCGAGCGGTACCCGGGGAAGCTACTATCCTGAACACAGCAGGTACCTAGAGGAAAGTAATGGCGGAGGAGGCGGCGAGTGATCGATGCCACTGCGGGCCCCGAGGCGGCCTGTCCGATCGCGCCGGTGGTCGACATCGTCTTCAGCCGCTGGACCACGCCCATCCTCTGGACGCTCCACGAGTCGGGGCGGCAGCGGTTCGTGGAGCTGCAGCGGCGCATCGCCACGATCACGCCGAAGGTGCTGACCCAGCGGTTGCGGCAGCTGGAGCGGGACGGCCTCGTCCTGCGCACCTACCACGCGGAGGTGCCGCCGCGGGTCGAGTACGAGATCAGCGAGCTCGGGCGCAGCCTGGCGCCGGTGTTCGCGTCGCTGGGGGTGTGGTCGGCGGCTCACCTCGGCGAGGTCGAGGCGGCTCGCCGGGTTCACGACGAGGGACGCACGACGTCGGGCGCCGCCCATCGGGGTCCGTAGGCTCGATGGTGTGACGACCCTGATCCTGCTCCGCCACGGCCGATCGGCGGCGAACGCGACCGGTGTGCTCGCCGGCCGCACCCCGGGCGTCGAGCTCGACGACACCGGGCGGGCGCAGGCCGACAAGCTGGTCGGGCGGCTGGCGGGGGTGCCGATCGCGGAGATGGTCTGCTCGCCGATGCTGCGTTGCGCGCAGACCATGGCGCCCCTGGCCGTGGATCGCGGGCTCGCCCCGGTCGAGGAGCCGGAGCTCGCCGAGGTCGACTACGGCTCGTGGACGGGCGGCGAGCTCAAGACGCTGGTCAAGGAGCCGCTGTGGAAGGTGGTGCAGGCGCACCCCTCGGCCGCGGTGTTCCCGGGCGGCGAGGGGTTGGCCGCCATGCAGGCGCGAGCGGTGGCAGCGGTCCGCAGGCACAGCGCGCGGATCGCCGAGCAGCACGGCCCGGCCGCCGTCTGGATGGCCTGCAGCCACGGCGACGTGATCAAGGCGGTGCTGGCCGACGCGCTGGCCACCCACCTGGACAACTTCCAGCGCATCGTCGTGGACCCGGGCTCGATCAGCGTCGTGCACTACACCGAGACCCGCCCGTTCGTGGCCCGGGTCAACGACCTCGGCGGTGACGTCGCGGGGCTGATCCCGCCGCCCCCGAAGCGCCGCCGCCGCAAGGCCGCGCCCCGCAGCTCCGACGCCGTAGTGGGCGGTGACACAGGAGCCTAGGGGCACGGACGTGCCGAGACGGCCGCGGCGGACTACTCTCGGGAGCGCCATGCCACGCGTCATCCACGTCTTCCGTCAGCCCGAGCGCTTCGTCGCCGGGACCGTCGGCGAGCCCGGCGACCGCTCCTTCTACCTCCAGGCCATCCAGGAGGCGCGCACCATCAGCGTGCTGCTCGAGAAGCAGCAGGTCTCGGTGCTGGCCGATCGGATCAGCGCGCTGCTCCAGGAGGTCGCGCGCCGGTTCGGTTCCGAGGAACCCGGCGAGGCCGGGGGCACCGATCTCGACCCGCTGGCCGTGCCGCTCGAGGAGGAGTTCCGGGTCGGCACCATGGGGCTGGGTTGGGACGCCGATTCGAGCTCGGTGGTCGTCGAGCTGCTCGCCGTCACCGAGGAGGAGATCGACGAGTCGATCGTGCTCGACGACACCGAGGAGGGCCCTGACGCGCTGCGCGTCTTCCTCTCCCCGGTGCAGGCGAAGGCGTTCGCCGACCGCGCCGAGCGCGTGGTCTCCGCGGGCCGCCCGCCGTGCCCGCTGTGCGCCGAGCCGCTCGACCCCGAGGGCCACGTGTGCGTGCGGCTCAACGGGTACCACCAGCGTTCCCCCATCGAGGACTGACGCGAGGGCGGTGTTGGAGCCTCGAGACCCGGCCGTGCCGGGATTGCTGCGGCACGGCCGGATCGAGATCACGGGGCGGCTCGTCGATGCCTCGAACGCCACCCTGTTCGGCGCCATCACCCTCGACGGCCTCGAGGCGGAGTGCGTCTACAAGCCGGTGCGCGGGGAGCGCCCGCTCTGGGACTTCCCGGACGGCACGCTCGCCGGGCGCGAGGTGGGCGCCTACCTGATCTCCGAGGCGGCCGGGTTCCACGTCGTGCCGCCCACGGTGCTGCGCGACGGCCCGTTCGGTCCCGGCATGGTGCAGGTCTGGGTGGACACGGACGCGGAACGCGAGCTCGTGGACGTCTGCGCCCCCGCGGACGTGCCGCAGGGGTGGATCGGCGTGTTGCGCGCCCGTGGCGAGGGCGGTGAGCCGGCCGTGCTCGTGCACGCCGACGCCCCGGAGCTGCAGGTCATGGCCGCGTTCGACGTCGTCGCGAACAACGCCGACCGCAAGGGCGGGCACGTCCTCGCCGGCGTCGAGGGCAACGTCTACGGCGTGGACCACGGCCTGTGCCTGCACACCGAGGACAAGCTGCGCACCGTCCTGTGGGGGTGGGTCGGCAAGCCGCTGCCCCGCCCGGTGGTCGAGAACCTGGAACGGCTGCGCACCGGGCTCGGGGGCGCGCTGGGCAGCGAGCTGGCCGAGCACATCACCCGCCGGGAGTTGCGCACGCTGGCCCGCCGCGTCGAGCGCCTGCTCGACGAGGGCTGCTACCCCGAGCCGTCCGGCTACGGCCCGGCGATCCCGTGGCCGGCCTTCTGACGATCCAACACCGATCTTGATCGCCTACGCGCCCATGAGCAGGGCCGGGGTGCGCTGCGCCTGCAGCGCGCCGCGCACGATCGCCTCCTTGTACAGCGCGGCGAGGAGGCCCGTCAGCACCGCCTCGCGCGGGGCGTCGTCGGCGTCGACGAACTGGATGAGCCCGTCGTGGCGGCCGAGGCTGATGCACTGGTTGACGTAGCGGAACCGCAGGGACCGTGGCTCCCGCCCGGCCAGCCGGTCGGAGATCGCCACGACGGCCCGGCTCGCGGCCGGCATCCCGGTGGCGCACGCCATCCGCAGCTCCTGCCCGCCCGGCCGGTGCGCGGCCGCCGCGTCGCCGACGCCGTAGACCTCGGGGTGGGAGACCGAGCGCAGGGTGGCGTCGACGAGCATCCGCCCGCTGCGGTCGACGGCGAACCCGGCCTCGGCCGCCAGTGGCGGCACCCGGAACCCGGTCGTCCAGACGACGGTGTCGGCGGCGACGTGCCGGCCGTCGGCGAGCAGCACGCCGTCGTCGCGCACCGCGGTGACGTCGGCGTGGTCCTGCACGTCGACGCCGAGTCGGGTGAACGCGCGCTGCAGGTGCCGCCGGCCGCGCTGGGACAGGGCGCCGCCGAGGAGCCCGCTGGTCACCAGCCGGACCTTCAGCTCGGGACGGTTCTCGGCCAGCTCGGCGGCGGTCTCGATGCCGGTCAGGCCGCCTCCGACCACCGCGACGGTCGACGCCTCGCGCAGCTGGTCGCGCAGCGCCAGCGCCTCCGCGGGACCGGCGACGGTGTGCGCGTGCACGGCGGCCCCGGCCACGCCGTCCGTGTCGGCCTGGCTGCCCAGCGCGTAGACCAGCGTGTCGTAGGGCAGCGGCTGCTCCGCCTGCGCGAGCTGCACGGTGCGCCGCGCCGCGTCGATGCCGGTGGCCAGGTCCACGACGAGCTCGACGCCCGTGCCGCGCAGGAGGTCCCGGATCGGGACCTCGCAGAGCGGCTGGCCGGCCGCGAGCTGGTGCAGGCGCACCCGCTCCACGAAGAAGTCCCGCGTGTTGACCAGCGTCACCTGCGCTGCGGTGCGTCGCGCCGCCTGCTTGGCGACGATCTGCCCCGCGTAGCCGGCGCCGAGGACGACGATGCGATGTGGTGTCACGACGTGCTCCTCTCGTCGCACACAGGACGGCCGGACGTGCGCGCTCGTGACAAGTCGAGGCTATGACCTGGGCCACGTGCGTCGGGTCGGCTGCTCCCTCTGGCGGTACGGCGTCGCGTGGCCCAGCATGGGGAGGAAGGGGTGCCGGCGCCGACGGGGGCGCCACCGTCATCCCGACCGCGATGTGGGGGTCGCATGCACCGTCTGATGAACCGGTTCACTTCTGGCGTGGAGGCGGGGCCGTGAGGGCGTCATGGCGGCGGGCCGTCGCCGGGGTCACCGCCGCCGTCGTCGCCGCGGCCGCGCTGACCGGCTGCACGCTCGTGCCCGACGACGACCCGAACACGCTCACCTACTGGGCCAGCAACCAGGCCACCAGCGTGCAGGCCGACTACGAGATCCTCCGGCCGGAGCTGGAGAAGTTCCGGCAGCGCACCGGGATCACCGTGGACCTGCAGGTGATCAGCTGGAGCGACCTGCTCAACCGGTTGCTCTCGGCCACCGTGTCGGGCACCGGGCCCGACGTGGTCAACATCGGCAACACCTGGTCGGTGTCGCTGCAGGCCACCGGCGGGCTGATCCCGTTCGAGGGGGAGGCGGCGGAGGCGATCGGGGGCCTCGACAAGTTCCTCGAGACCAGCATCAGCGCGTCCGGGGCGCCCGGGCAGGTGCCGACGTCCGTCCCGCTCTACGGCCTGGCCTACGGCCTCTTCTACAACAA
This sequence comes from Pseudonocardia sp. MH-G8, assembly GCF_002262885.1. Taxonomy (GTDB): domain Bacteria; phylum Actinomycetota; class Actinomycetes; order Mycobacteriales; family Pseudonocardiaceae; genus Pseudonocardia. Next base: position 50,734 of record NZ_NKYF01000001.1, on the reverse strand, counting down.
GCAGATGTTCGCCGAGGCCGGCCTGCAACCGCCGCGGACGTGGGCGGAGTTCCTCACCGCGGCGCAGCGCCTGACCGACCCGGCCGCGGACCGCTGGGGCGTGACGCTGAGCGGCGCGAGCTACACGGAGAACGCGCACTTCGCGTTCATCTTCGGCCAGCAGCACGGCGGCGACTTCTTCGACGCCGCAGGGGAGCCGCAGTTCACGCAGCCCACGATCGTGGCCGCCGTCAAGCAGTACCTCGACCTCCTGGCCGTGCAGGGTCTGGCGAGCCCCAGTGACGCCGAGCAGTCCACCACGCAGGAGGCGGGCGCGGCGTTCGCGGCCGGGAAGGCGGGGATGTTCATGGCCCAGAACAACGCCGCCGCCACCCTGGAGAAGAACGGCATGACCCCCGACGAGTACGGCATCGCGCCGATGCCGATCCTCGACCCGCTGCCGCCCGGCGGGAGGGCGATCAACAGCCACGTGGCGGGCATCAACATCGCCGCGATGGTGGACGGCGACAACCACGCCGGGGCGCTGGAGCTGATCGAGTTCCTCACCGGCCCCGAGGAGCAGGAGATCCTCAACGAGGCGTTCGGCTCGCTGCCCGTGCTGCGCGAGGACCCCGGCGCGGCCGCCCCGGACCCGGCCACCGAGCTGTACCGCGGCGTGCTGGCCGAGACCGCGGCGCCGATGCCGCTGATCACGAACGAGGCCGAGTTCGAGTCGACCGTCGGCAACGCCATGCGCGACCTGTTCGGCCGCGCGGCCACCGGCGAGCAGATCGACGAGCAGGCCATCCGCGACGCGCTGGCCGGGGCCGAGACCAGCCTCCGCGGCAGCACGAGCTGAGGGGGACACGGTGACCGCAACCCCGACCCCGAACCCGACCCTCAGCCGGGACCTCGAACCCGTCCCGCCGCCGCCGCGCGGGCGGCGCACCGTCGCGCCGCGCTTCCTGCCCTACCTGTTGCTGCTGCCCGCGCTGGTGTTCGAGCTGCTGGTGCACGTCGTCCCGATGATCGCGGGCACCGTGAACAGCTTCCGGCAGCTGGACCTGTACTCCCTGCGCGAGTGGTTCAGCGCGCCGTGGAACGGCCTGACCAACTACCGCGTGGCCGTGGACCTCAGCGGCGAGGCGGGCGCGGCGCTGCTCTCGTCGTTCGCGGTGACGGTGGCCTTCGCCGTGCTGAGCGTCGCGATCTCGTGGCTGTTCGGGATCTTCGCCGCCACGATGCTGCAGAGCCGCTTCCGCGGCCGGGCCGTGCTGCGCACCGTGTTCCTGATCCCGTACGCGCTGCCCGTCTACGCGGCGGTGATCACCTGGAAGTTCATGTTCGGCCGCGACAACGGGATGATCAACGCCGTGCTCGGCGGCCTCGGGATCACCGACGGCGGCACGTTCTGGCTGCTGGGCGACATGGCCTTCGTCAGCATCCTGCTGGTGTCGGTGTGGCACCTGTGGCCGTTCGCGCTGCTGACGCTCATGGCGGGCCTGCAGTCGATCCCCACCGACGTCTACGAGGCGGCGTCGGTGGACGGCGCGAGCCGCTGGACCCAGTTCCGCCGCCTCACGCTGCCGATGCTGGCGCCGGTGAACCAGGTGCTGGTGCTCGTGCTGTTCCTCTGGACGTTCAACGACTTCAACGTGCCCTACATCCTGTTCGCCGAGTCGGTGCCCGCGTCGGCGAACCTGATCTCGATCCACATCTACCAGAGCTCGTTCATCACCTGGAACTTCGGCCTCGGCGCCGCGATGTCGGTCTTGCTGCTGCTGTTCCTGCTGGTCGTCACGCTGGTGTACCTGGCCGTCACGTCGAGGAGGTCACGCCGTGCCTGAGTCGCGCGCGTTCCGGGTGGTCCGCGCGGTCGGGCTGACCCTGCTGCTGCTGTTCACGCTCGCGCCGCTGTTCGTCATGGTGTCCTCGGCGGTCAAGCCGCTCGCCGACGTGCAGGGCCCGTTCCGGTGGGTCCCGAGCACGGTCACGCTGCGGCCGTTCGTGGACATCTGGTCGACGATCCCGCTGGCCCGCTACTTCCTGAACAGCATCGTGGTGGCCGTGTGCGCCACCGTGCTGTCGGTGGCCATCGCGATCTTCGCCGCCTACGCGGTGAACCGGTACCGGTTCGCCGGCCGTGAGGTCTTCCGGCTCACGGTGCTGTCCACGCAGATGTTCCCGGGCATCCTGTTCCTGCTGCCGCTGTTCCTGATCTTCGTGAACCTCGGCCGGGCCACCGGGCTGGAGTTCGCGGGCAGCCGCGAGGCGCTGATCATCACCTACCTGACGTTCTCGCTGCCGTTCGCGATCTGGATGCTGATCGGCTACTTCGAGACGATCCCCCGGGAGCTGGACGAGGCCGCGCAGGTGGACGGCGCCACGCCGGTGGGCGCCCTGTTCCGGGTGGTGCTCCCGGCGGCGCGGCCGGGCATCGTCGCCGTGGGGATCTACGCGTTCATCACGGCGTGGGGCGAGACGTTGTTCGCCTCGGTCATGACCACCGACGCCACCCGCACCCTCGCCGTCGGGCTGCGCGAGTACTCCAACCAGACCGGCGTCTTCTGGAACGAGATCATGGCCGCGTCCCTCGTGGTCAGCGCGCCGATCGTGGTCGGGTTCCTGTTCCTGCAGAAGTACCTGGTGCAGGGGCTGACGGCGGGCGCGGTGAAGTAGCCACCGAGGCGCTCGCACACCGAGGTGGCCGTCAGGGAGCGGCGGCGGCCATCGCGGCGATGCCGCGCTCGATCCGGTCGGTGGTCACCGCGCCGTAGCCGACGACCAGGCCCGGCCGGGGCCGGACCGCCTGCGCGTAGGCGGCCAGCGGGATCGCGGCCAGGCCGCCGGGGGCGTGCGCCATCGCCTCCAGCGCGTCGCTCGGCACCGGGCGGGCCGGCACCAGCACGGCGTGCAGGCCCGCGGCGACGCCGGTGACGCTCCAGCCGGGCAGGTGCCGGTCGACGGCGGTGAGCAGCGCGCGGCGACGGGCGGCGTAGCGCGCGGCCATGCGGCGGATGTGCCGGTCCAGCGCCCCGGTCTCGAGGAACACCGCGAGCGCCACCTGGTCGAGCACCGGTTCGGCGATGTCGGCCGAGTGCTTGAGCTCGGTGAGGGTCGTGGCGAGCCGGGCGGGGGCCACCAGCCAGCCGAGCCGCAGGCCCGGGGCGAGGGTCTTGGAGATGCTCCCGCCGTAGAGGACGCGGTCCGGGGCGAGGCCCTGCAGCGCCCCGACGGGGGAGCGGTCGTAGCGGTACTCGGCGTCGTAGTCGTCCTCGATCACCATCGCGTCGCGCTCCGCGGCCCACTCGAGCAGCGCGGTCCGCCGGGCGGGGGCCAGCACGGCGCCCGTCGGGAACTGGTGCGCGGGGGTCACCGACACCGCGCGCAGGCCGGTTGCGGCGAGCGCGGCGACGTCGATCCCGTGCTCGTCCACGGGGATCGGGGTGGTGGTGAGCCCGCCGACCCGCAGCGTCTCGACCACCCCGACCGAACCGGGGTCCTCGACACCGACGCCGGGCACGCCGTGGCGCACCAGCGCCTCGGCCGCGAGCCGCGCCGCCTGCGCGTACCCGCCGGTGACGACGATGCGGTCCAGCGGCGCCACGACGGCGCGGGTGCGGCCGAGGTAGGCGGCGAGCGCGCGGCGCAGGCGGGGGTGGCCGCGCGGGTCCCCGTAGCCCAGTTCGGCGTCGGGCAGGGACCGCATCGCCGTCTCCAGCGCCCGCAGCCACTCCGCGCGCGGGAACGAGCCGAGCGCGGGGACTCCCGGGTTGCCCGGTTCGAACGGCCGCACCGGCGGTGGCGTCCCGCCCGCCGCGGTGTGGACCTCGCTGACCACCGTGCCGCGTCCGGTGTGCGCGTGCAGGTACCCCTCGGCCACCAGCTGTTCGTAGGCCCGGACCACCACGCCCCGGGACACCTCCAGGTCCGCGGCCAGGCTCCGGGACGCCGGCAGCCGGGTGCCCGCGGGCAGCCTCCCGCCGCGGACGGCACGCCGCAGCGCCTCGGCGAGGCCGCCGGCCAGGTCGCGCGCGCCGTGCTCCCTGATGTCCCCGAGCTCGAGGCGCAACCCCGAATTGGTCCCGTCGATCGTGGCTGCGGTGGACTCCGTCACGGGACCAGTCTGCTCCTACGGTCGGCGGGACCACCGGAGACAGGAGACCCCGCACGTGTTCCGATACGACCGCGCCGTCCTCGAGCGGTACCCGACGATCCACGCCGGCGTCGTCCACCTCGAGGGGATCCCGGACGCCCCCGCGTCGCCGGCGCTCGGCGATCGCTACCGCGCCGCGCAGTCGGAGGTCGCGCAGCGCCTCGTGACCACACCGATCGCCGCGTTGCCCCCGATCGCGGCGTGGCGCCGGGCCTTCGCCGGGTTCGGGGCGAAGCCCACGCAGTACCGCTGCGCTGCGGAGGCGCTGCTGCGACGCCTGAGCCGCCACGGCGAGCTGCCGTCCGTGAACGCTCTCGTCGACATCGGCAACCTCGTCTCGATCCGCTACGCGCTCCCGGTCGCCGTGGTGGACCTCGCCGGGGTCGCCGCGCCGATCACCGTCCGGTTCGCCACCGGGTCCGAGCCGTTCACCGACCTCGGTGGTGCTCCGGCCGGGACGCCCGAACCCGGCGAGGTGGTGTTCGTCGACCGCGAGGAGGTCGCCTGCGCGCGCCGCTGGTGCTGGCGCCAGAGCGCGCAGAGCGCGGCGCGACCCGGCACGCGCGAGGCGCTCGTGATCGTCGAAGGGCTGCACGAGGGCGCGGAGGCGGACGTCGCAGCGGCGCGGGAGGAGCTGGTCGCGCTCCTGGCGCGATTCCGGCCCGCGTCGCGCGTCACCACGTACGGGTTGTCGGCGCGTCAACCGGCCGTGACCGGGTGATCCTGGGATCGACAGGGCCACGCTGGGGGCCCCACCGCCCCCTCCGGCGGGGCTACCGTCGGAGCCACCAGATCGCACCAGCGGGCACGGAGGAACACCAGTGGACATCGGTCTGCACATCGCCGACTTCACCTTCCCGGCGGGCCCGGCCCGGCTTGCCGACGACCTGACGCGCGTGGCCGTCGCCGCCGAGGACGCCGGGTTCACGCGCGTGAGCGTCATGGACCACGTGTGGCAGATCAGCGTGCTCGGCCCGCCCGAGCACGAGATGCTCGAGGCGTACACGACGCTGGGCTACCTCGCCGCCCGCACCTCGCGGGTGGAGCTGCTCGCGTGGGTCACCGCGGTGAGCTACCGGGAGCCCGGGATGCTCGCCAAGCTCGTGAGCACGCTCGACGTCCTGTCCGGCGGGCGCGCGATGCTCGGGATCGGGGCGGCGTGGAACGGCGACGAGGCCCGCGGTCTCGGACTGTCCTTCCCGCCCACGGCCGAGCGGTTCGAGCGGCTCGAGGAGACCCTGCAGATCGTGCGGCAGATGTGGAGCGAGAGCGAGGAGCCCTACGCGGGCACCCACTACCAGCTCGAGCGCACGCTCAACCGGCCCCAGCCGCTGCGCACCCCGCCGATCCTCATCGGTGGTGGCGGGGAGAAGAAGACACTGCGGCTGGTGGCGCAGTACGCGCAGGCATGCAACCTGTTCGCCGGACCGGATCTGGAGCACAAGCTGGACGTGCTGCGCGGGCACTGCGAGGCGGTCGGGCGCGACTACGACGAGATCGAGAAGACCGTCATGGTGCCGCTCGACCCCGGCGAGAAGGGAGCGAAGGTCGACGAGCTGCTGACACAGCTGCAAGGGCTGGCGAAGCTGGGCGTCCAGGAGGCGCACGGCTGGGTGCCGCGGGTCTCGGAGATCACGCCGCTGGAGCTGCTGGGCCGCGAGGTCGTACCGGCAGCGAAGGCCTTCTGACCCCGGGGTGCAGGAACACGCGGGTCGGGGTGGGGGTTGGCGGTAGCGTGCGCCCGACGGAGCGCCCCACCGACGAGGGAGAACGATCACCGTGGCAGACGGCAAGAGCCGTATCGGCGTGACCGGGCTGGCCGTGATGGGGGCCAACCTGGCCCGCAACATCGCCCGGCGCGGCACCCCGGTCGCCGTGCACAACCGCACGGCGTCCCGCACCCGCGAGTTCATGCAGGCCTACGGCTCCGAGGGTGCGTTCACCGCCGCGGAGAGCGTCGAGGATTTCGTGGCGGCGCTGGAACGCCCGCGGCGGATCATCGTGATGGTCAAGGCCGGTGCGCCCGTCGACGGCGTCATCGAGGAGCTCGCGCCCCTGCTCGACGAGGGCGACATCATCATCGACGCCGGCAACTCGCACTTCCCCGACACGTTGCGCCGCACGCAGGAGTGCGCCGCGCGGGGCCTGCGGTTCATGGGCGTCGGGGTCTCCGGCGGCGAGGAGGGTGCGCTGCTCGGGCCGAGCATCATGCCCGGCGGCGACGTGGAGGCGTACGCCGAGGTCGAGGAGATCTTCACCGGCATCGCGGCGAACGTCGACGGCACCCCGTGCTGCGTGCACGTGGGCCCGGACGGTGCCGGCCACTACGTCAAGATGGTCCACAACGGCATCGAGTACGCCGACATCCAGCTCATCGCCGAGGCCTACGACCTGCTCACGCACGTGGCCGGGCTGGACGCGCCGGCCATCGGCAAGATCTTCGAGGAGTGGAACTCCGGCGACCTGGAGAGCTTCCTCATCGAGATCACCGCCACTGTGCTGCAGAAGACCGACGAGAAGACCGGTGGGCCGCTGATCGACGTGATCGTCGACGAGGCCCAGCAGAAGGGCACCGGAACCTGGACGGCCGTCGACGCGCTCGGCCTCGGCGTCCCGCTCACCGGCATCACCGAGGCGGTCTTCGCTCGCGGGCTGTCGGCCCTGCGCGACGAGCGGAAGGCCGCGTCCACCACCCTCGCCGGGCCGACACCCGGTGCGGGGGAGGACCGGGGCGACCTCGTCGAGGACATCCGCCAGGCCCTCTACGCGAGCAAGGTCGTGGCGTACGCGCAGGGGTTCGCGCAGATGCGCGCGGCGTCGAAGGCGAACGACTGGGACCTCGACCTCGGCGCGATGGCCACGATCTGGCGCGGCGGCTGCATCATCCGCGCGCAGTTCCTCAACCGGATCCGGGACGCCTACACCGAGCACGGTGACATCGAGAACCTGCTGATGGTGCCGTACTTCACCGAGGCCGTGGCCAACGCGCAGGACGCGTGGAGGCGGGTCGTGGTGACCGCCACCGAGCAGGGCGTGGCGATCCCGGCGTTCGCCAGCTCGCTCTCGTACTACGACGGCTACCGGCGCGAGCGCGGCCCGGCGAACCTGATCCAGGGCCTGCGCGACTTCTTCGGTGCGCACACCTACCGCCGCACCGACGGCGAGGGCTCCTTCCACACCCGGTGGTCCCAGGACGGCACCGAGGTGCGCACGGACGGGTGATCAGCCCAGGGCCGTGAGATCGACCCGGACCGGGAACGGGACCTCGCTCGCGAAGGAGCCCGTGACCGGTCCGGCGTCGGCGTACTCGCCGTGCTCGACCACGCCGTCGGTGCGCCGTGATCCGGTGGAAAGGATCTCGACGGCGAGCACGACCTCGGCGGCGCGCAGCAAGCCGCCCTCGTTGCGCACCCGGTCGAACGACGCCCGGGTGATGACCACGAGATCCGGTACCCGCACCGTGCCCGGCCGGCCTGGCGGGACCAGCTGCAGGTCGACGTCGACCTCCAGCAGCATCTTGAGGTGCGCGGGAACCTGTGGCCGCAACTGCGACCCGAGCTCGAACAGACAGTCCTGGCGGACGGGAACGGGTCTCGGGGGCATCACCAGCGCGCCTTCCTGCAGCTCGAACCGGGCCTCGGCGTCCTCGGGCAGCGCAGCGAATTCGGCGGCCGACATCGGCAGCGGCGCAGGCGGCACGGGCAGGGCGGAGCAGGCCGGGCCGGGTCAGTCGCCGCCCACCGCCGGTGGTGACGGCGTGCGCAGGCGGGAGGGTGGGGCGAAGCAGAGCACGGCGACCAGCCCGATCAGCAGCGCCGCGGCGGGCAGCAGCAGGGACTGGGCCATCGCGGCGCTGTAGCCCGCGTGCAGCTGCGGCGGCAGCGGGCCGGCGCCGGCGTCGGTGTGCCCGGCGGCGCCGGGCGCGAGCGCGGTGAGCCGCATCTGCATGATCGCGGCGATGCCGGAGCTGCCGAGCACCGCGCCGACCTGGCGCGTGGTGTTGTAGACGCCGCTGCCCGCTCCGGCCTGGGCCATCGGCAGGTGGCGGGTGGCGGTGCTGCCGATCGGCGCCCACAGGAACGGGTTGGCCACGCCGTTGAGCGCGATCGGCAGCAGCAGCCACCACACCGACGTGTCGGGCCGCAGCACCGCGGCCAGCCACAGCAGGGAGACCGGCATGAGCACCATCCCGGTGCCCGCGATCCAGCGCGGGTCGGCGCGGTCGGCCAGGCGCCCGACGTAGGGCGCGAGCACTCCGGACAGGACGGCCGACGGGGCCAGCAGCAGCGCAGCCCCGGTGGGACCGAGCCCGCGCACGTTCTGGGCGTAGAGCATCAACGGGAACCCGAGCGCGGTGACCGACAGGCCGACGGTGGCGATCGCGACGGTGGCCAGCGTGAAGTTGCGCTCCCGGAACAGCGTGAGCGGGACGAGCGGTTCGGCCTGGTTGCGCGCCTGCCACAGCACGAACAGCGCGAGTACGACGACACCGATGACGATGAGCGCCCACACCGGGACGGGCCCGACGATCGGGCCCCACTCGAACGTCTGCCCCTCCTGGATGCCGAACACCAGCAGGAACATGCCCACGGCCGACAGGAGCACGCCGAGCAGGTCGAACCGGTGCACGTGCGTGGGCAGCGCGGGGACCAGCCGCAGGGCCAGCACGAACCCGACCACCCCGACGGGCACGTTGATGAAGAAGATCCACTCCCAGCCCAGCGCGTCGATGAGCACGCCGCCCAGGATCGGGCCGACCAGAGTGGCCACGCCCGCGACCGCGCCCCAGAGGCTCATCGCCCGGCCCCGCTGGTCGGCCGGGAACGTCCGGGTGATCACGGCCATCGTCTGCGGTGTCATCAGCGCCGCGCCCAGGCCCTGGAACACGCGCGCCACGACCAGCTGCGTGACGGTGCCGGTGAGCCCGCACCACAGCGACGCGAGGGTGAACACGGCCAGCCCGGCGAGGTAGACGTGCTTGGGCCCGAACCGGTCGCCCAGCCGCCCGGTGATCAGCAGCGGCACGGCGTAGGCGAGCAGGTACGCGCTCGTGACCCAGACGACCGCGTTGACGTCGGCGCCCAGCTCCCGCATCAGCGCGGGGGTGGCGACCTGCACGATCGTGGCGTCCACCAAGATCATGAAGAAGCCCAGGACGAGCGCCCACAGCGCAGGCCAAGCGCTGAGGGACGAAGCTCGTGCCCCGATGCTCACGAGCAAATCCTCGCCCGTACCGGATCCGGCTGTACGAGCGGCACCCCCGTCCGATGGAGCGGTACGAAGGTGCCGCTCGTACAGCCGGGCGTCATGCCACCGCCGGCTCCCTCAGTTGCGTCAGCACTTCCCTTGCCGCTGACCGTCCCGCTCGGTTGGCGCCTATCGTGCTGGCGCTCGGGCCGTAGCCGACCAGGTGGATGCGCGGGTCGGAGCTCACTCGGGTGCCCTCCAGCGCCACGCCGCCGCCCGGGCCGCGCAGCCGCAGCGGGGTGAGGTGACCGAGCGCCGGACGCCAGCCGGTGGCCCAGAGGATCACGTCGGCGGGGGCGGAGCTGCCGTCGGCCCACTCCACGCCGTCCGGTGTGATCCGCGCGAACATCGGCAGCCGGTGCAGCACGCCCGCGGCCTGCGCCGCCCGCACCTCGGGGGTGAGCGCCAGTCCCGTGGCGCTCACCACGCTCTCCGGTGGCAGCCCGGCCCGCACCCGCTCCTCGACGCGGGCGACGACCGCGCGGCCCCACTCGTCGTCGAAGGGCTCCTCGTGGAACACCGGCGGGCGGCGGGTGACCCAGGTGGTCCCGGACGCGACCGGGGCGATCTCCATCAGCAGCTGCACCGCGGACGTCCCGCCGCCGACGACCACCACCCGCTTCCCGGCGAACTCGTCCGGACCGGTGTAGTCGGCCGGGTGCAGCTGCCTACCCCGGAAGGAGTCCGCGCCGGGGTAGCGGGGGCGGAACGGGTGGGTCCAGGTGCCGGTGGCGTTGATCAGGGCGCGGGTGCGCCAGGTGCCGGCGTCCGTGTCGACCAGCAGGTCGGGCCCGTCCGACCGGACGGCGCCGACCCGCACGGGCCGGCGCACCTGCAGGTCGAACACCCGCTCGTAGGCGTCGAAGTACGCCGGGACGATCTCCGCGGCAGGCCGCGTGGTGTCCGCGGGCTCGAACGGCAGGCCGGGAAGGCTCGCGATGCGGTGGGCGCGGTCGACGCGCAGCGTCCGCCAGCGGTGCCGCCACGCCCCGCCGGGGCCGTCCTCGCCGTCGAGCACGAGGAACCCGGGGCCCGGCACGAGCCCGGCCCTGCGCAGCCCGTACCCGGCCGACAGTCCCGCCTGCCCCGCCCCGATCACCACGACCTGCGTGTCCACGCCTCGCACAACGCGCGCGGCGCCCCCGGCAGTCCCGTCAGCCCACGGGCACGCGCGCGGGGAACGGCGTGGCGCCGAACCGCTCGACCCAGTCCGCGACGTCGGTGCTGGTCACGTTCCCGCCGCAGAGCACGAACCCGAGCCGCGCACCGGACCCGACGCGCTCGAGGACCTGGTGGGCGGCGGGAACGAGGCAGCCTGCGGCGGGCTCGGCCCACACCTTCGCCTCCTCGGCGACGGTGAGGCTGCCGCGCACGGCGTCGGCGTCGGGGACGACGATGACGTCTTCCACCAGTGCGCTGACGTGCGCGAGCGTCAGCTCCGAGACCCGCGGTGCGCTGAGCGTGGTGACGATCGAGCTCGGCGTGGTGGGCACCGGCGCGCCTGCGGCCAGCGCCCGTGACATCGCGTCGGCGCCCTCGGTCTCCACACCCCACACGCGCACGTCGGGACGGCAGGCGCGCACGGCCGCGGCGACCCCCGCGATCAGCCCGCCACCGCCGATGCTCACCAGCACGTCGGTGACCTCGGGCGCGTCGGCGGCGAGCTCCAGCCCGACCGTGCCCTGCCCGGCGATCACGACCGGGTCGTCGAAGGGGTGCACGAGGGTGCGGCCCTCGGCCACCAGCTCGTCGAGGAGCGCGAAGGCGCCGGCCATGTCCGGGGTGAGGCGGACCTCGGTGCCGGCCGCGCGGGCGGCCGCGACCGAACGCTGCGGGGCGGCCTCGGGCATCACGACCGTGGCGGCGATGCCCAGCGTGCCCGCGGCGTCGGCGACCGCGACGCCGTGGTTGCCGCCGCTGACGGCCACCACGCCCGCAGCGCTCTCGGCCTCGGTGAGGCCGAGCAGCTTGTGCACCGCGCCCCGCGGCTTGAACGAGCCGGTGCGTTGCAGCAGCTCCAGCTTGCAGGTCACCGGCACGCCGAGGTGGGCGCTGAGGCCGGGGCTGGGGACGGTCGGGGTGTGCAGCACGTGCCCGGCGATGCGGTCGGCCGCCGCGGCGATGTGGTCGAGAGAGATCAGATCCGGCACCGCGCCACGCTACGCCGGATGTACGCACGGGACTCCCGGTGGGGAACACTGGCTGCGTGCTGAGGGCGTCGCGTACCGGGCTGCTGAGCACCCGGTACGACATCACGTGCGACGGCGCTGCGGTGTGCACGTGGAAGCCGTCGGCGTTCATCGGCGGGGGCACCTTCGAGCTGGGCGGCCGGACCTACGACGTGGCCCGCGGCGGCTGGACGGGACGGCGCTACCGCCTGCGTGACGACGCGGGCGCCCTCGTCGCGCTCGCCGACGGTGTGGGCAGGCTGACCTGGACGCTCGAGACCGGCGGGGTGACGCACACGTTCGAGCGCCCCTCGGCGTTCCGCCGCGACCAGGTGCTGGTGCGCGACGGCGAGCCCGTCGGCGCGGTGCGGCGCACCAGCGCCTGGTTCGGCGAGGCGGAGGCCGACCTGCCCGGCCTCCCGTGTGAGGTGCAGGTTTTCGTGCTGGTCAGCTTGCTGGCGGTGTGGGACGAGGACTGACCTGCCGGTGGAACCGCAGGAGCCCGGTGAACGCGAGGGCGGCCGTCACACCGCTCATCGCCAGGCGTAGCCGGTGGCCGGCCTCGAACTCGACGGCCGTCCGCCGGAGGAACTCGACCGAGTGCACGGCGAGGCCTTCGGTGAACATGATGTCGTTGCGCGGCCAGAAGTAGAGCGCGGAGTACAGGAACTCGCCGAGCAGCAGGGACGTGAGGCTCGCCGCGATCCACCACCGCGCAGCCGGGTATCGGCGCAACAGGACCAGGGTGGTCGCCGCGGCCACCACCGTGAGCGCGCCCAGGGGCGGGAACAGGTCGGCCGGGCCGGTGACGACGAAGAACTCCATCGACTCCGCGAGCGACGCCGGGGCGTCGTGGAACACGTTGGGGTAGATGACGACGGTCTCGACGAGGATGCCGCCGAACGCGACGGCCGCGATCCACGCGTAGACCGTCGACACCGTGAGGGCGAACCGCTGCCTGGACATGAGCAGCACGCTATGTCCGGCGTGCGGGCGGGTCGTCCGCCCGCACGCGCGGTTCGACGACGCGTCTCGACGTACGCGAGCGGCGTCCGGATACGTCTCTTGGCGTGTCCGCCCTGCTCGGACGGGGCTCACACCACGGGCACGACCTCCGGGGCGCCCATCCGGGCGGAGTCGGCCGTCTCGTCGTCGGGCATCTTCTGGCTCTCCCGCTCGGCCTCCACGCGCTTGCGGTAGTGCTCCACCTCCCGCTCGACCTGCGCGTCGCTCCAGCCGAGCACCGGCGCGACCAGCCGCGCGACCTCCTCGACCGCGCCCGTGCCCCGGTCGAACGTCTCGATCGAGACGCGGGTACGGCGGGCGAGGATGTCGTCGAGGTGCCGGGCACCCTCGTGCGAGGCCGCGTAGACGACCTCGGCGCGCAGGTGGTCGGGCGCCCCGGCGAGCGGCTCGCCGAGGGTCGGGTCGGCCACCACGAGCTCGAGCACCTCGTGGATCAGCGAGCCGTAGCGGCCCAGCAGGTGCAGGATCCGCGCCTCGTGCAGCCCGTACTTGTCGGCGAGCACCGGTGCGGAGTTCTTCAGCGCCTCGAAGCCCTCCGCCCCCAGCAGCGGGACGTTCTCCGTGACCGACGGCGGCACCTTGATGTGCAGGCCGTGCACCGCGGCGTCCACGGCGTCCTTGGCCATCACGCGGTAGGTCGTGTACTTGCCGCCCGCCACGACCACCAGCCCCGGAACGGTGTGCGCCACGGCGTGCTCGCGCGAGAGCTTCGAGGTCGACTCCGACTCGCCCGACAGCAGCGGCCGCAGCCCGGCGTAGACGCCCTCGACGTCCTCGTGCGTGAGCGGTTGCTCCAGCACCTCGTTCACGTGATCGAGCAGGTAGGAGATGTCCGCCGCGCTGGCCGCCGGGTGGGCGAGCCCGAGCTCCCAGTCGGTGTCGGTGGTGCCGATGATCCAGTGCCGGCCCCAGGGGATGACGAACAGCACGGACTTCTCGGTGCGCAGGATCAGCCCCGAGTCGCCGCGGATGCGGTCGCGCGGCACGACGAGGTGGATGCCCTTGCTCGCCCGCACGTGGAACTGCCCGCGCTCACCGACCAGGCCTTGCGTCTCGTCGGTCCACACGCCGGTGGCGTTGATCACCTGCCGGGCCCGCACCTGGATGGTGCGGCCGGACTCGAGGTCGTGCACCTCGGCGCCGGTGACCCGCTCGCCCTCGCGCAGCAGCCCGACCACGCGGGCCCGGGACGCGACGTGCGCGCCGTAGGAGGCCGCCGTGCGGGCGAGGAACATCGTGTGCCGGGCGTCGTCGACCTGCGCGTCGAAGTAGAGCAGGGCGCCCACCAGGGCGTCCTTGCGCAGTGACGGCACGACCTTGCGCGCGCCGCGCCGCGTGAGGTGCCGGTGTGCCGGCACGCCGCGGGAGCGGCCGGACAGCAGGCCCAGCGTGTCGTAGAGCGCCAGGCCCGTACCCGCGTAGAGCCGCTCCCACCAGCGGTGGGTGAGCGGGTACAGGAACGGCACCGGCTTCACCAGGTGCGGCGCGAGCGTCTGGATGAGCAGCCCGCGCTCCTGCAGCGCCTCGGCGACGAGCCGGAAGTCCAGCATCTCCAGGTAGCGCAGGCCGCCGTGGATGAGCTTGCTGGACCGGCTCGAGGTGCCGGAGGCGAAGTCGCGGGCCTCGACGAGCCCGACGGTGAGGCCGCGGGTGGCGGCGTCGAGGGCGGCTCCGCTGCCCACGACACCGCCCCCGACGACCAGCACGTCGAGTTCGGTCGAGCTCATCGCGTCTAGCGCGGCCTCACGGGCCTGCGGGGAGAGCGCGACCGATCTCATGGTGGTTCCTTCCTTCGAAGCGACGCCGGTGTTCGGGCCTCAGTCGACGTCTACCCAGTCCAACGTCCTGGTCACGGCCTTCTTCCAGCGCTCGTACCCGGTCGTGCGCTGCTCGTCACTCCACTGCGGCTCCCAGCGCTTCGACTCGTTCCAGTTGGAGCGCAGCTCGTCGGTGTTCTTCCAGAACCCGACGGCGAGCCCCGCCGCGTACGCCGCGCCCAGCGCAGTGGTCTCCGCGACAACGGGCCGGCTCACCGGCACGCCGAGCACGTCGGCCTGGATCTGCATGCACAGCTCGTTGGCGGTGACGCCGCCGTCGACCCGGAGCACGTCCAGCGCGACCCCCGAGTCCTTCTCCATGGCCTCGGCGACGTCGCGGCTCTGGTAGCAGATCGCCTCGAGCGTGGCCCGCGCCAGGTGCGCGTTGGTGTTGTACCGCGAGAGCCCGACGATCGCGCCGCGGGCGTCCGAGCGCCAGTAGGGCGCGAAGAGGCCGGAGAACGCCGGCACGAAGTACACGCCGCCGTTGTCCTCGACCTGCCGGGCCAGCGCCTCGCTCTGCGCCGCGCCGGAGATGATGCCCAGCTGGTCGCGCAGCCACTGCACCGCGGATCCCGTGACCGCGATCGAGCCCTCCAGCGCGTAGACGACCGGCTCGTCGCCGAACTGGTAGCAGACGGTCGTGAGCAGGCCCGAGTTCGAGCGCACCAGCTCGGTGCCCGTGTTGAGCAACATGAAGTTGCCCGTGCCGTAGGTGTTCTTCGCCTCGCCGGGCGCGAAGCACACCTGCCCGACGGTGGCGGCCTGCTGGTCGCCGAGGTCACCGGTGATCAGCAGCTCGTCGCCGAACGGCCCGGTCGCCCGCGTGGTGCCGTAACCGGCCGGGTTCGAGCTGGGCTGGATCTGCGGCAGCATCGAGCGCGGGATGCCGAAGAAGCCGAGCAGCTCGTCGTCCCAGTCGAGGGTCTCGAGGTCCATCAGCATCGTGCGGCTGGCGTTGGTCGGGTCGGTGACGTGCACGCCACCGTCCCGGCCGCCGGTGAGGTTCCACAGCAGCCACGAGTCGGTGTTGCCGAAGATCGCATCACCGCGCTCGGCCGCCTCACGTGCCCCGTCGACGTTCTCGAGGATCCACTGGATCTTGCCGCCGGAGAAGTACGTGGCCGGGGGCAGGCCGGCTTTCCGGCGGATGACGTCGCCGCGGCCGTCGCGCTCCAGCGCGGAGGCGATGCGGTCGGTGCGGGTGTCCTGCCAGACGATCGCGTTGTAGAGCGGGCGCCCGGTGCGCTTGTCCCACACCACCGTGGTCTCGCGCTGGTTGGTGATGCCGACCGCGGCGAGGTCGGACGCGTTGAGCTTCGCGCCGTTCAGCGCGCTCTGGATCACCGACGAGGTCCGCTCCAGGATCTCGGTCGGGTTGTGCTCCACCCAGCCCGCCTGCGGGAGGATCTGCTCGTGCTCCAGCTGGTGGCGGCCCACCTCGTTGCCGGAGTGGTCGAAGATCATGAATCGGCTGCTGGTCGTGCCCTGGTCGATGGCACCGACGAACTCGGCCATGAGTGTCTCCGCTCCTTCTGCGCTTACTGGGGGATGTCGCGGCCCACCGGCGTGGGCGTCGCGTCGTCGGTCGGGAGGTAGCGGGCGACCAGGAACTGGAACAGCCCCGCACCGATGAGCCCGCCGATGATCGGGCCGATGATCGGTACCCAGAAGTAGAGCGTGCCGGTCTGGTCCAGCCAGGCCGTCTCGTACCCGGTGATGAACGAGGCCAGCCGGGGACCGAAGTCACGGGCCGGGTTGATCGCGTACCCCGCGTTCCCGCCCCACGCCATGCCGATTCCGACCACGATCAGGCCGATCACCACCGGGGCCAGGTTCGACAGGGGCGGGTTGTTGCGCGCGTTGACCACCGCGCAGACCAGGAAGAGCAGGATCGCGGTGCCGACGATCTGGTCGAAGAAGGCGGTGCCGATGCTCACGCCTTCCACGCCGTTGCCCGGCAGCGTGGAGAAGATCAGCTGGGAGTCGATCGTGTGCTCCGGGTCGACCTTCGCGATGAGGTCCGCGTAGACGACCCGCACGATCAGCGCCGCGACGAACGCGCCGAGCGTCTGGGCGAGGATGTAGGGGCCGACCTTGCGCCACGGGAAGCCCGAGAACACGGCGAAGGCGATCGTCACGGCCGGGTTGATGTGGCCGCCGCTGAGGCGGCCGGAGACGTAGACGCCGAGGATGACGCCGATGCCCCAGGCCCACGCGATCGAGTCGTGGTCTCCCATGCTGCCGTCGGGTGCCGTCACCACCTGCGCCACCACGCCGACGCCGAACAAGATGAGGATCATGGTGCCGAAGAACTCGGCACTCAACTCCCCGACGTACGAGTTCTTCGACATCGAAGTCCTCCCTGGATGAGGCCCGCCGCTCAGCGGGTGCTGCGGACGCTAGGAAGCAGGAGCGCCGAGGTCAACGCCCAACGTTCGGCATTGTCGAACCGTCGATCGGACGCACCTCACAGCGTCGTAGAGTGCGGGCATGCCGGGTTCCATCCAGTCGATCGAACGGGCCGCGGCGATGCTGCGTCTGCTGGGCAGCATCGACCGGCCGCTCGGGCTCAACGAGATCGCCGCCGCGCTGGACCTCCCGCGTCCCACGGCGCACGGGATCGTCCGCACGCTGCGCGACGTCGGGTTCGTCGACCAGGAACTCGCCTCGGCCCGCTACCGGCTCGGCTCCGCGTTGCAGGAGCTGGGCAGCGGCGGCTGGGACCGGCACGACCTGCGTGGCCGTGCCATGAACTGGGCCGACTCGCTCGCGGGCAGCAGCGGACTGGCCGTGCACCTCGGCGTCGCCGCAACGGGCGCGGTCCGCCTGGTGCACCACGTCTTCCGTCCCGACGGCTCGCACCAGCGGATCCGCACCGGCGAGGAGCAGCCGCTGCACGCCACCGCGCTCGGCAAGTGCCTGCTCGCGTTCGCGCCGGTCGCCACGCCTCCCGCTCGCGATCTGGATCTGCAGCGCTGGACCGGCCGCACCTGCACCACCGTGGCCGCGCTGGAGGCGCAGCTCGCCCTGGCCCGAAGGAGGGGCTGGGCGAGCGAGACGGGGGAGTACGAGCCCGGTACGGGGGGCGCGGCCGCGCCGCTGCGGGCCAGCGGGGGGATCGCGGTCGGGGCGATCGGCATCGTCGGGCCGGTGGAGGAGCTCTACGGCATCGGCGGCGAGCTCCGCCCCTCGCTGGCCGAGCATCTGGTGGGAGCGGCGCGAGAGATCTCGGCAGCGCTGGTGGCGAGCCGGTGAGGGCCGACTTGTCGCAGCAGAGCCACTTCCACGCAACGCGGTGGCATGGAAGTGGCTCTGCTGCAATCCGGTGGGCGGGGGCATCGTGAGTGAGCGCGTCGTGGCCGCCATCGACCAAGGCACCACGTCGACCCGGTGCCTGCTGTTCAACCGGTCCGGGCGGATGCTCGCCGTCGCCCAGCGGGAGCACCGCCAGCACTACCCGCGCCCGGGGCTCGTCGAGCACGACGCCGCGGAGATCTGGCGCAACGTCACGCGCGTGGTGCCGGCCGCGCTGCGCAGCGCGGGCCTGGGGCCCGAGCACCTCGTCGCGCTCGGCATCGCCAACCAGCGCGAGACCACCGTCATCTGGAACCGGCACACCGGGGTGCCGCTCGCGCGCGCGATCACCTGGCAGGACACCCGTACCGACGGCATCGTCGCCCGCCTGGTCGAGGACGGGCACGCGCCGCTCATCAAGGACGTGTGCGGGCTGGCGCCGGCCACCTACTTCGCCGGGCCGCGGCTGCGCTGGCTGCTCGACCACGTGCCCGGCGCGCGCGAGGGCGCGGAGGCGGGCGACGTCCTGTTCGGCACGATGGAGAGCTGGCTGATCTGGCGGCTGACCGGTCGCCACGTCACCGACGTCACCAACGCCAGCCGCACGATGCTGATGGACATCCGCACCCTCGAGTGGTCCGACGCGCTGCTCGACGTGCTGGCGGTCCCGCGCCGGATGCTGCCCGAGATCCGCCCCAACGCCGAGGTCTACGGCACCTGCACGACCGTGCTCCCGGGCGTGCCGGTCGCGGGCGCGCTCGGGGACCAGCAGGCCGCCCTCGTCGGGCAGGCGTGCTTCTCGCCCGGCGAGATCAAGTGCACCTACGGCACCGGCGCGTTCCTGCTGATGAACACCGGCAGCCAGCTCGCCGAGTCGACGCACGGGCTGATCCCGACCGTCGGCTACGTGCTCGGCGACTCCCCGGTGTACGCGCTCGAGGGTGCGATCGCGGTGACGGGATCGCTCGTGCAGTGGTTCCGCGACTCGCTCGCCATGATCGCCACGGCCGCGCAGATCGAGACGCTCGCCAGCACCGTCGCCGACAACGGCGGCTGCTACATCGTGCCGGCCTTCTCGGGGCTGTACTCGCCGCGCTGGCACCCCGATGCACGTGGCGTGATGGTCGGGCTCACCTCGTTCATCAACCGCGGGCACCTCGCCCGCGCCGTGCTGGAGGCCACCGGCTGGCAGACCCGCGAGGTCGTCGACGCGATGAACGCCGACTCCGGCGTCCCGGTCGCCCGGCTCAAGGTCGACGGCGGCATGACCGCCAACCACCTGCTCATGCAGTTCGTCGCCGACGTCCTCGACGTGCCCGTCGAGCGGCCCCTCGGCTCCGAGGCGGTGTCGCTGGGGGCGGCCTACGCCGCGGGCCTCGCGGTGGGGCACTGGCCGGACCTGGAGGTGTTGCGCGCCAACTGGCACCGCGCGGCCGCCTGGGAGCCGACGATGGACGACGCCCTGCGCCGCCGCGAGCACGAGAACTGGAGCCGGGCCGTCGACCGCAGCTACGGCTGGGTGCAGGAGCCGTCCGCCGACTGACCCCGGTCGCAGCCGGTCGGGTCGGTCACCTCGCCCATTACCCTGCCTGGATGAGTGCCCTCGGCGTCGATCCCGCGGTGGCGGCCGAGCGGCCGACCACGCTGCACGACCGCGTCCTCGACGTGCTGGGCCCGGCCATCGCCGCAGGCGACCTCCCGCCGGGCGCCGTGCTCACCCTGGACCGGATCGAGACCCGGTTCGAGGTGTCGCGCACGGTGGCGCGGGAGGCGGTGCGGGTGCTGGAGTCGATGGGGCTCGCCACCGGCAGGCGCCGGGTCGGCATCAGCGTCCAGCCCCGCGAGCGGTGGAACGTGTTCGACCGGCGGGTGGTCCGCTGGCGGCTGGCCGGTCGCGGCCGGCAGGAGCAGCTGCGCTCGCTCACCGCGCTGCGCGCCGCGGTGGAGCCGCCCGCGTCGGCGGCGGCCGCCCACCACGCCACGGCCGAGCAGCGCGAGCAACTCGCCGACCTGGCCGCCGCGATGACGGTCTCCGGCGAGGCAGGTGACCTCGACACGTTCCTCGAGCAGGACATCGCGTTCCACGGGCTGGTGCTGCGCGGCTCGGGCAACGAGATGTTCGCCGCCCTCGCCGACGTCGTCGCCGAGGTGCTCACCGGGCGCACCGTGAACCGCCTCATGCCGGCGCGGCCTCGCCCGGAGGCGCTGGAGGGGCACCGGGCGGTGGCCGCGGCCGTCGTCGCGGGCGAGGCCGACGCCGCCCGGGACGCGATGCAGGAGATCGTGGCCGAGGTGCTGGCCCGGCGGGGGCTCCCCGACCGGGAGCCCCCGCCCGGGGTGGACGTCAGAGGATGAGGCTGAGGACGGACGAGAGCGCGAACCCGATCAGGCCGATGAGCGTGGCCATGACCGTCCAGGTCTTGAGCGTCGTCTTCTCGTCCATCCCGAGGAAGCGGCCGACGAGCCAGAACCCCGAGTCGTTGACGTGGGACAGCGCGGTGGACCCGGACGCGATCGCGATCACGACGAGCGCGAGGTCGATCGAGGACATCCCGCTCTGCGCGACGACCGGGGCGATGAGCCCGGCGGTGGTGGTCAGGGCGACCGTGGCCGAGCCCTGCGCGACCCGCAGGCACAGCGCGATGATGAACGCGGCGACGATCACCGGCAGCCCGATGGCGCTCAGGCTGTCGGCGAGCGCGCTGCCGATCCCGCTGGCCCGGAGCACGCCGCCGAACATGCCGCCCGCCCCGGTGACGAGGATGATCGCGCAGACCGGGCCGAGGGAGGAGTTGACGATCGACTCGACCTGGGACCGGCTGAACCGCTCGCGGCCGAGCACGAACATCGCGACGATCGCGGTGATGAGCAACGCGATCGAGGTCTCGCCGACCAGCCGCAGCGCGCCGACGGTGGAGGTGTCGGCGTCCACGAGGCCTTCGACGGCCAGGGTGTTGAGCCCGGTGTTGAGCAGGATCAACACCAGGGGCAGCAGCAGCAGGATCAGCACGGTGCTGAACCGCGGCGCGGTGGTCGTCCGGGCGACGACGCCGCCGGTGCCACCGGTGTCCTCGCCGCGGTCCTCCTCGGCGCCGAACGCGTCCGGCACGGGCAGGTCGATGCGGCGCCCGGCCCACAGCCCGAACAGGTAGGACGCGACGAACCACGTCGGCACACCGATGAGCAGGCCCATGATGAGCACGAGCCCGGTGTTGGCCTCGAGGATGCCCGCGGCGCCGACCGGGCCGGGGTGCGGCGGGACGAACGCGTGCATGGTGGCGAACGCGCCGGCCGAGGGCAGGGCGTAGAGCAGGACGGAACCGCCGAACCGCTTCGCGACGCTCAGGATGATCGGCAGGAACACCACGAACCCGGCGTCGAAGAAGATCGGGAAGCCGAACAGGAGCGAGGCGATGCCCAGCGCGAGCGGGGCCCGCTTCTCGCCGAACCGGCCGATCAGGGTCTCGGCGAGGACGCCGGCGCCGCCGGTGACCTCCAGCAGTTTCCCGATCATCGCACCGAGCCCGACGAGCAGCGCGACGCTGGCGAGCGTCGAGCCGAACCCGTCCAGCAAGGTGTCGACCACCTCGTTCACCGGGATGCCGGTCGCGATCGCGGTGAGCGCGCTGACCAGCACCAGGGCGACGAACGCGTGCAGGCGAAGCACGATGATCAGCAGCAGCAGAAGGGCCACTGCCGCCACGGCGATCAGTAGCAGTGGCACGGTCCCGAGTGCGGGAACCACGTCGTCCACGGCGGTACTCCTGAGGTCGGCTCGGATGAGGGTGCGCCGACCTTACGTTCAATGGTGATATCAATGACGAGCGGGTCGCTCGCTCCGCGGGGACGGGATCAGCGCAGGTCCGTGCGGCGCCGGATGGTCACGAGGGCGATCAGGCTCAGGACGGCCGTGGTCATCACCCAGAAGCTGGGGGCGAGGTCGCTGCCGGTGGTGGCGATCAGCCAGGTGGCGATGAACGGGGTGAAGCCGCCGAACACCGCGACGCCGATGTTGTAGCCCACCGCCATGCCGGTGGCGCGGGTCTCGGGCGGGAACAGGTTCGCCATGAGCGCGCCCATCGGGCCGTAGTAGAAGGCCTTGAACAGGCAGAGCAGGGCCAGCATGCCGAGCAGTACGCCCAGACCGGGGGCGGCGACGAGCAGCGTGAACAGCGGGTAGATCGACACCAGGATCAGCGCCGCGGCCGGCACCATGAGCGTGATCTGCCCGTACCGGTCCGAGATGTGCCCGGCCAGCGGCGTCGCGAACAGCAGCACGACCCCGCCGACCAGCACGCCCGCGAACCCGGTCGACGCCGGCAGGCCGAGGTTGTTGATGGCGAATGTCGGCATGTAGCTGATGAGGTAGTTGAGGCAGGTCGTCGCCGCGAGCACGCCGATCGTGAGCAGCACGCGTCCCTTCTGCTCACGCAGGACGACGCGGCCGGGGGAGTGGTCGGGGTCCGCCGCGCGGGACGCGGCGAACTCGGGCGCCTCCGGCACGTGCCGCCGGATGTACCAGCCGACCGGCCCCACCAGGAGGCCGATCGCGAACGGGATCCGGAAGCCCCACGACAGCAGCTGGTCCTCGGTCAGCGTGGACGTCAGCACGGTGCCGAGCGTGGCGGCCAGCAGCGTGGCCGCGGCCTGGCTGGCGAACTGCCAGCTGGCCGCGTAGCCGCGCCTGCCGGGCAGGTGCTCGACCATCAGCGCGGTGGCGCTGCCGAACTCGCCGCCCGCGGAGAACCCCTGGATGAGCCGCGCGACGAGGATCCCGAGCGGCGCGAGCAGCCCGACCGTCTCGTAGGAGGGCATCACGACGATGAGCAGCGTGCCGAGCACCATCAGCATGATCGACAGGGCGAGCGCGGGCTTGCGGCCCGCCCGGTCTGCGTAGGAGCCGAGGACGACCGCGCCGAGCGGCCGGATCAGGAACGACACGGCGAACGTGCCGAGCGCGAGCAGCAGCGCGCTGGTCGGGTCCCCGGAGGGGAAGAACACCTTCGCGACGTACACGGCGAAGTAGCTGTAGACCGCGATGTCGTACCACTCGAGGGCGTTGCCCACGCAGGCGGCCGTGATGATCCGGGCAGCGCTGGGCTGCCGCGTCTTCTGCACCGACTCTGGAGCATCCGACATCCGGGCGTCCCTTCCGCAGTTCGTCAGGCGGGCGGGCCGTCGGGCCCGGCCTCGCCGAGGTCCCAGAACAGCCCGGCCATGATCTGCGCGCCCTCGCGCGCGATGGGGGCGAGCAGGTGCTCGTCGGGTCCGTGCTGCGCGCACGCCGGGTAGGAGTGCGGCACCCAGACCGTCGGCACCCCGATGACGTCGGTGAACACGTCATTGGGCAGCGAGCCACCGAGGTTGGGCAGCACGGCGGGCGGCGCCCCGGTGGTCGTCGCGATCGACGCCACCGACCAGCGCACCCACGGGTGGTCCGGGTCGACGCGCGTGGCCGCCATGGCGAAGTCGACGTCGACCTCGACCATGCCGAAACCGTGGGCGTCGAGGTGCTCGCGCACGATCCGCGGCAGGTCCTGCGCGGGGGTGCCGACGACGAAACGCAGCTGGCAGTGCGCCCGCGCGGTGGCCGGGATGGCGTTCACGGGGGCGTCCGGCGTGCCGGTGGTGAACGCGAGCACCTCGAGCGCGTTGGCGCCCAGCAGGCGCTCGGCAGGGCTCAGGCCCGGCTCGCCCCAGCCGTCGTCGATCGCGGGGTCGTCCGGGCCGCCGCCGGGGGAGATGTCGGCCAGCGCGCGCCGCACCGGCTCCGGCATCGCGGGAGCCCGCAGCTCGGGCACGCGGATCACACCCCGCTCGTCCACGAGCGAGGCGATCGCGTTGGCCAGCACGGTGCCCGGGTTGCGCAGCAGCCCGCCCCAGTTGCCGGAGTGGTAGGTGCCCTCGCGCAGGTCGAGGCCCAGCGTGAACCCCACGGCCCCGCGCGAGCCCAGGAACACCGTCGGGCGGTCCGCCGCGAGCCGGGGGCCGTCGGAGGCGATCAGCACGTCGGCGGCGAGCTCGTCGGCGTGGGCGGCGGCCATCTCGCGCAGCCCGGCCGACCCGGCCTCCTCGCCCGTCTCGACGAGGACCTTGAGGTTGAAGCCCAGCCGCCCGCCCCGCGCTGCGAGCACCTGCTCCAGCGCCGCGAGGTTGAGGGTGTGCTGGCCCTTGTTGTCGGCCGTGCCGCGCCCGTACCAGCGCTCGCCCTCCACCGTGACGGTCCACGGAGACAGCCCGTCGCGCCACCGCTCGGGCTGGCCCAGCACGACGTCGCCGTGCCCGTACACGAGCACGGTGGGGCGCGCCGGGTCCTCGTCCCGGTGCCCGACGAGGAACGGCCCGCCGCCGGGGAGCGGGTTCTCGACGACGCGCCACTGCGCACCGATGCGGTCCAGCGACGGGCCGATCTCGTCGGTCAGGTAGCGGTGCAGCTCGGGGAGCGACGCCGGGTCCTGGCTCTCGGTGCGCAGCGCGACCCGGCGGCTCAGCTCGGTGCGGAACGCGCCCGAGTCGACGTACCCGGCGGCCCGCGCGATGGCGTCGGTGCGCGACATACTCGAAGCTGCCCCTCTGCTGCTCGGCGACGATTGCGCGGAAGCGTATGGGGCGGGTGCGGGCGCGACCATCACCGATTCGGCAACGACCCTTGCCGCGTCGGCACGGCAGCGGGTCAGGGGGACCGCACGCGCTCGACGAGGTGGGCCAGGAATTCCTGCACGACGGGCGGGAGCGTGCGCCCGGCCGTCGACTGGATCTGCAGGTAGCGCCGGTGCATCTCGCGGTCGGTGACGGGCACCGCGACGAGCCCGTCGGCCGCGAGGCGCCGCCGAGCGGGCAGCCGCCCGGTGAGCGTGACGGCGTCGGCGAGCTTCGCGAAGGTGTAGAGCGCCCCTGAGTAGTCGGTCTCCAGGACCGGGTCGAAAGTGAGCCCGCCCGCGCTGCAGCAGATGTCGAACAGCTGCCGGACGGTCGTGGAGTCGTCCACGATCGCGAGCGCGTACGGGCGCAGCTCGGCGAGCGACACGGCCGGACGGGCGGCGACGGGGTGCGTGGCGTTCACGACGGCGTGCACGTACTCGCGCTGGGAGTACTCCACCCGCACGTCCCGGGCGGGGGTGAGGCTGAACGTGACGGCGAGATCGGCGGCGGCGTCGCGCACCGCCTCGGTGGCCGCGGCCGACGACGTCACGTGCAGGCCGAACCCGACGTCCGGGTGCGCGCGGTGGAACGAGGCGATCGCCTCCGGCAGCAGGTCCCACGCGAAGCCCTCGGCGCTGGCCACCCGGATCCGGGTGCGGTGCCCGCCGCCGGAGCGGCGGATCTCGCCGACCACCTGCTCGACGTCGGCGACGTTGCGCCGCACGAACGCGGCCAGCCGCACCCCGGCGTCGGAGAGCACCATGCCGCGGGGGTGGCGCTCGAACAGCGGCACGCCGATCCCGTGCTCGAGGCGGGCGATCTGGCGGCTGATCGCCGACGCCGCCACGTGCAGCTCGGAGGAGGCCTCGGCGATGGAGCCGGCCTGCGCGACGGCGAGGAAGTAGCGCAACCCCGCGTCGAGGAACGGGCTCGTGGCCCGGCCCTGGTCGTCGTCCTCGCGGGTCAGGCGGCGCTCCGCGGCGGCGCCGTGGACCAGACGTCGTCACCGCGCAGTGCCGCGGCCAGCTCGTCGAGGTCGGCCACGACGAGGCGGGCGCCGGCCAGCTCGCCGGGCTCGGCGTAGCCCCAACCGACCCCGATCGTGGGGACGCCGTGGGCGGCAGCGCCGTCGACGTCGTGGTGCCGGTCCCCGACCAGCACCACCGGATCGCGCGCCGGGTCGAGGTGCAGCCGGTCCAGCACCGACCGTACGACGGCGGCCTTGCCCACCCGCCCGGCTACGTGGTCGGCGCCACCGACGAGGTCGAGGTGCCCCGCGAGACCGACCCCGGCCACGATCTTGCGGGCCAGGTCCTCGGGCTTCGACGTGGCGGTGGCCAGCCGCAGGCCGTCCTCGCGCAGCCGCTCCAGCAGGGCGGGAACGCCCGGGTAGACCGGGGTGACGGTGGCCGCGACCGCGTCGTAGGACTCGCGGTAGGCGACGATGACCGCGGCCGTCTGCTCCTGCGTCAGGCCGAGCTCGGGCAGGGCCGTCTCGAACGGTGGGCCGACGAGGCGGCGCAGGCGCGCGGCATCGGGTACCGGGAAGCCGACCTCGGCGATGGCGGCCGCGAGGTGTTCGACGATGGTGGGGGCGGAGTCGACGAGGGTGCCGTCGACGTCGAGCAGGACGGTGCGCACTGCTGCCATCCTAGGGTCGCCGTCCTGGCGGCGGGGCCCCGCGGTGGCCCCGACGCCCGCCGTGCGGTAGGCCTTCCGCGTGCTGGAGTCTGTCCGCGCGGTCGTGCGCACGCTGGTCGTCCGAGCGGCGATGGCCGTCGAGAGCCTCCTGCAGGCGGGGGTGCTGCTCGTGCTGCGGGTCCGCGGACGGCACCTGCCGATGATCGTGCCGTTCATCGGGCACGGCAGCACGCGGCGCGTGCGGGTGGGCGGTCGGGTCGTGCTCGGTCGGCCGGAGGCGGCGGCGCCCGCCGTCGGGGTGCCGGAGGCGCCGGAACCGACGCTGCGCTCGCGGCGGGCCGTGCTGCGGGCCACCATCGCGCGCTTCCTCACCGTGGAGGTGCCGGGCGCGGCGGTGCAGGTCAGCGGGCCCGGCGTGGACGCGCAGGTGCACGCCGACCGGGACGGCTACCTCGACGCGGTCCTCGACGTGTCGGGTGACGCATTGGCGCCGGGCTGGCACGAGTTCACGATGCGGCTGGACGACGGGGCCGCGGCGTCCGCACAGGTGCTTGTGGTCCACCCGGAGACGCAGATCGGTGTGGTCAGCGACGTGGACGACACGATCCTGGAGACCGGGCTGACCCGGGGCATCGAGTTCCTGCGCGCCACGCTGCTCACACCGGTGCGGGACCGCACGCCGCTGTCCGGGGCGGCGGCGCTCTACCGGGCGTTCACCGGGCCGGTGGACGGCGCGGCACGCCCGGTCTTCTACGTCTCGACGAGCCCGTGGAACCTGCACGAGATGCTGCTGGAGTTCATCGCGATCCGGCGCTTCCCGCTCGGGCCGCTGCTGCTCACCGACTGGGGCCCCTCGCGCAGCGGCCTGTTCCGCATCGGCGCGCAGGAGCACAAGGTCGGGCTGGTCGAGCGGATGCTCCAGGAACACCCGCAGCTGGGGCTCGTGCTGGTCGGCGACAGCGGGCAGCACGACCCGGAGATCTACGCGACGCTGGCCCGCGCGCACCCCGAGCGGATCCGCGCGGTCTACATCCGCCGCACGCGCCACGCCCTGCCCGGCCGGATCGCGGCGGTGGACGCGTTGGCCGCCGAGATCACGGCCGGCGGCGTGCCGATGCTCGCCGTCGACGACAGCCTGCAGATCGCCACACACGCCGCGGACCTGGGGCTGCTCGACGCGGCGGCGCTGGCCGAGGTGCGGGCCGACTAGCGCGGGCTCACCCGACCGGGCTGAACGGTGCCCACCGCTGGATGGCGAATGCACCGCCGTTGCGGCGGACCTCGGCGGCACCCGGTCCCGGCAGGTGCGCGGGCAGCACCAGGGCGGACGTGTCGGCTGCGCGCTCCAGCATGCGGCGCCGCTGACGGATGGCAGCGGGAACGTCCTCGCTCAGGCATGCCTCGGCATCCGGTTCGAGGAGCTGCACCGGGGTGTGGAGCAGGTCGCCGACGAACAGGGCGCGCTCGCCGCCCGAGTCGAGGGCGAGCACGGCGGACCCCGGGGTGTGTCCCGGCGCCGATTCCAGGACGAGGTTGCGGTCGATGGGGTGGGAATCCTCCCAGAGCACCGCTCGGCCGTGTTCGTGAACCGGCAGGAGGCTGTCCTCGAACATGTACTGGTTCCCCACCGCGGCGTTGATCCCGCCCAGTGAGCCGTGCTTGGCGTGTCCGTTGAGCGGGTTCCAGTACTCGAAGTCCGCGCGGGGGATGAGGTACCGGGCGTTCGGGAACGTGGGCACCCACCGGCCGTCGACCAGCTGGGTGTTCCACCCGACGTGGTCGGCGTGGACGTGCGTGTTGACCACCACGTCGACCTCTTCCGGTGCCACGCCCGCGGCCGCGAGCCGGTCGAGGAAGTCGGTCTCGAGGTGTGACCACGGGGGCATGGAGGGGCGTTCCTTCCCGTTGCCCACCCCGGTGTCGACCAGGATCGTGCGGCCCTCGCTGCGCAGCACCCAGGTCTGCATGTACGCCTTGAAGGACGTGCTCCGCGCGTCCCAGAAGTGCGGCTCGAGCCAGTTCCGGTTGCGCTGCCACGTCTGCGCGGTCGTGCCCAGGAACACCTCCTCGGCCGGGGCGATGGCGCCTTGCCACTCGACCACTCTGGTGATCGTCACTTCCCCCATTTCGATCGTGTCGACGAAGCGCTCGGGCTCGCAGGCCGTACCACTCACAGCGGGTCTCCTCCTGGTTCGGAAAGATCACGCTATAGCGACCGGGATGGTCGTTCCCATGCGTAGAACCGCCGAATTCATACGCGAGGCGCCCGCTGGGTGGTCCGCCCGGTTAGGATCCGAGGGTGGACGTGTTCAGCGACGTCGTCGCCACGATGCGCGTGGGCAGGGCAAAGTTCACCCGCAGCCGACGCGCCGGAGCCTGGGGCAACCGGTACGGCCCGTACCCGGGCGCGGGCTTCCACGTGCTGCTGGACGGCTCGTGCTGGCTGATCACCGCTGGGGAAGGGCCGGTACTGCTGCATGCGGGGGACGTGGTCTTCCTGCCGCACGGCTCGCTGCACGGACTGTCCGATCGTCCCGACCGGCGCATCGCCGACCTGCCTCCTGCACCTCCTGCCGGGTCCGAGGCGCACTGCGTCGACCCGGCCACCGTCCGCGCTCACCTGCTCTGCGGGGCCTACCGGCTCGAGAAGGGCCTGGCGCACCCGTTCCTGCGCTCGCTCCCCGATGTCGTGCACATCGCCGCCACCTCCCGGCATCACGACCTGCGCACCGCGGTCGACCTGCTCGGCGCCGACCTCACCGATCCCCGGCCCGGAGCCGAGGCCGCCCTGCCCGCCCTCCTGGACCTGTTGCTGGTGTACCTGCTGCGGGCACGGCTGGCCGAGGAGAGCGCGCAACGCGCCGACAGCGGTTGGCCCGCAGCTCTGACGGACCCGCTGCTGGGCAAGGCCCTGCACCACATGCACCGGGACCCTGCCCGCCCCTGGACGGTGCAGGACCTCGCCACCACCGTCGGGATGTCCAGGACCGCCTTCGCCCGCCGGTTCACGGCCCTCGTCGGGCAACCGCCGCTGACCTACCTCACCTGGTGGCGGCTCAGCACCGGCGCCGGGCTCCTGCGCGAGACCGACCTCCCGCTCGCCCGGATCGCCCGGCAGGTCGGCTATTCCTCGGAGTTCGCGTTCTCCAATGCCTTCCGCCGAGAGTTCGGCATCGCGCCCGGCCGGTTCCGCCGTGCGCCGGCGGACCACGACGTCGGCTGACCTTTCCCGCGGACCGGCGCCCGCGACGTTCCCGCCCGTGTCACGACGCAGGCACGAGCACGCCTTCCCGCAGGAGGCGGCGCACCAGCACCACCTGGTCGGGTCCGTCCATGCCGGGCAGGTCCCCCACGCGGCACGGCTCGCCCGCGAGCAGCGCCCGCAGCGGCGGCGCGCACGCGCACGGCAGGCCGACCTCCCGGTCGGGGAGCTCCAACAAGACCCGGTCCCCGCGGGACACGAGGCGGTGGCGCAGCCCGGCGCGCAGCCGCACGGAGTCGCCCACGGCGAGCCCGTCGGCGAACGCGGCCGCCGCCAGCGGCCCGACCGGTTCGGGTCGCGCGCCCCGCCAGACCCGGCCGCGCAGCCGCCGGGCGACGTCCTCGGCGTCGACGTCGCCGAGCGCGTCGACGAGGGCCCCGCGCACGGCGTCCAGGTGCGGCGCGAGCTGGGCGGGGTCGGCCACGTCGATGCCCAGCGGCAGCGACGCCCGCAGTCGCGGATCCTGCGCGACGAGCGCGGTGAGCGCCTCGACCAGCGCGAACCGGGTGACGACGTGCACCCCGACCGTCAGGTGCGCGGACACCCCACCCAGTGCCGTGGCCGCGTGCAGCCAGCCGCGGGGCAGGTAGAGCGCGTCGCCGGGCTCGAGCACCGTGTCCAGGGTCGGCTCGTCGTCGCGGGCGCGTGCGGCGACCTCGTCCGCGTGGTCGTTCCACGGCTGGTCGCGCAGCGGGTCGTCGTGCACGGGGGCGTGCACGGTCCAGTGCTTGGCGCCGGCGAGCTGCAGCACGAACACGTCGTGCACGTCGTAGTGGGCCGAGAACCCTCGCGACGACGGCGGCGTCACGTAGGCGTTGGCCTGAACGGGATGCCCGAGCTCCGCGCTCAGAGCGGTGGCGAGGTCCGCGACGGCGGGCCAGGTGCGGTGCAGTGCCTGCAGCACCACCGTGGTGCCGTCGGCGAACAGCGCGGCCACGGCGTCGTCGCGCACCTGGTCGGCGATCTCCGCGCCGACCCCGCCCGGGCCGGTGAACGCGCGGGAGTCCACCACCGCCCCGTTGCGCGCGAGCCGCAGGAACGGCGTGCGCAACCCGCGCCGGGAGAGCAGTTCGTCGACGCCGTCGAGGTCGAGCAGGTCGCGGAAGCCGTCGGGGTCGCAGCCCCGGACCAGCAGCGGGGCCCGGCCCCAGTGCCGTTCGCCGAACTCGTCCGCGGCGGGCCCGGTGACCCGGGCGAGCGCGGTGGCCGGGCGGGCGGCCCGCCCGGCCACCTCCGCGATGCCGGCCTCAGCGGGCACCGCTGTCGGCTCCGCCGTCCTCGGTACCGGGGCTGCCACCTCCTGCGCCCGAGTCGGCCGGTCCTTCGGCGCCGCCGTCGGCCCCGCCGTCCTCCGCGCCCGGGGTCCCCCCGCCTGCGCCGGCGTCGGCCGGTCCTTCGGCGCCGCCGTCCGCCCCGCCGTCCTCGACACCCGGGGTGCCACCCTCCGCGCCCGAGTCGGCCGGTCCGTCGGTCCCGCCACCCGATGTCCCGCCACCCGGTGTCGTGGTCATGTCGTCGTCGTCGAGCGCCATGGTCTCCTCCTCGTTCCGTCGTCGATCGCCCCTCGGGCCTACCCGGATTCGAGGTCGCCAAGCGCGGACGGAACGTGGTTCCCCCGGTAGCGTCCGGCTCGTGGATCCGCACGAGAGCGGCCGGCTCGCACGCCGGCTCGAACCGCTGCACGCGATGACCTACTTCGCCCCCGAGACCGAGCAGCAGCTCACCGCCGCGGGCCTGCGCCCGGGGCGGATGTGCTACTTCGCCGGCCGGTCGGCCGCGATGGGGGCGGTCGGCGCGCCCGCCGTCGCGGCGACGTTCTACAACTTCAACCCCGCGCTGGTGGCCCGACACGTCCCGCAGGCCTGGTCGCTCGCGGCGCCGGCCGCTGTCCTCGACGCCCGGTTCGCCTCCGTGGACGCCGCGCTGCGGCGGATGCTGGGCGACGACGTCGTGACCTCGCCGGAGGTCGCCGAGGCCGCCGGGCTCGCGCGCCGGGCCGCCGAGGCCTGCTCCGGTGCCGGCAGGGCACTCGCCGCCGCTCACCTGGGCCTGGAGTGGCCCGCCGCGCCGCACCTCGTGCTCTGGCACGCCGTGACGGTCCTGCGCGAGCACCGCGGCGACGGCCACGTCGCGCTGTTGCTGGCCGCCGAGCTGCCGGGGGTGCAGGCGCTGGTGAGCTACACCGCCACCGGTCGTGGGTTCGTGCGGGAGTTCGCCCAGGCGAGCCGGGGCTTCTCGGCGCTGGAGTGGGCCGACGCCGAACGAGAGCTCGCCCGGCGCGGCCTACTGGACGACGACGGCGCGCTCACCCCGGACGGCGTGGCGCTGCGCGAGCAGATCGAGGCCGACACCGACCGGCTCGCCGCCGGCCCCTGGTCTGTGCTGGGGGCCGACGGCGCCGCCCGCCTGGGTGAGATCGGCGCCCGGCTGGTGCGCGCTCTCCTGGCGGCCGGCTGCTTCCCCGACAACGTGTTCGCCGCCCGGGGTGGGAGCGCGACCGCGCGCCGCTAAGCTCGTCCGGGTAAAGGGCGAGTAATGGGGCTTGGCCCCGGTGCAGGTCGGTCGATGCGGAGGAACGAGTGCTCGAGATCAGCACGCTCACCTGGTTGATGACGATCGGGGTGATCGTCGCGCTCCTTGCGCTCGACCTGATCCTCGCGGCGGCGCGCCCGCACCGCGTCGGCTTCAAGGAAGCCACGGCGTGGTCGGTGTTCTACGTCCTGGTGGCGGTCGCGTTCGGCGTCTGGTTCGCGATGGCCTACGGCGGTGACTTCGGCACCCAGTACTTCGCCGGCTACATCGTCGAGAAGAGCCTCTCGGTCGACAACCTGTTCGTCTTCGTGATCATCATGACGACGTTCGCCGTGCCGGAGGAGCACCAGCACAAGGTGCTGACGTTCGGCATCATCCTGGCGCTGATCATGCGTGCGATCTTCATCGCGCTCGGCGCCACGCTGCTGTCGCTGTTCTCGTTCATGTTCCTGGTGTTCGGGCTGCTGTTGATCTACACCGCCGTGCAGCTGTTCCGGCACCGCGACGAGGATCCCGACGTCGAGGACAACCCGGTCGTGCGGACCGCCCGGCGGCTCCTGCCGATCACCGACGACTACGTGGACGGCAAGCTCGTCACCCGCGTCGACGGCCGGCGCATGGTCACCCCGATGCTCATCGTGCTGATCGCGATCGGCAGCATCGACCTGCTGTTCGCGCTCGACTCGATCCCCGCGGTCTTCGGCGTCACGTCCGAGGCCTACATCGTCTTCGTGGCCAACGCGTTCGCCCTGCTCGGCCTGCGGGCGCTGTACTTCCTGGTGAAGGGCCTGCTGGACCGGCTCGTCTACCTCTCCACCGGGCTGGCGATCATCCTCGCGTTCATCGGGGTCAAGCTGATCCTGCACTGGGCGCACGAGGACATCTCGACCGCGGTGCCCGAGATCTCCACGCCCGTGAGCCTCGGCGTGATCATCGGCATCCTGGTGATCGTCACCGTCGCGAGCCTCGTGAAGACCCGCAACGACCCCACGGCCACCGCGCACGCGGGCTCGCTGAAGGCCCACAAGACCAGGCCCGCGGATCAGGAGCGCGGCTGACGGAAGGCGGCGGTGATCGATCCGAGCCGCACACCAGCGCATCACCACAGCCCTGACGCGCGGTTGGGCGCGATCACCAAGCTGTGATCCTTGCGAGTCGCACGTCCCTGCTGGCGTCGCCCCGCTGCTGTGCGACTCGGAACGGCCGAGCGAGCGTCCAGCTCGCATGATCAGCGGTTCGGTGCACGAACGGCGACATACCGCCGCCCGTGCACCGAACCGGCGATCACGCGTCCCGGCAGGGTGCCCGCGTCACCCGGTCGGCAGGCCCACCCCGCCGAGCGGGCGCACCGCGATCAGCTCCGGCGGCGCGGCGAGGTGGGTCACCACGTCCTCGAGGCCGACCTGGCCCAGCTCGCCGCCCAGCGCGCGGTCCGACGAGAGCGCGTCGGACCACAGCTCGGTGACCCAGACGATGTCCGGTTCGTCGGCGGACAGGTTCACCACGTACATCTCGCAGCCGGGTGCCTGTCGCATGTTGCCGGCGACGTTCAGGAGCGCGTCCGCCAGCGCTGCGCCCTCGCCCGGGTGGGCGGCCATTCGTACGTAGCGGCCGACGCGCTCCTCCTCGGCGCCCGGCTGATCGCGGGCCGCTCCGTCGATGCTCATCGTGCGACCCTAGTGCGGCGTCGGTTCGCGATGCCGGCGCCCGTGTGATCGGTGGGAGCAGTACGTCACGGCCCTTGCTGCCACGCTGAGGTGCTTCTCGTCCGGAGCTCGTCGTCGGATCTCCGGTGGGCGGGCCGCGCCGTGATCGTGGCGAGCCGTACGCCGACGTCGCGTACGCGCTCTGGTGTACGGGTCGTGTTCTCGGGGGCGCGACGCAGTGGATCTTCCTGAGCGCCCCGTCGCGCGAGCAGCGTCGACACCCGCATCCTCGCCTCGTGACTTCCGGACGTTCGCTCGGGTGGCGCTCGAGAATCGGCAGGGCGGGGACGTCTCTCGCAACCCGTGATCGACAGATCCCGTTCGGAGGTCCAAGCTGGGCGCCAGCCGCCAACGCGCGAGGAGGGGCGTGGACGGATCGAGTGCCGGGCAGCCGTTGCTGCAGGCCCGGGAGCTGCGCAAGAGCTACGGCTCCGTCGAGGCGCTGCGCGGGGCGTCGTTCGACCTGGCGGCCGGTGAGGTCGTCGCGCTGATCGGCGACAACGGAGCGGGCAAGTCCACGCTGGTGAAGTGCCTCAGCGGGGTGGAGCGCCCGGACTCGGGCGAGATCATCATCGAGGGCAGGCCGGTCGTGCTCGACACGCCGACCGCCGCCCGCGCACACGGCATCGAGACCGCCTACCAGGACCTCGCGGTCGCCCCCGACCTCGACCCGGCCGCCAACCTGTTCCTCGGCCGCGAGCTGCGCAGGCCCGGCCTGCTCGGCGCGCTCGGCATGCTCGACAAGGCCGGGATGCGCCGGCAGGCCGCCGAGCAGTTCGCCCGGCTCGGCGTCACGCTGCAGGACCTGGACGTGCCGATCGGGTCGCTGTCGGGTGGGCAGCGCCAGAGCGTCGCGGTGGCCCGGTCGGTGGTGTGGGCCAGCCGGGTGGTGTTCCTCGACGAGCCGACCGCCGCGCTCGGCGTCGTCCAGCGCGAACGCGTGCTCGACGTCGTCCGGCGCGTCCGCGACACCGGCGTCGCCGTCGTGCTGATCAGCCACAACATGCCCGAGGTGCTCGCCGTCGCGGACCGGATCGAGGTGCTGCGCCTCGGTACGCGGGTCGCCCGCCTCAGCGCCGCGGACGCCACGCTCGAGCAGCTCGTCGGCGCGATGACGGGTGCCCTGACTCCCGAGGAGGACCGGTGACCGAGGTCGAGGCGCGCCCGCGGCGCCGCACGATGGCACGGTTGCTCGGCGCGTCCACGGTCTGGATCGCGCTGGTGCTGGTGGCCCTGTGCGTGCTGTTCAGCGTGCTGCGCCCGGACGCGTTCCCCACGCTGTTCACGCTGCAGACGCTGTTGATCGAGGCGTCCGTGCTGCTGGTGCTGGCCGTCGGGATGACCTTCGTGATCATCACGGCCGGGATCGACCTGTCGGTCGGGTCGGTGCTGGTGTTCGCAGGCGTCATCGGCGCCACGCTGATGGAGGCGCTGAGCCCCGGTGGCGACGCCTCCGACGCCGGGCCGGGCGTCGTGCTGGCCGGGCTGCTCGGCGCGGTTGTCGGCGGAGGCGCGTGGGGCCTGCTCAACGGGCTGCTCGTGGCCATGGCCCGGATCCCGCCGCTGATCGTCACGCTCGGGTCGTTCGGCGCCGCGCTCGGGGCCGCCCAACTGATCACCGACGGCGTCGACGTGCGGACGGTGCCGCAACTGCTGCGCGACGGGCTCGGCTTCGGCCAGACGGCGCAGGTGCCGCACATGGTGGCGCTCGCCGCCGTCGTCACGCTGGCCGGTGCGTGGCTGCTGCACACCACGCGGTTCGGGCGTCGCACGTACGCGGTCGGCTCGAGCGCGGAGGCCGCGCGCCGCGCGGGGATCCCGGTGCGTGGGCACCTCGTGCGCGTCTACACCGGCGTGGGGTTGCTGGCAGGGCTCGCCGGCTTCATGTCGCTCGCCTACTTCGGCACCACCACGATCAGCGGCCACTCCACCGACAACCTGAACGCGATCGCCGCCGTCGTCCTCGGCGGCACCAGCCTCTTCGGCGGCGTGGGCTCGGTGTTCGGCTCGATGATCGGGGTGTTCATCCCGGCGGTGCTCACGAAGGGGTTCGTGATCGTCGGCGTGCAACAGTTCTGGCAGCCGGTCGCGATCAGCGCGGTGCTGGTGGCGGCGGTGTGGTTCGACCAGGTCCGGCGGCGGTCGCGGGACCGCCGATGAGGAGGAGCGCGATGAGGCGCACACGGGTGGGCAGCGTGGCGGCGGCCGCGGCACTGGCGGTGCTCGCCGCCGGCTGCGGCAGCGGCACGATCGGCGAGGGATCCGGTGGCGAGCCCGCCGCGCCGCCGGACAACAAGAACCTGGTGCTCATGCCGGGGGTCAAGGCCGAGCCGTTCTACATCTCCATGCAGTGCGGGGCGGAGGCGGAGGCGGCGAAGCTCGGCTACCAGCTCACCACGCAGGCGCCGGACCGGTTCGAGGCCGCGTTGCAGACGCCGATCGTCACCGGTGTGCTGTCCACGCAGCCGGCGGGCGTGCTGATCGCGCCCACGGACGACGTCGCGATGGCGAACCCGATGACGCAGCTGAAGGACGCCGGCATCCGGGTCGTCGAGGTCGACACCAGCCTGCAGGACGAGTCGGTGGCGCTCTCGACCGTGTCCTCGAACAACGAGCAGGGCGGGGTGCTCGCCGCGCAGACGGTGGCGGAGCTCGTGGGCGGGCAGGGCGAGGTCCTCGTCCTCAACACGAAGGCCGGGACCTCCACCACCGACGCGCGGGCCCGGGGCTTCGAGCAGGAGATCGCCAACCACCCCGGGATCACCTACCTGGGCCAGGAGTACACCGAGAACGAGCCCGCGGTGGCGGCCCAGAAGGTGTCGGCGACGCTGGCGGCGCACCCGGACCTCGCCGCCGTCTTCGCCACCAACCTCAACTCGGGTGAGGGCGCGGCCACCGGGCTGCGCAACGCCGGCAAGACCGAGCAGGTCCGTCTGGTCGGCTTCGACGCCAGCCCCAACCAGGTCGATGACCTGCGCACGGGCGAGGTGTCCGCGCTGATCGCACAGGATCCGGCGACGATCGGCCGCCAGGGCGTGCAGCAGGTGGTGGCCGCGATCGAGGGCAGGCCCGTCGAGCGCGAGATCCAGACCGATCTGGTCGCCATCACCCAGGCCGACATGGACGCGAACTCGCAGTACTTCTACCGCACGGAGTGCTGACGATCGCGGGCGTGGGGAGCCGTGACGGACTCGTACATTGCAGCAGCGGTGCATCCCGGTGACTGATCACGTGCGTTCGCCGGCTTCGATCGGGTGAGTCGCACGTCAGGGCCTTCGCGACCGCACTCACGTACGTCTCGCGCGCCGGCTCGCCGTCATGATCGCCAGGAATGGTGTGAGGGCGTCAGATTCGTCGCTGTGGCACCACTTTCACTGATCATGACCGCCCTCTTCATGATCAGATAGACGTGAGCGGGGTCCAGGAAAGATCCAACCCGCTCACGTCTACGTCGTCATCAAATCTCCTGTGGGCGCGCCGTCCCCGGCTCGCGGCTACTGCCTCACACCCCGCCCTGGTCCTCGGCGCAGTCGGCGAGGTTCCCCTGTTCCTTGCTCGTTGACGGGTGGCCGGGTTGGCAGAACTGCCGATCATCGGGGCTGGGTGGGCGGCCGTCCCCGGCGCGGGCCCAGGCCTGTTCGGGACGAGCCCCTCGCTGCTGGGTGCGTGCCCGCCTTGCGGTGGTCCCGATCCACCGCCTCGCGATGATCATCGGGCCGGCTCGAGGCGTGTTCAGCGTCGTGATCGGCGGGATCGGGACATCCGGCAAGATCGTTCCGAGATCCACCGGATCGCCCTGTCTGGGGCCAACAGCTCGATCTCGGAACGATCGATCATTCCGAGATCGAGGTGAGCGCCCTCGGCGGGGCGGATCCGTGGATCTCGGAACGATCATCGACCGGTGAAGGCCGTGGGTGCGCCGTCACCGGCATCCGCGGGCAGTGCGGCCGGCCGAGATCCATCGCGGCGAACCTGCACCTCCGTGCCCGCACTCCTGGTGAGGTGATCACCCATATCGCGTTGCCCACGGTGGCGGGATCTCGGTGTCCGACGTCGTGCGCCGCGACGTCGAGCGCGCTGCTCGGGTCGTGTGGTCGCACGCCCCGGTCACCCGATCAGCGACTCGATCACGTCGGCGGCCGCCGTTGCGCCGCCGGCGGCCCTGGCGATCTTCTTCTGCTCGGCACACCTATCCGCGACGTCCGTCGACGAGGCGACCCGCAACACCGCTGTGCGCAGCCGCTCCGGCGTGACCTCCTCGGCCGGCAGGTGCTCGCCGACACCGAGTTCGGCGAGCTGCGGGCCGTTGACGAACTGGTCGGCCGCCTGCGGCACGGCGACCATCGGGACACCGTGCCAGAGGCCCTCCGAGCAGCCGCCCATCCCGGCGTGCGTGACGAACGCCGATGCGTG
Organism: Pseudonocardia sp. MH-G8; assembly: GCF_002262885.1. Classification (GTDB taxonomy): domain Bacteria; phylum Actinomycetota; class Actinomycetes; order Mycobacteriales; family Pseudonocardiaceae; genus Pseudonocardia. The sequence continues at coordinate 12,848 of NZ_NKYF01000001.1, read as the reverse complement.
CGCGAGCACCGCGAGCTGCGGCACCCACTCCCGGACGATGACGTCGTCGGGGATGTCGCCGAGCGCGGTGACGTCGACGTGCGGGCCGACGGCCAGCACGGTCGTCCAGCCGGTGCCGTGCATGGCGGTGATGCAGTCCCGCCAGAACCCCGGCCGGTCGTTGTAGGCCGAGCCGAGCGAGACCAGCAGCAGCGGGCGGTCCGACCTCGCCTCGAGGTCGGCGAACGATCCCTGGTGGGAGCGGTCGCCGATCACCGGCCCGACGAACGTGTAGCGGGCCCGGTCGACGCGGTCGATGTTCGGCTGCATCGCCTCGGGGATCAGGACCACCGACCGGTCCGGCGGGCCGAGGAACTCCCGGTTCCCGAGCCCGACGCCGACCTCGTCCAGCCAGGCGTCCATCTCGGACTGCCAGGCCAGCCCTTCCGGAGTCCCGTAGAACGCGTAGGCCTCGGCGAAGTCCTCCTCGAAGGTGTCCCAGGCGACCATGTGCGGGGCCAGCTCCACCCGCGGCAGCCCGTGCACCCGGGACAGCGCGTGCCCGGCCCAGCCGCTGCCGTCGTAGCACACGATGTCGGGCAGGTCGCCGGCCAGCGCGGCGGTGATCTGCGCGTACGCCGAGCGGGCCTCGTCGGAGAACAATCGCATCGCCTCGACCCCGCCCTCGGGCCACTGCTCGCCCTTCGCCGGGTCGGGAAGGTCGGTACGGATCGGCAGCGGGGTCGCGCCGGTGGCGGCGGCGGCGACGGCGAACCGGTCCGGGACGGGATACGTGACGCGGTGGCCGCGGGCGACCAGCTCGGCCATCACCGGCAGGTTGGGGTGCACGTGGCCGTGCGCGGCAGAGGTGGACATGAGGATGTGGCTCATCGGAACTCCTGGTTGGAACGGGCAGCACGGAAACCCGCGCGCCACTGTGGCGGCGGTGGGATGCGCCGGGTCAGGCGTACAGGAGTTCGAGAACCACGACGGCGATCATGCCAGGCCGGCTCGCCCGGGCGCATCGGAATTCCCCACCTGTCCCGTCACCGCCGAGCGGCGGAGCCGTTGATCGGTGCCGGCCAGTTCTCCGTCCGGCGGGACACCGCCCTCCGAGGACCGAGGCGATCCCCCACGGCGACGGTCCGGGGGGCACCGCTTCACCTTGCCCTCGACAAGCCGTCCTCCGTAGCCGACCGGCGTCCTGCCGAGAGCCCTCGCCCAGCTGGACGCCACCGGACGAATGCCGCGAGCGCGGACGGATCGTCAATGGATGCGGCGTCGGTGACTGCCCCGGGGTCCGCGCCCTGGAGGACCCGCTTGACAGGGACCTCGAGTCGTTTGCCGGTCCGCGTGTGCGGGAGGGCCTCCACCAGGATGACCTCGTCGGGCACGTGGCGAGGGCTCGCCTCGGCGCGGATCGCGGCCTTCACCGCGACGGCGAACGACTCGGCCACATGCTTGTCCGGCTGATCGGCAGGGACGACGAACAAGGGCATCCAGTAGTCACCGTCAGTCAGTTCGACTCCCACAACCAGGGAGTCGGCCACAGTATCGAGCCGATCCAGTACCGCGTAGATCTCGCTGCTGCCGATCCGCACGCCCTGCCGGTTCATGACGGCGTCCGAACGACCGTGCACGACGACGCCGCCGTCCTCGGTGACGGTGATCCAGTCACCGTGCCGCCAGACACCCGGGTAGCGGTCGAAGTACGCCGCGGTGTACCTGCTGGAATCCTCGTCGCCCCACAACCCGATCGGCATCGAGGGCAACGGGCGGACGACCACCATCTCTCCGGTCCGTCCGACCACCGGCCGGCCCTCGTCGTCCCAGGCCTCGAGCGCGACACCCAGTGTCGGGCCCTGGATCCGATCCGCGTGGACCGGCTCCGTCGGAATGCCACCGGCGAACGCCGAGCATATGTCGGTTCCTCCGCTCGCGGAGGCCAGCCAGACCGACGGCAGCTCGCTCTGGACCCACCGGGCGGTGTCCGGCGGCAGTGGCGATCCGGTGCTGCCGATCGCCCGCAACCGCAAGCCCGGTGCCACGTCGAGCGGCCGCGCCCCGGCGCGGCGCGCGGCCGTCAGACCTGCCGCGCTCGCCCCCAGGAAGTCGAGGTCGAGCGCCTCGGCGAGTCCCCACAGCGCCGAGGCGTCCGGCCAGACCGGGCTGCCGTCGAACGTGGCGATGGTCGCGCCGACCAGCAGCCCGGAGACCTGCAGGTTCCACACCATCCAGCTCGGTGTCGCGAGCCAGAGGAACACCGCACCTGGACGCAGGTCCGCGTGGAACGCGAGGAACTTGGTGTGCTCCAGGAGGATCCCGCCGTGGCTCTGCACGATCCCCTTGGGCCGTCCGGTGGTGCCGGAGGAGAACAGCACCCAGAGCGGGTGCTCGAACGGCACACGCGTGAACTCCGGCGCACGCCCGACGGCGACGACGTCGGCGTAGCGGGCACCCGCGCCGGCGGGCTCGAGTCCGAGGTTGTCGAGCCACAGCACCTGCTGCAGCGTGCCCAGGCACTGAGCCAACTCCGCGCTCTGCGTCCGGCGGTCGTGCCGGCGGCCGCCGTACCGGTACCCGTCCGCCACGATGAGCACCCGGGGTTCCAGCGGGCCGAACCGGTCCAGCGCGCCGGCGACGGCGTACTCCTGGGCGCAGGACGCCCAGACCGCGCCCACCGAGGCAGTGGCGAGCAGGCACACCACGGCCTCGGGCACGTTGGGCACGTAGGCGACCACGCGGTCGCCGACCCCCACACCCTGTTCGCGCAACCAGTGCGACACCGCCCCGACCGCGAGTCGCAGTTCCTCCCACGACATGTCGGAACGGACGCCGTCCTCGGTGAGGGAGGAGACTGCGGTCCCCTCCCTCCCCTCGGCGAGCGCGGTGGCCGCGAAGTTCGTCGTCGAGCCGGCGAACCACCTCACGTGCGGCATGCCCCGGCTCTCGTCGAGAACGGACTCCGGGGGCGTGACGTCGAGATCGAAGAAGTCGGTGATCGACTCCCAGAACTCGCTGAGTTCGGTCGTCGACCACCGCCACAACGCGCGGTAATCCTCGAACTGGAGCCCGGTGCGCTCCAGGTGACGCTGGTAGTCGGCGAGCCGGGATCCATCTGCGAACTCCGCCGAAGGCGTCCAGATCGGATCACCGGCTGTCATGGGCACCCGTCATGTGGGCGGCGAGGTCCTCCGGCATGACGAACGAGGGCGGAGGCGGCGGGCCCCAGCTGTAGAGGCTCTTCGGCCCCTCGAACACGCCCGGCTCCCAGAGCGCGTCGTCGACGATGCAGTCGATGTCGGAGTAGTACTCGGAGAAGTTCCCCGCCGGATCCTTGAGGTACCAGAAGAAGTTCGAGCCGACGTAGTGGCGACCGAGCCCCCATACGTGCCGAGCCGGATCCTTCTCCAGCATCGCCATGGCGCCGCGACCGATCTCGTCGACGTCGTCGACCTGCCAGGACGTGTGGTGCAGGAAGTTCAACGGCGCCTGCTGGACGAGCACGTTGTGGTGGTCGGTCGAGCAGCGCATGAACGACGCGATGGAGGGCACGACGTCACTGATCTTGAAGCCGAGCCCGTCGGTGAAGAAGCGCTGCGTCGCGGCCTGGTCGGTGGATCCGATGACCACGTGGCCCAGCTTGCGCGGACGCACGGCCCCGTCGCGGTGCAGTCCCGGAGCCCGCGTGTCCGGACGGTCGGCCCGTCCCGGTCCGTTGTACGGGGTCGGCGGCACAGCGGGCTGCTCCAGCTTGGGCAGCACCTCGACGACGGCCCGGAAGCCGGCGATCGGCTCGACCGCCTCGACCCGTCCCGGGGTGACCGTCGCGATGAGGCCGAGGCTCTCGATCTGCCGCGCGATGCGCTGGATGTCGTCCTCGTCCGTGGCGCCCACGGTGATCTCGACGACCTGGCGACGTGCGGCGTGGACGAGCCGAAGTTGCGTCCCGCCCTCCGTCGTGGCGTACCCGCCGTCGTTGGTCGGGCTCAGCCCGAAGTCGACGTAGTACGCAGCCGTCTCGGCGACGTGAGGAACCCCGATCGTCACCGATCCCAATCGATGTAGTGCCATCTTCGCTCCTTACGCAGGCTGCGTCGGATAGGACGTGCCGGTGCGGCAGGTCGAGGTGATCGTGCCGATGCCGTCGACCCACGTACTGAGAACGTCACCGGGCTTGAGGAAGACCGGCGGCTTGCGGGCGCCACCGACGCCGGCGGGGGTCCCCGTGAAGATGACGTCGCCGGGGAGCAGGGGCGTGACGTCCGACAGCCGGGCGATGATGCCCGACACAGAAAAGATCATGTTCCGGGTACGGCCGTGCTGCATCACCTCGTCGTTGATCGAGCATCCGATCCCGAGGTCGTCGGGGTCCGCGAGGTCGTCGGCGGTCACGAGCCACGGACCGACCGGCCCGAAGCCGGGGAAGGATTTGCCGAGACTGAACTGCGGTGCTGGTCCGACGAGCTGCCGGGTGCGCTCGGAGATGTCCTGGCCGATCGCCAGACCTGCCACGTGCGCCCACGCGTCCGCCTCGCTCACCCGGTGCCCCCGCCGACCGATGACCACGACGAGCTCGGCCTCGTAATCGACGGTGGTCGTCGGCAGTTCGATATCGGTGTAGGGGCCGCAGACCGAGGTCGGGAACTTCGTGAACACGGGTGGCTCGGCCGGTGGTTCGAGCCCGCTCTCCGTCGCGTGGTCGCGGTAGTTCAGCCCGATGGCGAAGACCTGCCGCGGAGTGGGCGAGGGCGAGCCGAGCTGTGCCCGGTCGATCTTCGCGCCCTCGGCGGTGAGGTTCACCGTGCGCGCCCAGGCGGCGAACTCGTCCCAGACCTCGAAGATCGCGGCCGGATCGGCATCGTATTTCCCGCCGCTCGCCTCGGCGACGTGGACGACCCGAGTCCCGTCGGTGAGCGCAGCTCGACCCGCGTAGTTCGCGAACCTCATGCGTCGGAGTCCATCCCCAGGCGACCACGGACTCCCGTCACCGGGTCACACCAGGCTGGGTGGTGCGAACCCTGACGCGGACGGTGGTCTCCTTGTGCGCTTCGACCTGGAGTTTGTGGCCGATCGATGCTTCGTCGCCCCAGACCAGGGTGAGCTCGGACCCGTCGATGGCCTTGGATTCGTCGATCACGCCCAGGGACACGAAATGCTTGTGATTGACGGTGTAGACGGGATCCATTCCGAACCCGACGGTGTCGTCACCGGACAGCACCTTGTCGTAGTGGATGATGGAGAACCAGGCTGACGGCACGCTCAGGAACTTCGCCCGTTCGACTCCGCCGAAAAGGCTACTGGCCACGACCCGTGCGACATCGTCATCGTTCCACTCCAGCCACACTTTGCGGCGCTGTGGGCCCTGGGCGACCTGCTCCAGGGCTTCGCGCCCGATGAAGTCGTGGTCGAACTTGACGGTCTTGCCGTATCCGAGGTCGTAGGGGGTGACGTAGTAGTCCTCGACATCGTCGGAGTGGAAGCTGCCGCCGAGGGAGGCTTGTCCTTCGAACCCCAGCGCCGGGAGCCACTCGCGGTAGGCCTTCATGTCGGTGCCGGTGTAGACCGCGGGAAGGGGCAACGCGATCCAGCCCGATTCGTTCGACGTCGTCGGGTAGGAGCGTGCGCCGCCGATCCGCATGCCGAACTGCTCGCCGGCCTCGACAAGGGCGTCGTAGACCTTGTCGTGATCACGCCAGGGGCCGGTCATCTCGAGACCGGTCATCTCATGGCCGGGGGTGCCGATCATGGTGTGGTTGAGAGCGCGGACCGTGGTGCCGGCGATGTCGAATTCGCCGATGTTGAAAAACTTGATCTTCGGGAGGGCCGTGCCCGCGGCTGCTGCGGCGATATCCAGAGCTCGTGGGCCCTGCAGCTGCAGCCGGAAGAGGAGTCGCTCGCCCGGGTTCCACATGCTGGCCTCGTCGCGCGTGACAGTGACGTCGTAGTCACCGATCTCACTCTGGTACTGGACCCAGTTCGCCGCTGCCGGGCCCCCGACGAGAGAGTACTCGTCGTCGGCGAAGGCGAAGAGGATCGCGTCAGCGATCACCTTGCCCTGCGGGTTGACGGCGACGAACTGCTTGGCCTTGTCCTTGCCGAAGTTGGCGAAGGAGTTCACACCGGTGTCGGAGAAGAGCCGCTTGACATCCGGCCCTGTGAAGTACACGTCGCTCATGTGGAACGACTGGTCGAACAGCACGGCAGTCCGGCGCCACGACTCCTGCTCGTCGCGCCAGTTCGTGTACTCCTCCTGAGGAATCGGGAAGCGGTACGGGCCACCGGGTAGTTGACGGAGCATCGTCGCAGCGTTGCCGCCGGCATTCTGGATCGACTGTTCGAGACTCTGCGGGGTCACGTGGTGGTGCCTCCTTCGTGCCGGCGGACGGCCGTGTCCTGGGCCCTAGGTACGGTACGAAGAGACCGAGCGGGCCACTATCCGCATTGCGTCGGTGGCACGTGCACTTTCCGAACTCGTCACCGACGCAGGCTGTTGAGCGTCTCGGAGGGCAGCTCGCCGAACTGCGCACGGTAGCGTGCCGCGAATCGTCCGAGGTGGGCGAAACCCCACCGCTGGGCGATCTCGGTGACCGTGCACTCGGATGGATCACCGGTGCGGAGATCGTCGTAGGCGCGTTCCAGGCGGGTCCGCTGCAGGTAGTGCAGTGGGGTCTCGTCGAGTTCCCTGCGGAACGCCAGTTCCAGGGCACGTACGCCGACATTGGCCGCGCGGGCGAGATCGATGACCGTGTACTCGGCGCCGGACTCGGTAGCGAGGAGATCGGTCACTCGATGCACGTGGGATGCCTTCTTCGCGGGCGGGGCACTGTAGATGATGTCGGTGTGGTTGTTGGGTACCGAGAGCCACATGGTGGCCAGCGCCTGCTCGCGCAGGTGTTTACCCAGAGGCGGCGGTATGTGCTGGTCCGGGCCGCACCGCGCGAATACCTCGGCGAACTGTTGCGCCGTTCCCAGGACGGGACGCAGCGCAGCACCGGTCACGAGCGCGGACGTCGCTCTGAAGGGGCTGCTGTCAGCCAACGGAGCGATCCAGCGCAGCGCCCTCGCCAGCTCGTCCGAGTCCGCCTTCAGGGCCAGCACCGCGGTCCCCGGCGTCCAGCGCATATACGTCCCACCATGGCCGGGTGACAGCACGACCATCGAGCGATCCGGTGTGGCGACATACTCCCGCCCATGCTGTTCGATCGTCAGTCTGCCGACGAGCGGCATCAGGACCGCGACGAAGGAATCGCATCCAGGACGAACGATCGTGATGTCTGCCCCGTAGCGGATGACCCCGACCGTCACCGACCCGATCTCGACCGCGCGGAAGTCGGCCGAGAAGTCCGCTGCTCGGCCGCGCACCCGGAGCCGGTGCGGAGCTGTGACGCGCGTGGCCGACTCTTGGGCCTCCAGAGGGTCCCTCGTGTGGAACAACTCGAAGTCGGCGAGTGGATCGCTCTCGGATCTGCCCGTTGTCGTCATCGGAACTCCAGCGCAGCGGTGCGATGGGAAGCAGCGTTCCCGCAACGTGTTGACGGCGGGCCGCGAGGTCGATCCTAGCCGGAATCAGGCCGGACGAGGCATTCCCTGTGGGGCACTCTGCGCCCCGGACGGCCAGGAACCGCTCCGCTCCGCGGAGGTGACGGTGTTCTTCAGGAGCATGGTGACCGTCATGGGGCCGACGCCGCCCGGCACGGGGGTGATGTACGACGCCTTCTGCCGAACCCCTTCGAAGTCGACGTCGCCGACGATCCGAGCGCTGCCGGGGACTCGGTTGATGCCGACGTCGATGACGACCGCTCCGTCCTGCACCATGTCCGCCGTGACGAGGCCGGGCACGCCCGCGGCGACGACGAGGATGTCCGCCAGACGGGTGAACTGCGCGAGGTCCCTGGTCTTGGCGTGGCAGATCGAGACGGTGGCGTCGCCGTGCATCAGCATCAGGCCGAGCGGCTTGCCGACGACGTTGCTGGCGCCGACGACGACCACGTTCTGTCCCGCGACCTCGATGCCTTCGTGGGCGAGCAGCTCCAGCACGCCGTACGGCGTGCATGGTGGGAATACGGGGTCGCCGACCACCAGGGCGCCGACGTTGTAGAGATGGAAGCCGTCGACGTCCTTGGGTACCGCGATGCTCTCCAGCACCTGCCGCACCTCCACCTGCGGAGGCAACGGGAGCTGAGCGAGGATGCCGTGGATGTCATCACGCCCGTTGAGCGTGTGGATCAAGTTCACCAACTCGGCCGTGGTGACACTGGCCGCCAGGTCGTACCGGATCGAGGAGATCCCCACCTTCGCGCATGCCCGCTGCTTGTTGCGGACGTAGACGTGCGACGCAGGATCGTCGCCCGCCAGCAGTACTGCGAGTCCGGGCACTACGCCCGAACGCCCCTGCAGCCGCCGTACGCGCGCGGTCAGTTCCCCGCGGATCTGCCCCGCGATGGCCTTGCCGTCGATGACTCGTGCGACCACGTCATCGCCCCGCCGAGACCGCGCTGCCGGTGGACTGCGGGAGTAGGCGAACGGCGCAGGGGCAACGGTCGCGCGCACCTCCATCTGCCGGTGCCGCTCCACCCGTGGCTTGCGCGAACCACCACCCGCCTCGCCCCACAACACGACGACCTCGGTGCCCGGTTCGGCCTGCGCGGCGTCGAGCATCGCGAGGGACAGGAACCGCCGCTCGTTCGCCGAGTATCCGCAGAAGGTCGAGAGGCCCACGGCCCGGCCGTTGGCGAACACGCTGTCGCGCTGGACCAGCAAGCCGTAGTCGGCGATGGGGAAGTCGAGGAACTTGCCCGGTGTCCCCTCGTCGAGGAGCGTGCCGACCACGGCCAGGACGTCCTCCTTGTGCCACATCAGCGTGACGCGGCGCCGCTGTTGTTCCTGTGCGAACTGCGCCAGTGCCTCCTTACCGATGAAGTCGTGGTCGAACTTCACGAGCTTGCCGCAGCCCAGGTCGTAGGGCGTGGTGTAGTAGTCCTCGATGCGGTCGGGGCGGAAGCTGCCGGCGAGCTGCCAGGTCCCCTCCCAGCCTTCGGCCGGGAGCCACTCTCGGTAGCTCCGCAGGTCCTGGGCGGTGTAGATGGCAGGCAGGGGGCCGGCGATCCAACCCGACTCGTAGTTGGTGCTGAAGTAGGCCTTCGTGCCGCCGCGGCGCATGCCGAACTCCTCGCCGGCGTGCAGGAGAGCATCGAGTACGGCGGCCTCGCCGTCGTACTCGCCGCTGATCTCGTAGGCCTTGTGGCGCCCTGCCATGCCGTGTCGGAGAACGAGGACATCGACGCCCGCGATGGTGGTGGTGAACGTGCGGGACGCGCCGGGGTCCGGCAAGGGCGCTCCGACCGCCTTCTCGAAGATCTTCGAGGCGAACGGACCGTCGAGCTGATACCGGAATCGGATGCGCCGACCGGTCTGGTTCTCCGCAGAGTTGTTGTCGCGCACGATGTTGACGTCCCAGTCGCCCGTGCCGGCGTGGTACTCCACCCAGTTCAGCAGCGGCATTCCGCTGACCAGCTCGTAGCTTTCTTCGCCGTGCGCGTACAGAATGCAGTCGCCGATCACGTAACCCTGCGGGGTGCAGCCGATGAACTGTTTCGCCACTCCGGGACCGAGGTTGGCGAAGCTGTTGACCCCGATCCAGTTGAGCATCGCCCTCGCATCGGGGCCGGTCACGAAGAGCTCGGGCATGTGGTGGGTCTGGTCGAACAGGACGGCCGATTCGCGCCAGGCGCGCTGCTCCTCCCGCCAGTTCGAGAACTCCGCCGGAATCGGAATCCGGTCGGTGCGGGTCCGGATGTTCAGGCCAGGGCTGTCATTGTAGAAGTAGTCGACGATGTCGGACTGGGCGCCGATGAGTTCCTGAAGGGATCGTGCCTGGGAGTCCGCGGCCATGCCTCTGATGCCTTCCTAGGTACGGTAGAGCCCGAGTCGGGGCTGCTGGGCGCTGCAAGACAGTGCGCTCACGCCCCACTGCTCCATCCTGGCGACCCAGCAGTGGCGGTCAACGGCGGTGCGGATATCGACCATTGCCGCTTCGCACCTTGCCCCTGGACGGCCCACAGCAGTGCCGAGCCGGTGGCCAGGTCGCGAACCGGCTGCAGCCGAAAGGCGTACGCGAGTTGAAGCGTCGTCGAGGTCGGAGACCATGGCGGTGCGGCAGGTGACCTGATCCCGAGGCAGCCGCGGCGAAACAGCCCTGAGCGGCCGCCCCGGCCGGGCGGTCGGAGGAGATGACGATGGAAAGCACCGCAGGACCGCTGGTCGACGTGCACGCGCACTTCGTGACCCCGTGGTACGTGGAGGCGGCTGTAGCCGGCGGATACCGCCATCCGGACGGGATGGCCTCGTGGCCGTCCTGGAGCCCGGAGGAGCACCTGCGGCTGATGGATGCGCACGGTATCGAACAGTCGGTCCTCTCGATCTCCTCGCCGGGCGTCTGGTTCGGCGACGTGGAGTCGTCGGTAGCGCTGTGCCGTCGTGTGAACGACTTCGCGGCCGGCGTGGTCGAGGACCACCCCGATCGGTTCCGGTTCTTCGCTTCGGTCCCGCTCCCGGCCGCCGAGGAGGCCATCGCCGAGGCTGCCCGCGCGCTCGACGAGCTCGGCGCGGTCGGCACGGTGGTGATGACGAACGCCGGCGGCATCCACCTCAGCGATCCGCGGGTCACCCCGTACCTCGACGAGCTGGACCGGCGAGGTGCGATCGTGTTCGTGCACCCGACCTCGCCGCCCGGATGGGAATCCACCGCGCTGGGCTTCCCTCGGCCGATGGTCGAGTTCTTCGCTGAGACCACCCGCGTGCTGTCGGCGATGCTCACCAGCGGCGACGTCGCCCGCCGCACCGGGTTGCAGATCATCGTGCCGCACTGCGGCGCGTCGCTGCCACTGTTGGTGGACCGGCTGCGGCTCTTCGCCTCGTTCGCGCCCTCGGTGTCGCGCGGCATCGAGGCCATCGATGACGGGATCGCGCGACTCTGGTTCGACCTCGCCGGCACCCCCCTGCCCGTACAGGCGGAGGCCCTCATCAGCCAGGTCGGCACGGGGCGGTTGCTCTACGGCAGCGACTACTGCTGGACGCCCACACGCCTGGTGGCCGCTCAGGTAGCCGCCCTCGACGACGGATGGCGTGCGGAGTCCCACGGCCCGTGGCGGGACCTGGTCGGCGCGAACGCCGCCGCCCTTCTGTCGGGCCTGCGCGCGACTCGCTGACATCCCCGCCCGGGCTTCGGCCGGCGCTCCGGACAACGGGCCCAGATCTCCGACACCCGGCCGACGTTGTTCGCCGGCCTGAAGAGCAACAGGATACGGAAGGACTGCCCGAACATGATCGAGCCAACGACGACTCGTGATGCCCTGGTGGAGCGACACCATCTTGACCGATGGCTGGTTGCGGTACGACGTAGCGTCAGCGCGGGAGCGCGGGCATGAGCACCGCTGTGGGTGCGCGCGAGCTGATCGATGCCGCGCCGGTGAGCCGCTTCCAGGTTCGGGTTGTTGCGATCTGCCTGTTGCTGAGCGTCATCGACGGATTCGACATCCTCGTCATGGCGTTCGCGGCCACGCCGGTCGCCAAGGAATGGGGCCTCAACGGGTCAGTGGTGGGCCTGCTCCTCAGCGCCGGCCTCGTCGGTATGGCATTGGGATCGGGGCTGCTCTCGCCCCTGGCCGATCGGGTCGGTCGCCGTCCACTCACCGTGCTCAGCTTGGTGCTGGCCACGACCGGAATGGCGCTCGGCGCGCTCGCTGCCGACGCCCTGCAGTTGGGCCTGCTACGGCTGGTGACCGGGATCGGCGTCGGCGGCTTGGTAGCCGGCCTGCCAGTCATGGTCGCCGAGTTCACACCACTGCGTCGTCGCGGAACAGTCATCGCCGTCTACGCCACCGGGCTCCCACTGGGCGGAGTACTCGGTGGGCTGGTCGCCACGGCGGCGATCAGCGGCATCGGCTGGCGTGGGACCTTCCTGGTCGGCGCCGCGCTCACCGCGGTCATGCTCCTCGTGGTTCTGGCTCTGCTCCCGGAGTCCATCGATTACCTGGCCCTGCAACGCACCCCCGCGGCACTGCGTCGCACGAACAGCACGCTGCGCAAGATGAACCTGCCGACGATGACCGCCTTCCCGCCGACAGAAGCCACACCGGTAGGGCGCGTCGCAGCGGTGCTCTCACGTCCGATCCTGCGGCGGACGCTCCTGTTGTGGCTGGCCATGTTCCTCCTCATGGCCGGCTTCTACTTCGCGGCCAGCTGGTTGCCGCGGCTGATCGGGCAGTCGGATCCGGCCCTGGCAGCAAACGCCGGATTGCTGCTGAACGTCGGCGGTGTCGTGGCCTGTCTGCTGTTCGCCGGAGCCGCACTCCGCGCATCCAGCGGCAGGCTCGCCGTCGGTACGCTGATCACCACCGGGATCGCGTCCGCACTCATCGGGCTGCTGGCCGACCACGTCGTCCTCCTGCTGATCGTCACCTGCATCCTCGGCATGGCCATGAACGCCAGCGGAGCTGGGCTGTACGCCCTGGCTCCGACGCTGTATCCGGCCGAAGCGCGCACGACCGCGGTGGGGTGGGCGTCGGCCGTAGGCCGGATCGGCGCGATCGCCTCGCCACTCCTCGTCGGACTCCTCGTCGGCGCCGGATGGACGGCCGGCCCGCTGTTCCTGCTCTTCGCACCGCCGCTGATCGTCGCAGGACTCGCAGTTCTGTTGATCCTCCGAAGCTCCACACCCACGCAGCGGTCGCGCTTCACCCGGAAAGTCTCGGGCCAGGCTAGTACTGCAACGGCACTTCGGCGTGTCGTGAGAGGCTGAGGCTCGTCCGGCGGTGATGATCACCGCGTGGTGGATCTTGCTGGGTGGGTCGCGTCGTTGGATGCGG